>NZ_CP046673.1:0-5163174 GCF_013458095.1 Citrobacter sp. 172116965 | reverse complement strand
AAAGATGCTTTACTGCTTAAACGATCTAATAAAGATCCCGAGCGATCCTTGCGCTTTATCCGCCAGCCCGTATAATTCTTACCCCCAGCGAGTAACGGTCGCCTTACGGCGTCAACGCTGCCTGTTTTATACGCGAAACCATGCGGAAAAAAGCGGGAAATAAGGAAAGAGAATTGACTCCGGAGTGTACAATTATTACAATCCGGCCTCTTTAATCACCCACACTGTGGCGTAAGTCGTTCGAAATTCGTTCGGGTATACGCAAAAGTCAGTGAATTTATTCAAGTTTAGGTAGAAATCGCCATGAAACGCACTTTTCAACCGTCTGTACTGAAGCGCAACCGTTCTCACGGCTTCCGTGCTCGTATGGCTAATAAAAATGGTCGTCAGGTTCTGGCACGTCGTCGTGCTAAAGGCCGTTCTCGTCTGACCGTTTCTAAGTAATAAAAGCTAGCCCCTGAGTGGTTAAGCTCGCATTTCCCAGGGAGTTACGTTTGTTAACTCCCACTCATTTCACATTCGTCTTCCAGCAGCCACAACGGGCTGGCACGCCGCAAATCACCATCCTCGGCCGCCTGAATTCGCTGGGGCATCCCCGTATCGGTCTTACCGTCGCCAAGAAAAACGTTAAACGCGCGCATGAACGCAATCGGATTAAACGTCTGACACGTGAAAGCTTTCGTTTACGTCAGCACGAACTTCCAGCAATGGATTTCGTGGTGGTGGCGAAAAAAGGGGTTGCTGACCTCGATAACCGTGCTCTCTCGGAAGCGTTGGAAAAATTATGGCGTCGCCATTGTCGCCTGGCTCGCGGGTCCTGATAGCCCTTATTCGGGTCTATCAACGCCTGATCAGTCCGCTGCTTGGGCCGCATTGCCGTTTCACTCCAACCTGTTCGAGCTACGGAATTGAGGCATTGCGCAGGTTTGGAGTGATAAAAGGCAGTTGGTTGACGGTGAAACGCGTATTAAAATGCCACCCTTTACACCCTGGTGGTGACGATCCCGTCCCGCCCGGACCATTTGATACCAGAGAACACTAACGATGG
The DNA here is from genome assembly GCF_013458095.1 of Citrobacter sp. 172116965. Lineage (NCBI taxonomy): Bacteria > Pseudomonadati > Pseudomonadota > Gammaproteobacteria > Enterobacterales > Enterobacteriaceae > Citrobacter > Citrobacter sp. 172116965. The sequence goes on along the minus strand of NZ_CP046673.1, from coordinate 5,162,126 downwards.
ATTCGCAACGCAATCTTTTAGTCATCGCTTTGCTGTTCGTGTCTTTCATGATCTGGCAAGCCTGGGAGCAGGATAAAAACCCGCAACCTCAGGCCCAACAGACCACGCAGACAACGACCACCGCAGCGGGTAGCGCCGCAGACCAGGGCGTACCGGCCAGTGGCCAGGGGAAACTGATTACGGTTAAAACTGACGTGCTTGATCTGACCATCAACACCCGTGGTGGTGATGTGGAACAGGCTTCACTGCCAGCTTACCCGAAAGAACTCGGTTCTACCGAACCGTTCCAGTTACTGGAAACCACGCCACAGTTCATCTACCAGGCACAGAGTGGCCTGACAGGTCGTGACGGCCCGGATAACCCGGCTAACGGCCCGCGTCCGCTGTACAACGTCGAAAAAGACGCGTTTGTACTGGCTGACGGTCAGAACGAACTGCAGATCCCGATGACCTATACTGACGCAGCGGGTAACACATTCACTAAAACGTTTGTACTCAAGCGCGGTGAATATGCTGTCAACGTTAACTACAGCGTGCAGAACGCCGGCGAAAAACCGCTGGAAGTCTCCACCTTTGGTCAGCTGAAGCAATCCATCAATCTGCCATCTCATCGCGACACCGGTAGCAGCAACTTTGCGCTGCACACCTTCCGTGGCGCGGCGTACTCCACGCCGGATGAGAAGTATGAGAAATACAAATTCGACACCATTGCTGAAAACGAAAACCTGAACGTCAATGCTAAAGACGGCTGGGTCGCAATGCTGCAACAGTATTTCGCAACGGCATGGGTTCCGCGTAACGACGGCACCAACAACTTCTATACCGCTAACCTGGGTAACGGCATTGCCGCTATCGGCTATAAATCACAGCCGGTGCTGGTTCAGCCTGGCCAGACTGGCGCGATGACCAGCACCCTGTGGGTCGGCCCGGAAATTCAGGATAAAATGGCGGCAGTTGCACCGCACCTGGATCTGACCGTGGATTACGGCTGGTTGTGGTTCATCTCTCAGCCGCTGTTCAAACTGCTGAAGTGGATCCATAGCTTCCTGGGTAACTGGGGCTTCTCCATCATCGTTATCACCTTTATCGTTCGTGGCATCATGTACCCGCTGACCAAAGCGCAGTACACCTCCATGGCGAAGATGCGTATGCTGCAGCCGAAGATTCAGGCTATGCGTGAGCGTCTGGGCGATGACAAACAGCGTCAGAGCCAGGAAATGATGGCCCTGTACAAAGCTGAGAAGGTTAACCCGCTGGGCGGCTGCTTCCCGCTGATCATCCAGATGCCAATCTTCCTGGCGTTGTACTACATGCTGATGGGCTCCATTGAACTGCGTCATGCGCCGTTCGCTCTGTGGATCCATGACCTGTCTGCACAGGACCCGTACTACATCCTGCCGATCCTGATGGGCGTGACGATGTTCTTCATTCAGAAGATGTCTCCGACCACCGTGACCGACCCGATGCAGCAGAAGATCATGACCTTTATGCCGGTCATCTTCACCGTGTTCTTCCTGTGGTTCCCGTCAGGTCTGGTGCTGTACTATATCGTCAGCAACCTGGTAACCATTATTCAGCAGCAGCTGATTTACCGTGGTCTGGAGAAACGTGGCCTGCATAGCCGCGAGAAGAAAAACTCCTGATATTAGTCGCAGGTGCGTTGGCTGCATTTGCTTGCCGCCTTCCTGCAACTTGAATTATTTCGAGTATTCACGGTAAAGTTAATGCCAGAGAAGGCGGTCATTAGACCGCCTTTTTTACATTTACAAGAGAGCTATCATGAACCATAACGACACCATCGTCGCTCAGGCCACCCCACCGGGACGTGGTGGCGTGGGTATCCTGCGCATCTCCGGCCTGAAGGCGCGCGAGGTTGCAGAAACCGTACTGGGGAAACTACCAAAACCGCGCTATGCCGACTATCTGCCGTTTAAAGACGCGGATGGCAGCACGCTGGATCAAGGAATTGCCCTGTGGTTCCCCGGTCCGAACTCCTTTACCGGTGAAGATGTTTTAGAGCTTCAGGGCCACGGCGGTCCGGTGATTCTCGATCTGCTGCTCAAACGTATTCTGACCATTCCCGGGCTGCGCATTGCCAGACCGGGTGAATTCTCCGAGCGTGCGTTTCTCAATGATAAGCTTGATCTGGCCCAGGCAGAGGCAATTGCCGACCTGATCGATGCCAGTTCAGAGCAAGCCGCTCGCTCGGCGCTGAACTCGTTGCAGGGCGCATTTTCTGCACGGGTAAATCATCTTGTGGAAGCGCTCACTCACCTGCGCATCTACGTGGAAGCGGCGATCGACTTTCCGGATGAAGAAATCGACTTCCTGTCTGATGGCAAGATTGAAGCGCAGCTCAACAACGTTATCAGCGATCTCGATGCCGTTCGTGCCGAAGCGCGTCAGGGCAGCCTGCTGCGCGAAGGGATGAAGGTAGTCATTGCCGGTCGCCCAAATGCCGGGAAATCAAGCCTACTGAACGCGCTGGCAGGTCGTGAGGCGGCCATTGTGACCGACATTGCGGGCACGACTCGCGACGTACTGCGTGAGCATATTCATATCGACGGTATGCCGCTGCACATCATCGACACTGCCGGTCTGCGCGATGCCAGCGATGAAGTTGAACGCATTGGTATCGAACGCGCGTGGCAGGAAATTGAACAGGCCGACCGCGTTCTGTTTATGGTTGATGGCACCACCACCGACGCCGTGGACCCGGCTGACATCTGGCCAGACTTTATTGCCCGCCTGCCAGCCAAACTGCCGATTACCGTGGTGCGTAACAAAGCGGATATTACCGGTGAGACGCTGGGCCTTAGCGAAGTAAATGGCCACTCACTGGTTCGCCTATCCGCGCGTACCGGTGAAGGCGTTGACGTGCTGCGTAACCATCTCAAACAGAGCATGGGCTTTGAAACCAATATGGAAGGCGGCTTCCTGGCGCGCCGTCGTCACCTGCAGGCTCTGGCAGAAGCGGCGGAGCATCTCGAGCAGGGTAAAGCCCAACTGCTCGGAGCATGGGCCGGAGAATTGCTGGCAGAGGAACTACGTCTGGCGCAGCAGAACCTCAGTGAGATCACCGGGGAATTTACCTCCGACGATCTGCTGGGAAGGATTTTCTCCAGCTTCTGTATTGGCAAGTAACGTTGTGTTGCCCGGTGGTGCGATGCCTACCGGGCCTACAGTACCCGTAAGTCGGATAAAGCAAAGCGGCTATCCGGCTACAAGTAATTTCCCATATGGAAATCACTGTTGTCCAAATGGCAACTCGTGCAGTTGACTCTCTGCCCGTATGCTTAGCGCCACATTCCTCATGAGGTCGCTATGACACGCTTTCTAATCTGCAGTTTCGCCCTGGTGTTACTCTATCCCGCGGGTATTGATATGTATCTGGTGGGGCTGCCCCGTATTGCTGCCGATTTACAGGCCAGCGAGGCGCAACTGCATATCGCGTTTTCGGTTTATCTGGCGGGAATGGCGACGGCGATGCTGTTTGCCGGGAAAATTGCCGACCAGTCAGGACGCAAACCCGTCGCTATTGTCGGCGCCCTCATCTTTATTTTCGCCTCTGCGCTGTGTTCATTCGCCGAAAGCGGTACGCCGTTTCTCACAGGCCGCTTTATTCAGGGCGTAGGCGCAGGCTGCTGCTATGTGGTGGCTTTCGCCATCCTGCGCGATACGCTCGACGATCGCCGCCGGGCGAAGGTACTGTCGCTGTTGAACGGTATCACCTGTATCGTGCCGGTACTGGCACCGGTGATGGGGCATCTGATTATGCTCAAATACCCGTGGCAGAGCCTGTTCTACACGATGATCGGTATGGGGGTGGCCGTTTGCCTGCTGTCAGTGTTTATCCTGCGAGAATCGCGCCCAGCGACGCTCCCGGCATCTGCAGAGAAGAACCACCTATCTGAATCGCTGGTGAACCGTTTTTTCTTAAGCCGTCTGGCCATCACCACTCTCAGCGTGTCGGTGATCCTGACCTTCGTGAATACTTCGCCGGTGCTGTTGATGGAAGTAATGGGCTTTGACCGTGGTGAGTACGCCACCACGATGGCCATGACCGCAGGCATCAGTATGGCGGTCTCTTTCTCTACGCCATTCGCCCTGAGCGTGTTTAAACCTCGCGTTCTGATGCTGACCTCACAAGTGCTGTTTCTGTCTGCCGGCGTGGTGTTAACCCTTGCCAGTACGCACATGGTGACGCTGTTTGGGCTGACCTTAATCTGTGCCGGGTTCTCGGTCGGCTTCGGTGTCGCGATGAGCCAGGCGCTGGGACCTTTCTCGCTGCGTGCGGGCGTTGCCAGCTCGGCGTTAGGTATTGCGCAGGTTTGCGGTTCCTCGCTGTGGATATGGCTGGCGGCGGTGCTCGGTCTTGATGCGCTGAATATGCTGATCGGGATTCTGATTGGCTGTAGCATAGTGAGTATCATGCTGATTATCACTGTTGCCCCTAACCGGTCCACGCCAACTCATGAAGAAATCCCTCAGCAGTCTCGATCTTAATTTATTGCTCTGCCTGCAGCTGTTGATGCAGGAACGCAGTGTTACCAAAACTGCCAAACGGATGAACGTCACGCCGTCGGCGGTCAGCAAGTCGCTGTCTAAACTGCGGGCCTGGTTTGACGATCCACTGTTTGTAAACACCCCGCTGGGGCTAACGCCAACACCGCTGATGGTCAGCATGGAACAGAATCTGGCAGAGTGGATGCAGATGAGCAACCAGTTGCTGGATAAGCCACACCATGAAGCGCCGCGCGGGCTGAAGTTTGATCTGGTGGCCGAAACGCCGCTGGTGATGATCATGTTTAACGCGCTCTCCCGACAGATCTATCAGCGTTATCCCCAGGCGACGATCAAAATACGCAACTGGGACTATGATTCGCTGGATGCAATTATTCGCGGCGAAGTGGATATCGGCTTTACTGGCCGGGAAAGCCATCCGCGTTCGCGTGAACTGTTGAGTTTGCTGCCGTTGTCGATCGACCATGAAGTGCTGTTTTCCGATCTCCCCTGTGTCTGGCTACGTGAAGATCATCCGGCATTGCAGGAAGAGTGGAATCTGGACACATTTCTACGCTATCCGCACATCAGCATTAGCTGGGAGCAAAGTGATACCTGGGCACTGGATGAAGTCCTGCAAGAGATGGGGCGTGCGCGCAATATTGCGTTATGTCTGCCCGGTTTTGAGCAGTCGCTGTTTATGGCCGCCCAGCCGGATCACGCGCTGATAGCCACAGCTCCGGTTTATTGCCAGCGTTATAACCAACTCCACCAGCTTCCGCTCGTGGCGCGTCCTATGCCTTTTGATGCCGCGCAGCTGGAAAAAATGCGCGTACCGTTCACCCTTCTTTGGCACAAACGTAACAGTCATAATCCTAAGATCGTCTGGTTGAAAGACACCATCAAGGCGCTTTATCGCGATATGTCCTGACGTTGCACCGCCACTTTGTTGCTAAATCGACTATTCTGGCAACAGAAATGTAAATATCGCGTAATGTATTCTATTTCAGCTTACTTTTTGGGCAGCAAAGCCTGCCTGGATGCCGCGTAAATGTTACTCTGGTAATTATCACGGACCATTAATCACGGAGCGAAAAATGGCGACACATTTTGCCAGAGGGATTCTTACGGAGGGACACCTGGTTTCAGCTCGCCTCCCTTCTCCATGTCATATCGAAGCAAGAGATCTCCCAGCTCATCGCCGAACACGTTTCCTGGCTTCCCGAAGTTTACTCGCTGAACTGATGTTTATGCTTTACGGCACCAGTACGCTGCCCGAGATTGTTACTCAGGCCAAAGGTAAGCCCATTTTTCGCGATAAGAACCTGCCGGGATTTTCGATTTCCTATGCCGGGAATATCGTTGGCGTTGCGCTAACAACTGAAGGAACGTGCGGGCTGGATATGGAACTGCAGCGAGCTACCCGCAGCTTTCACCATCCGCATTCAACGGAAACATGGCGCTTCTCCAGCAACGAAAATCTGTGGATCAATAACCAAAACGACCCCAACGAAGCACGCGCGCAGCTCATTACGTTGCGCCAGAGCGTACTCAAACTCACCGGCGATGTAAGCAATGATGATCCGCACGAACTCCAGCTTTTACCCGGCGCAGGACGTCTGAAATGTGCCCATGTTGCGCAGGTTGAAGCCATTTGCGATGCGGAAGATGTTCTGGTGTGGTCGGTTGCGGTTACGCCAACCATTGAAAAACTCAAGGTTTGGGAGTTTGATGGTAAACAGGACTGGAAAAGTTTGCCTGATATCCAGACCCGCGCCAATGAGCCTACGGGTCGTCTGATCCGGTTCTCTCAATTATGCGCAGCGAAGAGCCATACGCTTTGATTTAACCTTTATGATGAAACAGGAGTCACCATGTCAGAAACATTGAATGTTGTTACGTTACTGGGAAGTCTACGCAAAGGTTCGTTTAATGGAATGGTTGCCCGTACGCTGCCCAAGATTGCTCCAGCAGGAATGGAAGTCAACGCGTTGCCATCAATTGGTGATATCCCACTGTACGATGCCGACCTCCAGCAGGAAGAAGGTTTTCCGGCAAGCGTAGAAGCGCTGGCAGAGCAAATCAGGAAGGCTGACGGTGTCGTCATCGTGACACCGGAATATAACTATTCTGTGCCTGGAGGACTGAAGAACGCCATCGACTGGCTGTCCCGCCTGCCGGATCAGCCATTATCGGGTAAGCCGGTGCTGATCCAGACCAGCTCCATGGGCGCTATTGGCGGCGCGCGCTGCCAGTACCATCTGCGTCAGATCCTGGTGTTCCTCGACGCCATGGTAATGAATAAGCCGGAATTTATGGGCGGCGTGATTCAGAACAAAGTGGACCCGCAGACAGGTGAAGTGATCGACCAAAGTACGCTGGACCATCTAACCGGCCAGCTGACCGCATTTGGCGACTACATCCAGCGTGTGAAAGCCTAAAAGAAAAAGCCCGCTGGCTGCAATGCCTGGCGGGCCGTATCCGGTTATCAAATTTGCCTGATGGCGCTGCGCTTATCAGGTCTACACACCTCGCGCAGCACCGTCTCAGCGGCAATTAATGCGCGTCGATAAACACAATCTTCAGCACAAACAGCAGTGCGACAACGATGACGCACGGGCTGAGATCGCGGAAACGTCCGGTACCGATTTTCATCACACAGTAGGAAATAAAGCCCAGCGCGATACCTTCGGTAATCGAGAAGCTAAACGGCATCATCACGGCGGTAATAAACGCCGGAACGGCTTCAGTCAGGTCATCCCACTTCACGCGTGACAGGCTTGATGTCATCAGGACGCCAACGTAAATCAGCGCACCAGCGGCCGCATATCCCGGTACCATTCCCGCCAGCGGCGACAGGAAGATAACCAGCAGGAACAACAGGCCAACAACTACCGCGGTCAGGCCAGTACGTCCACCGACAGAAACCCCGGAAGAAGACTCGATATACGCGGTAACGGAAGAAGTACCGATAAACGCACCAGCAACCGATGACACGCTATCCACATACAGCGCCTGCTTCATGCGCGGAAACTTACCCTTCGCATCCGCCAGACCTGCTTTATCCGTGACGCCAATTAGCGTACCGGAGGAGTCGAACAGGTTGACCAGCATGAACGAGAAAATTACGCCCGCAAGACCAATGTTAAACGAACCAGCCAGATCAACATGCCCGATAACGGACATTACGCTCGGCGGCGCGGAGACGATCCCGTTGTAATGGACATCGCCCAGCATCCAACCCAGCAGCGTGGTCACAATGATAGAGATCAGTACCGCCGCATGGATGTTACGTGAAGCCAGAATCGCGATGATAAAGAAGCCCAGAATACCGAGCAGTACGCTGTGGGACGTCAGGTTGCCAATAGACACCAGGGTGTCTTGGTTGGCGACGATAACACCAGCGTTTTTCAGCCCCATCATGCCGATGAACAGACCAATACCGCTGGTGATCCCCACGCGCAAGCTAACCGGGATGTTGGCAATCATCCAGTAACGTACGCGGAAAATCGTCAGTAGCAGCAGACCTACCGCGCCCCAGAAGATTGCACCCATACCGATCTGCCATGACAGGCCCATCGCGCCAACGACCACGAAGGCGAAGAACGCATTCAGACCCATAGCAGGCGCAAGTGCGACCGGCAGGTTGGCAAACAGGCCCATCAGGATGCTACCAAATGCAGCAATCAGGCAGGTGGTCACAAAGACGGCGCTGGTATCCATGCCAGCCACGCCAAGAATTTGCGGGTTAACAAAAACGATATACACCATCGTCAGGAAGGTGGTTAAACCGGCGATCACTTCGGTCCGTGCCGTCGTGCCATGTTCGCGCAGTTTGAACACGCGTTCCAGCATCCCCTGGCCAGAAGCCTGGGTTGTGTGTTGTTGACTCATTATCAATTTCCGAACAAGGAGGGAAAATTCGTCGCTATCCTATACCAAAATGCGACAATAGGGTTGGGTTATGAGCAACTTTTTTCATTGATTTTGCTTATACGGCAACGATTGCGTCGCCCAATAATGCATTACGAAAACGTTAAACTTGTTAAAACGGAAATGACATGTCCCAGATAGAAGCCGTATTTTTTGACTGTGACGGTACCCTTGTCGACAGTGAAGTGATTTGTTCTCGCGCGTATGTCAGCATGTTCCAGGCGTTCGGCATTACGCTCGATCTTGAAGAAACTTTTAAACGCTTCAAGGGGGTAAAGCTGTACGAGATCATCGACATTATCAACGAAGAGCACGGTGTCGAACTGGCAAAAGCCGAATTAGAACCGGTTTACCGCGCAGAGGTCGCACGTCTGTTCGATACGGAACTGGAGGTGATTGCCGGAGCCAATGCGCTGCTGGACAGCATGACCGTCCCTATGTGCGTGGTATCTAACGGTCCGGTCAGCAAAATGCAGCACTCGCTGGGTAAGCTGGGTATGTTGCACCATTTCCCTGATTTACTGTTCAGCGGCTACGATATTCAACGCTGGAAACCCGATCCGGCCCTGATGTTCCATGCGGCGAAAGCGATGGACGTTAACGTTGATAACTGCATTCTGGTTGATGACTCCAGCGCAGGTGCCCAGGCGGGGATTGCTGCAGGGATGGAAGTGTTTTACTTCTGCGCCGATCCGCATAACAAACCAATCGATCATCCAAAAGTGACGACGTTTACCGATCTGGCGCAGTTGCCAGCGTTATGGAAGGCGCGGGGTTGGAATATTACGCGATAACTGAAAGGCCGGATGGCGCTAACGCTGATCCGGCCTGCATGTCTCGTAGAGCGGGTAAGCGTTAGCGCCACCCGCCACAAACATCACTCTTTCGGATCTTTGCCCGCCAGCAGCTTATCCAGCTCATCACCGCCCACGTGACGGAAGTCTTGTCCCTTCACGAAGTAGAAGATGTATTCGCAGATATTCTGGCAACGGTCACCGATACGCTCGATGGAGCGCGCGCAGAACAGCGCGGTCAGCACGCTTGGAATGGTACGCGGATCTTCCATCATGTAGGTCATCAGCTGACGCACGATACCTTCATACTCCTGGTCGACTTTCTTATCTTCGCGATAAATACGTACCGCTTCGTCAAGATCCATACGCGCAAACGCATCCAGCACGTCATGCAGCATTTGTACGGTGTGGCGACCCAGTGATTCCAGGCTTACCAGCAGCGGCTGATGCTGTTGAGAAAATTTCTCCAGCGCGGTGCGGCAAATTTTATCCGCAACGTCGCCAATACGTTCCAGCTCAGCGATCGTTTTGATAATCGCCATCACCAGACGCAAGTCACTGGCGGTCGGCTGACGCTTGGCAATGATACGCACGCAGGCCTCGTCGATCGCCACTTCCATCATATTGACGTTCTTATCGCCTTCAATGACGCGCTTCGCCAGCTCACTGTCCTGATTGTGCATGGCGGTAATCGCATCAGAAAGCTGCTGCTCGACCATGCCGCCCATGGTCATCACCTGGGTACGGATGCTTTCCAGCTCTGCATTGAACTGGCCGGAAATATGTTTATTAAGGTTAAGATTATCCACAACAAGCTCCTGAATCAGCCGTAACGACCGGTGATGTAGTCTTCAGTTTGTTTCTTCGCGGGCTTGGTGAACAGATCGTCCGTGTTACTGAACTCAATCAACTCGCCCAGGTACATAAATGCCGTGTGATCGGAACAACGCGCAGCCTGCTGCATGTTGTGGGTAACGATAACGACGGTGTAATCCTCTTTCAGCTCAGTGATCAGCTCTTCGATACGCCCGGTAGAAATAGGGTCGAGCGCTGAGCACGGCTCATCAAGCAGAAGCACTTCCGGGCGAATGGCGATCCCACGCGCAATACACAGACGCTGCTGCTGACCACCGGAGAGAGAGTACCCGCTCTGGTGTAATTTATCTTTGGTTTCGTTCCACAGTGCGGCCTTGGTCAATGCCCACTGCACACGCTCGTCTATATCCGCACGAGAGAGTTTCTCAAACAGACGCACGCCAAAAGCGATGTTGTCGTAGATGGACATCGGGAACGGCGTCGGCTTCTGGAATACCATGCCCACTTTGGCACGCAGCAGAGCGATATCCTGAGTGTTGGTGAGAATATTGTCGCCATCCAGCAGGATTTCGCCTTCCGCACGCTGTTCCGGGTACAGTTCAAACATTTTATTGAACGTACGCAGCAACGTCGATTTACCACAGCCTGACGGCCCGATAAACGCCGTTACCTGGTTTTTGGCAATATCCAGGTTGATGTTCTTCAGGGCATGGAACTTGCCATAGTAGAAGTTCAAATCACGAACCTGAATCTTACCCGGGGCAGTATCAACCATACTCATTTCAATCTTTTCCTCATCATGCCTGATGGCGCGCAGCTTTCAGGCCTACAAATGTCTTCAATCGTAGGCCGGATAAGGCGTTTACGCCGCCATCCGGCACTTCGTCTTAACCGTGTTTCTTCTTCGCGAAAATGACGCGCGCCAGAATGTTCAGCAGCAGTACGCACAGGGTAATAATCAGTACCCCGGCCCAGGCCAGTTGCTGCCACTCAGCAAACGGGCTCATTGCAAACTTAAAGATAGTGACCGGCAGGTTGGCGATAGGCTGCATCATGTCGGTGCTCCAGAACTGATTGGAGAGCGACGTAAACAGCAGCGGAGCCGTTTCACCTGCGATACGTGCAATAGCCAGTAAAACGCCTGTAATGATGCCTGAGACAGACGCCTTCAGGGTGATTGCAGAAATCATCTTCCATTTCGGCGTACCCAGCGCATAGGCGGCTTCACGCAGGCTATCCGGTACCAGTTTGAGCATGTTCTCCGTGGTACGAATAACAATGGGCACCTGCAGCAGCGCCAGCGCGATAACGCCCGCCCAGCCGGAGAAGTGCTCCATTTTTGCTACCACGATGGTGTAAACGAACAGACCGACCACGATTGATGGCGCAGAAAGCAGGATGTCGTTGATAAAGCGGATCACCTCAGCCAGCCAGGACTTACGTCCGTACTCTGCCAGGTAGATGCCCGCCATAATACCAAGCGGTGTACCAAACACGGTCGCCCACAGAATTAACAGTCCGCTACCGGCCAGGGCATTCGCCAGACCACCACCAGCCGTATTCGGCGGAGGTGTCATTTCGGTGAACAGCGCCAGTGACATACCGTCAATACCGCGGGTGATCGTGGACATCAGGATCCAGATAAGCCAGAACAGACCGAATGCCATGGTCGCCATAGAGAGCGTCAGCGCGATGCGGTTCTTCAGACGACGACGCGCCTGCATTTTACGGCGGGATTCCGCAAGCGCAGCAGTGTTTTGCATTTCAAGCGTAGCCATTAGCGTGCCCCCTCGTTCTTCGCAAGGCGCATGATCATGAACTTAGACGCCGCCAGCACGATGAAGGTAATCACAAACAGAATCAGGCCCAGTTCCATCAACGCGGCAACGTGCAGTCCTGATTCCGCTTCGGCAAATTCATTCGCCAGCGCAGAAGTAATACTGTTGCCCGGCATGTACAGCGAGGCACTATCGAGCTGGTAGGTGTTACCGATGATAAACGTCACCGCCATGGTTTCACCCAGCGCGCGGCCCAGACCGAGCATTACGCCGCCGATCACACCGTTTTTGGTGAACGGCAGGACGATGCGCCAGATAACTTCCCAGGTAGTACAACCGATGCCGTAGGCTGACTCTTTCATCAGCACCGGCGTTTGTTCGAACACATCGCGCATAACCGCCGCAATGTACGGGATGATCATGATGGCGAGGATCACGCCAGCGGCCAGAATACCAATACCAAATGCCGGACCCGCAAACAGCGCGCCAACAAACGGAATGTTGGAAAGGATGTTCCCGACCGGCTCCTGGAAGTAAGTCGCAAACAGCGGGGCAAAGATAAACAGGCCCCACATGCCGTACACGATACTCGGAATTGCCGCCAGCAATTCAATAGCGATACCCAGCGGGCGACGCAGCCAGCCAGGGGCAAGTTCAGTCAGGAATAAGGCAATGCCAAAACTCACCGGAACGGCGATCAGCAGTGCGATAAGCGAGGTGACCAGCGTACCGTAAATCGGTACTAATGCACCGTAGATATCGTTTGGCGCATCCCATTCTTTAGTCCACAGAAAGGAGAAGCCAAATTTCTGAATGCTTGGCCAGGAGGAGATAACCAGAGAGACAATAATGCCACCCAACATCAATAGCACAATCAGCGCAGCCAGTTTTACCAGCGCGCTGAATATCATGTCACCTTTTTTACCCGGTGGGTTCAAAGCAGGCTTGGTTGCAGCCATAAATCACTCTTTAAGTTAAACGCGTTTACGAAGTTGCCCTGCCGGATGGCGCTACGCTTATCCGGCCTACACATCGGGCCTACAGTCAAAACTGTAGGGCGGATAAGCGTAGCGCCATCCGCCAACTCGTTAAAGATATTCTATTAGTACAGCGCTTTACCGCTGCTGTCTTTTACGTTGGTCTTCCATGCAGCACGAATCTGCTCAACCACGCTGTCCGGCAGGCTGGCGTAATCCAGGTCATTAGCCTGTTTGCCGCCATTTTTGTACGCCCAATCGAAGAACTTCAGCACTTCAGCGCCCTGCTCAGGTTTCTTCTGCTCTTTATGCACCAGGATGAAGGTGGTGGAAGTGATCGGCCACGCATCGTCACCTTTCTGGTTAGTCAGATCCTGAGCGAAGGTTTTGCTCCAGTCAGCGCCTTTTGCAGCGTTGGCAAAGTTTTCTTCGGTCGGACTTACCGGTTTGCCATCAGCAGAGACCAGCTTGGTGTACGCCAGGTTGTTCTGCTTAGCGTAAGCGTACTCAACGTAGCCGATAGAACCCGGCAGACGCTGTACGAACGCAGCGATACCGTCGTTACCTTTACCGCCCAGACCGGTCGGCCAGTTAACGGTAGAGCCGGAACCAATTTTAGATTTCCACTCTTCGTTCACTTTCGCCAGGTAGCTGGTGAAAACGAAGGAAGTACCGGAACCGTCAGCACGACGCACAACGGCGATATTCTGAGAAGGCAGCTTCAGACCCGGGTTCAGTTTGGTGATGGCTTCATCATCCCACTTCTTAATTTTACCGAGGTAGATGTCGCCCAGCGTTTTACCGTCCAGCACCAGTTCGCCGGATTTCAGGCCAGGGATGTTCACCGCCAGCACCACACCACCGATAACAGTCGGGAACTGGAACAGGCCTTCTTGCGCCAGTTTCTCGTCAGACAACGGTGCGTCTGAGGCGCCGAAATCAACGGTATTGGCCGTAATTTGTTTTACACCACCGGAGGAGCCGATACCCTGGTAGTTTACTTTGCTACCGGTCTCTTTCTGATAGGTATCTGCCCATTTGGCATACACTGGCGCAGGGAAGGTTGCACCTGCACCTGTCAGGCTCGCTGCTGCAAACGCAGAAAACGCGCTCATGGATAAGGTCGCGGCGACAACAGTTGCGACAGTGGTACGCATAACTTTCATAATGTCTCCTGCACGGTTTTCGTAAATCGTTGTTTGAGTTGCTACTGTGAGCAAAATAGGACAAACAGGTGACAGTTAAATGTACGAAATATGACAGTTTTATGACAATGAAAAACTTGGGAAGTTTTTTATCTAAAAATACATTTAAAACAGAATGTTAATCACCATCATGACAATAACATTTCGCTGAAATTTTCTTTTTATGACACTGAAAACAGTAGTTGAAGATGACGGTTTGTCACATAAAACAGGCGGGGTAATTGATTAAAAACAGAACAAGCTAAAAAAATGCCCCGCTTGCAGCAGGGCATTTTCAGTTCAGTTAAGTGCGGATTACTCTACGGTAACCGACTTTGCCAGGTTACGCGGCTGGTCCACGTCGGTGCCTTTAATCAGCGCCACGTGATACGCCAGCAACTGCAGCGGAACGGTGTAGAAGATCGGTGCAATCACCTCTTCCACATGCGGCATCTCAATGATGTGCATGTTTTCGCTGCTGATAAAGCCAGCATCCTGGTCCGCAAAGACGTACAACTGACCGCCACGAGCGCGAACTTCTTCAATGTTGGATTTCAGTTTTTCCAACAGTTCGTTGTTCGGCGCAACTACGATAACCGGCATATCGGCATCAATCAGCGCCAGCGGACCGTGTTTCAGTTCGCCTGCAGCATAAGCTTCAGCGTGAATATAAGAGATCTCTTTCAGCTTCAGCGCGCCTTCCAGCGCAATCGGGTACTGATCGCCACGGCCCAGGAACAGCGCATGGTGTTTGTCTGAGAAACCTTCCGCCAGAGCGGCAATGCGTTTGTCCTGAGACAGCATCTGCTCAATACGGCTAGGAAGTGCCTGCAGACCATGAACGATCTCCTGCTCGATAGACGCATCCAGACCTTTCAGACGAGACAGTTTCGCCACCAGCATCAGCAGAACGGTCAGTTGGGTGGTAAATGCTTTCGTCGAGGCCACACCGATTTCGGTACCGGCATTGGTCATCATCGCCAGGTCGGATTCGCGCACCAGAGAAGATCCCGGTACGTTACAAATAGCCAGCGAGCCCAGATAGCCCAGCTCTTTAGATAAGCGCAGACCTGCCAGGGTATCCGCCGTTTCACCGGACTGGGAAAGGGTAATCATCAGGCTGTTACGACGCACGGCGGATTTGCGATAGCGGAACTCGGAAGCGATTTCGACATCACAAGGAATACCAGCCAGCGATTCAAACCAGTAGCGGGACACCATACCGGAGTTGTAGGACGTACCGCAGGCGATAATCTGGATATGCTCAACCTGAGACAGCAACTCGTTGGCACGTGAACCCAGCTCGCTTAAATCCACTTCACCGTGACTAATGCGACCGGTCAGCGTATTTTTAATTGCATTCGGCTGTTCGTAGATCTCTTTCTGCATGTAGTGGCGATAAATACCTTTTTCGCCCGCGTCATACTGCAGATTCGATTCGATATCCTGACGCTTCACTTGTGCGCCAGACTTGTCGAAAATAGAGACAGAACGACGGGTCACTTCTGCGATGTCACCTTCTTCCAGGAAGATAAAGCGACGGGTTACCGGCAGCAACGCCAGCTGATCGGAAGCGATAAAGTTTTCCCCCATCCCCAGACCAATCACCAGCGGGCTACCTGAACGGGCCGCCAGCAGAGTTTCCGGGTTACGGGTATCCATGATCACCGTGCCATAGGCACCGCGCAACTGTGGAATAGTACGCAGTACGGCTTCACGCAGCGTACCACCCTGTTCCAGTTCCCAATGCACCAGGTGAGCAATCACTTCGGTGTCGGTTTCAGAAACAAAGGTGTAACCACGGGTTTTCAGTAGTTCACGCAGAGGTTCATGGTTTTCAATGATGCCGTTATGCACAACAACAATGTGTTCAGAAACATGGGGATGCGCGTTCACTTCTGAAGGTTCACCGTGTGTCGCCCAACGGGTATGAGCGATACCTGTACCACCATGCAGCGGATGTTCTTCCGCAGCAGCAGTCAGCATCTGCACTTTACCCAGACGACGCAGACGGGTCATGTTGCCTTCAGCATCGACAACGGCCAGACCAGCAGAGTCATAACCACGATATTCCAGACGACGTAAACCTTCGAGAAGGATTTCAGCTACATCACGCTGCGCGATAGCGCCAACAATTCCACACATATTTTTTGATTCCGAATTTAGGCATTTGCCTGTCGTTGTCGCTGACCTGTATTTGCCCTTTCCGGGCGCCCCGAGCCTTGTAGAGAGTGGGGTTATTTTTATGGTACTGCTTGTTGAGCGGAGGATTATGTTATCCCCTCATCTCTTGTCTGCCTGATGGCGCTTACGCTTATGAGGCCTACAGAACGTCACCGCACGTAGGCCGCCATCCGGCAAAAATCACTTACTTCTTCTTCACCGGACGCTGCCAGCCCTGTTTATGGACCTGAGGTACACGGCTTAATACCAGTTCGTTATCGGCGACATTACGCGTTACGGTGGTTCCGGCGGCAATCGTCGCACCTTTACCCACGGTGACTGGCGCCACCAACTGAGTATCAGAACCCACAAACACATCATCACCAATAATGGTTTTAAACTTATTGGCACCATCGTAGTTGCAGGTAATCGTACCCGCGCCGATATTCACATTATCGCCAATTTCCGCATCGCCCAGATAGGTCAGATGACCAGCTTTAGAACCTTTACCCAGACGCGCTTTTTTCATTTCGACGAAGTTACCCACGTGCGCGCCTTCCTGCAGCTCAGCACCCGGGCGCAGACGCGCGAATGGGCCGATGGTGCAAGCGGCTTCCAGATGGGCATCTTCCACCACACTGTATGGGCTAAGCTCACAACCTTCACCAATCACGCTGTTTTTGATGATACAGCCAGCACCAATCTTGACGCGATCCCCAACGGTTACGTTACCTTCAATGATAACGTTAGTATCAATTTCAACATCGCGCCCGTGAATAAGCGTACCGCGAAGATCAAAACGTGCAGGATCGCGCAGCATCACGCCCGCCAACAACAGTTTCTCTGCTTGCTCAGACTGATAAACACGCTCCAGACGGGATAACTGAAGACGGTTATTCACCCCTTCCGTTTCGCTAATACGTGCCGGATGTACCGCAGCAATTTCGCGTCCTTCCTGATACGCCATCGCAATGATATCGGTGATGTAGTATTCACCCTGCGCATTATTATTGGTGAGTTTGGACAGCCAGCGCTTCATATCAGCGCCATTGGCAATCAGAATACCGGTGTTGATTTCCTGGATTTGGCGCTGCTCGTCAGTTGCATCTTTATGCTCGACGATACCAGTGACGTTACCGTTCTCACGCGTAATACGCCCATAGCCGGATGGATCATCCAGTTTTACCGTTAACAGGCCGATGCCGCCCTGCGGTTTAGCATCACGCAGGCTACGTAAGGTATCGGTAGAGATCAGCGGCACATCGCCATAAAGCATTAAAATGTCTTCGTCATCACCAAAGAATGGCGCTGCCTGCTGCATTGCATGGCCGGTCCCCAACTGCTCTGCCTGCAGAATCCAGTTTAGATTGCCATCTTTCAGCGTCTGCTTAAGCAAATCACCACCGTGCCCGTAGACCAGATGTACGTGAGTTGCACCTAATTCATTAGCAGCATCAATGACATGCTGAACCATCGGCTTTCCTGCGAGGGTATGCAGCACTTTAGGGAGATCGGAATACATACGCGTGCCTTTGCCTGCGGCAAGGATCACGACGCTCATAGCATTATTCAACATACACGTCCTGACTGTAATTTGAGAACGAATTTATACCGTTTCACATTGAAAATACTACATTTTTTTCATCGTGAAATGGACCGAAGATAAAACGTTCAATCGGGGAAATTTCCCCTCTGATAACTCTCTATTTTCGTCTATTTCGGCGTCTTTTGTCTCCCAAAAACCAGGAGGCTGCTCTTATTAAAGCCTAGGTTAATGTTTTTGCTATTTTTTTACTGCATGAATAAAGAGCTACAAAAGAAAAGTACAATTTTATTAATGTGATTCAGCGAGAAGCAGAAAAAACAGACAGGGAAAATAGAGTTTTAAAAGGGAAGAGGACAAACGATAAAGCGGAGGAGGGGAATTTAATAACAGCTGGCGCGGGCTGATAACCGTATGAAGCATCGCGCCACAGAGCAGGTCGGGAAGACTAAACTTCCATGCTGCTGAAAAGGGCGATGATTTTATTAATCAGTTTCATGTTGGTATCCTGTTTTTATCTGAGTTAATTATGTGACACACATCACACAAAAAAGAGTCTACGCCTCATCTTTTAACCGATCAATATTTTTGTGACACAAATCACAAAATAATAAAACAGCTTTTTAGTTCCACTTTCACTGAAACAAAACCATAAAAAAAGCCAGCCTGGCAACCAGACTGGCTTTTGTGCTTTTCAAGCCGGTGTTACATCGCTTTTTTGGTCAACTCGATAACGCGCAGTTTCGCGATCGCTTTGGCCAGTTCCGCAGATGCCTGAGCGTAATCCACGTCACCATGAGAGCTCTTGATGTGCTCTTCAGCCTTACGCTTCGCTTCCAGGGCTCTCGCTTCATCGAGATCCTGTCCGCGAATCGCGGTATCAGCCAGAACGGTCACGCTGCCAGGCTGCACTTCGAGAATGCCGCCGGACAGATAGATAAACTCTTCATGACCGAACTGTTTAACGATGCGGATCATACCAGGCTTAATGGCGGTGAGCAGCGGTGCGTGACCCGGGAAAATACCCAGTTCACCTTCACTACCCGTTACCTGGATTTTTTCGACCAGACCAGAGAACATTTGCTGCTCTGCGCTGACGACGTCCAGGTGGTAAGTCATTGCCATATCACCCTCCGATTAAGGCGTTAAAGTTTTTTGGCTTTTTCCACGGCTTCGTCGATAGAACCAACCATGTAGAACGCCTGCTCTGGCAGGTGGTCGTATTCGCCTTCCATGATGCCTTTAAAGCCACGGATGGTGTCTTTAAGGGATACGTATTTACCCGGAGAACCGGTGAATACTTCCGCAACGAAGAACGGCTGGGACAGGAAGCGCTGAATTTTACGTGCGCGTGCTACCACCAGTTTGTCTTCTTCAGACAGTTCATCCATACCCAAGATGGCGATGATGTCTTTCAGTTCCTGATAACGCTGCAGCAGAGACTGTACGCCACGCGCGGTGTCGTAGTGTTCCTGACCAACAACCAGCGGATCCAGCTGACGGCTGGTGGAGTCCAGCGGGTCAACTGCCGGGTAGATACCCAGAGATGCGATCTGACGGCTCAGTACCACGGTTGCATCTAAGTGAGCAAAGGTGGTTGCTGGGGATGGGTCAGTCAAGTCATCCGCAGGTACGTATACCGCCTGAACGGAGGTGATAGAACCGGTTTTGGTAGAGGTGATACGTTCCTGAAGAACACCCATCTCTTCCGCCAGGGTCGGCTGGTAGCCTACCGCTGATGGCATACGACCCAGCAGAGCGGATACTTCTGTACCGGCCAGGGTGTAACGATAGATGTTATCAACGAACAGCAGAACGTCACGACCTTCGTCACGGAACTTCTCAGCCATGGTCAGACCGGTCAGAGCAACGCGCAGACGGTTTCCCGGCGGCTCGTTCATCTGGCCATATACCAGGGATACTTTGTCCAGAACGTTGGAGTCGGTCATTTCGTGGTAGAAGTCGTTACCCTCACGAGTACGTTCACCCACGCCCGCAAACACGGAGTAACCGGAGTGTTCGATCGCGATGTTACGGATCAGCTCCATCATGTTTACGGTTTTACCTACACCCGCACCACCGAACAGACCAACTTTACCGCCCTTAGCGAACGGACACATCAGGTCGATAACTTTGATGCCGGTTTCCAGCAGTTCCTGAGAGCTGGACAGCTCTTCATAGGAAGGTGCCGCGCGGTGGATAGCCCAACGCTCTTCTTCACCGATATCGCCTTTCATGTCGATCGGGTGACCCAGGACGTTCATGATACGACCCAGAGTTGCTTTACCTACCGGGACTTCGATCGGGTGCTCGAGATCTTTGACTTCCAGACCACGACGCAGACCGTCGGAAGAACCCATGGCGATGGTACGTACGATACCGCCGCCGAGCTGCTGCTGAACTTCCAGCACCAGGCTCTCTTTACCATTCATAACCTCAAGAGCATCGTACACGCGCGGTACGGCATCCTGAGGGAATTCGACGTCAACCACGGCGCCGATTACCTGGACAATTTTTCCAGTAGCCATCTTGAATCCTCTACGAATTAACCTGGTTATACCGCGGATGCACCACCGACGATTTCGGTGAGTTCCTGAGTAATGCTGGCCTGACGAGCTTTGTTGTATACCAACTGCAGCTCTTTAATCAGGCTGCCGCCATTGTCGGTCGCGGCTTTCATCGCCACCATACGTGCGGCCTGCTCGCTGGCCAGGTTTTCTACCACGCCCTGATAAACCTGAGACTCGACATAACGACGCAGCAGGGTATCCAGCAGCGCTTTCGGGTCTGGCTCATACAGGTAATCCCAGGATTTACGCTTCAATTCATCATCATCTGATGCCGGCAGAGGCAGCAGTTGGGTGATGGTTGGCGTCTGAGACATGGTGTTAATAAATTTGTTGCTGACAACGTACAGTCTGTCCAGACGACCTTCATCGTAGGCCTGCAGCATCACTTTAACCGGACCGATCAGTTCGGACAGGGAAGGGTTATCCCCCATACCGGTTACCTGAGCAATCACATTACCGCCAACGGAGTTAAAGAAAGACACGCCCTTAGAGCCGATCATTGCGATATCGCACTGAACGCCTTTATCGGACCATGCTTTCATATCCGCCAGCAGCTTTTTGAACAGGTTAATGTTCAAGCCACCGCACAGACCACGGTCGGTCGACACCACCAGGTAGCCCACGCGCTTAACGTCGCGTTCTTCCAGGTAAGGGTGCTTATATTCCAGATTACCATTCGCAAGGTGACCAATCACTTTGCGCATGGTCTCTGCATAAGGACGGCTGGCCGCCATGCGATCCTGCGATTTACGCATTTTGGAAGCGGCGACCATCTCCATCGCTTTAGTGATCTTCTGCGTGTTCTGGACGCTTGCGATCTTACTACGTATCTCTTTTGCGCCGGCCATGAGCTTCTCCTCAATGCCTTGCGGTCCGCCCTAAAGCAGACCGCCAGACGTTACCAGGACTGGGTTGCCTTGAAGGAATCGAGGATAGCTTTCAGCTTGCCTTCGATTTCATCGTTATAGCCACCGGACTGGTTGATCTCTTGCATCAGCGGAGCGTGGTCACGGTCAACGTAAGCCAGCAGAGCGGCTTCGAAGCTACCGATTTTCGCCAGTTCCACATCTTCGAGGTAACCGCGTTCAGCCGCAAACAGCACCACACCCTGCTGTGCTACAGACATTGGGGCATACTGTTTCTGCTTCAGCAGTTCAGTTACTTTCTGACCGTGGCTCAGCTGCTTACGAGTAGCTTCATCCAGGTCGGAAGCGAACTGAGAAAACGCAGCCAGTTCACGATACTGCGCCAGTGCGGTACGAATACCACCGGACAGTTTCTTGATGATCTTGGTCTGCGCTGCGCCACCTACACGAGATACGGAGATACCCGGGTTAACTGCCGGACGAATACCGGAGTTGAACAGGTTGGTTTCCAGGAAGATCTGACCATCTGTAATGGAAATTACGTTGGTCGGAACGAACGCAGAAACGTCACCCGCCTGGGTTTCGATAATCGGCAGAGCGGTCAGGGAGCCGGTTTTACCTTTAACTTCACCATTGGTGAACTTCTCAACGTATTCCGCGTTTACGCGGGATGCGCGCTCCAGCAGACGGGAGTGGAGGTAAAATACGTCGCCCGGGAATGCTTCACGTCCTGGTGGACGACGGAGCAACAGGGAAACCTGACGGTAAGCAACAGCCTGTTTAGACAGGTCATCGTAAACGATCAGCGCGTCTTCACCGCGGTCACGGAAGTATTCGCCCATTGCGCAACCGGCATATGGCGCCAGGTATTGCAGAGCAGCAGATTCAGACGCGGTCGCCACAACAACGATGGTGTTGGACAGTGCGCCGTGTTCTTCCAGTTTACGAACCACGTTAGAAATGGTGGACGCTTTCTGGCCGATAGCCACGTACACACATTTGATACCGGAATCACGCTGGTTGATGATGGCGTCGATTGCCATCGCGGTTTTACCTGTCTGACGGTCACCGATGATCAGCTCACGCTGGCCACGACCGATTGGGATCATGGCATCAACAGATTTATAACCTGTCTGTACTGGCTGGTCGACGGACTGACGTTCGATTACGCCTGGTGCGATAACTTCGATTGGCGAGAAGCCATCGTTATCAACCGGACCTTTACCGTCAATTGGAGAACCCAGAGTGTTCACCACACGACCCAGCAGGCCACGGCCAACCGGAACTTCCAGAATACGACCCGTACACTTAACCTTCATGCCTTCGGCGAGGTCAGCGTATGGACCCATCACAACGGCACCTACGGAGTCGCGCTCCAGGTTCAGTGCGATAGCGTAACGGTTACCCGGCAGGGAAATCATCTCACCCTGCATACAATCGGCCAGGCCGTGAATGCGGATAACACCGTCACTTACAGAAACAATAGTACCTTCGTTGTGAGCTTCGCTCACAACATTGAACTGAGCAATGCGCTGCTTGATCAGTTCGCTGATTTCGGTGGAATTCAGTTGCATGCTCCAGTCCCCTTAAGACTGCAAGACGTCTGCAAGGCGCTCAAGACGGCCGCGTACGCTGCCATCAATGACCATATCACCCGCTCGGATGATTACGCCAGCCATTACAGACTTATCGATTTTGCAATTCAGCTTAACTTTGCGTGACAGACGTTTTTCCATCGCTGCACTAATCTTCGTAAGCTGTTCATCACTCAGTGCATTGGCAGAAGTGACTTCTACCTCAGAGATAGCCTCACTGGCTGCACGCAGATGAATAAACTGCTCAAGAACATCCGGGAGCGCATTCAGACGGTTATTTTCAGCCATTACCCTAATCAGGTTTTGGCCGCTTTCGTCCAGCTGCTCACCGCACACGGCGATAAACGACTCAGCGAGCGTTTCCGGCGCCAGCGCGCCAGAGAGAAGCTCTGCCATTTGTTCGTTTTTCGTCACCTCAGCGGCAAACGTCAGCATATCCTGCCAACGGTCAACGCTTTGGTGCTCAACGGCAAAGTCAAAAGCTGCTTTGGCGTAGGGGCGAGCTACCGTAATAAATTCAGACATCAGCCCCTCCCTCCTTACAGTTCAGCGACAAGTTTGTCCACGATGTCGCTATTAGCAGCTTCATCCACGGAACGTTCGATGATCTTCTCGGCGCCAGCAACAGCCAGGATAGCAACTTGCTTACGCAGTTCTTCGCGAGCACGTTTACGCTCGGCGTCAATTTCCGCCTGCGCCTGTGCCACGATTTTAGTACGTTCCTGCTCTGCTTCAGTTTTAGCTTCGTCCAGGATCTGAGCACGGCGTTTGTTCGCCTGCTCGATGATTACCTGAGCTTCCGCCTTCGCTTTTTTCAGCTGGTCGGTCGCGCTGGCCTTTGCAAGGTCAAGATCCTTATGTGCTCGTTCTGCAGAAGCAAGGCCGTCAGCAATTTCTTTTTGACGTTTTTCGATGGCAGCCATTAAAGGCGGCCATACGTACTTCATGCAGAACAGAACGAACAGGACAAACGCGATGGCCTGGCCGAGGATTGTTGCGTTAAGATTCACAGCACAATGCCTCTATCTAGTTAACGTTCTGATATTGCTCTTAATTCAAGCAACGCTTACTACGCGACAGCAAACATCACGTACAGACCCAGACCTACAGCGATCATTGGGATTGCATCCACCAGACCCATAACGATAAAGAACTGAGTACGCAGCAGAGGAATCAGATCCGGTTGACGCGCTGCGCCTTCCAGGAATTTACCCCCGAGGATGCCGATACCGATCGCAGCACCGATTGCCGCCAGACCCATCATCACAGCGGCAGCAATGTACAGCAGATCCATATTCAGGTTTTCCATGACAGTCTCCAGTTTGTTTCAGTTAAAACGTAGTAGTGTTGGTAAATTAATGCTCTTCAGATGCCATCGACAGATAGACAATCGTCAGAACCATAAATATGAAGGCTTGCAGCGTGATAATCAGTATGTGGAAAATGGCCCATGGCACATTCAGGATCCACTGTGACCACCACGGCAACAGACCAGCAATCAGAATGAAAATCAGCTCACCGGCATACATGTTGCCGAACAGTCGCAGACCAAGAGAAATTGGTTTGGACAGCAGGCTTACCCCTTCAAGGATTAAGTTGACAGGGATGAACGCCCAGTGATTGAACGGCTGCAGCGTCAACTCTTTCGCGAAGCCGCCGATGCCTTTCATTTTGATGCTGTAGAACAGAATGAGGATAAATACGCCCAGCGCCATCGACAGGGTGATGTTCACGTCAGCAGACGGAACCACACGCAGAGCCGGCAGGCCAAAGATATGCTCACCGATGTACGGCAGCAGGTCGATAGGCAGTAAATCCATCAAGTTCATCAGGAATACCCAGACGAAAATCGTCAGGGCCAGCGGAGCAATCAGCTTGCTTTTGCCATGGTACATGTCTTTCACGCTACCATGCACAAAGCCGATTACCAGCTCAATCGCGGTCTGAAATTTACCTGGTACGCCGCTGGTCGCCTTTTTAGCTACGCTACGGAACATAAGCAGGAACAACAGACCCAGAACCACCGAGAAGAAAATGGAGTCAATATTGAGCGTCCAGAAGGTGGCTGGGGGGTTGTGCGGATCCACCAGCGAGAATGTACGTAGGTCCAACTGAAGGTTATTCAGATGGTGTCCTATGTAATCCTGCGGCGTCATATTTTCTGAAGCCATGATGCCTTTACCCTTTGTTGTTAATTACAGCCGGCGCCAGTATCTGAACCACCAGCACCAAAACCCACGTAACGATCAGCGGCATGAATACCGCTTTCAAAACAGCCAACGCCACCACCAGCAAAACCAGCATAGCTAACACCTTGAAGGCTTCGCCGAAGGCGAACGTCCAGGCTACTCGGCCTTTAGCTGGTGTATGCGCCTGGTGACGCCAGGCAAATATCATAAACAACACATTAGGCAGTAACACTGCCAATCCACCGCACAATGCGGAGATGCCCCAGAAAGGGTCTTTGAGGCTAAACAGCAATCCACTTGCTATTACCGCCAGAAACTGTGTGAGCAAAAGCTTACGAGCAACGTTTCGACTCAAGAGCGACATAGACATCACGTTTTTACTCCTGCTCCCTTCGAGGTATGCCGCGTGTCGTATAAAACGTTCTTTATGGCTTAGAGTCAAGCATCAAAAAGCGGTCAAATTATACGGTGCGCCTTCGTGATTTCAAACAATAAGTAGCTAAAAAGTGAATAAATGTTTAAATATTTTTCGCTACCCCACATTTATCACTTTTAAGCAAACTGTGAACGATCATGCAAAACTGCAAATGCCGCGTAAATACTGGCGGCAAAGCGTGCACCAGATCACATATTGAACATATTCACCTTCGCATAATTTATTTACGTGGCAAATGATGCCTTTTCATCTTTTTGATATTTAAGCGTAAAAATAGCCACTATTTCAAAAACAACAGCTAACAACAAAAAAACCACGCATTGACATTTATAATAAAAAATTAACACAACGGGTGGTTCTTACGTTCTATTTTTAGCAGACTGATATTTTCACAGCTGACTTGTTTCGCTTTTAACAAAAAACGGTACGTTATAGTTATGATGCAAAACCGTAAGGCGCTAGTGAATTGTAACGACATTTAACCACACTATTCCCTATGACTTTTAACACCTGAATAGCCGTTTTTTTTCTATTTTTTTTGATAAAAATTAAATTTTGTTTGGCTTAATAACCACCAGATGACGTTCACCATCCAGTTGCGGAACGCGTAATTTTTCGACCGACTCGACGCTGAATTCTGCAGGCAACGAAGCAATTTCGTCTTCTGGCAACTGCCCTTTTAGCGCATAAAAACGCCCATCCAGGCCAGGCAAATGATGGCACCAACTCACCATATCAGTAAGTGACGCGAACGCACGGCTAATGACCCCATCGAACGGCGGCTCTGAAGGGAATTCTTCAACGCGACTTTGCACAGGCGTGATGTTAGTAAGCGCAAGCTCATGCTGCACCTGACGCAAGAAACGGACGCGTTTTCCCAGACTATCCAGCAGTGTGAAATGCGCTTCTGGGCGCACGATAGAGAGAGGAATACCCGGCAGGCCCGGTCCCGTACCCACGTCGATAAAACGCTCCCCCTTCAGATACGGCGCGACGACAATACTGTCCAGAATATGGCGCACCAGCATTTCGTTAGGATCCCGTACCGACGTCAAGTTGTACGCTTTGTTCCATTTGTGCAGCATATCGACATACGCAATCAGCTGATTTTTCTGGTGATCGGTAAGAGAAATACCAGCATCAGCCAGCAGACGAGAGAGTTTGTTGAGCACGGTCGTTACCTGTTCATAATCAATTTCCCGATGAGCTATAGCTTATCGGGACTACAAATTGGTAGGGCGGGCAGGCGAAGCGCCCGCCGCCAAAATAGTGTTATCAAGCGCTGCGGCGCAGCATACCTTGTTTCTTCAGCCATACCAGCAGAATGGAAATGGCGGCAGGCGTAACGCCAGAAATACGCGATGCCTGACCGATTGATACCGGTTTGTGATCGTTCAGCTTGGCGATAACTTCATTCGACAAGCCTGAGACCTGACGATAATCCAGCGTTGCAGGCAACAGGGTGTTCTCATTACGCTGTTGTCTTTCGATTTCTTCCTGCTGACGGGCGATATACCCTTCGTATTTCACCTGAATCTCAACCTGTTCCGCGGCCTGAGCATCGTCGAGCGCTGGTGCAAACGCAGATAAAGAGGTCAACTGAGCATAGGTCATATCCGGGCGGCGCAGGAGATCTTCACCGCTGGCTTCACGTGACAAAGGCGTAGCCAGGTGAGCATTCACTTCTGCTGCAGATTCCGCTAACGGATTTACCCAGGTTGATTTGAGACGCTGACGTTCCTGTTCGATACGCTCCAGCTTCTCGTTGAAACGAGCCCAGCGCTCGTCGTCCACCAGACCCAGTTCACGACCAATTTCGGTCAGACGCAGGTCGGCGTTATCTTCGCGCAGCATCAAACGGTATTCTGCGCGTGAGGTGAACATACGGTACGGTTCTTTGGTGCCAAGCGTACACAGATCGTCCACCAGTACACCAAGATAAGCCTGATCGCGACGCGGTGCCCAACCGTCTTTCTCAGCAGACAAGCGCGCGGCGTTCAGACCCGCCAACATCCCTTGCGCGGCAGCTTCTTCGTAACCGGTAGTACCGTTAATCTGGCCCGCAAAGAACAGACCTTGGATGAATTTGCTTTCCAGAGTGGGTTTCAGGTCGCGCGGATCGAAGAAATCATACTCAATCGCGTAGCCAGGACGGACGATTCTGGCATTTTCCATTCCCTGCATGGAGCGGACAATTTGCATCTGCACATCGAACGGCAAGCTGGTGGAGATACCATTCGGATAAATTTCGTTAGACGTCAGTCCTTCCGGCTCGAGGAAGATCTGATGCTGATTACGATCGGCAAAGCGCATCACTTTGTCTTCGATCGACGGGCAGTAGCGCGGACCGATACCTTCGATCACGCCTGCGTACATCGGGCTACGATCGAGGTTATTGCGGATCACGTCATGGGTTCTCTCATTGGTATGCGTGATGTAACACGGCATCTGACGCGGATGTTGAGAAGCATCGCCCAAGAATGAGAAGACCGGCATCGGGTTATCGCTGTTTTGTTGGCCGAGCACGCTGAAATCAATAGTGCGTGCATCGATACGCGGCGGCGTACCGGTTTTCAGGCGGCTGACGCGCAAAGGCAGTTCACGCAGACGGCGTGACAGCGGGATAGACGGCGGATCGCCAGCACGGCCGCCGCTGTAGTTGTCCAGACCAATATGAATTTTGCCGTCAAGAAAAGTCCCTACGGTTAACACAACCGCTTTGGCACGGAACTTCAGTCCCATTTGGGTCACTGCACCCACAACACGATCGTTTTCAACAATCAGATCTTCAACCGCCTGTTGGAAGATCATCAGATTGGGTTGATTCTCGAGTGCGGTGCGTACAGCCTGGCGATAGAGCACACGGTCGGCCTGAGCTCGGGTAGCACGAACGGCTGGCCCTTTGCTGGCGTTTAGTATCCTAAACTGGATACCTGCATGGTCGATCGCTTTTGCCATCAACCCACCAAGCGCATCCACTTCTTTTACCAGGTGTCCCTTCCCAATACCGCCGATCGCCGGGTTGCAGCTCATCTGTCCCAGAGTGTCGATATTGTGTGTCAAAAGCAGAGTCTGTTGACCCATTCGCGCCGCGGCCATTGCGGCCTCGGTGCCTGCATGACCCCCGCCAATGATGATGACGTCAAAAGGATCCTGATAAAACATGGTAATTGCCTCGCATAACGCGGTGTGAAAGTGGATTGAAGCCCGGGCCGTGGATTCTACTCAACTTTAGTCGATCGAGAAAGCCCTGGGATCCTGGGTATTAAAAAGAAGATCTTTTTATTTAGAGATCTGTTTTATTGTGATCTCTTATTAGGATCGCAACTTTCTGTGGATAATGGCGATCCTTTTAATAAGATCAACAGGTTGTTGAGGATCATTAGCTGTGAATGATCGGTGATCCTGGCCCGTATAAGCTGGGAGCAGAATGAAGGGTTATACACAACTCAAAAACTGAACAACGGTTGTTCTTGGGATAACTACCGGTTGATCCAAGCTTTTAACCAGAGTTATCCACATAAAAAAGTACGATCTTTACAAATCTCTGAGCAATGGATGCCAGGATCCCAGCCAAATTTCAGCCGGATCTTCCGGAATTTCATGTTCCAGTACGTTGATCCTGAGCGTTTCGCCGATCTGTTTTGCCCCGCAGGCTTTCAGTTCGGCTTCCAGCTTGTCGATTGCGCCGCAAAAGGTGTCATATTCACGACTGCCGATCCCGATTGCACCAAAGTGCACTTGTGAAAGGTCCGGTTTTTGCTCGCATAAGGCATCATATAAAGGCTGCAGGTTGTCAGGAATGTCTCCCGCACCGTGCGTGGAGCTAATAATCAGCCAGATCCCATCAGTCGGGACCTCTTCAAGCATTGGCCCATGCAGTATTTCGCTGGAAAAACCCGCGTCGTCCAGTTTTTCAGCCAGATGCTCTGCTACATATTCCGCACTGCCAAGCGTGCTGCCGCTGATAAGAGTGATTTCTGCCATGATCGCCCACCTTTATAAAGAGGGCGTATTGTACGCTGTGAGCGAGCTGGGATCTACCTGTGGAAAAATAGGGGATTAAAAAAAAGCGATCATGGCTTGATGGTACGCATGATCGGGTTTTGCAGGACGATCAGGGTCTCCGTGGACTGAATTTCGTCAATTGTTTGGATCTTGTTGATAAGTACCTGCTGTAACGCGTCGATCGACTTGCACATCACCTTTATAAAGATGCTGTAGTGCCCGGTGGTGTAATACGCTTCGGTCACCTCATCGAGGCTTTCCAGTCTGGCCAACGCTGACGGATAGTCTTTCGCACTTTTCAGGATGATGCCGATAAAGCAACCGACGTCATAGCCCAACTGTTTGGGACTAACATCAATCCGCGCGCCGGTAATAATCCCGGCCTGCTTCATCTTCTCTACGCGAACGTGAATTGTCCCCGGGCTAACGCCGAACTGTTTGGCTAATTCGGCATAGGCCGTTCGGGCATTTTCCATCAGGGCGTCAAGAATGCCGCGGTCCAGATTGTCGATCTGATAATTTTCCATAGGTTTTTCTTATGTAGATTAATGATTCCCTCTATTTTAGACGTTAATTTTAACGAATCAAAATCGAAGACGGCTTTTTGTTTGTTGATTATTGAATATTACCTACATTCTGTTGCTTAATCATAGGCAACAGGACACAGGAGTACACATAATGAAAACCGCTTACATTGCCAAACAACGTCAAATTAGCTTCGTAAAATCTCATTTTTCTCGTCAGCTGGAAGAGCGTTTAGGTCTGATCGAAGTTCAGGCTCCGATCCTCAGCCGCGTAGGAGATGGCACGCAAGATAACTTGTCGGGCTGTGAAAAAGCGGTGCAGGTGAAGGTTAAAGCATTGCCAGACGCTCAATTCGAAGTGGTTCATTCACTGGCGAAGTGGAAGCGTCAAACATTAGGACAACACGACTTTAGCGCAGGCGAAGGGCTGTACACGCATATGAAGGCCCTGCGTCCTGATGAAGATCGCCTTTCCCCGCTGCACTCCGTGTATGTTGACCAGTGGGACTGGGAGCGCGTGATGGGCGACGGCGAGCGTCAATTCTCCACTCTGAAAAGCACGGTAGAGGCTATCTGGGCGGGAATTAAGGCTACCGAAGCTGCGGTGAGCAAAGAGTTTGGTCTGGCACCGTTCCTGCCAGAGCAGATCCACTTTGTTCATAGCCAGGAACTGTTATCTCGTTATCCTGGTCTTGACGCAAAAGGTCGTGAACGTGCGATTGCTAAAGAACTGGGCGCGGTATTCCTGGTGGGGATCGGCGGCAAGCTCAGCGACGGTCACCGCCATGATGTACGTGCGCCGGATTATGATGACTGGAGTTCAGCATCCGAGCTGGGTCACGCCGGTCTGAACGGTGATATTTTGGTCTGGAACCCGGTACTGGAGGATGCGTTTGAGCTGTCTTCTATGGGGATCCGTGTGGATGCTGACGCTCTGAAACATCAGCTGTCTCTGACCGGAGATGAAGATCGTCTGAGTCTGGAATGGCACCAGGCGCTGCTGCGCGGTGAAATGCCACAGACGATTGGTGGAGGAATTGGGCAGTCGCGTCTGACCATGCTGTTGCTGCAATTACCACACATTGGTCAGGTTCAGTGTGGCGTATGGCCGGCACAGGTACGTGAAAGCGTCGCCTCTCTGTTGTAAGAATTAACGCCGCCAGCGTCTGAGCAGGCGGCTTCGCATCCCGGTATCAAAGCGCCAGATATGATCGAAAATGCGCATGATGCCGGGTTTACCATGTTCTGACATCGCCACCGCGTGAAAACGGTGCTGGTGCACCCGCTGTAATTCCTCCACTTTGCTGACAACCTCATCGGGCAATCGCTGTGCGATAAAATCTGAGATCACCACCGCATCAGCATCAAACCATTCCCGACCCTGCATGCGCTCAGTAATGGCGCGAAAACAGCTGGCAATATCGGTACCACCGCGAAAGCGCTGACTTAAAAAACGGATCGCCTGTTCGATGCCCTCCGGGCCGGATAGCTCATAGCGCACTACTTCTGTTGAAAACAGCATGATGAAACAGCGTCGGTTATCGGCAAGGGCGACGCGCATTAGCGCCAGGCAAAAGGCTTTCGCACACTGCTCATTAAAGCCGCCCATCGATCCCGAAGTATCAACGCAGACGATAAAAGGTCCGCGCGGTTGCTCGTCAAAATCCTGATGCACCACGGGGTGTTCCGTGACTTTCTCACGCCATGCTTCGCCGTGCAGGCGATAGGTCAACAACTGCTTTTCCACCAGTCGTCGGTAGAACTCGTATTCCAGTTCGGTAATGCCCAGCGTGGCCAGTTCCGGCGGCAGCAGGCGCAGGATATCGTCGCTTTGCTGGATGCCATCTACTTGCTCCGGGACGGTTGCCGGTTCGCGCACCAGGGTGCGGAAGGTTTCCATTGGCGCATCTTTACGCGGTACGGATTTCGCTTCTCTGGAACGGCCTAACTGCTCAGCCAGACGCTGGAGTTCAGGTTGTTGCGTCAGGAATTCGCCATATTTCACCATCAACTGATAATCACCGCGCTTAATTTGACCTGCGCTCATATCCCACAACCGGCCTGCGGCGTTGTCATTTTCTGCCAGTACGGGTTCCAGTTGCCCGCTAAGGGTCATCCGTTCCTGTACTTCACTGAGCAAATGCTCGCGCTCTTCTTCCAGCAGTTGCTGATTCAGCGTTGTGGTTTGCACCACCAGGCTCAGGCGCCAGCGCTGGAGAAAAAGCGTATGTAGGGCAGGCGTAAACGCGCTGTTGTCATTGACCAGTTGCTGCGCTTGTCCGGCCCATGGCGAATGGAGGTGGTGCAATAGCGACAATATTTGCGGTAGCTGGACGATAAACTGCGCATGAGAGAGGAGCTGGCTTTGTTGATAGCATATAACCTCTTCCGCTAACTCCGGCGGTACATGGGTATCTTTGAGGCGGCTACGCAAAGATTCACGCCAGCGGGGAATATCGTCAGTGATCGCTTTTTTAAGGCGAGGGAATTTGTTAAAAAATACCACCATCTTCGGAGAAGCCAGTAGGGCGACGATCATCTCTTCGATCATCGCTTCTTCACTGACCGCCAGCATGATGTTGAGTGTATCAAGGGTCAGCATTGTTGCGCCTGGCGGATTTGTGCCCCGACATCCTGCAGGCTGGCCTCAATGCGGCCTAACCAGTCGCTATGAATAAACAGACATTTTTGCTGCTCGCTAAATGCGCTGTGCTGCTGATGCCACTCGTTATCGAGCGCTTCAAGCTCCTGTTTTATTTCAGCGGGCATACTCTCTTGTGATGTACCGGGCAATGCCAGGCGAGAGCCTTGTAAGCTGACGTCGCGTACAACCAGGTGCTGCGCGCTATCCACTTCCATGTTCAGCGTCTGGGCAAAACCGATGCCGTTTAATTTTCCGCGGATCTCACCACCTTTGGTTAACCACAGTTCCAGCGCGCTACGTTCGAAAGCAATATGGATTACTTCCATATCATGCAGCTTTAAGGGCTTTTGCAGTAGTAATGTCACGACGGATGACGTGGCCTCCGGCGGTAAATCATAATGAGGACGACGGCTGAACATGCCGCCCTGACGGATCACGGTGAATGCTGTTTTATCGCTTTGCTGCTGCTGGAGCTGAATGCGGCGCTGCACAATACTGCCCAGACGGGTCAGCATGGCTTGCTGTTGCCATGCGTGTCCGGTCATCAATATTTCCAGCTGCTGCTGCATTAGATTCAGGCTTTGTGCGTCGTACCACAGGCAATCTTTCAGCAGGATCAGGTCGATGGGAACTACCGCATCACGTCCGCTAAAGAAGGCGCTGGCCTGGAGCAAGCGAATGGCTTTTTTCCAGCGACGATCGGACACGTAGGGGGCATTCGGTAGCGTGTCCAACTGCTGGCGCAGCATGAAAATAAGCTCAAACACGCGATCGGGAAGCGTGATGGCGCCAATGTCCTTTTGCCACTGGTAATACTCTTCATCCGTTACCTGTAACGATACCGGGACCGGATTGTCGCTTTCATCCTGCTGACTTAACAGCATCGAGCGGAAGTTGGCCTTGTCCTGGACTTTATCCAGCCACAGACGAATCAGCATACGGTCGTACAGCGCTTCCAGGCTGCTGTCTGCCTCAGGCAGTTCGTTGGAGGCTGCCACCAGCAGGCGCATCGGGATTTTCTCTTCATGCGCGCCGTTGCGGAAGTGGCGTTCGTTGATGGCGGTCAGGAGGGTGTTAAGAATCGCCGGTCCCGCCTTCCAGATTTCATCGAGAAAGACGATTTCAGCTTCAGGGAGATAGCCTGCCGTTAAGCGTTCATAGCGACCTTCGTCTTTTAACGCCTGAATGGACAGCGGGCCGAAAACCTCTTCCGGCGTAGAGAAGCGCGTCATCAGATATTCGAAGGCGCGAGCATTTTGAAAGGCAAATTTCAGTCTGCGGGCAATTAAGCTTTTCGCGATCCCGGGAGGACCTAATAAGAAAACGCTCTCGCCGCTAAGCGCAGCCAGCAGACACAGACGAATGGCGTGGCTACGTTCATAAAGTCCCTTTTCCAGCGCATTGCTCAGACGGGAAATTCTTTCCGCTAATAAATGTGGGTGAGCCATAATGAAGTGGCGTCCTTTCGCCAAATGTACTGCATAAACAGCGAGTATAGATGCTTCACACCAGTGCAGTAATAGACTGAAGGTGCGCTTATTTTTCTTTGAGCCAGATTAATCTGGTCTCATTTAGGGGTACGATTTTGCGATTAATCGTGCATACTGTGCGCCTTTTTGTGGGCCAAGGGACGACGCACACATTTCTTATATATACACCAAATCAATCAAGCTGCACCAAGGCGGCAATGGAGCTTTCTTCTGGGATGGGGGGAATAACGAATGCAGCCCACGCGGAGGTGGCTTGAAAGATGATGTGTATAAACGAAAGACGAGTCTATGAGCACTGATAATAAACAATCATTGTCTGCGATTACCCTTGCGGCCATTGGGGTTGTCTACGGTGATATTGGTACCAGCCCACTTTATACGCTTCGTGAATGTTTGTCCGGCCAGTTTGGTTTTGGCGTTGAACGTGACGCCGTATTTGGCTTTCTCTCGCTGATTTTCTGGCTGCTGATCTTTGTTGTCTCCATTAAATACCTGACGTTTGTCATGCGCGCGGATAACGCCGGAGAAGGCGGGATCCTGACGCTGATGTCATTGGCCGGGCGTAATACTTCAGCACGAACAACCTCCATGTTGGTGATTATGGGGTTGATTGGCGGCAGCTTCTTCTATGGAGAAGTGGTGATAACGCCTGCTATCTCGGTGATGTCGGCGATTGAAGGTCTGGAGATCATTGCCCCGCAACTGGATACCTGGATTGTTCCGCTCTCGATAATCGTACTGACCCTGCTGTTTTTGATTCAAAAACACGGTACCGGCATGGTCGGTAAGCTGTTTGCGCCGATTATGCTGTTGTGGTTCCTGACGCTGGCAGTGTTAGGCGTGCGTAGTATTATTGGCAATCCGGAAGTGCTGCAGGCGCTCAATCCATATTGGGCGGTGCATTTCTTCCTCGAATTCAAAACGTTGTCCTTTATTGCGCTGGGTGCGGTGGTGTTGTCGATTACCGGTGTTGAAGCGCTGTATGCGGATATGGGCCACTTCGGTAAGTTGCCGATTCGCCTGGCATGGTTCTCCGTGGTATTGCCTTCGCTGGTACTGAACTATTTTGGTCAGGGGGCGTTGCTGTTAAAGCATCCTGAAGCGATTAAAAACCCGTTCTTCCTGCTGGCGCCGGACTGGGCGTTGATACCGCTCCTGATCCTCGCCGCGCTGGCAACGGTTATCGCTTCACAGGCGGTTATCTCCGGCGTCTTCTCACTGACGCGTCAGGCCGTGCGTCTGGGGTATTTATCGCCGATGCGTATCATCCATACCTCGGAAATGGAGTCGGGCCAGATCTACATTCCTTTCGTTAACTGGATGCTCTATTTTGCAGTGGTTATTGTGATTGTGAGCTTTGAACACTCCAGTAATCTGGCTGCGGCGTACGGGATTGCGGTGACGGGGACGATGGTGCTGACCTCAATTCTGTCGACCACCGTGGCGCGCAAAAACTGGCACTGGAATAAATACTTCGTCTTCCTGATCCTGGTGGCGTTCTTGTGCGTCGATGTTCCGCTGTTCTCCGCGAACCTCGATAAACTGATTTCCGGCGGTTGGCTGCCTCTGACGCTGGGTCTGGTGATGTTCACCATCATGACTACCTGGAAAAGCGAGCGTTTCCGTCTGCTGCGTCGCATGCATGAGCACGGCAACTCTCTGGAGGCGATGATTGCCTCTCTGGAGAAATCACCACCGGTACGCGTGCCGGGAACGGCGGTGTACATGTCTCGTGCATTGAACGTCATCCCGTTTGCGCTACTGCATAACCTCAAACATAACAAGGTGCTGCATGAACGCGTTATTCTGCTGACGCTGCGCACGGAAGATGCACCATATGTTCACAACGTGCGTAGGGTGCAGATTGAGCAGTTATCGCCCACCTTCTGGCGCGTGGTAGCCAGCTACGGTTGGCGCGAAACGCCGAACGTTGAAGAAGTGTTCCATCGCTGCGGTCTGGAAGGCTTAAGCTGTCGGATGATGGAAACCTCGTTCTTCATGTCGCACGAGTCGTTGATTGTTGGCAAACGACCATGGTATCTGCGTCTGCGCGGCAAGCTGTATCTGCTACTACAACGCAATGCGCTGCGCGCCCCGGACCAGTTTGAAATCCCACCGAACCGGGTTATTGAGCTCGGTACTCAGGTCGAGATTTAATCTCATCGACGCCCTCTTTCATCGCGAAAGGGGGCGTTTTGTTTTGTCCCTCCCAGTTTTCATTTCATCGAATGATAATCCTTGCGAAACGTTTCGATGGCGATCACATTTTCGTAACTTCGCGGTGGTTTTATCTCCACTCTTCGCTCTACACTTATCTTCAGCGAAACGTTTCGCTAGTGGGGAAAGAAAATGAAGAAAGGCACGGTACTCAACTCTGAAATTTCATCGGTGATCTCCCGTCTGGGGCATACCGATACGCTGGTGGTGTGTGATGCAGGTTTACCCATCCCGAATAGCACAACGCGTATCGATATGGCATTAACCCAGGGCGTACCTTCTTTTATGCAGGTACTGGATGTGGTGACACGTGAAATGCAGGTCGAGGCGGCCATTCTCGCGACGGAAATTAAACAACATAATCCGCAACTCCACGAAACGTTGCTCAGCCACATTGAGCAACTGCAACAACACCAGGGAAACACCATAGAAATTCGTTACACCACGCATGAACAATTCAAAAAACAAACCGCAGACAGTCAGGCGGTAATTCGCAGCGGAGAGTGTTCTCCGTATGCGAATATCATTCTCTGTGCTGGCGTCACGTTCTGAGGCCATCATGAACGCATTACTGCAACTCAAAGGGATCGATAAAGCGTTCCCGGGCGTAAAAGCGCTATCCGGCGCCGCGCTGAATGTCTACCCAGGCCGCGTAATGGCGCTGGTGGGCGAAAACGGCGCGGGCAAATCCACCATGATGAAAGTGCTGACCGGGATCTATACCCGTGATGCCGGTTCTTTATTGTGGTTGGGAAAAGAGACCACCTTTAACGGCCCTAAATCCTCCCAGGAAGCCGGGATCGGTATCATCCACCAGGAGCTGAATTTGATCCCGCAACTCACTATCGCCGAGAACATTTTTCTTGGCCGTGAGTTCGTTAATCGCTTTGGCAAAATTGACTGGAAGAAGATGTACGCCGAAGCCGATCTGCTGCTTGCCAAACTGAATCTGCGCTTTAAAAGCGACAGACTGGTCGGTGAACTGTCGATTGGCGATCAGCAGATGGTTGAAATTGCCAAAGTGCTGAGCTTTGAATCGAAGGTCATCATTATGGATGAGCCGACGGATGCGCTCACCGATACCGAAACCGAATCCCTGTTCCGCGTCATTCGCGAACTGAAATCCCAGGGACGCGGCATTGTCTATATTTCTCACCGCATGAAAGAGATCTTCGAGATTTGCGACGACGTGACCGTTTTTCGCGACGGGCAGTTTATTGCCGAACGTGAAGTCGCTTCGCTGACCGAAGACTCGCTGATTGAAATGATGGTGGGACGTAAGCTGGAAGATCAATACCCGCGCCTGGAAAAAGCGCCGGGTGATATTCGCCTGAAGGTCGATAACCTGTGCGGCCCTGGCGTAAACGATGTTTCATTCACGCTACGTAAAGGCGAGATCCTTGGCGTATCGGGGCTGATGGGTGCCGGACGTACCGAGCTGATGAAAGTGTTGTACGGCGCATTGCCGCGCACCAGCGGTTACGTCACGCTTGATGGCCATGAAGTGGTCACCCGTTCGCCGCAGGATGGGTTGGCTAACGGCATCGTCTATATTTCTGAAGACCGTAAACGCGATGGTTTAGTGCTGGGCATGTCGGTGAAAGAGAACATGTCACTAACCGCGCTGCGTTATTTCAGTCACGCTGGTGGAAGCCTTAAACATAAAGACGAGCAGCAGGCGGTAGGTGATTTTATTCGTCTGTTCAATGTTAAAACGCCATCAATGGAACAGGCTATCGGCCTGCTTTCTGGCGGTAATCAGCAGAAAGTGGCGATTGCGCGCGGTCTGATGACCCGACCAAAAGTCCTGATCCTCGATGAACCAACGCGCGGTGTTGACGTTGGGGCTAAAAAAGAAATCTATCAGCTTATCAACCAGTTTAAGGCCGATGGGCTGAGCATCATTCTGGTCTCCTCTGAGATGCCAGAAGTATTGGGCATGAGCGATCGAATTATCGTTATGCATGAAGGGCATCTCGGCGGTGAGTTCACTCGCGAGCAGGCCACTCAGGAAGTATTAATGGCTGCCGCTGTGGGTAAGCTTAATCGCGTGAATCAGGAGTAAAAAAGATGACTACCCAGGCTGTTTCTGGTCGCCGTTATTTCACTAAAGCATGGCTTCTGGAGCAAAAGTCGCTTATCGCTCTGTTAGTGCTGATCGCGATTGTTTCCACCATGAGCCCTAACTTTTTTACCGTTAATAACCTGTTCAACATCCTCCAGCAAACGTCGGTGAACGCCATCATGGCCGTTGGCATGACGCTGGTTATCCTGACGTCGGGGATCGATCTGTCTGTCGGTTCTTTGCTGGCGCTTACCGGTGCGGTTGCGGCTTCCATTGTAGGGATTGAAGTCAATGCGCTGGTGGCTGTCGCTGCGGCCCTGGCGCTCGGTGCTGCTATTGGCGCGGTAACCGGGGTGATTGTCGCGAAAGGCCGGGTACAGGCGTTTATCGCGACCCTGGTGATGATGCTGCTGCTGCGTGGTGTGACCATGGTATACACCAACGGCAGTCCGGTTAATACCGGGTTTACTGACAATGCCGATCTGTTTGGCTGGTTTGGTATTGGTCGTCCGTTAGGCGTCCCTACGCCTGTGTGGATTATGGGGATTGTCTTCCTCGCGGCGTGGTACATGCTGCACCACACTCGTCTGGGTCGTTATATCTATGCGCTGGGCGGTAACGAAGCGGCAACGCGCCTGTCCGGTATCAGCGTAAGTAAAATCAAAATTATCGTTTACTCCCTGTGTGGTCTGCTGGCATCGCTGGCGGGCATCATTGAAGTAGCGCGCCTCTCCTCGGCGCAACCGACGGCAGGTACTGGCTATGAGCTGGATGCTATCGCCGCGGTGGTGTTAGGTGGTACCAGCCTGGCGGGTGGTAAAGGACGTATTGTTGGGACGCTGATCGGCGCATTGATTCTTGGTTTCCTCAATAATGGTTTGAATTTGTTAGGTGTATCCTCCTATTACCAGATGATCGTCAAAGCGGTGGTGATTTTGCTGGCGGTACTGGTAGACAACAAAAAGCAGTAACAACGATTACAGGACATCTTAAATATGAACATGAAAAAACTGGCTACCCTGGTTTCTGCTGTTGCGCTGAGCGCCACCGTGAGCGCGAATGCGATGGCGAAAGATACCATTGCGCTGGTGGTCTCCACCCTCAACAACCCGTTCTTTGTTTCTTTGAAGGACGGGGCGCAAAAAGAGGCCGATAAGCTGGGCTACAACCTGGTGATTCTGGATTCACAGAACAACCCGGCGAAAGAGCTGGCTAACGTTCAGGATTTAACGGTTCGTGGAACTAAAATTCTGCTGATTAACCCGACAGACTCCGATGCTGTTGGTAACGCTGTGAAGATGGCTAACCAGGCGAAAATTCCGGTTATCACCCTTGACCGCGTTGCGTCCAAAGGCGAAGTGGTAAGCCATATTGCATCTGATAACGTGCTGGGCGGCAAGATTGCGGGCGATTACATCGCGAAGAAAGCGGGTGAAGGCGCGAAAGTTATCGAACTGCAGGGTATTGCCGGTACTTCAGCAGCGCGTGAGCGTGGCGAAGGTTTCCAGCAGGCTGTTGCGGCACACAAATTTAACGTACTGGCCAGCCAGCCGGCCGACTTCGACCGCACCAAAGGTCTGAACGTCATGCAGAACCTGCTTACCGCGCATCCTGACGTGCAGGCCGTATTTGCCCAGAACGATGAAATGGCGTTGGGTGCGCTGCGCGCACTGCAAACTGCGGGTAAATCTGATGTGATGGTGGTTGGATTTGACGGTACTCCAGATGGCGAAAAAGCAGTAAATGATGGCAAACTGGCTGCGACCATTGCTCAGCTGCCGGATCAGATCGGCGCGAAAGGCGTTGAGACTGCGGATAAAGTCCTGAAAGGCGAGAAGGTTCAGGCTAAATATCCGGTTGACCTGAAGCTGGTCATCAAGCAGTAATACCGATTCAGGTCGCTCGCGGCCTGATGGAGACATAAAGACGCCATCCCCGTATCGGGTTTTGGGGATGAAAGCGTAAAAAGAAAAGCAGGGCACGCGCCACCCTAATCCGGTGGCGCACTTTGACTTGGAACACCAAATATGAAAACCGCAGGCAACCTCGTTGTTCTTGGCAGTATCAATGCCGATCACATCCTCAACCTTAACTCTTTCCCGACACCTGGTGAAACCGTAACCGGTAACCATTATCAGGTCGCATTTGGTGGTAAAGGCGCGAATCAGGCTGTTGCTGCGGGGCGTAGTGGCGCGAATATCGCATTTATTGCCTGTACGGGTGATGATGATATTGGCGAAAGTGTTCGTAAACAGTTAGCCAAAGATAATATCGATATTGCGCCGATTAGCGTAATTTCGGGGGAATCGACCGGTGTGGCGTTGATTTTTGTGAATGGTGAAGGTGAGAACGTCATCGGCATTCATGCTGGTGCGAACGCGGCACTTTCGCCTGCGCTGGTGGAAGCTCAGCATGAGCGTATTGCCCAGGCGTCTGCCTTACTGATGCAGTTAGAGTCGCCGATCGAAAGCGTACTGGCTGCGGCAAAGATTGCACAT
Source organism: Citrobacter sp. 172116965 (assembly GCF_013458095.1). NCBI lineage: Bacteria > Pseudomonadati > Pseudomonadota > Gammaproteobacteria > Enterobacterales > Enterobacteriaceae > Citrobacter > Citrobacter sp. 172116965. Next base: position 5,121,333 of record NZ_CP046673.1, on the reverse strand, counting down.
CAAAATAAGACCACGGTAGCCCTTAACCCGGCCCCGGCACGTGAACTTTCTGACGAACTGCTGGCGCTGGTGGATATTATTACCCCGAATGAAACCGAGGCTGAAAAGCTCACGGGGATCCGGGTTGAAAACGATGAAGACGCGGCCAAAGCTGCGCAGGCATTGCACGCGAAGGGGATCCATACTGTACTGATTACCTTAGGCAGTCGCGGGGTGTGGGCCAGCGTAAATGGTGAAGGTCAGCGTGTGCCAGGGTTTAAAGTGGACGCCGTTGATACCATCGCTGCTGGGGATACCTTTAACGGCGCGTTAATTACAGCGTTACTGGAAGAGACTCCGCTGCCTGAAGCGATCCGATTTGCACATGCCGCTGCGGCGATTGCGGTCACCCGTAAGGGCGCACAGCCTTCCGTTCCATGGCGCGAAGAAATAGAAGCGTTTTTAAGTCAACAGAGGTAACGCTTGGCTACAATGAAGGACGTCGCCCGCCTGGCGGGGGTTTCCACGTCGACGGTTTCTCACGTCATTAATAAAGATCGCTTTGTCAGTGAGTCTGTCACTGACAAAGTTGAAGCGGCGATTAAAGAGCTTAACTACGCGCCCTCAGCGCTGGCGCGTAGTCTCAAGTTAAACCAGACCCACACTATTGGCATGTTAATCACTGCCAGTACCAACCCCTTTTATTCCGAGCTGGTGCGCGGCGTTGAACGTAGTTGTTTTGAACGCGGCTACAGCCTGGTGCTGTGCAACACTGAAGGTGATGAACAGCGCATGAACCGTAATCTGGAAACGTTAATGCAAAAACGGGTGGACGGCTTGCTGCTGCTCTGTACGGAAACACATCAACCTTCCAGGGAGATCATGCAACGCTATCCTTCTATACCGACCGTCATGATGGACTGGTCTCCTTTTGATGGTGAAAGCGATCTGATCCAGGATAACTCCCTGTTGGGCGGGGATTTAGCCACTCAACATCTTATCGAAAAAGGTTTTACGCGCATTGCCTGCATCACCGGGCCGCTGGATAAAACCCCGGCGCGTTTACGTCTGGAAGGATATCGGGCGGCAATGAAGCGGGCGGGGCTGCCGGTCCCGGAAGGTTACGAGATTACCGGTGACTTTGAGTTCGGCGGCGGCTTTGAAGCTATGCAAACGTTGCTGTCGCATAAACAGCGACCGCAGGCCGTTTTTACCGGCAATGATGCCATGGCGGTTGGCGCGTATCAGGCACTGTACCAATCGGGATTGCGCATTCCGCAGGATATGGCGGTGGTGGGTTATGATGATATCGAGCTGGCGCGCTATATGACGCCGCCGCTGACGACCATCCATCAACCAAAAGATGAACTGGGCGAACTGGCCATCGATGTATTAATCCACCGGATGGCGCAGCCCGCATTACAGCAACAGCGCCTGCAACTTACTCCTGTTTTGATGGAGCGGGGGTCGGTTTAGGATTATGTCGCTCTTTAATCAGGTTACGTCCATCTTTTGCTTTTAGCAGCATGAACATCAGCGCAGACACTACCGTGATAGCGCCCATCGTCATAAAGGTGTAGTGGAACTGCTCGACCGTATTGGTTCCTTCCATACCTTCATAGATACGCAGAACGGCAGCGCTGATGGCGACCCCTAAACTGATTGATAACTGCTGAGTAACGGCCAGCACACTGTTGCCGCTGCTGGCGTTTTCATCGGTCAGGTCCGCCAGAGTGATGGTATTCATGGAGGTAAACTGGGTGGACATCGCCATACCCAAAATGAACAACGGCAGGATCAACATCCAGACCGGCATGGCGGGAGATTGCAATGCGAACTGCGCAATCATCAGGCCGATAAATACCGTAACACCCACCAGTGTGGTTCTGTAGCCGAGCCGGCGCAGCACCTGCGTCACCATTGATTTCGCCAGTATTGATCCCAGCGCCGTTGGCGCCATCATGCAACCGGCGATCAGCGCCGGGTATCCAAAGCCTACCTGCAACATCAGCGGCATTAAGAAGGGCACGCACCCTGTACCCAGACGAGTGGCAAGGTTTCCGGCGATCCCGACGGAAAAAGTTCGGGTCTTAAATATAGGAAGCGATATTAGCGGCGTTGGGTGACGACGCGCGTGGCGAATGTAGGCGAGCAGTAACAGAATGCTGGCAAGAATAATGCTGAGCGCTATCCAGGTCTCGACAAGCTTCTCACCGAACAGCTCTACCCCGCTGGAAAACAACACCAGGCTCAAACCAAACAGAAAGAAACCGGTCATATCAAAACCGCGGCGCGGCGTGGTGAAGTTCGGCATATATTTGCGGGCATAGAAGATACCGGCAACCCCAATTGGAATATTAATCAGGAAGATCCAGTGCCAACTGGCCCACGTGACCAGTACACCGCCCAATACCGGACCTAAAATCGGCCCCACAAGTCCAGGCATGGTTACGAAGTTAAGCACGGGAAGCAGTTCGCTGCGGGGGTAAGCACGCAATAATGCCAGACGGGCAACGGGCATCATCATAGCGCCGCCAATGCCCTGAATGATGCGGAAAATCACCAGTTCGCTTAGGGAGCTGGACAGCGCACAGGCCAGCGAACCCAGCGTAAACAGGCTAACAGCTATCATAAAGACGCGCCGGGTACCAAACCTGTCTGCCAGCCATCCACTCACCGGGATCAGCATCGCGACCGTCAGGGTGTAACTGATAATGGCTGACTGCATGGCGAGCGGAGAGCGGTTAAGGCTGTGTGCTATTGCGGGTAAGGCGGTATTGAGGATCGTGGCGTCTAGTGCCTGCATAAAAAAGGCCATGGCTGCTATCCACGGTAGCCCGGCCATACTGCGTGATTTCTTTTCTGACATATTATTTATCCGGTAGCACGTTCGGTGCTATCAGCAATGCCTGACAGGCAGCGAAGGCGCGATCGCCATCGCTCTCATCTATTGCGTCGACAATGGCCTGGTGTAAATCCAGCTTGACCACGTCGTTATAGGTAATAGAGGTAAAGTAGGTCTGGTAAACGGAATGGAAGAGTGACGCGAAGGAGATAAGGAACGGGTTCGCACTCATTTCATAGATGTGTTCATGCCAGGCGATATCAACCTCAATCCAACGCTCGCGTCTGAAGTTTCTTTTCAGCTCGACCATTTCTTCCATCAGCGTGTTGAGATGCGCTTTCTGTTCTGCCGTACCTATAGTCGCCGCCAGTAAACACGCCTGAGGCTCCAGGCTGATACGCATCACCAGAAAATGTTTAATGACCTGAGAGAAATTATCTTCTGTCATCCACCAGGTGAGCAGCTCCTGGTCGAGGAAGTTCCAGTTTGCCTGCGGCATGACGCGTGTACCAATACGCGGGCGCGGTAATACCATACCTTTTGCCGTTAACGTCTTTACCGCTTCTCTTACCGCGGTACGACTTACGCCAAACTGATCGCCCAGCTCTATTTCGCCAGGCAATATAGCGCCCGGTGCGTATTCACCTTTTAATATTCGCTGAGCCAGCTTTTCGGCCAGAACGTAGGACAGGTTTTTCTGTGCGGCTAGCTGTTGGGCATTTAACGGCATGAATGGTTTTCCTTACTTTATTTCCTATTCATTAGTATGCCACCTGGAAGTGTTATTGCGGCTGCAAAAACGGCAATTTGCTTATTTTATGGCATGTTAATGGTGGTTTTGCTGAAAAAACACGCACTCGGAAAGTTATTTTAAATTTCCCCTTGTCAGCCTGAAATAACTCCCTATAATGCGCCTCCACTGACACGGAACAACGGATTACAAACCGCCGGGTCAGCGGAGAAAAGCGAAAATAAACGCTTGACTCTGTAGCGGGATGGCGTAATATGCACACCCCGCGCCGCTGAGAAAAAGCAAAGCGGCACTGCTCTTTAACAATTTATCAGACAATCTGTGTGGGCACTCGAAGAAACGGATTCTTAACGTCGCAAGACGAAAAATGAATACCAAGTCTCTGAGTGAACACGTAATTCATTACGAAGTTTAATTCACGAGCATCAAACTTAAATTGAAGAGTTTGATCATGGCTCAGATTGAACGCTGGCGGCAGGCCTAACACATGCAAGTCGAACGGTAGCACAGAGGAGCTTGCTCCTTGGGTGACGAGTGGCGGACGGGTGAGTAATGTCTGGGAAACTGCCCGATGGAGGGGGATAACTACTGGAAACGGTAGCTAATACCGCATAACGTCGCAAGACCAAAGAGGGGGACCTTCGGGCCTCTTGCCATCGGATGTGCCCAGATGGGATTAGCTAGTAGGTGGGGTAACGGCTCACCTAGGCGACGATCCCTAGCTGGTCTGAGAGGATGACCAGCCACACTGGAACTGAGACACGGTCCAGACTCCTACGGGAGGCAGCAGTGGGGAATATTGCACAATGGGCGCAAGCCTGATGCAGCCATGCCGCGTGTATGAAGAAGGCCTTCGGGTTGTAAAGTACTTTCAGCGAGGAGGAAGTGTTGTGGTTAATAACCGCAGCAATTGACGTTACTCGCAGAAGAAGCACCGGCTAACTCCGTGCCAGCAGCCGCGGTAATACGGAGGGTGCAAGCGTTAATCGGAATTACTGGGCGTAAAGCGCACGCAGGCGGTCTGTCAAGTCGGATGTGAAATCCCCGGGCTCAACCTGGGAACTGCATCCGAAACTGGCAGGCTAGAGTCTTGTAGAGGGGGGTAGAATTCCAGGTGTAGCGGTGAAATGCGTAGAGATCTGGAGGAATACCGGTGGCGAAGGCGGCCCCCTGGACAAAGACTGACGCTCAGGTGCGAAAGCGTGGGGAGCAAACAGGATTAGATACCCTGGTAGTCCACGCCGTAAACGATGTCGACTTGGAGGTTGTGCCCTTGAGGCGTGGCTTCCGGAGCTAACGCGTTAAGTCGACCGCCTGGGGAGTACGGCCGCAAGGTTAAAACTCAAATGAATTGACGGGGGCCCGCACAAGCGGTGGAGCATGTGGTTTAATTCGATGCAACGCGAAGAACCTTACCTACTCTTGACATCCAGAGAACTTAGCAGAGATGCTTTGGTGCCTTCGGGAACTCTGAGACAGGTGCTGCATGGCTGTCGTCAGCTCGTGTTGTGAAATGTTGGGTTAAGTCCCGCAACGAGCGCAACCCTTATCCTTTGTTGCCAGCGGTTCGGCCGGGAACTCAAAGGAGACTGCCAGTGATAAACTGGAGGAAGGTGGGGATGACGTCAAGTCATCATGGCCCTTACGAGTAGGGCTACACACGTGCTACAATGGCATATACAAAGAGAAGCGACCTCGCGAGAGCAAGCGGACCTCATAAAGTATGTCGTAGTCCGGATTGGAGTCTGCAACTCGACTCCATGAAGTCGGAATCGCTAGTAATCGTGGATCAGAATGCCACGGTGAATACGTTCCCGGGCCTTGTACACACCGCCCGTCACACCATGGGAGTGGGTTGCAAAAGAAGTAGGTAGCTTAACCTTCGGGAGGGCGCTTACCACTTTGTGATTCATGACTGGGGTGAAGTCGTAACAAGGTAACCGTAGGGGAACCTGCGGTTGGATCACCTCCTTACCTTAAAGAAACGTTCTTTGTAGTGCTCACACAGATTGTCTGATGAAAAGTAAATAGCAAGGCGTCTTGCGATTGAGACTTCAGTGTCCCCTTCGTCTAGAGGCCCAGGACACCGCCCTTTCACGGCGGTAACAGGGGTTCGAATCCCCTAGGGGACGCCACTTGCTGGTATGTGTGAGTGAAAGTCGCCGACCGAAGTATCTCAAAACAGACTTTCGAGTCTCGTTTGAGATATTTGCTCTTTAAAAATCTGGATCAAGCTGAAAATTGAAACGACACACTGTTTCATTTCTCCGTAAACAAGAAATGAAAAGCGGTGTGTTCGAGTCTCTCAAATTTTCGCAACACTGAAGTGTTTTACGAAACATCTTCGGGTTGTGAGGTTAAGCGACTAAGCGTACACGGTGGATGCCCTGGCAGTCAGAGGCGATGAAGGACGTGCTAATCTGCGATAAGCGTCGGTAAGGTGATATGAACCGTTATAACCGGCGATTTCCGAATGGGGAAACCCAGTGTGATTCGTCACACTATCATTGCGTGAATACATAGCGTAATGAAGCGAACCGGGGGAACTGAAACATCTAAGTACCCCGAGGAAAAGAAATCAACCGAGATTCCCCCAGTAGCGGCGAGCGAACGGGGAGCAGCCCAGAGTCTGAATCAGCATGTGTGGTAGTGGAACGGTCTGGAAAGTCCGACGGTACAGGGTGATAGTCCCGTACACAAAAGTGCATGTGTTGTGAACTCGAAGAGTAGGGCGGGACACGTGGTATCCTGTCTGAATATGGGGGGACCATCCTCCAAGGCTAAATACTCCTGACTGACCGATAGTGAACCAGTACCGTGAGGGAAAGGCGAAAAGAACCCCGGCGAGGGGAGTGAAAAAGAACCTGAAACCGTGTACGTACAAGCAGTGGGAGCCTCTTTATGGGGTGACTGCGTACCTTTTGTATAATGGGTCAGCGACTTATATTCTGTAGCAAGGTTAACCGAATAGGGGAGCCGAAGGGAAACCGAGTCTTAACTGGGCGTTAAGTTGCAGGGTATAGACCCGAAACCCGGTGATCTAGCCATGGGCAGGTTGAAGGTTGGGTAACACTAACTGGAGGACCGAACCGACTAATGTTGAAAAATTAGCGGATGACTTGTGGCTGGGGGTGAAAGGCCAATCAAACCGGGAGATAGCTGGTTCTCCCCGAAAGCTATTTAGGTAGCGCCTCGTGAACTCATCTTCGGGGGTAGAGCACTGTTTCGGCTAGGGGGTCATCCCGACTTACCAACCCGATGCAAACTGCGAATACCGAAGAATGTTATCACGGGAGACACACGGCGGGTGCTAACGTCCGTCGTGAAGAGGGAAACAACCCAGACCGCCAGCTAAGGTCCCAAAGTCATGGTTAAGTGGGAAACGATGTGGGAAGGCACAGACAGCCAGGATGTTGGCTTAGAAGCAGCCATCATTTAAAGAAAGCGTAATAGCTCACTGGTCGAGTCGGCCTGCGCGGAAGATGTAACGGGGCTAAACCATGCACCGAAGCTGCGGCAGCGACACTATGTGTTGTTGGGTAGGGGAGCGTTCTGTAAGCCGTTGAAGGTGTGCTGTGAGGCATGCTGGAGGTATCAGAAGTGCGAATGCTGACATAAGTAACGATAATGCGGGTGAAAAACCCGCACGCCGGAAGACCAAGGGTTCCTGTCCAACGTTAATCGGGGCAGGGTGAGTCGACCCCTAAGGCGAGGCCGAAAGGCGTAGTCGATGGGAAACAGGTTAATATTCCTGTACTTGGTGTTACTGCGAAGGGGGGACGGAGAAGGCTATGTTAGCCGGGCGACGGTTGTCCCGGTTTAAGCATGTAGGCGGAGATTCCAGGTAAATCCGGAGTCTTGCTAACGCTGAGGTGTGATGACGAGGCACTACGGTGCTGAAGTAACAAATGCCCTGCTTCCAGGAAAAGCCTCTAAGCATCAGGTAACACAAAATCGTACCCCAAACCGACACAGGTGGTCAGGTAGAGAATACCAAGGCGCTTGAGAGAACTCGGGTGAAGGAACTAGGCAAAATGGTGCCGTAACTTCGGGAGAAGGCACGCTGATATGTAGGTGAAGTGATTTACTCATGGAGCTGAAATCAGTCGAAGATACCAGCTGGCTGCAACTGTTTATTAAAAACACAGCACTGTGCAAACACGAAAGTGGACGTATACGGTGTGACGCCTGCCCGGTGCCGGAAGGTTAATTGATGGGGTTATCCGTAAGGAGAAGCTCTTGATCGAAGCCCCGGTAAACGGCGGCCGTAACTATAACGGTCCTAAGGTAGCGAAATTCCTTGTCGGGTAAGTTCCGACCTGCACGAATGGCGTAATGATGGCCAGGCTGTCTCCACCCGAGACTCAGTGAAATTGAACTCGCTGTGAAGATGCAGTGTACCCGCGGCAAGACGGAAAGACCCCGTGAACCTTTACTATAGCTTGACACTGAACACTGGTCCTTGATGTGTAGGATAGGTGGGAGGCTTTGAAGTGTGGACGCCAGTCTGCATGGAGCCAACCTTGAAATACCACCCTTTAATGGCTGGTGTTCTAACGTAGACCCGTGATCCGGGTTGCGGACAGTGTCTGGTGGGTAGTTTGACTGGGGCGGTCTCCTCCTAAAGAGTAACGGAGGAGCACGAAGGTTAGCTAATCCTGGTCGGACATCAGGAGGTTAGTGCAAAGGCATAAGCTAGCTTGACTGCGAGAGTGACGGCTCGAGCAGGTGCGAAAGCAGGTCTTAGTGATCCGGTGGTTCTGAATGGAAGGGCCATCGCTCAACGGATAAAAGGTACTCCGGGGATAACAGGCTGATACCGCCCAAGAGTTCATATCGACGGCGGTGTTTGGCACCTCGATGTCGGCTCATCACATCCTGGGGCTGAAGTAGGTCCCAAGGGTATGGCTGTTCGCCATTTAAAGTGGTACGCGAGCTGGGTTTAGAACGTCGTGAGACAGTTCGGTCCCTATCTGCCGTGGGCGCTGGAGAATTGAGGGGGGCTGCTCCTAGTACGAGAGGACCGGAGTGGACGCATCACTGGTGTTCGGGTTGTCATGCCAATGGCATTGCCCGGTAGCTAAATGCGGAAGAGATAAGTGCTGAAAGCATCTAAGCACGAAACTTGCCCCGAGATGAGTTCTCCCTGACCCTTTAAGGGTCCTGAAGGAACGTTGAAGACGACGACGTTGATAGGTCGGGTGTGTAAGCGTAGCGATACGTTGAGCTAACCGATACTAATGAACCGTGAGGCTTAACCTTACAACGCCGAAGATGTTTTGGCGAAAGAGACATCATTTTCAGTTTGATACAGATTACATCGACATGCGAAAAGTGTGTTGATAAACAGAATTTGCCTGGCGGCTGTAGCGCGGTGGTCCCACCTGACCCCATGCCGAACTCAGAAGTGAAACGCCGTAGCGCCGATGGTAGTGTGGGGTCTCCCCATGCGAGAGTAGGGAACTGCCAGGCATCAAATTGCAGTAAACCGGGATGAATAATCCGGGTAGTGACAAAGAAATTCGGTGGAGCGGTAGTTCAGTTGGTTAGAATACCTGCCTGTCACGCAGGGGGTCGCGGGTTCGAGTCCCGTCCGTTCCGCCACTTATTAGAAAATTAAGCCTGCTACCAAGCAGGCTTAATGATAAGAAAATTTAGGGGCGTAGCTCAGTTGGTAGAGCACCGGTCTCCAAAACCGGGTGTCGCGAGTTCGAGTCTCTCCGCCCCTGCCAGAAACAATCCTTAGCATTTTTGCTAAGGATTTTTTTTTACCTGCAATTTGAATTATGCCTTCCTGCTGTTTTACTCCCGGCATCCTTGCCTATATTTTCTTTAATTTTCCAGAATATCTGTTCTCAGCAGATCGCAAATTAGTCCATTTTTATCGCTGTTTTGCAGCCAAACTGCATATAAAGGACGTGAAAGCGTTGTACTGTCGGTAACCGTATGGAGATCGCTTTTGGTTTTGGCCCAGTTGACGGGAAGCCAGCTAAAGCCCTTAATCACTGAAAGTTGCTGCCTGGCCAATTCTGCCGAACTGGTGGTGAGTACCGGCACTTCATCTCCCGCTATTAGTCCCGCTTCGTGTTGTTGAAAATCGGGTCCCCATTCCAGGCGTAAATAATTCAGCTCATCTTTGGTTTGCGAAGGAGAGCTGCAATAGAGCGCCAGCGTGAAATATCCCAACAGTTGGCTGCTAAATTCGTCCATTTTGGGTGTTTCGGTAGTAATCAGTAGATCAAGCTGTCGTTCATGAAGCTGTTTTACTAACGATTGGCGTTGAGCGATCCTCGCTTCAAACTGCAGGCTGGATTGTGGCTCCTGAGATTGATACAAACGCTTCAACCAGTCATTAAGCATGCACTCCCAGAGAGATGCGCTGGCACCGATAGAAAACTCGTTATGCCGCGAGGTATTCGCGACTTCCTTACGTGCTGCCTGCCACGTATTCATCAACGTTTCGGCGTAAGGCAATAATTTTTCACCTGCAGCGGTTAAACGGATATTGTTTCTGTGTCGGGTGAACAGGTTTACACCCAATTGATTTTCCAGTTGTCTGATCCGGAAACTAACCGCTGATTGGGTCAGGTAGAGCGCTTCAGCAGCCCTGCCAAAGTGGCGTGTCCGGCTAACTTCCAGGAAAGTTTTTAACAATTCCGTATCCACAACTCGCTCCATAAAATTATTTGTCGTTATGATTTAAATCTTTTGTTTGACGCTCTGTCAAGCGTAACTAATACTCCGCGCCATAAATAGCTCGGCCAAAGAATTAGGAGCGTGCAGGATGGCGGAAAGCTTTACGACGACTAATCGATATTTCGATAATAAATATTATCCCCGCGGATTCTCCCGTCATGGTGATTTCACCATTAAAGAAGCACAACTGCTTGAGCGTCACGGTTATGCTTTCAACGAGCTGGATCTGGGCAAGCGTGAGCCGGTAACTGAAGAAGAAAAACTGTTTGTTGCGGTATGCCGTGGTGAACGTGAGCCGGTTACCGAAGCTGAACGTGTGTGGTCTAAATACATGACGCGTATTAAGCGTCCAAAACGTTTCCACACCTTATCGGGTGGGAAACCTCAGGTGGAAGGCGCAGAAGACTACACCGAATCTGATGATTAATAAAAAAAGGGCGAAAGCCCTTTTTTTATGTCAGTAATTTCTGCAGATGAATGAGTAACCTGTCTATCGCTCGGTACCCAACGGCCTCCTGTAAATGCTGGCGAGAGATGTGATCACATTGTTCGATATCCGCAATCGTTCGAGCGACCTTAATCAGGCGCAGCCAGGCGCGGATAGACAATCCGAGATGCGCGAGCGTTTCTTCAAGCCACTGTGCATCGTCGCTACGCAGTAGGCAGTATTTATGGATATCCTGACTGTCCAGATGTGCGTTTAACTTATTTTGCCGCTGATACTGACGCTCTCGCGCTGCCATAACACGTTGCTTCACCGTTGCGCTATTTTCCCCTTTCATCGCGTTCTGGCTGAGTATACCGGGCGGCGGTAAGGGAATTTCGAGGGAGAGGTCGAAGCGGTCAAGAAATGGACCTGACAATCGATTTAGGTAGCGCAGCGTCTGTTCTGGGGTACAGCGGTTATGGTTCCCCTGATAATGGCCCGTCGGGCTTGGATTCATCGCAGCTATGAGTTGAAAGCGTGCGGGATAGGTTATTTTTGCTCTGGTGCGGGATAGATGGATCTGCCCGGACTCGATGGGTTCGCGCAGTGCATCCAGCGTGCGCCGCTCAAACTCGGGTAGTTCATCCAGAAACAGTATGCCGTTGTGCGCCAAAGAGATCTCTCCTGGCGCAGGAATAGAGCCTCCACCGACCATGGCGGTTAATGAAGCACTGTGATGTGGCGAGCGAAAAGGGCGCTGCTTCCACTGTTTTTGTATCGTGTCGGAATGGATCAGACTGAGTATCGCGGCACTTTCCAGCGCTTCATCGTTGCTAAGTGGAGGGAGTAGCCCTCTGAGTCGACTGGCTAGCATAGTCTTTCCCGTACCCGGCGGGCCGATGAGCAAGAGATTGTGGCCGCCTGCTGCGGTAAGCTCCAGCCCGCGTTTACCCTGTTCCTGGCCGATAACATCACTCAGATCATCAGCTAATGCGTTAGGCGTAAAATCTGCGGATGATGGCCTGTCTAAATCATGCTTACCTTCGAGAAATGCGCATACGGTCTGCAGGTGATCGGCGATCAGGCACCCTTCGCCGTGTATCAGTCCAACTTCAGCGGCATTCTCTTTTGCGACAATAATTCGCCTGCCTGCACGAATGGCCTCGGTTGCGCTTGATATCGCGCCGGGAACGCCGCGTAGCGCGCCTGTAAGCGCTAATTCACCTACCAGCTCGTAGGTGTCGAGATTGTGGGGTGTAAGCTGCTCAGAAGCGGCCAGAAGCGCAACAGCGATAGGTAAATCATATCGCCCCCCTTCTTTCGGGAGATCGGCCGGAGCGAGGTTTATAGTTATTTTCTTTGCCGGGAATTCATAACCGCTATTAATAATCGCACTGCGTACCCGATCGCGAGCCTCTTTCACCGTCGTTTCGGGCAGCCCCACCATGGTTAAACCAGGCAGGCCGTTGCTGATATGTACCTCGATGGTAATGGCTGGCGCATTCACGCCTAGCGCGGCGCGTGTGTGAACAATCGATAGTGACATAATTCCTCCTGATAAAAGTATTATGTCGTAATACATCGCGGCAAGATTTCATATAATTACGGTTTTTAGATGCTGATTCCCGTATTTTTGCGCAACGTATAACTGCTTGCATTAAGCCTGGAATGACGCCCGCAAATGCTTTTGAATGGTGTTTGTATTGGGGATCGGGTTACCGAGGATCGCCTGAAGCGTGAAATATTTTCATTTTTGATTTTTTTGTATAAAAAACAACGGTATTTATCTAAACCGTTAACGACGTCAGAAAAACGAATAAAAAAATATCTTGTGTCATTTGCAAATTCTATGGTAACTCTTTAGGTATTCCTTCGAACAAGATGCAAGAAAATACAAAAATGACAGCCCTTCTACGAGTGATTAGCCTGGTCGTGATTAGCGTGGTGGTGATTATTATCCCACCGTGCGGGGCTGCACTTGGACGAGGAAAGGCTTAGAAAACAAGCCTTAACGAACTAAGACCCCCGCACCGAAAGGTCCGGGGGTTTTTTTTTGACCTTAAAAACATACACGAGGAGCAGAAAGTGAACGGTAGCATAAAATTCTGTTTCTCAAGATTTACGGCGGGGATGTAACTATGAATGGGGCACAGTGGGTGGTACATGCGTTGCGTGCACAAGGGGTTCAAACCGTCTTTGGTTATCCTGGTGGCGCAATTATGCCGGTTTACGATGCGTTGTATGACGGCGGCGTAGAGCACCTGTTGTGCCGACACGAGCAGGGTGCGGCAATGGCGGCGATTGGCTATGCCCGTGCGACCGGTAAAACCGGCGTTTGTATCGCTACCTCCGGCCCTGGCGCAACCAACCTGATCACGGGCCTTGCCGATGCGCTGTTAGATTCTGTTCCAGTGGTGGCGATCACCGGTCAGGTGGCATCACCTTTCATCGGAACAGATGCGTTCCAGGAAGTGGACGTGCTGGGGATGTCTCTGTCCTGCACCAAACACAGCTTCCTGGTACAGTCACTCGAAGAGCTGCCGCGTATCATGGCTGAGGCTTTCGCCGTGGCGAATTCCGGTCGTCCGGGTCCGGTTCTGGTTGATATCCCGAAAGACATCCAATTAGCCAGCGGTACGCTGGAGCCATATTTTACGACCGTCGAAAACGTAGAGACGTTTCCGCACGCTGACGTTGAGCAGGCACGTAAAATGCTGGCGCAGGCGCAAAAGCCCATCCTGTACGTAGGTGGTGGCGTAGGTATGGCGCAGGCGGTCCCGGCCCTGCGTGAATTTATCGCGATAACCCAAATGCCGGTCGCCTGCACGCTGAAAGGTCTGGGCGCAGTAGATGCTGACTACCCGTACTATTTGGGCATGTTGGGAATGCACGGTACTAAAGCCGCGAATTTCGCGGTGCAAGAGTGCGATTTACTGATTGCGGTTGGCGCACGTTTTGATGACCGGGTGACTGGCAAGCTGAATACCTTCGCACCGAACGCCAGCGTAATCCACATGGATATCGACCCAGCGGAAATGAACAAACTGCGCCAGGCACACGTGGCGCTGCAGGGGGATTTAAATTCTCTGCTGCCAGCATTACAGCAATTGATGAAGATTGACGAATGGCGTCAGCACAGCGCTGAACTGCGCGCAGAACATACCTGGCGCTACGACCATCCGGGGGAAGCTATCTATGCGCCACTGTTGTTAAAGCAGTTATCCGATCGCAAACCTGCGGATAGCGTAGTGACAACGGATGTTGGCCAGCATCAGATGTGGTCGGCACAGCATATGACCTACACTCGCCCTGAAAATTTCATCACGTCGAGCGGTCTGGGGACGATGGGCTTTGGCCTGCCAGCAGCGGTTGGCGCGCAGGTTGCTCGCCCGAATGATACGGTAATCTGTATCTCCGGTGACGGTTCCTTCATGATGAATGTACAGGAATTGGGCACCGTAAAACGCAAACAGTTGCCGCTGAAGATAGTTTTACTCGACAACCAGCGGTTAGGCATGGTGCGACAATGGCAGCAGCTGTTTTTCCAGGAACGTTATAGCGAAACCACCCTTACCGATAACCCCGATTTCCTCATGTTGGCCAGAGCCTTCGGCATTCCTGGTCAACACATCACCCGTAAAGACCAGGTTGAAGCGGCACTCGACACCATGCTGAGCAGCGAGGGGCCATACTTGCTTCATGTCTCAATCGACGAACTTGAGAATGTCTGGCCTCTGGTGCCACCTGGCGCCAGTAACTCAGAAATGCTGGAGAAATTATCATGATGCAACATCAGGTCGCCGTTGAGGCTCGTTTCAACCCGGAAACGTTAGAACGTGTTTTACGCGTGGTACGTCATCGTGGTTTTCAGGTGTGCTCCATGAATATGGAAGCCGCCAGCGATGCGCAGAATATAAATATCGAATTGACCGTTGCCAGCCCCCGGTCGGTCGACTTACTGTTTAGTCAGTTAAGTAAACTGGTAGATGTTGCACATGTTGCTATCTGCCAGAGCACAACCACATCACAACAAATCCGCGCCTGAGCGCAAAAGGAAGAAAAATGACGACGAAAAAAGCTGATTACATTTGGTCTAATGGCGAGATGATTCGTTGGGAAGACGCGAAGGTCCACGTGATGTCCCACGCGCTGCACTACGGTACTTCTGTATTTGAAGGGATCCGTTGCTACGATTCTCACAAAGGGCCGGTAGTGTTCCGTCATCGCGAACATATGCAGCGTCTGCGTGATTCAGCCAAGATCTATCGTTTTCCCGTTTCTCAGAGCGTTGATGAGCTGATGGAAGCTTGCCGTGAGGTGATTCGTAAAAACAACCTGACCAGCGCCTATATCCGTCCGCTGGTGTTTGTTGGCGACGTAGGGATGGGCGTTAACCCGCCTGCGGGATACACCACTGATGTGATAATCGCCGCGTTCCCATGGGGGGCTTACCTCGGTGCTGAAGCGCTGGAGCAGGGGATCGACGCGATGGTTTCTTCCTGGAACCGCGTTGCGCCGAACACGATTCCTACCGCTGCTAAAGCAGGTGGTAACTATCTGTCTTCGCTGCTGGTGGGTAGTGAAGCGCGTCGTCATGGCTACCAGGAAGGCATTGCGCTGGATGTGAATGGCTACATCTCCGAAGGCGCGGGCGAAAACCTGTTTGAAGTAAAAGACGGCATTCTGTTTACCCCGCCGTTTACCTCTTCCGCGCTGCCGGGTATCACCCGTGACGCGATCATTAAGCTGGCGAAAGATCTCGATATCGAAGTGCGTGAGCAGGTGCTGTCTCGTGAATCGCTGTACCTGGCCGACGAAGTGTTCATGTCCGGTACCGCGGCCGAAATCACCCCAGTACGCAGCGTCGATGGTATTCAGGTGGGCGAAGGCCGCTGCGGTCCGGTCACCAAACGCATCCAGCAGGCCTTCTTTGGCCTCTTCACCGGTGAAACGGAAGATAAATACGGCTGGTTGGATTCAGTAAACCAATAACAAAATTAATATTTCCCCAAAATAGTTCACGTTGCAGGAAGACGGCAACGCAGCGAGTCCCCAGGAGCTTACTTTAGTAGGTGACTGGGGGGAGCGAGGCAGCCAACGCACCTGCGGCGTGAAATATGCAGGGGAAAGACAGACGGGAGTTAATCAAGCATGCCTAAGTATCGTTCTGCCACCACCACCCACGGCCGCAATATGGCGGGTGCCCGCGCACTGTGGCGCGCCACCGGGATGACCGATGATGACTTCGGTAAACCGATTATCGCTGTGGTGAACTCCTTTACCCAGTTTGTGCCGGGCCACGTCCACCTGCGCGATCTCGGTAAGCTGGTTGCCGAACAAATCGAAGCCTCAGGCGGCGTGGCGAAAGAGTTCAACACCATTGCCGTGGATGATGGTATCGCCATGGGTCATGGCGGCATGCTTTATTCACTGCCGTCGCGTGAGCTGATCGCCGATTCAGTGGAATATATGGTTAACGCCCACTGCGCCGATGCGATGGTCTGTATCTCTAACTGCGATAAAATCACCCCCGGGATGTTAATGGCCTCTCTGCGGCTGAATATTCCGGTGATCTTTGTTTCCGGCGGCCCAATGGAAGCCGGGAAAACCAAGCTCTCTGACCAAATCATCAAGCTTGATCTGGTTGATGCGATGATTCAGGGGGCAGACCCGAAAGTCTCCGACTCGCAGAGCGAGCAGGTTGAACGTTCGGCCTGTCCGACCTGCGGCTCGTGCTCCGGGATGTTCACCGCCAACTCGATGAACTGTCTGACCGAAGCGCTGGGTCTGTCGCAGCCGGGTAACGGTTCGCTGTTGGCGACTCATGCCGACCGTAAAGAGCTGTTCCTCAACGCAGGTAAACGCATCGTTGAGCTGACCAAACGCTACTACGAGCAGGATGACGCTTCAGCCCTGCCGCGCAACATTGCCAGCAAGGCGGCGTTTGAGAACGCCATGACGCTGGATATCGCGATGGGCGGCTCCACCAACACCGTTCTGCACTTGCTGGCGGCTGCGCAGGAAGCGGAAATCGACTTCACCATGAGTGATATTGATAAGTTGTCCCGCAAAGTCCCGCAGCTGTGTAAAGTTGCGCCGAGTACGCAGAAATACCATATGGAAGACGTGCACCGCGCGGGTGGCGTACTGGGCATTTTAGGCGAGCTGGATCGCGCCGGGCTACTGAACCGCAACGTGAAAAACGTGTTGGGGCTGACTCTGCCGCAAACGCTCGATAGTTATGACGTTATGCTGACCAAAGACGATGCGGTGAAAAAAATGTTCCGCGCAGGTCCGGCTGGCATCCGTACCACCCAGGCGTTCTCGCAGGATTGTCGTTGGGACACCCTGGATGATGACCGCGCAGAAGGTTGCATTCGCTCGTTGGAACATGCTTACAGCAAAGACGGCGGCCTGGCAGTCCTGTACGGTAACTTCGCGGAAAACGGCTGTATCGTAAAAACCGCTGGTGTGGATGACAGCATCCTGAAATTCACCGGCCCGGCAAAAGTGTATGAAAGCCAGGACGATGCGGTTGAAGCTATCCTCGGCGGTAAAGTGGTTGCCGGCGACGTGGTGGTGATTCGCTACGAAGGGCCGAAGGGCGGGCCAGGCATGCAGGAAATGCTCTACCCAACCACCTTCCTGAAATCGATGGGTCTCGGTAAGGCCTGCGCGCTGATTACCGACGGTCGTTTCTCTGGCGGTACTTCGGGGCTTTCCATTGGTCACGTTTCTCCTGAAGCGGCCAGCGGCGGTAATATCGCAATTATCGAAGATGGTGACATGATTGCTATCGATATCCCGAATCGTGGCATTCAACTGCAACTGAGCGATGCGGAAATCGCTGCGCGCCGTGAAGCGCAAGAAGCTCGTGGTGACAAAGCCTGGACGCCAAAAGATCGTCAGCGTCAGGTCTCCTTTGCGCTGCGCGCTTACGCCAGCCTGGCAACCAGCGCCGACAAAGGTGCGGTGCGCGATAAGTCGAAACTAGGGGGATAATGACCATGGCGGATTCTCAACCCCTCTCCGGCGCTCCAGAAGGCGCCGAGTATCTCAGAGCAGTGCTGCGTGCGCCGGTATACGAAGCGGCGCAGGTCACACCGCTACAAAAAATGGAAAAACTCTCTTCGCGCCTCGATAACGTGATTCTGGTGAAGCGCGAAGACCGTCAACCCGTTCACAGCTTCAAGCTGCGCGGTGCCTATGCCATGATGGCCGGTCTGACCGAAGAGCAAAAAGCGCATGGGGTAATCACCGCATCGGCAGGTAATCATGCTCAGGGCGTAGCTTTCTCTTCTGCGCGATTAGGTGTGAAGGCGCTGATTGTCATGCCTACGGCTACCGCTGATATCAAAGTCGATGCCGTTCGCGGTTTCGGTGGTGAAGTACTGTTACACGGCGCGAATTTTGATGAAGCCAAAGCCAAAGCGATTGAGCTGTCGCAGCAGCAGGGTTTTACCTGGGTTCCTCCGTTCGACCATCCGATGGTGATTGCCGGGCAGGGCACGCTGGCACTGGAGTTATTGCAGCAGGATGCCCACCTTGATCGTGTATTCGTGCCGGTGGGCGGTGGCGGATTAGCGGCAGGCGTGGCGGTGCTGATCAAACAACTGATGCCGCAGATCAAAGTGATTGCCGTTGAAGCTGAAGACTCAGCCTGCCTGAAAGCGGCGCTGGATGCCGGTCAACCGGTCGATCTTCCACGTGTTGGCCTCTTTGCTGAAGGCGTGGCGGTGAAACGTATCGGCGACGAAACCTTCCGTTTGTGCCAGGAGTATCTCGACGACATCATCACTGTCGATAGCGACGCTATCTGCGCGGCAATGAAAGATCTGTTCGAGGATGTGCGCGCGGTGGCGGAACCTTCCGGTGCGCTGGCGCTGGCGGGGATGAAAAAGTACATTGCCCAGCACAACATTCGCGGCGAACGTCTGGCGCATATCCTTTCCGGCGCTAACGTTAACTTCCATGGCCTACGTTATGTTTCCGAACGTTGCGAGCTGGGCGAACAGCGCGAAGCGTTGCTGGCAGTAACTATTCCGGAAGAAAAGGGCAGCTTCCTGAAGTTTTGCCAGCTGTTGGGAGGACGCTCGGTTACCGAGTTTAACTACCGATTTGCTGATGCGAAAGACGCCTGTATTTTTGTTGGCGTCCGTCTGAGCCGTGGGCTGGAAGAGCGTAAGGAAATCCTCCAGTTGCTTAATGAGGGCGGCTACAGCGTAGTGGATTTGTCCGACGACGAAATGGCGAAGCTGCACGTGCGCTACATGGTCGGTGGGCGCCCGTCGAAACCCTTGCAGGAGCGGCTGTACAGCTTCGAATTCCCGGAATCTCCGGGGGCGTTGCTCAAATTCCTGCATACCCTGGGGACGCACTGGAATATTTCATTGTTCCACTATCGTAGCCACGGAACCGATTATGGTCGCGTACTGGCGGCGTTTGAGTTGGGTGAGCACGAGCCTGATTTCGAAACGCGACTGAACGAACTGGGTTATGACTGTCACGATGAAACGCATAACCCGGCGTTCAGGTTCTTCCTGGCGGGTTAGCGGCAGCCATTAAAAAAGGGTTCATGTAAAGACATGAACCCTTTTTGCAACGGTATCAGCAGATTACAGCGTGATGACTTCGAATTCGACTTCGGTGTTTACATCCGCATCGTAATCCACTTCGTCGAGACCAAAACCGAACAGATTCAGGAATTCCTGCTTATATCCTGCATAGTCCGTTTTTTGCGCCAGGTTTTCGGTGGTGATCAGCGGCCACAGATCGCGGCATGCCTGCTGAATGTCTTCACGCAGTTCCCAGTCATCCATACGGATACGCTGGTTGTCATCAAGCACCACTTTATCGCCGTACAGGCTGGTGGTCATCAGACGGTTGATCTGCTCGATGCAGCCTTCATGAATGCCTTGTTCTTTCATCAGCTTGAAGACCATGGAGATGTACAGCGGCATCACCGGAATAGCAGAAGAGGCCTGCGTGATAACGGATTTCAGTACAGCAACGTTAGCGGAACCGTTCAGCGGAGCCAGTTGATTACGCAGCGCGCCTGCCGCGCGGTCGAGATCTTCTTTTGCTTTGCCCAGCGCGCCGTGCCAGTAGATTGGCCAGGTCAGGTCGGTACCGATGTAGGAGTAGGCAACGGTTTTCACGCCGTCAGCCAGCACGCCTGCTTCGCTCAGCGCGCCCATCCACAGTTCCCAGTCTTCGCCGCCCATGACGGTGACGGTGTTCTGAACTTCTTCTTCGGTTGCCGGCTCAATGCTGGCGGTTATGATCTGATCTTTGTTGGTATCGATCGCTTTAGAGGTATAAACCTCACCGATTGGCTTCAGCGCAGAACGGACGATTTCACCGGTTTTCGGCATTTTACGTACCGGAGATGCCAGTGAGTAAACCACCAGGTCAATCTGACCCAGGTCTTCTTTGATCAGTTTGATAACTTCGTCGCGACACTCGTCGGAGAACGCGTCGCCGTTGATGCTTTTGGAATACAGACCTTCGCGTTTTGCGGCCTCATCGAAGGCTGCAGAGTTATACCAGCCCGCGGAACCTGGCTTGGTTTCCGTGCCTGGTTTTTCGAAAAATACGCCGATAGTGGCGGCTCCGCTGCCAAACGCGGCGGAAATTCTGGAAGCAAGGCCGTAACCGGTGGAAGCACCGATGACCAGCACGCGGGAAGGGCCGTTAGCGATTTTCCCGTTTTTCTTCACATAATCGATCTGTTTTTCCACATTGACTTTGCAGCCAGTCGGATGGGTCGTTGTACAGATGAATGCACGAATTTTTGGTTTGATTATCATAATGATGGCTAATTAAGTTTGTATTTTCGCTGTCAAGTGCGCAATGACACCGTCTGTTCTGGCTTGCTAAACGTGATGGTTAACAAGCCCCCCACATCTATTATGGCACGGGACATTATACAGAAAAGGAGTGCCAATACTGAATCTACCACTGATTTTAGGCCTGATGCTGGCGCTACTCGGCGGATTTACGCTCCAGAACAATCTTCCAGAACGCGTCGATTAGCGGCTCATGCAGCCGTTTTTTCGGCGCGCAGACACCCAGCTCGAACGGCGTTTTTTCGTCGCTGCGTTCTAAAATCATCACGCGATTCCGTACCGGCTCCGGGCTGTTTTCCAGCACCACTTCCGGCAGCAGCGCCACGCCGCAACCCAGCGCCACCATCGAGACCATCGCTTCGTGCCCCCCCACGGTGGCGTAAATCGATGGGTTGCTGATTTTGTGACGGCGGAACCACAACTCGATGCGGCGGCGTACCGGCCCCTGGTCGGCCATGATAAACGGCACTGTCGACCAGTCTGGTTTATCGACCGAAACCTGATTCCGTACCGGGCAAGGCAATGCTGGTGCGATCAACACTACCGTTAAATTCTCCAGCATCGAGAATGCTACTGCGCCGGGCAGCGTCTCCGGCTTACCCGCTATTGCCAGATCGGCCTCTCCGGTGACCACTTTGTCCATTGCGTCAGCGGCATCGCCGGTGGTGAGCTTAATTTCAACCGAGGGGTGCTCGGCGCGAAAGCGGTCGAGAATTGGCGGCAGGTGGCTGTAGGCGGCGGTAACCGAGCAGAAGATATGCAGCTCACCCGACAGCGACGGTCCCTGTTGATCGAGGGTGTGGCGCAATTGTTGATACTGCAACAGCGTCTGCTGGGCAAACACTCGCAGCTCTTCGCCTGCTTCGGTCAGCGTGACCGTACGGTTATCGCGCACAAACAGCGCCTGGCCGAGATCTTCTTCCAGCCGTTGGATCTGGCGTGAGAGTGTGGAGGGGCTGACGTGCATCGCCCGCGCACTGCGGCCAAAGTGGCGGCTTTCCGCCAGATGCAGGAACATTTTCAGATCGCGTAAATCCACGGACGAGCCTCCGATTTTCTACGTTGCAGATATTGCAATGTGATGTTGTGAATATATCAATTTCCGCAATAAATTTCCTGTTGTAATGTGGGTTCATTCTCGCTGAAACGCGAACCGAACAATAAGACAGTACAACATCACGAGGTATCACCATGGCTAACTACTTTAATACACTGAACCTGCGTCAGCAGCTGGCGCAGCTGGGCAAATGTCGCTTTATGGGTCGCGACGAATTCGCCGATGGCGCAAGCTACCTTCAGGGTAAAAAAGTGGTCATCGTCGGGTGCGGTGCTCAGGGGCTTAACCAAGGCCTGAACATGCGCGACTCCGGTCTGGATATCTCCTACGCCCTGCGTAAAGAAGCGATTGCTGAGAAGCGCGCTTCGTGGCGCAAAGCGACCGAAAATGGCTTCAAAGTAGGTACTTATGAAGAACTGATCCCGCAGGCAGATCTGGTGGTTAACCTGACGCCGGACAAACAGCACTCCGACGTTGTACGTTCCGTACAGCCGCTGATGAAAGATGGCGCGGCGCTGGGCTACTCCCACGGTTTCAACATCGTCGAAGTGGGCGAGCAGATCCGTAAAGATATCACTGTGGTGATGGTTGCGCCGAAGTGTCCGGGTACCGAAGTGCGTGAAGAGTACAAACGTGGTTTTGGTGTTCCAACCCTGATCGCCGTTCACCCGGAAAACGATCCGAAAGGCGAAGGCATGGCGATTGCCAAAGCATGGGCTGCGGCCACTGGCGGTCACCGTGCGGGCGTGCTGGAATCGTCCTTCGTTGCGGAAGTGAAATCTGACCTGATGGGCGAGCAGACAATCCTGTGCGGTATGCTGCAGGCAGGCTCTCTGCTGTGCTTCGACAAGCTGGTGGAAGAAGGTACTGACCCGGCTTACGCCGAAAAACTGATTCAGTTCGGCTGGGAAACCATCACCGAAGCGCTGAAGCAGGGCGGTATCACCCTGATGATGGATCGTCTGTCTAACCCAGCGAAACTGCGTGCTTATGCGCTGTCCGAACAGCTGAAAGAGATCATGGCACCGCTGTTCCAGAAACACATGGATGACATTATCTCCGGCGAATTCTCTTCAGGCATGATGGCTGACTGGGCCAACGACGATAAGAAACTGCTGACCTGGCGTGAAGAGACCGGCAAAACCGCGTTCGAAACCGCGCCGCAGTTTGAAGGTAAAATTGGCGAGCAGGAGTACTTCGATAAAGGCGTGCTGATGATCGCGATGGTGAAGGCTGGCGTTGAGCTGGCGTTTGAAACCATGGTGGATTCCGGCATCATCGAAGAGTCTGCTTACTACGAATCACTGCACGAACTGCCGCTGATCGCGAACACCATCGCCCGTAAGCGTCTGTACGAAATGAACGTAGTCATTTCCGATACCGCAGAATACGGTAACTACCTGTTCTCTTACGCGTGCGTACCGCTGCTGAAAGAGTTCATGGCCACCCTGCAAACCGGAGATCTGGGCAAAGCGATTGCCGAAGGTGCGGTAGACAACGCGCAGCTGCGCGACGTGAACGATGCTATTCGCGGCCATGCTATCGAGAAAGTGGGCCAGAAACTGCGTGGCTATATGACTGATATGAAACGTATTGCTGTAGCTGGCTAAGAGGCCGCCTTTCGGCAAAAAAAAGCCCGGTGTTTTAACACACCGGGATTTCTATTAGTTACGGTACAGCACTTTAATGATGTGATAACCGAACTGAGTGTGCAGTGGGCCGGTTGGCTCCAGCACCGGGCAGGAGAACACCACTTTATCAAACGCCGGAACCATCTGGCCCTGACGGAATTCGCCTAAATCGCCGCCGCGTTTGCCCGACGGGCAGATAGAGTGTTTCTTCGCCAGTTTACCAAAATCGGCGCCATTTTTGATTTGTTCCAGAAGATCGAGAGCCAGTTTCTCTTCTTTAACAAGGATATGCACTGCTGATGCTGTTTTTGCCATGGTTTGCGCTCTGAGTTGAGTGATAAATCAGGGCGCAATAGTAGCATGTAATCCGTGGTCTTCGGCGATGGGCTATGACCGATCCCCCTGGCGTCACTTTCTGCTACAATCCACATCCCCGTGTTTACAGATTGAGCAATCCTCTATGCGTTTGAACCCCGGACAACAACAAGCCGTCGAATTCGTCACCGGACCTTGCCTGGTGCTGGCGGGAGCGGGTTCCGGTAAGACGCGTGTTATCACTAACAAAATCGCACATCTGATCCGTGAATGTGGCTATCAGGCACGACATATTGCGGCAGTAACCTTTACCAATAAGGCTGCGCGCGAGATGAAAGAGCGTGTGGCGCAAACGTTGGGTCGTAAAGAAGCGCGCGGGTTGATGATCTCTACTTTCCACACTCTGGGACTGGATGTCATTAAGTGTGAATTCGCCGCGCTAGGGATGAAGTCGAACTTCTCGTTGTTTGATGATACTGACCAGGTGGCCCTGCTTAAGGAATTGACCGAAGGGCTAATTGAAGACGATAAACTTATCCTTCAACAGTTGATTTCAACGATCTCCAACTGGAAAAACGATCTGATGACCCCAGCGCAGGCGGCAGCCAGTGCAAAGGGTGAACGCGATCGTATTTTTGCCCACTGCTATGGTCTGTATGACGCGCATATGAAGGCGTGTAACGTCCTCGATTTTGACGATCTGATCCTGCTCCCCACGCTGCTGTTGCAGCGCAATGAAGAAGTACGTGAGCGTTGGCAAAACCGAATCCGCTACCTGCTGGTGGATGAATATCAGGATACCAACACCAGCCAGTACGAGTTGGTGAAGTTGCTGGTGGGGAAACGCGCGCGCTTTACCGTCGTGGGTGATGACGATCAGTCGATCTACTCCTGGCGCGGTGCACGTCCGCAGAACCTGGTACTGTTAAGCAAAGATTTTCCGGCGCTGCAGGTGGTGAAGCTGGAGCAAAACTATCGTTCATCAGGGCGTATCCTGAAGGCGGCGAACATCCTTATTGCTAACAACCCACACGTCTTTGAAAAACGGCTCTTTTCTGAGCTGGGCTACGGCGCTGAGCTGAAGGTGTTGAGTGCGAATAATGAAGAGCACGAAGCAGAACGCGTGACCGGGGAACTGATTGCCCATCACTTTGTGAACAAGACGCAGTATAAAGACTACGCCATCCTGTATCGCGGTAATCATCAGTCGCGAGTGTTCGAAAAGTTTCTGATGCAAAACCGCATCCCGTACAAAATTTCCGGCGGGACGTCGTTCTTCTCACGTCCGGAGATTAAAGATCTGCTGGCCTATCTGCGCGTGCTCAGCAACCCGGATGATGACAGTGCATTTTTGCGCATCGTAAACACCCCTAAGCGTGAAATCGGTCCGGCCACGCTGCAAAAGCTGGGGGAATGGGCGATGACGCGTAATAAAAGCCTGTTTACCGCTAGCTTTGATATGGGACTTAGCCAGACGCTAACCGGGCGCGGATATGATTCTCTGACCCGCTTTACGCACTGGCTGGGTGAAATTCAACGTCTGGCGGAGCGAGAGCCGGTTGCCGCCGTACGCGATCTGATCCACGGCATTGATTACGAATCCTGGCTGTATGAAACCTCGCCGAGCCCAAAAGCGGCCGAAATGCGTATGAAAAACGTCAACACGCTGTTCAGCTGGATGACGGAGATGCTGGAAGGTAGTGAGCTGGAAGAGCCAATGACCCTGACTCAGGTCGTTACCCGCTTTACCCTGCGCGACATGATGGAGCGCGGAGAGAGCGAAGAAGAGTTGGATCAGGTGCAGTTGATGACGCTGCATGCTTCAAAAGGACTGGAGTTCCCGTACGTATTTATGGTGGGAATGGAAGAAGGATTTTTGCCGCACCAGAGCAGCATCGATGAAGATAACATCGACGAAGAGCGTCGTCTGGCTTACGTCGGAATTACACGTGCGCAGAAAGAACTTATCTTCACGTTGTGTAAAGAGCGCCGTCAGTACGGTGAACTGGTACGACCTGAACCGAGCCGTTTCCTGTTGGAACTACCACAAGATGACGTTATCTGGGAACAGGAGCGTAAAGTGGTGAGTGCCGAGGAGCGGATGCAAAAAGGGCAGGCCAGCATTGCTAACATTCGGGCAATGATGGCGAAAGCCAAAGAGAAATAGGTATTTTGTAGGCCGGATAAGCGTAAGCGCTATCCGGCAGCCAGCATCTAATGCACTTCCAGCGGCCAGTGGACATAGCTTTGCCACTGTATTTCCTGATCGATTAACTCTGTACCTAATGGATGATGTTCCAGCCAGCCTTCCGGTAGCGTTAACGTCAGATTCTCATCCTGAGCTTGCAGGGTGATATGTGGCACTAAATCGTCGCGACGGCGAGCGGCGAAGATGATCGCCAGGCGTAGCAAACGGCAAAGGTGCTCTGCGATGCGTGGTGGCACAGCGTTTTGCTGGTGGAGTGAAGAGAGATCGACCGGATTAGTTTGGTTGAGCAACAGCGTGGCTAACAGTTTCTTCTGCGCGGGAGTAAAGCCCGGGAGATCGAGATTACGTACCAGCCAGGCGGCATGCAGTGGCGCCTGCTTATACTCTACGCTCAGTCCTATTTCATGCAACTGACAGGCACTTTGCAGCAGTTCACGACTAATGGCTTCAAGATGCCACTCATCTTTCACCTGTTCGAGTAAATGTACAGCCAATTGCGTGACACGATTCGCCTGATCGGTGTCGACCATAAATCGACGCTGAATATTACGCAGCGTACGGCTGCGAATGTCCTGATCAACCGGTAAGTGCAGCATGCCGTAGACCAGACCTTCGCGTAGTGCGCCGCCGGCCAGTGTCATGCATTGAATATTCAGTTCGGTGAAAATGGCGATCAGAATGGCCAGTCCGCTGGGAAAAACCAGTGCGCGCTCGAGCGTTAACCCTTCTATTTCCAGTTCTTCCAGACGACCACAATGAATGGCGCGCTGTTTAAGCTGCTGAAGCTTGGCCAACGTAATGCGCTCATCCATGCCCTGCGCCATCATGATTTCCTGTAACGCCTGGACGGTGCCAGAGGCGCCAACGCAAACTTTCCAGCCATGAAAACGCAGTTTGTCGGCGACCGGGCGCAGAACTTCACGAGCCGCTTTCTCTGCTTCGTCAAAGTTTTCCTGTGCCAGATTACGATTGGTGAAATACCTTTCGAGCCAGGTGACGCAGCCCATTGACAGGCTGAACAGAGAGGTGGTTTGCGCGCCGGAGCCGGTAACCAGTTCAGTGCTGGCTCCGCCAATATCAACGACCAGACGCTGATCGGCGCCGCCGGTGGTGTGGGCAACACCTTGATAAATCAGCCGCGCTTCTTCTTCACCGCTGATGACCTGGACAGGGCAGCCGAGGATCTCTTGCGCTTTGGCGATAAACTCATCGGCGTTTACCGCGATGCGTAATGTTGCCGTGGCGACCACGCGGATTTGCGGCTGAGGGATATCCTGCAGACGTTCAGCAAACAGGCGCAGGCATTGCCAGCCGCGCTCCATAGCTTCAGCGGAAAGAACGTTGTCGCTGTTGAGGCCAGCGGCCAGACGCACCTTGCGTTTAATACGCGTGAGCGTCTGAATGCTTCCCGCCACCTCGCGTACAACCAGCATATGAAAACTATTCGAGCCTAAATCAATTGCGGCGTACAGCGAAGTGGTTGTGAGCATATCTAACGTTAACCTGAACGACGACGATTACGCGGAGCACCACCGGTACGGCGTGGGCCATTGCCTGTGCGCGGACGCGTTAAGCGTAACGGCTTCGGCAGATCGGTCATCAGCGCATCCGGGTTGTACTTGCTGACCGGGATCGAGTGACCGATATAGGTCTCGATTGCTGGTAAATTCAGCGCGTATTCTTCACAGGCCAGGCTGATAGAGTGACCGCTTGCACCGGCGCGACCGGTACGACCGATACGGTGAACGTAATCTTCACAGTCATCCGGCAGGTCATAGTTAAATACGTGCGTTACGGCTGGGATATGCAGACCACGCGCGGCGACATCCGTCGCAACGAGAATGTCGAGATCGCCACGGGTGAACTCATCAAGGATACGCAGACGTTTTTTCTGCGCCACGTCACCGGTCAGCAGACCGACGCGATGACCGTCAGCGGCAAGGCTACCCCAGATATCTTCACAACGATGCTTAGTGTTAGCAAAGACGATGGCGCGATCTGGCCACTCTTCTTCAATCAGCGTTTGCAGTAAACGCATTTTCTCTTCGTTGGAAGGATAGAAGAGCTCTTCTTTAATACGGTGACCTGTCTTCTGTTCCGGTTCGACTTCAACGTACTCGGCGTTATTCATCTGTTCGAACGCCAGTTCGCGAACGCGGTAAGAGAGGGTTGCAGAAAACAGCATGTTCAGACGTTGGGTGGTTGGCGGCATACGACGGAACAGCCAACGGATATCTTTGATAAAGCCCAGATCGTACATACGATCGGCTTCATCCAGCACCACGACCTGAATCGCGCCCAGGTTAATGTGGTTCTGTTTTGCATAGTCGATGAGACGACCGGTCGTGCCGATAAGAATATCGACGCCGCTTTCCAGCACTTTCAGCTGTTTGTCATAACCGTCGCCGCCATAAGCCAGGCCTAATTTCAAACCGGTGGTCTGTGCCAGCGGCTCGGCGTCAGCGTGGATCTGCACGGCTAACTCACGCGTTGGCGCCATAATTAACGCACGCGGTTGGTTCACCTTGCGATCGGCAATCGCGGGATGAGAGAGAAGATAATGAAACGTTGACGTCAGGAACGCCATCGTTTTTCCGGTACCGGTTTGCGCCTGCCCTGCAACATCACGACCTGCCAGCGTTAGCGGCAGCGCGAGGGCCTGAATGGGCGTGCAGTTATGAAAGCCTTTATTTTCAAGGGCTTCTATCACCTTTGGGTGCAGGGCGAAGTCGGAAAACTTCTGTTCTGTTAAATGTGTTTTGCTCATAGTGTGGTAGAATATCAGCTTACTATTGCTTTACGAAAGCGTATCCGGTGAAATAAAGTCAACCTTTAGTTGGTTAATGCTACATCAACACGTCGTTGATTAAGAGTACACCAACGCACCAGGCTTATTCCTGTGGAGTTAATATGAGCGATAAAATTATTCACCTGACTGACGACAGTTTTGACACGGATGTACTCAAAGCGGACGGAGCTATCCTCGTTGATTTCTGGGCAGAGTGGTGCGGTCCGTGCAAAATGATCGCTCCAATTCTGGATGAAATCGCTGACGAATATCAGGGCAAATTGACGGTTGCTAAACTGAACATTGACCAAAACCCAGGCACCGCGCCGAAGTATGGTATCCGTGGCATCCCGACCCTGCTGCTGTTTAAAAACGGCGAAGTTGCGGCGACTAAAGTCGGCGCACTATCCAAAGGTCAGTTGAAAGAATTCCTCGACGCTAATTTAGCGTAAGGAAGTCTCATGATCGGGCGACCATACTTCGAAATGATTCGGATGACTGGACGCCCGACTTGAGTCGTGCTAAGTTAGTGTTGACTTCGTATTAAACATACCTTATTAAGTTTGAATCTAGTTATATCCAATACTTCCCGTTGTTTCTCGCGCGAGAAGTGGACAGATTCCTGGCTTGTCACTCAATCCGTCTTGTCGTTTCAGTTCTGCGTACTTTCCTGTGACCAGACAGCGAACAGACATTAGTTGATGGCCGTAAACAGGCATGGATGACCCTGCCATACCATTCACAACATTAAGTTCGAGATTTACCCCAAGTTTAAGAACTCACACCATTATGAATCTTACCGAATTAAAGAATACGCCGGTTTCTGAGCTGATCACTCTCGGCGAAAATATGGGCCTTGAAAACCTGGCTCGTATGCGCAAGCAGGACATTATTTTTGCCATCCTGAAGCAGCACGCAAAGAGTGGCGAAGATATCTTTGGTGACGGTGTGCTGGAGATATTGCAGGATGGATTTGGTTTCCTCCGCTCTGCAGACAGCTCCTACCTCGCCGGTCCTGATGACATCTACGTTTCTCCCAGCCAAATCCGCCGTTTCAACCTCCGCACTGGTGATACCATCTCTGGTAAGATTCGCCCGCCGAAAGAAGGTGAACGCTACTTTGCGCTGTTGAAAGTTAACGAAGTTAACTACGACAAACCAGAAAACGCCCGTAACAAAATCCTCTTTGAGAACTTAACACCGCTGCACGCAAACTCTCGTCTGCGTATGGAACGTGGTAACGGTTCTACTGAAGACTTAACGGCGCGTGTACTGGATCTGGCATCACCGATCGGTCGTGGCCAACGTGGTCTGATTGTTGCTCCGCCGAAAGCAGGTAAAACCATGCTGCTGCAGAACATCGCGCAGAGCATTGCTTATAACCATCCGGACTGCGTGCTGATGGTGCTGCTGATTGACGAACGTCCGGAAGAAGTTACCGAGATGCAGCGTCTGGTGAAAGGTGAAGTGGTTGCGTCTACCTTTGACGAACCAGCCTCCCGCCACGTTCAGGTTGCGGAAATGGTTATCGAGAAGGCGAAACGTCTGGTTGAACACAAGAAAGACGTTATCATTCTGCTCGATTCCATCACCCGTCTGGCGCGTGCTTACAACACCGTGGTTCCGGCTTCCGGTAAAGTTTTGACCGGTGGTGTTGATGCCAACGCCTTGCATCGTCCGAAGCGTTTCTTCGGTGCGGCGCGTAACGTGGAAGAGGGCGGTAGCCTGACCATCATCGCGACTGCGCTGATCGATACTGGCTCTAAAATGGATGAAGTTATCTACGAAGAGTTTAAAGGTACCGGCAACATGGAACTGCATCTCTCTCGTAAGATTGCTGAAAAACGCGTCTTCCCGGCTATCGACTACAACCGTTCCGGTACCCGTAAAGAAGAGCTGCTCACCACCCAGGAAGAGCTGCAGAAAATGTGGATCCTGCGCAAAATCATCCATCCGATGGGTGAAATTGATGCCATGGAATTCCTCATTAACAAGCTGGCGATGACCAAGACTAATGACGACTTCTTCGACATGATGAAGCGTTCGTAATTCAGGTCTCATCCGAAAACGCCACGTTTTTACGTGGCGTTTTGCTTTTGTGGCTGTAATCTTAACGACACAATAACGATAATACGGTATGAAGTACCAACAAGTAGAAAAAGATTCGTAATCTGTTTCTTGTGGTTGATAATTATACAAAACCATTGGGTATGAAGTCGGGTTTCCCTTCTGAATATAGGTCTTCGTGGTTATACTTCTGCTATTAATATTCTCTGAGAGCATGCATTGTGAATTTACTGACAGTAAGCACTGATCTCATCAGTATTTTCTTATTCACAACACTGTTTCTTTTCTTTGCCCGCAAGGTCGCAAAAAAGATTGGTTTAGTGGATAAACCCAACTTCCGTAAACGGCATCAGGGATTGATTCCGTTGGTTGGAGGGATTTCGGCTTACGCAGGTGTATGTTTTACGTTTGCCATTGCTGACTACTACATCCCGCATGCTTCTCTCTTTCTGGCCTGTGCTGGTGTATTAGTTTTGGTCGGCGCGTTAGACGATCGCTTTGATATCAGTGTAAAAATCCGTGCGATTATCCAGGCCGCGATCGGCATTATTATGATGTCGGTTGGCAAACTCTATCTTCTTAGCCTTGGGTATATTTTTGGCCCCTGGGAGATGGTGCTCGGTCCGTTCGGCTATTTACTCACACTGTTTGCCGTCTGGGCGGCAATAAACGCCTTCAATATGGTGGATGGGATTGATGGTCTGCTAGGTGGGTTGTCCAGCGTTTCATTTGCGGCGATGGGATTCATTTTGTGGTTTGATGGTCAGACGAGTCTGGCTATCTGGTGTTTTGCCATGATCGCCGCCATTCTGCCTTATATCCTGCTAAATCTGGGCATCCTTGGACGTCGCTATAAAGTTTTTATGGGTGACGCGGGCAGTACACTGATTGGCTTCACCATTATTTGGATCCTGCTGGAGACTACGCAGGGCAAAACTCACCCCATTAGCCCGGTAACTGCACTGTGGATTATTGCCATTCCATTGATGGATATGGTGGCAATCATGTACCGACGTTTGCGAAAAGGCATGAGCCCTTTCTCCGCGGATCGTCAACACATACATCATTTGGTGATGCGGGCAGGGTTTACTTCCCGACAAGCATTTGTTCTGATTACGCTGGCTGCGGCGGTACTGGCGTCTATCGGCGTGTTGGCTGAATATTTTCGCTTAGTCCCTGAATGGGCCATGTTGTTGCTTTTTTTACTGGCCTTTGGCCTCTACGGTTACTGTATCAAGCGTGCCTGGAAGGTAGCGAGATTTATCAAGCGAGTGAAGCGCAGATTGCGAAGAATTCGTGAAGGCAAACCAAACTTAACCAAGTAAATTGAGGATGCGATGAGACAACCATTACCGGGGGAAGACGCCGTGAGCGCTGAAAATGAACTGGATATCCGTGGGTTGTTTCGTACCTTGTGGGCAGGGAAGGTGTGGATCGTCGGTATGGCTCTCGCCTTCGCGATAGCGGCCCTCGCCTATACGTTTTTTGCGCGTCAGGAGTGGAGCGCCACGGCGATTACTGACAGGCCAACGGTCAATATGTTGGGTGGCTTTTACTCTCAACAACAGTTTTTACGCAACCTGGATATTAAGGCCAGTCTTGCGTCCACGGACCAACCGTCAGTAATGGATGAGGCCTATAAAGAATTCATTATGCAGCTTGCCTCCTGGGATACACGCCGAGAATTCTGGCAGCAGACTGATTACTATAAGCAGCGTATGGTCGGTAATAGTAAAGCCGATGCGGCGATGCTGGATGAACTGATCAATAACATTCAGTTTTTACCTGGCGATGCGCTACGTAATACCAATGACAGCGTGAAGCTGATTGCCGAGACGGCTCCTGATGCCAACAATTTGCTGCGCCAGTACGTCGCGTTTGCCAGCCAACGCGCGGCACGTCATCTGAATGATGAGTTAAAAGGCGCATGGGCCGCACGCACTGTGCAGATGAAAGCGCAGGTCAAACGTCAGGAAGAAGTGGCAAAATCCATTTTCTCTCGCCGCGTCCACAGCATTGAACAAGCGCTTAAAATTGCTGAGCAGCATAATATTTCGCGTACTTCCACAGATGTTCCAGCTGATGAATTACCGGATTCAGAATTGTTCTTACTCGGACGTCCTATGTTGCAGGCGCGACTCGAGAATCTGCAGTCAATTGGTCCGGATTTCGATCTGGACTATTTCCAGAACAGGGCAATGCTGAACACCCTGAACGTTGGACCAACTTTAGATCCGCGTTTTCAGACCTATCGTTATTTGAGAACGCCGGAAGAGCCGGTAAAACGTGACAGCCCTCGTCGCGCCTTCCTGATGATTATGTGGGGTATCGTTGGGGCTCTGATCGGTGCTGGTGTCGCGTTAACCCGTCGCCGTACGATTTAGCAATGCCGTTGCAGTGAGGGGCTGGGCTCTCACTGCCAATCCGAAGAGAATCGATGTGAAAGTACTGACTGTATTTGGTACGCGACCGGAGGCCATTAAGATGGCTCCTCTGGTTCATGCGCTGGAAAAAGATCCTGATTTTGAGGCGAAAGTTTGCGTTACGGCGCAGCATCGGGAGATGCTCGATCAGGTGTTGAATCTTTTTTCCATTGTACCTGACTACGATCTCAATATTATGCAGCCAGGTCAGGGACTAACAGAAATAACCTGCCGCATCCTGGAAGGGTTAAAGCCTATTTTGGCTGAATTCAAGCCTGATGTGGTGTTGGTTCATGGTGATACCACAACCACGATTGCTACCAGTCTGGCCGCATTCTATCAGCGCATCCCGGTGGGGCATGTAGAGGCTGGTTTACGTACAGGCGATCTCTATTCACCATGGCCGGAAGAGGCTAATCGTACGCTGACCGGGCGTCTGGCAATGTATCATTTTGCCCCAACAGAAAACTCGCGGCAAAATCTGTTACGAGAAGCTATCCCTGATGATCGTATTTTCGTCACGGGTAATACGGTTATTGACGCGTTGATCTGGGTTCGGGATCGCGTACTGGGAAATGAGACGCTGCGTGCGGATCTAGCCGAACGTTATCCTTTCCTGGATGCTGATAAAAAGATGATCCTGGTGACCGGTCATCGTCGGGAAAGCTTCGGTCGCGGTTTTGAGCAAATCTGTCATGCCCTGGCGGAAATAGCCGCGTCTAACCAAAATGTGCAGATTGTCTATCCGGTACACCTGAACCCTAACGTCAGTGAGCCGGTCAATCGCATCCTGGGTCACGTTGAAAACGTGGTGTTGATTGAACCGCAGGACTACCTGCCATTCGTATGGCTGATGAATCACGCCTGGCTGATCCTTACTGATTCCGGCGGGATTCAGGAAGAAGCGCCGTCTCTGGGGAAACCTGTGCTGGTGATGCGTGAAACAACGGAGCGCCCGGAAGCTATTACCGCAGGGACTGTACGTCTGGTAGGTACAGACCCACAGCGGATTGTTGAAGAAGTCACGCGTTTACTGCATGACGACAATGAATATCAGATCATGAGCCGCGCCCATAATCCGTATGGAGACGGGCTGGCATGTGACCGCATTTTAGATGCATTAAAAAATAATCGGATATCGCTATGAGTTTTACGACCATTTCTGTCATTGGGCTGGGTTATATCGGACTGCCAACGGCGGCTGCCTTTGCTTCCCGTCAAAAACACGTAATTGGCGTAGATATAAATCAACATGCGGTGGATACCATTAATCGCGGTGAAATTCACATCGTTGAGCCCGATCTGGGGGCGGTGGTGAAAACGGCGGTCGAAAATGGGTTTTTACGTGCGAGCGCGACACCCGTAGATGCTGATGCGTATCTGATTGCGGTGCCTACCCCATTCAAGGGAGATCATGAACCCGATATGGTCTACGTAGAAGCCGCGGCGAAATCTATTGCGCCAGTTTTGAAAAAAGGCGCATTGGTGATTCTGGAATCCACCTCACCTGTCGGGGCAACTGAACAGATGGCCGCATGGCTTGCAGAAATGCGGGCTGACCTGACTTTCCCGCAGCAGGTCGGTGAACAGGCGGACGTTAACATTGCTTATTGCCCAGAGCGCGTACTGCCGGGTCAGGTAATGGTCGAACTGATTAAAAACGATCGGGTGATTGGAGGAATGACCTCCGTCTGTTCCGCGCGCGCCAGCGAGCTGTACAACATCTTTCTCGAAGGCGAATGTGTGGTAACCAACGCCCGCACCGCAGAAATGTGTAAGCTGACGGAAAATAGCTTTCGCGATGTCAATATCGCCTTCGCCAACGAACTGTCGCTGATTTGCGCCGATCAGGGGATCAACGTCTGGGAACTGATTCGGCTGGCAAACCGCCATCCACGCGTGAATATTTTGCAGCCCGGCCCTGGCGTAGGTGGACACTGTATCGCGGTCGATCCGTGGTTTATCGTGGCGCAGAACCCACAGCAGGCGAAATTGCTCCGTACTGCACGTGAGGTAAACGATGGTAAACCGCATTGGGTGGTCGATCGGGTGAAGGCTGCCGTAGCCGACTGTCTGGCGGATACCAACAAACGGGCTAGCGAAGTAAAAATTGCCTGTTTTGGTCTGGCATTCAAACCCAATATTGACGATTTGCGTGAAAGCCCGGCGATGGGAATTGCGCAGAATATTGCGCAATGGCACAAAGGCGAAGTGCTGGTGGTGGAACCGAACATCCATCAACTGCCGAAAAAACTGGATGGTCTTTGCCAACTGGCGACGCTGGACGATGCTCTGGCACGTGCTGATGTGTTGGTCATGCTGGTTGACCATAATGAATTTAAAGCCATCAAAGGCGATGCGGTTCAACAGCAGTACATCGTTGATACCAAAGGGGTCTGGCGCTAATGAAACGAATTCTGGTTACCGGTGGAGCGGGATTTATCGGCTCGGCGGTTGTGCGACATATCATTCATGATACCGAGGATGCGGTGGTTGTGGTCGATAAGCTGACCTACGCAGGAAACCTGATGTCGCTGGAGCCGGTTGCGCAGAATTCCCGTTTTGCCTTTGAGAAAGTGGATATTTGCGATCGGGCATCGCTCGACAAGGTGTTTGAACAATATCAGCCGGACTGCGTGATGCATCTGGCTGCAGAAAGCCATGTCGATCGTTCAATTGATGGTCCGGCCGCCTTTATCGAAACCAACATTGTGGGAACCTACACGCTGTTGGAAGCAGCGCGCGCTTACTGGAGTACATTAGCCAGCGAGGAAAAATTGGCGTTTCGTTTCCACCATATCTCGACTGACGAGGTGTATGGCGATCTCCATTCCACAGATGATTTCTTCACCGAAACCACGCCGTATGCGCCGAGCAGCCCTTATTCCGCGTCTAAAGCCAGCAGCGATCATCTGGTTCGCGCCTGGCTGCGTACCTACGGTCTGCCAACGCTGATTACCAACTGTTCGAATAACTATGGTCCGTACCATTTCCCGGAAAAACTGATTCCGCTGATGATCCTCAACGCACTGGCGGGCAAACCGTTGCCGGTATATGGCAATGGTCAACAGATCCGTGACTGGTTGTATGTAGAAGATCACGCCAGGGCGCTCTATTGCGTGGCGACGACGGGCGCGGTTGGGGAAACCTATAATATTGGTGGCCATAACGAGCGTAAAAACCTGGATGTTGTCGAAACGGTTTGCAGCCTGTTGGAAGAGCTGGCTCCGCATAAACCGCAGGGCATCGCGCAGTACCGCGACTTGATCGCTTTTGTGGACGATCGCCCAGGCCATGATTTGCGTTACGCCATTGACGCTTCAAAAATTGCGCGTGAACTCGGGTGGATGCCGCAGGAAACGTTTGAAAGTGGAATGCGCAAAACCGTGCAGTGGTATCTGGATAATCAGGCATGGTGGAAACCCGTACAGGACGGCAGTTACCAGGGCGAACGTTTAGGTCTGAAGGGCTAACAGCCTGGTTTTGCGGAGGAGACAACGCATGAAAGGTATCATTCTGGCGGGTGGCTCAGGTACTCGCCTGTATCCCATTACGCGGGGCGTATCGAAGCAACTATTGCCCATTTACGATAAGCCAATGATTTACTACCCGCTATCGGTACTGATGCTGGCGGGAATTCGCGAAATCCTGATTATCACCACTCCGGAAGATAAAGGCTATTTCCAGCGTTTGCTGGGCGATGGATCTGAGTTCGGCATTGAACTGCACTATGCTGAGCAACCGAGCCCGGATGGATTAGCGCAGGCTTTTATTATCGGTGAAACGTTTCTTAACGGTGAACCATCGTGCCTGGTGTTAGGGGACAACATCTTCTTTGGTCAAGGATTCAGTCCAAAACTGCGTCATGTGGCCGCCAGAACGCAAGGCGCGACGGTGTTTGGCTATCAGGTCATGGACCCTGAACGTTTTGGTGTTGTTGAGTTTGATGACAATTTTCGCGCAGTCTCTCTGGAAGAGAAGCCGAAAGCGCCGAAATCTAATTGGGCGGTGACAGGGCTCTATTTTTATGACAGCAAAGTGGTGGAATACGCGAAACGCGTGAAACCTTCTGAGCGTGGGGAGCTGGAGATTACGTCTATCAACCAGATGTATCTTGATGACGGACATCTGACGGTTGAATTGCTTGGGCGTGGCTTTGCCTGGCTGGATACCGGTACGCATGACAGTTTGATCGAAGCGAGCACTTTTGTGCAGACGGTGGAGAAACGCCAGGGCTTTAAAATAGCCTGTCTGGAAGAAATCGCCTGGCGTAACGGTTGGCTGGATGACGAAGGCGTGAAGCGTGCCGCCAGTTCACTGGCCAAAACGGGTTATGGTCAATACCTGCTGGAGCTGCTCCGTGCTCGTCCGCGCCAGTATTGAGCCGCTTAGCTGGG
Source organism: Citrobacter sp. 172116965 (assembly GCF_013458095.1). Lineage (NCBI taxonomy): Bacteria > Pseudomonadati > Pseudomonadota > Gammaproteobacteria > Enterobacterales > Enterobacteriaceae > Citrobacter > Citrobacter sp. 172116965. The sequence continues at coordinate 5,083,900 of NZ_CP046673.1, read as the reverse complement.
AAAATACGTTCTTTGGCGTGAATAGCGCCATTGTCCGTTTTGACCAACGCGCGCCGGTTCTAACTGCGGATGCGTTGCTGCCCTGGTCGCGTGTACAAGCAAAAATACTTGCCGCAAATAGCCATGAATTAGATGCTCTGCAGCATTTGGGTTTCTCACTGGTAGAAGGTGAAGTCGATTTTGTACTGCCGGTGACGTGTGCCAGCGGCGACCCCGGTGCGCAGGTCGCGCAACCTACGGATATCCCGGTATTACGCCATCTGGCAGGAAAGGCATTTGCGCAAAGTCGTTTTCGCGCCCCGTGGTATGCCGAAGATGCCAGCGCGCGTTTCTACGCACAGTGGATTGAAAACGCGGTGCTGGGGACGTTTGATCATCAATGCCTTGTTTTTCGTAAACCGACTGGTGAGATTCGTGGCTATGTCTCGCTGCGTGAACTGAATGCGACCGAGGCGAGAATTGGCCTGCTGGCCGGGCGTGGTGCGGGTGCAGAACTGATGCAGGCCGCGCTTTGTTGGGCACAGGCCCGCGGTAAAACAACATTGCGCGTGGCGACCCAAATGGGCAACACCGCCGCGCTTAAACGTTATATACACAGTGGTGCGAATGTGGAAAGCACCGCGTATTGGTTATACAGGTGACACGATGATTCCATTTAATGCACCGCCGGTGGTGGGAACTGAACTCGATTACATGCAGTCTGCGATGAATAGCGGCAAACTGTGTGGCGACGGTGGCTTTACCCGTCGCTGTCAGCAGTGGCTGGAGCAGCATTTTGGCAGCGAGAAAGTGCTGCTGACGCCTTCCTGCACCGCATCGCTTGAGATGGCGGCATTGTTGCTGGACATCCAGCCTGGCGATGAAGTCATTATGCCGAGCTACACGTTTGTCTCTACGGCCAATGCCTTCGTGTTGCGCGGCGCGAAAATCGTCTTTGTTGATATTCGCCCGGATACCATGAACATTGACGAAACGCTGATTGAAGCGGCGATCACCGATAAAACCCGCGCTATTGTGCCGGTACATTACGCGGGCGTGGCCTGCGAAATGGATACCATCATGGGGCTGGCCACTAAACATAACCTGTATGTGGTGGAAGATGCCGCCCAGGGCGTCATGTCGACCTACAAGGGGCGTGCGCTTGGTACGATTGGTCACATCGGCTGCTTTAGCTTCCATGAGACCAAAAACTATACCGCAGGCGGGGAAGGTGGAGCGACGCTGATTAATGATAAAAAATTAGTCGAGCGTGCAGAAATCATCCGTGAAAAAGGGACTAACCGTAGTCAGTTTTTCCGCGGCCAGGTAGACAAGTATACCTGGCGTGATATCGGTTCCAGCTATTTGATGTCCGATCTGCAGGCGGCTTATCTGTGGGCGCAGTTGGAAGCGGCTGATCGTATTAACCAGCAGCGTCTGGCGCTGTGGCAAAAGTATTACGATGCCCTGGAACCGCTGGCGCGTGCCGGGCGTATTGAGCTGCCTTCGATACCGGAGGGTTGCGTACAGAATGCCCATATGTTTTACATCAAGCTGCGCGATATCGACGATCGCACGGCGTTGATTAACTTCCTGAAAGAAGCTGAAATTATGGCGGTGTTCCACTATATCCCGCTGCATGATTGCCCGGCTGGCGATAAATTCGGCGTGTTTGCCGGTGTTGATCGTTACACCACCAAAGAGAGCGAACGCCTGCTGCGTTTACCGCTGTTCTACAATCTGTCGCCGGTGAACCAGCGAACAGTCATTACGACCTTACTCAACTACTTCGCCTGATATGTCGCTTGCAAAAGCGTCCTTATGGACGGCGGCCAGTACGCTGGTAAAAATTGGCGCAGGTTTGCTGGTTGTGAAGTTGCTGGCGGTGTCGTTTGGCCCGGCAGGCGTGGGGCAGGCGGGTAACTTCCGCCAGATGGTCACCGTGCTTGGCGTGTTGGCGGGGGCCGGCATTTTCAATGGCGTCACGAAATACGTTGCGCAGCATCATGACGATCCGGCCCGGCTCCGTAAGGTGGTCGGAACATCTTCCGCGATGGTGCTGGGATTCTCTACGCTGATGGCGGTGATTTTTTTGCTGGCGGCTGCGCCTATCAGTCAGGGATTATTTGGTCATACTCATTATCAGGGGCTGGTTAGACTGGTTGCGCTGGTGCAGATGGGCATTGCCTGGGCGAACCTGCTGCTGGCGCTGATGAAGGGCTTCCGCGATGCGGCGGGTAACGCGCTGTCGTTGATTGTGGGGAGCCTGGTGGGTGTAGCGACTTATTATGGCTGTTATCGCCTGGGAGGGTATGAAGGCGCCTTGCTGGGCCTGGCGCTGGTACCTGCGCTGGTCGCTATCCCTGCCGCTATAATGCTGATTAAGCGTGGGACTATCCCCCTGCATTACCTGAAACCCTCGTGGGATAACGGTCTGGCAGGGCAGTTAAGCAAGTTTACGCTGATGGCGCTGATTACCTCCGTAACGCTGCCAGTGGCATACGTGATGATGCGAAACCTGTTGGCGGCGCAGTACAGCTGGGATGATGTGGGGATCTGGCAGGGGGTGAGCAGTATCTCCGATGCTTATCTGCAATTTATCACCGCCTCATTCAGCGTTTACTTGCTGCCGACGTTGTCGCGTTTGACTGAAAAGCGCGACATCACACGCGAAGTGATCAAGTCGTTGAAATTCGTGCTGCCGGCGGTTGCTGCCGCAAGCTTTACCGTCTGGCTACTGCGCGATTTTGCTATCTGGCTGCTTTTCTCCGCTAAATTCACCGCCATGCGCGACCTGTTCGCCTGGCAACTGGTCGGTGATGTGCTGAAAGTCGGCGCCTATGTTTTCGGTTATCTGGTGATCGCGAAAGCGTCGCTGCGGTTTTATATCTTGGCAGAAATTAGCCAGTTCATGTTATTGACGGCGTTTGCACATTGGCTGATCCCTGCACATGGTGCGCTGGGCGCGGCACAGGCTTACATGGCAACGTACATTGTCTATTTCTCTCTTTGTTGTGGCGTGTTTTTACTCTGGCGTAGGCGGGTATGACTGTACTGATTCACGTTCTGGGATCGGATATCCCTCACCATAACCAAACCGTGCTGCGGTTTTTCAACGACTCGCTGGCCGCGACGAGCGAGCACGCGCGCACGTTTATGGTTGCAGGTCAGGATGCCGGATTCAGTGAGAACTGCCCGGCGTTATCGCTAAGCTTCTATGGAGGGAAAAAGGCGCTGGCTGAAGCGGTTATCGCGAAAGCAAAAGCGGATCGCCAACAGCGTTTTTTCTTCCACGGTCAGTTCAACACCAGTCTGTGGTTAGCGCTGCTGAGCGGGGGAATTAAACCGGAGCAGTTTTACTGGCATATCTGGGGCGCGGATTTATATGAAGTCTCCAGTGGACTGAAATTTCGCCTGTTTTACCCCATTCGCCGTATGGCGCAGAATCGCGTGGGCTGCGTATTTGCCACGCGGGGTGATTTGAGCTATTTCGCCGAACAGCATCCGCGCGTGCGTGGCGAGTTGCTCTATTTCCCAACGCGGATGGATCCCTCGCTCAATAATATGAGCAACGCGTGTCAGCGCAGCGGCAAGATGACGGTGCTGGTTGGCAACTCTGGCGATCGCAGCAATGAGCATATTGCCGCGCTCCGCGCCGTCCATCAGCAGTTCGGCGACACGGTGAATGTGATTGTACCGATGGGGTACCCCGCCAATAATGTGGCTTATATCGACGAGGTTCGTCAGGCCGGCCTGGCATTGTTTAGCGCTGAGAATCTGCAAATTTTAAGTGAAAAGCTGGAATTTGATGCCTATCTGACATTATTACGTCAGTGTGATTTGGGTTACTTTATTTTTGCCCGTCAGCAGGGGATCGGTACCCTGTGTTTACTGATTCAGGCCGGTATCCCGTGCGTGCTCAACCGTGAAAATCCCTTCTGGCAGGATATGGTGGAACAGAATCTCCCGGTGTTATTTACCACTGATGAGCTCAATGAAGGCGTCGTACGCGAAGCGCAGCGCCAGTTGGCATCGGTAGATAAAAATTCAATCACCTTCTTTAGCCCGAATTATCTGCAGCCGTGGCACAACGCGCTGCGCATTGCTTCAGGAGAAACCATATGAGCCTGATGCAATTTAGTGGTCTGCTGGTGGTATGGCTGCTCTCCACCTTGTTTATCGCCACGCTGACCTGGTTTGAATTCCGCCGCGTGCGTTTTAATTTCAATGTTTTCTTCTCACTGCTGTTTTTGCTGACGTTCTTCTTCGGGTTCCCGTTGACCAGCATACTGGTGTTCCGTTTTGATGTGGCAGTTGCTCCGCCGGAGATCCTGCTGCAGGCCTTGCTGTCTGCCGCCTGTTTCTATGCCGTCTACTACGTGACGTATAAAACACGCCTTCGCAAGCGAGTCGAGGATAAGCCACGCAGGCCGCTATTTACCATCAATCGCGTTGAAGCGCATTTGACCTGGGTTATCCTGATGGCGATTGCATTGGTGAGCGTGGGCGTCTTCTTTATGCACAACGGATTCCTGCTGTTCAGACTGCAATCCTACAGCCAAATTTTTTCCAGTGAAGTCTCTGGGGTCGCTCTGAAGCGTTTCTTCTACTTCTTCATTCCGGCAATGCTGGTGGTCTATTTCCTGCGTCAGGACAGCAAAGCGTGGTTATTCTTCCTGGTGAGTACCGTCGCGTTTGGTTTGCTGACCTATATGATTGTTGGCGGGACGCGCGCCAATATCATCATTGCGTTTGCCATCTTCTTGTTTATCGGCATCATTCGCGGCTGGATTTCGCTGTGGATGCTGGCCGCCGCGGGCGTGCTGGGTATCGTCGGGATGTTCTGGCTGGCGCTGAAGCGCTATGGGATGAACGTTAGCGGCGACGAGGCGTTCTATACCTTCCTGTACCTCACGCGCGACACCTTCTCGCCGTGGGAGAATCTGGCGCTGTTGCTGCAAAATTACCACAATATTGAGTTTCAGGGGCTGGCGCCGATTGTCCGTGACTTCTACGTCTTTATCCCCTCCTGGCTGTGGCCTGGGCGGCCGAGTATTGTCCTCAACTCAGCGAACTACTTTACTTGGGAAGTGTTGAACAACCACTCAGGTCTGGCGATTTCGCCGACGTTAATTGGTTCACTGGTGGTGATGGGCGGGGCGCTGTTTATCCCGTTAGGCGCGATTGTCGTTGGACTCATCATCAAGTGGTTTGACTGGCTGTATGAGTTAGGCAACCGCGAAACCAATCGCTACAAGGCGGCGATTCTGCACAGTTTCTGTTTTGGCGCTATTTTCAATATGATCGTGTTGGCACGTGAAGGGCTGGATTCGTTTGTCTCGCGAGTGGTCTTTTTTCTCGTGATTTTCGGCGTTTGTCTGCTGGTGGCAAAACTGCTGTTTTGGCTATTCGATAGTGCGGGACTCATCCATAAACGAATCAAATCGCTGCCCCGGACACAGATTGAAGGATCGTAATGACAGATAACACAACTGCGCCACTCTACTCGCTGCGCGGGCTACAATTGATTGGCTGGCGCGATATGCAGCATGCGCTAAATTACCTGTTTGCCGAGGGACATCTCAGGTCAGGAACGCTGGTGGCAATCAACGCCGAGAAGATGCTGACGGCAGAAGATAACCCTGAAGTGCGGGATCTGATCAACGCCGCTGAGTTCAAATATGCGGATGGGATTAGCGTGGTGCGCTCAGTGCGCAAAAAATTTCCGCAGGCGCAGGTTTCACGCGTGGCAGGGGCTGATCTTTGGGAAGCGCTTATGGCGCGAGCTGGGCAGGAAGGAACGCCTGTTTTCCTGATTGGTGGCAAGCCTGAAGTTCTGGCGCAAACGGAAGCCAAACTGCGTGCCCAGTGGCGCGTGAACATTGTAGGCAGTCAGGACGGTTATTTTACCCCGGACCAGCGGCAGGCATTGTTTGAACGTATCCACGCCAGCGGTGCGCAGATTGTGACGGTGGCGATGGGCTCGCCGAAACAAGAGATCTTTATGCGTGACTGCCGGAAGACTCACCCTGAAGCGCTTTATATGGGCGTGGGTGGTACCTACGACGTCTTTACCGGTCACGTTAAGCGTGCGCCGCGAATCTGGCAGAGTCTGGGGCTGGAGTGGCTGTATCGCTTATTGTCGCAGCCAAGCCGTATCACTCGTCAACTTCGCTTATTACGCTATCTCCGCTGGCACTATACCGGCAACCTCTGACGCCCTCCCTCCTTTGATAAGTAGCGTGATCTGCTAATTACGCTACTTATTCACAACATAATCGCTGCTTTCTCACACAATCTATTTATTTTTTGAATGCTTTAATTGCCATTTAAGCGATTTTAGGAAACCATTCGCAACAATCATTGCAGTGCCGTGGTGTTTTTGACGCCAACCGTTAAGCGGTCGGTGCCGTATGGCCTGTTATGGCATAACAAGATGTACCCATAACGAGAACCGGTAATACCGGACAGTATGCAAACACAACAAGAGGATTTATGGCCGAGAACAAACCTGAGCTACAGCGTGGGCTGGAGGCTCGTCACATCGAATTAATTGCCCTTGGGGGGACTATTGGCGTCGGGCTATTTATGGGGGCCGCCAGTACCCTGAAATGGGCGGGACCTTCGGTTCTGCTGGCATACATTGTCGCCGGGCTGTTCGTCTTTTTCATTATGCGTTCTATGGGGGAGATGTTATTCCTCGAGCCGGTTGCCGGTTCATTTGCTGTTTACGCCCATCGTTATATGAGCCCCTTCTTTGGTTATCTCACCGCCTGGTCATACTGGTTTATGTGGATGGCGGTGGGGATATCAGAGATTACCGCCATCGGGGTGTACGTCCAGTTCTGGTTCCCGGAAATGGCACAATGGATACCCGCACTGATAGCTGTCGGACTGGTTGCGTTGGCAAATCTCGCCGCGGTTCGCCTGTATGGTGAAATTGAGTTCTGGTTTGCCATGATTAAAGTGACCACCATCATTGTGATGATCGTCATTGGATTAGGGGTGATTTTCTTCGGTTTTGGCAATGGCGGTCAGGCGATCGGCTTTGGCAACCTGACTGAGCACGGCGGCTTCTTTGCTGGTGGTTGGAAGGGCTTCCTGACGGCATTGTGTATTGTCGTGGCTTCTTACCAGGGCGTGGAGCTGATCGGCATTACTGCGGGTGAAGCGAAGAATCCGCAGGTCACGCTGCGTAGTGCAGTAGGGAAAGTGCTGTGGCGTATTCTGATTTTCTACGTCGGTGCGATTTTTGTTATCGTCACTATTTTCCCGTGGAATGAGATTGGCAGTAACGGTAGTCCGTTTGTTCTCACCTTTGCCAAGATTGGTATTACCGCCGCGGCAGGGATTATTAACTTTGTGGTCCTGACGGCGGCGCTGTCGGGCTGTAACAGTGGGATGTACAGCTGTGGGCGTATGCTTTACGCGCTGGCAAAGAATCGCCAGCTACCTGCCGCTGTTGGAAAAGTTTCGCGCCAGGGCGTGCCGGTTGCCGGCGTGGCTATTTCTATCGCGATCCTGCTGGTTGGTTCGTGCCTGAACTACATCATTCCCAACCCGCAGCGTGTGTTCGTTTATGTCTATAGCGCCAGCGTGCTGCCGGGGATGGTGCCGTGGTTTGTGATCCTGATAAGCCAGATACGTTTCCGTCAGGCGCATAAAGCGGCGATCGCCAGTCATCCCTTCCGCTCGATTCTGTTCCCGTGGGCGAACTATTTGACGATGGCGTTCCTGATTTGCGTATTAATCGGCATGTACTTTAATGAAGATACCCGAATGTCGCTGTTTGTTGGCATTCTCTTCTTACTGGCCGTGACGCTCATTTATAAGGTTTTTGGCCTGAATCGTCATGGCACAGCCCAAAAATTGCAGGAATAAGCGACAAAACGCACAAACCATGACCAAACGATAATTTATTTTAAAAAAGCACTAGACAGCAGACCGAGACCTCCGTAATATCCAGCCCCGCAACGGCGCTAAGCGCCCGTAGCTCAGCTGGATAGAGCGCTGCCCTCCGGAGGCAGAGGTCTCAGGTTCGAATCCTGTCGGGCGCACCATTTAGTAAGGTGCCGGAGCTGCGGTGGTTTTAATACCGCGTAAAAGATTTGCAGTGGTGGCTATAGCTCAGTTGGTAGAGCCCTGGATTGTGATTCCAGTTGTCGTGGGTTCGAATCCCATTAGCCACCCCATTAATTTAAAGTTGTGAAATGCGAAGGTGGCGGAATTGGTAGACGCGCTAGCTTCAGGTGTTAGTGTCCTTAGGATGTGGGGGTTCGAGTCCCCCCCCTCGCACCACGACTTAAAGAATTGAACTAAAAATTCAAAAAGCAGTAAAACGGCGAGTAGCGCAGCTTGGTAGCGCAACTGGTTTGGGACCAGTGGGTCGGAGGTTCGAATCCTCTCTCGCCGACCAATTTTGAACCCCGCTTCGGCGGGGTTTTTTGTTTTCTGATTTTCCCTTCTCAGCCTTTATTTCCCCGAATTTCCTGATGTCTTAAAAAGTCCGGTTCCATTGTTTTTGCAGTGCAATCGTGGCATGCCTTGTGCAATAATATACGGGTAGATGCTCATTCCATCTCTTATGTTCGCCATCTGGCCTCATAAACTCAGGAATGATGCAGAGCCGTTTACGGTGCTTATCGTCCACAGACAGATGTCGCTCTGGCCTCATCAAACACCATGGACATAACGTTGAGTGAAGCACCCATTTATGTTGTCATACAGACCTGTTTAACGCCTGCTCCAAAAGAGCGGGCGTTTTTTTATGCATATACACCTCATCCTTCAAGTCGCCTCGAAGCATCTCGAATGATTTGGTGTATATGAAATAACGGTAGGCCCGGTAAGCGAAGCGTCACCGGGCAAGAGGGAATTACTGCGGGGGATTGTTGTTCTGCAGCGTCAACATCAGGCCATCACGACGCATGGTGGCGGCTTCTTCCGGCTGATGCAGTCTGTCCAGCGCGTCAGCAAGCCAGGCGTAGTCATAGGCATCTGGACGCTGTTTGAGAGCGGCACGGAAGGCGAACGTGGCTTCCTGCCATTCGCCGTGCTTCATTAGCGACTGGCCCAGCGTGCTCCACAGTAATGGGCGATCGCCGACGGCTTTAATCTGCTGGCGCAACACTTTTTCTATCTGTTCCGGGTTGTTGGTTTTCAGACGCGGGATCGGCAGCACCAGGCGGTCGTCATACTGGCGTTTAAGACCATCAATGATGACCTGCTGTGCCGTATCGTGATCGTCACACTCAATCAGATGTTCAGCCATTGCCACCTGCAGGGCAACCTGGTGACGGGTTTTACGGTTCTGGTTTTTCCACCATGCACGTAGCCCCTCGCTGCCCTGATCGGCGCGAACCTGATCCATCAGACCAACCCATGCCTGCTGTTCCAGCATCGCGCGGTGCTCGTCATCACCCACGTGCGCTTTTGCCATGGATGGAATGATATCCAGTAACGAACTCCATGCACCGGTACGAATGTAGGCCTGTTCAGCCAGACGCAGCACTTCCGGATGACGTGGCGTCACTTCCAGCAGTTTATCTACGCTGTGGCGTGCGGCGTGATTTTCATTACGTGCCAGCTGCAGGCGAACACGAGTGATTTCTACCGGGATCGTATCATTTCCGGCCAGTTCGGTAGCACGCTCAAGGTGTTGGTTGGCACGTGCTTCGTCACCGCGCTGTTGAGCCGCTTCTGCCGCCAGCAGGTAATTCACTACCGGCTGTTCTGCATGATCGGCGTTTTTCGACATCAGCTTTTCAACCTGCTGATAATCGCCTTCTGCCAGCTTGAGCAGCGCCTGCTCGGTCTGCTTACGGGCGCGACGACGCTTCCGACCGACAAACCATCCGCGGGTATGCGCGCCAGTGCGGAAAATTCGGCGCAGCAGCCATTCAATCGCAAACAGGACGACCATTGCGACGATCAGAATGATCACCAGACCCGTCACGCTGGTTTCGATATTGTAATTATCCGTCTGGATCAGTACGTAGCCCTGATGACCGGCAATCATTGGACCGACAACGATCCCGGCGATCAATAGCACAAAGAGCAATAATACTTTTAGCATCATTATTCTCCTTGCGGCGCAGTTGCCGGAGTTTCAGCTGAAGGCGCAGGAGCTGCTGCAACCGGCGCTGTGGCAGGCTGTGCCAGTAAATTACGTACGCGGGTCTGCATGAGCTTGTCGAGAAGCGCCTGGCTCTGCAGCGTTTCCGGTACGTCCATGCTGATGCTTTGTTGGCTCAGTTGGTCTACCTCTTCAAGGAAAGCTTTGGTGGCTGCATCGTCGGTGTCGTAGTAGGCGCGCACCCAGGTGGAGACGTTTTCCAGCGCCTGGCGATATGTTTCCTCCTGATGACGCGGCACGGCCTGGGCGGCCACTAACAGGCGAGAACGGATATTTTCACGTAAGTAAACGTCCTGGTTCGGTGCCAGCAGCGGGACGGCGGTTTCATCACGACGGCGAACGGTGATAAAGCTGTCCATAAAGTTCTGCCAGCTTTTTTGCAGATTGACGCGCCATTCGCTGATCGAGCTGGAAAGCTCGCTGCTGTCGGAATCCATCGGCGAATCGTCGGTATCGTTGTCGGCCAGACGCAGGTTATCAATCTGGTTAGAGAGCTGATTCACTTTCAGGATAATGCCGTCATAGTCGACCTGAGTCACCGCAGAGAGGCTCGCGATATCGTCGGTAATCGCGCGACGGGCGGTAATCAGGCTTGGGTCATTCATATCCGCCAGACTGGCGTCAGCGCTTTTCAGCAGCGCCGCGGCGGTAGTAACGTCCTGATCGCTCCATAATTTGCGACCGGCCAGTTTCACCAGAAAATCAGCCTGCGCCAGCAGCCATGTCCCGGCATCGCTGCCGGAGATAGTGGCGACTTTTTGCTGGACTTCGTCAAGCTGTTTGACCAGCGCGGCCTGCTGGCGAGCGGCTTCATCCAGCTGCGTTGCCTGCTGTTTAATAATGCCTTCCAGCTCAGCTTTTTGGCTTTCTTGCGCTTTTTGCAACGCCGTAAGCTGGTTCGCCAGCGCATCGCTGGTTGCTGTCTGCGTTGTTGCCTGCTGTTTCCCCCAACCGTACAGCCCAACGCCTGCAGCCAGCGCAATAGCAATCGCCACTGCGCTCAGAATCAGCGCCGTGCTGTTCTTACTCTTTTTTTCAGTATTGACTGGCTGTGATGTGGTTTCCACGGCCTCCCTGGTCTCTTCAACCACGGCGGAGGATTTTTCTTGTTCCGTCATTATGGCATCCCATTATGAGAGTTATTGTAATGCGCGTAGTAGCGCATCGTTGTCGGCGTTATCAGCGACCTTAATATCTTGCCAGCCCAGTTCCCGGGCGAGGTGCGCCAGACGCTCACTGACGACCAGCAGCCGACAGCGTAGTAACCAGTGATCACGATACCACTGCGGAATGAGCGACCAGAGCTGTTGTAGCATCTCTCCGCTGGTGACAACCACCGTGGTCACACCACGAGATTGCCAGCGCATCGCTTCTTCTGCACCATCGTAATATTTTGCACTGCGTTGATAACATTCACAAAAATCGACATCAGCTCCGCGTGCTGTCAGGGTTTCACCTATCAGCTCACGGCCACCATTGCCGCGTAATATAAGCGCGCGTTTTCCCGCAATATTTTGTAATTCAGGTAATTGTAGCAAGACTTCGCTAATTTCCCGATCCAGAGGGTAGTGAATATTGAAACCGCTAACGGTATGCAGCGCCAGCGCCGTTGTGCGACCAATGGCAAAATAACGCGGAAGGGAGGGCCAGCTTTTCCCTTGTTGCTGAAGCTCGGCATCTGCAAAGGTGACGGCGTGCTGCGAGAGGGCGAAGACCAGATCGTTTTCCGTCAGCGCCGATAGTCGGAAAGCAAGCGTTGCCAGTTCCCGACCGGGCGAAAACTCGATGAGCGGAAAGCTCCAGGCCACCTGCCCCAGTGTGCGCAGACGGCTCACTAACTCTTCCCCTGCGGGAGACGGGCGGGTGACCAGAATACTCATGCGGGGGCTTCTCCGTTGTAAACTTCAGCCAGAATGGTGCGCGCACCGTTCTCCAGCAGCTCTTCAGCCAGAGAGATGCCCATCTGTTCAGCTTCCTGCGCGGCGCCGCGACGTTCTCCGCATACCATCTGCGAACCGTCAGGCGCGCCGACCAGCGCCCGCAGCCAAATCTCACCGTTAATGAGTTCTGCATAACTGCCGATAGGGACCTGACATCCCCCTTCCAGGCGGGTATTCATGGCGCGTTCGGCTTTGACGCGCAGCGCCGTCTCTTCATGGTTGAGCGGCGCTAACAGCGCCTGAGTGCGCATATCATCCAGTCGACATTCTATGCCAACTGCGCCTTGCCCGACAGCGGGTAGGGAGACTTCCGGCGGCAGAGCGGTGCGGACTCGCGACTCAAGACCTAAACGTTTTAATCCGGCGACCGCCAGAATAATGGCGTCATAATCGCCGTTATCCAGTTTGCTCAGACGCGTACCTACGTTACCGCGCAGTGAACGGATGACGAGATCCGGGCGACGCTTTGCCAACTGGCACTGGCGACGCAAACTGGATGTCCCGACGATGCTGCCTGCCGGGAGTTCATCCAGCGTGTTGTACTTATTTGAGACGAAAGCATCACGCGGATCCTCTCGCTCGCAAATGGTGACCAGTCCAAGACCGTCAGGGAACTCAACCGGCACATCCTTCATGGAATGCACGGCGATATCGGCGCGTTTTTCCAGCAGCGCGACTTCCAGCTCTTTAACAAACAACCCTTTCCCCCCGACTTTCGCCAGCGGGGTATCAAGGATCACATCGCCACGGGTTACCATCGGAACCAGTTCCACGATCAGACCGGGGTGGTTTGCCATTAAGGCGTCTTTGACATAATGTGCCTGCCAGAGCGCAAGGGGGCTTTGGCGTGTGGCAATTCTCAAAACATTGTCTAACATGCTTGTTACCGTCATTATCAATCATTGACCATCCTAACATCCTTATCAAAGGGATGTCAGCGTTACGCTCAAACGTGAGTGAGAGGAAAAGGCGCTGCATCATCACTGGCAGTGAATAATGACGAGAAACCTCCCGACCGTATGAAGGAATTTACACGTAACGAACGGTGCTACACTTGTATGTAGCGCATCTTTCTTTACGGTCAATGAGCAAGGTGTTAAATTGATCACGTTTTAGACCATTTTTTCGGCTGTACAGCATAAAAAAATATGGGCGAAAAAACAGGTAACGGTTATTTTTGACATACGGTTTATCCGAATTGATGACGATTATTGTGAGCGCTTGTGCCGCAGCAATCGACAACATGACGGATAGCAACATCAGGCGATACGTCTTGTACCTCTATATTGAGACTCTGAAACAGAGACTGGATGCCATAAATCAACTGCGTGTGGATCGCGCGCTTGCTGCCATGGGACCTGCCTTCCAGCAGGTATACAGTCTGCTGCCGACATTATTGCACTACCACCATCCGCTGATGCCGGGTTACCTTGATGGTAACGTTCCCAAAGGCATATGCCTTTACACGCCTGATGAAACCCAACGCCACTACCTGAACGAACTGGAACTGTACCGCGGTATGTCACCGCAGGATCCTCCCAAGGGCGAACTGCCTATCACCGGCGTTTACTCAATGGGCAGCACCTCTTCGGTAGGGCAAAGCTGTTCCTCTGACCTTGATATTTGGGTCTGCCATCAATCCTGGCTGGATAGCGAAGAGCGCCAGCTGCTGCAGCGTAAATGTAGCCTGCTGGAAAGCTGGGCCGCCTCGCTGGGCGTGGAAGTCAGCTTCTTCCTGATTGATGAAAACCGTTTCCGCCACAATGAAAGCGGCAGTTTGGGTGGTGAAGACTGTGGCTCGACGCAGCATATCCTGTTGCTTGATGAATTCTATCGCACCGCTGTGCGTCTCGCGGGTAAACGTATTCTGTGGAATATGGTGCCGGGCGACGAAGAAGAGCATTACGACGATTACGTCATGACGCTTTACGCACAGGGGGTGTTAACGCCAAACGAATGGCTGGATCTCGGCGGACTCAGTTCGCTCTCCGCCGAAGAGTACTTTGGCGCCAGCCTCTGGCAGCTGTACAAGAGTATCGACTCCCCGTACAAAGCGGTATTGAAAACGCTGCTGCTGGAAGCTTATTCCTGGGAATACCCCAATCCACGCCTGTTGGCGAAAGATATTAAACAGCGCCTGCACGATGGTGAGATCGTCTCTTTTGGTCTCGACCCTTACTGCATGATGCTGGAGCGCGTTACCGAGTACCTCACGGCGATCGAAGACCCGACACGTCTGGATTTAGTGCGTCGATGTTTCTACTTAAAAGTGTGTGAGAAACTGAGCCGCGAGCGCGCCTGCGTGGGCTGGCGTCGTGAAGTATTAAGTCAGTTAGTGAAAGAGTGGGGCTGGGATGACGCCCGTCTGACTATGCTGGATAACCGCGCTAACTGGAAGATTGACCAGGTACGCGAAGCGCATAACGAACTGCTCGATGCGATGATGCAGAGCTATCGTAACCTGATCCGTTTTGCCCGCCGAAATAACCTCAGCGTGAGCGCCAGCCCGCAGGATATCGGCGTGCTGACCCGTAAGCTGTATGCCGCGTTTGAAGCATTACCAGGTAAAGTAACGCTGGTGAACCCGCAGATATCTCCGGATCTCTCGGAACCGAATCTGACCTTTATCCATGTGCCGCCGGGCCGTGCCAACCGTTCGGGTTGGTATCTCTATAACCGCGCGCCTAACATGGACTCGATCATCAGCCATCAGCCGCTGGAATATAACCGCTACCTCAATAAACTGGTGGCGTGGGCCTGGTTCAACGGCCTGCTGACCTCGCGTACGCATTTATTTATTAAGGGCAACGGCATTGTTGATTTGCCGAAGCTGCAAGAAATGGTCGCCGACGTGTCGCACCACTTCCCGCTGCGACTGCCAGCGCCAACGCCGAAGGCGCTCTATAGCCCGTGCGAGATTCGCCACCTGGCGATTATCGTTAACCTTGAATATGACCCGACGGCAGCATTTCGCAATCAGGTGGTACATTTTGATTTCCGTAAGCTGGACGTCTTCAGCTTTGGTGAAGAACAAAATTGCCTGGTGGGTAGCGTCGACCTGCTGTACCGCAACTCGTGGAATGAAGTGCGTACGCTGCACTTCAACGGTGAGCAGGCGATGATTGAAGCGTTAAAAACGATTCTGGGCAAAATGCACCAGGATGCCGCGCCGCCGGATAGCGTCGAGGTCTTCTGCTATAGCCAGCATCTGCGCGGTTTAATTCGCACCCGCGTGCAGCAACTAGTGTCTGAGTGCATCGAGTTGCGCCTCTCCAGTACCCGTCAGGAAACCGGACGCTTCAAAGCGCTGCGCGTTTCTGGTCAGACGTGGGGTCTGTTCTTCGAGCGCCTGAACGTCTCGGTACAGAAGCTGGAAAACGCGATTGAATTTTATGGCGCGATTTCACATAACAAACTGCACGGGCTTTCCGTTCAGGTTGAGACCAATCATGTGAAACTCCCGTCAGTGGTTGACGGTTTTGCCAGCGAAGGGATCATTCAGTTCTTTTTCGAAGAAACGGGTGATGAGCAGGGCTTTAATATCTACATTCTGGATGAGAGTAATCGGGCTGAGGTGTATCACCACTGCGAAGGCAGCAAAGAGGAGCTGGTACGCGATGTCAGCCGTTTCTACTCGTCGTCGCACGATCGCTTTACCTACGGCTCCAGCTTCATCAACTTTAACCTGCCGCAGTTCTATCAGATTGTGAAAACCGACGGGCGCGCGCAGGTGATCCCGTTCCGTACCCAGCCGATTAGCGCCGTGCCGCCCGTCAGTCAGGAAAACGACACTCCGCTGTTGCAGCAGTATTTCTCGTGAGCATGATGCCGGATAAGCGAAGCGTATCCGGCAATAAAACTTAACGGAAGCTCACCTCTTCACCCGCCTGCTGTGTCGCCGCCTGTTCTAGCAGATCCCAGAACGTTTCGCCGCTACGATCGCAGATCCACTCGTCGTCTTTCAGGTCAAAGTGGTAGCCGCCCTGTTTGGTCGCCAGCCACACCTGATGCAGCGGCTCCTGACGGTTAATAATAATTTTGCTGCCGTTTTCGAAGCTGATGGTCAGCACGCCGCCGTTGATCTCACAATCGATATCGCTGTCGCCGTCCCAGTCGTCCAGACGCTCTTCAATGGTCATCCACAGGGTGTCAGCAAGGCGATGAAATTCACTGTCGTTCATTTTCTTATCCTGTTTTTCGTGATGACGGCAGTATAACCTGAAACAAAACGCGTTGCAGATTACAGGCTAACTCTTGCTTTTACGCCTTCTCCTGCGATGATAGAAAACAGAAAGCATGAACTTTACAGGCAATCGATAATGAAAAACGTGTTAAAGCCACTCGCTGTCATTTTTACTCTGTTCAGCCTGACGGGCTGTGGGCTAAAAGGCCCGCTCTATTTCCCGCCAGCAGATAAAACCGCGCCGCCTCCGACCAAGAGCGTTCAGCCGCAATCGCAATCCACCACGCCAGAGAAAAACGATCGTGGGATTAGTGACGGGCCTTCCCAGGTGAATTACTGACGGCAGGAATAGATGTATATTTCTGTACCCGCGTGAACGGAGTGAATGATGCAATTCTCTAAAATGCATGGCCTTGGCAACGATTTTATGGTCGTCGACGCGGTAACGCAGAATGTCTTTTTCTCACCAGAGCTGATCCGCCGCTTGTCCGACAGGCATCTCGGAGTTGGATTTGATCAACTGCTGGTGGTTGAACCTCCGTATGATCCGGAGCTGGATTTCCACTACCGTATTTTTAATGCCGACGGTAGTGAAGTGTCACAGTGTGGCAATGGCGCCCGCTGTTTTGCCCGCTTTGTTCGCCTGAAAGGGCTGACCAATAAGCGTGATATTCGCGTCAGTACCGCTAATGGTCGTATGGTATTAACCGTAACCGACGACGAGCTGGTACGGGTGAATATGGGTGAACCCAATTTTGAACCCGCGCAGGTTCCGTTTCGCGCCAACAAAGCAGAGAAGACCTATATTATGCGCGTGTCTGAACAGACAGTATTGTGCGGCGTGGTTTCAATGGGGAACCCGCACTGCGTAATTCAGGTTGATGATGTTGATACGGCCACGGTAGAAACGTTGGGGCCGGTTCTGGAAAGTCACGAACGCTTTCCTGAACGCGCCAATATCGGATTTATGCAGGTGGTAAAGCGCGAGCATATCCGGCTGCGCGTCTATGAGCGCGGCGCGGGTGAAACGCAGGCCTGCGGCAGCGGTGCGTGCGCCGCTGTTGCGGTTGGTATCCAGCAGGGCCTGCTGGCAGAAGAAGTGAGGGTGGAATTACCGGGCGGTCGACTTGATATCGCCTGGAAAGGTCCGGGTCATCCGCTGTATATGACTGGCCCGGCGGCACATGTCTACGACGGATTTATTCACTTATGAAGCAACCAGGGGAAGAACTACAGGAAACGCTCATGGAGCTGGACGACCGGGCGGTCGTCGATTACCTGCAACGTAATCCTGAGTTTTTTATCCGTAATGCCCAGGCAGTTGAAGCGATGCGTGTTCCACACCCGGTGCGGGGCACGGTCTCTTTAGTGGAATGGCATATGGCGCGGGCACGTAATCATATTAACGTGCTGGAAGAGAATATGGCGTTGTTGATGGAACAAGCCAACGCCAATGAAAGCCTGTTCTATCGTCTGTTAAATCTGCAAGCCCGGCTGGTATCGGCCAGCAGTCTTGACGACATGCTGATGCGATTTCATCGCTGGGCGCGTGAGTTAGGGCTGGCTGGGGCGACGGTTCGTCTGTTCCCGGATCGCTGGCGACTTGGTGCGCCATCAAAATTCACTCATCTGGCATTAAGCCGTCAGGCTTTTGAACCGCTGCGTATTCAGCGTCTGGGCCAGTCACAGCACTATCTTGGGCCGCTCAATGGCCCGGAACTTCTGGTCATGATGCCCGAAGCGAAAGCGATAGGCTCGGTGGCGATGTCGATGTTGGGGCAAGATGGATCCCTGGGCGTGATGCTGTTCAGCAGTCGCGACGTTAATCATTACCAGCAGGGGCAAGGTACGCAATTACTGCAGGAAATCTCGCTGATGTTGCCGGAGCTGCTGGAGCGCTGGATTGAACGCGTATGACCGATTCACCCCTTTCTCAGGATGTGGCGCGCTTTTTACGCTATCTGGGCGTTGAGCGCCAGCTTAGCCCGATCACATTGCTGAATTATCAGCGTCAGCTTGATGCCATCATTGCGTTAGCCGGAGAGACCGGTCTGCAAAGCTGGCAACAATGTGACGCTTCGATGGTACGCAGTTTTGCCGTGCGCAGCCGTCGTAAAGGGCTAGGGCCGGCGAGCCTGGCGCTGCGTCTCTCCGCATTGCGCAGTTTCTTTGACTGGCTGGTTAATCAGGGCGAGCTGAAAGCCAATCCGGCAAAAAGTGTTTCCGCACCGAAAGCACCGCGTCATCTACCTAAAAATATCGATGTCGACGATGTTAACCGTCTGCTGGATATCGACCTCAACGATCCCCTCGCCGTGCGCGACCGGGCAATGTTAGAAGTGATGTACGGCGCAGGGCTGCGTTTGTCTGAACTGGTTGGGCTGGATATTAAACATCTCGATCTCGACACCGGCGAAGCATGGGTGATGGGGAAGGGCAGTAAAGAACGTCGCCTGCCAATTGGCCGCAATGCAGTGGCGTGGATTGAGCACTGGCTGGACCTGCGGGGGCTATTTGGCTGCGATGACGATGCGTTATTCCTGTCAAAACTGGGCAAACGCATTTCTGCGCGTAATGTACAAAAACGCTTTGCGGAGTGGGGGATCAAACAGGGGCTGAATAGCCACGTACATCCCCACAAATTGCGCCACTCTTTTGCGACGCATATGCTGGAGTCGAGCGGCGATCTGCGCGGGGTACAGGAGTTATTGGGGCATGCTAATCTCTCCACTACCCAAATCTATACCCATCTTGATTTTCAACACCTGGCTTCAGTGTACGATGCGGCGCATCCACGCGCCAAACGGGGGAAATAATGCGTTTTTACCGGCCTCTGGGGCGTATTTCTGCGCTCACCTTTGACCTTGATGACACCCTTTACGATAACCGTCCCGTTATCACACGCACCGAGCAGGAAGCGCTCGCGTTTGTACAGAATTACCATCCGGCGTTGAATTCGCTGCAAAATAGCGACCTACAGCGCTTACGTCAGGCCGTTCGCGACGCTGAGCCGGAAATCTACCACGACGTTACCCAATGGCGTCACCGCGCCGTAGAGCGCGCTATGCTGGAGGCGGGATTGTCAGAAGCAGAAGCCAGAATGGGGGCAAATGCGGCGATGATGAATTTCGCCAAATGGCGTAGCCGCATTGACGTCCCGCAGGCGACGCATGACACGCTGAAGGCGCTGGCCCGCAAATGGCCGCTGGTGGCGATCACCAACGGTAACGCACAGCCAGAACTGTTCGGCCTGGGCGATTACTTTGAGTTTGTGCTGCGCGCCGGTCCCGACGGGCGATCAAAACCGTTCAGCGACATGTATGCGCTGGCGGCGGATAAACTGAAAATGCCTGTGGCTGAGATTCTGCATGTGGGCGATGACCTGACGACAGACGTGGCGGGGGCCATCCGTTGCGGTATGCAGGCCTGCTGGATCAAACCGGAAAATGCCGACCTGATGCAAACCGCAGACAGCCGTTTGCTGCCGCATATCGAAATTTCACAGTTGGCATCTCTGACCTCGCTGATATAATCACCAGCAGAACTCTGTATATATACCCAGCTTTTTGGCGGATGGCGCTACGCTTATCCGCCTTACCTACTTTTACGCGGCGGTGCCAATGGACGTTTCTTACCTGCTCGACAGCCTTAATGATAAACAGCGTGAAGCGGTGGCCGCGCCACGCAGCAACATGCTGGTTTTGGCCGGCGCGGGGAGTGGTAAAACTCGCGTGCTGGTGCACCGTATCGCCTGGTTACTGACGGTAGAGAACAACTCGCCATACTCCATTATGGCGGTGACCTTTACCAACAAAGCGGCGGCGGAAATGCGCCACCGTATTGGCCAGATCATGGGAACCAGCCAGGGCGGTATGTGGGTGGGTACATTCCACGGTCTGGCGCACCGTCTGCTGCGCGCGCACCATATGGATGCGAACCTGCCGCAGGATTTCCAGATCCTCGACAGCGAAGACCAATTGCGTTTGCTCAAGCGTTTGATCAAGGCGATGAATCTTGATGAGAAGCAGTGGCCGCCGCGTCAGGCGATGTGGTTTATCAATAGTCAGAAAGATGAAGGGCTGCGCCCGCACCATCTGCAGAGCTATGGCAACCCGGTAGAGCAAACCTGGCAGAAAGTGTATCAGGCCTATCAGGAAGCGTGTGACCGCGCGGGGCTGGTGGATTTCGCCGAGCTGTTGCTGCGCGCCCATGAACTGTGGCTCAACAAGCCGCATATCCTGCAGCACTACCGCGAACGCTTTACCAATATCCTGGTGGACGAATTCCAGGATACCAACAACATTCAGTACGCCTGGATCCGCCTGCTGGCGGGCGATACCGGCAAAGTGATGATCGTTGGCGATGATGACCAGTCGATCTACGGCTGGCGCGGGGCGCAGGTGGAAAACATCCAGCGCTTCCTCACGGATTTCCCGGGCGCAGAAACTATTCGCCTGGAGCAGAACTACCGCTCGACCAACAACATCCTCAGCGCGGCCAACGCCCTGATTGAAAACAACAACGGGCGTTTGGGTAAAAAGCTGTGGACCGATGGCGTCGACGGCGAACCAATTTCACTGTACTGCGCGTTCAACGAACTCGATGAAGCGCGTTTTGTGGTCAATCGTATCAAAACCTGGCAGGACAACGGCGGTGCGCTGGAACAGTGCGCCATTCTGTATCGCAGCAACGCCCAGTCGCGCGTGCTGGAAGAGGCGTTGTTACAAGCCAGCATGCCGTACCGTATCTATGGTGGGATGCGCTTCTTCGAACGCCAGGAAATCAAAGATGCGCTCTCCTACCTGCGCCTGATCGCTAACCGCAATGACGACGCTGCATTCGAACGCGTGGTGAATACGCCAACCCGCGGGATTGGCGATCGTACATTAGATGTCGTGCGTCAGACCTCCCGTGACCGCCAGCTTACGTTGTGGCAGGCCTGTCGTGAGCTGTTGCAGGAAAAAGCCCTCGCGGGTCGCGCCGCCAGCGCCTTACAGCGTTTTATGGAGCTGATCGATGCGCTGGCGCAGGAGACCGCCGATATGCCGCTGCACGTGCAGACTGACCGGGTGATTAAAGACTCCGGCCTGCGCATGATGTACGAGCAGGAAAAAGGCGAGAAGGGTCAGACGCGTATCGAAAACTTAGACGAACTGGTGACGGCAACGCGCCAGTTCAGCTACAACGAAGAAGACGAAGACTTAATGCCGCTACAGGCGTTCCTGTCACACGCCGCGCTGGAAGCAGGCGAAGGGCAGGCGGATACCTGGCAGGATGCGGTACAACTGATGACGCTGCACTCGGCGAAAGGTCTGGAGTTCCCCCAGGTATTTATCGTGGGTATGGAAGAAGGCATGTTCCCCAGCCAGATGTCGCTGGACGAAGGTGGGCGCCTCGAAGAAGAGCGCCGCCTGGCTTACGTAGGCGTGACCCGCGCGATGCAAAAGCTGACGCTGACCTACGCCGAAACGCGTCGTCTGTACGGCAAAGAGGTTTACCACCGGCCGTCGCGCTTTATCGGCGAACTGCCGGAAGCGTGCGTTGAAGAGGTTCGCCTGCGCGCCACGGTTAGCCGCCCGGTGAGCCATCAGCGGATGGGCACGCCAATGGCGGAAAATGATACCGGCTACAAGCTCGGCCAGCGCGTGCGCCACGCTAAGTTTGGTGAGGGCACCATCGTCAATCTGGAAGGAAGCGGTGAGCACAGCCGTTTGCAGGTCGCGTTCCAGGGGCAAGGGATCAAATGGCTGGTGGCAGCCTACGCCAGACTGGAAACGGTTTGATCGGTTTGGCTTTGCCGGATGGCGACGCTGGCGCGTCTTATCCGGCCTACAGACCGGGTAACATTTTGATTTCCAGGCCGGACAAGGCGAAGCCGCCATCCCGCTATCTGTCGGTTAATATTCTGAAATCATAGATAAATAATTCCCCTCTGCTAACCTTTTTGTATAAGGGGAAATTATTACTTTTTCGCCATCTGTTGCGTGTTGACGTCAAAATTTTGCTGGCGTAACATGCGCGCACGATTACGCTAAGAGGACATTCGCCTTGGACACACCCAGTAGATACTGGCTCATTATCCTGTCATCCAGGATCAACTCCTAAGGCTATCCCTTTTTGCTGATAGCCTTCGCGGTTGTCAGCGACCTTCTGTTTTTTCCCGTCGCGCTGAGTCAGGCTGTTTAATGGTCTGAAACCCAATTTGTTTCTGTGTGCCCTCCGAACTGTCCGATAATTTTTTGCATTGGGAGTCCCGGTCATGCTGAGCGCATTTCAACTGGAAAACAATCGTTTAACTCGCCTTGAGGCAGACGAAATCGAGCACCTGGCCAGTTCGGTTTGGGTCGATTTAGTCGAGCCGGATGACGAAGAACGAAACCGTGTGCAAAAGGACTTGGGCCAGAATCTGGCTACGCGCCCTGAACTGGAAGACATCGAAGCATCTGCGCGTTTTTTTGAAGACGAAGACGGTCTGCACATTCACTCCTTCTTCTTCTATGAAGATGCCGACGATCACGCGGGTAACTCAACCGTCGCATTTACCATTCGCGAAGGCCGCCTGTTTACTCTGCGCGAGCGCGAGCTGCCGGCATTCCGCCTGTACCGCATGCGTGCGCGTAATCAGGCGATGGTGGATGGCAACGCTTACGAGCTGCTGCTCGACCTGTTCGAAACTAAAATTGAACAGTTGGCGGATGAGATCGAAAACATCTACAGCGACCTGGAAAAACTCAGCCGTGTGATCATGGAAGGGCGTCAGGGCGATGAATATGACGAAGCGCTTTCGACGCTGGCGGAACTGGAAGATATCGGCTGGAAGGTCCGCCTGTGTCTGATGGAGACCCAGCGCGCACTGAACTTCCTGGTGCGTAAAGCGCGTTTGCCGGGGAGTCAGCTGGAACAGGCGCGTGAGATTCTGCGCGATATCGAATCCCTGCTGCCGCACAACGAGTCACTGTTCCAGAAGGTTAACTTCCTGATGCAGGCGGCGATGGGCTTTATCAATATCGAGCAGAACCGCATCATCAAGATCTTCTCGGTGGTCTCTGTGGTGTTCCTGCCGCCGACGCTGGTGGCTTCCAGCTACGGGATGAACTTTGAGTTCATGCCGGAATTGCACTGGAGCTTCGGTTACCCAGGGGCGATTGTCTTTATGATGCTCGCGGGTCTGGCACCGTATCTGTACTTTAAGCGCAAGAACTGGCTGTAATGGCTGTGCCGGATGGCGGTTACGCCTTATCCGGCACTTCTTCAGCTCCGACGTACCCGTCGTTGCGTATAAATCGCATCCATCACGAAAACTGCCAGCGCCACCCAGATAAACGCAAACGTGACCATTTTATCCGCTCCCGGAACTTCACCGTAGAAAGTGACGGCCAGCAGGAACATTAGCGTGGGTCCGATATACTGGAAGAAACCCAGCGTGGACAGACGCAGGCGGGTCGCCGCGCCGGTAAAGCACAGCAGCGGAATGGTGGTCACGACACCTGCAGCAATTAGCAGCAGATTGAGCGACATGGGGTTTTGCCCCATATGGCTGGTTGGGCTGTCCGCGATGCCAAACAGATAGATAGCCGCAACAGGTAAAAGCCACAGGGTTTCGATCAGCATGCCGGTTTGTGCTTCGACGGCAATCTTCTTGCGTACCAGACCATAGAAAGCAAAGCTGAACGCCAGGCCCAACGCGATGATTGGCAGCGATCCGAAGGTCCACAGCTGTACCAGTACGCCGCAGGCGGCTAACAGTACCGCCAGCCACTGCATGCGACGAAAGCGCTCGCCGAGGAAAAGCATTCCCAGCACAATATTCACCAGAGGGTTAATAAAATAGCCCAGGCTGGCTTCCAGCATATGATGATTATTGACCGCCCAAATGAACAGCAGCCAGTTTCCACCGATGAGCACTGCAGAGAGCGCCAGCAGGAAGATCTTCTTTGGCGTTTGTAGCAGCGTTTTGATGCCCGACCACTGGCGACTGATGCTCATCAGTACCACCATAAAGAAAAATGACCAGATGACGCGGTGCGTCAGGATCTCATCCGCCGGGACATAGTAAATCAGCTTGAAGTAGGCAGGAGCGATACCCCAAATAAAATAAGCAGCAAGAGCGAGTAACACGCCCTGCCGCGTTTGTTTAGCATCCATCGGGAAAACTCATTTCAGAAATGTAACAGCAGTTTACCTTTTTTTGGGCACTTACCCCACCATATAAGTGGCGGTTGCGCTGGCAATATAAAGCTGTTCTTCGTTATGCAGTTCCACGCGCGCAACGGCGACTTTATTCCCCGCCCGCAGCAGGCTACTGGTGGCGGTAAAGCGATTTCCTCTCCCCGGGCGCAGGTAATCAACGCGCAAATCGATTGTCCCCATACGTGACATTCGCTGACGCAGTTCGTCCTCGCTGATCGTCTCATGGCGGGTCAGCGTACTGCCAACGCACACCAGCCCGGCGGCAACGTCCAGCGCCGACGCGATCACGCCGCCATGTAGAATGCTTTGCGCCCAGTTGCCGACCATCATCGGTTGATTATTAAAGGCTAATTGAGCAAATTCTTTCTCATAGCGTTCAAGCTCCAGACCCAGCGCCCGGTTAAACGGCATATGATAGACAAACATTTCACCCACTAACTTCAGCGCTTCCTCAGCAGTAAGTACGGCAGACATACGATCCCTACATCTCAATGGTTAATGAAATGTTGATATTATGCTTATTATTTGTTGTTTTCTACTTTAGGACGGGATAACTAACGAGGAACTCGCTAAGTATGTAGAATACTTGCCAGATAATTATACAATTCATCAATATTTTGGTTCAGGAGAACATTACCGATGCGGGCGATTCTGGGATGGTTACTACCAGCAGTCATGCTGCCGTTGACCGCGTATGCGCAGGAAGCGACAGTGAAAGAGATTCATGATGCACCGGCGGTTCGCGGCAGTATCATCGCCAACATGCTGCAGGAGCATGACAACCCTTTCACGCTTTATCCTTATGAGACCAACTATCTCATCTACACCAATACCAGCGACATGAATAAAGAGGCGATCAGCAGCTATAGCTGGTCCGAAAATGCGCGCAAAGATGAGGTTAAGTTTCAGCTAAGCCTGGCGTTTCCGCTCTGGCGCGGAATATTAGGCCCGAACTCGGTACTCGGCGGTTCCTATACCCAGAAGTCCTGGTGGCAGCTTTCGAACAGTGAAGAGTCTGCGCCATTTCGCGAAACCAACTATGAACCGCAATTGTTCCTCGGTTTCGCCACCGACTATCGCTTTGCCGGTTGGACGCTCCGCGATGTCGAAATGGGCTATAACCATGACTCCAATGGTCGATCCGACCCCACCTCACGTAGCTGGAACCGCCTTTACACCCGGCTGATGGCTGAAAACGGTAACTGGCTGGTGGAAGTTAAGCCGTGGTACGTTATCGGCAGCACTGACGATAACCCTGATATCACCAAATATATGGGCTACTATCAGTTAAAAATGGGTTATCACCTGGGTGACGCGGTGATCAGTGTGAAAGGCCAGTACAACTGGAATACCGGCTACGGCGGCGCAGAGCTGGGGGCCAGTTATCCCATTACCAAGCATGTGCGTCTTTATACCCAGGTCTACAGCGGCTACGGCGAATCACTGATTGACTACAACTTCAATCAGACCCGTGTTGGCGTGGGTGTAATGCTTAACGATATCTTCTGACAGGTATTGAGAGTATTTTAATCATTGCAGTTTCTCTCTCAGGCGCTGAAAATAGCGCCTGTTTTTATTTCAGGCTAATGGGGTTAATGTGGCGCAGGCGGAAGTGTTGAATCTGGAAATGGGCGCTAAACAGGTTTTGCAGGAAACCTTTGGCTACCAACAGTTTCGCCCTGGTCAGGAAGAAATCATTGATACCGTGATCGCTGGTCGCGACTGCCTGGTCGTTATGCCGACCGGTGGCGGAAAATCCCTGTGCTATCAAATTCCCGCATTATTGCTTAACGGCCTCACCGTTGTTGTTTCTCCGCTGATTTCTCTGATGAAAGATCAGGTCGATCAACTGCTTGCCAACGGCGTGGCGGCCGCGTGTCTGAACTCCACCCAAAGTCGTGAGCAGCAGCTTGAGGTGATGGCAGGCTGTCGTAGCGGGCAGATTCGCTTACTGTACATTGCGCCCGAACGCCTGATGCTGGATAACTTCCTTGAAAATCTGGCGCACTGGAACCCGGTGCTGCTGGCGGTTGATGAAGCGCACTGTATTTCGCAGTGGGGGCATGATTTCCGCCCGGAATACGCCGCGCTGGGGCAGTTGCGTCAGCGTTTCCCAACTCTGCCGTTTGTCGCGCTGACCGCGACCGCGGACGAGACAACCCGGCTGGATATTGTGCGTCTGCTGGGGCTCAACGACCCGTTAATTCAGATCAGCAGCTTTGATCGCCCGAATATTCGCTACATGTTGATGGAGAAGTTTAAGCCGCTCGATCAACTGATGCGCTACGTGCAAGAGCAGCGCGGTAAGTCCGGTATTATTTACTGTAACAGTCGCGCTAAAGTAGAAGACACCGCCGCGCGTCTGCAAAGCCGAGGCATTAGCGCCGGGGCTTATCATGCCGGGCTGGAAAACGCTGTACGTGCAGAAGTGCAGGAGAAATTCCAGCGTGATGACCTGCAAATCGTCGTGGCGACCGTGGCGTTTGGCATGGGAATCAACAAACCCAACGTACGCTTCGTGGTGCATTTCGATATTCCGCGCAACATCGAGTCCTATTACCAGGAAACCGGCCGCGCCGGGCGTGACGGCCTGCCTGCGGAAGCAATGCTGTTTTACGATCCGGCTGATATGGCATGGCTGCGCCGTTGCCTCGAAGAGAAACCCGCCGGACAACTGCTGGATATCGAACGGCATAAGCTCAATGCGATGGGGGCGTTTGCCGAGGCGCAAACCTGTCGTCGTCTGGTGCTGTTGAACTATTTTGGCGAGGGGCGTCAGGAGCCGTGTGGTAACTGCGACATCTGTCTCGACCCGCCAAAACAGTACGACGGACTCATGGATGCGCGCAAAGCGCTGTCGACTATCTACCGTGTTAATCAACGCTTTGGTATGGGTTATGTCGTGGAGGTTCTGCGCGGAGCGAATAACCAGCGAATTCGCGAGCTGGCCCATGACAAGCTGCCTGTCTATGGCATTGGTCGTGAGCAAAGCCACGAACATTGGGTAAGCGTTATCCGCCAGCTTATTCATCTTGGGCTGGTGACGCAGAATATTGCTCATCACTCCGCGTTACAGCTAACCGAAGCCGCGCGTCCGGTACTGCGTGGTGATGTTGCGCTACAGCTTGCGGTACCGCGAATTGTGGCGCTGAAACCGCGAGCGATGCAGAAATCCTTCGGTGGCAATTACGATCGCAAACTGTTCGCCAAATTGCGGAAGCTGCGTAAAGCCATTGCTGATGAAGAGAATATCCCGCCGTATGTGGTGTTCAACGACGCCACGCTGATTGAAATGGCTGAGCAGATGCCGGTTTCACCGAGCGAAATGCTGAGCGTTAATGGCGTGGGGATGCGTAAACTTGAGCGTTTTGGCAAAGAGTTTATGGCGCTTATTCGCGCGCACGTTGATGGTGACGACGAAGAGTAGTCAGCCAGGCAAAAAAGTGCCAGGATGGTGACTCACTGAACTATTTCCCCCGCGAGTCATTTTTATGTTAACGCTATTTTTCACCGTTGCGTTGGTGCATATCGTTGCGCTGATGAGCCCTGGTCCCGACTTTTTCTTTGTTTCTCAAACAGCGGTTAGCCGTTCGCGCAAAGAAGCTATGATGGGCGTGCTGGGTATTACCTGTGGCGTCATGGTCTGGGCTGGCGTAGCGCTGCTCGGCCTACATCTGATTATCGAAAAAATGGCCTGGCTGCACACCATTATTATGGTGGGCGGGGGGCTGTATCTGTGCTGGATGGGTTATCAGATGCTACGCGGCGCGTTTAAAAAACAGGATGTTGCGACTCCCACTCCGCAAGTTGAGCTGGCGCAGAGCGGACGCAGCTTTTTGAAGGGGCTGCTGACCAACCTGGCGAACCCTAAAGCCATTATCTATTTTGGCTCCGTGTTCTCATTGTTCGTTGGCGATAACGTGGGAACGGGCGCACGCTGGGGGATCTTTGCCCTGATCATCGTGGAAACGTTGGCGTGGTTTACCGTAGTCGCCAGCCTGTTTGCACTGCCGAAAATGCGTCGTGGCTATCAGCGTCTGGCGAAGTGGATTGATGGTTTTGCCGGTGCGCTGTTTGCGGGCTTCGGTATCCACCTGATTATCTCGCGTTAAGTTTCTTCCGGGCCGGATAAGCGCAGCGCCTCCGGCACCTTCATCAGGCATGCCGTGCCGAGGCTAACAAGGCGCCTATCAGCATAAACAGCGAGCCAAACA
The DNA here is from genome assembly GCF_013458095.1 of Citrobacter sp. 172116965. NCBI lineage: Bacteria > Pseudomonadati > Pseudomonadota > Gammaproteobacteria > Enterobacterales > Enterobacteriaceae > Citrobacter > Citrobacter sp. 172116965. The sequence goes on along the minus strand of NZ_CP046673.1, from coordinate 5,055,259 downwards.
CTTTGTTTAACGCTTTCATTTGCTTTGGCCCTTTAATCCAGCCAGCAATGCGCGTGGCCAGCGTCGCGTAACCGATCATCACAATGATATCGACCACGATGGTCGTGACGCCAAGCACCACATACTGCATTAACTGCGGTTCCTGCGGCAGGATAAACTGCGGGAACAGGGCGGCAAGGAAAACAATGCTCTTGGGGTTGGTCAGATTAACAAAGACTGCGCGTTTGAACAGGCGGCTGCGCGATTGCGTATTCGCCATGGTGTTCAGATCGATAGCACCCGCCGCCCGCCATTGCTGAATACCCAGCCAAATCAGATAGGCCGCCCCTGCCCACTTCAGAACCTCAAATGCGATCACCGAACGTGAAAATAGCGTTCCCAGTCCTACGCCAACCAGAACGATATGAATGCCAAGTCCTGTCTGCAAACCAGCAATCGACGCGCTGGCGCCGCGATAACCGTGACTGATGGCGGTGGTCATGGTGTTGATTGCGCCAGAGCCTGGAGACAAGCTCAAAATAATAGAGGTCAACAGGTAGGCGAACCACCATTCAAAGGTCATGAGAAACTCCCGGATTGTCTATTTTTATGCCACAATACGCTACTGCCGTTAGGTTGTGTCAGCGACGGCGAAAAAAACGATTTTACTTGGTCAGCGAGGCTGGATACCCGATGTTTCAGCAGCAAAAAGACTGGGAAACAAGAGAAAACGCGTTTGCTGCTTTTTCCATGGGGCCACTGACAGATTTCTGGCGTCAGCGGGAAGAAGCGGAATTTACGGGCGTGGATGATATCCCCGTCCATTTTGTGCGTTTTCACGCAGAAAAAAACGATCGCGTCATCGTCGTCTGTCCTGGACGCATTGAAAGCTACGTGAAATACGCTGAACTGGCGTATGACCTGTTTCATTCTGGTTTTGACGTCCTCATTATCGATCACCGTGGCCAGGGGCGTTCCGGGCGTATGCTTTCGGACCCGCATCGCGGTCATGTCGATAACTTTAATGACTATGTCGACGATTTAACCGCCTTCTGGCAGCAGGAAGTGCTACCCGGTCCGTGGAGAAAGCGCTATATACTGGCGCATTCAATGGGCGGAGCGATAGCCACGTTATTCTTGCAGCGCCACCCGAATCAGTGTGATGCCATCGCGCTTTGCGCGCCGATGTTTGGTATTGTGATGCGCTTTCCCGACTGGATGGTACGCCACATTCTGGACTGGGCTGAAGGGCATCCGCGGATCCGCGAAGGTTATGCGATGGGTACCGGGCGCTGGCGGGCGCTGCCATTCGGTATGAATGCGTTAACCCATAGTCGACAGCGCTATCGGCGCAATCTACGCTTCTATGCGGATGAGCCACGGCTGCGCGTTGGCGGCCCCACCTACCACTGGGTACGTGAAGGTATTCTGGCAGGCGAACAGGTTCTGGCTGGAGCAGGAGACGACGCGACGCCGACGCTGCTGATTCAGGCCGAAGAAGAGCGTGTGGTAGATAACCGCATGCACGATCGTTTTTGTGAACTCCGCGCCGCAGCGGGCCATCCCGTAGAAGGGGGGCAGCCGCTGGTCATCAAAGGCGCGTACCATGAGATCCTTTTTGAAAAGGACGCAATGCGCTCAGTCGCGCTTAACGCTATTGTCGAATTTTTCGACAAGCATAACTCATCCAGCGGAACCCGCTTTGCCTAGAGGTTGAATTTTCTTATGTATCAGGTTGTTGCGTCTGATTTAGACGGTACGCTGCTTTCTCCCGACCATACTCTGTCCCCTTATGCCAAAGATACGCTGAAGTTATTGACCGCTCGTGGCGTTAACTTCGTGTTTGCGACTGGCCGTCATCATGTTGATGTGGGGCAAATTCGCGATAACCTCGGCATTAAAACCTACATGATCACGTCCAACGGCGCGCGGGTGCATGATTCTGACGGGAATCTGGTGTTTTCGCATAACCTGGATCGCGACATTGCCAGCGACCTGTTTGGCGTAGTGAATGCAAACCCGGACATCGTGACCAACGTTTATCGTGATGATGAGTGGTTTATGAACCGCCATCGCCCAGACGAAATGCGCTTCTTCAAAGAAGCAGTGTTTAACTATTCACTGTTTGAACCTGCGCTACTGGAGCCGGAAGGCGTGAGTAAGGTGTTTTTCACCACCGATTCTCACGAAAGGCTGCTGCCGCTGGAGCAGGCGATTAACGCCCGCTGGGGCGACCGCGTCAACGTCAGTTTCTCTACGCTTACCTGCCTGGAAGTCATGGCTGGCGGCGTATCGAAAGGTCATGCGCTTGAAGCGGTAGCGAAAGCGATGGGCTACAGCCTGAAAGATTGCATCGCTTTTGGCGACGGGATGAACGATGCGGAAATGCTCTCCATGGCAGGGAAAGGCTGCATTATGGGCAACGCTCACCAGCGCCTGAAGGATCTGCATCCGGAACTGGAAGTCATTGGTCTTAATGCCGACGATGCCGTGCCGCATTATCTGCGTGAGCTGTTTTTGCAGTAATTTTTTTGTTCGTTAGTTGACCAGATGTCAACTTAAAACTTCGCTACAATGGGCGTACCTTTTGTTAAGAGACATCCATTGTGGCGTTACTCATCATTACCACAATTCTGTGGGCCTTTTCCTTTAGCCTGTTTGGCGAGTACCTTGCCGGTCATGTCGATAGCTATTTTGCGGTGCTGGTGCGCGTTGGGCTGGCGGCGCTGGTGTTCCTGCCGTTTTTACGTACCCGTGGGCATAGCGTAAAAACCATCGCGCTGTATATGCTGGTGGGCGCCATGCAGCTTGGCATTATGTATATGCTGAGTTTTCACGCCTATCTGTACCTGACGGTATCAGAACTGCTGCTCTTTACCGTGCTGACGCCGCTCTACATTACGCTGATTTATGACCTGATGAGCGGACGTCGTCTGCGCTGGAGCTACGCCTTCAGTGCGTTGCTGGCGGTGATTGGTGCGGGGATCATTCGTTACGATCAGGTGACCAGCCACTTCTGGACCGGCCTGCTGCTGGTGCAGTTGTCCAATATCAGCTTTGCCATTGGCATGGTGGGCTACAAGCGTCTGATGGAAACGCGGCCAATGCCGCAGCACAACGCCTTTGCCTGGTTTTACATGGGGGCCTTTATGGTGGCGGTCGTGGCCTGGTTCATGCTGGGGAATGCGCAGAAAATGCCTGCAACTACCCTACAGTGGGGAATTCTGGTCTTTCTTGGCGTGGCAGCGTCCGGCATTGGTTACTTTATGTGGAACTATGGCGCGACCCAGGTGGATGCGGGGACGCTGGGCATCATGAACAATATGCATGTGCCGGCCGGGCTGCTGGTTAACCTGGCTATCTGGCATCAACAGCCTCACTGGCCAAGCTTCATCATTGGTGCGGCTGTGATAGTGGCTTCACTGTGGGTACATCGAAAGTGGGTCGTTCCGCACTCCGTACAAACGGCAGGTGATCGCAGGCGTGATTCCGCGCTGAGCGAATAAACGCTTCCGTGACTGGCTGTCGCTGCTCGCCATCGCGCACGGCGGCGTACAGCCGGCTCCACAATCCATCACCCAGGGTTTTGGTCACCACCAGGCCCTGGCGTTCAAAACTCTCCACCACCCAGTGCGGTAAAGCTGCAATACCCATTCTGGCTGCAACCATCTGAATCAGCAGCAGGGTGTTATCCACGCTCTTCAGCGACGGACTAACGCCCGCAGGCTGCAAGAAATGCCGCCAGACATCCAGTCGACTCCGTTGCACCGGGTAAATAAGCAGCGTCTCACTGGCTAAATCCTCCGGCGTGATCTGCGTCTTGCTGGCCAGCGGATGGTCCGGCGCCAGTACCAGGCGGACTTCAAAATCGAACATCGGCGAGTAGTGCAGTCCGCTACGCGGCAGAATGTCGGATGTCAGCACCAGATCCAGCTCATCCTGTTGTAGCGCTGGTTGCGGATCGAACGTCACGCCGGATTTAAAGTCCATCTCCACCTGCGGCCAGTTGACACGAAAATTCTCCAGCGCGGGCGTCAGCCATTGAATACAGCTATGGCATTCAATAGCGATCCGCAGCCGGGTTTGCTGCGGTTCGTTGCAGGCCTGCAGCGCACGACCAATTTGCGGCAACACCTGATTTGCTAACTGCAGCAAAATTTCGCCTTGCGGCGTAAAGCGCAGAGGCTGGCTTTTACGGATAAAAAGTCGAAAGCCAAGGCGCTGTTCCAGATCGCTGAACTGGTGAGAGAGGGCGGATTGGGTCTGATGCAACGTCGCCGCTGCGGCCGCCAGCGAACCACTATTCCGCAACGCCTGGAGCGTTTTCAGGTGTTTAATCTCGATCATGAAAGTCCTTCACTTCGGCATGAACAAATTGCGCTTGAGGAATATACAGTAACTGTCAATTATGGATGTGTAAACATCTGGATGGCTAAAATCCTTCGTCTTTTAAATTTATGGTGCGTTGGCTGTGTTTTTCCACCCCGGTCACTTACTTCAGTAAGCTCCTGGGATGAATAAACTTGCCACCCTCCCTAAATTAAAAATCAATAGGATTTACATATAATTAGAGGAAGAAAAATGACAATACTTAATCACACCCTCGGTTTCCCTCGCGTTGGCCTGCGTCGCGAGCTGAAAAAAGCGCAAGAAAGCTACTGGGCGGGAAATTCTTCCTGTGAAGATTTGCTAACCGTTGGCCGCGAGCTGCGTGCCCGTCACTGGGATCAGCAGAAGCAGGCGGGCGTTGACCTGCTGCCGGTGGGCGATTTTGCCTGGTACGATCACGTGCTGACCACCAGCCTGCTGCTCGGCAACGTTCCGGCTCGTCATCAAAATAAAGACGGCTCGGTCGATATCGATACCTTATTCCGCATTGGCCGTGGCCGCGCACCAACCGGGGAGCCCGCGGCGGCGGCAGAAATGACCAAATGGTTTAACACCAACTATCACTACATGGTGCCAGAGTTTACCAAAGGTCAGCAGTTCAAACTGACCTGGACCCAACTGTTAGATGAAGTGGATGAAGCGTTGGCGCTCGGTCACAAGGTGAAACCTGTGCTGCTGGGACCGGTAACTTACCTGTGGCTGGGGAAAGTGAAGGGCGAACAGTTTGACCGCCTGAGCCTGTTGAACGATATTCTGCCGGTTTACCAGCAGGTGCTGGCTGAGCTGGCGAAACGCGGTATTGAGTGGGTGCAGATTGATGAACCGGCTCTGGTGCTGGAGCTGCCTCAGGTTTGGCTGAACGCCTTCAAACCGGCGTATGACGCGCTGACGGGTCAGGTAAAGCTGCTGCTGACCACCTACTTCGAAGGCGTAACGCCAAACCTGGATACCATTACCGCGCTGCCGGTGCAGGGGCTGCACGTTGACTTCGTGCACGGTAAAGATGATGTGGCCGAGCTGCACAAGCGTCTGCCTGCCGACTGGTTGCTGTCAGCGGGGCTGGTGAACGGTCGCAACGTCTGGCGTGCCGATCTCAGCGAAAAATACGCGCAAATTAAAGATATCGTCGGGAAACGTGACCTGTGGGTAGCTTCTTCCTGCTCCTTGCTGCACAGCCCAATCGATCTCAGCGTGGAAACCCGCCTTGATGCAGAAGTGAAGAGCTGGTTTGCCTTCGCCCTACAAAAATGCGGCGAGCTGGCGCTGCTGCGTGATGCGTTGAACAGCGGTGATACGGCGGCAATTGTGGCGTGGAGCGCACCGATCCAGGCTCGTCGTCACTCTACCCGCGTACACAACGCCGCAGTGGAAAAACGTCTGGCGGCGATCACCGCCCAGGACAGCCAACGTGCCAACGCTTACCCGGTTCGCGCCGAAGCGCAGCGTGCCCGCTTTAATCTGCCGGCATGGCCGACCACCACTATCGGCTCATTCCCGCAAACCACGGAAATTCGCGGCCTGCGTCTGGACTTCAAAAAGGGCAACCTGGATGCAAGTAACTACCGCACCGGTATCGCGGAACATATCAAACAGGCGATTGTTGAACAGGAACGTCTGGGGCTCGACGTGCTGGTGCACGGTGAAGCCGAACGTAACGACATGGTGGAATATTTTGGCGAGCACCTGGACGGATTCGTCTTTACCCAGAATGGTTGGGTGCAGAGCTACGGCTCTCGCTGCGTGAAACCACCGGTGGTTATTGGCGATGTCAGCCGCCCGGAAGCGATCACCGTGGAGTGGGCGAAGTATGCCCAGTCGCTGACCGACAAACCGGTAAAAGGCATGTTGACCGGTCCGGTGACCATTCTCTGCTGGTCATTCCCGCGTGAAGACGTGACGCGTGAAACCATCGCTAAGCAGATTGCGCTGGCGCTGCGTGATGAGGTAGCGGATCTGGAAGCGGCGGGTATTGGCATCATCCAGATTGACGAACCGGCACTGCGCGAAGGTCTGCCGCTGCGCCGCAGCGACTGGGCGGCGTATCTGGAGTGGGGCGTGGAAGCCTTCCGCATTAACGCGGCGGTGGCGAAGGATGAAACCCAGATCCACACCCACATGTGTTACTGCGAGTTCAACGACATCATGGACTCCATTGCGGCGCTGGACGCGGACGTGATCACCATTGAGACTTCACGCTCTGATATGGAGCTGCTGGAATCGTTTGAAGAGTTCGACTATCCGAACGAAATCGGGCCGGGCGTATACGATATTCACTCGCCGAACGTCCCGAGCGTGGAGTGGATTGAAGCCCTGCTGAAGAAAGCCGAGCAGCGTATTCCGGCCGAGCGTCTGTGGGTCAACCCGGACTGCGGCCTGAAAACGCGCGGTTGGCCGGAAACCCGCGCCGCGCTGGCGAACATGGTCAAAGCTGCGCAGAACCTGCGTCAGGCGTAATTCAGAGCCGGTGGCCGGGAAGCGCAAGCGCTTACCCGGCTTACAGGAAATAGCAAGAGTTGTAGGCCCGGTAAGGTGTAGTCGCCGCCGGGCAATTAACGTTTATTTCTTCCCGCCGTATTGTGTGAACCACTCCAGCATTCTCAGCCAGCCATCTTTTGCGGACTCTTCGTGATAGCTCGGACGATAATCGGCGTTAAACGCATGTCCGGCATCGGGATAGACCACGATTTCCGCTTTTGCATTGGCGGCGCGTAGCGCCTGACGCATTGTTTCAACGGTATCTTGCGGAATACTGGTGTCCTGGCCGCCATAAAGTCCCAGAACGGGGGCGTTAAGATCGGTCGCGATATCAACAGGATGTTTCGGTGAGTTGAGGGTTTTATCGCCCACCAGTTTGCCATACCACGCTACCGCCGCTTTTAACTGCGGATTATGAGCTGCATACAGCCAGGTGATGCGTCCACCCCAGCAAAATCCGGTGATCATCAACTGGTGGGCATCTCCTCCGTTACGAGAAGCCCAACTGGCGACGTGATCCAGATCGGCCAATACCTGAGAGTCAGGCACTTTGGCGACAAGGCTGCTGAGCAACGTGGGGATATCGGCAAAGTCATTGGGATCGCCTTCACGAAAATAGAGCTCTGGTGCGATAGCCAGATACCCTTCCAGAGCCAGACGGCGGCAAACGTCACGAATGTGTTCATGAATGCCAAAAATCTCCTGCACGACAATGACCACAGGCAGCGGGCCATCGGACTGTTTTGGTCGTGCGTGATACGCTGGCATATCATCGCCTTGTGAAGGTATGGACGTTACACCGGCGATAATGGCGTTATCCGGAGTGTGAACCGTGGTAGACGTCGGTGGAGATACAGCAGGTGCAAAGCCAGATTGTCGTGTTGTCATGGTATTCTCCGTACCCTTAAATATTCAGCCAAAAAGCGCATTGTTAACTATAGACACATGCAACGAACCACATTGCCTTAAACGGTCTATCTTTTGTGCAGGGCTTCCTTACATCGCATCATTTATGTGATTCAAGTCACTATTTTATGGTAATGGAATGCAATTGATTTACATCATAGTGATTACTGTCACGAAAATATGTTCATGCCTTCGGTAAAGTGTGTTTTTGCTTCTTCTGACAAAACCGATTCACAGAGGAGTTTTTATGTCTAAGTCTGATGTTTTTCATCTCGGCCTCACTAAGAACGATTTACAAGGGGCTCAGCTCGCTATCGTCCCTGGCGACCCGGAGCGTGTGGAAAAGATCGCCGCGCTGATGGATAAGCCGGTTAAGCTGGCATCTCATCGCGAGTTCACTACCTGGCGTGCTGAGCTGGATGGTAAAGCCGTGATCGTTTGCTCTACCGGTATCGGCGGTCCGTCAACCTCTATTGCCGTAGAAGAACTGGCACAGCTGGGCATTCGTACCTTCCTGCGTATCGGTACGACTGGCGCCATCCAGCCACATATCAACGTAGGTGATGTACTGGTCACCACAGCATCTGTCCGTCTGGACGGTGCAAGCCTGCACTTCGCGCCAATGGAATTCCCGGCCGTCGCGGACTTCGAGTGCACCACCGCGCTGGTGGAAGCGGCGAAATCTATCGGCGCCACCACCCACGTAGGCGTTACCGCGTCTTCTGATACCTTCTATCCGGGCCAGGAGCGTTATGACACCTTCTCTGGTCGCGTAGTGAGCCGTTTCAAAGGCTCAATGGAAGAGTGGCAGTCTATGGGTGTCATGAACTACGAAATGGAATCTGCTACGCTGCTCACCATGTGCGCAAGCCAGGGTCTGCGTGCAGGTATGGTCGCGGGGGTTATCGTGAACCGTACTCAGCAAGAGATCCCTAATGCGGAAACGATGAAACAAACAGAAAGCCACGCGGTGAAAATCGTGGTGGAAGCTGCGCGTCGTTTACTGTAATTCTCCCGTCTATTCAAAAAGGCCGACGCGTTCGGCCTTTTTATTTTGCGTAGTGCCTCGCAGGAAATTCCTTTTAAACTGGACGTTTATACAGCACAATTCTATTTTGTGCGGGTAAGTCGTTGCTGTAAGGGGGCGTTGTGGATATTTCAATTATGATGAGTGCCGTGCTGGCGTTAGCCGCAGGGCTGCTGGTGGGGTGGCTAGCAACAAAAGCGCACGCCGATCGGATCCGTGCCGACCTCATCGAAGAACGACGCGAACTGGATATTGCGCTAAGCGCCGCCCGCCAGCAGCTCTCACAGGAAGCCCACTGGCGCGATGAGTGCGAACTACTCAATAACGAATTGCGCAGCCTGCACAGCATCAACACCTCTCTTGAAGCCGATCTTCGTGAAGTCACTACCCGACTGGAAGCGACGCAGCAGCATGCGGAAGATAAAATCCGCCAGATGATCAACAGCGAACAGCGTCTGAGCGAACAGTTTGAAAATCTGGCGAACCGTATTTTCGAGCACAGCAACCGTCGTGTAGACGAGCAAAATCGCCAAAGCCTGAACAGCCTGCTTACACCGCTTCGCGAACAACTGGACGGTTTTCGACGCCAGGTTCAGGATAGCTTTGGTAAAGAGGCGCAAGAACGCCATACTCTGGCGCACGAAATTCGTAATCTGCAGCAACTGAACGCGCAGATGGCGCAGGAAGCGGTAAACCTGACGCGGGCATTAAAAGGCGATAACAAAACGCAGGGCAACTGGGGCGAGGTCGTACTCACGCGGGTGCTTGAGGCTTCCGGTCTGCGCGAAGGCTATGAATACGAAACCCAGGTCAGCATTGAGAACGATGCCCGTTCGCGGATGCAGCCAGATGTCATCGTCCGGTTACCGCAGGGCAAAGATGTGGTGATCGACGCGAAAATGACGCTGGTCGCCTATGAACGCTATTTTAATGCTGAAGATGAATACACCCGCGAGAGCGCGTTGCAGGAGCACATCGCCTCGGTACGAAACCATATCCGTCTGCTGGGGCGCAAAGACTATCAGCAGCTTCCTGGGCTGCGCACACTTGACTATGTGCTGATGTTTATCCCCGTTGAGCCTGCTTTTTTACTGGCGCTCGATAGACAGCCTGAACTGATTACCGAAGCCCTTAAAAATAACATTATGCTGGTTAGCCCTACCACGTTGTTGGTGGCATTGCGCACGATTGCCAACTTGTGGCGCTACGAGCATCAGAGTCGTAATGCGCAACAGATTGCCGATCGGGCCAGCAAACTTTATGACAAGATGCGTTTGTTTGTGGATGATATGTCGGCAATTGGCCAAAGCCTGGATAAAGCTCAGGATAACTACCGACAGGCGATGAAAAAACTCTCTTCAGGCCGTGGAAACGTCCTGTCACAGGCAGAAGCGTTTCGCAGTTTAGGCGTGGAAATTAAGCGCGAGATTAATCCTGAACTGGCTGAACAAGCCACTACGCAGGATGAAGAGTACCGCTTGCGTTCGGTTCCTGAAACGCAGCAGGATGAACCTTACCCTGATGATGAAGCGGTAAACCAGCAATCAAACTAGTCCGTTTGGGGTAGTTGAACCGGGCAGAAGGGTAGGGCAAATTGGCCCAATCTGTTACACTTCTTGAACATTTTTTGGATGAGCAGGCACTGAGATGGTGGATAATTCACAAGAAACGACGCACTTTGGCTTTCAGACCGTCGCTAAAGAGCAGAAAGCTGACATGGTGGCCCACGTTTTTCATTCTGTGGCGTCTAAATATGACGTTATGAATGACTTAATGTCATTTGGCATTCATCGTTTGTGGAAGCGCTTCACCATTGACTGCAGTGGCGTGCGTCGCGGGCAAACCGTTCTCGATTTGGCGGGCGGTACGGGCGATCTGACGGCGAAATTCTCTCGCATGGTAGGCGAAACTGGCAAAGTTGTGCTGGCGGATATCAACGACTCAATGCTCAAAATGGGTCGTGAAAAGCTGCGTAATATCGGCGTCGTGGGTAACGTTGAGTACGTTCAGGCGAATGCGGAAGCATTACCTTTCCCAGACAACACGTTTGACTGCATCACCATCTCTTTCGGTCTGCGCAACGTAACGGATAAAGACAAAGCATTACGATCTATGTATCGCGTGTTGAAGCCGGGCGGACGTCTACTGGTGCTGGAGTTCTCCAAGCCGATTATCGAACCGCTGAGCAAAGCCTACGACGCATACTCTTTCCACGTTTTGCCGCGCATTGGTTCTATGGTGGCAAGCGATGCAGACAGTTATCGCTATTTGGCGGAGTCCATCCGCATGCATCCCGATCAGGACACCTTAAAAGCAATGATGCAAGATGCCGGGTTCGAAAGCGTTGATTACTACAACCTGACGGCAGGTGTCGTTGCGCTGCATCGTGGTTACAAGTTCTGACAGGAGATTGGGGATGCCTTTAAAACCCTTAGTGACCGCCGGCGTTGAAAATTTGCTTAACACCTTTCTGTATCGTTCTCCTGCGCTCAAGTCAGCCAGAACGCGTTTACAGGGCAAAGTGCTGCGTGTTGAGCTCAAAGGATTTTCAACACCGTTAGTGCTGGTGTTTAGTGAGCGCCAGGTCGATGTGCTGGGGGCATGGGAAGGCGAAGCCGATTGCACCGTAATCACACATGCCAGCGTGTTACCGAAATTACGCGACCGGCAGCAACTCACCACGCTTATCCGCAGTGGTGAGCTGGAGGTTCAGGGCGATATCCAGGTGGTACAGAATTTTGTCGCGTTGGCCGATCTGGCGGAGTTTGATCCCGCAGAACTGTTAGCCCCCTATACCGGCGATATCGTCGCGGAAGGGGTCAGCAAAGTTTTGCGTGGTGGAGCGAAGTTCCTGTGCCACAACATTCAACGCCAGCAGCGCTATGTTGCCGAAGCGATCACCGAAGAGTGGCGTATGGCTCCAGGTCCGCTTGAGGTTGCATGGTTTGCAGAAGAAACGGCAGCCGTTGAGCGTGCGGTCGAATCTCTGGCCAAACGGCTGGAAAAACTGGAGGCCAAATGACGCCAGGTGAAGTACGGCGCCTTTATTTCATCATTCGCACTTTTTTAAGCTACGGTCTTGATGAACTCATCCCCAAAATGCGTATCACGCTGCCGCTCCGGTTGTGGCGTTACACGCTGTTCTGGATGCCCAACCGACATAAAGACAAACCGCTGGGAGAACGGCTGAGACTGGCTTTACAGGAGCTCGGCCCGGTGTGGATTAAGTTCGGGCAAATGCTCTCTACCCGCCGTGATCTTTTCCCGCCGCACATCGCCGATCAGCTAGCGCTATTGCAGGATCGGGTAGCCCCATTCGATGGGCAAAGAGCGAAAGAACAAATCGAAGAGGCGATGGGGGGGCTGCCCGTCGAAGAATGGTTTGATGATTTTGAGATCACACCGCTGGCATCCGCGTCTATTGCTCAGGTTCACACCGCGCGACTGAAATCGAATGGGAAAGAGGTGGTGATCAAAGTTATCCGCCCGGACATACTGCCGGTAATTAAAGCGGATTTGAAACTGATCTACCGCCTTGCCCGCTGGGTACCTCGCCTGATGCCAGACGGCCGCCGCCTGCGACCAACAGAAGTGGTCCGTGAATATGAAAAAACGTTGATTGATGAGCTGAATCTGCTGCGCGAGTCGGCGAACGCGATTCAGCTGCGACGTAATTTTGAAGACAGCCCAATGCTGTACATCCCGGAAGTGTACTCTGACTATTGCAGTCAGAACATGATGGTGATGGAGCGCATTTACGGTATTCCCGTTTCAGATGTCACCTCGCTTGAGAAGAACGGCACCAATATGAAGCTGCTGGCTGAACGCGGTGTTCAGGTCTTCTTTACTCAGGTATTCCGCGACAGCTTTTTCCATGCGGATATGCACCCTGGGAACATTTTCGTGAGTTATGAGCATCCTGAAAACCCGAAATACATTGGTATTGATTGTGGGATTGTGGGTTCTTTAAACAAAGAAGATAAGCGTTATCTGGCTGAAAACTTCATCGCGTTCTTTAACCGCGACTACCGCAAAGTTGCTGAACTGCATGTGGATTCTGGCTGGGTTCCGCCGGATACCAACGTAGAAGAGTTTGAATTTGCCATTCGTACCGTGTGCGAGCCGATTTTCGAAAAACCGCTGGCGGAGATTTCCTTTGGCCATGTGCTGTTAAATCTGTTCAACACAGCGCGCCGATTCAATATGGAAGTTCAGCCTCAACTGGTATTGCTACAGAAGACTCTGCTGTACGTTGAAGGTGTCGGACGACAGCTCTACCCGCAGTTAGATTTGTGGAAAACGGCCAAGCCTTTCCTCGAATCCTGGATCAAAGATCAGGTCGGTATTCCGGCGCTTGTTAGGGCATTTAAAGAAAAAGCACCGTTCTGGGTCGAAAAAATGCCAGAAATACCTGAACTGGTGTATGACAGTTTGCGCCAGGGCAAATATTTACAGCACAGTGTTGATAAGATTGCCCGCGAGCTTCACGCGAATCATGTACGTCAGGGACAATCCCGTTATTTATTGGGCATTGGTGCAACATTGTTGCTCAGTGGAACATTCCTGCTGGTAAGCCGTCCTGAGTGGGGGCTTATGCCGGGCTGGTTAATGGCCGGCGGTGTCTTAGCCTGGTTGATCGGCTGGCGCAAAATGCGCTGAATTTTTCATCGCCCTAGGCAGGTCGTGTAACGTATACTACGGCCTTATTAATTCATCATCTATGACAGAGGAACATGTATGGGTGGTATCAGTATTTGGCAGTTGTTGATCATTGCCGTCATCGTTGTACTGCTATTTGGCACCAAGAAACTCGGCTCCATCGGTTCCGATCTTGGCGCGTCGATTAAAGGCTTCAAAAAAGCAATGGGTGATGATGAGCCAAAGCAAGATAAAACCAGCCAGGACGCTGATTTTACTGCTAAATCCATTACCGATAAGCAGGGCGAAGTGAAAAAAGAAGACGCCAAAAGCCAAGATAAAGAGCAGGTATAATCCGTGTTTGATATCGGTTTTAGCGAACTGTTATTGGTGTTCGTGATCGGCCTCATCGTCCTGGGGCCGCAACGATTACCTGTAGCGGTAAAAACGGTTGCTGGCTGGGTTCGTGCTTTGCGTTCCCTGGCAACTACTGTTCAGAATGAACTGACCCAGGAGCTTAAGCTTCAGGAGTTTCAGGACAGCCTGAAGAAAGTAGAGAAAGCGAGCCTGACAAATCTGACCCCGGAGTTGAAAGCCTCAATGGATGAGCTGCGTGAAGCGGCAGAGTCGATGAAGCGTTCTTACAGTGTGCACGATCCTGAGAAAGAGAGCGATGAAGCGCACACTATCCATAATCCGGTGGTGAAAGAAGCTGAAGCGCAGCGAGAAGGGGTCACCCCTGCTGCCGCTGAAAACCAGGCCAGTTCGCCGGAGCAAAAACCGGAATCCACGGGTGCTAAAACGCCAGAGCCAACGGAAAACACTTCCGCTACGTTAATGGATGCAGAAAAGAAAGCTGTCGCACCTGTTGCCGAATCCTCCCCCTCGTCGAGTGATAAACCGTAAACATGGCTGTAGAAGATACCCAACCGCTCATCACGCATCTTATTGAGCTGCGTAAGCGACTCCTGAACTGCATCATTGCGGTAATCGTGATCTTTCTGGCGTTGGTTTACTTTGCCAACGACATTTACCATATGGTCGCGGCGCCGTTGATTAAACAGATGCCGCAGGGTGCAACGATGATCGCCACCGATGTGGCTTCGCCGTTCTTTACCCCAATCAAGTTGACCTTCATGGTATCGCTGATCCTGTCAGCGCCAGTGATCCTCTACCAGGTGTGGGCATTTATTGCGCCAGCGTTATATAAACATGAACGCCGTCTGGTTGTTCCGCTGCTGGTCTCCAGTTCGTTGTTGTTCTACATCGGCATGGCATTCGCCTATTTTGTTGTCTTCCCGTTGGCGTTTGGTTTTCTGGCCAACACGGCTCCGCAAGGCGTGCAGGTATCAACGGACATTGCCAGCTATCTCAGCTTTGTAATGGCGCTATTTATGGCTTTCGGTGTCTCTTTTGAGGTGCCTGTCGCCATCGTGCTGCTATGCTGGATGGGCATTACGACGCCAGATGATTTACGCAAAAAACGTCCTTATGTTGTGGTGGGAGCCTTTGTTGTTGGGATGCTACTGACCCCGCCAGATGTCTTCTCGCAAACGTTGTTGGCGATACCGATGTACTGCCTGTTCGAGGTGGGTGTTTTCTTCTCTCGTTTCTATGTCGGTAAGCGACGTACGAGAGATGAGGACAACGAGGCTGAAGAAGCAAAAGAAGCCGAAGCCACCGAGAAAACTGAAGAATAAATTCAACCGCCCGTCAGGGCGGTTGTCATATGGGAGGAAGCATGTTTGATATTGGCGTTAATTTAACCAGTTCACAATTTGCGAAAGACCGGGATGAGGTCGTGGCGCGCGCCTTTGCTGCGGGCGTAAACGGTATGCTTCTGACCGGCACAAACCTTCACGAAAGCCAGCAGGCGTTAAAGCTGGCGCAGCATTATCCGCATTGCTGGTCCACGGCTGGTGTGCACCCGCATGACAGCAGCCAATGGCAATCCTCAACGGAAGACGAGATTATCACGCTGGCAAACCAGTCGAAGGTAGTCGCTATTGGTGAGTGCGGCCTGGATTTCAATCGCAATTTCTCCACGCCGCAGGAGCAGGAACGTGCTTTTGAAGCGCAACTGCGCATTGCTGCTGAACTGCAGATGCCGATTTTCATGCATTGTCGGGATGCGCATGCGCGTTTTCTGACGTTGCTGGAGCCGTGGCTGGACAGCCTCCCAGGCGCGGTGCTGCACTGTTTCACTGGTTCGCGCCAGGAGATGCAGGACTGCGTGGACCGAGGGCTTTATATCGGTATCACCGGGTGGGTCTGTGATGAACGCCGGGGGATGGAACTGCGGGAGCTGCTGCCGTTTATTCCGGTGGAAAGACTGCTGATAGAAACCGATGCACCTTATCTACTCCCTCGCGACTTAACGCCTAAACCGACGTCACGTCGCAATGAACCGGCGCACCTGCCGCATATTCTTGAGCGAATTGCTCACTGGCGTGGGGAAGATCCTCAATGGCTGTCAGCAACCATTGATGCCAACGTCAGAACGCTGTTCGAAGTGACCTTCTAAACGGCTTATATCTTTCGAAAACCGGTATTTTTCACGCTCTGCTTAATCTCTTTATTCAAGAGGTTAAGCAGCAGCATGGAACGCGCTTCGCCATCCGGTTCGGTGAAGATCGCTTTCAGTCCCTCAAACGCCCCTTCAGTAATAATCACGCTGTCCCCTGGCTGAGGGGTTTGCGGGTCAACAATACCTTCAGGCTTGTAGATAGAAAGCTGGTGAATAACGGGGGATGGGACGGTCGCAGGCGTCGCTCCAAAACGAACGAAATGGCTGACACCACGCGTGGCGTTGATCGTGGTGGTGTGGATCACTTCCGGGTCGAACTCGACAAACATGTAATTAGGGAATAGTGGTTCACTGACTGTGGTACGTTTACCGCGCACCATTTTTTCCAGGGTGATCATAGGCGTCAGGCAGTTCACCGCCTGTCTTTCCAGGTGTTCCTGGGCTCGCTGAAGTTGCCCACGTTTGCAGTACAGTAAATACCAAGATTGCATAATAACTCTTATTCGCTTGTTCTGAGCGCTAGCATAGCAAAAGCCATGAGTTAAGTTAATTATACCCGCCTCAAAGCAGGCTGAAACCCAACGGGTATATACTCCCAGGGCTTATATGTATCGCCAGAGTTCACGCTAATTTAACAAAAATACAGCATCACAATGATGAACGCCGTATAATGAAGCGCTTACGAAGAGGCCACAATGGACGCCATGAAATATCACGATTTACGCGACTTCCTGACGCTGCTTGAACAGCAGGGCGAGCTCAAACGCATTTCGCTTGAGGTGGATCCCCACCTGGAAATTACTGAAATTGCCGATCGCACTCTGCGTGCTGGCGGGCCTGCGTTACTGTTTGAGAATCCTAAAGGCTATTCCATGCCGGTGCTGTGTAACCTGTTTGGCACACCGAAGCGTGTTGCGATGGGGATGGGGCAGGAAGATGTCTCGGCACTACGGGAAGTCGGTAAACTGTTGGCGTTTTTGAAAGAGCCGGAGCCACCTAAAGGATTCCGCGATCTGTTTGATAAGCTGCCGCAGTTTAAGCAGGTGCTGAACATGCCGACTAAGCGGTTGCGCGGTGCGCCTTGTCAGCAAAAAATCTACTCCGGTGATGACGTCGATTTAAACCGTATTCCGATTATGACCTGTTGGCCGGAAGATGCCGCACCGCTGATTACCTGGGGGCTAACCGTAACGCGTGGTCCGCATAAAGAGCGGCAGAATCTGGGTATTTATCGCCAGCAGCTGATTGGCAAAAACAAGCTCATTATGCGCTGGCTGTCCCACCGCGGCGGCGCACTCGATTACCAGGAGTGGTGTGCGGCGCATCCTGGCGAACGCTTCCCGGTTTCGGTGGCGTTGGGGGCAGATCCTGCGACCATTCTGGGGGCCGTGACGCCCGTCCCTGATACATTATCCGAGTACGCATTTGCCGGGCTGTTACGTGGCACCAAGACCGAAGTGGTCAAATGTATTTCCAACGATCTGGAAGTGCCCGCCAGTGCTGAAATCGTGCTGGAAGGGTATATCGAACCGGGTGAGCTGGCCCCGGAAGGGCCGTATGGCGATCATACCGGCTACTACAACGAAGTAGATAGCTTTCCGGTCTTTACCGTCACGCACATTACCCAGCGTGAAGAGGCGATTTATCACTCTACTTATACCGGACGTCCGCCTGATGAGCCCGCGGTGCTTGGTGTGGCGCTGAACGAAGTTTTCGTTCCTATTCTGCAAAAGCAGTTCCCGGAAATCGTCGATTTTTACCTGCCTCCGGAAGGCTGTTCATATCGTCTGGCCGTGGTGACGATGAAAAAACAGTACGCTGGTCATGCCAAACGCGTCATGATGGGTGTTTGGTCGTTTTTACGCCAGTTTATGTACACCAAATTTGTTATTGTCTGCGATGATGATGTCAATGCACGCGACTGGAATGATGTGATTTGGGCAATTACTACCCGTATGGACCCGGCTCGGGATACGGTACTGGTAGAGAATACGCCAATTGATTACCTGGACTTTGCCTCGCCGGTTTCCGGCCTGGGTTCAAAAATGGGGCTGGATGCCACAAATAAATGGCCGGGCGAAACCCAACGCGAATGGGGACGCCCGATTAAAAAAGATCCTGAAGTAACTGCGCGTATTGACGCAATTTGGGATGAACTGGCCATCTTTAATGACGGCAAAAGCGCCTGAGGCGCGATCGTTTTGCCTATTGATCCGACAGAGAGAGCGCATGACAACCTTAAGCTGTAAAGTGACCTCGGTAGAAGCTATCACTGATACCGTATATCGCGTTCGTTTAGTGCCAGACGCGGCGTTTTCCTTTCGTGCTGGCCAGTATTTAATGGTCGTGATGGACGAAAGGGATAAGCGTCCGTTCTCCATGGCATCCACGCCGGACGAGCAAGGATTCATTGAGCTGCACGTTGGCGCCTCTGAGCTAAATCTTTATGCCATGGCTGTGATGGACCGCATTCTGAAAGACCGGGAAATCAAGGTCGACATTCCGCATGGCGAAGCCTGGCTGCGTGATGAAGACGAGCGCCCGCTGATCCTGATTGCCGGTGGTACAGGGTTCTCTTACGTGCGTTCCATTCTGCTTACTGCGCTGGCACGTAATCCAAACCGCGATATCACCATTTACTGGGGTGGGCGTGAAGAGAAGCATCTCTATGATCTCTCCGAACTGGAAGCGTTGTCTGTTAATCACCCGAATCTGCGCGTTGAGCCAGTGGTGGAACAGCCAGAAGACGGCTGGCGTGGTCGTACGGGAACCGTGTTAACGGCGGTATTGCAGGATTACGGTACCCTGGCGGAGCACGATATCTATATTGCCGGTCGTTTTGAAATGGCCAAAATCGCGCGCGATCTGTTCTGTAATGAACGCAGTGCGCGTGAAGATCGCCTGTTTGGCGACGCTTTCGCGTTCATTTAAGCGCTGTGCGCCGGAGCCCTTCCGGCGCATCCATCAATCATCTGTCTTCCAACTAGCAGGGCGCAGGCCCGGCGTCATTGCCTCTCTTTCTCATCATAATTATTTTTTAGTAAACATAATATGTCCGTCACTCAAACATAAATTGAGTTTTTGTGACAGCTCTCCATGTGTTTAGTAAACAAAATAGGCAAGCTAAACCGCATCACATTGTGAGATGCAAATGAGGAAAAACCATGAGGCTCGGACTGGATATCGGCGGGACTAAAATCGAAGCGGTGGTGATTGATAACGCGGGTGAAATTGTTTACCGAGAACGATGTGCGACACCAAAGCAGCGTTACGGTGATTTTTTCCAGGCCGTGACGGAGATGATAGCCAGGGCTATGCAGGCCATTAATCAGCCTTTATCGGTTGGTGTCGGGGTGCCAGGTGCGGTGGATAGCGAAGGTTTGATTAAGAATTCCAACATTCTGGTGCTGAATCAGCAGGCCTTTGCGCAAGATCTCGAGCGTGCATTAGGAATGCCAGTGCCCGTTACCAATGATGCCAACTGCTTTACCCTGTCAGAAGCGATGGACGGTAGTGGGCGTGGGCATAGCGTGGTATTTGGCGTGATCCTCGGTACCGGATGCGGCGGTGGTCTGTGCATCGAGAACCGGTTGATCTCCGGCCCTAACGCCTGTGCCGGAGAGTGGGGGCATAATGCCTTGCCGCGCTACCACGGATCTCGGGACGGGGCTGAAGTGACATGCTATTGCGGACAGTTGAACTGTATTGAGAGCTTTATTTCGGGGAGTGGCCTGGAGCGCCAGTATATGAATCACACCGCGCAACATATGGGTGTGCCACAAATTATGCAACGGGTAGCATCAGGTGATGCAGACGCCTGTTTGTTGTGGGAACGCTATTGCGATCAACTGGCTCGCGCGTTGGCGAGTGTGGTGAATATGCTCGATCCCGATGTTATCGTGCTGGGGGGCGGGGTATCCAATATCGATTTACTGTACTCAGGCTTACAGGCGCGAGTGGCGCAGTACGTGTTTGGTAAACAGTGTCGCACACCGATCGTTCAGGCCCGCCACGGCGACAGCAGCGGCGTACGCGGCGCAGCCTGGCTGGGGGCGCAACAAGCCACAGTAAATCCATGAGACTGAAATGACGAAACCTGTACGTATCAGAGACATTGCCGACGCTTGTGGCGTCTCGGTTGGCGCTGTTTCCCGCGCGCTAAAAGGGCAACCGGGGCTGCGTGAAGAGACCCGGCAGCGCATTATTTCAGTGGCGCAGCAGCAGGGTTATGATTTTTCACGCCTGCGCGCAGATAAAATCAAACGTGTCCTGTTTTTACTGCATCGCCAGCACAATATCAGCCGGGCTTTACCGTTTTATTCTCAACTGCTGCTGGGGATAGAAGATCTGTGTCGCGAAAAGGGGGTTGCGCTGAGCTTTCTCTCTATAGGTCCAGGCGATGCAGTAAGTGAGCAGGTGATGCTGCACCAGCCTGATGCGCTGATCTGCGCGGGATTTTTTGAACCTGAGTTGCTTGGGCTGCTACAACAGATGAAATTGCCGCTGGTGCTGGTGGATCTCTGGGCGCCAGGACTGCCTTGCGTGAATCCTGACAATACTCTGGGCGGCTATCTGGCCACGCAACATCTGATTGCACAAGGCCGCAGCCGCATTGCGTTTCTTGCCAGTACGCTCGCGCACTACAGCATCCGTCAGCGTGAAAAGGGCTACCGTCAGGCATTGTATGAAGCCCGTTTGCTAATGCCGCCAGAGTACGATGTCGTTGCGCCGCCGCTGCTGGATACCGAGCAATCTCTGGTGGATGCGGTTAATGAGCTACTCAGACTGCCAGAGCCGCCCGATGCCATTTTTGCCTATAACGACGCTGCAGCGATGGTTGTTCAGCAGGTGTGTGCGCAGCAGGGTATACGTATCCCGGAAGATCTTGCGCTGGTGGGATTTGATGATATCGATGCTGCGTCCTGGTCACATCCGCCGCTGACTACCATTGCGGTTGATAAAAAACAGCTGGGGCGTGAAGCGCTGCGTTTACTGCTGGAAGAAAATCAGGAAGAGAATCTGCTGCTGCCGGTGCAGTTAGTGGTGCGTGGTAGTTCAGGGAAATAAAAAACCCGCCCCTGACAGGCGGGAAGAACGGCAACTAAACCTTTCCCCGTCATAATTCACACTGCCTCTTTGTGGGCTGCCTGCGCTCACCCCGGTCACATAGTTATCTATGTTCCCGGGGATTCGCTCAGTGGCTGCCGCGATGCAGCGCGAATTATTTGGGAATTTATCTTTGATTAAACTCGCTCAAATACCGTTGCGATACCCTGACCTAACCCGATACACATCGTCGCCAGACCAAACTGCACGTCTTTGCGTTCCATCAGGTTGAGCAGGGTGGTGCTGATACGCGCCCCAGAACAGCCCAGCGGGTGACCCAAGGCGATCGCCCCGCCGTTGAGGTTGATCTTCTCATCGATCTGCTCCATCAGCCCCAGATCTTTAATACACGGCAGGATCTGAGCGGCAAAGGCTTCGTTCATCTCAAACAAGCCGATGTCGCTGGTGGAGAGCCCCGCTTTTTTCAGCGCCAGCTTTGAGGCCGGAACCGGGCCGTAACCCATGATTGACGGATCGCAGCCGACAACAGCCATCGAACGAATACGGGCACGCGGCGTCAGACCCAGTTGACGGGCGCGGCTTTCGCTCATTACCAGCATCGCCGCTGCGCCGTCGGAGAGCGCAGAAGAGGTACCGGCAGTCACCGTTCCGTTCACCGGATCGAACGCTGGGCGCAGGGTGGAGAGCGCTTCAACGGTCGTTTCCGGACGGATAACCTCATCGTAGTTAAACTGCTTCAGCACGCCGTCGGCATCATGACCGCCGGTCGGGATGATTTCGTTTTTAAAAGCGCCAGACTGTGTTGCAGCCCAGGCGCGAGCGTGTGAACGTGCGGCGAAAGCGTCCTGCATTTCACGACTGATGCCGTGCATGCGGGAGAGCATTTCCGCGGTCAGGCCCATCATCCCTGCGGCTTTCGCCACGTTGCGGCTCATACCCGGGTGGAAATCAACGCCGTGGCTCATTGGCACATGGCCCATATGCTCAACGCCGCCAATCAGGCACGCCTGAGCATCGCCAGTCATGATCATGCGTGCCGCATCGTGCAGCGCCTGCATGGACGAACCGCACAGGCGATTGACCGTGACGGCCGGAACGGAGTGCGGAACTTCCGCTAGCAGCGCGGCATTACGGGCGATATTGAAACCCTGCTCCAGCGTTTGTTGCACACAGCCCCAGTAAATGTCATCAAGCGCGGTTGGCTCCAGCGCCGGATTACGCGCCAGCAGGCTACGCATTAAATGTGCAGAGAGATCTTCTGCCCGCACGTTCCGAAACGCGCCCCCTTTCGAACGGCCCATCGGGGTACGGATCGCATCAACAATTACAACCTGTTCCATTGTGACTCCTTAAGCCGTTTTCAGGCTGCCAACCGGGCGGGCTGGCTCAACCTGGGGATAATACGGTTCGTTATGGCGCGCTTTATCACGCAGACCGACCGGAACTTCATACAGCGGACCAAGGTGCTGATACTGCTGAGCCATATCGAGATACTTCGCGCTGCCGAGCGTATCCAGCCAGCGGAACGCACCGCCATGGAACGGAGGGAAGCCCAGACCGTATACCAGCGCCATATCGGCTTCTGCCGGGCTGGCGATAATGCCTTCTTCCAGGCAACGCACTACTTCGTTGACCATAGGGATCATCATGCGGGCGATAATCTCTTCATCGCTGAAGTCGCGTTTCGGCTGGCTGACCTCTGCCAGCAGATCGTCAACGATGGCATCTTCTTCTTTCTTCGGCTTGCCCTTGTTGTCTTCTTTATAACGCCAGAATCCAAGACCGTTTTTCTGCCCGAAACGGTTAGCATCAAACAGGGCGTCTATCGCATCGCGATAATCTTTCTGCATACGCTGAGGGAAGCCTGCGGACATCACCGCCTGCGCGTGGTGCGCGGTATCAATACCTACCACGTCCAGCAGATAAGCCGGGCCCATCGGCCAACCAAACTGTTTTTCCATCACTTTGTCGACTTTGCGGAAATCCGCCCCGTCGCGCAGCAGCTGACTGAAACCGGCAAAATAGGGAAACAGCACGCGGTTAACGAAGAAACCAGGGCAGTCATTAACCACAATCGGCGTTTTGCCCATCTGGCTTGCCCAGGCGACAACCTTAGCGATGGTTTCATCCGAGCTTTTCTCGCCGCGAATGATCTCAACCAGCGGCATACGGTGCACCGGGTTAAAGAAGTGCATCCCACAGAAGTTTTCCGGACGCTTAAGCGCGCTGGCCAGTTCGTTGATTGGGATGGTGGAAGTATTCGAAGCCAGTACGGTGTCCGGGCGAACCTGATCTTCGGTTTCCGCCAGTACCGCTTTTTTCACTTTTGGGTTTTCTACGACCGCTTCAACTACCACGTCCACGCGTTCGAAACCGCTATAGTCGAGGGTGGGGTGAATGGTGGAAATAACGCCCGCCATTTTCAGACCGTCAATTTTGCCGCGCTCCAGCTGTTTGTTCAGTAGCTTGGCCGCTTCGGTCATACCCAGCGTTAATGATTTGTCGTTGATATCTTTCATGACAACCGGCACGCCTTTCCAGGCCGACTGGTAAGCGATGCCGCCGCCCATAATGCCTGCGCCCAGCACAGCCGCTTGCTTTGGCGCTTCAACATTTTTGGTGAGCTTTTTGGCTTTGGCTTTCACGAACTGATCGTTAAGGAAAATTCCAACCAGTGCGCGGGCTTCATTGGTGTGCGCGAGTGGAACAAAGCTTTTATTTTCCAGATTCAGCGCTTCTTCACGACCAAAACGGGCCGCTGCTTCAATGGTTTTTACCGCGGTAATCGGTGCGGGATAATGCTTACCTGCCGTCTGCGCCACCATACCTTTGGCGATGGTAAAGCTCATTGCTGCTTCAATTTTGCTGAGTTTCAACGGCTCCAGCTTCGGCTGACGTTTGGCTTTCCAGTCGAGGTCGCCGTTAATCGCCTGACGTAATACCGCGATCGCGCCATCAAGCAGTTTGTCTTGCTTCACTACGCCATCGACCAGACCGATTTTTAGCGCCTGCTCAGCACCCACATCTTTACCCGCAGCAATAATTTCCAGCGCGCTGTCCGCACCCAGCATACGTGGCATACGCACGGAGCCGCCAAAGCCTGGCATAATGCCCAGCTTGGTTTCTGGCAAGCCGATGCGCAGGTCCGGCGTAGCCAGACGATAATCGGTCGCCAGGACACACTCGCAGCCACCGCCCAGCGCATAGCCGTTAACCGCTGAGAGAGTCGGAACAGGCAGATCTTCCAGGCGATTAAACACGCTGTTGGCAAAATGCAGCCACTGGCTCAGTTGCTCTTCAGGTACGAGGAACAGTGAAAGGAATTCGGTGATGTCGGCACCAACAATAAAGGCTGCTTTGTTAGAACGCAGCAGCAGCCCTTTTAAATTCGGTTGTTTTTCCAGCACGTCAAGCGCATGGCCCAGGCTGGCAACGGTGGCCGTGTCGAGTTTATTGACTGAACCTGGGGCATCGAACACCAGTTCGGCGATGCCATCTTCCAGCCAGTCGAGGTACAGGGTGTCGCCTTTGTAAAGCATGTCAGTCTCCTGAATCCGCAAGGTGATCTGGTCATACCAGATGAATCGAAGTGTGTGTTTTATGTTAAAAAAATGCAAATGAATGATTAAAGAAATGACGATTTGATCACGCTCGGCAGAAATCACGCACTCACAAAACGATGTGCTAAGATGCGGACACTTGAGGTCAAAAAAACAGAAGGATAGAAAATGGAATCACTGGCCGCACTCTATAAAAATCATATCGTTACCCTACAAGAACGGACGCGCGACGCGCTGGAGCGCTTCAAGCTGGATGCGTTACTTATTCACTCAGGAGAACTTGTTAACGTCTTTCTCGACGATCATCCCTACCCGTTTAAGGTCAATCCGCAATTCAAAGCCTGGGTGCCTGTAACGCAGGTTCCTAACTGCTGGTTGCTGGTGGATGGCGTGAATAAGCCGAAATTGTGGTTCTACCTGCCGGTCGATTACTGGCACAACGTTGAGCCGCTGCCGACCTCCTTCTGGACGGAAGAAATTGAGATCATCGCGCTGCCAAAAGCTGATGGTATCGGTAGCCAACTGCCTGCTGCTCGCGGCAATATCGGTTACATCGGTCCGGTTCCGGAACGCGCGCTGCAGCTGGACATCGCGGCCAGCAATATCAACCCTAAAGGGGTTATCGACTACCTACATTATTATCGTGCTTACAAAACAGATTACGAACTGGCCTGTATGCGCGAAGCACAGAAAATGGCGGTGAATGGACACCGTGCCGCGGAAGAAGCGTTCCGTTCCGGGATGAGCGAGTTTGACATCAACCTCGCTTACCTGACTGCTACCGGTCATCGCGACACCGACGTGCCGTACAGCAACATCGTGGCGCTTAACGAGCATGCTTCGGTTCTGCATTACACCAGGCTGGATCATCAGGCTCCGTCTGAAATCCGCAGTTTCCTGCTGGACGCCGGTGCGGAATACAACGGCTATGCAGCAGACCTGACGCGTACGTGGTCGGCGAAAAGCGACAACGACTATGCGCATCTGGTGAAGGATGTGAATGACGAGCAACTGGCGCTGATTGCCACTATGAAAGCGGGCACCAGCTACGTGGATTATCACATTCAGTTCCATCAGCGCATCGCGAAGCTGCTGCGTAAGCATCAAATCATCACCGATATGAGTGAAGAGGCGATGGTGGAAAACGATCTTACCGGGCCGTTTATGCCGCATGGTATTGGTCACCCGCTGGGCCTGCAGGTACACGATGTCGCTGGCTTTATGCAAGATGACAGCGGTTCGCATCTGGCCGCGCCGTCGAAGTATCCTTACCTGCGTTGCACCCGCGTTCTGCAACCGGGCATGGTCCTGACCATCGAACCGGGCATCTACTTCATTGAATCGCTGCTGGCGCCGTGGCGTGAAGGGCAGTTCAGCAAACACTTCAACTGGCAGAAAATTGAAGCCCTGAAACCGTTCGGCGGTATTCGTATTGAAGATAACGTGGTGGTCCACGAGAACAATATCGAAAACATGACACGGGATTTAAAACTGGCGTAATGGACAGTTGGTTAATCCCTGCGGCGCCGGTAATCGTCGTTGAAGAGATCAAAAAAAGCCGCTTCATTACGCTGCTCGCCCATACGGACGGCGTAGAAGCGGCGAAAGCGTTTGTTGAGTCAGTCAAAACGGAACACCCGGACGCCCGCCACCATTGTGTGGCTTGGGTGGCGGGCGCGCCCAATGACTCGCAGCAGCTGGGATTTTCAGACGATGGCGAACCGGCAGGTACGGCAGGAAAACCGATGCTCGCGCAGCTGATGGGGAGTGGCATCGGTGAGATTACCGCGGTGGTGGTGCGCTACTACGGCGGTATCCTTCTGGGTACGGGTGGGCTAGTGAAAGCCTACGGTGGCGGCGTGAATCAGGCGTTGCGTCAGTTAACGACGCAGCGCAAGACGCCATTAACCGAATATACTTTGCAGTGTGAGTACGGTCAGCTGGCAGGCATTGAAGCTTTGCTGGGGCAGTTTGACGGTAAAGTTGTTGCCAGTGATTACCAGGCTTTTGTTCGGCTCAGGGTGGCGCTTCCTTATGCCAAAGTGGATGAATTTTCGGCAAAACTGGCGGATTTTAGTCGTGGTTCATTGCAATTGTCAGCGATTGAAGAATAATCCCCACCTCATTTTAAAGAACTAAGGAAGCGGCAGAGATGCATTTTCGCGCCATCACCCGAATCGTTGGACTACTGGTCATCTTATTCTCGGGGACAATGATTATCCCCGGACTGGTAGCGCTCATCTACCGCGATGGGGCAGGGCGTGCGTTTACTCAAACTTTCTTCGTTGCTCTGGCGATCGGCTCCATGCTGTGGTGGCCAAACCGTAAAGAGAAGGGCGAGCTGAAATCGCGCGAAGGGTTTCTGATTGTCGTTTTGTTCTGGACCGTGCTGGGTAGCGTGGGTGCGCTACCGTTCATCTTTGCGGAAAGCCCTAACCTCACGATAACCGACGCTTTTTTTGAATCCTTCTCCGGATTAACCACCACGGGGGCGACAACGCTGGTGGGGCTGGATTCATTGCCACACGCTATCCTCTTTTATCGACAGATGCTGCAATGGTTCGGCGGGATGGGGATCATCGTGCTGGCGGTGGCTATTTTGCCTATTCTTGGCGTCGGTGGGATGCAGCTCTACCGGGCAGAAATGCCGGGCCCGCTGAAAGATAACAAAATGCGTCCGCGTATTGCCGAAACGGCGAAAACGCTGTGGCTTATCTATGTATTACTGACGGTGGCGTGTGCGCTGGCGCTATGGTTTGCCGGGATGCCCGCGTTTGACGCTATTGGGCACAGCTTTGCTACGATAGCCATCGGCGGCTTTTCCACACACGATGCCAGCGTGGGGTATTTCGACAGTCCCACGATTAACACCATTATTGCTATCTTCTTGCTGATCTCCGGTTGTAACTATGGTCTGCACTTCTCTTTATTAAGCGGTCGCAGCCTGAAGGTCTACTGGCGCGATCCAGAATTCCGCATGTTCATTGGGGTGCAGCTGACGCTGGTGGCTGTCTGTACGCTGGTGCTGTGGATACACAATACCTACGGTTCGGCACTCACGACCATCAACCAGGCTTTTTTTCAGGTGGTATCAATGGCGACGACCGCCGGATTCACTACGGACAGTATTGCCCGCTGGCCGTTGTTCCTGCCGGTGCTGTTGCTGTGTTCTGCTTTTATTGGCGGCTGTGCCGGGTCGACGGGCGGCGGCTTGAAGGTGATTCGAATCCTGTTGCTGTTTAAGCAGGGTAACCGCGAATTGAAACGACTGGTCCACCCGAATGCGGTTTACAGTATCAAGCTGGGTAACCGTGCTTTGCCGGAGCGAATCCTTGAAGCTGTGTGGGGATTCTTCTCTGCCTATGCGCTGGTCTTTATTATCAGTATGCTGGCGATTATTGCGACTGGTGTTGATGACTTCTCCGCGTTTGCCTCTGTTGTGGCGACGCTGAATAACCTGGGGCCAGGGCTGGGGGTTGTCGCCGACAACTTTGCCAGTATGAACCCCGTGGCGAAGTGGATCCTGATTGCCAATATGCTGTTTGGTCGTCTGGAGGTCTTTACCCTGCTGGTACTCTTTACCCCTACTTTCTGGCGTGAATAATGGAGTAACACGTGAAAACACTGATTCTTTTTTCTTCCCGGGACGGACAAACGCGTGAAATCGCCGAGTATCTGGCTTCTGAACTCAAAGAGCTGGGCGTTTGGGCGGATGTCGTTAATTTGCATCGTACCGCGGAGCCTGACTGGCAACATTATGACAGCGTGGTGATTGGCGCCTCGATTCGCTATGGTCATTACCATGCAGCTTTTCAGGAGTTTGTGAAAAAGCATGCCACGCGGCTGAATGCGATGCCGAGTGCCTTCTACTCCGTAAACCTGGTTGCCCGTAAACCGGAGAAACGCACGCCGCAAACTAACAGCTATGCGCGTAAGTTCCTGATGAGTTCGCCGTGGCGGCCTGATCGCAGTGCGGTTATTGCTGGCGCTTTGCTGTATCCACGCTATCGCTGGTATGACCGCGTTATGATCCAACTGATAATGAAGATGTCAGGCGGTGAAACAGATACCAATAAAGAAGTGGTGTATACCGATTGGGAACAGGTCGCGGATTTCGCGCGGGAAATCGCCCAATTAACCCACAAAACGTTGTCAAAATAAGCGCAAAGAATAAAAAATACGCACTCGGAAGATTATTTTAAATTTCCCCTTGTCAGCCTGAAATAACTCCCTATAATGCGCCTCCACTGACACGGAACAACGGATTACAAACCGCCGGGTCAGCGGAGAAAAGCGAAAATAAATGCTTGACTCTGAATGAGGAAAACGTAATATACGGGACCTCGCGACAGAGCGCTAAAGCGCGTCGCACCTGCTCTTTAACAATTTATCAGACAATCTGTGTGGGCACTCGAAGATACGGATTCTTAACGTCGCAAGACGAAAAATGAATACCAAGTCTCTGAGTGAACACGTAATTCATTACGAAGTTTAATTCACGAGCATCAAACTTAAATTGAAGAGTTTGATCATGGCTCAGATTGAACGCTGGCGGCAGGCCTAACACATGCAAGTCGAACGGTAGCACAGAGGAGCTTGCTCCTTGGGTGACGAGTGGCGGACGGGTGAGTAATGTCTGGGAAACTGCCCGATGGAGGGGGATAACTACTGGAAACGGTAGCTAATACCGCATAACGTCGCAAGACCAAAGAGGGGGACCTTCGGGCCTCTTGCCATCGGATGTGCCCAGATGGGATTAGCTAGTAGGTGGGGTAACGGCTCACCTAGGCGACGATCCCTAGCTGGTCTGAGAGGATGACCAGCCACACTGGAACTGAGACACGGTCCAGACTCCTACGGGAGGCAGCAGTGGGGAATATTGCACAATGGGCGCAAGCCTGATGCAGCCATGCCGCGTGTATGAAGAAGGCCTTCGGGTTGTAAAGTACTTTCAGCGAGGAGGAAGGTGTTGTGGTTAATAACCGCAGCAATTGACGTTACTCGCAGAAGAAGCACCGGCTAACTCCGTGCCAGCAGCCGCGGTAATACGGAGGGTGCAAGCGTTAATCGGAATTACTGGGCGTAAAGCGCACGCAGGCGGTCTGTCAAGTCGGATGTGAAATCCCCGGGCTCAACCTGGGAACTGCATCCGAAACTGGCAGGCTAGAGTCTTGTAGAGGGGGGTAGAATTCCAGGTGTAGCGGTGAAATGCGTAGAGATCTGGAGGAATACCGGTGGCGAAGGCGGCCCCCTGGACAAAGACTGACGCTCAGGTGCGAAAGCGTGGGGAGCAAACAGGATTAGATACCCTGGTAGTCCACGCCGTAAACGATGTCGACTTGGAGGTTGTGCCCTTGAGGCGTGGCTTCCGGAGCTAACGCGTTAAGTCGACCGCCTGGGGAGTACGGCCGCAAGGTTAAAACTCAAATGAATTGACGGGGGCCCGCACAAGCGGTGGAGCATGTGGTTTAATTCGATGCAACGCGAAGAACCTTACCTACTCTTGACATCCAGAGAAGTTTGCAGAGATGCGAACGTGCCTTCGGGAACTCTGAGACAGGTGCTGCATGGCTGTCGTCAGCTCGTGTTGTGAAATGTTGGGTTAAGTCCCGCAACGAGCGCAACCCTTATCCTTTGTTGCCAGCGGTTCGGCCGGGAACTCAAAGGAGACTGCCAGTGATAAACTGGAGGAAGGTGGGGATGACGTCAAGTCATCATGGCCCTTACGAGTAGGGCTACACACGTGCTACAATGGCATATACAAAGAGAAGCGACCTCGCGAGAGCAAGCGGACCTCATAAAGTATGTCGTAGTCCGGATTGGAGTCTGCAACTCGACTCCATGAAGTCGGAATCGCTAGTAATCGTGGATCAGAATGCCACGGTGAATACGTTCCCGGGCCTTGTACACACCGCCCGTCACACCATGGGAGTGGGTTGCAAAAGAAGTAGGTAGCTTAACCTTCGGGAGGGCGCTTACCACTTTGTGATTCATGACTGGGGTGAAGTCGTAACAAGGTAACCGTAGGGGAACCTGCGGTTGGATCACCTCCTTACCTTAAAGAAACGTTCTTTGTAGTGCTCACACAGATTGTCTGATGAAAATTAGCAGTAAGAAAATCTCTGCAGGCTTGTAGCTCAGGTGGTTAGAGCGCACCCCTGATAAGGGTGAGGTCGGTGGTTCAAGTCCACTCAGGCCTACCAAATTTCTGCTGATGCTGCGTTGCGGCGACGCTCACATACTTCAGTATGCTTCGCGTCACCACGCCTTGCCTCAACAGAAATTAAGGTTAAACGAGATTTAACTACGATGGGGCTATAGCTCAGCTGGGAGAGCGCCTGCTTTGCACGCAGGAGGTCTGCGGTTCGATCCCGCATAGCTCCACCATCTTTACTGCAAAAACACAAGAAAACTTCAGAGTGTACCTGAAAAGGTTCACTGCGAAGTTTTGCTCTTTAAAAATCTGGATCAAGCTGAAAATTGAAACGACACACTGTTTCATTTCTCCGTAAACAAGAAATGAAAAGCGGTGTGTTCGAGTCTCTCAAATTTTCGCAACACTGAAGTGTTTTACGAAACATCTTCGGGTTGTGAGGTTAAGCGACTAAGCGTACACGGTGGATGCCCTGGCAGTCAGAGGCGATGAAGGACGTGCTAATCTGCGATAAGCGTCGGTAAGGTGATATGAACCGTTATAACCGGCGATTTCCGAATGGGGAAACCCAGTGTGATTCGTCACACTATCATTGCGTGAATACATAGCGTAATGAAGCGAACCGGGGGAACTGAAACATCTAAGTACCCCGAGGAAAAGAAATCAACCGAGATTCCCCCAGTAGCGGCGAGCGAACGGGGAGCAGCCCAGAGTCTGAATCAGCATGTGTGGTAGTGGAACGGTCTGGAAAGTCCGACGGTACAGGGTGATAGTCCCGTACACAAAAGTGCATGTGTTGTGAACTCGAAGAGTAGGGCGGGACACGTGGTATCCTGTCTGAATATGGGGGGACCATCCTCCAAGGCTAAATACTCCTGACTGACCGATAGTGAACCAGTACCGTGAGGGAAAGGCGAAAAGAACCCCGGCGAGGGGAGTGAAAAAGAACCTGAAACCGTGTACGTACAAGCAGTGGGAGCCTCTTTATGGGGTGACTGCGTACCTTTTGTATAATGGGTCAGCGACTTATATTCTGTAGCAAGGTTAACCGAATAGGGGAGCCGAAGGGAAACCGAGTCTTAACTGGGCGTTAAGTTGCAGGGTATAGACCCGAAACCCGGTGATCTAGCCATGGGCAGGTTGAAGGTTGGGTAACACTAACTGGAGGACCGAACCGACTAATGTTGAAAAATTAGCGGATGACTTGTGGCTGGGGGTGAAAGGCCAATCAAACCGGGAGATAGCTGGTTCTCCCCGAAAGCTATTTAGGTAGCGCCTCGTGAATTCATCTTCGGGGGTAGAGCACTGTTTCGGCTAGGGGGTCATCCCGACTTACCAACCCGATGCAAACTGCGAATACCGAAGAATGTTATCACGGGAGACACACGGCGGGTGCTAACGTCCGTCGTGAAGAGGGAAACAACCCAGACCGCCAGCTAAGGTCCCAAAGTCATGGTTAAGTGGGAAACGATGTGGGAAGGCACAGACAGCCAGGATGTTGGCTTAGAAGCAGCCATCATTTAAAGAAAGCGTAATAGCTCACTGGTCGAGTCGGCCTGCGCGGAAGATGTAACGGGGCTAAACCATGCACCGAAGCTGCGGCAGCGACACTATGTGTTGTTGGGTAGGGGAGCGTTCTGTAAGCCGTTGAAGGTGGCCTGTGAGGGTTGCTGGAGGTATCAGAAGTGCGAATGCTGACATAAGTAACGATAATGCGGGTGAAAAACCCGCACGCCGGAAGACCAAGGGTTCCTGTCCAACGTTAATCGGGGCAGGGTGAGTCGACCCCTAAGGCGAGGCCGAAAGGCGTAGTCGATGGGAAACAGGTTAATATTCCTGTACTTGGTGTTACTGCGAGAGAGGGGGGGACGGAGAAGGCTATGTTAGCCGGGCGACGGTTGTCCCGGTTTAAGCATGTAGGCGGAGATTCCAGGTAAATCCGGAGTCTTGCTAACGCTGAGGTGTGATGACGAGGCACTACGGTGCTGAAGTAACAAATGCCCTGCTTCCAGGAAAAGCCTCTAAGCATCAGGTAACACGAAATCGTACCCCAAACCGACACAGGTGGTCAGGTAGAGAATACCAAGGCGCTTGAGAGAACTCGGGTGAAGGAACTAGGCAAAATGGTGCCGTAACTTCGGGAGAAGGCACGCTGATATGTAGGTGAAGTGATTTACTCATGGAGCTGAAATCAGTCGAAGATACCAGCTGGCTGCAACTGTTTATTAAAAACACAGCACTGTGCAAACACGAAAGTGGACGTATACGGTGTGACGCCTGCCCGGTGCCGGAAGGTTAATTGATGGGGTTATCCGTAAGGAGAAGCTCTTGATCGAAGCCCCGGTAAACGGCGGCCGTAACTATAACGGTCCTAAGGTAGCGAAATTCCTTGTCGGGTAAGTTCCGACCTGCACGAATGGCGTAATGATGGCCAGGCTGTCTCCACCCGAGACTCAGTGAAATTGAACTCGCTGTGAAGATGCAGTGTACCCGCGGCAAGACGGAAAGACCCCGTGAACCTTTACTATAGCTTGACACTGAACACTGGTCCTTGATGTGTAGGATAGGTGGGAGGCTTTGAAGTGTGGACGCCAGTCTGCATGGAGCCAACCTTGAAATACCACCCTTTAATGGCTGGTGTTCTAACGTAGACCCGTGATCCGGGTTGCGGACAGTGTCTGGTGGGTAGTTTGACTGGGGCGGTCTCCTCCTAAAGAGTAACGGAGGAGCACGAAGGTTAGCTAATCCTGGTCGGACATCAGGAGGTTAGTGCAAAGGCATAAGCTAGCTTGACTGCGAGAGTGACGGCTCGAGCAGGTGCGAAAGCAGGTCTTAGTGATCCGGTGGTTCTGAATGGAAGGGCCATCGCTCAACGGATAAAAGGTACTCCGGGGATAACAGGCTGATACCGCCCAAGAGTTCATATCGACGGCGGTGTTTGGCACCTCGATGTCGGCTCATCACATCCTGGGGCTGAAGTAGGTCCCAAGGGTATGGCTGTTCGCCATTTAAAGTGGTACGCGAGCTGGGTTTAGAACGTCGTGAGACAGTTCGGTCCCTATCTGCCGTGGGCGCTGGAGAATTGAGGGGGGCTGCTCCTAGTACGAGAGGACCGGAGTGGACGCATCACTGGTGTTCGGGTTGTCATGCCAATGGCATTGCCCGGTAGCTAAATGCGGAAGAGATAAGTGCTGAAAGCATCTAAGCACGAAACTTGCCCCGAGATGAGTTCTCCCTGACCCTTTAAGGGTCCTGAAGGAACGTTGAAGACGACGACGTTGATAGGTCGGGTGTGTAAGCGTAGCGATACGTTGAGCTAACCGATACTAATGAACCGTGAGGCTTAACCTTACAACGCCGAAGATGTTTTGGCGAAAGAGACACGAAATTCAGCTTGATTACAGATGACATCGACATGCGAAAAGTGTGTTGATAAACAGAATTTGCCTGGCGGCTGTAGCGCGGTGGTCCCACCTGACCCCATGCCGAACTCAGAAGTGAAACGCCGTAGCGCCGATGGTAGTGTGGGGTCTCCCCATGCGAGAGTAGGGAACTGCCAGGCATCAAATAAGTGAAGAAGCCCATCCTGCCGGATGGGCTTTTTTGCGTCTGCAGGGAATGAAAACTGCCGGATGTGACCTCCCGCCTGATCCGGCCTACAAAAGCGTATCACGACACAGCAGCTATCTTCTTATCCATTGCGTAACAAAATCGGCAACTTGCTGTATGTCGTTGATATCTAACAATGGAACATCCACCGCAAGCGGAATATCACTGGCAACCGCGATAACATAGTTGTCTAACGCCAGGTCCTCTGGACTGTGCCCGCAACCGTCGCGAAAAAGAACGATCTTAGCAACAGGTTCATGCTTAAAGCCTTCAACCAACACCATATCCAGTGTAGAAGCATCCATCCTGCTTACCAGGTACGCTAAATCCAGTTCGGGCTCTTCCGGGGTCTCTACCATTAATGCCCAGCGCTGCTGGCTGGCGACCAGGGTTTGTGCTGCACCGGCTTTGCGTAGCTCATAGCTATCTTTGCCGGGCTTATCAACATCCATATTGTGATGAGTATGCTTAATCAATCCGGGACGAATGCCTCTGGCACGTAGCTCCGGGATCAATTTTTTAAGCAGCGTAGTTTTTCCCGTTCCGCTCCATGCTGCTATAGCGAGTAATGGGATCATGATTTGTCCTGCCATTTTGCAAGTTCTTCAGGGGTGTTCACGTTCACGAACGCATCTTTATGATCGCTGAAATCGACAGCATGACCGCCAGCCTGGCGCATAAAGACCATAACGCGTCTTTCACCGGACTGAAGATAATCCTGTAGCAAGGGTTGCATGGTGCGGTGCATTAGCGCAATGGTCGGATGATCTCTTTCGCCATCATGCACCCAGACAACCGGTGCAGCTTTGCGCTGTTCCTTCAAACGTTTGACCAGATCGTGAGGAATATAGGGCATATCGCACGGGCAGAACAGAAACCACTCCCCCGCTTGCTGCAGGAATACCGATAGCATCCCGGCCAGTGGGCCAGGGAAATCGGCCAATGAATCAGGGATAACTTTCAGGCCGCTTTGTTGGTAAATATCCCGGTGGCGATTGGCATTAACCACCACGGTTTCGACCTGTAAAGCGAGGGTATCGGCCACATGCCGCCAAAGAGGTTTACCATCCAGCTCAAGCAGACCTTTATCGGTTCCGCCCATCCGTCTGGCCTTACCGCCTGCCAGCACAACCCCTGTTATTGCACTATCCAGAATCACTGATATCGCCTCTTTTAATGTGGGATTGACCCTGCTAACGTATCTGTATTGAGCCTAAGGAGCACAACCATGAAATGTAAACGTCTGAATGAAGTTATTGAACTCCTCCAGCCGGCCTGGCAGAAGGAACCCGATCTTAACCTGATGCAATTTTTACAGAAACTGGCGCAAGAGTCAGGTTTTGACGGCGAACTGGCGGATTTAACTGATGACATTCTGATCTATCACCTGAAAATGCGTGACTCGGCGAAAGACGCCGTCATCCCAGGTATTCAGAAAGATTATGAAGAAGATTTTAAAACCGCACTACTCCGCGCACGTGGCGTAATTAAAGAGTAAAAGCTTGTAATCGCCACCACCGAAAGCGCTGCGAAATGATATCCTGAATCATTCGTAGTATTTTCCGGATGATGGGATGAACGACAACGCTTTTAATTTCCAGACGCTACACCCGGATACCATCATGGATGCACTGTTTGAGCAGGGGATCCGGGTGGACTCCGGGCTTACCCCGCTTAACAGCTATGAAAACCGTGTCTATCAATTCCAGGACGAAGACCGTCGACGCTTTGTCGTTAAGTTTTATCGCCCTGAACGTTGGTCTGTCGAGCAGATCCAGGAAGAGCACCAGTTTGCTCTGGAACTGGTAAGCGATGAAGTCCCGGTAGCTGCACCGCTGGTACTAAGCGGCCAAACGCTGTTAAGCCATCAGGGTTTCCATTATGCGATCTTCCCCAGTGTCGGCGGACGGCAGTTTGAGGCCGACAATATCGATCAGATGGAGGCGGTGGGGCGCTATCTGGGGCGTATGCATCAGACCGGATGCAAGCGTACTTTTGCCTTTCGCCCGACGATTGGCCTTGAAGAATACCTGACTGAGCCGCGTAAGCTTTTTGAACACGCACAGTTGATCCCATCAGGGCAAAAAGCGGCTTTTCTGAAGGCAACGGATGCGCTTATCGCGGTCGTTACCGAACGCTGGCATGCACGTTTTACCACGTTACGTCTGCACGGTGATTGTCATGCCGGTAATATTCTGTGGCGCGATGGTCCGATGTTTGTCGATTTAGATGATGCCCGAAATGGCCCGGCTGTTCAGGATTTATGGATGCTCCTCAATGGCGATAAAGCTGAACAACGCATGCAGCTTGAAACCATTATCGAGGCTTATGAAGAGTTTAGTGAGTTCGACACCTCTGAAATCGGACTGATAGAACCTTTACGCGCTATGCGTTTAGTTTATTATCTTGCCTGGCTAATTCGACGTTGGGCTGACCCTGCGTTTCCAAAAAACTTCCCGTGGTTAACCGGGGAAGATTACTGGCATCGTCAGACCGCGACTTTTATTGAGCAGGCAAAAATTCTGCAAGAGCCCCCCTTACAATTAACGCCAATGTATTAATCGGAGAAATTTGAACATGAAAAAATTATGGCTGGCGCTGGCTGGTATGGTTTTAGCTTTTAGCGCATCTGCAGCGCAGTTCCAGGATGGCAAACAATACATCACTCTGGAAAAGCCTGTTGCGGGTGAACCGCAAGTGTTGGAGTTCTTCTCCTTCTACTGCCCGCACTGCTATCAGTTTGAAGAAGTTCTTCACGTATCTGATAACGTGAAGAAAAAACTGCCGGAAGGCACCAAGATGACTAAGTACCACGTCGAGTTTCTGGGGCCGTTGGGCAAAGATCTGACGCAAGCTTGGGCCGTTGCTATGGCGCTGGGCGTTGAAGATCAAGTAACCGTTCCGTTGTTTGAAGGGGTTCAGAAAACCCAGACCGTTCAGTCTGTAGCTGATATCCGTAAAGTGTTTGTCGACGCGGGTATTAAAGGTGAAGACTATGATGCGGCATGGAACAGCTTCGTGGTGAAATCACTCGTGGCGCAGCAGGAAAAAGCGGCGGCTGATTTACAGCTGCAGGGCGTTCCGGCAATGTTCGTGAATGGCAAATATCAGGTAAATCCGCAGGGCATGGATACCAGCAGCATGGATATCTTTGTACAACAGTATGCGGATACTGTGAAGTATCTGGTTGGTCAGAAGTAAAAGCAAAAGCCGGTCACTTGTGCTGACCGGCTTTTTCATTTGAGGCTTTAATCGCGTCGAGTTGCGCGTCTTTCTCACTCCACAGCGTATTAAGCCACAGCTGAAACCGACGCTTGAATCCCTTATCGTTCACGTAATCACCGTGTAACTCTTCATGAATTGGCTCGAGATTCACCCGCACGACAATACGCGTTAGCTTACCGCTCAGCATATCGTAGAACGGTCGGCTGCTATTTTCCGGATAGCACAACGTGACGTTCAACATTTTATCGAACTGCGACCCCAGTACGTTCAATGCCATCGCAATACCGGCCGCCTTTGGAGGGAGCAAGTTTTGATAAGGAGAGCGGGTTTGCTCACGTTTCTCTTTGGTAAAGCGTGAACCTTCGACAAAATTCACAATAGTTGTCGGGTGTACGCGAAACTTCTCGCAGGAACGACGCGTTGTTTCGACATCTTTACCGCGCCGTTCTGGATGACGGAGCAGGTAGCCTCGCGAATAGCGTTTCATAAACGGCATATCCAGCGCCCAGCAGGCCAGGCCAATAAAGGGCACCCAGGCCAGTTGTTGCTTGAGGAAATATTTATTCATGGGGATGTGCTTACGGAACAGCACGCAAAGCACAACGATGTCAGCCCAACTGTAATGGTTACAAATGAGCAGATACCAGTTTTTCTTGCTAAGACCTTCCAGTCCCTCGACATCCCACTTCAGTCGCGGATTGAGGTGTAGCAGTAGCGCCAGACCTTCACACCAGCAGTACATCATGAAATTACAGAAGACAGAAACCTTGCGCCAGACAACGGGAACGGGCAAAAGGAGTTTTACAACCCCGGCAAGGATGATCGGCACAGAACAAAAAATCGTGACCAATATGGTCAATACGATACTCAGCAACAGCGTTATCGCAGCGAGTATTCTCGTCATAATTAAATTATTCAAAAGGTTAGCCATAGATAGTGCGCTAAAGAGGCGCAAGGGGCTGATTTTATCAGAAAACGAACCAAATGAT
Organism: Citrobacter sp. 172116965; assembly: GCF_013458095.1. Lineage (NCBI taxonomy): Bacteria > Pseudomonadati > Pseudomonadota > Gammaproteobacteria > Enterobacterales > Enterobacteriaceae > Citrobacter > Citrobacter sp. 172116965. Next base: position 5,016,714 of record NZ_CP046673.1, on the reverse strand, counting down.
GGATCTTCCCTGAATAGAAAAAAAGGGAATATCTATCCACATCAGGATATAAGCTGTATAAATGGAATAAAATGCTACGTATTTATTTAAGCTTCTGAAATATATGTATAAATAAAATGATGTGTTAATTTCATTGCTATATTTAAAGAGCTGAAAATTATTTATTCACAAAGTTATCCACAGTCTTCTTTGCGCTCAAAGCAGAAGATCTACAAAAGTTTTTCGACAAATGCGGCGAAAAACTCATGTTTTCATCCTGTCTGTGGCATCCTTTACCCATAATCTGATAAACAGGCACGGACATTATGGTTCAGATCCCAGAAAACCCACTTATCCTTGTAGATGGCTCCTCTTACCTGTATCGCGCATACCATGCGTTCCCGCCGCTGACCAACAGTGCAGGAGAACCTACTGGCGCGATGTATGGTGTCCTCAACATGCTGCGTAGCTTGATTCTGCAATATCAGCCGACCCATGCTGCGGTGGTATTCGACGCTAAGGGTAAAACCTTCCGTGATGAGTTATTCGAACACTACAAGTCACACCGCCCACCCATGCCGGACGATCTGCGTGCGCAGATTGAGCCTCTGCATGCGATGGTAAAAGCGATGGGGTTGCCACTGCTGGCCGTTTCGGGCGTGGAAGCAGACGATGTCATCGGTACGCTGGCGCGAGAAGCAGAGAAGGTGGGGCGTCCGGTGCTGATTAGCACCGGTGATAAAGATATGGCTCAGTTGGTGACGCCGAATATCACCCTGATCAACACCATGACCAATACGATCCTCGGCCCGGATGAAGTGGTGAATAAATATGGTGTTCCACCAGAACTGATCATCGATTTCCTGGCGCTGATGGGGGATTCCTCAGATAACATCCCAGGCGTTCCTGGCGTAGGTGAAAAAACCGCGCAGGCTCTGCTGCAGGGGCTGGGGGGGCTGGATACCCTCTATGCTGAATCAGACAAAATCGCGGGGCTGACTTTCCGTGGTGCGAAAACTATGGCGAGCAAACTTGAGCAGAATAAAGAGGTAGCGTACCTCTCTTATCAATTAGCTACCATCAAAACGGATGTTGAACTGGAGTTGACCTGCGAGCAGTTGGAAGTACGTCAGCCGGCAGCGGATGAACTACTTGGCCTGTTTAAACAGTACGAATTCAAGCGTTGGGTTACTGACGTTGAAGCGGGTAAATGGCTACAGGCGAAAGGAACGAAGCCGGCGGCAAAACCACAGGAAACTATCGCCGTCGATGAAACGCCTGAGGGGCCGGCCACGGTTCTCTCGTATGATAAATATGTGACAATTCTGGATGAAGCGACGCTGGAAGAGTGGATTGCGAAGCTGAAAAAAGCGCCTGTCTTTGCCTTCGATACTGAAACTGACAGCCTGGACAACATCTCTGCGAATCTGGTTGGCCTGTCTTTTGCCATTGAACCGGGTGTGGCTGCATATGTTCCTGTTGCCCACGATTACCTGGACGCCCCTGATCAGATCGCTCGCGACCGCGCGCTGGCATTGCTGAAGCCGCTGCTGGAAGATGAGAACGCGCATAAAGTCGGGCAAAACCTGAAGTACGATCGCGGTATCCTGGCGAACTATGGCATTGAACTGCGTGGCATCACCTATGACACCATGCTCGAATCCTACATTCTTAACAGCGTCGCTGGCCGACACGATATGGACAGCCTGTCGGACCGCTGGCTGAAACATAAAACCATCACCTTTGAAGAGATCGCCGGAAAGGGCAAAAACCAGCTGACCTTTAACCAGATAGCGCTGGAAGAAGCCGGACGTTATGCTGCGGAAGACGCCGACGTTACGCTACAGCTCCATCTCAAAATGTGGCCAGAATTGCAGCAGCATAAAGGACCGCTGAACGTCTTTGAAAATATCGATATGCCGCTGGTTCCTGTTTTGTCTCGCGTTGAGCGCAATGGTGTGAAAATCGATCCGGCTGTTCTGCACAAACATTCAGAAGAGCTGACGCTGCGTTTGAACGAGCTGGAGCAAAAAGCGCACGAGATCGCCGGAGAAGCGTTTAACCTCTCTTCCACCAAACAATTGCAAACTATCCTGTTTGAAAAGCAGGGTATTAAGCCGCTGAAGAAAACCCCTGGCGGCGCGCCATCAACGTCGGAAGAGGTACTGGAAGAGCTCGCGCTCGATTACCCATTGCCGAAAGTGATCCTGGAATATCGCGGCTTAGCAAAACTGAAGTCGACCTATACGGATAAGCTTCCGTTGATGATTAACAAGAAAACCGGGCGCGTTCACACCTCCTATCACCAGGCGGTGACCGCTACCGGGCGCTTGTCATCCACGGATCCAAACCTGCAGAACATCCCGGTACGTAATGACGAAGGTCGTCGTATTCGTCAGGCGTTTATTGCGCCAGAAGACTACGTGATTGTCTCTGCAGACTACTCACAGATTGAACTGCGTATCATGGCGCATCTCTCGCGTGATAAAGGTCTGCTTACCGCATTTGCCGAAGGGAAAGATATTCACCGCGCAACGGCGGCGGAAGTCTTTGGCTTACCGCTGGATTCCGTGACTGGTGAACAACGCCGCAGCGCGAAAGCCATCAACTTCGGTCTGATCTACGGGATGAGTGCCTTTGGTTTGGCGCGCCAGTTGAATATTCCGCGTAAAGAAGCACAGAAGTACATGGATCTCTACTTCGAACGCTACCCTGGCGTGCTGGAATATATGGAACGCACCCGTGCACAGGCAAAAGAGCAAGGTTATGTTGAAACGCTGGAAGGGCGTCGTCTCTATTTACCGGATATTAAATCCAGTAATGGCGCTCGTCGCGCTGGTGCAGAGCGCGCGGCGATTAACGCCCCGATGCAGGGTACTGCCGCAGACATTATCAAACGAGCCATGATTGCGGTGGACGGATGGCTACAAACCGAGCAACCACGTGTGCGCATGATCATGCAGGTACACGATGAACTGGTGTTTGAAGTGCATAAAGATGACCTCGAAAGCGTCTCTAAAAAGATCCATCAACTGATGGAAAACGAGACCCAGATTGATGTGCCGTTGCTGGTGGAAGTCGGTAGTGGCGAAAACTGGGATCAGGCGCACTAAGGGTTTACTGAATAACGCCCCTTTTTCGTAACTAAGCAACATAAGATAGAACTTTTTGTGATGTCCATTAGAATTCCCTATGTAAGGAATGAAAAAAAATTACAAAAAGTGCTTTCTGAGCTGCTCAAAAAAGAGTAAAGTTATTCACGTAGGGTACAGAGGTAAGATGTTCTATCTTTCAGACCTTTTACTTCACGTAATCGGATTTGGCTGAATATTTTAGCCGCCCCAGTCAGTAATGACTGGGGCGTTTTTTATTGTGCGAAAGAAAAGTTTCGTACAGGCTGTAGGCCGGATAAGACGCGCAGCGGCGCTATCCGGCATATCGGTGGGTTACTCCCCGTCCTGCATCTCTTCAATCGGCGCCAGTTCACTAAACCAGCTATCCAGCTTCTGCCGAAGTTTGTCCACGCCCAGTTTTTTCAGTGATGAAAATGCTTCTACCTGTACATCACCGTTAAATGCCAGTACGGCTTCACGTACCATATTCAACTGGGCTTTGCGCGCACCGCTGGCCAGCTTGTCTGCTTTAGTCAGCAGTACCAGAACCTGAACGTTGCTCTCAACCGCCCACAGGATCATCTGCTGGTCGAGGTCTTTTAGCGGGTGACGAATATCCATCAATACCACCAGACCTTGCAGGCTCTGACGTTTTTCCAGATATTCAGCCAGCGCGCGCTGCCATTTGCGCTTCATCTCTTCCGGAACTTCGGCATAACCGTATCCTGGCAAATCGACCAGGCGTTTGCCGTCAACGACTTCAAACAAGTTGATGAGCTGAGTACGACCCGGCGTTTTAGATGTACGCGCCAGACTCTTTTGATTCGTCAGGGTATTTAGCGCACTGGATTTGCCTGCGTTGGAACGGCCAGCAAAAGCCACTTCGATACCGGTATCGGAAGGTAAGTGGCGAATATCAGGCGCACTCATCACAAAGTGCGTCTGTTGATAATTCAAGTTAGTCAAAGCAGTCCTCTCCATCAATCAGGGCTTTGCAGCGATTATACCTGAACCCCAGCAAAAGGCTGGTTTTTCGACGCGTAGGCTATGTAAGTAAAAACCTCGTACTTTGTGAGACATTGCCGATAGTTTCTATACGAGATGACAGAGTAAAAAATGACGTAACTAAAATAAATCATATAGTTAAGATAAGGCACTATTCTTAAAGTCCGAAATTGTTACCCAGGTTACTTGTACGTTTAAACCAAAGCGGTAAAGTAGCGCCCATAGCGAGGAAGCTGACAGGATAGTCGACTCAGGATGAGGGTCAGGAGCGCCAGGAGGCGAAGGCACAGGATTGTCAGGGAGACAAACGTCCGGAGACGTTAGTAAAAGGAAATGGAAACAACACGGAATGTTTCAGGCTAAGGGAAAAACAGGGTGTGTTGATAGCCAACAAGGATTGTAGAGCCCGTAAGGGTTGAGAGTCAGGAAAAAAGGCGACAGATTACTCTGTCGCCTTTTTTCTTTATTTCTGCTAGATTCCGGCGCAATTATATACTGAATAAAACAGCCAAAGACGAATCATGATGAAACCAACTTCTACACCACGCGGTAAAGGTCCTGCAAAAGCGCGTCGTAAAACACGCGAAGAAATTAATCAGGAAGCTCGCGACCGTAAGCGCCAGAAAAAACACCGTGGTCATGCGGCGGGTAGCCGTGCGTCCGGTAGCGAAGGCGCATCTGGTGGCGGAAACCAAAATAAGCAAAAAGATCCTCGTATTGGCAGCAAAAACCCCATTCCATTGGGCGTGACCGAAAAAGTCACCAAACAGCACAAACCGAAGAGTGAGAAACCTATGCTTTCACCACAGGCTGAGTTGGATTTACTGGAAACGGATGAGCGCCTGGATGCGCTGCTGGAGCGTCTTGAAGCAGGAGAAACCCTGAGCGCGGAAGATCAGACCTGGGTTGATGCCAAGCTGGACCGCATCGATGAGCTGATGCAAAAGCTGGGTCTTTCTTACGATGACGAGGAAGAAGAGGAAGAGGAAGAAAAGCAGGAAGACATGATGCGTCTGCTGAAAGGCGGCAACTAACGGTTTTACACCGTGGGTCTTCCCGTCCTGCTTATAACCCTTCCGGTTATATGTTATCTGGTGTGGTTATTCGTTAAACTACAGCGGTTGTCGCGGCGACAGAAGTGGCTGCGCAACCGGCTTATCACCCGCACTGGGGTTAAGCCGGTACGCCGTACCCGCCAGAGACGCCATCGGAAGGAGTGAGCATGTCAGAGCAGTTAATAGACTGGGACCTGGCCCTGATCCAGAAATATAACTATTCCGGGCCACGATATACCTCGTACCCGACCGCGCTGGAGTTTTCTGAAGACTACGGCACAGAAGCATTTCTAAAGGCCGTGGCGCGTTATCCTGAGCGTCCGCTCTCGCTGTACGTTCACATCCCGTTCTGCCACAAACTGTGCTACTTCTGTGGCTGCAACAAGATTGTGACTCGCCAGCAGCATAAAGCAGATCAATATCTCGATGCCCTGGAACAAGAAATTATTCATCGCGCACCGCTGTTCGCCGGGCGCCATGTCAGCCAGCTGCACTGGGGCGGCGGCACGCCAACGTATCTGAATAAAGCGCAAATCAGCCGTTTGATGTCACTGCTGCGTGGCAATTTCAACTTTAACGACGATGCCGAAATCTCGATCGAAGTGGATCCGCGTGAAATCGAGCTGGATGTCCTTGATCATTTACGCGCTGAAGGTTTTAACCGTTTGAGCATGGGAGTGCAGGACTTCAACAAAGAAGTCCAGCGCCTGGTGAACCGTGAGCAGGATGAGGAGTTTATCTTTGCGCTGCTGAATCATGCGCGGGAGATTGGCTTTACCTCAACGAATATCGATCTGATTTATGGCCTGCCAAAACAGACGCCAGAGAGCTTCGCCTTTACCCTGAAACGCGTGGCTGAGCTGAATCCAGACCGTCTGAGCGTCTTTAACTACGCGCACCTGCCGACGCTGTTTGCTGCCCAGCGCAAGATTAAAGATGCCGACCTGCCCAGCGCGCAGCAGAAGCTGGATATCCTGCAGGAGACCATCTCTTCACTGACCGAAACTGGCTATCAGTTCATTGGCATGGATCACTTTGCCCGCCCGGATGACGAACTGGCCATTGCTCAACGCGAGGGCGTTTTGCATCGCAATTTCCAGGGCTATACCACCCAGGGGGATACCGATCTGCTGGGGATGGGCGTATCGGCCATCAGTATGATTGGCGACAACTACGCGCAGAATCAGAAAGAGCTGAAGCACTATTACCAGCAGGTAGACGAGCAGGGGAATGCGCTGTGGCGCGGAATTGCCCTGACCCGCGACGACTGCATTCGTCGGGATGTTATTAAGCTCCTGATCTGCAATTTCCGCCTCGACTATGCCGCCGTGGAACAGCAATGGGGTCTGAACTTCGCTGACTATTTTGCCGAAGACCTGAAACTGCTGGCGCCGCTGGCGAAAGATGGGCTGGTGGATGTGGATGAGAAGGGGATTCAGGTTACGCCGAAGGGGCGTCTGCTGATTCGTAATATTTGCATGTGCTTCGATGCATATCTGCGCCAAAAAGCGCGTTTGCAGCAGTTCTCGCGCGTTATTTAGCCGGGTTGCCCGGTGGCGCTTCGCTTACCGGGCCTACGAAATCTCAATACGTAGGTCGGGTAAGCGAAGCGCCACCCGACAAACCCGCTAGCTGAACAGCCCAACCAGCGCCGCACACAGCACGGCGGCAACCGCAGTTTGTGGCGTATGGCTTTCAACCGCACCGCTCGATAGCATATTTATCATTGATTCCAGCATGATGACTTCCCCCCGTTTGCCGGGCACGATCATACTTAACTCATCGGAACAGTAAAGCGCAAAATAGCAGCAATTTGCGCTCAATTATCAATCTTTACACAGTGACCGATCGTCACTCCATTCCGAGTTCTTTTAACTTACGCGTCAAGGTATTACGGCCCCAACCGAGCAGCCGTGCCGCTTCCTGTTTATGCCCCTGGGTATGACGTAGCGCGGTGGTCAGCAGCGTGCGCTCCATCTCCGGTTGAGCCTCTGAAAGCAGGTTTTGATGACCGGAACGTAATGCCCGATCCGCCCACTGTGCCAACAGGGTTGCCCAACTGTCTGGCTGCATATGGGACGGTGCGTCAGGCACGGTGGTTTCAAACAGTTCGGTCGGTAAGTCCTGAATGAGTACTTCCTGTCCGGCGGCCATTACGGTTAACCAGCGACAGGTATTCTCAAGCTGACGCACGTTTCCCGGCCATGACAGACGGGTGAGCGCCGCCTCGGTTTCAGTGTGTAATTGCTTGGCTTCTACTCCCAGTTCGCGGGCGGCCTCCTGCAGGAAATGACGCGCCAGGCATGGGATATCTTCCCGACGTTCGCGCAGTGGCGGCAGATGCACCCGGATGACGTTCAGGCGATGGAATAAGTCCTCACGGAATTTGCCTTCCTGCACCCGCAGTTCCAGGTTCTGGTGCGTGGCGGCGATAATACGTACGTCCACCTTCACAGGCGCATAACCGCCAACGCGGTAAAACTGTCCATCGGCTAATACGCGCAATAAACGTGTCTGCACGTCCAGCGGCATATCGCCAATTTCATCGAGGAACAGCGTGCCGCCGTCTGCCTGTTCAAAGCGCCCCTGACGAATCGTATTCGCCCCGGTAAACGCCCCTTTTTCATGGCCAAACAGCTCAGACTCGATCAAATCTTTCGGAATAGCAGCCATGTTCAGCGCGATAAACGGTGCTTTGACGCGCGGACTATGACGGTGCAACGCATGGGCGACCAGCTCTTTACCGGTCCCGGACTCTCCGTTAATCAATACGCTGATTGAAGAACGGGACAGGCGACCAATAATGCGAAAGACGTCTTGCATTGCCGGTGCTTCGCCGATGATGTCGGTTGTTGGGCCGTTGATCTGAACATTACGCGGTTGCTGCTGTTCCTGATAATGGCTGATGGCGCGTTCGACCAGCGCCACGGCTTCATCAATATCAAAAGGTTTGGGCAGATAATCAAACGCCCCTTGCTGGTAGGCGCTGACGGCAGCATCCAGATCGGAGTGTGCGGTCATTATGATGACCGGAAGCATCGGATGCCGCTGTTTGATCTGTTTTAACAGCGTCAGGCCGTCCATGCCCGGCATACGGATATCCGACAGCAGTACGTCCGGCGTTTTGCTGGCCAGCGCGTCCAGTACCTCTTTACCACTCTCAAATGTAGTGCAGCTTAGTCCTGCCCCTGCGAGCGCACGTTCAAGCACCCAACGGATGGAACTATCGTCATCAACTACCCAGACTATTCCTCGTTGCATAAACGTCACCTTTATTTCCTGATAGGCAGGTAAACCGAGAACTCGGTATGACCCGGCCAACTGGTAAATTCAATTTTGCCGGAATGTTGATCAATCAAATTACGGGCGATGGATAATCCAAGGCCGGTACCGCCTTCGCGACCGCTGACCATTGGGTAGAACAGCGTGTCCTGCAAATGCGAGGGAATTCCCGGGCCGTTATCCTCAACATCAATCCGCGCCGCCAGACGATAACGCATACCGTGCAGCGTGAGCTGAAACGCGGTGCGGGTACGCAGAATAATCTCGCCGCCTTCCGGTCCCAGCGCCTGCAAAGCATTGCGCACGATGTTCAGCAAAACCTGCTCGATCTGGTCCGGGTCGTGCAGTAATTCAGGCAGACTCGGGTCGTAATCACGAATCAGCGTGACGTTTTCCGGCAGCTCCATCGAGACCAGCGCCACCACGCGCTCCGCCACTTTGTGGATACTTTCTGTGACGTGCATTCCCGGCTGTTGTGGTCCCAGCAGACGGTCGACCAGATTACGCAGGCGGTCGGCCTGCTCAATAATGACTTTGGTATATTCGGTCAGCGCCGGGTCCGGAAGCGCTTTACTGAGCAGTTGCGCCGCGCCGCGTAATCCACCCAGCGGGTTTTTAATTTCGTGCGCCAGGCCGCGCACCAGATCGCGGGCAGCAATCTGCTGGGCGTGCTGGAGCTGTTCCTGGCTCAGACGGCGCTGGTTATCCATTGGCGCCATCTCCAGCAGGATAAGGCCATCTGGCAGCCTCTGAGCGGTCACAGAGAGGATGTGTGAGTGGCTATCTATCACCAGCGTCACTTCGTTATCCGTAAAGCCCTGGCCTGCTTCCAGGCTCTCTCGCATCAGCCCGATGTTTAAGGAGAAATAACTCAACAGATCCGGAAGTGGGGTACCAAACAGTTTGCGGGAGCTTTGGGCGAGCAGCTGTTGTGCCGCCGGGTTGGCGTAATGTACCGCCAGCTCATCGTCGACGAGTAAGATGCTGTTGATTAAAGAATTGAGGATCTGCCCAGCATCGGGCAGCGTGCCGGTTGCCATTCAGCAGTCTCCTGAAAAGTGTTGCACCAATTTAGTGCATTATAGCTTTTTACATCAAAAAAGCGCGAGGAAGCAGGTTGTTAGTGGAGAAAAAAGCCCATCCTGGGATGGGCTAAAAGTTCCACGGCAACTTAAAGACTCTATATTTTTCTTGCTACAGCCGCGTGGGTCGCAACAAGAAATCTACGGAGTATTGGTACTAATTAAACGCTGTAGTACAGCTCAAACTCTACCGGGTGCGGAGTCATACGCACGCGGTCATCTTCTTCGCGACGCAGCGTAATGTACGCATCGATCGCTTCATTGGTGAACACGCCGCCTGCAGTCAGGAACTCACGGTCCAGATCCAGTTCTTTCAGTGCTTCTTCCAGAGAACCAGCAACCTGTGGGATCTCTTTCGCTTCTTCCGGCGGCAGGTCGTACAGGTTTTTATCCATGGCTTCGCCCGGGTGGATCTTGTTCTTAATACCGTCAAGACCCGCCATCAGCAGTGCTGCGAAGCACAGGTACGGGTTAGCAGCCGGGTCCGGGAAACGCACTTCGATACGACGCGCTTTCGGAGAAGCCACTACCGGAATACGGATAGAAGCAGAACGGTTACGGGCAGAGTAAGCCAGCATTACCGGCGCTTCGTAGCCTGGGACCAGACGCTTGTAAGAGTTGGTGGTTGGGTTAGCCAGGGCGTTGATCGCTTTAGCGTGTTTGATTACGCCGCCGATGTAGAACAGCGCCTGCTCAGACAGACCCGCATATTTGTCGCCAGAGAACAGGTTTACGCCGTTCTTGGACAGGGACATGTGGCAGTGCATACCGGAACCGTTATCGCCAAACATAGGTTTTGGCATAAAGGTCGCGGTTTTACCGAAACGGTGAGCGACGTTGTGAACCACATATTTGTAGATCTGAATTTCGTCTGCTTTTTTGGTCATGGTGTTAAAGCGGGTCGCGATTTCGTTCTGACCTGCGGTCGCCACTTCGTGGTGATGCGCTTCAACAACCAGGCCCATTTCTTCCATGATCAGACACATGGTAGAACGGATGTCCTGAGAAGAATCTACCGGAGGAACCGGGAAGTAACCGCCTTTCACGCCAGGACGGTGACCTTTGTTACCACCTTCGTATTTGGTGGAGGAGTTCCATGCGCCTTCGATGTCATCGATAGCCACGTGGGAACCGGAAATGGACGCGCCGAAACGGATGTCGTCAAACAGGAAGAACTCTGGCTCAGGCCCGAACAGAACGGTGTCTGCGATGCCGGTAGAACGCAGATACTCTTCAGCGCGTTTAGCGATGGAGCGCGGGTCGCGGTCGTAGCCCTGCAGCGTACCTGGTTCCAGGATATCGCAACGGATGATCAGGGTGGACTCTTCATAGAACGGGTCGATGAGTGCAGTAGACGCATCTGGCATCAGAACCATGTCTGATTCGTTAATGCCTTTCCAGCCACCGATTGAGGAGCCGTCAAACATTTTGCCTTCTTCAAAGAATTCGGCATTTACCTGATGAGCAGGAATAGTGACGTGCTGTTCTTTACCTTTGGTATCAGTGAAGCGTAAATCAACAAACTTCACTTCGTGTTCGTTCAGCATCGTCAAAACGTGTTCAGCGGACATACTTACTCTCCCGGATTGGTCATGGTCGTCGTGGTAACGAAGTCTTCAATTCTGCAAAAAATTGGCCGTGTCGCCGTAAAAAATATAAAGCGAAATCTGTGCCAACTTTTAAATTGCCCCTAAAAGGCGTTATCATGCGCACTATCGTGCAAAGGGGCTGCACCATGAAGGTTGTATTGCACCATTATAGTGCTTTAATGTGAACATTAAGCACCATATTGGTGCAAAGCATGTCAGATTACTCCTTTTAACGCTCCGTGAATGTGATCACAAAGAAACTCTGCAATACTTGTTTGCGGAGGATGTTTGTGATCCTGTTTTGTACTGCGATTAATCCGTGTACAATAACGCGCTATTTCTAAAATGCCTGAGGCAAAGTTGTGATCGAAAATTTGCGTAACATCGCCATCATCGCGCACGTAGACCATGGTAAAACGACCCTGGTAGACAAGCTGCTCCAACAATCCGGTACGTTCGATGCACGTGCTGAAACCCAAGAGCGCGTGATGGACTCCAACGATTTGGAGAAAGAGCGTGGGATTACCATCCTCGCTAAAAACACCGCTATCAAATGGAATGACTACCGTATCAACATCGTTGATACCCCAGGGCACGCCGACTTCGGTGGTGAAGTTGAACGTGTAATGTCCATGGTCGACTCCGTGCTGCTGGTGGTGGATGCAATGGATGGTCCGATGCCGCAGACGCGCTTCGTGACCAAAAAAGCCTTTGCCCATGGCCTGAAGCCAATTGTTGTTATCAACAAAGTTGACCGCCCTGGCGCGCGTCCTGACTGGGTTGTTGATCAGGTATTTGACCTGTTCGTTAACCTCGACGCTACCGACGAGCAGCTGGACTTCCCGATCGTTTACGCTTCCGCGCTGAACGGTATCGCAGGTCTGGATCACGAAGATATGGCTGAAGACATGACTCCGCTGTATCAGACCATCGTTGATCGTGTTCCGGCTCCAAGCGTAGACCTTGATGGCCCGCTGCAGATGCAAATCTCTCAGCTGGACTACAACAACTACGTTGGCGTAATCGGCATCGGCCGTATCAAACGCGGTAAAGTTAAACCGAACCAGCAGATCACTATCATTGATAGCGAAGGCAAAACCCGTAACGGTAAAGTCGGTAAAGTTCTGACCCATCTGGGTCTGGAACGTATCGAGAGTGATATTGCCGAAGCGGGCGATATCATCGCGATCACCGGTTTGGGCGAACTGAACATCTCCGACACCATCTGCGACCCGCAGAACGTCGAAGCGCTGCCGGCTCTGTCCGTTGATGAACCGACCGTAACCATGTTCTTCTGCGTAAACACCTCCCCGTTCTGTGGTAAAGAAGGTAAATATGTTACCTCTCGTCAGATCCTTGATCGCCTGAACAAAGAGCTGGTGCACAACGTTGCGCTGCGCGTCGAAGAAACCGAAGATGCGGATGCGTTCCGTGTATCCGGTCGTGGTGAGCTGCACCTGTCTGTTCTGATCGAGAACATGCGTCGTGAAGGTTTCGAAATGGCGGTTTCCCGTCCGAAAGTAATCTTCCGCGAAATCGACGGCCGTAAACAAGAGCCGTTCGAAAACGTAACGCTGGACGTAGAAGAGCAGCATCAGGGTTCTGTCATGCAGGCTCTGGGTGAGCGTAAAGGCGACCTGAAAAACATGAATCCAGATGGCAAAGGCCGCGTACGTCTTGACTACGTGATCCCAAGCCGTGGTCTGATCGGCTTCCGTTCAGAATTCATGACCATGACCTCCGGTACCGGTCTGCTGTACTCCACCTTCAGCCACTACGACGATGTTCGTGCGGGTGATGTGGGTCAGCGTCAGAACGGCGTACTGATCTCCAACGGCCAGGGTAAAGCAGTTGCGTTCGCACTGTTCAGCCTGCAGGACCGCGGTAAGCTGTTCCTGGGTCACGGTGCTGAAGTTTACGAAGGCCAGATCATCGGTATTCACAGCCGCTCTAACGACCTGACTGTAAACTGCCTGACCGGTAAGAAACTGACCAACATGCGTGCGTCCGGTACTGACGAAGCAACGGTTCTGGTTCCGCCGGTTAAGATGACTCTGGAGCAGGCTCTGGAATTCATCGATGACGACGAACTGGTAGAAGTTACCCCAACCTCTATCCGTATCCGTAAGCGTCACCTGACTGAAAACGATCGTCGCCGTGCAATGCGTGGCGCGAAAGAAGAGTAATTAACGCTCTTTCTCAGGTAAGCATAAAAAAGCCGCTGATTTCAGCGGCTTTTTTTATCATCAGGAGAATTAGAAGAAATACTTTGCCCCAACACGAATCTGGTTTTGTTCGCGATGATAGGGTTCAACATTGCGATCTAACCAGCGTAATTCAAGGTAGGGTAACCAGTGTTCATTGATACGATACTTAAAGGTATTGGTAATTTCCCAGTGATGATCTTTTCCATTGCTGCTATTGAAGTCATTGACTCGTATAAAATAGTGCGGTTCAAAGGTATAGGAAAATTTATCGGTAATGGTAAAGTTCCAGTAGTTGCCTATTTCATAGGTATCATTATTATCCAGCTCACCGCTTAGGTCGGTTGAACTGTAGTTATTATGGTTATATCGATTACGCACGGTAAGATTAAACCACGGTGTAAATTTATAGTTAACATCCAGATAAACAGCACCGCCTGAGCCAATACTCTTATCGTTTATTAACCCTCCAGGCTGGATTGTTAATTTATCTGTCGGTTTAAATAACGGGTACCAACCCTCTATTTCGTTATAGCCGTGTTTTAACTCATCCTTGCGTTGCATAGTGTAGGTGTTCGTAAGCATGATACCCGCGCCCATATCGGAGTTATAGCCAACGCGCAGCATGACCTCCATTTGGTCGGATGCCAGGTTATATGCTTCGCGGTTTTCTACATAGGCTCCAGCGAAAGCAGAGGTTGATACCACAGAGGATAATAGAATTATTGTCGTTAATTTTTTCATGATAAATCCATTTTTTACGCGTAGGGAGGCCGCCATCCATTGGGATGGAATAGGCGGCAATTATTTTTATACGTTTACAGCAGAGGTATTCTTTTTATTAGTAATAGGGTCCGGTTGGATGTTGTTTTTCTTCCGTTGGCTGATTTCCTCAATAATAAAAGCAAAACGATTTTCGTTGAGCTTATAAAAGAAGCCCATCGTGAGTGCTGCAATAATTGCAAGTCCGCAAGGCCAGAGGAAAATAAGCTGACGCAAACCGAGCAGTGTGGCATCGCTCTGGACTATATTGGGGATATAACCGATTTGCGTCAGCATGATGCCCGGCAGGAAGCCTGCGAGCGCAGCAGAAATTTTGCGAGAAAAGGTATAACCCGTATACACCGAACCTTCCGCACGGATCCCCGTTTTCCATTCGCCATAATCGACCGTATCCGGAACCAGTGCCCAGTTTAGACTGTTAACAAAAGCGGTTCCGAAGAAGGCCATGCAAGAGAACGTGACGAATAAAAATGACGTACTGCCCCAGAAAAAGTTCAGCACATCACCGATAGCCCATAGCGCCAGGCCACCGAGGTAAACCTGCTTTTTACCGAAGCGTTTTACAGCTGTGGGAACCAGCAGTACCCCAACCAGAATGCATCCCATGCTGAAGAAACCCATCCACGACAGCAGATGAATATCGTTGAGCACGTACTGGGTGTAATACACCTGGATCGCCAGCTTGATGTTGAATGCCGCCAACGTGCACAGATTGGCGACACACAGCACCAGCAGTGGAGGGTTACGGAAAATGGCGCAGAACGACTTGAGAATGCTGGGCTTATGGTGATCCGGCACGATTTCGATATAGCGTTCCTTCACACCGCTAAAGCACCACCACATGCTGAACAGTCCGCAGACGGAGAAGATCAGTGCGGCAATCAGATAACCCAGCGAAGGTGAACTAACAAATAGCGCCTGAATAGGCATAAAGCCAACAGTACACAGTAACAGGCCTACGGTAGCGCCGCCCTGACGCCAGGCGGCGAGCTGAGCTCGTTCATGCGGGTTTTTCGTGATCGCGGGCACCATCGCGCCGTAGGAGCAGTTCATCAGGCTATAGAACAGCCCGAACAGCATAAACAACACTGTCGCCAGCCCGGTTTTCACCGTTAGCGTAAAATCTGTCGCTAAAAACTGCGCGCTGGCAACGACAGCAACAGGAAATGATGCATACAAAATAAAGGGCCTGAATTTCCCTTTTGCGCCAATATTACGCCTTGAGTCCAGCAACACACCGGTCAACATATCAGTGAAAGCGGTGAAGAACTTCGCCACCAAAAAGATAATCCCACCGTAATACGCCGGCATCCCTAGTTCATCGGTATAAAATTTAAGCAGATACAGCGTGCCGATACACAGCATCAAATTTGAGCCGAAGTCACCCACTCCGTAGGCGAATTTTTCACGCAGGCTCAGTTTTAGCGTTAGCGGATCATGAAAAGACATAATCGCTCCTCAATAGCGCCCCGTAGAGCGCTATTTATTATTATTATCAAACGGGTTGTTTACGCGCTTCTATCTCTTCAACGATGCGGACATACATCTTCTCGTTAAGGTTGTAGAAACAGCCCATAGCTACAATGGTGATCACCGCCAAGGCGCAGGGATAAATAAAGATCAACTGACGCAATCCTTCGACCGTACTTGCAGATTGCACCACATTGGGGACGTAGCCGATTTGCGTCAGCATCCATCCCGGGAAGAATCCTGCCAGCGCTTGTGATACTTTACGGAAGAAGGTGAAACCGGTGTATACCGTACCTTCAGAGCGTACGCCGGTACGCCATTCGCCATATTCCACGGTATCGGAGACCAGCGCCCAGTTCAGGCTGTTGACGAATGCTGAGCCGAAGAACGCCAGACAAGAGAACGCGACAAAACTGACGGAGCCGCCGCCAAAGAAGTAGTTAAGCAGATCGCCCGCCACCCAAATCAGCAAACCGCCGATGTAGACTTTTTTCTTGCCGAAACGTCTGACCATGCCTGGCATCAAGAAGACGCCGATGAAGATACAACCCATGCTAAAAAAGCCCATCCAGGAAAGGAGGATCGGGTCATTAAGAACGTACTGGGTGTAGTAGACCTGAATCGCCAGCTTGACGTTAAACGCGCCAAGCGTGCAAAGGTTGGCAATGCACAGAATAAACAGCGGGCGGTTACCGGCGATGGCGCGAAAGGATTGCAGCAATCCCGGTTTTTGCGCGGCATCAACGGGTTTCACTTCCACGTAACGTTCTTTTACCCCGGCATAGCAGAGCCACATAAACAGCAGGCCAAACAGAGAAAACAACGTGGCGGCGAAGATATAACCCAGCTGCGAGTTGCCTTCGATCAGGTTCATTACGGGAACAAAACCGACGGTACACAGCAACAGACCAAGGGTTGCGCCACCTTGCCGCCAGGCGGCAAGCGACGCGCGTTCGTCAGGATTTTTCGTAATCGCGGGAACCATCGCACCATAAGAGCAGTTCATCATGCTGAAAAACAACCCGTACAGCATAAACAGTATTGTCGCCATGACCGTTTTACCGGTGACTTCAAACGGTGTACCGACAAAGTTTGCAATCGCCAGCAAGGTAACCGGAAATGCGGCATAAAGAACGAACGGACGGAATTTTCCCTTCGGGCCAATTTTGCGACGGGAATCAAGCATAATCCCGGTGCCCATATCGGTAAACGCGGTAAAAAACTTGGCGATGAGGAAAATGATACCGCCATAAGTTCCAGGTAAACCAAGGACATCGGTATAAAACTTGAGTAAATAGAGCGTACCAATATCCAGCAGGATATTGGAGCCTAAATCACCCATCCCATAGGCGAGTTTTTCTTTGAACGGCAAGCGTAGGGTTGCCGGATTAGAGGAAGTCTGACTCATTATTATTCTCCATGTGCCCGCGAGTTTCCCCACGGGCGAGCCGCATTAGATGTTGCGTAAAGTGGCAAACAGTGACGCCCATTCACTCTTCGCGCGATAAAACACCGGAGGCTTGCCAATAGGCGCATCCACGGTAATTTCACCGCCCTGGTAAGTTTCCCCGGTCCAGATGTTGACCCAGCTATCCTCCGGCAGATACAGAGTCCAGTTTTGCTGGCCTTGTTCGTGAACCGGCGCAACCAACACATCCTGTCCCAGCAGGTACTGATATTTCAGTGTGTAGGTCCGTGCATCGTCTTCGTAATGTAGGAATAGCGGGCGCATCACCGGCAGACCGGTAGCGCTGTTTTGCGCGACCGCCTGTTTCAGATACGGTTTAAGGGTGGTAAAGACGGTGGTCATACGAGCAAAGTGAGCGATGGTTTCAGCATCACCATCAAACTGCCAGTTATCGCCAGGGCGGTTACCTTCGTGGGTGCGCATCATCGGCGTGAAGGCGCTAAAGTCACACCAGCGCAGCAGCAGCTCTTTGCTGCGTTTCATTTCAAATAGGGTGGTGTAGCCGCCGATATCGCTGTGGTGCAGACCATGACCGCTCATCGCCAGTGACAGCGCTGCAGGAACGACGGAAGCCAGACCGTCGTCAAGGCTCCAGTCAACGTTCTGATCGCCTGCCCACATCATGGTGGAGTATTTCTGGCTGCCGGTGTAACCCGCACGCATAAAGAACAGGATCTCGCCGAGCTTGCCAGTCTCCTGTAACGCTTCGTAGTTACATTTCGCCCACAGCGCAGGCCAGGCGTTATGCATAATTTCAGCGCTAATGCCATTGTGCAGGTAAGTGTCGGTTGGCAGGTATTCGCCAAAGTCGGCCATCCAACCACCGCATCCCAGCTCAATCATGTTCTTTTTGATGACTTCTTTGAACCAGGCGTAGGCTTCAGGGTTGGTCAGGTCCACCACGCCGCCGTAAAACTCGCCAAACTCAACCAGATAGTCAGCGCCAGAGGAATCTTTCGCCAGATAACCGTGCGCAGCCGCTTCAGCGCAGAGATCTTTATCGCTGGCGACGTACGGGTTGATGTAGGAGAGGAATTGCACGCCTTCTTCTTTCCACTGCTTAATACGGCTATCCAACTGAGGATAGTTGTCGCTGTTCCACTTCCAGTTCCACATCACGCGTTTGCCAAAGGAGGTCATGCGGATCCCGGACCAGTCCTGCGCCCAGATGCCGTTTACTTTCACGCCTGCGTTACGCATGGTGTCCAGTTTGTTCTGGCAAACCTCAGTACCGCCTTGAATACCGAGCGTGACGCCATCGTAGATCCAGTCCGGCAGCTCCGGCTGGCGTCCTAACAGCGCGGTCAGTTTTTCCAGTAAAGAGATGTAGGTGTCAGCGCATTCAAATCGTAGGGTGGTTTTGTCCTCCCACAATGCCAGTTCGTGATACTCCGGCACGCTGAAGTCGAAATTCATATAGCAGCTGTTATCAACGTGGCAGTAGTACTTCTGCGTGCTGACGAAGGTCGGCTGCGGGAAAAAGGTCCAGTAGTAGTCACCACCGGCATTTTCTTTGCAGTCTGCCTGCCAGGTGACATAGCTATTTTTGTTACGGCCCACGCCCTGTTCGCTGGTCCACAGTGGGAACGGTTTACCGCGTAAGTCGAAATAAGAGAACTGTTCACCGCAGCCGTAAATATGATCGTCCGGGTTGGCAGCCAGACGCAGCCAGATGCGGTTATGGCTGAGATCATCGTTGTGCAGATCCAGCTTCAGGCGACCCTGTTCATCGGTGGAGATGTGCAGCGTGGCGTTGATGGTGTTACCGCGACTGAAATGCACCTGCCAGCCGTCAGGCGACTCGCTGACCGTGGCGTCGGTTAGGGCAATCTTCTCATTGAGCATGTCTTTAATGCTGAAGTTGCCGCGGAACATATCAATATCGGCAACGCCAGCGCCGATCCACAGGCAAGGTGTTTCTGTGCTGTGACGTAAAATCAGGCGCTGGTGGTATGTCAGCGTAAAGCCATTCTGTAACGTCGTTAGTTCTAAAGCGGTTGACCGTTGTTGTAGCGAATTCATTATCGTCTCCGTAAAAATAGGGTAATTCGGTAATTTTTGTTTTGGGATAAGGTTATTCGGCACCGATTAAAAAATGCATCCGATGCATCTCGCCGGGTGCCAGAGAGATAAGACTGATGCCTGAATTAAAGGCATCTGGCGGGCAGGTCATGGGTTCTACGGCAATCCCCAGACGGTGTAATTTCTCGCCGCTGTAAATCTGTAGCCACGGCTGGTCGCAACGTAAGTACGTCGTCATATTTTTCGTTGCACTGAACATGCTGACTTCCCATTCACGCCCGGACACAGGGGTTTTAAAGGTGTGATCGATCTGCGTTGCAGCGACAGGGCGCGGCGTGTTGAAATTCAGCGCGGTATTCTCAACGCGATGCGTTTCCAGGGTATCAATGTCAAAGACCTCATCTGTCGGAAGAGTGAGCGTACAGCTATCTATCTTCTCAAGACCACAGGTCAAATAGGGATGAGCGCCAGAACCATAAGGCGCTGATTCATCACCAATATTCAGCGTAGTAATAAAAATGTGCAGACCGCTTATTGCATCAAGGCGATATGTTGTTTCAACCAGTAATGAAAAGGGATAACCATAAGAGGGCGGCAGAAAAATCATCAGCGACACTTCCGATGCCGACTGCTGGTTAATCTGCCAGTCCCGCCAGGCCAACAGCCCGTGAATGGCGGTATGCGAAATAGGGTCGTTAACGGCAAGCTGGAAGGTCTTGCCGTTATGTTGATAGCTGCCGTCTGCAACGCGGTTTGGCCATGGGACTAACACTTTTCCTAAATGCGCCTGCGGCATCTCTTCCGGCTTATGTGGAATAACGATGTGACGCCCACGATGCATCAATTCTGCCAGCCCAGCGCCAACCGTGACGATTTTCGCCTCGTAGTGTCCGGCCTGAAGATGAATGGTTTTTCCACCACTATGCATGGCTGCTATCCTTGTGACTTATTTGGCGTTGATATCCAGAAGACCGGCAGCAACCGCCGGAGCAAGGCCCGGAGCCAGCGGTAGACGCGGGATTACCAGGCAGTGCAGCAGGTGATAAATGTCCTGCTTACCGTCCCAGACTTTGGTGGTCACTTTGTTATCGGTATCCAACTCCTGCCACCATGAACCGGTCTCGTAGTCCATCAGGTAGGTGATGCAGTAATCCCACCACTTCTGGTACCAGGCTTCGTACTGACTGTCGCCGGTGAGGGTATACAAGGCATAGGCGGTACCCATGGCTTCGACTATCGGCCAACGCACTCTTTCGCGAACGATTGGTTTACCGTCCCAGTCCACCGAATAGACAAAACCATCCGCACCGTCCGGTGCCCAGGCATCACGGATGGTGGCGTGGAACAAGCCTTTGGCATCTTCCAGCAGCCAGGCGGGAGGCGTTTCGAAGCGGGCTTCCAACGCGGCATGCAGATGCAGCATCAGACGGCCCCATTCGATCCAGTGGCCCGGCGTGCCGCCGTATGCGCGGAAACGGTGAGCAGGGTTATCCTTGTTGTAATCGCGGATTGGGTTCCACTGTGAATCGAAGTGCTCGTTGACGCGATACTCCCCGCTGCGGGCCACGTCGTGAATAATCACCGAAGCAATTCGCAGTGCGCGATCGAGCCATTTACGGTCATGGGTAACGTCATAAACGATCAGGAAAGCCTCGACCGCGTGCATGTTGGCGTTACCGCCACGGTAATCTTCCGTCTGGCTGAAGGCTTCGTCCCAGGACTCCAGGCACATCTGCTCGTCTTCGCTCCAGAAGTACTTTTCAATCACCTCGATGGCGTCATCCAGCAATTGTCTGGCCTGTGGATGACCGGTAGTGACCGCGCTTGCCGCGCCGAGCAAGACGAAGAAATGCTGATAACCCTGCTTGGAGGCGTCCATCACGCCTTCGTCATTTACGCAGGCGTACCAACCGCCGTAGCGTGTGTCGCGTAGCGCACCGTTCAGCGCTTTAATGCCGTGATCGACGAGTTGGTATGCGCCAGGCCTACCCATTGACGCGGCAACGGAGTAGACGTGCAGCATGCGGGCGGTGATCCACAGATGTGTCCCCATATCTGCTCTGACCTGACCACTGTTTCCCAGCCAGCCAAATCCGGTAGGTACCGCAGCGTTCTTACCAAAGTTAAAGATGCGGTCTGTTTCCTGCTCCAGCCAGCGGTTGTGGCTTAGGGTGTTAAACCATTTCATTCTGAGATCCTCTTAGCGCCGGGCCATCATTTCATCGACGATATCGCCCAGACGCTGCAACTTAGGTGCGGAAACATCACGCAGCATCAGTTCGGTATCCGGCAGGCCAACCACGGATGACCAGACCGCACGTCCGGCCAGGAAGCCGGATGCGCCAGCGGTCATTGCTACGCTGACCGCGCGTGGGAACAGTTTTTCATCCACACCGGAGGAGAGAATGACCCACGGCATGTTGATGTTTTCATTCAGGCGCTGAGAGGCGCTAAGCAGCTCTTGTTGGGTTCCTTTGCCGTACAGAGGCATTTCGACCTTGTAGAGATCGGCACCGCTATCACCCAGTTCTTTCGCGGCATCGATAATGGCCTGTTCACGATCGAACTTATCGCCACGACGTGGTGGGCGAACAACCGGCTCGATGATGCTCAGCAGGCCATTGGAATGGCACAGTTCATTGAATTCTCCCACCATATCAAGACGTTGTTGGGCATCTTCATCGCTACGCCACAGCACCAGTAGTTTGAGGGCCTTGGCACCATCTTGCTTCACGGTCTGCGGGTTGATTTTTTTATCAATCACCACGCTATCGACCGGAATACCGTTACCCGGAATGAACTCATCAGCGGCCACAATCATGGCGCAGTTTTTGGCGACCGCGTTTTGCTCTACAACCTGGCGGTAGCAGAACTGCTGATCGACCAGAATGGCGGAGGCATAGGGGGAAAGGATCTTCGCCGCATTGACTTTGAAATCGGTCAGCACGCTGTCATTGACCGGGGATTTTGCACCCGCGGCGGCAAACATTAAGCGCATGGCTTCGCGCTGATCGACCGCCAGCATGGCAAACCCGCCGGAAGCTCGGGTGATATCTTTCAGGGTGTACTTGGTCATTGTTCAGTCCTTTTACTTATCAAAGTTGGGAATTCAGTCCGGCAGATGCCCGAACCTGCTCGAGTATTGCGGTCCAGTCTTCCCGGCCACGGCCAGCGGCGCGTGCCTGGTTATAGACTTCGCGGGAAGCGGCGCCGAGCGGCATCGGCACGTGCAATTGGTTGGCAACGTCCAGGGCGATGCCAAGATCCTTGTGAGCTAAATCGATCATGAAAGCCGGGGAAAGATCGCCTTTCAGCACTTTGTTCGGCCAGGAGGTAGTAAAGTGGCCTTTTCCGGCGGGGGTGCCGCTCATGACTTGCAAAGCCACATCGAAGGAGAGACCAAGTGCCTCGCACAACACGGCGGCTTCGGCAGAGAGGGCGTTTAGCGCGATACTCATGTAGTTGTTGATGAGCTTCACGCGGATCCCCATGCCGGGACCACCTGCATTGATCAATTCATTACCCATCGCCATCAGAAACGGTGTGGCGCGTTCTACCTGCTCTGCCGTTCCACCTGCCAGCAGCAACAGCGTTCCCGCTATGGCGTGATCGGAGGTGCGTCCAACCGGGCAATCCATCATATCGAAGCCTTTGGCACGCATATCGGCGATGAGTTTATCGGTTTGCAGTGGGTGAATAGTCGACATATCAATTACTAACGCCTGCTGTGAGAGGCTTTCGCAAATACCCTGCTCGCCGAACAATACGCTGCGCACCAGATCGCCGTTTGGCAGCATGGTGATGACAAATTCTGCACCTTTTGCTGCCTGAGCCGGGCTACTGGCAGGCTGTGCTCCTTTTTCCACCAGGCGCTGAACGGCATCCGGGTTAACGTCAAAGACGCTGAGTTGATGACCCTGCTTCAGCAAGTTGCTCGCCATGGGTGAACCCATCTGACCTAATCCGATAAATGCTATAACTGCCATAACGTTCTCCTGAGACGTGGATGTCATTTTTTGTCATTTAAGGTCGTTTGTTTCTGTCTGTTTTTGATCGTATTTGTAATTTATGGTCAAAAAATTGACAGCCGTCACTTTTTAAACATTTTGTGAAATTAAAATGATCCCATCTTGAAACGCCTAAGGAACGACCATGATTCGTATTGCTTGTGTAGGTATTGCCGTGATGGATCGCATCTATTACGTGGAAGGTTTACCGACTGAAGGAGGTAAGTATGTGGCGAAGCGTTATACGGAAGTGGGCGGCGGGCCTGCTGCAACGGCCGCAGTGGCTGCAGCGAAGCTGGGCGCGCAGGTGGACTTTATTGGCCGTGTGGGCGATGACGACACCGGAAATAGCTTGCTGGCGGAGCTGGAGTCCCTGGGGGTAAATACCCGCTATTCCCGGCGCTACGCGGGGGCGAAGTCTTCACAATCGGCAATTATGGTTGATGCGCAAGGGGAACGGATTATCGTTAACTATCCCAGCCCGGATTTACTGCATGATGCTGACTGGCTCAATGAGATCGATTTTACCCAGTGGGATGTGGTGTTGGCGGATGTTCGCTGGCACGAAGGGGCCAGGCAGGCGTTCACATTGGCACGTCGGGCGGGAGTGATGACGGTACTGGATGGTGACGTAACGCCACAAGATATCCGCGAGCTGGTGGCGTTAAGCGATCATGCTGCGTTTTCTGAACCCGGTCTGGCGCGTTTAACCGGGATAAACGATCCTGAAGCCGGACTGAAACAAGCACAAACGCTCACAAATGGTCACGTGTATGTAACGCGGGGCAGTGCAGGCTGCGACTGGATAAAAAATAATACGTTGCAGCATCAATCTGGATTTAAAGTCGACGTTGTTGACACAACGGGGGCGGGGGATGTTTTCCATGGTGCGCTCGCGTTTAGCCTGGCCGGCGGCGACCTCCCGGAAGAGGCCGTCAGGTTCGCCAGCGGGGTTGCTGCGCTAAAATGTACGCGTCCGGGAGGAAGGGCCGGAATCCCTGACTGTGATCAAACCCGATCTTTTCTGTCACTTTTTGTATAAAATGCCAGGGCAATGGTTTTTCGAGGAAATTTCATGAGTCTTACCGAACTGACCGGTAACCCGCGACACGATCAACTGCTTATGCTGATTAGCGAGCGCGGTTATATGAATATCGACGAGCTGGCCAGCCTGCTGGACGTGTCCACGCAGACCGTGCGTCGTGATATTCGTAAACTCAGCGAGCAGGGATTAATTACGCGTCATCATGGTGGCGCGGGCAGAGCCTCCAGCGTGGTGAATACGGCGTTTGAGCAGCGTGAAGTCTCCTGGACGGAGGAGAAAAAAGCCATCGCGGAAGCGGTGGCGGACTACATTCCCGATGGGTCAACGGTGTTTATTACCATTGGCACCACCGTTGAGCAGGTGGCCCGCTCGCTGTTAAACCATAATCATTTGCGCATTATCACCAACAGTCTGCGCGTGGCGCACATTCTTTATAACAATCCACGTTTTGAAGTCATGGTGCCGGGGGGAACGTTACGCCCGCACAACAGTGGCATCATTGGTCCTTCTGCCTCGGCATTTGTCGCTGATTTTCGGGCCGACTACCTGGTAACCAGCGTTGGCGCGATCGAAAGTGATGGCGCGCTGCTGGAGTTTGATGTCAATGAAGCCAGCGTGGTGAAAACGATGATGTCGCACTCAAGACACATTCTGCTGGCAGCGGATCATACGAAATATACGGCTTCTGCCGCGGTAGAAATTGGTAACGTCTCTCAGGTGACCGCGCTGTTTACCGATGAATACCCAGGTCCCGCATTGCATAATTTACTCCAGTCACAACAGGTTGAAATTGTGCAGGTGAGTCCTTCACAAGATGATGCTCTGGCCGTGTAATTCCTCAGATGATGGCTCGATAAGTTCGAAGCCATCACTCTCACATAGTCAAACTTCTCCTTTCCCGCTACAGTTATTCATCCACGGCGAATAAGGAGAAGGGCATGCTCTATATCTTTGATTTAGGTAATGTGATTGTCGATATCGACTTCAACCGCGTGTTGGGCACATGGAGCGATCTGAGCCGTGTACCGCTGGCCTCGCTGAAGCAAAGTTTCACCATGGGGGAGGCTTTTCACCAGCACGAGCGAGGTGAAATAACGGATGAAGCCTTTGCCGAGGCACTATGTCATGACATGGCGCTGCCGCTAAGTTACGAGCAGTTCTCTCACGGCTGGCAGGCCGTTTTTGTGGCATTGCGCCCTGAAGTCATCGACATCATGCATAAGCTGCGTGAGCAGGGGCATCGGGTGGTCGTCTTGTCGAATACTAACCGTCTGCACACAACATTTTGGCCGGATGAATATCCTGAAATTCGTCAGGCTGCTGACCATATTTATCTTTCCCAGGATCTGGGCATGCGAAAGCCGGAAGCGCGGATTTACCAGCATGTCCTGCAGTCTGAAGGTTTTTCTGCGGACGATGCGGTCTTTTTTGACGACAACGCCGATAATATTGAAGGAGCTAACCGGTTAGGGATTACCAGTATCCTGGTCGTCGATAAAACGACCATTCCTGACTATTTCGCGAAGTTGTTATGCTAAAAAATGTTCAGCAACAAGCCAGGCACCATACGCGTCCTGTACGGGCCTGGCTGAAGCTACTATGGCAGCGGATTGATGAGGACAACATGACGACGCTGGCAGGGAATCTTGCCTACGTTTCACTGCTCTCATTAGTGCCGCTTATCGCCGTTGTGTTTGCTCTTTTCGCCGCATTTCCGATGTTTTCCGACGTCAGTGCCCAGCTACGTCATTTTATTTTCGCAAACTTTATCCCGGCGACGGGAGACGTCATCCAGCGTTATATCGAACAGTTTGTCGCCAACTCGAACAAAATGACGGCCGTTGGGGCATGTGGGCTGATTGTCACGGCGTTATTGCTGATGTATGCCATTGATAATGCTCTGAATACTATCTGGCGCAGTAAGCGCACTCGTCCCAAAGTTTACTCTTTCGCCGTTTACTGGATGATTTTAACGCTGGGGCCGCTGCTGGCGGGGGCCAGTCTGGCGATCAGCTCTTATTTGTTGTCATTGCGCTGGGCCAGCGATCTCAACTCGGTGATTGATGACGTCTTGCGTATTTTCCCTCTGGTGCTTTCCTGGCTCTCGTTCTGGCTGCTTTACAGCATTGTGCCAACTACGCGTGTGCCCAATCGTGATGCTGTTATTGGCGCCTTTGTGGCCGCCGTGTTGTTCGAGGCCGGAAAGAAAGGATTTGCACTCTACATCACGATGTTCCCGTCGTATCAGCTCATTTACGGTGTCCTGGCGGTGATCCCCATTTTATTTGTCTGGGTATACTGGACGTGGTGTATCGTCTTGCTTGGTGCAGAAATAACTGTCACTCTCGGGGAATACCGCAAACTTAAACAAGCCGCAGAACAAGAAGAAGCAGATCAACCATGATTGCATTAATTCAGCGCGTAACCCGTGCCAGCGTCACCGTGGAGGGCGAGGTGACGGGTGAAATTGGCCCAGGACTTTTGGTCCTGTTAGGTGTCGAAAGGGATGATGACGAACAGAAAGCGAACCGTCTGTGCGAGCGCGTACTCGGCTATCGAATCTTTAGCGATGCCGAAGGAAAAATGAACCTCAACGTGCAGCAATCAGGTGGCAGTGTGCTGGTGGTTTCACAGTTCACGCTGGCGGCAGATACCGAACGTGGCATGCGCCCGGGGTTTTCGAAAGGCGCTTCGCCCGAGCGGGCAGAAGCGCTGTATGAATACTTTGTTGAGCGTTGCCGCCAACAGGAAATGAATACGCAAACCGGTCGATTCGCTGCGGATATGCAGGTTTCACTGGTTAATGATGGCCCCGTGACGTTCTGGTTACAAGTATGAACCAGCTACCGGTGTGGCCGCGGGCAACAAGAGAGAATACGACTATGTATCACCTTCGAGTACCGCAAACAGAAGAAGAGTTGGAGCGTTACTACCAGTTTCGCTGGGAGATGTTGCGTAAACCGTTGCACCAGCCCAAAGGCTCCGAACGGGATGCCTGGGACGCGATGGCGCATCACCAGATGGTGGTGGACGAAGAGGGAAATCTGGTCGCGGTTGGGCGTCTGTATATCAATGCGGATAACGAAGCCTCCATACGCTTTATGGCCGTTGACCCCTCTGTGCAGGAGAAAGGGTTGGGCACGCTGATGGCGATGACCCTGGAGTCTGTGGCGCGTCAGGAAGGGGTAAAGCGCGTAACCTGTAGCGCCCGTGAAGATGCGGTCGAATTTTTCGCCAAACTGGGGTTTGTGAGCCAGGGCGAAATTACCACGCCGCAAACTACGCCGGTGCGCCATTTTTTGATGATTAAACCCATCGCAACGCTGGATGACATTCTCCATCGCGGGGACTGGTGCGGACAGCTACAGCAAGCCTGGTACGAACATATTCCATTGAGTGAGAAAATGGGCGTGCGCATTCAGCAGTACACCGGGCAGAAATTTATTACGACGATGCCAGAGACAGGCAATCAGAACCCGCACCATACGCTGTTTGCCGGAAGCCTGTTTTCACTGGCGACGTTAACGGGCTGGGGGCTTATCTGGCTGATGCTGCGCGAGCGTCATCTGGGGGGGACGATAATCCTCGCCGACGCGCATATCCGATACAGCAGGCCAATTACCGGGAAACCTACCGCTATTGCCGATCTGGGCTCGCTGAGCGGTGACCTGGACCGTCTGGCAAGAGGCCGCAAGGCGCGCGTTCAGATGCAGGTCGGGGTGTTTGGCGATGACACGCCGGGCGTCGTGTTTGAAGGTACCTACATTGTGCTACCCGCGAAACCGTTTGGCGCATATGAAGAGGGCGGGAATGAGGAAGAGTAGGTCAGAGGGGATCCTCTTTACTCGATGAATGCGTCTGCCGGAAGGTTAAAGCGTTCTGCGAGCATTTTAATATGACTTACAGTCAGTGCTCTGCGACCATTCAAGATGTTGCTGACATTGGATTTTGAACCAAGTTCGTTGGCAAGATCTGCTGCTTTGAGACCATATTGATCCATGAGCGTACGCAGTAACGTAACGCCATGAGGAGTATGTTCCAGTTGTTGGTTGAGGGCACTGAACTCAGGCGCATGTTTTTCGTAGTCGCGGATCCGAGCTGAAAGCAGCTCAAACAACGGGTTTTCCAGGTCGTCACGATCAACCAGAAACTCCACCAAAGCGAGTGCTTTTCGGTACTCTGTCTCATTTTGTTCTTTGCCTAACAGGGGGATTTTTTTCACTGCATCGGTAAAGGTATCGATCATCAATTTTACACTGGCTGTGTCTATCTGATGGCTTTCATGCGTTCTCATTCTTTGTGACCCCGATAGTATGTGGTTAGTCTGTCATACTCGGCATGGTGAACGATATGCTTCACAAATACCTTTTGTAGTTTGAAATCAATATAGGCAATAAGTCTCAAGCAGTTACCTGAAACATTAATCACCCACCATTTATTTCTGTATTTAAAATTATCCAGTGAAGGTATGTACTGCTTCATCTCTTCAGGAGTGTGGAACATTTTTTCTCTAAAATATTCAGCAAATCAACGAGTGCTGCCATGTGGTTTGGAAAACGGAGTATTGCCTCGTTGAAAGGTTTTCGGCTGATAACATGCATGGTGTAGTTCCATTACAAGGTTTTCAACCTGAAAACAAAATAACGCAAGGTAATTAAGTTTTCAAGATGAAAACAAAATATTAATCAAGCATGTCTTCCTGATACAGGATTTACGACGCGCCAGGCCACATCTCGCATAACATTTCGTGCCGCCTGGCTCACTCCTGCCAACTGGAAAAATCCGTGGATAACGCCAAGATAGCGGTGGCAGGTACACTCCACGCCCTGCTCCTGGAACCGTTGGTACAGGGCCTCACCCTCATCGCGCAGTGGGTCGAATTCGGCTGTAATGATGTGCGTGGGCGGCAGACCGTTGAAGTCTTCACGCCAGACAGGGCTGGCTTCAGGATGCCGCAGGTCGGTTTGCGGCAAATACATCTCGTAGCCCGAAAGCAACGTGTCACGCGTGATAATGTAATCCTGCCCATTTCGATCGTAGCTCTCAAACCTGGCGGTTGCGTCCAGCATCGGGTAAATCAGCATTAGCTGCGCAGGTTGCCATTGATTGGCAGCTTTCAGGCGCAGTGCGGTGACCAGCGCCAGATGCCCGCCCGCGCTGTCGCCAGCAAGCGTAATCCTGCCGCGGTCGACACCCAGTTTCTGGGCATACTTC
Organism: Citrobacter sp. 172116965; assembly: GCF_013458095.1. NCBI lineage: Bacteria > Pseudomonadati > Pseudomonadota > Gammaproteobacteria > Enterobacterales > Enterobacteriaceae > Citrobacter > Citrobacter sp. 172116965. Next base: position 4,987,396 of record NZ_CP046673.1, on the reverse strand, counting down.
CAGATAATATTGGCTCCCGTTTCAGCGTCGTTATGTGCAGCCGGGAAAGTATGCTCTGGTGCGAGGCGATACTGCACCGCAATGACCCGACAGCCGCTGTACCAGGCGAGCTGCCTTAGCTGGTTATCATGCGTCGCGAATCCACCACTGACAAAGCAGCCGCCGTGATAATAGATAACGCAGGGTAGATTTCCCGTGGCGTCCCGCGGCGAAACAACGCGAAATGTCATTGCATCGAGTTCAATATTTTCAACCTGTACGCGGGTTTCAGTTTCTCCTGCCAGTACCGTGCTGGCAATGTAGCCTGCTCTCCGGTCATCAATATTTTGCTCGCACGAAGAAGGGCGTCCCGCCGCGATAAATGTCTCAACCAGCTGTGCAATCCCGCTTTCCAGTGCCATTTATTATTTTCCTTATCTGTATGGATATACAGGTTTATAACCTGGATAGCCACGAATGAGAATGGGAAAAGTGACGGGGTGTACGATTCTGGAAAGCGGCTCGCAAAAGTAAAAATCGTTCGCGTGAAGGCTATTTTCTCGCTTTTCTCGGGTGTATGTTGTGTGGAAATTAATCGCCAATGATATACTGGAGGTATATGTGAGTATGATGGCTGGGATGGATATGGGCAGAATTTTACTCGATTTATCAGACGAAGTGATCAAACGTCTTGATGATCTCAAGGTGCAGCGTAATCTGCCGCGGGCTGAGCTTTTGCGGGAGGCTGTTGAACAGTATCTTGAGAGGCAGGATCAAGCTGAAACGACAATTTCACGTGCTCTTGGGCTATGGCAAGGTTGTGAGGAAGATGGCGTTGATTATCAGCGTAAACTCCGCGAGGAATGGTAATGGTCACAGGATCTGCGCTTTTTGATACCAACATCCTGATCGACCTGTTTAGCGGGTGAAGTGAAGCAAAACTAGCGATAGAAACATGGCCGCCGCAGAACGCAATCAGCCTCATTACATGGATGGAGTTGATGGTGGGAGCAAAAAAATATCATCAGGAATCTCGCACACGCGTTGCGCTAGGCGCTTTTAATGTGATCGGTGTTTCACAGGATATTGCTGAACGAAGCGTGAGTATCAGGCAGGAATATGGGATGAAATTGCCGGATGCCATCATTTTGGCCACTGCGCAGATTCATCGTCTTACACTGGTTACGCGTAATACCAGGGATTTTGCAGGCATATCCGGCGTGGTCACACCGTATACGTTATAACCCGGGCGACCTGCGCCGCCCGGTAGTGCGAAGAACTTACTCCCCTTCACCCGGGAACAGGAACGGGTTGATGGAGCTGCGGGCAAAGCCCTCTTGCTCCATGTGTGCGTCCAGCATCAGTGAAGCGAGATCGTCGGCTACGGCCTCGACTTTCGGGTCTTTTTCCTGATAGAGAATCTTCAGGTAAGTCCCGCAATCGCCGCAGCTTTCAGCTTTAATTGCCGCCTGTTCGTTATCCAGCGACCAGTAGTTCAAATCACGGCTCTGCTCGCAGTTGCTGCACTTCACGCGCACCACGTGCCACTCGGTTTCGCACAGGTTGCAGTGCAAATAGCGCAGCCCCTGAGTGGTACCGATTTGCACCATGCTGGAGACCGGCATTGAACCACACACCGGGCAGTACTGACGCTGTTCGCCGTATTCCGCACGGGCTTTGCCGGGGATCAGGCTCGCCATCTGCGCCCAGTAGAGCGACAGGGCAGCCCAAATGAACGGTGCTTTGTCGCTGCTGACGGAGGCGAAATCGGAGGCAAACAGCGCGCTGGCCATCAGTTCCAGCTCCTGCTCCGAGGCTTTTTCCAGATTCTCGATCACGGCCAGCGCAGGGCCGCTCATTTCCGGCTTCAGCTCAGCAATTAGCGATTGCAGCAGTTTTTGCCAGTGCTTGTCGCGTGGCAGAACGTGGATATCCAGTGGCGGTTTGCCCTGATCGTTCGCTTCTTTGATGCGAGCGGTCAGATCCATCTGCAGCGGATGGTCGTACAACACCACTTCCTGCGCGTGAGCGATCAGCGCGGCAAAACGCAGGTAATCACCCAGTGGGTTGTTCTCGGCCAGCTCGCGCAGACGTTCAGCGCGGCGGTTATACAAATTTTTGAGTCTGGGGAATAATAACGGCGGAATCATATCCGCCGTGCGTTTCTCGCTCTTCTCCAGCTCATCTTGCGGGATTATGCGAATACTCATTCAGATGACTTTTCCTGTTTCTGGCGGACTTCACGGTACCAGCGCGGGTGATGTTTCTTCGCCCATGAGCTGGTAACCCATCCTTCCACCATCGCGGTAATGGTGCCTTTCACCCAAAGGGCGGCGTAAATGTGCACCATGATAACCACAATTAACGCTACTGCGGCAAATGAATGCAGCATTAACGCGAATCGGATCACCGGGATTGAGAAAGCAGGCGCAAAATACGGACGCCAGATGACCACTCCGCTCACCAGCAACAGGACCAGGAAGATAATCGCCGCCCAGAATACGCATTTCTGGCCGAAGTTATAACGTCCAGTGTCACCTACTTCCTCGTTGACGACAATCTTACGAATATTCTTCGCCCAAAAGATATCATCCCGATTGATTAGATTGTGGTGCCAGTAACGGAAAAACATGATGATAAACGAGGCAAACATGATCACGCCGACAAACGGGTGCACAATTCGCGCCAGTTGCGGCGTGCCCATGATGTGCATCAGCCAGTTAAACGACGGGAAGAGAAAACCCATCCCGCTCACTGCCGCCAGAATGAAGCAGAAGGCGGTGATCCAGTGGTTGATGCGTTCCGGCGCCGTGTAGCGCACGATGGTGTCACGTCGTTTCATTTGCGCACCTCGTCTTTTTCTTCATGCAGATTGTCTTCTTCCTCTTCCGCACGGTTCGGGCCTACGCCGACGTAGTGGAAGATACTGGCCGCAAATGTCGCTGCAAAGCCGACGGCTGCGAGAGGTTTCCAGATGCCTTTCCAGAACTTCACGGTGGCGCTGATTTCAGGGTTCTCCGGCAGACCGTGGTACAGATTCGGCTTGTCCGCATGGTGCAATACGTACATCACGTGCGTACCGCCAACGCCTGCCGGATCGTACAGACCCGCGTTTTCGTAACCACGCGTTTTCAGCTCCGCCACGCGCTCACCGGCCAGCGTTTTCATCGACTCTTTAGTGCCGAAATGAATAGCGCCGGTTGGACACGTTTTCACGCAGGCTGGTTCTTGTCCGACCACTACACGGTCAACGCACAGCGTACATTTGTAAACGCGGTTGTCTTCCGGGTTGAGGCGCGGCACGTCGAACGGGCAGCCCGCGATACAGTAGCCACAGCCGATGCACTGCTCGGACTGGAAGTCGACGATACCGTTGGCATACTGAATGATTGCTCCTTCGGCCGGACACGCCTTCAGGCAGCCCGGATCGGCGCAGTGCATACAGCCATCCTTGCGGATAAGCCACTCCAGTTTGTCGTTTTGTTCCACTTCCGAGAAGCGCATTACCGTCCAGGATTTAGCGGTCAAATCAGCCGGGTTGTCGTACACCCCAACGTTGTTGCCCACTTCATCACGGATGTCGTTCCATTCTGAACACGCCACCTGACACGCTTTACAGCCGATACAGGTGGTGACGTCGATAAGCTTCGCCACCTCTTCCTGATGGTCCCGCGCCTGAGGCGCGGGGGTGAAACCGTTAGTGGCGGAACGACGAATGATGTCTTGCGATTGATAAGCCATAGGTCGTCTCCGTTACACCTTTTCCACGTTCACGAGGAAGGACTTAAATTCCGGCGTCTGCGTGTTCGCATCACCGACGAATGGCGTTAACGTGTTAGCGATAAAGCCTTTTTTCGCCACACCTTCGTAGCCCCAGTGAATCGGAATACCGATAGTGTCGATATCCTGACCGTTGGCCTTCAACGTGCGAATACGTTTGGTCACCACCGCTTTGGCTTTAATGTAGCCACGGTTAGAGGAGACTTTGACGGTATCGCCATGAGAGATACCGAGCTTATTCGCCAGCTTCTCGCCAATTTCCACAAACTGCTCCGGCTGGGCGATAGCGTTAAGCAGCGCATGCTTAGTCCAGTAGTGGAAGTGCTCGGTCAGACGGTAGGTCGTACCGACGTACGGGAACTTATCCGCTTTACCCAGTGCTTCCGCGTCACCTTTAAAGATACGTGCGGCAGGGTTAGAGATAACGTTCGGGTGCAGCGGGTTAGTCCCCAGCGGCGTTTCAAACGGCTCGTAGTGTTCCGGGAACGGACCTTCTGCCATCTTATCGATAGCAAACAGGCGTCCCATCCCTTCCGGCTGCATGATGAACGGCCCAACGTTGCTGCCCGGCGCGGCGGCACTGTAGTCAGGAATATCCATCCCGCTCCATTTCGCCCCGTCCCATTTCAGAATCTGACGTTTTGGATCCCACGGATTCCCCTGCGGGTCAGCGGAGGCGCGGTTATACAGAATGCGGCGGTTGAGCGGCCACGCCCATGCCCAGCCCAGCGTATTGCCAAGGCCTGACGGATCGGCGTTATCGCGACGTGCCATCTGGTTGCCTTCCTGCGTCCAGCTACCGGCAAAAATCCAGCAGCCGCTGGAGGTGGTACCGTCGTCACGCAGTTGGGCGAACGAGCTAAGCTGTTGGCCTTTCTTGACGATAACGGCACCGGTGGCCGGGTCGGTAATGTCGGCCAGGGCTTTACCGTTGCTCTCCATCGCCACTTCTTCCGAAGCCGGTTCGTGTGGGGTGGAGTAGTTCCAGGTCATGCTCAGTACCTGTTCCGGGTTCGCGCCACCCTGCTCGGCATACATCTTGCGCAGACGCAGGAAGATACCGGCGAGGATTTCACCATCGGTAACGGCAATCCCCGGGGCATCCGCACCTTTCCAGTGCCACTGCAGCCAGCGACCGGAGTTGACGATAGAACCGTTCTCTTCGGCGAAGCAGGTGGACGGCAGACGGAATACTTCAGTCTGGATTTTCGACGGGTCAACATCGTTCGACTCACCGTGGTTCTGCCAGAAGGTGGAGGTCTCTGTGTTGAGCGGGTCGATGGTGACCAGGAACTTCAGTTTGGACAGTGAAGCCACAACCTTGTTTTTATTCGGGAATGATGCGACCGGGTTAAAGCCCTGGCAGATATAGCCATTCACTTTACCCTGGTTCATCATCTCGAAGTACTGCAGGACGTCGTACCCTTTATCCCACTTCGGCAGCCAGTCGAAGCCCCAGCTGTTTTCCGCTGTCGCTTTATCGCCAAAGAAGGCTTTCATCATCGAAACGAAGAATTTCGGGTAGTTGCCCCAGTAGTTCACCTGGCCTTCCAGCAACGGTTTTGGCGTGTTGGCGGCAAGGTAAGTTTGCAGGTCAGTTTGTTTCTCGCTTGGCAGCGTCATATAGCCCGGCAGGCTTTGTGACAGCAGACCTAAGTCGGTCAGACCCTGAATGTTAGAGTGTCCGCGCAGGGCGTTAACGCCGCCGCCTGCCATCCCCATATTGCCCAGCAGCAACTGGATCATCGCCATGGTACGGATGTTCTGCGCACCAACGGAGTGTTGCGTCCAGCCCAGTGCGTACAGGAACGACGCGGTTTTATCTGGGCGGCTTGTTTCTGCGATGTACTCACAGACCTTCAGGAAGTCGGCCTTTGGCGTACCGCAGATATTTTCTACGACGTCCGGCGTGTAGCGGGAGACGTGCTGTTTCAGCAGGTTCCATACGCAGCGCGGATGTTGCAGGGTGACATCGCGTTTGGCGAAGCCTTTTTCATCCAGTTCGTAGTTCCAACTGGTTTTGTCATACTTGCGTTTGTCCGCGTCGTAGCCGGTAAACAGGCCATCTTCGAAACCGTAATCCTCACGCACGATCAGGCTGGCGTTGGTATAGGCTTCAGTGTATTCGCGGTTGAATTTTTCGTTGTTCAGCAGGTACAGCAAAACGCCTGACAGGAAAGCAATGTCAGTACCGGAACGAATCGGAGCATAGAAATCAGCCACCGCCGCGGTTCGCGTAAAGCGCGGATCGATAACAATCAGCTTCGCGCCGTTGTGAATTTTGGCTTCCATCGCCCAGCGGAACCCGACCGGGTGAGCTTCAGCGGCGTTACCGCCCATTACCACAACGAGGTTGGCGTTTTTAATGTCGACCCAGTGGTTGGTCATCGCACCGCGACCAAATGTTGGAGCAAGACTTGCTACCGTTGGTCCGTGTCAGACGCGTGCCTGGTTGTCGACCGCGAGCATACCAAGCGCGCGGGAGAATTTTTGTGTTAAATAGCCGGTTTCGTTACTGGAAGCGGAAGCACACAGCATCCCGGTGGAAAGCCAGCGGTTAACGGTTACGCCTTCGGCGTTTTGTGCAACGTAGTTAGCGTCGCGATCTTCTTTCATCAGCTTAGCGATGCGGTCAAATGCCTCATCCCAGCTAATCTGTTGCCACTTATCAGAGCCAGGTGCGCGGTATTCCGGGAATTTCAGGCGGCTTTCAGAGTGGATGAAGTCCACAAGTCCTGCCCCTTTCGGGCACAGTGCGCCACGGTTCACCGGGTGATCCGGGTCCCCTTCGATATGGAAGATGGATGCTTTGGCGTTTTTTGCTCCGTCACCGAGACTGTACATTAACAGTCCACAGCCAACGGAACAGTAAGTGCAGGTGTTACGGGTTTCGCGGGTGCGCAGCAATTTATATTGCCGTGTTTCCGCTAGCGCTACGCCGGGTGCAAAGCCCAGTGCCGCTGCCGTGGTGCCTGCCATACCGCCAGCGCAGATCTTAAAGAACTGCCTTCTGCTGACCTGCATGGTTCGCTCCTTGTTTCGACATTGTCACGTTCCCTTCGTTTTCCTATAACGCGAACGCGAGGGAAGTGGTTGTTATTTTTCTTTGCGGACGGGACCGCAAAGGTCCAGAATTGGGTGAATTTCCCTCCGTCCAGGAGGGGTTTGTAAAGAATACCACAATGTTGGTATGCGTGTTCCAATACGGTTAAAAGAAAGTGAATAAGATTATTCAAGAAAACATCAAGAATGTGACATCTCCGACAGGATCTCGTCAGTTGACCCTCTGGAAGCGCGAGGACTTGCAACATCCTCAGCCAGATGAGGTAGCTGAGGAAGTGCCTGTGGCACTGGTATACAACGGGATTTCACACGTGGTGATGATGGCATCACCGAAAGATCTTGAGCACTTCGCGATGGGTTTTTCACTTTCTGAAGGCATTATTGAGTCCTCGCAAGATATTTACGGGATGGACGTGGTGCCTTCCTGCAGCGGATTAGAAGTGCAGGTTGAGCTGTCCAGCCGACGCTTTATGGGGCTGAAAGAGCGTCGTCGCGCACTGGCCGGTCGGACTGGCTGCGGTGTTTGTGGCGTGGAGCAACTTAATGATATTGGCAAACCGGTTCAGCCGCTGCCGTTTACCCAGACATTCAATCTGGCGCATCTCGATAACGCCTTAAGGCATCTCCCTGATTTCCAGCCTGTTGGGCAACTGACAGGCTGCACGCACGCGGCTGCCTGGGTACAGCCGTCAGGTCATCTGGCGGGTGGGCATGAAGATGTTGGACGTCATGTTGCGCTGGATAAACTGCTGGGACGACGTGCGATCGAAGGGGAAACCTGGCAGCAGGGCGCGGTATTAGTCTCCAGCCGCGCCAGCTACGAGATGGTGCAGAAGTCGGCAATGTGCGGCGTGGAAATCCTGTTTGCTGTTTCTGCGGCGACAACGCTCGCTGTGGAAGTTGCCGAACGCTGTAACCTGACGCTGGTGGGTTTTTGCAAACCGGGTAGGGCGACGATTTATACACATCCCGAGCGTCTGATAACTGAGTAACCAGTGTTCAATTAATTTGAATAAGACTGGCAAATCCTTCCGCTTTTAGTTGTGCGATGAGATGGCTATTATTTATCACATCAAGGCACGGTGCCTTAATCAAACAACTAAGTTAAAGGGTTTATATCATGAAAAGCATCAAAACTTTTGTCGCAGTTATCGCTCTGGCTACTTCTTTCGGTTCTTTCGCTGCTCAGACAGTTACCGCAACCGGTTCTACACTGGAAAGCGCTGAAGCAAAAATTGCCGCTCAGGCTGAACGTGCAGGTGCCAGCGATTATAAAATCACTCAGGCATACACCGGCAACCGCGTGCACATGACCGCTGAACTGCTGAAATAAAATACCTCAGTACTGTCGAAAGAGCGCCCTTGAGGCGCTTTTTTCATTTCCGGCATTCACTGCCTGAGCAATGCGATAAACGCGTTATAGTCTTTCAATCCCGCAATAGTTTCTGCCGGATGGCTGCTCAGCACGCTGGATAAATAACTGAAGATTTTTAGCTCATGCCGCGCCTCGGCGGCGGCACAGGCGATCAGGACATGGCTGACCGGTTCGTTATTCACCAGAATAGGGTGTGCGAGGGTAATAAAGAAACCACGAAAGCGACGCTCCTGTTCGCTCCAGCAATGAGGAATCGCCAGGCGATTCACGATCAGGTTTTCACCTTCATGCTCCCGGGCGCAAATGCGCAGCGCTTCGTCCTCGGTGATATGGCTCTGTGCCACAAGCTGGCCGCAGATCCGGCCGATGATACTCTGCCAGCTTTCGGCCTTCATATTGGCGTAATGGAAGCTGCCCGGCTGTAAAAAGAAACGTTCGGGCTGCTGGCGGATAAAGGCCGTCGCGAGGAAGTGTTTAATCTGCTCGGTACCCGCAGCGGTGATGATGTTCTTGATGGTTAAGGTATTTTTTATAGATTCATCAAGTAAATAGTGACTATTGTTGATGATTAACAGTGGGGTGATTTCTTCACTGATGGCGCTGACTTCACTCGTATTCCGCGCAATGATCACCCGACAATTCAGAACATCTCGCTCAATGGCCTGTTGGTTGATGGTGGCGATAGCATTCTGGTCGGATAACAAAATGACCGGCTGGCGCTCGTTTTGATGGCGCTCCAGGGCGCAGGCGAAGTAAAGCCCGATGAGGTCGCTATCGAACAGTGGGATATCCAGTTTTTCACGCAACAGGGCAATAAAACGCAGACTCAAATCGAAGGCGGCAGGCCAGGTCGACTTCAGGTTGTGCATACTGCTCTGGCGATGTTCTGGTACCCAAACCGGGGCAGAGACGCATCTCAGCAGGTGGCCGGTAATATTATCAACCAGTTGGGTATCGATAACGTTCAACGCAGCGATGCCGGGAACGCTTTTTAACAACAAGGTCACCGCATCGGCAGAGATTGTCATTGCCTGCCGTTGTCTGATTTCCAGAAGGCCGATCAGTGTTCTGAAGGCGTTCTCGCCCAAGTAGACTCCTCCTTGTTCCACCGCATTTTTCAGTGAAACATACCGACACTCCGGCCATGATCCGGAGAGCTGGTTACGCAGGGCATAGACGGCCAGCACCAGACTTGCCAGGTACTCTCCCGAGATGAGCGGGAATTCATTAAGTTTTTCACATGCTGCATTGAGCCTGTCGATGTTGTCCCGGGTAATACCCGGCAGTGGAATTAAGAGGGGATCTTTTTTAAGCAGATTCGCCAACAGGATAATGCGCTTTTCTTCCGGTTCATCAATGAAATGACCGACGCCCGGGCGACTGGCAAGACAAAAGGCGCGCTCATAGCGCTGCTTCAACCGTGGGAGACGATCGGCCACCCAGGTTTCAGGTAAATTGAGCGCCGAAGCCAGCTGTACACGCGGTGTAAAGGTATTGAGCAGAAGAAAGGCCAGCAACCGGTCATCATTATCATGGCGTTGCAGAAGCTGAAAATAACCGCGTCTGTCGACAATTTCCAACTGATAGCCCGCACTGCCACCGGGCTGAATGCGGGCCTTACCGCTGAGGGTAAAATTGAGGTAATCAATATCGCGCAGGATGGTTCTGCCTGAAACGCCAGTTTGCCGCGCCAGGTCGCCCAGCAAACACGGCTGCTGTTCAAGAAGATCCACCAATTTTAACTGGCGTTCCGAAAGCATTAACTCTCCCGGCGAAAGTCAGTAAACGCGCGGACCTTTTCGGTCGACAGCGAGGTGAGCAGTTCGTGCACCAGCGTAAACAGCGCGTCGTAATCCGATGCGGAAATCATGCCGCTGTTGGCGTGGAGATAGCGAGTCGGCAGGCATAGCGCCGCCACCGGACGACCGCCGCCCATAACGTTATAGCGTCCACCGTCCGTCGCCCCGGTTTTCATGGTGCAAAACTGCAATGACGCACCGCTGCTTTCTGCACACGCTTTTAATGTGGCAACCAACTGCTGATTAGGGAAATAGCGCTTATCGAACAGCATCAGCCCTGGGCCCTCGCCAAGCTTGAGTGGGTATTTAATGCTGTCGATTCCGGGCACATCGCCCGCAACCGCAGTATCCAGCACGATCACCACATCGGGCTTGATATGCTCCGCTGAGGTTTGCGCCCCGCGTAGACCCACTTCTTCTTCCACGCTGCCCACGCCGTACAGGGTAATTTCAGGGTTATCCACGGTTTGTAAAAGCTCGGCCATCAGGGCGCAGCCGACACGATTATCCAGCGCTTTGCCGACGATCTTATCTTCGCCCCAGCGAGCGAAATTGGCTTCCGGGCTAACGAAATCACCGATCGCAATTCCGCGGTTTTCTACTTCTTCGCGGCTGTTGGCACCAATATCGATGAACATTTCGTCAAATGTCAGAGGTTGCTGTTTCTGCTTTTCCGTTAAGGCGTGCGGTGCCACGGAGCCGATTATGCCAGGGATTTTAACGCCCTTGCGGGTGCGGATGGCGATCCGGTGGTTCAGCATCGACTGGCTCCACCAACCGCCAATGGTGGTGAAGCGCAAAAAGCCGCTTTCGTCGATATGCGTGACCATAAAGCCCACTTCATCCATGTGACCGACGATGGCAACCTTCGGCCCACGGTTGCCCTTGCGTGCGACAAAGCTGCCGAGGCCGTCAAAAGTGATTTCATCGACGCTGGAATCCAGCGCATTAATGAGAAGAGTGCGAACTTCGTGCTCATCACCGCTGACGGCGCTGGCTTCGCATAACTGCTGAAGTAACTCAATGTTCATGGGCAAGCTCCTGCTGTGCGGCTTTACGTTTCAGCCACAATCCTTTCAGGATGATAATTAACGAAATGTTCAGCGCCAGACCGATAGCCAGCACCAGGTAAAATGCCCCCACCGGAGACATCAGGCCAATCAGCGGATCAAAGATACCTAAACCCGGCGCGAGACGTTTGATTCCAAAGGCGATGACCAGCATGCCGGTAATACCACCGGAGAGCGTATTGGCGGTAATCATCGGCAGCGGCGCGGCCAGCGCATAGGGGATTGCCGGTTCGGTGGCGACGGTGGCACCCACCACAATCGCACTGCTGGCGGCGGCCTTCTCCTGCTGGGTAAACAGTTTTGGCGCTAAATAGGTAGCGATACCTGCCGCGACGGGCGGCATCAGCGCCACCACGCCGACGATGGCGTACCAGTCATAGATATGTTTTTCCAGCAGTGAGAAGCAGAAGAACCAGGCCGTTTTATTGATTGGCCCGCCCATATCAAATGCCAGCATTGCGCCAACGAGGAAGGCTGCGCCCATTTTCATTGATGGTGGAATGGTGTTCAGGAAGTGCAGCAGCCCCCCCATGATGTCGGACATCACCGGGCCGATGACGTAATAAGTCAGTACGCCAAACACCAGCAAAGTGACAAACGGGATCAGCATGGAGCCGAGCAGCGGCTGCAACGCTTTGCCGAGCCGAACCTTGCGAAACCAAAGCACAAAGTAGCCAATTGCCAGCCCGAGTACGACCGCGCCGAGAAACCCCGCGCCGGACTGGGTGCCGAGAAGACCTTTATCGTTCGCCAGGTAACACACCAGAAACGCCGGGGCAAAAGCGGGCTTATCGGCAATCGACCACGCGATGTATGCCCCCATAATGGGGATCATAAAGGTGAAGCCCAGATAGCCGATGGATTCAACAACCCAGGTGAACGACGGCGCACCTTTCGACATATCGGCATAGGGCAAACCGAACTGCACCAGCATATTAGCGATGGCAACCAGAATACCGCCGCCAATAACAAACGGCAGCGCGGCGGAAACGCCAGCCATCAGGTGGCTCATCACGCTACCGTGCTGGACCTCCTGTTTTCCCAGCTTCACACTGCTATCAGTGGCAAAAAGTTGTGAATGAGTCGGTAACTGCGTAAAAATCAGGTCGATATTTTTCAGCGCCTGGGAAATGGCTATTTCATAGACTTTTTTCCCGGCGAAACGCGCCCGGTCTTCGCCGCTCAGGCCGCGACCTGTAGCCAGAATAACGTAATCGGCAGCGGCAATTTCTTCACTGGTCAGTCGGTTTTCGACGCCGCTTGAGCCCTGGGTTTCGACTTTAATCGTATGGCCGAGCGAGCGCGCTTTTTGCTCCAGCGCTTCTGCCACCATATAAGTGTGGGCGATACCCGCCGGACAGTTGGTAATCGCCACTAAACGCAAGGATGACTCCATAGCCGCTTCCTTATGAGGTTAAGGTCTGATTGAGCAGGGCGAGCACCTGGTCGGTGTCGCCTTGCTTCAGTTGGTTGATGAAATCTTGATGGATAATTTTGCGGCACAGGGTGCCGATAATTTTGACCTGATCGTCCTCGCCCGTTTGTGGCACGCCGAGGCAGATCCAGCAGTTAACGTCCTCGCCGTCGCTGGCTTTCCAGTCCACTTTTTCTGATTTGCGCGCGAACAAGACGAAGGGGCGTGTGATACAGGCGCTTTTACCGTGTGGGACGGCAATGCCCGAACCAAAGCCGGTGGAATGCAGCTTTTCGCGTATCAGCAACGTTTGTAGGAAGGCGCTGCGGTCAGAGACGTAGCCATTTTGAAGCGCCATATTCGCCAGTTGCTTGAGGATGGCATAAACGCTATTCCCCTGAATATTCAGGTCAATGCAGTTAGCTGTAAGGGCTGTCATGGTGGGACTCCGTTAAAAACTGTTTGATTTGATTTTAACGGTGAGATGGTGAAGAGATGAGCAGCAATATGTCAGCGGGAAGTGACAATTTGAGGCAGAGTTAGCGCCTGGTTTTGTGGGGTAAAACACATAACGCTACAGGTGATTACCCTGATGAATATTTCGCCAGGGTAATTATATGGTTAGTGTATACCCAGCATTCGTAACAGCGCGGTTACCACCGCGGCGGCAACGATCACCACGATCAGCGGCATCTTGCGCCAGGCGAGAAATACCGCAAAAACCACGCCGAGTACGCGCGCCATTCCGGCAAAGTGTTCGCCCTCGTAAAAGGTGGTCGCCAGCGCAACGGAGAACAGTAATACCGTTGCGGCGTCGGAAAGCAGCGCCTGCGAGCGTTCTGAGAACGCTAAACGGCTTCCAAGCTTGGCTCCCCCTAAACGCATTAAATACGTTCCCAGAGATAACATGGCGATACCGACGATAAACAGCGTCATGTTGCCCATTATTTTTTCCTCGTCAGTAAGCCAAAGAGTGAGAGCAAAACCGGTAAACCGACCGGCGCAAAGGGAATGGCGGCAAGCGACAACGTGGCGCCGCTACAGGCACGAATCAGCGTAGTGCGGTTTTTGAATGCCGGGACGACCAGAGCCAGCAGAATGGCAGGGAAGACGGCATCCAGACCGATGGTTTCCGGGGCAGGGAGCAGTTTGCCGACGCCTGCGCCGATCAGGGTGCCAACAGGCCAGAAAATTGCGACGCCCAGACCGCACAGCCAGTAGGCGGCTTTACGCTGCTCTGGCGTTTTTTGCGACAGACCGAACACCACGCTTTCGTCGTTCATAATATGACAGCCGAGGAAACTGGCAGCTCGGGTGCCCACCAGATCGCGCACGGTGACGCCGAACGGCACGTGTCGGGCGTTAACCAGTAAACCGGCAGCCGCAGCCGCCAGTGGATTACCACCGCTGGCGATAATGCCGATAAACATAAACTCGGACGCGCCCGCCAGCACAGTAATAGAGAGTACAAACGGTACCCACAGCGGGAAGCCGTAGGCCATCGCCAGCGAGCCGTATGACATGCCGACTACACCGACGGCCAGACAGACTAAAAATATTGCTTTTATCGTGTCGCCTTTGAGACTGGAAAAATAATGTTTCATACCGTTTTAGCCATATCGAACGAGTTTCCATTATAATGAACGCGACCAATTGGCTTTACAAGTCGAACAATTCGTTCGATATAAAAAACATGGAGTCGTGAATGACCCAGCCCATCAGTATGATCGCGAAAAGTCTGGTGCGTGAACGTCAGCGCACCGGTTTGTCGCTGGCGGAGATTGCCCGTCGCGCGGGGATTGCAAAATCGACACTCTCGCAGTTGGAAGCGGGCAATGGAAATCCTAGCCTGGAAACGCTCTGGTCGCTGTGTGTGGCGTTAGATATTCCCTTTGCGCGCCTGCTGGAACCGCAGGAGCAAAAAACGCAGGTGATTCGCCGCGGCGAAGGGACAAAAGTCGTGGCTGAGCAGGCCCACTATCAGGCCATTTTACTGGCCGCCTGCCCACCGGGTGCGCGGCGGGATATCTATCTGCTGCTGACGCAGCCGGGCGCGGATCGTATTTCACAACCGCATCCACCGGGATCGGTTGAACATATTATCGTAACGCAGGGTAAGGCGATGGTGGGATTGACGGAAGCGCCGGAGGAGTTAGGTGAGGGCGATTATATTTGTTACCCCGCCGATCAAGCGCATATCTTTAAAGCACTGGAGCCTGACACTCAGGCGATTCTGGTTTCTGAGCAGAGTTAATTGAACGCTTATTAAATAAAGGCGCGGCGATTATCGTTCGCGCTTTTATTATTTTTAATTATATTTTATTGTTATTCATATAAAATTGTTTTTATTATTTTTCGTTAATTTCAGCACTATTGTTATATCCCTCACATTCTTAATTATATCTACGTTACACATAAAAAAATCAGTATGATAATAAATATTAGCCTGCACTGGTGCCACGTTTTAATGTTCTGATTTTATTTCAGTCATCGGTATCGTATTACCTATAAAAATATTTTTTGGATTTGCATGTTGCGCGCTGAGAGATCCCCTCATAATTTCCCCAAAGCGTAACCATGTGTGAATAAATTTTGAGCTAGTAGGGTTGCAGCCACGAGTAAGTCTTCCCTTGTTATTGTGTAGCCAGAATGCCGCAAAACTTCCATGCCTAAGCGAACTGTTGAGAGTACGTTTCGATTTCTGACTGTGTTAGCCTGGAAGTGCTTGTCCCAACCTTGTTTCTGAGCATGAACGCCCGCAAGCCAACATGTTAGTTGAAGCATCAGGGCGATTAGCAGCATGATATCAAAACGCTCTGAGCTGCTCGTTCGGCTATGGCGTAGGCCTAGTCCGTAGGCAGGACTTTTCAAGTCTCGGAAGGTTTCTTCAATCTGCATTCGCTTCGAATAGATATTAACAAGTTGTTTGGGTGTTCGAATTTCAACAGGTAAGTTAGTTGCTAGAACCCATGGCTCCTTTGCCGACGCTGAGTAGATTTTAGGTGACGGGTGGTGACAATGAGTCCGTGTCGAGCGCTGATTTTTTCGGCCTTTAGAGCGAGATTTATACAATAGAATTTGGCATGAGATTGGATTGCTTTTAGTCAGCCTCTTATAGCCTAAAGTCTTTGAGTGACTAGATGACATATCATGTAAGTTGCTGATAGGTTTCCAGTTTTCCGCTCCTAGGTCTGCATATTGTACTTTTCCTCTTACTCGACTTAACCAGTACCAACCCAGCTTCTCAACGGATTTATACCATGGCACTTTAAAGCCAGCATCACTGACAATGAGCGGTGTGGTGTTACTCGGTAGAATGCTCGCAAGGTCGGCTAGAAATTGGTCATGAGCTTTCTTTGAACATTGCTCTGAAAGCGGGAACGCTTTCTCATAAAGAGTAACAGAACGACCGTGTAGTGCGACTGAAGCTCGCAATACCATAAGTCGTTTTTGCTCACGAATATCAGACCAGTCAACAAGTACAATGGGCATCGTATTGCCCGAACAGATAAAGCTAGCATGCCAACGGTATACAGCGAGTCGCTCTTTGTGGAGGTGACGATTACCTAACAATCGGTCGATTCGTTTGATGTTATGTTTTGTTCTCGCTTTGGTTGGCAGGTTACGGCCAAGTTCGGTAAGAGTGAGAGTTTTACAGTCAAGTAATGCGTGGCAAGCCAACGTTAAGCTGTTGAGTCGTTTTAAGTGTAATTCGGGGCAGAATTGGTAAAGAGAGTCGTGTAAAATATCGAGTTCGCACATCTTGTTGTCTGATTATTGATTTTTCGCGAAACCATTTGATCATATGACAAGATGTGTATCCACCTTAACTTAATGATTTTTACCAAAATCATTAGGGGATTCATCAGTGTTGCGCGTCTTCCGGTCGGAAGACGTTGGACGATCTTTATTTCAAGGAAAGCAAATAATGAAGAAATCGACATTAGCTTTAGCAATAGGTCTATTATTAGTGGCAAATAATGGCTTTGCTAAAACGCAAAAAATGACTCTGGAACAGCGGCTCGAACAACTGGAGGCTCGGCTGGAAGCTGCGGAAAACCGCGCGGCAAAAGCGGAAAATCAGGTGCAGCAATTGCAGGTACAGCAGGCTGCGGAGATCCAGGAAATTAAAGTTGCTCAGGGAAATACGCCAGTCAACGGCACTACGCCCGCACAAGAGACCAAAAAGAACGCCACCACCCCTAACCTGGTGCTCTCCGGCTATGGCGATCTGAAAATCTACGGCGACGTGGAATTCAACATGGATGCGGAAAGCAACAAAGGCGTGCTGGCGGCAACCAATTCGAATGTGGGCGACCCAACCAATGAACGCTGGGATCTGAACGGACGCATCCTGCTGGGCTTTGACGGTATGCGTAAGCTGGATAACGGCTATTTCGCCGGTTTTTCAGCGCAACCGCTGGCTGACATGACGGGTTCGGTCAATCTTGATGACGCCGCTTTCTTCTTCGGTCAGGAAAATGACTGGAAAGTAAAAGTCGGTCGTTTCGAAGCTTACGATATGTTCCCGCTGAATCAGGATACCTTTGTTGAGCATTCAGGGCATACCGCCAACGATTTGTATGATGACGGTAGCGGCTATATCTACATGATGAAAGAAGGTCGTGGCCGTTCTGATTCCGGCGGCAGCTTCCTGATGAGCAAACAGCTCGATAACTGGTATTTCGAGTTAAATACCCTGCTGGAAGATGGTACCTCGCTTTATCAGGATAGCCGCTATCATGGTCGTGAAATGTCGCAGGAGAAAAACGTGGCTTATCTGCGCCCGGTCGTCGCCTGGACGCCGGTGGATGCGCTGACGATTTCTGCGGCCATGGAATCGAACGTTATCAATAACGCCTATGGATATACCGATGCTCAGGGCAACTTTGTCGATCAGTCCGATCGTACCGGTTACGGTATGACGATGACCTGGAACGGTCTGAAAGCCGATCCGGAAAATGGCCTGGTGTTTAACCTGAACACCGCTTATCTCGATGCGGATAACGAAAAAGATTTTACGGCGGCGGCCAACGCTCTGTGGAAGCGCTTTGAACTGGGCTATATCTATGCTCATAACAAGATCGACGAATTTAACGGTCTGATCGATCACGATGATAATGACTGGTTCTACAATGAGGGCACTTACGATATTCATACCATTCACGCGTCTTATTTAATTCCGAACGTGATGGATATGCAGAACTTTAATATTTATCTCGGCGCTTATTATTCGATGATTAACAGCGATAACAGCAATCCGGAGAATTATACCGACGACGACGACCGTTACGGCGCGCGTCTCCGTTTCAAATACTTCTTCTGATTTTCCGTTCTCAGGCGCCTGGATTCAGGCGCTTTTTCTTAGAGCCTGGTCATCAGGCTTTTATTTTCCCACCCAGTTATTTTTGATTTTGAACTTGTCGGCGCGGTTGTAGCTACACGAGTAGTTAAATGCCGTCCCATCTTCCAGTTTGGTGACGCCGGAGACTTTCAGCATCGGCAAGCCTGAGCAGGTGCCGGGTCGTGGGGAAATGGCGTGGATGACAAAACGAACGCAATGCTGCTGACGGGAGAAAAAAGTTTCCTCCCCCGTCAGGGGAGGAAACAGAGCGGTTAAGGCAGATAAAACACTTCTTTTAGCTCAGCGCTGACCGGGCTGTTGTCCGGATTGGCGGGCATAACGTCACGCATATGTTTCCACCAACGCTGGCAAACATCGGTGTTGGCAACGGCGTTCCAGCGCTCTTCTGACTCAATCTCGACGGTGGCGAACAGCAGGTTGCGTTCCTGGTCGAGATAAATCGCGTAGTGATGGGCACCGTGCTCTTTCAGCACCGCTTCCAGTTCTGGCCAGATGGGATTGTGCCGACGTTGATACTCAACGTGCGCGTCGGCATTCACCTGCATCACAAAGGCCTTGCGGATCATAACGCCTCCAGATACAGCTCGCGGACCTCGTCGCGGCTGGCGGTGCGTGGGTTACACGGCGCACATGGATCGGCCAACGCTTTATCCAGCCAGCCTTCAATATCCTCTTTCGTCACGCCAAGGGAACTAAAACCAGCCGGAATACCTACACGCTTGCTCAGGGCACGAATCGCGGTGATGGCCTCCATGCTTGCCGCTTCGTCGCTCATCCCGCGGGTGTCCACTCCCATCGCCTGCGCCACTCGGGCAAAACGCGCCACGGCGTTCGGGCGGTTAAAGTTTTCGATGATCGGCAGCAGGATGGCGTTGCAGACGCCGTGCGGCAGATTATGGGTCGCGCCTGGCTGGTGTGCCAGCGCATGCACCAGACCCAGACCTGCGCTGTTGAATGCCATACCCGCCAGATACTGACCAAACGCCATTTGCTCACGGGCCTCGAGGTTATGACCATCGTCGACCGCTTTCGGTAGCCACAGGTTGATCAGGCGAATTGCTTCCAGGGCGTTGGCGTCGGTGAGCGGATGCGCGCCAACGGAAACATAGGCTTCCACCGCGTGAGTCAGGGCATCCATACCGGTTGCGGCGGTAACGGAGGCTGGGATTTCCAGCATCACGCTGGCGTCATCCACGGCGATATCTGGGATGATGTTCGGGTCGATGATCACTTCTTTGACCTTGCGGACAGAGTCGATAATGACCGCGTTGCTGGTCATCTCTGCTGCTGTACCAGCAGTGGTATTGATGGCAACCAGCGGCACGCCCGCATTTTTCACTTTGCCCACGCCGGAGTAAGCGGTAGAAGGGCCAGGGTTGGCGGTCAGGATCTTCACCGCTTTGGCGGTATCGATCGGGCTGCCGCCGCCGAAGGCGATAATGTAATCACATTCTGCCCCCTGATATGCCGTAAAACCTTTCTGTACCAGCTCTTCTGTCGGATTCGGGAACACCTCATCAAACAGGTGGTAAGACATTTGATGTTCATCCAGTGCGGCAAAGAGGCTATCCAGCAGGCCCAGCTTCACCAGTTGACCATCGGTGACGATCAGCGCTTTGCCCCATTGTTTATTCGCCACGAGATTCACCATATCGGCAATCGCGCCGGCGCCATGCAGGCTAATTTTTGGCAGTGCCAACATAAAGCTCATCACTATTCTCCTTAAAAAAATCCCTGGTGCCCGATGGCATTACGCTTATCGGGCCGACGGTGAAACGTGCATCGTCATGTAGGCCGGATAAAGCGAAGCCGCATCCGGCGTTGAGTTGGCAGGTATCAGTACAGCTCTACGGCGCTGGCCAGCGGGGTCACGCCAAAGCGTTTAGCCAGTGCTACCAGCTCTTCACGTGTGATGGTCTGCTTCATACCGCCCATCGAATAGATTTTGACTAAAACTTCGGCGGATTTTTCTGCGGTATCTATCAAGCCAAATGCTTCGTCGAGGGAGGGACCGCTGCCGAACACGCCGTGGAACGGCCACAGTACCAGCGAGTGTTTCTGCATTTCCTCGGCGGTTGCCTGGCCGATTTCATCCGTACCCGGCACCATCCACGGCAGAATGCCGACGCCATCCGGGAACACCACCAGACACTCGGTGCTGCCTTCCCACAGTTTGCGGGTAATCAGCGGGGTGTTGTTTTCCAGCACGTAGGTCAGGGCGATCAGGTTGGTAGCATGGCAGTGCATGATCACGCGGTCTTTGCCGTTCGTCGCTTTAATACGCTCGCAATGGGAGAGGAAGTGAGCCGGCAACTCGGAGGTTGGCACCGCTTCGTGGGTCAGGCCCCAAAGGATGTGGTAGCCCGCGCCGTCGCTGTCTACTTTCACCACGCCCAAATTTGCCGCGGGATCGAGCTGAACGTTACGGAAAAATTTACCGGAACCGGTGACGATAAACGGCGTGTTTGCCAGCAAAGGCATTGGCTGACTTAGCGCGATATAGCGCGGTTTTTCGTGGAAATCGGCGCTAAATGGCGCAATGTCAGCCTCATCCAGACGCAGCGTCAGGTTGCCGCCGTTACGTTCGTCCCAGCCTTTCAGCCACGCGTCGGAAGTGGCTTTGATCATCCCCTGGACGAACCAGGAATTAGTCATGTTTTGCATATTCGGTGATCCTGTTGATTGCCCGATCGTTATCGGGTCTTACGTAGGCCGGATAAGTGAAGATCCATCCGGCAATCGTCTTTCATTCATTGCCGGATAGCGACGTGGGGCGTCTTATCCGGCCTGTAAGCCTGGTGTCACGGTTAGCTACGTTTGCTCAAAATCTCTTTCTCATAGGCGCGCACGCTGTCCAGCCACTGACTTCCTGCTGGCGTGTCGTGACGCTGGCAGTACATCTCCCAGACGGCCTGCCACGGCAGCGATTTTTGCTCTTCCAGCAAGGCCAGACGTGCGGTGTAGTCGCCGCTGGCTTCAAGCTGACGCAGTTGTTCGGTCGGTTCTAACAGCGCGCGCAGCAGGGCTTTTTTCATATTGCGAGTGCCGATAACCCACGCGGCGATGCGGTTAATAGAGGCGTCGAAGAAGTCGAGGCCGATGTGTACGCGGTCAAACAGGTTGTGGCGGACGATCTCGCTGGCAATCGCCTGCGTTTCGTCATCCAGCAGCACCACGTGATCGCTGTCCCAGCGCACCGGACGGCTGACGTGCAGCAGCAGACGCGGTACGTACAGCATGGCGGCGGAGATTTTGTCGGAAATCATTTCAGTCGGATGGAAGTGACCCGCATCCAGGCACAGCGCGGTCTGACGGCTGGTGGCGTAACCCATATAGAACTCGTTGGAGCCCACGGTGTAGCTTTCGGCGCCGATGCCAAACAGCTTGCTCTCGACGGCGTCGATATGGTGCGCCGGGTCGAGTTTTTCGCTGATCACTTCATCCAGTGCTTCAAGCAGACGTTGGCGCGGTGCTAACCGGTCAACGGTAATGTCTTTCATGCCATCCGGGATCCAGATATTCATCACCGATGGCGTACCCAACTGCTCGCCAAAATACGCTGAGACGCGACGGCTGGCTTTGCAGTGGTCAATCCAAAACTGGCGAATGGTGTCATCGGCGTGGGCCAGCGTGAAGCCGTCGGCGCTCAGCGGGTGAGAGAAGCAGGATGGGTTGAAATCCAGCCCTAACTGGTTTGCTTTCGCCCACTCGACCCAGTTTTTAAAGTGTTCAGGTTTGATTTGGTCGCGGGAAACCGGCGTATCGGACTCCAGATAGATCGCGTGCAAATTCAGACGTTTTGGACCTGGGATCAGGCTCAGCGCCTGCTCCAGATCGGCGCGCAGTTCGGTGGCGTTACGCGCTTTGCCCGGATAGTTGCCGGTAGCCTGAATACCGCCTGTGAGCGAGCCTTCCGGATTCTCGAAACCGGCGACATCATCGCCCTGCCAGCAGTGCATGGAGACCGGCAGACGATCGAGCTGGCGTAAGGCCGCCTCGACATCAATGCCTACCGCGGCGAAACGCAGTTTTGCCAGTTCCCAGGCTTGTTCAAGTTGAGTGGTCATGCGCAAAGCTCCTTTGTCTGTCGTAGTGATGGAAACTGCGCCTGGTAGCGGGCAATTTCACTTTCAGGATTTGGAATGAAGGTGGTCAGGTCGTAGTTGGCACGCACCACCTGACGGAAATCATCGACGTTGTTAAGCTCGTCCAGCGTCATCAACTGGATGCCAATATTGCCGAGCGTGGAGGCCTCAATCGGCCCGGACATCACGCGAATACCGCAGGCATCCGCGCATAGCTGGTTCAGTAGGGCGTTCTGGCAGCCGCCGCCAACGATGTGCAGTTGGCTAAATGCTGCACCACGCAGTTGTGCCAGCTCTTGCAGAATGTCAGCGTATAGCAATGCCAGGCTGTCGAAGATACAGCGCGCCAGTTCGGCGTTTTGCTGGGGAACGGGTTGACCCGATTCACGGCAGGCCGCCTGAATTTCCGCGCTCATATCGTCGGGGTTGATAAAGCGATCGTCGTTCGGGTTTATCAGGAATTGGCAGGCCGGCAGCGCTTGCGTTTGGGCAATAAGCGTTGGCAGGTCGGTAATCTGGCGCTCTTTTAAAACGCGCTGGAGCAGCCACAGTCCCATGATGTTTTTCAGGACGCGGTAGCGCCCTTCCGCGCCCCCTTCGTTGGTGATGTTCGCCGCCAGCGCCGCATCGTTGGTATACGGCGTTCTGCTCTCAAAGCCCATCAGCGACCAGGTACCGGAAGAGAGATACGCACTATTTTTATCGGCCAGCGGTGAAGCGATGACCGCGCTGGCGGTGTCGTGACTGGCGACGGCCACAACCGGAATTTGGTTTTTCTGCGGGCAAATCCAGTGGCCAATGACGTTCCCCGGATGCGTCGGGCGACCAAACCAGGCTTTGTCTGCCCCGGTCCACGCCAGCAGCGTGTCATCCCAGTCGTCGGTGTTGATATTGACTAACTGGGTGGTGGTGGCGTTGGTGTATTCCCAGTTCAATTTGCCGGTCAGGCGAAAGCTGAAGTAGTCGGGGATCAGCAGAGCATGTGCCACCTGCGCAAGCAGTTCTGGCTGCTGTTCAACCAGCGCACGTAGCTGATACAAGGTGTTAAACGGCAGAAACTGAATGCCGCTACGGCGGTAGATTTCACCTTTACCTGGCTGCGCCATCGCCTGTGACATAATGCCGGTCGTGCGGCTGTCACGGTAAGAGACCGGCAGACCAACACGTTGTCCGGCGTTATCGATCAATACGTAATCCACGCCCCAGGTATCAATGCCAATGCTGTCTATCCGAATGCCTTCATCACAGACTTTTTTCAGGCCAAGGCGAATATCGTTTTCCAGGCTGTCGATGTCCCAGGTGTCAAAACCGTCCGTTTTTTGCAGACAGTTAACGAAGCGGTGGATTTCACGCAGCGTCAGGGTGCGGTGTTTACTGTCGTAACGTGCGAGCATTACGCGCCCACTGGATGCGCCGAGATCGACAGCGACACAATGGCGAAAAGTCATGGCGAGGTCCTTCTGAGTTTTATTGCACTCAGTCTAAGAACCCCGAATAAAGCGTACCTTCTTGACAGTGACAGCCCCAATTAGCGGCTGGCAACATGGCAAAGGTGAACGTGATGTTGTTCACAGTTTCCACTAATAGCGCGGATTTTGGCGGATGTGACGCCTTCCGCATTTCCCGATCTTTCCCGCCATTTCTTGAAGAATTAACCGTGTTTACGCACTTTGGCGTCAAAAAATTAAGGTGAGGGTAGGAACCCTTAATTACTATTCAGCCATATTCGTTAATCAGGGGGAGCCGTCATGACCGTACTGCATTGCGTGGATTTTTTTCCGACAGGTAAAGCGCCTGTGGCTATTGAACCGCGGCTTCCTCAGCCCGCGTTTCCTGAACATCATCATGATTTTCATGAAATTGTGGTGGTCGAACATGGAACGGGGATCCATGTGTTCAACGGACAGCCTTACACCATCAGCGGTGGTACGGTGTGTTTCGTCCGCGATCATGACAGGCATTTATATGAACATACTGACAATCTGTGTCTGACTAATGTGTTGTATCGCTCTCCGGATGCGTTTCAATTTCTGGCCGGGCTGAATCAGCTTTTGCCTCAGGAACAAAATGGGCAGTATCCCTCCCACTGGCGCGTAAACCAGGGCGTACTGCAGCAGGTTCGTCACCTGGTGGGGCAGATGGAGACGCTCGGCGAGGAGATGGATACGCCCACGGCGGCAAATCGCGAGATCTTGTTTATGCAGTTGCTGGTACTGCTACGTAAAAGCAGCCTGATGGAAGCGGCGACCGATAACGATGCGCGGCTTAACCTTTTGATGGCATGGCTGGAGGATAACTTTGCCGAAGAGGTGTGTTGGGAGGCGCTGGCCGAGAAGTTTTCGCTCTCTTTACGCACTCTGCATCGCCAGCTTAAACAGCAAACAGGATTGACGCCGCAGCGCTACCTTAACCGTCTGCGACTGATTAAAGCCAGACATCTGCTCCGCCACAGTGATGACAGCGTGACTGATATCGCTTATCTCTGCGGTTTCGGTGACAGTAACCACTTTTCGACGCTTTTTCGCCGTGAGTTCGAGTGGTCGCCACGCGATATTCGTCAGGGGCGTGACCTTATAGCGGGAAGCAGCCTTCAGTAACGCGAAAGCTATCAACGTTTTTTACCGTCCGTTTGCTGATAATCATACCCTTTCATGCCGGATAAGCGCAGCGCATCCGGCAAGCGTACAGGTTGAGGTGATGTGATGGCGAATCATCTGGTTCTTTTGAAATCAGACTTTTTTGCGCATGAGCAGCAGGCTGTCGCCGTGGCCGATCGTTATCCGCAGGATGTCTTTGCTGAGCATACCCACGAGTTTTGCGAGCTGGTTCTGGTCTGGCGCGGCAATGGACTGCATGTCCTTAACGATCGTCCGTACCGGATAACCCGTGGCGATCTGTTTTACATTCGCGCCGAAGATAAACACTCCTACACCTCCGTTAACGACCTTGTGTTGCAAAATATTATCTACTGCCCGGAGCGGTTAACGCTGAATGTTGACTGGCAAGGGGCGATCCCCGGATTTGACGGTACGCCGAGGCAGCCGCACTGGCGACTTGGCAGCGTTGGCATGACCCAGGCCAGACAGGTGATAAGCCAGCTTGAGCATGAAAGTAATCAGCGCGATGCGCAGGCCTTTACCATGGCTGAGCTGCTGTTTGGTCAACTGGTAACTCACCTTAAACGTCATCGTTATGCCACGGATACGCTCCCGGCGACGTCAAGTGAAACGCTGCTGGATAAACTGATCACCGCGTTAGCCGGTAGCCATGAGCATGCGTTCGAACTGGATACGTTTTGCGAGCGTGAACGGTGCAGCGAACGCGTTTTGCGCCAGCAGTTTCGCAGCCAGACCGGGATGACTATCAACCATTACCTGCGGCAACTGCGCATTTGCCATGCTCAGTATCTGTTATCGCATACTGAAAAGCTGATTGGTGAAGTTGCTATGCAGTGCGGTTTTGAAGACAGTAACTATTTTTCGGTGGTATTTAACCGCGAAGTCGGGATGACGCCAGGGCAATGGCGCCATCGTAGTCGGGTGACACCATAATATATAAATGTGGTTTATATATTGCAGTGGCGTTTTGATACATATTCAGACTAAATCAGACATAATGAGTGAATGCTCTGTGCAATAAATCACAGTTGCTCTTTTATTTTTGTTTTATTCTCAGCAAACTTATTTATCGGAGTAACGTTTGTGTTGACCAACTCAATAATCATCAAAAGTCTGCTTTTAATTTTGCTATCTTGCGATCGCAAAATTAAACGTATGCTTGATTATTTTTGCTGGTTTAATTCCGTTAACGATCTGGCTGAAAATGATATCGCCGAGCAGGAGTGTATGGATACGCAAATGGCGCGCGAATGGTCCAGCCTGTGGGACTGCGCCAGCGAAGCTATCGGCGCGAGCGTACGTCAACGCTGTCATCGTCCTGCCCGTTTTGGCCTGCATTTCCCGCAGGCGCTGCTGTGCCGTCGCAAACGTGATGAGCTGGCCTTCAGTTTCCGTATCTCCAGCCTGCACCAACTGTTAGTTTGCCGCCATGCCAGCGGCGCTGACGGTGAAAGCCAGGTTTATCAATTTGTTAGTCCTACACAAAGCACAATGCGCACTTTCGCCATTGTGCTTTTTTTATTGCCTGAATCTATGAGGAATCATTATGTACATTGTTTGTGTTGCAGCTTGTCCGACCGGCGTTGCTCATACCTACATGGCTGCGGAATCGCTTGAAATCACGGGAAAAAGCCGTGGGCATGAAGTTAAAGTGGAAACGCAGGGGAGCATTGGCGCTGAGAATGAAATTACGCCAGAGGATCTGGCGCGCGCTGACGCGGTCATCATTGCTGCCGACGTTGCGATTAGCGGGAAAGAGCGTTTCGATGGCATGGTGAAGCTCGAATGCAGCGTCTCTGATCCCATCAAATTTGGCGATGCGGTGTTTGAAGCAGTTGAGCAGGAGGTTGCAAATGGCTAAGTTTCAGGGGGGAGACAAACCGTCTACCGGGATAGAGGTCAAGAACGCCATTATGACCGGCGTTTCATGGATGCTGCCGTTTGTCATTGCTGGAGCGGTGCTAATGGGGATCGCCCGTATCGGCGCTTCTCTCTACGGTATTGATAACATCTGGGATGCCAGCTACGAGCAGGCCGGCATGGTGGTGCAGTTGCTGCACAAATTTGATGGTTTCGGCGGGCTGGCGCTGTCCCTGATGTTGCCGGTGGTGGCCGGCTATATCAGCTTTGCGCTGGCGAACAAACCGGGTCTTGCGCCGGGGATGATTGGCGGACTGCTGGCGAGTAACCTGGGAACGGGTTTTCTCGGCGCGCTGGCGGCCGGTTTTGTCGCGGGCTATATCGTTCGCGCCCTGAACCGCTACATCAAATTGCCGAAGGCGCTCTCCTCTGCTGTGCCTATTTTCATTCTGCCAGTCGGCGGTACGCTGCTGACCTGCGTGGTGATGGCATTTATTATCGGTTCGCCGCTGGCGGCGTTGAATCACGGCATGGAAAGCTGGCTGTTATCCATGTCCGGCACGAACAAAGTGCTGCTGGCGGCGGTCATTGGCGGCATGGTTGGGTTTGATCTCGGCGGCCCGATTAACAAGGCGGCGGTGACGACGGCAATGGCGTTACTGGCCTCCGGTATTTATGACCCAAACACCGCCGCGCAGGTGGCGATTATCGTGCCGCCAATTGGTCTGGGTGTCGCTACGCTGCTGTGGTCGTCACGCTTCCCGGAATCCCTGCGTGAGGCGGGTAAAGCCTCTACGTTGATGGGGCTGATTGGTGTTTCTGAAGGCGCCATTCCGTTTGCGCTGTCAAATCCAAGAATTATTGTCGTCAACGTGATTGGCTCGGCGGTGGGGGCGGCGATGGCGGTAGGATTAGGGGCGGTAAACCATGCGCCGATCTCCGGTTTTTACGGCTGGCTGGCGGTAGAAAAATGGCCGATTTATGTGCTCTCAATTGTCTGCGGCTCGGCGATTATCGCCTGCGGCTCACTGTTGATATTCCGTGGCCCGACAGCCACGCCTGAGGTGAGAAAAGAGACGGTGGCGCCGAAATTTAAAGCCAGCCGTTAGACGTACTACTGAATTAATATTTCCCTATGTTTAGCGCGGGTAAATATCCGTGCGGGTTACCTACGCCTTAAAACAGGAATAAACGAAATGAAAACGGTTCATTTAATTCAGCATACGCACTGGGATCGTGAATGGTATTTTACGGAGAATGATTCCCAGGCTCTGCTTTATTATTTTATGGCAGATCTTATCCAACATCTTGAAGCGGATGAATCATTAGGTCCATTTATGCTTGATGGCCAAACGGTGGTGCTGGAGGATTATTTCCAACTGGCACCAGAAAACCGCGAACGCGTGCAGGCGCTGGTGAAAGCCGGACGTTTGTTAATCGGTCCCTGGTATACACAGACCGATTTTTTGGTGGTTGGCGCTGAGTCCATCACCCGCAATCTGCTGCTGGGGCAGGCTGACTGTGACGAGATAGGGCCGAGAATGGCGGTCGGTTATGTGCCGGACTCGTTTGGCCAGAGCGCACAGTTGCCCATGTTCCTTAATCAGTTTGCCATCGACCACGCGGTTATCTGGCGCGGCTGGAGCGAGTACGACACGCCGTTTACCGAGTTCCGCTGGCGAAGCCAGGGGGGCAGCGTGGTGACGACGGCGGTATTACCGCAGGGTTATGGGTGCGCGAAGTGGTTGCCGACGGATACCAACCAGGCCTGGCCGCGCCTCTCTGCGGTTATGGAAAAGCAGGCGGCATTTAGCCGCAGTACGCAGCTACTACTGCCGAACGGTAACGATCAGTCACCGTTTGAGTACGGCGTTCCGGCAATGCTCGACACGCTGAACCAGGAACAAACGGCGTACCGCTTTATTCGCAGCGACTTTAGCCGTTACTTTGCCGCGCTGGCGGATACGCCGCTGGCGATCTTTGAGGGCGAACTGCTAAGCCCGAAATATATGCGTATCCATCGCGGTATTTTTTCTACCCGCATGGATATTAAACAGGCCAACGTCCGGCTGGAGAACTTCGTCAGCCGTCAGCTAGAACCGTTGCTGAGTATGGCCTGGACGCTGGGGTTGCCCTATCCGCAGCGTGCCATTGAGACAATATGGCGCGAGGCGATGAAATCCCACGCTCACGATAGTATCGGTGGGTGTAACGCCGATCGCGTGAATGCAATGGTTAAGGCGCGTTTGCTCTCGGGTCAGGAAAAAGCCGAGCGCCTGTACGAGCTGAATATGCAGATGTTGGCAAACGGCATTACGGCGCAGCAACAGGGTAAAAAAATCATCGTCTTTAACGCGCTGCCGTCGGTGCGCGATGGCCTGGTGGCGCTGACGCTCTACCTACCCGGTGAGGCGTTCCGCATTGTTGACGAGCAGGGACAACCCTGTCGCTGGCAGATTATGCGTGAGACATCGCAAGATATGTCCGTCATTGTTCAGGAACTGTCCAATAGCCCCGATCCCGTCTTCTATCGGCGGTGCGATATTTTACTGGAGGTCGCATCGCTCCCCGCCTGCGGCTATACCACCCTGTATCTGCAAGATGAGTGCGCCCCCGGATTTGCTGTGCCGTCCTCGACAGAAGAGGCGCTGGAGAACCCGTGGTTACGCCTGACGCTGGAAGGCGAACAGGTTGTTCTGGTCGATAAGCGCAGCGGTAAGCGCTGGGAGAACCTTATTCAACTGGTGGACGGCGGCGATGCCGGTGACACCTATAACTATTCTCCACCAGAGGATGACTGGCGCGTTACCGGCGCAGGGGCGCTGCTTCACGCCGACTGGCAGCGCGGCGCGCTGGTGGACACGTTGTCGCTAAGCTGGTCTATCGCAGCACCGCACACGCTGGCCGACAGGCAGGAGCACCGTTGTAATGCACGACTGGATGTCAGCATGGTGGTCATGCTGGATCACCAGCGCCCGACGCTGGACCTCCAGGTTAGCGTCAACAACACCTTGCACGATCATCGTTTACAGGTGGAAATTCCTGCTGATGTCTTTACCGATGTCCATTTTGCCGATCAACCGTTTGGTCTCATTCGTCGCGCCAACCGACCGGCCACGCTGGATGTCTGGCAGCAGGAAAATTGGGGTGAAGCCCCGGCATCGCTGTGGCCAATGCAAAGTCTGGTAATGATGCATGATGGCAAGCAGGGCATCAGTGTGGTGACGGAGGGGCTGCGAGAATATGAAATTCCCGCAGAACGCCCATCGGTTATCGCCATTACGCTACTGCGTAGCGTGGGTTGGCTGGGACGTGCCGGTATGCCGTGGCGTCCGGGACGCGCATCCGGTATGGCGTTGCCTTCCCCAGACTCACAGATCCCAGGCGAATTTAGCGCCCGCTTCGCGCTCATCCCGTTGTGCGATGGTGAAAGCCCGAACTTCTGGCGTGAAGTCGAAGCCTGGCGCACACCGCCAGTTGGCTGGCTGGATTCCGGCTGGGCGCGTTTTAAAACTAATCCACACGCGCTGACATTCCCGACAGCCTACAGCCTGCTGCACTGGGAGACACCACTCCATTTCAGCACCTTGAAAAAAGCGCAACGTGAAGATGCGCTGATTTTACGCGGCTGGAACCCCGGCTCGCAGCCGCAGATCAGCTCAACGCCGGTCGCTGATGCGACAGTGTGCGAAGTTACGCTGGCGGAAAAATCGCTGAACTCATCGCATGAAACGATACCGGCCTGCACGCCGATCTCATGGCGTATTACGCCTGCAGCCAGAGGATAATATTGTGTTAAACATTCGTTTTACCTGCCCGTTGCCAAATGGCCTACATGCCCGCCCCGCCAGTGCGTTAGAGCAGCGCGTCAGCGCATTTCAGGCTCGCGTTCAAATAGGCAATCTGCGTAACCAGCGTCAGGCCGATGTCCGTAGCGTGTTGGCGATGATTGGGACCGATATTTTGTATCAGGACCCGTGTGAACTGGTGATTGAGGGCGAGGATGAATCTGCCGCGCATCAGGCGCTGACTCAGTTTGTGAGGCAAGAGTTTGCCGCGTGTGACGAACCCGTTGCCCAGACGCCGGAACGGGTGGAGCAACCTCTGCCGGTTTTTCTGGCGCAGACCCGTGCGGAGTGGGTGCGCGGTAACGGCGTGAGCGCTGGGCTGGCGCAAGGGGTGGCAATGCATCTGGGCGTGCCGGATCTGTATCAATTGGCAGAACAAGAGGCGGTGGCGGCGCCGGCTGTACAGCGAGCCGCGCTGACGGCGGCACTTGAGCAAGTACGCCGCGAGCTTCACGACGCATTACCGCATACACAGGGAGAAGCCGCGTCGGTGCTACAGGCTCATGTCAAACTGCTGGACGATGCGCTCTTCGAAACCTCGCTACTTACCGACCGTACAGCGCGCAATGCGCTGGCAGCATTGGCGCTGGCGCTGGATGAACTGAGCGCGCCGCTGCGCGAAAGTCGCAGCGTTTACCTACAACAGCGGGTGCTGGATTTACAGGATTTGGGCCTGCGTCTGGCGGCGCATCTCACCGCGCAGCCGCTGATGCCGCAAACGGCATTGTCGCAAGACACCATCGTTATCAGTCCGGTTCCCATAACGCCAGGCCAGTTTCTGGCGCTGCGCGGTCCGCATCTGAAAGGTGTGGTGATGGGCGCGGGCGGGGAAACATCACATACCGTCATTCTGGCGCGATCGTTTGGGGTTCCGCTGCTGAGCGTAGAGGCGGCGGAAGCGGGGCGTATTCGCGGTGGTGAAGCGCTGCTGCTCGACACTCGCCACGGGGTGGTGGTGGTGTCACCGGATGAGCAGGCTCTGCGGTGGTATCAACTGGAAGAGGACAAACGTCAGCGCCTTGAGGCGCGTTTACAGCCGCTTATTCAACGCCCTGGGGCGACGCAAGAGGGCGAACGGGTGACGGTGCTGGCGAATATCGCGCTGGCGGCGGAAGTGGAAACGGCATTTGCCGCCGGGGCGGAGGGGATTGGTCTGTTCCGCACTGAAATGCTGTTCTGCGAACGAGCCGCGCCGCCTGACGAGGAGGAGCAGTACCAGGCCTATCGTCACGTGCTGGAACAGGCGCGGGGGCGTAAAGTGGTGATCCGTACGCTGGATATTGGTGGTGATAAACCCTGTGACTATCTGGCGATGCCGCCGGAGGAAAACCCGTTTCTTGGCTGGCGCGGCATCCGCCTGTATCCCGAATTTATGTCGATTTTCCGTCCTCAGATACGTGCGCTACTGCGTGCCAGCGCCGCCGGACCGTTGCACATTATGGCGCCGATGGTGACTACGCTTGCTGAGGTGAAGTGGCTGCGTGAACAGTTCCAGCAAACAGCGGCGCAACTGCTGGCCGAGGGGGCGGCGGTTGGGCAGTGGTCGCTGGGTATTATGGCGGAAGTGCCATCAGTGCTTTATCTGCTGGAGAAAGCCGCCGCGTATATCGACTTTGTTTCGATTGGCAGCAACGACCTGACGCAATACTTCCTGGCCTGCGACCGGGGCAACGCGCAGGTTCGACATCTCTACAATTATTTTGACCCCGCGTTTTTACAGTTACTGAAGGAGATGACGGCGCGCGCGCAGCGGGCCGGTATTGAGATCAGCCTGTGCGGCGAGATGGGCGGCGACCCGTCGGCGCTGGCGCTACTGTTGGGCGTTGGTTTACGACAGATCAGCATGTCCTCAAGCCGTATTGCGCCAGCAAAGGCGCGCTTAATGACCTTAACCCTCGCGCACAGCGAGCAGACGCTGGAACGGGCATTAGCCTGTGAAAGTGGTCAGGACGTGGCGGTACTACTTTCGCAACAGGTGGCGGCGCAAGCAAAACCCGTGTTTGATCCCGCCCTGATCCTGCTCGATCAGGCGATTACCCGTAAAGCGGAAGCGATTAAGGTGCTCACCGATAATCTGGAGGTCGAACAGCGGGTCTTTTCCGGCTCAGCCGTTGAAGAGGCTATTTGGCAGCGTGAAGCGATTTTCTCTACCGCATTAGGATTTGCAATTGCGCTTCCGCACTGCAAATCGGCGGCGGTCGCGCACAGTAGCGTGTCGGTGATGCGTTTGAGTGAGCCGCTGGCGTGGAGCGACGAGGTGGATGTCTCGCTGGTTATCATGCTGACGGTGAGTGAGCAGGAGAAGGGCGATCATATGAAAATCTTCTCCCGTCTGGCGCGTAAGTTGATGCATGTGGAGTTCCGTGAGCAGTTGCTTGGCAGCATGTCGCCGCAGGATGTCGCCGTGCATCTGGCACAGGAAATGGCGGGATAAATCATGGTACAGAATCCTCGCCGGGCGTTCATTATGCTGTCGTCTGTCTTTTTTTACTGGGGCGTCCTGACGGCAATTAATAGCGCCACGATTCCCTTTTTCCGGCAAGTTTTTTCGCTTTCATGGCGAGACTCGATGTTGGTAAATGTGGCGTTTTATCTCGCACCGTTTGTGATTTGTTTACCGTGTTCAGGCTGGATGGCGCGTTTAGGGTATCGCAGCGCACTCTTACTGGCGTTGATACTTGCCGCAAGTGGTTCGGTGGTGATTGCCGTATCGCTCTGGCTGGTGTCATTTGCCGGTTGCCTGGTGGGGATTTTCATTGTGGCGATGGGGGTTGCGGCGATGCAGGTGGTCGCAAACCCTTATGTTAATCGGCTTGGCGAGGCGCAAAGTGCGGCTGGACGCCTCAGTCTGGCGTCGTCCATCAACTCCCTCGGGGCGGCGCTGGCGCCTGTCGTCCTGGCGGTTGTTCTGGCTGGCTCTGTCATTTCAGTTCCAGGGATGTATCTCGGTTTGATGCTGGTGGGAGGCATACTGCTGGTTGCGTTATACCGTTTTTCAATTGCTGATTTTCGTGACGCGCACGAGAATATTTTTTCTGCGATTCGTGCGCTCAGGCGCTATGCGCAGTTTAGTACTGGGGTGAGTGGCATTCTTGTGTACGTTGGCGTTGAAGTCAGCATTGGTACTACGGCTCTCAGCTATCTTCACGACCCATCTTTGGGCGGGTTTTCGCTTGCACAAGCGACCTCCTTTATCGCATTGTACTGGGGCGGTGCATTGGCGGGTCGGTTTTTGTATGGCTTGCTGGCTCACTGTTGCCGACCTCAGTTGTTGTTTTGCCTGTGTTCTTCGGGAGCGGTACTACTAACCGTTGCCGCGATAGTTTTCGCTAACCGTTTTGGCGGCTATTGCCTGCTGGCTACGGGGCTCATGAACTCGGTGATGTATCCCATTATTTTCTCTCGCACGCTCTCCGGCCTTGATCGCTATGCGGCATCTATTTCTGC
Organism: Citrobacter sp. 172116965; assembly: GCF_013458095.1. Lineage (NCBI taxonomy): Bacteria > Pseudomonadati > Pseudomonadota > Gammaproteobacteria > Enterobacterales > Enterobacteriaceae > Citrobacter > Citrobacter sp. 172116965. The sequence goes on along the minus strand of NZ_CP046673.1, from coordinate 4,953,693 downwards.
TTGCTTGATTATGGCGGGCATTGGCGGCGGGGTGCTGCCCTTTATCCAGGGGATGGTTATTGATGCTTTTGGCCTGCGTTTGAGCTTTTGGGTGCCGGTTATCGGGTATCTGTTTTTATTGCTGAACGGATTTAAGCTATACGCTCGAACGGAGGTATTTTGTGAGTAACGCCATCATTATTTGGTTAATTTAAGGTAGTACAACGAAAACTGATTTTCGGTGGTATTTAACCGTAAAATTGGGATGACGCCAGCGCAGTGGCGTCATCGTCGTCGGGAGTTGTGTCGTTAGCTGGCCATTCCCAGACCAACAATGTTTGCCGCGACAATGATCACTACGCAGCCAAGACTTAGCACGCTGACCGGACGTCTCCCTGCATTGCTCCACTCTTTCATGATCAGGCCCACGATACCGCCGCACAGGACGTAGAAGCTCATGTGTAGCATCCAGCTCATGTAGTCATACTGTGCTGGAATTTTGGCATGGCCCCAGGCGTAAAAGAAGAACTGGAGATACCACATCAGGCCAGCAAGCGCAGAAAACAGGATATTGCTGATAATCAGCGGTTTTGCTAAAGAGAAGTCGGCCTTTACTGACAGGTTTTTCATTTTTGCCAGACGAATGAAGCAGTATCCCAGATTGATCACCGCACCACCGCCCATGATGACTACGTAGCTTGGCAGGGCGACATACAGCGGATCGATACCGAGTGTTGCAGCGGCTTCGTGCATTGGTTTAGCCGCATCCATGGCAAAGGACATCCCTGCGGAGAAAAAGCCGCACATCACCGCCAGTATCAGACCTTTTTTCAGATTGAACTCTTCGGCCTTGATGCCCATCTTGCGCTCTTTTAACTGTCCGGCGCGGGTGACAATCGCCACTCCGATCAGGGCGACCAGCACGCCGAGCAGGGTCATACGCCCGCCTGGTGTGCCAATGAGCACGTCAAATTTACCGGCAATGATTGGCGTCATTAAGGTACCAACAATTAGCGTAATGCCGATAGCGATCCCGATCCCCATCGACATACCGAGATAGCGCATAGTCAGGCCATAGTTGATATTACCAATCCCCCACATGGCACCGAATAAAAATACCGGCAGCAGGGTGGACGCACTGAATGAACTGTAATAGGCCCAGAAGTCCGGCAGAAGGATCGCGCTGACGAGCCAGGGAAGGATCAGCCATGAAACAAAACCACCTATAGACCACATGGTTTCCCAGGACCAGTGTTGTACCTTTTTAAAAGGGGCATAGAAACAAGCGGCACTAGCGGCACCGATTAGATGCCATATTATCCCCATCGTAATTGCGTTACCCATTCTGTTTCCTTTTGAATTATCGATTTGGCAGGATGAAAACACCCGTGTTGATGTTCAAAAGTCTAAAGAGTGAGCAATAGATTAACCTTCAGCATGCTGCCGTGTGATCAGTAATGCTGGCAAAATTCAGGGGATGAAAGGGATATTGATCACAAATGCGGCTCCGCCCCTCTTTTTTGAGAAGGGCGGAAATATAGAGGATTAGCAAATTCTTACTGCCTGAATACCCAGTAGCCAGGCGAGTTTTTCCAGTGCCTCGCCATGGTGTCCCAGGCCAATGCTGCAATGATGAGCTGGGCCGCCCATACACCATTGTGTGGTGAACTCGCGAGCTGATAACGGGAAGCGATAGCGGCTATTAGTGTTGCCAATATCCAGGACTTCACCTGGTACAGCTTCACCCTCGGCATACTGTAAACGCACCCCGTTTTCGGCATCTTCAATTACCGAAAGAAAGGTCACCGGACCTGATTTTACGGTCATCTGGATAGATACACCTTTACCGGGTTTACCATGATAAACCGGCAGCGGCACCAGACTCACCGGACCATCCGCCATCAGCGGGTGTGCCGGACCGTCATGTCCCCACAAAACAGCATCATCATTAAATTCAATGCCATATGGTTCTGAGAATGAACCGCCAGCCCCCAGAAGTTGCTGAATTTTCATCGCCAGCACATTTTTGATTTCATATTCTCCCGCTACGGGAATACCACGGTGGGTAAGCAGCGTGTTGCCGAGAATGATTGAGGTGATGATGTTCTCGTAAGCGTTGCCGTTACGACCTTCATAGTAATAGGCTAGTGCACCGAGTTTATTCTGGGCAATTAGTTTATCCATGGCGCAGGCAGTGGTGAGTGCGCGGTTGAGCTCTGCAGGTTCGCATGCCACATCCAACTGAAGTACACGGTGCATTTCCTGTCGTTTGGCGTTGAGGTCTGCCTCGCTGACCTGCTCGCGATATTCCGCCAACTCACACATTTCCAGTGGCTTAAAGCGTACGCCCATTTTGGCGGACAAGTTCGTCATATTGCTGTAAACGTCTACCATGCCGTCATAATAGTGCCCGAGGACGCCGACCTGACAATTTGCCAGCATTTGACGAGCGTTAAGTGCCTGTAGCCACTGCGCCGTTTGTTGCCAGACATACTCATCGCCCTGTAATGCGCCAACAATCAACTGAAAGCGGATATTCGCACGGTTAAACACGTTTGCCAGTTCGGGGGCGCTGCAGGCCTGACAGTGCGCCAGCCACTCTCCAGTACGACCTCCCCGATCGGGAATTTGACGGATTGTTGAATAAGGCAGCCCTGGCTCTGGCTGTAGGGCCAGAATAATGACCGGTTTATTGATACTCTGCACAAGCGGTAGCACCGTTGAGCTGAGCGCGTAGGTGCTGATGTAAAGACAGACAGCATCGACCGGCTGTTGCTGCAACCGTCTGATAAGGGCATCGGCTTTATCGACGTTATCAATCAGGCCGCCATTAATCACGCTGGCTTGTTGCGCCGTCAGGCGCTCATCAATTGATTGCAGATAGCCCTGAAGACGTGACTCCAGGCCTGTAAACTGGGGCCAGTATGTGTCGAGGCCGATACCAAAAAGGGCGATGTTGACAGACATAGCAATATTTCCTTGTGAGATAATTTTCAGACTATGTCGTGCTTTATCTCCCATGTCCTTCATGTCGCTGCCTATTTTCTACTCAGACTGGCAAAATCAGCCTGATTTTCCCAGTGATGCTCACACTTTTACCTCATAATAGCCATGTAAAAAGTACGGCATTGATAATCATTTTCAATATCATTTAATTAACTATAATGACCCAACTGCTTACGCGGCGTTAACACTGGCCGCCCGACAATACTGGAGATGATTATGAGTTATACACTGCCATCCCTGCCGTACGCTTATGATGCCCTTGAACCGCACTTTGATAAGCAGACGATGGAAATCCACCATACCAAACACCACCAGGCTTACGTAAACAACGCTAACGCTGCGCTGGAAAGCTTACCTGAATTCGCGAGCCTGCCTGTTGAAGAGCTGATCACCAAACTGGATCAACTGCCAGCAGACAAGAAAACCGTACTGCGTAACAACGCGGGCGGCCACGCTAACCACAGCCTGTTCTGGAAAGGTCTGAAAACCGGTACTACGCTGCAGGGCGACCTGAAAGCGGCTATCGAACGTGACTTCGGCTCCGTGGACAACTTCAAAGCTGAATTTGAAAAAGCTGCAGCAACCCGTTTTGGTTCCGGCTGGGCGTGGCTGGTTCTGAAAGGTGACAAACTGGCTGTTGTTTCCACTGCTAACCAGGATTCCCCGCTGATGGGTGAAGCTATCTCTGGCGCTTCCGGCTTCCCGATCGTGGGCCTGGACGTTTGGGAACACGCTTACTACCTGAAATTCCAGAACCGTCGCCCGGACTACATCAAAGAGTTCTGGAACGTGGTGAACTGGGACGAAGCTGCCGCGCGTTTCGCAGCGAAAAAATAAGTTCTACGCTTTAGTAAGCCCCTGCAAGCGATGCTTGTGGGGGTTTTTTTGTGATCAAAATCAATATAAAAACAATAATCCACTTAAATTGAAACAAGGTTTTATTATGCGGGTGGGATCACTTTTATAGTCTCTATGAATGTCTATCTTCGTTTCATCAAGACGGGCGCATCTCATAAGCAAGATGCAATCGCCCATAAAAATTGCCCCATTTTTATGTCTACAGGTGATGGAAATGCAGATCAAACAAACGATAGAGAAAATCCCAGGCGGCATGATGCTGGTGCCGCTTTTTCTGGGCGCGTTGTGTCACACCTTTTCTCCCGGCGCCGGGAAATACTTCGGCTCCTTTACCAACGGTATGATCACCGGTACGGTGCCTATTCTGGCGGTCTGGTTCTTTTGTATGGGGGCGTCGATCAAGCTAAGCGCCACCGGTACCGTGCTGCGTAAATCAGGCACGCTGGTCATAACCAAGATTCTGGTAGCGTGGGTGGTCGCGGCGATTGCTTCACGTATTCTGCCGGAACATAGTGTAGAAGTTGGTTTCTTCGCCGGGTTGTCTACGCTGGCGCTGGTGGCCGCCATGGATATGACCAACGGCGGGCTGTATGCCTCGATTATGCAGCAGTACGGCACCAAAGAAGAGGCCGGGGCGTTTGTCCTGATGTCGCTGGAGTCTGGCCCGCTGATGACTATGGTGATTCTGGGAACCGCCGGGATCGCTTCGTTTGAACCACACGTGTTTGTGGGGGCCGTATTACCGTTCCTGATTGGCTTTGCGCTGGGGAATCTGGACCCTGAGCTGCGGGAATTCTTCAGCAAAGCGGTGCAGACGTTGATTCCTTTCTTTGCCTTCGCGCTTGGTAACACCATTGATTTGAGCGTGATTGCGCAGACCGGTGTACTGGGTATTTTGCTGGGCGTGGCGGTAATTATTATTACCGGTATTCCATTGATTATCGCCGATAAACTGATTGGCGGCGGCGATGGCACAGCGGGGATTGCGGCCTCCAGCTCAGCTGGTGCGGCGGTCGCTACGCCAGTGCTGATTGCTGAAATGGTTCCGGCATTTAAACCGATGGCGCCGGCAGCAACTTCCCTTGTCGCCACGTCGGTGATTGTAACCTCCATTCTGGTGCCGATTATCACTTCCATCTGGTCGAAAAGAGTAAAATCCAGGGCGGCGGAAATTGATATTCGTAGCGCCGTGAAGTAAGCCTCTTTTGCCGGATGGTCTGTTCCATCCGGCTTAACGATTTACGCTTTGACGACAAATACCTCATCGATGGTCCGACACTCACCCTCGTTCAACTCTCCGCCGGCATTTCGTGACACGCCGGTGCAATAGCCAAACTTACGCGATACCACGGTTTTGATGGTGGTGACGAAATCTTCGCCGATGGCGTAGATGGACATGTAGGTGCCAATCTGGTCCTGAATGTCGCGAAGTGCTGTCAGGTCGCCCTGTTTAAATGCTTCCCGTGCGCTGACAAACAGTTCAGGCATGACGTTGTTTAATCCTGAAATCACCCCCGCGCCGCCTGCCAGCAGGTTAGGAATGTAGTATTCGTCATAGCCGGACAACACGGCAAAATCCTCCCGTACGGCGCGGGTGGTCTGGATCATACTGCGAGTATGGGACTGGCAGTCGACGGTATCTTTAATGCCTGCGAAGTTGGGGAACTCGGCGGCGAGGGTGGCAACCAGTTCGGGCGTTAAATCGCAGCCAGTGCGCGCCGGAAAGTTATAGGCAAACCATTTACCGCTGAGCTTCTGCCCCAACTGACGGAAGTAGCTCAGCAGCTGTTTTGCCGTTTGCCCATAGTAGTAAGGCGGCAGGATCATCACGGCGTCGTAATCGGCGCGATACGCTTCCTGCGCCATCAACAGCACATCATTCTGGCAGGTGGATGAGACGTTGGCGACCATCTTCAGCGAGCTCATAGCGCGGGCCTCGCGGATCAGTAACAGCTTTTCTTCGAGCGTAAAGGAGGCAAATTCCCCGATGCTACCCATCAGCAAAATCACGTCGATTTTGGCCTCGGTAAGGCGTTTGAGATGCTGGCTCAGACCGTTAAGATCGATCTTGCCGTCATTATCCATTGGCGTAATGGAAGGACACCAGACGCCAGCAAATTGCGATTGACCAGTCACGTTGTTGACTCCTTATTTGAAATGATGTTTCAAAACCAGATTACATTGATAGCATGTGTCCCTAAGTTTCATGTGAACCGTGCTCTCATTTTGAGCGACTGGGGTAAAATAAATGTGGTGTAATGGGAGAAATTTATCGGGAGAGGGAACAGATGCGATATCCGGTCGATGTTTTTACAGGCAAGGTTCGGGACTACATGGGAAGCCGTCCCAGCGCGATTGCTAAGGTCCAGGTTGACGGCGAGCTGATGCTGACCGAACTGGGGCTGACGGGTGATGAACAGGCGGAAACGAAAATTCACGGTGGGCCGGATCGCGCGCTGTGCCACTATCCGCGTGAACACTATCAGCACTGGAGACAAGAGTTTCCGGAGCAGGCAGAGCGCTTTGTCGCGCCCGCGTTTGGCGAGAATCTCTCTACTCAGGGGCTAACGGAAGAGAATGTATTTATTGGCGACATTTTCCAGTGGGGAGATGCGCTGATTCAGGTCACGCAGCCGCGCTCGCCGTGCTTTAAGCTGAATTTCCATTTTGGCATCAGCGATATGGCTAGCCAGATGCAGGATGCAGGCAAGACGGGCTGGTTGTGCAGCGTCATCGCTCCAGGCCAGGTATCGGCGGACGCGCCGTTGATCCTGGCTTCACGCGTCAGCGACGTCAGCGTGCGGGAGGCGATTGCCATTGCCTGGCATATGCCGTTTGATGACTCACAATATCACCGTTTACTCTCGGCTGCCGGGTTATCGAAAAGCTGGACCCGAACGATGCAAAAGCGTCGTTTAAGCGGCAAGATCGAAGACAATTCCCGCCGTTTGTGGGGAAAATAAAGCCATTCTGGCCATGCAATTAAATCAGGTGGTAACACCTGATTTGCCTCTCTCGTGGTTCTTATCTCTGCATACTAAAGCGGGTAAAAAACCTGCCTGTCACGCCATGTTTTCAGTCCATTCTTGATACCTGGCCCACAAAAAGAAACTCTGCGTTGAAAAAAAACTTGAGTATTTCCTGCACTCAAATATCTTAGCTTCAAATTGGTTTAAACCAGATGAGCAAGATGAAAAAGAAAAACAATGTTGATGTGCTTAGAGAGCGCTTTGAAAGCTGGTTAAACGAGAATAATTTGCCAGCGGGCTCTAAATTGCCTTCGGAGAGAGAGTTATGTGAGTTGCTGGATGCGAAGCGCATGACCTTACGTCAGGTTCTGATTGAGCTTGAGATCGATGCGCGTATCTTCCGAAAGAACCGCAGTGGTTGGTTTATTTCATCGAAGCGATTTATTTATAATCCCAAATCACTTTCCAGCTTTAATGCTGAAGCCTGTGCTCAGGGGCGCAAGCCTTTTTGGGGGTATTTAACCAAAGAAACGATTGCGACGGTTCCGCACCATGTTGATGATGTTTTTCTCTCCTCCGGTGATCGCTATTTAGTTACCGGTTGGTGTGGTCTTGATTCGCATAAAGTGTTTTACCATGAGTCCTATATTGATGCTGATGTTGCGCCAGGATTCATTAACAAATTGGGCAATCAGTCTTTTGCCAGCGTCTGGGAAGATGCGTTTGGTCATGCTTTAAATATCAAAGAAATGATTTTTAAACCGGTTAATATGCCAGAAGTGGCCTGCAAAGAGTTGGGCGTTGCGCCTAATACTTATGGAATTTTAGTAGAAAAACATCGGGCTACCCGAGATAAAAAAGTGGTTCAGGTTGATTTTGAATACTGGCGACTTGAATCTGTGGAACTTGTTATTCGTGATGAATGAGAAAAATAATGGGAAAATGCAACCAAGAACTTCTCGCTGAACGTGCGAGAAATATACCACTGTACCTACATGCTTATGCCTTTCATCTGAATATGCGCTATGAGAGAGTCCTTCCGGGCGATCTTCTGGATATTGCGCATCAGCAACAATTAAAGGGAGTGAAAATACATGTTGAGGATGGTGAGTCCCAATCGCTGCAGAAACTAAACGATCGGCAGTTGCACGATTTTAAAGAAAAGGCAAAAAAATATAACCTCGATGTACATATTGAAACGAGCGCATCGGACAAGGCGACATTGACGGATGCGATCCGTATTGCTGTGGCAACTGGCGCAACTTCAGTACGTTTCTACCCGCGCTATGAAGGACATCTCAACGATGTCATGGCAAAGATTGCCAATGATATTGCGTGGTTGTCTCAGTATGACGATTGCGGACTAAGCTTTACTATCGAACAGCATGAAGATCTGCAAGGCCATGAACTGGTGACGCTGGTTAATAATAGTGGAATGAAGAATCTCTCTATTCTGTTTGATTTTGGCAACATGATTAACGCCAATGAGCAGCCGCTTTCTGCGTTAGAGGTCATGTCCCCTCTAATCACTCAGGTGCATATCAAAGACGCAAAAATTATTAAAGAAGGTAAAGGCTGGGGGCATGAGGCTTGTCGTTCAGGATACGGTGATTTACCAATGGAAGAGATGCTTAAGGCATTATTACTTTTAGGTGAGGATAAACCGCAAGTAAATGCTTTTGGTCTGGAAGAGGAAGTTGAATATTATGCTCCGGCATTTCGTTTCGATGATGAAGGTGATAATCCCTGGATCCCATGGCGCGATGCAAGCTATACGCCGCTGCCCGACAGTGACATGATTGATGCGCGACTGGCGCAGGAAAAAGAACATGCTCTTGCTCAAATAAAGTATATCCGTGATTTATGCGACAAGTTTACAAGTAATAAATAAACTTCTTTAAATATTATTAAATACGAAAAGGGTTATGAAAATAACTCTCTTAATTTATTAGTTATATGATTTAAATTAAATATTTCTCTCAACAAGTAATGAGGGTTTAACTATGTTCATGAATAAATGGGCAAGGCTCTGTTTTTTAATTTTAGGCGGCGGCACAATATTCAAACTTTCAAGTATGAAAGATGTTTTCTATGTGCCAATGCAAAGTGACTGGGGTTTAACCAATACGCAAATTGGTTTAAGTTTTACTGTTTATACGATTGTTCAGACAACCGGACTTTTTCTGTCGCTCTATATCGCAGACCGTTATTCCAAGAAAATATTATTACCATTTGGTCTGATCGGCGTTGGGTTATGCGGTTTATATTTGGCGACGCTACCGTCATTTACCGGTTATCTTATTTGCTTTGCCGCAATGGCGTTCTTTGCCGATGTGGTTTATTGGCCGGTGTTACTGAAAGCTGTGCGTCTGCTAGGTACGCAAGAAGAACAAGGGCGCATGTTTGGCTTTTTAGAAGCCGGACGCGGCGTGGTGGATGTTATCGTCGCTTCTGGCGCTCTGTTTGTTTTCGTCCAGTTTGGTGAAGGTAAAGCGGGGATGCAGGCTGGACTGCTGTTTTATACGCTAATTACGCTGGCTGCGGGCGTTCTCACTTACTTTATTGTCGATGATGACAAAGTGAAAGGCGGCGAGAAAACCAGTGCCAACATGGAAGTCTTAAAGGGTATCAAACATGTGTTGTCCTGCCCTAACGTCTGGCTGGCTTCTTTAGGGATTTTCTTCGTTTACGCCGCGTACTGTGGCCTGACTTACTTCATCCCATTCTTAAAAGATATCTACATGCTGCCGGTAGCGCTCGTCGGCGCGTACGGCATCATCAACCAGTATGCATTGAAAATGGTGGGAGGGCCGATTGGTGGGCTGCTGGCGGATAAGGTTGCTAAATCACCTACGGTTTACCTGAAGTGGACGTTTCTGATCTCTGCTGCTGCTATGGTTGTTTTTATGCTGTTGCCACATCAAACGATGAATGTGTATATCGGTATGGCGGCGACGCTAGGATTTGGGGCGATTATTTTCTCACAGCGCGCCATTTTCTTTGCACCAATGGATGAGATTGGTACCCCGCGTGAATATGCCGGTTCGGCGATGGCATTTGGCTGTATTATCGGTTATATGCCCGCCATGTTTGCGTATACGTTATACGGCTATTTACTGGATACCAATAGCGGCATCACGGGCTATAACTATGTCTTTAGCGTGATGATTGCGTTCAGCTTAATGGGCTTTATCTGTTCGACCATTCTGGTGAAGCGGATTAAAAAGCAAAAGCTAGCGGCTGCGACTGTGGCAGCATAATGTGAGAACTTCCCCGGTACGACGTTACCGGGGAAGCCTGTTAAGCGCGTTTATACAGCGGCAACCAAATTACCAGCCGCAAACCACCCAGCGGGCTGTCTTCGGCCTTCACCCAGCCACGATGCTGTTGGATTGCGGTTTCAACAATCGCCAGACCCAGACCTGTTCCGCCAGACTCGCGATCGCGCGCCTCATCGGTACGATAGAACGGACGGAAAATCTGTTCTCGGTCTTCAGGGCTAACGCCCGGGCCATCGTCGTCGACAGTGATGGTAATCCCATCGATATCCACCGCGAAGCCAACTTCAATCTGCGTGTGTGAATAACGCAGGGCGTTGCGCACAATGTTTTCCAGCGCGCTTTCCAGCGCATTTGGGTTGCCGTACAGCGGCCACGGGCCCGGCGGGAAATTCACCGTGAGTGATTTACCCATCTGCTCGGCTTCAAAGGCGGCGTTATCCAGCACTTCGCCCCACAGCTGATTGGCTTTCACCGTTTCACTGACCAGCGCGTTTTTCTGCTGATTGCGTGACATCACCAGCAGGTCGTTGATCATGCTGTCCAGCCGATGTGCTTCTGTTTCAATACGCTCCAGCTCTTTGCTTTCACCGCTACGACGGCGCAGCAGCGCGGTGCCCAACTGCAGACGCGTCAACGGCGTTCTCAACTCGTGGGAGATGTCCGACAGCAGGCGTTGCTGCGAGGTCATCATTCGCTCCAGCGCCGTCACCATCTGGTTAAAGCTGGCGCCTGCCGCCAGAAACTCCTGCGGACCGGCTTCCAGTTCCGGATGCTGGCGCAGGTTGCCCTGGGCCACCTCATCCGCCGCGTTTTTCAACTTACGCGCCGGTTTCGCCAGACTCCAGGCAAGCCAGAGCAGTAGTGGAGAGCTGACTAACATGGTGACAATCAGCAACAACAGCGGTCGGTCGAACAACAGATTGATAAAGTCAGATTGTGAGCTGCTGGCAGGTCGAATGAGATACAGCTGGTAGTTATCTTCGCCGTCTCTGACGGAGAAAGGCCCGACCATCTCAACGCGACCGTATTTTTTCTTTTGCGGATGGTCGGCGTTATCGGCCTGACCAATAAAGTTACGAATGATCTGCATTTCGTTGCGTTCTGCGCCGATCACGCGTCCTTCCGTCGTAACAAGCAATAACCGCTGTCCTGGCGGCGCCCACTTGTCTATCGCCCGAAACAAGCGACGCCACCACATTAAATCGTTGGGTGGATCGTTCGCCAGTTCAGCTTCAACGTGTTGCTCAATCATCAACCCCTGGCGCTGCTCGCTGTCCAGTAGCTCGGTCATCTGGCGTGAATCAAGCTTGGGTAACATCAGTACCAACATCAACACCAGTGCCAGCGTCAACCAGAAGATGGCAAAGATGCGTGCGGTTAAGCTCCCTATCATGAAGCGGAGACCATCAGGTAGCCGCGACCGCGCAGGGTTTTAAACCACGGGTGTCCGTCTTTACGTTCTGGCAGCTTACGACGCAGGTTCGAGATATGCATGTCGATCGCGCGATCGAAAGGTGTCAGGCGTTTGCCCAGCACTTCCTGGCTCAGGTGTTCACGCGAAACCACCTGACCGAGATGCTGTGCCAGCAAATAGAGCAGGGTGAATTCGGTGCCAGTTAATTCCAGGGTTTGCCCGTCAAAGCTGGCTTCCTGGCGACCCGGATTAAGGCTTAACGCATCCACTTCCAGAGTCGGCGAACCGTTGTCGCTGTTCTGCTGCTGTTCGCTCCAGTGTGAGCGACGCAAAATAGCGCGGATGCGCGCGACCAGTTCACGGTCGTTAAACGGTTTGGGTAAATAGTCGTCCGCGCCCAGCTCAAGGCCAAGTACGCGATCCAATTCGCTGCCGCGAGCGGTCAGCATGATTACGGGTGTCTGGTGTGTCTGACGAAGTGCTTTCAGCGTATCAATGCCATTTTTCTTCGGCATCATGACGTCGAGCAAAAGTAAATCGATGCTGTCATCCAGAAGCTCAAGCGCCTGTTCCCCATCATAGGCAACCAGCACATCGAAACCTTCCATTTCGAGCAACTCCTTTAACAGGGAAGTCAGCTCTCGGTCATCATCAACTAACAGGATTTTATTCATTGTTTACGTACCTCCGAGGCAGAAATTACGTCATCAGGCGTCGCTAATCTATGACTTTACGTTGTTTTACACCCCCTGACGCATGTTTGCAGCCCGAATCGTAAACTGTCTCTCGTTGAATCGCGACAGAAAAGATTTTGGGAGCAAGTGATGGGCAAAGTTACCGCTGCCGTCATGGCCTCAACGCTGGCACTGAGTACTTTAAGCCATGCAGCTGAAGTCGTCACAGGCGATCACTGGCACCTGGGTGAAGGCTCCGCGCAACGCAGCGTTCAGAGCCACATGTTCGACGGTATCAGTTTAACCGAACATCAACGTCAACAGATGCGAGATTTAATGCAGCAGGCAAGACACGAACAGCCTCCTGTTAATGTTAGCGAAATGGAGACAATGCATCGCCTTGTCACCGCAGAGAAATTTGATGAACGCGCTGTGCGCGCTCAGGCAGAAAGAATGGCGCAAGAACAGGTTGCCCGCCAGGTTGAAATAGCCAAGGTTCGCAACCAGATGTATCGCCTGTTAACGCCCGAGCAGCAAGCGGTTTTAAATGAGAGACATGAACAACGAATGGAGCAACTGCGCGACGTAGCGCACTGGAAAAAAAGCTCATCGTTGAATTTATTGAGTAGTAGCAACTCACGTTCCCAGTAGTAACCCTGTTTTCCTTGCCATAGACACCATCCCTGTCTTCCCCCACATGATGTGGGGGTTTTTTTTGCCCAAAATTTGTCACTCGGTTATTGCCTGACTGTTTTACTTCATCCGTTATACTAGCGGCATATCCTGGCAGGAGTGTTTATGAATCAAACCTATGGGTGGCTGGTTAGCCGGGCGGCAATCGCGGCGACCGTAATGGCATCGCTGTTACTTTTGATCAAGATTTTTGCGTGGTGGTACACCGGATCGGTCAGTATTCTGGCTGCGCTGGTGGATTCTTTGGTGGACATCGCCGCGTCGTTAACCAACCTGTTGGTGGTGCGCTATTCTTTGCAACCGGCCGATGATGAACATACGTTCGGACACGGAAAAGCGGAATCGCTGGCGGCGCTGGCGCAAAGCATGTTTATTTCCGGTTCGGCGCTGTTTTTATTCCTGACCGGGATTCAGCATCTCATCCAACCCACGCCAATGAAAGATCCTGGCGTCGGGGTGGTTGTCACCATCATTGCGTTAGTGTGTACAATCATTCTGGTCTCGTTTCAGCGCTGGGTGGTGAAGCGCACGCAAAGTCAGGCCGTTAGGGCGGATATGCTTCATTATCAGTCTGATGTTATGATGAACGGTGCAATTCTCGTGGCGCTTGGGCTGGCATGGTACGGCTGGCATCGCGCAGATGCCTTGTTTGCGCTCGGGATTGGCATCTATATTTTATATAGTGCATTACGCATGGGTTATGAGGCGGTACAGTCTTTGCTGGATCGCGCTTTACCCGATGAAGAACGTCAGGAAATTATTGATATTGTGACGTCATGGCCTGGAGTCAGCGGCGCTCACGATCTTCGCACGCGGCAGTCAGGGCCGACCCGCTTTATTCAGATTCATTTGGAAATGGAAGATAATCTGCCGCTCGTTCAGGCGCATTTAGTGGCTGAACAGGTAGAGCAGGCAATTTTACGGCGTTTCCCGGGATCGGATGTCATCATTCATCAGGATCCCTGTTCGGTCGTACCCAAGGAAGGCAAGATGTTTGAGCTTTTATAATTCGTTGTAAAAAAAGTGAACCGGGCCAGCATTTTGTGTATAAATTACCACCATTTGGCCTGACCTGAATCAATTCAGCAGGAAGTGATTGTTATACTATCTGCATATTCGTTGGATCGTTTCGATATGCGGAATCGACTTCCGGCAGCAGATTTCATTTTGCATTCCAAAGTTCAGAGGTAGTCATGATTAAGAAAATCGGTGTGTTGACAAGCGGCGGTGATGCGCCGGGCATGAACGCAGCAATCCGTGGTGTTGTACGTGCAGCGTTGACGGAAGGGCTGGAAGTCATGGGGATCCATGATGGCTACCTGGGTTTGTATGAAGACCGTATGGTTCAACTTGACCGCTACAGCGTGTCCGACATGATCAACCGTGGCGGTACATTCCTCGGTTCTGCCCGCTTCCCGGAATTCCGCGACGAAAACGTGCGTGCCGTGGCTATCGAAAACCTGAAAAAGCGTGGCATTGACGCACTGGTTGTTATCGGTGGTGATGGTTCATACATGGGGGCAAAACGCCTGACTGAAATGGGCTTCCCATGCATCGGTCTGCCAGGCACTATCGACAACGATATCAAAGGCACCGACTACACCATCGGTTATTTCACCGCTCTGGGTACCGTAGTCGAAGCGATTGACCGTCTGCGTGATACCTCTTCTTCTCACCAGCGTATTTCCATCGTTGAAGTGATGGGCCGCTACTGTGGCGATCTGACCCTGGCGGCTGCCATTGCTGGCGGCTGTGAGTTCGTGGTGGTTCCGGAAGTGGAATTCAGCCGTGACGATCTGGTTGCTGAAATCAAAGCAGGCATCGCGAAAGGTAAAAAACACGCGATTGTGGCGATCACTGAGCACATGTGTGACGTTGACGAACTGGCGCATTACATCGAGAAAGAAACGGGTCGTGAAACGCGCTCAACCGTACTGGGTCACATCCAGCGTGGTGGTTCTCCGGTGCCTTACGACCGTATCCTGGCGTCCCGTATGGGCGCATATGCCATTGAACTGCTGTTGGCCGGTCACGGCGGTCGCTGTGTAGGTATTCAGAACGAACAACTGGTTCACCACGACATCATCGACGCGATTGAAAACATGAAGCGTCCGTTCAAAGGTGACTGGCTGGACTGCGCGAAAAAACTGTACTGATTGTTTTTTTACGCGCCTGATGGCGCTAAGCGCATCAGGCCTACAGGTTGCAAAGACTTGTAGGCCTGATGAGCCGCTAACCACCATTCGGCACAATTCCCCGCATTTATTCCCCCAAGTTATAGCAAATCTTTTTTTATTCTTTAATGTTTGGATACCTTTCTGGCACGCTTTGCTCATCACAACACCACATAAGAGAGCTGGGCGATGAACAAATGGGGCGTAGGGTTAACATTATTGCTGGCATCGACCAGCGTTCTGGCAAAGGATATTCAGTTACTTAACGTATCGTACGATCCAACGCGTGAACTGTACGAGCAGTACAATAAGGCCTTTAGCGCGCACTGGAAGCAGGAAACGGGCGACAACGTCGTGATCCGCCAGTCGCATGGCGGTTCGGGTAAACAAGCGACCTCCGTCATTAACGGCATTGAAGCCGATGTCGTGACGCTGGCACTGGCTTACGACGTGGATGCCATTGCTGAACGTGGTCGTATCGATAAAAACTGGATTAAGCGTCTGCCGGATAACTCCGCGCCATACACCTCCACCATCGTTTTCCTGGTCCGCAAAGGCAACCCCAAACAAATTCATGACTGGAACGATCTGATCAAACCAGGCGTGTCGGTCATTACACCAAACCCGAAAAGCTCAGGCGGCGCACGCTGGAACTATCTGGCGGCATGGGGCTACGCCTTGCACCACAACAACAACGATCAGGCCAAGGCACAAGACTTCGTGAAGGCCCTGTATAAGAATGTTGAAGTGCTGGACTCCGGTGCGCGTGGCTCAACCAATACCTTCGTTGAACGCGGTATCGGTGATGTGCTGATCGCCTGGGAAAATGAAGCCCTGCTGGCGACAAACGAGCTGGGCAAAGACAAATTCGAGATAGTGACGCCGAGTGAATCTATCCTCGCGGAACCGACCGTTTCTGTGGTCGATAAAGTCGTGGAAAAGAAAGACACCAAAACGGTGGCGGAAGCCTACCTGAAATATCTCTACTCTCCGGAAGGTCAGGAAATTGCAGCGAAAAACTACTATCGTCCGCGTGATGCAGACGTTGCGAAGAAATACGAAAATGCATTTCCGAAGCTGAAACTGTTCACCATCGACGAAGAGTTTGGCGGCTGGACGAAAGCGCAGAAAGAGCACTTCTCTAACGGTGGTACGTTTGACCAGATCAGCAAGCGCTAAATAAGTCTGTGATTTACCGACCCGGTGGCATAACGCGACCGGGTTTTTTATTTGTCATGGTTTTGCGTTACTCTTGCCCTTCAATGAGATACAGGGAACGCGTAATGAAAAAAGCAGGCTATCTTTTACTGGCGGTGATTGTAGTCGCCGCTGCTGCAGGTATCGGGTACTGGAAATTCACCGGTAACCCGGACGCATTACGCCAGATTGTTCTTCAGCAATGCCTGCCGCACCAGTTGCAGCAGCAGGATCCCACGCCGTGCGCCGAAGTGAAGCCGGATGCTGGATATGTGGTGTTCAAGGATCGTAACGGCCCACTGCAATACCTGTTGATGCCGACCTGGCGCATCAACGGAACGGAAAGCCCGCTGCTGCTGAAATCAGGTACGCCGAACTTTTTCTGGCTGGCCTGGCAGGCGCGCAGCTTTATGAGCCAAAAATACGGTCAGGAAATCCCTGACAAAGCGGTATCGCTGACCATTAACTCGCGTAGCGGGCGTACGCAAAATCATCTGCATATTCATATCTCCTGCCTGCGAACCGATGTCAGAAAACAGCTGGATGACAATCTGGCGAAAATCAGCACCCGTTGGCTGCCATTACCGGGCGGGCTGCGCGGTCATGAATATCTGGCGCGTCGCGTCACGGAAAATGAACTGGCGCAACGCAGCCCGTTTATGATGCTGGCAGAAGAGGTGCCGGATGCGCGTGAGCACATGGGCAGCTATGCGCTGGCGATGGTGCGTCAGAGCGATGAGTCCTTTGTCCTGCTGGCGACCCAGCGCAATCTGTTGTCGCTCAATCTCGCCTCCGCTGAGGAAATTCAGGATCATCAATGTGATATTCTGCGTTAACCCCACCTAATCTGGCATTTACTCCGCATGTCTGTCCCCGTATTCTTGTTGAAAAAAACAACAGGAGACAGGCATGTCGCTCTGGCTTACACACCCTCTGTTTATCCCCTCTCTGGTGGTTGGCATTACTATCCTGCTCTGGGCGACGTCGCTACTGCCGGAGTTTATAACGGCGCTGCTGTTCTTTGCCGTGGCAATGGTTGCCAAAATCGCACCTGCGGATGTGATCTTTGGCGGATTTGCGTCTTCGGCATTCTGGCTGGTCTTTAGTGGTTTTGTGCTGGGTATCGCGATTCGCAAAACGGGGCTGGCGGACAGGGCGGCGAGAGCGCTGTCATCGCGATTGACCGATTCCTGGCCGTTAATGGTGGCGAGCGTGGTGCTGCTCAGTTACGCGCTGGCGTTTGTGATGCCGTCCAATATGGGGCGTATTGCGCTGCTGATGCCGATTGTTGCTGCAATGGCGAAGCGTGCCGGAATTAACGAGGGTACGCGCGCCTGGTATGGTCTGGCGCTGGCCGTCGGGTTTGGGACGTTCCAGCTTTCCGCGACGATTTTACCCGCTAACGTGCCAAATCTGGTAATGAGCGGCGCGGCGGAAGGCTCTTACGGCATCCACCTCAATTATCTTCCCTATTTGCTGCTGCATACGCCGGTTCTGGGCTGGCTTAAAGGCGCGGTGCTCATCATGCTTATCTGCTGGCTGTTCCCTGGCAAGCCCCACGCACCGCGCGATCTCATGCCAGCGGAACCAATGAGCCGGGATGAAAAACGTCTGGCCTGGATGTTAGCAGTGGTGCTGCTGCTGTGGGTAAGTGAAAGCTGGCACGGTATAGGGCCTGCGTGGACCGGGCTGGCGGCGGCGGTTATCACGCTGCTACCACGGGTGGGTTTTATCAATGGCGACGAGTTTTCCTCCGGGGTAAATATCAGGACCTGCATTTACGTGGCGGGGATTCTGGGGTTGGCAATTACCGTTACCCAGACCGGCATTGGCAATGCAGTGGGCGAGGCGCTGTTACAGGTGATGCCGCTGGATGCGGAAAAACCATTTACCAGCTTTCTCGCGCTGACCGGCATTACCACCGCACTCAATTTTATTATGACGGCGAACGGCGTTCCGGCGCTGTATACCACTCTGGCGCAAAGTTTTGCCGATGCGACTGGGTTCCCGCTGCTGTCGGTGATTATGATTCAGGTATTGGGGTATTCCACACCGCTACTGCCGTATCAGGCTTCGCCGATTGTGGTGGCGATGGCGCTTGGGAAAGTGCCTGCGAGGGCGGGGATGCTGCTGTGTATCGCGCTGGCGACGGCAACATATCTGCTTCTTCTGCCGCTGGATTATCTGTGGTTTAGCGTGTTGGGTAAGTTGTAAAAAAAAGCCCGGTAGCGCTAACGCTTACCGGGCCTACAGTCTTGGAGGACGGGTCAGCGAAGCGCTACCCGCCTCAACAGCATTACGCCTGTTTAGCCGCTTCTGCTGCTTTAACGATGACCGCGAAGGCATCTGCTTTCAGAGAAGCACCGCCAACCAGCGCGCCATCGATATCCGGCTGAGCGAACAGTTCTGCTGCGTTAGCTGCGTTTACGGAACCGCCGTACTGGATGATAACTTGTTCAGCGATTTTCGCGTCAGCTTTAGCAATGTGGTCACGAATGAATTTGTGAACAGCCTGAGCCTGAGCAGGAGTTGCAGATTTACCGGTACCGATAGCCCATACTGGTTCGTAAGCGATAACGACGCCTTCGAATGCTGCCGCGCCCTGAGTTTTCAGAACGGCGTCGATCTGACGTGCACAGACTTCTTCAGTTTTGCCCGCTTCGTTTTCTGCTTCGGTTTCACCGATGCACAGAACCGGAGTCAGACCTTGTTCTTTCAGCACGGCGAATTTTTTAGCGATCAGCTCGTCAGACTCTTTGTGGTAAGTACGACGTTCAGAGTGACCGATAATGATGTACTGCGCGCCGATATCTTTCAGCATTTCAGCGCTTGTTTCACCGGTAAATGCGCCAGACAGGTTCAGGTCAACGTTCTGCGCGCCCAGGATAATGTGGCTACCGGCAGCGGCGTGTTTCGCCAGGTCGATATACATTTCCGGCGGAGCGATTGCTACTGCACAGCCAGCAACGCCAGCCAGTTCTTTACGCAGATTAGCAACCAGTTCGTTTACCATGTGGCGGCTGCCGTTCAGTTTCCAGTTACCCATCACTAAAGGATGTCGCATTTCATTTCTCCACGCTTGTCAGCGAATTAAGGAATATGGCCGCCCGTCAGGGCAGCATGGTCTGTGAAACAGTATAGAGATTCGTCTGCGGAAAGGCTTTGCTTTTTGTCATCAATTCGCCTTCTCAAGACTTTCTGATAGTGCCAGCTTAATCGGTTCAACAGCGAAGGTCAGCCCTTTTTCACCGTTATCTGCCACAACATAGCGAATTGCGCCTTCTGTTTCGGCGTAATAGTGTTTACCTTTGCCGGCAGCGAGCAGTTTTTGCAGCTTTTTCTGGCTCTGCTCTTTCGTCAGTAGCGGCGCGACGGTACGAATGACGGCGGTCATGTATTCCAGCGCTTTCGCTTTGGCCGCCTTTTGTTCTGGTCCCTGAATCGGCAACCAGGTTATCTGCATACTTTTGATTTTTAGCGTGCCGCGCTCAAGGGCGGAGGACGCATACAGGTTTTCATTGATTTTACTGGCCGCGCGGGTGAGGTTTGCCCGATCGCGGCTGCTGTCGATGGCGCGGAACTCATTCAGGATAAGCTTCGGATTCTGCGTATTAAAGTTTTCGCGAAACTGGCTAATCGACAGGTCAAAGGTCGGCGCACCCGCCAGTAAATAGGGGGCCGTGGTTGCCGTCGATGGCTCTTCCGCCCGTGCCGCAACGCTCGCGGTGAAGGCTGAAAACAATAATAAAAACAGTGTAAATCCTTGCTTCATCAATCGTACCTTTCGTTATGACTGCTCACGATTAAAACGGTAACTGTCGGGCTTGTCAAAAGGGTAAACTGTTCTGGAAGGTAATAATAAAGGAACTTACATGACCATACAGCAGTGGTTATTCTCATTTAAAGGGCGCATCGGGCGCCGTGATTTCTGGATTTGGATAGGTCTGTGGATCGTCGGAATGCTGGTTCTGTTCTCGCTGGCGAGCAAGCAATTACTCGATATTCAGACTGCGGCATTTTGTCTGGTTTGTCTGCTATGGCCGACGGCGGCAGTGACGGTAAAACGCCTGCACGATCGGGGTCGTTCTGGAGCGTGGGCGCTGCTGATGATTTTGGCGTGGATGCTGCTGGCCGGAAATTGGACGATGTTACCCGGCGTCTGGCAATGGGCGGTGGGTCGCTTTGTTCCGACGCTCATTCTGGTCGGCATGCTCATCGATCTGGGCGCGTTCATTGGCACCCAGGACGAAAATAAATATGGTAAGGATACGCAGGACGTAAAGTACAAAGCCGAGCGCCAGTAGTTGTCGACCGGAGAAGCGCAAGCGCCTCCCGGCAACCCTCACCAGTAGTGCTCAGCAGTCATATGGCCCGGTCGACGGCGCAGGTGTTTGGTCATCTGCCGGGTCTCTTTCAGCAGTTGCTGCGTGTCGCGTACCATTTGTGGATTTCCGCACAGCATCACATGGCTGGTTTCTTTATCCATTGGCAGCCCTACCGCCTTTTCCAGTTCACCGCTTTCAATCAGCGCCGGTACACGCCCGGTCAGCGAATCTACGGCTGTCTCACGGCTAACAACCGTCTGGATGCGTAATTTACCTTCGTAGCGCTTTTCCAGCGCCTGCATCAATGGCAGGTAGCTCAAATCGGCGGCATAGCGTGCGGCGTGGACCAGCACCAGATTTTTAAAGCGATCCAGGTCTTTGCCTAATTGAAGAATCGACAAATACGGGCCGATAGCCGTGCCGGTTGCCAGCATCCATAGCGTTTCGCAATCAGGGACTTCATCCAGCACGAAGAAACCAGCGGCCTCACTCACCACCTGAACTTCATCGCCAGGCTTTAGCGCCGCCAGTCGAGGGCTGAGTTTGCCGTCGGGAACCGTCACCAGATAAAATTCTAAGTCGGGGTTATCGGGCGCATTCACGTAGGAATAGGCGCGCTGGACGCGCTCACCGTCGATCTCAAGGCCAAGCTTGGTGAACTGACCAGCAGTGAAAGGAAGAACCGGAGCTCGCACGGTCAAACTAAACAGGGCATCGGTCCAGTTCTGCACCTTTGTGACTTTGCCTGTTACCCAATCTGCCATGGTTTTCTCCTGTCTGCTTTGATTGCCTTATCTTCGTTCGTTGGACGAAAGATTTCCAGCCCGGATGGGCTGGAAGGCTCTATTGATCAAATCAATTACAGGATGTGCGCCTGCACATCGGGATCTTTGCGATCGAGGTAGTGAATCGACTGAATGCGGCGGATCGTGCGTGACTTGCCGCGGATCAACAGCGTTTCGGTGGTTGCGATATTGCCTTTACGGCTGATCCCTTCCAGCAGATCGCCTTTGGTGATGCCGGTAGCGGAGAAAATGACGTTGTCGCTGCGCGCCATTTCATCCAGACGCAGCGCTTTGCCCGCTTCAATGCCCATCGCGGTGCAGCGGGCCAGTTCCTGTTCGCCAATACGACGGTTCTCTTCGCTGTCGCCTTTGACGTCATGGCGCGCCAGCAGGCGGCCCTGCATGTCGCCGTCCAGCGCGCGGATGACGGCCGCGGAAACCACGCCTTCCGGTGCGCCGCCAATACCGTACAGCACGTCAACTTCGCTGTCAGGCATACAGGTCAGAATCGAGGCCGCAACGTCGCCGTCAGGAATGGCGAAGACGCGCACGCCCAGTTTCGCCATCTCTGCAATAACCTCGTCATGGCGTGGTTTTGCCAGGATGGTGACGGTCAGGTCACTCAGTGGTTTGTTCAGCGCGGCTGCAATGTTTCGCAGGTTGGTTTCCAGCGACAGATTCAGGTCGATGGACCCTTTTGCGCCAGGACCGACAATCAGCTTTTCCATGTACATGTCTGGCGCGTTCAGGAAACAGCCTTTATCGCCTACAGCCAGCACCGCCAGCGCATTCGCCTGGCCCATTGCCGTCATACGCGTGCCTTCGATAGGATCGACGGCGATGTCGACCGCATCACCGTGGCCGGTTCCGACTTTCTCGCCGATAAACAGCATCGGCGCTTCATCAATCTCACCCTCGCCAATCACGATGGTGCCGTCGATGTTGACCTGGTTGAGCATAATACGCATGGCGTTCACCGCCGCGCCATCAGCGGTATTTTTATCGCCGCGGCCCAGCCATTTATAGCCAGCCAGCGCGGCCGCTTCGGTCACGCGTGAAAATTCAATGGCAAGTTCTCGTCTCATTGCAAACTCGTAGCTGAAAGGAATGGCGCGAAGTGTAGCACAGGGGAGGGGACTAGATTATTGATGTGTGTGCGGGGTTGCCCCCGCACGAAGATATTGCCGGACAAAGTAACGTCGCCATCCGGCAATGACGAATTACTCGTCGTGATCTTCCCACGCCATGGCGCGTTTGACTGCTTTTTTCCAGCCGCTGTAACGGAAATTACGCTCGGTGGTTTCGATGCCAGGGCGGAATTCACGCTCGATGACCGCTTTCTCCTGCAGTTCATCCAGATTCTGCCAGAAACCTACTGCCAGACCGGCAAGGTAAGCCGCACCCAATGCGGTGACTTCGCGGACTTCCGGGCGCTCAACGCGCGTGCCGAGAATATCGGACTGGAACTGCATCAGGAAGTTGTTGGCGACCGCACCGCCATCGACGCGCAGGGCGTGCAGGCGAATACCGGAATCAGCCTGCATCGCTTCCAGTACGTCACGGGTCTGGTAAGCGATAGACTCAAGCGTTGCGCGGATGATGTGGTTGGAGTTTACGCCACGGGTCAGGCCGAAGATGGCTCCGCGTGCATACGGGTCCCAGTACGGTGCGCCAAGGCCTGTAAATGCCGGAACGACGTACACGCCGTTGGTATCTTTCACTTTGGTGGCGAAATATTCAGAGTCGAATGCATCGCTGATGAGTTTCATTTCATCGCGCAGCCACTGGATGGATGCGCCAGCCATAAATACCGCACCTTCCAGCGCGTAGTTCACTTCCCCGGTCGGTCCACAGGCGATGGTGGTCAGTAGTCCATTTTCGGACTTAACGGCTTTCTCGCCAGTGTTCATCAGCATGAAGCAGCCGGTACCGTAAGTGTTTTTCGCCATCCCTTCCTTCACGCACAGCTGGCCAAACAGAGCGGCCTGCTGGTCACCGGCAATACCGGAGATAGGAATACGAATGCCGCCTTTACCACCGATGTTGGTCTGGCCGTACACTTCAGAAGAACGACGCACTTCTGGCAGCATTGCACGCGGAATATCCAGCGCATCCAGCATCGTGTCATCCCAGTCCAGGGAGTGGATGTTGAACAGCATGGTACGAGAGGCGTTGGTGTAATCCGTTACGTGTACACGTCCCTGCGTCATTTTCCAGATAAGCCAGGTGTCTACCGTACCGAACAGCAGTTCGCCGCGACGAGCGCGCTCACGTGAGCCTTCCACGTGGTCGAGGATCCACTTCACTTTAGTGCCGGAAAAGTACGGGTCAATTACCAGACCCGTGTTATTACGGATGTACTCTTCCATACCGTCGCGCTTGAGCTTTTCGCAGATATCCGCGGTACGACGACACTGCCACACAATTGCGTTATAGATAGGTTTACCGGTCTCACGTTCCCAGACGATGGTGGTTTCACGCTGGTTGGTAATACCGATCGCTGCAATTTCATCGGAACTGATATCGGCTTTCGCCAGAACTTCTACCAGCGTGGAGCTTTGGGTCGCCCAAATTTCCATTGGGTCATGTTCTACCCAACCTGCTTTCGGGTAGATTTGCTCGAATTCGCGCTGTGAAACGCTAACGATATTCGCATCGTGGTCCATTACGACCGCGCGGGAGCTGGTGGTGCCCTGGTCGAGCGCAACGATATATTTTTTTTCAGTCATGATTATTTGTCCCGTAGTCACATTACTGCGAAGCTTTTTGTTGAGTGTTGGTCGCAACGTCTTTCTCTTCAATCGCGCAGACATCGCACGGTAAATGGCGACCAATCAGTTTGCGATATGCCCATGCGCCTAAAATCGCGCCGGTAATCGGGCCAAACACCGGGACCAGGAAGTAAGGGATATCACGACCACCCGTGAAGGCAATCTCACCCCATCCGGCCATCCAGGCGAAGAGTTTCGGTCCGAAGTCACGTGCCGGGTTCATCGCAAAACCTGTCAGCGGACCCATGGAAGCACCAATAACGGCGATCAACAAGCCGATCAGCAGTGGTGCCAGCGGACCACGAGGTACACCGTTACCATCGTCGGTCAGAGCCAGAATCAGCCCCATTAGAATAGCGGTAATGACCATTTCAACCGCGAAGGCCTGCACAAAATTGATATGCGGGTTCGGATAGGTCGAGAAAGTACCTGCCAGACCCAGGCTCTCGGTACTGCCGCGCACGATATGGTTAGTTTGTTCGAAATCGATGAAAAGATTGTAATAAAGCCCGTAAACCAGTGCCGCTGCGCAAAAGGCGCCGGCAATTTGCGAAATAATAAAAGGAGCAACTTTGCGTTTATCAAAACAGGCGAACAGCCAGAGTGCGATGGTTACCGCTGGATTCAGGTGTGCACCAGAAACGCCTGCAGTCAGATAGATAGCCATCGCTACCCCCAGACCCCAGATGATACTGATTTCCCACTGACCAAAAGTAGCCCCAGCAACTTTGAGTGCAGCGACACATCCCACACCGAAGAAAATCAACAACCCGGTACCGAGGAATTCAGCAATGCACTGGCCTTTTAAGGTTGATGTTTGACTCATAATCGGATCCTGAAGAGAGTTTAATGTTTATTGTATGCGAGAAGGTCACTGACATCCCCGGAGCCGGTAGGCACACTGTTAATTTATCGTTAACGCTCAAAAACGAGAAATATCGAAATTGAAATGTGTGTACTCCATCAACAAAATGAGCGTTATCGCGCCATTTCGCGGTATTTGTTATACAAAAATAGTGTGAGCTGAATCATTTCAATGATCAATTCGTTAACACTTAAGAGTTATGATAGTAATGTCACCAGGAGAAAGACGAAAAGTGTTGCAAACCGCAATCTGCGCGGGATGCCGCTGGACAGGGATGACGCGGCTTCATACAATCGGTGTTAAGTAGAGTGCGCTCGTTTTTATTAAGGCGTCGCCGGTTATCGGGACGAGGATTTTTATCCATCAACGCCTTGCAATTCAGGAGAGGTATGACGATGTCATTAGAAGTGTTTGAGAAACTGGAAGCAAAAGTACAGCAGGCGATTGATACCATCACGCTGTTGCAGATGGAAATCGAAGAGCTGAAAGAAAAGAACAACTCACTGTCGCAGGAAGTTCAGTCTGCACAGCAGCAGCGTGAAGAGCTGGAGCGTGAGAACAACAACCTGAAAGAACAGCAGAACGGCTGGCAGGATCGTCTGCATGCCCTGTTGGGGCGTATGGAAGAAGTCTAATTCTGATTTCTTTAAAAAGGCATCCATAATGGATGCCTTTTTACTATGTAGACT
Source organism: Citrobacter sp. 172116965 (assembly GCF_013458095.1). Lineage (NCBI taxonomy): Bacteria > Pseudomonadati > Pseudomonadota > Gammaproteobacteria > Enterobacterales > Enterobacteriaceae > Citrobacter > Citrobacter sp. 172116965. Next base: position 4,928,013 of record NZ_CP046673.1, on the reverse strand, counting down.
TTAGGATATCGTAATTCTCAAATTTCAAAGAATACGATATGACAAAAAGAAACGATATTATTGATAATTCGGATCGATTTATCACCAGAGATATTAGATATGGTCTTATCTATACAGATAATCTAGGGTGGATTGATTTAGGCCACGCTAATCCGGCAGGCGCTGAAAAATTATGGTTTGAAATGACAAGACCTCGTGGTGGTGATAGTGAATTTTATGAAGTAAATTACCATCAAAGTATGTCTAAAAGCATTCACGGTCTAAATATTAATACTGGTATATATCGTAGATTCATGGTGCGACGAGGATTGCAGGAGCGAATTCTGCAAGGTATTGCTTTGTCTATATTCTTGAGTACGTCACATCGTTTCGAATCCTTACAGGATTTTTGGCCTTACACTTATTTATGGATGTAATAAAACCAGTTGTGAATCCAAATTATGTTCGGGAACGCCGTATATGACGTTTCGACGATTAGGTGTTATTATTGTATCTATGCTTTTTTTTGCGCTGCTTTATTGTTATTTCATGGTGAGTGTCTTTACAAAAAAATGCTATACGCAGCATGATTTATTAATTTATCAATTATTAACGCCGAAATTGATTAAACAGGTTCCAAGGGTATCCAGCGACTGGTTTTTTGTAAGCCATACAGATGAGATTAGCCATCTTCAACGCAGTGAAATAGTTTTTACGGGGATACCTAAGAATGATATTCACAGAGCAGAAGAAAAATTAAACGCATACGTTGAATCTTATCCTGCAAGTCGCGAGATGATGAGTGTCGTTGTTGAAGCAAGAGCTGGGAATTATGATGTTAGGGTCATTCACTATAAATTGGATGAATGAAGAAAATAAAAGGCCATCAAACTTACTGATGGCCTTTTTCACTTACTCGATATCGAGCGGGTCTTCGGAGAGGATTATCCCGGTGTTGTCGGCGTACAGGTGGTCGCCGGAGAAGAATGTCACGCCGCCAAAGTTGACGCGCACATCGCTTTCCCCAATACCTTCTCCTGAAGCACCTACCGGAATTGCGGCAATCGCCTGAATGCCGATATCCAGTTCTTCCAGATCGTCTACCTGGCGGACTGAGCCGTAGATGACCAGACCTTCCCATTCATTCTGTACGGCCAGTCGTGCCAGTTCGGCATCGACCAGCGCACGACGGACAGAACCGCCACCATCGACCAGCAGAATGCGACCACGGCCATTTTGTTCGAGCAGATCGTACAGCAACCCGTTGTCCTCGAAACATTTTACCGTGATGATTTGTCCGCCAAACGACGACCGTCCTCCAAAGTTAGAGAACAGCGGTTCCACGACGTTGACATCTTCCTGATAGATGTCACAAAGCTCGGATGTATCGTATTTCATAGGCTTAACGTTCAGTTGCTGCGAGAATTTTCAGTATATCGCGCTATGTGTACTGTTGGCAAAATCATCAATTGTTAATTAGTGTCCAGATCAATAACTATTCGTATTTTTCATTGAAAAACAGGTGATTACTGATTTTGAAAACAGCCGATAATGACCTGAAATTACCCGTATTTCCCTCTGTAAAGTATCCCCGAGGTATCTCCGGAAGATTGCTGGAGCATAAAAGAAAGCCCTATGAGAACGATCAGATTCACCAAAGCCGTGCATCAGGAACTCCCCGTTCCTGATGCCGGCAAACGCCTTGAATATGCTGATAGTGTCGTTAATGAGTTGCGGCTGCGCGTTACGTCTAGTGGCAGCAAAAGTTTTTGTGTGTCCCGAAAGCGCGACGTAAAATTTTACCGTGTGACGTTGGGCAAGTTCCCGGATATGACTATTGAGCAGGCCAGAGAGCGGGTATATAACGCCTTAAGTGAAGTAGCTATCACACGGCGTAACCCGAACGAACGGCGGCGTGAAGAGAAAAAATGGGCGGTAACGCTGTCTGATGCTTTGGATGAGTACATCAAATCCCGGTTGGCTACCGGGCGTATAAAAAAACGACCAGCGAAAAATATGAAGACACCATCAATAATTATTCTGGTGACTGGATGGTTCTTCAACTTTCATCTATCACGTGTGAAATGGTGGAAACGAGACACTAGATCATTACCGGGCATGGCATATGGTTTGGTGGCCCGTTCAGGCGTGAAGAAAAAGGCAGTAAAGCCCAGGCTGATTTATGGGCACGTGTTCTGCGTGCTGTCTATCGCTATGCATATGATAGCTACCGTGATAAAGATGGCGGGAGATTGTTACCGGATCCGCCCACAACCATTTTAAGTACAAAAATGCTTTGGAATGGAAATACACGGAGAACAACTAAAATCAGAAATAATGATTTAGGCCGCTGGCTCAAGGCCCTTGATACCGTAAGACAATGGGCTATAGCAGGCTATAAAGTTGTTGCATTATTGGTTTGATTTACGTTGAATTGATGACCAAGTACGCTCGTATTGCAAGTAAGCGTGTTCGGGAATAGCGACGTGTATTGCAGGTTGTCTGCTAAGTGTTCTTTATTTTCAGCAGATCTGCCTGCCAATTCGATTTACCTCTGCTGCTGGTTGTAACCAACCGGGCGGCTCCAGTCATCGTCGTATTTGATATTCCCTTCGATATAAAACCACTCAATGCCTGAGTAGGTGATGGCTATATTTTCCATCATGCCCGGAGTGTGGGAACCCGGCATATAAGCATGAGCAGCATTGACGGACATGATTACGATGTTGTTAAGCGTAATTCGGTAAATCTCGTATTCGACACCCGCCTCGTTGATGTCGTAATAGTGGATTACTGCCTTTTGCAGCCGCTTACTTTGGCAGACTGCAACCGCAAAATATGGCGAGGTCTTATCAATCTCTTTGTGCAGGGTAAAAGCGTTGTGTTCGCGCGAACCCATCAGCTTACCAGTGTTGCGGCATGTGTTTTGGTACACACCGTAACTGCTGTTCATGATTTCAATTGCACCCTCACGGCCCTGCGCCATGCAACTGCCTTTGATCAGCTGTCCATTTTCATCATAAATATACATATAAGCTGGTAATGACATTTATAGATTTCCTTATTTTGTGCTTAATATTTGCCCGTTTCTGTCGATGAAAAAGTTGTAACGGTAATTCTTTCCGTTCAACGTGTATGAAGCCGCATAGATATAGCCCGGCGTTATCGGTATTTTTAAGCACGTTTCAGGATAGGAGAGAGCTACATGCGAATTTTCCGCCAATGTCTTGTATTCATTCCCCTGCTCAGAATAAACGCCGTATCGGCTCAGAACGTCAGATTTATTGACAGAGAAGCAAAGCGAATTATTTATAATGGGGAAACTACGCCATGGGGGAACGCTATCGCCAGCGCCACACCCAGTCAGCGCAAAAAAGGCAGGAATGAGAAAGTAGTGTTTCAATGCGGAAACCTCCCTAACACTTTCTCATAGCGGGATATGAGGCTAAGGACAGGTTCAGATGGATCGTAATCCTTGAGGAGATACAAATCAGAGCGGTTGCCGAATCCATACGTTTTAAGCAGCCAATAATCAGCCACCATTGCAGCCTGCTGCTCTAAGCCGTAATCCAAGAGTATGGCCTTATCCAACGTGTAATAGTAATCAACTGCCCAAGAGAACAGGCCCCGCATCCTTACCATCATCCCGCGCTGATGCTGCCAGACGTGCATCATTTCATGTAAAAAAAGATGCTGCCCACTAACGCGATCGTTATTAACATGCGGCTGTGAAAAGTCAGGCTCATAAGTACCTTCCTGAAAGTACAACTCGCCGTTGGGCGTCATGGCGTAGTTGTTCTTTTGGAGGTTGAAAGGTAGATAGCTGCTGCGGTGGATCCAGACTTCGTTATAGCGGATGGTGAAAGCGTAGAGGGTACGGGCCAGGTTAATCTCACCAAGCGTTAACAGCCGTAACCTGCCCCGGTCTATATCGTTCATTTCCCTTATCATTGAAGACATCATCCATTGGTAAAAACACCTTAATACGCCTTAAAGTAAATTTTTTCCTGTTAAAAAATGCGGGGAATATCCGAAATTGTCAAAAACTGCGGCTACGCCGCTTCTAGCGTTAAGCCCCCTGGTTTGGGGGGCAACCGTACGAGATCGGACGCTAAAAACGTAACCTTATGAATTTAAATCTACAAATTCGTGGCGTTGTCGGTCAGGTTTACGTTGATTTGATTACTGGGTTTATTAAGACCGTTAATGCCGGAAACCGCACGGATACTGGCATTAATGGCAAAAGTAAATAAAACCCTCATTTTCTTTACTCGCCCAACCTGCATTAAAAAATGCACTTAGCGTAAGCTCTCGTACGGTTGGGCTTCAGACCCCGTGATCGGTTAAGTAAGCTGGGAAACGCTGATTTTAGTACTTATAGATTACGGTGTTTACCGTTCGTTGGTATCCCCGAGGTATCCCCGGAAAATATAAAAAACATGGAAAAACCTCACGCCCCTCTATTTGTAAGGGTTGCGAGGCGTTATGCGATTCTAAAAATTGAAATTGTTAATTGATATTTGTCAGTTAAAGAGACCACTGACTTAAGAAAATTCCAACGACAAACAGCAAGTTAGTTAATAGCGCCGCTTTTACGGTGCGTTCCAGCATCGGACGCATTGCCGCAGGATCCATTTCGCGCATCACGTAACGCGCCTGTTTGAAAAGCAGCGGAGCGGCAAGGATAAACAGCCATCCCCACAGACTTTGTAGCGAAAACAGGTTAAACAGCGCCAGGCAGACCAGCGTACCCATCAGCAGGCAGGCATGGTAGCGGCGGGCATTGACGGCACCTAAACGTACTACCAGTGTGTTCTTGCCGTTCTCTCTGTCGCTGTTGATATCGCGCAGGTTGTTGACGTTGAGCACGGCAGTTGCCAGCAGGCCACAGGCGGTGGCAGGCAGAATCAGCGCCGGAATCAGCGTATGCGCCTGCAGATACCAGCTTCCCATCACGCTCAGCCAGCCAAAGAATACCAGCACGGAAATATCGCCCAGACCGATATATCCGTAAGGGCGATTACCCACGGTGTAGGTGATCGCCGCGATAATCGACAGGCCACCAAGTACCAGGAAACCGACAAAATCCGCCAGCGTGTGACAGGCCACAGCAACCAGGGCCAGACCCGACAGACAGATCAACACCACGGTAACGATCAGCGCACGCTTCATCTGCTGTTGGGTGATAACCCCTTTTTGCATACCGCGCAGTGGTCCAATGCGGTCGGGCTTGTCGCTGCCTTTGACGGCATCGCCATAGTCGTTAGCGAGGTTGGACAGAATTTGCAGCAGTCCTGCCGTAATCAATGCCAACAGAGCAACCAGCGGATCGAAGTATCCTTGCCACCATGCTAATGCCGTACCGACGATGATCGCCGCGAAGGCGAGCGGTAAGGTCTTAGGTCGTAAACTTTCCAGCCAGGCTTGTGAGCGGCTAATTTTTTGTTGTTCAGTCATATTTAGCGCCAATAAAAATGGGGCTTTATCAGCCCCATCAACAGTGATGAAAATGCATTGAACGCGATTATAGGATAAAACGGCTCAGATCTTCATCTGCGACCAGCGCATCCAGATGTTTGCTCACATATTCGGCATCAATTGTGATGCTTTGGCCGTTTAAATCGCTCGCATCATAGGAAATATCTTCCATCAGACGCTCGAGAACGGTATGCAGACGACGTGCACCGATGTTTTCGGTGGTTTCATTGACCTGCCAGGCCGCTTCGGCAATGCGTTTAATGCCCGATTCGGTGAAGTTGATGTCCACACCTTCGGTCGCCATCAGCGCTTTGTACTGGACGGTGATGGAGGCATTCGGTTCGGTAAGGATACGCTCAAAATCGCTGGTGGTCAGCGCCTGCAGCTCGACCCGAATCGGCAGACGACCCTGCAGTTCCGGGATCAGGTCAGATGGTTTCGCTACCTGGAATGCGCCAGAGGCGATAAACAGAATGTGGTCTGTTTTCACCATACCGTGTTTAGTGGAGACCGTGCAGCCTTCAACCAGCGGCAGCAGGTCGCGCTGTACGCCTTCACGGGACACGTCCGGGCCGGAGGATTCGCCGCGCTTACAGATTTTGTCGATTTCGTCGATAAACACGATTCCGTGTTGCTCAACGGCGTCGATAGCTTCCTGTTTCAGCTCTTCCGGATTCACCAGTTTGGCCGCTTCTTCTTCAATCAGCAGCTTCATCGCGTCTTTGATTTTCAGCTTACGCGGTTTTTGCTTCTGACCGCCCAGGTTCTGGAACATGGACTGTAGCTGGCTGGTCATCTCTTCCATTCCCGGAGGTGCCATGATTTCAACGCCCATCGGTGCGGCCGCGAGATCGATTTCGATCTCTTTATCATCCAACTGGCCTTCACGCAGTTTTTTACGGAACGCCTGACGCGCTGCAGAAGGTTCCTGCGGCTGCTCTGACTGTCCCCAGTTATTTTTAGCTGGTGGGATCAGCACGTCGAGAATGCGCTCTTCCGCCATCTCTTCGGCACGGAAGCGGTTTTTCTCGATGGCCTGAACGCGGACCATTTTGATGGCAGCATCGGTCAGATCGCGGATGATAGAGTCAACTTCTTTACCAACATAGCCGACTTCGGTGAATTTCGTTGCTTCAACTTTGATGAACGGCGCGTTGGCCAGTTTTGCCAGACGACGGGCGATTTCGGTTTTACCGACGCCGGTTGGGCCAATCATTAGAATGTTTTTCGGCGTAACTTCATGGCGCAGCTCTTCGTTGAGCTGCATGCGGCGCCAGCGGTTACGCAGGGCAATCGCCACGGAACGCTTAGCGTTATCCTGGCCGATGATGTGTTTGTTCAGTTCGCTGACAATTTCGCGTGGGGTCATTTCAGACATGGGGGATCCTTACGCTTTGGAGTTCAATTCTTCGATGGTATGGAAGTGGTTGGTATAAATGCAGATATCCCCTGCAATATCCAACGCTTTCTCAGCAATCTCGCGTGCGCCAAGCTCGGTGTTTTCCAGCAGAGCGCGTGCAGCAGCCTGGGCGTAGGGACCGCCGGAGCCGATGGCAATCAGATCGTTTTCTGGCTGGATGACGTCGCCGTTACCGGTGATGATGAGTGATGCAGTTTCATCCGCAACGGCCAGCAGCGCTTCGAGTTTGCGCAGCATACGGTCGGTACGCCAGTCTTTTGCCAGTTCAACGGCAGCTTTCACCAGGTGACCCTGGTGCATTTCCAGCTTGCGTTCAAACAGTTCAAACAGCGTGAATGCATCCGCAGTACCGCCCGCAAAGCCCGCGATGACTTTGTCGTTGTACAGACGGCGGACTTTCTTCACGTTGCCTTTCATTACGGTGTTACCCAGTGTGGCCTGACCATCACCGGCGATTACCACATGGCCGTTACGGCGTACGCTTACTATTGTTGTCACGAGCAGACCCCTTGGTTACAAATGCAAAACACAGGCCCCGCGCAGTATGCGGGGCGTAATGCAAGTATAGATGGGGGGGATTTTGGGGGTTTCAACCCCCAGTGGCGAGTCGAATGCAGTTTGTGTGACCAGCAACTTTCAGGCGGCTGATGGTGTTGTCGGCATTCTCTTTGCCTTTGACCGGACCAATGACCACGCGATTCCAGCCGTTATTGGTGGTAATACGTGAGTTGAAGCCTTCAAAGGCCAACTGCGCGCGCACGGTTTCTGCCTGCTCAGCGCCTTTAAATGAGCCGCACTGTACCATCCAGCGGCGTTCATCTTTTTTCTCCGCCGTCTGTTTTGGCGGCTGCGTTTCATTTGTTATCGGCGCGGCCGGCTGCGTTTTCGGCTGAGCGGCGGTGGTATGCGCAGGTGTTTGCAGTAGATCCTGATACGGCTGTTGGGCCGCAGGTTTTGGCTGCGCCTTCGGCTGCTGTACCGGTGCGGTTTGCGCAGTACGCGTTTGCTGCTGCTGGTACGGCTGTTCCGTTACCCGTTGGCGCGGCTGTTGAGCCTGCTGTTGGGTGTTATTCCACTGCTGCTGTTGCACCTGACGCTGACGCTGCAGCGTTTGCTGGCGTTGTTCCGCAGTTTGTTCGTTCCATGGTACTTCGTTGAGCTGCGTTGGCTGTTGGCGCATATCGGCCTGCATTTGCGCCAACAACTGGCGCTGCTCATTGGTAAGCTGATCGGCGTTCAGTACCTCGCCGCCTGCAGACGGTTCGGTAGGCGCACGTACGCCAGGCTGACGGCTTTCCAGCTCTTTGATGTATCGCCAGCGCTCTTCCGGTTTTGGCGGGATGCCATTACCGGTGACTTTCTGGTTTTGCAGCGTTTCGGACTCTTCTTTCTTGTGATGCGTAATGAAGTACAGACCACCGATAAAGGTCACGAGTACGGCTGCAGCAATAGCAACCATAGCGGGCGATACCGCAGGCGTATTGCGTTGTTTTTTCCGTGATGTGCTCTTCTTGCGCCGCGAAGGTGCCGGTTGGCCGCGACGTACATAATCTCGTTGTGCCACTATCGTTTCGCTGTATTTATTCGTTCGTCAGCCCGCCATGTTACTTAAGCGGCGGGCCTTTGACCAGACAGGGGAGTCCGAAAGCACTTTACTTTACGTCAGTGCCCGGGTAGTGCCCCGAATAATAAGCTCGCAGTCCAGTAAACGTGAGCCACTGCTGACGTTCTGACCTTGTAATTGATCGAGCAGTAACAGCATAGCTTCACGTCCGATATCGAAACGCGGCTGTGCGACGGTTGTCAGGGGTGGATCACAAAATTCCGTGAGCGAAATATTATCAAAGCCAATGATGGATAAATCGTCAGGTACCTTCAGACCCTGACGTTTGGCGTAAGAGAGTGCCCCCAGCGCCATGACATCGCTGTGGCAAAAGACCGCAGTAGGTGGCTGTGGAAGCTCAAGGAGTTGCTTAAGCGCATTGGCTCCCGCTTCATAGGTAAAGTCACCACGCGCGATGAAATGCGGATCGACCGTAATTCCACTGCGACGCAATGCCTGAACGTAACCTTGCAGACGGTAATGGCACAGCGGCATATCCTCTGGTCCGGCGATACAGCCAATGCGTTTATGCCCCAGTTCCAGCAGATAGTTCATCGCGTTGAAGGCGGCGGTGAGATTATCAATGTGCACGGTGGGGAGTTCCAGCTCTGGCGCGAACTCGTTGGACATGACCATCGGCGGCAAGTTGCGCTGCTCTTCCACGCTGGCATCAAACGGCAGTCGCGAACTGAGCAGCACCATGCCATCGATCTGCTTGGTGATAATGAGGTTGAGGAAGGTCTTTTCCTGCTGATTCTGGTGGGCGCAGTCGCCGATAAGCACCAGATATCCCTGCTCAGCGGCGGTCACTTCTATGCCGCGAATCACTTCGCTAAAAAACGGATCGCAGATATCCGGCACAATCACCAGAATGGTACGTGATTCATTACGCTTAACGTTGCGTCCCATTGATTGGGGTAAATATCCCACTTCCAGCGCAGCCTGTTCAACCTTGTTACGGGTTGACTGCGAGACTTTGTCCGGGTTCATTAATGCGCGGGATACGGTTGCCGTTGAGACTTTCGCCTTCAGAGCAACATCTTTCATCGTAGCGGCGGCAACCTGCTTATTCGGTTTCACTCTTTCTCCTCGCCAGAGAGCTGCTGGCACAGACTCGTCCTTGAATAGCCTTCATCTGAAACATTTTTATCAGATAGTTAATGGAAGCGGTTACAGAATTTTCATAAAAAGTGTGATGGATCTTTAATTTTACGATCCGCCTCGCATCGTGAGGGATTATCCCTCGATGGGATCGACATCCAGCACCCATTTAACCTTACGTGCATCGGGTAACGTATTGATCAGCGCCAGCGTGCCGCTGACGATATGCTGCAGGCGAATTCGCGACGGATGTTGCAACAAAATTTGCCAGCGATAGCGACCGCCGCGCTTGGGGGCCAGAGCGGGAACCGGGCCGAGCACCCACAGTTTGTCATCGGCAAGCGGACTGGCCTGGATCAGATTTCGCAACTGTTGTAAGAACATAGGCGCATGCTGGTTGTTATGATCTTCTGCCCGCACGATCACATGGCTGGTCCACGGTGGAAGCTGGAGCGTTTGTCGCTCGGCTAGCGCCTGCTCGGCAAACGCGTCATAACCTTTGTACAGCAAAGTTTGCAGCAGCGGATGCTCAGGATGGTGCGTTTGTAGCACCACTTCGCCCTGTTTCCCGGCGCGTCCTGCTCGCCCGGAGACCTGCGTGTAAAGCTGGGCGAAGCGTTCTGCTGACCGGAAATCTGCAGAGAACAGCGCGCCGTCAACGTCCAGAAGCGCCACCAGGGTGACGTCCGGGAAGTGGTGGCCTTTGGCCAGCATTTGCGTGCCGATCAGAATTCGTGCGCCACCGCGATGTACTTCCGCCAGATGCTGCTCCAGCGATCCTTTACGGCTGGTGGTGTCGCGATCGATGCGTGAGATTGGCACGCCGGGGAAAAAAGGGGCCAGAGCCTGCTCAAGCTGTTCGGTGCCGAGTCCAACCGGAACCATATGCGTTGAGCCGCAGGAAGGGCACTGACGTGGTATTGGGCGCTGGCTGTCGCAGTGGTGGCAGCGTAAATGGTGCTGTGCCTGATGCAGCGTGTAGTAGTGATCGCAGCGCGGACATTCGGCAATCCAGCCGCAGTCATGGCACAGCAGCGCAGGAGCAAAGCCCCGGCGGTTCAAAAACAGAATCACCTGGTTATCCGCCTGCAGGTGCTGACGCATACGGGTGATAAGCGCAGGGGCAAGTCCGGCCTGCACCTGCTGACCTTTGAGATCCAGCACGTGCTGAGTGGCGGGGCGCGCATTTCCGGCACGGCGCGTCAGGCGCAGCATGCGATATTTTTTCTGTCGCACGTTGCACAGCGTTTCCAGAGCCGGAGTGGCTGAGCCGAGAATAATCGGGATCTGCTCGCTGTGGGCGCGATAAACCGCGAGATCGCGCGCATGATAGCGCCAACCTTCCTGCTGTTTATAAGAGCTGTCGTGCTCTTCGTCGATGACAATCACGCCGAGATTTTTAAATGGTGTAAACAGCGACGAGCGCGTGCCGATAACAATCGCCGCTTCGCCATTTTTTGCTTTCAACCAGGCCGAAAGACGTTCGCTGTCGTTCAAACCGGAGTGCAGGACTTCGACTGGCGCATTGAAGCGTTCGCGAAAACGGGCAATAGTTTGCGGCGTCAGGCCAATCTCCGGCACCATTACCAGCGCCTGCTTGCCCTGGGCTAGGACATTTTCCAGTACGCTTAGATAGACCTCTGTTTTGCCTGAGCCCGTCACGCCCGCTAATAGCCAGGCGCTAAAACTGTCCGCGGCGCTGTGAATTGCTCCGACGGCGGTGGCTTGCTCGGTGTTCAGTCGAAGACGCTCACCGGAAACCGCGTAGTGGGTACGCCAGTCGCTAAAACCAGGCGTTTCACTCGCCAGATCGCACAGCCCTTTTTTCCGCAGCGCCTGTAATGCGGCGTCATTAAATTCGAGCTCAGCCACCTGGTCGCGCCAGATTTTTCCCTGGCGTAGCGCAGCCAGCGCCTGCTGTTGCTTGGGAGAGCGCTTGAGGCTGTTGAGATCAATAACCTGACCTTCTTCAGTGGCAAACCAGTACCATATGGGCGCGTTTGTCGCCGGGCGTCCCTGGCGCAGCAGGATCGGCAGGGCATGAAACAGTACGTCGCCGATAGGGTGATGGTAATAGTCAGCCGCCCACAACAGCAGACGCCAGACGGAGGTCGAATAAACCGGCTCGCTGTCCAGCACTTCGAGAACGGCTTTCAATTCGCTCAGCGGCAGTTCGCTGTGCTCGCTGACGGATAGAACGATGCCCACGCGCTCCTGTTGCTTGCCAAAGGGCACGCGTACACGACACCCAGCTTTGGCGCTCATGCCTTCTGGCAGAAGGTAGTCAAAGGTGCGAGGTAGCGGAACGGGTAAGGCAACGTGCGCAACGGGCATTGAATCATCCTGACTTGAAATCTGGCGGGTTAGTATACACATTAGTGAAGGGTAGAATGCGGATCAGTTTGCATGAGCAGGTTAATTTCTGTATGATTCGCCGCCTTTGATGCAAATTGATTGCGTCAAACAATGACCATTACCCGAGAGTTTCAGGCTGTTGATGCAGCGTGAAAGGTGACGGGGAATAATTAACATCGCGTGGTGTCTGGCGTTAGGGCTGGAAGAGCGACGCGGCCTTAAACCGAGGTTTTCCCATGAAAAAAGATATTCACCCGAAATACGAAGAAATTACTGCAAACTGCTCTTGCGGTAACGTCATGAAAATCCGCTCTACCGTCGGTCACGATCTGAACCTGGACGTGTGCGGTCAGTGCCACCCGTTCTATACTGGCAAGCAGCGTGATGTTGCTACCGGTGGCCGTGTTGATCGCTTCAACAAGCGTTTCAGCATCCCAGGCAGCAAGTAAGTTTCAGCTGTCACAAAAAAGCGCCTTATGGCGCTTTTTTTGTATCTGCGCCTGCAGACTGAAATTCGTATTGATGTATTGAATAATGTCTTTTATTTAATAAATAAAACAGCGTTTTTATTTTTACGATAAAATGTTTCAACTGGTGATCTGCGTCCTTTTTATCTTCTTGTTTTTGCCACTTATGCCAATCTTTGGCAAAATACCAAAGGTTTCTTCCTTCTTTCTAAAATACACTTTCGTGGAAATATAAAATTATTCTTATTCCTTCATCGTTTCTTCATTTATGGACGGAGCGAGATGGGCAATTTCCTAGATTTAGTGTGAAGAGGGATGGTCATGAAATTTAAATCCGCGTTATTACTGATTTCATTATTCTCTGCGGCCGCGCAAGCGGGTTATGTTGATTATCGACATGAATATTATGATGATGGTCGTAATTACGACCGTGTTTATATGTCGCATCGTTTTGCTACGGGGTTTGGTGTCGCAGTCGAGGCCATTTCACGTTCCGAAAATACGCAATCTAATGATGCGTGGAATAATATGGAAAGTAATGGCAACGAGTATACGGCGAGCTACCAGTTCACCTGGAAGGACCTTGTCTGGCAGCCGGGTATTGCGATCGAAACGGGCGATAACATCGCGATTTATAAGCCTTATATCCGCGTGCAGTATAACATCAATGACCATTGGTGGACCGCGTTCCGCTATCGTCAGGAGTACATGCGCAGAAACACTGACGGCAAGGATGACCGCATGGTCTATCGTCCGGAAGCATGGCTCGGTTATAACATCAATGACTGGATGTTTGAGCTGAACGGTATTTATAAAATTGCCGATAGCGAAGATTTATATAACAACCGAAAAGACGATTACGAATATAACTTCCGTGTGGCGTATAAAATAGGCTCATGGGTTCCATTTGTTGAGGTAGGTAACGTTTCCTCGGGGTATAACACCACAACCACAGACGATCGTCAGACCCGCTATCGCGTTGGTCTCGGTTATAACTTCTGACCGTTAATACACTTCGTATCGAATTATTACGCTGAGCATCGGTATACGCATAGTTTGCGTGAATAATGTGTCTAAGGAGTTAACATCATGTCTAATGATGGAACAATGATCGGAAGCAATCAAAATATTGCCGTCAGGCCTTTCGGATTAAGAGATAAATTCGGTTATTTATGTGGTGACCTCGGAACCTGTTTTATTCTTGGACTGGTAAATAGTTTTTTAATGATTTATTACACCAACGTACTCGGTATTTCCGGTGTTATTGTTGGTTCACTCTATTTTGTGACCAAACTCTTTGATGCGTTTGTCGACGTTGGCGTAGGGCGCTTATGTGATACCTCTAAACTGACGGTACATGGGCGATTTAACCCCTGGGTGCGCCGCATGAAGTACCCGTTTTGCATCATTGCGGTCGTTCTGTTCCTGCCGTTTGTGCATGATTTTTCTTATACGGCGAAAATTATCTACATCTGCTGTTCCTATTTTATTTACGGTTCGCTGTTATCGACAGTGAGTATTCCGTATGGCGCCATGTCTGCGGCGATTAGCTCGAATCCGGAAGATCGCGTATCGCTGTCAACCTGGCGCAGCGTAGGGTCCGCCATCGGTGGCGGGACAACCGGCTTTTTTATTCCGATCCTGATGTACACCACTCTGGTGGACGGAAGCCAGGTGATCTCTGGGCAGCATTTCTTCTGGATTGCCATTGGTTGTTCTGTGCTGGGGTTTATCTTTTTAACGTTGACCTGTCAGTTAACGACGGAACGCGTGCGGGTGGAAAGAAAAGAGAGCATGCCGGTTTCTGTGCTGCTAAAGGGGCTGATACGCAATAAAGCGCTAATTGTTTTAGTGGTTGTGGATCTGCTGATTGTGATTAATCAGGGGTTGTCTGGTACCAACATGACTTACCTGTTTAATGACTATTTCCATAACAAAGAGGCCATGTCCGTTGCATTGCTCTTCACCTTTGGCTCTCTGGTTTTGCTGGCACCCTCAGCATCCTGGCTCACGAAGCGCTTTGGTAAGAAAGAAGCCAGCGTAGGCGCGCTGCTCTTTGCGGTAGCCATGTATGTGATTATGTACTTCACCCACATTACCGACGCGAAGGTTTATTTGGTTTTCCTGTTCCTGGCGACGCTGGGGGCTGGGTTATTCAACCTGATGATTTGGGCGTTTATGACCGATGTGTGTGATTATCACCAGTATGTCACCGGCGATCGTGAAGATGGGACCGTCTATGGCGTGAACTTCTTCGCCCGCAAGGTTGGCCAGGCGTGCGCTGGGGCTATTGGCGGCTTTATGCTGGCCATCATTGGTTATCAATCTTCGTCAACGGGCGGCGCTGTGCAAACCAGCATTGTGCAGGAAAACATCTATACGATGGCAAATCTGTTACCGGCTTTATGCCTGTTTTTGGCAGCGGTCATTCTGATTTATTTCTATCCATTGAACCGTAAAGAGACGCTCAAAATGGAAGAAACATTGAATAAGATTAATGGTATCAGTAAGTAACGTAGTGAGAAGCGGCGGGAGTAATCCCGCCTTTTCTCATCTGTCTTGAAAAATCAGTATTCCCACGTTTCCGGGTTGATACCCAGTTCACGCATAATTACCTTTGCTTCTTCCGGGATTTCATCGCTGCGCTCTTTACGCAGGTCGTCATCGTTGGGTAATGGTTGCCCGGTAAAAGCATGCAGAAACGCTTCACACAGCAGTTCGCTGTTGGTGGCGTGACGCAGGTTGTTAACCTGACGACGCGTGCGTTCATCGGTAAGGATTTTTAACACCTTCAGAGGAATGGAAACCGTAATTTTTTTGACTTGCTCACTCTTCTTACCGTGCTCAGCGTATGGGCTGATATATTCGCCGCTCCATTCAGCCATGAGATACCTAATCCTCTTTGTCATTAATATTGAGGCCAGAACCTGAGCCCGGACCATAATTGCGCGTAGTTTATCGTAGTGGCGTGGCCCTGACACGAAGTAAGCCGACGCAGATGTACGCTAATGCATATAATTTTAACGGCTATTTCCGGTTTGCTCAATCTATACGCAAAGAAGTTTAGATGTCCAGATGTATTGACGGCTATCCTAACTATGATTACTCTGGTGTCTGACTTTTCACCGACTCAGCCAGGATCTCCTCAATATGACGCGTAAACAGGCCACCATCGCAGTGCGTAGCGGGTTAAATGACGACGAACAGTACGGTTGCGTTGTCCCGCCGATCCACCTCTCCAGCACCTATAACTTTACCGGTTTTAATGAGCCTCGCGCCCATGACTATTCGCGTCGCGGTAACCCAACGCGTGATGTCGTTCAGCGTGCGCTGGCGGAACTGGAAGGTGGGGCGGGGGCAGTACTGACCAATACCGGCATGTCGGCGATTCATCTGGTGACTACGGTATTCCTCAAGCCTGGCGATCTGCTGGTCGCACCGCACGACTGCTACGGCGGGAGCTATCGTCTGTTTGACAGCCTGGCAAAGCGTGGCTGTTATCGCGTACTGTTTGTCGATCAAGGAGATGAGCAGGCGTTGCAGGCGGCACTGGCGGAAAAACCGAAGCTGGTGCTGGTAGAAAGCCCAAGCAACCCGCTGTTGCGCGTGGTGGATATCGCGAAAATCTGCCAGCTGGCGCGCGAGGCTGGTGCGGTCAGCGTGGTGGACAACACTTTTTTAAGCCCGGCACTGCAAAATCCACTGGCATTAGGCGCCGATCTGGTGTTGCATTCATGCACGAAATATTTAAACGGTCACTCCGACGTAGTGGCTGGTGTGGTGATAGCAAAAGATCCGGAAACGGTCACTGAACTGGCATGGTGGGCGAATAATATTGGTGTGACCGGCGGCGCGTTTGATAGTTATCTGCTGTTGCGCGGCCTGCGTACTCTGTCACCTCGTATGGAGGTGGCGCAACGTAATGCTCAGGCGATTGTGGATTATCTGCAAACTCAGCCGCTGGTGAAAAAATTGTATCACCCGTCATTGCCGGATAATCAGGGCCATGAGATTGCCGCGCGTCAGCAAAAAGGGTTTGGCGCGATGTTGAGTTTTGAGCTGGATGGCGATGAGCAAACGCTGCGTCGCTTCCTCGGCGGGTTGTCATTGTTTACGCTGGCGGAATCGTTAGGGGGCGTTGAAAGTCTGATCTCCCATGCCGCAACCATGACACACGCGGGAATGGCGCCAGAAGCGCGTGCTGCTGCCGGAATTTCGGAAACGCTGTTGCGTATCTCCACCGGTATTGAAGATGGCGAAGATTTAATTGCCGACCTGGAAAATGGCTTCCGGGCTGCAAACAAGGGGTAAACATGAGTGTGATTGCGCAGGCAGGGACGAAGGGTCGTCAACTGCACAAATTTGGTGGTAGTAGTCTGGCTGATGTGAAATGTTATCTGCGTGTCGCAGGCATTATGGCGGAGTACTCGCAGCCTGATGACATGATGGTTGTTTCAGCCGCAGGCAGTACCACTAACCAGTTGATTAGCTGGCTAAAATTAAGCCAGACCGATCGTCTGTCTGCGCATCAGGTTCAACAGGCGTTACGTCGCTATCAGAGTGAGCTTATCAGCGGTTTGTTACCTCCTGATGTGGCGGATGGGCTGATCGGCGCGTTTATTCACGATCTGGAGCGCCTGGCCGGATTACTCGACAGCGGCGTGAATGATGCCGTCTATGCTGAAGTCGTCGGGCATGGCGAGGTGTGGTCGGCGCGTTTGATGTCTGCCGTCCTTAACCAACAGGGGCTGGAGTCAGCCTGGCTGGATGCGCGCGATTTTTTACGTGCCGAGCGCGGCGCTCAGCCGCAGGTGGATGAAGGTCTTTCTTACCCATTGCTGCAACAACTGCTGGCGCAGCATCCGGGCAAACGCCTGGTCGTTACCGGTTTCATTAGCCGCAGCAACGCCGGTGAGACGGTACTGCTGGGGCGTAACGGCTCCGACTACTCGGCGACGCAGGTTGGCGCGTTGGCGGGGGTTTCCCGCGTAACCATCTGGAGCGATGTGGCCGGGGTTTACAGCGCGGATCCGCGTAAAGTAAAAGATGCCTGTCTGCTGCCGCTGCTGCGTCTGGATGAAGCCAGCGAGCTGGCGCGTCTGGCGGCTCCGGTTCTCCATGCCCGCACCCTCCAGCCGGTTTCCGGCAGCGATATCGATCTCCAGTTGCGTTGTAGCTATACGCCGGAGCAGGGATCGACGCGTATTGAACGCGTGCTGGCTTCCGGTACCGGGGCACGTATTGTGACCAGCCATGACGACGTTTGCCTGATTGAGTTTCAGGTTCCCACTGGCCAGGACTTTAAACTGGCCTATAAAGAGATTGATCAGATTTTAAAACGCACCCAGGTGCGTCCGCTGGCAGTGGGTGTGCATCCTGACCGCCAGTTGCTGCAATTTTGCTATACCTCCGAAGTCGCTGATGGCGCACTGAAAATTCTGGATGAAGCTGGCCTGCCGGGCGAACTGCGTCTGCGCCAGGGGCTGGCGCTGGTGGCGATGGTTGGGGCGGGCGTCACCCGTAACCCGCTGCACTGCCATCGCTTTTGGCAACAGCTGAAAGGTCAGCCGGTCGAATTCACCTGGCAGTCGGAAGAGGGCATTAGCCTGGTCGCCGTCTTGCGTACCGGGCCAACGGAGAGCCTGATTCAGGGTCTGCACCAGTCAATCTTCCGCGCGGAAAAACGCATTGGTCTGGTGCTGTTCGGCAAAGGTAACATTGGGTCGCGCTGGCTGGAGCTGTTTGCCCGCGAGCAGAGCACGCTCTCGGCGCGTACCGGATTAGAGTTCGTGCTGGCAGGAGTGGTTGATAGTCGCCGTAGTCTGCTGAATTACGAAGGGCTGGATGCCAGCCGCGCGTTGGCCTTCTTCGATGACGAGGCGGTAGAACAGGATGAAGAGTCATTGTTCCTGTGGATGCGTGCCCACCCGTATGATGATTTAGTGGTGCTGGACGTCACTGCCAGCGAGCAGTTGGCGGAGCAGTATCTGGATTTCGCCAGTCATGGCTTCCACGTTATCAGCGCCAACAAGCTGGCGGGGGCGAGCAGCAGTAATAATTACCGCCAGATTCATGACGCCTTTGAAAAAACCGGTCGCCACTGGCTGTATAACGCCACCGTCGGCGCAGGCTTGCCGATCAACCATACCGTGCGCGATCTGATTGATAGCGGAGATACTATTCTGTCGATCAGTGGGATCTTCTCCGGCACGTTGTCGTGGTTGTTCCTGCAATTTGATGGCACGGTCCCGTTCACCGATCTGGTGGATCAGGCGTGGCAGCAGGGTCTGACTGAACCTGATCCGCGCGTGGATCTTTCCGGCAAAGATGTGATGCGCAAGCTGGTGATTCTGGCGCGTGAAGCGGGTTACGACATCGAACCGGACCAGGTACGCGTAGAATCTCTGGTGCCTGCGCACTGTGAAGCAGGTTCTATTGACCATTTCTTTGAAAATGGCGATGAGCTGAACGAGCAGATGGTGCAACGCCTGGAAGCGGCACGTGAAATGGGACTGGTGCTACGCTATGTGGCGCGTTTTGACGCTAACGGTAAGGCACGCGTTGGCGTTGAAGCGGTACGCCCTGAGCACCCGCTGGCGGCACTACTGCCGTGCGATAACGTGTTCGCCATTGAAAGCCGTTGGTATCGTGATAACCCGCTGGTCATTCGCGGACCGGGGGCGGGCCGCGATGTGACCGCCGGGGCGATTCAGTCAGACATCAACCGTTTGGCGCAACTGCTGTAGTTTTTGTTGCCGGATAACATGTGTAAACATCGCCCTCAATGAGGGCGTTGTATTTATCTGCCAGCGATCTTATCGCCTGAAACACCGAATGGGCAGAGTAACGGGTACTTTGCTCAAATTCCGTCTGTTGCCGCAACCAGGCGAGAAAACGATGGCTTGCCGCCAGGGTTATTGACGCGCTTTCTTCAACCCGCCCCTGCGTTAACAAACACACCATTTTACGCATATCGCCTCGTTGCCAGATTTGCCACTGATTTCGCCACCATCCCTGATACGTTTTACCCAGCAATTGCCAGGGCAGCGTGCGCTTATCGCTATTCATTTCTTCATCAATAAACCACAGCGAGGCGCGATGATGGCGAAACTGTTCCGCCCATGCGGTTATCGCTGCGCCGCGCAGGAAGCATTCGTGGGCAATAATATGGGTTTTTACCTCTGGCCACAGATGGCTCAGCAGGCGGAAATGCCCATGGGCAGTAATGACCGGGCGTAAAATCGCGCCGCTGGCGTTCCGTTTGAGTATGGCGCTGCCGTACTGGATTTCATCAAACTGGCTGCGGCGTAAAAACTGGGTTTCCCGCTGACTCACTCGCTCAATGATATCGTCGTGAATGACTGTTGGCTCAGCAGTGCCACGCCAGCGGTAAAGCAATGATATGCCGGCAGTGTGCGGCGTGAAGTTGCTGGAAATATGCAGAACATTGCCGCGAATAGCGTCAAAAGAGAGTAATACATAGAGTTGCTGGCCTGCACTAACGCCCTGAAAAGGGACGAGCAAGGGAATCGTCGCTATTTGTTCTGGCAAAACGATGCCGGTGGGAGGCGCCTGCTTTGGTGTCCACACTTTTTTGCAGTTTCGGCACTGGACGCGCTGGCTGCCCTGGGGATTATGCCCATAGCGGATGATTTCTCGTTGGTAGCAACATGGGCAAAACTGACCACGATTAGCGGCGAAATCCGCTAAATATGCCGACAACCAGCAACGGAACTGTTCCTCATCAAACAGCGGTGGAAGGCTGCCGCATGCCCGACAATGCAGTGCGGCATAACCCAGCCGATATTCTGGCCAGCTGTAATCAGCTGAACTCGCCAGCCCCAGATTTTTGCAGCCAAAGGATTTGCAGCAATTGATAGTGAACAGTGACGTCATCCTGTTACCAACGATTTTTAATGGTCGTTGATTTTGGCCTGCAACTATCACCGATGGATGTGAGTTTTCTCACATAAAAAAACCTTTCAGAACGTAACGTAGCGAATCTTTATATGACTGAAAGGGATTGGTTATGAAGCTAAAAATGCTTGCTGTCGGTGTTCTGGTATCTTTACCGCTCTGGGCGAGTGCCAAAGATGTCACGATTATTTATACCAACGATCTCCATGCCCATGTCGAACCTTATAAAGTGCCATGGATTGCCAATGGCACACGAGATATTGGCGGTTGGGCCAATATCTCGGCGATGGTGAAGCAGGAGAAAGCGAAAAATAGCGCCACCTGGTTTTTGGATGCTGGCGATTATTTCACCGGGCCATATATCAGCAGCCTGACCAAGGGGAAGGCGATTATCGATATCATGAACACCATGAATTTTGACGCTGTCACCATGGGTAATCATGAATTCGATCACGGTTGGGACAATACGCTGCTGCAACTGAGCCAGGCAAAGTTTCCGATCGTGCAGGGCAACATCTTTTACCAAAACAGCAGCAAAATGTTCTGGGATAAGCCTTACACCATTATTGAAAAAGATGGCGTAAAGATAGGCGTGATTGGCCTGCACGGCGTGTTTGCTTTTGATGATACGGTTTCCGCTGCGACACGTGTCGGGATCGAGGCGCGGGATGAAGTGAAGTGGTTGCAACGCTATATCGATGAGCTGAAAGGCAAAGTCGATCTCACCGTGGCGCTGATCCATGAAGGCACGCCAGCGCGTCAGTCCAGTCTGGGGGGCACCGATGTACGCCGTGCGCTGGATAAAGACATCCAGACCGCAGGCCAGGTGCAGGGGTTGGACATCCTGATCACCGGTCATGCGCATGTGGGCACGCCGGAGCCGATTAAAGTAGGTAACACCCTGATTCTGTCTACCGACAGCGGCGGCATTGATGTGGGTAAACTGGTGCTGGATTACCAGCAAAAACCGCATCAATTTACCGTGAAGAACTTCGAGCTGAAAACCATTTTTGCTGATGAGTGGCAGCCAGACCCGCAGACGAAACAGGTCATTGATGGCTGGAATAAAAAGCTCGATAAAGTGGTGCAGCAGACGGTTGCCAACGCGCCGGTTGAGCTGACGCGTGCTTACGGTGAATCTTCTTCGCTGGGAAATCTGGCGGCAGATGCGTTGCTGGTTGCGGCGGGTAAAGATACCAAGTTAGCGCTCACTAACTCGGGCGGCATCCGGAATGAAATCCCTGCTGGAGTCATCACCATGGGCGCAGTCATTAGCACCTTCCCGTTCCCGAATGAGCTGGCAACCATGGATCTCACCGGGAAGCAGTTACGTAGCCTGATGGAGCACGGCGCGGGTTTAAGCAACGGTGTATTGCAGGTGTCCAAAGGACTGGAGATGAAGTATGACAGCAGTAAACCGGTTGGTCAGCGGGTTAGCGTATTGACGTTAAACGGCAAACCCATTGAGGATGCCACGGTTTATCACATTGCCACCAATAGCTTCCTGGCGGACGGCGGTGATGGTTTCACGACATTTACTGAAGGTAAAGCGCGTAACACATCCGGCGGTTACTATGTCTCTAATGCGGTCGTTGATTATTTCAAAGCGGGAAATACGCTGACGGATGAACAACTCAAAGGCATGCGTGTGGAAGATGTGAAACCGTAGTGAGGTCAGGCCAGCAGATATTCCGCTGGCCTTTGTTTTAACCTCTGTGGGAGGCAAACACCTCTTTTGCGGCGAACAGGCCGTTTAGTGCTGCCGGGAATCCCGCATAAACAGCCATCTGCATCATCACTTCAATAATCTCTTCCTGCGTCAAGCCAACGTGCAGCGCGGCGGCGATGTGTACCTTAAGCTGCGGTGCGGCGTTACCCATGGCGGTGAGCGCGGCGACGGTGGCAATTTCTCTACTGCGTAAATCCAGCCCCGGCCTTGAATAGATGTCGCCAAAAGGAAATTCAATCAGGTATTGGGCGAAGTCTGGCGCAATATCCTGCAGACTTTCGACTACCGCATCTCCGCCTTTTCCATCAACCTGTTGCAGCATTCTCTGACCGGTTAAATAGCGTTCTGAATCCATGATAATCACCTCGTGAGTTCGTGTACGGCATGAGGATAGAGCGTGCGGAATGATTGGGGTAATACCGTTTCCGTGATACCTTTTCGGTATGACAACATCGCCTTTGCACTCTCTGGATATCCGCCTTCTACGCTATTTTTCCGTGGTGGCGGAAGAGAACAACATGAGTCGAGCGGCGCAGCGTTTATTTATGTCGCAGCCGCCGCTGAGTCGCCACATTCGCCAGCTTGAAGATCGCCTGGGGGTGACGCTTTTTGTCCGTCATACCCGTGGACTTACGCTGACGGAGGACGGCCAGCGCGTCCTTGAAATCGTGCGCCCGCTATTGGCGTTACAGGATAAAACCTGGACGGCGTTGAGTCAGATAGCGAAGACGGGAGAACAAACTCTGCGCTTAGGGCTAAGTACGGCGTTTGAGCAGGGCGTTTTTGCGGCGTTTGAGTCGCAGCTTGCTACGCGTGTACAGAAGCTACATATTGTCCGTCATGGTTCGCCTGAACTGGCGCGTCAGGTGCGTCGGGGAAAACTGGATGCAGCGCTGGTGGCGCTACCGCTTGAGAATTCGGGTCTTAGCGTCACGCCGCTCGGCTGGCAAGAATCGATGATTGCCGCCTTACCCGCGCTCTGGCCAGAGGCGGCTCTGCCTTCGCTCTCGTTAACGTCGCTGAACCACCGACCGCTGTTCTGGTTCAAACGTGAACGTAACCCTGCTTTTTTTGATTACACTCGACACATTTTTCGTCGTGCCGGTTACTCTCCTGCCCTTATTGAGGAGCCGATGGAACATGACGTGCTGCTGGCACGGATCGCGCAGGGTGACGGTCTGAGCCTGGTTCCGGCCTCCTTTTCCGCTATCCAGCGTCAGGGCGTGATCTTCCTTCCGCTTACTGATACAGAATTGCGGCTTAGCATGGGGTTAGCGACGTTGCCTGAGAACGTAACAAAAGTAGAGTGGCTACAGACGGTCGTGACGCAATCCCTCACCATTTCAAGCTGATGTGAATTTTTTTCACGTTGGCTGAGTATTCCTCACCTTTAACGATGATTTTTGTGTTGACGCCAGCATGCTTTTCCGTCATTTTTACATCTAGACGTCTAAACGTATAGCAGTTCACAACACAACATATAACGACAAAAGATTGATGAGGTAAGGTATGAGCTTTTTTCACGCCAACCAGCGGGAAGCCCTGAATCAGAGCCTGGCAGAAGTGCAGGGTCAGATTAACGTTTCGTTTGAGTTTTTCCCGCCGCGCACCAGTGAAATGGAGCAAACCCTGTGGAACTCCATCGATCGCCTGAGCAGCCTGAAGCCGAAGTTTGTTTCAGTTACTTACGGTGCAAACTCTGGTGAGCGCGACCGTACGCACAGCATTATTAAAGGCATTAAGGATCGCACAGGTCTTGAAGCGGTCCCGCACCTGACATGCATTGATGCGACCCGTGATGAGCTGCGTACCATTGCTCAGGACTACTGGCATAACGGTATTCGTCATATTGTTGCCCTGCGCGGTGATCTGCCGCCGGGAAGCGGTAAACCGGATATGTATGCTTCCGACCTGGTGACTCTGCTGAAAGACGTTGCAGACTTCGATATCTCCGTTGCGGCTTACCCGGAAGTGCACCCGGAAGCGAAAAGCGCTCAGGCTGATTTACTGAATCTGAAGCGTAAGGTTGATGCCGGTGCAAACCGCGCGATTACCCAGTTTTTCTTCGATGTAGAAAGCTATCTGCGCTTTCGCGATCGCTGCGTGTCTGCGGGAATCGATGTGGAAATTATTCCGGGCATCCTGCCGGTATCTAACTTTAAGCAGGCGAAAAAATTTGCTGACATGACCAACGTCCGCATTCCTGCGTGGATGTCGACCATGTTTGATGGTCTTGATGATGACGCGGAAACCCGCAAGCTGGTGGGCGCAAATATCGCCATGGATATGGTGAAAATTCTCAGTCGCGAAGGGGTGAAGGATTTTCACTTCTATACCCTCAACCGTGCCGAGATGAGCTACGCTATTTGTCACACACTGGGTGTAAGACCTAACTAAACAGATGCCCCAGCCCTCTACGGAGGGCTTTTTGTTGATCATTTTGATCTACATCTCTGTAACTTAAAATATAAAAGGAATTAGCTATCGAATCTGTGGGTTATTTCGACTATATCTTATCTCTGGTGGTGTATATCGTAGTCAGAACACTGTAAAGGGAGCATATAGATGAGCATGTCCGACGATAGCCAAAACGCATCAACTGCCGGTAAGTGTCCTTTTCATCAAGGCGGTCACGATCAGAGCGCGGGAGCAGGAACGAATAACCGCGACTGGTGGCCAAATCAACTCCGCGTTGATCTTTTAAACCAACATTCCAACCGTTCGAACCCGCTGGGTGAGGACTTCGACTACCGCAAAGAGTTTAGTAAACTCGACTATTCTGCCCTGAAAGGGGATCTCAGAGCCCTTCTGTCCGAATCTCAACCGTGGTGGCCCGCTGACTGGGGAACCTATGCCGGATTGTTTATCCGCATGGCATGGCACGGCGCGGGAACCTATCGCTCTATCGATGGACGCGGTGGAGCGGGTCGCGGACAGCAGCGTTTTGCACCACTGAACTCCTGGCCGGACAACGTCAGCCTTGATAAAGCGCGTCGTCTGCTGTGGCCAATCAAGCAGAAATATGGTCAGAAAATTTCCTGGGCCGACCTGTTTATCCTCGCGGGTAACGTGGCGCTGGAAAACTCAGGTTTCCGTACCTTTGGCTTTGGTGCCGGTCGTGAAGATGTCTGGGAACCGGATCTCGACGTAAACTGGGGTGATGAAAAAGCCTGGCTGACTCACCGTCACCCGGAAGAGCTGGCAAAAGCGCCGCTGGGCGCCACCGAAATGGGCCTTATTTATGTGAACCCGGAAGGGCCGGACCATAGCGGCGAACCGCTTTCTGCGGCAGCGGCTATTCGCGCGACCTTCGGTAACATGGGGATGAACGACGAAGAAACCGTGGCGCTGATTGGCGGCGGTCATACGTTGGGCAAAACCCACGGCGCAGCAGCGGCATCGCACGTTGGCGCCGATCCAGAATCCGCACCGATTGAAGCGCAGGGCCTGGGCTGGGCCAGCAGCTACGGTAGTGGCGCGGGCGCGGATGCAATTACTTCTGGTCTGGAAGTGGTGTGGACGCAGACGCCTACCCAATGGAGCAACTATTTCTTCGAGAACCTGTTCAAATATGAGTGGGTGCAGACTCGCAGTCCGGCAGGCGCGATTCAGTTTGAAGCGGTTGACGCGCCAGAAATTATTCCCGATCCGTTTGATCCGTCGAAAAAACGCAAGCCGACGATGCTGGTTACCGACCTGACGCTGCGTTTCGATCCTGAGTTTGAAAAGATCTCTCGCCGTTTCCTGAACGATCCGCAAGCATTCAACGAAGCGTTTGCCCGTGCGTGGTTTAAACTGACGCACCGCGATATGGGGCCAAAATCGCGTTACATTGGCCCGGAAGTGCCAAAAGAAGATCTGATCTGGCAAGATCCGCTGCCGCATGCGTTCTTCAACCCAAGCGAAGAAGATATCCTGAAGCTGAAGGCGACCATCGCTGCTTCCGGACTGTCCGTGGGCGAACTGGTATCGGTAGCGTGGGCTTCGGCATCGACTTTCCGTGGCGGGGATAAACGTGGCGGCGCTAACGGTGCGCGTCTGGCGCTGGACCCACAACGTGGCTGGGATGTGAATGCCACTGCGGCACGCGTTCTGCCTGTGCTGGAAGGTATTTATAAGTCTGCCCATACTGCCTCGTTGGCCGATATTATCGTGCTGGCCGGTGTTGTCGGTATCGAGCAGGCGGCTAGCGCTGCGGGTGTCAGCATCAAGGTACCTTTTGCGCCGGGTCGTGTGGATGCGCGTCAGGATCAAACGGATATTGAGATGTTTGAACTGCTTGAGCCGATTGCCGATGGTTTCCGTAACTACCGCGCTCGTCCTGACGTGTCGACCACCGAGTCGCTGCTGATCGACAAAGCGCAGCAGTTGACGCTAACCGCACCGGAAATGACCGTGCTGGTGGGCGGTATGCGCGTACTGGGCACCAACTTTGATGGTAGCCAGCACGGCGTCTTTACCGATCGCCCTGGCGTACTCAGCACTGACTTCTTCGTCAATTTGCTGGATATGCGTCATGAGTGGAAGGCGGTTGATGAGTCACAAGAGCTGTTTGAAGGTCGTGACCGTTCGAGCGGCGAAGTAAAATACACCGCAACACGCGCCGATCTGGTGTTTGGTTCTAACTCTGTACTGCGCGCAGTGGCTGAAGTTTATGCCTGCAGCGATGCTCACGAGAAGTTCGTGAGAGATTTCGTTGCCGCATGGGTGAAAGTGATGAACCTGGATCGTTTCGATCTGCTGTAACAGACCATGCCGGATATCGCTTGTGCGGGTCCGGCATAGTATGAACAAAAAAATCCCCGCAATTGCGGGGATTTTTATTGGTCGGTTATTCCCACTCTTGCAGGTAACGTTGACCGTACTGGTCAGCCACCAGCAGGGCGGCATACACCTGGTCCGGCGTTGCGCCGCCAGGCATGTTGTGGATGGTTTCGCCTTCGGCACAGGCAGCTTCAGCCACAATGCGCATTTTCGCCGGAATATCCTGTTTGATGTCCAGTTGCGCCAAGGTAATCGGCAGGCCAACGGAATGACACAGCGCCGCAACGGTTTCAATTTCATCGACCGGCGCGTTTTCCAGTACCAGTTGCGTCAGCGTGCCGAAAGCCACTTTCTCGCCGTGGTAATAGTGATGCGCATCCGGGATTGCCGTCAGACCGTTATGGATGGCGTGCGCCGCCGCCAGACCGCCGCTTTCAAAACCGACGCCGCTCAGATAGGTGTTGGCTTCAATAACGCGCTCCAGCGCAGGCGTTACCACGTGCTGCTCGGCAGCCAGCATCGCTTTTTCACCTTCTTCTATCAGCGTATTAAAGCACAGCTCAGCCAGCGCCAGCGCCGCCTGAGTGCACTGACCGCCCGCCATGGTGGTTGCGCCGCTGCGTGAACAGGCGCGCGCTTCGAACCAGGTCGCCAACGCATCGCCGATGCCCGCGGCTAACAGACGCGCCGGTGCGCCCGCGACAATTTTGGTATCAACAATCACCCTGTCCGGGTTATTGGGCAGCAGCAAATAGCGATCGAATTCACCGGCATCGGTGTAAATAACGGACAGCGCGCTGCACGGTGCATCGGTAGAGGCGATGGTTGGCGCAATGGCGACAGGCACGCCCATAAAGTGCGCCAGCGCTTTGGCGGTATCCAGCGTTTTACCGCCGCCAATACCAAGTACTGCGCCACATTGCGCTTTTTCTGCCACGCCGCGCAGACGGTCGATTTCGTTTTGTGAACACTCGCCGCCAAACGGTGCAATCTCCAGCGCCAGTCCGGCATCCTGGAAGCTTTTTTCCAGTGCGCCCTGGGCAAAGCCTAAGACAAACTTGTCCCCAACGACCAGCCAGCGCTCTGCCAGTGGTTTGAGGTAGTTGCCAAGACGGGTAATAACATCGGCACCCTGGATGTACTTACCAGGTGATTGAATAATGCGATCCATACTTTATTTCCCTCACAGGTTGATGTGACCAAATGTATTGTTCCAGTCATGTTCAAACTTCTCTATTGCTGACTCTACCGCAGGGGTATTGAGCATTTGTTGCGCTACGTCTAATGGCAGGGTGATTGCTTCGCATCCTGCCAGTAAGCAATCCAGCGCCTGACGAGGGGTTTTAAAGCTGGCTGCCAGTACCATGCTGTTTGGCGCATGCAGTTCCAGTAACGTTTGCAGTTCTTGTACCGTGCGAATTCCGTCGCCGCCCTGCGCGTCAATACGGTTAACGTAAGGCGCGATATATTTCGCCCCCGCCAGCGCTGCCAGCAGCCCCTGAGAGGCACTGTACACGGCGGTTCCCAGCGTGGTGATGCCCTCTTTTTTCAGCATCTTGATCGCGGCCAGACCTTCGGATGTCACCGGGATTTTTACCACCAGACCGGGGACCGCGTTGCTCAGACGTTTGGCTTCGTCCACCATGCCTTGTGCGTCTCGGCTCATGGTTTGGGCAAACAGAATGCCCTCTTCGCCAATGGCGTTTTGCAGGCGCGGCAGCACATCCCAGATGGATTCTTTGCTTGCTGCCACAATGCTTGGGTTGGTGGTGACACCCGCGATAGGGAAGATGCGTGCCAGACGTTCGACTTCCGCGACGTTGGCGGTATCAAGGTAAAGTTCCATACAAAAACACCCTCTTTAAAGTTCAAGTTCATGTTGCAGCAGGCTGGCGATAGCGTCGGCAGAGGCGGCGTTAACCAGCGCGTTACGGAATTCTTCATGCATAATGCGCCGTGCCAGACGCGAGAAAATACGCATATGCTGGTCGCCCGCGGCGTGTTTGTTGAGCGTCAGCATAATAATGAACTGCGCATCATCATCACCCCAACGTACCGGCGCTTGCAGGCGCGCTACGCTGATAGTGGACTGCTCAATATGTTCTGATTTGCTGTGTGGAATGGCGAAGCTAAAACCTAATCCGGTAGAGAAGACCGCTTCGCGCGCCCACAGATCGGCTTCCAGTTTACGCGGATAGCGGCAACGACCTGCCAGCAGGAGGTTGTCGGTCATCCCTTTGATGACCTCCTCTTTACTACGCCAGTCGCTATCCAGCGTGATGCACTCGGCGGTAACCAGAGGGGTATCCTGTTGGGTCATACGGAACTGAGCCAGCAGATGTTCGACCTCCAGCGACGTTCGACACGCCATTGCTTGATTCAGCAACTGACGGCAGGCGCGGCTGTCAAGTTGCGCCATCCGCGCTTTGGCGGCGGGAATGGAGGGAGCGCTCATGCTGATCTCGTCCAGACCCAGTCCCACAAGCAGCGGTAGCACTGAACCTTTAGCGCCAAGTTCGCCGCACAGGCCAATCCATTTCCCCTGCCGATGTACCGCCTGTACGGCGTAATCCAGTGCGCGCAAGAAGGCTGGATTCAGGCTGTTGTAATGGCGGGTAACTTTGGCGTTGTCGCGGTCGACCGCCAGCAGATATTGCGTCAGGTCATTACTGCCAATACTAAAGAAATCAATTTCTTCGCAGCATTGATCGATGATGAACATCACTGACGGAACCTCCAGCATGATACCGAGCGGGATCTTCTCATCAAACGGGATGTGTTCAGTGCGCAGTTGCTGTTTGGCTTCGGCCAGCTTCTCTTTGACCCACAGGATCTCTTCCATAGAGGAGATCATTGGGATCATGATTTTCAGGCTACCGTGCGCTGATGCGCGCAGGATCGATCGCAGTTGTGTGGTAAACAAAGCGGCGTATTCTTCATAGATACGCACCGCGCGATAACCAAGGAACGGGTTGGCTTCGGCAGGAATATTCAGGTAATCAACGGGTTTATCACCACCGATATCCATGGTGCGCACAATGATGCTGCGTCCCTGCGCGGGCTCCAGCGCCTGGCAGAAAATGTTGTATAGCTCGTTCTCATCCGGGGCGCAGGTACGGTCCATATACAGCATTTCCGTGCGAAACAGGCCAACCGCTTCCGCACCGTTGCCAAAGGCTGCTTGCGCTTCCACGGAATGGGCGATGTTGGCGGCGACTTCCATGCGGATGCCATCACCCGTGCGCGCCTCCTGGGTCAGCCAGATACGTTGTTGTTCTCGAATGGCATCCTGGATACGGGCTTCCTGCTGGTAGTAACGTACGACGGATTCATCAGGGGCAACAATGACCGCTCCTGCGTTACCATCGATATAAACCGTTTGCTGCAGCCATGGCATCAAGGATTCAATATCCACGCCAACCAGCGTAGGAATGTTGAATGACCGGGCGAGAATCACCGTGTGTGAAGTGGTACCGCCGCTTTTTAACAGCAAGCCTTTCAGCAATGTTTTGTCCAGTTCGAGGAACTGGCTCGGTGTGAGCTCGTCCGCCATACAGACCGTAGGCTGGGTTAGTTTTCCCGGCGCAGGAAAACGCTGCTCTCCATAAATTTGCTGCAGAAGCTGGAAGCAGACATCGCGCACATCCAGCGCACGTTCCTGTAAATAACTGCTGCTGGAGCGGGCGAATTCATCACAAAAATGTCCGGCACTTTCGACAATCGCCTGGGCGCAGCTTAACCCGCGAGATACTCCAGCGAGCAAGTGCTGACGCAGTGAGAGGTCGCTTGCCAGCGAGCGGTGTGCTTCCAGAATCGCACTGGTTGCGCCGTCGCTGTCGAGTAACCGAAACGCAATATTCTTCATCAGCAGCGTTAAGCCGTTATCCAGTGCCGCCTGCTCGGTTTCAATATCTTTAGCGGATGGGAGATTGTTAAGGGCGTTGAGATCCAGCGAAGAGAGCAGACTCAGTACGCCTCCCGCACTGCCGCTGCAGACGGTGCGAGCGCGAAAAAGCTGTGGGTTTAGATTGGTGAGGGATGCAGGAAGTGGCTCCAGCTCGTTGCTTTTGGCTTCCGCTAGCGGTGCATCGCAGTGTGGAAATTCATTACGTAACCATTGGGTTAAATGCTGGTGGGCTGCCTGTTCATCTGCACCGGAAATCAGCAACTGGCAGCTATCACCCGCCAGAGTATCGGTGCCAATCAGTGCCAATGCGCTCTTGGCGTTACCCCTACGTTCGGTACGCAGGTTGTGCCACTCAATGTGCGAAGTAAAGGTGTTGCACTGCGTTTCTATGTGACTTGCCGGGCGCGCATGTACGCCATTGGGCAGCTCACAGGTAAATTCCACAATCAGGGCCATAGCCTCATCTCCCATAACGATTTCTCGCTACAGGATAAAAGGGCAACGCCTGAACCTGCCATCTGACAAATCTGCCAAAAACTGGATAAATGTAATGTAACCATCAAAGTGAGATATCCCTCACAAGTCAGCATGTCCTCTATAAATTCCGAGAAACTACAAGTTATGAGGCGGATCGCATTTTTGCGCTGACATTACAAAAGTCCAGCAAATGGCCTTTTTATCCACTGTTTGCGCCGCGTCGGATTGCCTATTGTTTTCCGCAACAAGTTTATGGATATGGGCTTTAGGCAGCCTGGGAGCGACTTATGAAAGAGTTGGTACAAATCCTGAAAAATACCCGTCAGCACCTGATGACAGGTGTTTCGCATATGATCCCCTTCGTAGTCGCGGGTGGAATTTTGCTGGCGGTCTCCGTCATGTTGTATGGCAAGGGCGCGGTACCGGATGCGGCGACCGATCCTAATCTCAAGAAACTGTTTGATATTGGCGTCGCAGGGCTGACGTTGATGGTGCCATTCCTTGCCGCTTACATTGGTTATTCCATTGCTGAACGTTCTGCTCTCGTCCCTTGTGCGATTGGCGCATGGGTGGGAAACAGCTTCGGCGCAGGTTTTTTCGGCGCGCTAATTGCCGGGATTATTGGCGGTATCGTCGTCCATTATCTGAAGAAGATCCCCGTACATAAGGTGTTGCGATCGGTAATGCCTATCTTCGTTATTCCTATTGTCGGCACCTTTATCACCGCAGGCATCATGATGTGGGGCCTGGGAGAACCCGTTGGCGCGTTAACCACTAGCCTGACCGAGTGGCTGCAGGGTATGCAGCAGGGCAGCATCGTGCTGCTGGCGGTAATTATGGGACTGATGTTGGCCTTCGATATGGGTGGGCCGATTAACAAAGTTGCCTACGCCTTCATGCTGATTTGCGTGGCGCAGGGTGTTTATACCGTGGTGGCAATCGCCGCGGTAGGGATCTGCGTGCCGCCGCTGGGCTTAGGTTTGGCGACGCTGATTGGTCGTAAGAATTTCTCTTCTGAAGAACGTGAAGCCGGTAAAGCCGCGCTGGTGATGGGCTGCGTTGGCGTAACGGAAGGCGCAATTCCTTTTGCTGCCGCCGATCCGCTGCGCGTTATCCCATCCATTATGGTGGGTTCGGCCTGCGGCACGGTAACCGCCGCGCTGTTTGGTGCGCAGTGTTATGCCGGCTGGGGCGGGCTGATTGTTCTGCCGGTCGTTGAAGGAAAATTGGGTTATATCGCGGCGGTTGCCGTGGGGGCTGTAGTGACCGCAGTGTGCGTTAATGTACTGAAAAGTCTGGCGCGGAAAAAAGTGTCTCAGGTCGACCAGAAAGAAGACGACCTGGATTTAGATTTTGAAATGAATTAAGCGAGGAATGAGTCATGACCAAGATTATCGCAGTAACTGCATGTCCTTCTGGCGTTGCCCACACCTATATGGCCGCCGAAGCGCTGGAAAGCGCCGCTAAAGCCAAGGGGTGGGAAGTAAAGGTTGAGACTCAGGGGTCGATCGGTCTGGAAAACGAACTGACCGCGGCGGATGTGGCAGAAGCCGACATGGTGATTCTGACCAAAGACATTGGTATTAAGTTTGAAGAGCGTTTTGCGGGCAAAACTATCGTTCGTGTCAACATCAGCGATGCAGTGAAACGTGCCGACGCCATCATGAACAAGATTGGCGCACACCTTGCGCAAACCGCATAACGGTTTGTTTGCCGGAGGGGGGGGCGACTTATCCGGCCTACTGATACGTAGGCCAGATAACCACAGCGCCATCTGGCATCAGTTTTTCTACAGGAGTTCCTCATGACTAACCGTATCCAACGTTTAAAAAACGCTCTGTTTCAGAATAACCGCGAAATTTCGCTTGAGCGTGCGCTGCTATATACCGCCAGCCACCAGCAGACGGAGGGAGAGCCGGTTATTCTGCGGCGGGCGAAAGCCACCGCATATATTCTTGAGCACGTTGAAATATCGATTCGTGATGAGGAACTGATAGCCGGGAACCGTACCGTTAAACCGCGGGCGGGCATAATGTCACCGGAAATGGATCCTTACTGGCTGCTCAACGAGCTGGAGCAGTTTCCAACCCGTCCGCAGGACCGTTTTGACATCAGCGAAGAGGATAAACATCTCTATCGCGATGTGCTGTATCCGTACTGGGAAAAGCGGTCGATGAAAGATTTCATCAACGGTCAGATGACCGATGAGGTAAAAGCCGCTGTCCGTACGCAGATTTTTAGCGTTAACCAGACGGATAAAGGTCAGGGGCATATCATTATTGATTATCCACGCCTGTTGAATCTCGGGCTTGGCGAACTGGTAGCGCAGATGCGGGCGCATTGTCTGCAGCAGCCGGATAACCACTTTTATCAGGCTGCGCTGCTGCTGCTTGAGGCTTCGCAAAGCCACATTCTGCGTTACGCCCTGCTGGCAGAACAAATGGCGGAAAACTGCCCGGATGCGCAGCGACGTCAGGAATTGCTGACGATTGCGGAAAACTCCCGGCATAACGCCCAGCATAAGCCACAAACCTTCTGGCAAGCATGTCAGCTGTTCTGGTACATGAACATTATTTTGCAATATGAGTCCAACGCCAGTTCGCTCTCACTCGGACGCTTCGACCAGTATATGCTGCCGTTTTATCAGACCTCGCTGACGCAGGGGGAAGATCCTGCATTCTTAAAAGAAATACTCGAATCGCTATGGGTGAAATGCAATGACATTGTACTGCTGCGATCCACCAGCAGCGCGCGCTATTTCGCTGGCTTCCCAACGGGTTACACCGCACTGCTTGGGGGATTAACGGAGAATGGTCGTAGTGCGGTAAACGTACTGTCGTTTCTCTGCCTTGATGCTTATCAGAGCGTACAACTGCCGCAACCAAATCTCGGTGTGCGCACGAACGCGTTGATCGATACGCCGTTCCTGATGAAAACGGCACAGACAATTCGCCTCGGGACCGGCATCCCGCAAATCTTTAATGATGAAGTGGTGGTGCCCGCATTTCTTAACCGTGGCGTCTCGCTGGAAGATGCGCGAGATTACGCGGTAGTCGGCTGTGTCGAGCTGTCTATTCCTGGCAGAACATACGGTTTGCACGACATCGCCATGTTTAATCTGCTGAAAGTAATGGAAATCTGCCTGCATGAGAACGAAGGCAATCGCGCGCTGACGTACGAAGACCTGTTGAAGCATATTCGTGCCAAAATCAGCCACTACATTACGTTGATGGTCGAAGGCAGTAATATCTGCGATATCGGTCATCGCGACTGGGCGCCGGTGCCGCTGCTCTCCTCGTTTATTAGCGATTGCCTGGATAAAGGGTGTGATATTACCGACGGCGGCGCGCGTTATAACTTCTCAGGCGTACAGGGAATCGGCATTGCGAACCTGAGCGATTCGCTGCATGCGCTCAATGGACTGGTATTTGAACAACAGCGCTTAACTTTTGACGAACTTTTGTCGGTGCTAA
This sequence comes from Citrobacter sp. 172116965, assembly GCF_013458095.1. NCBI lineage: Bacteria > Pseudomonadati > Pseudomonadota > Gammaproteobacteria > Enterobacterales > Enterobacteriaceae > Citrobacter > Citrobacter sp. 172116965. The sequence goes on along the minus strand of NZ_CP046673.1, from coordinate 4,893,343 downwards.
AAGACAACTTTGCTACCCCGGAAGGCGAGAAAATTCGCGCCAGGCTGATTAACCGCTTCGAAAAATACGGCAACGATATTGATGATGTAGATAACATCAGCGCCGAACTGCTGCGTCATTACTGCAAAGAGGTAGAGAAATACCAGAATCCACGCGGCGGGCAATTTACGCCGGGTTCATATACTGTCTCTGCGCACGTGCCGCTGGGTTCGGTCGTTGGAGCGACACCGGATGGTCGCTTCGCCGGGGAACAGTTGGCGGACGGGGGGCTGTCGCCGATGCTGGGGCAGGATATGCAAGGGCCGACGGCGGTATTGAAATCGGTCAGCAAGCTGGATAACACATTGCTTTCCAATGGGACTTTGCTGAACGTGAAGTTTACGCCAGCCACACTGGAAGGTGAGGCTGGTTTACGCAAGCTGGCGGATTTTCTGCGGGCATTTACCCAGCTCAAGCTCCAGCACATCCAGTTTAACGTGGTGAATGCCGACACATTGCGAGAAGCGCAGCAGCGCCCACAAGATTTCGCCGGGCTGGTGGTGCGCGTGGCGGGTTACAGCGCCTTCTTTGTCGAGCTGTCGAAGGAGATCCAGGATGACATCATTCGCCGCACCGCGCATCAGCTGTGAGGTTATTGACCCACGTGGCGAGGACGTCGCGCGTATATTTAATATTCAGCGTTACTCACTGAATGATGGACGGGGTATTCGTACGGTAGTCTTTTTTAAAGGTTGTCCGCATACCTGCCCGTGGTGCGCCAACCCTGAATCTCTCTCCCCACGTATTGAAACAGTACGGCGGGAGAGTAAATGCCTGCACTGTACACCCTGTCTACGTGATGCTGATGAGTGTCCCTCCGGGGCGTTTGAACGTATCGGTCGTGATATCTCGCTGGACGAGCTGGAACGTGAAGTGATGAAAGATGATATTTTCTTTCGCACCTCTGGCGGGGGGGTGACGCTTTCCGGTGGTGAAGTGCTGATGCAAGCGCCCTTTGCCGTACGATTCCTGCAACGTCTGCGGCGCTGGGATGTTCGCTGTGCGATTGAAACGGCTGGCGATGCGCCAGCCAGTCGTTTGTTATCGCTGGCAAGAGAGTGCGATGAGGTGCTGTTTGACCTCAAAATTATGGATGTCCATTTGGCGCGTGAGACCATTAATATGAACCTGCCGCGCGTGCTGGCGAATTTACGACTAATGGTCGCTGAAGGGGTTAATGTCATTCCTCGCCTGCCGCTGATTCCGGGCTTTACGATGAATGTAGAGAACACGCAGCAGGCGTTGACGCTGTTGTCATCATTAGGCATAAAGCAGGTACACCTGCTACCGTTTCATCAATATGGCGAACCGAAATACAACCTGCTCGGATTACCCTGGTCGATGAAAGAAGTGCCCGTCCCGTCGGCGCAAGAGATAGGTTTTATACGTAAGATGGCTGAATGCGCCGGATTTCAGGTAACAGTAGGAGGATAGTATGGCCATCGCACCTGTACGATATCTGGTTGCTGTCACCGCGTGCGTAAGCGGCGTGGCCCATACTTATATGGCCGCTGAACGACTGGAGAAACTCTGCCAGAAGGAGAAATGGAGCATCAAGATTGAAACTCAGGGCGCGTTGGGTACCGAAAATCGCCTGACGGAAGAGGATATTAACCGCGCTGATGCGGTGTTGCTCATTACCGATATTGAACTGGCAGGAGCAGAGCGATTTACGCAGAGCCGATACGTCCAGTCGGGCATTAGCGCATTTCTGCGTGAGCCGCAGCGGGTGATGAGCGCCGTGCGAAAGCTGCTTTCTGCACCACAGCACACACATCTTACTTTGGATTAGCTTTTATCTCCGTCAGCTGGCTGTGGTATTGCCGACGATATTCTGACGGCGAACGTTCGGTATTTTTGCGAAACAGGCGGCAGAAATAGTTGCTGTCAACAAACCCACAGGTGTGCGCCACTTCTTTGATCTTCAGCTCATAACCCTTCAGCAGCGTTTTCGCGTGTTCCAGTCGCGTGTGATTCAGGTATTCGTTAAACCCGATAGCGCCCGTTTTTTGAAACAGGTGGGAGAGGTAATTGGGTGAGATGTAAAACGCTTGCGCGACGGATTCTCGGGTGAGCGGCGAAGCGTAGCGTTCATCAATATAGTCGCGAATGGCTTCGAAAAGCGCCTGACTGCGTGATGCGGTCTGGATCTGGCTGCCCAGCAGATCGCGGCAGTGGCTCAGTAAGCTCGCAACGATTAGCCTGGCGGTTTGTTGCTCCTGCGGTTGCATCTGCATTTCATTGAGCGTTTGCAGCAAGAAAGAGCCAATTCGTGGCCCACGCCGCGCGACGTGCTGGCGGGTAAGATTTTGATATTGCTTGCCGTCCCACTGGACGATGCTGAACCCCAGTTGCTGTTTGCCGAACAGAATGCTGAGCGTGGTGACCGGTGTGAGCCACTGCGGAAAGTTCCAGCTGCCAGCCGGAACGAATAGCACATCGCAAGGCAGTAACGTCGCGGATGCGCCAGTAACTCCGTTATCGGTGAACTCACCTTCCAGCACAATTTCCAGCCGGGGAAAATCGACCTGATACGCCAGCTCCGGCGTTGAGCTACTGGCGCTGGCAAAATAAACCTGGCGCAGCGGCGTGGGGCCGTTAATCAGGCGGGAGAGAAGATGGCTGACGTCGTGATACATGTTAATCCCTTGCAGGCAGCAGACAGGGGAAACAGTAACCGCCATCATAAAAAAAGGCCACTCTTTAAGAGTGGCCGATACGAGTATTACTGATTACCGATTTGATCGCCGTACGGCAGGCTATCGTAATCAATCAGGGCATTCTTTTTGTACGGATTGCCAATCCAGCGGGTCGTCTCTTTGAACTGCGGGCTGGTAATGGATCGGGTCGGATCGAAACCGTCGTAGGTGAATCCCGCTAAATCAGACCAGGTGTGGATAAGCTCTGAGCTGCTGTATTTACGATTCACATCCTGTGAGAAGTCACGCGGGTGTGCAGCCTGCCATTTTTCAGAGGTCCACAGCAGGAACGGTACCGTATACATATGGCGCGTCGGGTTGTCTTCATTACGACCCTGCGTTTTATGCGGTGGCGTATCGTATACCTCCTCCCCGTGATCGGAGAAGTAGAGCAGGAAACCGTTCGGATCTGTCGCTTTATAGTCTTTGATCAGAGTGGCAATGATATGGTCATTGTAGACATTCGCGCTGTCGTAATCGTTGTATGCTTCCAGCTCATCATCATCCAGGCCGGGGGGAACGTTGTCGACATTGTTATCGAATTTACCCTGACCATCCGGATAGCGGAATTTGTACTTAATATGCGTACCCAGCAGGTGCACGATGATGAACTTTTTCGGTGCCGGGTCGGCCAGTACTTCTTTAAATGGCGCCAGCACATTGCTGTCATATTCGCGCGCACTTTGCGTACGCTGCTGATTCATATAGAACTGCTTATCCGTCTGCTTAGAGAACACGGTCAGCATGGTGTTGCGAGCCGTCATCGTCTGCTGATTGGTGATCCAGAAGGTTTTATAACCTGCCTGTTTCATCATATTCATCAGAGACGGTTGAGTCAGGTACAGGTCCGGATTCTTCTCGTTGGCGAAGGTCAGCGCCTGCTGCAGGATTTCAATGGTGTACGGACGTGAGGTCACGACATTATTGAATACGGTGAAGTTAGGATCGGATTTATGCAAGGCATCCAGTTCTGGCGTCGTTTCGCGCGGGTAACCATACAGGCTCATGCGACCACGCTGCGTTGACTCGCCAATGACCAGCACCAGCGTACGTGGAGCATCGCCGGAGTTATCTTTGAAGTTAGCCAGTGGCGGCAGGGCATTGTTCTCATTCAGCAGGCTATTGAGTGAGGTCAACTGCTGACGGTACTGATAATACCCGGAGATGAATTGCCACGGTGCGGCGGGCTCCATACGTGAGGCGAGACCATTTACCGTTTTTTCAAACGGCTTGTGTTTGATGAAAGTGTTAACGGCTATCGGATGCAGAATCAAACCGTATAACAACGCAAACGACACCAGATAGCGCCAGGGCGATGGAATATGAACAGGGCGCAGACGCGTCCACAGCAGAATAGCGATAGCCGTATAGGCCAGGGCGATAAGAACAATTTTTAGGCTGAAATACTGGCTGAGATATTCGCTGGCTTCGTTCGCATTGGTTTCAAACATCACGTACAGAACGCTTTGCGAGAACTCTTGTCCGTAGATGACGTAATAGCTCAGAGCAGCCAGCGAGGCCGCCCATAGCACCATGCCAATGACGGCAGCAATAATACGGATACGGTTTGGAAATAAAAATACCGGGATTAACCACAGCGAACTGAATAGCAAGGAGTCGCGTAATCCATTAGTTCCGCTATATCCGGTTAAACAAATAACGACCTGGAGTAAAGTGGAAAAAAACCAAAAATAGAGGAGCGCCCAACCCAGGGCTTTCCAGCTAAATTTAGGTTTAGACTGGAGTTGTAAGGATTGCATAATGTGAGCCTGTCTTTAATCGTAGCGCCAAGAGTAGCGACTTAATATTAAGAGGAACTTAAGCATCACGATCTTAGGATCGTGTTTTGCTGTTGATATATTCACAGCGTGAATATATTCAGGCGGGAATATATTGAAAAAGAAGCGGTTATGACAGCAGTTTTTGTTGTCGCCTTCGTACAATAGCACGAAGGCGACGAGGGGGGACGTTAGCCTGTATTACGCATGCCGGCTGCGACACCAGCGATTGTCACCATCAGCGCTTGTTCAACGCGCGGATCCGGTGCATTGCCTTGCTCTTCCGCCAGGCGTGAGCGGTGTAACAGCTCAGCCTGTAAGACATTCAGCGGGTCAGTATAAATATTTCTTAACTGAATGGACTCGGCAATCCACGGCAGGTCGGCCATCAAATGTGAGTCGTTGGCAATCGCCAGCACGACATCGATATCGGCTTCCAGGCGCTGACGCAGCTCTTCACCCAGCGGCCACAGTTCTTTTTTGACCAGGCGCTGATCGTAGTATTCTGCCAGCCACAGGTCTGCTTTGGCGAAAACCATTTCCAACATGCCAAGACGTGTGGAGAAGAATGGCCAGTCGCGGCACATTGCTTCGAGTTCGCTTTGCTTACCGTCTTCAACCACTTTTTGCAGTGCGGTGCCTGCACCCAGCCATGCCGGGAGCATCAGGCGGTTCTGCGTCCAGGCAAAAATCCACGGAATGGCGCGCAGAGACTCTACCCCGCCGGTTGGGCGACGTTTTGCCGGACGTGAGCCGAGCGGTAATTTACCCAGTTCCTGCTCTGGCGTTGCGGAGCGGAAGTAGGGGACGAAGTCTTTGTTTTCACGTACATATCCACGATAGAGCTCACAGGAAATATCGGAAAGCTCATCCATAATGTGACGCCAGTTATCTTCCGGCTCTGGCGGCGGTAACAGGTTGGCCTCCAGAATTGCTGCGGTATACAGCGACAGGCTGCTGATGGTCACTTCCGGCAGGCCGTACTTAAAGCGGATCATCTCCCCTTGTTCTGTCACGCGCAGACCGCCTTTCAGGCTGCCTGGTGGTTGAGAAAGCAGCGCCGCATGCGCAGGCGCGCCACCGCGACCAATGGAGCCACCGCGACCGTGGAACAGCGTCAGTTCGATACCGGCTTTTTCGCAGGTTTTGATCAACGCGTCCTGCGCCTGATATTGCGCCCAGGAGGCCGCCATCACGCCTGCATCTTTTGCGGAGTCAGAGTAGCCAATCATGACCATCTGTTTGCCCTGAATAAAGCCACGGTACCAGTCAATGTTCAGGAGTTGGGACATGACGTCATCGGCGTTGTTGAGGTCGTCCAGCGTTTCAAACAGCGGGGCAACCGGCATAGCAAAACCGATACCGGCTTCTTTCAGTAGCAGATGTACGGCCAGTACATCCGATGGCGTTTTCGCCATTGAGATAACATAGGCGGCAATGGAGCCATACGGGGCTTCGGCAATGACCCGGCAGGTGTCGAGCACTTCGCGGGTGTCGTTGCTCGGCTCCCAGTTACGTGGGAGCAGCGGACGCTTGGAGTTCAGCTCGCGGATCAGGAAAGCCTGTTTATCCGCTTCCGACCAGTTTTCGTAGTCGCCAATGCCCAGATAACGGGTCAGTTCGCCAAGGGCTTCAGTGTGACGGGTGCTTTCCTGACGAATATCAATACGTACCAGCGGTACGCCGAAACATTTCACGCGGCGTAGGGTGTCGAGCAATTCGCCATTGGCGATAATGCCCATGCCACAGGCCTGCAGAGACTGATAGCACGCATATAGCGGGTCCCAGAGCTGTTCATTTTGGGTGAGAAGTCCCGCAGGTTTCGGCAATTTCTCGCCTTTCAGACGGGCTTCCAGCCAGGCCTGGGTTGCCATCAGACGTGAACGCAGGGTTTTCATCAGATAACGGTAAGGTTCTGCTGCGCCTTCTTCGCCCACCAGCGCCAACAGTTCCGGTGTGGCATCCACCATCGACAGCTCAGAAATCAGAAACTGAATGTCTTTCAGGAACAGATCGGTCGCTTTCCAGCGGCTGAGTAGCAGCACGTGACGGGTGATATCCGCCGTTACGTTCGGGTTGCCATCGCGGTCGCCGCCCATCCAGGAGGTAAAGCGAACCGGGACAAAATCAACGGGCAGCTTATAGCCCAGATGCTCTTCCAGTTGTTCGTTCAGCTCGCGCAGATAATTTGGTACGCCTTCCCACAGGCTATTTTCAACCACCGCGAAGCCCCATTTGGCTTCATCAACCGGGCTTGGGCGCAGCTTGCGGATTTCATCCGTATGCCAGGACTGGGCAATCAACTGGCGCAGACGGCGCATCAGCTGATGGCGCTCGTAATCGACGAGGTCTTTGTTATCAAGTTGCTTGAGACAGGCGTTCACTTCACCCATTTTATGGATCAGCGTACGGCGGGTGATCTCGGTCGGGTGGGCGGTGAGAACCAGCTCCAGGGAGAGAGATTCGACGGCTTTTTTGATGGTGGCTTCATCGAGGTTGGGCTGCTCTTTCAGTTTACGCAGAGTGCGAGCAATCACTTCCGGGTTGCTGGCTGCTTCGCCTTTTGGCGAAATGCTGTGGTACTGCTCGGCGGTGTTGGCCAGGTTCAGAAACTGGCTAAACGCGCGGGCAACCGGCAGCAGCTCGTCGTTAGACAGGTTTTGCAGCGTAGTGAGCAGCTCCTGGCGATTGACTTCATTGCCGGCGCGGGATGATTTGGACAACTTACGGATTGTTTCTACGCGGTCAAGAATGTTCTCTCCCAGCGCATCCTTGATGGTCTCCCCCAGCACTTTGCCGAGCATACTGACATTACTACGCAACGCGGAATATTGTTCGTTCATATTAACCCAGACACCCCATCTTTAATTTATGCGTCCTGTATCTTTCGCGCGACATCGGCGTTGGCTGCGCTTGCCCACCCGGTCACTTACTTATGTAAGCTCCTGGTATGAGCTCGCTTGCCGCCTTGCTGTGACACGAAATCTCTCGGACTTTGTTTGTTAGCCGTCTTTTATAAAGCCACGTAAAAGTCGTGACGTCAATTGCTGCGAAATCGGTTCAGCAAACGAAAAAATGACGGGAATTTACGTTATTTAATTCACATCGAATCAAATAAGCTTTGCTTATGGAAATGTTAATAAATTACCTCGCTTACCACTAAAGGGTTAGCGAGGCGATAAGCGGTTAATGCCAGCAGAAATGATGCACAACCTGGGTGATCAATTCGCGGGTTGGCTTAATAAAACGAGTTTCCAGATACTCATCCGGCTGATGCGCCTGATTAATGGAGCCAGGCCCCAACACCAGCGTCGGGCAAAGCGTCTGGATAAACGGCGCTTCGGTGCAGTAGTTCACCACCTCAGTCTGTGCGCCCAGCAGTTTCTCAACCACTTGTACCAGTTGATGATCCGGTGGGCACTCATAGCCTGGAATTGGCGGGTGCAGCTCCGACACCGTCAGGCGACCCGGCCAGCGCTCGCTGACCGGGGCCAGCGCGTCGTTAAGTAAGCCATTGAGATCGTTAAGCGTCATGCCGGGCAGTGGGCGAATATCCATATGCAGCTCGCAGCAGGCGCAGATTCGGTTAGCAGCGTCGCCGCCGTGGATGTGACCCAAATTTAACGTCGGATACGGGACGGTAAAAGCATCATGGTGATAGCGCTCTTTCAGATCATCGCGCAGATTCATGATATGGCCGATGGCATCATGCATCAATTCAATGGCATTCACGCCACGAGCCGGATCGCTCGAGTGACCCGATTGTCCCAAAATGCGAATCGCATTAGAGATATGACCTTTGTGCGCACGGACAGGTTGCAAAGAAGTGGGTTCGCCAATGATCGCGCAGTCCGGGCGTAAAGCGGTGGTTTCAGAGAAATAACGCGCTCCCGCCATGCTGGTCTCTTCATCGGCAGTGGCCAGAATGTACAGGGGCTTTTTCAGTTGAGTGACGTCGACGTCACGCAGCGCGTCGAGGATAAAGGCGAAGAAGCCTTTCATATCTGCCGTACCCAAACCGTAGAGCTTATTGTCATGCTCGGTCAGGGTGAACGGATCGCGCGTCCAGCGTCCGTCGTCAAAGGGGACGGTATCGGTATGGCCCGCCAACAACAAACCACCGGCTCCCTGTCCAATGCTTGCCAGCATATTGAATTTATTGCGCGTGTCGGGAACCGGCTGGACCTCCACATTGAAGCCTAAATCTTTGAACCAGCCCGCCAGCAGAGTGATTAAACCTGCATTACTTTGGTCGAGCGCTTCTTCGGTGGCGCTAATCGACGGCATGGCAATCAGAGCGCGGTATATCTCGATAAATGGCGGTAAATTGTTTTTCATTGTTGACACACCTCGGGTCATGATAGTATCAATATTCATGCAGTATTTGTGAATAAAAATACATTAACGTTGAGCGTAATAAAACCCACCAAGTGTAAGGTGAGGTGATAAAGGCTTATATCTGGCAACAGAATCTAAGAAGGTGAGCAGCCCCGATGTTGAATACGCTGATTGTGGGCGCCAGTGGCTATGCCGGCGCAGAGCTTGTGACCTATGTAAATCGCCATCCTGATATGACCATAACCGCTTTGACCGTCTCAGCGCAAAGCAATGATGCAGGAAAATTAATCTCCGATTTGCATCCGCAGTTGAAAGGCATTGTCGATTTACCGTTACAGCCAATGTCAGATATCAGCGAGTTTAGCGCAGGGGTGGACGTTGTGTTCCTCGCAACGGCGCATGAGGTGAGCCATGACCTGGCTCCGCAGTTTTTGCAGGCCGGATGCGTGGTGTTTGACCTCTCGGGCGCGTTTCGCGTAAACGACGGCGCGTTCTATGAAAAATATTACGGCTTTACCCATCAGCATCCCGACCTGCTGGAGCAGGCGGTTTATGGACTGGCGGAGTGGAGCGCAGACCAACTGAAAGACGCGAATCTGATTGCCGTGCCGGGTTGCTACCCGACGGCGGCGCAGCTGTCGCTGAAACCACTGATTGATGCCGGGCTGCTGGATCTCAGCCAGTGGCCGGTAATTAACGCCACCAGCGGCGTGAGCGGCGCGGGACGTAAGGCGTCTATTTCCAACAGCTTTTGTGAGGTGAGCCTGCAGCCGTATGGCGTGTTTACCCATCGCCATCAGCCGGAAATCGCTACTCACCTTGGTGCGGAGGTGATCTTCACCCCGCATCTGGGCAACTTCCCGCGCGGAATTCTGGAAACCATCACCTGCCGTTTGCAAGCGGGCGTAACCCATGCGCAAGTGGCTCAAACGTTGCAACAGGCGTATGGCGATAAGCCACTGGTGCGTCTGTATGACAAAGGCGTTCCGGCGCTGAAGAACGTGGTTGGCTTACCGTTCTGTGATATCGGGTTTGCCGTACAGGGTGAGCACCTGATCGTGGTGGCAACTGAAGACAACTTATTGAAAGGCGCGGCGGCACAGGCGATGCAGTGCGCAAATATTCGTTTTGGCTTTGCTGAAACGCAGTCTCTTATTTAAGGGTGCAACGATGAATCCATTAATTATCAAGCTGGGCGGCGTTTTACTGGATAGCGAAGAGGCGTTGGAGCGTCTGTTTACCGCACTGGTGAATTATCGTGAGTCGCACCAGCGACCGCTGGTCATTGTGCACGGTGGCGGCTGCGTGGTTGACGATCTGATGAAGCAGCTGAACCTGCCGGTGAAAAAGAAAAATGGTCTGCGCGTCACGCCAGCCGATCAAATTGACATTATTACCGGTGCCCTGGCGGGAACAGCGAATAAAACCTTACTGTCCTGGGCGAAAAAGCACCACATCGCATCCGTGGGTCTGTATCTTGGTGATGGCGATAGCGTAAAAGTGACGCCGCTCGATAAAGCGCTGGGTCATGTTGGACTGGCGCAGCCGGGTTCGCCTAAGCTGATTAACACACTGCTGGAAGGCGGTTTTCTGCCGGTAGTTAGCTCCATTGGCGTTACTGAAGACGGACTGCTGATGAACGTTAATGCCGATCAGGCGGCAACGGCGCTGGCGGCAACGCTGGGTGCGGATCTGATCCTGCTCTCTGACGTAAGCGGTATTCTGGATGGTAAAGGCCAGCGTATTGCCGAAATGACCGCCGCGAAAGCGGAACAACTGATTGAACAAGGTATTATTACTGACGGCATGATCGTGAAGGTCAATGCGGCGCTGGATGCCGCGCGCACGCTGGGTCGCCCTGTGGATATTGCCTCCTGGCGTCATGCCGAGCAACTTCCGGCGCTGTTTAACGGCATGCCAATTGGCACGCGGATTTTAGCGTAAACTATTTTGTACCCGATGGCGGTTACGCCTTATCGGGCCTACGTGAACCGAACCTGTACGCCGGATAAGCTAAGCGCCATCCGGCGTTGAAATTCAAGATATTAAGGAAGCAAGTTATGGCACTTTGGGGTGGGCGTTTTACACAGGCAGCAGATCAGCGGTTCAAACAGTTCAACGACTCGTTGCGTTTTGACTACCGCCTGGCAGAACAGGATATTGTCGGCTCTGTGGCCTGGTCTAAAGCGCTGGTAACGGTCGGCGTACTGACCGCCGATGAACAGCTGCAATTGGAAGAGGCGCTGAACACTCTGTTGGAAGAGGTTCGCGTTAATCCGCAGCAGATCCTGCAAAGCGATGCCGAAGATATTCATAGCTGGGTGGAAGGTAAGCTGATTGATAAAGTCGGCCAGCTTGGTAAAAAACTGCATACCGGACGTAGCCGTAATGACCAGGTCGCGACCGATCTTAAACTGTGGTGTAAAGACACGGTTATTGAATTACTGTCGGCCAACCGTCAGCTGCAAAGTGCGCTGGTGGTGACGGCAGAGAATAACCAAGACGCCGTTATGCCGGGTTACACCCACCTGCAACGTGCGCAGCCGGTGACGTTTGCTCATTGGTGTCTGGCCTATGTCGAAATGTTGGCGCGTGACGAGAGCCGTCTGCAGGATTCGCTCAAGCGCCTGGACGTCAGTCCACTGGGCTGCGGCGCGCTGGCGGGTACGGCGTATGAAATCGATCGCGAGCAGTTGGCCGGTTGGCTGGGCTTTGCCTCGGCGACGCGTAACAGTCTGGACAGTGTTTCTGACCGTGACCACGTGTTGGAGTTACTCTCCAACGCTTCTATCGGCATGGTGCACCTGTCGCGTTTTGCTGAAGACCTGATTTTCTTTAATACCGGCGAAGCGGGCTTTGTCGAGCTGTCCGATCGTGTAACTTCGGGTTCATCTCTGATGCCGCAGAAGAAAAACCCGGATGCGCTGGAGCTGATCCGTGGCAAATGCGGTCGCGTGCAGGGTGCGCTGACCGGCATGATGATGACCTTAAAAGGTCTCCCGTTGGCGTACAACAAAGATATGCAGGAAGACAAAGAAGGGCTGTTCGATGCGCTCGACACCTGGCTGGACTGTCTGCATATGGCTGCGCTGGTACTGGATGGCATTCAGGTGAAACGTCCGCGTTGTCAGGAAGCGGCGCAGCAGGGTTATGCTAACGCCACCGAGTTGGCGGATTATCTGGTAGCAAAAGGCGTCCCGTTCCGCGAAGCACACCATATTGTGGGTGAGACGGTGGTCGAGGCGATTCGTCAGGGCAAACCGCTGGAAGCGCTGTCGCTTGCCGACTTACAAAAGTTCAGTCAGGTGATTGGCGATGACGTTTATCCGATCCTCTCGTTGCAATCGTGCCTGGATAAACGTGCGGCGAAAGGCGGCGTGTCGCCACAGCAGGTGGCGCAGGCGATCGACTACGCGAAGGCGCGGCTGGTGTAAAAAAAGAACCCCGTCGCTGTGAGCAGACGGGGTTCTGACTTTATGCGAAAAGGATTATTTCAGCATATCTTTCGTAACAACCAGTTTGGCGACGGTTGCCGGATTCGGTGTAACACGTTCAACGACAATGGTTTCACCTTCGGAGATGTCTCTTTCACCAGACGTTACCGTGGTGATATCTCCCGCTGTTTTGACAGAGCTGTAATAGCAGTTACCGTTGTCACAACTGAAGATGTAGTTACCGTTTTTCGCGTCACCCATCACTTTCACGACCCACGCAGAACCGTTCGCTGCTTTCCAGCCCAGCGCTTTGGCGTCAAAATCAACAATCACATTCGGTACGCCGTTGATTTTTTTAACCGTCAACGATTTCACTTCACCGGCATCCTTGACCGGATTGTTACCTTCCTGCATATCCCTCGTCACAGTGAGCTGTGCCAGGATTTCAGGATTCGGATTGGTACGTTTAACGGTGATCACTTTTCCTGGCGCTAACATGTAGGACATGCCACCGGTCCGTACCGTGCTTTGCGTACCGTAGTTAGAACGGTAGCTGTAGTAGACACTGTTGCCGGAGGTAGAGAAGGCATATTTACCATCCACATCTACCGAGTAACTGTTACTGCCGCTCAGCTTGCTGGTATCGAAATTTACATTGATGCGCTGCTGACCATCAAAAACATCGATATAAACCGCTTTCACATCACCGGCAAGATCGGTAGACGCTTCATCTGCGGAATTGTCATGCGTAAACGGCGCAAATACCTGGCTGTATGCGTACATCGGTGCCTGCTGTGCGGTCATGCCGCTGTGCTCCGGGCTGACCTGCTTCGCCACGCCCGGCTGATCGCGCGTCATCGACCACGCGCCAATCATGCCGAGGTTGCGTTTTTTCGCGTCGTCCATCACCAGTTTCGCATCGGACAGATAGAACACTTCGCCCTGTACATCGTTGTAACCGATCATCGGGGTGGTGCCCATCATGGCGTTGATCTCTTTGTCAGATTTCTCTGGCCAGATTTTCTTCAACTGGGTGAACATGTTGTCGATGGCGGACGTGGCGCATTTACCGTGGATGTTCTGCCCTTCGGTACCGTCTGACTGGCAGACGGCATTACCGTAGTCCATGGTCATTACGTTAATACCAGCCAGCTCAACGCCGACATGGCGCGCATTTTCCAGCACATACAGACCTTCAGCCGTCAGACCGGTCGGCAGAATCGGCAGGGTGTACCAGATACCGACTTTGCGACCTTCCTCTTTCCACTGAGCCTGAACCTCTTTTACTGCCTGGTTGCGGCGATCGATGGAATCCTGATCGGCCACCCATGTGCCTTCGATGTCAAAATCCAGCACGTTCAGGTTCAGGTTATCAACAATGTCGTAGTAGAGTTTTTGCAGATCTTTCACATTCTTACAGGCAGCCGCCAGCGGGGAGTTATTTGCACCGCCAATGGAAACCATCACATCGCCACCGGCTTCACGCAGCGCTTTTATTTTGCTGTACTGTGAGTAATCCTGCAGATTATAGGCCGTACCCCAGGTTGGGATGCACTGCTCGCCACTTTTCGCGACGACAAACGCCATGGTGAAGTGGGTAATGTTTTGCTCTTTCGCCAGTTTCGCCAGATCCGGAATGCTGTTCAGGCTAAAGTCGACGTATGGTGCATAAACGTGGGCAGGCCACGGATTCTTCGGCGTCCCTACGCGCTCTTTGGTGTCAGTCCAGTTGGTATAAATTGCCCATGGGTTTTTATCATACGGCATAACGCCTTTGACTTTCGTCTGGGCGACATAAGGCGTTCCTTTGTACACCGCCAGTTTGCCGGGTTCGTAAAACGCAATGGAATTGATCTGTGGGGCATTCTTAAATTGTTCCTGGGTGAATTCGACCGTTGGGCCTAACGGTTTCCACGGACGGCCATTGGTGCCGGTCGGGTTCTGGTTACCTGCAATAGAAGGGTTTTCGCCAACGGTATAGTACAGTGCTTCATAAGACTGGCCGTCAACTTTGACCTCGTCCCCTTTGTTGTAAACCTGGCTGGAACGCCAGTCGGGTACTGGCGTATAGAGTTTCCACGGATTGTCGGCACCTGGGGTGAAGGAATAAGCCGGAATGGGCCTGGACGCTTCATATGTCACATCCTGATAAGCGACAATATCATCTTTGGCATAATCTTTTTCGGCGCTGAATGCGTCGTGGGCAACAGGCGTGGCGCTCCCGGATTCACAAGTGGTTGGGTTGCCATATTGATCGATTTCCGCTTTTGTGGCATCGCGCACATAACTCCACGGATTATCCCAGTTTTCAGCTGACGCGCCCTGTGGGCAATTATCGGCATTTACATACCAGCGGTTACTATAAACTTTACTGTCAAAAATAACTTCAATGGTGTTTCCACCTGCCTGACCGCTCCAGGCTTCCAGAGCGAATGCGTTTGCGGCGCACGACATCAGGCCTGCCGCGAGAAAATATCGCGAAATAGTATTGAGTTTCATAAAAGATTCCATTCGATAAATATTAGAAAAATATGGGTGAATGTACTCTAAATAATTAGAGTGGCGAAGAAACGAGTGTTCTTGCGATTTGCCATATATTGAATATCGCGCGGTTATTATTTATGAACCTGACAGGGCGTCAAATATATAAATGATACAAAATGTTTTTGATTATTTTAATTTAATATGGTTTTAATTTAAATAATCGGATGAGAATATGTAATTTATATTTTGTATATATTTTTTTGAATGTATTCGCGCCGGGCGCAAAAAAAATGCGGACTCAAGGTCCGCAAAAGTTCACGTTGGCTTTAGTTATTTCGAGTATGAGAGAAACTCTCAAAACGGACAGTAGCTTCAAGGGTTAAAGGGGTACCGTTCCGTTTCTGTGGTGCATTATTAAACAGAAAGCTTGATAGGGATAATCGTTCGTTGCTATTCTACCTATCGCTACGAACTATCGTGGCGATGGAGGATGAATAATGAATATTCGTGATCTTGAATACCTGGTGGCGCTAGCCGAACATCGTCACTTCCGACGAGCGGCAGACTCCTGTCACGTTAGTCAGCCAACGCTGAGCGGGCAGATCCGCAAGCTGGAAGATGAGCTTGGCGTCATGCTGCTGGAGCGTACGAGTCGCAAAGTACTGTTCACTCAGGCAGGTTTACTGCTGGTGGATCAGGCGCGCACCGTGCTGCGCGAGGTCAAAGTGCTCAAGGAGATGGCAAGCCAACAAGGCGAGACAATGTCTGGACCGCTGCATATTGGTTTGATCCCAACGGTGGGGCCATACCTGCTGCCGCATATTATTCCTATGTTGCACCAGACCTTCCCAAAACTGGAAATGTATCTCCATGAGGCGCAGACGCATCAGCTGTTGGCGCAACTGGATAGCGGTAAGCTCGACTGCGTCATTCTGGCGCTGGTGAAAGAGAGTGAGGCGTTCATCGAAGTACCGTTATTTGATGAGCCTATGCTGCTGGCGATCTATGAAGATCACCCATGGGCAAACCGCGACTGTGTGCCGATGTCCGATCTGGCGGGTGAGAAACTGCTGATGCTAGAGGATGGCCACTGCCTGCGCGATCAGGCGATGGGCTTCTGCTTTGAAGCGGGTGCTGATGAGGATACCCATTTCCGGGCGACCAGTCTGGAAACGCTGCGTAACATGGTGGCGGCAGGTAGCGGTATTACCTTACTGCCCGCGCTGGCCGTGCCGCCGGAGCGTAAGCGTGATGGCGTTGTCTATTTGCCCTGCATCAAGCCAGAACCGCGCCGTACGATTGGCCTGGTGTATCGTCCAGGTTCGCCGCTGCGCAGCCGTTATGAACAGCTGGCAGAGGCCATCCGTGGGTCAATGGATGGCCATTTCGACAGTGCGTTAAAACAGGCGGTTTAAGCCATTTAGCGCTGCTACCCGATAGGCTTCCGCCATGGTTGGGTAGTTAAAGGTGGTGTTAACGAAGTATTCGATGGTGTTACCACCACCTTTTTGCTCCATTATCGCCTGACCGATGTGAATAATTTCGGCCGCGCGTTCCCCAAAGCAGTGGATCCCCAGAATCTCTTTTGTTTCGCGATGGAACAGGATCTTCAGCGTTCCGACACTCATACCCACGATTTGCGCACGTGCCAGATGTTTAAACTGGGCGCGGCCAACCTCGTATGGAACTTTCATGGCCGTGAGCTGCTGCTCGGTTTTACCGACGGAGCTGATTTCCGGAATGGTATAAATCCCGGTCGGGATATCTTCGATCAGATGCGCGGTAGCTTCGCCTTTTACCAATGCCTGGGCGGCAATGCGTCCCTGATCGTAGGCCGCCGATGCCAGACTCGGATAGCCGATCACATCTCCTACGGCATACACGTGCGGCAGCGCCGTCTGGTACATGCTGTTGACCTTCAACTGTCCGCGGCTGTCGGTTTTTAGCCCAATATTTTCCAGCGCCAGCGAATCGGTATTACCGGTACGGCCATTGGCGTACAACAGGCAGTCGGCTTTCAGTTTCTTACCGGATTTCAGATGCATGATGACGCCGTCATCGCAACCTTCAATCTTCTCGTACTCTTCGTTGTGGCGAATGACCACTCCGCTGTTCCAGAAGTGGTAAGAGAGCGAGTCGGACATCTCTTGATCGAGGAACGCAAGCAGACGATCGCGGGTGTTGATTAAATCGACTTTGACGTCCATTCCACGGAAGATCGACGCATATTCGCAGCCAATTACTCCCGCACCATAAATCAAAACATGGCGGGGTTCATGGTGCAGGCTCAGGATAGAGTCGCTGTCATAAACCCGGGGATGGGAAAAGTCGACATCCACCGGATGATAGGGGCGTGAACCACAGGCGATGATGAACTTATCCGCGGTCAGCGTTTCCACCGTGCCGTCGTGGCATTCAAGGGCGAGTGTGTGTTCATCAACAAAACGGGCATTTCCCTGCAAAATTTCACAGTGGTTGCGCTCGTAAAATCCTTGCCGCATACGCGTTTGCTGATTAATAACGTTATCAGCGTGGTTGAGAATATCGGCGAAAGAAGAACGAAGGAGTCGGGAGTGGTCGCTGTAAAGTGGGTTCTGATTGAATTCAATAATACGGCTGACGGCGTGGCGGAGGGCTTTCGACGGGATGGTCCCCCAGTGGGTACAGCCTCCGCCGACGTTATGATAGCGCTCAATCACCGCGACGCGCGCTCCTTGCTTAACCAGACCCATTGCAGCGCCTTCGCCGCCGGGACCGGAACCTATTACTATTGCATCGTAATCGTAGGAATGTGACATGGTCAGGCTTACCTGTTCTTATACATAAAAGCAACAGAATAGTAACATCGTTGTCGGGATAACCCAATTATCGTTGTGCTTTTTTGCGAACTCGAAGCACAAACTGCGCGTAAACAATCATTCACAAAGCCATGCCAACCGCCTAATCTCTGGTATAGTGCCAGCAAGGTATGTGGAAGGATTCAGACATCGTGATGGGCGTTAGAGCGCAACAAAAAGAAAAAACCCGGCGTTCGCTGGTAGAAGCCGCATTTAGTCAACTCAGCGCTGAGCGTAGTTTTGCCAGCCTCAGTTTACGCGAAGTCGCTCGTGAAGCGGGCATTGCGCCAACCTCGTTTTATCGCCATTTCCGCGATGTGGATGAACTCGGCCTGACGATGGTGGATGAGAGTGGTTTGATGCTGCGTCAGTTGATGCGTCAGGCGCGTCAGCGTATCGCGAAGGGCGGGAGTGTGATCCGCACCTCGGTCTCAACATTTATGGAGTTCATCGGCAACAATCCCAACGCCTTCCGTTTATTATTGCGCGAGCGTTCGGGAACCTCCGCAGCGTTTCGCGCAGCGGTCGCTCGTGAAATTCAGCACTTCATTGCGGAACTTGCGGACTATCTCGAACTCGAAAACCATATGCCTCGTGCGTTTACTGAAGCGCAGGCCGAAGCCATGGTCACCATTGTGTTCAGCGCCGGGGCAGAAGCACTGGATGTTGGCGCCGAGCAGCGTCGACAACTGGAAGAACGGCTGGTATTGCAACTGCGCATGATCGCGAAGGGCGCATTTTATTGGTACCGCCGTGAACAAGAGAAGATGACGCATCACTCCGAGTAACGAGAAGGACGAGCAATGAAACAGTCAGGTCAAGATAAAGGTACGCTGCTGCTGGCGCTGGTTGCTGGCTTATCGATCAATGGCACATTTGCGGCGCTGTTTAGCTCCATTGTGCCATTCTCAGTATTCCCAATTATTTCGCTGGTGCTGACGGTTTATTGTCTGCATCAACGCTATCAAAACCGCACCATGCCTGTGGGATTACCGGGCCTGGCCGCCGCCTGTTTTATTCTCGGCGTTCTGTTGTACAGCACTGTGGTACGCGCTGAATATCCGGATATTGGCTCTAACTTCTTCCCGGCGGTTCTGTCAGTGATTCTGGTGTTCTGGATCGGCTTTAAAGTGCGGAACCGTAGACAGGAAATCGTGGAGTAATATTTGTAGGCCGGGCAAGCGAAGCGCCCCCGGCCAGGACATCATTTACTTGGCGGTCAGTAATACTCCGCACTCCATATGGTGCGTATACGGGAACTGATCGAACAGAGCCAGGCGTGAAACATTGTGCGTCTGGCTTAACGTTTCCAGGTTCTTACACAATGTCTCCGGGTTACAGGAGATGTACAGAATTCGCGGGTACGCCTGCACCATTTTCTCTGTTTCGCTGTCCAGACCGCTGCGCGGTGGGTCAACGAAAATGGTTTCACACTGGTAACTCTTCAGATCGATTCCCTGCAAACGGTTGAACTCACGAACCCCGTTCATCGCCTGAGTAAACTCTTCGGCCGCCATGCGGATAATTTGTACGTTATCAATATGGTTAGCCGCAATGTTGTATTGCGCAGCAGCCACGGACGGTTTAGCGATTTCAGTGGCCAGCACGCGGTTGAAGTTTTGTGCGAGGGCTAACGAGAAATTGCCATTGCCGCAGTACAGCTCAAGCAGGTCGCCTTTTGATCCCCTGGTGACATCAATCGCCCATTCCAGCATCTGAATATTCATGGCGGCATTCGGCTGGGTGAAGCTGTTCTCAACCTGGCGGTAGATAATCTCTTTACCCGCAACCGGCAAGCGTTCGTCAATGTAATCCTGGTCCAGCTCGATTTTGGTTTTGGTTGCCCGGCCAATCAGATGCACGTTCAGGTTTTGCGCCCGTAACGCATCCCGCAGCGCTTCAGCTTCCTGACGCCATTCATCATCCAGCTTTTTATGGTACAGCATCGATACCACCGCCTGATCGCTCAGGGTAGTGAGGTAATCAATCTGGAACAGTTTGTGGCGCAGGACGTGGTTGTTGCGAACGCCGTCGATCATTGCCGTCATCAGCGTGTTGATAAGCTCGCTGGCCGCCGGGAAACTGTCGACGCGGATTCGGCTTTTGGTCTGGCTGTCGAACATGATGTGGTACAGATCATCCCCGTCATGCCACAGACGAAATTCCGCGCGCATACGGTAGTGGCTGACCGGCGAGCGAAACACTTCCGGAGCCTGTGCATAAAATGGCGTCATTAAGCTCTGCAGACGCACTACTTTTTCAGCTAACTGGGCGTCGTACTGTTCTGTCGGAAGGTGTTCGGGGGGCATGATGCGTCCTGAAAAATAAAAGTACGCGGGGATTGTAGGGATTGCTCAACAGATGTCCAGTCATTGATGATTTCCGATATTGTGATGCGCGGTCTGGACACCAGGTTGTAACAAACTGTAGCATCCGTTTTCCGGTCCTGTGAGTTAAAAGGGAATCCAGTGTGAATCTGGAGCTGACGCGCAGCGGTAAGGAAGGTAGGAGATGAGCGCACCTGGTGCAGACACTGCGGCTTGCCGTGGGAAGTCATCATCTCTTTAAGTTGCCTCCAAGCCCGAAGACCTGCCGGCTAACGTCGCATCTGGCTTTCATCATCGCGTACTATCGGTGGGACCTGCGGCATCCTTCTTATATTGTGGATGCTTTACAATGATTAAAAAATCGTTGCTGTGCACGGCGCTGTCCGTCACAGCATTTTCGGGTTGGGCGCAGGACACTAGCCCAGATACTCTCGTCGTCACTGCCAACCGTTTTCAGCAGCCTCGTAGCGCTGTACTTGCCCCTATCACCGTTGTTACACGTCAGGATATCGATCGCTGGCAATCCACTTCCGTCAATGATGTGCTTCGTCGCCTGCCGGGCGTGGATATCGCCCAATACGGTGGTATGGGACAAAATTCGTCTATTTCTATTCGCGGCACCAACGCCAGCCATGTGCTGGTGTTGATTGACGGCGTGCGTCTGAACCTGGCAGGGGTTAGCGGCGCAGCCGATCTTAGCCAGTTCCCAGTCTCGTTAGTGCAACGTATCGAATACATTCGTGGGCCGCGTTCGGCGGTTTATGGTTCTGATGCGATTGGCGGTGTGGTGAATATCATTACCACGCGTGAAAAGCCGGGGACGGAACTCACTGCCGGTGTGGGGAGCAATGGGTATCAGAATTATGATGTCTCAACCCAACAACAGCTTGGCGAAAATACGCGCGTCACATTAATGGGCGATTATGCCTATACCAAAGGTTTTGATGTTGTCGCATACGGTAGCACTGGCTCTCAGGCTCAGCCCGACAAAGACGGTTTCTTAAGTAAGACGCTGTATGGCGCGCTGGAACATAACTTTTCCGATACATGGAGCGGGTTTGTTCGCGGCTACGGCTATGATAACCGAACAGATTATGACGCGTATTATTATCCTGGGACGCCGTTAGTGGATACCCGTCAGCTCTATAGCCAAAGCTGGGATGCTGGGCTGCGCTTTAATGGCGAGCTTATCCAGTCACAACTGGTTTCCAGCTATAGCCATAGTAAAGATTACAACTATGATCCGGATTATGGCCGCTATGACTCCTCGGCCACACTGGATGATATGAAGCAATATAATGTTCAGTGGTCCAACAGTATGGTGCTTGGTCACGGTAACGTAGGCGCAGGCGTTGACTGGCAAAAGCAAACCACGACGCCTGGCACCGGGTATGTCACGGACGGTTACGATCAGCGTAATACGGGTCTCTACCTGACCGGGTTGCAGCAACTGGGCGACTTTACCTTTGAAGGTGCGGCGCGCAGTGATGATAACTCCGAGTTTGGCCGTCATGGCACATGGCAGACCAGCGCCGGATGGGAGTTTATTGAAGGCTATCGCTTTATTGCGTCCTACGGTACATCTTACAAAGCGCCTAATCTCGGACAGTTGCATGGTTATTACGGCAATTCGAACCTGGATCCTGAAGAAAGTAAGCAATGGGAAGGGGCGTTTGAAGGCTTAACGGCGGGCGTGAACTGGCGTGTATCCGGATATCGTAATGATATTGACGACATGATCGATTACGACCCGCATACCGAGAAATACTTTAACGAAGGTAAAGTTCGTATTAAAGGTGTGGAAGCGACCGCAAACTTTGATACCGGGCCGTTGGCACATACGCTGAGCTACGATTATGTCGATTCGCGCAATGCGATTACGGACAAGCCGCTCGCACGGCGTTCTAAAAACCAGGTGAAGTACCAGCTCGACTGGCAGGTTTATGATTTTGACTGGGGCCTGACGTATCATTACCTGGGAACGCGTTATGACACTGACTACGTAACCTACCAGCCGGTAAAAATGGGTGGGGTTAGCCTGTGGGATCTTGGCGTGTCATATCCAATCACCTCACAGCTGACAGTTCGTGGTAAAATCGCCAACCTGTTCGATAAAGATTACGAGACAGTTTATGGCTACGCAACTGCAGGACGGGAATACACCTTGTCTGGCAGCTACACTTTCTGATCCGCGTCCCACCGTGCTGGTGTTTGATTCCGGCGTCGGTGGGTTGTCGGTCTATGACGAGATCCGGCGTCTTTTGCCGGATCTCCACTATATATACGCTTTCGACAACGTCGCCTTTCCTTATGGAGAGAAGAGCGAGGAGTTTATCGTCGAACGTGTTGTTGAGATTGTGACTGCGGTCCAGCAGCGCTATCCCCTCTCTCTTGCGGTCATCGCGTGTAATACAGCAAGCACGGTATCGCTCCCTGCATTACGTGAGAAATTTGCCTTTCCGGTTGTGGGCGTGGTGCCTGCTATTAAACCGGCGGCGCGACTCACGGCGAATGGTGTGGTGGGACTGCTGGCTACGCGTGCAACGGTGAAGCGTTCATATACCCATGAGTTGATTGCACGGTTTGCTAACGAATGTCAGATAGCGATGCTGGGTTCCGCTGAACTGGTGGAACTGGCGGAAGCGAAGCTGCACGGTGAAACCGTTTCTCTGGAAGAACTGCGTCGTGTCCTGCGCCCTTGGCTGCGGATGTCGGAACCACCTGACACGGTGGTGCTCGGATGCACCCATTTCCCTCTATTACGGGAAGAACTTTTACAGGTCCTGCCCGAGGGGACGCGGCTGGTGGATTCTGGTGCCGCGATTGCGCGTCGTACGGCCTGGTTATTAGAACATGAAGCGCCAGACGCGAAATCAACTGATGAGAATGTCGCATTCTGCATGGCAATGACGGCAGAAGCCGAACAATTATTGCCCGTGCTGCAGCGTTATGGCTTTAAGACGCTCGAAAAACTGGCTGTTTAGGCTGTTTTGGTGGAAAAATAGGCACTCGGAAGATTATTTTAAATTTCCCCTTGTCAGCCTGAAATAACTCCCTATAATGCGCCTCCACTGACACGGAACAACGGATTACAAACCGCCGGGTCAGCGGGGTTCCACTGAGAATCTCGCAGAGAAAAGCAAAAATAAATGCTTGACTCTGAATGAGGAAAACGTAATATACGGGACCTCGCGACAGAGCGCTAAAGCGCGTCGCAAACTGCTCTTTAACAATTTATCAGACAATCTGTGTGGGCACTCGAAGATACGGATTCTTAACGTCGCAAGACGAAAAATGAATACCAAGTCTCTGAGTGAACACGTAATTCATTACGAAGTTTAATTCACGAGCATCAAACTTAAATTGAAGAGTTTGATCATGGCTCAGATTGAACGCTGGCGGCAGGCCTAACACATGCAAGTCGAACGGTAGCACAGAGGAGCTTGCTCCTTGGGTGACGAGTGGCGGACGGGTGAGTAATGTCTGGGAAACTGCCCGATGGAGGGGGATAACTACTGGAAACGGTAGCTAATACCGCATAACGTCGCAAGACCAAAGAGGGGGACCTTCGGGCCTCTTGCCATCGGATGTGCCCAGATGGGATTAGCTAGTAGGTGGGGTAACGGCTCACCTAGGCGACGATCCCTAGCTGGTCTGAGAGGATGACCAGCCACACTGGAACTGAGACACGGTCCAGACTCCTACGGGAGGCAGCAGTGGGGAATATTGCACAATGGGCGCAAGCCTGATGCAGCCATGCCGCGTGTATGAAGAAGGCCTTCGGGTTGTAAAGTACTTTCAGCGAGGAGGAAGGTGTTGTGGTTAATAACCGCAGCAATTGACGTTACTCGCAGAAGAAGCACCGGCTAACTCCGTGCCAGCAGCCGCGGTAATACGGAGGGTGCAAGCGTTAATCGGAATTACTGGGCGTAAAGCGCACGCAGGCGGTCTGTCAAGTCGGATGTGAAATCCCCGGGCTCAACCTGGGAACTGCATCCGAAACTGGCAGGCTAGAGTCTTGTAGAGGGGGGTAGAATTCCAGGTGTAGCGGTGAAATGCGTAGAGATCTGGAGGAATACCGGTGGCGAAGGCGGCCCCCTGGACAAAGACTGACGCTCAGGTGCGAAAGCGTGGGGAGCAAACAGGATTAGATACCCTGGTAGTCCACGCCGTAAACGATGTCGACTTGGAGGTTGTGCCCTTGAGGCGTGGCTTCCGGAGCTAACGCGTTAAGTCGACCGCCTGGGGAGTACGGCCGCAAGGTTAAAACTCAAATGAATTGACGGGGGCCCGCACAAGCGGTGGAGCATGTGGTTTAATTCGATGCAACGCGAAGAACCTTACCTACTCTTGACATCCAGAGAACTTAGCAGAGATGCTTTGGTGCCTTCGGGAACTCTGAGACAGGTGCTGCATGGCTGTCGTCAGCTCGTGTTGTGAAATGTTGGGTTAAGTCCCGCAACGAGCGCAACCCTTATCCTTTGTTGCCAGCGGTTCGGCCGGGAACTCAAAGGAGACTGCCAGTGATAAACTGGAGGAAGGTGGGGATGACGTCAAGTCATCATGGCCCTTACGAGTAGGGCTACACACGTGCTACAATGGCATATACAAAGAGAAGCGACCTCGCGAGAGCAAGCGGACCTCATAAAGTATGTCGTAGTCCGGATTGGAGTCTGCAACTCGACTCCATGAAGTCGGAATCGCTAGTAATCGTGGATCAGAATGCCACGGTGAATACGTTCCCGGGCCTTGTACACACCGCCCGTCACACCATGGGAGTGGGTTGCAAAAGAAGTAGGTAGCTTAACCTTCGGGAGGGCGCTTACCACTTTGTGATTCATGACTGGGGTGAAGTCGTAACAAGGTAACCGTAGGGGAACCTGCGGTTGGATCACCTCCTTACCTTAAAGAAACGTTCTTTGTAGTGCTCACACAGATTGTCTGATGAAAATTAGCAGTAAGAAAATCTCTGCAGGCTTGTAGCTCAGGTGGTTAGAGCGCACCCCTGATAAGGGTGAGGTCGGTGGTTCAAGTCCACTCAGGCCTACCAAATTTCTGCTGATGCTGCGTTGCGGCGACGCTCACATACTTCAGTATGCTTCGCGTCACCACGCCTTGCCTCAACAGAAATTAAGGTTAAACGAGATTTAACTACGATGGGGCTATAGCTCAGCTGGGAGAGCGCCTGCTTTGCACGCAGGAGGTCTGCGGTTCGATCCCGCATAGCTCCACCATCTTTACTGCAAAAACACAAGAAAACTTCAGAGTGTACCTGAAAAGGTTCACTGCGAAGTTTTGCTCTTTAAAAATCTGGATCAAGCTGAAAATTGAAACGACACACTGTTTCATTTCTCCGTAAACAAGAAATGAAAAGCGGTGTGTTCGAGTCTCTCAAATTTTCGCAACACTGAAGTGTTTTACGAAACATCTTCGGGTTGTGAGGTTAAGCGACTAAGCGTACACGGTGGATGCCCTGGCAGTCAGAGGCGATGAAGGACGTGCTAATCTGCGATAAGCGTCGGTAAGGTGATATGAACCGTTATAACCGGCGATTTCCGAATGGGGAAACCCAGTGTGATTCGTCACACTATCATTGCGTGAATACATAGCGTAATGAAGCGAACCGGGGGAACTGAAACATCTAAGTACCCCGAGGAAAAGAAATCAACCGAGATTCCCCCAGTAGCGGCGAGCGAACGGGGAGCAGCCCAGAGTCTGAATCAGCATGTGTGGTAGTGGAACGGTCTGGAAAGTCCGACGGTACAGGGTGATAGTCCCGTACACAAAAGTGCATGTGTTGTGAACTCGAAGAGTAGGGCGGGACACGTGGTATCCTGTCTGAATATGGGGGGACCATCCTCCAAGGCTAAATACTCCTGACTGACCGATAGTGAACCAGTACCGTGAGGGAAAGGCGAAAAGAACCCCGGCGAGGGGAGTGAAAAAGAACCTGAAACCGTGTACGTACAAGCAGTGGGAGCCTCTTTATGGGGTGACTGCGTACCTTTTGTATAATGGGTCAGCGACTTATATTCTGTAGCAAGGTTAACCGAATAGGGGAGCCGAAGGGAAACCGAGTCTTAACTGGGCGTTAAGTTGCAGGGTATAGACCCGAAACCCGGTGATCTAGCCATGGGCAGGTTGAAGGTTGGGTAACACTAACTGGAGGACCGAACCGACTAATGTTGAAAAATTAGCGGATGACTTGTGGCTGGGGGTGAAAGGCCAATCAAACCGGGAGATAGCTGGTTCTCCCCGAAAGCTATTTAGGTAGCGCCTCGTGAACTCATCTTCGGGGGTAGAGCACTGTTTCGGCTAGGGGGTCATCCCGACTTACCAACCCGATGCAAACTGCGAATACCGAAGAATGTTATCACGGGAGACACACGGCGGGTGCTAACGTCCGTCGTGAAGAGGGAAACAACCCAGACCGCCAGCTAAGGTCCCAAAGTCATGGTTAAGTGGGAAACGATGTGGGAAGGCACAGACAGCCAGGATGTTGGCTTAGAAGCAGCCATCATTTAAAGAAAGCGTAATAGCTCACTGGTCGAGTCGGCCTGCGCGGAAGATGTAACGGGGCTAAACCATGCACCGAAGCTGCGGCAGCGACACTATGTGTTGTTGGGTAGGGGAGCGTTCTGTAAGCCGTTGAAGGTGGCTGTGAGGCATGCTGGAGGTATCAGAATGCGAATGCTGACATAAGTAACGATAATGCGGGTGAAAAACCCGCACGCCGGAAGACCAAGGGTTCCTGTCCAACGTTAATCGGGGCAGGGTGAGTCGACCCCTAAGGCGAGGCCGAAAGGCGTAGTCGATGGGAAACAGGTTAATATTCCTGTACTTGGTGTTACTGCGAAGGGGGGACGGAGAAGGCTATGTTAGCCGGGCGACGGTTGTCCCGGTTTAAGCATGTAGGCGGAGATTCCAGGTAAATCCGGAGTCTTGCTAACGCTGAGGTGTGATGACGAGGCACTACGGTGCTGAAGTAACAAATGCCCTGCTTCCAGGAAAAGCCTCTAAGCATCAGGTAACACAAAATCGTACCCCAAACCGACACAGGTGGTCAGGTAGAGAATACCAAGGCGCTTGAGAGAACTCGGGTGAAGGAACTAGGCAAAATGGTGCCGTAACTTCGGGAGAAGGCACGCTGATATGTAGGTGAAGTGATTTACTCATGGAGCTGAAATCAGTC
The DNA here is from genome assembly GCF_013458095.1 of Citrobacter sp. 172116965. Classification (NCBI taxonomy): domain Bacteria; kingdom Pseudomonadati; phylum Pseudomonadota; class Gammaproteobacteria; order Enterobacterales; family Enterobacteriaceae; genus Citrobacter; species Citrobacter sp. 172116965. The sequence continues at coordinate 4,866,215 of NZ_CP046673.1, read as the reverse complement.
GAAGATACCAGCTGGCTGCAACTGTTTATTAAAAACACAGCACTGTGCAAACACGAAAGTGGACGTATACGGTGTGACGCCTGCCCGGTGCCGGAAGGTTAATTGATGGGGTTATCCGTAAGGAGAAGCTCTTGATCGAAGCCCCGGTAAACGGCGGCCGTAACTATAACGGTCCTAAGGTAGCGAAATTCCTTGTCGGGTAAGTTCCGACCTGCACGAATGGCGTAATGATGGCCAGGCTGTCTCCACCCGAGACTCAGTGAAATTGAACTCGCTGTGAAGATGCAGTGTACCCGCGGCAAGACGGAAAGACCCCGTGAACCTTTACTATAGCTTGACACTGAACACTGGTCCTTGATGTGTAGGATAGGTGGGAGGCTTTGAAGTGTGGACGCCAGTCTGCATGGAGCCAACCTTGAAATACCACCCTTTAATGGCTGGTGTTCTAACGTAGACCCGTGATCCGGGTTGCGGACAGTGTCTGGTGGGTAGTTTGACTGGGGCGGTCTCCTCCTAAAGAGTAACGGAGGAGCACGAAGGTTAGCTAATCCTGGTCGGACATCAGGAGGTTAGTGCAAAGGCATAAGCTAGCTTGACTGCGAGAGTGACGGCTCGAGCAGGTGCGAAAGCAGGTCTTAGTGATCCGGTGGTTCTGAATGGAAGGGCCATCGCTCAACGGATAAAAGGTACTCCGGGGATAACAGGCTGATACCGCCCAAGAGTTCATATCGACGGCGGTGTTTGGCACCTCGATGTCGGCTCATCACATCCTGGGGCTGAAGTAGGTCCCAAGGGTATGGCTGTTCGCCATTTAAAGTGGTACGCGAGCTGGGTTTAGAACGTCGTGAGACAGTTCGGTCCCTATCTGCCGTGGGCGCTGGAGAATTGAGGGGGGCTGCTCCTAGTACGAGAGGACCGGAGTGGACGCATCACTGGTGTTCGGGTTGTCATGCCAATGGCATTGCCCGGTAGCTAAATGCGGAAGAGATAAGTGCTGAAAGCATCTAAGCACGAAACTTGCCCCGAGATGAGTTCTCCCTGACCCTTTAAGGGTCCTGAAGGAACGTTGAAGACGACGACGTTGATAGGTCGGGTGTGTAAGCGTAGCGATACGTTGAGCTAACCGATACTAATGAACCGTGAGGCTTAACCTTACAACGCCGAAGATGTTTTGGCGAAAGAGACATCATTTTCAGTTTGATACAGATTACATCGACATGCGAAAAGTGTGTTGATAAACAGAATTTGCCTGGCGGCTGTAGCGCGGTGGTCCCACCTGACCCCATGCCGAACTCAGAAGTGAAACGCCGTAGCGCCGATGGTAGTGTGGGGTCTCCCCATGCGAGAGTAGGGAACTGCCAGGCATCAAACAAGTGAAGAAGCCCATCCTGCCGGATGGGCTTTTTTGCGTCTGCAGGGATGAAAATCGCCGGATGTGACCTCCCGCCTTATCCGGCCAGCGTCTGTTATTACCGGATACAGCGCCTGTAAACCTTATTCTTACTGTGATTGCAGCCTCATCGGTTGCAAAGCAACATCCTAAGCTTCCATAACACAAGCCATCCTGCAGCATATACGGTAAACTAAGCGCGATTTTGCATCAGGAAAGCGTCTATGAATCACTCCCTTAAAGCCTGGAACACCTTCGGTATCGATCAACAAGCTAATGTGCTTGTCTGTGCCGAAAATGAGCAACAACTACTAAATGCCTGGCAATCAGCCAATGCATCACATCATCCAGTGCTAATCCTGGGCGAAGGGAGTAACGTCCTGTTTCTTGATGCCTTCCATGGAACGGTGATCGTCAACCGTATCAAGGGAATAGCGATTACAGAACAACCTGATGCGTGGCATTTGCACGTAGGCGCTGGTGAAAACTGGCATCATCTGGTAGAGCATACGCTGCAGCAAAGCATGCCCGGACTGGAAAATCTGGCGCTGATCCCCGGCTGCGTGGGTTCATCGCCGATCCAGAATATTGGTGCCTATGGCGTAGAACTGCGGCGCGTCTGTGAATACGTGGACTGCGTAGAGCTTTCGACCGGCAAACATCTGCGCGTTAGCGCCGCAGAATGCCGATTTGGTTACCGTGACAGTATCTTCAAACATGAGTATCAGGATCGTTTTGCGATTGTAGCTGTTGGTCTGCGCTTACCTAAACAGTGGCAACCCGTTCTCACATACGGTGACCTGACGCGTCTTGATCCTGCCACGGTAACGCCTCGGCAGGTTTTTGATTCTGTTTGCCATATGCGCACCACAAAACTGCCCGATCCAAAAGTAAACGGGAATGCGGGGAGTTTCTTTAAAAACCCGGTTGTCACCGCGGATATTGCGCAGGAGCTCCTGGCGAAATTCCCGACTGCACCTCATTACCCGCAGGCTGATGGCTCTGTGAAACTGGCTGCTGGCTGGCTTATCGATCAATGTCAGCTAAAAGGCATGCGCATTGGCGGCGCAGCGGTACATCAGCAGCAGGCACTGGTGCTGATCAATGCAGGCCATGCTACGAGTCAGGATGTGGTGCAACTGGCGCATCACGTACGCCAAAAAGTCGGTGAGAAATTCAATGTCTGGCTTGAACCGGAAGTCCGGTTTATTGGCCCACTGGGTGAAGTGAATGCCGTGGAGATCGTTGCATGAAGGATAATACCGTCCCCCTGACGCTTATTTCATTATTAGCCGATGGCGAATTTCACTCTGGTGAGCAACTCGGTGAAAAGCTGGGAATGAGCCGTGCGGCAATCAATAAACATGTCCAGACGCTACGTGACTGGGGTGTTGATGTATTTACTGTCCCTGGTAAAGGATACAGCTTACCTGAACCTATCCAGCTATTAGATTCATCACTTATTTATTCTCAGCTGGATGGCGGGAATATAACGGTCCTGCCGGTTATCGACTCAACCAATCAGTACCTTATGGATCGAATTGGTCAACTGGAGTCAGGGGATGCCTGCGTAGCTGAGTATCAGCAGGCCGGTCGTGGTCGTCGTGGACGTAAATGGTTCTCTCCCTTTGGCGCCAATCTGTACCTTTCAATGTTCTGGCGACTGGAACAAGGACCGGCAGCCGCGATTGGCCTGAGCTTGGTGATTGGTATTGTCATGGCTGAGGTTTTACGCGATCTGGGCGCGGATAAAGTGCGTGTTAAATGGCCCAACGACCTCTATTTGCTCGACCGTAAACTGGCAGGGATCCTGGTTGAACTCACCGGAAAAACGGGCGATGCCGCACAGATTGTTATTGGGGCGGGTATAAACATGTCCATGCGTCGGGTTGAGGAGAATGTGGTTAATCAAGGCTGGATTAATCTGCAGGAAGCGGGTATTACCATTGACCGCAATACTCTGGCTGCCCGACTGATCCGCGAGCTGCGCGCTGCCCTGGTACTGTTTGAGCATGAGGGCCTGGCGCCGTATTTGTCCCGCTGGAGGGCGCTGGATAACTTTATCGACCGCCCTGTTAAACTCATTATTGGTGATAAAGAAATATTTGGCGTATCTCGTGGAATAGATGCGCAAGGTGCATTGCTACTCGAACAAAATGGCGTGATAAAACCCTGGATGGGTGGGGAAATATCGCTTAGAAGCGCTGAATAATAAGAAGGGGAGCTATGGCTCCCCTTTATTTTTTTATTTTCGTAATCTGACTTGCTCAACGGCATGATTAGCGCTTTTCGTCATGATTAAGCTGGCTCGCTCACGCGTTGGTAAAATATTCTGTTTTAAATTCAACCAGTTGATTTCTTTCCACAGCGATGTGGCCGTGTTGATTGCCTCGTCTTCCGACAATTTCGCATAGTTATGGAAATAAGAGTCTGGGTTGGTAAATGCCCCTTCGCGGAATTTCAGGAAGCGGTTGATATACCACGTCTGGAGTAATTCTTCTGGCGCATCCACATAAATAGAAAAGTCGACAAAGTCAGAAACAAATACATGATGTGGATCGTGAGGATAGTCCATCCCGCTTTGTAATACATTGAGCCCTTCGAGGATTAATATGTCAGGCTGGGCAACGGTTTTGTCGCCATCAGGGATCACATCATAAATCAGATGAGAATAGACCGGTGCCGTAACGTTGGGGACGCCAGACTTTAGATCGGAAACGAATTTAACCAGACGGTGCATATCATAGGACTGAGGAAAGCCTTTCTTCTTCATGAGCCCACGATCTTTCAACACCTGGTTAGGATGAAGAAAACCGTCAGTAGTGATCAGCTCAACCTTACGATGCTCGGGCCAGCGACTCAGCAACGCTTGCAACACACGTGCAGTCGTACTTTTGCCGACGGCGACGCTGCCAGCAATGCTAATAATATAAGGAATACGCTCGCCGTTGGTGCCTAAAAATTGCTCCAGCACAGCCTGACGCCGCAGGTTCGAACTGATGTAAAAATTTAGCAAACGCGATAATGGCAAATAAATCTCAGCAACTTCTTCCAGCGATAAGTCTTCGTTAATGCCTTTCAGACGAGCAATCTCTTCCTCGGTCAGAGTCATCGGCACGGAATCACGAAGCGCAGCCCACTGGTTGCGATCAAACTGTAGGTAAGGCGACGTTAACGCTTGCTCTTTTATACTCATACGCATGGTCTGGCTGTCATTGCTATATCAGGTCTGCGGTAAAAAACGAAATCATCCCCGGTACGCAATGGCACGCACATTTCAGTTAATTTGGACAATGGGCAGGAGGGTAACACCAGATGGGAGGGAATAATAAGAAAAAATCGTCCCCTGAAACGCAATGTGATGGCTATTCCAGATGTATAAAGATGCACTTTCTCTCTATTGATAACGGCATGCTGGAGCAAAATGCCTTCTGGGAGCGCGGCTGACGTTGGAAATTTGTTCAATTCGAAGAAGAAATAGATTATTTATCGGTCGTATAGCGCAAAATGTGATCGATAGAACATTTTATGCAATTTTTTAGTTGCATGAGTGCGCATGTCTCCATAAAATGCGCGCTACTTGATGCCGACTTAGCTCAGTAGGTAGAGCAACTGACTTGTAATCAGTAGGTCACCAGTTCGATTCCGGTAGTCGGCACCATCAAGTCCGGTGGGGTTCCCGAGCGGCCAAAGGGAGCAGACTGTAAATCTGCCGTCACAGACTTCGAAGGTTCGAATCCTTCCCCCACCACCACTTTCTGGCAGCGTTATCGCCGCCTGAGTTGGTTAAAAAATTAATCAGCTCGAATAAAAAAGAGAGAAATCTCTTTTTTATTACAGAAAGAACTGGGTAGCCGAGTTTCAGGATGCGGGCATCGTATAATGGCTATTACCTCAGCCTTCCAAGCTGATGATGCGGGTTCGATTCCCGCTGCCCGCTCCAGACGTGCTGATATGGCTCAGTTGGTAGAGCGCACCCTTGGTAAGGGTGAGGTCCCCAGTTCGACTCTGGGTATCAGCACCACTTCACTTCTCCTTCCCGTTTCTCTCTGTTTACTTTTAAAAGCATTCAACAGCTCAGGCATATGGCCTGGTTGATGTGGTGATATCACCGATTTATCCGTGTCTTAGAGGGACAATCGATGTCTAAAGAAAAATTTGAACGTACAAAACCGCACGTTAACGTCGGTACTATCGGCCACGTTGACCATGGTAAAACAACGCTGACCGCTGCAATCACTACCGTACTGGCTAAAACCTACGGCGGTGCTGCTCGTGCATTCGACCAGATCGATAACGCGCCGGAAGAAAAAGCTCGTGGTATCACCATCAACACTTCTCACGTTGAATATGACACCCCGACTCGCCACTATGCACACGTAGACTGCCCGGGCCACGCCGACTATGTTAAAAACATGATCACCGGTGCTGCGCAGATGGACGGCGCGATCCTGGTTGTTGCTGCGACTGACGGCCCGATGCCGCAGACTCGTGAGCACATCCTGCTGGGTCGTCAGGTAGGCGTTCCGTACATCATCGTGTTCCTGAACAAATGCGACATGGTTGATGACGAAGAGCTGCTGGAACTGGTAGAAATGGAAGTTCGTGAACTTCTGTCTCAGTACGATTTCCCGGGCGACGACACTCCGATCGTTCGTGGTTCTGCTCTGAAAGCGCTGGAAGGCGAAGCAGAGTGGGAAGCGAAAATCATCGAACTGGCTGGCTTCCTGGATTCTTACATCCCAGAACCAGAGCGTGCGATTGACAAGCCGTTCCTGCTGCCTATCGAAGACGTATTCTCCATCTCCGGTCGTGGTACCGTTGTTACCGGTCGTGTAGAGCGCGGTATCATCAAAGTTGGTGAAGAAGTTGAAATCGTTGGTATCAAGGATACTGCTAAGTCTACCTGTACTGGCGTTGAAATGTTCCGCAAACTGCTGGACGAAGGCCGTGCTGGTGAGAACGTTGGTGTTCTGCTGCGTGGTATCAAACGTGAAGAAATCGAACGTGGTCAGGTACTGGCTAAGCCGGGCTCTATCAAGCCGCACACCAAGTTCGAATCTGAAGTGTACATTCTGTCCAAAGACGAAGGCGGCCGTCACACTCCGTTCTTCAAAGGCTACCGTCCGCAGTTCTACTTCCGTACTACTGACGTGACTGGTACCATCGAACTGCCGGAAGGCGTTGAGATGGTAATGCCGGGCGACAACATCAAAATGGTTGTTACCCTGATCCACCCAATCGCGATGGACGACGGTCTGCGTTTCGCAATCCGTGAAGGCGGCCGTACTGTTGGTGCGGGCGTTGTTGCCAAAGTAATGAGCTAATTGCCGAATAACATTTGACGCAATGCGCAATAAAAGGGCATCATTTGATGCCCTTTTTGCACGCTTTCACACCAGAACCTGGCTCATCAGTGATTTTATTTGTCATAATCATTGCTGAGACAGGCTCTGAAGAGGGCGTTTAGTCCGAAACGCACCAGAGCATTTCGGTTTGGATCGCCTCGCTTACGCGGGGTGAAAATGTTTGTAGAATACTTCTGACAGGTTGGTTTATGAGTGCGAATACCGAAGCTCAAGGAAGCGGGCGCGGCCTGGAAGCGATGAAGTGGGTTGTTGTCGCTGTATTGCTGCTTGTAGCTATCGTTGGCAACTACCTCTATCGTGACATGATGCTGCCGCTGCGTGCGCTGGCCGTAGTGATTCTGATTGCCGCAGCGGGTGGTGTCGCGCTGTTGACAACAAAAGGTAAAGCGACCGTTGCTTTTGCCCGTGAAGCGAGAACCGAAGTCCGTAAGGTCATTTGGCCAACTCGCCAGGAAACATTGCACACCACATTAATTGTGGCTGCGGTTACCGCAGTAATGTCACTGATCCTGTGGGGACTGGATGGTATTCTGGTTCGCCTGGTATCCTTTATCACTGGCCTGAGGTTCTAAGATGTCTGAAGCCCCTAAAAAGCGCTGGTACGTCGTTCAGGCGTTTTCCGGTTTTGAAGGCCGCGTAGCTACATCGCTGCGCGAATATATCAAGTTACAAAATATGGAAGAGCTGTTTGGCGAAGTCATGGTGCCGACCGAAGAAGTGGTCGAAATCCGTGGCGGTCAGCGTCGCAAGAGCGAACGTAAATTCTTCCCGGGCTATGTATTGGTCCAGATGGTGATGAATGACGCAAGCTGGCACCTGGTGCGCAGCGTGCCGCGTGTGATGGGCTTTATCGGCGGTACATCTGACCGTCCGGCGCCGATCAGCGACAAAGAAGTTGATGCGATCATGAACCGTCTGCAGCAGGTTGGCGACAAGCCGCGTCCGAAAACGATGTTTGAGCCTGGTGAAATGGTTCGCGTTAGCGACGGTCCGTTCGCTGACTTTAACGGCGTGGTTGAAGAAGTGGACTACGAGAAGTCTCGTCTGAAAGTTTCCGTATCTATCTTCGGTCGTGCGACTCCGGTTGAACTGGACTTCGCTCAGGTTGAAAAAGCCTAACACCCCGATCAAAAAAGCGACGATTTAATCGTTGCACAAGGCGCGAGATTGGAATACAATTTCGCGCCTTTTGTTTTTATGGATCCTATCCGTAAAACGAATTTAATCACGGGGAGCCTCCTTGAGGCGTTATAACCCAACTAGAGGAATTTAGAATGGCTAAGAAAGTCCAAGCCTATGTCAAGCTGCAGGTTGCAGCTGGTATGGCTAACCCGAGTCCGCCGGTAGGTCCTGCACTGGGTCAACAAGGCGTGAACATCATGGAATTCTGCAAAGCGTTCAATGCTAAAACTGATTCCATGGAAAAAGGTCTGCCAATCCCGGTTGTTATCACCGTTTACGCTGACCGTTCTTTCACTTTCGTTACCAAAACGCCTCCGGCAGCAGTTCTGCTGAAGAAAGCGGCTGGTATCAAGTCTGGTTCCGGCAAGCCGAACAAAGACAAAGTGGGTAAAATTTCCCGCGCTCAGCTGCAGGAAATCGCGCAGACCAAAGCTGCCGACATGACTGGTTCCGACATTGAAGCGATGACTCGCTCCATTGAAGGTACTGCACGTTCCATGGGCCTGGTAGTGGAGGACTAAGAAATGGCTAAACTGACCAAGCGCATGTCCGTGATCCGTGACAAAGTTGATGCTACTAAGCAGTATGACATCAACGAAGCTATCGCTCTGCTGAAAGAGCTGGCCACTGCTAAATTCGTAGAAAGCGTGGACGTTGCTGTTAACCTCGGCATCGATGCTCGTAAATCTGACCAGAACGTACGTGGTGCAACTGTACTGCCGCACGGTACTGGCCGTTCCGTTCGCGTAGCCGTATTTACCCAGGGTGCAAACGCTGAAGCTGCTAAAGCTGCAGGCGCTGAGCTGGTAGGTATGGAAGATCTGGCTGAACAGATCAAGAAAGGCGAAATGAACTTTGACGTTGTTATTGCTTCCCCGGATGCAATGCGCGTTGTTGGCCAGCTGGGTCAGGTTCTGGGTCCGCGCGGCCTGATGCCAAACCCGAAAGTTGGTACTGTAACTCCTAACGTTGCTGAAGCTGTTAAGAATGCTAAAGCTGGTCAGGTTCGTTACCGTAACGACAAAAACGGCATCATTCACACCACCATCGGTAAAGTGGATTTTGACGCTGACAAACTGAAAGAAAACCTGGAAGCTCTGCTGGTTGCGCTGAAAAAAGCAAAACCGACTCAGGCAAAAGGCGTGTACATCAAGAAAGTTAGCATCTCCACCACCATGGGTGCTGGCGTTGCCGTTGATCAGTCCGGTCTGACTGCGACTGTGGCGAACTAATATTCGCCTTTACGTGGGCGGTGATTTTGTCTACAATCTTACCCCCACGTATTCTGCTAATTGCAGACGTATATCCGAGATATTCAGGCTGTGGCAAGGCAGTCAACGCCGCTACAGATTGAATAACGACAGATAGAAAAGATTTGTTCGTTGGAGCCTGGCCTAATCCAGGCCTCCGTCGAAGACCGCAGGTGTTTCGTAAGAAACTTAATGCCCTGCGTAGACGGTGACAGAACGCTAAGATTATTTCTGATACTCTGGCTTGTTTCTGCTCACCGTATTTAGACGCTCTCTCCGTTGGGGGGAGTGAAGTGAGTTCCGGAACATGAGTTCCGGCAAACATCCAGGAGCAAAGCTAATGGCTTTAAATCTTCAAGACAAACAAGCGATTGTTGCTGAAGTCAGCGAAGTAGCCAAAGGCGCGCTGTCTGCAGTAGTTGCGGATTCCCGTGGCGTAACTGTAGATAAAATGACTGAACTGCGTAAAGCAGGTCGTGAAGCTGGCGTATACATGCGTGTTGTTCGTAACACCCTGCTGCGCCGCGTCGTTGAAGGTACTCAGTTCGAGTGCCTGAAAGACACGTTTGTTGGTCCGACCCTGATTGCATACTCTATGGAACACCCGGGCGCTGCTGCTCGTCTGTTCAAAGAGTTCGCGAAAGCGAATGCAAAATTTGAGGTCAAAGCCGCAGCCTTTGAAGGTGAGTTGATTACGGCATCGAATATCGATCGCCTGGCAACTCTGCCGACCTACGAAGAAGCAATTGCACGCCTGATGGCAACCATGAAAGAAGCTTCGGCTGGCAAACTGGTTCGTACTCTGGCTGCTGTACGCGATGCGAAAGAAGCTGCTTAATCGCAGTTATCTTTGTAAAGCATCTGCTTACGTATAAACTTATTCTGATTTTCAGGAACAATTTAAATGTCTATCACTAAAGATCAAATCATTGAAGCAGTATCCGCTATGTCCGTAATGGACGTTGTAGAACTGATTTCTGCAATGGAAGAAAAATTCGGTGTTTCTGCTGCTGCTGCTGTAGCTGTAGCTGCTGGCCCGGCTGAAGCTGCTGAAGAAAAAACTGAATTCGACGTAATTCTGAAAGCTGCTGGCGCTAACAAAGTTGCTGTTATCAAAGCAGTACGTGGCGCAACTGGCCTGGGTCTGAAAGAAGCTAAAGACCTGGTAGAATCTGCACCGGCTGCGCTGAAAGAAGGCGTGAGCAAAGACGACGCAGAAGCACTGAAAAAATCTCTGGAAGAAGCTGGCGCTGAAGTTGAAGTTAAATAAGCCAACTTTTCTGGTTGCAGCCTAAGAAATTAGGCTGATGGCTGGTGACTTTTTAGTCACCAGCCTTTTTGCGCTGTAAGGCGCCAGTAGCATTTCACACTGTTTGACTACTGCTGTGCCTTTCAATGCTTGTTTCTATCGACGTCTTAATATACTGCGACAGAACGTCAGTTCTGTGTAAATCGCAATGAAATGGTTTAAGCGTGATAGCAACAGGCATTGCGGAAAGTATTCGATTTTCCGGTCAACAAAATAGTGTTGCACAAACTGTCCCTTCGTCGGACAGATGGGTCGACTTGTCAGCGAGCTGAGGAACCCTAATGGTTTACTCCTATACCGAGAAAAAACGTATTCGTAAGGATTTTGGTAAACGTCCGCAAGTGTTGGACATACCTTATCTCCTTTCTATCCAGCTTGACTCGTTTCAGAAGTTCATCGAGCAAGATCCTGAAGGGCAGTATGGTCTGGAAGCAGCTTTCCGTTCCGTTTTCCCGATTCAGAGCTACAGCGGTAATTCCGAGCTGCAATACGTCAGCTACCGCCTTGGCGAACCGGTGTTTGACGTTCAGGAATGTCAGATCCGTGGCGTGACCTATTCCGCACCGCTGCGCGTAAAACTGCGCCTGGTGATCTACGAGCGCGAAGCGCCGGAAGGCACCGTAAAAGACATTAAAGAACAAGAAGTCTACATGGGCGAAATTCCGCTCATGACAGACAACGGTACCTTTGTTATCAACGGTACTGAGCGTGTTATCGTTTCTCAGCTGCACCGTAGTCCTGGCGTCTTTTTTGACTCCGACAAAGGTAAAACCCACTCTTCGGGTAAAGTGCTGTATAACGCGCGTATTATCCCTTACCGTGGTTCCTGGCTGGACTTCGAATTCGATCCGAAGGACAACCTGTTCGTACGTATTGACCGTCGCCGTAAACTGCCTGCGACCATTATTCTGCGTGCACTGAACTACACCACTGAGCAGATCCTTGACCTGTTCTTTGAGAAAGTTGTTTTCGAAATTCGTGACAACAAGCTGCAGATGGAACTGGTGCCGGAACGCCTGCGTGGTGAAACCGCCTCCTTTGACATCGAAGCTAACGGCAAAGTCTACGTCGAAAAAGGCCGTCGCATCACTGCGCGCCACATTCGCCAACTGGAAAAAGACGATATCAAACATATCGAAGTTCCGGTTGAATACATTGCTGGTAAAGTTGCGGCTAAAGACTACGTTGACGAATCTACTGGCGAGCTGATCTGCGCAGCTAACATGGAGCTGAGTCTGGATCTGCTGGCTAAGCTGAGCCAGTCTGGCCACAAGCGTATCGAAACGCTGTTCACCAACGATCTGGACCACGGTCCGTACATTTCTGAAACTGTACGTGTCGACCCAACCAACGATCGTCTGAGCGCGCTGGTAGAAATCTACCGCATGATGCGCCCTGGTGAGCCGCCGACGCGTGAAGCTGCTGAAAGCCTGTTCGAGAACCTGTTCTTCTCCGAAGACCGCTATGACCTGTCTGCGGTTGGTCGTATGAAGTTCAACCGTTCTCTGCTGCGCGACGAAATCGAAGGTTCCGGTATCCTGAGCAAAGACGACATCATCGAAGTGATGAAGAAGCTCATCGATATCCGTAACGGTAAAGGCGAAGTCGATGATATCGACCACCTCGGTAACCGTCGTATCCGTTCCGTAGGCGAAATGGCGGAAAACCAGTTCCGCGTTGGCCTGGTACGTGTTGAGCGTGCGGTGAAAGAGCGTCTGTCTCTGGGCGATCTGGATACCCTGATGCCTCAGGATATGATCAACGCTAAGCCGATTTCTGCAGCAGTGAAAGAGTTCTTTGGTTCCAGCCAGCTGTCTCAGTTTATGGACCAGAACAACCCGCTGTCTGAGATTACGCACAAACGTCGTATCTCTGCACTCGGCCCAGGCGGTTTGACTCGTGAACGCGCAGGCTTCGAAGTTCGAGACGTACACCCGACTCACTACGGTCGCGTATGTCCAATCGAAACGCCTGAAGGTCCGAACATCGGTCTGATCAACTCCTTGTCTGTGTACGCACAGACTAACGAATACGGCTTCCTCGAGACTCCGTACCGTAAAGTGACCGACGGTGTTGTAACTGACGAAATTCATTACCTGTCAGCTATCGAAGAAGGCAACTACGTTATCGCTCAGGCGAACTCCAACCTGGATGACGAAGGCCACTTTGTAGAAGATCTGGTTACCTGCCGTAGCAAAGGCGAATCCAGCTTGTTCAGCCGTGACCAGGTTGACTACATGGACGTATCCACTCAGCAGGTGGTATCCGTCGGTGCGTCCCTGATCCCGTTCCTGGAACACGATGACGCCAACCGTGCATTGATGGGTGCGAACATGCAACGTCAGGCGGTTCCGACTCTGCGTGCTGATAAGCCGCTGGTTGGTACCGGTATGGAACGTGCTGTTGCCGTCGACTCCGGTGTTACCGCAGTTGCTAAACGTGGCGGTACCGTCCAGTACGTGGATGCTTCCCGTATCGTTATCAAAGTTAACGAAGACGAGATGTACCCGGGCGAAGCAGGTATCGACATTTATAACCTGACCAAATACACCCGTTCTAACCAGAACACCTGTATCAACCAGATGCCTTGCGTATCTCTGGGCGAACCGGTTGAACGTGGTGATGTGCTGGCAGACGGTCCGTCCACCGACCTCGGTGAACTGGCTCTCGGTCAGAACATGCGCGTGGCATTCATGCCATGGAATGGTTACAACTTCGAAGACTCCATCCTCGTATCTGAGCGTGTTGTCCAGGAAGACCGTTTCACCACCATCCACATTCAGGAACTGGCATGTGTGTCCCGTGACACCAAGCTGGGGCCGGAAGAGATCACCGCTGACATCCCGAACGTGGGTGAAGCTGCGCTCTCCAAACTGGATGAATCCGGTATCGTTTATATCGGCGCGGAAGTAACCGGTGGCGACATTCTGGTTGGTAAGGTAACGCCGAAAGGTGAAACCCAGCTGACGCCAGAAGAGAAGCTGCTGCGTGCGATCTTCGGTGAGAAAGCGTCTGACGTTAAAGACTCTTCTCTGCGCGTGCCAAACGGTGTTTCCGGTACGATTATCGACGTTCAGGTCTTTACTCGCGATGGCGTAGAAAAAGACAAACGTGCGCTGGAAATCGAAGAGATGCAGCTGAAGCAGGCGAAAAAAGACCTGTCTGAAGAACTGCAAATCCTCGAAGCTGGCCTGTTCAGCCGTATCTACGCTGTGCTGGTTTCCGGTGGTGTTGAAGCTGAGAAGCTCGACAAACTGCCGCGCGATCGCTGGTTAGAACTCGGCCTGACCGACGAAGAGAAACAAAATCAGCTGGAACAACTGGCTGAGCAGTACGACGAACTGAAACACGAGTTCGAGAAAAAACTCGAAGCGAAACGCCGTAAAATCACTCAGGGCGACGATCTGGCACCGGGCGTGCTGAAGATTGTTAAGGTTTATCTGGCGGTTAAACGTCGGATCCAGCCTGGTGATAAGATGGCAGGTCGTCACGGTAACAAGGGTGTAATCTCTAAGATCAACCCGATCGAAGATATGCCACACGATGCTAACGGTACGCCGGTAGATATCGTGCTGAACCCGCTGGGCGTACCATCGCGTATGAACATCGGTCAGATCCTTGAAACCCACCTGGGTATGGCTGCGAAAGGTATCGGCGATAAGATCAACGCCATGCTGAAACAGCAGCAGGAAGTCGCGAAACTGCGCGAATTCATCCAGCGTGCTTACGATCTGGGTTCAGATGTTCGTCAGAAAGTTGACCTGAATACCTTCAGCGATGAAGAAGTTCTGCGTCTGGCTGAAAACCTGAAAAAAGGTATGCCGATCGCAACGCCGGTGTTCGACGGTGCGAAAGAGTCTGAAATCAAGGAACTGTTACAGCTGGGTGGCCTGCCGACTTCCGGTCAGATCACACTGTTCGACGGTCGTACCGGTGAGCAGTTCGAGCGCCAGGTTACCGTTGGCTACATGTACATGCTGAAACTGAACCACCTGGTTGATGACAAGATGCATGCGCGTTCTACCGGTTCTTACAGCCTGGTTACTCAGCAGCCGCTGGGTGGTAAGGCTCAGTTCGGTGGTCAGCGCTTCGGGGAGATGGAAGTGTGGGCGCTTGAAGCATACGGCGCGGCATACACCCTGCAGGAAATGCTCACCGTTAAGTCTGATGACGTGAACGGTCGTACTAAGATGTATAAAAACATCGTGGACGGCAACCATCAGATGGAACCAGGCATGCCGGAATCCTTCAACGTACTGTTGAAAGAGATTCGTTCGCTGGGTATCAACATCGAGCTGGAAGACGAGTAACTCTCGATCAAACAGGTCACTGGTGCTGGCGTAACAGCCAGCGCCAGATTGTGCTAACTCCGACGGGAGCAAATCCGTGAAAGATTTATTAAAGTTTCTGAAAGCGCAGACTAAAACCGAAGAGTTTGATGCGATCAAAATTGCTCTGGCCTCGCCAGACATGATCCGTTCATGGTCTTTCGGTGAAGTTAAGAAGCCGGAAACCATCAACTACCGTACGTTCAAACCTGAACGTGACGGCCTTTTCTGCGCCCGTATCTTTGGGCCGGTAAAAGACTATGAGTGCCTGTGCGGTAAGTACAAGCGCCTGAAACACCGCGGTGTGATCTGTGAGAAGTGCGGCGTTGAAGTGACCCAGACTAAAGTACGCCGTGAGCGTATGGGCCACATCGAGCTGGCGTCTCCGACCGCTCACATCTGGTTCCTGAAATCTCTGCCGTCCCGTATCGGTCTGCTGCTCGATATGCCGCTGCGCGATATCGAACGCGTACTGTACTTCGAATCTTATGTGGTTATCGAAGGCGGTATGACTAACCTGGAACGTCAACAGATCCTGACTGAAGAGCAGTATCTGGACGCGCTGGAAGAGTTCGGTGACGAATTCGACGCGAAGATGGGTGCGGAAGCAATCCAGGCCTTGCTGAAGAGCATGGATCTGGAGCAAGAGTGCGAAACTCTGCGCGAAGAGCTGAACGAAACCAACTCCGAAACCAAGCGTAAGAAGCTGACCAAACGTATCAAACTGCTGGAAGCATTCGTACAGTCTGGCAACAAGCCAGAGTGGATGATCCTGACCGTTCTGCCGGTTCTGCCGCCAGATCTGCGTCCGCTGGTTCCGCTGGATGGTGGTCGTTTCGCAACATCAGATCTGAACGATCTGTACCGTCGCGTGATCAACCGTAACAACCGTCTGAAACGTCTGCTGGATCTGGCTGCGCCGGACATCATCGTACGTAACGAAAAACGTATGCTGCAGGAAGCGGTTGACGCCCTGCTGGATAACGGTCGTCGTGGTCGTGCGATCACCGGTTCTAACAAACGTCCTCTGAAATCTTTGGCCGATATGATCAAAGGTAAACAGGGTCGTTTCCGTCAGAACCTGCTCGGTAAGCGTGTTGACTACTCCGGTCGTTCTGTAATCACCGTAGGTCCATACCTGCGTCTGCATCAGTGCGGTCTGCCGAAGAAAATGGCACTGGAACTGTTCAAACCGTTTATTTACGGCAAGCTGGAACTGCGTGGCCTGGCCACCACCATCAAAGCCGCTAAGAAAATGGTTGAGCGTGAAGAAGCTGTCGTTTGGGATATCCTGGACGAAGTTATCCGCGAACACCCGGTACTGCTGAACCGTGCACCAACCCTGCACCGTCTGGGTATCCAGGCATTTGAACCGGTACTGATCGAAGGTAAAGCTATCCAGCTGCACCCGCTGGTTTGTGCGGCATATAACGCCGACTTCGATGGTGACCAGATGGCTGTTCACGTACCGCTGACGCTGGAAGCCCAGCTCGAAGCGCGTGCGCTGATGATGTCTACCAACAACATCCTGTCTCCGGCGAACGGCGAACCTATCATCGTTCCGTCTCAGGACGTTGTATTGGGTCTGTACTACATGACCCGTGACTGTGTTAACGCCAAAGGCGAAGGCATGGTGCTGACTGGCCCGAAAGAAGCTGAGCGTATCTATCGCGCAGGTCTGGCCTCTCTGCATGCGCGCGTTAAAGTGCGTATCACTGAATACGAAAAAGATGAAAACGGCGAATTCGTTGCGCACACCAGCCTGAAAGACACGACCGTTGGTCGCGCCATTCTGTGGATGATCGTACCGAAAGGTCTGCCTTTCTCCATCGTCAACCAGGCGCTGGGCAAGAAAGCAATCTCCAAAATGCTGAACACCTGTTACCGCATTCTGGGCCTGAAGCCGACCGTTATCTTCGCTGACCAGACAATGTACACCGGCTTTGCTTATGCAGCGCGTTCAGGTGCATCTGTTGGTATTGATGACATGGTCATCCCAGAGAAGAAACACGAGATCATCTCTGAAGCGGAAGCTGAAGTTGCTGAGATCCAGGAGCAGTTCCAGTCTGGTCTGGTAACCGCGGGCGAACGCTATAACAAAGTTATCGATATCTGGGCTGCGGCGAACGATCGTGTATCCAAAGCGATGATGGATAACCTGCAAACCGAAACCGTGATTAACCGTGACGGCGTAGAAGAGCAGCAGGTTTCCTTCAACAGCATCTACATGATGGCCGACTCCGGTGCGCGTGGTTCTGCAGCACAGATTCGTCAGCTGGCTGGTATGCGTGGTCTGATGGCTAAGCCAGATGGCTCCATCATCGAAACGCCAATCACCGCGAACTTCCGTGAAGGTCTGAACGTACTCCAGTACTTCATCTCTACTCACGGTGCTCGTAAAGGTCTGGCGGATACCGCACTGAAAACAGCGAACTCCGGTTATCTGACTCGTCGTCTGGTTGACGTTGCGCAGGACTTGGTTGTTACTGAAGACGATTGCGGCACGCTGGAAGGCATCACCATGACCCCGGTTATCGAGGGTGGTGACGTTAAAGAACCGCTGCGCGATCGCGTTCTGGGTCGTGTGACTGCTGAAGACGTTCTGAAGCCGGGTACGGCGGATATTCTGGTTCCACGCAACACGCTGCTGCACGAACAGTGGTGTGACCTGCTGGAAGAGAACTCCGTTGACTCCGTCAAAGTCCGTTCCGTTGTATCCTGTGACACCGACTTTGGTGTATGTGCGCACTGCTATGGTCGTGACCTGGCGCGTGGCCACATCATCAATAAAGGTGAAGCAATCGGCGTTATCGCGGCACAGTCCATCGGTGAACCGGGTACACAGCTGACGATGCGTACGTTCCACATCGGTGGTGCGGCATCTCGTGCGGCTGCTGAATCCAGCATCCAGGTGAAAAATAAAGGTAGCATCCGTCTGAGCAATGCGAAGTCGGTTGTTAACTCCAGCGGTAAACTGGTTATCACTTCACGTAACACCGAACTGAAACTGATCGACGAATTCGGCCGTACCAAAGAAAGCTATAAAGTGCCTTACGGCTCCGTTATGGCGAAAGGTGATGGCGAACAGGTTGCTGGCGGCGAAACCGTAGCGAACTGGGATCCGCACACCATGCCGGTTATCACCGAAGTGAGTGGTTTCGTCCGCTTCACTGACATGATCGACGGCCAGACCATTACTCGTCAGACCGACGAGCTGACCGGTCTGTCTTCTCTGGTGGTTCTGGATTCTGCAGAACGTACTGCGGGTGGTAAAGACCTGCGTCCGGCACTGAAAATTGTTGATGCTCAGGGCAACGACGTTCTGATCCCTGGCACCGATATGCCTGCTCAGTACTTCCTGCCGGGTAAAGCGATTGTTCAGCTGGAAGATGGCGTACAGATCAGTTCTGGTGACACCCTGGCGCGTGTTCCGCAGGAATCCGGCGGTACCAAGGATATCACCGGTGGTCTGCCGCGCGTTGCAGACCTGTTCGAAGCACGTCGTCCGAAAGAGCCGGCAATCCTGGCTGAAATCAGCGGCATCATTTCCTTCGGTAAAGAAACCAAAGGTAAACGTCGTCTGGTTATCACCCCGGTAGACGGTAGCGAGCCGTACGAAGAGATGATTCCGAAATGGCGTCAGCTCAACGTGTTCGAAGGTGAACGTGTAGAACGTGGTGACGTTGTTTCCGACGGTCCGGAAGCGCCGCACGACATCCTGCGTCTGCGTGGTGTGCATGCTGTAACTCGTTATATCGTTAACGAAGTTCAGGACGTATACCGTCTGCAGGGCGTTAAGATTAACGATAAGCACATCGAAGTTATCGTTCGTCAGATGCTGCGTAAAGCCACCATCGAAAGCGCTGGTAGCTCCGACTTCCTGGAAGGCGAGCAGGTTGAATACTCCCGCGTCAAGATTGCTAACCGCGATCTGGAAGCGAACGGCAAAGTGGGTGCAACATTCTCCCGCGATCTGCTGGGTATCACCAAAGCGTCTCTGGCAACCGAGTCCTTCATCTCTGCAGCATCGTTCCAGGAAACCACGCGTGTCCTGACCGAAGCCGCTGTTGCAGGTAAACGTGATGAACTGCGCGGTCTGAAAGAGAACGTTATCGTGGGTCGTCTGATCCCGGCGGGTACCGGTTATGCGTACCACCAGGATCGTATGCGCCGCCGCGCAGCGGGCGAACTGCCAGCTGCTCCGCAGGTGACTGCTGAAGATGCGTCTGCCAGCCTGGCAGAACTGCTGAACGCAGGCCTGGGTGGTTCTGACAACGATTAATCGTTGCTGACGCTAATAAAAAACCCGCTTCGGCGGGTTTTTTTATGTCGATGGATTTAAGATGTATTATGTTGGCCGGATAAGGCATCAGCTGCCATCCGGCATGATGACGCCAGGCTTATGAGGCCTACGGCTTACGCCATCCGATCAGTTTACTGGTGGCAAGCGTCGATACAGTTCAATCATATCGCCTGCCAGATCCTGAATCACCATGGCATTCATCAGGTGGTCCTGGGAATGGACGGTGATGAGATTAACCGGTAGTTTGCCGGTACCTTCGTCAATTCCGATCAGTTGGGTCTGGATTTTATGCGCTTGTTTAACATACTCGCGAGATTCCATCATCGCGTGTTCTGCCCCGGCGAAATCACCTTTACGCGCCAGTTGCAACGCCGTCAGGGCTTGACTGCGCGCAGCTCCGGCGTTTACCAATAATTCCATGATGATCGTTTCTAACTCTTCCATGCCATCACTCCAGTAGTTTCAGCGCTTTGTCCAGTACCGCATCGCCTTTCATCATGCCGTAATCCATCATATCGATAACGGCGACTTTTTTTCCTAGCGGGTCGGCGAGCGCCTGCAGCTTGGCCTGTTCATACTTAACCTGTGGGCCGAGCAATACGATATCCGCAGTGGCGATATTCTCTTCAAACTCAGCCACCGGGACCGCTTTGATAGTGACGTCGACTCCTTTTTTCTGGACGGCATCTTTCATCTTTTGCACCAGCATGCTGGTGGACATTCCGGCGGCACAGCATAAAACGATGTTTTTCATAAGCAGTCTCGATCAACATGTGTGGGTTGATAATTATCGCGAGCCAGCCGCAGCAACAACTGCTTTGCAACGATTGTGTGCAAAGCATCACAAAGAAAGTCACTTTTTCTGAAACCGGTTACAAAAAGAGGCTCAACCCTACGATCTGGCCCTGAGTTGGCGATTGTTGACCCATTTATCATATGCAGGAATATATAATCACTGTTAATAAAGACATGTTATAAAAAACAGTATTGACAGCGTTTTTTAAACCCGTATGTTAATACTTAACAGCGGAGAAATTGTAGTTTGCTGTTAACGTAGTAAGTGTTAGTAGAGCTTGATTGGGGGTTGCGATAAAGGCCACGAAGTATTTTTGTATGGGATAGTCGATGCTGAAAACGCTATTTATTCACCTCGACAATGCTTTCAGGCCACGTAGTTGATATATCTAATCGCAAATAGTTAGTAAAACGCGACGATGTAACGCCATGATTTAATAGTAAATGTTTGCGGTTTCTGTTTTCTGGTTATCGCAAGGGAAATAAGGCAACGCATCAAAGAGTATATGTCGCGAGGGGAAGTGTACTTGTTTAGGTCACCAGCCTTGAGTTCTATTATCAAGCGGGTGGAATGTGTTTAACGGTAAATAGAGGACGGTTTTAGTTAGTATCAATATCCAATATTATCTGTAGTAAACGTGTACATTTTAAAGTAGTACCATCAGCAGTATTAAATCGTTAAGTTTATTAATGTTAAATTTGAAGTGTGTAGTAACTTAAAGCCCTGACTGCAATGGTCAGGGCTTTTGTTCATTTTAGATCACGTTGTTACCTGAAATGCTCAACCGCGATGGTGTAACATTTCGGCGCTAATCGATTATTAAATAAATTAATGCTTGCTTATTGATTAGAAGTAAGTCTACTATAGCGACATCGGTTTGATACACAGACCTTATGAAAGCAGTTTTAGTAAAGCAGTTCTCAGTTCAAGCGTTATCCTCAGATACTCTTCTTCATGAGCCTCCTCCCTAAGTGCCCCATAAGTTAATTTCTGCAAAACAGGCCATCTTCGCTGCTTAAGCGGCTCAAAAATATGAAAGGAAGTATCTATGTCTAACAAAATGACTGGTTTAGTAAAATGGTTTAACTCTGAGAAAGGCTTCGGCTTTATCACTCCTCAGGACGGTAGCAAGGACGTGTTTGTGCATTTCTCTGCTATCCAGAGTAACGATTTTAAAACATTAGACGAAGGTCAAAAAGTGGAGTTCTCTGTGGAGAATGGCGCTAAAGGCCCGTCTGCTGTTAATGTTGTCGCGCTGTAATCGCCGATAATTTCACTAATGCTTACGATAGCGATGAAGGCCAGAGCCTGAGCAGTTAAGTGACAGTGAAGAAAAAACCCGCGAAAGCGGGTTTTTTCGTTTTATGCGATTGCTCCGGACTTACGGCATCTGCGAAGCGCGTCCCAGATAGCTGTCCCAGTCCTTCCACACGGGCTGTAACCCCTGCGCCATTAGTGCTTCAGCAACGGCTTCTGGGCGACGGGCGTCGTGTGGGGAGAACTGTTCCAGTTCAGGATGGTTATCGGCATAACCGCCGGGCTGTGTTTTTGAGAAGGCGCTGACGTTGTTGATCGCCAGCGGGATCACATGATCACGGAACCATGGCGATTCGCGGGTGGAGAGCGACAGCTCAATTTCTGGCGCCAGTAAACGAAACGCGCAAATGGTTTGGACCAACTGTCGCTCGTCCATGATCGATGCGGGTTCAACGCCACCGGTGCATGGGCGCAGGCGAGGGAAGGAGATGGAGTAGCGGCTCTGCCAGTAATGCTGCTGCATCCACAGCAGATGTTCAGCCACCATATAGCAATCGACCCGCCAGCTGTCGGACAAACCAATCAACGCGCCAAGACCGATTTTGTCGATCCCTGCGCGGCCCAGCCTGTCTGGCGTTTCCAGTCGCCAGAAGAAATCCTGCTTTTTCCCCTTCAGATGGTGGCGAGCGTAAATCGCCTCATGATAGCTCTCCTGATACACCATCACGCCATCCAGTCCCAGCGTCTTCAGCTCCGCATATTCAGCCTCTGACAGCGGCTGAACTTCCATCTGCAATGAGGCAAACTGGCGGCGAATGGTGGGCAAATGGCGACGAAAGTAATCCATTCCGACTTTTGCCTGATGTTCACCGGTGACCAACAACAGATGCTCAAAACCCAGCTCACGGATAGCGGTACACTCTCGTTTTATCTCATCTTCGTCCAGCGTTTTGCGTTTGATACGGTTGCTCATGGAAAAGCCGCAGTAGGTGCAGTCGTTGGCGCAAAGATTCGAGAGATACAGCGGAACATAAAAGCTGACCGTGTTGCCGAAGCGCTGCCGGGTCAGGCGCTGCGCTCGCTGTGCCAACGGCTCCAGAAAGTCGGCGGCGGCAGGGGAGAGCAACGCCATCAGATCGTCGCGACTAAGCTGTGAAGCGTTGAGGGCGTGCTCCACGTCAGCGGCGGTTTTACCGTTGATACGCAGGCGGATGTCATCCCAGTCAAGCTGGCGCCAGCGGTCGCTGAACGTTTTCATACGAAGGCCTCCAGGAATCCGGTTAACGGGCTGGTGGCGCTTGCCTGCGAACTTTTGCTTCCTGGTACCGCCTGGCGCGCCAGAAGGCCCGCTTCAACCGCCAGACGGAAGGCGGTAGCCATCGTGACCGGGCAGTCGGCCACGGCGATTGCCGTGTTGACCAGCACTGCGTCGGCACCCATTTCCAGCGCCTGTGTGGCGTGGCTGGGGACGCCAATACCCGCATCAACCACCACCGGTACGGTTGCCTGTTGGATAATAATCTCCAGCATCGCTTTCGTTTCCAGTCCCTGATTAGAACCGATGGGCGCGCCGAGCGGCATTACCGCCGCGCAGCCGACCTCTTCCAGCCGCTTACACAGCACCGGATCCGCGCCGCAGTAGGGCAGCACCACAAAGCCCTGTTTCACCAATGCTTCCGCGGCTTTTAACGTTTCAATCGGATCCGGCAATAGCCAACGGGCGTCCGGGTGGATTTCTAATTTTAGCCAGTTTGTGCCCAGCGCTTCACGTGCCAGCTGGGCGGCGAAAATAGCCTCTTCCGCGGTTTTCGCCCCAGAGGTGTTAGGCAGTAGCGTCACCCCCGCGTCGATAAGTGGGGCTAGAATGGCATCGTTGTGCTGGCGCAAATCCACGCGCTTCATTGCCAGCGTCACCAGTTGGCTGCCGGAGGCGCGAATCGCCTCGACCATCAGCTGCGACGAAGCAAATTTTCCGGTGCCGGTGAACAGATGTGAATCAAACGTTTTGTCGGCAATACGTAACATATCAACCCCCTGCAATAACCTGAAAAAGCAGGATCTGGTCGCCTTCCTGCACGATTTGCTGCTCCCACTGCTCGCGCGGCAGGATCTGCTGATTGAGCGCCAGCGCCGCTCCCGGTTTAAGTTGATTTAGCGCAGTGAGCAGCCCGCTGACGGTTTGTCCCTCGGCGCACTGCATCGGCTCATCATTGAACTGAATCTGCATGTTGTCCTCCGCAGACCGGGCAGCCGCTGGCACGACGCAGCGCGAGGCTGCGCCACTGGCTGGTTTTACCGTCGAACAGGCGTAGCTCTCCATTGGGAGTTTCAATGCCGCTGAGTAATTTAATCGCCTCCAGCGCCTGCAAGGTGCCCATCACGCCCACAACCGGGCCGACGATGCCGGCGGTGCGGCAGTTGCGTTCCGGCTCTACATCATCCGGCCACAGGCAACGGTAACAGCCTTGTTCCCACGGTGGCGTCAGTAACATTAGCTGGCCGCCAAAGCCCACAGCGCTGGCGGTGATGAGCGGAGTGTTGAGCATCACGCAGGCGGCGTTAATTTCCTGGCGCGTCGCCATGTTGTCGGTACAGTCGAGCACCACGTCGGCACGCGCTACCGCATGCCGGAGCGCCTCACCGGTCAGCCGCTGCTCAAGGACGACCAGCTCGCTGTCCGGATTAAGGCGTGCCAGATGTCGCTTTGCCGCCTGTGCTTTCGGGCGGGCGATATCATCGGTGGTGAACAATATTTGCCGCTGCAGGTTGCTCAGATGAACGTCATCATCGTCCGCCAACGTCAGCGTGCCGACGCCCGCTCCCGCCAGATACAGTGCCGCAGGCGAGCCGAGCCCACCTAAACCGACGATCAGCACATGGCTATCGAGCAGCTTTTGTTGGCCCTCAATGGCAATGTCGGCGAGCAGGATCTGGCGGCTGTAGCGCATAAAATCGCGGTCATTCATCGCCGGCTCCCGCAATGTCCAGTAGCTGCGCCGTGGCTGCCTGCCAGTCTGCGGCGTGGGTTATGGCGCTGACCACGGCAATACTGCCAACGCCGGTCGCCAGCACCGCTGGGGCGCGCTCAAGGCTGATGCCGCCGATAGCGACAGTGGGGTAATCCGCCAGTCGTTTACTATGGCTTGCCAGCTGCGTGAGACCCTGCGGGGCCGACGGCATCTGCTTGGTTTGCGTCGGGAAGACATGACCCAGCGCGATATAAGAAGGCTTAGCAGCCAGCGCTACGTCTATCTCCATATCATCGTGAGTGGAAACACCCAGGCGTAGCCCCGCCGCCTGAATCGCCTTCAGGTCGGTGGTTTCGAGGTCTTCCTGGCCCAAATGCACGCCGTACGCGTTGTGCTTAATTGCCAGACTCCAGTAATCGTTGATAAACAGGCGAGCGTCATAGCGACGCCCCAACTCTATGGCGGCAATGACGTCGGCTTCGACCTCTTCATCACGTTTATCTTTAATGCGCAGTTGGATCGTGCGCACACCTGCCTGCAGCAAGCGTTCAATCCATTCAACGCTGTCTACCACCGGGTAAAGCCCGAGGCGGAACGGCACGGTCGGGAAATCAGGCTGGTACATCACGCCTCCTCTTTTTTGAGGTAGATTTCGCCGCCTTTGGCGCGGAAGTTCTCCGACATATCCGCCATTCCGATTTCAATGGTTTGTGCGGCGGCGTAGTCGCGGACCTCATGGCTGATTTTCATCGAGCAGAACTTCGGCCCGCACATGGAGCAGAAGTGGGCAACCTTGCCGGACTCCTGGGGCAGGGTTTCATCGTGATAGGCGCGGGCGGTGAATGGGTCGAGTGCGAGGTTAAACTGGTCTTCCCAGCGGAATTCGAAGCGCGCTTTCGACATGGCGTTATCGCGGATCTGCGCACCCGGATGGCCTTTGGCTAAATCAGCGGCGTGGGCGGCAATCTTGTAGGTAATCAGCCCTTGCTTCACGTCTTCTTTGTTCGGCAGGCCAAGGTGCTCTTTTGGCGTGACGTAGCACAGCATCGCACAGCCAAACCAGCCGATCATCGCCGCACCAATGCCGGAGGTGAAGTGGTCATAGCCCGGCGCGATATCTGTCGTCAACGGCCCTAAGGTGTAGAACGGCGCTTCATGGCAGTGCTCCAGCTCTTCGGTCATATTGCGCTGGATCATATGCATCGGCACATGACCCGGGCCTTCAATCATCACCTGCACGTCGTATTCCCAGGCGATTTTGGTCAGTTCGCCCAGCGTATGCAGCTCGGAGAACTGCGCCTCGTCGTTGGCATCCTGAATCGAGCCTGGACGCAGGCCGTCGCCGAGAGAGAGCGAAACGTCATAGGCGGCACAGATTTCGCAAATCTCGCGGAAATGTTCAAACAGGAAGTTCTCTTTGTGATGAGAGAGACACCATTTCGCCATGATCGAACCGCCGCGCGAGACAATTCCTGTCAGGCGTTTGGCGGTCATCGGCACGTAGCGTAGCAGTACGCCCGCGTGAATGGTGAAGTAGTCGACGCCCTGTTCGGCTTGTTCGAGCAGCGTGTCGCGGAAGGCTTCCCAGGTGAGATCTTCGGCGATCCCGTTAACCTTCTCCAGCGCCTGGTAGATCGGTACGGTACCGATCGGCACCGGGCTGTTACGCAGGATCCACTCGCGGGTTTCGTGAATATAGCGGCCGGTGGAGAGGTCCATCACCGTATCTGCGCCCCAGCGGGTCGACCACACCAGCTTCTCCACCTCTTCTTCAATGGAGGAGGTCACCGCCGAGTTACCGATGTTGGCGTTCACCTTCACCAGGAAGTTGCGGCCGATGATCATCGGCTCGGATTCCGGGTGGTTGATGTTGGCAGGAATAATCGCGCGGCCCGCAGCGACTTCATCACGCACGAATTCCGGGGTGATGTTTTCCGGCAGGCGAGCGCCAAAGTTCATCCCTGGATGCTGATGGCGCAGCACTTCACTACGAATGCGCTCGCGGCCCATGTTTTCACGGATGGCGATAAATTCCATCTCCGGGGTAACCATCCCCTGACGGGCATAGTGCAACTGGGTAACGCGCTTGCCGGCTTTGGCGCGTTTTGGCGTCAGCAGGCCGCTGAAACGCAGCTCGTCCAGGCCATCGTCGGCCAGACGTTCTTTGGTATAAGCGGAGCTACGGTCGTCTAATTCTTCGCTATCATTACGCGCCGCAATCCACGGCTGGCGCAGTTTCGCCAGACCCTGCTGAACGTTAATCGCCACATCAGGATCGCCGTACGGCCCGGAGGTGTCGTACACCGGCACGGCTTCGTTCTCTTCAAACTGCGGGTTGTCTTTCGTACCACCAATCAGCGTAGGACTTAGCTGGATTTCGCGCATCGGGATGCGAATATCCGCCTGCGAACCGGTGATGTAGATACGTTTTGAGTTAGGAAAGGCGGTACCTTCCAGCGTGTCGATAAAGTGTTGGGCTTGGGCGCGCTGTTCGCGGCGTGATGGTTTAGTAGTGGCAGACATAGCTCATTCCAAATAAAAGTAAGGATATGGCTTGTCAGACGACGGATGAAGCAAGAGAGACGAACGCCAAAGGGCGATACGGTTGTAGATTGACTCTTGTTCCCTTCGCAGGTTTTAACCTGATCAGGTTCCGCGGATCCCGAATTAACGGTCTCAGCCTTTTCCACTCATGCTGCTGTGGAAAATAAGCACTCCGACAAGAAGTAACCTCAAAAAGAGGTAATGAATGTAAATTACGCGTTAATGTCGCAAATCTCAAGCAGGACGTTTGATCATGCCACTCTCGTGCATCGCATCAAAAACCAGCATGATCAGCTTATCTTCCAGCACGAACCGGGCTTCCAGCGCCTCGCCGATATCCGATAAGGCCTGTTGAAATTCAAGGAAGTTATCGTGATCAATGGCGGTCTCCAGACTGGAATCATAGTAGTCCATGATCAGTTGCGTATTGGCTTCCAGGAGCGGCCAAATTTTTGTGGCTTTTAAAAGCTGCCCGTTCCCTTCCAATTTATGGAGAATACGTTCATAAATACTGAAGTGTCCGGTGGAAAGGTAATCGACCAGGCTCTGGCAAAAATCATCCAGCGCCTTTTCATTGAGCCGCATGTACGATTCTTTGCCTGGCTTAATGCCAACCAGATTGTAGTAAGCCACGAGCAGGTGCTTACGTACATGTAGCCAGCGATCAACCAGTTTGTTACTTCCTCCGACGTGCTCCGTCAGGCTTTCCAGCTGGTTTAGCATGATTGACTCCGCAAGATGGTGTTTAGGAACGGCTCACCCGTAAATGTAAAAATAATGTAAACAACATGCCTGTGAAGCAAAGGTTGCGCAAGAGATATGGATCGTATAATTGAAAAATTAGATAGCGGCTGGTGGATTGTCAGTCATGAGCAAAAGTTATGGTTGCCTCATGGCGAACTGCCTTACGGCGACGCAGCAAGTTTTGATCTGACCGGGCAGCGTGCACTTCCTATAGGCGAATGGGAAGGGGAGACGGTCTGGCTGGTGCAGCAGCAGCGTCGGCACGATATGGGGTCTGTGCGCCAGGTCATTGACCAGGATGTTGGCCTGTTTCAACTGGCCGGACGCGGCGTACAACTGGCCGAGTTCTACCGCTCACATAAATTCTGCGGTTACTGCGGTCATCCCATGCACCCGAGTAAAACGGAATGGGCGATGCTGTGTAGCCACTGTCGAGAACGCTACTACCCGCAAATTGCCCCCTGCATTATCGTCGCTATTCGCCGTGACGACGCTATTCTGCTTGCTCAACATGTTCGCCATCGTAACGGCGTGCATACCGTGCTGGCGGGTTTTGTCGAAGTGGGCGAGACCCTCGAGCAGGCGGTGGCACGCGAAGTCATGGAAGAGAGCGGCATTAAGGTGAAAAACCTGCGCTACGTCACTTCTCAGCCGTGGCCGTTCCCACAGTCTTTGATGACCGCATTTATGGCAGAGTATGATAGCGGCGAAATTGTTATTGACCCGAAAGAACTGCTGGAAGCGAACTGGTATCGCTACGACGATTTACCGCTCCTGCCCCCGCCGGGCACCGTCGCGCGTCGATTGATTGAAGATACTGTCGCCCTCTGTCGGGCAGAGTATGAGTGACACACATGTTACACTGGCGTGAAATAGCTCAAGGAATGGAAAAATGACCGAACTGAAGAACGATCGTTATCTGCGTGCGCTGCTGCGCCAGCCCGTTGATGTCACTCCGGTATGGATGATGCGCCAGGCGGGCCGCTATCTACCGGAATATAAAGCCACGCGTGCCGAAGCGGGCGATTTTATGGCGCTGTGCAAAAATGCCGAGCTGGCCTGCGAAGTCACGCTGCAGCCGCTGCGTCGCTATAAGCTTGATGCGGCGATCCTCTTTTCGGATATCCTGACGATTCCCGATGCGATGGGACTTGGGCTGTATTTTGAAGCCGGAGAGGGCCCACGCTTTACCTCACCGATCGCCAGCAAGGCTGACGTCGACAAACTGCCGATCCCGGACCCGGAAGATGAGCTGGGGTATGTGATGAATGCGGTGCGCACTATCCGCCGTGAACTGAAAGGCGAAGTGCCGCTGATCGGCTTCTCCGGTAGCCCGTGGACACTGGCGACCTATATGGTCGAAGGCGGCAGTAGTAAGGCCTTCACCGTGATTAAAAAGATGATGTACGCCGATCCAAAGGCGCTGCATCTGCTGCTTGATAAGCTGGCGAAGAGCGTCACTCTGTACCTGAACGCGCAGATCAAAGCGGGCGCGCAGTCGGTAATGATTTTCGACACCTGGGGCGGTGTGCTGACCGGTCGCGACTATCAGCAGTTCTCCCTGTATTACATGCACAAAATCGTCGACGGCCTGATGCGCGAGAACGAAGGTCGTCGCGTACCGGTGACGCTGTTCACTAAAGGCGGTGGTCAGTGGCTGGAAGCGATGGCGGAAACCGGCTGTGATGCGTTAGGTCTGGACTGGACCACTGACATTGCCGATGCGCGTCGTCGTGTAGGTCATAAAGTGGCACTGCAGGGCAATATGGATCCGTCCATGCTGTATGCGCCGCCAGCCCGCATCGAAGAAGAGGTGGCGACGATTCTGGCCGGTTTTGGTCAGGGTGAAGGCCATGTCTTTAACCTGGGCCACGGCATTCATCAGGATGTCCCGCCAGAGCATGCGGGTGTCTTTGTGGAGGCGGTACATCGGTTGTCTGAACAGTACCACCGCTAAGGAGTCATTATGGATCTTGCGTCATTACGCGCGCAGCAGCTTGAACTGGCCTCTTCAGTGATCCGCGAGGATCGCCTGAGGAACGATCCACCGGATCTGATCGGCGGGGCGGACGTTGGGTTCGAGCAGGGGGGCGAAGTGACGCGAGCCGCGATGGTCTTACTGAAGTACCCCTCGCTGGAACTGGTTGAATACACGGTGGCGCGAATCGCCACCACCATGCCCTACATTCCTGGCTTTCTCTCCTTTCGCGAAACACCCGCGCTGATGGCCGCCTGGCAGCAGCTTTCGCACAAGCCTGATCTGCTGTTCGTTGACGGTCACGGGATCTCTCACCCTCGCCGTCTGGGCGTGGCCAGCCATTTTGGCCTGCTGGTGGATGTCCCGACGATTGGCGTGGCGAAAAAACGGTTGTGCGGCAAGTTTGAGCCGCTCGCCGCCGAACCTGGAGCGTTAGCGCCGTTGTTGGATAAAGGCGAACAGCTGGCATGGGTTTGGCGCAGCAAAGCACGCTGTAACCCGCTGTTTATCTCTACGGGTCATCGCGTGAACCAGGACAGCGCGTTAGCGTGGGTACAACGCTGTATGAACGGCTATCGTCTGCCGGAACCAACACGCTGGGCAGATGCGGTGGCATCCGAACGCCCTGCTTTTACGCGGCTTGCAGCAAAAACGCCCCATATCGGGTAAACTGCCGCTAATTTCCGTATTTGAGAACTCATCATGTTACAAAATCCGATTCATCTGCGTCTGGAGAAGCTGGAAAGCTGGCAGCACGTCACGTTTATGGCCTGTCTGTGCGAACGCATGTACCCCAACTACGCCATGTTCTGTAAGCAAACCGAATTTGGCGATGGACAAATTTACCGCCGAATTCTGGATTTGATTTGGGAAGCGCTGACGGTTAAAGACGCGAAAATCAATTTCGATAGCCAGTTGGAAAAATTTGAAGAGGCTATTCCTTCAGCAGACGATTACGATCTGTACGGCGTTTATCCGGCGATTGATGCCTGTGTGGCATTAAGCGAACTGATGCATTCGCGTCTTAGCGGTGAAACGCTGGAACATGCAATTGAGGTTAGTAAGGCTTCGATTACGACGGTTGCGATGCTGGAAATGACCCAGGCTGGTCGCGAAATGACCGATGAAGAGCTCAAAGATAACCCGGCCGTTGAGCAAGAATGGGATATTCAGTGGGAAATTTTCCGACTTTTAGCCGACTGTGAAGAACGCGATATTGAGCTGATAAAAGGGCTTCGTGCAGACCTGCGCGAGGCTGGCGAGAGCAATATTGGTATAAATTTTCAGCAATGACACCATAAAACGTGATTTAACGCCTGATTTGTCGTGCCTGAAGGCTTCCCATCCGCCCCCGGTCTGGTCTACATTTGGGGGGCGAAAAAAAGTGGCTATCGGTGCGTGTATGCAGGAGAGTGCTTTTCTGGCATTTCCGTCGCACTCGATGCTTAGCAAGCGATAAACACATTGTAAGGATAACTTATGAACAAGACTCAACTGATTGATGTAATTGCAGACAAAGCAGAACTGTCTAAAACACAGGCTAAAGCTGCTCTGGAATCCACTCTGGCTGCTATTACTGAGTCTCTGAAAGAAGGCGATGCTGTACAACTGGTTGGTTTCGGTACCTTCAAAGTGAACCACCGTGCTGAGCGCACTGGCCGCAACCCGCAGACCGGTAAAGAAATCAAAATTGCCGCAGCTAACGTACCGGCATTTGTTTCTGGTAAAGCACTGAAAGACGCGGTTAAGTAATTCGCGTGGCAGTGAACAGTTTTATCGAAGGGGCGGTTTCGCCCCTTTTGTCCATCTGGCGTCATTCGCTTTGGCTTTCAGGTGTGCTGTTACTGTCTGCCTGTAGTCGCCACTCTGAGCTTCCTCCGTTCACGGCCAGCGGCTATGTTGGCGATCAGGGGGCGGTACGCATTTGGCGTAAAGATTCCAGCGACGATGTTCACTTGCTCTCGGTATTTAGTCCGTGGCGTAAAGGCGATACCACCACCAGTGAATACCGCTGGCAGGGTGATTCGCTCTCGCTGATAGAACTCAACACTTACAGTAAACCACCGGAACATGTCCGTATACGCTTCGATGACCGGGGCGAACTGAGTTTCATGCAGCGTGAAGTCGATGGGCAAAAGCAGCAGCTTTCCAGCGATCAAATTGCTCTTTACCGCTATCGTGCCGATCAAATCCGCCAGACCAGCGATGCGTTGCGTCAGGGACGGGTGATATTGCGTCAGGGACGCTGGCATGCGAATAACACAGTCACGACCTGTGAAGGTGAAACACTGAAGCCCGATCTGGAATCGTGGGCGATAAACCACATTGAGCGCCGCCAGAGCCATTCATCTGTAGAAGTGAGTGTGGCATGGCTGGAAGCGCCCGAAGGGTCGCAGCTACTGCTGGTTGCTAATGAAGATTTTTGTCACTGGCAGCCTACTGCCAAAACCTTCTGAAAACCTGATGCCAGGACATCGGGCCAGATAAGGTGAGGCCGCCATCCGGCAAAAAACGTTTACCAGTGGCCCATTCCCATATGGCCGCCGCGATGGTTGCCGCCACCGCCGCACCCGCCGTAGCCCATTCCCGCTCCGCGAGGTACGCCTGCCTGGGCCATTGCGACATCGCGTTTAACGCGCTGCTCATCCAGTGACTGATTCAACGCCTCCATCTCTTTTGCCACGGCATTAATTTTTGCTGTGTCTGGCGAGCTGGCTGTTAGCAACGCGTTGTACTCATAACGTTTAGAGGTCAGCTGTTGGCGCAAAGCGCTGGTCTGCGAGTAGTAATCATCATAGATTTTCTGCGCGGTAGCCTGCTGCTCAGTGGTCATTGGCGTACCGCCTCGTTGCTGCATTCCATCACCATATCCCCAGTGATTCTGCGCCAGCGCCGGGGTAGAGCCCAACGCGATAAGAGAGAGTGCAATCAGCGCCAGTTTGTTGTTCCGTTTCATGGGTCGTTCTCCTGTTGGTTAGATTACATTTCCTATTGCATCTTCCGTGCCAAAGCGGCAATCCCGGTCCCGCGGGCGTTGTAGTCGTGGCCTTTACAGGGCGACGAGTAAAAATGACTCGCCAGAACGCGCCGGCGGGTCATTTTTACCCGCTACTTTCAGCGGTTTGTGTCTGAGGGCAGGGTTATCACGGAGAAAAAATGGCATGATTTCTGCTGTATACCTGCAACGATGAAAGGAACAGGTGGGATAAAGGGAGAGCGTATGCGTCTTTATAAGGACACGGCGGCCAAGTGGTTGAGCCGACTCTTGCTGGCGGCAATCCTGATTTTGGTCGGTTGGTTTTCGATTATGACCATTCGGGACTATGGGCGGGAAAGCGGCGCCGCGCGGCAAACGCTACTGGAAAAAGGCAGCGTGCTCATCCGCGCTCTGGAGTCTGGTACGCGCGTAGGTATGGGGATGCGCATGCATCATGCTCAACAGCAGACGCTGCTGGAGGAAATGGCCGTACAACCAGGCGTGCTATGGTTTGCCGTCGTTGACGATCATGGCGTCATTATTACTCACAGCAATTCCGCGATGGTCGGTAAAACGCTCTATTCACCGGATGTCCTGCGGCAACTAAGCCCCGGGGAACAAGAAAGCTGGCGGAATATTGACATGCCTACGGGGGACGGTGAAAAAACACCGGTCCTGGAAATTTATCGTCAGTTTCAGCCGATGTATGGTCCAGGACGTCATGGCATGGCGCGCTGTGCCAGCAATGACGGACAGCTTATCCCCCCCGCACAAACCATATTTATCGCTTTTGATGCCAGCGATCTGGCTGCGACTCAGGCAAGAGAGTGGCGTAACACCCTGATCGTCCTGTCTGCGCTGGCGGCCGTGCTGCTGGCCACTGTGCTGACGTTCTTCTGGTATCAACGCTATCAGCGCTCGTACAAAGAACTGCAGGATGCGATGAAGCGTAAAGAAAAACTGATGGCGCTCGGGCATCTGGCGGCCGGGGTCGCGCATGAGATTCGAAACCCGCTTTCATCGATCAAAGGTTTAGCGAAGTATTTTGCCGAACGAACTCCGGCTGGTGGTGAGTCGCATGAGCTGGCGCAGGTGATGGCGAAAGAGGCGGACCGTTTAAATCGGGTGGTGAGCGAGCTGCTGGAGCTGGTGAAACCTGCGCATCTGACGCTGCAACAGGTGGATCTCAATGAGGTCATCACCCACTCATTAAACCTGGTTAGTCAGGATGCGGCAAGTCGGGAAATCCAGCTACGTTTTTCGGCCAGTTCCACGCTGCCCGCTATTCAGGCCGATCCCGACCGACTTACTCAGGTTCTGTTGAATCTGTATCTGAACGCCATTCATGCGATTGGTCGTCAGGGCACGATTACGGTTGAAGCGGGTGAAAGCAGCGGCGATCGCGTTAAAATCGTGGTTACTGATAGCGGGAAAGGGATTGCCGCGGAACAGCTGGAGGCCATTTTTACGCCTTACTTCACGACTAAAGCGGATGGAACCGGCCTTGGGCTGGCGGTAGTGCAGAACATAATTGAACAGCACGGTGGTACCATTCATGTGGCAAGCGTTGAGGGCAAAGGCGCAACCTTTACCCTCTGGCTGCCAACCAACGCGAAACAACAGGATTAACAAGGATGACGCGCGGAAAAATCAATATTCTGGTGGTAGATGACGATATCAGCCACTGCACCATTTTACAGGCGCTGCTGCGCGGCTGGGGTTATGAGGTCGCGCTGGCCTATAGCGGGCAAGCGGCACTGGAACAGGTGCGTGAACGCGTATTTGATTTAGTGCTGTGCGATGTGCGTATGGCGGAGATGGACGGCATCGCAACGCTGAAAGAGATTAAAGCGTTGAATTCGGCGATTCCGGTATTGATCATGACGGCGTTCTCCAGCGTGGAGACCGCCGTTGAGGCGCTGAAAACCGGGGCGCTGGACTACTTAATCAAGCCGCTGGATTTTGATCGCCTGCAGGAGACGCTGGAAAAGGCGCTGGCGCATACGCGGGAAACGGGCGCTGAACTGCCGTCAGGGTCGGCTGCGCAGTTTGGCATGATTGGCAGCAGTCCGGCGATGCAGCAGTTGATCAATGAAATCGCGATGGTTGCGCCCTCGGATGCAACGGTGCTCATTCACGGAGACTCCGGTACGGGGAAAGAGCTGGTGGCCCGGGCGCTGCATGCCAGCAGTGCCCGCTGTGATAAACCGCTGGTGACGCTGAACTGTGCGTCGCTTAATGAGTCGCTGCTGGAGTCCGAACTTTTTGGTCACGAGAAAGGCGCGTTTACCGGCGCGGATAAGCGGCGGGAAGGGCGCTTTGTGGAAGCCGAAGGCGGCACGTTATTTCTTGATGAAATTGGTGATATCTCACCGCTAATGCAGGTGCGTCTGCTGCGGGCAATCCAGGAGCGGGAAGTGCAACGGGTTGGCAGCAACCAGACTATTGCGGTTGATGTCCGGCTGATCGCCGCCACACATCGCGATCTGGCGGAGGAAGTTAACGCCGGGCACTTTCGTCAGGATCTCTACTATCGCCTGAACGTCATCACTATTGAAATGCCAGCGCTGTGCCAGCGTCGGGAAGATATTCCGCTGCTGGCCGAACATTTTCTCCAGCGTTTTGCCACACGTAATCGAAAAGCGGTGAAAGGCTTTACTCCGCAGGCGATGGATCTGCTGATCCACTATGACTGGCCGGGTAATATCCGTGAGCTGGAAAATGCGATTGAGCGTTCGGTGGTGCTGCTAACGGGGGAATATATTTCCGAACGCGAACTGCCGATGGCGATTGCCGCGACACCGATAAAAACGGAATACAGTGGCGAGATCCAACCGCTGGTGGATGTCGAAAAAGAAGTGATTCTGGCGGCGCTGGAAAAAACGGGCGGCAATAAAACCGAAGCCGCCCGTCAGTTAGGTATTACGCGCAAAACGCTGCTGGCTAAGCTCAGCCGTTAGTTTTGCTCACGTTCGATGGCGCGCCAGCCGATGTCGTTACGGCTGAAGCTGCCGTCCCAACGGATGTCGGTCATCAGAGCGTAGGCACGCTGCTGCGCCTCGGCAACGGTGTTGCCCAGCGCGGTGGCGCACAGGACGCGACCGCCGTTGGTCAGCACGCGATCGTCAGCAGACAGTTTGGTGCCCGCGTGGAACACTTTACCGTCAGCGACTTCTTCCAGCGGCAGGCCGTGGATCTCATCGCCAGTATTGTAGTTGCCCGGATAACCGCCCGCGGCAATCACTACGCCCAAAGAGGCGCGTTCGTCCCACTCAGAGGTTTTCTCATCCAGCTTGCCGTCACAGGCGGCAAGGCACAGTTCGACCAGATCCGATTTCATACGCAGCATGATCGGCTGGGTTTCCGGATCGCCGAAGCGGCAGTTGAACTCGATAACCTTCGGGTTGCCCTGTTTGTCGATCATCAGACCTGCGTACAGGAAACCGGTGTAAGTGTTCCCTTCCGCCGCCATGCCTTTTACGGTTGGCCAGATGATGCGTTCCATGGTGCGCTGATGAACGTCGTCAGTCACCACCGGTGCAGGTGAGTAAGCGCCCATACCGCCGGTGTTCGGACCGGTATCGCCGTTGCCCACGCGTTTGTGGTCCTGGCTGGTGGCCATTGGCAGCACGTGCTCGCCGTCAACCATCACGATAAAGCTCGCTTCTTCACCGTCGAGGAACTCTTCGATCACGATACGGTGGCCCGCATCGCCAAAAGCGTTACCTGCCAGCATGTCATGAACGGCGGCTTCGGCTTCCTCCAGCGTCATCGCGACGATAACGCCTTTACCGGCGGCCAGGCCGTCGGCCTTGATAACGATCGGCGCGCCTTTCTCACGCAGATAGGCCAGCGCAGGCTCAATCTCGGTGAAGTTCTGATACTCCGCCGTTGGAATGTTATGACGGGCAAGGAAATCTTTGGTGAAGGCTTTGGAGCCTTCCAACTGCGCTGCACCTTCGGTTGGGCCGAAGATTTTCAGACCGGCGGCGCGAAACGCATCGACCACGCCAATTACCAGAGGCGCTTCTGGGCCAACGATGGTCAGATCGATCTTCTCATTCTGGGCAAAGCTCAGCAGCGCCGGAATATCGGTCACGCCGATTGCCACGTTTTGCAGCGCAGGTTCCAGCGCGGTGCCCGCGTTGCCTGGTGCGACAAATACCGTTTCGACTTTTGGCGACTGCGCCGCTTTCCAGGCCAGCGCGTGTTCGCGCCCCCCGTTGCCAATCACTAATACTTTCATCGTCTGCTCCGTGGATTAATGGCGGAAGTGGCGCATGTCGGTGAACACCATCGCTATGCCGTGCTCGTCGGCGGCAGCAATGACTTCATCATCACGGATAGAACCGCCCGGCTGGATCACGCAGGTCACACCAGCGGCGGCGGCGGCATCAATCCCATCGCGGAACGGGAAGAAAGCGTCGGATGCCATAGAGGAACCTTGAACTTCCAGACCTTCGTCGGCGGCTTTAATCCCGGCGATTTTTGCGGAATATACGCGGCTCATCTGGCCTGCGCCTATACCGATAGTCATGTTCTCTTTGGCGTAAACAATGGCGTTGGATTTTACAAATTTAGCCACTTTCCAGCAGAACAGCGCATCGCGCAGTTCCTGTTCGGTCGGCTGACGTTTGGAAACTACGCGCAGTTCACCTTCGCTCACCATACCCAGGTCACGATCCTGAACCAGCAGACCGCCGTTAACGCGTTTGAAGTCCAGGCCCGGCACACGTTGTGCCCACTGACCGCAGGTCAGCACGCGGACGTTCTGTTTGGCGGCGGTGATTTTCAGTGCGTCTTCGGTTGCGGATGGCGCGATGATCACTTCCACGAACTGACGGGAAATGATGGCTTGAGCAGTTTCGGCATCCAGTTCGCGGTTGAAGGCGATGATGCCGCCGAACGCAGAGGTCGGGTCGGTTTTATAGGCGCGGTCGTAAGCATCGAGAATAGAGGTACTGACTGCCACGCCGCACGGGTTAGCGTGTTTGACGATCACACAGGCTGGCTCGTTGAATTCTTTTACGCACTCCAGCGCCGCATCGGTATCGGCGATGTTGTTGTAGGAAAGTGCTTTGCCCTGTACCTGCTGCGCGGTGGCAACGGACGCTTCTTTAACATTCTCTTCTATATAGAAGGCAGCCTGTTGGTGGCTGTTCTCGCCGTAGCGCATATCCTGCTTCTTAATGAAGTTCAGGTTCAGTGTACGTGGAAAGCGACCGGCGGCTTCTTTGCTTTCGCCGTGGTAGGCCGGAACCATGCTACCGAAGTAGTTGGCAATCATGCTGTCGTAAGCGGCGGTGTGTTCAAAGGCTTTAATCGCGAGATCGAAACGCGTGTCGAGGGTTAGAGAACCGTCGTTGGCATCCATCTCTTTAATAATGGCGACGTAGTCGCTGCTCTTCACAACGATAGCCACATCTTTATGGTTCTTGGCAGCGGAACGCACCATCGTCGGGCCGCCGATATCAATGTTTTCTACCGCATCTTCCAGCGAGCAGCCTTCACGGGCAACGGTCTCGGCGAACGGGTACAGGTTAACAACCACCATGTCGATAGGTGTGATGCCGTGCTGTTCCATAATCCCGTCGTCCTGACCGCGACGACCAAGAATGCCGCCGTGGACTTTCGGATGCAGGGTCTTTACGCGTCCATCCATCATTTCCGGGAAGCCGGTGTAATCGGAAACTTCGGTCACTGGCAGACCTTTCTCAGCTAACAGGCGCGCAGTGCCACCTGTAGACAGCAGCTCCACACCGCGTGCGGAAAGTGCC
Organism: Citrobacter sp. 172116965; assembly: GCF_013458095.1. NCBI lineage: Bacteria > Pseudomonadati > Pseudomonadota > Gammaproteobacteria > Enterobacterales > Enterobacteriaceae > Citrobacter > Citrobacter sp. 172116965. Next base: position 4,828,042 of record NZ_CP046673.1, on the reverse strand, counting down.
TGAGCGAATTCGATGATACCGGCCTTGTCAGAAACACTGAGCAGAGCGCGGCGGACTGGACGACGTTGTTGCATGGTAAATCCCCTGGATTTGACTATTACAGAGAGCGTTAGGTGAATTCTTGGCTAAAAACTCAGCTAACGCCCCTTACGGGGCATCCTTGTTGTGCGGGGGCATTGTAACGAAAACGTTTGCGCAACGCTCGCGAATTTTTAATTTTCGATTTTGACCTCTTCTTTTTCCGTTGAAGGATGCTCATATAAACAGAGAAGTGCACAAACGATCGCGTGGTTTGTGGATAACTCTGTGTGTAAATGGGTATAAGGCGGGGTTTTGCTGTGGAATGCAGCGGTCAGTCATTTTTCTGCAATTTAAGGGTTGCGGGCCGCAGGAAACTCCCTATAATGCGCCTCCATCGACACGGCGGATGTGAATCACTTCACACAAACAGCCGGTTCGGTTGAAGAGAAAAACCTGAAAATGAGGGTTGACTCTGAAAGAGGAAAGCGTAATATACGCCACCTCGCGACAGAGCGCTAAAGCGCGTCGCAACTGCTCTTTAACAATTTATCAGACAATCTGTGTGGGCACTCGAAGATACGGATTCTTAACGTCGCAAGACGAAAAATGAATACCAAGTCTCTGAGTGAACACGTAATTCATTACGAAGTTTAATTCACGAGCATCAAACTTAAATTGAAGAGTTTGATCATGGCTCAGATTGAACGCTGGCGGCAGGCCTAACACATGCAAGTCGAACGGTAGCACAGAGGAGCTTGCTCCTTGGGTGACGAGTGGCGGACGGGTGAGTAATGTCTGGGAAACTGCCCGATGGAGGGGGATAACTACTGGAAACGGTAGCTAATACCGCATAACGTCGCAAGACCAAAGAGGGGGACCTTCGGGCCTCTTGCCATCGGATGTGCCCAGATGGGATTAGCTAGTAGGTGGGGTAACGGCTCACCTAGGCGACGATCCCTAGCTGGTCTGAGAGGATGACCAGCCACACTGGAACTGAGACACGGTCCAGACTCCTACGGGAGGCAGCAGTGGGGAATATTGCACAATGGGCGCAAGCCTGATGCAGCCATGCCGCGTGTATGAAGAAGGCCTTCGGGTTGTAAAGTACTTTCAGCGAGGAGGAAGGCATTGTGGTTAATAACCGCAGTGATTGACGTTACTCGCAGAAGAAGCACCGGCTAACTCCGTGCCAGCAGCCGCGGTAATACGGAGGGTGCAAGCGTTAATCGGAATTACTGGGCGTAAAGCGCACGCAGGCGGTCTGTCAAGTCGGATGTGAAATCCCCGGGCTCAACCTGGGAACTGCATCCGAAACTGGCAGGCTAGAGTCTTGTAGAGGGGGGTAGAATTCCAGGTGTAGCGGTGAAATGCGTAGAGATCTGGAGGAATACCGGTGGCGAAGGCGGCCCCCTGGACAAAGACTGACGCTCAGGTGCGAAAGCGTGGGGAGCAAACAGGATTAGATACCCTGGTAGTCCACGCCGTAAACGATGTCGACTTGGAGGTTGTGCCCTTGAGGCGTGGCTTCCGGAGCTAACGCGTTAAGTCGACCGCCTGGGGAGTACGGCCGCAAGGTTAAAACTCAAATGAATTGACGGGGGCCCGCACAAGCGGTGGAGCATGTGGTTTAATTCGATGCAACGCGAAGAACCTTACCTACTCTTGACATCCAGAGAACTTAGCAGAGATGCTTTGGTGCCTTCGGGAACTCTGAGACAGGTGCTGCATGGCTGTCGTCAGCTCGTGTTGTGAAATGTTGGGTTAAGTCCCGCAACGAGCGCAACCCTTATCCTTTGTTGCCAGCGGTCCGGCCGGGAACTCAAAGGAGACTGCCAGTGATAAACTGGAGGAAGGTGGGGATGACGTCAAGTCATCATGGCCCTTACGAGTAGGGCTACACACGTGCTACAATGGCATATACAAAGAGAAGCGACCTCGCGAGAGCAAGCGGACCTCATAAAGTATGTCGTAGTCCGGATTGGAGTCTGCAACTCGACTCCATGAAGTCGGAATCGCTAGTAATCGTGGATCAGAATGCCACGGTGAATACGTTCCCGGGCCTTGTACACACCGCCCGTCACACCATGGGAGTGGGTTGCAAAAGAAGTAGGTAGCTTAACCTTCGGGAGGGCGCTTACCACTTTGTGATTCATGACTGGGGTGAAGTCGTAACAAGGTAACCGTAGGGGAACCTGCGGTTGGATCACCTCCTTACCTTAAAGAAACGTTCTTTGTAGTGCTCACACAGATTGTCTGATGAATGATGAACTTCTGAATGTACTTTCGAGTGCATTAAGAAGTTTTGCTCTTTAAAAATCTGGATCAAGCTGAAAATTGAAACGACACACTGTTTCATTTCTCCGTAAACAAGAAATGAAAAGCGGTGTGTTCGAGTCTCTCAAATTTTCGCAACACTGAAGTGTTTTACGAAACATCTTCGGGTTGTGAGGTTAAGCGACTAAGCGTACACGGTGGATGCCCTGGCAGTCAGAGGCGATGAAGGACGTGCTAATCTGCGATAAGCGTCGGTAAGGTGATATGAACCGTTATAACCGGCGATTTCCGAATGGGGAAACCCAGTGTGATTCGTCACACTATCATTGCGTGAATACATAGCGTAATGAAGCGAACCGGGGGAACTGAAACATCTAAGTACCCCGAGGAAAAGAAATCAACCGAGATTCCCCCAGTAGCGGCGAGCGAACGGGGAGCAGCCCAGAGTCTGAATCAGCATGTGTGGTAGTGGAACGGTCTGGAAAGTCCGACGGTACAGGGTGATAGTCCCGTACACAAAAGTGCATGTGTTGTGAACTCGAAGAGTAGGGCGGGACACGTGGTATCCTGTCTGAATATGGGGGGACCATCCTCCAAGGCTAAATACTCCTGACTGACCGATAGTGAACCAGTACCGTGAGGGAAAGGCGAAAAGAACCCCGGCGAGGGGAGTGAAAAAGAACCTGAAACCGTGTACGTACAAGCAGTGGGAGCCTCTTTATGGGGTGACTGCGTACCTTTTGTATAATGGGTCAGCGACTTATATTCTGTAGCAAGGTTAACCGAATAGGGGAGCCGAAGGGAAACCGAGTCTTAACTGGGCGTTAAGTTGCAGGGTATAGACCCGAAACCCGGTGATCTAGCCATGGGCAGGTTGAAGGTTGGGTAACACTAACTGGAGGACCGAACCGACTAATGTTGAAAAATTAGCGGATGACTTGTGGCTGGGGGTGAAAGGCCAATCAAACCGGGAGATAGCTGGTTCTCCCCGAAAGCTATTTAGGTAGCGCCTCGTGAACTCATCTTCGGGGGTAGAGCACTGTTTCGGCTAGGGGGTCATCCCGACTTACCAACCCGATGCAAACTGCGAATACCGAAGAATGTTATCACGGGAGACACACGGCGGGTGCTAACGTCCGTCGTGAAGAGGGAAACAACCCAGACCGCCAGCTAAGGTCCCAAAGTCATGGTTAAGTGGGAAACGATGTGGGAAGGCACAGACAGCCAGGATGTTGGCTTAGAAGCAGCCATCATTTAAAGAAAGCGTAATAGCTCACTGGTCGAGTCGGCCTGCGCGGAAGATGTAACGGGGCTAAACCATGCACCGAAGCTGCGGCAGCGACACTATGTGTTGTTGGGTAGGGGAGCGTTCTGTAAGCCGTTGAAGGTGGCTGTGAGGTTGCTGGAGGTATCAGAAGTGCGAATGCTGACATAAGTAACGATAATGCGGGTGAAAAACCCGCACGCCGGAAGACCAAGGGTTCCTGTCCAACGTTAATCGGGGCAGGGTGAGTCGACCCCTAAGGCGAGGCCGAAAGGCGTAGTCGATGGGAAACAGGTTAATATTCCTGTACTTGGTGTTACTGCGAAGGGGGGACGGAGAAGGCTATGTTAGCCGGGCGACGGTTGTCCCGGTTTAAGCATGTAGGCGGAGATTCCAGGTAAATCCGGAGTCTTGCTAACGCTGAGGTGTGATGACGAGGCACTACGGTGCTGAAGTAACAAATGCCCTGCTTCCAGGAAAAGCCTCTAAGCATCAGGTAACACAAAATCGTACCCCAAACCGACACAGGTGGTCAGGTAGAGAATACCAAGGCGCTTGAGAGAACTCGGGTGAAGGAACTAGGCAAAATGGTGCCGTAACTTCGGGAGAAGGCACGCTGATATGTAGGTGAAGTGATTTACTCATGGAGCTGAAATCAGTCGAAGATACCAGCTGGCTGCAACTGTTTATTAAAAACACAGCACTGTGCAAACACGAAAGTGGACGTATACGGTGTGACGCCTGCCCGGTGCCGGAAGGTTAATTGATGGGGTTATCCGTAAGGAGAAGCTCTTGATCGAAGCCCCGGTAAACGGCGGCCGTAACTATAACGGTCCTAAGGTAGCGAAATTCCTTGTCGGGTAAGTTCCGACCTGCACGAATGGCGTAATGATGGCCAGGCTGTCTCCACCCGAGACTCAGTGAAATTGAACTCGCTGTGAAGATGCAGTGTACCCGCGGCAAGACGGAAAGACCCCGTGAACCTTTACTATAGCTTGACACTGAACACTGGTCCTTGATGTGTAGGATAGGTGGGAGGCTTTGAAGTGTGGACGCCAGTCTGCATGGAGCCAACCTTGAAATACCACCCTTTAATGGCTGGTGTTCTAACGTAGACCCGTGATCCGGGTTGCGGACAGTGTCTGGTGGGTAGTTTGACTGGGGCGGTCTCCTCCTAAAGAGTAACGGAGGAGCACGAAGGTTAGCTAATCCTGGTCGGACATCAGGAGGTTAGTGCAAAGGCATAAGCTAGCTTGACTGCGAGAGTGACGGCTCGAGCAGGTGCGAAAGCAGGTCTTAGTGATCCGGTGGTTCTGAATGGAAGGGCCATCGCTCAACGGATAAAAGGTACTCCGGGGATAACAGGCTGATACCGCCCAAGAGTTCATATCGACGGCGGTGTTTGGCACCTCGATGTCGGCTCATCACATCCTGGGGCTGAAGTAGGTCCCAAGGGTATGGCTGTTCGCCATTTAAAGTGGTACGCGAGCTGGGTTTAGAACGTCGTGAGACAGTTCGGTCCCTATCTGCCGTGGGCGCTGGAGAATTGAGGGGGGCTGCTCCTAGTACGAGAGGACCGGAGTGGACGCATCACTGGTGTTCGGGTTGTCATGCCAATGGCATTGCCCGGTAGCTAAATGCGGAAGAGATAAGTGCTGAAAGCATCTAAGCACGAAACTTGCCCCGAGATGAGTTCTCCCTGACCCTTTAAGGGTCCTGAAGGAACGTTGAAGACGACGACGTTGATAGGTCGGGTGTGTAAGCGTAGCGATACGTTGAGCTAACCGATACTAATGAACCGTGAGGCTTAACCTTACAACGCCGAAGATGTTTTGGCGAAAGAGACATCGAAATTCAGCTTGATTACAGATTACATCGACAGACCCGAGAGGTGTGTTGATAAACAGAATTTGCCTGGCGGCTGTAGCGCGGTGGTCCCACCTGACCCCATGCCGAACTCAGAAGTGAAACGCCGTAGCGCCGATGGTAGTGTGGGGTCTCCCCATGCGAGAGTAGGGAACTGCCAGGCATCAAACAAGTGAAGAAGCCCATCCTGCCGGATGGGCTTTTTTGCGTCTGCAGGGAGTGATAACTGCCGGATGCAGCGTACCATTTTATCCAGCCCATCATGTTGTAACCGGTGTTCAGGCCTGAGAAGCGCAGCACACCAGGCTCTCCCGGCAGCACATTGCCTGTTGCGCGAACGACGAATAGCATTCTCCTTTTTTCTTTACTGCACTAATCTACAGCAAGGAGCCGTGAAACTTTCTCAACTTGAGGATGCAGGCTCGACATTCGCATGATTCCTGGGTATCTTCAGCTATCTGGATGTCTAAACGTTTAAACGTATGTAGTGAGGTTATCAGGTTATGCCAATTCGCGTGCAGGACGAGCTACCCGCCGTCAATTTCTTGCGTGAGGAAAACGTCTTTGTGATGACGTCATCTCGCGCTTCTGGTCAGGAAATTCGTCCACTGAAGGTGCTCATCCTCAACCTGATGCCCAAGAAGATTGAAACGGAAAACCAGTTCCTGCGTTTACTCTCTAACTCACCGCTGCAGGTAGATGTTCAGCTATTGCGCATTGATGCCCGCGAGTCACGCAACACCCCTACGGAGCATCTGAATAACTTTTACTGTAATTTCGAGGATATCTGCGATCAGAACTTTGATGGGCTAATCGTGACCGGCGCGCCGTTGGGTCTGGTTGAATTTAATGACGTGGCTTACTGGCCGCAGATTAAACAAGTGCTTGAATGGGCGAAAGATCATGTTACATCGACGCTCTTTGTCTGTTGGGCGGTGCAAGCTGCATTAAATATCTTGTACGGAATTCCCAAGCAAACCCGTACGGATAAACTCTCAGGCGTCTATGAGCACCATATTCTTCATCCTCATGCGCTGCTGACGCGTGGATTTGATGATGCGTTCCTGGCCCCGCATTCGCGCTATGCCGATTTTCCTGCTGCCCTTATCAGGGACTACACCGATCTCGAGATTTTTGCCGAAACAGAAGAGGGAGATGCCTACCTGTTTGCCAGCAAAGATAAACGTATCGCCTTCGTAACGGGCCATCCTGAATATGACGCCCATACACTCGGCAGTGAATATTTTCGTGACGTCGAAGCGGGCTTAACGCCGGAAGTGCCCTATAACTACTTCCCAAAAGATGACCCGCAAAATAAACCGCGGGCAACCTGGCGTAGCCACGGCAATCTGTTGTTTACCAACTGGCTCAACTATTACGTTTACCAGATCACGCCATATGATCTACGTCACATGAATCCAACGCTGGATTAATCTTCTGTAACAGACGATCCTTAAGCGTTTCAGCATGTTGAATCAGGCACCTTCGGGTGCCTTTTTTATTTCCGAAACGCACCTCACTGTGTAATTAAATTTTATTTATATTGTTATCAATAGGTTAATTGATAATTAAATTAAAAATGGAAATTGTTTTTGATTTTGAAATTTAAATGAGTAGTCTTAGTTGTGCTGAACGAAAACCGCACAACGATCCTTCGTTCGCATTGGGGATGTGTTTGGATCAATGACGAGGAACTACGCAATGAATCAACAGGCAACGACAACCGATGAACTGATCTTCACCAGGCCGCGTGGCGAACAGGAACAGCAGATTCTGACCGCTGAAGCGGTGGAGTTTCTGACCGAGCTGGTGACAAGATTTACGCCAAAGCGGAATAAACTTCTGGCTGCACGTATCCAGCAGCAGCAGGATATTGATGACGGTAAGTTGCCTGACTTTATTTCGGAAACAGCTTCCATTCGTGAAGGTAACTGGAAAGTTCGCGGTATTCCTGATGATTTACTGGATCGCCGTGTAGAGATTACCGGACCGGTTGAGCGCAAGATGGTTATCAACGCGCTGAACGCGAACGTCAAAGTCTTTATGGCTGATTTTGAAGATTCGCTGGCTCCTGAGTGGAGCAAAGTTATCGACGGGCAGATCAACTTGCGCGATGCAGTCAATGGCACCATTAGCTACACCAACGAAGCCGGTAAAATTTATCAACTCAAACCCAATCCGGCCCTGTTAGTGTGCCGCGTTCGCGGTCTGCATCTGCCGGAAAAACACGTCACCTGGCGTGGCGAATCGATCCCGGGCAGCCTGTTCGACTTCGCCCTCTATTTCTTCCACAACCACAAAACGTTGCTAGCAAAAGGCAGTGGCCCTTATTTCTATCTACCCAAAACGCAGGCCTGGCAAGAAGCGGCATGGTGGAGCGAAGTGTTCAGCTATGCAGAGGATCGCTTTAATCTGCCGCGCGGCACAATTAAAGCGACCCTGCTGATTGAAACGCTGCCAGCCGTTTTCCAGATGGACGAAATTTTGCACGCGCTGCGTGATCACATTGTGGGCCTGAACTGCGGTCGCTGGGACTACATTTTCAGCTATATCAAAACACTGAAGAACCACCCGGATCGCGTGTTGCCGGATCGTCAGGTGGTGACGATGGATAAGCCATTCCTCAGTGCGTATTCGCGTCTGCTGATTAAAACCTGTCATAAACGCGGCGCGTTCGCGATGGGCGGCATGGCCGCGTTCATTCCCAGCAAAGATGCGGAACGTAACAACCAGGTTCTGACCAAGGTAAAAGCGGACAAAGCGCTGGAAGCCAATAACGGTCATGACGGCACATGGATTGCCCATCCAGGACTGGCAGATACCGCAATGGCGGTGTTCAACGACGTACTCGGTGAAAACAAAAATCAGCTGTTCGTGACCCGTGAAGAAGATGCGCCGATTACCGCAGAACAATTGCTGGCACCCTGTGAAGGTGAGCGTACTGAAGAAGGCATGCGTGCCAACATTCGTGTCGCGGTGCAGTACATCGAAGCGTGGATCTCCGGTAATGGCTGCGTACCGATTTATGGTCTGATGGAAGATGCGGCCACCGCCGAAATCTCTCGTACTTCCATCTGGCAGTGGATCCACCACCAGAAAACGCTCAGCAACGGCAAACCGGTTACCAAACCGTTGTTCCGCCAGATGCTGGCCGAAGAGATGTTGGTGATTCAGGACGAACTGGGAGAACACCGCTACAGCAGTGGGCGTTTTGACGATGCCGCGCGCCTGATGGAGCAAATCACCACTTCCGACGAGTTAATTGACTTCCTGACGTTACCGGGCTACCGCCTGTTGGCCTAATTTACCCACAATTTATCCTAATGGAGCATCTGCACATGAAAACCCGTACTCAACAAATCGAAGAATTACAGCAAGAATGGACTCAACCGCGTTGGGAAGGCATCACCCGTCCCTATAGCGCGGAGGAAGTGGTGAAATTACGTGGCTCGGTCAACCCGGAATGCACGCTGGCGCAGCTTGGCGCGGCGAAAATGTGGCGTCTGCTACACGGCGAATCGAAGAAAGGTTATATCAACAGCCTCGGTGCGCTGACTGGTGGTCAGGCGCTGCAGCAAGCGAAAGCTGGTATTGAAGCGGTCTACCTTTCAGGCTGGCAGGTGGCGGCAGATGCCAACCTGGCGTCCAGCATGTATCCGGATCAATCGTTGTATCCAGCGAACTCCGTTCCGGCGGTGGTGGACAGGATCAACAACACATTCCGTCGTGCCGATCAGATCCAATGGTCAACCGGTATTGAGCCGAACGATCCGCGCTATGTGGATTACTTCCTGCCGATCGTTGCCGATGCGGAAGCGGGTTTTGGCGGGGTACTGAACGCGTTTGAACTGATGAAATCGATGATTGAGGCTGGTGCAGCGGCCGTTCACTTCGAAGATCAGCTCGCATCGGTGAAAAAATGTGGTCACATGGGCGGCAAAGTCCTGGTGCCGACTCAGGAAGCTATCCAGAAACTGGTGGCAGCCCGTCTGGCTGCAGACGTTATGGGCGTTCCGACGCTGGTGATTGCGCGTACCGATGCTGACGCAGCCGATCTGATTACGTCTGATTGCGACCCATACGATAGCGAGTTCATCACTGGCGAACGTACCAGCGAAGGGTTCTACCGTACGCATGCGGGCATTGAGCAGGCGATCAGCCGTGGCCTGGCCTACGCACCGTATGCGGATCTGGTGTGGTGTGAAACCTCCACGCCGGACCTCGAACTGGCGAAGCGCTTTGCCGATGCTATTCATGCGAAATTCCCAGGCAAACTGCTGGCCTACAACTGTTCGCCATCGTTTAACTGGCAGAAAAACCTGGATGACAAAACCATTGCCAGCTTCCAGCAACAGCTGTCCGATATGGGTTACAAATACCAGTTCATTACGCTGGCGGGTATTCACAGCATGTGGTTCAACATGTTCGACCTCGCGCATTCCTATGCGCAGGGTGAAGGCATGCGCCACTACGTTGAGAAGGTTCAGCAGCCGGAATTTGCGGCGGCTAAAGATGGTTACACCTTCGTGTCCCATCAGCAGGAAGTAGGGACAGGCTACTTCGACAAAGTAACCACCATCATTCAGGGCGGCACTTCTTCAGTGACCGCGCTGACCGGCTCGACTGAAGAATCGCAGTTTTGATCAATGCCCGGTGGCGCTGCGCTTACCGGGCCTACGAAAGGATGTAGGCCGGATAAGCGAACGCGCCATCCGGCATGACATTGTGCCGGATGGGAGAAATTGATGACGCGTGGCCTGGAATTACTGATTGCTCAGACGATTTTGCAAGGTTTCGACGCCCAGTACGGGCGTTTTCTGGAAGTGACCTCCGGCGCGCAGCAGCGTTTTGAACATGCCGGCTGGCACGCGGTTCAGCAGGCGATGAAAAGCCGTATCCACCTTTACGATCATCATGTGGGTCTGGTGGTGGAGCAACTGCGCTGCATTACTGATGGCAAAAGTACCGACGCGGATTTTTTACTTCGCGTGAAAGAGCATTACACCCGGCTATTGCCAGATTACCCACGCTTCGAGATTGCGGAGAGTTTCTTTAACTCCGTCTATTGCCGGTTATTTGACCACCGCTCGCTGACTCCCGAGCGACTGTTTATTTTCAGCTCTCAGCCAGAGCGCCGTTTTCGCACGATCCCACGCCCGTTGGCGAAAGACTTTTTTCCCGATACCGGCTGGGAGTGGCTGCTTACGCGCGTCCTCAGCGATCTGCCCTTGCGTCTGCCATGGCAGAACAGACATCGGGATATCCACTACATCATCGAACACCTGACCGAAACGCTGGGGGCGGATCTGTTGCAGCGCAGTCATTTGCAGGTGGCGAACGAACTGTTTTATCGCAACAAGGCCGCCTGGCTGGTCGGTAAGTTGATTACCCCTTCCGGGACGCTGCCGTTTTTACTGCCAATTCACCGTACTGACGAGGGCGAACTGTTTGTCGATACCTGCCTGACCACGACGGCGGAAGCCAGTATCGTGTTTGGCTTCGCCCGCTCGTATTTTATGGTTTACGCCCCGCTGCCCGCCGCGTTAGTGGAGTGGCTGCGCGAGATCCTGCCCGGTAAAACCACCGCTGAATTGTATATGGCGATCGGCTGTCAGAAACACGCGAAGACCGAAAGTTACCGCGAATATCTGCTCTATCTTGCCCATTGCGATGAGCAATTTATCGAAGCGCCGGGGATCCGCGGCATGGTGATGCTGGTATTTACCCTGCCAGGCTTCGACCGCGTCTTTAAAGTCATCAAAGACAAATTTGCGCCGCAAAAAGAGATGTCGGCCGCCCACGTCCGCGCCTGTTATCAACTGGTCAAGGAGCACGATCGTGTCGGGCGGATGGCTGATACTCAGGAGTTCGAGAACTTTGTGCTGGATAAACGGCAAATCGATCCGTCGCTGATGGCGCTGTTGCTACAGGAAGCCCCGGAAAAAATTACCGATCTCGGCGAGCAGATTGTCATTCGCCATTTGTATATCGAACGACGGATGGTGCCGCTGAATATCTGGCTGGAGCAGGTCGAAGGCCAGCAACTGCGCGATGCTATTGAAGAGTACGGCAATGCCATTCGTCAGCTGGCCGCCGCCAATATTTTCCCCGGCGATATGCTGTTTAAGAACTTCGGCGTGACTCGCCACGGGCGCGTGGTGTTCTACGACTACGATGAAATTTGCTACATGACGGAGGTGAATTTCCGTCATATCCCGCCGCCGCGTTACCCGGAAGATGAGATGAGCGCTGAACCGTGGTATAGCGTATCGCCGGGGGATGTCTTCCCGGAAGAGTTTCGTCACTGGCTATGCGCTGACCCGCGTATCGGGCCGCTATTTGAAGAGATGCATGCTGACCTGTTCAGTGCCGACTACTGGAGAGGTCTGCAAACGCGGATCCGTGAAGGACACGTGGAAGATGTTTACGCCTACCGGCGCAAACAGCGGTTTTGCATCAGATTTTCGGCTTGACGCCCGGCAACCCTTTCTTAACGAAATCCGCCGTATGCCAGCGTGACTTCTTTCGCCGCTTTGATCGCCATGGCGCCAAACTCGGTCACTCGATCGTCGGTAATGCGCGAAATGGGTCCGGAGATGGAAATAGCGGCAAACGGTTCGCGGTGTTCATCATAAATGCACGACGCCACGCAGCGCAGACCCAGCGCATGCTCCTCATCATCAAAGGAGTAGCCGCGCTTGCGCGTCTGGGCTAAATCCTCTTTCAGATGCACCGGCGACACCAGCGTGGCGTGGGTGTATGCGTGCAGCCCTTTACGGTGCAGCAGGCCAGTCACCTGTTCTTCACTCAGTTGGGATAAAAACGCCTTACCCGCACCGGAGGCGTGCATCGGCAGTTTGCCGCCGATAGGCGCGGACATGCGCATCAGTTGGGTACACTGCACCTGGTCGATAATAATGGCCTGATGGTCGCTTTGATCTAACACGGCCAGGTTTACCGTCTCACCGGAGTCTTCCATCAGCTTGCGCAGGATCGGGTGGACAATCGCCAGCAAATTACGGCTTTGCAAAAAGCTGCTGCCGACGATAAACGCATGCGTACCCACGGCCCAGTGGCCTAATTCACCCACCTGACGGACAAATCCTTGCTGCTGCATGGTGGTCAACAAACGGTGAGTCGTGGAGTTTGGCAAGCCGGCCTGCTGTGCCAGCTCGGTTAGCGCCACGCTGCCGTTGGATTCTGCAATCCACTCCAGTAGCTTCAGGCCGCGGGTCAGAGACTGAACCTGCCCGGTTGCAGGCGTGGTAGCAGCGGCGGGTTTTCTACCGCGTTTCGCGGGGATTGTGGCAACCATGGCGGACTCCTTTTCTGTATCGTGGAAATCATTTTCGTTTTATTCAATTATAATGCAAGAATTCCTGTACTGATCGGATGAGTGAAGCTGAACATGTCTCATGTTGGCCGTTGTTCTCTTTTCCACCTCTCAGGTTTGTGCCAGTATGGTCTGTTGAGTTTTTTTCGGTCTGGTTGAGCGTTGTCGGGAGCGAGTGTGAGCAGCAAAGTTGAACAATTACGTCAGCAGTTAAATGAACGTATTCTGGTGCTGGACGGCGGTATGGGCACCATGATCCAGGGATATCGTCTGAGTGAAGAGGATTTCCGCGGCGAACGCTTTGCCGACTGGCCGTGCGATCTGAAAGGCAACAACGACCTGTTGGTGCTCAGCAAACCTGAGGTGATCGCCGCCATCCATAACGCCTATTTTGAGGCGGGCGCGGATATCATCGAAACCAACACCTTTAACTCCACGACTATCGCCATGGCGGATTACCAGATGGAATCCCTGTCGGCGGAAATCAACTTTGCGGCAGCCAAACTGGCGCGCGCGGCGGCAGACGAATGGACGGCACGCACACCGGAAAAACCGCGCTATGTCGCGGGCGTGCTTGGCCCAACCAACCGTACGGCGTCTATCTCGCCTGACGTCAACGACCCGGCTTACCGCAATATTACCTTTGATCAGCTGGTGGCCGCCTACCGTGAATCCACCAAAGCGCTGGTGGAAGGTGGCAGCGACCTGATCCTGATTGAAACCGTCTTCGATACCCTGAACGCCAAAGCCGCTATTTTCGCGGTTAAAACCGAGTTCGAAGCGCTGGGCGTTGAGTTGCCGATTATGCTCTCCGGCACCATCACCGATGCTTCCGGGCGTACGCTCTCCGGTCAGACAACCGAAGCGTTCTATAACTCACTGCGCCACGCCGATGCGCTGACCTTCGGTCTGAACTGCGCCTTAGGCCCGGACGAGTTGCGCCAGTACGTGCAGGAGCTGTCGCGCATTGCCGAATGCTACGTTACCGCGCACCCGAACGCCGGGTTGCCGAACGCCTTTGGCGAATACGATCTTGATGCAGACACTATGGCGGCGCAAATACGCGAGTGGGCGCAAGCGGGCTTCCTCAACGTGGTCGGCGGCTGCTGCGGCACCACGCCGGAACACATCGCCGCGATGAGCCGCGCAGTGGAAGGTTTGCCGCCGCGCCGCTTGCCGGAAATCCCGGTAGCCTGCCGTCTGTCTGGCCTTGAACCGTTGAATATTGGCGACGATAGCCTGTTTGTGAACGTCGGCGAGCGTACCAACGTCACCGGTTCGGCGAAATTTAAGCGACTGATCAAAGAAGAGAAATACAACGAAGCGCTGGATGTCGCCCGTCAGCAGGTGGAAAGCGGCGCACAGATTATCGATATCAACATGGATGAGGGGATGCTCGACGCCGAAGCGGCGATGGTGCGTTTTCTCAACCTTATCGCCGGTGAGCCGGATATCGCCCGCGTGCCGATTATGATCGACTCCTCAAAATGGGACGTCATCGAAAAAGGGCTGAAGTGCATTCAGGGTAAAGGCATCGTTAACTCCATCTCGATGAAAGAGGGGGTTGAGACCTTTATCCACCACGCGAAGTTGCTGCGACGCTACGGTGCCGCAGTGGTGGTGATGGCCTTTGACGAGCAGGGGCAGGCCGACACCCGAGCGCGTAAAATTGAGATTTGCCGACGGGCGTACAACATTCTTACCGAAGAGGTAGGCTTCCCGCCGGAAGACATTATCTTCGACCCGAACATCTTTGCGGTCGCGACCGGGATTGATGAGCACAACAACTACGCCCAGGACTTTATCGGTGCCTGTGAAGACATCAAACGCGAACTACCGCACGCGCTGATCTCCGGCGGCGTCTCCAACGTGTCGTTCTCCTTCCGTGGTAACGACCCGGTTCGTGAAGCCATTCACGCGGTATTCCTTTACTACGCCATTCGCAACGGCATGGACATGGGGATCGTCAACGCCGGACAACTGGCGATCTACGACGACCTGCCCGCCGAGCTGCGCGATGCGGTTGAAGATGTGATCCTCAACCGTCGTGACGATGGCACCGAGCGTCTGCTGGAGCTGGCTGAGAAATATCGCGGTAGCAAAACTGATGACACTGCCAATGCCCAGATGGCGGAATGGCGCAGTTGGGACGTGAAAAAGCGCCTCGAATATTCGCTGGTGAAAGGCATTACCGAATTTATTGAGCAGGATACTGAAGAAGCTCGCCAGCAGGCCGCGCGTCCGATCGAGGTGATTGAAGGGCCGCTGATGGACGGGATGAACGTGGTTGGCGATCTGTTTGGCGAGGGCAAAATGTTCCTGCCGCAGGTGGTGAAATCCGCCCGCGTGATGAAGCAGGCGGTGGCCTACCTCGAACCGTACATTGAGGCCAGCAAAGAGAAAGGCTCCAGCAACGGCAAGATGGTCATTGCTACCGTGAAAGGCGATGTGCACGATATCGGCAAAAACATCGTTGGTGTGGTGCTGCAATGTAACAACTACGAAATCGTCGATCTTGGCGTGATGGTGCCAGCGGAGAAAATCCTCAGAACGGCACGTGAAGTGAATGCCGATCTGATTGGTCTTTCCGGGCTGATTACCCCGTCGCTGGACGAAATGGTCAACGTGGCGAAAGAGATGGAGCGTCAGGGGTTCACTATTCCATTGCTGATTGGCGGCGCGACCACCTCAAAAGCGCACACGGCGGTGAAAATCGAGCAGAACTACAGTGGCCCGACGGTTTATGTGCAGAACGCCTCGCGTACCGTTGGCGTAGTCGCCGCACTCCTCTCTGACACTCAGCGCGATGACTTTGTCGCCCGTACGCGTAAAGAGTACGAAACCGTGCGTATCCAGCATGCGCGTAAGAAACCGCGGACCCCACCAGTAACGTTACAGGCTGCCCGCGACAACGATCTGGCCTTCGACTGGGAAAACTATACGCCGCCGGTGGCGCACCGCCTCGGCGTACAGAGTGTTGAAGCCAGCATCGAAACGCTGCGCAACTACATCGACTGGACGCCGTTCTTTATGACCTGGTCGCTGGCCGGGAAATACCCGCGTATCCTCGAAGATGATGTGGTGGGAGAAGAGGCGAAACGTCTGTTCAAAGACGCCAATGACATGCTGGATAAACTCAGCGCTGAGAAGACCCTGAATCCGCGCGGCGTGGTGGGCTTGTTCCCGGCTAACCGCGTGGGAGACGACATCGAGATTTACCGTGACGAGACGCGTACGCACGTCATCAACGTCAGTCATCACCTGCGCCAGCAGACGGAAAAAGTCGGTTTCGCCAACTACTGCCTGTCTGACTTTGTTGCGCCGAAACTGAGCGGCAAAGCGGATTACATCGGTGCTTTCGCAGTTACCGGCGGTCTGGAGGAAGATGCACTGGCGGACGCCTTCGAAGCCCAGCATGACGACTACAACAAGATCATGGTGAAAGCGATCGCCGACCGCCTGGCGGAAGCGTTCGCGGAATATCTGCACGAGCGCGTGCGTAAAGTCTACTGGGGCTATGCGGCGAATGAGAACCTCAGTAACGAGGAGCTGATCCGCGAAAACTACCAGGGAATTCGCCCGGCTCCGGGCTATCCGGCTTGCCCGGAACACACCGAAAAGGCCACCATCTGGGAACTGCTGGATGTAGAAGCGCACACCGGGATGAAGCTCACCGAATCCTTCGCGATGTGGCCAGGTGCGTCGGTTTCCGGCTGGTATTTCAGTCATCCAGACAGCAAGTACTACGCCGTGGCGCAAATCCAGCGCGATCAGGTTGAAGATTACGCCTTCCGTAAAGGCATGAGCGTGGCGGAAGTCGAACGTTGGTTAGCGCCTAATCTGGGCTATGACGCTGACTGATTCACAAAACTGTCATCTTTATTTACAACAAACAGGGCACTCAATGAGTGCCTTGTCTCTTTATTACGTTTAAACCCTTATACTGAAAGAACGTTCATCGGTAGTGCTTGCCGGATGGCACATTTTTGTCGGCCTGATAAGCGTGGCGTCATCAGGTGTTATGTCATCGCTATGAACCTCAGGAACATATAACGATAAGGAGAACCTGATTCCGTGCTAACTCTGTTACACCTGCTTTCTGCTGTCTCTATGCTGGTTTGGGGTACTCATATTGTGCGCACCGGCGTGATGCGCGTCTTCGGCGCCCGTTTGCGTACCGTACTCAGCCGTAGTGTTGAAAAGAAGCCGCTCGCCTTTTGTGCGGGTATCGGCGTGACGGCGCTGGTACAAAGCAGCAACGCCACCACCATGCTGGTGACCTCGTTTGTCGCGCAGGACCTCGTCGCGCTCACCCCTGCGCTGGTGATTGTACTCGGCGCTGACGTCGGGACCGCGCTGATGGCGCGTATCCTGACCTTCGATCTCTCCTGGCTGTCGCCACTGCTGATTTTTATCGGCGTGATCTTCTTTCTCGGACGTAAGCAGTCCCGTGTGGGGCAACTGGGGCGGGTTGGTATTGGACTGGGGTTGATTTTACTGGCGCTGGAACTGATTGTGCAGGCAGTAACACCGATCACCCAGGCTAACGGCGTACAGGTTATTTTCGCCTCGCTCACCGGCGATATCATGCTGGATGCGCTGATTGGCGCCATGTTCGCGATTATCAGTTACTCCAGCCTTGCGGCGGTGCTGCTGACGGCAACGCTGACCGCGGCAGGCATTATCTCGTTCCCGGTGGCGTTGTGTCTGGTGATTGGCGCCAACCTCGGCTCTGGCCTGCTGGCGATGCTTAATAACAGCGCCGCTAACGCCGCTGCCCGCCGTGTGGCGCTTGGTAGCCTGCTGTTTAAGCTGGTGGGAAGCCTGATTATCCTGCCGTTTGTTCATCCGTTGGCAAATCTGATGGATGAACTGCCGCTGCCGAAATCTGAACTGGTTATTTACTTCCATGTCTTCTACAACCTGGTGCGCTGCGTGGCGATGGTGCCGTTTGCAGAACCGATGGCGCGTTTTTGTAAGCGCATCATCCGCGATGAGCCGGAGCTGGATGCGCATTTGAAGCCCAAGCATCTGGACGTCAGTGCGCTGGATACGCCGACGCTGGCCCTGGCCAATGCCGCTCGTGAAGCTCTGCGCATCGGCGACGCGATGGAGCAGATGATGGACGGGCTGAAGAAGGTGATGCACGGCGAGCCGCGTGAAGAGAAAGAGCTGCGCAGGATGGCGGACGACATTAACGTGCTATACACGGCAATCAAGCTTTATCTGGCGCGGATGCCAAAGGATGAACTGGCGGAAGAGGAATCACGCCGTTGGGCGGAGATTATCGAAATGTCGCTTAACCTCGAGCAGGCTTCCGATATTGTCGAACGTATGGGCAGTGAGATAGCGGATAAGTCGCTGGCTGCCCGTCGCGCATTCTCCGTGGAAGGATTGAAAGAGCTGGATGCGCTCTTCGATCAGCTGCTCAGCAATCTGCAGCTGGCGATGTCGGTGTTCTTCTCTGGTGACGTGACCAGCGCCCGACGTCTGCGCCGTAGCAAGCATCGTTTCCGTATTCTCAACCGTCGTTATTCGCATGCGCACGTTGACCGTCTGCATCAGCAGAACGTGCAGAGCATCGAGACCAGCTCCTTGCACCTGGCGCTGCTGGGCGATATGCAGCGTCTGAACTCGCTGTTTTGTTCCGTGGCCTATAGCGTGCTGGAACAGCCGGATGAGGACGATGAGCGCGACGATTATTGAGTGAGGTGGACCGGTTGGCCGGATAAGGCATTTATGCCGTTATCCGGCAACGTCGGTTAGAAGCAGTGACCTGCTTCGAGGGCAACCGCGTCTTCACCCGCTTTAAAGACGTAAGTGGTGTTCGGACCGCCAAGAACCGCCTGGCCGTTACTCACCTTAATCCAGTTTCCTTCCGGCAAACCAATCACCGTCAGCTCTGGTGCCACAACCAGCAGCTCGCGAATACGCTGTTCACGCGTTTCGCCTTTGTGGCCTTCCGGAAGCGCATTGGTGAAATGTGGGTTAATCTGCAGCGGGAACAGACCCAGGGCATCAAAACCTTTTGGATCGACAATCGGCATGTCGTTGGTGGTGCGGATGGTCTGGCAGGCGAGGTTAGAACCTGCGCTCCAGCCGATGTACAGCGCACCGCGTTTGACGACATCCACTATCGGCGCCAGCAGTCCGCGCTCGCGGCTCTCTTTCAGTAACTGGAAGGTGTTACCCCCGCCGACAATCACCAGTTCTGCGTTTTCAATGGCAGCGATCGGATCGGCAACGGTATGAATGCCAGTAACGTTGACGCCCATTGGCGCAAAGATGGCTGCCGTTTTCGCCGTGTATTCATCCCAGGTTTGCGTCACGCCAGCGAACGGAATAAACACCGCCGTACGGCGACCATTCAGCTGCTCAGCAATCAGCGGTAGCGCATGTTCCATCCAGCCTTTGCCCGGCAGCGTCGAGTTACTCAATAAAA
Organism: Citrobacter sp. 172116965; assembly: GCF_013458095.1. Taxonomy (NCBI): domain Bacteria; kingdom Pseudomonadati; phylum Pseudomonadota; class Gammaproteobacteria; order Enterobacterales; family Enterobacteriaceae; genus Citrobacter; species Citrobacter sp. 172116965. The sequence continues at coordinate 4,808,842 of NZ_CP046673.1, read as the reverse complement.
GCAGTTCCATCATTTCTCCATGTAATCAGAAAATTACAAACCGCGCTAATGCTACCATTATCAGCGTAACGCCTTACTGATATGGCTCACGATGTTGGAAGGGGGGAAAAGCCGAACGGGTTAACCACAACCTCCTGTTGGAAAAGCCCGTTCGGACTTAACAACGATCAATCTATTGAAACAGCGTCCTTTTGCGTAGTGGCAAACGCCAGGCCTTCGTCCTCCCAGCCCTTAATACCACCAATCATTATTTTCACCGGTCGACCTAGCTGCGCCAACTTCAGCGCCGCGCGATCGGCCCCGTTACAGTGTGGGCCAGCGCAATAGACGACAAACAGTGTGTCCTGTGGCCATTTTTTCAAGGATTCCGTATTTATCTGTCGATGGGGAAGATGAATCGCGCCAGGGATATGACAACGGGAAAAACTCTCTGCACTCCCCACCACATGTAAAAGCACAAAATCTTTGTCGTCAGCAGCCATCGCGGAATGAACGTCAGAACAATCCGTCTCCATATTCAGACGTTGCTGGAAATGGGCGATAGCTTGTGCAGATGAAGCGGCTGGAATATCAGTTACGGTACTCATATTGTTGTTTTCTCTTGTGGTGAAATCAGCTGTTGTGTTACCTCTTATCTCATCAAAAAATTAACCTCGAAACACCCTCTGACCATGACAGATTCCGCCAGGATCATGACAACATCTTCTCGCCCGTTGGTCGTTGCACTCGCTTATGACGGGCTATGTACTTTCGAGTTTGGCGTCGCAGTGGAAGTTTTTGGGCTTCCGCGACCTGAGCTGGGAGAGGGCTGGTATCGTTTTGCCGTGGCTTCGGTTGATCAAGGTGAATTAAGGGCAACTGGCGGGGTTCGTATCGTTGTGGACGGTGGATATGAATTGCTGCAAGAAGCAGACACTATTGTCATTCCTGGCTGGCGTGACGTGAGCTCACCGGTCCCGGAAGCATTATGCGATGCGCTTCGTGAAGCACATCAACGCGGTTGTCGAGTCATCTCTATCTGTTCTGGTGTATTTGTTCTGGCTGCGGCAGGTTTGCTGGATGACCGTAAGGCGACGACGCACTGGCGTTACGTCAGTGAACTCCAGCGACGCTTTCCCGCCATCAACGTTGTGGAAGATGTCCTGTATGTCGGTGGCCACGACGTGCTCACTTCGGCAGGTAGTGCGGCAGGGATTGATTTATGTTTGCATGTGGTACGCACTGATTTTGGACTTGAGGTTGCCAATAACGTGGCCCGTCGCCTGGTGCTGCAGCCCCACAGGGATGGCAGCCAGACTCAGCAACACCTGCGTCCTGTTGCCCGCAGTCGGGAAAGCCAGCGTTTTGGTCTTTTGCTTGACTGGTTACATAACAATATCGCGCAGAAGCATACCCTTGACGCTCTGGCCAGCCAGGTCGGTATGAGTCCCCGAACGTTGATGCGGCGATTTCAGGAGTCAACGGGGCTTACTCCCGCACGTTGGCTGATGAATGAACGGCTAAACCGTGCGCAGCAGGCGCTCAATACATCCCATATCAGTATTGAGCAGATCGCGCAGCAAACCGGGTTCGGCAGCGCAAACTCTTTGCGTTACCACTTTCAAAAACGATTTGGTATCAGCCCGCAGGCATTACGTAATCAGATGCGATAGCACATTTTCACACTCTGCTTTTTTATCCCCCGCAAGGTAGGGTATATTTCGCTGTCAAAGGAGAAATTATGCTGCCCGACTCATCCATCCGATTAAATAAATACATCAGTGAAAGCGGAATCTGCTCGCGCCGCGAGGCGGATCGCTTTATCGAACAAGGGAATGTCTTCCTGAATGGTAAACGCGCCACCATTGGCGATCAGGTGATGCCTGGCGACGTCGTAAAAGTGAATGGTCGGTTGATTGAGCCGCGTGAAGCGGAAGATCTGGTTTTTATCGCGTTGAACAAGCCGGTAGGGATTGTCAGCACCACTGAAGACAGCGAACGCGACAACATTGTTGATTTCGTTAACCACAGCAAGCGCGTGTTCCCAATCGGTCGTCTGGACAAAGATTCCCAGGGGCTTATCTTTCTGACCAACCACGGCGACCTGGTGAATAAAATCCTGCGTGCCGGTAACGATCACGAAAAAGAGTATCTGGTGACGGTAGATAAGCCGGTCACTGATGACTTTATCCGTGGGATGAGTGCCGGTGTGCCAATCCTTGGCACCGTTACCAAGAAATGTAAGGTCAAGAAAGAAGCGCCGTTTGTGTTTCGCATCACGCTGATTCAGGGGCTGAACCGCCAGATCCGTCGTATGTGCGAGCACTTTGGCTATGAAGTTACTAAGCTTGAGCGTACACGTATCATGAACGTTGGTCTGTCCGGCCTGCCGCTGGGTGAATGGCGCGACCTGACGGATGACGAACTGATCGACCTGTTCAAGCTGATTGAGAACTCGTCCTCAGAAGCCAAACCGAAGGCGAAAGCGAAGCCAAAAACCGCAGGCATTAAGCGCCCGGTGGTGAAAATCGAAAAATCGGCTGAGAAAGAGAAATCGCGCCCGGCGGCAAACGGGAAGCGTTTTACCTCGCCGGGGCGTAAGAAGAAAGGGCGTTAACGTCTGCCGCGCGTTGGCGTATTCGCTGACCAGGAAAATGATGCTTCCGCATCCGGTTTATAAGCCTGCTTTTTCTTCAACTGGCGGGCTTTTTTAGCTTCTGCTTCGCGCAAGGCCATCAGTTTATCGATGTACTCTTTCTTGATGCTGTTGGTCTCAGCGTTGGTCAGCAGTCGACCATGCGCAATGCGCGCGCGGTCGAGCAGCGTTTTCAGTTCACGCTGTTCGCGCTCGGTCATCTCTTTTTGGGTAATGCGGGGGAGTGCCATAAGGGTGCCCTCTGTTAGCCGATATCCGCAGTGTACGGCAAAGTGCAGAGGCTGGGTAGGCCGGATAAGGTGTTAGCTGCTATCCGGCCTGCCGCCGCCAATTAGCGGCGTTCTTTTTCTTCAATCGGTTTACCGGACCAGTAACCTGCCAGCAGCGAACCGGAAAGGTTATGCCAGACCGAGAACAATGCGCCGGGCAGCGCCGCAAGCGGGCCAAAGTATATTTTGCCCAGCGCAGCGGCAAGCCCTGAATTCTGCATGCCCACTTCAATAGCCAACGTACGACAGGTTGACTCGTCGAAACCAAACAGTTTTCCGCCCCAGTAGCCGCCGAGCAAGCCAATGGTGTTATGCAGGATCACGGCGATAATCACCACAAAGCCGACGGACGCAATGTGCGAGGCGGAACCCGCCACGACGGCGCTGATGATCGCCAGGATGCACACCATAGAAAACGCCGGCAGATACGGTTCCACGGCTTTTACGACGCGTGGGAACAGATGGTGAATGACCAGTCCCAAAGCAATCGGAATGACCACGATCTGCAGAATACTCAGCAGCATACCCATCACATCCACCTGGATATGCGCGTCGACATACAGCCGTGTCAGCAGCGGCGTGGCGACAACGCCGACCAGCGTTGAAACCGATGAAATAGTCACGGAGAGCGCCACATCACCTTTTGCCAGATAGATCATGACGTTCGATGCGGTTCCGCTGGCGACGCTACCGACCAGCACCATCCCTGCCGACAGTTCCGGCGGCATATTAAATGCCAGCGCCAAAATCCATGCGGCGAGCGGCATCACCAGATAGTGCAGGAAAATACCCGCCGCGACAGGTGCGGGGCGTGAAAGTACGCGTTTAAAGTCGTCCACCTTCAGGTGAACGCCCATGCCGAACATGATCAGCATCAGCAACGACGGTACGAATGGCCCGACAGGCGTAAAGGTGGAGGGCGTGTAATACGCAATAACAGAGAGCAGCAGCGCCCATAACGGGAACAGCCGCGTGAGAGTAGCGAGCATGTTATCTTCCTTGCGATTGAAATGTGTTGTGTTGTTATAAAAAAGCCGGGTTCGAGCCCGGCTATAGTTATTGTTTATCGCGTGATGAAATATTATTCAAACAAATTATGATGCAGCTTCTGTACCACCTGTTCGGCTTCGCTACCGGGCACCAGGAAGCACAAGTTATGGCTGGACGCGCCGTAGCAAATCATGCGGATGTTGAACGGCTCCAGTACACCAAACACCTCTTTACCCACGCCGCAGGCTTTGGACAGGTCGTTGCCAATCAACGCCACCAGCGCCAGTCCTTCTTCGACTTCAACCCGGCACAGGGCAGACAGTTCCATCAGCAGAGACTGCGTTAACAGCGTATCGCCGGTGGAGGTTGAACCGGTGGTATCCAGCGTCAGCGCTACGCTGACTTCAGATGTGGTAATTAAATCTACCGAGATATTGTGGCGTGCAAGGATGCCGAACACTTCTGCTAAAAAGCCGCGAGAGTGCAGCATATTCAGGCTATGCAGCGTCAGCAGCGTCTGCTTACGGCGTAGCGCCAGCGCACGGAACAGCGGTGGATTCGCGGTTTTATTGCAGACCAGCGTACCGCCTGCTTTTGGATCCTTGCTGGAGCCAACAAATACCGGGATATCGCTACGTACGGCCGGCAACAGGGTTGCCGGGTGCAGCACTTTCGCGCCAAAGGTCGCCATTTCTGCGGCCTCTTCAAAGGCGATTTCATCAATACGCTGCGCTGCAGGAACAACGCGCGGATCGGTAGTGTAAATGCCTGGAACATCGGTCCAGATATCGACGCGCGTTGCGTGCAGCGCTTCGGCCAGCAGGGCGGCTGTATAATCGCTACCGCCGCGCCCCAACGTGGTGGTGCGGCCTTTGCCTTCGCTGCCGATAAAACCCTGAGTGATTACCAGACCTTCGCTCAGACGCGGGGCCAACTGAAGCGTTGCCAGTTCAGCCAGCGCCGCGACGTCGGGTTCTGCGCGACCAAAACGATCGTTGGTGCGCATCACTTTACGCACGTCAAACCACTGCGCTTGCACGCTGCGTTCACGCAGGATTTCGACGAACAACAGGGTAGACATCAGTTCACCGTGGCTGACCAGTTCGTCGGTCAGGGCGGTTGAGGTCGCCAGTGACGCCGCTTCTGCCAGCGTGGTGATGTTTTCCAGCAGACGTTCAATCTCTTCACGAATTACGTTCGGATAACGCAGGCGTTCCAGAATATTGAACTGAATTTGACGAATGGCGTCGAGTTTTTCGAAGCGCTCGGTTGGCTCCAGCCCTTCAGCCAGTGCGACCAGCAGGTTGGTAATTCCAGCGGAAGCGGAAAGTACCACTACACGGACGTTAGCATCAGAAAGTACCACATCAGCGCTGCGATTCATGGCATCAAAATCCGCCACGCTGGTACCGCCAAACTTGGAGACAACTACATCAGTCATAACTACCTCGTGTCAGGGAATGAATAGAGCGACCATGGCACATAAGGCAGAACGAAAACCGGTGCAGGCGCAAATGCAAATACCGTATTTATAAATAAAATGTGTAGCTTGCACTGTCAACGCTGGGATTATGCGGATTTTTCATGCTGCGTTTCCGTTCAGTAACAGCGCTTATAACATCTATACTTTTTACCCTGGTTCGATGGATACAAGGGCGATGGCATTAAAACAATCACACTTTTCTGTGACTGGCGTTACAATCGATCTCAGTCACAATTCTCAAAATCAGAAGAGTATTGCTAATGAAAAACATCAATCCAACGCAGACCTCAGCCTGGCAGGCACTACAAAAACACTTTGAAGAGATGAAAGACGTTACTATCGCGGATCTGTTCGCGAAAGATAGTGATCGTTTCGCTAAATTTTCCGCTACGTTTGACGATCTGATGCTGGTGGATTTCTCCAAAAACCGCATCACTGAAGAGACGCTGGCTAAACTGCAGGATCTGGCGAAAGAGACCGATTTGGCAGGCGCCATCAAGTCCATGTTCTCCGGTGAGAAAATTAACCGCACTGAAGATCGTGCCGTGCTGCACGTGGCGCTGCGCAACCGTAGCAACACTCCAATCATCGTTGACGGCAAAGATGTGATGCCGGAAGTGAACGCGGTACTGGAGAAGATGAAATCCTTCTCTGAAGCGATTATCTCCGGAAGCTGGAAAGGCTATACCGGTAAAGCCATTACTGATGTCGTGAACATCGGTATCGGCGGTTCAGACCTCGGCCCGTTCATGGTGACCGAAGCGCTGCGCCCGTACAAAAATCACCTGAACATGCATTTTGTGTCTAACGTCGATGGTACGCACATTGCCGAAGTGCTGAAGAAAGTGAATCCGGAGACTACGCTGTTCCTGGTCGCTTCCAAAACCTTCACCACTCAGGAAACCATGACTAACGCCCACAGCGCGCGCGACTGGTTCCTGGCGACCGCTGGCGACAACAAGCACGTTGCCAAACACTTCGCAGCGCTCTCCACTAACGGTAAAGCGGTTGGCGAGTTCGGTATTGATACCGCCAATATGTTCGAGTTCTGGGACTGGGTTGGCGGTCGTTACTCCCTGTGGTCTGCAATCGGTCTGTCCATCATCCTTTCTGTGGGCTTCGACAACTTTGTTGAGCTGCTCTCTGGCGCGCACGCCATGGACAAACACTTCTCCACTACTCCGGCGGAGAAAAACCTGCCGGTGCTGCTGGCGCTGATCGGTATCTGGTACAACAATTTCTTCGGTGCTGAAACCGAAGCGATTCTGCCGTACGACCAGTATATGCACCGTTTCGCGGCCTACTTCCAGCAGGGCAATATGGAATCCAACGGTAAATACGTTGACCGTAACGGCAATGCGGTGGATTACCAGACAGGCCCAATCATCTGGGGTGAGCCGGGTACTAACGGTCAGCATGCGTTCTACCAGCTGATTCATCAGGGTACCAAAATGGTACCGTGCGATTTCATCGCTCCGGCAATCACCCACAACCCGCTGTCGGATCACCATCCGAAACTGCTGTCTAACTTCTTCGCTCAGACCGAAGCGCTGGCTTTTGGTAAATCTCGTGAAGTGGTTGAGCAGGAATACCGCGACCAGGGTAAAGATCCGGCAACGCTTGACCACGTTGTGCCGTTCAAAGTGTTCGAAGGTAACCGTCCAACTAACTCCATCCTGCTGCGCGAAATCACACCGTTCAGCCTGGGTGCGCTGATTGCGCTGTACGAGCACAAAATCTTCACTCAGGGCGCGATCCTGAATATCTTCACCTTTGACCAGTGGGGCGTTGAGCTGGGCAAACAGCTGGCGAATCGCATTCTGCCAGAGCTGAATGATGATAAAGAAATCACCAGCCATGATTGCTCAACTAACGGTTTGATTAACCGTTATAAGTCCTGGCGTTAATCTGCTTCTTCCTTCGAGCCGCAGCGGTGTTGGCTGCGTTCGTTAACCCCGGTCACATAGCTATCTATGCTCCCGGGGATTAACGATCTTGCCGCCTTGTTGCAATTCGAATAAATTTGCAGATTACTTATAAAAAAAGCCGATATTAATATCGGCTTTTTTTATAATCTGGCTCCCGAATATCTACGTTTTTGCTTTACACCTTTATTGAGCTTAATCCTAAAATAATTCATTCAACGTGATCGTGTTTCTGGTTTTTTCAGAATTACCGGATGTTGTGTTTTTGTTTTTATATTTTAACTTTTTGATTGTATTGATTTAATTATCTATCGTTAATCATTTTATTTCTTGCTATCTAATTATCCTAAATTCCCGCTTGGCGTAATTTGCACACTTTGGCTTGTGTATACTCGATCTCGCCCGAAATTCTTTTGGGTAAATCTCCATTCATACAATGAAGGGAATTTGTGATGAAAAAAGTTCTGTATGGCCTTTGGGCTATATCTGCGCTTGCGGCGACTTCTGTCTATGCTGCCCCCGTTCAGGTGGGTGAGGCTGCAGGGTCGGCTGCCGCGTCGGTTTCGGCAGGAAGTTCCTCCGCAACCAGCGTGAGCACCGTAAGTTCTGCGGTGGGGGTTGCCCTTGCGGCAACCGGTGGCGGCGATGGTTCTAACACCGGAACCACAACCACCACAACTACCAGTACCCAGTAATACCGGTACGTTTAATTCTAACCACACTTCGGTGTGGTTATTTTGCCGCTGCGGAGAAATGTCGTGAAGCGACCAGCGCTGATAATGGTTTGCCTGTTATTACAGGCGTGCTCAGCCACCACCGAAGGGCTGGGTCATTCGCTATGGGATAGCGTGTTTGGTACTCCCGGCGTACAGATGACGGACGATGAAATCAAAAACATGCCCTACGCCAGCCAGTACATGCAGCTCAACGGCGGCCCACAACTGTTTGTGGTACTCGCGTTCGCGGAAAACGGACAGCAGAAATGGGTGACTCAGGATCGGGCCATTCTCGTCACGCAGTCTGGGCGCATGGTGAAAACGCATCTCGGCGGGGATAACCTGATCGAGGTGAATAATCTCGCGGCAGATCCGCTCATCAAACCAAACCAGATAGTCGATGGGGCAACGTGGACCCGCACGATGGGCTGGACCGAACATCAGCAGGTGCGCTATGCCACCGCCCGCTCGGTTTTCGAATGGGATGGCACTGACACCATTAAGGTTGGTAACGAAGATACGCCAGTACGAATCCTTGACGAAGAAGTCACCACCGATCAAACGCGCTGGCATAACCGCTACTGGATCGACAGTGAAGGGCAGATTCGCCAATCGGAACAGTATCTTGGCGCACGTTACTTCCCGGTGAAAACCACGCTGATTAAGGCGGCAAAATCATGATGAAACGAGCCGTTGTGGCGCTGCTATTGAGCCTGAGCGCAGCGTCTGTTTTTGCTGCGGGTAGCATTAAGGTCTTTACCTCCGCCAGCGAAGAGCCAAAAACGTTGACCGGGGCCGAACATCTGCTCGACCTGGTTGGGCAGCCGCGATTGAGTAATAGCTGGTGGCCAGGAGCGGTTATCAGCGAAGAGCGGGCAACGACGGAAGCAGAGCGTCAGCAGCAGGCATTACTGGCTCGTCTGGCGATGCTCAGCGCTGAAGAAAGCGGTGACGATGCCGCGGCTATCAACGCATTGCGCCAGCAAATTCAGGCGCTGAAGGTGACCGGCAGACAGAAGATTAATCTCGACCCGGATGTTGTGCGCGTCAGTGAGCGAGGCAACCCGCCGTTGCAGGGCAATTACACGCTGTGGGTCGGACCGCAGCCAACGGATATAACGCTGTTTGGCCTGCTAAGTCATCCGGGTAAACAACCGTTTATGCCCGGGCGCGATATCGCCAGCTATCTCGATGGGCAACGTCGGCTCAGCGGCGCAGATCGTAGCTATGCCTGGGTCATCTATCCCGACGGACGCACGCAAAAAGTCCCGGTCGCCTACTGGAACAAACGTCACGTTGAGCCGATGCCCGGCAGCATCATTTTTGTCGGGCTCTCTGATGCTGTCTGGCGCAGCACCCCGGATGAAATCAATGCCGACATTCTTCGCACCCTGACCCAGCGGATACCCCAATAATGAGAAAAACTTATCTGCTCAGCTTACTGGCGCTGGGCGTAAGCGTTGCCTGCCATGGTGAAACCTGGCCCGCGCCCATTGGACCTTCCCAGTCCGATTTTGGCGGCGTGGGACTGCTGCAAACCCCAACCGCACGCATGGCGCGTGAAGGCGAAATGAGCCTTAACTACCGCGATAACGATCAATACCGTTACTACTCTGCGTCGGTACAACTCTTCCCCTGGCTGGAAACCACCCTGCGCTATACCGATGTGCGTACCAAAAAATACAGCGGCGTGGAGTCGTTTTCTGGCGATCAGACTTATAAAGATAAGGCTTTTGATCTCAAACTTCGCCTGTGGGAAGAGAGCTACTGGATGCCGCAGGTGGCGGTTGGCGCGCGGGATATCGGTGGTACCGGCCTGTTTGATGCGGAGTATGTGGTGGCGAACAAAGCCTGGGGCCCGTTTGATTTCTCTCTCGGCCTTGGCTGGGGATATCTCGGGACCAGCGGCAACGTTAGCAATCCGTTTTGCTCATACAGTGATAAATTCTGCCATCGCGATAACAGCTACAAGCAGGCCGGTTCTATTGACGGTAGCCAGATGTTCCACGGCCCGGCGTCGCTGTTTGGCGGCGTAGAATATCAGACTCCCTGGCAGCCGCTGCGCCTGAAACTGGAGTATGAAGGTAATAATTACCAGCAGGATTTTGCCGGCAAGTTGGATCAGAAGAGCAAGTTTAACGTCGGCGCTATTTATCGCGTCACCGATTGGGCCGACGTTAACCTCAGCTATGAGCGCGGGAACACCTTGATGTTTGGGGTCACGCTGCGGACTAACTTTAACGATCTGCGACCAAACTATAACGACAATACCCGCCCGAAATATCAACCACAGCCGCAGGATGCCATCCTGCAACATTCGGTGGTGGCGAATCAGTTAACGCTGCTGAAATATAACGCCGGGCTGGCGGATCCTAAAATTCAGGTGCAGGGCGATACGCTGTATGTAACGGGTGAACAGGTGAAATACCGTGATTCGCGCGAAGGGATCGAGCGTGCTAACCGGATCGTGATGAACGATCTTCCCGATGGGATCCGCACGATCCGCATTACGGAAAACCGCCTTAACTTACCGCAGGTGACGACCGAAACGGAGGTTTCCAGCCTCAAGCGCCATCTGGAAGGCGAGCCGTTGGGCCATGAAACTCAACTGGCACAAAAACGCGTCGAGCCCGTGGTACCGAAAACGACCGAGCAGGGCTGGTATATTGATAAGTCGCGCTTCAATTTCCACATCGATCCGGTGCTAAATCAGTCGGTGGGCGGCCCGGAAAACTTCTATATGTATCAGTTGGGCGTGATGGGAACGGCGGATTTGTGGGTTACCGATCATCTGCTGACCACCGGGAGTTTGTTCGCCAACCTCGCCAATAACTATGACAAGTTTAACTACACCAACCCGCCGCAGGATTCGCATTTACCACGCGTGCGTACCCATGTGCGTGAGTATGTGCAAAACGATGTCTACGTGAATAACCTGCAGGCCAACTACTTCCAGTCACTCGGAAATGGGTTCTACGGACAGGTTTACGGTGGCTACCTGGAAACTATGTACGGCGGAGCGGGGGCAGAAGTGCTGTATCGCCCGCTGGACAGCAACTGGGCGTTTGGTGTTGATGCCAACTACGTGAAACAGCGTGACTGGCGCAGCGCGCAGGACATGATGAAGTTCACCGACTACAGCGTGAAGACCGGGCATTTGACGGCTTACTGGAATCCTTCGTTCGCCCAGGATGTACTGGTGAAAGCCAGCGTGGGGCAGTATCTGGCGGGGGATAAGGGCGGAACGCTGGAAGTGGCGAAACGCTTTGACAGCGGCGTAGTGGTGGGGGGCTATGCGACCATCACCGACGCCTCGCCGGATGAGTACGGAGAGGGTGATTTTACCAAAGGGGTGTACGTTTCTGTGCCGCTGGATCTGTTCTCGTCAGGCCCAACCCGCAGTCGTGCGGCGATTGGCTGGACGCCGTTAACACGCGATGGCGGCCAGCAGCTTGGACGTAAGTTTGGTCTGTACGACATGACCAGCGACAGGAGTGAAAACTTCCGCTGATAGATGGCCGGATGGGACCTGCGCTTATCCGGCTCTATAAACGACGTAATAATTTTGCCGGATTTCCCGCATACACGCCTTTCTCGGTGATCGATTTGGTCACCACGCTTCCCGCGCCGACGACCGCGCCATCGCAGATAGTGACCGCCAGAATGGTCGCTCCGCTGCCGATCGAGACATCGTCGCCAATCGTAATACGTCCCCAACTATTGCGGTCGGCATTGGGTTTTCCTTCGCGAAACATATCGTTGGCGAACATCACGCCGTGACCGATAAAACAACGGGCGCCAAGGGTGACATATTCGCAGATGAAGGCGTGCGACTGAATTTTGCTGTCTGCGCCAATCTGCGTATTACCCTGGATTTCAACAAATGGTCCGACAAAAACGTTGTCCCCTAATGTGCAGTCGTAGAGATTTGCGGGTTCATAGATCACCACGTTCTCACCGCAGGTAACGTTGCGAACAGCGGATTGTCTGAGCTGCATAATTCATCCTGTGAAATGTGTCGTGACACTCATCATTCCCTGCTGACCTTTCTTGCACAAAATATAAACAAAAAATGTAGATCTCTGTCACATTTTTGCGTTATACAGGAACCTTGCCACTGAGTAAGAGGTGCTGTTATGACGTCGCTATCTCGTCCGCGCGTGGAGTTTATCTCCACTATTTTACAGACCGTGTTGAATCTGGGGTTGCTGAGTCTGGGCCTGATCCTGGTCGTATTCCTCGGGAAAGAAACGCTGCATCTGGCGGATGTGCTGTTCGCGCCGGAACAAACCAGCAAGTATGAACTGGTGGAAGGGCTGGTGGTTTACTTTCTCTACTTTGAATTTATCGCGTTGATTGTGAAGTACTTTCAGTCAGGTTTTCACTTTCCGCTGCGCTACTTTGTCTATATCGGGATCACTGCGATTGTGCGGCTGATCATTGTCGATCATAAAGCGCCGATGGATGTGCTGATCTATTCTGCGGCGATCCTGCTGCTGGTGATCACCCTGTGGCTGTGTAATTCCAAACGGCTGAAGCGAGAGTAAAAGACAACACGCCGCAATTGGGCTGCGGCGTGTTTTGGGTAAAAATTACTGCGCAGAGGCCGGCTGGGTTTTCTCCGCCGCGGGTTCCCACAGTTCTTCAAATTTATCCACCGTCATGATCGCCAATACGGTAAAGCTAAGGTTGATCACGCCGATGACGATAACGCCTGCGCCAAACTCATTCTGTTTAATTTGTCGAGTTTCAGGTGAAAAATTGAATTGCAGTGATGGGGGCACGAAAGGAAATAATCGTAAGCGTAATGCAAAATAACATAAAAAAAGGGCGCTCCGTAGAGCGCCGAATAACAGTCACAGGTTGGGATAACATAAGTTGAGGGTTGCAGTGGCATTGCCCGTTGCCGGGCAGTTACTTCGGTAAAACTTAACCTTTCACACCACCCGCCGTCAGTCCGTTGACCAACCAGCGCTGTGCCAGCAGGAACACCAGAGTGATAGGAATGGCTGAAAGTACAGCTGCGGCGGCAAAGTCGCCCCACAAATAGTTCTGTGGATTGAGGTACTGCTGCATACCTACCGCAAGGGTATAGCTGTTCACATCACGCAGCAGCAGTGATGCGACCGGTACTTCGGTAATCGCGGCAATGAAAGACAGAATAAACACGACCGCCAGAATCGGAACGGAAAGCGGCAGCAACACCAGGCGGAATGCCTGCCATGGCGTTGCGCCATCCAGCGCGGCCGCTTCTTCCAGCGAACCGTCGATGGTTTCGAAATAGCCCTTAATCGTCCACACATGCAGCGCAATACCGCCGAGATAGGCGAAGATCACGCCACCGTGAGTGTTCAGACCAATAAACGGAATGTACTGGCCCAGGCGGTCAAACAAAGCATACAACGCGACCAGAGACAGCACCGCCGGGAACATCTGGAATATCAGCATCCCTTTCAGCAGGGTTGCTTTGCCCGGGAAGCGCATACGGGCAAAGGCGTAAGCGCAGGTGGTGGAAAGCGTCACGATACCGATCGCGGTAATGGTGGCTACTTTCACCGAGTTCCACAGCCATAACAGCACCGGGAACGGCGGCGGCGTCACGCGGCCATCCGCATGCTCAACGCTAAAGCCCAACGCCAGTTTCCAGTGTTCCCAGGAGATGTTTTCCGGGATCAGGCTGCCGGTGGCAAAGTTACCTTCACGCAGCGAGATAGCGATAACCATCAGCAGCGGGAACATGATCGCTGCAATGAAAATCAGCAGCAGCAAGTGCGTTGTTAAGAGACGCAGTTTCTGAGATTTGGGTTGTACCATAGCCATGTTCGTTGTCTCCCTTAATCAAACTTCATACGCGTGGCTTTCAGGTTCACGATGGCCAGCGCACCGACCAGCAGGAAGATCAGCGTGGCAATCGCCGCCGCCAGACCGAAGTCCTGACCACCGCCGCCTTCGAAGGCGATACGGTAGGTGTAGCTCACGAGCAGGTCGGTATAGCCTGCTGGCGTGGTGGTACCAAGACGGTCTGGACCACCGTTGGTCAACAGTTGAATCAGCACGAAGTTGTTAAAGTTAAAGGCGAAGCTGGCGATCATCAGCGGCGTCAGCGGCTTAATCAGCAGTGGCAACGTAATCTTAAAGAAGTTCTGGAACGGACCTGCACCATCCATCGCCGACGCTTCATACAGGTCGTCAGGGATCGCTTTAAGCAGACCCATGCACAGGATCATCATGTACGGGTAACCAAGCCAGGTGTTGACGATAATAATCATCGAACGCGCGGTGGTTGGGTCGCTGAACCAGGCCGGTTTGATGCCAAACAGTGCGCTCAGCATCATGTTGATTTCACCGAAGCTCTGGTTGAACAGCCCTTTGAAAATCAGAATCGAAATAAACGACGGTACGGCATACGGCAGAATCAGCAGGACACGGTAAATCGCTTTGCCTTTGAGAGACTCCCACTGTACGAGACAGGCCAGTACCATCCCCACGGCCACGGTGAGGATCACGGTCAGAACGGAGAAGACCACCGTCCAGACAAAGATGGCGAAGAACGGTTTCTGAATGCCTTCGTCGGTAAATACGCGGGCGAAGTTGTCCCAACCGATGGCAACGGTATAGCCTGGGCTGAGTTTTTCGTTACCCCAGCTACCGTCAGCGTTAATTGCCTGATAATAACCAATATCGTTGTTGGCGCGATATTTTACGCCGCTTTGGCTGTTGGTGAGCGTGCCGTCATCAGCGAGCGTATAGAGTGGCTGCGTGCCGGAAAACTGGCGCAGTGAACTCATAATCACTTTGCTTTCATCTGGCAGGATGGCGGTGAGTTGGGTTAACGCCTGGCGATTTTGCGTGATGATACGCAGCGTCGCACGTTCGCCCGCTGGCAGCGCCTCGGCTTCTTTCAACTGCAGTTTCTGTTCGCCGCCAAATTTAAAGGCGTCGGAGAGATAATTCTTGCCAGTTTCACCGTCGGTGAGGGCCAGTTGCCACTCCGTACCCGCCGGATACAGGCCGAAGTTGTAGGTTTTCCCCGCCTGATAAGAACGGTCCATCAAGACTTCCTGAGCACGTTCAAAGGTCAGTTGGTTGGTGCTGCTGTAGTTGGTAAAGGCAATTGCGATAGTACAAATTAGCGGAAACAGGACAAACAGCCCCATCCCTGCAACGCCTGGGTAAACATAGCGCCAGGCGTAGGCTTTACGGTTAGCAAAAATATACAGGCCAGCAGAGCTTAAAATCAGCGTCATGATGGCAAACAGGTACTCCCCCTGAGCATACATCAAAACAACAAGGTAACCGACCAGCAGCCCAAGCAGACCCATCACTGACCATTTCAGCCGGTCGCTTTGCCACCAGTGTTTCTTTTTAATGACATCCATGGGGATCAATCCTCTTTACGCTTTATCCTTCGCACTACCTCTTTGTTGGCTGCGGAAGCTCACCCCAGTCACTTACTTATGTAAGCTCCTGGGGATTTGCCTCCTTGCCGCCTCGATGTAGCGCGAATGATTTCGCGTAACAACGTATTCAATAAACCTGATTCCCTAAGAAATAAGGGAAACCGTATTACTTGGTGATACGACCTTGTGCATCTTTCAGCGCGGCATCGACGGTCTGACGGCCGCTGGCAGCGTTGATCACTGCGGTACGAACGGCATACCAGAATGCAGACATCTGCGGGATGTTCGGCATGATCTCGCCTTTCTGGGCGTTATCCATGGTGGCCGCGATACGCGGGTCTTTCGCTAACTGATCCTGGAAGGATTTCAGCGCAACCGCGCCCAGCGGTTTGTCCTTATTCACTTCATCCAGACCCTGATCGGTCAGCAGGTAGTTTTCGAGGAACTCTTTTGCCAGTTCTTTGTTCGGGCTGGCAGCGTTGATACCTGCGCTCAGAACGCCCACGAACGGTTTGGACGGTTTACCCTTGAAGGTTGGCAGCAGGGCAACGCCGTAATTCACCTTGCTCTTATCGATGTTGGACCACGCCCACGGACCGTTGATGGTCATCGCGGTGTCACCTTTGTTAAAGGCCGCTTCGGCGATGGAGTAATCGGTATCCGCGTTCATGTGTTTGTTCTTGATCAGATCAACCAGGAAGGTCAGACCTGCTTTTGCGCCCGCGTTGTCCACGCCCACGTCTTTCACGTCGTACTTGCCATTTTCAAACTTGAACGCGTAACCGCCGTCGGCGGCAATCAACGGCCAGGTGAAGTACGGTTCTTGCAGGTTGAACATCAGCGCGGATTTCCCTTTCGCCTTCAGCTCTTTATCCAGCGCAGGAATTTCTTCCCAGGTTTTTGGCGGGTTCGGAACGAGGTCTTTGTTGTAAATCAACGACAGCGCTTCAACCGCGATCGGGTAGGCAATCAGTTTGCCGTTATAGCGTACGGCATCCCAGGTGAACGGATAGAGTTTGTCCTGGAACGCTTTATCTGGGGTGATTTCAGCCAGCAGGCCAGACTGAGCATAGCCGCCAAAACGGTCATGTGCCCAGAAGATGATGTCAGGGCCATCGCCAGTCGCGGCAACCTGTGGGAACTTCTCTTCCAGTTTGTCCGGGTGCTCAATGGTGACTTTGATACCGGTGTCTTTCTCGAATTTTTTGCCCACTTCAGCGAGGCCGTTATAGCCTTTGTCGCCGTTAATCCAGATAACCAGCTTACCTTCTTCAATCTTGGCGAGAGCCGAGGCGGAAAACATCATCGTCGTTAATGCAGACAATGCGAGGATGCGTGCGCCAGTTTTGATTTTCATAGTTCCCATCCTGTTTGGTGATTTTGCAGAGGTGGCTTAACGGTTACTAGTTTCTTTATACGACAACCTCTTTCCATCCTCCTTACCCCTACGCCCCACCCGCTCTTTATGTGATCTGTGTTACATAAATGTGAGTATTGCGTACTGGCGCACATAAAAACCCACTGATTTTTGCAGGCTGCATCACGAAATTCCTCCGCGGCGTACGGCCCGGGTCTCAGACGCTGTTCTCTCATCCTCCCGCCTCCTCCCCCATAAAAAAGCCGGGGGTGGAGGATTCACGCAGTCAAGGGATCACGCATAGTCAGCCCATCATGAATGTTGCTGTCGATGACAGGTTGTAACGAAGGGAGAAGGGCATGGCGAGCGTACAGCTGCGAAATGTAACGAAAGCCTGGGGTGACGTGGTGGTATCGAAAGATATCAATCTCGACATTCACGAAGGGGAATTCGTGGTGTTTGTCGGACCGTCAGGCTGCGGTAAGTCGACCTTGCTGCGTATGATCGCCGGACTTGAAACCATCACCAGTGGCGACCTGTTTATCGGGGAGACCCGGATGAACGACATTCCCCCCGCCGAACGCGGCGTGGGCATGGTCTTTCAGTCCTACGCGTTGTATCCCCATTTATCCGTCGCAGAAAACATGTCGTTTGGTCTCAAACTGGCTGGCGCAAAAAAAGAGGTGATGAATCAGCGCGTGAATCAGGTCGCGGAAGTTCTGCAACTGGCGCACCTGCTGGAGCGTAAACCGAAAGCGCTTTCCGGCGGACAACGTCAGCGTGTGGCGATTGGCCGAACGCTGGTTGCCGAGCCGCGCGTATTCCTGCTGGATGAACCGTTGTCGAACCTCGACGCCGCTCTGCGTGTGCAAATGCGTATTGAAATCTCCCGCCTGCATAAACGTCTGGGCCGCACGATGATTTACGTCACCCACGATCAGGTCGAAGCGATGACGCTGGCCGACAAAATTGTGGTGCTGGATGCCGGTCGCGTGGCGCAGGTCGGCAAACCGCTGGAGCTATACCACTATCCGGCTGACCGCTTTGTGGCGGGCTTTATTGGCTCGCCGAAGATGAACTTCCTGCCGGTGAAAGTCACCGGGACGGCCATCGATCAGGTGCAGGTTGAACTGCCCAACCGCCAGCAAATATGGCTACCAGTGGACAGCCATGCGGTACAGGTTGGTGCCAACATGTCTTTAGGTATCCGCCCGGAACATCTGCTGCCCAGCGATATCGCCGATGTCACCCTCGAAGGTGAAGTGCAGGTGGTCGAGCAGCTTGGTCACGAAACTCAAATTCATATCCAGATCCCCGCCATCCGTCAAAACCTGGTTTACCGCCAGAACGACGTGGTGTTGGTAGAAGAGGGTGCCACATTCGCTATCGGCCTGCCGCCAGAGCGTTGCCATCTGTTCCGTGAGGATGGCACTGCATGTCGTCGGTTGCATCAAGAGCCGGGCGTTTAAGGTCCCCATAAAAAACGAAACGCAAAGCCATTCGAAGCTACATCGAGGCGGCAAGTAAATGAATCCCCGGGAGTGTACAAAGAGTACGCGACTGGGGTGAAAGAACGCAGCCAACAAAGAGGCAGCCCGAAGGGGGACGCGTTTAAAGAAAAGCAATGATCTCAGGAGATAGAACGATGATTACTCTGCGCAAACTCCCTCTGGCGGTTGCTGTAGCAGCAGGCATTATGTCTGTTCAGGCAATGGCTGTAGATTTCCACGGTTACGCTCGTTCCGGTATTGGCTGGACAGGGAGTGGCGGTGAACAACAGTGTTTCCAGGCAACCGGTGCACAAAGTAAATACCGTCTCGGTAACGAATGTGAAACCTATGCGGAAATCAAATTAGGTCAGGAAGTGTGGAAAGAAGGCGATAAGAGCTTCTACTTCGACACCAACGTTGCTTACTCCGTCGCACAGCAGAATGACTGGGAAGGCACAGACCCGGCATTCCGTGAAGCAAACGTGCAGGGTAAAAACCTGATCGAATGGCTGCCAGGCTCCACTATCTGGGCCGGTAAGCGCTTCTACCAGCGTCATGACGTACACATGATCGACTTCTACTACTGGGATATTTCAGGTCCTGGCGCCGGTATTGAAAACATCGATCTGGGCTTCGGTAAACTGTCTTTGGCAGCGAGCCGTTCACAGGAAGCGGGTGGTTCATACGCTTTCAGCAGCCAGAATATCTATGATCGTACCAAAGACACCGCGAACGATGTATTTGACGTTCGTTTAGCGCAGTTGGCAACTAACCCGGATGGGATGTTGGAACTGGGCGTTGACTATGGTCGCGCGAATACCACCGACGATTACAGGCTGGCGGACGGCGCATCTAAAGATGGTTGGATGTTCACCGCTGAACATACCCAGAGCATGCTGAAGGGCTACAACAAGTTTGTCGTTCAGTACGCCACAGATTCCATGACCACCCAGGGCAAAGGCCTGAACCAGGGTTCTTATGGTTCTTCCACTACGACCATTGAAGATCCCGTTACTGGCGTTAAAACCAACTATGCCAACAATGTTGTGAATAACAACGGTAGCCTGTTCCGCGTGCTGGACCACGGTGCAATCTCCCTGGGCGACAAGTGGGACCTGATGTACGTCGGTATGTACCAGAACCTCGACATGGATAACGACCTGGGAACCGAATGGTACACCGTCGGTATTCGCCCGATGTATAAATGGACGCCAATCATGAGCACCCTGCTGGAAGTCGGTTACGACAACGTCAAATCTCAGCAGACCAGCGATCGCAACAGCCAGTACAAAATCACCCTGGCCCAACAATGGCAGGCGGGTGACAGCATCTGGTCTCGTCCGGCAATCCGCGTCTTCGCAACCTATGCAAAATGGGATGAAGAGTGGGGTTACATCAAAAATGGTAACGACGTAACCAAATTCGCAGCTGCAACGAACTCTGGTCTCAGCACAACCAGCCGTGGCGACAACGATGAGTGGTCCTTCGGTGCCCAGATGGAAATCTGGTGGTAATTCAGCACTAACCTGACGTAAAGACCGAAAGAGGGGCGCAAGCCCCTCTTGATTACGGTTTAGCGCGCTATTGCCTGGCCACCGCTGAACCCATGCTATCTGAGGTGATAACAATGAAAATGAAGAAAAGTCTCGTTGCCCTTTGTTTATCTGCAGGGTTATTTGCCAGCGCACCTGGCATCAGCCTGGCCGATGTGAATATTGTTCCGCAGAACACCACCGCGGCCCCATCTATTCCCACTGCGGCGCTGCAGCAGTTAACCTGGACGCCTGTTGATCAATCCAAAACCCAGTCTTCGCCGCTTGCGACAGCGGGTCAGCGTCTGGATGTCGCCGGTATTACTGGCCCGGTCGCTGCGTATAGCGTCCCGGCGAATATTGGCGAGCTCACCCTGACGCTGTCCAGTGAAGTGAATAAACAAACCAGCGTATTTGCGCCAAACGTATTAATTCTTGACCAAAACATGACGCCATCTGCGTTCTTCCCCAGCAGCTATTTTACCTACCAGGAGCCCGGTGTGATGAGTGCCGATCGTCTGGAAGGGGTAATGCGTCTGACGCCAGCGCTGGGTCAGCAAAAACTCTATGTTTTGGTCTTTACCACTGATAAAGATCTCCAGCAGACCACAACCCTGCTTGACCCGGCAAAAGCCTATGCCAAGGGCGTAGGTAACGCTATTCCGGATATTCCAGACCCGATCGCCCGTCATACCACCGACGGTTTACTGAAACTGAAAGTCAAAACCAGCTCCTCCTCCAGTGTTCTGGTCGGGCCGCTGTTTGGTTCATCCGGCCCTGGTCCTGTCACGGTGGGCAATACCGCCGCGCCTGCGGTGACCTATGCGGCTCCGGCAGCAGCCGTTGCTGCTCCAGCGCCACAACCGGTGAAGAAAAGTGAGCCGATGCTGAACGACACGGAAAGTTATTTTAACCAGGGCATTAAGGATGCTGTTGCGAAAGGCGATGTCGATAAAGCGCTGAAGCTGCTTGATGAAGCTGAGCGTCTGGGATCCAAATCTGCCCGATCCACCTTTATCAGCAGTGTAAAAGGCAAGGGGTAAACATCGCCCCGCATTGTTGATTTTGCAACAACTGGTGCGTCTCCTGGCGCACCTTTTTTTATCCTTCGGTGCTAATTGTTACACTTATGTTGCTCTGGCGATCACTTAATTGTGTTTGCTCACCCCGTAATGCATTTTCTGCGATACAATGCCTTCAAGTTATAAATCGGAGAGTAAGGCATGCCACACCCTGCGTTAACGCAACTGCGTGCGCTGCGTTATTTTGATGCGATCCCGGCGCTGGACGCCCAACTGCTCGACTGGTTGTTACTGGAAGATTCCATGACTAAACGTTTTGAGCAGCAGGGAAAACAGGTCACCGTAACGTTGATTCGCGAAGCATTCGTTGGGCAAAATGAGGTGCCTGAAGAGCTGCCGCTGCTGCCTAAAGAGTCCCGTTATTGGTTACGTGAGATCCTGTTATGCGCGGATGGTGAACCCTGGCTTGCCGGGCGGACCGTGGTGCCTGAATCAACCTTGTGCGGCCCTGAGCTGGCCTTACAAAATCTGGGGAAAACCCCGCTCGGACGTTACCTGTTTACATCATCGACATTGACCCGAGATTTTATTGAGATTGGCCGCGATGCAGCGCTGTGGGGGCGCCGTTCCCGCCTGCGGCTGAGCGGTAAGCCGCTGATGCTTACCGAGCTTTTTCTACCTGCATCGCCGTTGTACTGAGAGGAAGATAAAGATGGAGTGGAGTCTGACGCAGAATAAGCTGCTGGCATTTCACCGCTTGATGCGTACGGATAAGCCAATCGGTGCCTTACTGCTGCTCTGGCCTACGCTGTGGGCATTGTGGGTGGCAACCCCAGGCATGCCGCAAATGTGGATCCTGGCGGTTTTTGTCGCTGGCGTTTGGTTAATGCGCGCCGCCGGCTGCGTGGTGAATGATTATGCCGACAGGAAATTTGACGGACACGTTAAACGCACCGCAAATCGACCGCTGCCAAGCGGGGCCGTCACTGAAAAAGAGGCCCGAACGCTGTTCGTCGTATTGGTACTGCTGGCCTTCCTGCTGGTTTTGACGCTCAACACGATGACCATTTTGTTGTCCGTTGCGGCGTTAGCGCTGGCGTGGGTTTACCCGTTCATGAAGCGCTATACGCACCTGCCGCAGGTGGTGCTGGGGGCGGCGTTTGGCTGGTCGATCCCGATGGCGTTCGCCGCCGTGAGCGAGTCCGTACCGCTGAGCTGCTGGCTGATGTTCCTCGCCAATATTCTCTGGGCGGTGGCCTACGACACGCAGTATGCGATGGTTGACCGCGATGATGACCTGAAGATCGGCATTAAATCGACCGCGATTCTGTTCGGTCAAAACGACAAGCTGATTATTGGTATCCTGCAGGTGGGCGTACTGGTGCTGATGGCGCTGGTGGGTTGGCTAAACGGGCTGGGACTGGGTTATTACTGGTCTCTGCTGGTGGCTGGCGCGCTGTTTGTATATCAGCAGAAACTGATCGTCAATCGCGAGCGTGATGCCTGTTTTAAAGCGTTTATGAACAATAACTACGTCGGTCTGGTGCTGTTCTTAGGGCTGGCGATGAGCTACTGGCATTTTTGAGTTTGGCTTAGCCTGCAAAATAAAAAACCGGTCATTTCATTTCGACCGGTTTTTTTATGCTTACTCGCCCTGTGTGGC
The DNA here is from genome assembly GCF_013458095.1 of Citrobacter sp. 172116965. Taxonomy (NCBI): domain Bacteria; kingdom Pseudomonadati; phylum Pseudomonadota; class Gammaproteobacteria; order Enterobacterales; family Enterobacteriaceae; genus Citrobacter; species Citrobacter sp. 172116965. The sequence continues at coordinate 4,786,360 of NZ_CP046673.1, read as the reverse complement.
GCTCTCGATGGTCAGACGTACATCTGACGTGACCAGTTCGGCCAACATCTGATAGATCTTCATCGTCTCTTCCGGTTCGGCATCTCCGGTATCGCTGATGAATCCCTCGTCACGCAGCGTCAGCACCAGAGAGCTGAACACGGCTTTATCGAAGAATTCCGGCGCGTTAATGCCGTGCAGTACGGAGAGGCGTTGCGCTACGGTGCGGCTCTCTTTCTCCAGCGTGCCACGGTTGATAGACGGGTTCGCGCTCAGCAGCCAGAAGGTAATGGCGTAGCGTTGCAACGTCTCGCGAGCACCCGCCGCCAACAGCTGTAGCGTACGGGAGCGGGCCGGATTGATATGCAGTTCGTCATCGTTCAGGGTGATCAGTCCCTGGCGCTGCATTTCGCTGGCCAGTTCGTCAATCACTCCGGTGAGTTCATCACGCTCCCAACGTAAGAACAGCTCTGCTTTCAGCATCGGATACAGCGCATCAATATGCTGCTGTAGCGCGGCGCGTGAAATACGACGATGCTGAGTCACAATGGCTGCCATTAACGAAGGCAGAACCAGCATATGCGCAATGTTGTTGCGGTAATACGTCATCAATACCGCCTGCTCGCGCGGCAGAATGATGATGTCACCGATGGTGTCTTTCTCGACCTCAAACTTATTCATCTGTAAGGCGTGGTCGATCAATTCACTGGCGCTCTGCGCAGGAACCGTACAATCCGCCGCGTACGGCACGTTGCGCAGCAGACTCAGATAGCAGTCGAGCTGTTCAGTCAGTTGCTCACGGGTCAGAGAGCGCTGGCGGGAGGCCAACAGCGCGGTACAGCACAGGTTCATGGCATTGGCCGCGCCTGCATTGTTAATGCGTACCATCAGATCGGCGGCAATGTTATTCACCGTCGGCGTCAGCCAGGCTGGGCGGATGGACTCGATAGGATCGATCGATTCACGCCACTCCGGTACATGCTGGTTGAGGTAAGTCATCAATGGCATCGGTTCGCCAAAGTTGACATACCCCTGACCCAGATTACGCAGCTTGCTCAAGCCACGCAGCATTTGCGGCAGACTCTCTTTCTCTTTCGTCGCGCCACGCAGCTCTTTCGCGTACGTGCCCACTTCCATTACGTGCTCGTAGCCGATGTAGATGGGGACGAGGGTAATCGGACGCGTACCGCCGCGCAGCATCGCCTGAATGGTCATCGACAGCGTGCCGGTTTTCGGGTCGAGCAGACGCCCGGTACGTGAACGGCCTCCTTCGACAAAGTATTCAACCGAGTAGCCGCGGCTGAACAACTCGCCCAGGTATTCGCGGAAAACGGTGGAATAGAGCTTGTTGCCCTTGAAGGTACGACGAATAAAGAACGCGCCCAGACGGCGGAAAATCGGACCTGCTGGCCAGAAGTTCAGGTTGATACCGGCAGCGATGTGCGGCGGAACCAGCCCCTGGTGGTACAGAACGTACGACAGCAGCATATAGTCCATATGGCTGCGGTGGCACGGAACATAGACGATTTCGTGCCCATCGTGCGCCAACTGACGTACACGCTCCGCATTGTGAACGTTAATCCCCTGATACAGACGGTTCCAGGTAAAGCCCAGAATACGGTCTGTCAGACGAATCATCTCGTATGAGAAGTTAGCGGCAATCTCTTCCATCAGCGCAATGGCATTTTGCTGCGCTTTTTCATGGGAGATTTTTTTACTGCGCGCTTCATCTTCTACCGCGCGAGCGATAGCTTTTGAGGCCAGCAGTTTATTAAACAGGTCCTGGCGGGCAGGGAGGCGCGGGCCGACTGCGGCCAGACGCTGACGAGCAAAGTGCATGCGCGCCACGCGAGCCAGTTTCTGAGCGATGATTTTATCCGTACCGTGTTCGTCCGCCATGCGACGCAGGGAGACCGACGGTGAGAAGCGGACAAAACTGTCGCGACCCAGCCAGGACACAGCAAAGAATTTCTGTACGCCGTTCAGCATGCGCAGCGGCGGATTGACCTCGCCTTTTTCACGCCCAGGCGCGCGGCCAAACATCACCGAAACCGGCACCATTTGCACATCCAGGTCTGGATTGCTGCGATGCAAGTCGAGATAGTTATGGAACAGCTTAATGGACTCTTCTTTCGGCGTGTAATAGGTGAACACGCGCGGGCCGCCGTGAATAAACACGTAGCGCGGCAGCAGAGTTCCGTCTATCTCCAGCGGTTCCAGGGGATCCGGGAGATCGTGCACCAGACATTGGGCACGCAGCGTCAGCAAGTCTGCTTTTGAATTGTACGGTAGGACGTACATAATGGGACGCGAAGTATCGAGCCCCAATTCCGGGGCAGGTTCTGCCGGAATAGACTTGCTTTTTACCAGGACGCTTAATGGTAAATTCAGTAATTTGTAGTAAATTCGTGGCCAGCCGGACATAAACGATGTAAAGCCTCTGGTTAATAATGCAAATGCGCTGCAAGGATATCAGAAAGTTTAGTGAATTTCTGGTGTATCCGGTCATACTTCGCGCTGCTTTGCCACACCCTGAAACAAACGGGGTAACGTTACAATGACATTGACGCTAATAATGTAAAAAGGTTCTTTTTGATGGCCAATAATACCACTGGATTCACCCGAATTATCAAAGCTGCAGGCTATTCCTGGAAAGGTTTTCGCGCCGCATGGATCAATGAGGCGGCATTCCGCCAGGAAAGCGTTGCCGTACTGTTGGGCGTAGCTATCGCCTGCTGGCTGGACGTTGACGCCATTACCCGCGTGCTGTTGATTGGTTCCGTGATGCTGGTGATGATCGTTGAAATCCTCAACAGTGCGATTGAGGCGGTGGTTGACCGTATTGGCTCTGAGTACCACGAACTTTCCGGTCGGGCGAAAGATATGGGCTCGGCAGCGGTATTGCTGTCTATTTTTGTCGCTCTGATCACCTGGGGCATCCTGTTGTGGTCGCATTTGCGATAAAGATTCCACAACTGCATAAATCTCCTGTTTTTTGTGCAGTTTGCGGTTCCAAAATCACCTTTAGCTGTATATACTCACAGCATAACTGTATATACACCCAGGGGGCGGAATGAAAGCGTTAACGGCCAGGCAGCAAGAGGTGTTTGATCTCATTAGGGATCACATCAGCCAGACAGGTATGCCACCGACGCGTGCGGAGATCGCGCAGCGTTTGGGGTTCCGTTCCCCAAACGCCGCTGAAGAACACCTGAAAGCGCTTGCGCGTAAAGGCGTCCTTGAAATTGTATCCGGCGCATCGCGCGGTATTCGACTGCTGCAGGAAGAAGAAGAAGGGTTACCGCTTGTCGGACGCGTAGCGGCAGGCGAGCCACTGCTGGCGCAGCAGCACATCGAAGGCCATTATCAGGTCGATCCTTCACTGTTCAAACCGAACGCCGATTTTCTGCTGCGCGTTAGCGGTATGTCGATGAAAGACATCGGTATTATGGACGGTGATTTACTGGCTGTGCATAAAACTCAGGATGTGCGTAACGGTCAGGTCGTTGTTGCCCGTATCGACGACGAAGTCACCGTTAAGCGCCTGAAAAAGCAGGGCAACAAAGTTGAACTCCTGCCAGAAAACAGCGAATTTAAACCTATTGTTGTCGACCTGCGCGAGCAAAACTTCACTATTGAAGGGTTGGCGGTAGGCGTCATTCGTAACGGTGAATGGCTGTAATTTTCTGTTGATTCCCTGTAGGCCGGATAAGACGTTTACGTCGCTATCCGGCAACTTGCCCGGTGGCGCTACGCTTACCGGGCCTACACAGCATCTTTTTTCAGTACATCTAACTTCTTCTCAGGCTCTCCTGTATGCCTTTCTTTACCTCTTCTGATAAAGCACTCTGGCACCTCGCCTTGCCGATGATCTTCTCCAATATCACCGTTCCCCTGTTGGGACTGGTGGATACCGCGGTGATTGGTCATCTGGATAGTCCGGTCTATCTTGGCGGCGTTGCTGTTGGCGCCACGGCGACCAGCTTTCTCTTTATGCTGCTGCTTTTTTTGCGCATGAGTACCACCGGCCTTACCGCGCAGGCATTTGGCGCGAAAAATCCGCAGGCGCTGGCGCGCGCGTTGGTGCAGCCGCTATTGCTGGCGCTGGGGGCTGGGCTGCTTATCGCACTGTTTCGTACGCCGATTATCGATCTGGCTCTGCACATTGTCGGCGGAAGTGAGGCGGTACTGGAGCAGGCCCGACGTTTCCTGGAAATCCGCTGGTTAAGCGCACCCGCATCGCTGGCGAATCTGGTGCTGCTCGGCTGGTTGCTTGGCGTTCAGTATGCGCGCGCGCCAGTTATCCTGTTGATTGTCGGCAATATTCTCAACATTGTGCTCGATTTATGGCTGGTAATGGGCCTGCATATGAACGTGCAGGGAGCGGCGTTAGCGACGGTGATTGCCGAATATGCCACGCTGCTGATTGGCCTGATGATGGTACGCAAAGTCCTGCATATGCGTGGAATTTCGCTGGCAATGTTGAAGCTGGCGTGGCGTGGCAACTTCCGTCGTTTGCTGGCGCTCAACCGCGATATCATGCTGCGTTCTCTGTTGCTACAGCTCTGCTTTGGGGCCATTACGGTTCTTGGCGCGCGTTTGGGAGGCGACATCATCGCGGTTAACGCCGTTCTGATGACTCTGCTGACGTTTACCGCCTACGCGCTGGATGGATTTGCCTATGCCGTGGAAGCGCATTCGGGTCAGGCCTATGGGGCGAGGGATGGCAGCCAGTTGCTTGATGTCTGGCGGGCGGCCTGTCGACAGTCCGGTATTGTGGCTATTCTGTTTTCGCTGGTTTATGCCCTGTTTGGCGAGCAGATTGTTGCGCTGCTGACCTCGCTGCCGCAAATCCAACAGTTGGCCGATCGCTATCTTTTCTGGCAGGTGGTTTTGCCGCTGGTGGGGGTGTGGTGTTATCTGCTCGACGGTATGTTTATTGGCGCGACACGAGCTGCAGAAATGCGCAACAGTATGGCCGTTGCCGCAGCAGGGTTCGCATTAACGCTACTGGCTTTACCGTTGCTGGGAAATCATGGTTTGTGGCTGGCGTTAACCGTTTTTCTCGCGCTGCGTGGGCTGTCCCTGGCCTTTATCTGGCGGCGTCACTGGCGTAATGGAACCTGGTTTGCCTGAGCGGATGGTTAAAAATTCCGAATAGTAAATAAAACCCAGAATCCCTGACTACACTTATTCTCACGTCCAGCAAAAACAGCATGTGTCTGGACATGGCACTCTCGCTATTCACAACCTAACGATGAGGACTTGATGATGAATAAAGACGAAGTCGGCGGTAACTGGAAGCAGTTTAAAGGTAAAGTGAAAGAGCAATGGGGCAAACTGACCGATGATGATATGACGGTCATTGAAGGTAAACGTGACCAACTGGTCGGTAAAGTCCAGGAGCGTTACGGTTACGCGAAAGATCAGGCGGAGAAAGAAGTGACCGATTGGGAAAAACGTAATGATTACCGCTGGTAATTAACCCTTCCCTCCTGAGAGTACAAGGATGTACGCTCTCCCACCCGCTTAACGCCCAACTTTCTTCTTCACCTGAATCGTATGGTCATGCTGGCATTCGCCAGGGTGACGACATGACTCAACCTCCACACAGGCCGGGCACAGTCCATGGGCTTCAATAACGTTATGTCGCAGGGCAAAGCCCATTTTTGCTGCCAGCGTATGCATGATGTCTTCCACGCCTTCCGCGCACTCTTCTTTTACCACACCACAGCGGTCGCAAATGAACATTGCGGAACTGTGGGTTGGCTGATCGAACAGATGGCAAAGCACATAGCTGTTGGTGGATTCCACCTTGTGCACAAACCCTTGTTCCAGCAGAAAATCGAGCGCACGATACACGGTCGGTGGCTTGGCCTGCGGCTCGGTTTCCCGCAACAGGTCAAGTAGGTCGTAAGCGCTGATTGCGCCTTCCTGCAGGCTCATCAGGCGCAGCACTTCGAGGCGTTGTGGCGTAAGCCGTACGTTGCGTTGCGCACAGAGTTTTTCAGCTTGAGTCAATAACTCCTGCGTGGTGGTTTTGTCCATTTGGCGCCTCGATTTGCGTACAAGGTTAATCCCTTACTTTAACATGTTCTGTTTAAAACACCGAGATCCACCACGGTGTGCTATACCTGACCCATCGCAATACTGGAAAATAATCATGAAAAGACCCGATTGTATTCGTCACTGGCGTGAAGTTGAGGGGGCTGATGACTCCACCTATCCCGACAGCGATGAGCTGTTTTCCATAGGTGCGCCGCTTGCCCGCAAGCTGGGGTTAGGGCGACTCGGCATTCATCATGAGCGCCTGCCGCCGGGCCGACGCACCTCGTATCCGCACGCTGAAAGCGATGAGGAAGAGTTTATCTATGTGCTGGAAGGATATCCTGAAGCCTGGATTAACGGTTATTTATGGAAGCTGAAACCGGGCGACAGCGTCGGTTTCCCGGCGGGCACCGGCGTGTGTCACACCTTTATCAATAACACCAGTGAAGAGGTACGTCTGCTGGTCGTGGGTGAGGCGAACAAAAAATACAATCGTATTTATTATCCGCTTAATCCGGTTTATGCCGCCACGCGTGAGGATCGTTGGGTCGACCATCCGCCGCAGTTTTTTGGATCTCACGACGGAAAACCGGGGCGTAAATAGCGCTTGTCGGGGAGCAGGGAGGGGGAACCGCGAGGATGTGGCTCACTATCGTAACGGTCTATGCTATAGTAGCGCCCCTTTTTTAACCGGATGCTTGAATATTCGCCATGCTGCCTGAATCTCAGTCTACCGCTTTTCCCGCTCATCGTTTTTCTATCGCGCCGATGCTCGACTGGACGGACAGACATTGCCGCTACTTTTTGCGCTTACTGTCCAGCCAGACGCTGCTCTACACGGAGATGGTAACCACCGGCGCGATCATTCATGGTAAAGGCGATTATCTGGCGTATAGCGAAGAAGAACATCCGGTCGCTTTGCAACTGGGCGGGAGCGATCCGGCTGCGCTGGCGCAGTGCGCAAAGCTTGCTGAACAACGGGGCTATGACGAAATTAACCTCAACGTGGGTTGCCCTTCCGATCGTGTACAGAATGGAATGTTTGGTGCCTGTCTGATGGGAAATGCGCAACTGGTCGCTGATTGCGTCAAAGCGATGCGCGATGTGGTATCGATTCCGGTAACGGTGAAAACCCGTATCGGTATTGATGACCAGGACAGCTACGAATTCCTGTGCGATTTCATCAACACGGTCTCCGGTAACGGTGAATGTGAGATGTTTATCATCCACGCCCGCAAGGCCTGGCTGTCCGGGCTAAGCCCGAAAGAAAACCGCGAAATCCCACCGCTGGATTATGACCGTGTTTATCAGCTAAAGCGCGATTTTCCGCATCTGACAATGTCGATCAACGGTGGCATAAAATCGCTGGAAGAAGCGAAAATCCATCTGCAACATATGGATGGCGTGATGGTGGGGCGCGAAGCTTATCAAAACCCAGGCATTCTGGCGTCCGTTGACCGCGAGATTTTTGCTGTCACCAGCGAAGATGCCGATCCGGTCGCCGTAGTGCGTGCGATGTATCCGTATATTGAGCGTGAACTGAGTAAAGGAACCTATTTGGGGCATGTCACGCGCCATATGCTGGGACTGTTTCAGGGGATTCCTGGGGCACGGCAGTGGCGTCGCTATCTGAGCGAAAATGCGCATAAAGCCGGGGCAGATATTGAGGTTCTGGAACATGCGCTGAAGCTGGTGGCAGACAAACGTTAAGTTTTCGCCAAAAGTTAGTGAATTTCACCACGCCCTGCGCTTCGTCGCGGGGCGTTTGCTTTATAAATCAATATATTAATTTTGGCATGTTTCTTGTAAAGCTGTGGAGAATATTTCATTTCGGGAGAGAGCCATGCTGGAACTACTTTTTGTGATTGGATTTTTTATCATGCTGATGGTCACCGGCGTATCTTTGCTGGGAGTGCTGGCCGCATTGGTGGTAGCCACTGTGGTGATGTTTTTGGGCGGATTATTTGCGTTGATGATTAAACTGTTGCCCTGGCTGTTATTGGCCGTTGCCGTGGTGTGGGTTATCAAGGCGATAAAAGCGCCAAAAGTCCCACAGTATCAGCGCAATAACCGCCGATTTTACTAAGGTATTGAGCGGTGTGTCACAACCTGCAACATTGCCTTTAGAAGCAAATAGGAATTGATTATCAAATCTGTCACTATTGCCAGGTTAACGAATTCATCGAGCTGTACCCTACATACAGCCGAACTAAAAAAAGAAAGGGCTTCCTATGGGAAGCCCTAATTCTTTCTTCCCCCTTCATAATTCAAACCGCAGGTTTGTTGGCGGCTTGAATTATTTAGCGGAAATGAGGGCGTTACGGGATCAGCAAACTCGACCCCTGTGTGGCCCGGCTTTCCAGCACTTCATGAGCACGCTGCGCGTCGTGCAGTGCGAACGTTTGGCCCGGTGCGACATCCACTTTGATCACTCCGCTGGCAATCAGCGAGAAAAGCTCATTGCTGGCTTCGGTTAATTCATGGTGGTTGGTGATATAACCCTGGAGTGAAGGGCGAGTCACGTACAGCGAACCTTTCTGATTCAGAATGCCTAAGTTAACGCCAGTCACCGGTCCGGAAGCATTACCAAAGCTGACCATGAGCCCCCGGCGCTGCAGGCAATCCAGTGAGGCTTCCCAGGTATCTTTCCCCACCGAGTCATACACCACCCGTACTTTTTTACCGCCAGTGATCTCTTTTACTCGTTCTACAATGCTCTCTTCACGATAGTTAATGACCTGCCATGCGCCGGCCTGCAGCGCAATTTGCGCTTTTTGCGCATTACCGACAGTGCCAATCAGCTTCGCACCCAATGCTTTTGCCCACTGGCAGGCAATCATACCGACGCCGCCTGCTGCCGCATGGAATAAAAATGGTTCATCGGGCTGAATTTCATAGGTCTTACGCAACAGATAAAAAACGGTGAGCCCTTTAAGAAATGAGGCTGCAGCTTGTTCAAACGAGATAGCGTTGGGCAAAATAGCGGTTTTATCAGCCGGGACGTTATGCACTGAGCTGTAGGCGCCCAGGGGAGACTGAGCGTAAACCACGCGATCGCCGGCTTTAATGTGCGTCACTTTGCTACCGACTTTACTGACCACGCCTGCGGCTTCGGTACCCAGACCGCTGGGCAGAGAAGGCGGTGGATAAAGACCACTGCGGATATAGGTGTCGATATAGTTGATCCCAATCGCTTTGTTCTCGACCTGGATTTCATTTTCCGCCGGGTCTACAGGCGTAAACTCCACAGCCTTGAGTACATCAGGGCCACCATGCTTGTGAAATTCAATACGTGTTGCCATGCTTCCTCCAAAAGAAATGTGGTAATCTTTCGACCCAATCATTATCTCGGTAACTCCATTCACTATGGCAGGAAATAAACCCTTCAACAAACAACAGACTGATGCTCGTGAGCGCGATCCCCAGGTCGCCGGGCTGAAAGTACCGCCGCACTCGATTGAAGCGGAACAGTCGGTGTTGGGCGGTTTAATGCTGGATAACGAGCGCTGGGACGATGTGGCTGAGCGTGTGGTGGCGGAAGATTTTTATACCCGACCGCACCGGCACATCTTCACCGAAATGCATCGCCTGCAGGAGATGGGAAAACCCATCGATCTGATCACGCTTGCAGAATCGCTGGAAGTTCAGGGGCAACTGGACAGCGTCGGCGGTTTTGCTTACCTGGCTGAGTTATCTAAAAATACGCCAAGTGCAGCGAACATTAGTGCTTATGCGGATATTGTCCGCGAACGTGCCGTTGTTCGTGACATGATTTCGGTGGCGAACGAGATCGCAGAAGCCGGGTTTGATCCGCAAGGCCGTTCCAGTGAAGATCTGCTGGACCTCGCGGAATCCCGCGTCTTTAAAATTGCTGAAAGTCGCGCCAATAAAGACGAAGGTCCGAAAAATATTACCGATGTGCTCGACGCTACCGTCGCGCGTATCGAACAGCTGTTCCAGCAGCCACACGATGGTGTCACCGGGGTCAACACCGGTTATGACGACCTTAATAAAAAGACTGCTGGTTTGCAGCCGTCAGACTTAATTATCGTCGCCGCGCGTCCGTCGATGGGTAAAACGACATTTGCAATGAACCTCGTCGAAAATGCGGCGATGCTGCAAGATAAGCCGGTTCTTATCTTTAGTCTTGAAATGCCCTCAGAACAGATCATGATGCGTTCCCTGGCCTCACTCTCACGTGTAGACCAAACCAAAATCCGTACCGGTCAACTGGATGATGAAGACTGGGCGCGAATTTCCGGAACAATGGGTATTTTGCTGGAGAAACGAAACATCTATATTGATGACTCCTCCGGCCTGACGCCAACGGAAGTGCGCTCGCGTGCCCGTCGTATCGCCCGCGAACACGGTGGTATCGGACTTATCATGATCGACTACCTGCAGCTGATGCGCGTGCCGTCGCTCTCCGACAACCGTACGCTGGAAATTGCTGAAATTTCCCGCTCGCTGAAAGCGTTAGCGAAAGAACTGCATGTGCCGGTGGTGGCGCTGTCGCAGCTTAACCGCTCTCTGGAACAACGCGCCGATAAGCGTCCGGTCAACTCGGATCTGCGTGAGTCCGGCTCCATCGAGCAGGATGCCGACTTAATCATGTTTATCTATCGTGATGAGGTTTATCACGAAAACAGCGACTTGAAAGGCATCGCCGAGATCATTATCGGTAAACAGCGTAATGGTCCGATCGGTACGGTGCGCCTGACGTTTAACGGTCAGTGGTCGCGCTTCGATAACTATGCTGGCCCGCAGTACGACGACGAATAACAACACTGAATCAGGTTACTCAAGCAAATACTTATCAAGGAATACAAATGCAAGCGGCAACTGTAGTCATTAACCGCCGCGCTCTGCGACACAACCTGCAACGTCTGCGTGAACTGGCTCCAGCCAGTAAACTGGTTGCGGTCGTGAAAGCGAACGCTTACGGCCATGGTCTGTTAGAGACCGCGCGAACGCTCCCCGATGCGGACGCTTTTGGTGTCGCTCGTCTTGAAGAAGCCCTGCGGTTGCGAGCGGGAGGGATCACGCAGCCCATCCTGCTGCTGGAAGGATTTTTTGATGCTTCCGATCTGCCGACTATCTCCGCGCAGCGTCTGCATACTGCCGTCCACAACCAAGAGCAGCTTGAAGCTCTGGAAGCCGCGGTACTGGCTGAACCGGTCACCGTCTGGATGAAGCTCGACACGGGAATGCACCGCCTGGGCGTGCGTCCTGAGCAGGCCGAGGCGTTTTATCAGCGCTTGACGCAATGCGAAAACGTGCGCCAGCCGGTCAATATCGTCAGCCACTTTGCGCGCGCGGACGAGCCAGAGTGCGGTGCGACCGAAAAGCAGCTCGATATCTTCAATAGCTTTTGCGCAGGTAAACCGGGCCAGCGTTCGATCGCCGCGTCGGGAGGTATTCTGCTGTGGCCGCAGTCTCACTTCGACTGGGCGCGTCCGGGGCTGATTCTGTATGGCGTATCGCCGTTGGAAAACCACTCTATCGGTGCCGATTTTGGCTGCCAGCCGGTGATGTCGCTGACTTCCAGCCTGATTGCGGTGCGTGAACACAAAGCGGGCGAGCCGGTTGGCTATGGTGGAACCTGGCTGAGCGAGCGCGACACGCGTCTTGGCGTAGTGGCGATGGGCTATGGCGATGGTTATCCGCGCGCAGCGCCGTCTGGGACACCGGTACTGGTCAATGGCCGTGAAGTGCCGATCGTCGGTCGCGTCGCGATGGATATGATTTGCGTCGATTTAGGTCCCGAGGCGCAGGATAAAGCCGGCGATTCGGTTATCCTGTGGGGTGAAGGCCTGCCCGTTGAACGCATTGCTCAAATGACGAAAGTAAGTGCTTACGAACTTATCACGCGCCTGACCTCAAGGGTGGCAATGAAGTATATCGATTAAGTTCATGATGTGCCGGATAAGGCGGTTACGCCGCCATCCGGCAATATTCCTCTCAACATCCTCTCGATCTTCTCCCGCTTCCGGTTTATTGTGTTCTTAACCCCTGCCTGTAAACCTGGAGAACCACACGTGTTTCAAAAAGTTGACGCCTACGCCGGCGACCCGATTTTATCGCTCATGGAGCGTTTCAAAGAAGATTCACGTAGCGACAAAGTGAACCTCAGCATCGGTCTGTACTACAACGAAGACGGCATTATTCCTCAGCTTAAAGCGGTGGCAGAAGCGGAAGCCCGACTGAATGCCAAACCGCATGGCGCTTCGCTGTATCTGCCGATGGAAGGTCTGAACACTTATCGCCATACTATTGCGCCGCTGCTGTTTGGCGCAGAGCATCCGGTTCTCCAGCAGCAGCGCGTCGCAACGATTCAGACGCTGGGCGGCTCCGGTGCGCTAAAGGTTGGCGCAGACTTCCTGAAACGCTATTTCCCTGATTCTGGCGTGTGGGTCAGCGATCCGACCTGGGAAAACCACATCGCGATTTTTGAAGGTGCTGGATTCGAAGTAAGTACTTACCCCTGGTATGACGACACCACCAATGGCGTGCGTGTCAACGACCTGCTGGCCACGCTGAACACCTTACCGGCGCGCAGCATCGTACTGCTGCATCCGTGCTGCCATAACCCGACGGGTGCGGATTTAACCCCCGCGCAATGGGATGGTGTCATTGAGATCCTGAAAGCTCGCGATCTGATCCCGTTCCTGGATATTGCTTACCAGGGTTTCGGCGGTGGAATGGAAGACGATGCTTATGCGATCCGCGCCATTGCCAGCGCCGGATTGCCTGCACTGGTCAGCAACTCATTCTCGAAGATTTTCTCTTTGTACGGCGAGCGTGTCGGCGGACTTTCAGTGGTCTGTGAAGACGCTGATGCCGCCAGCCGCGTTCTGGGGCAGCTAAAAGCGACGGTGCGTCGTAACTATTCCAGCCCGCCAAACTTTGGTGCGCAGGTTGTGGCCGCAGTGTTGGGTGATGACGCGCTGAAAGCCAGCTGGCTGGCGGAAGTCGAAGAGATGCGTACCCGTATTCTGGCGATGCGCCAGGCGCTGGTTAACGTATTGAATGCGGAGATCCCTGGTCGTAACTTTGATTACCTGCTGCAACAGCGCGGGATGTTCAGCTATACCGGGCTCAGCGCTGCTCAGGTCGATCGCCTGCGCGATGAGTTCGGTGTGTACCTGATAGCCAGCGGTCGTATGTGCGTGGCTGGGTTGAATCACGGTAACGTGCAACGCGTGGCGAAGGCATTTGCCGCCGTCATGTAACCGGGTTTTTAGGCCTGATAAGCGTCGCGCCATCAGGCATTGTATTGCCGGATGGCGGTGTAATCACCTTATCCGGCCTACTTTCTTTCACCGTGCTATTGGTCTGTTTTCCAATGTGATCATGCTCTTTTTCCAGGACAAAACCAGAGAAAATCCTTCCTTTCCCTCCCCCTAAGGGGTAAGGTCAGATAGTTTTTTGACCAGTTGTTAATAAAAAAATGATAACTAACTGACTACTTAGGGAAAAATATGCGCAAGTTTACGTTGGCACTGAGTGCCGTTTGTTTATTGTTCACGCTAAATCAGCCGGCCCAGGCGTTAGTTTCCTCTCCCTCTCAGCTTAATCCAGGCACCAACGTTGCAAAACTCGCTGAGCAGGCACCCATTCACTGGGTCTCCGTGGCACAAATTGAAAACAGCCTGACCGGACGCCCGCCGATGGCCGTCGGGTTTGATATCGATGACACCGTCCTCTTTTCCAGCCCAGGCTTCTGGCGCGGAAAAAAAACGTATTCTCCGGACAGTGAGGATTACCTGAAAAATCCGGCCTTCTGGGAAAAAATGAACAATGGCTGGGACGAATTCAGCATTCCGAAAGAAGTGGCGCGTCAGTTGATTGATATGCATGTGCGTCGCGGCGACAGCATCTTTTTCGTAACCGGGCGTAGCCAGACGAAGACCGAAACGGTGTCGAAAACGCTGTCCGATAACTTTCACATCCCGGCCGGCAATATGAACCCGGTCATTTTTGCCGGTGATAAGCCGGGCCAGAATACGAAAACGCAGTGGCTGCAGGATAAAAATATCCGCATGTTCTACGGCGACTCTGATAATGACATTACCGCCGCCCGAGATGTGGGTATTCGCGGTATTCGTATTTTACGCGCTTCTAACTCCACTTATAAACCGTTACCACAGGCCGGCGCGTTTGGTGAAGAGGTGATCGTCAACTCGGAGTATTGAGGATGTTGCTTGCGGTTGTTGTTTTTTTAAACAAATTTGCGTTACCTGCTTTTACCTTTTGCGGACTTGCTGCACACTGAATAAAAGATGTTCTCATTAGGCAATATGCTGGTAAGGGGAATTAAGATGACAAATTCGGAGTTGCTGCAATACTGCATGGCAAAAATGGGCGCCGAGCAGAGCGTACACAGTGACTGGAAGGCCACACAAATCAAAGTCGAAGATGTGCTTTTTGCCATGGTAAAAGAGGTGGAAGAACGCCCGGCGGTGTCACTGAAAACCAGCCCGGAACTGGCAGAGTTGTTACGTCAGCAGCATAGCGATGTACGGCCAAGCCGGCATCTCAATAAGGCGCACTGGAGTACGGTGTATCTGGACGGCTCGCTGCCGGATTCGCAAATCTACTACCTGGTAGACGCCTCTTATCAGCAGGCCGTAAACACGCTGCCGGAAGATAAACGCCGGATACTGGCGCAGTCCTGATCTGTTTTCCGAAATGAGGCGCCAGCGCCTTATCCGGCCTACAAGCAATTATGCATATTTTGTAGGCCTGATAAGCGTAGCGCCATCGGCATGATTACAACAGTGGTTTGAGGAAACGAGCCGTGTGTGAGGCTTCACACTCAGCGACCGTTTCTGGTGTGCCTGAAACCAGAATTTCCCCGCCGCCGCTGCCGCCTTCCGGACCGAGATCGACAATCCAGTCAGCGGTTTTTATCACGTCCAGATTGTGCTCAATCACTACGATGGTGTTGCCCTGATCCCGGAGCTGATGCAGCACGTCCAGCAGTTGCTGAATATCCGCAAAATGCAGACCGGTGGTCGGTTCATCGAGAATATACAGCGTTTGCCCGGTACCGCGTTTGGACAGTTCACGCGCCAGCTTCACGCGCTGCGCTTCACCGCCCGAGAGCGTGGTGGCGGACTGACCCAGTCGGATGTACGTCAGACCCACGTCCATCAGCGTTTGCAGCTTACGCGCCAGCGCCGGAACGGCATCGAAGAACTCACGCGCCTCTTCAATCGTCATATCCAGCACTTCGTGGATAGTCTTGCCCTTGTACTTAATCTCCAGTGTTTCGCGGTTATAGCGTTTGCCTTTACACTGATCGCACGGCACGTAGATATCCGGTAAGAAGTGCATTTCGACTTTGATCACGCCGTCGCCCTGACAAGCTTCACAGCGTCCGCCGCGGACGTTAAAGCTGAAACGACCCGGAGTATAACCGCGCGCACGCGACTCCGGCACGCCGGCAAACAGTTCGCGCACTGGCGTAAACACGCCGGTGTAGGTTGCCGGGTTAGAGCGCGGCGTACGGCCAATCGGGCTTTGGTCAATGTCGATCACTTTGTCGAAATGTTCCAAGCCCTGAACATCACGATATGGCGCGGGTTCAGCCAGCGTGGCGCCGTTCAGCGCCGTCTGCGCAATCGGGAACAGCGTGTCGTTAATTAGCGTCGATTTACCCGAACCGGAAACACCGGTAATGCAGGTAAATAAACCAACCGGCAGCGTCAGCGTGACATCTTTCAGGTTGTTACCGCGCGCGCCGGTCAGCTTCAACACTTTTTCCGGGTCTGCCGCCACGCGCTGTTTCGGCACTTCAATCTTGCGCTTACCGCTCATGTACTGGCCGGTCAGCGACTCAGGCACGGCCATGATATCTTTTAGCGTACCTTCGGCAACCACCTGGCCGCCGTGAACGCCCGCGCCGGGGCCGATGTCGATGACGTGGTCAGCGGCGCGAATCGCGTCTTCATCGTGCTCAACCACAATGACGGTATTGCCCAGATTACGCAGGTGGATAAGCGTACCCAACAGACGCTCGTTATCGCGCTGATGCAGACCGATAGACGGTTCATCCAGCACGTACATTACGCCGACCAGACCTGCGCCGATCTGGCTTGCCAGACGAATACGCTGGGCTTCGCCGCCGGAGAGCGTTTCTGCTGAACGCGACAGCGTCAGATAGTTGAGGCCGACGTTGACCAGGAACTTCAGACGATCGCCAATCTCTTTGAGAATTTTCTCTGCAATCTTCGCTCGCTGACCCGCAAGCTTCAAGTTGTTGAAGAAATCCATGGCGTGACCGATGCTCATGTCGGAAATCGCGGGCAGCGGCGTATTTTCGACAAATACGTGGCGGGCTTCCCGGCGTAAACGCGTCCCCTCACAGCTGGCGCACGGTCGGTTGCTAATGAACTTGGCTAATTCTTCACGTACCGCGCTGGATTCCGTCTCTTTATAACGGCGCTCCATATTGTGCAATACGCCTTCGAACGGATGGCGGCGTACGGACGTATCGCCGCGATCGTTCATGTATTTAAATTCGATATTCTCTTTGCCGGAACCGTACAGCACCACTTTATGCACGGCAGGGTTCAGGCTGGCCCATGGGGCTTCGACGTCGAATTTATAGTGTTCCGCCAGTGACTTAATCATCTGGAAGTAATAGAAGTTACGGCGATCCCAGCCGCGGATAGCACCACCGGCCAGCGACAGTTCCGGATTTTGGATCACCCGGTCAGGATCGAAATACTGCTGCACGCCGAGACCGTCACAGGTCGGGCATGCACCCGCTGGGTTATTGAACGAGAACAGACGTGGTTCCAGCTCGCGCATGCTGTAGCCGCAGATCGGACAGGCGAAGTTGGCGGAGAACAGCAACTCTTCCGCTTTCGGATCGTCCATATCGGCGACCACCGCCGTACCACCGGACAGTTCCAGCGCGGTTTCAAAGGATTCAGCCAGTCGCTGGGTGAGATCGTCGCGTACTTTAAAGCGGTCAATCACCACTTCAATAGTGTGTTTCTTTTGCAGTTCAAGCTTGGGCGGATCGGAAAGGTCGCACACTTCACCGTCGATACGGGCGCGGATATAGCCCTGGCCTGCCAGGTTTTCCAGCGTTTTAATATGCTCGCCTTTACGCTCTTTAATCACCGGCACCAGCAGCATCAGACGTTTGCCTTCCGGCTGCGACAGAACGTTGTCCACCATCTGGCTAACGGTCTGGGCCGCCAGGGGAACATCGTGATCCGGGCAGCGCGGTTCGCCAACGCGGGCAAACAGCAGACGCAGATAGTCGTGAATTTCGGTAATCGTACCTACCGTGGATCGCGGGTTGTGGGATGTCGATTTTTGTTCAATTGAGATGGCGGGAGACAGCCCCTCAATGTGGTCGACATCCGGCTTTTCCATCAGCGACAGAAACTGACGCGCGTACGCGGAAAGGGATTCAACGTAACGACGCTGCCCTTCGGCATACAAGGTGTCGAAAGCGAGCGAAGATTTGCCTGAGCCCGAAAGCCCGGTGACGACAATCAGCTTGTCGCGCGGGATGACGAGGTTGATGTTTTTGAGATTATGGGTGCGGGCGCCCCGAACTTCGATCTTATCCATTCATCTTTCCCGGATTAAACGCTTTTTTGCCTGGCTGCATGGTGCTACCGGCGATCACAAACGGTTAATTATGACACAACCTGACCTGAATGGATATACAGTATTGGAATGCAAAACGCAGATGCCTGTGCAACAATGTCTGTCTGGGGTTGTTTACTGGAATCGATCTCGCAACGTAGTAAAAGCGCTATTGGAAATGCTACAATCCCGCGCTTACACTTATTCAGTAACGTTTTTCAGGAGACACGATCATGGCCAGCAGAGGCGTAAACAAGGTGATTCTCGTCGGTAATCTGGGCCAGGACCCGGAAGTACGCTATATGCCGAATGGTGGCGCAGTTGCCAACATTACGCTGGCTACTTCCGAATCCTGGCGTGATAAAGCGACCGGCGAAATGAAAGAGCAGACTGAATGGCACCGTGTGGTGCTGTTCGGCAAACTGGCGGAAGTTGCCAGCGAATATCTGCGTAAAGGTTCCCAGGTCTATATCGAAGGTCAGCTGCGTACCCGCAAATGGACCGATCAATCCGGCGTAGAAAAGTACACCACTGAAGTTGTGGTTAACGTTGGCGGCACCATGCAAATGTTGGGCGGTCGTCAGGGTGGTGGGGCTCCGGCAGGTGGCGGCCAGCAGCAGGGGGGTTGGGGTCAGCCTCAGCAGCCGCAAGGTGGCAATCAGTTCAGCGGCGGCGCGCAGTCTCGCCCGCAGCAGCAGTCGGCTCCGGCAGCGCCGTCTAATGAGCCGCCGATGGATTTCGACGACGATATTCCGTTCTAATCCTTCTGCTTTTCGCTGAAAATTATGGCTACCTCAGAACTGGGGTAGCCATATGCAATTCTGTTATCAGTTCAACACCATCGGCCAGTCTGGCGGTGTATGACTCATCACTTCAACCATTACGGTTTCAATGTTCTTCCAGATTGCGGACATATCCACCAGGGTTATGCCGAGTAATCCGGTCGCAAACCAGCAGGCAAATACCAGCCCTAAACCGCTGCTAATGACGGCCAGGCCAATATAATCTGATTTACGAAAACGGATATTGAGCGTACTGGCTAAAAACATCAGCACTGCACTGAGTAATTGCCACCGCAGAAGAACCACGCCAGTTGTTATCGTTGCCATGAAAAACGTCCTCAGAAAGTCTGGATGCCCAGGACAGCGCGGGGGTGTTCACCGAGGGTGTAGTACTCTGGCTATCGACGGGCAATAACATGAATGAAACATCGTTTCTGTTACATGATTTTTGTGAACTATATCACATATGCTCGTTTGTTCACCAGTGTTGGGCGTATTTTTTGCAGGATGATAACCATGTTAAATATGTGGTTATATTTAAGGAAGCAATGATACTAAATAATCAATCTTAAAGATGTATTTTTGTTACCTGTTTTATTTATCCTAAATTCATCGTTAAAAAAATCTAATGAATTTCTTAAATAAAGCCAGGATAGTGCTTATAAAAAATTACTCCTTGGGGATAATAACGTTATGAAATAAGCATAACTTTAAGTTTGCCTTACGGAAAAATAATATCATCATCAACTATTATCAGACTTTTACATAGAGAAGTCTGTTGCTAATACTGATAGATTCATGCAACTTAATCAGTCGGTGTTTATAGCATCTTGCCTTAATGGGTTCTGGCATATACGAAACAGGGAAACAGGGCTGACATGAATCACAGTGCGCGACGCAAGATACTGAAGTTCCTCGGAACATTCATGGTGGTATTGCTCCCCGTGGTGCTGGCGTTATGGTTTGCTCAAATCCGGGCAATGTCCGAAACCCGTAATCAACTTCGCTCTTTTGCGCAACTGGTGTTAAATAAAACTGAATTGGTGATCCAACAAGCCGATTTAGCGCGAGATATGGCCCTGTTGTATCAAGGTAAGATGTGTACCCCGGCACATCAGAAAAATATGCTAGATATTATTCGTGGTCGTTTATATATCAGCGAGCTAATTTATGCGCAGGGCGATCATTTTTTGTGCTCTACGTCGATGGCGCCGCCAGTCGCCTATATTATGCCGACCGCCGACTATAAACGTACGCCGGACATCTCCATCTATTACTATCGCGATACCCCCTTTTTCGCTGGCTACAGAATGACGTATATGCAACGTGGAAACTACGTTGTCGTCATCAACCCATTATCTTACAGCGAAGTTATGTCAGATGACCCGGATCTGTCCTGGGGCGTGTATGACACGGTAACGGGTACTTTTTTCTCTGCCAGCGAAGGGGCGCCTATTGCGCAGTTATTGCCGTTGGTGCACGGTGAAGCCTCAACCTTCCAGTTGGACGAGCGCTTCTACACCAAAGTGCATTCAGAAAAACGCCCGATTGCGATTATTGTGTCGACCTCGGATAAACGCATACATTCGATTTTCTATCATGAGGCTGCGTTAACGATTCCTTTCGGGATTATCTGCAGCATCCTGATGCTGTTAATGTGGTGGCGCACGCGTCAGGAATACTTATCTCCCCGCCGCTTGTTAAAACGCGCAATCAAAAAACGTCAACTGTGTCTGCACTACCAGCCGATCATTGATATCGAAAACGGCCAGTGCGTAGGGGCTGAGGCTCTGCTGCGCTGGCCGGGCTGTGATGGTGAAGTAATGAGCCCAACCGAGTTTATTCCGCTGGCTGAAAAAGAGGGAATGATTGAGCGGATCACGGATTACGTGATTGAAGAGGTATTCAACGATTTAGGATATTTTCTTTCGGCGCATCCTCAGCTTTATATCTCGATAAACCTCTCTGCTTCTGACTTTCATTCATCCCGACTTATTGCCCTGATTACCGACAAAAACCGTGAGTACTCTGTGGCGGCCCAGCAAATTAAAGTCGAGGTGACGGAACGCGGTTTTATTGATGTAGATAAAATGACCGCGGTAATCCAGGCGTTTCGTCAGGCGGGTTATGAAGTGGCGTTTGATGATTTTGGGACGGGATATTCCAATCTACACAATTTATCCGCGTTGAATATCGATATCCTGAAGATCGACAAATCATTTATTAGTACGTTGTCCACCAACAGCACCAGTCACCTGATTGCCGAACATATCATCGAAATGGCGCAAAGCTTACACCTGAAGATGATTGCGGAAGGGGTAGAGACGGTTGAGCAAATCGAGTGGCTGCGCGAACGTGGCGTACAGTATTGTCAGGGCTGGTATTTTGCGAAGGCGCTGCCGCCACAGGAGTTCATGCACTGGATACAACGGTCGCCCGCCATACTGACGCAGAGCGGGCAATAATCTTACAGGCGGTGGCGGTAATCGCTGGGGGTACGATCAAACTCGCGGCGAAACACGCGTGAGAAGGTTTGTTGTGATACATAACCAAGATCCATCGCGATATCGAAAATAGGTCGCTCGGTCGTCCGCAGTTCAACAGCAGCCAGCAGGAGTCGACGCTGGCGGATATAATCACCCAACGTCTGGCGCATCACCGTGCGGAACATTCTCTGTAAATACCACTTCGAGTAACCTGATTTTTTCGCCACCGCCTCAATGTTCAGCGGCTGATCGATATGGTCGTCAATCCATTCAATAAGGGTCTGAATAATCTGCTGATGGGACATAGGGCTGCCTCTTTTTCAGTATTCGATTCGTCGTTTTGTCTGTGGGCGAGTATAATTCCTCAAGTTAACTTGAGGTAAAGCGATTTATGGAAAAGAAATTACCCCGAATAAAAGCGCTGCTCACGCCTGGTGAAGTCGCAAAGCGTAGCGGCGTAGCGGTATCAACCCTGCATTTCTATGAAAGCAAAGGGTTAATCAGCAGTATGCGCAACAGCGGCAATCAGCGCCGATACAGACGTGATGTGTTGCGTTATGTGGCGATTATCAAGATTGCTCAACGCATCGGGATCCCGTTGGCAACGATCGGTGACGCGCTCGGCGTATTACCTGAAGGACATTCGCTCAGTGCTAAAGAGTGGAAGCAGCTCTCTTCGCAATGGCGTGAAGAGCTGGATCGACGCATTCATACTTTAGTGGCGCTACGCGATGAACTGGATGGGTGTATTGGTTGCGGTTGTTTGTCGCGCAGCGATTGCCCGTTGCGTAACCCAGGCGATCAGCTTGGCGAGAAGGGGACCGGGGCACGTCTGCTGGAAGATGATTGATGTGAAATATCTGATGGATTGACGGATATAAAACTAAAGCGCCACAGAGGGCGCTTTAGTTTGGTTCCGGTCTTTGTCTTTCACTCTATCCCGCTGGTTCACGGGAGGGTTTCCCCCGACATCAACACCCCTCAGTCGAGCACATTAGGTGAGGTTCCGGTCTGTGTTGATAATGTAATTGTAAGCCACCTCTCTCCATTTACCAGTGAAATGGTGATTTTTTAGCCAAAAAATTTTCCGCATCTTCACCGGTTTTCTTGCGCAAGTTTGCGTGAAAAAGGCACACCGATGTTGTAATAACTCCGCAAATTTTGTTGCCAGACTGCGTATTGACGATAACGTTTGCGCATCGACTGATTATTTATTGCGCGTTATAAGAAGAAATGAGTAAAAAGCGGCAAAGTTCAGTTGAAAACCAGCGTATGATCGCTGGATAATCGTTTGCTTTTTTTTACCACCCGTTTTTTATGCGCGGAGCTAAACGTTTGCTTTTTTGCGACACCCCTATTGACGCAAACCTGGCACATGGAGAAAACGTTTAGCAGGCAGTGGATTGTCCAGCACGCATAATGACGAAAAAATAAACTCTCAGGGGATGTTTTCTATGTCTACGCCTTCAGCGCGTACCGGCGGTTCACTCGACGCCTGGTTTAAAATTTCGCTCCGCGGCAGTACCGTTCGTCAGGAAGTCGTTGCCGGATTAACGACGTTCCTGGCCATGGTCTACTCCGTTATCGTGGTTCCGGGGATGCTGGGTAAAGCCGGATTCCCGCCTGCCGCTGTATTTGTGGCAACCTGTCTGGTCGCGGGCGTCGGTTCTATTGTGATGGGCCTGTGGGCAAACCTGCCGCTGGCGATTGGCTGCGCCATTTCTTTGACGGCGTTTACCGCGTTCAGCCTGGTACTGGGACAACATATCAGCGTGCCTGTTGCGCTGGGTGCGGTGTTCCTGATGGGTGTCCTGTTTACCATCATTTCCGCGACCGGTATTCGTAGCTGGATCCTGCGCAATCTACCGCAGGGTGTTGCGCACGGTACGGGGATTGGTATCGGCCTGTTCCTGCTGCTGATTGCGGCAAACGGCGTGGGTCTGGTTATTAAAAACCCGCTGGACGGCCTGCCGGTTGCGCTGGGCGATTTCGATACCTTCCCGGTGATTATGTCGCTGGTAGGTCTGGCGGTGATTATTGGCCTCGAAAAACTGAAAGTACCGGGCGGCATCCTGCTGACTATTATCGGTATTTCCGTAGTGGGTCTGATTTTCGACCCGGCCGTACATTTCTCCGGTATTTTTGCCATGCCGTCTCTGAGCGACGAAAACGGTAACTCGCTGATCGGTAGCCTGGATATTATGGGCGCACTAAACCCAATCGTACTGCCGAGCGTGCTGGCGCTGGTCATGACCGCTGTCTTCGATGCGACCGGAACCATCCGTGCGGTAGCCGGACAGGCGAATCTGCTGGATAAAGACGGACAGATTATTGACGGCGGCAAAGCGCTGACCACCGACTCCCTGAGCAGCGTGTTCTCTGGCCTGGTGGGCGCTGCACCGGCGGCGGTTTATATTGAATCCGCAGCGGGTACGGCGGCAGGCGGCAAAACTGGCCTGACGGCGATCACCGTTGGCGTACTGTTCCTGCTGATCCTGTTCCTCTCTCCGCTCTCTTATCTTGTACCAGTATATGCAACGGCACCTGCGCTGATGTATGTGGGCCTGCTGATGTTGAGCAACGTAGCGAAAATCGACTTTGCTGACTTTGTCGACGCTATGGCGGGGCTGGTAACGGCCGTATTTATCGTGCTGACCTGTAACATCGTGACCGGCATTATGATTGGCTTTGCTACCCTGGTGATTGGCCGTATCGTCTCTGGCGAATGGCGCAAACTGAACATCGGCACAGTGGTCATCGCCATCGCGCTGGTGGCCTTCTACGCTGGTGGTTGGGCTATCTAATCCTCATTTGATGAAGATTCTGAAAACGGGTGGCTTTGGCCGCCCGTTTTTATTTTCACAACACTCTCGTTGTCTTTTGCGTTACTCTCAAGTAGATAGAATTGAGGTACGACGCCTCTCATCACTGATCATAAGAAACATCGCAAACAGGGAACGCATGGAAATCTTTTTCACCATACTCATCATGACCCTTGTGGTCTCGCTGTCGGGGGTTTTTACTCGCGTATTGCCATTCCAACTCCCTTTACCCCTTATGCAGATCGCCATCGGCGCCTTGCTGGCGTGGCCGACGTTTGGTTTGCATGTGGAATTCGATCCTGAGCTTTTTCTGGTTCTGTTCATCCCGCCGCTGCTTTTCGCCGATGGCTGGAAGACGCCAACCCGTGAGTTTCTGGAGCACGGGCGAGAGATCTTCGGCCTTGCGCTGGCGCTGGTTCTGGTCACGGTGGTCGGGATTGGCTTTATGATTTACTGGCTGGTGCCGGGGATCCCTCTCATCCCGGCCTTTGCGCTGGCCGCTGTCCTGTCGCCAACCGATGCCGTGGCCCTTTCCGGCATAGTGGGGGAGGGACGCATACCGAAGAAAATCATGGGTATCCTGCAGGGCGAAGCGTTGATGAACGACGCCTCCGGTCTGGTATCACTGAAATTTGCCGTCGCCGTGGCGATGGGCACGATGGTGTTTACGGTTGGTGGCGCAACGCTTGAATTCTTCAAGGTAGCGATTGGCGGTATCCTGGCCGGTTTTGTCGTCAGTTGGCTGTACGGGCGCTCCCTGCGTTTTCTCAGCCGCTGGGGTGGTGATGAACCGGCAACGCAAATCGTTCTGCTGTTCCTGCTGCCGTTTGCGTCTTACCTGATTGCGGAACACATCGGTGTTTCCGGCATCCTCGCGGCGGTCGCAGCCGGGATGACGATCACCCGTTCCGGGGTAATGCGCCGGGCGCCGCTGGCGATGCGTTTACGTGCTAACAGCACCTGGGCGATGCTGGAGTTTGTGTTTAACGGCATGGTTTTCTTGCTGTTAGGACTGCAGTTGCCGGGGATTCTGGAGTCTTCTTTGGCGGCGGCAGAAGCCGATCCGAATGTTGAAATCTGGATGCTGTTTACCGATATCGTGCTGATTTACGTGGCGCTGATGCTGGTACGTTTTGGCTGGCTGTGGACGATGAAGAAGTTTAGCCTGCGCTTCCTGAAGAAAAAGCCGATGGAGTTTGGTTCCTGGACGACGCGTGAAATTATGATCGCCTCCTTTGCGGGCGTGCGTGGGGCCATTACTCTCGCCGGTGTGCTCTCTATTCCGTTGCTGTTACCGGATGGTAGCGGCTTCCCGGCGCGATATGAGCTGATCTTCCTTGCCGCGGGCGTGATTCTGTTCTCGCTGTTTGTTGGCGTGGTGATGCTGCCGCTTCTGCTGCAACACCTGGAAGTGGCAGACCACTCGCAGCAGCAGAAAGAGGAACGAATTGCCCGCGCTGCCACGGCCGAAGTGGCGATTGTCGCCATCCAGAAAATGGAGGAGCGTCTGGCCGCAGATACCGAAGAGAACATCGACAATCAGTTGCTCACCGAGGTGAGTTCACGCGTCATCGGTAACCTGCGTCGACGCGCCGACGGACGCAACGACGTGGAAAGCTCGATGCAGGAAGAAAACCTCGAGCGGCGTTTCCGTCTGGCGGCCCTGCGTTCCGAGCGCGCGGAACTTTATCACCTGCGCGCCACGCGGGAAATTAGCAATGAAACGTTGCAAAAACTGCTGCACGATCTGGATTTGCTGGAAGCGCTGTTGATCGAGAACGAATAAACGGTTGTGCCTGATGGCGCTACGCTTATCAGGCCTACGGAATCCAATTGTAGGTCTGATAAGCGTTAAGCCGCACCCGGCATTTTACGACTCTTGCGTTAGCCAGAACCCTTCACAGCATTTGAGCCACGCCTGGGCGCTGTGCGACAGATACACACCTTCGCGCCAAATCATGCCCAACTGCCAGCGTAAATCACTCTCCAAAGGGATCCAGCGCAGCGTCTGCTTATCCAATCGCTGGCAAATCGGCTCCGGTAAAATGGCGATCCCGACTCCGGCTTGCACCATCGCCGCCAGAAAATCCCACTGCCCACTGCGTACCGCGATGCGGGGTTTGACGTTGTGCTGGTTAAACAGCTCAAGCAACTGACGGCTCAACGCGAAATCTTCGTTATAGATAAGCAGGGGATGCTCCGCTAACGCCTCGGGGGAAATGGATTCACACGTTGTCCACTGACCGGAGCGGGGGACCAGCACGCAGAGCGGATGGCTAAAAAGCGGTAAGGTCGCCAGGCCGCTCTCTTCTTCAACCGGCAGCGCGGTCATCGCGACATCCAGATCGCCATTCATCACCGCCTGCTGGACGGTTAAGCCTCCAAATTCAGACACCTTCAGTTCAACGCCGGGATAGCGCTGGCGAAACAGGCTGATAGGCCCGGCCATCAACATACCGACCATGGGGGGGATGCCGAGGCGCAGCACTCCCTTGTTGAGGTGATTAATGTCGCTGAGTTCTGCTTCGAGCTGGCGAAACTCGGCGAGGATCGCCAGGCCGCGTTCGAAAACAACCTGTCCAGTGTCGGTTAACAGCAGTCGCCGACCGTCGCGGATTAACAGCGTGCAGTTAAGCTCGTCTTCAAGGTTCTTCAACATCTTGCTGATGGTGGGCTGGGTGACAAAAAGCTTCTCCGCTGCGCGGGTAAAGCTCTGCTGACGAACCACCTCAACAAAATAGCGCAGCGTTCTGATATCCATGATTATTCCTTAAGACTATGCCTGCAATGAGTTTAATTCATTTCAGTCCTGGACGGGGGCTCTCTATACTGGCGCTCTCTATTTTTTAAGGACATACCCTCATGGCTGTGGCGATAAGCCGCGTGACGCCTGCCGTTATTCATCGACTCCAGATCCCCGTTCAGGTTCTGTTGTACGCAGGTCTATTTGTATTTGCTCAATATCTTGTCTCCTGGTTGCATCTGCCGCTTCCTGCCAACCTGGTTGGGATGGTGCTGATGTTGGCGCTGATTGTCTGCCGGGTTATCCCGTTGAACTGGATTCGCGCAGGCGCTCGCTGGTTACTGGCTGAAATGCTGCTGTTTTTTGTTCCGGCGGTGGTGGCTGTCGTCAACTATACGCAGCTGTTGTTGGTCGATGGTTGGCGCATATTTGCTGTCATTGCGCTAAGTACGTTGATGGTGCTTGGCGCAACGGCGTGGGTCGTGGATAAAGTGTATCGCTATGAAATGAGCAGGCTAAACCGTGAGTAATTTCCAGCTAAGCGTGCTGTGTCTGGTGATTACGCTGGGCATCTATTTTGCCAACAAGCGCCTGTATCGCCGTTTTCGTAAATTACCGCTGATGCCGTTAGTGTTCACTCCGGCGCTGCTGGTCCTGATGCTGGTCTTCGGGCATATCTCCTGGCAAAACTATATTGGTGAATCGCACTGGTTGCTGTGGCTGTTAGGCCCTGCGACCATCGCTTTTGCCGTTCCGGTTTATGACAACCTTGCCGTGATTAAGCGGCACTGGATGTCACTGACGGCGGGCGTGGTGACGGCAACGCTGGTGGCCGTTACCAGTTCCGTGTGGCTGGCGCGTCTGTTTATGTTGCCTGATGAAATCCAGCGTAGCCTGGCGGTGCGCTCCGTCACCACGCCGTTTGCGCTGGCAGCAGCAGAGCCGTTGGGTGGGCAACCAGACCTGGTGGCATTGTTCGTGGTAGTGACCGGTGTATTTGGTATGGCGGTTGGCGATGTACTGTTTTTACGGCTTTCTATTCGGGAAGGGATGGCGAAAGGCGCAGGATTTGGCGCAGCCTCGCATGGTGCGGGCACGGCGCGCTCTTATGAGCTCGGCCAGCAGGAGGGCGTGGTCGCCAGCTTGGTGATGATGCTTTCCGGCGTGGTGATGGTGCTGGTGGCACCGCTGGTCGCGATGGTGATGTTCTGAAAAAATGCCCCGGTCTTTCAGACCGGGGATGAGGAGGAGTGGTTAGTGCGCGCGACCTTGTTCTACGCCGTACCCGGTCTGGGAACGGATGAACTGGGCACGGAACTGCTCGCGTTCGCGATTACCTTCTTCTGAGTTATCGGTAGCAGAGAAGAACCAGATCCCGAGGAACGCTACGCTGATGGAGAACAGCGCCGGATATTCATACGGGAAAATGGCTTTTTCGTGACCAAGGATCTGGACCCAAATCGTCGGGCCAAGCACCATCAGCACCACCGCCGTCAGCAGACCTAACCAGCCGCCCAACATTGCGCCACGCGTGGTCAGTCTTGACCAGTACATGGAGAGCAGAATGATCGGGAAGTTGCAGCTGGCTGCGATAGCAAACGCCAGACCTACCATGAAGGCGATATTCTGGTTCTCAAACAGCACGCCGAGCAGGATGGCAATCACGCCCAGCACCAGTACGGTGATTTTCGACACCTTCAGTTCTTCACGTTCGGTTGCGCCTTTACGGAACACGTTGGCATACAGGTCGTGAGAAACGGCCGATGCGCCCGCCAGCGTCAGGCCTGCAACCACCGCCAGGATGGTGGCAAACGCCACGGCTGAGATGAAGCCCAGGAACAGGTTGCCGCCCACTGCATTCGCCAGGTGAACCGCCGCCATGTTGTTACCGCCGATCAGCGCGCCAGCAGCGTCTTTATACGCCGGGTTAGCGCCTACCAGCATGATCGCGCCAAAGCCGATGATAAAGGTCAGAATGTAGAAATAACCCATAAAACCGGTGGCATAGAACACGCTCTTACGCGCTTCGCGGGCATCGCTGACAGTGAAGAAGCGCATCAGGATGTGCGGCAAGCCTGCCGTACCAAACATCAGGCCGAGACCTAACGACAGGGCGGAGATCGGATCTTTTACCAGTCCGCCCGGGCTCATAATGGCTGAACCTTTCGGGTGTACCGCCATTGCTTCGGTGAACAGGTTGTTGAAGCTAAAGCCGACGTGCTTCATCACCATAAAGGCCATAAAGCTGGCGCCGAACAGCAGCAGAACGGCTTTGATGATCTGTACCCAGGTGGTCGCCAGCATGCCGCCAAACAGGACGTACATCATCATCAGCACGCCAACCAGTACGACGGCGATGTGATAGTTTAGACCAAACAGCAGCTCAATCAGCTTACCTGCGCCGACCATCTGGGCGATCAGATACAGCGCGACCACCACCAGAGAACCACAGGCCGACAGAATACGGATTGGTCCTTGCTTCAGACGATAAGAAGCAACATCTGCAAAGGTGTAACGACCCAGGTTACGCAGACGCTCAGCAATCAGGAACAGGATAATTGGCCAGCCGACCAGGAAGCCGAGTGAATAGATCAGCCCGTCATAACCGGAGGTAAACACCAGCGCGGAAATCCCGAGAAACGATGCCGCCGACATATAGTCGCCCGCAATCGCCAGCCCGTTCTGGAAACCAGTGATGTTACCGCCGGCGGTGTAGTAGTCATTACGCGAACGTACGCGCTTAGACGCCCAGTAAGTAATACCGAGCGTAAAGATGACGAAAATCAGGAACATGACAATCGCCTGCCAGTTGGTTGGCTGGCGTTGGACTGCACCGCTAATAGCATCCGCCGCGTTTGCGGCGAAGGGCAGCGTGGCGGCAAGCGCCGTCAGGACTCTCTTCATGATGCTTTAACCTCGTGCAGAACCGCATTGTTCAGGCGGTCGAATTCACCGTTTGCCCGCCAGATATAGATCCCGGTCAGGATGAAGGAGATGAGGATCACACCGACCCCAATCGGAATACCCCGGGTGACGCTGGTTCCCGCGTGTAGCGGCGTACCCAGCCAGCCAGGCGCAAAGGCAATCAGTAAAATAAAGCTGATGTAAACTGCCAGCATGATGATGGACAGAATGGTGGCAAACCGTTGCCTTTTTTCAACTAACTCCCTGAAACGCGCACTGTCTTCTATCCGCTGATAAATAGAGTCATTCATCACAGAGTTCTCCAGAGGCCCTCTTCGTCTTTCACGTTGCAAGTGTGTTGGCCGCACTCGCCCACCTCAGTCACATAGTGAACTATGCTCCTGGGGATGCGCTCGCTTGCCGCCTTCCTGCAACGCGAAATCCTTTGGGGTGGGTTATTATATTTTCCCTCCCGGTCAGGGGAGGGGTAGGGGTAGGATTTGTAGGCCCGATAAGCCGTACACCATCGGGCATTTCACGGTTGTGGTTATGATGGCATCGCGATGGCCTGCTTCTCTTCGAGCAGTTTCTCTACCACGCCAGGATCGGCGAGGGTCGAGGTATCGCCCAGATTGCTGGTATCGCCCGCCGCGATTTTACGCAGAATACGGCGCATGATTTTGCCGGAGCGGGTTTTCGGCAGTGAGTCGGTCCAGTGCAGCACGTCTGGCGTTGCCAGCGGACCAATTTCTTTACGTACCCAGTTGCGCACCTCGGCGTACAGCTCAGGTGACGGCTCTTCGCCGTGATTCAGCGTGACGTAGGCGTAGATCGCCTGGCCTTTAATATTATGCGGAATACCCACCACCGCGGCCTCGGCGATCTTCGGATGCGACACCAGTGCCGATTCGATTTCTGCCGTTCCCAGACGGTGGCCAGAGACGTTCAGCACATCGTCCACACGACCGGTGATCCAGTAATAGCCATCTTCGTCACGACGCGCGCCGTCGCCGCTGAAGTACATATTCTTGAAGGTAGAAAAGTAGGTCTGCTCAAAGCGTTCGTGATCGCCAAACAGCGTTCTCGCCTGGCCCGGCCACGAGTCGGTAATCACCAGGTTGCCTTCGGTCGCGCCTTCCAGCGGATTACCCTCGTTATCGACAATCGCAGGCTGTACGCCAAAGAACGGACGGGTTGCGGAACCCGCTTTCAGCTCGGTGGCGCCCGGCAGCGGGGTGATCATGAATCCACCGGTTTCGGTCTGCCACCAGGTATCGACGACCGGGCATTTTTCGTTGCCGATCTTCTTCCAGTACCACTCCCATGCTTCCGGGTTAATTGGCTCGCCAACGGAACCCAGGATACGCAGCGAGGAGCGGTCAGTGCCTTCAATCGCTTTATCACCTTCTGCCATCAGGGCGCGGATGGCGGTCGGCGCGGTATACAGAATATTGACCTGGTGCTTGTCCACAACCTGCGACATACGCGCCGGGGTTGGCCAGTTTGGCACGCCTTCGAACATCAGCGTGGTTGCGCCGCAGGCCAGCGGACCGTACAGCAGGTAGCTGTGCCCGGTTACCCAACCCACGTCAGCAGTACACCAATAAATATCGCCCTGATGGTAGTCAAACACGTACTTAAAGGTGGTTGCGGCGTAGACCAGATATCCGCCGGTGGTATGCAGCACGCCTTTCGGCTTGCCGGTTGAACCGGAGGTATAGAGGATAAACAGCGGATCTTCCGCGTTCATTTCTTCTGGCTGATGTTCCGGGCTGGCTTTCTCGATAAGATCGGACCACCACAGGTCACGGCCTTCCTGCCATTCCGTTTTTCCACCGGTACGTTTGAGGACGACCACATGTTCCACTGTTTTCACGTTCGGGTTTTTCAGCGCATCATCGACGTTCTTTTTCAGCGGGATAGCGCGGCCGGCGCGCACGCCTTCGTCGGCGGTGATCACCAGACGTGAATTGGAGTCGATGATACGTCCGGCGACGGCCTCTGGTGAGAAACCACCGAAGATGACCGAATGCACCGCGCCAATGCGGGCGCAAGCCAGCATAGCAACCGCCGCTTCCGGCACCATCGGCATATAAATGGCCACCACGTCGCCTTTTTTAATGCCTAAATCCAGTAGTGTATTGGCGAAACGGCAAACATCGCGATGCAGTTCGCGATAAGTAATGTTTTTGCTTTGGGTGGCGTCATCGCCTTCCCAAATGATGGCGGTGCGATCGCCATTTGCCTGTAAATGACGGTCAAGGCAGTTTGCGGCCAGGTTCAGGGTGCCGTCTTCGTACCATTTAATCGACACGTTGCCTGGTGCGAAGGAGGTGTTCTTCACCTGGCTGTACGGCTTGATCCAATCAAGTATCTTTCCCTGCTCGCCCCAAAATGTGTCGGGTTCGTTAACGGATTGCTGGTATTTCTCTTCGTACTGCTCCGGGTTTATCAGGCAACGATCCGCAATGTTTGCGGGAATAGCGTGTTTATGTATTTGGCTCATGGCTTTTGTTCTCCTTGTAGGATGTTAATAATATGTCTCATAAACGTTAAATGTAGGGGCTTTGAGAGTTTTGTTTAGTATTTGCGCGGCAGATCACGCAATAAACGAATTGTGCAAATTAGCGGCAAACTTAATTTTGAAGGGAACTAGCAAAAATTGATTAAATCTCGCGATAACATGTAGTTATCTAAAGGATTATTGAAAAGGTGATCTGTCTCTGAATTAGACAAAAGAGTGAGGAGTTAGAGGGGGTTTATAACTCTAAAGTGGTATTTTACATACACTTACAATTGATTAAAGACAACATTTTCAGTGTGGTTTCTTGTTACAAATAGGGTGGAGCAATGTCATGACAGTATTCGTGTGGTTGCTGTTATGGAAAACAATAAAAGAACCGCCATTGCAGATAATGGCGTCATCTGGATGAGACCCCTATGGCAAGGATAAAATCACGCGTACGCCGTTTCTTCAGCCTGTTATTACCTTTATTATTTATTTCTGCTGTTCACGCTGAACAAACTCCTGTACCCGCAAAAACCGTCACCGTTGAAGCGAAGAATGAAACCTTCGCTCCTCAGCATCCCGATCAATATCTCTCCTGGAAAGCCACGTCTGAGCAATCAGCCCGTGAAGATGCGCTGGCAGAAGATCCGCGTCTGGTGATCCTGTGGGCGGGATATCCATTCTCGCGCGATTACAACAAACCGCGTGGACACGCCTATGCCGTGACCGATGTACGTGAAACCTTACGTACCGGCGCACCAAAAACGGCTGAAGACGGCCCGCTGCCGATGGCCTGCTGGAGCTGTAAAAGCCCGGACGTAGCACGTCTGATCCAGAAAGACGGTGAAGATGGCTACTTCCATGGTAAATGGGCGCGCGGCGGTCCAGAAATTGTTAACAATCTCGGCTGTGCAGATTGCCATAACACTGCGTCACCAGACTTCGCCAAAGGCAAGCCAGAGCTGACGCTGTCGCGTCCTTATGCAGAACGCGCGATGGAAGCAATCGGCAAACCGTTTGAGAAAGCCGGTCGCTTTGATCAGCAATCCATGGTCTGCGGTCAGTGCCACGTGGAATACTACTTCGACGGTAAAAACAAAGCCGTTAAGTTCCCGTGGGACGAGGGCATGAAAGTCGAGAACATGGAGAAATACTACGACACCATCGCCTTCTCTGACTGGACCAACTCCCTGTCGAAAACGCCGATGCTGAAAGCGCAGCACCCGGAATATGAAACCTGGAGCGCGGGCATTCACGGCAAGAACAACGTGACCTGTATCGACTGTCACATGCCGAAAGTGCAAAACGCGGAAGGCAAGATCTACACCGACCATAAGATTGGTAACCCGTTCGATAACTTTGCTCAGACCTGTGCGAACTGTCACACCCAGGATAAAGCGTCCCTGCAAAAAGTGGTCGCCGAGCGTAAACAGGCTATTCATGACCTGAAAATCAAGGTCGAAGATCAGCTGGTTCATGCGCACTTCGAAGCGAAAGCTGCATGGGATGCGGGTGCGACTGAAGCGGAAATGAAGCCGATTCTGGAAGATATCCGTCACGCACAATGGCGCTGGGACCTGTCTATCGCCTCACACGGTATTCACATGCACGCTCCGGAAGAGGGTCTGCGGATGCTGGGTAGCGCCATGGATAAAGCCGCCGATGCGCGTACCAAACTGGTCCGTCTGCTGGCGACTAAAGGCATCACCCATGAAATCCCGTTACCGGATATCTCTACCAAAGAGAAAGCCCAGGCGGCGATTGGTCTGAACATGCAGCAAATCAATGCTGAGAAGCAGGACTTCATCAAAACGGTGATTCCGCAGTGGGAAGATCAGGCGCGTAAAAACGGTCTGTTAAGCCAATAACCCCATTTCGCCCCGTCAGGGGCGGATAACTCAACGGAGTGAATATGAGCGTATTACGTTCGTTATTAACTGCTGGGGTGCTGGCGTCAGGCTTGTTCTGGAGCCTGAGTGGAATCACTGCCACGCCAACGCCGCAGGAGTCGGATCAACGCTGGACGGTTACCCAACAGCGTAATCCGGATGCCGCCTGTCTGGATTGTCACAAGCCAGATACCGAAGGTATGCATGGTAAGCATGCAGAAGTCATCAACCCGAATAACAAACTGCCGGTCACCTGCACCAACTGTCACGGCCAGCCGTCACCGAACCACCGTGAAGGGGTGAAGGATGTGATGCGCTTTAATGAGCCGATGTACAACGTTGAACAGCAGAACAGCGTCTGTATGTCCTGCCACCTGCCTGAGCAGCTACAAAAAGCGTTCTGGCCACACGATGTCCACGTAACCAAAGTGGCGTGTGCCAGCTGTCACTCACTGCATCCGAAGCAAGACACGATGCAGACGCTAAGTGATAAAGGACGGATCAAGATTTGCGTCGATTGCCACAGCGATCAGCGTAACAATCCGAACTTTAACCCGGCGTCGGTTCCGTTGCTTAAGGAGCATCCATGAGTTGCTCTCGTCGCCAGTTTATCACCCGCGTCGGCGCGCTGGTGGCAGTGAGCGGGACGGCGGGACGCGTTGTGGCGAAGACGCTGAACATCAACGGCGTACGTTACGGTATGGTACATGATGAGTCACTATGCATCGGCTGTACGGCTTGCATGGATGCTTGTCGGGAAGTAAACAACGTGCCGGAAGGGGTATCGCGTCTGACGATTATTCGCAGCGAGCCGCAGGGGACGTTTCCTGATGTGAAGTATCGCTTCTTCCGTCATTCGTGCCAGCATTGCGACCATGCCCCCTGCGTTGACGTCTGCCCGACGGGGGCATCGTATCGCGATGCCGCCAGCGGTATTGTGGATGTGAACCCGGACCTTTGCGTTGGCTGCCAGTACTGTATCGCCGCGTGTCCTTATCGCGTGCGCTTTATCCATCCGGTTAGCAAAACGGCGGATAAATGCGATTTCTGTCGGAAAACCAATCTGAAAGCGGGCAAGCAGCCCGCCTGCGTTGAGTCGTGTCCGACGAAGGCGCTGACGTTTGGTAATCTGGACGATCCCAACAGCGATATCTCCCGCTTGTTGCTGCAGAAAACCACCTACCGTTACAAGCTGGCGTTGGGCACAAAACCGAAGGTCTACCGCGTTCCCTTTAAATTTGGGGAGGTGAGCCAATGACATCCGCTTCTGCATTTCATTTTGAATCACTGGTGTGGGACTGGCCCATTGCCATCTATCTGTTCCTGATTGGCATCTCCGCCGGACTGGTCACGCTGGCGATTCTGCTGCGTCGTTTCCATCCGGAGGCGGGCGGTTCTGACAGCACGCTGCTACGCACTACGCTGGTGTTAGGGCCGGGGGCGATTATCTTCGGTCTGCTGATTCTGGTGTTCCACCTGACGCGTCCATGGACCTTCTGGAAACTGATGTTCCACTACAGCTTCACTTCGGTGATGTCGATGGGGGTCATGTTGTTCCAGTTGTACATGGTGGTGCTGGTGCTGTGGCTGGCAAAAATCTTTGAAAAAGAGGTGATTGCTCTGCAACAGCGCTGGCTGCCGCGATTAGGGATCGTACAGAAAATGCTGACGTTGATTGCGCCGTTTCATCGCGCGCTGGAGACGTTAATGCTGGTGCTGGCGGTCCTGCTCGGGGCGTACACCGGTTTTCTGCTGTCGGCGCTGAAATCCTACCCGTTCCTGAATAACCCGATCCTGCCGGTGCTGTTTCTGTTCTCCGGGATCTCCTCCGGCGCGGCGGTGGCGCTGATCGCCATGGCGTTACGTCATCGTAGCAATCCGCACAGTACCGAAGCGCACTTTGTGCATCGCATGGAAGTCCCGGTGGTATGGCTGGAGATCTTCCTGCTGGCGGCGTTTTTCGTCGGTCTGGCGCTGGGCGATGACGGCAAAATGCGCGCGCTGGCGGCGGCACTGGGCGGTGGATTCTGGACCTGGTGGTTCTGGCTGGGCGTGGCCGGGCTTGGGCTGATACTGCCGATGCTGCTAAAACCTTGGGCCAACCGCAGTTCGACGTTTCATGGCGTGCTGGCAGTGTGCGGCGCCAGCCTGACCGGCGTACTGCTGCTGCGCTTTTTTATTCTCTATGCGGGTCAGCTAACCGTTGCGTAAGGTGATATCTGGACGTTCTCCTTCCTGAAGCCGGTTTTCTGGCACTGTTGTTAAGCCTCGGGGTCAACGTGTTGACCCCGCTTGCCGTGTTGGTGGGTGTCCGCCAGCGCTGGCAAGGCGTAATGCGCCTGGCCAGCGTGGGCATGTGGACGCAGTTTTCGCTGCTGCTGCTGGCCTTTGCCATTCTGATATTCTGCTTTCTGACCAGCGACTTTTCGGTGGTCTACGTTGCTCAGCATAGCTACAGCCTGCTGCCGTGGGGATTAAAACTGGCGGCGGTGTGGGGCGGGCATGAAGGATCGCTGCTGCTGTGGGTGCTGTTTCTTTCCGGCTGGAGCGCGCTGTTCGCCTTGCGCTATCGGCGTGATTCCGACCTGCTGTTTCCGTTAACGCTCAGCGTCCTCGCACTGATAACGGCCCTGCTGCTGCTGTTTGTGGTGGTATGGTCCGATCCGTTCGTGCGTATCTTCCCGCCAGCCATTGAAGGGCGCGACCTTAACCCGATGCTGCAACATCTCGGGTTAATCCTCCATCCGCCGCTGCTGTACCTGGGTTACGGTGGCTTGATGGTGGCGGCAGGCGTGGCGCTGGCCTCACTGCTGCGCGGTGACTTTAATGCGCAGAGCGCCGGGGTGTGCTGGCGCTGGGCGCTGCCTGGCTGGTGTGCGCTGACGCTGGGGATTATCCTCGGCTCCTGGTGGGCCTACTGTGAGCTGGGCTGGGGGGGCTGGTGGTTCTGGGACCCGGTAGAAAATGCCTCCTTATTACCCTGGCTTTCCGCCAGTGCGCTGCTGCATAGTCTGTTCATCACGCGCCAACGTGGGATCTTCCGCCACTGGTCGCTGCTGCTGGCGATCGTCACGCTGATTTTATCGCTGCTGGGGACGCTGATTGTGCGTTCCGGCATTCTCGTTTCCGTGCACGCTTTTGCGCTGGATAACGTCCGCGCCACGCCGCTGTTTGCGCTGTTTACCGTATTGAGCCTGGCATCGCTCGGGCTGTATGCCTGGCGGGGACAGCAAGTCCGCCAGAATGCGCGTTTTGGCGGCTGGTCGCGCGAGATGCTGATTCTGGTCGCGCTATTACTTTTTTACGCGGTGCTGCTGATTGTGCTGATTGGCACCCTTTACCCGATGATTTACGGGTTGTTCGGCTGGGGGCGGCTCTCCGTGGGCGCACCGTACTTTAACCGTGCTACGCTGCCCTTTGGCCTGCTGATGCTGCTGGTTATCGTGCTGGCGACGATCAGAAGCCGCAAAGTGCCTGTGCGTTGCCAGCTTCCGGCACTGCTGGCGCATGCCGGGGTGCTGGTGTTTGCGGCTGGGATCGTCTTTTCCAGCGGTAGTCGTCAGGAGATAAGCCTGAATCTCAGCCCCGGGCAGCAGGTGGAACTGGCGGATTATATTTAATGAGATGGTCACTCCCTCCTTCCCAGTACTATGCTGAGGACAGGCTTTCATTCGGAGAACCATCATGGAAAACATTGCGCTTATTGGTATCGATCTGGGTAAGAACTCTTTCCATATTCATTGTCAGGATCATCGTGGGAAGGCCGTTTACCGTAAAAAATTCACCCGACCAAAGCTAATCGAATTTCTGGCGACATGCCCGGCAACAACCATCGCGATGGAAGCCTGTGGCGGTTCTCACTTTATGGCACGCAAGCTGGCAGAGTTAGGGCATTTTCCAAAGCTGATATCACCGCAATTTGTCCGCCCATTCGTTAAAAGCAACAAAAATGACTTCGTTGATGCTGAAGCTATCTGTGAAGCAGCATCACGTCCATCTATGCGTTTCGTGCAGCCCAGAACCGAATCTCAGCAGGCAATGCGAGCTCTGCATCGTGTCCGTGAATCCCTGGTTCAGGATAAGGTGAAAACAACTAATCAGATGCATGCTTTTCTGCTGGAATTTGGTATCAGCGTTCCGCGAGGTGCTGCCGTTATTAGTCGACTGAGTACCCTTCTTGAGGACAGTAGTTTGCCTCTTTATCTCAGCCAGTTACTGCTGAAATTACAACAGCATTATCACTATCTTGTTGAGCAGATTAAAGATCTGGAATCTCAGTTGAAACGAAAGTTGGACGAAGATGAGGTTGGACAGCGCTTGCTGAGTATTCCCTGCGTTGGAACGCTGACTGCCAGTACTATTTCAACTGAGATTGGCGACGGGAAGCAGTACGCCAGCAGCCGTGACTTTGCGGCGGCAACAGGGCTGGTACCCCGACAGTACAGCACGGGAGGTCGGACGACATTGTTAGGGATTAGCAAGCGGGGCAACAAAAAGATCCGAACTTTGTTGGTTCAGTGTGCCAGGGTATTCATACAAAAACTGGAACACCAGTCTGGCAAGTTGGCCGACTGGGTCAGGGAGTTGTTGTGTCGGAAAAGCAACTTTGTCGTCACCTGTGCTCTGGCAAACAAGCTGGCCAGAATAGCCTGGGCACTGACGGCGCGACAGCAAACTTACGAAGCATAAAGGCAGAAATACACCAGTTTAAACAATCATTCATCTGGTTTTGCGAATACTGATATTGATGATACTAACGGCCCACCGGCCTGTTGAGGAACCTGTAAAACGGAAAGGCTCATTGAAGCCGTATATTTTCTGGAGGTTCATCAGGCGCGGAACTCATCGAGGCGCGGGAATAAAATCCCATTCAGACGCCGGATAGATTCAAGCAAGCCAACTTGTCGTCAAAATCGGTGTTGCAAAAACGGGAGTGACCATAGATTCCGTTTTGAGCGTCTCGACCTGGAAGCAAAAGGTAACTACACCAGTGAAAAAGCGCAAATCACGCTGTGGCAAAATGAGAAACGCATTGGCAGCCTGCAGTCCGAAAGACGCTTTTATGCTGCGCGCCGTCAACAGATGATGGAGCCGGGGATCCGCTGGAATCTGATGCATGACTGGTATGCGGTAATCGGCGAAAAAACCGGACCGGACCGTTATGCCATGCGCTTGTACGTACAGACCGGCGTGCGCTGGATTTGGGGCGGGGGACTGTTAATGGTCTGTGGTGCGCTGCTGAGCGGATGGCGAGGGAGAAAGCGCGATGCATAAACTAATCAACGTGTTGCCGGATGGCGGCGAACGGGGTGTGAAAACTGTTGGTCGGATAAGCGCAGCGCCATCCGGCAGAACATGTTTACTGTTAGCTATCATTTTGTTTTTCATCGCCTTCGCGACACATGCCCAGGTTGTGGACACATGGACTTTTGCCAACCCGCAACAACAGGAAAAAGCATTGTCTATTGCCAGCCAACTGCGCTGTCCACAGTGTCAAAACCAAAACTTGCTGGAATCCAATGCGCCGGTAGCGGTCAGTATGCGCCACCAGGTTTATAGCATGGTGGCGGAAGGGAAAAGTGAAGCCGAGATAACGACGTGGATGACCGATCGCTACGGTGATTTTGTGCGCTACAACCCGCCGTTGAATGAGCAAACGCTGCTGCTGTGGGCGTTGCCGTGCCTGTTGTTATTGCTGGTGGGCGTGGTGGTCTGGCGGGTGAGAAGGCGTCAGCGCGTAGAGGAGGATGTGCAATGAGCCAGTCCACCCATTCCCCTGCGCCGTTACGCCCACTCCCTGTGAAGTGGCTGACCGCTGCGACGGTGCTGATGGTTGTGGCCTGCATCGGAGGTTATCTGTTGACGCCAAAATGGCAGGCGGTGCGTCAGGAACAGACGCGGCTGGCGGACCCATTACATGCGTTCACTGATGAAAATGTTCAGGAAAAACAGCTGCTTTTGCTGCAATCGCAAATTCGTGCTAATCCACAGGACGGTGTGAAATGGGCACAACTCGGTGAGTACTATCTTTGGCAAAACGCGTATCATAATGCGCTGCTGGCCTACGAGCAGGCGCTGCGTGTAGGGGGTGAAAATGCTGAGATCTATTCAGCGCTGGCAACGGTATTGTATTACCAGGCCGGGCAGCATATGACACCGCCCACTCGCGAGATGATTGATAAGGCTCTGGCGCTGGACCCGACAGAGGTCACTGCGCTGATGCTGTTAGCCTCAGATGCGTTTATGCAGGCAGATTACGCCCAGGCCATTTCAGTGTGGCAAAAAGTTATGGATTTAAACTCGCCGAGGGTGAACCGGGCACAGCTCATTGACTCTATT
Source organism: Citrobacter sp. 172116965 (assembly GCF_013458095.1). Lineage (NCBI taxonomy): Bacteria > Pseudomonadati > Pseudomonadota > Gammaproteobacteria > Enterobacterales > Enterobacteriaceae > Citrobacter > Citrobacter sp. 172116965. The sequence goes on along the minus strand of NZ_CP046673.1, from coordinate 4,746,246 downwards.
AATATGGCGAAGTTGTTGCAGAATCGGCAAAAATAAATTTGTTTCTTTTGTGATTTGTATCATTTGGCCTGTTTAAAAAACAGGCGAACGAACAAATGAGCAAAAAAACTCACGCCATGACTTCTTCATTTTTGAACATATTAAAATTCTTTTATAACAAAAACTTATTCATCAATACCCCGATAAAATTGCATTTTTATGCATAAATTCAGCTGAAGGCTCTGTTCCTGGAGGGTTGCGCGAGACAGTACGCAAATGATAATGATAATAAGCGTTAAAAAACTCCATAAACGAACGCAACACAATTCATACCCTTTCAGTATGTACTATTACCACACACCGCATGTGGAATAGCGCTCCATCGAGGAAGTCCGTTGTTATGAAAAATTTGAAAGTCAGCCTGGCATGGCAGATTCTGATCGCTATGGTGCTGGGCATTCTGCTGGGGAGTTACCTGCATTACCATAGTGACAGCCGTGAATGGCTGGTTGTAAACCTGCTGTCACCGGCGGGCGATATCTTTATCCATCTGATCAAAATGATTGTGGTGCCCATTGTTATCTCTACGCTGGTTGTCGGTATCGCCGGGGTCGGCGATGCAAAACAGCTGGGCCGTATTGGCGCCAAAACTATTATCTATTTCGAAGTAATCACCACCGTGGCGATTATCCTGGGTATCACGCTGGCGAATGTGTTCCAGCCAGGCACCGGGGTGGATATGTCGCAACTGGCGACCGTGGATATTTCGAAATATCAAAGCACGACCGCAGAAGTACAGAGCCACGCGCATGGCCTGATGGGGACAATTTTGTCACTGGTGCCAACCAACATCGTCGCATCGATGGCAAAAGGCGATATGCTGCCGATTATCTTCTTCTCGGTGCTGTTCGGTTTAGGTCTGTCTTCCCTGCCGGCAACTCACCGCGAGCCGTTGGTTACCGTATTCCGCTCTATTTCCGAAACCATGTTTAAAGTCACTCACATGGTTATGCGCTACGCGCCAGTCGGTGTTTTCGCGCTGATTGCCGTTACCGTCGCGAACTTCGGTTTTGCCTCCTTGTGGCCGCTGGCGAAGCTGGTGCTGTTGGTGCATTTCGCCATTCTGTTCTTCGCGCTGGTGGTGCTGGGGATCGTGGCGCGCATCTGCGGTTTGAGCATCTGGATCCTGATCCGCATTCTGAAAGACGAGCTGATTCTGGCTTACTCTACAGCCAGCTCCGAGAGCGTGCTGCCGCGCATTATTGAGAAGATGGAAGCCTATGGCGCGCCCGCTTCAATCACCAGCTTTGTGGTGCCGACCGGCTACTCATTCAACCTTGATGGTTCAACTCTGTACCAGAGTATCGCCGCTATCTTTATCGCGCAGCTGTACGGTATCGACCTGTCGCTGTGGCAGGAAATCGTGCTGGTGTTGACGCTGATGGTGACCTCGAAAGGGATTGCGGGTGTGCCGGGCGTATCATTCGTGGTGCTGCTGGCTACGCTGGGCAGCGTGGGGATCCCACTGGAAGGCCTGGCGTTTATCGCCGGTGTTGACCGTATCCTCGACATGGCGCGTACCGCGCTGAACGTGGTGGGTAATGCGCTGGCGGTACTGGTTATCGCCAAGTGGGAACACAAATTTGACCGCAAGAAAGCGCTGGCCTATGAGCGCGACGTGCTGGGTAGATTTGATAAGACCGCTAATCAGTAATTCATGACAGCTTGCCGGATAAGCGTAGCGCTATCCGGCAATGCAAATCATTACCCGTTTGTTAACTTATCAAACTCTTCGCAGCCGGTATCGAATCCTTCCATACAGCTCAGATTCAGCCAGTGCAGCGCCTTCTGTTTATTCTTCACGATAAAACCCTGTTCACCGTTTAAGAACATCATCCCTGCCCAGTATTCGGAATAACCGGTGCGGGAAATGGCTGAGCTTCGTTTGAAATACCACGTCGCTTTCTCATCGTCAGCGGGAATGCCCACGCCGTTGGCGTAAATCAGGCCGAGCAGCATTTGCGCGTCGACGGCGGAGTCATTTTCCAGGTCTTCGGAGGCGTTTTGCAGCAAGGTAATGGCTTTAGGGTAATCGGTACGTCCAGCCTGGGTGTTGACCAGAATCCGCGCCAGGGTAAGTTCTCCCGCTTTACTGCCTGCTTTGGCTGCTTTTTCCGCCAGCGTTTTAGCCTGGGGGTAATCCAGACTGACCGGATTCGTAATTTTGATTTGCGCCAGTAGCGCGCAGGCGTCGGCATCGCCGTTGTCGGCGGCTTTTTGCGCCCAATACTCGGCTTTGCTCAAATCGCCCGAACTGAACCAGGTATCGGCAAGAAAGTACTGTGCGCGACGGTCCCCTGCCTCAGCGGCCTGTAAGTACTGGCTTCCTGGCTCAGTATCACTGGCATGGGCAAAGAATGTCATAAAGAACATCAATGCAATGAGTTGTTTCATTTTGAGTTTTATTTAGGGTACGGAATGAACAGTATAAAGAGATCGTATGGATAAAAAAACAGCCTCCGGGCGGAGGCTGTTGCAGAACAGTTACGTAAACGGACTAACCCATCGCGCTTTCGCGCAGGCTGGCTTTCAGCTTGGTGTACTCATCAATGACATACTGCTCGGCAGCGCGCTGATCGGCAATGCGTTCAACGTTAACGGCACAGTACTTGTACTCCGGCGTTTTGGTAATCGGGCTTAAGTTCTCGGTTACCAGCTCATTACATGCGCCAATCCACCACTGGTAGGTCATGTAAATCGCGCCTTTGTTTGGACGATCGCTGACTGCTGCACGGGTAATGACCCGGCCTTTACGCGAGTTAACCCATACCAGCTCTTCATCCTGGATGCCCAGGCGTGCTGCGTCGGCGGTGTTGATCTGGGCATAGCCCGGTTCATCCGCCAGCGCGGCCAGCGCCGCACAGTTACCGGTCATCGAACGGCAAGAGTAGTGGCCGACTTCACGCACCGTGGACAGCACCATCGGGTACTCCTCAGTGAGTTTGTCGATTGGCGCTACCCAGTCGCAGGTAAAGAACTGCGCCAGGCCGTTCGGGGTATCGAACTTCTCTTTGAAGAGATAAGACGTACCCTGGTCGGCTTCTGAGGTGTCGCGGCAAGGCCACTGGATATAGCCCAGTTCGCCCATTTTCTCGTAAGTGGCACCGTAGAAATCCGGGCACAGATGACGCAACTCATCCCAGATTTCCTGGGTGTTGTTGTAGTGCATCGGGTAGCCCATACGGGTGGCGATTTCACTGATAATCTGCCAGTCCGTTTTCAAATCCCACTTCGGCTCAACGGCTTTAAAGAAGCGCTGGAAGCCACGGTCAGCCGCGGAGAAGACGCCTTCATGCTCGCCCCATGACGTAGACGGTAAAATAACGTCTGCGGCAGCGGCAGTTTTGGTCATGAAGATATCCTGCACGATGACCAGTTCCAGATCCTCAAAGCCTTTGCGCACTGCGGAGAGTTCAGCGTCGGTCTGTAATGGATCTTCACCCATAATGTACGCCGCGCGGACTTCGCCATGCGCCGCACGGTGCGGCAGTTCACTGATGCGATAGCCGGTATGTGCAGGCAGACTTTCCACGCCCCAGGCTTTAGCGAACTTCTCGCGGTTAGCCGGATCTTTCACATACTGATAGCCCGGATAGGTATCCGGTAGCGCGCCCATGTCGCATGCGCCCTGAACGTTGTTCTGGCCACGAACCGGGTTAACGCCCACGCTTGGCTTACCGAGGTTGCCGGTCAGCATTGCGAGGCTGGTCAGTGAACGCACGGTTTCCACACCCTGATAGAACTGGGTAACACCCATGCCCCACAGGATGGCCGCGCTTTTTGCCGTGGCGTACATACGGGCAGCCTGACGAATATCCTGTGCGCTAACGCCAGTGACATCTTCGACGGACTCCGGCGTGTAGCCTTCGACAATCTTGCTGTACTCTTCGAATCCTTCGGTACGGGAGGCGACGAACGCCTGGTCGTACAGTTTTTCTTCGATGATGACATGACCCATAGCGTTGAGCAGCGCGATGTTCGAGCCGTTTTTCAACGCGATGTGCATATCGGCAATACGCGCGGTTTCAATTTTGCGCGGATCGCAGACGATAATTTTCGCCCCGTTACGTTTAGCGTTAATCACGTGATTCGCCACGATCGGGTGGGAATCCGCCGGGTTGTACCCGAAGATGAACACTAAATCTGTGTTATCAATTTCATTGATAGCATTACTCATTGCGCCGTTACCGACCGATTGGTGCAGACCTGCAACCGAAGGGCCGTGTCAGACGCGAGCGCAGCAGTCAACGTTATTGGTACCAATAACGGCGCGCGCGAATTTTTGCATTACATAGTTGGTTTCGTTACCCGTACCGCGAGATGAACCGGTCGTCTGAATAGCGTCCGGGCCATACTTCGCTTTGATGGCGCTCAGACGAGTGGCGACGTAATCAAGCGCTTCATCCCAGGAAACGGATTCCAGTTTGCCGCCACGCTGGCGACGGATCATTGGGGTTTTCAGACGAGGGGTCAGGATCTGGGTATCATTGATAAAATCCCAGCCATAGTAGCCCTTCAGACACAAGGTACCCTGGTTGGTTTTCCCCTGCGCCGCTTCAGCCCGGACGATTTTGCCGTTATCGACCACCAGGTTGATTTTGCAACCTGATGCGCAATATGGGCAAACCGTGACGACTTTTTTCATCGGTCTCGCTCCAGTTAATCAAATCACGCATACGCGCTTGTCGCTTGAGTTATGCATCTTTTATGCCATGTTTTTATCAGGGGCATTAGTCGATATTACGGGCGAATTTTGCGCAAAACCCTGACGAAAAACAGGCTGTCGTCATATTTGACGTGACGAATCTCCAATACGTGACGGCCCGGCAGTGTGACCGAGGTTATGTTTCCCACACATCCTTGTGCCTTATCGCTGTCACTCTGTGCAGAATCAATCACACTCATTTAAGTTGGCCAGAAATGGGGAAAAACAATGAAGCCAGCCATACTGGTTGTGGATGATGACATCGCTGTCTGCACGCTTTTACAGGATGTGCTGAGCGAACACGTCTTTGCAGTGACCGCATGTCACACCGGGCAGGAGGCGCTGCGCTGCATTGAGACTCAGCCGGAAATCGCTCTGGTATTGCTGGACATGATGTTGCCTGATATTAACGGTCTGATGGTGCTGCAGCAGGTGCAAAAGATGAGACCCGGACTACCGGTGGTGATGCTGACTGGGCTTGGCAGCGAGTCGGATGTGGTTGTCGGGTTGGAAATGGGCGCTGACGACTACATCGGTAAACCGTTCAATGCGCGGGTGCTGGTGGCGCGGGTAAAGGCGGTACTCAGACGCGTCGGCGTGTTAACGGCAGAAAGCGGCAGCCCGCAAACCACGGGGCTTTCTTTTAACGGTTGGCATCTCGATACCGCCGGTTGCCAGTTACATAATCCTCAGCAACTGAAGGTGGAGTTGACGCAGGGGGAATACAGCCTGCTGCTGGCGCTGGCCCAAAACGCCCGCCGGGTACTTAGCCGAGAACAGCTGCTGGAACTGACGCGCAGCGACAGCGTTGAGGTGTTTGACCGCACCATTGACGTGCTAATCATGCGGTTACGGCGAAAAATAGAGAACAACCCGCATCAGCCGATGCTGATCAAAACCCTGCGCGGGCTGGGCTATGTGTTTGCCGCCGACGTTCAGCATCATGATAAGGCGGCGTAAACGTCTTATCCGGCTTACAAGGACGCTATATCGGCTTTTAACTCTGCCAACGTTTTCGCGCCGTCTATCGCGTTGGCGCACAGCAAACTGGCCCGTGCGCAGGCGTGTGCCAGCCTGACGCTGTCCGTCAGCGACCAGCGTTCATGACAGCCATACAAAAATCCGGCGCAAAACGCATCTCCCGCCCCGACGCTGCCAACGATCTCCTCCGGCGCCAGATACTGTGACGGGATCCAGACGCCCGGCAGATCCGGCGCTTCACCCCAGGCGCCTTCCGGACAGTGGATAACCACCCGCTGGCGTACGCCCGCATTCAGCAGTTCGCGCGCAGCGGTGGCGATGTGCGCAATATGCAGCTCCCCGTTGGGCAGGCGGATCTCCAGCCCGCTGAATTCCCCGGCTTCCAGCTCGTTAATTACCAGATAGTCGAGATGACGCAGGGCTGGCATCACCAGCTGCTGATAGCGCGGGTCGCCCTTGCGTGAAACCAGATCCAATGATGTTTCAAAGCCGTTGTCGCGCATTTGCGCCAGCAGCCGTGCGCTACGCGTGCCGTACTCCTCATCCGGCATGTCCAGACTGTCGAGCAGCAGCAGATAGCCAAGATGGAAGATTTTCATCGAGGTATCCAGTTGCTCAAAAGCGAGCAGATCCAGCAGCCGGTTGGCGCCGGGCGAGTGGAAAAAGGTGCGCTGACCGCTGGGATCGGTCATCACCTGTGACATCGACGTGGGGGCGAAAGTCGTGCGCTGCACATGTTGGCGATTAACATGATACTGCTCCAGCATCGCCATGATGTAGTCGCCGTCGCTATCCTGACCGATTAACCCCACTGCCTGCAGCGGCAGTCCGGTGTGCATTTTCGCCAGCGTCAGCAGTACGTTCAGAGGCGCACCGCCCGTCGCGCGTTCGCTACGGATGATTTCCGCCAGCCAGCCGCGTTCCGGCCACTGCACAATTTGATGCACATGATCGACCAGCATGTTGCCTGCGGCGATAACGCCTCTGCGTTCCATCAGACCCGTCCCGCGCTGCCAAAAATACGCATCTGTTCTGAAACGGTATCGGTAATGGCCTCTTCAATGGCGAGCAGCAGTTCGGCAAATTCGTCGTACAGGGGCTGACGATTCGCTATTCTTGTCTCTACTGCCGACAGCGCCGCCTGCGACATGCCGGTATAGAAGTTGATTTTGTGAATGCCGAGTTCAATTGCGCGCTTGAAATCGTCGTTGCTAATGCCGGAACCGCCGTGCAGTACCAGCGGGATCGCCGCCTGCTGGCGAAGGGCGTCCAGACGCGGAAAGTCGAGCACCGGTTCGCCTTTATATTTGCCGTGTGCATTACCAATGGCGACCGCCAGCGCGTCAATCCCGGTTCTGTCGACGAAATCACGCGCCATCATCGGGTCGGTAAATAGCGACTCGTCGGCATGACCATACAACGCGCCGCCCTCATCGCCTCCCACCGCGCCCAGTTCGGCTTCCACCGATACGCCGACGGCGTGACACATCTTCACCACTTCGCGGGTTTGACGAATATTTTCTTCATACTCCAGCGTGGAGCCATCAAACATCACTGAACTGAAACCTAAGCGCAGTGCCCGAACCACCGACTCAAAGTGCAGGCCGTGGTCAAGGTTCAGCACTACCGGAATGTCATGCCGCGCGGCTTCGAACTTGACCGCTTCGACCAGAGAATCCAACGAGATATATTTAAAATGCACCTCGGCGATGTTGATGATAAACGGCGAACGTTCCTGCTTTGCCGCGGCAAACAGCGCGCGCAGGAAGTGTGAGTCCAGAACGTTAAACGCCCCTAAGGCATAGCGGTGCTCGCGGGCATGGGCAAGGCCATCGGCGAGAGATATCAACGGCATAATGCGCTCCTTGGTTAGCGGAACAGGCGATACTCATTACACAGCACCAGCTGCGCCGGTTCGTCTTCTTCAATGTCGTTATAGCGGGCGATCGGTTGCAGAAAATGGTTATCGTGGTCGTCGTCATTAACAGAAGAAACCTCGCCGACCAGCACGTCGCCAAAACCTTCTTCCGCCCAGAAGCTGTGATACAGGCCCGGTGGCAGGCAGATGCTTTCACCCGGCGTCAGGCGCAGTTGACTGCCTGCCGCATGGGTTTGCCGACAGCCGTCAATCACCACGCTCACGTCGCTGTCCTCCTGTTGTTCTTGGATCCCCGCATTCCACAGTTCCACAATTAAATTACCGCCGCCGCGATTGATAATGTCTTCGCGTTTGCGCCAGTGAAAATGCATCGGCGTGACCTGAGCATCGCGAACATGCATGATTTTCTCGGCGTAGCATTTCTCGTAAGGCATTCCTTTCGGCGAGCCATTACGCAGGGTAAACAGCGTTAACCCTTGCGCGGCGAAATTGTTGCCGCCAAACGCGGTGACATCCCAACCGAGCTTAAGGTCGAAAACTTCTCTCCAGGCGGCGGGATCAAGCTTGCGCCATTGGGTCGGCGGGAAACTGGCGAAAGGGGGGAGATGCACGTCGTGCTGAGAGAAAAACTGGCGCGTGTGGCCAAGGATTTCGTTTATTGCTGAGCGTTTCATTGATTCTCCTGTGGCTGATAAGATGACCTTTATGCGGCCCTCTTCTCAAAGAAGAGGGAGAAAATCAAAAGCTTTCCCATGGATAAAATGGACACAATCCGGTTACCTCTCCCTCACAGCAGAATAGGGAATAGTTATATTTTATTGTGTTTTTCTATGTGGTGATGTGATTCATTCAATAAAATGATAAATAAAAAGAGCATTTTCACAAATGTTATTATAAATCATTATCTTAATATGTTTGTTTTTTTAGTCGAATCTCAGTTTTCTGCAGTCATTGGGATGTGAGCGCTGGCGTGTTGCCTCGCGATTAAAAATGAATAATACATAATATAAATAATCTTATTAAAATCTGCTGCTATTGAATATAAAATGTCGTTAGTTAACCGATTGTTTATATATCATAAGTGTACTACGTACTTTGCTAATAACTATTTGTTTAGTTTTAAAATATTTTTTTAGTAAAAAATAACCTTCTTAGTAGTCTTGTTGGTATGCTGATTAAACTTTATTCTTTATGTATTACTGTCTTTCTGCAAGGGATGCGATAATGAAAAAAGGTTCTGGCTTCTATAATCTTGAAGGTATGATTTCAGATGATAGTATAAATAAATACTTATTAACCATCAGAGGGTCGGTAAATTTAGGTGTACTTGATGTTGAATCAATTGATGGAAAGGAAAGTCTAAGTAAACCATATAGTTATAAAATAACATTCACTTCAAAATGTAAAGATATCCCTCCAGAATCTCTTCTTAATATTGAAGCTATGCTACAAATTAGAGCCCCTAATAATAAATGGAGTAAATATGTTCAGGGTTCTGCAATGTGGATCAATGAGCGGCAAATAGAAGGGGTTATTACATCATGTTCACTTATTAGCACTTCAGCGGATGAATCACTGTACGAAATCAGGCTGGAGCATAAGCTTGCATTACTCTCACGACGCAGGCGATCGGCTATTTACCTGAATATTAACGTTCCGAAACTGGTAACGCAGATCCTCAAAGAGCATTTTTTTGCTGATTATGAAATCGACTTTGATAAGCTTCTTTCTACCTATCCTGACCGGGAAATGATCGTACAGTGGGAGGAATCAGATTTAGCGTTTGTCAGCCGCATCCTGTCAGAAGTTGGGATCTGGTTCAGGATTGAAAATCATCATGCGGTTTCGCACATTATGGTGCTTATCTTTAGTGATTCCCAAAGCCGGTACATCTTCGATCAAAAGATTATGCATGCATCTCACGCGGGTCTGACAGCAAATGATTACGCGATCGATAAGCTGGTATCAAAGCACAACCTTGTCTCCGCAGCCGTTAAAGCAAAGAACTTTGACTACCGGCTTGCCAACTCGCTAATACTCAATGCTGATGCCGATGGGGCTGAACAAACATCGACGACGTATGGAGTGGATTATCGTTATGCGGATATTCACCACCAGCCGGGATCGAAATTTGCAGAGGAACAACCGGGCGAATCCAGCTGGTTCTACGCCAAACTGCATCACGAAATTATTCTTAATAATCAATCTGTTTTAAGCGGGGTGACCACCAGCCCGTCGATCGCGCCAGGTATGGTGCTTGAAATCGACGGTACTATTCCGCAAGCGTTTACTTCAGGATTTGTGGTAACGGCAATGCGGGTGACGGGGAGGCGTGATGCCGCCCTTCAATCCCAAGTGATCGGTATTCCTTACAGTGAGCGCGTTTGCTTTCGGCCGCAGCCACTACCCCGACCACGTATCGTGGGTACGGTTCCCGCAATTGTTTCCTCCCGAATAGACAATGACAAATATGCCCATATCGATGTGCAGGGGCGCTATTGGGTGAAGTTTGATTTTGACCTCGACCAACATAAGCAAGGCTATGAAAGTATGCCCGTCCGTCTGGCACGGATTTATGCCGGTGATACTTATGGTCATCACTTCCCGCTCATTCAGGGGGCGGAAGTTGCCATTGCGTTTGAAGGTGGTGATCCGGAAAGGCCTTTCATTGCCCATGCGCTGCATCATGCTCCAAAGCCTGACCTCGTCACCAGCCGTAACAATACCCGCAACGTAATCCGTACTGCGGGCCACAATAAGCTGCGGATGGAGGACCGACGCGGACAGGAACACGTCAAGTTAAGTACCGAATACGCTAAAACCCAGCTGAACATGGGCCACCTTGTTGATGCTGGTGGTAAGCCGCGCGGTGAAGGCGCAGAACTGCGCACCGATGAGCGGGGGGTGTTGAGAGCCGCAAAGGGAATATTGCTGACGACAGAGGCGCAGCCAAAAGCCCAGGGCAAGCAGCTCGACATGAACGCAGTTGTTCAACAGCTACAGGCTGCGCTTGTACTGGCAACCTCTCTTCAGCAGAGCGCCCTGACGGCGCAAGCGTTAAACGTCGAAATGGGGCAACAGCAGCAGCTTAACGCCGCACTTGAACAGTTGACTCAGCCGGGGCTGGTGGCCTATGCCGATCAAGGTATGGCTCTGCTCACACCAGAAACCATGGCGCTGTCGGCAAACAAAGATCTGTCGCTGAATGCGGCCAATAACGGCAGTTTTAATGTTTTTAAAAAACTCTCCATGGCTGTCGGACAGGGTTTATCGCTTTTCAGCAGAGCGATCGGGATCAAAATTATTGCCGCAAAAGATGATATTTCCGTCCAGGCGCAGCGTGGTGAAATGGGCCTGCTTTCCGATCAGCATTTTCATATTCAAAGTATGAACGGCAATGTGACCATCAGCGCCAAAAAGAATATTCAGTTGCTGTGCGGGGGGGGCGGTATCCGAATAAATGAAGATGGCTCAGTAAAAATATTCTCTCCCGCTAAAGTGCAGTTGAAAGGCACCACTCTTGACTGGAGTGGGCCGGAATCCGTTAAAGATAAATCCCCCGTTTTTCAGGAAGACCAGTTTCACCGCCGCATTAAATTACATGGTTATGGGAATACGGACGATGTTCTGAAAAAGACAAAATTCAGACTGACTAAGGCCTCCGGTGAAATCATTGAAGGTGTTACCGACGATGAAGGCATGACGCCGTTACTGGATATGACGGAAATGGATGAAATGAAAATGGAGATTTTGCCAAATGAGTAACAGTCCCTTTAATCCGCAAGTCGTGGCGACGGGGGTACAAGGCGTGCCTAAATCCACCGGCGGAAAAATGGCAGTCTGCGAAGTGGCGGTTAAAAACCCTATGCCCTGTATTGTGATCCTTGTTCATGGTGTTAACGATGTGGGCGAGGCGTATCAAAATCAGGAGCAGGGGATCATTGCCGGCCTGAATGAACGTATGGGCCGTACGGATATGTATCCGCATGAATGGCACCAGTTCAAAATGGATATGGGCGATGGCGAACAGCAGCAGGTGAAAATGCCTGGGCGCAGTCCGGTTATCCCATTTTACTGGGGATATAAACCTGTTGATCATGCAACGTATATCGAGGACCAGCGGCGTTATCGTGATGAGCTGGCTAAATCAGGCAGCGCCGCAAAGCTGCCTTACAATGCCTACCAGGAAGATGACGCCACGAAGCTGGCAAAGTTAGGACACATTCCTCAAACCACGTTGAAATATCAGAATGATAATTTCGGTAATGTTCTCGACGATGTGTATGCCAAAGGCGGTGGCACCTTTGCGAATGCGACAACCACTATTCCGGATATGTTAGGCCCGGGCTCCGGCGGCCTGACGAATGGCGCTGCAGGATTTGCTTCATTTCATATGAATGGTGGGGATTTTACGCATCCTATTTATGATAACCCTCACCGTATTTATCAGTTTTTTGCCGCGCAGCGGCTGGCCGATTTAATCCTGATGATTCGAAGAGAACCGGCAACCCAATTCGATCCTATCAATATTGTTGCGCACTCCCAGGGAACGATCATTACCATGCTTGCCAATATGCTGGTTAAATCGGCAGGGGCGGACCCCGTTGATTGCGTTATTCTTAATCACTCCCCCTATGCGCTTGAAAATACGTTTGCCGAGAGTGCGACCCCCGGACATCACCAGACGGATCGCGCCCGTCAGCAGACGTTTAAAAATTTCTGTCATTTGATGGCGACAAACGATAAATATGGCAAAGGAGAATACCACACCGGAGCGGAAATTGATGATATAGAAGGCGCAACATGTCTGAGTAAAACCCATTCTCAATGGCGCAAGAATAAGCTCTATACCCGCAATAACTTCGGCAAGGTGTATAACTATTTTTGCCCCAATGACAGTGTTGTCTCATTACTTAACGTGCAGGGTTTTGGCTGGCGAGGCATACCTCACGACATTGCGAGTGGCATAGAGAATTTGCGCCAGCGTGTTTTCTGCGAAAATGGCCCCGATATAGGTTGTAGCCCCCAAAGCGTGCCTTTTGAAATGCCGACGTTAAAAAAGGGAAGTTTTAATCAGGATACGGGTTTTACTAAACAATATACGTTTTCCGATGTTGTGATTAATGGTGAACAACTTCCCGTTACTTTTAAGCATCAACTACAGGGGGGTGAGAGCAAGTATCAATATTCGTTAGAGCCTGATTCCCCCGATCAGGTCATCTCATTTTCTGCAAAAGCCACTACTATTTCCCGTACTGAGACAGATATTAAAAGTCTCAGCGGCGCAGGTTTCGATTTTTTACAGCCAGGTCGGGAATTAACACCAGCAGAACTCACAATGTTCAGCAATAAATATGGTAAGCGTTATACCAAAGGCGCTGTCCTTGGAGGGGGATACAATAAAACCGTACAGCTGATTTATGAAAAAACGGCGGATGAACTGAAAAAAGAATGGATGCACTCAGACCCTGTTGGTTACAGCCAGCATTCCTCTATTGTTATGTCAAAAGATGCCCCAGCGAAAGCAATGGCCTTCGATCTAGCGGTGGGGATATGCAGGGCATTTGATTACGAAAATGGTGAGTTCTGGGTAAAACTACTTCGCCGTGGGGACTAGCGTATGAAGAAAAATGGTTTTTCTGATACTGTTGAATATTATAAATCAGGAGTGCTAAATAATAGGAAGACAAAAATATATATGAATAAACCTGATGAGATACTACCCAAGGGGGCATTTGGTGTAGTGAATGAATACTGTCATTCAACAATAGTTAAACCGGCAAGGCATAATGAAATATACAATACGGAGATTTCTAATCTGCAATGGGATATGCCTAAGCCAATTAACGTATAAGGATAATTTATGAAATTGGAGATTGTTTTAAAGATAATAATTGGTGCGTTCTTGCTATGCGCCGTCTCTGCCTGTACAAAATCACCCTCGCAGATTATTTATCGCTATGATGATAACCGCTATCTGGAATTGAAAGGCTTCAATTGTGATGGCGCACTTTGGTATCATGACAATAAAAGAAGCATACATAAAGAGATCTATGATGGCATATTTACTTCCTTCAGAATTTTTACAGGTGAATATATTCATCCTTCCGATAAATATATATTTATTCCTGAGTGGGAGCCGGGTGCATACACAATATCCAAAGACTATGGGCAAACATGGGAGGTGGCATCTTATATGTCTCCATTTCAGGGGCAAGAGAGAAATTCAGAGGGGAATATGGTCGACAGACCGGAGGGAAAAGAAATCAAAAGAGTGGTGGTGGTTAATAATCAGGCATTTATTACCACTTCGCAGAATCATTTGTATATGAGTTCATACCCTTTTGACGATCCGCGTCTAAAACCCGGCGGGCCGGGTATAGATTATAAATACTTTGATGACACATATTATCTCTACAGGCCAGGTAAACATAAATCCAAGGGTAAGTATGTAGACGCTCATATGAGACCTGAATCTCCAGGTGCGGCCTGGGGGACGGTCGTTTTTATGAAAGCTGCTTTAGCCCATTTAACGGAGGGTTATAAGGCAAATTATCAAAACCTGCCCGACAAAGAACCAGAGGTGGTGGGCTATAAGGGATGGACCCGGATGCGCTGTGACCTGGATGCGGGAAAATAATCTGCAATGGGATATGCCTGAGTCGCTTAACGTTTAAGGATAAATAATGAAAATGAGAAGTATGTTAAAAATAATAATCGGAGCAATCTCGCTATGCGCCGTCTCTGCCTGTACAAAATCACCCTCACAGATTATTTATCGATTTGATGATAATCGTTATCTGGAACTGATCGGATATGATTGTGAAGGATATGTTGTTTATCATGATATAAAAAGAAATATTCATAAGTCAATTTATAGCAACCCAATATACATGGTATTTACGGGAGAATATATTCATCCTTCAGAACAGTATATTCTGGTGCCTGAATGGGAACCTGGGGCATATAAAATATCCAAAGACTATGGGCAAACATGGCAGGTGGCATCTTATATGTCCCCATTTCAGGGGCAAGAGAGAAATTCAGAGGGGAATATGGTCGACAGACCGGAGGGAAAAGAAATCAAAAGAGTGGTGGTGGTTAATAATCAGGCATTTATTACCACTTCGCAGAATCATTTGTATATGAGTTCATATCCTTTTGACGATCCGCGTCTAAAACCCGGCGGACCGGGTATTGATTATAAATTCTTTGATGACACGTATTATCTCTACAGGCCAGGTAAACATAAATCCAAGGGTAAGTATGTAGACGCTCATATGAGACCTGAATCTCCAGGTGCGGCCTGGGGGACGGTCGTTTTTATGAAAGCTGCTTTAGCCCATTTAACGGAGGGTTATAAGGCAAATTATCAAAACCTGCCCGACAAAGAACCGGAGGTGGTGGGCTATAAGGGATGGACCCGGATGCGCTGTGACCTGGATGCGGGAAAATAATCTGCAATGGGATATGCCTGAGTCGCTTAACGTTTAAGGATAAATGATGACACTGAGAAGTATGTTAAAAATAATAATCGGAGCAATCTCGCTATGCGCCGTCTCTGCCTGTACAAAATCACCCACACAGGTTATTTATCGCTATGATGATAACCGCTATCTGGAATTGAAAGGATTCAATTGTGATGGGGCACTTTGGTATCATGACAATAAAAGAAGTATACATAAAGAGATCTATGATGGCATATTTGCTTCCTTCAGAATTTTTACAGGTGAATATATTCATCCTTCCGATAAATATATATTTATTCCTGAGTGGGAGCCGGGGGCATACACAATATCCAAAGACTATGGGCAAACATGGGAGGTGGCATCTTATATGTCTCCATTTCAGGGGCAAGAGAGAAATTCAGAGGGGAATATGGTCGACAGACCGGAAGGAAAAGAAATAAAAAGAGTGGTGGTGGTTAATAATCAGGCATTTATTACCACTTCGCAGAATCATTTGTATATGAGTTCATACCCTTTTGAGGATCCGCGTCTAAAACCCGGTGGGCCGGGTATAGATTATAAATACTTTGATGACACGTATTATCTTTATAAACCAGGCAAACATAAATCCAATGGCGAGTATGTGGACGGTCATACCAGTCCTGAATTTCCTGGACGAGCCTGGGGGACAGTCGTTTTTATGAAAACTGCTTTAGCTCATTTAACGGAGGGTTATAAGGCAAATTATCAAAACCTGCCCGACAAAGAACCAGAGGTGGTGGGCTATAAGGGATGGACCCGGATGCGCTGTGACCTGGATGCGGGAAAATAATATGAAAGGTGTAATCAGGCTAAATGACCCGCTGGAAAACGGTGGGTATGTGAACAAAGCTTCTGGTAGCAAGTTTATGGGAATTCCTGTCGCTTTAATGGGGGATACTGTTCTTTGTGTTGCGCATAAAGGGACCTTTCCCATACTTGATTTTGAACCAACCTGGACAATGGACGGTAGAGGCGTTGTTGTGGATGGGTGTAGGGCTGCATGCGGTTGTGCAATAAAAACCACACTGCCAATGGCGGGGACAAGCAAATGAGTAAATGGAAGATACCAAACAAGAATCCCTATCAAGACCCAGGGAAATTCCCGCTAAATATTATGCTGGTCATTAGTTGTGCTATATTCTTGTTATGTATGATGTACCATATATTAAACTGGCTTCAGGAAAAGAAAGTTGCTGATGATTTGACATGGAATGCAATAGTAATCCCTTCTCTAATAGTGTTAGTAATCTGGTGTGTGGTGATAATCATTCACGGTATAATATCTTTTCCTTTTTATTATGCGGGTTACCTTGAGCAGTATGGTATGTATAAGTGGAAAAACTGGGCAATACAGGCATTGCCTCTTTTAGACTATTCATCAATTCTCCCGGTGCCTGAACTGGCATTAAAAATTCAGAAACTAGAAGGGGAAGCGCCAGCAGGTTCTGCAACGCCGTTACGAATTGATATCGAAGTTGATTCAATGGATGATGCCAGAGTTGATAAAGTGCTAAGACGGTTGATCGAACCACTCAAGAATTCTCTTGTCAAAGAGTATCGTCCGTTTAATACCTGGTTGTATGTTAAGGGTGCGGATGACACTATCGGCAATAGTTTCAGGGCGGTACTCGCAAGTCTGGGCATCTCCAGCAATAAGGTCGGAGACGTTAATATTCTTCATGATTGTCCGGATTATTCTTTAATCAATGATTGGGTTGGCCTAAATATTTCTGAAAACAACCTGGTTATTACAGTTGAATTGCACAATAAAAATAATTCTGATTTTTTCGAAAGTGCTAATGCCTTTATTTTTACCAATGCAAAATTGCTTGAAGATAAAGACACACCTTTATATTTATTGCGTATGATGGACAGTACTCCATATTATCTTGATGAAATCGTAAGTGCATATTTATCTGCTCAACAAGTGGATGTGAGTAAAATTAAAAAGATGTGGTTCAACTCACTGGATAAACAGTCAAAATTCGTAATGTTTAGTGGGGTGGAAAACGCAAAAGTGAACATTTTGGCCGATAGTCGATATGAACTGGAAGCCGTTACTGGGCAAAGCACAGAGGTTCAGCGTTGGGTTGTATTGGCGTTGGCTGCGGATGCTGCAAAATATGGTCAAGGACATCAGTTATTCGCCAGTGCATCCGCAGGCACGATTCAAACCGGAATAATAGCTGCTAAATATCCAGGATGTTGGCCTGCACTTGGTAAGCTCGATTTCGGGAATTATTGGAAAATCATAATTGTTTGCGCAATTATTTTATGGGGTATAGGGTTTGTAAGTCTCGTGCCAACGGAAATGTTCAATAATCATCCCTGGTATACGTTTACTCCTTTAGTTATCGGCATTCTGGTTATTTATACGGCAATTATGATTTATTCTTTGATAGTGAGTCAAAATATAGAGCGGGAAATGGATATTTATTACTCTCAGTTTTTATGAGGTAAGCGCCCTGACGGGCGCTCATACTTCTTTTACTCTCTTTGCGGCAGGAGAGCATCAGTCGGTTAAGGGGTTATTTCACCGTCCAACCCTTATAGCTGCCGACGTTGTTTTTATCGATCATCGTCACCGGGATCAGTACGGGCTCTTTCGGGGCGGGTTTCCCCTGCAATATGTCATAGCCGATTTCGACCGCTTTGGCAGCCATCACCTGCGGATCTTGTGCAGGCGTCGCCACAAATAGTGAGTTTTCCCGCTTCAACGCTTCTTCAGCGTCTGGCGATCCGTCTACGCCGACAATAAAGAATTCGCTACGTTGTGCCTGTTTTGCCGCCAGATCGGCACCGATCGCCGTAGGATCGTTAATGGCGAATACGCCGTCGATCTTCGGATTCGCCGCCAGCAGCGCGGTCATGATCTCCAGTCCGCCTTCGCGACTGCCTTTGGCGTTTTGGTTATACGACAGCACCTTGATATCCGGGTGGCGTTTAAACTCGGTCTGGCAGCCTTCGACGCGGTTCTGGACGGCGGAAACCGGCGGCCCGTTGATAATGACGACGTTGCCTTTCCCTTTCAGACGGTCGGTAATGTATTTACAGGCCATTTCACCCGCCTGGGTGTTATCGGAGGTAATGGTCGCATCTGCGCCCTCCGCCGCTACGTCAACGGCAACCACCACAATCCCTGCGTCTTTCGCGCGTTTTACCGCTGGGCCGATGCCTTTGGAGTCGGCGGCGTTAAGGATAATCATGTCGACCTTAGCGGCAATAAAGTTGTCGATTTGCGACACCTGTTGTCCCAGATCGTAGCCGCTGGAAACCAGCGTCACTTTAACGCTATCACCCGCCAGTTTGCGTGCTTCCAGCTCCGCGCCTTTGGTGATCTGCACGAAGAACGGGTTGGCCAGATCGCCCACCGTAACGCCGATCGATTTCAGTTCTTTTGCCTGCACAAACGGAGCTGCAGCAAGCAGTGCGCCAGCACAGAGCGCGGTGACTAAGGGCTTCAATCTCATGCTGTATTCCTCGAAGTAAGATGTTGTTGTTATGCACTTTGATGGTGTCGGGTACGGTATTTGTCGATCAGTACCGCTATGATGATCACCGCCCCTTTGATCACCAGTTGCCAGAAATAGGAGACGCCCATCAGCGTCATGCCGTTATTGAGCGTGGCGATAATCAACGCCCCTACCAGCGTGCCGGTGATGGTACCGATCCCCCCAACAAAGCTGGTACCGCCGAGGATCACCGCCGCGATGGCGTCCAGCTCGTAACCCATGCCTAAGTTGCCGTTGGCGCTGTATAGCCGCGAGGCGCTCATCACCCCGCCAAGACCTGAGAGCACACCGCTCATGCCGTAGACGAACAGCAGCACCAGCCACACTTTGATACCGGTTAAACGAGCGGCCTGCATATTGCCGCCGACCGCATAAATATGAACGCCGAGTGTGGTGCGCCTAAGAATGAACCAGCACATCACCACCACCGCCAGTGCAATGACCACTAGCCACGGAACCGGACCAAGATAGTTGTTACCGATCCACTCAAAGCTGATATTGGAATTGATCACCGTCGTGCCGTCGGCCAGCAGATAGGCCGCGCCGCGCAGCGCCGTATACGTTCCAAGCGTGACGATAAACGGTGGTAGTCCGGCAAAAGCAACCAGCGCGCCGTTAAACAACCCCAGCACCAGACCGAGCATCAGCGCCGCCGGAATCGACAGCATGGCAAATTCAGGGATCAGCGAAACGACCATAGCCGCGACGGCAGTGGTGCCGAGAATCGAGCCAACCGAGAGGTCGATCCCGCCGGTCAAAATAATGAAGGTCATGCCTGCCGCCAGCACGATGTTGATCGACGCCTGGCGGGTTATATTCAACAGGTTGCTTTCGGTAAAAAAGTTTGGCGCGATAAAGCCAAACACCGCCACTATCAGGATGAGAATCGGCAAGATGCCGACCGTTTGCATCAGATCGCTCATCAGCAATTTTTTCGCGGAGGCGGATTTCGCCACCTGCTGGGGAGTGGTTGGATTATTCATGGGACACCGCCTGATGATGGGAGTCGTTCACGCCGGTTGCCAGCGTCATAATATTTTCCTGGGTAATACTTTGCCCGTTCAGCTCACCGGCAATGCTGCCTTCCCGCATGACGTACACGCGATCGCTCATACCGACGACTTCCGGCAATTCGCTGGAGATCATCAGGATCGCCACGCCTTTGCGCGCCATGTCGTTCATGATCCGGTAGATCTCGCTTTTGGCGCCAACGTCCACGCCGCGCGTGGGTTCATCGAGGATCAAAATGCGTGGGCCGATCGCGACCCAGCGTGAAATCAGCAGCTTTTGCTGATTACCGCCGGACAGCCCGCCCGCGCGTACCTGGGCGTGCGGAACGCGGATGTTGAGCAATTGGATGGCGTCATCGGAAATAGCCTGCGCCTTTTTGCGATCGAGCATGCCCCAGTTGGCGTCACGTTCCAGCGTCGCCATGGTGATGTTCTCTGCTGCCGCCAGCTCTAAAAACAATCCCTGCTCTTTGCGGTTTTCCGTCAGAAAGCCAATGCCGTGGTCAATCGCCTCGCGAGGGGAGTGGATCACCACCGGTTCACCGTCTACTTCAATCATGCCGCCGATGGCTTTACGCACGCCAAAAATCAGTTGAGCCAGTTCAGAACGCCCGGCGCCGACTAACCCGGCAAGGCCGACGATCTCCCCGGAGCGCACCAGCAAACTGCACGGCTGGACTTTATGGCCGTCGGTCAGGTGGTGGACGTTGAGGCGCGCTTTACCTAAGGGAATATCGCGCTCTTTGTTGAATAAATCGCTTAACGGTCGGCCCACCATCATGCGCACCAGCTCAGAGGCGTTGAGTTTGTCGCGGGTCAGGCTGCCTACATATTGCCCGTCGCGCAGGACGCTGACGCGGTCCGAGAGTTCATACACCTCCGCCATGCGGTGGCTAATGTAGATAATCGCCATCCCCTCATCGCGCAGGCGCATGATCAGTTCAAACAAGCGGTGGGTTTCACGTGAGGAGAGGGCGGCAGTGGGTTCATCCATCACCAGAATGCGGCTGTTACGGTGCAGGGCGCGGGCGATTTCCACCTGCTGCTGTTCGGCGATGGTCAACGTCATCACGCGATCGCTGGCCTTAAACTGGGCGCCGAGCCGGTCGATGACTTTCTGCGACTGCATCACCATCTCTTTACGCTGGACCAGACCGCCGCGCGACAGCTCGCTGCCTAGAAAGATATTTTCCGCCACCGTCAGGTTCGGCGCGAGCTGCATCTCCTGGTAAATCAGCGTGATGCCTGCGCTGAGCGCGTCTTTTGGTCCGCGAATGTGAAACGGCTGACCGTCGATCAGGATCTCACCGCTGGTGGCGGTATACGCGCCCGCGAGGATCTTCATCAGGGTGCTTTTCCCCGCGCCGTTCTCACCCATCAGGGCATGAATCTCACCCGGCCAGACCGTTAAATCGACCCCTTTCAGCGCGTAAAATTTACCAAACGCTTTGGCAATGTTGCGCATCTCCAGAACCGGTGTCCTGCTCATAGCGGATCTCCTGTGGGGTGGCCGATATCAGCAGTCCATCACAGGAATGTAAATGCAAAATGTCAGAAGCCGTTCATATTTGTCATATTGCGATTTTTCTTCACGGAGCGTGATATGCCGCAACCAGGACGTCACTTTTTCGCCAGTGCGCGCGGACGATTGCTGTTCTTCAATCTGCTGGTGGTGACGGTCACGCTGATGGTAAGCGGTGTGGCGGTGCTGGGGTTTCAGCATGCCAGTCAAATCCAGGAACAGGTGCAGCAGCAAACCGTTGACGACATGACCGGCAGCATGAACCTGGCCCGGGATACGGCGAACGTGGCGACGGCGGCGGTACGGCTGTCGCAGGTGGTCGGCGCGCTGGAATACAAAGGTGAAGCGGAGCGGCTGCAGGAGACGCAACGGGCGCTGAAGCATTCGCTGGAACAGTTGGCCACCGCGCCGTTGGCGCAGCAGGAGCCGGCGCTGGTCGAGCGTATTATTCAGCGCAGCCAGGAGCTACAAAGCAGCGTGGAAGGTATGCTGCAGCGCGGGCAACGGCGACATCTGGAACGTAACGCCTTGCTCAGTTCGCTGTATCAGAATCAAAGTTATTTACGTCATCTGCAAAAGCTGACCGGCGCGCAGGATTACGTGCTGCTGGGGCAGATAGACCGCTTAATTGTTGCCGCCATTGAAACACCCACGCCGCGTTCGGTGGTGAAACAACTGGACGGCGTGATGCCCGCGCTGCCTGTGCAAAATAGCAGTCCGCTGATTACCAACATCCTCACCGACTTCAACCAGGAGTTGCATAAGCTGGAGCCGCTCTCTTCTGCGCTTGAGCAGAGCGATTTGGCGATCAACTGGTATATGTTTCATATCAAAGCGCTGGTGGCGATCCTCAACAGCGATATCAACCGGTATGCTTCGCAGGTGGCGCTGATCTCCGAACAGCGGGTAGCGCAAAGCCATCAGGAACTGCAATCTGGCGCGTTGTTTATTTTGGTATTTGCGCTGTTGGCGGTGGTGATCACCGGTTTTGCCGGCTGGTATATCTACCGTAACCTCGGTTCTAACCTGACGGCCATTTCGCGGGCGATGACCCGGCTGGCGCACGGTGAATCGGACGTTAGCGTCCCGGCCTTGCAGCGGCGCGATGAGCTGGGCGAGCTGGCCCGCGCCTTTAGCGTCTTCGCCCGTAATACGGCATCGCTGGAGCACACCACCCGACTGCTAAAAGAAAAAACCAGCCAGATGGAAATCGACCGCACCGAGCGCCAGGGGCTGGAGGAAGCGCTGTTGCACAGTCAGAAACTGAAGGCGGTAGGGCAACTGACGGGCGGATTAGCGCATGATTTCAATAACCTGCTGGCAGTCATTATTGGCAGCCTGGATCTGGTGAACCCAGACTCTCCTGACGCGCCACGGGTCAATCGGGCGCTAAAAGCCGCCGAGCGCGGGGCGCTCCTTACCCAGCGGCTGCTGGCCTTTTCGCGCAAACAGTCGTTGCATCCCCATGCGGTGGAGCTGAAAACGCTGCTGGAAAATTTGGGCGAACTGATGCGCCACTCTCTTCCGGCTACGTTGACGCTGGAGATTGAAGCCCAGTCTCCCGCCTGGCCCGCGTGGATTGATGTCAGCCAACTGGAGAACGCCATTATCAATCTGGTGATGAATGCCCGTGACGCCATGGACGGGCAGGCGGGCACGATTAAAATCCGTACCTGGAATCAGCGGGTCACGCGCAGCGATGGGCGTAAGCAGGATATGGTGATGCTGGAAGTTGCCGACCAGGGAGGCGGGATGTCGCAGGAGGTGAAAGCTCAGGTCTTCGAGCCGTTTTTCACCACCAAACAGACCGGCAGCGGCAGCGGGCTGGGGCTGTCTATGGTCTACGGTTTTGTGCGCCAGTCCGGTGGCCGCGTGGAGATTGAAAGCGCTCCTGGGCAGGGAACGACGGTCAGATTGCAGCTTCCTCGCGCGGTTGTGCCGGTGCAGACACCGGTGGAGACAATCGCACAGCACACTCCGACTCGCGGTGAAAAACTGGTGCTGGTTCTCGAAGATGAAGCCGATGTGCGCCAGACGTTATGTGAGCAATTACACCTGCTGGGCTACCTGACGTTAGAGGCCGCCAACGGCGAACAGGCTATGCATATGCTGGCGGCTTCATCCGAGATTGATATTTTTATCAGCGACTTAATGCTGCCCGGCGGTTTAAGCGGTGTGGATGTGGTTAATCATGCGTTGGCACATTATCCACAACTGAACATCCTGCTGATTAGCGGCCAGGATTTACGTCCGGCGCATAACCCGGCGCTGCCGGATGTGGCGTTATTGCGTAAGCCCTTCACCCGGGGAGAACTGGCGCAGGCGCTGCGGCATTCGCGTAATTGAGATTCCTCCGCTACCCGCGCAAATACGCTTTGATTACCGTGGGGCGAGTTTCTTGATGAGGCTGGTTTTATGCAACGCTCCGCGACATTCTTACTTTTCACTCTGCTGATGATGACCACCGTATCGGCGCAGGCCGATATTATCGATGACGCCATCGGCAATATTCAGCAGGCGATTAACGATGCCTACAAACCGGACAGCGGGCGGGATTATGACGACTCTCGTGATGAAAGCTGGCAGCGACAGATGAGTGACGATCGTCGCAGGCAGTATGATAATCGCCGCCGCCAGTTTGAAGACCGCCGCCGCCAACTGGATGACCGCCAGCGCCAGCTCGATCAGGAACGGCGTCAGTTAGAAGACGAAGAGCGCAGAATGGAAGAAGATTATGATCGTTAGCGCAATTTTTCGCTGGCAAGGTTATAGGGAGCAGAGACCTGTTAACAAGTGTTTTAGTGCGATGTAAACCTACCTCAGCACAATCTCCATTCCGTCATACCCGGCTTCGAGCCCTGTCGGTAGCGGATTCTCCATCATCCACAAATCAAACTGATGACTGATATGCGTCAGGATCACCCGTGGGCAGCGGATAACCGCGTTCAAGGCGATAACGGTATTTACATCGCTGTGATTGCGCGGCGGCTCGGCGCGCGGGGCGTGGCTGCAGTCGATGATAATCACCTGAGGCTGGTTATTGTGGAGAAACTTCAGCGTCTTGTCGGGAAGTCCGGCGGTATCGGAGAGCCACGCCACGCGGCTGTGCGCGGTCTCCAGCAGATAGCCAAACGTCAGCTTTGAATGGTTGAGCGGGAGTGGCGTCACCTGCAACCCTTGCAGGTTAAACACCACGAATGGCGCGACGGTATGGCTAAAATCGAGGACGCCAGGGTGCTTAAACAGATCGTCGCATCCCTGTTCATCCGGCGGACCGTACACCGGGATAGTCGCCCCCACGCCCCAGCGCAGCGGAAACAGCCCCTGCACGTGATCCATATGGTAGTGGGTGAGCAGAAACTGCTGGAAGCTGCCTGCTGGCCAGTCGTCCATCAGATGCGGGATCCCCGCGTCCAGCAGCGTCACCGCATTGTTAAATTTGACCACCCCGCTACAAGGGCGTCGACGGTATTGCGCCTGTAAGCGTGCTCGTTGGCAGGCCGCACAGTCACAGCCAAATGCCGGCACCAGTTGCGCGCCGCCGGTTCCCGTCAGCGTAATGGTCAGACTCATGGCTCCCCCTACAACGGTTTGGTGAAGCGAAAATGGCTCATGGTATAGCCTTCGCGCTGGTAAAAGCGGTGCGCGTCAAGGCGTTGGGTACTTGTCGAAAGCTCGGTTATTTCTGCGCCCGCTTCGCGCGCGGTGGCTTCGGCCCAGGTCAGTAACTGACTACCCACTTTTAGTCCTCGTGCCTGTGGCATCACCACCAGTTCCTGGATCTCGCCAATCCAGTTGGCGTGGTGCAGATGAAACTGCAGGTGCAGACCGAGCAAGCCGACGACCTGTCCGTCGAGCAGCGCCAGTTGGTAGCGCATATTGGGATCTTGCAGATTTGCGGCGTAGCCGGCGCTAAAGGCCTGCAGGTCGAATTGGCCCTGTTTCAACTCACAGATAAGCGCGTAAACCGCATCGGTATCGTATAGCGTGGCGCGGCGTAATTCACAGACAGACATGTTTCTTCTCCTTGCGTCCCATCAGGGTGAGCAGTGTATCGACAGACTGTAGCAAACTTCCATCATTGTTCAGGACGTGGCAGTCATACGGCGTGTAGCGTGCCGCGCGTTCAAGGCGGGCAGCGATTTCCGTTTCGCTCTCCCGCCCACGTGCCTGCAGGCGCTGGCGTAAAATGGCCGGGGAAACCTGTAAGCAAATGGGAAGTAAAGAAGCGCCGTAACGGGCCTGCGCCTGGGGCAGATGCGCGCGCGAGCCGTTGACCACCACATCAAAACCGGCGTGCAGCCAGAGGTCAATCTCTACGCCGACGCCGTAATAGAAGCCGTTGGCGTGCCAGCTCAGCGCCAGCAGGTTCTGCCCGGCGCGGGTAAAAAACTCTGGTTCGCTGAGGGCAATATGGTTTTCATTCCCTGCGTTGGCGGCGCGGGTGATGTAACGGTGCGCCACCAGCAGTTGCGCAGGTTCCTGCTGGCGAAGTTCTGCCAGTAGACTGTCCTTACCGGAGCCGGACGGCCCCATCAGCCAGATCAGTTTCCCCATAGTCAGAATACCCTTTTGCCCTGACGCCAGACGTGGTCTATATGGATGTGATCGCCTTTGCGATGCGCCAGCACCAGATCCGCGCGTTTACCTTCGGCTACAACGCCACGATCGTCGAGATTTAATGCCCGCGCCGGATTGCGGGTCACCAGACGAATGGCCTGCGGCAGCGTAAAGCAGTTGGCGTCATCGTCCGCCACGCGGAATGCCGCATCGAGCAGGCTGGCGGGGTAGTAGTCGGAGGAGAGAATATCCAGCAGCCCCAGCTCAGCCAGCTTATGCGCCGCCACGTTGCCGGAGTGAGAACCGCCGCGCACGATGTTGGGCGCGCCCATCAGTACGTTCATACCATGCTGGCGCGAGGCCTCTGCGGCGGCAAAGGTAGTAGGAAATTCGGCGATCACGCTGCCAAGTTGATGCGATTCCAGCACATGATCGCAGGTGGCATCGTCATGGCTCGCCAGCGCTATCTGGCGCTCACGACACATCTGAGCAATCGCCGTGCGGTTGGGTTGCGACCAACGTGCAGCCAGAGCTAACTGTTCTTCTTCGTAGCGGGCCATTTGCTCGTCGGTAAGTGAATACTTGCCCTGATAGTACTCGCGGTACTTCTCGCGATTGGCGAACTGACGCTGGCCGGGGGAGTGGTCCATCAGCGATACCAGCGTCACCGGCTCACGACTGACCAGTTTTTCAAACAGCGGTAGGGTGGTGTGATGCGGCAGCTCGCAGCGCAAATGCAGGCGGTGCTCGGCGCGATTGACCCCGCGCTTTTGCGTCTCTTCCACCGCGTTGATCATCTTCTCCAGATTTTCCAGACGGTCGCCACCGTCGCGCACATCGCCAATCGCCACCGCGTCCAGCACGGTGGTAATGCCGCTGGCGACCATCAGCGCGTCGTGGCTGCTCATCGCCGAGTGGGCGGGCCAGTCTACCTTCGGGCGCGGGGTGAAAAACTTGTCGAGATTGTCGGTATGCAGCTCGATAAGCCCTGGCAGCAGCCAGCCGCCTTCTCCGTCCATCGCTTGGGCCAGTTGGCTCTGACTTTCGGCAAAGGCGCGGATCGTTCCGCCCTCAATTTCCAGCGATCCTTGCACCACTTCATCTTCCAGCACCAGCTTTACATTATTGATAATCATGCTGTTGTTCCCATCAGGTGCAGGCGATCCGCGACGCGGTCGCGCACGGTTTGATCGTGAAAAATGCCGACAATTGCCGCGCCGCGGGCTTTCGCTTCTTCAATCAATGCGACGACGGCGGCGCTGTTTTTGGCGTCCAGCGAGGCGGTGGGCTCATCGAGGAGTAGAATCGGGTAATCGACGATAAACCCTCGGGCGATATTGACGCGCTGCTGTTCGCCCCCGGAAAACGTCGACGGCGCCAGATGCCACAGCCGCTCCGGCACGTTCAGGCGGGTAAGCAGGTTAGCCGCTTTGGCTGCGCACTCCTCGCGCGACACGCCGAGATCCAGCAGCGGCTGCATCACCACATCCAGCGCAGAAATCCTTGGGATCACGCGCAGGAACTGGCTGACCCAGCCGATGGTTGAACGGCGAACTTCCAGCACTTTACGCGCCGGAGCCTGCACCAGATCGACCCATTCGCCGCTGTGGCGGATGTGGATGTGTCCTTCATCCGGCAGGTAGTTGGCGTACAGCGAACGCAGCAACGTGGATTTGCCGCTGCCAGAGTGACCGTGCAGCACCACGCATTCGCCGTTTTTAACTTCCAGCGTGGCGTCTTGCAGCACTGGCAGACGCACGCCGTTTTGCTGATGCAGTACAAAGGTTTTACTGACGTTTTCAACGCGGATCGCGTTCATTTTTAGCCTCTTTAAGCATTTTTGCGTTCGATTGCCTGATGGCGCTTCGCTTATCAGGCCTACAACCGATGCCGATCCGTAGGCCGGGTCGCGAAGCGCCACCCGGCAAGACAAAATCAGTTTTGCAAAACAGATGACACCAGCAACTGGGTATACGGATGATGCGGGTCGTCGAGTACGCGGTCGGTTAACCCACTTTCCACCACCTGACCCTGCTTCATCACCAGCAAACGGTCGGCCAGCAGGCGCGCTACGCCCAGATCGTGGGTGACAATAACCACTGCCAGATCCAGTTCCACCACAAGACCGCGCAGCAGGTCCAGCAGTTTGGCCTGTACGGAAACGTCCAGACCGCCGGTGGGCTCGTCCATAAACACCAGTTTGGGATGGGTGACGAGGTTGCGGGCGATCTGCAGTCGCTGCTGCATGCCGCCGGAAAAGGTGGTTGGCAGGTCGTCGATACGCGAGGCCGGGATCTCCACTTCCTCCAGCCAACGCTGCGCGGTGGCACGAATATCGCCGTAGTGGCGCGCCCCGGTGGCCATCAGGCGTTCGCCGATATTGCCGCCAGCGGAGACCTGACGGCGCAGGCCATCCAGCGGATGCTGATGCACCACGCCCCATTCGGTGCGCAGCAGACGGCGACGGTCGGCCTCGTTCATGCCGTACAGCGAACGGTTCTGATACAAAATCTCACCGCTCTGCGGCGTCAGCCGTGAAGAGATCGATTTCAGCAGCGTGGTTTTGCCGGAACCGGACTCGCCGACGATACCCAGCACTTCGCCAGGCCACAGGTCAAAAGAGACATCGCTGAAGCCCTTGCCCGGCGCGTATAGATGGGTCAGGTTGTTGACTGAAAGCAGCGGTTGCGTCATTTGCTGAGGGCCTCACTCTGTTGGCGGCAGTAGTCGGTGTCGGAGCAGCCAAACATGCGTTTGCCGGTGTCATCGAGCACCACTTCATCGAGATAGCTGTGGGTTGAGCCACAGATGGCGCAAGGCTCATCCCAGCTCTGCACGGTAAACGGGTGATCGTCGAAATCGAGGCTTTCCACGCGGGTGTAAGGTGGAACGGCATAGATGCGTTTTTCGCGGCCTGCGCCAAACAGTTGCAGGGCCGGCATCATGTCCATCTTCGGATTGTCGAATTTTGGAATTGGCGACGGGTCCATGACGTAGCGGTCGTTAACCTTCACCGGATAGGCGTAAGTGGTGGCGATATGGCCGAAGCGGGCGATATCTTCATACAGTTTCACCTGCATGATGCCGTACTCTTCCAGCGCGTGCATGGTGCGGGTTTCCGTTTCGCGCGGCTCGATAAAGCGCAACGGCTCGGGGATCGGGACCTGGAAGATAATGATCTGGTCTTCCACCAGCGGTGTTTCCGGGATGCGGTGGCGGGTCTGGATCAGCGTCGCGTCTTCCGTGCGCTCGGTGGTGTTCACCCCGGTCACGCGTTTAAAGAAGTTGCGAATCGACACGGCGTTAGTGGTGTCATCTGCGCCCTGGTCAATTACCTTCAGCACGTCCGGCTCGCCAATCACGCTGGCGGTGAGCTGAATACCGCCGGTTCCCCAACCGTAGGGCATCGGCATTTCACGTCCGCCAAACGGCACCTGGTAACCGGGGATCGCCACCGCTTTCAGAATCGCGCGGCGAATCATGCGTTTGGTCTGCTCATCAAGATACGCAAAGTTGTAGCCGGAGAGGTTAGTGGTCACGGGTGGCCTCCTGTTGCAGGCGTTTGAGCAGTTCCAGCTCGGCCTGGAAATCGACGTAATGGGGAAGTTTGAGGTGCGAAACAAAACCCGCCGCCTCGACGTTATCCGCATGCGCCAGCACGAACTCTTCGTCCTGCGCCGGTCCCGTGACCGATTCATCGTATTCGGCTGCCTGTAGGGCGCGGTCCACCAGCGCCATCGCCATCGCTTTACGTTCGCTCATGCCGAACACCAGCCCGTAGCCGCGGGTAAAACGGGGGGATTCGTTTTCTGGCGCGACAAAACCGTTGACCATTTCACATTCGGTCATCAGCAATTCACCGACGTTCACCGCAAATCCCAGCTCTTCCGGTACGGTTTCCAGTGCCACATAGCCGCTGCGGATTTCGGCGGCAAACGGGTGATTACGCCCGTAGCCGCGTTGGGTGGAGTAGGCCAGCGCCAGCAGATATCCCTCATCGCCGCGCATCAGCTGTTGCAGACGTGAGGCTCGTGAACAGGGGTAAACCGGTGGCGTACGGGTAATATCATCCGGCTGAGCGCCATTATCCTCTTCACGCTTTGCCAGTCCCTGGTTGGCCAGCAGGGAAAAGACGTGCGGAGAGGCGTCCTGCGCGTCGTCTGCGCTGCGCAGGGGTGGCGTTTCGCCATTGGCCAGCAGGGTAAAATCCAGCAGGCGATGGGTGTAGTCATAAGTGGGACCTAACAACTGCCCGCCGGGAATATCCTTGTAGACCGCAGAGATTCGGCGCTCAAGGCGCATTTCTGCACTGTTAACCGGCTCGCTGACCGCCACCTTTGCCAGCGTAGTGCGGTAGGCGCGGAGCAAAAAGATGGCTTCGACGTTATCGCCGCTGGCCTGCTTCAGCGCCAGCGCGGCCAGTTCGCGGTCGGCGATGCCGCCTTCGGTCATCACCCGGTCGACGGCCAGGTTCATCTGTTGTTCGATTTGCGCCACGCTCAGTTCAGCAATGGTCTCATTGCCCCGGCGTCGGTTTTCCTGCAGGGCGTGGGCGTTGGCTATCGCCTTTTCGCCCCCTTTGACGGCGACGTACATCAGCACACCTCCACATGGGTAGTTCGCGGAATAGCCAGCAAGCGTTCGCCGCAGGTGAGGATCAGGTCGACCCCCAGCGGGAACGGATGCGGGCGTTCGGTGAGTTCGTGAATCAGGCATTCCGGTAGCTGTGGCGCGATCATGCGCTCTTCAGCGATACCGGCGCCGGTCAGACGCAGCATGCGTCCACCGCTTAAGCCAGAGACCTGCACAATCAGCGTGGCGCTGGTTTCTGGCGCGACGGCGGAACCGGCGGAGAGGGCGTTAAGCTGTTCGCTACTGATGCGTTCGTCGGCGACGGCAAAGGCCGCCAACTGCGGCTGATCCACCAGCGGCGCGTTGGTGTGAAAACGCAGATTCTGCCGGGCGATATCGTTATCCATCGACGGCGCAAGCCAGACCGGCGTGTCGCCATCGACCAGGGTCAGTAGCACGCTGGTGGTTGCCAGGCCCAGTGGCTGCCAGCCGTGTTTCAGTTGATGCAGGGCGACGATCACGCCCGGCTCACTCATGGCCTTCAGCAGGCGACGAAAGCTCTGCTGAGCATCCTGAACGGGTAAATTAAAAGCGGTTTGTAAGGTCATGCGTTATCTCCGCGTACCAGCGTGAAGAAGTCGACCCGGCTGGCGTTGACTTCGGCACGGCGTGCGCTAATCAGCGCATCGCGTTCCGCTTCCAGCGGGGCAATTAAGGTTTCCATTAGGCTCTGGAAATGCGTTTGTTCCTGCAGCAGCGCGTCAATGACCGCGCACTGCTCGGCGTGTTGTTTGTTGCGGCCCAGCAGGTAGCTGTAGCCCAGCGTGCCGCTCTTCAGGCGTACCACTGCGCGGGTAAGCGTGGTATCACCGGCAAAGAAGCGGTTGCCGGTGCCGCCCATGCGAGCCTGGAGCTGCATCAGTCCGCATTCCGGTGCGCGGATAAGTTCATAGTCTGGCGTCAGTTTGAGCGCGTGGATGCGGGCGTTCAGGGCATCGGCATTGCTGTAAGCCAGCGCGCGCATCCAGCGCTGGCGGGTCGCGGTATCGAAATGCATTCAGTGCTCCATAGTGAATTCGATCATGTCGGCGCGGGTCAGGCTGACGGAGTATTCCGCCGCGTGTTCTTCGCCTTCACGGTGGTTCAGGGTGCGCACGCACAGCAGCGGCGCCATATTGGGGATTTCCAGCACTTTGCTCTCTTTAGCCTGTGCGCGGCGGGCGCTGATGCGCGTTTGTGTGCGCAGGAGCGTCAGACCGGACTGTTCGCGCAGGTAGTCGTGCAGTGAGCCGTTGTTAAAGCCCTGCAGCAGCGGCCATAGACTGAGGTCGGAAAAATAGTGGTCGATCTGGCACAGTGCGATACCGTTTACCCGGCGCAGGGTGCGCAGATGAATCACGTTATCGCCCTCGTTAATGCTGAGCGCATCGGCAATGTGGCTGGAGGCCGGGCGCAGCACCGCCAGCAGTTTTTCGCTGGTGGGATGGCTGCCCTGGTCCAGCAGGTTCTGGCTAAAGCGCGCCTGGGCATTAAGCGGGTAATCGAATGGGCGCATCAGCACCAGTACACCAACGCCCTGGCGACGCTGGACCCAACCACGCTCAACCAACTGGTCAATAGCGCGGCGCAGGGTGTGGCGGTTTACCTCGTAGCGCGCGGCAAGCTGATGCTCGGCGGGCAGATAGTCACCGCAGCGATAATGATGACGAAGCTCCTGCTCAAGTCTCGCGGCAATTTCCTGATAACGCGTTGGATAACTGGTCGGATGTGTAGACAAGTGCATAGCAATCAATGCCTCGCTAATCAGATAAAGTGCTTACGCAAACGCTGGGAAAGGAAATCCAGCAGGCTGACGGTGACGATGATTAACACCATCAGGGCGCAGGTTTGCTGGAACTGAAAGCCGCGAATCGCCTCCCATAAAGTCACGCCAATACCGCCCGCACCCACCATTCCGACCACCGTGGCCGAGCGGACGTTGGATTCAAAGCGATATAGCGAGTAGGAGATAAGCAGCGGCATGACCTGTGGCAGAACGCCGTACAGAATCTCTTCAATTTTGTTGGCCCCAGTGGCGCGAATGCCTTCTACTGGACCTGGCTCAATGGCTTCTACCGCTTCCGAAAGCAGCTTGGAGAGCACCCCGGTGGTGTGGATAAACAGTGCCATTACCCCGGCGAACGGACCTAAACCCACGGCGACCACGAACAGCATGGCGAAGACCATTTCATTGATGGCGCGGCAGGCGTCCATCAGGCGACGCATCGGCTGGTAAATCCACCACGGTACGAGGTTATCGGCGCACATCAGGCCAAAGGGAATCGACAGCACAACGGCGAGGGCGGTACCCCAGACGGCAATTTGCAGGGTGACGGCCATTTCACCGAGATAGTCCTGCCACTGACTGAAGTCTGGCGGAAAGAAGTCGGCGGCGAAGGTCGCCATATTGCCGGAATCCTGGATCAGCGTGAGCGGAGCCATTTCGGCACCTTTCCACGAGACCACCAGCACGGCGAGAAGAATGGCCCAGCTCAGCAGTGAGAACCAGCTACGTTTGGGCGGGGCGACGGTGATGGTTTGCATGTTTAGCTCCGTGCGTAGGTTATCGCCGGATGGCAGCGCTTGCGCCTTATCCGGCCTACAGAACATCGTCTGCCCGGTAAGCGAAACGCCACCGGGCATTAGGTTTACTGCACCGCTTTAGTCACGCTGGTCATGGCGCCCAGGGCGGCGGTCAAACGGTCAAGGTCGTCGAGCTGCGCTTTCAGCGCCGAGGTTTTGCTGCTTTTCTCTTCCTCGTTCAACCCTTTGTTGCCCTTCACGCCCTGCATCTCTTTAAACAGCGCCAGTTGGCGAATCGGTACCAGTTGTAGGTCGCTGGAGGCACGGAACGGTGCCCATCCCAGGCGTTCCAGGACGGTTTTCTGTTCCGGCGTTTTGCCGTAATTCATAAAGAAGTCGTACACCTTGTCCTTGGTGGTTTCGGAGAGGTTTTTGCGCCAGACGATCGGATCGCCCGGGATCAGCGGTGACTTCCAGATAACCTTCAGCTCTTTCAATTTTTCCGGCGCGGAGGTTTTCAGCTTGTCGAGGTTTTCGGTGTTGTTGGTGGCGACATCGACCTGTTTGTTGGCGACGGCCAGCGCGTTGGTTTCGTGTCCGGCGTTAACGGTGCGTTTGAAGTCGCTGGCGGAGATGTTGTTTTTGGCGAAGACGTAGTAACCGGGGACGAGGAAGCCTGACGTTGAGTTGGGATCGCCGTTGCCGAATGTCAGATCCTTACGTTTGGCGATCAGATCGTTCAGGTTGTTGATCGGACTGTCTTTGTTAACGATCAACACGCTCCAGTATCCCGGGGAGCCGTCGGCAGCGACGGTTTGGGCAAACACTTGTCCATTAGCGCGATCTACCGCTTCCATTGCCGAGAGGTTGCCGTACCAGGCGATATCAACTTTGTTAAAACGCATTCCCTGAATGATCCCGGCGTAGTCCGGGGCGAAGAAGGCGTTCACTTTCACGCCCAACGATTTTTCCATGTCCTTCAGGAATGGTTCCCACTGTGGCTTCAGGTTTTGCTGTGATTCGGTCGAAATAATGCCAAAGTTCAGCGCTTTTTCTTGCTCTTCGGCCTGCGCCGGGCTGAACAAGGTGCTGATGCTGAACATGCTGGTAAAGGCCAGCGCGGCAACGGTCTTATAGCTCATGTTGTTTCCTTAATTAGTCTTTGTTCCAGGCTATTTCACTTGCCAGCCTGGCTGCGCCAATAACGCCTGGTTTTTTAGAACTATGCAGCCTGCGCGTTCTGTTCGACGCGGTTCATGCTGCGGTAGAGATGGTCAAAACGATCGTTATCAAAATGCTGGCTGCTGCCATCAAAGAAGACGTTGCCCTGACGAAGCGCGACAATGCGTTCGCAGTAGCGCAGGGCGTAATCCACCTGATGCAGCGTGACGACCACGGTGATGCCGTCGGTCTGGTTAATGTCGCGTAGGGTGTCCATCACGATGCGTGCAGATTCCGGGTCCAGCGAGGCTATCGGCTCGTCGGCAAGGATCACTTTGGCTTGCTGCATCAGCGCGCGGGCAATCGCCACGCGCTGCTGTTGCCCGCCCGAAAGCGTGGAAACGCGCTGGTATGCAAAGTGCGCCATGCCAACGCGGGTCAGCGCCTGTAATGCACGCTGTTTCTGTTCCTGGCTAAACCAGCTAAAACAGGTGCGCCAAAACGGCGTGCTGCCGAGTGCGCCAATCAGGACGTTTTCCAGTACCGTCAGGCGGTTAACCAGATTGAACTGCTGGAAGATGTAGCCGGTGTGGGCGCGGCTTTTGCGGATATCGCGCGCCAGGCGGCCTTCATGTTGAACGGTGCGACCCAGCAGTTCGACGTGGCTACCCGGGGATTTATCACCGACGATCAAACCGCTTAAATGACGTAAAAGGGTGGATTTGCCAGAGCCAGATGGCCCAAGCAGAGCCACCATCTCACCGGAACAGATGTTCAGATCAACCGCATTGAGCGCCTGATGTTGATTGAAGGACTTGGAGAGTTTTTCGACGCGAATAATCGTTTGTATGATGCGGCCTCCCTTAAAAAGTGGCCCCATCGTGGCGGATCAATGTGACGTTTTCGTTAAGGGATGGTTACTTGGTGATGAAGAGTTGAGCGATTTTTGATGACAGTACGGGAGGGCTGGCCTCCCGTTGGATTACTCTGTAGGTTGCTGCTGTTTGACGACGTTGATCATCCACGGTACGCCATACCGATCGCTCACTTTACCGAAACCATGAGCCCAGAAGGTTTCCTGCCAGTCCATTTCGATTTTTCCGTTTGCTGCCAGGTTATCAAACCAGCGTTTGCCTTCGTCGACGTTTTGCGTGTCGAGTACCAGCGTAAAGCCAGAGTAGTGGGCATTTCCGTCGGGGGCGCTATCGCTCATCATGATGTCGCTGCCCGCAACGCGCAGGTTGGCGTGGGCAATGGCGGTATCGGGGAATTTCATGCCTGAAGGGCAACCCTCTTCGCTGTTCTGCGCCGGTTTGGGCATTTCACCGAAGTTGATTTTGTAGAGTAGCTCAGCGCCTAATGTTTTTTGGTAGTAGGCGATAGCATCAGCGCAGTTGCCTGCGAAGGAGATATAGGGACTTAACGGCATAATCTTTACCTCAGGTAAAAGAAACCAGTTAAGTGTAGTTATCGTCTGCAAAAATAAGCCAGGCGGGAAGTATGAGCTTCCCGCCTGGCAGATGAGCTGGCATCGGCCTGATTGACGTAGCGTCATCAGGCAATTTGCATCAGTTCTTTTTCACAAACTCAGATTTCAGCTTCATTGGGCCAAAGCCATCGATTTTGCAATCGATGTTGTGGTCGCCTTCAACCAGACGGATGTTCTTCACTTTGGTCCCGATCTTCAACATGGAAGAGCTACCTTTTACCTTCAGGTCTTTCACTACGGTAACGCTGTCGCCGTCAGCCAGCAGGTTGCCGTTGGCATCTTTAACGATCAGTTCGTCGCTGTCCTGAGCCGGTTCAGCATCGTTCCATTCGTGAGCGCATTCCGGGCAGATGAACATGCCGTTATCTTCGTAAGTGTATTCGGAGTTGCATTGTGGGCAGTGTGGTAATGACATGTGGATTTCCTCAAAAGTCAGCAGGGGCAAATGCGCCCAAAAATGGCAGATTGCCGAAAAAGGCCGCAATTATACATAAAATCCCTGCTTTTGTCGGGACTACTGCGCGATTATGCAAAATGATCTGCTGTAAAGACCCTTTGCTTTTACCTCAATGAAAGTATGGCGGAATATTTTTTAAGGGAAATTGCTACGCTTAGGTATTTAAGATAAGGTGAGGCGAAATATCTGATATTCATAGGTAACGTTGCTTACGGATGCCTAAGCCATTGTGATTGAATATCATTGACCCCCTTAATTTTAGTAGGGGGATTACGCGGGTATTTTTTAAAACTGAACTACGCTGTTTATCTTTCTTACTTATTACATAAGTGAGAGGCATCCGGCCAGCGGTTATACGCCAAATTTATTTTAATAATATCAGTTGGTTGTTTTGATTTTAATTATTTCTACACGTAATTATAAAAGCCAAAAAATCTATAAATAAAACGATTGGGCTAAATAAAAGTAATGCCATTTGCGTTAAGGAAGAATTTTCCATGCACACACAGACAATATATGAATTAAGTCAGGAAGCGGAACGCTTGCTGATGCTCTCGCTTGAACATCTCAGGCAATTGCAAAAATTGCCTATGACGTCGTTGGATGATGTCGCGCTAAAACAAGGAGAGCATAGCAGACAGGTGGTTCAGCCTCTGCATTTCAGCGCGCGTGGCATGGATGTCCAGCAGGCAACGCTCAATAATGAACTGCGTAAGATTACGCGTCTGGAAATGGTGCTGGCGATTGTCGGTACCATGAAAGCGGGAAAATCGACGACGATTAACGCGATTGTAGGGACCGAAGTTTTACCTAATCGTAATCGTCCCATGACGGCGCTACCAACGTTAATTCGCCATACGCCGGGGCAGAAAGAGCCGGTGTTGCATTTTTCACATGTCACGCCTATCGATGCCTTAATGAAGGTTTTACAGCAGCGCGTGCGCGAGTGCGATCGCCAGCGTCTTACGCAGACCCTGGAAATTGATAAGGATATGAATGTCCTGCTGCAGCATATTGAAAACGGCGTGGCATTTGAGCGGTATTACCTTGGCGCACAGCCTATTTTCCATTGCCTTAAAAGTCTGAATGACCTGGTGCGTTTGTCAAAAGCACTGGAGGTGGATTTTCCTTTTGCCGCCTATGCCGCGATTGAGCATATTCCGGTTATCGAGGTCGAATTTGTCCATTTGGCCGGTCAGGCGAGCTATCCTGGGCAATTAACCCTGCTGGATACGCCGGGGCCGAATGAGGCCGGGCAACCGCATCTACAAAAGATGCTGAATGAACAGCTGGCGCGGGCTTCTGCGGTACTGGTGGTGATGGATTACACCCAACTGAAATCGATTTCCGATGAAGAAGTGCGCCACGCTGTCATGGCGGTCGGCAAGTCAGTGCCGCTGTATGCGCTGGTGAACAAATTCGATCAGAAAGACCGCAACAGTGACGATGAAGAGCAGGTGCGGGCATTAATTTCCGGCACGCTGATGCAAGGTGGGATTGCCCCGGAGCGAATCTATCCGGTTTCTTCGATGTGGGGGTATCTGGCGAACAGGGCGCGTCATGAGCTGATGGCTCGCGGGCGGCTGCCGGATCACCAGGTGCAACGTTGGGTACAGGATTTTGCCGAAGCGGCGCTTGGCCGACGCTGGTGCACCAACGATCTTGAGGATACGGAGCACATTCGCCATGCAGCCGATCTGTTGTGGGAGGATTCGCTGTTTGAGCAGCCGATCCAGAAAGTGATTCATGCCGCTTATGCCAATGCTTCGCTGTATGCGCTACGCTCAGCGTCGCATAAGTTATTGAACTATGCGCAAAGCGCGCACGAATATCTGGAGTTTCGCGCCCATGGGTTAACGGTTGCCTATGAAAAACTGCGGCTGAACATCACGCATATTGAAGAGGATATGCAGCAGTTAGAAGTGAGTCAGGGGCGGGTGAGTGATGAAGTCAGTCATGAGGTCGAGCTGGCGCTGGAGGCTGCCGCGGCCTATCTCAATGAGCAACAGACTGAGATTCTGTGCGGCATCAACACGTTCTTTATCAAAGAAAATGTCCTGATGATGTCACAACATGGCCAGGGGGCTGGCGTTTCCTCGGCAGAAATGGCCGGAGAAATGCTGGTGTTGCACGATGAAGGTCAGGCGAAAATCGTGCTGGATAAAATGCGCTCGTCCTGTGAAGTTGTCTTGCTGGCAGCGCAGGAAAGCATCAGCCGGGATTTAGCTCTGCGCTTTGAACAGCTTGAGTCGACGCTGTCCCGGGCGCTAAATGACGCCATGCGCCCCATTGAGCAGCGGGTGAAAGAGGAGCTGAACCACGCTGGTTTTCGTGCGCGGATCCGTTTTCCGGCGTTTAATGCGGCGATGTTTAACTTCAACACCCGCCAGTTGTTTAACGAGGCCATTGAGCAGGATATTCCGGCGGAAAATGCGCCGTCAACTGGCGGTGTGGTGCGTGATACCTTCTCTCGCTGGTTGAATCAGCCCAACTGGGGATGGAATGAGTACGTCGAAACAAAAACGCGTTATCTCATTGATATGGGTGCACTGCATAAGAACCTTGTGCACTATGTCACCCAGTTTTGCCAACAAATTCGTAAAGCTTTAGCTGCGCAGGTCGATATTTCCGTTACGGCAGGCATGGCCACGTTTTTTGCTGATTTTTCACTGTGTTTGACGCAATTACAGGCGAGCCTGCGTGAGAGTTTGACCCTGCGCCAGCAAAATGAATCTGCGGTGAATGCCTTGAACGAACAACTGCAGCATCGCATTACGACTGCGGCATGGCTTTATGAAGATTCCCGCTTGCTGCGCGACGATATCAATACCCTTTTTGCAACCGAGCACACATGACTAACGTGTTACTGGAAGGCCCCGGGCGGACGCTGGAGTGTGTCTACCCGAAGTTTATGGTCGATCTGGTTCAGGGAGATGAAACCAAACGTTCCGGCGGTTTTCTGCAACAGCAGCAGCGGCTGCGTGCGCGTCTGACGCAGGAGGTGCTATCCCAGACGCAACTGCGAGCATGGGTGTTGGCAGGCGTGTCCAGCGAGCATCTGGTGATGCGTCTAAAACTGGTGGAAAAACTGGCGGGCATGATCGATCCGGGCCATCTGGCGCTGGTACGGATCGCCGAAGGGTTGATGTTTTTACAACAAACCGAACACCCGCGTGGACTCTCCACGCCTGGTCTTCAGCAGCAGATAAATTCACTCGCTGACTGGTTTACCCAGCGCGGCGCTTATAAAGAGAAGGCGGTGACGCAACGCGGCCTGACGGTGCAAGCGGGCGAACATAGCGAGCAAATTTTTACCCGCTGGCGGGCTGGCGCGTATGACGGCTGGTCGTTACCTGGACGCTGTTTTGTGGCGTTAGAGGAGCTGCGTTGGGGAGCCTTTGGTGACGCCTGCCGGTTAGCAAATGCCGATGTGGTGTCAATGCTAAAAGACAACCTGCGAACGATGGCTGCTCAGGCGCTGGCAGACAGCGTGAATGCGGCCCCCGCCACGCGTCATTACTATCATCATTGGCTCAGCACGCCGGTTGTTGGCGGCTCGGGTGAGCACAACGATATGTTGAGCTGGCTCGGAGACTGGTGCGATGCGCAGCGTCATCCGGTGAGCTGGTCGGTGACGCAGCGTTGGCAAAATGTGGCGTTGGGCATGCCGAGATTGTGTTCGGCGAAGCGGCTGGTTGATGCGATGGTTGAGGAGATTTTTGCACCGTCCCCGCTCATCAATTGAGCAGGAACGGTGAGTGGGATAAAGGCAGGTTTAGTGGTGCAGGGAGTCTGCCGGGGTAGCCGCCGTCTCATTGACGACCGGGTTTTTATTAAAACGTTTGGCATACAGCGCGGTGATAATCGGCACCAGAATCGCGGTGACTATCACGCTGGCGGCAACCAGCGCCGTAGCGGATGCGGCAACCGGTTCAAATGCCGGGTTAATCTGGGCGATAATCACCGGGTTTGCCACTGCAGCGCCTGCTGCAGAAGAGGCTGCTACGCCTGCCGTACCGTTCCCGCCACCAATAACGCGGTCAGCAATAATCAGCGGAATACCGGTGATGACGATAACCGCGACGCCCAGCAGGATGCCCAGCAGACCCGTATCAACGATGACGCTCAGGTTAATCGTGTTGCCCAGCGCGAAGCCGAAGAACGGGATCAGCACCGGCGTGGCTTTGCTGAAGAAGGAACGCAGATCGTGATCCAGGTTACCCAACGCAAAACCAATCAGGAACGGTAATACCGCGCCGACAAAATGGTGTGGTTCGAAGGAAGCCAGACCCGCGGAGCCAAGGATCACCATGGTCATTAACGGACCGGATTCCAGAGACATCAACACAAATGCGCCAGACTCTTCTTTGGTTCCGTACTGGTTCATCAGGCTGGCGTACAAACCGCCGTTGGTCATGTCCATCGCTGAAACAATTGCCAGTACCGAAAGACCGGCAAAGA
This sequence comes from Citrobacter sp. 172116965, assembly GCF_013458095.1. Classification (NCBI taxonomy): domain Bacteria; kingdom Pseudomonadati; phylum Pseudomonadota; class Gammaproteobacteria; order Enterobacterales; family Enterobacteriaceae; genus Citrobacter; species Citrobacter sp. 172116965. The sequence continues at coordinate 4,705,846 of NZ_CP046673.1, read as the reverse complement.
ACCCGGTTTGAATACCGGTATCAGGAATAAATGAAGCAGCAATCATTGCCACTACCCATGCCACGGCTATTTTAGTTAATACCAGTGTGCCGGATTTGCGTAATACCGTGCCGGTTGCTCGTAAATCAATAGATGCACCGATACAAAAAAACCACACTGCCAGAATCGGCACCGTTCCGCTGATCATTCCTTTGGTAAACGAACCGAAATACGCGCCGGTATCCGGAGCTAACGTATTTAACACTGCGCCTAATAACAGAGGAATCAACATCATTCCGCCAGGGATGCGTTCAATCGTGGCTTTAATTTTCATAAGCGTCCTCATCTCTTGTCGCAGGTAATACACGCGAAAGAAAATAAAAATTAATAAATTCAAATGGTTACTGGTATTTCTTAACAAAGAAAACAGCTATCTCTTTGTTTTATAAAATCTAACGCGGCATACGTTGAGCGTGTTGCTGCTCCCAGGGATATTGCGTCTGGAATTAGTTTGCATTCATGGGAACATTGATTCAATCAAAATAAAACGATGTTTTAGTTATCTTCATCACATATTCCGAGCAAAAGTTCCTGAGTGCTCTGATTATTAAAAAAGCTGTGATCTTTTTGTGAAGAGATTGGGTGGGTTTTTGGCTAGCAGAATAATAGTGACTGTTGTGATTGTTGGTGCAACAAAGCGATTTATTCTTGTATTTAATTGCCAGAAAATCGCAAGCATTACATGTAAAAAAGTTGACTAAGAATGACCTGATTTACGCATGTTGACGAAATGGAAATCTATATGTGAAGTTGATCACAAATTTAAACACTGTTAGGGTAAAGAGGTCATTAACCGCCCAATCAGGCGTCAACAGGTTCGGTTGTACTGCTCGTTTCTCGTCAGTGTAAGTAAACCTGCTACGCTTGTTACAGGGAATGCGTCTGTGCATTCCCCGCTCGGTGATGACCTTGACGCAGGGGCGTTGAGGGACTCGATCTGTAGCGTGACAGGGCTAAGTCTATGAGGACGAGTATGCTAAAAAGGAAAAAAATAAAACCAATTACGCTGCGCGACGTTACCATCATTGATGACGGTAAACTGCGAAAAGCCATTACCGCGGCGTCGTTAGGTAATGCGATGGAGTGGTTTGATTTTGGTGTTTATGGGTTTGTTGCTTACGCATTAGGTAAAGTGTTCTTCCCGGGGGCTGACCCCAGCGTACAGATGGTTGCTGCACTTGCCACCTTCTCTGTTCCCTTTCTGATTCGACCGCTTGGCGGATTGTTCTTCGGTATGCTTGGCGATAAATACGGTCGTCAGAAGATCCTCGCTATCACCATTGTGATTATGTCGATAAGTACCTTCTGTATCGGTCTCATTCCCTCGTATGCCTCGATTGGTATCTGGGCGCCGATTCTGCTGTTGCTGTGTAAAATGGCGCAGGGGTTCTCGGTCGGCGGAGAGTATACCGGGGCGTCGATTTTTGTCGCAGAGTACTCGCCAGACCGTAAGCGCGGATTTATGGGCAGCTGGCTGGACTTCGGCTCGATTGCCGGGTTTGTGCTGGGTGCGGGCGTGGTAGTCCTGATCTCAACTATTGTCGGCGAAGAAAACTTCCTTGAGTGGGGCTGGCGTATTCCGTTCTTCCTGGCGCTACCGTTAGGGCTTATTGGTCTGTACCTGCGTCATGCACTGGAAGAGACTCCGGCGTTCCAGCAGCACGTGGATAAACTGGAGCAGGGCGATCGTCAGGGACTGCAGGACGGTCCGAAGGTGTCGTTTAAAGAGATTGCGACCAGGCACTGGCGCAGCCTGCTGGCATGTATTGGTCTGGTGATTGCCACCAACGTCACCTACTACATGCTGCTCACCTATATGCCGAGCTACCTGTCGCATAACCTGCATTACTCTGAAGACCACGGCGTGCTGATTATTATCGCCATCATGATTGGTATGCTGTTTGTGCAGCCGGTGATGGGTCTGCTCAGCGACCGCTTCGGGCGCCGTCCGTTTGTGATTATGGGCAGTATTGCGCTGTTTGTGCTGGCTATTCCGGCATTTATTCTGATTAACAGTAACGTCATCGGCCTGATTTTCGCTGGGTTGCTGATGCTGGCGGTGATCCTCAACTGCTTTACCGGGGTGATGGCGTCAACGTTACCAGCGATGTTCCCGACGCATATTCGCTACAGTGCCCTGGCCGCAGCGTTTAATATCTCGGTATTGGTCGCTGGTCTGACACCGACGTTGGCCGCATGGCTGGTGGAAAGCTCGCAGAATCTGATGATGCCTGCTTATTATCTGATGGTGATTGCGGTGATAGGTTTAATTACCGGCGTGACCATGAAAGAGACGGCTAATCAGCCGCTGAAGGGGGCTACGCCTGCCGCTTCGGATATTCATGAAGCGAAAGAGCTCCTCGGCGAGCACTACGATAATATTGAGCATAAAATCGAAGATATCGATCAGGAAATTGCTGAGCTGCAGCTTAAGCGTACGCGCCTGGTGCAGCAGCATCCGCGGATTGATGAGTAATCATGTGATTTATCATATCCACTTAAGGTTGGCTTAATCTGTGTCAGGCAAACTCTCCTCCAGAGTATCGGAGGAGAGTGTCATGAAAAACCGCATTTATGAAAGTTTGACCACCGTGTGCAGCGTGCTGATCGTCAGCAGCTTTTTGTACGTTTGGGTGAGTTCTTACTGACCTTTCGCTAATTCCACCCAAGCGCGAGTGCCGGTGGTTCCCTGACGATTTTGCAAATAGAAATGCCCGTGATGTAACTGGGTGATACGACTGACAATGCTCAGCCCCAGCCCAATCCCGCCAAAACGGCTGTCCATACGCACAAACGCTTTACTCAGCTCCCCGCATTTACTCTCATCAATGCCTGGGCCTTCATCTTCGACGGCGATAACGGCATCATGCTCTGTATTCAGGCTAATCGTAATATGGGTGCCTTCCGGGCTGTAACGATGCGCGTTCTCCACCAGATTTCGCAGCAGCATTCGTAATAGCGTCGCATCGCCACGTACGACAACGTCCGCCGTGCTTTGCGGTAGGAGCAGCGTCTGCTGACGCTGGTCCAGCATGGTGCTGAGTTCATCGTAGGAGGGCAAAATCACGTCCTCCAGCAGTTTGACGTGCTGGTAGCTCCCGGCCGAGAACGACTGTCCAACGCGGGCGAGTTGCAGCAGTTGCGACACGCTGTCCATCATTTGGTCAAGGCGGGCAATTAACGGTGAAACGTCGACCTTATGGGTTTTGGACAGTAATTCCAGATGCAGGCGAACGCCTGACAACGGGGTGCGCAGTTCGTGGGCGACATCGGCGGTAAATAAGCGTTCGTTTTCAATGGTGCTCGTCAGCCGCGTCACCAGCTCGTTGAGCGCTGAGACGACCGCCTGGATCTCAACGGTTGAACTATGAACTTCAATCGGAGCAAGGTTATCGGCTGCCCGCGTTTCTAACTCTTTTTGCAGATCCGCCAGCGGGCGAGTAATACGCCGCACTGCCTGGTAGCAAATCAGCAGCGTCAGGCTGACCATAAAAATACCGGGGACGATCAGACTGGCGATGGCCTCGCGGATTTCATGCAGGATGTGGCGATCGTTGTTACGATTTTCGCGTAACGCCTGTTCGAATAGCTGTATTTGTTCGGTGCTTTCGTGCCACAACCAGAAGGTGCTAATCAACTGGAAGACCAGCAGAATAAGACCGATGGTCAGCATCAGGCGATGACGCAGCGGGAGCGGTTTTTTTAGATATTGCAGTAGCTTCACTTAGCTTTCCTCAGTGGCAACCAGCATATAGCCAAATCCCCTGACTGTGCGGATACGTGCTTTACCCACTTTGTCCCGCAGGTTGTGAATGTGCACTTCCAGCGTATTGGTCGACGGTTCGTTATCCCAGCTGTAGATGTCGTTATACAGGATCTCCCGGTGTACCGGGCTGCCCGCCTTAAGCATCAGGCGCGACAGGAGTGCGTATTCTTTCGGCGTTAAGATAACTTCTTGTCCATCCATCCACACCTGGCGACGACCGATATTCAGCGTCAGGTTACTGACAATGAGTTCACTTTCACCCTGATTGTTATGACGACGCAGCAGCGCCCGGATGCGGGCATGCAGTTCTTCCAGTGCGAACGGTTTGACCAGATAGTCATCGGCGCCAACGTCTAGCCCGCTGACCCGGTCTTTCACCGTATCGCGGGCGGTGAGGATAAGCACTGGCACGGTGTATTTTTTCTGTCTGATGCGGTTCAGGAAGTGCAGGCCGTCTTCATCCGGTAAGCCCAGGTCCAGAACCACCAGACTGTAATGCCCGGTCTCCAGACACTGCTCCGCGGCACGGGCCGTTGATACGCCGTCGCAGGCATAGCCTTCTGTTTGCGCGGCGAGTATCAGTCCCTGTAATAACAACGTATCGTCTTCAACAATCAGAATTTTCATTCGTTTAGCCTCCCCGGCAGGGTTGCAGAATATCATCTGCCGCCTGATATTTCTGTGTTTGCACGCCTGTTAATCCCAGCAGGGTTGAGAAGAAATTATCCTGTGAGAAGTCCTCTGAGCCTGCCCGTTTTTGCAAACATGTCTGAGAGACTTGATAGCGTTGCTGATAATCTTCTGAGAGCCACAGCAGCATCGGCACATGTTTTTGCGTATCTGGCGCAATCGAATACGGCAGGCCGTGTAAATAGATGCCATTTTCCCCTAAGGATTCACCGTGATCGGAAAGGTAGACCAGGCTGGTGGTGAAATTATCCTGATGCTCTTTCAGTATATTGATTGCTTTATCAACAATATAGTCGACGTAAAGAATGGTGTTGTCATAGGTATTGACCAACTGTTGCTGTGAACAAGTCTGGATTTCGTTGGTGTCACAGGTTGGCGTAAATTTCTTGAACTGCGCAGGATAGCGGTTGTAATAGGTCGGACCGTGGCTGCCGATGGTGTGCAGCACAATCACGCCGTCGCCTTGCAGGTTATTAATGTACTCTTCCAGCCCGTGGAACAGCACGTCATCGTAGCATTCCCCGTCAATACACTGCCCTGGCAGGTTCAGCTTAGTCATATTCTGGTGCGGTACCCGGTCGCATGCCCCTTTGCAGCCGCCGTCGTTATCGTTCCACAGAACGTTAATTCCCGCCCGCTGAATAATGTCGAGTACGCCTTCCTGATGCTGCGCCAGTTCTTCATCGTAGTGCGCGCGTGGCATTCCCGAGAACATGCAGGGGACAGATACTGCCGTTGCCGTTCCGCAGGATGTGGTGCGGGGGAAATAGACCACATCATCTTTTTCCAGCAACGGGTTGGTCTGGCGCGAATAGCCTGACAGCGAGAAGTTATCGCCGCGTGAGGTCTCGCCGAGCACCACAATCGTCAGGTTCTTACGCTTTTCTTTCACCATCAACGGATTGCGATGGGCGTCTTCGCCAATGCGTACCAGCGGCAGGTGGGCCAGCCTCTGGTGTGAATACCAGGAAGAGGTCGCCACAATGCTGTTGGATGGGCTGAGGGATTTCACCAGTTCTTTATTGTTGCGAAACAGTGAGGCGTAATCTTTGTAGAAGAACGCGGCGACCAGCACGATCAGCAGCGCGGAGATCAGAATATTCGCGCCACGGAACAGTACGCTGCGCATGGCCGGGGCGATCGGTTTGATTCTTATCCAGCAGGCAATGAGCGCGGCGAGAATGCCGCTCACTCCGAGCGTGATGAGCATTTGCGGCGTCAGCAAAGCAAAGGTTTCGGCGGGTGTGGTGTCCATCATATTGGCGATCATCGAGCGGTCAATGATGATGCCGTAGGTCATGATGAAATATTGGGCCGATGCGCCAACCAGAATGAAAACGCAGGCCACCAGGCGATTAAGCCACAGGAATGAGGCCAGCGTCAGCACAATGTTCATGACGCTGAAAGCGACGACCGGCATCGACAAAAACACCAGCAGGTTGCGCACGGAATCCAGGGGCAGTTCTTGCAGCACTTGTTTATAGAACGCAATGTTCAGGAAAGTCGCAAGATAAAATGAGATCAGGAGAAGCCAGCTGATTAGCCCGAGAGTGGGTCTTTTAAACAGGTGCTTTAACATTAAGGGGGTTCCATCGACTAAGTGGTACAAATCCTCTCAAAGTAAAATTAAGCCAACCTTAAGTTCTTAATGTTGATTTCAGGAATCACGGGGGGCGGCGTTGGCCCGATGGCCTTACACCATCGGGCAACGACGACTGTTTGCGTTAGTTATTGTTTACCGGAGCATCCAATGGATATGGGTTTTTATGGATCCGATTGTAGTTCAGTGCATACAGCGCGGTGATGATCATCAGCGTGACGAATGACCACATCACCTCTTTGGCACCGGAACCGACAACCGCCCAAATGCAGTAAACAAAAGCGATAAAGGTCACCAGTAAGTACATCGGACGCGCTTTACCAAAGTGACCATGGCCGAGCAGCAGCAGCGCGGCGCAGGTGTACAGATACGGCACCAGCGTGAAGATAACGGAGACCGAAGAGACCAGACCAAACTCTTTCGCAGCGTTTGGCGACATGCTGCTGAACTGGAAGATGGTCATCAGAACGCCGACGATAATTAACCCGGCTACCGGCGTACCGGCTTTGTTAACGCGGGCAAAAATCGGTGGGAACAGGCCGTCATCGGCTGCCGCTTTGGCGGTTTGCCCGGCAAGCAGCGTCCAGCCGCCCAAGGAACCCAGGCACCCGGCCGCGGCACAGAAGGAGACAATCGCCCCTGCGGTGTCACCCAGCGCCATGCGTGCGGCATCACCGAACGGGGAGGCTGAAACACGCAGCGCCGCGTTAGGGATCATACCCATAATCGCCGTGGTGGAGAGCACATAGCAAACGGCGGCAATCAGCACGCCGCCCATGGTGGCGATAGGCACGTTACGTTTGGGATTTTTAACCACACCTGCCGCGACGGAGGCGCTTTCCACGCCGATAAATGACCACAAAGTTACGTTCAGAGTGCTTTGAATCGCACCGAAGGTGTTCATGCCGCTGACGTTCCATGCCGCCATATAGGTTTCACCCCGGAACCAGAACCAGCCGAAGACGGCAATACCGACAATTGGCACCAGCGCCAGTACCGTTGCGACGGCCTGTACACGGGTGATCATTTTCGGTCCGACAATGTTCAGCAACACGAAGATCCACAGCACCACGACGCAGGTCAGCGTCAGGACCAGCGGATCTTTTAAGATGGGGAAGAAGTAGCTCAGGTAACCGACGCCAATAACCACCATGGCAATGTTACCAATCCAGCAAGCCAGCCAGTACAGGACGTTGGTCTGGTAGCCCAAAAAAGGACCGAAACAGCGGCGGGCATAAGCGTAAGAACCACCGGGACTGGAGTCTAAGGACGACATTTTCGCGTACACCATCGACAGCGCCAAAGCACCGATAATAGTGACCAACCATCCGTAGATTGCAATCCCGCCAGTTGACGCAAGGTTTGCGGGTAGCAGGAATACACCGGAACCCATAATATTCCCCGACACCATAAGGGTGACGGGGATTAAGCCCACTTTGTGAGCATCAGCATCCGTCGACATATTTAGTAACTCCTGATAAGGATAAATGACGTCTTATCATACCTCTTCAGAAGACTATTTTATGATGGCGGACTGGGGGTATCGCTAATGCTGATATTATTATGGCTTATCGCTAACTGATTAAAAATCAGGCAGCGGATGGCTCCCTATGTTGACTGACATAATGCAGAGGCGTCATCCCATAGAACTCTTTGAATACGGAAATAAAGTACGAGGTACTGTTATATCCGCACAGTTGAGAGACCTGGGAAATGTTTTTGCCATCCATCAATAATTGATTGACGGCATAACGCATGCGACACGTGGTAATTATTTGGCTGTAACTTGTATTTTCACTTTTGAGCTTTTTCTTTAACAAACTGGGGCTCAGGCATAAGCAACTGGCAACCATGCTTAAATTCCAGTCTTTATGTATATCGCTCTCAATAATGTGATTAACGCTGTCGCTGATACGACTGCGTAGTATATGCATGAGCAGAGAAATAAACTTTTTGCTGCCGAGAAAGCGTGATAACACCGTGAACAGTAGCGAGCGCGTGCGCACACTTTCACCTTCGTCCATTGTGTCCATTACGCTATATTGGGCAGCCACCCGGAAGACATCCGGCGTCAGACAGACGGCGGTCATTACTGGGTTGGCACTGCGTTGCCAGAGTGGGATCTGTGAAAGGTCTTTATTTAAAAAACGTAGATAGTCTTTAATGATATCACGGCTGATATGTACGACCAGTGCGTTATTAAGTGATGAGAAATCGATAATATTATTATCGCATGCTACCAGCGCCATATGATTAGCTTTTAAGCTGATGGCTTCTTTACCGTTAATCCTTAACCAAACATCCTTCTCCGTTAATACAACAACACAAGCTGCTCTGCTGCAAACCCTCATACCCAAACTCCAGGAATATGAACATAAAACACCGTAGCTCACCATCAGATGAACCGTATCGGCTAAATTGAAATTGTATGATGAATCCAGGACCGCATTAAAATAACGTGTCTGAAATTAATTACAATGTTTGGTGGGATTTTTCTTATGTACACTTTTTTTTACGCAAGTGGAAACGTGATAATTGCGTATAAAAAAAGCGCGGGGTGGTCCCGCGCAAAAAGGTATGACAATGTTATTGTTTTGCAGCAATACTCAGGAATTACTCAAGCATGACATGTCTACCTTAAAAATCGGACTATCTATAAAGTGACATTATGCTTTCACGCACATGACGTGATATACACCGTCAATAATTTCCGTTCCTTCGGTTTCATGTTCAAATCCAGGGAAGTGGTGGTCCCAGGACTGCAACGAACGTAGATAACTAATCTGCGGGCTATTGGCGTCGCCAAAGTTTTCCCCGGACAGCAGCATTGGAATTCCCGGTGGGTAAGGAATTACGGAATTCGCAGCTATACGACCCGGCAGATTTTCAATGGCCACCATCTCAACGTTATCGCTGACTATCGCGTTATAGGCTTCACGCGGGGTGATTTCAGCAACAGGCAGGCCGGAGTAGGCCGCGTTGAGTCGGCTGCCAGGGTTGTTCTCTTTCAGCCAGGCAAACATGGTGTCGCCCAGATCGTGAATGCCCATGTTGGCGTAAGTGTCAGGATGTTCCTCAACCAGTTCTGGCATCACCTGCGCCAGCGGTGTATTGGCATCGTAATGGTGTTTGAATGAGCACAGGGTATTGATCAGCGTGCCCCATTTCCCACGGGTAATCCCCATTGAGAACAGGAACATAATCTGGAAATCGGTGGTACGGGTCGGTACGATACCGTGGCGGCCAAGCCAGGCGGTGACCAGCGCTGCCGGTACGCCGCTCTCTTCCAGTTCGCCATCATCGCCCATCCCCGGCGCCAGAATACTGACTTTGATTGGGTCCAGCATGCTCCAGTTATCCGGCAGGTCTTTAAACCCGTGCCAGGATTCACCCGGACGCATCACCCAGCAGTTCTGGTCAGTGGTCAGGAGTTGGGTTGGCGCATCGGCAAAGTCATAGGTTTTGCCGGTTTGCGGGTCAGTTACCACTTCTTTGTTCCACGGTTTGAAGAACCAGTCGCCTTCGGCGGAAAATTCTTTGTACAAACGCGCCATGGCCTGACGGAAATCGACCGCTTCGTCGATCACTTCCTGAGTGAGCGACAGACCGCTGTTGCCGTCCATCATGGAGACCGCCACGTCGTTTGATGCGCAGATGGCATACAGCGGGGAGGTGGTGGCGTGCATCATGTACGCCTGGTTAAAGCGGGAGAAGTTCACGGCCCCACGACCTTCACGGACGTGAATGTAAGACGCCTGAGAGAGCGCGTTCAGCAGTTTGTGGGTCGAGTGGGTCGCAAAAACGGTAGGACCGTTATGATCGCCCGGCGCGCCACGCATAGCGTAGTGATCGGCATAAATTGGGTTAAAGCGGGCATAGCCGTACCAGGCCTCATCGAAGTGGATGCGATCGCTGGTTTGCGCGAGCAGGTCCTGGGCCTCTTTGGCGTTGTAGCAAACACCGTCATAAGTACAGTTGGTCACAACGCTGTAAGACGGTTTTTGCCCGGCCTTGCCCTTGGTCAGCGGGCTTTCGCTGATTTTTTTCTGCAATGTTTCAGGTTGCATTTCTTGCGGGTAGATAGGGCCGATAATGCCGTACCGGTTGCGACTTGGCACCATGTACACCGGTTTTGCGCCGGTGAGGATCAACCCCTGCTCGATAGATTTGTGGCAGTTACGATCCAGCACCACGACGTCGTTGTCGGTCATACAAGCCTGCATGATGGTGCGGTTAGAGCCGGAAGTCCCGACCACTACGGACCAGGAGCGGTCAGCGCCAAACACGCGGGCGGCATATTTTTCGCTCTCGCCAAATGCGCCGGTATGATCCAGCAGTGAGCCGAGCGATGCGCGTTCAATACCCATGTCGCTACGGAATAAGTTTTCACCGTAGTAATCATGGTAAAAACGACCCGCCGGCGTTTTGGTAAATCCGACACCGCCCTGGTGACCAGGCGCCGCCCAGGAGTATTCATGGATGTCGCCGTACTTCATCAGCGCGCTGAACAGTGGCGGCAGAAGCTGCTGGCGGTAACGGGTCATCGCCGCAACGGCACGTCCGGCGATAAAGTCTGCGGTATCTTCCATAATCCAGGCGAATTCATCGACAAGCTCCAGCAGGTCGCGATCCAGCGATGCGGTGGCTTTTTCGCGATCGCCCAGCAGGAAAACGGGAACGTTTTGCTGGCGCTCGTGGAGCTTGCCGATCAATTGCCTGACGTTCAGGTGCTCGTCTTGTTGTTCCATTTGATAGCTGAACATCAGGCAATCAATGGCTTCATTAGCGGCGAGGATTGCGTAACCATCGTCGAATGAGGTGGACTTAATGACGGTAACATTTTGGCGGTTTAACGCGTCAGCCAGACGTTCGACAGCGCTACCGACCCAGGTGTCCTGATGCAGAAACTCACTTTCAACAATTAATACTTTCATCATCTTTTACCCGGTTGTGGAAAGGTTGCAATTTATGGATTGCAGACACACCGTATGAATGTGACGCAGGCAAGTATTATCCTGACAAAATGGGCTGTAAAGCGGGTGATAAATAGTCTGATTTGTGTTTAATTTGTTTTTAAACAAATAGTTATGTTTGCTTATTGGCGATTTTTCACCGCTGTTTATCGACAGGGGGAATATTTTTTTGGCTGATACTGATATCGGCGAACGATAGGGATCGTAGGCTGGAGTAACGCCGGTGGTTTCTGGCTGCTCAGCCAGCCATTGTTTGCCGGCGCTGCTGGCTCAGTTTGCGGTACTGCTGCGGCGACATGCCGACAAACTTGCTGAAGGTGTCATAAAAACGGCTGCTGGATCGGAATCCGGCGGTCAACGCGACGTCAAGAATGGTTTTATCGGTATCGCTAAGCAATGCGCGGACGTGATTGATCCGCATTGCGGTGATGTACTGCTTCATGGTGAGTTGCATCACGCGCTGGAAAATCCCCATCGCGTAGTTGGCGTTGAGCTTCACGTGTTCCGCGACGTCGTTGATAGTGAGCACCTGATCGTAGTTATCGGCAATAAAACTCAGCATCTGGCTTACGTAAAACTGGGCGTGCCGCGAAACGCTGTTTTTGTGCGTCCGCGAAGTTTTATTGACCAGGATTGGCTGCCAGCCGGAAAGGCTAAACCGCTTGAGCATCAGACCAATTTCATCAATGGCGAGCTGGCGAATTTGCTCGTTCGGGTTGCTCAGCTCCTGTTGCCAGCGTTGAACTTCAAAGGTGCTTAGCTGCTGCGACGCCAGCGATTTGATGACCATGCCATGGGTAACGTGGTTGATCAGTTCGCGATCCAGCGGCCAGGAAAGGAAAAGGTGCATCGGTAAATTGAAGATAGCCATGCTTTGGCAACTGCCCGGACGCGTGAGCTGATGCGGCGTACAGGCCCAGAAAAGCGTAATGTGTCCCTGTTTTATCTGCACCACTTCGTTGTTGATAAGGTACTCAACGTCGCCATCAAACGGCACATTAATCTCCACCTGCCCATGCCAGTGGCTGGCAGGCATAGCATGCGGTGAGCGCAGCTCAATATCCATCCGTTGATATTCTGAGTACAGCGACAATGGGCTGCGGGTTTGCTCTTCATCGCTGCTGCACATGTGCGGATCGGGGGGAAGAGGCGATGTCGGTAATGTACTCATGGTTGCTCCATTTCCTGAATTATCAGAATCATGTCATTTGCTGCGCATTAAGGCTGAGAATCAGGACACAAATCGGACCGATATCATTGAGCATAGCGAGATTTTGGGGCCGCATACTCTGCTTTTTGTGCAATTTTGTCCCATAAACTCAGATCCAGTATGGGGCAAAGAGGCGATCTGAGTTTATGGGAATGCTCGCCAGGGAAGTCGGAAGTTTTCATCTATGCGCTGTGCCACCATGACTGTGTTCACTAATGTTCTGGAGAGTCATGATGTCTGCACCCAAAATTACCTTTATCGGCGCCGGTTCCACGATTTTCGTCAAAAATATCCTCGGGGACGTCTTTCATCGTGATGCGCTGAAATCTGCGCATATCGCCTTGATGGACGTCAATCCTACTCGGCTGGAAGAGTCACACATTGTGGTGCGTAAGTTGATGGACTCAGCGGGCGCGTCCGGGCGTATCACCTGCTATACCGATCAAAAAGCGGCATTACAGGATGCTGATTTTGTGGTGGTCGCTTTCCAGATTGGTGGTTATGAACCCTGTACCGTCACCGATTTTGCGGTGTGTAAACGTCATGGTCTGGAGCAGACGATTGCCGATACGCTGGGGCCAGGCGGCATTATGCGCGCGCTGCGCACTATCCCGCATTTATGGCAGATTTGTGAGGATATGACCGAAGTCTGCCCGCAGGCCACCATGCTTAACTACGTTAACCCGATGGCGATGAACACCTGGGCAATGTATGCGCGCTATCCGCATATTAAGCAGGTTGGATTGTGTCACTCGGTGCAAGGGACAGCGGAGGAGCTGGCCCGCGATTTGAACATCGACCCGGCCTCTTTGCGCTATCGCTGCGCCGGGATCAACCATATGGCGTTTTATCTGGAACTTGAGCGTAAAACGGCTGACGGTGCTTATGTGAATCTCTATCCGGAGCTGCTGGCGGCCTATGAATCTGGTCAGGCGCCGAAACCGAATCTTCACGGTAATACCCGTTGTCAGAACATTGTGCGCTATGAAATGTTCAAAAAGCTGGGCTATTTCGTCACTGAGTCGTCGGAGCATTTCGCGGAATATACGCCGTGGTTTATCAAACCAGGGCGTGAGGATCTGATTGAGCGCTATAAGGTTCCACTGGATGAGTATCCAAAACGCTGTGTGGAACAGCTGGCGAACTGGAACAAAGAGCTGGAAGAGTACAAAACGGCGGCGCGGATCGAGATTAAACCGTCACGTGAATATGCCAGCACTATCATGAACGCTATCTGGACCGGTGAACCGAGCGTGGTGTATGGCAACGTTCGCAATGACCATCTGATCGATAACCTGCCGCAAGGCTGTTGCGTGGAGGTGGCTTGCCTGGTCGATGCGAATGGTATCCAGCCAACGAAGGTGGGTACTCTCCCGTCACATTTGGCGGCCATGATGCAAACCAATATCAATGTTCAGACCCTGCTAACGGAAGCCATACTGACGGAAAATCGCGATCGCGTTTATCACGCGGCGATGATGGATCCGCATACCGCCGCGGTATTGGGGATTGAGGAGATTTATGCGCTGGTGGACGACCTGATCGCGTCTCATGGCGACTGGCTGCCGGCCTGGTTACACCGTTAACACACCATTACGCCGGGCAGAGCATCCGGCGTTTAACCTCTGACGTTTCCTCTAACAGAAGGCGGGCGCTGGTAACGGCGACCCGATACCCTATGAGCATCTCTCTGAAAACAAAACTCAGTTACGGATTTGGAGCGTTTGGTAAGGATTTCGCCATCGGTATTGTGTACATGTACCTGATGTATTACTACACCGACGTGGTGGGATTATCGGTGGGGCTGGTCGGAACGTTGTTCCTGGCGGCAAGGGTCTGGGATGCGGTAAACGATCCCATCATGGGCTGGATTGTGAACGCCACCCGGTCGCGGTGGGGAAAATTTAAACCCTGGATCTTACTCGGTACGCTGGCGAACTCATTGGTGCTGTTTTTGCTTTTTAGCGCACATCTGTTTGAGGGTACTGCGCAAGTCGTATTTGTCTGCGTGACGTATATATTATGGGGAATGACCTACACCATTATGGATATTCCATTCTGGTCGCTGGTGCCAACTATTACGCTGGATAAACGCGAGCGTGAACAACTGGTGCCGTTCCCTCGTTTCTTCGCAAGCCTGGCTGGGTTTGTCACCGCGGGGGTAACGCTGCCCTTTGTGAGCTATGTTGGCGGGGCCGATCGCGGCTTTGGTTTCCAGATGTTTACGCTGGTGCTGATTGCATTCTTTATCGTTTCTACCGTTGTTACGCTGCGTAATGTGCATGAGGTTTATTCGTCAGATAGTGAGGCAACGGCGGACAGCAGTCGTCTTGGGCTGAAAGCGATCGTTGGGCTCATCTATAAAAACGACCAGTTATCATGCCTGCTAGGCATGGCGCTGGCTTACAATATTGCCGCCAATATCATTGCTGGCTTTGCCATTTACTATTTTACTTATGTGATTGGCGATGCAAGCCTCTTCCCGTACTACATGTCTTACGCAGGAGCGGCAAACCTGCTGACGCTGATTTTCTTTCCTCGATTGGTAAAAGCGTTGTCACGACGAATCTTGTGGGCTGGGGCATCCGTGCTGCCGGTGCTCAGCTGTATCGTGCTGCTGGTGATGGCGTTAGCCGGTTTTCATAACATCTTACTCATTGTTATTGCTGGTATTTTACTGAATATTGGTTCAGCGCTTTTCTGGGTGTTGCAGGTCATTATGGTGGCGGATACCGTTGATTACGGCGAATACAAACTGAATGTACGTTGTGAAAGTATCGCTTATTCAGTGCAGACGATGGTGGTAAAAGGAGGGTCTGCATTTGCCGCTTTCTTTATCGCAGTGATACTTGGGGTGATTAATTACGCGCCGAATGTCGCGCAGTCTGCAGAAACCATTGTTGGTATGCAATTCATTATGATCGCGCTACCTGCACTCTTTTTTGTGGTGACCTTAGTCCTTTACTTCCGCTTTTACCGACTGAACGGCGACACGCTGCGCAGGGTCCAGATTCATTTGTTGGATAAGTACCGTAAGATGCCGCAGCAGCATGAACAACCGGATATCCCGGCTATTGCGATAGTCACCCCAGGTGATGTGAAGGCGTAGCTATGGAATGGCATTCGTGGATTGGGTATTTGGCGGCTAGCCTGACGACGCTCTCATTCTTACCGCAAGCGATTAAGGTCATTACCACCCGCAACACGCAGGGTATCTCCGGTTTAATGTATGTAATGTTTGTGTGTGGGCTGGTGTTGTGGCTGATTTATGGATTATTGATTGAAGATACTGCTGTCAGCATGGCGAACTTTCTGACACTCCTGTTCGCCTTGCCGATTCTGGTTATCAAGTCTCGCAATGGGTAGGGCAGATTGCCGGATAAGCGTCAGCGCTATCCGGCAGTTTTTAACTGTCTGTTATGCCAGCCCGCCAACACGAGCACCGTGGTTAGCGCACCGAGCAGGGCGCAGAACATATCCGACTGGGTATCCCACGGGTCGCCCTGCGTCCCGAGAAAATCATCCGCTCCCTGACCCATCGCCAGCGCCGCCCACCATTCGATCAGCTCATACATCGCGCTAATCGCCAGCGCCACGCAGCAGACCAAAAATGCCAGCATTTTGCGGCCACGAACTATATTACCGCGCACTAAAATCTCTCTTGCCGTCAGGGCGGGCACCAGACCCTGGAAGAAGTGACCCAGCTTGTCATAGGGGTTACGACTGAGATCCAGCCACTCCTGAACCTGAAAACCGACAGGGACTTTAGCGTAGGTATACATACCGCCGACCATCAGAATGATGGCGTGCAAGAAAATGAGCGTGTAGAGCAATGGCGTCAGCGGGTAGCGCTTCACGGTCGCCAGCAACAGTGGGACGACAATAATGACCGGAGTAACTTCCATCAGCCAGGTGATTTTCTCCGTGGCAGAGACACCGGTGTAGATAAGTATTAGCGCCAGGAGCAGCGCGCCAGAGTGCAAGATTGTGGAGTTCAGTGTGCGGAGCATGGCGAATTCACAAGTAATGGAAAAGGTTACTATTCCCTGTGAGCGGCAAAAATTCAACGCCAGTAAATGGGGGGATAAAGTTGGCCCGGGGGGATCACTGGACTGACGCCAAAAATCTGTTGTCAGTCCAGTGCCGGGCCGAATGGGTTACTTCGCGCAGTTAGCGCATTGTTTGCTGACGATTTGCTGGAAGAAATCGTTGCCTTTGTCATCGACCAGAATGAAAGCCGGGAAATCTTCGACTTCGATTTTCCAGATAGCTTCCATACCCAGCTCCGGGTATTCCACGCATTCCAGATGTTTAATACTCTGCTGCGCAAGTACCGCAGCCGGGCCACCAATGCTACCTAAATAGAAGCCGCCATGTTTATGGCAGGCATCTGTCACCTGCTGGCTACGGTTACCTTTTGCCAGCATGATCATGCTGCCGCCGTGAGACTGTAGCAGGTCAACATAGGAGTCCATACGACCCGCAGTGGTTGGTCCTAAAGAGCCGGACGGATAACCCGCAGGTGTTTTGGCCGGGCCCGCGTAGTAGATAGGGTGATCTTTCACGTACTGCGGCAGACCTTCGCCGGACTCAATACGTTCTTTTAGCTTCGCGTGGGCAATATCGCGGCCGACAATGATGGTGCCGCTCAGCGACAGACGGGTAGAAACCGGATACTGAGAAAGCTGAGCGAGGATCTCTTTCATTGGGCGGTTAAGGTCAACTTTAACCACTTCACCCTCGCCTGCCTGGCGAAGCGACTCCGGAATGTACTGGGCTGGGTTATGTTCCAGTTTTTCGATCCAGATCCCTTCGCGGTTAATCTTGGCCTTGATGTTACGGTCTGCGGAGCAAGACACACCCATACCAACCGGGCAGGATGCGCCGTGGCGAGGCAGGCGGATCACGCGGATATCGTGCGCGAAGTATTTTCCGCCAAACTGGGCGCCGAGGCCGAGTTTCTGCGCTTCTTCCAGTAGTTCCTGTTCCAGTTGCAGATCGCGGAACGCCTGGCCGTGCGCATTACCTTCAGTCGGCAGTGCGTCATAGTAGTGTGTGCTGGCCAGCTTCACCGTTTTCAGGGTGCTTTCCGCTGACGTGCCGCCAATGACGAATGCAATGTGGTACGGCGGGCATGCTGCGGTACCCAGCGTGCGCATTTTCTCTACCAGGAAGTTTTTCAGTTTGCCGGGCGTCAGCAGCGCTTTGGTTTCCTGATACAGATAGGTTTTGTTCGCTGAACCGCCGCCTTTGGCCACGCACAGGAATTTGTATTCGTCACCGTCCACGCTGTACAGGTCGATTTGTGCGGGCAGGTTGGTGCCGGTATTCACTTCTTTGTACATATCCAGCGCCGCGTTTTGCGAGTAGCGCAGGTTATCTTCAATATAGGTATTAAATACGCCCTTGGAGAGTGCCGCTTCGTCGCCGCCACCGGTCCAGACGCGCTGACCTTTTTTACCCATGATAATTGCCGTACCGGTGTCCTGGCAGGTTGGCAATACGCCTTTAGCCGCGATTTCGGAGTTTCTCAGGAACTGCAGCGCTACGTATTTATCGTTTTCGCTGGCTTCGGGATCATGGAGAATTGAGGCGACTTGCTGTTGGTGTTCAGGGCGGAGCATGAAGGAGGCATCGTGGAAGGCTTGTTGGGCCAGTAGCGTAAGTGCTTCAGGGGCTACTTTCAGGATTGTTTCGCCTTCAAACTCGCCGACGCTGACGTGATCGGAGGTCAGCAGGTAGTACTCAGTTTTGTCTTCCCCCAGTGGGAAAGCCGCCTGATAAGTGAATTCAACTTTTGACATTTGCTTCCAGCCTTTTCATTTTTCTCAGGAATTTTAAAATTCTCTGTGTCTTGACGGTGGCGTGCCGTACCAAAGCGGACAGCACGCGCACTGTAATTACAGGAAACCGTACATTGCGGCGAAGATCCAACCAAAGACACAGGATACGCTCACGCCGATCAACCCAGGTAGAATGAAGCTGTGGTTGATAACGAAACGGCCAATGTGGGTGGTGCCGGAACGGTCAAACTGAATAGCCGCCAGATCGCTCGGGTAAGTCGGCAGAATGTAGTAACCGTAACATGCCGGAGCGGAAGCAACGATGTACGCTGGATCAACCCCAATTGCCAGTGCGACCGGAACAATCGCCGCCAGCGCCGCAGCCTGGGAGTTTACAAATTTGGAAACCAACAGCAGAACAATTGCATAGGCCCACGGATACTCTTTCACCATATTGCCCAGCACACCTTCGATTTCCGTCATGTGCGCGCCGAACATTGTTTCGGCCATCCAGGCAATACCGTACACCGCCACAATCGCGATCATACCGGAACGGAAGACTTCGTTTTTAGATATTGAAGCGGGATTGGTCTTCGTCAGGATAATAATCAGCGCACCGGTCAGCAGCATGAACATCTGGATAACCAGTACCATTGACAGCGGTTTGCCGCTGAAGGTAGGGCGCAGCTCAGAGAACGCGCCGAGCACGGCAACAACGGCGATAGCGGCAAGGAAGATCCACATGGCCAGCCAGTTGCTTTTCGGCAGCTTTTTGTCTAACAGTGTGGCGGTATCGCCATAAACGTAGTTGTGGTTTTCAGGGACGGAAATAAACTTCTGGAATTCTTCATCTTTATCCAGATCTTTACCGCGGAACCAACTGAAGATACCGATCGCCAGGATACCCAACAGGGTAGACGGGATAGTGATGCTGAGCAGGTCGAGGAATTCAAGATGCTTGCCTTCAAACGTTACGTTACCCAGCATTGCGACCAGTGATACAACGGCCACGGACACCGGGCTGGCGATAATCCCCATCTGCGCACCGATTGAACTCGCCGCCATCGGACGTTCCGGGCGAATATTGTTCTTAATGGCAACGTCATAAATGATTGGCAGGATGGTGTATACCACGTGGCCTGTACCGCAGAGAATCGTCAGGGTGCAGGTAACGAACGGGGCGACGATGGAAACGTATTTTGGGTTACGGCGCAGCAGCTTTTCAGCGATTTGCAGCATAACGTCAAGGCCGCCGGAGGCTTGCAAGGTTGCCGATGCGGCCACCACGGCAATAATAACCAGCATTACATCTACAGGTGGTTTACCCGGCTGGAGATGGAAAACGAAAACCAGAATGACCAGGCCGATACCGCCTAATAAACCCAGCGCGATACCGCCCTTTCTGGCACCATAAAACAAACATATTAATATTATAAGAAGTTGTATACTAAATAACATTTTATTTACCCTCGCGAAAAAACCAGTCAATTTTTTGAAAAATGGATCTGTGCCACATTCTTTTTTGCCGGAATAGGCATCAAAAAATGGTCAGTATTCGATATGTCCGTATTTGCGATTAATGTTCAAATGTCTTGCTAGAATGTTTTTTTAACGTTATGGCGATATTTAGCTTTTTTCTGTGGCTTTGATCAGAGGAGAGAATCCTCAGGCGATGGGAAGCAGAGCTGGACATGGAGAGCTGCGGTTGACGCTGTAATTTATCTGTTTTGCGTTTTCCGCTATTTCGTGAACCACCGACAGAATGGGTGAGTAGGTTATTTGTGTGATCACGCTCACGCCATTTCATAATGTGATGAGGTTGGCGTGCGGATACTTTTATTTGCTCACAAAAATGTACGGTGTCCATGGTACGTAGCATGGTCTCCATTGCTACCAGTCTAGATTTTGTATGTCTGGTTAATTTCAGACTAATCCTTTATGGGTAAAAATACACACTCTGCGAGCTAGATAATACTTAATTAACTTTTGTTAGCGATTTTGAAATTAAAAACAGTGTGACGTTAATCAATATTAAAATAATACATTTAACATGCTGGATACAAATATATTTGATCTAACGCAAATTTATAATTCTGCAGCATGATTCAGAAAAGTAGGGATTTTTCATTATTTTAATAATTGTTACTTTCAAATAACAAATAATCCCAAATTGTTTTTATTGGCAATATTGTTTTAGTAATGAGTAATGTTCAGCCTGAACGCGGTAACGATAAACCGGTCTACCGGTTACGCCATAATGGATGCTGGTAAATAGGATGTGACAATTGACGAGCCAGATAAGATATTTACGGCAAGAAACTCGCGAGATATTGACCTCGTTGGCCAGTTCATCGGTGGAGAATTCCTGATCCTGATGCTCATCAATCCACTGGCACAGCGTGCGTAACGTTTGTGGCGTTAATCCTTTAGGTAAGCGCCGCGCTTCCTGTTCATTGGAGGAGCTGCCGTGAATCAACTGGTCAAGCTCAGACTGTTCATAGTACTGATGCTTTTCCATCTCGGTTTTCTTCTGTAGCCAGCCGGTCAGCGCCTCTTCAAAACGGGACGCCTGGAACGGTTTGATCAGGTAGTCAACGACACCATAGTGGAGAGAGTCTTTGATGGTGGTCGCGTCAGCGGCGGAAGAGATGACAATAACATCACACTTGCAACCTTCGCTGTGCAATACAGGCAACAGATCCAGACCGTTTTCTTTTTGCATATAAATATCAAGCAAAATCAAATCGATATGATTTCCGCTATGAAAGATTATCTCTTTTGCTTTCTCCAGCGTGGAGGCTGTGCCGCAGCAATGAAAACCGGAGAGTTGCGCGACATAACGGCGGTTTAATTCCGCTACCATTGCATCGTCATCGACAATTAAGACATTGATCATCTGCTGGCCCTCTCACCATTCCACGGTAACTGTACAAAAAATTGGGTGAAGATCCCAGGTTCTGACTCGACGGAAATATTGCCGCCAACGTTTTCAACCTGTTGTTTAACAAGCGCTAAACCAACGCCCCGTTCGGTTCCTTTTGACGAAACGCCTTTCTCA
Organism: Citrobacter sp. 172116965; assembly: GCF_013458095.1. Lineage (NCBI taxonomy): Bacteria > Pseudomonadati > Pseudomonadota > Gammaproteobacteria > Enterobacterales > Enterobacteriaceae > Citrobacter > Citrobacter sp. 172116965. Next base: position 4,684,727 of record NZ_CP046673.1, on the reverse strand, counting down.
AAGATGTGCTCAATGTGTTCGGGAGCAATCCCCGGACCATCGTCATTCACTTCGCAATGCAACCAGCCGTGTCGATAATGCAAGGATACGCTGATCTCGCCACCAGGTTCTTGACCTAGCGCCTCCAGGGCGTTTTCAATTAAATTCCCCAGAACGGTAATCAGCACAGCCACCTGATCTTCGTTGCTGTTTTCCGGCAACTGGCTTTCATTGCTGATCACCAGGCTATGGCCTAAATCAGATGTGCGATTAATCTTACTGAGTAAAAATCCTGCGATCACCGGGGATTTTATTTTTCCTAACAGTGAGCCAATCTCTTCCTGATAACTGTTTGCGGTCTTCAGGATGTAATTTTCAAGCTGCTTATAACTTTTCAGATGCAATAATCCCAGAATCACGTGCAATTTATTCATGAATTCGTGGGATCGTTCACGAAGTGCGTCGGCATAGTTGACCATGCCGTCCAGTCGTTGCATTAATTTTCGGACTTCAGTCTTATCTCTGAATGTTGAAATGGCCCCGATGATTTTACCGTTGCTGAGTACCGGAACCGTGTTAATTAAGAGTAGCCGATCCTTCACCATGATCTCTTCATCGCGACGCGGCGTTCCGTCATGCAGTACCTGTGAAAAATCGACCACTTTTGACCATGCGTGGCTGAGCGTGGAGAGCTGGGCATCGTCTTGCGATTTGTGGTAATCCAGCAGCTCTTGTGCCGCCTGGTTTATCAGCGTCACTTCACCGCACTCGTCAACGGCAATGACGCCTTCCTTTATAGAGTGCAGCATCGCCTGGCGTTGTTCGAACAGATTGGAGATTTCATAAGGCTCCAGACCAAACAGAATACGCTTGAGGACTTTGACAAATACCCATGTGCCAAGCAACCCAACCAGCACGCCAAATAAGATGGACCAAAAGATGCTGCCACGGCTGTTATTGATCTGCTCAGTCACCCTGCTTAGCTCAAGGCCGATCGACACGACGCCTATCTGCCGGTGATGCTTGTCATAAATAGGGGTAAATACGCGCAGGGCTTGCGCCAGAAATCCGCGATTAATGGCGACATTCTCTTTCCCTTGCAGGGCCAGCAAAATGTCATCGCCTTTAAACGGCTGACCGATTCGCTGCGCTTCGGGATGGGAGTAACGAATGCTTTGCATATCGGTGACGACGATGAACAAAAAATCGTTGCTCTTATTCACCGCCTGGGCAATCGCCTGAATACCGCTTTCCTCGGGCTTTTTCATTAGCCCCTGGCGGATCTCCGGGGAGTTTGCCAGCGTTCGTGCGACCGCAAGCGCTTTACCTGCTAATGCATCGCGCGTCATGTTGCTGATTTGCGAGAAATAAATCAGATGAACGACAAGCAGTACGGAGAAGAGTACCGCACTGACCATGAGGATCACGGTAGTGCCGAGCTTCATTGGGCGTTTGCGTATAGCAGTACGTTGCAGAGAGTGTCTCATCACGGTCCTGGAATCACGGTTTGTATGGGTATTATCGCCTGATGGGATGCGTAATTCAAAGGTGGTAGGGATGATGGGGCATGGGCTGCCTGGGCTTTTCTTCTATATATAACGTGGAGCGAGTCTCTTTTTATATAGAGATTTCCTTATCTGCTTTCACTTCTTTCAGGGAGGCTGACCACTATTTTGCTTACGATTGTGGATAACTCTGTGTGTAAATGGGTATAAGGCGGGGTTTTGCTGTGGAATGCAGCGGTCAGTCATTTTTCTGCAATTTAAGGGTTGCGGGCCGCGGGAAACTCCCTATAATGCGCCTCCATCGACACGGCGGATGTGAATCACTTCACACAAACAGCCGGTTCGGTTGAAGAGAAAAACCTGAAAATGAGGGTTGACTCTGAAAGAGGAAAGCGTAATATACGCCACCTCGCGACAGAGCGCTAAAGCGCGTCGCAACTGCTCTTTAACAATTTATCAGACAATCTGTGTGGGCACTCGAAGATACGGATTCTTAACGTCGCAAGACGAAAAATGAATACCAAGTCTCTGAGTGAACACGTAATTCATTACGAAGTTTAATTCACGAGCATCAAACTTAAATTGAAGAGTTTGATCATGGCTCAGATTGAACGCTGGCGGCAGGCCTAACACATGCAAGTCGAACGGTAGCACAGAGGAGCTTGCTCCTTGGGTGACGAGTGGCGGACGGGTGAGTAATGTCTGGGAAACTGCCCGATGGAGGGGGATAACTACTGGAAACGGTAGCTAATACCGCATAACGTCGCAAGACCAAAGAGGGGGACCTTCGGGCCTCTTGCCATCGGATGTGCCCAGATGGGATTAGCTAGTAGGTGGGGTAACGGCTCACCTAGGCGACGATCCCTAGCTGGTCTGAGAGGATGACCAGCCACACTGGAACTGAGACACGGTCCAGACTCCTACGGGAGGCAGCAGTGGGGAATATTGCACAATGGGCGCAAGCCTGATGCAGCCATGCCGCGTGTATGAAGAAGGCCTTCGGGTTGTAAAGTACTTTCAGCGAGGAGGAAGGTGTTGTGGTTAATAACCGCAGCAATTGACGTTACTCGCAGAAGAAGCACCGGCTAACTCCGTGCCAGCAGCCGCGGTAATACGGAGGGTGCAAGCGTTAATCGGAATTACTGGGCGTAAAGCGCACGCAGGCGGTCTGTCAAGTCGGATGTGAAATCCCCGGGCTCAACCTGGGAACTGCATCCGAAACTGGCAGGCTAGAGTCTTGTAGAGGGGGGTAGAATTCCAGGTGTAGCGGTGAAATGCGTAGAGATCTGGAGGAATACCGGTGGCGAAGGCGGCCCCCTGGACAAAGACTGACGCTCAGGTGCGAAAGCGTGGGGAGCAAACAGGATTAGATACCCTGGTAGTCCACGCCGTAAACGATGTCGACTTGGAGGTTGTGCCCTTGAGGCGTGGCTTCCGGAGCTAACGCGTTAAGTCGACCGCCTGGGGAGTACGGCCGCAAGGTTAAAACTCAAATGAATTGACGGGGGCCCGCACAAGCGGTGGAGCATGTGGTTTAATTCGATGCAACGCGAAGAACCTTACCTACTCTTGACATCCAGAGAACTTAGCAGAGATGCTTTGGTGCCTTCGGGAACTCTGAGACAGGTGCTGCATGGCTGTCGTCAGCTCGTGTTGTGAAATGTTGGGTTAAGTCCCGCAACGAGCGCAACCCTTATCCTTTGTTGCCAGCGGTTCGGCCGGGAACTCAAAGGAGACTGCCAGTGATAAACTGGAGGAAGGTGGGGATGACGTCAAGTCATCATGGCCCTTACGAGTAGGGCTACACACGTGCTACAATGGCATATACAAAGAGAAGCGACCTCGCGAGAGCAAGCGGACCTCATAAAGTATGTCGTAGTCCGGATTGGAGTCTGCAACTCGACTCCATGAAGTCGGAATCGCTAGTAATCGTGGATCAGAATGCCACGGTGAATACGTTCCCGGGCCTTGTACACACCGCCCGTCACACCATGGGAGTGGGTTGCAAAAGAAGTAGGTAGCTTAACCTTCGGGAGGGCGCTTACCACTTTGTGATTCATGACTGGGGTGAAGTCGTAACAAGGTAACCGTAGGGGAACCTGCGGTTGGATCACCTCCTTACCTTAAAGAAACGTTCTTTGTAGTGCTCACACAGATTGTCTGATGAAAAGTAAATAGCAAGGCGTCTTGCGATTGAGACTTCAGTGTCCCCTTCGTCTAGAGGCCCAGGACACCGCCCTTTCACGGCGGTAACAGGGGTTCGAATCCCCTAGGGGACGCCACTTGCTGGTATGTGTGAGTGAAAGTCGCCGACCGAAGTATCTCAAAACAGACTTTCGAGTCTCGTTTGAGATATTTGCTCTTTAAAAATCTGGATCAAGCTGAAAATTGAAACGACACACTGTTTCATTTCTCCGTAAACAAGAAATGAAAAGCGGTGTGTTCGAGTCTCTCAAATTTTCGCAACACTGAAGTGTTTTACGAAACATCTTCGGGTTGTGAGGTTAAGCGACTAAGCGTACACGGTGGATGCCCTGGCAGTCAGAGGCGATGAAGGACGTGCTAATCTGCGATAAGCGTCGGTAAGGTGATATGAACCGTTATAACCGGCGATTTCCGAATGGGGAAACCCAGTGTGATTCGTCACACTATCATTGCGTGAATACATAGCGTAATGAAGCGAACCGGGGGAACTGAAACATCTAAGTACCCCGAGGAAAAGAAATCAACCGAGATTCCCCCAGTAGCGGCGAGCGAACGGGGAGCAGCCCAGAGTCTGAATCAGCATGTGTGGTAGTGGAACGGTCTGGAAAGTCCGACGGTACAGGGTGATAGTCCCGTACACAAAAGTGCATGTGTTGTGAACTCGAAGAGTAGGGCGGGACACGTGGTATCCTGTCTGAATATGGGGGGACCATCCTCCAAGGCTAAATACTCCTGACTGACCGATAGTGAACCAGTACCGTGAGGGAAAGGCGAAAAGAACCCCGGCGAGGGGAGTGAAAAAGAACCTGAAACCGTGTACGTACAAGCAGTGGGAGCCTCTTTATGGGGTGACTGCGTACCTTTTGTATAATGGGTCAGCGACTTATATTCTGTAGCAAGGTTAACCGAATAGGGGAGCCGAAGGGAAACCGAGTCTTAACTGGGCGTTAAGTTGCAGGGTATAGACCCGAAACCCGGTGATCTAGCCATGGGCAGGTTGAAGGTTGGGTAACACTAACTGGAGGACCGAACCGACTAATGTTGAAAAATTAGCGGATGACTTGTGGCTGGGGGTGAAAGGCCAATCAAACCGGGAGATAGCTGGTTCTCCCCGAAAGCTATTTAGGTAGCGCCTCGTGAACTCATCTTCGGGGGTAGAGCACTGTTTCGGCTAGGGGGTCATCCCGACTTACCAACCCGATGCAAACTGCGAATACCGAAGAATGTTATCACGGGAGACACACGGCGGGTGCTAACGTCCGTCGTGAAGAGGGAAACAACCCAGACCGCCAGCTAAGGTCCCAAAGTCATGGTTAAGTGGGAAACGATGTGGGAAGGCACAGACAGCCAGGATGTTGGCTTAGAAGCAGCCATCATTTAAAGAAAGCGTAATAGCTCACTGGTCGAGTCGGCCTGCGCGGAAGATGTAACGGGGCTAAACCATGCACCGAAGCTGCGGCAGCGACACTATGTGTTGTTGGGTAGGGGAGCGTTCTGTAAGCCGTTGAAGGTGTGCTGTGAGGCATGCTGGAGGTATCAGAAGTGCGAATGCTGACATAAGTAACGATAATGCGGGTGAAAAACCCGCACGCCGGAAGACCAAGGGTTCCTGTCCAACGTTAATCGGGGCAGGGTGAGTCGACCCCTAAGGCGAGGCCGAAAGGCGTAGTCGATGGGAAACAGGTTAATATTCCTGTACTTGGTGTTACTGCGAAGGGGGGACGGAGAAGGCTATGTTAGCCGGGCGACGGTTGTCCCGGTTTAAGCATGTAGGCGGAGATTCCAGGTAAATCCGGAGTCTTGCTAACGCTGAGGTGTGATGACGAGGCACTACGGTGCTGAAGTAACAAATGCCCTGCTTCCAGGAAAAGCCTCTAAGCATCAGGTAACACAAAATCGTACCCCAAACCGACACAGGTGGTCAGGTAGAGAATACCAAGGCGCTTGAGAGAACTCGGGTGAAGGAACTAGGCAAAATGGTGCCGTAACTTCGGGAGAAGGCACGCTGATATGTAGGTGAAGTGATTTACTCATGGAGCTGAAATCAGTCGAAGATACCAGCTGGCTGCAACTGTTTATTAAAAACACAGCACTGTGCAAACACGAAAGTGGACGTATACGGTGTGACGCCTGCCCGGTGCCGGAAGGTTAATTGATGGGGTTATCCGTAAGGAGAAGCTCTTGATCGAAGCCCCGGTAAACGGCGGCCGTAACTATAACGGTCCTAAGGTAGCGAAATTCCTTGTCGGGTAAGTTCCGACCTGCACGAATGGCGTAATGATGGCCAGGCTGTCTCCACCCGAGACTCAGTGAAATTGAACTCGCTGTGAAGATGCAGTGTACCCGCGGCAAGACGGAAAGACCCCGTGAACCTTTACTATAGCTTGACACTGAACACTGGTCCTTGATGTGTAGGATAGGTGGGAGGCTTTGAAGTGTGGACGCCAGTCTGCATGGAGCCAACCTTGAAATACCACCCTTTAATGGCTGGTGTTCTAACGTAGACCCGTGATCCGGGTTGCGGACAGTGTCTGGTGGGTAGTTTGACTGGGGCGGTCTCCTCCTAAAGAGTAACGGAGGAGCACGAAGGTTAGCTAATCCTGGTCGGACATCAGGAGGTTAGTGCAAAGGCATAAGCTAGCTTGACTGCGAGAGTGACGGCTCGAGCAGGTGCGAAAGCAGGTCTTAGTGATCCGGTGGTTCTGAATGGAAGGGCCATCGCTCAACGGATAAAAGGTACTCCGGGGATAACAGGCTGATACCGCCCAAGAGTTCATATCGACGGCGGTGTTTGGCACCTCGATGTCGGCTCATCACATCCTGGGGCTGAAGTAGGTCCCAAGGGTATGGCTGTTCGCCATTTAAAGTGGTACGCGAGCTGGGTTTAGAACGTCGTGAGACAGTTCGGTCCCTATCTGCCGTGGGCGCTGGAGAATTGAGGGGGGCTGCTCCTAGTACGAGAGGACCGGAGTGGACGCATCACTGTGTGTTCGGGTTGTCATGCCAATGGCATTGCCCGGTAGCTAAATGCGGAAGAGATAAGTGCTGAAAGCATCTAAGCACGAAACTTGCCCCGAGATGAGTTCTCCCTGACCCTTTAAGGGTCCTGAAGGAACGTTGAAGACGACGACGTTGATAGGTCGGGTGTGTAAGCGTAGCGATACGTTGAGCTAACCGATACTAATGAACCGTGAGGCTTAACCTTACAACGCCGAAGATGTTTTGGCGGATGAGACATCGAAATTCAGCTTGATTACAGATTACATCGACAGACCCGAGAGGTGTGTTGATAAACAGAATTTGCTTGGCGGCTGTAGCGCGGTGGTCCCACCTGACCCCATGCCGAACTCAGAAGTGAAACGCCGTAGCGCCGATGGTAGTGTGGGGTCTCCCCATGCGAGAGTAGGGAACTGCCAGGCATCAAATTTAGTGTGCTGATATGGCTCAGTTGGTAGAGCGCACCCTTGGTAAGGGTGAGGTCCCCAGTTCGACTCTGGGTATCAGCACCAGTTTTTCGGTTAAAGTTTGGCACTTAGAAAAGAATTTGTCTGGCGGCTGTAGCGCGGTGGTCCCACCTGACCCCATGCCGAACTCAGAAGTGAAACGCCGTAGCGCCGATGGTAGTGTGGGGTCTCCCCATGCGAGAGTAGGGAACTGCCAGACATCAAATAAAAACAAAAGGCCCAGTCGAAAGACCGGGCCTTTTGTTTTATCTGTTAAACGGCAGTGCTGTATCCGGCGCATGGCTTTAATGGATAACCTGCGACAAAAACGCACGCGTGCGTTCAGATTTGGGGTGAGCAAAAAACTCATCCGGTGCTGCCTGTTCAACAATCTCGCCAAGATCCATAAAGATCACCCGGTCGGCCACTGTGCGGGCAAAGCCCATTTCATGGGTAACACACAGCATGGTCATGCCTGATTGTGCCAGACCTATCATGGTATCAAGCACTTCTTTTACCATTTCAGGATCCAACGCTGATGTGGGTTCATCGAATAACATAATTTTAGGTTTCATGCACAGCGAGCGTGCAATGGCCACGCGCTGTTGCTGCCCACCAGAGATTTGCCCAGGATATTTATGCGCATGTTCAGCAATGCGAACTCGCTCAAGGTAGTGCATTGCCAGAGCTTCAGCCTCTTTTTTCGGCATCTTTTGTACCCAGATTGGTGCCAGCGTGCAGTTTTGCAGGACCGTCAAATGAGGAAAGAGATTAAAGTGCTGAAAAACCATGCCAACTTCTTGTCTGACACGCTCAATATTGCGGATATCTTCATTGAGTTCGATCCCATCCACTACAATACGTCCTTGCTGATGCTCTTCCAGATGGTTGATACAGCGGATAGTTGTCGATTTACCCGAACCGGAAGGTCCGCATAATACGATGCGTTCTCCCTGCTTTACCTTCAGGTTGATGTTTTTCAGGACGTGAAACTGTCCGTACCATTTGTTGACGTTTTCCAGCGTAATCATCGCGTCGGTAGACGGCATTAATAATTGGCTCATAAATTCCTCAGTGCGGTGTACGCCCGGTGTTAAAACGTTTTTCCAGATGTTGGCTGTAACGCGACATGCTAAAACAGAAGATCCAGTAAATCAGTGCAGCGAAAACATATCCTTCCGTCGACATACCCAACCATGCAGGGTCCACAGTTGCCTGCTGCACGCTACTGAAGAGATCAAACAGGCCGATGATGATGACCAGACTGGTATCCTTAAACAGGGCGATAATCGTGTTAACCAGACCCGGAATAACCAGCTTGAGGGCTTGCGGAAGAATGACCAGCCCTTGCGTTTTCCAGTACCCTAACGCCAGTGATTCAGCGGCTTCATACTGACCTTTTGGTAGGGCCTGTAACCCTCCGCGAACCACTTCTGCGACATAGGCCGACTGGAAAAGAATCACGCCGACCAGCGCCCGGATAAGTTTGTCGATACTGGTCCCTTCGGACATAAACAGAGGAAGCATGACCGAGGACATAAAAAGGACGGTAATCAACGGCACACCGCGCCAGAACTCAATGAAAATGACGGATAAAATCCGCACGACTGGCATATGAGACCGACGTCCAAGCGCCAGTAAAATACCCCACGGAAGCGCGCCCGCAATCCCCACGGATGCAATGATAAGCGTCAGTGTTAATCCGCCCCATTGTCGGGTTTCTACGCGCTCAAGTCCGAAAAAACCACCGTACATCAACCACCAGACCACCACTGGATAAACGACGGCCCAGACGGCGATATAGCGGCCACGGTGAGGAATAGATTTCCAGAACATAGGGACGATAGAGGCCAGGCCAATGATCAGGGCCAGATTTACGCGCCAGCGCTGATCGTGGGGATAAAGTCCATACATGAATTGCCCAAATCGTTCATGAATGAACACCCAGCAAGCCCCTGCTTTGGTGCAGTCTGCGCGGGTTGAACCGACCCAATTGGCCTGAAAGAATACCCAGTTCATCAGTGGCGGAAGAAATGACCAAATCAGCCAAACGCACAGCAGCGTGAGCAGGCTATTTGACCAACTGGAGAACAGGTTTTTACGCACCCAGAGTAGACTGCGGCTTGCCGGTTTACTGTTCTGACGCGAGGGGTGAGACAGCAGTGCTTTTGTCATCATGGCTCCTTAGCGCTCAATCAGTGCAATACGGCGGTTATAAATATTCATCAGCAGAGAAATGCTCAGGCTGATGATCAGGTACACCGACATCGTGATAGCAATGGTTTCAATGGCTTGCCCTGTTTGATTGAGTACCGTGCCGGCAAACAGTGAAACCATATCCGGGTAGCCAATGGCGGCCGCAAGAGAGGAGTTTTTGACGATATTCAGATACTGGCTGGTTAATGGGGGAATGATGACGCGCAGCGCCTGTGGGATGATCACCTGGCGCAGTGTCACCGGATTTGGGAGGCCCAGCGAGCGTGCTGCTTCATGTTGGCCATAAGGAACGGCCTGGATTCCCGCTCGAATAATTTCTGCAATAAACGCCGAGGTATACACTGAAAGCGCCAGCGTCAGGGCAGCCAGTTCGGGAATAAGCACCATACCGCCACGGAAGTTAAAACCGCGAAGGGCGGGGATATCCCAGTGAAGCGCTGCGCCAAACAGCCACTGTGAGATCATCGGTAAAAGCACGATCAGCGCCAGAGCTGTGGGCCAGGTCCGGCGTAGCTGACCGGTTTTAGTCTGGTGCATTCTGTTGTAGCGAAATAGCCCGATAGTGACGACGATAGTGATAATTACAGCGCCGCAAAAGGCAAAAAATCCTTCTCCCATTTGCGGTGCCGGAATATAGAGTCCACGGTTACTCAGAAACATCAAGTCCAGCGCGTTAACGGCCTGACGTGGGCCGGGCAGGTTACGTAATACGGCGAAATACCAAAAGAAGATCTGCAGCAGCGGCGGTATATTGCGGAACGTTTCGATGTAGATCGTCGAGAGCTTTCGTAATAACCAGTTATCTGACAGGCGTGCCAGTCCGAGAAAGAAACCGAGAATTGATGCAAAAACAATGCACAGTGCAGAAACCAATAGCGTATTGAGCAGGCCAACGATAAAAACACGGCCATACGTATCGCCTTGCTCGTAATCGATCAGATGCTGGACAATACCAAATCCGGCGCTGCGATCGAGAAAAGAGAATCCCGAGGTAATACCGCTATTATTCAGGTTATTTATCGTGTTATGGATGAGATAGACCGCAATGCTGATGACTGCAATGACGGCAAGTATTTGAAATAACCAGGCGCGGACCGCAGGGTTAGAAAAGGATAACGATCCTTTTACGATTGAGCGGCGATGGAACATAAGAAAACCTCGGTAACTATGACTCTGGACTGAGCGCCGCAGTCGCGGCGCCCGTTACATCACTACGTATTAGCGCACCGGTGGCGCATATTGAATGCCACCGTTATTCCAGAGGTTGTTCTGTCCACGTTTGATCTTCAGTGGGCTTTCCGATCCCACGTTACGCTCAAAGATCTCCGAGTAGTTACCTACCTGCTTGATAATGTTGTAAGCCCATTTGTTATCAAGCTTCAGATCCTTACCATAATCCCCTTCTTTGCCTAACAGGTGTGCCATATCCGGCGTTGCAGGATTAGCCGCTTTTTCATCGACGTTTTTCGAGTTAACGCCCATTTCTTCCGCATTCAGCATGGCGAACAGCGTCCAGCGAACAATGGAGAACCACTCATCGTCTCCACGACGTACAACAGGTCCCAACGGTTCTTTAGAAATAACTTCTGGCAGGACAATCCATTCCGCAGGATTACTCAGCTTGATTCGCAGGGCGTACAATTGAGACTGGTCGGAAGCCAGCGTGTCGCAGCGTCCAGATTCCAGAGCTTTAGCTGATTCATCCGAGCGGTCAAAAGTGACAGGGGTGTACTTCATGTTGTTGGCTTTAAAGTAGTCAGCCACGTTCAGTTCGGTATCTGTTCCTGCCTGGATACAAACCGTTGCGCCATCCAGCTCTTTAGCACTCTTGAGACCCGCTTTATTGTGGGTAAGAAAACCAATGCCGTCGTAATACGTTACGCCAGTGAAAGACATTCCCATTCCTGCGTCACGAGAGGAGGTCCAGGTGGTATTACGAGAGAGCATGTCGACTTCACCTGATTGTAGTGCGGTAAAGCGTTCCTTGGCGGTGAGCGGGGTATATTTTACTTTGCTATCATCGCCAAATACGGCGGAGGCAACGCCACGACATACGTCGACATCAATACCTGAGAACTTACCGCTTGCATCGGCATAAGAAAAGCCAGGCAATCCGTCACTGATCCCACACTGCACAAAACCTTTTTTCTTTACGGCATCAAGTGTTGCGCCGGCATGTGCCTGATTTGCAACCGCAAGCAGCACGCCGGCCGCAGCCAGGCTGGCTATTATCATCTTTTTCATAGAGCATCCTGTGTGGAGGAATTATTGTTATGGAAACGTTCTGAAAACGTCTTTTACCTGTCTGTGGCTATGGCCATACTCTTTTAAGCAAAGGTAGTGCCAGGTTTTTGCGCACGATTATTCGACGCAATATCCAGAGTGTAGACAGGAAAAAATAAATGCAGCGCCCTGAAGTGGTGCAAAATTGAAACGTAAGCCACATTTCGGCGCAAAAAATTTAAAAATCAAACCGGACGCGTGATAACGATTTCGTACGTTAATATTGATGACGTGAGAATAATGAAAAGAAAGCGCGCTGTTACGAAGAACTGAAAAAATGCTAATTTCAAATCGTGGATATGTGAGGCAAATCTATAATAATTTTATTATACGTTGAGTGCTATATACCAACGTTTTGTCTTATATAAAGATTTAATTCTTATTGCAAAAAGCGCGGTACCCACCGCGCTTTTAAGAAGATTTATTTGGTCAGGGCGACTATCCCAAGCGTCAGCCCGGCAACGGCTGCTGCGCCACCGGCGATGGCACCGGCTGTTTCCCAGTTATCCTGCGTGGTGCCTTTCATACAGGTATTGGTATGAACCAGGCGCCCCTGATCGTCGTATACAGGTACGCAAGGAGAATCGTGTGCACAGCCGGCCAGGAATGCGGTAAGCAATGCAACGGATATTAATCTTTTCATGGTGTTACCTCAAAAATAAGCGTTTCGCTAATTGAGCAAAGACAAACGCTAAGCCATCTGCGAACTCGGCGATTATTTTACCACTTCTTAAAAAAATACTGACATGAGGAATAATCTCAATTCATGTGGATTGTAAAAATAATGGATAAAAAGAAAGGTGACTGGCGAGTTTTTCAGGAAGGGTTTATTAGAAATAAATGGCTATCTTATTAATAAATAAAGAGGGGCATCTTGGGTGAAAAAGGCGTCCGAAGACGCCTTTATTTTACAAATTAAACGTTGCGCCGACTAAAACGCCGTCTGACGACAACGAAGAAGACGGGGACGAAGAAGATTGCTAACAATGTCGCGGTCAGCATGCCTCCCATTACGCCTGTACCGACCGCATTCTGCGCCCCGCTACCTGCTCCGTGGCTGATAACCAGAGGCATAACCCCCAGAATAAACGCCAGGGATGTCATCAGGATTGGACGAAGACGCATGCGTGACGCCTCCAGTGTGGCTTCAATCAACCCTTTACCTTCTTTATCCATCAGGTCTTTGGCAAACTCCACGATAAGGATAGCGTTTTTGGCGGAAAGACCGATGGTAGTCAGCAGACCTACCTGGAAGTAAACGTCGTTATTCAGACCGCGTATGGACGCCGCCAGAAGCGCACCGACCACGCCGAGCGGTACAACCAACATGACTGAAAATGGAATAGACCAGCTCTCATACAATGCGGCGAGACACAGGAAGACGACGATTAACGAAATAGCGTATAACGCAGGTGCCTGATTGCCGGAGAGCCGTTCCTGATATGACATCCCCGTCCAGTCATAGCCGATACCGGTTGGCAGCTGTGCTGCCAGGTTTTCCATGAGCGCCATGGCTTCACCGGTGCTTCGACCCGGCGCGGCCTCTCCCAGTATTTCCATTGATGGCATACCGTTGTAACGCTCCAGGCGAGGTGAACCATAAATCCAATGCGACGAACTGAACGCAGAGAATGGCACCATTTCACCATTCCCACTACGTACGTAGAGATTGTTGATGTCGTTGGGTAACATACGGAACGGCGCGTCAGCCTGAACGTATACCTTTTTCACTCGGCCATGATCGATAAAATCGTTCACATAGGTGCCGCCAAGGGCCGTGGAAATCGTTTGGTTTATATCCGACAGACTTACGCCTAACGCCTGGGCTTTTTCCTGATCAATATCCAGCTTAAATTGCGGGGTATCTTCCAGACCGTTAGGGCGCACGCGCACCAGCAAATCCGGATGTTCTCTCACCATACCCAGCAACTGGTTCCGGGCTTTCGTCAGTTCTGTATGACCGAGGTTAGCCTGATCAATTAACTGAAAATCAAAGCCGGTCGCGGTACCCAGTTCAAGAATGGCAGGCATGTTGAACGGGAACACCAGTCCATCTTTAATCTGGCTGAACGCCCTGGTCGCACGTTCGACGATAGCCGTCACGCCGTTTTCATCGCCCGAACGCTCTTCCCATGGTTTGAGGCTAATAAAGACGATACCGGAGTTCTGTCCCTGGCCGCTAAAGCTGAAGCCATTAACGGTGAACACCGATTTTACGTTCGCTTTTTCCTGGTTCAGGTAGTAATTCTGAATCTGATCCAGCACCTGCTGTGTGCGCGTCTGTGTCGCACCGGCAGGAAGTTGCACCATTGTCATAAAGACCCCCTGATCCTCTTCGGGCAAGAAGGAGGTAGGGAGGCGTAAAAACAGAACAGCCATTCCGCCGACGATAAGAACATATAGCAACAAGTAGCGTCCGGTTTTGCGCAGAATACCGCTGATACTATTGCTGTAATGCCCGACGCTTTTATCGAACAGGGCGTTAAACCATCCGAAAAAACCGCCTTTCTTTTCAACATGTCCGGCGGAAACGGGTTTTAGCAGCGTTGCACAAAGCGCTGGCGTAAGAATGAGGGCGACCAGAACAGAAAGCGCCATCGCTGAAACAATGGTCAGAGAGAACTGGCGGTAAATGGCGCCGGTCGAGCCGCCAAAGAACGCCATGGGGATAAATACCGCCGAGAGCACCATCGCGATCCCGACCAGTGCGCCCTGGATCTGGACCATGGATTTCTGCGTCGCCTCTTTGGGCGGCAGTTTCTCTTCCGCCATGACGCGTTCGACGTTTTCTACTACCACGATGGCGTCATCGACCAGCAGGCCGATGGCCAGCACCATTCCGAACATCGTTAGCGTGTTGATGGAGAATCCGAATGCGGCGAGGATCGCGAATGTTCCCAACAGCACGACAGGCACTGCGATAGTTGGAATCAGCGTGGCGCGCAGATTTTGCAGGAACAGGTACATCACCAGGAAGACGAGGATGATGGCTTCAAACAGCGTTTTCACCACCTCGTTAATCGAGATTTTTACAAATGGTGTAGTGTCATAGGGGTAAACCACTTGCAAACCTTGCGGGAAGAAAGGTTGTAACTCAGCCAGCTTTGCTTTGACGCCTGCGGCAGTATCCAGCGCGTTTGCACCGGTCGCCAGCTTAATGCCCAGGCCTGTTGCAGGCTGACCATTAATTTTCGTCACCATGTTATAGTTTTCGCCGCCGAGTTCGATGCGGGCTACATCTCTGAGGTGAACCATTGAGCCATCCTGGCCCACCTTCAGCGTTATGCGACCAAACTCTTCCGGCGTTTTCAGGCGTGTCTGAGCGATAATGGAGGCATTAAGTTGTTGACCCTGGACGGATGGCGCGCCTCCCAGTTGGCCTGCGGCAATCTGATTATTTTGCGTTCTCAGTTGATTGATAACGTCCAGCGGAGTCAACTGATATTTGTTCATTGCGTTGCTGTCGAGCCAGATGCGCATTGCGTACTGTGCACCAAACATCTGGACATCGCCGACACCTGCTGTTCGGCTTATTGCGTCTTTAACGTTAGACGCCACATAGTCGGAAATATCATCCTGCGTCAGATTGTTATTATCGGAGACAAAACCCGCCACCATCAGGAAACCGCTACTGGATTTCTCGACGCTGATCCCCTGCTGCTGTACTTCCTGTGGCAGTAAGGGCATCGCTAACTGTAATTTGTTTTGCACCTGGACCTGTGCGATATCCGGGTCAGTACCCGACTCGAAAGTCAGAGTAATGGTGACGCTCCCGGAGGAATCGCTGGTGGAGGACATATACATCAGGTTATCGATACCGTTCATATTCTGTTCGATAACCTGCGTAACCGTGTCTTGTACTGTCTGCGCATCCGCACCTGGGTAGGTGGCAGAAATAGCGACCGCAGGAGGTGCAATGGTCGGATACTGTGCAACGGGCAGTTGCATGATTGCCAGAGCCCCTGCCATCATCAGAATGATGGCCAGAACCCAGGCAAAAATAGGGCGATTGATAAAAAAGTTAGCCATGTCCGGTTACCTTATTGCGCAGTTTTTGCGGCTGGAGTTTCGGTATCGGTGGTTGCTTTAACCTTTACGCCGGGACGCGCTTTCTGCAATCCGCTGACGATAACCTTATCGCCAGGCTGTAAGCCCTCGCTGATTAACCACTTATCACCTATCGCCTGTGTAGCAACGACGGTGCGAGCCTCGACCTGACTCTTGTCATTGACAACCATCACCGTTGCATCGCCGCGTGGCGTACGTGTTACCCCTTGTTGGGGAACGAGAATGGCATTCGGCTGGACGCCTTCATCAATACGAGCACGCACAAACATGCCCGGCAGCAGCGTGTGCTGTGGGTTAGGGAATACGGCCCTGAGGGTGATGGATCCGGTACTTTCATCAACGGTGACATCAGAGAACTGCAACGCACCTTTCAGCGGGTACGACTGACCATTTTCCATCACCAGTTCGACGGTACTGCTGGCGCTGTCTTTATGCAGGCTCCCTTGCTCAACGGACTGTTTAAGGCGCATAAAGTCATTACTGGACTGTGTTACGTCGACGTAAATAGGATCAAGTTGTTGCACGGTAGCAAGTTCAGTTGCCTGGCCATTCGTGACTAATGCGCCTTCGGTGACGTTAGATTTACCGATACGTCCGCTAATGGGCGATGTCACTTTGGTGTAGGTCAGGTTGATACGAGCGCTTTCGACCGCCGCTTTTGCCGCGATAACGGAGGCATCGGCCTGGCGAGCATCAGCAATGGCCTGATCGTACTCTTGCTGGCTGATGTACTTAGTGCCAACCAGCGGGACATAACGTTTTACCGTTAAATGTGCGATAGCTGCTGCCGCTTCACTCTTTGCCAGTTCGCCTTTGGCGCTGTCGTAGTCGGCCTGGTAAGTCGCAGGATCGATCTGATAAAGCGACTGACCGGCTTCAACATCGCTTCCCTCGGTGAAATTCCGTTTAAGTACAATCCCGCTGACCTGAGGACGGACTTCAGCAATACGAAATGCTGTTGTGCGCCCAGGTAATTCGGTCGTCACGGCTAAAGGCGCCTTTTCGACGACATGGACAGTCACCTGCGGCTCTGCGGGGTGAGCTTGTGTTTCTCCCTGATCGTTACAACCGGCGAGTAATACAGCGGACATGATGATGAATGAGGGCAGGAGTGAAAACCTGGCATTTTTCGTCATTTCTATTCCTTAAAAAACCGAACGCTCGTTATTAACCGGGTAACGCAGAGGCGATAACGCGCACAAGTGAAAATAATGGTTGGCTATCCTACAAATTATTAGCTTGCGATGTAAGCAATACTTATTTATGGGCGCGATACACGGCACGTAAAAACAAAAAAGGATTTATCTTCGGTTGTTTCATTATGGTTTTAATAGTAATGCAATGATGCGCATAAACACATATTGAAATAAGTATTTGGTTGGTGAATATATTGGTGGTTGTTATTTGTTTTGTTTATTCGTGTGCAATATCCATAATTAACTGTTTTAGAACTCGTCTAAATAAACGCTAAGTGATACATTTGTTCCGTTTAGCAAATATTACATAAGAAAGTTAATCATTCTCTACCTTACCTCAGACAGTCGAAACCATGGCCAGAAAAACGAAAGCTGATGCCCTCAAAACACGACAGCACCTGATAGAAACAGCGATTATGCAGTTTGCCGTGCGTGGTGTTAGCAATACGACGTTAAACGACATTGCGGATGCCGCCAGCGTGACCCGGGGGGCGCTCTATTGGCATTTTGAAAATAAGACGCAATTGTTCAATGCGCTATGGTTACAACAACCTTCATTACGCGATCTTATTCAGGATAAGCTTATTGGTCGTTGGGGGGATAATCCTTTACAGCGGCTGCGTGAAAAGTTTGTGGTGGGATTGCAATATATTGCACAGAATCCTCGCCAGCAGGCATTAATGCAAATTTTATATCATAAATGTGAATTTCATAACGATATGATATCAGAACAGACCATTCGCGATAAAATAGGTCTCAGTCATCAAAGCATTCGTGATTCACTGCAAAAATGCGTGGATGAAAATCTGATTGCTACCAGTCTGGATTTAGATGTCATCATCATTATTCTGCACGGTAGCTTTAGCGGAATAATAAAAAACTGGTTAATGAATCCAGTGAGTTATGATTTGTATGGGCAAGCACCAGTATTAGTTGATAACGTATTAAAAATGTTAAGCCCAGACGGCTGTGTAATGCAATTAATGCAGAGTGAAAATCAGCCAGGGTAGTTTTAGCCGCCAGGGCCTGACGGCTGTCGACGTATTTTTCGTCGTGCTATTCGAGGTCGACGCAGTTGACCAGCTTGAGGGGGTTTACAGAATTCATATTCCGGCACTTATCGTGCTCCGTTGTCATCAGCTCTATCCACTGAATGAGCAGCGCATCAAAGAGAAAAACGAAGACCGCAAAAACAACCAGCCACCAATACTTGCGAATCATTACCAAACCCTGTGTATTCATGCCCAAGCGTGCAGGGAATATACACGAAATCTGCAAGCTGAAAAGCAGACTTACAATGCCTTTACTTTGCTGAAAGATCGCCGCTCTTTGCTGTTAATCGACTCTTTTTAGACAGATTTTTTGTCTTCCGCTTTTTCACCTTTGCAAGTTCATTCTCTGAAAAATGCGAACCAATGCTCATTCTTCTGAGCCCCATTTTTACGTACTCGGCATTGATTTCAATCCCGACAAACTTGCGACCTAATTCCACGGCAGTGGCACCGGTAGTGAAGCTACCGGCAAACGGATCCAGCACGCTGTCATCTGGACTGGAGGAAGCCAGAATGATGCGTTCAAGGAGGGCTTTGGGTTTTTGAGTCGGGTGATTTTCGTATTCGTCCATCAGATAACGAACGCGTGGAAACTCCCAGACATTGCCTGGTACTTTTTTCTGGTTGTAAGGTTGGGGCGGGTTCTTTCTGTAGTCTATCAGTGCACGTTTAGCGCCCGTTTTGGCTTCAACCAAAATATCATCACGATTAAACGTGTAGTTTTTCTGATCTTTTACCATCATCAGAAGCGGTTCATACATCGAACCAAAGTAATTTTTGGCCTGCACCCCGGAGCTATCGTATGACCACACGATACGGCTCTTGATGGTAAAGAGCTGGCGGCATTTGAGATCGATATACGGCATGTTCTCCGTACTGTTCATGATGTACATGGTGCCGTGTGATTTGAGAATGCGATGGCACTCGTCAATGCACTCAAACAGCCATGCCAAAAAGGCCTCTTCGTCCCAGGATTCCACCATCCCGTCAAAGTCTTTACCGATGTTATAAGGTGGGTCGGCGAAAATGAGATCGACGCTTTCTGACGGCAGCTTTTTCAGTTCGGTAAGTGCATCACCCAGGATTATCTTTTTAGATTCATCGCCAAAATAGACAGGTTCACATCTCGCGTTCATCGCCAAAGCCTCCCGTGTGACGTTAATAAAAAAGGCGCTTCCCCATGCCGAGTAGCGCCTTTTAAAACAAACATTTCGCTGATTAGTATCAGTTCATGCCGTATTTTTTCAGTTTTTTACGCAGCGTACCACGGTTGATGCCCATCATCAGGGCAGCACGGGTCTGGTTACCGCGGGTGTATTGCATCACCATGTCCAACAGGGGCTGTTCTACTTCAGCCAGTACCAGCTCATAGAGATCGTTAACATCCTGACCATTCAATTGAGCAAAATAGTTCTTCAGTGCCTGTTTAACCGAGTCACGCAGGGGCTTTTGAGTTACCTGATCCTGAGAGTTAACGGTAGAAACGGTCAGTACGTCAGAATTTACGCGTTGTTCGAACATAGTTCTGTCAGCTCTTTATTTCTGTTTACGCAAAATTTTCGAAGTATGCCTCCAACGCCGCCAGCTGTTCGCTGGAATCTTCAATGGCGTTGAATGTGCGCCGAAACTGGTCATCCGGAGCGTGTTCCTGGAGATACCAGGATACGTGTTTACGCGCAATTCGGTACCCTTTTGCCTGACCATAAAAGTCGTGCAGTTCCCGAACGTGCGCACAAAGCAAGCGCTTCACCTCTGCCAGAGGCAGCGGGGGCAGCAGCTCCCCAGTGTCCAGATAATGCTGGATTTCCCGAAAGATCCAGGGTCTTCCCTGAGCTGCACGTCCTATCATCAGGGCATCCGCCCCCGTATAGTCGAGTACAGCTCTGGCTTTATGCGGGTCAGTAATGTCGCCATTCGCGATAATCGGAATGGAAACTTTCTGCTTAACTGCCCGAATACTGTCGTACTCAGCATCTCCATTGAACAAACAGGCGCGGGTGCGTCCATGAATGGTCAGAGCCTGAATGCCACAGTCTTCAGCCAGTTGGGCAATCTCTACGCAGTTACGGTGTTCCGGAGCCCAGCCGGTGCGAATCTTGAGTGTGACAGGAACGTCCACTGCATTGACGACCTCGGTTAGTATTGATTTCACTAGATCCGGGTACTGCAAGAGGGCTGAACCTGCGAGCTTGCGATTCACTTTTTTAGCCGGACACCCCATATTGATATCAATAATCTGGGCGCCGCTTTCCACGTTAATACGTGCGGCATCGGCCATCTCAACAGGGTCGCTACCGGCAATTTGCACCGTGCGAATTCCTGGCTCATCAACGTGCACCATCCGTAAACGAGACTTGTCACTTTCCCAAACCTGCGGGTTAGAAGACATCATCTCGGATACCGTCAATCCTGCTCCCATCTCATAGCACAGCGTCCTGAATGGTCTGTCAGTGATGCCAGCCATAGGTGCTGCGATCAGGCGATTTCTGAGCTGGTATTGTCCGATGCGCATGAGTTAAGAAATGACCATACTGTGACTGCAAGGCGGCGTATATTACGCATTTTTCGCACGAGATGAAAGGCCAAACTTTGACCAATCCACTGAGGTGGATCAATGAATTGCTGGTTAAGTACACAGTTTCAAATTAAAATCTTTAATAATCAGTTTGATACGTGGTTGTGCTAATTTTTCATCCGTTTATAAATTCCGAAAACTTCTCTTTTTTTATTACGGTCAGCCTCAGGTTATCAGGATAAAAAGCTGTTTTGTGAGCAAATAGTGGCTTTGTAATGCGATCTCGCTCTCATTTCCGCAAATCCTTTTGCGAAAAAAAGAGCGATTATTGCGTTACCAACGGTAACGAGAGGGGATTATTTTTTCTGACCGGTAATGCGGCACCACTCTTCTTTCTCGATAACCGGATCGAGCGTAAAGAGTTCGGCATAGGCCTCACAGACGCTTTCCGCCTGGCTGGCAAGAATGCCAGAAAGCCCCAGTAAACCGCCCTCAACGGGCAGTACGCTGATTAACGGTGCCAGTTCACGTAATGGGCCTGCGAGGATGTTTGCGACCACCACGTCGGCTTTCATCGCCTCTGGCTGGTCTTTCGGCAGATAGAGCTCCAGACGCTCAGAAACGCCATTACGCTGGGCGTTATCACGGCTGGCCTGAATTGCTTGCGGATCGATGTCTACGCCGATGGCTTTTGCCGCACCCAGCTTCAGTGCCGCAATGGCAAGAATGCCGGAGCCGCAGCCGAAGTCGATGACGGTTTTGCCGTTTAGATCGAGACCGTCCAGCCATTGCAGGCATAGGGAGGTGGTGGGGTGAGTGCCGGTACCAAACGCCAGACCCGGGTCCAGCATCACGTTGACGGCATTCTCATCCGGGACATCGCGCCAGCTTGGGCAAATCCACAAACGTTCACCAAAGCGCATCGGGTGGAAGTTATCCATCCATTCGCGTTCCCAGTCTTTGTCTTCGAGCTGTTCGATTTTATGCGCGAAGCCTGCACCCAGCAGCGGATGCTGCTCCAGGATGGCAACCACTTCTTTCATGTCGGTTTCTGCATCGAACAAGCCGATAACGTCGGTATCTCCCCACAGGCGAGTCTCGCCCGGCAGAGGCTCAAATACCGGCGTATCATGCGTGTCCTGGAAAGTAATGGAAACGGAGCCCGCTTCCATCAGCGCATCGCTCAACTCTTCAGCGTTGGCACCGGTCGTGTTCAGTTTCAGTTGGATCCATGGCATGGCAAAACTCTTTTATTTATCAGTAGTCAATATGGCGGCTTGCGGGACGGCAGAACCGAAACGGTTGCCGATCAGGAAAGCCAGCAAGCTTATCAGTAACGAGGGCACAATCGGGTGGAAACCCAGGTACTGAATGTTAAATGTAGCGAGTACGGCATAAAGAACGCCGCCGATAATCATCGCGCTCAAAGCGCCCGCGGCGTTTGCCCGCTCCCAGTACAGGCCCAGTACCAGCGGCCACAGGAAGACAGCTTCCAGCCCGCCAAACGCCAGCAGGTTAAGCCAGATAATCATCTCTGGCGGTTTCCAGGCGGCCAGTAGCAGTAACGCGCCGAGCAATAGGGTAATTACTGCCGACATGAGCTTCAGCCGGGTTTCGTTTTTCAGCTGTTCCGGACGCAGGTTCAGGTAAAGATCCTTAATGATCGTAGCGGAACTTTGCAGCAATTGGGCATTGATCGTCGACATGATCGCGGCCATGGGGGCCGCGAGGAAGATCCCAGCAGCTACCGGCGGCAACACTTTGACCATCAGCGTAGGGATAACCAGATCCGGCACTGTCAGATCAGGGATCACCGCACGCCCCAACGCACCCGCCAGATGCATACCAAACATCAGGATTGCCACTACGATGGTGCCGATGATAATGCCGCGGTGTACAGCTTTGCTGTCTTTATAAGAGATGCAGCGTACTGCTGTATGCGGCAGCCCAATTACGCCAAAGCACACCAGTACCCAGAATGAGGTCATGAACGTGGGTGACAGAATGTCATCCGCGCCTTGCGGCGAGACCAGTTTAGGGTCGATAGTTTGCAGGGTTACCACCGCATTGCTGAGGCCACCGGCAGCATGAACGACGCCGACCAGCAGAACAATAGTACCAATCAGCATCACCATACCCTGCATGGTGTCGTTCAGTACGCTGGCGCGAAAACCGCCGAACGCCGTATACAATGCGATACTGACGCCAAAAATAAGCAAACCGGTTTCGTAAGGTATACCTGCAGCGGTTTCAAGCAAACGTGCGCCGCCAATAAACTGTACGGTCATTGCTCCGACAAACGCGACCAGCAGGCTAAGGCTTGCCAGCCACACAAGCAGGCGACTCTGGTAGCGGGCAAACAGCATATCGTTGAGGGTAACGGCATTATAACGGCGCGCCAGAATCGCGAATTTCTTACCAAGAATCCCCAGAGAAAGCCAAACGGCGGGCAACTGGATCATCGCCAGCAGCACCCATCCCAGCCCGTATTTGTAAGCGGCGCCAGGACCGCCAATAAACGAGCTGGCGCTAATGTAGGTTGCCGTTAGCGTCATGGCTAATACGACCCCGCCCATCGAGCGGCTGCCGAGGAAATATTCATTCAGGAAAGTGCCGGTCGATCTCTTACGCATGGCGTAAACGGAAAGACCGAAGACCACCAACAGATAGGCGACCAGCGGCAAAATAACTTCAAGCTGCATCGTCATCCTCCAACGGAATGTCGCGATAGATAAACTTCACCATCGCCCAGCACAGCACGATGAAAACCAGCGGCGTTAGCAGGCAGGCCATTTCGAACCAGTGTGGTAAGCCGGTAAAACCGAGCGTGGAATCTGGTAAGTAAGCGGCCACTAACCATGTGGCAAGATATAAAAGGGTCAGCCACAGCGCCCAGCGCGCCTCTTTATGGGCCTGAACAAAACGAGCGTCCATTTTTTGTCCCTTGTGGATAAAGAAAGCGGGGATTGTACCTTATGGCACGTGCGGGAGGGGAGAAAAACAAAAGGCCGGAATTTCCGGCCTTTTCAGTTAACGCACGCTTACTTTTCCTGAAGTCCGAGTTTTTTCTCCAGATAGTGGATATTGGTTCCACCGTGCTGGAAATGCTCGTCATTCATGATGCGGATCTGCAGATCAACGTTGGTTTTGATACCGTCGATGATCAGTTCCTGCAACGCGTTTTTCATACGGGCGATTGCTACGTCGCGATTTTCGCCATAGCAGATCAGCTTACCGATCATTGAGTCATAGTACGGAGGTACGGTGTAGCCTGCGTAAATATGAGACTCCCAGCGCACACCAAAGCCACCCGGTGCGTGGAAACGTGTGATTTTACCCGGGCTTGGCAGGAAGGTGTTCGGGTCTTCGGCGTTGATACGGCATTCTACCGCATGGCCTTTAACCACAACTTCATCCTGCTTGATGGACAGCGGTTGTCCCGCAGCGATGCGCAGCTGCTCTTTGATCAGGTCAACGCCGGTGATCATTTCGGTTACCGGGTGTTCAACCTGAATACGGGTGTTCATTTCAATGAAGTAGAACTCGCCGTTTTCGAACAGGAACTCGAAAGTACCTGCCCCGCGATAGCCGATATCAACGCACGCTTTGGCGCAACGCTCGCCGATGTAGCGACGCAGTTCCGGAGTAATGCCCGGTGCTGGTGCTTCTTCGACGACTTTCTGGTGACGACGCTGCATGGAGCAGTCACGTTCTGCCAGATAAATCGCGTTACCTTGACCGTCCGCCAGCACCTGAATTTCGATGTGGCGTGGGTTTTCCAGGTACTTCTCCATGTAAACCATGTCGTTGTTGAAAGCCGCTTTCGCTTCCGCTTTGGTCATGGAGATGGATTGTGCCAGTTCGGCATCGCTGCGCACGACGCGCATACCGCGACCGCCGCCGCCGCCGGAGGCTTTGATAATAACTGGATAACCGATGCGCTTCGCATGAGCGCGGTTAGCGTCCATGTCGTCGCCCAGCGGGCCGTCAGAGCCTGGGACTGTTGGTACGCCAGCTTTCTTCATCGCGGTAATTGCGGACACTTTGTCGCCCATCAGGCGGATGGTGTCGGCTTTCGGGCCGATGAAGATAAAGCCGGAACGTTCTACCTGTTCAGCAAAGTTGGCATTCTCAGAGAGGAAGCCATAGCCCGGGTGAATTGCCACTGCGCCGGTGATTTCAGCAGCGCTAATGATAGCCGGGATGTTCAGATAGCTTTTTACGGACGGAGCCGGGCCAATACAGACCGTCTCATCCGCCAGCAATACGTGTTTTAAATCGCGATCCGCGCTTGAATGCACAGCGACAGTCTTGATGCCCAGCTCTTTACAGGCACGCAGAATACGCAGGGCGATCTCACCGCGGTTGGCGATAACAATTTTATCCAACATGTTCGCCTCGTTATTCGATGACGACCAGCGGCTCGTCAAATTCTACCGGTTGACCGCTTTCTACCAGAATCGCTTTCACTACGCCGGATTTGTCGGCTTCGATCTGGTTCATCATTTTCATGGCTTCAACGATGCACAGGGTATCGCCCGCATTCACTTTCTGGCCGATTTCGATGAACGCTTTCGCATCTGGGCTCGGGGTGCGGTAGAACGTACCAACCATTGGGGAGCGTACGATGTGACCACTGATTTCCGCTGCTGCCGGAGCTTCCATACTTGGAGAGGCAGTTTGTGCGACAGCGTTAGACAGAGCTGGCTGCTGCATCACTGGTGCAGCATAAGCCTGTTGCATCATTGGAAAACTTGCAGCTGGCGCCGCACGGCTGATGCGTACAGACTCTTCGCCTTCAGAAATTTCCAGTTCGGAGATGCCTGATTCTTCAACCAGCTCGATCAGTTTTTTAATCTTACGAATATCCATGAGTGGGTTCCGTACTCTTTGTTTAGTGAGATTGTGACAAGCGTTTTACCGCCGTCTGTATAGCATTTTTATAACAGTGAGTGACAAGATGCCACGCATCTCAGGCATTGCACTGGGTGCGGTTGCCATTAAGTGAGATTGCCAGACTTGTTAGTCATTGTGCGGCTATCTTCTGCCATTTTCGGGTAAAAGACAAAATATACCTTCAACATGCGAATGTCACCCTTTCAGCGCTCTAAAAACGCTACCGGGGATAGCAAAGTCGCACATTATAACTATTTCGTAGCAATTGGCAGCTAAATACTGGTCTTATCAGGGAAGATAATCAACCGTTAACATGTAAAGAAAATCGGATCGTCCACATTTTGTAACGCACTGCACATAACGTGAAACTACCGCCACCACTGGCGAAACTTCTTGTAACGGCAGGCTAACAACACCACAGCGAGTGCTGCATAAATAATCGGTTGAGGGGAGATAATTTTTACCGACCACAGATAATGTATGGGTGCCAGGATCGCCACAAGATAGACGAAGTTGTGCAAATACTGCCAATTTTTGCCCAGTTTTCGCTGAGCCGACTGGGTGGAGGTTAACGTGAGGGCGAATAATATGCCCCAACTGGTAATGCCCAGCATCAAATAAGGTCGCGTGATTAATTCCCGTCCTAACAGCGCCAGATTATGAATGCCCAGTTCCAGGAGTGCGTAGCTGGTTAAATGCAACGTTGCCCAGGCGAAACACCATAGCCCTAACAGGCGCCGTGTGCGTATCAATAATGGCTGTTTAGCGTAGCGCGCGAGGGGAGAGACCAGCAAGGTCGCCAGCAAGAATTTCAGAGCTGTCCTACCGGTAAAGTGCTGGATATCTTTGACCGGGTCTGCGCTCAGACCACCGTGATTCACCGCCCAAAATAGCCAGACAAACGGTAAAAAGCCGGCAAGATGCAGGCAAACTTTCAGTCCGGTAATGTGCTTTGCAGTCAGGCGCACTTAAAAATTCTCCTGCAGATTAAGACCACGGTACAGCGAAGCGACCTCGTCGGCGTAACCGTTAAACAGCAGCGTGGGTTGGCGCTGAACGTCCAGAATACCGCCTGCGCCAATAAAACGTTCAGTAGCCTGGGACCAGCGCGGGTGATCGACATGTGGATTCACGTTGGCATAAAATCCATATTCATTGGGGGCGGCCAGGTTCCAGGTTGTCGGGGGGCGTTCGCGGGTTAGTTTAATACTCACGATCGACTTAATGCCTTTAAATCCGTATTTCCACGGCACAATTAAGCGAATGGGCGCGCCATTTTGTGGGGGAAGAGCTTTTCCATAAACCCCCACGGTAAGCAGAGTGAGTGGATGCATAGCTTCATCCAGACGCAGTCCTTCAATATAGGGATACTTCAGCCCGCCGCCAATAAAGCGATCTTTTTGTCCAGGCATCTCATCCGGTGCGTAGATCGTTTCGAAGGCGACATATTTTGCGTTGCTGGTGGGTTCAACCTGCGCCAGCAGTTTATGTAACGGAAAACCAATCCATGGCACGACCATTGACCAGGCTTCCACACAGCGCATCCGGTAAATCCGTTCTTCCAGTGGGAAACGGGCGGTCAGCGCATCGTGATCGAGGGTGAGTGGTTTTGCCACCTCACCACTGATTTTTAACGTCCACGGATCGGTTTTCAGACTGCCAGCATTGGCTGCCGGATCCGCTTTATCGAGACCGAACTCATAGAAGTTGTTGTAGCCAGAAACTTTATCCGCCGGCGTTAAAGGAAGCGAATTTTGCCAGGCGGCGGGTTTACTGAAATCAAGCGGCTTACCCGCGGGCGCGGGCGGGCGGTCATTCCCCTTAAACCAGCTAAGAAGGTCAGCCTGCGCAGAGAGGGGGAAAGACAACGCGGCGGCGCTGATTCCTAATGCTTTCAGTACCTGGCGGCGTTGCATAAAAAAAGCCGACTCGTCAGTGACGTCGGCTTCTGTAAATGGACGTAATTTCTTCATAACAGACTCCCGGCTTACGCGTCATAACTGACAGGGGACGCGTAGTTAATATGGCAGGGAGTCTGTAGATATGCCGCGAAATTTCGTTAATTAAGTGTAAATTTTTGCGCCAGAGCTTGTTACTTCACCTTCACCAGCGTACGACCTTGCACCTGGTTATTGATGATGGCATCGGCAAACTTCGGCGCATCCGCCAGCGTAATCTCCGTGGCGGCCTGAGCATAGAAAGAGTCCGGCAGCTCCTTAACCAGACGCGCCCAGGCTTCTGCCCGGCGTGCCGGCGGGGTCATCACCGAGTCCACCCCTTGCAAACGAACGTTACGCAGAATAAATGGCATCACCGTCGTCGGCAGAGCGAAACCGCCAGCCAGGCCGCAGGCGGCAACGCAGCCACCGTAGTTCATCTGTGCCAGGACTTTTGCCAGAACTTTGTCGCCAACGGTATCAACCGCACCAGCCCACAGCTGTTTTTCCAACGGACGAGATTCAGCAAATTCATCACGGCTAAGGATACGGTTAGCGCCCAGGCTCTTCAGGTAGTCGTGAGTACTTTCGCGACCCGAAACCGCCGCAACCTGATAACCCAGCTTATGCAGTAACGCCACGGCCGTGCTGCCCACGCCGCCGCTGGCGCCGGTGACGACAATCTCACCGTCTTGCGGGCGAATACCTGCATCTTCAAGCGCCATGACGCACAGCATGGCGGTAAAGCCAGCGGTCCCGATGACCATGGCTTTACGTCCGTCCAGCCCTTGTGGCAGCGCAACCAGCCAGTCGCCTCTCACGCGTGCGCGTTCGGCCAGTCCACCCCAATGATTTTCACCCACGCCCCAGCCGGTCAGTAAAACTTCCTGACCGGCATGAAAACGGGGATCTTCGCTTGTGCGCACGGTACCGGCGAAATCGATACCAGGAATCATCGGAAAATTGCGAATGATTTTACCCTTGCCGGTGATAGCCAGGGCGTCTTTATAGTTCAGGCTTGACCAGTGGACATCCACCGTCACATCGCCTTCCGGTAGCTGATTTTCGTCGAGGGGTTGAACGGATGCGAGGGTTTTTCCGTCCTGCTGTTCTAAGATCAAAGCCTGCATAACCTGTCCTCAATTCGTATAGTGGATTGGAAAATTATTAATGAAGACTATACTCGCTAATCAAAACATGATGCCGATTCCGCGCAATAAATTGCCAGATATACCTAATTTGGTAGTATGCCCACACTGTTTGTATAAATGGACAGATTTTGCGTTCAGTTTTGCATTTTCGCGCCGCTTTATCACTTTCATGCCTGTTTCATAACTGTCGGAGTTAACACAAGGATGCGATTAACGACGAAATTTTCAGCTTTTGTGACGCTGCTTACAGGGTTAACGATCTTCGTAACTCTGATCGGCTGCTCGCTGAGTTTCTATAACGCGATTCAATATAAGTTCACCACCCGTGTTCAGGCGGTGGCGACGGCGATTGATACGCACCTTGTCTCCCGCGATGTCGTTGCGCTAACCCCGCAAATCGATGAACTGATGGTTTCGGTTGATATCGTGCGCGTCGAACTGCTTCAGGGCGAACACGTGGTGTATGACCACTCCAGAACCAGCAGCTACCGCCCGGCGGGGACGAACAATCTGTATCGTGATGTCACCGTCCCGTTGGTCAAACACCCGGGCATGTCGCTGCGTCTGGTTTATCAGGATCCAATGGGCAACTATTTCCATTCGCTGATGACTACCGCGCCGCTCACGTTGGCGATTGCTTTCATTATACTGATGCTCTTTTTGTCTGTGCGCTGGCTTCAGCGTCAGCTTTCAGGTCAAGAGTTGCTGGAGATTCGTTCAACGCGCATTCTTAACGGCGAACGTGGACCGAACGTGCGGGGGACGGTCTATGAATGGCCTGCGCGTACCAGTAGCGCGCTCGATATGCTGCTGACCGAAATTCAAAGTGCCCGCGAGCAACGTAGCCGACTGGATACGCTGATTCGTTCCTATGTGGCGCAGGATACAAAAACCGGGCTAAGCAACCGCCTGTTCTTTGATAACCAACTGGCAACGCTGCTGGAAGATCAGGAAAAAGTGGGATCGCATGGCGTCGTGATGATGGTACGCCTGCCGGACTTTACGCTGCTGCGCGATAGCTGGGGAATTACCCTTGCGGAAGAACAAATTTCAACGCTAATCAATTTGTTGTCGACTTTTATGACGCGCTATCCGGGCGCGTTGCTGGCGCGCTACCACCGTAGCGATTTTGCCATCCTGTTGCCACACCGCACGCTGAAAGAGGCGGAAAGTATTGCCGGGCAATTATTAAAAGCGGTAGATGCGCTTCCGGCTAATAAAATGATCGACCGTGCCGATATGGTTCATATTGGCATTTGTGTTTGCCGCAGCGGTCAGTCGACGGAACAAGTGATGGATCACGCCGAAGCCGCCACGCGGAACTCGGTATTGCAGGGTGGGAACAGTTGGTCGGTCTATGATGACTCACTACCGGAAAAAGGTCGGGGTAACGTACGCTGGCGAACGCTGATCGAACAGATGCTCAGCCGGGGTGGACCCAGAATTTATCAAAAGCCTGCGGTAACCCGTGAAGGACGGGTGCACCACCGGGAGCTGATGTGCCGTATTTTTGATGGCAGCGAAGAGGTTATTTCGGCGGAATATATGCCGATGGTCCTGCAGTTTGGCCTGGCTGAAGAATATGACCGTCTGCAAATCAGCCGTCTGATCTTACTGTTGGGCTATTGGCCGCAGGAAAACCTGGCGATGCAGACAACGGTTGAATCGCTAATTCGCCCACGTTTTCAGCGCTGGCTACGTGATACGCTGATGCAGTGCGAAAAATCATTACGCAAACGCATAATTATTGAACTTGCTGAGGCAGATGTCTGTCAACATATCAGCCGGTTACAGCCCGTCATCAGATTGATGAATGCGCTGGGTGTGCGAATTGCCGTTACGCAGGCGGGTTTAACGCTGGTGAGCACCAGTTGGATCAAAGAGCTTAACGTTGAGTTATTGAAGCTGCATCCAAGCCTGGTGAGGAATATTGATAAGCGAACCGAAAACCAGCTCCTGGTGCAAAGCCTGGTGGAGGCTTGTTCTGGAACACCAACGCAGGTTTACGCCACGGGCGTTCGTTCGCGTAGCGAGTGGCATACGCTGACGGAACGCGGAGTTGCGGGTGGGCAAGGGGATTTTTTTGCCGCATCACAGCCACTTGACACTAACGTGAAAAAATATTCGCAAAGATACTCGGTTTAACCTGCCGTTTAATTCGTTTTCACGTAGAATAATGCGCGCTGTGCCTTCTGGGGGTGTGCTTGTCTGCTCGCCAGGTTGTAACAGCAAACATGCAGGTGAATGACCTTTGACAGGTTGCAAACAAAAGCGAGGAGTGCTGCTGATTTATTCAGCCCTGATGGACTCAGGCCGATTTTGTAACAAAGGAAACGAACTGCACTAATTTTCACCGTAGCAGATGATTTTTGCGCCTTGTCGCTGCTGCGTGTGGTTGGTAAAGTAAGCGGATTTTGTTTTCCGCCCCAGCTTTCAGGATTATCCCTTAGTATGTTGAAAAAATTTCGTGGCATGTTTTCCAATGACCTGTCCATTGACCTGGGTACCGCGAATACCCTTATTTATGTAAAAGGACAAGGCATCGTATTGAATGAGCCTTCTGTTGTGGCCATTCGTCAGGATCGTGCCGGCTCGCCAAAAAGCGTAGCCGCAGTGGGCCATGACGCGAAGCAGATGCTGGGTCGTACACCGGGCAATATCGCTGCCATTCGGCCAATGAAAGACGGCGTTATCGCTGACTTCTTCGTGACTGAAAAAATGCTCCAGCACTTTATCAAACAAGTGCACAGCAACAGCTTCATGCGCCCAAGCCCGCGCGTACTGGTATGTGTACCGGTTGGAGCAACTCAGGTTGAACGCCGTGCGATCCGTGAATCCGCCCAGGGCGCAGGTGCCCGTGAAGTATTCCTGATCGAAGAGCCGATGGCGGCTGCGATCGGGGCGGGTCTGCCAGTTTCTGAAGCAACCGGTTCTATGGTTGTGGATATCGGTGGTGGTACAACTGAAGTTGCCGTTATCTCCCTGAACGGCGTGGTTTACTCCTCTTCTGTACGTATTGGCGGCGACCGCTTCGACGAAGCCATCATTAATTATGTTCGTCGTAACTACGGTTCTCTGATCGGTGAAGCCACCGCAGAACGTATTAAACACGAAATCGGTTCCGCTTATCCGGGCGACGAAGTGCGCGAGATCGAAGTTCGCGGCCGTAACCTGGCAGAAGGTGTTCCACGCGGCTTTACCCTGAACTCCAACGAGATTCTGGAAGCCCTGCAGGAACCGCTGACCGGTATCGTGAGCGCGGTGATGGTTGCACTGGAACAGTGTCCGCCAGAACTGGCGTCTGACATCTCCGAACGCGGCATGGTACTGACCGGTGGCGGTGCTCTGCTGCGTAACCTTGACCGTCTGTTAATGGAAGAAACCGGTATTCCAGTTGTTGTTGCTGAAGATCCGCTGACCTGCGTGGCGCGCGGTGGCGGCAAGGCGCTGGAAATGATCGATATGCACGGCGGCGACCTGTTCAGCGAAGAGTAATCGGATGCAGGTAGGGTAGCCCGCGGGTTGCCCTTCCGCTCTGATACGAGAATACGCATAGACTATGAAGCCAATTTTTAGCCGTGGCCCGTCGCTACAGATTCGCCTTATTCTGGCGGTGCTGGTGGCGCTCGGCGTTATTATTGCCGACAGCCGCCTGGGTACGTTTAGTCAAATCCGAACGTACATGGATACCGCCGTCAGTCCTTTCTACTTTATCTCAAATGGTCCTCGTGAATTACTCGACGGCGTTTCGCAAACGCTGGCTTCGCGTGACCAACTCGAACTTGAAAATCGGGCGTTGCGTCAGGAACTGCTGCTGAAAAACAGCGAACTGCTGATGCTGGGGCAATATAAACAGGAGAACGCGCGTTTGCGTGAGCTGCTGGGATCGCCGCTGCGTCAGGACGAACAAAAGATGGTGACGCAGGTCATCTCAACGGTTAATGACCCTTACAGCGATCAGGTGGTGATCGACAAAGGGAGCGTTAACGGTGTCTACGAAGGTCAGCCGGTTATTAGCGACAAAGGCGTTGTGGGTCAGGTCGTAGCGGTGGCTAAACTGACCAGCCGCGTGCTGCTGATTTGCGATGCGACGCATGCTCTGCCCATTCAGGTACTGCGTAACGATATCCGCGTGATCGCTGCCGGTAACGGCTGCACCGACGATCTTCAGCTCGAACACCTGCCGGCCAACACCGACATTCGCGTTGGCGATGTGCTGGTTACCTCGGGTCTGGGGGGGCGTTTCCCTGAAGGCTATCCGGTTGGTGTTGTTTCTTCCGTTAAGCTGGACACTCAGCGCGCTTATACCGTGATTCAGGCACGCCCGACCGCGGGTCTGCAGCGTCTGCGTTATCTGCTGCTGTTGTGGGGCGCCGATCGTAACGGCGCAAATCCGATGACGCCAGAAGAAGTGCACCGCGTTGCCAATGAACGCCTGATGCAAATGATGCCGCAAGTTCTGCCTGCACCAGATGCCATGGGGCCGCCTGCGCCAGTGCCAGCTCCCGCCACAGGCGTGACTCCAGCGTCTGCGGATACCACGCCGCCACAACCTGCTCCGCGTAAGCCGGGAGGACAGTAAGTGGCAAGCTATCGTAGCCAGGGACGTTGGGTGATTTGGCTCTCGTTCCTTATTGCACTGTTGCTGCAAGTCATGCCCTGGCCGGACGATATTCTGGTTTTCCGGCCAAACTGGGTACTGCTCATCTTGTTGTACTGGATCCTGGCGCTGCCGCATCGCGTAAATGTGGGCACGGGGTTTGTGGTGGGTGCCATACTGGATCTCATCAGCGGCTCCACGCTTGGCGTGCGCGCATTGTCGATGAGTATCATTGCTTATCTGGTCGCGCTGAAATTCCAACTATTCCGTAACCTCGCGCTCTGGCAACAGGCGCTGGTGGTCATGTTGTTATCACTGGTCGTGGATATTATTGTTTTCTGGGCCGAGTTTTTAGTGATCAATGTCTCTTTCAGACCCGAAGTGTTCTGGAGTAGTGTAGTGAATGGTGTGCTTTGGCCATGGCTATTCTTACTGATGCGTAAGGTCCGTCAGCAGTTTGCGGTGCAATAAGGTTGATATGAATACTCTGTATCTTGCTTCTGGTTCTCCACGTCGTCAGGAACTGCTCGCTCAGCTTGGTGTTACCTTTGAACGGCTGGTGCCTGGGATTGAAGAACAGCGACACCCGCAGGAGAGCGCGCAGCAGTATGTTTCGCGTCTGGCACGCGAAAAAGCGCAGGCTGGCGTGGCGCTGGCGCAGCGTGATTTGCCGGTATTGGGTGCAGATACCATTGTTATCCTTAATGGCGAAGTGCTGGAAAAACCACACGACGCCGCCCATGCCGCAGTAATGCTGCGCAAACTGTCGGGCAAAACGCATCAGGTCATGACCGCCGTGGCATTGGCCGACCGCCGGCACAGTCTGGACTGTCTGGTGGTGACGGAAGTGACGTTCAGAGCACTAACCGATGAGGACATCGCGGGCTATGTTGCCAGCGGTGAACCAATGGATAAAGCAGGTGCATACGGTATTCAAGGGTTGGGTGGCTGTTTTGTCAGGAAGATCAATGGCAGCTATCACGCCGTAGTCGGCTTACCGCTGGTAGAAACGTATGAGTTGCTGACCAATTTTAACGCACTGCGTGAGAAAAGGGATAAACATGACGGCTGAATTGTTGGTAAACGTAACGCCATCGGAAACTCGGGTGGCTTACATTGATGGCGGTATTCTGCAGGAAATTCATATTGAACGTGAGGCGCGACGCGGAATCGTAGGCAATATCTACAAAGGTCGTGTAAGTCGTGTACTTCCGGGTATGCAGGCGGCTTTTGTAGATATTGGACTGGATAAAGCCGCATTTCTTCACGCTTCAGACATCATGCCGCACACCGAATGCGTGGCGGGTGAAGAACAAAAACAGTTCACCGTGCGCGACATTTCTGAACTGGTGCGCCAGGGCCAGGATCTGATGGTGCAGGTAGTAAAAGATCCGTTGGGAACTAAGGGCGCACGCCTGACGACGGACATCACGCTTCCTTCCCGTTACCTCGTCTTTATGCCGGGTGCTTCGCACGTTGGCGTTTCCCAACGTATCGAAAGCGAAACCGAACGCGAACGCCTGAAAAAAGTGGTGGCGGATTACTGCGATGAACAGGGCGGATTCATCATTCGCACAGCGGCGGAAGGCGTCTGCGAGGAGGATCTAGCCTCGGATGCTGCCTACCTGAAGCGCGTCTGGACTAAAGTCATGGAGCGTAAAAAGCGCCCGCAAACGCGCTACCAGATGTACGGCGAACTGGCGCTGGCGCAGCGCGTGTTGCGTGATTTTGCGGATGCCCAGCTTGACCGGATCCGCGTTGACTCTCGTCTTACTTATGAAGCGTTGCTGGAGTTCACAGCGGAATATATCCCCGAGATGACCAGCAAGCTGGAACATTACAGCGGGCGCCAGCCCATTTTTGATCTCTTTGACGTTGAGAATGAAATCCAACGCGCGCTGGAACGCAAGGTTGAACTGAAATCCGGCGGCTATCTGATCATCGATCAAACTGAAGCAATGACCACCGTCGATATCAATACCGGAGCGTTTGTTGGGCATCGTAATCTCGACGACACTATCTTTAATACTAATATTGAAGCAACGCAGGCCATTGCTCGTCAGCTGCGTCTGCGTAACCTCGGCGGCATTATCATTATCGATTTTATCGACATGAATAATGAAGATCACCGTCGACGGGTGCTGCACTCTCTGGAACAGGCGCTGAGCAAGGATCGCGTAAAAACCAGCATCAACGGTTTTTCACAGCTGGGCCTGGTGGAGATGACGCGCAAACGCACGCGTGAAAGCGTGGAACATGTGCTGTGCAACGAGTGTCCGACCTGTCATGGGCGCGGTACGGTGAAAACCGTGGAAACTGTATGCTATGAAATCATGCGCGAAATCGTGCGGGTACACCATGCATATGACTCCGATCGTTTCCTGGTTTATGCATCTCCGGCAGTGGCTGAAACCCTGAAGGGGGAAGAGTCACATGCGTTGGCGGAAGTGGAAATCTTTGTCGGCAAACAGGTTAAAGTACAAGTCGAACCGCTGTATAACCAGGAGCAGTTCGACGTTGTCATGATGTAATCTGGCCTGGTAAACGCCCAATGGCGATACCTTGCAGGCCGGAGAAGGCGTTCACGCCGCCATCCGGCAAGACGGTTTTGTGAGTCACATTTTTTGGTAGACAAGGAGAGGCGCGTGAGGCGATTGCCGGGGATATTACTGCTCACTGGAGCCGCATTCGTTGTCATCGCAGCGCTGCTGGTCAGTGGGCTGCGCCTTGCGCTGCCTCATCTTGATAGCTGGCGTCCGGCCATCCTTGACAAGATTGAATCCGCTACCGGTCTGCCCGTCTCCGCCAGCCAACTTTCCGCTAGCTGGCAAAATTTCGGTCCTACTCTTGAAGCGCGCGATATCCATGCGCAGCTTAAAGATGGCGGTGAATTTTCGGTAAAGCGGGTCACATTAGCGCTGGATGTCTGGCAAAGCTTGCTGCACATGCGCTGGCAGTTTCGCGATCTCACCTTCTGGCAGTTGCAACTGCGTACCAATACCCCCATCCAGCGCAGCGAAAGCGGTGATGGAATTGAAGCCGGCCACCTGAGCGATCTCTTCCTGCGTCAGTTTGATCATTTCGATCTACGCGACAGCCAGATTAGCTTTTTAACCCTCTCAGGCCAGCGTGCAGAACTGGCGATCCCGCAGCTTACCTGGCTTAACGGTAAAAACCGACATCGCGCTGAAGGGCAGGTCAGTCTCTCCAGTCTGACCGGGCAGCACGGTGTTATGCAGGTGCGAATGGATCTGCGTGATGACAACGGGCTGTTGAATAACGGTCGGGTCTGGTTGCAGGCCGACGATATCGACGTCAAGCCGTGGCTGGGTAAATGGATGCAGGATAATGTCGCGTTGCAAACCGCGCGTTTTAGCCTGGAAGCATGGATGACGATCAGAAAAGGTGTCGTTTCCGGCGGCGATGTCTGGCTGAAAAAAGGTGGGGCAAGTTGGCTGGGAGAGAGTCGTACGCATACGCTCTCCGTCGATAACCTGACGGCGCACATCAGCCGCGAGCAGTCGGGCTGGCAATTCTCCATTCCCGATACCCGTATCACGATGGATGATAAACCCTGGCCAAGCGGGGCGTTAACGCTGGCCTGGATCCCTGAACAGGAAGTCGGCGGCGAGAATAACAAACGCAGCGACGAGCTACGCATCCGCGCCAGCAATCTGGAGCTGGCCGGGTTAGAAGGGCTGCGTCCGATGGCGGCCAAGTTATCGCCTGTGCTGGGTGATATCTGGCGGGCCACGCAGCCGAGCGGCAAAATAGATGTGCTGGCGCTGGATATCCCGTTACAGGCAACAGAAAAAACTCGCTTCCAGTCCTCGTGGACCAATCTGGCCTGGAAACAGTGGAAGCTGCTGCCAGGGGCAGAACATTTCTCCGGTACGCTCGCGGGCAGCGTTGAAAACGGGGCGCTCACTGCTTCCATGAAGCAAGCTAAAATGCCGTATGAAACCGTCTTTCGCGCACCGCTGGAAATAGAGGATGGCGTAGCGACGCTAAGCTGGCTGAAGAATGATAAAGGTTTCCAGTTAGATGGGCGCAACATTGATGTTAAAGCGAAAGCGGTACACGCACGCGGTGGTTTTCGCTATCTGCAGCCCGCCAATGATGAGCCATGGTTGGGCATTCTGGCAGGTATCAGCACCGACGATGGCTCTCAGGCCTGGCGTTACTTCCCGGAAAACCTGATGGGCAAAGAGCTGGTTGATTACCTCAGCGGCGCTATTCAGGGCGGCGAAGCGGATAACGCCACGTTGGTGTATGGCGGCGACCCGCATCTGTTCCCGTATCTACACAATGAAGGGCAGTTCCAGGTACTGGTGCCGCTTCGCAATGCGAAGTTTGCTTTCCAGCCCGACTGGCCCGCGCTGACTGACCTTAATATTGAACTGAACTTCATTAACGACGGTCTGTGGATGAAGACCGATAGCGTTAATCTGGGCGGTGTGAAGGCCAGTAATCTGACGGCTAACATCCCCGACTATGCCAAAGAAAAACTGCTGATTGATGCCGACATCAACGGGCCGGGCAAGGCGGTTGGACCTTATTTTGATGAGACGCCATTGAAGGATTCACTCGGCGCTACGCTTGAGCAGTTGCAGATTGACGGCGATGTGAATGCTCGCTTACATCTTGATATTCCGCTAGACGGCTCGCTGGTTACCGCCAAAGGTGACGTCAACCTGCGTAATAACAGCCTGTTTATTAAACCGCTCGACAGCACGCTGAAGAATTTGAATGGTAAATTCAGCTTTATCAACGGCGATCTGAAGAGCGAGCCGATGACCGCGAACTGGTTTAATCAGCCTCTGAACGTCGACTTTTCCACGACCGAAGGGGCGAAAGCCTATCAGGTAGCCGTGAATCTGCAAGGTGACTGGCAGCCAAGCCGCATGGGGATTTTACCGACGCAGGTCAACGACGCGTTGAATGGCAGCATAGCGTGGAATGGCAAGGTAGGAATCGATCTTCCGTATCATGCCGGGCCGACCTACAACGTTGAGTTAAAGGGCGACCTCAAGAATGTAAGTAGTCACTTACCTTCTCCGCTGAATAAGGCGGCCGGTGAGGCGTTGCCGGTGAACGTTAAGGCCAACGGCAATCTGCGCAGCTTTGATCTGACCGGCAACGCTGGCAGTAAAAATCATTTTAACAGCCGCTGGCTGCTGAATCAGAAACTGACGCTTGACCGCGCAATCTGGGCGTCGGAAAGCCGCACCGTGCCAGCGTTACCCGATCAACAAGGCATAGAGCTTAATCTTCCCCCTATGGATGGCGCGCAATGGCTGGCGTTATTCCAGAAAGGTGCTGTGGATAACGTGGGCAGCAACGCTAACTTCCCGCAGCGCATCACGATGCGTACGCCATCGTTATCCCTGGGCGGTCAACAGTGGAATAATTTGAGTATCGTTTCTGAGCCTGCGAGCAATGGCTCCACCGTGCAGGCGCAGGGCCGTGAAATTAACGCCACGCTGGCTATGCGCAATAATGCGCCGTGGCTGGCCAATATTAAGTATCTTTATTACAACCCAAGCGCGGCAAAACCGTCACAAAATAGTACGCCAGCCTCGCCGTTCTCAGCCATCGACAACGTCAGCTTCCGTGGCTGGCCGGACCTTCAGCTGCGCTGTGCCGAGTGCTGGATGTGGGGACAGAAATACGGGCGCATTGACGCCGATGTAGCGATTAAAGGCGACACGCTGACCTTGAGTAACGGTCTGTTGGATACGGGTTTTGCCAGACTGACCACCGACGGCGTGTGGGTGAATGCGCCGGGCAAGGAGCGAACGTCGCTGAAGGGTAAACTGAGCGGCAACAAAATTGACTCCGCAGCCGGTTTCTTTGGCGTATCAACGCCGATTCGCAATTCTTCATTCAACGTGGAGTATGATCTGCATTGGCGTAATCCGCCGTGGGATCCTGATGTAGCCTCGCTGAATGGTATTTTGCGTACCCGGCTGGGCAAAGGCGAACTTACCGAACTCAGTACCGGACATGCTGGGCAACTGTTACGTCTGCTAAGCTTCGATGCGTTACTGCGTAAACTGCGCTTTGATTTTAGCGACACCTTCAGCGAAGGCTTCTATTTCGACTCGATTCGCAGCACGGCGTGGATCAAAGATGGCGTGATGCATACCGACGACACGCTGGTGGACGGTCTGGAAGCCGATATTGCGATGAAAGGTTCAGTGAACCTGGTACGCCGGGATCTGGACATGGAAGCCATTGTTGCACCAGAAATATCTGCCACCGTAGGCGTTGCCGCCGCGTTTGCCGTCAACCCGATTGTTGGTGCGGCGGTGTTTGCCGCCAGTAAGGTGCTGGGGCCGCTGTGGAGCAAAGTCTCGATTCTGCGCTATCGCATCACTGGTCCGGTCGATAAGCCGCAAATTAACGAAGTTCTGCGTCAGCCGCGCAAAGAAAGCCAGCAATGATTTGACGGGGGCGAGTAATTGCCCCAATCTCAGTACATAGTATTGCCGGATGGCGCAGCGCTTATCCGGCCTACAGCAGCCTAACAACGTAGGCCGGATAAGGCGTTTTTTTCCGCTATCCGGCAGAATTAAATGAGTAATCAAAACGATGAGTCTGAACCTGGTAAGTGAACAATTGCTAGCGGCAAATGGCCTGAAACATCAGGATCTGTTTGCCATCCTGGGCCAACTGGCCGAACGCCGTCTTGATTACGGCGATCTCTATTTTCAGTCGAGCTATCACGAATCCTGGGTTTTAGAAGACCGCATCATTAAAGATGGTTCTTACAATATCGATCAGGGCGTTGGCGTACGCGCCATCAGCGGCGAGAAAACAGGGTTTGCCTATGCAGACCAGATTAGCCTGTTGGCGCTGGAACAAAGCGCTCATGCCGCGCGTACTATCGTGCGTGACAACGGTGACGGCAAAGTAAAAACGCTGGGGGCCGTGGAGCATCAGGCGCTTTACACCTCGGTTGATCCGTTGCAGAGCATGAGCCGCGAAGAAAAACTGGATATCCTGCGCCGCGTAGACAACGTGGCCCGTGCCACCGACAAACGCGTCCAGGAAGTGACCGCCAGCCTGACCGGTGTTTATGAACTGATCCTGGTGGCCGCGACTGATGGTACGCTGGCCGCTGACGTCCGCCCGCTGGTACGTTTGTCCGTAAGCGTACAGGTCGAAGAGGACGGTAAGCGTGAGCGCGGCGCCAGCGGTGGCGGCGGTCGTTTTGGCTATGACTATTTCCTTGGCGACCTTGATGGTGAAGTCCGTGCCGACGCGTGGGCGAAAGAGGCCGTACGGATGGCGTTAGTCAATCTGTCCGCGGTAGCAGCGCCTGCTGGTACGCTGCCGGTAGTACTCGGCGCTGGCTGGCCTGGCGTTCTGCTGCATGAAGCGGTCGGTCATGGTCTGGAAGGTGATTTTAACCGCCGTGGCACCTCGGTATTCAGCGGTCACATGGGTGAACTGGTGGCGTCAGAACTGTGTACCGTTGTGGATGATGGCACAATGGCGGACCGTCGTGGTTCTGTGGCTATCGATGACGAAGGGACACCGGGTCAGTACAACGTGCTGATCGAAAACGGCATTCTGAAAGGCTACATGCAGGACAAACTGAATGCGCGCCTGATGGGCGTAGCGCCAACGGGTAACGGTCGCCGTGAATCTTACGCGCACTTGCCGATGCCGCGTATGACCAACACCTATATGCTGCCGGGGAAATCCACGCCGCAGGAAATCATCGAATCCGTTGAATACGGTATTTATGCGCCTAACTTTGGCGGCGGTCAGGTGGATATCACCTCCGGGAAATTTGTATTCTCGACGTCCGAAGCGTACCTGATTGAAAACGGTAAAGTGACCAAACCGGTGAAAGGCGCAACGCTGATTGGTTCCGGTATCGAAGCGATGCAGCAGATTTCGATGGTGGGTAACGACCTGAAACTGGATAACGGGGTTGGCGTTTGCGGTAAAGAAGGACAGAGCTTGCCGGTGGGCGTGGGCCAGCCGACGCTGAAGGTGGATAACTTGACCGTAGGTGGCACCGCGTAACGACCCGGTCGCCGGATAACGCTCAGCGTATCCGGCCTGGAATGTGCGTTGGCACTGAATGTAGGCCCGGTAAGCAAAGCGCTACCGGGCTTTTTTATTTCTCTTTGCCCCGGCCGTACATCCCCTGAAACAGCTGCGCCACATCGACAAAATAATCCGTCAGATAGTTAATCACCACCTGGACCTTGAGCGGTAGTTTGTCTTTTTCGGTATACAGTGCATAGACCGGACGTGGATCCGACTGGTAGCGGGGCAGCAGGATCTCCACTTCGCCACGATTGATCTCATTGATCACCCACATCAGCGGCACATAGGCAATACCCGCGCCTGCTGCCAGCCAGCGCACCAGCGTCATCGGATCGTTAGTCACGAAGCGCCCTTCTGGGATCAGGCGGGTAGAGATCCCCTCCGGAGCGATAAGTTCGAATTCATTATCCGGGCGCACGCTGTATTCCAGCCACGAGTGGTTGCTGAGATCGGCGGGTTTTTCCGGCACGCCAAACTGAGCGAGATAGCTTTTAGCGGCGCAGACCACCATCGGCATGGTTCCCAGGCGACGTGAAAACAGGCTGGAGTCCTGCAACGCGCCGACGCGAATAACCACGTCCAGACCGTCGGCGATTAAATCCGGTGCCGGGATGCCTGTTACCAGATTTACCGTCAATCCTGGATACTCTTTCAGCATCGTTGCGGTCAACCCAGCGAGGACATTTTGTGCCATGGTTGAAGAACAACCAATGCGCAAGGTGCCGATGGGCGTGTTGTTAAAGGCATAAAGCTGTTCGTGAACATCCTGTGCTTCGTGCAGCATCCGGCGGCAGCCCTGATAATAAATTTTACCGGCTTCAGTTAGCCCAATGCTGCGTGTGCTGCGGTTTAGCAGCTTGACCTGTAGCTCATCTTCCAGTTTAGAGACCGTCTGGCTTATCGATGAAACGCTCATTTGTAACTGTCTTGCGGCGGCGGTGAAGGAGCCCAGTTCGACAACTTTGGCAAACACCGACATACGTTTTAATCGTTCCATTGTTCACTCTGACTTAAAAGTGATTTAGATCACATAATATAGATAACAGCATAACAGTTACGTTAATATATTATTATTCAAATAACAGCTATGTCGCTCTCGCCTGGCTCATCCTTGCCCTTCTCTGCGGTGACATACGCTAGAAAATCTATCACCTGCACTCTCTTAAGCTACCAAGGTCAACATGAGTCTGTTTCCCGTTATCGTGGTGTTTGGTCTGTCCTTCCCACCGATTTTTTTCGAATTACTTTTGTCACTGGCGATTTTCTGGCTGGTGCGCCGGGTACTGGTTCCAACTGGCATCTATGATTTTGTCTGGCACCCGGCTCTGTTTAACACCGCGCTGTATTGCTGCCTGTTCTATTTAATAACGCGCCTGTTCGTTTGAGGTTGAAGTGAAAACACTAACAAGAAAACTCTCCCGTACGGCCACGACTCTCGTACTGGTCATTCTGGCCTTCATCGCCATTTTCCGCGCATGGGTGTTCTACACCGAGTCGCCGTGGACGCGTGATGCGCGCTTCAGCGCCGACGTTGTGGCAATAGCCCCGGATGTCGCCGGGCTTATCACTAACGTTAACGTTCATGATAATCAACTGGTGAAGAAAGACCAGGTCCTGTTTACCATCGATCAGCCGCGCTATAAAAAAGCGCTCGAAGAAGCGGAAGCAGACGTCGCCTACTATCAGGTGTTATCGCAGGAAAAACGCCAGGAGGCCAGCCGTCGTAATCGGCTGGGCGTGCAGGCTATGTCTCGTGAAGAGATTGACCAGTCAAACAATGTCCTGCAAACCGTATTACACCAGCTTGCGAAGGCGCAGGCGACCCGCGACCTGGCGAAATTAGATCTGGAACGTACCGTCATTCGCGCTCCAGCAGATGGCTGGGTGACTAACCTGAACGTCTACAGCGGCGAATTTATTACTCGCGGCTCTACGGCGGTGGCGTTGGTCAAACAGCATTCTTTTTATGTGCTGGCCTATATGGAAGAAACCAAGCTGGAAGGCGTCCGCCCTGGGTATCGCGCAGAGATCACCCCGCTGGGCAGTAATCATGTGCTGAAGGGCACCGTTGATAGCGTGGCGGCTGGTGTAACGAATGCCAGCAGCACGCGGGACGCAAAGGGTATGGCGACCATTGATTCCAATCTTGAATGGGTGCGTCTGGCGCAGCGTGTACCGGTGCGAATTCGTCTTGATGAGCAGCAGGGAACCCTGTGGCCTGCGGGGACTACGGCTACCGTCGTCATTACCGGCAAGCAGGATCGCGATGCAAGCCGGGAATCCTTCTTCCGTAAAATGGCGCACCGCCTGCGCGAGTTTGGCTAATCGTGATGGGCATTTTCTCTATTGCCAACCAGCATATCCGCTTTGCGGTAAAACTGGCGTGCGCGATTGTACTGGCGCTGTTCGTTGGCTTTCACTTCCAACTTGAGACCCCGCGCTGGGCGGTGCTGACCGCAGCCATTGTGGCGGCTGGCCCGGCCTTTGCCGCTGGCGGAGAGCCCTATTCTGGTGCTATACGCTATCGCGGCATGCTGCGTATTGTCGGGACATTTATCGGCTGTATTGCTGCACTGATCATTATCATCAGCATGATCCGCGCCCCGTTATTGATGATCCTGGTGTGTTGTATCTGGGCCGGTTTTTGTACCTGGATCTCGTCGCTTGTGAAGATCGAAAACTCCTATGCCTGGGGACTTTCGGGCTATACGGCGCTGATCATCGTCATTACCATCCAGGCTGAACCGCTGCTGACGCCGCAATTTGCGCTCGAACGTTGTAGTGAAATAGTGATGGGGATTGTCTGTGCTATTGTGGCCGATCTGCTCTTTTCGCCCCGTTCGGTGAAACAGGAGATTGATGTCGAACTGGACA
The DNA here is from genome assembly GCF_013458095.1 of Citrobacter sp. 172116965. Classification (NCBI taxonomy): domain Bacteria; kingdom Pseudomonadati; phylum Pseudomonadota; class Gammaproteobacteria; order Enterobacterales; family Enterobacteriaceae; genus Citrobacter; species Citrobacter sp. 172116965. Next base: position 4,640,739 of record NZ_CP046673.1, on the reverse strand, counting down.
GCCTGCTGGTGGCGCAGTATCAGCTTATGCAGTTGTGCATTAAGCATGGTGACAGTGAAGAAGTGGACAAAGCCTGGGGCGATTTAGTCCGGCGTACGGCGGCACTGGAAGGCATGCGAAGTAACCTGAATATGGAGTCCTCACGCTGGGGGCGGGCTAACCGCAGACTCAAAGCATTGAACACGCTGTCACTCACGCTCATCACGCAGTCCTGCGAAACCTATCTTATTCAGAACACTCGACCCGAACTGATCACTGATACCTTCCGCGAGTTGTTCAATATGCCGGTTGAAACGGTGCAGGATGTTCATAAACAGTTGAAGCGGATGCGGCGGGTGATTGCCTGGACCGGCGAACGCGAAACGCCGATCACGATATATAGTTGGGCAGGCGCCGCGACGCGCTACCTGTTGCTCAAACGCGGTGTACTGAGTAATACCAAAATTAGCGCCACGGAAGAAGAGATCCTGCAAGGTGAGCCAGTAGTGAAGGTGGAGTCTGCCGAGCGCCATCATGCGATGGTCAACTTCTGGCGCACCACGCTTTCTTGTGTGCTGGGAACTTTATTCTGGCTGTGGACCGGATGGACCTCCGGCAGCGGCGCAATGGTGATGATTGCGGTTGTCACTTCGCTGGCAATGCGTTTGCCCAACCCGCGCATGGTGGCGATAGACTTTATTTACGGTACGTTGGCGGCGTTACCGCTCGGGGCGCTCTATTTCCTGGTGATTATCCCCAATACGCAACAAAGCATGTTGTTACTGTGCCTGAGCCTGGCGGTGCTGGGGTTCTTTCTGGGTATAGAGGTACAGAAACGACGACTGGGATCAATGGGGGCTCTGGCCAGCACTATTAATATCATCGTGCTGGATAACCCGATGACCTTCCACTTTAGCCAGTTCCTTGATAGTGCGCTGGGGCAAATTGTTGGCTGCGTGCTGGCATTTATCGTCATTCTGTTGGTGCGCGATAACTCTCGTGACAGAACGGGTCGCGTGTTGCTCAACCAGTTTGTCTCGGCGGCGGTTTCAGCGATGACCACCAACGTGGTACGTCGTAAAGAAAACCATCTCCCGGCGCTTTATCAGCAGCTATTTTTGCTGATGAACAAATTTCCCGGCGACCTGGCGAAGTTTCGCCTGGCTCTGACGATGATCATTGCGCATCAGCGCCTGCGCGATGCGCCGATACCGGTAAACGAGGATCTATCCGCGTTCCATCGCCAGCTTCGTCGCACTGCGGATCACGTGATTTCCGCAGGAAACGACGACAAGCGCCGACGCTACTTTAGCCAGCTGCTGGAAGAGCTTGAGATCTATCAGGAGAAATTAATCATCTGGCAAGCGCCGCCGCAGGTGACCGAGCCGGTAAAACGACTTAGCGGGATGCTGCACAAATACCAGCATGCGCTAACAAGTAATTAAGAGTTGGAAACCGACGCTAAAGGCGTCGGTTTTTTTATGGCTATACTTACCTGAAAATGCAGGAGGTTCCTGCATATTGATGGTCTGTAGAGTGACTGGCGTCGGGATGGTGGCTATAGATGAACATCTATACATTTGATTTTGACGAGATAGAAGACCAGGGGGATTTCTACCGTGAGTTTACGCGCGCGTTCGGTCTCGCCCGGGAAAAGGTGGTTGATTTAGATTCTCTGTGGGAGGTGGTTATCGGGGACGTTTTACCGCTGCCGCTGGAGATTGAATTTGTTCATTTGCCGGACAAGTTACGCAGGCGATACGGCGCGCTGATTTTACTGTTCGATGAAGCGGAAGAAGAGCTGGAAGGACAGCTGCGCTTTAACGTTCGTCACTCAATGTAAGGCATAAAAAAGCCCCCGGCAGGCGGGGGCAAGTCGTCGGACTAGACGACGAGGGTTTATTTGTAGAGTTCTGCAGTCGCGTGCCAGTGAGCGCCTTCACGGAGTTCGGTGACGCGATAGCTGCTGGCACCCGCTTTTTCAGCTTTAGCGGCGATAGCCTGACGCATGTCCATTGGTGAGCTACCGATCTGAGATACGGAGATGCTGCCCATGGATTGCAGGTTCTGTGCTTCTTGTGAGTTCACCTGAGTCACTGCGGCGCTTGCACCGAAAGAGAGAACAGAAAGAAGGCTTAAGGTTGCAATAGTTGTTTTGATTTTCATGATATTTACCTCGTCGAATTCTTTTATTGGGGTCTGCGTTTCGTGACCCTCATCACAAAATCAAGTATACACTAATCACTCGATAAATTAATACCACGCTAATTGTTTCCATGCGGGTTAAGTATTAAGAAAAATATTTTTTATAACAAAACGGAATTAAAAATAGGGTTTTAAGCATCAATTTTATAATAAATTCAATTAAATCATTGAGATATGAATTTTTGCAAAATGTGCGTTTTTAACTCTTCATATTCGCTATGTGAATGACTTTTGACGGTTAAACGCACCATTTGTTAAATCAATGGCAGTGGATAATAGAGGGAGGAGGGTGGATACAGAGGTTTTTCCCCGCCGCGAGGCGACGGGGAGGAAGTATTACAGCTCTTGTTCAAACAGTTCCAGAATGGCTTCGTACAAATCTTTTACCGTAAAACCCTTAGCTGGGGTGGTGAAGATGGTATCGTCACCGGCAATTGTACCCAGAATACCTTCCGCTTTACCTAATGAGTCCAGCAGACGTGCAATCAACTGAGCAGCGCCAGGGCTGGTATGAATAACCACAACTGCATCGTTGTAATCGATATCCAATACCAGATTTTTCAGTGGACTGGATGTTGTAGGTACCCCTAACTCTGCCGGCAGGCAGTACACCATTTCCATTTTCGCATTGCGGGTACGCACGGCGCCGAACTTGGTCAGCATGCGAGAAACCTTGGACTGATTGATATTATCAAAGCCCTGATCCTGCAACGCGAGGACGATTTCGCCCTGAGAGCTGAACTTTTCTTCTTTAAGCAGCGCTTTAAACGCCTTTACTAATTCTTCTTGTTTTGCCGAGCTTCGCATAAGTCACCCGTAATATGGCGGTAGAAACAACATTATTGTGCATACAGATGAATTTTTATGCAAACAGTCTGCCTTGTTCAAGGCTGAAATAATGTTATGAAAGAGCGGAATTTTATCAAATTTCGTTATCAAGAAACATGCCTGTGTCACGGCTCGCAAATAAGGTTAAAAGTAAATTAAATGTTATCAAATTGATGTTGTTTTGAGAGGTGGGTAGGGTATATTGTCAGCACCTGTTGGAAAGTTGCTCTACTGTGCGGGTGGTTTTGAATTACGTAACTTAGGTTTTATTTTACGTAAGTTAAATGCATAAAAGCCAAATTTGCGTGACTACGCATTCTTGACGCGTGGTTGTTGTATTCGTTGGATTTGTGAATTAAGGTCGCCGCCGCGGAGCAATAGACACTTTGCTTATCAATATAATAAGGAGTTTAGGATGAAAGTTGCAGTCCTCGGCGCTGCTGGTGGTATCGGTCAGGCGCTAGCATTACTGTTAAAAACCCAACTGCCTTCAGGTTCAGAACTCTCCCTGTACGACATCGCTCCAGTAACGCCTGGCGTGGCCGTTGATTTGAGCCATATCCCTACTGCTGTGAAAATCAAAGGCTTCAGCGGCGAAGACGCTACCCCTGCACTGGAAGGTGCTGATGTGGTACTGATCTCTGCGGGTGTCGCACGTAAACCGGGTATGGATCGTTCCGACCTATTCAACGTTAACGCCGGTATCGTGAAGAACCTGGTGCAGCAGGTTGCTAAAACCTGCCCGAAAGCATGTATCGGTATCATCACCAACCCAGTGAACACGACCGTTGCTATCGCTGCAGAAGTGCTGAAAAAAGCAGGCGTATACGATAAGAACAAACTGTTTGGCGTGACCACGCTGGACATCATCCGCTCCAACACCTTTGTTGCGGAACTGAAAGGCAAGCAGCCTGGTGACGTTGAAGTCCCGGTTATTGGCGGCCACTCTGGCGTGACCATTCTCCCGCTGCTGTCACAAATCCCTGGCGTGAGCTTCACTGAGCAAGAAGCGGCTGACCTGACCAAACGTATCCAGAATGCGGGTACAGAAGTTGTGGAAGCTAAAGCCGGTGGCGGATCTGCAACCCTGTCTATGGGTCAGGCTGCAGCACGTTTCGGCCTGTCACTGGTTCGCGCGCTGAGCGGCGAAAAAGACGTGGTTGAATGTGCTTACGTTGAAGGCGACGGCCAGTATGCTCGCTTCTTCTCTCAGCCGCTGCTGTTGGGTAAAAACGGCGTAGAAGAACGCCAGTCTATCGGCAAGCTGAGCGCATTTGAGCAGAGCTCGCTGGAAGGTATGCTGGATACGCTGAAGAAAGATATCACCCTGGGTGAAGAGTTCGTTAAATAACGCCTTTATGTAGGCCGGATGGCGGTGTTTAGCACTTTATCCGTCCTACAAATATCGCGAATTTGACGCATAAAAAAACCGGAGCTATCTCCGGTTTTTTTACATCATTTCGCTTGTGATTTAGTTTGTAGCCGGGTATTCCTGAATCGTTACCTGCAGCGTCAACTGCTTGTCATCACGCATCACGACAACAGAGATAACCGAACCTGGGCGAATCTCTGCCACCTGGTCCATGGTTTCCAGCGCAGATACTGCCGGTTTGTTATTGACCGAAATAATCAGATCGTTAACCTGAATTCCTGCCTGCGCAGCCGGACCATCTGGGGCCACTTCGTTAACCACTATCCCCTGAATTTGATCCATCCCGCCGCCCTGGGCGTGCAGTGGCGCAATTTCGCGACCGCTGATGCCGATGTAGCCACGAATCACGCGCCCGTCACGAATCAGCTTATCCATGATTTTGGTTGCCAACTGAAACGGAATAGCAAAGCCGATCCCTTCCGGGGTTTCGCCATCGTTGCTCTTATCAAATGACAGCGTGTTAATACCCATTAACTCGCCCAGCGAGTTGACCAACGCGCCGCCGGAGTTGCCGTGGTTGATGGAGGCATCCGTTTGCAGGAAGTTTTGCCGTCCAGTCGGGTTCAGGCCAATACGACCGGTGGCGCTGATAATCCCCTGAGTGATGGTTTGCCCAAGGTTGTACGGGTTACCAATGGCGAGGACGACATCGCCGATGTGCGGCACGCGTTTGTTATTAATTGGGATTGTCGGCAGTCCGCCAGTCGCGTTGATTTTCAGCACCGCAAGATCGGTTAACGTATCAGAACCCACTAGCAGCGCTTCGAATACACGCCCATCCTGCAACGCGACGATGATTTGGTCGGCATCATTAATGACGTGCTTATTGGTAATGATATAGCCGCGCTGATCCATGATAACGCCTGAGCCGAGTGTGCGGATCTCAAGCTGGTTATGTGCTGTGCTGTTCATACTACGGTTATAAACGTTAACGACGGCAGGCGCTGCACGGCGAACCGCCGGGTTATAGCTGGCGGGCGTTTCATCTGCACTGTCGAACTGTGGCGCGGTAAGCGTATTTATTTTTCGCAGAGAGGGCATCGCGGCCAGCAGAATAGCGCCGACGATTAAACCAATCGCGACCGAACGTAAAAGCTTCACAAACATGATGGCGGCGTCATTAATAAAGGGAACGGCAGCAGCATATCACGAGTTTACCGGACATCACACGGGGGGCTGATGTCCGGTTGCATGCGTTAACGCAGGAGCAGGTAAATACTCTCGTTACCGCGCACTACCTGCAGAGCAATGATCGACGGTTTCGTTTCCAGCACTTTACGCATTTCGGCGATCGAATTTACACGATCGCGGTTAACGCCAATGATAACGTCATCTTTATGCAGACCGGCCTGCGCGGCTGGGCTACTTTTTTCAACGTTATCAATTTTGATGCCTTTGGTGCCGTCTTTAAGCTGACCGTCACTGAGCGTAGCCCCTTGCAACGCAGGAGCAATCATCTCCGCGCTGGCGGACGATGATGTACTGGTATCCAGGGTTACTTCAACCTCCAGCGGTTTACCGTTACGCAGCAGGCCCAGTTTGACTTTAGTCCCTGGTTCGGTTGTCGCTATGCGTGAACGCAGTTCGGCGAAGCTGTTGAGCGGTTTGCCGTTGAGGCTGGTAATGACGTCACCAGACTTCACACCTGCTTTTGCGGAGCCAGAGTTAGGCAGAACCTCGCTGACAAACGCGCCGCGCTGCACGTCCAGTTTGAACGCTTTGGCGATATCGGCGGTCATTTCGGTGCCTTTAATTCCCAGCAGACCACGTTTGATTTCACCAAACTGCATCAGTTGCTGCGCCAGCGTGCGTGCCATATTGCTCGGGATCGCAAAACCAATACCGATGCTACCGCCGCCGGGGGCCAGAATCGCGGTGTTAATGCCAATCAGCTCACCATTGAGGTTTAGCAACGCGCCGCCGGAGTTACCCCGGTTGATGGAGGCATCGGTCTGAATAAAGTTTTCCAGACCTTCCAGGTTCAACCCGCTGCGACCCAAAGCCGATACGATGCCGGAGGTGGCCGTTTGCCCCAAACCAAACGGGTTACCCACGGCCACCGCGAAATCACCGACGCGGAGTTTGTCGGAGTCGGCAATGGCAATTTGCGTCAGGTTGCTGGGGTGTTGAATTTGCAGCAGAGCGATATCGCTCTGGTCGTCGCTGCCGATAAGCTTAGCGTCGAACTCACGGCCATCATTAAGCTGAACGCTGATTTTTTGCGCCTGATTGATGACGTGATTATTGGTCAGGACGTAGCCTTTGGCGGCATCAATGATGACCCCGGAACCCAGCCCTTCAAAAGGTTGTGCAGGTTGATCGGGAAGTTCATCACCAAAAAACTTTTTGAACTCTTCCGGGACTTTCTGCCCCTGAGCGGCGGTGCCTTCGACCCTTACGCTCACCACGGCAGGTAACACTTTCTCCAGCATCGGTGCGAGGCTGGGGAGCGCAGCCTGACCGGGAACCTGGCCGGGAATCGACGCTACGGCTGGGAATGGCGCCGAGAGAGTTAACCCGACACTTAACGCTAATGCACTCAACAGCTGGGTTTGTTTTTTCATGGATCCTGCTCTCGTACCTTGAGTAAACGGAAGATGATTCAAAACAGTTTGATGTTATTGAATTTTCGGTTTGGTCACAATGAGGCTAACGACTAAATAATAGCTGGGACAGGAAGAGAAGCGGAGGGCGCAATTGCTGCGCCCAATAAATTTCTTAACGATGTGCAGTTAGTCGCGCTTTGCGCCACTACGCAGCAGGCCAGATGCGCCTTCAGAATAGTCTCGCGGCATCTGAACCGGCGCCTGATCGTTACCCGCTTCGGACTCTGCCAGACGATTACGGAACGGATTATTTTCCGGTGACATACCCGGCAGCAGGTTGCTGGAGCTTTTCGCCATATGCTGATAGATCTGACGATAATCGTCCGCCATGTTATCCAGCAGTTCAGCGCTGCGGGCAAAGTGGCTCACCAGCTCTTCGCGGTACTCTTCCAGCTCAGCTTTATTTTTTTCCAGTTCGTACTGCAATGCCTGCTGTTGGCGTAATTTACGATTACCAAAACGCATGGCTACAGCACCAATAATGATACCGACGACTAACCCAATTAGCGCATATTCCCAGGTCATGAACATCTCCCGTTGTCTTGTGTTTCCGTAGGGTGTTGGCTTTAGGCTCCATGCCTGCGCCTGATTATGCCACTATAACCGCTAATCCCGTAGAAGTGGAATCCCGTGTTTATATCACGTAATGTAGAACGGCCTTTTTTTCGTCAACCGTGAGCGACGGCACATCGATTCTCAAGGAATAACAATAACATCATGCAAAGCCTTTCCCCGACATCGCGTTACCAGCAAGCCCTCAAAGACGGCAGTCATCAGCCCGACAACGTACAACAAGAAGCAGTGAATCGACTGGAAACAATTTTCCAGGCGCTTTCGACGCCAGCACGTCCTGCGCCGCAGGAGAGCGGACTGATGGCGCGTTTTGGCAAATTGCTGGGAAAACGTGAGTCATCGACCAATGCGCCGGTGCGTGGTCTGTATATGTGGGGCGGAGTCGGGCGCGGAAAAACGTGGCTGATGGATCTGTTCTTCCATAGCCTGCCGGGCGGGCGTAAACAGCGTTTGCACTTTCACCGTTTTATGCTGCGCGTCCATGAAGAGCTTACGGCCCTGCAGGGGCAGAGCGATCCGCTGGAAATCATTGCCGACCGCTTTAAGGCCGAAACGGACGTGCTGTGCTTTGACGAATTTTTTGTTTCTGACATCACCGATGCCATGCTGCTCGGCGGTCTGATGAAGGCGCTGTTTGCCCGTGGTATTACGCTGGTGGCAACCTCCAATATTCCGCCTGATGAGCTGTATCGCAACGGTTTGCAACGTACGCGTTTTCTTCCTGCCATTGATGCCATCAAACAGCATTGTGACATCATGAATGTCGATGCTGGCGTCGATTATCGTCTGCGCACCTTAACGCAGGCGCATTTGTGGTTGTCGCCACTGAATGAGGAAACCCGCCAGCAGATGGACAAGCTCTGGCTGGCATTAGCGGGAACGAAAAGTGAACATGCGCCGACGTTGGAGATCAATCATCGTCCGATGCAGACGCTGGCCGTCGAAAACCAAACGCTGGCGGTGTCGTTCACTACGCTCTGTGTCGATGCGCGTAGTCAGCATGACTACATTGCGCTATCGCGTCTTTTTCATACGGTGCTGTTGTCTGATGTGCCGGTCATGACGACGCTGATGGAGAGCGAAGCGCGGCGTTTTATCGCACTGGTGGATGAGTTCTATGAACGCCACGTTAAGCTGGTGGTCAGTGCGGCCTCACCACTTTACGAAATTTATCAGGGCGATCGTCTGAAGTTTGAATTTCAGCGTTGTTTGTCGCGTTTGCAGGAGATGCAAAGCGAAGAGTATCTGAAGCGGGAACATTTAGCCGGTTAAACCTGCCGCAAATCACATAAAGGGGTCGATCTTTGACCCTGACTTCTCTATAATCTTGCGACCCCACGTTACGAGAGAGTTTTTTTCCCAAAACTTTCTATGCGCCGGCATAGGCTATTCGAAGGGGTAGGTTTGCTGGACAATGTCGTGTGAACCTCAACTGACAAAACGTTTGGGTGTTCACCAACGTGTAACTTATTTATTTGGGTAAGCTTTTAATGAAAACTTTTACAGCTAAACCAGAAACCGTAAAACGCGACTGGTATGTTGTTGACGCGACCGGTAAAACTCTGGGCCGTCTGGCTTCCGAACTGGCTCTGCGCCTGCGCGGTAAGCACAAAGCGGAATATACTCCGCACGTAGATACCGGTGATTACATCATCGTTCTGAACGCTGACAAAGTTGCTGTAACTGGCAACAAGCGTACTGACAAAGTGTACTATCACCACACCGGTCACATCGGCGGTATCAAACAAGCGACCTTTGAAGAGATGATTGCTCGCCGTCCTGAGCGTGTGCTTGAAATCGCGGTTAAAGGCATGCTGCCAAAAGGCCCGCTGGGTCGTGCTATGTTCCGTAAACTGAAAGTTTACGCTGGCAACGAGCACAACCACGCGGCACAGCAACCGCAAGTTCTTGACATCTAATCGGGATTATAGGCAATGGCTGAAAATCAATACTACGGCACTGGTCGCCGCAAAAGTTCCGCAGCTCGCGTTTTCATCAAACCGGGCAGTGGTAAAATCGTAATCAACCAACGTTCTCTGGAACAGTACTTCGGTCGTGAAACTGCCCGCATGGTAGTTCGTCAGCCGCTGGAACTGGTCGACATGGTTGAGAAACTGGATCTGTACATCACTGTTAAAGGTGGTGGTATCTCTGGTCAGGCTGGTGCGATCCGTCACGGTATCACCCGCGCTCTGATGGAGTACGACGAATCCCTGCGTGGCGAACTGCGTAAAGCTGGCTTCGTTACCCGTGATGCTCGTCAGGTTGAACGTAAGAAAGTCGGTCTGCGTAAAGCACGTCGTCGTCCTCAGTTCTCCAAACGTTAATTGTACTTTGCTTCGGCAGACAACAATTTGCGAAAAAACCCGCTTCGGCGGGTTTTTTTATCGTTACTGCTCTCCGTATAACCACGGTAATCCGCTGATTGCCACCTCTTTTTCCCCATTTCAAGAATCGACTCACCACAAAGGTCACAAAATCTGGTAAACTATCATCCAATTTTCTGCCCAAATGTCCGGTATCGTTCATTTTTTGTTTGTATTTTGAACAGTAATGGCTTTCCCGAATATGGGTGACATCACTTCTGGCTGGCCACTTAGTGGCTGGTAGCAGTAAAAATTCTGAATATACCTGGAGGTTTTCATGGCTGTCGCTGCCAACAAACGTTCGGTAATGACGCTGTTTTCTGGTCCTACTGACATCTATAGCCATCAGGTCCGCATTGTGCTGGCTGAGAAAGGTGTTAGTTTCGAGATTGAGCATGTGGAGAAGGACAATCCACCGCAGGATCTGATCGACCTCAACCCGAATCAGAGCGTACCGACACTGGTGGATCGTGAGCTGACCCTGTGGGAATCTCGCATCATTATGGAATACCTGGATGAGCGCTTCCCGCATCCGCCGCTGATGCCGGTTTACCCGGTTGCGCGTGGTGAAAGCCGCCTGTACATGCAGCGTATTGAAAAAGACTGGTACACGCTGATGAACGTCATCGTGAACGGTTCTGCTTCTGAAGCCGAAGTCGCGCGTAAGCGTCTGCGCGAAGAACTGCTGGCAATTGCACCAGTATTTGGCCAGAAACCTTACTTCCTGAGCGATGAGTTCAGCCTGGTAGACTGCTACCTGGCGCCGCTGCTGTGGCGTTTACCGCAGCTGGGCATTGAATTCAACGGTGCAGGTTCGAAAGAACTGAAAGGGTACATGACTCGCGTCTTTGAACGTGATTCTTTCCTGGCTTCTCTGACTGAGCCTGAACGTGAAATGCGTCTGGGCCGGGGTTAACCTGTATGGATTTGCCACAGCTAACACCACGCCGTCCGTATCTGCTGCGCGCATTCTATGAGTGGTTGTTAGACAACCAGCTTACGCCGCACCTGGTGGTGGATGTGACGCTTCAGGACGTGCAGGTTCCTATGGAATATGCGCGTGATGGGCAAATTGTTCTGAATATCGCACCGCGTGCGGTGGGTAACCTGGAACTGGCTAACGATGAAGTGCGCTTTAACGCGCGCTTCGGTGGTGTGCCGCGTCAGGTTTCTGTACCGCTGGCGGCAGTTCTGGCAATTTATGCTCGTGAAAATGGCGCCGGTACTATGTTTGAGCCGGAAGCCGCCTACGACGAAGATGTCGCCAGCTTAAATGATGACGACAACGACGCACCTGGTTTTGAGAGTGAAACGGTCATGTCGGTCATTGATGGCGATAAGCCTGACAATGGCGACGACAACGATCCGGATGACACTCCGCCGCCGCCTCGCGGTGGGCGTCCAGCGCTACGCGTAGTGAAATAAAAAAACAGGCCCTTTGGGGCCTGTTCTGTTTTCTGCCTTCGGGATCAGTAAAACAGCGTGATGGTGGCTATCATATTGACCACAAATCCCACCGCCATCGGAATGGCCGTACGTTTTACCACCTCAAAGGGCGATACGCCCGCAATACCTGATGTCACCACAATGACCGCTGTAATGGGGGATACCGCCCGGGCCAGCGTAGTAGCAAAATGCATCGGCATAATCATCACTACCGCAGGAATATGTAGTCCGGCGGCAATATCTGGAATCAGGCTGGCAAAAGACATAAACGGCGCGTTACCTGACCCCATGACAATCGCACAGGCGGCAATGACCACGGCCATGATGATCATCACGCCGATACCGCCAAGGCCGGAATGCTCTGCACCTTTTATTACAGCGTCGACAGTCCCGATAGTCGTCAACCCTTTCGCAAAGATCTCACCGGCGACCACCAGCGTGACAACGTTGGCAAACTGGGTTCCCATGCCGTCAAAGAAGGCCTGCACGTCATCCATCGTTTCGCGCAGATTATGTTTATGCAGGAACTCGACAAACATCGTCAGCGTCATGCTCATCAGCATGACCACCACCAGATTCAGCTCTGTTTTCATTAACCCCATATGTGCCAGGGCAAGCGAGCCCAACATCAGAAGCAGCGGCATGACGGGTAGAATGGCGTAATAGAGAGGTGGCACGTTTTCCAGCGTCTTTTGTTCAGCGAATCCGTTGCTTTCCGGGAATGCTTTTTTATCAAACTGCCGCTGAACGAAAAAATGTGCAATAGCGACGGCGACGATAACACACGATGCGACGGGTAACTGATAGTGAAAGAAGTAGGTAGCGATTTTCATGCCCGCCACCTGCGCGGCAAAAATAGAGTTGGTTTCCAGAATGCCCCATTCAATTGACATTGAAGTGGCAATGACCGCCACCGCGGATAAACGGCTCACGCCAAGACTGACCAGCGTCGGGAACAGCGTCACCATCAGCAGCATGCCTAACCCGGAAGCGCTGGTGATGAACTGCGCCATGATCTGACCAATCACATAGGTGGCGGCAAGAACAACATAGGGTGAGCGGATTAGCTTAAGCGGGCGGCTTAACAGGCTAACCATCGCTCTGCTGGCCCCCATCCTGTCCATATAACGGGCATAACCACCTACCGCCATGATTGATAACCCTAGTCCGGCCGCCCGATTGGAAAGCATACGCAGAATTTCGTTGTAAATATCGACCAGTAAATATCCGCTGCTCTTGTCGTCAGCGACCAGCGCGCCGTAGCCTAGCCAGACGCCGCAGAGCATCAGGAAGATCCCCGCGGCTGCCAGCACTACCTGCGGTTTGTAGTTTTTGAGGATCAGGTAACCCATCGTTAATAAAACGATGACAGAGATAATGATGCCGAACATTGTTTCACTCCATGCCAGAGAAGAAGATAAATCCGGTAATAACGCTGTTGTCCAAACGGATGTTATATTTTTTCGGGCGATTTTTATGGAGTGAATATCTTATTTTTAATCCGATATTTAAATTATTTATCGTTATAAAATAGATGGTTATGATAATTTATCACGTTCATATTCATAAATTTCACGAAGCGAATATGATTGTTTTCAATTAAAGATAAGCTGAATGTTTTAGCGTAACAAAATATCCGGATGGGTTAGACCGCCAATAAGCCCGACAGTCTGATTGACCATCATTTCACCCTGCTTTCGATCCTGTGTTAGGATAAACCCGCTGTTATTTGTCACCACGACTTAGCTGAATGGGCCCTATGAACGCATTTGATTCGCAAGCTGAAGACTCTCCATCCACCATTGGCCGTAGCTTACGCAATCGCCCGCTGGCGCGTAAAAAGCTGTCTGAAATGGTTGAAGAAGAACTGGAGCAGATGATTCGTCGTCGGGAATTTGGCGAGGGCGAACAGTTGCCGTCTGAGCGGGAGCTGATGGCCTTCTTTAACGTGGGCCGTCCTTCTGTACGAGAAGCGCTGGCAGCGTTAAAACGCAAAGGTCTGGTGCAAATCAACAATGGCGAGCGCGCCCGCGTTTCGCGTCCTTCAGCTGATACCATTATCAGCGAGCTGTCCGGTATGGCGAAAGATTTCCTCGCGCATCCCGGCGGCATTGCCCACTTCGAACAGCTGCGACTGTTCTTTGAATCCAGCCTGGTACGATACGCCGCAGAACATGCGACGGATGAGCAAATCGACAGACTGGCGAAAGCACTGGAGATCAACAGCCAGTCACTCGATGACAATACGCTGTTCATTCGCTCGGACGTTGATTTTCACCGCATACTGGCGGAGATCCCGGGCAATCCCATCTTTATGGCTATCCATGTTGCGCTGTTAGACTGGCTGATTGCCGCCCGTCCGACCGTGGCCGACCAAGAGTTATATGAGCACAATAACGTGAGTTATCAGCAGCATATCGCTATTGTCGACGCGATTCGTCAGCGCGACCCTGAGGAAGCTGACCGCGCACTGCAAGAACATCTCAACAGCGTTTCCGCTACCTGGCACGCCTTCAGCAAAAGTAAAAAATTGCGTAAGTAATCGCGATCCTGACGATCGTTTAGTGAGGCAGATCGCACTATAAGCGTTCTGTATTGTATTGCTGCTTATTTGATCTGGTATAACAGGTATAAAGGTATGCAGTCAGACAACACTAATCATCATCAGAGGTAGCTATGGCAAGAGATTTAAAAGGCGTAATGCCAGCGTTGTTAACCCCATTCGATAGCCAACAGCGACTGGACATTGAGAGCCTGCGCCGCCTGGTGCGTTTCAACATTGGGCAAGGGATCGACGGGCTCTATGTCGGTGGGTCTACGGGGGAGGCATTTGTCCAAAACCGCGTTGAGAGAGAGCAGGTACTGGAAATTGTTGCCGAAGAAGCGAAAGGCAAGGTGACGCTGATCGCTCACGTTGGCACAGTGAGTACCGAAGAGAGCCAACAGCTGGCGAGTGCCGCGCATCGCTACGGCTTTGATGCGGTTTCAGCCGTCACACCGTTTTACTATCCGTTCAGCTTTGAAGAGCACTGCGATCACTACCGCGCAATTATTGATTCCGCTGATGGCTTGCCGATGGTGGTCTATAACATCCCGGCGCTGAGCGGCGTAAAACTGACGCTGGATCAAATCAACACGCTGGTGACGTTGCCGGGCGTTGGCGCGCTGAAGCAAACCTCAGGCGATCTCTATCAGATGGAACAGATCCGCCGCGCTCACCCCGATCTGGTGCTTTATAACGGTTATGACGAGATCTTCGCTTCTGGTCTGCTGGCGGGCGCTGATGGCGGTATCGGTAGCACTTACAACATTATGGGATGGCGTTATCTGGGAATTGTGAAAGCGCTCAAAGAAGGCGACATCCGGACGGCGCAAAAGCTGCAAACCGAGTGCAATAAGGTTATCGATCTGCTCATTAAGGTTGGCGTGTTCCGCGGCCTGAAGACGGTATTGCACTATATGGACGTGGTTTCTGTTCCGCTGTGCCGTAAACCATTTGCCCCGGTAGATGAACAATATCTGCCGGAACTGAAAGCGCTGGCCCAGCAATTAATGCTGGAACGCGACTGATCGGACGCCGGATAGCACAATGCTTATCCGGCCTGCAAAAACAAGACTCGTAGGCCGGATAAGGCGAATCCGCCATCCGGCACCACAACGAAAATAAAGATCGTCGGGAGAGTAAAATGAGTACTTCTACCCAGAGCATCCCGTGGTATCGCCATCTCAATCGGGCACAATGGCGGGCATTTTCTGCCGCCTGGCTGGGATATTTGCTTGATGGTTTTGATTTTGTATTAATCGCCCTTGTGCTGACGGAAGTACAAGGCGAATTCGGACTGACGACGGTACAAGCGGCCAGTCTGATTTCGGCTGCTTTTATCTCCCGCTGGTTTGGTGGGTTAATGCTGGGAGCGATGGGCGACCGTTATGGACGCCGCCTGGCGATGGTCACCAGTATCATTCTGTTCTCTGTGGGGACGCTGGCCTGCGGCTTCGCGCCGGGCTACACCACCATGTTTATCGCCCGCCTGGTTATCGGTATGGGGATGGCTGGTGAGTACGGCTCCAGCGCAACTTATGTTATTGAAAGCTGGCCCAGGCACCTGCGAAACAAAGCCAGCGGCTTCCTGATTTCCGGCTTCTCTGTAGGCGCAGTGATCGCCGCCCAGGTCTACAGCCTGGTGGTCCCGGTCTGGGGATGGCGCGCGCTGTTCTTCATCGGCATTTTGCCGATTATCTTCGCCCTCTGGCTGCGTAAAAATATTCCGGAAGCGGAAGACTGGAAAGAGAAACACGAAGGCAAAGCGCCGGTACGCACGATGGTGGACATTCTCTACCGGGGCGAACATCGGGTTATCAATATTGTGATGACTCTCGCCGCCGCAACCGCGCTGTGGTTCTGCTTTGCAGGCAACCTGCAAAATGCGGCTATCGTGGCGGTCCTTGGCCTGATATGCGCGTTTATCTTCATTAGTTTTATGGTGCAAAGCAGCGGGAAACGCTGGCCGACGGGCGTCATGCTGATGGTGGTTGTGCTGTTTGCCTTCCTTTACTCGTGGCCGATTCAGGCGCTGCTGCCAACCTATCTGAAAACCGAATTGCTGTATGACCCTTCCACTGTCGCCAGGGTGCTCTTCTTTAGCGGCTTTGGCGCGGCGGTCGGTTGTTGCGTCGGTGGTTTTCTTGGCGACTGGCTGGGCACGCGTAAGGCCTATGTCTGCAGTCTGCTGGCTTCGCAGTTGCTGATTATTCCAGTGTTTGCGATTGGCGGCTCAAACGTCTGGGTACTGGGTTTACTGCTGTTTTTCCAGCAAATGCTCGGTCAGGGGATCTCCGGGATCTTACCCAAACTGATTGGCGGCTATTTCGATACCGACCAGCGTGCGGCGGGTCTGGGCTTCACCTACAACGTGGGTGCACTGGGCGGGGCGCTGGCACCGATCATCGGTGCGCTGATTGCCCAACGACTGGATCTGGGCACCGCGTTGGGATCGCTCTCTTTCGGCCTGACATTTGTGGTGATCCTGCTGATTGGTCTCGATATGCCGTCTCGCGTACAGCGCTGGCTGCGGCCTGAAGCATTGCGTACGCATGATGCCATTGATGGCAAACCGTTTAGCGGGGCCGTGCCGTTCGGCGGCGACAAAAGCACCATGGTGAAATCCAAAAGTTAATCCGTTTGCCCGGTCCTGCGCCGGGCAATAGTCATAAGGGAATAAGCATGTCGTTACTTGAACAACTGGATATCAAGATTGCCGCGAACGGCGGGCTGATTGTCTCCTGCCAGCCTGTTCCTGACAGCCCGTTAGATAAACCGGAAATTGTTGCGGCGATGGCGCTGGCCGCAGAACAGGCTGGCGCGGTGGCGTTACGCATTGAAGGGGTGGAAAACCTGAAAGCGACCAGGGCGGTAGTTTCGGTGCCGATTATCGGCATTCTCAAACGTGACCTTGATGACTTTCCGGTCCGCATCACCGCATATCTGGAGGATGTTGATGCGTTAGCGCAGGCAGGCGCTGACATCATCGCCATCGACGGTACCGATCGCGTACGTCCGGTACCTGTAGAAACCTTACTGGCACGTATTCATCATCACCAACGCCTTGCGATGGCTGACTGTTCGTCCATGGCGGATGGCATGGCCTGCCAGAAACTCGGTGCCGAAATCATTGGCACTACCCTTTCTGGTTATACCACGCCAGAAACGCCCGAAGAACCGGATCTGGCTCTGGTGAAGTCTTTAAGCGACGCGGGTTGTCGGGTGATTGCTGAAGGACGTTACAACACGCCAGCGCAGGCCGCTGAGGCGATGCGTCATGGCGCTTGGGCGGTGACAGTCGGCTCAGCCATTACCCGGCTGGAGCACATTTGCCAGTGGTACAACACAGCGCTTAAAAAGGCGGTGCTATGACCACGCTGTCGATTGATATTGGCGGCACCAAACTGGCTGTCGCACTGGTAGACAGCAGCCTGCAAATTCAAGAGCGTCATGAATTGCCGACGCCCGCCAGCAAAACACCGGATGCTCTGCGTGCCGCGTTACAAGCACTGGTTGCGCCGCTACAGGGGCAGGCAACGCGGGTGGCGATCGCCTCAACGGGGATTATCCGCGACGGTTCTCTACTGGCGCTGAACCCGCACAACCTCGGCGGGCTGCTGCATTTTCCTCTGGTGCAAACGCTAAAAGATCTCACCGCTTTGCCGACGCTGGCAGTCAATGACGCGCAGGCAGCGGCGTGGGCTGAGTATCATGCGCTTGGCGGCGAGTACCGCGATATGGTGTTTATCACCGTCTCCACCGGTGTAGGCGGCGGGGTGGTAAGTGATGGGAAGCTGCTGACCGGGATTGGCGGTCTGGCCGGGCATCTGGGACATACGCTGGCTGATCCGCATGGGCCGGTGTGCGGTTGCGGGCGTGTGGGTTGTGTCGAGGCGATCGCTTCCGGTCGTGGGATCGCGTCGGCTGCCGAAGGCACGCTTGCTGGATGCGACGCCAAAACCATTTTTAGCCGCGCCGGGCAGGGTGATGAGCAGGCCAGTCGGTTGATCCATCGTTCGGCACGTACTTTGGCAAGGCTTGTCGCCGATGTGAAGGCCACGATCGATTGCCAGATTGTGGTGATTGGCGGCAGCGTGGGGCTGGCAGAAGGGTATCTGGCGCTGGTGGAAAACTATCTGGCACAAGAGCCTTCGGCTTACCACGTAGAATTACGGGCGGCGCATTACCGTCATGACGCTGGATTACTGGGGGCCGCGCTGTTGGCCCAGGGAGATTGATTATGATGTCAGCTGAGTTGCGTTCATTGCCTTCTGCCGGATTACATCCGGTTTTGCAGCAGGCGTTAACGCTGGCTGTTGCGGCGAATCTGCAGGAGAAAACGCCAGGGCGCTACGAGTTGCAGGGCGATAATATTTTTATGAATGTCATGCAATTTGCAACGCAGAGCCCGGAGCAAAAGAAAGCGGAACTGCACAGGGAGTACATTGATATTCAGGTGCTGTTATCTGGTGAAGAACGCATTCTGTTCGGGATGACTGATTCTGCTCGTCAGTGCGAAGAGATGCACGTGGAGGATGATTATCAGCTGTGTAGCCAGATTGCCGATGAGCAGGCGATGGTACTGAAGCCGGGAAGATTTGTGATTTTTATGCCGGGCGAGCCGCATAAGCCGGGCTGCGTGGTACAGGCTCCGATGGACATCAAAAAGGTGGTGATCAAGGTGCGCGCCAGTTTATTACACACCTGACGATGAGAGTGACGGTGTCGGATGGCAAGGCTTGCGCCATCCGACACCGGATATTACAACCTAGCGCTTAAACGTCACCGCTTCCGGCTGCGTCAGATGCAGCGTCGTTTGGCTCGGCACAGTCTCGGCAATGATTCGCCCGTGACGAATGGAATAACGTGCAGGCGTCTGGCGACGAACCGCGTCAAACCCATTCTCTGCCGGTAAAATCACCAGGTTCGCGGAATTCCCCACGCTCAGACCGTAGTCCTGCAGGTGCAGGGTTTTCGCGCTGTGGGTGGTGATCAGATTCAGGCCATCGTTAATTTGTCCGTATCCCATCAGCTGGCACACATGTAACCCCATATGCAGTACCTGCAGCATATTCGCGGTGCCCAGCGGATACCACGGATCGAAGACGTCATCATGGCCGAAGCAGACGTTGATCTCTGCCTCCAGCATCTCTTTGACGCGTGTAACGCCGCGGCGTTTAGGATACGTGTCAAAGCGCCCTTGCAGGTGAATATTCACCAGTGGATTCGCGACAAAGTTAATGCCGGACATTTTCAACAGGCGGAAAAGACGGGAAGCATACGCGCCGTTATAGGAGTGCATTGCCGTAGTATGGCTGGCGGTCACGCGCTCGCCCATATTGTCGCGATGGGCCAGCGCCGCGACGGTTTCAACAAAGCGTGATTGCTCATCGTCAATTTCGTCACAGTGCACGTCGATAAGTCTGTCGTATTTTTGCGCGAGGGCGAAAATTTTGTGCAACGACTCCACGCCATATTCACGCGTAAATTCAAAGTGGGGGATAGCGCCAATGACGTCGGCCCCCAAACGCACGGCTTCCTCTAATAACGCTTCACCGTTGGGATAAGAAAGAATGCCCTCTTGCGGGAACGCGACAATCTGTAGCTCTACCCACGGAGCGACTTCTTGCTTCACCTCCAGCATGGCTTTCAGCGCGGTCAGCGTTGGGTCGGAAACGTCAACGTGAGTGCGGACATACTGGATGCCGTTGGCCATCTGCCACTTAAGAGTCTGCATGGCGCGCGCTTTCACGTCATCGTGAGTGAGCATTGCCTTACGTTCGGCCCAGCGCTCAATGCCTTCAAATAACGTACCAGACTGGTTCCAGCTCGGCTCCCCAGCGGTTTGCGTGGTATCCAGGTGGATATGTGGCTCTACGAACGGTGGGATTGCCAGGCCACCTTCGGCATCAAGCACTTCCCCCTGCGGCAACGTAGCGGCGTCCTGAGCCTCAATTCGGCTGAAGCGCCCGTTTTCAACCGTGAGCTGCCACAATCCTTCGCGTCCCTGTAAACGCGCCTGACGAATGATGATGTTATTATTCTGCATGGCTGACCTCTGGTGATTTAGCAAGGCTGCGATTGAAAAGTGGATTCAGCAGGATATAGCTGAATACGCCGCCGAGTACGGCGTTGACGGGCACGATACCGGGAATATAGTGACCGGCGGCAATGCCCAGTGCAACGGACAGGATAGCTATCCAGTTTACGGAAATAAATTGTGTTTTGCTGAAGTCGGCATATCGGCGATGGTTCAGCAGATAGTCGGCGATAATCACTCCACCAATTGGAGGAATCGCTGCCGACAAAAATGTCAGCCAACCGACAAAGTTATTGTAAAGCCACAGCGCGCAAAGTGTGCCGATAATACCGTTAGCCACCGACAGCGAACGGCTGGAAAGGCCGGTAATATTGGCAAATCCCAAACCTGAAGCGTAGAGCGCATTGTCGTTGGTGGTCCAGATATTCAGGCCGAGCACCACAATCGCGGGCAGCAGCAGGCCCTGAGCAATCATCACGTCAGAGATGTCCGCCTGTCCAACAGCGGCGGCACCCGCAGCGCCGAAGATAAACATCAACGAGTTGCCAAGGAAAAATGCCACCATGGCAATCAGTACCGCACCTTTGGCGTTGCGGCCAAAGCGGACAAAGTCGGCGGTTAACGTGCCTGCGCTGATAAATGAGCCGACCACCAGCGCCAGTGCGGTGGAGAAATTCAGCGGTGTCTGCGGCACTATCGCTTTTAAATGGTCTAAACCGCCAACATCGCTCACCGCCAGCCAGACGGAGTAGCTGCCAAGAACGACGATGGCTGGTACGGCGATGATAGATAAAACGGTCAGCGCCGAGATGCCAAAAAAGATAGTCAGGGTCATCAACAGACCGGAAACCGCAATCAGAATATTGACGTCAATCCCCGTCGCTTTGCCAACCGGGATAGCAAACATGGCCACACCAACGCCAAACCAGCCTACCTGTGTACCGCCTAAGAGCAGTGAGGGAAGCCATGAACCTTTCAAACCAAATGAGTAACGTGCCAGAAGGTGGGTTGAGAGCCCTGTTTTTGCGCCGATAAAACCGAGAAATGCAGTGTAAATACCGAGGAGAAGATTACCGAAGAGAACTGCCAGGAAGAAATCATTATAGGAAAGACCGGTACCGAGTGTGCCACCGGTCCACATACTGGCGGAAAAAAATGTGAGTCCCAACATGACAAACGTTAGTGGAATCACGCCCTTCCGCGCCGCCAGAGGGACGGGGCCCTGGCTATAATTGTTGTCCTGCGACACAACGCCTCCATGAATTTTGCCCAAAAAATCCGCCGCATAATATACAGTTCTCAGAATAAAGCAAACGTTTCCGTATGTTTTTTAGTTCTCTTTCACGGTGTTGATAGAGGGGAGGGGCAGGGGGGTTGCGAGGAATCTGGCATCTCATCAGCGTTTGAAGATGAGATGCCAGAAGATGCTTACTTACACTTCCAGGTAGTTCAGGATACCGTCTGCCGCTTTACGACCTTCGGCAATCGCGGTGACTACAAGATCCGAACCACGCACGATATCGCCACCTGCGAAGATTTTTGGGTTGCTGGTCTGGAAGGCGTTATCGCTGCGTTCCGGAGCAATAATACGGCCCTGAGAATCCAGCTCGACGCTGTGCTCTTTCAGCCACTCCATACTGTGCGGGCGGAATCCAAACGCCAGTACCACCGCATCAGCTGGAACAACGTGCTCGGAACCAGCGACGATCTCCGCGCGGCGACGACCCTTCGCATCCGGTTCGCCCATTTCGGTGCGCGCCATTTTCACGCCGCACACTTTACCGTTGGCATTCACTTCCACGCCTAAAGGCTGGACGTTGAACTGGAACTCGACGCCTTCTTCACGCGCGTTTTTCACCTCGCGTTTGGAACCCGGCATGTTCTCTTCGTCGCGGCGATAGGCGCAGATTACGTGTGCCGCGTTCTGGCGAACCGAGGTCCGCACGCAGTCCATCGCGGTATCGCCACCGCCGAGAACAACGACGCGTTTGCCTTCCATGCTGATGTACGGCTCGTCACTGCTTTCGCCAAATCCCATCAACTGTTTGGTATTGGCGATCAGGAACGGCAGGGCATCAAATACGCCGGAAGCGTCTTCGTTTTCCAGCCCACCGCGCATCGACTGATAGGTACCTACACCAAGGAACACGGCATCGTAATCCTTCAGCAGATCGTTAAGCTGCACGTCGCGGCCCACTTCCACGTTTAGTTTGAACTCAATGCCCATACCAGTGAAGATTTCACGGCGACGGGTCATGACCTCTTTCTCCAGCTTGAATGCCGGGATCCCGAAGGTCAGCAGACCGCCGATTTCCGGGTGGCGGTCAAATACCACCGCCTTCACGCCGTTGCGGGTCAGCACATCAGCACAGGCCAGGCCCGCCGGACCTGCACCGATGATCGCCACGCGCTTGTCCGTCTGGCGAACGCCAGTCATATCCGGACGCCAGCCCATCTCGAACGCTTTATCGTTGATATAGCGCTCGATGTTGCCGATAGTTACCGCACCGAACTCATCGTTTAGCGTGCAGGATCCTTCACAAAGACGATCCTGCGGGCACACTCGGCCACAGACTTCCGGCAGAGTGTTAGTCTGGTGCGACAGTTCTGCCGCTTCAAAAATACGTCCCTCATTCGCCAGCTTAAGCCAGTTCGGAATGTAGTTATGTACCGGGCACTTCCACTCGCAGTACGGGTTGCCGCAGGAAAGACAGCGATCAGCCTGTGCTTTGGCCTGGCCTTCGGAAAACGGCTCGTAGATCTCGATAAATTCGATCTTACGGATCTTCAGCGGTTTCTTCGGTGGATCAACGCGCTGCAGGTCGATAAATTGGTATACGTTCTGACTCATTGCTGCTACCCCTTACTGCGCCTGCACACGCAGCTCTGCTGCGCTACGACTACGGTGACCCAACAGTGCTTTCACATCACTGGATTTCGGTTTTACCAGCGCGAATTTCGCCGAGAATGCTGGCCAGTTCGCCAGGATCTCTTCGCCGTGTGAAGAACCGGTATGTTGTACATGCTCGGTAATCAGACCGCGCAGGTGTTCCTCATGAATAGCCAGCGAGTCCACGCTCAGTACTTCTACCAGTTCCGGGTTCACGCGTTTGCGGAATTCACCGTCTTCGTCGAGCACGTAGGCGAATCCGCCGGTCATGCCTGCACCGAAGTTGACGCCGGTTTTGCCGAGAATACACACGATGCCGCCGGTCATATATTCACAGCCGTTGTCGCCAATACCTTCAACCACGGTAATAGCGCCGGAGTTACGCACCGCAAAACGCTCACCCGCACGACCCGCAGCAAACAGGCGGCCACCGGTAGCACCATACAGGCAGGTGTTACCAATGATGCTCGCCTCATGGCTACGGAAAGCAGAGCCAACCGGAGGACGCACTGCCAGCAGGCCGCCCGCCATGCCTTTACCGACATAGTCGTTGGCATCGCCGGTCAGATACAGCTCCACGCCGCCCGCGTTCCACACGCCGAAGCTCTGGCCTGCGGTACCGCTGAAGTGCGCTTTAATCGGGTCAGATGCCAGCCCCTGATCGCCATGCGTCTGAGCGATATAGCCCGACAGCGATGCGCCGACGGAACGGTCGGTGTTGCGGATATCGAACCAGAAGGTTTTGCTCTGGCGCTCGTCGACAAACGGTTTCGCCTGCTGTAACAGCTGGGCGTTCAGCACGCCGTTATCAAACGGCGGATTGTTTTCAGTGCAATGCAGCGCTTTACCTGGATGCGGTTCAGCGGTTTCCAGCAGACGAGACAGCTCCAGTTTCTGCTGCTTGGCGGTAAACCCTTCCAGCTCTTTGAGCAGGTCGGTACGACCAATCAGATCCACCAGACGTTTCACGCCCAGTTGCGCCATCAGCTCGCGGGTTTCGCGGGCGATAAATTCAAAGTAGTTAGTCACTTTGAACGGCAGGCCGTGATAGTGGTTCTTACGCAGTTTGTCATCCTGAGTTGCCACGCCGGTTGCGCAGTTGTTCAGATGGCAAATACGCAGGTATTTACAGCCCAGCGCGACCATGGGGCCGGTGCCGAAACCGAAGCTTTCTGCACCCAAAATTGCCGCTTTAATGATATCGACGCCGGTTTTCAGACCGCCATCGACCTGCAGACGGATCTTGTGACGCAGACCGTTAGCCACCAGCGCCTGCTGGGTTTCCACCAGACCGAGTTCCCACGGGCAGCCCGCATACTTCACGGATGAGAGCGGACTTGCACCGGTACCGCCATCGTAGCCGGCAATAGTAATCAGATCCGCATAGGCTTTCGCCACGCCGGTCGCAATAGTGCCGACGCCTGGTTCGGAAACCAGCTTCACCGAGATCATCGCTTTCGGGTTGACCTGTTTCAGGTCGAAAATCAGCTGCGCTAAGTCCTCGATAGAGTAGATATCGTGGTGCGGCGGTGGGGAGATCAGCGTCACGCCCGGCACCGAATAACGCAGTTTGGCGATGTACGGGGTGACTTTATCACCCGGTAACTGACCGCCTTCGCCCGGCTTCGCGCCTTGAGCGACTTTAATCTGAATGACATCAGCATTGACCAGGTACGCTGGGGTTACGCCAAAGCGACCGGAAGCCACCTGCTTAATGCGCGACACCTTGTTAGTGCCGTAGCGTGCCGGATCTTCGCCGCCTTCACCGGAGTTCGAGTTACCGCCGATGCTGTTCATGGCTTCGGCCAGCGCCTCGTGTGCTTCCGGGCTTAATGCCCCGATAGACATCGCTGCGGTATCAAAGCGTTTAAACAGTTCGGTTGCGGGTTCTACTTCGCTAATGCTTACGGCTTCATCGCCAGGTGTAATCGCCAGCAGATCGCGCAGCGTGGCCGCCGGACGCTCATTGACCAGCTTTGCATATTCCTGATAGTCGCTGTACTCGCCGCTTTGTACTGCCTGTTGCAGCGTGCGCACCACGTCCGGGTTGTAGGCGTGGTATTCGCCGCCGTGGACGTACTTCAGCAAACCGCCCTGGCTGATAGGCTTACGCGCCAGCCAGGCATGTTTGGAGAGGTTCAGCAGATCCTGCTGGAAGTCGGTAAAACCCGCGCCGCTGATGCGACTGACCACGCCCTGGAAGCATAAAGCCACAACATCATCGTGCAGACCAACGGCTTCAAACAACTTCGAGCAGCGGTAAGAGGCGATGGTCGAGATGCCCATTTTGGACATGATTTTGTACAGACCCTTGTTGATGCCGTTACGGTAGTTCAGCATCACTGTCCGGTAATCTTTGGCAATCGCCTGAGTGTCGATCAGACGTCCCAGCGTTTCATACGCCAGATACGGATAAATGGCCGTCGCGCCAAAACCGAGCAGAACGGCAAAATGGTGCGGGTCACGGGCGCTGGCGGTTTCAACGATGATGTTGGCATCGCAACGCAGGCTTTGTTCTACCAGACGTGTTTGTACTGCGCCAACGGCCATCGGTGCCGGAACCGGCAAGCGGTTTTTTGCGATATTACGGTCAGAGAGCACCAGCAGCACCGTGCCGTTACGCACCATCTGTTCAGCCTTATCGCACAATGCTTTGACGGTCTCTTCGAGCGTGGTTTCGGTCACGTCGAAGGTGATATCCAGTCGGTCAGCGCGATAATGCTCCTCTTTCATGGTGGTAAGCTGGGTGAAATCGGAGTACAGCAGGATCGGCGACTTAAAGCTCAGACGGTGCGCCTGACCTTCGGCTTCGCAGAAGACGTTCATCTCACGACCGATGCTGGTGGCCAGCGACATGACGTGCGCTTCACGCAGCGGGTCGATCGGCGGGTTGGTGACCTGGGCAAACTGCTGGCGGAAGTAGTCATAAATGATGCGCGGCTGGCTGGAGAGCACGGCAAACGGGGTATCATCACCCATTGAACCGACCGCTTCCTGACCATTTTCACCGAGCACGCGGATAACGGAATCCAGCTCTTCAGCGCTGTAGTTAAACTGTTTCTGGTAGCTGGCGAGGGTGTCATCGTCCAGTTCACGGCTGCCGACCTGATCGTCAGCCAGGTCTTCGAAAGGCACCAGACGGCGGACGTTCTTCTCCATCCACTCTTTGTAGGGGTGGCGGCTTTTCAGATCGTCATCGGTTTCAGCCGAATGCAGAATGCGCCCGCTGCGGGTATCGATAACCATCAACTCCCCAGGGCCGACGCGACCTTTCTCAACCACTTCATCCGGCTGATAATCCCAGATCCCGACTTCAGAAGCGCAGGTAATCAGCTTGTCTTTGGTGATGACGTAGCGCGCCGGACGCAGGCCGTTGCGGTCAAGGTTACAGGCGGCAAAGCGACCGTCGGACATAACGATACCCGCCGGACCATCCCACGGCTCCATGTGCATGGAGTTAAAGTCGAAGAACGCGCGCAGCTCCGGGTCCATATCCGGGTTGTTCTGCCAGGCCGGCGGCACCAGTAAACGCATGGCGCGGATGATATCCATCCCGCCAGCCAGCAGCAGTTCCAGCATGTTATCCATCGAGCTGGAGTCGGAGCCGGTTTCGTTAACGAACGGTGCGGCGTCGTGCAGATCAGGGATCAGCGGCGTCTGGAATTTATAGGTACGGGCGCGCGCCCACTGGCGGTTGCCGGTGATGGTGTTGATTTCACCATTGTGCGCCAGGTAGCGAAACGGTTGCGCCAGCGGCCAGCGTGGTACGGTGTTGGTGGAGAAGCGCTGGTGGAACAGGCAGATGGCCGATTCCAGACGCAGGTCCGCCAGGTCCAGGTAAAAGCGCGGCAGATCCGCCGGCATACACAGACCTTTATAGATATTGACCAGGTTCGACAAGCTACAGACGTAGAAGTCTTTATCTTCCTGGAGGCGTTTTTCGATACGACGGCGCGCGATGAACAGGCGACGCTCCATATCACGCGGACGCCAGCCCGCAGGGGCATTAACAAAAATTTGCTCGATACGAGGCAGGGAGGAGAGCGCAATTTCACCGAGAACACCTTCGTTAGTCGGCACGTCGCGCCAGCCGACAATCGACAGGGTCTCCTGCTGTAATTCTTCTTCTACAATGCGACGGGAAGCCGCTGCCAGCTCAGCGTCTTTATTTAAAAAGATCATGCCGACGGCGTAGTTTTTGGCTAAACGCCAGCCGCGCTCTTGCGCTACGATGCGGAAAAAGCGGTCAGGTTTTTGTAACAGCAGGCCGCAACCATCGCCGGTTTTTCCATCGGCAAGAATTGCGCCACGGTGCTGCATGCGGGCCAGTGCGTGTATGGCGGTACGCACTACCTTGTGGCTAGGTTCGCCTTCTATGTGGGCGATCAGGCCGAAACCACAGTTATCCCTCTCAAGGGATTTATCGTACAACATATCAGTGAACCTCCCCAGGCTCTGCGGGATTCCCATCTGGACCGTTGCGCACGGGCACACCAAGAGCATGGCGACGGGGTTTGCGTGTCATACGCTTACCTCGCATTCGCCCTCTTTATCCTTTTCGCACAGGTCAAACAAGTTTGAGGACTTGCTTCAGAGGGAATCTCAATTACTGCATAAATATGATGAGCAGACTGCTCATCCAGAAAGCTTCCAGCGGATTTCCAAGTTATCGGGAATCCACACACAGGTCAAATGGCAATCTTATTTATGCAAAAATGTGCTATTGGGTAATTAACTTTATGAAAATATTGAAATAAAAGGGTTTTATACATTGATATAACCTGAGTAGGATGCCCTGGGAAGTGTGATCTGTCTCACTGTAAGAGAGGCCGGATATCTCTCGTCCTCCCTTTGTTTATCGATATACTTGGCATTTTATGCTGGTTTTTAGAGTTTTGGCGTCTTAAAGATACTGTTTTTACGCTGAGAGTATAAGAAGATAAAAAAAACAGCTGGATATAAGGAAAAGTAATTATATTTTGAGTGAATGGAATTTCGATTATTTTGATTTGTTATGCAATAAATAAAGGCTCGCCAGGGCGATTGATCCAGGTCATCGCCGACTGGGGCAAAAAATGGCAGGCTTTGGCCTCTTTTCAAGGCGCGGTCTACCAGATTATGCAGTTACAGAAATTAGTCAATATGTTTGGTGGGGATCTTTCTCGCCGTTATGGGCAAAAGGTTCATAAACTCACGCTGCACGGCGGATTTAGCTGTCCAAACCGTGATGGCACCATCGGACGCGGCGGATGTACTTTCTGTAATGTCGCCTCGTTTGCCGATGAAGCACAGCAGCACCATTCAATTGCCGAGCAGCTTGAGCATCAGGCGCAGTTGGTCAATCGCGCCAGACGCTATCTGGCCTATTTCCAGGCTTATACCAGCACCTTTGCGGAAGTACAGGTGCTGCGCTCGATGTATCAACAGGCGGTCAGCCAGGCCAACATCGTCGGGTTATGCGTTGGGACGCGCCCCGACTGCGTGCCGGATGCGGTACTCGATCTGCTTTGTGAGTATAAAGACCTCGGCTATGAGGTATGGCTGGAGCTCGGTCTGCAAACCGCGCATGACAAAACTCTGCACCGGATTAACCGCGGCCATGATTTTGCCTGCTATCAGAACACTACGCGGCTGGCGCGCGAGCGCGGGCTGAAAGTGTGCTCACACCTGATTGTTGGCCTGCCGGGCGAAGGACAGGCAGACTGTCTGCAAACCATGGAACGTGTGGTGGAGACGGGCGTTGACGGTATTAAGCTGCATCCGCTGCATATTGTGAAAGGCAGTACGATGGCAAAGGCCTGGGAAGCCGGACGGCTGAACGGAATTGAACTGGACGACTACACGGTTACCGCCGGGGAGATGATCCGCCATACGCCGCCAGAGGTGATTTATCATCGAATCTCTGCCAGCGCGCGTCGCCCAATGCTGTTGGCTCCGCTATGGTGTGAAAACCGCTGGACCGGGATGGTCGAACTGGATCGCTATCTCAATGCTCATGGTGTTCAAGGCTCTGCGCTTGGCACTCCGTGGATTCAGCCTGGGAGCTAACCATCCGGCAATCTGCGCCTGCTTGCCTGATGACGCTACGCTTATCAGGCCCACGTTGAATCTCTCCTCGGTCATTTCACCGATAACCTCCGCATTTCTTGCACAATCTTCAACGTCACGCTGAGAATTGAGTATTATTGTGCCAAGTTGTCGTGAAGGAACCCTCTATGAAGCAAATCCGTATGCTGGCGCAATATTACGTCGACCTGATGATGAAATTGGGTCTGGTGCGCTTTTCGCTGTTATTGGCGCTGGCGCTGGTCGTGTTGGCGATTGTGGTGCAGATGGCTGTCACCATGGTGCTGCATGGCCAGGTAGAAAGCATTGATGTTATCCGCTCTATCTTTTTTGGTCTGTTGATTACCCCCTGGGCCGTCTATTTTCTGTCAGTGGTGGTGGAGCAACTGGAAGAGTCCCGGCAACGCTTGTCACGACTGGTACAAAAGCTGGAAGAGATGCGCGAGCGCGATCTCAAGCTCAATGTGCAGTTAAAAGATAATATTGCCCAGCTTAATCAGGAAATTGTTGAGCGCGAAAAAGCCGAAGCGGAGCGCCAGGATACGTTCGAGCAGTTGAAGGTTGAAATCAAAGAGCGCGAAGAAGCGCAGATTCAGCTTGAGCAGCAGTCTTCCTTTTTACGCTCTTTCCTTGATGCCTCGCCGGATCTGGTTTTTTATCGTAATGAAGATAAAGAATTTTCCGGCTGTAACCGTGCCATGGAACTGCTGACCGGCAAGAGCGAAAAGCAGTTGGTGAATTTAAAACCGGCTGATGTTTACTCCCCTGAGGCGGCAGAAAAGGTCATTGAAACCGACGAGAAGGTGTTCCGTCATAACGTCTCGCTCACCTACGAACAGTGGCTGGACTATCCTGACGGGCGCAAAGCCTGCTTTGAAATTCGCAAAGTACCTTACTATGACCGCGTAGGTAAGCGGCATGGTCTGATGGGTTTTGGGCGCGATATTACCGAGCGTAAGCGTTATCAGGATGCGTTAGAGCGCGCCAGCCGCGATAAGACCACCTTCATTTCTACCATCAGCCACGAACTGCGCACCCCGCTTAACGGCATTGTCGGCTTAAGCCGGATCCTGCTGGATACGGATCTGACCGCTGAGCAGGAAAAATACCTGAAAACAATCCACGTCTCTGCCGTGACGCTGGGGAATATTTTCAACGATATTATCGACATGGATAAAATGGAGCGACGTAAAGTTCAGCTCGATAACCAGCCGATCGATTTCACCAGCTTTATGGCGGATCTGGAAAACCTCTCTGGCCTGCAGGCGCAGCAAAAAGGGCTGCGTTTTGTACTTGAGCCGACGTTACCACTGCCGCATAAGGTCATTACCGACGGCACGCGTTTGCGCCAGATTCTGTGGAATCTGATCAGCAACGCCGTGAAGTTTACCCAGCAGGGGCAGGTAACCGTGCGGACGCGCTATGACCAGGGGAATATACTGCATTTCGAAGTTGAAGATTCCGGGATCGGTATTCCGCAGGATGAGCAAGATAAAATCTTCGCCATGTATTATCAGGTGAAGGACAGCAATGGCGGCAAACCGGCAACGGGAACCGGGATTGGACTGGCCGTATCGAAGCGTCTGGCGAAAAACATGGGCGGTGATATTACGGTCTCCAGCCAGGCTGGCAAAGGCTCCATCTTTACGCTGACCGTGCATGCGCCTGCGGTAGCGGAAGAGATTGAAGACGCCTTTGAAGACGACGACATGCCGCTGCCAGCCCTGAATGTGCTGCTGGTGGAAGATATCGAACTGAACGTTATTGTCGCGCGTTCAGTGCTGGAAAAACTGGGCAACAGCGTGGATGTCGCCATGACCGGGAAAGCCGCGCTGGAAATGTTCACGCCGGGCGAGTATGACCTGGTGCTGCTGGATATTCAGCTACCGGATATGACCGGTCTGGATATCTCGCGCGAGCTGACGCAAAAATACGCCCGTGAGGACCTGCCGCCGCTGGTTGCGCTTACCGCCAACGTTCTGAAAGATAAAAAAGAGTATCTGGACGCGGGAATGGACGACGTGCTGAGTAAGCCGCTGTCGGTTCCGGCGTTAACCGCCATGATCAAAAAATACTGGGATACCCGAAACAAAGAGGAGAGCACTGTGACATCTGAAGAGAGCAGTAAATCGCAAGCGCTGTTAGATATTCCTATGTTGGAACAATACCTCGAGCTGGTGGGACCGAAGTTAATAACCGACGGGCTGGCGGTATTTGAGAAGATGATGCCGGGATATTTGAGCGTGCTGGAGTCTAATCTGACCGCACGGGATAAAAAAGGCGTTGTTGAGGAAGGACATAAAATTAAAGGCGCGGCAGGTTCCGTGGGGCTGCGCCATCTGCAACAGTTAGGTCAGCAAATCCAGTCGCCAGATCTTCCAGCCTGGGAAGATAATGTTGCTGAATGGATTGAAGAGATGAAGCAGGAGTGGCAGCACGACGTGGCGGTATTGAAGGCCTGGGTGGCGAGCGTGGAAAAAAAATGACCCCGGCTTGACCGGGGTGCGCGAATACTGCGCCAACACCAGGGAAATCGTGGCTGCGCCGTAAATTATTATCATTGTTTACAAGGGCGCAGCCCTAATTTTCAGGCCGCACGCAGTTAAGATAGCAAATCTTAAATAATTTGTTACATGAATCAGTTAAATGTGTGAAGCGTAGCATTTAAATCATAATAACTAATATGTTTCAGCCAGTTGAGAAAGGAGTATCACGATGAAAAAAGTGGGTGTAGTGCTCAGCGGATGCGGCGTGTATGACGGCGCAGAGATCCATGAAACTGTTCTCACGCTTCTGGCGATTGCCCGCAACGGCGCTCAGGCCGTCTGTTTCGCACCGGATAAACAACAAGCGGATGTGATTAATCATCTGACCGGCGAGCCGATGCAGGAAACGCGTAATGTGCTGATTGAAGCCGCCCGTATAACACGCGGTGATATTCGCCCACTTGCTCAGGCAGTCTCAACGGAACTGGATGCGTTGATCGTGCCAGGCGGGTTTGGCGCGGCCAAAAATCTGAGCAATTTTGCCAGCCAGGGCAGTGAGTGCCGGGTTGATAGCGACTTAGCTGCGCTGGCGGTGGCTATGAATCAGGCGGGTAAGCCGCTGGGATTTATGTGCATTGCGCCTGCCATGTTACCTAAAATTTTTGACTTTCCGCTGCGTCTGACCATTGGTACTGATATTGATACGGCAGAGGTGCTGGAAGAGATGGGCGCTGAGCATGTGCCTTGTCCGGTTGATGACATTGTCGTTGATGAAGACAACAAAATCGTCACTACTCCCGCCTATATGCTGGCGCAGGACATCGCTCAGGCCGCGAGTGGTATCGATAAACTGGTATCACGTGTGCTGGTGCTGGCTGAATGAGAAAAGGAGTTACCGCCTTTCTGCGACGTATCTTTCTGCGGGCGGTCGTTGTCCTCGCCGTATTCTGGGGCGGGGGCATCGCCCTTTTCAGTGTGATGCCAGTCCCTTTCTCTGCCGTGATGGTCGAGCGGCAACTGAGCGCATGGCTGTCCGGTGATTTCGGTTATGTGGCGCACTCGGACTGGGTGAGCATGGATGAGATCTCACCGTGGATGGGACTGGCGGTGATCGCCGCGGAGGACCAGAAGTTTCCCGAGCACTGGGGATTCGATGTTTCCGCCATAGAGAAAGCGCTGGCGCACAACGAACGTAATGAAAACCGTATTCGCGGGGCGTCGACGTTATCGCAACAGACGGCAAAAAACCTCTTTCTGTGGGATGGACGTAGCTGGGTGCGTAAAGGTCTCGAAGCCGGGCTAACGCTGGGTATGGAAACCGTCTGGAGCAAGAAGCGTATTCTGACCGTTTACCTGAATATTGCTGAGTTTGGTGATGGGGTTTTCGGCGTGGAGGCAGCGGCGCAGCGCTATTTCCATAAGCCAGCCAGTCGGCTGAGTCTGTCTGAAGCGGCCTTGCTGGCGGCGGTATTACCCAATCCTTTGCGTTTTAAAGCGAATGCGCCTTCTGGTTATGTACGTAGCCGTCAGGCGTGGATTATGCGCCAAATGCGCCAGCTAGGCGGTGAGTCGTTTATGCGGGAAAATAAGCTGTATTAACGGGTTTATTGCCGGATACGGATCCGGCCTACGGGAGTGTGACGTTGCCGTGTAGGCCTGATGAGCGCAGCGCTTCAGGTACTCGACTAATCTTCATCAAACCCTGAATTAAACAGGGCAATCACCGCTGCCAGGGCTTCCACTTCCTGTGGACCCGTGGCTTCAACTTCTATCTGACGCCCTTTGGCGGAATCCAGCATCAGCAGAGCGATAACACTGTTTGCCTCGGCTTCCGTTCCTTCATCATTACGCAGCAAAACTTCTGCTTCAAAACCCTGCATCAATTCAAACAGTTTCATGGCTGGGCGAGCATGCATACCCAGCTTATTCGTGATTTCAACAGTTTGCTTCACGGTCATGATTTACGTTTTTCCAGCGTACGATGGCGTGACTGTACGTTTTTACCGCGTGAGCGGAAGTAGTCTGCCAGCTGCTCTGCAATATACACCGAACGGTGTTTCCCGCCGGTACAGCCAATAGCTACGGTGAGGTAGCTGCGGTTGTTGGTCTCCAGCATGGGTAACCATAGCTCAAGATAGCTGCGAGTCTGGTAGATAAAATTGTGTACTTCTGTGTGCCTGTCAAGAAAGGCGGCGACGGGGCGGTCAAGACCGGTCATCGGGCGCAGCTTCGGATCCCAGTGCGGGTTAGGCAGGAAACGCACGTCAAAGACGTAATCCGCGTCAATTGGGATACCGTGTTTGAAACCAAAGGATTCGAATACCATCGTCAACTCGCGTTCACGCTTGCCCAGCAGGCGGGTACGCAACATTTCCGCCAGTTCGTGCACGGACATTTCGGAGGTATCCACGATCAGGTCAGCACGAGAGCGCAGCGGCTCCAGCAAATCGCTTTCCTTATCGATAGCGCTCTCCAGAGATAAGTTCTTGCTGGAAAGAGGATGCAGGCGACGCGTGTCGCTGTAGCGGCGAATCAGGGTGTTACGATCGGCGTCAAGGAACAGCAACTGTGGTGAGAAGCCTTCAGGCAGATTGTTCATTGCCTGCTCGAAAATCTCTGGGGACTCAGGCATGTTGCGCACATCAATGCTGACGGCCGCAGAAATCTGGCGATCGGCCAGAGTACGAGCCAGATCGGGCAACAGCACTACGGGAAGGTTATCCACGCAGTAAAAACCCATATCTTCCAGCGCTCGCAGGGCGACAGATTTTCCTGACCCCGAACGACCGCTGACGATCATCAGTACCATGTACTGTTTCTCCTCACAACGACAAAAAAGGATGCCATTGGGTTGTTATGCTTCATCCAGTCCACCTTCGGTGTCCGTGATGATTTGATACAACTCCTGGTCACTCTGTGCTGCGCGCAGGCGGCGGCAGATGGTTTTATCGGCCAGACGTTTGGCGACCAGCGACAACGTATGCAAATGCGTCTTGGTTTGGTCTGCCGGAACCAGCAGGGCGAAAAGCAGATCGACGGGTTGATTATCAATGGCGTCGAAAGCAATTGGCGTTTCAAGTTGCACAAACACGCCAACTGCGCGCATCGTGTCTTCTTCCAGCTTTCCGTGCGGGATAGCAATTCCATTACCGATGCCGGTACTGCCCATTTTTTCACGCGTCAGAATGGCTTCAAATACCACCTGAGAGGGCAAGCTGAGCTGTTTTGCCGCCAGTTCGCTGATGATTTCCAGCGCGCGTTTCTTGCTTTGGCAGTGAACGCCAGCGCGTGTACATTCCTGGTTAAGAACATTG
The DNA here is from genome assembly GCF_013458095.1 of Citrobacter sp. 172116965. NCBI lineage: Bacteria > Pseudomonadati > Pseudomonadota > Gammaproteobacteria > Enterobacterales > Enterobacteriaceae > Citrobacter > Citrobacter sp. 172116965. The sequence goes on along the minus strand of NZ_CP046673.1, from coordinate 4,605,966 downwards.
CTCAGTTGTAGAGTCGTATCGTTATTTGTCATAATTTCACCTAAGCGCTAACTGTACAAATGGCCCGTTGTGCTACACAACAGGCCGTCCTGCACCCGCTAACTGCCCGGACAAGTTAGTGCTGTTTCAGTTTATCTTTATGTTTTGTTAACTGCCGAGCCAGTTTATCAATTAAACCGTCAATGGCGGCGTACATATCCTGACCTTCCGCGCTGGCATGAATTTCGCCACCGTTCACATGCAGTGTTGCATCCGAGATATGTGTCACCTTCTCCACTTTCAACACAATATAGACCTGATTAATCCGGTCGAAATATTGTTCTAGCTTGGCGAATTTTGTATTAACAAAATCGCGTAAGGCTTCAGTGATTTCGACGTTGTTTCCAGTGATGTTGAGCTGCATAGTGTCTTCCTTATCGGTTGGGTCAGACCAGCTGTTTGCGCTGGTTCGACGGCGGAATGGATAAAGACTCTCGGTACTTCGCAACAGTGCGGCGTGCCACCATGATACCCTGTTCTGACAGCATAGAGGTTAACTTGCTGTCACTCAGCGGTTTCGCGGGGTTTTCCGCAGCAATTAATTTCTTCACCAGTGCACGGATAGCTGTGGATGAGGCTTCGCCTCCGCCTTCAGTGTTAACGTGACTGGAAAAGAAATACTTCAATTCAAAAATGCCGCGCGGACTGTGCAGATACTTTTGCGTGGTCACTCGGGAAATGGTCGATTCGTGCATCTCGACGGCCTGGGCGATATCCGCCAGCACCATCGGTTTCATAAACTCTTCGCCTTGATCAAAGAAGGCTTGCTGCTGTTCAACGATACAGCGACTGACGCGCAGCAGCGTATCATTGCGACTTTCCAGGCTTTTAATCAGCCACTTTGCATCCTGCAGATTGCTACGAATAAACTGGCTGTCAGCGTCGTTGCGCGCGCTGTTGCACATGGCGGCGTAGTGCTGGTTAATCTGCAACCGTGGAATGCTGTCGCCGTTGAGTTCGACCACCCAGCGATCGTTATGCTTACGCACCAGTACATCCGGAATAACGTATTCTGGCTCCCCGGTCTGGATAGACTGCCCAGGTCTGGGGTCCAGGGACTGAATAAGATTGACGGCTTCTTTCAGCACATCTTCTTTCAGCCGGGTTACGCGCATCAGCGTGCGGAAGTCATGGTTGGCTAACAGATCGAGGTGATCGCTGATGATCAGGCGCGCTTCTTCCAGCCACGGCGTGGCTTTATCAAACTGGGAAAGTTGGATCAATAAGCAGTCGCGGAGATCTTTGGCCGCCACGCCCACGGGATCAAAACGCTGAATGCGTTTAAGCACGGCTTCGATTTCGTCCATGCCGACGTCGTCATCGCCCATGCTTTCGAGAATATCGTCCAGGGTTACGGTGAGATAACCGGTTTCGTCTACCGCATCAACAATGGATGTCGCAATTGCGCGATCGGTATCCGAGAACGGGGTCAGCTCCACTTGCCACATCAGGTAATCCTGCAGCGATTGCGTGGTCTCACCCTGATACACAGGCAGTTCGTCGTCGATGTAATCCCCGCTGGTGCCAGAAGGCGTACCGGCGGTGTAAATTTCATCCCAACTGGCGTCAAGCGGCAGCTCCTCTGGCATCTCTTTTTGTTCGAGAGCATCTGCGGTGTCGAGGGATTCGCTGTCCTGTTTTTCCTGGGTATCAATTTCGTCGTGAAGATCGGTTTGCTCGAGCAGTGGATTACTTTCCAGCGCTTGCTGAAGTTCTTGCTGAAGTTCCAGCGTGGACAGCTGCAACAGACGGATAGCCTGTTGTAGCTGAGGCGTCATCGCCAGTTGTTGGCTAAGCCTGAGTTGCAAACCTTGCTTCATGTTCAGAGTTGTTCTCTCCTGCGGTGACGTGAAGTCTTCTACCCTATCAGAGTCTGAAGTCTTCCCCAAGGTATACGCGTTTAACGTGCTCATCCTGCAGTATTTCTGTTGGCGTGCCATGCGCGATCAGGTGGCCCTGACTCACGATGTAGGCGCGCTCACACACTGCCAGCGTTTCGCGAACGTTATGGTCGGTAATCAGCACCCCAAGCCCGCTGTCGCGCAGGTGTTCGATGATCCGTTTGATATCAATAACGGAAATCGGGTCAACACCGGCAAACGGTTCATCCAGCAGGATAAATTTCGGATTCGCGGCCAGTGCGCGGGCGATCTCCACGCGGCGTCGTTCACCACCGGAGAGCGACTGTCCCATGCTGTCACGCAGGTGTTCGATGTGGAACTCTTCCATCAGCTCGTTGGCGCGATCTTCCCGCTGCTCGCTGGTAAGATCGTCACGAATTTGCAGCACCGCCATCAGGTTATCAAACACGCTCAGGCGACGGAAAATAGACGCTTCCTGCGGCAAGTAGCCGATGCCGCGACGCGCGCGCGCATGCAGAGGCAGCAGGCTGATGTCTTCGTCATCAATGATAATGTTGCCCGCATCACGCGGAACAATGCCGACCACCATGTAAAAGGTCGTTGTCTTGCCCGCACCGTTAGGACCGAGCAGACCGACGATCTCCCCGGAGTTGACGGTCAGACTGACATCTTCCACCACACGGCGGCCCTTATAGGCTTTTGCAAGGTTCTTTGCAGTTAATGTTGCCATAACGAATCAGTTACCTTTTTTCTCTGCCGGAGCCTTGTTTTTGTCCTGCAACTGCGACGGTACCAGAACGGTGGTGACGCGTTTGCCTTTATCGCTGAAGGCCTGCATTTTCTGCTCTTTCACCAGATAGGTGATCTTATCGCCCGTGATGTTGCTATCGAGCTGTTCCAGGTAAGCCTTACCGGTGAGAACGACGAAGTCTTTCGCCAGTTCATAATGCATGTGTGAGGCGTGGCCTTTAACCGGTTTACCGTTGTCCTGCATCTGGTAAAAGGTTGCAGGATTACCGTAGCCATCAATGACTTCTTTACCGTCTTCACCGCCAGGGCGGGTTACGACGACTTTATCGGCGTTAATTTTGATGGTGCCCTGAGTCACAATCACGTTGCCAGTAAAGGTCACCACGTTGCCTTGCATATCAAGAGACTGCTGGTCCGACTCAATGTGAATCGGCTGCTCGGTATCGCCGGTGACGGCGAATGCCGGGATGCTGGCGGCCAGAAGTGCGCTGGCAAGCACAAGATTAAGGCTGAGTTTGTTTGTTTTGGATTTCATATGAGGTTCTAACCTTTTCAATCAGCTCGGCGTTCTTGCTGCGTAAGTTGCCGCGCATCTTCAGTCCGCTGGAGTTAAATGTTGTGCCATATAACGTGACGAGATCATCGGAAGTGACGTCTTGTGTCACCAGGTTAATCTGTGCGTTATCGGTCGTAATTCTGCGTAGTTGAGAGTCGGGCACCAGGGCGTTGACCTCAACATGGCCGTACAGATATAGCATCCGATCGTTGGTCAATTTGGCTTTATCAGCCTTGATCGTCCAGGTCGGTACTTTATCCTTATCAAATGTGGTTAATACCGGTTGAGTAAACCACGAAACCGCTTGTTCCGAATAATATTCAACGTTTTGCGCGATCAAGTGATAGCTCAGTGCGCCTTCGGGACTATACACAACGGTATCAGTATGTTCGCTCTTATAGGTTGGCTCGTTGTTATTTACGACGACCTCAGCGGTGTCGTCTTTGTCTGCCAGATTAATACCAATCATCACAAGGACAGCCAGCGACAGTAGAATGATAACCCAACGTCTGGTTTTGCTCATATCGATTGCCCTTTGGCCTCGTCCAGTTTGCCCTGCGCCAGGAGTAATAAATCGCAGACTTCGCGTACCGCGCCGCGTCCCCCATCGATGCGGGTGACATAATCGGCCCGCGGGATCAGCAAAGGATGAGCATCCGCCACCGCCACGCTTAATCCCACTTGTGCCATCACCGGCCAGTCGATCAGATCATCGCCAACGTACGCAACATTTTCAGGAGCGATCGCCAGTTTGCTAAGGAGATCGTTAAAGGCGACCAGTTTGTCTGACTGCCCCTGATACAAATGCGTGATCCCCAATGTGGCACAGCGATCTTCTACAAGTTTAGCCTTTCGTCCGGTAATAATGGCAACCTCGATACCGGAAGTGAGCGCACAGCGAATTCCGTAACCATCGCGGACGTTAAAAGCCTTCAGCTCTTCACCGTTGTTGCCCATATAAATCAGACCATCAGACAGTACGCCATCCACATCCAGGATCAGCAAACGGATGTTCTCTGCCCGGGTGATAACGTCTGTGCTGACGGGTCCATAACAGGTCGCAAGCGACGCACCTGCTTTACTCATTTTCTTTATCCTTGAGTTTCTTACACTACACCTGCACGCAGCAGATCATGCATATGTAACACACCAAGTAACCGGTCGCCATCAGCAACCATAACCGAGGTGATATGGCGGGACTGCATTAAGTTCAGGGCATCGACGGCAAGAATGCCCGGACGCACGCGAATGCCGCCAGGGGTCATCACATCGGCAATGCCTAACTGGCGAACATCAACGCCCATATCGAAGACGCGACGTAAATCGCCATCGGTGAAAATACCGTCAATCTTCATGTCATCATCGCAAATGACGGTCATGCCGAGATTTTTACGCGTGATCTCAAGTAAGGCGTCACGCAGGCTGGCGCTTTTAGTCACATGCGGGATCTCATCGCCCGTATGCATAATATCGTTAACGCGCAGTAAAAGCTTACGGCCTAGTGCGCCACCGGGATGAGATAACGCAAAATCTTCCGCGGTAAAGCCACGCGCTTTTAATAATGCCACGGCTAGCGCATCGCCCATCACCAGCGTTGCGGTCGTGCTGCTGGTCGGCGCCAGGCCTAACGGGCAAGCTTCCTTGGGCACTTTAACACACAGATGCACATCTGCCGCACGCGCCATGCTGCTTTCCGGACGACCGGTCATGCAGATAAGCGGTACATGAAGACGTTTTAACACCGGGATTAACGCCGCTATCTCATTGGATTCACCGGAGTTAGAGATGGCGATGACTACATCCTGCGGCGAGACCATGCCCAGATCGCCATGTGCGGCTTCGCCTGGATGCACGAAAAATGAGGGGGTGCCGGTGCTGGCAAATGTGGCCGCCATTTTCCGCCCGATATGTCCAGATTTCCCCATCCCCATCACCACAACTTTGCCCGGGCAACTGAATATTTTCTCGCAGGCGAGAGTAAAATTTTGGTTGATGTACTGATCAAGCTCCGCCAGGCCTTCACGTTCAATTGCCAGGACTTCCTTGCCTGCTTGCTGAAAGTCAAAACCCGGTTGCAACTCTAAGTGCGACATAATGCGTTTCCAGTTATCCAACGAGAAGTGGCGATAACCAATACAGCATCGCCAGCCATATGATAAAACCGCCGGTCAGCAGCGCACCCGCGCCGCGACCAATCTGGCGCGGACGTCGCCAGCAGAGTAGTGCAAAAATTACGCTCACCAGCAGCATGACGCTATAGTCACGGGTGAAGGCCATCGGATTGACCTCACCCGGCGTAATCAGCGCCGGCAGTCCGAGGACGATAACAATATTAAAAATGTTCGCGCCGATGATGTTGCCGACGGCAATATCGTTTTCACCTTTACGCAGACCCGCAATTGCCGTTGCCAGCTCCGGCAGGCTGGTACCAATGGCGACCACAGTCAGCCCGATGGTGAGTTCGCTCATGGCGAAGTAGTTCGCCAGTACGGTTGCGTTATCTACCACCATACGCGTTGCCATTGGCATAATAATTAGCGCAATACCCAACCACAAAAAGGCGACCGGTAATCCACCTTCGCGCGGCAGTTCCGCGATCTGCTCGCGGGTCAGGCTGTCGTTACCTTGTCGCTCAGCCAGACGGGCGATTTTAACAATGAATAACAGCCATAGCACGGCCAGAAGCAGAAGAAAGAAACCATCGCTGCGACTCAATTGCCCGTCATACAGGACCGATGCGGCTAAGATGCTTACCAGCAACATTAGCGGTAATTCACGACGCAGAACATCAGAATGCACGGTAAAAGGATGAATCAGCGCCGACAGGCCTAAAATAAGCAGAATGTTGGTAATGTTAGAGCCGATGGCGGTACCGACGGCTAAATCAAGCTGCCCGTTCATCGATGCGGCAACGGAGACAATTATCTCGGGTAACGATGTACCAATGCTGACCACGGTCATCCCGATGATAATGGGGGGAATACCGAAGTTTCGACATAAAATGGATGCGGCAAATACCAGTCGGTCGGCACCGTAGACCACCAGAAGTAAACCAATTATTAACAGCGCCGTCGCTAAAAGCATCTAAAGTCCTTTCTTCAGGTATACTCGCCGGTCCACTTGAAGGATTTCTGGAAGCCGTCACGAATTCTTAATTTTGACTTTATGCGGCTAAAAAGTAAAACAAATGCCAGCTTTCGCTAACCAGGACAGGTAATAATCTGTAAATATGCTGGGTTCAGGGCTAAATTGAGCGCCAAGCTCTTCGATCAACGAGGCAATAGTAAAGGATGAATCAATGGGTCAGTCTGTGGCGAATCTAATCGATATGCGCGATGTCAGCTTTTCCCGAGGCGACCGCTGCATCTTTGATAATATTTCCCTGACGGTGCCGCGTGGTAAGGTGACGGCGATCATGGGGCCATCAGGCATCGGCAAAACGACGCTGTTGCGTCTGATCGGCGGACAAATCTCCCCTGATAAGGGCGAGATCCTGTTTGACGGCGAAAATGTCCCGGCCATGTCCCGTTCGCGTTTATTTACCGTGCGTAAGCGCATGAGCATGCTATTCCAGTCTGGTGCGCTGTTTACTGATATGAATGTGTTTGACAACGTTGCATACCCGTTGCGCGAGCATACAACACTGCCTGCGCCGCTGCTGAAAAGCACGGTAATGATGAAGCTCGAGGCCGTTGGCCTGCGGGGCGCGGCAAAATTAATGCCTTCTGAATTATCCGGTGGGATGGCGCGTCGTGCCGCGTTAGCACGTGCTATCGCGCTGGAGCCAGACCTTATTATGTTTGATGAGCCGTTCGTCGGCCAGGATCCCATCACCATGGGCGTGCTGGTGAAGCTGATTTCTGAACTGAACAGCGCGCTGGGCGTCACCTGCGTGGTGGTTTCCCATGATGTGCCAGAAGTGCTGAGTATTGCGGATTACGCCTATATTATGGCGGATAAAAAAATAGTGGCCTACGGTAGTGCTCAGGCGCTGCAAGAAAATGCCGATCCGCGTGTGCGTCAGTTCCTCGATGGCATTGCCGATGGACCGGTTCCGTTCCGTTACCCGGCGGGCGACTACCACATCGATTTACTCAAAACAGGGAGTTAAGCCACCCATGTTGTTAAATGCGCTGGCATCACTCGGACATCGGGGAATAAAAACCCTCAGGACGTTCGGGCGAGCCGGATTAATGTTGTTCAATGCAGTTGTCGGCAAGCCGGAGTTTCGCAAACATGCGCCGCTGCTGATACGCCAGCTCTATAATGTCGGTGTCTTATCGATGCTGATCATTATTGTTTCTGGCGTGTTCATCGGCATGGTGCTGGGGTTGCAGGGATACCTGGTGCTGACGACCTACAGTGCGGAAACCAGCCTCGGTATGCTGGTGGCGCTGTCATTGCTACGTGAGCTGGGGCCGGTGGTTGCGGCGCTGTTGTTTGCCGGGCGGGCCGGATCGGCCTTAACCGCAGAGATTGGCCTGATGCGGGCGACCGAGCAGCTTTCCAGCCTGGAAATGATGGCCGTCGATCCACTGCGCCGAGTGATCTCCCCGCGTTTTTGGGCCGGTGTCATTTCATTGCCGCTGCTGACGATTATATTTGTCGCGGTAGGGATCTGGGGTGGGTCGTTGGTTGGCGTAAGCTGGAAAGGTATTGATGCAGGCTTTTTCTGGTCGGCTATGCAAAATGCCGTCGACTGGCGTCTGGATCTGGTCAACTGTCTGATTAAGAGCGTGGTGTTTGCCATTACGGTCACCTGGATTGCATTGTTCAATGGTTATGATGCTATCCCGACCTCTGCCGGGATTAGCCGGGCAACGACACGCACCGTAGTGCACGCCTCTCTTGCCGTTCTGGGGCTGGATTTTGTGCTGACCGCACTGATGTTTGGGAATTGAGTTCATGCAAACGAAAAAAAATGAAATTTGGGTCGGGTTATTCCTGCTGGTTGCGCTGCTGGCCGCGCTGTTTGTCTGCCTGAAGGCGGCGAACGTCACCTCAATGCGTACTGAACCGACTTATACGATTTATGCGACCTTTGATAATATCGGCGGTCTGAGAGAGCGCTCTCCGGTGCGGATTGGCGGGGTCGTGGTAGGACGCGTATCGGACATCTCGTTAGATCAGAAAACGTACCTGCCGCGCGTGACGCTGGAAATTGAATCGCGTTTTAACCATATTCCTGACACCAGTTCTCTGAGCATCCGTACTTCCGGTCTGTTGGGCGAGCAGTATCTGGCATTGAACGTAGGTTTTGAAGATCCTGAGCTGGGAACGTCTATCCTCAAAGATGGCGGTACGATTCAGGACACGAAATCTGCGATGGTGCTGGAAGATATGATTGGTCAGTTCCTTTACAACAGCAACAGTAAAGGTGATGACAATAAGAATTCTGGCGATGCGCCAGCCGCAACTGAAGGCAATAATGAAGCCACTACGCCTGCGGGCGCAACGAAATAATCTCAGGAGAATCGACGTATGTTTAAACGATTGATGATGGTGGCTATGCTGGTGATTGCTCCACTTAGCGCGGCAACCGCAGCGGACCAGACGAACCCGTACAAACTGATGGATGAGGCGGCGCAGAAGACGTTTGACCGTCTGAAGAACGAGCAACCTAAAATCCGTTCCAACCCGGATTACCTGCGTCAGGTGGTCGATCAGGAACTGCTGCCTTACGTGCAAGTTAAGTATGCAGGCGCACTGGTACTGGGCCGCTACTACAAAGATGCGACCCCGGCTCAGCGTGACGCCTATTTCGCCGCATTCCGTGAATATCTGAAGCAGGCTTACGGTCAGGCGCTGGCGATGTACCACGGCCAGACCTATCAGATTGCCCCTGAGCAGCCGCTGGGTGATGCGACCATCGTGCCTATCCGCGTAACCATCATCGATCCAAACGGTCGTCCTCCGGTACGTCTGGATTTCCAGTGGCGTAAAAATTCCCAGACGGGTAACTGGCAGGCGTATGACATGATTGCTGAAGGCGTAAGTATGATCACCACCAAACAGAATGAGTGGAGCGACCTGCTGCGTACGAAAGGTATTGATGGCCTGACGGCACAGCTGAAATCTATTTCTCAGCAGAAAATCACGCTGGAAGAGAAAAAATAATGACGCAGTCACTCACCTGGATGCGTGAAGGCGACAAGCTGGTGCTGGTGGGAGAGCTGGATCAGGACGTGTTAAACCCATTATGGGATGCGCGAGTTGAGGCGATGAAAGGGGTATCCTGTATCGACCTGAACCAGATTTCCCGGGTGGATACCGGTGGTCTGGCATTACTGCTGCACCTGATTAATGAGGGCAAGCAGCAGGGGAACAGCGTTTCGCTCGCTGGCGTTAACGATAAAGTGTACACGCTGGCGCAGCTTTACAATTTGCCTGACGACGTTCTTCCGCGTTAATTTTTGTAAGCCGGATAAGGTCTTGTGCCGCCATCCGGCAACTCCTCTGCGGGGGATCTGCCACTAAAGCCTTGTCTGATTTATCAGCGGGGCTTTTTGCTTATTTATGACAGCGCCACTTTGCTCTAAGATGTTGGGCTGTTTTCACTATCTGACGAATGAAGAGCCCATGGAAAATAATGAAATTCAGAGCGTGCTGATGAATGCACTCTCCCTCCAGGAAGTCCACGTTTCTGGCGACGGCAGTCACTTTCAGGTTATTGCCGTGGGTGAGATGTTTGAAGGCATGAGCCGGGTCAAGAAACAGCAATCGGTCTATGGCCCGTTGATGGAGTACATTGCGGACAACCGCATTCATGCCGTGTCGATTAAGGCGTTTACTCCAGCGGAATGGGCGCGCGATCGCAAACTTAACGGTTTTTGAGCTACGGGTGATATGCCGGTAGCGAAGATAAATTCTTAACAGAGAACAGAATAATGGATAAATTTCGTGTTCAGGGGCCAACCAAGCTCCAGGGCGAAGTCACAATTTCAGGCGCTAAAAACGCCGCGCTGCCGATCCTGTTTGCGGCGCTGCTGGCTGAAGAACCTGTAGAGATCCAGAACGTCCCGAAACTGAAGGATGTTGACACCTCAATGAAGCTGCTGAGCCAGTTGGGGGCGAAAGTTGAGCGTAATGGTTCTGTGCACATTGATGCGCGTGACGTGAACGTCTTCTGTGCGCCGTACGATTTGGTCAAAACCATGCGTGCATCCATCTGGGCGCTTGGGCCACTGGTTGCCCGCTTTGGCCAGGGCCAGGTTTCACTGCCGGGCGGCTGCACCATCGGCGCGCGTCCGGTTGACCTGCACATTACTGGTCTGGAGCAGTTAGGCGCGACTATTAAGCTTGAAGAAGGCTATGTGAAAGCGTCCGTTGATGGCCGCCTGAAAGGCGCGCATATCGTCATGGACAAAGTGAGCGTCGGCGCGACGGTCACTATCATGTGCGCAGCAACGCTTGCCGAAGGCACTACCATCATCGAAAACGCCGCGCGTGAACCGGAGATCGTGGATACCGCGAACTTCCTGATTGCGCTGGGCGCAAAAATAACAGGCCAGGGTACCGATCGTATTACCATCGAAGGCGTTGAGCGCCTCGGCGGCGGTGTGTATCGCGTTCTGCCTGACCGCATCGAAACCGGTACTTTCCTGGTGGCAGCGGCAATTTCTCGCGGCAAAATTATCTGCCGTAATGCACAACCTGACACGCTGGATGCCGTTCTGGCGAAGCTGCGTGATGCGGGAGCGGATATCGAAGTCGGTGACGACTGGATCAGCCTGGACATGCACGGTAAACGTCCGAAAGCGGTCAATGTGCGCACAGCGCCGCACCCGGCGTTCCCTACCGATATGCAGGCCCAGTTCACGTTGCTGAACCTGGTGGCAGAAGGTACGGGTTTCATCACGGAAACCGTGTTTGAGAACCGCTTTATGCACGTGCCTGAGCTGAGCCGTATGGGCGCTCACGCAGAAATCGAAAGCAATACCGTGATTTGCCACGGCGTGGAAACGCTCTCCGGCGCACAGGTTATGGCGACCGATCTGCGCGCATCTGCAAGCCTCGTGCTGGCAGGGTGTATTGCTGAAGGTACGACGGTAGTCGATCGTATTTATCACATCGATCGCGGCTATGAGCGCATCGAAGATAAACTGCGCGCGCTGGGCGCAAACATTGAGCGCGTGAAAGGCGAGTAATCGTCTACGTCTCTTGTAACCCCCAGTTCTGTGAACCGGGGGTTACTACTCATCAGTGTTCATTCAGGATTCTGTTTCTCTTTGCGTCCCCTCATCATCCGCGTTCTGTCGATAAATTCATGTGTTTTTGCATCGTGATAGCGTGACGGCCAAATCACCCACGGGTCGGTTCCCAACGATCGGGCGATAATCAACTCACCTTTTGGCCATGGGCGTGTTAACGCATTGGCCAGCGTTGATGAGCTTAATCCATTTTTACGTGATTCAGCGGCCATTGAGGTCCCTTTCTTGCGCAGTCCGGCGATGATATCGGCCGGATGCCAGTCAATCAGCTTGTTTTCCATAAACTCATCTCTCCTTTGGTTATCGACTTATGGTTCCACGATCGGTTGTGGAGACACTATAACGCCCGGAGAACGAATGTTCTAAAATGTTCATGTAAAGTGTGAGTATATTCAGAATATGCCAAATTTATGCGAAGGTTGCTGGAGAGGGGGGAAGTGTTTATTGGAATTTATAAAAGCATCCCGCGCAGGGCACGGGATGATGAAAGATGCCGCAGGGTATTAACGGTCGCGCTGTACGGCGATATGCGCCAGACCAATCAGCGCTTCTCTCCACGGCGTATCAGGCAGTACCTGCAGCGCAGCGATGGCCTTATCAGCCTCTTCTTCTGCACGTTGGCGAGTCCACTCCAGGGAACCACAGGCGTTCATCGCTTCCAGAACAGGCTCCAGAAGGTGACGGCCATTACCCTGCTCAATAGCCTGGCGGATCATTTGTGCTTGTTCAGGGGTGCCGTGGCGCATGGCATGCAGCAGCGGCAGCGTTGGTTTACCCTCGTTGAGGTCATCACCGACGTTTTTACCCAGTTGCTCACCATCCGCGTTGTAATCCAGCAAATCGTCAATTAACTGGAAAGCAGTACCGAGATAACGGCCATAATCCTGCAACCCTTTCTCTTGTTCTTCGCTGCAACCAGCCAGAATGCCAGAGCATTGGGCAGCCGCTTCAAACAAACGCGCGGTCTTACTGTAGATAACGCGCATATAGTTTTCTTCAGTGATGTCCGGGTCGTTGACGTTCATCAACTGCAAGACTTCACCTTCGGCGATGACGTTGACCGCTTTCGACATGACTTCCAGCACTTTCAGCGAACCGAGGCTGGTCATCATCTGAAAAGCGCGGGTATAGATAAAATCGCCGACCAGCACGCTGGCCGCATTGCCAAACGCCGCATTCGCCGTGGCTTTTCCGCGGCGCATGTCGGACTCATCCACAACATCGTCGTGCAACAGGGTCGCGGTGTGGATAAACTCGATGAGGGCTGCAATCGTAACGTGCGCATTTTCCTGGTAGCCAACTGCACGCGCGGCGAGTACGGCGATCATTGGGCGAATGCGTTTTCCGCCGCCGCTAACGATGTAGTACCCCAGTTGATTGATCAGCTGCACGTCGGAATTGAGCTGTTCAAGGATTGTCGCATTGACCCCCGCCATATCTTGCGCGGTTAACTCATTGATTTTTTCTAAATTCATCGCAAAAGCCGGGCTTCTCGCCCCGATTACCTCACTGTATCGGAAGGTAACGTCGGGTTTAGGGTTATAAATATATGCTGATTGTACTGAAAAAACGCCATAGATAAACGTTACCGTACATGTTGTGTTTTTTTTCTTCATGTATTGACGTAGCACTTGTCAAAGGCTCGCGTTTTGCGTAATATTCGCGCCCTATTGTGAATATTTATAGCGCACTCTGAATCATCAAAAAGGTGTGCGCGGAAGCGGAGTTTTTTATGTACGCGGTTTTCCAAAGTGGTGGTAAACAACACCGAGTAAGCGAAGGTCAGACCGTTCGCCTGGAAAAGCTGGACATCGCAACTGGCGAATCTGTTGAATTCGCAGAAGTTCTGATGATCGCAAACGGTGAAGAAGTCAAAATCGGCGTTCCTTTCGTTGATGGCGGCGTTATCAAAGCTGAAGTTGTTGCTCACGGTCGTGGCGAGAAAGTTAAAATTGTTAAGTTTCGTCGTCGTAAACACTACCGTAAGCAGCAGGGCCATCGTCAGTGGTTCACTGATGTAAAAATCACTGGCATCAGCGCTTAAGTTAAGGGGAGCAGATTAAATGGCACATAAAAAGGCTGGCGGCTCGACTCGTAACGGTCGCGATTCAGAAGCTAAACGTCTGGGCGTAAAACGCTTCGGCGGTGAAACAGTTCTGGCTGGTAGCATCATCGTTCGTCAACGTGGTACTAAATTCCACGCTGGTTCCAACGTTGGTTGCGGCAAAGACCACACTCTGTTTGCTAAAGCAGACGGTAAAGTGAAATTTGAAGTGAAAGGCCCGAAAAACCGTAAATTCATCAGCATCGTTGCTGAATAAGTTTTTCGCGTCCCGGTAACGGATAAAAGCCCCGCAACACGTTGCGGGGCTTTTTACATTCGACGGCCGGTAAATACGCTCGTCGCGCCGTGATAACCCGGAAACGAGCCCTTGCAGGGAATACGGCATGAAGCAGCAGGCAGGTATTGGTATTCTGTTAGCACTCACAACGGCAGTATGTTGGGGCGCTTTGCCAATAGCGATGAAGCAAGTGCTGGAGGTGATGGAGCCTCCTACCGTGGTGTTCTACCGTTTTTTAATGGCAAGCATTGGCCTTGGCGCTATTCTTGCGGTTAAAAAAAAGCTCCCTCCGTTGCGTATTTTTCGCAAAGCGCGTTGGCTGATCCTGTTGGCTATCGCTACCGGTGGGTTGTTCGGTAACTTCATTCTGTTTAGTTCATCCTTGCAATATTTGAGCCCAACGGCTTCGCAGGTTATCGGTCAGCTGTCACCGGTTGGTATGATGATTGCCAGCGTCTTTATCCTGAAAGAAAAGATGCGCGGTACGCAGGTGATTGGCGCCATTATGCTTCTGAGCGGCCTGGTTCTGTTTTTTAATACCAGTCTGATCGAAATTTTTACCCGACTCACCGATTACACCTGGGGCGTTATCTTTGGTGTTGGTGCGGCGATGGTCTGGGTGAGCTATGGGGTCGCGCAAAAGGTGTTATTGCGCCGCCTGGCATCACCGCAGATCCTGTTTTTACTGTACACTTTATGTACGATTGCGTTGTTGCCGTTGGCTAAACCCGGTGTCATCACGCAGCTCAGTGACTGGCAGCTGGCATGCCTTGTATTCTGCGGCCTGAATACGCTGGTAGGATACGGTGCTCTCGCGGAAGCGATGGCGCGTTGGCAGGCGGCACAGGTGAGCGCCATTATTACGCTCACTCCGCTGTTTACGTTGTTATTTTCAGATTTATTATCACTGGCCTGGCCCGATTTCTTCGCCAGACCGATGCTAAACCTATTAGGTTATCTCGGTGCGTTTATCGTGGTTGCGGGCGCGATGTATTCCGCCATTGGTCATCGAATTTGGGGCGGTTTACGTAAGCATGAAACGGTGGTTTCGCAGCCCCGCTCAGGCGAATGATTTACGGAGAGTAAAATGAAGTTTGTTGATGAAGCATCGATTCTGGTCGTTGCAGGTGATGGCGGTAATGGTTGCGTCAGCTTCCGCCGCGAAAAGTACATCCCAAAAGGCGGTCCGGACGGTGGAGACGGTGGTGATGGTGGTGACGTTTGGCTGGAAGCCGACGAAAACCTGAACACGCTGATCGATTACCGTTTTGAAAAATCATTCCGCGCGGAACGTGGACAGAATGGCGCGAGCCGTGATTGCACCGGCAAGCGTGGTAAAGATGTCACGATTAAAGTGCCTGTAGGTACGCGTGTAATCGATCAGGGCACGGGCGAAACCATGGGCGACATGACCAAACACGGTCAGCGTCTGATGGTCGCTAAAGGCGGCTGGCACGGTCTGGGCAACACCCGTTTCAAATCCTCAGTCAACCGTACTCCGCGTCAGAAAACGATGGGTACACCGGGCGATAAACGCGATCTGATGCTGGAGCTGATGCTGCTGGCGGACGTCGGGATGCTGGGCATGCCAAACGCCGGTAAATCGACGTTTATCCGTGCGGTGTCCGCGGCGAAGCCGAAAGTCGCTGACTATCCGTTCACCACTCTGGTTCCGAGCCTGGGTGTGGTACGTATGGACAACGAAAAGAGCTTCGTGGTTGCCGACATTCCGGGTCTGATTGAAGGCGCGGCTGAAGGCGCAGGCTTGGGTATCCGCTTCCTGAAACACCTGGAACGCTGCCGCGTACTGCTACACCTCATTGATATCGATCCGATTGACGGTTCCGATCCGGTTGAAAATGCCCGTATCATAATTGGCGAGCTTGAAAAATACAGCCAGGATCTGGCGTCTAAACCGCGTTGGTTAGTGTTCAACAAAATTGATTTGCTGGACAAGGCTGAAGCGGAAGAGAAAGCGAAAGCGATCGCCGAAGCGTTAGGCTGGGAAGGTAAATATTACCTGATCTCCGCCGCCAGCCAGTTGGGCGTGAAGGATCTCTGCTGGGATGTGATGACCTTTATCATCGAGAACCCGATTGTTCAGGCTGAAGAAGCGAAACAGCCAGAGAAAGTCGAGTTCATGTGGGATGATTATCACCGCCAGCAACTCGCTGAAGTCGAAGACGAAGCAGAAGATGACTGGGATGACGATTGGGACGAAGACGACGAAGAAGGCGTTGAGTTCATCTACAAGCGTTAATCACATTAAAAACCCCGGCCATGTTGCCGGGGTTTTGTTTCCAGGTTTCAGAAGGCCGGATTAGGTGCGTTAGCGCTGCCATCCGGCAAACATACTCAGTTATTCTGATAAATATCCTTGTATAACCGGCTTTCGAAGCGGACCAGTGGAATACGGCGATTACGCTGATCAGCTGGCTCTACAGCATAACCAGACAGATACTGCACAAATGCCATGCGCTGACCGCTTGCCGTGGTGATGAAGCCTGCCAGGTTATAGACCCCCTGCAGTGAGCCTGTCTTCGCCGATACTTTGCCATCTACGCCAGCCTGATGCAGACCCGCACGGTATTGCAAAGAGCCGTCATGGCCTGCCAGCGGCAGCATGGTGATAAAGTTCAGCTCGTTATCGTGCTGAGCGATATATTGCAGCACCTGCATCATGGTCGCTGGGGCAATCAGGTTATGGCGCGAGAGACCAGAACCGTCGGCAATAATGGTGTTGCCGATATCAATACCCGCTTGCTGACGCAGAATCTGGCGTACGGCATCAGAACCTGCTCGCCAGGTACCTGGCACGTTAAATCGTGCATGGCCAATCATACGGAAAACGGTATCGGCAATCATGTTGTCCGATTTTTTCAGCATAATCTTAAGCAGGTCGTGCAGCGGCGCCGACTGCTTGCTGGCTACCACGGTCCCCGGCTCGTTGACCAGCGTCTGGCGCAACAGAGTCCCGCTGTAAGTGATACCGGCTTGTTTTAGCTCATCTTTGATAATCGCCCCAGCATAGCTGGCACCGTCCTGAATAGCGAATGCCAGCGGCAGCGGATCGGCTCGTTGGGGCAGGCATCCGGTCAACGTAAAGCGGTTGAGATCGCCTGGAACCACGTCCAGTTCACAATATTGCGCTTCGGCAGAGCCACGAGCGAGAGTACGCACCTGACTGAACATGGTGACCGGGTAGTAAGATGCCACGCGGATAAAGGCGAGATCGTTAGGTTTTTGCGCGCTATAGAGTGAAACCGAGAAACAGTTACGATCGACAATAGCCGCCGCGGGCGGTGCGCTAAAACACTGCGTCATGTCGTTCCAGGGCCAACCAGGAGCCTTATCATGGCTGGCGAAAATGGAGGTGTCGATCATGACATTTCCGGCAATTTGCGTCACGCCTGATTTTTTCAGGGTTGCCACCATATTGCGAATATCCTGACGTTTTAGCGTCGGATCGGCACCAAATCGCGCCACTAAGTCACCTTTCAAAACGCCGCCTTCCACGTTGCCTTTAGTCTCAAGCGTGGTGGTAAAACGAAAGTCAGGCCCGAGCTGAATCAATGCCGCCAGCGCGGTGATCACTTTCTGGGTACTGGCCGGCAGCGCCATCTGCTGGCTATGGTAATCAATAGCAGGAGCAGGTGCGCCAACCTTCTGTACCATAAGGGCGAGGTTGGCCCCGGCAGGGAGCTGATTGATATACTCGTCGACGTTCGCAGCCTGAACGCTGAACGCTATACTGGCAGTCAATCCAATGGTAAATCTGGAAAATCGCATAATCTCGCGCTAACAACCTGGAAACAGGCCGTCATACTACGGCGCAACGCCCCAAAAAGTAAACGATGACCCATAGGGAACTCCAGGGTAAAATGATCATCAAATAGAGAATTGTAGCTGACCTGGGACCCTGAGCCCCGGGTCGGTATTTTTTTGCTTCTGACTCTGGCATGGCGTATGCCAGAGTGGGCTTAGCAGCCGGGGTGAGAGCAGCCGCCCCCTACAGGAATGTTCAAGAGGTATAACAAATGCAAGCTATCCCAATGACCTTACGTGGTGCTGAAAAACTGCGCGAAGAGCTGGATTTTCTGAAATCGGTGCGCCGTCCTGAAATCATTGCCGCTATCGCAGATGCGCGCGAGCATGGCGACCTGAAAGAAAATGCAGAGTATCACGCGGCGCGCGAACAGCAGGGTTTCTGCGAAGGGCGCATTAAAGATATCGAAGCTAAACTGTCCAACGCGCAGGTTATCGACGTCACAAAAATGCCGAACAATGGTCGCGTAGTTTTCGGTGCGACGGTTACCGTGCTGAATCTCGATAACGACGAAGAGCAGACCTGGCGTATTGTTGGCGATGATGAAGCCGATTTTAAACAGAACCTGATTTCGGTGAACTCGCCTATTGCTCGTGGCCTGATCGGTAAAGAGCAGGATGACGTGGTGGTTATTAAAACGCCGGGCGGTGAAGTTGAATATGAAGTAACGAAGGT
Organism: Citrobacter sp. 172116965; assembly: GCF_013458095.1. Lineage (NCBI taxonomy): Bacteria > Pseudomonadati > Pseudomonadota > Gammaproteobacteria > Enterobacterales > Enterobacteriaceae > Citrobacter > Citrobacter sp. 172116965. The sequence continues at coordinate 4,587,706 of NZ_CP046673.1, read as the reverse complement.
AGAATACCTGTAATTCGCATCTTGGTTAAGATGTTGATACATTGTAAAGAAAGGAAAAAGGCCGCATAGCGGCCTTTTATCAACGAAGAGAGCGTGGCATTTTGCTCTCCTGCTAGCGGAAAATCCCGCGTTTTACACAAACTTCGTGTGCAACTTTGGGATATTCTTAGCGTGGCAGCGAGATTTTACGTTCTTTAGTCGGGCGATACAGTACCAGCGTTTTACCGATGACCTGTACATTGCAGGCGCCGGTTTCGCGTACGATAGCTTCCACGATCAAGGTTTTAGTATCGCGATCTTCCGAGGCGATTTTCACCTTGATAAGTTCATGGTGCTCTAACGCTTGTTCAATCTCGGCCAGTACCCCTTCGGTCAAACCATTGTTGCCAAGCATAACTACAGGCTTGAGCGGATGTGCCAGACCTTTCAGGTGCTGTTTTTGTTTAGTACTCAGATTCATCGTATATTTTTGCTTACGTTGGGATTGAAAACGGGTCATTCTACCGCCATCTCCCATATATCGCCAAATAGCTGTGTAGAAATTTACACCATTGGTTACGATGAACTGCCCTTTGGGAATGTGAAATGACAGGTAAAAAGCGTTCTGCCAGCTCGAGTCGCTGGCTTCAGGAACACTTTAGCGATAAATATGTTCAGCAGGCGCAGAAAAAGGGGTTACGTTCCCGTGCCTGGTTTAAACTTGATGAAATACAGCAAAGTGACAAAATTTTTAAACCGGGGATGACGATTGTTGATCTCGGTGCTGCACCCGGTGGCTGGTCGCAATATGCGGTTACGCAGATCGGCAACACTGGCCGCATTATCGCTTGCGATCTTTTACCTATGGATCCAATCGTTGGTGTGGACTTCCTTCAGGGCGACTTTCGTGATGAATTAGTCCTGAAAGCGTTACTTGAGCGCGTAGGTGACAGTAAAGTACAAGTTGTCATGTCTGATATGGCGCCAAATATGTGTGGAACACCGGCGGTGGATATTCCCCGGGCCATGTATCTGGTAGAGCTGGCGCTTGGAATGGCTCGTGATGTATTAGCGCCAGGTGGTAGTTTTGTAGTGAAGGTGTTCCAGGGCGAAGGCTTCGATGAGTATCTAAGAGAGATTCGCTCCCTGTTTACGAAGGTCAAAGTTCGTAAGCCGGACTCTTCTCGCGCCCGTTCGCGTGAAGTGTATATTGTAGCGACCGGGCGTAAACCATAACCGGTAGATTTCAAACGAAAGTTTGAAAGAAACTGGATATAGAGTATCCTGACGCTGTTTTTAACACAGTTGTAATATGAGGTTAATCCCTTGAGTGACATGGCGAAAAACCTAATTCTCTGGCTGGTCATTGCCGTTGTGCTGATGTCAGTATTCCAGAGCTTTGGGCCCAGCGAGTCTAATGGCCGTAAGGTTGATTACTCTACCTTCCTGCAAGAGGTCAATCAGGACCAGGTTCGTGAAGCGAAGATCAACGGACGTGAGATTAACGTTACCAAGAAAGATAGTAACCGTTACACGACCTACATTCCGGTTAACGATCCGAAGCTGCTTGATAACCTGCTGACCAAAAACGTCAAGGTTGTTGGTGAACCGCCTGAAGAGCCGAGCCTGCTGGCTTCTATCTTCATTTCCTGGTTCCCAATGCTGCTGCTGATTGGTGTCTGGATCTTCTTCATGCGTCAAATGCAGGGCGGTGGTGGCAAAGGTGCCATGTCGTTCGGTAAGAGCAAAGCGCGCATGCTGACGGAAGATCAGATCAAAACGACTTTTGCTGACGTTGCTGGTTGCGACGAAGCAAAAGAAGAAGTTGCTGAGCTGGTTGAGTATCTGCGCGAACCGAGCCGTTTCCAGAAGCTGGGTGGTAAAATCCCGAAAGGCGTCCTGATGGTCGGTCCTCCGGGTACAGGTAAAACCTTGCTGGCGAAAGCTATCGCAGGTGAAGCGAAGGTTCCTTTCTTCACCATTTCCGGTTCTGATTTCGTGGAAATGTTCGTGGGTGTCGGTGCATCTCGTGTGCGTGACATGTTCGAACAAGCCAAGAAAGCGGCACCGTGCATCATCTTCATCGATGAAATCGACGCCGTAGGCCGCCAGCGTGGTGCAGGTCTGGGCGGTGGTCACGATGAACGTGAGCAGACGCTGAACCAGATGCTGGTTGAGATGGACGGCTTCGAAGGTAACGAAGGCATTATCGTTATCGCGGCAACTAACCGTCCGGACGTTCTTGACCCTGCGCTGCTGCGTCCAGGCCGTTTCGACCGTCAGGTTGTGGTTGGTCTGCCGGATGTCCGCGGTCGTGAACAGATCCTGAAAGTGCATATGCGTCGCGTACCGCTGTCTCCGGATATCGATGCGGCAATCATTGCACGTGGTACGCCTGGCTTCTCCGGTGCAGATCTCGCGAACCTGGTCAACGAAGCGGCGCTGTTTGCAGCTCGTGGCAACAAGCGTGTTGTATCGATGGTTGAATTCGAGAAAGCGAAAGACAAAATCATGATGGGTGCGGAACGTCGCTCCATGGTGATGACGGAAGCGCAGAAAGAATCTACCGCGTATCACGAAGCAGGCCACGCGATTATCGGTCGCCTGGTACCGGAACACGATCCGGTGCACAAAGTGACGATTATCCCGCGCGGTCGTGCGCTGGGTGTGACTTTCTTCCTGCCTGAAGGCGACGCAATCAGCGCCAGCCGCCAGAAACTGGAAAGTCAGATCTCCACGCTGTACGGCGGTCGTCTGGCGGAAGAGATCATCTACGGTGTTGAACATGTTTCTACCGGTGCGTCGAACGACATTAAAGTCGCGACTAACCTGGCGCGTAACATGGTTACTCAGTGGGGCTTCTCCGAGAAACTCGGTCCGTTGCTGTACGCTGAAGAAGAAGGCGAAGTGTTCCTGGGACGTTCTGTGGCGAAAGCTAAACATATGTCCGATGAAACGGCTCGTATTATCGATCAGGAAGTTAAACTTCTGATTGAGCGTAACTATGACCGTGCGCGTCGTCTGCTGAACGAAAACATGGACATTCTGCACTCGATGAAAGATGCGCTCATGAAATATGAGACCATCGATGCGCCGCAGATTGATGATCTGATGGCTCGCCGCGAGGTACGTCCGCCAGCGGGTTGGGAAGAACCGGGTTCTTCTAACAACAACTCTGGCAGCACCGGCAAGCCAAGTGCGCCGCGTCCGGTTGATGAACCGCGTGCGCCGGACTCTGGCACCATGTCAGAGCAACTGGGCGACAAATAAGTTATCGTTGATGATGACCGTGTTTTAATTTAAAACCCTGGGGCTTGCCCCGGGGTTTTTCTTATTTGTATATTCAAGATGTTATCAGGGATAAAACTATGAAACTCTTTGCTCAGGGGTCTTCACTGGATCTCAGCCATCCACACGTCATGGGGATATTGAACGTCACGCCAGATTCCTTTTCCGATGGTGGTGCGCACAACTCTCTGGTTGAGGCGGTAAAACACGCAAACCTGATGATTAACGCTGGGGCGACTATCATTGATGTGGGTGGTGAATCCACGCGTCCAGGCGCGGCCGATGTGAGCGTGGAAGAAGAGTTGCAGCGAGTGATCCCGGTGGTGGAGGCGATTGCTCAGCGTTTTGAAGTGTGGATTTCGGTCGATACTTCAAAAGCAGAAGTGATTCGCGAGTGCGCCAGAGTCGGCGCACATATCATTAATGACATTCGCTCACTCTCGGAGCCTGGGGCGCTGGAAGCCGCAGCAGAAACCGGATTACCGGTTTGTCTGATGCATATGCAGGGTCAGCCGAAAACCATGCAGGAAGCACCAAAGTACGAGGATGTTTTTGCTGATGTAAATCGTTACTTTGTTGAACAAATAGCACGCTGCGAGCGGGCTGGAATCACAAAAGATAAATTGTTGCTCGACCCCGGGTTCGGATTCGGTAAAAATCTCACTCACAACTACACATTACTGGCACGTTTGGCTGAGTTTCATCATTTTAATCTGCCATTGCTGGCTGGGATGTCACGAAAATCAATGGTTGGCCAGTTGCTGAATGTGGGGCCATCCGAACGCCTGAGCGGTAGCCTTGCGTGTGCGGTCATTGCCGCAATGCAAGGGGCGCATATCGTTCGTGTCCATGACGTCAAAGAAACCGTAGAAGCGATGCGTGTGGTGGAAGCCACATTGTCTGCAAAGGAAAATAAACGCTATGAGTAATCGTAAATATTTTGGCACCGATGGGATCCGTGGTCGCGTAGGCGACGCCCCAATTACCCCTGACTTTGTGCTCAAACTGGGTTGGGCTGCAGGAAAAGTGCTGGCACGTCATGGTTCACGTAAAATTATTATTGGCAAAGATACGCGTATTTCTGGCTATATGCTGGAGTCCGCACTGGAAGCGGGTCTGGCTGCCGCCGGACTGTCGGCTTCTTTCACAGGCCCAATGCCAACACCTGCTGTTGCATATCTGACGCGCACCTTCCGTGCTGAAGCCGGGATTGTTATCTCTGCTTCGCACAACCCGTACTATGACAACGGGATTAAATTCTTCTCCATCGATGGGACTAAACTGCCGGATGCGGTTGAAGAAGCTATCGAAGCCGAAATGGAAAAAGCGATCACCTGCGTGGACTCGGCTGAACTGGGTAAAGCTACCCGTATCGTTGATGCTGCCGGTCGTTATATCGAGTTTTGCAAAGGCACCTTCCCGAATGAATTGAGCCTGAGTGAGCTTAAAATCGTGGTGGATTGCGCTAATGGTGCGACGTACCACATTGCGCCAAATGTACTGCGTGAGCTGGGCGCAAACGTGATTGCTATTGGCTGTGAGCCAAACGGCGTTAACATCAATGAAGAAGTCGGCGCTACCGACGTCCGTGCCCTGCAGGCGCGCGTGATGGCGGAAAAAGCCGATCTGGGTATTGCGCTGGATGGTGACGGCGACCGCGTCATTATGGTTGACCACGAAGGCAATAAGGTCGATGGCGATCAGATCATGTACATCATTGCCCGTGAAGCCCTGCGTCAGGGGCAACTGCGCGGTGGTGCGGTAGGTACGCTGATGAGCAATATGGGCCTCGAGCTGGCGCTGAAACAGCTGGGTATTCCGTTTGCCCGTGCGAAAGTCGGCGACCGCTACGTACTGGAAAAAATGCAGGAAAAAGGCTGGCGTATCGGTGCTGAAAACTCAGGCCATGTGATCTTGCTGGACAAAACCACCACCGGTGACGGTATCGTGGCGGGCCTGCAGGTACTGGCGGCGATGGTGCGCAACCATATGAGTTTGCACGACCTGTGCAGCGGCATGAAAATGTTCCCGCAACTGCTGGTTAACGTGCGTTACACCGCAGGTAGCGGCGATCCGCTGGAACATGAAAACGTGAAAGCGGTGATGGCTGAAGTTGAAGCTGCACTGGGCAATCGCGGACGTGTTCTGCTGCGTAAGTCAGGTACAGAACCGTTAATTCGCGTGATGGTTGAAGGTGAAGATGAAGCTCAGGTGACTGAATTCGCTCACCGTATTGCCGATGCCGTCAAAGCGGTGTAATCACTAAAGACAGTGAAAACCGGAGTCTGGGACTCCGGTTTTTTATTACTGTACGGGAAGCGACTGTTTATGTCGGCGCTGCCAGAAGTAACCACCGATCATTAATATTACAAGGACTGCCAGCCACGGCAGAACCGCCAGCAAATGTCCTGACCGGGCAAAGGTCAGCACAATCATCAGTAACCAACCGCCCAGCATCGGAATCGCGGTGCGTTTAACAATATCCACAGGCGAGACGCCTGCAATTCCCGCGATAGCAATGATGACGCCGGCAATGGGGGATAACGTACGACCAATACCCGCCGATATCTGGATAGGCAACATCATGACTGCGATGTCGCTACCGATATGACGGCTGATGTCCGGTACCATCGGGGCGAAGGAGAAAAACGCGGCATTTCCTGAGCCCATTAGCGCTGAAATTGCAAAGGTGATCAGGGTCATCAGCAGGATAATAGAGGCGGCGCTGAGGCCAAATTCACCGGAAAGCGACAGCAGCGCATCGACGGCGCCAATGGCTTTCAGTCCGGCTGAAAAGACTTCACCGGCGATAATCAGCGTGACGACGGTAGCAAAAACGCTGCCCATGCTGTCGAAGACTTTTTGTACGCCTGCCATCACCTCGCGCGCCTTACGATGACGGCAATACTCACAAACCAGGGTAATGGCGAGGCTTATCAGTACGGCGGTATCCAGCGTAATTTTGAGCGAACTGAATACTAAATCACTGCACACCAGCATCAACACCAGAGGTAGCATGGGCAGAAAAAGCCAGGCGATCGGTGCTTCAGTTTCATCGGTCGACGTTAATGTCTGCATCTGCTGAGCCACACCGTCACTGCTTTCCCGATGGTCGAAAAAGCGTTGCACAACAATATGTAACAGGGCGATGAACAGAATAACGGGGACGACGATCGGCAACTGATCCTGCACGAAATAGTTCACCACCTCGATGCCTGCGGTTTTGGCGGCGAGAACCGAGTTGCCGGAACCTGGACCAAATTCAACCGCACAGGTACTGGCGATAACGGCGGCAACGGCAGCGCGGCTACAGCCAAGACGGGTCAGCAGCGGGTAGAGCGTCGCCATCAACAGCAGACCCAGCCCGGTGGCGCTGCTGATAAACAGCGACAGGAATTGACCCAGCAACAGCGCCAGCCCCAACAGCAGATACGGTGAGTTCAGGCGTTGCAAAGGGCGAGATGTCACCCGAACCAGCACCTGGCTTGCGCCAATGGCCGACATATATGTAGCGAAACCACCAATCAGCATAATTTGCAGCCCAAGGCCGCCGAGGCGCACGCTCAGGGTATCGCGAATAAACTCGAAGGCATCAAAGGGGCCGAATCCGGTGCTTTTTTTCACCAGCTCACTGAGCGTGGTCATCCCGCTAAAATGCGCGATAAGCAGCAGCACAATCCCGGTCAACAGCAACACTGACTGGGGGTGATATTTTTTGAGGATCAGACGTCCAGCAAAAATGATGGCAATTAGCGCCAGTAATAATGACATTCTTGCCCCCTTACTCGAAGTTGCCAGTAACCAGGCACTCGCCATCCCGCAGCAACGGCTTACCCGCAGCGAACAGATGGGCCAGCGAGAGGTCATCATTGAGTACACAGATATCGGCACGTTCCCCGGCGCAGAGCACGCCGCCGGAAATACCCAGCGAGCGCGCAACGTTTGCCGTCAACATCGCGATCGCTTGTGGCACTGGGATCCCCACATCAATCAGACGAGGAAGAAGATTAAGGTTACCTGCGACCGGTGCCGCGCTTAAGCCTTCCACAATACCCTGGGCGTTAAAGCGCGGAACGCTGCCATTACCATCAGAGCTGATCGTGATGCGATCGGCTGGAACCTGGGCTTCCAGAGCGTGGAGGATTGCCTGCTCCTGAGGCATAAAGCGACTACCGCCAGACGTAACGTCGATATGGCCGCCACGATGAGCGAACGCAATCGCCTGTTCGAACAAGGGCGCTGTTCTCGCAACATGGGTCGGTGAAATGTGGTGAATCGGAATGCCTGCATCACACAGCTCAATAAGCTGCGACATCCCTTCCGGCAGATTCCCCAGATGTACATGCAGTAACCCTTTTTTGCCTGCCAGCAGGGAAGCCACGCGGATATCGCTTACTATTCTCAGCAATTCCTGGAAAGAGGGGTAAGAACCACGGTGATCGGCGAGGGCGATTTTGACGCCAAGAATCGCTGGAATAAAGGTCATGTCATCGCGGATGGATCGCGTAATGGTTGGGCTGGGTACCGCGTAGGCTCCGGTATGCATAAATGCGCGTAATCCCTCAAGGTTGAGAGACTGCATTTTGGCGTAGAGGTCTTTGGGCGAACGAGAAATGGCATCGGTACCTAACACGCCGACAACCGTGGTAATACCTGCCTGAATCAGATCGCGTAGCTTGACGGCTGGCGTTCGGCTGGCAAATCCAGCCTCGCCACCGCCACCGGTAAGATGGACATGCTGATCGATTATGCCTGGGATAACCCATTTGCCATGACAATCGATGACCTCGTCGACACCATCAAACAGGGAAATATCTTTTTCTACCGCCACAATTCGGTCGGCATGAATGAGCAGGGAACAGAGGCCTAAATCCTCGGGAGAAAAAACACGGGCATTGGTCAATAAAGTAAACATATCGGTCCTGTCAAACGTCGTGGGTGAGAGTCGGCAGGTGAAAAGGAATATTGTTGTTATGATGCCCACCATAAAGCCATTACTATAACTATGACTATTACCGATTTGGTATTGGAGGATGCGGTTATGGCATGGTGGAGAGTTCAACGTGGATTGTAAGTGGCTGGAAGATTTTCTGGCATTGAGTCAGCATGGAAACTACTCTCAGGCCGCGGCGCAGCGGCATATTACTCAACCCGCACTCAGTCGGCGTATAAAGGCGCTGGAAGAGGTGTTAGGGGTGCCGTTGTTTGACCGGACCACGACCCCCGTTACGCTGACACGCTATGGTGAACGCTTTGAACCCTATGCCCGGCACGTCCTCAGTACACTAACAGAGGCGCGCCACGAGCTATCGGCGATGACGCCAGCAACGGACAATACGCTGGTGATGGTTAGCCTGCATACGCTGTCGGTGAATATCCTGCCGGATATGATCAACTATCTGCGACAGAGCGAACCGCAGTTAAATTTTACGGTTAATGCCAGTATTCAGGGGATAGACAACCACTTTAACGCCTTGATAGATCGGCAAATCGATCTGCTGGTGACCTACGATTTACCGTCTTCGCAGCCGGGGCTGGAGATTGCCGGAGGGTTAAAACGTTCACTATGGCGGTATGAGCGATTTATACCGGTTATTTCTGCGCAGTTGGCTAATGCGCTTCACGATCCGCATGCGCCGATCCCATGGCTATGCTATAGCGACTACACCTTTGTCAGACGCATTATTGAGCCAGCTGAACAACGCGTCCGCCCACGTCTGAAAAAAGTGTTTGAGAGTGGTTTAAGCGAAACGATACGAGAAATGGTGCTGCGGCATATGGGGATGGCATGGTTACCCGAATCGATGGTGGCGGAAGAGTTGGTGAACCAGCAAATTATTCACTGCTGGCCAGAAAACGCTGACCTGATTTGTGAAATCCCCGTTGTGGTATGGGCGAATCTTGACGATCAACGCGCCGTCATGCAGAGATGCTGGGAGAAGTTGCTGCGTTTTTGATTGATATGGCGATTTTTTCCGCAGTTGATACAATGCCAACAAATTGCCCTTGCGAAGGTTATTCGCTTTGGTTAGTATTCACACCCGCTTCAGTGGGAAACAGTAAACATTCCCGCTTTAATGGTCGAAGCATTGTACGCGGCAACTCCGCAAGGAACAGGTTGATTATGCACGAAGCTCTTTTAGTAGTTTTCCTTATTGTGGCAATTGGCCTGGTAGGCTTGATCATGCTGCAGCAAGGCAAAGGCGCTGATATGGGAGCCTCTTTTGGCGCAGGCGCTTCTGGTACTCTGTTTGGTTCAAGTGGTTCTGGTAACTTCATGACCCGCATGACAGCTGTATTGGGAACCTTGTTCTTCATCATCAGTCTGGTGCTGGGTAACATGAACAGCAATAAGACCAATAAAGGAAGTGAGTGGGAAAATCTGAGTGCACCGGCGAAAACCGAGCAAACTCAGCCAGCTGCTCCGGCTCAGCCGACCAGCGATATCCCACGCTAAGTATTCTGTACCGAGGTGGTGGAATTGGTAGACACGCTACCTTGAGGTGGTAGTGCCCTAACGGGCTTGTGGGTTCGAGTCCCATCCTCGGTACCAAATTCCAAAAAAAAGACGCTGCAAAGCGTCTTTTTTTTCGTCTGTTATTTGTGGTAGTTCTGTAGGTCGGATAAGACATTTAGGACGCCATCCGACTATTACAATACCTGATGATGCCAAGCTTATCAGGCCTCAGGGTAACAGAACATCCCTATTTTCTGCGCATAAAAAAGGCCGCTTTCGCGGCCTGAAGATGATGAATATTTACTTCGCCTTGTTTTCCAGATTCTCAACCTGCGGCAGGCCGGTTGTGGAAGAGGCGGTCAGCAGGCCAGACTGCGCATAACCGAACAGCTTCTCGCGGGTATCAGTGATATCCAGATTACGCATGGTCAACTGACCGATACGATCATCCGGAGAGAATACTGAGTCGCCTTTTTCCATCGTCAGACGTTCTGGTTTGTAAGTCAGATTGTCAGACACGGTGTTGAGGATTGAGTAATCATTACCGCGACGCAGTTCCAGCGTCACTTCACCCGTAATCTGGCTGGCAACCCAACGCTGCAGACCGTCACGCAGCATCAGCGCCTGAGAGTCAAACCAGCGGCCCTGATACAACAGACGACCAAGCTGGCGACCGTGCGCGTGATACTGCTCGATGGTGTCTTCGTTGTGAATCCCGGTCAGCAAACGCTCATAGGCGATGTGCAGCAATGCCATCCCCGGAGCTTCGTAGATGCCCCGGCTTTTCGCTTCAATGATACGGTTTTCAATCTGATCGCTCATACCCAGACCGTGACGACCGCCGATGCGGTTGGCTTCCAGCATCATCTCAACGTCGTCGCTGAAGGTTTTACCGTTCAGCGCAACCGGATGACCCTGCTCAAAACGCACGGTGACTTCTTCTGCCGGGATCTTCACGCTCTCATCCCAGAATTTCACGCCCATAATCGGGTTGACGATTTTGACGCTGGAGTTCAGAAATTCGAGGTCTTTTGCTTCGTGGGTCGCCCCGAGCATATTGGAGTCCGTGGAGTACGCTTTCTCAACGGACATCTTGTAGTCGAAACCACAGGCAATCATAAATTCGGACATCTCATGGCGACCACCGAGTTCATCGATAAAATCGGTATCCAGCCATGGTTTGTAAATCTGCAGTTCGGCGTTGGTCAGCAGACCGTAACGATAGAAACGTTCAATATCGTTACCTTTATAGGTGCTACCGTCACCCCAGATATTAACGCCATCTTCTTTCATGGCCGCAACCAGCATGGTGCCAGTGACAGCACGGCCCAGCGGAGTGGTATTGAAATAGGTCAGTCCGCCGGTGGTGTTGTGGAATGCACCGCACTGAATCGCAGCGATCCCTTCGGCAACCAGCTGCTTACGGCAATCTACCAGGCGAGCATTCTCAGCACCATATTCCATTGCACGGCGAGGAATGGCGTCATAGTCATCCTCATCCGGCTGGCCCAAATTCGCAGTATATGCATATGGGACAGCCCCTTTTTGTCGCATCCACAGCAGTGCTGCACTGGTGTCCAGGCCGCCGGAAAAAGCGATACCAATACGTTGACCTACCGGGAGATGCTTGAGAATCGTCGTCATAAAATAAAACCCTGCTTGATAGACTGGTGAAGAGGTCGGCTTATTATACTAATTGCATTTTTATGCAAAATAAGTGAGTTTTCATTTAATCATCTTTTCTGGATGACAGGAAGAGTTTAGTGATAATTTCGTTAAATATCGGTGCGGGTGACACATTTATCTGGTCGAATATTCGCTGGGCAGCATTCATTGATTTGCATAGTCGTAACAAGGTTGACATACCGCATAGTGAATCAATATACTGTGCGCAGATTTTACGTCCCGTCCTCGGTACCAAATCCCAGCAGTATTTGCATTTTTTACCCAAAACGAGTAAAATTTGCCACGTTTCAGGCGCGGGGTGGAGCAGCCTGGTAGCTCGTCGGGCTCATAACCCGAAGGTCGTCGGTTCAAATCCGGCCCCCGCAACCACTTTCCCTTAGAGTTCTTTTTCAAATATACTGTGAAGACTTAGGCCTTCGTAGCTGGATTTGAAAAAAATTCTTTCGGAAGGTTTTCCGAACCGCAGGTGCGGTTATAGGGTTCAGTTATATAAAGCCCCGATTTATCGGGGTTTTTTGTTATCTGACTACAGAATAACTGGGCTTTAGGCCCTTTTTTTATGTCTTGGGGGTGGGCTTGTCCACATTAGAGCAAAAATTAACAGAGATGATTACAGCGCCAGTTGAAGCCCTGGGCTACGAGTTGGTCGGCATCGAATTTATTCGTGGTCGCACATCCACACTGCGCATCTATATTGATAGTGAAGATGGCATCAATGTTGATGATTGTGCTGATGTGAGCCATCAGGTAAGCGCCGTGATGGATGTCGAAGACCCAATCACCGTTGCCTACAACCTGGAAGTCTCCTCTCCGGGTCTCGACCGTCCTCTGTTCACAGCTGAACACTACGTGCGTTTCCTGGGTGAAGAAGTGACGCTGGTTCTTCGTATGGCGGTACAAAACCGTCGTAAATGGCAGGGCGTTATCAAAGCGGTGGATGGTGAGATGATCACGGTCACAGTCGAAGGTAAAGATGAAGTGTTCGCGCTGAGTAATATCCAGAAGGCGAACCTGGTTCCCCACTTTTAACAGTCTGGATTGAGGTGAAAAGCCCGCGATGAACAAAGAAATTTTGGCTGTTGTTGAAGCCGTATCCAACGAAAAAGCGCTGCCACGCGAGAAAATTTTTGAAGCGCTGGAAAGTGCGCTGGCTACAGCAACAAAGAAAAAATATGAGCAAGAGATCGACGTTCGCGTAGAAATCGATCGTAAAAGCGGTGATTTCGATACCTTCCGTCGTTGGGTAATCGTAGAAGAAGTTACTCAGCCGACCAAAGAAATTACGCTGGAAGCGGCACGCTTCGAAGACGAAAGCCTGAACGTGGGCGAATATGTTGAAGATCAGATTGAATCTGTCACCTTTGACCGTATCACCACCCAGACCGCGAAACAGGTTATCGTACAGAAAGTACGTGAAGCCGAACGCGCAATGGTTGTCGATCAGTTCCGCGAACACGAAGGCGAAATCGTCACCGGTGTGGTGAAGAAAGTTAACCGCGACAACATTTCTCTGGATCTGGGCAGCAATGCTGAAGCCGTGATCCTGCGTGAAGACATGCTGCCGCGTGAAAACTTCCGCCCAGGTGACCGTATTCGTGGCGTTCTTTACTCTGTACGCCCGGAAGCGCGCGGTGCGCAGCTGTTCGTAACCCGTTCCAAACCGGAAATGCTGATAGAGCTGTTCCGCATTGAAGTGCCGGAAATTGGCGAAGAAGTGATCGAAATTAAAGCGGCTGCTCGCGATCCGGGTTCACGTGCGAAAATCGCCGTTAAGACCAACGACAAGCGTATTGATCCGGTCGGCGCCTGTGTGGGTATGCGCGGTGCGCGCGTTCAGGCGGTTTCTACTGAACTGGGCGGCGAGCGTATCGATATCGTCCTGTGGGATGATAACCCGGCGCAGTTCGTGATTAACGCAATGGCGCCAGCAGACGTCGCTTCTATCGTGGTGGATGAAGACAAACACACCATGGATATCGCGGTTGAAGCCGGTAACCTGGCTCAGGCGATTGGACGTAATGGTCAGAACGTCCGCCTGGCTTCACAACTGAGCGGTTGGGAACTCAACGTGATGACCGTTGATGACCTGCAGGCGAAGCATCAGGCTGAAGCACATGCAGCCATTGATACCTTCACCAAATATCTCGATATCGATGAAGATTTCGCGACGGTTCTGGTAGAAGAAGGTTTTGCGACGCTGGAAGAACTGGCCTACGTGCCAATGAAAGAGCTGCTGGAAATTGACGGCCTGGATGAACAGACCGTTGAAGCGCTGCGAGAGCGTGCTAAAAACGCACTGACCACTCTGGCACTGGCCCAGGAAGAAAGTCTCGGTGATAACAAACCGGCTGACGATCTGCTGAATCTGGAAGGATTGGATCGTGAGATGGCTTTCAAACTGGCTGCCCGTGGTGTTTGTACGCTGGAAGATCTCGCTGAACAGGGCATTGATGATCTGGCTGATATCGAAGGGTTGACCGACGAAAAAGCCGGTGAGCTGATTATGGCTGCCCGTAATATTTGCTGGTTCGGCGACGAAGCGTAATAAACTGTAGCAGGAAGGAACAGTATGACAGATGTAACCGTAAAAACGCTGGCTGCAGAGATACAGACCTCCGTGGATCGCCTGGTACAGCAATTTGCTGATGCAGGTATCCCGAAGTCTGCTGACGACTCTGTGTCCGCACAAGAGAAACAAACCTTACTGGCGCATCTGAACCGTGAAAACGGCTCAGCGCCCGATAAGTTGACATTGCAGCGTAAAACGCGCAGTACTCTCAATATTCCAGGTACCGGTGGAAAAAGCAAATCGGTACAAATCGAAGTCCGCAAGACACGCACCTTTGTGAAACGCGATCCGCAAGAGGCTGAACGCCTTGCCGCGGAAGAGCAGGCGCAGCGTGAAGCGGAAGAGCAAGCCCGTCGTGAGGCAGAAGAAGCTGCCAAACGCGAGGCGCAACAAAAAGCCGAACGTGAGGCCGCAGAACAAGCTAAGCGTGAAGCCGCTGATAAAGCGAAACGTGAAGCTGCGGAAAAAGACAAAGTGAGCAATCAACAGACCGACGATATGACTAAAACCGCCCAGGCCGAAAAAGCCCGCCGTGAAAATGAAGCCGCAGAACTGAAGCGTAAAGCGGAAGAAGAAGCACGTCGCAAGCTTGAAGAAGAAGCGCGCCGCGTAGCGGAAGAAGCTCGCCGTATGGCGGAAGAAAACGAGAAGAATGGTGTGAATAACGCTGAACCTGTTGAAGATACCAGCGATTATCACGTCACCACCTCTCAGCATGCTCGCCAGGCAGAAGACGAGAACGATCGTGAAGTAGAAGGCGGCCGTGGTCGTACTCGCAGCACGAAAGCAGCGCGTCCGGCGAAGAAAGGTAACAAACACGCTGAATCTAAAGCTGACCGTGAAGAAGCGCGTGCAGCGGTTCGCGGCGGTAAAGGCGGTAAGCAGCGTAAAGGTTCCGCTCTGCAGCAGGGCTTCCAGAAGCCGGCTCAGGCCGTTAACCGTGACGTTGTGATCGGCGAAACCATCACCGTTGGCGATCTGGCGAACAAGATGGCAGTCAAAGGTTCTCAGGTCATCAAAGCGATGATGAAGCTGGGCGCAATGGCGACCATTAACCAGGTCATCGACCAGGAAACCGCACAGCTGGTTGCCGAAGAGATGGGCCACAAAGTTATCCTGCGTCGTGAAAACGAGCTGGAAGAAGCAGTAATGAGCGACCGTGACACCGGCGCTGCGGCAGAACCGCGCGCACCGGTAGTGACCATCATGGGTCACGTTGACCACGGTAAAACATCTCTGCTGGACTACATTCGCTCCACGAAAGTTGCCTCTGGCGAAGCGGGTGGCATTACTCAGCACATCGGTGCGTACCATGTTGAAACTGACAACGGTATGATCACTTTCCTGGATACCCCGGGTCACGCCGCGTTTACCTCCATGCGTGCTCGTGGTGCTCAGGCAACGGATATCGTTGTTCTGGTTGTTGCAGCAGATGACGGCGTGATGCCGCAGACTATTGAAGCTATCCAGCACGCGAAAGCGGCAGGTGTGCCGGTAGTGGTTGCAGTCAACAAAATCGATAAACCAGAAGCGGATCCAGATCGCGTTAAAAACGAACTGTCCCAGTACGGCATCATGCCGGAAGATTGGGGCGGCGAGAGCCAGTTCGTCCACGTTTCTGCGAAAGCGGGTACCGGTATCGACGAACTGCTGGATGCTATCCTGCTGCAGGCCGAAGTACTGGAACTGAAAGCTGTGCGTAAAGGTATGGCGAGCGGTGCGGTTATCGAATCCTTCCTGGATAAAGGTCGTGGTCCGGTTGCTACCGTGCTGGTACGTGAAGGTACGCTGAACAAAGGCGACATCGTACTGTGTGGTTTCGAATACGGCCGCGTTCGCGCGATGCGTAACGAACTGGGTCAGGAAGTACTGGAAGCGGGTCCGTCCATTCCGGTGGAAATCCTGGGTCTGTCCGGTGTTCCGGCTGCGGGTGACGAAGTTACCGTTGTTCGTGACGAGAAGAAAGCCCGTGAAGTTGCACTGTACCGTCAGGGCAAATTCCGTGAAGTTAAACTGGCTCGTCAGCAGAAATCTAAACTGGAGAACATGTTCGCCAACATGACCGAAGGCGAAGTTCACGAAGTGAACATCGTTCTGAAGGCCGATGTTCAGGGTTCTGTAGAAGCGATTTCCGACTCTTTACTGAAACTGTCTACCGACGAAGTAAAAGTGAAGATTATCGGTTCTGGCGTAGGTGGTATCACCGAAACCGACGCGACCCTGGCTGCGGCATCCAACGCGATTCTGGTTGGCTTCAACGTCCGTGCTGATGCCTCTGCACGTAAAGTTATCGAATCAGAAAGCCTGGATCTGCGTTACTACTCCGTCATCTATCATCTGATCGACGAAGTGAAAGCAGCGATGAGCGGCATGCTGTCTCCGGAACTGAAACAGCAGATCATTGGTCTGGCTGAAGTTCGTGATGTGTTCAAATCACCGAAATTCGGCGCTATCGCAGGCTGTATGGTTACCGAAGGCACGATTAAACGTCACAACCCAATCCGCGTACTGCGCGACAACGTGGTTATCTATGAAGGCGAGCTGGAATCCCTGCGCCGCTTCAAAGATGACGTCAACGAAGTCCGTAACGGCATGGAATGTGGTATCGGCGTTAAGAACTACAACGACGTTCGCGTTGGCGATATGATCGAAGTGTTCGAGATTATCGAGATCAAACGTACCATCGCATAATCTTCGTCGTCTTTTGGGCCGCAACTGCGTTGGCTGCGCTCGATCACCCCGGTCACATAGTTATCTATGCTCCCGGGGATTTACGAGTTTGCCGCCTTACTGCAACCCAAAATCCTTAGAAGATGATTAAGTGTAGGCTGGGGAAGCGAAGCGCCACCCGGCAAGAAATTTAAAAAGGGGCTTATGGCCCCTTTTTTGTCTTTATTCTGGAGAATTTATTATGGCGAAAGAATTTGGTCGCCCACAGCGTGTCGCGCAGGAGATGCAGAAAGAAATCGCACTCATCCTGCAACGCGAAATCAAAGACCCGCGTGTTGGTATGATGACCACCGTATCGGGTGTTGAGATGTCCCGAGACCTGGCATACGCTAAAGTGTTCGTGACTTTCCTCAACGATCAGGACGAAGCTGCCGTGAAAAACGGCATTAAGGCACTGCAGGAAGCCTCTGGTTTTATCCGCTCTTTGCTGGGTAAAGCAATGCGTCTGCGTATCGTGCCTGAGCTGACCTTCTTCTACGACAATTCGTTAGTTGAAGGGATGCGCATGTCCAACCTGGTGACCAGCGTGGTGAAACATGACGATGAGCGTCGTGTGAACCCAGCGGACGACAGCAAGGAGGACTGATGAGTCGTCCTCGTCGTCGTGGTCGCGACATTCACGGTGTTCTACTGCTGGATAAGCCGCAGGGCATGTCCAGCAATGACGTACTGCAAAAAGTAAAGCGCATCTACAATGCCAACCGCGCGGGACATACCGGCGCGCTGGATCCGCTGGCAACAGGCATGCTGCCTATCTGCCTCGGTGAAGCGACTAAGTTTTCCCAGTATTTGCTGGATTCTGACAAACGCTATCGTGTGGTTGCCCGTCTGGGCCAGCGTACCGACACCTCCGATGCCGATGGGCAAATCGTGCAGGAGCGTCCTGTAACCTTCAGCGCAGAGCAGCTTGCCAGCGCGCTGGAGACTTTCCGCGGCGATATCGAGCAGATTCCGTCAATGTATTCGGCGCTGAAGTACCAGGGTAAAAAGCTGTACGAATATGCGCGTCAGGGCATTGAAGTGCCGCGTGAAGCGCGCCCGATTACCGTCTATGAGCTGCTGTTTATTCGCCACGAAGGTAACGAGCTGGAGCTGGAAGTTCACTGCTCCAAAGGCACTTATATTCGCACCATCGTTGACGATCTCGGTGAGAAGCTGGGCTGCGGCGCGCACGTAACGTAT
This sequence comes from Citrobacter sp. 172116965, assembly GCF_013458095.1. Classification (NCBI taxonomy): domain Bacteria; kingdom Pseudomonadati; phylum Pseudomonadota; class Gammaproteobacteria; order Enterobacterales; family Enterobacteriaceae; genus Citrobacter; species Citrobacter sp. 172116965. The sequence continues at coordinate 4,569,815 of NZ_CP046673.1, read as the reverse complement.
CTGCGTCGTCTGACGGTCAGCAAGTATCCGGTGGATCGTATGGTTACGCTGGAACATCTGCATGAGCTGGTTGAACAGGCCGAACAGCAGAACATTCCGGCGGCGCAGCTGCTTGATCCTTTGCTGATGCCAATGGACAGTCCTGCATCGGACTACCCTGTTGTTAATTTGCCTTTAACATCCTCGGTTTACTTTAAAAATGGTAACCCGGTACGGACGTCAGGTGCGCCGCTGGAAGGGCTGGTGCGCGTCACGGAAGGCGATGACGGCAAGTTTATCGGCATGGGGGAGATGGACGATGAAGGTCGTGTCGCCCCTCGTCGCCTGGTGGTTGAGTATCCTGCATAGCGCTCTCTGTCTTGCGATAAAAGGGCGCTGCGAGTAGAATACTGCCGCTTAACGTCGCGTAAATTGTTTAACAATCTGCGTGGCGTGTACACAAAATCATTCGAGCTGCATCAAGGCGGCAGGTCTGAGGATCCTCAGGAGCTTACTCAGGTAAGTGACCGAGGTGAGCGGACACAGCCAGCGCAGGGTCAGTTTGAAGAAGGCGTGTATACACTGGGATAGCTGAATTAGAGATCGGCATCCTTTCATTCTTAACACTTTGGAGTTTTAAAATGTCTCTAAGTACTGAAGCTACCGCTAAAATCGTTTCTGAGTTTGGTCGTGATGCAAACGACACCGGTTCTACCGATGTTCAGGTTGCTCTGTTGACTGCACAGATTAACCACCTGCAGGGCCACTTTGCAGAGCACAAAAAAGATCACCACAGCCGTCGTGGTCTGCTGCGCATGGTTTCTCAGCGTCGTAAACTGCTCGACTACCTGAAACGTAAAGATGTTGCACGTTACACCGCGCTGATCGAGCGTCTGGGTCTGCGTCGCTAATTCTTTCGAGTTTCAGAAAGAGGGGGCCTTCATGGCCCCTTTTTTCCAGCAGATGGCAGCAATTCGCTGGAAACTAATGTATTGTTGCTATGAATGATCTTCCGTTGCAGAGGTTCGCGCGGCTAATGAGAGGCTTTACTCATGCTTATGGGTTAGGGTTGTCATTAGTCGCGAGGATGCGCAGAAGATCGGGTATTAACGATGGCGCAAAAATGTGCCGTCAAAAAATAGAGAAAGGATATTAATTTGCTTAATCCGATCGTTCGTAAATTCCAGTACGGTCAGCATACCGTTACGCTGGAAACCGGCATGATGGCGCGTCAGGCGACTGCCGCTGTTATGGTTAGCATGGATGACACTGCGGTATTCGTTACCGTTGTTGGCCAGAAAAAAGCGAAACCAGGCCAGGACTTTTTCCCACTGACCGTTAACTATCAGGAGCGTACCTACGCTGCTGGCCGTATCCCGGGGAGCTTCTTCCGTCGTGAAGGCCGTCCGAGTGAAGGCGAAACTCTGATCGCGCGTCTGATTGACCGCCCGGTTCGCCCGCTGTTCCCGGAAGGCTTCGTTAACGAAGTTCAGGTTATCGCGACCGTTGTTTCCGTTAACCCGCAGGTTAACCCGGATATCGTGGCAATGATTGGTGCATCTGCTGCGCTGACTCTGTCTGGCATCCCATTCAACGGCCCGATCGGTGCTGCACGTGTTGGTTACATCAATGACCAGTACGTACTGAACCCGACTCAGGATGAACTGAAAGAAAGCAAGCTGGACCTGGTTGTTGCTGGTACTGAAGCTGCCGTACTGATGGTTGAATCCGAAGCTGAACTGCTGAGCGAAGACCAGATGCTGGGCGCTGTAGTATTCGGCCACGAACAGCAGCAGGTTGTTATTCAGGCTATCAACGAGCTGGCGAAAGAAGCTGGCAAACCGCGTTGGGACTGGCAGCCAGAAGCCGTCAACGAAGCGCTGAACGCACGCGTTGCCGCACTGGCAGAAGCTCGTCTGAGCGATGCTTACCGTATCACCGACAAACAAGAGCGTTACGCTCAGGTTGACGTGATCAAATCTGAAACCATCGCAACTCTGGTGGCTGAAGACGAAACCCTGGACGCTAACGAACTGGGTGAAATCCTGCACGCTATCGAGAAAAATGTTGTTCGCAGCCGCGTACTGGCAGGCGAGCCGCGTATCGATGGTCGTGAAAAAGACATGATCCGTGGTCTGGACGTGCGTACTGGTGTTCTGCCGCGTACCCACGGTTCCGCACTGTTCACCCGTGGCGAAACTCAGGCGCTGGTTACTGCGACCCTGGGCACCACTCGTGATGCGCAGAACCTTGACGAGCTGATGGGCGAGCGTACTGACAACTTCCTGTTCCACTACAACTTCCCTCCGTACTGCGTAGGTGAAACCGGTATGGTCGGTTCTCCGAAGCGTCGTGAGATTGGTCACGGTCGTCTGGCGAAGCGTGGCGTACTGGCAGTGATGCCGGAACTGGATAAATTCCCGTACACCGTACGTGTGGTTTCTGAAATCACCGAATCTAACGGTTCTTCTTCCATGGCTTCCGTATGTGGTGCTTCTCTGGCGCTGATGGACGCAGGCGTGCCGATCAAAGCTGCCGTTGCGGGTATCGCGATGGGTCTGGTGAAAGAAGGCGACAACTTTGTTGTTCTGTCTGACATCCTGGGCGACGAAGACCACCTGGGCGATATGGACTTCAAAGTGGCGGGTTCCCGCGACGGTATCTCTGCACTGCAGATGGATATCAAAATTGAAGGTATCACCAAAGAGATCATGCAGGTTGCTCTGAACCAGGCTAAAGGTGCGCGTCTGCACATCCTGGGTGTGATGGAACAAGCGATCAACGCACCGCGTGGTGACATTTCTCAGTTCGCTCCGCGTATCCACACCATCAAGATCAGCCCGGACAAGATCAAAGACGTTATCGGTAAAGGCGGTTCTGTTATCCGTGCTCTGACCGAAGAAACCGGCACCACCATTGAAATTGAAGATGATGGTACTGTGAAGATTGCTGCGACCGACGGCGAGAAAGCGAAATATGCTATCCGTCGTATCGAAGAGATCACCGCAGAGATCGAAGTAGGCCGTATCTACAATGGTAAAGTGACCCGTATCGTTGACTTTGGCGCATTCGTTGCCATTGGTGGCGGTAAAGAAGGTCTGGTACACATCTCTCAGATCGCTGACAAACGCGTTGAGAAAGTGACCGATTACCTGCAGATGGGCCAGGAAGTACCGGTCAAAGTTCTGGAAGTAGATCGCCAGGGCCGTGTACGTCTGAGCATTAAAGAAGCAACTGAGCAGTCTCAGCCTGCAGGCGAACCGGAAGCTCCGGCAAGCCAGGGCGAGTAAGGTTGCCATTGCCCTCCGTGAAAGCGGAGGGCTTTTAACCCGGCAGGACGCCTTGTTAGCAACCGGGGAACCTGGACGTTCATTCAATCGTTGTCTTCGGGAGTGGGAAATGAAGCCTTTTTTGCGCTGGTGTTTCGTTGCGACAGCACTCACGCTGGCTGGATGCAGTAATTCCGCCTGGCGTAAGAGTGAAGTCCTCGCAGTACCATTGCAACCGACTTTGCAGCAGGAAGTGATTCTGGCACGTATGGAACAAATTCTTGCCAGTCGGGCTTTAACCGATGACGAACGCGCACAGCTTTTATATGAGCGCGGAGTGTTGTATGATAGTCTCGGTCTGAGGGCACTGGCGCGAAATGATTTTTCACAAGCGCTGGCAATCCGACCAGATATGCCTGAAGTATTCAATTACTTAGGTATATATTTAACGCAGGCAGGCAATTTTGATGCTGCCTATGAAGCGTTTGATTCTGTACTTGAGCTTGATCCAACTTACAACTACGCGCACTTAAATCGCGGTATCGCATTGTATTACGGCGGTCGCGACAAGTTAGCGCAAGATGATCTGCTAGCGTTTTATCAAGACGATCCCAATGATCCTTTCCGTAGTCTGTGGCTTTATCTCGCCGAGCAGAAGCTCGATGAGAAGCAGGCTAAAGAAGCGTTAAAGCAACGCTTTGAGAAATCGGATAAAGAGCAATGGGGATGGAACATTGTCGAGTTCTACCTGGGCAACATTAGCGAAGCAACGCTGATGGAACGCCTAAAGGCGGACGCAACGGATAACACCTCGCTCGCTGAGCATCTCAGTGAAACCAACTTCTATTTAGGTAAGTACTACCTAAGTCTGGGGGATTTGGATAACGCTACGGCATTGTTCAAACTGGCGGTGGCTAACAACGTTCATAACTTTGTTGAGCACCGATACGCATTGTTGGAATTATCGCTCCTGGGCCAGGACCAAGATGACCTGGCAGAATCGGACCAGCAATAGCTGACGTACACATCAGCCCGTAATCTTTTTTGATTGCCATCACCTTCACGGGTGAGGGCGTTGTTGTTCGTTAATACACCTACTTTGAGCCGGTTCACACTTTTCAATGAAAATTGCAGATCAATTTCATGATGAGTTATGTAGACTGGCCGCCATTAATTTTGAGGCACACGTACTACATGGCTGAATTCGAAACCACTTTTGCAGATCTGGGCCTGAAGGCTCCTATCCTTGAAGCCCTTACCGATCTGGGTTACGAAAAACCATCTCCAATCCAGGCAGAGTGCATTCCGCATCTGCTGGGCGGCCGCGATGTTCTGGGTATGGCCCAGACGGGTAGCGGCAAAACTGCAGCGTTCTCTTTACCGCTGCTCAACAATCTTGATCCTGAGCTGAAGGCACCTCAGATTCTGGTGCTGGCACCGACCCGCGAACTGGCGGTTCAGGTTGCAGAAGCCATGACGGATTTTTCTAAACACATGCGCGGCGTGAACGTGGTTGCCCTGTACGGTGGCCAACGTTATGACGTGCAATTACGTGCCCTGCGTCAGGGACCACAGATCGTTGTCGGTACGCCGGGCCGTCTGCTGGACCACCTGAAGCGCGGTACTCTGGACCTCTCCAAACTGAGCGGTCTGGTACTGGACGAAGCTGATGAAATGCTGCGTATGGGCTTCATCGAAGACGTTGAAACCATCATGGCGCAGATCCCGGAAGGTCATCAGACCGCTCTGTTCTCCGCGACTATGCCGGAAGCGATTCGTCGTATTACCCGCCGCTTTATGAAAGAGCCGCAGGAAGTACGCATTCAGTCCAGCGTAACTACCCGTCCTGACATCAGCCAGAGCTACTGGACCGTCTGGGGCATGCGTAAAAATGAAGCGCTGGTGCGTTTCCTGGAAGCAGAAGACTTTGATGCGGCGATTATCTTCGTTCGTACCAAAAATGCGACCCTGGAAGTGGCAGAAGCGCTGGAGCGTAGCGGTTATAGCAGCGCTGCACTGAACGGCGACATGAACCAGTCCCTGCGTGAGCAGACTCTGGAGCGTCTGAAAGATGGCCGTCTGGATATTCTGATTGCTACCGACGTTGCGGCCCGTGGCCTGGACGTTGAGCGTATCAGCTTGGTTGTTAACTACGACATCCCGATGGATTCCGAATCTTACGTTCACCGTATCGGCCGTACCGGTCGTGCGGGCCGTGCGGGTCGTGCGCTGCTGTTCGTTGAGAACCGTGAGCGTCGTCTGCTGCGTAACATCGAACGCACCATGAAGCTGACTATTCCGGAAGTAGAACTGCCGAACGCAGACCTGCTGGGCAAACGCCGTCTGGAAAAATTCGCCGCTAAAGTACAGCAGCAGCTGGAAAGCAGCGATCTGGATCAGTACCGTGCTCTGCTGGCGAAAATGCAGCCGGAAGAAGAACTGGATATCGAAACGCTGGCAGCCGCACTGTTGAAAATGGCTCAGGGCGAACGTCCGCTGATCCTGCCGCCAGATGCGCCGATGCGTCCGAAACGCGAATTCCGCGACCGTGACGATCGTGGTCCGCGTGACCGCAACGATCGTGGCCCGCGTGGTGACCGTAATGAGCGTGGTGGTGAAGACCGTCCGCGTCGTGAACGTCGTGACGTTGGCGATATGCAGCTGTACCGCATTGAAGTGGGCCGTGATGACGGTGTTGAAGTCCGTCATATCGTTGGTGCGATTGCTAACGAAGGCGATATCAGCAGCCGTTACATCGGTAACATCAAGCTGTTTGCTTCCCACTCAACCATCGAGCTGCCGAAAGGTATGCCGGGCGACGTGCTGCAGCACTTTACCCGTACTCGCATCCTGAACAAGCCGATGAACATGCAGCTGGTTGGCGATGCAGTTCCGCACACCGGTGGTGAGCGTCGTGGCGGTGGCCGTTTCAGCGGTGAGCGTCGTGAAGGTGGTCGTGGCGAAGGTCGTGGTTTCAGCGGCGAGCGTCGTGAAGGCGGTCGTAGCGAAGGTCGTCGTTTCAGCGGCGAACGTCGTGAAGGCAACCGCGGTCCGCGTCGTGACGATTCTTCTGCTCCGCGTCGTGATGATTCCGCTGGTCGTCGTCGTTTCGGTGGTGATGCGTAATCCATGCGAAATTACGGTTTAATACCGTAAAGTAAAATATACAGCCCCGATCTCAATAATCGGGGCTTTTTTTATTTCATTTGTACTCGTGTACTGGTACAGTGCAGCACATTGAAATGTAGTCACAATATAAATGACTGGAGAGATGGCTAAATGGCAACACTAACCACCACCCAAACGTCACCTTCGCTGCTTGGCGGCGTGGTGATCATCGGCGGCACCATTATTGGCGCGGGGATGTTTTCTCTGCCAGTGGTCATGTCCGGGGCGTGGTTCTTCTGGTCAATGGCGGCGCTGATCTTCACCTGGTTTTGCATGCTGCACTCCGGGCTGATGATCCTTGAAGCTAACCTCAATTACCGCATTGGTTCCAGCTTTGACACCATCACGAAAGATCTGCTGGGCAAAGGCTGGAACGTTGTGAACGGCATCTCGATTGCTTTCGTTCTCTATATCCTTACCTATGCGTATATCTCGGCGAGTGGTTCGATCCTGCATCACACCTTCTCGGAGATGTCGCTGAACGTTCCGGCGCGTGCGGCGGGTCTTGGTTTTGCGCTGCTGGTGGCGTTCGTGGTGTGGTTAAGCACCAAAGCGGTTAGCCGCATGACGGCGATTGTGCTGGGCGCGAAGGTGATTACTTTTTTCCTGACCTTCGGCAGTCTGCTGGGGCATGTTACGCCCACGACGCTGTTTAACGTGGCGCAGAGCAACGCTTCGTATACGCCGTACCTGCTGATGACGTTACCGTTCTGCCTGGCCTCATTCGGCTATCACGGCAACGTCCCGAGCCTGATGAAGTATTACGGCAAAGATCCGAAGACCATCGTTAAGTGCCTGGTGTACGGCACGCTGCTGGCGCTGGTGCTGTATACCGTATGGTTGCTGGGGACGATGGGTAACATCCCGCGTCCGGAATTTATCGGTATTGCGCAGCAGGGCGGTAACATTGATGTGCTGGTACAGGCGCTGAGCGGCGTGCTGAACAGCCGCAGTCTGGATCTGCTGCTGGTGGTGTTCTCCAACTTTGCGGTGGCGAGTTCATTCCTCGGGGTCACGCTCGGTCTGTTTGACTATTTGGCGGATCTGTTTGGCTTTGATGACTCGGCAATGGGACGTTTTAAAACGGCATTGCTGACGTTTGTCCCGCCGATTGTCGGTGGCCTGCTGTGGCCGAACGGTTTCCTGTACGCCATTGGCTATGCAGGGCTTGCCGCGACCATCTGGGCCGCCATTGTTCCGGCGCTGCTGGCCCGTAAATCCCGCGAGCGTTTCGGCAGCCCGAAATTCCGTGTCTGGGGCGGCAAGCCGATGATTGCGCTGATCCTGGTATTCGGCATCGGCAACGCGGTTATCCATATTCTGTCGAGCGTGAATTTGTTGCCTGTGTACCAGTAACCTTTTAGTGCCGGATGGCGGTTGCGCCTTATCCGGCCTATACGATCTCGTAAGCCCGGTAAGCGAAGCGCCACCGGGCAAAACAACGATTACCCCACCAACTCTTCTTTCACCTGCATCGCCAGGTCAAACGAATGTAGCCGTGCCTGATGATCAAAAATCTGGCCGTTAACCATAATTTCATCGGCCTGGGTTTCACGCAAAATGGCGTCGAGACCGTGTCGCACTTTCGCCTTATCACCAACCAGCGACATGCTCAGAGCCTGTTGTACGCCGTACTGCTCGGAAGCGGACCACAGCTGATGCATATTCTCTACCGGTGGCGGTAGCTGGCCGGTTTCGCCACGACGCAGTTTCACAAACGCCTGCTGCATTGAGGTGAAAAGAAATTCGGCATCGCGGTTGCTGTCGGCGGCAATGATGTTGATGCACACCATCGCATACGGCTTTGCCAGACGCGCTGAGGGCTTGAACTGGGTGCGATACAGATGCAGCGCCTGATGCAACATATCCGGAGCAAAGTGCGAGGCGAAGGCAAATGGCAGGCCGAGCTGGGCTGCCAGCTGTGCGCTGTACAGGCTGGAGCCTAATAACCAGACCGGGATCTGCTCGCCGTAGCCGGGAACCGGGCGTACATGAGGATTTGGATCGCGGGCGTCGAACCAGTCCACCAGTTCAGCTACGTCGCGCGGGAAGTTATCGATATCACCACTCATATGGCGGCGCAACGCGCGCATGGTCGGCTGGTCGCTACCCGGCGCGCGGCCAAGCCCGAGATCGATTCGCCCCGGATACAGCGTATTCAGGGTACCGAACTGCTCGGCGATCACCAGCGGCGAATGGTTGGGCAGCATAACGCCGCCAGAACCAAGATGCAGCGTGGTGGTATTGGCAGCCAGATAGCCAATCAGCACAGAGGTCGCCGCGCTGGCGATGCCGGTCATGTTGTGATGTTCTGCCAGCCAGTAGCGGTGGTAGCCGCGCTTTTCGGCCAGTCGAGCGAGATCAAGCGAGTGTGTGAAGGCCTCTTTTGCCGAAGATCCTTCAGGGATCGGCGCCAGATCCAGCACCGAGAACGGAATAGTTTTGTCAGTCATAACGGCTCACTTTGTTACCGGTTAATCTTTTAATACTGCATTAAAGATTAGCGAATGTTGTTAACAAAGTGAGCTATTAATCACGGCTGTAGTTCAAGACCTGCCAGCCGTTTCCAGTAGCCGTTGCAGTCGCTGTGGGCAGCAAGCGGCAATGGGGCAGTGCCATTTTCATTGGCGCGGAAGGCATCAAGCATGGCGAACGTGTCGTTGCCTGAAGGGGACAGACGCACAATATCAACCAGACCCTGCATCGATGTCAACTCGTTGCCGAGGTTGTAAACATAGCCGCTCATAGTCTGGATGCCGTTGAGGACAAAGACCTGCTGATTCTCCTGCGACAGCACATCGCGCCCATTCGGGTATTTGATGCAGCAGGTTTCACACTCGTCTTTTGGACGGTCTTCAGAGCGTGCGGTAAAGCAGCGGGCAGAGTACGCCAGCGGCAGATGCCCGTAGCTCAGTACCTCTACTTCAAACTGATTGCGAATACCCAGCTCTTCACACTGGTTAAGCAGATTGACCAGCCAGTCACGGGACAGTTCTACCGGCATACACCAGCGCACCATGCCCTGCCTGAGCAGCAAACGCAGGGTTACCGCGTTGTAGCAGTTGAGCGCATGCCCGGCGACAAACGGCAGCTTACGCTCGGCACACATGTTTACCACGCCGAGATCGCTGGCTTCCAGCAGGAAGTCGCCGTTTTCGACATAGCGCTTCAGTTCTCCCAGCTCAGAGGAGGCCTGCACCAGCGCCAGCGTTGACAGCACCACCTGTTTACCGCTGCCAGCGAGCGATTTCGCCATATCGATCCAGTCGCCTACTTTGGTAGCGCGGCGTTTACTGCACACCGCTTCGCCAAGATAGATAACGTCGGCCTGGCTGGTGGCGGCCTGCTGATAAAAATCTTCCAGCGTTTCTTTCGGCCAGTACCACAGCACCGGCCCTAAGGAATATTTCATTGCTTCTCTCACTGCCATTTACGGTGATACGCGCCAAGCGTGGTCTGCGTGCCTTCGGACATTGAACCGAGCGTTTCCATCCACGCGGCCTGTGGGGCGTAGTTTTGCGGGTCGGCCATACAGCGGTCGATCGCCTGGCGCCACACTTTCGCCACCTGGCTGACGTAGGCCGGGCTACGCTGACGCCCTTCGATTTTCACCGAGGCAATATTGGCCGCCAGCAGTTCTGGCAGCAGCTCCAGCGTATTCAGGCTGGTGGGTTCTTCCAGCGCATGATAGCGCTCGCCATCAACCAGATAGCGGCCTTTACACAGCGTCGGATAACCGGCGTTTTCTCCGTCCTGATAGCGGTCGATCAGCACTTCATTAAGACGGGATTCCAGCCCTTGTTGGGTCTGCTGCCAGCGAACAAAACGGGCAGGAGAGCAGGCGCCAACCGTATTAGGAGACTCGCCCGTCAGATAGGATGAAAGATAGCAGCGGCCTTCCGCCATAATGCACAGACTGCCAAAGGCGAACACTTCCAGGGGAACTGGCGTGACGCGAGCGAGCTGCTTCACCTGGTGAATAGACAGTACGCGCGGCAGTACCACGCGGGCGACATCAAAGTTGCGATGATAGAAATTAATCGCCTCTTCATTGGTTGCGGATGCCTGAACAGAGACATGACGCTCAATATGCGGGTAGCGCTCTGCGGCATACTCAAGCATGGCGAGGTCGGCGAGGATCAGCGCATCCGCACCCAGTTGCGCCGCCATATCTACGGCACGTTGCCAGCGCGCGTAACCATCCGGATGCGCAAAGGTGTTAATCGCGATGTGCAGCTTACGGCGGTGCTGATGGACAAAACTCACCGCTTCCTGCAATTTTTTCTCGGTAAAATTAAGGCCGGCGAAATGACGGGCGTTGGTATCATCTTTCAGCCCGATGTAGACCGCATCAGCGCCGTTCTCGATGGCCGCCTTAAGCGCCGGGAGGTTTCCGGCAGGGCAGAGCAGCTCCATAATTTATCCTGAACGTTGCGCCGTAAAGGGCGCAGAAATGTTAACGAAGAGGGATTTTAGTTAACCTTGCTGAGACAATTTTTGATTTGAGGCAGTTAAAGTCGTATTGGTGATACCAATAAGAGGTAACAATTTCGTAGCGAATTGTTGATTTATGCCGCTATGTCGTTTATTTGATATGGCAAAATAGCAGGATAATTGAAACAGGGAGTAAAGCTCGTGTTGGATAAACTGCGTTCACGCTTAGTACATTTTGGTCCTTCTCTGATGAGTGTACCGGTTAAACTGACGCCCTTTGCGCTGAAGCGCCAGGTTCTGGAGCAGGTCCTGAGCTGGCAGTTTAGTCAGGCGCTGGCCGATGGGGAGCTGGAGTTTCTCGACGGTCGCTGGCTGAGCATTCATGTGCGTGACATTGGCCTTAAATGGTATACCTCTGTTGAGAACGATAAACTTATCGTCAGCCAGAATGCAGAGGCGGATGTGAGTTTTAGCGCGGATGCCAGCGATCTCCTGATGATCGCGGCGCGTAAGCAGGATCCGGATACGCTGTTCTTCCAGCGTCGCCTGGTGATTGAAGGTGATACAGAATTAGGGCTGTATGTTAAAAATCTGATGGACGCCATCGAACTGGATCAGATGCCTAAAGCGTTGCGCGTCATGCTGATGCAGTTGGCGGATTTTGTTGAGGCGGGAATGAAAACGTCGCCAGAAACCAAACAGACTTCGGTAGGTGAGCCATGCTGATTCGAGTTGAAATTCCCATTGATGCCCCAGGTATTGATGCATTGCTGCGTCGTTCATTTGAGAGCGATGCGGAAGCGAAATTAGTGCACGACCTGCGTGAAGACGGTTTCATAACGCTGGGTCTGGTTGCTACCGATGACGAAGGTCAGGTAGTGGGTTACGTCGCGTTCAGCCCTGTCGATGTCCAGGGCGAAGACCTGCAATGGGTAGGCATGGCACCGCTCGCGGTGGATGAAAACTACCGTGGGCAGGGCCTGGCGCGTCAGCTGGTCTATGAAGGACTCGATTCCCTGAACGAGTTTGGTTACGCCGCGGTGGTTACGCTGGGCGATCCGGCGCTGTACAGCCGCTTTGGTTTTGAGCTGGCTGCCCATCATGACCTGCGTTGCCGCTGGCCGGGTACCGAAAGCGCGTTCCAGGTTCATCGCCTGGCGGACGATGCGCTGGAGGGTGTGACGGGCCTTGTGGAATACCACGACTACTTCAATCGTTTTTAAGCGCCGGGGGTTTGCAGGCTGCTCAGTAGTGCCTCAAGCCCTTCGCCTTCAACAAGGCGCTCTTTCTGCCGCTTTGTAAGCTGTTTGACGCGATATTCTAAGCGCAGGGCCAGCGAACGGTCGCCGACCTGAGCCGCAAATGCCAACGTGAGTTCCCCCTTTCCGCGCAGCGCCTTCGCGCCTTTCCCACTTTGATGCTGCTTATAGCGGCGCTGCACATCGGTGGTTATTCCGGTGTATAAGGCGTTGTCCGCAGTACGGATCAGGTACAGATACCAGGGTGTCATTGTCACCATCGACGTGATAATTTTCAGGCCTACAGTATAAAAGAGAACAGAAATGGAAACACTGACTGCGGTGACCCGCTGGCTGGCAAAGCAGCACGTCGTGACCTGGTGTGTACATCATGACGGTGAATTATGGTGCGCCAATGCGTTTTACCTGTTTGATGCGCAGAAGATGGTGTTCTATGTGCTGACCGAAGAAAAAACGCGCCATGCGCAGATGTCCGGGCCGCGCGCGCCGATTGCCGGCACGGTAAATGGTCAGCCCAAAACGGTCGCCCTGATTCGTGGCGTACAGTTTAAAGGGGAAATCCGGCGTCTTGAAGGGCAGGAGAGTGAAGCCGCGCGTAACGCCTACAACCGCCGTTTCCCGGTCGCCAGAATGCTGCCTGCGCCCGTGTGGGAGATTCGACTGGATGAAGTCAAATTCACGGACAACACGCTGGGCTTTGGCAAAAAAATGCACTGGCAACGTGATCTATAGTTAATAGAGTGATTAAAGAGTCAGGGGAAGATTAGCGATGAGTCAGGTGTTAATAACAGGCGCAACGGGGCTGGTAGGCGGAAATTTGCTGCGTATGCTGCTCAATGAACCCCGGGTCAATGCCATCACGGCGCCGACGCGTCGACCGCTGGCTGATACGGCTGGCGTCTATAATCCCTATGATCCGCAGCTAACTGATGCGCTGGCGCAGGTCACCGATCCGGTAGATATTGTCTTTTGTTGTCTGGGAACCACCCGGCGTGAAGCGGGTAGCAAAGAAGCGTTTATCCATGCTGACTATACGCTGGTGGTGGACACGGCCCTGACGGGGCGTCGGTTGGGCGCTCAGCATATGCTGGTGGTCAGTTCGATGGGTGCCAATGCCAATTCACCGTTTTTTTATAACCGGGTGAAAGGGGAAATGGAGCAGGCGCTGATCGCGCAAAATTGGCCGCGGCTGACGATTGTTCGGCCTTCAATGTTACTCGGAGAACGGGATAAACAGCGGGCGAATGAGAGGTTTTTAGCGCCGTTATTTCAGCTGCTGCCGGGGAACTGGAAGTCTATTGAGGCGCGTGATGTAGCCCGGGCTATGCTGGCGGAGGCACTGGCGCCTGGACATGAAGGCGTTTCGATCCTGACCTCTTCCGAACTGCGCGAAAGAGCCAAATAAAATGCCGGAGAGGACGCTCTGGCGTCGCCATCCGGCATTTGTAGCAGTCTTACTTAATAAACGTAAAAGCCGTCGTGACGCGTTTCACGCCGCTTACCCGGCTGGCGATGTCTGCCGCAGCCTTCGCTTCACGTTCAGTTACCAGACCCAACAGAAACACTTCCCCGTTTTCGGTGGTGACTTTCACGTTAGAGGATTTCACCTGATCGCTGGTCAGCAACTGGGAACGTACTTTAGTGGTTATCCAGGTATCGTTAGACGCATCGCCCAGGCCGATTGGCTGACCCTGACGGATCTCGTTAAAGACCTCAGTAGTACCTTCTACGCCCATCGCAATCTGTTTTGCCCGCGCAGACAGTTCGCTATTTGGCGACTGACCGACCAGCAGCACTTTACCCTGATACGCGCTCACGTTGATACGCGCCTCTTTCTTGATCTGGGCATCTTTCGACAACGCGGTATTGACGCGTAATTCCAGGGTTCCGTCATCTACCTGGGTGCCTACACTGCGAGGATCCGTCGCGGCTTTGGTGCCGACAGCAGCAGTTCCGACAACGGCGGCAGCGACACAGCCTTGCAGTAGCAGGGCAGCGATAATCACAGCAAGCGGCGAAAATGCCTTCATGTGTACTCCTTAATCATCCTGGTGAGGGAAAAGCGTGTTATCGATGAGATCGCAAAGGCAGTTGACCGTCAGCATATGCATTTCCTGAACGCGGGCGCTGTGGTGTGAAGGGATACGGATTTCAACATCCTGCGGCCCCAGTAACCCGGCCAGCTCCCCTCCGTCATACCCGGTCAGTGCGACAATTGTCATGTCGCGTGTCACGGCGGCTTCAACGGCTTTTACGATATCGCGGCTATTACCACGCGTAGAGATTGCCAGTAGAACATCACCTGCATGTCCCAGCGCACGGACTTGTTTTGCATAAACTTCGTCGTGCAGGCGATCGTTGGCAATCGCAGTTAAGACCACATTATCAGTATTTAGTGCAATCGCAGGTAAACTTGGGCGCTCTGTTTCAAAACGATTGATCATGCTGGCAGCAAAATGCTGTGCGTTGGCAGCGGACGTCCCATTACCACAACAGAGAATTTTGTTGCCATTGAGCAGGGACTGAACCAGCGTCATGGCTGCACGGGAGATCGCATCCGGAAGTGCTTCAGCCGCAGCTATCTGAGTTTGAATGCTTTCTGTAAAGCAGACTTTAATTCTATCTAACACGCTAATCCTTAAGAACCAGGCTCTGAATCTTCAACTATGAGCGGTCGTTGAACGCGTCCTTAAACCACTCAACATCATTTCCGGTGAAGGCTAACACATCGAACCGGCAATCCACAGTATCAAAACTTCCATTGTGGCGCGCAAGCCACAAGCGGGCAGTCTGTAATAATTTGTGTTGTTTGCTCCGGGTCACACTCGCCGCTGCACCGCCAAACTGGGCTGAGCGCCGATAGCGAACCTCAACAAATACGGTGGTGTTGCCTTCACGCATTATCAGGTCGATTTCGCCGCCACGCTCATGCACGTTGGCGGCGATAAAATGCAGTCCCTTGCTCTGCAGCCAGTCACGCGCGGTGGATTCCCACGCGTCACCGGTCTGTTTACTCGTTAACTGGCGGGGACGACTTGTCCTTGCTGGTATTTGAGCCATGATAACTTCCTGTTAATCACACAATCCTGCGTTGCGGTTAAGGCTCCGGTGTTGCCGTTAATTTCGAAACCCTGCACCTGACGCATTTGCGAGAAGTGGTTGGCAAGCGACCAGGCATCGACGCCCATCGCGTACATACGTGCCAGCGAGTAGTCGTTACGAACCGCGCCCAGCGCCTGCTGCATGAGAGGGGCGTTAGCGCCTGCCAGCATCGGAATTTCGCTGTACTGCAAGCCTTCCATCTCCAGACGGAAATCCGGGCCGGCAGTTCCCTGCGCGCTACGGGAGCTGGCGTACAGCGTGGCACCGCTCTGGCTACCGTTGCGCATGGCGATCATCGGCTTTATAAATGCAATTTCTTCCGGCGTTGCCAGAATATATACGGCATCAACACGACCGCTGCCGCCGGTGATTTGCGCATCGGTAGGTGCTGCCGGAATGGTCAGACCGCCAATCGTCACGCCAGGCTGCGCGGGTACAGAAGAGGCCACCGGGCTGCCCGTCAGGGAAATCCCCGAGCCGCCGTTGACGCCCATTTTCAGCTCAGCGGTGGAGCCGAACTTCTGCTGCAGCACCACGCCGCCACCCAGTTTTTGCCACTCCTGTGCAAAGGCGTTGGCAACGCGATCGCCTAACGAACTCCGCGGGATCAACAACAGCGGCGTCTGTTTTCCTTGATCGCGAATGTGGCGTGCTGCGTCGCGCGCTTCATCTTCTGGCGACAGAGCGAAGTAGCAGACGTTCGGCAGGTTTTTCACCGACTCCGGCTGATTAAGCGCCAGGACGTTTAATGGCGTGTTGCTTTTCATCAGCTCTTCAACATTGTTCTTCAACAGTGGGCCAACCACTATGCTGGCGCCATCCTGCTGAACCTGAGTCAGGATCTGATTCAGCGGCTGTGATGACGTGTCGTAGATTTTCAGCTCCGCGGACGGATTCGCTGGTGCGCTGGCGGTTGTTGGCTGTGCAGGCGCTGTTGGTTGTGGAGCTGTAGCTTCTGGCTGTGCTGGCGTCTCGTTGGTCAGATCGCTTACTGACGCCTGAGCCGGGCTGGCAACACCGTCAGTCGTTTGCGGCTGTTCCGTGGTCGTCGCAGCCGCTGTATCCGCAGCAGGCGCGGCAACAGCAGGGGCCGCTACGGGTTGAGTACCCATATTTTTCGCAGCTTCAAAGCCTTGCTGAATAGTACGGCCAAATACAGCGGCCTGACCGTTCAGCGGCAGCAGCAGAGCAATTTTGCTGGTGGAAGCGGGTTTAAAGCTCTGCACGTTAACCAACTGCGTTGGCAACAGTTTTGCCCCCGGGTTTTGTGGATAACGTTTCTGCCAGTCAGCAATACCGGCTTTCATCATGTCTGGATCGTTACGGTTATCGAACCAGACGCGCTGGAGATCTAACCAGCCTTGCAGCACGTTTTCATCCGCATTGATGACCAACGCCTGCGCTTGCTCCTGGGTCATGGATGACAGAGCCTGCCAGGTGGCATCCATGTTTTTCTGCTTAGCGTTCGCGGCCAGCAGCGGTTCCTGGGCGATCAGGGCGCGCAGTAGCGTCAGCGATGGACGACCCTGGTTGACGTCGATTTGCGCCTGCCAGTATCTCGCCTGCTGGTTTTGATCAAAATCGGCGGGGGTTAGCTTATCCAGCAGGGCCTGTGCGCCAGCGACATCTTTCTGCGCGAGCTTAATTTCGACGGCCAGCAGTGACTGCTCACGACGCTGGGTATCGCTTAGCTTCTGTGGTAGCTGGTTGAACAGCTCGAAAGCCTGCTGGCTCTTGCCTTCTTTCAGCAGTGCACGAATGGCGAGTAATTGCCAGTTGGTCTTGCTATCATCTGAGCTTTGCTGCATTTGTTGCAGATAAAAGCCGGAATCAGCCTGCGCAGTGCCCTGCATATGGGCTGCACTCTGGTCTGGCGCCTGGGTGCCACAGCCTGCGAAAATCAGTGCAGCCAGAATGACTGGTAGCGCGCGTGCGGCTTTCAAACGAGAAAATGTTGAGGGTACCATACTGTATCCAGTGATATTTTTTTACTCAATGCTCAATATTAAATCGGCAATACGGACGACACAATGAAACAACACGAATCGGCGGATAATTCTCAAGGCCAACTCTTTATTGTACCTACTCCTATAGGAAATTTGGCTGATATTACCCAACGAGCGCTCGAAGTTTTACAAGCCGTTGATTTGATTGCCGCTGAAGACACTCGTCATACAGGACTCTTGTTACAACACTTCGCGATTAACGCGCGTTTGTTCGCTTTACATGATCACAACGAGCAACAAAAGGCCGAAACGCTGGTGGCGAAGCTTAAAGAAGGGCAAAACATTGCGCTGGTTTCCGATGCCGGAACGCCGCTGATTAACGATCCTGGCTACCATCTGGTACGGACCTGTCGCGAAGCAGGGATCCGCGTTGTTCCCCTGCCAGGCCCTTGCGCGGCGATTGCTGCCCTGAGCGCTGCAGGTCTGCCTTCAGACCGCTTTTGCTATGAAGGTTTTCTGCCTGCCAAATCGAAAGGGCGTCGTGATGCGATGAAAGCCATTGAGGCTGAACCGCGTACGCTTATTTTTTATGAATCCACCCACCGTTTGCTGGATAGCCTGGAAGACATGGTTGCCGTCTGGGGCGAATCCCGCTACGTGGTGTTGGCGCGTGAGTTGACCAAAACCTGGGAAACCATTCACGGTGCGCCGGTCGGCGAACTGCTGGCGTGGGTCAAGGAAGATGAAAACCGTCGTAAAGGCGAAATGGTGCTGATTGTCGAAGGACACAAAGCGCAAGAAGACGACCTTCCGGCTGATGCGCTGCGTACGTTGGCCTTATTGCAGGCAGAGCTGCCGCTGAAAAAGGCCGCCGCACTGGCCGCTGAGATCCACGGCGTGAAGAAGAATGCGCTGTATAAGTACGCGCTGGAACAGCAGGGGGAGTAAGAAGGCCTGGATTAATCACCGGCTTGTCGGAAGAAATGTCGGAAGAAATGTCGGAAGAAATGTCGGAAGAAATCGCTGAAAGCGTTGCAGTTAAAAGGCAAACTGCAACGCGTTGCTGCGTCAGGGGGATGTGGCGGTTGCTGTAAATTTTATTTATCAGGATATTGTGAGCCGTCAATCAGGCAACTGACATTGCGGTGCAACCATAAAAATGAAGCAGGAATAGTAGTAGTAACGGAGGCGGCTAGGTATTTTTCTACCGCATCGTGCTTCCCTTCACCTGCTATCAGCAACAAAATCTCTTTTGCATTCAGGATGTCTTTCAATCCCAGCGTAATGCCGTGAGTCACACGACTACCAGCTGTTTTTAACATGTCATGATGGCGCGTTTTCTCCTCAAGTACGCTGATATGGCAAAACGGCTCCAGGAGCTCTGTGGGTTCATTCAATCCCAAATGGCCATTTTTGCCTATTCCGAGCAGACATAAATCGAGGCCGCCTCGGCTGGCAATAATCTCTGTGATGCGCTCGCATTCCTGCTCGTTAACATTTTCAGATTGAAAACCAACCAACTGTTCAGCTCGTAAACCCAGCGGTTGAGCGATGTGTTGTTGCAGGAAAGATTCACACGTTGCAGGAGAGTTCAACGGAATACCGACCCACTCATCCAATTTCACGAAAACCACTCGATTAAAATCGATATTACGTTGGTTAATTTTCTCGACAAAGTAGCGATATGTGAGAAGGGGGGTGCCTCCTGTTGCCAGACAGATGGTTGCATCAGGTTTATTCTGTATCAGCGTAATTAACTGTTCGCTGGCGCGATCGCTCAATACGTCATAATTGTCGCAATACTGAATATATTGCATTTTTCGAGTCCTTTTGAAGTAGGGTGTTGCAGGCTGCTTCACCCTTATTTCGTTTAAAGTATGCCGAGTGCTGAAGAGATAATTGACAGTACAAACGTCACGCCGATTAACAGTACTGGATGCTGATGAATCCCCTAATGATTTTGGTAAAAATCATTAAGTTAAGGTGGATACACATCTTGTCATATGATCAAATGGTTTCGCGAAAAATCAATAATCAGACAACAAGATGTGCGAACTCGATATTTTACACGACTCTCTTTACCAATTCTGCCCCGAATTACACTTAAAACGACTCAACAGCTTAACGTTGGCTTGCCACGCATTACTTGACTGTAAAACTCTCACTCTTACCGAACTTGGCCGTAACCTGCCAACCAAAGCGAGAACAAAACATAACATCAAACGAATCGACCGATTGTTAGGTAATCGTCACCTCCACAAAGAGCGACTCGCTGTATACCGTTGGCATGCTAGCTTTATCTGTTCGGGCAATACGATGCCCATTGTACTTGTTGACTGGTCTGATATTCGTGAGCAAAAACGACTTATGGTATTGCGAGCTTCAGTCGCACTACACGGTCGTTCTGTTACTCTTTATGAGAAAGCGTTCCCGCTTTCAGAGCAATGTTCAAAGAAAGCTCATGACCAATTTCTAGCCGACCTTGCGAGCATTCTACCGAGTAACACCACACCGCTCATTGTCAGTGATGCTGGCTTTAAAGTGCCATGGTATAAATCCGTTGAGAAGCTGGGTTGGTACTGGTTAAGTCGAGTAAGAGGAAAAGTACAATATGCAGACCTAGGAGCGGAAAACTGGAAACCTATCAGCAACTTACATGATATGTCATCTAGTCACTCAAAGACTTTAGGCTATAAGAGGCTGACTAAAAGCAATCCAATCTCATGCCAAATTCTATTGTATAAATCTCGCTCTAAAGGCCGAAAAAATCAGCGCTCGACACGGACTCATTGTCACCACCCGTCACCTAAAATCTACTCAGCGTCGGCAAAGGAGCCATGGGTTCTAGCAACTAACTTACCTGTTGAAATTCGAACACCCAAACAACTTGTTAATATCTATTCGAAGCGAATGCAGATTGAAGAAACCTTCCGAGACTTGAAAAGTCCTGCCTACGGACTAGGCCTACGCCATAGCCGAACGAGCAGCTCAGAGCGTTTTGATATCATGCTGCTAATCGCCCTGATGCTTCAACTAACATGTTGGCTTGCGGGCGTTCATGCTCAGAAACAAGGTTGGGACAAGCACTTCCAGGCTAACACAGTCAGAAATCGAAACGTACTCTCAACAGTTCGCTTAGGCATGGAAGTTTTGCGGCATTCTGGCTACACAATAACAAGGGAAGACTTACTCGTGGCTGCAACCCTACTAGCTCAAAATTTATTCACACATGGTTACGCTTTGGGGAAATTATGAGGGGATCTCTCAGTACTGGATGTGCTTTTTTCACCCGCAACAGGTAGTACATCAGTAACGTGTAGCCCATCGGTAAAATATTCGGGAATACTTTGTCGAAAAAATCCTGCTGTAATGCCACGCTGTGGGTACTGTCGATTGCAAAAGAAGTTACAACGTTAATGTGCACATAGGATGCGATAAGCCCGCCAATAACTGTGATCCCGAGGATCGTTGCTGAGCGGGCGATCATCTGCGAATTTTCTCGTACTTTGTCGATAGCTTTAACACCTACCGAGTAACCGACATGCGTCCAGCCGACGCGCAAGAAAAAGATCATCAAATAAACGGCGAAAAACAAAATTGGTCCCAGTATGTTTCCCTGGCTGGCGAAAGATGAACAGATCCCCGCCATAATAGGCAGTAAGGTGAACCAGAAAATGGCATCGCCGATCCCGGCGATAGGTCCAAATAGCGCCACTTTCAAGCCTTTAATTGTGTCGCGGTTTTCCCTCTTTTCTTCCATTGAGATCAATAATCCCATTAGAAAACCGACCAGATTAGGATGGGTATTGATAAATTCTAAATGGTCTTTCATCGCCGCGCTTAGACCGGCTTTATCATCCTTATAAATTTTTTTTAGTACCGGGAGCATAGCCCAGGTAAAACCACCTGCCTGCATCCTTTCATAGTTAAAGCTGGCCTGAAGAAATGACGAGCGAAAGCCAAGGCGAGTAATGTCTTTTTTACTGATTTCAGATCCCATTGCTATAGTCCTCTTCTTCATTGTTTTTATTAGTGGCAAGTTGAGCCTGCTGTTTGGCTTTCGCATTGAAAAATTCATATACGGCGAAGCCTGCGCCCAATACGGCGACGGGCAGTAGGTTGTTAACCTGGATGTAGCAGACGAAGAGGAAGCCAGCAATCAGGTAAGGTATGTACTGTGCTTTAAACATCACGCGGAGCAACAAACCAAAACCAACAGCAGGCAAAATGCCCCCCGCCACTTCAAATCCATGTGTTAACCAGGCGGGCATGGCTTTTACCAGTGACTGCATAGCGCCCTGTGCCAGATACGTACACAGGAAGGCGATGATGGCGTATGAAGAAGCAACAATCAGTGTTGTCAGCCAGTTCAGACGCGTAAATGCGCTTGTGTTTGCTTCTCTCGCACAGTTATCGGCTTTTGCCATAAACAGAGAGAATGCTGAGTAAAAGAACAATATTACGTATTGCATTAGAAGGCTGAAGGGCAAACCAAGACCGATGGCTGTTTTGGCATCCACGCCGGTAGACCATGCGATAACAGTGGTCATTAAACCGGCCATTATTGGATTGGGTGGCTGTACGCCGCCCGCTGGCGTTAGGCCAGCAAATGCCAGCTCGGTCAAACCACCGGTGATGAGGCCAATATGAATATCACCGAGAATTGCACCGGTTAGCGTACATACGATAATGGGCCTGAACAAAAATAGGGCTTCCAGCCAAAAGTCGATCCCCAATACGAAGACTAATGCAGCCAGGGATATACCTTGTACAAGTGTTATCTCATGCATTTTATACCTCGAAAAATATAAATCCTTTTAGTATGAAAACGGATCTTTCTATTTAGTCAGCAATTTGTTCTTTTTGATCTCCCGGTACATCCTGAATAAATATATTTACGCCTTGCTGCTTAATAAATCGCAGGTCGGCCAAGTCCTGGTCATTAACATAGACTTTGCTACTAATCTGTTTTTTCCCTTCAGAAAAATGCATATTTCCGACATTGACATCGTTGAGCGTGACGCCTCCTTCAAGCAGCTTTCTGACCGTATGAGGCGTCCGGCAGATCAGAAAAATTTTCTGATGCGGCGCCGCCTTACTGATAACGTTGATGGTTTTTTCTATCGAGAAGAAACGGATACCAAAACCATAGGTTTCGGCGGTAATCCCCATCAGTTTTTGCTGAATATCATCCCTGGCGACTTCGTCATCCACCACGACCAGCAGGTTTGCACCAATTGTTGACGTCCAGGTTACGCCAACCTGGCCATGCACTAATCGGTTATCAATGCGTGTTAGTAAAATATTAGGGCTACTCATTTAAAAACCTCACCATAAATAATTTGAATTAGATAAATAATTTGGATATATTATTTGTGAATTAATGTATTCGTGTATTTATTAATGGCGACTTACTTAATTTTTATATGCTCAGGAATATCAGGTGCGGCTGATTTTATCAGCGCATATATGTTTCTGACATAACGTAAGTCCATAGTTTTGTCCGGCAGGTCAGCAATCGACCTGCCGGGAAAGTTAAGGCGCTTTTCGCATCCTTTCGATTGCCTGCTCCAGCCAATATCGCTGTGTGCCGAAGTTGATACGGATAAAGCGCTCACCGTCCTGTACGTAGTGGCTTCCATCTTCAATAATCACGCCCGCGTGATGAGCAAAATGGTTGACGACCTCGGTTGCCATGCTGCCACCGCCGCTAACGTCAATCCATGCCAGATAGGATGATTCGGGCATCATCATTTTCCAGTCTGGGAAATGAGTTTGAATTGCGTCGGCGAGGTAGTGGGAGTTGCTCCGCAAATAGCCATTCAGCGCATCCAGCCACGGTAGCCCATGCTGGTAAGCCAGAATAATCCCCCATACTCCAAACATATTAGGGGATGTGATCGAGTTCCTTTCCAATTGTTGGCGGAATCGTTGTCGCAAAGTGTCGTTTGGAATGATGGCATACGAGGTTTTCAGTCCGCCGAGGTTAAACGCTTTATTGGGTGAGGTGAGTAGGATCAGGTTATCCTGCGTCGCTGCACCCGAAGCCAGGCAACTGGTAAATTTGCCTTCCAGCAGATGCTCGGCGTGCACTTCATCGACCACCAGAATAACGCCGTAGCGCTGACAGAGCTCGGACACCTGACGTATTTCAGCCAGTGTCCAGATTCTTCCCGATGGGTTATGTGGCGAGCAAAATAACCACAGCTTAGGCCTGTGAGTTTTCAACTGTGATTCAACCAGCGAAAAATCCAGCTGATAGCGGTTATCCGTGATCTGGAGCGGATTCGCCAGTACCGTAACCCCCTGTCGCTGCGTTGCCATGGCGAAAGGATCATAGACTGGCGTATTCATCATGACGCTGTCGCCCGGCTGGCAAAAGGCTTGCACTAGATAATGTAGCGTAGAAACGGTGCCGTAGGTGAGCGTTATCCAGTCGTGTTCAACGTTGACATGGTGGCGTTCACGCTGAAAGCCCACAACAGCATCGTAAAACTGGTCGAAACAGTAGGTGTAGCCGAACGTTCCGTGGCTCACGATCCGCTGAAATCCGTCAATTACCGCCGGCGGTGAGGTAAAATCCATATCGGCGATCCACAAAGGGATAAAATCTTCTGGCACCGCGCCAAAGCGCGAGCTGACGAAGGAGTGATCCCACTTACGGCACTTATCGCTTTTACGCTCGATGATACTGTCGAAATCGAACATGTCTGACCCCTGTTAAATTAAGGCTTCAATACCAGTTTTCACGCTTTGTACCTGTGGGCCGATAATCACCTGTACGCTATGAGCATCCAGTACGACAACCGAAAGCGCACCCGCACTCTTTAATGTCTGTTGATCTATTTTTGACATATCTTTCACAACCAGGCGAAGGCGGGTAATACAGTTATCCAGCGATTCAATATTTTCCTTACCGCCAAGCGCATTCAATATTACGCCATGATCGTATTTCGATTTCCCGCGTGCTTTAGTATTAGAGGCAACGGATTGCGCTGCGCCGTCGGTAGAATCTTCACGTCCCGGCGTTTTAATATCGTGTTTGAGTATGTACCAACGGAAAACCAGGAAATAAATAGTAAACCAAACGATACCAACCGGGAATAGCAGATACCATTTCGTCGATGTACCTTGCATCACGCCAAAAATAAGAAGATCAAGAATCCCGCCGTCAGTATTACCTATTGTTACCCCCAAAATTGCCATCACCATGAGTGCTAAACCAGACATCACAATATGGAAGGCATATAAAGCTGGAGCGATAAAGAGGAATAAAAATTCAATAGGCTCAGAGATCCCTGTGATAACTGAAACTAATACTCCAGAAAGCAACAACCCTTTAATGATCGGCCGATTTTCTGGTTTCGCTGTCCGGTAAATAGCAAATGCGACGGCGGGTAAACCAAAAATAAAGGTTGGCATGAAGCCTTGAGATAAAAATGCGGTAACGTGTGGGCTAAATGGTAAGCCAGCTTTCAATTCGGCATAAAAGATGTTGAGTGCGCCTGCAATCTCATGACCATTCACGATTTCTGTACCACCAGCGGGCGTGAAGCGAACCATCGCCAACAAGATATGGTGCAGGCCGAAAGGTTTGAGCAGCAGTACACCGACGCCGTAGAGGAAGGGACCAAAGACGCTGGTGCTTTGAATGATATGGCCGATACCGGCGATACCCATCGCCACGTAGGTCCAGAGCAACGGGATAGCAAGGCCGACAAGCGACAGGGTTAGGGAGGTGATAATAGGCACAAAGCGGATGCCACTAAAAAATGCAAAGGCATCATGTAACACCGTATCCTGAAATCGTTCATGTAGGAAGTAAGTAATTACGCCAGCAACGATGCCGCCCAATACCCCCATCTCCAGCGTCTGTATACCCAAAACTACGGATTGCCCAACCTGCTTCATGGTTGCAGTATCCGCGAGTTGATGGGTCACTGTCAGATAATAATTGATACTCATGTTCATCAGCATATAGCCGATGAAGCCAGAATAAGCACCTACAGCCTTATTTCTTTTCGCCATACCTAATGGAATCGCTATGGCAAACATTACAGGTAAATAGGTAAATGCGAAACCACCTACCATGGCAATAAAACCAAAAGTTAATTGCGTTAATTCACCACCAAGAAATGGAAAGCTTTTAATTGTAGAGGGGCTGGTAATTGAACTCCCCACGCCTAATAACAATCCCATAAATGCTAACAGTGATACGGGAAACATAAATGTTTTGCCAAGACTTTGAAAGAATTCCCATATTCGTGACTTAAAAGACTTTTCCTGTGTCATGTAGAGTACTCCATAATTTTTATCAGTATAGTCATGAAGGTCATGAATATCTCATCATGACCTTTATAAATTGAGAGGTAAGTAGTAATTAATTTATTATTTTATATGGCCCAGAAACATATATTAATAATGCAATACGGTTAGCAACTTTTCGTATGAGCCGCATACATTAATTTTGCTACGCACTACTTCTTTCATCGCATCCATACCGACCCGCATATAATAACGGGGATCATTACCTTGTGGATTTTCCGCAAACCACGCTTTGACTGCATCGGCAAAAGCAATCTTCAGCTCGGTAGCAACGTTAACTTTGCACACACCAAGTTCGATCGTGCGGCGGACGTATTCGTCAGGGACATCGCTTGCGCCATGTAGTACCAGTGGAACGTCGACTACTTCACGAATTTCACCCAGCCGTTGGAAATCGATTTTAGGCGTTTTGGTGTAGAGGCCGTGAGCCGTACCAATGGCGACTGCAAGGCTGTCTACGCCGGTACGCTCAACAAACTGTTTGGCTTCTTGTGGATCGGTGAGGAAGGCGCTTTCGGCATCCACGCTCATGTCATCTTCAACACCGCCGAGGCGACCTAACTCTGCTTCGACGCTGCAATCTTTGGCATGGCAAAAATCTACAACGGATTTCACCAGCTTCACGTTTTCTTCAAACGGGAAATGGCTGCCGTCGATCATTGCGCTGCGTACTCCTGCATTTACTTTGCGGCGAATATCGTCCAGAGACTCATGATGATCGAGATGTAACGCCAGCGGCATGTCGTAGCTGGTGGAATAAGCGCTGCACAGTGCATAGATCTCTTCCAGTGCAATATGCTTAAAGGTACCTGGGGTTCCGGCGAGGATCACGGGCGATCGCATTTCATTGCATACTTCAAGGATCGCCTGGATCGTCTCGGCGTTGTGAATGTTGAAGGCGGGTACGGCGTAGCCTTTTTTTTGTGCATCCAGCAGGAGATATTTTGTGGAAATAATGCTCATATAACGATCCTTTTAGGCGTTCCAGGGATGAATAATAACGCCCTGTACAACGCGGTTCACAGTGCCGCTGGCAGAAGGCGTATCCGGTGTATTGCCGATGTTAATGGATTGCGTCAAAGCAAAGACCTGGGCGTAAATCAGGAAGCAGAACGCTAATTCCATATCAATGAAAGAGCGTGCTGGCGGCAGCAGAATATGTGGGCCAGCTTCAATCACTTCATGGGTTTGTGCGGCAATTGCGACAACTCGTAGCGCCTGACGATCGCGGCGTAACTCTGCCAATAGATCGAGATCGTACTGACGTGTATAGGGGTGGCTGGAAACAAAAACCACTACCAGCGTTTCGTTATCAACCAGCGACTTTGGACCGTGACGAAAGCCGGTCGGGGAGTCATAAAATGCAGCCAGTTTACCCGCAGTCAGTTCCAGAACTTTCAGTGCTGATTCACGCGCAGCTCCCTGTAATCCACCGCTACCAAGGTAGACGATCCGTTTCCACGGATCATTGCCGAACACACCGTCGCTGAAATCGCCCAGTGAAGTCAGGATCGCCTGGCACCGATCGGCTACGTCGCGGAAGGTCTGACTATTGATTTTCTCTGGGGCGAATACTGCCAGGCAACTGGCCATCATGGTGGTAATGCTGCTGGTCATGGCAAAACCACGGTCATGTGTCTCTGCGGGCATTAACAGAGCAAAGGCATTGTCGCTTGCGACTGCGTTTTGATACAGGCAACCAGCTTCGTTACAGGTGATTGGCAGGTGATAACACTCAGATACAAACTGATTAGCCAGTTCTACTGCAGCAACGCTTTCTGGGCTGTTACCTGAGCGAGCGAAAGAGACTAGCAGCAGTGGATGTGCGGGATTCAGATAATCCATCGGATTGGTGACCAGGTCAGTGGTCGGAACGGCAGTGATGTTTTTTCCGGTGTAGCTTGCCAGCCACGGGGCGATGATGTCGCCAATGAATGCTGAGGTCCCGGCCCCGGTTAGTACGATCCGCAGATCGTTTTTGCGCAACAATGGCGCAAGAAAGCTATCAATGGCGGATCGAATATTGTCGATATTGGTGAGAGAACGGATCCAACTGGCAGGTTGTTGACGGATCTCTTCTTCGGTCCAGGTGCCCGTTACCGCAGTAACGAGGGTATAGGTTTCTGGCATAACTTAAGTCCTTAGTCTTGTAAAATCCACATAAGACGCTGGCGAAAATATCGCTATCTTTCGTTTCGTTTCACTTGCTCATATAATCTATTAATTAAAATCTATAGAAAAGAAATCGAAAGGTCAATAAGATGAAATGAAATAAAACGAAAATTGTGATCGTGAGAGCGAGGGATGTAATTATCTTATTGATCTATAAAGATAAGAGTTGTTGTAAGGTGGTTGAGTATTTCCTTAAGCGAAAGGAAAAGAAAGGCCTTGCGATCAAGGATCGCAGGCCAACACAAGACAAAATGAAAGGTCAAAGGGGGAGAGCCTGACCCTGAATCCAGATCTGTTGTAAATGCAGCCCGCTATTAAGCGCGATCGCGTCGGCACGTTTACCCACCGCTAACGATCCCAGTAGGTGATCGATTCCCAACAGACGCGCAGGGTGGAGAGAGGCCATATGTATTGCCTCTTCTGCCGTTATTCCTGTGAACTCGATCATATTTCGTACGGCTGCATCAACCGAGAGCGTGCTGCCAGCCAGGCCACCGGACGTGGTACGCACAATTCCGCTGCGCATTTCCACTTGCTCACCGCAGAGCGAATAGCGCCCGTCAGGCATTCCTGCTGCCTGCATGGCATCTGTGATCAGCACCAGTCTCTCTTTCGCGCAACAGCAGCACAGCTTCATGGCCGCCGGGTGGACATGGTGTCCGTCAGCGATAAGCTCCAGCCAGGCGCGAGGGTCGGTTAACCCTGCGCCAACCATACCGGGCTCCCGGTGATGTAAGCCAGTCATACCGTTATAGCAGTGAACCAATCCATCAGCACCTGCATCAAAGGCCGCGCGGGTTTGTTCCCAGTTGGCTGCGCTGTGGCCCAGCATCACTCGGACGTTGCGCCGCTTCAGATATTCGATAGCCTGCAATGCGTCAGTTTTTTCTGGTGCCAGCGCAACGACGCGCAATGTGTGCTGGGAAACCGTAATCAGTTCATCCAGTTCACTGAGCTCCAGTTCCCTGAAAAGCTCAGGCGGGTGCGCCCCTTTGTTCTGCGGCGTAAAATATGGGCCTTCAAGATAACTGCCCAGCACCTGTGCGCCAGGCCCGCCGGAATGGTAGCGACGGGCAATACGCTCCAGCGCACTGTGAATATTCGGTAGTGGAGCGGTGACGGTAGTGGGTAGCCAGTTGGCTACCCCTTCACGCGCTTTGTGCATCGCCAGTTTGTCGAGCGTATCCGGTGCCTCATCCATCACATCGACGCCTGCACCACCGTGTACGTGGGTATCAATGTAAGCTGGACAAAGCAGTTCAGCGTCGCGCTTCATAACTCCGGATGGGATTGGCTCTATTGCTGCAATGATACCGTCTTCAATATATAACTGATGATCATCCAGCCATCCTTGTTCGGTTAGTAGACGCCTGGCGCGCAATCGCTTTGTCATATCCCTTCCTCAACGGGTTTTTCCTCGCGACAGCGTCCCAGCTCGTCCACCAGACTGGTTAAACCCCTGTGTCCGCACTCCAACGCCTGCACACGAAACGCTTCGCTGCTCAGGCCGTCGCGCTCCAGCACCATCTCCAGTAGCAGTTGTAGATTGGTACCGGTGATCACTTCAGTACCTTGCCTTTGCATGGCCAGCGTAGAAGCTACGCGAAATGGCGTCCCGCCCAACAGGTCTGTTAGAAACACGATGTCTTGCTGAGCATCCAGTTCACTCACTGCCTGTTCAAGTTGCGAGGTGAGTAAGGCTGTGGTTGAGGTTTCCGGAAAGTCGATGGCGATGAACTGAGTCTGTTCACCCAAAATCTGTTTCATCGCTTTTTCCATTCCGCTGGCAAACCCGCCATGGCCCGTCAAAATAATACCTAACATCTACAACCCCTTATATTTACAGGAAGTGACAGAACTTACCTACGACGCCAAGCACCACGGTAATGGCGATAAGACGAAGAGGACTCCAGCCACGACGGACCAGCCAGAACATAGTCAATGTGTAGACCAGCGGTAAAAATGCTGGCATCAATTTGTCTATAACGTCTGTTTGCAGTTTCACAACCGCGTCGCCAGCAGTAATTTCCAGCGTAGTGCTCAGGCGAACATAGGTCGCTACCAGCGCGCCGATCACCGTCATCCCAACGATGGATGCAGCATGTCCAACCTTTTTGGTGTTAGCTTTTATTAGCGGGATGGCAGCAACGCCCATTCGATAAGCATAGTGTGCTAGCCCAAAGCGCAGACCAAGATGAACCACGTTAAACATAACAATAAAGACAACTGCGCCAAGAATAGAACCTTGCAGCGCCAGACTGGCCCCGATACCACCGCAAATAGGCAATAACGTTAACCAGAACATGGCATCACCGATACCGCCAAGTGGAGCGCCTACGGCAATCTTGGTGCTTTGAATACTGTTTACATCCTGCTTGGAGCGTTCCATCGCAAGGATAATCCCGATAACAAACGTGACCAGGAACGGGTGCGTGTTGAAGAAGCCCATATGGCCTTTCATCGAACGCGCCAGATCGCGCTTGTTGGTATGGATCTTTTTCAGTGCAGGTAACAGGCCGTACAACCATCCTGATGCCTGCATACGTTCGTAGTTAAAAGAGGCTTGTAATAACATTGAACGCCAGGCAACACGGTTGATATCTTTTTTCGTCAGCTCGGCACCGATATTCTGGTCTTCGTAGACGTTTTCATTGGTGCCGGACAGCAGCGTTTCTTCGGTTTCGGAAACGTTCGGCAGAGCCGTTTGATTAGATGCCATCTTCGAATTCCTCTTTTTGTGCTGCGGGAGCTGTAGGTTCAGGTGATTTACGCAGAAAATCGATCAGCGCCATTGCCAGTGCTGCTGCTGCGATCGCCAGCACAGGGAGTTTGAGCCAGGCTGCGGCTACAAAACCCAGGATGAAGTAGGGGATATAGACGTTTTTCATCATGATTTTCAGCAGTACGGCGAAGCCGATAGCTGGCATGATGCCGCCTGCCACGCCGAGGCCGTCAATCAGACGAGTCGGCAGAACATCTATAGCGGTTTTGGCATGTTCCGCACCAAAGTAAATCGGCAGGAACGCGCATAAAAAATAGAAGGTCCCCAGCGCCAGCAACGCCAAATAGTTGACCCGCTCAATTCCTGCGGTATCGGCATTTGCTGCCATGCGATCGCACCGAGCCATCACCCCTGACATCACAGAGAACAGGAAGGTAATCCCCATCTGTACCGCTACGGCGAACGGTACCGCCACTCCTACGGCAACTTCGGGTTTTACTCCTGTCGTTATGGCAAACGTGGTTCCCACGATAGTGCCGATAATCACGTTTGGTGGCTGAGCTCCAGCCAGCGGGGCCAGGCCCATCCACACCAGTTCCAGCGTACCACCTGTCAAAATACCGGTATGCAGATCGCCCAGAATCAGGCCGACCAGCGGCCCGAGAACAACCGGGCGGTGCATGTGCGTTAACCCGTTGAACATATCCAGGCCTGCAATAAAGGCGAGAATACCCAACGCAAAAGCCTGCAACAGACTAATTTCCATTGTGAATACCTCAGAGAAGTTTATAGAGGTCCTGGGCGGCTTCTGTTGGAACGCCCTGAACGAAGCACTCCACCCCAGCGGCTTTTAGCCCGTTGAACGCCGTAATATCGGCAGCGTCTACAGAAACCGTTTTGGCGATTTGTTGCTTGCCGTTGGCATAGTGCATATTGCCAACGTTGATACGGTTAACAGGAACACCGCCTTCAACCAGACGGAAGAAATCCGCAGGCGATTTGCAAACCAGCAGAATTTTCTGGCGATCGGCGGCACGGTGAATATTGTCGATCACTTTTTGTAGTGACCAGAAGCGTACGGCGATCCCTTCTGCCAGTACCATTTCCATCAGGTTTTGCTGTACTGGGTCTTCAGCCACTTCATCGTTAGCGACCAGCACCAGATTTGCCCCCGCAAATCCGACCCATTGCACACCAACCTGACCGTGAATCAGACGTTCATCAATGCGACTTAATACAATGTTTGGCATGGTATTTTTCTCTTTTTTGTTATTCGTTACGATCTGGAGCACCCAGGCAGGCGCAGTGATATTGCTGCAGTATGTCCTGAATATGGTTAATGATGAGTTCTCGCGGTGTGGCGCTGAGATTTCCCCCGCGCACTTTTACGTACTGCAAGGGTAAATACTGGCTAATTAGCGGCAGTGGAATGGGGTCATCCGCCAGATTACGCACCAGACGTTCGAATGCTTCATCAATCTGGTTGTCCGGCCAGTAGTAACGAACCCGATCGGAGTAGCTATAACCGCGGGCCAAACGGCGCGCGTTGCCATCGCCGTGATAGTGGCTCTGCCAGTATTCTGGTCGATCAAGCATCACGCTTTCCA
The DNA here is from genome assembly GCF_013458095.1 of Citrobacter sp. 172116965. Taxonomy (NCBI): domain Bacteria; kingdom Pseudomonadati; phylum Pseudomonadota; class Gammaproteobacteria; order Enterobacterales; family Enterobacteriaceae; genus Citrobacter; species Citrobacter sp. 172116965. The sequence goes on along the minus strand of NZ_CP046673.1, from coordinate 4,537,832 downwards.
GCACATGTCGCAGGCCTGAACTGGCTTTTGCTGGCAGCAATTCTTCTTCAATAGCGGCTAACGAAAACAGTGCTTCGCGCAGGGCGAATGTCAGCGCGGGTCCCACTTTCAGAATGGCGAAGTGATCTATCACCAGTTGGCGCAAGGACTGTGGCGTTTGGTAATCGGTAGAATGCGCTTCAAAAACCAGCGTGTCGTAGTCTTCCACCATTTTGCTGAGTGCCACGGCTTTCTGCGGTTGATAATCAATGATGTGTGTGTGGTCGAATTCAACGCCAGGTTGTACCACCAGGGCGATAATACACGGCCAGATACCTTCCAGCCCGCGCTTTTCAAAGGCGTGATAATGGGCCTGTAACGTTGCACGTGCGGCATCCGGCGTTGTTACCGCCAGTTCGGTTAACGCTTCGTGAGCGCCACCAGGAACCGGAACTTCTGTGCCGATCACATAGACCAGGTCAGACTCACCAAAATGTGCCATACAGGTTTCTTCGGCTACTTTTGCCAGGCGTGCGGCGCGCTCGGCGACGATTTCATCAGTCAGGGGAACCGGGTCGTTAGTACACGACATGCTGCAATCGAGGTGGATCTTTTTAAAGCCTGCGGCGACATAACTCTTGATCAGATCGTCAGCGTTGGCCATTGCCTCTTCTGCTGGCAGATTTTGCCAACGGTTTGGCCCAAGATGGTCCCCGCCGAAAATCAGCATATCCTGAGAAAAATTAAGCGAGTCGGCTAAACGGCAGACAAAACTGCGAAAATCGGCTGGAGTCATCCCCGTATAGCCGCCAAACTGGTCAACCTGATTAGAGGTTGCTTCGATCAACAGCGGTGTATGATTGGCATGGGCGTAGCGTATTGCGGCTTCCAGTACGATTGGATGTGCGGAACAAACGGCATAAATCCCGTTTGCCTTCCCCCATTTATGCTGCTCGACCATTTTAGTTAGATGTTTCACTTTCCTCTCCAGGTCAGATAACTGCGACATCATTCTTTCGTTTTGTTTCATTTAATACTGCATCATGGTGGTATAAAAATAAAACGAAAGATAATGGTTTTCCGATCTGTTTCACAAAAGAAACGCAATGAAAGGTTTCAGCGTAAGTCTGTCTGGCTCTTACCCGTTTACGGGGCTTGCATTCACGTAAAAGAAAGGCGTTAATAGACAAAACGAAATAAAACGAAAGATTCAACTAAAGGATTTCATATGAGTAACACCGAGTCCTCTGCAGACAAGCGCGTTATCGGCACTAGCGAAAGACGTGAGCAGATCATCCAGCGATTACGGCAGCAGGGAAGCGTTCAGGTTAACGATCTTTCTTTATTTTTTGGCGTCTCCACGGTCACTATTCGTAACGACCTCGCCTTTCTGGAAAAACAGGGGATTGCGGTACGCGCCTATGGTGGAGCACTGATTTGCGAAAGCAATGCGCTTGTTGTGGAGCCTTCTGTTGAAGATAAGAGCTCACTCAATACGGCGGTAAAACGCAGTATTGCCAGAGCCGCCGCGGAGTTGATCAAACCGGGGCACCGCGTGATTCTCGACTCCGGTACCACGACGTATGAAATTGCCCGCCTGATGCGCCAGCAAACCAACGTCATTGCTATGACTAACGGTATGAATGTCGCCAATGCGTTACTGGAAGCCGAAGGGGTTGAGCTGCTGATGACCGGCGGCCATTTGCGTCGTCAGTCGCAATCATTTTATGGCGATCAGGCAGAGCAATCGCTACAAAATTATCACTTCGACATGCTGTTTCTTGGCGTTGATGCCATCGATTTAGAGCGTGGTGTTAGCACACACAACGAAGATGAAGCGCGTCTCAACCGTCGGATGTGTGAAGTGGCTGAGCGTATCATTGTCGTTACTGACTCGACGAAGTTTAACCGCTCCAGCCTGCATAAGATCATTGATACCCAGCGGATTGATATGATTATTGTTGATGAAGGTATTCCAGAGGATAGTCTGGAAGGTTTACGTAAACATGGGATTGAGGTTGTTCTGGTGAGTATCTGATAAAAAAGTCGGGAAGTTTGCGAACTCCCCGACCTGTAATCGAATTTAGCTTTCAGGAATCAGGTCACTGGCGCCGGGTTAAACACCGCCAGTTGGTTATGCAGTCCCCATTGATCCGAGAAGGTTTTCTTACGCCCGCTGGCGACGTCGAGAATAAACTCGAACAGTTTCAGACCCACGTCTTCAATGGTTTCTTCGCCGGTGGCGATGGTGCCTGCGTTGATGTCCATCAGGTCAAACCAACGGTTGGCCAGCTCGGTACGGGTCGCCATTTTTATCACCGGCACGGCCATCAGGCCGTACGGCGTACCGCGTCCGGTGGTGAACACCTGCACGGTGATCCCGGAAGCGACCTGCTGCGTACCGCAGACAAAATCACTGGCGGGTGTAGCCGCGTAAATCAGGCCGCGTTTGGTTGGGCGTTGGCCCGGCGACAAGACTTCGACAATCGCGCTCTTGCCAGACTTGGCAATAGAACCCAGCGCTTTTTCCACCACGTTTGCCAGACCGCCTTTCTTGTTGCCTGGAGAAGGGTTGGCGCTGCGATCCGTTTTGCCCATATCAAGGTAGTTATCGTACCAGGCCATCTCTTCAAGCAGGCGTTTACCTACTTCTTCGTTAATCGCACGTGGGGTCAGAAGATGGATGGCATCGCGCACTTCGGTAACCTCAGAGAACATTACGGTGGCGCCGCAGCGTACTAACAGGTCGGAGGCATAACCGACCGCCGGGTTGGCCGTCACGCCTGAAAACGCATCGCTGCCGCCGCACTGCATGCCGACCACCAGTTCTGACGCCGGGCAGGTTTCACGCTGGCGTTGATTGAGTTTTGCCAGATGGTGTTCGGCCACCTGCAAAATATCGGCAACCATCGATTGAAAGCCAACGTGTTTTTCATCCTGCAGGCTGACGATGCTCGCGCTTTCGACCGGAATACTTTTCACGTCGTGCGTGCCTTCCAGCAGGCGCTCTGGCTGCAGTTTTTCGCAGCCGAGGCCAATGACCATCACTTCACCGCCAAAGTTCGGGTTTAGCGCAATATTGTGAATGGTACGAATCGGCACGATGGCGGCTGGGGCATTAATCGCCACGCCGCAGCCGTACAGATGATTGAGTCCGACCACGCCGTCAACGTTCGGGTATTTGGGCAGCAGATCGCGCTCAATGATTTTCACCACATAATCCACCACGCCCGCCACGCAGTGCACGCTGGTGGAAATACCGAGCAGATTCTTGGTGCCGACACTACCGTCCGCATTGCGATAACCTTCGAAGGTGTAACCTTCAAGAGGCGGCAGCGGCTCTGGCACTTTGGTTGCCAGCGGCAGCGTCTCCAGCGGCGGGGCCTTGGGTAGCTCAACCATTGATTCATCAATCCAACTGCCGCGAGGGATATCGCGAACGGCATAGCCTATCACTTCGCCATAACGCACGATTTCGCCGCGAACAGGAATATCCAAGAGCGCCACTTTATGTCCCTGGGGAATATGTTCAATGAGTTCCAGTCCGTCTGGAAAACGCGTCCCAGCTTTCAGACCATTGTCATTGACAATTATCGCCACATTATCTGTTTCGTGAACTTTAATATAAAACGCCGTTGGCGATTCTTGTCTGATTTCGATGTCGGCCATTGTCCAGTATTCTCCAACAAGGTGGTGATAATAGTGTGGATATTTATATTTTGAATCTAATTATAAGTAATAAAGATTCAGTATCGTGAAATAAGAATGTCAGGAGTTTATCGCCAAGAATGTGATGATGATCACTTAAACTCAGCAAGGCCGCCCCACCAGGGGTAGCAATACGTAAATGTGTGCATTAGCGCCCATGCATGTGTGCATCTGCCCAAAACATTATTTTAATAACGCATGTTTAATGAGCGCTTGCACAATGATTAACGTGGCGCTGCTGATTATACTAAATCACGGTTTCATAACGTCTGATAAATTATTATGCGTTCTTATTATCAGTAATTTATCACCAGGAATATCTACCCAATAATAATAAAAATTTAATGTACCCGAGGTAATTAGAATGATTCTGGATACAGTTGTCGAGAAAAAGAAAGGCACGCACACCCGTTACTTAATATTGTTGATAATATTTATCGTTACAGCCGTTAACTATGCGGACCGTGCAACGCTGTCAATTGCCGGCACGGAAGTGGCGAAAGAGTTACAGCTCAGTGCCATCTCAATGGGGTACATTTTCTCCGCTTTCGGCTGGGCTTACCTGTTAATGCAAATCCCCGGCGGCTGGCTGCTGGATAAGTTCGGTTCTAAGAAAGTCTACACCTACAGCCTGTTCTTCTGGTCGCTGTTTACCTTCCTGCAGGGCTTTGTCGACATGTTCCCGCTGGCCTGGGCGGGTATTTCAATGTTCATCATGCGCTTTATGCTGGGCTTCTCGGAAGCGCCGTCCTTCCCGGCGAATGCCCGTATTGTGGCAGCCTGGTTCCCGACGAAAGAGCGCGGTACGGCGTCCGCAATTTTTAACTCCGCACAGTATTTCTCTCTGGCGCTGTTTTCGCCGCTGCTGGGCTGGCTGACCTTCGCCTGGGGCTGGGAACACGTCTTTACCGTGATGGGCGTGATTGGTTTTGTGCTCACCGGACTGTGGGTAAAGTTTATTCATAACCCAACCGATCACCCGCGTATGTCGCAAGAAGAGCTGAAGTTTATCTCTGAAAACGGCGCGGTCGTGGATATGGACCATAAAAAGTCGGGTGATGTGAAGTCAGGCGGTCCTAAATTGCATTATATCAAGCAGTTGCTCACTAACCGTATGATGCTCGGCGTGTTCTTCGGACAGTATTTTATCAACACAATTACCTGGTTTTTCCTCACCTGGTTCCCGATTTACCTGGTACAGGAAAAAGGCATGTCGATCCTGAAAGTGGGCCTGGTGGCTTCGATTCCTGCGCTGTGCGGATTTGCCGGTGGCGTACTCGGCGGCGTGTTCTCTGATTATCTGATTAAACGTGGCTTCAGCATCACTCTGGCACGTAAGCTGCCGATTGTGCTCGGAATGCTGCTCGCCTCGACCATTATTCTGTGTAACTACACCGATAACACCACCCTGGTGGTGGCGCTGATGGCGCTGGCGTTCTTCGGTAAAGGCTTCGGGGCGCTGGGATGGCCGGTGATTTCCGATACTGCGCCGAAAGAGATTGTCGGTCTGTGCGGTGGGGTATTTAACGTATTTGGCAATGTGGCTTCCATCGTCACCCCGCTGGTGATTGGGTATCTGGTGAGCGAGCTGCACTCATTTAATGCTGCGCTGATGTTTGTAGGGTGCTCGGCGCTGATGGCAATGGTTTGCTACCTGTTTATTGTCGGTGACATTAAACGTATGGAATTGCAGAAATAAACAAAGGTGTAAGCGATGAATAACACGATTTTTCCGAATAAGTTTAAAGCGGCTCTCGCGGCGCAACAGATTCAGATCGGCTGCTGGTCTGCATTAGCCAGCCCAATCAGTACCGAAGTTTTAGGCCTGGCGGGTTTTGACTGGCTGGTGCTGGACGGCGAACACGCACCGAACGACATATCGACGTTTATCCCGCAATTGATGGCGCTGAAAGGCAGCGCCAGCGCGCCGGTAGTGCGTGTACCGACCAACGAGCCGGTAATTATCAAACGCCTGCTGGATATCGGATTTTACAACTTCCTGATCCCGTTCGTGGAGACGGAAGAAGAGGCGGTGAACGCCGTGGCGTCGACCCGCTATCCGCCGGAAGGTATTCGCGGCGTGTCCGTATCCCATCGCGCCAATATGTTTGGCACCGTACCGGACTATTTTGCGCAGTCGAATAAGAACATCACCATCATCGTGCAGATCGAAAGTCAGCAGGGCGTCGATAACGTTGACGCAATCGCGGCGACAGAAGGCGTCGACGGGGTCTTCGTCGGCCCAAGCGATCTGGCTGCGGCGTTAGGCCACCTCGGCAATGCGTCACACCCTGATGTGCAGAAAGCTATCCAGCACATTTTTGCCCGCGCGAAAGCACACGGCAAACCAAGCGGCATTCTGGCCCCGGTAGAGGCGGATGCGCGTCGTTATCTGGAGTGGGGCGCGACGTTTGTTGCCGTTGGCAGCGATCTTGGCGTGTTCCGTTCAGCCACGCAAAAATTGGCTGATTCTTTTAAGAAATAACCCCCCTCGACAGTAGAGAGAGATAAAGACATGACAATGAAAGTTGGTTTTATTGGCCTCGGTATTATGGGTAAACCAATGAGTAAAAACCTCCTCAAGGCAGGTTACTCGCTGGTGGTTGCTGACCGTAACCCGGAATCCATTGCGGAAGTAATTGCCGCAGGCGCAGAAACCGCCGCTACGGCGAAAGATATTGCCGAGCAGTGCGATGTGATCATCACCATGCTGCCGAATTCTCCGCATGTGAAAGAAGTGGCGCTGGGAGAGGGTGGCATTATTGAAGGGGCGAAACCGGGGACAGTGCTGATCGACATGAGCTCCATCGCGCCGTTAGCCAGCCGTGAAATCAGCGACGCGCTGAAAGCGAAAGGCGTGGATATGCTGGACGCGCCGGTAAGCGGCGGCGAACCGAAAGCCATCGACGGTACTCTGTCGGTGATGGTTGGCGGTGATAAAGCGATTTTTGACAAATATTACGATCTGATGAAGGCGATGGCAGGTTCCGTGGTACATACCGGTGATATCGGCGCAGGTAACGTCACCAAGCTGGCGAATCAGGTGATTGTGGCGCTGAACATTGCGGCAATGTCGGAAGCGCTGACGCTGGCGACCAAAGCGGGCGTAAACCCGGATCTGGTGTATCAGGCGATCCGTGGTGGGCTGGCGGGAAGCACCGTACTGGATGCGAAAGCGCCAATGGTTATGGACAGAAACTTTAAGCCGGGTTTCCGTATCGACCTGCATATTAAAGATCTGGCGAACGCGCTGGATACCTCTCATGGCGTTGGCGCTCAGTTACCGCTGACTGCTGCAGTCATGGAGATGATGCAGGCGCTACGCGCTGATGGGCTGGGCACCGCCGATCATAGCGCACTCGCATGCTACTACGAAAAACTGGCGAAAGTGGAAGTCACTCGCTAACAAGAAGGGCGTGGATGCGCGCCCTGTATTTCTTGCCTTGCGCGGCACTGTCAGGCTACATAACTATGAAAATCGTAATTGCCCCAGACTCTTATAAAGAAAGCCTTTCTGCCACCGAGGTAGCTCAGGCAATAGAAAAAGGATTTCGGGAAATTTTCCCCGATGCGCAATATGTTTCTGTCCCGGTTGCCGATGGCGGTGAAGGAACGGTCGAAGCCATGATTGCCGCTACGCAGGGGAGTGAACATTCAGCGTGGGTGACAGGGCCGCTGGGCGAAAAAGTGAATGCCTGCTGGGGCATGTCTGGAGATGGTAAAACCGCGTTTATCGAAATGGCGGCAGCCAGCGGTCTGGCGTTAGTTCCACCTGAAAAGCGTAACCCGTTAGTCACCACGTCGCGTGGCACCGGGGAGTTGATTTTGCAGGCGCTGGATAGCGGTGCGCAGAGCATCATTATTGGTATTGGCGGTAGTGCGACCAATGACGGCGGCGCGGGTATGGTGCAGGCGCTGGGGGCGAAACTCTGCGACGCCAACGGGACAGAGATTGGCAACGGTGGTGGAAGCCTGGAGAGTCTGAACACCATCGATATAACGGGCCTGGATCCGCGCTTAAAAACCTGCTCAATTCGCGTGGCCTGCGATGTGACTAATCCACTCACCGGTGATACTGGCGCTTCGCGCATTTTTGGCCCGCAGAAAGGGGCGACGGAAGAACGCATTATCGAACTGGACCGCAATCTGTCTCACTATGCCGACATCATTAAAAAATCGCTGCGGGTTGATGTGAAAGACGTTCCTGGCTCTGGTGCGGCAGGCGGAATGGGCGCCGCGTTAATGGCTTTTTTAGGTGCGGAGTTGCGCAGTGGTATTGAGATTGTGACCCAGGCGCTCAATCTGGAAGAGCATATTCATGACTGTACGCTGGTGGTGACCGGAGAAGGGCGGATTGACAGCCAGAGCATTCACGGCAAAGTGCCGGTGGGTGTGGCGAATGTCGCGAAGAAGTACCACAAGCCGGTAATTGGTATTGGCGGCAGCCTGACGCGCGATGTGGAGGTGGTGCATCAATATGGTATCGATGCGGTGTTTAGCGTATTAACCACCATCAGCACGCTGGAAGAGGCCTTTCGTGGGGCATTTGATAATATTTATCGCGCTTCAAGAAACATCGCCGCCACGTTGGCGATAGGAATGCGCAGTGCGGGGTGACAATGCCCCGCAAACCCTCTATACTGCGCGCCGAAGCTGACCAGACAGTCGCCGCTTCGTCGTCGTCCTCTTCGGGGGAGACGGGCGGAGGGGAGGAAAGTCCGGGCTCCATAGGGCAGGGTGCCAGGTAACGCCTGGGGGGGAAACCCACGACCAGTGCAACAGAGAGCAAACCGCCGATGGCCCACGCAAGTGGGATCAGGTAAGGGTGAAAGGGTGCGGTAAGAGCGCACCGCGCGGCTGGTAACAGTCCGTGGCACGGTAAACTCCACCCGGAGCAAGGCCAAATAGGGGTTCACAAGGTACGGCCCGTACTGAACCCGGGTAGGCTGCTTGAGCCAGTGAGCGATTGCTGGCCTAGATGAATGACTGTCCACGACAGAACCCGGCTTATCGGTCAGCTTCAACTCATTCAAAAACAATACGTTGGTGTGTCTCAGGCCTTAATAGGTGAAAATGTGACACAGACTGTGATACAGACGAGGCACACCAACGGCTGTTCCATCCCGAATATCCTAAAGCGTGGCAACCGTTACAGCCTTCATTTTAGACTGCCTTCAGGCGGTTTCTTTCGTGTGTCGCTGGGCTGCGATTCAGCCAGTAGAGCAAGATTTATATCTTCCCGTCTCTCGATGTTCATTTCTTTTGTAAAATCGTCCAAGATGGATCCAGCCCAACTATTGGACATAGTGCAGAAAATGAAAAAGTTAGAACAAGACGATATTGATCGTTATTTGCTTAAAATTCAGGCAGGTTTTTACGCCGCAGCAAAAAAAATTCCCACAACTGTACGTAGTACCCTGCGAGAATCCGGTTCATTGGCTCGTGAAAAACGTAATGCGTGTGATTTTGGATTACTACTTGATGGAACCTTTAAACAAGATGTTGAACCGCTGTCGACAGATTCAGTCATAGAGCAACTTGGTAGCCAGTTTGATCTTACGGGCATGGAGGATGAAATCGATTATTTGGCCTCAGAGTACGACCTTCTCTTGAGACATTACTGCGATGCACATATAGCCTTTATGGAGCAACGGCATTCTGATTATCGCCAGATCGTTAACTCTATGCGACCTGACAATTATAACGCTTCCATCTCAGAGGATAAGCCTGAAAAACCATTGCCCTCTAAACTGACCCTATCTGAGGCATGGAAAGGTTTTGTAAAATTTAAGTCGGGCTGGACTCCTAAAATTCGGCAGGGGAATGAAAAATACTATGAAGTGATAGAGGCAGTTTTGGGGGCTGACACTCAAGTTTCTGACATTGCTCGACGCGATATTAAAAGCCTGCTTGAGGTAGTTGAAGGTTTACCTCGTCAGAATAAGAAGCCTTATAACCGAATGACTATTGAGCAATGTTTGGACTTGGATGAAGTTCCAGAAGCAGATCTGGTTTCAACCAAAACGGTCAGAGATTATCTGAAGTTGTGTCAGGGACTGTTTTCGACCTACCTGACTAAAGAAGTGGATATTCTTGAATCATCACCGACACTTAATGTCTCGTTCCAAGCTAAAAGCCGCAGCTATGGTTATTACACCGGAGCAGAAATGCGAAAATTGGTATGTCACTTCGCGACTTTGGATGGTTGGAAAAAATGGGTTTTTTTGCTACTGGCATATACTGGCGCTCGTCGCTCTGAAATCGCAAAACTGAAAGTTTCTGATGTGCGGTTGGACGAGGACAGTCAGAGACATTACATAATGATTGGGGATAGTAAAACTGAGGCGGGGATTCGGCAGGTTCCTATCTCACAACGTTTGATCAATATGGGTTTTTTGGATTATTTAGATAGCAAAAAGGCAGATACCAATTTGTTCCCCGAAATCACTAATACAAGTCAGGTAACGCGGCTTTTTCATGCGATACGTGAACAATTGGGTATTGATTATCTTGATGATTATAAAAATAGACGTATTGTGCATAGCTTACGTCACACTTTCGTAACTGAGATTCAGGCAAAGCACACCCTCACACTTGTTCAGCAAACGATAGGTCACGAACATTCAAACCAAGGACAAACCAAGGTTTACACGGGCAAGATGAAAGTTTCGGATTTGCTTCCAGTTGTTGATAGTGTTGACTGGTTTTAGTGATAGTCATTCTAATTCAATGGGTTTGCTGAGCCGTAGCTAAGCGCTTATCGACAGGAAAGCACAATGTCGGGGTATCGCAAAAGCGGAAAAATTGCAGAAGCAAACCTGAAAAATACCGCAGATTAAAATAATCTTTGCACTGCTATTTGTTTTGAGTTATTGTTATTTTGGGTTTCTATATCCCATGTAAACTTTCTTCGAAAAAAATTTATCCATCTTTTTTACCATTAGCCTTTGTCTGATGGGGTTTGTGCTACCCGTAATTGCTTCGTTTTACGGTGGTCAGATGGTAATAACTTATACGTGTGTGCATATACGCGAGGGTTTGTTTATATAAATAACTTATGGGGGTATTGTGTCAGAAGGAGGATCTATTCAGTCAATGCTCACACAGGCTACGCCTTACACAACCAAAGTTCATACACACGGGCGTTACAGGGTCATCACAGGTGATGTTTTCATTCATCATGGTTACGCCTACCCGATCAACGCCACCGACCAATCTGGTGTTCGCATTGATATCCTTACCCCTATAGCAGAACAGCTTGATGCAATACTGTCCATCTACAGCCGGGTTTACTTCTCTCGCTTCGATTTACGCTTACCTGAGAATACCCCAATAGACACAGGCAACAGGTGGGTAAGCGACCTGTTTAAAAAACTACGTGAACGCCTGAGGGCTAAATTAATCAGGCCTGAGGGATTGGCAGAACCGATCCTCAACTTTGCTTATGGCTGGGTACGGGAGCAAGAGAAAGCAAAACAGGTGCATTACCATTGCTGGATTGCCCTCCCGCATCGACAGGTCAGACGCCTTGGGACACCCACAAGTGGCATTGCCGGAAGCATTGTTGAAATCTGGATGGGTCTGACGGGCGGTAAAGCCGCGCTGGTGGAGCTGCCAAAGGCAACGGAAAGATATCCGAATTATTACATTATCGAAAGAAATAAGCCGAAAACGCTCGAGGGGCCTTTTCTGTGGGTATCGTATCTGGCGAAAGAGCGTGGAAAGTATCAGACCGGAAATGGGGATCGGGTCCACTCAACATCAAAATTGAGCAATAAAAACCATAATTGCTAAATCCTTCGTGTAACGCTCTCTACGGCCTTCAAGTTAGGAAGTAGTACCTACGCATTACCCACACTACAAAAAACGCTCACGATAGCGCTCATTGCGTTTAACAATGCCTTCTCTCATATACTACGGCTTAACTTTTAAATATAGCACTCCATCACTATCTTTTCCAGGTGGATTTAAGCTGGTGTGCGGCTCCGCTGGATTTACTGTCGCCGGAATATTTCGGATTAATTGACCCGAAAATAGCCATAATTAAGCCTCACGCGCTGGCAGGGCAGCATCTGAATCTGAGTGAAGACAGGTTAAATCTTACGCCTCTTTGATGTTCCAGTTTCGTTTGATAGTCGGGAGACTTAAATTCAATGCTAACGCCGCTTTGGACTGGCTCAGCCCCTTAGCTCTGGCTTCCTGTACACGCTGAAGGGTATCTGACGCAACCGGACGGCCTAACTTCTTCCCTTCCTTCCTGGCTCTTACTAAACCCTCTTTTGTGCGTTCAATGATGCGGGATTTTTCGAACTCTGCAAACGCAGAAAACATTTGCAGCATCAACTTCCCTTCCGCGCTGGAAAGGTTACGCACAGGCAGATCCAGTGAAACAACATCAATCCCTTTATCTACCAGCATCGTAATGGTTTGCTGCACGTCGATGTTGTCCCTTCCCAGGCGGTCCAGTTTCAATACTACAAGCTGATCCCCAGCCTCCAGTTTATGAGTCACCATATCAGCAAAGCCTTTGCGCTGCATTGCCTGTACTCCCCCTGACACGGTTTCTGATATCACCCTGCTATCATTCACTGCATAGCCAGCCTGACGAATCGCCATAATCTGGTTTTCTGTTGACTGTTCGCTGGTGGACACACGGCAATATGCAAATGTACGGCTCATAATCGCTCCCCTGATTGGTATCAAAAACGGTATCATAATTAACTAATGGTATCATAATGTCAATATGCTAATTTAATGACACCAATTTAAGGTAGGGTTTACTGGTGTCATAAAACGTTCGATTGTTGATACCAGTCTGATCGCTACCAGCGGTGACATCCGTATGATATTTGGGAAACATCAGGAGTTACCTTTACGAGCGGAGAGAACCTGCCTGATCGATCTGGCAATCGCTTAGCAATTTTTTGTGAAGTAGCAAAAGAGAGCAAGACTTGATGAAAAAATTCACATAATTGGTCGTGTGCTGTTAGTGGTTCCTAGTCTGCTAAAAACCAAATAAAAACAATAGATTGATAAAAATAAAAAAAAGATAAAGTTTAGGCCAAAGTGGTCGATAACTTGAATGACACAGGTAAGCCTGGCTTATATACCCAAAAGGAAAATTTTATGGCACAAGTTATCAATACTAACAGCCTGTCGCTGTTGACACAAAATAACCTGAACAAATCTCAGTCTTCTCTGAGTTCCGCTATCGAGCGTCTGTCCTCCGGTCTGCGTATCAACAGCGCTAAAGACGATGCAGCAGGTCAGGCGATCGCTAACCGCTTTACTTCCAATATTAGAGGCTTGACACAGGCTTCACGTAACGCTAACGATGGTATCTCCATTGCACAAACCACTGAAGGTGCACTTAATGAGATTAATAATAACTTACAACGTGTACGTGAGCTGACTGTCCAAGCTGGAAATGATACTAACTCAGCTTCTGATTTGTCTTCCATTCAAGACGAAATTACAGCTCGTTTGGCTGAAATCGATCGCGTGTCTGATCAGACTCAATTCAACGGGAAAAAAGTACTCAGTGAAGACCAGAGTTTGAAAATTCAGGTTGGTGCAAATGATAATGAAACGATTACAATTGATTTGAAAGAAGTCACAGCCGACAAATTAGGTTTAAAAGGCTTTAATGTCGCACCTTTCGCTCCAAAAGCGCTTGCAGGTGATGATTTCGATAAGGCATTTGGAAAAGATGCTGCTGTTACAGCTGCGACATTTGCAGAAAAAGCAGGGGGTGATTTCGCTACCAAACTCGGTGTTGATGCGGCAAGCGTTAAATTTAGTGGTACTAGTATTACAAAAGATAGCAACGGAAATCTTTTCGCAAAAGTTGATATTAAAGCCAAGGATGCAGATGAGGTTGCAAAGTTAAAACAAAAAGGATTAGATGTAACGACAACCGCGGACACATCTTTCTATGTGGCGCTGAAAGCTAGTGATGCGGATACTACAACAAATGCGGGTACTGCTGCTTTCAAGTTGGATACATCTAAATTATCTGCTAGTGACCTCAAAGCAGTTGTTACCGCAACTAAAAATCCTTTGGATGCTATTGATAAAGCATTATCTCAGATTGACCAGCAACGTAGTTCACTGGGTGCAATTCAAAACCGTTTTGAATCGGCTGTTACAAACCTTGGCAATACTGTAAACAATCTGTCCTCTGCACGTAGCCGTATCGAAGATTCCGACTACGCGACCGAAGTATCTAACATGTCTCGTGCACAGATCCTGCAACAAGCGGGTACTTCTGTTCTGGCACAAGCAAACCAGACGACCCAGAACGTACTTTCTCTGCTGCGTTAATATAGTTTATAGTACTAAGCCCCGTGATTGCGGGGCTTTTTTGTTTAATGTGCTAAAACTGGTTCTAAGGTACAACAGTTATGAATGACATCTCATATGGTCGAGAAGCGGAAAAATGGCCTCGGGAATATTCTATGCTTGCTCGCAGGATACAATTTCTACGCTTCAATGATTATCCTGTAAAGTTGGTAAGCGGCAACGGGCAATCAATAATCGGTTATATTTCAAAGTTTAATCAGAAAGAAAATATGATCTTGGCATCTGATGAAGCTAAGGGAAGCAATAGGATTGAGGTAAAACTTGAGTTTCTCGCATCACTCGAAGAATTGCCGATTGGCGAAAGTTTAACCGCAAGACTTATTGCTGCTGATGTTTTTAATGTTCAGCCATGTGACCCAACAAGGAAAGACTTTTTCTCTATCTGCAATAAGTGCTTTAAACAAGGGGTGGGTATAAAAGTACATATGCTAGATGGGCGTATTCTGATAGGGGAAACAACTGGCGTTAATGCTTGTCAAGTCGGAATGATTAGACCTAATGGCAACCATATGCAGATCATGTTTGACTGGGTTAGCAGAATAACCTCCTCAGATTACTCTGATTAAACCTTCATATTATCAGTTGGTTATCAATATTTTCAAAAGGATATTTGAATCGCCACGGATAATCTAGACACTTCCGAGCCGTTGATAATACTGGTTTTCATATTCTGTCGGTGACATCTGATCGCTGGAACCATGCCGACGCTTACTGTTATAAAACATTTCGATGTAATCAAAAATATCGCTGCGGGCTTCTTCCCGCGTTCCGTAGATCTTTTTCTTTATCCGTTCGCGTTTCAGCAACTGGAAAAAGCTTTCTGCAACCGCATTATCATGGCAGTTACCGCGACGGCTCATGCTGCCCTCCAGGCCGTGTGATTTCAGGAACGACTGCCACTCATGGCTTGTGTACTGACTGCCCTGATCCGAATGAACCAGCACCTGTTTTTGGGGATTACGCCGCCATACAGCCATCAGCAGTGCGTTCAGGACAATGTCTTTTGTCATCCGGGATTGCATGGACCAGCCGATAATTTTGCGTGAGAACAGATCAACAACCACGGCAAGATACAGCCAGCCTTCGTGGGTCCTGATGTAGGTTATGTCCGTTACCCAACGTTCATCCGGAGCATCCGGATTGAACTGTCGCTGAAGCCTGTTGGGCGACACGATACTGGCCTCGCCTTTACGAGCCCGCGGGCTCCGGTATCCGACCTGAGCCTTTATCCCGACACGTTTCATCAGTCGCCAGACTCTGTTCACTCCGCACTGTTGCCCGCTGTCACGCAGATCCAGATGGATTTTGCGATAACCATAGACGCATCCCGATTCCAGCCAGAACTGTTTAATCTGTCCTGTCAGTCTCAGGTCTGCCTGATGGCGTTGTGAATGCGGCTGCTGAAGCCAGGCGTAAAAACCACTGGGATGAACATCCAGCACCCGACAGAGCAGGCGAACAGGCCAGCAACAGGTGTTGTCACGGATAAAGGCGTACCTCAGTCGGACAGCTTTGCGAAGTACGCCGCTGTAGATTCAATCTGTCAACGCAACACCCCTTTCAATTATCTCTTTAGGTGTTTTGAACTTCAGTGTCTTTCTCGGTCTGTTGTTTAGCTGAGCTGCAACCTGATCCAGCTCATATTGAGTATATTGGGCAAGGCATGTCTTTTTGGGAAAGTACTGTCGGATTAGCCCATTAGTGTTTTCGTTTGTTCCCCGCTGCCAGGGGCTCTGAGGATCGCAGAAGTAAACTTTAACTCCTGTGCTGCCAGTAAATTCCAGATGTCTGGCCAGCTCCATTCCTCTGTCCCATGTCAGTGATCGCCGGAGTTCAGGTGGTAAGCTCAGGAATTTATCGGTAAGAGCCTGATTCACTGATAAAGCGTCTTTGCCCCTGAGTCTCAGGATGATCGTATAACGTGATTTTCGGTCTACAAGTGTGGCTATATGGGAGTTTTTTGTACCCGAGACTAAATCGCCTTCCCAGTGTCCCAGAGAGCGTCTGTTATCGATATGCCGGGAACGTTCGTGGATTGGCGTTCCGTTCACTATGTTGATAGTGCCTCTTTCACCTTTGCGAGTATGGCGCCTGCCATGACGGAGGCTGTGCGATCGGCGCAGGTGCTGTACGTTCAGGTGGTGTAGCGCTTCACGACTACGAAAGTAAAGCGTCTTATAAATTGTCTCAGGTGATATTCGTAGTGTTTTTTGACGCGGCTTCGTTCGCCTTAACCATCCTGATATTTGCTCTGGGGACCACTTCATCTCAAGCTTTTCCAGAACAAGCTCTCGCAACGGCATATTCTGATCCAGTAAGCACGGTTTTGGTCTTTTAGCCATCCTGTTGGCCCGGTTATTCGCATCAACGGCTTTGTAATAGCGCCTACCACGATTACGCTGAACTTCACGTGAGATTGTTGAAGGGCTACGATTCAGCATTGTAGCGATGGCTCGAATGCTCATTTTAGCTGACAGACCGGCTCGTATTTCCTCGCGCTCAGACAGCGTCAGGTGAGCAACAGCTCGCTTGCGCTCATTGGGTTTTATGCCGCCAGTATCTCTTAACATCGTGAAGATGGTCCCTGGTTTCGAACCCAGGATATTAGCTATCTCACTGAAGCCTTTTCCGTTCTTCCACAGTTCAAAAACAGATGTTTTTTCCTTTGCTGTAAATGTTCGTCTCATTCAACAATCCTCCGCAACTACATGTTTTCACATGACTGTTGCGTTGACCAATTGAATCTACAGCGGCTTTTTTTAATATGTCCCGTTCGTCGGTAACCCGCTTCAGCTCTTTCTGGAGACGGCGGATCTCGGCCTGAGCATCTGACTGTTCTTTATTAGTGGAAGAATCCGGACCGTACTTCTTTATCCAGGAGTAAAGGCTGTGGGTGGTGATATCGAGACGTGTTGCAACGCTGGCAACAGAATAACCGCGATCAACAACCTGTTTGACTGCTTCAATTTTAAACTCTTCGGGATAACGCTTACCGCTCATGGGCACCTCTCTTTAAGTCATCTTAAATGACTCTGAGGTGTCTGTTAAACCTGTGGCGATTCACACCAAGACTTTCGATACAAATGATAGTGAGTAAATTTCAGGGCTATCGTTGTGATACATAGTGAGATACAGTCTGCTACACACGACAACTCCAGCGCCGCAGATGCCAGACGTATGGTTGAACGAAGCCGCCTTATCGGTCAGCTTCACCTCTTTATAAAACCCCGCTTCGGCGGGGTTTTTGCTTTGTAGGCAAGTGAGATGAATGACTGTCCACGACGCTATACTCAAAAGAACGCGGCTTATCGGTCAAATTCACTCTTTATAAAACCCCGCTTTGGCGGGGTTTTTGCTTTATAGACCGGATAAGACGTTTACACTGCCATCCGGCAGACGTTTTTCCTGTCGTGTTGTAGTTGGTTCACCACGAATCAGGCCTTTATTTCCCATTCATCTCATCGTTATTTGACCTTTATTTACGCGCTGAACTTCTTTTATCTAAGGGAATGTCTTGCGGGATATTTCCTTTTTTGTGATGAATAGCACAAAACGCTGCGCGATACGTTTTTATCGAGAATAATCGAACGCAATCGATCGCCATCACAAAATTACTGGCTGATAAATTGTACAAAACTACTGTTAATGCAATGTTGCATGTGATGATTATTTGTATGTTTTGGTTTAAATATTAATAAATGCAATGTTTCTTTACAAACAAATAAGGCTAAAAAACGTGATGCATAACGTTATTTGACCACTATAAACGATAAAATATAATTATATTTGATAAGTTGCTTATTAAATTTAAGCGCTGTTTTGCCTGGTAATTACTCTGTAATTGATTGAAATATAGCCTTTCGTGGTTTTAAGAAATAGCAGGGAAAATGGTGTTGTTATAGCCATAAAAAATCGTTATCCCCCCATCTTTTTTTGATTAAAGTCAGGATAAAGTGAGATCGATATTTCATATCTATATGATTATTAAGTGATTTCAATTTAAATAATAGTCTTACAAAATGTAAGTCAAGGGGATTTGTGAGTGGTAGCACATATCCTCGTTCGCTTAATTTGGTACACTTCCTGCCGTCAACAAAGTAATTAGCGCAGGTCGATATGAATACTATTACACTCCCTAAAACACAGCACTTAGTGGTCTTTCAGGAAGTCATTAGAAGTGGTTCTATCGGCTCAGCTGCAAAAGAATTAGGTTTAACTCAACCGGCTGTCAGCAAAATCATTAATGATGTAGAAGCTTATTTCGGTATTGAGTTAGTCGTACGCAAAAATACTGGTGTGACTTTAACTCAGGCAGGTCAGGTTATGCTCTCATGGTCTGAATCTATTACCCGTGAAATGAAGAACATGGTTGATGAGATGAACAGCATGACGAGCAATGCGGTCGTTGATGTGTCGTTTGGCTTTCCTTCACTGATTGCCTTCACCATCATGTCCGGCATGATTAAAAAATTCAAAGAAGTGTTCCCGAAAGCGCAGGTTTCCATGTATGAAGCTCAGCTCTCCTCGTTCTTACCTGCGATTCGTGACGGGCGTCTGGATTTCGCGATCGGTACGCTGAGTGATGAGATGAAACTGCACGATCTGCATGTTGAACCGCTCTTTGAGTCAGACTTCATCCTGGTTGCCAGCAAGTCCCGAACATGCACCGGCATCACCTCGCTGAGCGCGTTGAAAAACGAACAGTGGGTGTTGCCACAAACGAATATGGGGTACTACAGTGAACTTCTAACCACGTTACAAAATAATGGCATCAGCAGTGAAAACATCGTTAAAACAGACTCCGTCGTTACGATTTATAATCTTGTTCTCAATGCTGATTTCTTAACAGTAATTCCCTGCGATATGACCACACCATTTGGCTCAAACCAGTTTATTACTATCCCGGTAGAAGAAACCTTACCCGTCGCGCGTTATGCCGCCGTATGGTCGAAAAATTATCGAATTAAAAAAGCAGCATCTATTTTGGTGGAATTAGCCAAAGAGTATTCATCATATAATTGTCGGAGACGAAGGCAATTAATTGAAATTGATTAAAGATTGAATTTGTTTTAACACGAAATCAACGCCATCTGTCTATATCTGACAATGGTCACGGCTATCTATTTACTTTAATACCCTAGTAAGAGGTTCTAATGCACATTACATACGATCTCCCAGTTGCAATTGAAGATATCCTCGAAGCGAAAAAAAGACTGGCGGGGAAAATTTATAAAACGGGAATGCCTCGCTCTAACTATTTTAGTGAACGTTGCAAAGGGGAAATTTTCCTCAAGTTTGAAAATATGCAGCGTACCGGTTCATTTAAAATCCGTGGTGCGTTTAACAAGCTCAGTTCATTAACCGAAGCTGAAAGATGTAAGGGCGTGGTGGCTTGCTCTGCAGGTAACCATGCGCAAGGGGTTTCTCTCTCCTGCGCCATGCTCGGAATCGACGGCAAAGTGGTCATGCCGAAAGGCGCGCCGAAGTCTAAAGTTGCTGCAACCTGCGATTATTCCGCAGAGGTTGTGCTGCACGGCGACAACTTCAACGACACCATCGCTAAGGTTAGCGAGATTGTGGAAACTGAAGGCCGTATCTTTATTCCGCCATATGATGACCCGAAAGTGATTGCTGGTCAGGGCACTATTGGTCTGGAAATTCTGGAAGATCTGTACGATGTCGATAACGTGATTGTGCCAATTGGCGGTGGCGGACTGATTGCTGGTATTGCGGTGGCAATTAAATCTATTAACCCGACTATTAAAATTATTGGCGTACAGTCTGAAAATGTTCATGGCATGGCGGCTTCTTTCCACGCTGGAGAAATAACCACGCACCGAACGACCGGCACCCTGGCGGATGGTTGTGACGTTTCCCGCCCGGGTACTTTAACGTATGAAATTGTTCGTGAGTTGGTGGATGACATTGTCCTGGTCAGCGAAGATGAAATTCGCAACAGCATGGTGGCATTAATTCAGCGAAATAAAGTTGTGACTGAAGGTGCCGGCGCGCTGGCTTGCGCAGCATTATTAAGCGGGAAATTAGATAGCTATATCCAGAACAGAAAAACAGTCAGCATTATTTCTGGCGGTAATATCGACCTTTCTCGTGTATCTCAAATTACTGGTTTAGTTGACGCTTAATATACTTCGTTGAGGATAGGATATGAGTACTACTGATAGCATTGTATCCAGCCAGACAAAACAGTCGTCCTGGCGCAAATCGGACACCACCTGGACACTGGGTTTATTTGGTACAGCCATCGGCGCCGGGGTGCTGTTCTTCCCTATCCGCGCAGGTTTTGGCGGACTGATCCCCATTCTGATAATGCTGGTGTTAGCATACCCCATCGCCTTCTATTGCCACCGTGCGCTGGCACGCCTGTGTCTTTCCGGTTCTAACCCTTCCGGTAATATCACAGAAACGGTTGAAGAGCACTTTGGTAAAACGGGCGGCGTGGTTATCACGTTCCTCTACTTCTTTGCGATTTGTCCGCTGCTGTGGATTTATGGCGTCACCATTACCAACACCTTTATGACCTTTTGGGAAAACCAGTTGCAGATGCCAGCGTTAAACCGTGGCTTCGTGGCACTGTTCCTGCTGCTGCTGATGGCATTCGTTATCTGGTTTGGTAAGGATCTGATGGTTAAAGTGATGAGCTACCTGGTATGGCCGTTTATTGCCAGCCTGGTGCTGATCTCTCTGTCTCTGATTCCTTACTGGAACTCTGCGGTTATCGATCAGGTTGATCTCAGCAATATCGCTCTGACTGGCCATGACGGCATCCTGGTTACCGTGTGGCTGGGTATTTCCATCATGGTGTTCTCTTTCAACTTTTCACCAATCGTTTCTTCCTTCGTGGTCTCTAAACGTGAAGAGTATGAGAAAGATTACGGTCGCGAATTTACCGAGCAGAAATGTTCAAAAATCATCTCCCGCGCCAGTATGCTGATGGTTGCCGTGGTGATGTTCTTTGCCTTTAGCTGCCTGTTCACGCTCTCTCCGGCAAACATGGCGGATGCGAAAGCGCAGAACATTCCAGTACTGTCTTACCTAGCGAACCACTTCGCTTCACTGTCCGGTTCGAAGTCCACCTTCGCGACCGTTCTGGAGTACGGCGCTTCAATCATCGCACTGGTTGCTATCTTCAAATCTTTCTTCGGCCACTACCTGGGCACGCTGGAAGGTCTGAACGGTCTGGTGCTGAAGTTTGGTTACAAAGGCGATAAAACTAAGGTTTCCGCTGGCAAACTTAATACCATCAGCATGATCTTCATCATGGGCTCCACCTGGGTTGTGGCTTACGCCAACCCGAACATCCTGGACCTGATTGAAGCAATGGGCGCGCCGATTATTGCCTCTCTGCTCTGCCTGCTGCCGATGTATGCCATCCGTAAAGCACCGTCACTGGCGAAATACCGTGGCCGTCTGGATAACGTGTTTGTTACCGTGATTGGTCTGCTGACTATCCTGAACATTGTCTACAAACTGTTTTAATCCTTAAGCTCAGGATGAGCGGAGTAGTGAAATGAATGAGTTTCCGGTAGTACTGGTTATTAACTGTGGTTCGTCTTCCATTAAATTCTCAGTGCTGGATGCAGCGAACTGTGAAGTTTTAATGGCGGGAATCGCGGACGGTATTAACTCTGAAAATGCGTTCATAGCAATTAATGGAGGAGAGCCAGCTAAGCTGGCTCACCACAGCTACGAAGACGCATTAAAAGCAATCGCCGTTGAACTGGAAAAACGTAATTTAATGGACAGCGTGGCCTTAATTGGCCACCGCATTGCCCACGGTGGAAATATCTTTACCGAATCAGCAATTATTACTGACGACGTTATCGATAATATTCGCCGGGTATCGCCTTTAGCACCGTTACATAATTATGCGAACCTCAGTGGGATTGAATCCGCACAGCACCTTTTCCCAGGCGTGCAGCAGGTTGCGGTATTTGACACCAGCTTCCACCAGACGATGGCCCCTGAGGCCTATCTTTACGGTCTACCGTGGAAATATTTTGAGGAGTTAGGCGTTCGTCGTTATGGCTTCCACGGCACGTCGCACCGCTATGTATCTCAGCGAGCGCATGAGCTTCTTGAGCTGCAGAGTGATGACTCCGGTCTGGTTGTGGCTCACCTGGGGAACGGCGCGTCAATCTGCGCGGTGCGTAACGGGCAGAGCGTTGATACCTCAATGGGCATGACGCCGTTGGAAGGACTGATGATGGGCACACGCAGCGGTGACGTCGATTTCGGCGCCATGGCGTGGATTGCCAGCGAAACCAACCAGACGCTGAGCGACCTTGAGCGCGTTGTGAATAAAGAGTCCGGTTTACTGGGTATTTCCGGTTTGTCCTCTGACTTACGTACGTTAGAAAAAGCCTGGCACGAGGGACATGAGCGTGCGCAGTTGGCGATTAAAACGTTTGTGCATCGTATCGCGCGCCATATCGCCGGACATGCCGCTTCGCTGCATCGTCTTGATGGGATTATTTTCACCGGTGGA
This sequence comes from Citrobacter sp. 172116965, assembly GCF_013458095.1. Lineage (NCBI taxonomy): Bacteria > Pseudomonadati > Pseudomonadota > Gammaproteobacteria > Enterobacterales > Enterobacteriaceae > Citrobacter > Citrobacter sp. 172116965. Next base: position 4,515,277 of record NZ_CP046673.1, on the reverse strand, counting down.
ATAGGTGAGAACTCGGTATTAATTCGTCGTCTGGTTATTGAACATCTCGCCGTTTTAGGGGTGAATATCGACAGCGAGATGAATAGCCTGCCAAATTCCCATGGCGAAAGAATTATCTCTAATAAAGATGCTCGTGTTATTTGTGCGGTTATTCCCACAAATGAAGAGAAAATGATTGCGCGTGATGCCATTGCGTTAGGCAAAATTAATATACCAGTAGAATTTGCATAATTAATTTTCAGCAGAGAGATTATTTTTCATGAAGGTAAATATCGATACCAGCGATATGCTGTATGCCGAAGCCTGGAATGGCTTTAAAGGTACGGACTGGAAAGAAGAAATTAATGTCCGTGATTTTATTCAGCACAACTATACGCCTTATGAAGGGGATGAATCTTTCCTCGCCGAAGCAACGCCAGCGACCACTGCATTGTGGGAAAAAGTCATGGCGGGCATCCGTATTGAAAACTCGACGCACGCGCCGGTTGATTTCGATACCAATATTGCCACCACGATAACCGCACATGATGCGGGTTATATTGAACAAGAACTGGAAAAAATCGTTGGTCTGCAAACGGATAAGCCGCTCAAGCGCGCTCTGCATCCGTTTGGCGGCATCAACATGATCAAAAGCTCTTTTGATGCTTATGGTCGTGAGATGGATGCTGATTTTGAATACCAGTTTACTGAACTGCGTAAAACCCATAACCAGGGCGTATTCGACGCCTACTCTCCGGATATGCTGCGCTGCCGTAAATCCGGCGTGCTGACCGGTCTGCCGGACGGCTATGGCCGTGGTCGTATCATCGGCGACTATCGCCGAGTCGCGCTGTACGGTATCCGCTACCTGGTACGCGAGCGTGAACTGCAGTTTGCCGATCTCCAGTCGAACCTGGAGTGGGGCCAGAATCTTGAAGCCACGATTCGCCTGCGCGAAGAACTGTCTGAGCACCGTCGCGCCCTGCTGCAGATGCAGGAAATGGCAGCGAAGTACGGCTGCGATATCTCCCGCCCGGCGCGTAATGCGCAGGAAGCGGTGCAGTGGGTTTACTTTGCTTACCTGGCTGCGGTGAAATCTCAGAACGGCGGCGCAATGTCGCTGGGCCGTACCGCATCGTTCCTCGACATCTACATTGAGCGCGATTTCAAAGCGGGAATTTTAAACGAGCAGCAGGCGCAGGAGCTGATCGACCACTTCATTATGAAGATCCGTATGGTGCGCTTCCTGCGCACGCCGGAATTCGACACCCTGTTCTCAGGCGACCCTATCTGGGCGACTGAAGTTATCGGCGGCATGGGGCTGGATGGTCGCACGCTGGTGACGAAAAACTCGTTCCGCTACCTGCATACGCTGCACACCATGGGACCGGCGCCTGAGCCGAACCTGACGGTGCTGTGGTCTGAAGCACTGCCGATTGCCTTCAAAAAGTACGCCGCCCAGGTGTCTATCATCACCTCGTCTTTGCAGTATGAAAACGACGATTTGATGCGTGCCGACTTTGACAGCGATGACTATGCCATTGCCTGCTGCGTAAGCCCGATGGTTATCGGCAAACAAATGCAGTTCTTCGGTGCGCGTGCCAACCTCGCCAAAACGTTGCTGTACGCAATCAACGGCGGCGTGGATGAGAAGCTGAAAATTCAGGTTGGGCCGAAAACGGCACCGCTGATGGATGACGTGCTGGATTACGATACGGTGATGGAGAGCCTGGACCACTTTATGGACTGGTTGGCTGTGCAGTACATCAGCGCGCTGAACATCATCCACTATATGCACGACAAGTACAGCTATGAAGCTTCGTTGATGGCGCTGCACGATCGTGATGTCTATCGCACGATGGCTTGTGGTATGGCGGGTCTGTCCGTGGCGGCGGATTCTCTGTCGGCTATCAAATACGCCCGCGTGAAACCGATTCGTGATGAAAACGGTCTGGCTGTCGATTTCGAAATCGAAGGCGACTATCCGCAATACGGCAACAACGACGAGCGAGTAGACAGCATTGCCTGCGACCTGGTCGAACGCTTCATGAAGAAAATTAAAGTGTTGCCAACCTACCGTAACGCGGTGCCGACGCAGTCCATCCTGACCATCACCTCCAACGTGGTGTACGGACAGAAAACCGGTAACACACCGGACGGACGTCGCGCAGGTACGCCGTTTGCGCCGGGGGCTAACCCGATGCACGGCCGCGATCGTAAAGGCGCGGTTGCGTCGTTAACCTCAGTGGCCAAACTGCCGTTTACCTATGCCAAAGACGGTATCTCGTACACCTTCTCCATTGTGCCGGCTGCACTGGGCAAAGAAGATGGGGTGCGTAAAACCAACCTGGTTGGTCTGCTGGATGGTTACTTCCACCACGAAGCGCATGTGGAAGGTGGGCAGCATCTGAACGTTAACGTTATGAACCGTGAAATGTTGATGGATGCCATTGAGCACCCGGAAAACTATCCGAACCTGACGATCCGCGTGTCTGGCTATGCGGTGCGCTTCAACGCGTTGACCCGTGAACAGCAGCAGGATGTTATTTCACGTACTTTCACCCAGGCGCTCTGACGCCGGAGGGATTATGAGAAAAGTTATTGCAACCGAATGTGCGCCAGGGGCGATTGGGCCTTACGTTCAGGGCGTGGACCTGGGCAGCATGGTGTTGACGTCAGGTCAAATCCCGGTGTGTCCACAGACCGGTGAAGTGGCAGAAAACGTGGCCGATCAGGCACGTCAAAGCCTGGAAAACGTGAAAGCGATCGTCGAGTCCGCAGGTTTGAAAGTGAGCGATATCGTGAAGACTACCGTTTTCGTATCCGACCTGAACGACTTCGCCACCATTAACCAGGTGTACCAGCAGTTCTTTGATGAGCATCAGGCTATCTACCCCACGCGCAGTTGCGTACAGGTCGCCCGCTTACCAAAGGATGTGAAGCTGGAGATTGAAGCCATCGCCGTACGTGGCGACACGCTGTAATCCCTTGCGGGGCGATCTCAGGAGCGCCCCAATCCTTAATGAGTGTGAAACCTGGTCTTCACTGAACGGCAATCCGAGGGTGTGGATATGATTAGCGCATTCGATATTTTCAAGATTGGCATTGGGCCTTCCAGCTCCCATACCGTGGGGCCAATGAACGCAGGTAAAAGCTTTATCGATCTGTTGGTCAGCAGCGGCGAACTCCCCAGAACCACACATATTGTGGTCGATCTTTACGGATCGCTTTCCCTGACCGGGAAAGGTCATGCGACAGATGTCGCGATCATGATGGGGCTGGCCGGTAACAGTCCGCAAAACGTTAATATAGACTCAATCGCTGGTTTTACTCAGGAAGTGGCCCGTACCGGACGTTTGCCGGTTGCTGAGGGCACGCATGTTGTCGATTTCTCTCCAGATGAAAATATTCTCTTTCATACCGAAACGCTGCCACGCCATGAAAATGGCATGCGTATCACCGCGTGGAACGGCACCGAGAGGCTATTAAGCAAAACCTATTACTCCGTCGGCGGTGGTTTTATCATTGAAGAGGAGCAATTTGGGCAGGTGCATGATGTTGAAGCACACGTGCCCTACAATTTTCATTCCGCCAGCGAACTGCTGAAACTGTGCGAGCGCAATGGGCTGTCTGTTTCCGGCTTGATGATGCAAAACGAGCTGGCGATGCGCAGCAAAGAGGAAATCGATGCTGGCTTTGCCGCCATTTGGGACGTCATGCACGCCGGGATTGAGCGCGGCATGAACACCGAAGGCGTCCTGCCGGGGCCGCTTAACGTTCCGCGTCGCGCCGTGGCATTACGCCGGTTGCTGGTTTCCAGCGATAATCTGTCCAGCGACCCGATGAACGTTATTGACTGGATCAACATGTTCGCGCTGGCCGTGAGCGAAGAAAACGCCGCCGGGTGCCGGGTTGTGACGGCGCCGACCAACGGTGCATGTGGGATTATTCCCGCCGTATTGGCCTATTACGACAAGTTCCGCCGTCCGGTGAATGCGAACTCCATTGCCCGCTATTTGCTGGCCGCGGGGGCGATAGGCGCGTTGTATAAGATGAACGCCTCTATTTCTGGTGCTGAGGTGGGCTGCCAGGGTGAGATTGGCGTAGCCTGTTCAATGGCGGCTGCCGGGCTGACGGAACTGCTGGGCGGTAGCCCTTCGCAGGTCTGTATCGCAGCGGAAATCGCCATGGAGCATAACCTGGGGCTGACCTGCGATCCGGTAGCCGGACAGGTGCAAATACCGTGCATTGAACGTAATGCGATCAACGCAGTAAAAGCCGTCAACGCCGCGCGCATGGCGCTACGTCGAACGTCAGAACCACGCGTTTCGCTCGATAAAGTGATCGAGACCATGTATGAAACGGGCAAAGATATGAACGACAAATACCGTGAAACCTCACGCGGTGGGTTGGCAATTAAAGTGGTTTGTACCTGAGGTGTAAAGCCGTGCCTGGTCAGCGCAGCGCTATCCAGCAATAAATTATTCAATATGGCATGATAAAAAAGGTGCACGTTAGTGCGTAATGCTTGTCAGTTAACGAGGATGAATGGCCGTAGCGATAATGGAAAGTGGCACATACGGAGGTAATGAATCTGTTGCCTCCGGCGTATTGCTACGTTCACCTTAGTGATATCACTTCTCTGAGATAATACGACCTGTGAACGTGTTAAGGGTGCTATCGCCGTACCCTTAACAATCCCGGCTCCCGGCGGGAAAATTGCCGCTCCGCGGTCCCCTCCGTTTATTCCTCCAGGCTACCGGGCCGGGCGCGAGGTAGCGTCCCTGCAAAACGCGCCCTGAACCCGCATCCCTGCGGGTTCTCCCGGCCTTACGGAAACACGTCGGCAATTTTCAGCCGGACCAGCCCACACCTGACCACCTGCGTTTTTTATCTGAACAGCAAAACAGAGTTAACTGGAAGTCAGTGCACCGTGCACGTTCACGGGTATCAGCGCTTCAGAAAAGTGATACTACTGAGGTGAACGGAACCCTGAGCCGAAATCACATGTTCTCCATAATGCTTAACTGACTGGCATTACATGTTAGTGCGCCTTTTTTGTTGTGATCTGCTTCAAATATAGAAATTCAATTCTTTATATGGAAATAAAAGAGAAAATATTTCTTAACTTTTAGAAATTACAGGGGTTTGTTTGTGAAGTTTTTCTCTGATCCTGCGCGTATGATTTCCTCATTACTCCAATAGCTCACCTGCACCGTAGTACTGCGTATCGCATTGAGGCAGTACGAAAAAAATATAAAAACCTCTACCTACACATTGAGCGGAAAATTATGGAAACGGCAACGAATAACAGCGTAATACTCGACGCATCTGCTCCGGCACGTCGGGCGGGAATGACCGAAAGTGAATGGCGTGAAGCCATTAAATTCGACAGCATGGACACCGGCTGGGTCATTATGAGTATCGGTATGGCAATTGGTGCGGGGATTGTTTTTCTTCCCGTCCAGGTGGGTTTGATGGGGCTGTGGGTGTTTTTGCTCTCCTCTATCATCGGCTACCCAGCCATGTATCTGTTCCAGCGTCTGTTTATTAATACGCTGGCTGAGTCCCCAGAGTGTAAAGACTACCCGAGCGTGATCAGCGGCTATCTGGGTAAGAACTGGGGCATCCTGTTAGGTGCGTTGTATTTTGTGATGCTGGTTATCTGGATGTTCGTCTATTCCACCGCCATCACCAACGATAGCGCCTCCTACCTGCATACTTTTGGTGTTACTGAAGGGTTACTGTCCGACAGCCCGTTCTATGGCCTGGTGCTGATTTGCATCCTGGTGGCTATCTCGTCCCGCGGGGAAAAAGGGGTCTGACGCTCAGTGGAACGAAAACTCACGTTAAGCAACGTTTTCTGCCTCTGACGCCTCTTTTAATGGTCTCAGATGTCCTTTGGTCACCAGTTCTGCCAGCGTGAAGGAATAATGGCCGAGCATATTGATATGTCCGTGGCAAAGCGGGGAGAGGCGTGCGATATCTTCATCATTCAGTGTTTCACCCTGCGCCCGGAGATGATCCAGGGCTGCCTGCATATAAATAGTGTTCCATAACACGACGGCGTTAGTGACCAGCCCCAGTGTGCCCAGTTGATCTTCCTGACCGTCGGTATATCGTTTTCTTATCTCACCTTTTTGACCGTGACAGATGGCTCTGGCAACGGCATGGCGGCTTTCTCCCCGATTAAGCTGGGTCAGAATGCGCCGGCGGTAATCTTCATCATCAATATAATTAAGCAGATACAGCGTTTTGTTGATGCGCCCCACTTCAATGATTGCCTGAGTCAGTCCGGAAGGACGTTCACTTTTCAGCAATGAACGGACCAGCACTGAAGCCTGTACTTTGCCCAGTTTCAGGGAGCCAGCGGTCCGGATCATTTCGTCCCACTGAAGGACTATTTTTCGGGGATCTGATTGCCCTCTGGCAATATCATTCAGCACGCCATAGTTGGCATCATGGCCCATTCGCCAGAAAACCGAAGCACCGGCATCAGCCAGGCGTGGAGAAAACTGGTATCCCAGCAGCCAGAAAAGGCCAAAGACAAGTTCGCTGGTACCTGCTGTATCGGTCATAATTTCGGTTGGATTCAGCCCGGTCTCCTGTTCCAGAAGGCCTTCCAGCACAAAGATAGAGTCCCTCAGCGTCCCCGGTATAACGATGCCATGAAAGCCGGAATACTGATCGGACACAAAGTTGTACCAGGTGATCCCTCTGTTATTACCAAAGTATTTGCGGTTCGGTCCGGCATTGATTGTTCTGACTGGCGTAACAAAGCGCATTCCATCTGCAGATGCCACTTCTCCGCCACCCCATATCTGTGCCAGTGGCAGCGTTGCCTGAAAATCAACCAGTCTGGCATTAGCGCTGGTGATAGTTTCAGCCCGCAGATAGTTCGCTTTTGTCCAGTTCAGCCGGTGTCGGGTCAGTGCAGGAACATTTGATCTGATCAGTGGTTCCAGACCGATATTGCAGGCTTCAGCCATCAGCACGGCGCTGATGCTGACGGGCAGATCATCAACTCTGGCACTGGCTTCACTAGCATGGAAAAACTCATCAGCAAATCCGGTATGGGCGTTAATTTCGAGCAGCAACTCTGTTAAATCCACCGGAGGGAGCAGATCACTGATCATTTTGCTCAGTCGTTTCAGACTGTCCGGCTCATCAAGACTGGCGAGGGGAGAAATTGTCAACCGGGGCTTCGGGCCAGAAACATCGAGTTCGACAGCCTCATTTTCGCCAAGACGTGCAGCAACCTGTCTGTAACGACTATCAAGCTGATGACCCAGAGATTTTATTGCTTCCTGCGGGTCTGTCGGGTGTCCCAGAGAACGATAAACCTTAATCCGGTTTGCCTGCCAGTCAGCACCCTGTAGTAATCTTGCTCGGGGATCTCCCCACCGGTTACTGCCGGTAACGTAGACATCCCTCCGCCTCAGACTATCCTGCAGTTTACTGAGAAAGCAGAGCGTGTATCCCCTGCGGGTGATATGTTTTTCCTTGTTAATCACCAGCCGTTTCCATGACCGACTGATAATTTCCGTTGGTGCGTCGTCAAAAAACTGCCGCCGTGAGCTGAACTCCCGGCTGAGGTAGTCACAGGCATTCAGAGTGGTAACCCCGGCAGGTGCGGATGAAAATTTAACGGTATTCAGCAGATGGGGCAGGAAACGACGAACGCGCCCGTACTGCTCCACCATTTCTTCATGAAAATTATCGTCTGAGGGCCGGGAAATTTCACGGACAAGCGTGATGATTTCAGCCAGCTTTTGCCTGGGGATGTAGCTGAACACCTCAGCACGAATCGATTCGTCCGGTGTTTCTTCTTTCAGCAGGTACGAACATGCGCTGGCGAGCGCCAATGCAGATTTATCCAGATCCTTCAGCGAGCGGAGCCGTTTTTTCTGCCCAATCTTTCTGGCGTCACGGATGATAACGGCCAGCATGGCGTCCAGAACGTCCAGTGCATCATCCAACGCCAGCGTTTCCCATGCAAGGACAAAGGCAACCAGAACCGCCATCCTTTTCTGCGGTGACATCCTGGCAATATTGAACACCGAAGTCATACCAGCATAACGTGCGAGATTTTTCAGGCGCACAGCCGGGAGTGTACTCAGGTTGTCAGCATGCAGGCCAAAATCGTTCAGAGTTTTCCAGCGTTCAATTGCTTCATTAAACGCCGGACCACTGATGGTCACAGGGCCCTTTTTCAGTGATTCCAGTAAAGACAGGCGGCTGCAATCAGTTGGCCCCAGCAGCATCTCCAGCTGTGAACGCTGTTCGGCTGACGGTATCAGTGCCAGTTTGTTCCACAGGCGCAACGTCGCCTTTTCCCTTACCTCTGAAATCAACCGGGTCAGCGTAGTGGCTCCGGGGAGAATAATACGATGTTGCATAAGCCACCCTGTCGCCAGATCGAAAAGCAGGCCAGGACGTTCGTTGCTTATCCAGCTCCGGGTATATAAAAGGGCACTGTTGCAAAGTTAGCGATGAGGCAGCCTTTTGTCTTATTCAAAGGCCTTACATTTCAAAAACTCTGCTTACCAGGCGCATTTCGCCCAGGGGATCACCATAATAAAATGCTGAGGCCTGGCCTTTGCGTAGTGCACGCATCACCTCAATACCTTTGATGGTGGCGTAAGCCGTCTTCATGGATTTAAATCCCAGCGTGGCGTTGATTATCCGTTTCAGTTTGCCATGATCGCATTCAATCACGTTGTTCCGGTACTTAATCTGTCGGTGTTCAACGTCAGACGGGCACCGGCCTTCGCGTTTGAGCAGAGCAAGCGCGCGACCATAGGCGGGCGCTTTATCCGTGTTGATGAATCGCGGGATCTGCCACTTCTTCACGTTGTTGAGGATTTTACCCAGAAACCGGTATGCAGCTTTGCTGTTACGACGGGAGGAGAGATAAAAATCGACAGTGCGGCCCCGGCTGTCGACGGCCCGGTACAGATACGATACGCCAGCGGCCATTGACCTTCACGTAGGTTTCATCCATGTGCCACGGGCAAAGATCGGAAGGGTTACGCCAGTACCAGCGCAGCCGTTTTTCCATTTCAGGCGCATAACGCTGAACCCAGCGGTAAATCGTGGAGTGATCGACATTCACTCCGCGTTCAGCCAGCATCTCCTGCAGCTCACGGTAACTGATGCCGTATTTGCAGTACCAGCGTACGGCCCACAGAATGATGTCACGCTGAAAATGCCGGCCTTTGAATGGGTTCATGTGCAGCTCCATCAGCAAAAGGGGATGATAAGTTTATCACCACCGACTATTTGCAACAGTGCCGTGTACATCGAAATACGGCTTATCAGGCGTTAAAAGATGCTTGCGATGACTTGTTTGCAAGACAATTCAGTTATCAGAGTCTTAGTGAAAAAGGTAACACTATTAATCACAAATCAAGATGGGTGAGCGAGGTGGCTTATATTGATAATGAAGCTGTCGTTAGACTTATTTTTGCCCCTGCTATTGTGCCTTTAATTACTAGGTTAGAAGAACAATTTACAAAGTATGAAATACAACAAATAAGTAATTTAACAAGTGCTTATGCTGTTCGTTTATATGAAATATTGATTGCATGGCGTAGTACTGGAAAAACGCCTCTCATAACTATGTATGATTTTAGACAAAAAATAGGTGTACTCGAGACTGAATACAAACGAATGTATGATTTTAAAAAATATGTTTTAGACATTGCATTAAAACAAGTAAATGAACATACCGATATTATTGTCAAAGTTGAACAGCATAAAACAGGTAGATCTATTACTGGTTTTTCATTTAGCTTTAAACAGAAAAAATCAGCCACGCATTCAGTCGAATCTAAAAGAGATCCGAATACATTAGACCTCTTTTCAAAAATAACAGATAAACAACGCCATCTATTCGCCAACAAGCTCTCAGAGCTTCCTGAGATGAGTAAATATTCACAAGGCACAGAAAGCTATCAGCAGTTTGCTGTACGTATAGCTGCCATGCTGCAAGATGCAGAGAAATTTAAGGAATTACTTCCTTTACTCAGAAAATTAGGATTTCAATGACATTGTTAATTGAAATTGTTAAGTTAACAGTCAGGTATTAACACAAGTTGAAAACTGGTTTACATAATGAAAAAACTGTCAGTTTCAGAGTTAGCTAAGCTTTATGGATATTCAAGACAAGCCATATATGCACATATAAACAAAGGAAATTTATCTAAAGGATCTGATGGATTAATTGACTTTTCAGAGGCCCTAAGAGTTTTTGGGGAACCACAAAAAAAAGAGGATACAGTCAATCAAAGTCAATCAATTAACAGTCAAAACTTGACAGAAGTTGACTTACTAAAACGTCAAGTTGACATACTGGAAAAACAATTAAATCAGGCAATACAGAGAGAAAATCAATCTTTAGAACGTGAATCGTTTTATCAAGAACAGATTGAAGCTATGCAGCGCTTACTAGAAGCACCAAAAGCCAATATGACTACCTTTACCGATCAGAGCTTTAAACAGGATATAGCAACGGATCCTCGGTCGGAACTAGCAACGAACTATGACGAATTGACTACTCCTCAGCAAGACAATAAGCGTATTCCTATCCCGGAGCATGTTGAACCAGAACAGAAGAAGAGAGGCTTCCTAAGCCGCTTTTTCCTTCCATATGGTTAGCCAAGACTCCAGTTTTTTGAAGAGCCAATTTCAGTGCAAGCACTTGAAATAATGACTCCTCAAAAAACCGGATGATGTTTATTAAAACTGAATAAAACCGTGGAACATCGCTCAATTAGTGATCGTGGAACATGAATAATCAATAAAAAGCCGTTCTGGTGCCCTATACTCCAGAACGGCTTACGTTAATATAATGATATTTAAAGAGAAATATCAAGCATTTCGTATAAGAAATTTTATGTTAAATGATTGTTAGAAATGCCCCTTGATCGAGGCATTTTCTATAAAGAATACTAAAAACTAATTAAAGCCAACCAAGTTTCAAAACAAGGCAGTTCTCAGCAATCATATTTTTAAATTATATAACTCCCAACTGAGCTTTTGCTCCAACGATAAGGCTTTCATTTTGAGTTTCTAAGGCAAATAAACCATACATCAAAGGAGAGGCCGCTGCTCTTTCTAAAGTCTGTTCATATAGTTTATTCCAAACTTTACCCCCTAGTTTTTCATACTCGATGATTAGAGTTTTGAGGCTTTCTTCTCCAAACAAAGTTACATGCCCAGCAAAATCAATCGCTGGGTCATCTATATGGGCTGTTGACCAATCAATAACGCCTGAAACAGCTCCATCCTTTGAAGCTAGTACATGCCCAGCATATAAATCGCCATGTATAAATTGGGTGAAATCTGCCCATAGAACATCATTATCCAACCATTTTCTGTAGCGGGTTTCCAATTGCTCACTTATACCAATTTCAGATTTTACTAACTGCAAATTGTTTGCTATTTCAGGTCTTAAATCTGAAGGTTTCATAATTTTCAAATCATTTTCCCGAACTTCTTTTTCAGGAATACTATGGATTTCAAATAAGGTTTTTGCCAAAGATGTTATGTATTTCGGGCTATCTTTGTCCATATTCCAAATTATTTCATAGGTTTCAGCATCCAAATTTAAAACAGGATTATCTTTAAGTATGGGATAAGCCACTAATTCTGTAGATGAAATTCTCCAATCAGGAACCTCTACAGAAAGATGTTTTTTTACCAATTCTAAAATGCGTTTTTCTTTCTTGATTTGTTCCCTCATGCCATCACGACGAGGAATACGCAGCAACCATTGTTGCCCCTTTGTATCAAGAGCAAAAACGACCTTAAAATCAATGCCCATTTCATTGAAATTCATTTTGTCCGTAAGCAACAAGCCGTGTGCTTCAGCAAGTGATTGAATATCTTGAATTGTCATTTTTAATTTCCTTTAAAGAGTTCAATAATTAATGTTCGGATTAGATTGGCTATCATTAACAATCTCTCTCAAAAGTCTTGATGATTTTGTGGTCTTTGATCTCGTAGATAATGTCAGCAATATTATCGACCAATTGCTTGTCATGAGATACGAAGATAATAGTTCCTGCATAGGACTTCATCATTGTTTCTAATGCGGCAATACTTTTTAGGTCAAGATAGTTTCCTGGTTCATCCATAAGCAAAATATTATATTTTCCTAAAAGCATTTTGGATAAAAGCAGTTTGATGATTTCACCTCCCGATAAGTCGGATAAGTTTTTTTGAATATCATTCGCTCCGATCCCCATTGAAGCCAATACTGCACGAATTTCCGCAACTGTGTACTCGCACTCTTCCTGCATAAAGGAGAGCACAGATTTATGCGTGTTAAATTTATATCCTGTTTGTGTAAAGTAGCCAATTTCAGCTTTTGGAGATATGGTTAATCCATCAGCACGTTCTGATATCATTTTTAACAAGGACGTTTTCCCTGTTCCATTCGATCCAGTTATAGCGACTTTAGCGCCAAGCGGTATTATAAAGTTAGCGTCATCAAAGATAGTACGGCTACCAAATTTTAAGCTCAGACCATCTGCCGTAATCGGGAACTTATTGTGCAGTTCTAGGGCTGAACTTTGACGAAAACGAATAGAACGCAAATGCTCTGGTGCTTGAATATCTTCTAATGCAGCCAAACGCTTTTCCATACTCTTAGCTGCCTGATACAGTTTTCTTTGCTTGGTGCCAGTCATTTTTGCATGCCCAAGTCGTCCAGCACTTTCGGTAGAGTTTTTGGATTTTTCTCCTTTTTTCTTATTGTCTAATCGATTAGCTTGCTGGCGTTTTTCTTGCACAGCAGATTCTAATCGCTCCCGTTCCTTCATCATCAGCTCATATTCTACGGCTTGGTGTTGTCGCTCTTCTTCTTTTTGACGCAAGTAATCCGAGTAACCACCCCAATATTCCGTAATTTTACCGTCTTTTAACTCCCATATCTTGTCTACAACCATATCAAGAAAATATCGGTCATGACTGATAACAAGTAATGCTCCATCAAATGCTTTAAGTTGACCAATAAGTAGATCTATTCCATTGAGATCAAGGTGGCTGGTTGGTTCATCCGCTAGAATGCCATGTACTTGTTGGGAAAATGCGGCAGCAATTTTTGCACGAGTTTCCTCTCCGCCACTCATTGTGTCGTTTTGTACATTGGAAACACCAAGGCGAGATAACATTGCCCGGTCTTCGACCGTTTCTATTTCGATTCCGCCCAGTTGGCTGATATGTGCAAAATCACCAAAACGCTGTAATGTCGCTTCGGCTAAAACAATTTCGCCATTAAGTACTTTGAGTAAACTACTCTTTCCTGCTCCGTTATCACCCACAAGACCAATACGGTCATAAGAGTGAATTTCCAATTCATCAATATCCAAAACATCACGCCCAGCATAATCCAAGCGTATGTTTCTCGCTTTAATAATTAAACTCATTTTTATTTACTCCTGTTTAGCTCTTGAAATTTTTTATGCAGCAAACAGGATTTAGGTGAAAACAAAAGCTAGCATCACAGTGTCCTCCCAAAAAAAAAGCTATTCATCCACAGGGTGGACAAATAGCTAGTCAATTAAGTTATAACTGGAAACTATGCACTAAAAGCATACTTATAAATTAAGCATACTTTTACTTTATATATCCGCATATATTCTTAAAGACACAACAAAAGCCCACCATTATAAAATAGTGTCACTATGCAAATAGTTGTGTCTTAACGAATGCGGATAGAATGCATAAACTTACCTAAAAAATAAAATTCAGTTTTATGATAACTTTACTGTTAAAAGAAGTCTAGACAACCTGAGGGATCCCCACAAAATTTCCATTCATACAATCAGCTATCAGCCTGTTTGATTACTGCCCAGTCCCACTGAACCACCCACTGTAGTATTTGTTTAAGTCCCTGCTGATAATATTGCCTGCGTATTCGCTGTTTGGGTTCTTTGCAAAGTAATATCCCAAGGAAATTCAGGGCCAATACCCGCCTATTTTTAACGGTGTTAGCTTGATAACGCAGGTGCAAACCCGCTTTCTCCGCTGCGCTACCTAGCAGGTAATGAAACCAATTAACCAATGCGGCCAGTAGTAGCAGTATCTCTAAGCGAGATTTCTTCTTGGTACCATGCAAATCGCTACCCAGGCCATAGCGGTGACTTTTCTGATCACGGAAGCTTTCTTCAATTTGCATTCGGCTACTGTAGCACTTAGCAATTTTATCCGCATACCCATGGCAGTCAGCTAAGGATGACACCAACAACCATGGTTCCTTATACGTCTTATTTTTATCGCGTTTCAATAGCTTATAACCTTTGCCAACCAGGACGGCCTGCGTTTCATAGTGTTGTGTTTGGGCAAGCATGATTTTTCCTACACTTTTTGGATCCTTCTTCGCTTGCCGATAAAGCTGATTAACACTGATAAACTTGTCCTGCTCTGCCAATTTAAGCTTCACATTGCCTCGAACTCTAGCTACATAATGCCATCCCAGCTTACGCACTTGTTTCAGCCATGGAACTTTAAACCCCGCGTCAGTGACAATTACGGGCTTACAGTCCTTGGGTAGCATGGCTTTAAGCTGCTTTAAAAACGCCCCGTGTAGGTGTGGGCAGGTATAATCTTCTGCGGCGGCAATCTTCTGTAGCAGAGTCAACGCTCTACCGTCAGCGGCAATGCTGGCACGCAGGATAAAGTGTCGCTTGGCAGTATCGGCATTGCTCCAGTCAACCAAAATCATCGGCTTAGTTTTATGGCCAACAATAGAAGCCGTCAGCGCAGCATAAATCAATGGCAGCTCTCGTTGCAGGTTAGGATTATTGAGTAGACGATCTGCCCGTTTGATACTGACCTTATCTGAAGAGCCAGGCATCGCCCGGCCAATCGCAGTAACGGTGCAACACGCATCCTTTGCCAGGGCGGTTACCGCATCTAGCAAAACCGAAAATCGGGCTTTATGCATTGATTTTGGCGTGACAAAGGTGAGGAAATCAGCGAGCATAGCTTTTACATTCATGGTGAGCATCCGCGGTGTGGGAGTTTTGGCGAATGATCAGATCAGGAACCGCCATGAATGTTCCCCAATCAACTAACATTTTATTTTAACTACAGAATTTCTGGGGATACCTCAGGTGGTTTGCAACTCTTTGGTTTAATTGGTTTGATTTATGGGCCAATTATTTTTGCGTTAACCATGGTGCTGTTACGGCTTTATACTATTGAGTTTAAAGATTTTCTGGAACGCCAAGACAATAGCTAACAATAAGATTGTTGTACTTTAGCGCTTCGCCCTGCCCATATCGGTATACAGTGCATTTACGGGAGAAAAAACGGCTCAAACAGGAAAAAATGAAATGACTGAGTCAGCCGAGAAGAATTTCCCCGCTTATTCGCACCTTCCCTAGATTGCTTTTGAGCCATGCATGCATTTGTTTTTAACCTTCTAAACTGTAGTTGAAACCTATCTTTTCCTCAAAATATCCTCTATGTTGTCCAAGGAAAAGATAATCCAAAACTTTGGAAAAACATAGTAAGTGTTTCAGAATTGCACTTGATAAACGAAACTTCATTACTTAATAATAACTATACAGCATCTATCCGTTATAGAAGTCAGGATACACCAGTAAAAGTAACCCAGAATGAAAATGGATATATATTTGAATTTTCTGCACCACAATGGGCTCCAGCCGTTGGACAGAGTTTAGTACTTTTCCAAGAAAATGAGTGCCTTGGAGGCGGAGTTATTTCTGAAATCCACTAGTAATATATACTAACTCATTCCCTATAACCTTCGAATCAAGGATTTTTATCCAACCTTTTGTAAAAGATTCAAACCATAGCTGGTAATTCTCTTCCATTCCCTTCTCCTTTCCAGATAAAGACTTTATTGGAAAAGATATTACAAAGTTTTGAGTATGAAAAAGCTGTAGGAAATCCAAGATATTTACATCTTGCTGTTTTAGCACAGGAAGCATCTTTAAAAGGAATACTACATCATAAGTACCTTTGTAGACATCACTCTCTTTATTCAAAAACCTATACTTTATCGTCGTCTTTAACTTCCCAATAATGCTACTCAAAAAAGCTATCTCAGCTCTATCAATATCGTATGCATGATATATTATTTTTTCATTTTCATTCCATTGGTATAAAGCTAATGGATTGAAGCCACAACCAAAATCTAAAATAGATGAGACATGTTTGATATTTCCAAATACATAAGTGTAAAAGTCATTTAATGTTGCGACTCTTTCATTCGTCGAAGAATGAATCTTTAGTAAATCTTCTATTGATAACTGCCCCTGATTGTACTTTTTTAATAATTTATCCCAATTAGGATAGGCAGAATAGTAAGACCCCCATATTTGATGCAATTTCTTTTTAGAATAATTCTCAACTTCCTTTAATTTATATTTCTTCTCAGAAATGGAAACAACCTTTTCAACAATATCTGAATCAAGGTTTTCGTACTTTTTTGATTCAAGTATCTTCTTAACAACATCATTCTTATCCATTTGAAAGAACCTACAAGTTAAGTATTTGATAGGAACTGTCATTTCGGGTTTTTTGCGGTTTCGGGTCAAAATTCGGTTTTTCCCCCGAACTACGACTGTTTTCGCACCCCGAACAACTAATCCAATCAGAATTTTCCGGCAACGCCGACTCTAAGAAGTGTAATTCCAGTCCATTTCTGCCGTCAACCCCTGATTCGCGTTAATGCGACAAAGCTCAAACACATAACTCCCCCACGAAGCCATATAAACTCCGATTTCGAGGTGTTATCGGCGTTGTTGACCAAATCCGTCGCTGGATGGCCGTTCCCCAACCCGTTGATACCACTCAATTCACTGGCTGGCGAACAGGCATACCAAGCCCTATCAGCTTGTTCATCACCTTCACGCCAGCCAGGATTTCGCCCACCTGGGCGTTGTAGTTCCGCAGGCTCAGCGTTGGCCCGATGAGTTGCTTGAACCGGTACATGGCGGTCTCGGCTATCGAGCGCTGGTGATAGCCGGAGTCTTTCTTCCATTGCTTCAGTTCACCGGCCTTGAGCGCCGTCACCGCCTCGTTGCGGGGATGGCCTTCCTCCCACGGTGCCGCATTTTTTCTCGGCGGTATGGTGGCTTTCGCCCCCTTTTTCTTCAGTAGCGCATGACAGGCCTTGGTGTCATACGCACCATCGGCGCTGACCTGTTTTATCTTGCGTCGTAAGGGGTTGAGCAACGTCGGTAACACCTCGTTATCCGCCACCGTCTCCAGGCTGACTTCGGCAGCGATGACCGCATGGGTTGTGGCATCCACCGCCAAGTGGAGCTTGCGCCACACTCGTCGCTTCTCCTTGCCGTGTTTGCGAATTTTCCATTCGCCTTCGCCATAGACCTTGAGGCCGGTGGCATCAATGACCAAGTGAGCCACCGGGCCTTGGCTGGGGAGGCGGTACTTGATGTCGACGGTCTTGGCGCGCTTGCTGATACAGCTATAGTCCGGCGACTGCAAAGGCACCGCCATCAGTTGGAACAACGAGTTAATGAAGCCTTCTAGCGCCCGCAGCGGCAACTTGAACAAGCCTTTTAGCATCAGGGCCGTCTCAATGGCGGTGTCACTGTAGTGGAAACCTCTCCCTCGGCGGCCATGGTGGACCAGGCAATGCCACTGCTTAATGGCTTGTTCGTCCATCCAGGGGTATAGGAAGTATAAACCACCTTTTTGCTCCTCATCCGAAGTATCTTACCTGAAATTCCCTCACTCGTTTACCGCTCAAGCCCCAATTTTAACTGCCGGTCCAGCCTAAACCGCTCTAATAAGGTTCGATTTGGCGGTAAAATCTCTAGCCTGATAGCTCGAGAGATACAAACTGCCCCACCGCCCCGTTTAAAAGTTGGCAGTGTTGAGCAGTGTTGGATTTGGGGTCGTCAGTCAAAGAGACGACTCTGTGATGGATCGAACAGGCTGGGAGTCAGTGGCGGCGCTCGTTCTGGTGGCAGCTCACGCTGCTTGGCGGCATTCGCCTTGGCTGTTTTCTGTTTCAGATGCTTGAGAATCTGCTCAATGACCTTCGGATCTTCGATGCTGGCAATCACTTTGACGTGACCGCCGCAGTGTTCGCAGACTTCAATATCAATATTGAAGACTCGCTTGAGGCGTTGCATCCAGGTCATGGCGCGGTGGCGCTCTGCAGGACTCTTGTCACGCCAGTTAGTATCGAGACCTTCCGATTTGTCGGGCTTCTTGCCCCGCTTGGCGGGTGTTACTTGAACTCGGTGTTTGCTGTTCGGTGCAAAGACGCCGTGGAAGCGTGTGAGGTTGACTCGCGGCTTAGGTACCAACGCAGCGAGTTTGGCGATGAAGTCCAGCGGCTCGAAGATCACATGGGTGGTGCCATTGCGGTACGGAGTTTTGAGCTCGTAACGCACCTGCCCATTGGCGGTTAATGCCAGACGTTTTTCTGAAACCGCTGGCCGACTAATGTAGCGACACAAGCGCTCAAGCTTATCCCGCTGATGCGCTTCGGCCATCACACCGGCGTGTAGCGAGAAACCAGCATGGTTGGCTACTCGACTGCTTGAGTCGGCTTTATCCTCACGCCCTGGCAAGGTTTGCAGGGTGAAGACTTTGCGCCCTTGCTGGGGGCCGACGGCAATGCGATACGTAACCGAAGCACCATGTAATTGAGTCAGCGTATCGTCTTCGCCCTCTTCCAGTGTCAACCACGTATTCTCGGCATCACGCTCCAAAATCCCACGCTTTTCCATGCAGCGAGCGATGCGATGGCTGAGGGTGTGAGCGAGCGTATTCAGCTCATCGTAAGTGGGTGCCTTGACACGATGGAAGCGTTGCTTGCCATAGTCATCTTCGGCATAGACACCATCGAGAAACAGCATGTGGTAGTGGACATTGAGATTTAGCGCGGAGCCAAAGCGTTGGATAAGAGTCACTGAGCCAGTTTGTGCAGAGGCTTTGGTGTAACCGGCTTTTTTGATCAGATGAGTTGAGAGTGTACGATAGACGATACTCAAGACCTGGCCCATCAGCTGGGGATGGCGAGCCAGCAAAAAGCGTAGCTGGAAAGGAAAGCTGAGCACCCACTGGCGAATGGGCTCCTTGGGGAAGACTTCGTCTATCAGCAGCGCCGCACTCTCGGCCATCCGGCGGGCACCGCAGCTAGGGCAAAAGCCGCGTCGTTTACAGCTGAAGGCGACCAGACGCTCGTGATGACAATCCTCGCAGCGAACCCGCATGAAACCATACTCCAGACGGCCACATTGGAGGAGGTCGTTGAATTCTTGTTGGATGTAGCGAGGCAGGTGTTGACCTTGGGCTTCGAGTGAGGCTTTGAAGGCTGGGTAGTGCTGCTCAACCAGCTGGTAGAGCAGCGTCTGGTCGGGTTGGTGGCGTTCGTAACCGTTTGTTTGAGTGGGCGATTGACTCGCCGTGGCGTTCCTTGCCAGCGACATGGGTATCCTCCGCTGATACTGTGGTTATGTACAGTATCAGCGGCTTGCGTTCAGACGTCCAGTCTGGCCCTAGACATCGCTAAATGCTTAACCCGCAATAGCCCTCACGAGTTGTTATCAGCCACTACCGGTTGAGCGAGAAGGTTTTGGGTTCAGGGTGCTATTGCTCCACCAATCACAATACTGAAGCCCCAACTGTTATCAGTTGGGGCTTTTTCTTGTCTGTTTGCGGCGGTTGCGTTTTATCGGTAGTCGTCGAGCTCTGCACCATCCCACATAAGAGCTTAACGGTGCGATCTTCAACGCCATCACACAAAACTTTCTTTTTCACGCACAGTCAACTTATTGGATGTTTTATTAACAACCCAAAAGGAGATATTTAGCGGGCGGCCGGAAGGTGAATGCTAGGCATGATCTAACCCTCGGTCTCTGGCGTCGCGACTGCGAAATTTCGCGAGGGTTTCCGAGAAGGTGATTGCGCTTCGCAGATCTCCAGGCGCGTGGGTGCGGACGTAGTCAGCGCCATTGCCGATCGCGTGAAGTTCCGCCGCAAGGCTCGCTGGACCCAGATCCTTTACAGGAAGGCCAACGGTGGCGCCCAAGAAGGATTTCCGCGACACCGAGACCAATAGCGGAAGCCCCAACGCCGACTTCAGCTTTTGAAGGTTCGACAGCACGTGCAGCGATGTTTCCGGTGCGGGGCTCAAGAAAAATCCCATCCCCGGATCGAGGATGAGCCGGTCGGCAGCGACCCCGCTCCGTCGCAAGGCGGAAACCCGCGCCTCGAAGAACCGCACAATCTCGTCGAGCGCGTCTTCGGGTCGAAGGTGACCGGTGCGGGTGGCGATGCCATCCCGCTGCGCTGAGTGCATAACCACCAGCCTGCAGTCCGCCTCAGCAATATCGGGATAGAGCGCAGGGTCAGGAAATCCTTGGATATCGTTCAGGTAGCCCACGCCGCGCTTGAGCGCATAGCGCTGGGTTTCCGGTTGGAAGCTGTCGATTGAAACACGGTGCATCTGATCGGACAGGGCGTCTAAGAGCGGCGCAATACGTCTGATCTCATCGGCCGGCGATACAGGCCTCGCGTCCGGATGGCTGGCGGCCGGTCCGACATCCACGACGTCTGATCCGACTCGCAGCATTTCGATCGCCGCGGTGACAGCGCCGGCGGGGTCTAGCCGCCGGCTCTCATCGAAGAAGGAGTCCTCGGTGAGATTCAGAATGCCGAACACCGTCACCATGGCGTCGGCCTCCGCAGCGACTTCCACGATGGGGATCGGGCGAGCAAAAAGGCAGCAATTATGAGCCCCATACCTACAAAGCCCCACGCATCAAGCTTTTGCCCATGAAGCAACCAGGCAATGGCTGTAATTATGACGACGCCGAGTCCCGACCAGACTGCATAAGCAACACCGACAGGGATGGATTTCAGAACCAGAGAAAGAAAATAAAATGCGATGCCATAACCGATTATGACAACGGCGGAAGGGGCAAGCTTAGTAAAGCCCTCGCTAGATTTTAATGCGGATGTTGCGATTACTTCGCCAACTATTGCGATAACAAGAAAAAGCCAGCCTTTCATGATATATCTCCCAATTTGTGTAGGGCTTATTATGCACGCTTAAAAATAATAAAAGCAGACTTGACCTGATAGTTTGGCTGTGAGCAATTATGTGCTTAGTGCATCTAACGCCGGAGTTAAGCCGCCGCGCGTAGCGCGGTCGGCTTGAACGAATTGTTAGACATCATTTACCAACTGACTTGATGATCTCGCCTTTCACAAAGCGAATAAATTCTTCCAAGTGATCTGCGCGTGAGGCCAAGTGATCTTCTTTTTGTCCCAGATAAGCTTGCTTAGCTTCAAGTAAGACGGGCTGATACTGGGCAGGTAGGCGTTTTATTGCCCAGTCGGCAGCGACATCCTTCGGCGCGATTTTGCCGGTTATTGCGCTGTACCAAATGCGGGACAACGTAAGCACTACATTTCGCTCATCGCCGGCCCAGTCGGGCTGCGAGTTCCATAGCTTCAAGGTTTCCCTCAGCGCCTCGAATAGATCCTGTTCAGGAACCGGGTCAAAGAATTCCTCCGCTGCCGGACCTACCAAGGCAACGCTATGTTCTCTTGCTTTTGTAAGCAGGATAGCTAGATCAATGTCGATCATGGCTGGCTCGAAGATACCCGCAAGAATGTCATTGCGCTGCCATTCTCCAAATTGCAGCTCGCGCTTAGCCGGATAACGCCACGGGATGATGTCGTCATGCACGACAAGGGTGACTTCTATAGCGCGGAGCGTCTCGCTCTCGCCAGGGAAAGCCGAAGCCTCCATAAGATCATTGAGCAATGCTCGCCGCGTCGTTTCATCAAGCTTTACGGCCACAGTAACCAACAAATCAATATCGCTGTATGGCTTCAGGCCGCCATCCACTGCGGAGCCGTACAAATGCACGGCCAGCAACGTTGATTCCAGATGGCGCTCAATGACGCTTAGCACCTCTGATAGTTGGTTCGAAATTTCGATGGTCACCGCTTCCCTCATGATGTCTAACGGGCGAGGTAAGCCGACCGCAGAATGCGGGTCGGCTTGACCGAAATGTTAGAACCAGAAGCCAAAACGGATAACTTGAATTTGGCGACGGGCGCTAACCGTGAAAAAACGCTGCGCCACCGAGGCGGCACAGCACTGCAAAAACGATAGCTGCTTGCGCTTGCTACGCAAGGGCTAGAGGCCAAAAAGACTGAAAACCTGCGCAGCCCATGCAGGCGAAGCCCGGAAAAAAGGCAAAACAGGCACTGAATAACGCCTGAAAAGCTAAATGCCGTTTGAATAAACATGAGCTAAATAAAGCTGGGTTTCAGTGGTGCTAACGTTGGACGTAACGAGAGCCGGAGCGCAGCGGAGGGAACCAAAATGCGCAGCATTTTGGCGTCCCGTTGACGGAATGGTTAGCCGTTTCGACGCGCATAAACGGAGTGGGTGTACGGAATTACAGCTTGAATGGTTTCGGTTGAGACAAGCTCGAATTCTGTTTCGTTGAGCATTGGGAAGAAGGCGTCACCCTCGAAGGTTTGATGTACCTCAGATAGAAACACGCCGTGGGCGTGAGGTAGTGCCAGAGTGTATATCTCAGCTCCGCCCGCGACGTAGAGTTCATTGCCGAGTTCGGATGCCAAAGCGATAGCGTGCGACAGCGTTGAAACAACTACGCAGCCAGTGGCGCGGTAGTTAGCTTGGCGTGAGATTACCAATGTGTGACGGTTCGGTAGAGGCTTGCCGATAGACTCAAAGGTCTTTCGCCCCATGACAACGACTTTTCCCTCAGTGAGTCTGCGAAAAATCTTCTGCTCACCCGGAATTTTCCAGGGGATATTAGGACCATTGCCAATAACCCGATTGGCTCCCATCGCAGCAACGAGATAAATGCGTACTGATTCCGAGTTCATATGGCTAACTTTGTTTTAGGGCGACTGCCCTGCTGCGTAACATCGTTGCTGCTCCATAACATCAAACATCGACCCACGGCGTAACGCGCTTGCTGCTTGGATGCCCGAGGCATAGACTGTACAAAAAAACAGTCATAACAAGCCATGAAAACCGCCACTGCGCCGTTACCACCGCTGCGTTCGGTCAAGGTTCTGGACCAGTTGCGTGAGCGCATACGCTACTTGCATTACAGCTTACCAACCGAACAGGCTTATGTCCACTGGGTTCGTGCCTTCATCCGTTTCCACGGTGTGCGTCACCCGGCAACCTTGGGCAGCAGCGAAGTCGAGGCATTTCTGTCCTGGCTGGCGAACGAGCGCAAGGTTTCGGTCTCCACGCATCGTCAGGCATTGGCGGCCTTGCTGTTCTTCTACGGCAAGGTGCTGTGCACGGATCTGCCCTGGCTTCAGGAGATCGGAAGACCTCGGCCGTCGCGGCGCTTGCCGGTGGTGCTGACCCCGGATGAAGTGGTTCGCATCCTCGGTTTTCTGGAAGGCGAGCATCGTTTGTTCGCCCAGCTTCTGTATGGAACGGGCATGCGGATCAGTGAGGGTTTGCAACTGCGGGTCAAGGATCTGGATTTCGATCACGGCACGATCATCGTGCGGGAGGGCAAGGGCTCCAAGGATCGGGCCTTGATGTTACCCGAGAGCTTGGCACCCAGCCTGCGCGAGCAGCTGTCGCGTGCACGGGCATGGTGGCTGAAGGACCAGGCCGAGGGCCGCAGCGGCGTTGCGCTTCCCGACGCCCTTGAGCGGAAGTATCCGCGCGCCGGGCATTCCTGGCCGTGGTTCTGGGTTTTTGCGCAGCACACGCATTCGACCGATCCACGGAGCGGTGTCGTGCGTCGCCATCACATGTATGACCAGACCTTTCAGCGCGCCTTCAAACGTGCCGTAGAACAAGCAGGCATCACGAAGCCCGCCACACCGCACACCCTCCGCCACTCGTTCGCGACGGCCTTGCTCCGCAGCGGTTACGACATTCGAACCGTGCAGGATCTGCTCGGCCATTCCGACGTCTCTACGACGATGATTTACACGCATGTGCTGAAAGTTGGCGGTGCCGGAGTGCGCTCACCGCTTGATGCGCTGCCGCCCCTCACTAGTGAGAGGTAGGGCAGCGCAAGTCAATCCTGGCGGATTCACTACCCCTGCGCGAAGGCCATCGGTGCCGCATCGAACGGCCGGTTGCGGAAAGTCCTCCCTGCGTCCGCTGATGGCCGGCAGCAGCCCGTCGTTGCCTGATGGATCCAACCCCTCCGCTGCTATAGTGCAGTCGGCTTCTGACGTTCAGTGCAGCCGTCTTCTGAAAACGACAATGGAGGTGGTAGCCGAGGGGGCACTGTTGCAAAGTTAGCGATGAGGCAGCCTTTTGTCTTATTCAAAGGCCTTACATTTCAAAAACTCTGCTTACCAGGCGCATTTCGCCCAGGGGATCACCATAATAAAATGCTGAGGCCTGGCCTTTGCGTAGTGCACGCATCACCTCAATACCTTTGATGGTGGCGTAAGCCGTCTTCATGGATTTAAATCCCAGCGTGGCGCCGATTATCCGTTTCAGTTTGCCATGATCGCATTCAATCACGTTGTTCCGGTACTTAATCTGTCGGTGTTCAACGTCAGAC
The DNA here is from genome assembly GCF_013458095.1 of Citrobacter sp. 172116965. Taxonomy (NCBI): domain Bacteria; kingdom Pseudomonadati; phylum Pseudomonadota; class Gammaproteobacteria; order Enterobacterales; family Enterobacteriaceae; genus Citrobacter; species Citrobacter sp. 172116965. Next base: position 4,490,741 of record NZ_CP046673.1, on the reverse strand, counting down.
GGGCACCGGCCTTCGCGTTTGAGCAGAGCAAGCGCGCGACCATAGGCGGGCGCTTTATCCGTGTTGATGAATCGCGGGATCTGCCACTTCTTCACGTTGTTGAGGATTTTACCCAGAAACCGGTATGCAGCTTTGCTGTTACGACGGGAGGAGAGATAAAAATCGACAGTGCGGCCCCGGCTGTCGACGGCCCGGTACAGATACGCCCAGCGGCCATTGACCTTCACGTAGGTTTCATCCATGTGCCACGGGCAAAGATCGGAAGGGTTACGCCAGTACCAGCGCAGCCGTTTTTCCATTTCAGGCGCATAACGCTGAACCCAGCGGTAAATCGTGGAGTGATCGACATTCACTCCGCGTTCAGCCAGCATCTCCTGCAGCTCACGGTAACTGATGCCGTATTTGCAGTACCAGCGTACGGCCCACAGAATGATGTCACGCTGAAAATGCCGGCCTTTGAATGGGTTCATGTGCAGCTCCATCAGCAAAAGGGGATGATAAGTTTATCACCACCGACTATTTGCAACAGTGCCGTTTACTCATATATACTTTAGATTGATTTAAAACTTCATTTTTAATTTAAAAGGATCTAGGTGAAGATCCTTTTTGATAATCTCATGACCAAAATCCCTTAACGTGAGTTTTCGTTCCACTGAGCGTCAGACCCCGTATAGTGTTTTGCAGTTTAGAGGAGATATCGCGATGCATACGCGGAAGGCAATAACGGAGGCGCTTCAAAAACTCGGAGTCCAAACCGGTGACCTCTTGATGGTGCATGCCTCACTTAAAGCGATTGGTCCGGTCGAAGGAGGAGCGGAGACGGTCGTTGCCGCGTTACGCTCCGCGGTTGGGCCGACTGGCACTGTGATGGGATACGCGTCGTGGGACCGATCACCCTACGAGGAGACTCTGAATGGCGCTCGGCTGGATGACGAAGCCCGCCGTACCTGGCTGCCGTTCGATCCCGCAACAGCCGGGACTTACCGTGGGTTCGGCCTGCTGAATCAATTTCTGGTTCAAGCCCCCGGCGCGCGGCGCAGCGCGCACCCCGATGCATCGATGGTCGCGGTTGGTCCGCTGGCTGAAACGCTGACGGAGCCTCACGAACTCGGTCACGCCTTGGGGGAAGGATCGCCCGTCGAGCGGTTCGTTCGCCTTGGCGGGAAGGCCCTGCTGTTGGGTGCGCCGCTAAACTCCGTTACCGCATTGCACTACGCCGAGGCGGTTGCCGATATCCCCAACAAACGGTGGGTGACGTATGAGATGCCGATGCTTGGAAGAGACGGTGAAGTCGCCTGGAAAACGGCATCGGATTACGATTCAAACGGCATTCTCGATTGCTTTGCTATCGAAGGAAAGCCGGATGCGGTTGAAACTATAGCAAATGCTTACGTGAAGCTCGGTCGCCATCGAGAAGGTGTCGTGGGCTTTGCTCAGTGCTACCTGTTCGACGCGCAGGACATCGTGACGTTCGGCGTCACCTATCTTGAGAAGCATTTCGGAACCACTCCGATCGTGCCTCCGCACGAGGCCGTCGAGCGCTCTTGCGAGCCTTCAGGTTAGAGGCCGTCGACAATGATAATCTGGATCAACGGACCTTTCGGCGCCGGAAAGACGACGCTCGCTAAGCGGCTGCGCGATCGGCGTTCCAAATCGCTGATCTTTGACCCCGAGGAAATCGGGTTCGTGGTGAAAGAAACGGTCCCCATGCCAGCGAGCGGAGACTATCAGGATCTCCCCTTGTGGAGGGGACTTACGATCGCGGCGGTCAGGGAGATTCGAAGGAATTACTCGCAGGACATCATCATCCCAATGACGCTCGTGCACCCGGACTATCTGACTGAGATACTCGACGGGGTAAGGCGGATCGACGATCAGCTGCTGCACATCTTTCTGACGCTCAACGAGGACCTATTGCGTCACCGGATCGCGAACCAGACCATGCATCCTGACCCGAATCGAAATGCGGAGATTCGAGAGTGGCGATTAGCGAATGTCGCCCGATGCTTGGCCGCAAGGGAACGGCTTCCATGCACAACCCGTGTTCTCGATAGTGGTGCACACACCAGCGATGAACTCGCAGCGATGGTGCTCGACGGAATCGATGGGCGCACCTGATCGCCTTCGACGCCTGCGCAAAGCGTAGCGCGAGGGTGGCGGGCTCACGACCAAACGCCCAGAGGTCGATCATCGCAGGGATGTTTGGCTTTGTGGTGCGGACGACGGGACTCGAACCCGTACTCTCACAGAGAAGCAGATTTTCGTACCACCTCGACTTTCGCCGCCGTCTGATGACGTTCGTGGTCTGGACTGTCCCTTCGCCATTGCCCGAAGGCTTTAGGCGCCGCCCGTCCAGTCTCTACACCTTCCCCCGAAGGGGCTTGGCTCGGGATTGGCTTAGGGTATTGCCCGTTAGCGTTCCCCGACTTTGAGCGGTTCTACTCCGCGGATTTCCCCGCGGGCACTCCAATTTTAAAGTCTGCTGCGTCTACCGATTTCGCCACGTCCGCCTTTTTTCGCCGTTCCTAGCGCTCGTGCGATGCACCTATGTTGCACCTAGCGCCGAATCGTTCTTCGTCATCCTGAAAAACCACGTCTCCTAAAGCCTTGCATAGCTTATCTTTTCTCCACCACGAACTTTTTTGTGGGATGGTAGAAAAAAAGACTTTTTAAGTCCGCTGGCTTGCCAGGCCTTGTTAGCTTGTACGGTCATGGTTATCGGGTAAAGAATATTGACGGCATCGCTGGTGTCGGTGGCTGAAAAGCCGGCTCCCATCAGGGCAATAGCCATTTCAGATGCAGGCGTACAGGGCAATGGTCAACAGCTACAGCCTGTCTGACGATTCCGGCGTCATGGCTGCGGCGGCTATCACGCATTTTTTGTTCGGTCAGGCGGTGTTTTCGTACCTCAATGGTTGGAGCGTGTTGATCGGACCTGGTACAGGTTTGGACAGCACGGGCTGCAAATACGCAAGGGATTTAATGGGCCTGGTGGCGTTCACGGCTTTTATCGTGACGTTTCTGTTCAGGGGCTACTCATAATCTCGTGGCTCGGCGGTTCCCGGCACACCATGACAGTAAGGAAGGACCCTGTGTCTCAACTCTCCCAGCTTCGAAGCCCCGCCGCCGTGCAGGCTGCCATCGATGAGTTCGTGCAACTGGGCCGCACGAAATTCCTGGCGCGCCACGGCTACGGCAAGTCCCGCGACTTCCTGGTACGTGATCCGAAGACCGGCACCGATTGCGATTCCAAGGCCATCGCCGGTGTGGCCTTCGGCAAGCAATTTCCCGAGCAGGGCCCGCTCACTGCTGACAGCTTCTCCGGTGGCGAGACGACCGTCGTTCCGGCGCTGACGCGGCTCGGGTTTCGCATCATTCGCATCGGCGAAGACTGGTCCGAAGAAGAGGTCCTGGCCACGGTCGAAGACTATTTCGACATGCTGCGTGCCGAGGCGGCTGGGGAGCCGTACCACAAGTCCGAGCACAACCAGGCACTGCGCCAACTGCTGAACGGTCGCAGCAAGTCTTCAGTCGAGCTCAAGCACCAGAACATTAGCGCCGTACTCGATGCCCTGGGCCTGCCCTATATCAACGGCTACAAGCCACGCGGCAACAGCCAACTGCTGCTGCGTAAATCCGTACACGCCTACGTTCTGGAACATCAGCAGACGGTCGGCGCTCTTGTCGATGCCCTGGAGGAGGTAAAACTTCCGGGTGACAAAACCTACCGAGCGGCTTTGGTAGAACCACCCGCCCGTGAAGTGCTTGTGCGTACCCCGGCATCTCTACGGCAACGCCTACCGCGAAAGTTCGATTATGCCGCTCGCGATGAAGCCAACCGCAAGCTGGGCCGGGCAGGGGAGCAGTGGGTGATTGGCTACGAACAGCAACGCCTGACCGAGCTCGGCCACCCAGAGCTTTTTCAGCGGCTGGATTGGGTGTCCGACACCCAGGGAGACGGTGCGGGGTTCGACATCCTGTCGTTCGAAGAGGACGCCCATGAGCGCTTCATCGAGGTGAAAACCACCAATGGCGGGGTAGGCTCGTCTTTCTTGGTCAGCCACAACGAACTCGAATTCTCCAAGGAGGCGGGCGATCAATTCCATCTGTATCGCGTGTTCCAGTTTCGGGACGGTCCGCGCCTGTTCACGCTACCCGGCGACCTCAGCCAACATGTGCATCTCAAGCCGACGGACTACCGGGCGAGTTTCCGGAGTTTGGTGGGGTAAAGGCAGGGTTCTGTTGAGCCGAATGGCTGTGTGCGGCCGATTCTGTTGAAAAAGTAGCGGCCTCCCCATGCCGTTGGCAAAATTGCTTTGTCAGCGAGCGTGGGGGCGAACAGCATGATGGGACAGTTACCGGGAGGACAGCAGCGCCTGTTCTACTCGTTCAATCTGGAAGATCACGTCCCGGCCCAACATCTCCTGCGCAGCATCGACCAGTGCTTGGATCTCAGTGATCTACGTGCCTACCTGGCAGATTTCTATAGCCCCATCGGGCGTCCCTCGATTGACCCGGAGTTGATGGTGCGCATGCTGGTCGTCGGCTACTGCTATGGCATTCGTTCCGAGCGGCGATTGTGCGAAGAGGTGCACCTGAACCTGGCCTATCGCTGGTTCTGCCGGTTGGGTCTGGAAGACGAAGTCCCCAATCACTCGACCTTCTCGAAGAATCGCCATGGGCGTTTTCGTGACAGCGATCTATTCCGCTGGTTATTCAATGAGGTGCTGCGGCGCTGCATGGCAGCCGGCCTAGTCAAGGGTGAAGGTTTCGCCGTCGACGCCAGCATCATTAAGGCGGATGCCAGCCGGCAACGTGGGGTGGCGGGAGATGAGGTCGATTGGAACGATCCAAAGCTCAGCAGCCGCGCAGTGCGCGAGTACCTCGAAGCCCTTGATGAAGAGGCGCTGGCTGAGGCTCTTCCCAAGAAAATTTCGCTCACTGATCCTCAGTCCCGTTGGACAGCAGCGCCAGGTGGCCCGGCCTTTTTTGCCTACTCCACGAATTACCTGATCGACACTGAGCACGGTGTGATCATGGACGTGGAAGCTACCCCGGCGCACCGTACCGCCGAAGTCGATTCGACTAGGACGATGGTCGAGCGTGTCGAGGCGCAGTTCGATCTCACACCGGAACGCCTTATCGGCGATACCGCTTATGGCACCGCCCCGATGCTGGCCTGGATGGTCGAAGAAAAGGACATCGAACCGCATGTGCCGGTGTGGGACAAGACCGAGCGCAAGGACGACAGCCTCTCCAGTAACGACTTTCACTGGAGTCAGGACGCCAATGAATATCGCTGCCCAGCCGGCAAACCGCTACGCAGTGAATGGCGCGCCTTCACCCAGCAAAGGTCGCGGGTAACTAAGGCCAAAACCGTCATTTACCGCTCCAGCCAAACCGACTGCGCCACCTGCCCGTTGAAAGCGAAATGCTGCCCCAACACGCCGAATCGGAAGATCGTCCGCAGCATCCATGAGGCTGCCCGCGACGTGGCTCGACGCATCGCCAAGACACCGGAGTACCTCGTCTCTCGCTGCGAACGAAAGAAGGTGGAGATGCTTTTCGCCCACCTCAAACGGATCATGAAACTCGACCGTTTACGACTGCGTGGCCTAACGGGTGCCACTGACGAATTCACCTTGGCTGCGATGGTGCAGAACCTGCGCCGCATGGCCAAGCTTTTGCCTCAAGGGCCACCGCTGACGGGATAGGTATGCCTGCTACGAGCAGAAACCCTCAAATTAACCCTTAAACCTGAGCAAGGACGCTCAGTGAAACGCCGGAAGGCAACTTGAAGTGGCTTGCAGCCACTTCGACAGCAGGCACACCTGATCGGCAGGCTGCCGCTAAAGCTACTTTTTCAACAGAATCGGCCGATTTGTGCCGGTCGTCAAGGACCGCTTCGGATCACTCTCAACCGGATCGCGGGCCAGCTGATTTGCTAAAACCCGCGCCAAACTCAACGAAGGATTTCGCATGATCCGTTTTTTTTGGCGATCACGCTCGGCCTGATGGTTGGCTGCTCGTCGAGTTCAAGTTCGATCTGATCAGTGAGCGGTAGCGCAAGTGGATCGCCTCAGCCAAGCAGCGTTGTTGCCGGCGGCCGGAAGAAAGCCTTGAACTAGTAGCGGAAAGGATGAAACTTTATTTTTACGATTCTCAGCATTTTCCAAGGTTGAGCGAAAATTAGGATGATACTTTAATGATTCCGGCCTCCATCCCCACAAAACGCTTGCAGATGGCAGAATTGAAATAAGTCATTGTTTTAAATGGATTTTTGCAGGAATTGCTACGTTGCAGGGTCCTGTAGTTAGGATGACACTTTATTTTCCTCCCACAGGCCTCGTGATACGCCTATTTTTATAGGTTAATGTCATGATAATAATGGTTTCTTAGACGTCAGGTGGCACTTTTCGGGGAAATGTGCGCGGAACCCCTATTTGTTTATTTTTCTAAATACATTCAAATATGTATCCGCTCATGAGACAATAACCCTGGTAAATGCTTCAATAATATTGAAAAAGGAAGAGTATGAGTATTCAACATTTTCGTGTCGCCCTTATTCCCTTTTTTGCGGCATTTTGCCTTCCTGTTTTTGCTCACCCAGAAACGCTGGTGAAAGTAAAAGATGCTGAAGATCAGTTGGGTGCACGAGTGGGTTACATCGAACTGGATCTCAACAGCGGTAAGATCCTTGAGAGTTTTCGCCCCGAAGAACGTTTTCCAATGATGAGCACTTTTAAAGTTCTGCTATGTGGTGCGGTATTATCCCGTGTTGACGCCGGGCAAGAGCAACTCGGTCGCCGCATACACTATTCTCAGAATGACTTGGTTGAGTACTCACCAGTCACAGAAAAGCATCTTACGGATGGCATGACAGTAAGAGAATTATGCAGTGCTGCCATAACCATGAGTGATAACACTGCTGCCAACTTACTTCTGACAACGATCGGAGGACCGAAGGAGCTAACCGCTTTTTTGCACAACATGGGGGATCATGTAACTCGCCTTGATCGTTGGGAACCGGAGCTGAATGAAGCCATACCAAACGACGAGCGTGACACCACGATGCCTGCAGCAATGGCAACAACGTTGCGCAAACTATTAACTGGCGAACTACTTACTCTAGCTTCCCGGCAACAATTAATAGACTGGATGGAGGCGGATAAAGTTGCAGGACCACTTCTGCGCTCGGCCCTTCCGGCTGGCTGGTTTATTGCTGATAAATCTGGAGCCGGTGAGCGTGGGTCTCGCGGTATCATTGCAGCACTGGGGCCAGATGGTAAGCCCTCCCGTATCGTAGTTATCTACACGACGGGGAGTCAGGCAACTATGGATGAACGAAATAGACAGATCGCTGAGATAGGTGCCTCACTGATTAAGCATTGGTAACTGTCAGACCAAGTTTACTCATATATACTTTAGATTGATTTAAAACTTCATTTTTAATTTAAAAGGATCTAGGTGAAGATCCTTTTTGATAATCTCATGACCAAAATCCCTTAACGTGAGTTTTCGTTCCACTGAGCGTCAGACCCCAAAAACTGCTTTTTAAAATCTCCACCGGTATGGTACTGACCAAGCTGCTGGTGGTGGCGGCGCTTGGCGTGTCGATGGTTGGGATGTGGCATTTATATAACGTAGGTTCACTGCCGCCGATGGCGCTGCTGATCAAAAACGCGATTATCACGCTGCCGTTTACCCTGACATCGATTCTGTTTATTCAGACTTTAAGCCCGATGGTTATCTCCTATCGTTCTCGCAATAAATCCATTGAAGTGGCACGCCATAAAGCCCTGCGAGCCATGAATATTGCGTTCGGTATTCTGTTTGTGACCGTCTTTTTCTACGCCGTTTCCTTCACGCTGGCGATGGGCCATGACGAAGCGGTTAAAGCTTATGAGCAGAACATTTCCGCTCTGGCGATTGCCGCGCAGTTTATCAGCGGCGCGGGTGCTGGCTGGGTGAAAATCGTTAGCGTTATTCTGAACATCTTTGCCGTAATGACCGCTTTCTTCGGCGTTTACTTAGGGTTCCGTGAAGCCACTCAAGGGATCGTGATGAACGTGCTGCGCCGCAAAATGCCAGCCGAGAAAATCAATGAGACCCTGGTTCAGCGCGGCATTATGGTTTTCGCTATCCTGCTGGCGTGGGGAGCCATTGTGCTCAATGCGCCGGTACTGAGCTTCACTTCTATTTGTAGCCCTATCTTCGGCATGGTGGGATGTCTGATCCCGGCCTGGTTGGTCTACAAAGTTCCTGCACTGCACAAATACAAAGGCGCTTCCCTGTATCTGATTATTGTCACGGGCCTGCTGCTGTGCGTTTCTCCGTTCCTGGCATTTTCCTGAGATATCTGAGCAAAGGTTGTTGTTATGTTTGAGACTACATTGAATCCATTATGGGATAGTTTTATCCGCGCGGTGCAGGAAGAAGTTAAGCCTGCGCTGGGCTGCACGGAACCTATCTCTCTGGCTCTGGCGGCAGCGGTCGCCTCCTCTGAGCTGGACGGCGCGGTTGAACGCATTGATGCGTGGGTCTCACCGAACCTGATGAAAAACGGCATGGGCGTTACCGTGCCGGGTACCGGAATGGTTGGGCTGCCTGTCGCGGCGGCACTGGGTGCGCTGGGGGGAAATGCCCACGCCGGTTTAGAGGTACTGAAAGACGCCTCGCCTCAAGCGATTGCCGATGCGAAAGCGATGCTTACCGCCGGGAAGGTCGCGGTGATGCTGCAGGAGCCATGCGAGGACATTCTCTTCTCCCGTGCGAAGGTTTATAGCGCTGAGGGATGGGCGTGCGTGACGATTGTTGGTGGTCATACCAACATTGTGCACATTGAGACCAATAAGGGCGTGGTGTTCACGACAGAACAGAACGCTCAGGAAGAGGAGCAAGAGTCACCGCTGGCGGTATTGTCCCACACGTCGCTGGAAGAGATTCTGGCGTTCGTGAACGCGGTACCGTTTGAGTCAATCCGCTTTATTCTCGATGCGGCGAAACTGAACGGTGCGCTGTCCCAGGAAGGGCTGCGCGGTAACTGGGGCTTGCACATCGGAACCACGCTTGAGAAGCAGTGCGCGCGTGGCCTGCTGGCGAACGATCTCTCCACCTCTATTCTGATCCGCACCAGTGCGGCATCGGATGCGCGAATGGGGGGAGCGACGCTTCCGGCAATGAGCAACTCGGGCTCTGGTAATCAGGGGATTACCGCGACCGTTCCGGTAATGGTGGTGGCTGAGCACTTTGGTGCGGATGAAGAGAAATTGGCGCGTGCGCTGATGTTGTCTCACCTGAGCGCTATCTACATCCATCATCAGCTTCCGCGTTTGTCTGCACTGTGTGCGGCAACCACGGCGGCGATGGGCGCCGCGGCGGGGATGGCGTGGATTGTTGATGGTCGCTACAACACCATCGCGATGGCAATCAGCAGCATGATTGGCGACGTGAGCGGAATGATTTGCGATGGCGCCTCAAACAGCTGCGCGATGAAAGTTTCAACCAGCGCATCTGCGGCGTGGAAAGCGGTGCTGATGGCGCTGGATGACACCGCTGTGACCGGCAATGAAGGGATTGTGGCGCACAACGTGGAGCAATCTATCACGAACCTGTGTGCGCTGGCGTGTCGCTCGATGCAGGAAACCGACAAGCAGATCATTGAGATCATGGCCAGTAAGGCACATTAATCTGCAGGCCGGGTAAGGCGGAATCGCCCCCGGCATAACTCTAAGCCGCCTTTTCAGGCGGCTTCTTCGTCTTCCAGCCGTAGCTCGGCATCCGCCACAATCGCTTCCAGCTCTGTCAGCATTTCTTCATAGCCGAAGGTCACAGTATCCTGTTTTTTCGGCTCAACCTGCGGCTGGCGTTTTTTTGATGATTTCTTGCTCAATAGTCGTACTCCATTGTTTTCCCTGACTATACGGGCAAATCTATCAGCAAAGCGCGCAGCGCGGTATCGGCGACTAACGTTATGTTAGTTTCGTCACGAATAAATGCGCCATCGCCGCAGGTGAGCGCTTCCTTTTCGGCGCCAGATGTCACCGCATGGAATCTGCCGTGGATCGACTGTAAGTAAGCCCGCGGCCCATGTAACTGAAAACTCAGCGATTCACCTTGTTGCAGTTCAACGTGGTGCACCCATACCTGTTGACGCAGATGCAGGCTGCCTTGTTCACCATCCGGCGAGGCGAGCAACTGATGCTTACCGGCACTCAGCGTGGCTTTCTGTACGCAGGCGTTTTCGCGCTGCGGGCAGGCATCCAGCCAGAGCTGCATTCGGGTTAACGGTTTATCTTTGCTGATATTGTGTTCGCTGTAGCTAATTCCCGGCTGTGTGGCGAGCAGTAAAACTTCTCCTGCCTTGGCCTGGATATGGTTACCTTCACTGTCGCGATACTCCGCTTCCCCTTCGAGGATCAGATTGACGATATCCACCTTCGGATAGGTACGTGGCTGGAAAGAGGCTCCCGGTGCCAGAACTTCCTGGTTCAGAACACGCAGCGAGGCATAACCCAGCAGTTTAGGATCAAAATAGTGTCCAAAGGAGAAGGTATAACGGGCCTGCAGCCAGCCGTAGTCTGCTTGCCCGCATTGTTTGGCTGTACGGGTAGTAATCATAGTTCTTGACCTCTCTTTACTTCCTTTTATGTTAAATGGCTAGACGCTGCATTGTTAGCCAGATATTCTGCCCGGTATGTTCAAATTTCCTGAATGAGAACGAGATGGCCAAAGAAAGGGCTTTAACGCTTGAGGCGTTACGCGTCATGGACGCAATAGACCGGCGTGGCAGCTTTGCCGCCGCAGCGGACGAACTGGGGCGCGTTCCTTCCGCGCTCAGCTATACCATGCAGAAGCTGGAGGAAGAGCTGGACGTCGTGCTGTTCGACCGTTCAGGTCATCGCACAAAATTCACCAACGTCGGGCGTATGCTGCTGGAACGTGGGCGTGTACTGCTGGAAGCTGCGGATAAGCTGACCACCGATGCCGAAGCGCTGGCTCGCGGTTGGGAAACGCATCTGACCATCGTCACCGAAGCGCTGGTGCCGACGGCGGCGTTTTTCCCGCTGATCGACAGACTTGCCGGGAAGGCCAATACCCAGCTTTCCGTTATTACCGAAGTTCTGGCCGGGGCGTGGGAGCGTCTGGAGCAGGGGCGGGCGGATATCGTGATTGCGCCGGATATGCATTTTCGCTCATCTTCGGAAATCAACTCGCGCAAGCTGTACTCGCTGATGAACGTATATGTGGCGGCCCCGGATCATCCAATTCATCAGGAGCCGGAACCGTTATCGGAAGTCACCCGCGTGAAGTACCGTGGAATCGCGGTGGCGGACACGGCCCGCGAACGCCCGGTGCTGACGGTTCAACTGCTTGATAAACAGCCGCGTCTGACGGTGAGTTCGATAGAAGATAAACGCCAGGCGCTGTTGGCCGGCCTTGGCGTGGCGACGATGCCATACCCGCTGGTGGAAGAGGACATTGCGGCGGGTCGGTTGCGTGTGGTTAGCCCGGAATCGACAAGCGAAATTGATATTATTATGGCCTGGCGTCGAGACAGCATGGGCGAAGCGAAATCCTGGTGTTTGCGGGAAATTCCCAAGCTGTTTGCGGGTAAATAGCAGGGCTGTTACGCCGGATGCGGTGCAAATGCACCTTATCCGGCCGACAAGATGGTGTATTACATCAGGACAGTTGTTTAGGGTCAGCGCCGAAGCGGTTGCTCCCCAGAGTCCCATTTTGACAGTTGAAAATGATGATTACCAACCAGCCTACGATCGGGATCAGCAGCACCAGTAGCCACCAGGCCGAGCGGTCGGTGTCATGTAAACGCCGGAACTGCACCGCCCACCACGGGATAAAGACCAGAACCCCATAAATCGTCGTTAATATGCCTTCCCCTCCGGCGCGTTCCCAGCCAAGCATTCTGTCCAGAATGCCCAGCACGAACGTAAAGATGATGTTGACCAGCACAAACATCCAGTATTCTTTACGACGCGCGCGGCCCCCAAAACCAAAGTAGTTCTTTAATACGTTTAAATACCAATCCATTTTTGCCTCGTTCTGTATTCAATTACTTGTTTTTAAAGCAATCAAATTAAGAATAGCCGTGAATGAAATACTGGTAAATATTTGCAGTATTAATTATTTGGCCCCCAAAGGGGACCCGTGTCATTCAGGCAAAACGGTCATCACGCCCGTGGGGTTCGTTGAGGTCCTGCCACGGTCCGACAGAAATAATGCCGGTCGGGTTAATGGTTTTGTGGCTACGGAAGTAGTGATTGCGGATGTGATCAAAATTAACGGTCTCCGCAATGCCTGGCATCTGGTAGATATCGCGCAGGAAACCGTACAGGTTCAGATAGTCGCTAATCCGGTGTTTGTCGCACTTGAAGTGCGTCACATACACAGGATCAAAGCGCACCAGCGTGGTCCACAGGCGAATATCGGCCTCTGTTAACTGGTCCCCGGTCAGGTAGCGATGTTGCCCAAGGATCTGCTCCAGCCGCGCCAGAGATTGAAAGACTTTTTCTACGGCGTCGTCGTAGGCTTCCTGACTGGTGGCAAATCCGGCTTTATACACGCCGTTATTGACGTTGTCATAAATCCAGCCGTTGAGCTCGTCGATTTTAGTTTGCAGAGCGGGTGGATAGTAATCCCCGGCTTTCGCGCCCAGCGCATCAAACGCAGTGTTAAACATACGGATGATATCTGCAGATTCGTTGCTGACAATGGTGTGGTTCTTTTTGTCCCACAGCACCGGAACGGTCACCCGACCGCTGTAGTGCGGATCGGCGTGTAAATAGAGTTGATAAAGAAATTCGTGCTGATACAGGGTATCGCCGGTTGCCGCCGGGAAGTTATCGTCAAAGGTCCAGCCGTTTTCCAGCATCAGCGGATGCACAACGGAAACGGAAATAAACGGTTCCAGCCCTTTGAGTTTACGCAAGATCAGCGTGCGATGTGCCCACGGACAGGCCAGAGAAACGTAGAGATGATAGCGGTCTTTTTCGGCGGCGAAACCCCCTTCGCCCGTTGGACCCGGTGCGCCATCCGCGGTGAGCCAGTTACGGAAAGCTGATGCAGAGCGTTGGAATTTTCCCCCGGTTGATTTGGTGTCATACCAGGTGTCATGCCATACGCCGTCAATGAGTTGTCCCATGATTTTCGCCTCCTCAGATAGCAAAAGCGAGGAGATGTCTCCTCGCTTTTTGATGCGTTTAGTATAGCTCGCTTACCATTTTTTATTCAGTACACGGTCGATGCTGAATGCGCCCGGACCGGTGATAGCCAGCAGCAGGAAGCCGCCTGCGATGGTCAGGTTTTTCATAAACATCAGAGAGTTCACACCTTCCGCAAAGTTGCTGTGGAAGAGGAACGCCGTCAGCAGCGTGAAGCCCGCGGTGAACAGCGCAGTAGTACGGGTCAGGAAACCAAACAGGATGGCCAGACCGCCGCCAAACTCAAGCAGGATAACCAGCGGTAACATAAATCCTGGGACGCCCATGGCTTCCATGTACTGTTGGGTACCCGCATATCCGGTGATTTTTCCCCAACCTGCGGTAATAAACAGGATTGGCATCAGAATGCGCGCTACAAGTACACCAACATCTTCTAATTTCTTCATCATACTCTCCAGGAAACCACTCAGGCGGCTTATTGTGTTTTTTTGTGCAACGACGTCGCAGAGTGCGTCGTTGCTGTCGATGGAGAGAATCATAAACGCGGCTAATGACAATTGTTAGCAAGGAAAACTGTCAGAAATTTTCAAAAAATTTGAGGTTAGGGGGGGAGAGGTGATTAGCCGCGCAGTTGCTGTTGTCTGATGGTCGATTTAACCAGACGCCAGATGCTCCACACGCTGAAGCCGCGTTTAGCCCAGCGTACCAGCAGATTCGGGTTACGAATGGTGCGAACCGCCATAATACTGCTTCCGACCAACACCCAGCCACGCAGGTTCAGCAGCGTCTTCCAGCCACGATCGTAGACTTCGGTGGCTTCCAGCCAGTCGCGGCGAGTGGCAGACAGATCCAGCCTTTGCTGCTGGATCTGTCCAAGCAGTTGCGCCTTACGTTGTTGACGTTCGACTTTACTGCTCATTATGCATCATCCTCCAGGGCCTGCCTGTCGTTAGCGAGTTCATTGCGCGTATGGCGTAGCAGCGTTGTTTTACGCGCTTTACTCAGCGTCCATAGCCCGCCGATAAGCGCTAAAAGCAACAGCACAACGGTGGTGGCAATCATGGCGTTCAGGCGATACTGCGGGTCTATGGCCCAGATGATAAGCACCATCAGACTCATCAGACCAAACGCCGCGAACAGCATGGTCAGCCCAAGCATCAGCAGGATCTGGATGAGATTGGCTTTTTCCTCTTCCAGCTCAACGACGGCCAGCCGCAGCCGCGTCTCTACGATCTCAACGAGAATCGTCAGGATCCGCTGTCCAATACCCAGTACGCCTTTGCCTGGACCTTGTGCGTGTTGAGAGTCTGCCATTATTAACGGCGCGACAGCAGTACACCAAGCACCACACCGACTGCTGCGCCAATGCCGACGCCTGTCCATGGGTTTTCGCGTACGTAGTTATCGGCTTTTGCCGCGGCCTCACGGGTCTGTTTGGCAATCACATCGCTGGTTTCGCTCAGACGATGGCGGCTCTCGCGTAACGCATGTTCGGCTTTGCTGCGAATTTTACTCATCTCTTCCTTCGACTTATCGCCAGAGGAGCTAAGTACTTCTTCAAGCGTATCCGCAAGAGATTTCAGCTCAGCGCGCAGGTTTTCCGTAGCATTATCTTTCGACATAGTTTTCTCCAGTTGAGTGGCTAGTTACCGTACTTAGTAATCGCGTGTCTCGAGTTCTTTCAGCTCTTGCTGAGCTTCAGCAAGCTTATGTTCGCGCTTGGCTATCTTATCCGCATCGCCTTTTTGCTTCGCCTCGGCCAAATCACGTTGACGCTCGGCTATCTCATTTTTCTGCTCGGCGATTTTTTTCTGATGGTCGGCGCGCAGTTTGCTGTCAGTACAATTTGCCCGAACTTCGCTCAGCGCTTTGTTCAGACCATTGATGCGGTTTTGATTGTTGTGCTTTTCGGCATAGCTTATCTCCCGCTGAATATCCTGTTCTTTTTCCTGACAGAGGGTGGAGGCGTAACTGCCGGCACTGAGAGCGAAAAGACTAATTGCTAAAGCGATGCGGTATTTCATTCTTGAACCTTCCATTGTGATTCGACCTTGTGGCTTTGGCCGATGCTCCAGAATAATAAAGCAATGGGTCATAAACCCAGTTTATTAATCATAGGCGCTAAATGATGAAATCACCAAAGTGAGTGATCTAATTCAGATTCCTGGAGATTAACCAAAACGGTGCGGGGTATCACGTAAGCGGGATAACCACTGTACCGCCTGATTATCATCATCCTGCTGAGCAATAACGAAACCGTGCGGTAACGTTCGGTCCAGCACGACCTTTGCGGCTGCGCTTTGCGCGCTGGAATCAAAGGTGATCAGCAGCGCGTCATTTTGCGGAGTAATGCTTTTAAAGCGAATGCCGTTGGCGTCCAGGTGATGCCAGATAGAGAAGCCATCAGGCATGGTGGCTCCCTGGTTTACAGCACGAATGGCAAGCGTTGACTCCTGCTGGCGGATGACCGACCAGGTCAGGAGCAGCGCGCCGATAAACAGCATAAAAGTAGTCGTCCAGGCCAGTCGTCGGAGTGTTATGCATGATTTCAGCATAATTTACCCTCGGTTCCCGTATTTCTTTTTCCAAAGCACAACCAGTGAACCTGCCAGACCAAACACCAGTAACACCACGGGAAGCAGCATCAGACAAGACATCAGTTGATCTTCATATTTGAGAAACACTGGCGTTTTGCCCAGCAGATAGCCAAGCGTTGTGAGAATCAGAACCCAAAGCAGTCCGCTCATCCAGTTAAAGAACTGAAAGCGCGCATTGTTCAGACCGGACAATCCTGCGATGGTCGGCAGTAATGTTCTGACAAACGCGATAAAGCGACCGACCAGCAGGGCAGACAAGCCATGCTTATGGAACAGATGATGTGCGCGCTGATGGTAGTGCGCGGGTAGATGAGACAGCCAGTTTTGAACGGTGCGGGTATTTCCCAGCCATCTCCCCTGGATATAGCTGAGCCAGCAACCCAGGCTGGCCGCGGTGGTGAGCAGCAGTACCGTTTGCGGAAAACCCATCGCGCCTTTAGCGATAAGTACGCCGACCAGTACCAGTAGACTGTCGCCAGGTAAAAAGGCTGCTGGCAGCAGTCCGTTTTCCAGAAACAAAATGGTAAACAGTACGAAATAGAGCATGCCAATCATGGAGGGATTGGCCAGCGTTTCAAAATCCTGAGCCCATAAAGCATTCAGTAATTGAGTCAGTAGTTCCATTCAATATTCCTGGAGAATCGGTTGTCGTCATGCCGGTATTCTGGAGTTTGTAACGCCGCAATTTTATTGGTGTTTTTTACATGGATCGCGGTCTGACACAAATTCACGGCCTGAACTATTCCCTGTAAAGTTGTGAAGTAAGCAAGCTCTCAAACACAAAAATTCAAATAACAACTAATTGTAACAAAGGTCAACGTAGTCCGTTATAGAAATTACGGGTGTTGCCCTGTGATTTTGCTTATCGCAATGGAGGGAGGCGAGAGGATTTACACAGGCTGACACTTTATACCTAATGCTTACCAAGCGTCAGAAACAGGCGCTTTGTCGCGCCTGCATCGTTAAGATTGTTTATTTTGCGCCGTTAGCTGCCGTATCGAGATGAACGACGGGATTATCGGTAAAAAGATAACGGTCTGCGTTGAATTCAAAATCATCGCTGGTTTCGTTAAACAGCATCTGCTTTGTGTTCTCAAGATGCTGCCACATCGCCAGTTTGGCGGCGTGTGGATCTTTGCGAATCAGCGCCCGCAGGATCTGGTCATGGTCGTCGCACCAGTTATCTACCGTACGCAGGTCGATGTGGTCGTGCAGCTTCTTCCAGTAGGGGTTGTGAATACGCTGAGTCCACATTTTTTCAACAATCGCGGCCAGGGCAGAGTTCTGTGTTGCCAGCGCGACCTGCACATGGAACAGGAGATCCCACTCGGAGTCACGAAAGCTTTTTTCGTTACGCGACTTCTCCTGAATTTCCATCAGTTTCATGATGTCCTGTTTGGTCACCTGGGTGGCGGCAAACTCAGCAATATTGCTTTCTATGAGCTGGCGAGCCTGGAGCAGCTCAAACGGACCGTAGCTGGCGAACTCCAGACTTTCATCTGGCGCGACATAGTGTTTGGGTTGGTTTGAAATGACGTGGATCCCCGATCCTTTACGCACTTCAACGTAGCCCTCAACCTCGAGCATGATAATCGCTTCACGAACCACGGTGCGGCTGACATTTTTTTCATCGGCGATAAAGCGCTCGGCGGGGAGTTTGTCACCCACCAGGTAGACACCCTGCTCAATGCGTTCTTTCAGATCAGCGGCAAGTTGTTGGTACAAACGTCGTGGTTCGGTGATTTCCATATGCGCTCCAGGCATGATACGGCAGACTCTATTTGTTATACCACTTTTGCGATTCCGGCTCCACTCGCGGCGATAAAAAAGCCGCCAGATGACTGGCGGCTTAGCATTACATAACCTTGTTAAATCGTGTCTGGTTAACTTTGCGCAGCGGGATCGCCAGTTTGCGAAGCTGACTCTACCTCGCTGGCCGATTTGTTCTGCAATACCGTCCAGATGACTAACGCGCCGAGCAGGTCGAATACCGCCAGTACGGCGAACAGCGGGCTGAAGCCGATGGTGTCAGCCAGCGCGCCAACGACCAGCGCAAACAGCGTACTTGCAAGCCAGGCGGACATACCGGTCAGACCGTTCGCGGTTGCCACTTCATTACGACCAAATACGTCAGAAGAGAGCGTGATCAGCGCACCGGACAGCGCCTGGTGAGCAAAGCCGCCGACGCACAGCAGGGCGATAGCAATGTACGGGCTGGTGAACAGACCGATCATCCCCGGGCCAATCATCAGCAATGCGCCCATGGTGACGACCATTTTACGGGAAACGATCAGGTTAACGCCGAACCAGCGCTGGAACAGCGGCGGTAAGTAACCCCCTACGATACAGCCCAGGTCAGCAAACAGCATCGGCATCCAGGCAAACATCGCGATCTCTTTCAGGTTAAAGCCGTAGACTTTAAACATGAACAGCGGGATCCAGGCGTTGAAGGTGCCCCAGGCCGGCTCTGCCAGGAAACGCGGCAGCGCGATGCCCCAGAACTGGCGGTTACGCAGGATCTGACCGAGAGACATTTTCTTGGCGGTGCTGTTTTTATGCTGTGATTCCTGACCATTCAGAATGTAATCACGTTCTTCATCAGACAGTTTTTTCTGGTCGCGTGGGTGTTTGTAAAATACCAACCAGCACATGGCCCAGATAAAGCTCAGGGCACCGGAAATAATGAATGCCATCTGCCAGCTGTGCATGACGATAGCCCAGACGACCAGCGGCGGAGCAATCATCGCGCCGATAGAGGAACCGACGTTAAAGTAACCCACTGCGATTGAACGTTCTTTTGCCGGGAACCATTCAGAACTGGCTTTCAGACCCGCAGGGATCATCGCAGCTTCAGCGGCACCGACTGCGCCTCGCGCCAGCGCCAGTCCACCCCAGCTACCAGCCAGTGCGGTCGCGCCACAGAAGACGGCCCACAGAACGGCGAACATCGCGTAACCAATTTTTGTGCCGAGCACATCGAGCACATAGCCGGCAACGGGTTGCATTACGGTGTAAGCAGCAGAATACGCTGCGATGATATAGGAATACTGTTGGGTGGAGATGTGTAACTCTTCCATCAGAGTTGGCGCAGCTGCCGCCACAGTGTTACGTGTCAGGTAACCCAGCACGGTGCCAAGCGTCACCAGTGCGATCATGTACCAACGTAACCCTTTAATTTTACGCATGTAAAACCTCATCGTTTTGTTATGTCCGCGAACGAGCGGTCATCTTCCAGTTCAGGGAGGAGGATGTTCTTTTACGAGGGGGTAACCGAAAAAAAGCCGGTACTCCCCGAACTCTGCCATGTCAATATTTGTGCTAATTCGGTTTCCGTACCGGTTAATCCGATGGTGATACATCGGTAATTTGCATTCCGTCGGCTTATGTATCGCGACGGCAAAAAGATAACTTGTCATACAACTTTAAAAGGTGAGTGCCATCACAAAAGTGTGAATCTTCGTGTGGTCATTATTTCGATTCAGCAAAGCCAGTTCTGGTGCGGCTTGGCGCGCGGTTTACCTCTTTGAGAGTAATTTTTTTGTCGCCATTTGTTGATCTAACTCACGAAAATATCTTCAGTGTATGGAAATTGGTGTGATAACTTTGTCAACATCAAAACATAAGCAATCTGACGCACTCGCTGAGAGGAAGACGATAATGACCCCGTTTATGACTGAAGATTTCCTGTTGGACACCGAATTTGCCCGCCGTCTGTATCATGATTACGCCAAAGACCAGCCAATCTTCGACTACCACTGCCATTTGCCACCGCAACAAATCGCGGAAAACTACCGTTTTAATAACCTGTATGACATCTGGCTGAAGGGTGACCACTACAAGTGGCGTGCGATGCGTACTAACGGCGTCGCTGAACGCCTGTGTACCGGCGATGCCTCCGATCGCGAGAAGTTTGACGCCTGGGCCGCCACGGTTCCGCACACAATCGGTAACCCGCTGTACCATTGGACCCACCTCGAATTACGTCGCCCGTTTGGTATTACAGGTAAGCTGCTGTCTCCGGCAACGGCTGACGAAATCTGGAACCAGTGCAATGAACTGCTGGCGCAGGACAAATTCTCCGCACGCGGCATCATGCAGCAGATGAACGTGAAAATGGTCGGTACCACCGATGACCCGATCGACTCTCTGGAGCATCACGCGGCCGTTGCTAAAGACGCAAGCTTTGAAGTGAAAGTGCTGCCGAGCTGGCGTCCGGATAAAGCCTTTAACATTGAGCTGGCGACCTTTAATGACTATATGGCGAAGCTCGGTGAGGTGTCTGACACGGATATCCGCCGCTTCAGCGACCTGCAAGCTGCGCTGACCAAACGTCTGGATCACTTTGCGGCTCACGGCTGTAAAGTCTCTGACCACGCGCTGGACGTGGTGCTGTTTGCTGAATCTAACGAATCTGAACTGGATAGCATTCTGGCACGCCGCCTGGCGGGTGAAACGCTGAGCGAGCATGAAGTTGCCCAGTTTAAAACCGCGGTGCTGGTGTACCTCGGTGCGGAATATGCGCGTCGTGAATGGGTACAGCAGTACCACATCGGCGCGCTGCGTAATAACAACCTGCGTCAGTTCAAACTGTTGGGTGCGGATGTCGGCTTCGACTCCATCAACGATCGCCCGATGGCCGAAGAGCTGTCCAAACTGCTGAGCAAGCAGAACGAACAGAACCTGCTGCCGAAAACCATTCTCTACTGCCTGAACCCGCGCGATAACGAAGTGCTGGGCACCATGATCGGCAACTTCCAGGGCGAAGGTATGCCGGGCAAGATGCAGTTCGGTTCCGGCTGGTGGTTCAACGATCAGAAAGACGGTATGGAACGTCAGATGACGCAACTGGCCCAGCTCGGTCTGCTGAGCCGTTTCGTCGGCATGCTGACCGATAGCCGTAGCTTCCTTTCATATACGCGCCATGAATACTTCCGTCGCATCCTGTGCCAGATGATTGGCCGTTGGGTTGCTGCAGGTGAAGCGCCGGCAGATATCCAACTGTTGGGTGAAATGGTCAGAAATATTTGCTTCAACAATGCGCGTGATTATTTCGCCATTGAACTGAACTAAGGCCTGGGTGAAGGTATGCAATACATCAAGATCCATACGCTGGATACCGTCGCGGTAGCGCTCGCTGATTTGGCTGAAGGAACCGAAGTCACCGTTGATGGGCGAGCGGTAATCCTGCGCCAAGCGGTTTCTCGTGGCCATAAATTCGCTTTATGCGATATTGCGCAAGGCGAAAACGTCATTAAATACGGTTTGCCAATCGGTCATACGTTGGTGGACGTGGCGGCGGGTGAGCATATTCATGCTCACAACACGCGCACGAATCTGAGCGACCTGGACACGTATAGCTACCACCCTGATTTTCAGGCAGAGCTTGTTCAACCCGCCGATCGCGATGTACAGATCTACCGTCGCGCCAACGGCGAGGTCGGCGTGCGCAATGAACTGTGGATCCTGCCGACGGTCGGCTGCGTCAACGCCATGGCGCGTCAGATGCAGACCCGCTTTCTGAAAGAGACCAACGACGCCGAGGGTATCGACGGCGTGCATCTTTTCAGTCACACCTACGGCTGTTCGCAACTGGGTGACGACCACATCAACACCCGTACCATGCTGCAAAATATGGTGCGCCACCCGAATGCGGGTGCGGTGCTGGTGGTCGGCCTGGGCTGTGAAAACAACCAGGTTGATGCCTTCCGCGAAACTTTAGGTGAGTACGATCCTGAGCGTGTTCACTTTATGGTCTGCCAACATCAGGAAGACGAAGTGGAAGCGGGGATTGAACATCTCCATCAATTGTACAACGTGATGCGTAACGATAAGCGTGAGCCGGGTAAGCTGGGCGAGCTGAAGTTTGGTCTGGAATGCGGCGGCTCTGACGGCCTGTCCGGTATTACCGCCAACCCGATGCTGGGGCGTTTTTCCGACTACGTGATTGCCAACGGCGGCACCACCGTGCTGACTGAAGTACCGGAAATGTTCGGTGCCGAGCAGCTGCTGATGGACCACTGCCGTGACGAAGAAACCTTCGGCAAGCTGGTGACCATGGTCAATGACTTTAAGCAGTACTTCATTGCTCACGACCAGCCGATTTACGAGAATCCATCGCCGGGCAACAAAGCGGGCGGGATCACCACGCTGGAAGATAAATCTCTGGGCTGCACGCAAAAAGCGGGCTCCAGCCAGGTGGTGGACGTACTGCGCTACGGCGAACGCCTGAAGACACACGGCCTGAACTTACTGAGCGCGCCGGGTAACGATGCGGTTGCTACCAGTGCCCTCGCGGGCGCGGGCTGTCATATGGTGCTGTTCAGCACCGGCCGCGGTACGCCGTACGGCGGTTTTGTGCCGACGGTGAAAATTGCGACCAACAGCGAGTTGGCGGCCAAGAAAAAACACTGGATCGATTTTGACGCTGGACAGCTGATCCACGGTAAAGCGATGCCTCAACTGCTGAGCGAGTTTGTCGATACGATCGTTGAGTTCGCCAATGGCAAGCAAACCTGCAACGAGCGCAACGATTTCCGGGAACTGGCTATCTTTAAAAGCGGCGTAACATTGTAATTACCCTTCATCTTTCGCGTGACAGCCGCGTTGGCTGCGTCCATTCACCTCGGTCACTTACTCCAGTAAGCTCCCGGGGATGTCTGAACTTACCGCCTTGCGGCAGCACGAAATCTATTGGGTAATCGAAATGGAGTGGATTTTAAAAACGGCGTTTCATAATATGGGGCGCCGTTTGTTTTTGCGTTTCCTCACAAGGATCTCCCATGACCGCGTATTGGCTGGCCTAGGGCGTAGGTGTCATCGCCTTTTTGATCGGCATTACCACCTTTTTTAATCGAGATGAGCGCCGGTTCCGGCTGCAACTTGCCGTCTACAGCGCCACCATTGGCGTGCATTTTTTTCTGATGGGCGCCTGGCCTGCGGGAATGAGTGCAGAGCTAAACACCATCCGCACACTCGTCTCGATGCATACCCGCAAACTGTGGGTAATGACCGTTTTTATTATCCTCACCCTGGTTCTCGGGCTGGCGAAATTACAGCATGCGATGGAGCTGTTGCCGATTATTGGCACGCTGGCCAGCACCTGGGCGCTGTTTCGCTGCCAGGGGCTGACCGTGCGCTGCGTAATGTGGTGCGCAACCGCCTGTTGGGTTATCCATAATTTCTGGTTGGGATCGATTGGTGGGACGATGATCGAAGGTAGTTTTCTGGTGATGAACGGCCTGAACATTATTCGCTTCCGGCGGATGCAAAAACGCGGAATTGATCCATTCAAAATTGAAAAAAGCGTACAAGAAGAAAACCCCTCCGTCCGGTGACGGAGGGGAAGAGATTAGCCGCGCAGGGCGTTATTTGCCAGACGTTCGTCTTCAGCCTGGCAGGCCGCAGCGGTAAACAGGACGTCTGTAGAAGAGTTCAGCGCCGTTTCACAGGAATCCTGCAATACGCCGATGATAAAGCCAACGGCAACGACCTGCATGGCGATGTCATTCGGGATACCGAACATATTACATGCCAGTGGGATCAGCAGCAGAGACCCCCCCGCCACGCCCGATGCGCCGCAGGCGCACAGCGAAGCCACCACGCTCAGTAACAGCGCCGTCGGTAAATCGACCGGAATACCCAACGTATTGACCGCCGCCAGCGTCAACACGGTAATGGTGATCGCCGCGCCAGCCATATTGATGGTAGCTCCCAGCGGGATAGACACCGAATAGGTATCACGATCCAGGTTCAGCTTCTCACACAGCGCCATATTCACCGGAATGTTTGCCGCGGAGCTGCGGGTAAAGAAGGCGTACACGCCGCTTTCACGCAGACAGGCCAGCACTAACGGATATGGGTTGCGGCGAATTTTCCAGAATACCAGCAGCGGGTTGACCACCAACGCTACCAGCAGCATACAACCTACCAGCACGGTCAGCAGATGTGCGTAGCCCCAAAGCGTGGCGAAACCGGTGGTTGCCAGCGTGGAGGAGACCAGGCCGAAGATACCGATCGGCGCGAAACGAATCACCAGCTTCACCATAAAGGTAACAGCGTTGGACATATCGTTGACCAGATTTTTGGTCGTTTCATTACCGTGACGCAGCGCAAAGCCCAGACCGACGGCCCAAACCAGGATGCCGATGTAGTTGGCGTTAAGCAGTGCATCAATTGGGTTAGAAACCATGCTCATTAGCAGACCACGCATCACTTCGATAATGCCGGACGGCGGTACGATATCGCTGGCGCTGCTGGAAAGATGCAGTGTCGATGGGAAGGCGAAGCTGAAGACAACGGCCGCTAACGCTGCGGAAAATGTTCCGAGCAGGTAGAGGAACAGGATTGGGCGGATATTGGTTTTTTGCCCGTGCTGGTGGTTGGCGATAGAAGCCATTACCAGCATCAGAACCAGAATTGGTGCGACGGCTTTTAACGCGCCGACGAACAGAGTACCCAGTAAACCAACGGCTTCTGCCGCAGGTTTTGACACCAGTGCCAGTAAAATCCCCAGAACCAAACCGATCAAAATTTGTTTAACCAGGCTCCCTTGCGCCAAGCGCGAGAATAGCCCCGATGAACGTTGCGTAGTCATGTAGTAATCCTTTCATTGTGTTGTTGCCCTGCCTTTGTGCGTTCTGTAGACGCATCTTTCAGGATGAGGCAAATGTTTGCATGGCTGAGTATAAGGAAAGAACAGGGTTCTGGAAGCGAAATATCCTGGATTTCGCGTTGAGATCATATTTTATAACTTTGAGTTAACATTATTTTGACATGATAAACAAAAAGCCCGACGCACGCAGTGTGCTGTCGGGCTTTTCAGCTAGCAGATGAAACTTACTGTATTTGCTGCTTTTTATCGTGCTGGTGGTTGACCCAGGCGTTCACAATCAGCGTCACAAACAGAATGCCAAATACCACGCCTAACGAGATAGCGATCGGGATATGGTAGAAATCGACGATCAGCATCTTAATACCGATAAACACCAGAATGACCGACAAACCGTACTTCAGCATGGAGAAACGCTCCGCCACGCCCGCCAGCAGGAAGTACATTGCGCGCAGACCCAAAATAGCAAACAGGTTTGAGGTCAGCACGATGAACGGGTCGGTAGTGACGGCAAAGATAGCCGGAATACTGTCGACGGCGAAAATGACGTCGCTCAGCTCAACCAGAATCAACACCAGCATCAGCGGCGTAACAAACAGCAGGCCGTTTTTACGCACGAAGAATTTTTCATCTTCGATGGTATCGGTCATGCGCAAATGACCGCGCAGCCAGCGTACTAACGGCCTGTCGCCAATACCGGAAGCATCTTCTTTCGCCAGCGCCATTTTTACGCCGGTAAACAGCAGGAATGCACCGAACACGTACAACAGCCACTCAAATTGGGTGATAAGCCAACTGCCGGCGAAGATCATGATCGTACGCAGAACAATGGCTCCCAGCACGCCATACACCAGTACCCGACGCTGCAACGCAGGCGGTACGGAGAAGTAGCTGAACAGCATCAACCAGACAAAGACGTTATCTACTGCCAGCGATTTTTCGATCAAATAGCCGGTAAGGAACGCCAGCGCCTGTGGGTCGGCAACGGCGCGGCCCTGGGTTTGTGCCAGGTACCACCAGAAGACGGCGTTAAACAGTAACGACAGCGTTACCCAAACGATTGACCAGGCCGCAGCCTGCTTCATCGACATCGTATGCGCGCCACGACGACCCTGCAACAGCAGGTCGATGGCCAGCATAATTACCACCACGACAGCGAAGCCACCCCATAACAACGGTGTGCCGACAGTATTCATTGTATTTCCCCATGCATAAAAAAAACGGCCAACGCCGAATGACGTTAGCCGCTGCTTTTTATGCATAGACCTTGCCATTCGGCAAGGTCTCACTTACAACAACAAAGGAATACGATGGCGTATTCCTTTGTTATCGCCCGGCGACCGGATGTGGTTTTTCACACATCGTAATGACGATCAACCGACAACGAAGTTACTCCCCTTTGCGGGTTACAAAATATTACAGGCCATGCATTCAGTCAATGGCCTGCAACATTCGTTTTACATACCTTTACGCAGTCAGCGATGTTACCGCTTCGTCTGCCGGGAAAATCACGCCGGTCTGGCGGCGAATCTCTGTTTGCAGTTTGGCGGTGATACGGCTGACGGCCAGTGCGGGGTGATCCACTTCGCCGGATTCAACCAAATGAGCAAAAGCCTCTGCCTCATACAGCATAGTATTGATGTGCTGAGGCGTCGTCAGATCCTGGGTTTTCCCCCCGCGAGGAACGAAGCACACTTTCTGACACTCGGAAATATGCTCGATCACCAGCGATCCCTGCTCACCCTGAATTTCACTGGCTAACACCGAGTCGCTTACTTTTGAGTGCTGGAGTGTGACGCTGAAATCACCGTAATTCATCACCACCACGCCGTGGGCATCTACGCCGCTTTCCAGCAGACTGGCGCTGGCCTGAACGCTTTGCGGCTCACCCCACAGCGCAACCGCTGAGGCCAGGCAGTAAAAACCGATATCCATGATCGAGCCATTTGAGAACGCCGGATTAAACGTGTTCGGATTTTCACCGTCCAGATAGCGCTGATAACGCGAGGAGTACTGGCAGTAATTAATAAACGCTTTCCTGATTCTTCCGACTTTGGGTAGAGATTGCTGCAACAGCAGGAAGTTAGGCAAGCTGGCGGTCTTAAACGCTTCAAACAGCACGACCTGATTTTCGCGCGCGCAGGCGATAGCGGCTTCGGCTTGCGCCAGGTTTGAGGCCAGCGGCTTTTCGCAAATAACATGCTTTTTGTGCCGCAAAAACAGCTCGGTCTGCGGGAAGTGCAGGGAGTTTGGACTGGCGATGTAGACGGCGTCGATCGCCTCGCTTTGCGCCATCGCTTCCAGTGAGGTAAACAGATGCTCGACGGGGTAATCGTTGGCGAAGGTCTGCGCCTGTTCAAGGCTACGGGAATAGACCGCGGTTAACTTATATTTGCCGGTTTCATGGGCGGCATCGACAAACTGGCGGGTGATCCAGTTTGTGCCAATTACTGCGAAACGTATCATAATGGCCTTCAGGCTGCGAAAAGGGATCCTTTCGTCAATTTAGCATGCCCTGAAGACAAAGCCAGTGCGCGACTACGCAGTTTGCTTTAACGATTGTTGCGTTAACCACAGGCGGGTATCGAACTCCAGTTGATGATACTGAGGCTCCATATGACAGCACAGCTGGTAAAACGCTTTGTCGT
This sequence comes from Citrobacter sp. 172116965, assembly GCF_013458095.1. Taxonomy (NCBI): domain Bacteria; kingdom Pseudomonadati; phylum Pseudomonadota; class Gammaproteobacteria; order Enterobacterales; family Enterobacteriaceae; genus Citrobacter; species Citrobacter sp. 172116965. The sequence continues at coordinate 4,463,707 of NZ_CP046673.1, read as the reverse complement.
GCTCTTTTTCTTTCAGATGCGCCAGTTCATGAACGACGATCATGCGTAAAAAAGGTTCAGGGGCATTGCGAAACACGGTGGCAACGCGGATCTCCGCTTTGGCTTTTAACTTACCGCCCTGCACGCGAGATACGGCGGTATGCAGCCCCAGCGCATTCTTCAGAACATGTATCTTGCTGTCATACATGACTTTATTCAGCGGCGGGGCATTACGCAGGAACTGATTTTTCAGATCCTGAGTATATTGCCAGAGCGCTTTGTCGGTCGCGAAATCATGCGTTCCCGGATAGCGCTTCTCCAGCACTGCGCCCAGACGCTGTTCAGCAATCAGCGTTCTCACCTGAGAAAGCAAATGTTCCGGGTAGCCCTGGAGGTAAGTTAGTTGGTTCATCTTTGCCCATGCCAATCATAAAAAGTGTATACTCACGCACCCTTTTCAGGGATACGCCGAAATTTTACCATTCAGGAGGGCCGATGAGCCACATAGACAACGGTTTCCGTTCGCTGTCACTTAAACGTTTCCCGGAAACGGATGACGTTAACCCGCTGCTGGCGTGGGAAGCGGCAGATGAATATCTGCTGCAACAGTTGGACGATACCGAGATTAGCGGCCCGGTGCTAATCCTGAATGATACCTTTGGCGCGCTGGGCTGTGCGCTGGCGCAACATGCGCCGTACAGCATTGGCGACTCCTATCTCAGCGAGCTTGCCACACGCGAGAACCTGCGTCATAACGAAATTGCCGAGTCGAGCGTCAAGTTCCTCGACAGTACGGCTGACTACCCGCAGGCGCCGGGCGTGGTGCTGATTAAGCTGCCAAAAACCATGGCGCTGCTGGAGCAGCAACTGCGCGCACTGCGCGAAGTGGTAACGCCGCAAACGCGTATCATCGCCGGGGCAAAAGCGCGTGATGTGCATACCTCGACGCTGGAGCTGTTTGAAAAAGTATTGGGTCCAACCACCACGACGCTGGCGTGGAAAAAAGCCCGTTTAATCAACTGTACGTTCAGCAAACCTGAGCTGGCCGCTGCCTCGCAAACGCTAAGCTGGAAGCTGGAAGGTACCGAATGGACTATCCATAACCACGCCAACGTCTTCTCCCGTACCGGACTGGATATCGGCGCGCGCTTTTTTATCGAGCATCTGCCGGAAAACCTCGAAGGGGAGATTGTTGACCTCGGCTGTGGTAACGGCGTCATCGGTATGACGCTGCTGGCGAAGAACCCGGAAGCCAGCGTGGTATTTGTTGATGAATCGCCGATGGCGGTGGCTTCAAGCCGCTTGAACGTGGAAAGTAACATGCCTGAAGCGCTGGATCGCTGTGAGTTTATGATCAACAACGCGCTGTCGGGTGTCGAACCGTTCCGCTTTAACGCCGTGCTGTGTAACCCACCGTTCCACCAGAAGCACGCGCTGACGGATAACATTGCCTGGGAGATGTTCCACCACGCTCGCCGCTGCCTGAAAATCAACGGTGAGCTGTACATTGTGGCTAACCGTCACCTTGACTACTTCCACAAGCTGAAGAAGATTTTCGGCAACTGCGTGACCATCGCCACCAATAATAAATTCGTGGTGCTAAAAGCGGTCAAAACCGGTCGCCGCCGCTAATCGTGTGTGCCGGATGGCGGCGTGACCGCCTTATCCGGCCTACGAAATACATACTGTTAAATTTCCAGCGCCAGCGTCGTCCCTTGGGCAATAGCGCGTCGGGCATCCAGCTCCATCGCCACATCGCAGCCGCCGATCAGATGCACCGTTTTACCTGCCGCGTGGAGTGGATCAACCAGTTCACGGCGCGGCTCTTGTCCGGCGCAAATCACCACGTTATCCACGTTAAAGATCAACGGTTCGCCGTTCAACACGACGTGTAACCCATCATCATCAATTTTCTGATAGCTAACTGCCGGGATCATTTTCACGCCGCGTGAGAGCAGGGTGGCGCGATGGATCCAGCCCGTCGTTTTCCCTAAACCTTGTCCCGGTTTGCTGGCTTTGCGCTGTAACATCACTATCTGGCGCGGGCTGCGGGATAAGTGCGGGCCTTCCAGGCGTAAGCCGCCAGGCTGTTGCAGGCTGGTGTCGATCCCCCATTCCACGCAGAATTCCGCAATGTTTTGGCTGGTGGGCTCACCGGGCTGGCTCAAATACATGGCGGTATCAAAACCGATCCCGCCGCAGCCAACGATCGCTACGCGTTTGCCCACCGGCATTTTATCGCGCAGGACGTCGAGATAGCTCAGCACTTTAGGATGCGCGATCCCCTCGATCGGTGGCATACGTGGCTCGATCCCGCTGGCGAGGATCACTTCATCGAAGGGGTACAGATCGCGTGCGCTGACAACGTGATTCAGCTTCAGCGACACGCCAGTCACATCGATCATCCGGCGGTAGTAGCGCAGGGTTTCATAAAATTCTTCTTTGCCGGGGATCTGCTTAGCGATATTAAACTGCCCGCCAATCTCGCTATGCGCGTCAAACAACGTCACGTGATGACCGCGTGCGGCGGCATTAATGGCGAAGGCGAGGCCTGCAGGACCTGCTCCGACAACCGCCAGATTTTTCGGCGCAGTGGCGGCAACGATCGGCATTTTGGTCTCATGGCAGGCGCGCGGATTCACCAGGCAAGAGGTGACTTTGCCGACGAAGATCTGATCCAGGCAGGCCTGGTTACAGCCGATACAGGTATTGATCTCATCCGCTCGCCCGGTTTGCGCTTTTGACAGCAGTTCGGCATCGGCGAGGAACGGACGGGCCATCGACACCATATCGGCATCGCCACGGGCCAGAATGTCATCGGCGACTTGAGGATCGTTAATGCGGTTGGTGGTGACCAGTGGGATCGTCACATGCCCTTTCAGCTTACGTGTCACCCAACTAAACGCACCGCGCGGCACCGGGGTGGCGATAGTGGGAATACGCGCCTCATGCCAGCCAATACCGGTGTTAATAATGGTCGCCCCTGCGGCTTCTATCGCCTGCGCCAGCTGGACGGTTTCGTCGAAGGTTCCGCCGTTTTCCACCAGATCGAGCATCGACAGGCGGAAGATAATAATAAAGTCATTTCCGGCACGCTGGCGTACCGCGCGCACCACTTCCACGGCAAAACGCATGCGGTTGGCATACTCGCCGCCCCATTCGTCATTGCGCTGATTGGTGCGCAGAGTCAGGAATTCGTTGATGAGATAGCCTTCCGAGCCCATCACTTCGACGCCATCATAGCCCGCTTCCCGCGCCAGTTGAGCGCAGTGGGCGAAATCTTCAATCAACTGCAGCACCTCATCGTGCGTCAGCTCATGCGGCGTAAAGCGGTTGATTGGCGCCTGAATGGCAGAAGGTGCCACCAGATGCGGCTGGTAGCTGTAACGCCCGGTATGCAGGATTTGCAAGGCGATTTTGCCGCCTTCGTCATGCACGGCGTCGGTAATGACGCGATGATGTGCAAGCTGGCTGGTGTCGTTCAGCATCGCGCCGCCTTCCATCCCCACGCCGGAAAGCGCAGGCGCAATACCTCCGCTCACAATTAACGCTACGCCGTGACGGGCGCGTTCGGCGTAGAACGCGGCCAGCCGTTCTGCACCGTCGGGATACTCCTCCAGCCCGGTATGCATTGAACCCATCAGCACGCGGTTTTTAAGCGTGGTGAAGCCTAAATCGAGCGGGGCGAACAGCGACGGATAGCTCATAAAGGTGTCCAGTATGTAAAATTATTGTTATGTGGTCGGATGAGTTAATAATTTAGCCGTCGCCGCGTAAAAGGGAAAAGGGGAATGCCGTGATTGTGATGGGATTCAAAAAATGCCCCTGCGGACGCAAGGGCAAGTGAGTCAGAACGCCAGTCGTTTACCCAGACCGTCAAAGAGGTGCAGGTGCGACTCTTGTACGGTGAGCGTAAGCGGTGTATCCGGCATGAAGCTAAGCTGTTGAAAAGACTTCAGGCACACGGGGTGGCCGGCTAAATCCAACCACACCAGCGTGGAGTCGCCCTGTAATTCACACAGCCGGGTACGACCTTGCAATGTGAAATCCCCGGTCTGCTGGTACTGCATATGCTCCGGGCGGATGGCGACAAACAGTTTGTCCCCGTCGCTAACGCCTGCGGGCTGACGGGTGAGGCGGAAGACGAGGTTATCGGCGATATGCAGTGCGCCTTCACGCCATACCGCTGGCAGAACATTGATTTTCGGCGTGCCGATAAACTCAGCGACGAACAGGTTTGCCGGGGTGTTATACAGCTCCAGCGGCGTGCCCACCTGCTCAATTTTTCCCTTGTAAAGCACCACGATGCGATCGGCCAGCGTCATCGCCTCCACCTGATCGTGCGTTACATAGATCATGGTGTTTTTCAGGGTGTTATGCAGCTGCTGGATCTCCTGGCGCATCCCGACCCGCAACGCGGCATCCAGGTTAGACAGCGGTTCATCAAACAGAAACAGTTCCGGTTGCTGGACAATAGAACGCCCGATCGCCACACGTTGGCGCTGCCCGCCGGACAGATTCTGCGGCAGCCTGTCCAGCATCTCTTCCAGCTTCAGCATGCTGGCGGCGTGAGCGACCCGCTTATCAATCTCGGCGGCGGGCGTGTTGATATTACGTAAACCGAATGACAGATTTTCCCTGACGGTCATATGCGGGTAGAGGGCGTAGGACTGAAACACCATCGACAGGTTGCGTTTGCCCGCCGCAAGCCTGGTGACCTCTTTTCCCCCCATCAACAGTTTACCGCCGTCGGGGATTTCCAGTCCGGCGATGATCCGCAGCAGCGTGGATTTCCCGCATCCGGAAGGGCCAACCAGCACAATGAACTCCCCGGAGGCGATCTCCAGCGACAGATTTTCAATGATGGTGTTCTTGCCCCATGCTTTATGAATATTGCTCAGGCTTAGCGCGGTCATAACCTCTCCTTGTCAGAATCCCAGGCTGCAATCAGCGTTAAAATTTCATCGGTTTTGCGCGCCAGCAGTGCCGTATCCGCGCGGGTTTCCACGTTCAGGCGCAGCAGCGGCTCGGTGTTGGAGGCGCGTAAGTTGAAGCGCCAGTCAACGAAGTCGATGCTCAACCCATCGCAATCGTCACGCAGGCCGCCGGCTTGCAGATAGTGAGCGGCGATGGATTGCATGACCGATTGCGGATCGGCCACCGTCAGATTGATTTCGCCGGAAACCGGAAAGCGCACCTGGGCGTGTTTGATATACGCCGACAGCGGACGGCTGTCGCTGCCGATAATTTGCAGCAGCAATACCAGTGGGATCATCCCGCTGTCGCAATAGCCAAAATCGCGGAAGTAGTGGTGGCCGCTCATTTCTCCACCGTAGACCGCGTCCTCTTCGCGCATCCGCGCTTTGATAAAGGCGTGCCCGGTTTTGCTGATGACCGGGATTCCGCCGCAGCGAGTTACAACGTCCAGCGTATTCCACGTCAGGCGCGGGTCGAGAATGATGTGACTGCCTGCGGAGCGTTGCAGGAAGTGCTCGGCAAACAGGCCAACCAGGTAGTAGCTCTCAATAAAGCGGCCACACTCATCAAAGAAGAAGCAGCGATCGAAATCGCCGTCCCAGGCGATGCCGAAATCAGCCTGATTCTCGATAACCGCCTGCTGGGTGATGAGGCGGTTTTCCGTCAGCATCGGATTCGGCACGCCCGCCGGGAAATGACCGTCCGGCTGATGGTGCAGGCGGATAAACTCAATCTGAACGCCCGCACGGGCCAGTCCGTCGGCGATCGCGTCAAGCGCAGGCCCGACGGTGCCATGTCCGGCGTTGGTCACAATACGTAGCGGGCGAGTCGGCGGATGCTGAAGGAAGCGCAGCAGGCAGGCAATCCAGGCGGGGCGATTATCATAAGGGATGAGGCTGCCACGATGGACGATCGGAGCAAAGTCATTGCGCTCCGCCAGCGCTTTTATCTCCAGCAGGCCGTTGTCGTTACTGATCGGACGCGCCTCTTCGCGCACCAGTTTCATACCATTGTACTGCGCCGGGTTATGGCTGGCGGTAATCTGAATGCCGCCGTCGGCACGCAGTTCCCGGGTGGCGAAATAGATCTCTTCGGTGCCTGACAGACCAATGTCGATAACATCCACGCCGCTGGAAATCAGCCCGTCGGTCACGGCGGATTTTAACGATTCCGAGCTAAGGCGAATGTCGGCGCCGATCACTACCCGGCGCGGATGGCGCCAGGCGGCGTAAGCGCGACCGATGCGAAAGGCGATATCCGGCGTCAGGTTGACGCCAACCTCACCGCGAATGTCGTAGGCTTTAAAACAGGTTAGTTCATCCATAATCTACTCTTCTGTAATTAATGAGTCAGGCTGACTCCCGAATGATGAGCTGGTAAGGCAATTCATAGTGGGTCACCGGTCCTCTGGTGAGCAGCAATTTGACGGCCATTTCCCCTTTCTTTTCCGCATCTTGCGCGATGGTGGTCAGGCGTATTCCCGCCACCTCAACGGCGAGATTATCGAAACCGGTAACGGCAACCCGCTGCGGAACCGCCAGCTGCTGCCGTTGGCAGTAGTGGATCGCGCCGACGGCGAAGCGATCGGAAAGGCAGATAAGCGCAGTGATCTCCGGATGGGTTTCCAGTAACGCTTTGGCCGCCTGTTCGCCGTGTTCTTCATCGTGTCGGGTTTGATACAGCCAGCACGTATCAAGGGCGAAGCCGCGCCGCTGGAAAACCTCCCGGCAGGCATTCACGCGGGAGAGCATCAGCAGGTTGTCGCCGGTGACGGGGGCGGTCAGATCGCACATTCCCTGTGCCGAGGGCTGTGACGGAAAGGCGATGATGCCGAAATGTCGATGACCTTTATCGGCCAGATAACGGGCAATATCGCGCATGGCGCAGGCGTTATCGATGGAGACGCTGCTGTGGTCGGGAAACTGAAAATCGAGCGTGACCACCGGACGCCCATGAGCCAGCGCGTGCTGGATCATGGCCGCATTGTTATGCGTGGCGTTGAGAATATAGCCATCAACCAGGGTGTTGAGCGGCGTCTGTTGCCGCTTACGCAAAGGGATCAAGACCAGATTGACGTTTTGTTCTTCACACTGGACGGCGATCCCCCGCATCAGCGCAATGTCGTGGGGATCGATAAACACGTAACTCATAGAGTCGTTGAATATCACGCCGATGGTGTCAGATTTACCGGTACGCAGCGCGCGCGCCAGCTTGTCCGGTCCCTGAAAGCCAAGCTCGCTGGCATATTGCAAAATTCGCTGGCGCAGCTCCGGAGATAATTTTTCCGGATTATTCCATGCGTTCGACACCGTGGTATGGGAAATACCCATAATCTTGGCCAATGATTTTATCGTAATACGTTTCTTATCTTTATTATCATTAACGTTTATTTTCATGTTTGATATATTTGCTGGGTTTATATATTGGCGTGAATTATTTATTTCTATCGTCCATTGCGTTGAACGTTGATGCAAAGTTTAACGTTAAACAAAAATCGTTTTGTGATTTGTTTAACGTTAAACATAAAAAGGGGGTGTTAATTTACGCTCCATTCAATAGCTGGGTAGCGGTAAATCAATACTTATTGAAAGTAAATGGAGAATTATCGTGAGAATTGTAATATTAGCTAAATTAACAGCCTGTGTACTATTCGCGTTTTGTATTTCTGGCTGCGGTCCGGATGATAAAAAATCCGCAGAGACAGCAAAAACGCCAATTAAAATGTGGGTGGCACCAAACGAAAATGAAGAAGCCTTCTGGAATACTATGGTTAAAGAATGGAATAAAGACCCGGCGCATACCCCGGTCGAATTTACGCCCATTCCTGCCGCCAGCAGTTCTGAAGAGGCAATAATGAACGCGCTGGCTTCCGGCACGGAACCCGATATTTCCAGTAATATCTTTATCGGTTTTGCCAGCCAGTTGGTGGAAATTGGTCAGCTTGAAGACCTGTCTAAAATGAGTGGTTTTAATGAACTCGTTAATAACCGACAGATGGGCAAAATTATTCCTGCCTGGCAATTAAACGGCGAGCAACACGTTCTGCCAATCTATATTAATCCTATCGTCTGGTGGTGGCGGGGCGATTTACTCAAGCAGTATGGTTTTGATCATGTTCCGACTCGTTATGATGAGCTTTATCAGCTGGCAGAGCGCCGGGCGGCGGATAATAACGGCTATGTTATTCAGATGACCGCCGGGAAAAACTGGTGGGAACGCTGGTTCGATTTTATTCCGCTTTATTATGCGCAAAACGGTGGTAAACCTTACCTCGCGGGTCATCAGGCGACGTTTGCCGATCCTGCCGGACAGGCGGTACTGACCTTTATGGGGAAAGTCTTTAACAGCAAGTGGAGCAGCTACGACTTCACCGCCGCCGACGATCCGTTAGCGACCGGACAGGTGCTGGCATCCGCGCGCGGTCCGTGGGATATCGCTCGCTATCACAAGCAGTATCCGGAGATCCTCAAAACGCTGCAAATTGGGCCGATGCTCACCGAGAAAGGCGACGCGCACCCGTATACGTTCGGCGACAGCAAAGGGGTGGTGATCTTCAGTTCCAGCAAGCGCAAAGCGCAGGCGTGGGCGTTTATTCAGTGGGTCTTTAACAACGCCGAGCACGACCGGAGCTGGCTGGAGCTGACCGGTATGCCGCCAGCACGCAGTGATTTAATGAGTAATCCGCTGTTTGTGAATTACTTTGAGAAAAACCCGCTGGAGAAGGCGATCGCTTCTTACGTGGACGTCGCGCTGCCGCCAGCGGCCACTACGCAAACCACGGAGATTCAGCGCAGCATGACGCAGATGCTGGAGCAGGTCATTTTCAACCACGCCGATCCGGCAGCCACCCTCGATAAATCCGCGCAGGAAATTAACACGTTGCTGGCGAAATAAGGGGAAAAAATGGCTGGATATGAATCCCGCACCGGAGGCCTGTTGGCCTCCACGTGGATCGGTTATTCGTTGCTGTTCTGGTTTTATCCGCTGTGCTGGCTGGTCGTGCTCAGCGTGACGAACTGGCAATTTATTGGCACGCCGACGTTTAGCGGATTACAGAATATCATTGGCGTGTTTCATGACGCGTTATTCTGGCAGTCGATGTGGAACGTGTGCCGTTTTTTAATGTGGTATATCCCGATTGTCTTTCTTGCCTCGCTGCTGTTTGCCGCGGGATTACGAAAAATTAAGTACGGGAAAAGTTTTATTGCCCTGAGCTTTTTACTGGCGAATATCTCTTCGGGGGTGGCCTATTCCATCGTCTTTGCAAAACTGTTCAGCGAATACGGGCCGGTCAATCAATTTTTACAGGCCAGTTTCGGCATCTCTGTGCCCTGGTTTACCAACCCTGACTGCGCCATGTTATCCATTGCGTTAATTGTTACCTGGAAATTCGTCGGTTATTACGGGCTGATTCTCTATTCCGGGATGGTGGCGATCCCCGCGGATATTTACAGCGCGGCGCAGTTGGATAAAACCGGGAAGTTTAAGCAAAGTTGGGCGATTACCCTGCCGATGATGAACGCGCAAATCGTGATGGTGATGGTGCTGGCGATTACCGTGGCGTTCAGCATCTTTACCGAGCCGTATCTTATCACCGGCGGCGGTCCGCTCAATAGCACCACCAGTCCGATGGTGGTGATGTATGAAGTGGCGTTCCAGAAAATGAAGCCAACCTGGGCGGCGACCATGTCGATTATCGTTGCGGCATGCAGTTTCCTCGCCATCTGGGTCTTCCGCAAAGTATTCGAAAAACATATCGAGATTGTGTGAATGAAGAAACTGACTCCCTTAACGCTGCTCATTCACGCCGTGATGTTTTTGCTGGCGCTCACCTGGCTGTATCCTTTTATCTGGATGGTGATCTCCTCGTTGAAACCGACGGCGCAAATCTACACGACCGGGCTTTTTTCCGGTCATCTGACGCTGGAGAATTACGCTTTTCTGTTCGATAACAGCAACCGGGCGGACAAACCTTTTTTGCGCACCCTGGTTAACTCGCTGTTCGTGTCGCTCACCATTACCGTCTGCGTCACGCTGACCTCAATGCTGGTGGGATATGCCGTCGCGAAAACCGAGTTTCGCGGCAAAAATGCGTTTCGCAACCTGTTAATTGTGCAGATGGTTTTCCCGGTCTTTATGTTCATCATTCCACAGTTTGTCCTGATGCGTGAACTGGGGCTGATCAACAGCTACGGGGCGATGATCCTGCCGTATGCGATGAGCGCCTGGGGCATTTTTATGGTTTCGCAGAGCTTTAAAGGCACGCCGAATGATTACCTGTATGCCGCAAGGCTCGATCACGCCAGCCTGTGGGGGATCTTGCGGCATGTGATGATGCCGCTGAATAAATCCATTCTGGCGATTGTCGCACTGTTCACCTTTTCCAGCTCATGGGACAACTTCCTCTGGCCGCTGATCGTGATGCGCGAAGTGGACAAAATGCCGTTTTCGGTGCTGCTCGCCACCTTCAGCAAATCCTACGGCATCTACCTGGGACCGGTGCTGGCGGGGTCGGTGGTGCAGATGCTGCCAATCGTTGTCCTGTTTATTCTGTTCAGAAAATACTTCCTCGAAGGCATGTCGTTATCACTGAAATAAGGAACGTGACGGTGAAAAAACAACCGTGGTGGCAGGCGTGTACCTGCTATCAAATTTATCTGCCTTCGTTTTGCGACGGCAATAACGACGGGCTGGGCGATTTTCCGGGCCTGATTTCCCGGCTGGATTATTTGCAGGCGCTGGGCATCGGTGCGGTGTGGATCACGCCGTTTTATCCCTCTCCGCTGGTGGATAACGGCTACGATATCAGCGATTACTGCGCCGTTGACGCCCGTTTTGGCACTCTCGACGATTTTCGCCGGGTGGTTGACGGCTGCCACGCCAGAGGCATTCGGGTGATTATCGATCTGGTGGTCAATCACGTCTCCTCAGAACATCCCTGGTTTTGCGATGCGTGGAATCATCCGGACAGCCGCTATCGTGATTATTTCCTTTTTCGCCGCCAGCCGAATAACTGGCGTTCTTTCTTTTCCGGCAGCGCGTGGACCGCGGAGCCTGACATCGGCGAGTTTTATTACCATAAATTCGCGCCCGGCCAGGTGGATCTCAACTGGGCCAACCCCGCGGTGGAACAGGAAATTTACCGGGTAGTGGATTTCTGGGTTACGCAGGGGGTGGACGGTTTTCGCTTTGACGTCATCAACTTTCTTACTACCGATGGCATTGGGCCTGATAACCCGGAAGAGAACGGCGAGCAGCGCCATGAATTTGACATCAATCAGCCGCGACTCCCGGAGACGCTGCAACGGCTGTGTGCCCATGTTCGGGCGCAGGGTGACTATTTCCTGATTGGCGAAATCGGCAGCGAAGACCCTGACGTGCTCAGCCGCTATCAAAGCCCTCAGCTGATGGACGTGGTGTTTAATTTCAATATCGGCAGCCAGAAAACCTTTGATGTTTCCCGTCTTTTCAGCCAGTTAAAAACCACGCTGGCTGCGCAGTCGGGTTTACCGACGCTGTTTTTCTCCAGCCATGATATGTCGCGGATGATCAGCCGCTTTGGCGAAAACGAGCGCGATACCGGGCGGGCGCTGGCGGTGCTGGCGCTTCAGTTAACGGTGAGCGGCGTGCCGTTTATCTTCCAGGGAGAAGAGCTGGGGGTGACCGACTACCGTCCGCACACGGCAGAGCAGCTTTTTGATATTCAGGGAAAAACCCATTACCGCACCGCCCTTGCCGCAGGCAGCAGCCCACAGCAGGCACTGGCGCTGGCTATTGAACATTCGCGGGATGGTTCGCGCGCGCCGCTGCCCTGGCGCGACGCCCCCTTTGGCGGATTTTCCTCCGTCGCACCGTGGATGCCCGTCGGCGGCGATATCGCCCTGATTAACGCGGAGCGCCAGCAGCAGGATGAGACATCGTTCTGGCATCAGTACCGACTGCTTATCGCCCTGCGCCGCCGCGTTGCGGCGCTGCATCAGGGACAGCAGGACTCGCTCGACCTCACTGACGAATGCGTCTGGTTTACCCGTTCGACGGCGGCGGAGCAGGTCTGGGTCGCCATCAACTTTGGTGCGCCCGTTCGCAATCCGTGGCAGGAGATTGAGGCTGAAGTGCTGTACGGGGAGGACGCGCAATGGATTGGCAAGAATCAATGTTTGATCAAAAGGAGAGTACATGGACAGGCACAGTAAAAACCCGTTGATTACCCCGGCGGACGTGACGCCTTCACTGCCCGGCAGGAAGGTCGATTGTGTTTTCAATGCTGGCGTAACGGAGTGTGACGGGGAGATCGTTTTGCTGCTGCGGGTGGCGGAAAGCGTGATCAATTCCGACCCGCAGCAGCGTGTCGTACCGCTGTTGGAAAAAACCGATGCGGGCTGGGTACAGGCCACCGCGAGTTTCGATCGTCGCGATGAACGCTATGATTTCAGCGATCCGCGGGTGATCGTGCTGAAAAGCGATCCGGCGCGGGTGTGGCTGACCTCTATGTCGCATCTGCGTCTGGCGCGCAGTCGCGACGGGGTGAACTTCCGGATTGACAGCCAGCCGTTTATCATCGCCGATACGCAATATGAAGAGTTCGGCTGCGAAGATGCGCGGATCACCCGCATCGATGATACCGCGTACATCAACTACTCGGCGGTGTCGTCGCTGGGGATCTCTACCGCGTTAGCGGTGACCAAAGATTTTGTCACGGTGGAGAAAAAAGGGTTGATCCTCTGCCCGGACAACCGTGACGTCTGCTTTTTCCCGGAAAAGATCGCCGGTAAATATCACGCCCTGACCCGTCCGGCCCCGTGCCACTTCGGTCATCCGGAAATCTGGATCTGCGAGTCGCCGGATATGTTGCACTGGGGCAACCATCGCCACCTGCTGGGACGGTCCGGCGATGCCTGGGACTGCCGTAAATCAGGCGGCGGCGCGCCGGTATTAAAAACCGATCGCGGCTGGCTGGAGATCTACCACGGTGTGGATGTCGATCAGCGCTACTGCCTTGGCGCGCTGCTGCTGGATCTCAACGAGCCGACCCGCATTCTGGCGAAATCACCGGTACCGTTGCTGGAGCCAGATGCGCCCTACGAGCGCGAAGGCTTCTTCGGCAACGTGGTGTTCACCTGTGGGGCGCTGATCCGCGATGAGACGCTGCACGTCTGGTACGGCGCCGCCGATGAGTGTGTGGCGCTGGCGACAATGCCGCTGGACAAACTGTGGCGGCATCTGGGGGTTGAATAAATGCCGCAGAGCGTCCTGGGTTGCTAAACCTCCTTCTGGCAAGGGGTATCGATTCACACGTTGCGGCCGCTGGTGGACGAATCTTTGCTGCAAATAATGAAAATACATAACAGAAGAGCAGGGCAATAAATGCCCTGCAAGTCTGTATATTTAATTTCACATTGTATTTCATGTGCGCAAGAAAACAGACAGCTCTAATCGTTATTAATATTTTAATTAATATCTGACGCGGGAGCCGCCTCAATAGCTTTTTCTTCTTTGGTTAGCCCTTTGATGTATTTACTGTATTTCCACCAGGCAAAACCGAGGAAAATAACAATCCCACCGACGTTATAGAATATAATGGTCATGATGTTACCGCCGGTCGGGAAGGTCGAGGCAATAAACCCGATGGTGAAAAGGACAATCAGCATCGATACCACAATAATGCCGGTTTTTTGCGAACCCATACGGAAGTCGCGCGGTAAGTGGTCCAGTTTTGCGCGCAGATTCAGGTAAGCCAGCATAATAAACAGCGGCGGCAGCATCGATGCGGCGGCGGTCATGTTGATGATAGTGTTCATTAAATCCTGCACGGTATTGGAGCCGAGCGTTGGGATAATCATCAGCGGGATAACAATCAGGAACTGAATCCAGGCTGCGCGGGCCGGAACGCCGTTTTCATTCAGTTCGACGGTTTTTTTACCGAAAATACCCGCCGGAATTTCAGAGAAGAAAATTTTCACCGGCGTTGCGGTCCACATCAGCAGAGAGCCGAACATCGCGGTAAAGGAGACCAGGCCGACAAAGCGGTTAACGATCAGTTCCGGCAGGCCAAAGTATGCCGCCAGGCCGTGGAATACCTGTACCGAACCACCGGTAAATTTCAGCTCTTTGCTGCTCACGAAGACGTTGATCAGTACCGAGGAGATGGAATAGAGCACGCCAATAAAAATCCCGGCAATGATAATAACCTTCACGAACGATTTGGACCCGCCCTTGACGTCGTTGACGTACACTGCCACCGACTCCGCACCGCCTGCCGCCATAAAGATCCAGGTGGTGATACCGAGGAAGGCCCAGTTAAAATTCGGGATCATTGCGTCTACGGTGATAGGGTCAGCAGGCTGTACGCCGCCAACCAGCGCAGTACCCGCCAGCAGGATGTAGGACAGGGTCAGCAGCAGCATCAATGTGGAGGTGACCGAAGTAATTGGTCCTAACATTTTTGCGCCGTTGGTCGAAACCCAGGTGGAGAAGGCAAACAGCACCATACTTAACACAGTGGTTGCGAACGGCGTCAGAATGTATTCGTAGCCTAAAAAAGCATATGAGGCGTAGGCGATAACACGGGGTAACAGCGAGGTAAAAAAGAACAGGTTAACGAACCAATAGGTATAGGCGGTAATAAATGCCCAACGTCCGCCCAGCGAACTTTTCACCCATGCCTAGACACCGGCTTCGGAGTTTTTATTCAGCGAAACAAATTCAGCGATGATTAAGCAGAACGGAATAAAGTAGAAGATCGTCGCGAGGAAAAACATCGGTGCGGATGCTAGACCCAGCTCAATATTATTGTTGATAACGTTATTAAAACTATAAACCGCGGCAAAGGTGAGTGAAAGTAAGCCGAACTTGCCGATGGTATTACGTTTGGTATCAGACATAGCACATCTCCGATTCCTGATTATTATAGGGTACTGGCGGCGCAACGTCGGCGCCGCCTGTGTTTTTATTTATTATGAAAATAACCATCTTCGATGGTGACTTTGAGTACGACTTTTTTCACTGCGTTATTACAAATAAAACGATAGGCTTCATGGTTGTCACAAATAACCATTTGTCCTTCGCGCACTTCTACGGTTTTTCCACAGCCTTTCAGATATTCGCGATCGGTTTCATCGCGATAATATTCAACCACCTGGAGATCCTCTTTGGCGGCATACTCTATTTTTTGCTGTCCTTGCAGGTAGTAATGGATCTCAAAATAACGACGATAACCGGTAAACAGTGCATCGGTCGCGGAGTCTGTCTCCACGCGATAGCTCAGGGAATCACCGATAGAGTGGGCGACGCCTGGTTGAATATTATCAATATTTTCAATCGCTTCGACGCAGCGCTGCCACTTCTTCCCGGATGCGTAAATTTGTTGGAACTGCGCTAAGTTGTCGATGATCCTCATTTTGTATTCTCACTGTGCAAATTCGTGGAAAAGAACCCGGTACCAAAGACGCGGCTGGCGGCGGTTTGAGCGCTAGATTCGCTACCGGAAACCGGCAACAACGTGAAGCCGTAGCTGAACGAACGGAACCAGACGCGCCAGGAATCAAGCACCTCGCTTCCCCAGGAGTTGGAGCCTAAGCCCAGCACCTGGTGGTCCAGATTCAGGGTGATGTCATCGCTGCGCTGCAGCGCATTACAGTGCTGTGCGGCAAAGATATTTTCTGGCGTATAGCGCCAGGCGCTCAGGTTGACAGGGCGCTGCGGAATCACCAGCAGACCGTTGCCGTGGCGGTTGGTTAGCGTTGCCCAGCGCACGTCCTGACGATTGCCGTTGTTTTGCGGGAACGGATAGTTTTCGAACATCTCATCCACGCTGCTGCGCCAGATATCGATGATGTTGGCCTGCTGGCTATCGGCATAGTTTTCACCGGGACCACGTCCGTAATACGCCACCTGCCCCAAATCGCCGTTGATGCCCATCGTGAAGCCGATGCACGGAATAATGTCCCGGTACTCGCCGTAAGGCTGGCCGGAAAGCTCCACGTTCAACTGACCGTCTGCGGCAATCCGCCAGCGGTAGGTACAGCGCATACCGAAATCAAATACCGGCGGGGCGATAATCGTCTGGCTGG
The DNA here is from genome assembly GCF_013458095.1 of Citrobacter sp. 172116965. NCBI lineage: Bacteria > Pseudomonadati > Pseudomonadota > Gammaproteobacteria > Enterobacterales > Enterobacteriaceae > Citrobacter > Citrobacter sp. 172116965. Next base: position 4,447,682 of record NZ_CP046673.1, on the reverse strand, counting down.
TTATCAACAGCGCGTCATCGGTTTGCTCAATGGCAAAATCGCGCAGATGTTCCTGCATAATCTGTAAATGATTTGGTTGCCAAAGGCCTTCGAACTCTTGTTTGTGGTTATCAATGGTTGGTTTGAAGAAATTAATCTTCGGCTCGCGGGTAATCAGCTCCTCACCGTTAACGGTCCAGCTAATGGGCTTACCGTTCAGTTTTGAGAAGGTCAGATGGAAGTTATAACCGCGTATGGTGCAGCTCTGGCGGCTGTCTTCCAGCGTCAGAGGAATAGCGTTTTTCAGGCTAAACGGTACGGCAGCCGCCGTTCTGGCCTTCAGCGGGAACTGATAAGTCGCGATGTGGTGCCCGGATTCGCTGTATAACGTGCGGGAATCTTTCGTCACGATGACGTTGAGGAACGCTTCGCGCGCATCCAGCTCCGGCAGTGTGCATTGCACGAGGGTATCGCTGTCAGGAGGGACGTCGCGCAGTTTTATCTGCTGAGCAGAAAGCGTATCTCCCTCGGCGCGAACCTCAATATGCAAGGTGTAGTCGTCAAGCGTGGTAAACCACAGTTTGTTTTCTACCCGTAGCTCGCCGCGAGCCAGATCCTGTGCGCGTACTTTTACTGGCGCAATCACCTGCTTGTATTCCTGCAGACCCGGCCCCGGGGTTTGATCGGAATAAATCAGGCCATCAAGGCAGAAGTTGTAGTTGTTCGGATAGTCGCCGTAGTCGCCGCCATATTTGTACCAGACGTTGCCGTCGTCATCTTTGGCCTGAATCCCGTGATCGCACCACTCCCAGACATAGTGTCCCTGAATGCAGTCATGCTGATAAAAGACGTTCTGATATTCCGTAAGCCCGCCGGGACCGTTGCCCATGGCGTGAGCATATTCGCAGATGATGCGCGGCTTAGGATGTGGATATTCGCCAAACTCATTCATTAGCGGCACACGGGTGTACATGGTGGAGATGATATCCACCACTTCGGCGTCACGATCTTCTTCGTAATGGATCAGACGCGTGTCATCCAGCGCTTTCGCGGCGTGATACATGGCGCGGATGTTACAGCCGTATCCGGATTCGTTGCCGAGCGACCAGATGACGATCGACGGGTGGTTTTTTTGTGCATGGATGTGGCGCACGATGCGCTCAACGTAGACGTTTTCCCACAGCGGATCGTCGGTTATCCGGCTGATATCGCCGATATTGGCGAAGCCGTGAGATTCAACGTCGGTTTCGGCCATCACGAACAGACCGTAGATATCGCACAATTCATAGAAGCGCGGATCGTTCGGGTAATGGGCGGTACGCACGGAATTGATGTTGTGCTGCTTCATTAACAGCAGATCTTTTTCAACGCGATCCATGCCAACCGCACGGCCTTTTAGATGATCGTTGTCGTGGCGGTTAACGCCATGCAGCATCACGTAGCGGTTATTGATGTAAAACAGACCGTCGCGAACTTTGATATCGCGGAATCCGACCCGCTGTGGCACGACCTCAAGGAGATTGCCGTTGGCATCTTTCAGCGTCATCACCAGATGATAAAGATACGGCGATTCCGCTGACCACTGCTGCGGCGCGCTAACCTTGAAATTAAAAGCGGTGCGGGTGTGTTGATCCACTGCCAGATTGTTAATCACACCGCTATGCAGCGCCTGCTCACCGTCAAACAAGGTGTATTCGAGCGACGCCATCGCTGGCGTGGCAGCCAGGTTTTCCAGCGCAATGTCGCAGGTGAGGGTGGCGTCGCGATAGTCATCATCGAACTCGGTGCGAACGGTAAAATCCTGAATATGGGTCGCCTGTTTGCCTACCAGATAGACGTCGCGGAAAATTCCCGCCGACCACCACATGTCCTGGTCTTCAACGTAAGTGGAATCAGCCCATTGCATTACGCGAACGCACAGCAGGTTGTCACCGGTCTTTACCACCGCGCTGATATCAAATTCAGCCGTCAGGCGGCTGCCTTTGCTGAAACCAACGTACTGACCATTCACGTAAACTTCGAAGTAGGTTTCTACGCCATCAAATTTAATCAGCGTTTGTTTGCCCTGCCAGCCTTCGCTGAGGGAGAAAATGCGCTGGTAGGCTCCGGTGGGGTTATTGGTCGGAACGTAGGGGACATCAATCGGGAAAGGAAAACCTTCGTCGGTATACTGCAGTTTGCCGTGTCCTTCCATCTGCCACATGCCTGGGACGGTGATGCTGCCCCAGTCATTCATAAACTGCGACGTAAAGATTTCCGGCACCTGCAGCGGATGCTCAAAGAACTGAAAATTCCACTGACCGCTTAGCAACTGAAAGAGGCTGCTGGTTTCACGGGCAAACGAGCGAGCCTGCGCAACGGAGTCATAAGAGAAAAAATATGCGCGTGGCGCCAGTCGATTTTCGTGGGTGAGCTGAATGTTTTCCCAGCGATTCATAAGGCCTCCCGGTGGAGAAAAATCGGAACCATTCATTTTAATGGTGAGTAAGTGTAATTGATGGTGATTTTAGTAAAAGTTTTACTAAAATATAGCGAGTAAGGTGATTTACTTTAACTGGATCACGAAAATAATGGGGCGCAGAAAATAATGCATGACAATGCGCGCCCGGCATCAGAAGAAACCGGGCGTGTTTACTGGGGATTTTAGCGGGTGGTGCCGCGCAGTTTCAGCTTGCTGGGAACAAAAACCAGCAGAGGAAGCGCACGCCCATCGCGGGCTTTCTCAAACAGCAGGTTGACGCCCTGACTGCCCATCATTTCTGAATGGATGCGAACGGTGGAAAGCGGAGGAAAGGTGAAGCGCGCTGTCGGGATATCATTAACGCTAATCAGCGAAATGTCCTGCGGAATGTTCAGGCCACGCTCGTGAATGGCGCGCAGAACGCCAATAGCAATCGAGTCTGAAGCCACAAACAGGGCACCGGGATAGTCGGCTTTCGCCAGCATTTTTTTTGCCAGTTCATACCCTGATGAACTGGAGAAACCGCCGCGATAGATGTCCTGTTCAGAAACGACCTGCTGCAGACGACCGTATTCGACAAACGCGGCTTCACGGATATCTGCCTTGCCGGGTTCGTCTTCACCGCCGATGAAGCCAATGCGAGTGACGCCCTGGGCGATGAAGTAGTCGATACTCTCTTTACTGATGCGGGCCAAATCGATATCGACGGCGTCATATTCGCTGCCGGGTTCATGGAAATCGATAAAGCAGATGTTGTCGGTAAGCGCTGCTGCTGCATTACGCAAAGCCGAAGAAGGCTTGCCGACAATAAGAATGCCGGTAATGTTTTTGCTCTCCGGTAGCCCACTGTGCTCATAGCAGTTGGTCAGTTCGATCCCCAGCTTCTCACACTGGGTTTCTATTCCGTGACGGATCGCGAGATAGTAAGGATCGTTGATTTCCAAATCCTGCTGGTAGCTGTAGAGCGCCAGAATATGCTGGGGGCCGAGCGCGCTGGTCTGGTTTTTACGAGCACTGCTGGTTTTGTACTCCAGTTTTTCCGCGATCTCCAGAATGCGATGCTTGGTCTCTTCTTTTACATTCAGCGTGGGGTCATCGTTTAAAACCCGGGACACTGTCGCCAGGGACACGCCAGCTTCGATTGCGATGTCTTTAAGTGTTGCCATGTTTGCCTTTTCCCTGAGTTACCTGCGCATTGTAAATGAAGTGCTTATCTATTCATCTGTTTTCAGTAAAAAAAGTACGTTTAATTGACATGCCTGGGGTAAAACTGGGCTTTCAGAGTGTGATGACTACGTCATTTTCCCGCTTTTGAGAACCATGCCAAGAAAATATTTTGCTAGTATTTAGTAAAATTTTACCAAAGGAGAACACAATGGATACCGTCGCATTTGCTGATTTTGCCCGAATGGAAATACGTGTTGGAAAAATCGCACAGGTAAAGCGCCATGACAATGCTGATAAGCTGTATATCGTGCAGGTGGATGTGGGAGAGCGTACGCTGCAAACCGTGACCAGCCTGGTGCCTTATTACAGCGAAGAGGAATTGATGGGGAAAACGGTGGTGGTGCTGTGTAATCTGCAAAAGGCCAAAATGCGCGGGGAAACGTCAGAATGCATGTTGCTGTGCGCTGAGACGGACGATGGCAGCGAAAGCGTGCTGCTGACGCCAGAACGCCTTATGCCTGCGGGTGTGCGGATTGTTTAAGTTGTGCTAATTGCCGGATGGCCGCTACGCTTTTATCCGACCTACATTTGATCCCGTAAGCCTGAGATGCGCAGCGCCATCCGACATGTATTACACCTGCTCCACGCTCACCCGTAATGCTGCCAGGGCTTTGCGCGTCGATCGCAATACCAGATCGCATTGCTCGATCGTTAACGTTAACGGCGGTTCGATACGGATCGTCTTTGCATTGTTGAGCGTGCCGGCAACCAGTACCCGCTGGCGGAACATCTCACTGGCAAAGTTGTAGCCGATTTCATTATCGACAAACTCAATTGCCATCAGCATGCCTTTACCGCGTACATCATGCACCAGGTCTGGGTACTCCCGCGCAAGCTGGCGGAAACCATCCAGCAACATATCGCCTTTCTGCTCCGCCTGAGCCGGTAAATTTTGCTCCAGCAGGACGTTAATGGTGGCTAACGCAGCCGCACAAGCGAGCGGGTTGCCGCCAAACGTGGTGGTATGCAAGAAGGGATTGTCGAACAGAACGGAAAACACCTCTTCAGTGGCAATAGTTGCGCCAATTGGCATCACGCCGCCGCCCAGCGCTTTGGCCAGACACATAATGTCGGGCTGCACGTTTTCGTGCTCGCAGGCGAACATTTTGCCGGTACGACCCATGCCGGTCTGCACTTCATCAAGGATCATCAGCGCGCCAAACTCATCGCAAAGTTTACGCACGGCGGGCAAATACCCTTGCGGTGGCAGGATCACGCCCCCTTCACCCTGGATAGGTTCGAGGATCACGGCTGCAACGTCGTCACCAGTCTTTTTACACTCGCTGAGCATGGTGCGCATCGCGTTAATATCGCCAAACGGCACATGGCGGAAACCCGGCAGCAGCGGCATAAACGGTTTGCGGAAGGTTGATTTAGCCGTAGCGGATAGTGCTCCCAATGATTTGCCGTGGAATGCGCCGCTGGTGGCAATGAACGTAAATTTACCGCGCGGCGATTGATACGCTTTCGCCAGCTTCAGAGCGGCTTCAACCGACTCGGTCCCGCTGTTACAGAAAAAACTGTATTTCAGTTTACCTGGCGCCAGCGCGGCGAGGGTTTTTGCCAGCATGGCCCGCAGAGGGTCAAGTAGCTCCTGGCTGTGCAGAGGTTGTTTCGCGAGTTGATTCTGTACGGCGGAAACCACGACTGGATTACGGTGCCCCACGTTGAAAATTCCAAATCCACCCAGGCAATCGACGAACTCCTGCCCCTGGGTGTCGACAAGCGTATTCAGGCTTCCCGCTTGCCACTCTACGGCTCCGTAATCCCCGCCTGCAGTTACAGATTTTCGATACTCTAAGAACCCCGGATTGACATGCTCCTTGAAGTATTCAATCACCTCTCGGTTTAATGATTTCATTTCCTCATGATCAAGCGTGCGCTTTTCGATGAGATTCAGTGCGTGTGCGCTGCAGGCCAGGGCCGATGCGCTGGAAGGTAACCTGTTCAAAATATGCTCCCGGAGCTCGCGTATCACATGATACTGATTTAAGTATTGCAGTGATTGCGCCATTCCGGCGCGCTTAGCAAAAATCGGGATAAACACCAGGAAACATCTCATTCACGCAACATTTAATGCTGATGTTTAACATTTACTGGCATTTTGCCCAGGTTAAGACCGCGAAAACAGATCGGAAAAGCACTTTTCTGCGCTAAAAGTGAGCAATATTTGCACTGTGACGGTGCGTTGGTAGAAGTGTAGTTGAATAGTTACTGGATGAAAGTATTTTAAATCAATGGATTAGAATGCGTACAGATTTTGAGGTTTAATCGCAAATTGCGATCTAAATCAAATTTAACAACTAAAGATAAAAAAATTATCGCCGAAATAACATAAGCCGAAAGAGTTAACAACCAGATAACCTGCACAGGACGCAATCATGTCTTCTCATCCCTACGTTAGTCAGCAAAATACACCGCTGGATGATGATATCACCCTCATGTCGACCACCGATTTACAAAGCTATATCACCCACGCGAACGATACTTTTGTCCAGGTCAGTGGCTATCAACTGAATGAATTGCTCGATAAGCCGCACAATCTGGTTCGTCATCCGGATATGCCAAAAGCGGCGTTTGCGGATATGTGGTACACCCTGAAACAGGGCGAGCCATGGAGCGGGATCGTGAAAAACCGGCGTAAGAATGGCGATCACTACTGGGTAAGGGCCAATGCGGTGCCGATGGTGCGGGAAGGTCGTGTCACCGGATATATGTCGATTCGTACCCGGGCCACTGACGAGGAGATTGCGGCGGTAGAGCCTTTATATAAAGCGCTGAATGAAGGGCGTTGCAACCGACGTATCCATAGAGGACTGGTGGTACGCAAAGGCTGGCTGGGTAAACTCCCGGCGCTGCCGATTCGCTGGCGAGTGCGCAGCGTAATGGCAATTATGTTTATCGTACTGGCGGCCGCATTGCAGCAAATGGGCGCCGAATGGCCGTTACTGCTGATAAGCGCGCTGGTGATGATGTTGGGAACGGCTATTTTCGAATGGCAGATTGTGCGTCCTATTGAGAATGTCGCTCGTCAGGCGCTAAAAGTGGCGACCGGTGAACGAAACAGCGTGTCGCATCTTAACCGCAGTGATGAACTGGGCCTGATGCTGCGAGCGGTTGGGCAACTGGGGCTAATGTGCCGTTGGCTCATCCATGATGTCTCCAGTCAGGTGAGCTGTGTGCGCAGCGACAGCGAAACGCTGGCGAAAGGCAGCGATGATTTAAACAAGCATACGCAGCAGACCGTAGAGAACGTGCAGGAAACGGTGACCACTATGAATCAGATGGCGGCATCGGTGAAGCAAAACTCAGAGACCGCCGCCGCGGCCGACAAGCTCTCCATTGCAGCCAGCAGCGCGGCGACGCACGGCGGCGAGGCGATGGATACCGTCATCAAAACTATGGATGATATCGCCAACAGCACCCAGCGGATCGGCACCATTACCACGCTGATTAACGATATTGCTTTCCAGACTAATATTCTGGCCCTGAACGCCGCTGTTGAAGCCGCACGGGCGGGTGAGCAGGGGAAAGGGTTCGCCGTGGTGGCGGGAGAAGTGCGTCATCTTGCCAGCCGCAGCGCCAGTGCAGCCAATGATATCCGCAAGCTGATTGATGCCAGCGCCGATAAGGTGCAGTCCGGATCTGACCAGGTTCACGCCGCAGGGCGCACGATGGATGATATTGTGGCGCAGGTGCAAAACGTGACGCAGTTGATCGCCCAAATCAGTCACTCAACGCTGGAACAGTCAGATGGTCTTTCGAGCCTGACTCGCGCAGTGAATGAATTAAGCAATATTACGCAGAAAAACGCCGAGCTGGTTGAAGAGAGCGCCCAGATTTCCGCGATGGTGAAACATCGCGCTGGTCGTCTGGAAGATGCGGTTACGGTGCTGCATTAATATTAACGATAAAGGCGGAACGCAGGGTGAACGCGTTCCGCCTGCTCTGTAGATTAATCCAGTTGAGTAATATCCAGCGCAGCGCGATCGATAATACCGATGATTTTTTTGATCTGCGCATCGCTGGTATCACCATGATTGACCCGTAGGTCCAACACGGCTTTGAAGTTCTCCAGCGCGCGTTTCATCTGCGGGTTCTTGCGTAATTCAAAACCCACGCAGCGGGCTTTAATACGTTCGTGGATATGTTCCAGATGCTCACGGTTTTCATCCAGCCACTGCTGGCCCTGGGTTGTGATCGCAATCTGTTTACGCCCGCCTTCCTCGTCGCTGATGGTGATCAGCTCTTGATCCTGCAAGAAATCCAGCGTCGGATAGACGACGCCCGGGCTCGGGGTATAGTTGCCCTGAGTCAGGGTTTCAATCGCTTTAATCAGCTCATAGCCGTGGCTGGCGTCGCGGGTCAGGATATCCAGAATGACCAGGCGTAATTCTCCGTGACCGAAGAAGCGCTGGCGACGACCGCCGCCGCGACCGTGGCGGTGTCCACAACCCTGTTCGTGGTGATGTTCTTCACCTTTGCAGCAACCTGCATGGTGTTCGTTGTGGCGGCCTTCGTGGTGATGACCTTCACCCTTGCAGCAGCCTTCGTGTTGGTGCTCTGTATGCTTGCAGCAACCTTCATGATGGTTTTGCATCATCGTCTCCTGATGTATTTTAGATATATCTAATTTATATCTAAATATTGTTTTGGTGCAAGGCTATAAAATATTTTTTGTTTAACTTGATGATTTTTATCTTTTTTAAAGGCGTGCGTTAGTCAGTTAATCAGAAGTCGACTATATCAAAAAAGTGCTTGCAATCTTGCTGATTAGCAATCATTATCATTTAAAAATTAATTTAGATATATCGTATTATCTTTCCGAAGGCGAAAAAATGACAAAAAACACCTCACGCTACCCGCAGCGCGTTCGCAATGAACTGCGTTTTCGGGAACTTACTGTCCTGCGCGTCGAACGTATTAGCGCGGGCTTTCAGCGCATTGTACTGGGCGGTGACGCTCTGGATGGTTTTAGCTCACACGGCTTTGATGACCATACCAAGGTCTTTTTCCCTGAACCGGGCAGCCACTTTGTGCCGCCGGTTGTCACCGATGAAGGTATTGTCTGGGCTGACGGCGTGCGTCCGATATCCCGTGATTACACGCCGTTGTATGACGAAGCACGCCATGAGCTGGCACTGGATTTCTATATTCATGACGGTGGCGTGGCAAGTACGTGGGCGATGAATGCCCGCGAGGGTGACAAGCTGACGGTAGGCGGACCGCGCGGTTCTTTGGTGGTGCCAGAGGACTATGCGTATCAGGTTTACGTGTGTGATGAATCGGGAATGCCTGCGCTGCGCCGACGCCTGGAGTCGCTCAGCCGTTTAGCGGTACGTCCGAACGTCACGGCGCTGGTAAGCGTGCAGGATGCCGCGTACCAGGACTATTTTGCCCATCTCGACGGATTTACTATTCAGTGGTTTATCGGCCATGACGAACAGGCGGTGAATGAACACTTATCGCAGCTAAGCGTACCTGCAGATGATTATTACATCTGGATTACCGGCGAAGGTAAGGTGGTCAAAAACCTGAGTGCTCGCTTTGAAACCGAGGCGTTCGATCAGCAACTTGTTCGCGCAGCGGCTTACTGGCATCAGCGTCGTTAATCAGTAATTAGATGGCGGCACGCCAAACGCCTGGCGGAATGCGTAGCTAAATGCCGCGGTGCTTGAATACCCTACGTCGAGCGCCACGGCGGTCACGCTTTTATTTTTCTTCAGCATTAATACGGATTCCAGAATACGCATTTTTTGCTTCCAGACGCTGAAAGGCAATCCGGTTTCTTTTTTGAAATGGCGTGAAAAGGTACGGGCAGACATACCCAGATGCTGCGCCCAGTATTCAACCGAATGCTCCAGCGCCGGGGATTCTTGTATTGTTCGACAAACTTTAGTTAATTCGCGATCCTGCGGCCAGGGTAATACAAAAGCGACTTCCGGAAGCTGCAGAATAATGTCGACCAGGACGCTAACCAGCTTGCCCTCTTTTGACTGGCTATCATAATGGCCCGAAATTAAATTCGTGGCGTAATGAATAAACTCTCTGGCGAAATCACTGATAGCCACCACTTTACATTCATTGATGCTCTCTTCAAGAAAGCTCGGTTTAATATCCAGATTCTCTAAATGCACATCATCCAATGCCCAAACCGCATGCTCCGTATGATTTGGGATCCAGATGCCATAATGCGCCGGGATTATCCAGCACTTGCCGGCAACATCAATACGCATACTGCCTTTGCGGGCGAAATGAAACTGCATAAAAGAGTGTGAATGCTGTGGAACATGATGATTGGCTTCCAGGACATAAGAGCGAAAGTAAACATCCTGCGGCAGTTCCGTCATGGAGTTATCCGGGAAGGAGTTCCACTGTTTTTGCACGAGAGTTTCCATAAATAGATCGTCAATGCTCCCGATGGTGTGTCCGCTGCTCGATAGATCTTGTCCGCGGATCATAATACATACACTCTTTTTTCCATAATAATCTTGCGTAAGAATTTTTAGCCCACCTTTGGTAAATACCATGAACTCGCTTTGTTCAGATGCTGTCATCGTCAATGAAACAAATGATAACTGGACCCGAATGGGAAAAGAGCTGCTTTCGCAAGCGGATATCAGGATTAATGGCTCCCGTGCCTGGGACATTCAACTTCATCATGCCGGTTTCTTTAAACGGGTACTGCAACAAGGCTCGTTAGGGCTTGGCGAAAGCTATATGGAAGGCTGGTGGGACTGCGAGCGGCTCGATATTCTGTTCTGCAAAATCCTGAAAGCAAAACTTGACCAGCAGATGCCGGGTAACCTGAAAGATATTTTACGTATTGCCAGCGCACGCCTGTTTAATTTGCAGTCGCGGAGCCGCGCGTGGATTGTTGGCAAAGAACATTATGATATTGGTAACGATCTCTTTGCACTGATGCTTGATCCGCATATGCAATATTCCTGCGCTTACTGGAAAGACGCAACCACACTAGACGATGCGCAAAATGCCAAATTAAAAATGATCTGTGAGAAGCTACAACTGAAACCGGGCATGCGTTTACTCGATATTGGTTGTGGCTGGGGTGGGCTGGCGGAATATGCGGCGCGTCATTATGGCGTGGCGGTAGAAGGCGTCACCATTTCTAAAGAGCAGCAAAAAATGGCGCAGCAGCGCTGTGAAGGACTGGACGTTAAGATTCTGCTGCAGGATTATCGCGACCTCGATAAACACTACGATCGCATTGTCTCGGTGGGGATGTTTGAACATGTCGGGCCAAAAAACTACGACACCTATTTCAGCATCGCCGACCGTTGTTTAAAACCGGACGGACTGTTCCTGCTACATACCATTGGTAGCAATAAAAAAGGGATGAGCGTCGATCCGTGGATCAATAAATACATTTTCCCGAACGGCTGCTTACCGGCGATCTCCCATATTGCCGAAGCCAGCGAATCACGGTTTGTGATGGAAGACTGGCATAACTTTGGCAGCGATTACGATAAAACGCTGATGGCGTGGCACGAGCGCTTTAATCAAGCGTGGCCGGAGCTGTCATCACGTTATTCCGCCACCTTCAGAAGAATGTTTAACTACTATTTATGCGCCTGCGCCGGGGCTTTCCGCGCCAGAGATATTGAACTTTGGCAGGTGCTGTTTAGTCGCGGCGTAGAGGGCGGGATCCGCGTGTATCGTTAACGTTCTGCCTGATAAGCGAAGCGCCATCAGGCAGTAAATACCTGAGAAGCGCTCCTTGTTACATCTTAGCCCAGCTCACTCTCCGCCAGCGCTTTAAACACCATCGCTACGGCGTGCGCGCCGGGGTCCATATTTCCGAGCAGGCTTTCGCTGCTCAGATACGATGCGCGACCCGCATTGGCTTTGCTCGACAAACAGGTTCGTTCGGCTCCCGTTTGCGCGGCGTCGAATGCGGCCTGCAGATTTTTCGGCTGTGTGAGCAGCGAGGTCAGGGCCGGTTGCAGCGCATCAATCATTGTGCGATCGCCTTCGTCTGCGCCGCCGTAGAACTTCATCTGCGCCAGCCCCGTATTTAGCGCTTCGACAACGTTAGCGCCCTGTTCCAGTTTCTGCCCGGCGGCGGTAAAGAAGATTGACATCAGCACACCGCTGGAACCGCCCATCACCACGGTCAGACGTTCGCCAATCAGCGCGAACAGCGTGGCAAGGTTATCCAGCGGCAGCTGCTGGCGATGCAGCAGGCTGGCAATTTCACGTGCGCCGGCGGCAAAGGTCGAACCGGTATCGCCATCGCCGACTTTGGCGTCCAGCGCATTCAGATGAGTCTCCAGATCGGAAAGGGTTGCGGTGACCAGCTCCACAATCCCGGCCACCAGGGCGTTTGCCGAAGGCTGGAATTCCACGCGGGCGCTACGCTGAGATGACGCTACGCAGGTGATTTCACGCGGTGGGACCGGCGTCGGCCAGTTGCTGGTTTCCACTTCGGTGAGCAGTGCTTTTTCGATGCTCTCTTCCAGCACGATGGCCGTCAGTGAGAAGCCTTTCATATCCAGCGCAGTGACCAGCGAGGCCGGGCCAATTAGCCAGTCGATACGCGAGTGCAGCGGGCTGCTGGCGAGTTCGCGGGTGATGATGGCCATTTCGGCCACGGAAACGCCGCCAAGGTTATTAATCATCACCGCCAGACGACCGGTTTCAGGCAGGGCGGCCAGCAGTTTATCCACCATCAGGTTCACCACTTGCGCACTGTTTTGGGTGTCGATAACCGATGCGCCTGGTTCACCGTGAATGCCCATACCCAGCTCCGCATGACCCGGATGATGACGAGGGGCTGCGTCGGTTTCTTGCGGCAAATGACAGCTGGAAAGGGCTACGCCCAGACTAAAGGTGTTGCTGGCTGCGTATTGCGCTTCACGCAGGACGGTGGCGAGGTTATAGCCGCGTTCGGCAAAATAGCCTGCGATTTTATGCACCAGGATAGTTCCTGCAATGCCACGTGGGTGTTTGTTATCCGGCAGGGAGATGTCGTCGCCGACAATCAGCATTTCAACGTTATAGCCAAGGCGACGCGCCTTCTCGGCGGCGAGACCGAAATTAAGACGGTCACCGGTGTAGTTTTTCACAATCAACAAACAGCCAGCCTCACCGGTCACCGCCTGAATCGCGGTCAGTACTGCATCCACGCTCGGGGAGGCGAAAACATCGCCGCAGACCGCAGCGGTTAGCATGCCTTTACCGATAAACCCAACGTGCGCGGGTTCGTGTCCCGAACCGCCGCCGGAAATGACCGCTACGTTATTTTTATTAAGGTCACGACGGACCACGATGCGAATGGCCGGATCGCTTTCCAGACGCGCCAGGTTATTCCATGGGCTGGCGATAATCGCCCCGTCGATGACGTCGCTCACAAGATGGGTGCGTTGGTTAAAAAAGAATTGAGACATAACGGCTCCTCGAGGTTGAGTGAAAGACAAACCCCCGAATGTAGGATCATGGTGCGGAGGCAATGAAGAGATTCTGGCGAAGTCAGCGTGGAAAAAAACAACGCTAAAATGAGTTTCATTACGGAACGTTGATGCTGTTTTTTGTTCCGAAATGAAACTTAAAAAAGCGGGGAATGATCATAATGCGAGCTCGCTCGACTTTTTTCTCCTGCGATCAGCGCCGCTCATACGGCGCAGCCAGCCTTTTTTTTGCCGGTTTTAATACAACTGCATGAGTAAAAGAGGAACTGAGCTTCGTGTTTGCCGGAGATTTGGGGGTAAATGTACGGATCGGGATCGCAAACCTTATCATTTTTGTGGATAAGCGTTCCAGAATGGAACGTACGTCGTTTTTATCTGTTTCATATCAGAACAAAATGACGAAAGATTTTTTTGTTCACGCCTCGCCATACAGTTATTGCATCGCTCCGGTACCTCCTGTTTTTGCCGACAGCAACAGGCCAAACAGGTTAACGCCAGGGCTCACCATGTAAAAACATGTACTTATTTGAGGATGAAAGGAATGCTAAAAGTTATTCAATCTCCAGCCAAATATCTCCAGGGCCCTGACGCTTCCACCTTATTTGGTCAATACGCTAAAAATCTGGCGGACAGCTTTTTCGTGATTGCGGATGACTTCGTGATGAAGCTGGCGGGAGAGAAGGTACTCAATGGCCTGCACAGCCACGACATTAGCTGCCACGCGGAACGCTTCAACGGTGAATGCAGCCATATTGAAATTAATCGCCTGATTGCCATTCTGAAACAGCATGGTTGCCGCGGCGTGGTTGGGATTGGCGGCGGGAAAACGCTGGATACCGCCAAAGCGATTGGTTACTACCAGAAGCTACCGGTGGTGGTGATCCCGACTATCGCCTCTACCGATGCGCCAACCAGCGCGCTGTCGGTCATCTATACCGAAGCCGGTGAGTTTGAAGAGTATCTGATCTACCCGAAAAACCCGGATATGGTGGTGATGGACACCGCAATCATTGCCAAAGCGCCGGTACGCCTGCTGGTGGCCGGGATGGGCGATGCGCTCTCAACCTGGTTTGAAGCGAAAGCCTGTTATGACGCCAGAGCGACCAGCATGGCGGGCGGACAGTCCACCGTAGCGGCGCTGAGCCTGGCGCGCCTGTGCTATGATACCCTGCTGGCGGAAGGCGAAAAGGCACGCTTTGCCGCGCAGGCTGGCGTGGTGACTGATGCGCTGGAGCGTATTGTCGAAGCGAACACTTACCTCAGCGGCATCGGCTTTGAAAGCAGCGGTCTTGCAGGGGCGCATGCTATCCACAACGGTTTTACGATTCTGGAAGAGTGTCACCATTTGTACCACGGTGAAAAAGTCGCCTTTGGTACGCTGGCGCAGCTGGTGCTGCAAAACAGCCCGATGGAAGAGATCGAAACCGTGCTGAATTTCTGTCAGAAAGTAGGCCTGCCGGTAACGTTAGCGGAAATGGGCGTGAAAGACGACATTGACGGCAAGATCATGGCCGTGGCCAAAGCGACCTGCGCAGAAGGTGAAACCATCCACAATATGCCGTTCCCGGTGACGCCTGAGAGCGTACATGCCGCGATACTGACGGCAGACCTGCTGGGACAGCAGTGGCTGGCGCGTTAATCAGTCGTCGGTAAGTTTTTATCCGGCATCTTCTTCCCCCTCTGACAGTCTCTGCCGGAGGGGTTGTCTATGGTAAAACAGCGGAAAGGGATATGACGACGCACACTCAGGACATTGGGAAGGAAGTCTCTTCGGTCATTGCCCAGTCATGGCATCGTTGCAGCAAGTTTATGCAGCGGGAAACCTGGCAGGCGCCGCATCAGGCGCAGGGCCTGACCTTTGAGTCGATCTGTCGTCGCAAAACGGCGCTGCTGACGATTGCTCAGGCCGCGCTGGAAGATGCCTGGGAGTTTATGGACGGCCGTCCGTGCGCGCTGTTAATTCTGGATGAATCGGCCTGTATTCTCAGCCGTTGCGGCGATCCGCAGACGGTGGAGCAACTGGCGGAGCTCGGTTTTCGCGACGGCAGCTACTGTGCAGAAAGCATTATTGGCAGTTGCGCGTTGTCGCTGGCGACGATGCCGGGGCAGCCGACAAAAACCTCTGGCGATCAACACTTTAAACAGGCGTTGCATCCGTGGTCGTTCTGCTCTACGCCAGTATTCGATAACCATGGTCGACTGTTTGGCTCCATCTCGCTGTGCTGTCTGGTAGAGCATGAGTGCGTTTCTGATTTATCCCTGACGCTGGCGATTGCCAGAGAAGTCGGCAACTCATTGCTGACTGACAGCCTGCTGGCTGAATCCAACCGCCATCTGAACCAGATGTACGGGCTGCTGGAGAGTATGGATGATGGCGTGATGGCCTGGAACGAACAGGGCGTATTGCAGTTCCTCAATGCGCGCGCGGCGCTGCTTTTGCATCTCGACGCGCAGGCCAGCCAGGGGAAGAATATTAACGACCTGCTCAATCTCCCCATGCTGCTGCGTCGGGCGATCAAACATGCCCGCGGCCTGAATCATGTCGAAGTCACCTTTGAAAGCCAGCACCAGTTTGTTGATGCCGTCATCACCCTGAAACCGATTGTTGAAGAGCAGGGCAACAGCTTTATCCTGCTGCTGCATCCGGTGGAGCAAATGCGTCAGCTGATGACCAGCCAGCTCGGCAAGGTGAGCCATACCTTTGAGCAGATGTCGACAGACGATCCAGAAACCCGACGCTTGATCCATTTCGGTCGTCAGGCGGCGAGGGGAAGTTTCCCGATCCTGCTGTGCGGGGAAGAGGGCGTCGGTAAAGAGCTACTGAGTCAGGCCATTCACAATGAAAGCGAACGCGCCAGCGGGCCGTATATCGCCGTGAACTGCCAGCTGTATGCCAACAGCGTACTGGGGCAGGATTTTATGGGCAGTGCGCCCACTGATGATGAAAACGGGCGGCTGAGCCGTCTTGAACTGGCGAACGGCGGCACGCTGTTTCTGGAAAAAATTGAATATCTGGCGCCGGAGTTACAATCCGCGCTGCTGCAGGTGATCAAGCAGGGCGTTTTAACCCGCCTGGATGCCCGGCGGCTGATTCCGGTGGATGTCAAAGTGATCGCCACCACCACGGTTGATCTCGCTAATCTGGTGGAGCAAAACCGCTTTAGCCGTCAGTTGTATTACGCGCTGCACTCTTTTGAGATCGTTATCCCGCCGCTGCGGGCGCGGCGTAACAGTATTCCATCGCTGATTTATACGCGGTTGAATAGCCTGAAAAAACGCTTTTCATCCAGCCTGAAGATCGACGACGACGCATTGGCACAACTGGTGGCCTATTCGTGGCCGGGTAATGATTTTGAGCTGAACAGCATTATTGAAAACATCGCCATCAGCAGCGATAACGGCCATATTCGGCTGAGCAATCTGCCGGATTATCTGTTTGCCGAGCGTCCTGGTCTGGAGACGGCATCTTCACTGCTGCCCGCCAGCCTGACCTTTACCGCCATCGAGAAAGAGGCGATTATCCATGCCGCCCGCGTGACCAGTGGGCGTGTTCAGGAGATGTCGCAACTGCTGAATATTGGTCGCACCACCTTGTGGCGTAAGATGAAGCAGTACGACATTGATGCCAGCCAGTTTAAGCGCAAACATCTGGAGTAGTTTCTTCGATTCTGGCCATCGAGAACAGCGCATCCGACAGCCGGTTGATATAGCGCCTGGCCTCATCGCGTAACGTCAGCGTTCTGCCCATCGCGATGAGGATCCGCTCCAGCCGAGGCGTCAGGGTGCGCGCAACGTGCAACTGTGCCGATGCCAGATTTTTCCCCGGAATAACAAACTCTTTGAGCGGGCCGCTTTGTGCCATATTGCGGTCAATAAGCTGCTCCAGCGCCTGAATATCCTCTTTGCCAATACGCTGTTTTAAGCGTGTGAGTCCTTTCTGATCGCTGGCGAGTTCCGCCCCCAGTACGAACAGCATCTTCTGCATAGCGTGCAGTTCCTGGCGTAGCTCAGCCTGGCGCGTGCTGGCATAGCAGACGCCAAGCTGGGAAATCAGTTCATCCACCGTGCCGTAGGCCTCAACGCGGATGTCGTCTTTATCGATACGGCTGCCGCCAAACAGCGCGGTCGTGCCGTTATCACCGGTTCGGGTATAGATGCGGTACATTTATTTTATCTCGCTGAAGGGAAGAACTTTAACCAGTTGACCGGCATTGGCGCCGAGCGTGCGGATCTGTGCTGTCCCGGCGCGGGTATGCCCGCAGACCAGCGCCCGATCCTCGGGCAACTGGGCATGGGTTAAGGCAATATCACCGGTGGCGTTGAGACCGAGACCCACGCGCAGCGTCGAACTTTTGGCCGCCAGTTTGCCGAGCGCCAGCGCGCAGTCATGATCGTCGCAACAGATTGCCCGGCAGGGAACGCCTTGCTCTTCCAGCCCCCAACACAGCTCATCAAGCACGCGAGTACCCTGCCAGCGTGAGTGATAAAACAGATGTACACCCGGTGATGAAAGTGACATTGCGCCCCCTGCGTTATCAGAATGCCTGACGGAAGATCTCGGCAATTTCTTTCTCGTTCCCTTTGCGCGGGTTGGAGAAGGCGTTGCCGTCCTTCAGCGCCATTTCCGCCATATACGGGAAATCGGCTTCTTTGACGCCCAGATCGCGCAGATGCTGCGGAATACCGATGTCGGCGGAGAGGCGGGCAATAGCATGAATGGCCAGCTCGGCGGCATCCATGGTGGAGAGTCCGTCAGTGTTTTCGCCCATAAACTCTGCGATGTCGGCAAATTTTTCCGGGTTAGCGATCAGGTTATAGCGTGCCACGTGCGGCAGCAGTACGGCATTCGCCACGCCGTGCGGCATGTCGTAAAGACCGCCAAGCTGATGCGCCATCGCGTGAACGTAGCCGAGGTTGGCGTTGTTGAAGGCCATACCCGCCAGCAGGGAGGCGTAGGCCATGTTCTCGCGAGCTTTCAGGTTGCTGCCCAGCGCCACGGCCTGACGCAAGTTACGGGAGATCAGGCGGATCGCCTGGATAGCGGCAGCGTCGGTGACCGGGTTGGCATCTTTGGAAATGTAGGCTTCCACGGCGTGGGTCAGGGCGTCCATCCCGGTGGCCGCAGTCAGTGGGGCTGGCTTGCCGAGCATCAGCAGCGGATCGTTAATGGAGACCGACGGCAGGTTGCGCCAGCTGACAATCACAAACTTCACTTTGGTTTTGGTATTGGTCAGCACGCAGTGGCGGGTGACTTCGCTGGCGGTCCCGGCGGTGGTATTCACCGCAACGATCGGCGGCAGCGGGTTGGTCAGGGTTTCAATCCCGGCATAGCTGTAGAGATCCCCTTCGTGAGTCGCGGCGAAACCGATGCCTTTACCGCAGTCATGCGGGCTACCGCCGCCAACGGTAACGATGATGTCGCAATGCTCTTTCCGAAAGACCTCCAGGCCGTCGCGCACGTTGGTGTCTTTGGGGTTTGGCTCAACGCCGTCAAAAACCACGACGTCAATACCGGCTTCACGCAGATGTGTGAGGGTTTTATCTACCGCGCCGTCTTTAATCGCCCGCAGACCTTTATCAGTGACCAGCAGCGCTTTTTTACCGCCCAACAGTTTACAGCGTTCGCCGACCACGGAAATAGCATTGGGGCCAAAGAAGTTCACATTTGGCACCAGGTAATCAAACATACGATAGCTCATAATATACCTTCTTAGATTTAAATTATAATTCAGAGAAACAATTCAATGCGGTTTCTGCTAATAATCTGTCTTGTTCGACGGTACCGCCACTTACGCCAACGGCACCGATTACTTTGCCGTTTAATATGACAGGTAAACCGCCGCCAAAAATAACAATTCGTTGTTGATTGGTGAGCTGCAAGCCATATAGAGAGGCACCTGGTTGTACCGCATCGGTAATTTCATGGGTACCCTGTCGCAGGCAGAAGGCGGTATAAGCTTTATTAAGAGAGATATCACAGCTGGTGACAAACGCGTCGTCCATACGTTGCATTAGCAGCGTGTTCCCGCCGTGATCCACCACGGAAAACACCACCGCAACGTTGATTTCAAGCGCTTTAGCCTCGACGGCCTGCGCCATTTTCTTTGCAGCCGCCAGCGTAATGGTGGCGATTTGTTGGCTCTTATTCACAGTCTCTCCTGAAAAGGTTGTAGGGCTGAGGTCACGAAAATATCGCGCAACAGCTATTTTTATCATTGGCTTTATCTTATTTTCTCGCCCCGCGTTATTAAGTCAATAGGGTGGGAATTTCAAAAATATTACGTTCAGTTTCCTGTTGTGGCGTTTAT
This sequence comes from Citrobacter sp. 172116965, assembly GCF_013458095.1. NCBI lineage: Bacteria > Pseudomonadati > Pseudomonadota > Gammaproteobacteria > Enterobacterales > Enterobacteriaceae > Citrobacter > Citrobacter sp. 172116965. The sequence continues at coordinate 4,428,279 of NZ_CP046673.1, read as the reverse complement.
TGATAATGATCATTTAACCTCGTCACAATTCACGGCGAATATTCCTGAGCCGCGTTTCAATATGAAACGATGGTTTTTTATTACGTACCAAATTGGAACGAAATTAATTTTATTTTTTTATTGTCCTGCTCATTTAGAGTTCGGCTATTGCTGATGAAAGGCGAATGCCGGGTGTTGTGTCCCCGGCAATACGGCCCGGCGTCCCTATTTTTTATCTTTTGAGTCCATAAACTATGAGAAGATCAAAACGATTCGAAGTGCTTGCCCAGCGGCCTGTAAATCAGGATGGGCTAATTGGCGAATGGCCTGAAGAGGGGCTGATCGCAATGGAAAGCCCTTACGATCCGGCTTCGTCGGTGAAGGTGGAAAATGGTCGTATTGTTGAGCTGGACGGCAAGAGCCGCGCCGAGTTCGACATGATTGACCGGTTCATTGCCGATTACGCGATTAACGTGCCCGAGGCCGAGCGCGCCATGCAGCTCGACGCGCTGGAGATCGCCAGAATGCTGGTGGATATCCACGTCAGTCGGGAAGAGATCATTGCCATTACGACTGCCATCACCCCGGCGAAAGCGGTGGAGGTGATGGCGCAAATGAACGTGGTGGAGATGATGATGGCGCTGCAAAAAATGCGCGCCAGACGCACCCCCTCCAATCAGTGCCACGTGACCAACCTGAAAGATAACCCGGTACAGATTGCTGCCGACGCTGCTGAAGCGGGGATCCGTGGTTTTTCCGAACAGGAAACAACGGTCGGGATCGCCCGCTATGCGCCGTTTAACGCCCTGGCGCTGCTGGTGGGGTCCCAATGCGGTCGCCCCGGCGTGCTGACGCAATGCTCCGTTGAAGAGGCCACGGAACTGGAACTGGGAATGCGCGGGCTAACCAGCTACGCCGAAACGGTGTCGGTATATGGCACGGAGTCGGTGTTTACCGATGGCGATGATACGCCGTGGTCAAAAGCGTTTCTTGCCTCGGCTTATGCTTCTCGTGGCCTGAAGATGCGCTACACCTCCGGCACCGGCTCGGAAGCGCTGATGGGCTATTCCGAAAGTAAATCGATGCTTTATCTGGAGTCGCGTTGCATTTTTATCACCAAAGGCGCGGGCGTACAGGGGTTACAAAACGGCGCGGTCAGCTGTATCGGCATGACCGGCGCTGTGCCGTCGGGGATTCGCGCGGTGCTGGCGGAAAACCTGATTGCCTCGATGCTCGACCTTGAAGTGGCCTCCGCCAATGACCAGACCTTTTCCCACTCCGATATTCGTCGTACTGCCCGCACCCTGATGCAGATGCTGCCGGGCACCGACTTTATCTTCTCCGGCTATAGCGCGGTACCGAACTACGACAACATGTTTGCCGGGTCGAACTTCGACGCTGAAGACTTCGATGATTACAACATTCTGCAACGCGATCTGATGGTTGATGGAGGCCTGCGTCCGGTCACGGAAGAGGAGACAATCGCCATCCGCAATAAGGCCGCGCGCGCCATTCAGGCGGTGTTCCGCGAACTGGGCCTGCCGCTGATTAGCGATGAAGAGGTGGAAGCCGCCACTTACGCTCACGGCAGCAAAGATATGCCCGCGCGCAATGTGGTGGAAGATTTGGCTGCCGTGGAAGAGATGATGAAACGCAATATCACCGGGCTGGATATCGTCGGCGCGTTGAGTTCCAGCGGCTTCGAAGACATCGCCAGCAATATCCTTAACATGCTGAGGCAGCGTGTTACTGGTGATTACCTGCAAACGTCGGCCATTCTGGATCGTCAGTTCGACGTCGTCAGCGCCGTTAATGACATCAACGATTATCAGGGACCCGGCACCGGCTATCGCATCTCTGCCGAACGTTGGGCGGAAATTAAAAATATTGCGGGCGTGGTTCAGCCCGGCTCGATCGAATAAGGCGGTACACAGTGGAATGCACAACTGAACGTAAGCCGGTTTTCACCTTGCAGGTGAGCGAAGGCGAGGCGGCTAAAGCGGACGAACGCGTGGATGAAGTCGTGATAGGCGTCGGCCCGGCCTTTGATAAGTATCAGCACAAAACACTGATTGATATGCCGCACAAAGCGATTTTGAAAGAACTGGTTGCCGGCATTGAAGAAGAGGGCCTGCATGCTCGGGTGGTGAGGATTCTGCGCACTTCTGATGTTTCATTTATGGCATGGGATGCGGCAAATCTCAGCGGTTCTGGCATCGGGATTGGTATCCAGTCGAAAGGAACCACGGTGATTCATCAGCGCGATCTGCTGCCTCTGAGCAACCTTGAGCTGTTCTCTCAGGCTCCGCTGCTGACGCTGGAAACCTATCGCCAGATTGGTAAAAACGCCGCGCGCTATGCACGTAAAGAGTCGCCTTCGCCAGTGCCAGTGGTTAATGACCAGATGGTACGCCCCAAATTTATGGCCAAGGCCGCGCTGTTTCATATCAAAGAGACCAAACACGTGGTGCAGGATGCTGCGCCTGTCACGCTGCATATTGCACTCGTAAGGGAATGACCATGAACGACAACATCATGACCGCGCAGGATTATCCATTAGCGACTCGCTGCCCGGAGAAAATCCAGACTCCTACCGGCAAACCGCTAACCGAGATTACCCTTGAGAATGTGCTGGCGGGTCGCGTAGGTCCGCAGGATGTGCGTATTTCTCAGCAAACGCTGGAGTACCAGGCGCAGATTGCCGAACAGATGCAGCGTCACGCCGTGGCGCGTAATTTCCGTCGTGCGGCGGAGCTTATAGCAATCCCGGATGCCCGTATTCTTGAAATTTATAACGCGCTGCGGCCGTTTCGTTCTTCATTCGCCGAGCTTCAGGCCATTGCCGATGAACTAGAACATACCTGGCATGCCACGGTGAACGCCGAGTTTGTCCGCGAGTCGGCAGAGGTGTATCAGCAGAGAAACAAGCTGCGTAAAGGCAGCCAGTGACGGAGGTTGTATGCCGTTAATTGCAGGGATTGATATCGGCAACGCCACCACCGAAGTGGCGTTGGCGCAGCATGGCCGGTTTATCGCCAGCGGGATTGTCGCTACGACCGGTATGAAAGGCACACGGGACAATATTGCCGGGGTGGTGGCCTCCCTGCAACAGGCCCTGAATAACACCCCGTGGTCGCTTCAGGATGTGGCGAAAATCTGCATCAACGAGGCGGCACCGGTGATTGGCGATGTGGCGATGGAAACCATCACTGAAACCATCATTACCGAATCAACAATGATTGGGCATAACCCGCAAACGCCCGGCGGCGTTGGCGTGGGAATGGGAACCACCATCGCCGTGGAGAAGCTGGCGGCGTTGAGCGAAGATCGGTTTGCCCAGGGCTGGATCCCGCTGGTCGGTGAGGAGAGGGATTTCCTCGAGGCGGTTTGGTATATCAATGAGGCGCTGGATCGCGGCGTCAACGTGGTAGCGGCGATCCTCAAAAAAGATGATGGCGTGCTGGTGAACAATCGCCTGCGTCGAACAATGCCGGTGGTAGATGAAGTCACCCTGCTGGAGAAGGTGCCGGAAGGTGTGCTGGCGGCGGTGGAAGTGGCAGCCCCAGGACAGGTGGTGCGTGTGCTGTCGAATCCTTACGGCATCGCGACCTTTTTTACCCTGACGCCCGAGGAAACGCAAACCATCGTCCCCATCGCCAGGGCGCTAATTGGCAACCGTTCCGCCGTGGTGCTGAAAACCCCGCAGGGTGATGTGCGCTCAAGGGTGATCCCGGCGGGTAAGATCTTTATCCGCGGCGAAAAGCGCGGCGGTGAAGCCGACGTAGCGCAAGGCGCACAGGCCATTATGCAGGCGATGAGCACCTGTGCGCCCGTGTGCGATATTCGTGGTGAAGCAGGTACGCATGCAGGCGGCATGCTGGAGCGGGTGCGTAAAGTGATGGCCTCGCTGACCGGTCACGACATGCACGCGGTGTATATTCAGGATCTGTTGGCGGTGGATACGTTTATTCCCCGCAAGGTGCAGGGCGGTATTGCCGGGGAGTGTTCAATGGAGAACGCCGTAGGCATTGCGGCGATGGTGAAATCCGATCGCTTACAGATGCAGGCCATCGCCAGTGAGCTGAGCGTCCGGTTAAACATCCCGGTTGAAGTCGGCGGCGTGGAGGCCAACATGGCTGTCGCCGGTGCGTTAACAACGCCCGGATGTGCTGCACCGCTGGCGATCCTCGATTTAGGCGCAGGCTCCACCGATGCCGCCATTATCAATAGCGATGGCGTTGTGAAAGCGGTCCATCTGGCTGGCGCGGGGAATATGGTCAGCCTGTTGATTCAAACCGAGCTGGGCTTAAGCGATCCGTATCTGGCGGAGGAAATTAAAAAATACCCGCTGGCAAAAGTGGAGAGCCTGTTCAGCATTCGCCACGAAAACGGCGCGGTGGAGTTTTTTCGCGAACCGCTCAGTCCGTCAGTGTTTGCCAAAGTCGTTTATCTGAAAAACGGCGAGCTGATCCCAGTAGATAACCAGACCTCGCTGGAAAAAATTCGGTTGGTGCGCCGACAGGCCAAAGAGAAGGTTTTTGTGACCAACTGCCTGCGCGCTTTACGCCAGGTATCACCCGGGGGCTCTATTCGTGATATGACTTTTGTGGTGCTGGTGGGCGGCTCCTCGCTGGATTTCGAAATCCCGCAGATGATCACCGACGCGCTGGCGCATTACGGCGTGGTTGCCGGACAGGGCAACATCCGTGGTACCGAAGGGCCGCGTAATGCGGTAGCGACCGGGCTGGTTTTGGCCGGGATAGCGAATTAATCGTGCAGAAAACAGCCGCCGCAAGCGTTTAGCTGCGGGGTAAATCAAATAAAGGTGATGTTCTCTTTGATATCCCGGCGGAGTTGGGTACATAGTATAAATGTGTCTCTCACGTGGTTAATTTTAAGGATAAGAGCATGCCAACAGCAATTGAGAAAGCATTGGATTTTATTGGTGGTATGAACACTTCGGCGTCAGTACCCCATTCAATGGATGAAAGTACCGCTAAGGGAATCTTAAAGTATTTGCATGACTTAGGTGTGCCAGCAAGTCCAGAAGCTGTGATGGCACGGGGTGAGCAGGAGGGATGGAATCCCGAGTTCACGAAAAAAGTGGCCGGATGGGCAGAAAAAGTGGCCTCCGGTAACCGCATCCTTATCAAGAACCCAGAGTATTTTTCAACTTATATGCAGGAGCAGCTCAAAGAGCTAGTTTGAGCTGACTATCGAATCAAACTCTAACGGACGTTTCCATCTCTGGATGGCGACGTCCAGAGGGGGGACAGTGACCAGCTTGTTGCTGGACAGAGGCATCCCGTAATATATCTTCAGGCCCCGCCTGCCGTATTCTTCCCGGCTCTTATTTCACATTTTGGTGCGAACAGATATTGATTTGTTCCAGCAGGAATCCTTTTGGCTCGCGCCAACAGCTACGGAAGAACCCCCAAAAAAAAGGACCTGCGATTTCTCGCAAGTCCTTGAATCTTGGTGGCCCCTGCTGGACTTGAACCAGCGACCAAGCGATTATGAGTCATAAAATTGGTATGTTTTTAATTGTTCGTCATTGTCTCTATTTGTATTTTTAATTATCTATAATCAATCAGTTATGAAGTTATTTTTGTTTCTGATTGGTTCTCTCATTTCCCCATTGTACTATCCTTACCTGACCCATTACCTGACCCAAAATGGGCATTGGGTCAGGTAACGCTTATCCTCAGAAAGGTAACCTCATGGCCGCTAATCTTACCGAGACTGCTATACGTGGATTGAAGACAAAAAGTACGTCGTACTACGTGTGGAGCAACAGTGCTCAACGTGGCACCGGCAGGCTTGGCGTTAAGGTTCAGCCTTCAGGCAGCAAAGTTTTTTATTTCCGTTATTACGTTGAGAAAGGGAAGAAAGAGAAGTTCATCCAGTTGGGCATCTGGCCTGAGATGAAGCTGGTGACGGCCAATGAGTTGGCGAAAAAGTATGGAGCCTGGCTTGTTGAAGGAAAAGAGCCCCAACAAGAGCTTGAGCAACAACGCCTGGCCGAAGAGCACCTTATGCAGATCCATCGCTCTCAAGGATCGTTTGATGAGCTGGTGCATGGCTACGTTAACAAGATGAAGCTCGACAATAAGCGGACCTGGGCTGATGTCCTGAAGCGTCTTGAAAAAGAGTGCTACACGGTTATCCCTCGAGAAACCAAAGCGAAAGATGTAACACCTCTGCAGATCAAAACCATCCTCTCAGGCATTATCCAGCGTGATGCGGTGGTGCATGCTAACCGGATTCGCTCGTATCTGATGGCAGCATTTAACTACGGCTTAAAAGCCGATAACGATCCGATGAATACCAGTGTGGGTATTACGTTCGGTCTTGAAGTAAATCCGGTATCGGCCATACCGAAACAGTCTTCGGCGGAAAAAGTGGGTGATACATGGTTAACGCTGGAAGAGCTACGTTTTGTCATGGAGCAGTTCGCTCAGGCAACTAACGTTGGGCCACTGATGCAGCACCTAATCCGCTTCTGTGTTTATGCTGGCGGGCAGCGTCCGTTTGAAATGATTGCCAGCCAGTGGAGCGCGATTGACTGGCAGCAAAAGACGCTCCTGGTAATTGCCGATGTATCGAAAAACAAACGGGAGCACCTGATCCCGCTGACTGAATCGGCATTAAGTGAATTAGCCTCAGTGAAAGAACTGACTAAGGAAAGTAACAGCCCCTATATCTTCCCGCTCTCGACCAACGGCGAACGACCGGTGCGTACCGATAGTCTGGCGCGTTCCATCATGTATTTCCGGGCTTTTAATCCTGAGTTTAAAGTTTTCACGGCGCGAGATTTACGCCGTACCTGTAAAACGCTGATGGGGGAGGCGGGGATCAGCAAAGAGATCCGTGACCGTATTCAAAATCACGCTTTGAACGACGTTAGCTCGAAACACTATGATCGTTATGATTACCTGCCTGAAAAGCGTAGGGCGCTTGAGATCTGGGAAGACCGGGTTAATAACTATCAGCGGCAGCATGAAAACAACGTTGTGAACCTGTTTGGGCGGAGGTAAGGGCTTGTCAAAATATGAGCTTAATTCAGCAGAAGAGCGATATCAGCCAGGCTCAAACGACCTAGTGCTTGCCAATAAGCTGGGGATCATTGATGAGCAGGAAATGGAGGCGCTGGAGTCTGGCTTGCTGCTGATGTTGTATGAGCAGCTATTTATTGAGGGCCAGCCGCCTGAGGCGCTGGCTTTTGAGCACGTCAGCAGGTGGCATCGCCAGTGGCTAGGGAATGTGTACGATTGGGCAGGGAGGCTACGTAACGCTAACCTGACTAAGGACGGCTTTCAGTTTGCGGCTGCCGACAGGATTCCGCTGCTGCTTGATGGTTTCGAGAAGCAGTTTCTTTCTCGGTCTGGTGAACTGAAATCCCTGGCTCGTCCGGAGCTGGTTCGTTATCTGGCTGAATGTCATGTGGAATTTATTTTGATCCACCCATTCAGAGAAGGTAACGGGCGTCTGTCGAGATTGCTTTGCGATGTGTTGTCGGTACTGGCGGGGAAGGGCTTATTGGACTACAGCCTGTGGGATGAGCACAAGGTGTTTTACTTCAAGGCAATACAGGCAGGTGTCTCAGGGAACTACAGCCCTATGATGCAGCTGATGAGCGATATCTTGCCAGACTAGCGGGCGAGGCCAACGGCTTTCGCCTGTGCCTGATTTTGTTTCAGTTGCTGCTCAATTTTTGGGATAGAAACACCCGTTTCGATTGCAGTTGAACTGGCAACGGCACGGAGGATTTTTGCTTTAGTTACTTGAGATGATGTATGTTTTCTCATGAAAAATTTCCTGATGGCTGCTGCTAGTATTGTAGGTGTTTGACGATAGTTTGGTCCAGTTAAATTCACATTGCTTATCGTAATTTTTTTTGGTTGCAAGATGTTTGTTGATTTTAAAAGGATAAAAAATGTTTGATAAGTCTGATTTGACACGAGAAAATTTTGAGGAACTACTGAGGATAAATAATGCTTTAAAAAGCGAAAACAGTAATCTTTTAGATGACATAAAAAAGTATCATAAAGATATGGAAAACTTCCTTGTTGATAGAGGGAATTTCATCAAAGATATTGAAATGCTTAGAAGTGAAAATAATGAGTTGAAAAAAGGGTTGTCAAATAATGGCGCGACATCAAAAGTTAAAAGCTCTGTCCCAAGAGCAGGAAAGGCAACAGTAAATGCAATTTATCTTCTCATTAAAGCTCACTATGGAATGGATAAGTTTGTTGCAAAGGATTTAATTAAAAAATTCGATTCCATAGCAAGGTCACATGATATTGTTTACTCCTTCCAATTAAAGACTGTTGAGTCTTGGTGTACAGAATTCAAAAAAATGGATGCTAAACAGTAATCTCTTTAAATCTGAGAGTTACTAATCAGTACGCTTGTAATTCTCAGGTAATACAAGGTTCTTGAATTTATTGAAAGTCGTTTCAGCAATCATCCTTCAGCTCTTCTCCAGCATGAATCTTTCACATATTATTTCTGTGATATATGGTTTGCTGTGTGCAATTTATCTCAGTCATATCATAGCACCCCTTAATAAGGGAAAATGCATGCATGGCATAACCTGTTGATAGTAAAGTTTTTTATTTTGTTTTAAGTTCTCTTTTCCTTAATGAGAATCGTGAATGTTGCGCACGTATCTTGGCTCGACCATTATAATTTCACGCTATCAACAAGGAAACTCAAATGATGCCTTTCAAGTTAACAAATGAACAACGTATAAAAGTATTAAGAGATTATGGTGAGACTTGCGATCGATTAGTACGAGAAAAAGAACGGCAATATATTACTTCAATTTCCCGCTCTACCGCGTGGAAACTGGAACAGGTTGGTAAGTTTCCGCTACGTAAGCCTATTGGCCTGAAATCCTGCGGATGGCTATTAAGTGATCTGCTCTATTGGATCAATGAACGTTAGTTTCAAGGGAGATCATTTTCTGAGTGACCCGCGTTAACCCTGCTACTTCCGCTATTAATAGCGGAATAGCAAATTGTGCGGGAATTTTTAACGTGAATTGTATTAGAGGTGTTATATGTTTAACGGTCGTCCTTTCCCTGTGCATGTGTTCCCGCAGATCATCAGAAATGCTGTATATGAAGCGGAGCAGCAGACCCAGGCTCCCCAAGCTTTGATTGCTGCATCGGTATTGGGAGTAATTTCGCTTGCCTGCCAGAACCGGATTGATGTGTGCAGATTGAATAATCTGCGCAGCCCTGTATCGCTTTTTTTACTGACACTGGCTGATTCTGGTGAGCGCAAAAGCACTGTGGACAAACTACTGATGAAGCCAATGTATCAACTGGAAGAAGAATGGTCTAAAAAATATACCCAAGACCTAATTGTCTGGAGGAATGAAGAAACGGTTTTTAATATTGAAAAGAAAGCACTGATGTCAAAATTGAAATCCGATATTCGCCGTAATAAAGATCACTCCACAACGAATGAACGGCTGAAAGTGTTACTGGCTGCGTCTCCAAAAGCACCGGTCCGGTTAAGGCAGATATACAACGATGCCACACCTGCGGCGATAAAAGACTCTCTCTGTGGACGCTGGCGGTCCATAGGACTTATGTCTGATGAAGCTGGCACTATTTTTGACGGCTATGCGCTGAATGAACTGCCGTTCATCAATAAAATGTGGGATGGCGCAATGTTTCCCGTGGAAAGAAAAAGCGAGCCAGATAAATTAATCAAAGATGCCAGAATGACGCTGGGGTTGATGATTCAGCCTGATGTGTTTAAAAAAGGGTATCTGGAACGAAAAGGCGATGCCGCGAAAGGGATCGGATTCTTCGCCCGATGTTTGATATGTCAACCGGGTTCAACACAGGGCAACAGGCAAATTACCAGTCCGGTTGTCTCAAATGAGCATCTGCCGGTATTTCATCAACGACTGATAGACATTGTTAATGAGAGCATTGCGAGAAATGAGGAAAATGAGCGTCAGTGTCTGCGTTTCTCTCCCGAAGCAGAAAAACACTGGCTCGAATTTTATAACAAAGTCGAGTCAGAAATGGGGTTGCTTGGCTTCCTGTCTGATTTTAAGGATTATGCATCTAAAATGGCGGAGAATATGGCGAGGCTTGCTGCCTTACTACATTACTTCAGTGGTGATGAGGGCGATATATCTATTGCCGCTGTAAAAGCAGCAGTGGATATAATGGCCTGGTATATTGAAGAATACATCCGTTTGTTCTCCAAAAAAGAAAAGTTTTCTTTAGATGTTGCGGAAACAGATGAGCTTTACTGCTGGATAAAAAACTATTGCATTCGTTATTGTAAACCTTTTATTACGAAAAACACCATACTTCAATATGGTCCTAATAAATTCAGGAATCGTAGTAAAGCAAATGAATTACTCAGTACATTATTCTCTCAAAATAAAATCCTTGTAGGAAAAAAGGGGAAAACCACATTAATAGCTATCGCTGGCTTGAACTCCTCAACTTCATTCTGATTAATTGTTTTTAATTCAAGAGCAAAAATGAATAATTAGCCCAGTTCAGTTAATGGTTTGTTGTCATGATAGGTAATATATATTAAATCCATCACTTACTCCAATATCATCAAACAGGATGCTATATGACATACGATAGTGAATTCGGATCACACATATCCCTATATCGGGATAGAATCAAACAGGTTATTGAAGACTCCCTCAATGAACATCCTAACTCAATGATTCTTCGTGTTGATCTGCATGACCCAATTGATACAGAAGAAATAGATAACCCATTCTTTCAACCTAGGGTTGACTCTGCTGCTATATCTCGCTTTACCAGTGCGTTAAAAGCAAAGCTTGAACACGATAAGCATATTAAAACTCAACGGAAAGACTGGCCTGATACCCGACATTCAACCTTACGTTACGCATGGGTCCGAGAATATACCAAAAATGGAAAGCGGCATTACCATTTGATACTGTGCTTCAATCAGGATGCTTATTATCATGTAGGTGATTACGATTTAAACCGTAATACGATAAGAACAATGATAACAACAGCTTGGTACAGTGCACTTGGCATCCCGATAGATGACTCTGGGAAGTTAGTTAATTACCCATTAAATGGAAAATATCTCCTCAATCGTAAACGAATCAACTTTGAGCAAACTTATAACGACTTGATGAATAGGGTAGATTACATGACCAAAGTAAGATCTAAAATAGTCGGTGATGGGGACCGTAATTTCGGCTGCAGTCGCGGGTAATTTATTTTTTACAACGATGGCCTTTCTTATGGATGGAAAGGCCAGATCTTATATATCAAGACGATGGCGAGCGATAAAGTATGGTTTTCAAGTAATCATCTGTTGCAGTAAACTCAGGGGGTTGACCACTCATTGCCTGTGTAAGTGGTATAATCTTTGTCCTAACCCCCATCCCCCTAAAATCAACGTAGCCGTAATCACGTAAGACTTCCATGATAATCGTGTGATCTTGACCCTCCATCTCCGGACAGCTTTTGTATCTTAAGTTAACGATGTCCGCTGCCGCCGGTATTCCCTCGGGGAGTGATATCCCAGCGCGCTGTGCGGGTGGTTTTCATTGTAATGCGTGAACGCTACTGCAAGGTTTCGCAGTGCTGTTCTCACATCCGGTTTTGGCATGAACGCGATATAGTCTTCTTTCATCGTTTTCACGAACCGTTCGGCCATGCCATTACTCTGCGGGCTGCTCACCGCTGTTGTGCAGGGCTCCAGATTCAGCTCTCTCGCGAACTTCCGCGTTTCATACGCGGTATACGCTGAACCGTTATCCGTCAGCCACTGCACTGGTGTTTCCGGTAGCCTGTCGCCGAAGCGCTTTTCCACCGACCTCAGCATCACATCCTGCACGGTCGAACTGTCATAGCCTCCCGTGCTTGCTGCCCAGTCTATGGCCTCACGGTCGCAGCAGTCCAGCGCGAACGTTACCCGCAGTTTTTCGCCGTTGTCGCAGCCGAACTCGAAGCCATCTGAACACCAGCGCATATCGCTTTCTGCCACCGCTATCTTGCCCTTATGTTCACGCTTCGGTCGCTCTGGTTTGTCATGCAACAACAACAGGTTATGCTCGCTCATTATCCTGTAAAGCCGTTTGGCGTTCACAGGTGGCTGTCCCTCTGTGCGACGTTGCTTGCGCAGGATGCCCCACACGCGTCGATAACCATAACTCGGCATATCGCTGATGATGTCGAGGATATCCACACTAACAGCCTGCCTTTATGACGAGATCGCTTTTCGCAATACTACCTCTTTTAAGGGGTTAACCGAGGCTGAATTGAAAAAATCTCCCAGCAGTGATACAAAGCGTTTTGCTTAAGTTTCCATAAAAATTCTTCTATAGAAACGTAATTTGAGAAATGGGCAGAAAAACGAACAGATTATAACCACATGATCTCACATAAAAATTCTGCTTCATTCCATGGATTTATCTTATAAATAGTTAATGATAATTAATAATGTTCAATTGATAGGTTAGAACTTATAGGATTTGTCCTGATACCCCGTTACATTTAGAGCCGATTTAGACTTAAGGACGTTTGCGTCAGGAAGATTTCCGCTTATTTACGCTAATTACTTCACCTTCCTACAAACAACACAATTCATCGAAAAGCGTTTTCCTGCTTTTTGTTACAGTTAGCTGCCTAATTATTGGCATACTCATATTTTACGCACTGAGCGCTCTGGTAGCTATAGCCAGGGGCGGTAGCGTGTCCTAAGACGTCAAGGTGAGATCACCCATGGCCAGAAGTGGTTTAGAAGTGCAGCAAGCAGCGGTGAAAGCGCTGTTCTTACGCGAGATAAAGACGCGTTTTGGTAAGTATCGGTTAGGGTACTTGTGGGCAATACTTGAGCCTGCGGCTCATCTGATGGTTTTGCTAACTATATTTGGTTTTATCATGCATCGGACAATGCCTGATATATCTTTTCCGGTTTTCTTATTGAATGGGGCTTTGTTGAATAAATCAGATTTCGGGTAAGTCTCCCCCGTAGCGGGTTGTGTTTTCAGGCAATACGCACGCTTTCAGGCATACCTGCTTTCGTCATTTTGTTCAGCGCTCGTACCAGGGCCATAGCCTCCGCAACCTGACCATCGTAGTCACGCAGCGTCAGTGAACCCCCGAACAGCTGTTTTACCCGGTACATCGCCGTTTCCGCTATCGAGCGACGGTTGTAATCTGTTGTCCATTTCCACCGCGCATTACTCCCGGTCATTCGCTGATTAGCCACTGCACGGTTACGGTCTGCATATTCACCGGGCCAGTAACCCGCACCTTTTCGGGGAGGGATAAGCGCGCTGATTTTCTTACGCCGCAGTTCATCGTGACATAGCCGGGTATCGTAAGCGCCATCGGCGGCGGCTGACCTGATTTTCCGGTGGGTTTGCCGGATTAACCCGGGGAAGGCCTCTGAGTCCGTAACGTTGTTCAGCGACAGGTCAGCGCAGATGATTTCATGTGTTTTACTGTCAACGGCGAGATGCAGCTTACGCCAGATACGGCGGCGTTCCTGGCCATGCTTTTTGACTTTCCACTCGCCTTCACCGAAGACCTTCAGCCCGGTGGAATCAATTACCAGGTGTGCGATTTCACCCCGGGTGGGCGTTTTGAAACTGACATTAACCGACTTTGCCCGCCTGCTGACACAGCTGTAATCCGGGCAGCGTAGCGGAACGTTCATCAGAGAAAAAATGGAATCAATAAAGCCCTGCGCAGCGCGCAGGGTCAGCCTGAATACGCGTTTAATGACCAGCACAGTCGTGATGGCAAGGTCAGAATAGCGCTGAGGTCTGCCTCGTGAAGAAGGTGTTGCTGACTCATACCAGGCCTGAATAGCTTCATCATCCAGCCAGAAAGTTATGGAGCCACGGTTGATGAGGGCTTTATTGTAGGTGGGCCAGTTGGTGATTTTGAACTTTTGCTTTGCCACGGAACGGTCTGCGTTGTCGGGAAGATGCGTGATCTGATCCTTCAACTCAGCAAAAGTTCGATTTATTCAACAAAGCCCGAATTTTGCTGAAGATCCACTTGACTTTCCCATTTTTTTTGCAAGGTATGAGATTTATCCCCATAATACACAGCATTAATCTGTGTATTCTCCAGCAAATACGCGCGGAACTTCTTGAACAGCTTCATATCTGGCTTGAAGTCCGCGGTCCAGAACTGGTGCAGATGCCCCTGGTACGTCAGGCCTTTGATGTCGTACAGGGCTCTGCCCATCACTTTCAGCGGCTTGTTATGCACCAGCGCTGAAATCCCCGCCGTACTATTAATCGTTACCACCGCCTTCGCATGGGTCAGCAGCTCCGGCATGGGCAGGTCGTGAACGTAAACCACCCGGCTTGTCACGCCATACTTCTTACTCAACTGCTTAATCAACGGTCCGTACAGGCGATGGCCACGATCCATAGGATGGTGCTTGATCACCAGCACATGGCTCAGCGACGCTTTGTGGGAAAACGAGAAAATCACATCGTTAATATAATCGCGCACGTCGGCATACGGGCTGTGGTTACGAATCTGGCTGTCGTTATAAACCTGCAGGATTGCCAGATAGTAACGCTGATCGAGCGTCGTTTGCAGCGTCTCCAGCACGTTACGCTGCTTAAAACCGTACCACTGCTTGCGCCACCAGGCGCGTACCCAGCACTGTGCCTCGTACCAGGGTGAAAAAGACTTGTGGTGACGATAGCGGGGGAACTCGTGACGATAGCGCCAGCCCACCAGGTAATACCAGGTCGCGTGAATATAACGGCGACCAGCAGACGGCTTTAACGGCTGAACCTCTGCGGGGGGCATATCGGGCAGATGACGATAAAAATCGGGATCGCGGGGAAGGGGAGAGTAGGCATTAACGCCGCCTTCTTCCACCGTAATAAAATGCGGGCGCAGGTAGCCCTCTTCGAATGCCAGGAAACGAATGCCCTTCGCTTTTGCCCAGGCCCGCGCCGCCTGATGCAAAGGACGGCAGTCACCAAAGCAGAGAATGGTATCGAAAGGGTAATCCTTCCACGTCTCTTTCAGCCAACCGGGGAACTCTTTTGGCGTCTGGGTGAAGGTCAGATAAGGACGATTGCGGCAGTAAAAGCGATCGCCGCCGTTAAAGACAACGTTTACCGCTTCGCGCTCCAGCGTTTCCAGCCAGTTAGCGACATCATTAAAGAAAGGCCCCATAGGTCCTTGCAGCAGCAGATATTTTTTCCCTGCGAGTAATGTCTTAACGGTTATGTTTTGCATCATCTTCCATGTATCCAGAGAGCAGGCTAACCAAATCTAACTTTATAAAACATCAATAACTTACGGTACTGTCTGGCTAAACGGCCAATATTCTTTTTTGATATTTTCATTTCACCGCGCGGTGCGGCGCTCAGCCATAATGCCGCCTCTTCCGCCAGCATCGGCTCAAGGCGCTGCGGGTGGATATAGGTCGGGTAGGCAATTAATGTCTGCCAGACTAAATCATCAAGGCTAAGCGAGCGTGAACGCCGGGCAATAGAATGCTCATCGTGCGTCAGGCCCCAACCGGCATAAAACGGCATGCCGTAACAAAATACGCGTTTGCCGTGCAGCAACGCTTCAAAACCCGAAAGCGACGTCATGGTATGCAGCTCATCAGCGTGCTGAATACACTGAATGATGTCCGCGTCCAGCGCCTGGCAGTCAGCCCAGCGGGCGACATCCTCGACGTCAACCATCCCTTTACGATTACCGACCAGCACATCCGGGTGCGGCTTAAAAACGATAAACGCCTCCGGGTTACGCTCGCGCACGGTACGCAACAGGTCGCGGTTGGTGCGAATAGATAGCGCGCCGGTGGCAATAGAGGCGTCGTCTTCCACCTGGCCGGGCACCAGCAACACTTTTTTACCCGCGGCTCCAGCCGGCAAATGCCAGTCCTGGCCAAGATTGTACTTGCTGACCTTGCTCTGTACCAGCAGCAAACGCAGCGCCTGCGCACGGGCGCGCTGGCGTTCGCTCAGGTTGCTGGCGTTCAGCAGGTTCTCCAGATCGCTTGGCCTGGTGGCGTCGTAATAAATCCCGCTCTTATCCAGCACCAGCGAAAGCGGCGCCAGCAGGTCAGACCCTAACCCGGATGAGCGAATAAAGCCATCTTCCATGCGCCAGAGTGGGATCTCTTGCCGGGCGGCCTGTGCCTGCCATCGGGCTTCACCCCGCGTTCCCCAGGCGATAAGCGCGCTGGCCTGTGGGCATTTAGCGGCAAAACGCACCCGGTTGCCTGCGGTTTTCAGGAACGGCTTAAGGATGGCCGTCTTCCACAGACTCAGCCCCGGCGCCCACAGCGTGCCCTGGCGCGCCAGCGTGTGGTTGCGCTGTAACGCCAGCCAGTCGACAACCTCGGCAAGGCCTGTCGGCTCGCCGCTGACCGGGTGCCGGTAGTGACAATAGCGCAGGTAGGCGGCGGTAAATAACTCGATAAGCGTAGCGGGCTGGCGGCGTTTGGCAAGCATCGCAGCCTGGGGATGACGGTCATCCGTCAGCCCCCAGCCTGCGTACCACGGCTGACCAAAGCAGATAACCGGTTTACCCGCCATCAGCGCTTCAAAGCCGTACTGCGAGGTCACTACGTAGACCTTCTGCATGTGGCGCAGCAGCGACTGCGGGCTAACGTCTTCGGCAAACAGTTTTACCCGCGGATCGTTTTGCAGGCCGGTAAAGTAGCCTGCTTTTTTGCCGCACAATACGTCCGGATGCACTTTCACCCACACCTCAGCATTGGGGTTTTCCGCTTTCGCGGTCTCCAGCATCAGGCGAAAGCTGTCGGCGCTGGCGTTGCCTTTCGCAACGGACATATCGCCAAAAGTCTGGTCGACGACCAACACCGCGTCCGGCATCACGGCGGGAGGAATAAACGGCAGCGCCTGGTTGTATTTCGACAGGTCGCTATCCACGATAGCGCGCATTAACCCGTGGGCTTCATCTGCCAGCGGGCGATTTCCCTCGCGGTCCTGTACCAGTGTTTCCAGCGTGCTGGGGGTAGAGGCATCGTAATAGATACCCAGTCTGTCGATCACTATCGACAGGGGAGGGCAGTCCTGTACGCCAAGCCCTAAAGAACGAATAAACCCATCTTCCAGGCGAATAACGGGCAGGCCCGCAGCCTGCGCCAGCGCAGCCGGTTTTTGCGCGCTCGGGCGATAGCCCCAGACGGCGATAGCGTTGACATTGGCCGGGATGGCTTTAAAAGGCGAGAGTCGGACACGCTCGCCGGGCAGGAAACTGTCCAGATAGGGAATACGCCAGATGCCGCCAGAATAAACGCCCAGTACGCTGTTCATTCGCTCAATCAATACATTGTTCAGTAAGAAAAAATCCGGAATGGATAAATAGCTTTCCCCGGCCTGTGCCGGGGAAAGACTTAAGAACCGGCTTGTTACAGCGTCAGCACCACTTTGGCGGCAACGGCAAGCTGGTAAAGAATGGTCGAAATGCCACGGGTAACTTCGATATTTTTCGATTCGTACTTCGGCAGGACCATGATTTCATCACCGGGACGCAGATCGTCGGCGTCGTCGGCATCTATCGATTCGCCATTCTGGCGGATGACAATGATTTTCGCATTACCTGATTTCTGCGTCAGGCCGCCGCATTTTTTGATGTAGTCGTCAGCATCCATCCCTTTCTGCCAGCTTACGGCGTTCGGGAACAGCACTTCGCCATGCACCATCACCAGAGACGTTTTCTCCGGGATCATGATGACATCGCCATCTTCCAGCAGCACGGAGTCGATGTTGCTCTCATTGAGCACCACTTCCCCTTTTGGCACCACGGTACGCGCTTTCGCTACGAAGCGGCTCACCAGCTGCGCTTCCTGCATACGCAGACGCGCCTCTTCCTGGGTGGAGGATTGCGCCGACAGCGAAGCCTCTTCCAGTTTTTGCAGTGACAGGTCCAGCATCTCTTTCTGGCGGGTAGCAACCGATTTGCGGTAAAGCTGAATCGCGCTGAGCTGAGACATGCTGTTCGGGCGGATTTGCGCCAGCACCTGGCGCATGGTTGCGCCGTACGGCAGTACCACGGCATGTTCGCCGGAATGGGCGCCGTCAACGCGCACCTGAATAGTGCCTGCGAAGCGGTCAGTGCTGATGATCAGCTTGTCGCCATCCTGCAACGAGCGGCCCGGCGCGGAGCTCAGCGGGTAGTATTCGCTGCGCTTCATCGCACCCTGCTGGCGGATAATCGTCATGTGGGTCGCGCCCGGCTTAGGACGCGCCCAGCTCAGCGCTTCCGTTACCGGAATGGTGCTGTTGGAGAATTCAAAATCGTAGCTGTTGAAGACGTCGCCTTCCACGCTAAAGGTGTGCTGACGCGGGCCAACCACGATGGTGTCGCCGTCGACAAACTGTGACAGCCCCAGCTTACCGTTAAGCAGGAAATCATACAGGTTCACCCTTGAGCGCACCGACTTGCCGCGTTTGACGGTGATATCAACATAGCTGCCGCGCTCGCTGTCCACGCCGCCTGCTTTGCTCAGGTAGGAGAGCAGCGAATCAGACGCCACACCGCCATACAGGCCGGGGCTGCGCACGTAGCCGGTAACGAACACTTTCACCGGCTGCGCCTGCAGCAGCGAGGCATAAACGTTGACGTTAGAGGTGTAAACCTCCTTGATCTTATTGGTCACCGTGTTGTTCAGCTGTGCGTTGGTCATGCCGGCGACTTTCAGCGGGCCAATGTTAGGCAGGAAAATATTGCCTTTCGGGTCAACGGTCAGCGCGCCGTCATACTGGAAAGCGCCCCACAGACGCACCTGAATGGTGTCGCCAAGGCCGATGACATAGCCGGGGTTAAAGCCCAGGCCCGCGCCGGAAGCGGCGCTGATAGAGGTAAACAGCTGCGCGCCGAACATACGGCTTGGCTGCGCGGCGGCCACCGGCGGCGGCGTGTCGTCAAAGCCGGATGCGGTCTGGGTTTCTTCCGTTTTGCCGGAAATAAGCGAGGGCAGCGGGGCCGCCCCTGTCAGATTGGGATCGGCCGTGATGTCGGTCGGGCTTGCCGCATATGCCGCCTGGCAGACCAGAAGGAGCAGTACCGATTTCAGTAATTTCATGTTCAACTCTGTAACGTTGCGTGCGTCAAAAATTAGTCTTTGTGATCTTCAATTACGGCCAGCAGCAGTTTAATGGTGCCAAACAGCAGGCAGCAAACCAGCAGCCAGCTTGCCAGCAGGTAACCGCTGTTCGGGAAGCTGGACTCTTCAGGGAGCTGTGGCGAACTGATAACCGACAACACTTTTAATTTGCGGGCCGTCTCAAGGCGGGTCTTCTCAATTGCCTTAATGGCCATAGAGTAAATTTCAGTATCGAAAGTTACCCGCGCTTTAATTTCGTCAAAATCCGCCGCCATGCTGTTCAGCTGTTTGCCGTCCGGCGCGGTGATTTTGCTCTGCTCGGCGTCAATTTGCGCCTGCAGCGCTTTAACGGCGTTGCGGGTGCTGATGACCTGCGGCGCGTCTTCACGCAAATAAGTGAGCAGGTTGCGCAGTTCGGCTTCCAGCTCCACTTTCTTGCCTTGCAGGGTCATCACCAGCGAGGTCGCCGCAGTGGCGCTGGCCTCCGGGTCGAGAATGTTATTTTTGTTCTGATAAGCCAGCAGCTCCGCTTTGCTCTTATCCAGACGCGCGCGCGCCTGGCGCAGTTCGTCTTCGGCAAAGTTCAGCTGGTCGCGGGCAATGCTATGCGACAGTTCGTTAATAAACCGCTCGGACTCTTTTAATACCGCCTGGTTGAAGCGCTGGGCAAACTGCGGGTTAAACCCCTGAGTCTGAATAGTCAGCAGGCCGGTTTTATCATCAAACACCACGGAAACACGGTCGCGGTAATAGTTGAGGAACTGTTCCGAGGTGGTGTTTTTAGGGAGATGATAGATAAAGTCCAGCCCGCTTTTGCTCCACGCGTCGTGGAAATTAAGCTGTTTATCAAGTACGCGCAGCATGTCTGCGGAGTTAATGTACTCTTTCAGATACAGCGAATCTTCCGCGGAGCTGGGGTTTGACGCGCCAAGCAGCAGCCCGACGTTGAGGCTGGCGCCTTCAATATCGCTGGGGCGCTTTACGGCGACTTTGGATTCGCTCATATAACGCGGCTGGCTGAAGATCACCAGGTAGACGATCAGCAGCGCCATCGGAGCGGCAATTACAATCCATGCAAGGTGTTGCTGGATCCAGGCAAGATTAAATTTGGCCGTACGCGCACGTAGCGAGGAAGCCAGCAACTTTACTTTGTGTGTAGACATGTCACTTTCAACGTTGAGCCCCCCGGCAACAGACCGCTGGGGGGTTACTTATATTTCTGTATAGCCAGGATCTAGTCGAAAATACGAACTAAACCAATGACATCCTGGGTGCTATCAGTGATCAACAGCGTGGAAATGCGGTGCTTAGTCATCTTCTCTTCCGCATCGATGATCATGCTATCAAGCGGCATGGTGATCGGATTGCGGGTCATCATCGACTGAGCGGTGCCGTTAACGAAGTCTTCGCATTTTTCCATATAGCGGCGCAGGTCGCCATCGGTAATGATCCCGGCCAGTTTGCCGTTCTCTTTTACTACGACCATACCCTGACAGCCGCTGGTCAATTCCTGAATAATCTGCCGGAAAGTAGCGTTAATATCGACATTGGGCACGTGAACCTGCATTACGTCGGCAACGCGCGTCAGCAGACGGCGGCCCAGTGAACCGCCCGGATGGTAGCGGGCAAAGTCATCAGGTTTGAAATGGCGTTTGTGAATTAACGCAATCGCCAGCGCATCGCCAATCGCCATAGTCAGCGTTGTTGAGGTCGTCGGCGCCAGGTTATTCGGGCAGGTTTCGTTCGCCATATGCAGTTCCAGCGTGGCGTCAGCATGTTTTGCCAGCGTGGAGTTAGCATTATTAGTAATAGCGATGATTTTGTTGCCGAAGTTCTTTAAAGAGGGGACGAGTTTCAGTACTTCGTCGGTTTCCCCGCTGGCGGAGATGAGGATCAGCACGTCATAAGGGGTGATCATGCCGAGGTCGCCGTGGAAAGCTTCCGCCGGGTGAATAAAGAAGCTGGGGGTACCGGTCGAGGCGAGCGTGGCGGACATTTTACGCCCGACATGCCCGGATTTACCCATACCGGAGACAATAACGTGACCTTTACAGTTCAGCATCAGCGATAAGGCGGTGCTGTACTCGTTTGCATCAATCACTTCTGCCAGATGGCGGAGGGCATCACCTTGCTCCGTCAACGTATTGCGCACGCTATCGATCAGCGTTTGCTCTTCTGTTTCCGTCTTCAAGTTAAAATCCATCTTCTAGCCTGTTGGTAAATTTTAAGTGACGGTATCCGGACCACAGTTTGCAGGCACACCGCCACAGCAACCGGTTGGGTTTGCACCACGCCGTTGCCAGCCTTTTTGTAGGAATGCAAAAAATACCCCGGCACCGGACGGGCACCGATTTTGGGTACGATGACATTTGCAATGTCGGGGACTGTATTTATTTTCCCTGCTTTTTAGCATAAGCGGCTTTTATACACAACCTCAACGAGTTTGCTATACCAGAATTAATAGCTTGTACTTTTCCACGCGCAATGTTAGCTGGCTTTATCTCCATTCAGATAAAAACCGTGTTTATTTACAAACAAGGGTACGGCTTGTCGGTAATGGTGCCAACTTACTGATTTAGTGTACGATGGTGTTTTTGAGGTGCTCCCGTGGCTTCCATCTCCATCAGTTGTCCCTCCTGCTCAGCTACTGAAGGCGTGGTGCGTAACGGTAAAAGTACTGCCGGACATCAGCGCTATCTCTGCTCTCACTGCCGTAAAACATGGCAGCTACAGTTCACTTACACCGCCTCTCAGCCCGGTACACACCAGAAAATTATTGATATGGCCATGAATGGCGTCGGATGTCGCGCCAGTGCACGCATTATGGGCGTTGGCCTCAACACGATTTTACGACACTTAAAAAACTCAGGCCGCAGTCGGTAACCTCGCGCATACAGCCGGGCAGTGACGTCATCGTCTGCGCGGAAATGGACGAACAGTGGGGATACGTCGGGGCTAAATCGCGCCAGCGCTGGCTGTTTTACGCGTATGACAGGCTCCGGAAGACGGTTGTTGCGCACGTATTCGGTGAACGCACTATGGCGACGCTGGGGCGTCTTATGAGCCTGCTGTCACCCTTTGACGTGGTGATATGGATGACGGATGGCTGGCCGCTGTATGAATCCCGCCTGAAGGGAAATCTGCACGTAATCAGCAAGCGATATACGCAGCGAATTGAGCGGCATAACCTGAATCTGAGGCAGCACCTGGCACGGCTGGGACGGAAGTCGCTGTCGTTCTCAAAATCGGTGGAGCTGCATGACAAAGTCATCGGGCATTATCTGAACATAAAACACTATCAATAAGTTGGAGTCATTACCTGCGATGTGCAGTTGTACCAGTGGAAAGGATGGTTTGAGGCGAATAAGATGACGCCACCCAATAATTATGGCCTTCGATTTGACCGTAGCTTTATGGCGATTGCTGCCGCAGTTGACGGCTTGGGAGTTGTGCTTGAATCAAAACTACTGGCTGAACGTGAAATCGCTAGCGGTAAACTGGTATGCCCACTTGTAAACAGTACCAGCGAAATACATTACATCGGTCATTATTTGGTTTTCCCCCAGCACCAGCACATGCATTCTGCGCTTGATGTGTTCAAAACCTGGCTACTGAATGAACTCAATCTGGGTAAAATTCGTTGATCATGTTCACATTAATCGGGGCTCTGAATTCAAAGTAACTTTATTACTAAGCATTATTTTGTGAAGGCTCTCACTTTTGCTCGCGGCTCCGAAACTTTGCTGGGTTGAGATTTTAAGGTGTATCACGGCGGCTCATACTCTCAATAAATCCCTGTTAGTAAATGCTGCTATTATAACTCATTCATTGCCTGAGCCAGCAGTCGCGCAGCTGCCTCAAGCGCAGAGGATTGAAAAAATCTTCAGATATATATCATCACTCTGAACATACGCAATTAACGGCGGAATCTCACGATTCTACCGTTTTTTATTATTTTTCAGAGGAGTAGTGATGAATAATTCTGAAGGTTTGAAGTCGTTTCAGCAATCGCTTGCTGATCTGCCGCAATGGGTATCAGAGCGGCTTCTGCAGCAAATTAACCAGTTAACTAACTACGAGCCAGTGATCGGCATTATGGGTAAAACCGGTGTTGGGAAGAGCAGTCTGTGCAATGCCCTGTTTGCCGGAGATATATCACCGGTCAGCGATGTGGCGGCCTGTACACGTGAGTCACTGCGCTTTCGCCTGCAAGTCGGCGACCGCTATATAACGCTGATGGATCTGCCCGGCGTGGGCGAAAGTGGCGCTCGCGATACCGAGTATGCTGCGCTGTACCGCGAACAGCTTCCTCGCCTCGACCTGGTACTGTGGCTGATTAAGGCCGATGACCGGGCGCTGACGGTGGATGAACATTTTTATCATCAGGTGATTGGAGAGGTATACCGGCATAAGGTGCTGTTTGTTATCAGCCAGTCGGATAAGGCCGAACCTACCAGCGGTGGGGGACAGTTGTCCACGGCGCAGAAGAAGAATATCAGCCGCAAAATCTGCCTGCTGCATGAGCTGTTCCAGCCCGTCCATCCGGTGTGTGCTGTGTCGGTCCGTCTACAATGGGGGCTTAAGGTGATGGCCGAGCGGATGATTAAGTGCCTGCCACGTGAGGCCACCAGCCCGGTGGTGTCGCAACTCCATCCTTCCTTTCGCACGACGGTAGTCCGGGAACAGGCTCGTAGCGATTTTGGTGAAACCGTCGGGGCCGTACTCGATAGCATCAGTGCCTTTCCCCTGATACCCGCCCCGGTGCGGGCCGTCATTCAGGCCGTGCGCACCACCGTGGTGTCAGTGGCCCGTGCCGTCTGGGATTTCTTCTTCTGAGTATTTAACCCATCCCTGTTACTTCCCTGCCCCTGTCGCCGATGCGACGGGGATTTCTTTTATTTGTTTTCCCATTATGAGGAGTCTGCTTATGACCCGTCTGGCTTCGCGCTTTGGCGCAGCAAACCTTATCCGTCGCGACCGTCCGTTAACCCGTGAAGAGCTGTTTCGCGTAGTGCCCAGTGTATTCAGTGAGGACAAACACGAGTCCCGTAGTGAGCGTTATACCTATATACCCACCATCTCCCTGCTCGACAGCCTACAGCGAGAAGGCTTCCAGCCATTCTTTGCCTGTCAGACCCGCGTGCGTGACCCGGGTCGTCGTGAACATACAAAGCATATGCTGCGCCTTCGTCGGGAGGGGCAGATTACCGGTAAGCAGGTGCCGGAAATCATTTTGCTGAATTCACATGATGGCACCAGTTCGTACCAGATGTTGCCGGGACTATTTCGCGCAGTTTGTCAGAACGGGCTCGTCTGTGGTGAGTCGTTTGGCGAGGTGCGGGTGCCGCACAAGGGGGACGTGGTGAGTCAGGTAATTGAAGGCGCGTATGAGGTACTGGGCATTTTTGACCGTGTGGAGGAGAAGCGGGATGCGATGCAGTCGTTGCTGTTGCAGCCTCCTGCGCAACAGGCACTGGCACAGGCTGCACTGACGTACCGGTTCGGGGAGGACCACCAGCCGGTTGCGCCGTCACAGGTGCTCTCCCCGCGCCGCTGGCAGGATGAGAGTAACGACCTGTGGACCACGTACCAGCGTATTCAGGAGAACCTGATTAAGGGCGGGCTCAGTGGTCGTAGCGCAAAAGGCGGGCGCACGCATACCCGTGCCGTGCGGGGCATAGACGGTGATGTGAAGCTTAACCGGGCACTGTGGGTGATGGCGGAAGCGATGCTCAGTGGTTTTCGGCCTGCGTGAGTTCACACTTTGCATCAGATAACGTTACGGCGGTGTTAATAAATGACACTCCCTGTCATTTTTGGTGGGAATTTTTGCCGAGTATTTCACCGAAAAATGGCGCAGGCCTGACAGATTCAGGCTTCAGGCCTCCCTCAAAATAGCGGCTCCAACAGACATATCCTGACAACCCCCTCCTTTAGAATCTCATGTCTTTCAACCGGTTAACCTGCACGGAGGAACCATCATGCCACCGACAGAGCGTCGCTACGACAGACTGGCGGTCAGGCTGTCGTTGATTATCAGCCGCCTCGTAGCGGGTGAAACGCTGGATATGCAAAAGCTCGCGACCGAGTTTGACGTGTCAGTCCGCACCCTCTACAGAGACTTTCGTGAACGGCTGATTTATCTGGATCTCGAATGCCATCAGGGCTGCTATCGCCTACGGACAGGGGCCGGGCCGCAGGGCGAGCTGGATGTCCTGACGTTTGCCCACCGTACCGGCATCGCCGGCCTCTTTCCGGGGCTGGACCGTCGGCTGGTGAGCCTGCTGCTGAACTGCGAGGGTGCCCCCTGCCTGACCGGAGATGCGGTTTCTGTGGGCTCACCTGCGACCCAGCTGTCCTTTTACCGGCTGGTACAGGCTATTACCACCTGCCAGCGCGTCACGTTGCTGACTGACGGAAATCGTTGCGAAAGACTGGCCCCTTACAGGCTGATTGCCCAGCAGAGCCACTGGTACTTGGTTGCGGAGCATCACGACCGTCCGGTGGTGTTTTCGCTCAGTGATATTCACCTTGTGCAGCCCCTCACTGAGAGTTTTAAACGCAACGAGCGCTTTTACCGACTGACAGAAGATTTAAGTTTTATCCGAGCACTGCCGCATTTTCAGTTTATTCAACAGGCAATCACCAACATAACTACAACCTAAAGGAAATCAGCTTCTTGCCGATACCCTTTTAGGGGAAATTCTACACACAACAAGGTATTTATGATGAAGCGAAACCTGAACACCAGCTACCGGCTGGTATGGAACGAAGTTTTGGGAGCATTTGTTGTTGTCTCAGAATTGGCAAAAGCAAAAGGAAAGCGCAGCACTGCTGTTCTCGCGCTGGCAGTTGCCGGACTGGTGGCAAGCCCTGCGGCACTGGCTGATGATGCGCCGGGAAACACCCGTACGGTAGCGGCCGGTGAGGTAGTCAATGGTGCGGTGATCGGCAATCACGACTCACAGATCGTTTTCGGTAAGACAAACAACACAGTCATCAACACAGGCCTGGAGTTCGGTGCTGATAATGATGACAACAGCGGTGGTCAGTGGGTACAGACGGGGGGCGTGGCAAACCAGACCACCATTAATAATAGCGGGCTGCAGGGTGTACTGGCTGGCGGCAGCGCCACAGACACCACAGTCAACAGCGGTGGTGGTCAGAGCGTGCATGGTCAAGCTTCAGATACCACGCTTGACGGTGGTACACAGTGGGTACACAGCGGCGGTATTACCTCCGGCACGATCATTAATAAAGACGGGGCTCAGCTGGTAAAAGCTGGAGCGCAGGCTACCGGTAGTGTGGTGAATACCGGAGCACAGGGTGGTCCCGATGCAGAGAACAACGACGGGCAGTGGGTTGCCGGTACCGCAACTGATACCACCATTAATAACGATGGTCGTCAGATTATTGCCGCTGGTGGCCTCGCTACCAGCACAGTGATTAAAGCGGACGGCGACCAGAGTGTGCACGGTTCGGCAATTAATACCCTGCTGGAAGGTGGCTTCCAGTACGTTCATGAAGGTGCCAGCGCCGAAGGTACAGTGATTAGCCAGAACGGCTGGCAGGTGGTGAAGAACGGAGCGACGGCAACGGATACCACTATCCTTAATGGTACTGGCACCGAGGTGGCAAACGGCAACAGCGCATCCTCGCAGAGTGTGCAGGCTGGTGGCTCTGCCCTGAACACCACTATCGGTGATGATTCACCCTCCGGCGAATTGCTGACCGACCTGTCGTATCAGATGGTGGATGGTGGACGTGCGGAAAATACCACCATCAATAATGGCGGGGTACAGTCGGTTTTTGCCGGTGGTACAGCTATCGGCTCGGTCGTGAATCGTGGTGGTCGGCTGGAAGTGTCCATCTGGCAGGATGAACCTGTTGCCGGGAAAACGGCAGTGGCCGGGTCGGCGAATAACGTCACAGTGGAAGCGGATGGCATATTGTCGGTGGATGCGGGCACTTCCGCGACGGATGTGGTCATCAAACAGGGCGGTGCATTATGGGCGACCACCGATTCCACGGTTACCGGGACGAACAGTCTTGGGGATTTCTTCATTGATGGCACCACGCATATCGCTACCAATGTCCTGCTGGAAAACGGCGGGCGTCTTGATGTACTAGGCAATGGCATCGCCGATACCACTACGGTTAATCAGGGCAGTATTCTGGCCGTCGCGACCGGTGGTAAGGCGCAGAACATCGTAATGCATGACGGCGGTGTGCTGATTGCCGATACCGGTGCAACGGTCAGCGGTACGAACACCACCGGCGCATTCGGCATTGACGGCGCAACCGGTAAGGCCAGCAACCTGCGTCTTGATAACGGCAGTCAGTTCACGGTACTGGGTAACGGCAGTGCGGATAACACCACAGTGGGTGCAGGCAGTACACTGAATGTGGCCCAAGGTGGCACGCTTACTGGTACCACCACATTTGGCGACGGTGCATCGCTGACAGGGAGTGCCACCAATAGCGGACAACTGCACTTCAGCAACGGTAACGCAGCCATCAGCGGTTCGGTAAGTGGTGACGGGCAATTACTCAAAGAGGGTAACGGTACCCTGACGGTCAGCAATGGCACGTTGTCTCAGTCACAGGTAACCCTGAATCAGGGAACGCTGGCGCTGAACAATGCGATCATCAACAGCGATATCATCGCACAGTCTGGTACCCAAGTGCGCCTGACTGGCAACTCGGTGATGAACGGCGCGATTGACCCGACTGACGTCACCCTCGACAGCGCTGCCAGCTGGAATATTCAGCGTGGGGCGGCAGTGAAATCGGTGCTCGATAACCTCGATAACGCCGGAACCATCAGTTTTACTCCAGCCACCGGTAGTCAATTTGTCCCGGAAACACTGACGGTCACCAATCTGACGGGCCGTAACGGCACCATCAACATGTCGATTCGTCTTGATGACCCGGCCTTCCCGACCGATATGCTGGTCATTGACGGCGGACAGGCAACCGGCAAAACTTGGCTGAACTTCACCCATACCGGTGATGCAGGGCTGGGCCTAGCAACAACCGGCAACGGCATCAAAGTGGTGGATGCGATTAACGGAGCCACCACTGAAGCCGGAGCCTTTGCGCTGGGCCGCAAATTGCAGGCCGGGGCGTACAACTACACCCTGAGCCACGGCAGTGCCGATGAAAACTGGTACCTCACCAGTGAAGCGGGTTACCGTGCCGAAGTGGCGCTGTACGCCTCTTTGTTTGCGCAGAGTATGGATTACGACCGTGCATTGGCGGGAACATACAGTCAGCGCAGCAGCGCCGTGAACGACCAAGGGATCTGGGGACGTATTCAGGGCGGGCATACCGGGCGTGATGGTAACGGCGGCATTGCACAGGGCGACACCCCGGAAAGCAGCGGCAGCTACGGTTTTATGCAGCTTGGTGGTGACTTGTTCAAGCATGATACCGGTACACTTTCCCTAACCACTGGTCTGTATGGCGCAGTAGGCCAATCGTCGGTGGATGTGAAAAACGACGATCGCTCTGCAGCAGGCAGCGTGCGTGACACGGTGTACAGCATCGGCGGCTATCTGACAGCAGTTCATGATGCCAGTGGATTGTGGGCAGATATCGTGGCACAAGGCTCCCGTCACAGCCTGAAAGCCAACTCTTCGGATAACCGTTTTGATACTGACGGCACTGGCTGGCTGGCCTCTGTGGAAACCGGTCTACCGTTTAACATCAGTCAGGGATTGGTGCTGGAGCCACAACTGCAGTACATCTGGCAAGGACTGTCTCTGGATGATGGGCATGACAACGGCGGTTACGTGAACTTTGGTGACGGCAGTGCGCAGCATGTCCGCGCCGGTATCCGTTTTGGCAGTTCGTCTGAAATGGACTTCGGTCAGGGTACCTCTGCGGTCACAGGGTTTGCTGACAGCATGAAGCGCAGCGCAAGTGAGCTTCCGGTGAACTGGTGGGTACGTCCGTCGGTCATCCGCACGTTCAGTTCCGATGGCGATATGAGCATGGGCACGGCGACTGCAGGCAGCAATGTCAGCTTCACCCCGTCTCAGAAAGGCACGTCGCTTGACCTGCAGGCGGGTATTGACGCACGAGTACGGCAGAATGTCACACTGGGCGTGCAGGGCGGTTATACCCGCAGCGTCAGCGGTAACAGCGTTGACGGTTACAACGGTCAGGCCACACTGAAAGTCACCTTCTGATAATCCTGCCACTCTAACCAGAGTGGTATCAGTAGTCCTCACAGCCCCTGTTGCTCTGGCAACAGGGGCTTTTTGCATTTAAGGAGGCATATGCCTGAATCTCACTTACTGCCACCGGGACCCTTCACCCGAAGACATGCGCAAGCGGTCACTACCACGTACAGCAATATCACCCTCGAAGACGACCAGGGCAGTCACTTCCGCCTTGTGGTTCGTGACACTGAAGGCCGGATGGTCTGGCGGGCATGGAACTTTGAACCCGATGCCGCTGAAAGTCTTAACCGCTACATCCGCACCTCTGGCATCCGTACAGGCACCTCCACCCGCTGACCGCGAAGCATTTACCCGCACATTTCACCTCCCCGAACACGCTTTATTCCCCCATTTGCCAGCCATCGCCGCTGGCGTTTTTTATTAACGGAGACATGCCCATGACAACACAGACGCAGTACGACCTCGCACCCGCTAACCAACCCGAATTTGAACTGACCGTCACGCCGGTCCCCGATGAACAGCGTATCGATTTCTGGCCACAGTACTTTGGCGCTATCCCGCAGTGGCTACTCCTGGAGCCGCATATCTTCGCCTGGATGGACCGCTTCTGTGAGGGCTACAGCGGTGGTATCTGGTCGTTCTACACCCTCAGCAATGGCGGCGCATTTATGTCCCCCGAGCCTGACAACGATGAGACATGGCGTCTGTTTAACTGCCTGAACGGTAACGATGCCCAAATGAGTGCAGAAGCAGCAGGTATTGCTGTCTGCCTGATTGCGTATAGCCACCATGCCTGCCGTACAGAATGTGACGCGATGACCGCACACTATTACCGCCTGCGGGACTACACCCTGCAACACCCCGAGTCACAGGCCATTCTGCGCATTATTGATTAAGGAAACTCATTATGGAAAAACTACTTTCCACACAGACTCCGGCATTTCCGCTGACTGCACAACGCACGATAAAACGCGCTTTAACGCTGCTTGATCACCACCTGCGCGAAACTGGCGTGGCATTCACGTCCGCCCAGGCTGCCCGTGACTGGCTGAAATTGAGAATGGCGGGACTGGAGCGCGAAGAGTTCATGGTGATGTACCTGAACCAGCAGAACCAGTTGATTGCCCACGAAACCCTGTTCACCGGTTCAATTAGCAGCACCGAGGTACATCCTCGGGAGGTGGTCAAACGCGCCCTGTATTTCAATGCAGCAGCAGTGATACTGGCGCATAACCACCCCTCCAGGGACACCACACCCAGTCAGGCTGACAAAGCCATTACGCAGCGTCTGGTGCAGGCACTTGCGCTGGTGGACATACGTGTTCCGGACCACCTTATCGTCGGTGGTAACCAGATACTGTCGTTCGCTGAACACGGTCTGTTGTGAGATGCATTTACCTTAAAGGAGAACATTAGTGAATGAAATGACCTGGGGCCTGCAGCGTGACGTCACACCACGCTTCGGTGTCCGGCTGGTGCAGGAGAGCAACCGACTGCACTATCTGTCTGACCGGGCCAGTATCACCGGTAAGTTCAGTGACGTTGAATGTCTAAGGCTGGATGAAGCATTCCCGCACTTTGTCCGTCAGATGGAATTGATGCTGACCACTGGCGATCTGAATCCTCGCCATACACACTGCGTCACCCTGTACCACAACGGTTTTACCTGTGAAGCCGACACCCTTGGCAGTTGCGGCTACGTATACATCGCCATTTACCCCACTCAGCGTTAATTACCTTCACGAGAGCAAACATGAAAACTTTACCTGCAACAACTCTGCGGGTGGTGAAGCCCTGCCTGTCACCCGTGGCTGTCTGGAAAATGTTACTGACACGCCTGCTGGAACAGCACTATGGTCTCACCCTCAACGACACACCGTTCAGTAAGGAACGTGTTATACAGGAACATATCGATGCCGGGATCTCGCTGGCTGATGCCGTGAATTTTCTGGTGGAAAAATACGAACTGGTGCGTATCGACAGGAAGGGGTTTAGCTGGCAGGAACAATCCCCTTATCTCCGGGCTGTAGACATTCTGCGAGCACGGCAGGCAACTGGCTTGTTGCGGCAAAGCCGTAAAAATTTGGTACGGTGAATATTACAGGCAGTGCTACTGGCTTTCATCACTATCCGGGGATGCTGGCAGCGAGATGAAGAGGGCAGGGTAGCAATTCCTTACCTGACCCATTACCTGACCCAAATTGCATCCAAAGAAAAAGGAGTTAGACGATTTCTCATCTAACTCCTTGTTTTATCTGGTGGCCCCTGTTGGGTTTGAACCAACGACCAAGCGATTATGAGTCGCCTGCTCTAACCACTGAGCTAAGGGGCCGTGGCGGTGGATTATAAAGTAACTCCGCGTTGCAATCCAGACATAAGCGTACGGATGCTGTTTTTATAAACAATGTATTTTCAGTCCGTTATACTTGTTCCTCTGATGTATTGATGGGAGTAATTATGGTTAAGGACATACTGGCGCCGGGGCTGCGGGTGGTGTTTTGCGGCATCAATCCGGGGTTGTCTTCCGCAGGTACAGGATTCCCCTTTGCACATCCCGCTAATCGCTTCTGGAAGGTCATCCATCAGGCGGGATTTACCGATCGCCAGCTCAAACCCGAAGAGGCACAACACCTGCTGGACTTCCGTTGTGGCGTGACTAAATTTGTCGACAGACCGACGGTGCAAGCCAATGAAGTGAAGCTACAAGAGATGCGCAACGGTGGTCGTAAGCTCATTGAGAAAATAGAAGAGTATCAGCCTGCTGCACTCGCAATCCTTGGGAAGCAGGCATTTGAGCAGGGCCTCAGCCAGCGTGGGGCGCAGTGGGGAAAACAAACGCTGACTATTGGCGCGACGCAAATATGGGTTTTGCCGAATCCCAGCGGGTTAAGTCGGATTACGCTGGATAAACTGGTGGAGGCGTATCAGGAAGTGAATGACGCCCTGGCCAGACGGGGACTATAAAGAAAAACGCCACCTTGCGGTGGCGTTTATGCTTATGCGGCGAGATTAATCGTCGAGGAAGCTACGCAGCACTTCAGAGCGGCTCGGGTGGCGCAGTTTACGCAGCGCTTTCGCTTCGATCTGACGGATACGTTCGCGGGTAACGTCGAACTGTTTACCGACTTCTTCCAGCGTGTGGTCGGTATTCATATCGATACCGAAACGCATACGCAGAACTTTCGCTTCACGGGCGGTCAGGCCTGCCAGAACGTCGTGAGTTGCGGCACGCAGGCTCTCGGTGGTAGCAGAATCCAGCGGCAGCTCGAGGGTGGTATCCTCGATGAAATCACCCAGATGCGAATCTTCATCGTCGCCGATCGGCGTTTCCATGGAGATAGGCTCTTTAGCGATCTTCAGCACTTTACGGATCTTGTCTTCCGGCATCAGCATGCGTTCAGCCAGCTCTTCCGGCGTCGGCTCGCGGCCCATCTCTTGCAGCATCTGACGGGAGATACGGTTGAGCTTGTTGATGGTCTCAATCATATGTACCGGGATACGGATGGTACGTGCCTGATCCGCGATCGAGCGGGTGATCGCCTGACGGATCCACCAGGTTGCATAGGTAGAGAACTTGTAACCACGACGGTATTCAAACTTATCAACCGCTTTCATCAGACCGATGTTACCTTCCTGAATCAAATCCAGGAACTGCAGACCACGGTTGGTGTATTTCTTGGCGATAGAGATAACCAGACGTAAGTTCGCTTCAACCATCTCTTTTTTCGCACGGCGGGCTTTCGCTTCACCGATGGACATGCGACGGTTGATGTCTTTAACCTGCTCGATGGTCAGGCCGGTTTCTTCTTCAATCTGCTGCAGTTTCTGCAGTCCGCGGTGAACATCATCTGCCACGTCGTGCAGTTTTTCAGACCACGGTTTGTTCATCGCGATTGCCGCGTTGAACCAGGTTTCGCTGGTTTCGTTGCCAGTGAACAGGGTGATGAAGTTTTTCTTCGGCATTTTGCACTGCTCAACGCAGAGCTTCATGATCAGACGTTCCTGAGTACGCACGCGGTCCATCATGACGCGCATGCTGTTTACCAGGTAGTCGAACTGCTTCGGCACCAGGCGGAACTGTTTGAACACTTCAGACAGCTTCTGAATTTCTTCCTGCGCGGCAGCATGGCTGCGGCC
Organism: Citrobacter sp. 172116965; assembly: GCF_013458095.1. Classification (NCBI taxonomy): domain Bacteria; kingdom Pseudomonadati; phylum Pseudomonadota; class Gammaproteobacteria; order Enterobacterales; family Enterobacteriaceae; genus Citrobacter; species Citrobacter sp. 172116965. Next base: position 4,394,872 of record NZ_CP046673.1, on the reverse strand, counting down.
TTTCGCTTTGATGGTGTCGCGAGTGATTTCGTACTGAGTACGCAGTTCACCGAATTTTTCACGCGCTAATTCAGGGTCGATGCTGTTGTCGTCATCGCTGCTGTCGTCGTCATCTTCTTCATCTTCGTCTGCATCGTCATCCATCTCTTCCTGAGAGAGCTCAGAACCGACGTGTGTCGCCGTTGGCGCCATGTCTTCTTCCGCGTTCGGATCGACAAAGCCGGTGATCAGATCGGAAAGACGCGCTTCTTCAGCTTCTACACGATCGTATTGCTCAAGCAGGTAGGTGATGGCTTCCGGGTATTCGGCAACGGAGCATTGAACCTGGTTAATCCCGTCTTCGATGCGTTTAGCGATGTCGATTTCGCCTTCACGGGTTAACAGTTCAACGGTACCCATTTCACGCATGTACATGCGGACCGGGTCAGTTGTACGACCGATTTCGGACTCAACGCTGGACAGAACCTGGGCAGCCGCTTCTTCCGCGTCTTCATCGGTGCTGTTGGAGGTTTCAGCAAGCAGCAGATCATCGGCATCAGGTGCTTCTTCCATCACCTGAATACCCATGTCATTGATCATTTGGATGATGTCTTCGATTTGATCTGAATCGACGATATCTTCCGGCAGATGGTCATTGACCTCGGCATAGGTCAGATAGCCTTGCTCCTTACCACGTTGGACAAGTAGCTTCAGCTGTGACTGCGGGTTTTGCTCCATAAGACGGTATCCACACTTAATTCGTTTGATTGGTGTTGGGCGGTAAAACCGCCAACGGCAAAACGAGGGCATACTTATATTTTGCCGCTGCCTCTCCGTGCGGCTGTCGGGGGCTTCCCGAGCGATATTCGGCAGTTAAGCCGTTAAATACTTTTGTCTTTCTGTTATTTCTTGGCCAGTTCCTGGTTCAGCGTCCAGAGTTCCCGGCGTTCTTCGCTGCTTAAACCGTGTGTGCGCTCACGAGCTATCAACTCTTCCTGGCGCAGCTCAAGCATCGAATCAAACATATGGTTGAGTGAGTCGGTGAAGGTTTTTTCTGCGATATCTTTATCTGCTATATCGTCCCACATCGACAGTTTTTCAAGGGTCGCAGCATCATTTGTGCCACGATAGTGTTCTAAAAGTTGTCCGGTGGTCAGACCTGGCTGAGCCAGACAAGTGTTGACCAGTTCTCTGAATAAGCCAAGTCCAGGCAGTTTATTGCTATCCAGTGCGCCTAACGGCGGAACCAGCGGGGCGAGACCCGGGTTCTGTACCAGCAACCCTATAAGTATACGCATGGTCGTACGTTTTAGCTGTGGAACAGGGCGGGAAGCCCCATTTTCTGCCAGTTTTGGCATTAAACGTTCAAGCTGGCTGTCATCAAGAATGCCGAGCTTGTTTCCCAACTCCTGTCGCAGATAAATGCGTAACGTTTCGCCTGGTACCTGAGTAATCAGCGGTAATGCCAGCGTGCTGAGCTGTGCGCGTCCGTCTGGAGTACTCAAATCCACCTGCGGCATCAGGCTGTTAAATAAAAACGCGGAGAGTGGCAGCGCCTGCTCCATCCGGGCTTCAAAGGCCTCTTTCCCTTCTTTACGCACCAGCGTATCGGGGTCTTCGCCGTCAGGTAAAAACATAAAGCGTAGCTGGCGTCCGTCTGTCATATAGGGCAGTGCGGTTTCCAGCGCGCGCCATGCTGCGTCGCGTCCGGCACGGTCACCGTCGTAACAGCAAATTACGTTGTTCGTCGCGCGGAACAACAACTGGATGTGATCGGCGGTGGTTGACGTCCCAAGGGATGCCACAGCGTAGTTAATGCCGTATTGCGCCAGCGCCACCACATCCATATAGCCTTCTACCACTAACAGGCGCTGCGGATCGGCGTTATCCTGCTGGGCTTCATAAAGGCCATACAGCTGGCGACCTTTATGGAAAATATCGGTTTCCGGGGAGTTGAGATACTTCGGCAGGGCATCGCCCAGCACGCGTCCACCAAAACCAATGACCCGACCACGTTTGTCGCGGATGGGGAACATCACCCGTTCGCGGAAGCGATCGTAACTGCGTCCCTGATCGTTGGTGACCAACATTCCCGCATCGACCAGCGATTTACGATTCTCAGCATTGCCGCCAAACCGTTTCAGGACGTTGTCCCAGCCGGGGGGCGCAAAACCAATAGCAAAACGGGTGATAACGTCGCTACTTAATCCTCGCTTTTCCAGGTACTGGCGCGCGGGGGTTGCGGCGGGTTGCATCAAAGACTGTTGATAAAAAGTGTTCAGGCCGTCCATCAATTGATAAAGGCTTTGCCGTTGATGGCGCTCTATCTGACTAGGGCCACTGCCTGCTTCATAGGGCACTTCAAGGTTGTGCATTGCGGCCAGTTCTTCGACGGTTTCCACAAACTCGAGCTTGTCGTAGTTCATGAGAAAGTCGACGGCGTTGCCATGTGCGCCACACCCAAAGCAGTGATAAAACTGTTTCTCACCGTTTACGGTGAAAGAGGGGGTTTTTTCGTTATGGAACGGACAGCACGCGTGATAATTTTTGCCCTGCTTCTTCAGCTTTACCCGCGCGTCGATGAGATCGACAATGTCGGTTCTTGCCAGCAGGTCATTTATAAATACGCGTGGAATTCGTCCAGCCATATGCCCCGTTTATTTTTTTATGACTTATATACACAAAATCATTCAAGATGCTTCAAGACGGCAAGAGAGCGAATCCTCAGGAGCGTACATCAGTACGTGACTGGAGGGAACGACTGCAGCCAACGCAGAGGCAGCTTGAATGATGACGCGTATAAACGAAAACAAGCCGCGCATTCCTTCCGGAAGCACGGCCTTACAACTACAACTCTGTCTGAATTGAGAGCCTTGGCTCTCAATGGATTAGTACAGACGAGTACGGCGTGCGTTTTCGCGAGCCAGTTTCTTCGCGTGACGTTTCACAGCAGAAGCTTTAGCGCGCTTACGTTCAGTAGTCGGTTTTTCATAGAACTCACGACGACGAACTTCCGCCAGAACACCTGCTTTTTCGCATGAACGCTTGAAGCGACGCAGTGCTACGTCGAACGGCTCGTTTTCACGTACTTTAATTACCGGCATGTAACTCTCACCTTTATAAATTCGGTTTGCCGCTGGCATCAACGCCAGCTTATTTCAAAATGGTGCGGAATTTTACTGCAATTGCTGCTGCTTTGTAAAGCACCGACGCGATTTTGAAAGGGACTTTTATAAGGATAAGGAGTATACACGAGCGGAACTCCTGGGGCGAACAAAGTTTTACATCAACCCGCATTGGTCCTACACTGCGCGGTAATAGAGCGAGGTAAAACAAGTCATGCGTGTACTGGGTATTGAAACATCCTGCGATGAAACCGGCATCGCCATTTACGACGATGAAAAAGGTCTTTTAGCCAACCAATTGTATAGTCAGGTGAAATTACACGCTGACTACGGCGGCGTAGTGCCAGAACTGGCCTCGCGCGATCACGTACGTAAAACCGTACCGCTGATCCAGGCCGCGCTGAAAGAAGCGGGACTGACGGCAAAAGAGATTGATGCGGTGGCGTATACCGCAGGTCCTGGTCTGGTTGGCGCGCTGCTGGTCGGCGCAACCGTAGGACGTTCGCTGGCGTTCGCCTGGGGCGTACCGGCAATTCCTGTGCACCATATGGAAGGGCATCTGCTGGCGCCGATGCTGGAAGATAATCCCCCTGCTTTCCCGTTCGTTGCGCTGCTGGTTTCCGGCGGTCACACGCAACTGATCAGCGTCACCGGTATTGGGCAGTATGAATTGCTGGGTGAATCGATAGATGATGCCGCCGGTGAAGCGTTCGATAAAACGGCCAAGCTGCTGGGGCTGGATTATCCTGGCGGCCCAATGTTGTCAAAGCTTGCATCGCAAGGCGTTGAAAAACGCTTTGTCTTCCCGCGCCCGATGACCGACCGTCCGGGTCTGGATTTCAGCTTCTCCGGCCTGAAAACCTTCGCCGCGAATACCATTCGTAATAATGAAAATGACGATCAGACGCGTGCAGATATCGCCCGTGCGTTTGAAGATGCTGTGGTTGATACGCTGATGATCAAGTGTAAACGCGCGCTGGATCAAACCGGTTTTAAACGTCTGGTGATGGCGGGGGGCGTGAGCGCTAACCGTACGCTGCGCGCAAAACTGGCCGAGATGATGCAAAAGCGTCGTGGCGAAGTGTTTTACGCGCGTCCGGAATTTTGCACCGATAACGGGGCGATGATCGCCTACGCGGGCATGGTGCGTTTTAAAGCGGGTGCAACGGCGGATCTTGGCGTGACCGTGCGTCCTCGCTGGCCGCTGGCGGAATTACCGGCGGCATAAGCACATAATATTGTAGGCCCGGTAAGCGTAGCGCCACCGGGCAATACTCTACTCCCGCAGCATCCCTTTCTCTTCCAGAAACGCGATAATTTTTTCCAGACCCTCTCCGGATTTTAAATTACTAAACGTCCACGGACGCTCGCCGCGCATGCGTAGGGTATCGCGCTCCATCACCTCCAGCGAGGCGCCCACGTAAGGGGCCAGATCGGTTTTATTGATCACCAGAAAATCAGATTTGGTGATCCCCGGGCCACCCTTACGCGGGATCTTCTCACCTTCGGCAACGTCGATCACATAGATCGTCAGATCCGCTAATTCCGGGCTGAAGGTGGCGCTCAGGTTATCGCCGCCGCTTTCCACAAAAATCAGATCCAGATTGCCGAATTTCTCGCTCAGCGCCTCTACGGCGGCCAGATTCATCGACGCATCTTCACGGATAGCGGTATGCGGGCAACCGCCGGTTTCCACGCCGACGATCCTGTCTGGCTCCAGGGCGCCTGCCTCGGTGAGAATGCGCTGATCTTCTTTGGTATAGATATCGTTGGTTACCACCGCCAGTTGATAGCTGCTGCGCATGGCTTTGCATAACGCTTCCAGCAGCGCCGTTTTGCCGGAGCCAACCGGGCCGCCAACGCCCACGCGCAGGGGATGCTTGTTGTTACTCATTTTTTCTCCTCAGGAGCGGAATAATCGGGAATATTGGGTTTCATGCCGGGCAGATGCGATGGCCGCCAACGGCGTTGCGGAGCCGAGGCTGGCGTCAGGACACGCCAGCGCCTGTGCCAGACCTTGCGCATACCGATTGCAGAGCGCAATGATCAAACGCTGGGCCACCTGCTGCCCAAATGGAACCAGTTTGACGCCAGCCATCACTGCGCTCTCAATCCAGCTGTAGCCGAGGCTTAATGCCAGCTCCGTCAGGGGGATTTTCCAGCGCACGCCCAGCCAGGCCATACCGCAGAGTTGGCTGTCGACAAAGAGCGCGCGCCACTCCCGCGAGCAATCTGCTTCCCAGTCGGTGACCAGCCGCGTAAACGCCGTGCCCCGACTGCGTTCTTCATCCCGTAGTTCGCGGGTTTCCCGACAGGCCAACAGGTAAGCGCTCCAGCGGCGTGCTGCAGCGAGATCGTCCTGCTCGCAGGCGCGATACAGTCTCGCCAGTAGCGGTAGGTCGACGGTAAAGAAGTTCTGCTCCATCTGCTGGATTTGCCAGTTAGAGAAGTCATCGGCGCTTTTCACCCAGCCGATTTCAACCGCCCACTCCAGACCCTGGGACCAGGTAAACGACCCCACCGGGAGAGCGCTGCTGGCGAGCTGCATCAGACGCAGCTGTTGGATGTTATGCATCAGTGCGCATGGGCGTGATGATGCCCGTGTGATTCACTGGCATAAGCGCCTGCTTCCGGTTCAAACGGTAGTTGAGCGAACGTCACCTCCAGGCTGAACTGGCGCAACATGGCGTCCAGCACATGATCGTGATGGTAGCGCAACTCATCCGGCAGAATTTGCAGCGGAACGTGGCGATTGCCGAGGTGATAACAGGCTTTGGCGAGCAGGAAAGGATCGGCGCAGCGCACCACGGAAACCGACTCCGGCGCGGCGATCACTTCGATCACCTCGCTGCCATCTTCGGTGGTCAGCAGATCACCACTGCGTAACAGCAAACCGCGCGGAAGCATTAGCCCGGCTTCGCGACCGTCGTTCAGCGTCACTCTGGCACGGCTTTTTACTCGAATATCAATGGGTAGCGTGACGCTTGCGGTGACGCGGTGGGCGTGGTCAAGGCGTTGGGTCAGGTAGATCATCGTCACTCCTCAAAACAGGAAATAGCGTTGCGCCATCGGCAAAACGTCTGCCGGTTCGCTGGTGATAAGTTCGCCATCAATGCGCACCTCATAAGTCTGAGCATCGACGGTGATATTGGGTTGCAGGCCGTTGTGGATCATGTCGGCCTTTTTCACCGTCCGACAGCCTTTGACGACGGCGATGGCGCTTTGCAAATTGAGCTGCTGCGGGATGTTTTGCGCGTTAGCGGCCTGCGAAATAAAGGTCAGCCGAGTACGATACCGCGCCGCGCCAAGTGCGCCGAACATCATGCGGTAATGCACCGGCTGCGGGGTGGGGATCGAGGCGTTGATATCGCCCATCGGCGCACACGCGATCATCCCGCCCTTTACGATCGTCGCTGGTTTTACGCCAAAAAAGGCTGGGGACCACAGCACCAGATCGGCCAGTTTGCCAGGCTCAACGGAGCCAACTTCGTGGGCGATGCCGTGGGTTAGCGCCGGGTTGATGGTGTATTTGGCGACGTAGCGTTTAACGCGCTGGTTGTCGTTGTCGCCTGTTTCTTCTGCCAGCGGACCACGCTGAACCTTCATGCGGTGCGCCACCTGCCAGGTGCGCAGGATCACTTCGCCCACGCGCCCCATCGCCTGTGAATCGGACGAGGTCAGGGAAAACGCGCCAATGTCATGCAGCACATCTTCGGCAGCGATCGTTTCCCGGCGAATGCGTGATTCGGCAAAGGCCACGTCTTCGGCGATATCCGGATCGAGGTGGTGGCAAACCATCAGCATGTCGAGATGCTCGTCGATGGTGTTGACGGTATAGGGCAGCGTCGGGTTAGTGGAGGAGGGCAGAATATTCGGATGCGCGCAGGCGGTGATGATATCCGGCGCATGGCCGCCGCCCGCGCCTTCGGTGTGGAAGGTATGAATGGTGCGATCGCCAATCGCCGCCAGCGTATCTTCAACGAAACCGGACTCATTGAGCGTATCGCTGTGCAGCGCCACCTGGATATCCATCTCCTCTGCCACTTCCAGGGAACAGTTGATGGCGGCTGGCGTAGCGCCCCAATCTTCATGGATTTTCAGGCCAATGGCGCCCGCGGTGATTTGCTCGCGCAGGGCGTCAGGGTTTGAGCCGTTGCCTTTGCCGAGCAAACCGATGTTAACCGGCAAGGCGTCTGCCGCCTGCAGCATGCGCGCGATGTACCACGGACCCGGCGTGCAGGTGGTGGCGTTAGTTCCTGCTGCCGGGCCGGTGCCGCCGCCGATCATCGTCGTTACGCCGGAAACCAGCGCCTCCTGTGCCTGCTGTGGGCAGATCCAGTGAATATGCGTATCCACGCCGCCCGCGGTGACGATCTTGCCTTCCCCGGCGATGACTTCAGTTCCCACGCCTATCGGGATCGTGACGTCGGGCTGAATATCAGGATTACCCGCTTTGCCGATGGCGAAGATCCTGGCGTCCTTGATGCCGATATCCGCTTTCACGATCCCCCAGTGATCGACGATCAGGGCGTTGGTTATCACCAGATCCACACACGCTTGCGCGCGCATTTGTCCCTGACCCATGCCGTCGCGGATCACTTTCCCGCCGCCGAATTTGACCTCTTCGCCGTAGGTGGTGAAGTCTTTTTCCACCTCAATCCACAGCTCGGTATCCGCCAGACGTACCTTATCGCCGGTGGTTGGGCCAAACATGTCGGTGTACGCCTGCCGTGAAATTTCACTCATCATTTGCCTCCAGCGCGCCCATCACTTCGCTGCGAAAACCCACGATCCTTTGTGCGCCAGCGACGCGCACCAGTTCGACTTCGCGTTTTTGTCCCGGCTCAAAACGTACCGCCGTGCCCGCAGGAATGTTTAGACGAAAGCCGCGTGCAGCCCGCCTGTCAAAGCGCAGCGCCGGGTTCACCTCGGAAAAGTGATAGTGCGATCCCACCTGGATGGGTCTGTCGCCATGATTTTCCACCACGATCGTACAGGTTTCCCGCCCCTGATTGAGCGCGATATTGCCTTTGGCTATCTGATATTCACCAGGGATCATTGCCGCTCCTTAAACGATCGGGTTGTGGACGGTGACCAGCTTTGATCCGTCCGGAAACGTCGCTTCAACCTGAATATCTGGGATCATCTCCGGAACGCCTTCCATCACCTGATCGCGGCGCAGGATGTGACGCCCGTCTTCCATCAGCGAGGCCACAGTTTGACCATCGCGTGCCCCTTCCATGATGAAAGCGCTAATTAGCGCCACCGATTCCGGATAGTTCAGCTTCAGCCCGCGGGCCAGGCGACGTTCTGCCACCAGCGCGGCGGTAAACAGCAACAGCTTGTCTTTTTCTCTGGGGGTCAGTTCCATACGGGGTCTCTTAGGTTTGCCAGATTCGCGGTAGTACGGGTGGTTTGTGTGTCAAAAGCGGGCGCAGAAATTGCCAAATGCCACGCATAACGCGCTGAACAATCAGGTTGTCGTCGGCAAGAAAGCGGATCGTCAGCAGTGAGTCGTTAAGCGTTGCCCCGGCGTAATCGCCAAGCGGCGTCAGCCGCTCGCGCGTGCCTTCCAGCATGTTTTCAGTGGCCGGATAACACAGCAACGTGCCTACCCAGGGATGGTGCGCGACGCCGCTCAGCTCCCCCTTCTGCAACTGCAAGCGCTCTATCAGCAGCGGCTGCCCATTTCGCCACACTTCCAGACGGTTTTGCAGCGTGCCGTGGCTGAAGGACTCCTGCATAACCGGTCGCCCGAGGCACAGCAGATCCCAGGCCAGCAGTCGACTCTCCGACGCGATGTGAAAGACGGACTGGATAGTGGCGTTGGCGCCAGGAAAGAGGATCGTATCCTGGGGGAGCCACTCCAGCGTGGCGTGCGGGGCGAGCGTGAAATGTTGGCGCAGCAACGCCTGCGGCCCACCGCTGCGATAAAACTTTCCCGCGCCGGGCTGGGTGATTAACGCATGGCTGTTTTCGTTGAGAGTTACGGCAATGTGTAGTTCATCCCCGCCGACGATCCCCGCGGGTGGATGAAGCAAATAGAGGTGGCAGACGCCCTCTTCCGGGTAAAACGGACGCTGAACCGTCAATGGACCATGATGACGCGCCGAGGCGAGCACCGTGTTGTGCCCAGTGCGGGTGAAATGCAGATCTAGTTCGGCCTGCCAGCCCCGTGTGAGTGTCTCGTGCGCAACCGTGTCCAGAGCGTTTCCCTTATCAGCATGAGGGTGTTTGCATACAAAAAAGTATGCCTCAGCACATCGGGAAATCGATCATATGAGAAGCTTATGGATAAAGGGGCGACAATATGCCGCCCCAATGGGGTTTTACAGTAAAACGAGGGGCATCCAGACCAGACCGGTAATCACCAGCAGCACAAGGAAAATCAGGCCAAAAATAGCACCGAGTCGCCAGTAATCTACCGTCGGCAAATAGCCGCTGCCGTAGTAGATAGGGCTAGGACCGGTGGCATACGGGGTCAGAATGCTGCCGAGACCAATGGCTGCGCCGACCATCAGGCAGAAGACCGGGAGTGGGATTTCCGGCATCGCCAGCGCGGCGGCAATCATCATCGGTGCCAGGGCGGAGGTATACGCCGTGGCGCTGGCAAAGAAGTAGCGCAGCAAATAGAACACCACAATGAGCGCCACCATCACCATCATCGGCGAATAGCCGCTCAACCCGTTTGCCAGCAGCTTGCCGAACCAGGTAATAAAACCGGTGTTATTGAGCCCGGTCGCCAGCGTTATCAGCGAGGCCAGCCAGAAAAAGACGTTCCACGCGGCTTTATTACTGACGATGTCATCCCAGCTAATGATGCGCAGTACCAGCATCAACGCCACTACGCTGTATCCGACCATCGCGGCGTCAATGTAATCGCCGCCGAAGATCCACAGCACCAGTGCGCCGACCATCAGCACCAACATCTTTTTCTCGCGTGCGCAGAGCGGTCCCATTGCTTTTAGCTCTGTATCCGCCCAGCGCGGAACCTGATCGCCGGATTTCAGTACCGGTGGATACAACACGTACGCCAGCCAGGGCACAATCAGCACCAGTAAAATACTCAGCGGCAGCATGCCTAAGAACCAGTCTCCCCAGCTCAGCGCCGTGTGGGACGCGCCTTTCATCAGACCGATTAACAGCAGGTTCGGCGCCATCGCCGTTAAGAAAATGGCGCTGGTGACGCAGTCGGCGACAATGCCCATCCACATAATGTACGAGCCAATGGAGCGAGAACTGGCGCTATTGGGCTGCGAGTTATACAGCGGCGGCAGGTTGCGGATAATCGGGTAGATTATTCCGGCCCCGCGCGCGGAGTTGGACGGCGTGACGGGAGCGAGGATAAGTTCAGAGAACATCACCGCATAGCCGAGAAACAGCGTCCGGTGCCCCATCTTTTTCACCAGCATCAGCGCGATACGTCGACCGAGCCCGGTTTTCTCATAGCCGGTACCAAACATAAAGGCCGCGAAGATAAGCCAGATTACCGAGTTTGAAAAACCAGAGACCGCCCATGACAGCGATTTGGCGGTAAATTTAAAACCGTCCTGCGCGAGTTGCTCCGGGCTGAACAGCAGCCACGGTGAAAGGACGGCGATGATCGAAATGCCAATCATCGCTACCACCGCGCCCGGTACAGGTTCCAGAATCAGCCCCACAATCACACCGGTAAAAACGGCAAAATAGAGCCAGGTGTGGCTCTCAAGGCCGTTGGGGACGGGCAGTACAGCAATAATGGCGATGACCACCAGCGGAGCCAGGTATCGCCACCAACCAGCTAAAGGTGCCATTGTTGTATCCCTACGAAAAGGGAGAGGCGCAGCGCCTCTCCGGGAGGGTTATTTGATGTAGTGCACGTGCTCGCAGATTTCATCGACGATAGGATCGCGACGTTCAGCGAACAGCTTTTTGTTTTCGGCGATCAGGTTATTGCCGTGGGTGTCGATGGAAACGATCAGCGGGCCGAACTCTTTAACCCGACATACCCACAGGGACTCCGGCATGCCAAGTTCGGTCCAGTGTACCTCTTCGATCTCTTCAACCTGGGTTGCCGCCACGACCGCACAACCTGCCGGGAAGATTACGTGCAGCGCTTTAAACTGTTTGCAGCCTGCTTCCGTTAGCGGTCCCATGCCGCCCTTGCCGACCACCAGTTTGACGCCCGTCTGCTCGATAAAGTCTTTCTCAAACGCTTCCATACGCATGCTGGTGGTTGGGCCAACGGAGACCATCTCCCATTTTTCACCGTTCTTACGTACGATGGGCCCCGCGTGGAAAATGGCTTTGCCGTTCAGGTCATAAGGAATCGGGCGCTTCAGTTCGATCAGGCGGCGGTGACACACGTCACGACAGGTCACCAGCGTACCGGTCAGGTAGATGACATCGCCAACGCGAATGTCGGCCAGATCTTCGGCTTTGATCGGGGTTGTGAGGATCTTTTTCATAACGCGCTCCGGGTGTGAGACAGGTTTTCGAAGGAGAGGTCAGCATGAACTAACAGTGTGCCGCGACGGTGTGCCCAGCAGCCGGTAGAAACGGCAACGCCGATAGTCGACGGATGGCGTGCGGCGGATTCGATATGCACGCCCATCACCGAGCTATTCCCGGTCAACCCTTGCGGGCCAATGCCCAGACGGTTCAGCCCTTCTTCAAGACGCAGTTCCAGTTCGGCCGCTTTTGGATTCGGATGACGTGATCCGATAGGACGTAGCACCGCTTTACGAGAAAGGACGGCGGCGGTTTCCACAGAGGTGGCAATACCTACGCCCACCAGCACCGGCGGACAAGCGTTGACTGCCAACGTGGAGATATTTTCGAAGACAAATTTCACCACGCCCTCGTAGCCTTCAGAAGGCATTAACACTTTTGAACGTCCCGGCAGCGTACAACCGCCGCCTGCCATGTAGACTTCGATTTCCGCGTCGTCGTTATCAGGGATGATGTCCCAGGTGACCCACGGCACACCGGTACCGGTATTTTTGCCGGTATTCACTTCGTCAAAAATCTCGACCGCGTTATGGCGCAGCGGCGCTTTTACCGTGGCGTCTTCAACGGCCTGTTTCAGGATGCTTTGCAGTTCGCCCAGCAGCGGAAAACGGGAGCCGACCTTCACAAAGAACATAATCTCGCCGGTGTCCTGACAGGCCGGACGGTTCAGGTCGATAGCTTTCTGCATGTTGTCAAACATGGTGTGGTAGATGATTTTACCCATCGGTGAAGTTTCGCCTTCACGCAGCTGTTTTAATTTATCTACGACGTCGTCAGGCATGCGGGTAGAAATCATGGCGGTAAAATCGGCGACAATGTTTGTCAGCGTAGTTATCGCATTTTGGTTATTTTGATTGCTCATCTTGTTAACTCCAGTTCTTTTATTTGTCTGGAAATAAATTCTCCGCCACAAACTACCACTAAAAATGTGGGTTTATATTATTTGCCACTGTGAATATCCAATTAACAGATCGTGAATGATGTTCAGATAAGCAATAAAAATTGCGCAAAGGCAGGGTTTAATACGCATGAGGGAATTACACTGCGGTTAACAACTTTACGGATATACCTATCATGCTGAACACGTATCCCCTCGCGAAAGACCTGCAGGTCCTGGTTGAAATTGTTCATAGCGGCAGCTTCAGTGCCGCCGCCGCGGCGCTGGGCCAAACACCCGCGTTTGTGACGAAACGCATTCAGATCCTTGAGTCCACGCTGGGGACGACGCTGCTAAGCCGCTCCGCGCGCGGCGTGATACTCACGGAGAGTGGTCAACGTTGTTATGAACATGCGCAGGCTATTCTTGCGGGCTATCAGCATCTGGTCGATGACGTCACGCAACTCAAAACGCGCCCGGCAGGGATGATTCGTATCGGCTGTAGCTTTGGCTTTGGGCGCAGTTATATTGCACCGGCTATTACCGAACTGATGCATAGCTATCCTGAATTACAGGTGCATTTTGAACTTTATGATCGGCAAATTGATTTGGCGCAGGATAATATCGATTTGGATATTCGTATTAATGACGAGATTCCGGATTATTATATTGCGCATTTGTTAACGAAAAATAGAAGAATATTATGTGCAGCGCCGACGTATTTACAAAAATACGGTGAGCCGACAACGCTGCAGGAATTAAGTCGTCATGATTGCCTGGTCACTAAAGAACGCGATATGACCCACGGGGTGTGGGAGCTGGATAACGGCCAGGAGAAAAAGTCGGTCAAGGTGGCGGGACATCTTTCCTCTAACAGCGGCGAGATTGTGTTGCAGTGGGCGCTACAGGGAAAAGGGATTATGCTGCGTTCCGAATGGGACCTGCAGCCGTTTCTGGCAAGCGGTGAACTGGTGCGCGTGCTGCCGGACTATGCGCAAAGCGCCAATATCTGGGCGGTTTATCAGGAGCCGCTGTATCGCAGCGTGAAGCTTCGGGTGTGCGTGGAGTTTCTGGCGACGTGGTGCCAGCACCGATTAGGCAAACCGGTAGAGGGGTATCACATTCCCCACGCCGGATAAGACGCTGTTGCGTCGCTATCCGACATTAAAATCACTCTGGGTCTCTTTCGCGTTTTTTCTTCAGCTTGGTCCAGATCTTTGGCTCCTGACGACGCCACAGACGCTGAATGTTGTCATGGTGGCGTAACAGAATTAAGCACGACAGCATGGACACCGGGAAAGTGAACTGGGGATTGAACCACCAGACGTAAAAGGGGGCGATCAGCGCGCTGACGATAGCGCCTAGTGATGAATAGCCGCTTAATAAGACGGTCAGCAGCCAGGTTCCGGCCATCACGCCGGTTAAATCCCAACCAATCGGCGCAATTGCGCCAAAGGCGGTGGCAACGCCTTTCCCACCTTTAAAGCCGAAGAAGACCGGCCAAATGTGACCCAGACAGGCGGCGATCGCGATCAATCCCAGCCAGAAGGGGCTAATGCCTAGCGCATAGGCACCCCAGACGGGTAACATACCTTTCAGGACGTCGAAAATCAGCACCGCGACGGCGGCTCCTTTGCCACCGATGCGCAATACGTTTGTCGCGCCCGGATTCCCAGATCCGCTGTCACGCGGGTCCGGTAATCCAGCAAGGCGGCATACCAGAATAGCACTGGAAATTGAGCCACAGAGGTACGCGAAGATAATCATTCCAGGCGCGATTGCACTCATAAGCTGTTCCGTTTTGAAAATGTCGTGTAAAACGCTACTTCTGTGGATAATACGCATATTTCGCCGGAAGTGGTATCCGGGTTAGCCAAAAAGCAGGCAGGTCGTGATGGATATTGTATTTATAGAGCAACTTTCTGTAATCACCACTATTGGTGTTTACGACTGGGAACAAACGATCGAACAACAGTTGGTGTTCGATATCGAAATGGCGTGGGACAACCGTAAATCGGCTAAAAGCGATGATGTGGCTGATTGCCTGAGCTATGCTGATATTGCTCAAACGGTTGTTAATCATGTGGAAGGCGGGCGCTTTGCGCTGGTCGAACGCGTGGCGGAAGAGGTGGCGGATCTGCTGCTGAGCCGTTTTAATTCTCCATGGGTGCGGATCAAACTCAGTAAACCTGGCGCGGTAGCCCGTGCGGCGAACGTCGGGGTTATCATTGAGCGTGGCAATAATCTGAAAGAAAATAATTAAAATAATAATATCTAAACCAAACGGGTATAAAAGGGTCTTTATGTCGGCTCGTTTTCGCCGTGGTTTATCTATCTAGAGGTTCATTAATGAGTGATATGCACTCGCTGCTGGTGGCGGCAATTTTGGGTGTGGTCGAAGGATTGACGGAGTTTTTACCCGTTTCCAGTACCGGCCATATGATTATTGTTGGCCACTTGCTGGGTTTTGAGGGTGACACCGCAAAAACATTTGAGGTGGTTATCCAGTTGGGCTCTATCCTGGCGGTCGTGGTGATGTTCTGGCGACGTCTGTTTGGCCTGATTGGCATTCACTTCGGTAAGGTCCCACATGAAGGCACTGGCAAAGGTCGGCTGACGCTGGGCCATATCCTGTTGGGGATGGTTCCTGCCGTCGTACTGGGACTGATTTTCCACGACATCATTAAATCGCTGTTTAACCCGATCAACGTCATGTATGCGCTGGTGGTAGGGGGCGTGCTGCTGATTGCCGCAGAATGCCTGAAGCCGAAAGAGCCGCGTGCGCCGGGTCTGGATGATATGACCTATCGCCAGGCGTTTATGATTGGCTGTTTCCAGTGTCTGGCGCTGTGGCCGGGTTTTTCTCGTTCCGGGGCGACGATTTCTGGCGGTATGCTGATGGGAGTAAGCCGTTACGCGGCCTCCGAATTCTCCTTCCTGCTGGCCGTGCCGATGATGATGGGCGCAACGGCGCTGGATCTCTACAAAAGCTGGACGTTCCTCAGCGCATCAGATATTCCGATGTTTGCAGTTGGTTTCGTGACGGCGTTTATCGTGGCGTTGGTGGCGATCAAAACCTTCCTGCAGCTGATTAAGCGCATCTCGTTTATTCCGTTTGCGATTTACCGCTTTATTGTGGCGGCAGCCGTTTACGTCGTGTTCTTCTGATTTTGCTAGCTTGCCGGATAGCGGCGTTAACGCTTATCCGGCAATGCACTGTCTATGCTTTTGGGCAACGTTGTTCTTTCCAGGCGGCCACCGCCGCGATCCGACGCCGGGTCAGTTCCTCGCGAATAGCCTGACCTTTGAATCCCGCCTCAACGACGTCTTTCGTTGGTACCGCCTGCGCAACCTGCCAGGCTTCACGCAACAGCCTGCCTTGCGGATAATCCGCCGCTTCAAAACCGGTTCGCCCACGCACATCGGCCTCGCTGGTCAGGGCGATTTGCTCCACGCGCTGCGGTTTGCGCCAGGCATCGATGGAATCAAACAGCTTAACGATGGTTTTCGGCTGCAGGATCGGGAAGGTATGAATGAGGTCGTGGAACTCGGCTACCAGTTTGGCTAAATCACGGATGTCATTCGGCACGCGCAGGCGTTGGCACAGTTGCTCGACCAGCTTCACGCCAGCCGGACCGTGACCGTGGTGGCGTGGCCACAGTGCTTTTGGCGTCAATGCCTTGCCAAGATCGTGGCACAGCGTGGCGAAACGCACGTCGACCTCCGGACTTAACATGGCCGCCATCGACAGCGTCATCAGCGTGTGAATACCGGTATCAATTTCCGGGTGCCATTGCGCGGGCGCGGGAACGCCAAACAGGGCATCTACTTCCGGAAACAGGACGTGCAGTGCGCCGCAGTCGCGCAGGACCTGAAAAAATACCTGTGGGTTGCGGGTGGTTAAAGCACCTTCTGTTTCTTTCCACACCCGCTCTGGCGTCAGGTGCTCCAGTTCCCCTGCGGCGTTCATATCGCGCATCAGCGTCATGGTTTCTTCAGCGATACGAAAACCGAGGTGCGCATAGCGGGCAGCAAAGCGCGCCACGCGCAGCACGCGCAATGGATCTTCGCTAAAGGCGGGGGACACATGGCGTAGCAGACGGTTTTCCAGATCGTCGCGTCCGTTATACGGATCGATAATCTCGCCGTCGTCATCGCGGGCCATTGCGTTGATGGTCAGATCGCGACGCTGAAGATCGGCCTCCAGCGTCACATCCGGCGCGGCGTAACAGGTGAATCCGGTATACCCCGAGCCTGATTTGCGTTCGGTACGCGCCAGCGCATACTCTTCCCGGGTTTGCGGATGCAGAAACACGGGAAAATCGCGGCCTACCTGCTGGTAGCCCGCGTCGAGCATCTCTTGCGGCGTGGCGCCGACAACAACCCAATCTTTATCTTTAATCGGTAGCCCTAATAACGCATCCCGAACAGCACCACCGACCAGATAAATCTTCACACCACTTTCCTTTTGAAATTATGATCCCTTAATCATATGTCAGTGTGGCGGAGAAGGCGATTCAGTTCATCCAGCGATCTTTGCGTTTACGGCTGGGGATCATGTGTGGCAGAACCAAGCCGAGCAACAAACCAAGACCTAGCACGCCGCCGCCGTACATAAACCACTGCATGATGATGGTGCGCTGTTTGTCATCAAGCTGAAGGTTGGCTGCGCTGACCTTCTTTTGCGCCACGATAAGCTCGTTCCTCAGCTTCTGGTTTTCTTGTTTCAGCCCGTCGATTACGCTGTCGCTTTGCGACACTTTTTGCTGCATATCGGCGGTGCGCTGATTCCACGTGGTGTCGATATTATTGAGCTTATCGGTCAAGGTCTTGACCTGGTTTTCCAGATCGGGAACGCGGGTACGCAGGCTCGGCGTACTGTTCAGCTCTTTCAGTGGGATCCAGGCGGTACGTCCGGTGCTGTCTTTCACCTGGGCGTAGTTAGTGTTGGCATCGGTCTGTAATAGCGTGACTTCCTCGCCGGCGTTAACCGTACCCACGAGGCGATAATTATCTCCCGGACCGCTGCGGACCCAGGTGTTCAGTTCGTCAGAAACATAGCGCTTTTCTTCGGCATGAGAGACTGCAGTGGCGCTAAGTGCGAGTAAAGTTAATCCAATCAGGCGTAATTTTGGCATCAGGCTGTCGTTATTGTCATAGAAAGTGGAACGATAGTAGTGGCATCAGTGTCTCTACGCAAAGCATTCGACATCAATCGGAATCATCTGTGTCCTTTTTGCCACCACTCGAAACTTTTACGCCCGTCAAATTGCTCGTTGCATGGCAATTTGGCGCAAAATACTATCTACTGACCATAAAGAACGAGCTTAGTTCGCAGTCAGTTTTCTCAACTGTGACATAACCCATAAGTACAAGACCATGGCCCAGGAAATCGAATTAAAATTTATCGTCAATAGTGACGCTGTAGATGCGCTACGTGAACGTCTGAATACGCTGGGGGGAGAGCATCATGCGCCCAGCCAGTTGCTGAATATCTACTACGAAACGCCCGATGCGTGGCTGCGTGGTCACGATATGGGGCTGCGTATTCGCGGTGAGAACGGTCATTACGAAATGACCATGAAAATTGCCGGACGAGTGACGGGTGGCCTGCATCAGCGGCCGGAGTTTAACGTTGCGCTGAACGCGCCAGAGTTGGATCTCTCCCTGTTTCCAACGGAAGTCTGGCCTGATGGCGAACTGCCCGCTGAACTTGCCTCTCAGGTACAGCCGCTCTTCAGCACCGATTTTTACCGTGAGAAATGGCACCTTGATATCGACGGTAGCCGCATTGAAATGGCCCTCGATCTCGGGGAAGTGAAAGCGGGCGAGTTGGCTGAACCTATCTGTGAGCTTGAACTGGAGTTGTTAAGCGGCGATACCCGTGCGGTATTGAAGCTGGCAAACCAGCTGGTATCGCAAACCGGTTTACGCCAGGGCAGCCTGAGTAAAGCGGCGCGCGGCTATCATCTGGCTCAGGGGAATGCGCCGCGTGAACTCAAACCGACGCGCATTTTGAAGGTTCCGGCAAAAGCGAGTATTGAGCAAGGGCTGGAAGCGGCGCTGGAGCTGGCATTATCACAGTGGCAGTACCATGAAGAGCTGTGGGTGCGTGGCGTCAAAGGGGCGAAAGCCGAGGTGCTGGCTGCGATGGGCCTGGTGCGTCACATTCTGATGCTGTTTGGCGGTAATGTGCCGCGAAAAGCGAGTGCTCACTTACGTGATTTGCTTACCCAGTCGGAAGCGATCATTGCGTCTGACGTTTCTGCCGTTTCCGCGGTTTACAGCACGCAAACGGCGATGGCCAAGCTGGCGCTGACCGAATGGCTGGTGACCAAAGGGTGGCAGCCGTTCCTTGATGCGAAGGCGCAGGGTAAAATAGCCGACTCCTTTAAGCGTTTCTCAGATACCCATCTCTCGCGCCATGCTGCTGAACTGAAAACAGCTTTTGCTCAGCCGCTGGGCGATCAGTACGCCGATCAACTTCCGCGCCTGACGCGCAACATTGATAGCATGCTGATGCTGGCGGGATACTACGACGAAAAGGTCGCATCGGAATGGATCGCCACCTGGCAGGGTTTACGTCACGCCATTGCGGCCAACCAATACATTGAAATTGAACACTTCCGCAACGAGGCGATCGCTTTGGAACCGTTCTGGTTGCACAGCGGAAAACGATAATCAGGGTGAGGCCGGGATGCCTGATGGCGCTGCGCTTATCAGGCCTACGCGATGGGCGGAAGCGTCATGTAGGCTGGATAAGGCAACATGCCGCTGCCCGGTACTATTCAAAGGATAATCCATAAATGAAGCAGCTCTCTTCACCGTTACAGCATTACTGGCCGACCGTTGTTGAGCGGCTGCCAGCAGCAATATCTGAGTCCTCGCTTAGCATTCAGGCGAAGTCAGTGCTTACATTCAGTGATTTTTTTCGCGACAGCATTATTGCCCATCCCGAATGGCTGGTCGAACTGGAAAGCACGCCATCCGAGGCGGATGAATGGCAACACTATGCTGATTGGTTACAGCAAGCATTGGTCGACGTTAGCGACGAAAACACGCTGATGCGTGAGCTGCGCCTGTTTCGCCGTCGCATCATGGTGCGTATCGCCTGGGCGCAGACGCTGTCGCTGGTGACGGAAGAGAGTATCTTGCAGCAGCTAAGCCATTTGGCTGAAACGCTGATCGTCGCCGCGCGTGACTGGTTATACGCCGCCTGCTGTCGTGAATGGGGTACGCCCTGTAATCCACAAGGTGTTGCGCAACCGCTGCTGATTTTAGGTATGGGGAAACTGGGCGGCGGCGAACTGAATTTTTCCTCTGATATCGATCTGATTTTTGCCTGGCCGGAGCACGGTAGTACGCAGGGCGGACGTCGCGAGCTGGATAACGCGCAGTTCTTTACCCGTATGGGCCAGCGGCTCATCAAAGTGCTGGATCAGCCCACAATGGATGGATTTGTCTATCGGGTAGATATGCGTTTACGCCCGTTTGGCGACAGCGGCCCGCTGGTGCTGAGCTTCTCCGCGCTGGAGGATTATTACCAGGAACAAGGGCGCGACTGGGAACGCTATGCGATGGTCAAGGCCCGCATTATGGGCGATTGCGACGGTACCTACGTCAGTGAGCTTCGCGCTATGCTGCGGCCTTTTGTTTTCCGCCGCTATATTGATTTCAGTGTGATCCAGTCTCTGCGTAACATGAAAGGAATGATTGCCCGCGAAGTGCGCCGCCGTGGTCTGAAAGACAACATTAAGTTGGGCGCGGGCGGTATTCGTGAAATCGAATTTATCGTGCAGGTATTCCAGCTTATTCGCGGTGGGCGCGAGCCGTCATTGCAATCCCGCTCGCTGTTACCCACGCTCAGCGCCATCAATGCGTTGCACCTGCTGTCAGACACCGACGCGGAACAACTGCGAGCAGCCTATCTCTATTTACGTCGTCTGGAGAACCTGCTGCAAAGTATCAATGATGAGCAGACCCAGACGTTGCCAGGCGATGAACTGAACCGCGCGCGGCTGGCGTGGGGGATGAACGTCGATGACTGGCAGCAGCTAACCGATGTGCTGGCCAGTCATATGGACAACGTGCGCCGGGTGTTTAACGAGTTGATTGGCGATGACGAAGCAGAAACCCAGGAAGAGTCGCTCTCAGAACAGTGGCGTGAACTGTGGCAGGACGCATTACAGGAAGATGACACCACGCCGGTGCTGACGCATCTGGCGGATGACGATCGCCGGCGCGTGCTGTCTCTGATTGCCGATTTTCGCAAAGAGCTGGATAAACGCACCATTGGCCCACGCGGACGCCAGGTGCTGGATCACTTAATGCCACATCTGCTGAGCGATGTCTGTTCGCGTGACGACGCCTCAGTCCCGCTGTCGCGTATCACACCGCTGCTGGTAGGCATTGTGACCCGTACGACCTATCTGGAGCTGCTGAGCGAATTCCCCGGAGCGCTTAAGCATCTGATTTCGTTATGTGCCGCTTCGCCGATGATCGCCAGCCAACTGGCGCGGTATCCGCTGTTGCTCGATGAACTGCTGGATCCGAACACCCTGTATCAACCCACCGCGACGGATGCCTACCGTGATGAACTGCGCCAGTATTTGCTGCGCGTGCCGGAAGATGACGAAGAGCAGCAGTTGGAAGCGCTGCGTCAGTTTAAGCAAACGCAGCTGTTGCGCATTGCCGCGGCAGATATCGCTGGTACGCTGCCGGTGATGAAGGTGAGCGACCACTTAACCTGGCTGGCGGAAGCTATTATTGATGCGGTAGTCCAGCAGGCGTGGATGCAGATGGTCGCTCGCTACGGGCAACCCACTCATCTTGACGGGCGCGAGGGGCGCGGTTTTGCCGTCGTCGGGTATGGCAAACTGGGCGGCTGGGAGCTGGGCTACAGTTCGGATCTTGATTTGATCTTCCTGCATGACTGTCCTATGGACGTGATGACGGATGGTGAGCGTGAGATTGACGGGCGACAGTTCTATTTGCGTCTGTCGCAGCGCATTATGCACCTTTTCAGCACCCGCACCTCATCCGGTATTTTGTATGAAGTGGATGCGCGGTTGCGTCCGTCCGGCGCGGCGGGAATGCTGGTGACATCAACCGAGGCTTTCGCTGATTACCAGCGCAACGAAGCCTGGACGTGGGAGCATCAGGCGCTGGTGCGCGCTCGAGTGGTGTACGGCGACCCTCGGTTGACCTCTCAGTTTGATGCGACTCGTCGCGATATCATGACCCTCGTCCGCGATGCGAAAACCTTGCAGACCGATGTGCGCGAAATGCGTGAGAAAATGCGGGCCCATTTGGGCAATAAGCATCGCGATCGTTTTGATATCAAAGCGGATGAAGGCGGCATCACCGACATTGAGTTTATTACGCAATACCTGGTGCTGCGCTATGCGCATGAAAAACCGAAGCTGACGCGCTGGTCGGATAACGTGCGCATTCTGGAGTTACTGGCGCAAAACGACATTATGGATGAGCAGGAAGCGCTGGCGCTTACCCGTGCTTATACGACGCTGCGCGATGAACTTCATCATCTTGCATTGCAGGAACTTCCGGGCCATGTGGCGCCGGAGCACTTCGACGCTGAACGTACGCTGGTGCGTGACAGCTGGCAGAAGTGGCTGGTTGCCGAGTGAAGTGTGCTATTATCGCGCGCAAATTTTAAGACCCTCAGAGAATCTCTCAGGAGACAGGAATGAAAGTAACGCTGCCAGAGTTTGAACGTGCAGGAGTCATGGTTGTCGGTGATGTGATGCTAGATCGCTACTGGTACGGTCCTACCAGCCGTATTTCACCTGAAGCGCCGGTTCCGGTGGTGAAGGTTGATACCATTGAAGAACGTCCCGGTGGCGCAGCAAACGTGGCGATGAACATTGCCTCTCTGGGAGCGAATTCGCGTCTGGTTGGCCTGACTGGGATTGACGACGCGGCGCGTGCGCTGAGCAAAACGCTGGCGGATGTGAACGTAAAATGTGACTTCGTTTCTGTGCCAACTCATCCGACGATCACCAAACTGCGCGTGCTTTCCCGCAACCAGCAACTGATTCGCCTGGATTTCGAAGAAGGTTTTGAAGGCGTGGATCCGCAGCCACTGCATGAGCGTATTAACCAGGCTCTGGGCTCCATTGGCGCTTTGGTGCTCTCCGATTACGCCAAAGGCGCGCTGGCAAGCGTGCAGCAGATGATTGCTCTGGCGCGTAAGGCTGGGGTGCCGGTGCTTATCGATCCGAAAGGGACCGATTTTGAACGCTATCGTGGCGCAACGCTGCTGACGCCGAATTTGTCTGAATTTGAAGCGGTGGTCGGTAAGTGCAAAAGCGAAGATGAACTGGTTGAGCGCGGCATGAAAGTGATTGCAGATTTCGACCTTTCCGCGCTGCTGATCACGCGTTCCGAACAGGGTATGACGCTGCTGCAACCGGGCAAATCGCCACTGCATATGCCGACGCAGGCGCAGGAAGTGTATGACGTGACGGGGGCGGGCGATACGGTGATCGGCGTGCTGGCAGCGACGCTGGCGGCGGGGAACACTCTGGAAGAGGCGTGCTATTTTGCTAATGCCGCAGCGGGTGTTGTCGTCGGTAAACTGGGGACTTCCACCGTTTCCCCGATTGAACTGGAAAACGCCGTGCGCGGTCGGGCCGACACTGGCTTTGGCGTGATGAGCGAGTCTGAGCTGAAACAGGCCGTTGCCAGCGCCCGCAAGCGCGGTGAGAAAGTGGTGATGACCAACGGCGTGTTCGACATCCTACATGCTGGCCACGTTTCCTATCTGGCGAATGCGCGCAAGCTGGGCGATCGTCTGATCGTGGCGGTAAACAGCGATGCTTCGACCAAACGTCTGAAAGGCGAAACGCGTCCGGTCAACCCGCTGGAACAGCGCATGATCGTGCTGGGCGCGCTGGAAGCCGTCGACTGGGTGGTCTCTTTTGAAGAAGACACACCACAGCGTCTGATTGCCGGCATCCTGCCGGATCTGCTGGTAAAAGGCGGCGACTATAAGCCGGAAGATATTGCGGGCAGCAAAGAAGTGTGGGCGAACGGCGGTGAAGTGCTGGTGCTGAACTTTGAAGATGGCTGCTCAACGACCAATATCATCAAGAAGATCCAAAAAGACAGCGATAAATAACAAATGCTGGAAACGTATCGAACTTTTGGATGCGATACGTTTCTTGCTATTGATGCTGCTGTTTTCTTCAACCCAGAGTAAAGGAATAAGGGGAGAGGGGATTTCTCCCCCCGATTTACTTTTACATGACGTTACAATAAGCGTGCGTCACGCTGACCTTAAATCCGACCCCTCTTAGATTTCGTGGGAAACTGTGAACCAGCGCAGTGGTTTTGCGCACAATATGTACAGAATAACTTCGCATCCAGGGAAATACTGAAATTAGAAAAAGCATATGGCCTTAACAGATATTCAATAACTGGAGGGTATGCTCATGAACAGCAATATGTATTCAATGAACAATTTCGATTTCCTGGCCCGTAGTTTTGCCAGGATGCAAGCTGAGGGCCATCCCGTAGATATCCAGGCGATAACTGGGAATATGGATGAAGAACATCGTAGCTGGTTTTGCAAACGCTATGCGCTGTACTGCCAGCAGGCGACGGAGGCCAGGAAGCTAGAACTGGAACACTAACAGAAAAAACGGGCCTTGCGGCCCGTTGTCGTTTTTACTCTTGCGGATCGACTGACGGGATCGCGGGAGCAGGTTTAACTTCTGCCGTTTTTTCACGCGATTCCAGCTCAGTCAGACGTTGCTCAAGCAGCGCCAGCTTTTCACGGGTACGCAGCAAAACCTGAGTCTGTACATCAAACTCTTCACGGCTTACCAGATCCAGACGGGTCAGCTGTGACTGCAGCGTTTGACGAATTTTCTTCTCGACGTCTTCGCCAAACTCGCGGATCCCTTTCGGCATCGACTCGTGAACCTGACGAGCAATCTGCTCAATTTTTTTCGGGTCAATCATTGTGGTTTCCCTGAACTGGTACGTGTTGTTGCCTATTGTAGTGCGAACTGGCACAGGCATAAACCAGAATTGTGTGAAGCTAAGACGAGCAAAGGCGTTGATGAAGGTAATCAATAGCGTTATAGTTAACCCGCTTATTCTCAGGGCGGGGCGAAATTCCCCACCGGCGGTAAATCAACTCAGGTTGAAAGCCCGCGAGCGCTTTGGGTGCAAACTCAAAGGTCAGCAGATCCGGTGTAATTCCGGGGCCGACGGTTAGAGTCCGGATGGGAGAGAGTAACGATCCAGTCGGGCATGGACCCGCTCACGTTATTTTTTTGCCGCTTAGACGGTACTCCTAAGACTGCCCTGATTCTGGTAACCATAATTTTAGTGAGGTTTTTTTACCATGAATCAGACGCTACTTTCCTCTTTTGGTACGCCTTTCGAACGTGTTGAACTTGCGCTGTCTGCGCTGCGTGAAGGACGCGGTGTGATGGTGCTTGACGACGAAGATCGTGAAAACGAAGGCGATATGATTTTCCCGGCAGAAACCATGACCGTTGAACAGATGGCTCTGACCATTCGTCACGGCAGCGGTATTGTATGCCTGTGCATCACTGAAGACCGACGCAAACAGCTCGATCTGCCAATGATGGTGGAAAATAACACCAGCGCTTACGGTACCGGTTTTACCGTCACCATTGAAGCCGCAGAAGGCGTGACCACCGGCGTTTCCGCTGCGGACCGTGTTACTACGGTGCGTGCGGCAATTCAGGATGGCGCTAAACCTTCCGATCTTAACCGTCCGGGGCACGTTTTCCCGCTGCGTGCTCAGGCAGGTGGCGTGTTGACCCGCGGTGGTCACACTGAAGCAACCATCGACCTGATGACGCTGGCAGGGTTTAAACCGGCAGGCGTGCTGTGCGAACTGACCAATGACGATGGCACCATGGCGCGTGCGCCAGAATGTATCGAATTTGCCGGCAAGCATAATATGGCGGTAGTTACTATCGAAGACCTGGTGGCTTATCGTCAGGCGCATGAGCGCAAAGCCAGCTAATCGCAAATTACCACGTTAGTCGCGGTAAGTATAAAAAACCGAAGCCATCTTCCAGGCTTCGGTTTTTTTGTTTCTTGCTCCGATTATTTGGTTCTCACCCGCTTTAATGCCCATGCGGCGCTCATAATGACGAGCAACAGTAAGCACAAACTAAAGGCCAACAAACAGGCCTGCGCCATGTTCATAAAATGCCAAGGCGGGATCAGATACCAGCCTTCTGACTGCTGGTACAGATCGACAAACCACTTTTGCGTACTGCTGAGCGCCACGCCGTCGGGAACAATGGGAGCGTCATAGCCGCAATCTCCTGTGGGTTTAAACCACTCCGGTGCCCAGTTGGCCAGAGGCAAATTAAAAGGGAATGTCGGATCGGTGGAGCATCCCTGTACGCCAAACAGCGAATCCGGGTCCGGGTTATGTACAGCATAATGAATGCCGTTAAGTTTGATGGAGAACTTAATGCCCATGATGCTGCCGTAAAATGCCGCAATACAGCCGATGAGCTTCAGAACAACATTTTTGGGGTTGATTGCCGCAATCAATCCGCCAAAAACCATCACCAGCATGGCAAAACGAATGTAGACACATTGCTCGCAGGGGGCCATGTAGAGATAGATTTGGAAGAACGAGTGCGCCAGAATAATCAATCCACCCATTGCGCAAGCCATCAACAGCCACAGAAAGCGCTGTTCCTGCCATCTCACCAGGGTATCAACCGGTGTATTGCGTAAGTCTCGCCACGATCCTTTTATGAAAGCCATAGCCGGGTCCCTGTTTATTTTTTCGCGAGCTCTCTGACAAGCTCAGCCATGGAATCAATAGATTTGATATTTTTGGTGTAGATCAGGTATTTACCATTGACGGCGTAAGCCGGAACGCCCTGGATTTTGGCGACATCATATGCTGCTTTCCATTTCTCCAGCGTTTGCTGGACGGCTGGATCCTTCAATGCCGCGTCAAAATCAGCCTGGCTCATGCCCGCTGCATCCAACCCTGTTTTGATGAATGAGGCGGGATCTTTACCCTCTGACCAGCGCTCTTTCTTATCGTGGTAGGCGGCGTAATAAGCGAACTTGGCTTTTTTAAACTGTGATTTGGCGTCAAACAATGAAATACCTGCAGCCATGTCCCTGGCAATCATTACGGCAAAGATTTCGCTGGCCTGTTTACCGTATTCCCCTTTGGTTTCCAGATGAAACGGAGTGAAAGTAACGACATCGGCGACTTTGTCTGACACGGGCCCTGTCACGGCTTTATCATATTTGTAGCAAAATGGGCAGGCGTAACTGAATACTTTGATCAACGTCTTATCAGCATTGGGAATTGGTTTTTCCAGAACCATATAATCAGTGCCTTCAGTAAACGCTGATGCTGCAAACGGTGAGGCAAGCGCGGCGGTTAATACCACACTTTTAAATAATGAAGTGATCCATTTAGATGACATAATTAATCCTTAATATAATGTAATTATTTAAACATTTGGCGTGGATGAACCAGCAATGCACGGTAGTGAGTTTGATTTGGCTTATCGGACAGGACATTAATTTCGACTTTGACTTCTTTTGTTTTGTAGTCAATTTCGTTGATTTTGCCGATGGTTGGCTGTCCAACGTCAAATAAATTAATCGAACCACCAAAGCCAAACATGGTGTCGCGATCTTTTTGATATTCGATAACCGAGGTGATAGGGCTATAAAAATCATAACCGCGCTCTTTTCCGTACTCCCAAATTTGCTGGACGGTCCCTTTTTTCTCGTCAATTTTATATTCGACGAAACGGGAGTATTTCATTGTTGGTAACGCCGGTTGTTCGAGTCCGCGGCCATCGCCGTTGTCAAAAATGGTAAGCGTTCCTTTGCTGGAGAGCCATGCGGTGTGTTGAGTGTAGGTAAAATCAAAATCGGTATTCTCGCACTTGCCATTTTCATCACATTTCAGTGCGTTGCCTTTATCATCAACCGGTTTTAACAGCTTGCTTGCCAGAGCCTTATTCCAGCCTTTAGACGGTGCAAGGATCCACTTCACCTGTTTATCGCGACCGATTTTGACAACCCCTTGATGGCGGGAAGAGATAATGATGGCGTCATCTTTGGCGTCAAAGGCGATGGAGTTAACGTGCGCCCAGTTACGACCAGCACCCACGCCGAGGGCGTCACCGTAGGGGGTATCTGGCTCCAGTTTTGCCTGCTGGCCGGCATGAGCGAGGTCCACGTTGACGCATACCGCGCCCGCATCCAACGCACCCAGCAGTGCATCACGCATCGGATCGAGAATTTTTGTCAGATCCCACACGTCAACAACACGACCGGATTTGTCGACTTCAATAATCTGGTCGCGGATAGTTTGTACGTGAATGCCATCTTCCTTACGATAATCACGTTTACCCACGCGAAGCAGTACGGTGCCGTTCACCGTTTCGACGGACTCATGCGATGCGTCGAGGAATCCGCGCGGCAGCTTATGGTCGGCCAGAATCTGGCCCATCATATCGAACTCATACCAGTGCTGGCCCTGTACGGCGGTGAAGGTGCCGCGCGGTGTCTCCCGTATCCCCATCAGGTAACCGCGCTTGTTGATATCCATGTCATGACCGTCATAGAAAGTGTCCTGATCCAGCCACCAACGATATTCGCCTTCCGTATCAACGACAAAGGTAAAGGGTGCGATATCAAAGGGTAATGCGCCACCGGCCGGACCAGCATCCAGGATACCGGCATTTTTATCTTTTTCACCATGCCAGTGGAATTCTGCGCCCTGCGCGGTAAAGGTGTGGGTATTCACCAGATAGAGACGGTCTTCAAAGCCAGGTGCGACCTTAATAACGTTTGTTTGCTGTAAATCGGAAATAGAACGGTTATCCATGTAGTGATTAACGATGGCAGATGTTTGCACCACGTAATCTTCCTTGATGGCCTTGCCATTTTCTTTATATTCAACAGTGACCTTATTAGCGAACTTTTGATAAAGGCCAAAAATAGGAACCCCATCGTAGGTGGCGAGGGATTCTTTGCCGACGGTATAGGTAATTGGGACTCCTTTTTCACCTTTACCATGAACGGTAACTTTAACATCCGAAATAACGTGACTATCTAATTCAACCAGTGCGGTAAGAGGGGCGTTTCCGTATGGGTCAACGATTATCGCACCCAATTTTCCTGCGGGCTGGGCTGGTTGGAAACCAGCGGCAAATGAATTACCTGCGACAAAGCCAAACGTCAGTGCAAGCGTTCCGGCTAGAAGTGTTTTTCGGTACTGTGTAAACATGGATATATCTCCTTATATTATCTTTAGATATAACAGTGCTGAATATATTATGTTTTTACGATGTGAATATAATAAAAAATGGTATTGCCGATGCTACTTTTATGGTGAATATATTAATATTGATGTGGTGTATTATTTTGCAGGCGCTAATTTTTATTATTTTTTGGATGGTATGAGTGCGTTATTTTAAGGGCAATATTTATTATTGCGCAGTGTGATCTTGTCGACATTGTTTTATTTTTTATAACGGTGTTAACTATTTGCATAGCTGCTGGTTTATATGATCGAAATCATATATTTGTTTCTGGAATATGCCACTATAGGAGTATGTCAGAATAAGGTTGTGTAAAATTTTAACGTTAAATGTTTAATGATGTTAAATTTTAAGGGTAAAAGAATGTTTATCGCCTGGTACTGGATTGTATTAATTGCACTCGTTGCAGTTGGTTATTATTGCCATATGAAGCGTTATTGTCGGGCATTTCGGCAAGACCGGGATGCTTTACTCGAGGCGCGAAACAAACTCTTCCGTCGTTCTGGCGAAGATAACAGCGCGGTTAAGGAACAGGAATAGTCCTTCACGTTCTGCTATGGATGAGCGGATGCTGTAAATTAGCAGGGTGGCATCCGCCCTCTGAATTAGCCGATCCCCATGGACTGGAGGATGACAAGACTTAACCCCATCACCGACATTCCACAAAGTACCCCATAGCTGGGATTATTATTCGGGTCGATCTCTTTTGCCAACGGCATTAGCTCATCGACGGACAGCGCCACCATAATTCCTGCGACTGCTGCCATTATTGCCGCCATCACTACCGGTGAGATCAAGCTTCCCAGAATTAACCACGCCAGTACGCCGCCCAGGATTTCCGCCATGCCCGAGATCCCGGCCCAGAATATCGCCGTACGTTTGGAGCCCGTGGCTGCATAGACTGGACCCGCAACGGCTAATCCTTCAGGAATATTGTGTAATGCGACGGCAAGGGCAATACCAAAGCCCAGCTCGAGATTGCTGCTGGCGGTAACAAACGTCGCTATCCCTTCCGGGAAGTTGTGCAGGCTAATGCCGAGCGTTAATAAAATCGCGGTACGTTTAATGGAGCCGGGCAGAGGCCGCGTGGTTTTCTGTACCAGATCCTGAGGGTGCGCATGCGGCAATAGGCGGTCCAGGCCAAAGTATCCCAGTAAGCCAACGATAAACATTCCGTAGCCCAATACCGGCGACATACCTTCAGCAGCCAGTGCGGCTGGGAGCATCTCCATCAGTGAGATCAGTAACATAATCCCTGCGGCGAAGCCTAACGAAAAGGCGAGCACGCGGTTGGAGGGTTTTTGCCCTAACACGCCGAGAAATGCGCCGATAAACGTGGCGGCGCCTGCCAGTAAAGTCAGAAGTAAAGGTACTGACATCGACAAATAAAACTCCTTATCAATCTGCTGTCCGGGTCGGATCGTCAAAATAACTGATGATCTTCATCATGGTTATCTGAGTTCTTCATCAGCCGAATAAGCGTATTGTGGTGGTATCAAAATGACTCCCTCAGTAAGGATATCATCATGTCTTCAACTCGTATGCCAGCATTGTTTTTGGGTCACGGTAGCCCGATGAATGTTCTGGAAGATAACGTTTATACCCGCGCCTGGCAGCAACTGGGGGAAACGTTGCCGCGCCCGAAAGCCATTGTGGTGGTCTCGGCGCATTGGTTCACTCGTGGCACGGGCGTGACGGCGATGGAAGCGCCTAAAACAATCCACGATTTTGGCGGTTTTCCGCAGGCGCTGTATGACACCCATTACCCGGCTCCTGGATCACCGGAACTGGCGCAGCATCTGGTTGACTTGCTGGCCCCAGTGCCCGTTACCTTAGACAAAGAGGCGTGGGGTTTTGACCACGGTTCATGGGGCGTGCTGATCAAGATGTACCCGCATGCGGATATTCCGATGGTGCAGCTGAGCATTGACAGTACCAAACCTGCGGCCTGGCATTTTGAAATTGGCCGCAAGCTGGCGGCACTGCGTGATGAGGGCATTATGCTGGTAGCCAGCGGCAACGTGGTGCATAACCTGCGCACTGCGCGTTGGCACGGTGAGAACACGCCATATCCGTGGGCGACCTCATTCAACGAATATGTTAAAGCAAACCTGACATGGCAGGGACCGGTTGAACAGCACCCGCTGGTGAACTATCTCGATCATGAAGGGGGATCGTTATCGAATCCGACACCGGATCACTATCTGCCGCTGCTGTACGTATTAGGTGCCTGGGACGGCAAAGAGCCGGTGACTATTCCTGTTGACGGGATTGAGATGGGAAGTTTGAGTATGTTGTCGGTGCAGGTCGGATGATAAATGCGCCTGATGGCGCTGCGCTTATCGAGCCTACAGTTCGTGCTGTAGGCCGGGTAAGACGCAGCTACCACCCGGCACTCTCAGTCATTCGACAAAAATATGCGGATAGAAACGCGAGAGATCCTGCGTGATCAACGCGCGGTCTTCGCGAATGCCAATGCCAGCTGGTTGATCGTTGATTAGCCAGCTGCCGATCAACATATAGCTGTCGCCAAACTTCGGTAGCTGATGGAATTGCTGCACGATCATACCTTCTTCGCCGTACGGCCCTTCCACTGCTTCGATCGTTTTACCGTTTTCGATAATGGAAACGTTCGCGCCTTCACGTGAGAAGATCGGCTTTACGACGAATTTATCCATCTGAGGATAGTCATCTTCGGCGAAATACGCAGGCAGCAGATTCGGATGATCCGGGAACATTTCCCACAACAGCGGTAATAACGCTTTGTTGGAGATGATGCTCTTCCAGGCTGGTTCCAGCCAGCGAACGCCAGCGTCTTCCAGCTTGGTGGAGAACATTTCGCGCAGCATGAATTCCCACGGATAGAGCTTGAACAGGTTAGCAATGACCTGATCCTGCATATCCGTGAACTGACCTTTTTCACCAAGACCAATATCTTCGACATAGAGGAATTCAGTGGCGATTTCAGCTTCGGCAGCGCAATCCTGCAGATACTGGATCGTTCCGCGGTCTTCCACCGTATCGCGACAACAGGTCAGATGTAGCAACTGAAAACCATACTGCTCACGCAGCTCGGCGAAACGCTCGATCAGCTTTTCCTGCAGACTGTTGAATTGATCGCTGCCTTCCGGCAGGTTGCCTGCATTGAGTTGGTCTTCCAGCCAGATCCACTGGAAAAACGCAGCTTCGTACAGTGAGGTTGGCGTATCGGCGTTGTTTTCTAACAGCTTAGGCTCGCCCGTACCGTCCCACGCCAGATCGAGACGCGAATAGAGCGACGGTTGCTGTGTCTGCCAGGACTGGCGGACAAAGCCCCAGGTATGCTTCGGAATGCGAAACTTGGTCATCAGCTCATCGCTGGCGATGACCCTTTCCACCACTTTGAGGCACATTTGATGCAGCTCTGCGGTGACATCTTCCAGCTTTTCGACCTGAGCAAGCGTGAGCTTATAATACGCATCCTCACACCAGTACGGCTCGCCGTACATAGTGTGAAAGTTGAAACCGTATTCGGTGGCTTTATCGCGCCAGTCCGGGCGCTCAACAATACTGACTCTTTCCATGACGATCAGCCGCCCATTGAACGAGTGGTAGTACCGCTTGCGCTACGCTGCATGGTGCTCTGTTTAGCCACAGATTCGCCAAATCCGCCGCGGGTTACGGTAGAGGTGGTAGCCGGTTTCGGCGCCATGGCGGTTTTCGGTACGGTCATGGTGCGACCCGGCGTTGCGGCGCCGTAGTTTTTGCCGCCAGCATCCGTATATTTGCCGTATGCCGGGCTGGCCGGATTTTTCGAGCTGAACAGCGGCTGCTGAGCGCCCATACCGCCACCCATCATGCGGCCCATCATATAGCCTGCCATCAGCGGCATCCAGAAGCTGCCGCTGCTTTGATTCTGCGCCTGAGCCTGGCCTTCACCGGTCGGCGCCATGCCCGCTTGTGCAGGTGCCTGTTGGCACTGGCCTTCGCCGAATTCAGCGATACAGTCTTCGCGAGTGGCGTATTTTGGCGCGGTGCGTTCAGCTTCTTTCAGCGCATTGTTAAACGCGGTGGTACATTCGGCGCTTTTACCCGGATTAGCTGCAGAGCAGTCGTCCGCGTTCTGATAAAGCGAAACCGTTTCGTCACTCTTTTCACAGCCCGCGAGCATAAAAACAGCGGTAACTGCCAGAGCGACAGGAGTCAGGTGGCGCGCGCTCCAGCTTTTGCGGAACGAGGCGTGATGTATAGATTTTGTCCGTTTCATTTATGTCTTCCAGGACCCAGTGGTAACTCTGCTCAGAATAGAGGATGACTGGTCGAAATTGAAGCGGGAAGAGACGAGAATGCGGAAGAAGGGGCGGATCTTTACGTTGCCTTACGTTCAGACGGGGCCGAAGCCCCGTCATCAGCATCAGTTACGGAACGGGTTGTTACCGTTGCTGCTGGCTGAACGTGCAGCCGTTGGTTGAGCCGCAGGCATATTGCCATTGCTGTTAAAGTCATTCACAGCGGCATCTTGCTGCGGATTTTGCGGCGCTACATTATCCGGAGAAGTCGGGATCGGTTTACCCAGCGTATTATTCAGCGCCACCAGATCCTGCTCGTTCAGCGTACCGAGCGCAGATTTGACGTTAAGCTGGTTGATAAGATAGGTATAACGCGCATTCGCCAGTTGCTGCTTGGCGTTGTACAGCGTGGTGGTGGCATCCAACACATCCACGATGGTACGGGTACCTACGGAATAGCCTGCTTCCATCGCATCTAAAGAGCTTTGGGCAGAGACAACCGCTTGTTTGTACGCGTTAATGCTACTGATAGAAGCATTAATGTTGTTGAACGAAGAACGCACGGTTTGCACCACGCTGCGGTGCGCGCTTTCCAGTTGTTCGCTCGCGCCAACAAAGTTGTACTGTGCTTGTTTCACCTGCGAGTTAACCATCCCGCCCTGGTACAGCGGCAGCGAGAAGTTCAGACCGATTTTGTTCTGGCCCATGTTGCTGTCGTCATACTGGGAGGTGTTGGTTTTCGACCCGTTGTAGGAGGTGTCAGAAACGCCGGTAGAGGCGGTCAAACCCAGCGTCGGCAAGTGACCATCCTGCGCCAGACGAATCTGTTCACGCGCC
Source organism: Citrobacter sp. 172116965 (assembly GCF_013458095.1). Lineage (NCBI taxonomy): Bacteria > Pseudomonadati > Pseudomonadota > Gammaproteobacteria > Enterobacterales > Enterobacteriaceae > Citrobacter > Citrobacter sp. 172116965. The sequence continues at coordinate 4,360,971 of NZ_CP046673.1, read as the reverse complement.
AGATCCTGGCTCAAACGCGCCTGCAATAATGAGAGGTTGCGGTTTTCTGCTTCTTTCAGCAGCGCGTTCACCGCCTGCGGTTTGTTGGTTTTAAAGCCATCAACGTTCAGCGAAGCCAGTTCCGGGTAGTAGTTACCGGTCACCTGGCGCAGCTGTTCTACCGCGTTGTCGAGATTGTTACGCGCGGTAACTTCGTTCGCCAGTACAGTATCGTATTGTGAACGGGCGTTCTGTACGTCAGTGATGGCGACCAGGCCCACGTTAAAACGCTGTGTGGTCTGATCTAACTGACGATAGACCGCATCTTTCTGTGCCTGAGTGTAAGACAGCACGTCAATCGCGTTCAGTACGTTAAAATAAGCGGTAGCGGTATTCAGGATCAGCGTTTGCTGATCGGTCTGATACGTTACGTCCTGGATGCCTGCTGCTTTTTCTTGCAGCGTCAGGGCACGCCATTTAGACATGTCGAACAGCGTCTGAGTCAATTGTAATGACGCGCTGGTTGCGTTGGAGTTGACGCCATTTGCATCACGGTAGCCATTGCTGTAGGTGTAATCGGCACCTAAACCTAGTTGCGGCAGTAATGGGCTACGCGCTTCGTTAATTTTTTCGAATGCAGCATCGCGATCGGCGGCGGATTTACGCAATTCCGGGTTGCTCAGGCGTGCTTGCTGATAAACCTGCATCAGGTTTTCTGCCTGGCTCAAAGTAGTGAACCCCGACAGGCTCAGGCCGATAAGGATGGGGAGCAATTTCTTCATTTGCATTCCTTGTTGTGAAGCAGTATTTAGCGCTGATCAAATTGTAAAAATATTTGCTGATTCTAGCAGAATCCGCCACTTCAAAAAGTTGGCGTTACGTGCCATACGGCGTTAATTTGCATCAATTTAACACAAGGGCGTTCAAACATCAGTCAAACGACCTTGAAATTCACATTTTAATCACTATTGGTTTCAGGACAGCACAATGCGTAAACCAGACAACTTGCCAATGACTTTCACTAAAAATGATGTAGAAATTATTGCACGAGAAACGCTATACCGCGGTTTTTTTTCACTGGATCTTTATCGGTTCCGCCATCGCCTGTTTAACGGTGGTATGAGCGGTGAGGTAAAGCGCGAAATTTTTGAGCGCGGACACGCGGCAGTCTTGCTACCCTTTGACCCTGAGCGGGACGAAGTTGTTCTGGTCGAGCAGATCCGTATCGCGGCGTTTGATACCAGCGAAAGCCCGTGGCTCCTGGAAATGGTGGCTGGAATGATTGAAGAGGGCGAAACCGTTGAGGATGTGGCTCGTCGTGAAGCGATGGAAGAGGCCGGGCTGGAAGTTAAACGTACCAAGCCCGTTCTGAGCTATCTGGCAAGCCCTGGCGGCACCAGTGAGCGCCTGTCTATTTTAGTTGGCGAAGTGGACGCCACGACCGCGAGCGGGATCCACGGTCTGGCTGATGAAAACGAAGATATTCGTGTTCATGTGGTGAGCCGGGAGCAGGCTTATCAATGGGTTGAAGAGGGGAAAATCGACAACGCGGCTTCTGTCATCGCCTTGCAATGGTTACAGCTGCACTATCAAGAGTTAAAAACTGAGTGGAAAAAATGAAGCGTTACACACCTGACTTCCCTGAAATGATGCGCCTGTGCGAAACCAACTATTCGCAATTGCGCCGTCTGCTGCCGCGTAATGACGCAGCCGATGAAACAGTGAGCTATCAGGTCGCAAACGCACAATATCGGTTAACGATCGTTGAATCGACCCGATACACTACGCTTGTCGCGATCGAACAAACGGCACCCGCGGTCACTTACTGGAGCCTGCCGTCATTGACAGTCCGCCTGTATCATGACGCGAGGGTGGCTGAAGTGTGTTCGAGTCAGCAGATCTTTCGCTTCAAAGCGCGGTATGATTATCCAAATAAAAAGTTGCATCAACGCGACGAAAAGCATCAAATTAATCAGTTTCTGGCCGACTGGTTACGGTACTGTTTAGCACATGGAGCGATGGCGATTCCGGTTTATTAGCGTCGTGAAACCTAAGGACACCATTTGGAAAGCCTGTTAACCCTTCCTTTGGCTGGTGAGGCCAGAGTCAGGATCTTACAAATTACAGACACTCACCTGTTTGCCGAAAAGCATGAAACGCTGCTGGGTGTAAACACCTGGGACAGCTATCAATCCGTACTGGATGCAATACATGCAGAGTCGCCTGAATACGATCTGATCGTCGCGACTGGTGATTTGGCGCAGGACCAATCCGCTGCGGCCTATCAGCATTTTGCTGAGGGCATCGCAAGCTTTCGTGCGCCCTGCGTTTGGCTACCGGGCAATCACGATTTTCAGCCGGCAATGTACAGCGCGCTACAGGACGCGGGGATCTCACCCGCTAAACGCGTCTTTATTGGTGAACAGTGGCAAATCCTGTTGCTGGACAGCCAGGTATTCGGCGTTCCCCACGGTGAATTAAGCGAATTTCAGCTCGAATGGCTGGAACGTAAACTTGCCGATGCGCCTGAGCGCAATACTTTGCTGCTTCTGCATCATCATCCTCTGCCAGCAGGCTGTAGCTGGCTCGATCAGCATAGCCTGCGTAATGCCGCAGAGCTGGATAACGTGCTGGTGAATTATCCTCGTGCCAAGTATTTGTTGTGCGGGCATATTCATCAGGAACTGGATTTGGACTGGAACGGACGCCGCCTGCTGGCGACGCCGTCGACCTGTGTGCAGTTTAAGCCACACTGTTCCAACTTCACGTTAGATACCATCAGCCCCGGCTGGCGGACGCTGGAGCTTTTTGCTGACGGGACGTTGCAGACTCAGGTACGCCGTCTGCAGGGTAATCGGTTCCACCCTGATACCGCTTCAGAAGGCTACTGATGTCTACGCTTCTTTATCTTCACGGATTTAATAGTTCTCCTCGTTCGGCGAAGGCATGTTTGCTGAAAAACTGGCTGGCGGAGCATCATCCGCACGTTGAGATGATCGTACCCCAGTTGCCACCGTATCCGGCCCAGGCCGCAGAGATGCTGGAATCGATCATTCTCGAACATGGCGGAGAGTTGCTGGGAATTGTCGGTTCCTCGCTAGGAGGCTATTACGCCACCTGGCTGTCGCAATGTTTTATGCTGCCCGCGGTGGTGGTGAACCCTGCTGTCCGACCTTATGAACTGCTGGTCGACTATCTCGGTCAAAACGAGAACCCCTACACGGGGCAGCAATATGTGCTAGAGTCACGCCATATTTACGATCTTAAAGTCATGCAGATTGACCCGCTGGAAGCGCCGGATTTGATCTGGCTGCTTCAACAAACGGGCGATGAAGTGTTGGACTACCGCCAGGCGGTGGCGTATTACGCCTCCTGCCGCCAGACAGTTATTGAGGGCGGAAACCACGCATTCACGGGCTTCGAAGATTATTTCAACCCGATTGTCGATTTCCTTGGACTGCACAGTTTCTGACGATCAATTCGAATTGCTTATTTAAACCATGACGCAAACTTATAACGCTGATGCCATTGAGGTACTCACTGGGCTTGAGCCGGTACGCCGTCGCCCGGGGATGTACACCGATACAACCCGTCCGAACCATCTTGGACAGGAAGTGATTGATAACAGTGTGGATGAAGCACTGGCGGGCCACGCAAAACGCGTGGACGTGATTTTACATGCCGACCAGTCTCTGGAAGTTATTGATGATGGCCGCGGCATGCCGGTAGACATTCACCCTGAAGAGGGCGTTCCGGCGGTAGAGCTGATCCTCTGTCGTCTGCACGCAGGCGGTAAGTTCTCCAACAAAAACTATCAGTTCTCTGGTGGTTTACATGGGGTGGGGATCTCCGTGGTCAACGCCCTGTCGAAGCGTGTGGAAGTGAACGTGCGCCGCGACGGGCAGGTGTACAACATCGCGTTTGAGAACGGCGATAAGGTGCAAGATTTACAGGTTGTCGGTACCTGCGGTAAACGCAATACCGGAACCAGCGTGCACTTCTGGCCAGATGAAAGCTTCTTTGACAGCCCGCGTTTTTCCGTTTCGCGCTTAACGCACGTACTGAAAGCCAAAGCGGTGCTGTGCCCAGGCGTTGAGATCACCTTTAAGGATGAGGTCAATAACAGTGAACAGCGCTGGTGCTACCAGGATGGCCTGAATGACTATCTGAGCGAAGCGGTGAATGGCCTGCCGACGCTGCCGGAAAAACCGTTTATCGGTAATTTCAGCGGTGAAACAGAAACCGTGGACTGGGCGCTGCTCTGGCTGCCGGAAGGCGGCGAGCTGCTGACTGAAAGCTATGTGAACCTGATCCCAACCATGCAGGGCGGTACGCACGTTAACGGCCTGCGTCAGGGTCTGCTGGATGCAATGCGCGAGTTCTGTGAATACCGCAATATTCTGCCGCGCGGTGTGAAGCTGTCGGCGGAAGATATCTGGGATCGCTGTGCTTACGTGCTGTCGGTAAAAATGCAGGATCCGCAGTTTGCCGGACAAACCAAAGAGCGCCTCTCTTCGCGGCAGTGCGCGGCATTCGTCTCTGGCGTGGTGAAAGATGCTTTCAGCCTGTGGCTGAACCAGAACGTGCAATCAGCCGAACTGCTGGCTGAGATGGCGATTTCCAGCGCCCAGCGTCGTCTGCGGGCCGCGAAAAAAGTGGTGCGTAAAAAGTTGACCAGCGGTCCGGCGTTGCCGGGTAAACTGGCGGACTGTACCGCACAGGATCTTAATCGCACCGAACTGTTCCTCGTCGAAGGTGACTCGGCGGGCGGATCGGCTAAACAGGCGCGCGATCGTGAATATCAGGCGATCATGCCGCTGAAAGGTAAGATCCTCAACACCTGGGAAGTCTCTTCCGATGAAGTGTTGGCCTCGCAGGAAGTTCACGATATTTCGGTGGCGATCGGCATCGATCCGGACAGTGATGATCTGAGCCAGCTGCGCTACGGTAAGATCTGTATTCTGGCGGATGCGGATTCCGATGGTTTGCACATCGCCACGCTGCTGTGCGCGCTGTTTGTGAAACACTTCCGTACGCTGGTGAAACACGGTCACGTCTATGTGGCGCTGCCGCCGTTATACCGTATCGACCTCGGTAAAGAGGTGTATTACGCGCTGACGGAAGAAGAGAAAGCGGGCGTGCTGGAGCAGTTAAAACGCAAGAAAGGCAAGCCGAACGTGCAGCGCTTTAAAGGTCTGGGTGAAATGAACCCGATGCAGCTGCGTGAAACCACGCTGGATCCGAACACCCGCCGCCTGGTGCAGCTCATCATCGATGACGAAGACGATCAGCGTACCAACGCAATGATGGATATGCTGCTGGCCAAGAAGCGTTCTGAAGATCGCCGTAACTGGTTGCAGGAGAAAGGCGACCTGGCGGATCTCGAAGGGTAATTGACTGTGAATGCCTGGTGGCGCTGGGCTTACCAGGCCTGAGGATTGCAATATAAGCCGGATACGTCTGTTTATGGCGTTATCCGGCAAATCGACAATCTTAAATGCCAGACTCCAGAATACGAATACTCATGTCCAGCACGTCGCCTTTCACGGCTTCGCTATAGGCTTTCATATGCGGTGTCTGCAAATGCGCTTCAAGATGCGCAATGCTTTCCCACTGTTCAACCATCACGATTGAGTCCGGGGCTGTGGTCTGAAAACTGACGCCAGCAGCATGATCGACCATCGGCGCGTAGCCGTGGCAGCCTTCTTCTTTCAATACGGTTGGAACGATTTTAGCGAATTGATCCAGTACCGCCTGGCGGTGATGTTGACCTGGACGTGTACGGATTTCTGCAATAACGGTAAGCATGGTTAACTCCTTCTAATTCCAGGTTACCAGTTAACCAAAAATTTCGCTCAGATGCTTGCGATATTCTGCGATATAACGCGGGACGTCCGGCATTTTAATCACGTCATTGGTGATAAAGGTCGGCAGCGCTTCCATTCCCAGGAACTGGTTTGCTTTATGGAACGGGAGATAAACGCCATCAACGCCAACGCCATGGAAGAACTGATCTTTTTCAGTGAAAGCTTCCATCGGTGCGTTCCAGGTCAGTGACAGCATGTATTTTTTGCCCTGAATCAGCCCACCGGAGCCGTATTTTTTAGACGCATCTGAACGCGTGCGACCATCGCTGGCGTACAGCGTACCGTGACCTTCGGTAAACACGTCATCAATGTATTTTTTCACGGTCCACGGCGCACCCATCCACCAGCCAGGCATTTGCCAGATAACCACATCGGCCCAGACGAAGTTCTGTACTTCATCAGGAATGTCATAGTCGCTGTCGGCGCGCACGATTTTAACATCATGCCCGAGGTCGCGCAGAAGGCCATCCGCGACCTCGGTCAGGGTGTCGTTTAACTGACCGTTGGAGTGGGCGAATTTTTTCGCACCATTGATAATCAGAATGTTGCTCATTTTGTGTCCTCAGGGAAATACGTTTGAAGACGATTTTACCCCTACCAGCGACGCGGTGAAATTAGCAAAATGTGCAAAGTCTTTTGCTATTTGAGCAATAATAACGCAATTACCAACTGACCTTCGCTTCAAAGCCACCTTGCGGAGCGTTGCCAAACGAGGCTGACATTCCATGCAATATTGCGATACGGCGGACAATCGATAGGCCAAGACCGCTGCCGGTCACGCTTTGCCCCGGTGGACGATAAAAGCGTTCCCCGATGTGCGTCAGGACCTCTGGCGCAACGCCAGGACCATTATCCTTGACGCTAAAATTACGGGCGTTGAGCGTCACTTCCACAATGCTACCCCGCGGGCTGTAGCGGATCGCATTATCCAGCAGATTTCGTACCATCAGGCTCAGTAACAGCGGCTGTCCTGTGCGCATGATGTTATGCGCGTTAATCTGCAAACGCACGTCGATGTGCGCCTGCTGGGCCGAATGGTAGATATCCATCACCGCGGATTGCAAAAGCTCCTCCAGCGAGATTTCCGCCACATCCTGAAGATTGTCGAGGGAGTCGAGGCGTGAAAGTGTCAGTAACTGATCGACCAGTCGGGTGGCGCGTTCAATTCCCGCATGCAGCTGTACCAGCGCTTTTTCCCGCGTTTGCGGGTCGTCGTCTGACAGTTGCACCACTTCAGTTTGTACTTTCAGCGCGGTCAACGGGCTGCGCAGCTCGTGGGCAGCATCAGAAGTGAAGCGCCGTTCGCGGACCATCATGGAATGGGTGCGGGTAAACAACTGATTGAGCGATTCAACCAACGGGCGTACTTCGCTTGGCACACCTTTCGGGTCGAGCGGCTCCTCCGATTCCGGTGAGCGCCAGCGCAGAGCCTGCGCCAGTTTTTTCAGCGGCCTGAGTTCACGGCTAATCATGACCACCAGGATTAGCAACATCAGCGGCAGCGCAATCAACCACGGTGTTAACTGGGCGGTGACGATCGACAGCGCCATATCCTCTCGATACTCCCACTCCTGGCCTACCACAATGCGGTATTTGCCGTCAGCGGAATTCAGCCACAGAAAACGCCATGCGTCGTTGTCCCCCTTGAGTTGGCCATCGGTAAAGCCTTCGCGGGTGTAGCTGTAGGGAATGTCCTGGCCGTTGTCGCCATCGTGCAATACCATTTTTCCGTCGATGGTGAAGATGGCAAACGTCAGCGCGTCGTCATCAATATGGCCGTGCTTGAGCTTCTTCGGCGTGCGAGCCATATTGCTTGAGGTGGTGACGTCGCTGATATCCAGCGTACTGAGCCGCTTGGCGAACAGCATCAGTTGGGTATCAAACAGCTCATCGACATTGTCGGTGGTCTGCTTCCAGGCTACAAAGCTGGAAACGGCCCAGGTTGCTGATGCCAGAATCAGAAAAATAAGCGTTAGCCTGACGCGCAGGCTGAGGCGTTGTGTGAGTTTCATGCGTCACCCAGGGTGTAGCCAATGCCATGCACGGTACGGATAAAGTCGCTGCCGAGCTTACGGCGTAAGTGATGGACGTGTACCTCAATCGCATTGCTGGAGACGTTTTCGTCCCAGGTATACAGTTTTTCTTCAATCAGTTTGCGGGGCAGGACGCGACCCTTATTGCGCATCAGCAGTTCCAGTAGAGCGAACTCTTTGGGTTTGAGAGACAAAGGCTCATCTGCCGCCGTGGCAACCAGCGCGCCGGGATCGAGCGTCACATGGCCATGGCGCAATATGTTGCTCGCCTGGCCGCTGGCACGGCGCACCAGCGCCTCCAGCCTGGCGGCAACTTCGATCAGCGCAAAGGGTTTGCACAGATAGTCATCCGCGCCGAGACGCAGACCCTCAACGCGTTCCGCCAGCGCGTCGCGAGCGGTCAGAATCAGCACTGGCTCCTGCTTCCCGTTGGCTCGCCATTCGCGCAAGATCTCCCGTCCGTCGATGCCTGGCAGCGTCAGGTCGAGGATCACCGCATCATAAGGGGCGCTGTAGAGCGCTTCTTTCCCCTGGCGACCCTCGGTAAACCAGTCGATGCTGAAACCCATTTTACTCAGACCTGTTTTCAGGCCGTCGCCGATCAACGTGTCATCTTCGATCAGTAAAATACGCATATGTTCTTCCCTGCAGCCGCTCTCATTAGCGTCAGTAAACCTTGTGACTACAGCCTCTGTACAGCAAAAAAAGTATCTTTTTTTGCCTTAAGAACTTGTTAAGGATTAACTTATTTAATAGTCGTAAACCAAAATGAAAGGGAGACATGACGATGAAAAAATTAGCTGCAATGGTTGCTGTAATGGCACTGTGTTCCGCACCTGTTCTGGCAGCGCAGCAGGGCGGTTTCTCTGGACCGACAACCACCACGCAAAGCCAAAATGGCGGATTTGTCGGCCCGAATGGTAGCAGCGCGACGGTAGAAAGCGCCAAATCACTGCGTGATGACACTTGGGTTACCCTGCGCGGGAACATCGTTGAGCGTATTTCCGACGACCTGTATGTGTTTAAAGATGCGACCGGCACGGTGAATGTGGATATCGACCACAAGCGCTGGAACGGCGTAACCGTCACACCGCAGGATGTGGTTGAAATCCAGGGTGAAGTGGATAAAGACTGGAACTCCGTTGAAATCGACGTGAAACAGATTACCAAAGTTGCCAAATAATCCCCATCAGGGCCGCACTCGTGGCCCTTTTCTTTGTGACTCAACACGCCAGATAGGGTAGTATCTGCGGCAATATTGCCCTTCAATAGAGGGGTACAAAGTTGAGGAACCACGATTAATGAGCGATATGGCAGAGCGCCTGGCGCTGCATGAATTCACGGAAACCGCCTATCTGAACTACTCCATGTACGTCATCATGGACAGGGCGTTGCCGTTTATTGGCGATGGTTTGAAACCCGTTCAGCGTCGCATCGTGTACGCGATGTCCGAACTGGGGCTGAATGCCAGCGCCAAATTTAAAAAATCCGCCCGTACCGTCGGTGACGTACTGGGTAAATACCACCCACACGGCGACATCGCTTGTTATGAAGCGATGGTACTGATGGCGCAGCCGTTCTCTTACCGTTATCCGTTGGTCGACGGGCAGGGGAACTGGGGGGCGCCGGACGATCCGAAATCCTTCGCGGCGATGCGTTATACCGAATCCCGCCTGTCTAAATATGCGGAAGTTCTGCTGGGTGAACTTGGCCAGGGAACGTCGGACTGGGTGCCAAACTTCGACGGCACCATGCAGGAGCCGAAGATGCTGCCTGCGCGTCTGCCAAATATTCTGTTGAACGGCACGACCGGTATTGCCGTTGGTATGGCGACGGACATTCCGCCACACAACCTGCGTGAAGTGGCGAAAGCGGCGATTACCCTGATTGAGCAACCGAAAACGACGCTGGATCAGTTGCTGGACATCGTGCAGGGGCCGGATTACCCGACCGAAGCGGAGATCATTACCTCGCGGTCGGAGATTCGTAAGATTTACGAAAACGGACGTGGCTCCGTACGTATGCGCGCGGTATGGACGAAAGAAGACGGCGCGGTGGTGATTTCCGCACTGCCGCATCAGGTTTCCGGGGCAAAAGTGCTGGAGCAGATCGCCGCTCAAATGCGCAATAAAAAGCTGCCGATGGTAGACGACCTGCGCGACGAATCGGATCACGAAAACCCGACCCGTCTGGTGATTGTCCCGCGCTCCAATCGTGTGGATATGGAGCAGGTGATGAACCACCTGTTTGCCACCACCGATCTGGAAAAAAGCTACCGCATCAATCTGAATATGATCGGTCTTGATGGTCGTCCGGCGGTGAAAAATCTGCTGGAGATCCTCACCGAATGGCTGGCGTTTCGCCGCGATACCGTACGTCGTCGCCTGAACTATCGTCTGGAAAAAGTGCTTAAACGCCTGCATATCCTTGAAGGTTTGCTGGTGGCGTTCCTCAACATTGACGAAGTGATCGAAATTATTCGTCATGAGGATGAACCTAAGCCCGAGCTGATGTCGCGGTTTGGCATTTCTGAAACCCAGGCTGAAGCCATTCTTGAGCTGAAATTGCGCCACCTTGCCAAACTCGAAGAGATGAAAATCCGCGGCGAGCAGGATGAGCTGGCGAAAGAGCGCGATCAGCTGCAAGGCATTCTGGCTTCCGAGCGTAAAATGAGCAACCTGCTGAAGAAAGAGCTGCAGGCTGATGCCGAGGCCTATGGCGACGAACGCCGCTCTCCGCTGCAGGAACGTGAAGAAGCGAAGGCGATGAGCGAGCACGACATGCTGCCGTCAGAGCCAGTGACCATTGTGCTGTCCCAGAGTGGTTGGGTGCGTAGTGCGAAAGGCCATGACATTGATGCGCCGGGATTAAGCTATAAAGCGGGCGACAGCTTTAAGTCTGCGGTGAAGGGTAAGAGCAACCAGCCGGTGGTGTTCGTGGACTCGACCGGACGCAGCTACGCCATCGACCCGATTACGCTGCCGTCGGCGCGTGGACAGGGTGAACCGCTGACCGGGAAGCTCACGCTGCCGCCGGGCGCGACGGTTGAGCACATGCTGATGGAAGGCGACGATCAGAAACTGCTGATGGCATCCGATGCGGGTTACGGTTTTGTCTGCACCTTTAACGACCTGGTAGCTCGTAATCGTGCGGGTAAGGCATTGATTACGCTGCCAGAAAATGCGCGCGTTATGCCGCCGGTTGTGATTGAAGATGAAACCGATATGCTGCTGGCAATCACCCAAGCTGGTCGCATGTTGATGTTCCCGGTAAGCGATTTACCGCAATTGTCAAAAGGCAAAGGGAACAAGATTATCAATATCCCTTCAGCGGAAGCGGCGAAAGGTGAAGATGGCCTGGCGCAGCTCTACGTGCTGCCGCCACAAAGCACGCTGACTATCCACGTTGGTAAGCGCAAAATTAAACTGCGTCCTGAAGAGTTGCAGAAAGTGACCGGCGAGCGTGGCCGTCGCGGTACGCTAATGCGTGGTCTGCAGCGTATCGATCGCATTGACATTGACTCGCCTCGACGCGCCAGTCACGGCGACAGCGAAGAATAACGCTACCGTCCGGCTCTCCCTGTTTTAGCCCGGGGAGAGCCAAGGTTAAAAATTCCCGTGAAACCGTTGTTTATTCGTGCGTTGCGATTAACAATACGCTTTTCCAGAGAGCCGCCCTTAACAAAGCCCTAACCTGATACTGCGTGATGAATCAGGTGACGTAAAATGCCAGGCTCTTAGGCCTCAGAGGTTGTTATGCTATATATTTTTCGTTTAATCATTACTGTTATTTACTGCGTTCTGGTCTGTATTTTCGGTTGCATATACTGTTTGTTCAGCCCACGAAATCCAAAACACGTCGCAACGTTCGGTCATATGTTTGGCCGCCTGGCTCCCCTTTATGGCCTGAAGGTTGAGTGCCGTATGCCGGCAGACGCGCAGAACTATGGTAATGCTATCTATATTTGTAATCATCAGAACAACTATGACATGGTTACCGCTGCGAATATCGTTCAGCCGCCGACGGTGACGGTAGGTAAAAAAAGCCTGTTGTGGATCCCATTCTTCGGGCTGCTGTACTGGTTAACCGGCAACCTGCTGATTGACAGAAACAACCGTACCAAAGCGCACAGCACCATTGCGGCGGTGGTGAATCATTTCAAAAAACGTCGTATTTCTATCTGGATGTTCCCGGAAGGAACGCGCAGCCGTGGTCGCGGTCTGCTGCCGTTTAAAACCGGCGCGTTTCATGCGGCGATTGCGGCGGGTGTCCCGGTTATTCCGGTGTGCGTTTCAACTACCTCGAACAAGATAAAACTCAACCGACTCAATAATGGTCTGGCGATTGTAGAGATGTTGCCACCGGTAGATATTAGCCATTTTGGGAAAGATCAGGTTCGTGAACTGGCAGCGCATTGCCGTACGCTGATGGAACAAAAAATCGCAGAACTCGATAAAGAAGTTGCTGAGCGGGAAGCCGCCGGTAAGGTTTAATCCGCGCAATTCGGGTTTGTTACAGGAAAAGATTTCCTGCGTGTTAATCGCCAGTTTTTCATGGAGTTTATATGTCATTCAGTCGGCGTCAGTTCATTCAGGCATCGGGGATCGCACTGTGTGCAGGTGCTGTTCCGCTGAAGGCTAATGCTGCCGGTCAGCAACAACCGTTACCCGTACCTCCGCTGCTGGAGTCCCGTCGGGGGCAGCCGTTATTTATGACGCTGCAACGCGCCCACTGGTCCTTCACGCAAGGCACGCGCGCACCTGTCTGGGGGATTAACGGTCGCTACCTGGGACCGACGATCCGCGTCTGGAAAGGGGATGACGTCAAACTTATCTACAGCAACCGTCTGACTGAAAATGTCTCGATGACTGTCGCTGGATTACAGGTGCCAGGCCCGCTGATGGGCGGCCCGGCGCGCATGATGTCCCCTAATGCAGACTGGGCACCAGTGCTGCCGATTCGTCAGAATGCCGCTACGCTGTGGTATCACGCCAATACGCCAAATCGTACTGCCCAGCAGGTTTATAACGGTCTTGCCGGAATGTGGCTGATTGAAGATGAAGTGAGTAAATCACTGTCTATTCCCAACCACTACGGCGTGGATGATTTTCCGATCATTATCCAGGACAAGCGTCTGGACAACTTTGGTACGCCGGAATATAGCGAACCCGGCAGCGGTGGTTTTGTCGGTGATACCCTGCTGGTCAACGGGGCGCAAAGCCCATATGTCGAAGTCTCTCGCGGCTGGGTGCGTTTGCGTTTGCTGAACGCTTCAAACTCGCGTCGTTACCAGTTGCAAATGAGCGATGGCCGCGCGCTGCATGTGATTTCCAGCGATCAGGGCTTTTTACCTGCGCCCGTTTCGGTGAAGCAGCTCTCGCTGGCACCTGGCGAGCGCCGTGAGATCCTGGTGGATATGACTAACGGAAATGAGGTCTCTATCACCTGTGGTGAGGCGGCCAGCATTGTCGACAGGATCCGCGGATTCTTTGAGCCTTCCAGTATTCTCATCTCCACGCTGGTATTGACGCTGCGCCCGACCGGCCTCCTGCCGCTGGTGACCGACAGTCTGCCAATGCGCCTGCTGCCAACGGAAATCCTCAGTGGTTCACCGATTCGCAGCCGTGATATCAGTCTGGATGACGATCCCGGCATCAACGGTCAGCTGTGGGACGTCAACCGCATGGATATTACCGCTCAGCAGGGCTCCTGGGAGCGCTGGACGGTACGAGCGGATATGCCTCAGTCTTTCCATATCGAAGGCGTCTCGTTCCTGATCCGTAATGTGAATGGCGCAATGCCGTTCCCGGAAGACCGGGGCTGGAAAGATACCGTCTGGGTCGACGGCCAGGTTGAATTACTGGTCTACTATGGACAACCTTCCTGGGCTCATTTCCCGTTCTACTTTAACAGTCAGACGCTGGAAATGGCGGATCGTGGTTCGATCGGACAGATGTTGGTGAACCCGGCGCCGTAATGCGCCGGAGTTTCCGTTACGCCCGCCAGAACATGCGCGAGAACAGGATCAGAATGGGGTAAATCTCCAGACGCCCCATGATCATGGCCGCGCACATCAGAAGTTTTGCCTCCTCGTTTAAGGTGCCAAACGTCGTTGCGGTGATGCCAAATCCCAGCCCCATGTTATTGATGCAGGCGGCAACGGTGGCGAAAGAGGAGAAGAGATCGTAGCCCATCAGATTGAGCGCCCAGATAAAAAAGCTGGTAAATAAAACGTAGAGAAAGAAAAAGCTCCATACCGAACGCACTACTCGGTCGCTTACCACGTTATTGCCCACTTTGATATTCAGCAGGGCGCGAGGATGCGCGAGCTGGTGTAACTCCTGACGGCATTGCTTGAACATAATCAAAAAACGCAGCACTTTAATCCCCCCGCAGGTCGAGCCGATACAACCGCCGAAGAAACTGGCGCTGAGCAGCATGAATATCGTGTGCGAAGGCCACTGCGCATAATCCGCCGTCGACAGGCCATTATCTGTCAGCATCGAACTGGCCAGAAAAAAGGCATGCACCAGGCTGTCCGTTATCCCGTACATACCCGCCCGCCAGACCTGCCAGGTGGCGATCAAGGTGACAACCAGCGCAATAAGCAGAAAGAAACGCAGCTCGGCATTACGACGAAAGGGCTTAAAGGTACGTTTCACAATAGCTACGTACCAGAGGGTGAAGTTAAACGCAGACAGCAGTGAAAACAGTCCGGCGACTAACTCAATAGCGTGGCTGTTATAAAAGCCGATGCTCTCGCTACGGGTGGAAAATCCGCCGAGAGAGACCGTCGACAGCCCGTGGCATAAGGCATCGAAAAACGACATCCCGGCAACCCAGTAGGCCAGAGTACAAATAAGGCCGAGAATGACGTAGGTCAGCCACAGCGTACGTGCGGTATCAGCAAGCCTTGGCGTGAGGCGTTCTTCTTTAAAGGGACCTGGCATTTCAGACTGATACAGCTTCATACCACCAATACCCAGCAGGGGTAATACCGCTACGGCAAGGACAATAACCCCCAGACCGCCAATAAAATTGAGCTGAGCCCGATAGTACAGATACGATTTCGGCAAGGCGCTGACGTCGTCAATCACCGTAGCGCCAGTGGTGGTTATCCCGGAAACCCCTTCGAACAGGGCATCGGCAAAGGAGAGATTTAAGCCATCGTCCATCCACATCGGCATGGCGCTGATAAACGAAAACAGCAGCCAGAACAGGACGATGATGACAAAGCCATCCCGGGTTCGTAGTTGAATTCCTGCATGTTTGGTTGCCAGCCACGCTCCACCGCCGAGGGTAAAGAACGTCATAAATGTGCTGAAAAAAGCGAAAAAGCTCCGCTCTTTATTTAACAGAGCAATGGTCATCGGCGGCAGCATGGAGAAGCTGTAGAGAAGAACCAGAAATCCGCACAGGTGAACAACTACCCGTAACTGGGAAATATGCAGTGAATCGTTGAGTCGCAATGAAAAATCCCCCGCCGAAAAAGAGTTATCTCAGCTGGCCGGCATGGTGTTAATTATGAATGATAAAAATGGGCGTCGTAAAATTTAACAATTTAAATCACTTTCTACTTGTCTGACTCAGACTCCACTTCATTTCTTGCCGACATACAGCGTATAATCCCCGGCCTTTGATTATTTTTTTACCATTTTTGGAAGCACTATGAGCGCAATATCCCTGATCCAGCCGGACAGAGACCTTTTCTCCTGGCCGCAGTACTGGGCTGCCTGTTTTGGCCCGGCACCATTTTTGCCGATGTCACGCGACGAAATGGACCAACTTGGCTGGGATAGCTGCGACATCATTCTGGTTACCGGCGATGCATACGTCGATCATCCCAGCTTTGGCATGGCAATTTGCGGCCGTATGCTGGAAGCGCAGGGCTTTCGTGTTGGGATTATCGCCCAGCCGGAGTGGAACAACAAAGACGATTTTATGCGTTTGGGTAAACCGAACCTGTTCTTTGGTGTAACCGCGGGCAACATGGATTCGATGATCAACCGTTATACCGCCGATCGCCGACTGCGCCATGACGATGCTTATACGCCAGACAACGTGGCGGGCAAACGCCCGGACCGCGCGACGCTGGTCTATACCCAGCGCTGTAAGGAAGCATGGAAAGATGTGCCGGTTATTCTCGGCGGTATTGAGGCCAGCCTGCGCCGTACCGCGCACTACGACTACTGGTCTGATACCGTTCGTCGCTCCGTGCTGGTGGATTCAAAAGCCGACATGCTGATGTTCGGTAACGGCGAACGTCCGCTGGTGGAAGTGGCGCATCGTCTGGCGATGGGTGAAACTATCGATCAGATCCGCGACGTGCGTAACACCGCGATTATGGTTAAAGAAGCGCTGCCGGGCTGGAGTGGGGTGGATTCCACGCGTCTCGACACGCCGGGCAAAATTGACCCGATCCCGCATCCATACGGCGAGGATCTGCCGTGTGCCGACAACAAACCTGTCGCCCCGAAAAAGCAGGAAGCGAAAGCGGTAACCGTACAGCCGCCGCGCCCGAAACCGTGGGAAAAAACCTACGTGCTGCTGCCGTCCTTCGAAAAAGTGAAGGGCGATAAAGTGCTGTATGCACATGCGTCGCGCATCCTGCACCACGAAACCAACCCAGGCTGTGCGCGTGCGCTGATGCAAAAGCATGGCGATCGCTACATCTGGATCAACCCGCCAGCCATTCCGCTCTCTACCGAAGAAATGGACAGCGTCTTTGCGCTGCCGTACAAGCGCGTGCCGCATCCGGCGTATGGCGACAGCCGCATTCCGGCCTATGAGATGATCCGTTTCTCGATCAACATTATGCGTGGCTGTTTTGGCGGCTGCTCGTTCTGTTCGATCACCGAGCATGAAGGCCGCATTATCCAGAGCCGCTCTGAAGATTCGATCATCAATGAAATCGAAGCTATTCGCGACACCGTTCCGGGCTTTACCGGCGTGATTTCCGATCTCGGCGGCCCAACGGCGAACATGTATATGCTGCGCTGTAAGTCACCGCGTGCGGAGCAAACCTGCCGTCGTTTGTCATGCGTCTACCCGGATATCTGTCCGCATATGGATACCAACCACGAGCCGACGATTAACCTCTATCGCCGTGCGCGTGATTTGAAAGGCATTAAAAAGATCCTTATCGCTTCAGGTGTGCGCTATGACATCGCGGTTGAAGATCCGCGCTATATCAAAGAGCTGGCGACCCACCACGTGGGCGGCTATCTGAAGATTGCGCCAGAGCATACTGAAGAAGGCCCGCTGTCGAAGATGATGAAGCCGGGGATGGGCAGCTACGATCGCTTTAAGGAATTGTTCGACACCTACTCTAAACAGGCCGGTAAAGAGCAGTACCTGATCCCGTACTTTATTTCTGCGCATCCTGGGACGCGTGACGAGGATATGGTGAATCTGGCGCTGTGGCTGAAGCAACGTCGTTTCCGTCTGGATCAGGTGCAGAACTTCTATCCATCACCATTGGCGAACTCCACAACCATGTATTACACCGGGAAAAACCCGCTGGGTAAAATTGGTTACAAGAGTGAAGACGTGGTGGTGCCGAAAGGTGATAAACAGCGTCGTCTGCATAAAGCGCTGCTGCGTTACCACGACCCAGCCAACTGGCCGTTAATCCGCCAGGCGCTGGAAGATATGGGGAAAAAGCATCTGATCGGTGGTCGTCGCGAATGTCTGGTTCCGGCGCCTACGCTGGAAGAGATGCGCGAAGCGCGTCGCCAGAACCGTCATACCCGTCCGGCGTTGACCAAGCACACGCCTGTGGCGCATCAGCGCCAGACGCCTGCCGCGAACAAAAAACGTGGGAAAGTAGCAGGGCGCTAATCTGTCTTGCCCGGGAGTGAAATGTTTACCGGGCCTGAAAGACCGTCGGCCGGATAAGGTGCCATCTGGCAGAAGTGCTCAGTAATTATGCCTCACGAATTCTGGCCGCTAATGCGGCCAGTTTTGCATCATCCGCCCGTTCATGATCGTGTGACAACAGATATCCTTCATATTGCTCGAAAAATTGGTTCTGCTGCGATTCAATCGGCTTCCAGTGGGGCAGATCGCATGGGACTCAATTAGCTGTGCACGTGGTCTACGCCGAAATTCAAATCAGTAAAGGCCCGACGAGAGGTCGGGCAGGAGAGAAGGGGTTAACCGCCGAACTGGTCCGGGTCTGGTCCCAGACGTTTGCCCTGATCGAGCTTTGCGATTTCGCCTAATTCATCTTTATCCAGGCGGAAGTCCCAGACGTTAAAGTTTTCTGCGATACGCGCAGGGGTGACTGATTTCGGAATAACCACCAGGCCGCTATCCAGATGCCAGCGGATGACAATCTGCGCCGGTGATTTGCCATATTTCTCTGCGAGATCGCGAATGATCTTTTGATCAAAGACGTCTTTGCCGCCCTGCGCCAGTGGGCTCCAGGATTCGGTCTGGATTTTATGCGTTGCGTTCCAGGCGTGCAGTTGGCGCTGTTGCATAAGCGGATGAAGTTCTATCTGGTTAATCACCGGTGGTACGCCGGTTTCATCCATCAGTCGCTGGAGATGATTGATCTGAAAGTTACACACGCCGATGCTCTTAATCAGCCCTTCTTTTTGCAGATCGATCATGCTTTCCCACGCTTCAACGTAGTGGTCGATCGCCGGCACTGGCCAGTGCATCAGATAAAGATCGAGGTAATCGAGCTGGAGTTTCTCCATGCTTTCGAGCAAGGCTTCCCGAGGGCGTTTCTGGTCATCATTCCACAGCTTGGTGGTGATGAATAACTCTTCCCGCGGTACGCCCGCATCGCGTATTGCTTTGCCGACACCTTCTTCGTTTTTGTACGCTGCAGCGGTATCAATTGAGCGATACCCCACTTCCAGCGCTTTATGAATGGCGGTGATGACCTCTTCGTTACTTGCCTTCCAGACCCCCAGGCCCAGCTGCGGCATGACGTTACCATCCTGTAGTTTAATAATGGTTGGACCGGTCATAATTCCTCCCCTGAATTGAGTTTACCGAGGCAAGCCCCGGTAAGTTAGGTGTGACTTAAGTCTGGCCTATCCTCGTCATACTTCAAGCTGCATATGCGTTGGCTTTATTACGCGGCCCATCCATGAGCCTCGCCCTTTCAGGTCCGCTGCAAGCAGCGTTCAAATCTGCTCCCGGCAGGTTTGTCGTTTCACCCCCAGTCACTGACTTATGTAAGCTCCTGGGGATTCTCTCCTTTGCCGCCTTTATGCAACTCGAAATATTTAGAATATAAATACCCAAAAATGAAAGGCGGAGGTGAAAAAACCTTAGCGGGCAGCTTCGTAAATCCGACGGCTGACCTCGAGCGTAATGTCCTGATGTTCGCCCAGTTTTGTACCGCCGTGCGCTTGCAGTTTTTCCAGTAGCGCTGGGATGGAGCTACCGTCCAGGCCGTAGTCAGACAGACGAGTCGGTACGCCCATTTGTTCGAAGAAAGCGCGGGTTGCGGCAATAGCGGCGTCGATGCGTTGGTCATCGGAACCTTCAGTGATATTCCAGATACGCTCTGCGTATTGCAACAGTTTGGCACGTTTGGTATCGCGTTTTTCATTCCACAGCGCTGGTAGAACGATAGCCAATGTTTGAGCATGATCCAGACCGTGCATTGCGGTCAGTTCGTGGCCCAGCA
This sequence comes from Citrobacter sp. 172116965, assembly GCF_013458095.1. Classification (NCBI taxonomy): domain Bacteria; kingdom Pseudomonadati; phylum Pseudomonadota; class Gammaproteobacteria; order Enterobacterales; family Enterobacteriaceae; genus Citrobacter; species Citrobacter sp. 172116965. The sequence continues at coordinate 4,341,442 of NZ_CP046673.1, read as the reverse complement.
TATGCGTTGCCCAGTCCTGCGGTACGCCTGCGCCAATCAGGCCGTTCAGCGCCTGGGTTGCCGCCCACATAACGTTCGCACGCACGTTGTAATTTTCCGGCTCCTGCAATGCTTTCGGGCCTTCTTCTACCAGCGTAAGCAGAATACCTTCAGCAAAGCGATCCTGAATTTTCCCGTCAACCGGATAAGTCACATACTGCTCAACGGTATGTACGAAGGCATCTACGACGCCGTTCGCAACTTGACGCGGCGGCAGGGTATAGGTGTAAACCGGATCCAGCACGGCAAATACCGGCTGCACAAATGGGGTCATAAAGGCCAGCTTATCGCCGGTGGTTTTACGCGAAATGACCGCGCCGGAGTTAGATTCAGAGCCGGTTGCTGGCAGGGTTAATACGGAGCCCATCGGGATAGCGCTTGTTACGTCGTTGCCGTGGGTTTCCAGAATGCGCCATGGATCGATGCCGTCAACGTATTGTGCCGCTGCCGCGATGAATTTGGTGCCATCCAGCACCGAACCGCCGCCTACCGCCAGCAGGAACGTCACTTTCTCATCACGCACGATTTTTACCGCGTTCATCAGCGTTTCATAAGACGGGTTCGGCTCAATACCGCCAAACTCCAGCACGTCCAGGCCTTTCAGCGCATCCTGAACCTGTGCCAGGACACCGGTTTTTTTCACGCTACCGCCGCCATAGGTAACCAATACGCGAGCATCCTGAGGGATTTGATCGCGCAGCTCAGCAATCGCACCTTTACCAAACAGAATGCGGGTTGGGGTATGGAGATTAAAGTTGTTCATTGCTCGTTCCCTTATGTGGGTAAAAAAGAGGGCAGGAGAGTGTCTGCCGGATGATGAACATTGTGGTCGTCAGCCGCGCTGCTCTCAATGCTCATTTCTGCCGATGTCTTGCCCATTTCTACAGACTGCTGGAGAAAACGGATAAATCTGCGCATTATGTCAGGGTTGCAAACCGATGATGAAATGGTGCTCTATGAACCGTGATGAGATCTGCCTCCTGCTGACAGATAAAATTAAGCAGCTGAAAAACAATGAAAATAAACTCAGCGAACTGCTGCCAGATGTCCGCCTGCTGCACGGCACTGAGCCGGCAGCGCGTACACCGGTAATGTATCAGCCAGGAATCATATTTCTCTTTTCGGGACATAAAATTGGTTATATCAATGAACGTGTATTTCGTTATGACGCCAACGAATACCTGTTGCTAACCGTACCGCTACCCTTTGAATGTGAAACGTATGCAACGCCGGAGGTTCCCCTGGCCGGTATCTACCTGAATGTCGATATTCTGCAATTGCAGGAGCTGTTGATGGACATTGGGGAAGATGAGCTGTTCCAGCCCGCCATGGCGGCCAGCGGGATCAACTCCGCGACGCTTTCTGACGAAATACTGTGCGCCGCTGAGCGCCTGCTGGATGTGATGGAGCGACCGCTGGATGCGCGTATTCTGGGGAAACAGATTATTCGCGAGATCCTCTACCATGTGCTGACCGGGCCGCGCGGCGGCGCATTACTGGCGCTGGTTAGCCGCCAGACGCATTTCAGTTTGATAAGCCGGGTGCTAAAGCGCATTGAAACCAAATACACCGAAAATCTCAATGTCGAACAGCTGGCGGCAGAAGCGAACATGAGCGTGTCGGCGTTTCATCATAATTTTAAAGCGGTGACCAGCACGTCGCCGCTGCAATACCTGAAGAGTTATCGTCTGCATAAAGCACGGATGATGATGATCCACGACGGGATGAAGGCCAGTGCGGCTGCCATGCGCGTCGGCTATGAGAGCGCATCGCAATTCAGTCGGGAATTCAAACGTTTCTTTGGCGTAACGCCGGGGGAGGATGCGGCCAGAATTCGAATGATGCAGGGGAGTTAAACTTGCTCAGCGCTGGCCTGATAAGCGAAACGTCATCAGGCGAAAATGCCGGGGGAACCCCGGCCTACGGTTAATACTCAGGCGCTACAGTATTTTTTTTTAATCACGACAAACAGGGTTCCCAACAGACCCGCGGTTAACAGGGCAATCGGCAGGATCATTAAAAAGGTCATCACCTGATCTTCATGGCGTTTGACGAACGGGATCATGCTCAGCGCATAGCCAAAGCCGGTGACGACGGTGACCCACAGCAGACCGCTCAGCCAGTTAAAAAACTGGAACCGACGGTTTGGCAGACCCGAAATTCCCGCCATTGTTGGCAGCAAGGTACGAACGAATGCCAGGAAACGCCCAGCCAGCAGTGCCATCAGCCCGTGTTGGTCAAACATGCAGGTAGCGCGCTGATGATATTTATCAGGTAATTGCGCCAGCCAGCCTTTTACCGTCCGCGTGTTGCCCAGCCAGCGTCCCTGAATGTAGCTCAGCCAGCAGCCCAGACTGGCTGCGGCAGTCAGAATAGCTATGGTAGGTATAAAACTCATCACGTCCTGAGCGATCAGCGCCCCTGCCAGCAATAACAGGCTGTCTCCGGGTAAAAAGGAGGCAGGCAGCAGGCCATTTTCTAAAAACAGTGTGGCGAACATTACGAAGTACACCACGCTCACAACGTGCGGATCCGCCAACGCGGCAAAATCGTGTTGCCAAAGCGCGGAGACAATATCTTGAATGACTACCATGGACTTTCCTGTGGAACAGCGTTTATGTGTGGATTGTACTCCTGAATTGTCCGGGATGCCTTGATCCCGGACGCAACAATTGCAGACTTTTCCACCAGAAGTGTCTGCATATATGTCCATCTATGGCAATTTTACTCGATTCGGGCAAATCCTGCGGCCAAATCGGCAATCAGATCGTCAACATTCTCTAAACCGATATGCAAACGGATGAGCGTTCCACTGAAGTCCACCTCGCCTTGCGGACGGATTGCCGCAATGTGTTCCGGCTGATTAGCGAGAATCAGCGACTCAAATCCGCCCCAGGAGTAGGCCATGCTGAACAGACTGAAGTGGTCCAGATACGCGGCCAGCTCTTCATGATTTAGTTTCTTATTCAATACAAATGAGAACAGTCCGCTGCTGCCGGTGAAATCACGCTTCCAGAATTCGTGGCCTTTACTGCCGGGCAGCGCGGGGTGGTTCACGCGGGCGACCTGCGGATGGCTGGCCAGCCACTCGGCGACCTTTAAGCTGCTTTCATGATGTTGGCGCAGGCGAACGCTTAGCGTACGCAGTCCGCGGCTGGTCATATAGGCGGTATCGGCGTCCAGCATTTGCCCCATCAGATAGGCATTTTCGCGCAGTTGATCCCAGCAACGGGCATTAGCTACCGCAGTGCCGACCATGGCGTCGGAATGGCCAATCAGATATTTGGTACCAGCCTGAATAGAAATGTCGATGCCAAAATCCAGTGCTTTGAACAGCACCCCGGCAGCCCAGGTGTTATCAATTATGATGATCGCATCCGGCGCGACGCTTCTGACGGCGGCAACAATAGCAGGGACATCATGTACTTCCATGGTGACAGAGCCGGGAGATTCCAGAAATACGACTTTAGTGTTCGGCTGTATGTGCTTCACAATATCGGCACCAACCAGCGGATCGAACCATCCGGTGGACACGCCGAGTTTGCCGAGAATTTTGGTGCAGAAATCCTGGCTGGGTTCATAGGCGGTGTTGGTCATCAGCACATGATCCCCTTGTTCCACAAAGGCTAGGATGGTGTTGGCAACGGCCGCCGCGCCGCAGGGGAACAACGCGCAACCCGCGCCGCCTTCCAGTTCACACATTGCCTCCTGCAGGGAAAAATGCGTCAAGGTTCCGCGACGTCCATAGAAAAGCGCACCGTTAGCACGGTTGTGCGTAGCCTGCTTTTTGGCCTCTACGGTGTCAAACACTAGCGAAGAAGCTCGCTGGATCACGCTATTTACCGCGCCCAGCGTGTACTTTTTACTGCGTCCTGCGTGAACGAGTTTGGTTTCAAGTTGCTTATCTGCCATGTCGTCTTACCTGTTTTTATACGTCTGGATGTCTAAACTACCATGAATCAAAGATGACGCATCCTGCAGAACGGTCATACAGTAGAAAATAATCTCAAAATGCTTCTGGTGACTTTTTTACTGCGTAAGCGCAAGGAAAAGAAACCAAAGGTGCGGCAATATGTAAATAGTAATGAGAACGACTATCAATTCGACGTCGTTTTGATATCATTACGCTCAGATTTTGTGATTTGCGTCCTGGAGATACAGAGTGGGTAATAATTTGATGCAGACGGATCTTTCCGTCTGGGGTATGTATCAGCACGCCGATATCGTGGTTAAGTGCGTGATGATTGGGCTGATTTTGGCATCAGTGGTCACCTGGGCTATCTTCTTTAGTAAGAGCCTTGAGTTCTTTACTCAGAAACGCCGCCTTAAGCGTGAACAGCAACTGCTGGCGGACGCCCGCTCTTTAGACCAGGCAAATGAGATTGCTGCAGGATTTGATGGCAAAAGCCTGGGCGCACAGTTGATTTACGAAGCGCAGAACGAACTGGAATTGTCAGAAGGCAGCGACGACAACGAAGGTATTAAAGAGCGTACCGGCTTCCGTCTGGAGCGTCGTGTGGCGGCGGTAGGTCGTCATATGGGACGTGGTAACGGCTACCTGGCCACCATCGGGGCTATCTCTCCATTTGTGGGTCTGTTCGGTACCGTATGGGGCATCATGAATAGCTTCATCGGGATTGCACAAACCCAAACGACCAACCTGGCCGTTGTTGCGCCGGGTATCGCAGAAGCACTGTTAGCGACGGCGATCGGTCTGGTCGCGGCAATTCCTGCGGTCGTTATCTACAACATTTTCGCACGTCAGATTGGCAGCTATAAAGCGATGCTGGGCGATGTCGCGGCACAGGTACTGTTGCTGCAAAGTCGCGATCTGGACCTGAACGCTAGCGCTTCTGCCCATCCGGTACGTGCTGCGCAGAAATTACGTGTAGGATAATGTTCCATGGCAATGAGCTTTAATGAAAACCTGGACGATAACGGTGAAATGCATGAAATCAACGTGACGCCGTTTATCGATGTTATGTTGGTTTTATTGATCATCTTTATGGTGGCCGCACCGTTGGCAACGGTGGATGTGAAGGTGAATCTCCCGGCTTCCACCAGCACGCCGCAGCCGCGTCCGGAAAAACCGGTTTACCTGTCTGTTAAAGCCGATAAGAGTATGTTTATTGGCAACAATCAGGTGACGGATGACACCATGATTAGCGAATTAAATACGCTGACCGATGGGAAGAAAGACACCACGATTTTCTTCCGTGCGGATAAAACCGTCGATTATGAAACCATGATGAAAGTTATGGATACGCTGCATCAGGCGGGTTTCCTGAAGATTGGTCTGGTCGGTGAAGAGACCGTGAAAGCGAAGTAATCCTGATTGCCGGGTAATGGTTGTTGCCTTACCCGGCCTTCCTCTCCTGATTTAACTCTCCCCACACGCCCTTATCTGTCCTCATCCAGTGCGACTGCCGTTATCCTGGTGGGTTCGTAGTTCCCTTCAGACAGTTTACGCGTCAGGCGTAAGGTGGCTGTTTCTCGCTTGAGTATATGCTGGTATGTGCTCTCCAGCCGGGCCATGATTTTGTCCCGTAGTTCTGGTTGCTGCTCCATAATGGCTTCAATCGCGGCGCCATAGATCTCTTCTTTAGCCTGCAGCGCATAAATTTCGCGACGATTTTGCCATTTCATCCGCACCAGCGCGGCGGGAATAGAGACCATCTCCTGGGCAACGCTTTCCAACGTCGCATTTTTATTGGCAATCAATACGGCCAAATTTTGCTTTAAGACAAACTCATCGCTTTTATGGTCATCTAAAGCCAAATAAACATTATTATCCTCAACATCTTTCATTTTATTTCTCTTCCAGAGAATAAAAAATAGGATCGCTGGTCTCACGCGTAATTAAATTAAGCCAAATTTTATTGCCCTGTTCATTTACGCTGGCTGTTTTTGTCGATAAAATTTTACTTAATTCTTGAGCGTTAATGTCGCCTTCCGCTTGTAGTGAATTGAGCAGGCGAGTGAAGGACTCAATTTTTGCGGCACGAAACAGGCGCTCTTTTAAATGGCGATCGCACTCTTCAAATAACATATTGCGCGCCTGGCCGTTAGCGGTAGAGCTAATCAAAATATCGGGTTCGTAATCGCTTAATGTTCTCTTTCCCTGAGTCAAATTTTCACTATTATCTGTGGAACTGGTATTAGTAGATGAGCTGGATAAGTGAAAACGCGAGGGAACAAGATGCTCGGGAAGCATGTTGAAATATCCTTTGATGCCAATGATATGTTGTTCTAAATAAACCAGGCTGCGTTGACAATAGCATGGCGTAATTTTAAAATCAAAAAAAATGGAGCCAGTATATGAACAGTATATTTTATTCTGTTATTACCCTGCTATTGCTTACCTGCGGGGTACTTTTGTTGATGCGCAGTGCAAATAAAAACCGATATGCAGAAAATGGGCACTCTGAAAACCAGCCGGAAATGCTGAGTAAAGAAGAGGGGGAAGATCATTTTTCGGTACTGATGAATTCGATTACCCCAGTATGGTATTGGCGCGTTAATCACGAATATATCGATTTTATCCACTCAACGATCAAGCGGATGACAATGGTGGAGCTAAATGAGACGCCAGGGCTATTTGATGCACAGCGGCGTTGTAGCGATCTCAACTCTGCGGTGTATAAATATTACGACAATATAAAAAAGCGCTGTCTGAGCGGTGAGAAAGTCCCGCATGCCGATCTGGATGTGCTTAACTTACGCCAGTGCTTCAGGGAGTTCAGTCTGGAGGCTTATCCTGCGCTTGTCGCGCTGGTGTGGCCGGAATTTCAACGTCCAGAGATCAAAGCGGAAGAGGTGTGAAGGGATTGGCTGGCCCTGTTACGTGCCGTGGAGGCTAACACTGCTTCCCGGCACAGAGTTACAAACGGCTATTTGTCAGATGAGGCCTGCCACAGGTTCAGTTTACCATCCGCGACATGCTTATCGATCTGCGCCAGTTCTTCGGCGCTGAACGTCAGGTTAGCCAACGCCTGAACGTTCTCCTCCAGTTGCTCCGGTCGGCTGGCGCCAATTAATACCGACGTCACCCGGTTGTCTTTCAGCAGCCAGCTTAAGGCCATTTGCGCCATCGACTGTCCGCGCTGTTGCGCCATCTCATTGAGCAAACGCAGGCTGTTAAGGTTTTCTTCCGTCAGCATATTTTCCGTCAGCCCACGAACTTTTTTCCCTTCACGCTGCATGCGTGAACCTTCCGGAATGCCGTTGAGGTATTTCCCCGTCAGCAGCCCCTGGGCCAGCGGCGTAAATGCGATGCAGCCCATGCCGTTGGATTCCAGCGTATCCAGCAGACCGCTGCTGTCTACCCAACGGTTAAGCAGGTTGTAAGAAGGCTGGTGGATCAGCAGCGGAATTTTCCATTCCCGCATCAGCTCGGCCATTTTCTGCGTACGCTCCGGAGAATAGGATGAGATGCCGACATACAGCGCTTTACCGCTTTGCACCGCATGGGCCAGCGCTGAGGCGGTCTCTTCCATTGGCGTATTTTCGTCAACGCGGTGCGAGTAGAAGATATCGACATAGTCGAGGCCCATGCGTTTCAGGCTCTGGTCGAGGCTGGCGAGCAGGTATTTGCGCGAACCGCCAGAACCGTATGGCCCTGGCCACATGTCATAGCCTGCCTTGGTGGAGATGATCAGTTCATCACGATAGTGTGCAAAATCCTCGCGCAATAATCGGCCAAAATTCTCTTCTGCGCTGCCCGGAGGCGGCCCGTAGTTATTGGCTAAATCAAAATGCGTGATGCCTAAATCAAATGCTTTACGCAGCAGAGCGCGCTGTGAATCCAGCGCCTGAGCGTGCCCAAAACTGTGCCACAAACCCAGCGATAGTGCGGGTAAACGTAAACCGCTGCGCCCGCAGTAGCGATAGAGCATCTGCTCGTAACGTTCAGGATTGGCAAACCAGTCCATGAGATCTCCTTAGTGCAGGTGAATTTCGAAACAACGTTTCTATTCTAGCGGGTTCATGATGAATATCCCGTTCACCAGGTCACACTGGAATGAAAAACTGGGCAAAAACAGACCACTGTGCTTTGCTTAAAAAAACATCGATCCGGAGTGCTGCCATGTCGCGTCTAACTGCCAAAGACTTTCCGCAAGAATTGCTCGACTACTATGACTATTACGCTCATGGCAAAATAACGAAACGCGAGTTTCTCAATCTTGCTGCGAAATATGCAGTCGGTGGTATGACGGCGCTGGCATTATTCAATGTGTTGAAACCCAATTATGCCCTCGCAACGCAGGTGGAGTTCACCGATCCTGATATCCTGGCGGAATACATGACTTACCCTTCACCTGAAGGGCATGGTGATGTGCGTGGGTATCTGGTCAAACCTGCGAAAGCGACGGGGAAAGTTCCGGCGGTAGTGGTGGTGCATGAGAATCGTGGGCTGAATCCGTATATTGAGGATGTGGCACGGCGGGTGGCAAAGGCGGGCTATATTGCGCTCGCGCCTGATGGCTTAAGTTCAGTAGGGGGCTATCCTGGCAATGATGATAAAGGTCGGGAGTTGCAGCAGCAGGTTGACCCGGTAAAGCTGATGAACGACTTTTTTGCCGCCATTGAATTTATGCAGCGTTATTCAGGCGCGACGGGAAAGGTGGGTATCACCGGATTTTGCTACGGTGGCGGCGTATCGAATGCCGCAGCCGTTGCTTTTCCTGAACTGGCCTGCGCAGTGCCTTTTTATGGGCGTCAGGTTCCTGCATCAGATGTCCCTAAAATAAAAGCGCCTTTATTACTGCACTATGCGCAATTAGATACCCGAATTAATGAGGGATGGCCCGCCTATGAAGCGGCGCTCAAAGCCAATAAGAAAGTCTATGAGGCATATATCTATCCCGGCGTTAATCATGGTTTTCATAATGACTCCACACCGCGTTATGATAATGCTGCCGCTGATTTGGCCTGGGAGCGTACTCTTGCATGGTTTAACAAATATTTACGATAGAAAACAAGGGATTATTTAATGCTTCAGGTTAATTATCTGAATAATAATGCTAGCTAATTTCATTAGCATTCATGTTGATATAGTGTAAATAATATTGGATGCACTTAAGAAAGTAAAAAAATAAAGAATGCATTATATCTTCTCTGTTGCCTGCCGATAACAAGGATAAGTATCGCCTGATGGCGAATTCCTCATCAACGGCAAGGAAATTATTATGCGTTTGCTGAAAAACTTCACTATTCGTATTGTCATGTTGGCAATACTGGGACTTTTTTGCCTGCTCTGGTCGGGCGTGGGTTTATTCAGTCTTCATTCTTTATCAAAAATATCTGAAGGCAATGATATTGACCGTCATCTTGTCCATCAGATGACGGTCCTCAGTCAGGGGAACGATCAGTATTTTCGCTTCGTAACGCGCTTAAGTCGCGCCATGGATGTCAAAATGAGCGGCGGAACGCCTGATTTTGCACCAGCGCAGCAGTCCCTGGAGAATATGAGCAAAAAACTCCAGGAGATGAAAACGTTGTCTCCGGGGCCTATGGATCCGGACGTTGCCGCGGCGGTACTGACGAAGTGGCAGGCGCTGCTGGATAACGGGGTGATTCCGCAAATGCAACTGGCGCAGCAGGGCACGCTTACGGCCTTTGCGGAGCATGCCAGCACCGTTACGCCAGCGCTAAGCCGTGAATTTGGCGCCAGTGCCGAACGTTTTAACGCCACGGCAGGTGAGCGGCTTGATACCACGCGTGTCATGGTCGATGGCAAAACGTCTATCATCCGGACGCTAATTATTACCGCCGTGATCCTCGGTATTGCTCTCCTGTTCTTCACAGATCGTTACCTCGTCGCCATGATGGTGAAACCCCTGGGACGTATCCGCCAGCAGTTCCAGCAGATTGCTCAGGGCGATCTCAGCCATCCAATCGAAGATTTTGGCCGTAACTGCGTGGGCCAACTGGTGCCGTTATTGTGCGCGATGCAGGACAGCCTGCGCGAAGCCGTCAGTACAATTCGCTCAGGTAGTGACAACATCTGGCGAGGGGCTACGGAAATTTCCACCGGCAATAACGATCTCTCATCGCGTACTGAGGAGCAGGCTGCGGCGCTGGAAGAGACCGCTGCCAGCATGGAGCAACTGACCGCAACGGTAAAACTGAACGCCGAAAACGCGCGTGAAGCCAGCCAGCTTGCCGATACGGCGACAGAGACGGCAGGTAAAGGGAGCAGCCTGGTTTCAGAAGTGGTTGAGACGATGGACGGCATTGCCGCCAGCTCTAAACAGATCGCGGAAATTACGTCGGTTATTAATAGCATTGCCTTCCAGACCAATATTCTGGCGCTGAACGCGGCAGTTGAAGCTGCCAGAGCAGGTGAGCAGGGGCGTGGTTTTGCCGTTGTTGCCGGTGAGGTGCGTAACCTTGCCAGCCGTAGCGCCGGGGCGGCGAAAGAGATTGAGACGCTGATTGGCGAATCGTCGCGTCGCGTCGATCAGGGCGCTCGACTGGTTAAAGAGACGGGATTAACCATGGAGGCGATTCTGCGCGGAGCCACCGAAGTGACCGTTATCATGAAGCAAATTGCTTCTGCCTCAGAAGAACAGAATAAGGGCATTTCGCAGGTGAGCGTGGCGATCACGCAGATGGACAGCGTAACGCAACAGAACGCCGCGCTGGTAGAGCAAGTTTCCGCCGCAGCTGTGGCGCTTGAACGGCAAACGGAAGAGCTGCAACGCTCGGTACAACAGTTCCGCCTTTCAGCAAACGATGTGCAGTACGCCGCCGCCAGTACCGCTTCCCCTTCAGCAGACAGCAAAACGTCTGCAGCCGCTAAAAAGGATGAATGGGTGTCCTTTTAAGCGGACATAAAAAAGTACGTGATACCTCTGGTCTTTGCTTAAAAAATCGCTATATAATTTATTATATAGCGATTGGAGGTTATGCATGGACAACCATTTTGGAAAAGGCTTGATGGCCGGATTAAACGCGTCAAGTGCGGATAGCGCACGCACGGCGGCCAATTTTTGTGCTGATTATAAACGCGGTTTTGTGCTGGGATTTTCTCATCGAATGTTTGAAAAAACGGGCGATCGACAGCTCAGCGCGTGGGAAGCGGGGATCCTCACGCGTCGCTATGGGCTGGATAAAGAGATGGTTATGGATTTCTTTAAAGAGAACCAGTCCAGTACAACAATTCGTTTTTTCATGGCTGGCTATCGTCTCGAAGCTTGATCCGAAAGGGGTATTATCTTGCTTTAATTAATTACACTATTGACCTACGCCTTCGTTTTGTTGCTCCGCCGAAGTATTATAATGCACATAACCATATAAAAAGTGTGGTAAATGGCGCGCCGATCGCAATATGCAACATGCGAAAGGTGCAAAATAAAAGCCAGGTCTTCGCAACGGAATAACTATAAAATGACTGGAGATAACTCTCTCATCAATTCGAACGGCATCAATCGCCGTGATTTCATGAAGCTTTGTGCAGCACTGGCCGCTACCATGGGGCTCAGTAGCAAAGCCGCCGCAGAAATGGCCGAATCAGTTTCTCGTCCTCAGCGTCCACCGGTTATCTGGATTGGTGCGCAGGAGTGTACGGGTTGTACTGAATCGCTACTTCGCGCGACACACCCTACAGTGGAAAACCTCGTTCTGGAGACAATCTCTCTGGAATACCATGAGGTACTCTCTGCGGCTTTCGGCCACCAGGTCGAAGAGAATAAACATAACGCTCTGGAGAAGTACAAAGGGCAATATGTTTTGGTTGTAGATGGTTCTATCCCACTGAAAGACAATGGTATTTACTGCATGGTTGCCGGTGAGCCGATCGTAGATCACATCCGCCGGGCCGCAGAAGGCGCTGCCGCTATCATTGCCATCGGCTCTTGTGCCGCTTGGGGTGGTGTTGCTGCTGCTGGCGTTAACCCAACGGGGGCCGTCGGCTTGCAGGAAGTTCTGCCAGGCAAAACCATCATCAACATCCCCGGCTGTCCTCCGAACCCGCACAACTTCCTTGCAACGGTCGCGCATATCATCACTTACGGTAAGCCGCCGAAGCTGGATACCAAAAACCGTCCGACATTTGCCTATGGTCGTTTGATTCACGAACACTGCGAACGTCGCCCGCACTTCGATGCAGGTCGTTTTGCTAAAGAGTTTGGCGATGAAGGTCACCGTGAAGGCTGGTGCCTCTACCATCTGGGCTGTAAAGGACCAGAAACCTACGGCAACTGCTCAACGCTGCAATTCTGCGATGTTGGCGGCGTGTGGCCGGTGGCTATCGGTCACCCTTGCTACGGCTGTAACGAAGAAGGTGTCGGTTTCCATAAAGGTATTCACCAGCTTGCTCATGTGGAAAACCAAACACCGCGTTCCGAGAAACCTGACGTCAATATGAAAGAAGGCGGCAATATTTCTGCCGGGGCGATTGGGCTGCTTGGTGGCGTAGTAGGACTGGTTGCCGGTGTCAGCGTGATGGCGGTTCGTGAACTGGGGCGTCAGCAGAAGAAAGATAACGCTGACTCACGGGGAGAATAACCGTGAACAGACGTAACTTTATTAAAGCAGCCTCCAGCGGGGCATTGCTGTTGGGCGCTGCGCCGTCCATCAGCCATGCGGCTGCAGAAAACCGTCCGCCGATCCCTGGTTCTCTTGGGATGCTCTATGACTCGACGCTGTGCGTAGGCTGCCAGGCCTGTGTCACCAAGTGTCAGGATATCAACTTCCCGGCGCGTAATCCGGAAGGCGAGCAGACCTGGTCGAACAACGACAAACTGTCACCGTATACCAATAACATCATCCAGGTGTGGCGTAGCGGAACAGGCGTCAACAAAGACCAGGAAGAAAACGGCTACGCATACATTAAGAAGCAGTGCATGCACTGTGTCGATCCGAACTGTGTCTCCGTTTGCCCGGTCTCCGCGCTGAAGAAGGATCCGAAAACCGGCATCGTCCACTATGACAAAGATGTTTGCACGGGCTGTCGTTACTGCATGGTCGCCTGCCCGTACAATGTGCCTAAGTATGACTACAACAACCCGTTTGGTGCGCTTCACAAATGTGAACTGTGTAACCAGAAAGGTGTTGAGCGTCTGGACAAAGGCGGTTTACCGGGTTGTGTTGAAGTGTGCCCTGCCGGTGCGGTGATTTTTGGGACGCGTGAAGAGCTGATGGCTGAGGCGAAAAAACGTCTCGCGCTGAAGCCTGGCAGCGAATACCACTATCCGCGTCAGACGGTGAAAGCAGGCGATACCTATCTGCATACGGTACCGAAGTATTACCCCCATCTGTACGGCGAGAAAGAGGGTGGTGGTACACAGGTTATGGTACTGACGGGCGTTCCTTACGAGGATTTGGATCTGCCGAAACTGGATGATCTTTCAACCGGTGCGCGTTCCGAACATGTTCAACATTCCTTGTACAAGGGCATGATATTACCCCTGGCTGCGCTGGCGGGCTTAACCGTGCTGGTTCGTCGTAACACGAAAAACGACCATCACGATGGAGGAGACGATCATGAGTCATGATCCTAAACCGCTGGGCGGAAAAATAATCAGCAAACCGGTCATTATTTTTGGGCCGCTTATCGTCCTGTGTATGCTCCTGATCGTGAAACGTCTGGTCTTCGGATTGGGCTCAGTCTCCGATCTGAACGGCGGTTTCCCATGGGGTGTATGGATCGCGTTTGACCTGCTGATTGGTACCGGCTTCGCATGTGGTGGCTGGGCGCTGGCGTGGGCGGTGTATGTTTTCAACAGAGGACAATACCATCCACTGGTACGTCCGGCGCTGCTGGCGAGCCTGTTTGGCTACTCGCTGGGTGGTCTGTCGATCACCATTGACGTCGGTCGTTACTGGAACCTGCCGTATTTCTACATTCCGGGCCACTTCAACGTGAACTCGGTACTGTTCGAAACGGCGGTCTGTATGACCATCTATATCGGCATCATGGCGCTGGAATTTGCTCCGGCTCTGTTTGAACGTCTGGGGTGGAAAGTCTCTCTCAAACGTTTGAATAAAGTGATGTTCTTTATCATTGCCCTTGGCGCGCTGCTGCCAACTATGCACCAGTCTTCAATGGGTTCATTGATGATTTCTGCGGGCTATAAGGTGCATCCGCTATGGCAAGCTTATGAAATGTTGCCGCTTTTCTCCGTATTAACCGCTTTTATTATGGGCTTCTCGATCGTCATCTTCGAAGGCTCGTTGGTACAAGCCGGGCTGAAAGGTAATGGTCCGGACGAGAAAAGTTTGTTCATCAAGCTGACGAATACCATCAGCGTGCTGTTGGCGATTTTCGTGGTTCTGCGCTTTGGCGAACTGATCTATCGCGACAAACTGTCCTATGCGTTCTCAGGCGATCTTTACTCCCTGATGTTCTGGATTGAAGTCGTGCTGATGGTCTTCCCGCTGGTGGTGCTGCGCGTCACTAAGCTGCGTAACGACTCGCGTATGCTGTATCTGTCTGCGCTGAGCGCATTGCTGGGTTGTGCGACATGGCGTCTGTCCTATTCGCTGGTGGCGTTCAATCCTGGTGGTGGCTACCACTACTTCCCGACCTGGGAAGAACTGTTGATTTCTATTGGTTTTGTGGCTATTGAGATTTGTGCATACATCGTACTCATTCGTCTACTGCCGATACTTCCTCCTTTAAAACAAAACGATCAAAATCGTCATGAGGCGAGCAAAGCATGAGCCAGAGAATTACTATTGATCCGGTAACCCGTATTGAGGGTCATTTACGCATCGACTGCGAAATCGAAAATGGCGTGGTATCTAAAGCATGGGCTTCCGGTACCATGTGGCGCGGCATGGAAGAGATCGTGAAAAACCGCGATCCGCGCGATGCCTGGATGATTGTGCAGCGTATCTGTGGCGTTTGTACTACCACTCACGCTATCTCTTCCGTTCGTGCAGCAGAAAGCGCGCTGAATATTGATGTTCCGGTGAACGCACAGTATATCCGTAACATCATTCTGGCCGCGCACACCACGCATGACCACATTGTTCACTTCTATCAGCTCTCTGCGCTGGACTGGGTGGATATCACCTCTGCACTGAAAGCAGATCCAGCGAAAGCGTCTGCCATGCTGAACGGCGTGTCCTCCTGGCACCTGAACAGCGCAGAAGAGTTCACTAAGGTTCAGAACAAGATCAAAGACCTTGTTGCCAGCGGTCAGTTAGGCATTTTTGCCAACGGTTGCTGGGGTCACCCGGCGATGCAGCTGCCGCCAGAAGTGAACCTGATTGCGGTCGCTCACTACCTGCAGGCGCTGGAATGCCAGCGTGATGCTAACCGTGTTGTGGCGCTGTTGGGCGGTAAAACGCCGCACATTCAGAACCTGGCGGTAGGCGGGGTTGCTAACCCAATTAACCTCGACGGCCTTGGCGTGCTGAACCTTGAGCGCCTGATGTATATCAAGTCCTTTATCGATAAGCTGAGCGACTTCGTTGAGCAGGTTTACAAGGTTGATACCGCGGTGATTGCTGCGTTCTACCCTGAGTGGCTGGAACGTGGTCAAGGTGCGGTTAACTATCTGAGCGCACCGGAATTCCCGACTGACGGTAAAAACGGCAGCTTCCTGTTCCCGGGTGGTTACATCACCAATGAAGATCTGTCGACCTATCGTCCGATCACCTCTCACTCCGATGAGTACCTGATCAAAGGGATTCAGGAGAGTGCGAAACACGCCTGGTACAAAGACGAAGCGCCGCAGGCTCCGTGGGAAGGCACAACGGTTCCTGATTACACCGGTTGGTCAGATGATGGCAAGTACTCCTGGGTTAAAGCACCGACCTTCTACGGTAAAACGGTTGAAGTGGGGCCGTTGGCCAACATGCTGTGTAAACTGGCGGCCAAACGCGAGTCTACCCATGCCAAGCTGAATGAAATCATCGCGATTTACACCAAGCTGACCGGTAAAACTATCGAAGTGTCACAGCTGCACTCTACGTTGGGCCGTATTATTGGCCGTACCGTTCACTGCTGTGAACTGCAGAACGTTCTGCAGGATCAGTACAATGCGCTGATTGTGAACATCGGCAAAGGCGACCACACCACCTTCGTGAAACCGGATATCCCGGCAACGGGTGAATTTAAAGGTGTCGGTTTCCTCGAAGCGCCGCGCGGTATGCTGTCTCACTGGATGGTGATCAAAGATGGCATTATCAGCAACTACCAGGCGGTTGTACCGTCAACCTGGAACTCTGGCCCACGTAACTTTAATGATGAAGTGGGACCGTATGAGCGCTCGCTGGTAGGTACGCCGATTGCCGATCCAAACAAACCGCTGGAAGTGGTTCGTACCATTCACTCCTTCGACCCTTGTATGTCATGTGCGGTGCATGTGGTGGACGTTGATGGGAACGAAGTGGTCTCAGTTAAGGTTCTGTAATGCGGATATTAGTCTTAGGGGTCGGCAATATTTTGCTGACCGACGAAGCCATCGGGGTACGTATCGTTGAAGCATTAGAACAACGGTACGTCCTGCCAGACTTTGTTGATGTTCTGGACGGTGGTACGGCTGGGATGGAGCTTCTCGGTGATATGGCGAACAGAGATCATCTGATCATTGCTGACGCCATTGTGTCGAAGAAAAACACGCCAGGAACGATGATGGTCCTGCGGGATGAAGAGATCCCGGCGCTGTTTACCAACAAAATCTCACCGCACCAGCTTGGTCTGGCCGACGTATTGTCGGCCCTGCGTTTCACCGGCGAGTTTCCGAAAAAGCTGACGTTAGTCGGTGTTATTCCGGAATCGCTGGAGCCGCATATCGGACTAACGCCAACGGTTGAAGCGATGATTGAACCTGCGCTTGAGCAGGTTCTTGCCGCGCTTCGCGAATCAGGTGTTGAAGCGATCCCGCGGGAGGCGGCTCATGTCTGAGGAGTTTGTCGGTTTTCAGACGGCCCCGAAGATGCAAATTCAGGCAGCGTTTGAAGAGGTTGCCCGGCGTTCAATGCACGATCTCTCTTTCCTGCATCCGAACATGCCGGTATATATCTCTGAATTTACGCTGTTTGAAGGACAGTGGACGGGGTGTGTTATCACGCCCTGGATGCTCAGCGCACTGATTTTCCCCGGACCGGACCAGATCTGGCCGGTGCGTAAAGTCAGCGAAAAAATCGGACTGCGTCTGCCGTATGGCGAGATGACCTTTACCGTTGGTGAACTGGAGGGCGTATCGCAATACCTTTCCTGCTCACTGATGTCGCCGCTTTCGCACAGTATGTCGGCGCAAGAAGGCATGCGTCTGACTGACGATTGCGCGCGAATGCTGTTATCGCTGCCGGTTAGCGATCCGAATGCGCCGCAGCTTAATCGCCGCGCGTTGCTGCTGGGTCGTCGGAACTGCGAAAATGCATGAGCTGTCCCTTTGTCAGAGCGCGGTTGAGATTGTTCAACAGCAGGCAGAGCAGCACGGTGTCAAACGTGTAACCGGTGTTTGGCTGGAAATCGGGGCGCTCTCCTGCGTTGAAGAGAGCGCCGTTCGTTTCAGTTTCGACATCGTCTGTCAGGGGACGCTGGCTCAGGGTTGTGAGCTGCATATTGATTACAAGCCAGCCCAGGCATGGTGCTGGGATTGCAGTCAGGTTGTGGAAATCACCCAGCATGATGCGCAGTGTCCACAATGTCAGGGCGATCGCCTGCGGGTTGATGCTGGCGATTCACTGAAAGTGAAAAGTATTGAAGTCGAATAACCCATAGGTTGCTATGGGGCGGAGTCAGATATGTGTATTGGAGTCCCTGGTCAGGTTCTGGCCGTTGGTGAAGATATTCACCAGCTTGCGCAGGTTGAAGTGTGCGGCATCAAACGTGATGTCAATATTGCCCTGATTTGTGAAGGTGATACAGCTGAGCTGGTCGGGCAATGGGTGCTGGTGCACGTAGGGTTCGCCATGAGCATCATTGATGAAGATGAAGCTAAAGCCACGTTAGACGCACTTCGCCGCATGGAGTACGACGTCACCAGCGCGTGACAAATCCTGAATGAAATTGCCGGATAGCGGTTGCCATCCGGCAATTTATTTTAGTTCTGGCGCTTATCTTCGGTTTGGGTATCGAAGTCGCTGGCGTCATGGCGTTCATGAAGCTGCTCGTTCAGCGGTCCGTTAGTGCGGTTTACAATACGACCACGCTTAACCGCCGGACGCGCTGCAATCTCTTTTGCCCAGCGTTGTACGTGCTTGTAGCTTCCTGCGTCAAGGAACTCTGCTGCGTCGTAGACGTTGCCCAGAACCACATTGCCAAACCATGGCCAGACCGCCATATCGGCAATGGTGTATTCATCTCCGGCCACAAACTGATGTTGCGCCAATTGCTTATCCAGCACGTCGAGTAAGCGTTTGGCTTCCATGGTGAAGCGATTGATAGCGTACTCAATTTTAACCGGAGCATAGTTATAGAAGTGGCCAAAGCCTCCGCCGAGGAACGGTGCTGCGCCTTGTAACCAGAACAACCAGTTCAGCGTTTCGGTGCGTTTTGCCAAATCCTGCGGCAGGAAATAACCATATTTTTCCGCCAGATAGAGCAGGATTGCGCCAGATTCGAATACGCGAACCGGTGGGTTTTGCGAGTGATCGCGTAGCGCCGGGATCTTCGAGTTCGGATTCACCTCAACAAAGCCGCTGGAAAACTGATCGCCATCGCCAATGCGGATAATCCAGGCATCGTATTCCGCGCCCTTCACCCCCTGCGCCAGCAACTCCTCCAGCATGATCGTCACTTTCTGCCCGTTTGGCGTACCCAGCGAATAGAGCTGCAGCGGATGTTTGCCAACCGGCAGCGTTTTCTCGTGGGTGGCTCCGGAAACCGGGCGGTTGATATTGGCGAATGCGCCCCCGTTCGATTTTTCCCACGTCCAGACTTTCGCGGGCTGATAGGTATTGTCTGACATATTGACCTGCCTTCTGAGTGGTTGTGTTGATGCAGTGTAGCAGTTAGGTAGAACTCAATTTAACAGATTGGGACTTTATGTCGCTTTGTGCTGAAAGGGGAAGATAAATCTAACCCGTTCATTGTACTCGCTCCGTACTCCATGAAGAGGAAATCAATGTTGGACGGAAATTGCTACCGTATTCACCATTAAAAATTGGCGGTGAATAAGCAGTAATAATGAAAAATGGTGTTCCAGGAGTAAGCGGTTATCAGGGCCCGGCGGGTGGGTGGGGCGCGGTAAAAGCCGTCACTGCTTCGGTGTTTTCGCAAAAGGCTGTCGCCCGCGACATTATCGCGATGTTCAAAATGAACCAGGTGAAAGGGTTCGACTGTCCGGGCTGTGCGTGGCCGGACCCAGGGCACCGTGCGCCAATGGAGCTGTGCGAAAATGGCGTTAAGGCGGTCTCCTGGGAGACAACCAGTAAAAAAGCGTCACCGGAATTTTTCAGCCGTCACCCGGTTTCCACACTCTGGCACTACAGCGATTATGAGCTGGAAAATATCGGTCGTTTGACGCATCCGATGAAATACGATGCAGCATCAGATACCTGGCAGGCGGTGGATTGGGATATCGCCTTCCAGGAGATCGGCGAGCGTCTGCGCAGCTATGATTCACCCCAGCAGGTTGAGTTTTACACCTCCGGCAGAACGTCAAATGAAGCGGCGTTCCTGTATCAGCTATTTGCCCGAGAATATGGCAGCAGCAACTTTCCTGATTGCTCAAACATGTGCCACGGACCGACCAGCGCAGGGCTAACGCCGGCCATTGGCCTTGGAAAAGGGACCGTTGAACTTGACGATTTTGACCATTGCGATCTGGTGATTTGTATCGGGCATAACCCTGGCACTAATCATCCACGTATGCTGACCACCTTACGCGACGTTGCCAAACGCGGGGCTAAAATAATCTCTATCAATCCGCTGAACGAAAGGGGGCTTGAGCGCTTTAGTTTCCCGCAAAGCCCGAAAGAGATGTTCACCGGCCAGTCGACGCAGCTGAGCAACGACTACTACCAGGTAAAAATGGGCGGTGACGCCTCGCTGCTCAAAGGCATCATGAAGGCGCTGATCGAAATGGATGAAGCGCGGATCTTACTGGATCAGCAACCGACACTCGATCATGCGTTTATCGATGAGCATACTGCTGGATATGCAGCGCTGTATGATGACTTACGTCAGCATAACTGGGCGGAGCTGGAACAGGACTCGGGCCTGACGCGCAGTCAGATGGAGGACCTGGCACACAGCTACAGTAAATCTCGTGCCACTATTATTTGTTATGGTCTGGGCATCACCCAGCATAAAAACGGTACTGAGAACGTCCAGCAACTGGTAAACCTGCTGCTGCTGAAAGGCAATATGGGTAAGCCGGGGGCGGGGATCTGCCCGTTGCGCGGTCATTCTAACGTGCAGGGCGACCGTTCCGTGGGGATCAACGAAGCGGCATCCGAAGACTTCCTGCAACGCCTTGAGACGCATTTTTCTATCCGTGTGCCGCGTAAACATGGCCGCTCCAGCGTGGAGAGTATTCGGGCCATCGAACGGGGAGAGGCAAAAGCGCTCATTTGCATGGGTGGCAATCTGGCGGTGGCGATGCCGCAGCCGCAGCGTACCTTTGCGGCGATGAAAAATTTGGATCTGCAGGTCCATGTTGCGACCAAGCTGAACAGATCGCATTTGCTGCTGGCAAAGCATAATTATCTGCTGCCTGCATTAGGTCGAACGGAGCGCGACATTCAGGCGACGGGGATCCAGTCGGTGACCGTCGAAGACTCGATGTCGATGGTCCACGCTTCCTGCGGCGCGCTGAAGCCAGCTTCCCGCTGGTTAAAATCGGAACCCGCGATTGTGGCGGGCATGGCACACGCCACTCTGCCGCTTTCGCCGATCAACTGGGAAG
The DNA here is from genome assembly GCF_013458095.1 of Citrobacter sp. 172116965. Lineage (NCBI taxonomy): Bacteria > Pseudomonadati > Pseudomonadota > Gammaproteobacteria > Enterobacterales > Enterobacteriaceae > Citrobacter > Citrobacter sp. 172116965. The sequence continues at coordinate 4,320,590 of NZ_CP046673.1, read as the reverse complement.
CGTTAACCGGGGACTACGCGCTGATCCGTGACGCCATTGAAGCCGTGATCCCGGCGTTCCACGATTACAATGCCCGTATTGCCGAGCCGGGCGGATTTCGTATGGATACGCCCGCTTCGCGCCGTGAATGGCGTACGGCGAATGGTAAAGCCAATTTTATCGTCAGCCATCAGCGGGCGGTAGAGCGAGAAAATCAGCCTGCCGATGCACTGGTTCTGGCGACGCTGCGCAGCCACGATCAATACAACACCACTATTTATGGTATGAACGATCGCTACCGTGGCATTACCGGTCGTCGGGATGTGGTGTTTTTAAGCGCTGAAGAAGCGGCGACTCGCGGTCTGAACCAGGGAGATGTGGTCAACGTTCAGGCGCTGGACGACCGCGGCCAGCCCTGTGCGGATCGCATTATGTGCGGTTTGACGGTGGTGATTTACAACATGGCGGTGGGCTCAATAGGCGCTTATCTGCCAGAAGCGAATGTCCTGCTTTCGCTGGATGCGGTGGACACACAAAGTTTGACTCCGGCGTATAAAAGCGTACCGGTCACCCTGACAAAAGCGTAGTTCCTGCTGTGAATTTTTCGCCTCTGAGCGCCAGCCGCTGCGTTGAGGTGTATGATGATGTTGACCTCTGTCCGGTTAGTGTCGCAGAGCAGGCAATCAGAGCGAAAAATTCACGCCAACCTGCTCAGGCTGTATTGTTTTGAGGTAAGGTGCATGAGCAAAGGAACGACCAGTCAGGATGCCCCATTCGGGACATTATTGGGCTACGCCCCAGGCGGCGTAGCAATCTACTCTTCAGATTACAGCTCCCTCGACCCACGGGACTACGACGATGATGCGGCATTTCGCAGCTATATCGACGACGAATACATGGGCCACAAATGGCAGTGCGTAGAGTTCGCACGCCGCTTTCTCTTCCTTAATTATGGCGTGGTCTTCACCGATGTAGGCATGGCCTGGGAGATCTTTTCCTTACGCTTTCTGCGCGAAGTGGTGAATGACAATATCCTGCCGTTACAGGCATTTCCGAATGGTTCACCCCGCGCGCCGGTAGCCGGTGCTCTGCTTATCTGGCAAAAAGGCGGTGAGTTTAACGATACCGGCCATGTGGCGGTCGTCACCCAGTTGCTGGAAAACAAAATCCGTATTGCCGAACAGAACGTGCTCCATACGCCGTTGCCTCCCGGACAGCAGTGGACCCGCGAACTGGAGATGGTGGTTGAAAACGGTTGTTACACCCTGCGTGATACCTTTGACGACACCACCATCCTTGGCTGGATGATCCAGACCGATGATACGCGTGACAGCCTGCCGCAGCCGGAGATCGCCAATGACTCGCTGAAAATTGGCGGCGCGCGACTGGAAGATAATGGTCAGTTTGACGGTAAATGGCTTGATGAACAGGATCCGCTGCAGAAAGCCTACGTGCTGGCGAACGGCCACGTTATTAATCAGGATCCGCATCAGTACTTCACCATTACCGAGAGTGCAGAGCAGGAGCTGATCAAAGCCACCAACGAGCTGCACCTGATGTATCTGCACGCGACCGACAAAGTGCTGAAAGATGACAACCTGCTGGCGCTGTTCGATATCCCGAAAATCCTCTGGCCGCGTCTGCGCCTTTCCTGGCAGCGTCGTCGGCATCATATGATTACGGGACGTATGGATTTCTGTATGGATGAACGCGGACTGAAGGTGTATGAGTACAACGCCGATTCCGCATCGTGCCATACCGAAGCCGGTTTGATCCTCGAAAGATGGGCCGAGCAGGGCTATACAGGACAGGGACACAACCCAGCTGAAGGATTAATCAACGAACTGGCGGGGGCCTGGAAGCACAGCCGCGCGCGTCCTTTTGTCCACATCATGCAGGATAAAGATATAGAGGAAAACTACCACGCTCAGTTTATGCAGCAGGCGCTACGTCAGGCCGGGTTTGACAGTAAAATTCTGCGTGGCCTCGATGAGCTACGTTGGGATGACGCTGGTCAGCTGATTGACGGGGACGGTCGTCTGGTGAACTGCGTCTGGAAAACCTGGGCGTGGGAAACCGCAATTGAGCAGGTGCGAGAGGTCAGTGAAACGGAGTACGCTGCGGTACCAATTCGTACCGGGCATACGAATCAGGAAGTGCGTTTAATCGACGTGTTGTTGCGCCCGGAAGTGCTGGTCTTTGAACCTCTGTGGACGGTGATCCCTGGTAATAAAGCGATTCTGCCGATCCTGTGGCAACTGTTCCCACACCACCGCTATCTGCTTGATACTGATTTCACTGTTAATGAAGAGCTGGCGCAAACCGGTTATGCAGTGAAACCTATTGCAGGACGTTGTGGCAGCAACATCGATCTGGTGAGCCATCAGGAAGAGTTACTGGATAAAACCAGCGGAAAGTTTGCCGAGCAGAAGAACATTTATCAGCAGCTTTGGTGTCTGCCAAAAATTGCCGGTAAATATATTCAGGTTTGTACCTTCACCGTAGGCGGTAACTATGGGGGGACCTGCCTGCGCGGCGATGAGTCGCTGGTGATTAAAAAAGAGAGCGATATCGAGCCGCTGATTGTGGTGAAGGAAGAGTAATATTTTTGCGTGTTCTTGATTGAAATGCGAAAAGCCGGAGTATATCTCCGGCTTTTTTCTGTTTGTAGTTAAATTGACGCTGATTATATATTTAAATAAGTTACATGGAATATAGATATAATGGTAATTATTACTTTAATTAATATTTTATAGCTCAAAAACATTCTTTTTATGAATGTTTTCAACGTTAATTAATTTCCTCCGTTTGTATTAGATAATATACTTTCTTGATTTTGTTTTTAGATGAATAATACTAATGTATTATTTGGTGTATTAGTGATATTGATCATATTTTATCTCAGGTAATATGTCGGATTACGTTAGCATACTAATTATAATCGTTAATTGTCATTAACAGTTGTTGTTGACTGCCCGCAGAAATGACGATGTAAGAAACACGTTGAGCGATTGGAAAATGCTCCGTTAGGAAATGTAAAATATCGGCAGGAACCGCCGGTCTGAGAGGGACGTATGGGTGACAGTTTTCAGAATGAAGTGCCGACGGCACGTGTTAATATTAAGTTAGATTTACATACCGGAGGCGTTCAGAAAAAGGTTGAATTGCCGTTAAAACTTTTGGCTGTAGGTGATTTCAGTAATGGTAGAGAACAACGACCATTATCCGAGCGCGAAAAGGTTGATATTAATAAAAATAATTTCAATGATGTGTTAGCTAAGTTCGCACCAGTAGTAAATATGAGTGTTAAAAATACGTTAGCTGGTGAAGACAGAACTGACGATATTAACCTTACCTTTAAAAATATCCGCGATTTTGAACCTGAGCAGGTTGCACGAAATATCCCACAATTACGCGTTCTGTTGGCTATGCGTAACTTACTGCGCGACCTGAAATCTAACTTACTCGATAACGCTGCTTTTCGTCGCGAGCTGGAAATCATCCTCAAAAATCCAGACCTGAGTCAGGAACTGCGTGATGAACTGGCAACCATGATGCCAGAAGAGATTTAACGTTATACAGGGTTTCCTCCGCTTAATTGGCAGGAATAGTAAAGGATCATAAAAGGAATATGTTGATGTCTGTTCAGGAACATACCTCTTCAGTCGCGACCACCACGACCAGTGAACGCAGCGTTTATCAATCCCTCTTTGACAAAATTAATCTTTCCCCGGTTTCGACATTAAAAAATGTAGATGCATGGCAGAGCGATGAAGCGCTTTCTGATGCCGCTCCGGCTGAACGCGTGACCGCCGCTATTCAGGTTCTGGTCTCTTGTCTGGCGGATGCTGCGCAGCCAGTAGAACGCCTGGATAAAACGCTGCTCGATGAGCAGATTGCTCGTCTGGACAAGCAGATTAGCGACCAGGTTAATGAAGTTATGCACCATGCTGAATTTCAAAAACAAGAATCGCTCTGGCGTGGTGTGCACTCGATGATCACCGGTATCGATTTTCGCCAAAATGTCCGTGTAGAAATGATGGATATCAGCAAGGACGCGCTGCGTGATGATTTTGACGACGCGCCGGAACTTATCCAAAGTGGGTTATATCGCCATGTTTATATTGAAGAATATGATCAGCCAGGCGGCGAACCCATTGCGGCAATGATTTCAGCATACGAATTTGATAACAGCCCACAGGATATTGCACTGCTGCGCAATATTTCGGGTGTGTCGGCTGCCTGTCATATGCCGTTCATTGGTTCCGTTGGGCCGAAATTCTTCCTGAAGGAAAATATGGAAGAAGTCGCGGCCATAAAAGATATCAATGATTATTTCGAACGAGCTGAATACATCAAGTGGAAAGCATTCCGTGATAGCGACGATTCACGCTATATCGGACTAACTATGCCGCGTGTACTGGGTCGCCTGCCGTATGGTCCTGATACCGTGCCGGTACGTAGTTTTAACTATGTTGAAGAAGTTAAGGGCCCGGATCATGAAAAATATCTGTGGACCAGCGCCTCTTTCTCTTTCGCTGTGAACATGGTGAAAAGTTTTATCAAGAATGGCTGGTGCGTCCAGATCCGTGGACCACAGGCGGGTGGTGCGGTTAAAGACTTGCCTATCCATCTGTACGATCTGGGGACAGGTAATCAGGTGAAGATCCCGTCTGAGGTGATGATTCCGGAAACCCGGGAGTTTGAATTCGCCAACCTCGGCTTTATTCCGCTTTCTTATTATAAGAACCGTGATTACGCCTGCTTCTTTTCTGCTAACTCGGCTCAAAAACCGGTGATGCTGCCAACTTACTGATTTAGTGTATGATGGTGTTTTTGAGGTGCTCCAGTGGCTTCTGTTTCTATCAGCTGTCCCTCCTGTTCAGCTACTGACGGGGTGGTGCGTAACGGCAAAAGCACTGCCGGACATCAGCGCTATCTCTGCTCTCACTGCCGTAAAACATGGCAACTGCAGTTCACTTACACCGCTTCTCAACCCGGTACGCACCAGAAAATCATTGATATGGCCATGAATGGCGTTGGATGCCGGGCAACCGCCCGCATTATGGGCGTTGGCCTCAACACGATTTTCCGCCATTTAAAAAACTCAGGCCGCAGTCGGTAACCTCGCGCATACAGCCGGGCAGTGACGTCATCGTCTGCGCGGAAATGGACGAACAGTGGGGATACGTCGGGGATAAATCGCGCCAGCGCTGGCTGTTTTACGCGTATGACAGGCTCCGGAAGACGGTTGTTGCGCACGTATTCGGTGAACGCACTATGGCGACGCTGGGGCGTCTTATGAGCCTGCTGTCACCCTTTGACGTGGTGATATGGATGACGGATGGCTGGCCGCTGTATGAATCCCGCCTGAAGGGAAAGCTGCACGTAATCAGCAAGCGATATACGCAGCGAATTGAGCGGCATAACCTGAATCTGAGGCAGCACCTGGCACGGCTGGGACGGAAGTCGCTGTCGTTCTCAAAATCGGTGGAGCTGCATGACAAAGTCATCGGGCATTATCTGAACATAAAACACTATCAATAAGTTGGAGTCATTACCCATCGCGCCTTGTCTATTCCTGTCACGGCAGAGGATTCCCGTGGCGTGAATGAAGATATTGATGCTGCCCGACAGCGCATTGGTGAGATAAAAACTAGCCTGCTGACCTGCCATGGTCGTGCTGGTTATGAATTCATTCGTTGTCTGACGGGCTTTGCCGATGAAGAGGGTAAATATTTTGACTGGAAAGCGACCTCTGATTTTCTGAAAGCAGACCTGGATGTCATGCTTGATGAGATGAAACGACGTTTACATGCAGGCCTGATCACCCTTAATTCTGTTGAGTGCAGAGCTCTCCAGCGTTTTGCAATCCTTTATCTTGCGGGCGCTCTGGCATCAGAGTGGCAAATCCTGCCATGGGAAAAAGAAGAGATCGCTGATGTTGTTTATGTAGCTTTTAACCGCTGGTTGCAGAACTATCGTTCTGATGCGGGCCGTAAGCAGAACGTCCTGATTACCGTTCAGAACTTCATTGCAGTGAACCGGTCAAAATTTATTGATGCGAAAATGCCCTGTTTTGCGTCCCGTAAAACCGATACTGCCGGGTATATTCTAAATGACGGGAGCTATTTAATACTGCCGGACACACTTGAGAAACTTGGCATGAACTGGGGCTTGTCTGCGAAAAAACTGGCCCGCTTAATTGACGAAGAAGGTTATCTGACACGCCCGGAAGGCGATCGCCTGACGACACGCCGGACCATACAAAAAGTGAACGTGACCGGGTACTGCTTATCCGCTGAATTTGCCAAAGCCAGTTTCTGAATTCTTAGTCATTGATTCCACAGGCCGCCAGCACAGGCGGCCTTTCTCATGTCTGTTGATTAATCAGATGGCCCGGAAAATGCCAGTGCATTACCAATATGTTGCTCTATCAACTGGCCGGTCGCTTTCAGCCGCTGCGGATGCAGATGAGCATAACGCTGTGATGACTGAATGCTGCGGTGTCCGAGTTGGGCCTGGACGTCATATAAGGTGCCTCCACGTGAAACGATTAATGCTGCGACTGAATGGCGGCATGTGTGAATACAGACCTCCTCATCGTAGATGCCTGCCCGTCGGATAATGCGCCTAAAGGCTTTAGTGACATTGCAGACCGGTTTGCCCGGAATTTTGCCGCCAAACATCCATACATTGCCGCCGAAGCGGGGCAGCTCATCAATCAGCTTTACCGCCCAGTTGTTGAGATGAACCAGTCGCCCTGAGCCGTTCTTGGTTTCCGGTAGCCACAGCGTTCCCTCTTGCCTGTTGTAATGTACCCATTTTGCCAGCCTCAGCTCGTCACGCCGCAATCCGGTCAGCAGTAGTAAACGAATATAAATCCCGACTACACGGCTGTTGTCTTCACTGGCGGCCTCGAATATGCGCCGGATTTCCGTTTCCGAGAAATAACGCTGGCGGGCGTTATTTTCACGCAGAAGTGGGATGTTTGCCGCCGGGTTCACCATCACCATCTCATGACGTAGTGACCATCTGAGGAGGGCCTTCAGCAGGGCAATGACACGGTTATTGGTGGCGGGCTGGCAGGTTTCGCACAACGAAGACTGAAGGTGGGTGACGTGACGGGGCGTGATTTCATTAAGCAGCAGATTTCCCATCACCGGGGCAATGTGGTCACGAAAGCGCTGTTCATCCTTATTCCAGCTCTTTTTATGCAACTTTGCCCACGGGAAATAATACTGGCTGAAAGCTTCCTGAAGGGTAGGAATGGCCCGGCATTTGTCCCGCTCGTAACGCGGGTCAGTGCCGGTGGCTATCTGGCATTTCATCTCAGTGGCAATCTTTCGGGCTGTCGTAACGTCAATCTCCGGCCAGTGACCAATACTGATGGCGCGTTTGCGGCCCTGCCAGAGATAGCGCAGGAGAAACTTCTTCTTGCCTTCTCCTTTGCCTACCAGACACTTGAGCCCGCTGATTTCGGTATCGCTATACTCGGCTTCACGGGAAGGGGCATCGGATTCATTAGGAGGCAGACCATCAATGAGGCGGTGAGTGAACTTAAAACGGCGTGGTGTGGACATGCAGAAGTCTCCTTATGCAGGGGTGATTAATACGTTAGTGAGGTCAGAAAGTGAGGCAGGGAGGGAAGAGTCCCGTGCCTCAGTGTGTAATGCGCGTTGGGGCAAAAAAGGCAGTATGACTATGATTTGGCAATGACGGTTATTGATGGAGTGAATGTTAGCGCCAGAATTCTCCGGTCTGTCTCTGGTCTTCCCGCAACTTACCCGGTGGAATTTCTGAAAACGGGAGGTGAAAAAGCGTTGTGTCATAACGGCCTGGCAAAGTATTTCCCGTTTCCCCGTTATAATGCACTGGGGCGGGCACTGAATAAAATGCAATGGTGTACTGTTTACTATTGATTCTTCAGTGAAGAGGGTAAACTTATTAGATAATAAACAACCTATATGAATAATATATAAATGAATTTGTATGTGGTTTCATTTTTCCAATGGGCATTAATGTTTGAGCGATGCGAGTATGATTTAGTTATGAACTGTGATTTTTTATGATCAATTAAATTTCTTTAAGATGATTTAATCAATGATAAATTTCCACATTTACCTGCTTCAATAATACTAATCACATTTAATAAACTATCAAGTTTAGTCAGGGTTCAATATGAAAAGAATGCTCTCTCAGTGTAGTCTGTTATTAACAATTAGCTTATGGTGTTTATTTAGGACGGATTTACTTTCACTTTTTGAAAGCAACCAGATGATAGGGTAAAGATAAGTGCTGTGTTCGGCGGTAAATTCTCAGTACCACCCATTGAAAATCGAACGGGGAAACGGGAAATTTGGAGCAAAGTGCTGGTATGCAAGGGATGTGTGGATCTCTGTGACGGGAAAACTACGGGGATATTGCGGGAAAGGGACGGGGGAAAGGTTCTATGTTGATGCTGATCAGATCTTTTCTAGTTTGCACTTGCTCATACCGTGAACAGCGTTAGTGTGGTGAGCATCATTTGCCAAAAGGGTTAGACAATGAATGCCATACAGCAGCATGCTGCAGCGCTTCTGGATAGTGTTGCACGATGGAATGAAGTGACGACTCTGGCTAAATTACGCTATCAGGCCGAGCTGGCACCTGATTTCAGCCTCATGGACTGGCTGAAGAATGACGAACTGGCCCTTTCACGCTATCTACGATTTTTGCTTTCTCCTGATGAAACTCATGGTCAGTCATCACTGTTTCTAAAGGGATTTCTCTCCCTCATTGAAAAGAGTGGGCACGATAGCCCTATAACCACCGGAGGTAGCCATCATAAAGTCAGGGTTGATTATGAAGTCACTATTGAAAACAGAAGAAAGATAGACCTGTTGATGACATCTTCAGAGGGTTTTATTGCTATCGAAAATAAGCCATGGGCAGCAGATCAGGAAAATCAGTTACGGGATTATGCATTATGGCTGAACAAATGTGAAAGACCATGGAAGTTAATTTATTTATGCAATCAGGATCCGGGAGAGTGGACTCTTCCTGGCAATACTCCGGAAGCACTGAAGCAACATATCCTAACGATATCCTGGCATGAAGTCGTCAAATGGCTGAACGAATGTTTATTGCATGTTCGGGCAGGTGCGGTCAAAATATTTGTTGAATCATTGATTAAATATATCAACCAGTCAATTAATGGTGAGTTCATAATGGATAATAGTCGTGAGTTGTCAGAAATCATCCGCAAGGATAGCTACTCTATAGAATCGGCATTTATGATTTTTAACCAGATGAATGAGGTTCGCAACGATTTATTCAAAGAGTTTATTTCTGATTTAAATGCCAGTTTCATTAATCATCCTTATTCTATTGAAACCTCGGATGGGGACCTATCGAAACGTGGGGCTAATTTTTATATCCCATTAAGCCCGAATGGTAATTACTCTTTGTGCTGGGAGTTTGAATATTCAGGTTATTATGGTTTATTTTTTGGCATTTCGGGAGTGAGTCTGGTTGAAGGTCAATCTGCAAAAATAGCTGCTGCCATGTCAGAGATATTTCCACACACGCAGGGTAAATCCAGCGAATACTGGTCATGGTGGAGCAGGGGTTTCGATCTGCAAGGGAAAAATCGTATTCCTCGAGACTGGGGTAATGATGGCGCGGTTTGGGCGAAGCTCCGTGAGCGTGATGCAGACAGTATTTTTGCAGCTACCCGTGAAGCGATTCTGGCCGTTCATGAAACGCTGGATATGGGTTTATTGCGTTAATTATCTGATCGTCTGCAGCAAACGCCTGCAGTGGTAGATAGCCAATGAGGACAAGACGTGATCACGACTTAATGTGGTAAGTAAAATCTGTGAGAGGGAATATGGATAATATCGAAGACAGCATTCCGCTAGGTATGCAGCAGTTGATTGATGCTGAGAGCGACGGGAAGATTTGGCTAAACAGTATTCCGGTCGTGAACGAGTTGTTGGATGGTTTGCAGCGTGTGGCATGGCATGCGCGAATTCAGCAGGCAAAACATGACATAACGGCGCACCAAAGCGCGTATTTGGTGAATGCCAAGATCAGCGAACTGGTGCAGATCTTCGAGGGTAGAAATCCGGCCTATGCCGTCCTGCCGTGGAATAGCGATCCCCACCAGATGAAAGCATATATTATGAAAAAGGACGATTACTGGGGGGATGATGCCGACATTACCTATGATGATGCCTTGCCGCGATTGCTCGATTGCTGTGCAGTTGCGGCGACTTGTGGTGTTGAGTCGCTATTACCAGACTGCCCTGAGATATTCCGCAGCAGCAAAGAACAGGTTCTCGCTGACCTGTCTGAGCAGCGCTATCTGGCTGGTGCGTTCCTGATGGGGGTGCCAGTTGAAATATTTATCCAGATGGCGGGCTAAATACCCCCCAATATAGCTACATTTTTACCAATCCATGCTTACTTTCGGAGAATTGGCAGGCGGTTTCTATAAAGTGGCGAACCTTCTTAAACGGAAGCCAAATTGAACGATACTGTTGATTGGGGGCTATCGTGTCATGGAAATCTTGCCATAGTCTAATCAGTAATTGAATAACTGTAGTCCTGTCACTTTTGACTATACCAGTTGGGGTCAGTTGGTTGAGAGTACTCATAACCGATTTTATTGAGAACAGTGAACAAGGCCGGGAAACCTTTCCGGGATTGTGAGGGGTTGAGCAAGCCAGCCGGCGCGGTAGTGTTTTTCACACCAGCCAGGAACAGTTTGAAGACCAGAACCTCGTTTAGAATTGTGCCCAATGTAGGTGGGTAATATTATTTTTCGTGTCCAGTCAGCCAGCAACATATGAATTTAATCGAGTGAGCAGCAATGGGGATTTTCAATAGAATCAAAAAGATTCTTGGTTTGGAAGTGCAAATGGGGTTTCGACGTTGGTCCACTTCTGAGCTTGAAGAAAAGAAAGCTTATCTAGAAAATAAGTCTGCAGAAGAGTTCACTGCAGAAGATCACTATCTGTCGGCAGAATGGAGCATTCAACGTTATTTACCCTTAGGTGACGAACCTACACCTAAACAATGGTCAAAGGTCACTAGTGACATTCAGCAGAAAATTGACATCAATTTAAACAAGGCTGCTGCGGGTGAACTACTTAAAACTGAGTTTATTCAACCCGCTCGCTATATCCTCACCAAGGAAGACTTCCTAAGCGATATAGTGCCAGCTTTCTCAAGGTTTGATTGGCTGCCAAATCCTCATTCAAAGGATTCGCAATGTCGCGAAATCTGGGAATCGCTCTATGAGTTTACTCAGCCATATTCTTTTAAACATGGTGAAGCAAAAGATGTTCTGATGAGTATCTGCGACACCAACCAGGCTATGCACTTGGTAATGGAGCTTGCGCGGGCATACTCTCAAATTTGCCAAGCGCAGCTTAATGGTGCGACGAGGATGAAGGTTGTTAGTACTGGCAAGCATTGTGATGACTGCATGGCTCTTGTTGGCACGAAACTAGGCGTCGATGAACTGCTAACTACCTTTAAAAAAGGGGCACCGAAATTTCCTCATCCTTTGCATTATGAAGATGAGGTTCGTTGGTGCCGGGCACCATTCTTATCGCCGGAGAGCACACTTAAGGATGGTGATGACCCAGAGTTTCATGCCTTTTTAGTTGATCTGTTTGATGGACCAGAGAAACATAGGGACAAATCAAATTGAAATCTGCATCAGGAATAGAGCCAACAGAAATGTTGAAGGGGGGGCCAGATCAAATGCAATTATGCCCTTATCTGAAGGGAACGGATGATGCTTTCCTTCCACTGACCGGACAACGACCGGATGCTGCCATACTGTGATGAATCCACCAGATAGGCATACAAGGTGGAAATAGTGTTTATTGACAGTTTGAGAACCAGTAGATACTGACACTGTGACCGGAGGGGCAGGAGTAGCTAGAGGGAAATGCTCATGCTGGATCGCAGAAGCAGGGGGTAACATCTGCGGTCAGTACGACCAGAAATCTACCGGAACCTCAGAAAGCAAAAAACCAGCCCGTAGGCTGGTTTCTTTAAATAAGTGGTGCCGGACTCGGAATCGATGTTTTGTTTTATTTTTATGATTTGCAATCAAAATTTTTGATTTGATTATATTTATACCCTCATTTGTACCCTCATTCCCGATTGGTATGAATCCGAAACCCGAATCGGTGACGATAAGGGGGATACTCGCCTCAGGCTGATGTGTTGATACTTTATGATGGTCCTTTGTTTGGTGACGCTCCTGGTACGTTACAGAATCCAGTAACAAACCACCAGAAGAAAAGCACCAGGAACGCCAGTATCATTTTGTCCATAAGCAGGCGAACCTGGCAAGGGGTTTGTTTAACACTGCACTGGTACTGACATTTCACATATGCGCAGGCCCCTGATTACTGTCCGGATGCCAGCATTCCAGGGTAGTGACGGGCGATGATGTCATTCAGCTTATCGACCAGTTCTTGCCGCTTAAAGGTGATATGAGCAGTTCCCTTCTGAAAGTATTTGATTGCAAACATCTCATCCTCGTAACGATTGCTGTGCCTGTTTTCATGGATATGATCGGCGAGACGACGGGTGACGTCGGCACGGTTGTCGGGAACCGGTTTTCCGTCCAGAAGCATCAGCATCCGCTCAAGGTCAGCTAACCGATCGTGTTGCCTGCCCCAGAGAAGCCCAAATCCCCACCGGTCACATTTGACTAGTCCACTGACGATGATTTTCCCTCCAAATTTACAGGGGCTGTTCGTCTTAAAATCCCAGCTCAACCCTTTGAAGACGTTAATGACACCCCGCTCAAACACATCACCTTTATTCAGATGCAGTTGCTCAAAAGTGCTCAGAATGTTGGCTTCGCTGACTGCAGGAATGTTCTCTCCCTCAAGGTTTCTGTACCACTGATCACGCGCCTGAGCGTCCATGATGGAAAGCATCCCTGACTTTTTCATTAAATCGCGCCATATACCACGATCGAGATTACGGGTAATGGCTTTCATCGCTGTTTCTCTTTTTTCCATCAGCCAGCAGCCACAGCGAAAGTCCTGCTTCATAGCCCAGTCCAGCGCGGTTTTGCCACCGATACTGCGGGTCAGGGTTGAAATATCGTCGAGTTGTTGCATTAGCTCTTCGATCTGCGCCAGCGCGGCATTACGTCCGGTGACGATGCGTTCAATGCTGGTCGAGCAAATCACATCGGTATGGTCGGTTAATATTTCGGGTTCGGTGAGAGTGAGGTCTGGCATCGTTTCTTTCCTTTTATAAAATAAAACGTCAGTCGGTCAGGACTGGCGCTTATGTGCGTGTGATAAGTCTGGCTCGGGGGCTAATCTGTTCTGGCCTGTTGCAGAAGCTGCAGATGGCGGAGATCCCGAACATCTTTGAGCGCCTGTTCAATCCAGGGCAACAACTTTGCTGAGCCGGTGTTGCCTTCGTCGTTGTCGAAGATGATCCTCGTACCGCTATCGATATTGTCCTGCAGCCAGCCAGCCAGCCAGTCAGACTATCGAGAGCGATTTCAGTGGTTAACTCTGGAAATAGATATTTTTGTGGTGATTGATGTTGGGTTACCAGTCAAATGTGGGAAAACCTGGCAGCACTTCGCCACAGGCATCAGGATGAATAATGCTGACGGAGTAACGACGCATAAGTGCTACCACCAGACGACGACAGGCTTTCGACAAACCGAGGCGTTTTAGCCGCAACACCGGAAATGACCACGCGCTCAGACGGAGCAGATAGCCGGTGCCCGAAAAATGGATCCATTCTGACTCGCTAAAGTCTTCATGCTGATGCGACTGTTTGTACAGCAGGGTGTTGTCGGCTTCGGTGATATGCGCGGTACTGCAATGGATACCGGTAAGGTGGGCGGCGGGTAGTAATGGATCTTCAACAACCCGCTTTCCGGGGGTATCAGCAATACGAAGTGAATATCCGTTGTCGCAGATCGCGTTAATAATGTCGTTCAGTTCAATGCCATCGATATCCACGATGATACGACCCATGTTGAGGGCCAGTATATTGATAGCATCGGCTTCTGCCGTCAGGGATAGTTTCATGAATGTTGCTCCTGAGCTGCATTTCCAGCGATGAGAAGAGTGATCCTTTTATACCCGTTACGTTGCATCAAACCCGTTGCCCGTCTGGCCCGGAGAATATCAATCACCCCGATAAAAGGGGACTGATGCTTAATGGAGAAACCGGGACGATCAATCCGCACCAGTTCAGATTTTTCAACGAGAAAATTGAGTGCATCTGACAGTGAGATACCGGCGTCAATATATTGCGTAATAATCTTCTCATCGGAAAATTGCGTGTCGCTAAGCGAAAGGCCGTAATGTCTTTTTAACAGATACGTAAGAAGTTGCTGCCAGATTTCAACGGGCGTCGGGTGTGACGGTGCCTTCCGCGTCGGGATGGCGGATAAGGTCTGCATAATGAAATGTTCCTGAATGAAGTCGGGTTAAAAAGAATGAGGGATTATGGGGTGGGATTACCGGGTTATGCTGTTGTCTGGTGTCGGATACATTGCTGTATAAATGTAGCCATGTGATCCGAGGGAATCTGCTTCACAGGTCAGCCCTTTTGCATATAACGTGACACAGTGCTGATGGCGGGGATTGAGCTCACCGGAAACCAGCATTAATTCCAGCTGTTTGAGCAGTGCCGGAAATGCCTGATCGAGATGGCGTAAATCCGCATCGCTGAACACACCGGCGATACTGGCCCGATCAGCCAGATAATGCAGGCGGTTGCCTTCCTGTACCAGTCGTGCGCCAAAACACGGAGTGATGCCCGGTTTCAGCCCCCACCAGGGCTCAGAGACATCATGGTTTACTGGAGGTAGTTGATTCGACAATTTAGTGCTCCTTAATTAAGGTTAATTGAGCGTGACGCTACGCAAAACGACATACGGGCCGTTACGGTCCTGGCGGCGTTCAGCGAATACAGCCAGCACACCACTGATATCCTGCACCTCCCGGCCGGCATAGTGGCAGATACTGCCGGACCACTCGTATTTCCCTGTACAGAAGCGAAACAACCGGGACTGCGGGTGTTGACGGTATATTGCCATTGCCTGACGTTTGCTGATTATTTTCATCGCTGTTTACTCCTTAGAGCCAGCCGCGTTCAGCAAAGGAGACAATATCCATCCCGCCGATGATCAGATGGTCCCGCAGGCGAATGTCAACCAGTTCCAGAGCCTGTTTCAGACGTTCCGTAATCAGCCTGTCGGCTTTACTGGGTTCAGCCTCCCCCGACGGGTGGTTATGCGCAAGAATGGCTGCGGCAGCGTTATTTTTCAGGCCGGATTTAACGACCTCACGCGGGTGAACGGTGACAGTGTTGATCGTCCCCAGGAACAGTGTGTCGTGGGCTATCAGTCGATTCTGGTTGTTAAGCCACAGGACGGTGAAAGCTTCGCGGTCAAGTGTGGCAAGCTGCAGACGCAGCCAGTCACGAACGGCATGGCTGGAGGTAAATGACGTGCCGGGTTCACGTAGCTGGCACTCCAGCAGGGTTAAGGCTTCCCGGATAGTGTGTTGTTCTGATGACGTTAATGAGGCGGCAAATAGTGGTAACTGTTGTTCCATACCAGAGCTCTCTCAGTCAATGATGCGCATAATGGCGTTGCATTCAGCGTGGTTAATCGCGTAATCGCGCAGGCGGTAATAGTGTCCGGTCATGGCATCGCATTCCGTGCGACAGGCGTGGTGGCTGTAGGCGATGAGACAGACCGCAACCCCGGCGGCTTCAGCGCTCATCTCCGCGCCGTTGCCGTTCATGGGGTTAAACAGCGTCCATTTCTCATCGTCGCCTTCGTCAGCGTCCGGGGCCATATATGCCCCGCCGTTGGCCAGCGTATAAAAATTCCAGATGCCCCCGCTGTAGTGCTCACAGAAACGCTCCATCCACGCAAAAACAGCCGGTTCAAGGATTATCCATTGTGGAATGCTGCCAAAGTGCTGCGGCCAGAAGGCAATGCGCTGTTCATCCGGTACAGGTGTGCAGACAATTGCGACTGCGTGCTGTTGTTCCGGGGATGCTGAGTCGACGGTATTGTCGTCCAGGGTGAGCATGTTGTTCATTTGATTTCCTTTGTATTTTCAGGTGGGTTGTTGAAACGAAGTGACGGACAGGACTGTGCGTAGCCATTCTCGTCACAGCGTGAGGGCCAGTGCCCCTCAGGGATACTTACGCTGCACATGCTGAGTTCACCGGGACGATAAAGAAGGTGAGAGCACCAGGCGGACAGGTCGGCATCAGAGATGGAGCGGCAGCCTTGCTCACTGATCAGGGAGAACGGATGTGGCTAAACCTGAATCACGCCGCCGGGAATACACTGCATTACTTCAGGCTCCCGAGCAGGCTTTCCGCCATTACCCACAGGGCGCGGTTGAGCTTCACGTCGCCGTCAATGCCGTTAACCGCACGGGTGTGGGCCCGTTTACCTTTCGTTGTTCTGCCCGGCAGGCCGCCTTTAATCAGGTTTTCCTGGATACGCTGGTAGGTGGTCCACAGGTCGGAGCTTTCATCCTGCCAGCGTCGCGCAGACAGAATCTGTGCTTCCGTCACCGGCTGGTGCTCTTCCCCAAAGCGGTACGTCAGGGCGGCTCTGGCAAACGCCTGTTGTGCCGGCGGAGGAAGTAGCAGTGACTGCATGGCATCCCGCTTCTCCTCCACCCGGTCAAATATCCCCAGCACCTCATAAGCCCCTTCAATGACTTTCTCCACCACATTGCCCTTGTGCGGTACGCGAACCTCACCAAAGGTTTCGCCACAGACAAGTCCGTTCTGGCAGACAAAGCGAAACAGGCCCGGCAGCATCTGGTATGAGCTGGAGCCGTCGTGGCTGTTCAGGAGAATGATTTCGGGGACCTGTTTGCCGGTGATTTGCCCCTCACGCCGCAGACGCAGCATGTGCTTTGTGTGGTCGCGTTTATTCAGGTCGCGAACGCGGGTCTGGCAGGCAAAGAACGGCTGGAAGCCTTCCCGCTGCAGATTATCAAGCAGTGTGATGGTCGGGATATACGTATAACGTTCTGAGCGTGATTCGTGCTTTTCTTCACTGAATACGCTGGGGACGTAATGGGACAGTTCGTCGCGGGTCAGTGGGCGGTCGCGGCGTACGAGACTGGCCGCACCAAAACGGCTGGCTAAGCGCATGGTTAATACCTCTGATATCAGGTTAAAGGGCATAAAAGCAGAAAGGCCATGCTCCGGAAGGTGCATGGCCTGTGGGGGACTGTGTTCTGTTGAAAAAAATGAGCAGAACTTCGCCACTCAGTGGCTCAGTGGCTGCGGTGACACAGGGATACCGTCGCTGATGAGACAGCGGTTCAGCATCTCTCCGGCCTGCGGGGCAAAATTCCAGTCCCGCCATATCAGCATTTCGCTGCAGTCGCGTATGACCAGCCGAAAATGGGTGCCCTGGTCGTCTTCGACAGTGACGTTGAGGTAGCGTGCGACCATGGCTTCCGCCTGTGCCCGGGTGAAGGGGCCGGGTGGCAGCGACGCATTATCAGTATTCTGCATATCTGATCCCTGATGAGAAATAAAAGAAAACACCCCGCTCAGGTGAGCAGGGCGTCGGCGGTGTGAAATACTGGTGCAGTGGTCAGGGCTGGCGGGTTTGTTCTGCCTGAGCCGGGATATCCGTCATGGACTGAGGTTCCTGTTGTCGTGAGCGTGAATGAATTCAGAAAAAAGGCGTTACCGGCCTTTATTACGGCAGGGCATATTTCGGCAGACAGCCGCTGTCCCCGAACGCGGGAAGGACCTTCCCCGCACCGTTAAGCGTAAACACGGCTGCCTTTACGCCCTCCCCGGACACAATGACCCGCTTACCGGTGCGCAGTTTATCCCATGCCCATGCCACGTTGTCTGAGCCCACATGTGACTCGCTGTCACTGACGCTGACAGGCTCCTCATCGTCAATTTTCATGTCCAGCGACTGGCCGTTATCCATCCTGACCTGATGACCGTTTGCGTCGGTGAAGGTCATGGTGGCCGCTCGTGAGCCGGTGTCTTCGCAGGTCAGGTAAAGCTGCGACTGTCCTTTCCCCAGAATCACAAACTCAGACATCCCCTGACCCCAGCCGCTGGCCCAGATATCACGGTTACCAAAGGCCTGTGACACTGCCGGAGTCAGGGCAGATATCAGAAGAGTGGAAAGCAGTATTTTCTTTTTCATGGTATTCCCTGAGGGTGATGGTTAAGACGATACGGGTCTCTCCTGAAGGCGGTGAGACGCGTTAAGAAAGAGGGCGGATAAGTGATACTGGCCATATCACTGGCTGACGGTGAATGTGCCCTGGTCGGTGAACACCCTGGCCTCAACAAAATTGCAGGCTTTACCAAAGTCGAGCGTGTGACCAAATTTCCAGAAGACACTGTCAGCGAAGGTCATTTTGCGGGGTGTGAACGGTTTATCTGTGGGCCACCAGCCATCCACGTTCCGGCCCCTGTAGGCTATTTTTCGGTGTGTCAGCATCGGGCATTTTCCCCGGTTAACATCGATTTTCTTTATCATAACGGTGTCGGTTTTTGCTGTCACGGTGACATAGACGCAGCCATAGCATTCATGACCGGCATGGCTGACCTCCACTTTAACGGGCATATCGCTGCCGGCCAGGGAGGGAAGTGAGGTGAACAACAGACTGGCGGTCAGCGCCATAAAAAACCTTTTCATTACTTTTCTCCGGATGAAGGCATTCCTGCGATTCATCGCATTGATTTTTAATCAGTAAATGGCTGAATACAGTATCCCTGAGGGATTCTATAACCGGAAATTCATCATGAATGATGAATAAAACCGATCGGGTCGATCGACAAAATCGATCGTGACAGAGCCAGATTATTTATCGAAACGGAAGACAGGCTTATCGATGTGGAAGTCAGCCAAAGAAGAAGGACCAGACGGTTCGGGCAGCACGGGCCACGGTGTGTGTGACGGTCTGAAGTGCATAACGTGCAGCCTGCGGCAACGGGGCCAGGTCGATGACCGCGTCAATCACTTCCACCACGGCATCGCCAAAGCTGTTGCGGGCGGTACTGATAATGCCGGGGGTGTGGTACCCGCTCTGCAGGTGAGGCACCAGCGGGCTGCGGGCCTGCTTTGGGAGACGGGTAATCATCGCCTCCACCAGACGGGGAAGGTGGTACCGTCCCCTGACTGACACCGGAAGAATATCCGTCTCTGCTGTTCCCATCTGACGGGCGACGGCCTGGCGCTTCTGCGTAATATGCTCACTCTGTGATACTGAAGGCTGTGCCGACAGCCAGTTCCACTGTTCAGCCGGTTCGGTTTTATCCACCTGGTTGAGGACCCACAACACCGGTGGTAGCGGTCCGCTGTATTGTGTGAATACCCCCTGATAAAAATGCTCTTCCACCGAAAACGCCCGGTCATCGGCCTTCAGCACCCACAGCACCATATCGAGTTGCGGCATGAGTTCGCGGTACAGCTCACGGTATTCATCGTCGCGGCTAATACTCTCCCCCACACCGGGCAAATCCACCAGTGTCAGGTAATGACTGCCGAAGCGCAGGCGCACACGTTGTGGCTGCCGGGTGCAGGCTTCCACGGCATTCACCGCACAGACTTCGCTACGGAACAGCGCATTACACAACGAGGATTTTCCGACGCCGGTTTTGCCCATAATGCCAATCACGGGTTCGTATGTGACGAGTTGGTTGAGTTCCTGGAGAAGATGCTGACGCAGGGCGCGGGGATAGCGTCGCAGATGGCGACGGATAAGGGCATAGCCCGAAGGATGTTTCATATAAGCCTCGGCATAATAAAAAAGGCCATCCGGTGGGGACGGCCTGACTGAAGTAAACGGGAAGGAATTCATTGGTGTGATATATATCTGATATTTTTTTAAAATATAAAATACCTGTGCCGTCGGGTCGAGATATTACATCTTATCTGCATTTAGGCGTATTGATTACATCTGTTTATACGGACTTGCGTATCTGGATTTTTGCTTTTTTATTTTTCCTTTTCTTACGTTCTTCTGTGTTGAGGTAAGTGAAATTATTGGAACTGGTTCTGGTTCTCACTCCAGGAATGCTATTATATATTTGGGACTGAAGACGGAAAAAAGTGAGGTATCCTTTTCGGTTATGACAGATGGTATTTCTGTGTTCATCATTGATTAAATCTAAAATTTTAATTTCTTGCCCAACATCCACTACCTGTGTGGCATTATGGAAGCGTAACGGATCGTTACGTTTATTTTTTAATCGCGGACCATCTGAAAACTTGTAACAAATAACCATGGGATATTCCTGCCGTTCCGGTACCCCTGTGTTTGCCCATTTATTATAAATATCTGACGAAATATAGGCACTGGCATAGGCGTCAGGATGTTTGATGAAAAAGAAGTTAACAAGATAAAATGGCTGATGCCCAACAGTCATCAGGATTAGTCGTGAATAACCCCGAACTGATTTATATAACGGGTCTGACATTATTTGTTTTTTTAAAGAGGTAAAGCGTTGTCTGAGTTCCATCAGAGACCTGGTGAATGTATTCTCTGCACGGATAATCTTGTTATCATTATCGGGAAGATAAAAAGAAAATGTAATCATTTCAATCTGGCGATATTGTTTCACCATTGAAAGATAATGATTGCTGAGGTAAGTCTGAGTATATTCTTTTTCAGTAATTGCTCGTATTAGTTCTTTTTTGTTTTCAGAAGGGATCCTTTCGCTAAGGATGATTTTCTGATTTCTGTTATTCATGTTGGGACGCCGGAAGTCTCGTTCCCCACTGGTGTACTGGATACGGTACAACTTATCCAGCAGATCATACATACCGTAAGGTGGCTTGTTATTCCTGAAAGCGGTGAACAGATATTTCCTGCTAATGTCACCCCATGTATGTTCGGGTTTTTCATAAAACCGATCCTCCCTGCGCAACTCAAACACCCGGAAATCATCCCATATCGTCATACCTCGTTCTCCTTTTTGTGGCTGACAGGTGATACCTTAGCCTGGGAAATTTAGTCCAGATTGTACTCTTTTTTACTGTAAATGCAGCGGTATTATAATCTTTTTTTGTGGTTTTTTATTTACAATTGATATTGTAACTAACTGATTATAATGTGCTGCTATGATGTGGTTGTTGCTAATTTCGCTGATTGGATCAGGTTGATCTGTTCTTCATTACTGGCAAGTAGTCAGTGTCCGTGGAACTGAGTAGGGGGAAGTAACGATATACAGTGGATATGTAAGCGGTGGACGTACGGAGGAACGCCCTGTTTTCAGAGACCGGCATCAAACCGGACAGAATGTGTTACAGATACGCTGTCAGGGTAAGCCGTTGTGAGAGGAACAATACGATAACAGATAGCGCTTCTATATTTTGTTTGTGATAAATAAAAATAATAGCGGAGATCTTTTAGGCTGGAATGTGAAGGTGTTCCCTGAGTCTGCTACCCCCTGAGTAGTGAATGAATCCGGTTAGAGGGGAGTGTGTCTGATTGTCCGGTATGTGCATTTCGGTTGTAGGTCTGAAAAAATATTCGTAAATATATTTACGTTTTTCGAGTGTTCTGAAAAATGATAACTTGGTTATTTATTGCCTGCTGGTTTGTATGTTGTTTTTAGCCTTTTTTCATAAGGAGTATTTTTGTCAGGATGCTTTTCCTTCCGGGATACTATCTTCTTCGCACTGGTTCGTTACGAGAGTTGATGATGGTAATGGAAAGTTTAATATGTTATTTAGAACGTGTGTTTTGAGTATTGTTGGTTGTCACATTTTTGTACTAATTTAGGTATTATTATTGTTACTTAAGGAAGTCAATTATTTACGTTTGATAAAACAATCCATCTCAGATATATTTGAAAGAAATACACTATTTTAAGTCAGTACGATAACTCTCCATAACATTAAACAACAAATTATTCTCCTCCATCAAGTAATACACCCTGCCCGGTGATGCACTTAATATTCTCTCAGAATAAGTTCCTTTCACAACTGAATTATATCATGACAGTGTTTTCAGTATCGCATCATTCTTAATCATCTCTCGTTACTCGTCATTCAGTAAACGCGGGTACATATTTTTTGAACTGAGCATTTGAGTCATTACAATTTGATATATCTCTCTTATCCAGTGTTAACCACAGGAGAGAAATAACATGACTTATCGAATTAATGAGACTTATACCCTTAACGATGAATTGTTTCATGATCTGACGGATCATATGGAACGTATGCGCGACCGTTACTCTGACATTATTCCTCTACGTATGGATTTCGCTTATAAGACGACCAGTCGCCGTTATGCTGATCGTTATCGGGATCGCTGGGATATGGACATGTACCGGCTGGCAGAAAGAGTTATGAGTGCGGGTGTTGTTATTGGTTATGTGTGGGTGATGGAGTTCACTTATCGGCATGGCCTGCACTTTCACGCCATGTTTTATCTTGATGGACAACGTAAGCGGAACTGTTACTGCTCTGCGCGGGTGATTGCTGAAGAGTGGCGAAGCATTACGGATGGTGAGGGGATATTTGAGAACTGCCAGAAGAAGGTTTACCACAAAGTTAACGGTGCCAGATGCCTGCACCACTCAGACAGTGAAGGCTATCAGGACCTGGCGTTTATTCTTAGCTATCTGGCTAAGCAAGAGCAAAAAGAAGACTGTGAAGACCCTGTATTCTGGCTGAGTGAGATAAAGCTCAGAGGATGGGGAGGAAGGCCCCGAATCAGAAGTATCGGTTAAAAATTACGTCAGTGCGTCATTGTTTGAAGAAGTCTGCGTTCACCATACCTGACTTCTTCTCCCTTACCACCAACGGAGAACAAACGATGACCACACCCACCAGCCTGCTTAACGATAAGTTTGTCGATATGGCGTTTATCACCCAGCTCACGGGCTTGACGGATAAATGGTTCTACAAATTGATACAAGACGGTGAATTTCCTAAACCCATTAAGCTGGGCAGAAGCTCTCGCTGGCTTGAAAGCGAAGTGGAAGCCTGGCTACAGCAACGCATTGCAAAGTCCCGCCAGTGAGTGATTAAACGCAACCACATCTCCCACCTGATTTAATCGTATGACCTGCACTGCTGCCCTTTCTGGGATGGTTTAGCCCTGCGCGTAATCCAGCAAAGGACCAATACTATGTACGCAAAATCGTTTATTGCTCTCGATGGCAATCGACGTCTCACTGGTTCGACCACTGCACAGCTTTCCCCTTACGATCACTACTCCTGTCACCTCTGCGGCAGCGCTCTGATATTCCATCCGGAATGGGGTTCCAACCGTCCGTGGTTTGAACACACATGGGAAGATCTGACGGAAACCGGGCGGGGCAGGCCGATGGCCCATCCCAACTGGACTTTACAGCGTGAGGCAAGCCCGGCGGCAACGATGTTTTTCGCCACATAGCGAGCAGCGTAGGCTGCGGAACGATCAACCTTCGACGGGTCTTTACCGGAAAACGCGCCGCCGCCGTGGCAGGCTGCACCGCCGTAGGTATCGACAATAATTTTACGGCCCGTTAGGCCGCAGTCGCCCACCGGCCCGCCAATCACAAAACTGCCTGCCGGATTCACCAGAAAGCGGGTTTGCGGCGTAAGCCAACGTGAAGGTAGAGTGGGTAATGTCATAAAGGATGGCGTTGATGCCACTGCCTGTGGGCATGTCGCAGCGGAGAAGATGCATCACACTGAGGCCAATGCGCAGAAAGTGCATCAGGTGAACAAGTGCCCGAGCGGATGATGGCCTGCTACGCGGTATGCGCGGCAGCAGCAAGGCAGCTGGATCAATCATCTGATTGGTCCAGTGCGTTTCATCGCCTTTAAATACGCCGTTCACGCTCCGGTGGATATCACGCTGACAACAAAGGAGATCGCTATGCGTAAAGCCCGTTTTACTGAGCATCAGATCATTGCTGTAATTAAATCGGTTGAAGCCGGACGAACCGTTAAAGATGTCTGCCGGGAGGCCGGTATCTCTGAAGCCACCTACTACATCTATGGACTACCTCCGTTTTGCAAGTACTGAATCTGGTTTTGAGTTGTTGCTTACATCTATCCGGCATCAGGAAAATCTGTGCCCAAATGGGTAATCCGCACACAATCGCCTCGACAACTGAACGGTCTCTGAGGCCAATATAATAGTCAGGTTCCGATTGTGCAGGTGCAACCTGTCACCATTTCTCAGTACGCTGCAACTTTTGCTGGTAGGGGATTAATTTCACACTACCTGATACTCGGTCTCATTTCTCAGCATCGACCAGATTATTCTCGCGTTTTTGTTAGCGACCGCCACGGTCGTTTTATTAAATCCGCGCCGTTCCTTTAACTGGTTAACCCACTGATTCATATGACTATCATTGTTATTCGTGGCAACCCTGACGACAGAGCGGGCACCATGAATAAAAAGTGTTCGCAGATGCTTGTCGCCTTTTTTCGTCATATTCATCAGCACCTGCCTGTCGCCACTCGAATGCTGGCGTGGAACCAGACCCAGCCATGCAGCAAAGTGGCGGCCATTCTTAAATTCAGTTCCTTTGCCAGTAGCAGCAACAACGGCCGTGGCCGTTTTAGGGCCAATGCCTTTAACTTTGGCGATACGCTGACAAGCTTCTGATTGCCTGAATACTGTTTCAATTTCCTTATCAAAAAAATGGATCCGACGCTCGAGATCGTTAAAGAGATCATAGAGTTCGGCAATCGTCCTGCGCATTCTAACGCTAAGACCATTTTCAGCATCTTCAAGGATAAGCGGAACAGCACGACGAACTCTTGAGACTGCCGCGCCGATTGTTATTCCCCGATCAAGCAGCAGTCCCCGGATTTGACAGACTGTCGCAGTACGATGATTGACAATACGCTGTCTTGCACGGTGCAGAGCCTGAATATCCTGCTGTTCAGGGCTTTTCGGTGGAACAAACTGCATCGTAGGTTGCATCAGAGCCACAGCTATCGCCTGCGCATCGTTACCGTCATTTTTTTGCCCACGGACAAAAGGTTTTACATATTGGGGGCTGATGACTTTTACGTTATGACCCAGTTTTTCAAACTCACGCTGCTAGTAAAATGCCCCGGTGGACGCTTCGATCCCAATCAGACATGCAGGAATATTTGCCACCGCCTGAAGTAATTCTTTTCGACCAGTACGCTTTGAATAAACTGACTTACCCATGCCATTGTGATTTTAAACATCATTAAAATTATAGCCATTGGCGCATTGTAATTATAACCTCTAAAGATCAATGGATTACTTTGTTTCATGTTGTGTTTGACAAAAGTCAACATGTCTTTGATTGGAATTGCTGATTGTTTTTTTGTTTATTAATAGGTGCTAATCCATGAAACAGTCTCAATCAAGTTGTAAAAGAATGTATATTTAATCCCGAAATAGCATTCTTTGACGCCGACAGCATCGACGAATTCTTTTATAGAATCCGTTCCTGACGCTTTAAATATTGCGGCTTCCGGTCAGTCGAAGTTTCTATTAACAGTCGTACAAGTTGGCATCGCATATCGCTTCTGATTTTTGTGCGAATTAACTGTTTGCTCATTGATACTTAATTCACTCTGACAAGGAAATGGCAATGAAAAAGGTTCTTCTCTCTGCTGCAATAGCGACTGCGTTTTTTGGTATGGCTGCGGCAAATGCTGCTGATACCAATGTAGGCGGCGGTCAGGTTAATTTCTTCGGTAAAGTTACCGATGTCTCTTGTACTGTTTCCGTAAACGGCCAGGGCAGCAATGCTGACGTTTATCTGGCTCCGGTGACTTTAACGGAAGTTAAAGCGGCTGCTGCAGATACCTACCTGAAACCAAAATCGTTCACTATCGACGTTTCTGACTGCCAGGCTGCTGATAAAACTGCACAGGATGATGTGAGCAAACTGGGTGTGAACTGGACCGGTGGTAACCTGCTGGCTGGCGCAACCAGCAAACAACAGGGCTACCTGGCGAACACCGAAGCAGCTGGCGCGCAGGATATCCAGCTGGTTCTGTCCACCGACACCGACACCGCACTGACCAATAAAATCATCCCGAACGGCAGCTCCGCGCAACCTAAAGCCAAAGTTGATACGAATGCCGTAGCAAATGGCGCTCGCTTCACTTACTACGTTGGTTATGTAACCAGCAAACCGGAAACTGTTACCGCCGGTGTGGTTAATAGCTACGCGACTTACGAAATTACCTACCAGTAATATCGACTGAGAGATAAAGCCGCCTCGCGCCGGGGCGGCATAAAACAATAATAAAGCGGCCGCTGCTGCCGCTTATTTTTTATTCTGAGGTCAGCATGAAGCGTATTGCCCTTTTTTTCTGTTTCATTTTTAGTTTTGTGGCCCATGCCAATAATATTATTGTTAACGGCACCCGCTTTATTTATCCAGGAAATGAAAAAGAAATAACGGTGCAGCTCTCCAACACCGCCGACCGTCCGGCGCTGGCGCAAGCCTGGCTGGATAACGGTAATGCTGACGCAACGCCGGATACTATTACGACTCCATTTATTATTACCCCACCTATTTCCCGCGTAGACGCGAAAAGCGGCCAGACCCTGCGTATTAAGCTCGGCAGTAATGCGGGACTCGCTAAAGATAAAGAGACGCTCTGGTGGCTAAACCTTCTGGAAATACCGCCGGTTGAAGCCAGTCAGAAAAACGAAGGGCAGAATATTCTGCAACTGGCGATCCGTTCGCGCTTTAAATTTATCTATCGTCCCAATGGATTAGGCAACCGCGATGCGGCGGCAGAAAAATTAGTCCTTTCTGCAAACGGCAACAATTTGTCCGTCAGTAATCCGACGCCATTTTATGTCACCGTCAGCCGTATCTCCCGCGACGGCGGCAAAGCGCTGAACAGCAAAACGGTGATGTTTGCCCCGCAGTCCAGCCAGACCATCGCCCTTTCTTCCGCAGTGAGCAAAGGCGAGACCCTGACCGTTAACAACATTAATGACTATGGCGCAGATGTCGCAGTGAAAGTTGCCGTCAAATAAGGGAAACGATCATGAAGCAGAGGTCAATCTGCCCGGGAAGATTAAGCACGGCCATTGCGGTTGCGCTGTGCTGCTTTCCGCCATTTTCCAGCGGAGAGGAAAACCCGGGAACGGTCTATCAGTTTAACGATGGGTTTATCGTCGGCAGTCGCGAAAAGGTCGATCTGTCGCGCTTTTCTACCAGCGCTATCAGCGAGGGCGTCTATTCACTTGATGTGTATACCAACGGCGAATGGAAAGGGCGCTACGACCTGAAAATCACCGCCGGTAAAGATGGCAAAATGGGCGTCTGCTATACCAAAGCGATGCTGATGCAATACGGGATCTCGCCTGAAAAATTCAACCCGCAGCTCAGCGAGAAAGAGGGCTTCTGCGGACGCCTGCAAGAGTGGCGCAACGAAGAAAATGTTAAAGACACTCTGATCCAGTCCTCCCTGCGACTGGATATATCCGTACCACAAATCTACGAAGATCAGCGTCTTAAAAACTTTGTCAGCCCGGAGTTCTGGGATAAAGGCGTTGCGGCGCTGAATTTAGGCTGGATGGCAAACGCCTGGAACAGCCACAGCTCGTCGTCCAACGGTTCTGATAACAGCAGTGCTTATCTGGGTATTAACGCGGGCCTGTCGTGGGACGGCTGGCTGCTCAGGCATATCGGTAACCTGAACTGGCAGCAGCAGCAGGGAAAAGCCCACTGGAACAGCAACCAAACTTACCTGCAGCGGCCCATTCCGCAGATTAACTCGATAGTCAGCGGCGGGCAGATTTTTACCAACGGCGAATTCTTCGACACCATTGGCCTGCGCGGGGTAAACCTGGCGACCGATGACAATATGTTCCCGGACGGCATGCGCTCCTACGCCCCGGAAATTCGTGGCGTAGCGCAAAGCAACGCCCTGGTAACGGTTCGTCAGGGCAGCAATATTATCTATCAGACCACGGTGCCGCCGGGGCCGTTTACCCTGCAGGATGTTTACCTTTCCGGCTACGGTAGCGACCTGGAAGTTTCGGTTAAAGAAGCCGATGGTACAGTTGAAGTGTTTAGCGTGCCTTACGCCTCGGTGGCGCAATTACTGCGTCCAGGGATGACCCGCTATGCGCTCTCTGCCGGTAAAGTCGACGACAGTTCGCTGCGTAATAAGCCGATGCTCTACCAGGGAACCTGGCAGCACGGTTTAAATAACCTGTTTACCGGCTATACCGGCGTCACTGGTTTTGATGACTACCAGGCGTTCCTGCTGGGAACCGGGATGAACACCGGCATCGGCGCGCTGTCATTCGACGTTACTCATTCACGGTTGAAGAGCGATACCCTTGACGAGCATGGTCAAAGCTATCGCGCCACCTTTAACCGCATGTTTACCGAAACCCAGACCAGTATCGTGCTGGCGGCGTATCGTTACTCCACCAAAGGCTATTACAATCTGAACGACGCGCTGTATGCGGTTGATCAGGAAAAAAACCACAACAGTAATTACACCGTCTGGCGGCAAAAAAACGGTATGACCTTTACCGTTAACCAAAATCTGCCGGACGGCTGGGGCGGTTTTTATCTGAGCGGCCGGGTGGCGGATTACTGGAACCGTTCCGGAACCGAGAAGCAGTACCAGTTTAGTTACAACAATATGTACGGCCGGCTCTCGTGGTCAGTGAGCGCTCAGCGTGTCTATACCCCGGATAGTTCTGGCCACCGTCGCGACGATCGGGTTTCGCTCAACTTCAGCTACCCGCTGTGGTTCGGTGAAAACCGTACCGCTAACCTGACGTCAAATACCTCGTTTAATAATTCACGCTTCGCTAGTTCACAAATTGGCGTCAACGGTTCGCTGGATAGCGAAAACAACCTCAACTACGGCGTGTCGACAACCACGTCTACCGGTGGTCAGCATGATGTGGCGCTGAACGGCAGCTACCGTACTCCGTGGACCACGCTGAACGGCAGCTATAGCCAAGGCGAAGGATATCGCCAGAGCGGTATCGGTGCCAGCGGAACGCTGATTGCCCATCGCCACGGCGTGGTGTTCTCGCCGGAAACCGGCACTACCATGGCGTTGATCGAAGCGAAAGACGCCGCTGGCGCGATGTTGCCCGGCTCGCCGGGAACCCGTATTGACAGCAATGGCTACGCCATCCTGCCGTATCTGCGGCCTTACCGGATTAACTCCGTTGAAATTGACCCGAAGGGCAGCAACGACGATGTCGCCTTTGATCGTACCGTGGCGCAGGTGGTGCCGTGGGAAGGCAGCGTGGTTAAGGTTTCCTTCGATACCACGGTGCAGAACAACATCACGGTACAGGCGCGCCAGACTAACGGCCTACCGTTACCGTTTGCCGCCACGATATTCGACCCGTCCGGGAAAGAGATAGGCGTGGTGGGCCAGGGCAGCATGATGTTTATCAGCGATGCCAGCGTGCCGAAGGCGACGGTTAAGTGGAGCGGCGGACAGTGTTCGGTGGATTTAAGTCAGGCAAAAACAAAGGAAACGCTATGTCGCTAAGTAAAAAACTGACGCTTTTTATTGGCTTAATGGCGCTGGGGACAACGTCGGCATGGGCTGCCTGTACGCGCGGCCCCGCACCAACCGTGCAATTGGATATGGCAATGGGCAGGGTGGTTGTAAACCCCGACTTACCCGTAGGAGCGGTCATTGCCACACAAAACTGGACCATGCCCGCAGGTTCCAGCATTAACTATCGATGCACCGGTACCACCGTTTTTAAAGCTAGCATTGTGGCTTCAGGCGTCACCGACCTGGGAAATAAAGTTTATTCTACCAATGTGCCGGGTATTGGTATGCGTTTTAGCCGCGGCGGTTCAACGGTCAATATTATCTATCCGGGGTCGTTTACGACAGGAGGCGGTAATTTTTCGCTTGAAGGGTCGCGTTTTA
Organism: Citrobacter sp. 172116965; assembly: GCF_013458095.1. Taxonomy (NCBI): domain Bacteria; kingdom Pseudomonadati; phylum Pseudomonadota; class Gammaproteobacteria; order Enterobacterales; family Enterobacteriaceae; genus Citrobacter; species Citrobacter sp. 172116965. The sequence continues at coordinate 4,290,718 of NZ_CP046673.1, read as the reverse complement.
CGCTGGAAATCATAAAGACCGCAGCGGTAACCGGCAGCGGCACCCTGGCGGCGGGTAAATATACCTCTTATGACTGGGAGAACGGTAATAACCCGATCCTGGTGACGCTCCTGAGCGCCAATGCGATAACCGTGGTTTCACCCTCGTGTACCATCCTGAGCGGCAAAAATATGAACGTTGATGTCGGTACCATCAAGCGCAGCGATCTCAACGGCGTGGGAACCACCGCCGGGGGTAAGGATTTTAATATTGAGCTACAGTGCAGCGGCGGGTTAAGCGAGTCGGGGTACGCCAATATTCAGACTTCTTTCTCCGGCACGTTGGCGACGGGGACGGCCTTGACTCGCGGGGCGTTGCTGAACGAAAAAGCAGGAACCTCGCTGGCGAAAGGCATTGGTATTCAGGTTTTGAGAGAAGGCACGCCGCTGGAATTTAACAAAAAATACAGCATCGGGAGCTTGCGCACGCAGGAAACCCGCTTTATCACCCTGCCTCTCCATGCGCGCTTCTATCAATATGCGCCGACTACCAGTACCGGTGAAGTGGAGTCGCACATGATCTTTAACCTGACGTACGATTAATGCGGGAGGCGGGTATGAGTGATTCAGCAAAGTATAAAAATAGCACACGACTCATTCAGTTGGCCTTGATGAGCGGGACGCTTATTGCCTCCTCGGCGTGGGGATTCGAGACGAATTACGATCGTGGGCGGGTTGATTTTGCCGGACGAGTGACCGACATCTCCTGTAGCGTGGCGCTTAACGGCGGCAATAATGCAGGGAGTGGAAGCGTCTGGCTGGCGCCGGTCAGCCTGGCAGAAGTACACGATCGCGGGGCGGGGGCATTTATGAAACCACAGCCTTTCACGCTGGAACTCTCAAACTGCCAGCTTCGCCATGATGGCGGCGCGGCGGATAAAGATGAAGTTCGGATGGTGAGCGTACGCTGGATTGATGGGTTTATGGTCAATTCCGTCAGTAATGAAAACGCCGGTTATCTGGCTAATACGCGCGCGGACGGGGCCAGCCATATTTTCCTGGCCCTGTCGACTAACGACAATAATACGCTGGACAAGAGCAATAAAATTGTCCCGGCTGACCCGCAGCAAAACCGGGTGCCTCTGGTCGAAAAGGCGGTGGATGGCGGGATATTTACTTATTACATTGGCTACGTTACGCCAGCGCCGGAAAAAGCGACCAGCGGTCCGTTGACCAGCTGGGCGACCTGGGAGTTAGTTTATAATTGAGTGATTGATTGACTTTATTGCGCGAATGTTAATATTGATGCCGGAATGCTCCGGCATTTTTTTAAACCTTGATATCTTCTTTGACCAGTTGTTCAATACTGACTTCCTTCCAGTAGTGTCCCTGAATAGCAAACCATTCCATGCCCTGTAACCATTTCTTGTGCGCTTCACTTTCTACGCCTTCAATAATCACATTATGGTGGTTACGGGAAAGAAAGGTGATCAGCGCGTCCATCAATGGTCGGCCAGAATCTTTTTGCATTAAATGCCAGAAGAAGTCTTTATCGATTTTGACATAATCAAAATGGTAGCCTCGAATCGCGCTAATACCCGCATTACCTGAGCCAAAATCATCGAGCCAGAGCGTCGTACTTTGCGGATCGCTCCAGGTTGCAAGAGCATTGTTCAATAATTTATTCGAGTTTTCTGTTACCTCAAAGTGAACGCAGCCAATGTGATCAACGAGGTTTTTAATCTCTGGTCTTAGCAATATGTTGAGTATATGGTCATCAATATTGATTGTTGCAGAGATGCCGTTTTTATTAAACCACTGTTTATGTTTTTCAATAAGCGCCAGCTGCTCCATGAATATGCTCTCGCGCAATCCCGTATTGGCATAGCGGAAGAAGTTTTCTGGAGAGATAGACAGGCTATCGAAACGACTCAGGCACTCTACGGCGACGAGCGTATTTTTTGGGGAAAACATCTTTTGAAAGACATAACGAACGGATATATCGCTACGTGATAAATTATGATTGGAAAACAGAGTCGCGTTCATTATCTCTCGTCAAAAATCAGGTCGGAGGTAAAGAGAAGATAACTTTATTATAGGTGAGGTTTATGTCGATGGGAATGATTATTAAAGGCAGATTACCAATGAATTATCGGCTTTTGATTGGTCACCCACATATTTTTGGCTTTAGCACCGATACATATTGACTATCCTTTTATTCATTATCCGTGAGTTATTCATCCCCAGTTTCTTCATAATATGTACTTTATGGCTGTGTACCGTTTTGTGATCAATATCGAGGAGTAATGCGATTCTTTTATTGTTGTTACAGGCAATGATTAGCTCCAGAACCTGAAGTTCCCTGGCGGTTAGCTTACGCCGGGTACATAATCCCTGACAGCCATCGGCGGTCAAAGGTCTGTTGATGATGGCTGAGAAATCTGATAAAGAAGATTTTTCAGTCAAAATCAATAAATGATCGATATCAAGCAGCTCCCTGAACAGTCTGGAGAGGTCACTTTTTACAATTAAAACCAGCAAAGCACAGTGCGTAAGACGCTTGCGCAGGGTGTTAAGCAATGCGACCGTTGTGGCTGCAGAGATATCCTTATGGATAGTGTTGACAATAATGGTAGTGGTTGATGGCGCGCTGGTCCCCTTAACAATATCCTGGAAGTTAAGAGTGGTGATGTTTTTTTTGTTATCAATCATATAATCATGGATCGAGTGTCCGATGATATTGTCGTCAGTATAAAGTAATGTGTTTTTCAATGTGTTAAATTTTCCTGTTGACTATCGTTATCATAAAAAATGTCTTGTGTGCTATTGAATTAATAGTGTTTTAGGTTAAAGTGGTTGTTTTTTATTGAAATTGTATTTCATCAGGTAAATTAAACTAGGGTTCGCCTGTTTTTTATTTTTCTATCAATTATCAATTTGACAATTATTTTTTCTATCTCCTCTTTTTTTTGTTCACTTTCGTAATAAAACATGCAAGATACTCTGAAGCTTGTTGTATCACATTGTTTGTGATTATTTTTCTCGGATATATGCTTTATCTTTAAATTAACAAGGATTTGTCCGTACTCCCCAAGATTTAACTCTGAATTTTCAAGTTTATTTCCATTCCTAATAAAACTATGCAAAGGTTCCAGGGATATAAACGAGCAACCACCTTCAGATATATCATTCAAGTGATATTTATAAATAGTGCCACTTCTGTATCTTCCAGAGCAATAAAACTGGCTTTCGTACCTAACGTTAATTCTTGGTGATGTCCTTCGTTGTAGTATTGATAATGATTCAGGGATAATGAAGCATAGAAGATTGTTTGAATTGTTTTTGGCAGTGATTCGATTGTTGGTTGTGAATTCTATTTTTCCTAATGGGCTGTGGATGATAAAATAAAAAATGCTCTCTTTAGGAAGGCCAGGATGAGAGGTGGATGGTTTTATATAGAAAAAATTTCCTTCTATTTTTTTTAGTGTCGACTGGTGTTTTATATTATTACAATAGAAGTACAATTTAGATTGAATCCTGAGTTCATCTCTCAGAATTGCAATGATTTCATATCTGGAATTTTTAGAAACTCCTTCAGACATATTGACTCCCTAATCCAAAAATAGCCAGAATTTTAATTTATTATCCCATGTTTGAATCGTATTTTTCTTAAAAAAAACGCCATTACAGCCTATTGTTTAATGTAAAAAAATAGGGTAAATCTATTGATTGATGGTTGACACTGTCGAACTTTCTTTATTGGTATTTGGAATGAATAATCTTTTAATATGTAAGCGTTCAGCGAGCGCCGTATTGACGGCTATTTATTGGTGAGATCTACGTTCCAGGGCAGAAGTTCAGCCACTTTGTTCGACGGCCACTCCGGCAGTACACTCAGGATGTAGCGAAGGTAGGTTTCCGGATCGATACCATTGAGCCGACATGTTCCGATCAGCCCATATAGCAGGGCTCCACGTTCACCACCATGATCGCTGCCGAAGAAGATATAGTTCTTTTTACCCAGACATACTGCCCGTAACGCCCGCTGCGCTGCATTGTTATCAGGTTCTGCAAGGCCGTCATCGCAGTAGTAGCACAGCGCATCCCACTGGTTCAGGGCATAAACGAACGCCTCGCCCAGCCGGGATTTTTTTGACAGTGTCGTGCTTTTTTCCACCAACCAGTCATGCAGCGATGTCAGCAGCGGCTTACTTCGGGACCGCCTGGCTGCCAGCCGCTGAGATGCCGTGAGGCCGCGTATTTCTTCTTCTATCGCGTACAGCTCACCGATACGTTTCAGGGCCTCTTCTGCTGTCGCTGTTTGCGTGCTTATTTATATAGACGTCATGGATTTTTCTGCGCGCGTGGGCCCAGCATGCGGCTTCTGTCAGCGGCCCTCCTTCACGTTCCGGACTGAACAACCGATCATAACCTGCGAAGGCGTCCGCCTGCAGCACACCATGATAGTGGCGAAGATGCTGCTGAGGATGTTTCCCCTGCCTGTCTGGCGAGAAGGCGAACCACGCCGCTGGCGGATCTGACGAGCCAGCGCTCCGGTCATCGCGAACATACGTCCAGAACCGCCCGGTTTTCGTCTTCTTTCTGCCCGATGCCAGCACCGGAACAGGTGTGTCGTCAGTGTGTAGTTTGCGGCAGTCCATCACGTAGTGGTAAAGGGCTTCATCCAGCGGGGCCATTAACCGGCAGCAGGCATCCACCCAGTTGGAGAGCAGCGCCCGGCTGAGATCCACACCCTGACGGACCAGGATTTCAGTCTGGCGATACAGTGGCGTATGTTCACAGTACTTGCTCGTTAACACGCGGGCCAGCAGACCCGGTCCGGCGATACCCCGGTCGATGGGACGTGATGGCGCAGGGGCTTCAACGATACAGTCGCATCTGACGCAGGCTTTTTTCACTCTGACCGTGCGGATCACTTTCAGGGCGTTGAAGACCAGTACAATCTGCCAATGGAAACCCGGGACATATCCTTGTTCATTATTCAGGGAGCATGGGTTGCCATCTATAGTCTTCTGTTCACCGTTATAGGCTCTCTCCCGTTTGGCTTTTATTTCCTGGGTCCAGGGATGAGAAGGGTTAGCAGGACTCTAATTTCATAACGTCTTAGCCGAGCCTTTCAAAGGCTTTCACCTGTATGTGCCAGTACTGTTTGCGCTGGCACTGTCAAATGGCAACACATTGCCAGCCCCCTTTTTCATGAAACGACGCACGTTCTGCGCGTATTGTAATAGTGGCTAAAAATAGTTGATCGGATGCGCCATTTAAGTCAAATTTCACTTTAGTTTGTCCCGTCGTGCTACATCAATCTAAAGGATATTTAATCCTAAGTTATTACATTGAAGGATTGAATGTCCGTTTATGGCACGTAGCGGACCGCTTGAAGAGGCGTGTGGTCTGCTAAGAGCTGTGAGTTCACTGTTTGACAAAGACATGACTAAAATCGTGGCTTGTTAAATAACAGGGAACAAATAAAGGGATATATTCAATTGTTATCAATCCATTTTTTAAAATATTATATCGAATATCACCTTTTCTTGATTTTTTTGTTGTTCATTATTACAGTTGAATCGAGGGGGAGGGGGTAAAAACTTATATTTATCATTGAGATAAAATTTTATGAAATTGCTATCCTACCTCAGATTACTGGGCTGACCTAATCTATAGATCAGGTTCTCTTTATACTTTATGTTAGCGAAATACTAAGATGCTTCTTAGTGACGACCTCTTGACGGTAGAGGACGCGTGCATAGATTTTACAATCACTGCCTTTCGCCCCCTAACCTAATCCGCGAATGATGCATCCTGAACTTGCGCGCCAGTTCTTATACTCGTCGTCAGAGCAATCAAATTGCTGATGCTTTCTGCCTGTTCAAGGCATCTCCTGTCGTCAGCAATACTGTGCATATTTGATTGATTTCCTCTTAAGGAGAATTAGTTTCATGGGTATTAAAGCGCAGGTGAGTATCGCGCACAAGCTGGGGTTCACATCACACCAAAATGCAGTTCCGCTGTTACGTGAGCTTATCTTGCATAATGAGTCCGAAGAGACATTTCAGGATCTGACACTGCATCTGAGGACCGTGCCAGCTGTGCTCGAAGAAAAAAAATGGAATATCGATCGCCTGCTTCCCGGTACTTCACTTGATATCAGAGATCGGGATATCAAACTTAATGCTGAATGGCTAGCCGAACTGACTGAAAGCGTACTCTGCGAAGTCACGCTAAGTTTGCGCCAGGGTGAGGAAGAACTCTTCATTACCCATTACCCGCTTGAGGCACTGGCGAAAAATGAATGGGGCGGCAGTGCAATGATTGAATTGCTCCCTTCATTTATTATTCCTAATGATCCGGCTGTGGATCGTGTACTCAAGGCAACCTCTGATGTCCTTCGCCGTGCAGGCAAGGATGACGCTCTTAATGGTTATGAAAGCAAGTCGAGAACTCGTGTCTGGGAAATTGCCTCAGCTCTCTGGACTGCTGTTTGCAACCTCAATATCAGTTATGCCCTTCCCCCAGCCAGTTTTGAACGCAATGGCCAGAAAATTCGCACTCCAGGAGCCATTCTGGAAGGAAAAGTCGCGACCTGTCTGGATACAACATTATTATTTGCTTCAGCACTGGAACAGATTGGTCTGAATTCACTGCTAATGCTCAGTGAAGGTCATGCGTTTGCTGGTGTCTGGTTACAACCGCAGGAATTTTCGCAGCTAGTGACAGATGACGTCTCTGCGGTGCGCAAACGTGTCGACCTGAAAGAAATGGTCGTATTTGAGACAACTCTCGCGACCAGAGCTCACCCGCCTTCATTTACTCAGGCATCTGATGAAGCGTTAAAGCATCTTAACGAGGATGTTTTTCACGCAGCCATTGATTCCCGTCGCGCGCGTATGCAGAAAATTCGGCCACTGGCTCTGGGGGGCACTCGCCTTGAAGACCAGTCGGATGCCTGCGAGGTTATTTTGCATGGGTTTGAGGAAGCCCCCTATATCCCTGATGTTGATATTGATATCGAGACAACTGGCGAAAAAGAAGCCGGGGGGCGGCTGGTACAGTGGCAACGAAAACTTCTGGACTTAACCACCCGTAACCGCCTGTTACACCTGTCTGAAAGCGCTAAAGGCATTCGTTTGATCTGTGCGAATCCGGGCCATCTTGAAGATAAACTGGCTGAAGGCAAACGCATTCGCATTGTCCCGCTCCCTGATCTCGAAAGCGGCGGCCGCGATGCCGAACTTTATCAGCAGCTCACAAATGAGAACCTGCAGGAAGAATACGCTCAGATTGCGCTGGAACGCGGTGAAGTCGTCTCCTCAATGGAAAAATACCGCCTCGAGTCATCCCTGATCGACCTCTATCGAAAATCGAAAAGTGATCTCGAGGAAGGTGGTGCCAACACTCTTTTCCTCGCTGTTGGCTTCCTTAAATGGAAAAAATCTGCTGATGACCCCAAAAGTTACTCTGCTCCACTGATACTGCTGCCGATTCAACTTGACCGTAAAAGTGCACTTTCGGGCGTGACCATGCGTTTGCTGGAAGAAGAGCCCCGCTTCAACCTTACACTGCTTGAGCTGCTGCATAATGACTTTGCTCTGACAATCAACGGCCTCGATGGTGATCTACCCACCGATGAAAGTGGTGTTGATGTGGATGGTATCTGGAATATGGTACGGCGTGCTGTACGCGACATACCCGGTTTCGAAGTCACCCGCGATGTCGTGATTGGCACATTCTCTTTTGCCAAATATCTGATGTGGAAAGATCTCATCGACCGGGCACCTCAGCTGATGCAAAGTGCGCTGGTAAAGTATCTTATCGAACGCGGCCAGGAAAATGCCGTTCTGGATAAGAGCGGAGAAGTCATCAACGCTCATGAACTCGATGACAACATCAATACGCAGGATCTTTTCTTGCCGTTGCCTGCAGATTCCTCGCAAATCGCCGCTGTTGTAGCCTCTGCAAAAGGCAGGGATTTTGTTCTGGATGGCCCACCCGGTACCGGTAAGTCGCAAACCATAGCCAATATGATCGCGCATAACCTTGCGCTAGGCAGGCGCGTACTTTTTGTCGCTGAAAAGAAAGCGGCGCTGGATGTGGTCTATCGTAGGCTTGAGGCCCAGGGACTCGGTGAATTTTGTCTGGAACTGCACTCGAGCAAAACGTCCAAGATGGATTTTCTGAAACAGCTCGAGCGGGCATGGGATGCGCGTGATCTACTAACCACCGAGGAGTGGAAGGAAGAAGCGGCCAAGGTGCAGCACCTGCGTGACAAACTCAATGAGGTTGTCCGTTTGCTCCATCGGCGCTGGCCCAATGGCTTAACACTCCATCAGGCAATGGGCACAGTTATCAGGGATGCAAGTAGCGCCACGCCGCACTTTAGCTGGCCTGCATCGACTTTGCATTCTTCTGCAGAGATGACACAGTTCAGAGAGATAGTAAAACGTCTGGAGCTGAACCGTGATGCATGGAAACAGCACGGCGATCATTTTGAACTCATCGCGCAGGCTGACTGGACCAATGGATGGCAGTCCTCTCTCATTGCTGCAGCAAACTCATTGCCTGCAACCATCGATCACCTTGAAGACGCGACCGAGGCGTTACTGAAGGCGACGGGAGTTACTCTGCTCTCTACCGAGCCGGAGAGACTGTCGCAGTTAACTTCATTCTGTGAATTATTGTCGGAAGCTTACGGCATTGATCTGAGTTTCATGTTCGCACCGGATGCCGCAAGCCGTATAGAGTCAGCGAATAAAGCCGTTCACCTCCTGAAAGAGATTGAAGCGACAAAGGCTAATCTGTCAGTTACCTACCCTTGTAACAGTTGGCAGCACGTTAATGTCCCACAGATCAGAAACGCACTTGACGTCGCTGACAAAAAATTCTGGTTCTTTGCGACCAGTGCCCGCAAGAAAGTCATTGGTGAAGTTATCCGACAACACTCGCTAACGTCAGCCCCCGACTTATCCGTTGATCTCCCCATTGCTGAAACTCTGCAGACATTGCTGCAACGTCTGACCGAGCTTAACTCTGCTACTGTATCTCTGCCGGGATGGGTTGGACTGGATACCAACGTTGCACAGTTGCAGACCACCCTGCAACTTGCCGAATCTATCCGCAATTCGCTTGGTGGTTTCGCTTCTTCGCCACAGCAGTTGGCCGAGATCCGCACTGCGGTAAAAAACCTGATTGTTGATGCCAATGACCTTCTCGGTTCGCAGGGCGTTATCTCCGCACTAACCCGGAAACTGCGCACAGCGATCGCCGATTTCAATGATGCACAGGTTAGCTTCTGCAATCTGATAAAACCATCTGAGGATAAACCATCGCTCCCGGCACTGCGTGACTGCGCACTCAATATCCTGCAACATCAGTCCGCTCTTAAAGCCTGGAGTGACTGGAGCCGTGTGCGTGAGGAAGCGATTTCACATGGCCTGCAACCAGTGATCAACGCGCTGGTCCATCTTGACTCAGGAGACATCAGCGCGGCAGAGATTTTTGAAACTGCCTATTGCCGCTGGTTTGCATCGTGGATGATCGATTCAGAGCCGCTGCTGCACAATTTTGTGCCGGCTGAGCACATGAGTGATATTGAGGCTTACCGTACGCAAACCGATCGTCTGTCCAAACTGGCAGTACGCTACATCCGTGCCCGTTTATGTGGCGTCATTCCTGCAAAAAATGAGGTCAGCAAGCAGGGTGGTTTTGCTCTGCTTAAACATGAACTACAGAAATCCCGTCGTCATAAACCGGTACGTCAGATGGCAGCAGAAATGGGAGATGCCATGGCCAAACTTGCCCCCTGCATGCTTATGAGTCCGCTTTCAGTCGCCCAGTTCCTGCCCTCGGACCAGGACTTGTTTGACCTTGTGATTTTCGATGAAGCATCGCAGATTGCCCCGTGGGATGCTATCGGCACCATGGCGCGTGGCAAACAGGTGGTAATCGCTGGCGATCCCCGCCAAATGCCGCCTACCAGCTTTTTTAATCGTGCAGCCAATGACACTGACGATGATACTGAAGAAGATATGGAAAGCATTCTGGATGAGTGTCTTGCTGCCGGCCTGTATAACCACAGCCTGAGCTGGCATTACCGGAGCCGTCATGAAAGCCTGATTACCTTCTCCAACCATCGCTACTATGACAGTAGCCTGATTACGTTCCCCGCTTCGGAAACAAAGCAAAGTGCTGTCCAGTGGTGCAAGGTTGCAGGCGTCTACTCTAAAGGGAAAGGACGTCATAATCAGGCCGAGGCAGAAGCGATCGTCGCTGAAACGGTGAAGCGACTGACTGATAAAGAGTTCGTTGCATCAGGCAGATCGATAGGCATTATCACGCTGAATACCGAACAGCAAAAGCTAGTCAGCGATCTGCTGGACCGTGCCAGACAGCAACACCCTGAAATTGAACCCTTCTTCCAGTCTGAACTGGAAGAACCTGTTGTGGTTAAAAACCTCGAAACGGTTCAGGGGGATGAACGCGATTTGATCATACTCTGCATCGGGTACGGCCCGACTGAACCGGGCGCAAATACAATGTCGATGAATTTTGGACCGCTTAATCGCGAGGGAGGCTGGCGCCGACTGAATGTTGCCGTCACACGTGCGCGGCAGGAAATGATGGTCTTCAGCTCGTTCGATCCTTCCTTTATCGACCTTAATCGGACCAACGCCCGCGCGGTTGCTGACCTCAAACACTTTATTGAGTTTGCCCAGCGCGGCCCTGTAGCTCTTGCCCAGGCAGTACGTGGGTCTGTAGGCGGTTATGACTCACCGTTTGAAGAGGCAGTGGCAAATGGCCTGAGAAGAAAAGGCTGGCATGTTGTCCCGCAAATTGGCGTATCCCGTTTCCGTATTGATTTGGGGATCGTTCATCCGGATAAGCCTGGCGACTATCTTGTCGGTGTTGAATGTGACGGCGCCACTTACCATAGCGCAGCAACAGCACGCGATCGCGATAAAGTCCGGAGCTCCATCCTGCAGGGCCTGGGCTGGAAATTACTGCGCCTCTGGTCAACAGAATGGTGGATTGATAAAGAAGGCGCACTCGACAGGCTGGATGCAGCAATAAGTCGCCTGCTGGAGGACTCCAGAGCAGCGGAAGCCGCACTGATTGCTGAAGCAGAAAAACAAAAGCAGATTACGCCAGTCATCGCTCCCGTAACCAATGATGTCAGTGATGACATACTGGTTTCTGAAACTACACCTGTCGCTAATGATGCGGAAATATCCGCGTCAGTAACCCCTGTCATCCCGCTTACTGCCAAAGTAAGCGAAGATGATGGTAACACTGGGCTGAAGTATGCATCTTTAGCTTCTCAGAATAACGACAAGCCAGTGAATGTCGGTAAGTATGTCGTTAACGATCTTCAGGAATGGTGCGACAGGACAGATGCAGAACAATTCTATATCGCTGAATATGATGAGACACTTAAAACCCTCATTGAAGCGGTGGTGACAAGTGAATCACCAGTCCTGGATACAACGCTTGTGCAACGCATCGCACGTATACACGGCTTCACTCGCGCCGGCAGACTGATACGTGAACGCGTAATGGAAATTGTGGATCAACACTATCACCTTGCAACCGATCACTCAGGTGAAGACTTCGTCTGGCTGTCCGCAGCGCAACGTGCTGACTGGAATGTGTTTCGTTTGCCAGCCACGGATAACGACATTCGTCAGGTTGACGCGATCCCCAGTGAGGAATTACGCGCACTGGCGCTGAGTATTGAAGGTGACAATAAGATACAGGAAATGACCCGCTCGCTTGGCATTAAACGCCTGACTAGTCAGGCAAAAAAAAGGATTGAATCAGTACTTGATGTTGTTTGAAGGTCAACCGTGTGGAAAACCTCTTTTAGAGACTAACAGTCTGAAATATAGAGTCTTATTCGATCATCTTGAGACCGAATGTATTAGAGTCGATTTCTGACACCTCTTATCGTGGTTTTCTGCATCACCAACATCGACCAGTTGGGCGTAATCAAGGAGGACGTCTGGAAAACGAATCTATGGTCACTCCCGTTTTTGCAACACCGATTTTGACAATAAGTTGGTTTGCTTGAATCTATTCGGCATCAGAGTGGAATTTTTTTTCCACGCCTCGATGAGTTCCGCGCCTGATGAACCTCCAGAAATTATACGGCTTCATCGAGCCTTTCCGTTTTACAGGCCGGTGGGCCGTTTGTATCATCAATAATCAGTATTCGCAAAACCAGATAAGTGATTGTTTAAAAGTGTTATTCTCGTTATGTTTCGTAAGTTTGCTGTCGTGCCGTAAGTGCCAAGGCTATTCTAGCCAGCTTGTTTGCGAGAGCGCAGGTCACGACAAAGTTACTTTTCTTACACAGTAACTCCCTGACCCAATCGGCAGGCTTGCCAGTCTGCTGTATCCGGAGTCCGACAGCCGTCCTGGCGAACTGGGGGATCCTGACTGGGCTGAAATCCACATGGAGCTGCGTAAAAAAGGCGTCACCCGTCATCTGTTATGGGAGGAATACTGTCAGCGGGTACCTGTCAGGGCATACAGCTACTCACAGTTCTGCTACTGCTATCAGGCATGGTGCCAGTTGCAGAAGCGCTCCATGCGCCAGCAGCATATCGCCGGGGAAAAATGCTTTATCGACTACTGCGGGCCAACGATTACTGTCATCTCGCCGGAAACTGGCGAATGCCGCCAGGCACAGATCTTCGTAGCCGTTCTGGGGGCCTCAAATTATACCTTCGCTGAAGCCACCTGGACGCAGTCACTGCAGGACTGGCTTCTCAGCCATGTCAGGATGCTGGAGTTCTTTGGTGGAGTACCCGAAATACTGGTACCGGATAATCTGAAAAGCGCGGTAAACAAGGCCTGCCGTTACGATCCCGAGCTGAATCCATCCTACCAGCAACTGGCTGAGCATTATCAGGTTGCAGTGATACCCGCCCGTCCCCGAAAGCCCAGAGACAAACCCAAAGCGGAGGTAGGCGTGCAAATCGTCGAACGCTGGTTCCTGGCCCGGTTACGTCACCAGGTCTTCTTCTCGCTGTCGGAGCTGAACCACTGTATCCGTACGCTGGTTGCCAGCCTCAATGCGCACCCCTTCAAAAAGATTCCCGGCAATCGCAGGGAAGCCTTCGCAAGATTGGATCAGGCCGCGCTTCGCCCTCTGCCGGTACATCCATGGCGCTACCTGCATATTAAAAAAGCGAAAGTGAATATCGATTACCACGTTGAATCTGAGCAGCATTATTACTTTGTTCAGGTCAGCTTCCATCTGCGCGATACGGCGGGAGACCTTTTCGGAACGACTGCCGAAGTTCGTAAGCGTCGTCTCAGCACCGTCTGGCAGATCCTGAAATTCCTGAGAGGATAATGGACACCAAATATGGTGGACGCTATCCATGAAATCATTAACCGCAGTGCGTAAAAAAAGCCCTAATTATCCCGTTGAGTTCAAAATCAAAATGGTTGAACTCTCGCATCGACCAGAGATCTCCGTAGCGCAACTCGCTCGTGAGCATGGGATCAACGATAATTTGCTGTTCAAGTGGCGCCAGTACTGGCGCGAAGGAAAACTACGTCCTCCTTCAACAACAGAAAACAACGTGCCTGAGCTGCTCCCGATAACACTTGATGCCGAAGATGTTGTCCCTGCAACCTCCCCCCGGTCACAACCTGTAGCTGCTGCGGCACCTGAATCACTCAATATCAGCTGTGAAGTGACGTTCCGGCACGGATCACTCCGTCTGAATGGTGCCATCAGCGAAAATATCCTGAACCTGCTGATACGGGAGCTCAAACGTTGATCCCATTACCATCAGGGACAAAGATCTGGCTGGTCGCTGGCATCACCGATATGAGAAACGGCTTCAACGGCCTGGCGGCAAAGGTGCAGACGATGCTGAAAGACGATCCGATGTCAGGTCACGTTTTTATCTTCCGTGGGCGTAATGGCAGTCAGGTAAAGCTCCTCTGGTCTACCGGCGATGGACTGTGTCTGCTGACCAAACGGCTGGAGCGCGGCCGCTTCGCCTGGCCGTCAGCCCGGGATGGCAAAGTGTTCCTCACACCGGCACAGCTGGCGATGCTCCTTGAAGGTATCGACTGGCGGCAGCCTAAAAGACTGCTTACGTCACTGACTATGTTGTAGGCCTCTTTATCCTGGTCGACGCTGAATGAGCCTGGTAATATACCCGGTATGAACAGCTTACTTCCTGACGATATCGATGAACTGAAACGTCTCCTTGCCGAACAGGAGGCGCTGAACCGTGCCCTTCTGGAAAAGCTGAACGAGCGTGAACGCGAAATAGATCACCTGCAGGCGCAACTGGATAAGCTGCGCCGGATGAACTTCGGCAGCCGCTCCGAAAAAGTCTCCCGCCGTATCGCGAAGATGGAAGCCGACCTTAAGCAGTTGCAGAAAGAAAGCGATACCCTTACCGGCCGGGTGGATGACCCGGCCGTGCAGCGCCCGCTGCGGCAGACCCGTACCCGCAAACCGTTCCCTGAATCACTTCCCCGTGACGAAAAACGGCTGCTGCCGGCAGCGTCATGCTGCCCGGAATGTGGTGGTGCGCTGAGTTACCTGGGTGAAGATGCCGCCGAACAGCTGGAGCTGATGCGCAGCGCCTTCCGGGTTATCCGGACAGTACGTGAAAAGCATGCCTGTACTCAGTGCGATGCCATCGTGCAGGCCCCCGCGCCTTCACGGCCCATCGAGCGGGGTATCGCAGGACCGGGGCTGCTGGCCCGCGTGCTGAGTTCAAAGTATGCAGAGCACACCCCGCTGTACCGCCAGTCTGAAATATACGGCCGCCAGGGTGTGGAGCTGAGCCGCTCACTGCTGTCGGGCTGGGTGGATGCGTGTTGCCGGCTACTGTCACCGCTGGAAGGGGCGCTTCAGGACTATGTGCTGACTGACGGTAAGCTCCATGCTGATGACACGCCTGTCCCGGTGCTGTTGCCAGGTAATAAGAAAACGAAGACCGGGCGGTTGTGGACGTACGTTCGTGACGACCGTAACGCCGGGTCAGAGCTGGCGCCGGCAGTGTGGTTCGCTTACAGCCCGGACAGAAAAGGTATCCACCCGCAGAGCCATCTCGCTGGCTTCAGCGGTGTTCTGCAGGCGGATGCGTACGCCGGGTTCAACGAACTGTACCGCAATGGACAGATAACGGAAGCTGCCTGCTGGGCTCATGCCCGCCGCAAGATCCACGATGTGCACGTTCGCACCCCGTCAGCGCTGACGGAGGAAGCCCTGAAACGGATCGGTGAGTTATATGCCATCGAGGCGGAAATAAGGGGGATGCCGGCGAAGCGACGCCTTGCAGAACGTCAGCAAAAAGCTAAACCGCGGCTGAAATCCCTGGAAAGCTGGCTGCGTGAAAAGGTGAAAACGCTGTCGCGACACTCAGAACTGGCGAAAGCGTTCACGTACGTACTGAACCAGTGGCCGGCGCTGGCTTACTATACTGACGACGGCTGGGCCGAGGCAGATAACAACATAGCTGAGAATGCGCTACGGATGGTCAGCCTGGGCCGCAAAAACTACCTGTTCTTCGGTTCGGATCATGGAGGAGAGCGGGGAGCGCTGCTGTACAGCCTGATCGGGACATGCAAACTGAACGGAGTGGAGCCAGAAAGCTACCTTCGCCATGTGCTTGATGTTATAGCTGACTGGCCGATAAACCGGGTCAGCGAACTACTCCCCTGGCGCGTAGCACTGCCAACTGAATAACACATCCCCGTCAATACGGTTCTCGCTGCACGCTTACCGAAGTTCATCCGGCGGAGCTTGTCCAGTTGCGCCTGCAGATAGTCTATTTCGCGTTCACGGGAGGCCAGTTTTTCCAGCAGGGCCTGGTTCAGCGCTTCCTGTTCGGCAAGGCGCTGTTTCAGCTGAAGGATGTCGTCAGAAGAGGTGTCGTTCATAAGCCCGTATTTTACCAGGCTTATACAGCAACAACCAGGATAAAGAGGACTACAGCATGGTCAGGGATGTCAGCAGCCTTTTAGGCTGTCGCCAGTCGATGCCCTCGAGGAGCATCGCCAGTTGTGCCGGCGTCAGGAACACTTTGCCATCGCGGGCCGACGGCCAGGCGAAGCGGCCGCGCTCCAGCCGTTTGGTCAGCAGGCACAGCCCGTCGCCGGTTGACCACAGCAGTTTGACCTGACTGCCGCTAAGGCCCCGGAAGATGAATACGTGGCCGGACATCGGATCATCTTTGAGCGCTGTCTGCACCTTTGCGGTGAGGCCGTTGAAGCTATTACGCATATCGATGATACCGGCAAGCAGCCAGATTTTGGTCCCGGAAGGTAACGGGATCATCGCTTCAGTTCCTGTATCAGCAGAGTCAGAAGTTTTGCGCTGACAGAGCCATTGAGGCGGAGCGTCCCGTGCCGGAAGCTCACTTCACAGCTGATGCTGAGCTCTGAGTTCTCAGCGGGCTGTTCTGGCTGTACGGCGGTGGCATCGAGAGCCACAGGAAGTAGCTGAGGACGCTCTGAGGAAGGTAATAGCAGCTTTCCCTCTCGCCACTGCTGGTGCCATTTGAACAACAGATTAGCGTTAATGCCATTTTCAAGCGCCAGTTTTGAGATGGATATCCCGGGTTAGCAGGAGGCGGCAACGAGCTGCTGCTTAAACTCCGGAGAATAATTAGGGCAGCCTTTACGTCTGCCGGGAGTTACATTTTTCTGCATATCTGACACTTTGGTTCCCACTACTTATTGGTCTGCGCCCCAGATCTTGGACAACCCTATGCAGCTTGCCTTAGTCGGTATTCTACCGTACTAAGGCCTCCAAGTTTTTCTTTTATTCTCAGATTGTTGTAATAATCAATATAGCTGGTGATGTCTCGTTTTAACTCTTCCACGCTTTTGTACTCATTAAGGTAATAGCATTCAGCTTTCAACGTCCCGAAGAAGCTCTCTATTGCGGCATTATCAAGGCAATTTCCCTTACGTGACATGCTCTGGGTTATACCATTGCTCATTAGCCATTGCTGCCATCGCGGCATCTGATATTGCCAACCTTGATCGCTATGCAGGAGTGGTCGTTCAGCTTTAGCCAACAGTTTCATAGCGTCGGTGAGCATAGTATTCACCATCGATGGCAATGGATGGGCAGCAAGGTTGTAAGCGATAATTTCACCATTATAAAGATCCATTATCGGTGATAAATAAAGCTTCCGACCATTTACTTTAAATTCAGTGACATCTGTTACCCACTTCTCGTTTGGTCGCTCTGCATCAAACTGTCGCTTCAGGATGTTATCGCAGGTTCTACCTTCTGACCCTCTGTATGATCGGTATTTTTTTATGCGGATCAGACTGCTAATCCCCAGCTCTTTCATTAATTTTCTGACAGTTTTACCGTTAAGTAATACCCCCTCGTTACGGCATGCCAGTCTGATCCTTCGATATCAGGGCTGAGTATGATCTCTGATTGCTTCATTTCAGCCCTGAAGGATACACAAGAACCCCGTTCGGTCCGCATTGGACCCACGAAGGAGTCAGAAACTGTAGCCCACTCATAACCCAGGTGTAGCCAGACTGAAAGAGCATACTGATCGACCAGAATTCACTCGCTGCTGCCGTGAGTAATAGTGTGACCAGAATAAGTACTATGATCGACGTTAGTCGCTCAACCCGGTGATATGACTGCATTGCGGCATTAACAGGAAGACCTGCCAGCTCCTGGTAATCCTGTTCATCCAGAAAACCATATAACTTATTTCTCCAGGTGGTTCTGTTTTTTCCCAGCAGTAAAAGGGAATGCCTGTTGATATAGACCGACACCCCGTATGAGATGGCGATATACAGGGCCAGTGCACAAAATGCCAGGGCATACACTTTTTGCGGACCACTTGCCTTCAGAGCCTCCAGACTGTAGCGAAGAACCAGCGTGCTGATAACCAGGGCCATATCTTTCCACAACGCGGAAGACAGGTCTCGCGACTGCTGCAGAATTTTTTGGGTATCCTCTGTCAGGTTTTTTCGCAAATCGCCCAGCGATTTCAGGGTGTCTTTTCCCCCCGTCCGGATATGGGCCTTGTAGAGCAGCCTGGCTGACTCCAGCGCAGGGGGGAGCCGGTACACAATGCCTTCACAGAATGTGACACCCTCCGGCCATTCTCTGGCCAGTTCGCTGGACAGAAAGGTATGTTTAAGCTCAATTTCGTCCCCTTCCAGAAAAATCCATTTTGCCGTTTCCTGAATGACGTCAAAGGCGGACAGAGTCTCATGTTCTTCCCCGAAAGAGATTTTCCGTGGCGGTTTTCCGGACAATCCGACTTTTTTTATTTCAGCGGAAAAAAGCTCATTGGCGAAACACTTCAACAACTCCCGGCAGGCGAGCGACGCCCAGAGCTTCATGGGTTCGTCGGTCATTTTATCGCCGGATATCAGGATCCAGGGGGTGATGGTATCCGGAGGAAGAAAGTCGGTTGAAAAACACCTGATAATACTTTTTGTGGCGGAGACTGTCCGGGTGGGGGCGTTGGTTTCGCTCTCTTCCGGCTGCATCTGTTTCCATGGCACAACCTTCCACTGTTGTGTTTCAAACGATTCATTGACAAACAGGGCGTAGATACGGTGATACTGACGAAGCCTAGGATCCTGGAGTAAAAACGTGCGCCACCCTTCCAGGGTGAAGAGTCGCAGGATCCCGGGGATCTCATCGCTGATTATGGTGATAAAGTGTTTCTGACCGGGGACACCCTGCGCAGGGTGGATATCATCCCGACTTTCATCAACAAAGGTGATCCTAAGGTTTTCAGCATCAGTATCTATCACATCTCCCCATAACTGAAGGGTGTCATTATCCATGGTTCCGGAAATGAACAGTTTCCGGGTGGTTGTTTGCTGATCTTCCGTGATCACCAGATCAGATGCGCGGCGTGAGCAGTCAATTGCCTTACCGATTTTTTCCAGTATCGATGTCATCTGTCACCAGCCCAGCAGTCACAATCACTATACGTTTTCGCCCGTCTTCCATCGTTTCGATATCCGGGGCATTATCCTCATCGTAGATAACGATAACATCTTCCAGTGTTTCCAGTTTTCTTTTCCGTGGCTTAGGGATGTTCTCAGGGACGATCCGGAAAGATTCACCTGAAATGCCCAGGTCTTTTATTTTTCGGGTGAAGGATTTGACCAGTGGATGATCTTCTTCCATTGGTCCAAAAATCTGGTTCAGCAGGGAAAGCGGCTCATCGGTATTAAAATCCTGTGCCCCGTGATGTAACGTTTCATAAATCTTGTTAACACCACTGCGTCTGATGTCGTCCGGCAGCAGGTCGCGGTGCTTTTTGAAGACATCCTTAAGCGCGGCAACCAGTTTGTTGCTGAGGTCGGTTGTACTGTTGACTCGTTGTACCTGCAAAAAACGCTCAAAATAAACGGAGATATTGGTTCGTTTGCTGCGATCCCGTACGACAACCTGTCCACCCTGAGCATCTGCCGTCAGGCGGACCAGAGCAATTTTCTGCATGGCTTCCGCTTTCTTGACGAAACTTTCGCGGAAACGTTCGAGTCTGGGGACCTGAAACTCGTTTCCTTCTTCATCCAGCACGTAACGCACCACATCTTCATTATCATATTTAATGAGAGCAAACAGTTTTTCATCGTTGAGGGTGCGAAGCTCAAAAAGAAAGAATACCCCCATACTGGCATTCTTGGTGTGATGGTGAGACTGAAAATCGTTTGCAAGAAAGGTGGACTGTTCGGTGAAACTACTGGTGTTGGTATCGGCATGGTTCCTGATGAGGCGCAGAATACGCTCTGTATTGGACAATTCCGTAAACCGGAACATGTTACCGCTTAATGCAGATTTAATCCGCTCCAGAAAAAAATCGACGTGTTCAGGCGGTGATATTTCACTGAGCAGCACGGGGATCTCCAGTTCCCCGCCAACGACATGGAAAATCATTCGTTTTATTGTCAGTGCATTAATTTCTTCATCCGTTAAAAAGCTCATAGTGGCATCCCGTTATTTCGTGTCTTATTTTATCATTAATTGCTGTGGCAGGCTTTAACCTGGGTAGTATAGGTAATCCACTGTCCCTGCGTAAAATATTTCAGCTCAGGGTCAGGTGTTAGTGAGCCTCCAATACCTCTGTGAATAAAGGTATACAGGGAAAAAAATAAAATAAGGAAACATTCTCCCGGCATTTCTGCCGGGAGAAAAGATTATAATTATTGTCTGGCGTAATCGAAAGGTGAGACCGGCTTTTCATGGTTTGCATCCAGAAAATCCCCCCACCACTGCAGCATGAGCCTGCGTTCATCCAGAAACTCCGCTTTATGAATGTAAGCTGCACGTACGCCATTACGTTCCTGATGGCTCATCTGGCGTTCAACAGCATCTCTCGACCATAACCCTGACTCAATCAACGAACTACAGGCCATTGCCCGGAAGCCGTGGCCACAGACATCGACCTTTGTATCGTACCCCATCAGGCGTAACGCGTTATTCACCGTATTTTCACTCATGGGTTTCCACGGATTGTGATCGCCAGTGAAAATCAGCTCATATTCCCCGCTGATGGTGTGGATCTCTTTCAGAATCTCCAGCGCCTGAGTCGAGAGTGGCACCAGATGCTCTGTCCGCATTTTTGAGCCACGATAGGAATACTTCACCCCTTCAATCGGTTTCCGCTCTGGAGGAATGGTCCACATGGCTTTCCTGAAGTCGATCTCAGACCACCTGGCAAAGCGAAGCTCACTGGAACGGATGAAGATAAGCAGGGTAAGTTTAGTTGCCAGTCGGGTGAGAGGTTGTCCTCTGTAGGCATCCAGCCGTTCAAGTAGCTCTGAAATACGATTTAAGGCGAGGGCAGGGCGATGCTGGCGTTTCACCGTCGTTAAAGCACCAGCCATATCTACGGCAGGGTTATAACTGATAATGCCTGACTGAGCAGCATAGCGCATGATTGCAGTGATACGCTGCTGAAGGCGGGCTGCAATCTCATAAATCTCTTTAGCTTCGGCTGCTTTAACGGGAACAAGTAAATCGGGAGTCCTGAGGGTGGTAATGTCACGTGAGCCAATAAAGGGAAACACATGTGTCTCCAGGCTTTTCAGTATTTTCTCGCTATGAGAATCCGACCATTTTTTATTGCTCTTATGCCACTGTCTTGCGATGCCTTCAAATGTCTGAGCTGTTTCGGGTACAGATTTTTTGATCCGTTTCTGTTCGCAAGGGTCAGTTCCCTCAGCTATCAGCTTCCTCGCAGTATCGCGTTTTTCCCTTGCTTCTGATAACGAGACTTCAGGATAGACGCCCAGAGCAAGTGTTTTCTCTTTGCCCAGAAATCGGTATCGGAGCCGCCAGTAGCGCGAGCCGTTAGGGTGAACAAGCAAAAACATGTTGCCGCTGTCGGCAAGTTTATAAGGTTTATCATCCGGTTTAGCTGCACGGATTTTAGCGTCAGTGAGCGCCATTGGCGGTATCTCCTGATAGTAAAAAGGGTATAAATTTTATCGAATCAGACTATACCCTCAGTTATACCCTCGCAAGGGACTTGATGCGGGTTGAAGTTGATTGAGCTGGGTGGAGTTAAGGGATTGTAGAAGTGTTGCTTTTGGCGGGCTTAGAATGCAAAAACGGACCTCCGTGGAGGTCCGTTGATATGAATTTGGTGCCCGGACTCGGAATCGAACATGTATACAATCCTATGTTTTATCGAATAAAAATAAGTATGTAGTGTTTTTTACCAACGTATATTTACCAACAAATCATAGGTGTTGTCAATTTAAATCAATAAGTTACGCTATTATTCGTTAGTAGACATCAGTAAACATCGGTTTTTAGATAGTGTAAACATCGTGTTGTCAAATAAAAAAGCACTTTTTGCTAAAAATGATAACTAATTGTTTTTAATTAAGTTATCTTCTTTTATCTCCGTTTCCACTCTAAAAGCCATGAAAATGCCAAAAATAGGTGTTGATCGTCATAAGCGATATTCGAATAATACATTCCATCAAATAACAAAAGGAAAAATATATGAAAGAAAAAACAAAACTAATCCGTATCTCTGAGGTAATCGATCGCACAGGATTTTGCAGAGCTTGGATTTATCGACTGATTAAAAATAATAGTTTCCCGGCTCCCGTAAAAACAGGTGAACGATCTATCGCATTTATTGAAAGTGAAATCGATGCGTGGATTGATGAAAAGATTTTTTATTCACGTAATCAGGCTGCGTAAAAACACTCTCACTTACTATTTGTTATCTTGAATATGATTACACTATTTATAGTGTAAAACGTCTAAAATCGCATACAGAGCGTTTTAAGGCTATATATGGAAAATATTAAATACTTCGAGTAAAGGCCGGATAAAATCCAGCCTTTTTTGTTTTCTTTTATCTAATTGATCATGATGTTTAAAATATTTTTCATTCTATATTGACAGGTAATATATAGAGATCTATAAAGAATAAAGATACAAAAAAAGCCAGATATTAAATCTGACTTTTTAAGGACTAAAAAAGTTTTCGCTGACTTTTTTAAGTCTTGTAATCAGTTATACGAGAACGTGATTACAAATATAAATAAAGTATTATCTAATCAACTTATATTTGTCAAATCTAAATCCCAACTTTTTACAAGTCTTTTAAATACCATTTCCAGAACCCTTTTTAATCCTCAAAAGCAATAACGTTAAAACCTGCTGTATCAGGTATAAGAATGAAGGTTCCTCAAGTGATTGGCGGTTCTTATGTTATTGTGGCAGTGCCGGGTGATACGTAGCTGCCAACCTGAATCGCAATACCTAAAGTTTTTTAGAACATTAGTATAGCTTCTTTAGTAAAACGAGAAGTGTTTTAAAATAACAATGGTATTGTTTGCGTGGGTCGTGGGGGAAGTATCAGAATGGAAACGTTCTGAATATTTTCAAGACGCAATGAGCATCTTCTATCTTTCCATTTTTGGCGTGGGGGGTAGGGGGGGAATGCTTAAAGAAAAACTAAGTTTTCCTGACGGAAAACTACTACGACTGAAAGTCGCCATCTAAAACCCCAGAACCTAAGCTGATAAAATTCTAGTACTACTAGTACAAAAAATAAATAAAAATGGAATGGAAAACTAGAGCGGGAAATATAAAATAGTAAGGTGCCATTTTATCAGGCACCAATAAATATAAACTAAAGATATTATTTTTTCCTTGCTGTTCTTATATACCCATCCTTGTCATAAATCTTTAATCCTTCAGTATCTATTATATAATAAGAACCGAACTTATCATTGTTCTTTTTATATTTATTATCAAGTTTTGTTATTTTATAGGTCCCACTACTACCATCACCATTTAATCGTTTTAAAAAATATCCTTGTGATGTTTTTGTTATTGTAAATGTTGCATCCAAAAATTCAGGCGAACCAACGTCGTCATACCATGAGCCTATAACAATATCTTTATCGCTTTTATCTGATACTGATTCAGGTAATTGCATACTTTTAAAGCAAACTGCCATTCGTTGTATATCACCTTTACTTATTAGAGCACCGCTGACCATATCAATATTATTTTTTAACATGAAGTTAATCAGATCTGGCTGACAAAATTTAACTTCCCATGCTTTAGTTATTGCTAAGTTTTGCAATTTAGCTGTTTTATCATGAGCAGCATTTGGCACGCTCAAAAGATTTTTTTCAGAGGTATCAAAATCCATTCTATACGCATTTAATGGTTTTTCAGTTGTTCGATATGATTTAATATATTTTATTGCTCCCTTTTCGGAAGTCGTCGATACTTTTTTACCGTATTCATCTAAACCATGATTAATATTATCAGCCCATGCTATAGATTGTGTGGATAATGTAAATAAAATGGCTAAGGTAAATTTATTTATTTTCATCATAGATCCTTTAAGGTATTGATGTTTATAAAATAGCATATTGGAGTTTTTATTGAAATCTTTAATTCGGCAATTGGTTTGTTGTTTTTATTTTATTGATTTTATTGTTGTTTGTAATGCATGGACGCCAGCAAAAGCAGAAAAACAAGTTTTCTACTTTTCTGTCGCCGCCGATCAAAAGCAGCGGCATTTTTTACGCAAAGCTACCTATTACGCACAGCTACCAATAGACAGTATATTATTTGCCCTATCTTTTATTTGCTTTTTATTCGGCGTGAAGTGTATTTATTTATGTAGCCGCTATTGACTAGATCTTATTATCGGTTATTTATTTAAATATAAGTTGAGTTCAGCTTTATTTTTAGCTTTTCGGAAACTGAGGCAAGGTGTAATCCCGTAGCCGGTATTATACCCCAATCTTCGATTGGCCCTATCTCGCTTTGCTCGTAGGGTTGAAAAATATCTACCCTTCCGCCTATTCCCCTTATCAAAGGGGAGGCGGTAAAATCCGGTAGTTTTTATAAATATATATAGGAGTGTTTAAAATGAATGAGAATGATATAGATCAGTCCTTGCTAGAACTATTAGCAAGATATTTTTATTATATAGACCCAAATGAAGAAAATACAGCATTTCTTGAAGCAAATAAAGATGAACAAGATTTATGTTATTTTGTAGCTTATCGCTATATTAAAGAAAATAAAACTCAAGATCTTATTGATGCTTTGAAAGAACAAAAAGATGAAGATTATATCAAAGCAATGAAAGATTATGTTTATGGAGGTGGTAAATATGGATACAGATAGAAAAAGAGGCCGCAAGGGTTTAAATCACGCAGAACGTAGAGATATATCTATACAGTTTAGAGTAAACAAAGCAGAGTTTGACTATTTAAAAGAACTTGTGGAAGCCTCCGGCCTTGAAAGAGGCCATTACATTAGAAAAGAGATTTTAAACTCTGAACCTATTGTTAAAAGAAAAATGCCGGATTTTGAACAATCCTTGTTTAAGGAAATACAGCATCAAGGTAATAATATAAATCAGATTGCTAAAAAACTAAATACCAACGAAGACTTTAAACAATCTGTAGCCGCAGAAGCTAACTTTGCTATAAAGCAACTTATGAAAAGAATATTAAAGGCTTGTGAGGTTTATACTGTATGAAAGGAAACGTAGCTAAAACAGGGAGATCATTTAAAAATAGAGTTGAGTATATATTAAAAGATGATCACGATTTCATATGTAGCAACATGGCAAGTGATTATAATAATGTTAGTGATTTAACTGATGAGTTTAAAACTGTAAGCAGCTTTAGACAAGATATAAAAAAACCTGTTTTTCATGCGTTTTTATCTCTTCCAAAAAATGAACATTTAACAGATGAACAATGGCAGGAGATAGCAAAAGACTATTTGAAAGAAATGAATATTGATATAGAAAAGCATCAATATATTTGTGTGCGTCATAACGATACAGATAAAGAACATATCCATATTGTAGCCAATAGGATTGGTTTAGACGGTTCCGTATGGCATGGTCAGCACTCAGCATTTAACACAATAGCAGCTTGTGAACGTTTGGAGATAAAGCACGGCTTAACCATTACACAAAGTCTCAAAGGGCAAAAATCAGAGGTATCAGCACCAACCAAGAACGAGATCGAGCAAGCCCTACGCAAAGGTGAGAAACCAGCTCGTATCGTTCTACAGAACGCATTACAGGCGGCTATGGTAGGAAAACCAGACCTTGAGACATTCATAGACAGACTGCAGGCTGTAGGCATCGATCCGGCCTTCAACGTTGCAAGCACTGGCAACGTCGCCGGAGTGTCGTTTGGTATCAAAAATAATGAAAAAAATATTTATTTTAAAGGCTCACAGTTAGGTAAAAAATACAGTTGGAACACTATTAAAGGCAAGGTGAAATATGACAAAAATAGAGATGATGAACTCATTAGAAGATTCGCAGCAAGAAAAACAGATGACGAAAATAGTATTGGACGATCACCTATTGAACCAAATATCAATGACGGTAGAACCATTATCAGAAACGATGATGATATTATCGGAGTCGGTCAGTACAGCATTAAACCAGACACAACAGACACTTACGAGGGTAAACAACTCGTTAGAAGCAACCACAACAGCTTTAAACTCAGCGAAAAATATAATAGACCAACAGGCCCAAAAGTTAGAAGAACAACACAAAAAGCTGCACAAGTACTCAACAGAGTTAAAAAACAATACAATAAAGAACCAATCAAAACTTATAATCAAGGTGGCTTCAATAGTAGGAGTTCTAAACTTAGCAGCGGTTCTATCAGTAGGATACTTGATCATGCAGAAACAGCCACAACAGCCACGAATAACTTTAGACTCAAAGGCCGTCGCAGTTTCAATAGTAGAGCAACTAAGATCGAAGAGATAAGAGAAAGGTTAAATATTAGAAAACCTGTTATTCAGCCCAAAAATAAAGAAAAAGTGATTAAAGAAGAAATAAAGAAAAAACCATTATATATGTTTGATTATGAAAATAGATTTAAATCCAAATTGAAATCAAACTTAAAAAAAGAAACATTAAAACTACAACAGCAGGAAGCAGAACAGAGTGTCAAATATCCAACCTTTAAACCAAAATAAAAGAGGCTTGAAACCTCTTTTATTTTTTAGTATTAAATTGTTATATATCTACATGCTTAAAACAAAAAGAACAGCGTTTAATGGTCGTTAGTCCTGTAAGTTCTTTAGCTTTGTTATAAGCAGACTCCTCTGATACAGAACATATTTTTTGATACTGGCCTGTTGTAAATCCAGTTTTTTCTTTATCTGACACTAAAGGATTTATAGCGAAACAGTTCACATGGTGGAGGCATGTGCTATTTATGTCAGATTTACTTGCCGTACCTTTGGCTTTCTCTAACAGGTTAACAACGTATCCTTCTGGATTATCGTTTAACCACTTTTTGTACGCATCTTCATTGTTATTGAAAATCACAGTATCCATAAATCCCCCTATAACATTTAGCGAAGTCAAACGGCATAATATGTCTTTCTTTGTTTGCGTCCAAATAATCAGCCCACCATTGTATCATCAAACGACGCTGCGTAATATGTTTTGCTTTATGAGTATAAGCAGCACGAACATTGTTTTGCTCTTTATGACTCATTTGTCTTTCAATTGCGTCTTCAGTCCATATACCTGACTCAACAAGAGAACTACAGGCCATTGTGCGGAAACCATGCCCACAAATTTGAGTTTGAGTGTCATAGCCCATAAGTCGCAATGCTTTATTAACGGTATTCTCGCTCATAGGTTTACGATAATCATGACAACCGATAAATATCAAACCCTCACCATTGCTAATATCATAGCTAATATCTTTTAGCTCTTTTAATATTTCAATGGCCTGATGACTTAACGGTACATAATGAGGTATGCGCATTTTAGATCCTCTTTCAGAAAATCTAACGTTCTCGATCTCGTCTCTTTCTGGCGGAATAACCCATAAGGCATTTTTAAAATCTATTTCAGGCCAGCGAGCGAAGCGTAGTTCACTCGACCGAATGAAAACTAATAAAGTGAGTTTTAAAGCTAATACAGTGAGCCTACGGCCTTTATACGCATCTATACGACTTAAAAGATCAGGTATCTGCTCAAGTTCAAGCGCTGGATAATGCGTTCTTTTAGGTGTGATTAACGTGCCGCCAAGTTCATTAGCGGGATTATGGGTAATCATATCTTCTTGGACAGCATAACGCATAATAGCGGTAATACGCTGTTTTAAACGTGAAGCGGTTTCGTGTTGGCCCTTGCCCTCAATTTTACGCAGAGGTAGCAACAGATCGCGCGTAGTCAACTTGGTAATATCTTTTGAGCCGATAGCAGGGAAAAGATGATTAATAAGACTGTTTAAAATACGCTCACTATGCTGAGGTATCCACCGCTCACTAACAGACATTTTTTTGTGCCAATCACGAGCTACGGCTTCAAACGTAAAATCTCCTCGCTCTTCGGCCTTTACAGCTTTTTTCTGTTGAAGTGGGTCGATACCACTGGCTAACAGAGATTTCATCGCTAAGAGGCTTGTACGAGCTTCTGAGAGCGAAACAGAAGGGTAGGTGCCAATTGAGAAGACTTTTTGCTTACCATCATAGCGATAAGCCGCTTGCCAATACTTCGAGCCGTTAGGATGAACGAGCAGATACAGCCCTTTGCCATCAGAAATTTTAGTTGGCTTGTCGGAAGGCTTGGCGTTTTTTACAGCAATATCAGTTAAGCGCATAACAAGCCTCCTGTGCAAATGTTGGTAAAAATCCCATCGAACTGAGATTACCAACATTTTTACCAACAAATAGAGGGAGCTGCCAGTAGATTTTAACGGACAGTAGTAGACAACTGGAAGGGGATAACTTGTTGACTTTATAAAGCAAAACGGACGTCAGTAGACGTCCGTTTCTAAATGAGTGGTGCCCGGACTCGGAATCGAACCAAGGACACGGGGATTTTCAATCCCCTGCTCTACCGACTGAGCTATCCGGGCAACGAGGCGCATTAAACCCGATTCGCTTCGCTTCGTCAACGAAATTTCTTCAAATCAATGCAGACTGCACAATCTATCACCACATTGCTGCTAATGCACGCATTCTCAGGCAAAAAATGCCGTCCAGGCGGCGGAAAGCGGCATTGCCAGCAGCAGGGCAGGAAGCATATTCACAACCGCAAACATCTTGATGCCGCAAATACGCAAACCGGTTGCCAGCAGCAATAGACCGCCTACGGCGCTGAAATCGGCCATCATAGCTGGCGTCGTCAGGGGTAAAATCAGTGCTGCACAGGTGGCAAGCGTTAACTGGATTGCCAGCATCGGCATGCAAATGGCGGATACCGCGATTCCTAATGAGCAGGCAAAAATGATGGCCGTGAAGAAATCCAAAAATGACTTGGCGATTAAAATATTCGGGTCGCCTGTCATCCCTTCATGTATCGCACCGAAGATCCCGGTACCGCTGGCGCAAAACAGCACAATGATAGCCACATAGCTTTGAATAAAGGATTCGTGCGTTACGTTGGCGTCCGAGCGGGTGAAAAGCTGCTGCGCTTTGGCTACCGCAGCATTGATCCCTTTTTCCAGATGACAAAACTCGCCAATTAACGCGCCGACGAGCGTTGCCAGAACCATCACCGGTAGATTGGCGCATTTGATAACCAGCAAGATACCAATCCCTAACGAGGCCAGCCCGAAAATAGAGGTCATGGAGACCCGAATGCGTTCTGGTATATGCTGGCTGAGCAGCGCGCCGAGAATGCCACCAAATAAAATAGCGCTGGCATTAATAAAGGGTCCGATTACCACATTTGCTCCTGCTTACCCATCATCGTCTTGATACTAAAGGCAATTAGCTGGGTGAAATTATGTTTCAGATTGCATTATTATGCCGCAACTTTCAGACGAAATACTTGCTTATCTGTAAGGTTTTCGCACAGGATTTTATCTTGCGCCTGTAAGTGAAAGGTGCCATGATTGCGCGAATTTTCTCCTGTCTGAATGGGGCTGCCTGGGATGATATTACCCCCCCTACATCGCCTTCAACATCGCCTTTTTGCGCGACGTTTGCCCCTTCCCGCGACTTATCTTTACGCTCGCACCATGCGGTGAGGGCAGCGCACGCTCACTGCAGGATAACAGTAAAATCAGAGGCTATCTGCTTTTACTGATGTCTGGCGGTCGGGGCTGGTAACCAGTTTGACCTGTCATTTCGTGGGCAAAGCCATGCGGCGTTGTCCGGGACTTTTGATTTTCCCGAAACGGGTTATTGCGCTTATGAAATCAATGAAAATTGCCGCCAGTAGTGAACTGGTTTCTCGTCTGTCCAGCCATCGTCAGGTGGTGTCGCTGGACAGTACTGATTTTACTGACGTTGCGGCAG
Source organism: Citrobacter sp. 172116965 (assembly GCF_013458095.1). Classification (NCBI taxonomy): domain Bacteria; kingdom Pseudomonadati; phylum Pseudomonadota; class Gammaproteobacteria; order Enterobacterales; family Enterobacteriaceae; genus Citrobacter; species Citrobacter sp. 172116965. Next base: position 4,260,946 of record NZ_CP046673.1, on the reverse strand, counting down.
TCGTCATTACCGTTGCGGACAGCCGCAGTGGGATCCTGGCTTTGCTGAAACGCACCGGTTTTCATCTACCTGTGTTTCTGTTCGCAGAGTCTGATGTTGATGTGCCTGCGGGCGTTAATGCGGTAATTCGCGGTCAGGCTCAGGACTGGCTGGAGCTGGAATCTGCTGCCTGTCAGTATGAGGAAGAGCTGCTGCCGCCGTTCTATGACACGCTTACCCAGTACGTCGAAATGGGGAACAGCACGTTTGCCTGCCCGGGACACCAACACGGTGAGTTTTTTAAGAAGCATCCTGCGGGCCGACATTTCTATGAGTTCTTTGGTGAGAATCTGTTTCGCGCGGATATGTGCAACGCTGACGTTAAGCTTGGCGATCTGTTGATTCATGAAGGATCAGCGAAACATGCGCAGAAATTTGCCGCGAAAGTTTTCCACGCGGATAAAACCTACTTTGTGCTGAATGGGACCTCTGCGGCCAATAAAGTGGTCACCAATGCGCTGCTGACGCGCGGCGATCTGGTGCTGTTTGACCGCAATAATCATAAATCGAACCACCACGGGGCGCTGATCCAGGCGGGTGCTACGCCGGTTTATCTGGAAGCGGCGCGTAATCCGTTTGGCTTTATTGGCGGCATTGATGAGCACTGCTTTGATGAGGAGTATCTGCGCCAGCAACTTCGAGAAGTTGCGCCGCAAAAGGCTGATCAACCGCGCCCGTTCCGTCTGGCGATCATTCAGTTGGGTACCTATGACGGTACGATCTACAACGCCCGGCAGGTGATCGACAAGATCGGTCACCTGTGCGATTACATCCTGTTTGATTCCGCATGGGTCGGTTACGAGCAATTTATCCCGATGATGGCCGATGGGTCGCCGCTGTTGCTGGAGCTCAATGCTAACGATCCGGGGATCTTTGTCACTCAGTCGGTACACAAACAGCAGGCCGGATTCTCGCAAACCTCGCAGATCCATAAAAAGGATAACCATATTCGCGGCCAGGCGCGCTTCTGCCCGCATAAGCGTCTGAACAATGCGTTTATGCTGCATGCTTCCACCAGCCCGTTTTACCCGTTGTTTGCGGCGCTGGACGTTAACGCCAAAATCCATGAAGGCGAGAGCGGCCGTCGGCTATGGGCGGAATGTGTGACGCTGGGGATCGAGGCCCGCAAAGCGATTATTACCCGCTGTAAGCTGCTTCAACCGTTTATTCCTCCGGTAGTGGATGGCAAACCGTGGGAAAGCTATCCGACACAGGTGATTGCCAGCGAGCGTCGCTTCTTTAGCTTTGAACCTGGTGCTAAATGGCATGGTTTTTTTGGATATGCACGCGACCAGTATTTTGTCGATCCCTGCAAACTGCTGTTAACCACTCCGGGCATTGATGCGCAAACCGGGCAATATACTGAGTTTGGTATTCCGGCGACGATTTTGGCGCATTATCTGCGTGAAAACGGTATCGTGCCGGAGAAATGCGACCTTAACTCGATTCTGTTCCTGCTGACCCCGGCAGAAAGCGCTGAGAAACTGGCGCAACTGGTCGCGATGCTGGCGCAGTTTGAACAGCATATTGAGGACGATACGCCGCTGGCAAACGTGCTGCCCACCGTCTTCAACAAGTATCCGGTACGTTACCGGGATTACACGCTGCGTGAACTGTGTCAGGAGATGCACTCACTGTACGTCAGCTTTGATGTGAAAGATCTGCAAAAAGTGATGTTCCGTCAGGAGAGTTTACCTGCAGTGGCGATGAACCCGCAGGATGCTAACAGCGCCTTTATCCGCGGTGATGTTGAACTGGTGCGTATTTGTGATGCCGCTGGTCGCATTGCGGCAGAAGGCGCGCTGCCTTATCCTCCGGGCGTACTGTGCGTGGTACCGGGCGAAGTATGGGGCGGGGCGGTGCAACGTTACTTCCTGGCATTGGAAGAGGGCATAAACCTGCTGCCGGGCTTCTCGCCGGAGCTGCAAGGGGTTTACAGTGAAACGGATGCAGACGGTATTAAACGTCTGTATGGATATGTTCTGAAGTAAGGTCATATGACCAAAATAGGGCCACCATCAGGTGACCCTATTTAATCAATAAAGATTAGTGCGCGATAGTCTGGGCGCCTGCCGGAACGCGTACGTGTTTGTATTTAAACAGCGCAACGAAGGCAAAAGCCAGAACCAGCGAGTAACCTGCGAAGATCAGCCACACGGTCTGCCAATCGGTAATACCGTTCAGCGTATAGTGTTCAACTACTTTACCGCTCACCAGACCGCCCAGAATACAACCGAAGCCGTTGGTCATCATCAGGAACATGCCTTGCGCGCTGGCGCGGATTTCAGGGCGAACTTCTTTCTCTACAAACACGGAGCCAGAGATGTTGAAGAAGTCGAAGGCGCAGCCGTAAACAATCATCGACAGAACCAGCAGCACGGTACCAAACGGTGTTGGATCGCCGTAAGCAAACAGGCCGAAGCGCAGCATCCACGCCACAATACTGATAAGCATCACGTTCTTAATACCGTAACGGCTTAAGAAGAACGGGATGGTCAGGATAAACAGCGTCTCGGAGATCTGCGAAATCGACATCATCACTGACGCGTGTTCAACGATGAAGCTGCCGGAGAACAGCGGATTGTTATCGAAGCTGTGCAGGAAGGTATTACCGAACATATTGGTAATTTGCAGCTCTGCGCCCAGCATCATAGAGAAGATGAAGAAAATCGCCATTCGCTTGTTTTTAAACAGCGCGAAGGCATCCAGGCCCAGCATGGAAGACCAGCTCTGGTTTTTCTGCTGATTGGCGACCGGGATATGCGGCAGCGTCAGGGTGAACAGCGCCAATACGACGGACAGCGTCGCGCCGATATACAGCTGCATATGGCTCAGTTCAAAGCCGGAGAAGCTTACCGCCCACATCGCCAGAATAAAGCCGATGGTGCCCCAGATACGGATTGGCGGGAAGTCTGTAACAATATCCATCCCGGCTGATTGCAGGCGATAGTAAGAGATGGTGTTGATTAACCCCAACGTTGGCATATAGGCCAGGGAGTTAAGCAAGATCACAAAGAACATGGCGCCTGGCGTGGTGACTTCGGCTGCGGCGAACAGCGTTGCTGCGCCGACCAGGTGACAAATGGTGTACACCCATTTCGCACTGATCCATTTGTCAGCCACGATCCCTAACAGCGTAGGCATAAACACGGCGGCGATCCCCAGCGAGCTGTACACCGCGCCAATGGATGCACCATCAAATTTAAGGGTGACAAACATATAGGAGCCGAGGGTAGTGAGCCAACTACCCCATAAGCAGAACTGCAGAAACGAGAGAACTTTCAGCTGCAGCTTAAGATTCATGTTAATTTCCTCACACCGTAATGCGGATGAATGTTTTAAAAGGCACATTTGCCGTGGCTATATGATGTGATTCTATCAACGAGAGGCACTCTTTTTTTGTTACCTGTGACAAATATTTGCAAACAATTTCGGATTGCAAAGCAAAAGAGTGATGGAGTTAACGTTTTTCCCCCTTCAGACCCCCGTTTTAGGGGGCAAGAGAGGGATACATTAGCGGCGACGATATGATTTTTGTGCGGAATTGACCTTGTAAAGATATCGGCGTGATTCAGCAGATGGGTGTCGGGTGGTCAGCGTTTGATAAACGTCCCCAGGGGACATGCTGTTAATGATGTTTGCGGCCTGAATTTTATCGTTCGAGAACACGCGCAGCACGCTGCCCGCGCCGCCGTTATACGCGGTGATCACCGCATAGCGACGCGAGGTCGGATTATCAATGCCGCCCAAATAGACATTATTCAGCATTGCCAGATAGGCAGTACCGGTATCAATGTTGCTGGCCGGGTCAAACAAGAAGCTACGGCTTGGCGTGCCTGAGCGCCCCTGGGAACGGAACACATCTTTTCCGGCGCTGTGTTGTACCACCTGCATGAGTCCCAGCGCATCGGCATGGCTGACCGCATACGGGTTAAACGAGGATTCGGTTTGCATGATGGCCAGAATCAGTGACTCGTCGACGCCATACTTACGTGAAGCCTGACGTACCATGCCGACGTATTTATGCGCGCGCTTATCAAGGTGGTTCGGGACCAGATTGATCGTCACGCTATAGATGATACGCAAGCCATTGCTGCGCTTTTTCAGTCGCGTTTGTAGCAGGTAGTTGGCAAAGTTGGTTGCACGTCCCTCCCAACGAATAGGCTGGCCGGTATTATCGACTACCTGCCCGTACAGGAACGGCTCTTTGGAAATCTTAATGTCGTCGACATCGGAATAGAGGTCGATAGAACCCGGATCATCACCCATCAGCAACGTCTTGATAATCGCTCGACGCAGATGTCCGGCGGGATCTGTCCCGGCAATGGTCTCGACGGTTATCGTACCGTCATCAAAATTGATATGGCTGCGGGTTTGATACTGATCGGTATACTTTACGTAGTCCTTCGGACCCGCAATCAGCACTTCCTTAAATCCCCACAGATTCTCAATGTTATGGGCAAATTGCCCCATCAGAATATCAAAACCGTTGGTATCCTTGACCCAGGCTTCGTTATAGGAATCGCCTTTTTTGGTCGAACTGGAACAGGAGATGAGCAACGGCGCGATAACGGCAAGCGCGAGAAATTTTTTCATCATTCCGGGAGTGCGTGTTGTGTTTGTTGTTGTATCGTTTTGCCGGATGGCAGTGCAAGCACCCTATCCGGCCTACGAGATTGCCAGCAAGCGATGCTTATTTTTTTTCTTCAGGCGTATAGCCTTCAATATGCACATCCTTACCTTCAAACAGGAAGTTAATCATCTCCTGTTCCAGTAACTTACGGTGTTCAACGTTCATCATATTGAGTTTCTTCTCGTTAATCAGCATGGTTTGTTTATGCTGCCATTGCGCCCATGCTTCTTTAGAAATCTCGTTATAGATGCGTTTTCCCAGATCGCCCGGGTACAGCTGAAAATCCTGTCCTTCTGCTTCGCGTTGCAGGAAAGTGCAAAAAATCGTTCTGCTCATAAAAAATCCTCTTTATCGACCGGTACGTTAAACCTGTGTGCCGGCACGTAATTGCTGTAACAAACGCTCCACGGGGGCCGCCAGTCCGACCGACGGCGGTTGCGCTAAGTTATACCAGAGCGCGTTGCCTTCATCCATGCATGAGGTGAATGAGGACACGGGAAGCCACATAGGCACAATATCTAAGTGGAAATGGCTAAAGGTATGGCGAAACGCATTAAGTTGGGTCAGATTATCTGCGTTAATTTGCCGTTGCGCCAGCCAGTCGCGTAGCCCATCCTCATCATCAAACTGCGGAAAACAGTATAAGCCACCCCATAAGCCGCTGGGTGGTCGCTGCGTGAGCAACACCTCGTTTTCATGCTGCATCAGTAAAAAATAGCCCGTCCGTTCTGGTAATGTCTGTTTGGGCTTTTTACCTGGGTACAGCGCCCAGCTTGCATCGGCGCTCGCCACACAGCCATTTTCCAACGGACACAGGGAACATTTGGGTTTTGAGCGCGTACAGACCATGGCGCCTAAATCCATCATCGCCTGATTAAACCGCTCAACCCCATGGGCTGGCGTAACCTGCTCGCTCAACTCCCACAGTTTCTTTTCGACCTCTTTTTTACCCGGCCAGCCGTTTACAGCATAACAGCGAGCCAGCACTCGTTTGACGTTACCGTCAAGAATCGGAAAATGCTGACCCAGGGAGAGCGAAAGGATCGCGCCTGCAGTTGAACGTCCGACGCCTGGCAGGGCTGCCACTTCATCAAAGGTTTGCGGGAATGAGCCGCCGTGCTGCGTCACAACCTGTTGCGCGGCTTTATGCAGATTACGCGCTCGGGCGTAATAGCCCAGCCCGGTCCATAAATGCAGGACTTCATCCAGCGGCGCATGGGCTAAATCCGTTACCGTTGGGAAGCGCGCCATAAAGCGCTCAAAGTAGGGGATAACGGTCGCAACCTGAGTTTGTTGCAGCATCACCTCAGAGAGCCATACTTTGTAAGGCGTCTTATCAATTTGCCAGGGCAGCGTTTTCCGCCCGTATTTGTCGTACCAGCTCAAAACCTGAGCCGAGAATTGAGACGCTTGCATGATTACCGTTTCATTATTGCCGGGGGCAAGATTGCAGCACAGCGGCAACGGGGTGTAAACCGGAACTTTCCGCTGCTCACTTTCTTCCTTTACTTGCATCCGGCAACTAACTTTGGATAATGCCCGTTTTCAGAACTCAAACACAGCAGACTAAACTTTTATGAAGAACGACGTCATTTCACCGGAATTTGATGAAAACGGCCGCCCGCTGCGCCGGATTCGTAGTTTTGTTCGTCGCCAGGGGCGACTGACGAAAGGGCAGGAACACGCGCTGGAAAACTACTGGCCGGTGATGGGCGTTGAGTTCAGCGAAGAACCTGTGGATTTCGCTGCGCTGTTTGGTCGCGATGCGCCAGTCACGCTTGAAATTGGTTTTGGTATGGGGGCTTCGCTGGTAGCGATGGCGAAAGCGCGTCCGGAGCAAAATTTCCTCGGCATTGAGGTTCACTCACCGGGCGTTGGCGCGTGTCTGGCTTCAGCTCATGAAGAGGGCGTCGAGAACCTGCGTGTCATGTGCCATGATGCCGTCGAAGTCCTGCATAAAATGATTCCTGACAATTCTTTATCTATGGTTCAGCTGTTTTTCCCTGACCCGTGGCATAAAGCACGTCATAATAAACGCCGTATCGTTCAGGTACCGTTTGCTGAGCATATCTTAAGCAAGCTGAAGCTGGGCGGCGTGTTCCACATGGCAACCGACTGGGAAGCCTATGCGGAGCACATGCTTGAAGTGATGTCATCGATTGACGGGTATAAAAACCAGTCAGAGAGTAACGATTACGTACCGCGCCCGGAATCGCGCCCGGTAACCAAATTTGAACAACGTGGTCATCGTCTTGGCCACGGCGTATGGGACTTAATGTTCGAGAGGGTGAAATAATGGCAAAGAACCGTAGCCGTCGTCTGCGTAAAAAAATGCACATCGACGAATTCCAGGAAGTAGGATTTTCGGTTGCATGGCGTTTCCCGGAAGGTACATCTGGAGAGCAGGTCGATCAAATCGTTGATGATTTTATCAATGAAGTTATCGAACCGAACAAGCTGGCCTTTGACGGCAGCGGCTATCTGGCCTGGGAAGGTCTGATCTGTCTGCAGGAAATCGGCAAATGCACAGAAGAACATCAGGCTATCGTGCGTAAGTGGCTGGAAGAGCACAAACTCGAAGAAGTGCGCACCAGCGAACTTTTCGATATTTGGTGGGACTAAGTAGCAAAGGGTCGGCAAATGCCGGCCCAATTTGTATTGAGGGAAAGATATGATGCGCAAAACGCTGCTGGCGGCAGTCCTAACGTTCACGGCGATGGCCGCACATGCTGATTATCAGTGCAGCGTCACCCCGCGTGACGATGTGATTTTGAGTCCACAAACGGTACAGGTGAAGGGTGAGAACGGCAACCTGGTCATTACCCAGGCCGGTGATGTCACCTTTAACGGTAAACAGTACAACCTGAACGCCGCACAGCGTGAACAGGCCAAAGATTATCAGGCGGCGTTGCGTAGCAGCCTGCCGTGGATTGATGAAGGTGCCAGAGCGCGCGTGGAGAAAGGTCGCGTGGCGCTGGATAAAATCATCGCCAAAGAGGTCGGCGAAAGCAGCAACATGCGTGGCCGCTTAACTAAGCTGGATGCGCAATTGAAAGAGCAGATGAACCGCATTATTGAGCATCGCACTGACGGCCTGACCTTCCATTATAAGGCGATTGATCAGGTTCGCGCGGATGGACAACAGCTGGTCAATCAGGCGATGGGCGGTATTTTGCAGGACAGCATCAATGAGATGGGGGCGAAAGCCGTGCTCAAAGGCGGTGGTAATCCGCTGCAGGGCGTGCTCGGAAGCCTCGGAGGTTTGCAAACCTCAATTCAGAACGAATGGAAGAATCAGGAACAAGACTTCCAGCAGTTTGGCAAAGATGTCTGCGCCCGCGTCGTGACGCTGGAAAATGATCGTAAGACGCTGGTTAGCAATCTGAAATAATCTTCACCTCTTTTTAACGGCACAGAAACATTCTGTGCCGTTTTATTTTGTATTTTTCTGTTTTTTTGATATCCATCTCTAAGAATAACAATTTGATGCAGATATAAATCTGGTTAATTGGATGGCGTCACATTATTCATCTGTAAGATAGACATAATGCTGCAAATTCAAGTAACTGGAGAAATAACATGGAGTTTTTCAAGAGAACGGCACTTGCCGCACTGGTTATGGGTTTCAGCGGCGCGGCGCTTGCACTGCCAAACATCACTATTTTAGCTACCGGCGGGACGATTGCTGGCGGTGGTGACTCCGCAACAAAATCTAACTACACGGCAGGCAAAGTCGGCGTAGAAAATTTGGTTGATGCCGTACCTCAGTTGAAAGATATCGCCGTTGTGAAAGGCGAGCAGGTGGTAAACATCGGCTCCCAGGATATGAATGACGAAGTCTGGTTAACGCTGGCGAAAAAGATTAATACCGAGTGTGATAAAACTGACGGCTTCGTGGTAACACATGGTACGGATACCATGGAAGAAACCGCCTATTTCCTCGATCTCACCGTCAAGTGCAACAAGCCGGTGGTGCTGGTCGGCGCAATGCGTCCGTCTACGGGTATGAGCGCTGATGGCCCGTTCAACCTGTATAACGCCGTGGTAACCGCCGCAGACAAAGCCTCTGCCAACCGTGGTGTGCTGGTGGTCATGAACGACACCGTTATGGATGGTCGCGACGTGACCAAAACTAACACTACGGATGTCGCTACTTTCAAATCCGTTAACTATGGTCCGCTGGGTTATATCCATAACGGTAAAATCGACTACCAGCGTACGCCTGCGCGAAAACACACCACATCCACGCCGTTCGATGTATCTAAGCTGACCGAGCTGCCGAAAGTTGGGATTGTTTACAACTACGCTAACGCCTCCGATCTGCCAGCTAAAGCATTGGTAGACGCGGGTTACGCCGGGATCGTCAGTGCGGGTGTAGGTAACGGTAATCTGTATAAAACCATTTTCGATACGCTGGCCACTGCCGCGCATAAAGGTACCGTTGTGGTGCGTTCATCCCGTGTACCAACGGGCGCTACCACCCAGGATGCTGAAGTTGATGATGCGAAATACGGATTTGTGGCTTCAGGCTCTCTGAACCCGCAAAAAGCGCGTGTTCTGCTGCAACTGGCTCTGACCCAAACCAAGGATCCTAAGCAGATCCAGGAAATGTTTAATCAGTATTAATCACTCCGGCCCCGGTCATTCGACTGGGGCGTTTTCTCAAAATCTCCTGAATATGCGTAACGATTAATTCGCTCATCATTTTTGTGGTTATGATGATTGCCGATCGTTATTTTGCATATTTATACACCTTAGTGGGAATGGTCGGGGATTGTACATTTTTTGAAAGACCTGGACGAAAGGCCATCCTGTAAAGTTTTCCGCCATGCTGGCCACTAAAGACACTCCTGTCAATAATGTGGCCGTGGGCGCATCGAGCATCACTCCGCCAGAAACAGCTCCAGCAGAGAATTCAAAAATAGCTTACCGTGTTGGGTAATCTGCCAGTATTCATCGCATTCACTCAGATAGCTCTGGGCAATGGCCTCATCGATCTGTCGACGAATAACGTCTTCGGTAAGCCCGGTATATTGCGTGAACTCCGCGCGAGGCGCGGCTTCCAGCAGCCGGAAACGGTTCATAAAGAACTCAAACGGCTTATCGGCCTCGGCGACATCTCGCTGGCTTTCCAGATAACGTCCTTGCATGTATCCGCGCGGATGTCGCGTTTTGGTAGTGCGCAGGATGCGACCGTCTGGGAAAGTGACTTTGCCGTGCGCGCCGCAACCAATGCCTAAGTAGTCGCCAAAACGCCAGTAATTTAGGTTGTGCTGACACTGATAACCCGGTCTGGCGTAGGCTGAGGTTTCGTACTGCTGATACCCCGCGGCGGTAAGCAACTGGTGGCCTTGCTCAAAAATATCCCACAGCGCGTCGTCGTCCGGTAATACCGGTGGTCGGGACCCGAACAGCGTATTCGGCTCGATGGTCAACTGATACCAGGAAAGATGCGGCGGGTTGAGCGCGATGGCCTGCTGTAAATCGCTCAGCGCCTCTTCCAGCGTCTGATCCGGTAAACCGTGCATCAGGTCGAGGTTAAAGCTGCGTAGTCCCAGACCGCTCGCCAGGTGCGCTGCACGTTTGGCTTCTTCCGGTCCGTGAATACGTCCCAGACGTTCGAGTTTGGCGGAGCTAAAGCTCTGTACACCAATGGAGATACGGTTTACGCCAGCACGTTGATAATCCACAAAGCGATCGGCTTCCACCGTACCGGGATTCGCCTCCATCGTGATTTCTGCATCTGCGGCGAGATTCAGCCGTGCGCGCACGCCGTCGAGCAGCGTTTGCATTGCCGGGCCAGAAAGCAGGCTCGGCGTACCACCACCGATAAAAATCGTCTTTACCTCACGGCCCTGGGCGTGGGCCACCTCAGAATCCAGATCGCTCAGCAGATGCTGCACATAGTCGTCATGAGGGACTTCGCCTTTAAGCGCATGCGAGTTGAAGTCGCAGTACGGGCATTTCTGCACGCACCACGGGATGTGTATGTAAAGACTTAACGGCGGAAGCTTAACCATTACGCAGGGCATCCAGCAGCAGCTTCAGCGCTTGTCCGCGGTGAGAAATCGCGCTCTTTTCTTCGCGGGTCAGTTCGGCGGCGGTTTTCCCTTCAGAGGGTACAAAGAAGATTGGGTCGTAGCCAAAACCACCGTTTCCGGCAGGTTCACGGGCAATAACGCCCGGCCAGCGTCCGTGGCAAACCACAGGTGTTGGATCGTCTGCATGGCGCATATACACCAGCACGCAGTGGAATTGTGCCTGGCGCTTGTCATCAGGAACATCCTGCAGGGTGTGGAGCAGTTTTTCCAGGTTCTGCTGATCGGTTGCATCTTCGCCGGAATAGCGGGCTGAATAGATGCCCGGCGCGCCGCCAAGGGCATTTACCGCCAGACCGGAGTCATCAGCAATGGCGGGTAAACCGGTAATTTGCGCGGCATGACGTGCCTTCAGAATGGCGTTCTCAATAAACGTTAGCCCGGTCTCTTCTGCAGAATCAACACCCAGATCCGTTTGAGCAACAACATCAAGACCGAAATCACTTAGAAGGGAGGCGAGTTCACGCACTTTACCGGCGTTGCCGGTCGCGAGGACAACTTTTTGCATGGGATACCTAATCAGTTAGCGCCGCAATTTCGGGCGGGATCTGTTGCGGATGAATGATTTTAACCTGTTTGTGACGACCAAGCTCGCCCTTCTCAATGACGACCTGGCTTTTTGCCACGCGGAACTGTTTGCCGAGAAACTTCACCAGATGGCTATTGGCTTGCCCATCAACCGGTGGGGCGGTAATGGCGACTTTTAGTTCGTCGCCATGTAAACCTACAATACTGTCACGGCTGGCTTTAGGCTGAATGTAGAGCCGTAAAACCAGACCGTCATCGCAGGGGGTAACGGCACTCATAGCGCCATCCACAGCCCCGGCAGCAGCATGTTACCTGTCGCCTGTAATACTTCTGCGATGCCCATATTAATGACATACAGCAGCAGAACCAGGATCATTGGCGAGAAATCGATCCCGCCCATGCCTGGAAGTAAGCGACGAATAGGACGCAGCAGCGGATCCGCCAGTTGAATCAGCACGTACTCCACAGGGCTGCGGCCCTGGCTGACCCAGCTCATAATCGCCATCACCAGCAGAACCCAGAAGATCAGCAGTCCGATAGTCTTCAGGACAATCAGCACGGCGGCGATCCAGATGATCGGCTGGAACGTAACCACCTTAAACAGCACGATGGCCTTGATAAAGCTCAGAACGAGCGCAACTAATGCCGATGCGCTGTCAATTGGCCCCATCGGGGGAATGATACGGCGTAACGGCCCAATAATGGGCTGAGTGATTTTCACAATAAACTGCGAGAACGGGTTGTAGAAATCGCAGCGAGACCATTGCATCCACACGCGCAGCAGCAGCGCCATGGTATACAGCTCAATTACCGTTGAGAGCAGGAAGGTCAACGTATTCATGGTGTTCCTTAGTTTTCCTTATTTTTTAGTGTAATCACGAGCACCAAAAATGGCAGTGCCGATGCGCACCATCGTGCTACCCGCCGCAATGGCGGCATCCATATCATCAGACATCCCCAGTGAGAGCGTGTCGATACTTGGGTAGCGTGTTTTCAACCCGGCAAATGCTACCGCCATTTGCTGTGCAACTTCAAACTGCCTTACATAATCTGACTCTGGCGCCGGAATCGCCATCAAACCACGCAGGGTAATGCGTGGCAGCGCGGCGACTTCAGCGGCCAGTGCGTCAAGCTCTGCAAGCGGAATACCTGACTTACTGTTCTCATCGCTGATATTAATCTGAATCAACACATTGAGCGGCGGCAGTTCCGCAGGGCGCTGTTCGCTCAGACGGGCAGCGATACGCAGACGATCAATCGTATGGCACCAGTCAAAATGTTCAGCTACCAGACGACTTTTGTTCGACTGCAGCGGGCCGATAAAGTGCCACTGCAGATCGTTAACGCCTTTTTCCTGAAAGTAGCGGATCTTATCCACCCCTTCCTGGACATAGTTTTCACCGAAGGCACGCTGCCCTGCGGTCATGGCTTCTTCGATGGCGCTCGCAGGTTTGGTTTTGCTGACTGCAAGCAATATAACTTCTTCTGAAGACCGCCCGCAACGCGTCGCGGCGGCTGAGATTTTGTCCCGGACATGTGCCAGGTTATGCGCGATATCGTTCATTTTCCGAGGATGTTCATATGAATATGGAAGAAATAGTGGCCCTTAGTGTAAAGCATAACGTGTCGGATCTACACCTGTGCAATGCATGGCCTGCGCGCTGGCGCATAGGTGGAAAAGTCGAAACCGCACCATTTACTACGCCTGGTAAGGCTGCAGATAGGCTGAGTATAAAAATGTGAGTCTGTAGGAGGACGTAAACAGATTTAACTGACAGGATTTCAATTCGTTTTATTCAGCTCCAGTTTGCCCCAGTGTAAATATTCTACAGTTATAAAATTTGGGATGATATTTATTTCTAATAAAGCAAAAAATTAGATATTTGGTAAGGTAAATATTATAACCTCATTTGTTATTAAGCGGAAATACACATCGGAAATACAGCTTGCGGGCATATTTGTGATGTCAATAAATAGAATTGGAAGCATTTAATGTTCAAGGTGATGGTTCGCTTTGTGATATTTCATACTCTTCGTTTATAAATGAGATTTTGCAAATGTGGAATAAAGAAGCCGCTATAAATTTTGTTAGGAATAATGCTCATGCGCACGCTACAGGTTATTGTGCCAGGGCAGTAACAGCAGCAATCGAACATGGAGGCGTATCCTTGCATCATGATAATGCTAAAAATATGGGGAAATATTTAGTATTGGCTGGTTTTCGTGAAGTATATGGCAATCCTATTAAAGGTGATGTTGCTATAATTCAACCATATACTGGAGGAAATACAGCAGGGCACATGGCGATTTTTGATGGACATTACTGGTGGTCAGATTTCAAACAGGAACATGGCGTGTATCCCGGACCTGGTTATCGTAAAAATCAGCCCTCGTATAAACTCTATAGGCATAACTGATGAAACGATTGATATTATTTACTTTTCTAGTCTCATCGTTTGCTATGGCAGGAATAATACCTGCTGATACTCAGGCATTAAAATTCAATGCCTGGTATATCAAGCAGATTGCTCATAATATCTTCCCAGTTGCAGATGATCCGACGGCATTAGAGCCTTATGTTATTATTGATACATTGAATAAATTAAAGCAAGCTTATAGAAGCAATGAGCTTGAAGAGGATTATTTTCTAAAAGTTCAGGATTTTGCCGATGAAGACTGGAGTAAGCATATTAGTATTGATCTAATTATAGCTGATCCTATTTGTACCAATGTCTATTTGACATTTGGAACAGGTGAGTCATCTCAAAAAGTTATTGACTGCATGGTAGAAGAAAAAGGTGTATGGAAAATCAAGAGCGTGACTACTCGCTATTAGTCGTTGTTTTCACCAATTGAAAATAATCCTGCGACGATGGCTTCTTCGATGGCGCTCGCAGGTTTGGTTTTGCTAACTGCAAGCAACATAACTTCTTCTGAAGACCGCCCGCAACGCGTCGCGGCGGCTGAGATTTTGTCCCGGACATGTGCCAGGTTATGCGCGATATCGTTCATTTTCCGAGGATGTTCATATGAATATGGAAGAAATAGTGGCCCTTAGTGTAAAGCATAACGTGTCGGATCTACACCTGTGCAATGCATGGCCTGCGCGCTGGCGCATAGGTGGAAAAGTCGAAATAGCACCATTTACTCCCCCTGACGTGGAGAATCTGCTGATGTGCTGGCTCAGTGAGCAACAACAGGTACAGTGGCGGGAACAGGGGCAGATTGATTTTGCCCTTACGCTGGCGGACTCCCGGCGTCTACGCGCCAGCGCATTTGCTCATCAGCAGGGCACCTCGCTGGCGCTAAGATTGCTACCGCTTGAATGTCCTCGTTTAGACGATCTTCAGACTCCGGAGGCCATACCTGAACTGCTGCACGGTGAAAATGGATTAGTTCTGGTCACTGGAGCCACCGGCAGCGGTAAATCAACCACCCTGGCGGCGATGGTGGAGTACCTTAATCAACATATTGCGGGGCATATTCTGACGCTGGAAGATCCGATTGAATATCGCTACACCAGCCAGCGTTGTCTTATTCAACAGCGGGAGGTGGGCGTACACTGCGCTTCTTTTGCTGCCGGTTTGCGCGGCGCGTTACGCGAAGATCCCGACGTCATTTTGCTGGGCGAGCTGCGCGACGTGGAAACTATTCGTTTGGCCTTAACGGCAGCGGAGACCGGGCATCTGGTGTTGGCAACCTTACATACGCGAGGGGCGGCGCAGGCCATCGCGCGGCTGGTGGACACCTTTCCCGCTCAGGAGAAAGATCCGGTGCGTAACCAGCTGGCAGACAGCCTGCGGGCGGTACTTTCGCAAAAGCTGGAGGAAGATAAGCAGGGAGGACGCGTGGCGCTATTCGAACTGCTCGTCAACACGCCCGCCGTGGGCAATTTGATCCGCGAAGGGAAAACGCATCAGCTACCCGGTGTGATTCAAACCGGGCAGCAGACAGGTATGCAGACGTTTGCACAAAGTCAGCAGCAGCGCCAGGCGCAGGGGCGACTTTAGTAGCCCTGCTCGAAATAGCTTTCAAGGATAATAACGGCAGAAGCGGAATCTACTTTGCCTTTATTCAACGCCCGGTATCCGCCTTGCTCAAACAGGCCTGAGCGGGCTTCGACGGTGCTCAAACGTTCATCGTGCAGCGTTACGGTTACGCCAAAGCGACCGTGAATGCGGTTAGCGAATTTGCGCGCGCGCGCAGTAAGGGGTTGTTCGGTGCCATCCATGTTGAGCGGCAGGCCGACAATGATTTCGTCCGGTTGCCACTCTTTTAGCAGGCGTTCAATCAAACTCCAGTCTGGCGTACCGTCCTGTGCTTTGATGGCGGGCAAGGGTCTCGCCGTACCGGTAATGCGTTGACCAACCGCGACGCCGATACTTTTCGTACCAAAATCAAAAGAGAGTAATGTTCCGCTCATCAGGCGTGTCCCGCCACGCCAGGCATGGTCTGAATATCAATCCCGATAAGCTTCGCCGCATCGCGCCAGCGGTCGGCAATCGGCGTTTTAAATAAGATGTTGAGGTCTGCGGGAGCAGTGAGCCAGGCGTTATCCAGTAGCTCTTGTTCCAGTTGACCTTTTTCCCATGATGAATAGCCCAGCGCAACCAGCACTTCGGATGGCTGCTCCTGTGTACCCAGGGTTTCAAGTACATCGCGGGAGGTCGTGATGATAGTGTTATCTGAAATGCGAATACTGGAGGCAAAGCGTGACGGCGGGGTGTGTAGAATAAATCCACGGTCTTCCGCCAGCGGGCCGCCGAGCATCACCGGTTTGTCCAGACGAATGGCAGGATCGCGTGCTTCTGGAGTAATCTTCAGCTTTTCCAGAATCCCTTCAATTTGTAAGTTTTCCAGAGGCTTATTGACGATAATCCCCATTGCTCCGTTCTCATTGTGTTCACAGATATACACCACGGAACGGCGGAAAATCGGATCCTGGAGAGCAGGCATGGCAATTAGAAAGTGATGCTGTAAATTCATTGTCAGAGGTTCTGTTTCCTGGTTCAAAAAAGCAACAGAGCCCAGTATGTGGGCAAAGCGCGAAGATGTCACCCTCTGAAGATAGCTTTGCCGGATGGCGGCTTTGCCTTATCCGGCCTACGGGGTGCGAATGTAGGCCGGATAAGACGCGAAGGCATCGCCATCCGGCAACTTATTTATTTCTGCAAACGTGCCTCGATGGCGTCCATCAGCATACCGGTAATCGAAACCGGGAACTCCGCTTCAATTTCACGAATACAGGTTGGGCTGGTGACGTTAATTTCCGTCAGACGGTCGCCAATGATATCCAGACCGACAAAAATCAAACCTTTTGCTTTCAGCGTTGGCCCAATGCGACGTGCAATTTCCCAGTCGCTGTCGGTTAATGGACGCGGCTCGCCACGACCGCCGGCTGCCAGGTTGCCACGGGTTTCGCCGCCTTGTGGAATACGCGCCAGGCAGTACGGAACGGGTTCGCCATCGACCACCAGCACGCGTTTATCGCCGTCTTTAATTGCCGGCAGATAGTTCTGCGCCATGCAATAACGGGTACCGTGCTCGGTCAGTGTTTCGGCAATGACGCCAAGGTTCGGATCGCCTTCCTTCACGCGGAAAATAGATGCACCGCCCATGCCGTCCAGCGGTTTGAGAATGATGTCGCTGTGTTTTTGCCAGAAGGCTTTCAGCTGCGCTTTGTTACGCGTGACCAGCGTTTCCGGCGTCAGGTCGGCAAACCATGCGGTGAACAGCTTCTCGTTACAATCGCGCAGGCTCTGCGGTTTGTTGACGATTAGCGTCCCTTTCTCCTCTGCACGTTCCAGAATATAGGTTGCGTAGATGAACTCGGTATCAAACGGCGGATCCTTACGCATCAGAATGACGTCCAGATCTGCCAGCGGGAGATCCTGCTCGCTATTGAACTCATACCATTTGTCGTAGTTCTGCTCTACGCTCAGGGTACGCGTACGGGCGCGGGCTTCACCGTTGATCAGATAGAGATCGGCCATTTCCATATAATGAATTTCGTAACCGCGACGTTGCGCTTCCAGCAGCATAGCGAAGCTGGAATCTTTCTTGATGTTGATGCTTGCGATGGGATCCATCACGATGCCGAGCTTGATCATTGTTCTTCTCCGTTAGCCCAGATCGCCAAAACGCACCTGTAGCGCGGTGATGGCGGTGAGCGCAGTTGTCTCAGTACGCAGAACGCGAGGTCCTAACAGAATATCAGTAAATTGATATCGTGCGGTCATGGCAATTTCATCTGCCGACAGCCCACCTTCGGGGCCAATCAGCAAGCGGATGCGTTCCACCGGGAGCGGCAGCGTATTGATGCTGGCGCTGGCGCGGGGATGCAGGTTCAGTTTCAGACCTTCATCCTGTTCGGCGCACCACGCTTCCAGATCCATCGCCGGGCGAATTTCAGGCACCCGATTACGACCGCACTGTTCGCAGGCGGCAATGGCGATTTTCTGCCACTGCTGGAGCTTCTTGTTCAGGCGTTCGCTGTCCAGTTTAACGCCGCAGCGCTCAGAAAAAAGTGGCGTAATGAGGCTTACACCCAGTTCAATCGATTTTTGGATAGTAAATTCCATTTTTTCACCCCGCGACATCACCTGGCCCAGGTGGATGTGCAGCGGCGATTCTCGATCGTCGAGTTCAGCGTTAAGCACCTTCACGTCCACGCTTTTCTTACTGGCGTGGGTGATTTCGGCGTCGAATACCTGATTGCTGCCATCAAACAGCTGTAGCGCCTGGCCTGGTCCCATACGCAGCACGCGGCCGATATGGTTGGCTGCATCTTCACACAGTGAAATTTGGCTGCCGGAAGTGAGTGGCTCAGGGTGATAAATGCGAGGAATGCGCATAGTTAAACATCCGCGTCATGGCCCTGGGCTGCAAAAGGCCAGGGCATGGTTAAAAAATATTGCTGCTAGTGTAGGTTAGCTCTTTTGCGCCTGGCAAGCGTGTTGCACATAGGGGTTATGGTTCCCCTGAACCTTCGCAATGCGTTCGTCGCGCTCACACTCCCAATCGGTGACCGGATACTGCTTATTCCAGGCATTAAAAAGCTGAGTTTGCTGGCGGGAGAGCGTCAGGTTGTATTGGTCGCGCATGTAAAAATAGGTACGCGCGATGGCGCCACGGGCGCGGGCTGGTGGCTCGGCAACTTTCTCTTTGAAGTCAACCTTCATGGTGCATTGTCCATATTGGCCTTCGCCACCGTTCCACTGGCTGTACATAAAGTTTGCGCGATCGCCATTGACCTCACCCACCGCGGGCTGCAGGTTATGCATATCGCTTTCCATTTTGCGATAGACCGGATCTTTAGCGCAGTTTTTACGCCCTCCGTCCTGCCAGCACTGGCGCTGATGACCAAATTGCCAGGCGGGGACAACGTGTTCCCATTCAATTCGACTGGCGCGGTTTTCATTTTTTCGCACTTTATAGCCGCAGGATTCGAGGTCAACGACCCCTTTTTTTCCTTGCCAATTAATTTTACATCCGCAATAGAAATCGCCTGGCGCATCGGCGTTAACTTTAACGCCCGCTGCTTTTGCCTGAGAAAAACTGTTGATGCCTTCGGCTAAAACCGAGCCTGAAAACGCAGCGGCTAACAGGGCCGCAGCAAAAGAAAGATTACGGTACATCACGAACTCCGTGTCAAAACGAGCCCGCAACGTAGCGAAAGTCATTCCTGTATGCAATCAGTTAGATCAGAAAAGTTCCTGATAATTCTGAAGATTATTCTGCAACCAGCGGTTCACCGCAGTGAACGCAGCGGTAGGTGGCTTCGCCGCGTACAACGCGGTTATGGCGGCGGACGGTCAGTTGGTGCTCCTGACACTTACAGCGGTATGTAAAGGTCTTACGCTGCACGGATTGCAGCTCAAACTGATGCGTGCGCCGGGCCGGTACGCCCAGCACGCTCTCCATCATCCATTTCCACTCTTTCCCGTGCGGCGGTACGCGGCCAAAGTGTTTCCACACCAGTAGATGCGCCAGTTCATGGGGCACCACTTCGTTAACGAACGCGTCAACATTCTCCATCAGCAAAACTGGGTTAAGACGAATTTCGTAGGTTTGTAGCCACGCGGTACCCGCGGCGGTTCCGCGCTGTTGGTAAACCAGCTTTGGTTCCGGGTATTGGCGTTCGAGCTTGAGATTGGCCTGAGCGAGTTTTTCCCGCAGGCTGCGCATAACGGCTTGCTGGATGGCGATCGGGAGACGGGAGGTTTTCATAACGCCAGAGGATAGTGCGACAGGGAAGGGACTGCAAGAGGAAGGCTCCCTCCCACGGGGGAGGAAGCCTAACGAGGTTAGTCGTGTGCGCCAATTTCGCGCAGTTTACGACCTTTCATCAGGTTACGTTCAATGTGTTCCAGAGAGACGTTTTTAGTTTCAGGGATCAGCCACAGGGTCAGGAAGATGAACAGTACGTTCAGGCCACCGTAGACCCAGAAGGTGTTGGCGCTGCCCAGCGAGTTCAGCATCGTCAGGAAGGTTGCGCCGACAATCATGTTGGCAATCCAGTTAGTTGCGGTAGAGCAGGTGATGCCGAAATCGCGGCCTTTCAGCGGCTGGATTTCAGAGCACAGTACCCAAATCAGCGGACCGGCACTCATCGCAAAGCCAACGATAAACATTAGCAGCATCAGCACTGCGAAGTATTGTGCGGCTGGCGAGTGAATACCCACGTGCATCATTGTACCCAGCACGCCCATACCGACGGCCATGACGATAAAGCCGAGGATCAGCGTAGGTTTACGGCCCCAGCGGTCAACCAGGCCAATGGCGATAAAGGTTGCCAGCACGTTGGTCAGACCGACAATAACGGTCCCCCACATCTGTTCGGTGGTGTTGGTGTAACCCGCCAGCTCAAAGATTTTTGGCGCGTAATACATAATGACGTTCATCCCGGTGAACTGCTGCATCACCTGTAACAGGACGCCAAGGAAAACCGCGCGGCGGAAGTTGCTGTTTTCTTTAAACAACGCCCAGCCGCTCTGCTTCACTTGCAGGCTTTCACGAATTTCATCCAGCTCGCGTTTGGCTTCAGCGCTGGTGTCACGCAGACGCAACAGAACGCGTTCGGCATCGACAAAACGACGTTTAGCCGCAAACCAACGCGGGCTGTCCGGCAGGAAGATGACGCCAACCAGCAGTAACAGGGCAGGGATGATGATCACGCCCAGCATCCAGCGCCATGCGCCGCTGTAGCTAAATGCCGTATCGGAAAGATACGCACCTAAAATACCGATGGTGATCATTAACTGATACATAGAAATCATGCTGCCGCGAATTTTTTCCGGGGCGATTTCGGACAAGTACAACGGTGCGGTATAAGACGCAACCCCGACTGCCAGGCCGAGCAGCACGCGGGAAACCAGCAGCACTTCAACGTTTGGCGCTGCGGCGGAGAACAGCGAACCGGCAACAAACAGGATTGCGCCGATCATCAGGCTTTTTTTACGCCCCAGCTTAAAGGAGAGCCAACCGCTGCCGACGGCGCCCACTGCCGCACCAAACATCATGGAACTCACCACCCATTCCTGAGTGTGTGGGGTAATTTGGAACTCGTCGGTGATGAATGGTAAAGCACCGGCAATAACACCGATATCCAAGCCAAAAAGTAATCCAGCCAGGGCTGCCAGGAAGCAGACAAAAAATGTCATGGCTTTGTTGGAATGCCCCGTTTTTTTATTGTCAGGCATGATGCCCTCCGTTGGGTAGCTAGTTTTGTTGATGTTAAGGGTAGGTGAGTACGGGGTAAAAAAATGCGAATCACATCACATTGGTGTAATCGGTTACACTGGCATTCATGTGGATTATTGTTTAATGAGTTGAAAGTTAACATTATTTATTATTATAGAATAAAGTTGATTGGCTGATTTTAAGACAATGCTGAAATGTGATGTAACAGTGATGCAATGCTGGTAACGAAGAGATGTGAATTCAGGGTAGATAGAAATACTGTGCTATGTAATCGCTTTCATTTGTTATTGAAGCAAATGAAATTAGCGTGGTTATAGCGATGGGGGATGGGAGAGCAAATGACATAAAAAAGACCAGCATGAGGCTGGTCTTCATAAGCATTGAGCCGTCGGGGAATTACTTCAGACCGGCAGCTTCACGCAGCAGGGCGGCTTTGTCGGTTTTTTCCCATGGGAAATGTTCGCGACCAAAGTGACCGTAAGCGGCGGTTTCTTTGTAAATCGGGTGCAGCAGATCCAGCATCTGAATCAGGCCATACGGGCGCAGGTCGAAGAACTCACGCACCAGCAGGGTCAGCTGTTCTGAAGGCACTTTTTCAGTACCGAACGTTTCCACCATGATAGAGGTCGGTTCAGCCACGCCGATTGCGTAGGAAACCTGAATCTCACAACGGTCAGCCAGGCCAGCGGCAACGATGTTTTTCGCTACGTAGCGGGCTGCATAAGCTGCGGAACGGTCAACTTTAGACGGATCCTTACCAGAAAATGCGCCGCCGCCGTGACGGGCCATGCCGCCGTAGGTATCAACGATGATTTTACGACCCGTCAGACCGCAGTCACCCATTGGACCACCGATAACGAAACGACCGGTTGGGTTGATGAAGAACTTGGTTGAAGCTGTCAGCCATTCAGTCGGCAGTACCGGCTTGATGATCTCTTCCATAACGGCTTCTTGCAGCGATTTCTGATCGATATCTTCAGAGTGCTGAGTCGACAGAACAACCGCATCAATACCGACGATTTTACCGTCGTCATACTGGAAGGTTACCTGGCTTTTTGCATCCGGGCGCAGCCAGGATAAGGTGCCGTTTTTACGCACTTCAGCCTGACGCTGCACCAGACGGTGAGCATAGGTAATCGGGGCTGGCATCAGCACGTCGGTTTCGTTGGTTGCATAACCAAACATCAGACCCTGGTCGCCTGCGCCCTGTTCCAGCGGATCCGCACGGTCAACACCCTGGTTGATGTCCGGAGACTGTTTACCAATCGCGCTCAGTACCGCACAAGAGTTGGCATCAAAGCCCATGTCGGAATGCACATAGCCAATTTCGCGAACCGTGTTACGGGTGATCTCTTCGATATCAACCCATGCGCTGGTGGTGATCTCACCGCCAACTAAAACCATGCCGGTTTTGACGTAGGTTTCGCAGGCAACGCGTGCTTTCGGATCCTGCTCCAGGATTGCATCCAGCACGGCATCAGAGATTTGGTCAGCGATTTTGTCAGGATGCCCTTCTGATACGGACTCGGACGTAAAAAGGTGTTTTGCCATATTTAATTTCACCTAAGGAGAATGTAGTTAGCTCAAACTGTCGAGTGGAATAGCCATGTGTAGAAGATTCTACCATGAGTCTGCAGATGACGGACACTGGCAGTCTGAGTGTTAATCGGTATAGATGGATTAACATCTGGACGGCTATTTTAAGTCGGTTCTGCGCCTGATTTCCAGCTTTTTTTGATTGAGCTCGCATTGTACTGAAAATGTAACTGGAAATTTTTCCTGACGGTGCTGGCAATGCGCGTATTTATCTTTTGCTTTTTCGTACTGTTGTCGGTATAAAACGCGGCGCGCGGCTCATATCCGTCATACTTCAAGTTGCATGTGCGTTGGCAATACTCGCCCAGTCACTTACTCCTGTAAGCGCCCGGGGATTCACTGCGTTGCCGCCTTCCCGCAACTCGATTTATTGAGGATAGACAAAAAAGCACACGACGTTTTCATCGTGTTGCCACTTCCAGCCGGGTTAAAACTTTAGCTTTGGCTTGTGGGTTCGTTCCGTCAGGAGCAACCGTGGAGGTGATACGAGATAATGAACCGTTGTATTCTGCTGAATCTGTCGCACCGTTCTGGTGTACATATGTCCCCCGCAATCTGCATCTTGCATACCTGCCGATGTTATACCCATCTCGGCGCTTCTCAGGACTCCAGGGCCGGCAACGGTCACTAAGAACTGAACAAGGGCGCTCTTGGTAAACAAGAGTTTTCTCGTGGTTTCGCCGAACCGTCAGCATTAAGTTCGGTTACGTGTTTACATTGATATGAAAAAGAAACCGGTCGCACAGTCGGAGCGTCAGCACTATCTGCTGGAAATTCTGCCTGTATTTGGGTTGTTATCGCGTCTTCGGATTGCGATAGTAGTCAACTGTTTTACACTTGTTAATAAAATTTGAGGTTCGCTATGTCTGACGACATTTCTTTGGGTTCGCCTTCGTCAGCAGGCGAACACGGTGTACTACGCTCCATGCAGGAGGTTGCAATGAGTTCCCAGGAAGCCAGCAAGATGCTGCGTACTTACAATATTGCCTGGTGGGGTAATAACTACTATGACGTCAATGAACTGGGCCACATCAGCGTGTGCCCGGATCCCGACGTACCAGAAGCGCGCGTTGACCTTGCTGAGTTGGTGAAAGCCCGTGAAGCGCAGGGCCAGCGTTTGCCTGCATTGTTCTGCTTCCCGCAGATCCTGCAACACCGTCTGCGTTCGATTAACGCCGCGTTTAAGCGCGCCCGTGAGTCTTACGGCTACAACGGTGACTATTTCCTCGTTTACCCGATCAAGGTTAACCAGCACCGTCGCGTGATTGAATCGCTGATCCACTCCGGCGAACCGCTGGGGCTGGAAGCCGGTTCTAAAGCTGAACTGATGGCCGTTCTGGCTCATGCCGGAATGACCCGCAGCGTGATCGTGTGTAACGGCTATAAAGACCGCGAATACATCCGCCTGGCGCTAATTGGCGAAAAGATGGGCCATAAGATCTATCTGGTCATCGAGAAGATGTCTGAAATCGCTATCGTGCTGGATGAAGCTGAACGACTGAATGTTGTTCCGCGTCTGGGCGTGCGTGCGCGTCTGGCGTCGCAAGGGTCCGGCAAATGGCAGTCCTCCGGCGGAGAGAAATCGAAATTCGGCCTGGCGGCAAACCAGGTGCTGCAACTGGTAGAAATGCTGCGCGAGCGCGGTCGTCTGGACAGTATTCAGTTGCTGCACTTCCACCTCGGCTCACAGATGGCGAACATTCGTGATATTGCCACTGGCGTACGTGAGTCGGCGCGTTTCTACGTTGAGCTGCACAAGCTTGGCGTAAATATCCAGTGCTTCGACGTGGGCGGTGGCCTGGGCGTGGACTACGAAGGTACCCGTTCGCAGTCTGACTGCTCCGTAAACTACGGCCTGAACGAATACGCGAACAACATCATCTGGGCCATTGGCGACGCCTGTGAAGAGCACGGTCTGCCGCACCCGACGGTAATTACCGAATCCGGTCGCGCTGTTACCGCGCATCATACCGTGCTGGTGTCTAACATTATCGGCGTTGAGCGTAGCGAGCATACCGAAGCAACGCCTCCGGCTGACGATGCGCCGCGTGCCCTGCAAAGCATGTGGGAAACCTGGCAAGAGATGCATGAGCCGGGAACCCGTCGTTCGCTGCGTGAATGGCTGCACGACAGCCAGATGGATCTGCACGATATTCACGTTGGGTACTCTTCAGGCACCTTTAGCCTGCAGGAACGCGCGTGGGCAGAACAGCTCTATCTGAACATGTGTCACGATGTGCAAAAACAACTCGACCCGAGCAACCGCGCGCACCGTCCGATTATCGACGAGTTGCAGGAGCGTATGGCGGATAAGATTTACGTCAACTTCTCGCTGTTCCAGTCGATGCCGGATGCGTGGGGGATCGATCAGCTGTTCCCGGTGATGCCGCTGGAAGGGCTGAACAAGGCTCCTGAGCGCCGTGCGGTGCTGCTGGATATCACTTGTGACTCTGATGGCGCTATCGACCACTATGTTGATGGTGACGGCATTGCGACCACCATGCCGATGCCGGAATACGACCCTGAGAACCCGCCGATGCTGGGCTTCTTTATGGTGGGGGCGTACCAGGAGATCCTTGGCAACATGCACAACCTGTTCGGTGATACCGAAGCGGTTGACGTGTTCGTCTTCCCTGACGGCAGCGTGGAAGTTGAGCTGTCTGACGAAGGGGATACCGTGGCGGATATGCTGCAATACGTGCAGTTGGATCCGAACACCCTGCTAACTCAGTTCCGTGACCAGGTGAAAAACACCGATCTGGATACCGAGTTGCAGCAGCAGTTCCTCGAAGAGTTTGAGGCAGGACTGTACGGATATACCTATCTCGAAGACGAGTAATGCTGTTGGGGTTCGCTTGAACCTGAGCAAATTAACGGCGATAATTCGCCTATACAAGTAGTCACGTAAATCAATCCCTTCCTCGTCGGGCTTAACGACGCGGAGGGGATTTTTTTTCACCGATTTTAAAAGAGGTCAGTACATGAGCACCTTAGGTCATCAATACGACAACTCCCTGGTTTCTAACGCCTTTGGTTTTTTGCGTCTGCCGATGAACTTCATGCCGTACGACAGCGACGCCGATTGGGTGATCACCGGCGTACCGTTTGATATGGCAACGTCTGGCCGCGCGGGCGGTCGTCATGGTCCGGCTGCGATCCGTCAGGTTTCCACTAACCTGGCGTGGGAACACAATCGCTTCCCGTGGGACTTCGATATGCGCGAGCGCCTGAACGTGGTGGACTGCGGCGATCTGGTTTATGCGTTCGGTGATGCCCGTGAAATGAGTGAAAAACTGCAGGCGCATGCTGAGAAGTTGCTTTCTGCCGGTAAGCGCATGCTCTCTTTCGGCGGTGATCACTTCGTCACGCTGCCGCTCCTGCGCGCGCACGCTAAACACTTTGGTAAAATGGCGCTGGTGCACTTTGATGCCCACACCGACACCTACGCTAACGGCTGTGAATTCGACCACGGTACCATGTTCTACACTGCGCCGAATGAAGGTCTGATCGATCCGAATCACTCTGTGCAGATCGGTATTCGTACAGAGTTCGACAAAGATAACGGCTTTACCGTGCTGGATGCTTGCCAGGTGAACGATCGCGGCGTAGATGACATCATCGCCCAGGTTAAGCAGATTGTTGGTGATATGCCGGTGTATCTGACCTTTGATATCGACTGCCTCGATCCGGCGTTTGCTCCAGGAACCGGTACGCCCGTGATCGGCGGTCTGACTTCCGATCGCGCGATCAAGCTGGTACGTGGTCTGAAAGATCTGAATATCGTCGGGATGGATGTGGTGGAAGTAGCTCCGGCCTACGATCAGTCAGAGATCACCGCGCTGGCGGCGGCTACGCTGGCACTGGAAATGCTGTATATCCAGGCGGCGAAGAAAGGCGAATAACGGGTTTCGGACTATTTTGCCGGATGTCGCTGACGCTAGTCCGGCCTACATTATTGCTGAATTTGTAGGCCGGATAAGGCGCTCACGCCGCCATCCGGCACTGTTCGAGGATTATTTTATCCCGTCTGCGCTCATGCGATCGCGAATGTGTTGCGCACGTTCTGCAGATGCCGGGTGATCGTCAAACATTGAGCTTTGGCGTCCTGCTTCCAGTTTAGCCAGTTTCTCAAAGCTGGTGGCCAGTCCTGCCGGATTGATCCCACGTTTGCGCAACAAATCATACGAGTAATCATCTGCTTCGGATTCCTGACGCTGGGAGAACTGCGAGTTCACCAGTTTCTCGCCAAGATCGCCCAATTGCGACTGCGACAGGCTGCCGACAATGCCGCCAGCGGAAGCCGCTGCTGCACGTACGGCGTTAGTGCCCAGCGCGACCTGCATGCCTTTTTTCACATGACCCAGCGCGACGTGGCCCATTTCGTGGCCGATCACCGCTTCGACTTCGTTATCGGTCATCATATCCATCAGGCCGCTGTACACGCGGATACAACCGTTCGCCATGGCAAAGGCATTCACATCTTTCGCCATATAGACTTTGTAGTTCACCGGCTGGCCATTAATGTTGTCGCCAAGCGCGGCGGCGATTTTGCCAAGACGCGTTGCATACTCGCTGCTGGCAGGGGCGATAGTAGCCTTGCTGTCCATATCTTTACAGGCCTGATCGCTCAGCGCTTTTACCTGAGTATCGCTCAGACTATAGGCCTGAAAAGCCTCTGCGCCAGAAGAAAGCAGTCCGTTTGAGTCCAT
Source organism: Citrobacter sp. 172116965 (assembly GCF_013458095.1). Classification (NCBI taxonomy): domain Bacteria; kingdom Pseudomonadati; phylum Pseudomonadota; class Gammaproteobacteria; order Enterobacterales; family Enterobacteriaceae; genus Citrobacter; species Citrobacter sp. 172116965. The sequence goes on along the minus strand of NZ_CP046673.1, from coordinate 4,233,641 downwards.
GTTCTGGCAGCCGGTCAATGCCGCCGCCATGCTCGTAGCAAGCAGTAAAGCGCGAATTTTCATTTTTTCTCTTCCGCACAAAGTCAGGATTTTTCTAAAAAATGCGTCGTTTGCAGGTAAACCGACGCTCGGCCTTAGTATAAAGAAAAGAACATTCAGCGGGCGAGAAGATTGCGCAACTTGCGCGCATGATCCAGAGATTTCTGAAGCGGTAAAAGGATGCTCCATGTACATGACACGCGGCTTGGGTTACATTGTTGGCACTTTTTTCCGGCGTAGCCCAAAACGCGCTGTCGTCAAGTCGTTAAGGGCTCAGCCTTCATTATCCGATCTGGAGTCAAAATGTCCTCACGTAAAGAGCTTGCCAATGCTATTCGTGCGCTGAGCATGGACGCAGTACAGAAAGCCAAATCCGGTCACCCGGGTGCCCCGATGGGTATGGCTGACATTGCCGAAGTCCTGTGGCGTGATTTCCTGAACCACAACCCGACTAACCCGTCCTGGGCTGACCGTGACCGCTTCGTGCTGTCCAACGGCCACGGCTCCATGCTGATTTACAGCCTGCTGCACCTCACCGGCTACGATCTGCCGATGTCCGAGCTGCAGAACTTCCGTCAGCTGCATTCCAAAACGCCGGGTCACCCGGAAGTGGGTTACACCGCGGGTGTTGAAACCACTACCGGTCCTCTGGGTCAGGGCATTGCGAATGCTGTGGGTATGGCTATCGCCGAAAAAACGCTGGCGGCGCAGTTTAACCGTCCTGGTCACGACATCGTTGACCACTTTACCTATGCTTTCATGGGCGACGGCTGCATGATGGAAGGTATCTCTCACGAGGTATGTTCCCTGGCCGGTACGCTGAAGCTGGGTAAACTGGTAGCGTTCTACGATGACAACGGCATCTCTATCGATGGCCACGTTGAAGGCTGGTTCACCGATGACACCGCTAAGCGTTTCGAAGCTTACGGCTGGCACGTGGTTCGTGGCGTTGATGGTCACGATGCTGACGCGATTAAGCGCGCAGTTGAAGAAGCTCGCGCTGTGACCGACAAACCGTCCCTGCTGATGTGCAAAACCATCATCGGTTTCGGTTCCCCGAATAAAGCTGGTACCCACGACTCTCACGGCGCACCGCTGGGTGATGCAGAAATCGCACTGACCCGCGAACAGCTGGGCTGGAAATACGCGCCGTTTGAAATTCCGTCTGAAATCTACGCGCAGTGGGATGCGAAAGAAGCAGGCCAGGCAAAAGAAGCTGCATGGAACGAGAAGTTCGCTGCTTATGCGAAAGCCTTCCCGCAGGAAGCCGCTGAATTCACCCGTCGTATGAAAGGTGAAATGCCGTCTGACTTCGACACAAAAGCGAACGAGTTCATCGCTAAGCTGCAGGCTAACCCGGCGAAAATCGCCAGCCGTAAAGCGTCTCAGAACGCGATTGAAGCGTTTGGTCCTCTGCTGCCTGAATTCCTCGGTGGCTCCGCTGACCTGGCACCAAGTAACCTGACTCTGTGGTCTGGTTCTAAAGCTATCAACGAAGATACTGCCGGTAACTACATCCATTACGGTGTACGTGAATTCGGTATGACCGCTATCGCTAACGGTATCTCCCTGCACGGTGGCTTCCTGCCGTACACCTCCACCTTCCTGATGTTTGTGGAATATGCCCGTAACGCGGTGCGTATGGCTGCGCTGATGAAACAGCGTCAGGTGATGGTCTATACCCACGACTCCATCGGTCTGGGCGAAGATGGCCCGACTCACCAGCCGGTAGAGCAGGTAGCTTCGCTGCGTGTGACCCCGAACATGAGCACCTGGCGTCCGTGTGACCAGGTTGAATCTGCCGTTGCATGGAAATACGGTGTAGAGCGTCAGGACGGTCCAACCGCGCTGATCCTCTCCCGCCAGAACCTGGCACAGCAGGAACGTACCGAAGAGCAGCTGGCGAACATCGCGCGCGGTGGTTACGTGCTGAAAGATTGCGCCGGTCAGCCGGAACTGATCTTCATCGCTACCGGTTCTGAAGTTGAGCTGGCTGTGGCTGCCTGGGACAAACTGACCGCTGAAGGCGTTAAAGCGCGCGTTGTTTCCATGCCGTCTACCGACGCGTTCGACAAACAGGATGCCGCTTATCGCGAGTCTGTACTGCCGAAAGCTGTTTCCGCACGTGTTGCAGTGGAAGCGGGTATCGCAGACTACTGGTTCAAATACGTGGGCCTGAACGGCGCTATCGTTGGTATGACTACCTTTGGTGAGTCTGCACCGGCTGAGCTGCTGTTTGAAGAGTTTGGCTTCACTGTCGACAACGTTGTCGCGAAAGCAAAAGAACTGCTGTAATTTTGATTACAGGTGAAAACGGGTCGCTTATGCGGCCCGTTTTTTTAAAGTAAGTAAATTTATTTGGTTGTGTGCAACCAAAAAATGTAGATGTTTATCACAAATATGATATTTAGCGATGTTTTATATTTGCAACTTGAATCACATTATTGCTGTTGATTTTTATATTTCTTTTCTCAATGCGTTGTTTTTAAAGGCATCGCCAAAAAAAATTCTGCGCTGTATGTAGTTTTCTCCTCGATTGATTTCATTTCGCCGTGCGCGTATTTTATTTTTAACGCTAACTCGTACCCTAAAAATAAAATAAGGAAAATGTATGCGGCTGATTGATTACTTTCCCGAATCATCTATCTCAATAAAAAATTCAGCAAAGAACTGGCAGGAGGCAATTGACTTTTCTATGTCATCCTTACTTGCCAACCATTATGTCAATTCAGATTATATTCAGGCCATTAAAGACTCAACGATTAACAATGGTCCTTATTATATTTTAGCACCAGGTGTCGCCATGCCGCACGCTCGACCGGAGTGTGGCGCGTTAAAAACCGGTATGTCATTAACGCTTCTCAAACAGGAAGTGAAATTTGCCGAAGATGATGAAGGTATCAGATTATTAATCGGATTGTCGGCGGCTAATGCTGATTCACACATTGGCGCTATTCAGGCCTTAAGCGAATTATTATGTGAAGAGGAAGCACTAACCGCTTTGTTAGCGGCTAAATCAGAAAAACAATTGGCGGATATTATCGCTCAAGCATAATTAACGGTTTCCTTTCAGGATATTATTATGGAAAACAAGTCTGCTCGTGCCAAAGTCCAGGCTTTTGGTGGGTTTTTGACTGCAATGGTCATTCCTAACATCGGCGCATTTATTGCCTGGGGTTTTATTACCGCATTATTTATTCCTACTGGTTGGATGCCGAATGAGCATTTCGCCAAAATTGTCGGTCCGATGATTACCTATTTACTGCCCGTCATGATTGGCTCCACTGGGGGACATCTGGTTGGCGGGAAACGCGGTGCGGTGATGGGGGGCATTGGTTCTATTGGCGTTATTGTGGGCGCGGATATTCCGATGTTCCTTGGCGCAATGGTAATGGGGCCGCTTGGCGGTTGGGTGATTAAGCATATCGACCGTCTGCTGGAAAAACGCATTCCTGCAGGCTTCGAGATGGTTATCAATAATTTCTCTCTTGGTATCGCGGGAATGCTCTTATGCTTGCTGGGGTTTGAAGTTATCGGCCCGGCGGTTCTCATTGCCAATAATTTTGTGAAGGAGTGTATTGAAGCGTTGGTTCATGCGGGCTATCTGCCGTTGCTATCCGTAATCAATGAGCCGGCAAAAATCCTCTTTCTGAACAATGCCATTGATCAGGGGGTGTATTATCCGCTGGGGATGCAGCAAGCTTCTGAAACGGGAAAATCGATTTTCTTCATGGTGGCATCTAACCCAGGGCCGGGATTAGGTTTGTTACTCGGCTTTGCTATCTTTGGCAAAGGGATGAGTAAAAAGTCTGCGCCAGGCGCCATGATTATCCACTTCCTCGGTGGTATTCATGAACTGTATTTCCCGTATGTGCTGATGAAGCCTCTGACCCTGATCGCGATGATTGCCGGGGGAATGACCGGGACGTGGGTATTCCACCTGCTGGACGGTGGGTTAGTTGCGGGGCCAAGCCCAGGATCTATATTCGCCTATCTGGCATTAACGCCGAAAGGTTCTTTCCTCGCGACCATTGCAGGAGTCACCGCGGGAACCGTTGTTACTTTTGTTATTACCTCTGTCATCCTGAAAATGGAAAAGAACGTTGAAACAGAAAGTGAAGATGACTTTGCTGAATCAGCCAGAGCCGTCAAAGCGATGAAGCAGGAAGGGAAATTCTCTTATAAAAACATTAAACGCGTCGCTTTTGTCTGTGATGCAGGAATGGGTTCCAGTGCTATGGGGGCAACCACATTTCGTAAGCGTCTGGAGAAAGCGGGATTGAATATTACTGTGACGCATTATGCTATCGAAAACGTTCCGCAAGATGCCGATATTATTGTCACCCATGCCAGTCTTGAAGGTCGTGTTAAACGTGTGAGTGAAAAGCCATTAGTGCTGATTAAGAACTATATTGGTGACCCATTGTTGGATGATTTATTTAAACGCATTACTGCGAACTAGCCTTCTTCTATTTTTGGAGTGAATATGAAAACGAAAGTTGCTGCCATATATGGCAAGCAGGATATTCGTATCCGCGAATTTGAACTGCCTGCAATTACAGATAATGAATTGTTAGTAAGCGTAATATCCGATAGCGTTTGTTTGTCCACCTGGAAAGCAGCAGCATTGGGGAGCGATCATAAACGCGTACCGGACGATCTGGAAAACCATCCGGTGATTACCGGACATGAATGTGCAGGTATTATTGTTGAGGTGGGAAAAAACCTGACGGATAAATATAAGAAAGGTCAGCGTTTTGTGTTGCAACCTGCGATGGGATTGCCAAGTGGATATTCAGCGGGATACAGCTATGAATATTTTGGCGGCAATGCGACATATATGATTATCCCGGAAGTGGCGATTAACCTGGGATGCGTTTTGCCTTACCACGGCTCTTATTTTGCCGCCGCCTCATTGGCAGAACCGATGTGCTGTATTATTGGCGCGTATAACGCGAATTTTCACACCACGCCTTACGTTTATGAGCATCGCATGGGGATTAAGCCAGGGGGGAACATTGCGCTTCTGGCCTGCGCCGGGCCGATGGGTATTGGTGCAATAGATTATGCCATTAACGGGAATATTCAGCCGTCGCGCGTGGTGGTGGTCGACATTGACGAAGCACGACTGGCGCAGGCTAAAAAACTGTTGCCCGTTGAGTTGGCGGCTGAAAAGGGGATTGAGCTCATCTATGTGAATACTACTGGCATGGATTCTCCGACAGCGATGCTGCGAGCGTTAACTCATGACGCAGGTTTTGATGATGTCTTTGTGTATGCGGCAGTGCCTGCAGTTGTTGAGATGGCTGATGATTTACTCGCGGAAGATGGTTGCCTGAATTTTTTTGCCGGTCCTACGGACAGTAACTTCAAAGTGCCGTTTAATTTTTATAACGTGCACTACAACAGCACTCACGTTGTCGGGACATCCGGTGGTTCAACGGATGATATGAAAGAGGCCATTGCGCTCAGTGCAACTGGCCAACTGCAACCGTCGTTTATGGTGACGCACATTGGCGGCCTTGATGCAGTTCCGGAAACTGTTTTGAATTTACCGGCGATCCCCGGCGGTAAGAAGCTGATATATAACGGCGTTATCATGCCACTAACCGCCATTGCTGATTTTGCCGAGAAAGGGAAAACTGACCCATTATTCAAAGAACTGGCGCTACTGGTGAAGGAGACGCACGGTATCTGGAATGAAAAGGCAGAAAAATACCTTTTGGCACACTTTGGCGTTGATATCGGGGAGGCGGGGATATGATGTCGCTGGCATGGCCGCTATTTCGTATCACGGAGCAGGCTGCACTGGCAGCCTGGCCGCAAACCGGGTGCGGCGATAAAAACAAGATTGATGGTCTGGCTGTGACGGCAATGCGGGAAGCATTGAACAGTATTGCCATTCGCGGACGCATCGTTATTGGCGAAGGGGAGATTGATCAAGCCCCGATGCTGTGGATTGGTGAGGCAGTGGGAACCGGCACCGGACCTGAGGTAGATATCGCCGTTGATCCTATCGAAGGAACCCGAATGGTGGCTATGGGGCAAAGCAATGCGCTGGCCGTCATGGCGTTTGCCCCTCGCGGCAGTTTGTTACACGCTCCTGATATGTACATGAAAAAACTGGTTGTTAATCGGTTTGCGAAAGGGGCGATTAATCTGGCGCTGCCGTTGGCAGATAATCTGCGTAATGTGGCAGAGGCGTTGGGTAAACCGCTGGAGCGACTACGGATGGTGACGCTGGATAAGCCGCGCCTTCAACCAGCGATTGCCGAGGCGACACGGCTTGGCGTCAAGGTCTTTGCTCTGCCCGATGGTGACGTGGCCGCCAGCGTGCTGGCCTGTATGCAGGAGAATCCTTATGATCTGATGTATACCATTGGCGGCGCGCCTGAAGGGGTTATTTCAGCCTGTGCGGTTAAAGCGCTGGGGGGCGATATGCAGGCTGAACTGATTGATTTTTGTGAAGCGAAAGGAAATAACGCAGATAATCGTCTGATTGCGGCACAGGAACATCAGCGCTGCGCGGAAATGGGCGTTGAGATCAACCGGATCTACGCGCAGGACGAACTGGTAGGGGGAAATAAGATCCTCTTCAGCGCAACAGGGGTCACGGGCGGCGATCTTGTGAAAGGGATCCAACAGGTTGCGAATGGTGTGCGCACGCAAACTTTACTGATCGGCGGCGCGGATCGAACGTGTAATATAATAGACTCTCTGCATTCATGGTGATTTATCGAGAAACGAATGACGACGCTGACAGAAGACGATGTGCTTGAGCAACTGGATGCTCAAAATAATTTACTCTCGTTTATGACGACGGCACATAACATTTTGCTCCAGGGCATTAAGCGCTTTCTACCGTCGCTGTTCGTTAATAACGATGAAGAGATCGTGGAATATGCAGTGAAGCCGTTACTCGCCCAGAGTGGACCGCTTGACGATATCGACGTTGCGTTACGTCTGATTTATGCGTTGGGAAAAATGGATAAATGGCTTTATGCCGACATCACCCATTTCTCTCAGTTTTATCAGTACCTGAACGAGCAGGATAATATCCCCGGTTTTGCCGATGACATTACCTGGGATTTTGTCAGCAACGTGAACAGTATCACCCGCAACGCAACGCTCTACGGTGCGCTGGAGTCGATGAAATTTGCCGACTTTGCTGCGTGGTCCGAAGTGCGCTTTAGCGCAATGGTCAAGACGGCAATGACGCTGGCAGTGACGGCGATTTTAAAGGAATTAACGCCGTGAAAATCAAACTAACGGTGAATGGGCTACAGGTTGAAGCACATTACCGTGATGATGAGATAGAGAACGTCCACAAACCGTTATTACAACAGCTGGCAAAAATACACGCCACTCACCCGCAGCGACGAACGATCGTTTTTCTCAGCGCACCGCCTGGTACGGGTAAATCGACGCTGACCACCTTCTGGGAATATCTCGCCCGTCAGGATCCTGGCCTGCCGGAGATCCAGACGCTGCCGATGGATGGCTTCCATCACTACAACACCTGGCTGGATGCTCATAACCTGCGAGCATACAAAGGTGCGCCGGAAACCTTTGATGTGGATAAGCTTGCACAGAATCTACGTCTGATAAGGGAGGGGGAGGGCACCTGGCCACAGTACGACCGGCAAAAACACGATCCGGTAGAAGCGGCCATAACAGTGACCGCGCCGATTGTGATTGTGGAAGGAAACTGGTTATTACGCGATGATGAAAGGTGGCGGGCGTTAGCTGAGTTTTGTGATTACTCGCTGTTTATTCGTGCTCCTGCCAACGCGCTCCATACACGACTGGTAGGTCGTAAACTGGCGGGCGGACTATCACAAGCTGACGCTGAGGCGTTTTATGAGCGTACCGACGGACCGAATGTTCATCGGGTACTGGAAGCGAGTCTGCCTGGTGACCTGACGCTGGAGATGCTGGAATCTGGTGAATATCGGATTGCGTGAAGGCCAATTATTCCTGTTAAGCCGTAATGATTATTACGGTTTACTGGAATAATTTCCCCCGGTCTTAGCGGGAAAAATGTGATGTACGTCAGATAACTGTTTTCTTTGGCTGGACAATCATTCCTTTTATTCCGCGTTTCGCTTATTCTAGCTGAAGCGTTTCAGTCGATTAAATGTTCGACAATTAACCAATTAGTCGCAGTTTGCGACAGGTAAGGTTTCCCTGAGCGATTTGCTGCATTACTCTGTCTGCCACATCGTTTCTGAGAAATCCTTGCAGGAGACCTATGACCGTACGCGTAGCGATTAATGGTTTCGGTCGCATCGGACGCAACGTGGTTCGTGCTTTGTATGAATCCGGGCGTCGGGCGGAAATCACCGTGGTGGCAATCAACGAACTGGCGGATGCTGCAGGCATGGCGCATTTGTTGAAATATGACACCAGCCATGGACGTTTTGCCTGGGATGTTCGTCAGGAACGTGACCAGCTCATCGTTGGCGATGACGCGATCCGCATTCTGCATGAGCGAACGCTCGATGCGCTTCCCTGGCGCGAACTGAGTGTCGACGTTGTTCTGGACTGTACGGGGGTTTTCGGCAACCGCGAACACGGCGAGGCGCATATTGCTGCTGGTGCAAAAAAAGTGCTCTTTTCACATCCTGGTAGTCACGACATCGACGCAACCGTTGTGTATGGCGTTAATCAGGATCAGCTGCGCGCTGAACACCGGATCGTTTCCAACGCCTCCTGCACCACGAATTGCATAATACCCGTCATTAAATTGCTGGATGATGCTTACGGCATTGAGTCTGGTACTGTCACCACGATCCACTCCGCGATGCACGATCAGCAGGTTATTGATGCCTATCATCCTGACCTGCGTCGCACGCGAGCGGCCAGCCAGTCTATTATTCCGGTTGATACCAAACTGGCGGCGGGCATCACGCGAATTTTCCCGCAGTTTAACGATCGTTTTGAAGCGATTGCGGTGCGTGTACCGACCATAAATGTGACGGCGATCGACTTAAGCGTGACGGTGAAAAAACCAGTAAAAGCCAGTGAAGTCAACCAGTTGCTGCAAAAAGCAGCACAAGGTGCATTTCATGGTATAGTTGACTATACGGAATTACCGTTGGTCTCTGTAGATTTTAACCACGACCCGCACAGCGCCATCGTTGATGGTACGCAAACGCGCGTGAGTGGCGCTCACCTGATCAAAACGCTGGTCTGGTGTGATAATGAATGGGGCTTTGCTAACCGTATGCTCGACACAACGTTAGCGATGGCTGCTATTGGTTTCAGGCTCGACGCTTGAGCGTCGACAAAACTTTATGAATCAACGAGAGGATTCACCATGTCTGTAATTAAGATGACCGATCTGGATCTGGCTGGTAAACGCGTTTTTATCCGTGCGGACCTGAACGTACCAGTTAAAGAAGGGAAAGTAACCAGCGATGCGCGTATCCGTGCTTCTCTGCCGACCATCGAACTGGCCCTGAAACAGGGTGCTAAAGTGATGGTAACTTCCCACCTGGGTCGTCCTACCGAAGGCGAGTACAACGAAGAATTCTCTCTGCTGCCGGTTGTTAACTACCTGAAAGACAAACTGTCTGCTCCGGTTCGCCTGGTAAAAGATTACCTGGACGGCGTTGAAGTCGCTGCCGGTGAACTGGTTGTTCTGGAAAACGTTCGCTTCAACAAAGGCGAGAAGAAAGACGACGAAGCACTGTCCAAAAAATACGCTGCTCTGTGCGACGTATTCGTAATGGACGCTTTCGGTACCGCTCACCGTGCGCAGGCTTCTACCCACGGTATCGGTAAATTCGCCGACGTAGCTTGCGCTGGTCCGCTGCTGGCTGCTGAGCTGGATGCGCTGGGTAAAGCGCTGAAAGAACCTGCTCGTCCGATGGTGGCTATCGTTGGTGGTTCTAAAGTTTCTACCAAACTGACCGTTCTGGACTCTCTGTCAAAAATCGCTGACCAGCTGATCGTTGGTGGTGGTATCGCGAACACCTTCGTTGCTGCTCAAGGCCACAACGTCGGCAAATCCCTGTACGAAGCTGACCTGGTTGATGAAGCTAAGCGTCTGCTGACGACTTGCGATATTCCGGTCCCGACTGACGTTCGCGTAGCGACTGAATTCTCTGAAACTGCACCGGCTACGCTTAAATCCGTTAGCGATGTAAAAGAAGACGAGCAGATCCTGGATATCGGCGACGCTTCTGCACAGCAGCTGGCTGACATCCTGAAGAATGCGAAAACCATTCTGTGGAATGGCCCGGTTGGCGTGTTCGAATTCCCGAACTTCCGCAAAGGTACTGAAATCGTTGCTAATGCTATCGCAGACAGCGAAGCATTCTCTATCGCAGGCGGCGGTGACACCCTGGCAGCAATCGACCTGTTCGGCATTGCTGACAAAATCTCCTACATCTCTACTGGCGGCGGCGCATTCCTCGAATTCGTGGAAGGCAAAGTACTGCCAGCAGTAGCCATGCTCGAAGAGCGTGCTAAAAAGTAAGACATTGATGGGCAGGGAAACCTGCCCAATTATTAGCGCGCTGTCGAGCGCGCCCCCTTTCCAAGGCCGAAGATACAGGACTCGCAACATGTCTAAAATTTTTGATTTCGTAAAACCAGGCGTAATCACTGGTGATGACGTACAGAAAGTTTTCCAGGTAGCTAAAGAAAACAACTTTGCTCTGCCAGCTGTTAACTGCGTTGGTACCGACTCCATCAACGCCGTTCTGGAAACCGCTGCAAAAGTTAAAGCGCCGGTAATCGTCCAGTTCTCCAACGGTGGTGCTTCTTTCATCGCGGGTAAAGGCGTGAAGTCTGACGTTCCTCAGGGCGCTGCAATCCTGGGTGCTATCTCTGGTGCGCATCACGTTCACCAGATGGCTGAACACTATGGTGTTCCGGTTATCCTGCACACTGACCACTGCGCGAAGAAACTGCTGCCGTGGATCGACGGTCTGCTGGACGCGGGTGAAAAACACTTCGCAGCAACGGGCAAACCGCTGTTCTCTTCTCACATGATCGACCTGTCTGAAGAGTCTCTGGAAGAGAACATCGAAATCTGCTCCAAATACCTGGCGCGCATGTCCAAAATGGGCATGACTCTGGAAATCGAACTGGGTTGCACCGGTGGTGAAGAAGACGGCGTGGACAACAGCCACATGGACGCTTCTGCACTGTACACCCAACCGGAAGACGTTGACTACGCATACACCGAGCTGAGCAAAATCAGCCCGCGTTTCACCATCGCAGCGTCCTTCGGTAACGTACACGGCGTTTACAAGCCGGGTAACGTAGTTCTGACCCCGACCATCCTGCGCGACTCTCAGGACTATGTTTCTAAGAAACATAACCTGCCGCATAACAGCCTGAACTTCGTCTTCCACGGTGGTTCAGGTTCTACTGCTCAGGAAATCAAAGACTCCGTAAGCTACGGCGTAGTGAAAATGAACATCGACACCGATACCCAATGGGCTACCTGGGAAGGCGTTCTGAACTACTACAAAGCAAACGAAGCTTACCTGCAGGGTCAGTTGGGCAACCCGAAAGGCGAAGATCAGCCGAACAAGAAATACTACGATCCGCGCGTATGGCTGCGTGCTGGTCAGGCAACCATGATCACCCGTCTGGAACAGGCTTTCAAAGAACTGAACGCGGTTGACGTTCTGTAATTTACGCCGTCCAACGTGACATGAGGCCCGCAAATGCGGGCCTTTTTTATTGCCATTTCAATGTGCTGCTGACAGAGAATTCTGTGATCTGTTTGGCAAAATCTGAGTTTATTGTTTACCCTTGTCAGGTTGCCAGTCCCGTTAGGGCGGCTTTATTTCTCCCGTTTGGGTAAGCAAAAAAGGAATATTGAATGGAAGATTTGAATGTTGTCGACAGCATAAACGGTGCGGGCACCTGGCTGGTCCGCAATCAGGAGCTACTGTTGAGCTATGCCGTCAACATCGTTGCGGCTCTCGCGATTGTCATTATCGGTATGATCGTGGCGCGTATCGTATCAAACACCGTTAACCGCCTGATGCTGGCGCGTAAAATTGATGCCACCGTTGCCGACTTTCTTTCTGCACTGGTGCGCTACGGTATTATCGCTTTCACGCTGATTGCCGCGCTGGGTCGCGTTGGGGTGCAAACTGCCTCCGTGATCGCCGTTCTCGGTGCCGCAGGTTTAGCTGTCGGTCTGGCACTGCAAGGGTCGCTGTCCAACCTCGCCGCAGGCGTGCTTCTGGTGATGTTCCGTCCGTTCCGCGCGGGTGAATATGTAGACCTTGGCGGCGTTGCGGGAACCGTGCTTAACGTGCAGATTTTCTCCACAACTATGCGTACCGTAGACGGTAAGATTGTGGTGATCCCAAACGGTAAAATCATTGCCGGGAACATCATTAACTTCTCTCGCGAGCCGGTCCGTCGTAACGAATTTATTATCGGCGTGGCCTACGACTCCGATATCGATCAGGTGAAAAAAATCCTCACTGATATCATCCAGTCTGAAGATCGCATCCTAAAAGACCGTGAAATGACGGTACGCCTGAATGAGCTGGGCGCTTCCTCGATTAATTTCGTCGTACGTGTCTGGAGCAACAGCAGCGATCTGCAAAGCGTCTACTGGGATGTACTGGAGCGTATTAAGCGCGAGTTTGACGCCAACGGTATCAGCTTCCCGTACCCGCAGATGGATGTGAACTTTAAACGCGTGAAAGAGAACGCCACCGAGTAACTTCAGCTAAAAACGCCCGCCAGAGAGAGGCGGGCGTTGATTTATCTCGTCTTGTTAAGAATTGCGCTGACACCCTGCATCAGCTCGCCAACATCGTTTATTCCTTTACTTTCCTGTTGGGCAATCCATTCGGCCTGAACGTGCTGATACCCGGTAGCGGCTTGCCACGCATTCAGCTCGCTGTTGGTCAGGTAATGAACGTGTGCACCCTCTTTTGCCATCTTTTTCGCCATTGCGGTCAGGCTTGCGTCCTGCACTGCGCCAATACGCTTTTGCGTCATGGCGGCGGCCCGATTGATGGCTGCGCGATCTTTCACGTCCAGGCTATCCCAGACGTCTTTATTCATCACCAGAAGATAAACGTGTCCGAGCCAGAGCGAAGGGGAGAGCTGAATATAGGGGGCCGCCCGCTGGGCATGGATATCATCTCCGCTGTCGAGGTTAACCATCAGGCCGTCAAGCTGTCCGGTCTGAAGCGCATCGGTAATTTTTTCATTCCATGGCATGCTGACCGGCACGCCGCCTGCGTTGCGTAAAAATGATTGATGCCAAAAGCTGGCGGTCCGCCATTGGCTTGCATTCAGCTGTGCCAAATCGACGTTCGGCCTGGTCGTAAAAAATCCAACCGGATAGCCGAGGAAAAACTGAAGATTCACCAGATTGTTGTTTTCCAGCTCGCGACCAAACTGGCGATACTCGCGGAAAATCCGCTGAAAGGCGTTAACCTGCGCTTCACCACGACCCGGTCCGAGGGGAAAGCTCTTAAAAATCTGGTGTCGCGGCAGTTGTTCGGGCGTGTACTCAGGGACCACGATCCCCATATCCGCCACGCTGCCCTGGCCGATCGTTTTTAAGGCGTCATAGCTGGTGGACAGCTCGCCGTTCCAGTGAGCGTCGATTTTCAAACGTCCAAGCGACTCTTGTTCGATCGCGCGAAAAAAAGTCTCTTTTATGAGCCGGGTACGCATGTTGCCATATGGCTCGTGATCGGTATAGCGCAGCGTTCTGTCTGCGCTGGCGACAGTGGGCCACAAACTGGTAACTATCAGCGAGGCACAGAAGAGAAAAATGTTCGCGTTATGCTTCATACCCATTCCTTTGGTATAGACAGATTTATCTTTCAGCATACCTCGGGTAACGCACAATCGCTATTGTCAGAGACTGAATATGGAGGGGAGTGTGCGCGGTATTATTAATAATGCTAATTACTGATTAATATTATCCATTTCCTCTAATGAATCCCGCGCAGTATAGTCTGCCCACAAGACAATTATGTGAGATGTTTTACATGTTATCCTACTATTTTCAAGGGCTTACGCTTGGTGCAGCCATGATACTTCCGCTTGGTCCACAAAATGCCTTCGTGATGAATCAGGGGATCCGTCGTCAGTATCACATCATGATCGCTTTACTCTGCGCTATCAGTGATTTAGTGCTGATTTGCGCGGGGATCTTCGGCGGTAGCGCCTTGCTGATGCAGTCGCCATGGCTGATGGCGCTGGTCACCTGGGGCGGGGTCGCATTTTTACTCTGGTACGGATTCGGTGCGCTAAAAACGGCGATGAGCAGTAATCTGGAACTGGCCAGCGCCGAGGTGATGAAGCAGGGGCGCTGGAAAATCATAGCCACTATGCTGGCGGTGACATGGCTCAACCCACATGTTTACCTGGATACCTTTGTGGTGCTCGGGAGTCTGGGGGGACAACTGGATGTTGAGCCTAAACGCTGGGTTTGCACTGGGAACCGTCAGCGCTTCGTTCCTGTGGTTCTTCAGTCTGGCATTGCTGGCGGCCTGGCTGGCACCGCGTCTGCGAACTGCGAAAGCACAGCGCATCATCAATACGCTGGTAGGATTAGTGATGTGGTTTATCGCTTTTCAGCTGGCAAAAGAAGGTGTTGCGCACGTTCATGCGCTGTTCAACTAAGTGTTGTCTGATGGACAACGCAGCGAGATCGGCTAAGCTTGCCTGCATGTGCCCTGAGTTTTGGGGTAATTAATGAAACATGGAGGAACGACCGTGAAGTTCAAAATAATGGCCCTGGCGGCATTAGTCGGATTCAGCGCACTATCGGTACAGGCAAATGAGTTGCCAAATGGACCGCACATCGTGACTTCCGGAACGGCAAGCGTAGATGCAACACCAGACATCGCCACCCTGGCGATTGAAGTGAACGTTGCTGCAAAGGATGCGGCTTCCGCGAAGAAGCAGGCCGATGAGCGCGTGGCGCAATATCTGTCCTTCCTTGAACAGAACCAGATAGCGAAGAAAGACATTAGCGCTGCAAACTTGCGTACGCAGCCGGACTACGACTACCAGAACGGCAAAAGCATTCTCAAAGGCTATCGTGCGGTGCGCACCGTTGAAGTCACGCTGCGTCAGTTGGACAAACTCAACGCTCTGCTTGATGGCGCGCTGAAGGCTGGTCTGAATGAAATTCGTTCGGTATCGCTGGGCGTTGCCCAGCCGGATGCTTACAAAGACAAAGCGCGTAAAGCGGCGATTGATGATGCTGTTCATCAGGCTGAACAGCTGGCCGCGGGCTTTAATAGCAAACTGGGTCCCGTTTACAGTGTGCGTTACCACGTTTCCAATTATCAACCGAGCCCGATGGTACGGATGATGAAAGCAGATGCAGCGCCTGCAACCTCCGCTCAGGAAACCTACGAACAGCCGGTTATTCAGTTTGACGATCAGGTTGATGTCGTCTTCCAGATTGAGCCTACAGTAACCAATAAGTAGTCTTGATAAGGCGTAAGTCGCCATCCGGCAAGATTTTAGCCTGATGGCGATGCTTACGCGTCTCATCAGGCCGACAAAACATTCCAGCCGGTTTTTTCTGTGAGCAACTGTAAAAATGAGACCTCACATTCAGTCTTTTTTTTCGTGGTAATGAGGATAGGCCATAGCGATTTTTAAGGGGACGCTATGGATATTTTTATCTCGAAAAAGATGCGTAATTTCATTCTGCTGGCGCAAACCAATAACATCGCCAGAGCGGCAGAAAAAATACATATGACCGCATCGCCTTTCGGTAAAAGCATTGCTGCACTGGAAGATCAAATCGGCTATACGCTGTTTACCCGTAAAGATAACAACATCAGCCTGAATAAAGCCGGACAGGAGCTGTATCAGAAGCTGTTTCCCGTCTATCAGCGCCTCTCTGCTATTGATAACGAAATCCATAACGCCTCTTGTCGCTCGCGGGAAATCGTCATCGGTATCGATAATACTTATCCAACGATTATTTTTGACCAGTTGATTAGCCTTGGCGATAAATATGACGGCGTGACGGCCCAGGCCGTTGAATTCAGTGAGAATGGGGTGATTGATAATCTGTTCGACCGCAAACTGGATTTCATTATCTCGCCACAGCACGTTTCTCCCCGCGTACAGGAGTTGGAAAATCTGGCGATCAGCGAACTGTCTCCGCTGCGTCTGGGGTTTCTCGTTTCCCGGCGCTACGAAGAGAAACAGCCGCAGGATCTGCTGCGCGAGCTACCCTGGCTGCAAATGCGCTTCCAGAATCGCGCCAACTTTGAAGCAATGCTGGATGCTTATATGCGGCCCTGTGGGATCAATCCGACGATTATCTACCGTCCGTACAGCTTTATGGCCAAGATTAGCGCGGTGGAGCGCGGGCAGTTTTTGACGGTGATCCCTCATTTTGCCTGGCGGCTGGTGAATCCGTCGACGCTAAAGTATTTCGACGCGCCCGGCAGCCCCATGTATATGCAGGAGTTTCTCTATTCGCTGAAAAATCATCGCTATACCGGCACCATGCTCCAGCATATTGCTGAAGATCGTGACGGTACGGCAAGTTAACCGAGCATCGATCCTGTCTCGAGAAGGTTGCGATGCAGATCGAACGCATGGCTGAGATCGTGATGGATATGCCCGCCGGGCGCTTTTTCCAGATAGCGGTGCAGGTAGTCCCGGTAAAGGGGATGCGCACAGTTATCGATAATCGTGTGCGCCCGCTGCATCGGAGATAACCCACGCAGATCGGCAATCCCTTGTTCGGTCACGATCACTTTAACGCTATGTTCGCTGTGGTCGACATGGCTGCACATCGGCACGATGGTTGAGATTTTCCCGCCTTTGGCAATCGACGGCGCCATAAAGATAGACAGATAGGCGTTGCGCTCGAAATCCCCGCTGCCGCCGATACCGTTCATCAGGTTCACGCCCGCAACGTGCGTGGAATTGGCATGGCCGTAGATATCAAACTCAAGCCCAACGTTGAGTGCAATGACCCCCAGCCGACGGATGATTTCCGGGTTATTGGAGATCTCCTGCGGGCGCAGCACAATTCGGCTGGCGAAGAAGTCCATGTTGTCGTAAATCTTCTGTAGCGACGGGGCTGAGATGGTCAGGCTGGAGGCGCTGGCACCGGTGATCTTGCCCGTTTCCAGCAGATGCACCACCGATTCCTGTAACACCTCTGAATACATCATAAAGGGCGGGATATCCGGATTCTCTCCCAGTCTCGCCATTACCGCGTTATTGATATTGCCCACGCCGCTTTGTAAGGGCAGAAACTCTGCTGGAATGCGTTTGTGCGCCATTTCTGCCAGTAGGAAAGTGACGACGTTATCGGCAATTTGTTGGCTGACCGGATTGGTTTTATCCGACACATTCCCGGCATCGGGCAGCTCGGTATCCACCACCGCGACCACTTTCCTGGGGTCTATCTGCACGCACTGACTGCCCACGCGATCCATGGTATGAAATATGGGCACGCTGTTACGCCGCGGCGGTGCGCCGGGTATTACGATGTCGGCAAACTCAGCCACGCGTGGATTATGGTAATGATTCAACTCGATAATCACCTTTTTCGCCCGCAGCAGCCAGGTGGGTGCATTGCCAATACCGCTGGAAAGCCAAATCCGGCCATCCGGCGCAATGGCGGAAGCTTCAATGACGGCAACATCGATATCGCCAAAAAAGCCGTAATTAACCATCTGCGCGACTTCGCTCAAATGGAGATCGACAAACCTCACCTGGCCCTGGTTAATTTTCTCGCGCAGGCCAGATGAGGTTTGATAAGGCGCACGCCAGGAAACGGCATCCGCCGCGGATAGTGCATCATCAGCGGCGGCGCCAATTGACGCCCCGGTCAACAGGCGGATCTGAAAAGGCTGCCCGTCCTGATGCCGTTCGCAGGCGCGTTGGGCAATTGCGGTGGGTAACGCTTTTGGCGAACCCGCGGGGGTAAAGCCGCTGAACGCCACCATATCATCGTGCTGGATAATTTCTGCCGCCTGTTCGGCGCTCATCCGTTTCATGGCCGTCTCCTTCGTCGGACGTGATTAATGGCCAACAAAATTAGGTTTACGTTTTTCCATAAACGCGTTCATCCCTTCCTGATAATCCTCGCTGTCATACACCGCGCGGCGCATGCCCTGAATGCGCTCGAATTCGTCAGAGTTCATGGTGTGTGCTTCGCCCAACACGCGCAGTTCTTCTTTGATGACGGCGATTGCCAGCGGCGCTTTTTCCGAGATGTGATGCGCCATTTGCAGGGTGAAATCTTCCAGTTCCTCGGTTGGAACGACATGGTTGAGGATCCCGACCGCCATAGCGCGTTGAGCGGTGATGGGCGAGGCGGTAAAAATCAGCTCCTTAACGATGTGAAAACCAGCGTCGCGGGTCAGGTTGTGGATGCCCACCAGGTTATAGGGCACGCCGAGGTTGACCGGGGTCATGGAGAAGGTAGACGTACTGGCTGCGATGATCAGATCGGAACTCATGATCATCTCAAACGCGCCGCCCCAGACGCTGCCTTCAACCATGGAGATCACCGGCTTCGGATATTTTTGGATCATGCGAGTTATCTGACGCAGCGGATCGTCATAAGAGAGCGGATCGCGACGTCCGGTGGGGAGTTCATGAATATCATGCCCGGCAGAGAACACTTTGGCCCCGCTCGGGGCGCGCAGAATGATGCAGCGAATGTCCGGACG
Organism: Citrobacter sp. 172116965; assembly: GCF_013458095.1. NCBI lineage: Bacteria > Pseudomonadati > Pseudomonadota > Gammaproteobacteria > Enterobacterales > Enterobacteriaceae > Citrobacter > Citrobacter sp. 172116965. The sequence continues at coordinate 4,214,934 of NZ_CP046673.1, read as the reverse complement.
ATTGAGGTCGCTCAGCGCCTGCATCAGATCGTCAATAAACACTTTGCTCAGGGCATTGAGCTTGCGGGCGTAATTGAACTCAATGACCGCGACTTTCTGGATGATGACCACGTTGACGTATTGATAAGACATAATGTTCTCTTTATTGAAAGTAATGATGCTGAATAAATGCGCTGATGTGCCGCAGGCCGGTGCGCGGCGAAAGATCATTGTTTTTGACGGCCAGCAGCGTCTGCTGGAAATACTGGTCGAAATCAGCCCGGGCAAACAGCAGATGCAAGGCTTCTTCTTCAGCCTGCTTGTGTAGCCATTCCACCGCCTGCTGCTGGCGGACTTTTTCCAGTCGACCGCTGGCGGTAAGGCACGTTTTAAAGTCGGTTATCGCCTGCCAAACCTCCTCAATGCCGCGTTTTTCCAGGGCGCTACAGGTCAGAACCTGCGGCTGCCACTCGTCATATTTGCGGCGCAGAATATGCAGGGCGGATTCGTACATATGGCGGGCGATGGCAACGCTGGTGCGGTTATCACCGTCGTCCTTGTTGATGACGACCAGATCCGCCATCTCCATCAGGCCTTTTTTGATGCCCTGCAAATCGTCGCCACCGCCGGCGATTTGCAGTGAGAGAAAGCAATCCACCATGCCTGCGACTTCGGTTTCTGACTGCCCAACGCCGACGGTTTCCACAATCACCACGTTGAAGCCCGCCGCCTCGCACAGCAGCATTAAATCGCGGGCGCGCTGGCTGGCGCCGCCTAAATGACCGCTGGAAGGAACCGGACGTATAAACGCAGATTCTGCGCGAGCCAGTTCCGTCATGCGGGTTTTATCACCCAGAATGCTGCCGCCGCTGACCGGGCTGCTGGGATCGACGGCGATCACCGCTACCCGTAACCCGCGGCGAATTAACAGCATGCCGAATGCTTCCAGAAAGGTGCTTTTACCTGCGCCCGGCGTGCCGGTGATCCCCAGACGCAGGGCGTTACCGGTGAACGGCATAATCGCGTCCAGCAATTGCGTACTCAGCGGCTGGTGGCGCGGGTGATTGCTTTCGACCAGCGTCATCGCCTGGGCGAGCGTAGCCCGTTCACCGAGTCGCAAGCGGCGGACGGTATCCTCAAGCGTGGCGGCGTTAATCATGATGCTGACTGATACGGGTTAACACATCGCGGACGCTGTCGAGCATTGGCGTGCCTGGGCCATATATGGCTGCCACGCCATGCTCGTGCAGGAAAGCGTAATCCTGTGGCGGAATAACCCCGCCGGCGACGACGCAAATGTCTTCGCGTCCCCAGCCTTTGAGCGCGGTGACCAGCTCCGGGATCAATGTCTTATGACCCGCCGCCAGCGATGATGCGCCAATGACATGCACATCGTTTTCTACCGCCAGACGGGCAATTTCCTCCGGTGTGGAGAACATCGGGCTGAGATCGACATCGAAGCCGAGATCGGAGTAGGCGCTGGCGATCACTTTTGCGCCGCGATCGTGGCCGTCCTGACCCATCTTGGCGATCAGAATACGCGGGCGTCGGCCATTTTCTGCGAGGAACTGTTCGGTTTGCGCAACAATGGCATCGAACTCATCGGCGGATTTGTCGGACTGGTGATAGCTTTGCGCAATCACCCCAGTAACACACTGGCTGGGAACCAGATAACGGTCAAAGGCGGCCTCCAGCGCATCGGAGATTTCACCGAGCGTGGCGCGAACGCGGGCGGCGTTGACGGCGGCTGCCAGCAGATTTTCATTCTGCTGCGCGGCGTGGGTCAGCGCGGATAGCGCGGTTTTAACCGCATCATTGTCGCGGGTGGCGCGGATATGCTGCAGTGAGGCAATCTGCTCGTTGCGCACCTTCACGTTGTCGATCTCCAGCACCGACGTGTCGTCTTCTTTATCCAGCTTGTATTTGTTCACCCCGACGATAACGCGCTTACCCTGGTCGATCAGCGACTGTTCGCGCGCGGACGCTTCTTCGATCATCCGTTTAGGAAGTCCGGCTTCAATCGCCTTCGCCATGCCGCCTGCCTCATCAATCTGCTTGATGATCGTGCGCGCCTGCTTCACGATTTGATCGGTGAGTGATTCGACGTAATACGATCCGGCCAGCGGATCGACGGTGCGGCAGATCTCTGATTCTTCCTGAATGATGATCTGCGTATTACGCGCAATACGGGCGGAGAAATCGGTGGGCAGGCCGAGCGCTTCATCAAAAGCGTTGGTATGCAGAGACTGGGTGCCGCCAAGCGTAGCGCCGAGCGCTTCAATGGTGGTTCGTACCACGTTGTTGTACGGGTCCTGCTCGGTCAGGCTCCAGCCTGAGGTCTGGCAGTGGGTACGCAGAGCGAGAGATTTCGGGTTGGTCGCGCCAAAACTGCTGACCGCTTCGCTCCACAGATACCGTGCAGCGCGCAGCATGGCGACGTTCATAAACAGATCCATGCCGATGCCGAAGAAGAATGACAGGCGCGGGGCGAAGTCATCAATTTTCAGTCCGGCGGAAAGCGCGGCCTTGATGTATTCAATACCGTCTGCCAGCGTAAACGCCACCTGCTGTACGCAGTTTGCCCCGGCTTCACCCATGTGATAGCCGCTGATGCTGATGGTGTTAAAGCGCGGCATGTTGCCTGAGCACCAGGCGATGATGTCGGCGATAATGCGCATGGAGGGTTTTGGCGGATAAATGTAGGTGTTGCGGCACAAGTACTCTTTCAGAATATCATTCTGAATGGTCCCGGTGAGCTGTTCCGGCGTCACGCCTTGCTCCTGCGCCGCGACGATATAAAACGCCAGTACCGGCAGCACCGCGCCGTTCATGGTCATTGATACCGACATCTTATCCAGCGGGATCTGGTCGAACAGCACCTTCATATCTTCGACGGTATCGATCGCCACGCCGGCTTTGCCGACGTCGCCCGCTACGCGCGGGTTGTCTGAGTCATAGCCACGATGAGTGGCAAGGTCAAAGGCAACGGAAAGCCCTTTTTGCCCAGCGGCGAGGTTACGGCGGTAAAAGGCGTTGGACTCTTTGGCGGTAGAGAAACCGGCGTATTGGCGAATCGTCCACGGCTGCGCGGTATACATAGTGGCGCGCGGGCCACGCACGTAAGGCGGCAGACCGGGCAGGGTGCCCGTGACTTCCAGATTATCGAGATCCGCTTCGGTGTACAGCGGCTTGATGACAATCCCTTCCGCCGTCTGTCTTTCCAGCGACTCAACGGTTTTTTCCCGTCGACTGAGTTCTTTATTGGCGAGTGTTTGCCACTCCTGCACGTTTGCCATTTTTTGCTCCGTATTACGCAATAAGTTGAATCTTTGCGAATACGGTGTGCTTTTTCATTTGGCTTGTCGCCAGCAAAAAATAGCCAACAGGACGTCGTTTTTTGCCGTGTGGCGTGTTTTATTTTGTGATGTATTTCAAAGACGTGGCGGGAATAGCATGAAATGAGGGGAAAGGCTTGCAGGCCGGATGAGGCTTTACGCCGCTATCCGGCCTCTGTTCGAGGAATTAATCCTGACGCAGTACGTTGTGGCCATAGGCCAGCAGCGCGTCGGTGACGTTGCGCATCATGCGGCTTTCTGGTGCAAAACGGTGCCAGTACAGCATCCGACGCTGGAACAGGCCTGGCGTTAAGTCGATAAGCTCACCGCTTTCCAGCTCTTTCTCAATCTGTAAGTGTGGGATCATGCAGCAGGTTGTTCCCTGACGGGCTAACTGGACGAAGGCTTCAGACGAGTTAACGATATGGCACGGTACGCTGCCCGGCGGCAGGTCGAAGTTTTGTTGCAAGAACGCCTGGTGCATATCATCAAGATGGTCAAACGCGACCGCCGGGGCTTTCAGCAGGGCGGAACGGGTGACGCCGTTTGGGAAATAACGCTCGGCGAAAGGTTTAGAGCCAACAAACAGGTAGTCCAGCGCGCCCAGTTTATCCACCAGACAGCTTGGCAGCGCCTGATGTTGAATACTCACCGCACCGACCACTTCACCCCGACGTAGACGTTCCTGGGTTCGGGTTTCATCTTCAACCTGCAGGTTCAGTCGAATCGGTGAATTAGCCAGTACCGGGGCCAGCGCCGGAAGTAACCAGGTCGCCAGACTGTCGGCGTTCACCGCCAGCGAAAGCAGAAGCGGCGTCGAGCCGGTTTGTTCATCGCCCAGCCACTCATCTTCCAGCAGTTCAACCTGGCGCAGAAGCGCCAGTAGTTTCTGTCCCTGTTCCGTTGGGCGCGGCGGTACGGTGCGCACCAGCAGCGGTTGTCCGAACATATTCTCAAGCTGTTTTATGCGCTGTGAAACCGCGGATTGCGTGATGCACAGCTTTTGCGCCGCGCGCTCAAATCCTCGTTCACGAATAACCGCATCCAGTGCTTGTAGTGTTCTGTAGTCCGGACGTTTCATTGCTTTGACGCACTCCTGAAATTTTTGCTTGTTCTGCACTATGACACAATTTTTGATTGGGTAAAGACGAAATCCGCCGCTTGCGAGCGGGTGTGGGGACATTTTTCTGCACAATGTTCTATAATGCGCGTGAATTTTCCCACCATATTCACACCACAGGCGAAACGATCATGACGCAGGATGAACTGAAAAAAGCAGTAGGATGGGCGGCACTTCAGTATGTACAGCCCGGCACCATTGTGGGCGTAGGTACAGGTTCAACAGCCGCACACTTTATTGATGCGCTGGGCACAATGAAAGGTCAGATTGAAGGTGCGGTATCCAGTTCGGACGCATCGACTGAAAAACTCAAAAGCCTTGGCATCCACGTGTTCGATCTTAACGAAGTGGACAGCCTCGGCGTATACGTTGACGGCGCGGATGAAATCAACGGTCACATGCAGATGATCAAGGGCGGCGGCGCAGCGTTGACCCGTGAAAAAATCATTGCTTCCGTGGCGAAGAAATTTATCTGCATCGCGGATGCGTCTAAAGAAGTCGATATTCTCGGTAACTTCCCGCTGCCGGTCGAAGTGATCCCAATGGCGCGCAGCGCTGTGGCTCGCCAGTTGGTGAAGCTGGGCGGTCGTCCTGAATACCGTCAGGGCGTCGTGACGGACAACGGCAACGTGATCCTCGATGTGCACGGTCTGGAGATCCTCGACGCCATCGCGCTGGAGAATGCCATCAATGCGATTCCAGGTGTGGTAACCGTCGGCCTGTTTGCCAACCGTGGTGCGGATGTCGCGCTGATCGGTACGCCTGACGGCGTGAAAACTATCGTAAAATGATCTGACGGGAGCGTCTTCTCCCGTTAAAAAAATTTTGGCAGGGCAAATTTGGTGACTTGTGTCACGTTTATAATATTGTCCTGCCGATCTCTCCAAAGAAAAAGTTATCGCCAGTATTTTCCTCTGACATTTCCCGTTGAATGACATTTCTTCAGCACGGCGACGCAAACGTTCATATTGCCGCAATATTATTTTTTGATATGTTGAAGAGACGGATGAAAATCCCACACACAACACATCAGTTTGAACAAAAAAAGACAGGGTCGGGGAAATGGCAAAGGTATCACTGGAGAAAGATAAGATTAAATTTCTGCTGGTTGAAGGCGTGCACCAAAAAGCACTCGAAAGCCTTCGTGCAGCAGGTTATACCAACATCGAGTTTCACAAAGGTGCTCTGGACACTGAACAACTGAAAGAGTCCATCCGTGATGCCCACTTCATTGGCCTGCGATCCCGTACCCATCTGACTGAAGATGTGATTGACGCCGCAGAGAAACTGGTCGCGATTGGCTGCTTCTGCATTGGCACCAACCAGGTTGATCTAAGTGCAGCGGCAAAGCGCGGGATCCCTGTGTTTAACGCACCATTCTCTAACACACGTTCCGTTGCTGAGCTGGTGATTGGCGAACTGCTGCTACTGCTACGTGGCGTACCCGAAGCGAACGCCAAAGCGCACCGCGGCGTGTGGAATAAACTGGCTACCGGCTCTTTTGAAGCGCGTGGTAAAAAACTGGGGATCATCGGCTACGGCCACATTGGTACTCAGTTGGGCATTCTGGCGGAATCGCTCGGGATGCATGTCTTTTTCTATGATATTGAAAATAAACTCCCGCTTGGCAATGCCACGCAGGTACAGCATCTTTCCGACCTGCTCAATATGAGCGACGTGGTCAGTCTGCACGTGCCGGAAAATGCCTCCACCAAAAACCTGATGGGCGCGCGTGAGATTTCGCTGATGAAACCGGGTGCGCTGCTGATTAACGCCGCACGCGGTACGGTTGTTGATATTCCTGCGTTGTGCGACGCGTTAGCGACTAAACATCTGGCGGGGGCTGCAATCGACGTATTCCCAACCGAACCGGCAACTAACAGCGATCCTTTCACTTCGCCGCTGTGTGATTTCGATAACGTGATCCTGACGCCGCACATTGGTGGTTCAACGCTGGAAGCGCAGGAAAACATCGGTCTGGAAGTAGCTGGGAAACTGACCAAGTATTCCGACAACGGGTCTACGCTGTCTGCGGTAAACTTCCCGGAAGTTTCGCTGCCGCTGCACGGTGGTCGTCGTCTGATGCACATTCACGAAAACCGTCCGGGCGTACTGACGGCACTTAACCAGATTTTTGCCGAGCAGGGCGTCAACATTGCCGCGCAGTATCTGCAGACTTCAGCGCAGGTAGGCTATGTGGTTATCGATATTGAAGCGGATGAAGATGTGGCGGAGAAAGCGCTGCTGGCGATGAAAGCCCTTCCGGGAACCATTCGCGCTCGTCTGCTGTACTGATTTCCTCTACATGGGCAGGCGGTTGACCTGCCCATCTTTCCTCTGATTTCCCTGCCTCAAAATCTCTTTCTGTAACGCATACATTCTGTTTTTCGAGCTTTGCCGCAGTTGGCAACTAAAGGCAGCGTTGCGTGTTGTACAGCAATAAAAGGAATTTACGATAGGGGCGCAGCATAGCGCTGAAACGGGAAAGCCCCTACCGAAGCAGGGGCTCTAAAAAGGAAAGGGACGATGATGAGATACGTCATCATGCTGCTGATCCTGTTAATCATCGCTTGGCCAGCATATTAACAGAGAGTACGCAGGAGGGAGGTTCGCCTCCCTCACCCTTCACCGAGGAATTTAGGTCAAAAAAACGGCGCTGTCAATCGGCAAAAAACGGCTACCACTCCCAGATTTTGGACGGCGTCACCACCGCTGGCAGCGGGATATCCCACTCTTCAACCGGCAATTTTTCTACTACCTGGCAGTCATGCGCGTAGCCCACGGGTTGGATCTTATGCTGCTGCCAGTTTTGTAGCGTGCGGTCGTAAAATCCACCGCCCATGCCCAGGCGTTGCCCGTCCTCATCAAATGCCACTAACGGCGTAATCAGTACGTCCAGCTTTGACAGTGGCAATACGTCGCGTACATCAAGCCGTGGTTCCTGGATCTTTAAGCGATTGGTCACCAGGTCGCTGCGCGGATGATAGTGCAGGAACAGTAAATTACCGGGACTGAAGGGATGAAGAACCGGAAGGTAAACGCGCTTGCCCGCTCGCCACAGTTGATCTATCAGCGGCTGGGTATCGAGTTCGCCATCGAACGAGAGAAATACCGCCACAGTATGCGCGAGTACAACAGGGGGAAAACTGAGCATTCGGGTCGCGGCTTGCTGACCGTATTGTCGTTGCTGTTCAGAGGTCAACGCGCGACGACGCTGTCGAATCAGTTGACGAATTTCTTGCCGGGATAAAGGGAGTTCAGAAAGTAGTGTCATGGCTGTTGCCAGGTAGAAGGGAATCTCCGAGATGCCGCCGCAGGCTGTAACCCTTGAACCCTTGGTTCAAGGTGAATGCGTCGTCACAGTTTTAAGGCTTCTCGGACGGGCCGAGCATGCTCACCAACCATGGAGCGCCACATTCTTGTGGTATGAAATATCGGCTCAGGGGACTGGCCCGCTTGCAAACATCTCAGAGAAATTTTGTCTTCACGGTCACTCTACCACAGTAAACCGAAAAGTGTTATTCAAAGTTTTGGCCCGTTTTTTCGGTTATGCGACCCTGATCAAGCAACGCCTGTTCGATGGTCTGTTGTAGCATCCGAATACGTTGTTCCATGCTCGCCGCGTACTCACGCGTCTTCGCTTTTTCCTGAGTTAATTCATAGCTGATGTTCAACGCGGCGATGAAAACCAACTGCTCAGTATTTGTGACTCTAGTGCGAACTTTCAGATCTTGCAATCGCTGATTAAGATCGTCCGCAGCCTGATTCAACGCATCCCTTTGTTCAGGCGGGCAATTCACTCGCAGTGAACGGCCAAATATTTGGATATCGACGGGTTGTGCAGACATGCCACCTTCCTGCTGATTGACTGCGCTGCCTTCGTCTCCAGACCTTGGGTCCGCGAAGGGGCGACACTATAGCTACCCTGGTATCAAGATACAAGCCCTTTTCTGGTCCACCAGGGTCCAAAGTGGTAGCATACCATGAATATTCCTCCCTTTGATGACGAATGCTTATGTCTATACAGAACGAAATGCCTGGCTACAACGACGTTAGCCAGTTTTTGAACCAACAAGGGGCTGGATTAACCCCGGCCGAAATGCACGGCTTGATCAGCGGGATGATTTGCGGCGGCAACAACGACAGCTCATGGCAGCCGCTGCTGCACGACCTGACGAACGAAGGTTTGGCCTTCGGTCACGAGCTGGCTCAGGCACTGATGAAAATGCACTCTGCCACCAGCGATGCCCTCGAGGACGACGGTTTCCTTTTTCAGCTTTATCTGCCTGAAGGCGACGACGTTAGCGTGTTTGATCGTGCCGATGCGCTGGCGGGGTGGGTAAACCACTTTTTGCTGGGCCTTGGCGTTACGCAGCCAAAGCTCGACAAGGTGACCGGTGAAACCGGTGAAGCGATTGACGACCTGCGCAATATCGCTCAGTTGGGATATGACGAAGACGAAGATCAGGAAGAGCTGGAAATGTCGCTCGAAGAGATTATCGAATACGTGCGCGTAGCCGCCTTGCTGTGTCATGACACGTTTACGCGTCAGCAGCCGACCGCGCCGGAAGTCCGTAAACCGACTCTGCACTAAGAACGAAACGCAAAGGAGAGTGTGATGAGCGAGATATCTCAGCAAGAATTCCAGCGTCGTCGCCAGGCTTTACTGGCACAAATGCAGCCTGGCAGCGCCGCGCTGATTTTTGCCGCGCCTGAAGCGACGCGCAGCGCGGACAGTGAATACCCGTACCGCCAAAGCAGTGATTTCTGGTACTTCACCGGTTTTAACGAACCGGAAGCCGTGCTGGTGCTGATTAAAAGTGATGACACTCATAACCACAGCGTTTTGTTTAATCGGGTTCGCGATCTGACGGCGGAGATCTGGTTTGGCCGCCGTCTGGGCCAGGATGCCGCACCGGCAAAACTCGGCGTTGACCGGGCGCTGGCCTTCAGTGAAATCAACCAACAGCTGCACCTGTTGCTCAATGGCCTGGACGCGGTGTACCACGCGCAGGGCGAATATGCCTGGGCAGACGAGATTGTGTGCACGGCGTTGGATAAACTGCGTAAAGGCTCCAGACAAAATCTGCACGCACCCGCCGCGATCATCGACTGGCGTCCAATGGTGCATGAAATGCGCCTGTTCAAATCACCAGAAGAAATTGCGGTCATGCGCCGTGCCGGAGAGATCAGTGCGCTGGCGCATACCCGCGCGATGGAAAAATGCCGTCCGGGAATGTTTGAATACCAGTTGGAAGGGGAGATTCACCACGAGTTTACTCGCCATGGCGCGCGTTACCCATCCTATAACACGATTGTCGGCAGCGGCGAAAACGGCTGTATTCTCCATTACACCGAAAATGAAAGTGAAATGCGCGATGGCGATCTGGTGTTAATTGACGCCGGGTGTGAATACAAAGGTTATGCGGGCGACATTACGCGTACCTTCCCGGTAAACGGCAAATTTTCCCCTGCTCAGCGTGAAATCTACGACATCGTACTGGAGTCATTAGAGACCAGCCTGCGCCTGTATCGCCCGGGGACGTCCATCCAGGAAGTCACCGGCGAAGTGGTGCGCATCATGATTACGGGTCTGGTGAAGCTTGGCATTTTGCACGGCGAGATCGACCAACTGATTACCGAAAATGCGCATCGCCCATTCTTTATGCATGGTCTTAGCCATTGGCTGGGACTGGATGTGCACGACGTTGGCGTTTATGGTCAGGACCGCTCACGTACTCTCGAGCCAGGAATGGTACTCACTGTCGAACCGGGGCTGTATATCGCACCGGACGCCGATGTGCCGCCTGCTTATCGTGGTATCGGCATTCGTATTGAAGATGACATCCTCATCACCGAGGACGGCAATGAGAACCTGACCGCCAGCGTGGTGAAGAAAGCGGATGACATTGAAGCCTTAATGGCTGCGGCGCGACTGCAATGAGCGTGATTATCGTTGGCGGTGGTATGGTCGGTGCGACGCTGGCGCTGGCCATTTCTCAGCTCAGCCACGGGACTCTGCCTGTTCACCTGATAGAAGCGAGCGAACCTGAAACTGACCGCCATCCAGGGTTTGACGCCCGGGCGATCGCGCTGGCGGCAGGGACCTGCCAACAGCTGGCGCGAATTGGCGTATGGCAGGCGATTGCCGATTGCGCAACGGCGATCAAAACGGTTCACGTCAGCGATCGCGGCCATGCCGGATTTGTGACGCTGGATGCGCAGGAATACCGTATTCCGGCGCTGGGCCAGGTGGTAGAACTGCACGATGTCGGGCTGCGTTTGTTTGCGCTGCTGCGTAAAGCGCCGGGCATCACGCTGCACTGCCCCGACCGTGTAGCCAGCGTGTCACGCACGCAGGAACGCGTTGAGGTTACGCTGGAAAATGGTGAGATGATTAATGGTCGCCTGTTGGTGGCCGCCGATGGCACGCGCTCCGCGCTGGCTACCGCCTGCGGCGTTGACTGGCAGCAACAACCCTATGAACAACTGGCGGTGATTGCCAACGTCACGACCTCCGTTGCGCATGACGGGCGAGCGTTCGAACGTTTCACGCAATATGGTCCGCTGGCAATGCTACCGATGTCTGATGGTCGCTGCTCGCTGGTATGGTGCCATCCGCTGGAGCGGCGTGATGAGATTATGGCCTGGTCCGACGAACAATTTTGCCGCGAACTGCAAACTGCGTTTGGCTGGCGGTTGGGGCGTATTACCCAGGCCGGTAAACGCAACGCCTATCCGCTTTCATTAACCTCGGCGCAAAAAGCCATTACCCATCGTACTGTGCTGGTGGGGAACGCAGCACAGACGCTGCATCCCATTGCCGGACAAGGTTTCAACCTTGGTCTGCGCGACGTGATGAGCCTGGCTGAGACGTTGACGCAGGCGCAAAACTGCGCGGAAGATATCGGTGATTATGCGGTGCTGGCACGCTATCAGCAGCGCCGCGAACGCGATCGCGAAACGACGATTGGTGTGACCAACAATTTGGTGTATTTGTTTGCCAATCGCTGGGCCCCGCTGGTCGTTGGGCGTAATGTCGGGCTGATGGCGATGGAATTATTCACGCCTGCGCGCGATGCGCTGGCGGAGCGGACCCTCGGTTGGGTTGCGCGATAGATATAACCTGTAGGCCGAATTAAAAAAGCAGGCCTGATTAGCGCAGCGCCATCAGGCAATGTCGCGGAAGTAATGCCGGATGGCGGCTTTGCCTTATCCGGCCTACGGTTTTTGATTGTCCTATTTTCAGGAGCAAACAGTGCAAAGTGTTGATGTAGCAATTGTTGGTGGCGGCATGGTGGGACTAGCGGTTGCCTGCGGCTTGCAGGGCAGCGGGTTGCGCGTTGCAGTGTTAGAACAACATGTTCCGCAGCCTTTGGCGGCGGATGCACCTCCCCAGCTTCGCGTATCGGCCATTAATGCCGCCAGTGAAAAACTGCTTAGCCGACTGGGCGTCTGGTCCGACATTGTTGCCCGTCGCGCTTGTTGCTACCACGGCATGGAAGTCTGGGACAAAGACAGCTTTGGGCGTATTGCGTTTGATGACCAGAGCATGGGCTACAGCCATTTAGGCCACATCGTTGAAAACTCAGAGATCCATTACGCACTCTGGCAAAAAGCGCAGCGTTCAGCGGACATTACGCTGATGGCGCCCGCTGAGTTACAGCAGGTAGCCTGGGGTGAGAATGAGGCATTTCTGTCCCTGAAAGATGGCGCAATGCTGACAGCTCGCCTCGTGGTCGGCGCCGATGGCGCTAACTCCTGGCTGCGCAACAAAGCGGATATTCCGCTCACTTTCTGGGATTACCGTCATCATGCGCTGGTGGCGACTATCCGTACGCAGGAAGCTCACGGCGCGGTTGCGCGGCAGGCGTTTCACGGTGAGGGGATCCTGGCGTTCCTGCCGCTCAGTGACCCGCACCTGTGCTCTATCGTCTGGTCGCTTTCGCCGCAGGAAGCAGAACGCATGCAGCAGGCAAGCGTTGACGAGTTTAATCAGGCGCTGAATATCGCTTTTGATAATCGCCTGGGGCTATGCAGCCTTGAAAGCGAGCGTCAGGCGTTTCCGCTGACGGGACGCTATGCCCGTCAATTCGCTGCTCATCGTCTGGCGCTGGTGGGGGATGCGGCGCATACCATCCACCCGCTGGCGGGTCAGGGGGTTAACCTTGGCTTTATGGATGCGGCGGAGCTGATCGATGAGCTGAAGCGGCTACAGCGTCAGGGCAAAGATATTGGTCAGTATCTCTATTTGCGCCGCTACGAGCGCAGCCGTAAGCACAGCGCAGCGATGATGCTGGCCGGTATGCAGGGCTTTCGTGAACTGTTTGCAGGCGAGAATCCGGCGAAAAAACTGCTGCGTGATATTGGTCTGAAACTGGCCGATACCCTGCCAGGCGTAAAACCACAGCTCATCCGCCAGGCGATGGGACTGAACGATCTTCCTGAGTGGTTACGCTAGCGTCCGTAAGGACAATCTTAAGAGTTTGAGACCTGTCACACTTTCCACTCCCGGCCTGCGCGCCGGGGTGCTTCTCTCATTTGAAATAATCTAATTCCACGCCTTTTTTCGCATTAGTTTTTTTAATATTACGTTTTTTTCATAACGCCATTTTTGACAATTTTTCCACATTTAATGTTGGTTGGTGCTGTTAATTTCAGCTTTTATTTATTTTTTATTCTGATTATTTGCCGTATTTATGGGGTTTTGTTCTGTCGGTGATTTTGCTGTTTTTGGCCATAAGCTAATGTGATGGTTAATTTTGCCTTATGGTTTAGCGTCTGTTTCGGTGGTAAGTTCAGGACAAAGAGAACGTTTGCGTCGTGGCCCCTGGAGCGGCTGCGGTGCTGGGTTTCGTGGCGAAAATTTCACCGCGAAAGAGTTGGTAGCCCCGCTTATTCAACGAGGAAAAGATGGCTCAACAGACTCCTTTGTACGAACAACACACGCTATGTGGCGCGCGCATGGTAGATTTCCATGGCTGGATGATGCCACTGCATTACGGTTCTCAGCTTGATGAACACCATGCTGTTCGCACCGATGCCGGAATGTTTGATGTGTCACATATGACCATCGTCGACCTGCGCGGTAGCCGCACCCGGGAGTTCTTGCGTTATCTGCTGGCAAACGACGTCGCGAAGCTAACGAAGACGGGTAAAGCCCTCTACTCCGGTATGCTCAACGCTTCGGGCGGCGTGATAGATGACCTGATTGTCTACTACTTCACTGAAGATTTCTTCCGCCTCGTTGTAAACTCCGCCACCCGCGAAAAAGACCTCTCCTGGATTACCCAACACGCTGAACCTTACGCCATCGACATCACCGTTCGAGATGATCTGTCGCTGATTGCGGTGCAGGGCCCAAACGCGCAGGAAAAAGCAGCCACATTGTTTACTGACGAGCAGCGTCAGGCGGTAGAAGGCATGAAGCCGTTCTTCGGCGTTCAGGCGGGTGATTTGTTTATCGCAACCACTGGTTATACCGGCGAAGCAGGCTATGAAATTGCTATGCCGAGTGAAAAGGCGGCAGACTTCTGGCGTGCGCTGGTACAAGCAGGTGTCAAACCTTGCGGTCTTGGCGCGCGCGACACGCTGCGTCTGGAGGCCGGCATGAACCTGTACGGTCAGGAGATGGACGAAGGCATTTCTCCGCTGGCGGCCAACATGGGTTGGACCATCGCGTGGGAACCGACTGACCGCGACTTTATCGGTCGGGAAGCGCTGGAAATGCAGCGTGAAAAAGGCCACGAACAGTTGGTTGGACTGGTGATGACCGAGAAAGGCGTACTGCGTAATGAACTGCCGGTGCGTTTCACCGATGCTTCCGGCAATCAGCAGGAAGGCATTATCACCAGCGGGACATTCTCCCCAACCCTGGGTTACAGCATCGCGCTGGCGCGTGTCCCTGCGGGTATTGGTGAGAACGCGATCGTACAGATCCGTAACCGCGAAATGCCGGTAAAAGTGACTAAACCTGTTTTTGTGCGTAACGGCAAAGCCGTCGCGTAATTCATCCTTTTTTGGAGATTGATTGATGAGCAACGTACCTGCAGAACTGAAATACAGCAAAGAACACGAATGGCTGCGCAAAGAAGCTGACGGCTCTTACACCGTTGGGATCACCGAACATGCTCAGGAGCTGTTAGGTGACATGGTTTTCGTTGACCTGCCCGAAGTTGGCGCAACCGTCAGCGCGGGCGATGACTGCGCCGTTGCGGAATCCGTAAAAGCGGCATCCGATATTTATGCGCCAGTAGGCGGTGAGATTGTTGCGGTTAACGACGCGCTCAGCGACTCCCCGGAACTGGTCAACAGCGAGCCGTATGCAGGGGGCTGGATCTTCAAAATCAAAGCCAGCGATGAAAGCGAAATTGAATCGTTGCTGGATGCGACTGCATATGAAGCTTTGTTAGAAGACGAATAAATACGCTTCATTCTTCACGTTGCAGGTGTGTTGGCTTTCTTGCACACCTCAGTTACTTACTGATGTAAGCTCCTGGGGATGTGCTGCGTCGCCGCCTTTCTGCAACGCGAATTTTTTGCGTATTCAGGTAAGTAGAGACACCTACGATTCACTGCACGTTTCAGGAACCATCGCCCATGACACAGACGTTAAGCCAGCTTGAAAATAGCGGCGCTTTCATTGAACGCCACATCGGACCGGACGCCGCGCAGCAGCAAGAGATGCTGAATGCGGTTGGCGCCGAGTCGTTAAACGCGCTGATCGGCCAGATTGTGCCGAAAGACATTCAGCTCGCAACCCCGCCACAGGTGGGCGAGGCGGCGACCGAATACGCTGCGCTGGCTGAATTAAAAGCCATCGCCGGGCGTAACAAGCGCTTCACGTCCTACATTGGCATGGGCTACACCGCCGTGCAGCTGCCACCGGTTATCCTGCGTAACATGCTGGAAAACCCGGGTTGGTACACCGCCTACACCCCGTATCAACCGGAAGTCTCCCAGGGCCGTCTGGAAGCACTGCTGAACTTCCAGCAGGTGACGCTGGACCTGACCGGCCTGGACATGGCTTCCGCTTCTCTGCTGGATGAAGCTACTGCTGCAGCTGAAGCCATGGCGATGGCCAAACGCGTCAGCAAACTGAAAAACGCCAACCGTTTCTTTGTGGCGGCTGATGTTCATCCGCAAACACTGGACGTAGTGCGTACTCGTGCGCAAACTTTTGGTTTTGACGTCATTGTTGATGACGCGGCAAAAGCATTGGATCATCAGGATGTGTTCGGCGTGCTGTTGCAGCAGGTTGGCACCACCGGTGAAGTGCACGACTACAGCGCCCTGATGGCTGAGCTGAAATCCCGTAAAATAGTGGTCAGCGTCGCTGCCGACTTTATGGCGCTGGTACTGCTGACTGCACCGGGCAAACAGGGCGCGGATATCGTTTTCGGCTCTGCGCAACGCTTCGGCGTACCGATGGGCTACGGCGGCCCGCACGCGGCATTCTTTGCCGCTAAAGACGAATTCAAACGCTCCATGCCAGGCCGTATTATCGGCGTCTCCAAAGATGCAGCGGGTAATACCGCCCTGCGCATGGCGATGCAGACTCGCGAACAGCATATCCGCCGCGAGAAAGCGAACTCCAACATTTGTACCTCGCAGGTTCTGCTGGCCAACATCGCCAGCCTGTATGCCGTTTATCATGGCCCGGTTGGCCTGAAACGCATCGCTAATCGCATCCATCGTTTGACCGATATTCTGGCAGCCGGTCTGCAACAGAAAGGATTGAAGCTGCGTCATGCGCACTACTTTGACACTTTGTGTGTTGAAGTGGCCGATAAGGCTGCGGTACTGGCGCGTGCTGAAGCGGCAGAAATCAACCTGCGTAGCGATATCCATAACGCGGTAGGTATTACGCTTGATGAAACCACCACCCGTGAAAACGTGGTGCAGTTGTTCAATGTTCTGCTGGGAGACAGCCACGGTCTGAACATCGAAACGCTGGACAAAGACGTGGCGCTCGACAGCCGTTCCATTCAGGACAGCATGCTGCGTGATGATGCGATCCTTAGCCATCCGGTGTTTAATCGCTATCACAGCGAAACCGAGATGATGCGTTACATGCACTCGCTGGAGCGCAAAGATCTGGCCCTGAACCAGGCAATGATCCCGCTGGGGTCTTGCACCATGAAGCTGAACGCTGCCGCCGAGATGATCCCTATCACTTGGCCGGAATTCGCTGAACTGCATCCGTTCTGCCCGCCAGAGCAGGCAGAAGGTTATCACCAGATGATCGGCCAGCTTTCCGAATGGCTGGTAAAACTGACCGGTTATGACGCAGTCTGCATGCAGCCGAACTCCGGCGCGCAGGGCGAGTATGCGGGTCTGCTGGCGATTCGCCATTATCATGAAAGCCGTAACGAAGGCCATCGCGATATCTGTCTGATCCCGGCCTCTGCCCACGGTACCAACCCGGCCTCCGCACAGATGGCGGGTATGCAGGTAGTGGTTGTCGCCTGTGATAAGAACGGCAACATCGATCTTGGCGATCTGCGTGAAAAAGCGGCGCAGGCGGGTGAAAACCTCTCCTGTATCATGGTGACCTATCCCTCTACTCATGGCGTGTATGAAGAAACGATCCGTGAAGTGTGCGACGTTGTGCACCAGTTTGGCGGCCAGGTTTATCTTGATGGCGCGAACATGAATGCTCAGGTTGGGATCACCACACCGGGCTTTATCGGTGCCGATGTCTCACACCTTAACCTGCATAAAACATTCTGCATTCCGCACGGCGGCGGTGGCCCAGGTATGGGACCAATCGGTGTTAAATCGCATCTGGCGCCGTTCGTGCCGGGTCATAGCGTAGTACAGATTGAAGGGATGCTCACCCGTCAGGGCGCGGTTTCTGCGGCACCGTTCGGTAGCGCATCCATTCTGCCGATCAGCTGGATGTACATCCGTATGATGGGCGCAGAAGGTCTGAAGCAGGCAAGCCAGGTGGCGATCCTTAACGCTAACTACATTGCCAGCCGTCTGAAAGATGCCTATCCGGTGCTGTATACCGGTCGCGATGGTCGCGTGGCACATGAATGTATTCTCGACATTCGCCCACTGAAAGAAGAGACCGGCATCAGCGAACTGGATATTGCCAAGCGTCTGATCGATTACGGTTTCCATGCGCCGACCATGTCGTTCCCGGTAGCGGGTACGCTGATGGTGGAACCGACTGAATCGGAAAGCAAAGTGGAACTGGATCGCTTTATCAATGCGATGCTGGCAATTCGCGCTGAGATCGATCGCGTGAAAGCCGGTGAATGGTCGCTTACAGATAACCCGCTGGTTAACTCCCCGCACACGCAAAATGAGCTGGTCGCGGAGTGGAATCACGGTTACAGCCGCGAAATCGCCGTCTTCCCGGCGGGCGTAGCGAACAAATACTGGCCGACCGTGAAACGCCTTGATGACGTTTACGGTGACCGTAACCTGTTCTGCTCCTGCGTGCCGCTGAGCGATTATCAGTAATCGACTGATTCAGCTATCTTTTAAAGGCGCTTCGGCGCCTTTATTTTTGGGGAGAATAGTGATGGCTATAGCACTGGTTACGGGAGGCAGTCGTGGTATTGGTCGGGCAACCGCGCTGCAGTTAGCGCTAGAGGGTTACACGGTCGCCGTTAACTTTCATCACAATATTCGTGCGGCAACGGAGGTGGTGAACAATATCGCCGCTGCGGGAGGAAAGGCGTTTGCTCTGCGGGCAGATATCAGCGATGAAAGCCAGGTCGGGGCGATGTTTGAGTCCATTGACCGCGAGGGCGAGCCGCTGACTGCGCTGGTGAACAATGCCGGGATTTTGTTTGAACAGAGCACGGTGGAAAGCCTAACCGCTGAGCGTATTAATCGCGTCCTGGCGACTAATGTTACCGGCTATTTTCTGTGTTGTCGGGAAGCGGTAAAGCGCATGTCGTTTAAGCACGGCGGTCAGGGCGGGGCGATTGTGAATGTCTCTTCGGCGGCGTCACGGCTTGGCGCCCCGTTCGAATACGTTGATTATGCAGCCTCAAAAGGTGCGGTGGACACGCTTACCACCGGCCTCGCGTTGGAGGTTGCGGCGCAGGGGATACGCGTGAACTGCGTGAGACCCGGTCTTATCTACACGGAAATGCATGCGTCAGGCGGCGAGCCGGGAAGGGTGGATCGCGTGAAATCCATGTTGCCTATGCAGCGCGGCGGACAGCCGGAAGAGGTCGCGCAGGCGATAACCTGGCTGCTGAGTGAGAAGGCGTCTTACGTCACGGGCAGTTTTTTGGAGCTGGCCGGCGGGAAGTAATGCGTTGCTTGCCGGATGGCGGCGTAAATGTCTGCTCTGGTCTACAGGTTCAGTTCCCGTAAACCGGATAAGCGCAGCGCCATCCGGCAAAAAATTACAGATTCTCGCCGTTGCTGGCAATCACCGCTTTATACCACTCAAAACTTTTCTTACGCGAACGCGACATATCGCCGGTGCCGTCGTCGTGTTTGTTCACGTAGATAAAACCGTAGCGTTTGCTGTACTGGCCGGTGGTGAACGAGACGCAGTCGATGCAGCCCCACGGCGTGTAGCCCATCAGATCTACGCCGTCATACGTTACCGCTTTCATCATCTCTTCGACGTGGGCGCGCAGATAGTCGATGCGGTAGTCATCGTGGATGCTGCCGTCTTCTTCCACTTTGTCGTAAGCGCCAAATCCGTTTTCAACGATAAACAATGGCTTCTGATAACGCTCGTACAGTTCGCATAAGGCGTAACGCAGGCCGACCGGATCAATCTGCCAGCCCCAGTCGGATGCTTTGACGTGCGGGTTCGGCACGCTGCCCTCAAAACCGGAAATGGCATCGCCGCTACCGCCTTCCGCTTTTACCGCGTTGGTCATGTAGTAACTAAACCCGAGATAGTCGCAGGTACCTTCACGCAGGATTTGTTCATCGCCAGCTTCCATTCGAATATTGAATTCGCGGCGCTCCCACTCGTTCAGGACATAAGATGGATAGTAGCCGCGCAGTTGAACGTCGGTGAATACATAGCGTTCACGCATCGATTCCTGCGCGAACATCACATCTTCAGGCTTACAGGAGTACGGGTATAGCGGGACCATTGCCAGCATGCAGCCGACTTTCATTTCAGGGTTGATGCGACGTGCGGCTTTCACCGCCAGAGCGCTGGCCACGAACTGGTGGTGCAGCACCTGGTACATAGTCTCTTCCGGGTTTTCATGCTCGGTATACACCACGCCGGAGCAGCAATAGCCAAACAGCGGTGCACGCCAGTTACGCTGGTTGTTGATTTCGTTGAAGGTCATCCAGTATTTGACCTTGTGCTTGTAGCGCTCAAAGACCACTTCAGCAAAACGGACAAAGAAATCAACGACTTTGCGATTGGTCCAGCTACCGTACTGTTGAACCAGGTGTAGCGGCATTTCGAAGTGGGAAAGGGTGATGACCGGTTCGATATTGTACTTCAGCAGTTCATCAAACATGTCGTCGTAGAATTTTAGCCCTTCTTCGTTTGGCTGGGTTTCGTCCCCTTTGGGGAAGATACGGGTCCAGGCAATTGACGTACGGAAGCATTTGAAGCCCATCTCGGCAAACAGCTTAATGTCTTCTTTGTAATGACCGTAAAAATCGACGGCTTCGTGGTTGGGGTAGTACTTACCTGGCACGACGTCCTGAGTGATTTCTCGCGGAACGCCGTGTGCCCCCCCGGTCAGTACGTCGCAAATGCTGGGCCCTTTGCCACCTTTATTCCAGCCGCCTTCAACCTGATGCGCCGCAACCGCGCCGCCCCATAAAAAATCGTTTGGTAAGGTAAGTTTTTTCATCTGCGCTCAGTCTCAAATTAATACAATCTGATTTTGAGTCTAACAAAGGAAAGATAAATGTCACGATATAACAAAATAGCGTTAATGTGATTTGTTACATCAAAAAAACATATTGTTTTTTTTACGCTATTCTTTTCGCCAGCTTGCGACCGAGTGATTCCAGAATATAAATAACGGGGATCTGCGTGGTTATATCGTATACCCCGGCAATGCGTGTCTGTGGAACGTGCCAGGAGAGATTAAAGTCGGCAAGTTTCGCGAGGCGCGAATGTTCATGGCTGGTGACCGACAGAACCTTACAGTTATGCAGACTGAACTGGCTGGCAAAGCGTAGGATCTCTTCGGTTTCTCCAGAAACGGAAAGTACGATCGCCAGCGCGTTTCTGGCCATATCATTAGTTACCGGGAAATAAGGGTCATCGATGTGGTTACTGAATTTTCCGACGTTTGAGAAAAAACGAGCGCCATATTTTGCCAGAGCTCCGGATGTTCCCGCCCCGACGAATATAATACGCTCGGAAGATAATATAATATCAACAGCCTGATCGAGTAATTTGTCGAACTCGTCGTTATTGACGCCTTTAAAGAAGCTGATAATTTCGCTGGCACCGAAATTAGCCTGTTGCGGTTCATTCTGCTCTAAATATAATTTGAAGCGTACGCGAAATTCTGAGTAACCTTCACACTTAAGCTTGCGGCAAAAGCGCAGTACGGTGGTAGTGGAAACGCCCACGGCATCCGCCAGTTCGCGAATGGTCATGTACATGACTTTGTCACGGTTTTTGATGACATAGTTGTAGACCAGCATCTCAAGATTGTTGAGACTGGCGATGGCAGCGTGGGAGAACATACTCACAATGGCAAAACTCACTCATCAGACTTCATCTACAGGGAATAATAACATGCAGCCAAATGACATCACTTTTTTTCAGCGTTTCCAGGATGACATTCTGGCCGGACGCAAAACCATTACGATTCGTGACGAGTCCGAATCACACTTCAAAGCCGGTGACATTCTACGGGTTGGGCGCTTCGAAGATGAGGGGTACTTCTGCACGATTGAGGTTGTTGGCACCTCAACCGTCACGCTGGATACGCTGACGGAGAAACATGCTCGCCAGGAAAACATGACGCTAGAAGAACTTAAACACGTGATTGCCGAGATTTACCCGGATCAAACACAATTTTATGTGATTGATTTTAAATGTCTTTGATTTTAACAGTACGCCTGTTAGCTGAATATTAAAATATAATGTCATGATTTTTATGGATTGTTATTTAGTTGGCAAATATTTTAGCTAACAGGTGTTCACTGGAACCATTCTCAGTTACGCTAGAGGAGCAATCACGATAGTGTTCGTTTCTCGGGAGTAAAATATGGTTCAGAAGCCATTAATTGCGCAGGGATATTCGCTGGCAGAGGAAATAGCCAATAGCATCAGTCACGGTATCGGGCTGGTGTTTGGGATTGTCGGACTGGTATTGTTGCTGGTTCAGGCAGTGGATACCAACGCCAGCGCCATGGCGATAACCAGCTATAGCCTGTATGGCGGCAGCATGATCCTGCTGTTCCTCGCCTCAACTTTATATCACGCGATCCCCCATCAAAGAGCGAAAGTCTGGCTGAAAAAGTTCGACCACTGCGCGATTTATCTGCTGATTGCCGGGACCTACACGCCATTTCTGCTGGTGGGGCTGGATTCGCCGCTGGCACGTGGACTGATGATTGTTATCTGGAGCCTGGCGCTGCTCGGTATTTTATTCAAACTGACCATTGCGCACCGGTTTAAGGTTCTGTCGCTGGTAACCTACCTGGCGATGGGCTGGCTATCGCTGATTGTGGTGTATCAACTGGCGGTTAAGCTGGCGGTGGGTGGTGTGACGTTGCTGGCAGTTGGTGGTGTGGTGTATTCGCTGGGCGTTATTTTCTACGTCTGTAAGCGCATTCCATACAACCATGCGATCTGGCACGGCTTTGTGCTGGGTGGCAGCGTTTGCCATTTCCTGGCGATCTACCTGTACGTGGGGCAGGCGTAATTATTATTACCCAGCGGTGCTGTGCTTACCGGGTCTTTAAAACTCGTGACCCGGTAAGATAAAGACACCACCCGGCGATTTACTCTTCCAGCGAATACGGCAGCGGTACGATATGCAGCGTTTTCGCGTCGTCACGAACGCGGAACACGCTGTCGGCTTCCATGTCGTTATTCATCACAACCTGCACCAGTACCTGTCCATCCGCCAGTTGCACCGCGGCGAGTACGGTGCCGGTACGACGCCAGTTCTCACCCATTTTCAGCTCCAGGTCTTCACCTGCTTCCGGTACCCGACTGGCCGCACCTGCCAGCGTCCACATGGCACGTTTGTTGGCTCCGCGGAATTTTGCGCGAGCAACCATTTCCTGACCGGTATAGCAGCCTTTTTTAAAGCTGATCCCGCCCAGAGCCTGCAGATTGGTGGCTTGCGGAATAAACTGTGCGCTGTTGGCAGTATCAATCACCGGAATACCTGCTTCGATATCCAGCGCCAGCCACTGTTGGCTGTTATTTAACTCCGCTTCACCGCGCAGCTTCTCTACCAGGGTTTCCGCCGTTGCAACATCAACGATCAGCAGGAAACGCTCAGCGGGATGTTCGAACCACAATATGGTGGAAGAACCCTCAGTAATGGCCTGCTTATCGCTGTTTGGTAATTCGCTAAAGAGATTGGCCAGCGCAGCACGCGCCTGGAATCCCGCGACGCCCAGCAGTACGCGCTCGTCGTCCGGGGCAATCGCCACCTTCGAGAAGACCGCATATTTTTTCAGTTCGGTGAGCTGCGCATCGCGCAGACTACGGCGCTCAAGCCATGCAAAACCGTCACCCTGGCGGAACAGACGCAGGTTGCTCCACATTTTACCTTTGGCGTCACAATGTGCTGCCAACACGTGCTGATGCTCAGTCATCTGGCTGACATCCGCTGTGACCTGACCCTGAATATACTTCTCACTGTCGACACCGGTGATGGTGGCGAGCGCCCATTCATCGAGCGTCATTAGCGTCAGAGGCAAGCGCGTTGACGCGAAAGGCTGGCGAGGAGGAAAAGATATAAAAGCCATAATTAATGTCCTGATTTGCTTAACGCAGTGATAATGACTAATGGTAAAAGAGCTATGGCCCATTGCAAGCGGTTTAAACAGGCTATTTGTGCCATATATTAAGCTTTGCGAGGAGACATCCAAAAATGCTGAATCCTTTGACTTAATGTGGTTTTATTTAGCGAGCACGCTTCCGTTTGCTGATATTCCCGTAAATATGAGGGAAAAACACGTTACAATAGCGGGATACTTCGTTTTCGCGAGACAGGAAGAAGAACATGGATATTAACAACAAAGCACGTATTCATTGGGCATGCCGTCGCGGTATGCGTGAGCTGGACATCTCGATCATGCCGTTTTTCGAACATGAATATGACAGCTTAAGTGACGAAGAAAAACGTATCTTTATCCGTCTGCTAGAATGTGATGATCCAGACTTATTTAACTGGTTGATGAATCATGGGAAACCGGCTGATGCTCAGCTAGAGCAGATGGTGCGACTTATCCAGACACGGAATCGGGAACGTGGTCCAGTGGCAATCTGATTTACGCGTTTCATGGCGCGCGCAATGGCTTTCGCTGCTCATTCATGGGCTGGTCGCGGTATTTATTTTATTGATGCCCTGGCCATTGAGCTACACCCCATTATGGCTGGTTCTGCTCTCTCTGGTGGTGTTCGATAGCGTCCGTAGCCAGCGCCGAATCAATGCCTGTCAGGGCGAGATTCGGCTGTTGATGGACGGTCGTCTGCGCTGGCAAGGGCAAGAGTGGACTATTGCTAGCGCACCCTGGATGGTCAAAACAGGCATGATGCTGCGTTTACGTTCCCATGCCGGAAAACGTCAGCATTTGTGGCTGGCGGCAGACAGTATGGATGACGCGGAGTGGCGGGATTTGCGGCGGTTAATACTGCAACAGGCGAGGCAGGGATAATGCTGATGAATGCCTGATGGCGTGCAGCGTTAAGGTCTACGGTTCGGTGCGACATGTAGGCCGGATATGGCGTTTACGCCTACATCCGGCAAAATGGTTATCAGGACCAGTGTTCGGCCATTTCACCAAGGATTTGCTCGCACCAGGCCTGAATGCGTTCATCGCTGAGATCGTACTGGTTTGTTTCATCCAGCGCCAGGCCAACAAACAGCTGTCCATCGGCAATGACGGGCTTATCGCTGGTAAATTCATACCCTTCGGTTGGCCAGTAACCAACAAATTTTACGCCTTTGGTGACCAGTTTATCGTGCAGCATACCCAGCGCATCCAGGAACCATTCACCGTATCCCAACTGATCGCCCATACCGTAAAGCGCAACAATTTTGCCTTCCAGGTTGAGGTCGTCCAGTTGCTCCCAGACCGCTTCCCAGTCCTCTTGGATTTCACCGAAATCCCAGGTTGGGATGCCTAAAATGAGCACGTCATACTGCTCCATTAAGGTCGGGGAATCATCTTTGAGGTTGTGCAGTGTCACCAGTTCGGGACCCAGGATATCGCGGATTTTTTCTGCTGCCATTTCGGTATAGCAGGTGCTGGAACCGTAAAAAAGACCCATGTTCATGACGTAAACATCTCAATTCTGCTGTAGCGTTGCGGGTAGTGTAACAGAATCGCCGCATTCTCGGCACAATGAGGCATAATGCATCAAAAATGAGAGTGAAATAAGGGGCGCGAGTGGAACAGGATCTGGCGCGCATCGAGCAGTTTCTTGATGCCCTGTGGCTGGAACGAAATCTGGCGGAAAACACGCTAAGTGCGTATCGTCGCGATCTGACCATGCTTGTTGAATGGCTACATCACCGCGGCGCCTCGCTTGCGACCGCGCAGAGTGATGACCTGCAAGCATTGCTGGCTGAGCGGATGGATGGGGGATATAAAGCCACCAGTTCCGCACGCTTGCTCAGTGCAATGCGGCGTTTTTTTCAACATCTGTACCGTGAAAAATATCGCGAAGATGACCCCAGCGCCTCGCTTGCATCACCTAAACTTCCGCAGCGTCTGCCCAAAGATCTCAGCGAAGCACAGGTCGAACGACTTCTGCAGGCGCCGCTGATAGAACAACCGCTGGAACTTCGCGACAAAGCCATGCTGGAAGTATTGTATGCCACAGGCCTGCGCGTGTCTGAACTGGTGGGGCTGACGATGAGTGACGTCAGCCTGCGTCAGGGCGTGGTTCGGGTGATCGGTAAAGGTAATAAAGAGCGCCTTGTCCCGTTAGGTGAGGAGGCGGTGTACTGGCTGGAAACGTACCTGGAGCATGGGCGTCCGTGGTTGCTCAACGGTGTATCAATAGATGTGCTGTTTCCCAGCCAGCGGGCGCAACAGATGACTCGTCAAACCTTCTGGCATCGTATCAAACACTATGCTGTGTTGGCTGGAATCGACAGCGAAAAGCTGTCCCCGCACGTCCTGCGGCATGCGTTTGCCACGCATCTGCTCAACCATGGCGCTGATCTGCGCGTGGTGCAGATGCTACTGGGGCATAGCGACCTCTCGACAACGCAGATTTATACTCATGTCGCAACGGAGCGCTTGCGGCAACTACATCAACAGCATCACCCGCGAGCGTGAGTGCTGACAGGAAAGGATAGGTTATGAAAAAACGTTTTATGATGTTCACCCTGCTGGCGACGGCGTTTTCCGGCATGGTACATGCAGACGATGCGGCGATTCGCCAGTCATTAGCGAAGCTGGGGGTTCAGAGTACCGAGATTCAGTCTGCTCCGGTTGCGGGCATGAAAACTGTACTGACCAATAGCGGCGTGTTGTACGTTACCGAAGACGGTAAACATATTATTCAGGGACCGATGTATGACGTGAGCGGTGCAAGCCCGGTAAACGTCACCAACCAACTGCTGATGAAGCATTTGAACGCGCTGGAAAACGAGATGATCGTCTACAAAGCGCCGCAGGAAAAACACGTCATCACCGTTTTCACCGACATCACCTGTGGCTACTGCCACAAGCTGCATGAAGAGATGAAAGACTACAATGCGTTAGGGATTACCGTACGCTATCTGGCCTTCCCTCGTCAGGGACTGGAAAGTCAGGCCGAGCAGGATATGAAATCTATCTGGTGTGCGAAGGACAAAAACAAAGCCTTTGACGACGCCATGGCTGGCAAAGATGTGAAGCCTGCGGCCTGTAATGTGGACATCGCTAACCACTACGCGCTGGGCGTACAGTTTGGCGTCAGCGGTACGCCGGCGATTGTGCTGAGCAATGGCTATGTAGTGCCTGGCTATCAGGGCCCGAAAGAGATGAAAGAATTCCTCGACGCACATGCAAAACAAACCAGCGGTAAATAATTCGCGTGAAACAACAGATACAACTTCGTCGGCGTGAAGCCGACGAGACCGCCGAGCTACCTGCCGACTTGCCGCCATTGCTGCGCCGTTTATACGCCAGCCGCGGCGTGCGCAGCGCGCAGGAGCTTGAGCGTAGTGTGAAAGGCATGCTGCCGTGGCAGCATTTGAACGGTGTCGAAAAAGCGGTTGAAATCCTCTATAACGCTTTTCGCGAAGGAACCCGAATCATCGTGGTCGGCGATTTTGACGCCGATGGCGCGACCAGCACCGCGCTCAGCATTCTGGCGATGCGCGCGTTGGGCTGCAGTAACGTGGACTACCTGGTGCCTAATCGTTTTGAAGACGGTTATGGCTTAAGCCCGGAAGTCGTTGATCAGGCCCATGCCCGGGGCGCTCAGTTGATTGTCACCGTCGACAACGGCATCTCGTCACACGCGGGTGTTGAACATGCCAGAACGCTGGGGATCCCGGTCGTTGTGACCGATCACCATCTGCCTGGGGACACGCTGCCGGGTGCTGAAGCGATCATCAATCCTAACCTGCACGATTGTGAATTCCCGTCTAAATCGCTGGCTGGCGTTGGCGTGGCCTTCTATCTGATGCTGGCGCTGCGCACCTTCCTGCGTGACAAAGGCTGGTTTGATGAACGAGGAATTGCGCCGCCGAACCTGGCGGATTTGCTCGATCTGGTTGCGCTTGGCACGGTGGCCGACGTGGTCCCGCTGGATGCCAATAACCGTATTCTGACGTGGCAAGGCTTAAGCCGTATTCGTGCCGGAAAGTGCCGCCCTGGTATAAAAGCGCTGCTGGAGATTTCCAATCGCGACCCACTCAAATTGGCTGCCAGTGATTTAGGTTTTGCCCTCGGGCCACGGCTGAATGCAGCGGGGCGTCTGGACGATATGTCCGTTGGCGTGGCGCTGTTGCTGTGCGACAACATTGGTGAAGCACGTGTGCTGGCCAATGAGCTGGACGCACTCAACCAGACGCGTAAAGAGATCGAGCAGGGTATGCAGGCGGAAGCGCTGACTCTGTGTGAAAAGCTGGAGCGCAGTAGCGATACGCTACCGGGCGGTCTGGCGATGTATCATCCCGAGTGGCATCAAGGAGTGGTGGGGATTCTGGCATCGCGTATTAAAGAGCGCTTTCACCGTCCGGTAATTGCGTTTGCCCCGGCCGGTGACGGTACGCTGAAAGGCTCCGGGCGCTCGATTCAGGGGCTGCACATGCGCGATGCGCTGGAGCGCCTGGACACTCTTCATCCAGGTATGATCCTCAAGTTTGGCGGTCACGCTATGGCGGCGGGTTTGTCGCTGGAAGAGGCGCAGTTTGAGCGTTTCCAGCAGCGTTTCGGCGAACTGGTAACCGAGTGGCTGGACCCCGCCTTACTGCAGGGTGAAGTGGTGTCAGACGGTGCTCTGAGCGCGGCGGAGATGACCATGGAGGTCGCGCAAATGCTGCGTGATGCCGGACCGTGGGGACAAATGTTCCCGGAACCGCTGTTTGACGGGCATTTCCGTCTGCTCCAGCAGCGTCTGGTCGGTGAGCGTCATCTGAAGGTGATGGTGGAGCCCGTCGGTGGTGGACCGTTGCTGGACGGTATTGCGTTCAACGTTGATACCACCTGCTGGCCGGATAACGGTGTTCGCGAAGTTCAGCTTGCCTACAAACTGGATATTAATGAGTTTCGCGGCAACCGCAGCCTGCAGATTATAATCGATAATATCTGGCCACTTTAGCGTCACTTTACACAAAATCATTCAAGCTGCATCGAGGCGGCAAGTGGATGAGTCTCCATGAGCGTACGAGTAGTACGTGACTGGGGAGAAATCGCGCAGCCAACAAAGAGGCAGCTTGAAGGATGATGTGTATATTCGCTATAAAAAAGGGTGTGGATTAGTTACAATCCCGCTCTTATAACCGCATTTTGACTAGTCCAATAAAAGAAATCAGACAATGTTTGAAATTAATCCGGTAAATAACCGCATTCAGGACCTCACGGAGCGCTCTAACGTTCTTAGGGGGTATCTTTGACTATGATGCCAAGAAAGAGCGTCTGGAAGAAGTAAACGCCGAGCTGGAACAGCCGGACGTATGGAACGAACCCGAACGCGCGCAGGCGCTGGGTAAAGAGCGTTCCTCCCTTGAGGCCATCGTTGATACGCTTGATCAGATGAGCCAGGGCCTGGAAGATGTCTCCGGCCTGCTGGAACTGGCTGTAGAAGCCGACGACGAAGAAACCTTTAACGAAGCCGTAGCAGAACTTGATACGCTGGAAGATAAGCTGGCCCAACTGGAATTCCGTCGTATGTTCTCCGGTGAATATGATAGCGCAGATTGCTATCTCGATATTCAGGCTGGCTCAGGCGGTACGGAAGCACAGGACTGGGCAAGCATGCTGATGCGTATGTACCTGCGTTGGGCTGAAGCGCGCGGCTTTAAGACTGAAATTATTGAAGAATCTGAAGGTGAAGTGGCGGGTATTAAATCCGTGACCATCAGAATTGCTGGCGAATATGCTTACGGTTGGTTGCGTACCGAAACCGGTGTACATCGCCTGGTGCGTAAAAGCCCGTTCGACTCCGGCGGTCGTCGCCATACGTCGTTCAGCTCTGCGTTTGTCTACCCGGAAGTTGACGATGATATTGATATCGATATCAACCCGGCGGACCTGCGTATTGACGTTTACCGCGCTTCTGGTGCGGGCGGTCAGCACGTTAACCGTACCGAATCTGCAGTGCGTATCACCCACATCCCGACCGGGATTGTGACGCAGTGTCAGAACGACCGTTCCCAGCACAAGAACAAAGACCAGGCCATGAAGCAGATGAAAGCGAAGCTTTATGAACTGGAAATGCAGAAGAAGAATGCCGAGAAACAGGCGATGGAAGATACTAAATCAGATATCGGCTGGGGTAGCCAGATTCGTTCTTATGTCCTTGATGACTCCCGCATCAAAGATCTGCGTACCGGGGTTGAAACCCGCAACACGCAGGCGGTGCTGGATGGCAGCCTGGATCAATTTATCGAAGCAAGTTTGAAAGCAGGGTTATGAGGAACCAACATGTCTGAACAACACGTACAGGGCGCTGACGCGGTAGCCGACCTTAACAATGAACTGAAAACGCGCCGTGAGAAGCTGGCGAGCCTGCGCGAGCAGGGGATCCCCTTCCCGAACGATTTCCGTCGCGATCATACCTCAGACCAACTGCATGCTGACTTCGACGCGAAAGAAAACGAAGAGCTGGAAGCGCTGAACATTGAGGTTTCCGTTGCTGGCCGTATGATGACCCGCCGTATTATGGGTAAAGCATCATTCGTTACGCTGCAGGATGTTGGCGGCCGCATTCAGTTGTACGTTGCTCGCGACGATCTGCCGGAAGGCGTCTACAACGAGCAGTTCAAAAAATGGGATCTGGGCGATATCCTCGGCGCGAAAGGTAAGTTGTTCAAGACCAAGACCGGTGAGCTGTCTATCCACTGCACCGAGCTGCGTCTGCTGACGAAAGCGTTGCGTCCATTGCCGGATAAATTCCACGGTCTGCAGGATCAGGAAGCGCGCTATCGTCAACGCTACCTGGACCTCATCTCTAACGATGAATCCCGTAATACCTTTAAAGTGCGTTCACAGATTATGGCTGGTATCCGTCAGTTCATGGTTGGTCGTGGCTTTATGGAAGTAGAAACCCCGATGATGCAGGTGATCCCTGGCGGGGCGGCAGCGCGTCCGTTTATCACCCATCATAACGCGCTGGATCTGGACATGTACCTGCGTATCGCACCGGAACTGTACCTCAAGCGCCTGGTGGTTGGCGGCTTCGAACGCGTATTCGAAATTAACCGTAACTTCCGTAACGAAGGCATCTCTGTTCGCCATAATCCAGAGTTCACTATGATGGAACTCTACATGGCTTATGCGGACTACAAAGATCTGATCGAACTGACCGAATCGCTGTTCCGTACGCTGGCGCAGAACGTTCTGGGAACGACTGAAGTGCCTTACGGCGAAGAAGTCTTTGACTTTGGTAAGCCGTTCGAAAAACTGACGATGCGCGAAGCGATTCAGAAATACCGTCCGGAAACCAACATGGCCGATCTGGATAACTTCGATTCTGCAAAAGCGATTGCGGAATCTATCGGCATCAAAGTTGAGAAGAGCTGGGGTCTGGGCCGTATCGTGACCGAGATCTTTGAAGAAGTTGCAGAGGCGCACCTGATTCAACCGACCTTCATTACCGAGTACCCGGCAGAAGTTTCTCCGCTGGCGCGTCGTAATGATGAAAATCCGGAAATCACCGATCGCTTCGAATTCTTCATTGGCGGACGTGAAATCGGTAACGGCTTCAGCGAGCTGAACGATGCAGAAGATCAGGCGCAGCGTTTCCAGGATCAGGTTAACGCCAAAGATGCAGGTGACGACGAAGCGATGTTCTACGACGAAGACTATGTTACCGCTCTGGAACACGGTCTGCCGCCGACTGCGGGCCTGGGCATTGGTATCGACCGTATGGTTATGCTGTTCACAAACAGCCATACTATCCGCGACGTAATCCTGTTCCCGGCAATGCGCCCGGTTAAGTAAGATGTGAAATGCCGGATGGCGGCTGATGCCTTATCAGGCCTACGATGCGTTATGTAGGCTTGATGGGCGTAGCCCCGTCAGGCAATCAATTCCCGTTGGCAAACTTGCGCAGTAACTCCCGCGCCTTAACATCTGAAACCTGCATTACCATCCACGGGCTAAAAGCCCACGGCGTCGCGTCAATCCCGCTCAATACATCCTCAAGATTGCTCCACTGGGAATCCATCACTTCATCTGGGTTTAGCTGTAGCTCACTGACGATATGTGCGGCATAAACCGGGCATACTTCGTTTTCCACTATTCCACTCGGGTCCGTGGCGCAATAACGAAAATCAGCATACACGGGGCTGAGCGAGTCGATATCTGCACCCAGCTCGAAGCAAGCCCGGCGGATAATAGCGGCTTCGGTGCTTTCACCCAACTGCGGGTGACCGCAGACAGAGTTGGTCCAGACGCCTGGCCAGGCTTTTTTGTGCAGCGAACGGCGGGTGACCAGCAGTTGACCCTGCTCGTTAAATATCCAGCATGAGAAAGCAGAGTGCAGGGGGGTTGTGGCGGTATGCGCCGCATACTTTTCCAGTGTTCCACAGGGCTGGCCCTGCTCATTCAATAAAATGACATGTTCCTGTCGCATAGCGTCCACCATCAATCTTAAGCATTCACATTATATGCTTTATTAAGTCAGAATGATTAACAGAGGGTGTGAAATGCCAGAGTCGACGCTTAGTTGCGCGATATGATTTGGCATCCGGTTTCTGGCTGCTATGATAAAGCGTCTGAAAATGTTGCGAGGTATTGTTTTGAGTGCAGGACGCCTGAAGAAAAATGGCCTGAGTATCGCGATGCTGCTGTGTGTCGGTCTGCTGTTAGCAGGCTGTTCCGGGAGCAAGTCGTCTGATACAGGAAGTTATTCCGGCTCCGTGTATACCGTGAAGCGGGGAGATACGCTATACCGTATTTCGCGCGCCACCGGGACCAGCGTAAAAGAGCTTGCACGCCTGAATAATATTTCACCGCCCTATACCATTGAAGTGGGGCAAAAGCTGAAGGTCAGCGGCGGCGCGAAAACCAGTTCAGGCTCTGGCAAAACAACTACGAAATCCTCAACCAAAACGGCGGCGGTCAGACCATCTTCGTCCGTACCGCAGTCCTCCTGGCCACCGGTAGGACAGCGCTGCTGGCAGTGGCCTGCCAGCGGTAAAGTGATTCTGCCTTATTCAACCGCGGACGGCGGCAATAAAGGCATTGATATCTCAGCTGCGCGCGGTACGCCGATTTATGCCGCCGGAGCCGGGAAGGTGGTTTATGTCGGTAATCAGCTACGGGGCTACGGTAATCTCATTATGATTAAGCACAGTGAGGACTACATCACTGCGTATGCGCATAATGACACCATGTTGGTGAACAACGGTCAAAACGTGAAAGCCGGGCAGAAAATCGCGACGATGGGCAGCTCGGATGCGACCACGGTGCGGCTGCATTTCCAGATCCGCTATCGGGCGACGGCTATCGATCCGCTGCGTTATTTGCCACCAAAGGGCAGTAAGCCAAAATGCTGACGGTGAATTAATCGCCAGTCAGTCAGTTAGTCCCTTGCCAAGAAGAGCGTAAGGTTTATAATCCCTTACGCACTCCAATGCGGGCGTAGTTCAATGGTAGAACGAGAGCTTCCCAAGCTCTATACGAGGGTTCGATTCCCTTCGCCCGCTCCAAACTCAAGTCTTCTGAAGTCTACCCAACTCAATTTTTCCTTGATAAATCAGCAGTTATAGCATTCTATTAGTCTATTGAACTCAATAATACTCCCCCAGGGTCAAGCTCAATGTGGGGGTATGGATGGGGGTATAATTGTACCCCATGCTGAGAGGTACCCCCAATGAAGTTAACTGCTCGTCAGGTTGAAACTGCAAAGCCGAAAGAGAAGCCCTACAAATTGGCTGATGGTGGGAGTCTTTACTTATTGGTTAACCCCAACGGTAAGAAATACTGGCGTCTGAAGTATCGTACGCCTGGAGGGGAAAATGTACTTGCGCTTGGTGTTTATCCTGCTGTTTCTTTAGCTGAAGCACGAAGCAAGCGTGAGGATGCTAAAAGAACATTAGCAGCTGGTAACGATCCTTCTCTCGAAAGAAAAATGGAGAAGCTCAGTCGCAAGCAGGACGCTGAAAACTCGTTTGAGGCTATCACTCGGGAGTGGTATCAGCGTCGCTATGATCGCTGGTCTGTCTCCTATCGTGAAGAGATGATGAGAACCTTTGAGAAGGATGTATTTCCTTATATCGGCCACCGACCAATCAAAGATATCAAACCGATGGAGTTGCTTGCTGTTCTTTCAAAGATAGAAACTCGAGGAGCAACTGAGAAGGTCCGTAAGGTTCGCCAGCGTTGTGGAGAGGTCTGGAAGTATGCGGTTGTGACTGGCAGGGCTGAGTACAATCCAGCTCCCGATCTAGCCAGCGCCGTAGCTCCCCATGAGAAAGAGCACTATGCTTTTTTGACCCAGGATGAACTGCCTGAGTTTCTTCGGACTCTGAACACCTATGCCGGTAGTGTGATTGTTAAGATTGCGATGCAATTACTTATTTTGACTGGAGTAAGGCCTGGGGAATTGAGGCAAGCGGAGTGGCAGGAGTTTGATTTTGAGCGGAAGGTTTGGAACGTACCAGCAGAGCGAATGAAAATGCGCCGACCTCATCTGGTTCCGTTATCAAGCCAGGCAATTGACCTGCTTAATCAGCTTAAACCCATGACGGGAGCAGGAGAGTTGCTGTTCCCAGGACGTAATAATCCTAAGAAACCGATGAGTGATATGGCATTGACTGTGTTGGTAAGGCGCATCGGCTATGCAGGACGCGTTACAGGGCATGGATTCCGCCACACGATGAGTACCATTTTGCATGAGCAGGGATTTAACTCGGCCTGGATCGAGCTACAGCTGGCTCACGTCGATAAGAACTCAATTCGTGGAACGTATAACCATGCTCAATATCTGGAGGGGAGGAGGGCGATGATGCAGTGGTATGGTGATTTTACTAGTAATTTAGGCAAGGAAGGGATTATTACAAGCTGAAATGTTGAAAGGCAGTCTCGAAAAGCAATTGCATTCGTCTGGGTACCTAGACGTCTGGATGGATGTAATTCAATATATGCTGCTAACTGCAATAGTTGAAAACCAGAGAAATAGTGGCTATTGCTACAAATTTTTTGCCTAAGTCAAAACTTGGTCTGCCTATACACTGATGCTATTTTAGACAAAACTAAATAAGGGAGGTAAGTATGTTTGAGGCGATCCAGCCATTGGATATATACAATAAGAACATCAACATACTGATTGGCTCAGGCGCTTCAGCAGACTTGTTCCCGACGCTGTCCCTAGCCATCAAGAATGCAGAGGGACGGCGAGAAACGATCGAAACGCTCGCCACACAGTTTGAAAACTCGCCAGAGAAGCGAACCGCGTTATTCATGCACTACTACAACACATGTATTTTTCCAGTGCAGACATTCAATCCAAGTTTCGTTACAACGAATAAAGGAAAAGAAAATCTCAAGAATTATGAGATTTTTTTAACAACCCTTTTGGGGTTGTTGGATAGAAGGAAAGACCTCAACCGCAAAATCAATATTTTTACCACAAACTATGATGGATGCCTGTCCCATACAGCTGACAGCCTTCTCATGAAGGGATCACATGATTTTGTGGTGAATGATGGTACCTCCGGATTTCACACAAAGCATCTTCATTCCAAAAACTTCAGTACGTTTCAATGTCAAACTGGAGTATTTGAACGAAGCAACTATGGCATCCCGCAGCTAAACATTATCCATCTTCACGGTTCGGTTTACTGGTCAAAAAGCGGTGATAAGATTGAAGTCAATTACCGCAATGATTTTAGTAACCTTTTGACAGAAGAGACACTCGGAAATTTAAATGGATATTCCGAATTTCTTGGTGTCGATGGCAACAGAACTGAAGGCATTCCATCCTTGGCATTCAGTCAAGACCAGATAGATATTTTCTGGGGGGAGTACAATAAGCTACCTATTGTCAACCCCACTAAGTGGAAGTTTTACGAAACTGTCTTCGAAGAACACTACTACCAGATGCTCAGGCTATTAAGCTATGAGCTTGAAAAACCAAATTCTATACTCATAACATTTGGCTTTTCGTTTGCTGATGAACACATTCTCAGACTTATCCAACGCTCCCTCTCCAACCCACAACTTCATACTTTTATTTGTTGTTATAGCAACAATAGTGCAAATAGCATGCGGGAAGAATTCAAATCTTGGAAAAACGTCCAAGTAATTGGGCCCGCTGAAGATATGAATATGGACTTCACCAATTTCAATAAATATGTTTTCTCACTCACGCCAGACACTTATGAACCTCCATTAAAAGCTGAAGAGGAGGATCTGATATGAGTATCATCGTAGGTGAGGTTATTGCAGTGAGTGGAGTGCGTATCTCCCTTCGAATTTTTGAAGACTCCAATCATGAGACTATTTTCTACGGAGGAGTTAAGTACAGAGGTATTTCACTTCGGGAGCACGTATCTATTCAGCGAGGCTTTATAGATATTGTCTGTCTTGTTGAAGGTGAATTTTTGGATGAGAAAAGGCTAGAGACTGATGCCGAGAAGGTCCAATATGTACGAAAAGTGGATGTTCGCCCCATTGGTTATATAGTAGATGATAAGTTTTTTGAAGGTGTGAAGTACATGCCGATGATCCGAGACAAGGCATCTCTACTCAGCGAACTTATGGTAGGGAAAATTTATGGGGCGGACGGTAAAACAGGTTTTTCTATTGGCTCTATGCTCAAGGAGAATGTACCCATCAACCTCCCATGGATGCGATTATTCAACAGCCATTTGGGCATATTTGGTAACACCGGGAGTGGTAAATCTAATACGCTAGCTAAACTTTATACTACACTTTTTAATGAGCGGCTCCAAGCATTACAGCACAAGAGCCAGTTCGTTATCATAGATTTTAATGGTGAATACACGGAAGATCAGCTACTACCAGCTAAGAATAAGCAAATCACAGTGCTGGACTCTAAAAAAGCAAAGCACAAATTCAAGATTGAAGGCGCTCATTTTTGGGATGTCGAAACCCTAAGCCTCTTGTTTCAGGCAACTACGAACACACAACAGCCATTTCTGCGTCGCGTTCTATCTGGTAAGGAAAAATTTAAAACTACGCCACTCAAAAGGTATGTAGAAAAGGTTTTTGAAAAAGTTTTTAGTACAGGTGAAGCGAAATCAGATGCTTTGGATTTGAGCCGTGAAATTGCACGCATGATTGACTGCGAATTGCTTCAAGAACATTTAAAAGGAATTATTTATTACAATAAAGATAAGTATTTTAAGCATGCCAGCGGCACGTACTATAATTCAAATGGCAATGGATTTGACGCGAATATCAAACCCATTATTGATGAGAGTGTTAATTTAGATGGAATTGATCAATTCGACGAACTAATATTGCGGTGCTACCTCCAACTCTGTTCAGATGTTGTATTTGGCTATGCCCAATACGAACACATTCAACCGGTGCTAGCTAGGGCCAAATCATCTATATCGGCTCTGCGTAATGTTCTTGAAATCGTTGATGTGCCACAACCTCCGCATCTCTTACATGTCATCTCTTTAAAGAAATGCAAGAATGAGATAAAAAAGATCTTGCCACTGCTTGTAGCCAAAAATTTCTACACAAATCATAAAGATGCAGAGAATCTTAAAAGCCCTCCAAGCCGGACTCTGCACCTTATCATTGATGAGGCACACAATATTTTGTCAGAGCAGTCCACCCGTGAGCATGAAATCTGGAAAGACTACCGGCTTGAACTCTTTGAAGAAATAATTAAGGAGGGACGCAAGTATGGCGTATACCTCACACTATCTAGTCAGCGGCCTGCAGATATTTCACCTACTATTGTTTCCCAGATTCACAATTTCTTCATACACCGATTGGTTAACGATCGCGACCTTATGCTATTAGACAATACAATTAGCACGTTAGATTCCAGTTCTAAGGCTCTCATACCGACTCTAGCCAAGGGCTGCTGCGTAGTCACTGGAACCGCTTTTGATCTTCCAATGATATTGAAAATTGACCCGCTGCTGAAACAGCATCGACCCAGCAGCGACGATGTGAACCTTGAAGAACTTTGGGCGCTACCTCCAGCTTAATATTAACTCTAACAGAATGTGCCCTGTGGATGTCTTCAGGGCTTCCTAGTATAAGAGGTTACTCTAGATTATCTCGCTGTCCATACTAGACGTAGAGAGAAGCTTTGCTTCTTTCATATATGGAAATTCAAATATATTTTTTGACATTGCACTGTTATAGAGAGAAACTGCGAGATAATAGCAGGAGGGCTTATGCCACAATTATCAGCATTACAACTCTTCAAAAACCTCTCCGATGAAACCCGTTTGGGCATCGTGTTGCTGCTCAGAGAGATGGGAGAGCTGTGCGTGTGCGATCTCTGTACAGCGCTGGATCAGTCGCAGCCCAAGATCTCCCGCCATCTGGCAATGCTCCGGGAAAGCGGTCTATTGCTGGATCGCAAGCAGGGGAAATGGGTTCATTATCGCTTATCCCCGCATATTCCATTCTGGGCTGCTCAGGTGATTGAGCAGGCCTGGTTAAGCCAACAGGACGATGTACAGGCCATCGCCCGTAAGCTGGCATCGGCAAACTGCTCTGGTAGCGGTAAGGCTGTTTGCATCTAAAAAATTTGCCTGAACATATATGTTTTTCCAAATGTGAGGTATTCAGAATGAAGACGTTAACGGTGTTTGACCCGGCAATGTGCTGCAGTACCGGCGTATGTGGCTCAGATGTCGATCAGGTTCTGGTTGATTTTTCTGCTGATGTGCAGTGGCTGAAAGGACGTGGTGTACAGGTTGAACGTTACAACCTGGCGCAGCAGCCCATGAGCTTTGTTCAGAATGAGAAAGCGAAAGCATTCCTCGAAGCATCTGGAGCAGAAGGTCTTCCGTTACTGCTATTGGACGGTGAAACGGTGATGGCAGGGCGATACCCAAAACGCGCTGAGCTGGCTCGCTGGTTCGGTATTCCGCTGGAGAAGGTAGGGTTAGCTCCCACCAGCTGCTGTGGTGGTAATACTTCCTGTTGCTGAATATGTCAGGAGGACATATGAAATTCTTACAGAATATCCCGCCTTACCTGTTTTTTACCGGCAAGGGTGGTGTAGGAAAAACTTCTATTTCCTGCGCGACGGCTATCCGCCTTGCTGAACAGGGTAAGCGGGTTTTGCTGGTCAGTACTGACCCAGCCTCCAATGTCGGTCAGGTGTTCGATCAGGCTATCGGTAATACCATTCGCCCTGTGGCAGCAGTTCCTGGACTTTCCGCTCTGGAAATCGACCCGCAGGAAGCCGCCAAACAATACCGCTCCAGAATCGTTGATCCTATCAAAGGTCTTTTGCCTGATGACGTTGTTAACAGTATCAGCGAGCAGCTTTCAGGAGCCTGTACCACTGAGATTGCGGCGTTTGATGAGTTCACCGGCTTATTGACAGACGCTTCCCTGCTGACCCGCTTCGATCACATCATTTTTGATACAGCGCCGACGGGCCACACGATTCGCCTTCTCCAGCTTCCCGGTGCCTGGAGTAGCTTCATTGAAAGTAACCCGGATGGTGCTTCCTGTCTTGGCCCAATGGCCGGGCTGGAAAAGCAGCGTGAGCAGTATGCTCATGCGGTAGAGGCGTTATCCGATCCTGAACGTACCCGCCTGGTTCTGGTTGCGCGACTGCAAAAATCTACGCTGCAGGAAGTCGCCCGCACCCATGAAGAACTCGCCGCAATTGGCCTGAAAAACCAATACCTGGTGATTAATGGTGTGCTGCCTAAAGCCGAAGCTGAACATGACGCCCTGGCCGCTGCGATATGGCAACGTGAGCAGGAGGCACTGGCAAATCTTCCTGCCGGTTTATCTGGGCTACCGACAGATACCCTATTACTACAGCCAGTCAATATGGTTGGTGTTTCAGCATTGAAGGGACTTCTGGATACCGGTTCTGAGGCATTACCGCTCCCGGTAACGAACATCCAGTACACGCCTGAAAACTTATCGCTCTCTGGCCTGGTTGATGATATCGCTCGCAGTGAACACGGTCTGATTATGCTGATGGGTAAAGGCGGTGTGGGTAAAACCACAATGGCTGCGGCTATCGCCGTCAGTTTGGCAGATAAGGGTTTTGATGTGCATCTCACTACCTCAGATCCTGCTGCACACCTGAGTACAACGTTGAATGGCAGCCACAAAAATCTGCAGGTCAGCCGAATCAACCCTCACGATGAAACTGAACGCTATCGTCAGCATGTTCTTGAGACGAAAGGCAGGGATCTGGATGAGGCAGGGAAACGGCTGCTCGAAGAGGATTTACGTTCTCCTTGCACGGAAGAGATTGCGGTGTTCCAGGCGTTCTCACGCGTAATCCGTGAAGCAGGCAAACGGTTTGTGGTCATGGATACGGCACCTACCGGGCATACGCTATTACTGCTTGATGCGACCGGGGCTTACCACCGAGAGATTGCCAAAAAAATGGGGAGTAAAGGTCATTTTACTACCCCAATGATGCAGCTTCAGGACCCGGAACGCACCAAAGTCCTGCTGGTCACTCTGCCTGAAACCACACCGGTACTGGAAGCGGCAAACCTGCAGTCCGATCTTGAGCGTGCGGGGATTCATCCGTGGGGCTGGATTATCAATAACAGCCTTTCCATTGCGGATACGAGTTCTCCGTTGCTTTGCCAGCGCGCCCAGCAGGAACAGCCTCAGATTGAGGCTGTTAAGAATCAGCACGCTAACCGTATAGCGCTCGTTCCGGTACTGGCTTCTGAGCCAGCCGGTATTGAAAAACTCAGAGAGTTGGCGAGTTAATTTTTTGTTTTTACAGGGCGGTAGAACCGCCCTGTCAGGAGGATGTATGTTACTGGCAGGCGCTATTTTTGTCCTGACCATTGTTTTGGTTATCTGGCAACCGAAGGGATTAGGGATCGGCTGGAGTGCAATGCTAGGCGCAGGACTGGCTTTGATATCTGGCGTTGTGCATGTAAGCGATATTCCGGTGGTGTGGAATATCGTCTGGAACGCGACAGCGACCTTTATTGCGGTGATTATCATCAGCCTGCTGCTCGATGAATCCGGCTTTTTCGAATGGGCGGCATTGCATGTTTCACGCTGGGGTAACGGTCGTGGCCGTTTGCTCTTTACGTATATCGTCCTGCTAGGTGCAGCGGTGGCGGCATTGTTTGCCAACGATGGTGCGGCATTGATTCTTACTCCAATTGTCATCGCCATGCTGCTTGCATTAGGTTTCAGTAAAGGTACTACGCTGGCATTTGTCATGGCCGCCGGGTTTATTGCCGATACGGCCAGTCTGCCGCTTATCGTGTCCAACCTGGTTAACATCGTTTCTGCAGACTTCTTTGGGCTGGGCTTCACTGAGTATGCGTCGGTAATGGTGCCGGTGGATATTGCCGCTATTATCGCCACGCTGGTGATGCTGCATCTGTTCTTCCGCAAAGATATTCCGCCGACTTACGACCTGGCTCTCCTGAAAGCACCTGCAAAAGCTATTAAAGATCTGGCAACCTTCAGAACCGGATGGATAGTGTTGATCCTTCTTCTGGTTGGCTTTTTTGTCCTTGAGCCGGTGGGTATCCCGGTCAGCGCGATTGCTGCTGTAGGAGCTGTCATTCTGTTTGCGGTGGCGAAACGAGGCCATGCCATTAACACTGGCAAAGTGCTTCGCGGTGCGCCATGGCAGATTGTCATCTTCTCATTGGGGATGTACCTGGTGGTCTACGGTCTGCGCAACGCTGGGCTAACCGAATACCTTTCAGGTGTGCTGAACGTACTGGCGGATAAAGGACTCTGGGTTGCGACGCTTGGTACTGGCTTCCTGACGGCTTTCCTGTCTTCCATCATGAACAACATGCCTACCGTGCTGGTTGGCGCTCTCTCTATTGATGGCAGCACTGCAAC
Source organism: Citrobacter sp. 172116965 (assembly GCF_013458095.1). NCBI lineage: Bacteria > Pseudomonadati > Pseudomonadota > Gammaproteobacteria > Enterobacterales > Enterobacteriaceae > Citrobacter > Citrobacter sp. 172116965. Next base: position 4,173,705 of record NZ_CP046673.1, on the reverse strand, counting down.
AGGCGTTATCAAAGAAGCGATGATCTACGCCAACGTGATTGGCTGCGATCTGGGCCCGAAAATTACACCTATTGGTAGCCTGGCAACGCTGCTCTGGCTGCATGTCCTTTCACAGAAGAATATGACCATCACCTGGGGATACTATTTCCGCACCGGGATCGTCATGACTCTGCCTGTGCTGTTTGTAACGCTGGCAGCGCTGGCGCTACGTCTCTCTTTCACTTTGTAATGAGATACTGATATGAGCAACATCACTATTTATCACAACCCGGCCTGCGGCACGTCGCGTAACACGCTGGAGATGATCCGCAACAGCGGTAATGAGCCGACTGTTATTCTTTACCTTGAGACCCCACCTTCACGCGATGAGCTGGTCAAACTCATTGCAGATATGGGCATTTCCGTCCGGGCTTTGCTGCGTAAGAACGTCGAACCGTATGAGGAACTGGGTCTTGCAGATGATAAATTTACTGACGACCAGCTAATCGATTTTATGTTGCAACATCCGATCCTGATTAACCGTCCGATTGTAGTGACGCCACTGGGAACTAAACTTTGCCGTCCTTCTGAAGTCGTTCTGGATATCCTGCCAGAATCTCAGAAAGGGGCTTTCACCAAAGAAGATGGTGAAAAAGTCGTTAATGATGCAGGTAAAAGACTGAAATAAAAATGAAGGGGGCATTTGCCCCCTTCATGGTTACTTAGCCATTTCTTTCAGTAGGTCAATACCTACCGGCTCTTCGCTCTGTAACGCAGTTAATGCAATACGCTTTGCATACTGCTCTTCCACATCAGAGATGAGAGGCAACTCGCGGTTCGCCCTGGTCTTCAGGAAAGGTGAAGACGGTTCAGCTGCCGCCAGGCTGTTATTCACAACCCATGCCCATGGCTCGATGCCAGCGCGACGTAAATCCTGCTGTAGGTTCGCCGCTTCAAGTACCGGTGTCGTTTCGGCAAGCGTCACGATAATAACCTTTGTCTTCTCCGGGTCCTGCAATTGCATCATTGGCGTCATCACATGGTCATGTGTTTGCCCCATCTGACGCACCATTTCCCGGTGATAGGCTCCTGTTGCATCCAGTAGCAGAAGTGTGTGACCTGTTGGCGCGGTGTCCATAATAACGTAAGCGTCGTCTCAGCACCGTCTGGCAGATCCTGAAATTCCTGAGAGGATAATGGACACCAAATATGGTGGACGCTATCCATGAAATCATTAACCGCAGTGCGTAAAAAAAGCCCTAATTATCCCGTTGAGTTCAAAATCAAAATGGTTGAACTCTCGCATCGACCAGAGATCTCCGTAGCGCAACTCGCTCGTGAGCATGGGATCAACGATAATTTGCTGTTCAAGTGGCGCCAGTACTGGCGCGAAGGAAAACTACGTCCTCCTTCAACAACAGAAAACAACGTGCCTGAGCTGCTCCCGATAACACTTGATGCCGAAGATGTTGTCCCTGCAACCTCCCCCCGGTCACAACCTGTAGCTGCTGCGGCACCTGAATCACTCAATATCAGCTGTGAAGTGACGTTCCGGCACGGATCACTCCGTCTGAATGGTGCCATCAGCGAAAATATCCTGAACCTGCTGATACGGGAGCTCAAACGTTGATCCCATTACCATCAGGGACAAAGATCTGGCTGGTCGCTGGCATCACCGATATGAGAAACGGCTTCAACGGCCTGGCGGCAAAGGTGCAGACGATGCTGAAAGACGATCCGATGTCAGGTCACGTTTTTATCTTCCGTGGGCGTAATGGCAGTCAGGTAAAGCTCCTCTGGTCTACCGGCGATGGACTGTGTCTGCTGACCAAACGGCTGGAGCGCGGCCGCTTCGCCTGGCCGTCAGCCCGGGATGGCAAAGTGTTCCTCACACCGGCACAGCTGGCGATGCTCCTTGAAGGTATCGACTGGCGGCAGCCTAAAAGACTGCTTACGTCACTGACTATGTTGTAGGCCTCTTTATCCTGGTCGACGCTGAATGAGCCTGGTAATATACCCGGTATGAACAGCTTACTTCCTGACGATATCGATGAACTGAAACGTCTCCTTGCCGAACAGGAGGCGCTGAACCGTGCCCTTCTGGAAAAGCTGAACGAGCGTGAACGCGAAATAGATCACCTGCAGGCGCAACTGGATAAGCTGCGCCGGATGAACTTCGGCAGCCGCTCCGAAAAAGTCTCCCGCCGTATCGCGAAGATGGAAGCCGACCTTAAGCAGTTGCAGAAAGAAAGCGATACCCTTACCGGCCGGGTGGATGACCCGGCCGTGCAGCGCCCGCTGCGGCAGACCCGTACCCGCAAACCGTTCCCTGAATCACTTCCCCGTGACGAAAAACGGCTGCTGCCGGCAGCGTCATGCTGCCCGGAATGTGGTGGTGCGCTGAGTTACCTGGGTGAAGATGCCGCCGAACAGCTGGAGCTGATGCGCAGCGCCTTCCGGGTTATCCGGACAGTACGTGAAAAGCATGCCTGTACTCAGTGCGATGCCATCGTGCAGGCCCCCGCGCCTTCACGGCCCATCGAGCGGGGTATCGCAGGACCGGGGCTGCTGGCCCGCGTGCTGAGTTCAAAGTATGCAGAGCACACCCCGCTGTACCGCCAGTCTGAAATATACGGCCGCCAGGGTGTGGAGCTGAGCCGCTCACTGCTGTCGGGCTGGGTGGATGCGTGTTCCGGCTACTGTCACCGCTGGAAGGGGCGCTTCAGGACTATGTGCTGACTGACGGTAAGCTCCATGCTGATGACACGCCTGTCCCGGTGCTGTTGCCAGGTAATAAGAAAACGAAGACCGGGCGGTTGTGGACGTACGTTCGTGACGACCGTAACGCCGGGTCAGAGCTGGCGCCGGCAGTGTGGTTCGCTTACAGCCCGGACAGAAAAGGTATCCACCCGCAGAGCCATCTCGCTGGCTTCAGCGGTGTTCTGCAGGCGGATGCGTACGCCGGGTTCAACGAACTGTACCGCAATGGACAGATAACGGAAGCTGCCTGCTGGGCTCATGCCCGCCGCAAGATCCACGATGTGCACGTTCGCACCCCGTCAGCGCTGACGGAGGAAGCCCTGAAACGGATCGGTGAGTTATATGCCATCGAGGCGGAAATAAGGGGGATGCCGGCGAAGCGACGCCTTGCAGAACGTCAGCAAAAAGCTAAACCGCGGCTGAAATCCCTGGAAAGCTGGCTGCGTGAAAAGGTGAAAACGCTGTCGCGACACTCAGAACTGGCGAAAGCGTTCACGTACGTACTGAACCAGTGGCCGGCGCTGGCTTACTATACTGACGACGGCTGGGCCGAGGCAGATAACAACATAGCTGAGAATGCGCTACGGATGGTCAGCCTGGGCCGCAAAAACTACCTGTTCTTCGGTTCGGATCATGGAGGAGAGCGGGGAGCGCTGCTGTACAGCCTGATCGGGACATGCAAACTGAACGGAGTGGAGCCAGAAAGCTACCTTCGCCATGTGCTTGATGTTATAGCTGACTGGCCGATAAACCGGGTCAGCGAACTACTCCCCTGGCGCGTAGCACTGCCAACTGAATAACACATCCCCGTCAATACGGTTCTCGCTGCACGCTTACATAATAACAAAATGATCGTCTGCCTCTTTGATGATCCGCGAGAATGCCTGAAACACGGCGATCTCTTCAGTACATGGCGAGCGGAGATCTTCCTCCAGCACTGCTAGTCCCTCAGCGTCTAATCCTTTGCCCTGATTTTCCAGCACAAAGCGGCGATAGCGCTCTGTCTCCACCTTCGGATCGATACGGCTGACCTGAAGGTTTGGCAGCGAGCCATCCAGCGTATAAGACAGATGTGCTGCCGGATCGGACGTCGTCAGATGGACTTTATGACCGCGTTTTGCCAGCGATACCGCGATCGAAGCTGCAACAGTCGTTTTGCCCACGCCACCTTTACCCATTGCCATTACCAGACCTTTACCTGTCAGGCTGAGTTCATCTACCAGTGAGGCAAGTTTCGGTAAATCCAAAGTATTCAGCGTGGTAGCAGGGAGCGGCAGCGAGGCTTTGTTCTCCGTAAATAACTGACGCAGCGCTTCCAGACCGACCAGATTAAATGGCTTCAGATACAGCTGCGAGCGGGGAAGGTTCGCCAGGTTCTCTGGCATTGCCTGTAATGCTTTTTCTTCTCGAGCCAGAATACTTTGCGCCAGTGGATCATTTTCACCCGCAAACGGCGGCAGCACGCCATTAATGGCAAGGTGTTGATGCTGCAAACCGATAGCAGAAAGCTCATCGTGCGTATGAGAGACTTCTTTCAGTGTTGAAGCTTGGGCTCGGGCAACCAGAACCAAGCGCGTGAGAGCTGCATCAGACAGCGCCTTAACCGCGTCTGAGTACTGGTGCTGTTGTTTCTCCAGCCCCACCAGCGGCCCGAGGTTAGCGGCGGCATCAGGGTTCGCTTCGAGATAACCGCTCCAGGCCCCCGGCAACTCAAGCATACGGATGGTATGACCGGTTGGCGCAGTATCAAATACGATATGGTCATACTTTTCCCGCAACTCATGGTTGGTAAGAAGACCAGTAAACTCATCAAATGCCGCGATTTCCGTAGTGCATGAACCGGAGAGCTGTTCTTCAATGCTGCTGACCACATCGGCTGGCATCAGCCCGCGAACCGGGTCGAGTACTCGGTCACGATATGCCTGTGCTGCAGCCATCGGATCAACTTCCATCGCGGCAAGATTTTCTACGGTACTGATATCTGTGATTCGGTGGCCGATAGTCTGGCTAAAGACTTGGCCGACATTGGAAGCCGGATCGGTACTCACCAGAAGCGTTCTCTTACCCTGATCGGCCAGCCATACCGCAGTAGCACAGGCCAGGGATGTTTTACCCACGCCACCTTTGCCAGTGAAGAAGATGAACGGGGGAATGTCTTTTAAAAATGGCATATTCATCAGTGATTGCTCCTCTGGAATTAAGGCATACGTGGAATGCTGCAGCAGCGTGGTTGCGTGCTGTCTTCACTCCAGTCCTGACTAAGCGGAATACCTGCCCAACGGGCGATATCTTCACGAGTCGGGAGTTTGCCTGCCATCACGAGTTTGCCGTCGAGCAAGGTGACAGGGAGAGACTCCATCCCTGATGTGTTCAGAAACTCTTTAATGACCGGCGAATTCAGGAACTGCTGCGGGTTCTTCGCAAGGCTGTAGCGCTGTATATCAACGTCATTCTTTTTCGCCCATTCGGCGCTGGCGTTCCATTTGACGGCTTCGTCACTGACTACAACGCTGCTGGTTGCACAGCAGCCTGCTGCTTCAAAGATCTCAATTTTTGACATGGACTGTTTACCTCAGTGTTTAGTCATTTGGCTTTACACTGAGGTAAACGAAGGTGGTGGGGAAAAGATGCGCGATTAATTCATTTTTTTGTGGCAGCAGACGGAAGACGTGTCATCCGCCTCAATCTGACAAAGTTCTGTCATCGTCTCTTTCAGGTGTTTTCTGGCCCGAAGTAGTCGGGATTTAAACGCCGTAAGCGTGATTCCCAGTTCATCGGCCAGGGACTGCTGGGGACGCCGGTTAAGGTCGGATTCTTCAATCAACCACCGCTCATCTTCAGGTAATGCCTGCAATGTTTCAGGCAGGCAAATATCCAGCGTTGAGATTGCATCAGGGGATGCATCAGTGAATGGGGCATCATCTTCCAGCTCAACGAATTCCCTGGTGGTGCGGTACTCATCAATCAGCAGATTCCTCGCCGCCCGATACAGCCAGGCTCGCGGATTCTCCATTTCGCAGAAACTGTCTGAATGAGCGCGGGCACGCAGGAATAGCTCTTGCAGAAGGTCTGCTGCTTTTTCGCTATCACCTGTCTTAGATGTCAGAAAGCGAGAGAGTTCGGCTTCATGTTGCCGCCAGAACACGCTCATGCAGTTGTTGAATGCCGTTACATCACTCATACCAGCCCTCAAATTTTGCTCTGATTAACCCGCCGTGAAAGTTCTTCTGCAGACTCTTTTCGTTCGCTGTAGCGATCAACGAGATAGGCTGAGTTACCTCGGGTCAGCAGAGTAAATTTCACCAGTTCTTCCATCACATCCACGATCCGGTCGTAATAAGACGACGGTTTCATTCGTCCATCTTCATCAAATTCCTGCCAGGCTTTTGCCACAGAGGACTGATTCGGGATGGTGATCATCCGCATCCAGCGGCCAAGAATGCGCATCTGGTTTACGGCATTGAAAGACTGAGAGCCACCGCAGACCTGCATAACGGCCAGAGTCTTACCCTGCGAAGGGCGAACAGCGCCTTCTGATAACGGTATCCAATCAATCTGGGCTTTCATGATGCCGGTCATCGCACCATGGCGTTCAGGGGAACACCACACCATCCCTTCGGACCAACGAACCAGCTCGCGCAGTTCCATGACTTTAGGATGCGAGTCAGGCGCATCATCAGGAAGAGGCAAGCCAGAAGGATTGAAGATCCGCACTTCTGCGCCCATGGCGGTCAGTAACCTTGCCGCTTCTTCCGTTGCCAGTCGGCTGTAGGAACGTTCGCGCACAGAGCCGTACAACATGAGGATACGTGGAGGATGGGGAACGGCAGGAACACCGAATCTTGCCTCTGTGATTGAGGTGTCGAACAAACCCGAATCAACATTCTTAAGATCACCTGTCATTTTACTTCTCCGTCTTCTGGGGCAGGGGGAGGCAGTCGTTAGTCCCTGAGCAGCATTCTTCTGTCAGGAAGGCAATCAGAGCCTCAAGGTTTTCATATCGAGCGTGGCAAAAAAGCGTTCTGCCCTGACGTTCCTGGCGTACCAAAGAAACTGATATCAACGAGGAAAGATGATGGCTCAACGTAGACGCTGGGATTTCGAGCCGCTTCTGCAGTTCGCCAACCGGTAGCCCTTCATGCCCGGCTTTAACCAGCTCTCTGTATACGCTTAGGCGCGTAGGATGACCCAGCTCTTTCAGGGTTTCTGCTGCTTTCGAAAGCTCCATTTATATCTCATTTCTATATTTCCGGAATTATAGAATAATATCGTATCTTCCAATAAATACCAATAGTGAATGGGCCTTGCCCCTGAACATTTTGGATAAAGGGGGAGCATCATTGAGAAAAAGTGGGGAGTAGCTCTGCTCTTTTTCCCAGGAGTAAAACGGTTAGGCACAGATCGGAACTGATATTAGTGGCCGGTAAATAGCAGATATTCATCCATCATTTGCGTGAGGGATATGTTTTCCTCCTGCCGTCCAACCAGCCACAAGCCTAGATCTTCAGGTGCCTTACGTTTCAGGTTATCCAACCAGTCTTCCAGCGTCGCACCCATCATCAAATCGTACCAACATAGCCAGACCAGTTTGTGGCGATGCTCCGGTGAACTGAATTGGTGTAACAGGCTAATCAGCCTATTTGCCAGTGGGCGTTGTTTGAGGCGGATACATTCACTCAGTAATATCCCTTCCAACATTGGGTGGTGCAGTAAAGTTTTTTGCCTTGTCTCAAGGCTGATTTGCATATCAGTCAATACCGACACTGGCTCTGGATGCTGACTTCCGTAAATCAGTCGGTAAAGGCACTGTGGTACCACTGCAGTCATCTGCCCTGCGCCGGGAAAGTACAGACTGCCCACCATCAGATGGTGGCTGGCCTGAATATTGGGATGACACATGCCATTTATGATGGCCAGTTTTGTGAACCCGTTTAGCCAACGTTGATAGCTGACCAGCAAACTGTTATATCGCGTCTTTGTCTCTTTCATGGTGGATTATCCCTGGATACTGAATGACAGGCAGCCGCAAACCTCCGCTATGAGAGGATAAAGAGTTTGCCTGTCAGGAAAGTGATATGTAAGGAGAGGTATTTAGCTGCGTGATTCGTGGATTCTCGCCTGTAGCCAGGCTTCCACTTCACTCTGTAGCCATCGTGAACTTCGCCCCAGTTTGATGGGTTTTGGAAATATGCCATCTTTGATGAGTCGGTAAATCCACTTATCACTGACCCCCAGCAGGCGGGTGATGAAAGTCATATCAACGAACTGATCTTCAAGCAGGGAAGGTTTAATTGCCATGGTGAGATTCTCCGGTAGCTAAGTAAGTACCGGAGTCGTGTGATGAATCACTGTACCCTTCTCCGGCATAACAACCGGAACTGACGTAAAAAAGTGCGTCGTTTTATCGAAGCCCTCGCGGTCTGCCCAGTCCACTCGCGGGTGGTACCTCGTTGGCCCCGTAGTAAGTCTGCCCGTATTTTGATTTCTCCTTGGCGAGATAGCTGATGATGTAGCGCAGGTTGTCGATGGCTGCAGCATCATCGTAATTGACGGGGCGGGTGATATCGGCTTCGTAGCACTTCTTGGGATCACAGCGATTGTGGTACCCCTCACCCTGTGTAATCTTCTGCCAGGCAGCCCCCGCCTGTTCAGCCACCGGAAAGGTGGCCTGGTTATGGTGACCATCAAGATACATCACGATATGGGCATGGCATTTGTGTCGGGAAGTACACTCCAGTACCCAGAAGTGGCCCACGATGTTGCTCTCTAACATCAGATGTTCTGTTAACTGGCGTACCTCCCTTTCTGTCTCGTACCATCCGTGATGGTTATAACGCCATGTGTCATTCTGATAGAACACATCGAGTCTGAGGGGCTGAAGGCGGGAGTAACGTTCCAGTAGCTGATCAAGATGGTGGTTCAGTAACGACAACAGGAACCAGTTCATTGTGTATTTGCGATTCCAGGGCCAGGGAAAGTCCATGATTTAATCCTCTGTAGTGTGTGTACAAAGGAAGGTGGTGATATGTAATTTTTATGCAGGAAAGTCACAGTATTTCTGTTTACTGAGCAGTACTGTGGGGACAGAAGATATACAGACGGGGTAAGCGGATCACTGGGGAAGGGGATATGAAGAGGAAGTTCTTAAAACATGAAGACCTTAATTATACTAAAAACCCAAATGTTCGCTCCTGGTATCCAGGCTGTCCTGACAGCATCATATTCAGTATTTTTACGTGAGAGCATGTTACTATGAATTGATAACTAAAGAGAAAGAGCAATAGAATAAACTTGTTGATAATAAAGGTGTTTAAGGTTAATTGTTATGCACTTTTTCTAAAATGCTTAATAGGTGATTGGCATGTCAGAACGAATCACTTTCAATGTAACCAATTCTGAGACTCTGCGTGTTGTGGATGAATACAGCAAAAAACAGAAGATCTCACGATCGCAGGTTATTTCCACATTGCTGGATGCCACCGTTCCGGTACTGAAAGATATTAATCGCTATTATCAGCTTGCGGACGAACTTAAGGCCCGGCTACTGTCTGGTGTCTACCAGCAGGATTTGCCTCGCCGAAGAAATGTTGTAGCTGCTGAAAAGTATTGTATGGAGATCTGGGAGAGTAAGCTTCAGGTTGGAAAAGGGTACGACTTTGACAGCGTCAATGGCAAGGTGCATGTTCGCGAACATAAGCGACACCTCCGTCGGGATAATGCAGTTGGCAGGGTCGAAAATCGACATATCAAAGAGTTCTGTCAGTCGCTCCTGGAAAGATCAGAACAGGATGCCCGCTATGCCTGTTTTATCTATACCGAAAGGATTATTTTTGCTGATGTTGAAACCTCTGGACACTCTTCATCCCCAATAAAACTGGCAGCAGGTGATGCTGTAATTTTGCTGGCAAAAGATGTGGTTTTTAACGAGTTTTTCTTTGATATAGGTAAGGCGCTTTTTATTAATGTGGTTGATCTTATGTCATACGGTACAAGTGGTATCCCGGAGACGACAGGAGACCCACGTGTTCATTGCTGGGTGCCAATTCTGTTTAGTGGGAAAAATGCCGTGATAGTACCTGTGTACCTGATTGACCCTGCTACGGCCCCGACGTTAAGAAAACCAGACAACATCACAGTGGTTTACCAGGACAAAAAGTAACGTTGATTCTTGTTCCTGCCATGCCATGCGTTTTCATCTATCCCGTGGCAACCTCAGACTCATCTAGGTTGAATTACCTTGTGCAGGTGAAAGTCAGCAATGTGATAAAGAATATACAGTACTGAGCTGCAGGCATTCTGTCTGACATGAACCAGGGCTACAGGGGATATAACGAAGCGTTGAGGGCAGCAATATTGCTGCCGGGAAGACGCTCCCCCGGCAGAAACACAAATTAAATCGGCTTGTTGTGATCAGGAAGCATTCTACATAGTGTGTTGTCCTTCTGGACATAGTGATGAAGCAACGCCGCTGCCGCATGGAAAGCAATGAAGAAATATCCGGCATTACCCAGTGTTTCGTGAATATTTTTCAGTACTGACTTCACCAAAGGGTCGGGCGTAGCAAAAGGAGAAATAGTGAGCCCCAGAAAAATCCAGCTCTTACCGTTAATAGCCATCAGAGCGACCTCCAGTAATTTTCTCCGAAATGAATGCTGCATAGCCATGATCTTCTGTCGGATTATCGCGCTTCAGCGGCCAGTCGATATCGTCATCCTGCCGGGCGATATAACCATCAAGTGCCCCGTATTCAGGTTGCATAGACCCGTTGAACTCACAGCACGAAGCGGTTAGAACTAACTGAGCTGAAGGTCCGTTGTGAGCGAGAAGCGGACATTGCAGACTGCCCAGTAGAAAAAGTGCTATCAGAATTATCTAAAGGAAGATCGTATTTACCATGTCTCATTCTAACTGTTTAATAAATTACAAAAATTAAAATTTCCATTTAATATCATCGCGTTAAGCAAGAGAATTAAACCTCTCATTTAATTTATGATTCTTATTTAATTCATGAGTTGGTGTAAAAATAGGTTGCCGCACTATAGAAAGACACATATTTAAACCCAGCAGGAAATCATATTTGAAAGTAATGTGTTTAAGGGGCTGCGTAACAAGAACAGCAAGTAAACACATAGTACTGATGAATCCCCTAATGATTTTGGTAAAAATCATTAAGTTAAGGTGGATACACATCTTGTCATATGATCAAATGGTTTCGCGAAAAATCAATAATCAGACAACAAGATGTGCGAACTCGATATTTTACACGACTCTCTTTACCAATTCTGCCCCGAATTACACTTAAAACGACTCAACAGCTTAACGTTGGCTTGCCACGCATTACTTGACTGTAAAACTCTCACTCTTACCGAACTTGGCCGTAACCTGCCAACCAAAGCGAGAACAAAACATAACATCAAACGAATCGACCGATTGTTAGGTAATCGTCACCTCCACAAAGAGCGACTCGCTGTATACCGTTGGCATGCTAGCTTTATCTGTTCGGGCAATACGATGCCCATTGTACTTGTTGACTGGTCTGATATTCGTGAGCAAAAACGACTTATGGTATTGCGAGCTTCAGTCGCACTACACGGTCGTTCTGTTACTCTTTATGAGAAAGCGTTCCCGCTTTCAGAGCAATGTTCAAAGAAAGCTCATGACCAATTTCTAGCCGACCTTGCGAGCATTCTACCGAGTAACACCACACCGCTCATTGTCAGTGATGCTGGCTTTAAAGTGCCATGGTATAAATCCGTTGAGAAGCTGGGTTGGTACTGGTTAAGTCGAGTAAGAGGAAAAGTACAATATGCAGACCTAGGAGCGGAAAACTGGAAACCTATCAGCAACTTACATGATATGTCATCTAGTCACTCAAAGACTTTAGGCTATAAGAGGCTGACTAAAAGCAATCCAATCTCATGCCAAATTCTATTGTATAAATCTCGCTCTAAAGGCCGAAAAAATCAGCGCTCGACACGGACTCATTGTCACCACCCGTCACCTAAAATCTACTCAGCGTCGGCAAAGGAGCCATGGGTTCTAGCAACTAACTTACCTGTTGAAATTCGAACACCCAAACAACTTGTTAATATCTATTCGAAGCGAATGCAGATTGAAGAAACCTTCCGAGACTTGAAAAGTCCTGCCTACGGACTAGGCCTACGCCATAGCCGAACGAGCAGCTCAGAGCGTTTTGATATCATGCTGCTAATCGCCCTGATGCTTCAACTAACATGTTGGCTTGCGGGCGTTCATGCTCAGAAACAAGGTTGGGACAAGCACTTCCAGGCTAACACAGTCAGAAATCGAAACGTACTCTCAACAGTTCGCTTAGGCATGGAAGTTTTGCGGCATTCTGGCTACACAATAACAAGGGAAGACTTACTCGTGGCTGCAACCCTACTAGCTCAAAATTTATTCACACATGGTTACGCTTTGGGGAAATTATGAGGGGATCTCTCAGTGCTGCGTACCGATATCAATGTTAATCATACCAACTTTGTCGGCTGGACGCCGTTACTGGAAGCCATCGTGCTTAATGACGGCGGCGCGAAACAGCAGGAAATCGTCAAGCTGCTGCTCGACCATGGCGCAAACCCGCACATGACGGATAAATACGGTAAAACCCCGCTGGAGCTGGCGCGGGAGAAAGGATACCACGAAATTGCCGAGCTGCTGATTGCGGCCGGAGCCTGACAGAGGAGCGCTACTATCGTTACGCCATCACGGCGATGCGTACGGGCGCTAACCGCAGACGGCGCGTTTCTCGCTTTCCGGGGAACGGGACGGGTTGAACAGGTTTTTTCCCGCGCGGTAAACCTGTTGATACCTGAACAGCAGCGGTTGCTGACGTTACTGAGTGAAGGTTGTGATAACGCGCCTAACAGCTGTCGGCTGGCGCTGACGCATTGTGAAGAGCTGTTTCACCCCGGTGAGAGAGTCAGTTTTACCGAATCGGGGATAGCCGTTGGCAACGATAAATGGATAGAAACTTCCGGTTGTCTGCCGTGGCGCATACCACAGTGGAGGCCTGATGCAATAAGCTTTGCTGCAATCCGCTGGCTGCGCTGGGAAGAGGTTATCCGCCAACAGCTAAGAAGCGCTGACACATTATTTCTGTACCAGGGTGATAACCCGTTTTATCTGGAAATCACCCGCCAATTACTGAGTCGCCGGCAAACATTACTGGCGGCGTTGCAGACAGGAGAAAATATCTCTACAGCGGTCAGCCATTTAATTGGTCTGGGGATTGGTTTGACGCCTTCATCTGATGATTATTTAGTGGGTTTAAGCACTATTTTATTTATTCCTGGACATCCGCTGGGGAAATATCGTGATGATTTTTTAGCAGCCTTACAACGTGCCGGAAATAATACCACGCTACTCAGCAAAATAACGCTAGAGGAAGCCTTTCATCAACGTTATCGGGAAAGCGTCGGACGGCTGCTGAACCATATTATTACTGAGCAACAACCCGTTTCTACGCAATATATTACTGACATTAAAAATATCGGCTCAAGTTCTGGCTGCGACATGCTGTATGGCATGGCGGATGCCTGCGCCCTGAGCCACAGGTCCGGAGGGAATTATGTCGATCAGGATAGTTGTTAAAAAGAACACGTATTTTGATTCTGTCTCACTGATGTCTATCTCTACACGCGCAAATAAGCTCGATGGCGTTGAGCAGGCGTTCGTGGCTATGGCGACAGAAATGAATAAGGGCGTACTGAAGAATCTCGGTCTGCTCACGCCTGAACTTGAAGAGGCGAAAAGTGGCGACCTGATGATTGTCATTAAAGGTGCCAGCGAGGCGGCGAACGATCAGACGCTGGTGGCGATTGAAGACTTGTTTACGCATAAAGAGCAAGGGGGGCAGCATGAAGCGCGCTATGCCACGCTTGCCAGTGCGAAGAAGCATGTTCCTGACAGCAACCTGGCGGTGATCTCGGTCAATGGTCTGTTTGCCGCGCGTGAAGCGCGTCAGGCGCTGCAAAATAACCTCAACGTGATGCTGTTCTCTGACAACGTCTCTCTTGAAGACGAACTGGCGCTCAAGCAGCTGGCGCATGAAAAAGGGCTGCTGATGATGGGGCCCGATTGCGGAACCGCCATTATTAACGGCGCGGCGCTGTGTTTTGGCAATGCGGTGCGTCGCGGCAACATCGGAATTGTTGGCGCCTCCGGTACCGGTAGCCAGGAGCTGAGCGTACGCATTCACGAGTTTGGCGGCGGGATTTCCCAACTGATTGGCACCGGTGGACGCGATCTGAGCGAAAAGATTGGCGGCCTGATGATGCTTGACGCGATTGGTATGCTGGAGGCCGATCCGCAAACCGAGATCATCGCGCTTATCTCCAAACCTCCTGCGCCAACAGTGGCGCGCAAAGTGCTGGAACGTGCGCGCGCCTGCCATAAGCCCGTCGTGGTGTGTTTCCTCGGACGTGAAGCCGCGCCTGCGGATGAAAACGGTCTGCTGTTTGCACGCGGCACTAAAGAGGCGGCGCTGAAAGCGGTACTGCTGACTGGCGTGAAAAAAGAGAGTCTGGATCTGCATCCGCTCAACTGGCCGCTGATTGAAGAGGTCCGCGCCCGCCTGACCCCGCAGCAAAAGTACATTCGCGGCTTGTTCTGTGGCGGCACGCTGTGCGATGAGGCGATGTTTGCTGCCATGGAAAAACATGCGGAGGTTTACAGCAACATTCATCCGGATCCGGCTTTTCGCCTGACAGATCTCAACCGCAGCGTGGGACATACCTTCCTTGATTTCGGAGATGACGATTTTACCAACGGTAAACCGCACCCGATGATCGATCCAACCAACCGCATTAGTCGTCTGTTGCAGGAAGCACGCGATCCTGAAGTCGGCGTGATTGTTATGGACTTCGTTCTTGGATATGGATCACATGAAGATCCGGTTGGCGTGATGATCGAGGCGATCGTCGAAGCCAAAGCGATCGCCGCCGCAGAGGGGCGTCCGCTTGAGATCCTCGGCTACGTGCTGGGAACCGATCTCGATACGCCGTCGCTGGAAAAACAGTGCCAGATGCTGACCGATGCAGGCGTGATCTGGGCGAGCAGTAGCACCAATACCGGATTGCTGGCGCGTGAATTTATCTGTAAAGGGGAGGAAGCCTGATGAGCCAGACACTGTTTAACCAGCCGCTGAACGTGATTAACGTCGGCATCGCGATGTTCAGCGATGACCTGAAAAAGCAGAATGTTCCCGTGACCCAGCTCGACTGGACGCCGCCGGGCCAGGGCAACATGCAGGTCGTGGCCGCACTGGACGAAATTGCCGATTCGCCGCTGGCTGACAAAATCGCTGCCGCTAACCAGCAGGCGCTGGAACGCATTATCCAGTCGCATCCGGTGCTGATTGGCTATGACCAGGCGATCAACGTCGTGCCGGGCATGACCCGCAACACCATCCTGCACGCCGGACCGCCCATCTGCTGGGAAAAAATGTGCGGCGCAATGAAGGGCGCGGTCACCGGGGCTTTGGTGTTTGAAGGGCTGGCGAAAGATCTGGATGAAGCCGCCGACCTGGCCGCCTCGGGTGAAATCATTTTCTCACCGTGCCACGAGCATGACTGTGTCGGTTCGATGGCGGGTGTGACGTCGGCGTCGATGTTTATGCACATCGTCGAGAACAAAACCTACGGCAACCGCGCATATACCAATATGAGCGAGCAGATGGCGAAGATCCTGCGCATGGGCGCGAACGATCAGAGCGTTATCGATCGCCTGAACTGGATGCGCGATGTGATGGGACCGATGCTGCGCGACGCCATGAAGCTGGCGGGCGAAATCGATCTGCGCCTGATGCTGGCGCAGGCGCTGCACATGGGCGATGAGTGCCATAACCGCAACAACGCCGGGACGGCGCTACTGATACAGGCACTGACGCCGTGGATTATTCAGACCGGCTATCCGGTTGAGCAGCAGCGTGAGGTATTCGAGTTCGTCCTCAGCAGCGATTACTTCTCCGGACCGACCTGGATGGCGATGTGTAAAGCCGCAATGGACGCCGCACACGGGATCGAATACAGCACCGTAGTTACGACGATGGCGCGTAACGGCGTTGAATTCGGTCTGCGCATCAGCGGCTTACCGGGTCAGTGGTTTACCGGTCCGGCGCAGCAGGTGATTGGCCCAATGTTTGCGGGCTATAAGCCCGAAGATTCCGGACGTGATATCGGTGATAGCGCAATTACCGAAACCTACGGCATCGGCGGTTTTGCCATGGCCACGGCACCGGCCATCGTGGCGCTGGTGGGCGGTACGGTTGAAGAGGCGGTCGATTTCTCTCGCCAGATGCGTGAAATCACTCTCGGCGAAAATCCCAACGTTACTATTCCGTTACTTGGTTTTATGGGCGTACCGACCGCTATCGACATTACGCGCGTGGGTAGCACCGGCATTCTGCCGGTGATTAACACCGCAATTGCGCACAAAGATGCGGGGATCGGCATGATCGGCGCCGGAATAGTCCATCCGCCGTTCGCCTGTTTTGAAAAGGCGATCCTCAACTGGCGCGACCGCTACTGCCAATAACAACAATCGGGGCTAACGGTGTTAGCCCCACAGTAGCGAAGCAAAAAACGTTGCTTACCTGCAGGGCTGGGCGATCCCCGGGATCGCAAACGATGCTTAACCTGTTAAGGATATTCCATGAACAGCATAAAACTAGAATGGAAACGTGGTGACTGGGCTGCTTACTTTGGGCTGATGACCAACAACCTGACTAACCTGCTGACAATGATGGGGCTGCTCATTTTTGTCGTCGGGATCCCTACCGAAATTGTCTATGGTCGCATTGCGCCTGCCTTTGGTCTGGCGGTGCTGGTGGCCAGCGTCTGCTACGCCTGGTTTGGCCTGCAGATGGCAAAGCACACCGGGCGTAAAGACGTGACGGCGCTGCCGTCCGGGCCGAGCGCACCGTCAATTTTTACCGTGACCTTCCTGGTGCTAATGCCGGTATATCAGCAAACCAAAGATGCCAACTTTGCTATCCAGATAGCCCTGGTGTGGTGCTTTGTGGAAGCGTTGATCCTGGTCGGCGGCTCCTTCCTGGGCGAGACCATCCGCAAGATGATCCCGCGTACGGTATTACTTTCTTGTCTGTCCGGTCTGGGACTGTTGCTGCTGGCGATGAACCCGATGCTGCAGGCATTTGAAGCGCCGACCGTCTCTTTCATCGTCTTGTTGTTGATCTTCATTAACTGGTTCGGTAAGAAGCCGATTTTTGTCCGCATCCCCACCGGTTTGCTGCTGCTGATTGCCGGTACAGCGTTGGCGTGGATCTCCGGTTTGCAAAGCCCGGAAGCCATAAAATCTTCTATGTCTTCCTTTGGCTTCAACCCGCCGGAAATCCATGTCGACAGCTTCCTGCAGGGTTTGCCGCACGCGCTGCCGTACCTGGCTTCTGCGGTTCCTCTGGGTCTGGCGAACTACATTTTTGACCTTGAGAACATTGAAAGTGCGCATGCGGCGGGTGATGAGTACAACACCCGTAAAGTCATGATGGCGAACGGTTTTGCCTCCATGCTCGGCTGCATGCTGGGCAACCCATTCCCGGTGACCGTATATGTTGGGCATGCGGGCTGGAAAGCGATGGGGGCCAGCATCGGTTATACCCTCGCTTCAGGCATCACTATGTTCCTGGTACCGCTGTTTGGACTGGGGGCGTTTATGCTCGCGATTATTCCGATGACTGCGATAGTGCCGATTCTGGTGTTTATCGGCGTGGTGACCGCCAACCAGGTGGTGCGAGAGACGCCCAAAGTTGAGGTTCCCGTTATCTTTATCTGCTTGTTCCCGTGGATCGCTAACTGGGCGTTGACCATCGTCAACAGCGTGATGGGCGCCGCCGGAACATCCGCGGGGAAACTGGGCAGCGACCTGCTGCACAGCAAAGGTGTCTATTACGATGGGCTGGTGCATCTGGGAAGCGGCGCGCCGCTGGCCAGTATGCTGTGGGGCTGCGTCGCTATCTTCGCCATTATGAATAAGCCGCTGCGTGGGGCGATTGCCGCAGCTTTTGGCGCGCTGTTATCGCTGTTTGGTGTGATCCACTCTCCGACGGTTGGCTTTGCAGAAGGCAGTTCGATGATGTTTGTTGTGGCCTACCTGATGATGAGCGGCATGTTTGTCCTCAAGCATGTTCTTGATAGCCGTGAAGCGGTGACTGCGCCTGAGCAGGAACCGACGAAAACGACCTGAATCGCCTGTAAGCGGAAGATAACACTATGAAAGAACTTGTGGTCGTTGCCATTGGCGGCAACAGCATTATCAAAGATAACGCCAGCCAGTCGATTGAGCACCAGGCTGAAGCGGTGAAAGCGGTGGCGGACACGGTACTGGAGATGTTGGCATCGGACTACAACATTGTGCTGACGCACGGAAACGGGCCGCAGGTGGGGCTGGATCTACGGCGTGCGGAAATCGCGCATGAGCGTGAAGGGTTGCCGCTCACCCCGCTGGCAAACTGCGTCGCCGATACGCAGGGCGGGATCGGCTATCTGATCCAACAGGCGCTGAACAACCGCCTGGCGCGGCGTGGTGAGCAGAAGGCGGTTACGGTGGTCACGCAGGTGGAGGTCGACAAAAACGATCCGGGCTTCGCTAACCCGACCAAGCCTATCGGCGCGTTCTTTAGCGAAGCGCAGCGCGATGAACTGCAGCGGGTCAATCCGGGCTGGCGCTTTGTTGAAGATTCGGGACGCGGCTACCGCCGGGTCGTCGCCTCTCCGGAACCGAAGCGTATTGTCGAGGCGGAGGCGATCAAAACGCTGACCCAGCAAGGCTTTGTGGTGATTGGCGCGGGTGGCGGTGGGATCCCGGTGGTGCGTAGCGATCAGGGGGATTATCAGAGCGTGGATGCGGTGATTGATAAAGATCTCTCCACGGCTCTGCTGGCGCAGGAGATCCGCGCTGACATTCTGGTGATCACCACCGGCGTCGAACAGGTCTGTATTCATTTTGGCAAACCCAACCAGCAGGCGCTGGATAAGGTGGATGTCGCAACGATGACCCGTTACATGCAGGAGGGACATTTCCCGCCGGGGAGCATGTTACCCAAAATCGTTGCCAGTCTGGCGTTCCTGGCGCGTGGCGGTAAGCGAGTGATCATCACCACGCCGGAATGCCTGCCGGCCGCACTGCGCGGCGAAACGGGCACCCATATTGTCCATTCCTGAGAGGAAATGTGAATGAAGGAAAGTAACAGCCGCCGTGAATTTTTAAGTCAGAGCGGAAAAATGGTGACCGCTGCCGCGCTGTTTGGCGCAGTGGCTCCGGTCGCGTATGCTGCTAATCCTGTCGGGAACACCTGCGGGGCGAAGAGCACAATGACGATTAACGATAAGCACTATTACCTGGATAACGTCCTGCTGGAAGCGGGGTTTGATTACGAAAACTCGGTGGTGGTGCATACCCATACCGCGCTGCAAACCGTTGAAATTCAGGACGGGAAAATTGTTGCACTGCGTGAGAATAAGCAGCATCCGGATGCGACGCTGCCGCACTACGATGCGGGTGGAAAGCTGATGCTGCCCGCCATGCGCGACATGCACATCCATCTGGATAAAACCTTTTACGGCGGTCCCTGGCGTTCGCTGAATCGCCCGGCTGGCACCACCATTCAGGATATGATCCGCCTTGAGCAAAAGCTGCTGCCTGAACTCCAGCCTTACACGCAGGAGCGCGCGGAAAAGCTCATCGATCTGCTGCAATCAAAAGGCACCTCGATCGCCCGCAGCCACTGCAATATCGAACCGGTTTCCGGGCTGAAAAACCTGGAAAATCTGCAGGCGGTGCTGGCGCGTCGCCAGCCGGGTTTTGCCTGTGAAATCGTGGCGTTTCCGCAGCATGGCCTGCTGTTATCGAAGTCTGAACCGTTGATGCGTGAAGCAATGCAGGCGGGGGCGCATTACGTCGGCGGTCTGGACCCAACCAGCGTGGATGGGGCGATGGAAAAATCCCTCGACACCATGTTCCAGATTGCGCTGGATTACGATAAAGGCGTGGATATCCATCTGCATGAAACCAGCCCGGCGGGCGTTGCGGCGGTGAATTACATGGTGGAAACGGTGGAGAAAACGCCGCAGTTGAAGGGCAAACTGACCATCAGCCACGCATTTGCGCTGGCGACGCTGAACGAACAGCAGGTGGATGCGCTGGCGAGCCGCATGGCGGCGCAGCAGATTACCATTGCCTCGACGGTGCCGATCGGAACCTTGCATATGCCGCTCAAGCAGCTGCGTGACAAAGGCGTGGAAGTGATTACCGGGACCGACAGTGTGATTGACCACTGGTCGCCGTACGGGCTTGGAGACATGCTGGAGAAGGCGAATCTGTACGCGCAGCTGTATATTCGTCCCAATGAACTCAACCTGTCGCGAGCGCTGTTCCTCGCCACCGGCGATGTGCTGCCGCTTAACGATAAAGGTGAGCGCGTCTGGCCGAAGGCGCAGGATGAAGCCAGCTTTGTACTGGTGGATGCCTCCTGCTCAGCGGAAGCGGTCGCGCGAATCTCCCCACGCACCGCGACCTTCCATAAAGGCCAACTGGTGTGGGGGAACGTCGCAAGCTAGCTTGGTTTTAAGCGCAGCGGCAATCGCTGCTGCGCTCTCTGCTCGTTAACCGACGATCCCCATATAGCCGTGAATCCCCATATATAAGCCGACCATCGCGATAAGCGCGCTGGAAAAATAGGGCGCTTTGCGTGCCAGTGTGTTAAATCCGCTCCAGCGTTTGGCCGCCTGCTGCACGCTGATTGCCGCTCCCACGCCCACCGTTACCAGCGTTAGCGCCAGCCCGAGGCTGAAGCACAGCACCATAGTGGCACCCAGCGTGAAGGCTTTGAGCTGGATGCAAATCAGCAGTACCGTAATGGCGGCAGGGCAGGGGATCAACCCGCCGGTCAGACCAAACAATAATATTTGGCCGTTGGTGACCTCTTTGCCTGCAAAGCGGCGCTGAATATCGGTAGCATGTGCCCGCTCGTGCGCGTCCTGATACGCTTTCGAACCCTCGCTCAGCCCTGCTAACGCAGCATGGTTATGATCGTGGTCATGTTCGTGATGATGATGGTGAGCTTCACCGTGGTTATGATGGTGGTGATGGTCATCATGATCATGGTGATGCTCATGATCGTGGCCATGATGTGTCTGGGTCAGCCAGTTCTGTTCTCCCTGCCAGGTTCGCCAGAACATCCAGAATGCGGTCCCGAGAATAATAATCGCCGAGACAAACTGCAGCCAGGGCTCAACGGCCTGGGCAGTAAACGCTTTGCTGATATACATCCCGCCGAGCGCAATCAGCCATACCACTGCGGTATGCGACAGCGTTGCCGCCAGCCCCAGCATCACCGCCTGTTTGATGGTTCCCTTAATGGCAATAATAAAGGCCGCCATCATCGTCTTGGAATGCCCTGGTTCCAGACCGTGTAACACTCCTAATAGAATCGCGCTGGGAATGAAAAACCAGGCGTTGCCTTGCTGAAGAAGCGTAGAAAACTCACCCATGAGAATGATTCTTAGTTGTTTAATTTTGCCAGATTCTACTCCCCCCCAGTATTAAATACTACCCCCCAGTAGAATGACGATGGTATTGTCGCTACAGCCAGACGTTGAAAAGGTATTGCTATGTCACACACGATCCGCGACAAACAAAAGCTGAAAGCCCGAACCAGTAAGATTCAGGGGCAGGTAGCGGCGTTGAAAACCATGTTGGATGAACCGCATGAATGCGCGGCGGTATTGCAGCAAATAGCGGCGATCCGCGGTGCGGTAAACGGGTTAATGCGCGAGGTGATTAAAGGTCATCTGACCGAGCACATTGTGCATCAGGGCGATGAAATTAAGCGCGAAGAAGATTTGGATGTGGTTTTGAAAGTACTCGATTCGTACATCAAATAAGTCAGTTTAACGGCTCATCCACATACTGATGAATGAGCCGTTAAAAACACGTTCTAGCCAAAAAACATCACAGATACACACAGCAGACCGACAATCAGGGTGATCAGATTTCCCACTGAACGGTACGGCTTTAGCGCCGGGATCAGATAGGTAGATAATGTCGGCATGATAAACAGAATCATGGCAATCAGCGGCCCGCTAATCGCGTAAATCATTGAAATTGCATTAGGGTTAATGCAGCAAATGATAAACGTAATGGTCGAAACCAGCATAATGGACAGGGCGCGGTTAAAGGCCCGGCTTTTCTTCACTCCCACCTGATGCAACGATGTTTTTACCACCTCGGTTGCCCCTTCAATCACGCCAAAGTAGGTGCCGAGGAACGATTTTGACATCGCCACGACGGCGACAATGATCCCAGAAATCGACAGCCATGCTGGTGCGTTTGGCATCATCGATAGCGCTGACAGAATGGTCACCCCTTCATTTTTCGCGTCCTCGATATAGTTTGTCGGAATCGAAAGCAAACAGCTGAAGACGAAAAACAGCACGCTCAGGCAGATGATGACGTAGGCTACCTTCATGATTTTTTTGCATTTACCCATGGCCTGCTCGCCGTATTTCTCACGTCGGTCGATGGCGAACGTCGAGATAATTGGCGTATGGCTAAAAGCGAAAACCATCACGGGAATAGATATCCAAACCTGATGAAGCGTGTGCTGATCGAAAGACATCTGGCCGGTGAGTAGCGTTGGCTGCCAGCTTCCGGTCAGGTAGAGCGAAAGGAACAAAAAGTACGCGATGAGCGGGAACACCAGAAAGCCCATTACCCGAATGGTTGCTTGTCGGCCCATCAGAAAAATCAGGTTCAGCACCAGCACCACGCCAAGACTGACCAGCATACGAACACGCAGATCGATGGCGATATGTTTTGCCAGTTGTTCAGTGAGTGAATTGGTTATCGCCACGGCGTAGATCAGCACTACCACAAAGAAGGCAATAAAATAGAGGGTCGTGATCAGGCTGCCTATCTTTTTGCCGTAGTAGTGCGTAACTGCACCAGTGATCCCTTCACCTGCCGAGGTTTTTGAGGACAGGATAAACTGGCACAGCGCCTTGTGCGGCCAGTAGGTTAAAGGCCAGGCGACGAGTGCGGTGATAAACAGTACCACCGCGCCTGCAGAACCCAGCTGTATGGGGAGGAAGAGGGTTCCTGCGCCGACGGCAGTCCCATATAGTGCGAAGCTCCAGAGAGTCTCTTCTTTTGACCAAAATTTCGACATTATTTGAACGTATCAACTATAAAATAAACAAAAAGAAGCGCAATTTACCACAAATGGCAGGGGCTGGGGGAGGTGTCAACAAGCGGGCGAGTGAATGGATCAAAAGCCGGAACCGAGAAGATTCCGGCTATTGTTTGAATTATCAGGCAGTAACGCGCTGCTGGCGACGCTTCATAACGCGCTCGCGTAAAGTGTCATAAGCCCAGTTATAGAACATGGTGTATGGCAGGAAGAACAGGAAGAAACCTATTTCCAGCGTGAATGCCTGGAGCAGGCTGACGTTCAGCACATACGCCACGACGCTCACCCCGATGACAATAAAACCGCTCTCGAAGCCTAAGGCGTGGAATGCCCGCACTTTAGCCGTACGTTTTACCAGGTGCGACGGCCACAGTCGGTCAAACAGGGCGTTATAAATGATATTCCAGATCATCGCCGTCGTGGCGAGAAGAATGGTCAGTCCGCCCATTTCCAGCACCGAGCGCTGCATCAACCATGCGGTGGTTGGTGCGAGGATCGCGGTGGCAATGCCTTCAAAGCAGACGGCATGAAAAATTCGCTCCAGTAACGAGCGGCGTTGGACTGTATCGTGTTGCATAATCTAAAACCTTCTTTGATGCCCGGATAACGGAATGGTGGCAATTTTATCGTTTTATGTGATATCTAAAAGATAGTATCCATCGATAAAGTAGATAGTTCATGCGTTACTCTCCTGAAGCGTTAACGGCATTTGTGGAGACCGTTTCCTGCGGCTCATTTTCTGCTGCGGCCCGGCGGCTGCGTAAAAGTCAGTCCACCATCAGCACGGCCATTGCGCATCTGGAAGCCGATCTCGGTTTTGCGCTGTTTGACCGCTCATCACGTCAGCCGACGCTAACCGAAGAAGGTAAGCGGGTGCTGGGCTATGTGCAGGCAATTTTGACGGCCAGCGAACGTCTTGATGAGGCAGCAATTTCGCTGTCGGGTGAAACGGAAGCGCGTCTGACCTTCGTTTTGTCTGACACGCTGCACCCGGATGTGCTGGAAGAATTGATGGTGCAGTTCGACCACAAGTTTCCCCATACCGAGTTTGAATGTCTGATTGGCGAAGATGAAGACGTGATCGATCTGCTGCAAAAAGGACGTGCTCAGGTTGGGTTGATCGAAGCGCGGGAGGATTACCCGACCGACATGGGCGTCACGCGTCTGCCGATGCAAACCTGGATGGGATTATACGTTGCGGCATCACATCCACTGGCGACTCAAGAAAAACTGCAGTGGGAACAGCTACATACCTGGCGAGAGCTGCGGCTGAATACCTATCTGGAGAGCGGCACTAACGTGGCGCGCGGCCCCGTCTGGTCGGCGCCTAACTATTTGTTGCTGCTGAGTATGGCGGTGCAGGGATTCGGCTGGTGCGCGCTCCCTTGTGCGCTGGTGGAGGAGTTTGCGGCAGAAAAACCGCTGGTCCAATTGATGCTGCCCGGCTGGCCAAAGGCTATCTCTATCGATCTGCTGTGGAATAAGAAATCACCGCCTGGCGTGGCGGGAAGTTGGCTGCGCGACCATTTACAGCAGAGTGGCGTTCAGATGACCAATAAATGATACGAATTTCCTTTGTGATAAAAATCACCGTTTTTAAACAACCTTGATAACTCTTTTTAACAATCATCTACTATTGCGGTGTTATTTTGCGCTGAGGTGGTGATGAAAGAGGTTGTGATAGTCGGGGCGTTACGAACACCGATCGGCTGCTTCCAGGGGACGCTGGCGCGCCACTCTGCCGTTGAATTAGGTAGCATGGTAGTCAGGGCGTTACTGGAGCGCACGGGCGTGGACGTTCACGCTGTGGATGAAGTGATCCTCGGACAGGTGCTTACCGCAGGTGCCGGGCAAAATCCGGCGCGTCAGTCCGCCATCAATGGTGGGCTACCCAATACCGTCTCCGCCATCACCATTAACGATGTCTGCGGCTCGGGTCTGAAAGCGCTGCATCTGGCGACCCAGGCTATCCAGTGCGGCGAAGCCGACATTGTGATTGCGGGCGGACAAGAGAATATGAGCCGTGCGCCGCATGTCCTTACTGATAGCCGTACCGGCGCACAGTTGGGCAACAGTCAACTGGTCGACAGCCTGGTGCATGACGGCCTGTGGGACGCTTTCAACGATTACCATATGGGCGTTACCGCGGAAAATCTGGCGCGGGAATATGGCATCAGCCGTGAACTGCAGGATGCCTACGCACTACATTCGCAGCGCAAGGCGCGGATGGCAATTGACGCCGGGCGCTTTAAAGATGAAATCGTGCCGGTGGTAACGCAGCGTAATGGGCAATCGTTCGTGGTGGATACCGACGAACAGCCGCGCACCGATGCCAGCGCAGAAGGGCTGGCGCGTCTGGATCCGACCTTCGACAGGCTCGGTTCAGTAACCGCGGGCAACGCGTCATCCATCAATGATGGCGCCGCTGCGGTGATGATGATGAGCGAGGCCAAGGCCCAGGAGCTGAATTTGCCGGTGCTGGCCCGCATCCGCGCCTTTGCCAGCGTCGGGGTCGATCCCGCGCTCATGGGAATTGCGCCGGTGTACGCGACGCGCCGTTGCCTTGAGCGTGTGGGCTGGCAACTGGCTGATGTTGATCTTATCGAGGCCAACGAAGCCTTTGCCGCACAGGCATTGTCCGTTGGAAAAATGCTGGAGTGGGATGAACGGCGGGTGAATGTGAACGGCGGAGCCATTGCGCTCGGTCATCCGATTGGCGCATCTGGTTGCCGTATTCTGGTTTCACTGGTGCATGAAATGGTGAAGCGTCGGGCGCACAAGGGCCTGGCAACGTTATGTATCGGCGGTGGTCAGGGCGTGGCGCTCGCTATCGAGCGAGATTAACCACCCGAAGTTTTCTCTGCTTAAACGCCTTTCCCGCTGTATATCCCCTGCATCTATAAAAAAGCCCTCCAACAGGAGGGCAAGGCCAGTTACAGAAACATACACTCTAAACTCTGTTAACGTATCAAAACGGCGTTTCATTTCATGTGATTAACAGCGCACTTTGTTAGAAAAGGTGTGTGAACGGCGTGTGAGGCTGGCTGTATTTTCAATGTCTTATCCCTACCCCTCATGAACTACTCTTGTTTGTTTTTATCTATCTAATTGTTTTAAATAATTTTATTGAAACCATTCCCGCGATTTATATGCGCTAGCGTGATCGCAATTACACTTTTGATAATAAGATGCAGAAAAAGTGAAACGTTGTTTTATTTGTAATTGAAAACCCATTCCGGGAGGGATATCATGAGCGCATAAGATAAAACGGAACAGCGTTTTGCTATTCGTTTAAGCATTCACGGTCAATTTATCACTGGAGGTAAATGTGGACGTAAGACAAAGCATCCATAGTGCGCATGCGAAAACCCTGGATACTCAGGAGCTGCGTAATGAGTTTTTGGTCGAAGAAGTGTTTGTCACAGATGAATACACCATGGTCTACAGCCACATTGACCGCATCATTGTTGGCGGCATTATGCCAGTGGCCAAAACCGTTTCTGTGGGTGGCGAAGTCGGCAAACAGCTGGGCGTAACCTACTTCCTCGAGCGTCGTGAGCTGGGTGTGATTAACATCGGTGGCCCGGGCACGATTACCGTTGACGGCCAGTGCTATGAAATTGGTCATCGTGACGCGCTGTACGTCGGGAAAGGGGCCAAAGAAGTGGTATTCGCCAGCATTGATACGGCGAAACCAGCGAAGTTTTACTACAACTGCGCGCCGGCCCACACGACTTATCCCACCAAAAAAGTCACGCCAGCAGACGTTGCGCCAGTGACGCTGGGCGATGACCTCACCAGTAACCGTCGTACCATCAACAAATATTTTGTGCCGGATGTGCTGGAAACCTGCCAGTTGAGCATGGGTCTGACCGAACTGGCGCCGGGTAACCTGTGGAACACCATGCCGTGTCATACCCATGAACGTCGTATGGAAGTCTATTTCTATTTCAATATGGAAGAAGATACCTGCGTCTTCCACATGATGGGGCAGCCTCAGGAAACGCGTCATATTGTGATGCACAACGAGCAGGCGGTGATTTCGCCGAGCTGGTCAATTCACTCCGGCGTTGGCACAAAAGCTTATACGTTCATTTGGGGCATGGTCGGCGAAAACCAGGTCTTTGATGATATGGACCATGTAGCGGTCAAAGATCTGCGCTAGTTGCGGGCGATAGCCGTGCCTGCTGCGGCGGGCATTATAAAAAATTAAGGATTTACAATGATTTTGAATGCATTCTCTCTTGAAGGTAAGGTCGCCGTTGTGACCGGTTGTGACACTGGCCTGGGTCAGGGTATGGCGTTGGGTTTGGCTGAAGCGGGCTGCGATATCGTGGGGATCAACATCGTTGAACCGACGGAAACTATCGAACGCGTGACCGCGCTGGGGCGCCGTTTTTTAAGTCTGACCGCCGACCTGCGTCAAATTGACGGCATTCCGGCGCTGCTGGAGCGCGCAGTGGCAGAATTCGGTCATATCGATATTCTGGTCAACAACGCAGGTCTTATCCGTCGTGACGATGCGATCGACTTCAGTGAAAAAGACTGGGACGACGTGATGAACCTGAACATTAAGAGCGTGTTCTTTATGTCTCAGGCCGCGGCGAAGCACTTTATCGCTCAGGGTAACGGCGGCAAAATTATCAACATCGCTTCTATGCTTTCTTTCCAGGGCGGGATCCGCGTGCCGTCTTACACCGCGTCTAAAAGCGGCGTAATGGGCGTTACCCGCCTGATGGCGAACGAGTGGGCCAAACATAACATCAACGTCAACGCAATTGCGCCGGGTTACATGGCGACGAACAACACTCAACAGCTGCGCGCTGATGAGCAGCGTAGCGCAGAAATTCTCGATCGTATCCCGGCGGGTCGTTGGGGTCTGCCGAGTGACCTGATGGGGCCGATTGTGTTCCTGGCATCCAGCGCATCTGACTATATCAACGGCTATACCGTTGCGGTAGACGGCGGCTGGCTGGCGCGTTAATCCGCTTCCAGAACTGACAAACCCTGCCCTTTGGCAGGTTTTGTCGGTTAAACATAAGGTGAATGTAGCAATACACCGGAGGCGACATATTCATTCCCTCTGGAACAACATTATGCCGCCAGGCAGATTACGAACAGATAAAATTACGCAGGCAGAAAATCTTCGCGCATGGGCGTAAAGGTATCGAGTAGCGTTCCCGGTTTTAAACAGACGCAGCCATGCATAATGTTGGGCTGTTTATATAGGGTATCGCCTGCCCTAACGACATGCTTTTCTTCGCCGATGGTAAATTCAAACTCCCCAGACAAAACGTAAGTCAGCTGCTCATGCGGATGATTGTGCATCGGACCAATCGCGCCTTGCTCGAAGTTCACCTCAACCGCCATCATTTTACCGTCGTGAGCAAGAATGCGTCGGGTAACGCCATTGCCCAGATTTTCAAGGGTGGTCTCTTTATGAAAAATAAACATCTGGCCTTCCAGTAATTAAAACAATGTTTCATTAAACCTATATCAGAAAATTAAAAAAAGAAATGCACGCCAACAGATGTGGAAAGTTGATCACATCTTTGGTTCACTGGAGAGATAACAACAAATCAGGGGAAATGATGAAAACGATCGGTCTGTTAGGCGGTATGAGCTGGGAATCCACCATTCCTTATTATCGACTCATTAATGAAGGGGTAAAACAGCGTCTGGGTGGCCTGCACTCGGCGCAGATTCTGTTGCACAGCGTAGATTTTCACGAGATCGAAGCCTGTCAGTCTGGCGGTGACTGGCAGCGAGCTGGGGAGATCCTCGCGCAGGCCGCCGCAGGGCTTCAGCAAGCCGGAGCGGAGGGGATTGTGTTGTGTACCAACACCATGCACAAAGTTGCTGAGGCGATTGAAACCGCCTGTGACGTGCCGTTCCTGCATATTGCCGATGCGACGGGGCGGGCCATACAAAAACAGCAGATGAGCAACGTGGCGCTACTGGGTACGCGCTACACCATGGAGCAGGATTTTTACCGCGGGCGCCTACAGACTGAATTTGGTATTAGCACGCTTATTCCTGAGGCTGATGATCGTCAGAAAATAAACCAGATTATTTTCGACGAGCTGTGCCTCGGTGAGTTCAGCAACGCTTCCCGCGACTACTACCTGAGCGTAATTGATCAGTTGGCTAAACAGGGCGCTCAAGGGGTTATCTTTGGCTGTACCGAGATTGGTCTGCTGGTTCCAGCCGAGCTAAGTCCATTACCGGTTTTCGACACCGCGGCAATCCATGCGCAAGATGCGGTGGCGTTTATGCTTTCGTCTGTGGATACAAAATAGCCTCCAGCGGATCGATAAGTCTCGGGAGTTGAGCTTGCAGATGCGCCGTAAAAGCATCGACTAGCGCCGAGGCAGGGCGATGAAGTGGGTGGATCAGGCTGACCGTAAAGGGTACCGAAATGCTGAAGCGGCGGATAACCACTCCGCTGCTGGCATAATCCAGCGCGGTCAGTGGGTTTACCACCGAGATCCCCACGCCCGCCCGCACCATTGCACAAATTGAAGCGGCGCTGTGGGTTTCAATCACCATGCGGCGCTTCACCTGATGTTCGTTAAACAGGGTGTCCAGTAGCTGACGGTAACTGTCGGTCCGCGACAGGCTGATATAGTTCTCTCCCTGAAAATCCTGCGGCGTTAATACCGCTTTCTCGGTCAGCGGATGCCCCTGCGGCAGTACACACACTTCATCCAGCGCCAGCAATTCGGTGCGTTTCGTTCCGGCAGGCGTATGCAGCGTTTCCGTTAACCCCAGATCGTGACGCTGCGCCGACAGCCACTCTTCCAACAGTGGTGACTCCTGCGGCACTATCTGAATGTTGACCTGCGGATAGCGCGCAAGAAATGGCTGCAGCAGCGGCGGTAAAAAGGACTGCGAAAATACCGGCAGGCAAACAATCGACAATTCACCTTGACGAAATTCGCGCAGGCTTTCGGCGGCGCTCACAATTCTGTCCAGGCCGTACCACGAACGTTGTACCTCTTCAAACAGACGTAAGCCTTGCACGGTTGGATGCAGTCGGCCACGCGTGCGTTCAAACAGCGTTAATCCCAGGACTTTTTCGAATCGGGCCAGTTCCCGGCTGACGGTGGGCTGCGAGGTATGTAGCATGCGCGCGGCCTCCGTCAGATTGCCTGCGGTCATGATGGCGTGAAAAATTTCAATGTGACGCAGGTTAACCGCAGGCATAAGCAATCCTCGAATGAGCTAATCCATATCATTTTTGCATAGACTCACGATAAAACGATATTTTTTATTCTTTTTGAGCTGTGGCGTAATCATAAAAAAGCCAATACCGGAGCACGCCATGCCACGCCCACTCAACAACACAGACACTGACCTGACCGCCGACAACCTGTTGCGCCTGCCTGCCGAATTCGGCTGCCCGGTGTGGGTCTATGATGCGCAGATTATTCGCGCGCAGATTGCCAAACTGAGTCAGTTTGACGTGGTGCGTTTTGCCCAGAAGGCATGTTCGAATATTCATATTTTGCGCCTGATGCGCGAGCAGGGCGTGAAGGTCGATTCCGTCTCGCTTGGCGAAATTGAACGCGCGCTGGCGGCAGGTTTTGTACCGGGCAAAGATGAGATTGTCTTTACCGCCGATATGATTGATGAAGCGACGCTCGCCCGGGTGCATGAATTGAGCATTCCGGTAAATGCCGGGTCGGTCGATATGCTGGAACAACTGGGCCAGCTCTCGCCGGGCCATCGCGTCTGGCTCCGCGTAAACCCTGGCTTTGGGCATGGACACAGTCAGAAAACCAATACCGGGGGAGAGAACAGCAAGCACGGCATCTGGTACAGCGATCTTCCGGCGGCGCTGGAGGTAATTCAGCGCTATAAGCTGAAGTTGGTGGGTATTCATATGCATATCGGCTCTGGCGTGGACTACGCGCATCTGGAGCAGGTGTGCGGCGCGATGGTGCGTCAGGTGGTGGAATTTGGTCAGGATCTGGAAGCGATCTCCGCAGGCGGCGGTTTATCAATCCCGTATCGCGAAGGTGAAGAGGCGATCGACACCGATCACTATTTTGGATTGTGGAACGCCGCGCGCGATAGTATTGCGCGTCATCTGGGTCATGCCGTCAAACTGGAGATCGAACCAGGGCGTTTCCTGGTCGCGGAAGCCGGCGTGTTAGTGGCGCAGGTGCGCAGCGTAAAAGAGATGGGCAGCCGTCACTTTGTGCTGATCGATGCGGGCTTCAACGATCTGATGCGCCCGGCCATGTACGGTAGCTATCACCATATCTCCGCGCTGGCGGGGGATGGTCGTTCTCTGCAACAAACTCCTCAACGAGAGACCGTGGTGGCCGGACCGCTGTGCGAATCAGGCGACGTGTTTACCCAGCAGGAAGGCGGAAATGTGGAAACCCGTCTGTTGCCTGCGGTGGCGCCGGGTGATTATCTGGTTTTGCATGATACCGGGGCGTACGGAGCGTCAATGTCGTCAAACTACAATAGCCGCCCGCTGCTGCCGGAGGTCTTGTTTGATAACGGCGTGGCGCGACTGATTCGTCGTCGCCAGACCATTGATGAGCTGTTAGCGCTGGAATTAATCTGAGTAAAGCTGGCCGGATAAGGTGCTTGCGTCGCCATCTGGCTCTTTTTCATATTACTTAAAGTACGGTCCGAGCGTTACTGAGTCACGTAATACCAGTTTGCCGGTAAACGGAGGGATCGGCTCCACGCTCTCACCGTTGGCCAGACGTATAGCCTGGTCAATTGCCGTGGTTATCATGGTATCAATCGGCAGATAAACGGTAGATAACCCCGGTTCCAGCCATTTGGCGCTGGGCGCATCATCAAAACCAAACAGCGAGACGTCCGTCGGGATCCTCAGTCCGGCCTGATGTAACGCTTTTGATGCACCTAATGCCATGTCATCGTTACAGGCGAACAGGGCGCTGAATTTCACCCCTTCCTCCAGCAGTTCTCGACAGGCTTCATAGCCTCGCGTCATCGTGGAGTCGCCGTATTTAACCTTATCAGGATCCCAGGGAATACCGTTTTTTTCCAGAGCCTTACGATACCCCATCAGGCGGGATTTACCGGTAGGCGTATGGCCTGGCACGGTGATACAAGCAATATCGCTGTGCCCCTGCGAGATCAGATAATTGACCGCCTGATACGCCGCGTCTTCCTGCTCAAAGAAAATCGCGCGATCGCGGGCCTGACTGACATCACGGTTGATGACCAGCAAGGGCATCGCAATGCTGTTCATCAGCGACATAATCGCCTTTTCACTCATATAGCGGGTATAGAGAATAATGGCGTCGCACTGCCTGTCGGCCAGCATTTGCACGGCTTCCTGCTCACGCTCCGGCGTGTCGTGACCATCGGTGACGATCAACTGCTTGCCGTGAGACTCCGTCTGGCGCGAGGCCTGTTGCAGCAGGCGGCCAAAGTAGAATCCATCAAATGTGGAAACTACCAGGCCAATGCTGTTGCTGGTGCGATTCGCTAAAGAGCGCGCTAAAAAGTTGGGCCGATAATCGAGTGCCTGCATGGCCTTGAACACTTTCTGGCGCGTGCTCTCTTTTACCTGACCCGTTCCATTTAGTACGCGCGAAACGGTCGCTTTTGAGACGCCTGCGTGTCGTGAAACGTCCAACATCGTAGTCATGACGCAATCCTGGTTAATCGTTTGACGATGAGTTCCCCGGCTCTGTCAGCGCCGAAACGGAATGGCGACGCACCAGAGTTGGGTTAAAGACGTGGGTAATTTCAGGTGCGGGTCGCTTCTCCGCCAACGCGAGCGCCAGTTCGGCGGCCTGGGTTGCCATCGTCACGATGGGATAGCGTACCGTGGTCAGACGTGGGCGCACATAGCGGGAAATCAGCACATCATCAAAGCCAATCAGCGAGATTTCTCCCGGCACATCAATGCCGTTATCATTCAATACGCCCATGGCGCCAGCCGCCATTGAGTCGTTGTAGCAGGCTACCGCAGTGAAGTTTTTGCCACGACCAAGTAACTCGGTCATGGCCTGTTCACCGCCGCTTTCATCTGGTTCGCCGAACGTCACCAGTCGATCGCTTACCGGTATATTGCTCTCCGCCAGCGCGTCGTAATAGCCTTGCAGACGATCTTCCGCATCAGAAATACTGTGATTGGAACACAGGTAGCCAATGCGCGTATGGCCCTGTTGAATAAGGTGTCGGGTAGCGAGCCATGCGCCGAAACGGTCATCGAGGGCAACGCAGCGTTGTTCGAATCCCGGCAGAATTCGGTTAATCAATACCATGCCGGGGATTTGCTTCATTAATGAAGCCAAATCCGCATCCGGGATGATTTTGGCATGGACAACAAGGGCCGCGCAGCGGTGGCGAATGAGCTGTTCAATCGCCTGACGTTCCTTCTGTTCATTATGGTAGCCGTTGCCAATCAGCAAAAAATTCCCGGTGTTATAGGCCACCTGCTCGACAGCTTTAACCATTGCCCCAAAGAATGGATCGGACACATCACCAACGACCAGGCCGATGGTTTCTGTGGATTGTTGCGCCAGTGCACGCGCATTCGCATTGGGGTGGTAGCTGAGTGATTCCATTGCACTCGTTACGGCCAGACGCGATGCTTCGCTGGCTTTGGGGGAATCATTGATCACTCGAGAAACGGTGGCGACTGATACACCAGCTAGTCGGGCTACATCCTTTATGGTCGCCATGATAGTACCTGTTGTGGGTAAACGCTTACATTCCGTCAGTGTTACGGAAAATGGCTGGCTGTTCAAGCAGATTGCCCGTCAGGACCTCGCAAATGTGAGCGCGCGCGAGCGAAGTAAGACAGAAAATAGAAAATGCTAATTTTTGCTTACACTTTGCGATGTGCTGTTGCGATTGTTCGCTGGTGGGAGAACTGAGCGGATTGCTAAAGTTGGGATCCCAGAGGTATTGATAGGTGAAATCAACTTTCGGGTTGATCACTAGAATTACACCAGCCTGCGCAGATGCGCAGGTTTTTTTTTGCCTTCAGCCTATCTGTAACAGTAACCGATAATTTACACAACTCGTTGCATTTGGGTTCATTCCTTTGCGTTTTCGTACTGGCGTATCTGGCTGCTGACGACCACAATCAAGATCCCAGAGGTATTGATTGGTGAGATTATTCGGTACGCACTTCGTACCTGTCTCTTGCACCGACCTGCGCGGATGCGCAGGTTTTTTTTCGGACTGTATTTACCTGTTTACCTGTCGCGCCCATTCCCCAACTCGTATACTCTCCCACCATTAATGTTTCTATAATTAATGGCACAGGGAGTTGAGATGCTATTTGGCTTTTTTCGTAATCTGTTTCGCGTGCTTTTCCGCGTTCGCGTCACGGGCAATGTCAGCGCGCTACAGGGAGAACGCGTTCTAATCACTCCCAACCATGTCTCATTTATAGACGGCATCCTGCTGGCGCTATTTTTACCGATTCGTCCCGTCTTCGCCGTTTACACCTCGATCAGCCAGCAATGGTATATGCGCTGGCTAACCCCGCTGATTGACTTTGTGCCGTTAGACCCAACCAAACCGATGTCGATTAAGCATCTGGTCCGTCTGGTCGAGCAGGGCCGTCCGGTGGTGATTTTTCCCGAAGGACGCATTTCGACCACCGGTTCGTTGATGAAAATATATGACGGTGCCGGGTTTGTCGCCGCGAAGTCGGGAGCGACGGTCGTTCCTGTCCGCATTGAGGGGGCAGAGCTTTCCCACTTCAGCCGCCTGAAAGGTCTGGTTAAACAGCGATTCTTCCCGCGTATCCAACTGCACATTTTACCGCCGACCCAAATGCCAATGCCGGAAGCCCCGCGAGCTCGCGATCGCCGCAAAATCGCCGGTGAAATGCTGCATCAAATTATGATGGAAGCACGCATGGCGGTACGCCCGCGTGAAACGCTATACGAGTCGCTGCTGGCGGCAAAATACCGTTTTGGCGCGGGCAAAAACTGCATTGAAGATGTTAACTTTACGCCAGACAGCTACCGCAAACTGCTGACTAAGACGCTCTTTGTGGCCCGTATTCTGGAAAAATACAGCGCCGAAGGTGAAAAAATCGGCCTGATGCTGCCAAATGCGGGGATCAGCGCGGCGGTCATTTTTGGAGCCATTGCGCGTCGACGCATTCCGGCCATGATGAACTACACGGCGGGCGTGAAAGGGTTAACCAGCGCCATTACTGCGTCTGAAATCAAAACGATCTTCACTTCCCGACAGTTTCTCGATAAAGGCAAACTCTGGCATCTACCGGAACAGCTCACCCAGGTACGCTGGGTTTATCTGGAAGATTTAAAAGCCGATGTGACGTTGAGCGATAAGCTGTGGATTTTCTCACATCTGCTGGCACCGCATCTGGCGCAGGTGAAACAGCAACCGGAAGAGGCTGCGGTGATCCTCTTTACGTCTGGTTCGGAAGGCCATCCGAAAGGCGTGGTCCACAGCCACAAGAGTATTCTGGCGAACGTTGAGCAGATTAAAACAATTGCCGATTTCACCGCCGATGACCGCTTTATGTCGGCACTGCCGCTGTTCCACTCCTTTGGCCTGACGGTGGGATTATTCACGCCGCTACTGACCGGTGCGGAAGTGTTTCTTTATCCCAGCCCGCTTCATTACCGCATTGTGCCGGAGCTGGTATACGACCGGAACTGCACCGTGTTGTTTGGTACTTCAACGTTCCTCGGTAACTATGCGCGTTTCGCGCATCCGTACGATTTCCACCGCCTGCGCTATGTGGTGGCAGGCGCAGAAAAACTGCAAGACAGCACAAAGCAGCTATGGCAGGAGAAATTTGGCCTGCGCGTCCTTGAAGGCTATGGCGTGACGGAATGTGCGCCGGTTGTGTCGATCAATGTGCCGATGGCGGCAAAATCAGGAACGGTAGGGCGCATCTTGCCTGGCATGGATGCCCGACTGCTGGCTGTTCCGGGTATTGAGGACGGTGGGCGTTTACAACTGAAAGGCCCGAATATTATGAGCGGCTATTTGCGCGTCGAAAAACCTGGCGTGCTGGAAGTGCCGACGGCAGAAAATGCGCAGGGTGAGATTGAGCGCGGCTGGTATGACACCGGAGACATCGTCCGCTTTGATGAAAACGGCTTTGTACAGATCCAGGGGCGCGCCAAGCGTTTTGCTAAAATTGCCGGAGAGATGGTCTCGCTGGAAATGGTTGAGCAACTGGCATTGGCGGTATCTGCAGACAAAATGCACGCCACGGCGATCAAGAGCGATGCCAGCAAAGGTGAGGCGCTGGTGCTGTTCACTACCGACAGCGAACTCACACGTGAAAAACTACAGCAGTATGCGCGAGCGCATGGCGTGCCTGAACTTGCCGTACCGCGTGATATTCGCCACCTGAAGCAACTCCCATTACTCGGCAGCGGTAAGCCGGATTTTGTTACGCTGAAAAGCTGGGTCGATGAGCCGGAAAAACAACATGATTGAGTCAGCGCACACTAACACTTCAATCTGGTCCAAAGGGATGATGTCCGTCATCGCCGCGCAGTTTCTGTCGGCGTTTGGCGATAACGCACTGCTGTTCGCCACGCTGGCGCTGCTGAAGGAACAATTTTATCCGGACTGGAGCCAGCCAATCCTGCAAATGGTGTTTGTGGGCGCTTACATCCTGTTTGCGCCATTTGTTGGACAGGTGGCGGATAGCTTTGCCAAAGGCAGAGTGATGATGTTCGCGAACGCCCTGAAACTGCTGGGCGCGGCGAGTATTTGCTTCGGTATTAATCCGTTTCTCGGGTATACGCTGGTGGGGATTGGCGCGGCCGCGTATTCACCGGCCAAGTATGGCATTCTCGGTGAATTGACCACCGGTGACAAACTGGTGAAAGCCAACGGCCTGATGGAAGCCTCCACTATCGCCGCGATTTTGCTCGGTTCTGTCGCTGGTGGCGTTCTGGCCGACTGGCATGTGATTGCCGCGCTTTCTGCCTGTGCGCTGGCCTATGCTGGCGCCGTGGTGGCTAACCTGTACATCCCGAAACTGGCCGCGGCTCGTCCTGGCCAATCCTGGCATCTGGGGAAAATGACGCGCAGTTTCTTCTGCGCCGCCTCTTCGCTGTGGCGCAACGGTGAAACTCGTTTTTCGTTGGTCGGAACCAGCCTTTTTTGGGGCGCGGGCGTCACGCTGCGTTTTCTGCTGGTGCTGTGGGTTCCGGTGGCGCTCGGCATCACCGATAACGCTACACCGACCTACCTCAATGCCATGGTAGCGATTGGGATTGTCGTAGGCGCGGGGGCGGCAGCGAAGCTGGTGACGCTGGAAACCGTGTCGCGCTGTATGCCAGCGGGGATCCTGATTGGCGTCGTGGTGCTGATTTTCTCACTTCAGCATGCGCTGCTTCCGGCTTACGCGTTGCTGATGCTTATCGGCGTGTCAGGTGGCTTCTTTGTGGTACCGCTGAATGCGTTGCTGCAGGAGCGGGGCAAGAAAAGCGTCGGTGCGGGTAATGCGATCGCGGTGCAAAACCTGGGCGAAAACAGCGCGATGCTGCTGATGCTTGGGATTTACTCACTGGCAGTGCTGGTGGGGATCCCGGCGGTAGCGATTGGTATTGGATTCGGCGCGCTGTTTGCGCTGGCGATTGCGGCGCTGTGGATTTGGCAGCGCCGCCAGCCTGGTACGAGATGAGTGAACAATGAATGTACCGGATGGCAGCGTCGCCTTATCAGGCCTACAGAGAGCAGCAATTTGTAGGTCTGATAAGCGTAGCGCCATCAGGCACTAACCGTCACGGTGCAGGATAGGTATACACCTGATGCACCGCTTCAATCTCTGCCAGTACTTCTTCGCTCAACTCCAGATGCAGGCTTTCAACGTTGGTTTTTAGCTGCTCCATCGTCGTGGCTCCCAGCAGGGTGCTGGCGACAAACGGCTGACGACGCACGAATGCCAGCGCCATTTGCGCAGGATCCAGATTATGGCGTTTCGCGATATCCACATAGGCCGCAACGGCTTTTTGCGTTTGCTCACCGCTGTAACGCGTGAAACGGCTAAACAGCGTATTGCGTGCACCGGCTGGCTTCGCGCCGTTCAGGTATTTACCGGTTAATGTACCGAAGCCAAGGCAAGAGTAGGCCAGCAGTTCAACGCCTTCATACTGGCTCACTTCCGCCAGCCCAACCTCATAGCTGCGATTCAGCAGGCTGTAGGGGTTCTGGATGGTGGCGATGCGCGGCAGATCGTGTTTGTCCGCCAGGTGCAGGTAGCGCATCACGCCAAACGCGGTTTCATTGGACACGCCGATGTAGCGAATTTTCCCCGCGCGCTGAAACTCTGCCAGCGCGTCCAGCGTATCCAGCAGCGAAACGACTGGCGCAGAGTCCGTCCAGCTGTAGCCTAACTTACCAAAGCAGTTGGTCGGGCGCTGCGGCCAGTGAACCTGATACAGATCCAGGTAATCGGTTTGCAGTCTTTTCAGGCTGTCGTGCAGCGCTTCACGAATATTTTTACGGTCCAGCGCCTGATTCGGTCGAATACCGCTGTCGTTGTTACGTGAAGGTCCACTGACCTTAGAAGCAACGATTAGCTTTTCACGGCTGCCGTGTTTGGCGAGCCAGTTACCTACGTAGGTTTCGGTGAGACCCTGGGTTTCAGGACGCGGCGGTACCGGATACATCTCGGCAACGTCGATCAAATTTATGCCTTGTTCTACGGCATAATCGAGCTGTGCATGTGCGTCGGCTTCGCTGTTTTGTTCACCAAACGTCATTGTGCCCAGCCCCAGTGTACTGACTTCAAGCGAGCTGTGGGGTATACGGTGATATTGCATAGCCGTTTCCTTTTTATAATCACGACATAAGGATTATAAAAATGGCTGAGGGAAGAGAAAAAGGGAAGTAAAATTGTTAAGGCCAGCGCACTGCTGACCTCAACCATCAGCGTTCAATGATTTGAGACACATCATCGCGATTAATCTGCATCGCATTGCCTTGCTGGTCGTGATAGCTCACCAGACCGGTATCATCGTCAATTTCTGGTTTTCCATCGGTCAGGATCATTCGACCATCTTTTGTCGCCATTACATAATCACTGCTGCATCCGGAAACGGCAAAAGCCAGTCCTACGGCGGAAATCAAAACTGCCCATTTTTTCATCTGCTTATCCTCACATGGCCTGCATCTGACAATAGTTTAGTAATAACGCGAAGTTGTGCATGGCGAAAGCAGTAAAATCTTAAACTGTGAGAAGAGGTAGGTGTGGCGTGCATTCGCTCCCCGTGCGGGGAGCGATGGATTTCATCAGAGCGGATTTTTTTTATTACGCCACAGGTTCAGGGTCTCTACCGCAATAGAGAAGAACATGGCGAAATAGATATATCCTTTCGGAACGTGGACGTCGAAACTTTCCAGAATTAGCGTGAAACCGACCAGAATCAGGAACGAGAGCGCCAGCATTTTTACCGAAGGATGGCGATCGACAAAATCGCCAATCGGGCGTGCAGCAAACATCATCACACCCACGGCAATCACCACTGCCGCCATCATGATAAACAGATGATCGGACAAGCCTACCGCAGTAATCACGGAATCCAGGCTGAAGATAATGTCTAACAACATGATCTGCACAATCGCGCCCAGAAAAGAGGAAACGCGGGTTTTCAGCCCCTCTTCCTCACCTTCAATGGATTCGTGGATCTCCTTACTGGCTTTCCAGATCAGGAACAATCCCCCGAGTAGAAGGATCAGGTCGCGCGCTGATATTGCCTCGCCAAACACTTCGAATAGCGGGTTTGTCAGACGCGTTACCCAGGCAATAGAGGCGAGCAGTGCCAGACGCATGATCATCGCCGCCGCAAGCCCAATACGTCGGGCATGATTGCGTTGCGCTGTCGGGAGTTTGGCTACAACCAGAGAGAGGAAAATAATATTGTCGATCCCAAGAACGATCTCCAGCAGCGTCAGCGTACCGAGCGCAAGCCAGGCGTTAGGATCGGTTATCCATGCAAATAACATCGAACAAAGTCCTGCCAAAAAAAAGAAGCGGTAATTATAGGCCCGTAACGCGGCGGGTGAAAGACCGGACGGTGCCTATTGCGCCTGGAACAAGAAATGTCGCTCAAGCAATGCGCGCGTGAAGTTCTTTTTCAAGTAAAAACCGCGTGGTAGGGTCAGGATGGGTTCGCCATGGGCGCCAATGGCCTCGGTAAGCGCTCGGGCGTTGGCGGCTTTAGGACGCAGCTGTAGCACTTCCCCATGGCGGGCAGTGATGCGTTCGACGTGGCCTAACACTATCATGTCCATCAACTCTTCCCAGTCCAGACGCAATTGCCGGTCTTCTTCTTCATTCGGGCTCCACAGCAGGGGAGAGCCGACGCGGCGCTCTGCCAGCGGGATGCTGCGTTCGCCTTCTACCGGGATCCACAGAACGCGTTTAAGTTTGTGTCGCACATGGCTGGTTTCCCAGGTAACGCCGGTATTGCCGGTTAACGGTGCCACGCACACAAAGGTGGTTTCCAGCGGTCTGCCAAGGCTATCCACTGGGATTGTTTTCAGCTCCACGCCCAGCGCCGCAAAATCCTGCTCCGGTTTGCTGCCCGCACTGGCGCCGAGCCAGATTTCCAGTAGCACGCCAATCCAGCCTTTATCGCGCTTGAGATCCTTGGGGGCGACGAGTCCCGCCATTGCCGCCAACTCTCCCAGCGCGTAGCCCGAAAGCAGCTGTGCCTGGCTCAACAACTGGGCTTCAGATTCAGGGGGAGAAAGCAGCGGATGGAGTTCTGACATCGGGTTAACCCTTAGGTGAAAAAATGAGCAAAGATTTTATACCGTGTGGACAGAGTTTATCTTTTTCCACATGCTTTATTCAATTCTATGATTTATATTGGTTTTTAGATTCACATACGCAGAGTTGCGCAACAGCGAAGCGGGTTTTCCAATTCTGGTCACTGACAATGAACAGGATCTTACACCATGTTATCCACAGAAAGATGGGATAACTGTGAAAAACCCCCACTACTGTTTCAATTTACAGCCTTGACGTGCGACGAAAATCGAATTTTCACACAAATTGTGCCTAACTTATTGGCATAATCTGTGGATAAAACCAACGCTGGTCGATCTTTCATCAGCCTGAAGATCGTGTGCGTGATATACGTCACATTTCTATGGGTTTATTTGCGCTGAACGGTTTTAACTTTATGAATATAGAAGACTATTTTTGATATGTGACGAATGTCTTATTCGGACTGTTCTGGGTTTTCCCATAGTAATTCCGTACTTCTTCACAACTATATCCACAGAAAAGGTGAATAAAATCGCCTTGCTTGCCCTTCTTCTGTTTATAACTCCGCCCTTAGCTGTGAGTTATTCAATTGTTATTAGAGTATCGCGCCCTTAACAGAGTGGTTTACCGCCTCTCTGGAGTGTGAAACAATCGTTTGTATATAAGGTTTATATTGAGGTAGTCCGGTGATTGATGACGATGGCTACCGCCCGAATGTAGGGATAGTAATTTGTAACCGCCAGGGGCAGGTCATGTGGGCCCGGCGATTTGGTCAGCACTCCTGGCAATTCCCGCAAGGTGGGATAAATGCAGGAGAGACAGCAGAGCAGGCGATGTACCGGGAACTCTTTGAAGAAGTGGGTCTCAGTCGTAAAGATGTACGGATCCTTGCTTCTACTCGTAACTGGTTGCGTTACAAGTTACCGAAACGTTTGGTGCGTTGGGACACGAAGCCGGTTTGTATCGGCCAGAAACAAAAATGGTTTCTTCTGCAATTGGTCAGCAGCGATGCTGAAATCAATATGCAAACCAGCAGTACACCTGAGTTCGACGGCTGGCGCTGGGTGAGTTACTGGTATCCGGTTCGACAGGTGGTGTCATTTAAACGCGATGTCTATCGCAGGGTGATGAAAGAATTCGCAAGTGTTGTCATGGCGCTTCAGGAAAGCACTCCTAAGCCGCAAAGCGCACCTGCGTACAGACGTAAAAGAGGTTAAGCTACGCAAATTATGCTCACCCGCCTGCGCGAAATAGTCGAAAAGGTGGCCAGTGCTCCGCGTCTGAATGAAGCGCTGAATATTCTGGTTACCGACATCTGTCTTGCGATGGATACAGAGGTCTGTTCGGTTTATTTGGCCGATCACGATCGACGTTGTTATTACCTCATGGCGACCCGGGGACTGAAGAAACCGCGTGGTCGTACTGTCGCACTCGCGTTTGATGAAGGTATCGTTGGCCTGGTTGGCAGGCTGGCGGAACCTATCAACCTCGCCGATGCGCAAAAACATCCCAGCTTTAAATACATCCCTTCGGTAAAAGAAGAGCGCTTTCGTGCGTTCTTAGGCGTACCGATTATTCAGCGCCGTCAGCTGTTAGGTGTGCTGGTGGTCCAGCAGCGCGAATTGCGCCAGTACGATGAAAGTGAAGAGTCTTTCCTCGTCACGCTCGCTACGCAAATGGCGGCGATTCTTTCGCAGTCGCAGCTTAACGCGTTGTTCGGCCAATACCGGCAAACGCGCATCCGCGCATTGCCCGCCGCCCCTGGCGTGGCAATAGCCGAAGGCTGGCAGGATGCGACGCTGCCGCTGATGGAGCAGGTCTATCAGGCTTCAACGCTGGATCCGGTGCTTGAGCGCGAGCGACTCACCGGTGCGCTGGAAGAGGCGGCGAATGAATTCCGCCGCTACAGCAAACGCTTTACCGCCGGGGCGCAAAAAGAAACGGCGGCGATTTTTGATCTCTACTCACACTTGCTTTCCGATACTCGTCTGCGCCGTGAGCTGTTTGCGGAAGTGGATAACGGTTCGGTGGCCGAGTGGGCCGTTAAAACGATCATTGAAAAGTTTGCCGAACAGTTTGCCGCGCTAAGTGATAACTACCTCAAAGAGCGGGCCGGAGATTTACGCGCGCTGGGCCAGCGTCTACTGTTCCATCTTGACGACTCGATCCAGGGGCCGAATACCTGGCCGGAACGTTTTGTGCTGGTGGCGGATGAGCTTTCCGCCACCACGCTGGCGGAACTTCCTCAGGACCGCTTAGTCGGTGTGGTTGTTCGGGACGGCGCGGCCAACTCTCATGCGGCTATTATGGTTCGTGCGCTGGGTATCCCTACCGTCATGGGGGCCGATATCCAGCCATCGGTGTTACACCGCCGTACGCTGGTAGTGGACGGTTATCGCGGTGAACTGCTGGTCGATCCAGAACCGGTATTGATCCAGGAATATCAGCGTCTTATCAGTGAAGAAATTGAGCTGAGCCGCCTGGCGGAAGATGACGTCAACCAGCCAGCACAGTTGAAAAGTGGCGAGCGCGTGAAGGTGATGCTCAATGCGGGCCTCAGCCCGGAGCATGAAGAGAAGCTGGGGAGCCGGATCGACGGCATTGGCCTGTATCGCACCGAAATCCCGTTCATGCTGCAAAGCGGTTTTCCTTCGGAAGAAGAACAGGTTGCGCAGTATCAGGGCATGCTGCAAATGTTTAACGACAAGCCGGTGACCCTGCGTACGCTGGATGTCGGTGCCGATAAACAACTGCCCTACATGCCGATCAGTGAAGAGAACCCGTGCCTTGGCTGGCGTGGCATTCGCATAACGCTCGATCAGCCGGAGATCTTTTTGATCCAGGTTCGGGCCATGCTGCGTGCCAACGCGGCAACCGGCAACCTGAGCATTTTGCTGCCGATGGTCACCAGCATTGATGAAGTGGACGAAGCGCGACGTTTGATTGAACGCGCCGGACGCGAAGTGGAAGAGATGATCGGCTACGCGATCCCAAAACCGCGCATTGGCATCATGCTGGAAGTTCCGTCGATGGTGTTTATGCTGCCGCACCTGATAAACCGGATAGACTTTATCTCGGTCGGAACCAACGATCTCACCCAGTACATTCTGGCTGTCGATCGTAACAATACGCGGGTGGCCAGCATTTATGACAGCCTGCATCCGGGTATGTTACGTGTGCTGGCGATGATTGCGCAGGAAGCCGAAAGAAGCGGTATCGATTTGCGATTGTGCGGTGAAATGGCGGGCGACCCGATGTGCGTGGCCATTCTGATCGGCCTGGGTTTTCGCCATTTGTCGATGAACGGTCGTTCCGTGGCTCGCGTTAAATATCTGCTGCGCCATATCGATTTTGATGAGGCGCAAACGCTGGCGCAACGCAGTCTGGAAGCGCAGATGGCGACAGAAGTACGCCATCAGGTGGCGGCTTTTATGGAACGCCGTGGCATGGGGGGACTGATTCGCGGGGGATTGTGAATCGAGGGCTGGTAACAGTAGGTATACATATCTTTTAACTGTAATCGGCATCCGCTGCGATCCCCATGTGCTATCATTCGCACCTTTGGAGCGCCTGCATTATGCAGGCGCGCTTATCAATTGCTGTCTGACTTC
Organism: Citrobacter sp. 172116965; assembly: GCF_013458095.1. Taxonomy (NCBI): domain Bacteria; kingdom Pseudomonadati; phylum Pseudomonadota; class Gammaproteobacteria; order Enterobacterales; family Enterobacteriaceae; genus Citrobacter; species Citrobacter sp. 172116965. The sequence continues at coordinate 4,129,397 of NZ_CP046673.1, read as the reverse complement.
AGCGAAATAACAAGAACTTGTGGTGACAGATGACCAGTAGCTATCTGCATTTTCCGGATTTCGATCCGGTCATTTTCTCAATCGGACCCGTCGCGCTTCACTGGTACGGCTTAATGTATTTGGTGGGGTTTATTTTTGCGATGTGGCTGGCGACGCGCCGTGCTAATCGTCCGGGCAGTGGCTGGACCAAAAATGAAGTAGAAAATCTACTGTATGCGGGCTTCCTCGGGGTTTTCCTTGGAGGGCGTATTGGTTACGTACTGTTCTATAACTTCCCGTTATTCCTCGATAACCCGCTGTATCTGTTCCGCGTTTGGGACGGCGGGATGTCCTTCCACGGTGGGCTTATTGGTGTGATCCTGGTGATGATTATCTTCGCCAAACGCACCAGGCGTTCGTTCTTCCAGGTTTCTGATTTCATTGCCCCGCTGATTCCGTTTGGTCTGGGCGCAGGGCGTTTGGGCAACTTTATCAACGGTGAGCTGTGGGGACGCGTTGATCCGAATTTCAAGTACGCCATGCTGTTCCCGGGCTCCCGTACCGAAGACATTTTACTGCTGCAAACTAACCCGCAATGGCAGTCTATTTTTGATACCTACGGCTCGCTGCCGCGCCACGCCTCACAGCTTTATGAGATGGCGCTGGAAGGCGTTGTGCTGTTTATCATTCTTAATCTGTACATTCGTAAACCGCGCCCGATGGGTTCGGTATCCGGTCTGTTCCTGATTGGTTATGGCGCGTTTCGTATTATCGTTGAATTCTTCCGCCAGCCGGATGCGCAGTTTACCGGCACCTGGGTACAGTACATCAGCATGGGACAGATCCTCTCAATCCCGATGATTGTCGCAGGCATTATTATGATGGTTTGGGCGTACCGCCGCAGCCCACAGCAACACGTTTCCTGAGGAACCATGAAACAGTATTTAGAACTGATGCAAAAAGTGCTGGATGAAGGCACACAGAAAAACGACCGTACCGGAACCGGAACGCTTTCCATTTTTGGTCATCAGATGCGTTTTAATCTGCAGGAAGGGTTCCCGCTGGTTACGACTAAACGCTGTCATTTACGCTCGATCATTCATGAACTGCTGTGGTTTTTGCAGGGCGACACCAACGTTGCCTACCTGCATGAAAACAACGTCTCAATCTGGGACGAATGGGCGGATGAAAACGGTAATCTGGGCCCGGTTTATGGCAAACAGTGGCGTGCGTGGCCTACGCCAGACGGTCGCCATATTGACCAGATCACCACGGTGTTAAACCAGCTCAAAAATGACCCGGACTCTCGCCGAATTATCGTTTCTGCATGGAACGTCGGTGAGCTGGATAAAATGGCGCTAGCGCCGTGCCACGCGTTCTTCCAGTTTTACGTGGCGGATGGCAAGCTCTCCTGCCAGCTGTATCAGCGTTCGTGCGATGTGTTCCTCGGTTTGCCGTTTAACATTGCCAGCTACGCCTTGCTGGTACACATGATGGCGCAGCAGTGCGATCTGGAAGTGGGTGATTTTGTCTGGACCGGCGGCGACACGCACCTGTACAGCAATCATATGGATCAAACGCATCTGCAGCTTAGCCGCGAACCGCGCGCGCTGCCGAAGCTGGTCATCAAACGTAAGCCTGAATCTATCTTTGACTATCGCTTCGAAGATTTCGAAATTGAAGGCTACGATCCGCATCCTGGTATTAAAGCGCCAGTGGCTATCTAATCGGCTTCATGCTGTCACAACCGACGCCCGTGTGCGTCGGTTTTTTTTGTCTCAAATCGCGTTCTTCGGCGTGGGTTCCTGAAATATTGCAACGACCTGCAACGCGACAAATATTCCTCGTAGCTCGCCGTAGAAACCGAATTTCCCGCTCGTTATTCATTTTCCTCACGCCATACTGGCGACATGAAAAAACAACACGGCTACACGCTTATCGAAACCCTGATTGCGATGCTGATCGTCGCGGCGCTTGGCGCCTCGGGGCTGTATGGTTGGCAGCGCTGGCAACAGCAACAGCGGCTATGGCAAACCGCCATTCAGGTGCGAGATTACCTGCTGCAACTGCGTGAAGATGCTAACTGGCGTAACCGCGATCACGTCATCAGCGTGATTCGGGATGGCACATCCTGGTGTTTTGTCAGCTCTGCTGCTGTGCAAACCACGTGTCTACCCGTTTCGCCCTTGGTTTTTACACCGCCCTGGGACGATGTCGAAATGGCAGAGATAACGCCTTCACTGGCCTTTTTTGGTCTGCGCAATACGGCATGGGCTGGACATATTCGCCTGAAAAATACGACAGGGGAATGGCGCGTGGTGGTGTCAGGCTGGGGGCGAATCAGGCTTTGCGAGAAAGATGAGGCCAGGTTATGTCAGTAAATGAACGGGGCTTTTCACTCCTGGAGGTGCTGATTGCTATGGCGATTAGCAGCGTTTTATTGCTTAGCTCAGCGCGATTTTTACCCGCGCTGCAGCGAGAGATCCTGCGCAACACGCGACAGTTAGCGCTTGAAGATGAAATATGGCAGCGGGTATACACCGTGGCGAAGCATCTTCAGCGGGCAGGGTACTGCCGCGGAAACTGTGTCGGAGAAGGGCTGGAGATATCGGCTAAGGGCGACTGTGTCATTGCGCGCTGGGATGCCAATAGCAACGGCATTTGGGAGAGCAGTCCCGCGAAAGAGGCCGATACGATTGGATTTCGTTTACAGGACAAGGTACTGGAGACCCTGCGGGGAGTAACGGACTGCAATGGAAAAGGGTGGGAGAAAATGACCGATCCAGCCACGATACAGATTGAGGCATTTCAGGTCGAACGTCTGAATATCAGCGGATATTCCCCGCTCCTTACGCTGCGTTTGCGCGGAGTGAACAATGCCGAACCACAAAAGGTTATTGAAGCAGTCTACAGCGTGACAGGATTCAACCTGTGAACCGTGAGCGGGGCGTTTCATCTTTAGCGATGGTCTTGTTGCTACTGGTGCTCGGTAGCCTTCTGCTGCAAGGCGTTAGCAGGCAGGAGTCCCGTTTTGCTTCGCGAGTGGTCGTGCAAAGTCAGGCTCTGCAGCGCCAGGCGGTGGTGCAATCCGCGATGGAATGGGGGCGTATGCAGCCCTGGCGCTTACAACTCGCCGTACAGTGTCGGCGTTATACCACGCAGGATGCCGCGGTTTGCCTGCGACTGCTTACTAATAATTTCGTGCTGCTAATAGTCCATTATGAAGGGGTATCGTTATGGCGGCAGGGGGCGATTATTGATGACAATATCGAATATTCGGTGCATGGCTGGAGCGATTTTTGTTCGCTAAAGGAGCAGGCGCTATGTCAGATCCCCTGAACAGACAGCGTGGCTTTAGCCTGCCGGAAGTGATGCTGGCAATGGTGCTGATGATCATGATTGTGACCGCGCTGTCAGGATACCAGCGGGCGCTGATGAACAGCTTTATCATCAGAAACCAGTATCAGCAACTCTGGCGTCACGCCTGGCAGCAAACCCAGCGGTATCAGTTTTCATTGCCTTTGAACTGGCAGGTTAACCGAATGCAGACAACGAGCGCGGGATGTGTCAGCATCAACGTTAAAATTTCTTCACCCTTGGGCAGGCAGGGTCAGATGACGCGTCTGCATTGCCCGAATCATCAGTAGTCAGGAGTCGCTATGTTAAGGGTCTACCACTCCAATCGTCTGGATGTGCTGGAAGCGTTAATGGAATTTATCGTTGAGCGCGAGCGGCTGGACGACCCTTTTGAACCTGAGATGATCCTGGTTCAAAGTACCGGTATGGCGCAGTGGCTACAAATGACCCTTGCACAGAAGTTTAGTATTGCCGCCAACATCGATTTTCCGCTGCCCGCGAGTTTTATCTGGGATATGTTTGTGCGCGTGCTGCCGGATATCCCGAAAGAGAGCGCGTTCAGCAAACAGAGCATGAGCTGGAAGTTGATGACGCTGTTGCCGCAATTGCTGGATGGCGATGACTTCGCATTGCTGCGCCACTATCTGACGGACGACACCGATAAACGTAAGCTGTTTCAGCTTTCCTCGCGCGCGGCTGACCTCTTCGACCAGTATTTAGTCTATCGACCTGAGTGGTTGACCCAGTGGGAAGCCGGGCGACTGGTTGAGGGACTCGGCGAATCTCAAGCCTGGCAGGCGCCGTTGTGGAAAGCGCTGGTGGAACACACCGAGGAATTGGGCCAGCCGCGCTGGCATCGCGCCAATTTATACCAACGATTTATTCAGACTCTGGAAAGTGCGTCCGAGTGCCCGCAGGGACTGCCTTCTCGCGTCTTTATTTGCGGCATTTCAGCGCTGCCGCCGGTTTATTTGCAGGCATTGCAGGCGCTGGGCAAGCACATTGATATTCATCTGCTGTTTACCAACCCTTGTCGCTACTACTGGGGAGATATAAAAGATCCCGCCTGGCTGGCGAAGCTGATGGCGCGTCAGCGTCGGCACAGCTTTGAAGAACGCCATCTGCCGCTGTTTCGCGATAGTCAGAAAGCCGAAGGGGTGTTTAACAGCGATGGTGAACAGGATGTGGGCAACCCGATGCTGGCCTCGTGGGGCAAACTGGGGCGCGATTACATTTATCTGCTTTCAGAACTGGAAAATAGTCAGGAGCTGGATGCGTTTGTCGATATAACACCTGACAATCTTTTGCATAATATTCAATCGGATATTCTGGAACTTGAAAGTCATGCCGTGGCGGGCGTTACGCTTGAAGAGTATTCGCGTAGCGACAATAAACGACGGCTTGAACTAAACGACACCAGCGTGACTTTCCATGTTTGTCATAGTCCACAGCGCGAGGTAGAAATTCTTCATGACCGCCTGCTGGCAATGCTGGAAGCGGATCCCACGCTGACACCGCGCGATATTATTGTGATGGTGGCTGATATCGACAGCTACAGCCCATTTATTCAGTCGGTCTTTGGCAGCGCGCCAGCTGAGCGTTACTTACCTTATGCGATTTCCGACCGTCGGGCGCGCCAGTCTCATCCCGTCTTACAGGCCTTTATTAGCCTGCTGTCACTGCCGGATAGCCGTTTTGTCTCAGAGGATGTGCTGGCATTACTGGATGTACCCGTCCTGGCGGCGCGTTTCAATATCGATGAAGAAGGGCTGCGCTATCTTCGTTTATGGGTCAATGAATCCGGGATTCGCTGGGGAATTGACGACGATAACGTGCGTGAACTGGAACTTCCGCCTACAGGTCAGCATACCTGGCAATTTGGTTTAACGCGCATGCTGCTCGGCTACGCGATGGAAAGCGCGCAGGGCGAGTGGCAATCGGTATTGCCATACGATGAGTCCAACGGTTTGATTGCCGAGCTGGTAGGGCATCTGGCCTCGCTGCTGATGCAGCTCAATCTCTGGCGTAGAGGGTTAGCGCAGGAGCGCTCGCTGGAAGAGTGGCTGCCCGTTTGTCGGGACATGCTTAATGATTTCTTCCTGCCGGATGCAGATACCGAAGCGGCGATGACACTGATTGAACAGCAGTGGCAGGCCATTATCACTGAAGGTCTGGGGGCTGAGTATGGTGATGCCATACCGCTTTCTCTATTGCGAGATGAGCTGGCCCAGCGTCTTGACCAGGAGCGCATTAGCCAGCGCTTCCTGGCGGGGCCAGTTAACATTTGTACGCTGATGCCGATGCGCTCTATTCCTTTCAAGGTGGTGTGCCTGCTGGGTATGAACGATGGCGTTTATCCGCGTCAGCTTGCACCGTTGGGCTTTGATTTGATGAGTCAAAAACCGATGAGGGGCGATCGCAGCCGTCGTGATGATGACCGCTACCTGTTTCTTGAAGCATTGATTTCAGCACAGCAAACGCTCTACATCAGCTACATTGGCCGCTCCATTCAGGACAACAGCGAGCGCTTCCCGTCGGTACTGGTGCAGGAACTGATGGACTACATCGGGCAAAGCCACTATCTGCCGGGCGATGAATCATTGACCTGCGATCAAAGCGAGGCCCAGGTAAAAGCACACATTACCCGTTTGCATACCCGTATGCCCTTTGATGCACAAAACTATCTGCCGGGCGAACAGCAAAGCTATGCCCGGGAATGGCTGCCTGCGGCGAGCCTGTCAGGAAAAGCGCACACGGATTTTGTCCAGACGCTTCCCTTTGAGATGCCTGAAACGCTGACGCTGGAAACGCTGCAGCGATTTTGGGCTCATCCGGTAAGGGCTTTTTTCCAGATGCGGCTGAGGGTCAACTTCCGCTCTGAAGAAAGTGAGATCCCGGAAACGGAACCGTTCACTCTTGAAGGATTAACCCGCTATCAGCTTAATCAGCAATTGCTTAACACGCTGGTTGAAGAGAAGGATGCTGAACAACTGTTTCGCCGTTTTCGTGCGGCGGGCACGCTTCCCTATGGGCCATTTGGCGAAATTCTGTGGGATACGCAGCGTCAGGAGATGCAGTCGCTGGCTGAACGCATTATCGCCTGTCGTCAGCCCTGCCAGAGTATGGAAATCGATCTTAACTGTAACGGCGTGCAAATCACCGGTTGGCTGCCACAGGTGCAAGAGGACGGTTTGTTGCGCTGGCGCCCATCTTTGATAAGCATTGCGCAGGGTGTGCAACTTTGGCTGGAACATCTTGTCTATTGTGCCAGTGGCGGTACGGGAGAGAGCCGGTTGTTCCTGCGTAAAGACGGGGAATGGCGTTTTCCGCCACTGGATGCAGAGCAGGCGCTGCTGTACCTGTCGCAGCTCATTGACGGGTATCGGGAAGGCATGTCGTCACCATTGCTGGTATTGCCCGAAAGCGGCGGCGCCTGGATAAAAACCTGTTATGACGCCGTAAATGATGCCATGTTAGATGACGATGCAACGTTGCAAAAAGCGCGCAGTAAGTTTCTGCAGGCCTATGAAGGCAACATGATGGTACGGGGTGAAGGTGATGATATCTGGTATCAGCGTCTTTGGCGTCAACTGGATGCGGCTACGCTGGAGACCATTGTTTTACAGTCTCAGCGTTACCTGTTACCGATTTTTCGCTTTAATCAGTCATGATGATTGTATAAAAATTGCGCAGTCCGATGGCTTCCACTATGATGCGCATTCTGTCACGGACTGATTCTTACAAAGAGAGGATGCTGGCTCGTTCAGCACATAGTCTTGCCCTGTTCAGACCACGTATTTATGCGTGCTTTGCTGTGAACAGGTGAATACGTTAATGATGAGGTTTGTGAATGCCCCGCAGCACCTGGTTCAGCGCATTACTGTTGTTCGTCGCCCTTTGGGTTCCCGTAAGTCAGGCAGATACCGGTTGGCAGCCTTTAGCTGAAACCATCCGTAAAAGCGATAAAGACACCCGCCAGTATCAGGCCGTGCGCCTTGATAACGGCATGGTCGTGTTGCTGGTATCCGATCCTCAGGCTGTGAAATCCCTTTCTGCACTGGTGGTTCCCGTGGGCTCGCTGGAAGATCCGGACGAGCATCAGGGGCTGGCGCATTATCTCGAACACATGTGTCTGATGGGCTCGAAAAAATACCCACAGCCGGACAGTCTGGCTGAATTCCTGAAAATGCACGGTGGCAGCCACAATGCCAGCACCGCGCCTTACCGTACGGCCTTCTATCTTGAAGTCGAAAACGACGCGTTGGTGGGGGCGGTGGATCGCCTGGCGGACGCTATTGCCGATCCGTTGCTGGATAAAAAATATGCCGATCGTGAGCGTAACGCGGTTAACTCCGAGCTGACGCTGGCGCGTACCCGAGACGGGATGCGTATGGCGCAGGTGAGTGCTGAGACCATCAACCCGGCGCACCCTGGTTCGCGTTTCTCCGGCGGAAATCTCGAGACATTAAGCGATAAACCGGGAAACCCGGTGGTGCAGGCATTACAAAAATTTCATGAAAAGTACTACTCCGCGAACCTGATGAAGGCGGTGATTTATAGCAATAAGCCGCTGCCAGAGCTGGCGCGGATAGCTGCTGACACCTTTGGACGCGTACCGAACAGAAATATCGCAAAGCCTGAAATTACCGTACCGGTAGTCACCGAGGCGCAAAAGGGCGTCATCATCCACTATGTTCCGGCAATGCCGCGTAAAGTACTGCGCGTCGAGTTTCGTATCGATAACAACAGCGCGCAGTTCCGCAGTAAAACCGATGAGCTGGTGACCTATCTGATTGGTAATCGTAGCCCTGGCACGTTGTCTGACTGGCTGCAAAAGCAGGGACTGGTTGAAGGTATTCGTGCGGATTCCGATCCGGTGGTCAATGGGAACAGCGGCGTGTTAGCCATTTCCGCGACGTTAACCGACAAAGGGCTGGCGAACCGCGATGAAGTTGTTGCGGCAATTTTCAGTTATCTCAATCTGTTACGCGATAAAGGCGTCGATAAACGCTATTTTGACGAACTGGCGCACGTACTGGATCTCGATTTCCGTTATCCCTCCATCACCCGTGATATGGACTACGTGGAATGGCTGGCTGATACCATGATCCGCGTTCCTGTCGAACATACGCTGGATGCGGTGAATATTGCCGACCAGTACGATGTGAAAGCCGTTGAGCAACGCCTGGCAATGATGACGCCACAGAATGCGCGTATCTGGTATATCAGTGCGAAAGAACCGCATAATAAAACCGCTTATTTTGTCGATGCGCCTTACCTGGTGGATAAAATCAGCGACAAAACCTTTGCCGACTGGCAGCAAAAAGCGCAGGGCATTGCGCTGTCGTTACCGGAGTTGAACCCCTACATTCCGGATGATTTCACGCTGATTAAAACGGATAAAAAATACGCTCACCCGGAACTGATCGTTGATGAGCCGGATCTACGCGTGGTGTATGCGCCGAGCCAGTATTTTGCCAGTGAGCCGAAGGCTGACGTCAGCGTGATCCTGCGTAACCCGAAGGCCATGGACAGCGCTCGCAACCAGGTATTATTCGCACTTAACGATTACCTGGCGGGGATTGCGCTCGATCAGTTAAGCAACCAGGCGTCGGTAGGCGGAATTGGTTTCTCTACCAACGCTAACAACGGGTTGATGCTTAACGCCAACGGCTACACCCAACGTCTGCCGCAGCTTTTTCAGGCGCTGCTGAGCGGCTATTTCAGCTACACCTCAACGGATGAACAGCTGGAACAGGCGAAATCCTGGTATGCCCAGATGATGGATTCTGCAGAGAAGGGTAAAGCCTACGATCAGGCAATTATGCCAGTGCAAATGCTTTCTCAGGTGCCGTACTTCTCACGCGATGAGCGCCGTAAGCTATTGCCTTCCATCTCCCTGAAAGAGGTGATGGCGTACCGCGACGCCTTAAAAACCGGTGCGCGGCCTGAATTCCTGGTAATTGGTAATATGAGCGAAGCTCAGGCGACGACCATGGCGCGGGATATCCAACAACAGCTTGGCGCTAACGGGTCACAGTGGTGTCGCAATAAAGATGTGGTTGTGGACAAGAAGCAGTCCGTCATCTTTGAAAAAGCAGGCAGTAGCACGGACTCCGCGCTGGCGGCGGTATTTGTGCCAACCGGATACGATGAATACGCCAGTTCAGCCTACAGCGCCATGTTAGGGCAGATTGTTCAGCCGTGGTTCTACAATCAACTGCGTACTGAAGAGCAGTTAGGCTACGCTGTATTTGCTTTCCCGATGAGTATCGGCCGTCAGTGGGGAATGGGGTTCCTGCTGCAAAGCAATGATAAGCAGCCGTCTTATCTTTGGGAGCGTTATAAAGCGTTCTTCCCGACGGCGGAAGCGAAGCTGCGGGCGATGAAACCTGAAGAGTTTGCGCAAATTCAGCAGGCGATTATTGCGCAAATGCTGCAGGTGCCGCAAACGCTGGGGGAAGAAGCCTCACAGTTAAGCAAAGATTTTGATCGCGGCAATATGCGCTTCGATTCACGTGATAAAATAGTGGCTCAGATTAAACTGCTGACGCCGCAAAAACTTGCCGACTTCTTCCATCAGGCGGTGGTTGAGCCGCAAGGCATGGCGATACTGTCACAGGTTTCCGGCAGTCAGAACGGGAAAGCAGAATATGTGCACCCGGAAGGCTGGAAAGTGTGGCAGACAGTCAGCGCGTTGCAGCAAACCTTACCCCTGATGAGTGATAAGAATGAATGATGCCGCTGAGTCCCTTGATCCACTGCGCTTGCCCCTGACGGGCGAGCGCCTGATTGAAGCCTCTGCGGGCACCGGTAAAACATTTACCATCGCCGCCCTGTATTTACGTTTACTGCTTGGACTGGGCGGCTCTGCCGCCTTTCCTCGTCCTCTGACCGTTGAAGAACTGCTCGTGGTCACCTTCACCGAGGCAGCCACCGAAGAGTTGCGCGGACGAATTCGTAGCAACATTCATGAACTGCGAATTGCCTGCCTGCGTGAAAAGACCGACAACCCGCTATATGCCCGTTTGTTAGATGAAATCGCCGATAAAAAACAGGCCGCTCAGTGGCTGCTATTGGCTGAAAGACAGATGGATGAAGCGGCGGTGTTTACCATCCACGGCTTTTGTCAGCGTATGCTCAGTCTCAACGCCTTTGAATCAGGCATGCTGTTCGAACAGCAGCTGATAGAAGATGAATCGCTGCTGCGCTATCAGGCCTGTGCGGACTTCTGGCGTCGGCACTGCTATCCGCTACCCCGCGACATTGCGCAGGTGATTTTTGAAACGTGGAAAGGACCGCAGGCTCTGCTGAGAGACATCGATCGCTATCTGCAGGGGGAAGCGCCGGTCATCAAGGCTCCGCCGTCTGATGACGAAACGCTGGCTTCCCGGCACGAACAAATTCTCACGCGCATTAACCAGATCAAGCAGCAATGGCGTGATTCCGTTGATGAGCTGGATGGCCTGCTGGAAGCCTCCGGGATCGACCGGCGTAAATTTAATCGTGGTAACCAGGGCAAGTGGATCGAAAAGATCAGAGCATGGGCGCAAGAAGAAACCCAAAGTTATCAGCTTCCTGACGCGCTGGAGAAATTCTCACAGCGTTTTCTGGAAGAGCGCACTAAAGCGGGCGGAATAACCCCTCAGCACCCGCTGTTTGTCGCTATTGATGAACTGCTTAGCGAACCGTTAACTCTCCGCGATCTGGTGATCACCCGGGCGCTGGCGGAGATCCGTTCAGCGGTTGCCGAGGAGAAACGACGCCGCGGTGAGCTAGGCTTTGACGATATGCTCAGCCGTCTGGATGCAGCGTTGCGCAGTGAAAGCGGCGATGCGCTGGCGACGGCTATCCGTACCCGTTTTCCGGTCGCGATGATCGATGAATTTCAGGATACCGATCCGCAGCAGTACCGTATTTTTCGCCGGATCTGGCAGCATCAGCCGGATACCGCACTGCTGCTGATTGGCGACCCAAAACAGGCGATTTACGCGTTTCGCGGCGCGGATATCTTCACCTATATGAAGGCGCGCAGCGAGGTCAGCGCACACTATACGCTCGATACCAACTGGCGTTCGGCCCCCGGCATGGTCAATAGCGTAAATACGCTTTTCAGCCAGATGGATGACGCCTTTATGTTCCGCGAAATCCCCTTTAGCCCGGTAAAATTTGCAGAAAAAAACCAGTCGTTTCGGTTTGTTTTACACGGTGAGACACAGCCAGCCATGAGCATGTGGCTGATGGAAGGGGAAAGCTGCGGCGTAGGCGATTATCAGAACTACATGGCCCAGGTGTGCGCCACGCAAATTCGCGACTGGCTTAAGGCCGGGCAGTCTGGCGCTGCGCAACTGGTCAGTGGTAAAACATCCAGTCCGGTACGCGCGTCGGACATCAGCGTACTGGTTCGTAGCCGCCAGGAGGCGGCACTGGTCCGTGATGCGCTGACACAGCTGGCAATTCCCTCCGTCTACCTTTCCAACCGTGACAGCGTATTTGAAACGCTGGAAGCGCGGGAGTTGCTGTGGGTGCTGCAGGCGGTGATGACGCCGGAGCGTGAGAACACGCTGCGTAGCGCGCTGGCGACCTCAATGATGGGGCTGAATGCGCAGGATCTTGAAGCGTTAAATAACGACGAAAATGCCTGGGATGCGGTGGTCGAAGAGTTTGATGGCTATCGTCAGATCTGGCATAAACGCGGCGTGATGCCGATGCTGCGCGCGCTGATGACAACCCGCCAGATTGCGGAAAACCTGCTGGCGACGGCGGGGGGCGAACGCCGCCTGACCGATATTTTACATATCAGCGAACTGTTGCAGGAAGCAGGCTCGCAGCTGGAAAGCGAGCATGCGCTGGTGCGCTGGCTTTCCCAGCATATTCTTGAACCCGACAGCAACGCGTCCAGCCAGCAGCTCAGGCTGGAAAGCGACAAGCATCTGGTCAAAATCGTCACTATCCATAAATCTAAAGGGCTGGAGTATCCGCTGGTCTGGCTGCCGTTTATCACGAATTTCCGCGTCCAGGATCAGGCTTTCTACCACGATCGCAGCTCTTTTGAAGCCATGCTGGATCTCAGCGATGCCGAAGAGAGCGTTGAGCTGGCTGAAGCGGAGCGTCTGGCGGAAGACCTGCGTTTGCTCTATGTCGCGCTAACCCGTTCGGTATGGCACTGCAGCCTTGGCGTGGCGCCGTTGGTGCGACGTCGGGGCGATAAAAAAGGGGATACCGATGTACATCACAGCGCCCTTGGTCGCCTGTTGCAAAAAGGTGAGCCGATGGATGCCGCGGGTCTGCGTAGTGCGATTGAAGCGTTGTGCAGTGATGATATTGCCTGCCAGACGCCTGCGCAGCCTGACGGTGAACGCTGGCAAGTTGCGCAAGCTGTTAGCTGCGAACTGAGTGCGAAAATACTGCAGCGTACGCCCGGCGATAGCTGGCGCGTGACCAGTTATTCCGGTCTGCAACAGCGTGGGCATGGAATCGCGCAGGATCTGATCCCGCGACTGGATATTGATGCTGCAGGCGTTGGTGAGGTTATTGAAGAGTCAGGGCTTACACCGCATCAGTTCCCGCGCGGCGCTTCGCCAGGTACATTCTTGCATAGCCTGTTTGAAGATCTCGACTTTACTCAACCGGTAGATCCGCGTTGGGTCGAGGAAAAACTGGCGTTGGGCGGTTATGACGCGCACTGGACGCCGGTTTTGACCGAATGGCTGGACGCCATTTTGCAGGCACCTCTCAACGAGACGGGCGTGAGTTTGAGCCATCTTTCCGCGGGTGAAAAACAGGTGGAGATGGAGTTTTACCTGCCGATTTCGCAGCCGCTGATGGCCAGCCAACTTGATGCGTTAATTCGCCAATACGATCCGCTCTCCGCGGGGTGCCCTGCGTTGGAATTTATGCAGGTACGCGGCATGCTGAAAGGATTTATTGACCTGGTTTTCCGCCACCAGGGGCGTTATTACCTTCTCGATTACAAATCGAACTGGCTGGGGGAAGACAGCTCAGCGTATACGCAGCAGGCGATGGCCTCTGCCATGCAGGCGCATCGCTACGACCTGCAGTATCAACTTTATACCCTGGCGCTGCATCGCTACTTGCGCCATCGCATTGCTGATTATGATTATGAACGCCATTTTGGCGGCGTTATTTATCTCTTCTTGCGTGGCATTGGCAGTGAAAATCCGCAACAGGGAATTTACGCGACCCGACCTGACGGGGAGTTAATCGCCTTGATGGACGAGATGTTTGTCGGTGCGCCACTGGAGGAGATGTCATGACAATCCAGAAACGATTACTGGAAGCTGTGGAGCAAAAACAGCTCCGGCCTCTGGATGCCCAGTTTGCGCTGGCGGTTGCCGGAAATGATAACCCTGCCGTTGCGCTGGCGGCGGCGTTGCTTAGTCGTGAAGCAGGTGAAGGGCACGTCTGCTTACCACTTTCACGGTTATCCCTGAGCGAGGATGCCCATCCCCTTTTAAGCGCCTGGCTCGCTGAAGTGGGGGAGCCAGAAGACTGGACGGAATGTTTGCTGGCCTCCGGGGTGGTAAGCCGTGGTGAGCAACCCACGCCGCTGGTGCTGCACGGCGATCGCCTGTATCTGAACCGGATGTGGCATAACGAACGGGCGGTGGCTCGCTTTTTCAGTGAAGTTAACCACGCCATTGAGGTGGATGAACAACGGCTTACCCACACGCTGGCGGCGTTGTTTCCACCAGCGGAAGGTGTTAACTGGCAAAAAGTGGCCGCTGCGGTGGCGTTGACCCGTCGTATATCGGTGATCTCCGGCGGGCCGGGGACCGGAAAAACGACAACAGTTGCGAGGCTTCTGGCGGCGTTGATTCAGATGGCGGAGGGGGAACGCTGCCGTATTCGTCTGGCGGCTCCTACTGGAAAGGCGGCAGCGCGCCTGACTGCCTCGCTGGGCGCAGCGCTACGAGAACTGCCGTTAACCGAAGAGCAAAAGAAACGCATTCCCGATGACGCCAGTACGTTGCATCGATTATTAGGCGCTCAGCCAGGCAGTCAGCGCCTGCGTCATCATGCGGGAAACCCGCTGCATCTGGATGTGCTGGTGGTGGATGAAGCCTCGATGATTGATTTGCCGATGATGTCGCGCCTTATCGATGCGCTGCCGCCGCACGGGCGGGTGATTTTTCTTGGCGATCGTGACCAGCTCGCTTCCGTCGAAGCGGGGGCGGTGCTGGGGGATATCTGTGCTTTCGTCGGTGACGGGTTTACCCCGGAACGCGCCCGCCAGCTCAGTCGTCTGACCGGAAGCGCTATTCCGGCAGGTCTGGGAACTCAGGCCGCCGCTTTGCGCGACAGTTTGTGTCTGCTGCAAAAGAGTTACCGTTTCGGTAGCGATTCCGGAATCGGTCAGTTGGCTGCTGCGATTAATCGTGGTGACAAAGCCGCGCTTAAAACGGTCTTCCAGCAGGGGTTTAGCGACATCGAAAAACGCACGCTACATAGCAGCGAAGATTACGCCGCGATGTTGGATGAGGCGCTGGCGGGTTATGGGCACTATCTGGATTTACTGCGAGAGGGCGCTGAGCCGGATGCCGTCATTCAGGCCTTCAATGAGTATCAGCTGTTGTGCGCCCTGCGTGAAGGTCCGTTTGGCGTGGGTGGTTTGAATGAACGCCTTGAGCAGGTGATGGCGCAAAAACGTAAAATTCATCGTTCAACGCATAGCCGCTGGTATGAGGGAAGGCCGGTGATGATCGCGCGCAATGACAGTTCGCTGGGATTATTTAACGGTGATATCGGCATTGCCCTCGATCGTGGACAGGGCCTGAGGGTGTGGTTTGCGCTGCCGGACGGTTCTATCAAATCAGTCCAGCCCAGTCGCTTACCTGAACATGAAACCACCTGGGCGATGACCGTGCACAAATCGCAGGGATCTGAGTTTGACCATGCGGCGTTGATTTTACCCAGCCAGCATTCACCCGTGGTTACCCGCGAGCTGGTCTATACCGCCGTCACCCGCGCGCGCCGGCGTCTGTCACTGTATGCCGATGAGCGGATATTAAGTAACGCCATTGCCACCCGCACCGAACGTCGCAGCGGATTGTCTGCGTTGTTTAATCAATAAAATTCGTTGCCGGATAAGGCATTTATACCGCATCCGGCAACGACCACTACCCCAAATCCGCCATCAGCACCTTTGACCGCCGCTGATAGTTGTACATCTCTTTCTTGCTTTCCGGCAGCAGGTCGATATCCACCGGCGTGAAACCACGTTCCTGGAACCAGTGGATGCTGCGCGTGGTCAGCACGAACAGTTTGCTCAGTCCCATTTGCCGGGCCTGCGCGGCGATCCGCTCCAGCAATACTTCCCCGCGCGATGAGCTACGGTAGTCCGGATGCACCGCCACGCACGCCATTTCGCCAATTCTCTCCTCCGGGAAAGGGTACAGAGCGGCGCAGGCGATGGTCAGGTTATCGCGCTGAATAATCGTGAATTTGTCGATCTCCATTTCCAGTTGTTCGCGGGAGCGACGTACCAGAATGCCTTGCTGCTCCAGCGGGCGGATCAGCTCCAGAATCCCGCCGATATCGTTAATGGTAGCGCGGCGGATCTGCTCGGCGCTTTCCATTACGATCTGCGTACCGATCCCGTCACGGGAGAACAGTTCCTGCAGCAATGCGCCATCTTCCTGATAGCTGATCAGATGGCAGCGCCGTACCCCACTGCGACAGGCTTTCACTGCCCCACGCAGGAAGCGCACTGTGCCGGAGCTGTAATCGCCTTTCTCTTCCTGCAACTCAACGCGCGCCTGGGCTTCGTTAGGAAACAGCTCGGAAATAATATCGCCATCATCGTTGGTGACGCCCTGAGAGGAGCAAAAGCCGATCATTTTCTCTGCCTTCAGTTTGATAGCCAACTGCGTGGCGACCTCTTCTGAAGTCAGGTTAAAGCTCTCACCGGTGACGGAAACGGCGACCGGACCCATCAGCACAATCGCGCCACTGTCTAACTGCCGGTGAATGGCATCTTCATCAATACGACGAATACGTCCGCTATGGCAGTAATCCACGCCGTCATCAACGCCCAGCGGCTGGGAGATAATAAAATTACCGCTGACCACATTGATGTGCGCCCCCTGCAATGGCGTATTATTCAGGCTCATTGACAGGCGGGCGGTAATATCAAGCTGAAGTAACCCTGCCGCCTGTTTGACCAGCTCCAGGGTTTTAGCGTCGGTAACGCGCGTATTCTTGTGGTACACCGGTTCATGATGATGCGCCGCAAGATTGGCATCAATCTGCGGTCGTGCGCCATAGACCACGACAAGGCGGATGCCGAGGCTATGAAGAAGGCCAATGTCATTGACGATACTGGAAAAGTTTTCATGCTCGATGGCTTCGCCGCCCAGCATAATGACAAACGTCTTTCCCCGATGGGTATTGATATAGGGAACAGAATGGCGGAATCCCTGTACCAGTTCGGTTCTACGCTCCTTCACCACGGCACACCCTCATTGCATGATTATTCGTAATTTATGTATTTTTATTCTGTTTTGACGCTGTGCGCAAGCGTAATTTTTACCCATGCCGAAGATTTTTCTCAGTAATGCCGTGAATATAAAAAGAATGTTTACCCTTTTATAGATGACAGATTATGCGTCATTCGCTAAAGTTTCCGGTCAATTCAGACGTTTTACGTATTACCTCAATAAAGATTTCTTTTTGCTCGGGAGAAGCATGTCGGGATCCAATTCAGCAATCAGTCGCCGCCGTTTACTGAAAGGTGCGGGTGCTATGTGGCTTTTGAGCGTCAGCCAAGTTGGTCTGGCTGCCATGAGTCAGGTCGTTGCCGTACGTGTCTGGCCAGCGTCCAGCTACACCCGCGTCACGGTAGAATCTAACCGTCTGCTGAAATACAAACAGTTTGCCCTGAGTAATCCTGAGCGTGTGGTTGTGGATATTGAAGGCGTTAATTTGAACTCGGTGCTCAAGGGCATGGGTGCGCAGATCCGTCCTGACGATCCGTATATTAAATCGGCGCGCGTCGGGCAGTTTGACCCACAGACCGTGCGGATGGTGTTCGAGCTGAAACAGAATGTGAAGCCGCAACTTTTTGCGCTGGCTCCGGTGGCAGGCTTTAAAGAACGTCTGGTGATGGATCTCTATCCCGCGAATGCCCAGGATGTTCAGGATCCGCTGCTGGCGTTGCTGGAAGAATACAACAAGGGCGATCTGGACAAACAGGTGCCGCCTGCGCAAAGTGGCCCGCAGCCGGGTAAAGCGGGGCGCGATCGTCCCATTGTCATTATGCTCGACCCAGGACATGGCGGAGAGGACTCCGGTGCGGTGGGGAAATACAAGACGCGTGAAAAAGATGTGGTGCTGCAGATTGCCCGACGCCTGCGAGCCCTCATAGAGAAAGAGGGCAACATGAAGGTCTTTATGACGCGGAATGAAGATATCTTCATTCCGCTTAAAGTCCGCGTGGCGAAAGCGCAGAAGCAGCGTGCAGACCTGTTTGTCTCTATTCACGCCGATGCATTTACCAGTCGACAGCCCAGAGGTTCGTCGGTATTTGCGCTCTCGACTAAAGGGGCGACCAGCACCGCCGCGAAATATCTGGCGCAAACTCAGAACGCCTCGGATTTGATTGGCGGCGTCAGCAAGAGCGGCGATCGCTACGTCGACCATACCATGTTCGACATGGT
The DNA here is from genome assembly GCF_013458095.1 of Citrobacter sp. 172116965. NCBI lineage: Bacteria > Pseudomonadati > Pseudomonadota > Gammaproteobacteria > Enterobacterales > Enterobacteriaceae > Citrobacter > Citrobacter sp. 172116965. The sequence goes on along the minus strand of NZ_CP046673.1, from coordinate 4,111,383 downwards.
GCAATCGCTGACCATCGCCGACAGCCTGAAGTTTGGTAAAGCGGTATTGAATAAGCTCGGTAAAGTTAACAATCTGCATAAGAACCAGGTTGAACAAGCCGGGTTTGCGGTACTTAAAGCGCCGGATATTCCGTCTATTCTGGTGGAAACCGCATTTATCAGTAACGTTGAGGAAGAGCGTAAGCTCAAAACTGCGACCTTCCAGCAGGAAGTTGCAGAGTCGATTCTGGCGGGGATCAAAGCCTACTTTGCCGATGGCGCGACGCTGGCGAGAAGGGGATAACAAAAAAGCGCTGAAAAGCGCTTTTTTTATGGACCGCAGATACAAAAAAACACCCTTTAGGGTGTTTATAATGTTGGTTGCGGGGGCCGGATTTGAACCGACGACCTTCGGGTTATGAGCCCGACGAGCTACCAGGCTGCTCCACCCCGCGTCACCGTACTGCTTTTATTTCATCAAATTTTAATTGGTTGCGGGGGCCAGATTTGAACTGACGACCTTCGGGTTATGAGCCCGACGAGCTACCAAGCTGCTCCACCCCGCGTCCGTGGATGCGCACTATACTCTGCTCGCATTTTCATGCAACCCTTTTTTCACCTTGATCACGTTTTTAAGGTGAAAATGAACAAAAACAACGCATTCTGGATTGTTTTTTGCTCAAAATTTGCGTTCGGGTATGTATACGCATTTCATTAGGTTCGGGGGTTTGTTATCTTCGTCTCGCATTCAGGCAACATAAGACGAGAACAATGAAAGGACGTTGGGCAAAATATCTTCTTGCGGGAGCAGTCGTCGCGATGCTCGCCGCGTGTTCCTCAAAACCCACCGATCGTGGGCAGCAGTATAAAGACGGGAAATTTACCCAGCCTTTCTCACTGGTGAACCAGCCTGATGCGGTTGGCGCACCAATCAATGCCGGTGATTTCGCCGAGCAGGTTAATCAAATTCGCAGCGCTTCGCCACGTTTGTACGGCAACCAGAGCAACGTTTACAACGCTATCCAGCAGTGGTTACGTGCGGGCGGTGATACGCGCAGTATGCGCCAGTTTGGTATTGATGCCTGGCAAATGGAAGGGGCGGACAACTACGGTAACGTCCAGTTTACCGGTTATTACACGCCGGTTATTCAGGCGCGCCATACGCGCCAGGGCGAGTTTCAGTATCCTATCTATCGCATGCCGCCAAAACGTGGGCGCTTACCAAGCCGTGCCGAGATTTACGCGGGCGCGCTGAGCGACAACTACATTCTGGCGTACAGCAACTCCCTAATGGATAACTTCATTATGGATGTGCAGGGCAGTGGTTACATCGATTTTGGCGATGGCAGTCCGCTTAACTTCTTTAGCTATTCCGGGAAAAACGGCCACGCCTATCGCAGCATCGGTAAAGTGCTTATCGACCGTGGCGAAGTGAAAAAAGAAGATATGTCGATGCAGGCTATTCGCCATTGGGGTGAAACGCACAGCGAAGCCGAAGTGCGTGAGCTGTTGGAGCAGAACCCATCGTTTGTCTTCTTTAAACCGCAATCTTTTGCACCGGTCAAAGGGGCCAGCGCGGTACCGTTGATTGGCCGCGCGTCTGTGGCTTCTGACCGCAGTATCATTCCGGCGGGCACAACATTGCTGGCGGAAGTCCCGTTACTGGACAATAACGGCAAGTTTACCGGCCAGTACGAACTGCGCCTGATGGTGGCGTTAGATGTGGGTGGCGCTATTAAAGGGCAACACTTCGATATCTATCAGGGCATTGGTGCTGACGCCGGACACCGTGCGGGGTGGTATAATCACTACGGTCGCGTCTGGGTACTGAAAACAGCGCCGGGTACGGGTAACGTGTTCAGCGGTTAATAGCCGGATGGCGCTCGATATTAATGAATTTGAGGTGTTATGTCTGTGGTTATCAGTGATGCCTGGCGCCAGCGTTTTGGCGGTACGGCGCGTCTGTATGGCGAAAATGCGCTGCAGTTGTTTGCCCAATCGCACGTTTGTGTGGTCGGGATTGGCGGGGTAGGGTCGTGGGCGGCGGAAGCGCTGGCGCGTACCGGTATTGGCGCCATCACGCTCATCGATATGGATGATGTGTGCGTCACCAATACTAACCGCCAGATCCATGCTCTGCGCGATAACGTCGGCCTGGCAAAAGCTGAAGTGATGGCTGAACGTATCCGCCAGATTAACCCGGAGTGCCGGGTGAACGTGGTCGATGATTTTGTCACGCCGGATAATGTTGCTGAGTATATGAGTGCGGGTTATTCGTATGTCATTGATGCGATTGATAGCGTGCGCCCAAAAGCGGCACTGATCGCCTGGTGTCGGCGTAACAAAATTCCGCTGGTGACCACCGGTGGTGCGGGAGGGCAGATCGACCCGACGCAGATACAGGTCGTTGATTTGGCAAAAACTATCCAGGATCCGCTGGCAGCCAAGCTACGCGAGCGACTGAAAAGCGATTTTGGCGTGGTGAAAAACAGCAAAGGCAAGCTGGGCGTGGACTGTGTGTTCTCGACCGAAGCGCTGGTTTACCCGCAGGCAGATGGCTCGGTATGTGCGATGAAGGCGACGGCGGAAGGGCCGAAGCGCATGGATTGCGCATCCGGTTTTGGCGCGGCCACTATGGTGACCGCCACCTTTGGCTTTGTTGCCGTCTCACATGCGCTGAAGAAGATGATGGCGAAAGCGGCGCGCCAGAGTTGAGTGTGTTGTGCCGGATAAGGCGCGTTCGCGTCGCCATCCGGCAACCATCAAACCTGTCGGGCAGCCTCAAGAATCGCCTCGTTCAGAGCATGCAGCCCCTGGGTACGCGAGGCGCTGAGCTGCGCGCGTAAACCTAGCTCGTCAAATAATGCCATTGGCGAATGCGCCAGTAACTCGGCTGCAGTTTTACCTTCGACCGCCGTGAGTAATACCGCCAGCAGCCCGCGAACAATGCGACCTTCGCTGTCGCCGAAGAAATGCAAAGTACCATTCTCATGAAGGGTATGCCCCAGCCAAACGCGGTTTTCGCAGCCCGCGATCTCTTTGGCCTGTGCCTTTAGCGAATCAGGAAGAGCTGGCAACTGCTTACCCAGCAGAATCAGCTGGCGATATTTATCTTCCCACTGGGTGAGCGGGGTAAAGGTATTGCGTAACGTCTCTTCCGTTACGGTTGTGCCAAACGGGTGTCCGGCGAACAGAGGGCTTGTCATTAATCCACCAATATTTCCAGCGCGCGGTCAACGGCTGCGACCAACGCATCTACATCACTTTGCGTATTATAAGGTGCAAATGAGGCGCGTAGCGTCCCGGACACGCCCAGTTCTGCCAGCAGCGGTTGCGCACAGTGTTGTCCTGCACGCAGCGCAATGCCATATTCTGCCAGCAACGTCACCATGTCGCTGTGATGAACGCCTGCGAAATCAAAGGCTAACAGACTGGAGTCCTGGCAGCGGAAGGAGCGAAAGCCGGGGCGTTTCGCCAGTGCATCTTCTGCCAGCGTCGCCAGACCCCGGCTCCAGTTTTCGGCCTGCACCACGTCAACGTCCGCCAGCCATTCGAGCGCCGCGCTTAGTCCGATAACGCCAGCAACGTTAGGCGTACCGGCCTCCAGCTTCCATGGAGCAGCCTGGGTGGTGAAACCGTCAAAACTGACTTCGCTAATCATTTTACCCCCACCGAGCCAGGGAGACATGGCATCCAGCAGTTCCGGTTTACCGTACAGCACGCCAATGCCGGTGGGGCCATACAGCTTGTGGCCCGAGAACGCATAGAAATCAATGTCTAATTGCTGTACGTCGGCGGGGAAATGGACAATCCCCTGGGCACCATCCACCATCACCACCATTCCAGCCGCATGGGCGAGCGTAATGGCGCGGGCCAAATCCGGGCAACCGCCGGTAACGTTCGACATCTGCCCAAGCGCCAGAATGCGGCTGCGTGGAGTGATGAGTTGCGCGAGGCTTTCAACGTCTGGCAATAAATGGGCGTTAAGCGGCAGCCTGACGACCTTCGCCCCCGTTTGCTCCGCCACCATCAGCCAGGGCACGAGGTTGGCATGGTGTTCTGCTGCGCTAACGATAATCTCATCACCCGGTTGTAAGCGCGGTCGCGCATAGCTTTGGGCAACCATGTTGATCGCTTCCGTCGTACCGCGGGTCCAGACGATTGTTTTATCATCCGGCGCATTAATCAGGCTTGCGACTTTTTCCCGCGCGGCTTCATAGCGTGCGGTCAGGCGCTGTGCTTCGGCAAACTGGCTGCGATGGACGTTTCCGGCGCTCAGGCTATAAAACTGATGGGTGGCCTCAATCACTGCCTGCGGCTTCAGTGCGGTAGCAGCGCTGTCGAGATAGACGCCAGCATCGTTGAGTGCGGGAAATTGCGCGCGAAACTGCGCGGGGTTAAAAGCGTTCATGGTATTCCTCAGTTCAGTAAACCGATCGTGGCGCAAAAAGGGCGCTGATACAAGGGGTGTGCTAACCATCGGAATACTCTGGATATCCTGGCAAAGTCCACGCAGTGTCTTATGCTATATACCGTTAGGCGAGCAATTTAGCCTGTTACGGAGTGTGTTTTTAATAGCATAAATCGCTTTAAGGAGAAAAAGATGAAAAAGACTGCCGCAATTATCTCTGCTTGTATGCTGACTTTTGCCCTGAGCGCCTGTTCTGGTTCGAATTACGTGATGCACACCAATGATGGTCGATCAATCGTATCTGATGGTAAGCCACAGACCGACAATGAAACGGGGATGATTTCGTATAAAGACGCTAACGGCAACAAACAGCAGATTAACCGTACCGATGTGAAAGAGATGGTAGAACTGGATAACTAACCGGTCGTCCATCGACAAAGAGTCGGACAAAAAAAAGCACCGCAATTTGGCGGTGCTACATTAATCACTATGGACAGACAGGGTAAATGTACAGGAAGTGAAAAAGGGTAGCCTTGCTACCATGGTCTGAATCGCAGACCAATTGCAAACACAACAACACAACATCACAACCGTAAGCCAAAAGCCCACCAGAACACGCATTCCGATAAAACTTTTCGTTCCGGCTTCAGGAAGTGCCGCCACTATAGGTATTTGCTGGTAGAACCTCAACGGACAATTTATAATGGCTCAGATAAAAAAAACTAATAGGTTACAGCCTGTTGGTTAATTGTTAAATTCATTTAACATCAAAGCCTAAAAGTCATGTCAAAACGATTACCACCCCTAAATGCGTTGCGTGTTTTTGATGCTGCAGCGCGTCATTTGAGCTTTACTCGCGCAGCAGAAGAGCTTTTTGTGACGCAGGCCGCAGTAAGTCATCAAATCAAGTCACTTGAGGATTTCCTGGGGCTGAAGCTGTTTCGTCGACGCAATCGATCTTTGCTGTTAACGGAAGAAGGCCAAAGCTACTTTCTCGACATCAAAGAGATTTTTTCGCAATTAACCGACGCGACGCGTAAACTTCAGGCACGCAGTGCAAAAGGTGCGCTCACTGTGAGTTTATTGCCCAGTTTTGCAATCCAATGGATGGTTCCCAGACTCTCTAGCTTTAACTCAGCTTATCCGGGAATCGATGTCAGGATCCAGGCGGTGGACCGTCAGGAAGACAAACTGGCTGACGATGTTGATGTGGCGATTTTCTACGGACGTGGCAACTGGCCGGGTCTGCGCGTTGAAAAATTGTACGCAGAATATTTATTGCCGGTCTGCTCGCCGCTATTACTCACCGGTGATAAACCGCTAAAGACGCCCGAAGATCTGGCGAAACACACATTATTGCACGATGCGTCACGCCGTGACTGGCAAGCCTATACGCGCCAGCTTGGCCTGAATCATATCAACGTACAGCAGGGACCCATCTTCAGCCATAGCGCCATGGTGCTCCAGGCTGCTATCCATGGACAGGGAATTGCGTTGGCTAATAACGTCATGGCGCAATCCGAAATAGAAGCCGGACGTCTGGTCTGTCCGTTTAATGATGTTCTGGTCAGCAAAAACGCATTTTATCTGGTTTGTCATGACAGTCAGGCAGAACTGGGTAAAATAGCCGCCTTCCGTCAGTGGATTCTGGCGAAAGCGGCCACGGAACAAGAAAAATTCCGCTTTCGTTATGAACAATAATTTACGTAGGGTATTCACATGACCAGCCGTTTTATGCTGATTTTTGCCGCCGTAAGTGGCTTTATCTTTGTGGCGTTGGGCGCCTTTGGGGCACATGTTCTGAGTAAAACCCTCGGTGTCGTTGAGATGGGGTGGATCCAGACTGGCCTCGAGTATCAGGCGTTCCATACGCTGGCTATATTTGGCCTGGCCGTCGCCATGCAGCGGCGTATTAGCATTTGGTTTTACTGGAGTAGCGTGTTTTTGGCATTAGGAACGGTGCTGTTTAGCGGCAGCCTGTATTGCCTCGCGCTCTCTCATTTACGCCTGTGGGCGTTTGTTACCCCCGTCGGCGGTTTCAGCTTCCTTGTGGGCTGGGCGCTGATGTTAGTGGGCGCTATTCGATTGAAACGTAAGGGCGTTAGCCATGAATAAGGTTGTATTGTTGTGTCGCCCAGGTTTTGAAAAAGAGTGCGCCGCAGAAATTACGGATAAAGCAGGACGCCGGGAAATCTTCGGTTTTGCCCGCGTGAAAGACAATGCGGGTTACGTCATCTTCGAATGCTATCAGCAGGACGATGCCGAAAAGTTAGTGAAAGAGTTGCCGTTTAGCTCGCTGATTTTTGCCCGTCAAATGTTTGTGGTGGGCGAACTGCTGCAATATTTACCGCCGGAAGACCGCATTACGCCGATTGTCGGCATGTTGCAGGGCGTGGTAGAGAAAGGCGGCGATCTGCGCGTTGAAGTTGCTGATACCAATGAAAGCAAAGAGTTGGTTAAATTTTGCCGTAAGTTTACCGTACCGCTGCGCGCGGCGCTGCGGGAAGCGGGTGTGCTGGCAAAGTATGAAACGCCAAAACGTCCGGTGGTTCATGTGTTCTTTATCGCACCAGGCTGTTGCTATACCGGCTATTCCTGGCCTGACAATAACTCCCCGTTCTACATGGGCATTCCGCGTCTGAAGTTCCCGGCCGATGCGCCGAGCCGTTCAACACTGAAGCTGGAAGAAGCGCTGCACGTGTTTATTCCTGCCGATGAGTGGGATGAACGTCTGGCTAACGGAATGTATGCGGTGGATTTAGGGGCATGCCCGGGCGGTTGGACCTATCAACTGGTTAAACGCAACATGTGGGTTTACTCCGTGGATAATGGTCCGATGGCGCAAAGCCTGATGGATACCGGACAAGTTACCTGGCTGCGCGAAGACGGATTTAAGTACCGGCCAAATCGCAATAACATTTCGTGGATGGTTTGCGACATGGTGGAAAAGCCCGCGAAGGTTGCCGCCCTGATGGCGCAGTGGCTGGTCAACGGCTGGTGTCGAGAGACTATCTTCAACCTCAAGCTGCCGATGAAAAAACGCTACGAAGAGGTGTCGCAAAACCTGGCTTATATTCAGGCACAGCTTGACGAGCATGGCGTAAATGCCCAGATTCAGGCGCGTCAGCTGTATCATGACCGTGAAGAAGTCACCGTGCACGTCCGTCGCCTGTGGGCTGCTGTTGGTGGTCGTCGCGACGAGCGATAAGGTAAAATTGCAGGCCGGATGAAGGCGTAAATGCCTTATCCGGGCTGCATTGTTTCAATCAGCGGCGTATCTGAAATAATATGCGTCACATCATCCAGATGCCCAATTCGGGCCTCTCCCGAACGATTAAATTTACTTTTATCGATCAGCAATAATGACTGCGCTGCGCGCTTAAGCAGAATGGACTTGAAGTCGGCATTGGTCGCGTTAGAGTCCCAGAGTGCACCGTCGCTGTCGATCCCTGCGCAGGAAAAAATAAACAGATCGATCTCGAGTGGTTTGAGCTGCGAGATGAGCGAGGGGTTAACATAGCAACCGTATTTACGCTCAAGGCGACCGCCGGAGCTGATGAGCTGAAGGTGTTCGCGTTTAGCCAATTCCTGGCAAATGGGCTGGCTGTTGGTAAAGACGTGAATGTTGATGTCCGGTAACTGTCGCGCCAGGTACCAGCACGTTGAGCTGGCGTCCAGGGCTATCACCATACCTTCTTCGATCCATGCCAGCGCTTCGCGGGCAATATTCGCTTTGTGGGCATAGTGGCTTTTGAGTCGCATATGAAACGGGTCGCCGCTGTCCTGATTTTCCCGATGAATCACTTTGGCCCGCCCGTGATTGCGCAGCACTTTTCCCTGGGCTTGTAGCTCGCTGAGATCGCGGCGGATGGTCTCTTTGCTGACCTTAAGTTGCAAAGCAAGGGTTTCGGTTGTCAGATTTTTGTGGTTGGTAAGCAGATCTACGATCGCCTGCTGGCGCGCCGCTTTCATGTTCTGATCCTCATCTTATGATGAATGCCCGTAGCTGACGGGCATTCAGACCAGAGATTACGGGGTTACTCCTTTTTTTAATAGAATATTCCCGTACTTTGCCCGCTCTCCTGTGATAACGATCGCAAACGCCTGTTGCGCGCGTTCATAGAAGGCATAGCGGTCAATACGCGTGATGTCCGGGCAGGGGGTTTGCAGTGAAAGCGCCTGACGATAGCGGGCCTCGACGTCAGGATCGAGGGCATCGCCTTCAACAGCCGCCATCATCACCAGCGGTGGGGCATAGCTGTCCAGTTCAAAGAGCGGAATAATCGCCTGTAGCAGGTCGCTGACCAATAGACCGTCGGCGCGGATAACCTGTGGTCCCATGCTGTGGGCCGGGAAGTGGGCATCGGAAAATATAATCTCATCGCCGTGCCCCATTTCAGCCAGTACCTTCAGCAGGTCGGGCGAAATTAAGGGAGATATTGTTTTGAGCATGTTACTCAACTCCTGTTAGTTCGGATTCGGTTTGCGGATAGAAGTAACGGTACTGGTAGCGTACCTGCCCGCGTGCCTGTTCCGGTGAGGCAAATTCCCCAATGCCCGACCACGCAAACATTGCGGCACCTGCCACGGTGGTTTCGGCGTCATCCAGCACTTTGACAGGTATCCCGAGAACATTCGCTTTGATCTGATTCCACAACGCGTTGCGGCTTCCCCCACCAACCAATAGCAGTTCTGTGGCCTGGAAATGACCGATTTTTTCCAGCGTTTGGAGGTTTCGCTGCAGCTGTTCTGTCAGTCCTTCCAGCGCGGCGCGATAAAAGTGCCCACGGGTGGTATTGAGCGTAACCCCTTGCCAGCCCGCATTCTGACAGGCCAGCAGGTCGCAGTGCATCTTCACGCCTTCGGCGCCTGCCGGGATGGCCCTGGCTTCGTCGATCAGCGTCTGCCAGGGGGTGTCGGCAGTCCACAGCAGCTTACGCACCCACTCGAGTACACCGGAAGCCAGCCACTGCATGCCGGGGTTATTCAGTCCAGCCTGGCTATCCAGCTCACAAGTGGAACCCGCATATTGGCTGAGCTGGGAGGTATCCACCTGCGCACTGCGCACCATCAGAATTTCCCATGTGCCGGAAGAGAGCACCGGTTCATCTGGTTGGGCTCCAGCGCCAAATAGCGCAAACTGCGTGTCGTGTCCGGCAGAGATGACCGGAATTCCCGCCGTAAGCCCGAGCAAGCTGGCAGCCTCTGGTTGCAAAACCCCAATCTGTTCGCCTGCTTCAACCAGGCGCGGGAACAGACGGCGCGGTATGCCCGTAGCCTGCAAAATGTCATGACTAAAATCGCGCTGCCGGATGTCCAGCAGCTGACTGGTGCCCGCCATGGTGATATCTGTAGTGAACTCGCCGGTTAAACGGTGGTTGATAAGCGACGAGATAAACAACCAGGCGTGCGCCTGCTCCAGAAATTGCGGATGGTTTTCTTTCAGCCACACCAATTTATACAGCGTGTTGAAACTAAATGCGCCGACGCCGGAAATTTCCTGCAATTGCTGCGGTGATATGTAGCGGTTAATATTCTCCATCACCGCTGCGGTGCGTGGGCATTTCCAGCTAATCACCGGATACAGCTGCTTGCCGTTCTTATCAACCAGCGCGCCGTCTACGCCAAAAGTGGTGACGGCGATCCCGCGGACATGGAAGGCGGCCAGTTGCGTGCAGAGGCGCTGACAGCAGTCGGCGAAGCGTTGCAGAATGGCCTCCAGCGACCATTGATGCCAGGTACTGTTTTCTGTTGCGATGTCACTGGCGTTCGGGGTTGCTGCGCGGGCGACAATCTTTCCCTGTCGGTCAACGGCGATAGCCCGCACGTTGGTCGCGCCACAGTCGAGAACCAGGATAACGTCTTGTTTCATAATCGCTCCCCAAACGTAGCCGGATGGCGCAGCGCTTACCCGGCCTACAAAATTCACTGCGCAGGCCCGGTAAGCTTGCGCCACCGGGCCTGAGTCGCATTAACGCTTATACAGCGGGCCGTAGTTCTGGCAGGCGCGATAATCCTGGCCTTCCATATCCATACCATGGGCTGCCCAGGCTGAAGGGCGGTAAATTTTTTCGTCTTCCACGTTGTGCATACAAACCGGGATACGCAACATGGCGGCGAGCGTAATAAAGTCCGCGCCCACGTGACCAATCGTCAGTACGCCGTGGTTTGCGCCCCAGTTAGCCATGACGGAATAGACATCGCTGAACGGGCCTTTACCGGTTAAGCGCGGGGCGAACCAGGTGGTTGGCCAGGTGGAGTTGGTGCGCGCATCAAGCTGGTCGTGCATCTCTTTCGGCAATTCCACGCTCCAGCCTTCCGCGATTTGCAGCACCGGGCCCAGGCCTTTGATGATGTTGATGCGGGTCATGGTGAACGGCACGCCGCCCTCGGTCAGGAAGCGAGAAGAATAGCCGCCGCCGCGGAAGTATTCGTGAATAGCCGGACACCATTCGGTAGCCGCCAGGCAATCATCAGCCTCTTTCTGTGAGATTTCCCAGTGCGGCTTCATGGTCGGTTTCCCTTCGCCGTCGCGCTGTTTGCAGGAGCCATCCAGCGCTGCCGAGCCGGAGTTAATCAGGTGAATAATACCGTGCTCAGCAAGGCCGGTTAGCGGTTTACCCGTGACGCGTTCAACCGCCTCTGGCGACCAGTAGGTGCGCACATCGGCAAAGACCTGCGCTGTGCCGGTGAGTTGATGACCAAACAGCATCGCCACGCCGTTCAGGCTGTCGTTTTCGGTGGCGACAACGAACGGTTCGCGAATGCCGTTCCAGTCAAAGGAGCTGTTGAGCAGTGCTTCGGCGGTATCGCCATTCGGGTATTGATCGGTCCAGTGACGCTGGCCCTGGAAGCCTGCGGCAATCGCGTTGTACCCCAGCGACTCTTCAACCCGACCTTTGTCTGCCAGTTTCTGGTTACCCTGCATCATGTCGCGAATGCACATGGCCATCAGCAGGCTCTCTTTCAGCACCGCACGGCTCTGCTCTGCGTTACGCTTATATTGCTGTGCGTTCTGATCTTCACCGTAGCGGAAGTTTTTATCCGCCCACGCCAGCGCCATTTCCAGCTCAGCTTCGTCATAGATTTTTTGGTCGATGCGACGACGCAGTTCGGTCATATCAACGGGTTGAACCTTCATTCCCAGCCAGGATTCAAAGAAGTTATGATCGACAATCGAGCCAGCAATGCCCATTGAAACGCCGCCTACGGACAGGTAGCTTTTGCCTTTCATACTGGCAACCGCCAGGCCCGCACGGGCAAAGCGCAGCAATTTTTCTTCAACATCGGCAGGGATCGTGGTATCGCCGGCATCCTGTACGTCATGGCCGTAAATAGAGAAGGCGGGAAGTCCTTTTTGATTATGCGCAGCCAATGCTGCGGCCAGATAAACTGCGCCGGGACGTTCTGTTCCGTTAAAGCCCCAGATAGCTTTCGGGCGCATCGGATCCATGTCGATGGTTTCGCTACCGTAGCACCAGCATGGGGTCACAGTAATCGTCACGCCTACGTTCAGGCTGCTGAATTTTTCTTCACAGGCGGCAGATTCAGCCATCCCGGCAATGCAAGTGTCGGCAATCACACATTCAATTTGTGCGCCACAGGCGTGACGAAGTTTCTCTGTGATCAGCGCAGCAGTGGCTTTGGCCATATTCATGGTTTGCTCTTCGAGCGATTCACGAACACCCATACGGCGCCCATCAATCACCGGACGAATTCCAATTTTCGGTAAGCTATTTTTGTTCATTCGAGGTTCCTCATCTCACTTTATGCCGTGCTGCAAAAGCGGATGTTGAACACCACCGTCGCAGTTGGCTGAATAACCCATTTTTGCTAACTCGAGTTAGCTTAGGTATTGGAGAGTTTTTTGCACAACTTTTTTGTTGTGGAACTGTGAGAGGCTTCACGAGAAGTGGTTAAAATTCGATCTGCGTCAAATAAACCAGGACGGGTATTTTCAATAAATCCTTTTTAAATTAATTGGTTGTAATAAATTGTCTGTTCAGCGTCACAGTTTTAAACCAAATGATTTGGCTATTTTGAGTAGCTAAAATAGCTTTAAAAGGCACTTCGCTAACTCGAGTTAGCATAATTGATAAAACGCATATGAACTTATAGGTAGTATTCGCATTAACGGTGACGATGGCTTCCTGGCAACGTTTTGCGCCTGATTCACTGATTGCAGTTTCTGTATATTGAGGAAAGCAGCAATGTCTGAAACATTTTTACAGATGAGTCATATTACGAAACGTTTTCCCGGCGTATTAGCGTTGAGTAATGTGGATTTTGCTTTACGCAAAGGAGAGGTTCATGCGCTGCTGGGTGAGAATGGCGCAGGAAAGTCTACGTTGATGAAGATTTTATCCGGTGTTTATCAGCCTGATGAAGGGGATATTATTTTTGAGGGACAACCTGTTACTTTTGCGAATCCGTTGAGTGCACAAAGCGCAGGTATCACCATCATTCACCAGGAGTTTAACCTTTTCCCTGAACTCACGGTGGAAGAAAATATATTTATTGGCAGGGAGTTTTGCAAAAATAATCGCTGGCGTCTGGATGAAAAACAACAGCGACAGGCAGCTATCGATATTTTGCAAAAATTAAACCTGAATATCTCTCCAGAAACGCTGGTGGCCGATCTGACCGTCGCGCAACAACAAATGGTTGAGATTGCTAAAGCGATATCGGTGAATGCCAAGATTCTTATTATGGATGAACCGACGGCAGCGCTGACCGAAACGGAAATTGACAGCTTATTTCAGGTAACTCGTTTGCTGAAAGAACAGGGAACGGGCATTGTTTATATCTCGCACAGATTAGAGGAACTGGCGCTGATCGCCGATCGCGCGACGGTGATGCGGGATGGTCAGTTTATTGCCACTGTGGATTATGATGCGGTTAAAATTAGCGATCTGATTGCCATGATGGTTGGGCGCGATCTTGGCAATATCTATCCTCGCCGCGAACCTTTGGCTCAACGCAAACCGGTGTTGGAAGTAAGCGGTCTGACGCGCAATGGCGTATTAAACAATATTGATTTCACTCTGTATCAGGGCAAAATTTTGGGCTTCGCCGGTCTGATGGGGGCAGGACGTACTGAGCTGGCGCGGGCGATTTTTGGTGCGGATCCCATTGATGGCGGAACCCTCAAGCTGAACGGTAACGTGACGGTAATTAAAGATATTCCTGATGCTATCAAACAGGGTATCAGCTATTTAACCGAGGACAGGAAAAAAGAGGGGCTGGCATTAGGACTGTCCGTTGAGCGCAATATTATGTTGGGCAATTATCCTGAGTATTCCGATCGTTATGGCAACGTGGACAGCAAACGTTGTCAGAAAACCAGCGAAGAACAGGTGAAAGCCCTACGCATTAAAACACCACATTTAGAACAGGCTGCTCTGAATTTAAGTGGTGGTAATCAGCAGAAAATTATTATTGCCAGATGGGTGTGTAAAGACACCGATATTCTCATCTTTGATGAACCCACTCGCGGTATTGATGTGGGTGCCAAACTTGAAATTTATGAATTAATGAATCGACTGGTGGCAAAAGGGAAGTCAATTATCATGATCTCCTCTGAATTACCGGAAGTGCTGGGTATGTGCGATCGCATTTTAGTGATGCGTAATGGACGTATTACCGGGGAGTTAGCTTCTGATGACGCCACACAAGAAAAAATCATGCAATATGCGACGTTAGAGGACTAATTTATGACTATCTCTGTAACCTCTTCAGACAGCAATAATAAGAAAATAAAAATTAACAAAGAACTTTTAATGCGCCTTGCGCCGCTTTTGAGTCTGATTATTTTAGTAATATTTTTTAGCTTTGGTTCGCCATTTTTCTTTAACACTGAAAACATCATGACAATCGCTCTGCAAACTTCAGTGATTGGCATTATGGCGATTGGCGTTACCTTCGTCATTATCACGTCAGGAATCGACCTTTCTCTTGGCTCGGTGGTGGCCTTTTCGGGTGTTGCGGTAGGCATCAGCGCCACGCTGGGATTGCCTCTGCCCGTATGTATTCTGGCCGGGGTGCTGGCCGGTGGATTATGCGGCTATATCAATGGTCTGCTGGTCACCAAAATGACTATCCCGCCTTTTATCGCCACGCTGGGCCTGATGATGTCCGTCAGAGGCATCAATATGGTGATGACAGATGGTCGTGCGATTTATTTCGCTGATTACCCCACCTTCAAAATGCTGGCCCAGGGACGTCTGTTCGATGTGTTGCCTTATCCCGTTTTTTACCTGGTGGTGGTGGCGCTAATCGCCGCCTACATCCTGAAGAAAACGGTGATTGGTCGCTATGTTTACGCTGTGGGTAGCAATGAGGTGGCCGCACACCTTTCCGGTATTAAAGTTCAACGCGTCAAAATTTTCGTCTACGCCTTTTGTGGTCTGCTGACCGGGATCGCCGGGGTTATTCTGGCCTCACGTTTGAACTCTGGTCAGCCAACGGTTGGCGTGGGTTATGAACTGGAAGCCATCGCGGCGGTTGTTATTGGCGGTACGAGCCTGATGGGAGGAATTGGCACCATCGGCGGGACTATCATCGGCGCATTCATTATGAGCGTGTTGAAAAACGGTCTGAACCTGATGGGGGTTTCCCAGTTCTGGCAAATGGTGGCCATGGGCGTGGTGGTCATTGCTGCGGTTTATCTCGATACATTACGCAAAAAAATTCGTTGATTTACGCTCCCGGAAGTCACGGGGCATCATAACCCTGACGTTTAGGGTGACTCACTCAGAACGGAGTAAAACAATGAGAACCAGGAATTTTGTCTATGCGTTATCCCTGCTGGCCTGTATGACATCCAGCGTATTGGCTAAAGATATGAACCTTCCGGTGGTCAGTAAAGGTTTCCAGCATGAATTCTGGCAAACCGTAAAAATGGGGACGGAAGCGGCAGCAAAAGAGTCGGGTGATAAAACCAGCTATGTTGGCCCGGCGGATGAAACTCAGATTGCCGAGCAGATTCAGCTAGTTGAAAACGCGATGGCGCAAAAACCCAATGGGCTATTGCTGGCAGCGTTAGATGCCAATGCGCTGGCGCCATTAGTTGAGACCGCAAATTCACGCGGCATTAAAGTTGTGACGTTTGACTCCGGCGTGAATTCCGATATTCCAGTGAGCTTTGTCGCCACGAATAACCGTAAAGCCGGTGCTGAAGCGGCGGATGCACTGGCAGCGGAAGTGGGCAGCAAAGGTAAAGTGGGCATTATTGCGCACGTAGCGGGGACCTCCTCAGCGATTGAGCGTTCGGAAGGGTTTATTGCCCGCATGAAGGAGAAATACCCGGAAATCCAGGTGCTACCGGTCCAGTACAGCGATGGCGATCCGCAAAAAGCGATGGATAAAACCATCGATATGATCCAGGCCAACCCTGATATTGCAGGGATTTATGGCACCAATGAAGGCTCAACGCTGGGCGTAGCAAACGCCATTGATAGTCAAAACCTGAAAGGCAAAGTGAAAGTGATTGGTTTTGATAGCACCGAGGCAATCATTGCTTTCCTGAAGTCTGGGGTCATTCAGGGCTTTGTCGTGCAGGACGCTTATCAGATTGGCTACCAGGGTATCAAGACACTAAATGCAGCGGTATCGGGTCAGTCTGTACCGAAAGAAATTGATATTCCGGTTAAATTCGTTAATGCGAAGAACATTGACACCCCGGAAATTGACAAGCTGTTACACCCATTCGGTAAAAAATAACACCGTTGGGGCGACGTGCTCGCCCCATCATTCACCAGCGTCAGGGAGTTACTATGGGCAGTGGATATTTCCTCGGTGTGGATGTCGGTTCCGCCAGCGTCAGGGCTGGTGTCTTTGATGCCAGTGGCAAACGGCTGGCTTTTGCGACACACGCCATCTCGCAGTTTCGACCCGGTCCTGAGCGGGTTGAGCAGTCATCTGCAGAAATCTGGCAGCAGGTTTGCCATGCAGTGAAGGAGGCGGTGTCGTCATCCGGGGTTCGCATTGAGGAGATTCGCGCATTGGGATTTGATGCCACCTGTTCATTGGTGGCACTGGATGAACAGGGGTGGGGTCTGGCGGTTTCACCAGACGAACCATCGGACCATAACATCATCATGTGGATGGATCATCGTGCGGCGCAGGAGACGCAACGTATAAACGCCACGCAGGATCCGGCTCTGCGCTACGTTGGCGGTGAAGTCAGCGTCGAAATGGAGCTTCCTAAAGTACT
Organism: Citrobacter sp. 172116965; assembly: GCF_013458095.1. Classification (NCBI taxonomy): domain Bacteria; kingdom Pseudomonadati; phylum Pseudomonadota; class Gammaproteobacteria; order Enterobacterales; family Enterobacteriaceae; genus Citrobacter; species Citrobacter sp. 172116965. The sequence goes on along the minus strand of NZ_CP046673.1, from coordinate 4,094,779 downwards.
GTGGTTGAAAAACCATTTTCCAGCCACCTGGCAGAGTGCGCATCGCTTCTACGATCTGGCGGACTTTCTGGTCTCTAAAGCTACCGCCTGTGATGTTGCTGGTCTGTGCACGCTGACGTGTAAATGGAACTATCTGGCACATGAACAACGCTTTAGCCACTCCCTGCTTGACGCTGTTGAGCTAACGGATTTGTTGGGAAAAATCCCGTCGCGGATCCTGCCGCCAGGCGCTGCCGTTGGAACGCTTAGCGCCGATGCGGCCCAGGCGCTGGGGCTGACGACTGCAGTGGTCGTCGCCAGCGGAATGATTGATGCCCATGCGGGCGGAGTAGCGCTTGCCGGTGTTGAGCCTGAGGGGACGTTGGCGTTGATCAGCGGAACGTCAAATTGCCATATGCTGTGCAGTGAGCAGGAGATTCATACACCTGGTGTATGGGGGCCGTACTGGTCAGCCATGCTGCCAGGCTACTGGCTGACAGAAGGGGGGCAAAGTGCCGCTGGGGCGTTAGTCGACTGGACACTTCAGGAGTCAGGAGCCAGCGCGGCACTATTTCACAAGGCTGAGGCGCGGGGTTGCCATCCCATCGTTTTAGTTAATGAATGGGTTGCCGCACTTGAGGCGCTGGAGCCAGAGCCTGGTCGTTATTTGCATGTGCTGGCCGATCACCACGGCAATCGTTCACCGCGCGCGCGACCCGATGCCCGGGGGAGTGTTTGCGGTTTGACTCTTGAGCGAGGCGAGATGCAGGTTGCTCGTCTGTACCTGGCGACATTACAGGCGATCGCCTGCGGTACGCGGCATATTATGGAAGTGATGCGCGAAAACGGTCACACCATTTCCCGACTGACGCTGTGCGGCGGCGCAACGCATAACCCACTGTGGTTGCGAGAATATGCCGATGCCACCGGATGCGATATTCATCTGATGCAGGAAGAGGATGCGGTGACGTTAGGGGCGGCCATCACTGGCGCGGTTGCCTGCGGCGCGTGGGAAAATATTCCATCTGCATGCCAGGCGATGGTTCGATCAGGCGAGGTGATTAAGACTAACCCGGCACGGCGGAACTTCTATGACCGCAAATATCAGGCTTATCTGATGATGTGGGATCAGCAGCAGGCGATTAACCAACTTATGCAGTAAGACAAAAGTTTAAAATACTTTTATGATTGTAGATTGACGTTTTTGGATGTGAACTGGGGCATATAAATGGCTAAAACAGTAGAACAGATAGCCAGCGATCTGAATTTATCGGTTACGACCGTACGACTGGTGCTGAACGGGAAAGCAGAGCAATATCGAATCAGTGTCAAAACCCAAACGCGTATTAATGAATATGTCGAGCGCTATGGTTACGTCATTAACCATTCAGCACGCAGCCTGAAATTGAATAAAACGGATACGTTGGGATTGATTGTGCCCAATATTTCCAACGTGTTTTTTGCCACACTCGCAGAAAAACTTGAGCAACGCTGTCGTCGTTCCGGTTATCAGCTAACGATTAGCTGTACCTATGACGATGTTGATTACGAAAATAAACTGACCAAAGCGTTAATAGCTCGCAATGTCGATGGCCTTTTTATTGTTCCCTCAACATTAGAGAATCAGCAGCACCATTTACGTCAGGTCAGAAAACCGATGGTGTTACTTGACCGTGATTTTAAGTATACCGATAACGCTCTGGTAGAAAGCCATAACATTTTGGGCGGCGAAAAATTGACGCAAAGTTTGTTTGACGCTGGAAAGTCGCCGATCTGGTTTTTGGTGGGAGATACCGGATTACCCAGCATCGGCGACCGTTTGCAAGGTTATCTTAATGCATTGAACAATAATGGTATTTTGCATAGCGATTGGGTGCGCGAAGGGCCGGACAACACGCCCGAGGGGGGTTATCGACTGATGGATGAGTTGATCGGCGAACAGGGCTGCCCACAGGCATTTATCGCCTCATCATTACCCGTACTGGAGGGGGCCATTAACGCTATTCGTAATCGTTTTGGCACAATTCCACCTGAAATTAATATTGGGACATTCGATGAACACCCAATGCTGGGATTCCTCGCCAATAATGTCTGGTCAATGCAGCAGGATGAAAATGTTTGGGCGGAAAAAGCGTTCGATATGATGATGAGTGCTATTGATGACCAGCCAATTAAAGAAACTGTAAAAGTTGAGATGAAACTTATTAAGCGCGTAAGACAACCTTAATACGCCGCTATAAATAAATCGGCCTACTGAACCTGAATATATACGTTCAGTGGCTGCCTGTATCTGAAACCTGACCCGTCTTACTCTGCGGCTGCATTTTTCGCAATAAAGACGAGGGGAAACTGTACCCGGAGAATCATTATGGAAAGAATGCGTTTGTCGCGAGAAATCATTGAAACCTGCCTTGAAATGACCAGCCTTGGATTGAATCAGGGGACGGCGGGAAATGTGAGTGCGCGTTATGAAAATGGGATGCTGATCACGCCCAGCGGTATTCCTTACGAAAGACTTACTGAAAATATGATCGTGTATGTAGATAACGACGGGAAATATGATAAAGGACAATTACCCTCCAGTGAATGGCGTTTTCACCTGGCGGCATACCAGACGCGTCCCGATGCCAATGCGGTTGTCCATAACCATGCCGTACATTGCACGGCCGTTTCTATTCTTAATCGCCCTATCCCGGCAATTCACTACATGATTGCGGCGGCTGGGGGGAACTCTATTCCGTGTGCGCCTTATGCGACGTTTGGTACACGAGAGCTGTCAGAGCATGTGAGCGTCGCCCTGAAAAACCGTAAGGCAACGCTTTTACAGCACCATGGGTTGATTGCTTGTGAAGCGAATTTGGAAAAAGCACTGTGGTTGGCGCATGAAGTGGAAGTTCTGGCCCGCCTTTATCTGAGCACGCTGGCGATTGTTGACCCGGTGCCGGTGCTGGATGACGAGGAGATCGCCATTGTGCTGGAGAAATTCAAATCTTACGGATTACGCATTGAAGAGTAATTTCGCATAGCGAAAAGGAGAAATACGATGGCGAACAGAATGATTCTGAACGAAACGGCATGGTTTGGCCGGGGAGCTGTTGGTGCATTAACCGATGAAGTCATCCGTCGTGGTTATCGCAAAGCGTTGATTGTGACTGATAAAAATCTGGTGCAGTGCGGCGTTGTCGATAAGGTGACTTCCCGAATGGATGCTGCTGGTCTGGCATGGGAAATCTATTCAGGCGTTATTCCTAACCCAACCATTGCGGTGGTGCAGGAAGGGTTGGGTGTCTTTCAGCAAAGCGGCGCAGACTATCTGATCGCCATCGGCGGAGGCTCCCCTCAGGATACCTGTAAAGCGATTGGCATTATCAATAATAACCCTGAGTTTGCGGATGTACGCAGCCTTGAAGGGTTATCGCCAACGCGCAACCCGAGCGTGCCGGTTATGGCTATCCCCACCACCGCGGGAACGGCAGCGGAAGTGACCATTAACTACGTGATCACTGACGAAGAAAATCGGCGTAAGTTTGTTTGTGTCGACCCCCATGACATCCCACAGGTAGCGTTCATCGATGCAGACATGATGGACGGCATGCCAGCGGCGCTAAAAGCCGCCACCGGAGTGGATGCCCTGACCCATGCTATTGAGGGGTACATTACGCGGGCGGCGTGGGCGCTTACCGATGCGCTGCACATTAAAGCCATTGAAATGATAGCTGGGGCATTACGTGGTTCCGTTGCGGGCGATACCCAGGCCGGGGAAGCGATGGCGCTGGGCCAGTACGTGGCCGGGATGGGCTTTTCCAACGTTGGTCTGGGATTAGTGCATGGAATGGCACACCCGTTAGGCGCGTTTTATAACACGCCGCACGGCGTAGCAAATGCCATTTTGCTGCCGCACGTGATGCGCTATAACGCCGAATTCACCGGGGAAAAATTTCGCGATATCGGCCGGGTGATGGGAGTTAAGGTTGAAGAACTGACGCTGGCAGAGGCACGTAAAGCGGCAGTAGATGCCGTCTTCGCCCTTAACCGCGATGTAGGGATCCCACTGCATTTACGCGATGTTGGCGTACGTAAAGAGGATATTCCTGCGCTGGCACAGGCGGCATTTGACGATGTTTGTACCGGGGGAAATCCCCGTGAAGCGAATCTTGGGGATATCGTTGAGCTGTACCACACCGCCTGGTAATTTTTCAGCGTGACGGCGTGAAAGCCTTATCCGGCCTACCGGGGTGTTCGACGTGTAGGCCAGATAAGCACAGCGCCATTTGGCAACAGACCTATCGCACCAACCGTAATTGCTGCAGGTTTCCGTCGATATGTAAGTCCGTTTGCAGCCGTGCGATATCGCGACACAGAAACGCCATCTCCTGGTGCTTCTCTAGTTTCTTGCGCCACTTGTCCGGTACTTCATCAAGATGCGCGTAAATGCCTTCCAGATGTTGAAACTGTACGAGCAGCTGCGTGGCGCTTTTGGGACCAATACCTGCAACCCCCGGTACTTTCGAACTGCTGATCCCGGCCAGTCCCCAGTAATCAGGCAACTGCTGCGGCAGCACGCCAAACTCTTTCTCAATAAACGGTGCATCCAGCCAGCGCTTCTGGAAGTAGTCACGAATACGCAGCGTCGGGGAGAGCAACTGACAATAGCCTTTATCGGTTGAGACGATGGTAGCCTGATGTCCCGCCTGGCTCACTTTAACCGCCAGGGTTGCGGCTAAATCATCGGCTTCATTCCCGCTGGAGACCCAACAGCAGACGCCGCGCTGTTCAAAAGCGGCGCGTAAGGCGGGCATTTCCTGGTGCAATTCATCAGGCATCGGGGGGCGACCTGCTTTGTAGTCAGGCAACCGTTGGTGACGCCAGCCGCTGTTGCGCGCTTCATCATCGAATACCGCCACGGCGTGCGTAGGCTGACTGTGCACAATCAACTGATCGAGCGCGTGCTGGCACGTCTCTACGCAGGGTGAGCCCTGTACGGCGTGAATGCGGCGGATAAGGTTCAGTGCATCGACAATGAGCAGGTGGACGGCCACGGTGTTCTCCCTAACAAATAAGTTTGTAGGGTAACATTCACGGCGAGGGGAGGCGAGTGTTGCGAAATAGCGTTATCCGTAGACCGGATGGCGGCGAGCGCCTCATCCGGCCTACAGATCCTGAAACGTGGTGGGACTTAATCGCAGGTGACAATCTTCATCGCCAGACCGCCGCGAGATGTTTCACGGTATTTGGCGTTCATGTCTTTACCGGTTTCGTACATGGTCTCGATGACTTTATCAAGGCACACGCGCGGTTCGCTGGTACGGCGCAGCGCCATACGTGCGGCGTTCACTGCTTTAACCGAAGCAATGGCGTTACGCTCAATGCACGGTACCTGCACCTGGCCGGCAACCGGATCGCAGGTCAGACCCAGGTTATGTTCCATACCGATTTCCGCCGCGATGCACACCTGCGTTGGGCTACCGCCCAGCAGTTCAGCCAGACCGGCCGCAGCCATGGAGCAGGCAACGCCGACTTCACCCTGACAGCCCACTTCGGCGCCAGAGATAGAGGCGTTCATCTTGTACAGTGAACCAATGGCGCTCGCGACCAGCATGTAGCGTGCCAGCGAGTTAGCATTCACTTCGCGGATAAACTTGTCGTAGTACGCCAGCACGGCAGGAACAATCCCGCATGCGCCATTAGTTGGCGCCGTAACCACGCGTCCACCGGCAGCGTTTTCTTCGTTCACGGCCAGCGCGAACATGTTGATCCAGTCAACAACCGCCATCGGATCAGTGGTGGTTTTGTCGCTGCTGACCAGCATACGACGCAGCGCCGCCGCGCGACGTGGAACGCGCAGTTTGCCCGGCAATACACCTTCGGTGGTGATGCCGCGCTCAATCCCGCTGCGCATGACGTCCCAGACGTTGGCGAAGTGTTGTTCCAGCTCTTCTTTGCTGTGCAGCGCCAGTTCGTTTTGCATCATCAGACCGGAAAGCGACAGGCCGGTTTCCTGGCAATGACGTTGCAAATCAGCCGCAGATTTATACGGATACGGCACGTTTACCGGAGAGTTGTTCGGTAAACCAAAATGTTCTTCATCAACGATGAACCCACCGCCAATGGAATAGTAAGTCTGGCTATAAATGGCCTTTTCGCCCGCCAGTGCGGTAATACGCATCCCGTTTTCGTGCAGAGACAGATTGTCCGCATGGAAATTCATGCACTTGTCGACCGGGAACTCGACCTCATGTTGACCGTCTGCCAGCAGCAAACGTCCATGAGTATTCACATCCTGGATAAAGGCCGGGATGGCATCAATGTCTACGGTATCCGGCAGATTACCCGCCAGGCCCATAATAATCGCGATGTCGGTATGGTGACCTTTCCCCGTCAGAGACAAAGAGCCATAGACATCAACCACTACGCGGGTTACGTCAGTGAGAATTCCGCGTGCAATCAGGTCATCCGTGAATTGTTTGCCTGCTTTCATCGGGCCAACAGTGTGGGAGCTGGAAGGGCCAATGCCGATTTTGAAAATATCGAATACGCTAATCATGAGGCGTCCATTGTGTATCGAGGTGCGCCGCCCCGAGGAGCGGCGCAGGGGAATTAACTGAACAGAGAGTAGAAAATAGCGGAGATAGCGATCAGGCCCATAATCACAACGAAGACGTTGCTGATATGGCCGCTGTATTTACGCATTGCCGGTACTTTCTGAATTGCATACATCGGCATCAGGAACAGAATCATCGCGATGATTGGGCCACCCAGGGTTTCAATCATACCGAGGATACTTGGGTTCAGCGTCGCCACAATCCAGGTGGTTACCAGCATGAACAGCGCAGTGATTTTGTTCAGTTTGTTGATTTCGATGGTTTTGCCTTTGCCGCGCAGAGACTTAATCACCATACCGTTGAAACCTTCACGTGCGCCCAGGTAGTGGCCAAGGAAGGATTTGGTGATAGCGATAATCGCGATAATCGGTGCCATCCAGGCAATGATCGGCGCGTTAAAGTGGTTTGCCAGGTAAGACAGGATAGAGATGTTCTGCTCTTTCGCTGCGGCCAGATCCGCTGGGGTCAGGCTAAATACGCAGCTGAAGACGAAGAACATAACGGTCAGCACCATCATGATGTGAGCGAATGCCAGAATCTTAGAGCATTTCTTCTCAGCTTCATCACCGTATTCTTCACGCTTCGCCACGGCGAAGGAGGAGATGATTGGTGAGTGGTTGAAGGAGAACACCATTACCGGAATTGCCAGCCACAGGGTCAACAGCAGTCCGTTGCCGGTGGTTGCTGCAGAGTCAAAGGACAGGGTTTCCAGAACGGCACCGCTCCACTGAGGGATCAGGTACAGCGCCAGCAGCATCAGGGCGGCAACAAACGGGAATACCAGGATGCTCATCGCCTTCACGATCATCTGCTCACCGAAACGCACGATGGTCATCATGCCGACAATCAGGATCAGAGACAGGATTGCGCGCGGCGGCGGCGTAATTGCCAGCTGGTGGGTCAGAAAGCTTTCGACGGTGTTGGTGATGGCTACGCTGTAGACCAACAGAATTGGGTAGATAGCGAAGAAGTAGAGCAGGGTAATCAGTTTACCTGCGCCTACACCAAAGTGCTCTTCTACAACTTCAGTAATGTCTTCACCCGGATTTTTACCGGACAGCACGAAGCGAGTCAGGCCGCGGTGTGCAAAGAAGGTCATTGGGAAAGCGAGGATCGCCATGATGATCAGCGGAATCATACCGCCTACGCCTGCGTTAATCGGCAGGAACAATACACCCGCGCCAATCGCCGTGCCGTAAAGGCCCAGCATCCACATGGTATCTGTCTTGCGCCATGCGCTGCGGGTCTGGCCCGTAACGATAGTGCTGGTTTGAGTGTTTTCCATCTATTTCTCCTGGAGGAAGCTTAAAAAGTCGGGTTTGGGGTCAATCCAATGAGAAAATACCCGACTGTAAATCGAAATTCGTTGAGCGATTTTTTATATAATTTTTCGCCGTAATAATTTGCGGGCGGAAAGATACATTTTAGTAATGAATGTATCAGTGATCGCGATCCCAAATGCAATAATCCACCTTTTATGTGGATAAATTTGGACCATTAATCTGTTAAAAAATAGTCAAAGCGAATTTACGGGCGCGAAGGCTAACATTAACGACATATATCATGAAAGCGAAGGCGCGAAGATACGAGCGTTACGCTGTAAAAACTGTTGTTTTTAGAGGATTTTGGCGACTAATAATAATTTCCTAAGATAAATCACGGTTGGGTTTTAAAGGTAATCGTTTGCGTAGCGCGCTATTTTTAATGAAACATCATCGGTATTTATATGATTGTCTGAGCTATGTGACTGGTATCACTAAAAAAAGCCGGGAGGCTGATGCGCCAAACCCGGCTTTGATATGGACAAAACTGTCACCGCGATAGCGTCTGCTGGCGGCTGTTGGAGGTTAGGCGCAAATCTCGTAGCAAGGGATATACGCGGAGCCAGGTAACTTCATACGATGCTGTGCAACAAAGCCCTGCAGGAGATCGTCCATGCGGCGCATCATTTCGCGGTCACCGTGGATTTTGTACGGGCCAAACTCTTCGATGGCGCGGATCCCGACTTCCTTCACGTTACCGGCTACAATCCCCGAGAACGCACGGCGCAGGTCTGCCGCCAGTACTTCCACGGGTTGATCCGGGTACAGCTTCAGGTTAGCCATGTTTTCATGGGACGGCTCGAACGGCATCTGCAAATCAGGTGCAATACGAATCGACCAGTTAAAGCTGTAGGCATCACCGGTGTCACGGCGGTTCTCTTTCACCAGCGGCATCGCTTTTTTCATCAGACGAGCCACTTCTGCTGCATCGTCTATGATAATGCGATAGTGGCGACGCGCATCTTCCCCCAGCGTGTGCACGATAAATTCGTCCAGCACGCGGAAGTAATCGGCGCTCTCTTTTGGTCCAGTCAGGATCAGCGGTAAAACCTGATCTTTGTTGGCCGGGTTCATCAGGATCCCCAGCAGATACAGCAGCTCTTCTGCTGTCCCTACGCCGCCTGGGAAGATGATTATACCGTGGGCGATACGTACGAACGCTTCCAGACGTTTTTCAATGTCCGGCATGATGATCAGTTCGTTAACCAGCGGGTTAGGCGGCTCAGCGGCAATGATTGACGGTTCGGTCATACCGATAAAGCGGCTGTCTTTGTATCGTTGCTGGGCGTGACCGACCGCAGCGCCTTTCATTGGCGCTTCCATCGCCCCCGGACCACAGCCGGTACAGATGTTCAGTTCGCGCAGGCCCAACTGGGTACCAACGCGACGGGCGTACAGGTACTCGTTTTCGTTGATTGAGTGACCCCCCCAGCAGACGACCATGTTCGGCGCTTCACCCACGTGTAGCGCCCGGGCATTGCGCAGGATCGAGAATACCAGGTTGGTAATATGCACCGAGCTTTCAAGATCCAGATGCTGAAAGCGACCGGCGTTATGGATCTGGCCATTGACGAACAGAATGTCGCGCAGCACGGCAAACAGGTTGGCCTGCAGTGCGCGAATAATGCGTCCATCAACAAACGCATCTTCAGGTGGGTTGATCAGTTCCAGCTTCACGCCCCGTTCGCGGCGCAGCACGTTAATGTCGAAACTTTCAAAGCGTGACAGCAGCTCTTTGCTGTTGTCGGTCAAACTGCCGGAGTTCAGAACGGCAAGCGAACAGTTACGAAACAGTTGATACAGGTCGCTGCTGGCCGTGCGTTTAAGCATATCGACTTCCAGTTGCGACAACATGTCCATTGAGCCAAGCGGGCTAATATGTGTAATCAAGTAAACTCCTTATGGGACGCAACACGTCATTCCCTGTTGATTACAATAGCCCTGGCTTATGACCTTTCACAACCTTGCGCGCGGAATCCGGCACGCAAAATTGAGAAAAAAGATTACTGACGTACCAGGCGCCCCGTTGCTGGGGTGAAATCGGTGTTGGTGCGCCATGGGTTAATGTCCAGGCCGCCACGTCGCGTGTAGCGCGCGTAAACGCTCAGTTTCTCCGGTTGGCAGAAGCGCAGAATGTCATTGAAAATGCGTTCCACGCACTGCTCGTGAAACTCATTATGGTGACGGAAGGAGACCAGATAACGCAGCAGCTTCTCGCGATCGATTTTCCGTCCGCGATACTGAATCTGTATGGAGCCCCAGTCCGGCTGGTGGGTGATCAAGCAGTTAGACTTCAGCAGATGGCTGACCAGCGTCTCTTCCACCGCTTTTTCACCGCCAACGGCATTTTCCAGATACTCTGTGCTGAACTGGTAGTTATCGATGACGATATCCTGATTGTCGATACAGGTGCCGTTAAAGTGGGCTATCGGTTGTCCTTCCAGTTCGTCAAGACGGTACAGCGCTACGCTGACATCACCCTGAGCACAAGCGCGCAGATCGTTTTCCAGCGTCTGGCGTACCGCATCCCAGGAATCAAAACGCGTCTGGTTAAAACTGTTCAGGTAAAGCTTAAAGCTTTTCGATTCGATCAGATTTACGCTGGTGTAATCCAGTTCTACATGACCGACCGCTACCTGCGGTAAACCGTTGGCATTCAGCCAAGACAGTTCATATAGCGTCCAGATATCGGCACCGTGAAAAGGCAGATTATCGGCCTGTAAATCCAGCGGGTCGCGGTTCAGGCTGCGTGGAACGCCCTGCAGCAGGCTGGCATCGTAATTGTCACGGTAATCTGTTGATTTACCAAGAGTCAGGCCGTCAAGCGCCTGATGATTTTCATAAGAGGACATGTTTCACCGTCATAAACCAGATACACTATGCGACAAGTGTATCCTGGCTTTTGTGAAGAGAGAAATCAGTGGACGAATTGACAGCGCAGGCGTTGACAGCCTTTACGACACGTTATTGCGACGCATGGTACGAAAAAAACAACAGCTGGCCCCTCAGCGAAGAGCTGTATGGCGTACCTTCTCCGTGCATCATTTCTTCCACAGACGATGCGGTATTCTGGCAACCTCAGCCTTTTGTCGGCGAAAAAAACCTCAATGCGGTTGAACGCGCCTTTGATATCGTGATACAACCAGCCGTTCACGCTTTTTACACCACCCAGTTTGCCGGGGACATGCACGCGCAGTTTGCGGATGAAAAGCTAACGCTGCTGCAAACCTGGAGCGAAGACGACTTCAGGCGCGTTCAGGAAAACCTGATTGGTCACCTGGTTACGCAAAAGCGCCTCAAGCTGTCGCCTACGCTTTTTATTGCCACCCAGGACAATGAGCTTGACGTCATTTCGGTGTGCAATCTCTCCGGTGAAGTGTGCAAAGAAACGCTGGGAACCCGTAAACGAACGGTGCTGGCGGACTCACTTGCGGAATTTCTCACTCAGCTTAAGCCAGTTCTGTAATCCAGATTGCCCTGAACCTTGTGAGAGATCTCTTACAAACCCTGTAGGACATTGCCAGGTGATAAGTAAAGACTTAATGAACGGATAAAATAATTATTCCTTATTATTCATAAATTTAATGTTTTATTGTCAACTTTCATACGAAAATAATCTTAAGGGAGTGTCTGTAAGCATCTTGTAAGACAAGGCGAAACAGGCGATTCTATATCTGTCGACAAGGAGTCGCACAACGAAGAGAACATCAGGATGATGGCTCTTCGGCAGGACACACCAGGACGGTGTTACAAGGACAGGCTTCAGGATGAAGCAAAGCGGAAAGCGCTGGATGCGTTAAGGGACACCTCCAGGATGGAGAATGAGAGCCGGTCAGGATGTTCGGCGGGTCAGGATGGCCAGGACACTTCAGGATGAAGTTTTCACATCGGGGTGATGTGAGCAGGATGCACAAGTTCAGGATGAACAAGGTCGCAAGACCACAGGAAAAGTTGTCACGGATGAGCAGGGAGCACTAAAAGTAGCTGGAACGCTGCGAAACGAACCGGGAGCACTGTTTTTACAGTGCTCCCTTTTTTTATTTCCCTTCACTAGTGCTATTCTTCGCGCCATATTTTTCATCATTGAGGTTAATTTGATGACGACTCATGACCGTGTGCGCCAGCAGTTACACGCGCTTGAAGCGCTACTGCGTGAACATAATCACTGGCGGTTGGATGAGCCTGCAGAGCATCTGTTTACCAGCACGCAGCCTTTTTGTATGGATACCATGGAGCCGGTTGAGTGGCTGCAATGGGTATTGATTCCCCGCATGCATACGCTGATTGATAACGCTCAGCCGCTTCCGCAGGCTTTTGCCGTCGCACCGTATTACGAAATGGCGTTGGCAGCCGATCACCCGCAACGCGAAATTCTGCTGACGGCATTGCAGGAATTGGATGCTCTGTTTACAAGTGATAACGCCTGATGCTGGAGATTCTGTATCAGGACGAATGGCTGGTCGCAGTTAACAAACCTTCGGGCTGGTTGGTTCACCGCAGTTGGCTCGACCGGGATGAGAAAGTGGTGGTGATGCAAACGGTACGCGACCAGATTGGTCAGCACGTTTTTACCGCCCACCGACTCGACAGACCGACTTCCGGGGTACTGCTGATGGGGCTGTCCAGCGAAGCCGGGCGGCTGCTGTCACAGCAATTTGAACATCATCAAATTCAGAAACGCTATCATGCGATTGTGCGTGGCTGGCTGATGGATGATGCCGTGCTGGATTACCCGCTGGTCGAAGAACTGGATAAGATCGCCGATAAATTTGCCCGTGATGATAAAGGCCCGCAGCCTGCCGTCACCCATTATCGCGGTTTGGCGACGGTTGAGATGCCGGTAGCGACCGGACGTTATCCGACGACCCGTTACGGATTGGTGGAACTAGATCCTAAAACCGGTCGAAAACACCAGCTCAGACGCCATCTGGCGCACTTACGCCATCCAATTATCGGCGACAGTAAGCACGGTGATTTGCGGCAAAACCGCAGCGCCGCTGAGCACTTTGGCTGTCAGCGTTTGATGCTTCATGCCAGCCAGCTTGCGCTGACTCATCCTTTTACCGGCGAACCGCTGGTTATTCGCGCCGGGCTGGATGATGTCTGGATGCAGGCGCTATCACAGTTTGGCTGGCGTGGACTTCTCCCTGAGAATGAAAGGGTTGAGTTCAGCGGGTTGTCAGGTCAGGATGAGCAGATAGATTCTTAAGTCCCAGGAGATTACGGTTATGGCGGAAATTGGAATTTTTGTCGGCACGATGTACGGAAACGCGTTGCTGGTTGCCGAAGAGGCCGAAGCTATTTTGACGGCGCAGGGTCATAAAGCCACGGTGTTCGAAGATCCCGAGCTCAGCGACTGGCAGGCATATCAGGAAAAATATGTGCTGGTGGTGACCTCAACGACCGGGCAGGGCGATCTGCCGGATAGCATCGTGCCGCTGTTTCAGGGGATCAAAGATAATCTCGGTTTCCAGCCAAATCTGCATTACGGGGTAATTGCGCTGGGTGACAGTAGCTATGTTAATTTCTGCAATGGCGGCAAGCAGTTCGATGCACTGTTGCAGGAACAAAGCGCCCAACGTGTAGGGGAAATGCTGCTGATTGACGCCAGCGAGCATCCTGAACCGGAAAGCGAATCCAATCCCTGGGTAGAAAACTGGGGAACCTTGCTTAAATAACCTTGCGCCCGGCAGCACTTTGCTTGCACGGGCCTGTTACTCTCTTTTGGATCGTAGGCCGGGTAAGGCGTTGCTACCCGGCAACAAATCGCCCACCAAACGCCAATTTCGTGAAGCATCTTCCATTCCCTTAGGCTTATGCCATAAACAACCTCATTCACCTCCCGCAATGTTGTGTTTTTGCACGGTGAGGGTAAGAGGCACTCCTTCATATACTTTTCCCGTCAGTTCCCGAAAAGGCAGCGAGTCAGAATAAAACGGCCCTGAGCTGTACCAAAACTGCCACACACTAACCTCTCATTCTGATCACCCTACAGGTGCTGTACAGAATGAACTGGCGAAAGCCAAGATTCAGGAGTGCAACAATGAGTTCATTAAGTCAGGCGGCGAGCAGCGCGGAAAAACGCACTAACGCTCGCTACTGGATAGTGGTGATGCTGTTTATCGTCACATCCTTCAACTACGGCGATCGCGCCACCTTATCCATTGCCGGCTCGGAGATGGCCAAAGATATTGGTCTGGATGCGGTAGGGATGGGGTATGTATTCTCCGCTTTTTCATGGGCCTATGTTATCGGTCAGATCCCCGGCGGCTGGCTGCTCGACCGCTTCGGTTCAAAACGTGTTTACTTCTGGTCCATTTTTATCTGGTCCATGTTTACCCTGCTGCAGGGCTTCGTCGATATCTTCAGCGGCTTCGGCATTATCGTTGCGCTGTTTACCCTGCGCTTCCTCGTGGGGTTAGCCGAAGCGCCATCCTTCCCTGGCAACAGTCGTATTGTGGCGGCGTGGTTCCCGGCGCAGGAAAGGGGCACGGCGGTCGCTATTTTTAACTCGGCGCAGTACTTTGCCACCGTGATCTTCGCGCCAATCATGGGCTGGTTGACCCACGAAGTGGGCTGGTCGCATGTGTTCTTCTTTATGGGCGGTCTCGGGATTGTTATCAGTTTTATCTGGCTGAAGGTGATTCATGAACCGAACCAGCATCCGGGCGTAAACCAAAAAGAGCTGGACTACATTGCCGAAGGCGGAGCGCTGATCAATATGGATCAGGCGGCAGCCAAAGCCAAAGTGCCGTTCAGCGTGAAGTGGGGGCAGATCAAGCAACTGCTGGGCTCACGGATGATGATCGGTATTTATATCGGCCAATACTGCATAAACGCGCTGACCTATTTCTTTATCACCTGGTTCCCGGTTTATCTGGTACAGGCACGCGGTATGTCGATTTTGAAAGCTGGTTTTGTTGCCTCGGTCCCGGCCATTTGCGGATTTGCAGGCGGCGTGCTCGGCGGCATTATTTCCGACTGGCTGATGCGCCGTACCGGTTCGCTGAATATCGCCCGTAAAACGCCAATCGTACTGGGTATGCTGTTGTCGATGGTGATGGTGTTCTGTAACTACGTCAACGTAGAGTGGATGATCATCGGCTTTATGGCGCTGGCCTTCTTCGGCAAAGGTATCGGTGCGTTGGGATGGGCGGTGATGGCCGATACTGCGCCAAAAGAGATCAGCGGTTTGAGCGGCGGTCTGTTCAATATGTTTGGCAACATCTCCGGTATCGTCACGCCAATTGCTATCGGCTACATCGTAGGTACCACTGGCTCGTTTAACGGTGCGTTGATTTACGTCGGGGTGCATGCGCTGATTGCTGTAGTGAGCTATCTGGTGCTGGTGGGTGATATTAAACGTATCGAACTGAAACCTGTCGCAGGGCAATGATGATGACAACACAATCGAGTCCCATTATTACCGATATGAAGGTCATCCCGGTGGCCGGTCATGACAGCATGCTACTCAATATTGGCGGGGCGCATAACGCATACTTTACCCGCAATATCGTCGTGCTCACCGATAACGCCGGAAATACCGGCGTCGGTGAAGCGCCGGGCGGTGAAGTGATTTATCAGACGCTGGTGGACGCGATTCCACAAGTGTTGGGTCAGGAAGTCGCGCGCCTGAATAAGGTGGTTCAGCAGGTGCATAAAGGCAACCAGGCCGCTGATTTTGACACCTTTGGCAAAGGTGCCTGGACCTTTGAACTGCGGGTTAATGCGGTGGCCGCGCTGGAAGCCGCACTGCTCGACCTGCTGGGCAAGGCGCTGAACGTGCCGGTCTGCGAACTGTTAGGGCCTGGCAAGCAGCGCGATGCGGTCACCGTGCTCGGCTATCTGTTCTACGTGGGAGATCGTAGCAAAACCGATCTGCCGTATCTCGATAGCACGCCGGGCAACCATGAGTGGTATCACCTGCGTCACCAGCAGGCGATGAACAGTGAGGCGGTGGTACGTCTGGCTCAGGCTTCGCAGGATCGCTACGGCTTTAAAGATTTCAAACTCAAAGGCGGTGTGCTGCCTGGCGAGCAGGAAATCGACACCGCTCGCGCGTTGAAACAATGTTTCCCGGATGCGCGTATTACGGTCGACCCTAACGGTGCCTGGCTACTGGATGAAGCTATCTCCTTGTGTAAAGGGCTGAACGATGTTCTGACTTACGCCGAAGATCCGTGCGGCGCAGAACAGGGCTTTTCTGGCCGCGAAGTGATGGCCGAGTTCCGCCGTGCAACCGGTCTGCCGGTAGCAACGAATATGATAGCCACCAACTGGCGTGAGATGGGCCATGCGGTGATGCTCAACTCGGTAGATATTCCACTGGCCGATCCGCACTTCTGGACCCTTTCCGGCGCGGTACGCGTGGCACAGCTATGCGATGACTGGGGACTGACCTGGGGCTGCCACTCTAACAATCATTTTGATATTTCCCTGGCGATGTTCACCCACGTCGGTGCCGCTGCGCCGGGCAACCCAACGGCGATCGACACCCACTGGATCTGGCAGGAGGGCGATTGCCGCCTGACCAAAAATCCGCTGGAGATTAAACACGGAAAAATTGCGGTACCCGACGCGCCCGGCCTGGGCGTGGAACTGGACTGGGATCAGGTACAGAAAGCGCATGAAGCCTATAAAGCGCTGCCCGGCGGCGCGCGTAATGACGCAGGCCCGATGCAGTATCTGATCCCTGGATGGACTTTTGACCGTAAACGTCCCGTTTTCGGCCGCCACTAATTTTGAATAAGGACTTAATTATGAGCGCACAATTTACTACCCCAGTCGTAACCGCGATGCAGGTGATCCCGGTTGCGGGCCATGACAGCATGCTGATGAATCTGAGCGGCGCACATGCCCCGTTCTTCACGCGTAATATTGTGATTATCAAAGATAACTCCGGTCATACCGGCGTGGGTGAGATTCCCGGCGGCGAAAAAATTCGTCAGACCCTGGAAGATGCCATTCCGCTGGTGGTGGGCAAAACGTTAGGTGAATACAAAAACGTACTGAATGCGGTCCGCAATACCTTTGCCGATCGTGATGCCGGTGGACGCGGTTTGCAGACCTTCGATTTACGTACCACTATTCATGTGGTTACCGGGATCGAAGCGGCCATGTTGGATCTGCTGGGTCAGCATCTGGGCGTTAACGTCGCATCTCTGCTGGGCGACGGTCAGCAGCGTAGCGAAGTTGAAATGCTGGGTTATCTGTTCTTCGTCGGTAACCGTAACGCGACGCCGCTGCCGTATCAGAGCCAGCCGGATGAGAAATGCGACTGGTATCGCCTGCGTCATGAAGAGGCGATGACCCCGGATGCAGTGGTGCGCCTGGCGGAAGCCGCATATGAGAAATATGGTTTCAACGATTTCAAACTGAAAGGCGGGGTGTTGGCCGGGGAAGAAGAAGCGGAATCTATTGTGGCGCTGGCGAAACGCTTTCCACAGGCACGTGTCACGCTCGATCCCAATGGCGCGTGGTCGCTGAATGAGGCGATTAAAATTGGTAAATACCTGAAAGGATCGCTGGCTTATGCGGAAGATCCGTGCGGCGCCGAGCAGGGGTTCTCAGGCCGTGAAGTCATGGCGGAATTCCGTCGTGCTACCGGTTTGCCGACCGCCACCAACATGATCGCCACCGACTGGCGTCAGATGGGACATACGCTGTCGTTGCAGTCCGTGGATATCCCGCTGGCGGATCCGCACTTCTGGACTATGCAGGGTTCTGTCCGCGTTGCGCAGATGTGTCATGAGTTTGGGCTGACCTGGGGCTCGCACTCTAACAACCACTTTGATATTTCGCTGGCGATGTTTACTCATGTTGCGGCGGCGGCGCCGGGCAAAATTACCGCTATCGATACCCACTGGATCTGGCAGGAAGGCAATCAACGCCTGACCAAAGAGCCGTTTGAAATCAAAGGCGGCATGGTGCAGGTACCGGCGAAGCCGGGTCTGGGTGTGGAGCTGGATATGGATCAGGTTATGAAAGCTCATGAGCTGTATCAGCAACATGGACTGGGAGCGCGCGATGATGCCATGGGAATGCAGTATCTGATCCCGAACTGGACGTTTGATAATAAGCGTCCGTGCATGGTACGCTAAGCGAACTGGGACCGCTCCCACAAAGGGGCGGTTTTTCTCCTGGTGTATGCTTAACACAGTCAACATGCGTAAGGATGCTTTATGAAAATAGTAATCGCACCGGATTCCTATAAGGAAAGTTTGAGTGCGCTTGAAGTGGCAACGGCTATTGAGCTGGGATTTCGTGAGATCTGGCCTGAGGCGAATTACGTGAAGATCCCGGTCGCGGATGGCGGTGAGGGAACGGTCGAAGCGATGGTTGCCGCAACGCAAGGCCACCTTGTGCATGTTGATGTTACCGGCCCTCTGGGTAAAACGATTCAGGCATTTTATGGTTTATCCGGGGATGAGCGTTCGGCGTTTATCGAAATGGCGGCCGCCAGCGGACTGGAGCAGGTTCCCGCAGGTTTACGCGATCCGCTGAAAACGACCTCCTGGGGAACCGGGGAGCTAATCCGTCATGCGCTGGACGCGGGCGTTGAACATATCATTATCGGCATTGGCGGCAGCGCCACCAATGATGGCGGTGCCGGGATGGTGCAAGCGCTGGGAGCAAAATTACTGGATGCGCAAAATAACGATATTGCTCATGGCGGGACTGGCCTTGAATCACTCGCCCGGATTGATATTTCTCAGCTAGACCCGCGTCTTGCCGCGTGCCGTATTGAAGTGGCCTGCGATGTGACTAATCCGTTGACCGGTGAAGAGGGGGCCTCTGCGGTCTTCGGTCCGCAAAAGGGGGCGACGCCGGAGATGATTCTTCGTCTTGATCGGGCGCTCACGCATTATGCGCAACTCATTGCCCGCGATCTGGACGTCAACGTGCTGGAACTGGCGGGTGGTGGCGCGGCTGGTGGTATGGGGGCGGCACTGTATGCGTTTTGCGGTGCGCAGTTACGCTGCGGTATTGAGGTCGTGACGGATGCGTTACACCTCGACGACTGCGTTGCGGATGCGGATTTAGTGGTCACGGGTGAAGGACGTATCGACAGCCAGACCATTCACGGTAAGGTTCCGGTTGGCGTGGCGAAGGTGGCAAAGCGTTACAACAAACCGGTTATTGGCATTGCCGGCAGCCTGATGGCTGATGTCGGTGTTGTACATGAACATGGGCTGGATGCGGTTTTTAGCGTTATTTATACCGTTTGCACACTGGAAGAGGCGCTGAAGAACGCGAGTGAGAACGTACGAATGACGGCGCGAAACGTGGCCGCGACCCTGAAAGCGGGTC
Source organism: Citrobacter sp. 172116965 (assembly GCF_013458095.1). Lineage (NCBI taxonomy): Bacteria > Pseudomonadati > Pseudomonadota > Gammaproteobacteria > Enterobacterales > Enterobacteriaceae > Citrobacter > Citrobacter sp. 172116965. The sequence goes on along the minus strand of NZ_CP046673.1, from coordinate 4,075,566 downwards.
AGCAATTACGTTGAATGATGTGGCATGATTGCCGGATAAGACGCGTGAGCGTCGTCATCCGGCAATCAGATTTTTACCCTAACAACTTCTTCGCTTCGCGCGCAACGTTATCCATTTCATCCAGAAGCTCTAAAAACTCAGGCTCCAGCTCTTCTTCTTTGCTCCCGCTACGTAATTGCTGCTCAATAAGCTGACACAGGTTTTTCATGCGGGGAACGCCGCTATAACCGCAACTGCCATGCAGTTTATGGATCATATCCACCAGTCCTTCAGGGTTTTCACCGACCAGCTGTTCTTCAATTTTGTTACGCACTTCGGGCAGAAAATCGAGCAGCATTTGCAGCATATCCCGCGCCAGATCGTTTTTACCGGCGGCTTGCCTTAACGCCAGTTGCCAGTCGAGTGTGGTATTCGGATTGACGACCGGTTCAACAGCGAGCGCCCTCAGCGATGTGCTCGCGCCGGGTTTGTAGCGTAACAGCAGATTATGCAGCTTATCTTCTTCGATAGGCTTCGCCAGGTAATCGTTCATCCCGGCGCTGAGCAGCTTCTCTTTTTGCCCGGCCATGGCATGCGCGGTGACCGCAATGACCGGCGTCTGTTGTTGATGAGGAAGCTGGTGGATCAGTTCGCAGGCGCGAATACCGTCCATGTCTGGCATCTGAATATCCATCAGGATGAGATCAAACTGCATCTGTTTGGCGCGATCCACAGCCTGATGTCCGCTGTCGCAGAGCACGACGTGCTGCACTTTATCTTCCAGCAGTGCGCCAATCAGCTTGAGGTTCGCCGGGTTGTCGTCCACCGCCATGACGGTCATCGCAATTTTGCTCTCGTCTAACAGCAGCGGAGCCGCGCTGTGGTTCAGTTGACAATACTCTGTCAACGCTGGCAGTAAGCGGGTTGAGGTTAGAGGTTTCAACAGGCACGCCGCCGCGCCGCCCTGCTTTAATTTCTCAGCGTTGATCTGCGCATGGCAAGGCAGAGCCAGTAACAAAAAGTCGGTCATCGCCGCTGCGCTTGCCAGCCGCTCATGCTGCATAGTGAGCGGTTCGCGTAAAGTGACCGGTATGCCAAGCAGCAGAATATCGTAGTGATCCTTCGGCAGCCCGGAGAATGAAGGGCTGTAAATCACTTCCAGCGGCGTTTCACTCAAGATATCTAACGTGCATTGCGCGGCTGTGGCGTTAGGTTCAACGTAGGCCAGCCGCTTTCCGGCCAGACAGTGCGTGGTTGAGCGATCCACGAGAACGTTAGGGTTGAGATCGAGGCTGATATGGAACCAGAACGTGGAGCCCCGGTTCGGCTGGCTGTGGAAGGAGATATCCCCGCCCATTTCATTGACCAGCTTTTGCGTAATGACCAGGCCCAGTCCTGTCCCGCCGTGGCGGCGGGAAATACTGGCATCGGCCTGGCGGAAGGCCTGGAACAGGCGTGACTGATCGCGCTCAGGGATGCCAATTCCGGTATCGCGGATTTGCACTTCAATTTGCACTTTCGTGTTACTGAGGGCGCGTTTCTCGACCAGAATGTCGATATTACCGCCTTCGGTAAATTTGATGGCATTGCCAACCAGATTAGTGATTACCTGCTGTAAGCGCAGCGGGTCCCCGATGACGTTGTCCGGCACGTCATTCTTAATATTTAGCGTCAGCTCAAGCCCTTTATCATGGGATGAGTGCGCTAACAGCGTGACGACGTCATCCAGCGTGCTACGTAGCGGGAATGGGATGCTTTCCAGAATCAGTTTGCCCGCCTCAAGTTTGGAGAAGTCGAGCACATCATTGATGATGGCCAACAGATTGTTGGCCGAGCGTTCAATCGTATTCAGGTGATCGCGCTGCGTCGTGTTGAGCTCGGTTTTAAGCGTCAGGCGGGTGAAGCCAATCACGCCATTCAGCGGCGTACGCAGCTCATGCGACATGTTAGCCAGAAACTCAGACTTAATACGCGCCGCTTCCTGGGCGCGTTTCTTCGCCAGATCCAGTTCGACGTTCTGGATTTCCATCTGCTCCAACGTTTCGCGCAGGTCAGAGGTGGCCTGGTCGATGTTGTGCTGCATCTCTTCATGGTAGGCCGCAAGTGACATCGCCATCGAGTTGATGCCATTTTTGAGCATATCCAGCTCGCCCAACATGAAACCTTCGACGCGGCTGTCGAGCTGTCCTCTACGTATTCGGTCAACGGTATTTACCATATTGCGAATCGGGCCAGTCACGTCGCGCATCAGACGCCAGCCAAAAATTAACGCAATACCGATACAAAACAGCATCATTACGCTGGAGATAAAGATCTCTTTATACTGCTGCAATCTTACTGACTTAAGGTCCAGTTCAAGCGCCACATACCCCAGCATATTTTCCGTATTTTTGGCGTCGCTGACGGCAGATTCATCCGGCGAATAGCTTTCCGATATAATTGGCGTTCGCAGGATCATGATATCCCCGAGCCGGGTGACGCTCAGCTTACGGGGAAATGGTGAGCCGGTTGCCAGCTGCATTTCAGACGGATCGAGATGAAAATTGGATGTGACAAACAGCCGGTTATTCTCGTCATAGACAGAAATTGCCCGCACGATATCGGAATGGCGACGATGCAGCACGCTGATAAGTTGGCCGATGGATTCTCTGTTTTGCAGATTCATGCCATATTCGCTGGAGACCGCGAGTGGCTCAATGATGCTGGCGCCAGCATCTTCCAGTTGACGCTGCAAGTCGTTATAGCGATGCACAACAAAAAAGATACTGAGCAGCAAACCAATCAGGACGGTCGGGGCCAGGATCAGAATCATCATGCGTGCGCGCAGGCTGTAGTTGGTCATGGAGTTCCGTTATGGGACAATTAGGGTCACACTGTTAAATAGAGATATATCTCGTCGATGGCGCAATTCTACTCTGCAAAACGACGCGTGACGACGCGTCAGATCATAACCGTTACCGTCAATGACCTTGATCCTTTCGGCCAGGGCGTTGCTCGCCATAACGGAAAGGCGTTGTTTATACCGGAATTGCTACCTCAGGAAAGCGCCGAGGTGGTGATTACCGAAGATAAAAAACAGTTCGCCCGCGCGCAAGTAAAACGACGTTTAAACGACAGTCCGCAGCGTGAAGTGCCACGTTGCCCGCATTTTGGCGTGTGCGGCGGCTGCCAGCAGCAGCATGCCAGCATCTCGTTGCAGCAGCGTAGCAAAAGCGCGGCGTTGTCGCGTTTAATGAAATGTGAAGTGTCGGATGTTATAGCTGATACCCCGTGGGGCTATCGTCGTCGCGCCAGGTTGAGCCTGAACTATCGGCCAAAAGAACAAAAATTGCAGATGGGGTTTCGCAAATCCGCATCCAGCGACATTATCGATGTTAAACAATGCCCTATTTTGGTGCCCCAGCTTGAAGCGCTCTTGCCCCACATCCGGGCGTGTCTGGAAAGTCTGCAAGGGTTACGCCATCTTGGTCATGTCGAGCTGGTGCAGGCGGGGAGCGGAACCCTGATGATTTTGCGCCACACGGCGCCATTAAGTGCTCAGGATAAAGAAAAACTGGAATGCTTTTCGCATTCTCAGGGGCTGTCTTTGTTTCTGGCCCCGCAAAGCGAGATACTGGAATCAATATCAGAAGAGTCGCCCTGGTATGACTCAAATGGACTACGGTTAACCTTCAGCCCGCGTGATTTTATTCAGGTCAATGAAGGGGTAAACCAACAAATGGTGGCCCGTGCGCTCGAATGGCTTGATGTGCAACCTGAAGATCGCGTACTCGATCTGTTCTGTGGAATGGGTAATTTTACCCTGCCGTTGGCAACCCGGGCTGCAAACGTGGTGGGGGTGGAAGGGGTACCGGCGCTGGTGGAAAAAGGCCGGGAAAACGCGCTGAATAACGGATTACACAATGTGACATTCTTTCATGAAAACCTTGAGGAAGATGTTACCCGGCAGCCGTGGGCGAAAAACGGATTCGACAAAGTATTGCTCGATCCTGCGCGTGCGGGGGCTGCAGGTGTGATGCAACATATTATAAAATTAGAACCTATACGCGTTGTTTATGTATCCTGTAACCCGGCAACGCTGGCTCGTGACAGCGACGCTTTGCTCAACGCGGGATATGCCATACGGCGACTGGCGATGCTTGATATGTTCCCGCACACTGGACACCTGGAATCAATGGTCCTGTTTGAGCGTATGTAATAAATTTTGTACCCATTGGATTTCGGGTGGTAATGCAGCGTGAAAGACAATGGGTATGGCTTGTCGACTTCGACAGGCCAGGCCCCTTAAGGAGAGGACAATGGTTGCGGTAAGAAGTGCACATATAAATAAAGCTGGTGAGTTTGATCCAAAGAAATGGATCGCGAGTCTGGGGATCTCCAGCCAGCAGTCGTGTGAACGCTTAGCCGAAACCTGGGCGTACTGCCAGCAGCAGACACAGGGGCATCCGGATGCGGATCTGCTGTTGTGGCGTGGCGTGGAGATGGTTGAAATACTCTCCATGTTGAGCATGGATATCGACACGCTGCGCGCAGCAATGCTGTTCCCTCTGGCAGATGCCAACGTGGTCAGTGAAGACATCCTGCGCGAGAGCGTGGGCAAATCCATTGTTCATCTTATCCACGGCGTGCGGGATATGGCGGCAATACGCCAGCTTAAGGCCACTCATACCGATTCAGTCTCATCCGAACAGGTCGATAACGTTCGCCGCATGCTGTTGGCTATGGTGGACGATTTCCGCTGTGTGGTCATCAAGCTGGCCGAACGAATTGCACATCTGCGTGAAGTGAAGGACGCACCGGAAGATGAACGCGTTCTGGCGGCAAAAGAGTGCACCAATATCTATGCGCCGCTGGCCAACCGTTTGGGTATCGGGCAATTAAAATGGGAACTGGAAGATTACTGCTTCCGTTACCTGCACCCGGCTGAATACAAACGTATTGCCAAGCTGCTGCACGAACGTCGCATCGATCGCGAGCATTACATTGATGAGTTCGTCGGTCATTTGCGCTCAGAGATGAAAACGGAAGGCGTCAAAGCCGAAGTGTACGGACGTCCGAAACACATCTACAGCATCTGGCGCAAAATGCAGAAAAAGCAGCTGGCCTTCGATGAACTTTTCGACGTGCGCGCAGTGCGTATCGTGGCGGAGCGTTTACAGGACTGCTATGCCGCGCTCGGGATAGTGCATACTCACTATCGCCATCTGCCGGATGAGTTCGATGACTATGTTGCTAACCCGAAACCCAACGGCTATCAGTCAATTCATACGGTTGTGCTGGGACCGGGCGGGAAAACCATTGAAATTCAGATCCGTACGAAACAGATGCACGAAGATGCCGAACTGGGCGTTGCGGCACACTGGAAGTACAAAGAGGGCACCGCTTCCGGCGTGGCGCGTTCTGGTCATGAAGATCGTATTGCATGGCTGCGTAAGCTGATCGCCTGGCAGGAAGAGATGGCGGACTCTGGCGAAATGCTGGATGAAGTCCGTAGCCAGGTCTTTGATGACCGAGTGTACGTCTTTACGCCAAAAGGCGACGTTGTGGACTTACCTGCTGGCTCCACACCGCTCGATTTTGCTTATCATATTCACAGTGATGTGGGGCATCGTTGCATCGGCGCGAAAATTGGCGGGCGCATCGTACCGTTTACCTACCAGCTGCAGATGGGCGATCAAATTGAAATTATCACCCAGAAACAGCCTAACCCAAGCCGCGACTGGCTGAACCCTAACCTCGGCTATGTCACCACCAGTCGAGGGCGTTCGAAGATCCACGCCTGGTTCCGTAAACAGGACCGCGACAAAAACATCCTTGCTGGCCGCCAGATCCTCGACGATGAGCTGGCGCATTTAGGCATTAGCCTGAAAGAAGCGGAAAAGCACCTGCTGCCGCGCTACAGCTTCAATGAGCTGGATGAGCTGCTGGCGGCGATTGGTGGGGGGGACATTCGCCTCAACCAGATGGTGAACTTCCTGCAGGCGCAGTTTAATAAGCCAAGCGCAGCCGAACAGGATGCCGCCGCGCTGAAACAGCTTCAGCAGAAAACGCAGGCGCCGCAGAGTCGCCGTAAAGACGACGGTCGCGTGGTGGTGGAAGGGGTGGGTAACCTGATGCACCACATCGCGCGCTGCTGCCAGCCGATTCCAGGCGATGAAATTGTCGGGTTTATCACTCAGGGCCGCGGTATTTCCGTGCACCGGGCGGATTGCGAACAGCTGACCGAGCTGCGCTCCCATGCGCCGGAACGTATTGTTGATGCGGTTTGGGGCGAAAGCTACTCGGCAGGATATTCGCTGGTGGTTCGCGTCCAGGCTAACGATCGCAGCGGCTTATTACGTGATATCACCACGATTCTTGCCAACGAGAAGGTGAACGTGCTGGGGGTTGCCAGCCGGAGTGATACCAAACAGCAACTGGCTACCATCGATATGACCATCGAAATCTATAACCTGCAGGTGCTCGGGCGCGTGCTTGGCAAGCTGAACCAGGTGCCGGATGTGATCGACGCACGTCGTCTGCACGGTAATTAATTATTTAATAGGCCAGATAAGTTTGCATGCCTGGTGAGGCGCGTTAGCGTTGCCATCAGGCATTGCCATGTTGCCGGATATCGGCTGTCGTCTTATCTGGCCTCGCGTATTGAAATTTCAGGATATTCCAATGAATCAAATCGACCGACTGCTCGGTATTATGCAGCGCCTGCGCGACCCGGAAAACGGTTGTCCCTGGGACAAAGAGCAGACATTCGCCACTATTGCCCCTTACACCCTCGAAGAAACCTATGAAGTGCTGGACGCAATTGCGGAAGACTTCGACGACCTGCGTGGAGAGCTGGGTGACTTGCTGTTCCAGGTGGTGTTTTACGCCCAGATGGCGCAGGAAGAAGGACGTTTCGATTTCAATGATATTTGCGCCGCCATCAGCGATAAGCTTGAGCGTCGCCACCCACATGTTTTTGCTGATGTTTCTGCCAGTAACAGCACTGAGGTGTTGACCCGCTAGGAGCAGATCAAAAGCGAAGAACGCGCCCAGAAGGCGCAGCATTCCGCACTCGACGATATTCCCCGTAGTTTACCGGCGTTAATGCGCGCCCAAAAAATCCAGAAACGCTGCTCTAATGTTGGCTTCGACTGGAAAACATTAGGACCGGTTGTCGACAAGGTTTACGAAGAGATCGATGAAGTCATGTTTGAGGCGAAGCAGGCTGTTGTCGACCAGGCTAAACTGGAGGAGGAAATGGGCGACCTGCTGTTTGCTACGGTCAATATGGCTCGGCATTTAGGCACTAAAGCAGAGACCGCATTGCAAAAAGCGAACGAGAAATTTGAGCGCCGTTTTCGTGAGGTTGAGCGAATTGTAGCGGCTCGGGGTCTGGAAATGACTGGTGTTGATCTGGAAACTATGGAAGAAGTCTGGCAACAGGTAAAACGGCAGGAAATTGATCTCTAAGGGATTTCGTCGGTCAAGGGCGATTTGTGTGATTTTTTAAATAACAAGCGCTTGATTTACGTCAAAAACATTTACCCCAAAGGGGCTATTTTCTCACTCCCGATGTTTATGTGAGCCTGGTGAAGAGGAGGAATAATGAAAGTTTGTGGCGCTCGTCATGTTCGGGTATACTACTTTCCCGTCTTGGTAATTCCATCGTTTCACCCTAACTTCTCAGGTCCAGCATGACAACGAACTATATTTTTGTGACCGGCGGGGTCGTATCCTCTCTGGGTAAAGGCATTGCCGCAGCCTCCCTGGCAGCCATTCTTGAGGCTCGTGGCCTCAACGTGACCATGATGAAACTGGATCCGTACATCAACGTCGATCCAGGTACTATGAGTCCAATCCAACACGGGGAAGTGTTCGTTACTGAAGACGGCGCTGAAACCGACCTGGACCTGGGTCACTATGAGCGTTTCATTCGTACCAAAATGACTCGCCGCAATAACTTCACTACCGGTCGAATTTACTCCGATGTCCTGCGCAAAGAGCGCCGTGGCGACTATCTGGGTGCAACCGTACAGGTTATCCCGCACATCACCAACGCGATTAAAGAGCGTGTCCTTGCCGGTGGCGAAGGTCATGACGTCGTTCTGGTTGAAATCGGCGGTACGGTCGGTGATATCGAATCCCTGCCATTCCTGGAAGCGATTCGCCAATTAGCGGTAGATATCGGTCGTGAACACGCGCTGTTCATGCACCTGACTCTGGTTCCTTACCTGGCCGCTGCCGGTGAAGTCAAAACTAAACCGACTCAGCACTCGGTAAAAGAGTTGCTGTCTATCGGTATCCAGCCTGACATTCTGATCTGTCGTTCCGATCGCGCGGTTCCGGCCAACGAACGTGCAAAAATTGCATTGTTCTGTAACGTGCCAGAAAAAGCCGTTATTTCAATGAAAGATGTCGATTCCATCTATAAAATTCCAGGCCTGTTGAAATCCCAGGGCCTTGACGATTATATTTGTAAACGATTCAGCTTGAACTGTCCGGAAGCTAATCTGTCAGAATGGGAACAGGTTATCTACGAAGAAGCGAATCCGGCAGGCGAAGTGACTATCGGTATGGTCGGCAAGTATATTGAACTGCCGGATGCCTATAAGTCAGTTATCGAAGCATTGAAGCACGGTGGTCTGAAGAATCGTGTCACCGTCAACATTAAGCTGATCGATTCGCAAGATGTCGAAACGCGCGGCGTTGAGATCCTGAAAGGTCTTGATGCAATCCTGATCCCTGGCGGCTTCGGCTACCGTGGTGTTGAAGGTAAGATCGCGACAGCGCGCTTTGCGCGTGAAAACAATGTTCCTTATCTGGGTATTTGCCTGGGTATGCAGGTTGCGTTGATTGAGTTTGCACGTAACGTAGTGGGTATGGATAACGCCAACTCCACGGAATTTGTGCCAGACTGTAAGTACCCGGTGGTGGCCCTGATTACCGAATGGCGCGATGAAGACGGCAACGTTGAAGTCCGTACCGAGAAGAGCGATCTGGGCGGCACAATGCGCCTTGGCGCCCAGCAGTGTCAGTTGAGCGACGATAGCCTGGTTCGTCAGCTGTACGGCGCGCCGACAATTGTTGAACGCCATCGCCACCGTTACGAAGTCAACAATATGCTGTTGAAACAGATTGAAGCTGCGGGTCTGCGTATTGCAGGCCGTTCCGGTGATGATCAGTTGGTCGAGATCATTGAGGTACCGAATCATCCGTGGTTCGTGGCCTGTCAGTTCCACCCGGAATTTACTTCCACGCCACGTGATGGGCACCCGCTGTTTGCCGGCTTTGTGAAAGCCGCCAGTGAACATCAGAAGCGTCAGGCGAAGTAAGAAGTAAAAAAGTTAGAACGGCAATGCACCCATCCGGGTGCATTGTTTGTCTGGAGTTTTAGTTTAACTTGTACTGAGGAAAATCTAATGTCCAAAATCGTTAAAATCATCGGTCGTGAAATCATCGACTCCCGTGGTAACCCGACTGTTGAAGCCGAAGTACACCTGGAAGGTGGTTTCGTTGGTATGGCAGCAGCTCCGTCAGGTGCTTCTACTGGTTCCCGCGAAGCACTGGAACTGCGCGACGGCGACAAATCCCGTTTCATGGGTAAAGGCGTACTGAAAGCTGTTGCAGCTGTTAACGGCCCAATTGCTCAGGCTCTGCTGGGTAAAGATGCTAAAGATCAGGCTGGCATCGACAAGATCATGATCGATCTGGACGGTACTGAAAACAAATCCAACTTCGGTGCAAACGCCATCCTGGCTGTGTCCCTGGCGAACGCCAAAGCAGCAGCTGCTGCTAAAGGCCTGCCGCTGTATGCACACATCGCTGAACTGAACGGTACTCCGGGCAAATACTCCATGCCGGTTCCGATGATGAACATCATCAACGGTGGTGAGCACGCTGACAACAACGTTGACATCCAGGAGTTCATGATTCAGCCGGTTGGCGCTAAAACCCTGAAAGAAGCCGTACGTATGGGTTCTGAAGTGTTCCATAACCTGGCTAAAGTTCTGAAAGCTAAAGGTATGAACACTGCAGTGGGTGACGAAGGCGGCTACGCGCCGAACCTGGGTTCCAACGCTGAAGCTCTGGCTGTAATCGCTGAAGCGGTTAAAGCAGCTGGCTACGAGCTGGGCAAAGACATCACCCTGGCGATGGACTGTGCAGCTTCTGAATTCTACAAAGACGGTAAATACGTTCTGGCTGGCGAAGGCAACAAAGCATTCACCTCCGAAGAATTCACTCACTTCCTGGAAGAACTGACCAAACAGTACCCGATCGTGTCCATCGAAGATGGTCTGGACGAGTCTGACTGGGACGGTTTCGCATACCAGACTAAAGTTCTGGGCGACAAAATCCAGCTGGTTGGTGACGATCTGTTCGTAACCAACACCAAGATCCTGAAAGAAGGTATCGAAAAAGGCATCGTTAACTCCATCCTGATCAAATTCAACCAGATCGGTTCTCTGACCGAAACTCTGGCTGCGATCAAAATGGCGAAAGACGCTGGCTACACCGCTGTCATCTCTCACCGTTCTGGCGAAACTGAAGACGCTACCATCGCTGACCTGGCTGTTGGTACCGCTGCAGGCCAGATCAAAACCGGTTCTATGAGCCGTTCTGACCGCGTTGCTAAGTACAACCAGCTGATTCGTATCGAAGAAGCTCTGGGTGAACAAGCGCCGTACAACGGTCGTAAAGAGATCAAAGGTCAGGCGTAATCCTGTTCTTTAACTCTTAACGTAAAAACCCGCTGCGGCGGGTTTTTTTATGCCGCTAAACTAAAGCAGTAGCGGTAAGGTCGCACTGGCGGTTTTCTGGCTCACATCACTGTACTTTTCATCCAGAGCAATCAGTGACGTGGTGAGCAGTTCTACCAACAGCATCACTCCCACCTTGGCGTTTAGCGCACCAGCACTCAACGGACCTTCTGGTTTGGCTGCGACCAGTTGAATATCACTCAGCGAAGCCAACGGACTGCGCGGCGTATTACTCAACGCCAGTACGCGCGCGCCTTGCTTACGCGCCAGTTTAACGACATGCAGCAGATCGCGCGTGGAGCCTGAGCTGGAAATCGCCACCACGAGCGTGTCTTTGCTTAGCGTTGTGGCGTTCATGGCTGCGCGATGCATATCGCTGAACATTTGTGCGGGTTTGCCCAAGCGCAGGAGTTTGTAATGTAAATACTCCCCCAGAATGGCGCTGGCCGCTACGCCATAAATCTGTACCGACTGCGCCTGATGCAGCGCAAGAGCGGCTGCTTCAAGTAATGCTCTGTCGAGTAATTTTGCGGTGTCCTGCAGTGCTTGCACGGATTCATTGACCACATTGTCAATTTCATCCCCGCTGTGCTCTACCGGCTGTTCTTGCTGGAGATCGAGTGCCAGCGCCATTTTGAACTCGTTATAGCCCTTACACCCCAGCGTACGGCACAGCCGTGTGACGCTAGCTTCGCTGGTGTCGCTTTCACGCGCCAGTTCGGTAATCGTTAGGTAGACAACTTTTGCCGGATCGCTTAGCACAAACTCTCCCAGCTTCTGTTGTGTTCGGCTATATCCGTCAACGCTCTGGCGCAATCTCAGCAGCAGGTTTTCATTTTCTGACATGCAAAATCCTTAATGCGTTTCTCTGCTGATAGTGTGGCGGAAAGCAGGGGAGAGATGCCAGTCATTTTAAAAAAGTATGATCGGCTTCCTTGTTTTTGATGATGATTTTCATTTATAAAAATAATTATGGTAAAAATTTTCATCACTAGTCGGGGAGATGAAAAAATGATGCAAATGTTTAGCGGCGCCTCATCGGGTGCATGGTTTGAAAAAGCGCAGCGCTTCGGCAAATCCTTCATGCTGCCGATTGCGGTATTGCCCGCCGCGGGACTGTTGTTAGGGATTGGCGGCGCACTGTCGAATCCAAACACATTGACGGCTTATCCGTTTTTGGATGTCGACTGGTTGCAGGCAATCTTCACAATCATGACCAGCGCCGGTTCTATTGTGTTTGCCAATCTTTCGGTGTTGTTCGCAGTGGGTGTCGCTGTAGGACTGGCGAAAACGGATAAAGGTACCGCCGGGCTGGCGGCATTGCTGGCATTTTTGGTGATGAATGCCACTATCAATGCCTTATTGACCCTCAACGGGACACTGGCGCACGAGAACCCGGGTGCCGTTGGCCAGGGGATGACGCTGGGTATTCAGACGCTGGAAACGGGCGTGTTTGGTGGGGTGGTTATTGGTCTTGTCACCTGCGCGCTGCATAGCCGTTTCAATAAAGTCTCACTACCTCAGTTCCTTGGTTTCTTCAGCGGTTCGCGCTTTGTACCGATTATTAGCTCCCTTGCCGCGATTGTCGTGGGGGCTGTCATGACAGTGGTTTGGCCGCATTTCCAGAAACTCATTTTTGGGCTGGGTGGTCTGGTGGATGCGACGGGTTATCTGGGGACACTGTTGTACGGCTTCATCCTGCGTATGCTTGGCCCACTGGGTTTACACCATATCTTTTATTTGCCGTTCTGGACGACGGCGCTTGGCGGTAGCGAAATCGTCAACGGCCAGTTGGTTGAAGGTACGCAGCGGATTTTCTTTGCCCAACTTGCCGATCCGAATACGCAGCAGTTCTATGCGGGCACCTCGCGCTTTATGTCCGGGCGATTCATTACCATGATGTTTGGCCTGCTTGGCGCATGCCTGGCGATGTACCACACTGCCAAGCCGGAGAACAGAAAGCTTGTCGCCGGCCTGCTGTTGTCGGCAGCCCTGACCTCTTTCCTGACGGGGATCACTGAGCCTATCGAGTTCTCCTTCCTCTTTGTGGCTCCCGTGTTATATGTCATTCACGCCTTCTTCGATGGCCTGGCGTTTATGATGGCTCATATTTTACATATCACTATTGGGCAAACTTTTTCGGGTGGGCTTATCGATTTCCTCCTCTTCGGCGTCTTACAAGGGGAAGCTAAAACCAACTGGATGTACGTTCCCATGGTGGGGATACCGTGGTTCTTCCTTTACTACTTTACCTTCCGCTATTTGATTAACCGCTTTGGCTGGCTGACACCTGGGCGTGAAAACGTAACCCCAATTGAATCCGATCTGCCTCAAAGTGAACGCGCAGCGGCAGTCATCTCTGGGCTGGGAGGCAAAGAGAATCTGGAAGAGGTGGACTGTTGCGCCACACGCTTACGCGTGACGGTGAAAGAGAGCAGCAAGGTAGATGAAGCGGCGCTGAAAGCGACCGGAGCACGTGGCGTTATTATTCGCGGTAAAGGTGTTCAGGTGATTTATGGCCCGCATGTCACCATCATTAAAAACGAAGTCGAAGAGATCTTATCGTAATGAAAACTGTACTGGATTGCCTGAAAGGTAAATTAATCGTCTCCTGTCAGGCGCTGGAAAATGAGCCTCTGCACAGTCCATTTATTATGTCGCGTATGGCGTTGGCGGCAGCACAGGGCGGTGCGGTAGGTATCCGTGCGAACAGCGTGGTGGATATTCGCGCTATCAAAGAGATCGTCTCACTGCCGGTGATTGGGATTATCAAGCGCGATTATCCGGGTAGTGATGTGTTTATCACGGCCACCCTGCAGGAAGTGGATGAGTTGATGACCGTTGAGCCGGAAATTATTGCTCTGGACGCGACAGCGCGCCCGCGCCCTGGTGGGCAAACGCTGGAAGAACTGGTCGCACAAGTCCGCGCTCGCTACCCGTCCGTACTGCTGATGGCGGATATCGCCACTGTAGACGAGGCGGTGACCGCCGAGCGTCTGGGGTTTGACTGCGTGGGCACTACGCTCTACGGCTATACCGCTGACACTGTCGGGCATGTGCTGGCGGAAAACGACTGCGGTTTTTTACGTGAGGTGTTGGCTGCGGTCAGCATACCGGTCGTGGCGGAAGGAAACGTCGATACCCCGGAACGTGCTGCACGTTGCCTGGCATTAGGTGCCCATACCGTGGTGGTTGGAGGGGCTATCACGCGTCCGCAGCAGATTACGGCACGCTTTGCCGCGGCGATCGCCGCGTAAAGCATCGATGGGGCATGATACTTTGGCGGGGATCTGCGATAATTATCGTTTATCCCCATATTGAGAGCGCTATGCAGTACCCGATTAACGAGATGTTCCAGACCCTGCAAGGTGAGGGTTACTTTACCGGCGTCCCCGCCATTTTTATTCGTTTACAGGGATGCCCGGTTGGCTGTGCCTGGTGCGATACCAAACACACCTGGGATAAGCTTGAGGATCGGGAAGTTTCCCTGTACAGCATCCTGGCTAAGACCAAAGAGAGCGATAAATGGGGCGCGGCGAGCAGCGAGGATCTGCTGGCGGTCATTGTGCGTCAGGGCTATACCGCCCGTCACGTGGTGATAACCGGTGGCGAGCCCTGCATTCATGACCTGATGCCGCTGACAGACCTGCTGGAAAAGAACGGCTTTAGCTGCCAGATTGAAACCAGCGGTACCCACGAAGTGCGCTGTACGCCGAATACCTGGGTGACCGTATCGCCGAAGGTGAATATGCGCGGCGGTTATGATGTGCTGTCGCAGGCGCTGGAGCGTGCGAATGAAATCAAACATCCGGTTGGTCGCGTTCGCGATATTGAAGCGCTGGATGAACTGCTGGCTACGTTGAGCGACGACAAACCGCGTATCATAGCCTTACAGCCAATCAGCCAGAAAGAAGATGCCACGCGTTTGTGTATTGATACCTGTATTGCGCGTAACTGGCGTCTGTCGATGCAGACCCATAAATATCTGAATATTGCCTGATGATAATGGGTTTATCGGCCTGCATTGAGTGCTACATGCAGGCCGGACAACCTTATGCGTTCGACCAGCTCTGAATCGAATTAACGTTATCCTGGCCGCCATGCAGTACTTCATACGACTTTTTCAGGATCACATCGGTGTGCTGGGTTAAATCGCGGAAAATCCCTTTGTTCAGCGCGTCATAGCGTCTGGCGTTGCTTTCTATTGGTGTGAATACATCTTTCACCCGCACCATTTTTTCTATCGCGGTCTCATAGTTCGGATAGAGACCAAGCCCTACCGCCGTGTTAATTGCCGCGCCCAGGCTGGCGCAACCGTTAATGGCATTCCGTCTTGCTGGAAGATTGAACACGTCGGCAAAAATTTGCATGAATAGATCGCTGTTTGAACCACCGCCCGTAATGATCACTTGTTTAGCGAAGTGATTCATTTCATTACACATATTGTCGTAATTGTTTTTCAGCGTCAGCGCAACGCTTTCCAGAATAGAGCGGTAAATCCAGGCGTAGTCCATGCTGGAGTCAAAGCCAATCATGATCCCACGTTTGAACGGTTCCCAGGGATTGGTCAGCCAGTCCAGGACGGTCATCAGGCCATTGCAACCGGGTGGTACGCTGGCCGCTTTCTTATTCAGCAAATCTTCCGGCGACAGATCCTGTGCTTTCGCCTCCTGGATTAGTGATTCCCCCAACATATCCCGCAGCCAACTGACCGTCCACATCCCTTTGCGAATACCATAGCCTTCGTAGAGCAGCGTTTGCGGAATCGAAGACATAATTGGCCAATAAGCGATTGGATCTTTGGGCAGCGCTTTGCCGTTCATCATCAGGGCGATATAGGTGCCTAATGAGATAACCGCGGTTTCGTCGTCCAGCAATCCTGCGCCCAGGGCCTCTACCGGTTTGTCGCTGGTGGTGCAAACCACCGGTAATCCTGCCGGGAAGCTGGTCGCTTTCGCCGCTGCATCCGTCAGGTGCCCGAGCACGGTTCCCGGCATCTGCACCTCGAACAGCATCCTGCGCGGGATATTGAATTTCTTCACCACCTCCGGGTCGTCGCTCCATGTCCAGGTTTTGTAATCCACCGGCCACTGACCAAAGTAGTTGGCGATATTGTCTTTAAATTCACCGGTTAAGCGATGTGACAAATAACCTGAAAATGAGGTGACGTAAGCCACATCAGGATTGGCGTGCTCATAGGGGCGGGTGACGCGTGCGTCCTGCCAGCTGATCAATGGCGCAGCGGGCGTGCCGTCAGCTTTGAGCAATGCGCGACAGCAGCGAATGGAGCCCAGACCAATTCCGACAATGTCTTTTGGATCTCCCGCGAACTGGCTCATTAAGTCTTTGCCAGCAAAACACAATGAAGCCCATAAATCGTCGTCCGGATGCTCTGCCGTATCGGCGTCGGGAGTAAACATCGGTTGCAGGAGACCTTTTCCTTCACACACCACGTTACCTTCCAGATCGTACATCACTACCTTGGTACTCTGACTTCCGCCATCAATTCCAATGATGTATTTCTTTGACATTGTCATTCTCCTTTAATTTTCCATCTTCACTCGCCGGAGGTTTCTGCGGCCAGTGAGGTTATCTTTTCCGGTGCGGCGTTGTTGGTGCGAATTTTGCGAAACAATAAGAACGTGAAGAGGATGACCATGCACAGCGCTGCCAGCCCCATCAGCCACATATTGCGATAGGCTTGTGCCGCCGGGAGCGTATCTTGCCAGTGGCCGACAATCGGATAGACGAACACGTCGGGCAGAAAACCGATCACCGAGCAGATCCCTACGGTGGTTCCCATGATGTAAGAAGGGGTTCTGGCCTCGCCGGGACAGGCCCAGTAAAGCCCGCGCGAGGCGTAGCAGGTGAAGCCCAGCAGCAGAATCAGGCCGATCCCCATAACCACGGACTGCGGATTTGAGTTCGTCACCAGCAGGGCAATCAGCGCAGCGGCGCCGACAATTGAAAGCAGTTGCACCACGCGCGTTGGCGACTTAATTTTGCTGTAGGTGGTGATGATGCCGCCCAGTGGCCCACAGATAGCCCGGAAGATCTTGTTGATGACGATCCCCATGTAGCTCGCCGCGACCAGCGACATGCCGTACATTTCAGTCAGATAGTTGGTGGAGTAGCTGAGAATGGCGTAGATCGTAAAGACGCCAAAAATAACCATGCTGCAATACCAGGTGGTGCTGATACGCAGCACGGCGATGATATCTTTGAGCTGAAACGCCTGCTTATCCTCTTTCGCACCGTGGCTGCGGCTGTTGCCATCGTTCACGAAGAACCAGCACAAAATTCCCAACAGGATGTAAACCACGCTATAAATCAGGATCACGGCCTTCAGGCTGTTGCTGTCGTCCGGTGCGAAGCGAGAAAAGACCCACATGGTAAATACCGCCAGCGACATGACGCCGACGCCGCGCAGGCCTTCCATCCAGCCCATGATTTTCCCTTGTTCACTGTGATCCCCCAGCAGCGAGGCGGCTTTAATTGATACCGACCACAGCATCAGGATTGTCGTGATGGCAAATGCGACCTGAATACAGAGCATGACCCACAGCGGTGGATAGGTCATCATCAGCAGACCGAGCAAGCCGGTAATTATCATGGCTGAGGTGATCATTTTGCGATGGGAGAATTTATCGGCAATAACGCCGCTGGGCGCATACAGAATAATAGCGGCAACGCCAAAGGTACTCATTATTAATCCAATTTCGGTATTGCTAAACCCCATGAATTTTGCCATGGGAATTTGATAGATATAACGTAAATAGGCTAAATCAAAACTAACGCCACCACTGAAACTAATAATGGCGAGTGTTATCCAACGGCGATATGAGGATTGTTGCATATCGGGCTCTCATTTTATGCAGACAAAAAAAAGAGAAAAGTAAACCGCCCTTTCAGGTGGATTACTTTTCTCAGGTCTCTAGTAATTGCGCTTAGAAATAACATGGAAGTGTGGGTTATAGTGTGAGAATAATCACGCTTCTTGTTTTTAGTCATCAATACAAAATGAACAAAACATCTGTGATTTTGATCACGTTAGATAATTTCTCGTTATGCTAAAAATTCATTCCAGTTACCAGAGATAATGAGAAAGGTGACTTCCCTCTAGCGGGGGAAGTTGCCTTTCTTTTTTTTTGCCTAAAGGAATTTGGAGCCAGCTATGTCAATCGAATCTCTCAATGCATTCTCAATGAATTTTTTCTCCCTGAAAGGGAAAACGGCGATCGTAACGGGTGGCAACAGCGGTCTGGGTCAGGCTTTTGCGATGGCGCTGGCGAAAGCCGGGGCGAATCTGTTTATCCCAAGTTTTGTAAAAGATAACGGTGAAACGAAAGAAATCATTGAGAAACAGGGTGTTGAAGTTGAATTCATGCAGGTGGATATCACCGAGAAAGGTGCCCCGCAGAAGATTATTGCCGCCTGCTGCGAGCGTTTTGGCACCGTTGATATTCTGGTGAACAACGCCGGAATTTGTAAGCTGAATAAGGTACTGGACTTTGGTCGTGCGGACTGGGATCCGATGATTGACGTCAACCTGACGGCAGCGTTTGAACTGAGCTACGAAGCGGCAAAAATTATGATTCCGCAAAACAGCGGTAAAATTATAAATATCTGTTCTTTGTTCTCTTATCTTGGCGGACAGTGGTCTCCGGCTTATTCAGCGACAAAACATGCGCTTGCTGGTTTTACCAAGGCGTATTGCGATGAATTGGGGCAATATAATATTCAGGTTAACGGTATCGCACCGGGATATTATGCAACGGATATTACGCTGGCTACGCGCAGCAATCCGGAAACGAATCAGCGCGTATTGGATCATATCCCGGCTAATCGTTGGGGCGATACCCAGGATTTAATGGGGGCTGCGATATTCCTTGCCAGTCAGGCTTCTAATTATGTTAACGGTCATTTACTGGTCGTCGATGGCGGTTATTTAGTTCGCTAATATCTACCTATAGTTTCTGTATTATTAATTGTTCTGCTAATTATCAGGAAGGAATAGCTATGCCTTTATCTCGCGAAGCGATTGTTGACCAGTTAAAAGAAATTGTTGGGTCCGAACGCGTAATTACCGATGAAACGGTATTAAAGAAAAACAGTATTGACCGCTTTCGTAAATATGCCGACATTCACGGCGTTTACACGCTGCCCATTCCGGCGGCAGTGGTAAAACTCGGTTCGACAGAGCAGGTTTCCCGCGTTCTGGCGTTTATGGACCAACATAAAATCAATGGGGTTCCGCGTACCGGCGCATCCGCGACGGAAGGGGGTCTGGAAACCGTCGTCAAAGACTCTGTGGTCCTTGACGGGACAGGGATGAACCAGATCCTAAGCATTGATATTGAAAATATGCAGGCGACCGCTCAATGCGGCGTGCCGCTTGAGATTCTGGAAAATGCATTGCGCGAAAAAGGGTATACAACTGGGCACTCGCCGCAGTCTAAGCCGCTGGCGCAGATGGGCGGCCTGGTTGCAACCCGCAGCATCGGGCAGTTCTCCACTCTTTACGGTGCCATTGAAGATATGGTCGTGGGGCTGGAGGCGGTGCTGCCGGACGGCAAGGTAACCCGCATCAAGAACGTGCCACGCCGGGCTGCCGGGCCGGACATTCGCCACATCATCATTGGGAACGAAGGCGCGCTGTGCTATATCACTGAAGTGACGGTGAAAATCTTCAAGTTCACGCCGGAAAATAACCTTTTTTACGGCTACATTCTGGACGATATGAAAATCGGTTTCGATATCCTGCGTGAAGTGATGGTGGAAGGCTACCGTCCTTCGATTGCACGCCTATATGACGCCGAGGATGGCACCCAGCACTTCACTCATTTTGCTGACGGGAAATGCGTGTTGATCTTCATGGCTGAGGGCAATCCGCGAATGGCGCAAGCCACTGGCGAGGGCATTGCGGAGATCGTCGCGCGTTATCCACAGTGTAAGCGTGTGGACAGCAAGCTGATTGAGAACTGGTTTAACCATCTGAACTGGGGCCCGGAAAAAGTGGCTGCCGAACGCGTACAGATCCTGAAAACCGGCAATATGGGCTTTACGACGGAAGTTTCCGGCAGTTGGAGCTGCATCCATCAAATTTACGAAAACGTGATCCATCGTATCCGCACTGAATTCCCACACGCGGATGACATCACCATGCTGGGCGGTCACTCTTCCCATAGTTATATCAACGGTACCAACATGTACTTTGTGTATGACTACAACGTGGTGGACTGCAAGCCGGAAGAGGAGATTGATAAGTACCACAACCCGCTTAACAAGATTATTTGCGAAGAGACGATCCGTCTTGGCGGCTCAATGGTGCATCACCACGGCATCGGCAAGCATCGTGTTCACTGGAGCAAGCTGGAACATGGCAGCGCGTGGCCGCTGCTGGAAGGTCTGAAACGTCAGTTTGATCCAAACGGCATTATGAACACGGGAACGATCTACCCGATTGAGAAATAAACATCAGCTGGCTTCCTGATCGGGAAGCCACAATTTTACCGGACAGGGGTAGAAATGAACACTTCACCGGTGCGAATGGACGATTTACCGCTTAACGGTTTTCACTGTCGTATTGCCGCCTTGACCTTTGGTGCTCACCTTACCGACGGCTATGTTCTTGGCGTTGTCGGCTATGCCATTATTCAGTTAACACCTGCCATGCAGCTCACACCGTTTATGGCCGGGATGATTGGCGGCTCGGCGCTGCTCGGGTTGTTTCTCGGTAGTCTGGTGTTGGGCTGGATTTCAGACCACATTGGTCGACAGAAGATCTTCACTTTCAGCTTTGTGCTGATCACTATCGCCTCTTTTTTACAGCTTTTCGCCACCTCGCCGGAACAGCTTATTGGTTTACGTATTCTGATTGGGATTGGGCTGGGAGGCGATTATTCCGTAGGGCACACTCTGTTGGCCGAATTTTCTCCACGACGACATCGGGGAGTGTTACTGGGGGCGTTCAGCGTGGTATGGACCATCGGCTATGTGCTGGCAAGCCTGGCGGGACACCACTTTATTACCGAAAGCCCGGATGCCTGGCGCTGGCTGCTGGCGTCGGCGGCGCTGCCTGCACTATTGATTACCCTGCTTCGCTGGGGGACGCCGGAATCGCCTCGCTGGCTGCTGCGCCAGGGGCGTTTCGCGGAAGCCCATGCCATTGTTCACCGCTATCTTGGGCCGCACGTATTGCTCGGCGACGAGGTTTCTGCGGCGTCCGGGAAACATATCAAAACGCTCTTTTCCCCTCTCTACTGGCGGCGAACCGCGTTTAACAGCGTCTTTTTTGTTTGTCTGGTGATCCCGTGGTTTGTTATCTACACCTGGCTGCCTACCATTGCCGGGACCCTCGGCCTGGAGGATGCGCTCACCGCCAGCCTGCTGCTGAATGCGTTGTTAATCGTTGGCGCACTGCTGGGGCTGGTATTAACACATCTGCTGGCGCACCGCCGGTTTCTGCTTGGGAGTTTTTTTCTGTTGGCTGCCACGCTGGTGGTGATGGCTTGTCTGCCATCTGGTAGCTCGTTGACGCTGCTGCTTTTTGTCCTGTTCAGCACCACAATTTCTGCGGTCAGTAATCTGGTAGGGATCCTTCCTGCTGAAAGCTTCCCGACGGATATCCGCTCGCTGGGCGTGGGTTTTGCGACGTCGATGAGCAGACTTGGCGCGGCAATCAGCACCGGCCTGCTGCCCTGGACGCTGGCGCAATGGGGGATGCAGGTCACGCTGCTGCTGCTGGCTGGCGTGCTCCTCATTGGATTTGTGGTGACCTGGCTATGGGCACCGGAAACGAAGGCATTGCCGTTGGTGGCGGCCGGAAGCGTGGAGAAAAGACAGGGAGGAGCAAATGAACATTCTGTTCGCGTTTAAGGCCGAACCAGACTCCAGCATGTTGGCGGAAAAAGACTGGCTGGCGGCGACGGAAGATACCCGGGGCCCGGACACCGCGCTGCTGCGCTGTTCTCCTGGTGCCGATGAGCAGGCGGCTGCAGCATTACTGCTGGCGCAACGTCGTGAAGGTTGTGATATGACGTTAACCGCACTAAGCATTAGCGATGAACGTGCGATTCATTGGTTGCGCTATTTTGCCGCGCTGGGTTTTGATAAGCCGGTGTTGCTGGAAACGACGGCGGATCTGCGCTTTGCGCCGGAATTCATTGCCCGGCAAATAACTGACTGGCAGCGTCATCACGGCGCGGATTTGATTATCACTGGCTGTCAGAGTAGCGAAGGGCAGAACGGGCAAACGCCATTTTTGATGGCTGAAATGTTGGCCTGGCCCTGCTTTACCCAGGTGGAGCGTTTTACGCTGACGCCGCCTTTTGTTGTTGTCGAACAGCGAACGACAACCGGGTTACGCCGCTGCCGGGTGCGGCTTCCGGCAGTGATTGCCGTCAGGCAATGTGGTGAAGTTGCGCTTCCCGTCCCCGGAATGCGTCAGCGTCTGGCGGCGGCAAAAGCGGCAATTTTACGTCAGCCAGCGTCCAGTGATGAAACTCCGAACGTGCAATGTCAGAAGCTGGCGCGACCGGCGCAGCGGCGCAGCGCCACGCTTATCGACGGCGCGACGGCGCAGGAAAAAGCGCGGATATTGTGGAATGATTATTTGCGCCAGAGGATGCAGCCATGAAGATCGTTGTGATTACGGAATCGGGTGAATGCGCTGCACTGGCAGGCTGGATTGCAGAAAACGCGCTTAATGCAGCAGAACTGGAACGCTGGACTCTAGACCCGATGCCGGACGTGGCGGAGCAGGTGCTGGACGCGCTGGCGACGCAGTGGTTGCTGACGCCAGCCGACATCCTGATTTTTCCGGCGGGTGCGCTGGGGGATGAGCTTGCGACGCGGCTGGCCTGGCGTCTGCACGGCGGCAGCGTTTGCCAGGTGCAGACGCTGGATGCGCAACAGGGGCTGGTGACGAAATCCCACTGGGGGAATGCGCTGACGGCCCGGCTACAAATCACCGCGCGTCCCTTGTGCCTTTCACTGGCGCGACAACCGGAAACGAGCGCGTCGGGCAACGCGCTGCCAGCGATGGTGGAGCGCCGGATTGCCTCCACCACACCTCCGGGCTGGCTGGATAGCGTAGAAAGCATCGACCGTGTTACAGCTCATCCTTTGTTGCAGGCCGGGCGTGTGCTGGTGGTAGGGCAGGGAAGAAGTGACGCCGATGCCGAAAAAATTACCGCTCTTGGTAAGGAGTTTGGTGCCGAAGTGGGATACAGCCGTGCACGGGTGATGAATGGCGGCTTTGATGCTGAGCGCGTGATTGGGATCTCAGGTCATCTGCTTGCGCCGGATGTCTGCATTGTCGCGGGGGCATCCGGCGCGGCGGCGCTAATGGCCGGGGTTCGTCAGAGCCGGTTCGTCGTGGCGATAAACAGTGACGCCAGAGCGCCGGTCTTTTCACAGGCGGATGTCGGCATTGTGGATGACTGGCTGCCGGTGCTGGAGGCGTTGGCAGCCATCGCAGAAAATTAATTCAGGGGCAGGCCGGATCAGGTGTTTACACCGCTATCCGGCACCTCGGGTTAATGCAGCTTTTTCGCTAACGTCCAGACGTCGGTGTTGGTAGTTGAAAGTGCTGCTACACCAGCTTTCATCGCATTGCGAGCGTCCTCTTCATCGCAAACCAGACCACCGGCAATCAACGGCTGGCGTATTTTTTCCGTCACCCATCCCAGCACTTTTGGCATGCATCCCGGCAGGATTTCAATACAGTCCGGGTTCGACTGTGCGACCTGCTTATCAATGTTGTGAAAAGAGATAGAGTCGACGATAAACAGGCGATGAATACAGAAAAAGCCCTCCGCCCGCGCGGCTTTCAGCATCGACGCTTTGGTACTGATGATGCCGTCGGCCTCGGTGACCAGCTTCAGAAACTGGATCACCACCTCTTTATTAGACGCGCCCTCCAGCAGATCAACGTGGATAAATGCGTATTTACCGGCAGTTTTAATCTTCTTCACGATATGGCTGATGGTGCAGATATTGCCGTACAAAACAGAGATGAACTGGCATTCGGAATCGATGGCTAATTGCAGACTGGCGTTGTCTTTCACCGCGGCAATGACCGGATTCTGGCGGAGCAGGTGTAACAGGGGCATAAATTATCCTATTAAATTATCCAAATCGGTAAGTGATGCCAAAGCCGGACGCGGGGTAGCGCCACTGTTGCAGCGTTTTTTCATCACACAGCAGTCGACAGGTGCCGCACTCCAGGCAGCCGCGAAAGTTGACCCGTAGCTCACCTTCCGCCGTAAGAGAAAACAGTCCGGCGGGGCAGGATGCGATCAGCCGTTGTGCCGTTTCGCTGTCAACAACGGTCGCAGGAACAATATGTGAAATGTCGGCGGGACGCCAGACGTTACGGGCTACAGACATCGTAAGCTCCTGATGATATCGCCTGCCAGATGACGCAGGCCGTGACGACGAAACTGACGCCAGACAATCTGGCGCAGCGGGGCTACCGGGCGGACGCCCTGATGCCAGATTTCACGGGAAATAGCCTCCATCAGCATGGGCCATTGGCGATACCATCCGGGGCGCTGGAGCAACTCCGGAACATCCCGGTAACGTTGTAGAACGTCCCACAGCAGGCTGTGCTGGATGTCGTGGTGATAAGCCGGAAACAAATTTTGCGGCTCGCGTTTCTGACAGGCGTTAATCAATGTTTGCGCCGCCGCCTGAGCACCAATGAGCGCCATATCCATGCCGCGAACGGAGAAACCGGTATTCACACAGCTGCGTAGCGCATCGCCCACCAGCAGCCAGCCGTCTCCGGCGTACTGTACGGGCAGGCTGTGCAGGCCGCCTTCTGGTACCAGATGTGCGCCATATTCCAGCGTTTCGCTGCCTCTGAGCAGCGGATGTAATGCCGGATGCGTCTTGAGCCGCTCCAGCAGTTCAGCCGCCGGGACATCGCTCTGTGCCAAAGAGGAGAGCGGACAAACCACGCCCAGAGAGAGCGTCTCCTGATTGGTATAGAGAAACGCGCCGCCGGGAAGTTCGCCACAAATATTGCCACTGAACAGCATTGCCGCGCCTTCGTCATTGGATAAGCGGAAACGTTCCTCAAGTAACGATTTATCCAGCGCCAAAGTCTCTTTAATGCCTAATGCCATTGCGGTTGTCGAGGGACGCGGCAGGAATCCGTAGCGCTCGGCCAGCACGCTGTTTGCCCCTTCCGCCAGTACCACATAACGGGCGCGCAGCGTCTCGTTATCGGCAATGACGCCGCAGGCTCTGCCCTCTTCGATATGGAGCGCCTCGACCGTCACACCGCTGATAAACTGTACGCCTTCGGCCTCGGCCTGGGCGACAAACCACGGGTCGAAGCGGGCGCGCAGCAGGCTCCATGAGTCTCCATCCGGTTGCAGGCTGGAGTACGTCGTTGCGCCATCGCGAGTTAACAGCGAGAGATTTTCCTGGGTAATTCGGCGTTCAAGTGGGGCTGAATGTTGGAAGTGGGGAAGAAGTTCACCGAGCGCGTGAGTATACAGACGCCCGCCTGAAAGGTTTTTACTGCCGGGAAGCTCGCCGCGTTCAATAAGCAAAACTGACAGTCCTGCTCGCACGCAGCGTAAAGCACAAGCGGTGCCCGCTATCCCTGCACCGATAATAATAATATCGAAATCGTCAGACATGTTGTGCTCCAGATATCCAGAGCACATAACCCTAACAGAGTGTTAGTTAAGTAAAATTGACCGTCGCCACAGACGATACAATCATTCCCCGCGATACACGCAGCCTGCTGTGCAGGTCTCTTTCACCATTACGGCACTCAGCAGAGGGACAACCGGTTTAACCTGATCCCAAATCCATTTGGCCAGTACTTCACTGGTTGGGTTTTCTAAGCCAGGAATATCGTTCAGATAGTAGTGATCGAGTCTGTTGTAAGTTGGCTTAAACGCGGCTTTTAACTCAGAAAAATCCATGATCCAACCGGTATGCGGATCGACTTCACCGGTAATTTCAAGACGCACCATAAATGAGTGACCATGCAGGCGGCCACACTTATGCCCTTCCGGTACATGCGGCAGGCGGTGAGCGGCTTCGAAGGTGAAATCTTTAAACAAGGTGGTGGACATTTTTTACTCTCAAGAATGCGAAAAACCGCCGTAGGGTACCGTAAAGAGCGAATTTTATCATTAGTTAAAAGGGCGCTGAGTATCAGAACGACCTATTCATGATGGTAATATTTAATAATTATTGATATATCATATGGTTATCCAATCTGTTTTGCTGTTAATAACTATAACTAAAACAGGTTAGTTCATTTGGTTATTTGTTATTTCTATCCCTTCTTTAATTGTTACTATCCCCGCCGTTAACCTTATCTTCAGTTTGGGTTTTATTGCTGAAATCCGCTTTGCTTACTGGAACATGACAACGCATGACGACACAGGCCCCACCTTCCGCTCTGCTACCGCTAAACCCGGAGCAACTGGCACGCCTTCAGGCGGCCACGACCGATTTCACTCCCGCACAGCTTGCGTGGGTTTCTGGCTATTTTTGGGGCGTGCTGAATCAGCAGCCAGGCAGCAATGCGGCGACTCCTGCGCCTGCTGCTGAAATGCCTGGCATTACGCTTATCTCCGCCTCGCAAACCGGTAATGCGCGTCGTGTGGCGGAAGCCCTGCGCGATGATCTGATCGCTGCAAAGCTCAACGTCACTCTCATCAATGCTGGCGACTATAAATTCAAACAAATCGCCAATGAGAAATTGCTGATCGTAGTGGCGTCGACGCAAGGGGAAGGTGAACCGGCGGAAGAAGCCGTAGCGTTGCATAAATTCCTGTTCTCGAAAAAAGCGCCGAAGCTCGATAACACCGCTTTTGCCGTGTTTGGTCTTGGTGACACTTCTTACGAGTTTTTCTGTCAGTCAGGAAAAGACTTCGATGCAAAACTGGCTGAGCTGGGCGGAGAACGTTTGCTTGACCGCGTGGATGCCGACGTCGAATACCAGGGCGCAGCAGCCGAATGGCGTGCCCGTCTGGTTGATGTCCTGAAAGCGCGTGCGCCTGCGGCATCGTCTGTGCAAGTTGCTGCGAGCGGTGCGGTAAACGAAGTACACACCAGCCCGTACACCAAAGAAGCGCCACTGACGGCGTCGCTTGCGGTGAATCAGAAAATCACTGGTCGCGACTCGGAAAAAGATGTGCGCCATATTGAAATCGATCTCGGCGACTCCGGTCTGCGCTACCAGCCGGGCGATGCCTTAGGAGTCTGGTATCAGAACGATCCGGCACTGGTCAAAGAGCTGGTTGAATTGCTGTGGCTGAAAGGAGATGAGCCGGTCACGGTTGACGGCAAAACCCTGTCGCTCACCGAAGCGCTGCAGTGGCATTTCGAGCTGACGGTTAACACCGGCAATATCGTCGAGAACTACGCCACTTTAACCCGTAGCGACTCTCTGCTGCCGCTGGTGGGCGACAAAGCGCAATTGCAGCATTACGCCGCAACCACGCCAATCGTCGATATGGTGCGCTTCTCCCCAGCGCAACTGGACGCCCAAACGTTGGTTGATCTTCTGCGCCCGCTGACGCCGCGTTTGTATTCTATTGCCTCTTCTCAGGCGGAAGTGGAAAGCGAAGTGCACGTCACCGTGGGCGTGGTGCGTTATGACATTGAAGGTCGGGCCCGTGCTGGTGGCGCGTCCAGTTTCCTCGCCGATCGCGTGGAAGAAGAGGGCGAAGTGCGCGTGTTCATCGAACACAACGATAACTTCCGCCTGCCGGCTAACCCGCAGACACCGGTGATTATGATTGGACCGGGCACGGGGATTGCGCCGTTCCGTGCATTTATGCAGCAGCGTGCGGCTGACGGAGCCGAAGGCAAAAACTGGCTGTTTTTTGGCAACCCACACTTTACCGAAGATTTCCTGTACCAGGTGGAATGGCAGCGTTACGTCAAAGAGGGCGTGCTGAGCCGCATCGATCTCGCCTGGTCGCGCGATCAAAAAGAAAAAGTCTACGTACAAGATAAACTGCGCCAACAAGGTGCGGAACTGTGGCGCTGGATAAACGACGGTGCCCACATTTATGTCTGCGGCGACGCCAATCGCATGGCGAAAGACGTTGAGCAGGCTTTGTTGGAAGTGATTGCCGAATTCGGTGCTATGGATATCGAAGCGGCGGATGAATTTTTAAGTGAGCTGCGCATTGAGCGCCGTTATCAGCGAGATGTCTACTAATGAGCGAAAAATACCCAGGACCGTTGGTGGTCGAAGGCAAGCTGTCCGACGCTGAGCGTATGAAGCTGGAAAGCAACTATCTGCGCGGTACGATTGCCGAAGATTTAAACGACGGCCTGACCGGCGGCTTCAAAGGCGATAACTTCCTGCTGATCCGTTTTCACGGTATGTACCAGCAGGATGACCGCGATATCCGCGCCGAACGAGCCGAGCAAAAGCTGGAGCCGCGTCACGCGATGCTGCTGCGCTGCCGTCTGCCGGGTGGGGTGATCACCACCAAACAGTGGCAGGCGATCGACACGTTCGCCCATGACAACACAATTTACGGCAGCATTCGTCTGACCAACCGTCAGACCTTCCAGTTTCACGGCATTCTGAAGAAGAACGTTAAGCCGGTACACCAGATGCTGCATTCGGTCGGGCTGGACGCGCTGGCGACCGCCAACGACATGAACCGTAACGTTCTGTGTACCTCTAACCCGTACGAGTCCGAGCTGCACGCCCAAGCCTATGAATGGGCGAAGAAGATCTCCGAACATCTGCTGCCGCGTACTCGCGCCTATGCAGAAATTTGGCTGGATCAGGAGAAGGTAGCGACCACCGACGAAGAGCCGATCCTCGGTCAAACCTATCTGCCGCGTAAGTTTAAAACCACGGTCGTAATCCCGCCGCAGAACGACATCGATCTGCACGCCAACGATATGAACTTCGTGGCGATTGCCGAAAACGGCAAGCTGGTGGGCTTTAACCTGCTGGTCGGCGGTGGTTTGTCGATTGAGCACGGCAATAAGAAAACCTACGCCCGCACCGCGAGCGAGTTCGGCTATCTGCCGCTGGAGCACACCCTGGCGGTAGCAGAAGCTGTGGTGACAACGCAGCGCGACTGGGGTAATCGTACCGATCGTAAAAACGCCAAAACTAAATACACGCTTGAACGCGTTGGTATCGACACGTTCAAAAAGGAAGTGGAGCGTCGCGCGGGTATTAAATTTGAGCCGATCCGCCCGTACGAGTTCACCGGTCGCGGCGATCGTATTGGTTGGGTAAAAGGGATCGACAATAACTGGCACTTGACGCTGTTTATTGAAAACGGCCGTATCCTGGATTATCCGGGCCGTCCGCTGAAAACCGGCCTGCTGGAGATCGCGAAGATCCACCAAGGGGATTTCCGCATCACCGCCAACCAGAACCTGATCATTGCTGGTGTGCCGGAAAGCCAAAAAGCGAAGATCGAGAAGCTGGCTCGCGATCACGGATTGATGAATGCGGTGAAGCCGCAGCGTGAAAACTCGATGGCCTGCGTGTCGTTCCCGACCTGTCCGCTGGCGATGGCGGAGGCCGAACGTTTCCTGCCATCGTTCACTGATAAAGTGGAAGCTATTCTCGAAAAACACGGCATTCCTGACGAGCATATCGTGATGCGCGTTACAGGCTGCCCGAACGGCTGCGGCCGCGCGATGCTGGCGGAACTGGGCCTGGTGGGTAAAGCGCCGGGGCGCTACAACGTACACCTTGGCGGTAACCGCATGGGCACGCGCATTCCGCGTATGTATCGCGAAAATATTACGGAATCGGAAATTCTCGACTCCGTTGACGAACTGGTTGGGCGCTGGGCGAAAGAGCGCGAAGCGGGTGAAGGCTTCGGTGATTTTACGGTGCGTGCGGGCATCATTCGCCCGGTGCTCGATCCCGCCCGGGATTTCTGGGAGTAACCACGAGAGGTAATTATGTCCGTACTCGATCTAAACGCCCTTAATGACCTGCCAAAAGTCGACCGCATTCTGGCGCTGGCGGAAACCAACGCACAGCTCGAAAAGCTGGACGCCGAAGGGCGCGTGGCGTGGGCGCTGGAAAACCTGCCTGGTGAATATGTACTGTCATCAAGCTTTGGTATCCAGGCGGCAGTAAGCCTGCACCTGGTGAATCAGGTTCACCCGGATATCCCGGTGATCCTCACCGATACCGGCTATTTGTTCCCGGAAACCTACCAGTTTATTGATGAGTTAACAGACAAGCTCAAGCTTAATCTGCAAGTCTACCGGGCGAAGGAGAGCGCGGCCTGGCAGGAAGCGCGCTACGGCAAACTGTGGGAGCAGGGCGTTGAAGGCATTGAGAAATACAATGAGATCAACAAAGTCGAGCCGATGAACCGCGCGCTTAAAGAACTCAATGCGCAAACCTGGTTTGCCGGTCTGCGCCGCGAACAGTCGGGCAGCCGGGCGCATTTGCCGGTGCTGGCTATCCAGCGCCGCGTGTTTAAAGTGCTGCCGATCATCGACTGGGACAACCGTACCGTTTACCAGTACCTGCAAAAGCACGGCCTGAAATACCATCCACTGTGGGATCAGGGCTATCTGTCAGTTGGTGATACCCATACCACCCGCAAATGGGAGCCGGGTATGGCGGAAGAAGAGACGCGGTTCTTCGGATTGAAGCGCGAGTGCGGGTTGCACGAGGGGTGATAGTCTCATCAGCACCGGAAAATAGAGGGAAATATTTCTGGTGCTTATTTATATAATTCATCTTATTCATATTTATTATTATCTTGCATAAATACTTTATTTTGCGCGTTAAGGTGTGATTCTGATCACCGATATTATTTCTTAGTCTGTAATTCTCTTAATATATTTGGATTCGGACTTGTTATTAATAAATGGCTAATTACGCACCTTATTTTGCTTACTGGGGAAAAACCAGTAAAAAGGAAAATATTCACGACCAGGGGGATGCATACCATTTGCTGCCCTATCATTGTCTGGATGTGGCGGCCTGCGGTTGGCAAATGGTGATGCGCAATCGCTTTCATGCGGCAGATATCTTTGCCGAATTAGGTTTCTCCCGGGAAGAGGCTGCGCGCTGGTTTGCCTGGATACTGGGGCTCCACGATATAGGGAAATTCGCGCGGGGTTTTCAGCAGCTCAATAAGACGTCTTACCCGGATTTGGTGCCCGGTATCAGCGGGATTGGCTATCCTGAACGACACGACTCGCTGGGATACTGGTTCTGGCAGGGGTTGAGAAAAGCATGGCCCAATGCGTTACCTGCGTTAACACGCGAAAGTGAAAGAACGCTGGATATCTGGCTCAACGTCGTCACCGGTCATCATGGTCTTCCGCCATTAAAGGATGTCAAAGGGAGCGTTGCTTTTACCCCCGAAGACAAAGTGGCTGCCGGAGAATGGATGGCGGCGCTTTCCTCTCTCCTCAATGTCACTGATTTCCCCGACCGGTTTTGCGACAAAATCTGGCGTAAAAAACTCTGTCAACAAAGCTGGCTTCTGGCTGGACTGACAACGCTTGCGGACTGGATGGGATCGAACCAACATGATTTTCCACTGGTCAGTACCGTTATGCCAGATAGCGCGTACTGGCAGAGGGCCTTAGCACAGGCCACGCACGCGCTGGCGCAACTTCCTCAGCTTTCTTCGGTAGATACCCACCGTATTCCGGCCGATCTGTTCCCGTTTATTCAGCACTTAACGCCGCTTCAGCAAAGCGCTATGGACATAGCGATTTCAGCCGAAGGCCCACAACTTTTTGTACTGGAGGATGTGACCGGTGCAGGCAAAACGGAAGCGGCGCTGATCCTCACCCAGCGATTAATGGCTCAGGGGAAAGGTGACAGCCTGTACGTTGGACTGCCGACTATGGCAACCTCAAACGCCATGTTTCAACGGCTGGCAACGGCTTATCGCGCGTTATTTGTAGCAGAGCAACGCCCGTCGCTGGTGCTGGCGCATGGCTCAAGCGACATGTCGGAGGCCTTCACGCATTCCCTGTGGTCATCGCGGAATGCCGGACAATCTGCCTATATAGCGGATGAACAGGCTGCCAGCAGTGCCTGTAATATCTGGTTTGCTGATTCACGCAAGAAATCGCTGCTGGCTGAGGTGGGGGTCGGAACTCTCGATCAGGCATTAATGGCCGCCATGCCATTTCGTCATCAGTCTCTACGTTTGCTCGGGCTGTATCGCAAGATCCTGCTTTTGGACGAAGTGCATGCTTATGACAGCTATATGGTGCGTCTGCTGGAAGGGCTACTGACCTTTCATGCGGCTCAGGGCGGTAGTGTCATCATCCTGAGCGCCACGCTGCCCTCGTCTTTACGCCATACGTTACTGAATGCTTTCCAGCGTGGTATTAACGGTGCTCCCGTTATTGCCGATCAAAATGCAGGCTATCCCTGGCTTTCGCATCTCAGTTCGCAGGGGGTATCTGAACGCTATATTCCCACGCGTCCTGAAGTGGCTCGTCGCGTTGCGGTGCAGTGGCTCAACGATCCGGACAGCGCCCGCGAACTGATCCTCCGCACCGTTGAAAGCGGGCAATGCATCTGCTGGATCCGTAACACGGTGGATGACGCGATTACCGTCTATCGCCAGTTGCTGGATAGCGGACTTGTTCCACCAGAAAACCTGCTGTTGTTCCACAGTCGTTTTGCATTTATCGATCGTATGGCAATAGAAAATCGGGCGCTGGAATGGTTCGGAAAATCAAGCACACCAACGTTGCGGCGCGGCAAAGTGCTGATCGCAACACAGGTTGTGGAACAGAGTTTGGATCTGGATATCGACGTCATGATTAGCGACCTGGCCCCGGTCGATTTATTGATTCAGCGCGCAGGACGTTTACAGCGCCATATTCGCGATCGACACGGGGCGCTAACCGGGCAGATGCCAGATGGTCGTCTGTCTCCAGCGTTGCACATTCTGGCGCCGGAGTGGCAACCGGAAGCGGAAAGTGGCTGGCTGGGTGAACATCTCAAAGGTACAGGCTATGTCTACGAAGACCACGCTTGCCTGTGGCGGACACAGGCAATATTGCGCGACAAAGGGGAGATTCGCATGCCGGAAGATGCGCGCGAACTGGTGGAAAGCGTATACGAAGCATGGATAGCCGCGCCCGTTGGCCTGCAAGCTCAGGAGGATAACGTTTACGGCAAAGATCTCAGTGTGAAGGCTGCCGCAAAGCAAAACATTCTGGATTGGGAAACTGGCTATCACCGTACCGCAAGCATGGCGGGATGGAGTGACGACGTGGAACTTTCCACCCGATTGAGCGAGCCCACCGTCGATGTGTTTCTTGCCTGGCGGGCAGAGGGAGGATCGCTGCAATCCTACGCCCGGCTGGAACCGTTTTCCTGGCAACAAAGTCGCCTCTCATTGCGGGAAACGCTATGGCAGAAAATTGCTGCTAACGCGCCGTGTTTGCAGGGGGAAGAACTCGAACATTTTCGCCACGAAATTCACAACCCGAATGCACAGGTGCTGTTACTTACAGAGGGGGACGCGTCGGCAGTTTATAGCAAGGCGTGGGGGTTATCGAGCCAGCATTTGCAGTAATTTATTTCAGGAGGAATCATGTTTTCACTTATCACGGAGCCCTGGCTGCCGGTTATCGACAGGCAGGGGCAGCGGCGAAAAATTTCGCCAGGCGAGCTGGCTGATAATGACATTATCGAACTGGCGTGGCCGCGCGCAGATTTTCAGGGGGCGGCATATCAGTTATTGATTGGCCTGCTACAAACGGTATTCGCGCCGGAGGATGAAGAACAGTGGGAGGATATCTGGGAAGATGGTATCGATCCGGATCGCTGGCAAAAAGCGCTGGAACGCGTGGCGGTTGCCATGCAGTTTGGCCCACAGAAACCCGCTTTTTTGCAGGATTTTTCTGGGCTGGATGTTAAAAACAGCGCAATCGCGAGGTTATTGATTGATGCTCCCGGCGGCAACACTGTTAAGTTAAATAAAGATCACTTCGTAAAACGTCGTATTTATCGGCATTTTTGCCCGCACTGTGCAGTGATGGCGCTTTATACCGTTCAGACCAACTCCCCCGAGGACGGAGCCGGGGGGCGTACCAGCATGCGCGGCGGTGGACCGCTGACGACGCTGTTAATGCCAGTTCAGCCAAATGAGCCGCTGTGGCGCAAACTTTGGCTGAATGTTATGCCTGGGCAGCAGCAATGGCAGGATGAGCAACTGGCTCTGATTTTCCCGTGGCTGGCCGCAACCCGCAGTAGTGAAACGTCAAAAAATAGGGTGACGCCCGAAAATGCACATCCGCTCCAGGCCTATTGGGGCATGCCGCGACGGCTGGAAATTGATTTCAGCCATACGCAAAGCGGCGAGTGTGATTTGTGCGGTGAGCCTCATCCTGCATTGCTCAGCCAGATCCGCAGCAAAAACTACGGCGTGCAGTATGACGGCTGGGTTCACCCGCTTTCACCGTATCGAAAAGCGCTGAAAGACGCGGCGTCACCGATGCTGGCGCTCAAGGGACAATCCGGTGGTCTGGTCTATAAAGACTGGCTGGGACTGGCGATGACGACGGAAGATAAACTGAGTTGCACGATCCCTGCGCGCGTTGTGCTCGGGAATCCAGAGCCGGGAGCTACCAGATTATGGTGCTTTGGTTTTGATATGAAGAGCGCCAAGGCGTGCTGTTGGTATGAGCATCGTTTACCTCTGATCGCTTTATCTGCCGATGAAGCGGAAAGCTTTAAAGACCTGCTTTCAATTGCACTCGAACTGGCGATCTCCGTTCGACCTCTCCTCGTTCAGGCGCTTAAACAGGCCTGGTTCGGGAGTCCTAAAGAGGCGAAAGGGGATTTCAGTATGGTGGATATCGCCTTCTGGCAGCAGACCGAGCCAGGATTTCGTCAGCTATGGCAGACGTTAAGCCAACATCCTTCTTCTCTTCAGCCTCAGGCGCGCGCCGCGCTGCGGGAGTGGGGAGAGAACCTGCAATGCGAGTTGCTACAAATATTCGACCAGAGCGCTTTTACCAACCCCGATAATACGGCTGATTTGCAACGAATTTTGTCTGCCCGGCTCAGCCTCATCAAGAATGTCAAAAAACTCACCAGCCTGAAAACACTGAAGGAGCTCGCTATGGAACATAAGGAGCAGGCGAATGTTTGAAACTAACACCGGAAAAGAGCTGATTATTATCGACGGTGCGCCTGGCATTATTCGCCGTTGGTTTCGGAGTTTGCAGGAACGCAATAGCGTCGATGCTGCTTTTACAGGCAATGGTCGGGCCTGGCGAGCAGAGCTGCGTCATGCGGTTTTACCGTATGGGGCGCTCACCAGCCAGGCTTTTCATCATCTGAACCGTGCGCTGACGGGAGTTGAAAAGCAGGCCAGCGACAGACTGGCATTAGCCATTTTTACAGGCATTGCGGCCCACGCCCATCACGACAACGCTACCGGCTCTTTCGCCCGCCAGCTTGGTGAAGAGATTAAAAGCGGCCCCTGCCTTTCACGTCAGCGTTTCGATCGTCTGTTGGCGGTCAGAACCCCGGCGGAACTCTCCAGTCAACTGATTCGTGCGGTAAAACTGCGCGGTGACCAGGGCGTTAACCTTGTGTCGCTGGCTGACGGGGTTTTCTTATGGATGCGTGAATGGCAGGCGAAAGAAGCACATCTGGCGGCTGAAAGTAACCCCTTTAAGCGCCTCTCCGTACGCTGGGCCAGTGAATATCTGCAGGCTGGCGAAAAATCTCCCAGGAACAAATAAAAAGGATTTCACTCATGACGACATTTATTCAATTGCATATTCTGACGGCTTACGCCCCCGCTAACCTGAACCGTGATGATACCGGACGTCCGAAAACCGCCATTATGGGCGGAGTAGAACGCCTTCGGGTCTCCTCACAAAGTCTCAAGCGCGCATGGCGTACCTCGGAAGTTTTTGAAAGCGCGCTTAGTGGACATATTGGCACCCGCACTCGCCGTCTGGGCAGTGAGATTTATAAACATCTGCGGGCTGGTGGAGTTGCAGAAAAGATGGCGCTTTCCGCCGCTGGAAAAATAGCCAGCCAGTTCGGCAAATTAAAAGCCGATAAAAATGCGAAGGCGGAAGAGAACCTGAATATCGAACAACTGGTGCATATCAGTCCGGATGAATACCGGCATATAAACCAACTGGTTGAAATGCTGATTGCGGATAAACGTGAACCGGAAGAGAGCGAGCTGAAGCTGTTACGTGAAACTGCCAGCGGCGTTGATATCGCGCTGTTTGGTCGCATGCTGGCGTCCAGCCCGGCGTTTAACGTTGAAGCCGCTTGCCAGGTGGCTCATACTCTTGGCGTCAGCGCCGTTACGGTTGAAGAGGATTTCTTTACGGCAGTGGACGATCTGAACCGTAAAGAGGATGACGCCGGGTCGGCGCATATGGGTGAGAAGGGCTTCGCCTCTGCGTTATTCTATTCTTATATTTGCATCAGTCGCGACCTGTTACTGGAAAACCTCAATGGGGATGAAGCCCTGGTCGCGCGAACCCTTAAGGCGCTGGCCGAAACGGCGCTCACCGTCTCGCCAACCGGAAATCAGAACAGCTTTGCTTCGCGTGCTTACGCATCTTACGCACTGGTGGAAATGGGACGCCAGCAGCCTCGTGCGCTTTCAGTCGCTTTCTTTAATCCTGTTCGTGGAGAAGATCAGCAGACACAGGCCATTCAACGCCTGAAAGAGCAGCGGCAGAAGTTTGAACGCGCTTATGGGTCACGTGAGGGGGAGCGCCACTACGAGATGAATGTGGAATCGGGCGAAGGTTCGCTTCAGGAACTGCTGGAGTTTGTCAGCCAGTAAGGAGTTGCGATGTCCCGCTATCTTGTTTTTCAACTTTACGCGCCGTTGATGTCCTGGGGCGAAGCCGCCGTGGGCGAGGTGAGGCACAGCAACGCTGTGCCCAGTCGTTCAGCATTATTGGGATTGCTTGCTGCCGCCTGCGGTATCCGGCGTGAGGCTGCTCATCTGGATGAGTTTAACCGACACTACCATTTTGCCATACGACCGTTTTCTTCCCGCGAGCAATGGCTGCGTGACTATCACACTGTCGAAGTACCAAAAGAGAACAGAAAGCGCATTTATTTCACCCGGCGTGATGAGCTGGTTCTGGCACCGGAAGATCTCAACACGATGATCACCACCCGCGAATATCGGTGCGATGCGCTGTTTCATATTGCTGTTCAGGAAACTGAAGGGGCACCGATAGTTCTGGAAAAACTGGCAGCTGCACTGGAGGAGCCTGTATTTCCTCTGTATCTGGGGCGAAAATCTTGTCCTCCAGCCCTGCCGCTGGCGCCGCTGATACTGGACGGAACGTTGGCCCAGGTTTTTTACCAGGCAGAGCAGGCGTTGATTTGCCCGGAACTGGCGGCAATCACTACCGCATCTGATCTTTGCTATTGGGAAGGCGAGCCGCAGGGCGTTGTGCCTGCTATTTCCGTTCAGAGAAGCGATCAGCCACTCAGTAAAGTACGCTGGCAGTTCACTACGCGTACTCAGTTTGCAGGCCAGCTCGGGGAGGAAAAATAATGTTTCTGTCACGCGTAACGCTGGACCTCGGCAAGCTAACGCCTGAAATGATGCAGAAGTGGCAGAGCGCCAGCCCCTATGCCAGTCATCAATGGCTCTGGCAGCTTTTTTCTCATCACGATGAACGCCGTTTTCTGTTTCGCCATGAGTCTGCAGAACGGGGCGAGCGTTTTTATGTGCAGTCGGATGTTCCACCTCTGGATGGGCATAATATTTTTGCCGTAGAGAGTAAACCGTTTCAGCCACATCTGACAAAAGGCATGTTTCTGTATTTTTCGCTACGCGCGAATCCCGTTATCACCCGATCCGGTAAGCGTAGCGACGTGATGATGGATGCCAAATACCAGGCAAAGCAGAAAGGGATACCTGCTGAACAACACTGGCCACTGCAAATCATCGCGGCGAATAACTGGCTACGCCGTCAGGGGGAACAGCATGGTTTCATGCTTCCTGATAAGCAGGATTACGTGGTGAGTTACCAGCAACAACGTTTCAGTCGACTGACCGGGGAACGTCCTATCAGTTTTGGCAGCGTTGATTTTGCGGGACTGTTACGGGTAGACGATGTGACGCGTTTCTCTCACGCTCTCAGGAATGGGTTTGGTAAAAGCAAAGCGCTAGGCTGCGGTCTGATGTTGATTCGGCGAGGGGAACAATGAATTGGCTACCGCTGAGCCCCATCCCAATGAAAGATCGTACCTCAATGATCTTTCTGCAATACGGGCAGATTGATGTGATCGACGGTGCGTTCGTGCTGATCGACAAAACGGGAATACGAACGCATATTCCGGTGGGATCGATAGCCTGCATTATGCTGGAGCCAGGCACGCGCGTTTCTCATGCCGCGGTGCGACTGGCGGCAACCACAGGTACCTTACTGGTATGGGTTGGTGAAGCAGGTGTACGACTTTACGCCTGCGGACAGCCGGGAGGCGCGCGTTCAGACAGACTGTTGTATCAGGCAAAGCTGGCGCTGGATGAAGAACTCCGGCTGAAAGTAGTGCGTAAAATGTTCGAATTGCGTTTTGGTGAGCCTGCTCCCAGCCGTCGCTCCGTTGAACAACTCCGCGGCATCGAAGGCGCGCGGGTACGCCAGAGCTATGCTCTGCTGGCAGAGCGCTACGGTGTGAAGTGGCATGGTCGACGTTACGATCCTAAAGACTGGGGAAAGGGCGACACGGTTAATCAGTGTATTAGTGCTGCCACATCCTGCCTTTATGGTATTACCGAAGCCGCGGTATTAGCCGCAGGTTACGCACCTGCTATTGGTTTTGTGCATGCCGGTAAGCCGCTCTCTTTTGTGTATGACATTGCTGATATCGTCAAATTTGATGGTGTTGTTCCGGTTGCTTTCGAGATTGCTGCCCGTGCGCCAGTCAGTCCAGATAAAGAGGTTCGTCTGGCCTGTCGGGATATATTCCGCAGCCAGAAAACGCTGGCGCGGATCATCCCATTGATTGAAGAAGTGCTGGCTGCCGGGGAGATTGAAATCCCTAAACCTTTTGCAGATGCCCAGCCTCCG
This sequence comes from Citrobacter sp. 172116965, assembly GCF_013458095.1. Lineage (NCBI taxonomy): Bacteria > Pseudomonadati > Pseudomonadota > Gammaproteobacteria > Enterobacterales > Enterobacteriaceae > Citrobacter > Citrobacter sp. 172116965. The sequence continues at coordinate 4,036,801 of NZ_CP046673.1, read as the reverse complement.
GCGATCCCTGAGCCTGTTTCATTGGGCGATGCAGGTCACAGGGGGTAGCGCATGAGTATGCTTGTTGTTGTCACCGAAAATATTCCTGCTCGTTTGCGCGGTCGTCTGGCTGTCTGGTTATTAGAAGTTCGCGCAGGTGTTTACGTTGGCGATACCTCACGTAAGGTGCGAGAAATGATCTGGCATCAGGTCACTACCCTGGCAGACGAAGGGAATGTTGTTATGGCTTGGGCGGTGAATAATGAGTCTGGTTTTGATTTTCAAACATGGGGTGAAAACAGGCGCATGGCGGTGGAACTGGATGGATTAAGGTTAGTGTCATTCCATCCTTCGTAAAATCAATGGGTTATAGTTCTTTAATAATGTGGAAAATTTGGTGAAATTTTTCTACGGCTATAATCCCTTTTAGATCAGTGATATAGTTTTAGAGTGTTCCCCGCGCCAGCGGGGATAAACCGTCATACGCGCTGATGAATGAAGTGATGCACGTGTGTTCCCCGCGCCAGCGGGGATAAACCGTAAAGTTGTTCATGTTCATTTTGTTTATCCTAGTGTTCCCCGCGCCAGCGGGGATAAACCGGTAAACCTCAACGAGCAATTCTTTCGTATAAGGTGTTCCCCGCGCCAGCGGGGATAAACCGCAGAGCGAACGGCGTTTGGTGTGCCGGTCATTGTGTTCCCCGCGCCAGCGGGGATAAACCGGCACCACATCAGGGGGGCATGAGTAAATCGATGTGTTCCCCGCGCCAGCGGGGATAAACCGCTCTGTTCCCGCCGTTAGAGTACTGGGTATCAGTGTTCCCCGCGCCAGCGGGGATAAACCGCTCATCAAATAAATTTTTTAACGTAAAAATATGTGTTCCCCGCGCCAGCGGGGATAAACCGTTGCAGCAAAACATTCAGGCCATTTATTCAGAGTGTTCCCCGCGCCAGCGGGGATAAACCGGACGGAAATCTGGCTACCAGCGGCAGTGACATGTGTTCCCCGCGCCAGCGGGGATAAACCGCGCCGGAGCCAACCCCAACTTCATTGCGGCTCGTGTTCCCCGCGCCAGCGGGGATAAACCGAACGCCATTAGTGGCGAGCAATGCCGCCAAGGGTGTTCCCCGCGCCAGCGGGGATAAACCGGGAAACAGTTCTCATGTGATGTTCTCGTTTATGTGTTCCCCGCGCCAGCGGGGATAAACCGCTCCATGATGCCCTTTGCCAGTTCATCGGCGTGTGTTCCCCGCGCCAGCGGGGATAAACCGAGTGGTTTTCAATACCGCATTTTCAGCAGTCGGTGTTCCCCGCGCCAGCGGGGATAAACCGAGACAATAGCCATAAAACATCGAATTGATTTGGTGTTCCCCGCGCCAGCGGGGATAAACCGGATTCAAATCATAAAGCAAAGCCCCGGCAATGGTGTTCCCCGCGCCAGCGGGGATAAACCGGAATGCCCTTAATCTCAACTTCATTCTTGAATGTGTTCCCCGCGCCAGCGGGGATAAACCGTATGACACGGAGGAATGTGGCCGTTCTGCGTGGTGTTCCCCGCGCCAGCGGGGATAAACCGCGGGCCCGACAGTTCAGCGCCAGCCCGCGCCCGTGTTCCCCGCGCCAGCGGGGATAAACCGCACCAGCGCTATGCGGAGTACATCCGGCATATGTGTTCCCCGCGCCAGCGGGGATAAACCGAATGAGTGCCGGGTTACAGTGATGCGTGATGAGTGTTCCCCGCGCCAGCGGGGATAAACCGTCTGATCGCCCGGTCACGGTCATAGTCGCTGAGTGTTCCCCGCGCCAGCGGGGATAAACCGCTTTATGTAGGCTTCTTTTCTTGTAAAAGGCCGTGTTCCCCGCGCCAGCGGGGATAAACCGTGATAAACAGAGATTTGCCGGAGCATCCATAAGTGTTCCCCGCGCCAGCGGGGATAAACCGTGAACTCCGATTGACTCACCCGCTTTCATTGAGTGTTCCCCGCGCCAGCGGGGATAAACCGGACAAGCTGATCGTCCAGAAAAGTGGCACAGAGTGTTCCCCGCGCCAGCGGGGATAAACCGGGTTCAGGGGGTGGCTTGTGGTAATGGCGTCAGTGTTCCCCGCGCCAGCGGGGATAAACCGTTGATCCCGTTACTCACGAACGTGGAAGCGCTGTGTTCCCCGCGCCAGCGGGGATAAACCGGGTTCAGGGGGGGGGCTGTGGTAATGGCGGCAGTGTTCCCCGCGCCAGCGGGGATAAACCGTTGGTGCCAATTGACGCGATGCGACCAATGTTGTGTTCCCCGCGCCAGCGGGGATAAACCGGCCTGAACGCCTCGGTTACTGGCACAGTGGCCGTGTTCCCCGCGCCAGCGGGGATAAACCGGTGTCATAGTTAAGCTGAGCATCATCTACACAGTGTTCCCCGCGCCAGCGGGGATAAACCGTGCAGGGAGCTGGCGGCTGCGAATGTGGGACTGTGTTCCCCGCGCCAGCGGGGATAATCCACTTTGAAAGCAGAAATATTATGGGGCTGGATGGGTTACGAGGATTTACCCGCCTTTGCCAGTTCTTTCACCAGCGGGAGCATAATGCGTACCACGTCGCGGCTACGGTGCTCTATCCTGCCCGGTAAGGCTTTATCGATATGCTGCTGGTTATCCAGTCGCACATCGTGCCAGCTGTTGCCTGCCGGGAACGAGGCGCTTTTGGCGCGCTGTTGATAGCCATCTTTCTTGCCCAGACTCCAGTTGGTTGCTTCAACGGAGAGCACGGCAATGCCCGCATCGTCGAAGACCTCTGCATCGTTACAACATCCAGTACCTTTCGGATAGTTTTTGTTCAGTCCCGGATTGGTGCTGGCTACGATACCGCGGCTGTGCGCGATGGCCAGCGCCCGGTCGCGCGTCAATTTTCGCACCGCTTCCGGGGTTTTCTTACCGCTATTGAAATAGAGCTTATCGCCGACGATCAGGTTATCGAGGTTGATAACCAGCAGCGTATTTTTCTTCTCGGCGGCGCTCATTCGCTTCAGGATGTTCTCCGCGCCCAGTTTGCCTTCTTCCTCGCCGCTGGTGGCGATAAATCGAATGCCGTACTGCGTCGGCACGTCTTTGAGTTTTTCCGCCAGTTCCAGCATCACGCCAAGTCCTGCGGCGTTGTCATCAATACCTTGCAGGGTCAATCCACCCAGATTGGCATCGGAATCGGCGTCGCTCTGTGCGGCGTAGGTGTCGAGGTGCGCCATGATAATAATCTGCTGTGGCGCTTTACCCTCATGTGCGGCAATAACGGTACTCCCCGTGACGTTATGCCAGTTTTTACGGTTATTTTTGGCGGTATAAACATAACGGCTATTAAACGTTCGAATATCACTGCTGTAGCCCATCTGCTGAAATTGCTGACGAATATAATCAGCAGACAACATTTCTGCCGGAGAGCCCGTTACGCGGCCTGGGAAAAACGTTGCGATATATCGAGCCTGGGTATTTGCGATATCTCCAGGTTTGGAAGATGTTGCCTGTGCGGGAAGGATAAAGCACGCGCCGAGCGCCAGGATTGCAAGAAGGGGGCGCGTTGCGGAAAACATAATGAGTCCTTAAATACCAAGCAGAAATTTTTAGCCGCTAGTATGAAACCGTGATCGAGGTAAAACAATTTCATTTGCTCCTAAATGCCCGAAATTCGGTAGCTTAAGCACTTTTTGATATTTGCTTTTCCGGATCGTTATTCCTTTGAGGAACTACTCATTCCAATTCGTAATTTCATTCGCCCTCTTGCCCTCCCTATAGTCAGGTTATCTGAGCATCGTTAGCAAAATAACGGCATTACATAGGAACGGTTATGGATCAAAAACGACTTACCCACCTGCGGCAACTGGAAGCGGAAAGCATCCATATTATTCGTGAGGTGGCCGCCGAGTTTTCGAATCCGGTGATGATGTATTCCATCGGCAAAGATTCCAGCGTAATGCTGCATCTGGCGCGCAAAGCGTTTTATCCTGGCACGTTGCCGTTCCCTCTGCTGCACGTTGATACTGGCTGGAAATTCAGCGAGATGTACGAGTTTCGTGACCGCACGGCGAAAGCCTACGGTTGTGAACTGCTGGTGCATAAAAACCCGGAAGGGGTGGCGATGGGCATCAACCCGTTTGTTCACGGTAGCGCCAAGCATACCGATATTATGAAAACCGAAGGGTTGAAGCAGGCGTTGAACAAATACGGTTTCGACGCCGCGTTCGGTGGCGCTCGTCGTGACGAAGAGAAATCGCGTGCCAAGGAGCGCATTTATTCTTTCCGCGATCGTTTTCATCGCTGGGACCCTAAAAATCAGCGTCCGGAACTGTGGCATAACTACAACGGACAGATTAACAAAGGCGAAAGCATTCGCGTATTCCCGCTCTCCAACTGGACTGAACAGGATATCTGGCAGTACATCTGGCTGGAAAATATCGATATCGTGCCGCTGTACCTGGCGGCGGAGCGTCCGGTGCTGGAACGCGACGGCATGCTGATGATGATTGATGACGACAGAATCGATCTGCAACCGGGTGAAGTGATTAAAAAACGCATGGTGCGTTTCCGTACGCTCGGCTGCTGGCCGTTGACAGGCGCGGTGGAGTCGAATGCGCAGACGCTGCCGGAAATCATCGAAGAGATGCTGGTCTCAACCACCAGTGAACGTCAGGGCCGCGTGATTGACCGCGACCAGGCGGGCTCCATGGAGCTGAAGAAACGTCAGGGGTATTTCTAAGGAGCCGCCATGAACACGACACTTGCACAACAAATTGCTAATGAAGGCGGCGTTGAAGCCTGGATGGTCGCCCAGCAACACAAAAGCCTGCTGCGTTTTTTAACCTGCGGTAGCGTGGATGACGGGAAAAGCACCCTGATTGGTCGCCTGCTGCACGACACGCGTCAGATTTATGAAGACCAGCTTTCATCGCTGCACAACGACAGTAAACGTCACGGTACTCAGGGCGAAAAGCTCGATCTGGCGTTATTGGTTGACGGCTTGCAAGCCGAGCGCGAGCAGGGCATCACCATCGACGTGGCTTACCGTTATTTCTCTACCGAGAAGCGTAAATTTATTATTGCGGATACTCCCGGCCATGAGCAGTACACCCGCAACATGGCGACCGGTGCGTCGACCTGCGACCTGGCGATCCTGCTGATCGATGCGCGTAAAGGCGTGCTGGATCAGACCCGTCGTCACAGCTTTATCTCCACGCTACTTGGGATCAAACACCTGGTGGTGGCGATCAACAAAATGGATCTGGTGAACTTTAGCGAAGAGACATTTAACCGCATTCGCGAAGACTATCTTACTTTTGCTGAACAGTTGCCGGGCAACCTGGATATCCGGTTTGTGCCGCTCTCTGCGCTGGAAGGCGACAACGTGGCTTCACAAAGCGCCAGCATGTCGTGGTACAGCGGTCCGACGCTACTGGAAGTACTGGAAACCGTTGAGATCCAACGCATAGTTGATACTCAGCCGATGCGCTTCCCGGTGCAGTATGTGAACCGACCGAATCTGGATTTTCGTGGTTATGCCGGGACGCTGGCCTCCGGTAGTGTGAAGGTAGGGCAACGCGTCAAAGTGCTGCCATCCGGCGTTGAGTCGAGCGTGGCGCGGATCGTAACCTTTGATGGCGATTTACAGGAAGCGCATGCGGGTGAAGCGATCACCCTGGTATTGAAAGATGAGATCGATATCAGCCGGGGTGACCTGCTGCTTGATGCCGGTGAAGCGTTACCTGCGGTACAAAGCGCTGCCGTTGATGTGGTGTGGATGGCGGAACAACCGTTGTCGCCTGGACAGAGCTACGACATCAAAGTCGCCGGTAAGAAGACCCGCGCACGCGTTGATAACGTGCAGTACCAGATTGATATTAATAACCTGACCCAACGTGATGTTGAAGCGTTGCCGCTAAACGGCATCGGTCTGGTTAATCTGACTTTTGATGAGCCGCTGGTGCTGGATACCTATCAGCAGAATCCGGTTACGGGCGGGCTGATTATCATTGACCGCCTGACCAACGTTACCGTTGGCGCGGGGCTGGTACGTGAGCCAATCGTCCAGGAGCACACCGCGGCTTCTCAGTTCAGCGCGTTTGAGCTGGAGCTTAATGCGTTAGTGCGTCGCCATTTCCCGCACTGGGGCGCGCGCGATCTGCTGGGAGGAGAATAATGGCGCAGCATGACGAAAACGTCGTCTGGCATGCCCATCCTGTTACACCGCAACAGCGGGAACAACGCCACGGTCATCGTGGTGTTGTGCTGTGGTTTACCGGGCTGTCAGGTTCCGGTAAATCCACGGTAGCAGGGGCGCTGGAAGAGGCGTTGCACAAGCTGGGAGTGAGTACCTATTTGTTGGATGGCGATAACGTGCGCCACGGCCTGTGCAGCGATCTTGGGTTTAGCGATGCCGATCGTAAGGAGAATATTCGTCGGGTTGGCGAGGTGGCTAACCTGATGGTGGATGCGGGTCTTGTGGTGTTGACCGCCTTTATCTCTCCACATCGCGCCGAACGCAAAATGGTCCGTGCACGCGTTGGTGAAGGGCGTTTTATTGAGGTTTTTGTCGACACGCCGCTGGCAACGTGCGAATTACGCGATCCAAAAGGGCTGTATAAAAAAGCGCGGGCGGGTGAGTTGCGCAATTTCACCGGAATTGATTCGGTATACGAAGCGCCTGAATCGCCAGAGATTCACCTTGATGGTGAACAATTGGTAACAAATTTGGTACCCCAATTATTAGACCTGCTGAGGCAGGAAGATATTATCAGATCCTGAGACACCCGAGCTTGTATGCCCGGTCAGTCACGGTCACAGGATTAGATATGCGTAACAGCCATAACATTACTATTACAGAGTCAGATACCTTCGCCGCCGACGATGAAACCACCTGGTCACTACCGGGTGCTGTGGTCGGTTTTATCGCGTGGCTGTTGGCGCTGGGGATTCCGTTTCTGATTTATGGCCCTAACACACTCTTTTTCTTCATTTATACCTGGCCCTTTTTCCTCGCATTGCTGCCCGTGGCGATTGTCGCGGGTATTGCGCTGCACTCCCTATTGAAGGGGCTGTTGCTGCTGAGCATTACCTGCACCCTACTGGTGGTTGGGGCGATGTTTGGCGCGCTATTTCTGTGGTTGTTGGGTTAGGCAAACGCCTTTTTTTAACAATCGCTGATGTTGTTCACTCTCTGGTCATAATTCAAACCGTAACCAACAATGAGATTATGTTCTCCTTACACGGGGTATACGTAACAACGGGCAAATGTGGTACATTTGCCCGCGTTGTCGCGGCATTCCCGACCGTTGATGTAAAGTTGTCTGCGGAAGTTATGGGATGTTAATGCCGTTTTTCAGGGGGCTGGATGGGTAAACTAACGCTGCTGTTGCTGGCTTTATTGGTCTGGCTGCAGTATTCGCTGTGGTTCGGTAAGAACGGCATACATGACTATAGTCGCGTCAACGATGATGTTGCTGCGCAGCAAGCTACGAACGCGAAACTTAAAGCACGTAACGATCAGCTCTTTGCCGAAATTGACGATCTCAATGGCGGACAAGAGGCTATTGAGGAGCGCGCGCGCAACGAACTCAGCATGACTAAGCCGGGCGAAACCTTTTATCGTCTGGTGCCTGACGCGTCTAAACGCGCTCAGACTGCAGGGCAAAATAATCGATAAACCGTCCAGGGATTTAACATGGCAGCCACTTTATTGGACGTTTGCGCCGTGGTGCCGGCTGCCGGGTTTGGCCGCCGAATGCAAACAGAGTGTCCTAAGCAGTACCTCTCTATTGGCAATAAAACCATTCTTGAACACTCGGTTGATGCGCTGCTGGCTCATCCCCGGGTGACGCGAGTCGTTATCGCTATCAGCCCAGGCGACAGCCGCTTTGCCCAACTGCCACTCGCCGCGCATCCGCAAATTACCGTAGTGGATGGCGGCAACGAGCGTGCCGATTCTGTCCTTGCCGGTTTGCAAGCCGCAGGTGAGGCAAGTTGGGTACTTGTGCATGACGCCGCGCGTCCGTGTCTGCACCAGGATGATTTAGCCCGTTTGCTGGCAATCAGTGAGACCAGCCGCACCGGCGGGATCCTGGCGGCACCAGTACGCGACACGATGAAGCGCGCGGAGCCGGGCCGAACAGACATTGCCCATACGGTCGATCGCACCGATTTATGGCACGCGTTGACGCCGCAGTTTTTCCCTCGCGAGCTGTTGCACGACTGCCTGACCCGTGCGCTCCACGAAGGCGCAACCATTACGGATGAGGCCTCGGCGCTGGAATATTGCGGCTTACATCCTCAGCTCGTTGAAGGACGGGCTGATAATATTAAAGTAACGCGTCCAGAGGATTTGGCGTTGGCCGAATTTTATCTGACCCGGACTACCCACCAGGAGAAGACATAATGCGAATTGGACACGGTTTCGACGTACACGCTTTTGGCGGAGAAGGCCCAATTATCATTGGTGGTGTGCGCATCCCGTATGAAAAAGGATTGCTGGCGCATTCTGATGGCGATGTGGCGTTACACGCGCTAACTGATGCTCTGCTGGGCGCGGCTGCGCTGGGGGATATCGGTAAACTCTTCCCTGACACCGACCCGACCTTTAAAGGTGCCGATAGTCGTGAATTATTGCGAGAAGCCTGGCGGCGTATTCAGGCCAAAGGCTATACGCTTGGTAATGTGGATGTGACAATTATTGCTCAGGCGCCAAAGATGCTGCCGCACATTCCGCAAATGCGCGTGTTTATTGCCGAAGATCTCGGCTGCCATATGGATGATGTTAACGTGAAAGCGACCACCACGGAAAAACTCGGTTTTACCGGGCGTGGGGAAGGGATTGCCTGTGAAGCGGTGGCGTTACTCATTAAGGCACCAAAATGACTGTGTTTGACGATCTGACGTATCTCCATGGCAAACCACTGGGCCATGGCGTCCTGAAAGCGAATCCGGAAGACTTTGTTGTCGTCGAAGATTTAGGCTTCGAACCGGATGGCGAAGGCGAGCATGTTTTGGTGCGCATCCTGAAAAACGGTTGTAACACCCGTTTTGTGGCTGACGCGCTGGCGAAATTCCTGAAAATTCACGCCCGTGAAGTGAGCTTTGCCGGGCAGAAAGATAAGCATGCGGTCACGGAACAGTGGCTGTGCGCGCGTGTACCGGGCAATGCAATGCCTGATCTAAGCAAATTTGAGCTCGAAGGCTGTAAAGTTCTGGAGTACGCGCGCCACAAGCGTAAGCTGCGTTTAGGGGCGCTGAAAGGCAACGAATTTACGCTGGTGTTGCGTGAAGTGAGCGAGCGAAATGACGTTGAAGCGCGTTTGCAGGCGATTAGCGAACGCGGCGTACCGAACTATTTTGGCGCTCAGCGTTTTGGTATTGGCGGTAGCAACCTGCAAGGGGCGCTGCGCTGGGCACAAAGCGATGCGCCGGTGCGCGATCGCAATAAACGCAGTTTTTGGTTGTCGGCGGCCCGTAGCGCGTTGTTTAATCAGATAGTCAGTGAACGCTTGAAAAAAACAGACTTTAATCAAGTTGTTGACGGCGATGCGCTACAATTATCCGGACGCGGAAGCTGGTTTGTCGCCACACAGGAAGAACACACTGAATTACAGCGTCGCGTCGATGAGAAAGAATTAATGATCACAGCGGCATTACCGGGCAGCGGTGAGTGGGGAACTCAGCGCGACGCGCTGGCGTTTGAAAAAGCCGCTGTTGCTGATGAAACCGCGCTGCAGTCTCTGTTATTGCGCGAGAAAGTCGACGCGTCGCGTCGCGCTATTTTGCTGTATCCACAACAATTAAGCTGGAACTGGTGGGATGACGTAACCGTCGAGTTACGCTTCTGGCTACCGGCAGGTAGCTTCGCCACCAGTGTTGTAAGGGAACTTATTAACACAATGGGTGATTATGCGTATATTGCTGAGTAACGATGATGGGGTCCACGCACCCGGTATACAAACGCTGGCGAAAGCGCTGCGTGAGTTTGCTGACGTACAGGTGGTTGCCCCGGATCGTAACCGCAGTGGCGCGTCTAACTCGCTGACGCTGGAATCCTCACTTCGCACCTTTACCTATGATAACGGCGATATCGCCGTACAAATGGGTACGCCCACCGACTGCGTTTATCTGGGCGTGAACGCATTAATGCGTCCGCGTCCGGACATTGTCGTTTCTGGTATTAATGCGGGTCCTAATCTGGGTGATGATGTTATCTATTCCGGTACCGTTGCGGCGGCAATGGAAGGTCGTCATCTGGGGTTCCCGGCGCTGGCTGTCTCACTTGATGGCCATAAACACTACGAGACTGCTGCCGCAGTAACCTGTCGTATCTTACGGGCGCTGAGTCGTGAACCGCTGCGCACCGGTCGCATTTTGAATATCAACGTGCCGGATTTACCACTGGATCAGATTAAAGGTATTCGCGTCACGCGCTGCGGCAGTCGCCATCCGGCGGATCAGGTTATTCCACAGCAGGACCCACGCGGTAATACGCTGTACTGGATCGGGCCACCGGGTGAAAAGTGCGACGCCGGGCCGGATACGGATTTTGCCGCCGTCGATGAAGGCTATGTTTCTATCACGCCGCTGCATGTCGATTTAACCGCATACGGCGCGCATGAGGTGGTTTCTGACTGGTTAGACAGCGTGGGAGTCGACACGCAATGGTAAGCAGACGCGTACACACTCTTCTTGAACAATTACGTGCGCAGGGCATCAGAGATGAGCTTGTCCTCGATGCGCTCGCCGCCGTGCCGCGTGAAAAATTCATTGATGAGGCGTTTGAACATAAGGCCTGGGACAATATTGCCCTGCCGATTGGTCAGGGGCAGACGATTTCGCAGCCTTATATGGTTGCGCGAATGACCGAACTGCTTGAGCTAACGCCGCAGTCTCGGGTGCTGGAAATTGGTACTGGCTCTGGCTACCAGACGGCGATTCTGGCGCACCTGGTGCATCATGTGTGCTCCGTTGAGCGCATTAAAGGTTTGCAATGGCAGGCGCGTCGCCGCCTGAAGCAGCTTGATTTACATAATGTTTCGACCCGTCATGGTGATGGATGGCAAGGCTGGCAGGCGCGAGCTCCGTTTGACGCTATCATTGTAACGGCAGCGCCGCCCGAGATCCCGACCGCATTGATGATGCAACTGGATGAGGGCGGCATTCTCGTCTTACCCGTGGGCGATGAGCACCAGTTTCTGAAGCGGGTGCGTCGTCGGGGAGGCGAATTTATTATCGATACCGTGGAGGCCGTACGTTTCGTTCCCTTAGTGAAAGGGGAGCTTGCGTAGATAGCGCTGCTGAATACCTGGAGTTTTCCTGGTTATTCTCGAAAGAGTAAGCGTATTGTGACGGGGCCTTGCACGGTGATTACGTCACTGGTTTTAACCAATTTTCCTGGGGGATAAATGAGCGCGGGAAGCCACAAATTTACCGTTCGCCGCATTGCGGCATTGTCACTGGTTTCACTATGGCTGGCAGGTTGTTCAAACACCTCGAATCCACCAGCGCCGGTCAGCTCGGTTAACGGTAGTGCATCAACGAACACCAGTTCTGGCATGCTGATTACGCCTCCACCCAAAATGGGCTCGACGTCGACCGTACAGCAGACGCCACAGATCCAGTCGGTGCAGCAACCAACTACACAGCCAACGCAAATCCAGCCTGTTGCTCAACAGCCTGTGCAGATGGAAAACGGTCGTATTGTATACAATCGTAAGTATGGGAATATTCCGAAAGGTAGCTACACGGGCGGCAGTACCTATACTGTTAAGAAAGGCGATACCCTTTTCTATATTGCCTGGATCACCGGGAACGATTTCCGTGACCTCGCACAACGCAATAACGTTCCGGCCCCGTATGGCCTGAATGTCGGTCAAACTCTGCAAGTGGGCAACGCGTCTGGCGCACCGATTACCGGTGGCAATGCCATCACCCAGGCGGATGCAGCACAGCAAGGAGTTGTGACCAACCCTGCACAAAATTCCACCGTTGCTGTTGCTTCGAAACCAACAATTACGTATTCTGAGGATTCAGGTGAACAAAGTGCTAACAAAATGTTGCCGAACAACAAGCCTGCTGGGACTGTGGTCACAGCGCCTGTAACGGCTCCAGCAGTTAGCACAACCGAATCAACTGCAAGCTCAACGTCGACTAGCTCGCCAATCTCTACCTGGCGCTGGCCGACTGACGGCAAAGTGATCGAAAACTTTGCGGCTACCGAAGGTGGCAATAAAGGGATCGACATTGCAGGCAGCAAAGGACAGGCTATTGTCGCGACCGCAGATGGACGCGTCGTCTATGCCGGTAACGCGCTGCGTGGTTACGGTAATCTTATTATCATCAAACATAACGATGATTACCTGAGCGCCTACGCCCATAACGATACAATGCTGGTCCGGGAACAACAAGAAATCAAGGCGGGGCAGAAAATAGCTACCATGGGTAGCACCGGAACCAGTTCAACACGCTTGCATTTTGAAATTCGTTACAAGGGGAAATCCGTAAACCCGCTGCGCTATTTACCGCAGCGATAATTAGGCGGAACCAGGCTTTCACGTGCTAGTTCCGTTAGGGATCACGGGTAGGAGCCACCTTTATGAGTCAGAATACGCTGAAAGTTCATGATTTAAATGAAGATGCGGAATTTGATGAGAACGGAGTAGAGGCTTTTGATGAAAAAGCCTTGAGTGAAGAGGAACCCAGTGATAACGACCTGGCTGAAGAAGAGCTGTTATCGCAGGGGGCCACACAGCGTGTGTTGGACGCGACTCAGCTTTACCTTGGTGAGATTGGTTATTCACCACTGTTAACAGCCGAAGAAGAAGTTTATTTTGCGCGTCGCGCACTGCGTGGAGATGTCGCATCTCGCCGTCGCATGATTGAAAGTAACCTGCGTCTGGTGGTGAAAATTGCTCGTCGTTATGGCAATCGTGGTCTGGCTTTGCTGGATCTGATTGAAGAGGGCAATTTAGGGCTTATCCGTGCCGTCGAGAAGTTTGACCCGGAACGTGGGTTCCGCTTCTCAACATACGCAACCTGGTGGATCCGCCAGACGATCGAACGGGCGATTATGAACCAAACCCGTACGATCCGACTGCCGATTCACATTGTAAAAGAGCTGAACGTCTATCTGCGTACCGCGCGTGAGTTGTCGCATAAACTGGACCACGAACCGAGTGCAGAAGAGATTGCTGAACAACTGGATAAACCGGTTGATGACGTCAGCCGTATGCTCCGACTCAACGAGCGCATTACCTCGGTAGACACCCCGCTGGGTGGCGATTCCGAAAAAGCGTTGCTGGATATTCTGGCCGATGAAAAGGAAAACGGTCCGGAAGACACCACGCAAGACGATGATATGAAACAGAGCATCGTCAAATGGCTGTTCGAACTGAACGCCAAACAGCGTGAAGTGCTGGCACGTCGTTTTGGTCTGCTGGGGTACGAAGCTGCGACACTGGAAGATGTGGGCCGTGAAATTGGTCTCACTCGTGAACGTGTTCGCCAGATTCAGGTTGAAGGTCTGCGTCGTCTGCGTGAAATTCTGCAGACTCAGGGACTGAATATCGAAGCGCTTTTCCGCGAGTAAGCACAAGTTCTATCAAGAAAGGCCAGTCTCATTGAGACTGGCCTTTTTCTTTAGGGCTACCGCTATCGGGTTCTTTTTACTACACCAGACTTTTCAACCGGTAGATCCACTCCAGCGCCTGGCGAGGCGTTAGCGAATCCGGGTCGAGGTTTTCCAGCGCATCAACGGCGGGTGACGTTTCTTCCGGTACTGACAGCAGCGACATCTGCGTACCGTCGACCTGGGTTGCGGCAACATTTGGCGCGATGCTTTCCAGTTCGCGCAGTTTTTGCCGCGCACGCTTGATCACCTCTTTCGGTACGCCAGCCAGGGCAGCGACTGCCAGACCATAGCTCTTGCTCGCCGCGCCGTCCTGCACGCTGTGCATGAAGGCGATGGTATCGCCGTGCTCTAACGCATCCAGATGCACATTAGCGACGCCCTCCATCTTCTCCGGTAACTGCGTCAGTTCGAAGTAGTGGGTCGCAAATAAAGTTAATGCTTTGATTTTATTCGCCAGATTTTCTGCGCATGCCCATGCCAGCGACAGGCCGTCGTAGGTGGAGGTGCCGCGTCCAATCTCATCCATCAGCACCAGACTGTTCTCGGTGGCGTTATGCAGAATGTTGGCGGTTTCGGTCATTTCTACCATGAAGGTGGAACGACCCGATGCCAGATCATCCGCCGCGCCCACGCGGGTAAAGATACGATCGATAGGCCCGATCTCGACTTTCTGTGCCGGAACGTAGCTGCCGATATAGGCCAGTAGCGCAATCAACGCAGTCTGGCGCATATAGGTACTTTTACCCCCCATGTTTGGGCCGGTGATGATCAGCATCCGTCGCTGAGGCGAGAGGTTAAGCGGGTTGGCGATAAACGGCTCGGTCAGCACCTGTTCAACCACCGGATGACGTCCCTCGGTAATACGAATGCCGGGTTTATCGGTGAAGATCGGACAGGTGTAATTCAGGGTATAAGCACGCTCCGCGAGGTTGACCAGCACGTCCAACTCCGCCAGCGCGCTGGCGCTCTGTTGCAAATCAGCCAGGTGTGGCAGCAGCATGTCGAACAGTTCGTCATACAGCTGTTTTTCCAGCGCCAGCGCTTTGCCTTTTGAGGTCAGAACTTTGTCTTCGTACTCTTTCAGTTCCGGAATAATGTAGCGTTCGGCGTTTTTCAATGTCTGGCGGCGTACGTAGTTAATTGGCGCCAGATGACTTTGCCCACGGCTGATCTGAATGTAGTAGCCGTGCACGGCGTTAAATCCTACTTTCAGCGTGTCCAGACCGGTGCGTTCGCGTTCGCGGATTTCCAGTCTGTCGAGGTAGTCCGTGGCGCCATCAGCCAGCGCTCGCCACTCATCAAGCTCTTCATTGTAGCCTGGGGCAATGACGCCGCCGTCACGTACGAGCACTGGTGGAGCTTCCACGACGGCACGTTCCAACAGTTCACGCAGCTCAGTAAACTCACCCATTTTCTCGCGCAGCATCTGCACGGGGGCACTGTCTACGTTTTCCAGTTGTGCGCGCAGTTCGGGTAATTGCTGGAAGGCATGACGCATACGGGCCAGATCGCGCGGGCGCGCAGTACGCAGGGCCAGACGCGCCAGAATACGTTCCAGATCGCCTACCTGACGCAGCACGGGTTGTAATTCGCTGGTGGTATCCTGCAGTGCGCCGATAGTCTGTTGGCGCTCGGTGAGGATTTTGGTGTCGCGGACCGGCATATGCAGCCAGCGCTTGAGCATACGGCTACCCATCGGTGTCACGGTGCAGTCGAGTACTGAAGCCAGCGTGTTTTCCACCCCGCCCGCCAGGTTCTGGGTGATTTCCAGATTGCGGCGTGTGGCGGCGTCCATGATGATGCTGTCCTGCTGACGCTCCATGGTGATGGAACGAATATGCGGCAGCGAGGTGCGTTGGGTATCTTTTACGTATTGCAGCAGACAGCCGGCAGCGCATAACCCGCGTGGGGCGTTTTCCACGCCAAAGCCAATCAGATCCCGCGTGCCGAACTGCAGATTTAACTGCTGACGGGCGGTATCAATTTCAAATTCCCACAGCGGACGACGACGCAGGCCGCGACGTCCCTCTATCAGCGAGGTTTCGGCAAAATCCTCGGCATACAGCAATTCAGCGGGGTTGGTGCGCTGCAATTCCGCGGCCATGGTTTCGCGGTCAGCGGGTTCACTGACACGAAAACGCCCGGAGCTGATATCCAGCGTAGCGTAGCCGTACCCTTTACTGTCTTGCCAGATGGCGGCCAGCAGGTTGTCCTGGCGTTCCTGCAACAACGCTTCATCACTGATGGTGCCTGGTGTGACAATACGTACCACTTTGCGCTCAACCGGGCCTTTGCTGGTCGCCGGATCGCCAATCTGTTCACAAATAGCAACGGACTCACCCTGATTGACCAGCTTGGCGAGGTAGTTTTCTACCGCATGATGAGGAATGCCTGCCATCGGGATTGGCTCGCCCGCAGATGCGCCGCGTTTGGTCAGGGAGATATCAAGCAGTTGAGACGCGCGTTTCGCATCGTCATAAAACAGTTCGTAAAAGTCGCCCATGCGGTAAAACAGCAGTATTTCCGGGTGCTGAGCTTTCAGCTTGAGATACTGCTGCATCATGGGGGTGTGGGAGTCTAAGTTTTCTATTGTACTCATTGGTTTATGATGTCCATTTTCTTAATTTTTAATGAGTTAGTGATTTTTTGGTTATCGTTAAGTTTCACGTTGTCTCATCGAATATCATGAAATCCTACATTTAAAGGTGGGTTAAAGTGTGCCTTGCCAACCTATACCTGGGTAAAATATGGGCATATACAGAGTAACCTACCTTGATGTTCATGACTGCATAAGGTGCATGATAACGGAGTCTTTATGGCAGGAAAACAAGAGGGAAAGCTACTTTCGTTTAAAGCGGTAGAAATGATGAAGCCTGGCGACAAAGATAAGTCCATAAATGACTCTGAGGTGTCTGTTAAATCCGTAGTGATTCAACCTGTACGACAACCGGGGCGATACCTCAGTCCGGAGGCCATTAGACAGGCCTCGTCGTGAGGATCGAATCTGCTTACAGATGTGGGGTCGATCCATTATTCTGGAATACACTGGTATCAGGACGATGTTTCATGCAATTTATCTGCTGGAGTTCCTCAATGGTATATTCGCGGTACAAGAAATACTGGATTTGGGTACCGTATCTGAGGTTCATTTTCTGAGCCAAGGCAGATACCCGCTGATACACTGCTTTCGTTGAGCAGTGCAGAAGTTGGGATGTGGCAGTAATATTTATTTGTCGGCGTAACGCACAGGCTACGGAAATCTCGGTATGGGTAAGGTTACGTAGCTCCCGCAAAGAATCAATTATGGTGAGTATATGATAGACAGTATATCTTCGGCCTTCATTAATATACCGGATAAACTCCGTTACAGAGGCGGTTCTGGAGATACCCTCCAGTGATGAAAGCACCTTTGATAACATTCCACGGCCTTTTACAAAAATGATAGAATAGCCGTCGGTCAGTTCATTGCAAACACGATGTTTAATATCATGCAAGCTGAAGAAAGATTCAATATCAATAATACATAAGTTCTCTTCGCGCAGGCTATCTATTGGCATCAGCCCTCCCGCAGACCGGGTAAAAAAAATATCATCAGAGAATACGACAAACGACATCGGGAAAAACCTTAACTCTTTGTTTTTAAGAAAAATGAGTCCGGTGCTTTCCTCAAAGGGATACACTGGACAATAAATGATTTACTGATTTTTTTGAGATGAAACTAAGAAATGACAAGAACATCCTCATTCAGACGCTATTTTTTGTCTGACATCATTAGCGTTATCTCTTTTTTATTTAGCATGGAAATAATCCCCTGATCCTTCAGGCTATCCAGGGCACGCGACAAGGTGGATATCGAAATGCCCAGAACCTGGGCCAGTTCTTTCTTACTGATCGGTAACTCAAGGTTGAGATGCTCAAAGCCATACTCTTTATAAGTACGAGACAACAGTTGCAGGAAATATTGAACCTTCTGCAAGGTATCACTTTTGGTCAATACTGAAATAAATTGCTGTTTTTCCTGCGCCGAACGTGACAGGATCCTGACAATAAAATCTGTAAACCCTGGCATCAGCTGGCTCATTTCGTAGAAATGATCGCTTCTCAGTACGCAAACTTCTATTTCCGTTGCGGCTTGAATATCCTGCTGACTGTACCCGATGTGCAGCTCCTCCACGCCCATCACCTGTCCTGGCAAAACGATCCCCATCAGTTGCCCGCGCGCATCGTAAACCTTAGCGGCCCCGCTACGTAGGGCATACAGCTCGTCTATTTTCTCTCCCCGACGATAAATATATTCACCTCTGGCAATCTTCTTTTTTGTCTCCAGATTGCGGATAAACAATGGATCTTTCTGCCTGAACAGATAGGCGGAGCACAGTTCTGCAAAACCGCACTCTTCACAATTGACACAATTATTTCTTTTCATAGTGAATGTATAACACTATCCCTGTTATTGAATCACACAGTTCATTAAGGGTGATAAGGTATTTGCAATCGTAATATAGTTATTGTCTTTTTTGTCTAAGGAGATAACGTATTCCCCTTCCATCCCAAATATTTTTGTTGTCAGCAGGGTAATGTCTTCCGGCACATTATCGTGAGCCATGATATCTTTTGTCGTCGTATTCATACGATACTGGTTCCCACTGACGTTATGATAGGTAAATGTTATATAACGCGACAATCGATATTGACGCCCCTGATAGTCAATGTTGCCGGAAAGATTAAATACGCCCGTTTCGTTCTTGTTAAATTCAAACGTGATATTTCCTTTGAATAAGAGAGCGTGATCCGAAGCGTCAACATAGGTGATATTCGCAAAGCAGCGTTTGTCAAAATAAACACCCGATCGCAGGCTTAGTTGCCATGTTAACAGACAAATCAACGCGACCACTGCCAGCACTAAGGTTGTCATCAGCTTCATTTTAATTTCCAGTTAAAAGCATAATGGTTCTCACAATAGACAATTTTTGCTGTTGCCTTATCTGTTGGACAATAAGAGTAGAAAAACCGACCATGACTACCGTAAAGAACACTGGGTTGAAAATAAACCATAATCTGCGCGGGTTTCCGGGCGCACTTTAGCTCAAGTTCAGGCTGTAGCTGACGGATAATATTCATGACCTGAGGGTCAACTTCCTCCGATAAATCTTCATAGGCAGTAAATTTGCAGTTCCCGATTTCACCAATACGGTATTCGGCTGCAAAACGCGGTGAACCCTGTTTCTGGCTGAGTATCCAAAGGTTGGCCAGCAGCAAAAACGCGATAGCCGCAATCAGCCAGAGGTTTTTTTTATCCTTCGTTGCCGCCTTACGCAGGGATACCGGAAGAGGTGTGGTACTCACCATTTCTTCATCATTCTGCAGTTCAACGGCGATTTCTGGTGAGAAGTAAAAGCCCACCTTGGGTACGGCTACAATAATTTCCTCAATGAATATTAAGGATGTTAATGTTTTTCTGAGGATACTAATGTACTGGCTCAGCGATGAACTGGAACCCGGATGGCCCGCTTCCTCCCAGACTTTATCCAGAAGATAATCGCGTTCAAGTACCCGGCCTGGCGACGCAATCAGTAACGAAAGAATACGGTTAGCGGTATTTGTTAGCCTTTTACTTTGCTCGTTTCCGGGTTCCTTGACCACAAGTTCCCCGCTCTCGCTATCGTAAATGACTCTATTGGCTATCAAATATTTCATTCGCGTTTTCTTTCGGTAAATTTATACAATATGCATTCTGCGCGGCTGCG
The DNA here is from genome assembly GCF_013458095.1 of Citrobacter sp. 172116965. Lineage (NCBI taxonomy): Bacteria > Pseudomonadati > Pseudomonadota > Gammaproteobacteria > Enterobacterales > Enterobacteriaceae > Citrobacter > Citrobacter sp. 172116965. The sequence goes on along the minus strand of NZ_CP046673.1, from coordinate 4,017,441 downwards.
ATTTCGGGTTATGCCTGGCTTAGTACATCGCAACCAAAGGTCTGAGCACTGCAATATTATGGCTTAGCAGATCGACAATGTCCCGATCCAGACGAAAATTTGACGCCTCTTCCTCCAGAATAATCAATGCTTTTTCGCTGGACATCCCCTGACGATAGGGGCGGTTCTCGGTCATCGCGGTGAAAACATCAGCCACAGCAATAATACGCGAAGGGATATCCAGCGCAGCCGCACCCAGGCGAAAAGGGTAGCCGCTGCCGTCGAGGCGTTCATGATGTCTTGCCGCCCAGTGTACGATTTCACCCAGCTCCTCAATGGGATGTAGCATCTCCAGCGTCTTATAGCTGTGGCGCTTCATTTGCGCGTACTCGTCCGGCTCCAGCTTTCCCTGCTTCTCGAGGATTTCCAGTGGAATACCCAGCTTGCCAATATCGTGCAGGTACCCCGCGATGCGGATTTTATCCTGGGTGTAGCGATCGCAGCCGTACAGCTCCGCAAGCTTCGCCGCCACGTGAGCCACGCTGGTACTGTGAGTCTGCGTAAAGCTGCTGTATTTATCGACGATATTCGAAATCAGCAGGCAGACCTCCAGAAAATCATGGTGATCCAGCACCACATCATTGAGCGGGCTGATAACGCGCAGCACCTGTTGTAATGAGGGCGAACTCAGGCGAAACCAGAAACCATCCTCATGGCTGGCATCCTGTAGCGCCTCGACCAGGCACGATGGCCATAGTGGGCTACTGGCCAGAAAACCGGAAACAATATTATGCCGTTGGGCCACATAGTCACCTTCAATCCCGCGCAGCCACAGCTCAAACTCATCGGCCAGATGCACCAGATGCCAGGTATTTAGCATTGTATTCTGCGTGTAACCCAAGGCATCCGCGTGGCGCGTTTCAAGAATTGCGGTCACTGGCTGTAAAAAACGTACGCCGGACATCATTGAGGCGCCAAGTCGTCCATGCTCTTCAATAAAGGCTTTACCATGGGCGCCACTGAAGGGATGCACTTTGCTCAGCGCCCCGATATTGTGCAACATACCCGCAAGCCAGGCGTTATTGATGGCTGCACTGTCAAAACCGGCTCGATTCCCGAGATACCAGCAAATGAGACCCGTGCGTTGCAAATGATGCACCAGTTCAGGAGAAAGCGGGTGCATAATGCTGTGCAGAAGATCAAGCACGGTTTGAACAGATATTTTCATAAAATCCTTTAAGAGAATTAAATTAAAAACTTACTGTAGCCCGTCTGGGCCACAGTAAAATAGGGGGGTTAATCGTAGCCAAACATTATCTGCGCAGTCGCCACCACGCTACCGGTTGATAATGCTGATGCGTTATAAACTTTGTAATAAGCATGAAGATAAATGTATTGCGTATTGCTTATATCATCATCTTTAGCGATATCTAATATTTGTGAGGCATGTTCCATATTATTGCTACTGGATATTTGCACCTCATCATAGTCACCCATAAACATCCGGCTACGAATGGCAATACCTACCCCTCCCGCCGTGGTTTCATCGTTGACCATTATCTGGTAGCTGGTATCAGAACTGACTAAATCATTGCTGGATAACCAGGCCTTAACATTGCGGGTAGACGTTTTAATTCCGGCCAGGTTGCCGCACTTCAGCGGGATCGTGAAATCGGCACCAGCTGCCTTTCCATTTTTTTTCAGGACGCTAAACGGAGCAGGGGGTAATTTCACGCTCATGTCCCGCGTCATATTGCAGGTTGTTTCTTTTGGCTCAAACTGAATCGTCAGCTTCTCATAAGCAATAAAATAATCGGTATTCCAGCTTTTGCGTGCGGTTTCAGACATCATATTGGACCAGGCGCGATAAGCATATGTTTTGCTGGAAAGGAACGGTGAGCTGGAGCCGCTTCCGGTACCGCTCATCACCGCAGGTATGACCGACAGTGCGCCGCTGGTTGTGGTTTTGGTATAGCTTTCCATGCCCACAGGCGGAGCCGACATTAATTCCGCCCGCAGCGTATATTGTGTCTGATATGACAGAGAGTGAATGCCCACGATACCGCTGACAGTCACTTTGGTATCGCCACTAATGGTGGCCGTTAATTTTATCCAGTAGCTACTTTCACCATCCGCACTGTTGAAATTCAAATAAACAGGAGAACCGTTGAAACCGGTAAAATAATATAAGTGGTCTTGCGCCAGACCACCGATCCCAATATTCCCGTAAGTACAGGTCATACTACCCGACCAACTGGTGGTATAGGAATATTCAACGACGTTTGAATTCACGAAAGCCGATGAAAGATTTAGCGACTTATCCGATTCTGCGACGCTGGTAAAAAGTATGCCGGAATTACGGCAGGTATCGCCTGTTACACCGCGAGACTGAGCCTGCGACTGTGCTTGTGCAGATAATATTGGGAGTGCGGTCAGTATTATGGCCGTAACCATAAGATAAAATAATTTTTTCATGATTGATTCTGTTAGGGAAGGTGCGAACAAGTTCCTGATATGAGATCATCATATTCATCCGGAGCGCATCCCAGAGGGACATCATGAGCCATCAACTCACCTTCGCCGATAGTGAATTCAGCACTAAGCGCCGTCAGACCCGAAAAGAGATTTTCCTCTCCCGCATGGAGCAGATTCTGCCATGGCAGAATATGACCGCTGTCATCGAGCCGTTTTATCCCAAGGCGGGCAATGGCCGACGGCCCTATCCGCTGGAGACCATGCTGCGTATTCACTGCATGCAGCATTGGTACAACCTGAGCGACGGTGCCATGGAAGATGCCCTGTACGAAATCGCCTCCATGCGCCTGTTTGCCCGATTATCCCTGGATAGCGCCCTGCCGGATCGCACCACCATCATGAATTTCCGCCACCTGCTCGAGCAGCATCAACTGGCCCGTCAATTGTTCAAGACCATCATCGCTGGCTGGCCGAAGCAGGCGTCATGATGACCCAAGGCACTTTGGTGGATGCCACCATCATTGAGGCCCCAGCTCTACCAGAACAAAGAGCAGCAACGCGATCCGGAGATGCATCAGACCAAGAAAGGCAATCAGTGGCACTTTGGCATGAAGGCCCACATTGGTGTCGATGCCAAGAGTGGCCTGACCCACAGCCTAGTCACCACCGCGGCCAACGAGCATGACCTCAATCAGCTGGGTAATCTGCTTCATGGAGAGGAGCAATTTGTCTCAGCCGATGCCGGCTACCAAGGAGCGCCACAGCGCGAGGAGCTGGCCGAGGTGGATGTGGACTGGCTGATCGCCGAGCGTCCCGGCAAGGTAAAAACCTTGAAGCAGCATCCGCGCAAGAACAAAACGGCCATCAACATCGAATACATGAAAGCCAGCATCCGTGCCAGGGTGGAGCACCCGTTTCGCATCATCAAGCGGCAGTTCGGCTTCGTGAAAGCCAGATACAAGGGGCTGCTGAAAAACGATAACCAACTGGCGATGTTATTCACCCTGGCCAACCTGTTTCGGGTGGACCAAATGATACGTCAGTGGGAGAGATCTCAGTAAAAACCGGAAATAACGCCAGAAATGGTGGAAAAAATAGCCTAAATAGGCTGATTCGATGTGTTTGCGGGAAAAAAATCGGCCCAGATCCGCGAAATTTTAATCAGCGAGTCAGCTTGGGAAGAAATGACCTGCTTATTCGCACCTTCCCTAAATCCAGACGCAGTGTGCCGGGTATCAGGGCGCTTTTCCCTCCGTGTAGCAGGGTATTAACGTCGAGCTTTTCAGCGGTGCTTTTATTTACAATATCATCCAGCCCCTGAATATCCAGTAGAGATGCGTCGTCTTTATTAATAAGCAGAGTACCTTTATCGTCATTAGCGACGGAAATATTAAATTTCCCGCGCCAGACGTTATTCACATAAACATCCAAATCATAAGCCCCCGGCGTCATAACCAGCCGAGAATTACTCCAGTCCATATCTGCTGAATTACCTACCAGCAGGCTGCTATTAAAATCCTCCGCCAACGCGCCGTATGAAAATATCGCGAGGCTGACAGAGTGAACTAGCAAACTTATACGAAACAGAGAACTGTTTTTCATCAGAATTGAACCTGGAGTCATTTATCTGGGATATCAGTGGATAGTGCTGAATCTCTTTGCGCCATAATCATCAAGCCAGGTAAGGCGATATTGCCCACCGGACTGAATTTTGCTGGATACCAGCGCGCAGCCAAACGGCGGTATAAACGCAGTCTCAGCCAGTAAATTATCTTTTCGGCTTTGCTTTAGCTCGCCCCCCTGCCAGGTCACGACCTGAGGGATGGTCATGTAATATGGCGAATTATTCTTCAGGCAAGTGTGACCGCCAGAAGTCGAAACGGTAATTTTCTCCGCCACGCTGCTGTCGAGATCGCTCAGTTGATCCGGACGATAGAACAGTTTTATACGATTGCGAATGGCCACTTGTAGGTAGCTATCTCCACTCCCTTCAGGGACGGGAGGGACATCCAGAACGTTAAGCCAGAACACACTTTCGCGGTCTTTTGGCAGCGAATGGGTGTTCATCGCCGAGATTTTCAGAGCCTGTCCGGCGTGTCCGCTCATTTTTACGACCGGAGGCAGCAGAGAAAACGGCACTTTGACTTTCTCCGGCGCGGCGGAAGCATCGCCCTCGTCAATCCAGGACTGCACCAGATGGGTTTGTTCGCTGTCGTTTACCAGTTGCACCGACACAAATTTGGCGCTGGCCGGATAAATAACACGCGTTTCGTTGATCACAACGCTTGCGCTGGCATTCATGGAAATGAACGTAGCCGCAAGAAAAAATATCAGAGTTTTCATAATGTCGTAGAGGAGAGCCGGGGAGACCCCGGCTGAATGAGTTAGTCGTAGCTGAAGGAATAAGTTGCGTCAGTAACCACTTTACCGGTTGTTACGGCCGCGCCACCGTAGTTGTAGTAGTTGGCATACATGGTCAGTGTGACGCCATCTTCGGTGGCAGCGTCAGCGGAACTCAGACCAGTATCGAAAGCGGTATCAAACGGTACGGCAGTGTTACCGTCTTTGGTTAGCGCAATACCCACACCCTCGGCACCATTGTCGCTGTAGTTTTTCAGGTATTTAGCATCATCCGACAGGTTGCTGCTGCTGAAAGTGATTTTAAGCGTTTTAGCTTCGTCCGATGCCGCAGAGCAGTTTTTCAGATTCATGGTGAAGTCTTTGGCGTTGGTTTTAACAACACCGGCGGTGGTGCCCATATCACCCACAGCAATAGGGGAAAGGTTTACCGTGAAGTCTGAACCGTTATTGGTCACTACGTTACAGGTGGTATCGGACACTGAACCGTTAAAGGTAATAGTGCCACCCGCTACGCCGGTTGATTCAGCTGCAAATGCAGAGCTGGAAACCATCAATGCCGCTACGATGAATGTTTTGTTAAACATTTGTGTATATCCCATTTTCATAATCAAATTTACTTTTGTCAGTAGCGTGAAACTTTTTCCCTGCTCCCTGGTTCGCGCTACATCATCCCTGGCATCTGAACAGATGTTGATGATTCATTTCACCTTCTCTGGAGTGGCGCATTCGGTTGCAGAACAACATTTCGCGTCACGCTGTAAGGTTGGAATATAAGACCATTGTTTGCATATTTGGTAAATGTAAATATCGATTAAATTATTTTTTTAAGATTAAAACGCTATTTTTAATGTTTTTTATAAATTTATATCATGAGCGAGGGGATGAAGAGGCTAGCGTTAAGAAAGTAATTACTGGTTAGATGATGGACAAAAGCTGCAAATGACGTTTTTGCAGAACAGCGGAATAGGCGAATGAATAAATTAATTAACTAATTGTTATCAAAAACTTAATAAAATAAACGTGTTAGATACAATTGCTGTGTCGGCCCTGGGCTAAAGTGGACTCCCGGGCAGGGCAATCAATCGGGTTATGAACATGCTCAATACCTGTCTGACCGGATGATTGTGCCGCATTGCAGAATATCAGCTTGGCACACTGTCAAATTTCACCGCTAACTCTGCGCCTGAAAAGTCGCCCGAGCTATAAAATCATCGTTGCATCAATATACAACTGTCGGTGACATTTGTTACTGGCGGTCAGAGAGGGAAGGGATTATTGGAAAACCAGAGAGTTATAACGCTGGACGAGCAGGGTAACAATGTTCGCATAATCAGCGAGTTATGGTAGTGTAGGTTAGAATAGGGTTTTTATATTATGAGAGGAAATAATCTTTATGAATCAGCATTAACACACCAAGACATCATTGGCGTGTGGTTCGTGAAGTCCGTATCAAGTGACTCTTTCAAATCGTTTTTGCTTTTTTTAATCTTCGCTTACTGATTATTCATTTTCCGGCAACGCATAATTCTGGCAGTACAGATAGGGGATCCCCTCTTTGGTAATCAAATACGTCTCTCTATTCAGCGCAAAAAAATCGACGTTGGATACGCTGGTGTTGGTCAGGAAGAAGTCGGGGAGGAGTTCCTGAATGAGACTGGCGGGTGCTGTTTCGCGATTGGAGATTTGGATTTTCTGCGAAATCCAAACCGGGCTTGAGCCGTAGCTGGATTGTGTAAAAAGTACCATGCGTTGCACGGTCTGCTCATTATTTTCGGCATCTTTGATAATGCCATCAATATTCACAATACCTTTGCTGCCGCCGGTTTTGATATCAATGATCCCTCGGAATGAGCTTGTATTGCGTACAATCTCGATGGCAGACCGACAGGTCAGATTATGTAACTGACCATTGTTTTTACTGTACCGGTAGACAGCGGTAACAATTAGCGCAGCAAAACAAAGCAGCAGGATAATACCTGTCTGGATGCGGGGCGTTCGGGAATAAAAATTCATTAGCTATCATACCGTGGGTAATAAACCGACTGACAGGCGTTTTCCTGCCTGTTTTTCATCGGTGAGCGACATACAAGCACGGATAATTTTTTGGATTCAGGGTAGGTGGTGATATAGATAAATTTATGGCTCTGACACAGCCCAGGATTTTTGTTGATAAATGCCGTATGTCGGGAGAAGTTACTGGCATCATTATTAAAATAATACTGACAGTCAGTGGGGGCGTTGTCTGCGGTGATATAGCCGGAGAAATAGTTATCACTGGTTTGCCACGGATACATTATAAGCACACAAATTATCAGGGTAATAGCAAGTATTACCATTTCAGCAGTGGTTATCAAAGGTTGGCGCGCTGTGTCATCTGACAGTTCTTCTATGGCGACATCCGGCACTAAAGGTTCTGCTGTAAAAGATACGCTCTCCTCCGGAGTTTCAATCACCTGAATATTGAACTCTTCCTGGATGATCAGCCCTTTGCGGGGGATCGTGGTGATAAGCGGTTGCTCCAGTTCCAGCTGCAGCAAACTTTTGCGCAAAGAGAGAATGCTTTGATAAAAGGCGTTGAAGCTCACCTGGCGGTGATTTTTACCCCAGCCGAATTCCAGTAGTTCGTTTTGGGAAACCACTTGCCCGCGATGTTGAATAAGTAATAAAAGACATAATGACGCCGAGTGTTTGAGTTTTATCCGCTGATTGGGTTGATCTATCCGCGCCAGAGATTGTGTAGCTGGCGTAAATATTATTATTTTTTCAATCAGATAACTGACATTGCCAGTCTCAGACATGATGTTTCTACTCTTGCTGGTGCGCCAGGCGGTTGGCGAGTCATGATACCACTTAGTCCATAAAGACCACCAGTATGGACCCGACCCTGCAGCGAGAACCGCGAAGTGTTTCAATTTCGTATCATAATATAACAACAATGATAACTTTTTAATGAAAATAAACTATATATAAATCAATGTATTGTATCTTTTTGGCTACATTGAAAAGAACAGAAAGATGAAATAACAACGACAAAGATGATTGCCATTAATTCTTTATGGACAGCGTCATATACTGCCTGGCGCCACCACGCGAAAACAGCATGAGTCTGAACGCGTCAACGGCACCAGGGAATGCCGGTGGTAGATGTAGATGGGAATAAATGTCAGCTTGTTGGTGAGCTGACATTTATTTTTCGTGTTGAGTAACATTCCACCCTCGTTTTGACAAAGCCATAATTTGCGGTAGAGAGTCCCATGTTCCAGAAAGATATTGAAAATGCTGTAGTGCTTGTTGGTGATGAAATGAAAAAGTCAGATAATGCCTGGCTGTCCTTACGCAAAAAACGCCAGCGTATTGATCTGAAGAGTGATGGAAATATCTTGTTTCTGGAGAAAGGGGCCGTCTCTGTTCATCGTGTGGAAAATGATTTAGTGATGGTAAGTATATCTGCACCGGCCATCCTCGGCTTGCCACAAATGCGTACGGAAGTTGCCGGACACTATTTACGTTGTGATACCGATTGTGAAATGTGGGCAATGAGTGCACCCAATGCCGAACTTTTGTTCACTGCGAAGAATCTTTGGAAACATGCATTTGATATTTTAACGCTACATCTGCAACGCTATTTTCAGCGAGAAAAATTGCAATCGCATCGCACTATCCGTGAATTGATTATTGAACACCTGAAGTATATTTGGTCGATGGAGCCTGAGATGCGTGAAAACACATCTGTGTATACATTCATTCTCGCTCGAAATCATATCTCACGCAGTGCTATCCACAAAGTATTGCAGGAGTTAGTGAGTGACGGAAAAATAATTATGAAGCGAGGGAAACTCTCTTTTTTTGTATGTTAAAGTTAACATTAAAAGCATCTGACGTGTTTTTTTGCACTCAGCTGGAATGATAATGCAAAAACTGGGTTTGTGATTTTTGTTAATTATCAGTATGTTGGTTTTTGTCTTTTTCTTCACCGCTGATGCCAGCTACGCGGAATGTCCATTTTTATCTATAAATTAGTATTTATTTATTAATTTGATATGAATATGATGTTCCCTCCAATAATAACAAAAGTCATATCGCCAATGACCAACGGCAGGCCGGAAAACCTTGAGGCACAGCATAGCCGACTGTTTGGCAACCCTACTACCGATACAACGGATGTTCGCGCTGCACTGCAAAACGCGTTGGATCACAATACCTTTGTCCTGCTGGCCCAGCCTATCGTCAGTACTCGTGGTGATGAATCCTATCATGAGATATTGATCCGCATGCTCAATGAGCACGGGGAATTTCTTTCCCCTGACCATTTTCTGTCGGTTGCACGCGACACAGGGTTAGCACCCGATATCGATCTTTGGGTTATTGAGAACACCCTGAAGTACATGCGCTACCATCCGCTGAGTTGTTTTTCCATTAACCTGGCGCCAGTGACGCTATGTTGTTCAGGTATCGTTGCAAAGATAACTGCGTTGTTGCAGGAATATGTGGTGATACCGCAACGGATTATTTTTGAGATAACCGAGGCTGATACCCTGTCAGATAAAGAACACACGGCAGATACACTACGCTTACTACGTCAATTGGGATGTCGGATCGCGATTGATGACTTCGGTGCCGGGTTTGCAAGCTATGAACGCCTGATGAACATTGAAGCAGATATTTTGAAGATTGATGGGTCTTTCGTTCGTGGGATTATAAAATGTGAGGTTAGTCGCTATATCATCGAATCTTTCTGCCGGGTTGCGGCAATGAAAGGTATGCAGGTTGTCGCCGAGTTTGTTGAAAGTGCCGAAATCCAGATGCACCTGGAACACATGAATGTCGGGTGGTTACAGGGATACCACATTGGCAAGCCACAACCGTTGTTCACGTTAGAGTAATCTATAATCCATTTATTTAAACGTATCATCACGATGCTGTAATCTGCCGATAATATAACCTCCTGGCGGAGGCTATATTAATATCAAGAACATTAGCAGACCCATAATTTACGGATCCTGTAGCTGAAGCTGATTCTCTAAACGCCGATCGCGCAGGGTTGCATAAATAAAGGTAATCACAAACAGCAGGGAAAATAGTACGACGATGGTGGGAGCCGGCGCGCTGTCGATGAAAAATGACAGGTACACGCCCATAAATGAGGTAATGACCGACATCGCCACCGCCAGCCATAAGGCGTGGGAAAATTTCCGCGTCATTAAAATCGCGATGGCGCCAGGTGCAATCAGTAATGAAATTGACAAAATAATCCCTACCGATTTTAGCGTGGCGACAATCGTCAGGGCGATCATGCACAACAGGCCGTAATGCAGCAGTGCGGTGTTAAGCCCACTGGCCTTTGCCTGATGTGGGTCGAACGCATGCAGTAGCAAATCTTTCCATTTAAGTCCGATGATAAGCGCGATCCCCAGAGTAATAACCGCGGTTTGCATGATATCGCTTAACGATACGCCCAGCATGTCGCCGAACAGAATATGATCGAGATGGACTTCTGACTGGATAGAGACGTACAGCACCAGACCCGCACCAAACATCCCGGAGAAAACAATACCCATGATGGTGTCGCGCTTGATGCGGCTGTTATCGTCGAGGTATCCGGTCGCCACCGCGCAGAACAGACCGGCGATAAACGCGCCAATTGCCAGCGGGATGCCCGCAATCCACGCCAGTACAATCCCTGGGAATACCGCATGACTCATGGCATCGCCCATCAGCGCCCAGCCTTTGAGTACTAAAAATACCGACAGCAGCGCGCAGGGCACAGCGACGATGGTAGAGATGACCAGCGCATTAACCATAAAGCTAAACTGAAAAGGTTCCAGCAGCGTTGTTAAGATCATACTTGCTCCTTGTTCACCAGACGGGCGCGGCGGCGATTTGCCAGCAGACCGTGTTTTGGTGCGAAGACAAATGCCAGCAGGAACAGCAGCGTTTGCAGAACGACGATAATTCCGCCGGTTGCACCGTCCAGCCAGTAGCTTAGCCAGGCGCCAAAAAAGCTGGTCAGGCTGCCGAGCGCCACGGCGATGGTGAGCAGGCGAGGAAAACGATCGGTCAGCAGCCAGGCCGTCGCACCGGGCGTAACCACCAGGCAAATCACCAGAAAGGCGCCGACGGTTTGCAGTGCGGCGATCGTGGAAACGGAGAGCAGCGTAAAAAACAACAGCTTCAGCCGACCCGGATTCAGACCGATAGACCGCGCGTGGTTTTCATCAAAAAAGACCACCATCAGATCTTTCCACTTCAAAAACAGAATGGTCAGCGAAACCACGCCGATGATCGCCAGTTGCAGAATATCTTCCGGCGCAATCGCCAGGATGTTACCCAGAATAATGGTCTGGATGTTCACCGACATCGGATTAAGCGACACCATAAACAGCCCTATACCGAAAAAGGACGAAAAAATCAGCCCGATAATGGCATCTTCCTTCAGGCGTGAACGCTGATTGAGAAACAGCATGCTGCCCGCCGCCAGTCCACCGGAAAGAAATGCGCCCAGCGCGAAGGGAAGCCCTAACATATAGGCTCCGGCCACGCCTGGAACGATCGAGTGCGACAGCGCATCGCCAATCAGCGACCAGCCTTTGAGCATCAGATAGCAGGAGAGAAATGCGCACAGGCCGCCGACCATCGCCGAAACCCACATGGCGTTGAGCATGTACTGGTAGCCAAACGGCTCCGTCAGCCAGTTCATGATTACTCCCCCTCGCTTGCCGCGCGCCGCGAAATAAACGGACGTTCATCATCGGTAATCACGTGTTGTTCACCGCCGCTCAGCGCGACGTGACGCAGAACGCCGCTGAATGCCAGCTCGAGATTCTCGTGGGTAAACGTGGTTTCGGTTGGCCCACTTGCCAGCACCGTGCCCTTAATCATCACCGTGTAATCGCAAAATTCGGTGACGGATCCCAGATTATGGGTAGAGACCAGCATGGTCCGGCCTTCATCACGCAGTTCACGCAGCAGATCGATGATCCGAGCCTCGGTTTTCACATCCACGCCGGTGAAGGGTTCATCCAGTAAAATAACCTGCCCGTCCTGTGCGATGGCTCTTGCCAGAAAAACGCGTTTTTTCTGCCCGCCGGACAGTTCACCTATCTGGCGATGGCGATAGTCCAGCATATCTACCCGCGCCAGCGCCGCATCCACGCAGTCGTGGTCGATCTGTTTTGGTCGACGCAGCCAACCCATATGGCCAAAGCGGCCCATCATCACTACATCTTCCACCAGTACCGGAAACGACCAGTCCACCTCTTCTGACTGGGGGACATAGGCGATAAGATTCTGTTTGAGCGCCTTATTAACCGGTTGTTGCAGAATAGATATTTCCCCTTTCGCCAACCGGACAAAACCCATCAGCGCTTTAAAAAGCGTTGATTTTCCCGAACCGTTTACGCCGACCAGAGCGGCAATTGAGCCGCCCGGAACCTGAAAAGTGGCATCCCGCAGCGCGGTGTGGCCGTTGCGATACGTCACCGTAACCTGATTCACGGTAATCGCAGATTGACTCATTTTTGGCTCCTTAACCCGTCGTTGATGCCGCTGACGATGGTTTCTGTCGTCACGCGCAGTAAATCCAGATAGGTCGGTACCGGACCATCGGCAGCGCTGAGCGAATCGACATACAGCACGCCGCCGTAATACGCGCCAGACTCGCGGGCGACCTGACGCGCAGGTTTGTCGGACACGGTGCTTTCGCTAAATACGGTAGGGATTTGATGTTTTCTGATCGCATCGATCACTTTGCGTACCTGCTTGGGCGTGCCTTGCTGATCGGCATTGATCGGCCACAGATACAGCTCTTTCAGGCCGTTATCACGCGCGAGGTAAGAGAATGCGCCTTCGCTGGTGACCAGCCAGCGTTTATCAGCAGGGAGCTTCGCCAGTTCTGCATGCAGTGGCGCCAGAGTCTGCTGGATTTTCGCTTTATAATTCTCCGCATTTTTCTGGTAGGTTGCGGCATGGTCGGGATCGTATTTCATCAGCGCATCGCGAATGTTATCCACGTAGATAAGCGCGTTCTCCGCTGACATCCAGGCATGCGGATTCGGTTTGCCGTTGTACGGCCCTTCGCTGATACCCATTGGCTGCACGCCGTTTGAAACCATGACCTCCGGTACGCCGGACAAATTTTGATAGAAGCGGGCAAACCATAGTTCGAGGTTAAGGCCGTTGGAGAGAATAAGCTGTGCGCCCTGCGCCCGTTTAATATCCCCCGGTGTGGGTTGATATTCGTGAATTTCTGCCCCGGGTTTGGTGATGGAACTGACGTCCGCCGCGTCACCTGCCACGTTGCTTGCCATATCGGCAATCACCGTAAAGGTGGTTATCACTTTGAACTTTTCTTTCGCCCAGGCAGGTGACAGCGTAAGCGCCGTTAACACGCTGGCAAGGAGAAATGACTTCAGATGGGGCAGATGCGGCATAGTATCCCTCACAACAAAGTGGTTAATTTATCATCGAATATAGCCTTTGCTATGTTATATAGCACATGGCATAAACAAATGAAAATAATTCTTATTTGCGTAGGGTGCTAAGGAATGTATCACCGGCAGGGAATAGTCCTGCGCTTAGTTAAGGTGTATTATTTATGCAACTTAATTGTGGAGGCATCATGTCCGGCAAACGTATTGCACGTGAGAAAATGACGATCCAGAGAATGATCTCGCTGTATGAGAGCCAGTGTCCGCAGGCTTCAGATGAACCGGGGCATTACGATGCGTTGTTTGCCTATGCGCAAAAGCGCCTGGATAAGTGCGTATTTGGTGAGGAAAAACCGGCCTGCAAACAGTGTCCGGTGCACTGTTACCAGCCCGCTAAACGCGAAGAGATGAAGCAAATTATGCGTTGGGCTGGACCCAGAATGCTCTGGCGTCATCCGATCCTGACCGTGCGTCATCTGATTGATGACAAACGTCCGGTGCCGGAGTTACCCGAGAAATACCAGCGGAAGAAGTGATTTAGCAATTCTATGCCGGATGGCGGCTGCGCCTTATCCGGCCGACAAAGACAAACGCACCAGTGGCGTAGGCCCGATAAGCGTAGCGCTATCGGGCAATAATCCGTTAAACCAGTGCGTCCTTATCAATGCCCAGGCGCTTCATGCGCGAGAGTAACGTTGTGCGTTTCAACCCCAGTCTTTGTGCCGCGCCTTTAGGACCGGCGACAACGCCATTGGTTTCTTTCAGAACGCGCATTATCAACTGGTATTCATCTTCGCCATCCTGCGCAACTTCGGTGGCCACCGGCGGCGTAGACGGCGCCATAGCGATTACATCCGGCAGGGACAGTTGCAGCACGTTGCCCCGGGTGAGCAGAACCGCGCGTTCTACGACGTTTTCCAGCTCGCGCACGTTACCCGGCCATTCCATGTTGCTCAGCGTACGCAGGGCTTCGGCGGGAATGCTGTCGATATTGCGCCCCATCCGGCGGGCAATTTTGAAGGTGAAGGCTTTCACCAGCAGCGGAATATCTTCCGGGCGCTCGCGCAGCGGCGGCAGATGGATCGGGAAGACGTTCAGTCGATAGTAGAGATCGTTACGAAACTCGCGATCGGCGACCATCTTTTTCAGATCGCGGTTAGTGGCAGCGATCAAGCGAACGTCGGTCTGGATCAGCTTATTGCTGCCCAGACGTTCAAACTCCTGCTCCTGCAGAACGCGCAGCAGCTTGGGCTGAAGCTCCAGCGGCATGTCGCCAACTTCATCGAGAAATAACGAACTTTTGTCCGCCAGTTCAAAGCGTCCAATCCGCTGCGTGCTGGCCCCGGTAAATGCGCCACGCTCATGGCCAAACAGATCGCTTTCCAGCAATCCGGCAGGCATTGCCGCGCAGTTCATTTTCACCATCCGACGGGCGTTACGTCCGCTCAGGTTGTGAATTGCTCGTGCAATCAGCTCCTTACCCGTCCCGTTTTCACCAAGAATCAGGACAGTGCTGTCGCTTTGCGCCACCATTTCGACCTGTTTGAGTACGCTGTACATCGCTTCGCTGCGGCCAATGATTTCTCCGAACTCACTCTCCACGTTGTTGAGTTGTTCAGTCAGCGCCAGGTTTTCATCGACCAGCCGCTCCTTCAGGCGGTGGATCTCCTGGTAGGCGAGAGCGTTATCCACGGCGATCGCCACGCGTTCTGCGATTTGGCGCAGCAGTTTGAGATTGGCGGTGGTGAATACTTTCTCTTCACATTGCGCCAGCTTAAGTACGCCGAGCATATTATTGCCGGACATCAGCGGCAGCAGGCACAGAGTCTGTAGCTGGTTGCCCCAGGTTTCGAACAACATTCTTTCGTAAGGGGCCAGGGTATCGCGTTCGCTCAGGTTAATCAGCAGCATCTCTTTACTTTTGAAGACCCGTTCAGAGAGCGTGCCGGCTTCGTCCACTTCACTTTGTTCGTGTGCCGGATGATGTTCATCCAGATAGTGAGTGGAATAAATGCTGAGCTTGTTTTTGCGATCGCTGCGTAACACGATGCTGATGGCATCAATGTCGAAGTAGTGATGGATCTCTTTGGCGACTTCGCTGACCAGCTCATCAATATCCAGACGTGAGAGCACAGCATTGGTGATGGCGACCAGGATGCGAAAGTTATCACGCTCACGGCACAGGAGATCGTAATCGACATTGTTGCTGACCCGGCTTTGAATTTGTTCAGCAACGACGCCGACTATTTGGGTGAAGGTCTGCAGCCGGTTGTACTCTTTTTCACTCCACGGTTGGTCTTCGTTACGGATAAATTCGCAACCGCCAAAGATTCGTCCATCTGCCGCCAGCGGCAGCAGGCAGTAGTGACCAAATTTAGAATACAGTCCGCCAGAGGCCAACTGTGGCCAGGTTTCGCTAAACTCGTGATAGTTGCAGTGCAGCGCATCGGGGCGAGACAAAATACGGCGTACCGGGCCATGCGCCAGCACCGTTTCGTCTTCATAATCGATGGGGTTACCATTTTCACGCGTCGCAAAATAACGCGCACGCTGCGTTTGTGCCTGCCATAAGACAATAGCCGCGCAGTCGGCCAGCGCTGAACGCTTGACCAGTTGCGAAAGCGCCTCGCTGAGAGACGGCAGGTCGGGCTGCTGTAATAATGTACGAGTAATATCGAACAGGCCTTGCTGTCCGAGGTCACTCATCGGTGTATACGACATATTGCTTTTCCAGGAAAAGCACCGCAGAACGGTGCGAAAACGGTAAATGAATTATAGGTATAAGTCGTAAATTATTGCCGGACTGGTCCCGCTACTCGAACCGTAGACCCGATCGGCAAAACGCCATCAGGTGATAATGCAGCGTTAAGGCCGGATGTCGACGCAAATGCGTCTTACCCGGCCTACAGCTTGCTGCCAACCGGCTGTTAGCATATACGAGGTAATGGTTCGGCGTGTGGTAAATCGAGAGTGCGTTTCACGCCGTAGAGTCCGGCAAGACGCACACCTTTGCGTTCTACCACTTCACCAATCATTGCGGCATCGCGTCCTAACGGATGTGCGCGCAGCGCGGCAAGCACCGTTTCAGCAGCCTGACGCTCAACGGCAATCACCAGCTTGCCTTCGTTAGCAAAGTTAAGCGCATCCAGACCCAGCAGTTCGCAAACGCCACGCACCGCGGGCTTCACGGGCAGGGCCGCTTCAGACAGCTCAATACCAAACCCGCATGAGGCGGCAAATTCATGCGTTACCGCATTTACGCCGCCACGGGTCGCGTCACGCAGCGCCTTCACGCCGGGAATATCACGCAGCGTCTGGATAAGCGGTGTCAATACCGCGCAGTCGCTGACCAGTTCGCCATCAAGACCCAGCTGTTCGCGCAGGTTAAGGATAGTTGCGCCGTGATCGCCAAGCGTACCGCTGACCAGCAGCACATCGCCTGGGCCGAGGGTCTGTGCGCCCCAGTGAATGTTGGCGGGGATCGCCCCCATTCCGGCCGTGTTGATGAACAGCTTGTCTGCAGCGCCGCGCTGCACGACTTTGGTATCGCCGGTCACGATGGCGATGCCTGCTTCACGCGCGGTCGCCGCCATACTGTTGACGACGGTTTTCAACGTCTCCATCGGCAAACCCTCTTCGAGGATAAAACCGCAGGAGAGGTAGCGAGGGATCGCGCCGCTGACCGCCACGTCGTTAGCCGTACCGCAGATGGCCAGCTTGCCGATATTGCCACCCGGGAAGAACAACGGATCGATAACATAGCTGTCGGTTGAAAACGCCAGACGATCGCCTTCTGCAACCAGTTGCGCCAGGTCCAGACGGGCCTGATCTTCTTGTTCCGCCAGCCACGGATTAGCAAAAGCTTCCATAAACAGATTGTTGATCAACTGCTGCATAGCCTGACCGCCGCTACCGTGGGCGAGTTGTACGCTGTTCATGCTTCACACTCCTGCTGACGATACTGATACCAGGCGGCACATGCGCCTTCTGAGGAGACCATAAGGGCGCCAAACGCGGTCTCCGGGTTACAGGTTTTGCCAAATAGCGGGCACTGATGCGGTTTGCATCTGCCGGTCAATACCTCGCCGCAACGCGCGCGCGGATCGTCATACACCTGCTGCGGCGCTGGCTGGAAATGCGCTTCGGCATCAAAGCGCTGATAGTCTGGCGTCAGGTGAACGCCAGAGGATTCAATGACGCCCAGACCGCGCCATTCGCTATCGCCATTGACGCAGAATACTTCGGCGATGGCCTGTTGCGCTAACAGGTTACCGGCGTCCGGCACCACGCGGCGATACTGGTTTTCAACCTGGCTATGCGCGGCAATCTTCTGTTCAATCAACATCACCACGCCCTGCAACAGATCGAGCGGTTCGAAACCGGCGACCACCAACGGACGATGGAAATCTGAAGCAATGAAATTATAGGCATCGGTGCCAATCACCATGCTGACATGGCCCGGCGCTAAGAAGGCGTCGATGCCGTTGTCCGGCTGTTCCAGCAGGCTGCGCAGCGTAGGGATAAGCGTGATGTGCTGGCAGAAAAAGTAAAAGTTCTGCACGTCACGCTGTTTTGCCTGCTGAAGGGTGATGGCGGTGGTTGGCATTGTGGTTTCAAAACCCAGGCCAAAGAACACAACCTTACGCGTTGGGTTTTCCTGCGCCAGCTTCAGCGCATCCATCGGTGAATAGACGATGCGGATATCCGCGCCGCGCGCTTTGGCTTGTAGCAAAGAACCTTGTTTACCCGGAACGCGCATCGCATCGCCAAAGGTGCAAAAAATCACTTCCGGATGGCTCGCGATTTCCACACAGCTGTCGATTCTGCCCATCGGCAGAACGCAAACCGGGCAGCCCGGGCCATGAATAAACTCGACGTTGTCGGGCAACAATTGGTCGAGACCGAACTTGAAGATAGCGTGGGTATGACCACCACACACTTCCATGATGCGCAGCGGACGTTCAGCAGTGTAGGGGAGGTGTGCGGCACGTTCACACAGGTGCTCTATCAACTGCATCACCTGTTCTGGTGCGCGGTATTCGTCAACAAAACGCATTATTTTTCCTCGCCATACAACAACGCGCCGACATCCGGCTCAACGTCAAACATGTTTTGCAGCGCGTCGAGCGTGTCGCGCGCTTCAGCTTCATTAATGATGCTCATGGCAAAGCCGACGTGGACCAGTACCCACTGGCCCAGACGGGGTTGACCGTGTTCATCGCAGCTTCCGACCAGCGTCAGGTCGACGTCACGCTGAATACCGCAAACGTCGACTTTGGCCTGGTTGCCATCAATGGTGCGGATTTGACCCGGAACACCTATGCACATCGCTGCGTCTCCAGCCAGGAGAGCCATTGGTCCATGCCTTCGCCACTGGTGGCGGAAATCAGGATAATCTCAATTTCCGGGTTCACTTCCCGGGCGCTGGCGATGCACTTTTCTACGTCAAAATTGAGGTACGGCAGTAGGTCTACTTTGTTGAGCAGCATCAGCGACGCGGCGGCAAACATATGCGGGTATTTCAGCGGCTTGTCTTCGCCTTCGGTGACGGAAAGCACCGCCACTTTATGGCGTTCTCCGAGGTCGAAGCTGGCCGGGCAAACCAGGTTCCCGACGTTTTCAATGAACAGGATGCCGTTGTCTTCAAGCGGCAAACGTGGCGCGGCGTCAGCAATCATTTGTGCGTCAAGGTGGCAACCTTTACCGGTGTTGACCTGGATGGCGGGCGTACCTGTGGCGCGAATACGGGCGGCATCGTTAACTGTCTGCTGGTCGCCTTCAATGACGGCGCAAGGCACGCTGTCTTTGAGCTTCATCAGCGTTTCGGTCAGCAGCGTGGTTTTACCGGAGCCTGGGCTTGAGACAAGGTTTAATACCAGATGTTGACGGGCAGCAAAGCGGGCGCGGTTGCGCTCGGCCAGACGGTTGTTTTTATCCAGCACGTCAATTTCCACTTCCAGCATCCGGCGCTGACTCATGCCTGGTGCGTGGGTGCCTGCTTCACCGTGACCGTAATGCAAATCGCCTTCTTCAGTCTGGCTCGGTGTGAAACTGGAGGTCTTCACCCCGGTAATATTCAGCGCCGGACGAGCCGCTGGGGCAAATGGCGCGCTGCGAAACGCCGAGTGGGGATTATGCTCATCACCCTCTATATAAAGGTTGCCTTCAGCGCAACCACATGTCGTACACATCGCTCACTCCTGATTTATTACTTGCGATACTTCAGTTGCCGGATGATGACGCTTAGGCGTCGGCATCCGACGCTGGAGTTTCATCTATTTCAATACGTCGAATCTGTAAGCCGTCATCGGCCACAATTCTCAGCATATCGCTGTTGCATTGCGGACATCTGCGCACGCGTTGCGTCAGTAAGGTGACGTATTGCTGACAAGATTCGCACCAACATTCGGCTTCTTGTTCTTCGAGGTGGAGTTTACAACCTTCTGCAAGGGTCCCGCGGCATACCAGATCAAAACAAAAGGCGAGAGCGCTGGTTTCTACGCAAGAAAATGCGCCAATTTTGAGCCAGACCCCAGTTACTCGTTGAGCACCGTATTGCGTGGCCTGTTGTTCAATCAATTCCAGTGCCCGTTGGCAGAGGGTTATTTCGTGCATACCGCCTCCTATGAAGTTGCCGTATTAAAAGCAATAAACATGCCAGCTTGAATTTTTTCTATCGTGACAATGACGACGATGACGAAATGACATGTCGTCACCGCTCTTTGATTTTTTATCTATATGAAAATCAAGGTTTTTAATTTTGGCATGAAATGTGCTTAAAGCTGTTCATCTCTGCTAAACGGGTAACCTGACATGACTATTTGGGAAATAAGCGAAAAAGCCGATTACATCGCTGAACGGCATCGTCGCCTACAGGACCAGTGGCGTATTTACTGCAACTCGCTGGTTCAGGGGATCACCCTGTCAAAAGCGCGTTTGCATCATGCAATGAGCTGCGCACCGGACAAGGATCTCTGCTTCGTCCTTTTTGAACACTTCACTATCTACGTCACGCTGGCGGACGGCTTTAACAGCCACACCATCGAGTACTACGTTGAAACGAAAGACGGTGATGATAAGCAACTGATTGCACAGGCTGAGTTGACCATCGACGGTAAAGTCGATGAGCGTATCAGCAACCGCGATCGCGAGCAGGTGCTGGAACACTATCTCGAAAAAATCGCCACCGTCTACGACAGCCTCTATACCGCGGTTGAAAACAATATGCCGGTGAATTTAAGCCAGCTGATTGAGGGGCATAGCCCGGCTTAAGCCTTGGGTGCTGCCCACTTTTGTCATGATGCACTTTCATACTGCGTCACGACGTTTAGGGAATGGGCATGTCGAAAAATGTCGAAATGACATTTTCCAGACATGTTTTCGTCAAAAATGACTATCACCTGAGGAATGCCTGGTGAATCGTTTTGTAATTGCTGACTCCACTCTTTGCATCGGCTGCCACACCTGTGAAGCCGCCTGCTCAGAGACACATCGCCAGCATGGCCTGCAGTCAATGCCGCGCCTGAAAGTGATGTTAAATGAAAAAGAATCCGCCCCGCAGCTTTGCCACCATTGCGAAGATGCGCCTTGCGCCACCGTTTGTCCGGTTAATGCGATTAATCGCGTTGATGGTGCCGTGCAGCTGAATGAAAGCCTGTGTGTAAGCTGCAAACTGTGCGGGATCGCCTGTCCGTTTGGCGCGATTGAGTTTTCCGGTAGCCGTCCGCTGCATATCCCGGCAAACGCCAATACACCAAAAGCGCCTCCGGCTCCGCCAGCGCCTGCCCGCGTGAGCACGTTGCTGGACTGGGTTCCGGGTATTCGTGCCATCGCGGTGAAATGCGATCTGTGCAGTTTTGACGAGCTTGGTCCGGCCTGCGTACGCATGTGCCCGACCAAAGCCCTGCACCTGGTGAGTAACGTGGATATTGCCCGCGCCAGCAAACGTAAGCGTGAGCTGACTTTCAATACCGATTTCGGCGATCTCACCTTGTTTCAGCAGGCTCAGAGTGGGGATGCAAAATGAGCGCAATTTCACTGATTAACAGCGGCGTGGCCTGGTTTACGGCGGCTGCGGTTCTGGCATTTCTGTTTTCATTTCACAAACCGCTGAGCGGCTGGATTGCCGGGGTTGGCGGTGCGGTTGGCAGCCTGTGTACGGCGGCTGCGGGTTTCACCGTACTGACTAATGCCCTGGCTTTAAGCGGTGTGATGCCGTTTATTGGTCACAGTGTGCAAATTACCCCGTTGAACGCTATCTGGCTGATTACGCTGGGCCTGTGCGGCCTGTTTGTCAGCCTGTACAACATTGACTGGCATCGTCATCCGCAGGTAAAAGCCAACGGGCTGCTGGTGAATCTGCTGATGGCCGCGGCGGTATGTGCGGTGGTTGCCAGCAACCTCGGAACGCTGGTGGTGATGGCGGAAATCATGGCGCTGTGTGCCGTGTTCCTCACCGGCTGCAGCAAAGAGGGCAAACTGTGGTTTGCGCTGGGCCGTGTCGGCACGCTGCTGCTGGCTATTGCCTGCTACCTGGTGTGGCAACGCTACGGCACCCTGGAGCTGCGCCTGCTTGACCTGCGCACTCAGGAGCTGCCGCTCGGGTCTGATATCTGGCTGCTGGGCGTGGCGGGTTTTGGCCTGCTGGCCGGGATTATTCCGCTGCACGGATGGGTACCACAGGCACACGCCAACGCCAGCGCACCGGCTGCGGCGCTGTTCTCTACCGTCGTCATGAAGGTGGGTCTGCTGGGTATTCTCTCCCTGTCGCTGCTGGGCGGTAACGCGCCGCTGTGGTGGGGCATTACGCTGCTGGTGCTGGGAATGATCACCGCGTTTGTCGGCGGTTTGTATGCGCTGATGGAGCACAACATTCAGCGTCTGCTGGCATACCACACGCTGGAAAACATCGGCATTATTCTGCTGGGTCTGGGCGCTGGCGTAACCGGAATTTCCCTGAATCAACCTGCGCTGATTGCGCTGGGTTTGACCGGCGGTCTGTACCACCTGGTAAACCACAGCCTGTTCAAAAGCGTTCTGTTCCTGGGCGCAGGCAGCATCTGGTTCCGTACCGGTCATCGTGATATCGAAAAACTGGGCGGTATCGGTAAACGTATGCCGGTTATCTCTCTGGCGATGCTGGTTGGCCTGATGGCGATGGCCGCACTGCCGCCGCTGAACGGTTTTGCCGGTGAGTGGGTTATCTACCAGTCCTTCTTTAAGCTTGGCAACAGCGGCGCGTTTGTCGGTCGTCTGTTAGGACCGTTGCTGGCGGTAGGACTGGCGATTACCGGCGCGCTGGCGGTGATGTGTATGGCGAAAGTCTATGGCGTTACGTTCCTTGGCGCACCGCGCACGAAGGAAGCTGAAAATGCCTGCTGCGCGCCAATCCTGATGGGCGTTAGCGTAGTCGCGTTGGCTATCTGCTGCGTGATTGGGGGCGTTGCTGCGCCGTGGCTGCTGCCGATGATCTCCGCTGCCGTTCCGCTGCCGCTGGAAACCGCGAAAACCACCGTTTCTCAGCCAATGATCACGCTGCTGCTGATCGCATGTCCGCTGCTGCCGTTCATCATCATGGCGATTTTCAAAGGCAACCGTCTGCCATCGCGTTCACGCGGTGCGGCATGGGTGTGTGGTTACGATCACGAGCAGTCAATGGTCATTACCGCACACGGTTTTGCCATGCCGGTGAAAGAAGCCTTTGCACCGGTACTCAAACTGCGCAAATGGCTGAATCCGGTATCACTGGTTCCGGGCTGGCAGAATGCGGCTGCACCGGTGCTGTTCCGTCGCCTGGCGCTGATTGAGCTGGCGGTACTGGTGGTTATTGTGGTTTCACGAGGAGCCTGAGAATGAGTGTTTTATATCCGTTAATTCAGGCGCTGGTGCTGTTTGCCGTTGCGCCGCTGCTGTCCGGTATTACCCGCGTGGCACGTGCGCGTTTGCACAATCGCCGCGGTCCGGGCGTTTTGCAGGAATACCGCGACATTATCAAACTGCTGGGCCGTCAGAGCATTGCGCCTGCGGATTCCAGCTGGGTTTTCCGCCTGACGCCGTTTGTGATGGTGGGTGTGATGCTGACTATCGCCACCGCGTTGCCGGTAGTGACCGTTGGCTCACCACTGCCGCAACTGGGCGATCTGATCACCTTAATTTACCTGTTCGCCATCGCTCGCTTCTTCTTCTCTATCGCGGGCCTGGATACCGGTAGCCCGTTTACCGCTATTGGCGCCAGCCGCGAAGCGATGCTCG
Source organism: Citrobacter sp. 172116965 (assembly GCF_013458095.1). Taxonomy (NCBI): domain Bacteria; kingdom Pseudomonadati; phylum Pseudomonadota; class Gammaproteobacteria; order Enterobacterales; family Enterobacteriaceae; genus Citrobacter; species Citrobacter sp. 172116965. Next base: position 3,993,949 of record NZ_CP046673.1, on the reverse strand, counting down.
GCGTGCTGGTTGAACCTATCCTGCTGCTGGGTCTGTGGGTAGCGGCGCAGGTTGCTGGCTCAACGCATATCAGCAATATCGCCGATACCATTTATCACTGGCCTGCTGCACGCAGCATTCCGTTGATTCTGGCGCTGTGCGCCTGTGCTTTCGCCACCTTTATCGAAATGGGCAAACTGCCGTTCGATCTGGCAGAGGCAGAGCAGGAGCTGCAGGAAGGTCCATTGACCGAATACAGCGGCAGCGGTTTTGCGGTGCTGAAATGGGGCATTAGCCTTAAGCAACTGGTCGTTCTGCAAATGTTCGTTGGCGTGTTCCTGCCGTGGGGACAGATGGAAACCTTCACCTCGGGTGGGCTGCTACTGGCGCTGGTGATTGCCGTCGTCAAACTGGTTCTCGGCGTGCTGGTCATCGCCCTGTTCGAAAACAGCATGGCGCGTCTGCGTTTTTGCGCCACTTCACGCGTGACCTGGGCCGGTTTTGGGTTTGCGTTTTTAGCGTTCGTCTCCTTGCTGGTGGCGTGATTTAAGAGAGTTTGAGCATGTCTGAAGAAAAATTAGGTCAACAATATCTCGCGGCGCTGCACCAGGCCTTCCCGGGCGTCGTGCTGGATGAAGCCTGGCAGACCAAAGATCAGCTGACGATCACCGTCAAGGTGAACTACCTGCCGGAAGTGGTGGAGTTCCTGTACTACAAACAGGGTGGCTGGTTGTCCGTGCTGTTTGGTAACGACGAACGTCAGCTGTGCGGTCATTATGCCGTGTACTACGTGCTGTCGATGGAGCAGGGTACCAAGTGCTGGATTACCGTGCGCGTTGAAGTCGATGCCAATAAGCTGGAGTTCCCGTCCGTCACGCCGCGCGTGCCTGCTGCGGTCTGGGGCGAGCGCGAAGTGCGCGATATGTACGGTTTGATCCCGGTTGGTTTGCCCGATGAGCGTCGTCTGGTACTGCCGGATGACTGGCCGGACGAACTCTACCCGCTGCGTAAAGACAGCATGGATTATCGCCAGCGCCCCGCGCCGACTACCGATGCTGAAACCTACGAGTTCATCAACGAACTGGGCGACAAGAAAAACAACGTGGTGCCGATTGGCCCATTGCACGTCACCTCTGATGAACCCGGTCACTTCCGTCTGTTTGTTGACGGCGAGAACATCATCGACGCCGACTACCGTCTGTTCTATGTCCACCGCGGCATGGAGAAGCTGGCGGAAACCCGCATGGGTTACAACGAAGTGACCTTCTTGTCCGACCGCGTGTGCGGCATTTGCGGCTTTGCGCACAGCACCGCCTATACCACCTCCGTCGAGAACGCGATGGGCATCGTCGTGCCGGAACGTGCGCAGATGATCCGCGCCATTCTGCTGGAAGTTGAACGCCTGCACTCGCACCTGCTGAACCTCGGCCTGGCCTGTCACTTTACCGGTTTTGACTCCGGCTTTATGCAGTTCTTCCGCGTGCGTGAAACCTCCATGAAGATGGCGGAGATCCTCACCGGGGCACGTAAAACTTACGGTCTGAACCTGATCGGCGGTATTCGTCGTGATCTGCTGAAAGAGGATATGATCCAGACCCGTCAACTGGCGCAGCAGATGCGTCGTGACGTGCAGGAACTGGTCGATATGCTGCTCAGCACGCCGAACATGGAACAGCGTACCGTAGGTATTGGTCGTCTTGATCCGGAAATTGCCCGTGATTTCAGTAACGTCGGCCCGATGGTACGCGCCAGCGGCCATGCGCGTGACACCCGCGCCGATCACCCGTTTGTGGGCTATGGTCTGCTGCCGATGGAAGTTCACAGTGAGCAGGGTTGCGACGTTATTTCTCGTCTGAAAGTCCGTATCAATGAAGTCTACACCGCACTGAATATGATCGACTTTGGTCTGGACAACCTGCCAGGCGGCCCGCTGGCTGTGGAAGGTTTTACCTACATTCCACACCGCTTTGCGCTGGGCTTTGCTGAAGCGCCGCGCGGGGATGACATCCACTGGAGTATGACTGGCGACAACCAGAAACTGTATCGCTGGCGCTGTCGCGCGGCGACTTACGCCAACTGGCCGACGCTGCGCTACATGCTGCGTGGCAACACCGTTTCCGATGCCCCGCTGATTATCGGTAGCCTCGATCCTTGCTACTCCTGTACCGACCGTATGACTGTGGTCGATGTGCGTAAGAAGAAGAGCAAAGTCGTGCCGTACAAAGAACTTGAGCGCTACAGCATCGAGCGTAAAAACTCGCCGCTGAAATAAGGAATCGCCATGTTTACCTTTATCAAAAAAGTCATCAAAACCGGGGCGCCGACGTCGTCGTATCCGCTGGAGCCGATTGCGGTCGATAAAAACTTCCGTGGCAAACCGGAACACAATCCGCAGCAGTGCATTGGCTGTGCGGCCTGTGTGAATGCGTGCCCGTCAAACGCGCTGACGGTAGAAACCGATCTGGTTACCCATGAGCTGGCGTGGCAGTTCAATCTCGGCCGTTGCATCTTCTGCGCCCGCTGCGAAGAAGTCTGCCCGACGGCGGCAATCAAGCTGTCGCAGGAGTATGAACTGGCGGTGTGGAAGAAAGAGGATTTCCTGCAGCAGTCCCGCTTTGCGCTGTGTAATTGTCGCGTATGTAACCGCCCGTTTGCGGTACAAAAAGAGATCGATTACGCCATTGCGCTACTTAAGCACAACGGCGACAGCCGTGCGGAAAACCACCGTGAAAGCTTTGAGACCTGCCCGGATTGTAAGCGCCAGAAATGCCTGGTGCCGTCTGACCGTATTGAACTGACTCGCCATATGAAAGAGGCCAGCTGATGAGCAATTTATTAGGCCCACGTGACGCCAACGGTATTCCGGTACCGATGACGGTGGATGAATCCATTGCCAGCATGAAAGCATCGCTGCTTAAAAGCATCAAGCGTTCAGCGTACGTTTACCGTGTGGACTGCGGCGGCTGCAACGGCTGTGAAATCGAAATCTTCGCTACGCTTTCTCCGCTGTTTGATGCCGAACGTTTTGGTATCAAAGTTGTACCATCACCGCGCCATGCGGATATCCTGCTGTTTACCGGCGCGGTAACGCGTGCCATGCGCTCTCCGGCGCTGCGCGCCTGGCAGTCTGCGCCAGATCCGAAAATTTGTATCTCTTACGGTGCCTGCGGTAACAGCGGCGGTATCTTCCACGACTTATACTGCGTATGGGGCGGCACGGATAAAATCGTACCGGTGGATGTGTATATTCCTGGCTGTCCGCCAACGCCTGCGGCTACGCTATACGGTTTTGCAATGGCGCTGGGTCTGCTGGAACAAAAAATTCACGCGCGTGCGCCAGGTGAACTGGACGCACAACCGGCTGAAATTCTGCATCCGGACATGGTTCAGCCGCTGCGCGTGAAGGTGGATCGTGAAGCACGCCGTCTGGCGGGCTACCGCTACGGTCGCCAGATTGCTGATGACTATATGACACAGTTAGGGCAGGGTGAGCATCAGGTGGCGCGCTGGCTGGAAGCGGAAAACGATCCGCGTCTGACCGAGATCGTCACGCATCTTAATCATGTTGTCGAAGAGGCGCGTATCCGATGAGTGAAACGGTGGTGTTCAGTCAACTGAGCCGTAAGTTTATTGATGAGAACGATGCAACGCCCGCTGAGGCGCAGCAGGTTGTCTATTACAGCCTGGCGATTGGTCACCACCTTGGGATCATCGATTGCCTGGAAGCGGCGTTAACCTGTCCGTGGGATGAATATCTGGCGTGGATTGCCACGCTTGCCGAAGGCAGTGAAGCACGCCGGAAAATGGAAGGCGTGCCGAAGTACGGCGAGATCGTCATCGATTTCAACCATGTGCAGATGCTGGCTCGCGCGTTCGATGATGCGCGTGCCGTGCAGACCCCGCAGCAGCAGGAGTGGAGCAAGCTGATGCTTAGCATGCTTCACGATATCCACCAGGAAAGCGCCATCTATCTGATGGTGAGGAGACATCGTGACTGACGTTTTATTATGTGTGGGTAACAGCATGATGGGCGATGACGGCGCGGGGCCGCTGTTGGCCGAAATGTGTGCTGCAAATCCTCAAGGTCAATGGGTTGTCATCGACGGCGGAAGCGCGCCGGAAAACGACATCGTCGCCATCCGCGAGTTGCGCCCGCAGCGTCTGTTGATTGTGGATGCCACCGATATGGGGCTAAATCCGGGTGAAATCCGCATTATCGATCCTGATGATATTGCCGAGATGTTCATGATGACCACCCACAACATGCCGCTGAACTACCTGGTCGATCAGCTGAAAGACGACGTTGGCGAGGTGATTTTCCTTGGCATTCAGCCGGATATTGTCGGTTTTTACTACCCGATGACACAGCCGATCAAAGATGCGGTAGATACCGTCTATCAGCGATTAGCCGGGTGGGAAGGACACGGTGGGTTCGCTGAATTAGAGGCACCGGAAGCCTGAGCCTGAGGGCACTGAATACCGGATGGTGTGTCGCATTACCACCATCCGGATAACGTCGACACCCTCGAAACAGACTATTCACCTGCTTGTTCAATAATTAATTTCCCCTGCGTAACCGATACTTTTACCGACGTGCCCGTTGGGAACCCCGCCTGTTCCAGCCAGTCTCCGTTCATCGTGAGTGAAGCATGGCGGCTTATACGTCGTGTAAAACCGGTTTTGCGATCTTCATGCCGTACTCTGACATAGCTGACTTTAAAATGACGTAATGGCTTGTTGATAACCGCTTCGGCATTGCCATTTTTACCAGACATAAACACTCCCTTGTTACAAATAAAGAGATGGAAAACTACTGAATAAAATGCCAGTAAAAAGGCGGGAGGGCAAACCCGAAACTGGAAGGCAGATCCAGAAAATAGAATGCAAATAATGAAAAAGATGAGAAGTTGATAATAGTTGGGGGGGAATATTCTCTTCTTTTACTAATACGGGAGTTATATTATATTTCGGCGTTGTTCAGGGAGGTTATATACTCGAATTATTTAGAGTTTGAATATATGGGAAATTAATATACAGGAGTTATTTATGCGTTCAGGTATTCGTTTGGTAAATTTAATTATTATTTCCTCTCTTCTTAGCGGGTGCGAGACGGCGGCTGACGCGTTCTTCTCTGCGGGAGACCGATTATTTCAACCGGGGGAGTCATCAGCTGCGTCAATGCCAACCTTGTCCGTCGCTGATTTTGTCGCGCCCTATACCTTAAATCCTGTTAAAGCCAATAAGGACTATCTTGGTGAATGGGTGAAGCTGCGGGGCGTGGTCATTGATATTCGTAAGGTTAATGGTATTTCCAATGCTTATTCTTATCTTGTCAGCCTGAAAGACGAAAATAATAAAACGAACAACGTGATTCAGTTCCAGTTTGGCTCCCATAATAGTACGAATGTTGAGTCATTACAGATTGGCCGGAGCGCGACAATTATTGGTCAGGTCCACGCGTTGGGCGAAGCGCCTTTGCCGCTGCTGCAAAATCCTAAAGTTGTACAATAAAAATGATAACAGACAGCGGGTATATATATTCTGAATAATACGTGTTGCCGGATGGCGGCGTCATCCGTTATCCGGCAACATTGTTATTCCAGATCGGTCCCGTTACTCGCAATCACTTTCTTATACCACCAGAACGATTTTTTGCGTTTACGCGCTAACGTGCCGTTGCCCGCGTCATCGCGGTCCACATACACAAAACCGTAGCGTTTGCTCATCTCACCGGTTGAGGCTGAAACCAGATCGATACAGCCCCAGGTGGTGTAGCCCAGCAGCGGCACGCCATCTTCAATAGCATCTGCCATGGCGCGAATGTGCTCGCGTAAATAGCTAATGCGATAGTCGTCATTGATTTCGCCGTTAGCATCGATCTCATCTTTCGCCCCCAGCCCGTTTTCCACCAGAAACAACGGCTTCTGGTAGCGGTCATACATCATATTCATGGTGATGCGCAGGCCGAGCGGATCGATACCCCAGCCCCATTCGCTGGCGGCAATGTACGGATTACGCAGCGACTTCACCACGTTAGCGGCGCTGGTATTGCCAGTATTCATTTCAGCGGAGGCGCAGCGCGATGCGTAATAGCTAAACGAGACGAAATCGACGGTGTTTTTCAGGATATCGTCATCTTCCGCCGCTTTTTCTATCACCACGCCTTTTTCGCGAAACACACGGGCAGAGTAAGCGGGGTAAGCCCCGCGCGCCTGCACATCAATAAAGAACAGGTTTTCGCGGTCTTTTTCCAGCGCGGTCCACACATCTTCCGGTTTACAGGAATAAGGATAAAAATTACCGCCCGCCAGCATACAGCCGACCTGGTTTTGCGGATTAATTTCATGGGCTATTTTAGTTGCCAGGGCGCTGGCAATCAGTTCGTGGTGGGCGGACTGATATTTCACCTGATCCTGATTCTCTCCTTCTTCAAACACCAGTCCGGCGCCAGAAAAAGGGCTGTGCAGCATAATGTTGATTTCGTTGAACGTTAGCCAGTACTTCACCAGACCGTCAAAGGCCTCGAAGCAGGTACGGGCATAGCGGGTAAAGAACTCCACCATTTTGCGGTTACGCCAGGAGCCATACTCGCTGACCAGATGCATCGGCACATCGAAGTGACACAGCGTAACTAACGGCTCAATACCGTATTTTTTACACTCGGCAAACACGGCCCGGTAAAACGCGATACCCTCTTCATTAGGCGTCAGCTCGTCGCCGTTGGGGTAGAGACGGCTCCAGGCAATGGAAGTACGAAAAACCGTAAACCCCATTTCCGCCATCAGCGCGATATCTTCTTTATAGCGATGATAAAAGTCGATTGCCTGATGGCTGGGATAAAATTCGTCATCCCGCAGCGTAAAGCGTTTTTCCTGACCCAGTTTGACGGCCATGCGGTTTGCGCCGTGGGGGATCATATCGACGGTGGTCAGCCCTTTGCCGACTTCCTGGTATGCCCCTTCTGACTGGTTGGCGGCCAGTGCGCCGCCCCATAAAAATCCTTGCGGAAAAACAGACATAGTTAACCTCAGTTCATACCAGTCAAATGCTGGCTCTATTGATATTGCCTGGTTGCGCGGCCTGGTTTTTTCTGGCCTGCGCGGCTGCATCTTCGACAGGAATATCTTCAAAGCCGAGGAGCAGTGTTAATACAAAGGAAAGCACGACCGCCAGTGCCATCACGCCAAACACCCAAACGATGGTCATCGGATTGGCTGGATCGAAAAACTGTACGCTGGTGAACAAGCCTGGAGCCGCCATGGAGTGGCTCGCCAGTCCGGCCATTCCGGCAACGGCACCGCAGATAAAGCCGCTGATAAGACTCGCAATCAGTGGGCGTTTCAGGCGGATCGCCACGCCATACAGCGCGGGTTCGGAAATGCCTGCCATGATGGCCGAGGCGGCTGCCGCTAACGCCGTCTGACGCAGTTCCGGGTTTTTGGTTTTCCATGCTACTGCCAGCGATGAACCGCCCAGCGACAAATTGGCGCCGATTTCCGACGGCATCACCATGCCTTCTTTTCCGGTTTCGGCAATGGTCTGAATAATGGTTGGCGTGAAGACGCGGTGCATACCGGTCATCACCAGCAGCGGCCACAATGCGCCCATAATGGCCACCGACAGCCAGCCGAGATAGCCGTGAATGGTATAAACCAGCGCTGAAATTGCACTACCGATCCAGATACCGATAGGGCCAATGATGACGATGGCGAGTGGGGCGGCGATCAGCACGATTAGCATCGGTTTAAGGAAGTTTTTGGTTACCGCCGGAGTGATGCGATCGACCCAGCGTTCGATGTAGGACAGACACCAGGTCATGACCAGCGCCGGGATCACCGTGTAGGTGTATTTCACCGCCGTCACCGGGATCAGGGCAAACTCAACGTGCTCACCCTGCGCGGCCTTCGCCATCAGTTCGATGAAGCTGGGATGCACCAGTACGCCTGCGATGGCGATTGCCAGCGACATGTTGGTTTTGAATTTTATGGCTGCTGAGGCGGCGACCATCAATGGCAGGAAGAAGAAGGCGCCGTCGCCGATTACGGTCAGAATAGTGAGCGTGGACGATCCTTTTACCAGCACGCCGGTCATTTCGAGGATCATTGCCAGTAGCTTGAGCATTGATCCGCCGATAATAGCCGGGATCAACGGGGACATTGTGCCGATCAGCGCGTCGAGGATCCCCGCGCCAATCCGCTTCAGCGTCAGCCGAGGTTTGGTTTGCGGCTCTGCAGGTTGCATATTGGCAGGTAACAGGCTGACTACCTCGCGATACGCCTGCGAAACGGTGTTGCCGATGATCACCTGGCACTGGTTATCGCTGCGCACCACGCCGAGCACGCCAGGGAGCGTCTTCAGCGTCGTGCTGTCGACCTGCGAGTCATCTTTGATAACGAAACGCAAACGGGTCATACAGTGGGTCACTGCTGTGATGTTGTCCACGCCTCCCAGAGCCGTCACAACCGAGCGCGCCAGCGCTGCATAATTTTTGGACATCGGATTTAATCCTGTTTTATCAGTAGAGTACGTTATGTTTTATCCGTTCACGTTGGTCGCTTTTCTGGGTTGATGAAACGCAGATAGGAAACCGGTTCCACAAAATCATGTTTAAATTACACGTAATGGGCAAGGTTTAATTTTGATCGTTTTTTATAATTGTGACTCCGATCACTATATGTCAGCGTTTGCAATTGAGCAGCAAGGACAGCGGCGAAACGGTGCAGTACACTGCGTCACATTGAGAGAAAAGGGATGAGTAATATGACCACGATGCTGGAGGTGGCGAAGCGTGCCGGGGTGTCAAAAGCGACGGTTTCCCGGGTGCTTTCCGGGAATGGCTATGTCAGCCAGGAAACCAAAGACCGCGTGTTTCAGGCCATTGAAGAGAGTGGTTACCGCCCTAACTTGCTGGCACGCAGTCTGGCAGCGAAAACTACGCAGACGCTGGGTCTGGTGGTAACTAACACCCTTTATCACGGCGTCTATTTCAGCGAACTGCTGTTTCATACCGCGCGGATGGCGGAAGATAAGGGACGCCAGTTGTTGCTGGCTGACGGTAAGCACAGCGCAGAGGAAGAGCGTCAGGCGATCCAGTACCTGCTCGACCTGCGCTGTGACGCGATTATGATCTATCCGCGTTTTCTTAGTGTGGATGAGATAGACGATATCATCGACGCCCACGCCCAGCCGATTATGGTGCTTAATCGGCGGCTGCGGAAAAATACCAGCCACTGCGTGTGGTGCGATCAAAAGCAAACCAGTTTTAACGCCGTTACTCAGCTCATTGCCACCGGGCACAAAGAGATTGGCTTTATTACTGGCTCGATGGATTCGCCTACCGGCGTGGAGCGACTTTCAGGCTATAAAGACGCGCTGGCACATCATGGCATTCCGCTTAATAATGATTTGATTGTTAAAGGGAAATGGACGCCAGCCTGCGGCGCGGCGGGAGTCGATACTTTGCTTTCGCATAAGGTCAATTTTACCGCGCTGGTGGCCAGCAATGATGATATGGCGATCGGTGCGATGAAGCAGTTGCACGCGCATGGCGTGAGCGTCCCTGCTCAGGTGTCGGTGATTGGCTTCGATGATATCGCTATCGCGCCATACACTATTCCGGCGCTTTCCAGCGTCAAAATCCCGGTAACGGAAATGATCCAGGAAACGATAGGCCGCCTGATCTTTATGCTGGATGACGGGGCGTTTACGCCGCCAAAAACCTTCACCGGTGAACTCATTCAACGCGACTCTGTTGCGCCGCTCGTTTTGCGCTGACGGCTGTCATTTGTCATCGTCACTAGTGACGATGACACGGTTTCTCTGCATTCAGCAAAATAAAATACCTTTAATAACAGTCAATTAAATTCTGGCACGATTTATGAATGCTTCGGCAGATAATCTGTCATTGCTGGAGAAATTGATGAACCGTTTCATCATTGCAGACGCCAATAAATGCATTGGTTGCCGTACCTGTGAAGTGGCCTGCGTGGTATCCCATCAGGATAACCAGGACTGCGCATCGCTGACCCCTGAAACCTTTTTACCCCGCATTCACGTCATCAAAGGCGTTAATGTCTCCACGGCGACGCTGTGCCGCCAGTGTGAAGACGCGCCGTGCGCTAACGTCTGTCCGAACGGTGCAATCAGCCGTGATAAAGGCTTTGTCCACGTGATGCAGGAGCGCTGCATTGGGTGTAAAACCTGCGTTGTGGCTTGCCCTTATGGCGCAATGGAAGTGGTCGTGCGTCCGGTTGTTCGTAACAGCGGGGCAGGTCTGAACGTCCGGGCAGAAAAAGCCGAAGCCAATAAGTGCGACCTGTGCCACCATCGTGAGGCCGGCCCTGCCTGTATGGAAGTCTGCCCGACTCACGCGCTGATTTATGTGGATCGCAATAAGCTTGAGCAACTGAGCGCTGAAAAACGCCGTCGCGCGGCGCTGGATTCCACTGCATCTTTGCTGTTCTGATATCTGAAAATCCGCGTAAAATACGTGCCGGATAAGGCGAAGCCGCCATCCGGCAAACGGACATTTCAGGGATACAATACCGCGGGAATTCATCATGACAATAAACAACCACTCCGGCGTACAGCTGCGTATTCGCGGTAAGGTACAGGGCGTCGGATTTCGCCCCTACGTCTGGCAACTGGCGCAGCGTTTACAGCTACATGGCGATGTGTGTAACGACGGTGACGGTGTGGTTGTGCGTATACAGGAAGATCCGGCAGAGTTTATTGCGCAATTGCATCAACACTGCCCGCCGCTGGCGCGCATTGACAGCGTTGAGAGCGAACCGTTCGCCTGGACGCAGCCGCCTGCCGATTTCTCGATTCGGCAAAGTGCTGGCGGCACGATGAATACGCAAATCGTTCCGGATGCCGCGACCTGTCCCGAATGTCTGGTTGAAATGAACACCCCCAGCGAGCGCCGCTATCGTTATCCCTTTATCAACTGCACCCACTGTGGCCCGCGCTTTACGATCATCCGCGCCATGCCCTACGATCGCCTGTTTACCGTGATGGCGTCATTCCCACTCTGTGCGCAATGCGATAAAGAGTATCGTGATCCGTACGACCGTCGCTTCCATGCCCAGCCCGTTGCCTGTCCGGCATGCGGTCCCCACCTCGAATGGTTTAGCGCGGGTGAGCGGGCGGAGAAAGAAGAAGCGTTGCAGGCGGCAGTATCGCGCCTGAAAGCGGGCGGTATTGTGGCCGTTAAAGGGATTGGTGGGTTTCATCTGGTGTGCGATGCACGAAATGATGACGCCGTAGCGCTGCTCAGGCTGCGCAAACACCGTCCGGCAAAACCTCTGGCAGTGATGCTGCCCGGTGATGACGGACTGCCTGAACCCGCTCGTCGTTTGCTGACAACCCCAGCCGCGCCGATCGTGTTGGTGCAGAAACGCTATATCGCAGCATTGAGCGAGGGCATTGCGCCAGGGTTAACGGAAGTGGGCGTCATGCTGCCAGCGAATCCGTTGCAGCATTTGCTCTTACAAGAGATGAATTGTCCGTTGGTAATGACCTCCGGCAATCTCAGCGGCAGACCGCCCGCTATTACCAACGCGCAGGCGCTGGAAGATTTACACGAAATTGCCGATGGTTTCCTGCTGCATAACCGCGAAATTGTGCAGCGGATGGATGACTCTGTGGTACGCGACAGTGGGGAGATGCTGCGTCGTTCACGGGGTTACGTGCCGGATGCGGTGGCGCTGCCGCCAGGATTTCACGACGTGCCGCCGATGCTTTGCCTGGGCGCAGATCTGAAAAATACCTTCTGCCTGGTGCGTGGTGAACAGGCGGTTATCAGCCAGCATTTGGGCGATCTCAGCGATGACGGCATTCAGCAGCAGTGGCGTGATGCGCTGCGCCTGATCCAAAACATTTATGACTTTACGCCGCAGCGTATCGTGCATGATGCACACCCTGGTTATGTTTCCAGCCAGTGGGCCAGCGAAATGAATCTGCCAACCGAAACGGTGCTGCATCACCATGCGCATGCCGCTGCGTGTCTGGCCGAGCACGGCTGGTCGCTCGACGGTGGTGACGTGATTGCCCTGACGTTAGACGGTATCGGCATGGGGGAAAATGGCGCGCTGTGGGGGGGAGAGTGTTTGCGGATCAACTATCGTGAATGCGAACACCTTGGCGGCTTGCCAGCGGTAGCGCTGGCGGGGGGCGATCTGGCGGCAAAACAGCCGTGGCGCAATTTGCTCACGCAGTGCCTGCGTTTTGTTTCTGACTGGCAGCGCTACCCGGAAACATCGGTGCTGCAACATCAAAACTGGAACGTGCTGGCGCGCGCCATTGAGCGGGGGATTAACGCACCGCTGGCGTCATCGTGCGGACGGCTGTTTGATGCCGTTGCCGCCGCGCTTCAATGTGCGCCGGAATCGCTGAGTTATGAAGGTGAGGCAGCCTGCGCGCTGGAGGCGATGGCATCGCAATGTGCTGGCGTTGAGCACCCTGTCACGGTGCCGCTTGATGGCAATCAGCTGGACTTAGCGGTTTTTTGGCAGCAATGGCTGACCTGGCAGGCCAAACCTGCCGAAAGAGCGTGGGCGTTTCACGACGCGCTGGCGCGTGGGTTTGCTACCCTGATGCGTTTGCAGGCCGAAGAGCGGGGGATTAAGACGCTGGTATTCAGCGGAGGTGTGATGCATAACCGCTTATTGTCAGCCCGGCTGGCGTTTTATCTGCATGATTTTACCTTACTGTTCCCGCAGCGTTTACCGGCGGGCGACGGCGGATTATCGTTGGGGCAGGGCGTGATTGCCGCGGCGCGGGCGTTGGCGCAAAAATAAAAAAAGCCCCGGGACTGGCGGGGCAAGAACTACAGGTCGGGGCATACCGACAAGTGGCAACGCACATCCATGTGCGTGAGGTTAATAAATCAAGCAACGGTATCCTGTACTTACACGGGCAGCGTTTTCAGCAGCGCAAAGGCCTCTTTCATGCGGTCTTCGCTGACGACAAAGGCACATAGCTGGCCTGCGTCGTTCATCCCTCTGGCCACCATCCCTTGCGCTTCGGCGGCAATATGCCAGTTCAGATCGCGGCGCTGGGTTTCCCCAGCCAGATGCAAGGGTAATTCCGGCGTTTTGACTTTTACCAGCATGGCAGGCAACTTCAATGGCGCATTGCCGCCGAGCAGGTTTTTCGCCAGATACATGGCGCTCAGCTGAATCGGTTGCAGGAACGGGAGTACCTGACCGTTAATTTCTGCACAGTCACCGAGAGCATAAATGTCCGGGTGACTGGTTTGCAGGTAGCTGTCGACGCAGACTCCACGATTGATGTTCAATCCGGCGCGACGCGCCAGCGCGGTTTCAGGGCGCAGACCCGTAGCGGCGATCACCGCATCGACTTCTACGCTGCGGCTACGATCGAGCGTGGCGCGAATCCCCGACTCCGTTTTCTCCAGCCCCTGAAGCTGCGATTTCAGCAGCAGGTGTACGCCCATATCGGTCAGACGATGCTGTAAGCGACTGCTTACTTCTGGCGGCATCAGCGAAGCCAGAATGCTAGCGGCGTTGTCGATAAGCGTCACCGCTTTACCAGCACGACAAAAATCCATCGCCAGTTCGCTGCCAATCAAGCCGCCGCCGACAATCAGCACCCGTTGGGCGTCACGCAGTTGTGTTTCACAGGCGCGATACTCTTGTTGGCTGTTCAATGTGAGCATTAACTCACGTCCGGTAATCGGCGGTACGAACGCCGACGCTCCCGTAGCCAGCACCAGTTTGTCGTATGGCCACTGTTGCTCCTGGCTTTTCACTACGTGAGCATCGGCATCGATGTCGGTTACCCAGGTGTGCGGGAACAGGCGCAAATTAAACTGTTCGGCAAACTCCCCCGCCGACTGGCGGGTGAGGTCGTCTGCACGTTGCGACTGACTGATAACATGGCTGAGATCAGGCTTGTTGTACTCATCCATACTGTCCGCAGCAATCAGGGTCAGCGGGACATTTGCATCCTGCTTACGGATATTTTTGACTAACTGGCGGGCGGCGAAGCCCGAACCAATAATGACAATTCCGCGGCTCATTTTGCCTCCGTTGCCAGTACGTCAAAGACGTCTTTACCTAATGAACATTCCGGGCACAGGAAGTTATCCGGCACGTCGCTCCACGGTGTTCCCGGCGCGACATCCTGCAGCGGTTCACCTTTTGCCGGGTCGTAAATCCACTGGCATACGCTGCACTGCATGCTTGGACCAAGATCAGCGGCAGCCGCAGCGGCACAGGCGCACTCTTCCTCTTTGGTTGCCGTTTTGACGATTGTTTCCGGCAGCGGAGCAAGCGCCCACTGACGTGCGATTTCACGGCCATGCTGGCGACACAGTTCCAGCGCGTCCAGATCCGGACGCCATTTCGCTTTCAAACTCAGCGACATCTCGAAACCGGCATCCTGCAAGCGTGTGGACAAACGGTCTACCGCACCGCCGCTCCAGCCGTGTGAACCAAAGGCGCTGGCGCGTTTGTTACGAAAACGCAGGCCGGTCATCTCTTCTACCAAACCGGCGATTTTTGGCATCATTACGTTATTCATCGTTGAAGTACCAACCAGCACGCCTTTAGAGCGGAAGACGTTAGTCAGGACTTCGTTTTTGTCGCTACGGGCGACGTTAAAGATTTTCACCGCCACGTTCGGGTCAACTTCGTTGATGCCCTGGGCAATGGCGTCCGCCATCATGCGGGTGTTGTTAGACATGGTGTCGTAGAAAATGGTGATACGGTCTTCCTGATAGTCAGCCGCCCATTTCAGATACATTTCAACGATTTGTGTCGGGTTGTCGCGCCATACCACGCCGTGGGAAGTGGCAATCATATCCACCGGCAGGTTGAAGCCGAGAATCTCAGTGATTTTCGGTGTAACCAGACGGCTGAACGGCGTCAGGATGTTGGCGTAGTAACGCTGGCACTGTTCGAACAGTTCGGTCTGGTCAACTTCGTCGTTAAACAGACGTTCATCACAGTAGTGCTGGCCGAAGGCGTCGTTACTGAACAGCACCGCATCGCCGGTCATGTAGGTCATCATGCTGTCAGGCCAGTGCAGCATCGGCGTTTCAACGAAGATCAGTTGCTTACCGTTGCCAATGTCCAGCGAGTCGCCGGTTTTCACCACGTTGAAGTTCCACTCCGGGTGGTGGTGGTGCCCGTTGATAGAGTCAATAGCGTTGGCTGTGCAGTAAATTGGCGTGTCCGGGATGCAGGACATCAGCTCAGTCAGCGCACCGGCATGGTCCTCTTCCGCGTGGTTAATGATGATGTAGTCGATATCTGCCAGGTCAATTTCACTGCGCAGGTTCTGCACGAATTCACGGCTAAACTTGTGGTCTACTGTATCGATCAGGACATTTTTTTCTTCACGGATGAGATAGCTGTTGTAGCTGCTACCGCGCAGCGTTTTATATTCAGTCCCGTGGAAATCACGAACTTCCCAGTCACGTTGGCCAACCCAATGAATGTTATTTTTAACCAGAATAGACATAGCAACCTCAGTAATTAATTCAGCGTTTTTCTAAAAAAGATGCTTTGCTTATTGCAGGTTGCGTGCCAACTTTTTATTTGTTGATTTTAAAGGGTTTGTTTTTTAATGCCTAAAAGGTGGTAGTCAAAATGACTATTCATTTTGTTGTCAATATGACAATATGAATTGTCAAAATGACAATGAGGTCGTCATGAGTTTTTCCGTAGACGTGCTGGCGGGTATCGCCATTGAATTACAAAGCGGTATTGGACATCAGGACCGTTTTCAACGCCTGATAACCACCTTGCGTCAGGTGCTGGAGTGCGACGCGTCGGCATTGCTGCGCTATGAGTCGCGACAGTTTATTCCGCTGGCGATCGATGGGCTGGCGCAGGACGTTCTCGGCAGGCGCTTTACCCTGGAAGGGCATCCTCGTCTGGAGGCGATTGCCCGCGCCGGGGACGTGGTTCGTTTCCCAGCTGACAGCGATTTGCCAGACCCTTACGATGGGCTGATTCCGGGCCAGGAGAGCCTGAAGGTACACGCCTGTATTGGCTTACCGCTGTTCGCCGGTCAAAATCTGATTGGCGCGTTAACGCTGGATGGTATGGAGCCCGATCAATTCGATGTTTTCAGCGATGAAGAGCTTAGGCTGATTGCCGCGCTGGCGGCGGGCGCGCTGAGCAATGCGCTGCTGATTGAACAACTGGAAAGCCAGAATATGTTGCCGGGCCCGTCGACGGCCTTCGAGCAGGTGACTGAAACCCAAATGATTGGCCTGTCGCCCAATATGCTGCAGTTGAAAAAAGAGATTGAGATTGTAGCGGGATCCGATCTCAACGTACTGATTAGCGGCGAAACGGGGACCGGGAAGGAGCTGGTAGCTAAGGCTATCCATGAAGGTTCGCCGCGCGCGGTGAATCCGCTGGTGTATCTGAACTGCGCGGCGTTGCCGGAAACCGTAGCGGAAAGTGAGCTGTTTGGTCACGTAAAAGGCGCCTTTACCGGGGCTATCAGCAATCGTAGCGGTAAGTTTGAAATGGCTGACAATGGGACGCTGTTTCTCGATGAGATTGGCGAGCTCTCGCTGGCGTTACAGGCTAAGTTGCTACGTGTGTTGCAGTACGGCGATATTCAGCGTGTGGGTGACGATCGCAGCCTGCGCGTGGATGTTCGGGTGCTGGCGGCAACGAACCGTGATTTACGGGAAGAGGTGCTGGCCGGGAATTTCCGTGCGGATTTGTTCCACCGTCTGAGCGTCTTTCCTCTTTTCGTACCGCCCCTTCGTGAACGCGGCGAAGATGTGGTACTGCTGGCCGGTTATTTTTGCGAACAATGTCGGCTGCGGCTGGGACTTTCCCGCGTGGTGTTAAGTCCCGGCGCGCGTAGTCATCTATTGAATTACGGCTGGCCCGGGAACGTGCGTGAGCTGGAACATGCCATTCACCGGGCGGTTGTTCTGGCAAGGGCCACCAGGGCAGGGGATGAAGTGGTGCTTGAGGCGCAGCATTTTGCCCTGCAGGATGAAACCCCGGCTCTGCAGGCGGAGGTTGTTGCGGAGATCCCGCTGCATCGCAACCTGCGTGAGGCAACGGAGTCATTCCAGCGGGAGATGATCCGCCGGGCGTTGGCGCAAAATAATCACAGTTGGGCGGCAAGTGCGCGGGCGCTGGAAACAGACGTCGCCAACCTGCACCGGCTGGCGAAACGTCTGGGGCTGAAGGATTAGAGAATACCTGCCTGATAGAAATCCTGCAGGTTGATAGCACCGGTGAGTTTACCGTTTTCATCTACCACCGGTGCGGCAGTGATTTTGCGCTTCATCAGGATCTCTTTGGCGTCAATGGCGCGGCTCTGGGCCTGCAGCGTAATGCCATTATGGGTCATTGCTTCGCTAACCTGAGTGGTGAGCGCTCCGCCGCCAACCAGCCAGCGGCGCAGGTCGCCGTCGGTAAAGACGCCTTTCACCAGCGACTCGTCGTCGCAGACTGCCACCAGGCCAAGACCCGTACGGCTTAGTTCCAGCATCGCGTCCATGACGCTGGTGGTGAGCGTCACCTGCGGAATGGCATCGTCACGGCGCATCAGATGATGCACTTTATTTAACAGACGAGCGCCCAGCGCACCCGCCGGATGCGAGCGGGCAAAATCTTCTTCGTTAAAGCCGCGCGCCTGCATTACGGCGATTGCCAACGCGTCGCCCATCATCAGAGTGTTCACGGTGCTGGAAGTCGGTGCCAGGCGCATCGGACAGGCTTCG
Source organism: Citrobacter sp. 172116965 (assembly GCF_013458095.1). Lineage (NCBI taxonomy): Bacteria > Pseudomonadati > Pseudomonadota > Gammaproteobacteria > Enterobacterales > Enterobacteriaceae > Citrobacter > Citrobacter sp. 172116965. The sequence continues at coordinate 3,976,242 of NZ_CP046673.1, read as the reverse complement.
CGCTCAACAGAAATATCCAGCACGGCTTTGGCTGCCAGACCCAGCGGTGAGGTCGGTTTTCCGGTCATTGCCAGCAGAGCGACGGATTTGTCTTCCAGGCGCGGAATGATGAGATCCAGTTCTTTTGCGCCGCCGGAGTAGGAAATAAACAGCATGACATCACGGCTTTCAATCATCCCTAAGTCGCCGTGCAGCGCTTCAGCCGGATGCACAAAAAAGGCGGGCGTGCCGGTACTGGCGAGGGTCGCGGCTATTTTTTTGCCAATATGGCCTGATTTGCCAATCCCGGAGACAATCACTTTGCCTTCGCAGTGGATGATAGTATTGGCGGCGCGAACAAAATCATCGCCCAGTCGTTCAGGCAGTCGGCTGGCTTCCTGTAGCTCCAGCATTAACGTCTGACGGCCCGCGTTCAGTAGTGCATCACTCATTGGTTTCTCCGGTTATGATCACTTCAATCCCTTTTGCTTCCAGCGCCTGACGAAACGCAGGGTCGATACCCGCATCGGTAATCAGCTTGTCGACGCTTTCCAGACTGCACACAACATTGGGGCTTTTGCGCCCAAATTTTGACGAGTCAGCCATCAGAATCACTTCGCGAGCGGCATTGCACATCGCTTTACTGACGCTAAACACCTCATTAAAGGTGGTCACGCCGGCATTGAGGTCAATGCCGTCGGTGCCCATGAAGAGTTTATCAAAGCTGAACTGCTCAAAGGCGTTTTCTGCCAACTGACCGTGAAATGACGCAGATTTTTTGCGAAAGGTTCCGCCGGGCATCAGGATAGTTTGCTCGTTGTCCAGCTCTGAAAGGGCGTTAACAATGTGCAGACTGTTGGTCATGACGGTGATGTTGCTAAAGCGGGTGAGCATCGGCACCATCTGCAATACGGTGCTGCCCGCATCCAGAATAATCGAGTCGCCATCGTGAATAAAACGGACGGCGGCTTCAGCAATCTGCTCTTTTTTATGCGTATTGATTAGCGTTTTGTGATCGATTGGCGGGTCGGATTCGTCTTTATTTAATACCACGCCGCCATAGGTACGAATGACGGTTCCGGCATTCTCCAGAATGACCAGGTCTTTGCGAATGGTCGTGCCGGTTGTGTCAAAGTAGTGGGCCAGTTCTTCAACCGAGCATTTTCCCTGCTTTTGCAGGTGCTCCAGTATGGCCGCCTGTCGCTGACGAGGTTTCATAGGCGTGATTACCCTGACTTATTAGGTTGCAAAATGATAATTTCGCAAGCTATTAGCATTCACAACGAAATTACCCATGTTTCAGTTTAAGCGCCAATGATAGTGCATTCTGCGCTAACGGATCATGGGGAAAGATCACATCAGGCTGTAAATCATCAAGATGTTTGCCCATTATCGTGGCAATTTTACCGGGCCTGGCAAATACAGTAAGACCTTTCATAAATAACGAATCGGTAACCCGCTGCTGTTCATCCAGCGCGATGGCGACCACCACGCGGGGTTTAAACCGTCCACCGGAACGACCTACGCCAACCCGACCCCGCTGGCAGAGTTGATCAAACGCCCGGTTAAAGCGGGATATTTGCCAGCCACCGAGCGCCAGTTGCAGGCACCAGGCGATAGCGGCGACGGTAATCAGTGCGGAAACCATAATGTGCTCCTTTGATTTTGCCGGATGGCGGCTGTGCCTTATCCGACACAGATGTGTGTAGGCCCGGTAAGCGCAGCGCCACCGGGCAATCATGTTTCTTAGAACATCACCTGACCACCGGTCACGTTAATGGACTGACCGGTGCAGTAAGAGGCTTTCGGGCTGGCGTAAAACAGCAGCATGTTCAGCACGTCCTGATAATCGCAGCCGCGCTTAAGTGGAACCTTATCAATGTAGTACTGCTCGACTTCGTCTGGCTTAAGGCCAAGCTTGGTCGCATATTGCGGTAATAATGACTGGAACATCGGTGATTTCAGCAGATTGCCGAGCATCAGTGAATGCACGGTGATCCCGTACTCTGCCAGATCCAGCGCCAGCGACTGGGTTAAACCTACGCCGCCAAATTTTGCCGCGCTATAGCCTGAGTTGTGTTTACTGCCCACTTTCCCTGATTTGGAGTTGATCTGGATAATGCGTCCCTGGACGCCATCGCGGATCATCAGGCGTGAAAATTCACGTGCGCAGAGGAAGTAGCCGACCAGATTCACCTGCAGCGAGCGGTCGAAATCCCCAAGCTGAAAGTCGCTGATAAACGCGGCTTTTGCGATACCCGCGCTGTAAACCAGCAGATCGACGCGGCCAAATATTTCATCCACTCCGCGCGACAGCGCCAGCACACTCTGTTCGCTGGTGGCATCAGCGCCAAAACCGTAGGCGGTGCCTTCGCCAAACTCGGCGTTAATTTCCTGCGCGACGTTGGCGGCTTTATCGCTTTGGATATCCACCACCGCGACGCGGTACCCTTCTGTCGCAAGCCCACGGCAAAGGAATGCCCCCAGGGTCTGGCCTCCACCAATGACAACGGCAACCTGATTCATCTTTATCTCCTTCAATCTTAAGCAATAAACTTCAAAATACAGCCCGGTGCGATACCGTCCGGTACGGGGCCCGCAACGTGTACGGTGCCGGGAAATTCCGCTTCACTCAGTCCGTCAAAACGCAGAGTGATATGCCCCAGTTCACGTAAGTTTTGTTCCGCCACGCTGCCAACGGCTGTGACCGGGTAGCGATGCTGGCTTAGCTCAAATTGGATCCCAGCCTGCAAAGAGCCGTTCAGCTCCCCATGGCAATGGATGAAGCAAAATTCTTCGATATCCGCAGGCGCGCCTTCACGAAAGGTAATTAGCATCTGGTCGCAGAGTGCATCCGGGGCGCTCTGGCCGATGCGGGTGATGGTGGTTTCATAAATCACGGTCATTTTTGAGTGCCTCTTATTGGTAAATAAAGCCGGAAACAAACCAGGCGATGAGAACGGTCGGTGCGCCGGTCAGAAAACGACTCACCAGTACGGATGGCACACCGACGCGGACCGTGTCCTGGCGCGCTTCGGCTAGCGACAATCCGACTGGAATAAAGTCGCATGCCGCCTGAGCGTTAATGGCGAACAAGGCAGGTAGCGCCAGATGCGGAGGAATGTTCCCCAAACCAATCTGTACGCCGATCAGGACGCCGATAACCTGGGCGATGACCGCACCAGGGCCGAGGAAAGGGGACAGCAGCGGGAAAGAGCAGATCAGCGCCAGGGTTACCAGCCCCAGCGGATGGCTGGCCAGCGGTGCGAGTCCATGGGCAATCCAGTCCCCCAGGCCAGACGCCATAATGATGCCGATCAGCGCCGAGACGAACGCCATAAACGGCAGAATGGTTTTCAGGACGGTATCGATAGTGTCTCGCCCAGCCTGAAACAGAACCGCAACGGCTGAACCCATTCCCATGCCGACTTTTGCCAGCAGACCGTCGCTTTGTTCGGTAATTTTCTTGCTGGTGTCGTACTCGCGACCCATCGTGCTGTTTGCTGGCGTTGGCGCAGCGGATGCTTCACCGACGACGGTAATGTTTTCTTCTTTCACGCCAGAGACATAGATATCTTCGATAATATATTGGGCCAGCGGACCTGATTTACCCGTCGCGTGAATATTCACTGTTGGTATACGGCGTTTTGGATAGATCCCGCAGCGCAGCGTGCCGCCGCAGTCGATGATCGCCACGCCAATTTCGTTCTCTGGCGGCTCGCCTTCTTTGAAGCCATCAACGGCCTGCCAACCTGTCAGGCTGGCTATCCTGTCGACTATTGCGGGGCGAGTCCCGGCGGTGATATAGACAATTTTCTTGCCTGGCACGGCATCCAGTTCAAGCGGGCCGCCCCAGCCGCCGGTGCCTTTTTCAATACGAATACGCGTCATGATGCTGCTCCCGCCAGATGTACTTTCTGCTCAAGTTGAATGCCCATTTTTTTCTCAAAGATGGTGGTGGTGAAATCGGTCACCCAGCCGCGGAAGAAGTTGGTCACCAGGCCGACCAGCAAATAGCTCACCGCCAGCGGGCCGAGCGGAAGACCCAGCGTGGTCAGTCCGCTGGCGATCCCCAGATAGACGAACAGCTCACCGGGGTTGATGTGGGGAAATAAGCCGTTCATTGAATGGCAGCTGTAAGAGGCGGCTGCGTAGTAGCTGGGCTTGAACTTTTCCGGCATAAAGCGGCCCAGGCTCAGTGTCATAGGATTACAAAACACAAATGTGCCGATGCACGGCAGCAGTAGATAGCGGGACAGCGGGTTTCCGGCGCAGCGCTGGGCAAAACGTTCAATACGTTGCTGACCGATAAAGTTAATCAGCGCATTCATGATGACCAGCAGACTGATCAGCAGAGGCAGAATACCGGTCACCATGCCGGTAAACACCTCTCCGCCTTTCTGGAACAATCCGATAAACCACTCAGCACCGAGTGTGATGGTGTCGATCATTATTCTCTCCTGTAGGGGTTTTAGTTATCTTGCCAAACGGTAACTAATTTTAATCAGATCGAAAGATTTAAAAGTGTTATTTTGATCGCAAAATGAAAGATAAATATTTTGATTTGAAAGGTTGTGCGTGAGAACGCGCAAATGTGCCGGTCAGGAGTGTAAGAGGGGGGAAATTCTGTGAAGGAGAGCGACTACTGCTTCCTTGTGTGGCGGAGGATGCTTTACCATACTTCTCCCAGGCTGAATTTGTTTAATGGATGTCTCATGTTCAAGCGTCGTTATGTAGCGTTACTTCCCCTTTTCGTATTGCTTGCTGCTTGTAGCAGCAAACCTAAACCTTCAGAGACTCAAACGACTACGGGTACGCCATCCGGCGGCTTCCTGCTTGAGCCACAGCACAATGTCATGCAAACGGGCGGCGATTTTGCCAATAATCCGAACGCGCAGCAGTTCATCGAGAAAATGGTGAACAAGCACGGCTTTGACCGCCAGCAGTTGCAGGAGATCCTGTCGCAGGCCAAGCGTCTGGACTCGGTATTGCGTTTGATGGACCGCCAGGCGCCGACGACTCAACCGCCAGCCGGACCTAACGGTGCATGGCTGCGGTATCGTAAACAGTTCATCACTCCGGATAACGTACAAAACGGTGTGGCCTTCTGGAACCAATATGAAGATGCGCTGAACCGTGCATGGCAGGTCTACGGCGTACCGCCGGAAATTATCGTTGGCATTATTGGCGTAGAGACTCGCTGGGGCCGTGTGATGGGTAAAACGCGGATTCTGGATGCGCTGGCGACGTTGTCGTTTAACTATCCTCGTCGTGCGGAATATTTCTCTGGTGAACTGGAAACCTTTCTGCTGATGGCGCGAGATGAAAGCGACGATCCGCTCGATTTGAAAGGTTCTTTCGCAGGGGCGATGGGCTACGGCCAATTTATGCCATCTTCCTATAAACAATATGCCGTTGATTTCAATGGCGATGGTCACATTAACCTGTGGGATCCGGTTGATGCTATCGGTAGCGTGGCGAACTATTTCAAAGGCCACGGCTGGGTGAAAGGCGATACGGTCGCGGTTCCGGCGAATGGCCAGGCGCCTGGGCTGGCGAACGGCTTTAAAACCCAGTACAGCATTTCTCAGCTTGCCGCCGCAGGCCTGACGCCGCAGCAGTCTCTGGGTAATCATCAGCAGGCCAGCCTGCTGCGACTGGATATCGGTACCGGTTATCAGTATTGGTATGGACTGCCAAACTTCTACACCATCACCCGCTATAACCACAGTACCCACTATGCAATGGCCGTGTGGCAATTGGGTCAGGCGGTCGCGCTGGCGCGCGTGCAGTAATCATTTGTTATCGGTCTACAGGGGCAATTCCTTGTAGACCGAATACGCTATCCTGGTGCGTTATCCGGTACTCTTTTGAATGCGGTTTATCTATTTTCTGAATGCCCCTCGTAAAATTGTCTCCTCATCCCCATCTTGGTTATGAAAGTGCTATCTTGTCCGGCATATTTTTTTAACTGACAGAGGCTGAAATGACCGACAGTGAACTGATGCAGTTAAGCGAGCAGGTTGGCCTGGCGTTGAAAGCGCGCGGGGCAACCGTGACGACGGCGGAATCCTGCACCGGCGGCTGGGTAGCCAAAGCAATTACGGATATTGCCGGCAGCTCCGCCTGGTTTGAGCGCGGGTTTGTGACCTACAGCAATGAAGCCAAAGCGCAGATGATTGGCGTGCGCGAAGAGACGCTGGTCCAGCATGGGGCGGTGAGCGAACCTGTGGTGGTGGAGATGGCGATTGGCGCGCTAAAAGCGGCCCGCGCGCATTTCGCTGTTTCGATTAGCGGTATTGCGGGGCCAGATGGCGGCAGTGAAGAAAAGCCCGTGGGGACGGTATGGTTCGCTTTTGCCAGCGCGAGCGGCGAGGGGATTACTCGCCGGGAATGCTTCAGCGGCGATCGCGATGCGGTACGTCGACAGGCGACCGCCTACGCGTTACAAACCCTGTGGCAACAATTTCTACAAAATACTTGATACTGTATGAGCATACAGTATAATTGCCCCAACAGAACATTATCTATCACGTTTCGCGGTTTAACCCGAAAGCGGCATGACAGGAGTAATTAATGGCTATCGACGAAAACAAACAGAAAGCGTTGGCGGCAGCGCTGGGTCAGATCGAAAAGCAATTCGGTAAAGGCTCCATCATGCGCCTGGGTGAAGACCGTTCCATGGATGTGGAAACCATCTCCACCGGTTCGCTTTCTCTGGATATCGCATTGGGCGCGGGCGGTTTGCCAATGGGCCGTATCGTTGAAATCTACGGGCCTGAATCTTCCGGTAAAACGACGCTGACCCTGCAGGTTATTGCTGCCGCACAGCGCGAAGGTAAAACCTGTGCGTTCATCGATGCGGAACACGCACTGGATCCCGTCTATGCGCGCAAGCTTGGCGTTGATATCGACAACCTGCTGTGCTCTCAGCCGGATACCGGTGAACAAGCGCTGGAAATCTGTGATGCGCTGGCGCGCTCCGGTGCGGTTGACGTTATCGTTGTCGACTCCGTTGCCGCATTGACGCCGAAGGCCGAAATCGAAGGCGAGATTGGTGACTCTCACATGGGCCTTGCGGCACGTATGATGAGCCAGGCCATGCGTAAGCTGGCCGGTAACCTGAAGCAGTCCAACACGCTACTGATTTTCATTAACCAGATCCGTATGAAGATTGGCGTTATGTTCGGTAACCCGGAAACCACTACCGGTGGTAACGCCCTGAAATTCTATGCTTCTGTTCGCCTGGATATCCGTCGTATTGGCGCGGTGAAAGAAGGCGACAACGTGGTTGGTAGCGAAACCCGTGTTAAGGTCGTGAAAAACAAAATTGCCGCACCGTTCAAACAGGCTGAATTCCAGATTCTTTACGGTGAAGGTATCAACTTCTACGGCGAACTGGTTGATTTGGGCGTGAAAGAGAAGCTGATTGAAAAAGCCGGCGCATGGTACAGCTACAACGGTGAGAAAATTGGTCAGGGTAAAGCGAATGCCACTAACTGGCTGAAGGAAAACCCGGCAACGGCGAAGGAAATTGAGAAGAAAGTACGCGAGTTACTGCTCAATAACCCGGATTCAAAACCAGACTTCTCTGTTGATGACAGCGGTGAAGATGTAAAAGAAACGAACGAAGATTTCTGATAATCTGACGTTATCGCACATAGAAGGGCTGCATACCATGCAGCCCTTTTCCATTTCTGAAGGCTCACTATGACAGAAGCAACTTCCCGCCGCTCCGCTTATTCCCGACTTCTTGACCGCGCTGTACGTATACTGGCGATGCGTGATCACAGCGAGCAGGAACTGCGGCGTAAGCTGGCCGCTCCGGTGATGGGAAAAAATGGACCGGAAGACATTGATGCAACGCCGGAGGATTACGACAAGGTTATCGCCTGGTGTATTGAAAGTCGTTATCTGGATGATGACCGCTTCGTTCAGCAGTTTATCTCCAGCCGTAGCCGTAAAGGTTATGGACCCGCGCGCGTGCGTCAGGAATTAAACCAAAAAGGGATTTCGCGTGAAGCCGTTGAACGAGCCATGCGCGAGTGCGAAATTGACTGGGCAGGGCTTGCGCGCGCGCAAGCCATTCGTAAATACGGAGAACCTTTACCTGTAGATTTTTCAGATAAGGTAAAGGTCCAGCGCTTTTTGCTCTACCGTGGCTATCTGATGGAAGATATTCAGGCAATATGGCGAAATTTTGACGATTGAGCGCATACGGGATTTTACTTCCCAGTAAAGAAAACTTATCTTATTCCCACTTTTCGATTGCCAGAGGCGCAGTTTACGTGCCGATGCTGGTAATGACATTTCGTTAGCTTGATTTCTTCAGGATAATTATGAGCAAGAGCACCGCTGAGATCCGTCAGGCGTTTCTCGATTTTTTCCATAGTAAAGGACATCAGGTAGTTGCCAGCAGCTCCCTGGTACCGAACAATGACCCTACTTTGTTGTTTACCAACGCCGGGATGAACCAGTTCAAGGATGTGTTCCTTGGCCTCGACAAGCGTAATTATTCCCGCGCAACCACCTCGCAGCGTTGCGTGCGTGCGGGCGGTAAGCACAACGACCTGGAAAACGTCGGTTACACTGCACGTCACCATACTTTCTTCGAAATGCTGGGCAACTTCAGCTTCGGCGATTATTTCAAACATGATGCTATTCAATACGCATGGGAACTGCTGACCGGTGAAAACTGGTTTGCCCTGCCAAAAGAGCGTCTGTGGGTCACCGTCTATGAAACTGACGATGAAGCCTATGAAATCTGGGAAAAAGAAGTCGGCATTCCGCGCGAACGTATCATCCGTATCGGTGATAACAAAGGCGCGGCTTATGCTTCCGACAACTTCTGGCAGATGGGTGATACCGGCCCTTGCGGTCCGTGCACCGAAATTTTCTACGACCACGGCGACCACATTTGGGGTGGCCCTCCGGGAAGCGCAGAAGAAGATGGCGATCGCTACATTGAGATCTGGAACATCGTCTTCATGCAGTTCAACCGTCAGGCTGACGGCACCATGGAACCGCTGCCGAAGCCGTCCGTGGATACTGGTATGGGCCTTGAGCGTATTGCGGCCGTGCTGCAACACGTTAACTCCAATTATGAAATCGACCTGTTCCGTTCACTGATTGAGTCCGTGGCGAAAGTCACCGGCGCGACCGATCTGAGCAACAAGTCGCTGCGCGTTATCGCTGACCATATCCGCTCCTGTGCATTCCTGATTGCCGATGGCGTTGTCCCGTCGAATGAAAACCGTGGTTATGTGCTGCGTCGTATCATTCGTCGCGCGGTACGTCATGGCAACATGCTGGGCGCGAAGGATACCTTCTTCTACAAGCTGGTTGGTCCGCTGGTGGACGTCATGGGCTCCGCAGGTGAAGAACTGAAGCGTCAGCAGGCTATGGTTGAGCAGGTTCTGAAAACCGAAGAAGAGCAGTTTGCGCGTACACTGGAGCGTGGTCTGGCGCTGCTGGATGAAGAACTGGCAAAACTGTCCGGTGATACACTGGATGGCGAAACCGCATTCCGTCTGTATGACACTTACGGTTTCCCGGTTGACCTGACGGCGGACGTTTGCCGCGAGCGCAACATTAAGGTTGACGAGGCGGGCTTTGAAGCCGCAATGGAAGAACAGCGCCGTCGCGCGCGTGAAGCCAGCGGCTTTGGCGCAGACTACAATGCGATGATTCGTGTTGATGGCGCCTCTGAATTTAAAGGCTACGAACACCTGGAACTGAATGGCAAAGTGACCGCGCTGTTTGTTGATGGTAAAGCGGTAGACGCGATTAACGCAGGTCAGGACGCAGTTGTCGTACTGGATCAGACTCCGTTCTATGCGGAATCTGGTGGTCAGGTTGGCGACAAGGGTGAACTGAAAGGCGCAGGCTTCGCGTTTGCCGTGAGCGACACGCAGAAATATGGCCAGGCGATTGGTCACATTGGTAAGCTGTCTGCGGGTTCTCTGAAAATTGGCGATGCAGTACAGGCTGATGTTGATGAAGCTCGTCGTGCGCGCATTCGCTTGAACCACTCCGCAACGCACCTGATGCACGCGGCGCTGCGCCAGGTACTGGGCACGCATGTGGCACAGAAAGGCTCGTTGGTTAACGATAAAGTGCTGCGCTTCGACTTCTCTCATACTGAAGCTATGAAGCCTGCTGAAATCCGTGCCGTTGAAGATCTGGTGAATGCGCAAATTCGTCGCAATCTGCCGATTGAAACGAACATCATGGATCTCGAAGCGGCGAAAGCCAAAGGCGCAATGGCGCTGTTTGGCGAGAAATATGACGACCACGTGCGTGTTCTGAGCATGGGTGATTTCTCTACCGAACTGTGTGGTGGTACTCATGCCAGCCGTACGGGGGATATTGGTCTGTTCCGTATTGTGTCTGAGTCAGGCACTGCGGCGGGCGTTCGTCGTATTGAAGCTGTGACCGGTGAAGGCGCTATCCAAACCGTGCATGCTGAGAGCGATCGCTTAAGCGATATTGCGCAGCTGCTGAAAGGCGATAGCCAGAATATTGGTGACAAAGTTCGTTCCGTGCTGGAGCGTACGCGTCAACTCGAAAAAGAATTGCAGCAATTGAAGGAACAGGCTGCGGCGCAGGAGAGTGCAAATCTCTCCAGCAAAGCGGTTGATATTAATGGCGTGAAGCTGCTGGTCAGCGAACTCGCGGACGTTGAGCCGAAAATGTTGCGTACCATGGTTGATGATCTGAAAAATCAACTGGGGTCTACCGTTATCGTTCTGGCAACGGTAGTGGAAGGTAAGGTTTCTCTGATTGCGGGTGTGTCTAAGGACGTGACAGATCGCGTGAAAGCAGGGGAACTGGTTGGAATGGTCGCTCAGCAGGTAGGCGGTAAGGGTGGTGGTCGTCCGGACATGGCGCAAGCCGGTGGTACGGATGCTGCGGCTCTGCCAGCAGCGTTAGCCAGTGTGAAAGGCTGGGTCAGCGCAAAACTGTAATAATTATAAGCGTAAGTCGACGCTGCGGACTTCAATCCGCAGCGTTTGTATCAACGCTATCGACAACGATAAAGTCAGGTTGAAGTTGTGTATATCGGCTAAACTTAGGTTTAACAGAATGTGATGCCGTGACTGCTTACACTTAGGTGTTTGTCATCGCTTACTTTTTGGCGTTATATGATGGATAATGCCGGGATACAGAGAGACCCGACTCTTTTAATCTTTCAAGGAGCAAAGAATGCTGATTCTGACTCGTCGAGTTGGTGAGACCCTCATGATAGGCGATGAGGTCACCGTGACAGTTTTAGGGGTGAAGGGCAACCAGGTGCGCATTGGCGTAAACGCCCCGAAAGAAGTTTCTGTCCATCGTGAAGAGATCTACCAGCGTATCCAGGCTGAAAAATCCCAGCAGTCCAGTTACTAAGGTTTTCGCGTCTCACCTTTCTGGTGAGGCGCAACCTGATTGAATTATCCCTTTTCTTCTCTTTTCTTCTTCGTTTTCCTCATTTTTTCGATTCTCATCCGCGCATTGCCTTTCCCTGCGATTTTTCCGTTTGTTCATTGCTTCAGGAAATTGCCAATTTATCTGTTGATAAAACACTCTTTTTGCCGTTTTTGCAGACTAATTGCGCGTGAAATGTGCAAACGATAAAAGCGCTGGAAAAATTGTTTGACTTATAAGTCCCAGAAAGTAATATGTGCGCCACGCAGCGACGATGAGCAGAAACAAGTTCTTCGAAGCACTCGCAAGAGGCGTGTTGGTGAGGTGGCCGAGAGGCTGAAGGCGCTCCCCTGCTAAGGGAGTATGCGGTCAAAAGCTGCATCCGGGGTTCGAATCCCCGCCTCACCGCCATTTGCATCCGTAGCTCAGCTGGATAGAGTACTCGGCTACGAACCGAGCGGTCGGAGGTTCGAATCCTCCCGGATGCACCATCTTCTCTGCAATAGCGCATTAGCGTTGTTACAGAAAATCGATATCACTTTAGCAGCGATATCAAATCTGCAGTAAGTAAGTTTCCCTGATGCATCCGTAGCTCAGCTGGATAGAGTACTCGGCTACGAACCGAGCGGTCGGAGGTTCGAATCCTCCCGGATGCACCATCTTCTCCGAGATAACAGCAAAACTGTTGTTTCATGGTCTGCGAGATAATCGCGAGCACCAGGGAGGATAACGTTGCTTCAGCAACGGCCCACAGGGCGAGGCGCAGCCGAGTAATCCTCCCGGATGCACCATCTCTTACTTGATATCGCTCATTACGATATCAATATCGGCAGTAAAGCAAGTTTCCCGATGCATCCGTAGCTCAGCTGGATAGAGTACTCGGCTACGAACCGAGCGGTCGGAGGTTCGAATCCTCCCGGATGCACCATCTTCTCCGAGATAACAGTAAAACTGTTGTTTCATGGTCTGCGAGATAATCGCGAGCACCAAGGAGGATAACGTTGCTTCAGCAACGGCCCGCAGGGCGAGGCGCAGCCGAGTAATCCTCCCGGATGCACCATCTCTTACTTGATATCGCTCATTACGATATCAATATCGGCAGTAAAGCAAGTTTCTCGATGCATCCGTAGCTCAGCTGGATAGAGTACTCGGCTACGAACCGAGCGGTCGGAGGTTCGAATCCTCCCGGATGCACCATCTTCTCCGAGATAACAGCAACACTGTTGTTTCATGGTCTGCGAGATAATCGCGAGCACCAGGGAGGATAACGTTGCTTCAGCAACGGCCCCAGGGCGAGGCGCAGCCGAGTAATCCTCCCGGATGCACCATCTTCTCTCCTTTGAATCATTTCCACATACTCCCGGAACACCCCTTAATTCGCTGTCAGCGACAAAATCAATCAATTACGATAAAATAACGTCTGGTCATTCGGCTTGTGAGAAGACGATGTACGAACGTTATGCGGGTTTGATTTTTGATATGGATGGCACCATCCTGGATACCGAGCCAACGCACCGTAAGGCGTGGCATGAGGTATTGGGGCATTATGGATTACGTTTTAATGAACAAGCCATGGTCGCCCTCAATGGCTCCCCAACGTGGCGTATTGCCCAGTCGGTAATTGAATTGAATCATGCCGATCTTGACCCTCATGCATTGGCGCGTGAAAAAACCGACAAGGTGAGAAGCATGCTGCTGGATAGCGTCCAGCCTTTGCCATTGGTTGACGTCGTGAAAGCCTGGCATGGTCGTCGTCCTATGTCGGTAGGTACGGGGAGTGAAAGCGCGATTGCGGAAGCTCTGCTCGCACACCTTGGGCTGCGTCGCTATTTTGATGCTGTAGTCGCAGCCGATCACGTACAACACCATAAACCTGCTCCTGATACGTTTTTGCTCTGTGCCGAACGTATGGGTGTTGCTCCGGCGCGCTGTGTCGTATTTGAAGATGCCGATTTTGGACTGCAGGCGGCGCAAGCCGCAGGAATGGATGCTGTGGATGTCCGGTTATTGTGAGTGATGGACTATCGCTCCTGTCACTGTTTGCCAGCAGTTTTCTCAGCGCTACGCTATTACCCGGCAATTCTGAAGTTGTTTTAGTTGCTTTGCTGGTCTCTGGGGTAAGTCATCCCTGGGTCTTAGTCTTAACAGCAACAATGGGTAATAGCCTTGGAGGGTTAACTAACGTTATCCTTGGGCGTTTCTTTCCATTGCGTAAAACATCGCGCTGGCAAGAAAAAGCCACTGGCTGGCTGCGGCGCTATGGCGCTGTCACACTATTATTAAGCTGGATGCCGGTTGTGGGTGATTTACTGTGCCTGTTAGCTGGATGGATGCGCATCTCGTGGGGGCCAGTACTTTTTTTCTTATGCCTTGGCAAGGCGCTGCGCTATGTAGTTGTCGCAGCGGTTACGACGCAAGGCATTATGTGGTGGCACTAATTGTGTTGTGAGATAGCCTTCAGGGTAACCAATACCATTATGCTAATTAAAACGATTTTGACAGGCGGGAGGTCAATTTGATCCCGGACGTATCACAGGCGCTGGCCTGGCTGGAAAACCATCCTCAGGCGTTAAAGGGGATTCAACGTGGGCTGGAGCGCGAAACGCTGCGCGTTAATGCAGATGGGTCATTAGCAACGACAGGCCATCCTGAGGTGTTAGGCTCAGCGCTAACGCATAAATGGATAACCACTGACTTTGCCGAAGCGCTGCTGGAGTTTATTACGCCTCCAGGCGACGACATTGAGAAAATGCTCACGTTCATGCGCGACCTGCATCGGTATACCGCCAGGAATCTGGGCGACGAGCGTATGTGGCCGTTGAGCATGCCTTGCTATATTGCCGAAGGCCAGGATATCGAACTGGCGCAGTACGGTACGTCGAATACCGGTCGTCTGAAAACGCTGTACCGTGAAGGCCTCAAAAACCGTTACGGCGCGTTGATGCAGACTATCTCCGGCGTACACTACAATTTCTCATTGCCGATGGCTTTCTGGCAGGCGAAATGTGGCGTAACGGACGGCGAAGATGCTAAAGAGAAGATCTCCGCGGGTTACTTCCGTCTGATCCGCAACTACTACCGTTTTGGTTGGGTGATCCCGTATCTGTTTGGCGCCTCTCCGGCCATTTGTTCCTCTTTCCTGCAAGGAAAACCGACAACCCTGCCGTTTGAAAAAACCGACTGTGGGATGTATTACCTGCCGTATGCGACGTCGCTGCGTCTGAGTGATTTGGGCTATACCAATAAGTCGCAAAGCAATCTCGGAATTACGTTTAACGATTTGCATGAGTATGTGGCAGGATTAAAGCGCGCGATTAAAACCCCTTCCGAGGAGTACGCGGCGATCGGTCTGGAGAAGGACGGTAAGCGTCTGCAAATCAACAGCAACGTTCTGCAGATTGAAAATGAGCTGTATGCGCCTATTCGCCCGAAACGCGTCACTCGTCGTGGCGAAACGCCTTCTGACGCGCTTCTGCGTGGCGGTATTGAGTACATCGAAGTTCGTTCACTGGATATCAACCCGTTCTCACCGATCGGCGTGGACGAGCAGCAGGTGCGTTTCCTCGATCTGTTTATGGTCTGGTGTGCGCTGGCCGATGCCCCGGAAATGAGCAGCGATGAATTGCTGTGTACGCGTAAAAACTGGAATCGTGTGATTCTTGAAGGTCGTAAGCCTGGGCTGACGTTAGGTATTGGCTGTGAAACAGCCCAGTTCCCGCTGCCTAAGGTAGGGAAAGATCTGTTCCGTGATCTGAAACGCGTGGCACAAACGCTGGACAGCATCGATGGGGGAGAGGAGTATCAAAAGGTCTGTGATGAACTGGTTGCCTGTTTTGACAACCCAGAACTGACTTTCTCTGCCCGCATCCTACGGTCTATGATTGATGAAGGCATTGGCGGCACGGGTAAAGCGCTGGGTGAGGCTTACCGAAATCTGCTGCGTGAAGAGCCGTTAGAAATATTGCAGGAAGCGGAATTTATTGCTGAAACCGAGGCTTCAAAGCGTCGTCAGCAGGAGATCGAAGCGGCTGATACTGAGCCGTTTAGCGTGTGGCTGGAAAAGCACGCTTGATACAAAAGAAAAAGGCCACTCGGGAGTGGCCAAAATTTCATCTCTGAAAACAGGGATGATGATAACAAATGCGCGTCTTTCATATACTCAGACTCGCCCCGGAACAAAGAGTTCAGATTATTTTCAAAAAATTTATCGGAGGTGGCTAAATGCCGTTGTTAGATAGTTTTACTGTCGATCACACCCGGATGGAAGCTCCCGCGGTCCGGGTTGCAAAAACGATGAACACCCCGCATGGCGACGCAATCACCGTGTTTGATCTGCGTTTCTGCATTCCGAACAAAGAAGTGATGCCTGAGAAAGGTATCCACACGCTGGAACATCTGTTTGCAGGTTTTATGCGTAACCATCTCAACGGCAACGGCGTGGAGATTATCGATATCTCTCCGATGGGATGCCGCACTGGCTTTTACATGAGCCTGATTGGTACGCCAGACGAGCAGCGTGTTGCCGACGCGTGGAAAGCGGCGATGGCGGACGTGCTGAAAGTGCAGGATCAAAACCAGATCCCGGAGCTGAACGTTTACCAGTGTGGCACGTATCAGATGCACTCTCTTAGCGAAGCACAGGATATCGCACGTCATATTCTGGAGCATGATGTACGCGTTAACAGCAATGAAGAGCTGGCGCTGCCGAAAGAGAAACTGCAGGAACTGCATATTTAGTCATACTGATTAGTTGTTCCAGTATTTAAATTAACCTCGGCTTATAACCGGGGTTTTTTATTGCCTCCCCTCAACCATATCCCTGGGAGGTGGTTTACGGGGACAATAAAAAGGGATCCGCAGATCCCTTTTATCAGCTATTTAGTGCGCGCCACCGCCGCCGCCGCCCGCACCGAAGGGCGGTTTGGCAAACCACACCAGGCCAAGCAAGACCAGGAAGATCCCCGCCGACATCCAGAAGATTTCGTTGGCGGAAATAATCAGCCCCTGATTGGTGATCTGCTGGGCTATCCAGCCTGACGCTTGCTGATGCGTCATCCCTAAATCCTGCAGCTTATCGTACATTGCCTGCGCGTTTGGATTGTAGGGATTAACGGATTCCGTTAACTGCGCATGGTGAAGTGACTCACGGTTAGTCCACATCGTCGTCGTAATTGATGTGCCAATAGAGCCGGCCAGCGTTCGCGTAAAGTTCGACAAACTTGATGCCGCGGCCAGACGCTCAGGCGGTAAGCCGGACAGCGTGATAGTCGTCAGCGGCATAAAGAAGCAGGCTACCGCGAAACCCTGAATAAACTGTGGCCAGGCCGATGCGCCAAAGTCCATACCCGGTTCGAACGTCCACGCACGCCAGTAGAAACAGACGGCGTACATAATAAAACTGAACGTAACTAACCGACGCATATCAAGCTTGTGCGCGAAGCGGCCGATAATCGGCGATAAGATCACCGGAATCACCCCAACCGGCGCTGACGCCAGACCGGCCCAGGTTGCCGTATAGCCGTATACCTCCTGCAACAGCTGCGGCAGCAGGACGATTGCGCCGAAGTAGAGCATATAGGCCAGACTGATACACAGACAGCCGATGGTAAAGTTGCGCGACTTAAACAGCGAGAGGTCGACAATGGGGTGCTCGTCGGTAAGCTCCCAGACGATCAGGAAGCTGATGGCGACAACGGCGACCACCGTCAGGATGATAATCTCCTGAGAGGCGAACCAGTCCAGCTCTTTGCCGCGGTCGAGCATAATCTGCAAACTGCCGATACCAATGACCAGCAGGGCCAGACCAATGGCATCGATGCGCCGCTGCTCGGTTTTGGTTTCCCGACCGCGCAGGGTTTGCAGAGTCATCAATACCACCGCAGCACCGATTGGCACGTTGATGAAAAATATCCAGCCCCAGTGATAGTTGTCGCTGATATAGCCCCCAAGAATAGGGCCGCATATCGGGGCAACAATCACCGTCATCGACCATAGCGCCAGAGCGATAGAACGTTTGGCGGGAGGATAGTTATTCAGCAACAAGCTTTGTGACAGCGGAATTAATGGCCCGGCGACAATCCCCTGGATTACGCGGAAGAAAATCAGCATGTTCAGGCTGGTGGACATCCCGCATGCCCATGACGCAATGACGAAGGCGATAGTTGACCACATGAATAGCCTTACTTCGCCAAAACGCTTTGCCAGCCAGCCGGTGATCGGAATCGAGATAGCGTTCGCCACCCCGAATGAGGTGATCACCCAGGTTCCCTGGCTCAGTGAAGAGCCGAGGTTCCCGGCGATAGTGGGGATCGCCACGTTAGCAATGGTGGAGTCCAGCACCTGCATGAATGTCGCCAGGGACAGCGCGATCGTCATAATGACGAGCTGCGCGCCTTCCAGCGGTTTTTGCTGTTGCATCACACGCACCTTTGAATTAGCCCGCGTTGGCCTGCACGATCTCTTCGATCATCTTATTGACCGGAGCAAGGTTGATTTCCCGTGCATTACTTTCTGATACCGGCGTGGTGCGAACCTGGCTTGCCAGAATTTGTCCGTCACGATTTGAGGTATCTACCGTAACCAGCGTAGATAAACCGATACGCAGCGGATGCTGCGCCAACTGCTTTGCATCCAGTTCAATACGCACTGGTAGACGCTGGACGACTTTGATCCAGTTACCCGTCGCATTTTGTGCTGGCAGCAGGGAAAAGGCGCTGCCCGTACCCATATCCAGCCCGACAACCTTACCGGTATATTTCACGTCATCGCCGTAAATATCACTGATAACGGTCGCCGGTTGACCGATACGCATGTGCGCGAGCTGTGTTTCTTTGAAGTTGGCATCCACCCACAGGTTAGTGGCTGGAACAACCGCCATCAGCGGCGTGGTCGGGCTAATTTGCGCTCCCGGCTGCACGGAACGACGGGAAACATAGCCAGTCATTGGGCTGACGATTCTGGTTCGTTCCAGCGCCAGCCAGGCATTGCGCACTTCAGTGGCCGCCTGTTGCACGGCGGGCTGGTCTTCCAGCTTACTGCCGAGAATCATCGCCTGGTTGGCATTATATTGTTGGATAGCGACATCAAGCTGAGCCTGAGCGCTGGCGACGGCATCACGCGCATGTTGCAGCTCTTCGCGGCCAATCAGGTTGGCGTTGCCCAGCGGGACACGGCGATTAAAGTCGCTTTGTGCCTGCGCCAGCGCGGTTCTCTGCACTTCAATGCTTGCCTGTAACTGCTTGCTATTGATCATCAACTGGTGCGTCTGACGCACGCTGGAAGCCAGCGCAGTTTTGGCTTTTTCAAATGCCTGCTTTGCGTCCGTCTGGTCGAGGGTGACCAGCACATCGCCTTGTTTTACAAAGTCAGTGTTATCAGCCCAGACTTTCGTCACGCTGCCTGATACCTGCGCCATGATTTGAACCTGGTTCCCTGCCACGTACGCATCGTCTGTCTCTTCGACATGACGCAGTACTAAAAACCAATAAATCCCATATGCCACGGCAATAATAATAAAGAGCAAGGTCAGAAGGAGCAGCATACTTTTACGTTTGCCATTCTTCTTGACCGGTTGCTGCGGGGTTTGAGTCTCCGCATTTACGCTCATGTTGTTCTCCACGATCTTCTTTTTTTTCACATCGGCTGAGCCGACCTGTTTATCAGACAGGCCAGCAGTATGCGTGCTGGCCTGTCGGTTTTTTCATTTATAAATCTGGATTTCTGAGCGAGTCGGCGCGTTAGCGCAACGCTTCTAATACCGCGCCATCCTGCTCCATCTGGTCAAGACGGGTCAGAAGTTTACGGGTAATTTGCTCAAGCTGATCTTTTTCGGTGGTGCTGAGAGATGACCAAAGCTGATGCAGGCAGTTATGCTGAGGCGGTAACACCTCTTGCAAAAATGCGTGGCCTTTCTCGGTCAATTGCAGATGCAGACAGCGGCGATCGTTATCGCTTTCGCGACGTTCGATCCAGCCACGTTTTTCTAACTCATCCGCAATGCGGGTTGCGTTAGTGCGTGACGAGCCAAGCGCGCAACTCAGTTCAGAAGGCTGAATACTGTGGTTTTCCTGAGACTCCAGCGTAATCAACGCCATAAACAATGTCTCGTTAATCCCTTGAGCTTTCAGCATCTTATTGCGGTTTTCCAGCAGCTTGCCCTGCATGTGCATGCATAGACGAGTCAGAAGCACTTCCTGATAAGGGAACTCTTCGTAGCGGCTGGCGCGAAATTTTAGCATTTGTTCAATGGGCGTAAACGAACTATCCATTTGGGTATAACCTCATTAATTTCAGCCGATATAGTAACGACAGTGACAAATAAAGTAAATGTATTATTTATTTAAAATGATTGTTTTTATCTATAAGACAATCAGCATTTTCCAGGCTAATCCATAGCCCAGAGCACTCAGTAAGGTTGGAATGATGATGCTGCGGGTCTTATAGAAGCTTGCGCCCAGTATGACAAACCCCACCAGCGTAGGCACGAACCGACGAGAATCGTGCATCACTTCTGGCGCGGTAGACACCACCAACAGGGCGCAAATTGATGCAATGCCAATGGTGTCGAGTAATATGCCCGTCGCGCCGCGCTTCGTCGGGCGAACATTCCCCACTCCAAGACGGAGCGGCAAATAACGAAAACAGTAGTTAACGCAGCCGACCAACAGGCCAAGCAGCAGGACCTCATAGCTCATCGGGACCTCCCTGCCAAAATGACTGGATAAGAGCCGTCAGACATCCGCAGACAATGCCTGCAAGGATGGCGGCAGGAATGGAAAACAGCATGACGCCAGCCAGCGCGCCGGCCAGTGCTGCAGTCACACAAAGTGCTTGTTGACGCTGGAAAGAGGCGAGCAGGAAGCTCATGAACAGCGCAGGGAGCATGAAGCCCAACGCCGCTTCAACTGCCGGGTAATCCTTGAGTAAACCACTGCCGGAAAACGCGCCGATCACCGTGCCAAACACCCAGGAGGCCCAGGAGCATAGCGCAATGCCGCTCATCCAGTTTTCACTCCAGCGCCGGTTATCCCGTACCAGCTTCGCCGTGGCGGCGGCAAAGACTTCATCGGTGAGGCCAAAGGCCCACAGCGCGCTTTTGGGTTTACTTAGTCGCTGGGCGATTCGGCTACGCAGGGAAGGTCCGTACAAAACATGGCGTACATCCATGGCCATGACGGTCAGCGCGGCGACCCACAAAGAACTGCCTGCGGCGAGCATTGTGGTGATGACAAACTGGCTGGCTCCCGCATAGATAATGCAGGAGAAAAACACGCTTTCAACCGGAGTAAAGCCAAGGCGAGTGGCATTGAGACCAAATGCAAAAGCGACCGGAATATAGCTGATGACTATTGGCAGGCTGTCTTTGAATCCTTCAGTTAGCGTCGCAGAACTGGGTTCAGACTGGGATATCGGGCTTTCCATAGGGTTATAGGTTTCATTACCGAAATTAATATAACTTGGTTCAATGAGTTATAACCTTAGCAGACTGATGGGCTCCTTAACACCCTGCGGAGCCCAATCAGCGGTAAACATACGCTATATGCTTAATTTACGGCTTCCTGACGGTGATATCCTCGCCACCAGACCAACAGGTTGAGTAGGGCAACGGTCGTACCGGCCAGACAAACGCCAGCCCAACCGGCATGCTGCCAGGCGGAGGCCGAAATCAGCGAACCAGCAGCCCCGCCAATAAAATAGCTGGTCATGTATCCGGCGGTCAGGCGATTACGCGCGTCCGGATGAATGCGATAGATAACCGTCTGGTTGGTGATATGTACACCCTGAACGGTGAGGTCCAGGACCAGGATACCGATAATCAGCATTGGCACGGAACTATGCCCTAACCAGATAGCCCACCAGGAGAGCAGCAGTAATAACAGACCTGTGGTCGTGGTGAGATGTGATTTTCCCTTATCGGCAAAACCACCTGCCGGACGCGCGCCTAACGCCCCTGCGGCCCCTGCCAGGCCAAACAGCCCGATCGTTCCTTCGGAGTAGTTAAACGGCGGCGCGGCGAGCAAAAACGCCATAGAGGTCCAGAGAATACTGAAATTGGCAAAGGTCAGGCAGCCCAGCATCGCGCGGGTACGCAGCAATTTATCATGGATAAACAGGCTGAATACGGAGCCTAACAGTTGCGGATAGTTGAGATGAGTATCTGATTTCATCTTCGGCAGACCGCGCCACAGCGCAATCGCCATCAGCGCCATTAATATCGATGCGACCCAAAATACGGTGCGCCAGCCGCCAAGATTGGCCAGTAATCCCGCCACGGTGCGCGCCAGCAGGATACCCAGCAGCAGGCCGCTCATAATGGTGCCGACAACTTTACCGCGCTTATCCGGCGTGGCAAGCGTCGCCGCCAGCGGAACCAGAATCTGTGCCACTACCGAGAACAACCCGGTCAGGGCGGTGCCGAGGATCAGCATGCCCAGCGACTGGCTACTGGCGGTAATAAGCATGCCGCCTGCCGCTAACAGCGTCATGGAGACGATCAGCATCCGACGTTCAAACATATCGCCAAGTGGTACTAAAAACAGCAGGCCGGCGGCATAGCCGAGCTGGGCCGCGGTGACGATAAAGCCAGCGGTGCTGGCCGATAGCGAAAAGTTACGTGCGATAGTGTCGAGCAGCGGCTGCGCGTAATAGTTACTGGCGACGGCGAGGCCGGTGGCGATAGACATTAACAGGATCAGCGAAGGGCTAAGTCCCTGAGTGGTTTTCGTCATGGTTTTCAACTGAAAAATGGGTTGCAGAAAACAATCATAACGTAAGTGATTAAATGTTGCTGATTTGTTGGGTGATGGATTGTGCGGTTGGGAGGAGGGCGTGTAGGCCGGATAAGGCGCATCGCGCCACCATCCGGCATTGGTGTGATGGCGCTAGGCTTATCAGACCTACGAGGGGGTTATTTTTGCGCAGCCAGCGCTTCTTTCACCCAGCCATCAAACTGTTGCTGGTGGGCTTTGATCCAGCCGTCAACGTGACCCTGCACGTCGGCTTCAGATGCTTTCCCGTCGTGCATCATCGCGTTCTGCGCGTTGATATCCGCCAGCGGCAGCTTCATGACGGCAAACAGTTTCGCCGCAGCCGGGTTTTTCTCCGCCCAGGCTTTGTTGGCGACGATATGCATAGTGTTCACCGGGAAGCCGTAGTTGGCGCCGTTTGGCAGCTTGGTATCAATGTCTTTCTGCTCGCCTGGCAGGGAAGAGAACGGCACCTGCAACCAGACCACATCTTTACCCGGTTTCATTACGTCGCTCACCCAGTACGGTGTCCAGGTGTAGTAAAGAATGGGTTTGCCTTCTTTAAAGCGGGTAATGGTGTCAGCCATCATCGCCGCATAGTTACCGTGGCTGACCTCGACGGTTTTTTCCAGATCGAAGGCTTTGTTCTGGTGGTTGATCACCGCTTCGCAGCCCCAGCCCGGCGAGCAGCCCATCATGTCTGCTTTTCCGTCGCCGTTGGTGTCAAAGATTTTGGCGATCTTCGGATCTTTTAACTGGGCAATGTTGGTGATTTTATACTGCTCAGCGGTTTTTTTATCGATCAGATAACCTTGCGCGGCACCCGTAACGAATACCCCCTCGCGATAGAACTTTTTGTCTCCGCCCGCTGCGGCATACATATCATCATGCAGCGGCTGCCAGTTCACAGCGGTAAAAGTTGCATCGCCAGAGGCAATGGAGGTATAGCCGACGTTGTAGTCAACTTCGCTTGTTTTGTTAACGGTATAACCCAGTTTCTCCAGCGCACGGGCGACCAGTTGCGTCTGGAAGGATTCTTCAGAGATAGTGCTCTGGATTGGCTGTACAGTGATGCCTTTGCCTGGCAGATCGGCAGCGAAAGTGCTGGTGGAGACAAGGGTGGCAAACGCTGTGGCAATAATGACGTTCTGTCGCATCGTTGTTCCTTAATTATTGGAGGGACGTATAGGCCCGGTAAGCAATACGCCACCGGGCAGCGGGTGAATTACTTCGTGAATGGGCGAGTGATAAGCCCAACGGGACCGGTGGTGTACCAGCGACGGTTGCCACGGCTACGGGCGTCGCGACCGACAGCCTGCGTCAGGCGGTCGAGAATGATGGCGAGGATCACGATCCCAACTCCGCCGACGGTGGCAAGCCCCATATCCAGACGACCGATTCCGCGCAGAACCATCTGACCCAGTCCGCCGACGGCGATCATCGACGCGATGACGACCATTGAGAGCGCCAGCATCAGCGTCTGGTTGACCCCGGCCATAATGGTAGGCATCGCCAGCGGGAGCTGGACTTTAAACAGCATCTGGCGCGGGCTGGCGCCAAATGAGCGCGAGGCTTCAATCAAGTCGGCTGGCACCTGGTTAATCCCCAGAATGGTCAGACGCACGATTGGCGGCAGGGCGAAGATAATCGTCACCACCACGCCCGGGACGTTGCCGATACCAAACAGCATGACGATCGGCACCAGATAGACGAACGCAGGTGTGGTTTGCATGGCGTCCAGCAGCGGACGAACAATTTTTGCCGCCCGTGGACTGCGCGCCAACCAGATCCCCATCGGTAGACCGATCACCACGCAGAACAGCAGCGCGGTTAGTACCAGCGCCAGGGTGATCATGGCCTGCGACCACGCGCCGATGGCCCCGATTGCAATCAATGAAATCAGCGTAGCAACGCCCATTCCAACGCCGGAAATCTGCCAGGCAATCAGAGCGAACAGGATAATCGCCACCGGGGCAGGCATACCCAACAGAAGCTGCTGGAAGCCGTTCAGAATATAATCCACCGGGACTCGAATGCCCTGGAAGACCGGACGGAAATGGGTAACGACCCAGTCGATCCCTTCTGTGACCCAGCTATCCAGCGGGATCAGCGTTTTATGGAACGGATCCATAATATTGAAATGCTCTGGCGCCGGCGCGGGTGCGCTGGTCAGCCAGTCTGCGCCACCGCCGTCAGCTGGCGCGCCTGATGGCGTACTCCAGGCATCGGCGGTTTGTGCGGCACTGTCGGCCGCTGGTGTGGTATCCCACGGATTGGTTTGATCAGCCATTGTTTGCCCCCTCACGATCTAAAGCCTGTAACAGCATGCGTTTTGAAATGATGCCCACATACTGTTGTTCCTCATCAACAACCGGCACCGCGCACGGGGCCTGGCCGACATGAGAAAGCAACTCGCTGAGAGGAGTTTGCGCATCCACGGCTAACGGCTCATCGATCAATGCCGCTTCAATACCTTGCGCCTGACTTAATGCTGTTTTTAAAGAGTCGATAGAGACAACGCCGACGAATTTATTGCCGCGCTCGATCACGTAACCATATTCGCGATCTTTGTCCTGCAATAATTGCAGCGCTGAACGTGGACCGACCCCGGGCGTTTTACGAATTAAACCTTCAGGGCTACGACGTGAAATATCCTTGGCACTAAAGACCTGGCTAATATCAACGCCGCGGAAGAAGGTGCGTACATAATCATTGGCCGGATTATTCAGGATTTCATCTGGCGTGCCGACCTGGACCACTTCACCGTTTTGCATAATGGCAATTCTGTCGCCAATACGCATAGCTTCGTCGAGATCGTGGGAAATAAAGACCACGGTACGTTGATGTTTCGCCTGTAGTTTTACCAGTTCATCCTGCATCTCGGTACGAATTAACGGATCGAGGGCAGAAAAGGCCTCATCCATTAATAAGATGTCAGGGTTAATGGCTAATGCACGGGCGAGGCCCACACGCTGGCGCATCCCTCCGGAAAGTTCATCCGGGTATCCGTGAGCATAATTCTCCAGACCAACCTGACGCAGCGCATCTAACGCTTTTTCACGACGTTCATCCGCGCCAACACCGGCTAATTCCATGCCGAATGCCGTATTGTCCAGGACCGTCATGTGCGGCATCAGGGCAAAGGACTGGAAAACCATCGCAATCTTTTTTCTGCGCACCTCGCGAAGCTCTGCATCGGATATCCGGGCGATGTCTACGCCGTCAATCAATACTTGCCCGCGGGTGGGTTCAATCAGGCGATTGAGAAGGCGTACCATTGTGGATTTACCCGAACCGGATAATCCCATGATGACAAATATCTCGCCTTCTTCAATGGCCAGACTGGCGTTCTTAACGCCAAGCGATAGCCCTGTTTTATCCAGAATCTGCTCTTTTGAAAGTCCTTTTTCAATATATTTGAAGGCTCTCTGCGGATGCTCTCCAAATATCTTATAGAGATTTTTAACTTCTAATTTAATTGCCATGCAATAGAATGATTCCTGTTATTTGTTTATATCGATATATTACCTGATGGAAATAGTGACCTTTTTCTACCCTAACATACTGAGAATCTGAGACAACCCTGAATTTGTTTGTGGCACGAATATTGCTGAAGGCCATGTGGCGGGACTTCCCGTGATATAAGGGCTGAGCGCGAATGTGAATGGGGTAATATTTTTTGTAAATGGCAATGAAAAGTCGCCTGAATTGCTGAAATGCAGGCGAATAATGCGTCTGATATTGAGTGTAGATCACACAATTATATTTGCACGACAAAAGTGTGATCCTGTTAAAATATTTCCGCGAAAAATGTACGGTATTTCCCGCAGAAATGAGTGCTAGAAATTCCAGTCGTCGTCTTCGGTTTCGACTGCTTTTCCCATCACGTATGATGAGCCGGAACCCGAGAAGAAATCGTGGTTTTCGTCAGCGTTGGGCGACAGCGCGGCAAGGATTGCCGGGTTAACCTCCGCCATTTCTGGCGGGAATAATGCCTCATACCCCAAATTCATTAATGCCTTATTGGCGTTGTAGCAAAGGAAGGCTTTGACGTCATCCACCCAGCCGGTTTCTGCATACAATTCTTCTGTATAACGCGCTTCGTTATCATACAATTCCATCAGCAGGTCGAGGGCAAAATTCTTTAACTCCTCGCGTGCGGATTCAGAAATGTGCTCCAGACCTTTTTGATATTTATAACCAATGTAATACCCGTGAACGGCTTCATCACGAATGATCAGACGAATGAGATCGGCGGTATTGGTCAGTTTTCCGCGGCTGGAGAAATACATTGGCAACCAGAAGCCGGAATAGAACAGGAAGGATTCCAGAAACACGCTGGCAATTTTTTTCTTCAACGGTTCGTCGCTGGCGTAATGTGTCAAAATGATCTGTGCCTTGCGCTGGAGTGGGGTATTTTCTTCACTCCACGCGTAAGCCGCATCCACGTCTTTGGTCTGGCAAAGAGTGGAGAAAATTGAGCTGTACGAACGGGCGTGCACCGCTTCCATAAAGCTGATATTCGATAGCACCGCCTCTTCATGCGGCGTTAACGAATCGGCCATCAATGCTGGTGCACCGGCTATGTTCTGAATAGTGTCGAGCAGCGTCAGCCCGGTAAAAACGCGGATAGTCAGCTGCTGTTCGGCGGCGTTCAACGTTTGCCAGGCCGGGATATCGTTGGAGAGCGGGACCTTTTCCGGTAGCCAGAAGTTACTGGTCAGGCGATTCCAAACCTCGAGATCTTTATCATCCTCAATCTTGTTCCAGTTGATGGCACTCACGCGGGATAATGTCATGTTGTCCTCCTTACAGCGCGCATGACACGCAACCTTCGATTTCGGTTCCTTCCAGCGCCAACTGGCGTAGTCGGATGTAATACAGCGATTTGATGCCCTTACGCCAGGCGTAAATCTGCGCTTTGTTGATATCGCGAGTGGTGGCGGTATCGGGGAAAAAGAGCGTCAGTGAAAGCCCCTGATCGACATGCCGCGTTGCTTCAGCGTAGGTATCAATGATTTTTTGTGGACCAATCTCGTAGGCGTCCTGATACAAGGCCAGATTCTCATTGGTCATAAACGGGGCAGGGTAGTAAACGCGCCCGGTTTTGCCCTCTTTGCGAATCTCCACTTTTGACACGATCGGGTGAATGCTTGATGTCGCATGGTTGATGTAGGAGATAGAACCCGTTGGCGGAACCGCTTGTAAATTCTGGTTATAAATGCCGTAGCGCATGACATCTTCACGCAGCTGCGACCACATTTCGCGCGTTGGCAGCATAATGCCGCTGGTGGCAAACAGTGTGCGAACCTTGGCGGTTTTTGGCTGCCAGTCGCCCTGCAGATACTGGTTAAAATACTCACCGCTGGCGTAGCGGGACTGTCTGAATCCGGCAAAGGTTTTGCCGCGCTCGCGGGCGAGCTTCATCGACGTATTCAGCGCATGCCAGGTGATGGTGTAGAAATAGAGATTGGTGAAATCCAGCCCTTCAGGTGAACCGTAGGCGATACCTTCCCGTGCCAGATACCCGTGCAGGTTCATCTGCCCAAGACCGATGGCGTGCGATGCGCTGTTCCCGGCCTCAATTGAGGGTACGCTGCGGATATGGCTCATGTCCGAAACGGCCGTTAAACCGCGAACCGCCGTTTCCACGGTGCGCCCAAAGTCTGGCGAATCCATGGTATGAGCAATATTCAACGAGCCGAGGTTGCAGGAGATATCGTGCCCTGTTTGTGCGTAATATCCGGATGATGCGCGTGCAGATACACTGCGCCCGCACCCTGACGCGCCCCTAATTGATTCGCATAAGAAAACGCATCCTCCAGCATTTTCATTACCGGGATCACCCCAGAGGACTGGTTCTCAATGCGCTTAATGGGCGCACCCGCCTCACGCAGGTTAGAGAGCAAAAATGCCACGCCGCCGCCGCGTTTGGAGAGTTGCAGCGCCGAGTTGACCGCCCGTCCAATTGACTCCATGTTGTCTTCAATGCGTAACAGGAAGCAGGAAACCAGCTCGCCGCGTTGCTGTTTACCGCAGTTTAAAAAGGTTGGCGTGGCGGGTTGAAAACGCCCGGAGAGCATTTCATCGGTCAGTTGCAGAGCGAGCGCTTCATCGCCCTGCGCCAGCGTGAGCGCCACCATCGTTACGCGATCCTCAAAGTCTTCGAGATAGCGCTTCCCGTCGAACGTTTTCAGCGTATAGCTGGTGTAGAACTTCCATGCGCCGAGGAACGTCTGGAAACGGAATCCGCTGGCGTGGGCGTGGGCGAATAGCTTCAGCACAAACGCGCGATCGTAGCGGGCTAACACGCTGGCATCGTAATAGCCTTCATCCACCAACGTGTCCAGACGCGCCTGCTGGCTGGCAAACGCCACCGAGTTGGGGCGGACGTGGGCGGTAAAGAACGCCTCCACCGCCTGATGGTCTTTGTCGAACTGAATGCGCCCGGCCTTATCGTACAGATTCAGCATGGCGTTCAGGGCGTGATAATCCAGCGTCTGCTGTATTACACCTTCTGCGGTTGTCGTTGCCAAAATTCGCTCACTCCTTTTTGCACGTTGTCGATATCGCTTTGGGTGCCCATCAGCTCAAAGCGATAGAGCCACGGCACGCCGCATTTTTGTGAGATGACATCACCCGCGCGACCGTAGGCGCCCCCGAAATTGCGATTGCCGGAGGCGATCACTCCACGGATTAACGCCCGGTTGTGCGTATCGTTTAAAAAGCGGATCACCTGTCTCGGGACCGCGCCAGCTGTACCGCCGCCACCGTAGGAGGGCACGATTAAAATGTAAGGTTCGTCTACCCGGATCCGCTCGCGTTCGTTAAGCGGAATGCGGATGGCAGGCAGCCCCAGACGCTGCATGAAGCGGTGCGTATTTTCGGAGCTGCTGGAGAAGTAGACGAGCTGACTCATGCGCTGGCCACTTGAGGAGCCGGGCGCAGACGGTTGATCATGTCCGGGCGAAATCCTGACCAACTGGTTTCCCCTGCGACCACGACCGGTAACTGACGAAAGCCTTGATCGCGCAGGCGATCCGCCATATCAGGGTGTAAATCGACGTTTACCATCTCAAAGTCAAACCCGCGGCTTTCCATCGCCCGCTTAGTGGCGTGGCACTGAACACAGTTGTTACGAGTGTAAATAACAATGCGCATGATTCGTATTTCCATCTAAAAGTAAAAGAATGACGCGATAGAGGGCGTCAGGTTGTGTGTGTCTTGATAGAGGAGATACTAGATGTAGTTTTAAAAAGATTCAACCATACAAGATATGGTAATTTTAGATTGATGAGGGCATGGGTGATGAGCGTGACGGAGGAAGTGATAGAAACTATGGCAGGTTGCCGGATGGCGTTTATGTCGCCATCCGGCAGCGCAGAATCACATGCGCATCCCTACCGCCAGACGGTTAAAGCAGTTCATCAGGCTAATAGCAAACGTCAGATCGCTAATCTCTTTCGCGCTAAAATGGTCGAGCAGCGGCAGATAAACGTCATCTTCGGCATGGGTGCTGGCTATATGGGTGACGGATTCGGCCCACGCCAGCGCCGCACGCTCCTGCTCGCTGAAGTGATGACTCACCCGCCAGCCTGCCAGCGCGTCCAGTTTGGCCTGCGCAACACCGGATTTGCGCAGCGCCTTACTGTGCATTTCCAGGCAAAAGGCGCAGCCGTTGATTTGCGAGACTCGCAGGTAAATCAGTTCCGTCAGCGTAGGTTCCAGCGCGCAGTTTTCCAGCGCTTTGCTGGCCTGAACCAAAGCGTTATAGATTTCAGGACTGAGTTCATAATAGGGCTGGCGTAACATTGTCATGGTATTTCTCCTCGTTTGGATGACCCGCAATGTAGCACTATAATGGACTGCTACAGAGAGCCATATTGTTGCCAAAAAAGCAGACCATAAATGCCACGCTATCAGCAAATCGCCCGTCAGTTAAAAAACGCCATTGAGAAAGGTGAACTAAAGCCAGGCACAAGATTGCCCTCCAGTCGGACCTGGGCCCAGGAGCTGGGGGTATCACGTTCGACGGTGGAAAATGCCTATGCAGATCTGGTGGCGCAGGGCTGGCTCACGCGGCGCGGGCAGGCAGGAACATTTGTCAGTGAGCAACTGCGACCGGAAAACGCACCTGTGTCTCCCGCCATCTTCGCCGGAGAAAACCCCAGGCCGCAGCCTTTTCAGATGGGATTACCCGCACTCGATCTCTTCCCGCGGGACGTCTGGGCGCGGGTGATGGGGCGGCGTTTACGCACCCAAACGCGTTTTGACCTGGCCGTGGGCGATGTTTGCGGCGAACGGGTTTTACGTCAGGCGATTGTCGATTACCTGCGCGTCTCACGCAGTATTGAGTGCCAGCCGGAGCAGATTTTTATTACTTCAGGCTACGCGGCATCAATGACGTTAATCCTGCGCGCTCTGTCTCAACCTGGTGAGGGGATGTGGGTCGAAGATCCTGGCTTTCCGTTGATTCACCCCGTGGTGGCTCAGGAGCGCATTGAGCTGATGCCGGTGGCAGTTGATGCCGATGGCCTGGATGTCTGCGCTGGGATCCGTGACTACCCGCAGGCGCGTTTTGTGCTGCTCACACCCGCACACCAAAGTCCGCTGGGCGTCGCCCTGTCATTAGACCGTCGCCACCAACTGCTTGAATGGGCGACTCGGGCGCAGGCGTGGATCATTGAAGATGATTACGACAGTGAATTTCGCTACCACGGCAAACCGTTGCCGCCGCTAAAAAGTCTGGATGCGCCCCAGCGGGTGATTTATGCCGGAACGTTCAGCAAATCGATGTTTCCGGCTTTGCGCACGGCATGGCTGGTGGTACCCCTGACTCAGGTCGAACATTTTCGTCAGCAGGCGGCGCTAACGGCCTGTAGCGTTCCGGTTTTATGGCAGCAAACGCTGGCGGATTTTATGCAAGATGGCCACTTCTGGCGGCACTTAAAACGTATGCGCCAGAATTATGCCCTGCGACGTCAATGGATGGAAAACGCGCTGAGCGAACAAGGATTTAACGTCATTCCTCAGGAAGGAGGGATTCAGCTGGTGATAACTGTCGACGGAGATGATGTTGCGCTAGTGCGCAAAGCGAATCAGGCCGGGCTGGCGGTTCAGGCGTTAAGTCGCTGGCGAATAACTTCAGCAGGAAAGGGGGGAATATTGCTGTCGTTTACCAACATCAGCTCGGTGGAAATGGCGCAGCAGGCGGCGTATCAACTGCGGATGTCGCTGACATAATTCTGCGCGGTTCTTAAGATATTCCTCCCACCATCGCCACTCGTTTATGGACTTTTCTGAAAGCGTTGCTAATGCTGAATCAGGTAAGGTAAGCCCGCAGTAAAAAAGATAACGAGGAAAAATATATGTATTTACGACCTGATGAGGTGGCGCGCGTACTTGAAAAAGTGGGCTTTACCGTCGATGTAGTGACGCAAAAAACGTACGGCTATCGTCGTGGCGAAAATTATGTGTACGTTAACCGTGAAGCACGTATGGGACGTACCGCATTAGTTATCCATCCCACGCTAAAAGAGCGCAGCTCTTCGCTGGCGGAACCTGCGACGGATATTAAAACCTGCGATCACTACCAGCAATTCCCGCTATATTTAGCCGGAGAGACTCACGAACATTATGGTATTCCGCACGGCTTCAGTTCGCGAATTGCGCTTGAGCGTTATCTGAGTGGGTTGTTTGGCGACGTTAGTTCAAACTAATAATGCGACTGGCAGGGCCAGTCGCGAAGAGATCTGTCAGGCTTTAGCCTGGTGATAGCTGCTGACCTTAAACAGGCGGCGGCAATAATCAAGAAAGTAGCCATAGACCGCGCCCATCAGCATTGATACCACGATGTTCGAACTTACTGCAGCCGTAATCTGGTGCCAGTCTGCGCCAACCGTCAATAGAATAATCACATACACTGGTGACTGGAAGGTGACATAAGCCAGCACGTCCGCCAGGTTTTTCCCCCATCCTGCTTGCGTGGCTTTACGCGCCGCGCGCATAAACAAATCGCGATACATGCCGTATGGCCACGCGATCAGGATGTTGACGGGGATAGCCACCAGTCTGGAGTACAGAGACTGTTCAAAGCTCATTCCTGAAAGGAATATTTCGATCAACATGTTCACGACAGAACAATAAACAACCATCGCGAACGTGTCTGCTACTGCATGACGCAAGCGTGACTGCGGAGAGAACATGTTAATGCTCCTTGTAAAAAGGGAAAAAAAGGTTTTGAATACCTTCTTGCTAGTGATTTGTCTTGCTGCTTTCGCGTTTGAATAGGATATCTGCCTGGATAATAACTAGCAACTAGCTTAAAATTTTTATTTATTACCTTTTTGTCGATAAAATGCTCTGTAATGGTTTGTTTTTTGTTCGTTTTGGTATTTTCGTTGCTGATTTAATTAAAGGCATTTTAGATCAATGGGTTATGGAAATTTGTTTTTCTGAATTTTTTGCGCTCCTTTTCTCAATGTTGACTAATGTGCAATATGTATACGCACCGGCTCCGCGCGATGTTGTGGCCTGTTTCTCGACTGATACCCTGAGACTCCTTGCAGGTATATTTATAGCGACTAGCAGAGGAATAGAATATATCGCATAGGCGATGTCAAAATGGATGCTATAAATACACGAATTAGCTTTTTTGATTAGTAATATGCGAATAAATTAGACTGGAAATATAATAAGCAGTTGCATACAATATTTAGGGTAATACCGTTTTTATGTTTTACGTTAAAGAGGTTTTGTTAATATGAGTTCAATGTTAAAAAACTTAAATAATATCCGCTCGCTGCGTGCAATGGCTCGTGAATTTTCCGTTGATGTGCTGGAAGATATGCTTGAAAAATTCAGGGTAGTGACCAAAGAACGCCGCGATGAAGAAGAACAACTACAGCGCCAACGTGCAGAACAGCAGGAAAAAATTAATACTTTGCTGGCGCTGATGCAGGCAGACGGGATCAATCCGGAAGAGCTACTGAGCATGACGCCTGCGACGGCACGTTCAGTTAAAAAACGTCAGCCGCGCCCGGCGAAATATCGTTTTACCGATCTCAATGGTGAAACAAAAACATGGACCGGACAGGGTCGCACACCGAAGCCAATTGCCCAGGCACTGGCTGCCGGTAAATCTCTTGATGACTTTTTGATCTGATTATTAATGCGGTGAGGGCGACCTCACCGCTTATTTTCAGCAAACGCCAAAATCACCCTCTTCGGTATATCGCGTCACGTCAGCTGCTTTTAGCGTGAATTTTTCGCCGCTTTCATTACTGGCGTGTACCGCCACAATGTGATCGCCATTGACTTCGACAACTTTCAGTTTAGGTCCACCCATGCGTGGTTGAATCAGATCGCCAGGTTTAAACATATTGCTCTCCTTTATTTATCGCAGAACTCACCATAGATCACGTCAATCAGCGGGTACAGCGCAGTTTCAATGATTACCGCTTAATGAGTACGTCGGTTCCAGGGCATGATATCCAGCAATCGCGCCATGCCGCAAAAGCCGGTCACGCCAGCGAGTATTAGCCCGGCGCCCACAAAACCGCTCAGCAGGAAGAAGGCGCTGCTAACGGTGTAGCCCAGAATGACGCCGAGTAAGGCAAGGCTGCCGGCGGCTATCTGCACCTGGCGCATCAGCGGTAACGGTTGTGAACGATCTTTTGCCACCGGAAAACCTGCGGCTTTCCAGCCGTCAATGCCACCTTCCAACAACCAGACCTGCGCAGGCGCGGCAATAGCGTTCAGTTTTGTCGCCGCGTTTTGTGTACGTTTGCCTGACTGGCAGTGAAAAATCACCTGCCCGGCGCGTAAATTTGCAGGCAGCGATCCCTGCTCTAGCGTAGGTAATGGCGCCAGATGCGCCCCCGGAATATGCTCGTACAGATACTCGTCAGCATCGCGGATATCAATCAGTTTTGCGCCTTGTGCGACCAGCGTCTGCGCCTCGCGCGGGGAAATCGTCCCAATGGTCATGATGGCTCCTTATGGGCAATACAGTGTTTTTAATGTGGCGATCAGTGAATTCACGGCCGCATTTTTGATGGAGTACAGGATGCGCTGGGCATCGCGTTGGCTGTCTATCAGGCCTTCTTCACGCATACGCGCCAGATGTTGCGAAGTGGCGGAAGGACTCAGGCCGGTAACACGGGCTAATTCGCCCGCGCTGGTACCGGGTGAGCCGCAGAGCATGCACAAAATCAGCAACCTTTTCGGGTTACTCATCGCTTTTAGCAGGGCGGCAGCCTGCTCAGCGCTGGCCTGGAGTTGTTCAAGTTCAGTCATATGTATTTAAGCATGTTCTAAATTAAGCTTATTCTAAAATAAACGGTCAACGTACGCCAGCGTAAAGAGCGTAAAGGAGGGTAAAACAGCAGGGGAAGGCTGGCAGAGTTAGGTACACTGACTATGCTTAGAGATAAAATCTCTTTTTAAACAATGAGTAACTTTTTGCTTGTATGGAGTGTGTATGGGTTTCTGGAGAATCGTTTTTACTATTATTCTGCCCCCGCTTGGCGTGCTGCTGGGGAAGGGGTTCGGCTGGGCATTTATCCTCAATATTGTTCTGACGCTGCTGGGCTACATCCCGGGTCTGATCCACGCCTTCTGGATACAAACGCGTAGCTAATTACCCTTCTACTACGGCGCTCTGGCGCCGTTTTCTTTGCGCTCCTTTCTCCTCTGCTACACTTCCTGGTGTTGATTGTTAACTACCGAGGTGGATATGGGACTCTTTAATTTTGTAAAAGATGCGGGTGAAAAACTGTGGGATGCGGTTACTGGCAACCATGACACTGCCGATCTGGCAAAAAAGGTACAGGAACACCTGAACAAAACGGGCATCCCGGATGCGGATAAAGTGAACGTCCAAATTAACGAAGGTAAAGCCACCGTTTCTGGCGATGGATTAAGTCAGGAAGCGAAAGAAAAAATCCTGATTGCGATTGGTAATATCTCTGGTATTGCCAGCGTCGACGATCAGGTAAAAACTTCTGCGCCGGCGAGTGAAAGCCAGTTTTATACCGTAAAATCAGGAGATACCCTGAGCGCTATTGCCAAACAGGTATACGGTAACGCCAACCTGTATAACCAGATATTTGAAGCGAATAAACCGATGCTGAAAAGCCCGGATAAAATTTATCCAGGGCAGGTTTTGCGTATTCCAGAACAATAAGAAAGTTCAGGCTTATTGCGTCAGCAATTTGCCGGACATCGCTTGTTGAATAATCGGAATGGGCGTCAGCAGGTGCTGGCGCATTAATTCGCTGGCACGTGCAGCATCGCGTGCCAGAATTGCTTCGGTCAGCGTTTGGTGCTGATCGTGTTTATCTTCCAACATCTCCACCGACAGCACCGTTTTTCGCAGCCAGATAAACCGGTAGCGCGCCGCCAAATCGAATAGCCGTTCGCGCATTTGCAGCAGATACTGTGAACCGCAGCCAGCGACAATTGCCGAGTGAAAAGCCTGATGGCGCTGATCCCACTCGTCGAGCATCTGTTCACTGGCGTCAACGGCTTCAAGCTTGCCGAGCATATGCGCCCGCGCCAGAATTTCAGCTTCCCAGGCGTCGTCGCCGCGTTCAATGGCCAGCGCGACCAGCATGGCTTCCATATTGGCGCGGGCATCGAAAATATCGAGCAACTCCTGTTCGGACATTGGGGCGACACGATACCCTTTCTGATTGACCACCGTGACCAGCCGCTCGGCAACCAACTGCGAAAGCGCTTCGCGTAGCGGTCCCACGCCAAGCTCATAGCGTGAGGTCAGCAGGCTCATACGCAGTTTTTCATCAGGCTGATACACACCGCGGATGATGTCGTTTTTCAGCCAGCGGTATCCATCAATGGCCGTCGGTTGGGGAATGGCGGTCATGGTCTTACTCCTGAACGGTTTTCCCGGCTTGTGCCGGGAAAAGGTTTAATGCGTATTTTGCAACGGTGCTTTTTGCCACGATAGCAGTTTTTTCCAGCGTGACATAATAGGCACGGTGCAAATAATTCCTATGGCTAACAACCCGGTAGAGATAACTTCCAGTTGTTGAGCTGGGCGAAAGAGCATCACCACCAGCACAGAGATAATAAAGGCGATTACCAGCCAGGTAAGCCACGGATAGAGCCACATTTTCAGTTTAATTTCACCGCCTCGCGCCAGCAGGATTTTGCGCATCCGCAGTTGGGAAATTGCAATCACCAGATAAACCAGCAGGGCGATGGCGCCGGAGCTGTCGATCAGGAATTTGAACACCTTGGCCGGGGCGTAATAGTTGACCACCACGGTGAGGAACGCGGCACCCGTAGACAGCAACACCGCCACATAAGGCGTTTTACTCCGGTTCGTTTTACCCATAAAGGCGGGAGCATCGCCACGACGGCTCAGGGAGTAAAGCATACGCGAGGACGTATACAGCGCGGAGTTCAGACAACTGGTTACCGACAGCAATATGACACAGTCCATGATCAGCTTCGCGTGTGGGATATGCAGTAACTCCAGCACCGAGCGATAAGAGCCCACCTCTTTCAGTCCCGGCATGTTCCACGGAATCAGCGCGACGACCACGAAAATAGAGCACAGATAGAAGATGGAGATACGCCAGATAACCGAGTTGGTGGCGCGGACGATGTGCTTATCCGGGGTGTCGGACTCGGCGGCGGCGATGGTAACAATCTCTGCGCCCATAAAGGAGAACATGGTGATTAGCATCGCGCTGATCACCGCGCCAAAACCGTTGGGCATGAAGCCGCCCTGATCCCACAGGCGCGAAACTCCGCTGACCTCGGCATAGGGGTAGAAACCGCTAATCGCCACCGCGCCGAGAGTGATAAACGCCAGAATGGCAATCACTTTGCACAGCGCCAGCCAGAACTCGAACTCACCGTAATTTTTGACGCTCAGCAAATTACTGCCGGTTAATGCCAACGTGATAACCAGAGAAAACAGCCAGATAGGAATGCCTGGAACCCAGGAGTGCAGAATGATGGCGGCGATATTCGCTTCCAGCGGGATAACCAACACCCAGAACCACCAGTACAGCCAGCCGATGGTATAACCCGCCCACGGCCCGATGGCCTTATCGGCGTAGGTGGAAAAGGAACCGGTATCCGGGGTGGCAACGGCCATTTCGGCCAGCATGCGCATAATCATCACCACCAGCAATCCGGCGAACAGATAGGCCAGTAATACTGCGGGACCGGCTTCTGCAATCGCCACGCTTGAACCCACAAACAAACTTGCGCCGATAACCCCGGCAATAGACAGCATGGTGACGTGGCGTGATTTCAGCCCGCCCCCTAAATCATGTGATTGTGACACTTGCCCCATCTTTTAAACCTCTCGAAAGTATTTCACTTGGGAGAGCACCCCGGCATTCCCGCGCCGGGGCACGCGTATTTATTGTTATTGACCCTGTCTGCCGGCTCCGCCTTATCCGGCCTGAGGATTGCGTTTTTTATTGGTCGAATGCGGTGTTAACCCTGCTTCGCTTCGGCAAAACACTGAGCGATAATGTCCAGCCCCTGGCGGATTTGGGCATCTTCAATGGTCAGTGGGACAAGAATGCGCAGTACGTTGTAGTAAGGTCCGCAGGAGAGCAGGATCAGCCCTTTATCGCGCGCACGCGCGACGATTTCCGCGGTCAGTTTGGCGTCTGGTTTCGTGTGATCGCCGTCTTCAAACAGTTCGATTGCGATCATCGCTCCCAGCCCGCGTACATCGCCAATCTCGCGGTGGGTTTCCGCGATAGCCAGCAGGCCTTCGCGCAGGGTTTGCCCCAGGTCGTTGGCTTTTTGCAGCAGATTTTCCTGTTCGAAAATATTCAGTACCGCCAGTGCGGCGGCACAGGCAATCGGGTTACCGGCATAGGTACCGCCCAGACCGCCCGGTGGGATTGCGTCCATGACTTCGGCGCGCCCGGTCACTCCCGCCAGCGGGAAGCCACCGGCGATAGATTTGGCGAAGGTGGTGAGATCGGGCGCAACGCCCATCTGCTCCATAGCGAACAGCGTACCGGTACGGCCCGCGCCGCTCTGTACTTCATCGGCAATCAGCATGATGCCGTGCTCGTCACAAATGGCGCGCAGACGTTGCATAAAAGCAGGAGAGGCGGCGTAAAAACCACCTTCGCCCTGGACGGGCTCAATCACGATGGCGGCAACGTCTTCCGGAGCGGCATCATTTTTGAAGATACGGTGAATGCTGGCGATAGCATCGTCTTCACTGATGCCGTGCAGCGGGCAAGGATAAAGCGCACGGTACACGTGGCCCGGCATCAGTCCCATTCCTGCAGAGTACGGGTTTACTTTCCCGGTCAGCGACAGGGTGTAGTGGGTTCGACCGTGGTAAGCGCCGCTGAAGGCGATAGTGCCGGTTCGTTTGGTGGCGGCGCGGGCGATTTTCACCGCGTTTTCCACCGCTTCCGAGCCGGTTGTCACCAGCAGGGTTTTTTTGGCGAAATCGCCCGGCACTTTCTTATTCATGATTTCGCACAGCTCCAGGTACGGCTCATAGGCCAGCACCTGGAAACAGGTATGGGACAGCTTTTTCAACTGTGCTTCTACCGCAGAGACGATCTGCGGGTGCAGGTGGCCGGTGTTCAGCACCGCAATACCGCCAGCAAAATCGAGGAATTCACGGCCTTCAACGTCCCAGACTCGACAGTTTTCTGCACGCTCGGCAAAAATAGGGTGGATTTGTCCTACGCCACGGGGAACGGCGTTGCTGCGACGTTGCATAAGTTCTTTGTGTGCTCATCAGGTGTTCTCCAGTATTTATTTTTATTAAAGGCCGATGCACATATATTTGATTTCTAAGTAGTCTTCGATGCCGTATTTCGATCCTTCACGGCCAAGACCGGAGGCTTTGATTCCCCCAAACGGGGCGACTTCGTTGGAGATAATGCCGGTGTTAATCCCGACAATGCCGTATTCCAGCGCTTCGCCAACGCGAAAGACGCGGCTCAAATCACGGGCGTAGAAATAGGCGGCCAGACCAAACTCAGTGTCATTAGCCTGAGCGATGACGTCAGCCTCGTCCTTAAACCGGAACAGCGGAGCCAGCGGGCCGAACGTCTCTTCTTTGGCGACCTTCGCGTTGTCAGGCACATCCACCAAAATGGTGGGCTGGAAGAAGTTGCCGCCGAGTGCGTGAGGTTTGCCACCCGCGATAATGCGCGCGCCTTTATCCAGAGCATCGGCGATGTGTTCCTGCACTTTGGCTACCGCTTTCTCGTCGATCAGCGGCCCGGTGGTGACGTCAGGCTGCAGACCATCACCGAGGTGCAGTTTGCTCACTGCCTGCTGGAGTTTTTCGGCAAAACGCTCATACACGCCGTCCTGCACGTACAGGCGGTTGGCGCAGACACAGGTTTGGCCAGCGTTACGGAACTTTGATGCCAGTGCGCCTTCCAC
Source organism: Citrobacter sp. 172116965 (assembly GCF_013458095.1). NCBI lineage: Bacteria > Pseudomonadati > Pseudomonadota > Gammaproteobacteria > Enterobacterales > Enterobacteriaceae > Citrobacter > Citrobacter sp. 172116965. The sequence continues at coordinate 3,936,694 of NZ_CP046673.1, read as the reverse complement.
GGCTTTATCAAGATCGGCATCGTCAAAGACGATAAACGGCGCATTGCCGCCCAGCTCCAGCGACACTTTTTTGATGTCTTTGGCGCACTGCTGCATTAACTGACGGCCAATTTCGGTTGAGCCGGTAAATGACAGCTTGCGTACCAGCGGGTTGCCAGTCAGCTCGTTGCCGACCGCGCTCGCTGAACCGGTCACCACACTGAAAACGCCTGCCGGGATCCCGGCGCGATTGGCAAGCTCTGCCAGCGCCAGTGCGGAGTAGGGGGTCTGGCTGGCCGGTTTAAGCACCATTGTGCAACCAGCCGCCAGCGCCGGACCGGCTTTGCGGGTAATCATCGCCGCGGGGAAGTTCCACGGCGTAATCGCGGCGGTAACGCCGATCGGCTGTTTGATGACGATTAGGCGTTTGTCGGCCTGGTGGCCGGGGATCGTATCGCCATAGATACGTTTGCCCTCTTCGGCAAACCACTCAATAAAGGAAGCGGCATAGGTGATTTCACCTTTGGCTTCTGCCAGCGGTTTACCCTGTTCCAGGGTCATCAGACGGGCGAGATCGTCCTGATGCTCAATCATCAGGTTGAACCAGCGGCGCAGGATGTTGGCCCGCTCTTTGGCGGTCAGCGCACGCCAGGCGGGCAGGGCGCGGTTAGCGGCGTTAATTGCTTCGCGGGTTTCATCCGCCCCCATTTTCGGTACGCTACCTAATTGCTGACCGTTGGCGGGGTTGGTCACCGCGATGGTCTCGCCGCTGTTGGCGTCACGCCAGTTGCCGTCGATCAGTGCCTGCTGGCGAAATAAGGTTGGATCGTTAAGTTGCATAATTGCGTCCTGTCTAAATCGTTTTAACGGGTGAATGCGGCGTGTAATGTTTCCACGCTACGTGCCGCACGCAGCGTGCGTCCGGGATTACTCTGGTTCTCCAGCAGCGCATGAACTTTGCTGACAATATGCGCGCCGATAGGGATCGCTGACGTTGCTGCCGGAGAAGGCGCGTTACAGGTGTGAATTGAGCGTGGCGTGGTGACAAACAGGAAATCGTCGATTAGCTTGCCGTCCGGCGACACAGCCTGTGCCCGCACGCCTGCAGGCCAGGGCTGCAGATCCTTGAGCGTCAGACTCGGGCAGTACTTTTGTACCAGCCGCAGATAACCGCTTTTGCACAGCGAATTCTTCATTTCGCCAAGCCCTGAGCGCAGGTTGTTTTGCAGCACGCGACGAATGCCGGAAGAGCTGAGGATCTCCAGCGTATCGCTGAGCGAGAAGTCGCGTTTACGGTAGCCTTCACGTTTAAATGCCAGTACCGCGTTGGGGCCCACGGTGACGCTGCCGTCAATCATCCGGGTCAGATGAACGCCGAGAAACGGCATCGCCGGGTCGGGGATGGGGTAGATCAGATGGTTGACTATCTGGTTATGTTCTGACGCCAGACGGAAATATTCGCCACGGAACGGACAGATGATAAAGCCGGGTTCAACGCCGAGCATTTTCACTAGTCGGTCCGCCATCAGGCCAGAGCAGCTAATCAGCGTCGCTCCCTCAAATTCCTGACCCTGGCGGGTATGTACGACAACGCCCGCAGCGTGCTCTTTTAGCGCGCTGACCTCAGCGTTGTAGATAATCTCACCGCCTTTGGCCTGAAATATCTTCGCCATCGCGGCGGTGACTTCGCGGTAGCTGACGATCCCACTCGACGGAACAAAAATACCGCCCAGCCCGGTGATGTTGGGTTCACGCTCGCGAAGCTCCTGCGCATTCAGCCATTCGCGCTCAAGGCCGTTAGCGGCGGTGCGATCCCACAGCGCGCGCATGCGCTCCATTTCCAGTTCGGAGGTGGCAACCAGCATTTTTCCGCAGACGTCGTAGCGGATGCCGTTTTGGTCGCAAAAGGCTTTTGTGGCGCGATTTCCGGCCAGGCAAAACTGCGCCTTCAGGCTGCCGGGGGTGTAATAGACCCCGGCATGAATTACGCCGCTGTTGTGGCCCGTCTGATGACAGGCCGGGCCGGACTCTTTTTCCAGCAGCGCGATTCTGGCGTCCGGATAGACATCAATCAGCTGCATGGCGGTCGACATGCCGATAATGCCGCCGCCAATAATCACAAAATCATACATCCGCTTTATTCCTTCGCGCTTACTGATGGGTCTGGTAGTGGTTTGTCGCGTAAGCGAAATAACCACGCTGGCGCATCAGTTCGCGGCGCAGGTCAGGATGCGAGGTGAAGCGATCGCGACCGTGCAACCAGAACAGGTTGTTGATTAGCAGGAATTTACCGACTGAAACCGGAACGGAAATAATGGCCTTGCTGGTTTCCAACGCATCGGACAAATCGCTCAGCCAGACGCCTTCTTCATAATCTTTAGGCTGGACGAACTGGTCGATGTAGCGCATCACCGGGCGGCCCTGCTGGTCAACGTCAAACACCGGATGGAACACTTCCTGGCTGACGTTTTTGCTTGGCGGTGCGGCAAAGCGCATGGCGCGACGCGCCAGCGGGTGGGTAAAGTACTGATCCAGATGTTCCCAGTCGTCGAGGTGCAGCAGCAGCGAGTTACCGCCGGTTATGTTCTGCTCGTCAATCTTCATCATCAGCACATAGTCGGTGATTTCTTCGAGGTAGGTTCCGTCGTTATGCAGCTCCATTACACGGTGCGGCTGGCGCAGATAGCTGTCTGAGTTATCAACGTTTTTCACCACAAAACGGGCATAGTATTGACCGCTCATCGCATCAAAATTGGAGCGCCCGATAAGATGCGCTACCGCCGTCGCCAGCTTGACCATCTCTTCAGCCTGTGCCACATCATCTACGCCAACAGCGTTGATCAGCAGTGCGCCTTCGGCACGATCGAGCAACGTTTTCAGCAGCAAAGGCTGCAACTGATTGCCGCACAGGTCGTCGAGGATCTTGCCCACTTTGAAGCGCAGGAAGGATTTGTATTCCAGTGCCTGCACCGGCCACTGCGCTACGGCTTTCAGAAATTGCTCAGTGGTTTCAGCGGAAAAAGTCAGCTCCAGCAGGCGTGGGGACTGGGCTGATGGTTTCAACGTGAAACCGCTGTAGTGCTGGGCTGGATCATCAGCGTTCGGTTTTACGGCAGTCAGTGCGTTCATCAAATCGTTCCTCTCAGTAGATTGTCAGGGAGATATGGCGCAGCTCGTTTCGTAGCCATAAATTAAAAATATCTACATTTTTGAAAAACGCGCACAGAATTGGCTTGTTTGTTTATTATTTGTGATCAAAAACAACAATTATTTAACATTGTAAAAAGTAAGTATTTAGAGGCTGGATGGATACTGAGTGGCTATTTCAGGGGCGAACCCCCCCTGATTTTAAAGAAGAATATAAGGTGTATTAATGTTCAAGTGCGATGGCGCAGACGTGTTCAACATGAGTCAGATCGTGGTATAAGTCGGGCAAGGTCATCTTTTTACGTATTACGATTTTGAGATTAACCTCAATTTTGCCCTTCTTGATATCCCTGATCGTGATGTTTTCAATAATGTTTTTCTGTTGATGAATGCGGGTTATCAGATTTTCGAGAGCGTCGCGCTGATGAATCCCCTAATGATTTTTATCAAAATCATTAAGTTAAGGTAGATACACATCTTGTCATATGATCAAATGGTTTCGCCAAAAATCAATAATCAGACAACAAAATGTGCGAACTCGATATTTTACACGACTCTCTTTACCAATTCTGCCCCGAATTACACTTAAAACGACTCAACAGCTTAACGTTGGCTTGCCACGCCTTACTTGACTGTAAAACTCTCACTCTTACCGAACTTGGCCGTAACCTGCCAACCAAAGCGAGAACAAAACATAACATCAAACGAATCGACCGATTGTTAGGTAATCGTCACCTCCACAAAGAGCGACTCGCTGTATACCGTTGGCATGCTAGCTTTATCTGTTCGGGCAATACGATGCCCATTGTACTTGTTGACTGGTCTGATATCCGTGAGCAAAAACGGCTTATGGTATTGCGAGCTTCAGTCGCACTACACGGTCGTTCTGTTACTCTTTATGAGAAAGCGTTCCCGCTTTCAGAGCAATGTTCAAAGAAAGCTCATGACCAATTTCTAGCCGACCTTGCGAGCATTCTACCGAGTAACACCACACCGCTCATTGTCAGTGATGCTGGCTTTAAAGTGCCATGGTATAAATCCGTTGAGAAGCTGGGTTGGTACTGGTTAAGTCGAGTAAGAGGAAAAGTACAATATGCAGACCTAGGAGCGGAAAACTGGAAACCTATCAGCAACTTACATGATATGTCATCTAGTCACTCAAAGACTTTAGGCTATAAGAGGCTGACTAAAAGCAATCCAATCTCATGCCAAATTCTATTGTATAAATCTCGCTCTAAAGGCCGAAAAAATCAGCGCTCGACACGGACTCATTGTCACCACCCGTCACCTAAAATCTACTCAGCGTCGGCAAAGGAGCCATGGATTCTAGCAACTAACTTACCTGTTGAAATTCGAACACCCAAACAACTTGTTAATATCTATTCGAAGCGAATGCAGATTGAAGAAACCTTCCGAGACTTGAAAAGTCCTGCCTACGGACTAGGCCTACGCCATAGCCGAACGAGCAGCTCAGAGCGTTTTGATATCATGCTGCTAATCGCCCTGATGCTTCAACTAACATGTTGGCTTGCGGGCGTTCATGCTCAGAAACAAGGTTGGGACAAGCACTTCCAGGCTAACACAGTCAGAAATCGAAACGTACTCTCAACAGTTCGCTTAGGCATGGAAGTTTTGCGGCATTCTGGCTACACAATAACAAGGGAAGACTCACTCGTGGCTGCAACCCTGCTTACTCAAAATCTATTCACACATGGTTACGTTTTGGGGAAATTATGAGGGGATCTCTCAGAGCGTCGCGTTGATCAAGAATAACCCGCACTTTTACTTTTCCGGGAAACTGGTTTCTGGTCTGTAAGAAAATAATGAATGGGCTTAGTTTGATGGCGAGTAAAAATAAAGCCGTGGCAAAAAAAGCATGAAAATAAAAACCGGCTCCACAGGTGATTCCCACCCCTGCAGATGCCCAGACAATTGCTGCAGTAGTAAGACCAGAGATAGCATCGTCATGTCGGTGCAGAATGACTCCCGCACCGAGAAAACCAACGCCGCTGATAATCTGGGCCGCCAGGCGCATAGGATCGCTACGGATATTCATCGAAATTTCAGCATAGTATTCAGCAGATTGTATTGATACGACAGTTAACACGCAGCTGGCTACGGATAAAATAACGCAGGTTTTGAAGCCGACCGGTTTCCCTTTCGATTCCCTTTCCAGGCCAATAATGCCACCCAGAATAAATGCAATGCTGATTTTGATGATCGTAGTTAAAGGCAACAATCCTTGCTCATTGATGATGGCGGCCAGATTATTCATGCAATTACCTTAATGAGAGAGTCTTTAACGATCAGGAGTTTGCTTTTTTCAATGTGAGGTCCGTTTTGCGTTTGGAAATATCGTCCCGGAAGAAAATCAGGAAGAATACGCTGACCACTGCGGCAACGCCTGCTGAAACTAGCCAGAATGTTTCCCATTGTGGTAACGACTCTGGACCTTGTTCCGTCACGGTGTTATTAAAGATTTGCCCGCATACGGTAGAAGCAAATAGCAGACCAACGCCGTTGGAGACGATAAATCGTAAGCTTTGGGCTTGTGCTTTGATCTCTGGCGCGGCTTTACGGTCAACATAAATGTCGCCCACGGTAAAGAAAAAGTCCCAGCAGAATCCTTGTAACATCAGGCCGATCAGCACAAACATCATGTTGGCATCCAGCGAAGCATTAGCAAATAATAGTGTGCGGATAATCCAGCAAACGGCGCCTAACATTAGAGTTATTTTGAAGCCAGCTTTCAGTAAGAAGAATGACAGCAGGAACATGAAAATGACTTCACAGGCGATGCCAACCTGCATCATTGAAGCGGCGTTATCGAATCCAAGCGCTTTTAAAAAGACCGGGATATAGGCGGAATAAGCCGTTTTGGGGATCATCAGGACAAAAATACTGAGCATCAAAACTGAGAAACTACGGTCTTTGAAGAGCGCCAGAGCGTCCAGACATAACAGATCGCGAAGCGTAAACACGCTTCCTTTTGCTTTCGGTGGGGTGTTTGGCAACGTAAAACAGTACAGGCCGAGAACGACACCTGAGGCCGACGCAATATACCAGGTGATGGTATTTCCAGAATAACCCATTTCACCAATGATAAAGCCGATGACCATAAAGCCAAATGTGCCGAATACACGAATAAATGGGAAGTATTTTACCCCGTTAATGTGGCTGAAACTGATACTGTTAGCCAGCGCAGTTGTAGGATAAAACAGCAGACCAACCAGGAAAATCATGGTCAACGTCATACCTGTGTTGTGTGCCTCAATAAATTGTGGAACAAACAACAGTACACCAGCATTAATTAAATGCAGGATCGCCATGACTTTTTGTGACGAAAAGAAGCGGTCGGCGACCATGCCAATAAATAGCGGGGAAAGAATAGTCGCCAGGCCAAGCAAGGCATAGGATGAGCCAATAATTGTCGCCATACCATAGGTGCTCAATACCAGCCCCATGGTCATATTCCAGGCACCCTGCATGAAATATTGTATGAACATCATAATCAACAGGCGTGGTGTTTTATTAAGGTCCATATTGCATATCCTTATTGGTTGATGCTCAGGTTAAGCCCTGAGAGATCCCCTCATAATTTCCCCAAAGCGTAACCATGTGTGAATAAATTTTGAGCTAGTAGGGTTGCAGCCACGAGTAAGTCTTCCCTTGTTATTGTGTAGCCAGAATGCCGCAAAACTTCCATGCCTAAGCGAACTGTTGAGAGTACGTTTCGATTTCTGACTGTGTTAGCCTGGAAGTGCTTGTCCCAACCTTGTTTCTGAGCATGAACGCCCGCAAGCCAACATGTTAGTTGAAGCATCAGGGCGATTAGCAGCATGATATCAAAACGCTCTGAGCTGCTCGTTCGGCTATGGCGTAGGCCTAGTCCGTAGGCAGGACTTTTCAAGTCTCGGAAGGTTTCTTCAATCTGCATTCGCTTCGAATAGATATTAACAAGTTGTTTGGGTGTTCGAATTTCAACAGGTAAGTTAGTTGCTAGAACCCATGGCTCCTTTGCCGACGCTGAGTAGATTTTAGGTGACGGGTGGTGACAATGAGTCCGTGTCGAGCGCTGATTTTTTCGGCCTTTAGAGCGAGATTTATACAATAGAATTTGGCATGAGATTGGATTGCTTTTAGTCAGCCTCTTATAGCCTAAAGTCTTTGAGTGACTAGATGACATATCATGTAAGTTGCTGATAGGTTTCCAGTTTTCCGCTCCTAGGTCTGCATATTGTACTTTTCCTCTTACTCGACTTAACCAGTACCAACCCAGCTTCTCAACGGATTTATACCATGGCACTTTAAAGCCAGCATCACTGACAATGAGCGGTGTGGTGTTACTCGGTAGAATGCTCGCAAGGTCGGCTAGAAATTGGTCATGAGCTTTCTTTGAACATTGCTCTGAAAGCGGGAACGCTTTCTCATAAAGAGTAACAGAACGACCGTGTAGTGCGACTGAAGCTCGCAATACCATAAGTCGTTTTTGCTCACGAATATCAGACCAGTCAACAAGTACAATGGGCATCGTATTGCCCGAACAGATAAAGCTAGCATGCCAACGGTATACAGCGAGTCGCTCTTTGTGGAGGTGACGATTACCTAACAATCGGTCGATTCGTTTGATGTTATGTTTTGTTCTCGCTTTGGTTGGCAGGTTACGGCCAAGTTCGGTAAGAGTGAGAGTTTTACAGTCAAGTAATGCGTGGCAAGCCAACGTTAAGCTGTTGAGTCGTTTTAAGTGTAATTCGGGGCAGAATTGGTAAAGAGAGTCGTGTAAAATATCGAGTTCGCACATCTTGTTGTCTGATTATTGATTTTTCGCGAAACCATTTGATCATATGACAAGATGTGTATCCACCTTAACTTAATGATTTTTACCAAAATCATTAGGGGATTCATCAGGGTTAAGCCCGTCCCAGGCGACAAGAATGTTTTCTTTGTCGCATGCCGCAATGAGATCGTCGTGCAGCAGACCTCCGCTGTGTGAAATATGCGAGACGATAAGTTGGCTATTTTTCTCAAGGCAACCCAGTTCCGCAAGCCTGTCTCTGGCGGCGAAGACTGTTTCCAGACTCATGTGGTTATTAGTACGATTATCACCATTAAAACCGTAGGTGCATTCCAGGACAGCCAGATCGATTTTTTTCCCTTTCAACCACTGCCATGTGAGCTCAGGAAACCAGCCTGAATCATGTCCGTAGAAAATGGACTGACCTTCCTTTTCGATAAACCAGGTATAACAAAGCTCCCACTTGGCATGGTTAGCCAGTAGTGGAGTGATGCGGTATCCGCGAGTTTCAACGGTCACGAAGGGAACCAGACAATGAAAAGCAAATCTTTCAGCGCTGTAGCCCGGTAACACTTGGGCGGCACCGTTAATTGCACGGTCATTACCAAAAATGTGCAACGGATGAGTAATCTCAAATCCGTACCCTTCCATCCGGCTAAAAAGATCGCCGACGTTGAAATGATCGGGGTGAGTATGTGTGAACAATAGCGATCTGATCTCTGTTGCATCCAGGCCATCTCGCAGCAGTTGCTGGCTGAATTCAGGCGCGACGTCAATGAGCAGTTCATCGTCGATAATGGCTGAAGAGTGTGTGCGTAAGTCTTTGCCTTTACGAATGCGGGCTTGCTGGCAGTGCTCACAACGGCAAAAAGGATTGGGGATCCCTTCAGATGCAGCGGTTCCCAGAAAATGAATCTTCATGTTTCCCTCTTAATGACAAATGTGATTGTTGTTTTTTTAAGCGCTAATGTAATGAAACGTAATTGGAACGTGTCAATTATGATTCCGGCGTTTTATATGAACAATGATCTTTTGCTTTAGAAGTGATCCTCTTCAAATATTATAAAATTTATATATGTATTTCATCGTGTTAAGAATTTAATGTCATGAGTTTTGTCTATGAATAGCGTCAGGCTTTTATTTTGACATGCTTATAAAATGCACTTTTTAGTTTTGTAACGTTCAAATTCATGTGCTGGAGATAGTTTCCTGATGAGTGCCGTGCTAGCATCAAAGCATCAGGGGAAGGATGTAAAAATGCCAACTATCAAAGACATAGCAAGAATTGCCGGTGTGTCGCATGGGACTGTTTCGAATGTGCTCAATGGCAGAGGGAATGTAAGCGTCGAGAAAATTGAAGCGGTTCAACGTGCAGCCCGAGAAGTTGGCTATCAGTTGAATGCGCAGGCGCAATCGTTGAGAGCCAGCAAAAGTCAGGGAGTGGCATTGATTCTGCCCGACATCAATGCCGAGCAGTATTTTCAACTCTATCGGGGATTGCATCAGGTCTGGCAGCCTTCATTAAGCGAACCGATTGACCTTTACCTGACCAATGATCTGCCCAATCTTGAGCTGGAGATCCTGCAAACGCTGGCGGCAAAGTCTTACCAGGCCATTGTCTCAGTCAGTTGCCTGAATGACAGTCAGCCCTATTACGACTTGCTCAGACTCTCTCCGGAGAATGTTCTGTTTGCCTATCGCCAGCCTGTCGGCGCAGTTTGTTATTTTAGCCTTGATTATGTGACTGCAGGCGAAGAAATAGCGAGAAGGGCGCTGGCACAGCAGCCGGGCCATATTGGCGTTTTCTGTGAACGTCTGGAATTTTCCCACAGCGCGCGCTTCACTCAAGCGATACAGGAAACCTGCCGGGAATTAAGTCCGCTTACAAAGCTGACGATTTTACCTGCACATGCCAGTGAAGCTAACACCGTCGCTTTTGACTTTTTTCGTGGGGCAATTCCCGATCTGTTTATTGTCCAGGACTCTGAGAGAACGCGAGCACTAACGCAAGCAGCCTGGTTTGGTAGCTCCCAGTCCTGCCCGCCGATATTGCAACTGAGTGATAATCTTCCTGCATCTTTCGACGGGATCACAAGCTACCAGATGGATTATGGTCGTTTGGGGACAACTATTGCCTCCAGTATTCGCCAGCCCAAAAGTAAAGAAAAGCATCGTATTCTGACGAATTGCGGTTTTTCCTGGAATGGTCAGTACGTGCCGCCGCCTGAGAAAGAGGCGACGCTGAATATGTTAATTTTACCGAGTCCTTCGACTGATGCGTTGAAGAAACTATTACCCCACTTTTATCGCCAGACCGGTATTAAGGTAAATCTTGCGGTTTATCCCTATGATGAAGTTTTTGAAATTCTCTCCCATCTTCATCTACATCCTTATTACGATTTACTGCGAATCGATATGGCGTGTTTTCCCTGGTTTGCAGAGAAAGCACTATTACCGCTGGAGTCCGTCTCTTCTGAGCTTCCGTTACTGCTGGAACACTTCTCTGAGCAAATTCAACAGCACTTCAGCATAGTAAATGGGACGGCATGGGCAATACCTTTTGATGCCAGTATGCAGCTTCTGTTTTATCGACGAGATCTGTTTGAAGATGCGACGATTAAACGGATGTTTTATGAAGCAACGGGAAAAGAGTTAACGCTTCCAGAGAGCTTTGCGCAATTTGATGAGATAGCGGCTTTCTTTAGTCAATTACATCAGCCAGAAAATAAACAGCGCCCGATGGGAACGGCGGTGACGCTAGGAAGCTCAGGGCTTATCGCTACTGAGTATCTGCTGCGTTACTACGCGCTCGGTGGGCGTTTGGTGCGTGAAGGCGAGCCGGTACAACTCGAGCCTTCACTTGCCACTGCTGCACTCGAACAATATCTACAACAACTTTCTATCGCCGTGAACCTGCCCGGAGAGTGGTGGAGTGACGCGGTAAAACAGTTTGAGCGTGGAAATCTTGCCATGCTGATCATGTATCTCAATTTGTTTAACGATGTGGCGCACACCGCCATAGCTCCCACAATTGGCTATGCGCCCGTTCCGGGGCAACTACCACAATTGGGTGGCGGCTCCATCGGAATGTCCCGCTACAGTAAAAAGAAAAAACAGGTTGAGCAGTTCTTTCATTGGCTCTATTCCGATGAAATTGCCCGGCATCTGGTTCTGCTGGGAGGGAATAGCGCCTGGTCTGGAATATGTCACGACCAAAACGTTCTCAATCTCTACCCGTGGTTTAATTTATTGAATGAAAAAGGTATGACGGGAATAAGGGAGTCTGAGGGAAGTAAAGGTGAACCTTTCAACCTGCGCCAGGCAGAGATTATTATCGGGCAAGGTGTGACGAATGCGATTAACGGCATTATGGATGTCATCCAGGCCGTGGAATATATCAATGCGCGAATAAGAAACGAAACGGGTGCCTGAAAATAGGCAGCGCCTCTTACTGATGACGTAAGAGGCGAGGTAATGCTTTGATCAGTAACCGACTTTATAAATGCGTCCGGTTTGGATGCCTTCCACGCTGCGGCGATAGGCATTGGCAACGGTAGCGGCGGGGACGCTTTCAAAGCCTGGGAAGAAACCATCGTATGCTTCGGCGGATTCACTGAGTACGGTTGGGCTTATCAGGTTTATGCGCTGACCACGACCTAGCTCACAGGCAGCAGCGCGCACAAATCCTTCCAGTCCGGCATTGATCGTTGCCGCATTCGCCCCTTGTGCGATGGGTTCATGGGCGATAATGCCGCTAATTAGCGTAATCGAGCCGCCATCATTGAGGAAATGTTGCCCGGTTAATGCCAGACGTATTTGGCCTAACAGCTTATCCTGTAATCCCTGATTAAAGTCCTCGTCGGTCATTGTCGACAGCGGGCCAAAGAACAGGTTGCCGGTGGCGGAAACGATCGCATCTACCCGACCGACTTTTTCAAACAATGCCTCGACACTCTCCTGCGAGGTGATATCGACCTGGTAATCTCCCTGCGTGCGACCTACGCGGATCACCTCATGTTTACGGCTTAACGTTTCTGTGACTGCGCGCCCCACTGTACCGCTGGCACCAATAATGACGATTTTCATAACCACCTCCAGAATAGTGTGAGCCGCTATTCTTTAATGAAAATGAAATCGGATAAACTGGCTATAAGTTAGATGATTACTAACCAGAGGTTTGTAATATGGATAAGCTGCGCGGCATGGAAACGTTTATCGCCGTGGTGGAGAGCGGAAGCTTTACCTCCGCGGCAACAAGACTCGAGATGTCTGCGGTGATGGTGGGAAAATATATCACCCAACTGGAAGCACAGCTTGGCACGCGTCTGCTGGAGCGCAATACTCGCCGCCAGAGCCTGACCGATGCCGGGCGTGTCTATTTTGAAGAAGCCCGCCGCGTGCTGGAGCAGGTGTCGATAGCCGAGCGTTCGGTAGAGCGTCTGCGGCTGGCCCCTGCGGGGACGCTGCGCATTAGCGCGCCTACTTCTTTTGGCGCTTGCGTTATCTCGCCGCTGGCCGCTGCGTTTTTACAGGCCTGGCCAGACGTGCGCATTGAGCTGGATCTGACCAACCGGATGGTTGATCTGGTGAATGAAGGCGTCGACCTGGCGATCCGTATTGGCGATATCCATCAGACTGATGTGGTGGCGAAATACCTGTGTCCTTACCGTATGGTGATCTGTGCATCAAAGGATTATCTTGCCCGTCATGGCACGCCCCTTACGCCTGCGGATCTGGTGGATCATCTGTGCCTGTCCCATACCGTGTGGACGGCTCGCAACGAATGGATACTGCCTGGCGTGACGGGCGAAGTCAGATGGAAGCGCGATGCGATCCTGCGCTGTAACGATGGTCATGGCCTGCGTATGGCGGCGGTAGCGGGGGCCGGACTGTTATTGCAACCGGAGGTGCTGCTGGCGCAAGAGCTGGCTACCGGGAAACTGATTCGGATACTGGAAAAGTTTACGCCGCAGCCGCGGCCGATTCATCTACTGTGGCGACAAGATTTGCGTCCGCTGCCTAAGCTGACGCGGTTTGTTGAGCATGTACTCAGTGCCGTTCAGGAATTAAGATGAAAATGCCGGATAAGGCGCGTCAGCGCCGCTATCCGGCATATTATTAACTGATATCCACCTGCGGTTTGCTGTTACGTTTACGAATCAGGCGTAGCACTGGTGGGACGACGATAACCAGTACCGCCATCACCAGCAGCACTTTCGCCACGCCGCTGGCCCACAGAATATCCATATTACCGTTACTGATAGACAGCGCCCGACGCAGGTTCTGCTCCAGCATTTCCCCGAGAACGAAGCCTAGAATCAACGGCGACATCGGGAAGTGCATTTTGCGCAATATGTAGCCCAGCACGCCGAGGGCAACCATCAGCACCAGATCGAAAGTGGTGCTGTGGACGGCATACACGCCCACCGCGGAGACTGCCGCGATAGCCGGTACCAAAAACCACAAGGGGATGGTCAGCATACGGGTAAACAGGCCGATCAACGGGATGTTCATCACCAGCAGCATCACGTTAGCAATCAGCAGCGCCGCAATCAGCCCCCAAACGATATCCGGCTGTTCGGTGAACATGGCCGGACCCGGGGTGATATTGTACAGCGTCAGCGCGCCCATCATCACCGCTGTGGTGCCGGAGCCCGGTACGCCGAGCGTCAGCATCGGGATAAAGGAGCCACAGGCCGAGGCGTTGTTGGCGGCTTCGGGGGCCGCCACGCCGCGTATATCCCCTTTGCCGAAGCTGTCGCTATTGCCGCTGAGCTTTTTCTCGGTCATGTAGGTGATAGCGCTGGCAATGGTTGCGCCCGCGCCAGGCAGGACGCCGACGAAAAAGCCAATCACCGATGAACGCAGGGTTGCGCCAACGCACTGCGCACCTTCTTTGGCGTTAAATAACATGCGGCCCGTTTTACGCACCAGCGTCTGGCCACTGCTGGTATGTTCCAGCATTAACAGTATTTCAGAGACTGAGAACAGCCCAATCACTACCACGATAAACTGCACACCGTCGGAGAGATGAACGCTGTCAAAGGTAAAGCGATAAACCCCGGTATTGGCGTCTACGCCGACGGTCGCAAGGCCGAGACCGATAAGCGCTGCCAGAAATGATTTCAGCGGGTTTTGCGCCATCATGCTGCCAAGGCAGGCAATGGCGAAAACCATTAAGGCAAAGTATTCCGCCGGACCGAAGGCCAGCGACCATTGGGCTAACGCCGGGGCAAACAGAATGATGCCGCCGATAGCGATAAGCGAACCAATGAAAGAGCTGACCGCCGAGATAGAGAGCGCAACGCCGCCGCGGCCTTGCTGCGCCATCGGGTAGCCATCCAGCGCGGTCATAATCGCCGCCGCATCGCCGGGAACATTCAGCAAGATGGAGGAGATACGTCCGCCGTATTCGCAACCTATGTAGACCGTAGCCAGCAGGATCAGCGCAGATTCTGCAGGCAGATGCAAAGCGAAGGCCAGAGGCAGCAGGATCGCCACGCCGTTAATGGGTCCAAGACCAGGCAACAGCCCGACAATGGTACCGACAAAACAGCCAATCAGGGCGATGACCAGGTTTTCCGGCGTCATGGCCACCGCGAAACCCTGAGAAAGATAAATCCAGGTATCCATCGTTTCTCCGTTAACCCAGCCAGGCGCCGAGTGGTAAGGTGACGTCAAGCAGTCGGTCAAAGGCATACCACAGCAGAATGCCGAGTACCGCGCCGGAAATACCCGCAGCCGGAATGGTTGCGCCGAACAGCATGCCAATCACCACGGTGAGAATGGCGGTGGAGATGGGAAAACCGAGCCATTCGAAACCCCAGGCGTACATCAACAGAACAATCACCATCGTCAGCAGCTTTTGCAGCACGTGACGGCGGGGCCAACTGATGGTGTCGGGATGGCGCAACAGCAGCGCCACGGCGCATACCAGCATCAGGCTGATAATGCCAAGCGGAAAGGGACGCGGCCCAACCGGCTCATAGCTGTATTCGCTGGTGATTTGCCAGGCCACGAACAGCCCGGCTATGCAGAGCAACAGCCAGATACCTGCAAAAATACGATCGCTCATCATCTTTGCCTCTGCGCTTATTTCGCCAGACCGAAGGCTTTCGCCTGCTCACGGTAATCCGTGACCTGCTTTTTCACGTATTCGTCGAGCTGCTTACCGCTCATGTTGAATTCAAACAGGCCGCGCAGATCGCGCTGCTTTTTAAACTCATCGGTCTGCTGGAGTTTGTTAAAGGCATCAACCCACCACTGATACTCGGCGTCGCTGACTTTTGGTCCAACGTAGAAACCACGAATGATGGGCCACACGAGGTCATAACCCTGCTCTTTGGCGGTTGGCACGTTAGCTAACTGGCCTGGCAGACGTTGATCAGAGAACACGGCGAGCACGCGGATTTTGTCGCCGCTAAGATAAGGCACCATCTCGCTGAGATCGCCGGAAACCACCTGTACGTGATTCCCCATCAGCGCGGTGACCGGTTCGCCGCCGCCCTCAAAGGCCACATAGCGCATCTTGTGTGGATCGACGTTGGCTTTTTGCGCCAGCAGCGCCGACTTCATCCAGTCCTGACTACCGATAGAGGCGCCTGCGCCAATGACCACGCTGTTAGGATCTTTCTCCATAGCCGTCAGCAGATCTTTCAGCGTTTTCCATGGTGAGTCCTGGCGTACGGCAATCATGCCGTAGTCAGTGCCCACACTTGCCAGCCAGCGGACATCATCAACGCCGTAGCGACCAAACTTCCCTTGTGACAGGTTCAGCAGCGAGCCGCCGGAGAATGCCACTACGGTACCCGCTTCAGCCGGACGTTGCGCGACGATCGCGTTATAGGCCACGGCGCCAACGCCACCGGGCATGTAGGTAACGCGCATTGGTTTTTCGATAGCGCCGGTTTCCATCATGCTCACTTGAATCAACTTACAGGTGAGATCGAAACCACCGCCAGGTTTAGCAGGGGCGATACATTCTGTGCGCGATGGCGCTTGTTCCGCCAGAACAGAGGTACTCATCAGTAAAATGCTTGCAGTAAGGGTACGAAGTAACTGTTTTTTCATTGTTTATCCTCACGCCGGAAAACCGGATTTTCGGGTACGGAAGAAGATTTTTGTGATTATGTGAGCCGATGTGTAGCAGTTCGGTTGCATGATTGTTAAAACATTAACCTTTCAATTCCCTTTCAATGCGGCAGAAACTTTACAGGATGTGATATGCGTCTCTTATTAGCGGAAGATAACCGTGAGTTAGCTCACTGGCTGGAGAAAGCGCTGGTGCAAAACGGTTTTGCCGTCGACTGCGTTTTTGATGGGCTGGCGGCCGACCATCTTTTACAGAGCGAAACGTACGCGCTGGCGGTGCTGGACATCAATATGCCGGGACTGGATGGTCTTGACGTCGTTCAGCGCCTGCGCAAACGCGGGCAGGCGCTTCCTGTGCTGCTGCTGACGGCGCGCAGCGCGGTGGCCGATCGGGTGAAAGGATTGAACGTCGGGGCCGATGATTATCTGGCAAAACCGTTTGAAATCGAGGAGCTGGATGCGCGGCTGAGGGCTTTGCTACGCCGCAGCGCGGGGCAGGTGCAGGGCATACAGCAACTGGGCGAACTGGCGTTTCACGATGAGGGCTATTTTCTGTTGCAGGGGCAGCCGCTGGCGCTCACGCCGCGCGAACAGGCATTGCTGACGGTGCTGATGTACCGTCGATTGCGACCGGTTTCGCGTCAGCAGTTGTTTGAACAGGTCTTCAGTCTAAACGATGAGGTCAGCCCCGAAAGCATTGAATTGTACATCCATCGTCTGCGTAAAAAGCTACAGGGAAGCGATGTGCGCATCGCCACGCTACGCGGGCTGGGCTATGTGCTGGAGCGTAGCGATGAAGTGGGTTAAACCCCAATCGTTGTACCTGCAACTGCTGATGTTTCTGGGTTTGCCGCTCATGTTGTTGTGGGGGCTGTCGGCATTTAACAGCTATGTCAGCGCGCTACAGGCGGCGACGCAGGCGTATGACCGGACGCTGCTCTCGTCTGCCAGAACCGTCTCCGAGCGACTGGTGGTGCACAACAAACAGCTGGAAGTGAATGTGCCGTGGGTGGTGCTGGACAGCTTTGAGCTGAATATGAACGACAGGTTGTATTACAAGGTGGTCGATCCGGCGGGGAAGGTTATCTCAGGTTATGACGATTTACCTGCGATGCCGCCTGCGACATCGCGTACGCGGCTTTATCCGGCGCTGGCGTGGTTTTATCACACTGAATATCGCGGGGAGGCAATTCGCGTGGCGCGTCTGCTGCAGCCCGTCAACGAGGGCGGTATTATCGGCATGGCCGAGATTTATGTCGCCGAAACGCTGCAATCGCGACGTTACCTGGCGCGACAGCTGCTGTTTTCCTCGTGGGTTTCGCAAGGGCTGCTGGTGCTGCTCACGCTGGTGCTGGTCGGCTGGCTGCTGCGTCGGGTGTTACGCCCGATGCGCCAGCTGTCATCGCTGATGGTGCGTCGCGAGCCTGGGCTGCTGACGCCGCTGCCAGAGCTGCTGCCGTGGTCGGAAACCCGTCTGTTGATTGTGGCATTCAACCGTTATCTGGACCGACTTCGCGGCCTGATCTCTCGCCAGGAGCGCTTCAGCGCGGATGCTTCTCATCAGCTTAAAACGCCGCTGGCGGTGCTAAAAACTCAGGCGGCGGTGGCCCTCGCCAGCCAGCAGCCGCAGCAATGGTATGAGAGTCTGCAAGCCATGAGCTCTACGCTGGACAACACCATTCAACTGACGGAAAGGCTGTTACAGCTGTCGGCTGTGAAGCGCAAAGAGCAAGGAGAAAGGCACTTCTCGCCGGTTAATTTGTATGAGGTGGTGCAAAGCAGTTGTTTCACGCGACTGGCGCAGGCGCGCAGTAAAGGGATCGATCTGGGCTATGAAGGGGAACAGGATGCGGTGTGGATTGAGGGCGATGAAGTCCTGCTTGGCGAACTGTGCGGGAATCTGCTGGATAACGCACTGAAATACACGCCGCCGCATGGTGTGGTAACCGCCCGTCTGCTGCGAAAAGGAGAGGCGGTGGTGCTGGTGGTTGAAGATAGCGGGCCGGGTATCGATGAGCAGATGGTGCACCAGGCGCTGCTACCGTTTCATCGCCTTGATAACGTCGGTAATGTCCCTGGCGCCGGGATAGGCCTGGCGCTGGTCAACGACATTGCTCGTCTGCACCGCTCGCACCCTCAGCTATCACGGAGTGAAACATTAGGCGGGTTAAGCGTACGACTGCGGTTTTTATGCCTGGTGCGAGACGCGCAGGACGATCAGCATCGTCCTGCGCCTGTTATTTAAAGGTCACCGTCGCATTGACAGGGATACTAAATGTGCCGGGTTGGGGAGGATTTTTCAGCCAGAACAGGGTTGCCATGAACTCTTTGCGTCGGCTGTCGCTCTGGTTGGTAAACGCGCTGCTGGCAAAATCGATACGGTTGCCGCTGATAATGTCCCCGGAGCCGGGGTGTGCAGCATCCTGGAGCGTAACGCCGATATCTGGCGTACCCTGACCGGTAAAAACTGCGCCGCTGTTGCTCGTGGTGCCGGTAAACGTTACCGCGTAGTTGATGCCGCGACATTCATGCTTCCCGGCGGCTTCTGCGGCAATAACGGCAAACTGTTTACTGTGGCTGTTATCTTTTCCCACTTTTGCTTCGGTAATGCTGATCCTGCCAAACTCGACGGTATCCGTTCCTTTGTCAGAGCTGATAGAGACGATCGGTTCGCAGTTGATATAACTGATGTTATTCAGGCCATTAAGCGCGGGGCCAAAGTTTTTTGCCGGATTGCTGGTGGAGCAATGCGAACCGCAGGCGTTAATGCTGCCAATACCGTCGACGACAAAAACTTTGTTGATGGTGCGACCGGCCAGCGCAGGCAAAGGATCCGGGAGTTTTCCGGTAGCGACCAGACTGAGGTTAAAGGTGAAAGAAAATGTTTGTGGGCGCGCCTGGCAGTCACTGGTATGGCTGTGGTTATTACTCCTGCAGTAGTTGTCTGAACCTGCTCGGGGCAACGTTGCCTGATATTGGGTGGTGACGGCCTGGGCGCTTTGATCGTAGGGGCGACCATCAATGCTCACCACCAGTTTCATATTGGTTCCCTGCAGAAAATGCGCAAACTCATGATCAGGGTCGATGTAGATTCTGGCGGCTTCGCCGTGGGGCATATAGTCTGTGTCGCGGCAAGTGACGCTAACGGTTTGTGGATTGGACACCCAAACGGTGTCCCCAGCGGTGGTACTGTGGCTGATTTTAATGGGATCAACGTGTACGGAGACGCTGTTTGCTGTACAGGTAACCGCATAGCTTGCACTACTGAATATCGGCAAACAAAGCAGCACCACGAGTTTAACTATTTTTAACGGATTCATTGATTGCACCTTACGAGCCGACGCACTGGGCGGTAATTTGTGTATATCCGATTTTCTTCACCGGCTGGTTATGGTTATCCGGCATTTGAATAAAGCAGTGTTCATTTGCGTGGGAGCCCCAGCGCACTTCCAGGCGAGAATTGTCCTCCACGCCGCTGGCATACAGTGCGCCATGCATACCGACCAGACCGTGGCTACGACCTTTGGTATCTCGTACGTTCGCGCCGACCGGGGGGGCAATATTGCCGGGCATGACGGCATTGACCAGATAGTTGCGGCCGCTGAAGGTTTCAAACACCACTTTGCCGATGGCTTTCTCTGTTGGAACAATTTTTTTCTGTGCCTGCGGAATATCCAGCCCGGCACCAATATCAGCGGTATTCAGACTCACCACGTTGTAATGCCATGCGTCTGCGGCGGTAAGGACCGCATAGCCGTTACCGTCAATTGCCACGCCATTTTGTTGCTGGATATGGACACCGTCGGCATTTTTGGCCTCGACCAACACCATGGTATCGCCAGGAGAGTGCATGAGCGTCACGCCGCCTGCGTGCAGCATTGCCCCGCCGCTGATGCCCATATTCATATTCTGGTAGTTGCGTCCTGCGCTGTAGCCCCCCTGAACATTCATCTTGTCGCCTTGCCAGGCGGCGTTAACCCCGGCAGAGGAATCCTGTCGATCGGTGGTACTGCCCTGAACGCCCCAGCTCAGACGATCGTCAAATGCTGTATTGCTGTAGCTGGTGGAGTAGCTGTCGCCATTCTGCTGGCTATGCATGATGTTGGTGGAGACAAAGCCGCGGCTATCCATGAAATCGAATGGAATGGAAAGCGTCAGGTTGATACTGCGGTCCTGGTAGTCGTACTGGTTACGGGTATCCTGTACATAAACGCTCCAGTTGATTTTCCCCAGTGTATCGTTGTAACCCAGCTGTATCGTGCGGTCGTGACTCCCGTTGTGCCAGTAGTTTTGCTGGCTGGCGCTGACATAAAGAGAGGCGTTATCCCACAAACGCTGGTTAACAGAGACCTCAAAACGTTGGCGGCGATTATTGTAGTTAGTGGTGTAGTAATGCTTTTTGTTGTGCTCTTCGCCAGGAAAACGCAACTGTTGATTCGGGTCGTCATAGGCGATGTCGTAATAGCCCGAGGACCAGCTGTTATGCTCGTTAATGGTGTCGCTAAAGCTGTAATAACCGGAGGTATTATAGCGGTAGCCTACCAGACGGAAATCCGTACCGTACTGGTTCAGCGATTTGGAGTATAAGAAACGGTAACTTTGTCCTGTGGACGTATCTCCACTGGCAAGCTGCGCTCTGGCGGTAGTGATATCGAAAGAGATCGCGCCGAACTGGTGCAGATCCTGAGCGATCCCGGTGGCAATCGCATTATAGCTTTCTGCGGTCAGGAAACCACCGTACAACGTGGAGCCAAAGCTGAGACCATAACTCAATGTGCCTTGAACAAAGCGGGGCCGCCAACCGCCGCTGTAACCGTCGCGGTATTCCCCTGCCGTAAACTGAAAGCGGCTGTTACCTGCACGCAGCATGTTCGGGACCGCCGAATAAGGCACACTGAAATTACGCCGACTGCCATCGGCTTCAATAACGCTAACGTTCAGGTCGCCGCTTTGGTTGCTGGGGTTGATATCGTCAATGTCAAACGCGCCTGGCGCGACGTTTTTGCTGTAAATCAGATAGCCATTTTGACGGATTTCGATTGTGGCATTGCTATTGGCGACGCCGCGAACGACTGGCGCAAAATCGCGTTGGCTATCAGGCAACATGTTTTCATCGCTGGTGAGCTGTGCCCCGGTAAACTGGATGCTGTCAAATACATCGTCGTCCGTATAGGTTTGCCCGAAGCGCAAGCGGCTACGCAGCGCAATAATATTACGTTCCACCCACGTGGAAACCGCCTGCCATTGACGGCCTGAACCGCTGGCATAGCTGAAAGTAGACTGGTTGCGAAAATGCCATCCCGCCAGGTTTATACCGTTGGCAAAACTGGCAAAAACAGAGTCATGATCCTGGCCCTGTTCAATCAGGTGCGTCGTATTGGCGTTGTAGCCGACAAAAGCGGCATTAATCCCATCGTCATAGGCCGATTCAGGCACGGCGTCATGCGCAGTCGAAAGCAGAAACGCTTCTGGTACTGAAATATCAATGCGCTGGTAGTTTGCATCTGCCGTCAGGCGACTGTTTGCGATCAGAGCCGTGAGCTCCACGCAGGTATCGGCGTTACCCTCCGGGATTTTAATCCCGTATTTGCGCAGATCGTCCGCGCTCAGGCAAGGTTGCGGCTTGCCTTGTGGTTTACGTCTTTTAAAGTCAACATTGCGCGTTTCGACGAAGCTATGGTCAAGATATATATCGTATTCAAACGTGCCTTCGCTAAGTCCGTCATTACGGGCTATTTGCACTACGGAGGTAATATTTTGCGTACCATGTACAAAACGGGTATTAAACTGCGGCGTGCTACTGGCGTATGCAGGTATGCACACGGCCAGCGTTGACAGCGTAAAGAGGGTGAAACGTTGCGGGTGCTTATTTTTTTTCATCATGTGCAACCCCAACTTAATTGCAAGATACCGGGACGTTATTAACCGCGTTAGTGCCGCCGTAATCATCTACCCAGCTAAAACCGATATGGCTGACTTTTTGCTGTGACAACGCAAACGTGCGTTCGCCATGCGGATTAACCATGTCGGCATCGATGTTTTGGCCGTTAATATGTAATTGCGTCAGGGAGATATGTAACGGCGTCGCATTGACTGCCCGCAGAGTATGACCGTGGCACTGCCACTGTAATTTCTCAACGGCTTCAGGTAGCGTCATATTCAGCCCACCAGGGCGATAAAATAGTTTGATGCGAATACGCTGCGCCAGCTGTAAGGTATTTTCTTCATTCTCGATGGTGGGGATTTCCTGCACATTAATCCACACTACAGATTCAACATCCTCAGGAAAGCCGTTGCCCTGATAAATAGCTCGCAACACGGCTGATTTATGGCCGTCAAGTTTCAGGATCGGGGGCGTAATTAACATTGGCAGATTGGCAGGCGTCTCATCCGGATTACCATTATCCAGCCACGTCTGTACCATATATGGCTTGTCTGTATTATTGTTGACGTCAAACATCGCCGCTTTATCGTTCTCATTATAAATAACGCGCGTTTGGCCCAAATTAATTGCGCTGTGAGCGGTGCTAATCACACACAGCAGCAGGTAAAAGAATATTTTATTCATCAGGTGCACTTTCCAGGTTCAGGGAAGAGTGCCATCCATAGCAATCAACGTCCGTTATTTATAAATGACGGTGTAATTCATATCCGCAGTGATCGTGCCAGCCGCAGGCAGCGTTCCGCCAATTTGCTGATATTTGGCGACCAGATCGATTTGTGCATCGCCATTTTGATCTGCTTTTAAGCTCACCTCATTACTACCGGAAGCGAAATCGAGGGCATGACCCGCTTGATCCACTTCGATGCCAACATCGGTGGCAGAAGCCGAGCCACGTTTCGCTTCCAGAAGTGCTGTGTTACTGCCAGGGGTTTTACCGGTAAAGACCACCACATAGCCGCTTCCTCCAGTTACCCCACTACAGCCGCTAAATTGCAACGTAAACGGAGTATCACCGGTGCTAGAGCCCGCGCCGCTAAATAGCTGGTTGGTAACTTGTGGCAATGCCACTGTTTTACCTGGCTGGTTTGCTGTGCTCACCACGCAGGTACTGGCAACAATTTCACCGGTAAAATGGACCGTCGCGGTGGCTTTAGAACCTGTTGCGGCAGTGGTAACGTAATTCGCTGCTGCGCCAGCATTAGCGGCAAACAAAGCGACCAGTACACTGCTGGTAAGTGCAGTTTTCATCATCATAACTCCGTTAAATTTATTATTTACCCAGAAAAGTACTTGTCAGAGGCACAGATTCAGCTGGAGTTCATCAACGTCAAAAAATGATGTAGGACTTCATTTGAAAGAAATGATTAACGTGCGTAAATTGCTCAACAAGTAATCCGGCGCGGATATTATTTATTTGCGAAAAATAAGTAAACAAAATTTTTTTGGCATGATTGAATGGCTTTGGAAGGTGTTTTTATATATATCTTAACAAAAGTGTATACATTGTTATCAATAATTCGTTGGGGCGATTTACGCTGCTTTTAACAAAATTTTAATGCTGTCATTTATTCTCTTCTCTTTATTTTAAATTGATGTGTTGGTAAGCGCTGTAAACTCTGATGTTAAAGGTGTGTTCATGCAGAATGTTGACATTAGTAATATGTAACACGCATTTTCTCAATGATTGGCTATCGTTTTAATTTAAGCCATGCTTGCCGCTTCTACTCATCGGAGTTGCTACAATTATTTAAACTAAATTTTTTTACTATTCGTTTTTTTTTTGAAATTTGAGCGTGAAAATGAAAGCAATCGCAGACTCTTCGTAAAATACCTTATTTATAATAAGGTTGCTAATCATTGCTTTGTAAATGTGTTACTAAGTTATTTTTATGGTGGGTATTATAAATAGACTTATTGATTTCTTCTTGTCGCTCTCCAGGACTCTCATCACTGAGCGTAGCGCAACGAGGTTTGGACAAAGTATTGCTTTTTGTAAGGTTAACCCGTTGTCAGGCGCTCATCATGTGATTCTACCCGCTGGTAGCTTATGAATTGTGATCTGTCAATGACGTTTATGTTGCAATTAATCATGTTTTTTAAGGATGAAATTAAAAAATATTACCAATAAATAATCATCTAAATCATTGGGTTGCATTTGTATGGTGCGAAACCCATCACATTGTATTACATTGTTTTTTACATTTACTGACAGTGTGCCATTGCGTTTTTAAGACTTGTGATATAATTAGCAACATAAATGAGAAAAAAACAATTAAAGATCAATAAATAATGGGCTGAGATATGCTTAAAAAATCGCTAAAGATTAGCAGCCAGGGATATCCAGTCTTTTTAAAGCTGGTCGATTTCATTGTAATCAATGCGACGTTAATTTTTAGCGCCCATCTGTTAGGTCTGGCGCCATTTAACACCATTGCCATTCTGAGTATTCTCTTCTCAGTCTTTTTCTTACTGTTTGCTGAATACATTAAAATGTATCAACAAAAGATTAAGACGATCGGTTTACGTAATCAAAAACGGTTGGTTTTTTGTACGCTACTGGCGATTTTTTTGAACGAACTGGTCAGCATGACGGTGGCTGAACCCGAGTCTCTCGGCTACTTAGACAAACTGCCTTCCCCCTTTTATTCAGCGATTATTTACTGGTACTTCATCCCATTACCTTTTCTTTATTACATTCGCTTTTTCATTTTTAAATATTCAACGAAAAAGAGTATGCGCGTGGCGATTATTGGTCTGACCGACAATGGCCTGGCGGCAGAAAACGCGTTAATGGATGAATACGCTAATATCACATTAGATCTGGCTTTTTATGATGAGCGCGCCTTATCCCGCTGTGGCGATATCGTCGATAAGGTTAAAAGCCCCTTTCGTGGGCCGGTGATCAATCTGGTTGAGGAAGCCCGGCAGGGAAATATAGACGAAATCTACATCGCTTTACCGATGGTAGCTTTACAACGCATTCGTCATTTTTTGGCGATGATGTCAGACACCACCGTAGATACGTATATTGTTCCTGACTTCTACACCTACAGTAACAACATGTCCAAGCTGCGCTCCATTCACAACCTGCAAACTATTGGCATTTTTAGTTCGCCGTTTGAAGGGGCGGGTTCGTTTATCAAGCGGGCGGAAGATTTGGTGCTTGGTAGCATCATTATGGTGATGATTTCTTCGCTGATGTTGGCCATTGCCATTGGAATCAAACTCACTTCCCGCGGGCCAGTCTTTTTCAAACAAGACCGGTATGGTCTTAGCGGGCAAAAAATTAAGGTCTGGAAGTTTCGCTCGATGCGCGTTATGGAGAACGCCGATACGGTTATTCAGGCTACTAAAAACGATCCGCGAGTAACCAAGTTTGGTAGTTTCTTACGCCGCACCTCACTGGATGAACTGCCGCAATTTATCAATGTATTGCAGGGAAGTATGTCGATTGTCGGTCCCAGACCTCATGCGGTTACGCATAATGAGCAGTACCGTAAACAGGTCGAAAATTACATGATCCGCCATAAAGTTAAGCCTGGGATCACCGGGCTTGCGCAGATCAACGGTTTCCGCGGGGAAATCGATGCGCTTTATAAGATGGAAAAAAGGGTTCAGTACGATATTGAGTACATTCAAAACTGGTCTTTATGGTTGGATATAAAAATTATTATTAAAACTATTTTTAAAGGATTTATCGGTAAGAATGCATACTAAATTACTCGTGATTACCGGAATCGTGATATCGCAGCCCGTATGGGCTGATTTAACACCGAAATCACACATTGGCTTTGCGGGGATCGACTTCCAGGGCAAGGTCGCTGTGGACTATGGTTATAATGATAACGTGTCTTATCAGCCACATAGCAGAGATGCTATCGGTTCCTCGTTTCAGAGCGCAGCGCCCGTTTTGAGTATGATCGGAGAGCGCGGTCAGGATAAGTATTTACTGATGTACTCCGGTGATTATCGTAACTACTCAAGCGATTCCGCTGATAACTATAACGATCATTTTTAATGAGATGGTCACTCCCTCCTTCCCAGTACTATGCTGAGGACAGGCTTTCATTCGGAGAACCATCATGGAAAACATTGCGCTTATTGGTATCGATCTGGGTAAGAACTCTTTCCATATTCATTGTCAGGATCATCGTGGGAAGGCCGTTTACCGTAAAAAATTCACCCGACCAAAGCTAATCGAATTTCTGGCGACATGCCCGGCAACAACCATCGCGATGGAAGCCTGTGGCGGTTCTCACTTTATGGCACGCAAGCTGGCAGAGTTAGGGCATTTTCCAAAGCTGATATCACCGCAATTTGTCCGCCCATTCGTTAAAAGCAAAAAAATGACTTCGTTGATGCTGAAGCTATCTGTGAAGCAGCATCACGTCCATCTATGCGTTTCGTGCAGCCCAGAACGAATCTCAGCAGGCAATGCGAGCTCTGCATCGTGTCCGTGAATCCCTGGTTCAGGATAAGGTGAAAACAACTAATCAGATGCATGCTTTTCTGCTGGAATTTGGTATCAGCGTTCCGCGAGGTGCTGCCGTTATTAGTCGACTGAGTACCCTTCTTGAGGACAGTAGTTTGCCTCTTTATCTCAGCCAGTTACTGCTGAAATTACAACAGCATTATCACTATCTTGTTGAGCAGATTAAAGATCTGGAATCTCAGTTGAAACGAAAGTTGGACGAAGATGAGGTTGGACAGCGCTTGCTGAGTATTCCCTGCGTGGAACGCTGACTGCAGTACTATTTCAACTGAGATTGGCGACGGGAAGCAGTACGCCAGCAGCCGTGACTTTGCGGCGGCAACAGGGCTGTACCCGACAGTACAGCACGGGAGGTCGGACGACATTGTTAGGGATTAGCAAGCGGGGCAACAAAAAGATCCGAACTTTGTTGGTTCAGTGTGCCAGGGTATTCATACAAAAACTGGAACACCAGTCTGGCAAGTTGGCCGACTGGGTCAGGGAGTTGTTGTGTCGGAAAAGCAACTTTGTCGTCACCTGTGCTCTGGCAAACAAGCTGGCCAGAATAGCCTGGGCACTGACGGCGCGACAGCAAACTTACGAAGCATAAAGGCAGAAATACACCAGTTTAAACAATCATTCATCTGGTTTTGCGAATACTGATATTGATGATACTAACGGCCCACCGGCCTGTTGAGGAACCTGTAAAACGGAAAGGCTCATTGAAGCCGTATATTTTCTGGAGGTTCATCAGGCGCGGAACTCATCGAGGCGCGGGAATAAAATCCCATTCAGACGCCGGATAGATTCAAGCAAGCCAACTTGTCGTCAAAATCGGTGTTGCAAAAACGGGAGTGACCATAGATTCCGTTTTAACGGTGCCTGGCGCTATGGGCTCAAGCACGGCTTAACACTCAATCTGGAGGATACGCTTGGGCACGAATCCCGCGGTCGAGGGATCACTGAGGGGTTTCTACCGGGTCAATTCGAGCAGTATGGGATTAAATCTCCGCTGACGACGAATTTTATTAACAGTGAATTGCGCTATAGCTATGGCGCGCCGGATGGGCGCGGGAAAGCGGAACTGGCGTTGTTATACAAAAAACTGACGTTCGGCAATACGTCTGACGCCCAGGAGAGTAGTGAAGATTTCTACAATTACATTCAGGAACAGGAATGGCACGAAAATAGCCTGGTGGCAGAAATTTTTGACCAATACACATCCAGAACGCGTTTTCGCTATAGCTTTATTACTAACCAGCGTCACTATGATAACAACTCAGAAAAAGACACTAATGAGTATTATTTACTGTATGGCCTGAAGTCGCAGTTGACGGGAAAAACCAATGTCGACATGAATATTTCATGGTTGTACAAGACATTTGAAAACAACGCAAACTCGCATGATTTTAATGGTCTAAACTGGGATATAAAAGGGGAGTGGAAGCCGTTACAACAGTCTGTTTTCACGGTGCATTCAGCGCAAAGCATTAAAGACCCATCGGAAGTTGGGGGATATATTTTAGTCACCCAGTATGGTCTTTCTTACCAGCACTTCTGGTTAGGCAACCGTTTCTCTACCTTGCTGGATTACTCATACACTTCAGAAGACTATAAAAAACAGAATAAAGATCGGCATGATAAAGATGGGGTATTTAGCGTAACCATGAGCTATGACTACACACCGTCGGTCAATTTTGAGATTAAATATCAAATAGATACGTTGAATTCGAATAAGGATACTGATTCGTTTTATATCGGTCCCAACGACAATCAGGAAGTCATCAGAACGTTGGGTTATGA
The DNA here is from genome assembly GCF_013458095.1 of Citrobacter sp. 172116965. Taxonomy (NCBI): domain Bacteria; kingdom Pseudomonadati; phylum Pseudomonadota; class Gammaproteobacteria; order Enterobacterales; family Enterobacteriaceae; genus Citrobacter; species Citrobacter sp. 172116965. Next base: position 3,908,464 of record NZ_CP046673.1, on the reverse strand, counting down.
TAATTCTATGATTATGCTTAAAGCTAAGGTTCAGATCTAAAATGAAAATAATAGAACTGTGCGCGGTTTTGCTATTCAGTATCCTGATGGTCGGATGCACAACGTCCAGCCCGAGGTTAATGGACGATCCTGCTACTGTTCAGCAGGATTACCGACTTGGGGCAGGGGATACTGTCAATATCGCTGTTCATGGTCAACCCGATATGACGATGCGGTTTATTTTGGATAAGAGTGGGGAGATTAATTTCCCGTTTGTTGGTGCTCTTATATTAAAAGATAAAACTGTTGAGCAAGTGACTAACGAATTAACTCAACGCCTGACTGGAGATTATTTTACTACTCCGATGGTGACGGTGAGTATTGCCGAGTTCCGTAAATACTATGTTTCTGGCGAGGTGAAAAGTCCGAATGGATTCGCTTATGAGCCAGGGCTTACCGTCGAGAAATCTATTGCGCAGGCGGGGGGATTTACAGATCGTGCTGACCGTCAAGATATCAACATTCGCCTGTCAGGTAGCAATCAGCTGCTTGAGAATGTTGATTTAACGCACTCTGTTCATCCTGGGGATGTCGTGATTATTGGCATGGGGTTCTTCTGACGATGAAACTATCAATAGTGGAAAACGGCAAAAAACGAGAAAGCACTGTTGAATTCTCCCGCTTTGCCAAAGCGCTGAAAAAGAACGCCTGGAAAATCGCGCTGGCCGGTATCGTTGCCGGGGTCGTGGCTTATCCGTTAATCAGCATGATGTCCTCAAAGTATGTATCAACGGCGACGGTGCTGATTAAGGCGCAGGCCGATAACGTTTCTCCGTTCCCACAGGTTGATGGTTTCGATTCAACGCGCAGTGGTTACTACGAAACGCAATATGCGTTGATGCATTCACGAATTGTGCTCGAGCAAGCCGTTCGCGATATGAAGCTGGATGAAAACCCGGCATTTACCGGGGAAAAAGCCGATGCTCAGGGCGCTGATAGCAATGAAAGTCGGCAACTGAGAATGGAGCTGGCGCTGAAAACGTTGTCGAAAAACCTGAATGTCATCGGTATTCGGACAACGAACCTCGCCTCTATTACCTATGAATCGACTTCGCCCCAGGTTGCGGCTGATATCGCCAACGGCGTCGCGCAGGCTTTCATCAACTATACGCTGGAGCAAAAGCGTCAGAAAGTAGAGAAAGCCCGCGAACTGAATTATGAAAAAATGGAAGAGATTCAGAAGTCGATAGCGAAGCAAAAAGAAGAGATGGAAAGCTATCTGAAAAATGCCGGGCTGTTGACCTTTCGCGGTATCGATGGTTTTGAAACCGAGCAGTTAAGTATCGTGACCAATCGTCTGGCCGATGCGACCCAACGTCGTGTTGCCGCTGAATCCGTTTATAACGAAGTGAATGGCGCAGGGAAGTCCGCCGAAAGCGTTATCTCGCTGCCTTCGGTCTCTAACCACGCTCAGATTCAGGATCTGCGCATTGCGCTGATTCAGGCGCAGCGTACGTTGTCTGAACTGCGCAAAGTTTATGGGCCAAAAAACCCCGCCATTTTAAAAGCAGAGGCCGATGTTCAGTCGATCCAAAGCCAAACCGGACGGGTGTTGGGTGAGCTGAAAGTCGGCTTACGTCAGCAATATCTGGCGGCGCTGGCGGATGAAAAGAACTATCAGCAACAGGTGGAACAGCAGAAAGAGATCTTCCAGAAAATGGCGTCAAAACGGGATGCCTGGAACGGCCAAAAACTGTCGTTAGATAAAATGGAAGACCTGTATAAATCGCTCTATCAGCGTACTCAGGAGCTGTCGCTGTCCGGCGTGAATGCCGATGCGGTGTTATACGATCCCGCTGTTCCCGCACTAAAACCGGCGAAGCCGAATAAATCACTGCTGTTGGTGATGGTGGTCATGCTGGTGGTCGTGTTCAGCATCATGTATTTCATTGTCAAAGCGGCGATGGATAACTCAATCGCCAGCCTGAGTCGCATGAAAAAGCGCCTCAACGTTACCCCGTTGGGCGAAATCCGTCGTTTTAGTGGAACCTCAGGGCGTGCGCAAGTGCGGGACATGATCCTGAAGAACCCGCTGAATGCCGATATTGTGCACGGTATCCGTACCCGGATTATGCTGGATAATCGTCCATTACAGACGCTCGCCGTGGCATCGACGGAACACGGTGATGGGCGTTCTTTGTTGGCGAATCTGTTAGCGAACTCCTTTAGTTTTGACCAGAAAACGCTGCTTATTGATGCAGATTTCTTTAATACGGGCGGGCTTTCTTCTGAACTGGCATCAGCCACATCCGCAGGCCTGGCTGAGCTGCTGCGCGGAGAGACTCAGCTGGAACATGCGCGGATCACGCTCAGTGATAATCTCGACTTTATTCCGCACGGCAAGAGCACCATCTCTTCTTTACTGATGTTGTCGTCGGAGCACGTTGAACCCTTAATGCGCGAACTGAAATCGCATTATCAGCGCATCATTATTGATGTGGCTGCTGTGAATCAGAGCCAGGATGTTCAACTGATCAAACGTGCCGTCGATGGGGTTGTTTTCATAGTGAAAGCCGGGGTGGAGTCGGCGGGACACATCGCCAGCGCACTGGATAAGATTGAGGAAAATAACGGCGTGGTGATTGGCGCGGTGCTCAATGCGGTTGAAGAAAAAGATCTTGAAACCCAGGAGGGTCTGCGTTCACTTAACTTCAGTACCGATCAACTGATGACGACGCCAGGCCGGGTATGAGTCTACTGAAGAGCGCTTCCACGATAGCCGGTTCATCAGTCATCTCGCAGTTGATTGGTGCGCTGTCTATCTGGTTGATTTCACACAAGTACGATATGGCTGAGGTGGGGCTTTATGCGCTCAATTACAGCATCGCCGTGGTGGGCGCGCAGGTGTGTACCTTTGCATCGCAGCTTTTAATTCCAAAACAGCACGACGACGAACTGGTACAGAACGTCGTATTTTGCCTGATCCAAAGCACGATCATTGCCTTACCGTACGCCGTACTGACAGCGTGGCTGTTTCACCAGAACATCCTGTTCCTCTATTTGCTGACGCTGGCGACGGCGTGGGTTTTAATCTCGGAAAACCTGTCGCTGCGCACGGCCAATTTTCGTTTTCTGATTTTCCAGCGCATCTCTGTCTCTGTGGTGGTATTACTTTCGGTGCTGGTTACGCATCAGGTGCAACTGTTTTATTGGTCATGGGCCTGCGCGACGATGGTGCTGACCATAAGCTGTATTTTGCATTCGTTTGATATTCGCTCTGTGGCGGCCAGACATTTGCGACCTGCCAGTAACTGGCATTTTTTCAAACAAAATATCCATCACATTACCAAAGTCGGTAGTGCGGAAGTGCTGGCGATGGCCAGCAGCAATTTGCCGATTATGTTGATTAACTTTTGGTTCTCGGCGCTGACGGCAGGTTATTTTTCCGTGGTTAGCCGCTTTTGCCTGGCGCCGGTGGTGATCATCGGCAACGCAGTGCGCAATACTATTTTTTCCAAGTGGTCTATCGACTTCAGAAATAATACCTTTAATTTTCATGAATATACCAGGGTACGGATGCTACTGTTGGTTCTGGGGGTTATCTGTACTCTCGGGGTGTTTATTTTCTATCCAATAGTGATGCGTCTGGGCTTTAGCGAAGACTGGATTAACTCCATTGAAACGTCGCGCTACATGTTGCCCTATTTATTCCCGGCGCTGGCGATAAGCCCTCTGACGGTGATTGAGCTTATTTTTGGTTCCCACCGCTATTTTCTGCGTATCCAACTGGAACAGCTGGCGATTGTGTTATTCGCATTTGTCGTCATTCCCTATTTTCATAAAGATTATGCCACGTCGGTTATCCTGTTTTCTTCACTGACATTTATTCGCTACGCCTTCATTTATCTGAAAATGAATAAGCGAGCCAATCTTCTGAAAGATAAGCCGGTGATACTATGACGCTGAATACCGGATACTATTTACAGGTTTTTAGCTTTGTCACGCTGATCCTGTGTGGCCTGGTGCAATACTTTACCGGCATGCAGTCGGTGCTGTGGATCCCCTTTTTCCTGACCCTGTTGATGGTGGGATTATTGGTGATGCAGACGCGTGATGGCTCGCTGCAGCTGGATGCGCAGGAGACGATTGTCCTGGCATTGTATTTTTCGTTCCTGATACTGGCCGGAACATCGACGCTGATTCAGGGTGGGATCACCGTCGCGATTGTGGCATTTAAAAACGAAATCGCATTGTCACTGGTGATGATCTGTTTGCTGCTGGGATTTTGCCGGGAGTCGCAGATTTACCGTGCAACGCGCTATCTGTACTGGGTGTTTTACGCGCAAATCCCGGTAATGATTTATCAGGTTTTGCTGGTCGTTCCCCAGCGCGTTGCGGTGCGTGGCGAAGATGAGAAATGGGACTCCGTGGTTGGTACGTTTGGCGGTGACCCCATGGGGGGCGGTAACACTGCTGCGATGGGCCTGTTTTGCCTGTTGATTATGTTGTTAAAAGTCTCTGAGTATAAGCACGGGTTGACCACGTTCAAGTCCATGGCGCTGCACATTGTTCTTGGAATCGGGCTATGTATTATTGGTGAAGTGAAGTTCGTCATTCTGCTGTCACCTCTGTTCCTCGCGTGGGTGTGGATCTCACCGAGCTACGTCAAAGACGTCAGTAAGGTTAATCTGAAGACGCTGTTGGTTATTGTGGCGGGCATGCTGCTGCTTATTAGCCTGTCGATAGTGATCCTCGCGTACTATTATTCTTCCGCGTTTGGCGGCGATCCGTCGAAAAGCTCGTTAAGCATTTTCATCGACTCCTTAAGCTATATTTTTGACCCGAACTACATCATGTCTACCGGGGAGTTAGGGCGCTTTACGACGTTCCTGTTCTGGTTGAAAAATAACGATCTGTGGGGGCTTTCAGGAACGTTATTTGGGTACGGGCTCAACGCCACAAACAGTGGGAGTACGGTGTCGCCGGGCTTTTTGAATATCATTTATAACTTAATTCTCGACTCGACTTCCCTGAGTATGCTGCTGTGGGAAGTCGGGGTGATCGGCACGTTACTTTTTATTAGCTTATTCATTTATATCCTGAAAGTTTGTCAGCCAAAGCCATTACTGACGCTTGAACAACTGGACCAGCAGGATCTTCAGTTGCTGAGCTTTGCACCGGCGTTTAACGCTTTTGCTATCAGTTGCTTAATTAGCTTACCTTACAGCCAGATACTGATGATTACACCGATGTTACAATTCCTGTTCTATTTATCACTAGGATCAAGTTTAGTGATTCGTCGAACCGTCCTTCGCTGTGTAGGGTAATTGTATGGACCAAAAACCGTTTATTTCAGTGAGTATTAAAACACTCAATGAATCTGAATGTAGTGAGAAAACGATAGACAGTATCCGCAGGCAGCTTGTTGATTATCCACATAAAATTATAGTGGCAGATAGCCTGTCAACGGATAACACCCAACAGCTTGCGATCGATAAAGGGGTGACCGTGGTCTCTTTAACTGACCCAGGCGATCGCTGCTGCGGCGTCGGGCATCAGTTAGGTTATCTGTATAGTGAAGGGGAATATCTGTTGCTGATGGACGGCGACATGGAGCTGGAAGCGGGCTTTGTGGATCAGGCTGTCGCTTTTTTGCAGGCTGAGCCGGAATATGCAGGTGTCGCAGGAACCGTTGAAATGGACGATGCCGTTAACTATGAATTTAAATCGCGTAAGCAGCGTATTAGTAAAATCTATCCGCTTGGAGATAGCGACCATTTAGGCGGTGGTGGGTTATATCGCCGCTCTGCGATTGAGAAAATTGGTTATCTCACCAACCGTAATTTGCATGCTTATGAAGAAGCCGAACTTGGCCTGCGTTTGCTCGATGCGGGTTATAAACTACGCCGTCTGAATATTCCGTATTTTATTCATACTTCGCATACCATGCCGACCTTTCAGATGCTGAAGCACCGCTGGAAAAGTGGATACTATCAGGCACCGGGCGAGCTTTTACGTTGTGCGTGGGGAAAACCTTATTTCGGCAAAGCGTTAAAAATGGTTAAGAACGAGGCGATTTTTTCTGTGTATCTGATTGCCTTGTTTATTGCGGCGGTGACCTTCAATCTCGAACTTTTCGATATTGCATTTCTACCCTTGCTAGCCTTTATTATCTTGAAAACCGTGCAGAATCGATCGTTATTGAACGGATTGCAGAGCGTAATGAACCTGGCCGTGCTTTCTGCGGGACTTGTTAAAGGGTTGACTAAACCAGTACGCGATCCGTTGACTCCGCCTGACAGTAAAATCATTCATGAATAACTAAGGCTGGCGCAATGAAAGTTTTATTAGTGAATAAGTTTTTTTTCATTAAAGGCGGCGCGGAAACCGTTTATTTTCAAGAGCGCGAGATGCTGAAACAGGCCGGAGTGCAGGTTATTGATTTCTCGATGCAGCATGAGAACAATTTCCCTTCGGACTATGCGGATTATTTCGTCAGCAATGTGGACTACCACCAGGAGAGCAATCTGCTGGGCGGGCTCAAAACGGCGGTTAACTTTATTCATAATTCGCAAGCCTGCAAAAAGATGCTGGCGCTACTACAAAAAGAGCGTCCGGATATCGTCCACTTCCATAACATTTACCATCAGTTAACGCCAGCGTTGATTAAAGTGGCCCGCAATTTTGGCTGCAAAACGGTGCTGACCGCGCATGACTATAAAATCGTATGTCCTGCCTATTCCATGCTGCGCGACGGTAAAGTGTGTGATTCCTGTATTACCGGGACGGTTTTCAATGCCTTCAGGTATCGTTGCCAGGAAGGCTCTGCTTCAAAAAGCCTCCTGCTCTCTTTAGAGGCGACCTGGCAATATATTGCGCAAAATTACCAGGCGCTGGATGTGATCGTTTCGCCGAGCGTCTTTTTACGTGGCGTATTGTTGCGTACGCTGCCGAATTCGCGCATTGATGTCATCGTCAATGGCGTTGATGACAGCCGTCCTCTGGGTGAGGTAAGCGATGCGGGCTATATGCTGTACTTCGGTCGCCTGAGCCGTGAAAAGGGCGTGGCAACGTTATTGGCGGCGCATGAGAAAATGCAGAACAAAGCGCCGCTGAAAATTGTGGGGCACGGTCCCCTGCACGACGAATTAGTCGCCCAATACCCGGACGTTGAGTTTTTAGGTTATGTGCAACAAGGGGAAGCTCTCGATAACCTTATTAAGCATGCGCGGGCAGTGATCCTTCCTTCAGAATGCTATGAAAACTGTTCTATGGCGATATTAGAGGCGATGTCCTTAGGCAAGCCGGTGATCGGATCGCGCATCGGCGGCATCCCGGAACAAATTCGTGATGGTATCGAAGGGATTTTATTCGAACCTGGCAATGTGCAAGAGTTAGCAAATGCGCTGGATGCACTGGCCGACTCGCCAGAGAAGGCGCGGGTCATGGGCTTACAGGGTCGTGCGCGATTGAGTGAAAAATATGCGCTGAGTAAACATATGGATACTCTACTGGCGCTCTATAAAGAACTGCTGAGCAGGCCATAGTATGAGTAAAAAAATAACGGTTTTTGGTACGCGTGGTATTCCTGATGTATTGGGCGGGGTGGAGACACACTGTCAGAATCTATATCCTGCCATTAAGCAGCAGTTGGACGTTGATATTTGCGTGATTGCACGCTCGCCGTATGTAAATTACAAACGATCGTTATATAAGAAAGTTGAAACCTACGCGCTGTGGGCACCCAAAAAGCGCTCGCTGGAAGCGATTGTCCATTCCGTTTTAGCGGCATTTAGGACAAGTATCGACCATTCGGATATTGTGCATGTCCATGCTATCGGGCCTGGGCTTGTGATCCCATTATTACGCATGTTAGGGAAAAAGGTGGTGTTCACCCACCATGGACCTGATTACGATCGTCAAAAATGGGGATTCGTTGCTAAAAAAATATTGCTGCTGGGTGAGCGTTGGGCTGTGAGATATGCCAACGAAGTGATTGTGATTTCTGAGGTTATTAATCAACTGATCCAGAAAAAACACGCTCGCTATGATGCGCATTTAATTCACAATGGCGTCAACGAACCGCGGTCGTTATCTGCGCTGACCATCGACAATACGCTCTCCCGCTTTGGGCTGCAGCCGAAAAACTACCTCGTGGTGGTAGGGCGATTTGTGGAAGAAAAAGGGATGCATGATGCCATCGCCGCCTATCAGCGCAGCGGTTTCACTATGCCGTTAGTGTTAATTGGCGATGCGGATCATCCGACCGAATACAGCATTCGCCTCAAAAAGCTTGCCGCGGACACGCCTGGCGTTGTGATGACGGGGTTCTTGCGTGGTGATGAGCTTCAGGCGGTGTTTTCGCAGGCACAGCTGTTTGTGATGCCTTCATACCATGAAGGATTGCCCATTGCGCTGCTGGAAGCGATGTCATTTTCTCTTCCTGCCGTCGTCAGTGATATTCCGGCTAACCTCGAAGTTCAACTGCCGTCCGAGGCCTATTTTAAGGTGGGGGATGTGACCAGCCTGGCCGAGAAATTAACCGAGTGGGCGGCAACCAATAGCGTGGACTATCGTGTATATTTGCAAAACTATAACTGGCATGAAATCGCCAAAAAGACGATTAACGTCTATCACTCAATTGATAAAGATATAGGTTAATTTTGACCAGTCCTCAAAATCGTCCTCCCGTCATCGAACGATTTTATGCTCACCTTGACGAGCCGATTGCGCAAGGGTTGACTCCTGAACAAAAAGAAGGGGTGGAAAAAGCGATCCTGGCCTCGACTCTGACTTCGCGGCATCAGATCGATATTCGCCGAAGCTTTCCCTTTTTCAGTAAACGCTATTATCTGGTTTTTTTGTTTGGCAGAGATTTGCGTCGGCAGCATCGTCAGGAATCGACCCTGTCGAGAATATTGCTCACTTTTTTGCTGCTGATAGCCGTGTTGTTCGTTACCTGCTGCGTATTGCTGACGCTGTATATGATCAAATCAGCATTAGGTATTGATGTGTTTCAAAATTTTCATGTAGGCATATGGGACTGGTGGTTAAGCCTGAAAAACCGCTAGCGTAAACAAACCTGTGGAGGGCGTCACTGCGATGAAGTGTAAATGGGTTTCTGCGCTGTTGTTGATGTCCTTTCCGTTGGCGGTTATGTCCGCATTAACGACCGTAACCCCCAAAGCATTAACGGGCCCGCTAACCAATCCGGGGATTGGCGTGGCAAGTTTCCATCAGGGGTACGGTGAAACGCTGGGTCTGGCGGATTATCCCAATACCGGATTTGAATACGAGCGATTTTACTGGCGAGAGCTGGAGCCTGTTGAAGGTCAGTATAATTTTGCGCTGGTGGATGATGCCTTCAAATACGCGGCAGCGCATCGTCCCGCGATGAATGTCGGGCTGCGGTTTATGGTGCTTGCCGATCCGGGGGATGGCACCAAAATTCCCGATTGGCTGATTAAAAAAGGCGTGAAAGGTAGCTGGACGCCCGATAATAAAACATTTATTCCGGATTTAAGCGACCCGCTGTTTATTGAGTACAGCCAGCGTCTGCTGAACGCATTCGGAAAACGCTACGACGGTAATGCGAATCTCGCTTTTGTGGATATCGGCATGGTGGGGGCCTGGGGGGAATGGCATAACAGCAATTTCCCTGAGCTGAAACCACTGTTGGAGCAGTACTCCACCGCGCAGTTAGACCGCTACGTCGCAATGCACTTTTCTGCCTTCCCTTCGACGCCGAAAATAATGTTGATGAGCGGTGGGCAAAGTCTGGCGAATGCGGTGGCGCGAGGGGCTGGATGGCGGGCGGATTGCTGGGGTGACCTGCGCGTAATTTCGGACTCCTGGAGCCATATGGCCGATGATTACCCGCAGCGATTACTGGCAGCACAGCAGAGCTATTCGGGGTTTAACGATGCCTGGAAACGTGCGCCGGTCAGTCTGGAAATCTGTTCATATATGCAGGACTGGAAGAACACCTTCCACTATACGCGTGCCGAAGTGCAGGGCATTTTTGACTGGGCGGTCAAGCAGCACGCCAGCACGATCAACCTGAAATCGAGAGCGATACCCAGCGATTATCGACCGATTGTTGATGATGCGCTGACCAAACTGGGCTATCGGTTTCGCTTAGCGTCTCTGAGCCATGAGTCCGTGTGGGACGGCGGACAAACGTTGAGGTTGAACAGTACCTGGTATAACGAAGGTATCGCACCGATTTATCTGCCCTACACGCTGGCATTTCGTGTGGTGGATAGCGCCAATAAGGTGGTGGCGCAGGGGAATGCGGCGGATGATATACGACGTTGGCTCCCGGGCGTTTATCAGGTTAGCTACGCATTGCCCATGCCGGGCCGACTGGCGAAAGGGCAATACGCCATTGAGGTTTCGATGCTGGATAAATCCGGGGTGGCAAGAATTAACTTTGCCAACGAAGGAAAGCAGAGCAGCGGCTGGTATCGCGTATCAACAATAACGGCACGCTAATCCGTCATGGCAACGAGCCTGAGGCTCGTTGCCGGGTACATCAGATGTTATAACCATTCGGGTTGTTTTTTTGCCAGTTCCAGGTGTCACGCATCATTTCATCAAGGTTGTAGATGGCCTTCCAGCCCAACTCTTTGTATGCCAGTGACGGGTCAGACCAACATTCGGCAATGTCGCCGGGCCTTCTGTCGACAAATTGATAGCTTATTTTTTTCTGTGCCGCTTTTTCAAACGCCTCAATCAGATTAATCACGGAATAACCGACCCCGGTACCAAGATTAATCACCTTGTAGGCAGCGCCTTTGTTCTGGCTATCCAGCGCGGCTAAATGGCCGGTCGCCAAATCCATGACGTGGATATAATCACGAACGCCGGTGCCGTCGGGGGTTGGATAGTCATTGCCGTACACCGACACGGTTTTCAGCTTACCAATCGCAACCTGGGAGATGTACGGCACCAGGTTATTGGGGATACCGTTGGGATCCTCACCAATCCGACCCGATGGATGGGCGCCTACCGGGTTGAAATAGCGCAGGCAGGTAATGCGGAAATCGGGCTGCGCGCGGGAGAAATCGGCCAGAATCTGTTCGACCATTAATTTAGAGGTACCGTACGGATTGGTGGTTCCCCCCGTACGCGATTGCTCGCTCAGCGGCACGCTTTCCGGATTACCGTATACCGTAGCAGATGAGCTAAAAATGAATCGATTAACGCCTGCGGCCAGCATCTCATCCAGTAATACCAGCGTTCCAGTGACGTTGTTTTCGTAGTAAGCAAGGGGTTCTTTTATCGACTCGGAAACCGATTTGAGGCCCGCAAAATGAATGACATCAGTGATGTTATGGTTGGCGAAAATGTTTTTTAATGCCTGCCTGTCGAGAACATCAGCGATATAGACAATGGGTTCCCTTCCTGTGAGTTCCGCGACCCTGTCCAGCGAGATTCGGCTGGCGTTTGCCAGATTATCGATGACAACGACATCATCGCCTCTTTCCAGTAGCGTTAAAACAGTATGTGAACCAATATAACCTGCACCACCAGTGACAAGAATAGCCATACAGACTCCAGAAAAATGCTAAAAACCCGAGCGATTTTCCACCAATGCACCCAAGGATCCAGTGGATCAGTTATTTTGCCGGGAAAGGTATACGTTTCTATATTTTATCATACACTTATATGATATTTTTTTAAAGATTGCCAACAGACTGAACTTATTTATTTTTGTATCATAGGCAATATAATTACTTGAGAAATTTAGCGTGTGAACGCCGTCACTGTGGTTGATCGACGAATTGATTTGTTCGATCAGATTCTCATCAAAAGTAGCGTCATTCAGTGTGACTAATTCTTTGATGTAGATAGATTTTCCATATGTTTCAGGTGTGCATTCCTGGGTTAAGAAATACATTTTGTTATCGACAAGATAAGGCGCACCCGCTCCCCGATGATGATGATTGCTCACCTTCAATGCAGGAGTAATTCTCTGCCACTGTCCGTGGATATGCTTGGCCGAATGAATAATTATTTTATTATCCATGGTGGTCGACATAAGATAGCAGGTCTCGTTCATTGAAAGAAAAATGTTATCTGTCACTTCGGTGTCAGAGATTAGAACTTTAATTTTCTTCCAGCGCGTAGGAAACTCTACTGACTGAAACAGTATCACTTCTTTTCTTTCTGATGATTCAGGAATCATGAAGAGCTGATCGTTAATATTAATCAGGAAAGGAAATGACAAATGACACATCAGGTCGTCAAAACCTTCAAGTTTCACGTCATCAATTTCAACCAGTTCACGATCAAGAATACGGCATCGGAGCGTGCCTTTCGAGTTGCGAAAGCTAAAAGCTTCATAAAAAACAAACAGTTTATCATCTTTTTCAATAAGAAAAGGATCGGCCTGAAACGTATATTTCTTTTTTAACTGCTGTGCAGCGGATTTACTTAATATATCCAGTGTATTATTTGGGAATAAGTGTGTACCATGATCCTTAATAATCATGATATCCCACGACTCATGATAGAATAACATATTTATTATTCTTTTTATTTTTGCTTGCATTCGTACCCGCTCCTTTTTATCGCCTGCATCATGTATGAACAGCTATTTGCGGCTCAGTTCATGAGACCTGTCGCAACGTTGTATGAATGTGCGAAAACTGATGTGAGAACACCAGTGGCTATTTTAAAACTAGTCGCAAGCATGTTTTTTGTCTATAGCACAAAAGTAGGTAAAAGCTCTCCAGAGCATCCTTGCTCCAGGGGAAAATTTACTCGAAATGCACCTGCGGGTTATCAGCAAGGGAAACGTAGGTTTTGCTGTTTTTATCCAGGGTACGGATTTCACCGCTTTCGATGTCATATACCCAGCCGTGCAGACGAAGCGCATTATTTCGCAGCCCAACCGCGACGCAAGGATGCGTTTTAATATTATTGAGCTGTGCGATAACGTTTTCTTCCACCATGGCGTTAACTTTATCGATTGGGTTATCCCAGGTTTTCTTCTCAACCACGGCTTTCGCGGCATCGGCATAGTGCAACCAGTGAGCCACAGCGGGCATCGGATCCAGAGGCTGGCTATCAGCAATGGCTTTCATCGCGCCGCAGTTGGAGTGTCCGCAGATGACGATATCCGTCACGCCAAGTGCGACAACCGCGTATTCAATCGTAGCAGATACGCCACCGGGTTCCGGTCCAAAAGACGGAACGATATTACCGGCGTTGCGGATAACGAAAAGCTGTCCGGGCTCTTGCTGAGTAACGAGTTCTGGCACCAGGCGGCTATCGGAACAGGAGATGAAAAGCGCTTTGGGATTCTGGCTGGATGCCAGGCTGCGAAAGAGTTCCTTACGTTGAGGGAAAATCTCTTTTTGGAAGTTGAGGAAGCCCTCAATGATATGTTGCATAGCAGTGTCTCTTTTCTCTGTTTAAGCAGGTTATGATGAAGATCACACTTTCCAGTTTAACACCAGCCGACAGAACGGAAAAACTTTATAGCAGTTCTGCAACATCTTTGTATAGTTTTGCCCCACCGTGGCGGGGCAAAGAGTGTGATGCGCGCTACGCATTCTGTCGTTTTTGGTACGCCGCTTTCAGTCGGTTCATCGCTTCTACCAGTACCGAGCGCGGGCACCCAACGTTGAGTCTCATGTGACCCTCTCCGCCGGGGCCATATTGCGCGCCTGGTGACAGACCCAGTTTTGCTTCCTGCACAAAAAATGCGCTTAGCTGTTCATCGCTAAGATTCATTTTTTCCGCGTTCAGAAACAGAAGATACGATGCTCCGCCATACACAATGGAGATTAAGGGACAGTGCTTTTCAATTTCACTTTTAACAAACGCCACATTGTCGGCCAGGTAGGCTAATAATTTTTGGTGCCAGTCGCCACAATGGGTAAAGGCGCTGTAAATGGCCGCCTGCTGTAATGAATGTGTCTCGGCAAGGTAGCAGTTATCCAGGAAACCATAGAACTGATGGCGTAATTCATTATTTTTAATAATGGCAATTCCGCCCTGGATCGCCGCCGTGTTGAAGGTTTTACTGATTGAGGTCAGCACGATTGACTGGCTCCCTGTCGCTTCGTCTAAAGTAAAAAACGGCAGATGGCGCTTGCCTGGCAGGGTTAAATCACTATGCACTTCATCAGAGAGAATAATGACGCCAGCTTGCTGACAATAGTGACTTACTTTTTCCAGCGTTTCCCGCGACCACACCATACCGCCCGGATTATGCGGCGAAGGGAAAAGAAACATTTTGCACTGCTTGAGTTTTTCGCTGAAATCATGCCAGTCAAATTCGTAATGACCATCTTTCTCAATGAGGCGCGTTTGAATCAAATTCCTGCCGCTGGTGTTTACCAGATTAGGGTAGGGGTCATATATTGGCGTACAGGTTAAAATATTATCACCTGGTCGGGTAAACACCATCAGAGAGAGTACGATAGTTTTTATGACGCCGGGAATAAAATGCAACCAGTGTGGCTTTATGTCGACATCATACTGTTGCGCATACCAATGAATAACGGACTCTTTCCATTGCGGATAATCCAGGTTGTAGCCTTGTACTGGCTGCGATACCACTGAACGCAGTGTGCTCATGATTGGCTCTGGCGTCACAAAATCCATATCTGCAATCCACAGCGGTAATACATCGGTGGTGCCGTACATCTGTTGTAATTGACCGTATTTACGGCAATTAACATCCCTTATGACAATATCATCAAACAAAGACATTGCTGACTCCTGGACAGTCTCTGAAAAATAGTTTAAGCAACGCAACAGTGAAGAATATTTCTGTATATCTAATCGATATATTAAATTTACCCTGGTGGTAGCCAATATTTAGCTATTTATTAACCTATGATTTTTGCTCAACCATATGCTCTGTAGCTTCATTTGGTTCATATTTAGCAATGCCAATACCGGTGGCAGCCCACAGCAGGGCAAAGATGATGCCGCTGTAGCAGAGGATTGCCCATGGCAAATAATCAAGCGTCGCCACGCCCAGCATCGTGGCGCAATAAACGCCTGAGGCAGACCAGGGGATAATCGGTTCGACAACGGTTCCGGCATCTTCGGTAGTACGCGAGAGGTTCTTTGTCGCAAGCCCTCGTTTTTTATATTCTTCTTTAAAGGCATCGCCGCACAGCAGCAGTGGCAAGGTTCCATTTGCCGTACAGGCACAGATGGTGAACGTCGTCACAATCGTGGTGGCCACCAGGCGGAATGTGGATTTAACGCCTTTCGTGAGCGCGTTTATCACGGTGTGCAAAGAGCCTGTCGCACTCATTGCGCCGGCAAAGCTGAAGGCGCTGAAGACGGTGACGAAGCTGCTAAACATTGAAATGGCGCCGCCTCGTTCCAGTAAGCGCGAAACATCTGATGACAGTGTTGGCAGGTTATCTCCGGTGAGCATCGCGAGCTTAAAACCGCTAACCACGGATTCGCCAACCGATGATGCGGTAAATTGCTGAAAGGCTAATGCCAGAATCATCGAGACTATTGTGGATAAAAAGAGCATCGGGATTGGCGGTCTTTTTGACAATGAGCCATACAAAACGATGATCGGTGGCAACAGTAGCAGAATGTTAAAGTGATAAATCTGGCCGATAGCGTTCATCAAGTTGGTGATATTGGCTGGCGCGCTGGATGAGGCATCAATGCCCATGCCCATATAGCTGTATACGACGCAGCAAATAATAAATCCCGGGCCGGTGGTCCACAGCAGATGGCCGATATGCGAGTACAGGTTTACACCGGCAGCCAGCGCCGCCATGTTGGTTGAGTCAGAAACCGGAGAAAGCTTATCACCAAACCAGCAGCCGGAGACAATAGCGCCAGCAGCAATGGGCAGCGAAACATTCAGACCAATCGCTACGCCAATCATGGCGATCCCGACGGTTCCGATAGATCCCCAGGAGGTGCCGGTACAGACTGAGATCAGCGCTCCCAGCATAAATGCTGAAATATAGAAATACTGCGGGTTAATCCACTTCAGACCATAATAAATCATCATTGGAATAGTGCCTGACACCATCCATGCGCCAATTAAGAAACCGATACTGGCGACGATTAATATGACAGGAAGCGCTTCAGATATTTTATTGCAAATAGATTGTAGAATGTCATCCCACGTGTAGCCGGTGATGCTGCCAACTTACTGATTTAGTGTATGATGGTGTTTTTGAGGTGCTCCAGTGGCTTCTGTTTCTATCAGCTGTCCCTCCTGTTCAGCTACTGACGGGGTGGTGCGTAACGGCAAAAGCACTGCCGGACATCAGCGCTATCTCTGCTCTCACTGCCGTAAAACATGGCAACTGCAGTTCACTTACACCGCTTCTCAACCCGGTACGCACCAGAAAATCATTGATATGGCCATGAATGGCGTTGGATGCCGGGCAACCGCCCGCATTATGGGCGTTGGCCTCAACACGATTTTCCGCCATTTAAAAAACTCAGGCCGCAGTCGGTAACCTCGCGCATACAGCCGGGCAGTGACGTCATCGTCTGCGCGGAAATGGACGAACAGTGGGGATACGTCGGGGATAAATCGCGCCAGCGCTGGCTGTTTTACGCGTATGACAGGCTCCGGAAGACGGTTGTTGCGCACGTATTCGGTGAACGCACTATGGCGACGCTGGGGCGTCTTATGAGCCTGCTGTCACCCTTTGACGTGGTGATATGGATGACGGATGGCTGGCCGCTGTATGAATCCCGCCTGAAGGGAAAGCTGCACGTAATCAGCAAGCGATATACGCAGCGAATTGAGCGGCATAACCTGAATCTGAGGCAGCACCTGGCACGGCTGGGACGGAAGTCGCTGTCGTTCTCAAAATCGGTGGAGCTGCATGACAAAGTCATCGGGCATTATCTGAACATAAAACACTATCAATAAGTTGGAGTCATTACCAAACCATCGCTATCGAACTGGGGAGAGTGTCCTAGCCAGGAAAATATACCAAAATATAATGATGAAAATAATGGGATTCTGATCGATTGCTTAAATAGATATTGTCTTGTTAATGGCCTTTCATTCATATCAAAACATTTTTTTGAAATGCATATATATAATTCGATACCTAAATACAATAAGTACAGGGAGATAAGGAGGTACGGTATCCATGGGTACTGTTGGGTATAATCATTTAAAAGCACTTTCTATTTTTCTCCATCCAAATTAGCCAGAGGGTTTTTAGTTACCGCATCCTCCAGATGATCTGGAGAAAAGTGCGCATAAATCATTGTCATCTTTATATCGGCATGACCTAAAATTTCTTTAAGCACAAGTATGTTTCCGCCGTTCATCATAAAGTGACTGGCGAATGTATGGCGTAGCACATGCGTGCACTGGCCTTGAGGCAAGTCGATCCCCGCTCTTTTTACTGCACGCTCAAAGGCTTTTCTGCATGGCGTGAATAGCTTCCCTCTATTTTTGGGGAGTTCGTCATACAGATCCTTTGATATCGGTACGGTTCGGTTTTTCTTGCCTTTAGTTTTGGTATAGGTGATCCGGTATTTAGATAACTGATGGCCCTGCAGGTTTTCGGCTTCACTCCACCGTGCCCCGGTGGCGAGGCATACTTTTGCGATCATCAACAGGCTGGGGCTTTGAGAATCAGCGCAGGCATCAAGCAGGCGTTTGATTTCGTCTTGGGCCAGGAACGCCAGTTCCCCCTCTGCAATTTTGAATGTTGGTAACCCGGCGAGCGGGTTAGGCGCTGACCAGTGGCCCAGCTTTTTCAGGGTGCCAAAAACGGATGATAAGTTACGCTGTTCCAGGTTTACCGTGCGGGGCTTAACTGGCGACATCAGCGCGCCGTCTTCGTTACGTACTTCACCTTTTAATCGTGCTTCGCGATATTTTGTAAAGTCACCGGCCGTTAACTCAGAGGCGACGGGATCGCCCAGGCCATTGCAGATAATATTGAGTTTCGCCATTAGGCGCTTGGGGTCTGCGAGCGTCTGGCCGTAAAGGGAGTGCCACTGCTCAATCAATTCCGACAAACGCCGCCGATCTTCCTTTTCACCCAGCCACGGCTTTTTGTTCACTTCATCCATGGTGAAGTTTTCGAATGCTACAGCCTCCCCCTTTGTCGCAAATTGCTTGCGCACGCGCTTGCCGTTACGCCCGTTCGGGTAACACTCGCACAACCATTTTCCGTTCGGCTGTTTTCTGATGGTCATATCAAAGGCTCTTGATGATTTTCAATGCGCGGCCAACAACCTCAATATCATCCAGGCTGCACTCAAACGAAGAATCATCTTGATGCACAACTAATCTGTTTCCCGGCAGGCGAGTTAGCTTAACAATGCTTTTTATTCCGTCGATATCGACCAACCACATCCCATTCACAGGTGGTGTCTGGTTACGGTCAACTAAATATGAATCGCCTTTGGTATTTACGAGAAGCAGCTCGCTTGAGTCAGGGGGAAGCAGGCTGCTATCAATTATGGCCTTCCCGGCTTCAACCAGCGAACCTCCCATGAGATTAACCTTGTCGATCTCGGGCGATACAAGTTCAGAAAGAGGTTTAACCTTGCCAGAGTTCACTAAATTGATACTTTTTTTATCATCAATTTTTGTTCCGGGTTCACCTTGACCTGTGGTAAGCCAGAGTAAAGAAACGCCCGTTTCAAGAGCACATTGAATCACCCATTCTGCAGGGAAACTGTCTCTTAAGTACCTGTTAGCCATAGTGCTTTTAGATGCACCTAGGTGATCGCATAGCTGCTGTCTGGACTTAAAATCATAGGCAGCCATTAACCTATGGATAGCCTCTCTACCCCCTGTATTCTCGCCAGCTTTCACCTGTATCATTTTTTAACCCTATTGACGTATCAAATATTGGATCGTAGTATCTCGATTGTTCAAGTATTGAATCGCATAAAACAAGATAAAACGACATAAACCAAACCTTAACTGAGAGATACTGCACTATGAGCACCGATATTTCAATTCGTGTACCAAAAGAGATGGCTACACCTGCAGAGTTCGCGGAATGGGAAGGCATTTCCCGCGGCTCTGTTTATCAAAAAATTCACCATGGCCAGTTGGCTAAATACATGGTTAAAAAGGATAAAAACAAGGGTCGCGTATGTCTTCGCTACTTGATGTACAAAACCGATCAGGTTCGTGAGTCCCTTGGTCATTCCAACTTCCGCGTCATTGTTGGTCAGTAAGTTCGATTATGAGAACTTTTTGAGGGGCTCACATGTTTGATTATAAGATTTCCAAACATCCACACTTTGATGATGCCTGTCGCGCTTTCGCACTGCGGCACAACATGGCGAAGCTTGCAGATCGAGCAGGCATGAATGTCCA
The DNA here is from genome assembly GCF_013458095.1 of Citrobacter sp. 172116965. Classification (NCBI taxonomy): domain Bacteria; kingdom Pseudomonadati; phylum Pseudomonadota; class Gammaproteobacteria; order Enterobacterales; family Enterobacteriaceae; genus Citrobacter; species Citrobacter sp. 172116965. The sequence continues at coordinate 3,889,170 of NZ_CP046673.1, read as the reverse complement.
GACACTGCGCAACAAACTGAACCCGGAACAACCGCATCAACTTACCGCGCCGGATATTTGGCTGCTGACGGATATCACAGAGGACTCCACGCTGGTTGATGGGTTCTTGGCTCAAATCCATTGCCTTCCATGTGTGCCGCTGAACGAAGTAGCCAGCGAGAAAATGCCTCATTACGTTTTGAATGCTACAGCAGAGATTGGTCGTGTTGCAGCAAGCGCTGTTTCTGGCGAACACCAGACAACAACCGAACGTCGGCAGGTTATCGAAAGCATCAATTCTGTCACTCGCTTAATGGCACTTACAGCTGTTTCCATGCATGCGCGCCTGCAGTACAACCCGGCAATGGCAAGTGCTGTTGATACAGTGACGGGCCTCAGCGCGTCTTTTGGTCTGATCTGAGGTGCTCATGCTTAATAAAGAACCCTCATTCGCATCGCTTTTGGTTAAACAAAGCCAGGGTATGCACTGCGGCCATGGCTGGATTATCGGGAAAGATGGCAAGCGCTGGCACCCGTCCCGCTCTCAGGAAGAACTACTGGCAGGGCTGACCACTACCAAACAGGTGAAACCATGGCTATTGAAGATACTTCTGCGACTGTACCACTAAGCCCGGGTCAACGGCTTGAAGGACTGAACCATATAGCTGAATTAAGGGCGAGTGTGTTTGGTTTGAATATTGAGACAGAGCTTGAAAGGTTCATTAAAGATATGCGCGACCGTCGCGATATAAACCATAAACAAAATGAGCGCGCACTGGCTGCCATATTCTTTATGGCAAAAATTCCGGCAGAACGTCACGGCGTCAATATTAGTGATCTGACTACTGACGAAAAGCGGGAACTGGTTAAAGCAATGAATCATTTTCGTGCAGTGGTGAGCTTATTTCCCAAACGGCTAACCATGCCGAATTAACCCACAACAGAAATTAATGGCGTAAACCCGCCGGGCATTCTTTTGCCCAAATTCAGGAGAGAGAACAATGCAGAAAGAATTACGAAAAAAGTTTGTAGCCGAAACCGATTCGCTTATGGCGGTGATCGATATTGCCAAACGTGAGGAGCGCAAAGGCCGCGCGCTCGCAGTTTCAATCCGCCTTGAGGCGCTGGCAACCCACATCACCAACAAAGGGTTAAACGGTGTTGAAGCGGCTGAACTACTGCGCTGCGAAGCAACCCGCTACGAAAACGAATCTCAGGAGCTGCACTAATGGTTGACTCTATGGACCTCGTACAACAGCGCGTTGAAGAAGAACGCCAGCGCCACATCCACACTGCCCGCAACAGAGCGCCGGGCGTTTCCCGTGTGCTTTGCATCGAATGCGATGCACCGATCCCTCCAGCTCGCCGCCGTGCTATTCCGGGGGTGCAGTGCTGTGTGACCTGTCAGGAAATCGCAGAGCTTAAAGGCAAGCACTACAACGGAGGCGTCGTATGAGCACTATCCTGAAATGGGCGGGAAACAAAACCGCCATCATGTCCGAACTCAAAAAGCACCTCCCAGATGGCCATCGACTGGTTGAACCTTTCGCTGGTTCCTGCGCTGTGATGATGGCAACAGACTATCCTCATTATCTTGTCGCGGATATCAACGCTGACCTTATTAATTTGTATAAGAAAGCGGCCTACCATCCTGAGGAATTAATACAGGTTGCATTGGTATTATTCAGCGAAGATAACAGTGCTGAAAAATATTATGAAAATCGTCTGCGTTTTAACGAAGATACATCTCTTACCACGCTGGAGCGCGCCGCATTATTCCTGTATTTAAATCGCCATTGTTATCGTGGGTTGTGTCGTTATAACCAACGTGGGAAATTTAATGTTCCCTACGGTAATTATAAAAATCCATATTTCCCTCATGCAGAAATCCTGACCTTTGCTGAAAAGGCAGTGCGTGCCACGTTCATCTGCGCCAGCTATGACGAAACGCTGGCAATACTCCAGGCGGGTGATGTTGTCTACTGTGATCCACCTTATGACGGTACCTTTAGCGGTTATCACACAGCCGGGTTCTCTGATGATGACCAGTATGATTTGGCATCTATTCTGGTGCGCCGGTCATCAGAGGGGCACCCAATCGTCGTATCAAATAGCGACACCCGCCTGATTCGTTCGTTTTACCGAAATTTCGCCATTCACCGTATCAGCACAAAACGCAGCATTGGCGTAGCCGCGGGCGGGGGTAAAAAGGCAGACGAACTGATAGCTGTAATTAAACCAAAGGTTTGCGTTGGGGTTGATTTAGCAGGCGGCCGTGATTACTCCGTTGTGCGTGAGGTGCGCGTATGAATAATTCCGCAGCAGTAATTGTGCCGACCGATATCAGCGCGATGATTCGTGAAATTGAAGTTTCATATGCCCGTTATCTCAATGAATTCAGAATTCCATCAGATCACAAAATTATCGTTAACTTCTCTGCCGGAAAAGACAGCACGACAACAGCTACGATTGCACATCATCTGTTCGGAGATCGCGTACAAAATGTGATGGCAGATACAGACAATGAACATGAATTGACCGTTGAGTATGCACGAAATATTCATCATCACATTGGTTGTAAACCCGTTCAGATTGTTAAGCGCATTTATACCGACGCAGAGTTCGATCGTCGCCGTAAATCGCTCATAGAACGCTGGCCCAAGCGACAGGCAATTCGGATGGGTGCTTATCGTGGCGTAATCATGCCATCGCTGGCCCGCTCGGATACCAAATTTGGTCAGGCATGGTTGCGTACAGCTGAACGCTGGGGCATTGAGTTTGAAACAGCTCTGGAGGCAGCGCTTTCCGTTATGCAGCCGAGTGGTAATAGTTTTCTGGATGCTGCATTGCTACATGGGAAATTCCCCATGCTCAGAGACCGTTTTTGCACGGATGAACTCAAGATTCAGATCGCCTTTGATGCTGCTATAAAGCCTCTGCTTGATGATGGGGATGTAGTGGTTCAGTGGTCCGGCGTTCGGGCTGATGAGTCATCAAAACGAGCGGGTTATGAGCGATTTTCTAAAGATCAGCGCGACCCTGATTTTTTGTACAACTTCCTTCCGATTCATCAGTGGACCGCGGCGGATGTATTCGCACTTCATAAATACTTTGGTATTTCACCAAACCCGCTTTACACCCAAGGGGCGTCACGCGTTGGATGCATGAACTGCGTGCTATGCAACAAGGAGGAAATAGCAGAGACGGCAGCCCGTTGGCCTGAGCATATTGAAAAGCACAAAGAGTGGGAGCTGAGGGTTCGACTAACTTCTCGCTGGGTACATTGGATGAGTGTCGGCGAGATAAGCCAGCGCTGGATGAAGAAATTTGATTTACCTCTGGGGCGAAGCGTCCAGCTCTATAACCTTGTTCCAGAAGTGCAGCATATTGATTGGTCTGGGTTTTATGGCCCACGCGGAAACCTTAATTCCCCGGGAGTTGATGAGGTCGTGGAATGGGCTAAAACAGGTCGCGGAGGAAAAGTATATGACCTGGTCAAGGCCAGTATGGACACTTCAGTCTGCTCATCACGTTACGGTCTTTGTGAATGAGCATTTATTCATGGAATCCGCCAAGAAAGGCGGTCAATCCCTATCTGGACCCGGCGCAAGTTGCGCCGGAGTCTGCGCTTTCAAACCTCATTACTCTCTATGCTGCGGATAACGAGCAGGAACAGCTGCGCCGCGAGGCACTGAGTAATGAGGTCTGGGAACGCTATTTCTACAATGAATCCCGTGATCCTGTTCAGCGAGAAATGGAGCAGGACCAGCTGATAAGCCGTGCCAAAATGGCCCGTGAACAGCAGCAATTCAACCCCGATCTGGTCATCGTTGCTGACGTGTGCGCCCAACCGGCGCATATCAGTAAGCCGCTGCTTGAACGGATTAAATATTTCGAGGGACTGGGCAAGCCGAAGGCATATTCCCGCTATCTGCGTGAAACCATCAGGCCGTGCCTTGAACGCCTGGAGCGCGTGCGTACCAGCCAGATTTCTGCTTCATTCCGTTTTATGGCGAGCCATGACGGGATGGAGGGCTTACTTGTCCTGCCCGAAATGAACCAGGAGCAGGTTAAGCGATTATCCACCCTGGTGGCGGCACATATGAGCATGTGTTTGGATGCTGCCTGCGGTGAGTTGTTTACGGATGAAGACGTTACGCCGGAAGAGATCCGCCGGTCATGGGAAAGGGTGGCCGCTGAGGCCATGCGCGTTGATGTTATCCCGCCTGCTTTCGAGCAGCTGCGCCGTAAAAAGCACCGCCGTAACCCGGTCCCATACGAGCTTATTCCGGGCTCGCTTGCCCGTATGCTTTGCGCGGACTGGTGGTATCGCAAACTGTGGAAGATGCGGTGTGAATGGCGGGAAGAACAGCTGCGCGCTGTCTGCCTGGTTAACAAAAAAGCGTCTCCGTATGTCAGCTATGAAGCCGTGATCCACAAACGCGAACAGCGCCGCAAATCACTGGAGTTTTTCCGCTCGCATGAGCTGGTTAATGCCGAAGGTGACACGCTGGATATGGAGGAAGTGGTAAACGCCAGCAGCAGCAATCCGGCGCACCGGCGCAACGAAATGATGGCCTGCGTTAAGGGGCTGGAGCTGATCGCAGAAATGCGTGGTGAATGCGCTGTGTTCTATACCATCACCTGTCCGTCACGCTTTCACGCGACGCTCAATAACGGCAGGCCAAACCCGAAATGGACCAGTGCCACGGTCCGGCAGAGTAGCGATTACCTGGTAAATATGTTTGCCGCCTTCCGTAAGTCTATGCACAAAGCCGGGCTGCGCTGGTATGGCGTTCGCGTTGCTGAGCCACACCATGACGGCACCGTGCACTGGCACCTGCTTTGCTTCATGCGCAAAAAAGACCGCAAATCCATCACCGCGCTGCTGCGTAAATTCGCCATTCGTGAGGACCGCGAGGAGCTGGGTACCAATACCGGGCCGCGCTTCAAGTCTGAGCTTATCAACCCACGCAAGGGTACGCCGACAAGTTATATCGCCAAATACATCAGCAAGAACATCGACGGGCGCGGGCTGGCGCAGGAAATCAGTAAAGAAACGGGCAAATCACTGCGCGATAACGCTGAGAACGTAAACGCCTGGGCTTCGCTGCACCGTGTCCAGCAATTCCGCTTCTTTGGTATCCCTGGCCGCCAGGCGTACCGCGAGCTGCGCCTTCTGGCCGGTCAGGCTGCCAGGGCGCAGGGTGAAAAGAAGGCAGGCGCGCCCGTACTGGAAAACCCGCGTCTGGATGCTGTGCTGGCTGCAGCTGATGCTGGCTGTTTTGCCACCTACATCATGAAGCAGGGTGGCGTCCTAGTTCCCCGTAAACATCACCTTGTCAGAACTGCCTACGAGCTCAACGAGGAGCCGAGCTCCTACGGCGATCATGGTGTCCGAATTTATGGCATCTGGTCCCCGATCATTGAGGGCCGGATCTGCACTCATGCAGTGAAGTGGAAAATGGTTCGTAAGGCCGTTGACCTTCAGGAGGCGACAGCCGACCAGGGCGCTTGCGCCCCTTGGACTCGTGGCAATAACTGTCCCCCTGTTGAAAATCTGAACAAATCAGGGGGTGATTTACCCGATATTAAAACCATGGATGAGAAGGAGCTGCAGGAATATCTCCACAACATGGGCCAGAAGGAACGACGGGAGCTGACAGCCAGGTTGAGACTGGTAAAACCGAAGCGGAAAAAAGCATACATACAGAGTATTTCGGAGCAGCAGCGCCTGCAGCTTGAGGCAGAACTGACTGCCAGAGGGTTTGAAGGTAGTGCATCTGAGATTGATTTGCTTCTGCGTGGCGGCAGCATTCCATCCGGTGCCGGTTTACGTATTTTTTACCGTAACCAGAGGCTGCAGGAGGATGACAAATGGCGTCAATGGTACTAAGGATGCTGTTTAACATTTCGTGCTTTATTGACTGGCGTCAGTACATCCAATTAACTGACAAAAAAGAGTTTTACATTTTTTTCTTCCTACTGTACTGTTTATATAAACAGTGGGTATATATACAGTGTTTGTGTATCCGTGTAATGATAGGAGGGAAGATGCAGGACTATCTTTTGGAGTCATTGAAGCTCCAGCGTATTGATTTTTTTATCAAGCTTGTAGCGGCTAGTGAGTGCAGCGACGAAGAAAAGCGGCTGGCTATCCAGTGGGTGTCCGAACTGACAGACGAGTTGATGGCGAAAATTCGCAGCCATGAATACAGCCGGTCAATGGACGTTACCAGTTAAAGGGAATCTGTATGCGCATTGAAATAATGATCGATAAAGAGCAGAAGATTAGCCAGGCCACACTGGAAGCCCTTGAATCCGAGCTTTACCGTAATTTGCGCCCTCTGTATCCCAAAACAGCAATTCGTATCCGTAAGGGCAGTGCCAATGGTGTTGAACTGAGCGGGTTAAAACTGGATGAAGACAAAAAACGAGTGATGGAAATTATGCAGCAGGTCTGGGAGGACGACAGCTGGTTACATTAGATAACGTTGTGAGAAGCAGAACGTAGTTCTGGCGCTCGCAAGGTTGAACAACGAGCTATGCGAGGCGTTAGCTATGGGGTCTAAAGACAACAAGTATCAAATTGTATATCGCGGTCAAAAGCTGGAAACAATCATTCCCGGTCAGTGGGTTTTCTTTCAACGCCCAAAAGAGTGCGGCGGCGGATACTGGATGGGAAGAACTTATGATGATTGTTTCTGGCTTGAGCTGGAGTATCCGGTGTCTTTATCTGATGGCCTTGGTTACTTGATAGCTATTACGAAAGTGGAGCTAATAAGTCATGAATTTGACGCGAATTTTTCTCTCTTTGAGTAAGTTTTAACTCAGAATTTCCTAATGATTCTTATATGGCAGTTGAAGCATGGTTACTGCCGGATAGGGAATTTAAAAATTAACTTTACACAGTGGTTTATGCAGAATAGGATATTGTCAATAAAAGTAAACTGTTATCACTCAGTTGTTGATTAATATTGCAATGTCACAGGTAATGTCATGTATCTATTTAAATATTACCGTCAGGATTTTTTCTTTGAGAAAGCTATCCGTTATAATGAATTATATTTTTCAGCCCGCGCACAATTGAATGACCCTAACGATCTTAATATAGACTATCGCTTCGATAATAAATTGAAATTGTGGGATGTTTTATTACGCTCACCTTGCGATAAATCATATGCAGATTTGAGTCATATATTAGATTTGAGTAATCTTAATATACATAGGGGGTTGAATCGTATTTTTAGAGGGAAAAAAATAAATAGTGGCCTTGAAGCATTAGATAACTTGTTTGACTCACACGTCGATGAGATACGTAAAATCATATATGATGGTATGCTACCTATCAATGAGATTAACCACACTATTTATGCGAATATTTCTGATCCACAACAATATTTGGTGACACTATGTGAGAACAGTATTAAAGAAAGACTGTATAGAAAAATAGTTCCTGCAGTGTTCAGTGTATCATTTTCAACCAAAGCACTAGATCGTATGATGTGGGCACATTATGCCGCTGGCTTTAGTGGTTGCGTTGTTATTTATGAAACACAAGACTTTAATATTGACGGCATACCCTATACTGGATTGCAAGTTAGAGATAACTTATTGTCGCCACATAAGTTTAATTTTCCGGTTAAGCCAATAACATATAGTAATCAGGCTAAAGAGGTTTCGCTTTTAGACCCAAAAGCCAATGTAACAGAGTTGTTCTTAACTAAAAATAGATTTTGGAAGTATGAATCTGAGTATCGAATGTTTATTCCGGAAGCAAATGCCGGAATAGGTAACGAGCGGCATGCTCAAGGGCGTGTGAATCGAAATGTTGGGCATATTTTTCATCACGATACCAGTGCTATCAAAGGCATAATTTTTGGACCTAAAATGTGTGAGCAGAAAAAAGAAGATATATGGAATTGTATAAGGGCAAACATGGAGAATTCAAACTCTAAAATATGTTATTTTTTTGACGCTGAGTTATTGTCATCAGGAAAGATTACTATTTCAAAAGGGCAGCAAGCAAAAAAAATGAAAAATTTCGCTTTATTCAGAACAGGAATAAATAAAACGGAAATGCCTAAAATTTTGAAAGAAATTGGCATCGCGAACTAAACCAAGCTAACAACAGTGCATGTCAATGCCGCATGAATCCGCATGATCGTTTTAGGATCGTTTATGCTAGGGCCCGCCTGAACTGGCGGGCTTTTGCTTACCTTATGCGGGTGCATGAAAACCGCTATATAAAGCGGGCAGGCGTGGCGGGGATACGAGCGCGCGCTCATGGTTGAATTTGTGAATTTGTGGTATCAAAGGGCTGGGTTTTCAAGCCGTTGATGTTCAATAGTAAGGCATAAGTTTCACCAGTAGGAGGGGGCTGACATGGTGACGTTAGTGGACGACTGTCCAAGGTGTGGTTCACAAAAAATTTCTTTTGATTTTAATGGATTGAATTGCACTAAAGTTTACACAAACCTAGGTGGAGCAAAAACGTACGAGTACGAGATTTACTGCGTTTGTCGAGAATGTCGTCAAACGACTATGTTTATGTGCTGGCCTTTGGAAAAAAATAAAACGTTAGATGGTTACAATTGGGGGAGTGGGCTTTTTGGGCTAAGGGAAGTTGTTGAAGTGGGCAGACCTGTTTCACCCGCTGACATAGCCGTAGATGAACCACCTGAATTTTTGCCTGAACACATAAACAACGCATATGAGGAAGGGGCAAAATGTCTGGCAATCGGCTGTTATAATGCAGCGGCAACCATGTTTAGACTTTGTCTTGATTACGCGACTAAAGGTCTTGTTCCTGAAGGTGAACAAGGGCCTGCACAGAAAATAAAAAGAAGCCTAGGGTTAAGAATGGAGTGGCTCTTTGATAATCACCTTTTACCTGAGTCTTTGAGAGAGCTGGCTGAGTGTGTCAAAGATGATGGAAATGATGGTGCCCATGAGGGGATTTTGGATAAGGCAGCCGCTGAGGATCTTGAAGATTTTACCTATCTTTTTTTAGAACGGCTTTATACTGAGCCTCAGCGCCTTATCGAAGCCCGGACAAGGCGTGAGCAAAGACGAAAAAAATAAGTTAAGAATTATTCCTCTTCAAGAATATAGGGCGTGAATTTAATCACTTTCTCGCCCAGCCAGTCGTTAAGTTCCTGCAGTCGCTTCTGCAGCGGTATTAGCTCGTTGCGGACAAAGACGCGGCTGGCCTTTTCTACATCGCCAAAGCCGCCGGTATTATTGGGGATGATGCCCATCATCTGCGGCGGCACGCGGTGCGCTGCCATCATGTCATCGCGGCTCACATTCTTGATGTTCAGAAATTCATCCTTAGCCGCTACTTCTGACAGTGGAATGATCTGGATGCCGTCTTTTTTACCGTTGGGCGAGTACATAAACAGGTTGCGGAAGTTGCCCGGCCCTTTGGCGCTTTTCATGGCCTGGCGGATATTGTTCACGTCTTCCTGATTCTGCGCCGCATCGGTCATGTACATGATGAACCCCGCATGACTGCCGTTAATGTAATACTTGCGACGGAACAGCGTGGCGGACTCGTTCAGCAGGGCGGAAGGGATGGCGGACAGATATTCCGGCAGGCCGTAAATCTCCTGGTTTAAATCCGGTTCCATCAGGTGAAAGATACTGCCTTTGGTGAATTCATAGGGTTGCGTGGTCATGCCATATTGCACAAACCAATAGGTATCAAGATCGATTCCGCGGCGGGTGTATTTCGCCAGCGACGGCTCCAGCGACAGAATACCGCCAAGGCGGTTGGTGCGTTTCTCCAGATAGGCGTTACCGAACACAAGGTAGTCCTGCACAAAGCGGCTGAACGCCTGCTGGCTCAGCAGCGGATGTGGGATAAAGGTGCTGGTCAGAATGTTGCGTTTGACGGCAATTGGCGAGCTGTGATGCACGGCGGCGCGATAAGTCCGTGCCAGCCCGTCAAAACTCACCGGTGGTTCATACCATCTGTCCATCTGTACGCATTCCACATAGTCCAGCAGTTCGCGGCGGTCCAGTACCGGGATCGGATCGCCAAAGCTGAACGCTTCGGCGTGAGTTGTATTCTTCTGCTGTTCGGCCTCCTGCACTGGCGCGGTGCTGCTCAGGGTGTCGTGTTCACTCATCAAAAAATCTCCACAATATTGCTGGTATTGGCGGATTCGCCCTGCAGCGGTTCGTTAAACAGTGCGTGCATCGTTGCCCATGCCAAATCTGCGTGACTGGCTTCTTCGCTGCGGCTGGCTTCATAGGTCGGACGGTTGCCGCTGGCGGTAGTGGCGCGGCGGATTGCCATAAAGGACTGCGCAATGTCAGTATGCCCGGCGTCGAACTCCAGACGGCGGTGGCTGATAATGTCGTATGCCTTGAGCACTAGGGCGTTTTTGACGTTGGGGTTGTAGACAAACTCCCGCACGGCAGGGAAGAACGCTTTCACGTTCTCATAAACGCCGTGACCTACACCCGTTGAGTCGATGCCGATGTAAGTCACGTTGTACTGCTGGGTAAGCTGCTTGATGGCGTCTGCTTGGGCGCGGAAGTCCATCCCGCGCCACTGGTGGCGCTCCAGAATGCGGAACTTGCCGCCCGGGACCGTTGGCGGGGCCATAACCACGCACCCGGCGCTGTCACCGTTCTGTGTACCTTTCGCCGGGTCGTAACCGATCCAGACTTCCCGCCAGCCAAACGGGCGAAGCGCCAGCGCCTGAAAATCGGTCCAGACTTCCCAGCTATCCACCATGCACGCCTGCAGCTCGCTGAGCGGGAATACTGACGCCAGATCGTCAATAAATTCGCACATCAGAAGGTTCTGGTATTCGTCCGGGCTGTACTCCATGCGCAGCTGGTCGAGGTCGAACAGGTTACAGCCGCCGCGCACCGCATCTTCCACGGTGACGATCTGGCGGTACTGTCCGTCAGGGCAGAGCAGGCCGCGCGCAAGGTTGCTGTGGGTCAGGTCAATATCCACCTTGTCCGCTTTGGCGCGGCCCCGGTTAAACAGCGCACCGGACCAGAACGGATACGCACTGTGGGTCAGGCTGGACGGCGTGGAAAAGTAGGTTTGTCGCCATTTCTTGTGAATGGCCATCCCGGAGGCAACCTTGCGCAGCTCCTGGAATTTCGGTATCCAGAAATATTCATCCAGGTACAGGTTGCCGTGGTAGCTCTGCGCCGTACGGGCGTTGGTGCCGAGGAAGTACAATGCAGCGCCATTGGGTAGCACCATGGGATCGCCTTTCAGCTCCACCTCAACTTCTTTGGCAAAGTCGATGATGTACTGCTTAAACACGTGCGCCTGTGCCTTACTGGCAGAAAGGAAAATCTGGTTGCGTCCGGTCAGCAGGGCGTCAATCAATGCTTCACGGGCAAAATAAAACGTGGCGCCAATCTGGCGCGACTTGAGCAGATTACGGATGCGGTTTGTTTTTCCTGCTTCAAACCAGTGACGCTGATAGTCGAACATAGAGGCGTGGAAGACTTCTTCCAGCTTTTCGATCTGTTCGTCGGTGAAAACGTTCTTTTCCGGCTGTCTGCGTGGGCCTTTGTTTCGGTTGGCTACTTTCGGGTTTAAATCAGCTTCGTTCCCGCCATCGTTAAATTTTCCGATCCGGGCATGGCGCTCTGACTGGCGCGCCAGCAGGTCAATTTCCTTGAAGTCTTTCCCTTCTTTCTGCTCCTTCATGATGAGCTGGCAGTAACGTGCGGCGGTGGTGAGCTGCATTTGATCCAGCGGCCCATAGTCGCCCCACTTGTCGCGTTTTTTCCAGCTGTGAACGGTTGCAACTTTTTCGCCCAGCATTTCAGCAATGCGGGCTACGCGGTATCCCTGAAAGTACAGCAGCATGGCCTGCCGACGGGGATCGAGGTCTGCGGGGGTCAGTGTCGTGTTCATGGCCCAAACATACGGCCTTGTATGGCGGCTTTCCCCGGCTGCGTTTTGTGTGGTTTACCGTACAAATACAGCGCGTTGTCTCACTCCCCCCATCACCGCAAACATAAGGCTCCAGTAAGTTATTTCTAACGGAGCATGGCTCATGACAGTGAAAGCAAAGCGTTTCCGTATCGGGGTGGAAGGTGCCACCACTGACGGGCGCGAGATCCAGCGTGAATGGCTGGTACAGATGGCTGCCAGCTACAACCCGACGGTCTATACCGCGCTGATTAACCTTGAGCACATCAAGTCTTATCTGCCGGAGAGCACGTTTAACCGCTATGGCAGGGTGACGGGGCTGGTTGCAGAAGAAATCCAGGACGGCCCGCTGGCGGGCAAGATGGCACTTTATGCCGATATCGAACCCACTGACGCCCTGGTGGAACTGGTGAAAAAAGGCCAGAAGCTTTTCACCTCCATGGAGGTCAGCACGAAGTTTGCCGACACCGGCAAAGCCTACCTTGTGGGGCTGGGTGCGACAGACGATCCTGCGAGCCTTGGCACCGAAATGCTGGCTTTCAGCGCCAGCGCCGCACATAACCCGCTGGCAAACCGTAAGCAGAACCCTGAAAACCTGTTTTCGGAAGCGGTTGAAACGCTGATCGAACTTGAAGAAGCCCAGGACGAAAAGCCGTCCCTCTTTGCCCGCGTCACCGCGCTGTTCACCAAAAAAGAGCAGACCGACGATGCGCGTTTCTCAGACGTGCATAAAGCCGTGGAACTTGTCGCCACCGAGCAGCAGAACCTGAGCGAGCGCACTGATAAATCCCTGGCTGAAAACGGTGAACGCCTTTCCGCGCTGGAGTCCTCCCTGCAGGAACAGCAGGCCGCCTTTGCCGAGTTACAGCAGCAGCTGAGCCGTGAAGACAGCCGCAAGGATTACCGCCAGCGCGCGCCGGGCGGTGACGCACCGGCAGGCACCCTGACCAATTGCTGATGGAGCATAAAACCCGATGAAAAAGAAAACCCGCTTTGCCTTTAACGCTTACCTGCAGCAACTGGCGCGCCTGAACGGTGTGGAGGTTGAAGAACTGTCCAGCAAGTTTACCGTGGAGCCGTCCGTGCAGCAGACGCTGGAAGACCAGATCCAGCAGTCCGCCGCTTTCCTGACGCTGATTAACATCACGCCGGTCACTGAGCAGTCCGGTCAGTTGCTGGGGCTGGGCGTTGGCAGCACCATTGCCGGAACCACCGATACCACCACCAAAGAGCGCGAGCCTACCGATCCGACGCTGATGGAAGACGTGGAATACAAATGCGAGCAGACCAACTTTGATACGGTGCTGACCTACGCAAAACTGGACCTGTGGGCGAAATTCCAGGACTTCCAGGTGCGTATTCGCAACGCCATCGTCAAGCGTCAGGCGCTGGACCGCATCATGATCGGCTTTAACGGCGTGAAGCGCGCCAAAACCTCCAACCGTGCTGAAAACCCGCTGCTGCAGGACGTCAATAAAGGCTGGCTGCAGAAAATCCGCGAAGATGCGCCGGATCACGTCATGGGCAGCAAAACCGCAGAAGACGGCACCACTACTGCAGAACCGGTAAAAGTCGGTCCGGGTGGTAAGTATGTAAATCTTGACGCGGTGGTGATGGATACCGTCAACGAGCTGATCGATGTGGAGTATCAGGATGATGACGAGCTGGTTGTTGTCTGCGGACGTGAACTGCTGTCTGACAAGTATTTCCCGCTGGTCAACAAAGAGCAGGACAACAGCGAGAAAATCGCCGCCGATCTGATCATCAGCCAGAAACGCATGGGCGGCCTGCAGGCTGTGCGCGCGCCTTTCTTCCCGGCAAATGCCCTGCTGATCACCCGTCTGGATAACCTGTCCATCTACTGGCAGGAAGACACCCGCCGCCGTTCAGTTATCGACAACCCGAAACGCGACCGGATTGAAAACTTTGAATCCGTCAACGAGGCGTATGTGGTCGAGGACTACCGCTGCGCGGCACTGGTGGAAAACATCGAAATCGGTGATTTCATCCCGCCTGCAGCAGAAACAGGAAACGGAGAGTAACGCATGAGCCTGAGTCCCGCACGGCAGCACCGCCTGCGCATTCAGGCCGAACAGGCCGCCCGTGAGGGCGGCAGTGTTCGCCATGCGTCGGGTTATGACCTGATGCTGCTGCAACTGGCAGAAGATCGCCGCAGGCTTAAAGGCATCCAGTCCACGGTGAAAAAGGCGGAAATCAAGGTGGAGCTGCTGCCGAAATATTCTGCCTGGGCAGAGGGCGTGCTGGCTGCCGGAGGCGCGCAGCAGGATGACGTGCTGATGTACGTGATGTTGTGGCGTATCGACGCCGGTGATTATGCCGGTGCGCTGGAAATCGGGCGTCATGCGCTGCGCCATGGCTGGGTGATGCCGCTGGGCAACCGTAACGTGCAGACCGTGCTGGCAGAAGAAATGGCAGACGCGGCGCAAAGCGCTCTGCTTGCTGCTGTCGGTTTTGATGCCGATCTGCTTCTGCAGACGCTGGACCTGACAACCGATCTGGATATGCCGGACCAGTCGCGGGCGCGCCTGCATAAAGCCATCGGCGCTGTACTGAGCGAAAGCAACCCGGCGTCTGCCCTGAATCACCTTACCCATGCGCTGCAGCTTGATCCCCGCTGCGGTGTGAAAAAAGAAAAGCAGCAGCTGGAGCGCAGACTGCGCAATGACAGCCGCTAAAGAACGTGCCCCGCGCACGGGCGGCACGGGATGGCGAAAGGCACTGCCACATCAAAATTCCGTCCACCGCCCACTTATTCAGGAGAAAGCCGCATGAAGTTTGTTGCGCCCGAACAGGCACCGGAACAGGCGGAGGTCATCAAAAATACGCCGTTCTGGCCTGATGTGGACCTGTCGGAATTTCGCAGTGTGATGCGAACTGACGGCACGGTGACGCAGCCGCGTTTAAAGCAGGTTGTGCTGACGGCTATTTCTGAGGTTAACGCTGAGCTGTACGACTTCCGCAACCGCCAGCAGTTGCTGGGCTACCGGGCACTGGCTGAGGTTCCGGCGGACATACTGGACGGCAAAAGCGAGCGTATCCAGCACTACCACAACGCCGTTTTTTGCTGGGCGCGTGCTGTGCTCAATGAGCGTTATCAGGACTATGACGCCACGGCGTCAGGCGTGAAGCGAGGGGAGGAGCTGGCGGAGGCCAGCGGCGATCTGTGGCGTGATGCCCGCTGGGCTATCAGCCGGGTGCAGGATGCGCCGCACTGTACGGTGGAGCTTATCTGATGAAAGTGCGTGCGCATCAGTATGACACGGTGGACGCGCTTTGCTGGCGTCATTACGGGCGCACGCAGGGGGTCACTGAGCAGGTTCTGCAGGCAAATCCGGGGCTGGCTGAGTACGGCCCATTTTTACCGCACGGGCTGCAGGTGGAGCTGCCGGACATTACGGCGTCAACCACGGCGCAGACCGTCCAGCTATGGGACTGAATTATGACGCTTGAACGAATCAGCGCCTTTATCACTTACTGCATCGCCGTGCTGCTGGCATGGCTGGGCGATCTGTCGCTCAAGGATGCGTCAACGGTTGGCGGCGTACTGATTGGTGTGCTGATGCTGGCTATCAACTGGTACTACAAACACCAGTCTTTCAAATTGTTACGTGGCGGCAAAATTTCGCGGGGGGAATATGAATCCTTCAATCGTTAAGCGCTGCCTTGTCGGGGCGGTGCTGGCTATCGCCGCCACGCTGCCCGGTTTCCAGTCGCTTCATACCTCCGTCGAGGGGCTGAAACTGATTGCCGATTACGAGGGATGCCGCCTGCAGCCTTATCAGTGCAGTGCGGGCGTGTGGACTGACGGGATCGGCAATACTTCCGGTGTGGTGCCGGGGAAAACCATCACGGAGCGGCAGGCGGCGCAGGGACTTATCACCAACGTGCTGCGCGTGGAGCGGGCGCTGGAAAAATGTGTGGTGCAGCCGGTGCCGCAAAAGGTCTATGACGCGGTGGTGTCGTTTGCTTTCAACGTGGGCACCGGCAACGCCTGCAGCTCCACGCTGGTTAAGTTGCTGAACCAGCGGCGCTGGGCGGATGCCTGCCATCAACTGCCGCGCTGGGTATATGTCAAAGGTGTGTTTAATCAGGGGCTGGACAACCGCCGCGCGCGGGAAATGGCCTGGTGCTTAAAAGGAGCATAACGGAATGAAAAAGAAAGTCATGAGCGTTTTTTTCCAGCTGGCATGGGCTGCGCTGTTGGTTATCAGCCTGCTGTATCCGCGCAGCGGTGCGCCGGTTCTGGTTGGTGCGTCTGTCTGGGTGTCATGCTTCCTCGCCTGGCTGCTTGCTGCGCTGTGCGCTGTCGGGTGGTTCGCCGGAGATCGGGTGCGCGATGAGGTCAGGGCGGCATTGCTGAAATTCAGGGCGCACCCCGTAAAACCCGTGCGTACATGGGTAATCAGGCTGCTTATTGTTCTGTGCCTGGCGTTTTCTGGATGGGTGATCACCCTAGTGTTTTACCTGCTGACGTTGGTTTTGTATCAGATTGCCCGCGCGCAGCTTCATGAGCCGATGGCGGCCTGATGCGTGCACTGGCGGTAGTGCTGGCGCTGGTACTTGCGGCGCTGGGCTGGCAGTCATGGCGGCTTAACAATGCCAGCCACACCATCGAAACGCTGGGCGCGGCGCTGAAAAGCAAAACGCAGGAGCTGACGAAGAAAAACAGCCAGCTGATCGGCCTGTCCATTCTGACCGAAACCAACAGCCGGGAGCAGGCGCGGCTTTATGCGGCAGCGGAACAGACCACCGCACTTCTGCGCAGCCGCCAGCACCGGATCGAGGAACTGAAACGTGAAAATGAGGATTTGCGCCGCTGGGCTGATACTCCTTTGCCTGCTGACATTATCCGGCTGCGGGAGCGTCCGGCCCTCGCCGGAGGTGCAGCTTACCGTGAGTGGCTGTCCCAGAGTGACGCAGTGCCGTCTGGAAAGGTCAGCGCCGCGCAGTAACGGCGATCTGAACGCGGTGCTGGATGAAACCGAGGCCGCCTGGGCGGTCTGTGCTGACAAAGTGGACACGATTATTGCGTGTCAGGAGCGAGACAGTGAACAAACCGCAGTCCTTACGCAGCGCCCTGAATAAAGCGGTTGCTTATGTCCGCGACAACCCGGACAAGCTGCACCTTTTCGTTGATAACGGCTCACTGGTGGCAACCGGTGCCAGTTCCATGTCATGGGAATACCGCTACACCCTGAACGTGGTGATCGAGGATTTCAGCGGCGACCAGAATCTGCTGATGGCTCCTGTGCTGCTGTGGCTAAGTGACAACCAGCCGGATGCTATCAATAACCCGGAGCTGCGCGAAAAACTGTTCACCTTTGAAGTGGATATTCTGCGCAACGATGTGTGCGATATCAGCCTGAACCTGCAACTGACGGAGCGCGTGCTGGTCAGCACTAACGGCAGCGTGTCAAGCGTTGAAGCGGTGCCGGAGCCGGACGAACCCGAAGAAATGTGGACGGTGAAACGTGGATGAACTGCAGAGGGTGGATGACTGGCTGACGGCGCTACTGGCGAATCTGGAGCCTGCCGCGCGCAGCCGTATGATGCGGCAACTGGCGCAACAGCTGCGCCGGACGCAGCAGCAGAACATCAGGCTGCAGCGTAATCCTGACGGCAGCGGCTATGAGCCGCGCCGGGTGACTGCCCGCAGCAAGAAGGGACGCATCAAACGCCAGATGTTTGCAAAGCTTCGCACCACAAAATACCTGAAAACCACCACCAGAGCGGACTCCGCCAGCGTGCAGTTTGATGGCAAGGTGCAGCGCATTGCCCGTGTTCACCATTACGGCCTGCGGGATCGCGTCAGCCGAAAAGGCCCGGAGGTCCGCTACGCAGAGCGCCGCCTGCTGGGCGTGAATGAAGAAGTGGAAACCGTCACCCGTGACACCCTGCTGCGCTGGCTGGCGGGGTGATCTTTGTGCCACCGCTGGTACAAGCGCCCGCGCTGCCTCCCTTTTCCCTCTGATGGCAACCTTTCGTTATGAATACACAACTGACCGAAATTATGCGCCTTATCACCAATCTGATCCGCACCGGCACCGTGACCGAAGTGGACCGGAAAAACTGGCTGTGCCGGGTAAAGGTGGGCGAGCTTGAAACCAACTGGATTAACTGGCTGACGCTGCGCGCCGGTGGTGCCCGTACATGGTGGTGTCCGTCGCCGGATGAGCAGGTGGTGGTGCTGAGCATGGGCGGCAATCTGGAAACCGCTTTTGTGCTGCCCGCTATCTACTCCAATCAGTTTCCGCCACCGTCGGATTCCGTGGACGGCTGCGTGACGGAGTACCCGGACGGGGGATGGTTTGAGTATGAACCCGCCACCGGACGGTGGCATGTCAGGGGCATCAAATCCATGGTGATCGAGGCATCAGACAGTGTCACCTACAAAACCGGTGAGTTTGTGGTGGAGGCTGACACCACGCGCATTAACAGCGAGGTGGTGATCAATGGCGGCGTCACCCAGGGCGGCGGCGCAATGAGTTCTAACGGGATCGTAGTTGATGACCATGAGCATACTGGCGTTCTGAAAGGCGGCGACAACACAGGGGGACCGGTATGACGTTGTATATCGGTATGAGCAGGAATGACGGGCAGGCCATTGCAGATACAGACCATCTGCGCCAGTCGGTGCGGGATATTCTGCTGACTCCGCAGGGCAGCCGTCTTGCCCGTCGGGAATATGGCTCCCTGCTGTCTGCCCTGATTGACCAGCCGCAGAACCCGGCGCTGCGCCTGCAGATTATGTCTGCGGTCTATGTGGCGCTGAACCGCTGGGAACCGCGCCTTACGCTGGATTCCATCACTATCAACGGTAATTTTGACGGCTCTATGGTGGTTGAACTTACCGGACACGGCAATAACGGCGCGCCAGTTTCCCTTTCCGTATCAACAGGAGCAGACAATGGCAGTCATTGATCTTTCCCAACTACCGCCGCCGCAGATTGTGGATGTGCCGGACTTTGAGGCATTGCTGGCAGAACGCAAGGCCGCCTTTGTGGCCCTTCATCCGGCTGATGAACAGGAGGCCGTTATGCGCACGTTAGCGCTGGAGTCAGAACCTGTCACCAAACTGCTGCAGGAAAATACTTACCGCGAAATCCTGCTGCGCCAGCGTATTAATGAGGCTGCGCAGGCGGTCATGGTGGCCTATTCCATGGGAAATGACCTTGAGCAACTGGCAGGTAACTGCAACGTTAAGCGCCTGACAGTAGTCCCTGCCGATAATGACGCGGTGCCGCCGGTCGCCGCGGTGATGGAAAGTGATGAAGCATTACGCCAGCGTATTCCTGCAGCATTTGAGGGGCTGTCCGTTGCAGGGCCGACGGGAGCCTATGAGTTCCACGCCAGAAGCGCCGACGGGCGCGTGGCTGATGCCAGCGCAACCAGTCCTGCACCGGCAGAGGTGGTGCTTACCGTACTGAGTCGCGAGGGTGACGGTACAGCAGGGGCTGACCTGCTGGCAGTGGTTGAGCAGGCGCTTAACAGTGAAAAGGTTCGCCCGGTGGCAGACCGCCTGACGGTGCGCAGCGCAGAAATTATTCCGTACAGCGTGGACGCAACGATCTTCCTGTATCCGGGGCCGGAGGCTGAGCCGGTGATGGCAGAAGCAAAAGCCAGTCTGCAGAAATACATCGCCAGTCAGACGCGACTGGGACGTGATATCCGCCGCAGTGCCATTTATGCCGCGTTGCACGTGGAGGGCGTCCAGCGTGTGGAGCTGGCGTCCCCGCTGGATGATGTGGTGCTGGATAAGACGCAGGCAGCATCCTGTACCGAATGGAGCGTTACCAACGGGGGCACGGATGAATAGTCTGCTGCCGCCGGGTTCGTCGCCGCTTGAGCGTCGACTGGCGCAGACCTGCAGTGGGATTTCCGATCTGCAGGTATCGCTGCGTGATTTGTGGAACCCGGCAACCTGCCCGATCAGATTCCTGCCTTATCTGGCCTGGGCGTTTTCTGTTGACCGCTGGGATGAGGGCTGGACAGAAAGCGTCAAGCGCCGCGTTGTGCAGGACGCGTTTTATATCCATCAGCACAAGGGGACAACCAGCGCCGTGCGGCGCGTGGTGGAGCCGTTCGGCTTCCTGATCCGCATCATTGAGTGGTGGCAGACCGGTGAAACGCCGGGGACGTTCCGTCTGGATATTGGCGTGCAGGACCAGGGGATAACAGAAGAAACCTATCTGGAGCTGGAGCGCCTGATCGGTGACGCCAAACCATGCAGCCGTCATCTGGTTGGCATGTCCATCAACCTGCAGACAGGCGGTCCGTATTTTGTGGGTGCAGCCACCTACACCGGCGAAGAAATCACGATCTACCCGTACATCAACGAAACCATTATTTCCGGCGGCACCGCCTATGAGGGCGGAGCGGTCCATGTTATTGACACGATGAGAGTGAACCCATGAGCGCAAAATTTTACACCCTGCTGACGGATATCGGCGCGGCGAAACTGGCTAGCGCCGCCGCGCTCGGTATCCCGCTTAAAATTACCCATATGGCGGTGGGTGACGGTGGTGGAGCACTGCCCACTCCCAGCGCACAACAGACCGCGTTAGTGGCTGAAAAGCGCCGCGCAGCACTGAATATGCTGTATATCGATCCGCAGAACAGCAGCCAGATTATTGCTGAGCAGGTGATCCCTGAAACTGAGGGCGGGTGGTGGATTCGTGAGGTTGGATTGTTCGATGAAACCGGCGCGCTGATTGCTGTGGGAAATTGCCCTGAAAGCTATAAGCCGCAGCTTGTTGAGGGCAGCGGACGCACACAGACCGTGCGCATGGTGCTGATTACCAGTAGCACCGATAACATCACGCTGAAAATCGATCCATCTGTCGTGCTGGCAACGCGTGGCTATGTCGATAACCTCATTGAAACCCGGCAGCAGAAAAGCGATACCCTGACCGCGCTGGCGGAGCTGAAACCGGCTAAAGGAAAGTTTCCATATTTCACTGCTGAAAAAACAGCAGCTTTGGCAGACCTGAGTGATTTTGTTCGCCCTATGTTGAGTAAAGTAGATGTAGTCGGCGTTCTTCAATATCTTGGTTTGAGAAATGCAATCAATGGTACGAGTAAACTGATCCGTATTCCTGGATTTATTGATGGTGTTGCTGGGGAATATGTTATTCAAATGCAACAGATACAAAGTAACTCGTCCAGTGGTGTGATAGTTTTTCCAGAGGCGTTTAATCACGAGTGCCTCATTGTCTTAGCTATAGATTATGCCTCGTCAGTTACAGATAATTCACGAGTGCGTTTGGGCATTCCAACAAAATTTCAGTGTGAATGGATTGGCCAGACTATGGCAATCAATCCATCACCAGTTTCTCCATCTTCATGGGCTTGGTTAGCAATAGGATATTAAATGAAATATTTCACTGCCGTTCCATTAGGTTTATATAATAGTGAGAGTAATGATGTTCCAGAAAACGCAATTCCTATTGCTGATGAATTATACCAAGAACTAATTGAAGGTCAGGGTAAGGGGCGTTTTATTCAGGCGGATAATAATGGAAAGCCAATTCTTGTTGATGGGGTTTCAGTAACTGATGAACAACAACTTAATCAGATTGCAAATCAGAAGCAATTTCTTCTGAATAAGGCCAATGCGGAGATTGCATGGAGACAAGATGCTTTTGATATGGATATTGCAACGGAGGAAGAAGTTTCAGCATTAAAATTATGGAAAGAATATAGGATTACATTGATGAGGATGGAAATCTCTACCGTTACAGACATCAGTTGGCCAAATCAACCGTAAATAATTGTATGTAATTATCGCACCAGTTTGCATCAACTGGTGCGATGTGGCATGTTTTGCTTAGCTCATAATACTTTATCCAGTATTGGGATTTTCTTTAAAATAAAAGTTACTACAAGGCTGGTAAGAAAAATCAACACTGCAATAAATATGGTGCTAAAGAATGATAAATTCATATCTTGATTTTTAAATGAAAATTTTATGAATGCTTCAAGGATGAATATGTGAATGCAATATATCCCTAATGTATACTTAGGAATAAAAGATATAATTATATTTGAATCTTTAATCGTTTTGGATATGTTCAGTAAAAAAAAGAATAATGAAGCGGATGCAATTATCACCAAGGGTGAAAGGTTGGAGTAAAATAACGCATTTGGTTTTTGATTGTACTCACTCCAGTATGATGTTATCCATGCGGTTATTAAACTAGATGAAATGAATATTAATAGGGAAATAGTTGTGATTAATTTGTTGCCATAAGGAATGGATGCTCGCGCAATTACTTTGCCAAGAAGAAGGTAACCTGTCAGGTTTATGAAGGTCGATAATTGATAGTTATTTATGAATAAATCGACATTTAAATTAAGAACTTTATCTAAAATAGAGAATATTGACAAGAAAAACCATATTGCTATATATGCCAAGGAATATTTTAGATGAGAGTTACAATAAAATGCACTCAGTACCGGGAGTGTTAAGTAGAAACCAATGCAGGCATATAAATACCATAGGTGATATTTTATTGGTGCTTTAGCGATTGTTAGACACCAGTCAATAATATTATTAAATTGTAGGTCGTCTGCGAATGTATAAAAAATAGACCAAAATAATAAACAATATACTATTTTGATAATGCGACGAATAGGTTTAACTGATTTCTGTTGTATAAGAAGGGTACCCGTAATCATTATGAAAAGAGGTACGCATACTCTAGTAAAAGAGTCAATAATATTAGCGGTTTGCCAGTTTTCACCATTTTCGTAAAAACCATAACCGGCAATGTGTAGAATAACAACCAAAATGCAAGCTGTTGAACGAGTAAAATTAATGCCTTTTGACAAGTCTTTTTCTATGCATTCCATCAGATCACCGAGCTTGCTTTATTAAGTTACTTAGGACTCAAATATTGATTTTGCAATATTATCCGAATTTTCTCTAACATTCCATCTTTGAATTTGTTGATGATATATCACAGTTCTATTTTTGTTGGGGGTTTCTTAAGTTGGTTTAAGTCAGATGCTTGAGTAAGCAATAAACTTAAATCAAATCCAGCAAGTTCTTTTTTTTCTCGTTTACATTGTGTCATAACCAGTACAATGCATCGTACGTGCTAAGCATACATCTAAGACTGAACATAAGGCATCCCTGTCAACCGGAGATAATGCCTTATGGCTCAGGATTACCACCACGGGGTGCGCGTTGTTGAAGTCAACGACGGCACCCGCTCCCTCACCACGGTAAGCACTGCTATCGTGGGTATGGTCTGTACCGGCGATGATGCTGATGCGTCCGTGTTCCCTCTCAATAAGCCAGTTCTGCTGACGGATGTGCTGGAGGCCAGCGGTAAAGCAGGCGAGTCCGGCACGCTGGCCCGTTCGCTGGATGCGATTGCCGACCAGTCAAAACCCGTGACGGTTGTTGTGCGTGTGGCGCAGGGCGAAACCGAAGCGGAAACCACCTCCAATATTATCGGTGGTGTCACGTCCGACGGTAAAAAAACGGGTATGAAAGCGCTGCTTTCTGCGCAGTCGCAGCTGAAAGTTAAGCCGCGCATTCTCGGTGTGCCGGGGCATGACACACAGGCGGTAGCCACTGAGCTGATGAGTGTGGCGCAGAGTCTGCGCGGTTTTGCTTATCTGTCCGCCTATGGCTGCAAGACGGTGGAAGAAGCCATTGCTTACCGGGACAATTTCAGCCAGCGCGAGGGGATGCTGATCTGGCCTGATTTCATCAACTTTGACACCGTTCTGAAAGCCGATGCAACGGCTTTTGCTACCGCCCGTGCGCTCGGTCTGCGCGCCAAAATAGACGAACAGACCGGATGGCACAAAACCCTGTCCAACGTGGGTGTGAATGGCGTCACCGGTCTTTCCGCTGATGTATTCTGGGATCTGCAGGACCCGGCAACGGACGCGGGGCTGCTGAACCAGAACGACGTCACCACGTTGATCTGCAAAGACGGCTTCCGCTTCTGGGGTTCCCGCTGCCTCAGTGACGATCCCTTGTTTGCGTTTGAGAACTACACCCGCACGGCGCAGGTACTGGCTGACACGATTGCAGAGGGGCATATGTGGGCGGTGGATAAGCCACTGAATCCGTCACTGGCCCGCGACATTATCGAAGGTATCCGCGCCAAATTACGCAGCCTGGTGAATCAGGGATACCTCATCGGGGCGGACTGCTGGCTGGATGAGTCAGTGAACGATAAAGACTCCCTGAAAGACGGGAAACTCACCATCGACTACGACTACACGCCTGTGCCGCCGCTTGAAAATCTGATGCTGCGCCAGCGCATCACCGATCGCTACCTGGTCGATTTTGCCAGCCGTGTCAGTGCATAAGGGGGATACATGGCATTACCACGCAAGTTAAAACACCTGAACCTGTTCAACGACGGGAACAACTGGCAGGGGATCGTTGAGTCCCTGACTCTGCCGAAATTCACCCGCAAGTTTGAGAAGTATCGCGGCGGCGGTATGCCGGGCGCGGTGGATGTGGATATGGGGCTGGATGACGGCGCACTGGACACGGAATTTTCAATCGGCGGCACCGAACTGTTGTTATTCAAGCAGATGGGCAAGGCAACCGTTGACGGCATCCAGCTGCGTTTCACCGGCTCTATTCAGCGTGACGATACCGGCGAAGTGCAGGCCATTGAGCTGGTTGTGCGCGGGCGTCATAAAGAAGTGGATTCCGGCGAGTGGAAAACCGGCGAGAGCAGCACCACCAAAGTCAGCAGCACCAACAGCTACGCGAAGCTGACCATTAACGGCGAAGTGCTCTATGAGGTTGATCTGGTCAACATGATTGAAATCGTTGACGGCGTGGACCTGATGGAAGCACACCGTAACGCCCTTGGCCTCTGATTTAACTTAACGGCGCGGTGATCCGCGGCAGTATCTGATTAACAGGAAACGAACATGAGCGACAAGCTGACTGAAAAAACCGTACAACTGGATACGCCAGTCATGCGCGGTAAAACCCAAATCACCGAAATTGTGCTGCGTAAGCCGCAGTCCGGTGCGCTGCGCGGCACCCGCCTGCAGGCCATTATGGATATGGACGTGGGGGCCATGATGACAGTGATCCCGCGTATTTCCACCCCAACGCTGACCGCACAGGAAATGGCTGAACTGGACCCCGCCGATCTCACCGCGCTGTCGGTCGAGGTGGTGACTTTTTTGTTGAAGAAGTCGGTGCTTGCCGGTTTACCGACAGCCTGACGATTGATGACCTGGTGGCGGATATCGCCACCATCTTTCACTGGTCGCCGTCCATCACTGACGTTATGCCGCTGACTGAGGTGCTGGAGTGGCGGCACAAAGCGATTCAGAGAAGCGGGGCCAGCGATGAGTGACAATAACCTGCGTCTGCAGGTGATTCTGAATGCGGTTGACAAGCTCACCCGCCCATTTCGATCCGCGCAGGCCAGCTCAAAAGAGCTGGCTGCCGCTATTCAGCAAAGCCGCGCCCGGCTGAAAGAGTTAGATTCTCAGGCGGGCAGAATTGATGGCTTCCGTAAGGCCAGCGCGCAGCTGGCAGTCACAGGTAACAGCCTTAAAGCCGCCCGCGAAGAAGCGGCAAAACTCGCCACGCAGTTTACTGCGACCAACCGCCCGACGGCAGCACAGGCCAGACTGCTTGAGCAGGCTAAAAATCGCGTCACCGATTTACAGGGAAAATATAACGGGCTGCGTCAGTCAGTGCAGCGTCAGCGCCTTGCGCTGAATGAGGCAGGGCTTGATACAAAGAAACTGAGCAGCGCACAGCGTGAGCTACGGCAGAACGCCGATGAAACCCGACTGGCACTGGAGCGACAGCAAAAATCCCTGAAACGCCTGGGTGAACAGCAAGCGAGAATGAATGCGGTTCGTGATCAGTATTCGCGCCGTCTTGAGGTTCGGGATCGCATAGCCGGAGCCGGAGCCACCACTACGGCTGCCGGGCTGGCAATGGGTGCGCCGGTTATGGCTGCAGTGAAAAGCTACGCCAGCATGGAAGATGCCATGAAAGGCGTGGCAAAGCAGGTAAACGGGCTGCGGGACGATAACGGCAACCGTACAAAACAGTTTTATGACATGCAGGATGCCATCAAGGCCGCCAGTGAACAACTGCCGATGGAGAATGGCGCTATAGATTATGCCGCGCTGGTTGAAGGGGGCGCGCGTATGGGCGTGACCAACCAGGACGATCCCTTTGAGGACCAGAAACGTGACCTGCTGGCCTTTGCATCCACGGCGGCAAAAGCTGCAACGGCCTTTGAGCTGCCCGCCGATGAGCTGGCGGAAGGATTGGGGAAAATCGCGCAGCTCTATAAAGTGCCGACGCGCAATATTGAACAACTGGGCGATGCGCTGAACTACCTGGACGATAACGCCATGTCAAAGGGTGGGGACATTATCAACGTCCTGCAGCGTATGGGGGGCGTGGCTGACCGCCTTGACTTCCGAAAGGCTGCTGCGTTGGGTTCAACATTCCTTTCTCTTGGGGCTGCCCCGGAAATTGCCGCCAGCGCCTCTAATGCCATGGTGCGTGAGCTGTCCATTGCCACCATGCAAAGCAAGCGCTTCTTTGAAGGTATGAACCTGCTGAAACTCAATCCTGCGGAGATTGAAAAGCAGATGACCACCGATGCCATGGGCACCATTCAGCGGGTTCTGGAGAAGGTCAACAATCTGCCGCAGGACAAGCGCCTGTCAGCCATGACAATGATTTTTGGTAAAGAGTTTGGCGATGATGCGGCAAAGCTGGCTAACAACCTGCCGGAGCTGCAGCGTCAGCTGAAACTCACATCAGGCAGTGGTGCTAATGGCTCCATGCAGAAAGAATCCGACATTAACAAGGATTCATTGTCTGCGCAGTGGTTGCTGGTTAAGACGGGCGCGCAGAACGCTTTCAGCAGCCTGGGGGAAACGTTGCGTCAGCCGCTGATGGATATTATGGGCATGGTTAAGGATGTGACTGGGGCGCTGCGTCGCTGGGTGGAGCAGAATCCCGTGCTGGCTGGCACGCTGATGAAATTGGCGGCGGCTACGGCGGTGATCACTGTCGGGCTGGGTACACTTGCCGTGGCGGTGGCTGCTGTGCTGGGGCCGGTTGCGGTGATCCGGTTTGGCCTGTCTGTGCTGGGTGTAAAAACATTACCTTCCGTTGCTGCAGCAGTAACACGTACTGGCAGTGCCCTGTCATGGCTGGCAGGTGCGCCACTTTCTCTGTTGCGTAGGGGGATGGCGTCATCCGGTGGCAGTGTCGGGTTGCTGAGTGCCCCGTTTAATTCTCTGCGTCGCTCAGCCGGAATAGCGGGTAATGCACTGAAAACGGTGGCAGGTGCGCCGCTTGCCATGTTCCGTGCCGGTATGTCAGGCATCCGTGGTGTTATCGGTATGGTGATGAACCCGCTGGCGGTGTTGCGGGGTGGGCTGACAGCTGCCGGTGGCGTATTGCGTTTTCTTGTTTCTGGTCCGCTGGCATTACTTCGCGGCGCGCTGTTTGGCATTTCTGGCCTGCTGGGCGCGCTGCTCAGTCCGATAGGGCTGGTTGTGGCTGCGCTGGCTGGTGTGGCGCTGGTTGTGTGGAAATACTGGCAGCCCATCGGTGCATTTCTGGGGGGCGTGGTGGAAGGGTTCAAAGCCGCTGCAGCACCCATCAGCGCCGCCTTTGAGCCGCTCAGACCCGTGTTTCAGTGGATTGGTGACAGGGTGCAGGCATTGTGGGGCTGGTTCAGTGATTTACTCACGCCGGTTAAATCCACTTCCGAAGAACTGAACAGCGCAGCTGCAATGGGGCGCCGGTTTGGTGAGGCGCTGGCTGAAGGTCTGAATATGGTGATGCACCCGCTGGAATCACTTAAATCCGGTGTGTCGTGGCTGCTGGAAAAGCTCGGTATTGTCAGTAAGGAGGCGGCAAAGGCGAAACTGCCCGCGCAGGTTACGCAGCAGCAGCCCGCCACGGTGAACAGTGACGGCAAAGTGTTGCTGCCGCCCGGCGGGTTCCCGGCTTACGCGGGGATGTATGACACGGGCGGGATCATTCCAAGCGGGCAGTTTGGCATTGTTGGAGAAAATGGCCCTGAAATTGTGAACGGACCAGCAAATGTCACCAGCAGGCGGCGTACTGCTGCGCTTGCCTCTGTCGTTGCTGGCGTGATGGGGGTAGCTGCGACACCTGCAGAAGCGGCTCCGCTTCATCCCTTCAGTCTGCCTGCGAGTGCATACCAGACACAGCCTGTTAAGGCAGACAGCCCGCCGTCGGTTATTCGTTATGAGATAAATGCGCCCATTCATATCGTCGCGCAGCCGGGGCAGAGTGCGCAGGATATTGCCCGTGAAGTGGCACGCCAGCTTGACGAGCGGGAACGCAGGGCGAGGGCAAAAGCGCGCAGCAATTTCAGCGATCAGGGGGGATATGAATCATGATGATGGTGCTGGGTTTATATGTATTTATGTTGCGCACTGTCCCTTATCAGGAACTGCAGTATCAGCGCAGCTGGCGACATGCAGCCAACAGCCGGGTGAACCGCCGCCCGTCAACGCAGTTTCTTGGCCCGGATAATGATTCACTGACACTGTCCGGGGTCCTGCTGCCGGAAGTGACCGGAGGCAGGCTGTCATTGCTGGCGCTGGAGTTGATGGCAGAGCAGGGCAAAGCCTGGCCTTTGATTGAAGGTAGCGGAACCATTTACGGCATGTTTGTTATTGAAAGTCTGAGCCAGACAAAGACGGAGTTTTTTACCAGCGGCATGCCCAGGCGCATTGAGTTTACGATCACCCTCAAACGGGTTGATGAGTCGCTGTCTGACATGTTCGGGAGTCTGAGTGACCAGCTCAGTAACCTGCAGGACTCTGCAGCGTCTGCGATTGGGGGGATTAAAAACACGGCTGGAGGATTGCTTCAGTGAACGTTAATTCTGATCTCCTGAATCTGAACAGCAAAAGCCCCGCATTCAGTATCGTCATTGAAGGTAAGGACGTGACGACCGTGCTGGATACCCGCCTTATGAGTCTGACGCTGACGGATAACCGGGGGTTTGAAGCGGACCAGCTTGATCTGGAGCTGGACGACGCCGACGGGCTGATCGCCCTGCCGCGACGTGGGGCAGTGATTCAGCTGGCGCTGGGCTGGAAAGGCCAGCCGCTTTTTCCTAAAGGGGCTTTTACCGTGGATGAAATCGAACACTGCGGTGCCCCTGACCGGCTGACCATCCGGGCGCGAAGCGCAGATTTCCGTGAAACCCTCAATACACGGCGCGAAAAATCATGGCATCAGACAACGGTAGGGGAGGTGGTAAAGGAAATAGCCGCCCGGCATAACCTCAAAATGGCGCTGGGTAAAGACCTGACGGATAAGGCGCTGGATCATCTGGACCAGACCAATGAAAGCGATGCAAGTTTTCTGATGAAACTGGCGAGACAGTATGGGGCGATTGCTTCCGTTAAGGACGGGAATCTGCTGTTTATCCGGCAGGGACAGGGAAGAACGGCGAGCGGCAAGCCGCTGCCGGTTATCACCATCACGCGCAAAGCCGGTGACGGTCATCGGTTCACCCTTGCTGATCGTGGTGCCTATACCGGTGTTATTGCCAGCTGGTTGCATACGCGTGAACCCAGGAAAAAAGAGACAACCAGTGTTAAGCGTCGTCGAAAGAAAACCACCACACCCAAAGAGCCGGAAGCAAAACAGGGCGATTATCTGGTGGGAACGGATGAAAACGTGCTGGTTCTTAATCGTACCTACGCCAACCGGAGCAATGCAGAGCGCGCAGCAAAAATGCAGTGGGAACGTCTGCAGCGTGGGGTTGCTTCATTTTCCCTGCAGCTCGCTGAGGGGCGGGCTGATCTCTATACGGAAATGCCGGTGAAGGTTACAGGGTTTAAGCAGCAGATCGATGATGCAGAATGGACCATTACCACCCTGACGCATTCTGTCAGCCCGGATAATGGATTTACGACCAGCATGGAGCTTGAAGTAAAGATTGATGATCTTGAAATTGAATAATTGGTTCTCAGTATTGAATAATGATGTATCATTATTGCGACTACGGCAAGAGTGGTGGGATAACAGCGATGATGAACTGTCCAGAGTGCGGTCATGCAGCACATACCAGAAGCAGCTTTCAGGTATCAGCTACGACAAAAGAACGTTACAACCAGTGCCAAAATATAAATTGTGGCTGTACGTTCGTTACTCATGAAACGTTTGTACGGCACATTATAAAACCGAATCTAATTTCTTCTGCGCCGCCACATCCTGGAAAAGGTGGTCAAGGCCACATGAGTTTCTGAACAGAACCCGCTTTAATGGCGGGTTTTTTGTTGCCGCCAGTCCGACACTCTGTCGCCATTTTGCCGCCATCACCAAAGAAAAAGGGGCTACGTTTTCACGTAACCCCTTGTTTTATTTGGTGGGCTGGCGGAGTCTGAATTGGTGCTGTAATTGGTTGAAATATTTAATCTAATCTCTGATTCAACTTTCCTTGGGTGCCTATATAGGTGCCTAAAAGTTTTTTCACGCCTTTAGAGGGGAAATAAATGAAGGATGGGTAAGGGGGCTTACACAATTTACGTGCTCATCAGCCTGGTAGCTTGTCTATCTCTGAGAATATCGGTCGCGGTCAGAAATGGTGTGTCGTTAAGCGCTAGGACGTGATGATGTTTTGCAGACAAGTGAACATCTGTTGCGGGACTCGAGCCGCGGACTGGCATGGACATCTCTAACGAGTATCGCCTCACCTCAATCTGGTCGCTGCTTTAGTGATTGGATTGAGTTGTAAAAGTTGTCGCCCGCTGGTATCGCCAGCGGGGATCCTAAATTGTACGTACTCAAAGTTACAATTTCTTCAATCAGAACGTATTGATTATTATAATCAACATTTTTAAGATGGTTCCAATTAAGGTTTCCTTGAAGCATTGTGATCAATTATTTCGTTGATTGATTCAAAAATGTAGTTAAAGTTCGAAAAATTAATTGTTTTACGTTGCTTTAACACCACGCCAGTAGCAAAAAACTCTTTGCCATATTCATTATCTTTGCATTTTGCATTCGTTCGATTAAATACTTTCCCCCCCAGTTTGGTTTGTAAGACCGAACTGTGGAAAAGATCCTCCATCGAACTATCATTTAATCCATTGAGAGGGGTAAAGATTAAATACAAATTCTTTGTAACCCAAATCCATTTTTGATTTCTTAACTCATCTTTCGATAAAGTAATGTTAGGGAATGCTTTCCCTATTAAAGTTTGGAAGATCCCATTAGATCCACCACTACCCGAGTCATTATCTAAAACAATAATGACAGGTTTTTGATCGGCGATTGCTTTAAACGCATTTGTCTTTTTTTCATAGCCAACAATGAAGTCTTTAAGGTGTGATGCTCCACCATCTAAGTTTAAAAAATACTTACTTTTAGTGGTGTTTTTGAAGAATTTAACTCCATAGTCTCGTACGGTTTTATTACCCATTTTTTTATTACCAATCAGGTTAGGGTAATTTGCTGATAAAGAATCCAGAGCTACTCGCAAGTACGTAATGTCCGTCTTTCCCTCAGTCAAGATAGTTGGCTTTGGGTTTGCCCAAAAAGCAGAATAGTAAAGGAAATCAGAATATACATTTTCTCGTTTGTTAAGCGAGGTTTTAATGATATGAGGAAGTCTATTATTGTGTTTGTCGACATAATCAATAAAGCTAAGCATCCCACCTAACTCATTGATATTACCTGCTCTTTGTTCGCGTGTTTTTTTGTCTGTTAATGTGTATCCCCCTTTAGTAAACAGACTGTGTGCCATTGCGCGAATTTTTTTGGCATATTTATTATCGACATTTACAAACCTATTAACTGTCAACCCCGTAACCTCTTGACGGCATTTTCTGTCAAAAAGTCTTAATTTATTAAGATTTATTTGAAAACCTGAAGAAATTATTTCCTTTAGAAATTTTTTATTTAAATCTATGGAGTTCTCGTTGTGGGATTTAATAATATTCCGAGGGAACTCTTTTTTATTGGTAGATATTGTTATATCGTCGGCATATCGTGTATATGTACAACCTACACGATTGCACAAGTTACTTAGCCGCCTATCTAAAGAAACTAGAATTAAATTGGTTATGACGGGAGAGCAGGGACTTCCCTGTGGTAACTTATCTTGATGACAGGCGATTTTAGCTATTAAAGTAGAAAGCTCTGTGTTAAGAGAAAAGTTTTTATTTTTTAGAAAGTAACCTCTAACTCTTCCAAAATTAAATTCATCAAAGAAATTGCTCAAGTCAATATTTAAAACCCATTTCTTTGACTTATGTTTTTCTGCATTTGTAATAATACTACGATTGCGTTCAAATCCATGGGAGAAATTATTATCTTCTTTTGAGTTTTCTCGAATGTTATTTAAGCAATCTTGAAGTAAGTCGGAAAGTCTACTTTGAATTTCTTTGAGTTCAGGATCTGGGGCTGATATGTGTCTATCACTACCATTCTTTTTTTTAATAGTGAATTGTGAATAAAGATTATCTGTATTTCTTATGTATATGACGCGCGTCATAAATACGGGATCAATTCCTAAAAGCCGTGCTAAATCGGGTTTGGAATTACATGATTTTAATTTATCTAGGCGGGTAGTCATCACTGCTCCTTGAATAGCGGTGTGCAGGCACTCTTACGCACTTTTACAATATTATCAGCAAATACTGCTATGAGAATCATAGCAGCGAGAGCTTGAGCCCTTGAAATCAAGAATTGCGAAACACAATTCAAAATTCTGCCTGCACACCAGTCTTGAATATTCCACACATTCCTTATGATTTCAACAGGATTCTCCGCTAAATGAATGTCTTAACAATTGTTCACGCGTTCCTAATCGGCAATACGCTGCATTACTTCATGCTATCCAGCAGACTTTCTGCCATTACCCACAGGGCACGATTGAGCTTCACATCCCCGTCGATGCCTTTAACGGCACGTGTATGGGAGCGTTGACCTTTGGTCGTTCGCCCCGACAGACCGCCTTTAATCAGGTTTTCCTGAATACGCTGGTAAGTGGTCCAGAGATCATTGCTTTCGTCCTGCCAGCGGCGAGGAGAAAGTATCTGTGATTCCGTCACCGGCTGATGATCTTCGCCAAAGCGATAGGTTAAAGCCGCTTTCGCCATGGCCTGCTGTGCAGGTGGCGGTAATATCAGCGACTGCATGGCATCACGTTTCTCTTCCACCCGGTCAAAAATCCCCAGCACTTCATAAGCCCCTTCAATGACTTTCTCCACTACGTTGCCTTTATGCGGCACGCGCACCTCACCAAAGCTCTCACCACAAATCAGCCCATTCTGGCAAACCGATCTGAATAACCCCGGCAACATTTGGTATGAGCTTGAACCGTCATGGCTGTTAAGCAGAATTATTTCTGGCACCTGTTTGCCGGTGATTTGCCCTTCGCGGCGCAGGCGCAGCATGTGTTTGGTGTGCTCTCGCTTGCTCTGGTCCCGAACTCGGGTCTGGCAGGCAAAGAATGGCTGGAAGCCTTCGCGTTGTAAGTTTTCTAGCAGGGAAATAGTCGGGATATAGGTGTACCTGTCACTGCGGGATTCATGTTTTTCTTCGCTGAATACACTTGGCACATAGTGCGCCAGCTCATCGCGGGTTAACGGGCGGTCGCGACGAACGAGATTGACCGCACCAAAGCGGCTGGCTAAACGGGTCATAAAAACTCCTGTAGAAAATGGGCATAAAAAAGGCCACCCCGAAGGATGGCCCTGTCTGTTATTAATGAGTCTGATTAGGTCGCTGGTGGTAACGTTGGTTGTAGCGCAGGTGGCACCGGTTCTGCTGAGCCGTGCCTTTCGGCCCGGTAGAGCTGGAGTTGCGCCAGTAACAGGGCTTTGCGTGACTGGAGATAACTCAGGCACCATTCCCTTCGGACAACCAGTCTGACCGGCACAGGCAGAAGCTCATAAGCCTTACTGAACACCGACTCGATAAACACATCGTCACTGAGTTTATCTTCGGCAATATTCAGCAAACCGCTGATAACGATACTGTCGAGCAATCGCTTATATCGGGTAGTACGAGATTCAGCCCCTTTTGTCGTTTGTTCACTGACATTTACTTCTACCTGCTCAACCGGGTTATCAATGGAGGAGACATTTCGCTGCTTACTGACTTTCTCTTTCAGTCCCTTGAGTTTCCCCTGGGTATTTTCAGACATATTGCTTTTATCCTCTGAGCTTGCAGCAAGGGAGATCAGGCAAGTGTGGCGAGTTTTTTGATGATGCGTATCAGACTTAGTGTGGTGAGGCTGGATCCTAGTGCTTTAACCGCAACAGAATTGCTGCGCATCAATGCCACACCGGCAACACTCAAAACAAGTTGCCAGGTACAGTCCACGGTTGGTAGCGTTTCCTGCTGTAATGTTTTTCCCACTGAACCTCCGTTAGCTGAATGCCGAATAAAAAGTTATCTCACTGATAAGGTTATTTATAACCATTGGGAACCCACTGGCCCTGCTTACGGATATCAGTAATGATGTCTCCCTGGTTGACTGAAATTGTGCGCCAGCCCGGCTCTTTACTGGAGGCATTACCGTAGGTGTACCCTACTGTCATAGTGAGTGCTTCACCCGTCGTGGTGGTTAAGTCAGCTTCATATGCCGCTTCGGTATTTTGTTTGCGGATGAAACGCACGGTATTAATGGCACGACAACGCAGACTACTTTTGGCATGTTCAAATGAGTTATCCGCCATCTGGCAACCTTCAGATTTAATTTCATCCGTCAGGCTTGTTGAAGCATTAAAGTTTTTAGGAGCAGGTACGAAATTCGCCATATCGCTGCGCATTGTTGGCGGATCTGTCTGAAGCACAAGATAAACAGGACAATCTGATTTTTCGACTTCACAGGCTTTTGCCACATAATCACGTACCAGCCAGCCTTTATTGCCGAAATATTCAGCACCGCTCTCGTCTTTACATTGTGACCACGTGGCTTTTTGTCCCATCATCACGCCGTCTACAAGGACGCAGGTGACAGCTTTTACAGGCTTGCCGTCCCAGCGAACAGCGTCAAAAGGTTGAATGCCGGTATGATTCACATCAAGTGTATAAGCCTGCGGGTTCTTCGCTATCCGGTCATTTGCCTGTTTCAGTTGATTGCTGCCTTCCTGAGTCAGAAAGAAGGTATAGCGTTCGGGATGTATGTCGCCGTGAATTGTCATTGCAGACGAGACCAAAGGAATAAACAGTGCTGCGGAGCTGAGAGATAAAACAACGAGTTTATGCATAAGGTTTCCTTTCAGTTAATTAATGATTAATACAGTCCTGCCATGTGGTATCAGCCAGCGCCTCATTCAGCCCTTTGGCGCTGAATTTTTTAGATATGGCAGCATTCATAGAGGTCATTTTTATTACGTCTTTTTCACTCGTCGCTTTTAGCGCAGTAAAGGCTGTTTCATCCAGAGGATGGTTCTTACCATTGATACTGACGCCAGGTTCAGAAAGCCCTGTTTGTGACGAGACGCGGTAATCCTCCGCAGGCACGCTGTAAGCAGCAGACAGCTTTCCGCTTGTGCAGGTCAGTGTGAGCACTTCACCTGCGGTATTTTGAGTATTGAGTTCAAACTCCATGGCACTGATGTTCCCGTACCAGTCACTCAATTGCTGGTCAGCCTGTACGGCGCTGGCACTGTGACTAAGCAGCAGTAATCCTGCTAGTGTTGCATGATGGTCTCTGAGCATTTAGCTTCCTTTCCTGATGATTTAAATACAAAAAAGCCCGCTTCCGTTTTCAGGGGAGCAGGCTAATCGTATTGATTAAATGAGCTAGCGGATAATCGTTAATACAGATCAGTTTCCAGGAATTGATCGTTATTATCTATTGCAATATCGATCAATTTACGATAATCAATAGATTTAAACTATCAAGTATTGAATATCGATCGGTGCGATAGATCAACAAGTTTCAGCAACCGAATGACATTCGTCAGACTGATTCATCCGGGTGATATAGGTTTGAAATTATCTGCAATTTGGACGGGGGATAGTGCGTATTTATGACTTAATTTGATGCTGCTTCTGCGACATTAACTTCAGAGTTATATTATGTCAGTTAATTACCTGTTTTACGTGTTTCCTTCTACTATAGCAAAAGTAACATCAGGGCAGTAATTACTGTCTGATACTGTATTATAATAATAAAGATGGAGTAAATATAACAATCATTAACAATACTCACCTTTAACAATCAATACCAGTAGCTGAAGAGTAATTAATTACATGTCAGGTTTATTATATTGAGATGATTATCACAAGGACTAAAACATGAAACCATACATCAGCAGATTACATGGGCCATGTAACCAACATCATATCAACCGTATTCATGATACGTTGAATAAATCACTTAATGAATACCCAAGGACATATATTCGCAGAATAGATTTAAGAATACCCGATGAGGTCTATGAACAATACCGTGAAGATTCTACACTGATAACTAGATTTATGGAGTCACTAAAGTCTCAGATTAAACAAACACAGAAGCGTAAGAGAATGGAAGGTAAACGAATACATCCCTGCAATGTGCGTTATGTCTGGTCAAGAGAGTTTGGTGAGGTAAAGGGTAAGAAGCATTATCATATTGCATTGATGCTTAATAATGATGCGTACTTTCGCACTGGCACATATTGTCCTGTTGGGGATGTATATATACATAATCTGGCATTGATGATTATGGAAGCATGGGTAAGGGCGTTAAACCTTCATACACAACCTGATTATCAACGGCATTACCGGTCGGTGCATTTTGTGCTGGAGGGAAGTATCATGTTAGATACTAACAGCAAGACCTTTGAGCTTAATTATGCTCAGATATTCCAGCATCTCGAATATATGGCTAAACTCTACTCGAAAAGTAATGCTGATGGTCAGCGTAATTTTGGTTGTAGTCAGTGCTGAGATATTTAAGAGAACCGGTATGCGACAGAATGGAATAGGGCTGTAGCAAGGGCTTAATATCGTTGTAGCAACTCGCGCTGTAACATTCACTTAACGCCGACAGGAGCTGTGCGTTGTAGCAACGTGTTAACAGGGTGATCCGATGGACATTAGTCTGGATGAAGAATGAGCGATTTGGTGTATTTTTACGTCATGCGTATCTCAAAACACCGCTACAACCTGCTACTGTAGCAATTGTAGCTAAGAATAATGCAGGGATGCTTTTGTTTTAAGGCATGAAAGGCCCATGACGCAGAGGAGTCAATGAGCCTGTTGAGTGTGGGTTTTGATAACAATTCAGTAGCATGAGTTGCTATCATGATGCTGCTGATTGAGTGCCTTAGACAATGCTAGACGAATTAATCAGCTTAGGCGCTTGCTGTGGCAAGTATTGAACCGGAGGTGCAGCGAGTGGGGCGTAAAAGCCATTGCTCATGCGCCAGGTAATATACTCGGCTGAATGAGCACTTGTCCGGAATGTGGTAAAAAAACCCGTTCCTGGTTGACCAATGATGTAATTCATCAAAGGTTCAAGTTTGTCGCTGCGGCGGAATTTATTGGGTCCATACTTGATGATGTCATTCTTTTTGAATGGGAGCCAGCCATTGGCAGTAAATTTATTATGAATCCACTGGCGGAGTTCTTCCACATCCTGATAAAACTTATATTCATCAGTGAACTGATAAAACCAAGATACTGCTTGGTTGAGATACCAATCCATGATAAGGGATGCACGCTGAACAACATTGAGTGGAATAATTTCTGTTTCTTGGTCAGAGAAGTAGTGAAGTAACCCTGCAATACGTAATGTATTAGTGTTGGCTTTCTGCAGCATGTAATCAATACAACGCCAACGAGGATCATTTATTGGTAAAGAAATCCAGATATCACGTTTATTTTCCCAAAACTCTGCAGCTTCAGGGGAAAGTTTGAGTGTTTTCTTCTCAGTTTTACCCGAAATGATTTGTTGCTTCTGCTTTTTCAGTAGCTTCTTAATCTGCTCATGAAAAAGAGGTATTGCAGTTTCATCACGGAAAAATGTATTCGAGTGATGACGATGGCCCATGTTCGTGACATTTTTAGTGGGGATATTAGTAAACAGGAAACGGGCTAACAGACCACTATTTAAAAGCTTGTCCTGATTCTTTTTCATGAAATTGAGAAAGAGAGGTCTCTGCAACATTAACGATAATGTCAGTGTCGGTTTAAAACTGCGGGTGACTTGATGGCTACGTTTGTGTTCATAGAGATCACCATCCCAGGCTTTATTAAAAAATGCTGGATTATCTTTCACGCAGGATTCAAAAAAGCAGCTCGCTTCATCGGAGTTCACGGCTGCAGTTGGATATTCACTTAATCCTTCAATGAGTGCAGCTACCGAAGCATCGTTGTAGACAAGGGTGAGCAATACAGGTTTATTGGGCTTCAGGTCCGTATGTAATGTCAGTTCAGCTTCAGCGTCGCTGGGAAAGAGGCGTTTTTTGACTGCGGTACGCAGGTTGCTCTTCAGGGCCTGAAGTTTTGTCTCCCAGACGGCATAATCACGCTCGTATGCAGCCAATTTCTTCTGAAAGGCTTCATCCAACTCAGCTTTCAGCTTGTCGAATGGCTCCCTGAGCAGTTTGTTTACGGTCGATTTACCTGTACCTGAATCTGCCAGAGTCAGGATGTAAAGTGCATCGGGTTCAGGCAAATTAGTAAAAGGATTGATCACTTCAACCAGGGGCTGACAGGCTTCAGATACAGCGGCCAAAGTTACATTGACAGCTAATTCCACCGGAATCTTCCCCCCATCCTGTAGATGGTTAATGGCATTTTGCATCACAGATGTAAACGCCCATACAGGGATGGTTGGGACAGGAATCACCAGATGGTGATATCCTGGCATTAGTGGTAATTGGTTCATCTTTATTTCCTTTGCAGTGAGTTAATTCATCAGGAACATCATCACCGATGCGACTTACCCTGCCAGGTGAAGGCATACAGTGGATGTTCACTGATTACGTGTTAATCCGGTAAGTGCCTTCTCGATAAACTACGAAGGCGAGGGATGTCTTAGGCCGATGCCGGTATACGCTGGAGAATCCACTCATCCAGTTCGGATTCACGCCAGCCGACAGATTGTTTGCCCAGACGATACGGCTTTGGGAAGGCTGGATCATGGCGTGGCGATTTGACATTGAGCCAGTCGTAAATGGTCGACCTTGCGATCCCCAGCTTTTTGGTTACAGCTGAGATACGCAGTATTTTCAGATTGTTCGTTGACATAATTGTTTTGCTCCGGTTTGTTTGTGTCCGGACAGATACTAGAGATAGAATTTTTGAGAGATAGACGTGAGCTAAATCTAGTTTTCTACTTTTAGCTCACGTTGTCGCGTTGCTTGAATCTTCAGGGAAAATAAAATGAATGAGCTATACAACATATTGAAATTAAAGTGTGAGCAGGAAACTGATAGGCTGGCTGAGTATGAGGGTTTTCCTGTCGAAAAAATTAATGCCTATGACACTGAAGCGCAGCAATGGATCGAAATACAAAGAGAGACATACGGAGATAAGAATTTTTTGAAGATGAGTGCCGCATTGCTTAAATCTGAAGCTGCAGATTTACGGCACAGAGCATGGTTTCTCAATGAACTCGGACACTACCTGCTTTTGTCCTTATGCCACTATCACCTAGCTTTATTCAAGCATGATAGTGGCTTGCTAGCTGAAGCATGTGAGCATTTACAAGATGCGCATTACTATTGCGGGGCAATGGTCGGGATGTATGAGTATTGTGACTGGCGAAATTGTCAGGAAGAAGAGGAAAGTAAGAGGACAGAAAAAGCAACAAAAGCAGGGGGGAGCAGAGGGACAAACTATGCTCCAGTTAAGGTTGAGCTTATCCGTCTCCTGAGGCTAAGGGCATCAGAAAATAAATGGGAAACAGTTGAGGATGCAATCAAGGGAGTCTATGAAGGGCTTTGCACCTTTATTGAGAAGGAGTCGAAGGCGTCCGGAAAAAAACCTGTGTTGAAATATGATAATCTTCCGAGAACACTTCGTGGATGGTATGAAAAGCATGACGAAATTAAAGTTGCTTTTGAAGAGGCTGTAACCTGTAAGAGATAAATACACGCTTGTTTTTCAGAGTGCATGAATATCCTGTAATTGATGATGGGTGAAGTGGTCAAGTAATATTCTTTACTGCAACATCGAATTCGGCGTGTATGGATAAATGATACTTAGCCCTCCATTTGCGCTAAGTAATAAAGCTGTATATCTGCTCAGCAATGCTGAGCAGATATACGCGAGAATATTAATACTGGAATAGTGTTTAAGAAAGCTGCTACGTAATCTAGCACGGCTTATTGGCTGGGCGAGTACTAATCAGCGGAGGGTCCTGTTGGGCTGTATTCATTGATAAACCACGTGGGTAGTGGGTGTCGATACAGGCGGGCTGACAACGCGATCAGGACTTGCCAGTTACAGTACCACCTGAAGTCTGAGGGGACGGCTGCACCGTCAAAGGTTTTAATTGACGCCTCGGCTTCCTCCTTTGCTGAAGGCCTGAGGCCAGACAATGCTCTGGAAATACCGACGCTGTGGATCCCCAGTGTTGAGCCGCTGAGTGTTTCAAGTGTTGTGGTCGGGAACCAGCGCTCAAGCGTTACCCCCTTCATCAGAGGCAGGAGCTGGTCACGCAGCGTCTGGAGGGCTTCTTCATCGCCGAGCAATGAAGTCACCGTCGCGAGTGCCGGCACCAGCGTTGAGGTCTGGAAGAAATCACGACTCTCAGCCTTGTTACTGTTGAGGGCAATAGCATCTTCCAGCGAGTCGGTGTCGACCGGCAGATAACATTCTGTTCTCAGCGCATGGTGAAGTCGGGCCACAACTTCTCCTGCGATAATCCGCGTATTGTCCCAGTCTGACTCACCCATCAGGGCGCAGAAGAGCAGGGTCAAGTCGATGCTGTGCCCGTCATAAAGGGGAAGTAGCACCCCCGAATGCTGATTGACCAGATGAATGATGGCGTTGCGAATCGTCGTGCGAAGCGTCTCCTCTCCAGGTTTTTGCTGGAGCAATAGTAAGAGGGTAGACATGCGACCCAGCTCCTCAAACATAAGCTCCAGGTAGAAGACGCGATCCGGGCGCCAGCGGAGGACGGCGCGCGGTGACTCCAGGGTTGGCATTACTTTTTCAAAGTAGTCCACCAGAGCCTGTATATGCAGCGTAACCAGCGTTTCAAAGCGGTCGATAAAGGCGTTGTCGGCGTACAATTCCAGTTTTACCGCCTCGGCCCACATACGCAGTATCAGGTATTCGCCGGTAACGACCCCAGGCTTTAAATTGCCTTCGCTTTTTCCCCAGACCAGCAGGACCGCCCAGCCCATCGACGCGGCGGCACATCGCCTTAAAAACTTCTTCTTTCGCGTCTCCGCACTCTGTTCTGACTCCTCGGCCTGTATTTCAAAACAGGCATCAACAAAGCGGATAAACCGGTTTATCGCTGAGCTTGACTCCTCAAGGCCGGCCAGGGCGGCGCGCAGGTCAGATTTTCCCCGAGCCAGCAGTAATGTTTCATCGAAGAGGTATTGCTCTATGCACGGTGTGAGCTGATCGGTGCCCCAGAATTCAAGACTGCAAAGCGGACGTGTTGCGATGTCTTCCGTAAGGGCTGAAAAACCGGCCTGGGCTTCCTGCAGCAGTACGCCATTGGATACCAGAACAATCCGCTTGCGCAGCGGCTTGAGCCGTTCCGGTAAACGGTTTCTGAGGAAGTCATTGCAGGCCTCCCGGATAGAGGGGTCGATAGACTGTGGCCCACCGTAAAAATCGGCCCGTCCGACGTTACCGAATTTGATGATAAAGACAAAAACCTCATCAACCCCGTCGGCACCCGCTTTGGTCGACAGCACGTCAACACCAGCCTGCGCGGGGCCAATCTGTGGGCGACTGAGCACATTGTGCCCCATGGACTTAAGCAGTTCTGGCAGCAGAACATCGAGCTCATTGCGCTCACGCAGGCCCGCCAGATAATGGGAGAGAACCAGCTGAATACTCATTCCAGCTCTCCTTTCCACAGCCTGTTTCTGGTCAGCTCACCTGACAGTGGATCGGTGCGCCAGGTGATAGGCAACTCAACTTCAATCTGAAAGGGCGACATTTCCAGCGAGGTTTCTTTGACACCGTCACCCACGGAAAACTCGACGGCAGTTTTGTTGGCGTATTTGAAATATTGCTTTGTGACGAACTGACCAAAAATAGAGTGCTCTTCCGAGTGCCGTTGAATCTCCCGGTTCTCACTGCGTTTCAGACTGGCATACATCAGACGCATCTCAGGCGTCATCGTAAGCTCACGGAGCACCGGTAGCGCCTTCAGATGGTTTTGCTGCTGTTCCAGCTGTGCTAGCGCGGTGTGCGCCAGTTCAAGCGAACTAAACGGGGATCCAGGGCTGGCAAGCAGCCGCTGCGTGGTCCAGGGATACTCTTCTATATGATGCTGCAGGAGTGCGCCGGCCGCATTTAGTGCCGTGGCGCTGGCAGGGTAAGCGGTTGCCAGGCTTAAAGCCCAGCCGAGTGAGATGGCGGGGGAGACATGCAGGGCGCAGAGCCGAGACGCGGCCAGTATGGCGCGTGACTCATCGACGGAGGACAGGTCGTACGCCTGTGGGTTTGCTGCCTGAAGGTGGCACACGCTTGCCTCATGCGCGAGGGCTTTCGCCAGTCCAATACACTCTTTATCGGTCAGCCAGGAGGAGAGGGCAAGTGCAAAAAGCGGAGCAGACTGACCGATTTCATGCAGGCAATTATCTGCGGTGCGAATGCACTCTTCAGGGGATGAGGCTCTTATTGTTTCGCGGCACAGCAAGGTCAGTTCCGCGATAACGGAATGGCTATTGTCAGCATCCGTTCGTAATACGGCGAGCTGGCGATAGAGTTCATAAAACGGATCTGTCGTCATATAGTCCTCAACTGAGAATGCTCAATACGCGTGAGGCATGCAGCCCCACCAGATGAAGTCACCCGCCGCATACCGGGAATTTATTTTAAGCGGCACTTCCGAAAAAACGATTACTCGCCCTCGATAACAATCATTACATTTTCTGGTCTGCCGAGTTGAACAAACAACATAGTCTCTACAAACTGGAAGTGTTCATCCCATAGCTTGGTTTCAGTGTCTTTATCTAATCCAGTTTCATCTGAAATCAGAGATCTGAAATGCTCAAACCAATTTTTGTCCTCA
This sequence comes from Citrobacter sp. 172116965, assembly GCF_013458095.1. Classification (NCBI taxonomy): domain Bacteria; kingdom Pseudomonadati; phylum Pseudomonadota; class Gammaproteobacteria; order Enterobacterales; family Enterobacteriaceae; genus Citrobacter; species Citrobacter sp. 172116965. Next base: position 3,846,072 of record NZ_CP046673.1, on the reverse strand, counting down.
TGAGTATTTATGAGCATATTGGCCTGAATATGAATTTTTTCATATTGCTGCTGATTGAGAAGGCCGAGTCTGTCCCGAAGTCCTTCCAGAACATCACGCACATATGACATTCTCAGCAGCCCCGTCACAACCTCACGCCAGGAGTACGCTCTTCGTTTTAGTGCTAACGGAAGGTAAATGGCGATCCGCTCCAGAAGTCGGGTCACAAACACGGCAGTGTGAGAAGAGTCGACTGGCGCAAATGTTCCAATGACGCTGAATGCACCAGATTCCAGAAAACCATTCGCGACAGAGGCATGCGAGCCTTCGGCCGGATGGGTGCTACATGCTGCCAGAACGATAATAGGAGGGATCCTGGCTTCCTGATAAAGATGCCAGACACTCAGTTTTTCATCTCCTATGGCTAACCAGGCAGAATCTGTTTCACCGCCATGACCACCATGGCAATCAAAAATAACCATTAATCCTGTAAAGGAGTTAAGCGCGTCGACAATTTCCTGGCGTGTTTTAACATCGACTATCTGAATGTTCATGCCTGGAAGTCTTTGGGCTTGCTCTCTTGCCTGCACTATATCCGACAGGTGATCCTTGATTGGGTCGTTGTTAGCAAAAGACCTGATTATGAGTACGTTACATAAGTCGCTGTATCTGAAAATTGACATCGGTCGTGAAGTTAATACGAACAGAGCGACATTTCCCGGGGTTGAAGGTATCCGGGATAACTCGTACCTGAACATTATGGGGAGTTGGTTAACCGGCACCCATTCAACTGGAAAATCGCATACGGCTAAAATTTTCTCTCTTTCACTGAATATGCTGGCTAACAGAGCATCCCCAATTTCTGTCTTAAGCAGCTGGCCATATTCCTGCATTCTTGTGTTGAGTTTTTCGCGCCATCTTCTGTCGTTTGAGCACAGGAGTTTTCCGATGTCCCGAAGCTTGTCATGATGAAGCATTACATCATTTGGAAGTCTAAATGCAGGCGCGAATTGGTTGACAGCGACAAGTGCGATGGCCGTCGTGAAAAGTCTCAATTCGATTTGCCGATCATACAACAGCGGTCCTAATATCGGGTCCTCATACGGATTGAAAATATCTTTCTCGGCAATCTGAAGCGTTGAGTTGCCATAACCGCAGCTTCTTATCAGTACGCGCCGTAGAAAATTACGTTTGGGGTTATTAAGTTTCCTGTTGAGCTGTTGCCAGTGTGCACTGTCTGCACGATACAGATAGGTGTAAACCGAGGGGCAATGAATGATCACATCATTTTTTCTGAGTGGGGATGTGTTTATTTGCTCCGGGCGAAGTCCGTCAATCAGCGCACCCAGCTCAATCATCCCTGTAATGTGTTCAGTTGTCTCGCCTGCAGGTTTAATAGGTGTAACGTCAATTTGTGCGCCATAACTGAGTAAAACATCCAGCATAGGTTCGGTACAGTTATGTCCTTTTGCGTTGACAGAAAGTGTTTCTTGTGGCGTTTCTGCTCTTTTGTTCTCAACAAATTCTTTGAATTCCTTGAATTCATCGTGCTCTTTAGCCAGCGCATCAACAATTCCAGAAATGAGTGCCAGAACAGTGTCATTGTTCAACGAGTCAACGTGTACAACGCCCTCTTGTTGGGCTGTTGAGATATGAATTATTGGTTTTTGCCCGATGGCTGATTTGACCGCGTCTACCGTTAATGTCGTACTCCACACGATGAGGGGCTGTGTTTTATATTCTGATAAGTACTGTTCAACAAGGTCTGCGCGTAACGTCTGTATTTGTAGCGGGCTGCCTAAGGCCTTAGTCAGTACGTATCCTGTACCTGTAAAGTATATGTCGCCGAGGTCGTGTGGAAATCGGGTTAGAGCCTTTAATATCGTTAAATAGTCCGGGTGCCAAAAATCTGAAAAACCCTGAAAGAAGGTTGTTCGCCTTTTACGCGTGTCATCCGGTACTATCACAAGATGAGAAATCATGCTCGTCGTCATACTCTGTCCCATTGTCTCGATACCACTAGCACTCGAATCTACTCTTTCTCTCTTAATTTGAGTGCTATCTTCCGTGGCGTAAATCTAACGCATCCAAAGCTTCGAGGGTCGCGATAACAGACTCGACATGCTCTGCGTCAAAGTCATCGCGATTTTCCTCTTCGTGTGTTCCCTTGTTCAGATATGTCCAGACCAGATTCTGTTCTGGAATGCCCAGAATCGTGCCATAGGCTGCAATTAATGGCTCTTTATTGGCATGCTGGAAAGTGGTAGCACTTCTAAGTTTTTTCAGAAGCGAATCGCAAAGGTTTCGGAGCTGTGGCTCGGCACCCGCCGCCGTGATTTGTAACGTGAGAACGCCCTGTTCATGACTGCTAAGCCATTTCCATACCTTTTCTGAAAGCATTTCTAATGCCTGTCGGGATGCGGCTAACGCGTCCCGGTCATTAAGAACTTCACGGGCCGCTCTTGCTCTGGCAATGTAGTTTGCGCTCGCTACATTACTGCGGACGCGAGGTTGATGATTGCCATCATGATGTCTGAGAAGGTAGACGCGGCAGTTATTCCGCCGTCTTACGGGAAGATGTTGCTGAATATCTTTGATGAATTCGTTGCTGTGGCAGGTAACGATAAGCTGAGTGTCTTCAAAGGTGTCGTTTTCAAAAATCGTTTCTCGTATGCCGCCACGGTGGTCGTGGTCGATGGCATTGATAGCGTCATCGAAAACAATGAGTGGGCATGCAATGCTCCTCGCCTTCGCCAGCAGAATGGCGAGGCCAAGGCAGCGAACATGGCCCTCGCTCAGAACATGCAGTGCATCTACCCGGCGTTCAGGGGCAGCCCGAAATGAAATTTCTATCTTTTCTTCGCCGGTTAATGGCAAATAGAGTGCGGCGAGCTTATCAGCGTCAAGATCGTTGCGGTTAAATGAGTTGTAGAGCGTCATGGCTGACTCGTTAAGTCCCGCCATGAGCTGCCCGGGTAGCTGGTTGCGGTACGATCTTATTGCTTCAAGGAAAAGGTCATACGTTGTCTTTAGCGGCGTGTCCCTTACGATGTCCTGCTGCTCTTGCGTTACTTCCAAAATTAAAGGGGCGTTTGTTTCATCAAACCCTCTAATACGAGCAGCTGCTGCGTCAATATTCTCTTTCAATTGATGACGTTTTTGGTCCTGCATCTGTACGCGAAGCTGGAAATCCCTGAGTCGGTTTCGTTCCTCAATTAACTGCTGGCGTCCCTGTTGTGACACTCTTGTAGCAGTATCTTGCCCCGCAATCTGATCTGCTATTTCGATGATTTGTGCCAGAGACGGGTTCATCCCGGCATTATCAGGCGCAATAGCTTCCCACCAGAATCCAGCAGGTTCTTCGGGCAATGCAGCGAGGAACTCACCTACAGGTGTCACGGGATCGGCATCAATGAATAACTCTATTTTTTTGAGGATCTGTCTGAGTTCTCGGGAGATGCGGTTAACTTCAATCTCCGCTGCTTTTTGACTTTCCTGAAGGAGAGCCAGCGCTTCAAGCTGTTGCAGTCCGGTTGAGGCTTTTTCGTACGGGTCGATTGCAACATGGTTCTGACCAACGAGTGGGGTATCGCACGCTGGGCAACGATCCCCCACGGGCTCGCGCAGGGCAAGTACGGCTTCGTAAAGTCCTTTGAAAGATACCTGATCGCTCTGAGCTCTCAGATTCTCCGTAATACGGTTGAATTCGTTCTTGTGTGCCTCCGCCCTGTCATAAGTTTCCTGAAGGGCTGGGCCGCTGATGCCAATAATAGCGGGGGGGACGGCCTCCAGCATGGCGTCTAACTGCTGCAGACGCCCTGGCGCGGCTTCGCTACCTAACAAAGCTTTCAGGTCGCTGTACGTTGTTCCTGGCGCATAACTTTCGGCTAAAGCTAACTCTTCGCTTGTGAGTACCCTGACTGCTTCAGCTTCGCCGTCCACGATCAGCTGATCTGCCTGCAGTCCGGCGCGACGTGTTTCAAGTGTGGCTTGCTTGTCTGCTGCCAATACGAGTTGGCTATCAATGCTCTCATTGAAGTGACCCACGAAGTCACTGAACTGGTCCATGCCAAACAGTGTGGCAATAAGTTCTGCACGTTGGGCATTGGGGCGGGCAGCAATTCGTGAGAATGAATCAATGCGGTTTTTCTCAACGAAGCAAAAGCGAAACGTATCTGGATTTGGGGCAACATCCAGCTCCCGTCCTCTACCATCGAGTGCTTTGAGAATGGGTGGGGCGAAACGGCCAGCATGGAGGTTCGCGAGGTAGGTTCGTGCAGCAATGCGTTTGTTTCCTGCCTCCTCGACATCACCTAACAAAGCATATTCCAGTGCTTCGCAAAGGCTGGTTTTTCCGCTTCCATTGGGACCGTAAAGCAGCGTTATCTGCTTATCAAGTTCAAAGGATTCTGGTGTTCTGAAACCGCGGAAGGGGCCTAAAGTCAGCCTATGCAGGCATGACCATGGCCATTCACCTACCTCAATATTGGCTTCAATTGCGGGAGGCCCTTCGGGGATCTGCGCCAGTTGCTGACGCATCAACTGCGCCAGATAGATGGAGCGCTGGCTGCGATTTCTGGAAGTTCCTGCAAGAGCATCAAAGTTTGCAAGACACAGGCTAGCCAGTTGCCGGACACCTGATGGGATTGCCTCAGATTGGTAAACCCAGCTAACAAACCGATCAAAATCTTGTCTTGCAGAAGCCATATAACTTTCCCTGTGCTATCAACGGTGTTGACTGTTGTATTCCTCCTCTCAATAAATGTAAATGAATTAAAGTATGAGATTCTATGGCGATCATAGATTTGTCGTTCCGAGTGAGTCAGCGGTTCGGGCGCATCTGTGATGAGGCTGCATGTAAGACCGTCTTCGGTGCCAAACAGCGCTATGGGCATCGCGTATGGTTGATGAATAGATAGGAGTTCAAGACCATCATAGCGAGTCTGCGTCGTCAGGGACGGCGGGCAAAAGTGAGCCGGAAGTTCAGCCCGGTCAGCTCATTGAACACGGCCTGCCGGTATAAGAAAACCTGCTGAAGAAGGTCTTCATCGCCTGCGGCCGAACCAGAAGCAGGCGTGGGACATCACTTACTTATGCACAGATAGGGGCTGTCAGTGTTTTTTGACCTGTGGTCACGGGCGGTGATCGGTTTGGCAATATCGTCACGGATGACACTATCTAGGAATCAGTAAATGAATGGATCTTTCTGGCGACAATAAACGAACATTTGGTGTTACATCTAGTGACGTTGGATAGACGCGATGGTGTTGAATTGTTGCTTAAATCGATGGAACTTCTCGATATGTGTAAAGGAATTGTTCATCATGAAAAATGGCAACAAACTTAGACAAGAAAAAAAGAACAGGCCACTCATGGTAGTAAAGCAATAGCATCACTTTTCACTCATCTAAAGCTGAAGTGATCAATTTCCTGCATTATAACAATCCTGAGGATGGCCGGAAAAGCAGAAGGGAGGCTCTGGGGTTAATTAATGATGAGATATACACATTTATTCAAAAGCATGTCTATTCTGGGTCCTCTGAAGAGAAAGAAGAGGACGTGGTAATATTATTTTCACGAATTCTCCGGTTGATTGATCTAGAAATGATACAGTAATTAATGCATCTTTTAACGCAATGATAAGGAAAAAAAGTCCCTAAAGGCGCAGGGTAGAGAACCTATACTTTATGCATGTAAGTAAATAACATTCTCATTTACAAAGCCTAAGTAGTTCGCCCATTTTCTTTTTTCTCTCTTGGTCACTACCAAGTCCCAGTGGTGCAAAAATAGTCCCGGCGCCGCTTAGGTTTGATTTTTTATTTAATATATTAATTATGTTTTTCAAATAACTTTTGTTTATGTAAGAACTGTAGCCTGATTCTATTTTTACCAACATTCTACTTGCATTCAATCTGTCGTCGGGGCTGGCTGAATCAATTACTCTCATATTCATCCTTAGTAATAAGCTGCTCAATAGATCACCAGAGTGCTCAGGTATTTCTCTTACTAATATGTTTTTTTCTTTATAATAAACATCATTAGACTGAAACTCATCAAGGAAGGCATTTAAAACAAATTCTTTCTCATCAAGATTAAACTCGTAAATCTTTCCACCATACTCCTGTGATACGGTAATTCGATGTAAATACCCCTTGTCCTCATATCTGGCCTGAGATACTAAAGGATACTCGCTAAAATGAATTGTCACTTTTAAGGCACTAATTGCGCAAATAAACCAATCATCTAAGAGAATACACCCACTATTATTAGTTAAATTACACACCTCTACTTTTCGCCCAGAATCTATAAACTCACTCTCACTTTGCAATATCCAGAAAAGAAGATTGTTTTGATGTATGCGTGATGCAATAAATAAAGGGTATCGAAATCTGTGACAGAACTCACTGTACTTATTTAAAAAAGATCCTGAGATTTTTTTGGTTTCTAAAGCATTGCTTGTCTTTACCTCAATAAAACATTTTAATTCCTTACCCTTGGGCATGTTAAAACTGGCCAGATAATCCGGTACCTTAATGCCAGTGTTATTTACTGGTGATTGGCCTAAAGACGCTAAACTTGTACATACTTCCATAAAAAAGCACAATAAAGCGAATTCGTCCTCTAAAAATAAACCGTTAATTCGCCTTTTTATTTCATCTTTATTTTTATCATTCCCAATAGAAGTAAGGAAAACATCAAACTCTTCCTCAGAGCTCATTCCGATTCGAATGTTTTTAAATAGTTTTAGTTTTTCCACTTCCGATAGATAATTTAAACCTTGCATATTCATCCCTCGCACATAGATGTTATAAAATTACTAGTTGCAATGTGCTGTACTTTCCAAGTAACTGCGCCGAATAATAGACCCTTAGAAGGTAATCAATCCAGACTGTTCTATGCCGATCATAGTAGCAATATCTGATCAAGAAAAACACCCGAGTGATAAGCTCGGGATCGGATCGATATGGCATGAGCTCGACATCGTCATATTGATGTAGCACCGGTATCATCCGGCCAAGTGCATAGCCACAGTCATCGTAGGTTGGCGGATTTTTTATCGTTGACAGAGACAATGATCACACTAGATATACTGTAGTAGGCGAGTGGTCACATCTCTCGCTCGGTCACCTGAGTTACTCTCCTTGGAAATCCGTTCACAGTCATATCGGCGGTTGAATCGCCACGGGTTTAACAGACACCTCAGAGTCATTTAAAATGGCTTAAAGAGAGGTTCACATGAGCAGTAAGCGTTATCCCTTTGATAGTTTTTAGAAGCTATCCCCTAGTAAATGAAAGCCCTTTGCGAACACTTGGTTTGCAGTGCTACTATTTGGTGGCGTCAATTGAGTTAATTGGTTATTTATCAGTTATATTGGGGTCTAAAACCGTCGCAGTTACTGTCTTTTTATATAGTATTTGAGACTGATCAAGTTGGTGGCAAAGTCTCAGTCGGCGTTTCCAGGAATATGGATCATCACGCTAGAGTGCATTCAGTGTAATGGTCGCTCTTGCCTCTGAAGTCGGTCATGGAATGTTTATGGATAAATTGTCAGAGAAATTGCCGTTTGATGCTTCGAAGCTTTTCGAAGCCCTTATGTATCAGTTAGTTGTTGCGCTTGAGTACTGCCATAAGCTGGAGAAGGGGAAACGCCTCTGGGTCGAGGTGTACGGCGATGTAACCTTGGAGGATGTGGCTCAGGTGGAGGTCAAGCTGTATGCCGATACCTTGAGAGATGGCCACCAGAACATCTGGAACACCTTGAATAATTGGTTGAATAAAGCGTTTGACCATAAGGCCTACGAAAGCCTGATACTCTTGACGAACCAGGAGTACTCACCCAAGTCCACCTTGACCGACTGGAACGGCTCCACCGCTGGCGAAAAGCTCGCTTTACTGCTTGCGATCTACGACGGTGCTGAGCAGCGCTTTGCCGCCTCCAAGGCGACGGAGCCATCGGAAACCCTGCAGTTGCAGCGGTCGGTCATGGATCTGGCAATCAGAGACGATTTGCTGGAGGTGCTGGAGCGCGCGGTATTCATCACCGGCTCACCTTCGCTCAACGAGCGACTCCATGCCTATAAGGTGGACAAACTCAGGGTCATACGGGAGTCGAAGCAGCAGACCTTCATGGATGACATCCTGGGCTTTATTGGGAGCTCGCGGTACATCAATACTGGCTGGGAGATCACCTGCGAGGAGTTCACCGCCAAGTTTGTTGATCTGACCAAGCTCTACATGAAACATTCGAGCATCTTTCCGGAGGTCGATACCGACGCTCTGAAGCAGAAGATTGATCTTGATGAAATTGCTGACCGGCCTTTCGTCCAGAAAATTCGAGAGATCGGTGGTGAAGCACGGATCAAGCAGGCCGCCCTGCAATTGCTCATTGCGGGTGAGGTCATTGATGAGCTGTATAGCGACAACTTGGCCTCTGAATTTGACGTCAAGCGCTACCAGAAAAACCACCTTGATCGTCATCTGGATGGACGCCTGAGTGCGATGGTTGATTGCATGGATGAGACCTGTCCCATCCAGTTGCGGCGCCAATCGCTGAAGTTCTTCTACAAGCAGCACGCCGAAACCGTGGTGCAGTTAAACACCTTTGAAGATACGACGGCGGACTTTCGAAACGGCATCTACCACATGCTGGCTGATGTGAAAACCGATGACGAAGACAAAACGTTTTACTGGAGACTATGGCCGTGAACCTGAACGCTGCCGACTACATCTATACCTTGCGCCGGACGCCATTTGCTCTCGCGCCCATCATCCACTCGTTCTATGACCACTGGGATCCGACAGAGAAGGACATCCTTCTTAGCTACCTAGTGCTGCCGCTAGTGACATACAAGCCCATGCATAAGTTCTTGAACTATGCCAAGAAAAACAGCTCATTGCGCACGCTGATGCAGGAGCCAAGCCGTGTTCTTGGCTTGGAGGCCAGGATCGAGGAATACAAGCCAATCACCCATGCTTCCCTGCTCATCCTTACCTCCGAGAAAAGCATCAAGGTCAATGACGACATGTCGGTGGAACCCCAAGGTAAGATCAGGGAAGAAAATGCTAATGCCCAGCTCATCAAGTACGCACGAAAGCTCGCTGTTGTGTTTAACGGTGAAAATGTTGTTTCTGTTTACAGGTCTTTGGGGTTGAAATCGCTATGAACTGCTATGTAAGGTTTATCGGCGTCGTTGACAAAGACGACCGGATTCATGCTGTGGAGTTTACTCGGGGTCTGAACATCATTACCGGGAAGTCTTCGACAGGTAAGAGTGCTATCTTGGAGATCTTCGACTATTGCCTGGGCAGCAGCGAAGACACTATCCCTGATGGCAAGCTGACCGAGCGTGGCAAGACATTTTTCACCGTCCTGCAATTCCCTACGCTGACTTTGGTAATAGGGCGTACAGCAGCTTCCAAACGCTGCTTCTTGCGTGAAGTCACTGGGACAGAGGCGGACAACATTCTTGAGCTCATGGGACACGTCGAATACTTCTTCGATGAACGACACTATATTCACAAAGATCAGTTCTTGAAGAGCCTGGGCAAGTTCTTCGGTATCACGATGGAGAACATTGATACAGACCCAATGTATAAGCAGGTCACGGGGGCCAAAGGTGCGACGCCGTCCGTGCGAAGCTTCCCGTCATTTATGCTGCAGCACCAGAATCTGGTCGCGAATAAGCATGCGATTTTCTACCGTTTCGATGAGAAGGTTAAACGAGACCAGGCGATCGACCACTTCAAGATTCTCATGGGGATCGTGAAGGAAGATTACTTTGATGTGTATAAAGATCTGACCGAGGCGTCCTATGAGCTTCGGCGTGTTGAGCTGAAAATACCGAAAGACGACAAAGCGCGAGAGATGGCCATCGCGAAATTCAACAGACTGCTGGATCAGTACCAAGCTCTTGCAGGAAAGCCCCTCTTCGACATGACGGCAGATGAAATTTTCCTCAAGCCAAAGGAAGCGCTCAGGCTTATGCTCGCGACCCCAGTTTTTGTGGATGGTCTAGCCGACGACTACGAGAAAACCCTCAACTCCTTGCGTGACCAGAAAGCCAAGCTTGTGGCCGAACTACGCTCAGCCATTGGCCGGCTGAACCTGCTGGAACGGTCTGTCGAGCAGGTCAAGGGGATCGGTACCTCGTATGCGTCACTGACAGTCCCTCGTTCCACGAGCTTTGATCACACGTTCTGCCCCGTTTGTGAGTCGCACTCCGACATTCCCGAAGATCAGGCGAACAAACTCACTCAGGCGATTGAGTGGCTCAATACCGAGTTGAGGCTTTCCTCCTACGCCCGAGAGAGCTTGGGGCAGGAGAGTCGTGATCTGAGAAAGGAGATCAAGGAAATTCGGCTGAAGCTGAAGAGCGTTCAAACCTCGCTCAAACCTTTCGAAGAGCATGATAGGCGGGTTGCAGAAGCAAGCTCGCTCGAAGATGCGCCGAAAAAGGCCAAGCTGTTACTTGAGATCGCTATCGATGAGTTCATCGAGAATCCGCCATCTGACCTCAAGAAGATTAAGGCGTATTGGGCAGAGCAGGTCAAGAAGTATCAGGAGCTTCTGGATAAGTATGACGTTGATATCGAGCTGGATCGGTTATCTCGGGATATCAACAAAAAAATGAAGGAGATCGGTCAGCGGTTCCATTTCGAGGAGACCTACAGGAAGGGCTCCCTGCGATTTGATATTAATACGTTTGACCTGTGGCACGAGAAAGAGGCGCACAAGAAAGTGTTTCTCCGCTCTATGGGCAGTGGTGCCAACTGGGTGTACTCACACCTCACCCTGTTTATGGCGCTACATTACCAGTTCGCTGCTTGGGGGGACAAATGTGCAATCCCCCCCATCCTATTTCTGGATCAACCAACTCAGGTGTACTTCCCTTCCAAGGATGAGGGCGAGGAGTTCGAAGCCGAGAATTTGCGGGCCGAGGACACCCAAGGTATAGAACTGCATGATGACATCGATGCGGTGTCGAACATGTTCACGCAGATGGCGCATTTCTGTGATGATACGGCGCGTGAGACGGGCGTGATGCCACAGATCATCGTCTGCGATCACGCCGATGGACTCAATCTCGGACAGGGCTACAACTTCAAGGATTTCGTACGGGCGAAATGGCGCCACCGTGGGTTCATTGCGGACTGACTGATCGCTATGGAGCAAATCGGTGGCTATGGAAGGTAGTCGAAAGCTCCATATCAAGAGAACAGCGGTGCGTCCCGGTCCCGAACCAGTCTGTAGTTCTGGCTTTCGGATTCAGAGTGGTAGTGTGCACTGCTCATCGTCCAGAAATCAGCCCGGTATTAAGCGCATTAGGTTACACGGTAAAGTCTGCGAATGGTTTTTTCCCGGTGATGGCGAGCCGATTTTCGAATAAGTAAAAACGGGTCATCCTTCGACCCATTTTACTGTCTAACAACCTGATTTCAGAAACGATAACTGAATCTGGATAGGCACGGGTTTAGCTGGCATATCAGTAAGCATCTTTCAATTTGGCAAAAAATACCAACTTCCGTTTTTGGCGCTTACGGGGATGAAATTTAAAGCCTCATTTAGCACTGTATTAAAGTAGGAACTGTTATTAGTTACCCGTCACCCTACTAACCTCATTCCTTTCATACTGCCCTCAATCATACTTCCACAATCAGCTGCCATCACAAAATCAGCCCACCATTGCATCATCGGGCGACGCTGTTCCAGGTAATCGCTGCGGTTATAAGCACGGCGAACCTCATTCTTATCCACGTGGGCCAATGCAGCCTCAATCACATCAGGCGGAAAACCTTGCTCGTTGAGAGCTGTACTGGCAATAGATCGCAAACCGTGTGAAACGAGGACCCCACCAAAACCTGCGCGTTTTAGCGATGCGTTTACGGTCTGACTGTTCATCGGCTGGTTTGGCTTGATGCGGCTGGGAAAGATAAATTCTCGATTTCCACTTAACGGCTTCATCATCTCCAGTATCGCAATTGCTTCATCTGACAATGGAACAGTATGGTCGCGGTTCATTTTCATGCGTGCTGCAGGAATCTTCCACTCTCGCGCTTCTATGTCTACCTCTTCCCAGAGAGCTTCAGCCGCTTCGGCAGGGCGGGTAATAGTAAGAAGTTGCCACATGAACAGGCAGCGTGTGGAAAGGCTAATGCTGGCTGTTCGCATTGTCTGCATCAGTTGAGGTAGCTGATCCGGTCGAATGCTGGGCATGTTCTTTTTCTGAGGCTTCTCGAAGGCTTTACCGATATTAACGCTGGGAACAGCATCAATAAGCCCTGTGTTTTGGGCGTAGATCATGACCTCATTAATGCGTTGGCACAGGCGACGAACGGTTTCCAGTGCTCCTCTGGCCTGAACTGGTTGGACGGCCTGAACCAGTGTGTGAGCTTTAATATCTGTAACGCTAACGTCGCCAATTGCAGGAAAGACATCTCTTTCAAGAGAGCGCCAGATATCGTCGGCATAGTCCTCTGTCACGCTGGCTTTCTTCACATTCCACCATCGTTCAGCCACGAGCTGGAAAGTATTGGTTTTAGCTTCAAGCGAACTGCGAAGTTGTTCTTGCTGATGTTCCTGTGGATCGATTTGTTTCGCCAGGAGAGAGCGTGACTCTGCCCGGTAGTTTCTGGCATCGGCAAGCGTAACTGACGGGTAGGGGCCAATGCTCTTTTTCGCTCGCTTCTTAGTGACGGGGCGAATGTAGCGAAACTGCCAGATTTTACTCCCGCTGGATTTGATAAGTAGCTCAAGGCCATCGCCATCATAGAGAACGTAGTCCGCTTCCTTGGGTTTAGCAGATTCGATTTCTTTAACGGATAGAGGTTTGGTTTGTCTTGCCATTGCCGGGTTTCCATAGTTTTAGGCACCTCAAAAACAATAAAGCTTTATGAGGTGCCTAACAAGGTGCCTAAAAGGTTCGGATTTAATTAGTTATCTTCGGACTTCGCGGGACAAATTGAGGGCACAAAAAAGCCCGCAGGGCTTGCGCCGTGCGGGCTCTTAGGACTTCATCGGATGACTCTGGTAATCACCGATGGAGAATTTTGGTGGAGCTGGCGGGAGTTGAACCCGCGTCCGAAATTCCTACATCCTCGGTACTACATGCTTAGTCAGTCTTTACATTCGCCTGGCACCTGCGGACAGACACGCCACTACCAGACTAGCCTGATTAGATTTAACGCTTCAACCCCAGGCAGGGCCTCCACGCGATCTCTTTTGGGTTTGACCTCTCTTTGATCCCCGTCTTAAGAGCGGAAGCTAGGGAGAGAGGGCTCAGAGCAGGTTATTAAGCTGCTAAAGCGTAGTTTTCGTCGTTTGCGACTATTTTTTTGCGGCTTTTTACGAGGCCAACCGCCCCTCGGCATGCACCTTGGGTTTCGCGAATCCCGTCGAATCCAGAATCAGCCCCAATGTGTTAGAGCAAGTATAACAGACTTGTGACACGCGTGACCAGCCCCCGCAACCCCTAATCCTCAAGGATTTACCGCTCGCGCAGCGCTTCTTTTGCGCGATTAAACGGTTTGATTAAATAGTCGACGATGGTTTTTTCACCTGTTTTTATATCCACTGTGGCAATCATTCCCGGTACGATGGGGAAATGGCGTCCCAGTTTGTTCTGTAAGAAGTCCTGATGGGTGCGGATAAACACGCGGTAGTAGAATATTTCCGGTTTCACTTTGTCTTGAATAGTGTCCGGGGAAATAGTTTCGACTACGCCTTCCAGACCGCCGTAAATCGCGTAGTCATAAGCGGTTATCTTCACCAGCGCCCGCTGGCCGGGGTGGATGAACGCGATATCGCGCGGAGACAGGCGAGTTTCAATCAGCAGATGATCGTCCAGCGGTACAATCTCCATCATCTCGCCATTGGGCGGGATAACGCCGCCAATGGTAGTGACCTGGATGTTTTTCACAATACCGCGCATCGGCGCGCGCACGGTCAGGCGGGTGACGGAATCCTCGCGTCCTTTCAAAATAGCCGCCAGCATATCCACTTCGGCATTGGCTTTTGACAGCGCTTCCCGCGCCTGCACGAAGTATTGTGAGCGCAGATCGGTGATTTTTAATCCTAAATCGCTTTTTTGTCGTTGCAGACGCAGCACTTCAACGTGGCTGGCGGCACCACTTTTTTCCAGCCGTTGGGTTATGGCCAGCTCTTTATTTACCGAGACCAGCGCATCCTGCAGTTCTGCCATAGAATCAGCGAGCTGCGCGCGGCGACTTTTATACAAGCGCGTTTCGGAGGCGATGAGATCCGGCCAGGCGCGTAGTGAAGCGGGAAAAATGAGCGGCAGATCGTTAACTTCGGCATTGAGCCTTGCGCTGGAAGCCAGTGAGGCGCGATAGCGGGCGGCGCTCTCCCCAACGTTGGACTCAGAGCGAGTGGGGTCGAGGCGCGCGACAATCTGATTAGCCTGTACTTTATCTCCTTCGCGTACCGTGAGCTCGGCGAGAATACCGCCATCCAGCGACTGCAAGACCTGCTCGCGCGAGCTGGGGATTACTTTCCCGCTGCCGGTCGAGACTTCATCCAGCTTGCCGAAATACGCCCAGATACCCAGGACGGCAAACAGCAGTGTGCTGAGCAGAATAATGCGGCTGGCCCCGGAGAAACGGTGCTCGCGGCGGATATCGAGGTCGTCCATGGCAGCGTCATGCGGATTGGTTTTCATTTTTCCACTCCCGACCGTGAGTAGGGGCTGGTGCCCGGCTCGCATTCAGCGCCTGCGCTTTCGGGGCATCCATGACCAGTTGACCTTCTTTTAACACCACTACGCGCTCGACCAGCTCCAGAACCGGCACGCGATGGGTGGCGACAATCAATGTTCGGTTGCCCAGCCACTGGTTCAGGCGCTGAATAAACTCTCGTTCGGTATGTTCATCCAGCGAGGCGCTGGGTTCGTCGAGCAGCACGATATTGGGCGATCGCAGCAGCATTCTTGCCAGCAGGATCGACTGCTGTTGTCCACCGGACAGACCGTTGCCGCCCTCCATAATGGGGTGCGCCAGCCCTTTGGCGAGTTGTTTAACAAAAGCCGCCGCGCCGCTGACCTCCAGCGCTTCGAAGATCTGCGCGTCGCTGGCATGCGGTGCGCCGAGGGTAAGGTTCTCGCGCAGGGTGCCAAAAAACAGCCGCGCATTCTGACTGAGAAAACCGATATTGCGGCGTAAATCGGCCATATCGATCTGCGCCAGGCTCAGGTTATCGAGTCGGACATCGCCCTGGATAATCTCCACGCCGCCCGCCATGGCCTGTAGCAGTGTTGATTTCCCGGCGCCGTTACGCCCGAGGATCGCCACCCGTTCGCCGGGCATGACCTCCAGACGCGAGATGCGCAGCGGAACGCGTTGATCGTCGCTGTGGTAGCGAAAGTGCGCGTTTTCAAACAGATAATGGCCGTGAAAAATCTCCTGATGCACCCGGTCTTCATCGTACTGCGTTTCGGTGGGAAGCTGCATGATGCTGTCTAACCCCATCTTCGCCGCCTTGACCTGCTGCCAGCGGGCCAGCACGCCACACAAGTTCGCCATCGGGGCAATCATTCTGGAACCGAGCATCGACGCGGCCACCACGGCCCCGGTGGTCATTGTGCCTTCAATGACCATCGGCGCGCCGAACATAATGATGGCGGCGTAGACCAGGCTTTGTACCGACATGCCCCAGCCAATCAGCCCCTGAGTCAGCTTGCGCGTGCGTAGCCCGGACTCTCCGGTAATACGGATGTAGCTGTTCCACTGTTGTAAAAAGCGGTTTTCCGCCTGCATCAGCTTGATATCTTCCAGCCCCTGAACGCTCTCGACCAGCACCGCGTTGCGCAGGGTGGATTCATGCGCTGCCTGGTTGGCGAGTACCGCCAGTTTCTTCTGTAACAGCAAACCGGGCAGGATCATCAGCAGGGCCGCGACGGGGGCTATCCACGCCAAGGGCGGGGCGATAAAGGCCAGCACCACGATAAACAAAAAGAAAAACGGTAGATCGACAATCGTCGACAGGGTCGAGGAGGTGATCATCTCGCGAACCTGTTCCAGCTCGCGCAGTTGAGAAATAAAGCTCCCCGTCGAGCGGGGAACGGCGCTGTTGCGCAGCCGCAATGCGTGGCTGAACACGCGATCGGAAATGCGCATATCGGCGCGTTTGCCGAGCAGGTCCATTATGTGGGTACGCGCTTCGCGCAGCAAAAAGCCAAACAGCACCGCCACCAGAACGCCGGTGGAGAGAACATACAGCGTTGGATAAGACTGGGCGGGGATCACCCGATCATAGACCTGCATCGAAAAGATAATCCCGGCGAGCGACAGGACGTTAATCAGAAAGGCGGCAACCATGACCGGCAGGTAAGGGCGGATGTCCTGTAACACCAGTTCGCGCATCCAGTCGGGCCTGAAGCGCGAAATATAGCGGTCTACCCGACTGTCCTTCAGCGCTGACAGCGGGCGCAGCGCGGTAATGCTCACGATCTCCGGCAGAAGTTCTGCAACTGTGAGTCGGTTACGCTGGCCCTCTTCGGCGATGATAAAAACATCCAACGCATCTTCACCGTTGAAATGTTCTATCACCATCAGTTGGCCGTCGCGCAGTTCCGCCACCACCGGCAGACGCCACTGGCCGAACGCCTGCGTGGCGGTATCCAGCGCATGAAATGACAGCCCTGCCTGACGCGCCAGCTGCGACAGGGCCATAGCTCGGCTTTTTCCCGCAAACCACGGGGCGTTGGCCTGGATTGCGCCGGGCGAACAGGCAACGCGATAGTGGCTGGCAATATGCGTCATCGCCAGCGCCCACAGGCTCAGGGCGTGTTCGCCAATCGCATCTTCCGCATGTGTATCGACGTCGCTCATAGCTTTATCTCCACCGATTGAATACTGCGGTTATTTAAGGCGAACGCCTGGCGAAGCGAGCCGGTGTTATAGAGGCAGTTCAACTGGAGCTGGCGCAGCTGGTTTTGAGTCTGGAGTTCAGCAAAACGGGCCTGATATACCTCCTGCTCGACGTTAAGCACGTCGAGCAGTGGGCGTGACCCGAGGTCCAGATACTGCTGTTGATAAAGCTCGCGCGTTTGTTCACTCAGCCGTTGCTGGCGACGCAGGATCTGCAGGGCAGTGGCGAGGCTCATCGCCTGGCTGCGGGATTCCAGTAATTTCTGCCGTACTTCAAGTCGGGTACGCTGGATGGAGTACTGTGCAGACTCTACCGCGTGACTGGCGGCGTTGCGTCTGGCGGTGAGTCCGCCCCCCTGATACAGCGGCATCTCGACTTTTACCCACGTGGAGTACTGGGTTTTGTCGAGCACCTCATGGCTGGGGTATTTGTCGTTGAGATAGTGCTGAACCGACGGCTCCAGGGAGATAGTGGGCGTCATCTGCGCGTTGGCGTAATCGAGATTTGCCTGTGCCACATTCGCCTGCGCCCATGCCGCCAGCACCGCAGGAACCAGCTTATCGTCCGGTTTGACCCCATCACAACTGCTGTCCAGTTTGACCGGAAATTCGTTGCTGATGCCGTTAAGCGAGTTCCAGCCGAGGAAGCTCATCAGCGTTGCCTTGCTGCTGTCGAGATTAGCCTGATACTGCGCCAACTGAGAACGTGCAGACTCGATACGCGCATCGGTTTGCACCACGTCGGATAGCGAGGTTGCCCCTTCATCATTGCGTTGACGGGTCAGCCGACCAATACCGTTCAAGGCGCTGAGCTGCTCTTCGGCGGCGTCCACCATTTGCTGCCACGTCTGCACCTGGACTATCGCGTTGGCGGTTGCATGGGCGATGGTATCAATACTGAGTAATACATTCGCCTGCTGTTGTGCGGATCCGGCGGTTTCAGCGCGGACCTGGCTTGCCACTTTGCCGAAGTCGTACAGCATTTGCGACACTGAAATAACCAGAGCCGGGCTAAAGCCGTGATCGGTATAAGTATTGCTGTAACCGTTGTTCATCCCGGCAGAAACCTGCGGGTAATATTTTGATTTCGCCACATCGATCTGCTCATTTTGTGAGAGCAGTTTGCCGATGGATTCACGAATAGAAGGATGCCAGCTCACGGCGCGACTCACTGCGTCGTTGAGCGTCAGGCTGCCGGGGGCGGCGGCGCTTAGCGGCAGATCGGCAACCGCGCCGTCCAGCGAGGGCAGCATCTGGCTGGTGGCCAGGCCTTCCGGCGTAATAATTTGCGGTTCATCTTCGGCATTCACCCGCAGGGTACAGAGCGTTAATGCCAGCAGTAAGGCAACAGGCGCGACATTTCTCATAGTTTATCCCTTACAAAATACGGCAGCGACGACTGTTATTGCCCCGGACGTCATGGCATCCGGGGCTGTAGTTATGGCGCTTTAACGTTATGCGTTAGCTTCAGGGCACAATGTGATTTTGTTGCACCAGCTCATCGAGCGTGGTGTGTACGTTCTCCAGCGTTATGAGATTGGTTGAGTGATAAGTGTTGCCCGTACCGTCGCGGTCAATGGCAATCACCGTGTTGTTACCGTTGGTGGTCACGGTGAGGTAGTTGCCGAGCGTAGCGTTCTGCCCGTTCCAGCCCACCAGCAGGTCGCCGATATCGATTTTGTCACCCTGGGCCAGCGAGAAGTTGGTCCAGGTATCGGTAGGTCCAACGCCAACATTGCCAACGTTACCACCGGTAGCATCGTTGGCGTTGAGCAGGTGATAAATCAGCGTATCGCCGTAGACACTGCCGGTAAAACGATCGGCATCCACGGTGCTTACAACCTGCGGATTCATGTTGATGGTCAACGTAGCGGTATCGGTATGCCCATTCTGATCGTTTAGGGTGTAAGTAAATGTCTCTTTGGTGAGGATGGTGGAAAGTGAGACATCGCTGTTGAGGGCGTAGGTGTAATGACCATCAATGCCAATGGTCAGTTTGCCGTACAACCCGTTAATGATGGCGCTGGTCGTGCTGCTCAGCGGATCCAGCGTGGCGGTGCTACCACCCGTGCCGTTCACCGTCAGCAAGGTATGCACGCTGGCAATATGGTCCCCATCATAAATGTTGCCGGCGACGCTGTTTGCCGCGGACGTTTCGACGTTCTGCAGGTCGATTATCGTGCCTTTCACGCTAGGGGTGATGGTGATATTCCCCAGCCCTAAAGCCCCGACGCTGCCGGTGTAGTCGAGTCGATAGTTACCGGGGTGCAACATGATCCCCAAGGCAATATCGATATTGCCGCCAATAAGCAATCCACCGTTGAATGAGTTACTGGCAACCTTGACGTTGTTGCTGTCATACAGCGCCCAGGTGACGGTCAGTCCGCCCAGCGTCAGACCTGAAGCAACGTTAAAATGCAGTATGGCGTTTTGCACCGCCGTTCCCGTCGCGACCTCAATGACGCCAGTGCCATTTTGTGAGGTGGGAGAAAGGAGTTGGGCGTTCCAACTGGCGTTCCCGACGCTGTTGTCAGCAAACAATCTGGAGGTGTCCGCCTGCGTGGTGACCGCCATCGTGCTGCTGACGTCATTTACGGCGTCCAGCGGCTGCGGCGTTGGTTTGATATTCAGCGAGGCGCTGCCGGTATCGCCGTTTGGTGCTCTGACTTTATACACGAAGCTGTCCGGGGTGTTGATACCGTCGGCACCCAGTCCGCTTCTTAGCGTGTAGGTGTAGTTCCCCTTCGCATCGATAGTCAGCGTGCCGTACTGCCCATTAATAGTGGTAGTGCCCGTCCCGTTAACGACGATACCGTTTACTTCGGTGATAACGGTATTGGCCGGAGCTGAGTCGTTGATCAGCAGATTGCCATTGGTTGTCGCACTCAGGCTGTCGATGGCGTAGGTGTGATCGGCCTGAATATTCAGGGTATAGCTGGTCAGCAGCGTCAGGCCGCCGGAAGCGTTAAGCAGGAACAGATAATCGCCACCCGGTAGCGTAATGGTATACGCTGACGAACTTCCGCCCAGTAGGGCAGTGACCCAGTTTGGCTGTACCCGGTACTGCTCATACTGCTGAATTGACTCGTTGAAGCGATAAACATAGAGATCGAAGCCGCCAAGCGTCACGCCGAGAACATTCGCCTGTACGGTCAGCGTGCGGGTTGCGCCATCGTCAACGTTGAACTTAATCGGGTTAGTCAGACCGTTGACCAGACTGACGTCCAGCACATTGCCGAGTCCGACGCTGGCGAGCGTGAAACCGGTTTGTTGTGAAGGCAAGTGGTCAACCGCGATGACCTGCGTTCCGTAAGTCAGCACTGCTGCATCGTCTGCCGCGGTTACCGTGCTGGTGGTTGGAGCCTGACCGAGCGTTACCACCAGTTTTGCCGAGGAGTGATCGCTGCCATGCGTCAGCGTGTAGGTGAAACTTTCAGAACGACCATACACTGAGATTGACGTATTGGTCAGGGTATAGGTGTAGCTACCGTTCTGATTGATATGCAGAATACCGTATTTCCCTTGCACATCAATGCCGCCCGCCGGGATATTCACAACGTTGCCGTTACCGTCGGTGATGGAGGTGACCAAAGTGCCGGAAGGCGCATTATCCTGCCCGTTGGCGGGATCGGTATCCGTAATGATGTTCCCGGATTCCGTGGTACCGCCGATGATGGTCCCTGCGCTGGCTTTTACCACTGAGACATCAAGGCTGGTGTATGCCCCGGTCGCCAGCAGGTTGGTGTTGTAGCTGACCACGCGGTAATCACCGCCAGTCAGCCCGCTGTAATTGAGCGTTACGCCCGAGGCGCCCAGGGTGAGCAGGCTGGCGAAGTCTGGTTTCCCGGTATCCACCACCGTTACCCAGGCATTCAGCGAGGTGTCAAAGCGCTGGATAACGACTTCAAGCGTGTTTAACAGCGACAGCACCACGCCGGTCGCGGCGGCATTGATCGTAATGGACCCGCTGCCGCCAGAAGCGATGCTGAAATTAACGCTTGCCGTATCGTTCCCCAGCACGTTGGCGACATTCCCCAACGCATTAACCAGCAGGAAACCATAATCGCTTTGATGATCGGTGCTGACGATAACATCGGTTTGCAGCGGCAGGCTGGTGACGTTGTCTTCAGCCAGCAGTGGCAATACCGGTGCGATAGCGCTTGTCGGCGATGAGGTATTGCCCGCCGCATCGGTCGCCGTGGCGGACAGCGACTGGCCTTCAATCTGGCGAACCGGCAGGTTGACGCTGTAGACACCGCTGCTGTTGGCGATTGCCGTCACGCTGGTGCCGCCGGGCAGGGAGATAGTGACCGTGCTTCCCGCTTCGGCGACGCCGCTGACGGTGCCGCCATCGGCGCTGATCAGTATCGTTGGCGCGGTCGGTGGCGTGGTGTCCACAATCACGCTGAACGAACTGGACAACCCGCTTGCGCCGTTGGCGTTTGTTGCAGTGGCGGTAAACGCGTGGTTACCTTCGCTGAGCGCCCCGGATGGGGTAAAGCTCCAGATCCCGTTACCGTCTGCGGTCGTGGTGCCCATGAGCACGCCGTTGTTGTACAGGCTGACGATGGCGTTAGCCTGCGCCGTTCCGCTGAGCGTTGGCAGCGTATCATTGGTGGTTTTGCCCGCCGCAACGGGCCCCGTGATCGTACCGACGTCATCAAGTACGCTGGCAATAACCGGCGCAGGCGGTACGCCAGTAAACGGTGCCAGAACGTTCCGCCGTGCCGATGTTACCTGCGGCATCCTGGGCGCTGACCTGCAGCGTTTGCCCACTGATTTGCGGTGGGTTCAGCGTGAAGGGTGAAATTTCCGGAGGCGTTGGCGGTTGCCGTGCCGAGCACCGTTCCACCGCTGGAGGTAATAATGACCGTGCTGTTTGGCTCGGCAACACCGGTGAGCGTGGTACCGTTGGCGTTTACCGCCAGCCCTGTAGGAATGCCCGGGGCGACGGTATCGACCACGATCGCTGCCGCAGACGATATGCCACTGGTATTACCCGCACTGTCCGTTGCGGTGATGGTAAAGGAGTGGGTACCTTGTGCCAGCGCGGTGGTTGGGGTGTAACTCCAGTTACCGCTGCCGTCCGCCGTCACGCTGATGACAAAGCTGCCGTTATCGTAAATATCGACCCGCGCGTTGGCTTCTGTGGTGCCGTTTAACGTTGGGCGTGCGTCGTTGGTTGGCTGATTAGCGCCAATCGCCCCGGTGTTTGGCCCGACGTCGTCAATAATGCTGCTGATTGAAGGCTGCGTCGGCGCCGTGGTGTCGACCACCACGCTAAAGCCTGCCGTCGCACTGCTGGTGTTGCCCGCCGCATCAGTCGCGGTGACGGTGAAGGTGTGCGATCCATTCGTCAGCGGCGTAGTTGGGGTAAACGACCAACTGTTATTACTTTGCACCAGCGCCGTACCCAGCAGGGTGCTTCCATCATAGATGCTGACGGTGCTGCCTGCCTCGGCGGTACCGTTCAGCGTCGGGCGCGCATCGTTGGTCAGTTGTCCGTTGTTGAGCGCCGCATTGAACACGCCGCCTGCGATATCATCCACCACTGAGACCAGCAGCGGGGCGGATGGCGCAATGGTGTCGACATTAATAATAAACCCGCCGGAGGTGGGACTTACGTTTCCGGCGGCATCGGTGGCGATAGCGGTAAACACATGCTGACCGTTACCCAGCGCGGCAGGCAGATATTCCCAGGTGCCGTCTATCGCCGCAGTTACCGTTGCCAGCAGCGTGCCATTATCGTAAATGGCTACCCGGGCACCGGCTTCCGCCGAGCCGTTGAGTACGGGACGGGTGTCGTTGGTAAAGGCCCCGCTCGACAGCGTTCCGGTTCCCGGCAGCACGTCATCAAAAGCCTGGATAATCGTTGGCGCAAGCGGGGCGACGGTATCAACAACGATGTTAAATCCAGCGGACGTGAGGCTGACGTTTCCGGCAGCGTCGGTGGCTGTCACCGTCAGCGCGTGGTTACCGTTGCCAAGCTCGGTTCCTGGCGTGAAGCTCCAGGCGCCCGTGCCATCCGCTGAGGTAAAGCCGATAAACGATCCGTTATCGTAAACTCTTACCGTGGCATTGGCTTCAGCCGTGCCGCTAAGCGTCGGGAGTGGATCGTTCGTGGCCTGACCGTTGTTCAGATTACCGATCAGCGGGCCGACATCATCTGCAACTTGAGTAATCGCTGGCGTACCAGGCAACACGGTATCCACGATAAGCGTGAAGCTATTGGATGGCTGGCTGGTATTACCGGCGCTGTCGGTGGCGGTGACGGTCAGCGTATGCGGGCCGTTACTGAGTGCATCCGTTGGGGTTAAGCTCCAGGTGCCGTTTGCCCCAACGGTGGTGGTGCCGATGGGCTGACCATCGCTCAGGACGGTAATGGTCGCGCCAATTTCACCGGTGCCGCTCAGGGCCGGACGGGATTCATTCGTGGTCTGCCCGTTGGTTATCGGGCCTGTTGTCGGTGCGGTGCTGTCCTGAACTGAGCTGATGACCGGGATTGACGGGGCAACTGAGTCCAGCTCAATAGTAAACGATGATGATACTCCGCCGGAGTTACCTGCCTGATCGGTGGCAACGGTGGTGAATATATGTTGTCCCTGTCCCAGCGGTGCATCCGGTGTGAAGCGCCAGTTGCCTGACTCGTCCACCTGCGCTGTACCGATGGCGTCGCCGTTATCACGGATCGTGATGATGGTACCGATTTCGCCTTTGCCGTTCAGCGTAGGCTGCGCATCGTTTGTCAGTTGTCCGTTGGTCAACGCTGTATTGCCAGGCTGATCGTCAATTACGGAGGTAATGGTCGGTGCCGCTGGCGGCAGCGTGTCGACGACAACCACAAACGGTGGCGTTGCCGGGCTGATATTGCCCGCGGCATCTGTGACGGTGGCAGTCAGCGAGTGACTGCCTTCACCGAGGGCAGGCGCAGGCGTAAAGCTCCAGTTGCCGTTTTCATCGCTGATGGTTGTGCCGATGACCGCCCCGTTATCGCGGATGGTAACAAGCGAATCCGCCTCGGTAACGCCAGCAAGCGTTGGGGTATTATCGTTGGTCAACTGCCCGGAGGTCAGGATTTGGGTTGTACCAACGTTGTCCGTGACTGTCACAATAGAGGGGGCATTCGGCACCAGGGTATCGACAATTATCTGGTAATCACCGGATGGATCTCCCTGGTTGCCTGCGGCATCTGTTGCGCGAGCGGTAAAGATATGGTCGCCTTCTCCCAGCGGAGCGGTCGGGGTAAAACTCCAGAATCCGTTGCTGTTTACCGTGGTAGTGGCATAAGCGATGCCATTATCGTAAAGGGTGATGGTTGCCCCCGCTTCGCCGGTTCCGTTAAACGTCGGGCGTGAATCGTTGGTAATTTGCCCTTTATCCAACGATCCGGTGCCGGGGGCAATATCGTCAATAATGCTGGTGATAGTTGGCACCTGCGGGGCCGTGGTGTCGATGGTGATTGCGTAGTTGGGTGACAGACCACTTGGGGTACCGCCCACGGTTTGTGAAACCGTGAAGTTATAGGTTATGCCGTTAGTCAGCGCAGTGGGTAGCTGATAACTCCATGCGCCAGACACGGCATCGGCGGTTACCGTGGCGATGGATGCGCCATTTTGATAGATAGTCACCGATGCCCCTGCAGTGGCGGTCCCTTGCAGCAGCGGTAAGGTGTCGTTGGTGGTTTTACCGTTGCCAATCACCCCCATGATGGGCGCGATGTCATCAACGATCTCAAGAGTCGGTGGATGCGGAACGCTGGAGGTAGCGGCGTTAAACGTTGTCGGATCACTTTGATTTCCGGCGGTATCCTGAGCGATGGCGTTGAGCGCCTGACCGGTTGTTTGCGCTGGCGAAATGGTGACAGCAAAGTTACCAGAACCGTCTGCCACCCCCTGGCCGAGAATGGTGTTACCGCTGCGAATAATCACGGTGCTGCCGGCATCGGCCGTACCGCTTACCAGCGTCCCGTTAGGATCTACGCTGGTAACCGTAGGCGTTGCAGGCGGCAGGGTATCGACAATCACCGTCAGCGGGTTATCTGCAGCCAGTGAGTTACCTGCAGCATCCACGGCGCCGAACGTCAGTGTGTGAGAGACGTTAGGCGTGAGGGGAACATCCACACTCCAGGTGCCGTTAGCAGCAACGGTAGCCGTAGCAATTGCGACGGGATTATTGCCATCGAAAATTAACACTGTACTGCCCGGTGTGCCGGTCCCGCTAATGGTCGGGGAGGTATCGTCCGTGACGCTGCCACTGGTTAGCGAACCGGTAAAGATTCCAACGTTATCCTGAATATCCGTTACCTGCGGCAACGTCAGCTTCGTGTTGTTAACCGTAAACGAAATGCTGTTTGAATTGTCGCTGATGTTACCTGCCGGATCGGTTGCGGTGGCGCTTAACGTGTAGCTTCCATTCGCCAGCGCAGTCCCTGGCGTAATACTCCAGGTTCCGCCAGCCACCGTTGTAGTACCGATCACCGTCCCCCCGTTATACAGGGTGATGGTATCCCCGTCTGTGCCAGTACCGCGAATGGTTGGCGTGGTGTCATCAGTCACGGCATCTGGCGCAAGGTCGCCCGTGGCGTCACCGACATTATCGTTGGCGGCGATAATCACCGGAGGTGCAGACGGCGTCGTGTCGATGTTCAGTGTTATGGCGTTAGATGGCAGGCTGACGTTGCCTGCTGGATCGGTTGCGGTGAGAGTTACCTGATAACTACCAGGAGCAACCGGTGCTGACGGAGTGAAGCTCCAGGTACCGTCTGCACCTACTGTTGTTGTTCCCTGCAATGGGGGAGTACCGGCAAGATAGAGGGTAATCAGATCCCCGACGTTCCCCGTGCCGCTAAAGGTTGGCGTGGTGTCATTGGTATTGCCATTAGTGACCACACCCGTTACCGGAGCCACATCGTCGGTAATGATTGGCGCGGCTGGTTGTGCGGGAGGCGTATTGTCTACTGTCAGAGTAAAGCTTGCCGACGGGATCCCCGTGTTGCCCGCGACGTCAGTCGCCGTGGCGGTAAATTTATGCGGCCCGTCGGCGAGTGAGGTTGGGGTAAATGTCCAGGTGCCGTCTGGCTGTACGGTGACGATGCCAATAGAACCGCCATTATCATAAATCGTAATCTTCGCGCCGGGCTCGCCGGTTCCGGAGAGTTCGGGATTCGAGCTCTTGGTACTGCTGCCGTTACTCAGCGTTTGTAGATTTGTCCCAATCAGACCTTCTGCGGAGCTGATAACCGGGGCAACTGGTGGGGTGGTATCAATCGTCAGCGTAAAGTTCCCGGCATTGCTGGCGTTGCCTGCAGCGTCCGTGGCGATAGCAGATAAATTGTGTGCGCCTTCACTGAGCGGTTGGCTGAGTTGAATACTCCAGGTGCCGGCGGGTAAAACCGTTGTGCTGCCAATTGGCGTGGAACCCTCATAGAGGGTGATTGTAGAACCGGCTATTCCGGTTCCTTTCAGCTCTGGTAAGGTATCGTTTGAACGGCTTCCGGAAGGCAGATCGATCGGCGCATTCCCAACGTCGTCGGTGGCAGCCAAAATGACAGGATCGCCTGGCGGTTGAGTATCTACGGTAACGCTGACCACAGTGGGTGAGGTGATGACATTACCGGCGGCATCGGTTGCCGATACCGTAAACTGATGAGTGCGATCGCTGAGCACCTGATTTCCCGGAACGGTATAGCTCCAGGTGCCTGAACTGTCGACAAGAATAACCGTCATCAACAGACTGCCATCGTACAGGCTCACCAGTGAACCTGGTTCACCGGTACCCGAGAGGGTTGGCGTGTTATCGTTAGTGACCCAACCGTTATTTGCAACGTTGCCCGTAATGCTGCCAACATCATCGTTAACCAACGTTATTACTGGAACGGTTGGGGCGATGCTATCGACAATAATTTTCCAACTGGCGGCGCTGCTGGTGTTGTTGACAGCGTCTGTTGCCGTCACCGTAAATACGTGCGCGCCCTGGCTTAGTGCTGCGGTGGGCGTATAGTTCCAGTTACCGTTGTTATCAGCGGTAACGGTCGCAAGCAGGGTGCCATTATCATAAATTTTGACCCGCGAACCTGCTTCGGCGATGCCTTCAATTTTCGGTTTATCGTCGTTGGTTAACCCATTGTTATTGATGGGGCCAGTGAAATCGTCAACATCATCAGTAACGGCAATAATAACTGGCTGGTTTGGTGCAGTGATATCCGGAGCCAACGCGGAGGTAGGCTGACTCTCGTTATTGCTGCTGTCCGTTGCGGTGACGTTTACCGTTTCGCCGTTCTTTTGCGACGGCGCGATAGACACGGTGAAATTGCCGCCGCTGTCAGCCTGGCCTATGCCAATCGGGTTACCGTTGCTGTCTTTAACGGTGACGGTGCTTCCCGCTTCAGCATGTCCGCTTACAGAACCGCCGTCTCCGGCGACGGTGACGCCGGTTGGCGCATCAGGTGCCGTGGTGTCCGGTGCGTTGACAGAGGCGTCGTCGCCCTTGTTGCCTGCGGTGTCGGTCGCATTTGCCGTAAGGGTCTCGCCGTTGGTTTGCGGCGGAACCAGCGTTGCGGTGAAATCCCCATCCGTATCGGCAGTTGCCGTACCAATGATATTGCCATCTGGATCCAGAATATTGACCGTACTGTTGGGTTCGGCCTTGCCGGTGACCTGGTCGCCAGTGCCATTAACTAGCAGGTTTGTTGGGGGCTGTGGCGCGGTAATGTCCGGTGCAAGCGCCGTTTCTGGCAGGCTTGGGTTTCCTGCCGGATCGGTTGCGATGGCTTCAATGGTTTCGCCATTGGTCTGTGGTGGGTTAATGGTGATGGTAAATGAGCCGTCCGTTCCGGCGACGCCGCTGCCGATCTGAGTTCCGCCACTGCCGGTGATAACCACGGTATTGCCCGGCTCGGCCGTCCCGGTAACAACAGTGCCATCGGCAGATACGTTCAGATCGTCCGGCGCTGATGGTGGTTGTGTGTCGATGCTGATATTGAACGCTGGTGACATGCCTCCTGTACCTGACTGGTTTGTCGCGGTGGCGCTGAAGGCGTGTAGCTCATCTGATAACGGGGAGCTGGAAGTCCATGTCCAGTTACCGTTACCGTCAGCCAGTACGCTGTCGATAATTGTGCCGTTGTCGTAAATAGTCACCGTGCTGTTGGCGTCGGCAGTGCCAGAGAGCGTGGGGGTATTATCGTTGGTGGCCTGATTATTGCTCAATGGTCCGGTTGAGGGGGCAAAATCATCCATTATGCTGACGATAACAGGCACGCCCGGGTAGCCAGAGTTGGTGGCATTGAAAGAGGTATCTGGCCCGATGTTGCCCGCCGGGTCCTGAATTTTCGCGATCAGCGCTTCACCGTGCGTCTGTGAGGGCGAAATCGCGATGACGAAATTGCCGGTTTGACCGACCGTTGTTGAACCCAAAACCTGATTATTACTGCCGATGATAATGACCAGGCTTCCCGCCTCAGCGCGACCAGTTACCTCGTTACCTTCTGGATTAACGGAGGAAATGACTGCGGCTGCAGGCGGGGTGGTATCAACCGTGAATGTCGGTACGCGCGTTTCCGCGCTCACGTTACCTGCGGCGTCAGTTTGCGTCAGCGTCAGATTGTGAACACCATCGCTGAGCGGAATGTCCGGTGTAAATGTCCAGTTCCCATTGTCATCCACCCGGACCATGCCGATCAGAATGCCGTTATCAGAAATGCTGATGAAACTACCTACTTCGCCTGTGCCAGTGAGCGTCGGCGTGGCATCGTCGGTTACACCGTTATTGGCGATAAGGCCGGTAATGGAACCGACATTGTCGGTTTCCTGAGTGATCACGGGGGCGTCGGGGGCAAGCGAATCGACAATAATTTCCCAACTGTCCGACATGCCGCTGCTGCCAGCACCGTTTGAAACGCTGACGGTAAACTGGTGTGTGCCGTCTGCCAGAGGAGAGGATGGCGTAAACGACCAGTTGCCGTTGGCATCGATTGTCACCTGGCCTATTTCGACGCCGTTATCAAAAATATGTAATGTGGCATTCGCGGGGCCGGTGCCCTGGAGTGTCGGCGTATTATCGTTGGTGGATTCCTGCTGATTGACAGGGCCAGTAATCAGCTCCTGGTTATCGATTATGCTGGTGATAACGGGGACGTCAGGCCTGTTAGGGGTTGTCGTTGGCGGTGTGCCGCCATCACCGTCACCGTCGCCATTACCGTTACCGTTACCTTCGCCGTTGCCACCGTTGCCATTGCCGCCGCTACCATTGCCGTTCCCGGCATTACCGTTTCCAGCGTTATTATCACTCCCACCGCCGCCGCCGCCACCACCACCACCCGCAGCGAGGCCAATCCCGCCAGCGACAGCGATCCCGCCAAGAACCCACGGCCAGACGGCGCCGCCTTCATGACTGCCTTCGGCCGTCATCAGCGGTGTGAGATCGTCCAGGTGCTGGAAATGGAATGCTCCGTCAGTATCCTGAACCCACCACAGTGCGCCATTACTGTCCTCCAGAACAAGTTGGTTTTGCGCTTCGCCTTTTCCGAGGTAGAAATTTTTAATGGTGATGGTTTCACCTGAGCGGAGTGTGACAACCAGATCCTGATTAACGCGCGTGAGTTGACTCACCTCCTCACGCGACACAGACAGTTTCACGATAGAAGGTGAACTGAGCGTAACTTCAGAGGCTTCAACATTTGTGGAAACGCCAGTTAATTTTGATACAACGGCGAGTAGACGCATATGTTCACTCCTGATGGCATGCCGGGAGTATTAATCCGCAACAGCGCGCTGGGAAAATGAGCAGACAGGGGCTCCGTTCATCATAAAGATGAATTTACACATGTAATTTCATTGATTAGGTCACATAGATGTTAGTTTATTGATTAAATACGTCTGGGCCCTTTCGGCTGAATAGTTCTTTCGTATTAGATGATATAGTCAGAAAGAAAGTATTCTGCAACTTATCCATATTAAAAAAGTAATTAGTCATTTGAAAAGGATACTTTCCAGTTTGCTTTTAACGGTTGTTTTCATGGCAACTAATTGTATTTAAATGATTTTGTTTTTATTGAAATGAATGTCAATATAATAAACAATAGTAATAATAGTGTTATTAAATAAATGGAAATATGAATGCTATGGTCTTGAACTTTTATATTATTGGACTATAGACCGCAACGGTAATGGCAGGGGGTTTATTTCATATCTGAACGATTCAGCATAAATAAACTATAAACTCGGTGAATGTATTGTGTGGGTTTCGATAACTAAAAAATAAGAACCAGTCTCAGGAGGAGAGACTGGTCACAGGGGAGTAGCATTTAGCGGCCAGCATTTTTCATGATACGCGCTTTATCTAACTGCCATTCGCGTTCTTTCACATCAGAGCGCTTGTCGTGCTGTTTCTTACCTTTCGCAACGCCAATTTTCACTTTGCACCAGGCATTCTTCCAGTACAACGAAAGCGCAACGACGGTATAACCATCACGATTCATACGACCATACAGGGAGTCGAGTTCACGCTGGTTTAACAACAGTTTACGGGTCCGAGTGGGGTCGCATACCACGTGTGTTGAGGCCACCGCCATTGGCGTGAAGTTGGCGCCAAACAGGAACGCTTCGCCGTCTTTGAGTATGACATAGCTGTCGCCGATGTTGGCTTTACCCGCGCGCAGGGATTTTACTTCCCAACCTTGCAGGGCGAGTCCTGCTTCGAACTCTTCTTCAATAAAGTATTCGTGTCGTGCGCGCTTGTTTAGCGCGATTGTGGCTGAGCCAGGTTTGTGTGCTTTTTTCTTCGTCATAATGCCGCTCAGTATAGGTAATCTGGAATCGAAAAACACCCCATTTCATCCAGCGGGGCGCAAGGCGCTATCTTAGCACGAGTTAGGCTATAGCGTTTTTTTTAGCGGGTGATAAATGGTATTATTTGTGTGATTGATATTGATGGGAATTGTTATGCCTCAGATTAGCCGGACCGCTTTAGTACCCTACAGTGCGGAACAGATGTATCAGCTAGTGAATGACGTTAAGTCCTATCCTCAGTTTTTGCCGGGTTGCACCGGTAGCCGCGTACTGGAGTCGACTCCGGGACAAATGACGGCCGCTGTGGATGTCTCGAAAGCAGGGATCAGTAAAACGTTCACCACGCGCAATCAACTGACCAGTAATCAGAGCATTCTGATGCATCTGGTCGATGGGCCGTTCAAGAAGCTGATTGGCGGCTGGAAGTTTACGCCACTGAGTCATGAAGCGTGTCGTATTGAATTTCACCTCGATTTTGAGTTCACCAATAAGTTAATCGAGCTGGCGTTTGGCCGTATCTTTAAAGAACTGGCTTCAAATATGGTGCAGGCCTTCACGGTTCGCGCGAAAGAGGTTTACAGTGTCAGCGTCGGCTAAAATTGTCGTTGAAGTGGCGTACGCGCTACCCGAGAAACAGTATTTACAGCGCGTAACGCTGCAGCAGGGCGCAACGGTGGAAGAGGCTATCCGCGCTTCCGGGCTGCTGGAATTACGTACCGATATCGATCTCAGTAAAAATAAAGTGGGTATCTACAGCCGTCCGGTAAAGCTTGCTGATGTTCTGCATGACGGCGATCGGGTGGAAATTTACCGGCCACTGATTGCTGACCCAAAAGAGCTGCGCAGACAGCGAGCAGAGAAATCCGCTAAAAAGTAACAGACAATAAAAAAGGTGCTCATTGAGCACCTTTTTTTGATCTCTCAAACCTACTTGTTATCGGTCAAAGCGGGTTTGTTATCAATGTTGGTCAATACGCCGCTGCTGTTAAAGGTCAGCGTCAGCGTTTGCTGGGTTACGCCTTCATGTCCAGGTTGCTGACGGAACACATAAAACCAGGTATTAGTGCCAAAAGGATCGGACATCATTGGTGTACCCAGAGCATAAGCAACCTGCTGTTGCGTCATACCCGTGCGCACTTTAGCGACATCGGTAGGTGTCAGATAATTTCCCTGGTTGATGTCAGGGCGGTAAACCACTCGCTCCAGAGTGGAACAGCCTGCAGTCAACATCAGTAGTACTGCTGCAGCAGCAGTCAGCGTTTTACAGCGCATAGTGATTTGATTCCTTTTCGGGCCCGAGCAGTACGCGGCTCATATGTAATATGCCGATGATAATAGACCTTTCACCACTTTAAAACCTTTTGCTGTCGGGTCGGTCGGCGATTTTATGTTGAACTCAGACCTTCACAAGGTAAAAAAGTTTATGCCGCCAGCAGTTCTTTTGCATTTGCGAGGGTATTGCGCGTCACTTCGCTACCGCCAAGTAGACGGGCTAATTCCTGCAGGCGAGCGCGTTTATCAAGCGGCTGCATGTGTGTTTCCGTCATCGCGCCATCTGTTTCTTTGCTGACATAGAAATGTTGATGACCACAGCCCGCAACCTGCGGCAGGTGAGTAACACACATTACCTGCGTTGACTCGCCCAACTGTCGCAACATTTTACCCACTACCGCAGCCGTCGGGCCGCTGATACCAACATCCACCTCATCGAAAATTAGCGCAGGCGTTTCCATCTTACGTGCTGTAATGACCTGAATAGCCAGCGCAATACGTGACAGTTCCCCGCCGGAAGCGACTTTCGCAATTGGCTGTAACGGCTGACCTGGGTTAGTGGTCACTTTAAACTCCACGCGATCGGCACCGTCTGCGCTCAGATGATGCTCCTCAAATTTCACATCAATGCAAAAGACACCGTGCGGCATCGAGAGAGCATGCATGCTCTCTGTAATAAGTTGCCCCAGTTCCTGCGCATAATGCTGACGCTGTTGGTGCAGCATTTTTGCCGTTTCCAGCGCCTGCTGGTGGTGATTGTTCACCGCCAGGGTTAAGGTTTCGAGCGAGTCGGCCTGATCGTCCAGTTGCTGTTGTTCATCCAGCAACGACTGATAGAACTGTGGCAGCACTTCAGGGGCAACATGATGTTTACGCGCCAACGAGATTTGCCTGGAGATACGCTGTTCGAGTTCGAACAAGCGGTTAGGGTCTAAATCCAGACGATCGCAATAGTGGCGCAGCTCGTCGCTGGCTTCGCTGAGCTGGATGGTGGCCTCTTCCAGCATATCCAGAATACCTGAAAGTTTGCCGTCCATGCCTGCCAGTTCAGTGACCAGGTGTTTTGCGGTGTACAGTTGGCTTTGCAGATTGATGTCTTCACCATCAGCCAGGATAGCCAGCGCCTGTTGGCTGGTGGTGAGCAATTGCCCACTGTTAGCCAGGCGCTTGTACTCTTCATCAATTTGCTCAAACTCACCCGGCTGCGGATTGAATTCGTTCAGTTCCTTTAACTGGTATTGCAACAATTCCGCCCGGGCTGCGCGTTCCAGGCTTTGTTGCTGATGATGCGCCAGGTCACGACAACTTTGGTGCCACAGTTGGTAGCGCGCAGCCATTTCCTGGGTCAGAGACGCTTCATTGGCGTAACCATCAAGCAGGGATTTTTGGTGTTCTGATTTTGTCAGGAGCTGATGCGCATGCTGGCCATGGATTTGAATAAGTAACTGGCCCAGCTCGCGCAACTGCGATAACGGAACGGCGGTTCCGTTAATAAACCCACGGGAGCGGCCATCGCTGCTGATAACGCGACGCAGCAAACACTCACGGCCTTCCTCAAGCTGGTTCTCTTCCAGCCAGCGCAGGGCTGCGGGGGTATCTTTTAAGGCAAAACGGGCGCAGAGGTCGGCTCGCATGGCGCCTGCACGCACCATGTCTGCGTCTGCGCGTCCGCCCAGACACAAACCGAGAGCATCAATGGCAATGGACTTACCCGCACCGGTCTCACCGGTGATAACGGTCATTCCGTTCTGGAAATCGATCTCAAGTTCACGAACGATAGCAAAATTGCTGATGGTCAGTTGTGCCAACATAGCTGTTTTCCTGTATGAAAAACCATAACTGTAATTTCATACAGTATAAACTGGTTTTTTATACAGTAAAGAGGTTGGCGTTAAATTAGAATAATTTTTTTGACCAACCAAGCTTAGTGCTTAATGTGTTGAAATAGCTGTAATCTTTTGGATGTATCAGGTTTAGATGATAATCACAGCGGCGAATCAATACGTCTTCACCTTCCTGTATAGGTAGGGCGATTTGGCTGTCACAGCTGATTTCTAGATCGTTACGGCGATGGGAAAAGCGCAGGCGAATGGTGCTGCTACTGTTGATCACCAGCGGTCGCGCGGAAAGCGTATGCGGAAACATGGGTACCAGCGTAATGGCATCCAGAGAAGGCGTCAGAATTGGGCCTCCGGCAGAGAGTGAGTAGGCGGTAGAGCCGGTCGGCGTCGAGATAATCAGCCCATCTGAACGTTGGGAGAAGGCAAAAATTTCATCGATATAGACTTCAAATTCAATCATGTGCGCCACTTTCCCGGGGTGCAGCACAACTTCATTGATGGCAGTGCTAATGCGCTTCTGGCAATCCTGTTGACACACCTGAGCTTCGAGTAAAAAGCGCTTTTCGCTGATGTAGTGGCCTTCCAGCACGTCAGCTAACTGTTGCTGGGCATTGTCTGGGTCAAGGTCGGTCAAAAAACCGAGGTTGCCGCGGTTAATGCCAATAACCTTGATGTCATAACGTGCCAGGGTGCGTGCGGCGCCCAGCATATTGCCGTCGCCGCCGACTACCACGGCGAGGTCTGCCTGTTGGCCAATTTCTGCGAGCGTGCCGGTTTTCACATTTTTCAGCTGCAGTTCGTGGGCGATTTGTTGCTCAACGATAACCTCATAACCTTTGGTGCACAGCCAACGGTAGAGCATTTCATGTGTGGTCAGTGCAGTGGGGTGACGTGGATGCCCCACAATGCCAATACACTTGAAATGTTTGTTCATTTTCTCGAGGTCCTTGTAACGAAGATTAGTGACAATGTGAGTACTTCCCTTGAATCCCTGAATCTGATCCCCATAATAAGCCAAGTTAGCGAGATGAATGCGAAAAAAACGCGGAGAAATTCATGAGTAGTAAAGAACAGAAAACGCCTGAGGGGCAAGCCCCGGAAGAAATTATCATGGATCAGCACGAAGAAGTTGAGGCGGTTGAATCAGACGCTTCTGCTGAGCAGGTGGATCCGCGCGATGAAAAAATTGCGAATCTGGAAGCTCAGCTTGCTGAGGCCGAAACTCGCGAGCGCGACAGCGTGTTGCGTATCAAAGCGGAAATGGAAAACCTGCGTCGTCGTACCGAACTGGACGTAGAAAAAGCGCATAAGTTTGCGCTGGAAAAATTCGTCAACGAACTGCTGCCGGTGCTGGATAGCCTGGACCGCGCGCTGGAAGTGGCGGACAAAGATAATGACGCTATGGCGGCGATGGTTGAAGGTATTGAGCTGACCCGTAAGTCAATGCTGGATGTCGTGGCGAAGTTTGGTGTACAGGTGGTTGCGGATATCGATGTGCCGATGGACCCGAACGTGCACCAGGCAATTGCAATGGTAGAGTCCGACGACGTTGCTGCCGGTAATGTGCTGATGGTGATGCAGAAAGGCTATACCCTGAACGGACGTACCATCCGCGCCGCGATGGTCTCTGTGGCGAAAGCCAAAGGCTAATCAGCCTTCAGGCCGGGTAATGCTCACGCGCTACCCGGCCTGAATTACTCTCACTGGTCCGACACGCTTTCCCGTAGCGGTTTGACCGGCAATACCTGCACCTGTTTAATCATATTGTCCTGCACGTCGAGAATATCGATATCGTACTGTCCAATGCGCACACGCGTGCCGGCAACCGGGATCTCTTCCAGTGCTTCAAGAATAATACCATTCACGGTACGTGCGTCATCTTCCGGCAGGTGCCAGTTAAACGCCTTATTGATTTCACGAACGTTGGCGCTGCCGTCAATGATCACCGAGCCATCATTCTGCGGCGTTACCTCTTCGGCAAGCGTGGGTGACATTGAAGTGGTGAAGTCGCCGACAATCTCTTCCAGAATATCTTCGACCGTGACCAGCCCCTGAATATCGCCATATTCATTGACAACCAGACCCACTTTCTTCTTGTTTCGCTGAAACTTAATGAGCTGGGTGCTGAGAGGCGTACCTTCCGGGACGTAATAAATTTCGTCGGCGGCACGTAACATGGTCTCTTTGGTGAACTCTTTTTTCTCTGCCATCAATCGCCAGGCTTCACGTACGCGCAGCATACTGATGGCGTCGTCCAGCGAGTCGCGGTACAGCACAATACGGCCGTGTGGAGAGTGCGAAAGCTGACGCACGATTGACTTCCAGTCATCGTTAATATCAATGCCGATGATTTCGTTACGCGGGATCATGATGTCATCGACGCTGACTTTTTCCAGATCCAGCACTGACAGCAGCATATCCTGGTTACGGCGTGAGATTTGCGAGCGCGATTCATTCACCAGCGTTCGCAGTTCATCTTTACTCAGCGAACCGCTCACCACGATATCCGTTTTGATGCCCATCATGCGCATAAGTAGCCGCGTGATGGTGTTGAGTAGCCACACCAACGGCATCATCAGAATCTGCAGTGGAGCCAGCAGTACACTGCTCGGATAGGCGACTTTTTCTGGATACAGCGCGGCAATAGTCTTGGGCAGTACTTCGGCAAAAACCAGCACGACAAACGTCAGTACCCCAGTGGCAATAGCGACACCCGCATCGCCATACAGGCGCATACCAACAATGGTGCCGAGCGCGGAGGCCAGAATATTCACCAGATTATTACCGATGAGCACCAGGCTTATCAGGCGGTCCGGCTTACGAAGTAGCTTTTCAACGCGTTTTGCCTGACGATTCCCCTGCTTGGCCCGATGACGTAAACGATAGCGATTCAGGGTCATCATTCCGGTTTCAGAACCGGAAAAATAGGCGGAAATGACCACCATGATGAGAAGCGTGACAATGAGCGTGGTGGTGGAGATGTGTTCCACGTAGGGTTCCTTAAAGATTTAACTCACGAACTGCTGCAGGATACGACTGCCGAAATAGGCCAGCGTTAGAATGCCTGCGCCTGCGACGTTAAACCATACGACGCGACGTCCGCGCCAGCCTTCATGGTAATGCCCCCACAACAGAACGATATAGACAAACCATGCCACGATAGAGAGAACGGCTTTATCAATGTTCTCGGTACTGAACAGGTTATGCATGTAAAACAGGCCTGTGCACAGGGTGAGCGTCAGCAGAACCACGCCAATTTGGGTGATATGAAACATTTTCCGCTCAATACTCATTAGCGGCGGCATCTCATTGCTGAAGGCCAGTTTTTTGTTTTTCAACTGGTAGTCGATCCATGCCAGTTGCAGCGCATACAGTGCGGCGATAATCAGCGTGGCGTAAGCGAATAGCGATAGCCCGATGTGAATCATCATGCCCGGTGTAGCTTCGAGATGGGTGATGAACTCGTTCGGCATAAACGTGGCGAAGGCCAGGTTGATTAGCGCAAAGGCGTAGACAATGGGCAGCAATAGCCAGCCACGATTGCGGGAAGCGACGATAGTCATTACCGTACAGATCATCAGGCTAACCAGCGAGCCGACGTTCAACAGACTCAGGTTTTGTCCGCTTTCACCGCCGGGCAGAATTCGCGCTTCCAGGGCGATAGCATGACTTACCAGCGCGACAACCGCAGAGAGAATAGCCATACGCCGCCAGCCGCTGTTTTTTTGCAGCAGAGCGGGAATAATCAGCGCAAGGCTGACTGAGTAGGCGACAAGGGCAAGCAGAGCAAAAACGGGCATATAGGTGTCGACAGTTGGCCAGTGATAAAGAAAAACAGTATAGCGTTACGTGACCGCTGCTCCAACCGTTGCATAACAACAAAGGCGGCTTCATGTTATACTGCGACAAATTTCTGTTGATGTGTCGCTGTCGCGACCGACCGTTTCCACCCCAGGCGAGAGACAATGTTTGATAATTTAACCGATCGTTTGTCGCGCACGCTGCGCAATATCAGTGGCCGTGGACGCCTTACTGAAGACAACGTTAAAGAGACGCTGCGCGAAGTGCGCATGGCGCTGCTGGAGGCTGACGTAGCGCTGCCGGTAGTGCGTGAGTTTATCAATCGCGTAAAAGAGAAAGCGGTTGGTCATGAAGTTAACAAAAGCCTGACGCCGGGTCAGGAGTTCGTCAAGATTGTCCGTAACGAACTGGTTGCGGCAATGGGCGAAGAAAACCAGACCCTGAATCTGGCTGCACAGCCGCCAGCCGTTGTGCTGATGGCTGGTCTGCAGGGGGCGGGTAAAACGACCAGCGTCGGTAAGCTGGGGAAATTCCTGCGTGAGAAGCACAAGAAGAAAGTGCTGGTGGTCTCCGCGGACGTTTATCGCCCGGCGGCGATAAAACAGCTGGAAACGCTGGCCGAGCAGGTCGGTGTGGACTTCTTCCCGTCGGATGTCGGCCAGAAGCCGGTCGATATCGTTAACGCCGCGCTGAAAGAAGCCAAACTCAAATTCTACGACGTGCTGCTGGTGGATACCGCCGGTCGCCTGCACGTTGATGAAGCGATGATGGACGAAATCAAACAGGTCCACGCTTCTATTAAGCCGGTTGAAACGCTGTTTGTGGTCGATGCCATGACCGGTCAGGATGCCGCGAATACCGCAAAAGCCTTCAACGAAGCGCTGCCGTTAACCGGTGTCGTGCTGACCAAAGTTGATGGTGATGCTCGTGGTGGTGCGGCGCTCTCTATTCGTCATATCACCGGCAAGCCGATTAAATTCCTCGGCGTTGGCGAGAAAACCGAAGCGCTGGAGCCGTTCCACCCGGATCGTATTGCTTCGCGTATTCTCGGCATGGGTGACGTGCTGTCGCTGATCGAAGATATCGAAAGCAAGGTCGACCGCGCGCAGGCAGAGAAATTAGCCAGCAAGCTGAAAAAAGGCGACGGCTTCGATCTCAACGATTTCCTTGAGCAGCTCAACCAGATGAAAAACATGGGCGGCATGGCAAGCCTGATGGGCAAGCTGCCGGGCATGGGGCAGATCCCAGACAACGTGAAATCGCAGATGGACGATAAAGTGCTGGTGCGTATGGAAGCCATCATCAACTCGATGACAATGAAAGAACGCGCTAAGCCGGAAATCATCAAAGGTTCCCGTAAACGCCGTATTGCTGCCGGCTGCGGTATGCAGGTACAGGACGTAAACCGCCTTCTGAAACAGTTCGACGACATGCAGCGCATGATGAAGAAAATGAAGAAAGGCGGTATGGCGAAGATGATGCGTGGCATGAAGGGTATGATGCCGCCAGGCTTCCCTGGTAGATAAATATATCGGGCTACCTAATTTGCCTTTTTGACGTCGGGGTGGGCTCGAAATGCTCACGTACTGCATGTACGTTCCGCTTTCTGCGCGCACGCCGACGCCAAACTGGCTGCAACGGTAACGCCCTGGTATAAAGCCTCATCACATGTTGATTGCTTTTTTCCCAGAAATCAGTAAAATTTTCGGGCTTTTAATATGACACCCGGGCTCCGTTCCTCGATGGGGCCTGGGTGTTTTATTCACACAAGAGGATGTTATGGTTACTATTCGTTTAGCTCGTCACGGCGCTAAAAAGCGTCCGTTCTACCAGGTTGTTGTTACCGACAGCCGTAATGCACGCAACGGTCGCTTCATCGAGCGCGTTGGCTTCTTTAACCCAATCGCTAGCGAAAAAGAAGAAGGCACTCGCCTGGATCTGGATCGCATCGCTCACTGGGTTGGCCAGGGCGCGACTATTTCTGATCGCGTAGCTACGCTGATCAAAGCAGCAAACAAAGCAGCTTAATCTGTCACGGTGGTCATGATGAGCAAGCAACTCGCCGCGCAGGCTCCTGTGGAACCCATCGTTTTGGGGAAAATGGGGTCTTCTTACGGTATCCGTGGTTGGCTCAGAGTGTTTTCTTCCACTGAAGACGCCGAAAGCATTTTTGACTATCAGCCCTGGTTTATCCAGAAGGCGGGTCAGTGGCAGCAAGTACAGCTGGAAAGCTGGAAGCACCACAATCAGGATCTGATCATCAAGCTGAAAGGCGTTGACGATCGTGATTCGGCGAATCTACTGACTAATTGCGAAATTGTCGTGGATTCCTCGCAGTTGCCAGCGCTGGAAGATGGTTCCTACTACTGGAAAGACCTTATGGGCTGCCAGGTAGTGACCACTGAAGGTTACGATCTCGGTAAAGTCGTCGATATGATGGAAACCGGTTCGAATGACGTCATTGTCATTAAGGCAAACCTGAAAGATGCGTTTGGTATCAAGGAACGTCTTGTACCGTTCCTCGATGGGCAGGTTATCAAGAAAGTCGATCTCGCTACTCGTACTATCGAAGTAGATTGGGATCCTGGTTTTTAAACCACCGGATAAACGGTAAAAGTCGGCGTTATGGGGATTGGCTTGTGTTTATAGGTATCGTTAGCCTGTTTCCAGAAATGTTCCGCGCAATTACCGATTACGGGGTAACTGGCCGGGCAGTAAAAAATGGCCTGCTGAACATCCAGAGCTGGAGTCCTCGTGACTTTACTCATGACCGGCACCGTACCGTGGACGATCGTCCTTACGGCGGCGGACCGGGGATGTTAATGATGGTGCAACCTTTACGGGACGCCATTCATGCAGCAAAAGCTGCGGCTGGTGAAGGCGCAAAGGTGATTTATCTGTCACCTCAGGGACGCAAGCTTGATCAAGCGGGCGTTAGCGAACTGGCCACGAATCAAAAGCTGATTCTGGTGTGTGGTCGCTATGAAGGAATAGATGAGCGCGTGATTCAAACCGAAATTGACGAAGAATGGTCAATCGGCGATTACGTTCTCAGCGGTGGTGAGTTACCGGCAATGACGCTGATCGACTCCGTTTCTCGGTTTATTCCGGGAGTTCTGGGTCATGAAGCTTCAGCAATCGAAGATTCGTTTGCTGATGGGTTGCTGGATTGCCCGCACTATACCCGACCTGAAGTGTTAGAACAGATGGAAGTACCGGCAGTGTTACTGTCGGGGAACCACGCTGAGATACGTCGCTGGCGTTTAAAACAGTCGCTGGGCCGGACCTGGCTTAGAAGACCTGAACTTCTGGAAAACCTGGCTCTGACTGAAGAGCAAGCAAGGTTGCTGGCGGAGTTCAAAACGGAACACGCACAACAGCAGCATAAACATGATGGGCTGGTCTGAGACCCCCAAATATCAGTTTACCCAGGATAAGAGATTAAATTATGAGCAACATTATTAAGCAACTTGAACAAGAGCAGATGAAGCAGGACGTACCTTCCTTCCGTCCGGGTGATACCGTGGAAGTGAAAGTATGGGTTGTTGAAGGTTCCAAAAAACGTCTGCAGGCATTCGAGGGCGTGGTTATCGCTATTCGTAACCGCGGTCTGCACTCTGCATTCACTGTTCGTAAAATTTCCAACGGCGAAGGCGTTGAGCGTGTCTTCCAGACTCACTCTCCGGTAGTTGACAGCATTGCTGTTAAACGTCGTGGTGCTGTTCGTAAAGCTAAACTGTACTACCTGCGTGAGCGCACTGGTAAGTCTGCTCGTATCAAAGAGCGTCTTAA
Organism: Citrobacter sp. 172116965; assembly: GCF_013458095.1. Taxonomy (NCBI): domain Bacteria; kingdom Pseudomonadati; phylum Pseudomonadota; class Gammaproteobacteria; order Enterobacterales; family Enterobacteriaceae; genus Citrobacter; species Citrobacter sp. 172116965. Next base: position 3,804,718 of record NZ_CP046673.1, on the reverse strand, counting down.
CTAAGATTCGCGCAAGCGACATCCTGTTAGAAAAGGGCTGGCCGAAAGGCTGGCCCTTTTTTTATTCCGACCTTACTCTTTTGTTTTATTGCAATTGGATGGCTGCGCGGCGCGCAGCCAGTTGAGGACTTTTACGGCGTAGCGATCACGACTGCAACCCGGCGGTTTTCAGCACGACCTTTTGACGTCTGATTACTGGCGATCGGGTATTTTTTCCCGAGTCCCTGCGTTGTCAGATTAGTGCGGGGAATGTTGGCACCCTGTGCCCACGCATCGGCAACCACATTCGCGCGTTTGAGCGACAGCGCTTCGTTGTAGCTGTCTTCGCCGTAGTTATCGGTATGGCCATCCATACGCGCATGGTTTAACCCGGTAGCTGCCAGTTTGGATGCCATTTCCTGGATCTGCTTTTCACTTTCAGGGCGGAGCTTATAGTCGTTTTTGTCAAACAGGATGTTGTCAGACAGACCAAGAGACCAGTCTCCGGAAGCTTCGGTAAATCCGTACGATTTCATGGCTGCAATTTGCTCCGGGGTAAATTTTCCCTGAGGTGCCTGACAGCCTGCCAAAATCAGTAAAAGCAGAAGAAACGGGGATGATAGACGTTTTAGCATGTGTAAGTCCTTATTTTTTAATAATGCGTTCAGAACGCAAATTTTTGGCCTGATACATATTTTTATCGGCAAGTTCTTGTAATTTCTCGGCAGAGGCATGTTCCCACGTCAGCGCAAAACCAATGCTGAGTGTCATGCTTGCCTGATGACCGTTATGCAGGTCAAAAGGTCGGTTAAACTCGTGTGACAGTGCCGCGCAGATCCGCTGAACTTCGTATTCAGAGTGAACGCTGTACAGCACCATAGCGAACTCATCGCCGCCAAGTCTGTAGGGGTGATGTCGATTACCACCAAACTCGGACAGCCTGTTTGCAACTTCGATCAGGACCCGATCCCCCGCTGCGTGGCCCCAGGTATCATTAATAAATTTAAAATTATCACCATCAAGGAATAACAGTGCGGAGCTGCTGTGGGCGGCATGGTCATTCATCAGGGCGTTAATGCTGCTGCGAAATGCGGCGCGATTCGCCAGGCCGGTCAGCGGATCGTGTAGCGCCGTACGCAAAAGCTGGGCGTTCTTTGCCTGCAGTTTAAGTTGCCACTCCTCCATCTCGTCCAGCAGACTATTAAAATCCTGGGCAAAAAGGTGAAACTCTTCAATGCGCTCTTCTGAAACGCGCCGTGAAAAGTTACGGTTGGTACGAACATCATGTACCACCTCGGTTATATTTTGCAGGGCTTCCACGACGCCATTATGTAAATAACGAGTGAGCATTAATGCAATGCCAGAGGCCAACAGAATGCACCCGGTAAGGACGGCCAGCGACAAATAGATGAAATGGCTGATAACGCTATCGCGCGCAGTCAATCGCACTTCGCCGATGACGTTGCCATTATGCAAAATAGGTTGAGTGACTGGTTGTGGGAACAGCCAGTGGCTGATAAGTCCGCTGATTTTTTCAGTGGTATCCTGCGCGTTATAGCGCCAGGTGGCGATCACCTTCTGGTTTTTATTACGAACTTCTGCAACGGAAAATTGCCCCTGCTGGCCCAGTGCTGCCAGCGTTTCAGTTGCTGCGACGCCATCAGAAAAAACTAATGCTGCTTCAAGCGTGCGGGTCATGGTTGCAGCGGTCAGATCCAGGTTCTTTTGCGCATACTGTCTCAATGCCAGCACCGAAGAAATGCTGAGCAGCAGCCAGATCAGCGTCATAGTTACCAGAACGCTGATTATGCTGATACGCCGTAATGTCCGCTTAAACGTCGGGCGTGTTATGGGAGAATGGCCCTTATCCATGCTTCTGATTCCGTGCAAGCATTAATACGTCCGGACTGACCCTTACGCCACTTCGTGAAAGGGAATCCATATTTACGGAAAATCTCACATCTTCATCTTTAATTATGAGGCAAAAGGCGCTGCCAATAACGCATTCGGGGTTCTGTTCGGCAATTAATAGCAATGCCTTAGACGGATATTTATTCTTTAATTCCACCTGATAAGTAGGGGATTCTTTTCCAAAATAAAAACCGTCACACTGCGAAACTAATATTTCTTGTTCCGTACGAATGATGACGGGAAGATAGGGTAATGCTCCGGCACTGGTATCTCCCAGGACACTGGAAAAACGCGATGAAGAGAAAATACACAGTTTGGGGGGCCCGGACAGTGCAGGCCAGCGCGTATAACTGACGATGCCGGAAACCATAGCGCGTACAGATTTTGCTTCTTCCGTAACGCTTTGGGCGTACAGCGGTAATCCGGTCAGGAGCAGTGCCAGTAGAAGTATGAGTCGGTAAGAATAGCTCATGAATAGTTACCTACCAGCGTTTGCCGTAAAACGTCGAAATACATTCAAGATTATTTAGGACAAAATAACATTATTTTCCTAAGCCGTCATTATGCCAGGTGGAAAGCTATTAGTGATTTAAGTTAAATCTTAGTAATTTATAAAATATAAGCTATTGTTTAATTTAATCTTATTGAGGTGGCACCTTCGTTTGCTCCTTTTTGCCAGGCACTGTGTAACTGGTCAATATTTTCGACCGTATCACAACTTGGGGGAAAGGTTTTCCCGGTCAAACCTCTGGCGTAAACAAAATCCGGCTGGCAGATTTTACGTTGTCCCTCGGCATAACCCTTAAGATATTCCGTACGATCGACTTCGGGGTCATTGTAGTTGTCGGCAAGAGTTTCATTATCTTTAACGGCATACCCCGAAATGGCATCTTGTATTCCGGCGTCGTACCAGGCGGTTCCCGTCCATGTGGGGGCGTGGGTATAAGGATCTATCTGACATCCGCTAAGAAGTAATAGAAATAGGGTGCTGATGAGTTGCTTCATTGCCTGTACTCCCTCGTTTTTTAAGCATAGTGGATCTCAATATCGGGAGGTGTAAATTTTAATGTACATAATGGAGGGCGTGTTTTGTCATTAAATTGCATGCTGTAAATTAAAATTTACGGTTTGTGGATTGAAATCTTTACCTGTTGTGTTATCGTTATCACCTCCTCGCTGAGGATCAACTATCGCAAACGAGCTAAACAGGATCACCATCATGCAAAAAGACGCGCTGAACAACGTACATATTACCGACGAACAGGTTCTGATGACTCCGGAGCAGCTGAAAGCTGAATTCCCGCTGAGCCAGGCGCAAGAAGCGCAAATCTCCCAGTCACGCAAAACCATTTCAGATATTATCTCTGGTCGCGATCCGCGCCTGCTGGTGGTATGTGGCCCGTGTTCCATTCACGATCCTGAAATGGCTATTGAGTACGCTCGTCGGTTTAAAGCCCTTGCCGCAGAGGTCAGCGATAGCCTCTACCTGGTGATGCGCGTCTATTTTGAAAAACCCCGTACCACCGTCGGCTGGAAAGGGTTAATTAACGATCCTCATATGGATGGCTCTTTTGATGTTGAAGCCGGCCTGAAAATTGCGCGTCAGCTGCTGCTTGAACTGGTGAATATGGGACTTCCGCTGGCAACTGAAGCGCTGGATCCCAATAGCCCGCAATACCTGGGCGATCTGTTTAGCTGGTCTGCAATCGGTGCGCGTACCACGGAATCGCAGACTCACCGCGAAATGGCTTCCGGTCTTTCGATGCCGGTCGGCTTTAAGAACGGTACTGACGGTAGCCTGGCGACCGCCATTAACGCGATGCGCGCGGCGGCACAGTCGCACCGCTTTGTTGGTATTAACCAGGCCGGACAGGTTGCACTGCTGCAAACTCAGGGTAACCCGGACGGTCACGTGATCCTGCGCGGTGGTAAAGCGCCGAACTACAGCCCGGCAGATGTCGCCCAGTGCGAAAAAGAGATGGAGCAGGCGGGACTACGACCTTCTCTGATGGTAGATTGCAGTCATGGTAACTCCAATAAAGATTACCGCCGCCAGCCTGCCGTGGCTGAATCCGTGATTGCACAAATCAAAGATGGCAATCGCTCGATCATTGGCTTGATGATTGAAAGTAATATTCACGAAGGCAACCAGTCTTCTGAACAGCCGCGTAGCGAAATGAAATACGGCGTGTCTGTAACTGATGCCTGCATTAGCTGGGAAATGACGGATGCGTTACTGCGTGAAATTAGCCAGGATTTAAACGGCCAGCTGTCGGCGCGTGTAGCATAAGAGGTTGGTTATGGTTGCTGAATTGACCGCATTACGCGATCAAATTGATGAAGTCGACAAGGCGCTGCTGGGTTTACTGGCACGTCGCCTGGAGCTGGTGGCCGAAGTCGGTGAAGTAAAAAGCCGCTTTGGGCTGCCTATCTACGTGCCGGAACGGGAAGCCTCTATGCTGGCCTCCCGCCGGGCGGAAGCGGAAGCCCTTGGCGTGCCGCCGGACCTGATTGAAGATGTGCTGCGCCGGGTTATGCGCGAGTCTTACTCCAGTGAGAACGACAAAGGATTTAAAACGCTTTGTCCTTCTCTGCGACCGGTGGTGATTGTCGGCGGCGGCGGTCAGATGGGACGTCTGTTCGAAAAAATGCTCACCCTGTCAGGTTATCAGGTACGGATCCTGGAACAACAGGACTGGGATCGTGCGCCGGAGATCGTCTCTGATGCTGGCATGGTGATCGTCAGCGTGCCGATCCACGTCACTGAGCAGGTGATCGCCAAATTACCGCGTCTGCCGTCCGACTGCATCCTGGTGGATCTGGCTTCGGTGAAAAATGGTCCTTTGCAGGCGATGCTGGCGGCGCACGACGGCCCGGTGGTGGGATTACACCCCATGTTTGGCCCGGACAGCGGCAGTCTGGCAAAGCAGGTCGTCGTCTGGTGTGACGGACGTCAGCCGGAAGCTTATCAGTGGTTTCTGGAACAAATTCAGGTGTGGGGTGCGCGACTGCATCGGATCAGTGCTGTTGAACACGACCAGAACATGGCATTTATTCAGGCATTGCGTCACTTTGCGACCTTTGCTTACGGTCTGCATTTAGCGGAAGAGAATGTTCAACTGGAGCAGTTACTGGCACTCTCTTCGCCAATTTATCGCCTTGAACTGGCGATGGTCGGACGTCTGTTTGCCCAGGATCCGCAGCTCTATGCCGATATCATTATGTCGTCTGAGAGTAACCTTGCGCTGATCAAACGCTACTACCAACGTTTTGGTGAGGCGATCGGTTTACTGGAGCAGGGCGATAAGCAAGCGTTCATCGACAGCTTCCGTAAGGTGGAGCACTGGTTTGGTGATTATGCGAAACGCTTCCAGAATGAAAGCCGTACTTTGTTGCGCCAGGCTAACGATAGTCGCCAATAAATACGATGCTTGATGGCAACGCTGATGCGTTGTATCAGTCATACAAGGATCGGCTAAATAGAATGCCGGAGAAGCGTAGCGCCATCCGGCATTGTCAAACGTTAGCTTGGATCGACCGGCACCACATTCTCACTTGGATAGCAGCCAAGTACTTTCATCGAGCGCGTAATCTCACCTAACTCCTTCAATGCTTTTTGCATCTGGGGTGATTCCAGGTTGGCCTGGATATCAAGATAAAACATTTCTTCCCACGGATTGCCGTGAATCGGGCGTGACTCCAGTTTAGTTATAATCAGATTATGGTTGCGCAGTACCAGCAGAGCTTCTACCAGCGCACCGGCTTGTTGTCCTGTCGCCATCAGCAACGTGGTTTTTGCTGGCACCTGATCGGAAACATTGATTGCCTTGCGCGCCAGTACCACGAAGCGGGTGATGTTTTGCGTCTGATTAGCTTCGATATGCTCAAGAACCTGCAAACCGTATAGTACGCCTCCGGCTTCGCTCCCCAGAGCCGCCACGCGCGGTGAGTTAGCCTGCGCAACTTTTTCCATCGCCGCCGAGGTGCTTTCGGTGTACTCAATCTTCCAGTGCGGGTAACGACTCAGGAATTTGCTGCACTGCTGGAATGGCTGCGGATGGCTATATACCGTTTCAATGGTCTCGAGATCTGTCGTGCCGGACACCAGTAGGCAGTGGTCAATCGTGATAGTCATCTCGCCAACGATAGACAGGCTGGTGTGCTGCAGCAGGTCGTAAACATCATTAATCCCACCGGAACTGGTGTTTTCAATCGGAACCACGGCGTAGTCAGCTTGTCCGGTTTCGACCTGATTAAAGATATCGGCAAATTTCGCGCAGCCGCTTTCTATAAATTGTTCAAAATGGCGGGCAGCATACTGACGTGCGGCAAGATGAGAATATGACCCTTTTGGCCCGAGGAAAGCAACGCGTGCTGAGTGTGGGTTAATTTTGTTCAGATGCTGCTGGAGCAGTGCCTGCTGAGTCAGGACGGAGTCTTCGATTATGAGCTGGAACAGGCGAGTGATGTAGTGAGCATCAAGATGATGTGCTTTGCCAAGCTGAATCAGTCGGTCCAACAGATCGCGCTCACGGTCGATATCACGAACTGGACGATGCGAAAGCAGCTTAGCTTTGCCAACTTCTACGGCCAGTCCACGTCGCTCAGCCAGCAGGGCCAGTAATTTTTCATCCAGCGTGCTGATCTTATCGCGCAGCGCCAGCAATGGGTTTTCCGATGTCATAGTGTTGCCTTTCTTGTTATCAATAAAAAAGGCCCCCCGTTGTGGGAGGCCTTATTGTTCGTCTTCGCATTCTTTATCACACGACGAAACGCCTCCCATTCAGGGGAAGGTAAAAAAGAATGCGAAGAAGAACGGGACAAGTTTCATGTAATTTTCCTTTGGCTACGTCAGTAAAGTACCCGTACTGTTTTCACCCTGTCAACAAAAAACGCGCCCGGAGGCGCGTTGGCGATACACTCAATGTAAGGGACTACTCTTCTTCTGCTTCGACGAAGTTGGCGTCTTTGACTGAAGTTGTTGCACGACGGGCTTCGCCTTTGTGCTGCACTTTATTGAGCTGCCGTTCCAGCTTGTTGATCAAATCGTTAATTGCGGTGTACATATCCTCGTGTTTTGCGCTGGCGACCAGATGTCCGTTCGGTGTATTGATGGTGGCATCAGCAATGAAACCCTGCGGCTCCTTAGACAGAATGATATGTGGATTAATCAGATGAGTTTGCCATTTTTCGAGTTTGGCGAGACGGTCTGCGACATGCTGGCGAATTGCCGGAGTAATTTCCATTTGTTTACTGGTAATGTTCATTGTCATAAATTTTACCTCTTGTCTTTCCCGTCTTGGTGATTCCAGCATACCGTTCCTAATGTCAAAATGTGTGATATTAATCACATTTTTTTGTCGCTTTTTGTCAAGAAAACCTTTTTGTGAGGCACCGCAGGAACAAGCGATTTTTTACTTGAGGAATACCTGAAAGCAGGCCATATTTGATGAGATGCGTTGCAGCTAAACCGCTTCAGTTGTGACGTTTACGGATAAAAAAACGGCAGCCTTTGGGCTGCCGTTTGCATTCTGAGATAAATCAGGTATTGCTGCTGTTGGCGGCAATGATTTTCGCTACTTTTTCTGCCTGCGCATTCATCTGCATCTGGCGATAAGCATTTTCCATTAACGGCAGGGCATTGCGTGTTGCCTGGGTATCCGGGAAGTCGCGCAGCATGCCTTCCACACGGTTTACCACGGCAACCCATGCACCGCGGGCAGTGTAGTATTCCACAACGGAATATTCATACTTCGCCAGACGGTCTTTCAGGAATACCAGACGTTTGGTGGCGTCGGTGGTGTACTGGCTGTTTGGATAGCCACGTACCAGTTTGGAAAAGTCATTAAACGCAGCTCGGGCATGTTGCGGATCGCGATCGCTGCGATCAACACCAAAGAATCCTTGCAGTGCGCTATCATCCAGCGCCATATTGGTCAGGCCACGCATATACATGACATAATCAATGTTAGGGTGTGTCGGGTTAAGACGAATAAAACGATCGATGGCAGCCTGAGCAAGTGGCAGATCGGCGTTTTTGTAGTAGGCGTAGATGAGATCTAATTGCACCTGCTGAGAATACGGTCCAAATGGATAACGGTTATCCAACGCTTCTAATTGCGTTATTGCCTGTTTCCAGTTACCGTCCTGCAGCTTTTGCTGAGCAGTCGCGTAGATTTCATTTGGCGGATTATCGGGCACCTCTTCCTTTGAACCAGAGCAACCCGCCAAAAACAGGCTCAACGTGGCTGCTGCCACCAGATATTTCATGCGCGTCATGACGTTTTGACTTTCCTCAAAATGTTTTACGGGAGATTCTCTGTTCCTGCTCCCGGTTAAGACCAGCTACAATAGCACACTATATTAAACGGCAAAGCCGTAAAACCCAACGTTAAACGAAGAAGCAGTTTATGGCACAACGAGTAGAACTCACCGCAACAGTCTCCGAAAATCAGCTCGGTCAACGCTTAGATCAGGCTTTGGCCGAATTGTTCCCTGATTATTCGCGATCGCGCATAAAAGAATGGATCCTTGACCAGCGCGTACTGGTAAATGGCAATCTTTGCGATAAACCGAAAGAAAAAGTGTTGGGTGGAGAGCGCGTCTCCATCACTGCAGAAATTGATGAAGAGGTTCGTTTTGAACCTCAGGATATCCCACTGGATATCGTTTATGAAGATGACGATATTCTTGTCATCAACAAACCCCGTGACCTCGTAGTGCATCCGGGGGCCGGTAATCCTGATGGCACGGTATTGAATGCATTACTGCATTACTACCCGCCAATCGCGGATGTTCCACGTGCTGGTATCGTGCACCGTCTGGATAAAGACACGACTGGATTAATGGTGGTGGCAAAAACCGTTCCGGCGCAAACGCGTCTGGTGGAGTCGCTGCAACTGCGTGAAATTACCCGTGAGTACGAAGCCGTGGCGATTGGTCATATGACGGCAGGCGGAACCGTTGAGGAACCGATTAGCCGCCACCCGACCAAGCGTACGCACATGGCGGTACACCCGATGGGGAAACCGGCGGTGACGCACTATCGCATTATGGAACACTTCCGTGTGCACACGCGTCTGCGGCTGCGTCTGGAAACCGGACGTACGCACCAGATCCGCGTGCACATGGCGCATATCACCCATCCGCTGGTGGGCGATCAGGTCTACGGCGGTCGTCCGCGTCCCCCGAAAGGCGCTTCTGACGAATTTATCTCCGTGCTGCGTAAGTTCGATCGTCAGGCGCTGCACGCGACTATGCTGCGTTTATATCACCCAATTTCAGGTATCGAAATGGAATGGCACGCACCGATTCCACAAGATATGGTGCAATTGATTGAAGTGATGCGCGCTGATTTCGAAGAACATAAGGATGATATTGCCTGGCTATGAGTAAGCTAATTGTCCCGCAGTGGCCGATACCGCAAGGTGTTGTTGCGTGTAGTTCTACCCGTATTGGCGGTGTTAGCATGCCGCCTTATGATTCGCTGAATCTGGGCGCCCATTGCGGCGACAACCCGGAGCATGTTGAAGAGAACCGCAAGCGGCTGTTTGCTGCGGGCAATCTGCCGTCAAAGCCAGTCTGGCTGGAGCAGGTCCATGGTAAGGATGTCCTGAAACTGACCGGCGAGCCTTACGCCTCCAAACGTGCGGATGCTTCTTACAGCAACACGCCGGGCACCGTGTGTGCAGTGATGACGGCCGACTGTCTGCCGGTGCTGTTTTGCAATCGCGCAGGAACGGAAGTCGCGGCGGCACATGCGGGTTGGCGCGGATTATGCGCCGGCGTGCTGGAAGAGACGGTGGCGTGTTTTGCCGACAAACCTGAAAACATTATTGCCTGGCTAGGCCCGGCGATTGGCCCGAACGCGTTTGAAGTGGGAGCAGAAGTTCGCGCAGCGTTCATGGCGAAAGATCCGCAAGCGGTCCTCGCATTTGTACCGCATGGCGATAAATATTTGGCGAATATTTACCAGCTTGCGCGTCAGCGTCTGGCAAATATCGGAGTAGAGAACATCTACGGCGGCGACCGTTGCACCTTCAGCGAAAGTGAGACGTTCTTCTCTTATCGTCGCGACAATACCACGGGTCGTATGGCAAGTTTTATTTGGCTGATATAACCTAAAGAATCAAGACGATCCGGTACGTGTAATTTTCTTTTCACATAATTCAGGTCATTCACCTTGAATAATTGAGGGATGACCTCATTTAATCTCCAGTAGCAATTTTGACCTGTTATGGGAGGAGTTATGCGTCTGGATCGTCTTACTAATAAATTCCAGCTTGCTCTTGCCGATGCCCAGTCACTCGCATTGGGGCACGACAATCAATTCATCGAACCACTTCATCTAATGAGCGCCTTGCTGAATCAGGAAGGGGGATCGGTACGTCCTTTATTAACGTCTGCTGGCATTAACGCTGGCCAGTTACGTACAGCCATTGACCAGGCGTTGAGCCGGTTGCCGCAGGTAGAAGGTACCGGCGGTGATGTGCAGCCTTCTCAGGATCTGGTGCGTGTACTGAATCTTTGCGACAAGCTGGCGCAAAAACGTGGGGACAACTTTATTTCGTCAGAACTGTTCGTACTGGCGGCGCTTGAGTCACGCGGTACGCTGACCGATTTACTAAAATCAGCAGGTGCGACGACCGCGAATATCACTCAGGCAATTGAACAAATGCGTGGAGGTGAAAGCGTGAATGACCAGGGGGCTGAAGACCAACGTCAGGCCTTGAAAAAATATACCGTCGACCTGACCGAACGTGCCGAGCAGGGCAAACTCGATCCGGTTATCGGGCGTGATGAAGAAATTCGCCGTACCATTCAGGTACTGCAGCGTCGTACTAAAAATAACCCGGTGTTAATCGGCGAACCAGGTGTTGGTAAAACGGCCATCGTTGAAGGGCTGGCCCAACGAATTATCAATGGTGAAGTGCCGGAAGGCTTAAAAGGTCGCCGTGTGCTGGCGCTGGATATGGGCGCGCTGGTGGCTGGGGCCAAATATCGTGGTGAGTTTGAAGAACGCTTAAAAGGCGTGCTGAACGATCTCTCGAAACAGGAAGGCAATGTCATCCTGTTTATTGATGAGCTGCATACTATGGTTGGGGCGGGTAAAGCTGATGGCGCAATGGACGCCGGGAACATGCTGAAACCGGCGCTGGCACGCGGGGAACTGCACTGTGTAGGCGCAACAACGCTTGATGAATATCGCCAGTACATCGAAAAAGATGCGGCGCTGGAACGTCGTTTCCAGAAAGTATTTGTAGCCGAACCTTCAGTAGAAGACACCATCGCGATTCTGCGTGGCCTGAAAGAACGTTATGAGCTGCACCACCATGTGCAGATCACTGACCCGGCGATTGTTGCGGCAGCTACGCTGTCTCATCGCTATATTGCCGATCGTCAGTTGCCGGACAAAGCTATCGACCTTATCGATGAGGCGGCATCCAGCATTCGTATGCAGATTGACTCCAAGCCTGAGGAACTCGACAGACTCGACCGCCGGATTATCCAGCTCAAACTGGAACAGCAGGCATTAATGAAAGAGTCTGATGAGGCGAGTAAAAAACGTCTCGATATGCTCAACGAAGAGCTGGACGATAAAGAGCGCCAGTATTCTGAATTAGAAGAAGAGTGGAAAGCTGAAAAAGCATCCCTTTCGGGAACGCAAACTATCAAGGCTGAGTTGGAGCAGGCGAAAATCGCCATCGAACAGGCGCGTCGCGTCGGCGATCTGGCGCGGATGTCTGAACTGCAGTACGGCAAAATTCCTGAACTGGAAAAACAACTGGAAGCAGCCACCCAGTCTGAAGGCAAAACCATGCGTCTGCTGCGTAATAAAGTCACGGATGCAGAAATTGCAGAAGTGCTGGCGCGCTGGACCGGTATCCCGGTTGCTCGCATGCTGGAAGGCGAACGGGAAAAACTGTTGCGTATGGAGCAGCAGTTGCACAGCCGCGTGATTGGCCAGAACGAAGCGGTGGAAGCCGTTTCTAACGCCATCCGTCGTAGCCGTGCTGGCTTGTCCGATCCGAATCGCCCGATTGGTTCGTTCTTGTTCCTCGGCCCAACCGGTGTCGGTAAAACTGAACTGTGCAAAGCGCTGGCAAACTTTATGTTCGACAGTGATGATGCCATGGTGCGTATCGATATGTCCGAGTTTATGGAGAAACACTCGGTGTCTCGTCTGGTCGGGGCGCCTCCGGGATATGTCGGCTATGAGGAAGGTGGATATCTGACAGAAGCGGTACGTCGTCGTCCTTACTCTGTCATCCTGCTGGATGAAGTGGAGAAAGCGCACCCGGATGTGTTCAATATTCTGTTGCAGGTGCTCGATGATGGTCGTCTGACTGACGGGCAGGGGAGAACGGTCGACTTCCGTAATACGGTTGTCATCATGACCTCGAACCTGGGGTCCGATCTGATTCAGGAACGCTTCGGCGAGCTGGACTACGGCCACATGAAGGATATGGTCCTGGGCGTCGTGAGCCATAATTTCCGCCCGGAATTCATCAACCGTATAGATGAAGTTGTTGTATTCCATCCGTTGGGTGAGCAGCACATTGCTTCTATTGCACAGATCCAACTGCAACGTCTGTACAAACGTCTGGAAGAGCGTGGCTATGAAATCCATATCTCTGACGAGGCGCTTAAACTGCTGAGTGCGAATGGTTACGATCCGGTGTATGGCGCACGTCCACTCAAACGTGCTATCCAGCAACAGATCGAAAACCCGCTGGCGCAGCAAATTCTGTCTGGTGAGCTGATTCCAGGCAAAACGATTCGGCTGGAAGTGAATGACGATCGCATTGTGGCAGTGCAGTAAGTCACAAAACGACAATAAACGAGCCCAGCGGGGCTCGTTTTTGTTTAAAAACAAAGCAAAAATCAATGTAATGGTTGAAAAGTAGTCGCTTGATGAGTTTTTTGTATTTTTAACTTGTCAGCCTGAAATAACTCCCTATAATGCGCCTCCACTGACACGGAACAACGGATTACAAACCGCCGGGTCAGCGGAGAAAGGCGAAAATAAACGCTTGACTCTGTAGCGGGATGGCGTAATATGCACACCCCGCGCCGCTGAGAAAAAGCGAAGCGGCACTGCTCTTTAACAATTTATCAGACAATCTGTGTGGGCACTCGAAGATACGGATTCTTAACGTCGCAAGACGAAAAATGAATACCAAGTCTCTGAGTGAACACGTAATTCATTACGAAGTTTAATTCACGAGCATCAAACTTAAATTGAAGAGTTTGATCATGGCTCAGATTGAACGCTGGCGGCAGGCCTAACACATGCAAGTCGAACGGTAACACAGAGGAGCTTGCTCCTTGGGTGACGAGTGGCGGACGGGTGAGTAATGTCTGGGAAACTGCCCGATGGAGGGGGATAACTACTGGAAACGGTAGCTAATACCGCATAACGTCGCAAGACCAAAGAGGGGGACCTTCGGGCCTCTTGCCATCGGATGTGCCCAGATGGGATTAGCTAGTAGGTGGGGTAACGGCTCACCTAGGCGACGATCCCTAGCTGGTCTGAGAGGATGACCAGCCACACTGGAACTGAGACACGGTCCAGACTCCTACGGGAGGCAGCAGTGGGGAATATTGCACAATGGGCGCAAGCCTGATGCAGCCATGCCGCGTGTATGAAGAAGGCCTTCGGGTTGTAAAGTACTTTCAGCGAGGAGGAAGGTGTTGCAGTTAATAACTGCAGCAATTGACGTTACTCGCAGAAGAAGCACCGGCTAACTCCGTGCCAGCAGCCGCGGTAATACGGAGGGTGCAAGCGTTAATCGGAATTACTGGGCGTAAAGCGCACGCAGGCGGTCTGTCAAGTCGGATGTGAAATCCCCGGGCTCAACCTGGGAACTGCATCCGAAACTGGCAGGCTAGAGTCTTGTAGAGGGGGGTAGAATTCCAGGTGTAGCGGTGAAATGCGTAGAGATCTGGAGGAATACCGGTGGCGAAGGCGGCCCCCTGGACAAAGACTGACGCTCAGGTGCGAAAGCGTGGGGAGCAAACAGGATTAGATACCCTGGTAGTCCACGCCGTAAACGATGTCGACTTGGAGGTTGTGCCCTTGAGGCGTGGCTTCCGGAGCTAACGCGTTAAGTCGACCGCCTGGGGAGTACGGCCGCAAGGTTAAAACTCAAATGAATTGACGGGGGCCCGCACAAGCGGTGGAGCATGTGGTTTAATTCGATGCAACGCGAAGAACCTTACCTACTCTTGACATCCAGAGAACTTAGCAGAGATGCTTTGGTGCCTTCGGGAACTCTGAGACAGGTGCTGCATGGCTGTCGTCAGCTCGTGTTGTGAAATGTTGGGTTAAGTCCCGCAACGAGCGCAACCCTTATCCTTTGTTGCCAGCGGTTCGGCCGGGAACTCAAAGGAGACTGCCAGTGATAAACTGGAGGAAGGTGGGGATGACGTCAAGTCATCATGGCCCTTACGAGTAGGGCTACACACGTGCTACAATGGCATATACAAAGAGAAGCGACCTCGCGAGAGCAAGCGGACCTCATAAAGTATGTCGTAGTCCGGATTGGAGTCTGCAACTCGACTCCATGAAGTCGGAATCGCTAGTAATCGTGGATCAGAATGCCACGGTGAATACGTTCCCGGGCCTTGTACACACCGCCCGTCACACCATGGGAGTGGGTTGCAAAAGAAGTAGGTAGCTTAACCTTCGGGAGGGCGCTTACCACTTTGTGATTCATGACTGGGGTGAAGTCGTAACAAGGTAACCGTAGGGGAACCTGCGGTTGGATCACCTCCTTACCTTAAAGAAACGTTCTTTGTAGTGCTCACACAGATTGTCTGATGAAAAGTAAATAGCAAGGCGTCTTGCGATTGAGACTTCAGTGTCCCCTTCGTCTAGAGGCCCAGGACACCGCCCTTTCACGGCGGTAACAGGGGTTCGAATCCCCTAGGGGACGCCACTTGCTGGTATGTGTGAGTGAAAGTCGCCGACCGAAGTATCTCAAAACAGACTTTCGAGTCTCGTTTGAGATATTTGCTCTTTAAAAATCTGGATCAAGCTGAAAATTGAAACGACACACTGTTTCATTTCTCCGTAAACAAGAAATGAAAAGCGGTGTGTTCGAGTCTCTCAAATTTTCGCAACACTGAAGTGTTTTACGAAACATCTTCGGGTTGTGAGGTTAAGCGACTAAGCGTACACGGTGGATGCCCTGGCAGTCAGAGGCGATGAAGGACGTGCTAATCTGCGATAAGCGTCGGTAAGGTGATATGAACCGTTATAACCGGCGATTTCCGAATGGGGAAACCCAGTGTGATTCGTCACACTATCATTGCGTGAATACATAGCGTAATGAAGCGAACCGGGGGAACTGAAACATCTAAGTACCCCGAGGAAAAGAAATCAACCGAGATTCCCCCAGTAGCGGCGAGCGAACGGGGAGCAGCCCAGAGTCTGAATCAGCATGTGTGGTAGTGGAACGGTCTGGAAAGTCCGACGGTACAGGGTGATAGTCCCGTACACAAAAGTGCATGTGTTGTGAACTCGAAGAGTAGGGCGGGACACGTGGTATCCTGTCTGAATATGGGGGGACCATCCTCCAAGGCTAAATACTCCTGACTGACCGATAGTGAACCAGTACCGTGAGGGAAAGGCGAAAAGAACCCCGGCGAGGGGAGTGAAAAAGAACCTGAAACCGTGTACGTACAAGCAGTGGGAGCCTCTTTATGGGGTGACTGCGTACCTTTTGTATAATGGGTCAGCGACTTATATTCTGTAGCAAGGTTAACCGAATAGGGGAGCCGAAGGGAAACCGAGTCTTAACTGGGCGTTAAGTTGCAGGGTATAGACCCGAAACCCGGTGATCTAGCCATGGGCAGGTTGAAGGTTGGGTAACACTAACTGGAGGACCGAACCGACTAATGTTGAAAAATTAGCGGATGACTTGTGGCTGGGGGTGAAAGGCCAATCAAACCGGGAGATAGCTGGTTCTCCCCGAAAGCTATTTAGGTAGCGCCTCGTGAACTCATCTTCGGGGGTAGAGCACTGTTTCGGCTAGGGGGTCATCCCGACTTACCAACCCGATGCAAACTGCGAATACCGAAGAATGTTATCACGGGAGACACACGGCGGGTGCTAACGTCCGTCGTGAAGAGGGAAACAACCCAGACCGCCAGCTAAGGTCCCAAAGTCATGGTTAAGTGGGAAACGATGTGGGAAGGCACAGACAGCCAGGATGTTGGCTTAGAAGCAGCCATCATTTAAAGAAAGCGTAATAGCTCACTGGTCGAGTCGGCCTGCGCGGAAGATGTAACGGGGCTAAACCATGCACCGAAGCTGCGGCAGCGACACTATGTGTTGTTGGGTAGGGGAGCGTTCTGTAAGCCGTTGAAGGTGTGCTGTGAGGCATGCTGGAGGTATCAGAAGTGCGAATGCTGACATAAGTAACGATAATGCGGGTGAAAAACCCGCACGCCGGAAGACCAAGGGTTCCTGTCCAACGTTAATCGGGGCAGGGTGAGTCGACCCCTAAGGCGAGGCCGAAAGGCGTAGTCGATGGGAAACAGGTTAATATTCCTGTACTTGGTGTTACTGCGAAGGGGGGACGGAGAAGGCTATGTTAGCCGGGCGACGGTTGTCCCGGTTTAAGCATGTAGGCGGAGATTCCAGGTAAATCCGGAGTCTTGCTAACGCTGAGGTGTGATGACGAGGCACTACGGTGCTGAAGTAACAAATGCCCTGCTTCCAGGAAAAGCCTCTAAGCATCAGGTAACACAAAATCGTACCCCAAACCGACACAGGTGGTCAGGTAGAGAATACCAAGGCGCTTGAGAGAACTCGGGTGAAGGAACTAGGCAAAATGGTGCCGTAACTTCGGGAGAAGGCACGCTGATATGTAGGTGAAGTGATTTACTCATGGAGCTGAAATCAGTCGAAGATACCAGCTGGCTGCAACTGTTTATTAAAAACACAGCACTGTGCAAACACGAAAGTGGACGTATACGGTGTGACGCCTGCCCGGTGCCGGAAGGTTAATTGATGGGGTTATCCGTAAGGAGAAGCTCTTGATCGAAGCCCCGGTAAACGGCGGCCGTAACTATAACGGTCCTAAGGTAGCGAAATTCCTTGTCGGGTAAGTTCCGACCTGCACGAATGGCGTAATGATGGCCAGGCTGTCTCCACCCGAGACTCAGTGAAATTGAACTCGCTGTGAAGATGCAGTGTACCCGCGGCAAGACGGAAAGACCCCGTGAACCTTTACTATAGCTTGACACTGAACACTGGTCCTTGATGTGTAGGATAGGTGGGAGGCTTTGAAGTGTGGACGCCAGTCTGCATGGAGCCAACCTTGAAATACCACCCTTTAATGGCTGGTGTTCTAACGTAGACCCGTGATCCGGGTTGCGGACAGTGTCTGGTGGGTAGTTTGACTGGGGCGGTCTCCTCCTAAAGAGTAACGGAGGAGCACGAAGGTTAGCTAATCCTGGTCGGACATCAGGAGGTTAGTGCAAAGGCATAAGCTAGCTTGACTGCGAGAGTGACGGCTCGAGCAGGTGCGAAAGCAGGTCTTAGTGATCCGGTGGTTCTGAATGGAAGGGCCATCGCTCAACGGATAAAAGGTACTCCGGGGATAACAGGCTGATACCGCCCAAGAGTTCATATCGACGGCGGTGTTTGGCACCTCGATGTCGGCTCATCACATCCTGGGGCTGAAGTAGGTCCCAAGGGTATGGCTGTTCGCCATTTAAAGTGGTACGCGAGCTGGGTTTAGAACGTCGTGAGACAGTTCGGTCCCTATCTGCCGTGGACGCTGGAGAATTGAGGGGGGCTGCTCCTAGTACGAGAGGACCGGAGTGGACGCATCACTGGTGTTCGGGTTGTCATGCCAATGGCATTGCCCGGTAGCTAAATGCGGAAGAGATAAGTGCTGAAAGCATCTAAGCACGAAACTTGCCCCGAGATGAGTTCTCCCTGACCCTTTAAGGGTCCTGAAGGAACGTTGAAGACGACGACGTTGATAGGTCGGGTGTGTAAGCGTAGCGATACGTTGAGCTAACCGATACTAATGAACCGTGAGGCTTAACCTTACAACGCCGAAGATGTTTTGGCGGATGAGACATCGAAATTCAGCTTGATTACAGATTACATCGACAGACCCGAGAGGTGTGTTGATAAACAGAATTTGCCTGGCGGCTGTAGCGCGGTGGTCCCACCTGACCCCATGCCGAACTCAGAAGTGAAACGCCGTAGCGCCGATGGTAGTGTGGGGTCTCCCCATGCGAGAGTAGGGAACTGCCAGGCATTAAATAAGTGAAGAAGCCCATCCTGCCGGATGGGCTTTTTTGCGTCTGCAGGGAGTGAAAACTGCCGGATGCAGCGTACCGTTTTATCCAGCCCATAAAAGCCCACTCTATTTCAAACCGATTTTTCTCTTTCTCGAACATATCTGAATCCTTTCTCTGCTAATGAAAACCGTGATCTTTCTCTCATAATAAATTATAACAATTATATAACATTTATTTCACCAAAAAAGACACAACCACCATTGATAAATTAATGCAATCGTTGGCAGGGGTACAATTCTAATGGCTGATAGCAGTGTAACTGAGAACGGGGCGCTGGCAGACGGCGATACTCGGCGTCGTATATGGGCGATTGTCGGAGCATCATCAGGGAATCTGGTCGAATGGTTTGATTTCTATATCTATTCTTTCTGCTCTCTCTATTTTGCTCATATCTTTTTTCCATCAGGAAACACCACCACGCAACTCTTACAAACAGCCGGAGTTTTTGCTGCAGGCTTTCTGATGCGACCGATTGGCGGATGGCTGTTTGGTCGCATCGCGGATAAGCACGGGCGTAAAAAGTCGATGCTGCTGTCAGTTTGTATGATGTGTATGGGATCGCTGGTGATCGCTTGTCTTCCGGGATATGAAACCATCGGTACCTGGGCTCCTGCTCTATTGCTGCTGGCTAGGTTATTTCAGGGGCTGTCTGTCGGTGGTGAATACGGGACCAGCGCTACCTATATGAGTGAAGTAGCCGTTGAAGGGAAGAAAGGTTTTTATGCTTCCTTCCA
The DNA here is from genome assembly GCF_013458095.1 of Citrobacter sp. 172116965. NCBI lineage: Bacteria > Pseudomonadati > Pseudomonadota > Gammaproteobacteria > Enterobacterales > Enterobacteriaceae > Citrobacter > Citrobacter sp. 172116965. The sequence goes on along the minus strand of NZ_CP046673.1, from coordinate 3,785,768 downwards.
GTACGTGACGTTAATCGGTGGGCAGTTACTGGCACTGCTGGTTGTGGTCATATTACAGCAAACGTTAGAAGACTCAGCGCTAAGATCGTGGGGTTGGCGTATTCCATTTGCGTTGGGCGCCGTACTGGCTATTGTTGCGTTATGGTTACGTCGACAGTTGGATGAAACCTCAAAACAGGACGTTCGCGCGCTGAAAGAAGCTGGCTCTCTGAAAGGTCTGTGGCGTAATCGCAAAGCCTTCATCATGGTGCTTGGCTTTACCGCTGCTGGCTCGCTGTGTTTTTACACGTTCACAACCTACATGCAGAAGTACCTGGTTAACACCGCCGGTATGCATGCCAACGTAGCCAGTGGGATTATGACGGCGGCACTGTGTGTGTTTATGCTGGTGCAACCGTTGTTCGGTGCCTTGTCAGATAAAATTGGCCGACGTACTTCAATGCTGTGTTTTGGCACGTTGGCCGCGATTTTCACCGTCCCCATTCTGACAGCGTTGCAAAGCGTGACGTCCCCGTATATGGCGTTTGCTCTGGTGATGTGTGCCTTGCTAATTGTGAGTTTCTATACGTCAATCAGCGGTATTCTGAAGGCCGAGATGTTCCCGGCACAGGTGCGCGCTCTGGGGGTTGGATTATCTTATGCAGTGGCCAATGCTCTGTTTGGTGGCTCAGCCGAATATGTTGCGTTATCCCTCAAGTCTGTCGGTATGGAAACAACATTCTTCTGGTACGTTACAGCACTGGCAATAGTCGCATTTTTGGTATCGCTGATGCTGCATGGGAAGGGGAAAGGTCTGCGCCTCTAGTGATGTGCCAGTTGCCAGACCGCATAGCCGGTAGACGCACCTGCAACATCCCAGGCGAAGTCTTTCCAGCTCCAGCCGCTCCCAGCGGGACGGCTGTCCCATAACTCTTTTGATGCGCCCAGGCTGACAGAGAACATCAGGCCGATAGCCGCGCTGCGATCGCGGCTGTTGCCCTGATGTTGAGCATATTCGTTTCCAGCTGCGGAGAGCATAGCGGAGGCGATAAAGTGTTGAGCCTTGTCTTGTCCGCTCCAGCGGTCGTTTGCCATGTGGCTGCAGCCAGAAATGGCTAGGATACTGAAAAGAATAAACAAGCGCACCGTTGCCTCCATAGGAAAAACCCCGTCACTTGACGGGGTCTTGGTTACAGAATACGGCTAATTAATCTGTCGATACGGATACGGCGTAGTCGACGGATGAGCTTACGCACTTTGACTGGATAGTCGGCAATGCTTTGCAGGTCGCGATAGTGCTTAACGACGGTGGTATGCGTGCGAATAAGCTCCAGTTCTTTATCGCGCTGGGGAGTCAGCTCTTGCTTCGGATCGTGGATAAGGATGGCGTTTTCCAGATCCAGACGCCAGGCGCGAGGGTTAAGGTTGTTGCCGGTGAGCAGCATCCATTTATCATCAACCCACATGCCTTTCAGATGATAGGTGTTGTCATCATCTTTCCATAAGCGCACGACCAGTTGGTCGGTATTCACGTAATATTGCAGTCTGCTCAGGAAACGGCGCAGGTTAATTTCATACAGGTAGGGCAGCGCGCCGATGATTTTAAATGGCTCATCTTCTGGAATGAAAAAGTCGTTGGCGGTTTTATCACCGACAATGATCTCGACCTTTTTGCCTTCACGCAGCAACTGAATGATATTGCGCACCAGTATAGCGGGTAGGTTGAAATAAGGGGTACAGATTGTGAGCTTGTGCTCCGCGCAGGGCATAAGGTGGAAAATGGTCTTATTTAACAGACTGGATTTTCCAAGGCCTACCAGAGGCGTTACCGAAAGCTGTTCATTATCCGCATCACCCTGAAAATGGAATGACGCATCGCGCAGTTCCTGACGGTACAGGCGGATGTCGTTTTTAATTTCCGGGCTTTTAGGGCGATTAATATCATCAAGGCGATTAACGCCGCGACCGTTCATCAGGTTCTGCGTGACCCAATCGAACATGATATCGGCCATTTGCGCGTTGCGAATCAACTGATAACGGTCATAGCGATATTTATCATGCTGATGCAGATAAACATCATTCAGGCTGGCTCCGCTGTACAGGACGCTGTCATCGATGATAAAGCCTTTAAAATGCAGGACGCCAAGCGCTTCTCGGGTGTTAATCGGAACACCGTAGACAGGAATATCAATACCTGGGTTTTCTTGTGCCATTCGGCAATACCAGTCAGCATTGGTATTCGATGCCGCAGCACCAATACGTCCGCGCTGGGCTCGGTGCCAGTCGACAAGCACCCGGACATCCAGTTCAGGACGCTGCCGTTTTGCCGCATAGAGCGCGTCGAGTATGCCTTTGCCACCGTCATCCTGTTCCAGGTACAGCGCAATAATGCAGATCCGTCGCGTCGCGCTGGCTATTTTTTCCAGCAGAGTCTCCCTGAAATTAGCGGGAGCATAAAAGAAATCTACATCATCAACTGACTGAGAAATCTTGGGTAGTTGGGCAAGGTGTTGTTGATGTTTATTACGCTTAAATTTTGACAACATCACAGTGCATTTCTTCTCTGTTCATTGAAGGGTCCTCTGTGCTATGCAGACGACATAAGCGGGTAATGATACCACCAGTACCTATTAATGTGGTCAACATTTCCAGTACCTTACTCACGATTCCTCAAATTGGGCCAGATTAAGCGTTAGCCCAACAATTCCCTCTTCGAGTTGGACGTCAACAGCGAACCCGAGTTTCCGGGCCAGGGCGACCATCCCACGATTGTTTGGCATCGTAATACCATTCAAACGTCTAAGTCCGTGATCTCGGGTATATGCAATTAATTTTTCCATCAACCGGCGACCCAGTCCAAGCCCTTTGAGATCTGAACGAACCAGCACGGCGAACTCGGCGTCAATGTTATCAGGATCCGAGATTGCTCGCGTTACGCCGAGGATCTCTTGCTGATTGTTTTTACAGCGTACCGCAACAAAGGCCATTTCCCGATCGTAGTCGATCTGCGTCATATTGGCTAAATCTTCGTGGGTAAATTCGTTGATCTCACTGAAATAGCGATAATAAAGATCTTCTTTTGTTACCTGAGAAATGAACTGCTGCAGATGAGGTTCATCCTCGGGCAAAATAGGGCGGAACAAGCAACGCTCGCCGTTCTTCAACTCCACCCATTCTTCAAGCTGATGGGGGTAGGGACGTATAGCCAGTCTGCTTTCGTTATCGCCCGTGAAAGGGGCAATGTCCAGCGTGACATCCAGCGCGGTAAATTCACCGGCGGAGGCCAACAGCGGATGAATATCCAGACGCTGAATTTCCGGGCAATCGACGATCAGATTGGAGACCTGCACCAGAAGCTGACTTAACCCGGCGATATCCAATGGGCGTAATGCGCTGCGAGCGCGGATCTTTTTATTTTTGATCCCCTGGATCACCAGATAACGCGCCAGATTCATGTTCAATGGCGGCAACGCCACCACGGCTTGCTCTTCTGGTCGCCACTCAACTCCGCCTTCACCAAGCATAATCAACGGGCCAAATACCGGGTCGTGTTCAACGACGACGCGCAGCTCCTGAGCGCCAGCGCGATTCGCCATACTTTGAACTAATAAACCGTGAATGCGCGCCTGCGGCCAGGCCATTTTTACCCGATCAAAAATCGCATTGGCTGCCTGCTGCACCTCTGTTGCTGTCCGCAGGTAGAGCATTACCCCCTGAACTTCTGATTTATGCGGGATATCAGGAGAACGCAGCTTTAGCGCCACCGGGTAACCGATTTGCTCCGCGATGTGTACGGCTTCAGCGCTGTCGCTGGCGATCCACGTCGGCAGTGTGTGTAAGCCATAGGCTTGTAAAATCGGCTGCACTTCATGGGTATCCAGCGACGTTGCTCCTTCAGCAATCGCCTGCTGTAACAGATTATGCGCCTCGGCGGTGTTGGTGGTCAGGTAGTCGGGCAGCGCAGGGGTTTCCCGCAGTTGCTTCTGGTTACGCCGGTACTCCACCATATGCATAAACGCGGTGATGGTGCCTTCTGGCGTGCGGTAGGTAGGTAATCCGGCTTCGCTAAACAGTCTACGGGCTTCCTGGGAGGAAAACTCTCCGCACCAGTTGGTCAGCAACGAGACGAACTTACCGCGGGGATGACGTTTTACCGCCTCGATTAACGCTTGTGCGCTTTCTGTTCCCGGGGCGGCTGCGCTGGGTGAGTGAATCACCATCAGTGCGTCGAAATCCTGGCTGGCGAGCAAGATATCCAGCGTCTTAACGTAGTGTTCGCTGCTGGCGTCGTCACGCAGATCCAGCGGGTTGGCGATATCAATATGTTCAGGTAACGCATCGCGTAATTTCTGGCAGGTATCTTCACTCAATGTCGCCAACTTGCCATTTTTTGACCACAGCTCATCTAATGCCAGTGCGGCAGGCGCGGCCCCATTGCTGATGATCATCAGCCTGTCGCCGCGCAGTGGACGCATGTGGCTCAGGGTTTCTACCGCAGAGAACAGCTCGTGAGTGTCTTGTACGCGTAATAAACCGGCGCGCTGGATAGCCGCGTCCCACGCTGGGTCCATCCCTGCGCTGGTATGCAATAAACGCTGCGCCGCCGGGCTGCGACCGCTCTTAATCACCAGAATGGGTTTATTGCGCGAGGCGCTACGGGCGGCGGAGACAAAGCGCCGGGCATCACTTAAATGTTCGAGATACAGTAATATCGCGCTGGTTTTACTGTCGCGCGCCAGGTAATCCAGCAGTTCATCAACGTCGATATCAAGGCTGTCGCCCAGCGCGATAAACCAGGAAAAACCCATGTCGCGCTGCTGCGCCCAGTCCAGAATGGTGTTGGAAATCGCCGCTGACTGGGAAATAAATGCCAACTTACCGCGCTTGATGGGGACGGGGGAAAAGCTGGCGTTAAGCCCCTGCCAGGGCGCGAGAAGTCCCAGGCTGTTGGGGCCTAGCAGACGTATGTTGTAGCGTGCGGCGCAGGCCAACAATTCCAGGTGCTGCGATGCGGGAGCTGAAAGAATAATGCAGGTTTTACAGCCTTTCTCGCCAAGCGCTTCGAGTAATGGCAGGTTGCGGCTGGCATTGGTGCACAACACGGCAAGGTCTGGGCTAAAAGGCAGGCTGTTGATATTGGGCCAGGCCAGGACGCCCAACACCGCTTTCCATGCTGGCGTCACTGGTAAAACAGGTCCATAGAAACCGCCGGCAAGCAGGTTACGCATCATCAGGTAACCTGCGCGATTAGGCTTCATTGACGCCCCAATCACCGCAATGGATTTCGGTCGCAGTAGTGCTTCCAGACCACGCTGACTCATATCGGCTTCCTTAATGACACCAGTGACCGAATGATTTTAAACGCTTTCTGGCGAGTCTGCTGTGACGCTTCCCTGATGTTGAGTTTTTCCTGCCAGGTAGCGGGTTTTAAAGCGAGTAAAATGATCGCTCAACCCCTCCGCAGCTTGCGTATCGCCCGCCAGATCCAACAACGCGATGGCCACTTCGGCAGTACAGTATTGCCCTTCGGCGTGAATGCCACGCAGGTGGTAAGCGGAAAGTCGCGATAAATCAACAGAGATCACCGGCAGGTTATCAAGGTACGGGCTTTTACGGAACATTTTACGTGCTTCAGGCCAGGTACCATCAAGCATGATAAACAACGGCGGTTTACCGGCTGGTGGAGCGAAAATCACTTCACGCTCTTCGCCCGCATAGGATGCCGGGAATACAACCATAGGCTGGTAATCCGGATTTTTCACCAGTTCGAGCAGCGCCTGTGGCGGTTCGGTGCGTGACCACTGAAAAGCCGTGGTATCGGGCAAAATATCGGCAATCAAACGTCCCGTATTGCTGGGCTTCATCGGCTCGGTATCAAACATCACCAGACAAAAGCGGCTTTTGGCCTCAGACGACACAAGCGTTGCGCACAAGCAGAGCTTCAGTGGCAGCAGGCAGCGCTGACAGCGGCGAATGCGATTACCTCGGGCAAGGAAAGGACGCGTGGCGCGCGCGAGGCGCTCAGCGCGTAACTGAAGAACAGCGTTATCGGTCATGGGAGAACACGTTGAAAAACGCTATTGTCGCAGAGGTGAAAACGGGGCACAAGATGCGCCCCGTAGAGATTATAATGATTCGTTAAGCCAGCTATCAAACGGGGCTTTAGGTACGGCGCCATTAAGCATGTCGACGATTTCACCTTTTCTGAAGATCATAATGGTCGGGATGCTGCGGATACCGAAACGGGCGCTGAGTTCACGCTCGGCTTCTGTATTCACTTTAACAAAACGCACTTTACCGCTACGCTCTTCCGCGACATCTTCAAAAATCGGGGCGAAGTTACGGCATGGACCACACCAGGGGGCCCAAAAATCAACCACCACCGGGAGATCGTCTTTTAACAGTTTATCCAGTGTTTCACCGGTCGCATTGATCACCTCCCCATCAAACAGGTCGTGACCACAGCGTCCGCATTTAGCCGCTTCCTGGACACGATCGTCGGGGATGCGGTTGATAGCCTGGCAGCTGGTACAAACGGTATTCATAACTAACCTCTGGATGAGTGGAGTGGACTTCACGGCAGTAACGCCAGTATGTTTCTATTATGTTACATATTATCGGGGAGTCTGTTCTAAACAACAATGCGTTTTATTCAATGAGTACAATAGTCCTTAGCTTTTAAATGAAATAATGGCTAACGACGTGCACATCGGGTAATCTTCGCGCTTCGCGCAGAGCAGGTGGAGAAAAACATGAGCGACGAACTGAAGAACAAAAACGGCAAGGTCAAAGTGATGTACGTCCGCAGTGACGATGACTCGGACAAACGCACCCAAAATCCACGTACTGGTAAAGGCGGCGGTCGCCCCGGTACTTCCCGAGCCGAAGGCGGTCGTCGCCCTGCCCGTGATGACAGAAAGGGTCCGAACAGCGAACGTGGTCGTGAACGTGGTCGTGGCCGCGATGTAGAACGCGACCGTGGACGTGAAGATTCACCATGGCGTACCGTGTCCCGCGCACCGAATGATGATGCAGCAGACAAAGCCGATCACGGTGGTATCAGCGGCAAAAGCTTTATCGATCCTGAAGTATTACGTCGTCAGCGCGCGGAAGAAACCCGCGTTTACGGTGAGAATGCCTGTCAGGCTCTGTTCCAGAGTCGTCCGGACGCTATTGTTCGCGCCTGGTTTGTTCAGAGCGTAACCCCGCGCTTTAAAGAAGCATTACGCTGGATGGCGGCGAACCGCAAAGCCTACCACGTGGTTGACGAAGCCGAGCTGGCGAAAGCCTCCGGCACTGAACACCATGGCGGCGTTTGTTTCCTGATCAAAAAACGTAACGGTACCACTGTTAAGCAGTGGGTTGGTCAGGCCGGGGCGCAGGATTGCGTGCTGGCCCTGGAAGACATTGCTAACCCGCACAATCTGGGCGGCATGATGCGTAGCTGCGCGCACTTCGGTGTGAAAGGCGTGGTGGTACAGGATGCGGCGCTGTTGGAATCAGGTGCGGCTATCCGCACCGCTGAAGGCGGAGCTGAGCACGTTCAGCCGATCACCGGTGACAGTATTGTCGATGTGCTGGACGACTTCCGTAATGCGGGTTACACGGTAGTGATGACCTCAAGCGTGAAAGGCAAGCCGCTGTTTACTACCACGTTGCCGGAAAAAATGGTGCTGGTATTAGGGCGTGAGCGTGAGGCTCTGCCAGAAGCAGCATGCTCAGCCGACGACCTGTGCGTGGCGATAGACGGTACGGGCAACGTAGAAACGCTCAACGTTTCTGTCGCGACCGGCGTGCTGCTCGCGGAGTGGTGGCGTCAGAACAAAGCCTGATAATAAAAATGCCAGCGATTCGCTGGCATTTTTTTACTCGCTTTCTGCTGGTAATACCGGCGTCCAGTCAATCGGCTTTTCACCTCGCTGTTCCAGCCACTCATTAGCCAGTACAAAATGATTGCAGCCAAAGAAACCGCGATGCGCAGAGAGCGGTGATGGGTGCGGCGCTTTCAATACATGGTGACGCTGCGCATCAATAATCGCACCTTTCTTTTGTGCGTGTGAACCCCAGAGCAGGAATACCACGCCTTCCCGATGTTGGTTAATCAGGCTGATGACTTTATCGGTAAATGTTTCCCATCCCAGACTGGCGTGCGAATGTGCCTGCCCGGCACGGACGGTAAGCACGGTGTTGAGTAACAGCACACCCTGGCGTGCCCAGCTTTCCAGATATCCGTGCGTTGGGCGTGTGAAGCCAGGAATCGTTGCTTCCAGCTCTTTGTACATGTTCAGCAACGAGGGCGGGGTGGCAATACCGGGGCGGACAGAAAACGCGAGACCGTGTGCCTGGCCCGGACCGTGGTATGGATCCTGCCCCAGGATGACGACTTTCACGTCGCCAAGTTCGGTAAAGCGAAAAGCGTTGAATACATCTTTTTGTGGCGGATAAATTGTCATACCTGACTGACGCTCGCCCGCCACAGTATGCAGCGTGTTAACAAAATAAGGCTGCTGTTTCTCTTCTGCCAGCACATCGTGCCAGGTTAATTCGGTGGCCATCTCGCTCTCCTGCGAATTTTCAATCCCCCTAGCTTAACTGCTTCTTTCGGCGTCGCAAAATTCTGTACGTTTCTCAAGGGTCTACCCCTTAAAGATAGTTGAAAATTTATGTAAAAAGTTTAGCTGCGCATGTGGCGTAAGTTGATGTAAAACAATAAAATCCACCTATCACCACTTTTCATGTGTGGTTTTTATTGATTTAAATCAAAGATTCAAGGGTGTGTGAGGGGTATATATACACTCAAGCAACAATGGTTTTACCAATTGGCCGGATGACGGCCAACCGAGATCAAATAATTTTGCCGGGGAGGCATCAAATGATTACAGGTATCCAGATTACTAAAGCTGCAAACGACGACCTGCTGAACTCTTTCTGGCTGCTGGACAGCGAAAAAGGCGAAGCACGCTGCATCGTTGCGAAAGCAGGTTTCAATGCTGATGAAGTCGTTGCTGTCAGCAAACTGGGTGAGATCGAATACCGTGAAGTACCGGTAGACGTACAGCCGGAAGTCCGTGTGGAAGGTGGTCAGCACCTGAACGTGAACGTTCTGCGCCGCGAAACTCTGGAAGATGCGGTTAAGCATCCGGAAAAATATCCGCAGTTGACCATCCGTGTTTCTGGTTATGCCGTGCGTTTCAACTCTCTGACGCCAGAACAGCAGCGCGACGTTATTGCTCGTACCTTTACTGAGAGCCTGTAAGGCTCACGGGGAATAACCCCGTCTGGCAGAGAATCTGAAAGCGGAAGATGCCAACGTATCTTCCGCTTTTTTGTGCACAAAAAATGCCGGGCTAAACGGCCCGGCATTCGGTTTACTCTTTGTCGGACTGCTGGGTAGCAGCTCCGCTCGGCTTACGGCGTTTGCCGATATTTTTGGCGTCGCGGTGACGTTTTTTCACCCGCGGTTTCTCTTTCTCTTTTGCTTTTTGCTCGGCGCGCTTCGCCAGCACTTTCTTGGATGGCTTACCGTTAGATTTCTCACTTGGCGCGCGCGTGGTTGGACGCAGTTCGTCGATGACGCGTGCTTTCAGTGGCTCGTCAATATAGCGGCTCGCTTTGCCGAGCAGCAGATGGTCGTGGGCTTCAACCAAAGAGATCGCAGTACCTTTACGGCCTGCACGACCGGTACGGCCAATGCGGTGCAGATAGGCATCGCCACTGCGCGGCATGTCGAAGTTAAACACGTGGCTGACGTCAGGAATATCGATCCCACGAGCGGCAACGTCGGTTGCTACCAGTACGTTCACACGACCATCGGTCAGGCGTTTGATCGCTTCATTACGTTTGTTCTGCACCATCTCGCCTTCGAGATAGCAGTTATTAATGCCCGCCTGGCGCAGCCAGCCTGCCAGCTCGTGCACACGCTCGCGTTTACGTACGAAGACAATCGAGCGGGTCGCTTCCGGCTGTTTTAACAAATGGATCAGCAGGGCAGTTTTGTGCTCGATGTCATCGGCACGGTAGTAAAACTGATGAATCTTCTTGCGTTCGCGGGTAGACGGATCCGCCGAAACTTCGACCGGATCCTCCAGCAGACGCTCAGCAAAATCTTTGATCGCATCGCCTTCCAGCGTGGCGGAGAACAGCATAGTTTGCTTACGCCAGCGGGTTTCTCCAGCGATATGCTCGATGTCCTGGGCAAAGCCCATGTCCAACATGCGGTCTGCTTCATCGAGGATTAGTGTCTCAACCGCATGGCAGTCGAAGTTTTCTTCTTTAATGTACTGCAGCAGACGACCGGTAGTGGCGACCACGATGTCCTGGTTTTCGCTAAAGACTTCCATGTGGTTCATGTAAGCCACGCCGCCGGTAATCGTGGCGATATCCAGATGCGTATTCTTCGCCAGTTCACGGGCGTGTTCGGCAACCTGCATCGCCAGTTCGCGCGTCGGTGTCAAAATCAAAATGCGCGGCGGGCCAGATTTCTTGCGCGGGAAGTCGAGCAGGTGCTGCAACGCTGGCAGCAAATATGCCGCCGTTTTACCGGTGCCTGTCGGCGCAGAACCGAGTACATCACGGCCATCGAGCGCAGGCGGAATGGCGGCAGCCTGAATGGCGGTCGGGCGAGTGAAACCTTTTTCCTGGAGGGCATCCAGAAGGCTTTCATCGAGTTCAAGTTCGGAAAAAGTCGTTACAGTCATGTTCTACCTCTGAGTGGGGCGCTGATTATAGACGTTACGGCTGCAATCTTCATCTGTTTGTATGGATATACCTTCTCAGGTATTGTTTTTATCCTATGTTATCGTTTTTTTTCCAGGAAGGTTGTTCTTCATGCCCCAGTCTACATCCGTACTTAGACGTAATGGATTTACTTTTAAGCAGTTTTTTGTGGCACACGATCGTTGTGCAATGAAAGTCGGAACGGACGGCATTTTATTGGGGGCCTGGGCCCCTGTTGCTGGCGTAAAGCGGATCCTGGATATTGGTACCGGGAGCGGCCTGTTGGCGCTGATGCTGGCCCAGCGCACAGATGAAAACGTCATCATTGACGCTGTGGAGCTTGATGTTGATGCCGCGCAGCAGGCGCAGGAGAACATCGCGCAATCCCCGTGGATGCATCGCGTGAACGTTCATACGGAAGATGTGCAGCAGTGGGTACCGCGCCAGACCGTGCGCTTTGATTTGATCATCAGCAACCCTCCCTATTATGAACAGGGAGTGGAATGTGCCACGCCGCAGCGCGAGCAGGCTCGCTACACCACCACGCTCGATCATCAAGTATTGCTGACGCTGGCGGCAGACAGCATTACGGAAGAAGGTTTTTTCTGTGTGGTACTGCCCGAACAGATTGGTAACGCATTTTCCCAGCAGGCACTGGGCATGGGCTGGCATCTGCGATTGCGCACGGATGTAGCAGAAACCGAGGCCCGACTACCGAATCGAGTACTGCTGGCATTCTCCCCGCAGGCCGGGGAGTGCTTTAGTGACAGGCTGGTGATCCGTGGGCCAGACCAACGTTACTCTGAAGGTTACACGGCGCTGACCCAGGCGTTTTATCTGTTTATGTGATGACTTAGCGGCGAGAGAATGGACGGGCCCGCCTCTGGAAGCTGTTCAGGATAATCCAGCGTATAGTGCAGGCCCCGACTCTCTTTACGCATCATCGCGCAGCGGACAATCAGCTCAGCAACCTGCACCAGATTGCGCAGTTCCAGCAAGTTGTTCGACACGCGGAAATGAGCGTAATACTCGTCGATTTCCTGTTGCAACATGGTGATACGGCGCAGGGCGCGCTCCAGACGTTTAGTTGTGCGCACGATACCGACGTAATCCCACATAAATAGCCGCAGCTCATGCCAGTTATGCTGAATCACAACCAGTTCATCCGGGTTTTCTACCCGGCTTTCATCCCAATCCGGGAGGGTGCTGACGCTGCGAGCATAAGGCATTCGCCTGTCGATATCTTCAGCCGCGGACCAGCCGTAAACAAGGCACTCCAGTAATGAGTTTGACGCCATCCGGTTGGCTCCATGCAGGCCGGTGTAACTCACTTCGCCGATCGCATACAGCCCGTCGACATCCGTACGGCCAAAGTCATCCACCATCACGCCGCCGCAGGTATAGTGCGCGGCAGGAACGATGGGAACCGCCTCTTTAGTCAAATCGATGCCCAGCCCCAGCAATTTTTCATAAATCATCGGGAAATGCTGACGAACAAATTCTTCCGGTTTATGGCTGATGTCGAGAAACATGCAGTCAGCGCCCAGGCGCTTCATTTCGTGGTCAATGGCGCGGGCAACAATATCGCGGGGAGCCAGTTCGCCACGCTCGTCAAAATCGGGCATAAAGCGCGAACCGTCCGGGCGCTTCAGGTGTGCGCCTTCGCCACGCAGCGCCTCGGTTAGCAGAAAGTTGCGCGCCTGCGGATGATACAGCGCCGTCGGGTGAAACTGGTTAAATTCCAGGTTGGCGACACGGCATCCCGCGCGCCAGGCCATCGCAATCCCATCACCCGAGGAAATATCTGGATTGGTGGTGTATTGGTACACCTTTGACGCGCCGCCGGTGGCCAACACTACTGACTTGGCATGGCAGGTTTCTACGGCTTCTTTATTACGGTTCCAGATCCAGGCTCCGACAACCCGACGCGTTCCCGGCAGACCGATTTTATCGGAGACAATCAGATCGACGGCATTACTGCGCTCAAGAACCCGTATGTTGGGGTGATTTTGTGCCTGGCTGACGAGGGTGGTTTCGACTTCTTTACCGGTGGCATCCGCAGAGTGCAGAATGCGTCGATGGCTATGACCGCCTTCACGGGTCAGGTGATAACTCTCCTCACCGTTGGGCTGAACCTGCGTATCAAATAAGACGCCCTGATCGATAAGCCACTGAACGCAGGTGCGGGCATTGCTGGCGACAAATTCAACCGCATGGCGATCGCACAGGCCGGCCCCGGCAATCAGAGTATCTTCAACGTGGGAATCGATGCTGTCGGTTTCATCAAACACCGCGGCAATACCGCCCTGGGCATAAAATGTCGAGCCTTCGCTGACCGGACCTTTGCTCAGGACAATAACCTGATGTTTTTCGGCCAGGCGCAGCGCCAGTGAGAGTCCGGCAGCCCCGCTGCCAATGATCAGCACGTCACAGGATAATTCAGGAGTCGTATTCATGATTTTTGTTTAATTTACTAAACAGTGTTTGGTCACCATAGCACCACTTTGCGCGATACTGCACGTTTTATTTTTAAATGTGTTGCAGTGACTAAATATGAAAAAAAAGCATGACGAGGACGAAATGAGCAAAAATATTTTGTGAAGCAGGCCGTTAGCACCAGATTATGTGATGAAATAAAGTGGCCGTTGGGTTACTCTGCAAGCGGTGAAATGGGCATTTCTAAACAGATAGTGCGTCGATCGGATTATGTAGACTTATAATGAGAGATAAGACCTGTCTACAACATGACAAACAAAAAACAATGCGTAACGGAACTTTACGAAACTTGAGCACTCTAAGCATTTGCTTGCTCATAGTGAAGCTGATGGAGTGGCGTTTCGAAGGCGCGTGGAAATTTGGTTTGGGGAGACTTTACCTCGGATGAGCGAGCAGTTAACGGACCAGGTCCTGGTAGAACGGGTCCAGAAGGGAGATCAGAAAGCCTTTAACCTACTGGTAGTGCGCTATCAGCATAAGGTGGCGAGTCTGGTTTCTCGCTATGTACCGTCGGGCGATGTACCCGATGTAGTACAAGAAGCATTTATCAAGGCCTATCGTGCGCTGGACTCGTTCCGGGGAGATAGTGCTTTTTATACCTGGCTGTATCGTATTGCAGTCAATACAGCGAAGAATTACCTGGTCGCTCAGGGGCGTCGTCCACCTTCCAGTGATATTGATGCGATTGAAGCAGAAAATTACGAAAGTGGCGGTGCGCTGAAAGAAATTTCGAACCCTGAGAACTTAATGTTGTCAGAAGAACTGAGACAGATAGTTTTCCGAACTATTGAGTCCCTCCCGGAAGATTTACGCATGGCAATAACCTTGCGGGAGTTGGATGGCCTGAGCTATGAAGAGATAGCCGCTATCATGGATTGTCCGGTGGGTACGGTGCGTTCACGTATCTTCCGAGCGAGGGAAGCTATTGATAATAAAGTTCAACCGCTTATCAGGCGTTGACGATAGCGGGATACTGGAAAAGGTATTAGGCATGCAGAAAGAAAAACTTTCCGCTTTAATGGATGGCGAAACGCTGGATACTGAGTTACTCAAAGAGCTGACTCAGGACCCGGAAATGCAAAAAACCTGGGAGAGTTATCACCTGATTCGCGATTCCATGCGAGGTGATACCGCCGACGTTCTCCATTTCGATATTTCCGCCCGCGTAATGGCTGCCATCCAGGATGAGCCAGTACGTCAGACGGTGCCATTGATTCCTGAGGCCCAGCCAGCACCGCACCAGTGGCAGAAAATGCCATTCTGGAAGAAAATGCGTCCGTGGGCCGCGCAGCTTACCCAAATGGGTGTGGCCGCGTGTGTATCACTTGCAGTTATTGTTGGCGTCCAGCACTATAATGGGCAATCTGAAACGTCCCAGCAGCCCGAAACGCCGGTATTTAATACATTACCGATGATGGGTAAAGCCAGTCCGGTAAGCTTGGGTGTACCCTCTGACGCGACGGCCAGCGGCGGTCAGCAACAGCAGGTACAGGAGCAGCGTCGTCGTATTAATGCCATGTTGCAGGACTACGAACTGCAACGTCGACTGCACTCTGAACAGCTTCAGTTTGAGCAGGCCCAAACACAGCAAGCCGCTGTGCAGGTGCCAGGAATTCAAACTTTAGGAACGCAATCGCAGTAATGAAGCAACTTTGGTTTGCCATGTCACTTGTGGCTGGTAGCCTGTTTTTCTCTGTAAACGCCTCGGCCAATCCTGCGTCCGGGGCGTTGTTGCAGCAGATGAATCTGGCCAGCCAGTCGCTAACCTATGAGCTGTCATTTGTCAGCATCAATAAGCAGGGTGTTGAATCCCTACGTTATCGCCATGCTCGCCTGGATAACCGTCCGCTAGCGCAACTGTTGCAAATGGATGGACCGCGCCGGGAAGTGGTGCAGCGTGGCAATGAAATCAGCTATTTTGAGCCTGGTCTCGAACCGTTCACGCTGAACGGCGACTATATCGTTGACTCTCTGCCCTCTCTGATTTACACCGACTTCAAACGTCTTGCTCCCTACTATGACTTTATCTCAGTAGGTCGCACCCGCATTGTCGATCGGCTCTGTGAAGTGATCCGCGTAGTCGCCCGTGACGGTACGCGTTACAGCTATATCGTCTGGATGGACACGGAGACTAAGCTGCCGATGCGCGTCGATCTTCTCGACCGTGATGGTGAGACGCTGGAACAGTTCCGCGTTATCGCCTTTACCGTAAACAACGGCGTTAGCGATAGTATGCAGGCGCTGGCGAAAGCCAATCTACCGCCGTTGCTGTCAGTTCCTGCGGGTGAGAAAACCAACTTCAACTGGAGTCCGTCGTGGTTGCCGCAAGGCTTCAGCGAAGTTTCCAGCAGTCGACGTCCGCTGCCGACGATGGATAACATGCCGATCGAATCGCGCCTATATTCTGATGGCCTGTTCAGTTTCTCCGTGAACGTAAACCGTGCGATGCAAAACAGCGCCGATCAGCTGTTGCGAACCGGGCGTAGAACGGTTAGCACCAGCGTGCGTGATAACGCAGAAATTACGATTGTGGGCGAGCTTCCACCGCAAACGGCGAAGCGTATCGCGGACAATATTAAGTTCAGGGCTGCACAATGATTAAAGAGTGGGCGACAGTCGTCTCCTGGCAAAATGGTCTGGCGACGGTCAGCTGTGATGTTAAAGCATCATGTAGCAGCTGTGCTTCGCGGGCCGGATGCGGGAGCCGCGTGCTGAACAAACTTGGGCCGCAGACCACGCATACCATCGTGGTGCCCAGCGACGAACCCTTAGCGCCCGGTCAAAAAGTTGAACTGGGTATTGCCGAGGGTAGCCTGCTGGGTTCAGCGATGTTGGTCTACATGTCTCCGTTGGCGGGGCTCTTTCTCTTCGCGGCGCTATTCCAGGTGCTGTTTGGTTCCGACCTTGCGGCATTAAGCGGTGCCGTGCTGGGGGGCGTGGGCGGATTCCTGATTGCCCGTGGATACTCTCGTAAGCTTGCTGAGCGCGAAGCCTGGCAGCCGGTCATTCTGAACGTTGCTCTCCCACCCGATCTCATTCGCGTCGAAACCCAACAGTGATAGCTTTGCCGGATGGCGCTTGTGTCGCCATCCGGCAAAAGTTTCACCGACTTTGCAAAGTTGTTTCCAGTTCCCGCTATCCTTGCTCTATGAACATTTCCTCGCCTCAGCGTTGTAGTGTAGAATGCGGCGTTTCACTTAAACAGACGTTAAGCTCAGATCAGCGACTTCTCAGCGACTTCTCAGAGCCTGCTCAGGCGGGCGTAAGGCACAATAATTATACTATATGAAGAACATACGTAACTTTTCAATCATAGCTCACATCGACCACGGTAAATCGACGCTGTCTGACCGTATTATCCAGATCTGCGGTGGCCTGTCTGACCGTGAAATGGAAGCGCAGGTTCTCGACTCGATGGATCTTGAGCGTGAGCGCGGTATTACTATCAAAGCGCAGAGCGTGACGCTCGATTTCAAAGCATCTGATGGTGAAACCTATCAGCTTAACTTTATCGACACCCCGGGCCACGTTGACTTCTCGTATGAAGTTTCCCGCTCGCTTGCTGCCTGTGAAGGCGCACTGCTGGTGGTTGATGCCGGACAGGGCGTCGAAGCACAGACCCTGGCTAACTGCTATACCGCCATGGAAATGGATCTGGAAGTGGTGCCGGTACTGAACAAAATTGACCTTCCAGCCGCCGATCCTGAGCGTGTGGCGGAAGAGATCGAAGATATCGTCGGTATTGATGCGACGGATGCCGTTCGCTGTTCGGCGAAAACCGGCGTAGGCGTCACTGACGTTCTTGAACGTCTGGTGCGCGACATCCCGCCGCCGGAAGGCGACCCGGAAGGTCCGTTACAGGCGCTGATCATCGACTCCTGGTTCGATAACTACCTGGGCGTCGTATCACTGGTGCGTATTAAAAACGGCACCATGCGTAAAGGCGACAAAATTAAAGTGATGAGCACCGGTCAGGTCTATAACGCTGACCGTCTGGGTATCTTCACGCCAAAACAGGTTGACCGTACCGAGCTGAAATGCGGCGAGGTGGGTTGGTTGGTTTGTGCGATTAAAGACATCCTGGGCGCACCGGTTGGCGATACCCTGACGCAGGCGCGTAACCCGGCGGACAAGCCGCTGCCAGGCTTTAAAAAAGTGAAGCCGCAGGTTTACGCCGGTCTGTTCCCGGTGAGCTCTGACGACTACGAAAACTTCCGTGACGCGCTTGGCAAGCTGAGCCTCAACGACGCCTCCCTGTTCTATGAACCGGAAAGCTCAACCGCGCTGGGCTTCGGCTTCCGCTGTGGCTTCCTCGGTCTGCTGCACATGGAGATCATTCAGGAACGTCTGGAACGTGAATACGATCTGGATCTGATCACTACCGCGCCGACCGTAGTCTACGAAGTCGAAACCACGGCGAAAGAGACGATCTACGTCGATAGCCCGTCCAAGCTGCCGCCGTTGAACAACATTTACGAACTGCGTGAGCCGATTGCTGAGTGTCATATGCTGCTGCCGCAGGCTTACCTCGGTAACGTCATCACGCTGTGTATCGAGAAGCGCGGCGTACAGACCAACATGGTTTACCACGGTAACCAGGTGGCGCTGACCTATGAAATTCCGATGGCGGAAGTGGTACTCGACTTCTTCGACCGTCTGAAGTCAACTTCTCGCGGCTATGCGTCGCTGGACTATAACTTCAAACGTTTCCAGGCGTCTGACATGGTGCGCGTTGATGTTCTCATCAACAACGAACGTGTCGATGCGCTGGCGCTGATTACCCACCGCGACAACTCCCAGAGCCGTGGTCGTGAACTGGTCGAGAAGATGAAAGATCTGATCCCTCGCCAGCAGTTTGATATCGCGATCCAGGCGGCCATTGGTACGCACATCATCGCGCGTTCAACGGTTAAGCAGCTACGTAAAAACGTTCTGGCGAAATGCTACGGTGGCGATATCAGCCGTAAGAAAAAGCTGCTGCAAAAACAGAAAGAGGGTAAAAAGCGCATGAAGCAGATCGGTAACGTTGAACTGCCACAGGAAGCCTTCCTCGCCATTCTGCATGTCGGTAAAGACAGCAAATAATCTTAAGGAGTTGGCATGGCGAACATGTTTGCCCTGATTCTGGTGATTGCCACACTGGTGACGGGCATTTTATGGTGCGTAGATAAATTCATCTTCGCGCCAAAACGCCGGGAGCGTCAGGCAGCAGCGCAAGCTGCTGCAGGTGATTCACTGGATAAAGCAACGCTGAAAAAAGTGGCCCCTAAGCCGGGCTGGCTGGAAACAGGGGCATCCGTTTTCCCGGTTTTAGCTATTGTGCTGGTGGTGCGTTCATTTATTTATGAGCCGTTCCAGATCCCGTCTGGTTCGATGATGCCGACACTGCTTATCGGTGACTTTATCCTGGTGGAGAAATTCGCCTACGGGATTAAAGATCCGATTTACCAGAAAACGCTGATCGAAACCGGCCATCCGAAACGTGGTGATATCGTGGTGTTTAAATACCCGGAAGATCCGCGTCTGGACTACATCAAACGTGCTGTCGGTTTACCGGGAGATAAAGTGACGTACGATCCGGTGGCGAAAGAGGTAACTATTCAGCCAGGATGCAGTTCCGGTCAGGCGTGTGAAAACGCGCTGCCGGTAACGTACTCTGATGTTCAGCCAAGTGATTTTGTGCAGACATTTGCGCGTCGTAACGGCGGTGAAGCGACCAGCGGCTTCTTTGAGGTTCCGCTGAATGAAACGAAAGATAACGGTATTCGCCTCTCCGAGCGTAAAGAAACGCTGGGTGAGGTAACGCACCGCATTCTGACCGTGCCAATCGCGCAGGATCAGGTGGGGATGTATTACCGCCAGCCAGGCCAGCAGTTGGCAACCTGGATCGTCCCGCCGGGACACTACTTCATGATGGGTGATAACCGTGACAACAGCGCGGACAGCCGTTACTGGGGATTTGTGCCGGAAGCGAATCTGGTTGGTAAAGCAACCGCTATCTGGATGAGTTTCGATAAGCAAGAAGGCGAATGGCCGACCGGTGTGCGCTTAAGCCGTATTGGTGGCATTCACTAATCGCTGATAATCGTTCACGTTGTCGTCATTATGGCGACAGCGTGAATTATTTCTCGGATAAATTCCCGCAGACTAACGACATCCCTTGTCGTTGTGTATAGAATATTCCCCCGAAGTTTGAGGTTGGCACCGACAGGTTGCCACGGCACACGAAACAGCGTTGGTTTGTGTATAAATGCATTCAGCCGAAGCGGGATGGCTAAGCGAAATGCGTATATCAGGTCTGTTTCGTGTGCTGAATTGTTGACGCATTCATTTATTGGTATCGCATGAACCCCATCGTAATTAATCGGCTTCAACGGAAGCTGGGCTACACTTTTAATCATCAGGAGCTGTTGCAGCAGGCATTAACTCACCGTAGCGCCAGCAGCAAACATAACGAGCGTTTAGAATTTTTAGGCGACTCTATTCTGAGCTTTGTTATCGCTAATGCGCTGTATCACCGTTTTCCGCGTGTGGATGAAGGTGATATGAGTCGCATGCGCGCGACGCTGGTTCGCGGCAATACGCTGGCTGAATTAGCCCGTGAGTTTGACCTCGGTGAATGTTTACGTTTGGGGCCAGGCGAGCTGAAAAGCGGCGGTTTCCGTCGTGAATCGATCCTGGCAGATACCGTTGAAGCTTTGATCGGCGGCGTCTTCCTCGACAGCGATATTCAAACCGTTGAACAACTGATCCTGAACTGGTATCAGACTCGTCTGGATGAAATTAGCCCAGGCGATAAACAAAAAGATCCGAAAACGCGCCTGCAGGAATATTTGCAGGGTCGCCACCTGCCGCTACCGTCCTATCTGGTGGTGCAGGTTCGTGGTGAAGCACACGATCAAGAATTTACTATCCACTGCCAGGTCAGCGGCCTGAGTGAACCGGTGGTTGGCACAGGTTCGAGCCGTCGTAAGGCTGAGCAGGCTGCCGCCGAACAGGCGTTGAAAAAACTGGAGCTGGAATGAGCGAAGAGAAAACTTACTGCGGATTTATTGCCATCGTCGGTCGCCCGAACGTCGGCAAATCCACCCTGTTGAATAATCTGCTTGGGCAGAAGATTTCCATAACCTCACGTAAGGCTCAGACAACACGTCACCGTATTGTTGGCATCCATACCGAAGGTGCGTATCAGGCAATTTATGTTGATACCCCGGGCCTGCATATGGAAGAAAAACGGGCGATCAACCGCCTGATGAACAAAGCGGCGAGCAGCTCGATTGGTGATGTTGAACTGGTTATTTTCGTTGTGGAAGGCACCCGCTGGACGCCGGACGACGAAATGGTGCTCAACAAGCTGCGCGACGGTAAAGCCCCGGTTATTCTGGCTGTGAACAAAGTTGACAACGTTCAGGAAAAAGCCGATTTACTGCCGCACCTGCAGTTCCTGGCAAGCCAGATGAACTTCCTTGATATCGTCCCGATTTCTGCCGAAACCGGCCTGAATGTTGATACCGTTGCGGGCATCGTGCGTAAGCACCTGCCGGAAGCCATTCATCACTTCCCGGAAGATTACATCACCGACCGTTCTCAGCGCTTTATGGCGTCTGAAATCATCCGTGAAAAGCTGATGCGTTTTCTGGGGGCTGAACTGCCGTACTCCGTTACCGTGGAGATTGAACGTTTTATCTCTAACGAACGCGGTGGTTACGATATTAACGGGCTGATCCTCGTTGAACGTGAAGGGCAGAAGAAGATGGTTATTGGCAACAAAGGGGCCAAAATTAAAACCATCGGCATCGAAGCGCGTAAAGACATGCAGGAGATGTTCGAAGCGCCCGTTCACCTCGAGCTGTGGGTGAAAGTGAAATCCGGCTGGGCCGATGATGAGCGCGCGCTGCGTAGCCTCGGTTACGGCGACGACGTCTAATTTTTCATAGGTTATGGCTTTCGAGGTGCAGGAAGGCGGCAAGACCGCAGATCCTTGGGAGCTTACTCAAGTGAGTGACTGGGGTGAGTGGGCGCAGCCAACACACCTGCAGCTTGAAAGACGGCGGGTATGATGGAAGGATGGCAACGCGCTTTTGTCCTGCATAGCCGCCCGTGGAGCGAAACCAGTCTCGTGCTGGACGTCTTCACGGAAGAATCGGGTCGTGTGCGCCTGGTGGCTAAAGGCGCGCGCTCCAAACGTTCTAATCTCAAAGGCGCGCTCCAGCCTTTTACTCCGTTGTTGCTTCGCTTTGGTGGACGTGGTGAGGTCAAAACCTTACGCAGTGCCGAAGCCGTTTCTCTGGCTCTTCCTCTTAGCGGTATCACACTGTACAGCGGCTTGTATATCAACGAGCTTATCTCTCGCGTACTTGAGTATGAGACCCGCTTTTCTGAACTCTTTTTCGACTACCTGAACTGTATTCAGGCGCTGGCTGGCGCGACGGGTTCGCCAGAGCCTGCGCTGCGTCGCTTTGAGCTGGCCTTACTTGGACATCTGGGGTACGGCGTCGATTTTACCCACTGTGCGGGTAGTGGCGAGCCGGTGGACGACACCATGACCTATCGTTACCGGGAAGAAAAAGGGTTTATCGCAAGCGTAGTGATTGATAACGCCACCTTTACCGGACGCCATCTGAAAGCACTCGAATCGCGGGAATTTCCGGATGCTGATACGCTTCGCGCCGCGAAACGCTTTACCCGCATGGCGTTAAAGCCGTATCTTGGTGGTAAGCCGTTAAAAAGCCGGGAACTGTTCCGGCAATTTATGCCAAAACGCGCAGTAAAAACAAAAAATGATTAACGAGGATGGATTGCCATGGCCGAATTACTGTTAGGCGTCAACATTGACCACATTGCCACTTTACGTAATGCACGCGGCACCGCATACCCTGACCCGGTTCAGGCGGCGTTTATCGTTGAGCAGGCGGGCGCAGACGGCATTACCGTGCACCTGCGTGAAGACCGTCGCCATATTACCGATCGCGACGTGCGCATTTTGCGCCAGACGCTGGATACGCGTATGAATCTGGAAATGGCGGTAACCGAAGAGATGCTGGCGATTGCCGTTGAGACTAAGCCGCATTTTTGCTGCCTGGTGCCGGAAAAACGTCAGGAAGTGACGACTGAAGGTGGCCTGGACGTCGCTGGTCAGCGTGACAAGATGCGTGATGCCTGCAAACGCCTGGCGGACGCAGGCATTCTGGTTTCGCTGTTTATCGATGCTGATGACGAACAGATTAAGGCCGCTGCTGAAGTCGGCGCGCCGTACATCGAAATTCACACCGGCTGTTACGCCGATGCGAAAACCGACGCTGAACAGGCCAGCGAACTGGCGCGTATCGCCAAAGCGGCGACCTTTGCCGCCAGCCTTGGTCTGAAGGTGAATGCGGGGCACGGCCTGACGTACCATAACGTTAAAGCCATCGCGCGGATCCCGGAAATGCACGAGTTGAACATTGGCCATGCCATTATCGGCCGCGCGGTGATGAGCGGTCTGAAAGATGCAGTAGTCGAAATGAAGCGCCTGATGCTGGAAGCGCGTGGCTAATGGCGATTCTGGGATTAGGTACGGATATCGTGGAGATTGCCCGCATCGAAGCGGTGATCTCCCGTTCCGGCGACCGTCTGGCAAGACGCGTGCTCAGCGACAACGAATGGGCAATCTGGGAGACGCATCAGCAACCGGTGCGCTTTCTGGCGAAGCGTTTTGCGGTCAAAGAGGCGGCAGCAAAAGCCTTTGGTACCGGTATTCGCAACGGTCTGGCGTTTAATCAGTTTGAAGTCTTTAACGACGAACTCGGTAAGCCGCGTCTGCGGTTATGGGGGGAGGCGTTAAAACTGGCGGAAAAACTCGGTGTCGCACATATGCATGTGACGCTGGCCGATGAGCGTCACTACGCCTGCGCCACGGTGATTATCGAGAGCTAACGTTTCATCGGCCTGATAAGCATAGCGTCATCAGGCAACGTTACAGCTTATCGGCGTGGTGCATCAGTACAAACTTATCCCACAGCTGCTCTTCCGTTTCGACATGTGCCGGATCTTTCAAAATAGTATTGGGGATCGGGCACACCTTCTGACAGGTTGGCGTGTCGTAATGGCCTACGCATTCCGTACACTTGTCGCTGTTAATCTCGTAAATGCTGTCACCCATCGAAATCGCCTCATTCGGGCATTCGGGCTCGCACATATCGCAATTGATACACTTTTTAGTGATTAACAGGGCCATCAGGAAACTCTCAAAACATCACAAATCGGGCGGGCATTATACGCGCATTCTTTGCTCAGACCAGTTTTTTTACCAGTGCTTCGCTGTGGCGAATGCGTTCCGGGGCATGCTCCAGATCTTGCTGCACCAGCGCCATAAACAGTAAATCAGTGAGCATCATTTGCGCATGGGTAGAGGAAATCGCTGCGCTGCGCGTGGCCTGTTCTTCAGCAATCGTGTACAGACAATGAGTTGCGCGCTGTTGCAGGGCGTTAGGGGTAAATCCGGTGATGGCGAGAATTTTGGCTCCGGCGCGCAACGTTTCATCCGCAGCCAGGTTGAGTTCGCGGCGTTCTCCGGTATACGAAATGGCCAGCAGCAGATCGTTGGGTGAAAGCGCCTGCACCGCCGCCAGCAGGGCGTGCATATCGCGTTCAACCACCGCGTTAAAACCAATCTTTAGCAGTTTCCAGGCAAAATTCTGCGCTACCAGACCCGATGCGCCAATCCCGGTCAGGATAATGCGCCGGGCTGAGCGCAGCATCGTGACGCTCTCTATCAGTTTCTCTTCGCTGTTGACGTCCAGCGTCGCATGCATCGCCGCCACGTTCTCTTTAATCAGTTTTTCGCCCACCATACGCATGGGGTCGTCACCGCGAATCTGATTATGCACCGGAATGGAATGAGGGTTGGGATTGCTGGCCAACGCTTCGCTAATCGCCAGTTTCAGCGCCGGAAACCCTTTAAAGCCCATCTTTTGCGCGAACTTCACCACGCTGGACTGGCTGACGCCTGCTTCAAAGGCCAACTGCTGTGAGCTGAGATGACGCGCGGTATCCGGCTGAGCAAGAAGATAATCCGCAAGTTTTTTATCGCTTTGCGCGAGGTCCGGGTAACGCTGACGAATGCGAATTAAACAGTTCATGCTGTCTCCTGGCGAAAACGTGATGGCGATTGCAAAACAAAATTTCACTCGCCTGGATGAATATAATATTCCATTATGACAGATTATTATGAATTAAAAATTCCTAAGGAACAAAAAATGAATCTCGGTGCATTAGTTTCAGAAACCCGCAATCCACAGACCATGGATCTGGATGCGCTCTCAACGTTGGAGTTGGTTCATCGATTTAATCAACAGGATACGCTGGTAGCGGAAGCAGTAAAAGCAACTCTGCCTCAAGTTGCGTGCGCGGTCGATGCGGCAGCCAACGCGTTAAAAGCCGGTGGACGCATTATTTACATGGGCGCAGGTACCAGCGGACGTCTTGGAGTGCTGGACGCGTCTGAGTGCCCACCGACCTTCGGTGTACCGCATGGTCTGGTGGTTGGGCTGATTGCCGGGGGGCCGGGCGCGCTGCTCAAGGCGGTAGAAGGCGCGGAAGATAACCCGCAGTTAGGCGAGGACGATCTGCGCGCACTCAACCTTACCGCACAGGATCTGGTGGTTGGTCTGGCGGCTTCAGGTCGCACGCCGTATGTGATTGGCGGGCTGAAATATGCGCGTTCGGTGGGTTGTACGACGGCGGCTATTTCCTGCAATCCGGATTCTCCTGTCGCGCATGAAGCGGATATTGCTATCTCCCCGGTGGTGGGACCGGAGGCGTTGACCGGGTCAACACGGCTGAAATCCGGCACCGCGCAAAAATTGGTGCTCAATATGATCTCCACCGGTGCGATGGTGAAATTTGGCAAGGTGTACCAGAACCTGATGGTGGATATGCAGGCAACCAACGTCAAACTGGTCGATCGAGCGTGCCGTATGGTGGTTGAAGCCACCGGCATTGCGCGTGAACAGGCGCAAGCGCTGTTAAAGCAGACTGATTTTGACGTTAAGCCAGCGATTTTAATGGCGCTCACCGGCCTGGATGCCGCTACCGCCCGTGAAAAGCTTGCCGCTCACCAGGGTTTTTTACGCGCGGCGTTAGAACACTAAGAGGTGTATATGGATAAGACGGCGGTGCTGGCCAGCGACATTCTGCTGGGCGTAGGCGGAGAGCAAAATATTCTGCGCCTGGAAAACTGTATGACCCGCGTCAGGGTGGAAGTTCAGGATGACGATCAGATTGATATTCCCCGTCTCAGGCAACTGCCCGGTGTTAGCGGTTACGTGAAGCAGGGCGCGCAGCATCAGATAATCGTCGGCCCCGGTAAAGCTGCCAAGGTGGTGGATGCCATGCGCTCCCTGATTGCCGGTGGCGGCGAGCGTGCAGATGTGAATAATATCGAGCGCACCAAATCAGAGGCCAAAGCGAAGTACAAAGCGCCAATGAGCGATGCGCTGCGCAAGCTGGCGAACGTCTTTATCCCTCTTATTCCGGCGTTTATCGCCTCCGGTTTGATCACCGGCATTATAAACATCCTTAAGCGGCCGGATATCGTGGGGGATTTTGCGACCCATTATCCGAATATGCTGGGGCTGATGGGCATATTTGGTAGCGCCGTGTTTGCCATCATGAATATTCTGGTTGGGGTGAATACCGCCAAAGTCTTCGGCGGCTCTCTGGCGATGGGCGGGGTGATGGCGGGGATCCTCTCCAGTCCACAGCTGGCGCAGATTACCCTGTTTGGCGAAGCGTTGCAGCCGGGGCGCGGCGGGGTGATCGCAGTGCTGCTGGTGGTTGCGCTGATGTGTTGGATCGAGCGCAAATTCCGCGAGCTGTTGCCGGAATCGCTGGAGCTTATCCTTAACCCGCTGCTGACCACCATCATTACCGGGGCCATCGCGATTGTGGCGCTGCAACCGCTTGGAGGCTGGATTTCTGAATCTATCGCTCACGGCGCATCCTGGGCTATCGACCGCGGCGGGTTCCTGGTTGGTGCGATACTGGCGGGAACTTTCCTGCCATTGGTGCTCACCGGACTTCATCAAGGGTTGGTGCCCATCCACGTTGAGCTGGTACAGGCACACGGTTATAACGCGCTCTTTCCTATCCTGGCGATGGCAGGCGTTGGACAAGTAGGGGCTGCGATAGCGGTGTTGATGAAAACCCGCAATGCGCGGCTTAAGAAAGTGATCAAAGGAGCGCTGCCGGTCGGGCTGCTGGGTATTGGCGAGCCGCTTATTTTTGGCGTCACGCTGCCGTTGGGTAAACCGTTTATCGGTGCCTGCCTTGGCGGAGCGGTAGGCGGGGCGCTGATTAGCTACTGGAAGGTGGCGACGGTTATCACCTTTGGCATCTCCGGTTTGCCGCTGGCACTGACGATTGTTGCCGGAAAAGTGATGTTCTATCTGTTAGGCTATCTGGTAGCAGTTATCGCCGGGTTCCTGTTTACCTGGCTATTGGGGTTCAACGATCCAGAGGAATAAGGTTTGACCAATCACCAGCGCCGCGTTGTTTTTTTTGATTTGGATGGCACGTTACACCAGCAGGATATGTTCGGTAGCTTTATACGTTATCTGCTGCGTCGCCAGCCGCTGAACGCGTTGCTTGTGCTGCCTCTGCTACCGGTGATTGCGCTGGCGCTGCTGATACAAGGGCGTGCCGCCCGCTGGCCAATGAGCCTGCTGTTGTGGGGATGCACTTTTGGTCGTAGCGAGGCGCGTCTGAAAGGGCATCAGGCTGACTTTGTGCGCTGGTTTCGCAGTAACGTGACGGCCTTTCCGCTCGTGCAACAGCGGCTGACAACCTACCTGTTAAGCTCTGACGCCGAAATCTGGCTTATCACTGGCTCCCCGCAGTCGCTGGTCGAGCAGGTGTACTTCGACACGCCGTGGCTACCGCGAGTCAATCTGATCGCCAGTAAAATGGCGCGGGGATTCGGCGGGTGGGTGCTGCCTCTGCGCTGTCTGGGCCATGAGAAAGTGACGCAACTGGAACGCCACATTGGTGCGCCGCTTCAGCTTTACAGTGGCTACAGCGACAGTAATCAGGACAATCCTCTGCTCTCTTTTTGCCAGCATCGCTGGCGCGTCACGCCGCGCGGAGAGCTGCAACAACTCGAATAGAGTAAACGATAGCGTCTGTGTATAATGCGCCCGCTTTGATTACTGGAGTTACCCCTTTGTCTGAAGTTGAATTTAGCCACGAATACTGGATGCGTCATGCTTTAACGCTGGCTAAGCGAGCCTGGGATGAGCGTGAAGTCCCGGTGGGCGCGGTATTGGTACATAACAACCGCGTGATTGGCGAAGGCTGGAACCGTCCGATTGGTCACCATGATCCGACTGCCCACGCTGAAATTATGGCGCTGCGTCAGGGCGGCCTGGTGCTGCAAAACTACCGTCTGTTGGATACCACACTGTATGTCACTCTGGAGCCGTGTGTGATGTGCGCAGGCGCGATGGTGCACAGCCGTATCGGCCATGTCGTTTTTGGCGCGCGCGATGCGAAAACGGGGGCAGCCGGGTCATTAATGGATGTACTGCATCACCCAGGAATGAATCATCGGGTGGAGGTGACCGAAGGGGTGCTACGGGATGACTGCGCTACGTTGCTCAGTGATTTCTTTCGCATGCGTCGTCAGGAAATCAAAGCGCTGAAAAAAAACGCCAATTTGTAAATGCCGGTCTAATTGCCTGATGACGCTGCGCTTATCAGGCTTCCGAGGCTACTTGCCCTCTTTTTTCTGCGGTGAAAACAGCAGGGAAGGGGAGTGCGACAGGTAATTTGACGACGTCTGAGACAGAAACGCCGAAAGCGGCAATTCATCTTTACCTAATAGCTCTGCCGGCGTCACCGCCGGGTAATCCTGCGCCAGTTGCTGCGTTTCAAGCGCCCGTTTTTCTTTCTCCTGCAGATACCCCACCAGGCTAATTTGGTACTTACGGATATTTTCTACATAAGCGTAGGCTTCGTGGCCACGCGCATAACCATAGGTCAGCTTGTTGTAATACGGCTTTTGGCTGAGCAGCGGCAGACGCTGTTTTACGTCGGACCAGCTGTTCGGATTGCCTTTGGTTTTCACGGTCAGCGCCCGTGCATCCAGCATGTGCGCATAACCCATGTTGTAGGCTGCGAGCGCAAACCAGATGCGTTCCCCTTCGGGGACGGTATCGGGCACTTTACTCATCATATCCTGCAAATACCGTGCGCCGCCGCTGATGCTTTGTTCGGCATCGGTACGGTCGGTCAGTCCGAGACTTTGAGCGGTATTTTTGGTCAGCATCATCAACCCGCGTACGCCGGTCGGGGAAGTGGCCTGCGCGTCCCAGTGTGACTCCTGATAAGAGATTGCGGCGAGCAGTCGCCAGTCTATCTCCTGAGCATATTTCTCAAACAGCGGCTTAAGGTCCGGCAATACGCTGTCTACGGCGCGTAAAAAGGTGCGTGTATCAACATAGTCAAAATCATCGCCATGCCCGAGATACTTTTCTTCCAGCCGCGCCAGAGAGCCGTCTTCATTCATGGTGTTAAAAAAATCCAACAGGGCGGCAGACAGCGTGTTGTCATCGTCCAGGCGACTAAACCAGGTCACCGGCTGTTCGTCAGATACGTCCAGCGCTACGGCCAGTTCAGGATGTACGCGTTGGTATAAGCTGATGGCGACGGAATCGGCAATGGTGTAATCCAGCTTCCCGGCGATAACATCATCAAGCAGTTCAGTGGTGCCCTTTTTGTCATCCACCTTCCAGCTCAGATCGGGAAATTTATTCTCTTTAAGCAACTGGAGATCGTTAACCACCACGTGTCCCGGGGCGATGGTCAGTTGATTTTCGTTCACGGTGGCAAGAGTACGCGGGCGGTATTGCCCAACCCGATACACCAACTGTTGTGAAACCGAATAGTAGGTTGGGCCGGGCTGGTAATTTTTCACCCGCTCGCTGTTATATACCAGGCCTGCGGCTAACAGATCGGCATGGCCGTTATCCAGGTCGTCAAAGAGCTGGCTGATGTTCTGGCGCACGGTGACTTTTAACTTCACGCCCAGGTAGTTGGCGAACGCCTGAGTCAGTTCATAATCCAGGCCGAATTTCTTGCCGTTGAGGGTCGCGTAAGTTAACGGCGAGTCGAGGGTACTGACGCGCAGTTCTCCCCGCGACTGAATGGCGGCGATACGATTTTCGGCTTTACCGAACCAGGGAATAGATGGCCAGAGGGCCGCTGCCAACAACAGCGTTAATATGCCGATGAACAGATAATTAATCTTTAATTTTTTCAATTAGTTAATTCTCTGAACCGTACGTTGTCTCTGCCTGCTGTGGTGATGATTAAGAAGTGAAGTCGTCATTAATGAGCGGCATTTTGCTTAAACTTGCGTCAGTTGGCAACTTATTCAGAAACCAGACCGCATTTGATGATAAGAGAAGGTCGTGATTTTATTTCGACGCAAACGGTTTCGTCGGCGCGGTAGATTCTTTATAATGACGCCCGTTTCCCCCACTTGGGCACACCGAAAGCTTAGAAGACGAGAGACTTATGATGGAAATTCTGCGTGGTTCACCTGCACTGTCTGCATTCCGTATTAACAAACTGCTGGCACGTTTTCAGGCTGCCAACCTCCAGGTCCACAATATTTACGCCGAGTACGTCCATTTTGCCGATCTGAATGCACCGTTGAATGAGGATGAGCACGCCCAGCTTGTACGCCTGCTGAAATATGGTCCTGCTCTTCACAGCCATGCCCCTGAAGGCAAACTGCTGCTGGTTACGCCTCGCCCTGGCACCATCTCCCCGTGGTCTTCTAAAGCGACTGATATTGCCCACAACTGCGGCCTGCAACAGATTAGCCGTCTGGAACGTGGCATTGCCTGGTATGTAGAAGCCTCTACGCTGACCGCTGAGCAGTGGCAGATGGTTGCCGACGAACTGCACGACCGCATGATGGAAACGGTTTTCTCTGCGCTGAACGATGCCGAAAAACTGTTTGTCCATCACCAGCCTGCGCCGGTCTCCAGTGTTGATCTGCTTGGTGAGGGACGCCAGGCGCTGATCGACGCTAACCTGCGTCTCGGTCTGGCGCTGGCGGAAGACGAAATCGACTATCTGCAGGATGCGTTTACCAAACTGGGACGCAACCCGAACGACATTGAACTGTACATGTTTGCGCAGGCTAACTCCGAGCACTGCCGCCACAAAATTTTTAACGCCGACTGGGTTATCGACGGTAAACAGCAGCACAAGTCGCTGTTCAAGATGATCAAAAACACTTTCGAAACCACGCCGGACCACG
This sequence comes from Citrobacter sp. 172116965, assembly GCF_013458095.1. NCBI lineage: Bacteria > Pseudomonadati > Pseudomonadota > Gammaproteobacteria > Enterobacterales > Enterobacteriaceae > Citrobacter > Citrobacter sp. 172116965. The sequence continues at coordinate 3,755,269 of NZ_CP046673.1, read as the reverse complement.
TGCTGTCTGCTTATAAAGACAACGCCGCGGTAATGGAAGGTTCTGAAGTGGGGCGCTACTTTGCCGACCACAAAACCGGCCGCTACGATTTCCATCAGGAGCCAGCCCACATCCTGATGAAGGTTGAAACCCACAACCACCCGACGGCTATCTCTCCGTGGCCGGGCGCGGCTACCGGCTCCGGCGGCGAAATCCGCGACGAGGGTGCAACCGGTCGCGGTGCAAAACCGAAAGCCGGGCTGGTGGGCTTCTCCGTTTCCAACCTGCGTATTCCTGGCTTTGAACAGCCGTGGGAAGAAGACTTTGGTAAGCCGGACCGTATTGTTACCGCGCTCGATATCATGACCGAAGGTCCGTTGGGCGGCGCGGCGTTTAACAACGAATTCGGTCGCCCGGCGCTGACCGGCTACTTCCGAACCTACGAAGAAAAGGTCAACAGCCACAACGGCGAAGAGCTACGCGGTTACCATAAACCGATCATGCTGGCGGGCGGGATCGGTAACATCCGTGCCGATCACGTGCAAAAAGGTGAGATCGTCGTTGGCGCCAAGCTGATCGTCCTCGGCGGCCCGGCGATGAACATCGGGCTTGGCGGCGGGGCGGCCTCCTCTATGGCTTCCGGTCAGTCTGATGCCGATCTTGATTTCGCTTCGGTACAGCGCGACAACCCGGAAATGGAACGTCGTTGCCAGGAAGTTATCGACCGCTGCTGGCAGATGGGCGATGCGAACCCGATCCTGTTTATCCATGACGTTGGCGCGGGCGGTCTGTCTAACGCCATGCCGGAGTTGGTAAGCGATGGCGGTCGTGGCGGTAAGTTCCAGCTGCGCGATATCCTTAGCGACGAGCCGGGTATGAGCCCGCTGGAAATCTGGTGTAACGAATCCCAGGAGCGCTATGTGCTGGCGGTTGCCGCTGACCAGCTACCGCTGTTTGACGAACTGTGTAAGCGCGAGCGCGCGCCGTATGCGGTGATCGGTGAGGCCACCGAAGAACAGCATCTCACACTGAGCGACAGCCACTTCGATAACCAGCCGATCGACATGCCGCTGGATGTGCTGCTGGGTAAAACCCCGAAAATGACCCGCGATGTGCAGACGCTGAAAGCCAAAGGCGACGCCCTGAATCGTGGCGAAATCTCGATTGCAGATGCGGTTAACCGCGTGCTGCATCTGCCGACTGTCGCTGAGAAAACGTTCCTCGTGACGATCGGCGACCGTACCGTTACCGGCATGGTGGCGCGTGACCAGATGGTTGGTCCGTGGCAGATCCCGGTAGCCAACTGCGCGGTCACCACCGCAAGCCTGGATAGCTACTACGGTGAAGCGATGTCTATCGGTGAGCGTGCGCCAGTTGCGCTACTGGATTTCTCGGCCTCTGCGCGTCTGGCGGTAGGTGAAGCGCTGACTAACATTGCGGCAACGCAGATTGGCGATATCAAACGCATTAAACTGTCGGCTAACTGGATGGCGGCTGCGGGTCACCCCGGTGAAGATGCCGGGCTGTACGAAGCGGTAAAAGCCGTTGGGGAAGAATTATGTCCGGCGCTTGGCCTGACTATTCCGGTGGGCAAAGACTCTATGTCGATGAAAACCCGCTGGCAGGAAGGTAATGAGCAGCGTGAAATGACTTCGCCGCTGTCGCTGGTGATCACCGCCTTTGCCCGCGTGGAAGACGTGCGCCACACGATAACCCCACAGCTCTCTACTGAAGACAACGCCCTGCTGCTGATTGACCTCGGTCTTGGTCACAACGCGCTGGGCGCGACGGCGCTGGCACAGGTTTATCGTCAACTGGGCGATAAGCCTGCCGACGTGCGTAACGTTGAGCAACTGAAAGGCTTCTACGACGCCATTCAGGCGCTGGTCGCGCAGCGTAAGCTGCTGGCCTACCATGACCGATCCGACGGCGGACTGCTGGTTACGCTGGCGGAAATGGCCTTCACCGGTCACTGCGGTATTGACGCTGATATCCACTCTCTGGGTGACGATCGTCTGGCGGCGCTGTTTAATGAAGAGCTGGGCGCAGTGATCCAGGTTCGCGCTGCTGACCGTGAAGCGGTTGAGGTGTTGCTGGCACAACATGGCCTGGCAGATTGCGTGCACTATCTCGGCCAGGCGGTAACGGGTGACCGTTTCACCCTGAGCGCCAACGGTCAGCCGGTGTTCAGCGAAAGCCGCACCACGCTGCGCATGTGGTGGGCGGAAACCACCTGGCAGATGCAGCGTCTGCGCGACAACCCGGAGTGTGCCGATCAGGAACACGACGCGAAAACCAACGATGCCGATCCTGGCCTCAACGTTAAACTGTCGTTTGATATCAACGAAGATGTTGCCGCCCCGTTCATCGCTACCGGCGCACGTCCAAAAGTGGCCGTGCTGCGCGAGCAGGGCGTGAACTCCCACGTTGAAATGGCGGCTGCCTTCCACCGTGCGGGCTTTGACGCCATCGATGTGCATATGAGCGACCTGCTGGGCGGACGTATCGGTCTGGGTAACTTCCAGGCGCTGGTAGCCTGTGGCGGTTTCTCTTACGGCGATGTGCTCGGCGCAGGGGAAGGCTGGGCGAAGTCGATTCTGTTCAACAACCGCGTCCGTGATGAGTTCGAAACCTTCTTCCATCGCCCGCAAACGCTGGCGCTCGGGGTGTGCAACGGTTGCCAGATGATGTCTAACCTGCGTGAACTGATCCCGGGAAGCGAGCTGTGGCCACGCTTTGTGCGTAACCACTCCGATCGTTTTGAAGCCCGCTTCAGCCTGGTCGAAGTGACGCAAAGCCCGTCTTTACTGCTTACCGATATGGTTGGTTCGATGATGCCGATTGCCGTTTCTCACGGTGAAGGCCGTGTGGAAGTGCGTGACGGCGCGCATCTGGCCGCGCTGGAGAGTAAGGGGCTGGTGGCGCTGCGCTACGTTGATAACTTCGGTAAGGTGACCGAGACCTACCCGGCTAACCCGAACGGTTCGCCGAACGGAATTACTGCCGTTACTACTGAAAATGGTCGCGTCACCATTATGATGCCGCACCCGGAACGCGTATTCCGTACCGTGAGCAACTCCTGGCACCCGGAAAACTGGGGCGAGGACAGCCCGTGGATGCGTATCTTCCGCAACGCGCGTAAACAACTCGGGTAATCAGCTCGATAACCTTTAAGCCCCTCTGCGTGAGGGGCTTTTTTTTTGTCAGTCATTTTGTATGCCGGATAAGGCAATTATGCGGCTATCCGACAATGCGTTTAAGTGTCGGGAAATCCCGACATAGGCGGGGTGACGTTGTCGTCAATAAGAGACACTTAATTATATGATTTACAATGAATTTGTTTTTAAGTGCTGCAGGTGTTGCTGATTTGAGACAGTAAGGGTGAAAAATAGCCAAAATCATTTTTCATATGAATAAGAACATTTTCTATATTTATCATTGTGTTAATAAAGTGTTTTGAATATTGGCACAGATGCTGCATAATATAACCCAGTGGCTCATTCACCTTCTTATGTCAGCCCCTTCGGGACGTGCTACATAAACTTCGAATGACGCACAACAAGGTGCCTGCCGTCCAACATCTGATATTAGCATCGCTCATATCAACCTTCGGGCGAAACGTCGAGTTAGGCACCGCCTTATTCCACAACAAAGCCGGGTTAATCCCGGCTTTGTTGTATCTGACGTTCCCCTCAGTTAGCATCAACCTATTCCTGTCCATTGAGAGTAACGCCTTGAAGCGCTGGTCTGTTTTCCCCCGATCTTTACGTCAATTGGTTACGTTGGCATTTTTGCTTATCCTGCTGCCGTTGTTAGTTTTGGCCTGGCAGGCGTGGCAAAGTCTGAATGCCCTGAGCGCGCAGGCGGCGCTGACGAACCAAACCACGCTGATTGACGCCAGACGCAGTGAAGCGATGACCAATGCCGCGCTGGAGATGGAGCGTAGCTACCGGCAATACTGTGTGCTTGATGACCCAACGCTGGCTAAGGTTTACCAGAGCCAACGTAAACGCTACAGCGACATGCTGGATGCGCATGCGGGTGTGTTGCCGGATACCAAGCTTTATCAGGCACTGCGTCAGGACCTCAACGATCTCGCGCAGTTACAGTGCACCAACAGTGGTCCTGATAGCGTGGCGGCGGCGCGGCTGGACGCTTTCGCCAGTGCCAATACTGAAATGGTACAAGCGACGCGCACGGTCGTCTTTTCTCGTGGGCAGCAGCTACAGCAGGAAATCGCCGAACGTGGGCAGTTCTTTGGCTGGCAGGCGCTGGTGCTGTTTCTTGTCAGCCTGGCGATGGTGTTGCTGTTTACCCGCATGATAATCGGTCCGGTGAAGGGCATAGAAAAAATGATCAATCGTCTGGGGGAAGGGCGCTCGCTGGGCGATAGCGTATTATTTACGGGACCCCGGGAGCTGCGCTCCGTGGGCCAGCGCATTATCTGGCTGAGCGAACGTCTCTCCTGGCTGGAGTCACAACGACATCAGTTTTTACGCCACCTGTCTCATGAGCTGAAAACGCCTCTGGCGAGTATGCGCGAAGGTACCGAGCTGTTAGCCGATCAGGTCGTTGGGCCGTTAACGCCAGAGCAAAAAGAGGTGGTCGGAATTCTCGATGACAGTAGCCGCAACCTGCAAAAACTGATTGAGCAACTGCTCGATTACAACCGCAAGCTGGCGGATGACGAGGTTGAGCTTGAACGTGTGGAAATCGCGCCGCTGGTGGAAAGCGTTGTTTCTGCACATAGCCTGCCCGCTCGCGCCAAAATGATACATACTGATGTTGCGCTTGCGGTGAACGCCTGCCTGGCAGAACCGATGCTATTGATGAGCGTGCTGGACAATCTTTATTCCAATGCGGTGCACTATGGCGCTGAATCCGGTAACATTTGGATCCGCAGCAGTTTGCATGGCTCAATGGTATACATTGATGTAATGAATACCGGCACACCGATTCCAGAAGCAGAACAGACCATGATCTTCGAGCCTTTTTTCCAGGGTAGCCATCAGCGAAAAGGGGCGGTAAAAGGAAGCGGGTTGGGGCTGAGCATTGCCAGAGATTGCATCCGCCGTATGCGGGGCAAACTGTATCTGGTTGATGAGCATGCGCAAAACGTTTGTTTTCGCATAGAACTGCCGCTATCTGCAGCGAAAAATCACTAAAATAAACCTAAGTCTGGTGAGTATGCCATACGTTGTTGTCCGAATGCTTAAACGACATTTTTTCCGTCGCGTCATCCTCGCAAGCCTGCCGTGTCTGGCGCTGGTTGGCTGCGTCCCGAACGCGGTGAATCATATTATCGGCGACCCTTCGCAGGAGAAAATTCCGCCTCATCAACTGGCGGACTACCTTGCTACCGACTGTAGCGATATCTGGTCGCTGTCTGGTCAGCCCACAGAGACCAATCCGCTGTACTGGCTGCGGGCGATGGATTGCGCCAATCGCCTGATGCCGGTACAGGCGCGTAGTGAAGCCAGCACGATGATGCCTGATACCTGGCAGGGGGCTTTCAGGCGCGGGATCCTGCTTGATAACGCCAACATTACGCCGCCTGAAAGGCGGGAGACGGTTACGCGCCTCGACGCATTAAGCCCGCAAATTCCGCCACAGGTACGGCCGCTGTATCAGGTCTGGCGCAGCAGTCAGACGTTGCAGTTGCAACTGGCCGAAGAGCGTATGCGCTACAGCAAGCTTCAGCAGGCATCAGACAGCGATCTTGATACGTTACGTCAGCAGCAACAACACTTGCAGTCTCAGCTCGATCTCACGACCCGCAAGCTGGAGAATCTAACCGATATTGAACGCCAGCTTTCCACGCGCAAACCTGCCGGTAGTTACAACCCTGATGCGCCGCACGGGAACGATAAACTCACCCCACCTGATAACGAGGAAGTTGCAGCGCCGTCTGCCGATGAGGTCACGCCATGATAAGCCGTAAGCCCGCGCATCTGCTGCTGGTGGATGACGATCCCGGCCTGTTGAAATTACTTGGAATGCGCCTGACCAGCGAAGGCTACAGCGTCGTAACCGCAGAAAGCGGACAGGAAGGGCTACGAGTGCTGAACCGTGAAAAAGTGGATCTGGTTATTAGCGATCTGCGCATGGATGAAATGGACGGCATGCAGCTGTTTACTGAAATCCAGAAAGTGCAGCCGGGAATGCCGGTTATTATCCTCACCGCTCACGGTTCCATCCCCGACGCCGTTGCGGCGACTCAGCAAGGGGTGTTCAGCTTTCTCACTAAGCCGGTGGATAAAGACGCGTTATACCATGCGATCGACGGGGCGTTGGAACAGTCTGCGCCTGCCGCTGATGACAGCTGGCGTGAGTCCATCGTCACCCGCAGCCCACTGATGCTGCGTCTGCTGGAACAGGCGCGCATGGTGGCGCAATCGGACGTAAGCGTATTGATCAACGGCCAAAGCGGAACCGGGAAAGAAGTTTTTGCCCAGGCCATTCATAACGCCAGCCCGCGCAGCCACAAGCCTTTTATTGCCATTAACTGTGGCGCATTGCCGGAACAACTGCTGGAGTCTGAGCTGTTTGGTCATGCGCGCGGTGCCTTTACCGGCGCGGTGAGCAATCGTGAAGGGCTATTTCAGGCCGCGGAAGGCGGGACGCTGTTTCTCGATGAGATTGGCGATATGCCCGCGCCGTTGCAGGTTAAATTGCTACGTGTATTGCAGGAGCGAAAAGTCAGGCCGCTGGGCAGTAACCGCGATATCGATATTGATGTGCGGATCGTTTCCGCGACCCACCGTGATTTACCCAAAGCGATGGCTCGGGGGGAATTTCGCGAAGATTTGTACTATCGCCTCAACGTGGTGAGCCTGAAGATCCCAGCGCTGGCCGAGCGTACGGAAGATATTCCGCTGCTGGCAAACCATCTGCTGCGCCAGTCTGCTGAACGACACAAACCGTTCGTGCGCGCCTTTTCGACCGATGCCATGAAACGGTTAATGACCGCCAGTTGGCCTGGTAACGTGCGTCAGTTGGTTAACGTGATTGAGCAGTGCGTGGCGTTGACCTCTTCGCCGGTGATCAGCGACGCGCTGGTGGAGCAGGCGCTGGAAGGGGAGAACACCGCGCTGCCGACCTTTGTTGAAGCGCGTAACCAGTTTGAACTCAACTACCTGCGTAAGCTGTTGCAAATCACCAAGGGCAATGTGACCCATGCGGCGCGAATGGCGGGGCGCAACCGCACCGAATTCTACAAGTTGCTCTCTCGCCATGAGCTGGATGCAAACGATTTCAAAGAATAAATCTGCGGATTATGTTAGTTTTATTCGATCAAAAGACAGGCGACCTTTTCAAGGAATAGCATGAAAAAGATTGATGCGATTATTAAACCCTTCAAGCTGGACGACGTCCGCGAAGCGCTGGCTGAAGTCGGCATTACCGGTATGACTGTAACAGAAGTGAAAGGGTTTGGCCGTCAGAAAGGCCATACTGAGCTGTACCGTGGTGCGGAATATATGGTGGATTTTCTGCCGAAGGTAAAAATTGAAATTGTGGTCACCGACGACATCGTCGATACCTGCGTCGACACCATTATTCGTACTGCCCAGACCGGTAAAATCGGCGACGGTAAGATTTTTGTCTTCGACGTGGCACGCGTGATTCGTATTCGCACCGGTGAAGAAGACGATGCGGCAATCTAAGCCGCGCCGTGCTTGCCGGATGGCGGTGTAAACACCTTATCAGGCCTACAATATCCCGTAGGCCTGATAAGCGCAGCGCCATCAGGCATGATGTAATTACAAGACTTTATGCGGGCCGAAGCATTCGTAATGAATGTTCTCGTTTTTCACGCCCAGGCCGACCAGCTGCTTCGCGGCAAACTGCATAAAGCCAACCGGACCGCACAGATAAAACTGCATCGCCGGATCGCTGATTGCGCCTTCCAGTTTGTTCAAATCCATCAGACCAACGCTATCAAACGCACCTTTCGCGCGATCGGCTTCGGTTGGCTCACGATACCAGGTGTGTGCGCTAAAGCGTGGCAGCGTTTTGCCCAGTTCATTCACTTCATCGGCAAAGGCATGTACATCGCCATTTTCTGCCGCGTGGAACCAGTTAACCTGCGCCGTATGATTCGCTTTTGCCAGCGTATCCAGCATCGCCAGCATCGGGGTTTGACCCACGCCTGCTGAAATCAGAGACACTGGGGTATCGGTCGCAACGTCCATAAAGAAATCGCCCGCAGGTGCGGCTAAGTGAACGACGTCGCCCACATTCGCATGGTTGTGCAGCCAGGTGGAAACCTGACCACCGTCTTCACGCTTCACGGCAATACGGTAGCCTTTGCCATTGGGTTTACGGGTCAGTGAGTACTGACGAATTTCCTGATGCGGGAAACCTTCCGGCTTCAGCCAGACGCCCAGGTATTGCCCCGGATGATATTCAGCCACTGCGCCACCGTCGACAGGTTCAAATTCAAAGCTGGTGATAAGCGCACTGCGTGGGGTTTTTGCCACGATGCGGAAAGGACGGGTACCCTCCCAGCCGCCATTTTTATTGGCATTTTCACTGTAGATCTGCGCTTCACGGTTGATGAAAACGTTCGCCAGCACGCCGTATGCTTTGCCCCATGCATCCAGAACTTCCTGGCCTGGGCTGAACATTTCGTCCAGCGTTGCCAGCAAATGGCCACCTACGATGTTGTACTGCTCCGGCTTAATCTGGAAGCTGGTATGCTTCTGCGCGATTTTCTCGACGGCAGGCAACAGTGCCGCCAGGTTCTCGATATTGCTGGCATACGCGGCAATAGCGTTAAACAGCGCTTCACGCTGATCGCCATTACGCTGGTTACTCATGTTGAAGATTTCTTTCAGCTCTGGGTTATGCGTAAACATGCGATCGTAGAAATGGGCGGTCAGCTTCGGGCCTGTTTCAACCAGCAGGGGAATGGTGGCTTTCACTGTAGCGATGGTTTGTGCGTCAAGCATACGGTCTTCCTTTATCTAAAATTTTAATGATGTATGTCAAATGCATCTTATAAAAAATACCCCTGCATTGTAAATGGTTCTTTGTAACTTTGCGTTGTAAAGGTTACATCGTGAAAAATCTGCATCACAAACCTGAAAAGAAATCCGTTGAAATTCAGCAGACCTTTGTTCTCCAAAGCCTTGCGCGCCGTGAAGGTAATCGTTTGCGTAAAATCCTTTGTCAAGACCTGTTATCGAAGAATGATTCGGTTATACTGTTCGCCGTCGTCCAACGGGACTGCCTTTTTAGGCCGAAATTCTATTGTTAGCTGAGTCAGGAGATGCGGATGTTAAAGCGTGAAATGAACATTGCCGATTATGATGCCGAACTGTGGCAGGCTATGGAGCAGGAAAAAGTACGTCAGGAAGAGCACATCGAACTGATCGCCTCCGAAAACTACACCAGCCCGCGTGTTATGCAGGCGCAGGGTTCTCAGCTGACCAACAAATACGCTGAAGGTTATCCGGGCAAGCGCTACTACGGCGGTTGTGAGTACGTTGATATCGTTGAGCAATTGGCTATCGATCGTGCAAAAGAGCTGTTTGGCGCTGACTACGCTAACGTACAGCCGCACTCCGGCTCCCAGGCTAACTTCGCTGTTTACACCGCTCTGCTGCAACCGGGTGATACCGTTCTGGGTATGAACCTGGCGCAAGGCGGCCACCTGACTCACGGTTCCCCGGTTAACTTCTCTGGCAAGCTGTACAACATCATTCCTTACGGTATTGATGAGTCCGGTAAAATTGACTACGAAGATATGGCTAAGCAGGCCAAAGAGCACAAGCCGAAGATGATCATCGGCGGCTTCTCTGCTTACTCCGGCGTTGTTGACTGGGCAAAAATGCGTGAAATCGCCGACAGCATTGGCGCATACCTGTTCGTTGACATGGCGCACGTTGCGGGCCTTATCGCCGCAGGCGTTTACCCGAACCCGGTTCCACACGCACACGTAGTGACCACCACCACCCACAAAACCCTGGCGGGTCCGCGCGGCGGCCTGATCCTGGCGAAAGGCGGTGACGAAGAGTTGTACAAAAAGCTGAACTCCGCGGTGTTCCCAAGCGCACAGGGCGGCCCGCTGATGCACGTGATCGCGGCGAAAGCCGTGGCGCTGAAAGAAGCGATGGAGCCTGAGTTTAAGGTTTACCAGCAGCAGGTTGCCAAAAACGCCAAAGCGATGGTGGAAGTGTTCCTGAACCGTGGCTACAAAGTGGTTTCTGGCGGTACTGAAAACCACCTGTTCCTGCTGGATCTGGTTGATAAAAACCTGACCGGTAAAGAAGCTGACGCCGCACTGGGCCGCGCTAACATCACTGTTAACAAAAACAGCGTGCCGAACGATCCGAAGAGCCCGTTTGTGACTTCCGGTATCCGTATCGGTTCTCCGGCTGTAACTCGCCGTGGCTTTAAAGAAGCGGAAGTGAAAGAGCTGGCTGGCTGGATGTGTGACGTTCTGGACAACATCAATGACGAAGCCGTTATCGAGCGCGTCAAAGGTAAAGTTCTGGATATCTGCGCACGCTTCCCGGTTTACGCGTAATTCTGCTTAACGCAAAACGAAAGGCCGCTGATGCGGCCTTTTTTAATGCCTGATAGCGCTGCGCTTATCAGGCTGCTATCACAACGACTTCAGCGGCACGCCTTCATCGCATAGCGCTTCCTCGCTTACCACTCGTCCTGAATGAATTAACTTACGCAGTGCGCGCACTTCGCGTCCGTTGTTGAGTGCTACTGCGCCAATTAGCTTCCCATCATGCAGGTGGAACCAGATAGCCTTGCCGTCATCCGGATTGCCACGACATAACCATGTTTGCCCTTGCATATCGCCAACAAATTGCAGATTGTCATTAAATTGGTCGGTCCAGAACCAGCCTGGCGTCTTCTCCGGCAACGGCAGGTTGAGCATTGCGGCAGCGGCAATCTGTGCCTGGTTATTGGCATTTTCCCAGCTTTCTACCCGTTCTAACGAACCGTCAGGCTGGCGCGTTATCGCCACATCACCGGCGGCGAAAATCGCGGGATCGGAGGTGATGCAGGCGGAGTCAACGATAATACCGTTAGCCGTCTCCAGCCCGGCTTCGCGAGCCAGCGCATCATTCGCCACGATACCGATGCCATAAACCAGCGCATCGGCCTGTAGCGTCTGGCCGTTTTGCAGGGTAAGCGAGAGAAACTCTCCCGCTTCAGCGTGCTCAATGGCGCTGTTGAGCAGCACCCGCACCCCTGCCTGTCGGTGGCGGTTTAGCAGATAGTCGCGCACCGGAGCAGGGGCGTTGCGACCCATTACCGTTGAGGCCAGCTCCACTAACGTCACCCTACAGCCGCGTTGGATCGCGCTGGCCGCTAATTCCAGGCCAATGGTGCCCGCACCGACAATCACAATCGCCTTGCCCGGCAGCAAGGCACCGCGCAGACGCTCGGCATCTGTGGCGTGACGCAGGGTAAAGCAACGTTCGCCCAGTTTATCCAGTAGCGGCAGCGGTCTGGCGGCGGCCCCGGTCGCCAACAGCAACTGCGACCAGCGGTAGGACTGACCATCGGCGAGCGTCAGCGTGCGCGAGGTGCGGTCAATCTGACGCAGCGTGACGCCAAGATGCAACTGTACGTTGTTCTCCTGCCACCAGTCAGCGTTCAGGATCGGCTGTCGCTGTGGATTTTCGTCCAGCAGCATCGCTTTGGAGAGCGGAGGGCGTTCATAGGGCAGATACGGCTCATCGGAAAACAGATGTAATTCGCCGTTAAATCCTTGCTGACGCAGTGCGACGGCGGCCATTGCCGCAGCCTGACCACCGCCGACGATTGCGATAATTTTATGGCTCATAACGCCTCCTCAGAGATCCAGTCCGGCTGCAACGTGACGAATACCGCGAATGCCTAAACCGGCATCGGCATTGATCATCACGCCACTCAATGTGCGATTGTTGCGCTTTGACGCCAGCATCACATACGGGCCGGTAAAATCCGCTGGCTCAGGAAAAAACTGCAACGGCAAAATGGCGGCGATTTTTTCCGGCGTCAGCGACTGCATAATCGACGTATCGCCCTGGCCCAGCGCCTGTGGGCCGCGCAGATCGGTCGCCATACCGCACGGACCGACGCCGTTGACGCGCACCTTTGGCGCCAGCTCGTAGGCTAACTGGCGAATCAACCCGGTGGCGGCATGTTTAGAGGCGGTATACAACGGACCGCCGCCGCCGGGATACCACGCCGCGTTGGAAAGGGTAAAGATGATGTTGCCTTCGCTGGCGATAAGCGCAGGGGCGCAGGCTTTTGCGCCCAGCAGATAGCCCAGCACGTTGACGTTAAACAGCTCATGAAAGCCGCTCTCCAGCGCGTCTGCTGGCGTATTGACCAGCGAGGCGTTGTGATCCCATATCCCGGCGTTGCCGATCAAACAGTCCAGCGTGCCGTAGCGCGCCAGAATTTGATCCACCGCGCGCTGATAGTCGGCGTAGTAGGTGACGTTGCCTTCTACTGCCAGCACATGTTCGCCAAAACGTTGGCGCAGGCTGGCGACTTTGGCTGGCGAAAGTTCCAGCGTGGCGACCCGCGCGCCTTCCTCAATGAAACGCTCGACCAGCGCCAGGCCAAGACCGGAGCCGCCGCCGGTGATAAAGACCACGTTATCGCGTAAATCGCTCATCTCGCGTCCTCTGGAATATCAACGAACACATCGCTACCTTCCACGTACACCGCGTAGGTGGTCAGCGGATCGGTGGCAGGTAAACACAACGCCTTACCGGTTTTCAGGCAGAAACTGGCGGCATGCAGCGGGCATTCCACCGTCGCGTCGTCTTCCAGATAACCTTCCGACATCGAGGCATTACCGTGGCTACAGCGATCGTTAATGGCATAAAACTCGCCGCCAACGTTGAACAGCGCGATGACGGGCGAAGTGTCGAGCCGGAGCGCTTCACCCTCCGGCAAATCCCCTACGGGGCAGGCATAAATACGACTCATCAGAACAATACACTCAGGTTATGGGAGGTGATCACCGCTTGATCCAGCACGATCTCACGCTCCAGTAAGCGCCACTCATCGCCCGGTAAACGGCGCACTTTGTCCATGCGCATGCCGACGTAAAAGGTTTCATCGCGCTCTTTTTGCGCGCGATACAGCAGATAGTTAAGGCGCACGGCGAATACATCCGGCACTTCGGTTTCACTGACCTGGCAGTTGCTGATCAGGTGTCGGGTACGCGACGGCGGCTCCTCTGCCCAGGCCATTCCGGTTTCCAGTCGCGCAATACGGCGTTCAAGCTGATCTTTATTGTCGTTAAAAATCCAGGTGGTTGGCGGCTGCACGCCTTTGCGACGATCGCGCGTCTGGGCATTGACCGTTGTGCGCATGGTATAGCGAATGTCGTCATCCAGCTGTGCCAGCCAGTCGCGAAACTGCCAGTCATCCAGCAGGCTGGCTTCATGGTAGAGAAACTGCGTAATGCGGTGATGCAGTTCCAGGGAAACTAAAGCACTCATTTCATCACCTCCTGCTGGTAAGCGGCGGTTTTTTCCTGCACTTCCTGCCAGCTTTCGCTGCTGAGTAAATCAGCCCAGCGCTGATACATGCCGCGGGCGGCGGTTTCTGAGAAGATGTAGTTGGTGATCCCCGGAATGCCGTCTTCACGACGTTTCTCCTGACCTAACCCCATTTCCAGGCACAGTTTGCTATTACGCGCCCGATGGCCCTTCAACAGTTTTTGAATTTCACTCCAGTTTTCCGAGTCGTCCTGCTCAAGGAATCCGGCGGGGCCAAAAGCGCGCGTAGCGCTGTTTTCAAATGCGGCTTTCACTTCATCAGAGGCGGCTTTATCGGTAATACAGAACGCCCACACTTCAACCTGATCAGGACCGCGCGGATGCCAGACGCGCAACGTAGCGGTACCATTGAGCCAGGAAAGCGTTGGAAAAATGTTGTTGTGACCGGCCAGACGCAGAGCACGAACCTTACCCAGACGCTGTTCAGCTTCTGCGTAGGTGTCGCGGTAGTAGCTGGAGACTTCGCCGTCGACCCACACGTTGGCATCCGGCTTTTCGGTAAAGAAGAAGCCGCTGCCGTGCCCGTCCTGGCCGAACTGTAGTGCATCTTTGGCGGTTTCCCACACAGGGCGAGCGGTTTGTCCGTCACCGAGGCGTTTATCGCTACCGTCGTCTTTTGCCCCCAACACCTGCACAGCGGAGGCATGGCTGAACAATGCGTGATACTGATCGCTGGCAAACTGTTCGGCGGGGAATTTCCAGTTACAGTCGATGGTCCACTTCTGTACGCCGCCGACGATTTCTGTGCCGCCTTCGCGGCGGTCAAGCACACCGTCGAGATACCACGCGATGTCGCCGAGATAATCGCGTAGCGTGGGCGCGGTGGTGTCCCAGTTGCCGAAAATCAGCCCTTTATAGCTCTCTACGCCAGGAACTTCGTTCAGTCCCCAGTGCGATTTGCATAGCCCTTGCGGGTAAGCGCGAGGCTCCAGCGGGACGTCGATCAGCTCGCCATTGATACCGTACGACCAGCCGTGATACGGGCAGGTAAAGGCGCGAGTGTTCCCGCAGTCGGCGTAGCTGACGCGCATCGCCCGGTGGCGGCACTGGTTGAGAAACGCTTTGATGCTGCCGTCTTTCTGGCGAACCACCACGACCGCATCCTCGCCCATGTAGGTGTTAAAAAAATCACCGGCTTTGGGGATTTGGCTTTCGTGGGCGAGAAATAGCCAGCAGCGCCCGAAGATGCGCTCCAGCTCCAGTTGGTAAATTTCTGGGTCAGTATAAATCCGTGGGGTTACACGACCGTTTTGCGTGTCGATCAGTTGGTAGATGTCTAAATTTGAGGGTGTGGTCATATTTTTTAATCCTGAAAGATAAGATGTATTGACCTTCTATTTTTGTGCCATAAGGATGTTGCTGGTTAGTTATCAATCTGTGAAATAGTAAATTTCTACCAGTTGAGACATTTTTTCGATAACAAGGAGAAGGGCATGGAACTGAGGCAATTACGCTATTTTGTGGCGGTGGCGCAGGCGCTGAATTTCACCCGGGCGGCAGAAAAGCTGCATACCTCTCAGCCGTCGTTAAGCAGCCAGATCCGCGATCTGGAAACCTGCGTGGGCGTTCCGTTACTGGTGCGGGATAAGCGAAAAGTTGCGCTGACGGCGGCGGGGGAGTGCTTTTTACAGGACGCGCTGGCGATCCTTGAGCAGGCGGAAAATGCCAAAGTTCGCGCCCGTAAAACGGGGCAGGAAGATAATCATTTCGCTATTGGTTTTGTCCCTTCCGCTGAGGTGAATTTGCTACCGAAGGTGCTGCCCTTATTTCGTTTAAAACAACCGGATACACACATTGAGCTGGTAAGCCTGATAACCACCGAACAGGAAGAAAGGATCCTCAACGGAGAACTGGACGTGGGCTTAATGCGTCACCCGGTGTACAGCCCGGAGCTGGATTATCTGGAGCTGATTCATGAGCCGCTGGTCGTGGTGTTACCGGTGAATCATCTGTTAGCCAATGAGCAAGCGATCTCCGCAGAACAGCTGCATGGCGTAAATTTTGTCAGTACCGATCCCGCTTATTCCGGGGCGCTAGCGATGATTGTCAAAAACTGGTTTCAGCAGCAGGAAAGCCAGCCCAATATTGTGCAGGTAGCGACCAATATTCTGGTGACCATGAATCTGGTCGGCATGGGACTGGGGGTGACTTTGATACCCGGTTATATGAATAATTTTAATACCGGGCAGGTGGTTTTTCGGCCAATCGTCGGTGAAGCGCCAACGCTGGCATTGTTGATGGCATGGAAGAAGGGCGAGCTAAAGCCCGCCCTGCAGCAATTCATCGAACTGGCACAACGCCAGAGGATAGAGTAAAGCGCTATTTCACGAGAACGGTAATCGTGGCTGTACCGCTAAATTTACCTGGGGCTGGCGTTCCACCGAGGAGATTGATCGGCCATGCCTCCAGGCTGATGTGCCCCTGGCCGGAAGGATGGATACCGATCAACCCATTTGTGAACGGGATATTGATGTGGGTGTCGTCGATACGAGCCATTCTCACGCCGATGTCCGGGATATTATCGGCCTCCCGGCGGCGGGCGACTAACGTGTACTGATCAAGCACATCATCGCCATCAATCCTCATTTCCATCTTATTGTTGATGCTTGATGTATCGCCACAGTCGTAGTCAATATCAAAACTGACTGGTGTATAGCCGTCCGGCATCTCATTTGGGGTAGTGAAACGACTGGTGTTGATATAACCGAGATCGACCTGAATGACGTCGCCCTGGTTGATTTTACAGTCCTGAGGCACGGTAATGCTCCCCTGGATGTGCAGCTCGGCGATATCTCCCAGGTTGTTCATTGACGGAGAGGTGGTCGTCGTGCTCCATCCGGCCCGTACGGAGGCGATTTGGGTATCTGGAATCACCAGTTCACCTAAGAAGGGTTTGGTGACGTACAGCGTAAAACGGGTACGTGCGCCAATCGTCACCGGCGCGGCGCGAGTCTCCGCCGGATCGTCGATACATACGCTGCCTTTTTCGCTGCTTATCCCATACGAGCCGCTTTCTCTCAATGGGTCACGGTTTGTCGGTAAGACGGCTGTGGCGCCGGGAATATCGTCAACTTCGGTTTTAATATCCAGATTATCATTCAGATGGTAAAAGCCGCTGAGTTGACCGTTTCCGGATAGCGCGCTGGTGACCGTATAGAACAGCGCCACTCTGCTACCCGCGCCACAGCCGCAATCAATTTGATAAGCACCGCCCGTGAGTGGCGTCGGCAGCTCCAGCGAGGTTCCGGCGACGTTCTGGGCTTGTGTCCAGTCGCTGGAGACATCGGCGTTAAAGCGACCTGATGGACCTGATGCGACGCAGGACCCGTTCGCCGCGTAGACCGGGGCGATAGATAGCGCCAGCAGCGCGGCGGCAATCCCATTTTTCATCCACGAATTCTTTATTGACATAGTGCGTTCCCATTATGTATTGCGGCGCTGCGAGCGGCATCTTCCTGCAGGCTGAAGGTAAACTGGCACTGTTGATCAGGCTGATTGCCCCAGCGCACGGACCACCTCTGCGGCTGATTGTTCACGCCGGTGATATACAGCACGCCGCCTTCATCGACGATGCTTTGCTGCGTCTGGCTGCTGGCTACTGCGCCGAAGGGCAGCGCATTCCCTCGCGCATCGGTGAGTTTCAACAGCACGCGGTAGCCTGTCTGGGCAATAAAGTGCGCCGTTACGGCGGCACCGCGATTAGGCACCACGGTACGCACGGTTTCGGTCACATCGACATTATCCGGCATCATAGTGGTATCGAGAGAGATGGCGTTTTCCTGATACGCGGTCAGATAGGGGATAATGGCATAGCCAAAATAGTCGGTGGCGATGCCCGGATAGTTTTTCACCCGGATACCTGCCGCGCCGTTGGCGTCAATCAGCGCAAAGGCATTACCCAGCGGCTGCGACAGCGTCACGCCGTGGGGATGGGCGACAATACCGCCGGAGAGGCCGTAGCTCATCTGTTGGCTATCGCTGCTGTAGTCGTAGCCCGCATTCATGGTGCCATAGGCAGAGCGATAGCTGCCGTACAGGCTGCTGCTATCACCGCCGCCGCCTTCGCTTTGCCGCTGTTTGAGGCTATAGCTCAGTCGACGGTCTTCCAGCAGCGAGCCGTTGATACCCACTTCGTGCTGTGTGGCGCGATCGCGTTGATCGGTGGTGCGCCAGGTTGCCCGCGCATGCGACAGCCAGCGATCCAGCGGTACGCTCAGGCTGAGCGACAGCGTGCGATCGTTGTCGCTGTCCTGCGAATCGGTGAACTGGCCGCTGAGGTTATAGCTCACGCCCCATAGATTGCCGTTCAGACCAATGGACAGGTTTTTATCCTGCCCCCCGCGATCCCAGTACTTCTGCTGCGAGCCGGAGGCGTAGAAGCTGATACCAGAAAACAGCGACTGGCTGACGGTGAACTGAGCTTCGTTGCGCAGGCGGTCGTCGGCGCTGATGTCCTTCTGGTTGGCGTCGGAGAAGTTGAAATAACCGCTGCTGGTGTAGCGATAGTAGCTTAGTGACACGCTGGTGCCGCTTTCCGGTAGATCTTTGATGTACTGGGTACGCCAGCTGTAGCCGTGATAGTTTTCATCGTTATCAAGCTGGGTATCCGCACGGCTGACATCCATCGATACCGCCCCAAGTTCGCCGAGCGTAGAGCCGAGACCCAGCGCCAGCGCCCGATAGTCCTGCGAGGCATTCAGGCCACCGTACAGGGTCAACACGTTGTTCAGGCCATAGCTGGCGGTGCTTTCAAGGAACTCCGGTTCGTTGCTGTCCTGCGAGCTGGCGGCGCGAAAGCGCCCGGCGGTGGCGCTGTATTTGAGATATCCCGGCCTCTGCATCTGCGGTAGCGCGGAGAAGGGCTGGACGAAGTGCCGCACGCTACCGTCGGCCTCTTCGATAGTGACGTCTAAATCGCCGCTGAAGGAAGAGGGGTAGAGATCGTTGATTTCAAAAGCGCCGGCCGGGACATTGCTTTGATACAGGGTGTAGCCGTTTTGCCGTACCGTGACGATAGCGCTGGAGTTGGCGATACCGCGAATGGTCGGCGCAAAGCCGCGCTGGCTGTTGGGCAGCATGGTTTCATCGGAGTACAGCCGCACGCCGGTAAACTGATAGCTGGTGAATACCGTGCCTTCCGTTGCACTCTCGCCCATTACCAACTGCGATTTCAGACTTTTGATATCCCGCTGCAACCAGCTATTAATGCTCTCCCAGCGTGTGTCGTTATCGTTGTGCGTCCAGGTGGAATAATTGCGCAGCCGCCAGGGGCCGATATTGGCGCCGTTTTGCATATTCAGATACTGGCGCTGGGTGTTATCGCTGTCGTATTGGTTCTGCGAGCCGCTAAAGGCGTAGTTGGTAAACAGCACCGGCATACCGTCGTCCCAGCGGGAGGGGTCAATATAGCCGCGGGCGTCGCGGTACAATGCAATCTGCGGCACGCTGAGATTCAGCCGGCTATGGTTGAAGTCGAACTGAGAGACGCTGCCGGGGATGGCCTGCGCCAGATCGGTAATTATCGTACGGTTGTCCTGCTCCGCAAGCTGCGGATAGTTGTCGATCTTAAAGCCTAACTCACGTAGCTGCCCAAGGGTGAACTGAGGAATCAACTGGTGGTCTTTACCGGCGATGAACGGCAGCGTACGTTGTACCGTTTTCTTATTATTAATATAAATATCAACAATATATTCACCAGGGAGCTGGGCGTTATTCTGAGAAAATACGTTGAGATCCACTGCCCGCTGGCCACTTTTCTCCGTTTCCAGCAGCGCCGGGTCAAAATAGAGATCGCTGGCCCAGGCCTGGCATGCGCTCAGGCATCCGCTGACAATCGCGCAATGTATCCAGAAAGAGAGCCGTTTCGTGGTTAATAAATGCGGTGTTAATTGCACCATTTCGCTTGTCATTCCTTGAGAGCTATTATCGTGTGGTCAACGTGGGGGACGGCTATTGCAGCGTTCGGGTTTCCGTTTTGGTGGCCCCGCCGTAGTCGTTAATGGCTGCCCACTGCACCGTTTTCCCTGCAGAAGCGGGAACCTCGATCTGTTTATGCTCGCCGGGAGCGATATAGTCGATTTTACTGGTGAGATCGGTTTTCCCGAGCGCAATACCAGCAAAGACGACGTGATAAGCCGATGGGTTATAGATGTCTAACTTATTATTGCTATATTTATATTCGAGAGATTTATAGGCATCGTAAGGTTTACCCGTTAAATTGGCTGGCCGATAGAACAGTTTGATACGCGTTTTAAATACCAGGGTCAGCATATTATTATCGCTATCGGCAGACTGGCTTTTTGCCGGGATCGCGCGGACGTTAATAAAGAAAAGTGATTCTTTGTTATTAATGATGTTTTCAGATGATTTAATTATTCGTAGTGATGAATCGCTGCCCGAATCCAGACGAAATAGCGGTGGCGTAATAATAAAAGGACCACGCGCCGTTCCTTGCGCATTATCGACCCACGACTGTAATAAATAGGGCAGGTTCTCGCTGCGGTTAGCCACCGGCAGGGCGGCCTCTTTTTTCCCGGCATCGTAGATGACGCGAGTTCTCTCTAGCACAATTCCACCCGCGAGGCACTGGCTGACCCAGCCGCCAAGCAGCATCGATAATACGAGAATAGTGTGTTTTTTCATCACAGTCATCCTTAACCAGACGTCAGAAAACGTCTCTTTCCGTCCTTGCTGGAAGAAAAGAGACGACGTACGGGAATTAGCGGTAGTCTATGGTGACATCCACGCTGGCGTTGGCTTCCCCAGGGGTGATCAGTGATGAATCAACGGTGGAGACGTAATAGGCTTGCAGCCCTACGGTAGTGGTGCCATCGGCTTCCGGGGTAAAACTAACTTTCGGCGTGGTGAGCTTATTCAGCGACATTTGTTGGCCGTCGCTGGCTCTGTCGATACGGATACCCACGCCGGTTGCAGGGGTATCCAGGCTGCTAACGGCGACCAGATCGTCGTGATTGGCCACGGTGCCGCCTGCACGCGTTTCCAGCCACACCTGGAACGAGTTGTCCGTTGTACCATCAACGTGTTCCCACGGTGTGGTTGGGCAATTTTTTAACGGAATATCAACCGGAATCGCCGGGGAACGGTCGCCGACGCTTTTAAACTGAGCAGCGGCGTAGTGACCCAGTTCCACCTTGATGACGTCGCCATTAGAAAACTCACAGGTGCTGGTTAGAATTTCACCCGTAAATTCAATGGTGCCATCCGTCGCCCATGCGCTTCCCGCAGAAAGCGCTATCAGGCTAACTGCTATAGATTTTGTAATTTTGTTCATTAAATTCCCTCTTATCCGATAAACCTATTGACAATTAAATTTATGAAAACATACAGGTTAAAATTAATTGCGGGGCGATGGTATTCGATATTCGTGCATAAGCAAGTTAAGGCGTGATGTTTTCAGATTATATTTATTAAAAATAAGCGAATTAACTGTCATTGTATTAAATAATATTAAATTAGTGAGGGGTGAAATATTATAATAACGAATGTTTTTGCTAAGTATTATACTCGTGATGATATTAAGCCCTTGATATTCAGTTGCGTGTTTTTTAGCTAAATATTTTCCTTTCTTGCATTCCTGTTTACTCATCCCATCACATCTTCTGCTGTAAAATTGTACAGGTGTAAATGATTGTGGATTCGGATAGCCAACAGTGTTGGTTAAAAGTGATGTTTGTCACAATTATCTGGTAAATGTGAACAGTAGTACTCTTCAGAATGCGGCTTGTGTCATTAGACTAGGGCTTCTAAAACGGGAGGACCCATGGCTTTGCATTCCACGCGCTGGCTGGCGCTCGGTTATTTCACCTACTTCTTTAGCTACGGTATTTTTCTGCCTTTCTGGAGCGTCTGGCTCGAAGGGCTGGGGCTGACGCCGGAAACCATCGGTTTACTGCTGGGCGCGGGGCTGATTGCCCGTTTTCTCGGCAGTTTGCTGATTGCGCCGCGCGTAAGCGATCCCTCTCGTCTGATCTCCGCTTTACGTATTCTGGCCCTGTTGACGCTGGTGTTTGCGCTGGCCTTCTGGGCGGGCACCAACGTGGCGTGGCTGATGGTGGTGATGGTCGGCTTTAACCTGTTTTTCTCGCCGCTGGTGCCGTTGACCGACGCGCTGGCCAACACCTGGCAAAAACAGATAACCATGGACTACGGTCGGGTAAGACTGTGGGGATCCGTTGCCTTTGTGATTGGCTCCGCGCTGACCGGCAAGCTGGTGAGCCTGTTTGACTATCGGGTGATCCTGGTCCTGCTGTCGCTTGGCGTCGCGTCGATGCTATTGGGGATGATGATCCGCCCGAGCGTGCAGCCAGCGGGGGAAAACCGTCAGCAGGAGAGCGCGGGATGGCCCGCCTGGCGTGCGTTGATAACCCAAAGCTGGCGTTTTCTGGCCTGTGTGAGTTTGTTGCAAGGTGCGCATGCCGCTTATTACGGGTTCAGCGCCATCTACTGGCAGTCTGCCGGATATTCCGCTTCGGCGGTGGGCTATTTGTGGTCATTAGGCGTGGTGGCGGAAGTGATTATTTTTGCGCTCAGTCACAAGCTATTCCGCCGCTTTAGCGCGCGCGATTTGCTGCTGCTTTCCGCCGTTTGCGGCGTGGCACGTTGGGGGTTGATGGGCTGGAGCACTGAGCTACCGTGGCTGATCGTGGTGCAAATCCTCCATTGCGGAACCTTTACCGTCTGCCACCTGGCGGCAATGCGCTATATCGCGACGCGCCAGGGCAGCGAAGTGATACGTTTGCAGGCGGTGTATTCTGCGGTGGCGATGGGCGGCAGCATCGCCATCATGACCGTATTCGCAGGCTACCTGTACCAGAATCTGGGCAACGGCGTATTCTGGGTGATGGCGCTGGTGGCGCTACCGGCAATCTTTCTGCGCCCGAAGGTGGTGGCGCAGCCTGCAACGTTATGATTCGAGGATTTTGCGGATCTGCTGCTGCTGATGCGGCGTAAGTGCCAGATCCGCATGAATCAACGGCGGAGAAAACAGCGGCAGCGGCGTGGTATACGGCGTAATAATCAACGTGACTCCGCGCGGCGTACCCTGTTTTTGAAAGTCCTGCATCGGCATATGTTTTACGTTGAGCGGCAGCAGCGTCAGTTCGCGCAGCTGTTGCTCAATATGCGCTTCAAGTAGTTCATTGTTGCCGGTCAGCAGGATAATCTGCTTCTCGTGCAAATCCTTCTCCTGCATCAGCCAGGCACCGAAAATAACGGCGACCAGCCCGATCTCTTCTTCTGAAAACTGCACATCGTACTCCGCTTCGAAGCCATGTATCGCCTCGCGGGTAGTACGAACCAGACGGGGATAAAGTCGGCTGAACTCCTCCGGCAGCGTGTTATCAATGCCAATGGCAAACACGCTGCGGTTAAGCGCCTGGGCAAGGTGAATATACAGCTGATCGTTCAGTCCTTGCTCATCGCTGAAGCGTACATTGCCATACTCGCGAAAACGCAGCACCAGCCGTGCAATAGCAAGACGCAGGCGACGATCCTGCTGGTGGTTATCGCGCACAGGGTCGGGGATACGGAGCATTGAGAACAGCAACGCCATAAACAGCGATTCGCCCGGCGGCGCACTCTGCATGACGTGGCGCTGCCAGTGGCGGCCAATTTCCTCAGCGAGCGGATACTCTGCGCAGGATTGCGCCCAGCGTTGCTGGAGCGGATTAAATTCCGGGGTGACTCCCGCGTGATGCTGTAGCAGACAATACTGTAAATACAGGCGCAGGAACTGGATGTCACGGTACTCAAACGGCTTCTGCAAGCGCCGGGAGCACAGATTAATGAGCGCATGCAGATTGGTGTCGTCATACAGCGTACGCGCGATACCTTGTTGTTTCAGCGCCATTTTTAATGTGGGTGTGAAATGCTGGGCGATAAAAGTCGGGCAGATCCGCAGACCGCGGCGCAGCCACTGCAACAGACACAGGCGCTGATTTAGCGGGGTCCCTTCGATCGTATAGCCGCCATTCAGCGCGGTGGTAATCGCGAGTCGGTGATAGCGCTGGATTTCGAGTCCTGCGCCAATAATATCTTCCTCAACAGTGGCATCATCAACGCCATTGAGGCTACTGAAGGTTTGAGCTGTAGCGATTTGCCCTGGCAGGAAAAGCGTCAGCAGCACCTGGCAACGGCGCTGGGGAGCGGAAAGTACAGATGGTGGAGCAAGCGTTGACATCATCTGTAGGATCTCCCGTAAGTATGTTTGATAAGAATAGCTAAAGTTTGCTCATAGATTTGGAGAATGGAATGCTTTCCACCAGGAATGCTGGAGAGCGTCACAGAATTTTTAACGTGCGGAACAGATAGCAGGAGTGGAACGCAGCGCGTTAACTGGCTTTTTCACTGTTTTATCTTCTATTGAGACATAAAAAAACCCGCCTGAGGGTGACGGGTTGAGAAGACGAGTGGAAATGCGCGGTCTGTTGTTACTGCTCGCGGCTCAGCGTTAATCCCACATCACCGCCAGGATGTACAGACAATAGCGTCTCTTTTGAGTAACCGCTTTCGCTCATCAGACAGGCGCAGGCGGCGTCAAAGATAGCCAGGACCAGTAAAATTGAGGTGGTGGCCAACATGTTCAACGGGTCGGCCTCACGCTGGACGCCGGTGGAAATCACCAGCCTCGACGCTTTAGCAATGGCTGAGTCGGCGTTTTCAGTCACGCTCAGGATGGGCACATTTCTCGCAGCCAGCCCGGGCAGCAGTCGGGTTAGTTCATCCGAATTTCCCCCGCGTGATAGCATAATGACCAGGTCATCGGCGCGTAAAAAACCGAGATCGCCATGCGCCGCATCCGTCGCGTTGAGGTAAATCGCCGGACGTTCCACGCAGGCGAGCATGTGCGCAACTTTACGCGCCGCAATACCGGATGTACCGACGCCAGTGACGACGATTTTCCCCTGGCAACCGCGCAGCTCCGCCATTAGCGACTGCCAGACCGGTTCAGTCAGATGCTGTCCCAGACCTGCGAGGGCATCGCTATAGAGCTGAAATACGCCGGTGGCCTGAGACCAGGAGTCACTCATGCGTCCTCCTGCATCAGTTGGCGGTATTTCATATGATCCTGATACATCTCGTGGAATACCCGATATTTGCGATCGTAGTACTGCTTAATGCGATTGGTCTGCGGGGTGACCGTTTTACCAATCCGGCTCATTGCCGACATCGCTTCCGGGAACGTGTCGAACACGCCTGCGGCGATAGTCCCCATCATCGCGCCGCCCAGCAGCATGGCTTCGCTCTCTTCAGGCAGCAGCATGGCGCAACCGGTGGCGTTGGCATGCTCCTGAACGAAGATCGGGTTTTTCGTCCCGCCGCCGCTGGCCATAATCGTATCGATGGTGTAGCCGCTTTGGTTCATCGTTTCAATGATATGGCGCGTTCCCAGCGCAATGGCCTGGATGGTTGCGAGGTACTGGAGCGCCATATCTTCCGGCGTGCGGGACAGCTTCAGTCCGGTGATTGCTCCCGTGAGCGTGGGGTTAGCGCGCGGCGAGCGGTTGCCGTGGAAATAGGGCAGGATGTGCATGTCACGGGTCAAAAAGGCGATATCTTCCGGCTCACCAGCCATTTTACGCAGCAGCGCATTCAGCAATTCATAAATGGTTTGCCCCTGAGACTTAGCCTGCGTCAGCAGGGTTTCGTAACACGGATGCGACTGAATAACGTGGTCGATTAACGCCCCGGTTGCTGACTGCCCGCCTTCATTGAGCCAGTATTCCGGCAGTACGGCTGAGTAGTAAGGACCCCAGACGCCGCCGATAAAACGCGGCTCTTTGGAAATTGCCATGTGTCCGGTGGAGGTGCCACCAATTAGCGCGACACGACGGTCAAAATCCGCCACCTCGCCGGAAACTCCGCTTGCGCCGAGCGTACCTAGTGTGCCGGCGTGGGCATCGATTATCGAGACGCTGACCGCGGTCCCCGGAATCAGTCCCATTTCGCTGGCGGCGCGCGCGGACAGCCCGTGACCGAGCGGTTCGCCCATGGTTTTCACGTAGCGACCAATTTTGGCAGCATCATGTTCCAGCAGGTCTTCCAGCCCAATCTGGCGGAAATAGCTGGCATCCCATTTGTCTTCATGGCCCATATAGGTCCATTTACACACTGTCGAACACAATGAGCGTGTGTCATCGCCTGTTGCGCGCCAGGTCAGGAAATCGGGCAGATCAAAGTAGTAACCCGCATTGGCCCAGGTATTGGGCATATGCTGCTTCAGCCACAGCAGCTTGGGCGTTTGCATTTCCGGGGAGATAATCCCGCCAACGTAGTCCAGCACCCGATGATGCAGGGCGTTAATGCGTTCAGCCTGGGTAATGGCGCGGTGATCCATCCACACAATGATGTTCTGTTCGCTGCGCCCGGACGGGCTGATGGTCAGCGGTTTACCTTCTTTATCCAGCACCACCAGTGAGCAGGTAGCGTCAAAGCCCAGACCTTTCACCTGGATTGGGTTGATATCTGACTGGTTAATCGCATCGCGAACCGCGTTACACACCGCCTGCCAGATGTTATCGGAAGACTGCTCAACAAAATCGGCCTGCGGGCGGTAAATCTCGATAGCCCGACTGGCCTGGCCGACCATTCTGCCGTTGAGATCAAACACGCCGGCACGGGCGCTTCCGGTTCCGACATCCACACCAATAAAGTAACTTGCCATAATTTTTTCTCCTGAAATCAGGCTTTACGATTCTGTAATGCGATAAAGAGGATCAGCACCGCGCCCCACAGCGCCATCGTCAGATAGCTGCTCACCCCCAGCAAGTTAAGGCCGCTTTCCAGCATTTGCAGCACAATCAGCGCCAGTACCAGGCCGATAATGCGCCCGAAACCGCCATCCGGGTTGATGCCGCCGAGGACGGAGGCAAGGATGGTGACCAGCAGGTATGACTCACCGTATCCGGCTTTTGCCGAGTTGAATTTCGCCATCATCAGAATGGCGGCGACCCAGCCGAGCAGGGCAGAAATCACGTACACGGAAATTTGTACCCGGACGGTATTTACGCCGCTGTAGCGGGTAGCCTGTTCATTGGAACCCACGAGATACAGACTGCGCCCAAGCGTGGTGTGCTCCAGCAGTACCCACAGCAGGATTGCCACCAGGAAAAAGAGCAGCAGCGCTACCGAAATACCGGCAATCGTGGCGTTACCAAGATATTGAATGGCGGTCGGGAAACCGGAAATCACTGTCCCATTGGAAAGCAGTATATTCAGCCCGGAGATAAGCGTCATCGTGCCGAGCGTGGCGAGAATCGGCGAAACCCCGACCCAGGCAATCAGCGCGCCGTTGAGCGTACCGATTGCGACCGCCACGGCAGCGCCTGCCAGCAGCGCCAGCACCAGAAACAGCGGGTTATCCGGATGGGTGACGATAATCGCCGCCATTATCAGCGAGCAGGCATTCGCTCCTGCAATTATCGACAGGTTTATGCCGCCGGTCAGCATGGTCATGCCCATCCCGAGGGCCAGCATGCCAAGGATCGGCAGTTGCGAGCCAATCGACTGGAAGTTAGCGACGCTGAAAAAACGGCTGCCGAGCAGGGCCGAGAAGACCAGGGCGACGACCACAATAATGACGCATTGCAGACGAATGATGGCATCACCGGGTAAAAATCTGGCGATTGTTTTCATCTCAAAGCTCCCTTGCCAGTTTGCGTTTTTCGTTCCAGGCCGTGGCGCTAATGCTGACCAGGATAATGGCGCCGCTGAACACGGTGTGCCAGTAAGAGGAGACGCTGAGCAGCGTCAGGCCATTTTGTAAGAAGGCCAGCAGGACCACGCCGAGCAGTGTTCCGGTTAATGTTCCGCGTCCGCCGCTCATGCTGGTTCCGCCGAGCACGACCGCCGCCAGTACCGTCAACTCAAAGCCGAGCAGCGAATTGGGCGCAACTGACTGGGTGATTTGCGCCTGAACCACGGCGGCAACGCCTGCCAGAATGCCCATGTAGCCATACACGTAGAAATGCAGCTTCAGCAGATTCAGCCCCAGGCGCGAGGCCGCATCACGATTACCGCCCATGGCATAAACCTGACGGCCAAGACGGGTATAGTTCATCAGCACGGCGGTAAAGATGATCACAGCCGCCAGGCACAGCAGAGGCAGTGTCAAGCCGTAGTCGTAGCCATCCGCCGCGGTGAACGAGAACCAATTGATGCCGTTCATAAACCAGTCCGGAAAGCCGTACAGCCAGGTGCCTTTAGTGGCGTACACCAGCAGACCGTAGTAAACGTTCAACGTGGCGATGGTAATGATGATGGCCGGAACGCGCAGCCAGTAGACCAGGAAGCCATTAATAAGTCCAAGCAACAGGCCCACCGCAATTGCGATGATTAATGCCAGCGCGAAGTTGCCGCCGTGGCCGATAACCCAACTGGCCATCGCATACTGGGCTATCGCGGTCATCGCCGGAAATGAGATGTCGATCCCGCCGGAAATCAGTACCACAAACAGCCCGCAGGCAAGGATGCCGAGAATCGCATAGCTGGTAGCCACATCCGTCAGGTTCCCCAAAGACAAGAACTCATCGGTGCTGATGCTCAGCCCAACGGCAAGGG
This sequence comes from Citrobacter sp. 172116965, assembly GCF_013458095.1. Classification (NCBI taxonomy): domain Bacteria; kingdom Pseudomonadati; phylum Pseudomonadota; class Gammaproteobacteria; order Enterobacterales; family Enterobacteriaceae; genus Citrobacter; species Citrobacter sp. 172116965. The sequence continues at coordinate 3,727,184 of NZ_CP046673.1, read as the reverse complement.
CCACAACCAGCAGGCCCAGCCAAAATTCATGTTGCCCGATTAAACGGGAGAGATGCATCTTATTCATTGATTACCTCGACCACTTCAGCAATCTCCTCTTCACGGCACTGATGAGGATTAAATTCCGCCACCAGCCTGCCGCGACGCATCACCAGCACGCGGTGGCTGTTGTAATACGCTTCCGGGATTTCATCGCAAATCATCAGCACCGCCATACCCTGTTCCGCCAGATCGCGGGCTATCTGGTAAATACCCTCTTTGTTGGCGATATCTACGCCTACGGTAGGGGAGTCGAGGATCAGGATGCGGGGATTAGTCGCCACCCATTTGGCAATGGCGATACGCTGGGCATTACCGCCGGAAAGGGTTTTAACCGGCAGGTGTGGATCGGACACTTTGATATTCAGCTCGCGGATCAAATCGGCGACCAGCTTTTGCGCTTTACGGTGATCGAGCAGGCCGCTGCCGGTATGCAGTTGATCAAACACCGTGACGATGGTGTTGTCGTAGATCGACTGCTCCATGATCAGCCCCTGCGTCAGGCGATCTTCTGAGACGTAGCCGATGCCATGTTTGATGGCATCATGGTTATTGCGAAGAGTGACCGGCTGGCCGTTAATGCGAATCTCACCGCTTTCTGGGTGCGTCATGCCAAACAGGCTCAGACAAAGTTCGGTGCGTCCGGCGCCCAGCAGGCCCACAATGGAGACAATCTCGCCGCCGTGCAGCGACAGATTAATGTTTTGGTATTTGCCTCTGCGGCTGAGGTTGCGCAGCTCCAGCAGGGGCTCTTGCTCAATAGCGGGTCTTTCCGGCAGCGGGCTATAGTGGAAGCGTTGTCCGGTCATCAGGAAAGCCAGCTCGTGGCTGTCGAGTTCGCTGGCAGGATAAGTGCCCACCAGTTTGCCGTCGCGCATCACGCTGATGCGGTCAGCCACTTCCATCACTTCATCCAGACGGTGGCTGACAAACACTACACAAATTCCGGCAGCTTTTAGTTCGTTAACGACCCGTAGCAGGCCATTAACCTCCTGACGGGTTAGTGAGGCGGTGGGCTCGTCCATAATCACCAGACGCGCGTCGGCGGCAATCGCCCGGCAAATGGCGACCAGTTGTCGTTCGGCAATCGAGAGTTTTTCAACCTTTTTATCGGGATCGATGTTCACACCGATGCGCTTCATGGCTGCCAGCGCCTGCTGCTTCATGGCGCCACGACGTACCCAGATATCGCCACCGGGCAGATAGCGGTTGACCGCGATATTCTCCGCGACGCTAAAGTTAGGGAACAACGACAGGTCCTGATAAATAACCTGAATGCCATAATGGGAAGAGAGCTGCGGCGTCAGGTGATGGAACAATTTGCCATCGAGTAAAATCTGCGCGCCTTTTTCCGGATGATAAACTCCGGAGATCACTTTAATAATGGTACTTTTACCACAGCCGTTTTGACCCGCCAGACAGTGAACTTCGCCTTTTCTCAGCGTCAGATTCACGTTATCCAGCGCCAGCACGCCCGGGAATTGTTTGCTGATATTCTCAAGAGTGATAAATGCGGTGGTGTCTGCCATGGACAATACCCCTGCGAGCGCCCGGATGGACGCTGAGTGTTAGTTTGGTTGATAGCGCCGGCCAGACGGCCGGCGTTAAGGTTCCCTGGTGTTGGCTAAAGCCTTAGAAACCAAGTGATTGTGCGTTGTCTTTGGTGACTTCGAGGATCTTGTTAAAGCGGATCACTTTCTTCTCCGTGTCGATATCGGCTTTCCCTAAACCATCGATACTCAGGTCGGCGTTAACTTCTTTGCCCTGCAACAGCTGATCGGCAACCGTTACCAGCGCGTAGCCCGCGTCTTTTGGATCCCACAGCAGCGCTTTTTTGATATCACCGCGCATCAGGTAAGGTGCAGCCTGTGCTGGCATTGCGATCCCGACAACGGCGATTTTATCTTTGGCGCGTTTTTTCTGCACAGCCTGACCCGCACCGATTGGACCCAGCGAGCCGAAACCGATAATGCCTTTCATCTGCGGATAAGTTTTCATGAGGTCCAGCGTCGTGGCGTAGGATTTATCGATGCTTTCCGCAACCGGCAGACGTGAAGTGACCTCAAACATTTCCGGATATTTTTCTTTCTGGTACTTAATTGCATAATCCGCCCACGCGTTATGCAGCGGCACCGTCAGTGAACCGACATAGATGGCGTAACCCCCTTTGCCGCCCATATTTTTTGCTAACTCATCGACGTTGGCCTGCGCGTATTTTTCACTATCGATGGTTTCGATATCCCATTGGCCAATTTGCTCATCCGGGGATTCGTGCGTCAGAACGACAATGCCTTTATCGCGCGCTTTTTTCAGTACTGGCTCAAGGACCTTGGCATCGTTCGGTACCACGATGATGGCGTTGACGTTTTTGGCGATCAGATCCTCAATCACTTTGACCTGCTGTGCCGGATCCGGCGTGGAAGGCCCGGTCTGGTAAGCATTCACATCCAGTTTTTTTGCTGCTTCATTAACACCGGTTTCCATCCGGTTAAACCACGGAATCCCGGTGACCTTGGCAACCACAGCAATTTCATATTTTTCCGCCGCAAAGGACGTGCCGGACAACATGCATGCAGAAACCAGGGTTGCACTGAGTAATGCGAGTTTGAATTTCATAGTTGTACCTTTCGTAGGGGGCAGGACATGTCACGGCGTGAAGTTAACAACGAATGGAAGAGGGAATGAATCACAAGTTTGGTGAATGTGATCTATGCCCATTATTGTAATTTTATGGAAAATAAACGGTTAAATATTGGTTAAATTTGCACGGAAATACACTCAGGGATTTGAATTTAGTGTTAACAAAACATTAAAATGAAACCATAAATTAACAAATTGTTATCATTTTACTTAAGTTGTGGCGACGAAAAGGTATTTGGGAGGATGTTGCTGAAGAAGAAATTGTTGAAATTGAGAACTGAATCGATACCGGAAAAGGAGGCTCAACATTTTTTCGTTCAATGGTATCCTCAGCACACTTTCGCCAAACACAGCATCATTATTTGTGGCGGTGTAGATTTTTCTCGTGGAGAACTCATGCAAGGCGTTAAACGTATCATTATGACGTTGTTTCTCGCGATCCTGTCCTTTGGCGCAGGTGCGCATCCCCACAGCTTTATCCATTTGAAAACCGAGATAGTGAGCGAGAATGACCAGTTCGTCGCGCTAAAAATGCGCTGGACGATGGATGAAATCACCTCGGCAGATCTGCTTTACGATGCGGGAAATGCCAAACCTGGTGATGAGATCTGGAAAAAACTGGCGGCGGAAGTGATGGCCAACGTCCTCGGGCAGCACTATTTCACCGAAGTGTGGCACGACGGGAAAAAGGTAAAGTTTAAAAACAGGCCGACGGAATATGGCATGGAGCGTGAAGAACATCAGGCAGTGCTGACGTTCGTGTTGCCGCTGGCGGAAGCTCAGCCGCTGAGCGGTCAAAAATATACCATTTCAACCTTCGACCCCACCTACTACGTTGATATGAGCTATGACAAAGACAGCGATGCCTGGCTGGCGCAGGCCATAAGTCAGCAATGCCGTATTTCAGTACATACGCCGACGCCGAATGAACAAATGCTGAGCTTTGCGCAGTCGCTGGATAAAGAAGACGCACCGCCGGAGGATATGGAATTGGGTAAACAGTTTGCACAGACGGTGACGCTGCAATGTCCGTAGTTTATCAACAACGCGCCGCCAGACGCCGCTGGCTCACGCTATGGCCGCTGGCGGTGTTTTTACTGCTGGCTGCAGTCGGCATACTGTGGCTATGGCAGGCCTGGCCGCAGGTGATGATGAAGAGTGTCGTCTGGCAGCGCGACGTTAACCAGCAGATGAGCGGTTTGCTGAAAGCCGTTGCCGCCAATCCGGCCCAGGCCGGGGGATCGCTGCTGCTGTTTAGTTTTCTCTATGGTGTGCTGCATGCGTTGGGACCAGGACATGGAAAAGTCGTCATTACCACCTGGCTGGCAACGCATCCCTCGAAGCTGAGGTCGAGTATTGGCCTGACGCTGGCCTCATCTTTATTACAGGGACTGGTCGCCATCGGGCTGGTGGTTGTGGTGCTCACCATTTTGCAGTTGCCTGCACGACAGCTACATATGAGTAGTTTCTGGCTGGAGAAAGGGAGTTACGCGCTGGTTGGCGTGTTGGGCGTTTTATTGTGCGTCCGTGCGCTGAAGAAATTGCGCCAGTTACTGCGTCGCCCGAAATTTATCGCCTTCACGCCGCACCATGTGCATCACGAGGGATGTGGCTGTGGGCATCAGCATTTGCCTGATCCTGAACAGCTGCAAAGCGGTGATGACTGGCGCGCCCGGCTGATGATCGTTTTGTCTATGGGAATGCGGCCATGCTCCGGGGCAATTATGGTTTTACTGTTTAGCAAAGTGGTTGGCGTTTTTAGCTGGGGCATGGCGTCGGCGCTGGCGATGGCGGCAGGAACCTCTTTGACCATTACGTCACTGGCTTTGCTGGTACACAGTTTCCGCTCGCTGGCGGTGAGACTTAGCGGACATAAAGCGCCGGTGCTGTGGCGACAGATTGGCTGGACGACGCTGGCATTAGCCGGTGGTGCGGTGCTGATTGCTGCTGCGGTAGTGATGTGGGTGAGCGCGGTGCCGGTGGGGCGAGGGATTAGACCGTTTTAATCAAAGCCGGATGGCGGCCTGTATCAACACGTAAGCCCGGTAGCATGACACCACCGGGCTGTACTGAATTAACGCTTCAGCGCGTCGCTCAGTTCGTCACGCATGTTAGCCAGCATGGCTTTCACTACGCGCGGATTACCTGCAACGATGTTGCCAGTCGCCATGTAGTTATGACCGCCGGTGAAGTCGCAAACCAGTGCACCTGCTTCACGAGCAATCAGCTCACCTGCGGCGAAATCCCATGGTTTCAGACCGATTTCGAAGTAACCGTCAACACGTGCAGCGGCAACGTAAGCCAGATCCAGCGCAGCAGAACCTGTGCGGCGGAAGTCAGCGCACTCGGTAAACATCTTGCCAAGAATTTTCATGTAAGACGCGGCGTGCTGTTTCGCTTTGAATGGGAAACCGGTGGCGATGATGGTACCGTCCAGATCGCGTGCGGTGCTGCCACGCAGACGGTAGCCGTTCAGCTGTGCGCCCTGGCCGCGGGTTGCGGTGAACAGTTCGTTACGCATTGGATCGTAAACAACGGCGACTTCAGTACGGCCTTTAATGCGTACTGCGATGGAAACCGCGAAGTGCGGCAGACGTTTTACGAAGTTGGTAGTGCCATCCAGTGGATCGATAACCCATTGAACATCCTGATCTTCACCAACATGCTCACCGCTTTCTTCGGTGATGATGGTGTGCTGTGGGTAAGATTTGCGAATTGTTTCGATAATAATCGCTTCGGCGGCTTTATCGACATTAGTCACGAAATCATTGCTGCCTTTCTGGCTGGTTTCTACAGAGTCTGGCGTTTCGTAGTGTTTGGCAATTACATTACCCGCCTTGCGCGCTGCGCGCACGGCGATGGTCAGCATCGGATGCATCGGTCTCTCTCACTGGATGTTAAAGAACGGGAAAACGGCGCAGAGTATAGCAGCGAGTTCGGAATATGTCTTCGTTTTATGATAATATGCCCGAATAATCTTTAGCCGAAGAAATACAATGCTGCAAAATATTCGAATCGTGCTGGTGGAAACCTCTCACACTGGCAACATGGGCTCTGTGGCCCGCGCAATGAAAACCATGGGTTTAACTAATCTGTGGCTGGTAAATCCACTGGTTAAACCGGACTCCCAGGCCATCGCCCTGGCGGCAGGTGCCAGCGATGTGATCGGCAGCGCGCAGATCGTCGATACTCTCGATGAAGCGCTGGCGGGTTGCAGCCTGGTGGTGGGTACCAGCGCGCGCTCCCGTACGCTGCCGTGGCCAATGCTGGATCCGCGTGAATGCGGTTTAAAAAGCGTCTCTGAAGCAACGAACTCGCCGGTGGCGCTGGTGTTTGGACGTGAACGCGTTGGCCTGACCAACGAAGAGCTGCAGAAGTGCCATTATCATGTCGCCATTGCCGCGAACCCGGAATACAGCTCGCTCAACCTGGCGATGGCGGTGCAGGTCATCTCTTATGAAGTTCGCATGGCCTGGCTGGCAACGCAGGAAAGCGACAAGACCGCAGAATACGAAGAAGCTGAGTATCCGCTGGTCGATGATTTAGAGCGTTTTTACGGTCATCTGGAACAAACGCTGCTGTCGACCGGGTTTATCCGCGAAGGACATCCGGGGCAGGTGATGAACAAGCTGCGCCGTCTGTTCACTCGTGCGCGTCCTGAGAGCCAGGAACTGAACATTTTGCGCGGAATTTTAGCTTCTATAGAGCAGCAGAATAAAGGCAAGTAAGCGTCCTGATGCCGGATGGCTGCACGATTTCCAGGCCGGATTAGCGAAGCGCCATCCAGTAAGTGAAAATGGCACTGAAGGTTAAATACCTGACTAAATTAGTCAAGTAAATAGTTGACTGATTTAGTCGGGAATGTCAGACTTGCCCCTGCTATGCAATACCCCCATTTTACAATAAAAAACCCCGGGCAGGGGCGAGTTTGAGGCTAAGTAAGACATGAGACTGACATCAAAAGGGCGTTATGCCGTGACCGCAATGTTGGACGTTGCGCTCAACTCCGAAACGGGCCCGGTACCGTTGGCTGATATTTCTGAACGTCAGGGAATTTCCCTGTCATATCTGGAGCAGCTGTTTTCCCGTTTGCGTAAAAACGGTCTGGTTTCCAGCGTACGTGGACCAGGCGGCGGGTATCTGCTGGGTAAAGATGCCGGCAGCATCGCAGTAGGTGAAGTGATTAGCGCTGTTGACGAGTCTGTAGACGCGACCCGTTGCCAGGGCAAAGGCGGTTGTCAGGGCGGCGATAAATGCCTGACCCACGCGCTGTGGCGCGATCTGAGCGATCGTCTGACCGGTTTCCTCAACAACATTACGTTGGGCGAACTGGTGAATAATCAGGAAGTCCTGGATGTGTCTGGTCGCCAGCACACACATGACGCTCCACGCAGCACTCGCACGCAAGACGCTATCGACGTCAAACTGCGTGCCTAATAAAAATTACGCAATATCTTCTGGTTGCATCAAGGCAGCCAGAAAGATGAAGCGTAAAAAGTATTTCAGAATCAGGCCGGGGTGCCAGACGCCCCGTTAACTCGGTCGTACATCCAGCCGGTTGCCTGGTTCCTTGCATTGAAGCGATGTACGGAGTTTATAGAGCAATGAAATTACCGATCTATCTCGACTACTCCGCAACCACGCCGGTGGACCCGCGTGTTGCCGAGAAAATGATGCAGTGTCTGACCCTGGACGGAAACTTTGGTAACCCAGCTTCCCGTTCACACCGTTTCGGCTGGCAAGCTGAAGAGGCGGTAGATATCGCCCGCAATCAGATCGCTGATCTGGTCGGTGCCGATCCGCGTGAAATCGTCTTTACTTCCGGTGCGACGGAATCCGATAACCTGGCGATTAAAGGTGCAGCCAACTTTTACCAGAAAAAAGGCAAGCACATCATCACCAGCAAAACCGAACACAAAGCCGTGCTGGACACCTGCCGTCAGCTGGAGCGCGAAGGGTTTGAAGTGACCTACCTCGCCCCGCAGCGTAATGGCATTATCGACCTGAAAGAACTTGAAGCGGCAATGCGTGACGACACCATTCTGGTCTCCATCATGCACGTTAACAACGAAATCGGCGTGGTACAGGATATCGCAACCATCGGCGAAATGTGCCGTGCCCGCGGTATCATCTATCACGTTGATGCAACCCAGAGCGTGGGCAAACTGCCTATCGATCTGAGCCAACTGAAAGTTGACCTGATGTCCTTCTCTGGTCACAAAATTTATGGCCCGAAAGGTATCGGCGCGCTGTACGTTCGTCGTAAACCGCGTATTCGTATTGAAGCGCAGATGCACGGCGGCGGTCACGAGCGCGGTATGCGTTCCGGTACGCTGCCTGTGCACCAAATCGTTGGGATGGGTGAAGCTTACCGTATCGCCAAAGAAGAGATGGAAACCGAGATGGCGCGCCTGCGCAGTCTGCGTAACCGTCTGTGGAACGGCGTGAAAGATATGGAAGAGGTGTACCTCAATGGTGACCTCGAGCAGGGCGCACCGAACATTCTCAACGTTAGCTTCAACTTTGTTGAAGGCGAGTCGCTGATTATGGCGCTGAAAGACCTGGCTGTGTCCTCCGGTTCTGCATGTACCTCTGCAAGCCTGGAGCCATCCTACGTGCTGCGCGCGCTGGGGATGACCGACGAGCTGGCACATAGCTCAATTCGTTTCTCTTTAGGTCGTTTTACTACCGAAGAAGAGATTGACTACGCCATCAATCTGGTTCGCAACTCCATTGGCCGCCTGCGCGACCTTTCCCCGCTGTGGGAAATGTTCAAACAGGGCGTGGATTTGAACAGTATTGAATGGTCACATCACTAATTCGGCGCACATAAGGAGAATTCAACATGGCTTACAGCGAAAAAGTAATCGATCATTACGAGAATCCACGTAACGTGGGCTCTTTTGACAACAGCGACGAGAACGTGGGCAGCGGCATGGTGGGTGCACCGGCCTGTGGCGACGTGATGAAGTTGCAGATCAAAGTCAACAATGAGGGTATCATTGAAGACGCGCGTTTCAAGACTTACGGCTGCGGTTCCGCTATTGCCTCCAGCTCTCTGGTTACCGAATGGGTAAAAGGGAAATCTCTGGACGAAGCACAGGCGATCAAAAATACCGATATCGCCGACGAGCTTGAACTGCCACCGGTGAAAATTCACTGCTCTATTCTGGCTGAAGACGCGATTAAAGCCGCGATTGCGGATTACAAAAGCAAACGTGAAGCAAAATAATTAAGAGTTGAGGTTTTATTATGTCGATTACCTTAAGCGACAGTGCAGCAGCGCGTGTAAATACCTTCCTGGCAAACCGCGGTAAAGGGTTTGGTCTGCGTCTGGGCGTGAGAACCTCCGGCTGCTCAGGTATGGCTTATGTACTGGAATTTGTTGACGAGCCGGCGGCTGAAGATACCGTGTTTGAAGACAAAGGCGTAAAAGTCGTGATCGACGGTAAGAGCCTGCAATTCCTCGACGGTACGCAGTTAGACTTCGTCAAAGAAGGTCTGAACGAAGGGTTTAAGTTCACTAACCCGAACGTGAAAGACGAATGTGGATGCGGCGAAAGCTTCCACGTGTAACGCGCTTACTGATAACCCCACCGTGGTCGCCTGCGCGTGGGGTTTGTTTTACCTGACTCTCTGGTTTTGCCTCATCGAACAACAGAGAATCGATGCCCTGAGAATGTTATGGACTACTTCACCCTCTTTGGCTTACCGGCCCGTTATCAGCTCGATACTCAGGCGCTGAGCCTACGTTTTCAGGATCTGCAACGTCAGTATCATCCTGATAAATTCGCCAGCGGTTCTCAGGCGGAACAACTTGCTGCGGTTTCGCAGTCCGCCACTATCAACCAGGCCTGGCAAACGCTGCGTCATCCTTTGATGCGCGCCGAATACTTGTTGTCTTTACACGGCTTTGATATCCGCAGCGAGCAGCACACGGTGCGCGATACCGCGTTTCTGATGGAACAGCTGGAGCTGCGCGAAGAGCTGGACGAGATTGAACAGGCAAAAGACAATCAACGGCTGGATGCGTTTATGCAACGCGTCAGCGAAATGTACAACGTTCGCCATCAACTGATGGTGGAACAGCTGGATAGCGAGACGTGGGACGCAGCGGCAGATACCGTGCGTAAGCTGCGTTTTCTCGATAAACTGCGAAGCAGTGCAGAACAACTCGAAGAAAAACTGCTCGATTTTTAATTTCCGGAAGCGAAAATGGCCTTATTACAAATTAGTGAGCCTGGTCTGAGCGCCGCGCCGCACCAGCGTCGTCTGGCGGTCGGTATTGATTTAGGCACCACCAACTCCCTGGTTGCGACCGTACGCAGCGGCCAGGCCGAAACGCTGGCAGATCATGAAGGTCGCCACCTGTTGCCGTCAGTGGTTCACTATCAGCAGCAGGGCTACTCGGTCGGTTACGATGCCCGCGCCAATGCTGCGCTGGATACGGCAAACACCGTCAGCTCGGTAAAACGCATGATGGGCCGCTCTCTGGCGGATATCCAGGCGCGTTACCCACATCTGCCTTATTCATTCCAGGCGAGCGAAAACGGCCTGCCGATGATTGAAACCGCTGCCGGTTTGCTTAATCCGGTGCGCGTATCCGCTGACATTCTGAAAGCGCTGGCCGCGCGGGCAACCGAATCGTTGTCCGGCGAACTGGATGGCGTAGTGATCACCGTTCCGGCTTACTTTGACGATGCACAGCGTCAGGGGACGAAAGACGCCGCGCGTCTGGCGGGCCTGCACGTATTGCGTCTGCTGAACGAACCGACCGCTGCGGCGATCGCTTATGGCCTGGATTCCGGTCAGGAAGGCGTGATCGCGGTCTATGACCTTGGCGGCGGTACTTTTGATATTTCTATTCTGCGCCTGAGTCGCGGCGTGTTCGAAGTGTTGGCGACCGGCGGTGATTCCGCGCTGGGCGGCGACGATTTTGACCATCTGCTGGCCGACTATATTCGCGAGCAGGCGGGCGTTGCCGATCGCAGCGATAACCGCGTACAGCGCGAGCTGCTGGATGCCGCGATTGCAGCGAAAATCGCACTCAGCGACGCCGATTCTGTGACGGTTAACGTGGCGGGATGGCAGGGTGAAATCACCCGTGAAACCTTTAATGAACTCATTTCCGCACTGGTTAAACGTACGCTGCTGGCCTGCCGCCGTGCGCTGAAAGATGCGGGCGTTGAGCCGCAGGATGTGCTGGAAGTGGTAATGGTCGGTGGTTCAACGCGCGTGCCGCTGGTACGTGAACGCGTCGGTGAATTCTTTGGCCGTACGCCGCTGACCTCTATCGACCCGGACAAAGTGGTCGCTATCGGTGCGGCAATCCAGGCGGATATTCTGGTCGGGAATAAACCGGACAGCGAAATGCTGCTGCTGGACGTTATCCCGCTGTCTCTGGGACTGGAAACCATGGGCGGTCTGGTGGAGAAAGTGATCCCGCGTAACACCACTATCCCGGTGGCGCGTGCGCAGGACTTCACCACGTTTAAAGATGGCCAAACCGCGATGTCCATTCACGTGATGCAAGGCGAGCGTGAGCTGGTGCAGGACTGTCGTTCACTGGCGCGTTTTGCGCTGCGCGGTATCCCGGCGTTGCCGGCAGGCGGCGCGCATATCCGCGTGACCTTCCAGGTCGATGCTGATGGGCTGCTGAGCGTCACCGCTATGGAGAAATCCACCGGCGTTGAGTCCTCGATTCAGGTCAAACCGTCCTACGGTCTGACCGACAGTGAAATCGCCTCCATGATTCAGGATTCGATGAGTTTTGCCGAGCAGGACGTTAAAGCTCGTATGCTGGCAGAACAGAAAGTCGAAGCGGCACGCGTACTGGAGAGTTTATCCGGTGCGCTGAACGCTGATGCCGCGCTGTTAAGCGCCGCAGAACGTCAGGCTATCGACACCGCTGCTGCGCACTTGAGCGAGGTAGCACAGGGTGACGATGTTGACGCGATAGAACAAGCCATTAAAAACGTAGACAAACAAACCCAGGAATTCGCCGCTCGCCGTATGGACAAATCCGTCCGTAGCGCGCTGAAAGGCCATTCCGTGGACGAGGTTTAATATGCCAAAGATTGTTATTTTGCCTCATCAGGATCTCTGTCCCGATGGCGCAGTTCTGGAAGCTGAGACCGGCGAAACCATTCTCGACGTTGCCCTGCGTAACGGTATCGAGATTGAACACGCCTGTGAAAAATCCTGTGCCTGCACGACCTGCCACTGCATCGTACGTGAAGGTTTTGATTCTTTGCCGGAAAGCACAGAAGAAGAAGACGACATGCTGGATAAAGCCTGGGGACTGGAGCCGGAGAGCCGTTTAAGCTGTCAGGCACGGGTAACCGAGGACGATTTAGTGGTCGAAATCCCACGTTACACAATCAATCATGCACGTGAGCATTAACAGAGGGTAGTATGGGACTGAAGTGGACCGATAGCCGCGAAATCGGCGAGGCGTTGTACGACGCGTTCCCCGATCTCGATCCCAAGACCGTTCGTTTCACCGATCTGCACCAATGGATCTGTGACCTGGAAGAGTTCGATGATGATCCACAGGCATCGAACGAAAAAATCCTTGAGGCCATTTTACTGGTCTGGCTGGACGAAGCCGAATAAGTCAACGGGCTGCCCACGGGTGGCCCGTTTTCCTGTATGCGCGAAATAAGGATAAATAAAATGACAGAAGCCATGAAAATTACGCTTTCCACACAACCCGCTGACGCTCGCTGGGGTGAAAAGGCGACATACAGCATTAATAATGACGGTATTACCCTGCACCTGAACGGAAAAGATGATCTCAGCCTTATCCAGCGCGCCGCGCGTAAAATTGACGGCCTGGGTATTAAACATGTCCAACTGGATGGTGAAGGCTGGGATACCGAACGTAGCTGGGCGTTCTGGCAGGGTTACAAAGGACCAAAAGGCACCCGCAAAGTTGAGTGGGCCGCTCTGGACGAGGCGCAGCGCAAAGAGCTGGATAACCGTCTGAAGATTATTGACTGGGTGCGCGATACCATTAACGCACCTGCAGAAGAGCTGGGCCCGGAACAGCTGGCGCAACGCGCGGTAGACCTGCTGTGCGGCGTGGCCTGCGACAACGTCTCGTACCGTATCACCAAAGGTGAAGATCTGCGCGAGCAGAACTACATGGGGCTGCATACCGTGGGTCGAGGCTCTGAACGTCCGCCGGTGCTGCTGGCGCTGGATTACAACCCGACTGGCGACAAAGAAGCTCCAGTTTATGCCTGCCTGGTTGGCAAGGGAATTACCTTTGACTCTGGCGGATACAGTATCAAGCAAAGCGCATTTATGGACTCAATGAAGTCCGATATGGGCGGTGCGGCAACGGTCACCGGCGCGCTGGCGTTTGCCATCACCCGTGGCCTGAACAAGCGTGTGAAGCTGTATCTGTGCTGCGCGGATAACCTGATCAGCGGCAACGCCTTTAAGCTTGGCGATATCATTCACTATCGCAACGGTAAAAAAGTTGAAGTGATGAATACCGATGCTGAAGGGCGTCTGGTACTGGCCGATGGCCTGATCGATGCCAGCGCGCAAAAACCTGAATTGATCATTGATGCTGCCACGCTGACCGGCGCGGCGAAAACCGCACTGGGCAACGATTACCACGCGCTGTTTAGCTTTGATGACCAACTGGCCGCGCGTTTGTTGGCAAGTGCGGCGCAAGAAAACGAGCCGTTCTGGCGTTTGCCATTGGCAGAGTTCCACCGTAGCCAACTGCCGTCAAATTTTGCCGAGCTGAACAATACCGGCAGTGCGGCCTACCCAGCGGGTGCAAGCACCGCGGCGGGCTTCCTGTCCCATTTCGTGGAAAATTACCAGCAAGGCTGGCTGCACATCGATTGTTCTGCAACCTATCGCAAAGCGCCGGTTGAGCAGTGGTCTGCGGGCGCAACCGGTCTGGGTGTGCGCACCATCGCGAATCTGCTGACCGCATAATTCATGACTGTATTGCCGGATGGCGCTACGCTTATCCGGCTTACATGTATTCATCCAATTTGTGATACTTATGTCCGAAACAAAAAATGCATTAGAAACGTTGCTGGAGCAAGCAGCGACAGAGCCTGCGCATCGTCCGGCATTTTTCCGTACTTTACTGGAATCCACCGTCTGGGTGCCGGGTACTGCCGCAGAAGGCGAGGCGGTAGTAGAAGACAGTGCCCTCGACCTTCAACACTGGGAAAAAGAAGACGGCACGACCGTGATCCCGTTCTTCACCTCCCTGGAAGCCCTGCAACAGGCGGTTGAAGATGAGCAAGCATTTGTCGTTATGCCGGTGCGTACGCTATTTGAAATGACGCTTGGCGAAACGCTCTTTCTCAACGCTAAACTGCCGACCGGCAAAGAGTTTATGCCGCGTGAAATCAGCCTGCTGATGGGGGAAGAGGGTAATCCGCTAAGCACCCAGGAAGTACTGGAAGGTGGTGAATCGCTGCTCCTTTCTGAAGTCGCCGAACCTCCGGCGCAGATGATTGACTCACTGACCACGCTGTTTAAAACCATTAAGCCGGTAAAACGCGCATTTCTCTGTTCAATCAAAGAAAGTGCGGAAGCCCAGCCGAATCTGCTGATTGGTATTGAAGCTGAAGGTGATATTGAAGAGATCATCCATGCTGCGGGTAGCGTCGCGACCGATACGTTGCCGGGTGATGAACCCATTGATATCTGCCAGGTGAAGAAAGGTGAGAAGGGCGTGAGTCACTTTATCACTGAGCACATCGCACCGTTCTACGAACGCCGCTGGGGCGGTTTCCTGCGCGATTTCAAACAGAACCGGATTATCTGAGGCATTCGGGGTGAGCGCTCACCCCGTTGCTTCCAGCAGCAACAAATCCATGAGTAGCACCAGATTCGATTCAAAAGAGGTCACTCCGGCGGCCTCAGCGGCAAAGTGTACCGCTTCGTCATATAGCGCAAAGTGCAAATCCGCCATGCTCGCCAGCGAATTGGCCGACGCACGGGTAAAGGCCACAATCGTCATGCCAACGTTTTGCGCAATCCTGACTTTATCAATAACCTGTTCCGTTTCGCCGCTGCGTGACACCGCGACGAATACCTGATAGCGGGCGGCATTACTGAGAAAGATGTTCCGGCTGTCACCTGGCCCGGAAATAAAAGCGGTCTTACCGAGAACCTGCAATTTTTTGGTCAGATACTCCGCAAACAGATAGGAAAATCCGGCGCCATACAGAAAGAAACTCTCCTTTTGCCGTAATAAATCAACAAAACGGCGACGTTTTTCTTGGGTATTCCATTGAAAAGTAAGCTGATAGTTGGCGACGAAACGGCTAAGCATCGCCGGTAACTCGCCGCTCTCCGCGGCCTGCGCTGCGATGTGCGGCGTATCGGAGAGCAGCTGTTTGCAGTGCCATATAAACTCACTGAAACCGCTGAAGCCCAGTTTCTGACACAACCGCATAATGGTGGCCGTGGAAACAAAAGTCGCCTGGGCCAGCTCACGTACCGTGATGTTACCTACCAGCAGCGGATGCTGTGTCAGGTGCGCCAGCACACGGTACTCTGCGCGGGTAAGCGGTTCTCCGCGCGTCAGCAGAGAGGCAAGCCGGTTGTCCATGATCAGGCCGGTTTCACTTGCCGGGCAGGAAGGGAGAAATATGGGATAGTCATTGGGCCTCCGTTTTCATCAATTCGCGGAATTGTCGGTGTTTTCATCCACACCGACAAGTCTTCCGCACCAGACTTTAGCGCAATTCCCCCTCCTGCCAGGCTTTTTTCAGCGCTGGCCAGTAGTCCCGGTTAGCCTCGATCATCTCATCAAGGAGGGTTTTGGCATGTACCATGGTTGGCACCGTCCGGTTCAGCGTGAAAGCCTGTAGTGCCTTCTCGTAGCTGCCTTCAATGGCGGCCTCAACCAGCAGTTGCTCTGAGGCCAGCTGTTGCATCAGCAGCGTCTGGTGAAACAACGGTACTGCCCCCATGCGAACCGGTTCAGCTCCCTGTGAAGTGATGTACGCAGGTACTTCGACCATCGCGTCATAGGGCAGATTGGCAATCGCGCCTCTGTTTTCAACAATCACCAGGTGACGCTGGCGTAAATCAAAAGCCAGGCTACAGGCGACATCAACGATAAACGCGCCGTGAACTCCGACGTGAAACGCATCGGGCAAAATCCCCGTGCTCTGGTATTCCTGAGCCGCGGCGAATAATTTCTTCTCACGCCCCTCCATCACTTCGTTGGCCCGGGTGTGATCTGGATCCTGATGGGCCACGATCTGTTCCGACATCAGGTAATACTGTAAATACGGATTCGGCAGATATTCCGGGAAGTTGTCCATGATCGGCTTGATGTTACGCCATGTTTTGACCCATGAAGGATCGGCATGCTGCGGATCCGTTTGTGCGGCATCTTCTGTCAGCAGGCCGAATTTAGCGATATGCCGCCGTAACGCCGGGAGCTGGTCTTCGCCATCAACCCGCACGCGGGTAAACCAGCCAAAGTGGTTAAGGCCGAAGTAGTCCACCTCCAGCTTATGACGGTCAACGCCCAGAATCGCACCCATGTTACGCATTGCAGCGACCGGCATATCACAAATATTGAGAACCCGCGCGTTCGGGCGTAAGCGACGTACCCCCTCTGCCACAATCGCCGCCGGATTGGCGTAATTGACAATCCACGCCGCTTTATCGGCAAAACGTTCGACCAGATCGATTAGTTCCACCATCGGCAGAATGGTGCGTAGCCCGTAGGCTAAACCACCGGGGCCGCAGGTCTCCTGGCCGACGACGCCGTGTTTTAACGGGATTTTTTCGTCCAGCTCGCGCATTTTGTACTGGCCTACGCGCATCTGCGAGAAAATAAAATGCGCCCCGCGAAAGGCCGTTTGCGCATCGCGGGTTACGGTAAATTTAATTGACTGGCTGTGATCGCGGATCACTTTTTCAACCACCGGTGCAATGGTGCTTTGACGTGCTTCGTCAATGTCATACAGACGAATTTCAGCCAGCGGAAAATCGGCAAGACGCACCATCAGACTTTTGACAATCCCGGGCGTATAAGTGCTTCCACCGCCAGCAATGGATAAAATAAAAGGGGGGGTAAACATGATTGGCTCCTTCAGAGAAACGCCTCTACGGCTTCTCGCATTTTCTTAACGTGCAGTCCGTAGACCACCTGAACGTTATTACCTTGTTTAATGACGCCTTTCGCGCCGGTCGCTTTGAGCTGCGGCTCGTTGATGATGGCGATATCTTTCACGGTGACGCGCAGACGGGTGTAACAGTTATCAACCACTTCAATATTGGCGCGACCGCCCAGCCCGGCAATAATGGCTTCGCCAGAATCATCGCGGCCTTTTGCCTGATAATCTTTTTTGCTGTACAAACGTGTCTCCCGCGCGTCCTCCTCACGACCTGGCGTTTTCATATCGAAATAGCGGATAAGAAAGCGAAAGATGACGAAGTAGAGAACGAACATCATCATCCCGACCGCGATGTACATCGGCCAGTTAGCCTTTTCGACGCCCAGCGGCAGGTTGTAGAGAATGAAGTCAATGACGCCGTTGGCGCCGATGGCGTGAACATCCAGCAGAGAAAACAGCATCATGCCGATGCCGGTCAGCACCGCGTGTACCACAAACAGCAGCGGAGCGACAAACAGGAAGGAAAACTCAATGGGCTCGGTGACGCCGACCAGTAATGAGGTCAGCGCGGCGGGGAGCAGAATGGCCTTCGCGGCAGCCCTGCGTTGTGGCGTGGCCGTCATATACATAGCCAGCGCGGCGGCAGGCAGGCCAAACATTTTACTGATGCCGCGAGCGTCCCACACCACCGTATTGCTGAGCTGTGCCACTGTCGGACAGGCCATCTCGGCGAAATAGATGTTGCGCGCCCCCTGATACACATTACCGCAAACCTCGGCAGTGCCGCCCAGTTCGGTATACAGAAACGGCGTGTAAACCAGGTGGTGTAGTCCGGTCGGCACCAGAATGCGTTCAAGAAAACCGTAAATAGCGACGCCGTAAGGTCCAGCGTCTTTAATGGTCAACGCCATGGTACTGATGCCATGCTGAGCGAAAGGCCACAGTTCGCTCATCGCTACGCCGAGAAGCATTGAGGTGGGCAGAATAATGATGGCGACGAAACAGTGGCCTGAGTAAATCGCCATCGCACCGCTGAACTGCACGCCGGAATAGCGGTTATAGAGATAACCTGCCACGACGCCCAGCAAAATCCCGGCAAAAACGCCCATCTCCAGCACCTGCACGCCAAGCACCATACTCTGACCCGCACCGCGCATCTGATCCGTCGCAACCAGATCGCCGCGTAGCTGAAGCGTGACGTTCATCGCGTTGATAAAAACAATAAAAGCGACAAGACCTGTCAAGGCCGCATAACCTTTATCACGGGTGGCAAGGCCAATGGGAATGCCGACGGCGAAAACCAGCGCCAGATTTGCCAGTACAGATACGGCGGATTTCGCAATTAACTGACCACTGTTTTGTAAAATGGGATGAGCGAGAAAAGGCAAATATTGCGCAAGATTGCCATTGCTAAGGACGTTACCGAAGGCAATGAACAAGCCCACGATCGGGAGAATGAGCACCGGACCATAGAGCGATTTGCCAAAATTTTGTAGGGCATTGACAGCTCTTTTCATCATGTTCTCTCTTATATGAACCGCACATCAGAGTGCGAAAACAGGACAAAGTTAGCAGCGTCAAAGGGGAGAATTCCAGCTATCTGGTTGTTTTAAAAACAAATGACGCATAACGTTACATGTAACGTTATGCGTTGTGAGCGGGGTAACAGCAGGGGGAGGGTTAAGCAGAGGGATTATGGGCGGCCGGTTCTACCGGTAAATCGTTGCGCGCGCCCCATTCGCTCCATGCACCGTCATACAATGCGACGTTAGAAACGCCCAGCGTGGCTAGCGCCAGCACAACCACCGCCGCCGTAACGCCTGAGCCGCAGCTAGCGATAATGGGACGGTCAAAGCTTACGCCGTGGCTGAAGAAAATAGCATCCAGTTCGTCGGTAGTTTTCAGTTCACCGTCACGAACCAGCTCTGTCCACGGTACGTTAAGCGCACCAGGCACATGGCCACGCTTGAGGCCCGGACGCGGCTCGTCAACTTCGGCATTAAAACGCGCAGCCGGTCGGGCATCGACGATCTGCGCCGTTTTTTCATGACTGGCCAGCAGTACGTCGGTAACGCGCACAATCGCTTCAGGCGTAAATGCCACGTTAAATTCACCTTCCGGTAAATCCTCATTTCCTTCTTTGAGCATTAGCTCATCGCGCTGCCAGCCAGCCAGACCGCCCGCCAGAATGGAGACATTCTCGACACCAAATGTCCGCAGCATCCACCATGCGCGTGGCGCGGAAAACAGGTTGCCATCATCGTAGACAACCAGGTGTTTATCCTGATGAACGCCCAATTCGCGCATCGCTACGGCAAAGGCTTCCGGTCGCGGCATCATATGCGGTAGCGGTGACGTATGGTCGGAAAGCGCTTCAATATCAAAAAAGACTGCGCCAGGAATATGGCCTGCACGATACTCCTCGCCAACATCGCGATCTTCCTGTCCTGGAGGTGCCATCCGGGCATCAAGAATTTGTATTTCCGGGTCGTCAATGTGTTCGGCAAGCCAGTCGGCAGCGACAAAAAAGGCGGTGGTCATAGGCATCTCCATTTTTACCAGGTTTTGGCAAATTGTCGGATGTTTAGGGCAATGCGACAAGTAAAAGAGGCTGATTTGTCAGGCGAATCCACATTAATCACGAAAAAATAGGACAACGTAGAACAGTTACTGGCTTCCACAGCCGAAAATCTGACGCATAATAGTTGTTCTACGTAGCTAACGGGCCACTACGGCCAGGGATGAAAAATGAAACATTTACGCGTAGCGGCCTGTATGCTGATGCTGGCACTGGTTGGGTGCGATAATAATAACGAAAAATCACCGACGGCTGCGAAGCCTGATGCGCCTGCACCGCAGACTGCGCCAGCAAAAGATAAGGCCCAATTACAAAAGCTGATTCAGCAAAGCCAGGGTAAGTCGCTGACGCTGCTTGATGCCTCAGAGGTCCAACTCGACGGCGCGGCAACGCTCGTTTTGACCTTTTCCATTCCCCTCGATCCGGAACAAGATTTTTCTCGCGTAGTGCACGTTGTTGATAAAAAAAGCGGCAAAGTGGATGGTGCCTGGGAGCTGGCGCCAAATCTAAAAGAGCTACGCTTACGCCATCTCGAACCTAACCGGGAACTGGTGGTTACCATTGAGCGTGATTTGCTGGCGCTGAATAAAGCGACGTTCGCTATCGATTATGAAAAAAATATTACCACCCGCGACGTCCAGCCAAGCGTAGGGTTCGCTAGTCGCGGCTCGCTGCTGCCGGGAAAAGTGATTGAAGGGTTACCGGTGATGGCCCTTAATGTTGATAGCGTGGATGTAAACTTCTTTCGCGTGAAGCCTGAGTCGCTCGGTGCGTTTGTCAGCCAGTGGGAATACCGTAATTCGTTGTCAAACTGGGAGTCAGACAATCTGCTGAAAATGGCGGAGCTGGTTTATACCGGACGCTTTGACCTCAATCCTGAGCGTAACACCCGAGAGAAGCTGCTACTGCCACTGAGCGATATCAAGCCGTTGCAGCAAGCAGGCGTTTACATTGCGGTGATGAATCAGGCCGGACACTATAACTACAGCAATGCTGCTACGCTGTTTACGCTCAGTGACATTGGTGTCTCTGCGCACCGTTACCACAATCAACTGGATGTCTTTACGCAGAGTCTGGAAAACGGCGCTGCGCAGCAGGGTATTGAGGTCACGTTACTCAACGAAAAAGGGCAGACGCTGGCGCAGGCTACCAGTGACGCGCAGGGTCACGTCAAGCTGGAAACCGATAAAGACGCGGCCTTATTGCTGGCCCGCAAAGATGGGCAAACTACGCTGCTGGACCTGAAGCTCCCGGCGTTGGATCTGGCTGAATTTGATATTGCCGGCGCGCCGGGATACAGCAAGCAGTTCTTTATGTTTGGCCCCCGAGACCTCTATCGCCCTGGCGAAACGGTGATCCTCAACGGATTACTGCGAGATAGCGACGGCAAAACGCTGCCTGACCAGCCGGTGAAGCTGGAGGTCGTTAAGCCCGACGGACAGGTGTTACGCTCGGTAGTGAGCCAACCGGAAAACGGTCTGTATCGCTTTAGCTGGCCGCTGGACAGCAGCGCGCCCACCGGCATGTGGCATATTCGTGCCAATACTGGCGACAACCAGTCGCGGATGTGGGATTTCCACGTCGAAGATTTCATGCCTGAGCGGATGGCGCTCAATCTCACCGCCAATAAGATGCCGGTGGCTCCAACTGATGAAGTGAAGTTCTCGGTGGTGGGCTACTACCTGTACGGCGCGCCCGCCAACGGCAATGCTCTGCAAGGGCAGCTTTTCCTGCGCCCGTTGCGGGAAGCGGTGCAGGCATTACCGGGGTTCCAGTTTGGTAATATTGCCGAAGAAAATCTTTCTCGCAGCCTCGATGAGGTTCAGTTGACGCTGGATGACCACGGTCGCGGCGAAGTGACTACCAACAGCCAATGGCAGGAGACGCATTCTCCGTTACAGGTGATTCTGCAAGCCAGCCTGCTGGAGTCGGGTGGCCGTCCGGTGACGCGTCGGGTTGAACAAGCCATCTGGCCTGCGGATACGCTGCCAGGTATTCGTCCGCAGTTTGCGGCGAGAGCCGTATATGACTACCGCACCGATACTACCGTCAATCAGCCTGGCGTTGATGAAAACAGCAATGCCGCTTTTGATATTGTGTATGCCGATGCGCAAGGTGAGAAAAAAGCGGTGTCCGGTTTACAGGTGCGTTTGATTCGTGAACGCCGTGATTATTACTGGAACTGGTCTGAAGGCGAGGGCTGGCAATCGCAGTTCGATCAAAAAGATCTGGTTGAGGGTGAGCAGACCCTGGATCTTAAGGTCGATGAGACCGGTAAAGTCAGCTTCCCTGTCGAGTGGGGTGCCTATCGCCTGGAAGTGAAAGCTCCGAATGATGCGGTGAGCAGCGTTCGCTTCTGGGCTGGTTATAGCTGGCAGGATAACAGCGACGGCAGCGGGGCAGTGCGTCCCGATCGCGTGACCCTGAAACTGGATAAACCCGGCTATCGTCCCGGCGATACCATGAAGCTACACATTGCCGCACCCGCTGCAGGCAAAGGTTACGCGATGGTGGAGTCCAGCGAAGGCCCGCTGTGGTGGCAAGAGATAGACGTACCGACGGATGGTCTTGATATCTCCATCCCGGTCGATAAAACCTGGAATCGCCATGACTTGTATCTCAGCGCGCTGGTGGTTCGTCCTGGCGACAAGTCTCGTTCGGCAACGCCAAAGCGGGCAGTCGGCTTACTGCATTTGCCGTTAGGCGATGAAAACCGTCGTCTGGCGCTGGCGCTGGAAAGTCCGGCGAAAATGCGTCCAAATCAGCCGTTGACCGTCAAGATTAAAGCCAGCGTTAAAAATGGCGACGTGCCAAAACAGGTTAACGTGCTGGTCTCAGCCGTTGACAGCGGGGTGTTGAACATTACCGATTACGCCACGCCGGATCCGTGGCAGGCGTTTTTCGGGCAAAAACGCTATGGCGCGGATATTTATGATATTTACGGCCAGGTGATCGAAGGGCAAGGACGTCTGGCGGCGCTGCGCTTTGGTGGTGATGGCGATGAGTTAAAACGCGGCGGCAAGCCACCGGTTAATCACGTCAATATCGTGGCGCAACAGGCGCTGCCAGTGACGCTTAACGAGCAGGGCGAAGGTACGGTGACGTTACCAATTGGTGATTTCAACGGCGAGCTGCGGGTAATGGCACAAGCCTGGACGGCGGATGATTTTGGCAGTAGCGAAAGCAAAGTGATTGTCGCCGCGCCGGTAATTGCTGAACTGAACATGCCGCGCTTTCTGGCGGGGGGCGATACCTCGCGCCTGACGCTGGACGTGACCAACCTGACTGACAAACCGCAAACGCTGATTATTAATCTCGCGGCCAGCGGTTTACTGGAGCTGATGGGGCAAGATCCCGCCCCGGTGAATCTGGCGCCAGGCGTACGGACTACGCTGTTTATTCCGGTGCGTGCGCGGGAGGGCTTTGGCGATGGCGAAATTCAGGCGCAAATTAGCGGTCTGAATCTACCGGGTGAAACGCTGCCTGTTCAGCATAAACAGTGGAAAATTGGCGTGCGACCGGCGTTCCCGGCGCAAACTGTTAATTACGGCGTCGCACTTCAGCCGGGCGCAACCTGGCAGCTTCCGGGCGAAGAACTGACGAATTTCTCTCCTGTGACGATGCAGGGACAACTGCTGTTCAGCGGTAAGCCACCGCTGAATCTGGCGCGCTATATCCGTGAACTGAAAGCTTACCCTTACGGTTGCCTCGAGCAAACGGCGAGCGGGTTGTTCCCATCCTTATACACCAATGCCGCGCAGTTGAAGGCGTTAGGTATCGCGGGCGACAGCGATGAAAAACGCCGTGCGGCAGTAGAGATTGGCATCTCTCGTTTACTGCAAATGCAGCGTGATAACGGCGGTTTTGCGCTGTGGGATAAGAACGGGTCGGAAGAGTACTGGCTGACCGCGTATGTGATGGATTTCCTCGTTCGCGCGAATGAACAGGGCTATAGCGTTCCGGCAGAGGTGATTAACCGGGGTAACGAGCGGCTGCTGCGCTATTTGCAGGATCCGGGCATGATGTCGATTCGCTATACCGACGACGCATCAGCAAGCCGGTTTGCCGTACAGGCCTACGCCGCGCTGGTGCTGGCTCGTCAGCAGAAAGCCCCGCTCGGCGCGCTGCGTGAGATCTGGGAGCGTCGTGCACAGGCGGCTTCCGGTTTACAGCTGATGCAACTGGGGATAGCGCTGAAAAACATGGGCGACGCCAACCGCAGTGAACAAGCGTTGACGCTGGCGCTGAATACGCCACGTCGCGATGCGCAGCAGTGGATGGCGGATTACGGCAGTCAGCTACGTGACAACGCGCTGATGCTGGCATTGTTGGAAGAGAACAAGCTTAAACCTGACGTGCAGAATACGCTGCTGAACACTTTGTCAGAACAGGCCTTTGGGCAGCGCTGGCTCTCTACTCAGGAAAACAATGCGCTGTTCCTTGCCGCGCGTACGTTACAGGACTTGCCTGGCTCGTGGCAGGCGCAAACGTCACTCTCTGAACAGGCGTTAGCCGGGGAGAAATCACAAACGCGTAATCTGGATGCTGACGCGCTGTCTACGCTGAACGTCACCAATACCGGTAATCTGCCGCTGTGGCTGCGTCTGGATGTGAGTGGTTACCCGCAAACCTCGCCGACGCCTGCCAACAACGTCCTGCACATTGAGCGTCAGATCCTGGGACTCGACGGGAACAGCAAAGCGCTGGATTCTCTGCGCAGCGGCGAGCTGGTACTGGTCTGGCTGGAGGTGAAAGCCAGCCAGAACGTACCGGATGCATTGGTGGTTGACTTACTGCCAGCCGGCCTGGAGCTGGAAAACCAGAATCTGGCCAACGGCAGCGCCAGCCTGCAGGACAGCGGCAGCGAGGTAGCGAATTTGCTCAATCAGATGCAGCAGGCGGATATCCAGCACGTTGAGTTCCGTGACGATCGCTTTGTCGCCGCGGTAGCGGTCAACGAAGGACAGCCTGTGACGCTGGTCTATCTGGCGCGGGCGGTAACGCCGGGGACCTATCAGGTTCCTGTGCCGCAAGTGGAGTCAATGTATGTTCCGCAGTGGCGCGCGACCGGTGCGACAGAGGGGCTTTTGATTGTCAGACCGTAAATGATGCGCGGGTTGGGGAAACGCGGCTGCTGGCTCTGGCTGGCAGCCGTTGCGCTATTGCTGGTAGCGGGGGTTTGGGCGGCAGATAAAATCTGGCCGCTGCCGCTTCACGAAGTCGATCCGGCACGTGTCGTGGTGGCTTACGATGGTACGCCGCTATGGCGCTTCGCCGACGCGGACGGTATCTGGCGTTATCCGGTGACTATTGATGAGGTGTCCCCCCGTTACCTTGAGGCGTTAATCAACTACGAAGACCGCTGGTTCTGGAAACATCCCGGCGTCAATCCGTTTTCAGTGCTGCGCGCGGCATGGCAGGACCTCTCCTCAGGTCGTGTCGTTTCAGGCGGCAGTACGCTCACCATGCAGGTCGCACGATTACTCGATCCCCACCCGCGAACTTTCGGCGGCAAGTTCCGCCAGCTCTGGCGCGCATTGCAGCTGGAATGGCATCTTTCTAAGCGCGACATCCTGACGCTATATCTTAACCGTGCGCCGTTTGGCGGCACGCTGCAGGGCGTGGGTGCGGCGAGCTGGGCCTATCTTGGTAAATCACCCGCACAGTTGAGTTATTCCGATGCCGCGCTGCTGGCCGTGTTGCCGCAGGCACCGAGCCGTCTGCGCCCGGACCGCTGGCCGGATCGCGCTGAAGCGGCGCGCAATAAAGTGCTTGAGCGCATGGCGACGCAGGGCGTTTGGCCTGCCAGACAGGTGCAGGAGTCACGCGAAGAACCGGTCTGGCTGGCGCCCAGACAAATGCCGCAGCTAGCGCCGTTATTCTCGCGCATGATGCTGGGAAAAAGCCGGAGCGATAAAATCGTGACCACCCTTGACGCCGGATTGCAGCGCCAACTGGAAGAGCTGGCGCAAAACTGGAAGGGCCGCTTACCTGCGCGCAGTTCGCTGGCGATGATTGTGGTCGATCACACTGATATGAGCGTGCGTGGCTGGGTGGGGTCGGTAGATATGAATGACGACTCCCGCTTTGGCCATGTGGATATGGTGAATGCGATCCGCTCGCCGGGCTCGGTGCTGAAGCCGTTTATCTATGGTCTGGCGTTGGATGACGGATTAATTCATCCTGCTTCGTTGTTGCAGGATGTACCGCGTCGAACCGGAGATTATCGACCAGGGAATTTTGACAGTGGTTTTCATGGTCCGGTGAGTATGAGCGAAGCGCTGGTGCGCTCGCTGAATTTACCCGCCGTACAGGTACTTGAAGCCTATGGCCCGAAGCGTTTTGCCGCATCGTTACGTAACGTTGGCTTACCGCTGTATCTGCCCGCAGGTGCCGCACCGAATCTGTCGCTGATTTTGGGCGGGGCAGGGGCCAGACTGGAAGACATGGCGGCGGCGTACAGTGCCTTTGCCCGTCAGGGAAAAGCGGGAAAACTGCGCCTGCAGCCAGACGATCCACTGCTGGAGCGTCCGTTGATGTCGGTAGGCGCGGCGTGGATTATTCGCCGCATTATGGCTGACGAAGCGCAACCGCTGCCGGATAACGCGCTGAGCAGAGTGGTTCCGCTGGCGTGGAAAACGGGTACCAGTTATGGCTATCGCGATGCGTGGGCGATTGGCGTTAACGCCCGTTATGTGATGGGGATCTGGACCGGCAGACCCGACGGTACGCCGGTGGTGGGCCAGTTTGGTTTTGCCAGCGCCGTGCCGCTGCTCAATCAGGTCAACAATCTTTTACTCTCTCGCGGGACAAATCAGCCGGAGGATCCGCGCCCTGAATCCGTTAGCCGCGGCGTAGTGTGCTGGCCGGGTGGGCAGTCACTTGCGCCCGGAGACAGCAACTGTCGACGCCGTCTGGCAACCTGGCTGCTGGAGGGCAGCCAGCCGCCCACGTTGTTATTGCCCGAACAGGAGGGTGTGAGTGGCATTCGTTTCCCCGTCTGGCTGGACGATGAAGGCAAACGTGTGGCGGCGGATTGCCCGCAGGCGCGCGAACAAACGTTAATCGTCTGGCCTTTACCGCTGGAGCCATGGCTGCCGGAGTCAGAGCGCCGTGGGGCGAGATTACCGCCGGTTTCTGCCACGTGTCCGCCGCTGGGGCAGGATGCTTCGCTGCCGTTGCAGTTGACAGGGGTTCGTGATGGCGCGATTGTGAAGCGTTTACCCGGTTCTGCGCTGGCCTCATTGCCGGTACAAACCAGCGGTGGGACTGGCGATCGCTGGTGGTTTCTTAACGGTGAACGGCTGGATGAACGCGGACGCCGTCTTACGCTACGGCTGGCGACCAAAGGGGATTATCAACTGCTGGTGATGGATGACGCCGGACAGGTGGCGACGGTGAGATTTTCGTTGCAGTAGACCACCAGGTGACTTTTGTTGCTAAAATTCATCTTATTTTAAAGAAATGTTATCTTCGTCAATGGTCAATTGCCGGGATGCTCTTTATAATCCGCGCCAGGTAAACAACAACAAAACATCTTTTTCAGAGGTAATCATGGCTATTGAACGTACTTTTTCCATCATCAAACCAAACGCGGTGGCAAAAAACGTTATTGGGAGCATCTTTGCGCGCTTTGAAGCAGCAGGGTTCAAAATTGTCGGTACTAAAATGCTGCACCTGACCGTTGAGCAGGCGCGTGGCTTCTATGCTGAGCATGATGGTAAGCCGTTCTTTGACGGTCTGGTTGAATTCATGACCTCCGGTCCGATCGTTGTTTCTGTTCTGGAAAGCGAAAATGCCGTACAGCGTCACCGTGATCTGCTGGGTGCAACCAACCCGGCGAATGCGCTGGCGGGTACTCTGCGTGCAGACTACGCTGATAGCTTCACTGAGAACGGTACTCACGGTTCCGACTCCGTTGAATCTGCCGCGCGTGAAATCGCCTATTTCTTCGGTGAAGGCGAGGTTTGCCCGCGCACGCGCTAATCTCCTGCGTCTTTCACATCGCATCGTTTTCTATGCTTTCGGGGAGGCTCGAACGTGCCGCTTTCCTGCGATGCGAAATCCTTTGGAGAGGAATTAGCGATTTACATATTATTTTCGCTAATGCTTCGTGCAAACGTGGCATCCCTGCGCCAGACTTTGTACAATGCAACGCCCCGGAAGAGCAGAACGCTTGCCGGGGCGTTTCTTTTTAACCCTCCACGGGCCACAACGTGTAACAACGAGGCCGGAAAAAATTATGTCTGAATTAGTTAACACCTCTGAAGTCGTCATTCCTGCGGTTCCAAATAAAAATGGAAAAATCAACCTGCTGGATCTGAACCGTCAGCAAATGCGCGAATTCTTCAAAGATATGGGTGAAAAACCGTTTCGTGCCGATCAGGTCATGAAGTGGATGTACCACTATTGCAGCGACAACTTTGATGACATGACTGACATCAATAAGGTGCTGCGTAACAAGCTGAAAGAAGTGGCTGAAATTCGCGCCCCGGAAGTGGTGGAAGAGCAGCGTTCCTCTGACGGTACGATCAAATGGGCCATCGCGGTTGGCGATCAGCGCGTAGAAACCGTGTATATCCCGGAAGACGATCGCGCGACCCTGTGTGTTTCTTCACAGGTCGGTTGTGCATTAGAGTGTAAATTCTGCTCTACGGCGCAACAGGGCTTTAACCGTAACCTGCGGGTGTCGGAAATCATTGGTCAGGTCTGGCGCGCGGCGAAAATCGTCGGCGCGGTGAAAGCAACGGGCGTGCGTCCTATCACCAACGTGGTGATGATGGGGATGGGCGAGCCGCTGCTCAACCTGACCAACGTGGTGCCAGCGATGGAAATCATGCTGGATGACTTCGGTTTTGGGCTGTCCAAGCGTCGCGTCACGCTCTCCACCTCAGGCGTTGTCCCTGCGCTGGATAAGCTGGGCGATATGATTGATGTCGCGCTGGCGATTTCTCTGCATGCGCCGAACGATGAAATTCGTGACGAAATTGTACCTATCAACAAAAAGTACAATATCGAAACATTCCTTGGCGCGGTTCGTCGTTATCTGGAGAAGTCCAACGCTAACCAGGGTCGTGTGACCATTGAGTATGTGATGTTAGATCACATCAATGATGGTACTGAACACGCGCATCAGTTGGCAGAGCTGCTGAAAGATACGCCGTGTAAGATTAACCTGATCCCGTGGAACCCGTTCCCAGGCGCGCCATATGGCCGTAGCTCTAACAGCCGTATCGATCGTTTCTCCAAAGTGTTGATGAGCTATGGTTTCACTACCATCGTGCGTAAAACACGTGGCGATGACATCGATGCAGCCTGCGGTCAGCTGGCGGGTGACGTTATCGACCGTACCAAGCGTACTCTGCGTAAGCGTATGCAGGGCGACGCTATCGATATCAAGACCGTTTGATGTTGAGTGCACTACGGTATAATTCATGTACCGTAGTGCAACGTAAGCCAAATGAGGTTTTTTGTTGTTGTCGTCAGGTCAATAATAACGGTGCGTTTTTGTCGACTTTAAGGCAGTATGTAACGGCGCAACAAGCCTTTAGCCCTCAGGTTTACGTTGTTTTGTCTTTGATAGTCTGACCGTTTTATACTGTCTGACGAAGGTTAACTGACCAGATGTTTCGCGGTGTGGGTGAGCATTGTGGCTCGCCGGCATCAGAACCCAAATTTACGCAGCTGTAGCGAATGAATACTGAAGCCACGCACGACAAAAATGAAGCACTATCCACCGGCGTTCGTCTGCGCAATGCCCGTGAACAACTCGGATTCAGCCAGCAGGCAGTCGCGGAGCGACTTTGCCTGAAGGTCTCCACGGTACGTGATATTGAAGAAGATAAGGCACCAGCCGATCTCGCTTCAACATTCCTGCGCGGGTATATCCGTTCTTATGCGCGTCTGGTGCATATTCCTGAAGAAGAACTGTTGCCAGGGCTGGAAAAACAGGCTCCGATTCGCCCAGCCAAAGTCGCACCGATGCAGAGCTTCTCGCTCGGTAAGCGTCGTAAAAAACGCGACGGCTGGTTAATGACCTTTACCTGGCTGGTGCTGTTTGTCGTTGTCGGACTGACGGGAGCCTGGTGGTGGCAGAACCATAAAGCGCAGCAGGAAGAGATCACCACCATGGCCGATCAATCCTCCGCTGAGCTGAATGCCGGTAAAGATGGTGCGCAGAACGTACCGTTAGATACCAGCGCCGCAGCGGGCCAGGGTACTACTCCGGCTCCAGACGATGGCGCGGTGGCGGACGCAGCGCCTACGCCAGATGTTGCTGCAACCCCGGCACCTGCCGCTGATGCGCAGCAGAATGCCGTTGTGGCACCTTCCCAGGCTAACGTCGATACCGCAACTGCTGCGCCAGCTACCGCGGCGCCGCTGCCGACTGACCAGGCGGGTGTCACTACCCCTGCCGCCGATCCTAACGCACTGGTAATGAACTTTACCGCCGATTGCTGGCTGGAAGTGACCGATGCGACCGGAAAAAAACTGTTCAGTGGTATGCAGCGTAAGGACGGCAATCTGAATCTGACGGGTCAGGCGCCGTACAAACTGAAAATTGGCGCTCCGGCGGCAGTGCAGATTCAGTTCCAGGGTAAACCTGTCGATCTGAGTCGTTTTATCAGAACTAACCAGGTTGCGCGTCTGACCGTTAATGCCGAACAATCACCGGCTCAGTAACAGACGGCAATGCGGGAGATTTTTTAATGCATAACCAGGCTCCAATTCAACGTAGAAAATCAACACGCATTTACGTTGGGAACGTGCCGATCGGCGATGGCGCGCCCATCGCCGTACAGTCTATGACCAATACGCGTACCACAGATGTGGAAGCGACGGTTAATCAGATCAAAGCGCTGGAACGCGTCGGCGCAGATATTGTTCGTGTCTCTGTACCGACAATGGATGCCGCAGAAGCGTTCAAGCTTATCAAACAGCAGGTTAATGTCCCGCTGGTTGCCGATATTCACTTCGACTATCGTATCGCGCTGAAGGTGGCGGAATACGGCGTCGATTGCCTGCGTATCAACCCAGGCAATATCGGTAATGAAGAGCGTATTCGCATGGTAGTGGACTGCGCTCGTGATAAAAATATTCCTATCCGTATCGGCGTCAACGCCGGATCGCTGGAAAAAGATCTGCAGGAAAAATACGGTGAACCGACGCCGCAGGCGCTGCTGGAATCCGCTATGCGCCATGTGGATCACCTCGATCGTCTGAACTTCGATCAATTCAAAGTCAGCGTTAAAGCGTCTGACGTTTTCCTCGCTGTTGAATCCTATCGCCTGCTGGCGAAAAAGATCGATCAACCGCTGCATTTGGGGATCACCGAAGCCGGTGGCGCACGCAGCGGGGCGGTAAAATCAGCGATCGGTTTAGGATTGCTGTTGTCCGAAGGGATCGGCGATACGCTGCGTGTCTCTCTGGCAGCGGATCCGGTGGAAGAGATCAAAGTTGGCTTCGATATCCTGAAATCGCTGCGCATTCGTGCGCGCGGGATCAACTTTATCGCCTGCCCAACCTGCTCGCGTCAGGAGTTCGACGTTATCGGTACGGTGAACGCGCTGGAACAACGTCTGGAAGATATCATTACGCCAATGGATGTTTCGATCATCGGCTGTGTGGTGAACGGTCCTGGCGAAGCGCTGGTTTCTACGCTGGGCGTGACGGGCGGTAACAAGAAAAGCGGTCTGTATGAAGACGGCGTGCGTAAGGATCGACTCGATAACGACGATATGATTACGCAGCTTGAAGCCCGCATTCGCGCCAAAGCGAGTATCCTGGACGAAGCGCGTCGTATTGACGTGCAGCAGCTTGAAAAATAACAACGTGATGGGAAGCGGCGTGCTTCCCGTGTATGATTGAACCCGCATGGCGCCCGCATTGTTCGGGTTAGCGCTGAGGGTTCATTTTTATATTCATAAAGAGAATAAACGTGGCAAAAAACATTCAAGCCATTCGCGGCATGAACGATTATCTGCCTGGCGAAACCGCCATCTGGCAGCGCATTGAAGGCACTCTCAAAAACGTGCTCGGCAGCTACGGTTACAGTGAAATCCGCTTGCCGATTGTAGAGCAGACCCCGTTATTCAAACGCGCGATCGGTGAAGTCACTGACGTGGTTGAAAAAGAGATGTATACCTTTGAGGACCGTAATGGCGACAGCCTGACGTTGCGTCCTGAAGGGACTGCGGGCTGCGTACGCGCCGGCATCGAACATGGTCTCCTGTACAATCAGGAACAGCGTCTGTGGTATATCGGGCCGATGTTCCGCCACGAACGTCCGCAAAAAGGGCGCTATCGTCAATTCCATCAGCTGGGTGTCGAAGTGTTTGGCCTGCAAGGCCCGGACATCGATGCTGAACTGATTATGCTGACCGCTCGCTGGTGGCGCGCGCTGGGTATTTCTCAGCATGTCAGCCTTGAGCTGAACTCAATTGGTTCGCTTGAAGCCCGCGCTAACTACCGTGATGCGCTGGTCGCCTACCTGGAACAGCACAAAGAGAAACTGGACGAAGACTGCAAGCGCCGTATGTACACTAACCCGCTGCGCGTTCTCGACTCCAAAAACCCGGAAGTACAGGCGCTGCTCAACGACGCACCTGCGCTGGGCGACTATCTTGATGACGACTCTCGCGAGCACTTTGCGGGCCTGTGCAAACTGCTGGAATCCGCAGGTATTGCCTATACCGTCAATCAGCGTCTGGTTCGTGGTCTTGATTATTACAACCGCACCGTATTTGAGTGGGTCACCAGCAGCCTGGGCTCTCAGGGTACCGTGTGTGCCGGTGGGCGTTACGACGGTCTGGTAGAGCAACTTGGCGGTCGCGCAACGCCGGCCGTGGGCTTTGCCATGGGTCTGGAACGACTTGTTTTGTTAGTTCAGGCAGTTAATCCGGAATTTAACGCAGATCCTGTTGTCGATATATACCTGGTCGCTTCGGGGGCGGATACGCAGTCGGTTGCAATGCGGCTTGCAGAACGTCTGCGCGATGAAGTTCCTGGTGTGAAACTGATGACAAACCACGGTGGCGGCAACTTTAAGAAACAGTTCGCCCGCGCCGACAAGTGGGGCGCCCGCGTTGCACTGGTACTGGGCGAGTCCGAAGTGGCTGACGGTACTGTTGTAGTGAAGGATTTGCGCTCTGGTGAGCAAACGGCAGTAGCGCAGGATAGCGTTGCCGCGCATTTGCGCACTCTACTGGGCTAAGGAGAAGGACAGCGTGGAAATTTACGAGAACGAAAACGACCAGATTGATGCAGTAAAACGCTTCTTTGCTGAAAACGGCAAAGCGCTGGCTGTTGGGGTCATTTTAGGGGTTGGCGCGCTGGTTGGCTGGCGTTACTGGACCAGCCATCAGACGGAGTCCGCACGCTCTGCTTCTCTGGCATATCAAAATACGGTGACTGCGGTTAGCGCGGGTAAACCGGATAGTCTTCCTGCTGCAGAGAAATTTGCCGCAGAAAACAAAAATACCTACGGCGCGTTAGCTTCACTGGAACTGGCGCAGCAGTTTGTTGACCAAAATGAACTTGAGAAAGCCGCAAGCCAGCTGCAACAAGGCTTAGCAGCGACCAGCGATGAGAATCTCAAAGCGGTGATTAACCTGCGTCTGGCCCGTGTTCAGGTTCAGCTTAAACAGGCTGATACCGCGCTGAAAACACTCGACACCATTAAAGGTGAAGGGTGGACGGCCATTGTTGCCGACCTGCGCGGTGAAGCATTGCTGAGCAAAGGCGATAAACAAGGTGCGCGTAGCGCATGGGAAGCGGGCGTGAAAAGCGATGCCTCTCCTGCTCTGAGCGAAATGATGCAGATGAAAATCAATAATTTGTCCATCTGAGAGGGACCCGATGCAATTGCGTAAATTACTTCTGCCAGGGCTGCTTTCCGTTACCCTATTGAGCGGCTGTTCACTGTTTAGTGGCGAAGAAGATGTCGTTAAGATGTCCCCATTACCGGTGGTTGAAAACCAGTTTACTCCGTCTACGGACTGGAGCACCTCTGTAGGTAACGGTATTGGTGATTTCTATTCCAATCTTCATCCTGCGCTGGCGGATAACGTTGTCTATGCAGCCGATCGCGCTGGCGTCGTTAAGGCGTTGAATGCGGACGACGGCAAAGAAGTCTGGTCTGTTAATCTGGGTGAGAAAGACGGCTGGTTCTCCCGCGCATCTGCACAGCTTTCTGGCGGTGTAACCGTGTCCGGTGGCCATGTTTACATTGGCAGCGAAAAAGCGCAGGTTTATGCGCTGAACACCAGCGATGGTACCACCGCATGGCAGACGAAAGTTGCCGGTGAAGCGCTGTCTCGTCCTGTTGTGAGCGATGGCGTGGTATTAATCCACACCAGTAACGGTCAGTTGCAGGCCTTGAACGAAGCTGACGGCGCTATCAAATGGACCGTTAACCTCGACATGCCTTCTCTGTCTCTGCGCGGCGAATCTGCCCCAGCGACCGCCTTTGGCGCAGCTATCGTTGGCGGTGATAACGGCCGCGTAAGCGCCGTGCTGATGCAGCAGGGCCAGATGATTTGGCAGCAGCGTATTTCTCAGGCGACAGGTCCAACGGAAATCGATCGTCTGAGCGACGTTGATACCACGCCTGTTATCGTCAATGGCGTTGTCTACGCGCTGGCTTATAATGGTAACCTGACGGCGCTGGATCTGCGCAGCGGTCAGATCATGTGGAAACGTGAACTGGGCTCAGTGAATGATTTCATCGTCGACGGTAACCGTATCTACCTGGTAGACCAGAACGACCGTGTACTGGCGCTGACCACCGACGGCGGTGTGACGCTGTGGACGCAAAGCGATCTGCTGCACCGTCTGTTGACGTCCCCGGTATTGTATAACGGCAATCTGGTCGTGGGTGATAGCGAAGGCTACCTGCACTGGATTAACGTTGACGATGGCCGCTTTGTCGCCCAGCAGAAAGTTGACAGCTCTGGTTTCCTGACCGAGCCGGTCTCTGCTGATGGTAAACTGCTGATCCAGGCGAAAGACGGTACGCTGTACTCTATTACGCGTTAATCGTCCCGGCCGCTCGCTTTGAAAAACGGCTCCTGGTGCAGGGGCCGTTTTACTGTTTTTAACAACGGCGCAAAAAATGTGCCCGTTGTCTGATGATTTATTAAATGAGGCTTTAAACATGGTACCTGTGGTCGCGCTTGTCGGGCGCCCTAACGTTGGCAAATCCACGTTATTTAACCGTCTAACTCGCACCCGAGATGCGCTGGTTGCGGATTTCCCGGGTCTGACTCGTGACCGTAAGTACGGTCGTGCGGAAATTGAAGGCCGCGAGTTTATCTGTATTGATACCGGCGGTATTGATGGCACCGAAGACGGTGTAGAAACCCGCATGGCGGAACAGTCGCTGTTGGCAATCGAAGAAGCGGACGTTGTGCTGTTCATGGTAGATGCGCGTGCTGGCCTGATGCCTGCGGATGAAGCCATTGCGAAACATCTGCGGTCGCGCCAGAAACCGACGTTCCTGGTAGCCAACAAAACTGACGGGCTCGATCCTGATCAGGCGGTCGTCGATTTCTACTCGCTGGGTCTGGGTGAAATTTATCCGATCGCGGCATCCCATGGTCGTGGCGTTCTCAGCCTGCTGGAGCATGTTCTGCTGCCGTGGATGGATGACGTTGCTCCTCAGGAAGAGGTGGATGAAGATGCAGAATATTGGGCGCAACTGGAAGCCGAAGAGAACGGCGAAGAAGAGCCTGAAGACGACTTCAATCCGCAGGACCTGCCGATCAAACTGGCGATTGTTGGTCGCCCGAACGTAGGTAAGTCCACGCTTACTAACCGTATTCTCGGCGAAGACCGCGTAGTGGTTTACGACATGCCGGGGACCACGCGTGACAGTATTTATATCCCGATGCAACGCGATGAGCGCGAATATGTGCTCATCGATACCGCGGGCGTGCGTAAGCGCGGCAAAATTACCGAAGCAGTAGAAAAATTCTCAGTTATCAAAACGCTGCAGGCGATTGAAGATGCCAACGTGGTGATGCTGGTGATTGACGCGCGCGAAGGTATTTCCGATCAGGACCTGTCGCTGCTGGGCTTTATCCTCAATAGTGGGCGTTCACTTGTTATTGTGGTCAACAAGTGGGATGGCCTGACGCAGGAAGTGAAAGAGCAGGTCAAAGAGACTTTGGACTTCCGTCTGGGCTTTATTGATTTTGCGCGTGTACACTTCATCTCTGCGCTGCACGGCAGCGGCGTGGGTAATCTGTTTGAATCGGTCCGCGAAGCGTATGACAGCTCTACCCGTCGCGTTAGCACCGCGATGCTGACGCGCATTATGACTATGGCGGCAGAAGATCATCAGCCGCCGCTGGTGCGTGGTCGTCGTGTGAAGCTGAAATATGCCCACGCCGGTGGTTATAACCCACCAATCGTGGTGATTCACGGCAACCAGGTCAAAGACCTGCCGGATTCCTACAAGCGTTATCTGATGAACTATTTCCGTAAGTCTTTGGATGTAATGGGGACGCCGATCCGCATTCAGTTCAAAGAAGGGGAAAACCCGTTTGCGAACAAACGCAATACGCTGACGCCGACGCAGATGCGTAAACGTAAGCGTTTGATAAAACACATCAAAAAAAGCAAGTAACCGTTGCTGATGCTGATAAAAACCCGTGCTTGTCGCGGGTTTTTTTTCGAAGTTCCATCGCCAGCCTCAGCCCGTGCGATGTCAATCACTATTCATTTTTTACCAAGTTTAAATCTAAGAAAGTAGACATTTGTCGAGTTTTCGTCTTAAAGTCCGGGGGCTGGTACTAGACAAAACTAGCCTTAGGTTATCAAATGGTTAAATAAATTTTCGCCGCATGTAAAAAATCGGTCAGATACGTAACTGGCTGGCGTACATCGCGGTGTTTACACACACGACGACATAACTTTCGGGAGAATTATGCAATCCTCTGTTAATCAAAAAGAAAGCCGAACTTTCTTCGGCCATCCTTATCCGCTCGGCTCGCTGTTCTTCACAGAGATGTGGGAGCGCTTCTCGTTTTATGGCATTCGCCCGTTACTGATCCTGTTTATGGCTGCTACCGTTTATGACGGCGGCATGGGGCTGGCACGTGAAAATGCCTCGGCGATTGTGGGTATCTTTGCCGGTACGATGTACCTCGCTGCGCTGCCGGGTGGCTGGCTGGCTGATAACTGGCTCGGCCAACAGAAAGCGGTGTGGTACGGTTCCATCCTGATTGCCCTCGGCCATCTGTCAATTGCGCTCTCCGCCATTATGGGGAACAACCTGTTCTTTATTGGTCTGATGTTTATCGTGCTCGGCTCCGGTCTGTTTAAGACCTGTATTTCGGTCATGGTTGGCACGCTGTATAAAAAAGGCGATGCGCGTCGCGACGGCGGTTTCTCGCTGTTCTACATGGGCATCAACATGGGGTCGTTTATCGCGCCGCTGATTTCCGGCTGGCTGATTAAAACCCATGGGTGGCACTGGGGCTTTGGCATCGGTGGTATCGGGATGTTGGTGGCGTTGATCATTTTCCGTGTATTTGCCGTTCCATCAATGAAACGCTACGACAGCGAAGTGGGGCTCGACTCCACCTGGAATAGCCCGGTAGTGAAACGTAACGGCGTGGGAGCGTGGCTGTTGGCGCTGGCTGTCGGTGCGGCGGTTATCGTTACGCTGATAGCGCAGGGCGTGATTGTAATTAATCCGGTCGCGGTTGCCAGCATGCTGGTGTACGTGATTGCAGCCTCCGTTGCGCTCTACTTTATCTACCTGTTCATCTTTGCCGGTCTGAACCGTAAAGAGCGCGCCAGACTGCTGGTCTGCTTTATCCTGCTGGTTTCCGCCGCGTTCTTCTGGTCCGCGTTTGAGCAGAAGCCAACCTCGTTCAACCTGTTCGCTAACGACTACACTAACCGTATGATCGGTGATTTTGAAATCCCGGCGGTCTGGTTCCAGTCGATAAACGCGCTGTTTATTATCCTGCTGGCACCGGTATTCAGTTGGGCATGGCCGAAGCTGGCAAGCATGAATATTCGCCCGAGTAGCATCACCAAGTTTGTTATCGGTATCCTCTTTGCGGCGGCAGGCTTCGGTCTGATGATGCTGGCGGCGCAAAACGTTCTCAGTAACGGCGGGGCAGGCGTTTCTCCATTCTGGCTGGTGGGCAGTATCCTGATGCTGACGCTTGGCGAGCTGTGCCTGAGTCCGATCGGTCTGGCGACAATGACGCTGCTGGCTCCGGAAAGAATGCGCGGGCAGATGATGGGCCTGTGGTTCTGCGCCAGTGCGCTGGGCAACCTGGCCGCAGGTTTGATTGGCGGTCATGTGAAGGCTGACCAACTGGATATGCTGCCGGATCTCTTCGCACGCTGCTCGATTGCGCTGCTGATCTGCGCTGCGGTACTGATCATCCTCATTGTTCCGATTCGTCGCATGCTGGAGAATACGCAAACTAAACCGGCAACTAGCGCCTGATAACACCTCGATTGTGCCGGGGCAGACGTTATGTCCCGGCTATTCAATTAACGAGGTAAGAGCATGCTGTTAGGATTTGTTGGGCTTGGTGCAGTCGTTGAAACGGCATACTTGCCCGCATTACGTAATATGTTTGGTGATGCACTACGCTGTGTGGGATTTGATGTTCAACCCGCAAAGCAGCCCGCAGACGTGACACGCTGTGCGTCGCTCGCTGAACTTCTTGCAATGCCGCTTGATACCCTGTTTATTACCACCGCATCCCTGCATCACCTCGATGTGCTTGAACAGGCGCTGGCGGCTCCCATCGCTCGTATTGTGGTCGAAAAGCCTATTGTCGCCACGCTTTCCCAAATTGAAAAACTGAAAACGCTGCTGACTCAACCGGATGCTGCCAACCGCGTGCTGGCACTCGACCATTGGATGGCACGCAATGGCGCAATGCAGCTGGCGTTGGGCAAACTCGGAGCGCAGTGGCAGGGCGATAATCCGCAACAGGCACTTGTCTCTCATTTTTCACACATTGTTAAAATCGACGGTTTTTTGCAGGAACCGAGCGGGTTTAACGCTGTTGGAGAACCCATTGCGCTTAACTTTGCCACCGGTGAGCCGGATACCCGTGAGCTTCGTCATCCGGACGGTGTGATTCTGGACATTGGCACACATGTACTGGCAATGCTGCGTGAAACAGTGCGTTACCTGGGCGGTAATGACAGTATGACCTTGCAGGTGAAGAGCGCTAAAGACCGTCTGGGACGAAATATTGTAGAGGGCGACCTGACCACAGCAGAAGGAGATGCGCATCTGCAGGGACAGATTAGCGGCATTCCGCTGGACATCTGGCTGAATAAATACGCGGGGCCGGCTGGCGGACAAAAAGGCTTGCGCCTTTGTCTGCGCGATGGTCGTGTCATTAGCCATGATCGCCGTGGTGTCGAGGATGTGCTCGAATTGATTGACGGTGATGTTGTACAACGCTGGAGTCTGCCTGGTAGTGTATATGCCCATTGTCTGGTGGAGCATATTCTGGGCGCGCAAAGTCTGTTTGAACGCAGCCCACAGGAAGTGAGCCGCACGACGCAGCGCAGGCTGGAGGAAGTGGAGTGCCTGTTAACGTTACAGCAGCAGTTACGCGGGCGGCATTAAACGCATCGTGTTAAACTCAGCGCAGTAATGGATCCCTGTACTGGAGTCGCTATGTCTATTATTTGCCCGGATTGTCATGCAGAGCTGGAGCCGCAAAACGGTATGGCGCACTGTGATAACTGTAATAAAGATATTCAGTTAGAAGCGCACTGCCCGGAGTGCAATCAGCCGCTGCAGGTGCTTAAAGCCTGTGGCGCGGTGGATTATTTCTGCCAGAACGGTCATGGCCTTATCTCGAAGAAACGCGTGGCGTTTGTGCCGCTTTAATCCTGTTTTTTCCTGCGCGTTTTCTTTGTCTTCGTGACAGCTCTCACTTCGCTTTCCACCCATCCGTCAGACAGGCGGGTGGTGAGCACATCACCTGCTGTAACCTGTTTAGTCTGTTTCAGCACTTCACCCTCTTTTGCGGTCGTCACGCTATAACCGCGGGCCAGCGTGGCCAGTGGGCTGACTGCCTCAAGATGGGTAACCGCGTTGCCAAAACGCTCGCGCTGATCGCTTAAACGCGCACGGATATTTTCCGCCAGTCGGTATTCCAGTTGCTGAATGCGTGTTTGCGCACGGTAAATACGCGGCTGCGGGTTTTGCTGATTCAGACGCTGCAGCATGCGCTGCTGACGCTGATTTGCCTGTTTAATCTTATTCTCAAGTGCGAAGTTCATTCTCTGACGCAGTCGTTCCAGCACGGTCTGTTGACGGGCCAGACGCAGTTGCGGATGCTGCTGTTGCAAGCGGTGATGAAGCTGGGTAAATCGACGAGTACGATTGACGAGGTAGTAGTCCATCGCCATCTCCAGACGCTGCTGACCATGCTGTATTTGACGCAGCAGTTCAAGCTGATTACGGCTGACAATTTCTGCCGCCGCCGACGGCGTAGGTGCCCGTAAATCTGCAATAAAATCGGCAATAGTGACATCGGTTTCATGGCCGACGGCGCTGACGACTGGAATGCGGCTGGCAAAGATCGCCCGTGCAACACGTTCGTCGTTAAAGCTCCACAAATCTTCCAGCGAGCCGCCGCCGCGCCCGACGATCAGCACATCGCACTCGCCCCGCGCGTTCGCCAGTTCAATGGCCCGAACGATCTGCCCTGGCGCATCATCGCCCTGGACTGCGGTCGGGTAGATAATAACGGGCAGGGAAGGGTCGCGACGCTTCAGGACGTGGAGGATATCGTGCAGCGCGGCGCCGGTTTTAGAGGTGATTACCCCGACGCAGTGGGCCGGTGAGGGCAGCGTTTTTTTGAACTGCTGATCGAATAGCCCTTCAGCCTGCAGTTTGGCCTTGAGTTGCTCATATTTTTGCTGCAGCAAACCTTCGCCCGCTGGCTGCATGCTCTCAACAATTATCTGATAGTCGCCGCGCGGCTCGTACAATGTAATGTTGGCGCGTACCAGTACCTGCTGACCGTGCTGTGGTCGGAACGTTACCCGGCGATTGCTGTTGCGAAACATCGCGCAGCGTACCTGAGCGGTGTCATCTTTGAGCGTGAAATACCAGTGACCGGAGGACGGCTGAGTGAAATTCGAAATTTCACCGCTGATCCACACTTGTCCCATTTCCTGCTCAAGCAGCAAACGAACCGTCTGATTCAGGCGGCTTACGGTAAAAATTGAGGTGGTCTGAGAGGATAACATGTGAGCGGGATCAAATTCTAAATCAGCAAGTTATTCAGTCGAAAGTAACATGCTCACAGAGGAGCGCAAGGTTTTTTTGCAAAAAAGTGTGGATGCAATCGGTTACGCTCTGTATAATGCCGCGGCAATATTTAATAACCTCCCAGGTGAGATATTGCCCATGCTACGTATCGCAAAAGAAGCCCTGACGTTTGACGACGTCCTCCTCGTTCCCGCTCATTCTACCGTTCTGCCGAATACTGCTGATCTCAGCACCCAGTTGACGAAAACCATTCGCCTGAACATTCCTATGCTCTCCGCAGCAATGGACACCGTGACGGAAGCGCGCCTGGCAATTGCCCTGGCCCAGGAAGGCGGCATCGGTTTTATCCACAAAAACATGTCTATTGAGCGCCAGGCGGAAGAAGTTCGTCGCGTGAAGAAACACGAATCTGGCGTCGTGACCGACCCACAAACCGTACTGCCAACCACCACTCTGCGCGAAGTAAAAGAACTGACCGAGCGTAACGGTTTCGCAGGCTACCCGGTAGTGACTGAAGATAACGAACTGGTCGGCATCATCACCGGTCGTGACGTACGGTTTGTGACTGATCTGAATCAGCCGGTTAGCGTCTACATGACGCCGAAAGAGCGTCTGGTGACCGTTCGTGAAGGCGAAGCACGCGATGTTGTCTTTGCCAAAATGCACGAAAAACGCGTCGAGAAAGCGCTGGTTGTTGACGACAGCTTCCATCTGCTCGGTATGATCACCGTTAAAGATTTCCAGAAAGCGGAACGTAAACCTAACGCTTGTAAAGACGAGCATGGTCGTCTGCGCGTTGGGGCTGCTGTAGGCGCAGGTGCGGGTAACGAAGAGCGTGTTGACGCGCTGGTTGCCGCTGGCGTGGATGTTCTGCTGATTGACTCCTCTCACGGTCATTCAGAAGGCGTACTGCAGCGTATCCGTGAAACTCGTGCTAAATACCCGGATCTGCAGATCATCGGGGGGAACGTTGCGACTGGTGCAGGCGCTCGCGCGCTGGCGGAAGCCGGCTGCAGCGCTGTTAAAGTCGGTATCGGCCCAGGCTCCATCTGTACTACCCGTATCGTTACCGGCGTCGGTGTACCGCAGATCACCGCCGTTTCTGACGCCGTTGAAGCGCTGGAAGGCACTGGTATTCCGGTTATTGCCGATGGCGGTATTCGTTTTTCCGGCGACATCGCAAAAGCGATCGCTGCGGGTGCTTCTGCAGTGATGGTTGGCTCTATGCTGGCGGGGACTGAAGAATCTCCGGGCGAAATCGAACTGTATCAGGGCCGTTCTTACAAATCATACCGTGGTATGGGCTCTTTGGGCGCGATGTCCAAAGGTTCTTCCGACCGTTATTTCCAAAGCGATAACGCCGCTGACAAACTGGTCCCGGAAGGTATCGAAGGTCGCGTTGCGTATAAAGGTCGCCTGAAAGAGATCATTCACCAGCAGATGGGTGGCCTGCGCTCCTGTATGGGTCTGACCGGCTGTGGTACTATCGACGCGCTGCGAACAAAAGCAGAGTTTGTACGTATCAGCGGTGCGGGTATTCAGGAAAGTCACGTTCACGATGTGACCATCACCAAAGAGTCCCCTAACTACCGCATGGGCTCCTGATAAGTTTCCGCGCCCGGCTATATGCCGGGCGAATTTGTTTCACTTGCCTCGGAATTAGCGTCAATGACAGACAATATTCATAAACATCGCATTCTCATCCTTGATTTCGGATCTCAGTACACTCAGCTGGTTGCTCGTCGCGTACGTGAACTGGGCGTCTATTGTGAACTGTGGGCGTGGGATGTTACGGAAGCACAAATTCGCGAATTCAACCCAAGCGGTATCATTC
This sequence comes from Citrobacter sp. 172116965, assembly GCF_013458095.1. Lineage (NCBI taxonomy): Bacteria > Pseudomonadati > Pseudomonadota > Gammaproteobacteria > Enterobacterales > Enterobacteriaceae > Citrobacter > Citrobacter sp. 172116965. The sequence continues at coordinate 3,684,699 of NZ_CP046673.1, read as the reverse complement.
TTTCCGGTGGTCCGGAAAGCACCACTGAAGAAAACAGCCCGCGTGCGCCGGAATACGTTTTCACTGCGGGCGTGCCTGTGTTCGGCGTGTGCTACGGCATGCAGACTATGGCAATGCAGCTCGGTGGTCATGTTGAAGGTTCTAACGAACGTGAATTCGGCTATGCGCAGGTTGAAGTTCAGACCGACAGCGCGCTGATCCGCGGTATTGAAGACTCTCTGACCGCAGACGGCAAACCACTGCTGGACGTGTGGATGAGCCACGGCGACAAAGTGACCGCTATTCCGGAAGGTTTCGTGACCGTTGCCAGCACCGACAACTGCCCGTTTGCCATCATGGCGCACGAGGAAAAACGTTTCTACGGTGTGCAGTTCCACCCGGAAGTTACCCACACTCGTCAGGGGATGCGCATGCTGGAGCGTTTTGTGCGCGACATCTGCCAGTGTGAAGCGCTGTGGACCCCGGCAAAAATTATCGATGACGCCGTTGCCCGCATTCGTGAGCAGGTTGGCACTGATAAAGTGATCCTCGGCCTCTCCGGCGGCGTTGACTCCTCCGTCACCGCGATGCTGCTGCACCGTGCGATTGGCAAAAACCTGACCTGTGTGTTCGTCGACAACGGTCTGCTGCGTCTCAACGAAGCTCAGCAGGTGATGGATATGTTCGGCGACCATTTCGGCCTGAACATCATTCATGTTGAAGGTGAAAAGCGTTTCCTGGACGCGCTGAAAGGCGAGAACGATCCGGAAGCTAAACGTAAAATCATCGGCCGCGTGTTCGTGGAAGTCTTCGACGAAGAAGCGCTGAAGCTGGAAGACGTTAAGTGGCTGGCGCAGGGAACCATCTATCCGGACGTGATCGAATCCGCGGCTTCTGCCACCGGTAAAGCGCACGTCATCAAATCTCACCACAACGTGGGCGGTTTGCCGAAAGAGATGAAGATGGGTCTGGTTGAACCGCTGCGTGAGCTGTTCAAAGACGAAGTGCGTAAGATTGGTCTGGAACTGGGTCTGCCGTACGACATGCTGTACCGTCACCCATTCCCGGGGCCGGGTCTGGGCGTACGCGTGCTGGGCGAAGTGAAGAAAGAGTACTGCGACCTGCTGCGCCGTGCGGATGCTATCTTCATTGAGGAACTGCACAACGCTGACCTGTACAACAAAGTGAGCCAGGCGTTCACCGTGTTCCTGCCAGTACGTTCCGTTGGCGTCATGGGCGATGGCCGTAAGTACGACTGGGTTGTTTCCCTGCGTGCTGTTGAAACCATCGACTTTATGACCGCGCACTGGGCGCACCTGCCGTATGACTTCTTAGGCCGCGTCTCTAACCGCATTATCAACGAAGTTAACGGTATTTCCCGCGTGGTGTATGACATCAGCGGTAAGCCGCCAGCTACGATTGAGTGGGAATAATATTCCTCCCGTTTAGCGGTTTCTGAACCGGTAGTATGTAAAAGCCCTCTTTTTACAGAGGGCTTTTTATTGCGCGAATTTTATCGATGCGACAGTCCTGCTCGATAGTAGGGTTAATCACACACTTAACGTCTGCGCTCCATTCAACACCGCTTCTTATTTACGGAAATAATGAAAAATACTCAGGGTATTACCCTGTAGAATTTAATAACGGTAACAATTCAAATAAGCATTTAATTTCATTCTAAATATGAATGTTTTAGTCAGTGATATTTTCTGCCGATATTAATTAGCGTCTATTTGAGCGCAGTGTAACTTTTTTATATCCAGTACACTGGAACGTAAAAAATCAGCGCGAATGGCGCGGTGAAGTGGGATTAAAAGATGGTGTATTTGTGCGAAAAACACGGTTGATTATACGATATATCAGCACGTGTGGGCGGGTAAGACTGCGTGAAGTTTCATCACTCAAATCCCTTACCGGATGGTTAAATGTCAGGCGATTAGCCATCCGGTAAGGAATCTTAATGCTGGGGGGATCCTCGGCGCGAGCGATCAGCGTACGTCAGTTTGTGCAGGAGATGCCTGTTGCGGCAGGGTGATCTGCTGAGTTTCTTTTTTGTTCTGGTGGTGGTGCCACGCACCTATGGCGGAGTAGACGAAGCGTCCGAAGAAGAAAATAAAGCTGATAAGCAGTACGATCCGGATCATGCGACTGTTAAATCGGTGTCGTTTGCGTAGGCTGGTAACCTGGCTCACAAAAGGTTCCTTGTAGTGTACCCAACTGAGGGCGATAGTCACATTAAGGCATACTGTGAGGGAATGGTCAATTTTTCGTTATGTAAAATTGCTTCAGTTGTTTTATCTATTTATGTTATGGAAATTAATATTATTATTTGCATTAATAATGAGATAACGATAAAAAACCATGAAAAGAGTAATAATTGATTAATGAGGGACTTATTTATTGATGTGTATCAAGCATCACCCTTTGCTGACAACTAAAATTGATGAGTCATTTTAATGTATTTAACTTTATCGTTTTAACGTCAGGTGGGATGCCTGTCCGAATACCCCCTGCAGGATGTGCGGGATTCTACTGAGCATCTATGAAACTCAATAAAAATTATATTGGTATTAGAGATAGATGGTGGGCGTTACCTCTCATCTTGCCTTCCTTGCTGTTGCCTATATTGAGCACTGCTAACACCTATGCCCATATTAGTACCGGGAACGTAATTCTTTTCTACCTGCCTTTAGCGCTGATGATTAGCCTGATGTTGTTTTTTGGCTGGGCGGCATTACCAGGAATTATCATTTCCATCATCTGGTACAAATATCCGCAGGTTGGGTTATTTGAAATGCTCTCAATAATTTCGCACTTTATAGTTACGATAGTGCTTAGTTGGGGAGGGTATAAAGTTTTTGCTCCCCGGCGGAATAACGTTTCTTACGGTGACTCCCACCTGATGTTTCAGCACATGTTTTGGCAGGTTTTCTGCCCGGCAACGCTGTTTCTGCTATTCTTCCATTTCGCCGCGTTTGTGGGCGTCTATGAGAGCAAATCCGGCATGGTGGGCGTTATGCCCCTTAATACCGGCACGTTGATCAACTATCAGGCCATGCTGGCCGGGAATCTGGTTGGGGTTCCACTGTGCTACTTAATAATTCGCACGATTCGTAATCCTTTGTATATCAGAGGTTATTTATCTCAGTTAAAGCAGCAGTTTGATACCAAAGTTACCAAAACAGAGTTTGCGGTCTGGCTGATTATATTGACCATACTAATGACATTGTTGTGTATGCCGCTAGATGAGAAAAGCTCAATATTTAGCACGAATTATACCTTGTCACTGATGCTGCCCGTCATGCTATGGGGAGCAATGCGTTACGGTTATAAATTTATTTCGTTAATATGGATGCTCGTACTCATTACAGCAATTCATTATTATCAACGCTATATGCCTTGGTATTCGGGTTACGATGTGCAGCTTGCCATTACCTCATCGAGTTACCTGGTTTTCTCCTTCATCGTGAATTTTATTGCCGTACTGGCAACGCGCCAGAGAATTGTCGCCAGACATTCTCATCGTCTGGCCTTCTTTGACCCCATGGTGCATATTCCGAATTTGCGCGCTTTGAACCGGGATTTGAGAAAGGCGCCATGGTCAGTGCTTTGCTTTTTGAGTGTTCCGGGTATGGAACTGCTGGTGAAAAATTACGGCATTATGCTGCGTATCCAGTACAAGCAAAAACTTGCCCAGTGGGTAAAGCCATTGCTGAAACAAGATGAGCATGTCTATCAGTTATCGGGTAATGATTTAGTTCTGCGTTTTAACACCGAGTCGCATCAGGAGCGTATTGAAGCGCTGGACAGGCATATCAAGCAATTTCGTTTTATCTGGGATGGCATGCCTTTACAGCCGCAGGTGGGGATTAGTTTTTGCTATGTCCGTTCTCCTGTTAATCACATCTACTTGTTACTGGGGGAGTTAAGCACCATCGCCGAGCTTTCTCTGGCGACCAATGCGCCAGAGAATTTGCAGCGCCGAGGCGTGATGCACCTGCAACGTGACCTGAAAGATAAGGTTGCGATGATGAATCGTCTGCAGCTGGCGCTGGAGCACCATCGCTTTTTCCTGATGGCGCAGCCGATTTCAGGCGTGCGCGGCGATGTTTATCATGAAATTCTGCTGCGGCTAGAGGGAGATGATGGTAAAACCATCGGTCCTGACAGCTTCTTACCGGTAGCGCATGAGTTTGGATTGTCATCCAGCATCGATCTGTGGGTGATTGAAAATACGCTGAAGTTTATGGCGCAGAATCGGGAAAAAATGCCCGCCCGTCGGTTTGCTATTAACTTATCTCCCACATCGGTATGCCGGGCCCGGCTTCCGCATGACATCAACCAGTTACTGATTAAGTACAAAGTTGAACCGTGGCAGCTGATTTTTGAAGTAACGGAAAGCAATGCCTTAACCAATGCGGAACAGGCGCAGGCAACGTTACTGCAGCTGCAATCATTGGGCTGTCAGATTGCGATTGATGATTTTGGTACCGGATATGCCAGCTATGCGCGGCTGAAGAATGTGAATGCCGATATCCTGAAAATTGATGGCAGCTTTATTCGCAACATCGTTTCGAATAGCCTCGACTATCAAATCGTGGCCTCTATTTGCCATCTGGCGCGGATGAAAAGAATGCTGGTGGTCGCGGAGTACGTCGAAAGCGAAGAAATACGCAGTGCGGTAATTTCGCTGGGGATTGATTACATGCAGGGGTATCTGATTGGTAAACCGCAGCCGTTGCATGAAATGCTGGAAGAACAGGTGCCAGAAGAACTGGCACCTGCTGAGAGCTTATGCGGCGATATCGGGTGAACTCTCTTCTTCAATTTTGAGTCGCCAGCCGGTAACGGCTTCCCAGTATTGCTGCTCTTTTTCCAGATCGAGCAGCACCAGCGCATTCTGGCTAAACCAGTCATGCGGAAAGCGTAAGGTCCAGTGGTTGTCGTCGGTAATTAGGGTCAGCGTCGGTGGCGTGGTGGTCGCTTGTCGCTGATTATTCAGCAGCACGCCCAGGCGCAACAGCTGAATTAATGGCAGAAACTGTTTTTTCTTGAACAGCGTAAAGCGGGGCAAATCATCCAGTTTCACCGCTTTGCGATGATATCGAACCAGGGTTGCCATCATCAGCTGTTGTTCCTGATTGAAACCCGGTAAATCGCTGTTTTGGAGGATATACGCCGAGTGGCGATGTAAACCGCTGTGGTTGATGTTCAGCCCAACCTCATGCAGCATCGCCGCCCAGCGCAGCAACGCTTCCAGTTGTGGATTGGCCAGCTTTGGCTGCTGCGTATGCCACTGATCGTACATTTGCATCGTCGTTTCCAGTACGCGCCGGGCCTGTTCGCTGTCGATGTTGTACTGGTTCGCCAGGCTGCTCGCGGTACGGCTGCGAACGTCCTGGTGGCGAAAACGACCTTCCATCTCATACAGCACGCCTTCGCGTAGTGCGCCATCAGAAAGGCGGAGTTCGCGGATAGCCAGTGCGTCAAAAACGCCGCACAGAATCGCGAGTCCCGGCACAAACACCGCTTTTCGTTCTTCAGACAGCCCCGGCAGGCTGAGCGCATCGAATGACGTATGCTTCAGCACTTCGGATCGCAGTTTGTCCAGGCGTTCGGGGGTGATAAAACCATCTTTCTCGCCCATCTCCAGCAGCACTTCGTGTGCCGCTTTAATCGTGCCCGACGCGCCCAGCGCAACGTTCCAGCCCTGAATGCGAAACTGCCAGGTTAAGGTTTCAAGCTTTTGCGCTGCCGCCATGCGCGCACGCTGGAAGTTTTCCCGACTAATAGCGCCGCCCGGGAAATACATCTGAGCAAAACTGACGCAGCCCATACGACGACTTTCCACCAGTTTGGGCTCGAAATCTTCGCCGATCACCAGTTCTGTTGAACCACCGCCGATATCAATAACCAGCTTACGACCCTTTTCCGGCTGGGTGTGCTCCACGCCCATAAAAATCAGTCGGGCTTCTTCATTACCGGAAATAATCTCAATCGGGTAGGGGATAACTTTTTCTGCTCGCTTGAGAAAATCGGTCGCATTTAGCGCCTGACGCAAAGTATGGGTTCCCACGATGCATACGCTTGATGGGGGAAAGCCCTGCAGACGTTCGGCGAACAGCGACAGGCAGCTTAATCCGCGCTCCATTGCCTCTTCGCTCAGCTTGTTATCTTCGCCGAGGCCATCCGCCAGATGAACGCGCTGTTTCAGTCGCCCGATAATCTGCATTGCGCCATCAACCACGCGGGCAATGACCATATGGAAACTGTTTGAACCAAGGTCGACCGCAGCAAATTCCTGCGGTCGTGGAGTCTTGTCGTGTATTGGCATAGCGTTAGTCAGGTTGCTCGAGTGATTTGATGTAGTCGTATATCGCCAATTGTGACTGAACCTTACGGCGGTTTCCGCGCGGTACGTAGCGATTACTGAGTTCTTTATCGATGAAGCGAGCCTTCACCGTGTCGCTGAACAGGATATCGATAATATCCAGCACCCGTTGCTTAAGACGCGGGTCCAGCAGCGGTGTGGCGACTTCGATGCGATAGTCGATATTCCTGGTCATCCAGTCTGCGGAGGAGAGGTATACCTGCTTGTCGCCACCGTTTTCGAAGATATAAACCCGGTCGTGTTCAAGGTAGCGGTCAACTATGCTTATCACGCGAATATTGTCGCTAATGCCTTCCAGGTTCGGAATCAAAGAGCACATACCGCGAATCAATAAATTGACTGGCACGCCTGAGCTTGAGGCCGCATAGAGACGATCAACCAGGCCTTTATCGACCAGGTTATTCAGTTTTAGGGTGATACCGGAAGGCTGTCCTTGCTGCGCGTTGGCGATTTCTTTGTCAATCATCGCGTACAGCAAACGGCGCGAGTTCTGCGGAGATACCAGCAGATAATCGAACGTCACCGGACGATACGGGTTCTCGATGAAGTTGAACACCCGACGAACCTCGTTGGTAATACGTGAGTCGGCGGTAAGTAACGAGTAGTCGGTATAGAGACGCGCCGTTTTTTCGTTGAAGTTCCCCGTCCCGATATGTGCATAGCGCACAACTTCATCACCTTCTTTACGCGAGATAAGGAACAATTTGGCGTGAATTTTCAGGCCCGGCGCGGAGAAGATGACGTGAACGCCAGCCTCGGTAAGACGCTTGGCCCAATGAATGTTGGCTTCTTCATCAAAGCGAGCCTGCAACTCCACCACCACGGTGACTTTCTTACCGTTGTGCGCAGCATGGATCATCGAATCAATGATGCGCGAGTCTTTGGCCACACGGTAGATGTTGATTTTTATCGCCAGCACGCTCGGGTCGAAAGAGGCCTGGCGCAACAGTTCAAGAACGTGCTCAAAAGTGTGATACGGATAATATAGCAGCACGTCGCGTTCGCGAACGGCGTCAAAGCCGTTACGAAACTTCTCGTTATCGAACCAGATATGGCGCAAACGCGGCAGCGGTTTGTTCACCAGGTTAGCTTTGCCAACGTTGGGGAAATTAATAAAGTCTTTGAAGTTATGGTAACGCCCGCCGGGAACAATCGAGTCGTAGCGAGAAATCGTCAGCTTTTCACGCAGTACCTCGACCAGCGCATTGGGCATGTCGCGCTGATAGACAAAACGTACAGGCTCTGCGGTCAGACGCTGTTTCAGGCTGGACGACATCAGCTCCATCAGGCTCGATTCCATCTCGTGCACCAAATCGTATTCGGCGTCGCGAGTCATTTTCATCGAATAGGCGTTCAGCGCATCGTAATCAAAGAACCCTTTGAAAATGTCGTCAAGGCAGTAGCGTAAGATGTTGTCCAGCAGGATCATCGGTTTGCGACGGCGCGGGGTTTCCGGTGGTAGATTCACAAAACGGGGAACCTTGTCGGAAGGGATTTCCAGCAGCGCGTAGTGGATCGTATCGCCGCGGATAATTTCCACCGCCAGATAGGTGTAGTCATCTTTCAGAAACTGAACTAAATCCGTCTCGCGGTTAATCAGGATCGGTGTAATGTGCTGGCGAAGATATTGTTTGAAGTAATGGCGTAACCAGTTCTGTTGATTGACCGACAACTGACGTTCATTGATAAGGAAAATCTGGTTGCGCGCCATCTCCAGCAGCAACTCGTTGTACAGGCCGTCAAATTCCTGATCGGCTTTTAATACGCGGGCCTGGATTTTACCTAACAGATGGCGGGAGTGAGAGTTTGAACCCTGTTCTTCGCTAATAATGATTCGGCGCTTCAGTTCGGCAAAACGAACCTTATAAAACTCGTCGAGATTATTGGAATAGATGCCTAAGAAACGCATCCGTTCGATCAACGGGTTTGACTTATCAGCAGCTTCCTGGAGTACACGTTCGTTGAACGCTAACCAACTGAGTTCTTTCTCGATGTATAGCTTTTCCTGACCCATTACCACTTTTACTCCGTTTCATTCACGGGACACTACCGATTTATTATGGCGAGCATTGCTCTCAGATGTCCAACAGTGCCAGAAAAATATGACAATAAACCGTCTGATAGCAAAGAGAAAGGGGGGAGCGTAGATGAATACCGGAGATGTTAACCGGAAAAGGTATTTATGCCTGTAAACCGGATGGTGAGATCCGGTTTACAGGTTGATTTTATTCTTCGTCGGCGGCGTAGCCTTGTGGCGGCAGACGAACGCCGTCCAGCCATGCTGCGTTATCACGCATCTTCAGGCGGCCATCAGTAAACCAGCTTACCACCAGCGGGTAAATGGTATGTTCCTGGGCCTGGACTCGTTCCGTGACATCATCTTCGCTGTCGCCTTCAAATACCGGAACCTTGGCCTGGAGAATAACCGGTCCGCCGTCCAGTTCATCGGTGACGAAATGGACGGAGGTGCCATGCTCTTCATCGCCGTTTTCCAGAACCTGACGGTGCGTGTGCAGGCCAGGATACTTTGGCAATAAAGACGGGTGGATATTCAGCAATCGTTCAGAATAGTGAGCAACAAACGCCGGGCTTAGAATGCGCATATAACCGGCCAGCACCACGACATCGGGGGCATAAGCGTCGATCTCTTGTATCAGTTGCTGGTCGAATGCTTCGCGACTGGCAAACTGGGCGGCTTCCAGCGAGTGTGCAGGAATATTCACTTCGCGTGCGCGCTCAAGGCCGAACGCATCGGCCTTGTTACTGAATACTGCACGTATGGTGCCATTGATTTTATTCTGTTCGCAGGCATCGATTATCGCCTGCAAATTGCTTCCGTTGCCGGAAATGAGCACCACAATGTTTTTCATTCAATGACCACACGCTGTTCGGAATCAGAAGCTTTGATGATACCGATTTTCCATGCGTTTTCACCTTTCTCATTGAGCAAAGCAAGGGCGTTGTCCACTTCAGAAGCTGGCAGGGCGATAACCATGCCTACGCCGCAGTTAAAGGTGCGATACATCTCATGCTGGCTGACGTTACCCGCCGTTTGCAGCCAGTTGAAGACGGCTGGCCACTGCCATGAAGATTCGTCGATCACAGCCTGCGTGTTGTCTGGCAGAACGCGTGGAATATTTTCCCAGAAACCACCGCCGGTCAGGTGGGCAATGGCATGCACATCAACCTTCTCAATCAATTCCAGAATGGATTTGACATAAATGCGGGTCGGGGCCAGTAAGTGATCGGCCAGCGGCTTGCCTTCAAGCTCGGTGGTTTCCGGGTCACAACCGCTGACTTCAACAATTTTGCGCACCAGAGAGTAGCCGTTGGAGTGCGGACCGCTGGAGCCGAGTGCAATCAGTACGTCGCCGTCAGCCACTTTTGAACCGTCGATGATCTCTGATTTTTCGACGACGCCAACGCAGAAGCCTGCCACGTCGTAATCTTCGCCGTGGTACATCCCCGGCATTTCAGCCGTTTCACCGCCGACAAGCGCACAGCCAGACTGCAGACAGCCTTCGGCAATACCGTTAATGACGCTGGCTGCGGTATCCACATCCAGTTTGCCGGTAGCATAGTAGTCGAGGAAAAACAGCGGCTCAGCGCCCTGAACCACGAGGTCGTTGACGCACATTGCGACGAGGTCAATGCCGATAGTGTCGTGGCGTTTCAGATCCATCGCCAGACGCAGTTTTGTGCCGACGCCATCAGTGCCGGAAACCAGTACCGGTTCACGATATTTTTGCGGCAATGCGCACAGCGCACCGAAGCCACCCAGACCACCCATAACTTCCGGACGACGAGTTTTCTTTACTACGCCTTTGATTCGATCAACCAGAGCATTACCTGCATCAATATCAACACCGGCATCTTTGTAGCTAAGAGAGGTTTTATCGGTCACTGCCTGCTTCCCCACATGTTTACTTGCAGTAAAAGTTAAATTCGGCGCAATTCTAACAGGGAAAGCAAACGTTTGCGAGCCTGCTCTGCATCAAGTTTTATGTGCTGATTTTTTCAGCATTTTACAATCATTTATCTATTTGTTTGAACTGCGCCACGAAAATGAAACCGGGTACAGTCTTGTGCTTGAAACCTGCCTGCTGAATACACAGTATCGTACTGAAACCGGTTTCTGTTTTCTGTTGCAGACCTCATCAACAGCGTTTTGCACAGAGTAATCACGAGAGGGGAAGGGGATGTCAGGATTTAAAGCAGATTTCATGTGGGGTGGTGCCGTAGCCGCTCATCAACTGGAAGGTGGCTGGCAGGAAGGTGGAAAAGGAATTAGCGTTGCCGATGTCATGACGGCGGGGGCGCATGGCGTGGCGCGTGAAATCACTGACGGTGTGATTGCCGGTAAAAACTACCCTAACCACGACGCCATCGATTTTTATCACCGCTATAAAGACGACATTAAACTGTTTGCCGAAATGGGGTTTAAATGTTTTCGTACTTCGATTGCCTGGACGCGTATTTTCCCCTTAGGCGACGAAGCGCAACCCAATGAGGCTGGCCTGCAGTTCTATGATGACCTGTTTGACGAATGCCTGAAATATGGCATTGAACCGGTGATTACGTTGTCGCATTTCGAGATGCCATACCATCTGGTGACGGAATATGGCGGCTGGCGTAACCGCAAACTTATCGATTTCTTTGTCCGTTTTGCCACAGTGGTTTTTACCCGTTACCAGCACAAAGTGAAGTACTGGATGACGTTTAATGAAATTAACAACCAGGCAAATTATCACGAAGACTTCGCGCCTTTTACTAACTCTGGCCTGAAATACCAGCCCGGTGAAGACCGCGAGCCGGTTATGTACCAGGCGGCGCACTATGAACTGGTGGCAAGCGCGCTGGCGGTAAAGGCTGCGCGTGAGATTAACCCGGCATTGCAGATAGGGTGCATGATTGCCATGTGTCCTATCTATCCACTGACCTGCGCGCCGGACGATATGATGATGGCGATGAACGCCATGCACCGGCGTTACTGGTTTACCGATGTCCATGTGCGCGGCAAATACCCGCGGCATCTTCTCAACTACTTTGCCCGGCGTGGCTTTGATCTTGATATCACCGAGGAAGACCGTCAGGCGCTGACCGAGGGTTGTGTCGATTACATCGGCTTTAGCTACTATATGTCTTTCGCAACGCAGGCCACGGCAGACAACCCACAGCTGGACTACGACGAGTCGAAAAGTCTGGTTTCCAACCCGTACGTGCAGAAATCGGACTGGGGCTGGCAGATTGATCCCGTCGGTCTGCGCTATTCGCTGAACTGGTTCTGGGATCATTACCAACTGCCGCTGTTTATCGTCGAAAACGGCTTTGGTGCGATTGACGTGCAGCAGGCCGACGGCACGGTGGATGATTCCTATCGTATTGACTATATGGCCGCACATATCAGCGAAATGAAAAAAGCGGTAGTGGAAGATGGCGTGGATCTGATGGGTTATACCCCGTGGGGCTGTATTGATTTAGTCTCGGCCGGGACGGGGGAGATGAAAAAACGCTACGGCTTTATCTATGTTGATAAAAATAATGACGGAAGCGGAACGTTAGCACGCTCGCCGAAGAAATCTTTTTCATGGTATCAAAACGTTATCCAGACCAATGCTGAATATCTATAAAATTCATAGTATTGAAAGCCAGCCCCGCCAATAATGCGGGGCTTGTTTTATACTCATCATCCAGACGCAAACGACTTTGGTTGATCCATATCAAGCGTATCCAGTGTTGCGCCAGAGACGAAAAGCGGTATAATCCGGCGATTTTTTTTGTGGTTGCCACTCGTCTGAGGAAAGGAGAAGAGTATGAAGATCGTGGAAGTCAAACACCCACTCGTCAAACACAAGCTGGGACTGATGCGTGAAAACGACATCAGCACTAAACGCTTTCGTGAACTCGCCTCGGAAGTTGGCAGCCTGCTGACTTATGAAGCAACCGCTGGTCTGGAAACCGAAAAGGTGACCATTGAAGGCTGGAACGGTCCGGTTGAAGTTGACCAAATCAAAGGTAAAAAAATCACCGTTGTGCCAATCCTGCGTGCGGGCCTGGGCATGATGGAAGGCGTACTGGAAAACGTTCCGAGCGCGCGTATCAGCGTGGTTGGTATGTACCGTAACGAAGAAACGCTGGAGCCGGTTCCGTACTTCCAGAAGCTGGTATCTAACATCGATGAGCGTATGGCGCTGATCGTTGACCCGATGCTGGCAACCGGCGGTTCCGTTATCGCCACCATCGACCTGCTGAAAAATGCAGGCTGCACCAGCATTAAAGTGCTGGTCCTGGTTGCGGCACCGGAAGGTATCGCGGCACTGGAAAAAGCGCACCCGGATGTTGAGCTGTACACGGCCTCCATCGATCAGGGGTTGAACGAGCACGGATACATTATTCCGGGGCTCGGCGATGCCGGCGATAAGATTTTTGGTACCAAGTAAACGAATAAGTGAAAAGAAGCCGACTTTAAGAGTCGGCTTTTTTTTGAATATAACAACCCAAGGCTAATAACAAACAACACTCAGAGGAAAACACTATGACGCGCCGTGCTATCGGGGTGAGTGAAAGACCGCCGCTTTTACAGACAATCCCGCTTAGTTTGCAGCACCTGTTCGCCATGTTTGGCGCAACGGTACTGGTGCCAGTCCTGTTCCACATCAACCCGGCTACCGTTCTGCTGTTTAACGGCATTGGTACATTGCTGTATCTCTTTATCTGTAAAGGTAAAATTCCTGCGTATCTGGGTTCCAGCTTCGCATTTATTTCCCCGGTACTGCTGTTGCTGCCGTTAGGGTATGAAGTGGCGCTGGGTGGTTTCATTATGTGCGGCGTTCTGTTCTGTCTGGTTTCTTTCATCGTTAAGAAAGCAGGAACCGGCTGGCTGGATGTCATGTTCCCTCCTGCGGCGATGGGCGCAATCGTTGCCGTCATCGGTCTGGAGCTAGCTGGCGTCGCTGCGGGCATGGCGGGGTTACTGCCCGCAGAGGGACAATTACCGGATTCAAAAACCATCATCATCTCAATGGTGACGCTGGCGGTTACGGTATTTGGCTCTGTACTGTTCCGCGGTTTTATGGCGATTATCCCGATTCTGATTGGGGTGCTGGCCGGCTACGCGCTCTCCTTCGTGATGGGAGTCGTGGACACCACGCCGATTGCGCAGGCCCACTGGTTTGCTCTGCCAACGTTCTACACGCCGCGCTTTGAATGGGTTGCCATTCTGACCATCCTGCCGGCGGCGCTGGTGGTCATCGCTGAACACGTTGGACACCTGGTGGTAACGGCGAATATCGTGAAAAAAGATTTGATTCGCGATCCTGGCCTGCATCGTTCAATGTTTGCCAACGGCCTGTCTACGGTTATCTCTGGTTTCTTCGGCTCTACGCCGAACACCACGTACGGTGAAAATATTGGCGTAATGGCGATTACTCGTGTTTACAGTACCTGGGTTATCGGCGGCGCGGCAATTTTTGCCATTCTGCTCTCCTGTGTGGGCAAGCTGGCGGCGGCGATCCAAATCATTCCACTGCCGGTCATGGGTGGCGTATCGCTGCTGCTGTACGGCGTGATTGGTGCTTCCGGTATTCGCGTACTGATCGAGTCAAAAGTTGACTACAACAAAGCGCAAAACCTGATCCTGACCTCGGTTATTTTGATCATTGGCGTGAGTGGTGCGAAAGTTCACATTGGTGCCGCTGAGCTGAAAGGCATGGCGCTGGCGACCATTGTTGGCGTTTGTCTGAGCCTGATTTTCAAAGTTATCAGCCTGCTGCGTCCGGAAGAAGTCGTGCTTGACGCGGAAGATGCCGACAGTCCGCAACAGTAAATCTCTTACCGGGTGGCGATGCTGCCCGGTTCTATCACGACGTATTTCTGTGTTAAACTCAACGCGATTTTATGAAATCCTGGGTTGAGGTATCTCTGAACACACCGGCACAGCTCTCTTTGCCACTTTATCTTCCTGACGACGAAACTTTCGCAAGTTTCTGGCCGGGGGATAACTCCTCTTTACTGGCTGCACTGCAAAACGTGCTGCGTCAGGACCATAGCGGGTATATTTATCTCTGGTCGCGTGAAGGCGCTGGCCGTAGTCATTTGCTGCATGCAGCCTGTGCGGAACTGTCCGCGCGCGGCGATGCGGTAGGCTATGTGCCGCTCGACAAGCGTACCTGGTTCGTCCCCGAGGTGCTCGACGGTATGGAGCATTTATCGCTGGTATGCATCGATAACATCGAATGTGTGGCCGGGGATTCGCTGTGGGAAATGGCGATCTTTGATCTCTACAACCGCATCCTGGAGTCGGGGAAAACGCGTCTGCTGATCACCGGCGATCGCCCGCCAAGACAGCTGAATCTGGGGTTGCCGGATCTCGCCTCGCGCCTGGACTGGGGACAAATCTACAAGCTGCAGCCGCTTTCCGATGAAGATAAGCTGCAGGCGTTGCAATTACGCGCCAGACTTCGTGGGTTTGAACTGCCGGAAGATGTGGGACGCTTCCTGCTCAAGCGTCTGGATCGAGAAATGCGTACGCTGTTTATGACGTTGGATCAGCTTGATCATGCATCGATCACCGCCCAGCGTAAGCTGACCATTCCATTCGTAAAAGAGATACTGAAGCTGTAAGCGCCGCAGCCGAAAAAACTGCGGCAGGTTCAGGTTAACCGATGATTTCCAGTACCTGCTCCGGCGGGCGTCCAATTCTCGCCTGGCCTTTGGCAACCACAATCGGGCGCTCCATCAATTTCGGGTTTTCCACCATTGCCTGAATCAGCGCATCTTCACTCAGATTTACGTCCGCCAGATTAAGTGACTTATAGAGATCTTCTTTCTTGCGCATCAGCTCGCGCGCGCTGGACATGCCCAGCATCTGCAGCAATTCACACAGGGTTGTGGCGTCAGTCGGGGTTTCCAGATACAACACCACTTCCGGGTCCACGCCGTTGGATTTCAGTAACTCCAGCGTTTCACGGCTCTTGGAGCAGCGTGGGTTATGGTAGATTTTAATCGCGTCTGACATGACTTCTCCTTGCATAACAATCCTGCCGGATGGCGACCAAAAGACCTTATCTGGCCTACATATCGCCATCCGGCAAGGGTTCGATAATTACATTTTCGTATACGGTTTAAAGCGCTCTTGCAGTTGGCGTAGCTGGTCGATACGGGCATCGTATCTGGCCTGCTGCTGGCTACCCAGCTTGACCTGTGAGCTTGCGCTGCTGAGCATCGAAATCGCCTGATCCAGACGTCCTGCGAGGGCATACCCTTCCGCGCGGGCTGCCAGCTCCTGGTCGCGGTTGTTCAGGTTGGCTTCCGTTTGCGCTAACAGATCCCAGCCGTTAGGGTCGTCCTTATGGTTAAACGTATAGCGATTCAGGATGGTCGCTGCCTCTTTGGCTTGCCCGGCCTGTAAATACGCATTTGCCAGGTTGAGCTGCAGTACCGGGTTGGTGCGCAGGTCGCGGGCGTTTTTCAACCGATTAATGGCATCGCTGGTTTTCTTCTGACCGAGATCGATATCCGTTGCCAGGTCGAGATACCAGGCATTGTTAGCATCTGCCGCCAGCAGCGGTTGCAGTGCTTTACGTGCCTCGTCATATTTACTGGCCTCCATTGCCTGCAATGCCCGGCCATACTGCGCCGCACGTTGCTCACGTATGTTGCCTTTCGACCAGTTACTCAGCAGGTCATCGGTCAGCTGGTTGCGACCAGAGTTGTACATGCCTAAGGTGCGTGCCTTGGCCAGATAAAAATCTTCTGAAGACTGGACGACAGCCGGACGCATTTGGTTGGCGCGGTTACGGGCATCCGACAGACGGCTTTCTGGCAGGGGGTGAGTCAGCAAAATTTCTGGTGGACGCGAAGAGTAACGGGCCTGATCGAGCAATTTTTCCAGAAACGTCGGCATGGCCTGGGGATCGAATCCCGAGCGTTGCAGTACCTGAATACCGATGCGGTCTGCTTCCTGTTCGTTTTGCTGCGTAAAGCTAATCATCCCCTGACGTGTACCCGCCAGCGTACCGGTCAGCGCCGCCATACCCGCCTGCGGGCTGGCCATCGCCAATAAAATTGACCCTAACGCACCCACCCACGTTAGCGGCGCGCTGCGTTTCTGGTCTTCCATTGCACGCGCCAGGTGACGCTGCGTAACGTGGGATATTTCGTGCGCCATAACCGATGCCAGTTGGCTTTCGTTATCGGAATAGCGGAACAGTGCGGAGTGCAAAACAACGTTGCCGCCAAAGAAAGCAAAGGCGTTGATTTCATCGTTGTTAATCAAAAAGAAGGTGAAGGGCGTTTTTACCGAGTCGGCGTGCGAGACCAGACGCATCCCCAGCGCATTAATGTATTGCGTCAGCAACGGATCGTTAATTAATGGCGCACTGCCGCGCAGCTGGCGTACATAATAATCGCCCATCTGCATTTCCTGTCCTATGGAAAGCGTACTCCCTGCCGAGGTTCCCATATCAGGTAGGGTGTCCGCGGTTTCTGCAAATGCGGGCGCAACCTGACCGATGGTCAGTGCAGCAATGAGGGTAGCAACCAGGTTTTTTTTCAACTGCCTGAACATAACCTCTGTCCTGTATTCTTTTTTGAGATAGCCATTTGACCAATGCCGTGAAGTTTCGTTCACACTCCGCAAGCTTAGGGAGTGTAACTGCGAAACCTGACGATGAACACCCAGGAAAAATGACTTTTCACTTTGCGTAATCCGCTATAAAAAGCGAAGTCTTTTTTGTGACATTTCGATACAATTCGGGATCGCAATCCCGCTATTGGATTCATGGAAGGGTTTTATGCTCGAAATGTTGATGCAATGGTATCGCCGCCGCTTTAGCGACCCCGAAGCCATCGCCTTGCTGATTATTCTGGTTGCCGGTTTTGGCATCCTGTTCTTTTTTAGCGGTCTTCTGGCGCCGCTGCTGGTCGCCATTGTGCTGGCGTACCTGCTCGAATGGCCGACAGTACGGCTGGAACATATTGGTTGTTCACGGCGTTGGGCGACATCAATTGTGTTGGTGGTGTTTGTCGGTATTTTGCTGCTGATGGCGTTTGTGGTAATGCCCGTTGCATGGCAACAGGGGATCTACCTGATCCGCGATATGCCCGGCATGCTCAATAAATTGTCTGATTTTGCCGCCACCTTACCGCGGCGTTATCCGGCGCTGATGGATGCGGGCATTATTGATGCGATGGCGGAGAATATGCGCTCGCGAATGCTCACCATGGGCGATTCGGTGGTGAAATATTCGCTAGCTTCACTGGTCGGATTGCTGACGCTGGCGGTCTATCTGATTCTCGTCCCGTTGATGGTGTTCTTCCTGATCAAAGATAAAGGACAAATGCTGAACGCTGTGCGTCGGGTGCTGCCGCGTAATCGCGGACTGGCGGGGCAGGTGTGGAAAGAGATGAACCAGCAAATCACCAACTATATCCGCGGCAAGGTGCTGGAAATGGTGGTGGTTGGCGTGGCGACCTGGCTCGGCTTCCTGCTGTTTGGCCTCAACTATTCGCTGCTGCTGGCGGTGCTGGTAGGCTTCTCCGTGCTGATCCCGTATATCGGCGCTTTCGTGGTCACTATTCCGGTGGTCGGTGTGGCATTGTTCCAGTTCGGGCTTGGTACCGAGTTCTGGAGCTGTTTTGCCGTATACCTGATAATCCAGGCGCTGGACGGTAATTTGCTGGTGCCGGTGCTGTTCTCCGAGGCGGTAAATCTGCATCCGCTGGTGATTATTCTCTCAGTAGTGATATTCGGCGGCCTGTGGGGATTCTGGGGCGTATTCTTTGCGATTCCTCTGGCGACGTTAATCAAAGCGGTAATGCATGCCTGGCCGGATGGTCAGGTCGTTGATGAACCCTAATCTGTTTGCTCCGGCGATGCAATATCGCCGGAGCCGAACTTGTCTGACCTCTATCCACACATTCTGAATAATCTCCTCTGGTGTCGTTTTTCTCTGCGTTTGTCTTTAACTTGACCCGCGTGATGTCTTTAAGTCACGCAAGGAATAAGGCCAACAGGAGAACAAAATGGGTCACAACACACACACGCAGCAGAAGGTGGAATGGGGCGGTTATCTCGCTTTTTTTATTACTATTATTCTTTTTTCCGGCATGTTTGCGAAAAGTACCGAATGGTGGCGAGTCTTTGATTTCACCGTTCTCAACGGTGCGTTTGGGCAGATTAATGCGGCGGGGGACACGGCGGTCTCTTTTCGCGGCACGGGCGGTATGGGCGCAAAAGACGGCTTCTTATTCGCGCTTGAGCTGGCGCCTTCCGTCATTCTTTCACTCGGGATAATTTCCGTCACCGAAGGGCTGGGAGGGTTGCGTGCGGCACAGCAACTGATGACGCCAGTCCTGCGCCCGTTACTCGGTATTCCGGGTATTTGTTCGCTGGCGCTGATTGCGAATATGCAAAATACCGATGCTGCGGCAGGGATGACTAAAGAAATGGCGGAAGAGGGCATTATCACTGAACAGGAACGTGCCATTTTTGCCTGCTGGCAAACCAGCGGCAGTGCGTGTATTACCAACTATTTTTCCTCGGGTGCTGCGCTGTTTACGATGGTTACCGTTCCGGTGATTACGCCGCTGGCGGTGATCCTTGTCTTCAAATTTGTGGGGGCGAACCTGCTGCGTTTGTGGATTGCGCAGCTGGAAAATCGCCGTACGCAGCAGGAGGCGTGAGATGACAACGCAAGTACGTAAAAACGTCATGGATATGTTTATCGATGGCGCACGGCGCGGATTCACTATTGCAACAACCAGCCTGTTGCCTAACGTGGTAATGGCGTTTGTGATTATTCAGGCGCTGAAGGTGACGGGACTGCTCGAGATTGTCGGGCGGGTATGTGAGCCGGTAATGGCGCTGTGGGGACTGCCGGGGGAATCTGCTACCGTACTGCTGGCGGCGGTGATGAGTATGGGAGGCGGCGTCGGTGTTTGCGCCAGCCTGGTTGTCGCCGGTACGCTTTCGGGACATGATGCTACGGTGCTGTTACCGGCTATCTACCTGATGGGCAATCCGGTGCAAAATGTGGGACGCTGTCTGGGTACCGCGGGGGTCCATCCCCGTTATTACCCGCTTATTATTGCGGTATGCGTAATTAATGCGCTGCTCTCTATTTGGGTTATGCAGGTTATTGCCTGACAAGGAAGGTTATGAACTGTTCCATTCTTAATTTGACGTTGTTCCAGCAGGGACACGTGTACGCGCCGGAAGACTTAGGACGCCAGGATATACTGGTGTCTGACAGCAAAATTGTTGCCATCGCGCCGTCGATTTCCCCTGACGATTTTCCTGGCTGCGAGTGTATCAATCTTGACGGTGCGATTGTGTGCCCAGGATTTATCGATCAACACGTCCATCTGATTGGCGGCGGTGGAGAAGCGGGGCCGCACACCCGCACGCCGGAAGTACGCTTGTCGCGGCTGGTTGAAGCTGGCGTCACCTCGGTGGTGGGATTGCTGGGGACAGATGGTATTACCCGTCACCCTGAATCGCTGCTGGCGAAAACCCGCGCGCTGGAATTTGAAGGCATCAGCGCATGGATGCTGACCGGGGCGTATTCTCTGCCTTCCCCGACCATCACCGGCAGTATCGATCGCGATGTGGCGCTGATCGATAAAATTATTGGCGTGAAATGTGCTGTTTCGGACCATCGTTCTTCAGCCCCGGACACCTCGGCGCTGGCAAACATGGCGGCGCAGTCGCGCGTTGGCGGATTGTTAGGGCGCAAGCCGGGGATTAGCGTCTTCCATATGGGCGACAGCCCGCGCATGCTGGAGCCGTTGCATCAGATCCTCGACAGCTGCGATGTACCGATTACCAAGCTGCTGCCCACACACGTCAATCGTGCGGAACCGTTGTTTCAGTCGGCGCTGGAGTATGCCCGCAAAGGCGGTTATATCGACATTACCAGCAGCATTGATGAACCCGTCGACCCGGCCACGGCTATCGCCACGGCACTACGCCAGAACGTGCCGCTGTCGCGTATTACCTTGAGTTCAGACGGCAACGGTAGCCAGCCGGAATTTGATGACTACGGTAATCTTATCGGCATCGGTGTCGCAGGGTTTGAATCACTGGCTGAAACAGTGCGCCAGTTGGTGAAGGTTCATGCCATACCGCTGGAACTGGCGCTGTGTCCGCTGACGCGAACGGTCGCAGAATTTTTGGGACTGGAACATAAAGGGCGTCTGGCGGTGGGATGCGATGCCGACATTCTGGTGCTCAATGATGCGCTTGAAGTTCATCACCTGTGGGCGAAGGGAAAAGCCGTCGTCAGAGAGAAAAAAGCCTGTGTAAAAGGGACGTTTGAATAAACGACGTTGATGCCGGATGGCGGCGTAGACGCCTTATCCGGCTACGGAGTTATGCGGATGGCGGCCTGATAAGACGCGTGGCGTCACCATCAGGCGCTATCTGGCAAAATGTAAATCAGGCGTTCTCTTTCAGCCAGTTCATTACCACGTCGTGGTGGTTGCTGGTTTTGAAGTCATCAAACACATGCTCAATTTTCCCTTCAGCATCAATCAGGAAGCTGATGCGGTGGATGCCATCATAGGTTTTGCCCATAAATGACTTCTCACCCCAGACGCCGAACTGCTCGCAAACCTGGTGATCTTCGTCGGACAGGAGCGTGAAGTTAAGGACTTCTTTCTCCGCGAATCGGGAAAGCTTCTCTGGTTTATCGGTGCTGATTCCCAGCACTTCAACACCTGCTTTTTTTAACTCATCCATGTTATCGCGCAGGCCGCAGGCCTGTACGGTACAGCCGGGTGTCATGGCTTTCGGGTAAAAATAAACCAGAACACGCTGTCCCTGGAAGTCGGTTAAATTTACTTGTTCTCCGTCTTGATCCGGCAAGCTAAATTTCGGTGCGATATCACCGGCTTTCAGTGGGTTCATTACTTAACTCCATCCTGTTCATCATGCTGTGAGTAATTGACGACGTTAATACTGCCTTGCGCATTGAGTTCTGTACAGAGTGCTTTAAACGCATCTTCAATATTTGCCGAATCATGTGACGCAGGACTATGTGCGGTAATTTGAATAAACAGCTGTGCCGCCTTTTCGTTCTCAGCCGGTTGCGTGCGTGAAACCAGTTCCGCAATATTCATTTGGTGGCTGTCAAACAGGGCGGTAAAGCGTTCAATCAAATGCGGAGAATCAGGAACATCGACCTGCACCCATACCGTAGCGGGCATCGCCGGACGGGGGCGTGCGGTCGTGCGCTTCATCACAATCAGTAAATCCAGCTCTGCACCTTTCAACGGCAAGGTTGATTCAATTAGGGTAATGGCATTCCAGGTGCCCGACAGCAACATGATAAACGTGAACTCGTCACCCAGCATGGCCAGTCGGCTGTCTTCGATATTACAGCCGCAACTGCTGACATGACGTGTGATGGTGTTCACAATTCCCGGGCGGTCAGCACCCAGCGCAGTAATGACCAGATAGTGTTGCGATGACGATGTCAAACCTGTTCTTCCTTTGAGCGGTGAGGTAATCATAAGGAAAGCATAAAAAAAACATGCATACAACAATCAGAACGGCTCTGGTCGCTTGCTTTTATTGTCGTACCAAACGTACCATTGAGACACTTGTTTGCACAGAGGATGGCCCATGTTCACGGGAAGTATTGTCGCGCTTGTTACGCCGATGGATGAGAAAGGTAAAGTCTGCCGGTCGAGCCTGAAAAAACTGATTGATTATCATGTCGCCAGCGGCACCTCGGCGATCGTTTCGGTTGGCACCACCGGTGAGTCTGCCACCCTGAGTCATGATGAACATGGCGATGTGGTGATGATGACCCTGGAGCTGGCCGACGGGCGTATTCCGGTGATTGCCGGAACCGGCGCTAATGCGACCGCGGAAGCCATTAGTCTGACGCAGCGTTTCAACGACAGTGGTGTTGTCGGCTGCCTGACGGTGACGCCTTACTACAACCGCCCAACCCAGGAAGGTTTGTTCCAGCATTTCAAAGCCATCGCTGAACATACTGACCTGCCGCAAATTCTGTATAATGTACCGTCCCGTACCGGCTGCGATATGTTGCCGGAAACCGTTGGTCGCCTGGCGAAAGTAAAAAATATTATCGCTATTAAAGAGGCCACGGGGAACTTAAGTCGCGTTCACCAGATCAAAGAGCTGGTTTCAGACGACTTTATTCTGCTCAGCGGTGATGACGCGACCGGACTGGATTTTATGCAGCTCGGTGGTCATGGCGTGATTTCCGTGACGTCTAACGTTGCGGCACGCGATATGGCCGAAATGTGCAAACTGGCGGCAGCCGGGAACTTTGCCGAGGCGCGGGTGATTAACCAGCGTCTGATGCCGTTACACAACAAACTATTTGTCGAACCCAATCCTATCCCAGTGAAATGGGCGTGTAAGGAGTTGGGACTTGTGGCGACCGATACGCTACGTCTGCCGATGACGCCAATCACGGATAATGCTCGTGAAATCGTCAAGGCGGCGCTTAAGCATGCCGGTTTGCTGTAAAGTTTAGGGAGATTTGATGGCTTACTCAGTACAAAAGTCGCGCCTGGCCAAGGTTGCGGGTGTTTCGCTTGTTATGTTGCTCGCGGCCTGTAGTTCTGACTCGCGTTATAAGCGCCAGGTGAGCGGTGATGAATCCTATCTGGAGGCCGCACCGCTTGCTGAGCTTCACGCTCCAGCTGGGATGATTCTGCCGGTTATGTCGGGTGACTATAATATCCCGGTCACCAACGGCAGCGGTGCCGTTGGTAAAGCGCTGGACATTCGCCCGCCGGCTCAGCCGTTAGCATTAGTCACCGGCGCTCGCACTCAGATCGCGGGTGATACGTCGACATTGCTGGTGGAAAATGGTCGTGGCAACACGCTGTGGCCACAGGTCGTTAGCGTCATTCAGTCTAAAAACTACACGATCACCAAACGTGATGATGCCAGCCAGACGTTGACCACCGACTGGGTTAACTGGAACCGTCTGGATGAAGACGAGCAGTACCGTGGACGTTATCAAATCTCGGTTAAACCGCAGGGTTATCAGCAAGCGGTAACGGTGAAACTGATTAACCTCGAGCAGGCGGGTAAACCCGTAGCTGATCCAGCATCAATGCAGCGTTACAGCGCTGAGATGATGAACGTTATCTCCGCTGGTCTGGATAAGAACGCCACTGACGCCGCGAATGCCGCGCAGAACCGCTCTGCCGCCACCATGGATGTTCAGAGTGCTGCCGATGACACCGGTTTACCGATGCTGGTGGTACGTGGACCGTTCAACGTGGTATGGCAGCGTCTGCCAGCAGCGCTTGAGAAAGTGGGGATGAAAGTGACCGACAGCACCCGTTCTCAGGGCAGCATCGCCGTGACCTACAAACCACTGTCTGATAGCAACTGGCAGGAGCTGGGCGCAAGCGATCCTGGTCTGGTATCCGGCGACTATAAACTGCAGGTCGGTGATTTAGACAACCGCAGTAGCTTGCAGTTTATCGATCCGAAGGGGCATACCCTGACGCAAAGCCAGAACGACGCGCTGGTCGCCGTCTTCCAGGCAGCGTTCAGTAAGTAAAAATAAAGGGCTGGATAACTCCAGCCCTTTTTTTCTGATATGATACGCAAACGTGTGCGTCGGCAGAAAAACGCAATATTTATCGTTAATTCACACCCAGGAGTAATAAAGATGCAAAAGCAAGCTGAGTTGTATCGTGGTAAAGCGAAGACCGTATACAGCACGGAAAACCCGGACCTGTTGGTGCTCGAATTCCGCAATGATACGTCAGCAGGGGATGGCGCGCGCATTGAACAGTTTGATCGTAAAGGCATGGTGAACAACAAGTTCAACCATTTCATTATGACTAAACTGCAAGAAGCGGGCATTCCTACCCAGATGGAGCGACTGCTTTCCGATACTGAATGTCTGGTGAAAAAACTGGAGATGGTACCGGTTGAATGTGTGGTTCGTAACCGCGCAGCAGGTTCCCTGGTTAAGCGTTTAGGCGTTGAGGAAGGTATTGAACTGAATCCGCCGCTGTTTGATCTGTTCCTGAAAAACGATGCTATGCACGATCCAATGATTAACGATTCCTATTGCGAAACTTTTGGTTGGGTGAGCAAAGAGAATCTGGCGCGTATGAAAGAGCTGACCTACAAAGCCAACGACGTACTGAAAAAGATGTTTGATGATGCCGGTCTGATTCTGGTCGACTTCAAACTTGAGTTTGGTTTGTATAAAGGTGAAGTGGTCCTGGGCGATGAGTTCTCACCGGACGGTAGCCGTCTGTGGGACAAAGAAACGCTGGATAAAATGGACAAAGATCGCTTCCGCCAGAGCCTGGGCGGCCTGATCGAAGCCTATGAAGCCGTCGCGCATCGTCTGGGTGTGAAGTTAGACTAACCCTCCCCTGAGCCGGCGATCGCTCTCCGGCTCATCAATCCCGCCGATTTTGATTACTGTTTCTTATGGTAATCCTGTTCCGAACCGCCTACGATCATCATCATAATGAATAAAAAGTTGAGGTGATTATGCGCTGGCAAGGGCGTCGTGAAAGTGACAATGTGGAAGACAGACGAAATAGCTCCGGTGGCGGCCCTTCTATAGGCGGCCCTGGTTTTCGTTTGCCCAGTGGTAAAGGCGGCATCGTCCTGCTGATTGTGGTGCTGGTGGCGGGATATTATGGCGTGGATCTCACCGGATTAATGACCGGCCAGCCAGTTTCCCAACAGCAATCATCACACTCCATCAGCCCAAATGATGATGAAGCAGCAAAATTTACCTCGGTGATTCTGGCCACCACGGAAGATACCTGGGGGCAGCAGTTTGAAAAAATGGGCCGGACCTACCAACAGCCGAAGCTGGTAATGTATCGCGGAGCGACGCGTACCGGCTGTGGCGCAGGTCAGTCGGTGATGGGGCCGTTTTACTGCCCGGCGGATGGTACGGTGTATATCGACCTCTCATTTTATGATGACATGAAAAACAAGCTGGGCGCCGATGGTGATTTTGCTCAGGGCTATGTTATCGCCCATGAAGTGGGTCACCACGTGCAGAAACTGCTGGGTATTGAACCGAAAGTTCGCCAGATGCAGCAGAATGCCTCACAGGCTGAAGTGAACCGTCTTTCCGTACGTATGGAACTGCAGGCGGACTGCTTTGCCGGCGTCTGGGGCAACAGTATGCAGCAGCAGGGCGTGCTGGAGTCCGGCGACCTGGCTGAAGCGCTGAACGCCGCTCAGGCTATTGGCGACGATCGCCTGCAGCAGCAGGGACAAGGACGCGTTGTGCCGGACAGCTTTACCCACGGCACTTCTGAGCAGCGGCTTAGCTGGTTCAAACGCGGTTTTGACAGCGGCGATCCGGGACAATGTAATACTTTTGGTAAAGGCATTTAAGCTACTGAGGCAGGGATGTCTGATAATACGGCGCTGAGCGCGTTAACTGAACAGATGGCCCACGAAGGGATCCGTCGTCTGCTGATTATCAGTGGCGAGGGGAACTGGTGTCAGGAGCGGGCTTTAGCGCTACGCGACACGTTACCCGGCGACTGGTTATGGGTGGGCGCACTCGCCCCTGCTGAGCCAAACTGTACGCCACAGGCGCTGCAAACGTTATTAGGGCGCGAATTTCGTCATGCGGTTTTTGACGCCGGGCAGGGATTTGACGCTGCGGCGTTTGCCGCCTTAAGCGGAACGCTGATCGCCGGGAGCTGGCTGGTTTTGCTGACTCCCCCCTGGCATACCTGGCACACGCATCCGGACGTGGATTCACTGCGCTGGAGCGACTGTGCTGAACCTATCCCAACGCCGCACTTTGTTGAACATGTCAAACGGGTGATTTCCCGTGACGGACAGGCGCTGCACTGGCGGCAGCATCACGCAGTTTCCAGCCCGCGTTTTCCTGTTCGTGCAGTCTGGCACGCGGCAACCGGTTACCCTCAGCCTGAACAGGCGATGATTTTAACCCAGTTGCTGGATATGCCTCCCGGCGTGGCTGCGGTCACAGCTGCACGTGGCCGGGGTAAATCGGCTCTGGCAGGGCAACTGATAGCACGTATCAACGGGACCGCGATTGTCACCGCGCCTGCTAAAGCGGCAACGGATGTGCTGGCGCAATTTGCCGCAGAGCGATACCGCTTTATGGCCCCGGATGCGCTGTTAAGCAGTTCTGCAACCGCAGACTGGCTGGTTGTGGATGAAGCCGCCGCGATCCCCGCGCCGCTGCTGCACCAACTGGTTGCGCGTTTCCCTCGTACGCTGTTAACCACCACCGTACAGGGCTATGAGGGAACTGGCAGAGGCTTTTTGTTGAAATTTTGCGCCCGCTTTCCCCATCTTCGACGCTATGAGTTGCAACAACCCGTGCGCTGGGCGCAGAGATGTCCGCTGGAGAAAATCGTCAGCGATGCGCTGGTGTTTGACGACGAAACCTTTGCGCATGCCCCCTTGGGGGAGCTTAACTTCTCGGCATTTGATCAACTCTCATGGCAGACAAACCCGGCGCTGTCGTTAGCGGTATATCAGCTACTTTCCGGTGCGCATTATCGCACCTCGCCACTGGATCTGCGGCGAATGATGGACGCGCCGGGTCAGCATTTTCTTCAGGCTTCGGCTGCTGACTCGGTGGCGGGCGCCGTCTGGCTGGTCGACGAGGGGGGATTATCCGCAGAATTAAGCCAGGCCGTCTGGGCCGGATATCGCCGACCAAGAGGAAATCTGGTTGCGCAGTCACTGGCGGCGCACGGCGGAGACCCATTGGCGGCGACGCTCGTCGGGCGGCGGGTCAGTCGAATTGCGGTTCATCCCGCACGTCAAAGAGAAGGTATTGGGCAACAGCTGATGCTGCAGGTCCGGCACTATTGCACGCAGTGCGACTATCTGTCCGTCAGCTTTGGTTATACGGCTGAATTATGGCGTTTCTGGCAGCGCTGCGGTTTTGTCCTGGTTCGGATGGGTAATCATCGGGAAGCCAGCAGCGGCTGTTATACCGCTATGGCGGTGCTGCCCATCAGCGAAGCGGGAAAACGCCTTGCCTGGCGGGCGCACCAGCGCCTGCGACGGGATGCGGAGATTCTTGCGCAGTGGAACGCAGAGCGCATTCCGCTGGTACCACTGAAAGAGACTACGCTTAATGAGGATGACTGGGGTGAGCTGGCTGGGTTTGCCTTCGCGCATCGACCATTACTGACATCATTAGGTTGTCTGAGTCGTTTGCTTGAGCGCAGCGAGTTGCCTCTTCCGGCATTGCGCGGGCGTATACAGGCTCAACGCAGCGATGCTGAATTGTGCCAACAGCTGAAAATATCGGGTCGCAAAGCGCTGTTGGCAGTTCGGCGCGCCGAGGCGGCGCAGGCCTTAAAACAGCTGGATGCTGAGCGTGAACAACGGCTACATAATCGCATTATGCAATGGCAATTTTTTCACTAACTTCTTCAATTTCCTGGCATGGTCATTGCGGTTAAGCGGCGTAGAATGATTCTCATCAGTTAAGGAGATCGCCATGAAACATGACCATTTTGTTGTTCAAAGTCCCGATAAACCCGCTCAACAGCTCTTGTTGCTGTTTCATGGCGTCGGCGATAACCCGGTTGCCATGGGCGAAATTGGCTCCTGGTTTGCGCCGCTGTTTCCGGATGCGCTAATCGTCAGCATTGGCGGGGCAGAGCCTTATGGTACGACTTCCGGCCGTCAGTGGTTTTCGGTACAGGGGGTAACGGAAGAGAACCGCCAGGCGCGTATTGACGCGATTATGCCGGTCTTTATCGAAACCGTTCGCTACTGGCAGAAGCAAAGCGGCGTTTCGCCTCAGGCGACCGCGCTGATTGGTTTTTCTCAGGGCTCGATTATGTCGCTTGAGAGTATTAAAGCCGAGCCAGGGCTGGCGTCGCGGGTCATCGCCTTTAATGGTCGCTATGCCACGTTGCCGGAGGTTGCAACTACCGCGACGACGGTGCATTTGATTCACGGCGGTGAAGACCGGGTGATTGAGTTATCTCATGCCGTTGCCGCGCAGGAGGCGTTAATACGCGCCGGTGGGGATGTGACGCTGGATATCGTCGAAAATCTGGGGCACGCCATTGATGAACGCAGTATGCAGTTTGCGCTCGACCACCTGCGTTTTACCGTACCGAAGCACTACTTTGATGAAGCGCTGAGCGGTGGTAAGCCTCACGATGATGATGTGATTGAGATGATTTAACCCGCAGGCCGGATGGCGATGTGAAACCGCCATTCGGCCTACGTTGGCTTATTTCTTCGGTTGATCCTTGTTTGGCCAATCGTCGTCGTCATCCCATTTATCGTTAAAATCACGATGCGGGGGAAGCTCCGGCTTATTGGCAAGAAATTTCTTGTGGTCGACGCGCTTGAGATCTTTAATCACGTTCAGCAATACGCCTACCAGAAACACCAACACCAGAATCCACCAGTATTTTGCCAGCCAGTCCATGCTCATTTCCTCTTACAGGAACACTCATCAGGCGACGAGTTGCTCCATGATACGTTGATACATACGGGCAAGCAGCTGCAGGTCGGCGGCATTAACACATTCATTAATTTTATGAATGGTGGCGTTGACCGGCCCCAGTTCTACTACCTGTGCCCCCATGCGGGCAATAAAACGCCCGTCGGACGTCCCGCCTGTAGTCAGTAACTGCGGTTTAATCTCATTATAGTGCTCAATGGCGTTCACCACCGCATCCACCAGTTTACCGCGTGCGGTCAGGAACGGCTGACCGGAAAGCCACCAGTCGACGGTATAACGCAACTGATGTTTCTCCAGCAGTTCCAGCACCCGGGACTTAATCATTTCATCGTTTAATTCGGTGCTGAAACGGAAGTTGAACTGGATAAACAGTTCGCCGGGAATAACATTGTTGCTGCCGGTTCCTGCCTGAATATTGGCAATCTGCATGCTGGTCGCCGGGAAGAATTCGTTGCCCTGATCCCACTCAATCGCCACCAGTTCATTAAGCATTGGCGCCGCGCGGTGTACCGGGTTATCGGCCAGATGCGGGTAGGCTACGTGGCCCTGCACGCCGTGAATGGTCAGATTGCAGGTCAGTGAACCACGACGCCCATTTTTCACCACGTCGCCAACGATTTCCGTGCTGGACGGCTCGCCAACCAGACAATAATCCAGTCGTTCATTGCGTGCCATAAGTGCTTCAACCACTTTTACGGTGCCGTTTTGGGCGCTGGCCTCTTCGTCAGAGGTTATCAAAAACGCCAGACGACCCTGATGGTTCGGATGCTGGGCGACAAAACGTTCTGCGGCCACGACCATTGCCGCCAGTGAGCCTTTCATATCGGCTGCGCCACGCCCGAACAACATACCATCGCGAATGGTCGGTTCGAACGGTGGATTAATCCAACGATCGACATCGCCGACAGGCACTACGTCAGTGTGACCGGCAAATGCCAGAGTCTCACCTTTGCCGCGCCATGCCCAAAAATTCTGTGTGTCACCAAAATCCATACGCTCAACGGTAAAACCTACCGCGCGCAGGCGTTCAATCATTAACGCCTGGCACCCGGCATCATCCGGGCTCAGGGAAGGACGGCGAATAAGCTGCTGTGTCAGCTCAATAACCGGGCACGACATAGACTATACCTCATTAAAAAACTGCGTATAACTGGATTCACTAAAGCCAAGCAGCATAGGCTTACCCGGCGCGCAGAGCAATGGGCGTTTGATAATTGCAGGCATTTCAATCATCAATGCAGCAGCAGAGGACGCATCGGTGATTTGGTTACGTGTGGCTTCATCCAGTTTGCGCCAGGTGGTTCCACGTGTATTGAGCAGCGCCTCCCAACCTAATTCGCTGATAAAGGCGTGTAATAACGCGTTGTCCAGGCCGTCGACGCGATAATCATGGAAGCGGTAGTCGACCCCATTGTCTTCCAGCCAGCGTCTGGCTTTTTTAATCGTATCGCAATTCTTAATGCCGTAGAGGGTGATCATTTGAATCCTTATTGACGTAATTTGAATATTTATTCTCGTGTTCTATAAACATGAATAATACATATTGTCATCGAACCGTTATAGAAAAATATAACATTGTTGTTGAATGGTGAATAATGATTCCTGAAAGTTCCAAAATTCACGGGGAACTGAAAATCAGATTTTGCCTGTTTGCATCAGCCTGTTTTTCCATCAGAATTGCCAAAGTCGTAGATGATGTATGAATATTTCAAAATATTGCAGTAAGTCACATAAAATTTATGGGGTTAGCGCATAGTGATTACATATACCCCCGAACACTGGAGGATGTAATCGCAACCATTGGTTAAATGATCTTCTTTTTATGATGATGATTTCGTAGAATGCCCATAATAATAAGAGAGGTTGTTATGATTGAACGTGAACTGGGGAACTGGAAAGACTTTATCGAAGTGATGCTTCGTAAATAATTTTCTGGAAGAAATTCATATCCTGCAAAGGATAATAAAAGGCGACTCAACGTAAGTCGCCTTTTTTGTGTCCGATTATTCTGGGCGTGGCTTCAACGGGAAGCGTCTGCGTACCAGCACAAAGAACAGAGGAACGAAGTAAATCGCAAGGACAGTGGCTGAAATCATCCCGCCCATTACGCCAGTCCCCACCGCATGTTGACCGCCGGAACCTGCGCCACTGCTGATGGTCATCGGCAACACCCCAAAGATAAACGCCAGTGACGTCATCAGAATTGGGCGTAAGCGTTGGCGACAGGCATGCAGCGTGGCGTCGAGCAAGTCGTGACCTTTCTCGTTCATCTCATTGGCGAATTCAACAATCAATATTGCGTTCTTCGCCGAAAGCCCGATCACGGTGAGTAACCCGACCTGAAAGTACACGTCGTTTTCCAGACCGCGCATCCAGGTAGCGAGCAGCGCGCCAATGACCCCCAGCGGTACAACCAGCATGACGGAGAAGGGAACCGACCAGCTTTCGTACAGAGCCGCCAGACACAGGAACACCACCAGCAAAGAAATGGCGTACAGGGCTGGCGCCTGAGAGCCCGACAGCCGTTCCTGGTAAGACATTGCGGTCCATTCGAGGCCGAATCCGGTCGGCAACTGGTGGACCAGCGATTCCATAATGTCCATCGCCGTACCGGTACTGACGCCTGGGGCGGCTTCGCCAACAATCTCGACGGCGGAGTAGCCGTTATAGCGTTCCAGACGCGGTGAACCCGTTTCCCAGCGCGACGTGGCAAAGGCCGAGAAAGGCACCATGCCGCCGCTATTATTGCGGACGTACCACAGATTGATGTCGT
Organism: Citrobacter sp. 172116965; assembly: GCF_013458095.1. NCBI lineage: Bacteria > Pseudomonadati > Pseudomonadota > Gammaproteobacteria > Enterobacterales > Enterobacteriaceae > Citrobacter > Citrobacter sp. 172116965. Next base: position 3,653,093 of record NZ_CP046673.1, on the reverse strand, counting down.
CCGGGAGCATGCGATATTTTGCTGCCGCCTGTACGTAAACCTTCTTCACACGACCCCGGTCCATAAAGTCATTGACGTAGCTGGAGCCCCAGGCCGTTTGCAAGGTGTCGTTGATGTCATCAATGGAAACGCCCAGCGCCTGGGCTTTGCGCTGATCGATATCAATTTGCAACTGCGGGCTGTCGTCCAGACCGTTATGACGAACACGGGTCAGAGACGCGTCTTTCCCGGCCAGCTCAATCAGCTTGTCGCGCGCGGCCATTAACGCATCATGGCCCGCACCGGCGTGATCTTGCAGCTCCATATCGAAACCGGCAGAGCTCCCGAGACCGCTAATCGCCGGAGGGCTGCTGGCGAAGACGCGGGCTTCCTTAATCTTATTAAAGGCTTTAGTCGCGCGCTCGATGATGGCGAAAGAGGTTCCGGTGGTGGTGTCGCGATCATCCCAGTCTTTTAAGCGGACAAACATCCGCGCCACGTTTTGACCGTTCCCGCCAGGGCCGGAACCGACCGTGGAAAAGACCGACGTAATGTTGTCTTTCTCATGGGTGAAGTAATACTTCTCCACTTCCTCAACCACTTTCAATGTTTGCTGCTGGGTCGAGCCGCTGGGCAACTGTATTGAGGTGGTAAACATGCCGCGGTCTTCGAGCGGCAGGAAGGAGGTTGGCAGGCGCAGGAACAGGAAAACCATACCGCCGAGCAGCAGGCCGTAAATCAGTATCCAGCGCAGGCTGCGGTGCAGGATCCTGGCGACGCCTTTTTCGTAGCGTTCGGCGTTGCGGTTAAACATCCGGTTAAACCAGCCAAAGAAACCGGTTTGCCCGTGATGCTCGCCTTTATGTAGCGGTTTGAGCAGAGTGGCGCACAGGGCAGGGGTGAGGATCATCGCCACCAGAACTGAAAGAACCATTGCGGAGACGATGGTAATCGAGAACTGGCGGTAGATAGCCCCGGTAGTGCCGCCGAAGAAGGCCATCGGGATAAACACCGCCGACAGCACCATGGCGATACCGACCAGCGCGCCCTGGATTTGCCCCATCGATTTCCGCGTCGCTTCCCGCGGTGAGAGGCCTTCCTCACTCATAATACGCTCGACGTTTTCCACCACCACAATGGCATCATCGACCAGCAGGCCGATCGCCAGCACCATCGCAAACATCGTCAGGGTGTTAACGCTGTAGCCAAAGGCGTAGAGCACGGAAAAAGTACCCATCAGGACGACGGGAACGGCGATTGTAGGGATCAGCGTGGCGCGGAAGTTTTGCAGGAACAGGTACATCACAAGGAATACCAGCGCGATCGCTTCCAGCAGCGTTTTCACCACGTCGATAATTGAGGCTTTGACAAAGGAGGTAGTTTCATACGCCACCTTGTATTCCAGCCCATGCGGAAAATACTGTGAGAGCTCGTTCAGGCGGTCGATAACCAGCTCCGCCGTTGCCATTTCATTGGCGCCGGAGGCCAGTTTTACCCCCAGACCGGAAGCCGGGTGGCCGTTGAAGCGGCTGAGATAGTCGTACTTTTCCGCTCCCATTTCGACCGTCGCCACATCACCCAGTTTAACTTCTGAGCCGTCCTGGTTGACGCGTAGCGTAATCGCGCGGAATTCATCCGGAGTCTGTAGCAGCGACTGGGCGTTGATTGTCGCATTCAGCGCTTGTTTGTCTACCGAAGGCGTGCCGCCAAGTTGCCCGACGGCAATCTGCGCATTCTGTGACTCGATAGCATCGGTCACATCTTTGGCGGTCATCTGGAAGCTGTTAAGTTTGACCGGGTCGAGCCAGATACGCATGGAATATTGTGAACCGTAGGCGTCAATATCGCCCACGCCGTTTATACGACTGAGCGGATCCTGGATATTACTGGCGACGTAGTCGGCGATGTCCTGCTTATCCATTGAGCCATCGGTGGAGACGAAGGCGATGGTCAGAATATTGGTGTCACCGGTCTTGCGCACCGTGACCCCTTGATTCTGTACCGCCTGCGGCAGCTTACGCATTGCCGATTGCAGCTGGTTTTGCACCTGCTGGACGGCTTCATCAGGATCGGTTCCCGCGAGGAAGCTCAGCGTAACCGACGCCTGGCCTGTCCCGCTGCTCTGCGACGACATGTACATCAGATTATCGAGACCAGTCATGTTCTGCTCGATAACCTGGGTGACGGTATTTTCCAGGGTTTGTGCGGACGCGCCAGGGTAGTTCGCGGTTACCCGCACGTTTGGCGGTGCCAGATCGGGGTATTGCTCAACGGGCAGCGAAAAAATAGCCAGGGCTCCTGTCAGGCACAACAGGATTGCTAACACCCAGGCAAAAATGGGGCGATCGATGAAAAAATTCGCCATTAAAAGGGGACCTCGTGTTTCTGCGTATCGTTATGGGTGTGAATTGCTTCACTTTAGCGGCAAGGTACGGGGCAAACGTGGAGAAAAAAAGAAGATAATGTAAATTATCATGCCCGTTTACAGCATACCTTTCGTGCCAACGCCGTCAGGCCTGGATCGAGAACCGACGGCGCTTTGCGGTTCTTTACGTTAGCTCTCCGTCGGATTCTGCCGAACGAAAACTGATACTCACCAGCGTTCCCCCTCCGGAGGGTTGAGAGAAAGTCAGCGTGCCGCTCAGCCTTTCCGCCCGCTCGCGCATAATATTTAATCCATAGTGCCCCGAAGGCTCATGCGGCTCGCCAATGCCGATACCGTTATCGCGAATATAAACCGTGTGATTACCATCCGGCGCGGTGACGCAACTGACGGCAATTTCGGTTGCGCTGGCATGTTTAATCGCGTTCAGCACCGCTTCACGGACGATCTGCAGCAGATGCACCTGCATTTGCGCGTCCAGCGCCAGGGTCGGTAACCGGCAATCAAGCGTCAGTTTAGCCGATGTCTGATTTTGCAGCGTTTCCAGCATTTCATGCAGGGCGGAGGGGAGATCGGCCTGCTGTAAAGTCAGGCGGAAGGTGGTGAGCAGTTCGCGTAGCTGGCGGTAGGCGTCGTTCAGCGCCTGAGAAAAATCCGCCATAATGCTTTGCGCTGGGGCGTTATCTTCGGGAATCGAACGCTTCAGCAGCGTGAGCTGAATGCGTAAATAAGAGAGCACTTGCGCCAGCGAGTCGTGCAGCTCGCGCGCAATCGTCGCCCGCTCCTCCATTAACAACAGCTGTTGAAAATGTTTTTGCGCCTGGTTGAAGTACAACCCGCGACCCAGCATCGAGGAGACGCTGTTAAGCAGCGGGGTAGAAGCATTGACGTTCGGGCTTTGCCAGTGCAGTTCACCGTAGACGGTTTCCTGCATGGTGACCGGCAGGATCTGCATCGGCAGCTCGGGGCTTTTTGCGCCTTCGCTAATTCGCCAGTTATCTCCGACGGTGAGTTCCAGGAAATAGGCGGCGTCATGCTCGCGGACGATCTGTAAAATATGGCGGAAGCAGTACACATCAATCTGACTGGTATTTAACGCCTGAGAGCACTGATACAACACTTCCAGACGACGATTAGCTTCGTGGAGATCGTGGGTCTTCTCAGCGACAGACGCTTCCAGTGAGCGGTACAGCTTGTGTAATTCACTCGACATCTGGCTGAAGGTCTTGCCCAACAACCCGAGTTCGTTGGGCAAATCAGTATCCAGCGACGGGATGTCAAACTGACCGTGTTCAATGTGCTGGCTTGCCACCACCAGCTTATTCAGCGGACGCACCACCTGCTGGCGAATACGCCGTAAGGTAAAGAAAACGAGGGTGAATATGCCGATCCCGCCCGCCAGTGAAATACCAAAAACCAGCATCACTTTGCGTTCAGCATAATGTTGCAGCGCCAGCACGAAGAGATCGATTTGATCGACATAGTTATTGATATTGCTCTGGTACCAATTTAAATCGCCATCGATCAGACGGGCGTTCATTTCCAGCCAGTTTGCATGTAGACGTCCATAGCGACTTTTTACCGCTTGAGGCACATACCACGCGTTCAGGTTCTGCAGTGCTGGCGAGTTTAGCGCCTGCTGGAAAAGCTGGCGGTGAGCGTTAAGCTGCGGACTTTGGCTTTGCAGATCGTAACCCAGACGGTAACTTTGCATGCGCAATGAGCCAGCCACGTTGATGGCTTCGGCATCTCGTAAGCTGCTGGTCAGCGTGAGCAGCGCAATACCCGTTGAGAGAATCGACAACAGCACTATGTAGAAAAAAGCTTTAGCCAGACTGGCCGAGACCGGACGCTTTACCGTCACTTGTGCATCCTCACACAATACACGTCGCGCCTTAAAACAGCCCGAACGATGCGGTGTATTTGATAAATGTTAATAAAACGCCATGAAACTGGATGGTAACTGAAACGCAATTTCATATGCGATGAAATAAATTGATCTGCCACAGGTTCTGGATAAATAGTTGTGCTTCCTGGGCAAATGAACATTGCCGCTTCCTTCCGTGTCGGTTAATAACAACACTCATATAAAGAATAAGGTTTTTGCAACCAAAAAAGAAGGAAGCCATGAATCGTTTTATTATGGTTAATAGCCAGCAGTGCCTGGGATGCCATGCCTGTGAGGTCGCCTGCGTCATGGCTCACAATGGCGAGCAGCATGTCCTGAGTCAACGGCATTTCCAGCCCCGAATTACCGTCATCAAGCATCAGCAGCAGCGCAGTGCGGTAACCTGCCATCACTGTGAAGATGCGCCCTGCGCCAGAAGTTGCCCGAACGGGGCAATCAGCCATGATAACGACAGCGTTCAGGTGAACCCGAAAAAGTGTATTGGCTGTAAATCGTGCGTCGTTGCTTGTCCTTTCGGCACGATGCAGATCGTACTCACTCCTGTCGCTAAAGGGAAGGTGAAAGCCACTGCGCACAAATGCGATTTGTGTCAGGGACGCGAACAAGGGCCTGCCTGTGTAGAGAACTGTCCGGCACAAGCGTTACAACTGGTGACGGAAAATTCGCTTACTGGTCTGTCAAAAGCGCGCAGGCTACGCACCGCCAGTCTGGAAAGCCAGCCCTGGCACGCCAACGCCACCGATTTCGTTTCGCATAAAATTACCAAACGTGAGCAAATGCAGGCGACGCCTGCGCGTGGTGAGCCGGATAAGCTGGCAATTGAGGCCCGTAAAACCAGCTTTGAGGAGATCTATCTGCCGTTTCGTACGGCGCAGGCGGAACGGGAAGCGTCCCGCTGCCTGAAATGCGGCGACCACAGTATTTGCGAATGGACCTGCCCATTGCATAACCATATTCCGCAGTGGATTGAACTGGTCAAAGCCGGGAATATCGATGCGGCGGTTGAGCTTTCTCACCAGACCAACTGCCTGCCGGAAGTGACCGGGCGCGTATGTCCGCAGGACCGACTTTGCGAAGGGGCATGTACGGTGCGTAGCGAGCATGGGGCGGTCACTATCGGAAATATTGAGCGTTACATCTCTGATCGGGCCCTGAGCAAAGGATGGCGACCGGACTTAAGCCACGTGCAGAAAGTGGATAAGCGCGTTGCTATCATCGGCGCGGGTCCGGCGGGTCTGGCCTGCGCGGATGTGCTGGCGCGCAGCGGAGTCAGCGCCACCGTATACGATCGCCACCCTGAAATCGGCGGTTTGCTGACGTTCGGCATTCCGGCCTTCAAGCTGGACAAATCGCTGCTGGCCCGCCGCCGTGAAATCTTCAGCGCCATGGGTATTCATTTCGAACTTAACTGTGAAGTGGGTAAGGATGTGGCGCTGTCGGCGCTGCTGGAGGATTACGATGCCGTGTTCGTGGGCGTAGGAACCTATCGTTCCATGAAGGCGGATCTGCCGAATGAAGACGCGCCTGGCGTTTATGACGCGTTACCGTTCCTGATTGCCAACACCAAGCAGGTGATGGGGCTGGATGAACTGCCTGAAGAGCCGTTCATCGACACCGCCGGACTGAACGTGGTTGTACTGGGCGGAGGCGATACGGCAATGGACTGCGTGCGTACCGCGCTGCGTCATGGCGCACGCCAGGTGACCTGCGCTTATCGTCGTGATGAAGCCAACATGCCCGGTTCGAAAAAAGAGGTGAAGAACGCCCGGGAAGAGGGGGCTAACTTCGAGTTTAACGTCCAGCCGGTTGAGCTGGTGTTACATGATGATGGGCGAGTCAGCGGCGTGCGTTTTTTACGTACCCAGCTTGGCGAGCCAGACGCGCAGGGACGTCGTCGCCCGGTTCCCCTCGCCGGGAGTGAGTTTGTCATGCCCGCAGATGCGGTGATCATGGCGTTTGGTTTTCACCCACATGGCATGCCGTGGCTGGAGACGCATGGGGTTAAGGTCGATAACTGGGGGCGCATAGCCGCCAATGTTGAAAGCGCATACCGTTATCAAACTAGTAACCCGAAAATCTTCGCCGGTGGTGACGCGGTACGCGGTGCGGATCTGGTGGTTACGGCCATGGCGGAAGGACGGCATGCCGCCCAAGGGATCGTCGACTGGCTGGGCATAAAATCAGTCAAATCTCACTAAGTCGCTAAGAAGGCCGGATAAGGCGCGTTAGCGTTGCTATCCGGCTCTGTGCCGCATAATTGCCTGATGGTGCTTCGCTTATCAGGCCGACATTGCACCAAGACAAACCCGGTTTCACGGCGTAGTATTATTTCTCACTTCTTGCTGTGGAGCCGGTATGTCGCAAAAAATTACCCTCATCAAAGATAAAGTCCTTTCCGATAACTACTTCATCCTGCGCAATATTACCTATGACCTGACCCGTAGCAATGGTGAGGTGATTCGCCACAAACGCGAGGTTTACGATCGCGGCAACGGTGCCACTATCCTGCTGTATAACCCGGAGAAGAAAACGGTGGTGCTCATCCGCCAGTTTCGCGTCGCCACCTGGGTCAATGGTAATGAAAGCGGTCAACTGATTGAAACCTGCGCCGGGCTGCTGGATAACGACGAACCGGAAGCGTGCATTCGGAAAGAGGCCATTGAAGAGACCGGCTTTGAAGTGGGGGAAGTGCGTAAGCTGTTTGAGCTCTATATGTCGCCGGGCGGCGTGACGGAGATAATTCATTTCTTTATTGCGCAATACAGCGACAGCCAGCGGGCAAATGCGGGCGGAGGTGTGGAAGATGAAGATATTGAGGTTCTGGAGCTACCGTTCACCCAGGCGCTGGAAATGATTAAAACGGGTGAAATCCGTGACGGTAAGACGGTGCTATTGCTGAACTATTTGCAATCGTCGCATCTCATGGACTAATGCGCGGGATTTATATTTCTTTACAAATTTTCGGCCAATCCGACGATTCTTATTGAGCCACATCAGTCGCGCAAGGAAGATACCGCTTAGGCTGTGTGTTTTGACTTCGGGGTTGTACCGTCCATGCGCTATCGCGTTATTTTACTTTTCCTGCTCGGGTTGTTACCCGTCCGTTTGCTGTGGGCCGCGCCCGCGCAACAGACGTTTTCTGACTGGCAGGTGACGTGCAATAACCAAAACTTTTGCGTGGCGCGCAATACCGGAGAACATCACGGCCTGGTCATGACCTTGAGCCGCAGTGCCGGGGCACATACCGACGCCGTGTTGCGTATTGAACTGGGTGGGCTGGAATCGCCCACAGCCAAAGAGAGCGATATTGCGCCACGTCTGCTACTGGATGGCTCAGCGCTCCCGCTTCGCGGCGAACACTGGCGTATTACCCCCTGGCAGCTGATGACCGATGATCCGGCCACCATCAGCGCATTTTTAACAACCGTACAGGACGCGAAGGCGATAACCCTGCAAAAAGGGGCGCAAAACCTGTCCCTGGTCGGGCTAAAAGCCGCGCTGCTTTTTATCGACGCCCAGCAAAAACGGGTCGGCAGCGAAACCGCATGGATCGAAAAAGGCGACGAGCCTCCGCTCAGCGTGCCTCCCGCTCCCGCTTTAAAAGGCGTGGCTGTGATTAACCCAACGCCAACGCCTCTCACGCAACAAGAGCGCAGTGAATTGCTGGATTACGGTAACTGGCGGATCAACGGTATTCGCTGTTCGATCGATCCGCTGCGTCGCGAGATGCGCGTCACGGCCTTAACGGATGATAAAGCGCTGCTGATGATCGGCTGTGAAGCCGGGGCATATAACACCATCGATCTGGCGTGGGTGGTTTCACGTACTACCCCGTTGACGTCACGGGCGGTACGGCTAAGCCTGCCTTTTAAAACGGATGCGGAAAGTCGCGATATGGAGCTGACCAACGCCACGTTTGATGAGAAGTCGCGCGAGCTGGTAACCCTCGCTAAAGGACGAGGGTTGGCAGATTGCGGTATCCAGACCCGCTGGCGCTACGACGGCCAGCGTTTTCGTCTGGTGCGCTATGCCCAAGAGCCAAGCTGCGATAACTGGCATGGGCCAGATGCCTGGCCCACGCTGTGGATCACACGTTAAGCACCTTATGCGCTTTGTCGACAATGTTATCCACCGTAAAGCCGAAGAACGGGAACAGCTTGTCTGCCGGAGCCGACTCCCCATAACCCGTCATACCGACAATCGCCCCTTTCAGCCCAACATATTTGTACCAGTAGTCGGCAATTCCTGCTTCTACCGCCACGCGCGCGCTGACGTTTGAGGGGAGGACCGATTCCCTATACGCCTCATCCTGGGCGTCGAAAATATCGGTTGAGGGCAGAGAAACCACTCGCACGTTACGACCTTCACCGGTCAGTTTTTCCGCCGCCAGCAGCGTGATTTCCATTTCTGAACCGGTAGCAATCAGGATAACATCCGGCTTACCGCCGCCATCCTTCAGCACATAGCCGCCGCGGGCAATCTGCTGCACTTGCTCAGGCGTCCGCTCAACCTGCGCCAGATTTTGCCGCGAGAGGATCAGCGCCGTTGGCCCGTCATGGCGTTCGACCGCCAGCTTCCAGCCTACCGCCGCTTCAACCTGATCGCAGGGTCGCCAGGTGCTGAAATTAGGCGTCAGACGCAGGCTGGCGAGCTGTTCGACGGCCTGGTGCGTGGGACCATCTTCCCCAAGGCCAATCGAGTCGTGGGTATAAACCATGATTTGTCGGGCTTTCATCAGCGCCGCCATGCGTGTGGCATTACGGGCATATTCGACAAACATCAGGAACGTTGCGGTGTACGGTACGAAGCCCCCGTGGTGAGCGATACCGTTGGCAATCGCGGTCATGCCAAATTCCCGCACGCCGTAGTGGATGTAGTTTCCTGCATGATCCTCTTTAAGAGAAGTGGAGCCTTTCCAGATGGTCAGGTTGCTGGGCGCCAGATCCGCCGAACCGCCAAGCAGCTCAGGCAGTATCGGCCCGTAGGCGTTCAGGGTATTTTGCGAGGCCTTACGGGTGGCGATTTTGGTCGGATTGGCCTGCAGCTCGGTGATATATTTCTGGGTCGTTTCTTCCCACTCTTCCGGCAGTCCACCGCTCATCCTGCGGGTAAACTCTGCCGCCAGGTCCGGATGCGCATGTCGATAAGCGGCGAACTTCTCATTCCAGCTCTGTTGGGCTTTCTCGCCTTTTTCACGAGCGTCCCACGCCCGGTAAATCTCTTTGGGGATTTCAAAGGCAGGATGATGCCACCCCAACTTCTGCCGGGTCAGCGCCACTTCTTCTTCACCCAGCGCAGCGCCGTGCGCTTCCTCTTTCCCGGCTTTATTCGGTGAACCAAAACCAATCACCGTGCGGCAGATAATCAGCGACGGTTTATCGGTAACGGCCTGTGCTTCCTGAATCGCTTTTTTCACCGCCTCAGGGTCATGACCGTCAATCTCGTGCACTACATGCCAGTGATAGGCCTCAAAGCGTTTCGCGGTATCGTCGGTAAACCAGCCGTCGGTTTCGCCATCAATTGAGATGCCGTTGTGATCGTAAAAGCCGATGAGTTTGCCAAGTCCCAGGGTGCCCGCCAGCGAGCACACTTCGTGAGAAATGCCCTCCATCAGACAGCCGTCGCCCATAAAGACCCAGGTATAGTGATTAACAATCTCGTGGTCTGGCTGGTTAAACTGCGCCGCCAGCGTGCGTTCTGCAATCGCCATTCCAACAGCGTTGGCTAAACCCTGACCCAACGGTCCGGTGGTGGTCTCCACGCCCAGCGTATAGCCAATTTCCGGGTGTCCTGGTGTCTTCGAATGGAGCTGGCGGAAGTTCTTTAACTCTTCGAGCGGCAGGTTGTAGCCGGAAAGATGCAACAGGCTGTAAAGCAGCATTGAGGCGTGGCCATTGGATAAAATAAACCGGTCACGATCGTACCAGGTGGGATCGGACGGGTTATGGCGCAGGAAATCGTTCCACAGTACTTCGGCGATATCGGCCATCCCCATTGGTGCTCCAGGGTGGCCAGAGTTAGCTTTTTGGACGGCATCCATACTTAGCGCACGAATGGCATTGGCAAGCTCTTTACGGGTCATAGGAAATACTCCTTGAAAAGTAAAGTGTTAGATGCGTGTTGTGATTCACACTTTTGAGATAATTGCGGGCGTTGTCAGCAAAAAGCATAGCAGACAAGCATGGTATTGCTGGCTTAAGCAGGTAACATAGATGTTATAAATTGATAACAAATTCTTTCTTTGAATGGTGAGAGTATGGGGACCTTCAAAGTTTGTGCCGTTGACTGAGGTGATAATGTGCGGCTCAGTAGAATGGTTACCCGCGCCACTTTTTTGATAGATACGTGAAAGGAACAACAAGATGGATGACCAGTTAAAACAAAGCGCCCTCGATTTCCACGAATTTCCGGTACCCGGTAAAATCCAGGTTTCTCCGACCAAGCCTCTGGCAACCCAGCGCGACCTCGCGTTGGCCTACTCGCCGGGCGTGGCTGCACCGTGTCTTGAAATTGAAAAGGACCCGCTGGCAGCCTACAAATACACCGCACGCGGCAACCTGGTTGCGGTTATTTCCAACGGTACTGCGGTTCTGGGTCTGGGTAATATTGGCGCGCTGGCCGGTAAACCGGTGATGGAAGGTAAAGGCGTTCTGTTTAAGAAATTCGCCGGGATTGACGTGTTCGACATCGAAGTTGATGAACTCGATCCGGATAAATTTATCAACGTGGTAGCGGCGCTTGAACCAACGTTTGGCGGCATTAACCTCGAAGATATCAAAGCGCCGGAGTGCTTCTACATTGAGCAAAAACTCCGTGAGCGCATGAATATTCCGGTATTCCACGATGACCAGCACGGCACGGCAATCATCAGTACTGCCGCAATCCTTAACGGTCTGCGGGTGGTTGAAAAAAATATCTCTGATGTGCGCATGGTGGTGTCCGGTGCAGGTGCGGCGGCGATTGCCTGTATGAACCTGCTGGTGGCGCTGGGTATGCAGAAACACAACATTGTGGTCTGCGACTCCAAAGGGGTGATTTACAAAGATCGTGAACCAAACATGGCGGAAACCAAAGCGGCTTACGCAGTGGTGGATGACGGTAAGCGTACGCTGGATGATGTCATTGACGGCGCGGATATTTTCCTCGGTTGCTCTGGTCCGAAAGTGCTGACGCAGGAAATGGTTAAGAAGATGGCGCGTGCGCCAATGATCCTGGCCCTCGCCAACCCGGAACCGGAAATCCTGCCGCCGCTGGCGAAAGAGGTGCGTTCCGACGCCATCATTTGCACCGGCCGTTCCGACTACCCGAACCAGGTTAACAACGTTCTGTGCTTCCCGTTCATCTTCCGCGGCGCGCTGGACGTCGGCGCTACTGCCATCAACGAAGAGATGAAACTGGCCGCGGTACACGCCATTGCTGAGCTGGCGCACGCCGAGCAGAGCGAAGTGGTGGCCTCCGCCTATGGCGACCAGGACCTGAGCTTCGGGCCGGAATACATTATTCCGAAACCGTTCGACCCGCGTCTGATCGTCAAAATCGCCCCTGCGGTGGCGAAGGCGGCGATGGATTCCGGTGTGGCAACGCGTCCGATTGCCGACTTTGACGCTTACATCGATAAGCTGACCGAATTCGTCTACAAAACCAACCTGTTCATGAAGCCGATTTTCTCTCTGGCACGCAAAGCGCCGAAGCGCGTGGTGCTGACTGAAGGGGAAGAGGCGCGTGTACTGCATGCCACGCAGGAGCTGATCACTTTAGGTCTGGCGAAACCGATCCTGATCGGTCGTCCGAGCGTTATCGAAATGCGTATCCAGAAACTGGGTCTGCAGATCAAAGCAGGCGTCGATTTTGAGATCGTCAACAATGAATCCGATCCGCGCTTTAAAGAGTACTGGAGCGAGTACTACCAGATTATGAAACGTCGTGGTATTACCCAGGAGCAGGCGCAGCGTGCGGTAATTGCCAACACCACGGTGATCGGCGCGATCATGGTGCAGCGTGGCGAAGCGGATGCAATGATCTGCGGTACGATAGGCGACTACCATGAGCACTTCAGCGTGGTGAAAGAGGTGTTTGGTCATCGCGATGGCGTGCATACTGCCGGGGCGATGAACGCCTTGCTGCTGCCAAGCGGTAACACCTTTATCGCCGATACCTACGTTAACGACGATCCTACGCCGGAGCAACTGGCGGAAATCGCCGTGATGGCGGCAGAAACCGTGCGTCGCTTTGGTATCGAACCGAAGGTAGCGCTGCTGTCGCACTCCAACTTTGGCTCATCTAACTGTCCGTCGGCCAGCAAAATGCGCGAAGCGCTGGAGCTGATTAAGGCGCGTGCGCCAGAGTTGATGATTGATGGCGAAATGCACGGCGATGCCGCGCTGGTGGAAAGCATCCGTCATGACCGCATGCCGGACAGTCCGCTGAAAGGCTCAGCGAATATTCTGGTGATGCCGAATATGGAAGCTGCCCGTATTAGTTACAACTTACTACGCGTTTCCAGCTCTGAAGGCGTAACGGTCGGCCCGGTGCTGATGGGGGTTGCGAAACCGGTTCACGTATTAACGCCGATCGCTTCTGTTCGTCGTATCGTTAATATGGTGGCGCTGGCGGTTGTAGAAGCCCAAACTCAGCCGCTGTAATTTCACTTTAATTTATTTCCGGCGCGGGTTTCTCCCGCGCCTTTTTATTTCCCCTTTCTTAGTGATCCACTTCACCTTTTAAACATGGTTGCCGAATTTTGTTATTTACTCTGACAAAAAATTGCCACGATGAGGGCAGTTTTAGCGGAGGCGGTGAGCAATGGAAAAAGAACGCATTATTCAGGAATTTGTGCCGGGGAAACAGGTTACGCTGGCGCATCTCATTGCGCACCCCGGCGAGGAACTGGCGAAAAAGATCGGCGTTCCCGAAGCGGGCGCTATCGGCATCATGACGCTGACGCCAGGCGAAACCGCCATGATTGCCGGTGACTTAGCTATGAAGGCGGCAGATGTACATATCGGCTTTCTCGATCGATTCAGCGGTGCGCTGGTCATCTACGGCTCGGTAGGTGCGGTAGAAGAAGCGTTATTACAGACGGTAAGCGGTCTGGGTCGGTTATTAAATTTCACTTTGTGCAACCTGACAAAAAGTTAATCAGAGGCGGCGATGAAACGTATTGCGTTTGTCGGTACGGTGGGGGCGGGGAAAACAACGCTCTTTAATGCGCTACAGGGAAATTATTCCCTCGCCAGAAAAACACAGGCCGTGGAGTTTAATGAAAATGGCGATATCGACACGCCAGGAGAATATTTTAGCCATCCGCGCTGGTATCACGCCTTAATTACCACGCTGCAGGATGTTGATACGTTGATTTATATACACGCGGCAAATGATAAAGAAAGTCGCTTACCTGCCGGGCTGTTGGATATCGGCGCCAGTAAACGACAAATCGCCGTTATCAGCAAAACGGACATGCCGGATGCCGACGTCGCCGCAACGCGACAACTACTTCGCGGGATAGGGTTCCAGGAGCCGATTTTCGAACTCAACAGCCATGACCCGCGCAGCGTGCAGCACCTGGTGGATTATCTGACTGAGCTCAGCCAAAAGGAGGAAAGGGCAGGTGAAAAAACTCATCACAGCTAACGATATTCGTGCGGCCCACGCACGCGGCGAACAGGAAATGTCGGTTGTTCTGCGCGCCAGCATCATCACCCCGGAGGCGCGCGAAGTTGCGGAGCTGCTGGGCGTCACCATCAGTGAATGCGATGAATCCGCGCCAACCGTCGCTGCTGCTGCACCGGCTGCGGTGGATGATGGCAAAACGGAAAGCCAGCGCATTCGCGAAACCATCATTGCGCAGTTACCGGAAGGGCAGTTTACCGAAAGCCTGGTCGCCCAACTGATGGACAAAGTCATGAAGGAGAAACAGTCGCTGGAGCAGGGCGGAATGCAGCCGAGCTTTAACTCGGTGACCGGCAAAGGCGGCGTCAAAGTCATCGACGGCAGCAGCGTGAAGTTTGGTCGTTTTGACGGCGCACAGCCGCACTGCGTGGGTTTAACCGATCTGGTGACCGACCAGGACGGTAGCAGCATGGCCGCCGGGTTCATGCAGTGGGATAACGCTTTTTTCCCATGGACGCTGAACTACGACGAAATCGACATGATTCTGGAAGGCGAGCTGCACGTTCGCCACGAAGGCGAAACCATGATTGCTAAAGCCGGGGACGTGATGTTTATCCCGAAAGGCTCCAGCATCGAATTTGGTACGCCATCGACGGTGAAATTTCTGTATGTGGCCTGGCCTGCGAACTGGCAGTCCTGCTAAGGCGGATGTATGAAGGATTTCATTACCGAAGCATGGCTCAGAGCGAATCATACGCTCAGCGAAGGGGCTGAAATTCATCTCCCCGCTGATGCTCGCCTGACGCCATCTGCCCGGGAATTACTGGAAAGCCGACATCTGCGCATTAAGTATATCGACGAGCAGGGTAGCCTGTTTATTGATGACGAAGAACAGCAGCCGCAGCAGGTGCATGGTTTAACCAGCAGCGATACGCATCCACAGGCCAGTTGCGAACTGTGTCATCAACCGGTGGTGAAGAAAGCAGACACGCTGACGCATCTGACAGCGGACAAGATGGTCGCTAAAAGTGACCCGCGCCTGGGATTTCGCGCCGCGCTGGACAGCACCATCGCCCTGGCCGTGTGGTTGCAGATAGAGCTGGCGGAACCGTGGCAGCCGTGGCTGGCGGATATCCGTTCGCGTCTGGGCAACATTATGCGCGCCGACGCTATCGACGAGCCGCTGGCAGCACAAGCTATCGTCGGGTTAAGCGACGAAGATTTACACCGGCTTTCGCATCAGCCGCTGCGCTATCTGGACCACGACCATCTGGTGCCTGAAGCCAGTCATGGCCGTGATTGCGCGTTGCTTAATCTGCTGCGTACCAAAGTTCGTGAAACGGAGACGGTGGCGGCCCAGGTATTCATCACCCGTAGTTTTGACGTGATGCGACCGGACATCATGCAGGCGCTCAATCGCCTTTCCAGTACGGTCTACGTGATGATGATTCTGAGCGTAGCGAAGCATCCACTGACGGTTAGCCAAATTCAACAGCGACTGGGGGAGAAGCAATGATCATTGAACGTGCTCGTCAACTCGCCCAGCGCTCACCTGCACGGGTGGTGTTCCCGGATGCGCTGGATGTTCGGGTGTTGAAAGCGGCAAATTACCTGCATCAGCACGGTCTGGCACATCCTGTTCTCGTCGCCAGTCCGTTTGCGCTGCGCCAGTTTGCCCTCAGCCATCGGGTGGCAATGGATGGCATTCAGGTTATCGACCCGCAAAGCAACCAGTCCATGCGTGAAGAGTTTGCGCTGCGCTGGCTGGCCCGCGCGGGAGATAAAACGCCTGCAGATGCGCTGGAAAAACTCAACGATCCGCTGATGTTCGCCGCCGCCATGGTTAGCGCGGGTAAAGCTGACGTCTGTATTGCGGGCAATTTGTCGTCGACAGCAAACGTGCTGCGCGCTGGGTTACGCATTATTGGGTTACAGCCAGGCTGTAAAACGCTGTCGTCAATTTTCCTGATGCTGCCGCAGTACCTCGGGCCGGCATTAGGGTTTGCCGATTGCAGCGTCGTGCCGCAGCCCACAGCCGCGCAGCTGGCGGATATTGCGATTGCCAGCGCGCAGACATGGCAGGCGATCACCGGTGAAGAACCGCGCGTGGCCATGCTGTCGTTTTCAAGTCAAGGCAGCGCTCGTCATCCTAACGTCGCTAACGTGCAGCAGGCTACGGAGATCGTTCGTGAGCGCGCCCCTCAGCTTACCGTGGATGGGGAACTGCAATTTGATGCCGCCTTTGTTCCGGATGTCGCCGCGCAAAAAGCGCCCGCCAGTCCGTTAAAGGGCAATGCCAATGTGATGGTCTTCCCATCGCTGGAGGCAGGCAATATTGGCTACAAAATCGCCCAGCGTCTGGGAGGGTATCGTGCCGTAGGTCCGTTGATCCAAGGGCTTGCCGCACCGCTTCATGACCTCTCTCGCGGCTGTAGCGTACAGGAAATTATCGAACTGGCGTTGGTGGCAGCAGTGCCGCGTCAGACTGACATGAGTCGTGAAAACGCCTCACACACACTGGTTGTTTAGGTCCCGTTCTGGACCCCTTAATGAGAGGAAAACACAATGGAAGCATTAGGAATGATTGAAACCCGGGGCCTGGTTGCACTGATTGAGGCTTCTGACGCAATGGTTAAAGCGGCACGCGTGAAACTGGTCGGCGTGAAGCAGATCGGCGGCGGTCTGGTTACTGCAATGGTCCGTGGTGACGTAGCGGCATGTAAAGCCGCAACGGATGCTGGTGCTGCTGCTGCACAGCGTATTGGTGAGCTGGTTTCCGTACACGTAATCCCGCGTCCGCATGGCGATCTGGAAGAAGTGTTCCCGATCAGCTTTAAAGGCGACAGCAACGACATGTAAGTCGTCCATGTGACGCCACAGACTTCATTGCTGGCGTCACCCTCTCTCCTTTTCACATTACCTTCTGCGGAGGGTAGGGGGAGGTTTTACCTGAAATATGCCACGGAGGCGCGTATGAAACTGGCAATCGTCACAGGACAAATTGTTTGTACCGTACGCCATCAGGGGCTCGCGCACGACAAGTTGCTGATGGTGGAAATGATTGATGCCTGCGGAAATCCCGACGGGCAATGTGCTGTTGCTATCGACAGCATTGGGGCGGGAACCGGAGAGTGGGTGCTGCTGGTCAGCGGAAGCTCAGCCCGTCAGGCGCACCGTAACGAATCATCACCTGTCGATCTGTGCGTGATTGGCATTGTTGATGAAGTGGTGGCAGGTGGTCAGGTGATCTTCCATAAATAAGGCAGAAAATCATGAATCAACAGGATATTGAACAGGTCGTGAAAGCGGTACTGCTGAAAATGAAAGACAGCAGCCAACCCGTCAGTGCCGTTCAAGAAATGGGCGTTTTTGCCTCCCTGGATGACGCAGTGGCGGCAGCAAAACTGGCCCAGCAAGGGCTGAAAAGCGTTGCCATGCGCCAACTGGCTATCACGGCTCTACGTGAGGCGGGCGAAAAACATGCCCGAGAATTAGCGGAACTTGCCGTCACAGAAACCGGCATGGGACGCGTTGAAGATAAATTTGCCAAAAATGTGGCGCAGGCACGCGCCACGCCGGGCGTGGAATGCCTGTCTCCACAGGTTCTGACCGGTGATAACGGCCTGACGCTGATTGAAAACGCGCCGTGGGGTGTGGTGGCCTCGGTGACACCGTCCACCAACCCGGCTGCGACCGTTATTAACAACGCCATCAGCCTGATTGCGGCTGGCAACAGCGTGGTCTTCGCACCGCATCCGGCTGCCAAGGGCGTGTCTCAGCGCGCTATCACTCTGCTTAACCAGGCGGTAGTTGCTGCAGGCGGACCGGCAAACCTGCTGGTTACCGTGGCCAATCCGGATATTGAAACCGCCCAGCGTCTGTTTAAGTACCCAGGCATCGGCCTGCTGGTGGTGACCGGCGGTGAAGCCGTAGTGGATGCCGCGCGTAAGCACACCAACAAACGTCTGATTGCCGCCGGTGCGGGAAATCCGCCGGTGGTGGTTGATGAAACGGCTGATCTGGCACGCGCAGCCCAGTCGATCGTCAAAGGCGCTTCGTTTGACAACAACATTATCTGCGCCGACGAAAAAGTGCTGATCGTGGTCGATAGCGTCGCTGATGAGCTGATGCGTCTGATGGAAAGCCAGCATGCAGTCAAGCTGACCACGGCTCAGGCCGAACAACTGCAACCGGTGCTGCTGAAAAATGTCGATGAACGCGGTAAAGGCACGGTCAGTCGTGACTGGGTGGGTCGCGACGCAGGAAAAATCGCTGCGGCGATTGGTCTGAACGTACCGGAGCAAACCCGGCTGTTGTTCGTCGAAACCTCTGCGACTCACCCGTTTGCCGTAACCGAACTGATGATGCCGGTTCTGCCGGTCGTGCGGGTCGCCAACGTCGATGAGGCCATTGAACTGGCGGTCAAGCTTGAGGGCGGTTGTCACCATACGGCGGCGATGCACTCGCGCAATATCGACAACATGAACCGCATGGCAAACGCCATTGATACCAGCATTTTCGTTAAGAACGGACCGTGCATTGCCGGTCTTGGACTCGGCGGCGAAGGCTGGACCACGATGACCATTACCACGCCAACCGGGGAAGGGGTGACCAGCGCACGCACGTTTGTGCGTCTGCGTCGCTGTGTGTTGGTGGATGCCTTCAGAATTGTATAAGGAGTGAACGATATGGCGCACGACGAACAACGTTGGCTGACACCCAGATTGCTAAAAGCGGCAACGCTATGTAACCAGACGCCCGTAAAGAGCGATTCACCGCTGTGGCTGGGCGTGGATTTGGGGACGTGTGACGTGGTGTCGATGGTTGTCGACAGTGACGGACAGCCGGTTGCGGTTTGCCTGGACTGGGCCGACGTCGTGCGCGATGGCATCGTCTGGGATTTCTTCGGTGCGGTGACTATCGTTCGTCGCCATCTCGATACGCTCGAACAACAGTTGGGTTGCCGCTTTACCCACGCGGCAACCTCGTTTCCACCGGGAACTGACCCACGGATCTCGATCAACGTGCTGGAATCTGCCGGGCTTGAAGTCAGTCATGTGCTCGATGAACCGACCGCGGTGGCGGACCTGTTGCAGCTTGATAACGCTGGTGTGGTGGATATCGGTGGCGGTACCACCGGGATTGCGATTGTGAAGCGAGGCAAGGTGACTTACTCCGCCGATGAAGCGACCGGCGGGCACCACATTTCTCTGACGCTTGCCGGGAACCGTCGCATCCAGTTGGAAGAGGCGGAGCAGTACAAACGCAGCAACGGTAAAGAAATCTGGCCGGTGGTTAAGCCGGTCTACGAAAAAATGGCGGAAATTGTGGCTCACCATATTGCCGGACAGGGCGTGGCTGATTTATGGCTGGCCGGTGGTTCCTGTATGCAGCCGGGCGTTGATGAACTGTTTCGTAAGCGTTTCCCGGAACTGCAGGTGCATTTACCCCAGCACAGCCTGTTTATGACCCCGCTGGCGATTGCAAATAGCGGAAAAGAAAAAGCGGAAGGAATCTATGCAAGCTGAATTGCAGACCGCGCTCTTTCAGGCATTCGATACCCTGAATCTGCAACGCGTAAAAACGTTTAGCGTTCCACCGGTTACGTTGTGTGGACTGGGAGCGCTCAGTACCTGCGGACAGGAAGCACAAACGCGCGGCCTGACGCATATGTTCGTCATGGTCGACAGTTTCCTGCACCAGGCGGGGATGACCGCCGCACTGGAACGCAGCCTGGCGATGAAAGGCGTGGCGATGACGCTGTGGCCATGTCCGGTGGGCGAACCGTGCATTACGGACGTCTGCGCGGCGGTCGCGCAACTGCGTGAATCGAAGTGCGATGGCGTAGTGGCCTTTGGTGGTGGTTCCGTATTGGATGCCGCAAAAGCCGTGGCGTTGCTGGTGACCAATCCCACCCAGACGCTGGCAGACATGGACGAGAGCAGCGCGTTACGCCCGCGTCTGCCGCTGATTGCCGTACCGACTACCGCCGGAACGGGTTCAGAAACCACTAATGTCACGGTGATTATCGACGCCGCGACCGGGCTTAAAAAAGTGCTGGCCCACGCAACCCTGATGCCGGATGTGGCGATTCTTGACGCCGCGCTGACGGAAGGTGTGCCCGCACACGTAACGGCGATGACCGGGATCGATGCGCTGACGCATGCCGTTGAAGCGTATAGCGCTCTGAACGCGACGCCGTTTACCGACAGTCTGGCGATTGGCGCGATTGCGATGATAGGTAAATCGCTGCCGAAGGCCGTTGGCTATGGTCAGGATCTGGCGGCGCGAGAAAGCATGCTACTGGCTTCCTGTATGGCCGGGATGGCGTTTTCCAGCGCGGGACTGGGCCTGTGTCACGCGATGGCGCACCAGCCGGGTGCGACGCTGCACATTCCACATGGACAGGCTAACGCCATGCTGCTGCCCACAGTAATGGGGTTCAACCGCATGGTGTGTCGTGAGCGTTTCAGCCATATCGGACGGGCGTTAACCAACAAGAAGTCGGACGATCGCGATGCCATCAACGCCGTCAGCGAGCTGATTAGCGAAGTGGGCCAGACCAAACGACTCTCTGACGTTGGGGCAAAGCCCGAGCATTACAGCGCATGGGCTCACGCCGCGCTGGAGGATATTTGTATTCGCAGTAACCCACGCACCGCCACGCAGGCCGACATTATCGCGTTGTATGCGGCGGCACAATAAATACACATATGACAGGGAGTGAAGGTTATGGGAATTAACGAAATCATCATGTACATCATGATGTTCTTTATGCTGATTGCCGCCGTGGACAGGATCCTGTCGCAGTTCGGCGGTTCGGCACGCTTCCTCGGTAAGTTCGGGAAGAGTATTGAGGGATCGGGCGGCCAGTTTGAAGAAGGTTTTATGGCGATGGGCGCGCTGGGTCTGGCGATGGTCGGTATGACCGCGCTGGCACCGGTACTGGCGCATGTGCTCGGGCCGGTGATTATTCCACTGTACGAAATGTTGGGCGCGAACCCGTCGATGTTTGCCGGAACGCTGCTGGCGTGCGATATGGGCGGCTTCTTCCTGGCGAAAGAACTGGCGGGCGGCGACGTTGCGGCGTGGCTGTACTCTGGCCTGATCCTCGGGGCGATGATGGGGCCGACGCTGGTCTTCTCTATTCCGGTTGCGCTGGGGATTATTGAGCCGTCCGACCGTCGTTATCTGGCGCTGGGCGTGCTGGCGGGGATCGTCACCATTCCGATTGGCTGTATTGCGGGTGGTTTGATCGCGATGTACTCCGGTGTCGAAATCAACGGGCAGCCGGTGGAGTTCACCTTCGCGCTAATCCTGATGAACATGATCCCGGTGCTGATCGTTGCCGTGCTGGTGGCGCTGGGACTGAAATTCATCCCGGAAAAAATGATCAACGGCTTCCAGATCTTCGCGAAATTCCTGGTGGCGCTGATCACCATCGGTCTGGCGGCAGCGGTAATCAAATTCCTGCTCGGCTGGGAACTGATTCCGGGTCTTGATCCTATCTTCATGGCACCGGGTGACAAGCCGGGTGAAGTGATGCGCGCCATCGAAGTTATCGGTTCTATCTCCTGCGTGCTGCTGGGTGCGTACCCAATGGTACTGCTGCTGACCCGCTGGTTTGAAAAGCCGCTGATGAGCGTCGGTAACCTGTTAAAAATCAATAATATCGCGGCTGCGGGCATGGTGGCGACGCTGGCGAACAACATCCCAATGTTCGGCATGATGAAGAATATGGATACCCGCGGCAAAGTGATCAACTGCGCTTTTGCGGTCTCCGCAGCCTTCGCACTGGGTGACCACTTAGGTTTCGCCGCGGCCAACATGAACGCGATGATCTTCCCAATGATTGTCGGCAAGCTGATTGGCGGCGTGACGGCGATTGGTGTGGCTATGCTGTTGGTACCGAAAGACGAAGATGTTCCAGCACCAGCAGAAACCAACCCGGAGGCGCAATCGTGAATACTCGCCAGCTACTCAGCGTCGGTATCGATATCGGCACCACCACCACTCAGGTGATCTTCTCACGCCTTGAGCTGGTCAACCGTGCGGCAGTGTCGCAGGTGCCGCGTTACGAATTCATCAAACGCGAAATTAGCTGGCAAAGCCCGGTGTTCTTTACCCCCGTTGATAAGCAGGGCGGGTTGAAAGAGGCCGAACTTAAGGCGCTGATCCTCGCCCAGTATCAGGCGGCCGGAATTGCGCCTGAGACCGTCGATTCCGGCGCGATCATCATCACCGGAGAAAGTGCCAAAACCCGCAACGCGCGACCAGCGGTGATGACGCTCTCTCAGTCGCTGGGGGACTTCGTGGTTGCCAGCGCCGGTCCGCATCTGGAATCAGTGATTGCCGGTCACGGCGCAGGGGCTCAAACCCTGTCAGAGCAGAAGTTGTGCCGCGTACTGAATATCGACATCGGTGGCGGGACGTCGAACTACGTCCTGTTCGATGCCGGAAAAGTCAGCGGTTCGGCCTGCCTGAACGTCGGCGGACGACTGCTGGAAACGGACGGTCAGGGGCGGGTGGTGCATGCGCATCAGCCAGGACAGATGATTGTTGATGACGTATTTGGTCCAGGCACCGACGCCCGAACCCTTAATGCGGCGCAGCTTGTTCAGGTGGCTCGACGGATGGCGGCGCTGATCGTTGAGGTGATTGACGGCACGCTGTCACCGCTGGCGCAGGCGCTGATGCAAACCGGTCTGTTGCCGACGGGTGTGAAGCCGGAAGTGATTACGTTGTCCGGCGGGGTGGGCGAGTGCTACCGCAACCAGCCTGCCGATCCATTCTGTTTTTCCGATATTGGGCCGCTGTTAGCGACGGCGCTGCATGAACATCCGCGCCTGCGTGAGATGAACGTGCAGTTCCCGGCGCAAACCGTGCGCGCCACGGTGATTGGCGCCGGTGCGCATACGCTGTCGCTTTCGGGCAGCACCATCTGGCTGGAAGGTGTGGCGCTTCCGCTGCGCAATCTGCCGGTGGCGATTCCGGTTGATGAGGCTGATTTGGTGGCCGCCTGGCAACAAGCACTGATGCAGCTCGATCTGGACCCGCAAACAGACGCTTACGTGCTGGCGCTGCCCGGTTCGCTGCCGGTGCGCTACGCCGCGCTGTTAACGGTTATTGATGCGCTACTGGCCTTTGTCGCACGCCATCCGAATCCGCATCCCCTGCTGGTGGTAGCCGAGCAGGATTTTGGTAAAGCCCTGGGCATGCTGTTACGCCCACAGTTACAGCAACACCCGCTGGCAGTCATCGATGAGGTGGTTGTCCGGGCGGGGGACTATATCGACATTGGTACGCCTCTTTTTGGCGGATCGGTTGTGCCGGTGACGGTGAAATCACTCGCATTTCCTTCCTGAGGGAACGACTTATGAAACTAAAGACCACATTGTTCGGCAATGTTTATCAGTTTAAGGATGTTAAAGAGGTGCTGGCAAAAGCCAACGAACTGCGTTCGGGGGATGTGCTGGCAGGGGTAGCTGCAACCAGTTCGCAAGAGCGAGTGGCGGCCAAACAGGTGCTGTCGGAAATGACGGTAGCGGATATCCGCAACAACCCGGTGATTTCCTATGAAGAGGACTGCGTGACGCGTCTGATTCAGGACGACGTCAACGAAACGGCCTATAACCGCATCAAAAACTGGAGTATCAGCGAGCTGCGCGAGTACGTGCTGAGCGATGAAACCTCCGTTGATGACATTGCGTTTACGCGCAAAGGATTAACGTCGGAAGTGGTCGCAGCGGTAGCAAAAATCTGCTCTAACGCGGACCTGATCTACGGCGGTAAGAAAATGCCGGTGATCAAAAAGGCCAACACCACCATTGGTCTGCCGGGCACCTTCAGCTGTCGTTTACAGCCGAACGACACCCGTGATGACGTGCAGAGTATTGCGGCACAAATCTACGAAGGGCTGTCCTTCGGGGCGGGCGATGCGGTGATTGGCGTTAACCCGGTAACAGATGACGTGGAAAACTTAAGCCGCGTACTTGATACCGTGTACGGCGTCATCGACAAATTCAATATCCCGACCCAGGGCTGCGTCCTGGCGCACGTTACTACCCAGATCGAAGCCATTCGTCGCGGCGCGCCGGGCGGGCTGATTTTCCAGAGTATCTGCGGCAGCGAGAAAGGCTTAAAAGAGTTTGGCGTTGAGCTGGCCATGCTGGATGAAGCGCGTGCAGTGGGCGCTGAGTTTAACCGTATCGCCGGGGAAAACTGCCTGTACTTCGAAACCGGACAAGGGTCTGCGCTTTCTGCTGGCGCTAACTTCGGCGCCGATCAGGTGACGATGGAAGCACGTAACTACGGTCTGGCGCGTCACTACGATCCGTTCCTGGTGAACACCGTTGTCGGCTTTATCGGGCCGGAGTATCTCTATAACGACCGTCAGATTATTCGCGCGGGTCTGGAAGATCACTTTATGGGCAAGCTGAGCGGCATCTCAATGGGCTGCGACTGCTGCTATACCAACCATGCTGATGCTGACCAGAACCTCAACGAAAACCTGATGATTCTGCTCGCCACCGCAGGCTGCAACTACATCATGGGCATGCCGCTCGGTGACGACATCATGCTCAACTATCAGACCACCGCCTTCCACGACACCGCGACCGTGCGCCAGCTGCTGAACCTGCGTCCGTCGCCGGAGTTTGAACGCTGGCTGGAAACCATGGGCATTATGGCAAACGGTCGCCTGACCAAACGGGCGGGCGATCCGTCACTGTTCTTCTGATGACGCGGGGATGACACACGATGGATCAAAAACAGATTGAAGAAATTGTACGCAGCGTGATGGCGTCAATGGGTGAGTCGCAGCCGCAGGCGCAAGCGCCGGCAGTACAAGCGCAATGCAGCACCACCCAGTGCGCCGCGCCGACCGGTGAAAGCTGTGCGATGGATTTAGGCTCAGCCGAGGCTAAAGCGTGGATTGGCGTTGAGAATCCGCACCGCGCAGAGGTGTTGACTGAACTGCGTCGCAGCACTGCGGCGCGTGTATGTACCGGTCGAGCCGGTCCACGTCCGCGTACCCAGGCGCTGCTGCGCTTCCTGGCCGACCACTCGCGTTCGAAAGATACGGTATTGAAAGAAGTGCCGGAAGAGTGGGTAAAAGCCCAGGGGCTGCTGGAAGTGCGCTCGGAAATCAGTGACAAAAACCTGTATCTGACGCGTCCGGATCTGGGGCGCCGTCTGAGTGCGGAAGCCATTGAAGCGCTGAAATCACAGTGTGTAATGAACCCGGATGTGCAGGTGATTATCTCTGATGGCCTGTCTACGGACGCTATCACCGCTAACTACGAAGAGATTCTGCCGCCGCTGTTGTCTGGCTTAAAACAGGCCGGATTGAAGGTCGGGACGCCGTTCTTTGTTCGCTATGGTCGCGTGAAAATCGAAGATCAGATCGGCGAACTGCTGGGCGCGAAAGCGGTGATCCTGCTGGTTGGGGAACGTCCGGGCCTGGGCCAGTCGGAAAGCCTTTCTTGCTACGCCGTCTATTCGCCGCGTGTGGCGACGACCGTTGAAGCTGACCGTACCTGTATCTCGAACATTCACCAGGGCGGTACGCCACCGGTTGAAGCGGCGGCGGTCATTGTGGATTTGGCCAAGCGCATGCTGGAGCAAAAAGCATCCGGCATCAATATGACCCGTTAAGGAGGCATCATGCCAGCATTAGATTTGATTAGACCTTCAGTCACCGCAATGCGCGTGATTGCCTCGGTAAATGACGGTTTTGCCCGTGAACTTAAATTACCGCCACATATACGTAGCCTCGGACTCATCACAGCAGATTCTGATGACGTGGCGTATATTGCCGCAGACGAAGCGACAAAACAGGCAATGGTGGAAGTGGTTTATGGCCGCTCGCTGTATGCCGGCGCGGCGCACAGTCCCTCTCCAACTTCGGGTGAAGTGCTGATTATGCTCGGTGGACCCAACCCGGCAGAAGTTCGCGCAGGTCTGGACGCGATGGTAGCCAATATTGAAAGCGGCGCGGCGTTTCAGTGGGCGAATGACGCAGAAGATACCGCCTTCCTGGCGCATGTGGTTTCGCGTACCGGCTCGTATCTCTCGGCGACCGCAGGATGCCGGCTTGGCGATCCGATGGCGTATCTGGTGGCGCCGCCGCTGGAAGCGACATTTGGTATTGATGCTGCGCTGAAATCGGCTGATGTACAACTGGTGACTTACGTTCCGCCGCCGTCAGAAACCAACTATTCGGCTGCGTTTATGACCGGTAGCCAGGCTGCTTGTAAAGCTGCATGTAACGCCTTTGCCGATGCCGTTCTGGATATTGCCCGTAACCCAATCCAGCGCGCGTAAGAGAGGTTGTGATGATCAATGCACTGGGATTACTGGAAGTGGATGGCATGGTCGCTGCCGTGGATGCGGCGGATGCCATGCTGAAAGCCGCGAACGTGCGCCTGCTTAGCCACGAAGTGCTCGATCCTGGCCGGTTGACGCTGGTGGTGGAAGGCGATCTGGCGGCGTGCCGCGCAGCGCTGGATGCCGGTAGCGCCGCTGCTGCGCGTACAGGCCGTGTTATCAGCCGTAAGGAAATCGGCCGACCGGACGATGATACCCAGTGGCTGATCGGCGGTTTTAAGCGCCAGCCGAAGAAACCAGAACAGAAGCCAGAAGTGAAAACAGATGTAAAAACGCAGAAGACGCAGGACGCCCCGTTGACGCCTGAATCCTCTGATCAACTTCTGACGCTGTTGGCATCGGTCCGTCAAGGAATGACGGCAGGGGAAGTGGCTGCCCACTTTGGCTGGTCACTTGATGAAGCCAGAAAGGCGCTGGAACAGCTCTTTTCTGACGGAGCGTTGCGTAAACGCAGTAGTCGCTATCGCTTAAAAAATTAACCTGTCGGAGGGCCGGGGGCTTCGTTGAAGCTTCCGGCTTAAAAGATCATGAAAAAGAACCGTACTGCAAACCTGCACCATCTTTATCATGAAGCATTACCCGAAGACGTTAAACTTACGCCGAAAGTGGAGGTGGACAACGTTCACCAGCGGCGAACAACGGATGTGTATGAGCATGCGCTGACGATTACCGCATGGCAGCAGATCTACGACCAGTTGCATCCGGGAAAATTTCATGGCGAGTTCACGGAAATCCTGCTCGATGATATTCAGGTGTTCCGTGAATACACCGGACTGGCGTTGCGTCAGTCGTGTCTTGTCTGGCCGAATTCTTTCTGGTTTGGTATTCCGGCCACGCGCGGCGAACAGGGATTTATTGGCACCCAGTGTCTGGGGAACGCTGAAATTGCCACCC
The DNA here is from genome assembly GCF_013458095.1 of Citrobacter sp. 172116965. Lineage (NCBI taxonomy): Bacteria > Pseudomonadati > Pseudomonadota > Gammaproteobacteria > Enterobacterales > Enterobacteriaceae > Citrobacter > Citrobacter sp. 172116965. The sequence continues at coordinate 3,625,932 of NZ_CP046673.1, read as the reverse complement.
GCCCTGGCGGGACAGAGTTTGAACTGAGTACGCCGGATGATTACACCATTCTGGGTGTCGTCATTTCGGAAGAGGCGATTGCCCGTCAGGCCAACTTCCTGCATAACCCGGAAAGAGTGCTGCATATGCTGCGCAACCAGTCGGCGCTGGAAGTGAAAGAACAACACAAAGCCGCGTTATGGGGCTTTGTGCAGCAGGCGCTGGCGACGTTTAGCGAAAATCCGGAAAACCTCCATCAACCTGCGGTACGCAAAGTGCTGGGCGATAACCTGCTGCTGGCGATGGGCACTATGTTGGAGGAGGCGCAGCCGATTATCACGGCTGAGAGCATCAGCCATCAGAGCTATCGTCGCCTGCTGTCGCGTGCGCGGGAATATGTGCTGGAAAATATGTCAGAACCGCTGACTGTGCTCGATCTGTGTAATCAACTGCACGTCAGCCGCCGGACGTTGCAAAACGCCTTTCACGCGATCCTTGGTATCGGTCCGAATGCCTGGTTAAAACGCATTCGCCTGAACGCCGTACGTCGCGAGCTGATAAGCCCGTGGTCGCAGAGTACGACGGTGAAAGACGCCGCCATGCAGTGGGGGTTCTGGCATTTAGGGCAGTTTGCCACTGACTACCAGCAGCTGTTTGCGGAAAAACCTTCATTGACGCTGCATCAGCGCATGCGCCAGTGGGCATGATGCGATGAATGTGCCGGATGTGACGCAAATGCGTTTTATCCGGCCTGGGGGCTGGTATTGTCTGGGGTTACACCCAGTCGCGAACCTGAATAAACGCGCTAAGGGCGGCTTCCGGGCTGTTCGCTTCCGGCTGCCAGTCATACTCCCAGCGCACCAGCGGCGGCATCGACATCAGAATCGATTCCGTACGGCCGCCGGTCTGCAGACCGAATAACGTGCCGCGATCCCACACCAGGTTAAATTCCACATAGCGTCCGCGACGGTAAAGCTGAAAATTGCGTTCACGTTCGCCCCAGCTCATTGCTTTGCGGCGCTCAACGATGGGCAGATACGCTTCGGTATAGCCTTGACCTACCGCCTGCATAAAGGCGAAGCTGTGGTCGAAATCCGGCGTATTCAAATCATCGAAAAACAGCCCGCCAATGCCGCGCTGTTCGTTGCGATGCTTGAGGAAGAAGTAGTCATCGCACCACTTCTTGTAACGGGGATAAACGTCTTCGCCGAACGGCTGGCACAGATCTCGCGCCGTGCGGTGCCAGTGAACCGCATCCTCATCAAAGCCGTAGTAGGGCGTTAAGTCAAAGCCGCCGCCAAACCACCAGACCGGGTCAGTGCCCGGTTTTTCCGCGATAAAAAATCGCACGTTGGCATGACTGGTCGGAATGTAGGGATTCTGCGGATGTACCACCAGCGAGACGCCCATGGCCTCAAAGCTGCGTCCCGCAAGCTCGGGGCGATGGGCGGTAGCCGAGGCCGGCATTGCCTCGCCGTGAACGTGGGAGAAGTTGACGCCCGCTTGCTCGAAAATACCGCCGTTACGCAGCACCCGGCTGCGCCCGCCACCGCCTGCTTCACGTTGCCAGTTATCCTCAACAAACTCGGCGCCGTCTACGGCGGATAACTGCTGGCAAATATCATCTTGCAGGCTGAGCAGGAACTGTTTTACGCGCTGTGCATCGGGCTTCATGGTTAACGTTTCTTCGAGTGTGCTTTCTGGTTATCAAACCAGTGGAAATAGCTGATGATGCCATTGGCGATAGCGGTGGCGATTTTCTGGCGAAATGCCGCCGTACCCAGCAGACGTTCTTCTTCCGGGTTGGTAATGAACGAGGTTTCGACCAGTACCGACGGAATTGATGGTGATTTTAGCACCACGAAGGCGGCTTGTTCCGTGCTGCGGCTGTGAAGACGGTGTACCGGCTTGATCTTCTTGAGAATATGCGAGCCTAACGTCAGGCTGTTTTTAATGGTATCCGTTTGCACCAGATCGAACAGCACCTGCTGCAGCAAATGGTCTTTATCGGTGGTCTTCTTCCCGGCCACTTCATCGGCCCGGTTTTCACGATCGGACAGATACTTCGCCATGGCGCTACTGGCACCGCGATTGGACAACGCAAAGACCGACGCACCTGCAGCGCTCGGATTGGTAAAACCATCGGCGTGGATCGACATGAACAGGTCCGCGCCATGCTTATGTGCGATCTCGACGCGATCGTAAAGCGGAATAAATGTATCGCCGGAGCGCGTCAGGCGCGCATCAATCCCCTGGTTGCGTAGAATCGAGCGCACGTTTTTGGCAATCGCCAGTACCACGTGCTTTTCCTTCGACCCATTGCGACCAATTGCGCCGGTATCAATCCCTCCGTGACCCGGATCAAGGACAACAACGCGCTTAGCGCCGGCTTTTTTCGCTTTCGGTTTGCTGTGTCCATTGCTGGTCTTAAGCGCTTCTTCTTTAGCGATGGCTTGCGACATGCCTGACAGCGTTAGGGCGGCCAGCCCGGCTTTCAACACCTGGCGGCGCGATGTGAGTGTTTTTAGTGGTTTAAAAGTGCTCATACGGCCTGAGTTGTAAAAAAAGGTTCTAAACGTTATATCGTATCGCGTTGTCCGTTGCGACGGATCGGGATAAGAATTGTTTTACTTTTCATTTCAATACGTGACAATTCCGTATTATGCCATTTTTTCCGCCGCTTCGCGTCAGATATTGGCTAAATCAGCCGTTCGCGCCATAATCGCTTTTTAACGTCCTGAAAAGGTACCCAATACCATGGAAATACGCGTTTTTCGCCAGGAAGATTTCGAAGAGGTGATCACCCTCTGGGAGCGCTGTGATCTGCTGCGTCCATGGAACGACCCTGAAATGGACATTGAGCGTAAAGTCAATCATGACGTCAGCTTGTTCCTGGTCGCTGAAGTGAATGGCGAGGTGGTCGGTACGGTGATGGGCGGATATGACGGGCATCGCGGCTCGGCCTATTACCTGGGCGTGCATCCTGAGTTTCGCGGTCGCGGCATTGCCAATGCGCTGCTCAACCGGCTGGAGAAAAAGCTCATTGCTCGCGGTTGTCCGAAGATTCAAATCATGGTGCGTGACGATAATGACGTCGTACAGGGTATGTATGAACGTCTGGGCTATGAACATGCGGATGTACTCAATCTGGGCAAGCGTTTGATCGAAGATGAAGAGTACTGAGTTTCATCCGGCCGACTATGACGCTCATGGGCGTCTGCGCCTGCCTTTTCTCTTCTGGTGCGTGCTGCTGCAGGCGCGCACTTGGGTTCTGTTTGTGATTGCCGGTTCTTCCCGCGAGCAGGGCAACACGCTGCTGAATCTGTTTTATCCCGATCACGACGCTTTCTGGCTGGGTTTGCTTCCCGGCGTTCCTGCGGTATTGGCATTTTTACTCAGCGGGCGACGCTTTGCGTTTCCGGTGGTATGGCGCTGGCTGCGAGGATTACTGATCCTCGCTCAACTGGTGCTACTGTGCTGGCAGCCGGTGATGTGGCTGGCAGGCGATCCGGTCAACGGCGTCGGGCTGGCGCTGCTGGTGGCGGATGTCGTTGCGCTGATCTGGCTGTTAACTAATCAACGTCTGCGCGCCTGTTTTTCCCTCGAGAAAGAATAACGGCACTTTTTGGCGAAACCGGACTCCAAGCAACGTTGATAAATAAGGAAGGAAGTGAAATGAAATCACTGCGTTTGACTTTATGCGCGATGCCGCTGCTATTGACCGGGTGTTCAACGTTGTCATCGGTGAACTGGTCTGCCGCCAATCCGTGGAACTGGTTTGGTTCTTCAACGCAGGTCACTGAGCAGGGCGTCGGAGCGTTGACTGGCGCAACCCCGCTGGATGAAAAAAACATTGCTGATGCGCTGGACGGTGATTACCGCCTGCGTAGCGGGATGAAGACCGATAACGGTAATGTGGTGCGCTTTTATGAAGCGATGAAAGATGACAAGCTGGCGATGGTCATCAATGGCAATCAGGGAACGATTAGCCGTATTGATGTAGTCGACAGCGATATTCCCTCTTCTGCGGGTGTCGAAATCGGTACACCGTTTAGCGACCTTTACACTAAAGCCTTTGGTAATTGTCAGAAGGCGACTGGCGATGACAGCGCGGGCGTTGAATGCAAAGCTGAGGGAAGTCAACATATTAGCTACGTCTTTTCCGGTGAGTGGAGCGGGCCTGAGGGCTTAATGCCGTCTGACGATACGTTGAAAGCATGGAAAGTAAGCAAAATTATCTGGCGGCGTTAATTTGCGTCTGAACAAATCGGCTTGTTAAAAAAACAGGTAGAATAGCGCCTATCAATGCCACGATGTCGTGGCATCTTTTTTTTCAGGAGGAACAATGTCTCAGGTTCAGAGTGGCATTTTGCCAGAACATTGCCGTGCGGCGATTTGGATTGAAGCCAATGTTAAAGGCGACGTTGAGGCCCTGCGTGGGGCCAGCAAAACCTTCGCCGATAAGCTGGCGACCTTTGAAGCGAAGTTCCCGGATGCGCATCTGGGCGCGGTTGTTGCTTTTGGCAACAACACCTGGCGTACACTGAGCGGCGGCGTTGGCGCAGAAGAGTTAAAAGACTTTATCCCTTACGGTAAAGGTCTTGCGCCAGCCACCCAGTATGATGTGCTGATTCATATTCTCTCTTTGCGTCATGACGTGAATTTCTCCGTTGCACAGGCGGCAATGGAAGCCTTTGGCGACTGTATTGAAGTCAAAGAAGAGATCCACGGTTTCCGTTGGGTTGAAGAGCGCGATCTCAGCGGCTTTGTTGACGGAACGGAAAACCCGGCAGGCGTTGAAACGCGCCGTGAAGTCGCGGTTATTAAAGATGGCGTGGATGCTGGTGGCAGCTATGTGTTTGTGCAGCGTTGGGAACATAACCTGAAGCAGCTTAACCGCATGAGCATTCATGACCAGGAAATGATGATTGGGCGTACCAAGGAAGCCAACGAAGAGATCGACGGTGATGACCGTCCGGTTACTTCTCACCTGAGCCGTGTCGATCTCAAAGAAGATGGTAAAGGACTGAAAATTGTGCGCCAGAGCCTGCCATACGGCACCGCCAGCGGTACGCACGGCCTCTATTTCTGTGCCTATTGCGCCCGCTTGCACAACATCGAGCAGCAACTGCTGAGCATGTTTGGCGACACTGACGGCAAGCGCGACGCGATGCTGCGCTTCACTAAACCGGTGACCGGCGGCTATTATTTCGCGCCATCGCTGGATCGTTTGCTGGCCCTGTAATTTTTTGATGCCAGATGGCGCTGATGCCGCCATCTGGCACAATATAGCTCTCCCTTGAACCACCCAACGTCCGCCATGCTGATGATGCACTCGCGTTGACGCTCATCCTGAAAAATCACCTCCCACGTTCATTATTATTTACCTGCCAGTTTCTCGGTTATGACAACGGTATTAAATGGAATTATTTAGAATCAATAAACTATTAATACCAATTTATTACTTTAAAAATTCTGAATATATCTGAATTAAATCACAATTTAAATGTGATGAAGATCGGATTTTTTAATGCAATTTATGAAAATAAAACAAATAATAAGTGTAATTAATTCCGATATAAATTGATTTAATGCCTTCATTTGTTGACAATTAAAATGGCTGTCTTGTAATCTGAAAATGACCGAAAAATAACGGAATTTATATTTAACCATTTTGCAACAAAGGGTCATTGGAGGTTTTATGTCTACAAAATTATGGGGTGGGCGTTTTGATATGCCTACAAATAAACTGGTCGAATCTTATAATGCGACAATTATGCTGGAACAACGTCTCTGCCCTTTTGATATTCAAGGGAGTATTGCTCACGCCACTATGCTGGGCCGTCAGGGGATTATCACGCAGGATGAAGCGAATGCGATTATTGGCGGGTTAAGGCAGGTTAATAAAGAGATTGAGGAAGGGCAATTCGTTTTTGATACCGTTGATGAAGATATTCATATGGCGATAGAAAGACGTATGACAGAAATAATTGGTCCTGTAGGCGGGAAGCTACATACCGGCCGCAGTCGTAATGACCAGACGACTGTCGATTCGAAAATGCACATGAGATCGACTATTCGTGAAATTCAGCAGGATATCGTTCATCTACAAAAAGTTATTATCAGCAAGGCTGAAAATAACATTAATGCGATCATGCCTGGCTATACTCATTTACAGACCGGTCAGCCTATTCTTCTGTCGCACTGGATAATGGCATATTATTGGATGTTACGCCGTGACTGGACTCGTTTTGCAGACCTTTATCAACGCATGGGGGAATGCCCTTTAGGTTCAGCAGCCCTTGCCGGTACTACTTTCCCCATTGATCGTGATTTCACGGCTAAAGAGCTTGGCTTTGACAAACCGACTGAAAACAGTATTGATTCTGTCAGCGATCGTGACCATATGGTTGAATTCACTGCCGCCGCTGCTATGTGCTTTATGCATCTTACCCGTTTGTCAGAAGAACTGGTTTTATTCTCAAGTCAGGATTTTAAATTTATTGAGCTTTCAGATGATTTCTGTACCGGTTCCAGCATCATGCCACAGAAGAAAAACCCCGACGTGGCTGAAAAAATGCGCGGTAAAGGGGGGCGTATGTACGGAAATCTAATGGCGATGTTGACCATTATGAAAGGTATCCCTCTGGCCTATAATACTGATATGAGTGAGGATAAAGAGCAGGTCTATGACTCTATGGATACCTTACAGACCAGTCTGAAAATTATGGCGCCGATGCTCGAAAAAATGGTTATTCTTTCAGATAATACTCGTAGCGCAGCGGCAAGAGGATTTTCAAACGCAACCGATATGGCTGACTACCTGGTTCGTAAAGGCATTCCTTTTAGAGAAGCTCACCATATTGTTGGCAGTGCTGTTAATTACTGTATAAAACATAGAAAAATGTTGGAAGAGCTTACCCCGGATGAATTCCACACATTTGATGATAAAATCGAAAATGATATTTATGAGAGTATATCTCTCGAAGCATGTATTAAATCAAGAATGTCTTATGGTGGCACAGGGACTGATGCTGTTAAAAAACAGATCGAAATTGCTAAATCATATTTAAACTAATCCCGAGCATAGTAATTAATATCTCCCGGATGCAATATCCGGGAGACGCTTTGAGGTGAAAAATGGATGCTTTGTTTTTTATACAATTATTTATTGTACTCGCCTGTATTGGTATAGGTGGACGTTATGGCGGAATGGGGCTGGGTGCTGGTGGAGGACTTGGTGTTGCAATATTAGTTCTGGGTTTTGGACTAAAACCCTCCGCACCATCTATTACTGCAATGCTAATTATTATTTGTGTGATTGGCGCTGTCAGCGTATTACAGGCCGCTGGTGGGCTTGATTACCTGGTGCGCGTGGCTGAAAAATTACTCCGTAAAAAACCACAGGCAATTACTTTTGTTGCCCCCATATTAACTTCCATATTTACGCTATTCTGTGGGACTACTTACGTTGCTTTCTCTTTGTATCCGGTTGTCGCTGAAGTAGCTGCTGAAGCAAAGGTCCGTCCGGAGCGAGCGTTGTCCGCAACGGTTATTGCGGCCAGTGTCGCGGTTGCTGCCAGTCCGATGAGTGCGGCAACCGCTGGGATGCTGGCTATTCTGCATGAATATGCCGGGATTAGCCTTGGGCAAATACTGACGATTGCTCTCCCATCATTCTTTATGGCAGCTATTGTTACCAGCTTTTCTGTTTATAAACGCGGAAAAGAGCTGGAGGATGATCCGGAATTTCAGAGGAGAGTTGCTGCTGGCGAATATGAGTTCATGCATACTGAGCAGAAAAAAGAATTTGTTGCTTCAGCTGGCGCTAAAAAAGGTGTCGTTATCTTTGCGATTGGTGTGGTACTGGTACTTATTTTAGGTTCTTTTACTGAGTTACTCCCTTCCTGGGATGGAAAAAGACTGTCAACCCCAATGGTTATTCAGATGGTCATGTTGACAGCCGCTTTGTTTATTATGATTGTCAGTAAAGTACCAAGTAGTACCTTGAATAGCGGCTCAGTCTTCCGTGCAGGTTTGATGGGAGTGGTAGCAATACTCGGTGTTTCATGGATGACGGCGACGTTTTTTGATGCCTATCAGCCAGAACTGATTAAGGTTTTTGGTGGCATTGTCAATGATGCACCAATGCTATTTGGTGTGGTTGTATTCTTGTTCTCGCTGGTCATTATGAGCCCGGCGGCGACGGTAGCTGCCATCATGCCACTCGGTGTTACCTTAGGTATTCCAGCCCCGTTTCTTATCGCTATTTTTGCTTGTACCTGTGGTGACTTTATTATACCTGGAGCAAATCAAATCGGCTGTGTTGCATTTGATCGAACTGGTACCACAAAGATTGGACGCTTTGTTGTCAACCATAGCTATATTCGTCCGGGCTTTGTGATGGTTATCTCTCAGGTAATTTTTGCTTATCTCATTGCTCAGGTTGTTCTGTAAAGTACATTCTATGGAAAATTGCAGTGGTGCTATTCAGAAGTGAGTACCAGGCATCCTCTCTGAATTCATTCAGGGGGGATGCCATGAAGAAAAGGTTTACCACAATTAAATTGCTCTCTCACTACATCAGCATTTTGGAAAAAAGGAAGCAAAAAAGGGTTGATGCTACAACGGTAACAAGACCAGGTAGCATGTAACTGTGATTAACCACATACTTGCCAATTCGAGTTGTCCCGGTACGATCAAACGCCACACAGCCAATCTGTGCCCCCCCTGGAATAATGAATGATCCACAAGTCAGCGGGAGCAGGGCGACCAGGGTTTCTGCCGGATATCCCATTAACACGCCAGCGGGGAGTAGCGCTACAGCAGTCGCTGCGGGGCTATAAATTACGGCTGAAAGACCAAAAACAATAATGCCGAACAAGACTGGATTCTGAAAACCGTGGAAAGCCGTGTTAAATAATTCGTGCCATGCCTCAAAAAAGGAGTTCATCATCCATGACAGACCAAATATGGCGACAACACCCACAAGACCTGCTTTAAAGACAGAACCTGAATCGAGTTTTGACGGAGAAATTCGACATACCATCATAATAATACATGCTGTTGTCAGCATAACTATTTGCAGCGTGGTAGGGATACTCATACGTTCCATTCCGGTACCGTTATTCCACTCAGGACGTAATTCAGGAATTGAACCCATAAGAACGACCAGAATGATACCGGTAAGGAAAATCAGCAATCCTCTCTTCGCCTCTTTTGTCACTATATTGGCTGTTCGCTCTTCAGCTTTTACTGATTCAAACTCACCTTCAGCAACCCTGCGTTGGAATTCCGGATCATTTTTAAGCTCATGACCTCTTTTAAAGACGAACAGGCAGCCGACAACGCAGCCAAGGAACGTTCCGGGAACGGTGACTAACAAGATATCTAAAGCAGAGACATGTAATCCAGCAAGGACAGCAATTGTCCCTGTTACGACCGCACTGACCGGGCTGGCAATAAGCCCAAAATTGGCAGCGATTACTGACATCGACATGGCTCTCTCTGGCCGTACTCTGGCATCTGCTGCAATTTCAGCAATGACTGGATAAACCGAAAAGGCAACATATCCTGTTCCGCAGATAGCAGTAAAAAGGTAAGCGACTGCGGGGCCGAGGAAAGTGATCGCGCCCGGCCACTTTCTGAGGATCCGTTCTGCCATCGTAACGAATAAATCAAGCCCGCCAGCCGCCTGGAGGATTGTGATGCAAGTGATAACCGCAAGGATAATAGAAATAACAGTGAAAGGAGGTGAGTCGGGAGGGAGTCCAAAACCAAAAGTCAGGATAGCGAGTCCTAACCCGCCAGCAGCCCCCAGGCCAATCCCACCAAAACGCCCACCTATACCGATACATATAAGTACTATCGCAAACTGAGTTACGAATAACACCATAATTAATTCCTTTTTATTAACAAATGGCTTGGTATAATTTGAATAATAGGGGCTATAATCTTACCATAACAGTATATTAAGCAATCTAACTTATTAGATTATTTATACTCATCAGTTTTGCAGCACTTTAATCCGAGAGTGTTTATGGATAACAAAAACGAACTGTTTGAAAGTATTAAAAATTATCTGCTTGATGATGCTAACCGCAATGCTGATGGTCGCATTGAAACTGAAACTGAGCTTGCCGTTCGTTTTAATACATCAAGATATAAAGTTCGTCAGGCGCTCAGCACACTGGTGCAGATGGGAATGTTGGAACGATCTCCTCGTCGTGGCAGCGTCTTGAAGAATTTGGAACAGCACAACATAAATCACCAGTTGTTAATGCAGTTTGATTTGTCTGGGTTTGATATCACAGAATTTACAGAGGCAAGGATCCTGATTGAATGCGCGATTATCCCTCTGGCAACGCGTAGAATTTTTCCGGCGATGCTCTCCAAACTTGAAAATGAGCTAAGGCTTATTGAAGAGAATGCGGATAACCCCCAGGTGGCCGATCGTCACGATAGAGATTTTCATTTGCTCTTGCTACAGGCGAGTGGCAACCGGGTGCTGCAGGTTTTCTCTGATGTCCTCATTACTTATTTTGAGAAAACAAGGGAGTCGTTACCTGCGAACGATCGTCAGTATTTTCTTGATACGGCGGCAAAACAGAGGGAAATACTGTTTCATATTAAAAAAGGGGATGCGCAGATGGCATCGGAGTTGATGAGAGCACATTTGCTGGAAAAACGGCTGTAAGTCTTCTGTTAACCTGGTCAGAGCATGTTTACCGTTGGGTCCCCGCAACGCCGGGGATTTTTTTTACCTGAGATTAACCTGATTTAGTGAGCTATTCCTCAGCACTTATTTGTTATTGCTGTATCTTCTGCGTGAATGAAGCGAATGCTTCATATTCAAAAGGAGAATATTGAAATGGGAAAACTCACGGGCAAAACAGCATTGATTACGGGCGCATCTCAGGGTATTGGCGAAGGGATCGCCAGAACATTTGCCCGCCATGGCGCGAACCTAATCCTGCTGGATATCTCCGATGAGATTGAAAAACTGGCGGATGAGTTGGCTGGGCGCGGGCACCGTTGCACCGCCGTACACGCTGACGTCAGAGATTTTGCGTCGGTCACGGAAGCGGTAAAACGCGCGAAGAAGATTGAAGGCAAAATCGATATTCTGGTCAACAATGCGGGCGTATGTCGCCTCGGCAACTTCCTTGATATGAGCGATGAAGATCGCGATTTCCACATTGATATCAACATTAAAGGTGTCTGGAACGTGACGAAAGCCGTTCTGCCGGAGATGATTGCGCGCAAAGACGGGCGCATCGTGATGATGTCATCTGTGACCGGCGATATGGTTGCCGATCCGGGCGAAACGGCCTACGCGCTGTCGAAAGCCGCAATCATCGGTTTGACCAAATCTCTGGCGGTGGAATACGCGCAGTCCGGCATTCGCGTTAATGCCATTTGCCCGGGCTACGTTCGTACGCCGATGGCGGAAAATATCGCTCGTCAGTCTAATCCGGAGGATCCTGAATCCGTATTAGTCGAAATGGCAAAAGCGATCCCGATGCGCCGCTTGGCCTGCCCACTTGAGGTTGGTGAACTGGCGGCATTCCTGGCGTCGGATGAGTCCAGTTACTTGACTGGCACGCAAAACGTGATTGATGGCGGCAGCACCCTGCCTGAAAGCGTTAGCGTCGGCGTCTGATTGATGCCGGTCTCCTCCCCGTGCGCTGGGGAGGAGGTACCCTTATTCTCTTTTCAACTTTCAAATCATCAAACGGTATATAAAACCGTTACTCCTTTAGCACTGGTTATAAATATGATGACCATAAGAAAGTCATTAAATTTATAAGGGTGCGCAATGGCCGTTAACTTACTGAAAAAAAGAACCCTGACGCTGGCAGCAATGCTGCTGGTGGGTCAGGCGCAGGCAACGGAGCTGCTGAACAGTTCATACGATGTCTCTCGCGAGCTGTTTGCCGCCCTTAACCCGCCGTTTGAACAGCAATGGGCGAAGGATAACGGCGGTGACAAACTGACGATTAAACAATCTCATGCCGGGTCATCAAAACAGGCGCTGGCGATTCTGCAGGGGCTGAAAGCCGATGTGGTGACCTATAACCAGGTGACCGATGTGCAGATCCTGAATGACAAAGGCAAGCTGATCCCGGCCGACTGGCAAAGTCGTCTGCCGAATAACAGTTCGCCATTCTATTCCACCATGGCGTTTTTGGTGCGTAAGGGTAACCCGAAGAATATCCACGAATGGAACGACCTGGTTCGCCCGGACGTGAAACTGATTTTCCCGAATCCGAAAACCTCCGGTAACGCGCGTTATACCTATCTGGCTGCGTGGGGTGCGGCAGATAAAGCGGATGGTGGGGATAAAGCCAAAACTGAACAGTTCATGACCCAGTTTCTGAAAAACGTGGAAGTGTTTGATACCGGCGGTCGCGGGGCAACCACCACATTCGTGGAACGCGGCCTGGGCGATGTGCTGATCACCTTTGAATCAGAAGTGAACAACATCCGTAAACAGTATGAAGATCAGGGCTTCGAAGTGGTGGTGCCGAAGGTCAACATTCTGGCGGAGTTCCCGGTGGCCTGGGTAGATAAAAATGTGCAGGCTAACGGTACTGAAAAAGCGGCAAAAGCTTACCTGAACTGGCTGTACAGCCCGCAGGCGCAAACCATCATTACCGATTTCTACTACCGCGTGAATAACCCGCAGGTGATGGACAAACTGCAGGATAAATTCCCGCAGACCGAACTTTTCCGCGTGGAAGACAGGTTTGGCTCGTGGCCTGAGGTAATGAAAACGCACTTTGTCAGCGGCGGTGAGTTGGACAAACTGTTGGCGGCGGGGCGTAAGTAAATGTTTGCTGTTTCTTCCCGACGCGTGCTGCCCGGCTTTACCTTAAGTTTGGGCACCAGCTTACTGTTTGTCTGCCTGATTTTGCTGCTGCCGCTTAGCGCGCTGGTGATGCAATTGGCGCAAATGAGCTGGGCGCAATACTGGGATGTGATTACCAACCCGCAGGTGGTGGCGGCTTATAAAGTGACGCTGCTGTCGGCGTTTGTGGCGTCGATTTTTAACGGCGTGTTTGGTTTGCTGATGGCGTGGATCTTAACCCGCTATCGCTTTCCGGGCCGTACGCTGCTGGATGCGCTGATGGATCTGCCGTTTGCGCTGCCTACGGCGGTAGCAGGTCTGACGCTGGCATCGCTGTTTTCAGTCAACGGTTTCTACGGCGAGTGGCTGGCGAAGCTGGATATTAAAGTGACCTACACCTGGCTTGGCATTGCGGTGGCGATGGCTTTTACCAGCATTCCATTCGTGGTGCGTACCGTGCAGCCGGTGCTGGAAGAGTTAGGTCCGGAGTATGAAGAAGCGGCGGAAACGCTCGGCGCTACGCGCTGGCAGAGCTTTCGTAAAGTGATACTACCGGAGCTGTCTCCCGCGCTAGTCGCGGGCGTTGCGCTCTCGTTTACCCGCAGCCTCGGTGAGTTTGGCGCGGTTATCTTTATCGCCGGAAACATCGCATGGAAAACGGAAGTGACCTCGCTGATGATTTTTGTTCGTTTGCAGGAGTTTGACTACCCGGCCGCCAGCGCGATTGCATCTGTGATCCTCGGGGCTTCGTTGCTGCTGCTGTTTTCAATTAACACCCTGCAAAGTCGCTTTGGTCGACGCGTGGTAGGTCACTGATGGCAGACATTACCCAATTGAAGCGTTATGGCGCACCCCGCATCAACTGGGGGAAATGGTTTCTGATCGGCACGGGCATGCTGGTATCCGCCTTTATTTTGCTGGTGCCGATGGTTTACATCTTCGTGCAGGCGTTCAGCAAGGGGTTGATGCCGGTATTACACAACCTGGCTGATCCGGACATGCTGCACGCCATCTGGCTGACGGTGCTGATTGCGCTGATTGCGGTGCCGGTGAACCTGGTGTTTGGCGTGTTACTGGCCTGGCTGGTGACCCGCTTTAACTTCCCTGGACGCCAGTTGTTGCTCACATTACTGGATATTCCGTTTGCCGTTTCACCGGTGGTCGCCGGCCTGGTCTATCTGCTGTTTTACGGCTCTAACGGCCCGCTTGGCGGATGGCTGGATGAACACAACCTGCAAATTATGTTTGCCTGGCCGGGAATGGTGCTGGTGACGGTGTTCGTGACCTGTCCGTTTGTGGTGCGCGAACTGGTGCCGGTGATGTTAAGCCAGGGCAGCCATGAAGATGAGGCGGCGGTTCTGCTTGGCGCATCCGGCTGGCAAATGTTCCGTCGCGTTACGCTGCCGAATATCCGTTGGGCATTGCTGTACGGTGTGGTGCTGACCAACGCCCGTGCGATTGGCGAGTTCGGCGCGGTATCGGTGGTTTCTGGCTCGATTCGCGGTGAAACCTTGTCTTTGCCGTTACAGATTGAATTACTGGAGCAGGACTACAACACAGTCGGCTCCTTTACCGCCGCGGCGCTATTAACGCTGATGGCGATTATTACCTTGTTTTTGAAGAGCATGTTGCAATGGCGCCTGGAAAACCAGGAGAAACGCGCGCAGCAGGAGGAAAATCATGAGCATTGAGATTGCCAATATTAAGAAGTCTTTTGGTCGCACCCAGGTGCTGAACGATATCTCGCTGGATATTCCTTCAGGTCAGATGGTCGCCCTGTTGGGGCCTTCCGGATCGGGCAAAACTACGCTGCTGCGCATCATCGCCGGGCTGGAGCATCAGTCCAGCGGGCATATCCGTTTCCACGGCACTGATGTCAGCCGTTTGCACGCCCGCGACCGTAAGGTGGGGTTCGTGTTTCAGCACTATGCGCTGTTTCGTCATATGACCGTTTTCGACAATATCGCTTTTGGTCTGACTGTTCTGCCACGGCGTGAGCGCCCTAATGCGGCGACGATCAAAGCAAAAGTGACCAAACTGCTGGAGATGGTTCAACTGGCTCATCTGGCGGACCGTTTCCCGGCACAGCTTTCCGGGGGGCAAAAGCAGCGCGTGGCGTTGGCGCGTGCGCTGGCGGTAGAGCCGCAGATCTTGTTGCTCGACGAGCCGTTTGGCGCGCTCGATGCTCAGGTGCGTAAAGAACTGCGTCGCTGGCTACGTCAGTTGCATGAAGAGCTGAAGTTCACCAGCGTGTTTGTTACCCACGATCAGGAAGAAGCGACGGAAGTCGCAGACCGCGTGGTGGTGATGAGCCAGGGTCATATCGAGCAGGCCGATGCGCCCGATCAGGTATGGCGCGAACCGGCTACCCGTTTTGTCCTGGAATTTATGGGTGAAGTTAACCGCCTGCAAGGGACGATTCGCGGTGGACAATTCCACGTGGGCGCACATCGCTGGCCGCTGGGCTATACGCCTGGCTATCAGGGGCCGGTGGATCTGTTCCTGCGTCCGTGGGAAGTGGACGTCAGCCGTCGTACCAGTCTGGATTCGCCGTTGCCGGTACAGGTGCTGGAAGCCAGCCCGAAAGGACACTACACCCAATTAGTTGTGCAACCCTTGGGGTGGTATAACGAACCGCTGACGGTGATTATGCAGGGCGATGATTCCCCGAACCGCGGCGAACGTCTGTTTGTTGGGCTGCAAAATGCGCGTTTGTATAATGGCGACCAGCGTATTGAAACGCGTGAAGAGGAACTTGCTCTGGCGCAAAGTGCCTGATAGGTTAATTCGTATAGTTATCATCCGGTGGCGCTGCGCTTACCGGGCTTAACGGGTGGTGCATGACCTGTAAGCCGGGTAAGCGCAGCGCCACCCGGCATTTTATTGAGCTGAAAACGTGAACACATTAGAACAAACAATTGGCAATACGCCTCTGGTGAAATTACAACGTCTGACGGCGGATAACGGCAGTGAAATTTGGGTCAAGCTGGAAGGCAATAATCCCGCAGGTTCGGTGAAAGACCGCGCGGCGTTGTCGATGATCGTTGAAGCGGAAAAGCGCGGGGAAATTCAGCCTGGCGACGTGCTGATTGAGGCCACCAGCGGTAATACGGGTATTGCGCTGGCGATGATTGCCGCGCTGAAAGGCTACCGCATGAAGCTCCTGATGCCAGACAACATGAGCCAGGAGCGACGTGCGGCGATGCGTGCTTACGGGGCTGAACTGGTTCTGGTGACCAAAGAGCAGGGGATGGAAGGGGCGCGTGATTTAGCCCTTGAGATGGCGCAGCGCGGAGAAGGTAAACTTCTCGATCAGTTTAATAATCCTGATAACCCGTATGCGCACTACACGACTACCGGACCCGAAATCTGGCAGCAGACGTCAGGCCGTATTACCCATTTCGTCTCCAGCATGGGGACGACAGGCACCATTACCGGCGTATCGCGTTTTCTGCGTGAACAGGACAAACCCGTCACCATCGTTGGCCTGCAGCCGGAAGAAGGCAGTAGTATTCCGGGCATTCGTCGCTGGCCAGCGGAATATATGCCGGGCATTTTCAACGCCTCGCTGGTGGATGAGGTGCTGGATATTCATCAGAACGATGCGGAAAACACCATGCGTGAACTTGCCGTTCGCGAAGGGATTTTTTGCGGAGTGAGTTCTGGCGGCGCGGTTGCGGGCGCGTTACGCGTGGCGCGCGCGACACCGGGGGCGGTGGTGGTGGCGATCATCTGCGATCGCGGCGATCGCTACCTTTCCACCGGGGTCTTTGGCGAAGAGCATTTCAGCCAGGGATTAGGTATTTAATTTGTCGGCCTGATAAGCGTAGCGCTAGCAGGCAACC
Source organism: Citrobacter sp. 172116965 (assembly GCF_013458095.1). Lineage (NCBI taxonomy): Bacteria > Pseudomonadati > Pseudomonadota > Gammaproteobacteria > Enterobacterales > Enterobacteriaceae > Citrobacter > Citrobacter sp. 172116965. Next base: position 3,609,258 of record NZ_CP046673.1, on the reverse strand, counting down.
GTACGGCACGCTCGCCGGATGACGACGCAAAGCGTCTTCTCCGGCCCGCACTGTTCAATCGTTACGTTTTTCTACCAACTTATCAAGGAATTGCCACAGCGTCTCATTCATCTGCTGGTAATCCCAGGTGCGCATCTCTTCAACAGCGCGAATAAAGCGTTTCCCTTTCGCTTCGGCCAGTTCTTGCTCAGAGTGCTGAATTAATCCTTCGACCGCTTCGGCGGTAAACTCCATATGGCACTGAAAACCATAGACGAAATTACCGTATTGTACGATTTGTCGCGGACATCCCTCGCTTGTGGCAAGAATTGTCGCCTGGTCGGTCAATCCCGGCATGTCATTGTGCCAGTGACCCACGTTGAGCGGTGAGCCGAAATGGCTGAACAACGGATGCTGTTGGCCTGCCTCGGTCAGGGCGATCGGATAGTGACCAATCTCTTTTTCCGGGCTTTGGCACACCTTCGCGCCCAGTGCTTCGCCGATTAACTGCGACCCCAAACAGATCCCCACCACGATTTTTCGTGCCGCAATCGCCTGGTTTATCAGATGTTGCTCTGCCTGAGAGTCAAAGTATGGGCACTCTGCGAGCGTGGTGCGGGGTGACTGCGGCCCACCAAATACCACCAGCATATCGAAGCCATCGGCATTAGCGGGAACAGTTTCTCCAGCGTAAACGCGCGACCAACTGATGGTATAGCCGCGTGATTCGGCCCACGGCAGGTACGCGCCAGCAGATTCGAAAGACTCATGAATAACAAAATGAACTCGCACTTTTCCTCTCCTGTTAGCACTTTAGCGCCTGATGGATATCAGTCGCCAGCTTATCAATGTCGCTGTCTGCTAATGTTGACAGCGTAATGCGCAGGCCATGCGCAGGCGTATTGACGCCAAACACTTCGCCTTCACGTACCAGCCAGCCGGACTTTGCCAGCGCAAAAGCGATCGCCTGGCTGTTATCTTCTAGCGGCAGCCACAGATTAAGACCGTCGCTGTCGGGCAGCGTAATGCCATGAAGCCGCAGAGCCGCTGCCAGCTTTTGCTGCTGGGCGGCGTAAAACTGCTGAGTTTGCGCCAGCGTGTGTTGATAAGTCTCGTCAATCAGGCAGGCGCAGGCCAGATCCTGCAGCAGATGGCTGACCCACTGACTGCCGGCGTTGAGCCGTAAACGCAGTTTCGCGGAAGTGAGTGGATCGCTGGCGACGATGGCCAGGCGTAAATCCGGGCCTAATGTTTTCGACATTGAGCGAACAATCGCCCAGTGCGTGGTTTCCTTCGCAATCACCGGATACCAACGGCATGCGGACAGCAGCGCAAAGTGGTCGTCGACGATCACCAGCGTCTGCGGATAGCGGGCCAGGATTTCCTGCAATTGCGCCGCGCGGGATGCGCTCAGACTGCATCCTGTCGGATTATGGGCGCGCGGCGTCAGAATCACCGCCCGCGCGCCTTTCTGTAGCGCGATTTCCAGCATGTCTGGCTGCATGCCTTCGCTGTCAACGTTGACCGGACTGGCGGAGAATCCGGCATAACGAAGCATGTTGATGCTGCTCAAAAAGCATGGATCTTCTACCACAACGCTGTCGCCAGGCAGTAAATGGGCGCACAGTAGGCGCTCAATGGCATCAATGGCGCCGCTGGTGATATCAATTTCTCCCGTGGCTGGCATCGCATCTTGCATCCATTGCGCGGCCCACGCCTTAAGGCCGGGTGATACAGCGGCATCGCCGTACAAACGAGGATTCTTATTTATTTGCGCGAAATAACGGCTGAGGTCGGGAAGACGCGCGGGGGCTGGATTACCGCCGGAAAGATCGATAAGCGCGGTATCCGGATTGCCGCCTTCCAGCGCAACGGGGGCTGAAATCCCCTTGATTACCGTGCCGTTACGTCCCTGGCTTTGTGCCAGCCCGGAGGTGACCAGGCGTTTATAAGCCGCCGCGACAGTATTACGGTTAACGTTCAATGCTGTTGCCAGTTCACGCACCGGCGGCAACGTTTCTCCTGCCGCCAACGTGCCTGTAGCGACATGTTGACGAATACTGTCAAAAATTTCGTTAGCGGTTTTTCCGTCGATCATTATTGACCTATGACAAAATGAATTTTAGCATATGACGATAATAGTGAGGCGTAAGCCCGCTGTCCAGCGAGAGGAGAAATTTATGGAGCAGGGGAGTGATATTCAGTCAGTGCTCTTCGGCGACAAGCATCGGGCGTTACAGACCGATATCGTCGCCGTCCAGTCACAGGTGGTTTATGGCAGCGTAGGCAACAGCATCGCCGTTCCGGCCATTAAAGCGCAGGGATTACGCGTGACGGCAGTGCCTACGGTGCTGTTCAGTAATACCCCGCATTATGAAACATTTTACGGCGGCGTTATTCCGGCCGACTGGTTTAGCGGGTATCTCCGCGCCTTGAATGAGCGTGATGCTTTACGCGAGCTGAAGGCGGTGACTACAGGCTATATGGGCAGTGCAGAGCAAATCGCTCTGTTAGCACAGTGGCTGGAAACGGTGCGGGCTACGCATCCGACAGTGTGCATTTTGGTCGACCCGGTGATTGGCGATACGGACAGCGGTATGTATGTAAAAGCTGAAATTCCGCAGGCCTACCGTCAGCACCTGCTACCGCTGGCTCAGGGACTGACGCCGAACGTGTTTGAACTGCAAATGCTGAGCGGAAAGCCGTGTCGTACGCTTGATGAAGCCATCACGGCGGCGCAATCGCTGCTTACCGAAACGCTGAAATGGGTGGTGATCACCAGCGCGCCGGGGGATAGCGAAGATATTATTAACGTGGCGGTAGTGACGGCTGAAACGGTTGAGGTGTTCGCTCATCCACGGGTTAAAACGGATCTGAAGGGAACTGGCGATCTGTTTTGTGCTGAACTGGTGAGCGGTATTGTGCTGGGTAAAGCGCTGACAACCGCGACGCACGATGCAGCACAGCGCGTACTGGAAGTGATGAAATGGACCAATCTGTGCGGTTGTGATGAGTTAATTCTGCCACCGGCAGGGGAGGCGCGATGAAGAGTTACCGGCTGGTGGTTCGCCAGAATGGGCGTATGGTTGGACATTTTGACACCAGCGGGGCAACGGCGCTGGAAGATATCTGTGTGGCGCGGGCCATGTTTGGCATCGCGGGTGGCTACAATTGTGAACTGTTAGTGGCGGATTCGGAGCGACGGATGCTGGAAAGCGGGCCGGAAGGGATGAAAATCCTGATGCGCGAGGCGTGTTACCGACCGGTCACCTCACAAATTTAGCGCTTTTCCGAACTACAAAAAACCGTTGTCGGGGTATATACAAAATCATTCAGGTTGCATCAAGGCGGCAAAGGAGAGAATCCCCGGGAGCGTACATGAGTACGTGACTGGGGTGAGCGACTGCAGCCAACACAGAGGCAATCTGAAGGATGATGTATATAAAAAAATGGCGCCTGATGGCGCCATCTTTCTCAGCAGCAAGAATTACTTCTTGATGCGGATAACCGGAGTTTCACCCACTGTCACGCTACCGGACAGTTTGATCAGCTCTTTGATTTCGTCCATGTTGGAGATAACAACCGGAGTCAGGGTAGACTTGGCTTTTTCTTCCAGCAGCGGCAGATCGAATTCAATAACCGGGTCGCCCACTTTAACGCGCTGACCTTCTTCAGCGATGCGCTTAAAGCCTTCGCCTTTCAGTTCAACGGTATCAATACCGAAGTGAACAAACAGCTCAATGCCGCTGTCGGATTCGATAGAGAAAGCGTGGTTGGTTTCAAAGATTTTGCCGATGGTGCCATCAACAGGGGCGACCATTTTGTTACCGGTTGGTTTGATAGCGATGCCATCACCAACGATTTTTTCAGCAAAAACTACATCCGGCACGTCTTCGATGTTGACGATCTCGCCAGAGAGCGGAGCAACAATCTCAATAGTTCCGGTGTCTTTCTTATCATCAGAAACCAGAGATTTCAGTTTATCGAACAAACCCATGATCTTCTCCTAAGCAGTAAATTGGGCCGCATCTCGTGGATTAGCAGATTGTTTTTTCTTCAATGAACTTGTTAACCAGCGTCATTAACTCGTCCGTTGTCGGTTGAGCAAGAGCCTGCTCTGCTAACACCTTCGCATCTTCGAAGTTCGTGTTACGGATAATCTTCTTAATGCGCGGGATAGAAATGGCGCTCATAGAGAATTCGTCCAGACCCATCCCCAGCAACAGAAGTGTAGCACGTTCGTCGCCTGCAAGCTCACCACACATGCCAGTCCATTTGCCTTCCGCATGAGAAGCATCAATAACTTGCTTGATCAGCGTCAGCACAGATGGCGACATCGGTTGGTAAAGGTGTGAAATCATATCATTACCACGGTCAACTGCCAGGGTGTACTGCGTTAAATCATTGGTGCCGATACTAAAGAAATCAACTTCTTTGGCTAAATGACGCGCAATTGTTGCCGCTGCCGGTGTTTCCACCATCACGCCAATCTCAATGCTTTCGTCAAATGCTTTACCTTCATCGCGCAGTTCCTGTTTGTAGATTTCGATCTCTTTGCGTAGTGCGCGCACTTCTTCAACAGAGATGATCATTGGGAACATGATGCGCAGTTTGCCGAAAGCAGAGGCGCGCAGGATAGCGCGAACCTGATCCCGCAGGATCTCTTTACGATCCATGGCGATACGTACGGCACGCCAGCCCAGGAACGGGTTCTCTTCTTTCGGGAAGTTCATGTACGGCAGCTCTTTATCGCCGCCGATGTCCATGGTACGGACGATGACCGCCTGAGAGCCACAGGCTTCAGCAACGGCTTTATACGCGGCAAACTGTTCTTCTTCAGTCGGCAGCGATTCACGGTCCATGAACAGGAATTCGGTGCGGTACAGACCAACACCCTCGGCGCCATTACGCTCAGCGCCTTCAACGTCACGAACGGTACCGATGTTGGCGCAAACTTCTACCTGATGTCCGTCCCAGCGTGATAGCCGGGAGATCTTTCAGCTTAGCGAGTTCCGCTTTTTCGGTAGCAACCTGCTCCTGAACGGCGCGCAGTTGCTCAATAACTTCATTGGTCGGATTGACGTAAACCTGGTTGTTTACGGCATCCAGAATCAGATAGTCGTCGTTTTTAACCTGAGAGGTGACGCTACCCGTACCTACGATGGCTGGCAGTTCCAGAGAACGCGCCATGATAGAAGTATGGGAAGTCCGTCCGCCCGCGTCGGTGATGAAACCCAGCACCTTGTTCAGGTTCAGCTGTGCGGTTTCTGACGGGGTCAGGTCTGCGGCTACCAGGATAACTTCTTCCTGAATAGCGCTCAGGTCGATAATAGCCAGACCCAGGATGTTACGCAGCAGGCGTTTACCGATGTCACGTACGTCAGCCGCACGTTCTTTCAGGTATTCATCATCCAGCTCTTCAAGGGCTGTGGCCTGACCTTCGATAACTTCATGCGCAGCTGCATCAGCCGTCATGTGCTTATCTTTAATCAGGGCTATGATTTCCTGCTCCAGCTCCTCATCTTCGAGCAGCATGATATGCCCTTCAAAGATGGCTTCTTTTTCTTCACCGAACGTTTCACCAGCTTTGGTTTTGATCGCTTCCAGTTGCGCAGATGCCTTGGCACGACCGCTCAGAAAACGTTCAACTTCCTGATCAACCTTGTCGGCAGAAATTTTTTTCCGGTCAATGACGATCTCGTCTTCTTTCAGCAGCAATGCTTTACCGAAAGCGATACCCGGGGATGCTAAAATGCCTGAAATCATAACCCTACCTTACTTGTGACTGATATTTAAAAGAACTCGTTGAACTTACTCGAGTTCAGCCATCAGTTTAACCAGATGCTCAACTGCTTTCTGCTCGTCTTCACCTTCTGCGGACAGGGTGACAACGGTACCCTGAGTCAGGCCCAGAGTCTGCAGTTTAAACAGGCTTTTGGCGCTAGCGCTTTTGCCGTTGGAAGTCACAGTAATTTCAGAAGTAAAGCCTTTTGCTTCTTTAACAAACTGAGCAGCAGGGCGAGTATGCAGACCGTTCGGAGCGGTAATGGTAACTTCTTGCTGGAACATTATATTTCCCCAACTTATAGGTTTAGTGTTGTGGAACTAAAGTCTAGCCTGGCGGTTCAACTTTAGCCTGTATTGTTAGCATCGGCGTAAACTGGACGCGACACAAAAGGAGTTCGGTGCAATCCGTTGCTGGCAACTTCTTGCCGCTGACGTTTCGTTCGTCATTAAACATTATGCCGCGAAAGGAAGAGTTGAACCAAATCATAAAATCGATTCAGCTAGCGCTTTTCCTGTAACGATTAATTTCGCGCATCAAAATAATTAGTTTGGTTAAATACCAGTTCCGGCGGGTTGAATCAATGCCAGGAGAGTTGAAAATTTGAAGCAGGCCACAAAAAAACACCCCAAAGGGTGCTTTTTTACGCGTTTTTAACATGCTGGCATTACTGTTGCAGTTCTTTCTCTGTGAAGAGATCGGCAAACAGTGCAGTGCTCAGATAACGCTCACCCGATGACGGTAGGATAACCACAATATTCTTATTGGTAAAGGATTCATCTTCCTGGAGCTTAAGCGCGGCAGCCACGGCTGCGCCAGAAGAGATCCCTGCCAGAATACCTTCTTCTTCCATCAGGCGGCGCGCGGTAGAAATAGCTTCATCATTGGTGATGGCAACGACTTTATCGATAAGCTTCAGATCAAGGTTGCCAGGAATGAAGCCCGCGCCAATACCCTGAATTTTATGCGGGCCAGGTTTGAGTTCTTCACACGCCAATGCCTGGGCGATAACAGGGGAGTCAGTAGGTTCTACCGCGACGGTGATCAGGTCGGTTTTGCCTTTAGTGCCTTTAATGTAACGGGTCACGCCAGTTAGCGTACCGCCGGTGCCGACGCCGGAAATAAAGACATCAACCTGGCCATCGGTATCTTCCCAGATTTCCGGGCCGGTGGTTTTTTCGTGAATTTCCGGGTTCGCCGGGTTGCTGAACTGCTGCAGCAGCAGGAATTTTTCCGGATCGCTGGCTACGATTTCTTCCGCTTTCTGAATTGCGCCCTTCATACCTTTTGCGCCTTCAGTCAGCACCAGGTTCGCGCCCAGCGCTTTTAAGAGCTTGCGGCGCTCAATGCTCATGGTTTCCGGCATGGTCAGAGTCAGTTTGTAACCACGGGCGGCGGCGACGTAGGCCAGCGCAATCCCCGTGTTGCCGCTGGTCGGTTCTACCAGCTCAACGCCCGGTTTCAGTACACCACGTTTTTCGGCATCCCAAATCATATTGGCACCGATACGGCATTTGACGCTAAAGCTTGGGTTGCGTGATTCCACCTTCGCCAGAATGCGTCCGTTACCGATACGGTTCAGTCGAACCAGCGGCGTATGACCGATAGTCAGCGAGTTATCTTCAAAAATCTTACTCATGGCCTGTCCTTAACTGTATGAAATTGGGATACCGCTTCAGCATACCTGTTGAGAAAGTATGGGGAAGTAAGGAATTCGCATATCTATATGCTGATGAGAAATAATGCGTAGCAGTATGGAATAAGAGCGGGCATAAGCCAGCCCGCTTTTACACATTTTTGCATTACTTCCATAACGCATGCTTAGCACGATAGCAGTCTACCCACATCGCCGTGGCACCACAAACCGCTACCGGCATGATGAACAGATTGAGCACCGGAATCATGGTGAACAGGCTGGTCAATGCGCCAAACTGCATATTGGTCACCTTGCGCGTGCGCAGCGCGACGCGCATCTCCTTAAAAGGGACCTTATGGTTATCAAAAGGATAATCGCAGTACTGAATAGCCAGCATCCACGCGCTGAACAGGAACCACAGGACCGGGGCGACGGTCTGCCCAATGCCAGGAATAAAATAGAGAATCAGCAATACGAAGGCGCGCGGGAGATACCACGCCAGCTTTTGCCATTCGCGTTTCATAATGCGCGGAACGTCTTTCATAATGCCGAGAATGCCGGTGTCGGGCGGTGTTGCGCCCGTTAAGCGCGCTTCCAGCTGTTCAGCCAGCAGACCGTTAAACGGTGCGGCGATCCAGTTGGCGATAGTGGAGAACAGGTAGCCGAACACCAACAGCACGGAAATGGTCACAATCGGCCACAGTAAATAGCTGAGCCACTGAAGCCAGTCAGGGACGTGACTCATCAGCGCGGGAACCCAGTTACCGAGTTGTGTAAATAACCACCAGAATGCGCCGCCCATCAGCAGGATATTCACCAGCAAAGGCAGAATAACAAAACGACGAATGCCCGGTTGGGTGATGAGCTTCCATCCCTGAGAAAAGTAATAAAGGCCGCTGCGAGGTACAACTGCAGATGATGAAACCATGGTCAGGACGTACTCCTTGTTATATAAGCTCTGGTAAACTGTGCGTATCTTACCGGGTTGTTGAGCGTTAAGCTGTTCGGAAATGTTCGAAAAAACAGCAAAAAGCACAATTTTGTTCATCTTTATGCCGTGAAAGCCAAGAGTACACTTGCACTTGGCGTAATCGACAAATACTCTTAGTGAGTAAATGTTTGCCGTGGTGGCAAGGTGTTAGAACAACAGAGAATATAATGATGCAGGATTTGCGTCTGATATTAATCATTGTTGGCGCGATCGCCATAATCGCTTTACTGGTACATGGTTTTTGGACTAGCCGTAAAGAGCGGTCTTCTATATTCCGCGATCGCCCACTGAAACGCATGAAGTCTAAACGTGAAGACGAGGATTCGTTCGACGACAACGTCGAGGAAGACGAAGGCGTGGGTGAAGTTCGCGTTCATCGTGTGAATCATGCTCCCGGTAATGCGCAGGAACATGGTGTTCCTCCTCAGTCGCCGCAACACCAGTACCAGCCGCCTTATGCGTCTGCTCAGCCGCGTCAGCCTGCGCAGCAGCCTGCACAAGCGCCGGTACCACCGCCGCATGTTCAGCAGCCTGTACAACCGCAGCAGCCGGTGCAACATCAGCCTGTTCAGCAGCCACCTGTGCAGCAACCTGTTGCCCCGCAGGTTCAGCAACCTGCTCAGCAGGCACCGCAACCAGCGCCGCAGACCTTCCAGCCAGCAGAGCCTGTTGTTGAACATCAACCGCAGCCCGAGCCGGTAGTAGAAGAAGCGCCTGTTGCTGAAAAACCGCAGCGTAAAGAAGCGGTCATCATTATGAACGTTGCGGCTCATCATGGTAGCGAGCTCAACGGGGAAGTGCTGCTCAACAGCATTCAGCAGGCCGGTTTCAAATTTGGCGATATGAATATTTTCCATCGTCATTTGAGCCCGGATGGCAGCGGTCCGTCGCTGTTCAGCCTCGCTAATATGGTTAATCCGGGAACGTTTGACCCAGAAATGACGGGCGACTTCAGCACCCCTGGTGTGACTATTTTTATGCAGGTTCCGTCCTACGGGGACGAGCTGCAAAACTTTAAGCTGATGCTGCAGTCCGCACAGCACATTGCCGATGAAGTGGGTGGTGTGGTGCTCGACGATCAACGTCGCATGATGACGCCGCAGAAACTGCGCGAGTATCAGGACCGCATCCGCGAAGTTAAAGAATCTCGCGCCTGATTTTCCTCTGGCGTGACATTTCCTTTCTAAACCCCCGCCTGTCGGGGGTTTTTTATCATTGATGGTGCGATATGGAATCAATCGAACAACAACTGACAGAACTGCGAACCACGCTTCGCCATCATGAGTATCTCTACCATGTGATGGACGCGCCGGAAATTCCCGATGCGGAATACGATCGCCTGATGCGCGAATTGCGCGAGCTGGAAGCGCAGCATCCGGACCTTGTTACCCCCGACTCGCCAACCCAACGCGTTGGCGCCGCGCCGTTAACCGCGTTCAGCCAGATTCGTCATGAAGTGCCGATGCTGTCGCTGGATAACGTGTTTGATGAAGAGAGTTTTCTCGCTTTCAACAAGCGCGTGCAGGACAGGCTAAAGAGTACCGATAAACTGACCTGGTGCTGTGAACTGAAACTGGACGGCCTGGCGGTGAGTATCCTGTATGAAAACGGTGTGCTGGTCAGCGCTGCAACGCGTGGTGATGGCACCACGGGTGAGGATATTACCTCTAACGTGCGCACCATTCGCGCAATCCCGTTAAAACTGCGTGGCGAAAACATCCCTTCACGTCTGGAAGTGCGCGGTGAAGTGTTCCTGCCGCAGGCCGGATTTGAAAAAATTAACGAAGAGGCCCGCCGCACTGGCAACAAAGTGTTTGCAAACCCGCGTAACGCAGCGGCCGGTTCATTGCGCCAGCTCGATCCGCGTATCACAGCGAAGCGACCGCTTACTTTCTTCTGCTATGGCGTTGGTGTGTTGGAAGGCGGCACGCTGCCAGATACCCATCTGGGCCGCCTGCTGCAATTTAAAGAGTGGGGCCTGCCGGTAAGCGACAGAGTGGCGCTTTGCGACTCCCCGGAGGAAGTACTTGCTTACTATCACAAGGTTGAAGAAGACCGACCAACGCTGGGATTTGATATCGATGGCGTGGTGATCAAAGTCAACTCTATGGCGTTGCAGGAGCAACTGGGCTTTGTTGCCCGCGCGCCGCGCTGGGCTGTGGCCTTTAAGTTCCCGGCGCAGGAGCAGATGACTTTCGTACGCGATGTTGAGTTTCAGGTTGGACGTACCGGGGCGATTACGCCCGTCGCCCGCCTTGAGCCGGTCCAGGTTGCCGGGGTGCTGGTCAGTAACGCAACGCTGCATAACGCTGATGAAATCGAGCGTCTGGGGTTGCGTATTGGCGATAAAGTCGTCATTCGCCGTGCGGGCGATGTCATCCCGCAGGTGGTGAACGTCGTGCTTTCTGAACGCCCGGACGATACCCGCGAAATTGTGTTTCCAGCGCATTGTCCGGTTTGTAACTCTGATGTTGAACGTGTGGAAGGCGAAGCGGTCACTCGCTGCACCGGCGGTTTAATCTGTGGAGCACAGCGTAAGGAATCGCTGAAACACTTTGTTTCCCGCCGCGCGCTCGACGTTGACGGTATGGGCGACAAAATTATCGATCAACTGGTTGAGAAAGAGTATGTCCACACGCCGGCGGATCTTTTCACCCTGACCGCCGGTAAACTGACGGGGCTTGATCGTATGGGGCCGAAGTCGGCGCAAAACGTGGTCAACGCGCTGGAAAAAGCGAAAGAAACCACGTTTGCCCGTTTCCTCTATGCGCTAGGCATTCGTGAAGTCGGCGAAGCCACGGCTGCTGGTCTGGCGGCGTATTTTGGCACGCTCGACGCGCTGGAAGCCGCTTCCATTGAAGAGCTGCAAAAAGTGCCGGATGTCGGCATTGTGGTGGCGACGCACGTGTTTAATTTCTTCGCCGAAGAGAGCAACCGCGAGGTAATTGTTCAACTGTTGGCGCAGGGGATCCACTGGCCAGCGCCGGTGGTCATTAACGCTGAAGAAATCGACAGCCCCTTCGCAGGTAAAACGGTGGTGCTGACCGGGAGCCTGAGCCTGATGTCGCGCGATGACGCCAAAGCGAGACTGACCGAGTTAGGTGCAAAAGTGGCCGGTAGCGTGTCGAAGAAAACCGATCTGGTGATTGCCGGTGAAGCGGCGGGTTCGAAACTGGCAAAAGCACAGGAACTGGGTATTGCCGTGATCGATGAAGCTGAAATGATCCGCTTATTGGGTGCCTGAGATGGAAAAAGAGCAGCTGGTTGACATCGCCAATACTGTGATGCCCTTTGGCAAATATAAAGGGCGTCGGTTGATTGATGTCCCGGAAGAGTATCTGCTGTGGTTTGCCCGTAAGGATGAATTCCCGCCGGGCAAGCTTGGCGAGCTGATGCAAATCACGCTGCTGATTAAAACTGAGGGGCTGACGCAACTGGTGCAGCCCCTGAAACGTCCTCTTTAAGCCTTCGCGGCGCGGCTTTTCTGTTGCGCCTGCAATGCGTCCGTCTGTTGCTTGTAGCGACGCGCCAGCACGGCGCACACCATTAGCTGTATTTGATGGAAGATCATCAACGGCAGCACCATCATCCCAATCACCGAAGTTGGGAACAAAATATTTGCCATTGGGATCCCGTTCGCCAGGCTCTTTTTCGAACCGCAGAACACAATGGTGATTTCATCAGCTTTGTTAAAGCCGCATTTGCGCGCAACAAAGACATTTATGCCAATCACGATTGCCAGCAGTATGATGCTGACCACCACGATAAACAGCAGTGAACCCACCCCCACTTTGTGCCAGATCCCGTTAACGACGGCTTCACTGAAGGCGGAGTACACCACCAGCAAAATAGAGGATTGATCCGTTTTCGCGATCCATTTTTTATGTCGAGAAACCCAGTTTCCAATCCACGGACGTGAAAGGTGACCCAGCACGAACGGCAGCAGCAGCTGCAACATGATTTTTCCCACCTGCTCCAGGCTGCCTTCTGCGCCGTGCATATTCATCACCAGCCCTACCAGCAGCGGCGAGAGAAAAATACCCAGCAGGCTGGAGGCCGAAGCAGAACAAACGGCGGCGGCAACGTTACCGCCCGCCAGCGACGTAAAAGCGATGGCCGACTGCACAGTGGCAGGCAAAATACACAGGTACAGGAAACCGGTGTACAGCATCGGGTCAACGTTGACCGGCGCCCACCAGGCGAACAGAACGCCGAGAACCGGGAAGACAACAAACGTGCTGCACATCACCCACAGATGCAAACGCCAGTGGCTACCACCGGCAATAATGGCTTCACGCGAGAGTTTCGCTCCGTGCATAAAAAACAGTAGGGCAATGGCGGCGGTGGTTAAGCCTTCAAAGAAAGGCACAAAACCACCTTCGGCCGGGAAAAAGGACGCCAGCAAAACAACGGTAATCAGCGTTATCGTGAACGGATCAAGAATACGAAAAAGTTTCATAAAGACTCCTGAAATTCGGTAGTAACATTTTGCTTTTTTCCGTTTGAGAAATAAAATTGATTTATTGCATCCATATATGAATCGAATAGATGAATTACTCTCTGCGTCAGTTGCGTATCTTTGTCACCGTCGCTCAAGCCAAAAGCTTTAGCCGGGCGGGGGATATCATCGGCTTAAGCCAGTCGGCGGTCAGCCATAGTGTAAAAGAGCTGGAAGGGCAGACGGGTGTGCGGTTATTAGACAGAACGACGCGGGAAGTGGTACTGACGGAGGCCGGACACCAGTTGGCGGCGCGGCTGGAACGTATTCTGGATGAATTGCACAGCACGCTGCGCGAAGCCGGACAGGTAGGAACGCAGTTAACCGGCACGGTGCGGGTTGCCGCCAGCCAGACGATCTCTGCTCATCTTATTCCGCAGTGTATTGCCCAGAGTAATCAGCTTTATCCGGCTATCGATTTTGTGCTGCACGACCGGCCACAGCAGTGGGTGCTGGAGAGTATTCGCCAGGGAGAAGTGGATTTTGGCATTGTGATTGATCCCGGCGCAGTCACCGATTTGCAGTGTGAAGCCGTGCTGTCCGAACCGTTCCTGCTGCTGTGTCGCCAGGATCATCCGTTAGCCCGACGAGAGTGGGTGAACTGGCAGGATTTGTATCACGAACGCCTGGTGCTACAGGATTATGCTTCCGGTAGTCGACCGCTGATCGACGCTGCGCTGGCCCATTTTTCCATTGATGCCAATATCGTTCAGGAGATTGGCCATCCCGCCACGCTGTTTCCGATGGTTGAGGCGGGGATTGGCATCAGCGTGCTGCCCGCGCTGGCGCTCCCCTTACCGCAGGGCAGTCACTTGCAGGTTAAGCGCCTGACGCCGGTTGTTGAACGGCAACTGATGCTGGCCCGACGTAAAAACTGCTCTTTATCAACCGCTGCTCAGGCGCTGTGGGATGTGGTGCGTATGCAGGCCAGTGAATTAACCGCAGCCCGCGCCCGCGATCCGTTGTATCAGTTATAACGCTCACGCTGATGGTTATCAGAGGGGAAATGGTTCTTCTCTGCATAGCAAAAAGGCGCCTTTAGGGCGCCTTTTTACATTGGTAGGTCGTGCAGGATGACTCGCTTCGCTCGCCCTTCGGGCCGTCGCCGTAAACGGCTCCGTTGTCTCACTGCGTTCGACTCGACCTGCTGCAGGTTCGAATCTTATAAATTGCAGATAGCAAAAAGGCGCCTTTAGGGCGCCTTTTTACATTGGTGGGTCGTGCAGGATTCGAACCTGCGACCAATTGATTAAAAGTCAACTGCTCTACCAACTGAGCTAACGACCCGAAGTGGTGGGTGATGACGGGATCGAACCGCCGACCCCCTCCTTGTAAGGGAGGTGCTCTCCCAGCTGAGCTAATCACCCACTTCGGTACTTCACATTTTAACAAGAAATCCAGCTGGCGAGAAAGTGGTGGGTGATGACGGGATCGAACCGCCGACCCCCTCCTTGTAAGGGAGGTGCTCTCCCAGCTGAGCTAATCACCCACTTCTCAATTTCTTGTTTTACACGGCGGAGACTACATAAAGTAGTTGGTGGGTGATGACGGGTTCGAACCGCCGACCCCCTCCTTGTAAGGGAGGTGCTCTCCCAGCTGAGCTAATCACCCACTTCTCAATTTCTTGTTTTACACGGCGGAGACTACATAAAGTAGTTGGTGGGTGATGACGGGTTCGAACCGCCGACCCCCTCCTTGTAAGGGAGGTGCTCTCCCAGCTGAGCTAATCACCCCCGCTGTGTGGAGTCGCATTATAGGGAGAGTTGAAAATGAGTCAACGCATTTTCTAAAGAAATTGTTCGTTCGTCGTAAATTTAAACAAAACGATCGCAAAACAGTCCGTGCGGCATGATTTGTATACGAAAATGGCAAAGCGTAATGTTCCAACCTGAACAACATTGAGGAATCAGACCACGGTGATAGAATACGAGCCTGATAATCTTCCCTGGATTTGCCGGTTGTCGGCATCTTTATAAACGTAAGGCCATTTCATGAAAATCAAAACTCGCTTCGCGCCAAGCCCGACAGGCTACCTGCACGTCGGCGGTGCGCGTACTGCTCTTTATTCCTGGCTTTTTGCACGCAACCATGGCGGTGAGTTTGTGCTGCGTATTGAAGACACCGATCTCGAACGCTCCACTCCGGAAGCTATTGAAGCCATTATGGATGGCATGAACTGGCTGAATCTGGAATGGGATGAAGGCCCGTACTTCCAGACCAAACGTTTTGATCGCTACAACGCGGTGATTGATGAAATGCTGGAAGCAGGCACCGCATATAAATGCTACTGCTCTAAAGAGCGTCTGGACGCGCTGCGCGAAGAGCAGATGGCGAACGGTGAGAAGCCGCGTTACGACGGCCGCTGCCGCCACGGCCACGAACATCATGCCGCTGATGAACCTTGCGTGGTACGTTTTGCCAACCCGCAGGACGGTTCCGTTATTTTTGACGACCAGATCCGTGGGCCGATCGAATTCAGCAACCAGGAGCTGGATGATTTGATCATTCGCCGTACCGACGGTTCCCCGACCTACAACTTCTGCGTTGTTGTCGACGACTGGGATATGGAAATCACCCACGTTATTCGTGGTGAAGACCATATCAACAACACTCCGCGTCAGATCAATATCCTGAAAGCGCTGAATGCGCCGGTGCCAGTTTACGCACACGTATCAATGATCAACGGTGACGATGGTAAAAAACTCTCCAAACGTCACGGTGCGGTCAGCGTTATGCAATACCGCGACGACGGTTACCTGCCGGAAGCGCTGCTGAACTATCTGGTGCGTCTGGGCTGGTCCAGTGGCGATCAGGAAATTTTCACCCGTGAAGAGATGATCAAACTGTTCTCCCTTGGTGCGGTGAGCAAGTCTGCGAGTGCGTTTAACACTGAAAAACTGCAGTGGCTGAACCATCACTATATTAATGCGCTGGCGCCGGAATATGTAGCAACCCATCTGCAATGGCACATTGAGCAGGAAAATATCGATACCCGCGTAGGCCCGCAGCTGTCAGAGCTGGTTAAACTGCTCGGTGAGCGCTGCAAAACGCTGAAAGAGATGGCACAGAGCTGCCGCTATTTCTACGAAGACTTTGCCGAGTTCGACGCTGATGCAGCGAAGAAACACCTGCGCCCGGTTGCGCGTCAGCCGCTGGAAGTGGTTCGCGACAAGCTGGCTGCGATTAGCGAGTGGACGGCAGAAAATGTGCACCATGCGATTCAGGCAACGGCTGATGAACTGGAAGTTGGCATGGGTAAAGTCGGGATGCCGCTGCGCGTAGCCGTTACCGGCGCGGGTCAGTCCCCGGCGTTAGACGTTACGGTGCATGCGATTGGTAAATCCCGCAGCATTGAGCGTATTAATAAAGCGCTGGCGTTTATTGCTGAGCGAGAAAGCCAGCAATAAGACTGATTGACCGATGAAAGAACGGCAGGAGCGTATCCTGCCGTTTTTTTGCCTGTTATTCAGACTCATCAATACCCAAACGAGTAAGAAAAGTGCGAATACCTTCGCGCGAAATATACATCGCCAGCTTTTCTTGTTCCGTTGGGGACATGTTGTCCAGTGCGCTAATTATCTGGCGACAAGCGTGGCTGCGTACTACATGGGTGTATTCTGCCAGCGGTTCTTCAGCCTGATAAACTTCAGGGACTTTGCGAAAAGCGGGAATATTGAGCAGAAACGCGCGGACGCTGGAGTCAATATGAATCAGTCTTGCACGACCACCTTTAACGCCGGGAAACTTTTCGGTAGTCCAGTTTTGTTCTCTGATCCAACGATTGACGGTTTGTTTGGCAACCCCGAGACATTCCGCCAGCTCTTCGGTCGTCATTTTGCTGCGTAATTTTTTCATATTATTTGTTTTCGCGGATCCCTAAACGCTGTAATAAACCCGTAATGCCTTCACGCAGGATCAGTGAGGTAAACATTTTCTGTTCTGTCGGCGTCATTTCTTTGGCGAGCCTAATCAGCAGTGCTTCAACAGAGGTATCGCCGGATAACGATAAGTTATCTGATAAACCTTCGGCTGAACGCTCAGCGCTGCGAATGTATTCACGAACTTGTTCGGTGACGTGAACCAGCCGGGCTTTACCGCCCTGAACGCCTGGTTTTGGTGATGTCGCCCAACCTTCTTTGCGCACCCATTTATTGATGGTCTGTCGGCTGTATCCGGTCAGATTAGCAAGTTCTTCTGGCGTCATCCGTTCCTTGAACATAACGATTCCCTGAATAGTCGTGGGGTTAATTAGTGGTTCATTTTATAGCACCATTTTAGTAGAAACCGTGACGCGTTTAACTACTGAATGCGAGTTGTTACGCAATGTTCTTCATTTGACTGCTTTTTCAGCGATTGAATTCTATGAGTTAATTTTGCCGTTGACACACGCGAAGGGAATTCATATGATGCCGCCCGTCAACTCGACAAGCTTTACGTAATGGGGCTATAGCTCAGCTGGGAGAGCGCTTGCATGGCATGCAAGAGGTCAGCGGTTCGATCCCGCTTAGCTCCACCAAATTTAATCCCAATGAATTTGGTACGTACGTAAAAGCATCGTGGGGCTATAGCTCAGCTGGGAGAGCGCTTGCATGGCATGCAAGAGGTCAGCGGTTCGATCCCGCTTAGCTCCACCAAAATTTAAACCCTCGCTGAAAAGCGGGGGTTTTTTGTTTCTGCATCCTGCCAGTTCTTACTCTTTATCTCTTTGGTTTGCTGAATCGCAGGCATAAAAAAACCGGGGAGAATATGAATCTCCCCGGTCTTATCACTGCGATGTTGTCTTACGCTTACAGCACCAGTGCGGCGATAGATGCAGACAGTACGCTCACCAGCGTAGAGCCGTACACCAGCTTCAGACCAAAGCGAGAAACCACGTTACCTTGCTCTTCGTTCAGGCCTTTAATCGCACCGGCGATAATACCGATGGAAGAGAAGTTAGCGAAGGAAACCAGGAACACGGACAGGATGCCTTCTGCGCGCGGGGAGAGCGTAGCGGCGATTTTCTGCAGATCCATCATCGCAACGAACTCGTTGGAAACCAGTTTAGTCGCCATGATACTGCCCACCTGCAGCGCTTCGCTGGACGGCACACCCATTACCCATGCAACCGGGTAGAAGATGTAACCCAGGATGCCCTGGAAGGAGATGCTGTAGCCAAACCAACCGGTCACGGTGGCGAACAGGGCGTTCAGGGCAGCGATCAGTGCGATGAAACCAATCAGCATCGCCGCAACGATAATTGCCACTTTGAAACCAGCCAGAATGTATTCACCCAGCATTTCGAAGAAACTCTGGCCTTCGTGCAGGTTAGACATCTGGATATTTTCTTCGCTGGCATCAACGCGGTAAGGGTTGATCAGCGACAGCACGATAAAGGTGCTGAACATGTTCAGAACCAGCGCCGCAACCACGTATTTCGGCTCAAGCATGGTCATGTACGCGCCGACGATAGACATGGAAACGGTCGACATCGCCGTTGCTGCCATGGTGTACATACGGTTGCGAGACATTTTGCCGAGAATATCTTTATAGGCGATAAAGTTCTCAGACTGACCCAGGATCAGAGAGCTGACGGCGTTGAAGGATTCCAGTTTGCCCATACCGTTTACTTTGGATAACAGGAAACCAATCGCGCGGATGATTACCGGCAGTACGCGGATATGCTGCAAAATACCGATCAGGGCGGAGATGAAGACGATCGGGCAAAGCACTTTCAGGAAGAAGAATGCCAGGCCTTTATCGTTCATGCTACCAAAGACAAAGTTTGTCCCTTCATTAGCAAACCCGAGCAGTTTCTCAAACATCTCGGAGAAGCCTCTCACGAAGCCCAGACCGACATCAGAGTTCAGGAAGAACCATGCCAGTAACACTTCGATAACAAGCAATTGAACAACATAACGAATGCGGATTTTTTTACGGTCACTGCTTACCAGCAGTGCGAGTACCGCAACCACGGCAAGGGCCAGGACAAAATGAAGAACGCGGTCCATATTTGCTCCAAATATGAGGCAGGTTTAGTTTTCGTGCACATTCTATGTAACAACCATAAAGAAAACGAGATCAAACACACACTATAATAAGGACCTGTGACGAGATTCAAAATTAGTGATCGGTGATACACTTCCGTTATGTTTAGTATGGAAGTGAAAAGTTATGTCATTGTGCTATTCTCATAACAATAATTAAACATCTCGCCGGTATTTCCAGAATCCTTATCGATCCATAGACAAACGCTATCAGAGAAATCAACGTCACCCATTAAAATGAATTTGATAATCATTCTCAGTAGGCGTAGCTTGAAACATAGCAAAGGCTATGTTTCTGAGGCACTAAAATGACTAACGATCGCGTTGAGAGTAGCAGTGGGCGGGCAGCGCGCAAGTTGAAGCTCGCATTAATGGGACCTGCGTTCATCGCGGCGATCGGCTATATCGATCCGGGTAACTTCGCCACCAATATCCAGGCAGGGGCCAGCTTTGGTTATCAATTGCTGTGGGTGGTGGTCTGGGCAAACCTGATGGCGATGCTGATTCAGGTGCTGTCGGCAAAACTCGGCATTGCTACGGGTAAAAACCTGGCGGAGCAAATTCGCGATCATTATCCTCGCCCGGTGGTGTGGTTCTACTGGGTGCAGGCAGAAATTATCGCTATGGCAACAGACCTTGCTGAATTTATTGGTGCTGCGATTGGCTTCAAACTGATCCTCGGCGTTTCCTTATTGCAAGGGGCCGTACTCACCGGTATCGCGACGTTCTTAATTCTGATGCTGCAGCGTCGCGGTCAAAAACCGCTGGAAAAGGTGATTGGCGGCCTGCTGCTGTTTGTGGCCGCGGCTTACATTGTGGAGCTGGTTTTTTCCCAACCGAACTTCGCGCAGCTTAGTAAGGGAATGGTGATCCCAAGCCTGCCTAATTCCGAAGCGGTGTTCCTGGCCGCTGGGGTGCTCGGTGCGACTATTATGCCGCACGTCATTTATCTGCACTCTTCCTTAACTCAGCATTTGCACGGCGGAACACGCCAACAGCGCTATGCGGCCACTAAATGGGATGTGGCTATCGCCATGACGATTGCCGGATTTGTCAATCTGGCGATGATGGCGACGGCTGCCGCTGCATTTCATTTTAGCGGGCATACCGGTATTGCCGATCTCGATCAGGCGTATCTGACCCTTGAACCGTTGTTGAGTCACGCTGCAGCGACGGTGTTTGGTTTAAGCCTGGTGGCTGCGGGACTCTCTTCTACCGTGGTCGGTACGCTGGCGGGGCAGGTGGTGATGCAAGGGTTTATCCGTTTTCACATTCCGCTATGGGTACGCCGTACCGTCACCATGATGCCATCATTTATTGTAATTCTGATGGGATTGGATCCGACCCGTATTCTGGTGATGAGTCAGGTGTTGCTCAGTTTTGGTATCGCGCTGGCGCTGGTGCCGCTGCTGATCTTCACCAGCGACAGTAAGCTGATGGGGGATCTGGTCAATCGTCGTTGCGTTAAACAGATTGGCTGGGTCATTGTGATACTGGTCGTGGCGCTCAATCTCTGGCTACTGGCAGGTACGGCGATGGGGCTATAATCAACCGTGACTCGCGACGGGTCACGGTTTTAATTGAGCTTTTCCTCTATGATGTGCCCTGCATAATTAACTGGCAGGCGTTCATGAATCACTTTGATCTCTCTTTCCTGAAATATCTCCAGGACAACAGTCCGCTCCCCGTTGAAGAGGCCGTCGAGCGTTTCGGTAAAACGCTCTCCACGCTAAAACGGACAATGAAAGAGCTCAATGAACTTCTGCCAGAAAATGTCCAGCTACATCAGGATAATCAGTTTATTACCACCCGGATTGGCTACAGCGAATACCGACAGTTTTTAGCGCGCGTCCAGTTTAATCGCTATATCACTACGGCAGAAGAGAGGGTGAAGGATCTCTTTGTGGCGCTCTGTTTGCACGATGTGGTGAATAAAAATGATTATTACAAAAAATTTTATGTCAGTGCGGGAACGGTAAAAAATGATAATCCCGTCATGATGAGCCTGGTGCAGGAACGCGATCTGATTGTGCAAAGTATCCCGCGTAAGGGCTCCCGGCTTGCGGGGGATGAGTTCCAGCTGCGGCTGGCGGCGTGCATGACGATATTAAAAACGGTCGAAATTGGTGAGGATCACCGACTTATCGCCCACCAGGCCAATGAGCCGACAGGCCGTTCAATTGCCGAACAGTTTCTTCATGAGTGTGCTGCAGAGATAAACCAGGCGGCAGACTATTACGAAGATAAAATCAGTCCGGTCATCGCCCTGGGATATAACGGCAGAAAATACTTACTGGTCTATCTTAGCCTTGCCCTGCACCGTATCCGCAGGGGACACAGAATTACGGAGAGTTCGGCGGCTGAGTTTTTGACAACCTTTCCTTATGGCGTATTGCCTGATGCGGATGAAAATATCTGTCTGGATCTGCTGATTGCTTCACTGACGTTTACTCATCGCCCCTTCACATTATACGACGCCCGGCTGGTCTCTTACGTTAAGCGCACCTGTCACGCTTTAGCCGGATGTCTGGAGAACACCATTCACAATCAGCACGCCTGGTTTGCAGAGATTTATAATTTTATCTATGCCGCCATCATCCAGAATAAATTTCATCTCTGGTTCGATGATAAAAAGCTCCATGATGTCCAGCGACGCTATCCTGAGCTATGGGAACATGTCAAGTATGCGGTGAAAGAGATTGAACATCACTGGCAAACGACCTTTTCTGCTATTCATCTGGCAACCCTGGTGCTGATTATCAAAAAGTATGCGCTCAAAAATCGGGTTGTTGGCGATAAGAAAAAGCGGGTCATTATTGTGACGAACTCGTCAGAGAGTAAGGTCGGCTATTTTAAAGAGATGCTTTTCTCCCGCTTCCATATTGAAATCCCCGCCTGCATCAACATCAATGAGATTGCGCGGCTTCAGCAGCTCGAATTCGACCTGCTGATTACCTTTACAAACAAGATATCGAGTCATCTCCGCTACGCAGGGCTGGATTATGTCAAAGTGAATTTCTGGCTCACGCAGGACGATCTCCTGTTATTACGCGAAAATGGACTTCCCTCCGCGCGCAAAAAAATACCTGCTGAGGACTTTATTCAGCAGGTTCAGGGAATGAGCCAGGAGACGTTAAAAATTTTTCTTGATACGCATTACAGTGATATTTTTATTTAGCCAGAGGTTGCGAAACGCCGCGACACCAGACGGCTTCCAGGTTTAACTCTGCACCCAACACGAGAATATCGGCATCTTTTCCTGACGTCAGGCTGCCTTTTCTCGCGTCAACACCCGCCAGGATTGCCGGATTAAGGCAGGCAATCTGCGCGGCTGAAACCCAGCCTTTTTCCAGCCTGTCGACCACATTTTTCACGGAGTCAAGAAAGCTCATCTCCAGTTTGCACACTTCGGACCACTCCGTGGGTGAAACCGTTCGGGTCTTTCCGCTGAGGTCGGTGATTTCAAGACAATGATTGTGAATGCGAAACGTCTCCTGGCGCAGGTAATGGTGGAATTCAGATCCTTCGGGAAAATCCACATATCCCAGACAATCGCTGACCATGACCAACCGGCGATCTTTTTTCAACCGATAGAGAATGTCGAACACTTCTGGTCGCAACGTAATCCCGCTCTGCTTTGCCACCTCGGCATACGTATTCTGATGGTACATCAGCGCCCCCACCACGCCAGGCTCCCGGTGATGCAGCCCGCGCATGGCGCTAAAGGCATGGGTAAAGTGGGTTAAACCGGCTTCAATGGCGAGGGTGGTTTCATCAAAGGTGGCGTCGGTATGACCGGCTGACACGGTGACGCCTGACTGGCGTAAATAGCGGATTAGCGCCAGGGCGCCCGGCAGTTCAGGTGCGAGCGTCATCAGACGGATATTTCCCCTCGCGGCGTGCTGATAGCGTTTGAATCCTTCGATACCGGGTGGTTGAATCGCGTCCTTGCTCTGCATTCCGCTGTATGCAGGGTTAATAAAGGGGCCTTCCATATGAATACCCACCGCTTCGGCACCATCTTCCGCTTTTGCGTCTGCAATCCAGTCCGCGGCGGTGGAAAGACTCTCCAGCAAGAACGTTTCCGGCTGGGTGGCTGATGTTGCAAGCCACGCGGTAACCCCGGCGTTAACCAGATCCCGGCTCATCGCCTGCAAAGAACGGCGTTCACCTCTCCAGGCAAACGACCCTCTCCCCCAGCCGTGAACGTGAATATCCACAAAACCGGGCATCAGCATGGCATGGCGATAATCGACGATTTTTCCGCGTGGCGTACTGTCGAGGCCAGAAATACGTCCGCTTTCAATATGCAGATAGCCGCTTTCGATTCCATTCGGGGTGACAATGCGTTCACTTGCCAGAGAAAGCAGGGGATCAGCCATTGTCTTTCTCCCATACGCGAGCGGCCGTTTCCTCGGCGATTTCTGCGCAAAGGCCGATGTAGTGAGCAGGGTCCAGCAGCGTATTAATTTCTGAGTCGCTAAAGTGCTGGCGAATAAGAGGGTCATCACGCAGCACATCAGCGTAGGGGATGCCTTCATGCGTGCTGCGCATTGCCAGTTGGTAGACGCGTTCATGTGCGGCATCTTTGCCCAGCCTTTCCACCAGCTGCATCATGATTTTTTCGCTATTAATAAGACCATGCGTTAACTGCACATTCTGACGCATACGTCCAGGATTGATGACCAGCGTTCGCGTCAACTCTTCGGCTCGCATCACAATCTCAGCCATTAGCTCCATACTCTCCTGAATATTACCGTCAAAGATAAAGTAAGCGGAGCTGTCTGCTTCGAAGGGACGTGGGCTGACATACAGGCAGGAGGTCAATACTGAGTACAATTTCTGCGCGTTGGCGATGATCCCCTTCGCCAGTTTAGGATTCACTTTTTGCGGCATGGTGCTGCTGCCAACGGTGCCTTTAGTGAAGGCTTCTGAAACTTCGGCAAACTCTTCGCTTGAGGTCTGATAAACCTCTTCGGCTATTTTGTGTAACGTCGTCGCCAGCAGGCACAAATTACTGATGTATTCAGTGCGGTAAATGCGCGAGTTGCGGGAGGGAATCGCCATTGAATGCATTCCCAGCTTTTGGGCAACGCTATCCTGAACCCGGCGGCCGGTTTCACCGGTTGCGTGGAAGGCGCCCACTGCTCCCCCCATCATCACGGTAAAGACGCGTTTTTCCGCTTCCCGCATGCGCTGCTGGGCGCTCAGTAACTCATCAATCCACACGGCGGCTTTATAGCCCCAGGTGATGGGCAGCGCGTGCTTACCGTGGGTACGTCCGGCCATAATCGTTGCTTTATGGTCAGATGCCATCTTTGCCAGGTTACGCAGAATATCGTCCACAAAACCCTGCATGACGGTATCGAACTGCTTTGCCAGATAAAGCTGTGCGGTTTGCTGAATATTCTGCGTGGTGACGCCGTAATGCACGTATTTTCCGCTTTCACTGTCACAGGCTTTGACCAGCACTTTGATGACCGGAACGAAGCCGTGACCAATCTCGCGCAGCAGGCGTTCCATTTCCGTCAGGTCAATCTTATCCACGTGGCAGTTAGCGGTAATATTGACTGCGGCGCTGGCGGGGATCATGCCGTGTCCGGCCTGTGCCTGAGCCAGGGCGGCTTCAACATCGAGCCATGACTGTACCCGCGCTGGCTGTGCGAGCAGAGATTTCATTCCTCGATCGTCGATCGTTTTGCTTTTTGAATCATACAGTGCACGCATTACTATCTCCTTGAATTTATTTCGCACCGACGAGGCGGTCGTCTACCGCGTTACGGACAAATTCTACGTGTGGGCCGAATACCACATGAACATGGTTGCTGGAGGGGATAAAGGTTCCCAGCGAGCCAGATTCTTTAAGAATGGCCATGTCCATTTTTTTCTGATCTTTTAAATCAATACGTAACCGTGAAACGCAGTTTTCAACGCGTTTGATATTGTCTGTCCCGCCCAGCCCCTGAATCACCAGTTCGGCGACTTTGTCGTACTCTTTATTGTTCAGTAAGGTGCTGTCAGCGATTTCACTCTCTCGGCCTGGGGTCTTAATATCAAATTTACCGATCGCGAAGCGGAAGACGAAATAGAAGACAACAAAGTTAATCACGCCGAGGATAATTAAATTAATCCATTGGGTGTGTTCATACATCAAACCGAAAATACCAAAATCAAAAATGGTGCCGCGAATATAGCCGATGGAGACTTCCAGTAATTGCAGTGGAATGGTCAATAAGCCACAAAGTACCGCATAGACAATAAAGAGTTTTGGCGCGATAAACAGGAAGGAGAACTCCAGCGGTTCGGTAATATTCCCCAGCATGGCGGTCAGCACCACGGTCAGGATCATCCCTTTGGCAAATTTCTTATTCTTGAAATAGGCCATGTGGTACATCGCCAGACCAATCGCCGGAACGCGGAACAGCGTCGTGAGCATTTGTGATGAGGCAAGATAGCTGGTGAGCGTCGGCATATACTCTTTCCAGGCCGGATGGGTGGGACCAAGCTCAAACAGGATTTTATTGATAGCGGGCAAAATACCGACATAGGTCTGCCCGTCAATCAGGTACGTACCGCCTGCCGCGGTGAAACGCACGGTGGAACTGAGGACGTGGTGCAGGCCAAACGGGATCAGCAGGCGATTGAGCGTCATATAGATACCTGCACCAATGTTAGGTGCCATCATTATTGTTGATATGGCGCGCATACCTGCGGTAAACAGATCCCAGATAAAAGGAATGATCAAGCCGACGGGAATGGAAAAAGCAATGGCTAAGATCGCGACGGATTTTTTACCGCTGAAAAAGGCGAAAGCGAGAGGTAATTGCAGCCGGTAAAAACGGTCGGTTATTTTAGCTGCCAGCAGCCCGGCAATAATGCCGCCCAGCGCTTCGATTTTCAGCGTCTGAATACCTAATACCATTCCCTGTCCGACGAAAGCCATATCC
The DNA here is from genome assembly GCF_013458095.1 of Citrobacter sp. 172116965. Classification (NCBI taxonomy): domain Bacteria; kingdom Pseudomonadati; phylum Pseudomonadota; class Gammaproteobacteria; order Enterobacterales; family Enterobacteriaceae; genus Citrobacter; species Citrobacter sp. 172116965. The sequence continues at coordinate 3,583,396 of NZ_CP046673.1, read as the reverse complement.
TCTTTCGCCAGCGTACCTGCCAGCTTAAGATGCACATGCATGGCGATAAGCAGAGTCAGGTAAGCCACGACGGACGCAAATACAGCAATCCCTTTTTCTTTTTTAGACATACCGTAGGCGACACCCATCGCGAACAGTAAAGGAATATTATTAAAAACGACGCTGCTGATTAATCCCAGAGAAGAGAGAATTGCTCTGAAAATTTCATTGCCCAGAAAGGGGAGTTTATCAATCATATAGCTCTGCCCTAACGCAGCGCTAATTCCCATGACCATCCCCACAGGCGCCAGTACGGCGATCGGTAATAATAGCGATCGACCGAATGTCTGAATTTCATTCTTAAAATTAGCATTCATAAGTTAATCCTGACGTGAATTCTCTTGAGGATAAGATACGTTCAGGAGATTTTTGCTCAAGGGCAAATAGTGAAAAATAAAAAGCGCAGGATTTGACCATAAAAAAGCAGCCTGCAGGTTAATGCTGGTCACTTAAGGATTGATTAGCTGCAAAGGTATTTTTTATTAAAGCGAAACGGATTGAACTGAAAGTCAGCGTACTGAAGCGATCCGAAGGAAGACGACATAAGGCGAATGGATCACGAAGTGACGATTTTTCCTGCCGGAAGCCTGGGTGGCAAGGGAGACGGTGAGCCTCCCTTGCCCGTTATGGGAATGAGGGGTTCAGAGAAACAATGAACATACGGTGAACGGAACCCTTTGCCATTGTTAAAAATTCTCTGTTACCACAGGTTCCTTTTCTTAATGACGATGCCCGTGACCGCCGCGCCCACGACCGCGATGGTCGTCACGGTCATTCCAGCCTTCTCGGTAGCCGCGTTCATAAGCTTTGCGTTTATCCCAGCCACGATGGTAGCCGTTGTCATGACGCCACCAGCGATTTTTGCGCCACTCATAGTTATGGTGCCAGTAATCCCGGTCGCGCCAGCGGCCGCCATCCCAGTAGTTACCGTAATTATCGCGATCGCCAATTTGCAATTTTATTGATGGCAGCAGGGTGATTTCGCCAGCGTTCGCGGCCAGCGGTGTAAAAGCCAATAAGACTGCCGCCAGAATCAGTGACCTGAACATGTTTTCTCTCCTTCACGATCGAGCCGTAGCCGGCCTGTTAACGTAATATTACGGGGCAGTAAAGCCCCGTTTCATCGCCACAACTCTTAAATCGCAAGTGAGAGCACTTTTTGTTAATAAATGTGTCTTTATTTCAACCGACTCAGAATGGCATCAATCTCCGCGCACTCTTCAGGCGTAAAGTGACGGTTTGCCAGCATGCCGACGGCATCTTCAATTTGCGCCGGTTTACTGGCGCCAATCAGTACAGACGTAACTTTGTCTTCCCGAAGAACCCACGCGAGCGCCATCTGAGACAGCTTTTGTCCCCGTCGCTCTGCCAGTGCGTTCAGCGCTCGAACTTTTTCCAGTTTTTGTGGGGTGATCTGGTCCGGATTCAGAAAACGGCTGGTGCTTGCGGCGCGAGAATCCGCCGGAATACCGTTCAGATAGCGGTCGGTTAACTGCCCGCCAGCCAGCGGTGAGAAGGCGATACTACCGACGCCTTTTTCCTGTAAAAGCGACAGCAGGCTCTCTTCGACCCAACGCTCAAACATAGAATATTTGGGCTGATGAATAAGGCATGGCGTACCTAAATCGTCGAGTATTTCAATCGCTTGTCTGGCAAGTTCAGCCGGATAGTTAGAGAGGCCTACGTACAGCGCTTTGCCCTGACGGACGATATGATCCAGCGCGCGCATGGTTTCTCTGAGCGGTGTTTCAGGGTCGGGGCGATGGTGGTAGAAGATATCGACATACTCCAGCCCCAGACGCTTCAGGCTTTGATCGAGGCTGGCAATCAGGTATTTGCGTGAACCCCAGTCCCCGTAAGGGCCTTCCCACATGGTGTAACCCGCTTTGGTGGAGATGATCAGCTCATCTCGCCACGGTAAAAAATCTTCCTGCAGGATGCGACCAAAATTTCGCTCCGCTGAACCCGGCGGTGGACCATAGTTATTCGCCAGATCAAAATGGGTGATCCCCAGATCGAATGCACGCTGTAACAGCGCCCGACTGTTCTCGACCTGGGTGGTATCACCAAAATTGTGCCACAACCCCAGTGATACAATCGGGAGCTTGAGGCCGCTCTGACCGCTGCGGCGGTACTCCATTGTCTGATAACGATTTTCAGCAGCCTGATAAGCCATATAGCCTCCTGTCAGATAAGGTGTGACTTTGAGTGTATACGTTTACACAAGGCCAGCTGCAATTAAATTTAGGGATGAAAACTGTACATCTTGCTTTCCACCCCCTTCACAGCGACTTTCCTGGACAGTCATCACAGTTCTTCGATACTCAACATGAGGTTACCGTCAGAAGGAAAGCTGTCATGCAAACCCCGTATTCCGTTGCTGATTATCTGCTGGACAGGCTGGCAGGCTGTGGTGTTGGCCATCTCTTTGGTGTGCCTGGCGATTATAATTTGCAGTTTCTTGATCACGTGATTGAACATCCCAGCGTACGTTGGGTCGGGTGTGCGAACGAGTTGAATGCGGCTTATGCTGCGGATGGCTATGCCCGGGTATCCGGGGTGGGGGCGCTGCTCACCACGTTTGGCGTGGGTGAGTTAAGCGCGATTAACGGTATCGCGGGAAGCTATGCGGAATATGTTCCTGTTTTGCATATTGTTGGCGCGCCCTGTCGCGGTGCTCAACGTCGCGGGGAGTTGATGCATCACACCCTTGGGGACGGTGATTTTCAGCATTTTTATCGTATGCAGCAGGCGGTGACGACGGCCAGCGCAGTGCTGGATGAACAAAACGCCTGTTATGAAATTGACCGCGTGCTGCGAACAATGCTCATCGAACGCAGACCGGGCTATCTGATGTTACCTGCTGATGTGGCAAAACAGCGGACCACGCCGCCGAATGACATCCTGATTGTTCCTCTGAGCGAGCCGGAAAGCAGCGTGGCAGAAGCGTTTCGCTACCATGCCCGCGAGCGGTTACTGGACAGCCCGCGCGTAGCGCTTCTGGCAGACGTTCTCGCGCAACGCTTTGGCCTGCAGCCGGTATTGCAACGCTGGATGGCGGAAACGCCGATGGCCCACACCACGTTGTTGATGGGCAAAGGGCTATTCGATGAGCGTCATCCGGCGTTTGTCGGCACCTACAGCGCTGGAGCCAGCAGCGACTATGTACGTCAGGCGATAGAAGATGCCGACACGATAGTATGTGTTGGCACACAATTTGTTGACACTTTGACCGCCGGGTTTACGCAACAGTTACCACAGGAGCGCACGATTGAGGTGCAGCCACATGCCTCACGGATTGGAAACCGTTGGTTTAACGTTCCGATGGAGCAGGCGGTAACCACCTTGCGGGAGCTGTGTCTGGAGATGTCCTTTTCACTGCCGCCAGAACGCCCGCCAGTTAGACGTATTCAGGTTGAGAAGGGACCTCTGACGCAGGAAAATTTCTGGTATACGGTGCAGCAGTATCTGGCACCCAATGACATTATCCTCGTCGACCAGGGGACCGCTGCATTTGGCGCGGCTGCGCTCACGCTACCCGGTGGAGCGGAGGTGCTGGTTCAGCCGCTGTGGGGGTCTATCGGCTACGCGCTCCCGGCTGCATTTGGCGCGCAAACCGCCTGCCCGGACCGCCGGGTGATCCTGATTATTGGCGATGGTGCGGCGCAGCTCACCATTCAGGAACTGGGCTCTATGCTAAGAGACGGGCAATCTCCCGTTATTTTGCTGCTAAATAATGACGGCTATACCGTGGAGCGGGCTATACATGGGGCAAATCAGCGCTATAACGATATCGCCGCCTGGAACTGGACGCAGGTGCCGCAGGCGTTTCGTCGTGAATGTCAGGCGGAGTGCTGGCGTGTGGAGCAGGCGGTACAACTGGAAGAAGTGCTGGCCAGTTTGTCCCATCCGCAACGATTGTCGTTAATTGAGGTGGTACTACCGAAAGCCGATCTTCCTGAGCTATTGCGCACGGTGACCCGTGCGCTGGAAACGCGTAACGGAGGCTAACTACTTATCGGTACGCTCGGCGATCATCATCGGTTTGCCCGCCAGCAGCAGCCAGGCGGGCAGCATGACGATGCACAGCAGCGGCAGCAGGGTGGAATCTGGCACCACCACTGCTGCCATAAACAGGCTCAGCCAGGCGTCACGGGTGACGACCAGCACCAGTCCAAGAATCGCGCAGGAGACGGTAATGGCCGCTGGCACCGCTTCAACGTGGGCGTGCAGCATCAGGCCAAGCGCGACCCCAACGAATACTGCCGGGAAAATTCGCCCGCCGCGAAAACCACTCGCAGCTGCAACCACTAATGCCGCCAATTTGATCACGGCGAGCATGAAATAATCCGATGCTCCCAGCGTCTGGCTAAATGCCATTTGCTGCATTTCGTCCAGTCCTTTAAACAAGGTAAGCGGTCCGCCGATAACGCCTAAAATGCCGAGGATTAAGCCGCCAGCCCCAAGAATCAGGACCGGGTGTTTCAATCGATGCATTAAATGGTGTAAACGCGGCAGACACCAGACAGCCACCATCCCGGCGGCAATGGCGATGGCGGCAACGACCGCACCGCTGAGGATATCGATCACGTGCATCTGCGTGTAGTGCGCGATGGGCAGTGAAAAATGGGGGTGAAAAAACAGACTGGTGGTCAGCGAGCCCGCGGCGGCGGCCATTAACGGTGCAAACAGGCGATCCCACAAAGGAACATTGTCCGAGCTATTCAGCGTTTGTGAAAAGACCAGCGCGGCGGCAACGGGGGTGCCAAATAGCGCGCCGATTGTGCCGGCAGAGGCGAGGATGGTCCAGTCCAGCTTAGCAATGCGGGGAAACATGCGGCTGCCGAGCGCCACAGCCAGTGCGATATTCACGGTCATGATCGGGTGTTCCGGACCCAAACTGACGCCACCCGCCAGGCCGAGGATGAGCGCTGCCAGCAAGCCCGGAATTGCTGAGGTGGGGACCGGCATTCCAATTAACGGCTCACAGGCAGGATCCGGTCCCGCGTGACCCTGGCTGTAGCGAATAACTAACCCGACCATGATCCCCGTGAGCGTCAGCATGCCGATAATCCACAGCGGAGAGTCCTGGGCAATACCGATGCTAACGGGCAGGCGTTCCCACAAAAATTGCTGTAAAACGGACGCCACTTTCATCACAACGATCAACACCAGGCTGGAGGCAATACCAATAATTAGCGCAGGAGTTGATAGCAAGAGCATCGTTCTGGCTCGTGGATGAAGCATATTCTATTCCTTAAAACAGAGTCATAGACATAGTTTGCATAGCCTGCGCAACCGCATCGCTGCAAATGGTGCTGAAACGATAAAGTAATTATGTGATCTGGATCGATTTTCCACGGGCATCAGCCTTCAGGGCGTTGTTGTTATGCCCCCATGAATTTACAGTGTGGCAAAGATTTATTCTGACTTTAGCGGAGCAGTGGAAGAATGACAAAATATGCTTTAGTAGGTGATGTTGGCGGCACCAACGCGCGTCTTGCTCTGTGCGACATTTCCAGCGGCGAGATTTCGCAGGCAAAAACCTATTCCGGGCTGGATTACCCAAGCCTCGAGGCGGTAGTACGCGTATACCTGGATGAGCATAGCGTCAGCGTCGAGGATGGTTGTATTGCCATTGCCTGTCCGATTACCGGTGACTGGGTGGCAATGACCAACCATACCTGGGCATTCTCTATTGCTGAGATGAAAAAAAATCTGGGCTTCAGCCATCTGGAAATCATCAATGATTTCACCGCCGTGTCGATGGCGATCCCGATGCTGAAGAAAGAGCATTTGATCCAGTTTGGCGGTGCGGAACCTGTTGAAGGCAAACCGATTGCTGTCTATGGCGCAGGTACCGGACTCGGCGTGGCGCATTTGGTGCATGTAGATAAACGCTGGGTGAGCTTGCCTGGTGAAGGCGGTCACGTGGATTTTGCGCCTAACAGCGAAGAAGAAGGGATTATCCTTGAGGTCCTGCGTGCGGAAATTGGTCACGTTTCCGCAGAGCGCGTACTGTCAGGTCCGGGGCTGGTTAATCTGTATCGCGCGATCGTCAAATCAGACGGGCGCCTGCCGGAAAATCTGCAGCCGAAGGATATCACCGGGCGTGCGCTGGCTGATTCCTGTATCGACTGTCGTCGCGCGCTGTCGCTGTTCTGCGTCATCATGGGGCGTTTTGGCGGCGATCTGGCGTTAACGCTGGGCACGTTTGGCGGTGTGTACATCGCTGGCGGCATCGTACCGCGCTTCCTCGACTTCTTTAAAGCTTCGGGTTTCCGTGGTGGTTTTGAAGATAAGGGGCGTTTTAAAGCCTACGTACAGGATATTCCGGTATATCTGATCGTGCATGATAACCCGGGCCTGCTTGGTTCCGGTGCGCATCTGCGCCAGACGCTGGGCCATATTTTGTAAGACCAACGCCGGACGGTGCACAGCGCTTATCCGGCTTACATATATCCCGCAAAACCGCGTTTATTACGCGGTTTTTTTATGCCTGCCGCCCGCCTTTTCGACCTTCGTCACATTTCCGAATGGCGGGATTATTTGTCCAGTAAAAGCATTATTTGTCTGATAACGGTCGTTACTTTCCCCAGACCATAATTTCACTCGTTAACTATTACGAGGAAATGATTATGAGCAAAAAACTGATTGCCGTTTGCGCGTGCCCAATGGGGCTGGCCCATACTTTTATGGCGGCTCAGGCGCTGGAAGAAGCCGCGGTTGAAGCGGGTTATGAAGTGAAAATTGAAACCCAGGGTGCGGACGGAATTCAAAATCGCCTGACGGCGCAGGATATCGCAGAGGCAACGTTGATCATCCATTCTGTTGCCGTTACTCCGGAAGATAACGAGCGTTTTGAGTCGCGTGACGTCTACGAAATTACGTTACAGGACGCGATAAAAAATGCAGCCGGCATCATCAAAGAGATCGAAGAGATGGTTGCCGCTGAACAACAATAATCATCGACAGGGAATTACGTATGGCCATTAAAAAACGCAGTGCAACCGTTGTGCCTGGCGCATCTGGTGCGGCAGCGGCAATAAAAAATCCACCGGCCTCCCACAATAGCTTCTGGGGTGAACTTCCGCAGCATGTGATGTCGGGTATTTCGCGCATGGTACCGACGTTAATTATGGGCGGGGTAATTCTCGCCTTCTCGCAACTGATCGCCTATAGCTGGCTCGATATACCTGCTGACACCGGCATCATGGATGCACTGAACAGCGGAAAATTCAGCGGTTTTAATCTCTCATTACTGAAGTTTGCCTGGCTGTCGCAATCTTTTGGCGGCGTGCTGTTTGGTTTTGCTATTCCGATGTTTGCCGCGTTTGTCGCCAACTCTATCGGCGGTAAGCTGGCGTTTCCGGCGGGGTTCATTGGTGGACTGATGTCCACTCAGCCCACGCAGATACTGAATTTTGACCCAGCGACGCTGCAATGGGCAACCAGTGCCCCCGTCCCGTCAACCTTTATTGGCGCGCTGATTATCTCGATTGTCGCCGGGTATCTGGTGAAGTGGATGAACCAAAAAATCCAGTTGCCTGATTTCCTGCTGGCATTCAAAACCACCTTTTTACTGCCCATTCTTTCCGCGATCTTCGTCATGTTGGCGATGTATTACGTGATAACGCCGTTTGGCGGGTGGATCAACGGCGGAATTCGTTCTCTGCTTACGGCGGCTGGAGAGAAAGGCACGCTGATGTACGCGATGGGGATTTCTGCGGCAACGGCGATTGACCTCGGCGGTCCGATTAATAAAGCCGCAGGATTTGTCGCCTTTAGCTTTACTACCGATCACGTTCTGCCGGTAACCGCACGCTCTATTGCCATCGTGATTCCTCCAATTGGCCTCGGGTTGGCTACGCTTCTCGACCGGCGCTTAACCGGCAAACGCCTGTTCAACGCACAGCTCTACCCGCAAGGGAAAACGGCAATGTTCCTCGCGTTTATGGGCATCAGCGAAGGGGCGATCCCGTTTGCACTGGAAAGCCCCATCACGGCAATTCCATCCTATATGGTTGGCGCTATTGTCGGATCGACGGCTGCCGTCTGGCTGGGGGCGGTGCAGTGGTTCCCGGAATCGGCTATCTGGGCATGGCCGCTGGTCACTAACCTCGGCGTCTATATGGCGGGGATCCTGTTAGGTGCGGTGATTACGGCGCTGATGGTGGTGTTCCTGCGCAACATGATGTACCGCAAAGGCAAATTGCTGATTGAAAGCCTCTGATTAAAAGGATTGTGACCATGAGCTTACTTGCCTCGCTGCGTGACTGGCTAACGGCGCAACATCTCGATGCGATGCTGCTGTCATCGCGGCAGAATAAACAGCCGCATATGGGGATCTCCAGCGGTTCAGGGTTTGTGTTTATCAGCCATCAAAGCGCGCATATTCTGGTCGACGCCCGTTACTACACCGATGTTGCCACGCGTACTCAGGGCTATCAGATCCATCTACTTGATGGCGCGCAGACGCTGTATTCACGGGTGAATCACATTATTGCTGACGAAAAGCTGCAGACGGTGGGATTTGAAGGCGAGCAGGTAAGCTGGAATACGGTGAATGGATGGTCGGGCAAACTGCGTGCCCGACTAGTGAGTGCCGTGCCGGATGTGCTCCGGCAGGTAAAAACGGCGCAGGAGATAGCCTGCATTCGCGAAGCCTGCCGGATAGCTGACCTTAGTGCTGAACATATTCGCCGCTTTATTCAACCTGGCCTCAGTGAGCGCGAAATCGCCGCTGAACTGGAGTGGTACATGCGTACGCTCGGTGCAGACAAACCCTCTTTTGACACCATTGTCGCCAGCGGCTGGCGCGGCGCGCTGCCGCACGGTAAAGCCAGCGACAAGCGTGTCGAGGCGGGTGAGTTCATCACGCTGGATTTTGGCGCGCAGTATCAGGGCTATTGTTCGGATATGACGAGAACATTTCGCATCCCAGACGCAAACCAACCAGCGGAAGAAAGCCCGCTGTTTTCCGTGTATCAGATTGTCCTGGCGGCGCAGCGTGCGGCGGTGGCAGCAATTCGACCAGGTCGGCGTTGCCATGAGGTTGATGCCGCAGCCAGGCGGGTCATTACGCAGGCGGGCTATGGCGATGAGTTTGGTCACAATACCGGACACGCTATTGGCATTGAGGTGCATGAAAATCCCCGTTTTTCCCCCACCGACGCGACGCCTCTGGCGGCTGGCATGCTGCTCACCGTTGAGCCAGGTATTTATCTGCCGGGGCAGGGAGGCGTGCGTATTGAGGATGTGGTGCTGGTTACGCCAGACGGCGGCGAGGTGCTCTACACCATGGCGAAGACATTGTTACACACGGGAGAAGCGTAATGGACTTATCGCTACTGAAGGCGCTGAGTGAGGCGGACGCGATCGCCTCTTCAGAACAGGAAGTGCGGCAGATCCTGCTTGAAGAGGCGGATCATCTACATAAAAAGGTGCGCTTTGACGGCCTGGGATCGGTGCTGATCCGTCTGAATGAATCAACCGGTCCGAAGGTAATGATCTGCGCGCATATGGATGAAGTGGGATTTATCGTGCGCAGTATTTCCAGCGAAGGAGCGATCGATGTATTGCCGGTGGGAAATGTGCGTATGGCGGCCAGGCAATTGCAGCCAGTGCGGATCACCACCCGTGAAGAGAGCAAAATTCCCGGTCTGCTCGACGGAGTGCGCAGCGGTAATGACATCAGTGCGCTGCAGGTGGACATTGGCGCGCGGTCTTATGACGAGGTACTTCAGGCCGGCGTACGCCCTGGCGATCGCGTCACCTTTGACACAACGTTTCAGGTTTTGCCGCACCAGCGAGTCATGGGCAAAGCCTTTGATGATCGACTTGGATGTTATTTGCTGGTGGCGCTGCTGCGCGAATGGCATAACGCCATTCTCCCATGCGAGGTCTGGCTGGTGGCCAGTTCCAGTGAAGAAGTGGGACTGCGCGGAGGACAAACGGCAGCACGCGCGGTCGCCCCGGATGTGGCGATCGTGCTGGATACCGCCTGCTGGGCCAAAAACTATGATCATGGTGCGGCCAACCATCGACAGATTGGTAATGGCCCGATGCTGGTGTTAAGCGATAAATCGCTGATTGCCTCGCCAAAGCTGACGGCGTGGGTTGAAAGCGTGGCCACCGATGCGGGCATTACCCTGCAGCTTGACATGTTCAGTAACGGCGGCACTGACGGTGGGGCGGTGCACGTAAGCGGCACGGGGATCCCCACGGTTGTCATGGGGCCAGCTACGCGGCATGGACACTGCGCGGCGTCGATTGCCGACTGCCGTGACATCATCCAGACGCAGCAGTTGTTGTCGGCTCTTCTTTCACATCTTACGTGCGAAACCGTGGTTCATCTGACGGATTTCAGGTGCTGATTTCGCGCTAATCAGGAGTTGTTATGCTAACGATTCAATTTCTTTGCCCGCTACCCAATGGCCTGCATGCGCGTCCGGCGTGGGAGCTGAAAGAGCAGTGCAGCCAGTGGCAAAGTGAGGTGATATTTCTTAACCATCGCCAGAACGCCAGGGCTGATGCGAAAAGCTCGCTGGCGCTGATTGGCACCGGGACGCTGTTTAATGACAGTTGTAGCTTAACCATCACCGGTCGCGATGAAGAACAGGCCCGGCGAGCGCTGGAGGAGTACCTCCTGCACCGGTTTATTGACAGTGACAGCGTTCAGCCGACGCCGGCGGAACTGGCGGCGCATCCGTTGCCGCGTTCGCTGATTCGCCTCAACCCAGACCTTCTTTATGGCACCGTGCTGGCAGGAGGCGTGGGGGCAGGTTCGCTCACGCTTTGGCAGAGCGATAATCTGGAAAGCTATCGCGCGATTGCGCCGAGTGCGGAAGACAATACCCGGCTGGAGCATAGTCTGGCGACGCTTGCCGAACAGCTCAATCAGCAACTGCGCGAGCGTGAGGGTGAGAGTAAAACCATCCTCAGCGCCCATCTGTCTCTGATTCAGGACGACGAGTTTGCCGGGAATATTCGTCGCTTAATGCTGGAGCAGCATCTGGGGTTAGGGGCGGCGATTATCGCCAATATGGAGCAGGTGTGCGACAAGCTGTCGGCCTCCGGTAGCGATTACCTGCGCGAGCGCGTTAGCGATATCCGTGATATCAGCGAACAGCTGCTGCACATCACCTGGCCTGAAAGACGTCCGCGCAATGCGCTGGTGCTGAATAAGCCGACGATTCTGGTCGCTGAGGATTTGACGCCCAGCCAGTTTTTAAGCCTCAATTTGCAGCATCTGTCAGGCATGATCCTGGAGAAAACAGGGCGCACATCGCACACCCTAATCCTTGCTCGCGCGTCGGCTATTCCGGTGCTTAGCGGCTTGCCGCTGGAGGCCATTAGCCGCTATGCAGGCCAGCATGCGGTACTGGATGCCCGCTGTGGGGTTCTGGCCATCAATCCAGACGATGCGGTTCGCGGTTATTACGCGATTGCGCAGAAGCTGGCCGATGAATGCCAGCGGCGGCAGGCGCTGGATGCCGCCCAGCCCGCGCTGACCAAAGATAATCAGCGTATTGACGTTGCAGCGAATATCGGTACCGCGCTGGAAGCGCCGGGGGCGTTTGCCAATGGCGCGGAAGGGATTGGGCTGTTTCGTACTGAAATGCTGTTTATGGACCGCGACAGCGCTCCCGACGAGCAGGAACAGTTTGAAGCCTACCAGCAGGTCTTATTGGCCGCGGGCGACAAGCCGGTTATCTTTCGCACCATGGATATTGGGGGGGATAAAAATATCCGTTACCTCAATATTCCGCAGGAAGATAATCCGTTCCTGGGCTACCGCGCGGTGCGAATTTATCCAGAGTTTGCCGGACTGTTTCGCACGCAGCTGCGCGCCATCTTACGTGCGGCAACCTTCGGCAATGCGCAACTGATGATCCCAATGGTGCACAGCCTTGACCAGATTTTGTGGGTAAAAAGCGAACTGCAAAAAGCGCTGGTGGCACTGAAAGCCGACGGTTTACGCCATGCTCCGACAATTTCATTGGGGATTATGGTTGAAGTGCCGTCGGTGTGTTACATCATCGACCATTTCTGCGATGAGGTGGATTTCTTCAGTATTGGTTCAAACGACATGACCCAGTACCTGTACGCCGTCGATCGTAATAACCCGCGCGTTTCGCCGTTGTACAACCCGATTACGCCGTCGTTCCTGCGAATGTTGCAGCAGATTGTCCGCGTGGCGCACGAACGCGGTAAATGGGTGGGCATTTGCGGCGAATTGGGGGGCGAAGGACGCTATTTACCGCTGCTACTGGGCTTAGGACTCGACGAGCTGAGCATGAGCAGTCCACGTATTCCGGCGGTGAAAAGTCAGCTTCGTCAACTGGAGGGCCAGGCATGCCGTGAACTCGCCATACGGGCCTGTGAGTGCCGTAGCGCTCAAGAGATAGAAGATCTGCTCAACCAGTTTGCACCGCAGAAAGACGTGCGTCCGCTGCTGGCGCGGGAGAACATCTTTGTTGGTGAATCTCTGAGTAACAAAGAGCAGGTGATTCAGTTTCTGTGCGGCAATCTTGGTGTTAATGGGCGAACTGAACATCCGTTTGAGCTGGAGGAAGATATCTGGCAGCGCGAAGAGATAGTCACCACTGCTGTCGGTTTTGGTGTGGCTATTCCGCACACTAAGTCCCAGTGGATCCGCCATTCCAGCATCAGTATTGCCCGGCTTGCTCATCCCGTTGACTGGCAGTCAGAGATGGGCGAAGTGGAACTGGTTATCATGCTGACGCTGGGGGCTGATGAAGGCATTAACCACGTGAAGGTCTTCTCGCAGCTGGCGCGTAAGCTGGTGAACAAGCCATTCCGCCAGTCGTTGTTTGCCGCTGAAAATGCCGACAGTATTCTCGCGTTGCTGGAGGCGGAACTGACGTTTTAAGCTTCATTGAAAGAGTGCTCTCCAGCCTGCGACGATCTGGTTGCAGGCTGGGTGAACGCGACCGGAAAGCGGCATCATCAATGCGGCGCGTTTGGCACCGGCAGTTTCCCGGCTCTTAAGAGCGTCATTTCTTGCTTACAGAGCAGAACCACCGCCTGGCGAGCTTTAACACGGCGGGAGGTAAGGGCTCTTTTCACGGTCTGACGATCCGCACCTGATTCCAGCATCTGAAAACACATCAGGGAGAGTGCACGTCTGTTTTTCATCGCATATTCACTTTATTGAGTAAGCCTGCAGGGGGAGCTACATGCCGTTATTTTACAACGATGCAAACGGATATTACTAACCTGTTGGCGTTGTCTCACTTAACGTGCTGACTGAAAACGTACGCTGTACTCTCCCGGAGTCAGGCCAAACTGACGCCGGAACAGGCGGCAGAAATAATTACTGTCCTGATACCCGCACCGCTGTGCGACTTCGCTAATCGACAGATGGTATTTCTGTAAGATGATGCGCGCCTTCGCCATTCTGACCCACCGCAGATACTCGACGAACCCCATGGTGCCGTGCTGGGCAAACACTTTTGACAGGTGGTTGGGCGTGATATTAAAAAACTGCGCTACGCTTTCCCGGGTCAGCGGTTGGGCATAGTTATCCTGCACCCAGTTACACATACTGTGATAGAGAAATTCAGCGCGCGGACGCTCTGTGTCAGGGCGGGTATTCACCACGCTACGACACAGATGCAGCAGGCTAAGCACCAGCGGCTGAATAATATCCTGGGCCTGAGGAGAGCGGCTTAAATGGGTTAATGCGGTGAGCATCGCCTCGCCTTCGCCGCGCTGCGGATGTGGTAACTCAATACGGCGGATCGGACGTAACAGCGATGCCGTTCGATTATCGTAAAAAGAGAGCCCCAGCCAGGCCGGAGAAAACACCAGACTCAGTAGCATCACGGGCTTATCGCTACCGGGCAAATTCGCCGCTTTCGCCGGGATAAACAGCATGTCGCCTTCAGGCAGACTATGCTGCTGTTTTTCCAGTTGATTACTGTATTCGCCACGCAGCACGATATCGAGGCGCGGAAGGTCAATACACAAACTGCCGGACGGAAACGTGGTGGGCTGGGTCGCGAACCACACGCGGCCAAGACGCTGCGGGTTCAATACCAGGCCGCTGAACAGATCGGCGAAAAACTGTTGGTCTGCGGGGAGGCCTGGCTCTTTCATCGCTATTTCTCTGCGCTATAAGTGCATTAACTGCCTGAACTCTTTCACTTTACTCCGACTCACCGGGATTTCAAATTCCAGATCTTTTAAGCGCAAAATGTAGGTGTTGTTAAACCAGGGTTCGATCTCGCGGATTTTATTCAGATTCACACAGAACGAGCGGTGGCAGCGGAAGAAATGCGAAGCAGGCAATTTGCTGCAAAATTCAGTGATGTTCATTGGCATCACGTACGATTCGCGCCGGGTGTAGACAAACGTCATCTTTTCATGGGCTTCTGCGTAGTAGATGTCGTTGATCGGGGTCACGATGATCCGCTCATCTTTGATCAGATTGATCGTATCGTTTTCGCGGGTCACCGGACTGGCAGGCGAGGTTCCCGTTTGCTGTTGCTGCCAGGCTGCTTCCAGCTTTTGCAGCATGCCGACGATGCGTGATTCCTGATACGGCTTCAGGATGTAGTCAAAGGCCTCCAGTTCAAAGGCTTCAACAGCGTGCTCTTTCCACGCGGTAATAAAGACAATAAAGGGCTTGTGCGCGAACTGGCTGATGTTTTGCGCCAACAGGACGCCATCCAGCGAGGGAATATTGATATCCAGAAAAATGGCGTCAACGCGGTTGTGCTGGAGGTATTTCAGCACGTCCAGACCGTCGTCAAATGTGCCGACAATCTCCATCTGGCTGTGCTCTTTTATCAGCCAGCTAAGTTCCTGTTGGGCCAGGAATTCATCTTCAACAATGATGACTTTCACGACTTCACTCCTGGTTAAAGCAACAATGTGGCCGGTGCGGCTGCGGGCGAGTGCTGATTAGGCACATAAAAGGCAATCTCTGTGCCTGGCTCCAGACGGCGGATATGGAGGCCCTCGCCGTAGAGCAGCTTAACGCGATGATGCACATTCAACAGACCAATTTTATTGCCCGGCATTTCATTGGATTCGACCCGTTCAATCACTTTTGGATCGATGCCGTGGCCCGTATCCCGCACGGCAATCCGTACCCGATTACCGCACTCCGCAACGCTGATGGTGACCACCCCTTTTCCTTTGCAGGGCTGAATCCCATGGACGATAGCGTTCTCTACCAGCGGCTGAATCAGCAGGCTGGGAATATAACAGCTTACCTCTTCATCGATATCATAAATAACCGTCAGCTTGTCGCCAAAACGGGCCTGTTCGATGGCGATGTAATCCTTGATTTGATACAGCTCTTTTTTGATGTCGATCTGCTCATCGTCTTTTAATTCAATATTATAGCGAAGATAGCGCGATAAATTAAAAATCAGCTGGCGCGCTGTGTCTGGATTGAGCCGCACCGACGATGAAATTGCGTTCAGGGCGTTAAACAGGAAATGGGGATTTATTTTACTTTGTAGCGCACGCAGCTCTGCCTTATTTGCCATTTCGCGTAGCTGCTCCGCCCGGGAGACTTCCAACTGAGTCGAGATAATTTGCGACAGGCCGATGGCCATTTCTTGTAGCGAGGAGGTTATCTGGTGGGCGTGACAGTAGTAGATTTTTAGCGTACCGGTGACAACACCTTTCTCCCAAAGCGGAATCACCAGCATGGAGTGTATTTCCGGCGTACGGTGCGCTTCATCATTGTTTTTAATGATGATTTTTCCGTAATTGATCGCCTGTTGCGTAGTCGGACTGACGAAATCATCATTATCGCGGTAGTTAAGTTCACCCACGCCAACGTAGGCCAGCACGTGCTGGGTGTTGGTAATAGCGACGGCATCAGCATGGATATCATGGCGAATAATTTCGCACACCTGGCGAAGCGATTCGCTATTGACCTGGCGAAAAAGCGGCAGAGTTTTGTTGGCGATATCCAGAGCCAGCTTAGCCTGCTTCGCGGCGCTGGCTTCTTTCTCGCCTTCCACGCTTTGCACCAGCATGACGATAAAACCAATGCAGACACTACCAAGAATCATTGGGATGCCGATCTTCGAGACGATATCCAGCCCCAGTTCGGTGGTGGGCGCCCAGGCGACGACGAGGATCATGGTCAGAGATTCGCACAGCATTCCGCCTAAAATACCCGCACGCCAGTGCTGCGCTTTGGGGATCCTACGGTTGATCCAGCCGGCAATGCAGCCTGCCAGAATGCTGGTGATAAAGCAGGGCAGGGCGGTTACGCCGCCGATGTCGATCAGGTAGCGGTGGGTGCCCGCGATCAGGCCTGTAATGATACCGACCCAGGGACCGAACAGAATTCCCCCTGACATGACGGCGATAATACGTACGTTAACCAGTGAGCCTTCAACCGGTACGCCGGACCAGGTACTGAACAGGGCAAACATTGAGAAAATCGCGGTAACGGCGAGCAGCTCTTTCGGGGAGTGGGCTGACTTGTGCAACAGTTCGCGAAACAGGCGGATACGAATCAGGAAAAACAGACAGAACAGCATCAGCGCTGCCCGGTCGAATACCGCCAGCAGCATATTGAATATTTCGTGCACGGGTGACTCTTGCGCAAGGGTTAAACCTCTATGATAGGTAACCTGAGGCTGGATGACCAGCACACCCGCAGCCTGTAGCTAATGGGGAAAAACCTTAATATTAAAAGGGGATTGTTGCATGATTGTTGTATTTACAATGCCTGTCCTGTCAACGGAGCGCACAAAGTAATATGTTTAACAATAAAATGTTAAATAGTGGTAATTTTAAGCGGAGTGTGAAAATTTTATTTCCTCATTTTTTCTGGCTATTCCTCTTTTATCTCAATAAAAAATATTTTGTTTTGCCTCTCGACAGAAGGAAATTATTCAGGCTATTTTCTAAACGTGCCACCATCGTGGCAGCGTCGCTCGGACGGTCCGGGCGCTAACGTTAATCTGAGGATATTATGGCTGACTCCCGCCCTGAACGTCGCTTTACGCGTATTGATCGTCTTCCCCCTTACGTTTTTAACATCACTGCTGAGCTAAAGATGGCTGCGCGTCGGCGCGGCGAAGATATTATCGATTTCAGCATGGGGAACCCGGATGGGGCCACGCCTCCTCACATCGTCGAAAAACTCTGTACCGTGGCGCAGCGCCCGGATACGCACGGTTACTCCACCTCGCGCGGCATTCCGCGTCTGCGTCGGGCAATTTCCCGTTGGTACCAGGAACGCTATGACGTTGAGATCGATCCGGAATCCGAAGCGATTGTGACGATTGGCTCGAAAGAAGGATTGGCGCACCTGATGCTGGCTACGCTGGATCACGGCGATACGGTCCTCGTACCGAACCCGAGCTATCCGATCCATATTTATGGCGCGGTGATTGCCGGCGCGCAGGTACGTTCAGTGCCGCTGGTCGAAGGCGTCGATTTCTTTAATGAGCTGGAGCGAGCGATTCGCGAAAGCTACCCGAAACCGAAGATGATGATCTTAGGTTTTCCTTCCAACCCGACTGCGCAGTGCGTCGAGCTGGAGTTCTTCGAAAAAGTTGTGGCCCTGGCTAAACGCTATGACGTGCTGGTGGTTCATGACCTGGCCTATGCCGATATCGTCTACGATGGCTGGAAAGCGCCGTCGATTATGGAGGTACCGGGCGCTCGTGATGTCGCGGTGGAGTTTTTCACCCTATCGAAAAGCTACAACATGGCGGGCTGGCGTATCGGTTTTATGGTAGGTAACAAAACGCTGGTGAACGCGCTGGCTCGAATTAAGAGCTATCACGATTACGGAACCTTTACTCCGTTGCAGGTTGCAGCAATCGCCGCGCTGGAAGGCGATCAGCAGTGCGTGCGGGATATTGCTGAGCAATATAAACGTCGTCGAGATGTGCTGGTTAAGGGGCTGCATGAAGCCGGGTGGATGGTCGAGATGCCCAAGGCCTCGATGTACGTTTGGGCGAAAATCCCAGAGCAATACGCCGCGATGGGCTCACTTGAATTTGCCAAGAAACTGCTGAACGAGGCGAAGGTATGCGTTTCGCCGGGGATTGGTTTTGGTGATTATGGTGATACGCACGTGCGCTTTGCGTTAATTGAAAACCGCGACCGTACCCGCCAGGCGATCCGTGGCATCAAAGCAATGTTCCGCGCCGATGGCTTACTGCCTGCCAGTGCAAAATCGGCCACTGAAAGTACCGACTAACAACACGTTTCCCCAAAAGCAAACAGGAGCCATCAGGCTCCTGTTTTTTTGCTGCGTCTTTTAATTTAGATCATCAGGGCGAAAGTACCGGCCCAAACGATGACCATAAAAGAAATGCCCATAAAGAAATATTTCACTTTTCATCTCTCCGCGTACCTGAGGTACGTCTAAATGAACATATGCTAACCTGACAGAGAGCTGATGCACGCGTAAACGAAATGGAGAATTCCCTTCGTTTGCTTGTCTGCATCACCTCAGAATTCTGAGCTTTTATGCTCCAGACGGCGCTAATGTACGCCTAAAAATGAGGTGAGACAAGAGGCATTTTTTTATTTAATTTTAATAACTTACAAGTGTCGTGATTCGGCGACAGTTTAATTTCTGTCGGTAATAAATTGCTATTGAGCGACGAAATGTTTACTCGGAGAATTCTCATATCTCCATGATGTTAATGCGGTTAATTTTTCGCGGAATGAGATTATGAAAAGGTTAAAAATGACGGCACTGTTGCAAATAGTCGGTGGTGATAAACTTATCATCCCCTTTTGCTGATGGAGCTGCACATGAACCCATTCAAAGGCCGGCATTTTCAGCGTGACATCATTCTGTGGGCCGTACGCTGGTACTGCAAATACGGCATCAGTTACCGTGAGCTGCAGGAGATGCTGGCTGAACGCGGAGTGAATGTCGATCACTCCACGATTTACCGCTGGGTTCAGCGTTATGCGCCTGAAATGGAAAAACGGCTGCGCTGGTACTGGCGTAACCCTTCCGATCTTTGCCCGTGGCACATGGATGAAACCTACGTGAAGGTCAATGGCCGCTGGGCGTATCTGTACCGGGCCGTCGACAGCCGGGGCCGCACTGTCGATTTTTATCTCTCCTCCCGTCGTAACAGCAAAGCTGCATACCGGTTTCTGGGTAAAATCCTCAACAACGTGAAGAAGTGGCAGATCCCGCGATTCATCAACACGGATAAAGCGCCCGCCTATGGTCGCGCGCTTGCTCTGCTCAAACGCGAAGGCCGGTGCCCGTCTGACGTTGAACACCGACAGATTAAGTACCGGAACAACGTGATTGAATGCGATCATGGCAAACTGAAACGGATAATCGGCGCCACGCTGGGATTTAAATCCATGAAGACGGCTTACGCCACCATCAAAGGTATTGAGGTGATGCGTGCACTACGCAAAGGCCAGGCCTCAGCATTTTATTATGGTGATCCCCTGGGCGAAATGCGCCTGGTAAGCAGAGTTTTTGAAATGTAAGGCCTTTGAATAAGACAAAAGGCTGCCTCATCGCTAACTTTGCAACAGTGCCAAAATGACCAGATTAATGATGTTAGCACTCGTTCTTACGCCAGTGACGTCGATGGCGGCCTCGCCGATGGCATTCAATTTCAGCTGCGCAAGTATTGGTGGTGTGAATAGTGATGGTAAAGGCAATATCTGGATTGATGGCACTAAGGCGACGGTAAAGGCCTTCAATGAAAATTACTGGGAAGCAAAAAGCGGTAACAATACCGTGTCTATCTCCCGTAAAGATGACGGGAATCCGGACGTTTCCTGGACCGGGCCTAATCGTAAGCACGGGATTTGCCTGCCTGAAGACAATATCGACTTTTCAGGGGCAAAGAAATCGACCAGCAACGGGCCTTCTTTTTCCTGTTCTGCGGTAGCAAAGGGCAGTATCGAAGAGGTTATCTGTCAAAGTCCTTCGCTCTCAGCCATGGATTTGGCATTGAACGGGGCCTACAAGCAGGCGCTGGTAAAATCGAGTAATAACCCGACGCTCAAAGCAGAGCAACGCGGCTGGGTGAAAGGGCGTAACGAATGCTGGAAAGATCAGGATAAGCCAGCGTGTATAGCCCGTAACTACAATGAGCGAATGGCTGAATTACAGAACAAGTGGGGCGTGAAGTAATTCAGGCGCAGAAAAAAAGAAAGGCCTTTCGGCCTTTCTTTTTAGATGTACAACGAGGCTTCACCCATCGGGCGAGTTTTGAAGCGACGGTGGATCCAGAGATACTGCTCGGGCGCGCGCATGATCTCTTTTTCGATAATTTTGTTCATATACGCCGCTGCCTGGCTTTCATCTGTTGGATAACCTTCCATTTCTGGCGTGATGAACAGGCGGTAACCGGAGTTATCTGCTTTTCTCACCATGGTTACGGTCAGCATCGCTGCGCCCGATAACCGTGACAGCACGTAAGTACCGTTGGTGGTCGCGACGTTTTTGACTGCGAAGAAGGGGGCGAATGAACTCCCTTTACGACCGTAGTCCTGATCGGGGGCAAACCATACCGCTTCCCCTTTTTTCAGGGCGCCGACAATACCGCGCAGATTATTTCTGCCGATCATGGCCTTGTTGGAGCGCATACGACCGCGGGTTTGGATCCACTCCATCAACTTATTGTTGTGCGGGCGATAGGTTGCCATCATCGGTTGGCAAAGTCCCATTACGCGACCACCCAATTCGAGTGACATAAAGTGTACGCCTACCACCATCACGCCACGGTTTTGCATCTGTGCGCGTTTCAGGTTGTCCAGCCCTTCTACATCAAACCATTTGCGTACCCGGCGATCCGGCCAGAACCAGGCCATACCCGTTTCAAGCAGCGCCATGCCGAGTGAACGGAAGTTCTCATCGACCAGTTTGTCTCTTTCTTCTTGCGACAGATTTGGGAAACAGAGTTCGAGATTTTTATGAGCAATAGATTCACGGCGTTTTAAAAATGGACGAGCCAGCGTTCCTGTACGGGTACCAAGAAAACACAATACGGGATAGGGAAGTTGTACCAGTAACCAGAGCACACCGACGCCAAACCATGTGAGCCAGTAGCGCGGATGCAAAAACGCGCGTGAAAATTTACATTGGGGGAACATAAGCACCTGTTGTTGATACGAAATAGGTGTATCGCGAAGATTCTTTAGTCTGCCGCTTTACAGTCTGTACTGATCGTTAGGCCGCCATGAACGACATTGGTTCCTGTAAAGAGTGTAAAACTGAGTCAGGACAAAACCAGGAAGGGGCATGAATGATCGGACGCTCAATGTACACCCGAATATTAATGTCAGCCAGAAATAATTACTCAAGATGCGTAAATGTTTTTACGGCGATTAAGGTCAAAAATGAGTCGATATATAATGCGTTGTTTTTATGACGATTAAATAAACGGCTGTCGAATAAATTAGTAGTCAGCGATTGAGTGATTTTTGTAACGAAAATGTTGCTTAAATTGCGAACCATTGGGAATTGTCTTAGAATATAAACTCAAGGGAGTGTAAGGACTTACGTAAATTTTTACGGCAAACAGGAGGTATCGCTATGTTCTATTTTTGGATCTTTCTCGCGTTGAGCATTCTGAGCGTCAGTTGCTATATCTGGCAGGTTATGGGGACTGCGGCGTCAATAAGTGCTTTTATCGGCATGGCCATACTCACGGCATTAATTTACGTTTTTACTATGCAGTTGACCAATGGTAACGAGATGGTTACCGGATTATTCCTTTTTCTTGCCCCAGCATGCGGTTTGATCATCCGCTTTATGGTGGGTTACGGTAAGCAATAAATTATCACGTTGAGCTATTTATTCTTTATCTGAATGTATTGAAGTGCCAGCATCGCTGGCACTTTTTGCGAGACTCAAATCGGTTACCGGGCATCAGCCAACTGGAGTGACGCTTCCTCTTGCTGAGCGTTTTTCCGTTGTTGTTCGAGTTCCAGCGCGCCGCGATGGGAGAGGTAGCAGAACAGGATGCAGCAGACAATCCCGCCCATCAACAGATAGAAGCCGCCATGCCATCCCATTTTATCGACCATCACGCCAAACAGGCTGGTTCCCAGCGATGCGCCAAAAATGTAGCTCATGAATCCGCGTAACCCTACCGCAGAACCTACTGCGAAGCTGGGGACGATTTCCATGGTCTGAACGGAGGCCAGGAACTGCGGAACATAAATCAGGCAACCCACGATGGCGGCAAAAATAGTGACCATCAGCAGCGATTCACTTTTCCAGTAACCGATCAGGCAGACGAAAATCAGCGCCATACAGATCATGGCCAGCGGCATGCGACGGCCTTTAAACAGTTTATCGGTGAGCCAACCCGCCAGTAATGTGGAAGGAATTGCCGCCCATTCGAAAAACAGAAAAGCTATGCTCATTTGCTCTTTCGAGAAATGTTTTTCGGTTAATAAATAAATTGGCAGCCAGCTAATCATACCAAAACGCACCATATAGACAAAGACGTCTACCAGTGAAACATACCAGGCATTCTTATTACGCAATACATAGGTGCAGAAGATCTGGAAGGCACTCATATTTTCTGGCGCCTGGACAGCGTGTCGGGAATTTAATACGACTTTTTCTTCCGGCATCATTTGTTCCAGAGCCGGTAAACCCTCCTGGCGTGGTGAACCTTTCCCCAGCATCAGCACAATAAAAGCAAACAGTACGGCAACACAGGCCGGAACAATATAGCTGGCGCTTTGCCAGTGTTCGCTCCCCAAAATGGCAAACGCGGCGCCAACAATCGGGGCGACAATACCACCGCCAACGTTGTGTGAGATATTCCAGAATGCGCCAACGCGTCCACGTTCTTTACGTGGAAACCAGTTAGCGATGGTAATAAATGAAGGGCCAACGCCCATCCCCTGAAACAAACCGTTGAAAACGACCAACGCGGCGAATATCCAGAATCCGGTACTGAACCCCAGGCCTACGTTGACGATAGCGCACAGGATCAGGCCGCATGCCATGAAGACTTTCGGGCTGGCCTTGTCTGCCAGACTGCTCATAATGCCTTTACTGATCCCATAGGCAATAAGCATGCAGCTGCTGAGTAAACCAATCTGCGTAGCGCTGAGATCCAGATGCTCCTTCAGATATGGAGTCGAAAGCGTGAAGTTATTGCGCACAATATAGTACGCAAGATAGCCAAGAAATACGCTGAGTAATGCCTGAATGCGGTATCGGCCATAAGTTGCCTGGACTTTCTCCGCCGGGACTTTATTCGCCGCTGGTCCTGCCTTAAATATTGATAACATATCATCACCTAATTTTTTATTGATGTGAATATCAGGATTTTTCGCAGTGAAGAGTGAAATAGACGGCAAAGAAACTCAAGTTGATGAAATGTGTCACTATTGACTCAATTTTCGGGCGGCGTGGCAGATTTTGACTCTTTTTTAATAATGGATTTTCAATTCTATTCTTTCACGGACATTTTTATCATCGGCGTGTGCGGGTATTAACAAATTCAGGCTGCATTTTCGGGTATTCTTTACTGATGTCGTCACTTTCCGTTTGGTTATTCTACGAATAACCTTATTCTTCCCCCCAGCGGTGATAAACGGGTAAGTTTTGTCTCAATATTATTTTTTGTACATGTTGGTATTTATGAACGGGATCACAAACAGACTGTTGGGCCGGGGGCGTTTTTGGGCATTCTTGCTCTGTTTTATGTCGCTGTCGGCGAGCTGCCAGGTCCTGGGTAAAGAGCTGGTGATGGCGACCACCTTTTCCCCAGGGGCCACGGCCTGGATTATCCAGCGCTGGCAGACGGAGCCAGGGTCAGTGATGATTCGCACGTTAAACCGGACCAGCGGTTCGCTGGAACAGTTGCTGGATACTGCGAATGCGGAAAACGTCGATCTGATTTTGACCTCATCACCCATGCTGTTGCAGCATCTTCAGGAGCACCAGAAGCTGGCACCTTTCGATAATGCGCTGCCTGAAAGCCAGCGGCTGGTGCCAGACTCGATTCGCTCGACCTCCGTGGCTGTGGCGATATCAGGGTTTGGCCTGTTGATTAATCGTTCTGCGCTGGCGGCGCGGCATCTTCCGCCGCCTGCCGACTGGGGGGATTTAACGCAGCCTAAATATCAGAACGCGCTGTTGATGAGTAGCCCGTCGCGTTCCGATACCAACCACCTGATGGTTGAGTCGCTGCTGCAACAGAAAGGGTGGGAAGAGGGCTGGGCGACGCTGTTGGCCAGCGCCGGTAATCTGGTAACGATTTCATCACGCAGTTTTGGCGTGGCCGACAAAATTAAGAGCGGTCTGGGCGTGGCGGGGCCGGTTATTGATAACTATGCCAACCTGTTGCTTAACGATCCGCACCTTACTTTTACCTATTTCCCTCGCTCGGCGGTGTCACCCACCTATGTTGCCGTACTCAAGAATAGCCAGCACCCCAACGAAGCGCGTCGCTTTATCCGCTATCTGTTAAGCCCGGAAGGACAGCGGATCCTTGCGGATGCGAACACGGGGAAATATCCGGTCACGCAGCTCGCGCCTGATAACCCACGCGCCGCTCAGCAGGCTATTTTGATGAGCCAGCCCGCGCTTAATTATCGGCTGATCCTTAAGCGGCAACAGTTGGTGCAGCGGATGTTTGATACCGCCATCAGTTTTCGACTCGCGCAGCTGAAAGATGCCTGGCGGGCGCTATACAGTGCGGAAGCGCGCCTGAAACGCCCGCTACCCGAAATCAGAGCATTACTGACCAGCGTCCCGATAGACGCCAGAAGTAGTGAGGATGAGGCCTGGCTTGCGCAATTTGAGAATAAAAGCGTAGCCGAACAGCAGATGATGGAGTGGCAGCTCTGGTTTCTTAAAAATCAGCGTCAGGCGATATCCAAACTGGAAGAGTTAAAATGAAAGGTGGTTCGATACTGCAACGCCTGCGCCAGCTCAGCATCAGCAGCAGCCTGCGGGGAGCGTTTCTGACGGGCGCATTACTGACGTTGAGCGTAAGCTGCGTCAGTTTGTACTCCTGGCATGAGCAGAGCTCGCAGATACGCTATTCACTTGATGATTACTTCCCGCGCGTACATTCCGCTTTTTTGATAGAAGGAAATCTCAACCTGGTTGTGGATCAGCTTAATGAATTCCTGTTGGCCCCCAACACCACGGTGAGGCTGCAACTGCGCAATCAAATTATTTCTCATCTGGACAAAATTGAGGTGCTGAGCCGGGGATTACAATCGGCAGAACAACAGCAGTTGGCGGTGATTTTGCAAGACAGTCGGGCGCTGATGGCGGAGCTGGACCGGGTGCTCTACAACATGTTCCTCGTGCGCGAAAAGGTGAGTGAACTTTCCGCGCGCATCGACTGGCTACATGATGATTTTACTACTGAGCTGAATTCGCTGGTGCAGGATTTTACCTGGCAGCAGGGGACGTTGCTGGATCAAATTGAGGCCAAAAACGGCGATGCAGCGCAGTATCTCAAACGTGCCAGAGAGGTACAAAACGAGCAGCAGCAGGTTTACACCCTGGCAAGAATTGAAAATCAGATCGTGGATGATTTACGCGACAGGCTCAATGAACTGAAGTCGGGTAGCGACGACGGAATGCTGGTGGAGAATCATATCCGCTATCTGGAGAACCTGAAGAAAACGGCGGATGAAAATATCCGTACCCTCGATGACTGGCCCAGTACTATCACCCTGCGGCAAACCATTGATGAGTTACTGGAAATCGGGATGATGAAAAATAAAATGCCCGATACCATGCGCGATTATGTCGCCGCGCAAAAAGCGCTCGTTGATGCTAACCATGCCAGAGAGGCAACGCTCGGGCGCTTTCGAACACTGCTTGAGGCGCAGTTGGGGAGTAGCCATCAGCAAATGCAGATGTTTAACCAGCGGCTGGAACAAATTGTTCGCGTCAGCGGTGGACTTATTCTGCTGGCGACGCTGCTGGCGCTACTTCTCGCCTGGGGGCTCAACCATTACTTTATTCGTTCGCGTCTGGTGAAGCGTTTTACCGCACTCAACCAGGCCGTGGTGCAAATTGGTCTTGGCAGAACGGATGCCACCATCCCGGTTTATGGGCGCGATGAGCTCGGGCGCATCGCAGGATTGCTGCGCCATACTCTGGGCCAGTTGAGTGCGCAAAAAAATCAGCTGGAGCAGGAAGTGACAGAGCGCAAGGAGATAGAATCCGATCTCCGGGCAACGCAGGATGAACTGATCCAGACGGCAAAACTGGCAGTGGTTGGACAGACCATGACCACGCTGGCGCACGAGATTAACCAACCGCTGAATGCGCTGTCGATGTACCTGTTTACGGCGGGAAGGGCAATTGAACAAGGACAATCCGCTCAGGCCAGAAGTACGTTAACCAAAGCGGAGGGGCTGATTATCCGTATTGATGCCATTATCCGTTCGCTGCGTCAGTTTGCACGTCGGGCCGAGCCGGGCGCGCCTTTGCATCCGGTCGATCTGCGACAAACATTCAGCGCCGCCTGGGAACTGTTGGCCATGCGGCATAAGCCTCAGCAGGGTACGCTGACGCTTCCAGCCCAGAGTGTATGGGTGACAGGTGATGAAGTGCGTATTCAGCAGGTGCTGGTAAACGTACTGGCAAATGCGCTGGATGCCAGTCCGACTGGCGCGCAAATAGAGGTTCACTGGCAGGCTGAGGGCAGCCGATTGTGCGTCTTTGTCTGCGATAACGGCCCCGGCTGGCCGGAGGCGTTATTGCCATCACTATTAAAGCCGTTTACCACCAGTAAGGATGTGGGGCTCGGTATTGGCTTATCGATTTGTGTATCGTTAATGGGGCAAATGAACGGCGAGCTGCGCCTGGCGTCGACACCGGGGCGTAATGCCTGCGTCGTTCTGCAATTTAATCTGACGGATGTAAACGATGTTGTGTGATGACTATTCTGTTCTGCTGATTGATGATGATGCCGATGTTCTCGACGCTTACACTCTGTTGCTTGAACAAGAGGGGTACCGTGTCTATGCATGCAATAACCCTTTTGATGCCCGAAACTGGCTGCAAGCCGACTGGCCGGGGATTGTTCTGAGCGATGTGTGTATGCCTGGCTGCAATGGAATAGACCTGATGACGTTGTTTCATCAGGATGATAATCAGCTACCTATCTTGCTAATCACCGGGCATGGCGATGTCCCGATGGCGGTGGAGGCAGTAAAGAAAGGCGCATGGGACTTTCTGCAAAAACCGGTCGACCCCGGCAAACTGCTGTCGCTGGTAGAGGATGCGCTGCGTCAGAGAAAATCCGTGATTGCCCGTCGCCATTATTGCCAGCAAAAGCTTCAGGTTGAACTGCTCGGCTACAGTGACTGGGTCAATCAGTATCGTCAACGTCTGCAACACCTGGCGGAAACGGATATTGCCGTCTGGTTTTATGGCGAGCCGGGAACGGGACGTATGACCGGAGCCCGGTATTTGCATCAGCTTGGGCGCAGCGCTGATGGGCCGTTTATCCGCAGTGAACTAACGCCCGGGAACGCGGGACTACTCAATGACCTTATTGCACAGGCGCAAGGAGGAACGCTGGTCCTGAGCCATATTGAGTGCCTGACACGTGAACAGCAGCACCATCTGGTGCATCTGCAAAGTCAGGAGCGGCGTCCGTTTCGTCTGATAGGCATTGGTGACACATCGTTAGTGGAACTGGCGGCAACCAACCAGATTGTGGCCGAACTCTACTACTGTTTTGCGATGACGCAAATCGGTTGTCAGCCGCTGTCACAGCGTCCGGATGATATTGAGCCGCTGTTTCGTCATTACCTGCAGAAAGCCTGTCTGCGCCTGAACCATCCCGTGCCCGAGGTTGAAGGGGAGTTACTGAAAGGCATGCGGCGTCGCGTGTGGTTAAGTAATGTTCGAGAACTGGCGAATGCCGCCGAGCTTTTTGCCGTTGGGCTACTCCCGCTGGCTGAAACCGCGAATCCGCAGCTGCATCTGCCTGAACCAACACCGCTCGATCGGCGGGTTGAAGAGTACGAGCGACAGATCATTACTGAAGCGCTAAATATTCATCAGGGGCGCATTAATGAAGTGGCGGAGTATTTACAAATCCCGCGTAAAAAATTGTATTTACGCATGAGAAAATACGGGCTGAGCAAAGAACACTATAAGTTTTAGTCGCCAGGATTGGGGGAGAAGGGACGTCGAGAGTATTTCGGTGGCGGCGTTGGCGTTCACCGAAATAGGCAACGGAAGTCCGGGTGATTATCTGGTTGTTTTTCTTACCACATCAAATCATCAGGGATGACAAAATCAGCATACGGATCGTCTTCGTCCTTCGCTTCCTGGCTCAGCTCGCAATTTAAAACAATATAACTTGCATCGCGCTGCGCAATCTTGTCGGCGACGACAGCCGGGATAATGGCGTATTCGCTATCGTTGCCGCTTTCAGCCGTCAGTCGGGCAATGGCCAGACGGCCCTTGATCAGCTGAGACTGAGTCACCTTATCAACATAGACTTTTTTGATCAGGTTATTATCAGTAAAGTTGTAACCAATATCGCCACGGGTAATGGTGATTTTATTCATTTCAATCAGTTGCTTGATCTGGGCTTTATATTCTTTAGACAGCGCGGCCTGTTTCTGCTGTTCGCTGAGCTGCTTGTCGCGCTCAATTTGCGCTTTTTTATTCTCTTCAACCGCTTCTCTGGCTTCGCGAGCCTGAACGCGCGATTTCTTCGCCGTTCTTTGCACTTTGGCCACTTTTTTGCTGCTGACCAGACCTGCCTTAAGCATCTGTTCTTGTAGGGTAAGTTTTGTCATCGTCGCTTCTAATCCAATAAAATCGTTGTCAGGATTATAACCTTAACGTTCGGCGGGATGCCAGAAAATGGCCGTGCCACGACGGTTATCTCCAGTAGGCGTCACCGTTCTGTGTCTTACTCCCTTTCCGAATCGTGTTGATAGTTAACCCGTTTTTTAATAAGAAATAATATGCTGAATGATTTAACTAACTTGAGAATAGATATCATAAATATAAATATTCCAGTGATTTATCCTGATTGTCGTAATCAAATAGAGTTATTTTGGCAGGTATTTAATCTAAAAAACAATCAGTTGTCTCTTGATCAAATTTAAAGTGCAGCCTCATTGCGCCGATAACCATAATGAAAATATGGACAATGGAGGAAAGTGGCATGTGGTGGGTTTATCGAATGCCGATGAAAATGAAGTTAATAATCGCGCTACAACCACTATTATTGGCGTTATGTTGGTTTGCTGGTTCAGGAATATTGACGCGCATTGAGACAGAACGGCAGATGGAGAATATTGCTCAACTGACAGCGCTCGCGCGTAGTGCCGGAAATGTGGTGCATGAGCTGCAAAAAGAACGGGGAATGAGCGTCGGATTTCTGGGGGCTGAAGGGAAGACGTTCAAAGATGAGTTAACCGCACAGCGGGCTTTAACCGATCGCGAGATCGAGGTCTTTGTGCGTTCACTGTCCGATACTGCATTACCAGAAGGGGATGCCGCCAATTCTGTCACCACGTTTAAGAAAAACATTCTGTCGCTTGCCACCATCCGGGAAAACGTCACGCGATTGGGGCTTCCGGCCTCAGATGTCGTTAAGTTTTATACTAATGTCATTGCTGATGTGCTGAGTTTTGTGGGCAGGTTGGGACAGTTGACGGATTCAGGCGAGATGGCGAACGCATTCGCCGCCTACTACAACTTGCTGAATTTGAAAGAACAAGCAGGTATTGAACGCGCGCTGCTGTCAAATATCTTTTCCTCCGGTCATTTCGCCGAGGGGCAGTTACATCAACTCAGTGATGTCGTCAGTAAACAGAACGTCTGGCTGGCACAATCGTTGCGTCTGAGCCCTCCGGAACAGGCGGCCATGCTGGAAAGCCGCTTACAGTCCACAGAAGCGTCAAAAGCCCTCTCATTACGCGAAACCGCGTTTAGTCATGCCGCGAACGGTGGATTTGATGTCGATCCTACTGTCTGGTTCAAGGTTCAAACCCAGCGTATTGAAGTGATGCGGCAGATAGAAGATGTGACGGCGAATCTTCTGTTAGCGAATGCGGAAAAACTCGCGCAGGATGCACGAAAAAACTGGCAAATATATATGATTGTCAGCTTGTTAGCGCTCCTGGCATCATTGGCGTTCGCAGGGGCAATCGCTATCAATATGCATCGTCAATTTAGTGACACGCTCCGCAAGATTGCGGGTATGAACGGCGATCTGACTCAACGACTGGCGACCCCGGGGAAAGATGAGCTTTCCTCACTTAATCGCGCCTATAACACGATGCTGGAAAGTATTCAGCATATCGTCCAGGAGATTAAACAAGGCTCCGTGGTTTTATCCGATGCCAGCAGCAGCATTACGGCGGGTAATCAGGACCTGGCCCAACGCACGGATGAACAGGCAGCATCAATAGTACAAGCGGTGGCCAGTATGGAACAGCTCTCCACGACGATTACGCAAACGGCGGACAATGCCCGCGAAGCGGAGCATCTGACAATCAGGCTGGAAAAAGAGGTCCGCCAGGCCAGTAACGTCGCCAGTGCGGCAAATCAAAGCATGGGGGATATTCGCTCTTCCAGTGAGAAAATCTCGAATATTGTGACCTCGATAGACGATATTTCGTTTCAGACTAACTTGCTGGCGCTGAATGCGGCAGTGGAAGCTGCACGGGCAGGAGAGATGGGCAGGGGGTTTGCGGTTGTCGCCAGTGAAGTGCGGAATCTTTCGCAGCGTTGTGCCAAAGAAGCTAATCAGATCCGCGAGCTGGTCGCGCAGAATATGGTAAAAATTAGTGAGGGTGTTGAGCGGGTTACGGCGTCCGCTACCGCGCTAGAAGCCGCGGCGGACAATACCACCAGCATGAAGCAATATATTGCGGATATCGCTCGTGTAGCGACGGAACAATCGCAAGGGGTAACTCAGATTAACCTGGCACTGCGACCTATGGAGCAGGTCACGCAGCAAAACGCGGCGTTGGTTTCTCAGGCCGCAAGCGACAGCCAGCGCCTGGACAATCTGTCTGTCACCATGAAGGATCTGGTCAATCGTTTTGTTGTCTGACCTGACGCCGTTTAACCGACCCGGAGAACATACCGGGTCGGTTAAGCCTCACCATCTTATCGTGAGCTTCATACTGTTAACGTTGGGTCATAACAACTTTTCGCCGAGCATATAATGTGACTGCTGACAGCTGAAAATCCAAATATCCTGTCATTAGTTTTCGGGATTTGAGTTCTTTCATCGTAATACCACTAATATGGCCTTCATCTATCAGTTTCTTTATCTCCGCGGTGCTGAGGAAAAGCTGGCGCTTCAAGATCGATAGCACACTAATCTGAAAAGAATGGGAAAGTCTGATGCTTACGGTGACGTTCTGGCCGGTTTTGATGCTGACCTGCCACTGCTCCTGAATACGAAAATCAGGTTTACCTGCAAGTTCAGCCTTGTTACGGCTCAGGGTGGCTTTATCATTGGCAAAATAGTGAACCGTACTGGCATCGTTGGTGATAAATCGATGATACAGCTCGCGATTTATTTTGCTGATGTGAAGTCGTGAATACAGCGAGATATTCCATGTATATTCGCAGTGGGTGCATTTATAAATGCTCCAGATATCGAGCACTTTCTTTTGCGAATTGACTCTGAATGCGCCGGAAGGTGCGAATTCGCGTTTTACATTACATGATGGGCAGCGCTTAGCAATGCGCTGGTAACCGACAGGGGTGACAGTCCATGTGACTTTCATACTGTACCTTTTTTAACCCAAATAAATTCGGATCCGTTTTGAACGAACCATCGTTTTTATGTGAGAAAAATATTTGTTAGATATTTTTCAGCGGGTTAAGAAAAGATTTCTAACACAGTGATCCTGTCTGCCAACAAATGAATCTTGCGAGATTATCAGTGTGGAAGCCTTCAAGTATATGAGTTCAATCAATATTCATTATGTTGCCAAGGTTGAAGTAACTGCGGATGCCGGGCCCCCTGGTGACTTCTACCAGCAGGTATTTTTAGAGGGATGCTTGTTGATAAGATAATGTTGTATGCGGTCAGCGTGCGGGTAAACATTTCTCCGGAGCCGGTTGCGTATACCGCCACGGTTTCATTGTTGGCATAATTTCTGCGTTACCCTGGATCACCAGCCCTATCGACGGCCGCGTCTCTCACCATGCAAGAGCAGTCAGTAAGTTACTAAGGGGCAAAGTAGCGATAATTCCACTGCCTATACCTGCGGGCTTCCGGTTGCAGTCTGTCGCTGGTAAAGTGAGCAACCAATACCGAGATGTGGCCAGAAGGGAATTCCGAGTGACCGAACGTATTGATTATCAGACTGAAAAATACAGCTTTACTGAGGCGACTGAAAGTTCCCGTCTGGCTGGCCAGTGGGCTGATGTTATTGCTGAATGTCGGGAAATGAAGGCGGGTCCGCAAGAGCGTCTGCGTATTGCGTTATTGAATGTGGACTATGTGACCAGCTTTGAGCTGCCTTTCCGTTTGTTATTACTCCGTACCCCGCAACTGATTGCCAGTGTTCGTGAAGAGCTGCAGCTTAGTCAGAAAAACGTAATCTTTAACGGCAAACGCTTTGGTTGTGTTTACAGCCTGAAAGCGAGTCTCGGCGGGATACCGGATGAATTTCAGTACCGCCTGTCGCATCGTATTCGACGCATTAATCGTGCAGGTTCAAGCGAAGCGCCGTATCAGCAAATTGCTAAAACGGTAAAAGCACCGCGTGAGCGTCTGAAGCTGGCACTGGAATCAGGCCTTGATGTCACTGCTTTGGACGGGCTTTTCTGGTTTGGCAGCCAACGTATTGCTGCTGACGTACTGAGGCTGAGAAAATCAGGGATGCGGATAGCTACTGAGCAGACAATGGTGTCCGATAATCTTACTGCAACGGTGAGGAATGTGCCGTTTTATCGCCTGGTTTAGGGATGAACTGACAGGTAAATGAAAGGATTTAGCCGGATGCATTTAATTAAAAGTGTCCCCTGCAGGAATCGAACCTGCAACTAGCCCTTAGGAGGGGCTCGTTATATCCATTTAACTAAGGGGACGAAGCGGCACGAGTATAGCGTTTTTTACTCACAACGGTAAGCCTCAGGCCGCCCAACTGCTCAAACCGTCACCATTCAAGCCTGTTTTTTCTGGTTTTTCTGCTTTTGCTCATCCCGCCTGGCTTGCAACCTGGCTTCTTCTTTGCGTTTATTGCTCATATCATTGCGGATTTGCGCGTGGCTCATCAGCGCGAAGATAAACGTTCCGCCACAGATATTTCCGGCGAGCGTAGGGAGAGCAAAGGGCCAGAAGAAATCACTCCAGTGCAGCGTGCCATTAAAGACCAGATAGAGAATTTCCACCGAGCCGACGACGATGTGCGTGGTATCGCCCAGCGCAATCAGCCAGGTCATCAGAATAATGACCACAATTTTTGCTGCCCCGGCGGCGGGAAACATCCATACCATTGTGGCAATTAACCAGCCAGAAATGATGGCGTTGGAAAACATCTCCGTTGGCGTGTTTTTCATCACATCCATGCCGATTTTGACAAAAGCATCGCGGGTTTCTTCATTAAAAATCGGCATATGCTCAAACGCCCATGCCGCAACCCCGGTGCCAATAATATTACCTAGCAGAACCACACTCCACAGGCGCATCAGCAGGCCAAAATTGCCGAGCGTAGGGTTTTGCATTACCGGCAGGACGGCGGTGACGGTATTTTCGGTAAACAGTTGCTGGCGGGCCATAATGACAATTATAAAGCCGAAAGTATAACCGAGGTTCTCCAGCAAAAATCCTCCAGGCACACCTTCCAGTTGCACATGAAAAATTCCTTTAGCCAGTAGCGAGGCGCCCATCGAGAGTCCCGCAGCGATGGCTGACCACAGTAGCGCCATCGCGTCGCGCTCCATTTCTTTCTCCCCATCCTGGCGGATATGTTCATGGATCGCCATGGCGCGGGAGGGGAGTCTGTCCTCATCGACCTCAATCTTTTTACCCTCTAGCTTTTCGTCACTGTCGACCTGGAGTTCGTCGCTGTGCCGATCAATCTTTTCGTTCTCAATGTCATTCATAGCCGAATCCTGAATTAGCACGTATTGCTAAAGCGTAGCGGCTTTTGCCCGAAAATCAGCGGGAGAAAGTCTGAGATAGCAAAAATGGTAACGTTTGTTTTTATTGGGGTAGCTAGAATAGAGCCGCCGCGGAGTAAGCATTACCAGGCTATGATCAAATCAGTAACACAGGGTATATAGACATCATTTGACGTGCTGTTACAATCGCTCACATCTAAACAGGCGGATACGTCATCGTTCCGTCATGGATGGCAATCAGCGATAGCCATAATACACAGGGAGACACTTATGAAGCTTCGCCTGTCGGCGCTTGCGCTGGGAACCACACTTTTGGTGGGGTGTGCGAGCTCTGGTACTGAACAGCAGGGGCGTTCGGACCCATTTGAAGGGTTCAACCGCACCATGTACAACTTCAACTTTAATGTTTTAGATCCATACGTTGTTCGACCGGTGGCAGTTGCCTGGCGTGATTATGTCCCGCAGCCGGCGCGTAACGGTTTGAGCAATTTTACCGGCAACCTTGAAGAGCCGGCCGTTATGGTCAACTACTTCCTGCAAGGCGACCCCTATCAGGGGATGGTGCACTTCACCCGTTTCTTCCTGAACACCCTGTTAGGTATGGGCGGATTTATCGACGTGGCGGGTATGGCTAATCCGAAGTTACAGCGCGTTGAACCACACCGTTTTGGTAGTACGTTAGGCCACTATGACGTTGGTTATGGACCGTATATGCAGCTTCCATTCTACGGCAGCTTCACGCTGCGTGATGATGGCGGCGACATGGTGGATACGCTGTATCCGGTACTGTCCTGGCTGACCTGGCCGTTGTCGATAGGTAAATGGACGGTTGAAGGGATTGAAACCCGCGCGCAACTGCTTGATTCCGACGGTCTGCTGCGTCAATCTTCCGACCCTTACATCATGGTGCGAGAAGCTTACTTCCAGCGTCATGACTTTATTGCGAACGGTGGCAAACTCAAACCAGAAGAAAACCCGAACGCGAAAGATATTCAGGACGATTTAAAAGAGATCGATTCCGAGTAAGGAAGGTTGAAAATAAAAAGGTGAGCTAAAAAGCTCACCTTTTTTATATCTGAAGAAAATCAGAATGCGTAGTTGAAGTTGGTACCGAACAGCCAGGCTTTACCTTCAGAATCGAAAGTATACGGGCCTTCTTTGACGGTCACTTTCTGGCCGTGCATATAAGAAACGCCTACGTCAATGGACGCGTCATCATTGAAGGCGTAAGTGGTACCCGCACTCAGCCACAGACGGTCCTGGTCCGGAATGGAGATGGAACGCTTGCTCGCAGGAACCGGGCTATCGTCATAGGCGATACCGGTACGGAAGGTCCAGCTTTTATCCATGTAATAAGTCGTACCCAGCGCGATGCGGTAAGAATCTTTGAACCCTTCTTCTTTATAGAACAGCGTCTGCCCGTTGGTGCCGGTTGCTTTCAGTTCCTGGAACTGACTCCAGCTGGTGTAAGCCATGCTGTAGTGAATAGCCCACTGTGGTGCAACGCGGTTGTAACCCGACAGTTCCCACATTTCCGGCAGGTTAAGCGTCAGAGAACCTGGGACGGTGGCGTTGGTGGTTCCCCAAGGGAACGCCGTGCCTGCGCCAGGTAACGCGTTGGCCTGGGTGCGGATGCCGCTCTTGTAATCGCCATCGAAGTCGATTTTGACTTCAGAACGATACGTTAAACCATAGCGGTTATTTTTATCCAGCTCGTACAAAATACCGGCGTTCCAGCCGTAACCCCATTCGTCACCTTTCAGGCTGGCAATTTTCTGGCTGACTTTTGGCAATGCGGCAGTTTGTTCACCGGAATAACGCTCAATTTTTGCATCGGCATAGACGGCATTAAAACCAACGCCAAAGCTCCAGCTATCATTCAGACGGTAGGCACCGCTCAGGTTCAGGTTGACCGTTTTAAGATCGGTCTTCCCGCCGTATTCGCCGACGATGTAGTTGTCGTTAAATTCGGTTGCCAGGCCATAGTTTGACGTGACAGAAGCCCCCCAACCAAACTGTTCGTTGATCGGCATTACGAAGTGAGCATTGGGAACCCACGCCGTAGGCGCGATGTTGTCCGCATCGGTGCTGCGTCCGGTGTATGGCGATTTACCGGAAATATTCACGTCTGGATCGATATACACCGCACCCGCTGAAAAAGTAGGGCGGTCAAACATCATAATCAGCGCCGGGTTACGACTGGCGTTACCTGCATCATCTGCAATAGCGCCTTCACCCGAATATGCTCGGCCAAGGCCAGAGGAAGAAAATTCGTTTAACTGAAAGCCTGCAGACCAGGCCTGTGTGGAGATAATTGCCACTGCGACTGCGAGAGCAGACTTTGTAAACAGGGTTTTCTGGCTCATGACCATAACCTCATTGATTTATTTTTATACAAACAATGTTACATACCGTAACAGGAGCGCGAAGTGTAGGGTCTGAGGTACAACTTAGAAATCAGACCAGTGCCGAGAGTATAGGTCTGACCAGATGAAATGTTGCAAGTATGTTTATAAATATTTTCAATTCTGATCTCAGAAACGCGATCCAGCTGGCAAAATTGCGGGTATGCACACTCACCTGTTTGGGTGATTTTTGTTTTAGATCATTTTTAAGTGTGATTTCGGTCACTTATCCCATTTCATACAATTAACGACTGGAGAGGCGAATAATGGGAGCGTAAAATATCCCCATCGTTTATCTGGCACCACAGGTGCGAATACAGAGGAAATCTACAATGAGTAAATGCAGTGCTGATGAAACCCCGGTTTGCTGCTGTATGGATGTTGGCACCATCATGGACAACTCCGATTGCACCGCGTCATACAGCCGTGTGTTCGCGAATCGTGCAGAGGCAGAAGAAACGCTGGCCGCTCTGACTGAGAAGGCGCGTGGCGTGGAATCTGAGCCTTGCCAAATCACCTCGACCTTTACTGAAGAGTCTGAAGGTGTGCGTCTGGATATCGACTTTGTTTTTGCCTGTGAAGCTGAAACGCTGATCTTCCAACTGGGTCTGCGTTAATCCCTTCTTTAAAAGCCCTTGTTACCCGGTAGCAAGGGCTTTTTCGTCACTGTCAGTGATTATTCACTGTGTCTTAGCTCCCACTTTCTTTTCTCCCTGCTTGGCTAAATGTAAAAAATTGGTTAAGACTGTGATCAGGTCAGACCACTTATTTTTATTTTTTACAGGGGAGTGTTATGAGTCAGGCTTTACCGCTGGTTACCCGCCAGGGCGATCGCATCGCCATCGTAAGCGGATTGCGTACGCCATTTGCCCGCCAGGCAACCGCGTTTCATGGCATTCCCGCCGTAGATTTGGGGAAAATGGTCGTTGGCGAGCTGCTGGCGCGCAGCGAAATTTCTGCTGATGTCATTGAGCAACTGGTCTTTGGCCAGGTGGTGCAAATGCCCGAAGCCCCAAATATTGCTCGTGAAATCGTGCTGGGAACCGGGATGAATGTGCACACCGATGCCTACAGCGTAAGCCGAGCCTGCGCCACCAGCTTCCAGGCGGTGGCGAATGTTGCGGAAAGCCTGATGGCGGGGACTATCCGCGCAGGAATTGCCGGCGGTGCGGACTCCTCGTCAGTTCTGCCTATTGGCGTTAGCAAAAAGCTGGCGCGGGTGCTGGTGGATGTCAATAAGGCCCGGACCACCGGTCAGCGTCTTAAGCTTTTCTCCCGACTGCGCTTACGTGACCTGATGCCCGTACCGCCAGCCGTCGCCGAGTATTCCACCGGTTTACGCATGGGGGATACGGCCGAGCAAATGGCCAAAACTTATGGGATTACGCGAGAGCAACA
This sequence comes from Citrobacter sp. 172116965, assembly GCF_013458095.1. Classification (NCBI taxonomy): domain Bacteria; kingdom Pseudomonadati; phylum Pseudomonadota; class Gammaproteobacteria; order Enterobacterales; family Enterobacteriaceae; genus Citrobacter; species Citrobacter sp. 172116965. The sequence goes on along the minus strand of NZ_CP046673.1, from coordinate 3,545,491 downwards.
GGATGCCCTGGCGCACCGTTCTCATCAGCGCGCCGCTCAGGCGTGGTCTGAAGGAAAACTGGCAGATGAGGTGATGACCACCTACGCGCCACCTTTCAAAGATCCTTTTTCAGAAGATAACAATATTCGCGGTAACTCTACGCTGGCCGATTACGCCAAACTGCGTCCGGCCTTTGACCGAAAGCACGGCACCGTTACCGCGGCGAACAGTACCCCGCTAACGGACGGCGCAGCCGCCGTGATTATGATGACGGAATCGCGTGCGAAAGAGTTGGGGCTGGTGCCGCTGGGATACCTGCGTAGTTTTGCCTTTACCGCCATCGATGTCTGGCAGGACATGCTGTTGGGGCCGGCGTGGTCAACGCCGCTTGCCCTGGAGAGAGCGGGTCTGACCATGGCTGATTTAACCCTGATCGATATGCATGAAGCATTTGCCGCACAAACGCTGGCGAATCTTCAACTGCTGGGTAGCGAACGTTTTGCCCGCGAAGTGCTCGGCAGGGCGCATGCCACGGGCGAGGTTGATGACAGTAAATTTAACGTGCTGGGCGGATCGATTGCCTATGGACACCCCTTCGCCGCCACCGGTGCTCGCATGATCACCCAAACTCTCCATGAGTTACGACGTCGTGGTGGTGGTTTTGGTTTAGTGACAGCCTGTGCAGCAGGTGGTCTGGGTGCGGCAATGGTTCTGGAGGCGGAATAATGGAAATGACATCGGCTTTTACGCTAAACGTACGTCTGGATAACGTCGCTGTTGTTACCATTGATGTGCCCGGAGAGAAAATGAATACCCTGAAGGCGGAATTTGCCTCTCAGGTTCGGGTCATTCTGAAACAAATTCGCGATAACAAAGCATTACGCGGCGTGGTGTTCATTTCGGCGAAACCCGATAACTTCATTGCCGGGGCGGATATCAACATGATTGGTCGCTGTCGCAGCGCGCAGGAAGCTGAAACGCTGGCACGCCAGGGGCAGCAGATTATGGCGGAAATTAATGCCTTGCCGATCCCCGTTATCGCCGCAATTCATGGCGCCTGTCTCGGCGGTGGCCTGGAGATGGCGCTGGCGTGCCACAATCGTATTTGTACCGATGATGCTAAAACCGTACTGGGTTTACCGGAAGTGCAGCTTGGTCTGCTGCCCGGCTCTGGCGGTACCCAGCGGTTGCCCCGTCTGATTGGCGTCAGTACCGCGCTGGATATGATCCTCACCGGAAAACAACTACGCGCAAAACAGGCGCTGAAAGTGGGTTTAGTGGATGAAGTTGTACCGCATACCATTTTGCTGGAAGCGGCCGTAGAACTGGCCAAAAAGGATAGTCCCGCACACCGTACTCTGCCGGTGCGAGAGCGTGTGCTAGCGGGGCCGCTGGGGCGGGCGCTGTTATTCCGCATGGCCAGTAAAAAGACGGCGCAAAAAACGCAGGGCAACTACCCTGCAACAGAACGTATCCTTGAGGTCATCGAAACCGGCCTGGCGCAAGGCAGCAGCAGCGGTTACGACGCCGAAGCCCGCGCGTTTGGCGAACTGGCGATGACATCTCAGTCTCAGGCGCTGCGGCACATCTTTTTTGCCAACACCGATGTGAAAAAGGATCCCGGAAGTGATGTGAAGCCCGGCCCGCTAAACAGTGTAGGCATTTTGGGCGGCGGTCTGATGGGGGGCGGTATTGCCTATGTGACGGCCTGTAAAGGCGGCTTGCCAGTGCGTATCAAAGATATAAATGCCAAGGGAATCAACCACGCGCTGAAGTACAGCTGGGATCAGCTTGAAACGAAGGTTCGCCGCCGTCATATCAAAGCCAGCGAGCGTGATAAACAGCTGGCGCTGATTTCGGGATCAACCGATTACCGTGGCTTCGCTCATCGCGATCTGGTTATTGAAGCCGTATTTGAAGATCTGGCGTTAAAACAACAGATGGTGGCAGAAGTTGAGCAAAATTGCGCATCTCATACCATTTTTGCCTCTAACACCTCATCTTTGCCAATTGGCGATATTGCGGCGAAAGCTGCCAGGCCTCAACAAGTAATTGGTTTGCACTTCTTTAGCCCGGTGGAAAAAATGCCGCTGGTCGAGGTTATCCCGCATGCCACGACCTCTGAGCAGACAATTGCCACAACCGTTAAACTGGCGAAAAAGCAGGGCAAAACGCCGATAGTGGTCAGAGATAAGGCCGGATTTTATGTTAACCGCATTTTAGCGCCATACATTAACGAAGCTATTCGTATGCTGACCGAAGGCGAGCGGGTTGAAGCTATTGACGCCGCGCTGGTTAAGTTTGGTTTTCCGGTCGGGCCAATCCAACTTTTGGATGAGGTCGGAATTGACACGGGCACTAAAATTATACCAGTGCTTGAGGCTGCATATGGAGAACGTTTTAGCGCGCCTGCAAATGTTGTTGCTTCAATTTTGAATGACGATCGCAAAGGTAGAAAAAATGGTCGGGGTTTCTATCTTTATGGAGCGAAAGGGCGTAAAAGCAAAAAACAGGTCGACCCTGCAATTTATACGCTTATTGGCGTCCAGGGTCAGGGCCGACTCACCGCCGCGCAGATCGCCGAGCGGTGCGTCATGTTAATGCTCAATGAAGCAGCACGCTGTTTCGATGAGAAGATTATCCGCAGCGCGCGTGATGGCGATATCGGCGCTGTATTTGGTATTGGTTTTCCGCCCTTCCTCGGCGGCCCGTTCCGGTATATGGATTCGCTCGGCGCGGGTGAAGTGGTTGCTGCTCTGCAACGACTGACCACGCAATACGGCTCGCGGTTTACGCCGTGTGAGCAGTTATTGCAGATGGCGGAACGCGGTGAAAGATTCTGGAGTAATGGGGAAACTGACCTGAATTCATGAGGTCAAAGGTAGGATGAATCCGCACTGAATGTATGGGTCGCGCTCAAAATGTAAACAGAGATTGACTATACTTACGCCGTTGAGGTAAAAAACAGCGTTTCATTCGGTGAATGGATAAGGCACAATGCCGGCCACCACATCGTTACCACGGTCAATAGGGGCTGTGGATAAAGGTGTCGGTGATTCTGGTTAACAAAAGCGGTGCAATATGCAAGTTTTTATCATGCGTCACGGCGACGCAGCCCTTGATGCCGCCAGTGATTCGGTTCGTCCCTTAACCTCCTGTGGTTGTGACGAATCTCGCCTGATGGCGAACTGGCTGAAAGGTCAAAAAGTGGATATCGAACGTGTTCTGGTGAGCCCGTTCCTACGAGCCGAACAAACGCTGGATGTGGTGGGGGAGTGTATGAACCTGCCAACCGGTGTGGATGTTTTGCCGGAGTTGACTCCCTGCGGCGATGTCGGTCTGGTCAGCGCCTATTTACAGGCTCTGGCCAATGAAGGTATCGCCACGGCGCTGGTCATCTCTCACTTACCTTTAGTGGGGTATCTGGTGTCTGAACTTTGCCCAGGCGAAACACCGCCGATGTTTACCACATCAGCGATTGCCAGCGTAACGCTTGATGAGAGCGGGAAGGGTACTTTTAACTGGCAGATGAGCCCGTGTAACCTAAAAATGGCAAAAGCGATTTAAAAAGCCTGGAATCGGATAAGGCACAGCCGTCATCCGGAAAATCAAAGGGCCGCAAATGCGGCTCTTTCTGTTTTTCTGGATCAGGGAAGTTCGGGCGGTTGCCACTCTTCCACTTCAATCAGCAGCAGCAGCGCGGCGTCGCCACCGTACTCTTTTGGCGCTTGATGAAAGGCCATCACGTGCGGATGCTGCGCCAGCCAGAGCGGCGTTTGCTGCTTAAGAATATGTTTTCCGTGACCATGCATTACGCAAGCGCAAAACACATGCTCACGACGACAGGCGGCAATCAGCGCGCCTAACTCCTGTTTGGCCTGCTGCTGGGTCAGCCCGTGCAGATCGAGAAACAGCTCCGGGGAGTAATCGCCACGGCGCATTTTCTTCAGTTCGAAATGGCTGACGTCGGCACGCAGATATCTTACCGGGCCGTCCGTATTCAGCAGCGGCTGAAACTCGTCCGAGAAATAGTGACTGGCATCAGCTTGTTCCTGCAGCAGCCTTTTAACCGGAACCTCGGTAATTTTTTTACGTAGCGGTCGGTGAACAATGGTGTCCTGTTTAATTTTACGCGTGCCGGTCATCAGCTGGCGAAACAGCGTCTGATCCTCCTCGCTGAGCGATGTTTTCTTTTTCATTCGAGAGTCTCATCTTTTATTTTTCGTTAGTTTAACCCGACTCGGCGGGCATCCGATCGCTTAAAACGCAATTTTCGCGCTCAGGCCCTGTGTGAATGCTGATTTATCGCCGTCTTCGTGGCAAACTAGCCGCCGAAATTAATACGAGCATGCCCTGGAGGAATACGTGGATAAAATTTTCGTCGATGAAGCAGTGAGTGAACTGCATACCATTCAGGACATGTTGCGTTGGGCGGTCAGCCGTTTTAGCGCGGCGAACATCTGGTATGGCCATGGCACGGATAACCCATGGGACGAGGCCGTACAACTGGTGCTGCCGTCACTTTATCTGCCGCTGGATATTCCAGAAGATATGCGTACCGCGCGTCTGACTTCCAGCGAGCGCCATCGCATTGTTGAACGCGTGATTCGCCGCGTCAACGAGCGCATTCCGGTCGCTTATTTGACCAACAAAGCCTGGTTCTGCGGGCATGAGTTTTATGTTGATGAGCGCGTGTTGGTACCACGTTCGCCGATTGGCGAGCTTATTAATAACCGCTTTGCGGGCCTTATTAATGAGCAGCCGCAGCATATCCTGGATATGTGTACCGGCAGCGGCTGTATTGCCATTGCCTGCGCCTATGCTTTCCCGGAGGCCGAAGTGGATGCGGTGGATATTTCCACCGACGCGCTGGCGGTGACCGAACACAATATTGAAGAGCACGGCCTGATCCATCATGTTACGCCGATCCGTTCCGATCTGTTCCGCGATCTGCTGAAAGTCCAGTATGACCTGATTGTGACCAATCCGCCGTATGTCGATGCGGAAGATATGTCCGATCTGCCAAACGAATATCGTCATGAACCTGAGCTGGGTCTGGCGTCCGGCAGCGATGGACTAAAACTTACCCGCCGCATTCTGGGTAACGCTCCGGACTACCTGTCAGATAACGGTATTCTGATTTGTGAAGTCGGAAACAGCATGGTACATCTGATAGAGCAATACCCGGATGTACCGTTCACCTGGCTGGAGTTCGACAACGGCGGTGAAGGTGTATTCATGCTGACCAAAGAGCAGTTAGTTGCTGCTCGCGAGCACTTCAGCATTTATAAAGACTAAATACACGCGCACATACACAACACTCATAACGGAGCCGTGATGGCAGGAAACACAATTGGGCAACTCTTTCGCGTAACCACTTTCGGTGAATCACACGGGCTGGCGCTCGGTTGTATTGTCGATGGTGTTCCGCCGGGCATTTCTCTGACAGAAGCTGACCTGCAGCACGATCTCGACAGACGCCGTCCGGGCACATCGCGCTACACTACGCAGCGTCGTGAGCCGGATCAGGTGAAAATCCTCTCCGGCGTGTTCGAGGGCGTTACCACCGGCACCAGCATTGGCCTGTTGATCGAAAATACCGATCAGCGTTCACAGGATTACGGCGCGATTAAGGACGTTTTTCGTCCCGGACACGCCGACTATACCTATGAGCAGAAATATGGCCTGCGTGACTACCGTGGCGGCGGACGCTCATCCGCACGTGAAACGGCGATGCGCGTTGCGGCCGGAGCGATTGCCAAAAAATATCTGGCGGAAAAATTCGGCGTTGAAATTCGCGGCTGTCTGACGCAGATGGGTGATATTCCGCTGGAGATCAAAGACTGGTCCCAGGTGGAACTTAACCCGTTCTTTTGTCCAGATCCGGATAAACTCGAGGCGCTGGACGAACTGATGCGTGGGCTGAAGAAAGAGGGCGACTCCATCGGGGCGAAGGTGACCGTAGTTGCAAGCGGCGTACCAGCGGGTCTCGGCGAACCTGTATTTGACCGCCTGGATGCTGATATCGCTCACGCGCTGATGAGCATTAACGCCGTTAAAGGCGTTGAGATTGGCGACGGTTTTGACGTTGTTGCACTGCGCGGCAGCCAGAACCGTGATGAAATCACCAAAGAAGGTTTCCAGAGTAATCATGCGGGCGGCATTCTTGGTGGGATCAGCAGTGGGCAACAAATCATTGCTCATATGGCGCTGAAACCGACCTCCAGTATTACCGTTCCAGGGCGCACCATTAATCGCTTTGGTGAAGAAGTCGAAATGATCACCAAAGGTCGTCACGATCCGTGTGTTGGGATCCGCGCCGTGCCAATCGCCGAAGCGATGCTGGCGATCGTGTTGATGGATCACCTGCTGCGTCAGCGGGCGCAAAATGCGGACGTGAAGACCGATATTCCACGCTGGTAAGAGATGAAAAAAACGGCACTTGCGGCGCTGGCTCTGTTTGCCAGCACCGCCTGTCTGGCGGCGACGCCCTGGCAGAAAATTACCCATCCGGTTGCAGGCAGCGCGCAGTCTATCGGCGCGTTCTCCAATGGCTGTATTGTTGGCGCAGATACGCTGCCTGTACAGTCAGAACACTATCAGGTGATGCGCACCGATCAGCGCCGTTACTTTGGCCATCCGGATCTGGTGATGTTTATCCAGCGTCTGAGTAATCAGGCCAACAATCTGGGGCTGGGTACGGTGTTAATCGGCGATATGGGCATGCCGGCCGGTGGGCGATTCAATGGCGGTCACGCCAGCCACCAGACGGGACTGGATGTAGATATTTTCCTGCAACTGCCGAAAACCCGCTGGACCCAGTCGCAACTGCTGCGGCCGCAGGCGTTAGATCTGGTCTCACAGGATGGCAAACGTGTCGTGCCGTCACTCTGGAAGCCGGAGATTTTCAGCCTGATCAGGCTGGCGGCAAAAGATAATGAAGTCACGCGTATTTTCGTGAATCCGGCGATTAAGCAGCAACTTTGTCTGGATGCAGGGACCGACAGGGACTGGTTGCGTAAAGTGCGGCCATGGTTCCAGCATCGTGCGCATATGCACGTACGGTTGCGTTGTCCTGCCGACAGTCTTGAGTGCGAAGATCAACCGTTACCACCACCGGGTGACGGCTGCGGCGCGGAGCTGCAAAGCTGGTTCGAACCTCCGAAACCTGGAACCACCAAGCCTGAGAAGAAGACACCGCCGCCGTTGCCGCCTTCCTGCCAGGCGCTACTGGACGAGCATGTACTCTAATGGATCATTTTGCCTCTCTGTTTATGGTGTCGCCACTGCTGTTAGGTGTGCTTTTTTTCGTGGCGATGCTGGCAGGTTTTATTGATTCTCTGGCCGGAGGCGGTGGTTTACTCACTATTCCGGCATTGATGGCGGCCGGGATGCCACCCGCGCAAGCGCTGGCCACCAATAAGCTACAGGCCTGTGGAGGATCTATCTCTTCCTCCCTCTATTTTATTCGCCGGGGCGTGGTTAATCTGGCGGATCAGAAGCTCAATATCTTCATGACTTTTATCGGCTCAATGAGCGGCGCGCTGTTGGTTCAGCACGTGCAGTCAGATATTCTGCGCCAGATCCTGCCGGTTCTGGTTATCTGTATTGGCCTTTACTTTCTGTTGATGCCGAAAGTGGGGGAAGAGGACCGACAGCGTCGGTTGCATGGGTTGCCTTTCGCGCTGGTGGCCGGGGGCTGCGTCGGCTTTTACGATGGCTTTTTTGGTCCGGCTGCGGGGTCGTTCTACGCGCTGGCTTTTGTCATGCTGTGCGGCTACAACCTGGCGAAATCGACGGCCCACGCCAAAGTATTAAATGCCACATCGAATATCGGCGGGCTGTTGCTGTTTGCCCTCGGCGGCAAAGTGATTTGGGCGACCGGATTTGTGATGCTCATTGGCCAGTTTATTGGCGCACGGATGGGCTCACGGCTGGTGCTCAGTAAAGGACAAAAACTCATTCGGCCAATGATCGTCATTGTCTCCGCCGTGATGAGCGCCAAGCTACTTTATGATAATCATGGACAGGAGATTCTCCACTGGCTGGGGATGAACTAATGAATAATACCCATCACTACGAACAGTTAATTGAGATTTTTAACGGCTGCTTTGCCGATGAATTTAATACCCGTCTGATTAAAGGCGATGACGAACCGATCTATCTTCCTGCGGATGCGGAATTACCGTATCACCGTATCGTTTTTGCGCATGGCTATTACGCCAGCGCGTTACACGAAATTTCACACTGGTGCATCGCCGGTAAGGCGCGGCGTGAACTGGTCGACTTCGGTTACTGGTATTGTCCGGACGGACGCGACGCGAAGACGCAATGCCAGTTTGAAGACGTGGAAGTGAAGCCGCAGGCGTTTGACTGGCTGTTTTGCATGGCGGCGGGCTACCCGTTTAACGTCAGTTGCGACAACCTTGAAGGGGACTTTGAACCGGATCGCGTGGTATTCCAGCGCCGTGTTCATGCTCAGGTGATGGAGTACCTGGAAAAGGGGATCCCTGAACGTCCGGCGCGCTTCATTAACGCGTTACAGAATTATTATCACACGCCTGAACTTAAGGCGGAACAATTCCCGTGGCCCGAAGCGCTCAACTGAAGTCGCTGCCACGTTTACAATGAGGAAAGAAGATGATCGCGGAGTTTGAATCACGCATTCTGGCATTAATCGACGATATGGTAGAGCACGCCAGCGATGATGAGTTGTTTGCCAGTGGCTATTTGCGTGGACACCTGACGCTGGCCGTGGCCGAACTGGACGCTGGCGAGGACCATTCCGCTGAGGCATTGTACGCCAATGTGACCAGCAGCCTGGAAAAAGCCATCAACGCAGGCGAACTATCGCCGCGTGACCAGGCGTTAGTGAAAGAAATGTGGGACACTCTGTTCCAGAAGGCTACTGCACAATAATTGCGGTAAATTGTGCCGGATGGCGACGCTCTGATGTCTTATCCGGCCTACCTTGTTGGGGTGTTTGTAGGCCTGATCAGCGTAGCGTCATCAGGCCATCCTTTTATTTCACCGCTTTACCCTTCAATAACTTCCTGACCCACAGACGATTTGGATTTAGCGCCGCCAGCGTGCTGGCATCCATGGGAATCGGTTCATTGCTCATTTGCGACGCCAGAATTTCTGCACACAGTGGGGCAGTACACAGCCCGCGCGATCCCAGCGCGCCTAGCATAAATAAATCGGAATAAACCGGCGCGCTTACGGCGTGCTCTTTGTCTGCAGCAAGTGTGGTGTACTGGCTGAGCGTGGCGTCATAGTCCGCGACGTTGCCGACCATTGGCATGTGATCGCGCGTGGCGCAGCGCACCCCACAGCGGGCGGCATTGTCACTAACGTCTACCTCTTTTGTCCACACAGCGTTCGGGAAGCAGTCGATTAAGCGTTGACGGTTTTGTTGCTGATCGTCCTCGCGATACGCTGTCTCTTCACTCCCTCGATGATAGCTGGCGCCAATGCAGTGCTGCTGATTTTGCGGGTTGTGCGGCGTGAGGTAGCCGTCATAGCACAGCACCTGACGTAACGCTGAAAGTGCAGGTGTGGTGGGAATATGACTCACCTGACCGCCCACGGAGTACACCGGTAGCGGCTGCGTTTGCTCAAAACCGCTAATGCGATGACCGTTAGCCAGAACGACTGCTGCGTGAGAGGCGGTTTCTCCACTGGAAAACTGCAATTGCCAGCTTGCTGTCTGGCGAATCAGTGAGGCCAGCGTATGTTGGTAGCGGGTGCGTAATCCCAGGGTTGTTGCATAGTCCAGTACCGCGGCGGTTAACTGCGCCGGGTACAGCCATCCTCCGGCCGGATACTGAATCCCGCCGCATCCGGTTTCCACACCTGTTGTTTGTAAAACCTGCTGTGCGTCAACCCCGACGGCGAGCGCAGCGGGCAGTTCAAGGGACAGCATCTGGGTGATTTTTTGCTGGCTTTTCTCATCCCACGCGAGTTGCGTCACGCCGCACCAGTCATGCGCGAACTCAACGGGGAGGGCGTCATACAGTCGACGGGCGAAGGTAAACGCAGTGGGGAAAAAGAGATTAATGGCTGCGTCATGTTTGCTAAGTAGGGGGTAGAGCGCCCCCTGGCGATTACCGGATGCGCCCCCGGCAGGTTTATCGTCGGCGCAATACAGCGTGACCTGCCAGCCGCGGCGCAATAACGCCAGTGACAGCAATGCGCTGGCAATTCCTCCACCAATAATGGCGGCTTCGCGCTTATCTGTTCCCGTACGCGCAAACCATGGCGCCGAGGACGTGAACGTCTGAGTCTGTTCCATCACGCCACAGAGCATTTCGCGTTTGCGCCCAAAGCCTTTGCATTTTTGCATTGTAAACCCGGCTTCCTGCAACCCCCGACGTACAAAGCCTGCCGAGGTAAAGGTTGCCAGCGTCCCGCCGGGACGAGCCAGTCGGGCCATCGCGTTAAACAGCGTTGGCGTCCACATATCCGGGTTTTTTGCCGGTGCGAAACCGTCCAGGAACCAGGCGTCCACCTTTTGATTCAGAGAGTCATCCAGCGTACTGGTCAGTTCGTTTATATCGCCAAACCACAGATCCAGCGTGACGCGCCCATCATCAAGCAGCAGGCGATGACATCCCGCCAGCGGCATCGGCCATTGTTCTTGCAGTGCCGTGGCCCACGGGGCAAGTTCTGGCCAGTGCTGGTGGGCTAAGGTGAGATCTTCACGCGTCAGCGGATATTTTTCAAAGCTGATGAAATGTAATCTTTCCAGGGTAGCTTCAGGGTGGGTATCGCGAAAATCGGCAAATGCCTGCCAGAGCGTGAGGAAGTTAAGTCCAGTGCCAAACCCGCTTTCTGCCACCACGAAGAGGGGACGTGAATGCGCAGGGAATCGTTGTGCGAGATGGTTACCGCCGAGAAAGACGTAACGTGTCTCTTCCAGCCCGTTATCATTAGAAAAATAGACATCGTCAAAATCTCGGGAAACAGGTGTACCCTCAGCGTTGAATTCAAGGTTGGCAGGTTGTATAGCGTATTGTTTCACGTAAGTTACTCGTCTGACAGGCTGTGCCCCGATCTTAGCGATGAGTGCCTGGCTGCGCAAATTTCCACATAAAATGGCTGATCGGACTTGTTCGGCGTACAAGTGTACGCTATTGTGCCACTCGAAACTTTAAAATAGTGCGACTTACAGAGGTATTGAATGAAACGTGCAGTGATTACTGGCTTGGGCATCGTTTCCAGCATCGGTAATAACCAGCAGGAAGTCCTGGCATCTCTGCGTGAAGGACGTTCAGGGATCACTTTCTCTCAGGAGCTGAAGGACTCCGGCATGCGTAGCCACGTTTGGGGCAACGTAAAACTGGATACCACTGGCCTCATTGACCGCAAAGTAGTGCGCTTCATGAGCGACGCATCCATCTATGCATTCCTATCGATGGAGCAGGCAGTGGCTGATGCCGGCCTTGCTGCAGAAGATTACCAGAACAACCCGCGCGTTGGCCTGATTGCAGGTTCCGGCGGCGGCTCCCCACGTTTTCAGGTGTTCGGCGCTGACGCAATGCGTAGCCCACGTGGTCTGAAAGCGGTTGGCCCGTATGTGGTCACCAAAGCGATGGCGTCCGGCGTTTCTGCCTGCCTCGCAACGCCGTTCAAAATCCACGGCGTAAACTACTCCATCAGTTCTGCCTGTGCGACATCTGCGCACTGCATCGGCAACGCGGTAGAACAAATTCAGCTGGGCAAACAGGACATCGTTTTTGCTGGCGGCGGCGAAGAGCTGTGCTGGGAAATGGCGTGTGAATTCGATGCAATGGGCGCGCTGTCTACCAAATACAACGACGATCCGTCAAAAGCTTCCCGTACCTATGACGCAAACCGCGACGGTTTCGTTATTGCTGGCGGCGGCGGTATGGTCGTGGTTGAAGAACTGGAGCACGCTCTGGCACGTGGCGCGCACATCTATGCGGAAATCGTCGGTTACGGCGCAACGTCCGATGGCGCAGACATGGTTGCTCCGTCTGGCGAAGGCGCAGTACGTTGCATGCAGATGGCGATGCACGGTGTAGACACGCCGATCGACTACCTGAACTCTCACGGTACCTCGACTCCGGTTGGTGACGTGAAAGAACTGGGCGCAATCCGCGAAGTGTTTGGCAACAACAGCCCGGCAATCTCCGCAACCAAAGCGATGACCGGTCACTCACTGGGCGCGGCTGGCGTGCAGGAAGCTATCTACTCTCTGCTGATGCTGGAACATGGCTTTATCGCGCCAAGCATCAACATTGAAGAGCTGGATGAGCAGGCGGCAGGTCTGAACATCGTGACCAAACCGACCGAGCAGGCGCTGACCACCGTGATGTCCAACAGCTTCGGCTTTGGCGGCACCAACGCTACGCTGGTTATGCGTAAGCTGAAGGCGTAAGTCTCAGCTTGAATACGAAAAAAGGGAGCCAACAGGCTCCCTTTTTACTGTGTTTAATTCGGCATTTTTTCGTATTCCGGCGCGATCTCAGCAGACCATGCTCTGGCTCGCGTAATCTCTCCGGCATTGTAAATGGGCTGCTCGTAATGACGACCCGCGTCCCGGACACGATAAATTTTCCACCGTTCTTCCTCCCAACGGGTATATACCTCCAGTTGAATAGGGGCTGACTCAGTGCCTAACTGCAGGTTCAGTTTTTCACCGCCGAGGAATGGCTGCGCCTGTCCAACCCGCAACAGCGGGATCCATGCCGGTGCGTAATCCTGCACATACATAAAGTAGTCCGCTTGCACGATCTCCTGCTCATAAAGCGTATCAATTAGCGCCAGACGCCCGATAACCTCTTTGGCGACATAGCGTTGCAGTAATGCTGATGTTTCGCGGGGCGCATCCGGATCCTGAGTGTAGTTCTTCATCCACGAAAGATAGAACTGTTTCACATCCTGCGTGCTGTCACGGTGAGAAGGGGTACAGCCACAAATCAACAGGATGAGAACAATCAGTGGAAAGGCTTTCATTACTTCTTCCTGTAAATGGTGTATGACGGCTTTGCGGTCCGATAACCCGGACCGGCCCACATGTCTCGCTGTTTGAAGTCGGAATACCAGTCATGACCGTCATATATCGCCATGTGACCGCTCGGGTTTCCATTAGCATAAGGTTGAATGATGATGACATCCCCTTCGCGCGGCTCTTCAAGCGCGCCAATGGCGCTGAAACCGGCGTTTTTCAGCATCGGACCATAATCTTTGGCATGGTAAGTGCGCCCAAGAGTAACGCCGCCTGCCTGAACAGCTTTGCGGGTATATTCCGCACAGCGCCCTTGTGAATGTGAACTCGCGTGCGATTTGGCGTAATTGACCGCCACCTTTTTATCCCAACTCATAACGACTCCTGTTAATAACATACGTAATAGCAATTACGTGATGCTTTAACAGTATTTACGCAATTGGAAATGGCAAATAGTGCTATTAATATTCTCAATATATTAAGCTGGGATATTTATTAATTTATATGCTCGATAAATTACGAGTGATCTATTTAATATTCAGTATTACTTGTTTTATCCTCTGGCTGCTGGCGTGGATAGCGTGACGGCCAAATCACGTCTGGCGAGGTTTCGAGCGCCTGCGCAATGATCTGCTCCGCTCTGGGCCAGCTTCGGGTAAATACATTGCGCAGTGAATCGGGCGATAATCCAGCCGCACGAGAAAGATCTCTGAGCGTGATTCCTTTTTTTTCCAGTGCACTTTTAATATCTGCACGATGCCAGTCTTGGCTTTTGTGTTCCATTCTGTAATCCTAAGGAAATGTGTTATCGGCGCCGATATTTTTCAGGGTATAAACCAGAGAAACAAAAGAATGTAACTTTCTTTTTGGTCACTGGAATATTGCCAGAATAAAACTGAAATTTCGCGCAAAAGAAAAAATATTTTTTATTCCACAGGCAGAAAGGAAAGAAACTAATGGCAAAAGAGTGGTTCACGGTAAAGGAATGTCTTGAATTACCGGGGTTTCCAGGAAGCGCGCCTGCGGTTCGTTCCCGTTTAAACATGTACAGTGAAGGCAAAGAGGGCGTGAAGCGCAAACGTGTTAAATCAAAGGCTGAGGAGTTTCATATCTCCATTTTCCCTTTGTATCTCCGTCCTTACCTGAAAGAAACTGAAAAGGTGCTGGCCTTAGAGAGCCGTTCCGTACAGGAAGCGGAACCGAAAGAGATCTGGGATATGATGTTCAGACTGCTGACGCCGGGGCAGCGCAAGCAGGTGACCGGACTGTTTGGCACAAAAGGAATTGATGCGGTATTTCCTTTTTTATTCGACGAAAAGTCGTCTTTACCGTGAACCGACCTGGTGAGATTTCAGGGTTGACAAATTTAGTGGCTCACAGGCAGACTTCGCACTCAACATTATCTATCTGATAATGCGTAAGCGTTTAACGTTATCCAACGCACCTTAATCCTGAAAGTCAGGTAGAGGGGGCGTGGACATTCCTCGCCTTACTCTGCATTTTGGAGTAACGCATGACAGCTGTAACCCAACAAGAAAAAACACCTTCGGCGAACTTTTCGCTGTTTCGTATCGCTTTTGCAGTTTTCCTGACCTATATGACGGTCGGCCTACCTTTGCCCGTTATTCCTCTGTTTGTGCATCAGGAGCTGGGCTATGGCAACACCATGGTTGGTATCGCCGTAGGCGTACAGTTTCTGGCAACGGTATTAACGCGCGGCTACGCCGGGCGCTTAGCCGATCAATATGGCGCCAAACGTTCGGCGCTACAGGGGATGTTTGCCTGTGGGTTGGCGGGTGCGGCGTGGTTGTTAGCCGCGCTATTGCCTGTCTCTGTCCCTGTAAAATTTGCATTGTTAATCGTCGGGCGTTTGATCCTCGGTTTTGGCGAAAGCCAACTGCTCACCGGAACGCTGACCTGGGGGCTTGGGCTGGTCGGTCCAACACGCTCGGGTAAGGTGATGTCGTGGAACGGGATGGCTATTTACGGTGCGCTGGCCGCCGGTGCGCCGCTGGGCTTGCTAATCCATAGCCACTTTGGCTTCGCGGCGCTGGCGGGAACGACAATGGTATTACCGCTGCTGGCATGGGCATTCAACGGCACCGTTCGCAAAGTGCCTGCTCATGCAGGAGAACGCCCTTCTTTATGGAGCGTGGTAGGGCTTATCTGGAAACCGGGCCTGGGCCTGGCGCTGCAGGGCGTTGGTTTTGCGGTGATCGGTACGTTTATTTCACTCTATTTTGTCAGCAACGGCTGGACGATGGCGGGGTTCACCCTGACCGCGTTTGGTGGGGCGTTTGTGCTGATGCGCATTCTGTTTGGCTGGATGCCGGATCGGTTCGGAGGCGTGAAGGTAGCCGTTGTCTCCTTACTGGTTGAAACCGCGGGGCTGATTCTGCTGTGGCAGGCCCCATCAGCATGGATTGCGCTGCTCGGGGCGGCATTAACCGGGGCAGGATGTTCGCTTATCTTCCCGGCATTGGGCGTAGAGGTTGTGAAGCGAGTGCCCGCGCAGGTTCGCGGTACGGCGCTGGGCGGTTACGCCGCGTTTCAGGATATCTCCTACGGCATAAGCGGCCCGGTCGCCGGGGTGCTGGCCACCGCGTACGGTTATCCCTCGGTATTCCTTGCCGGAGCGATATCCGCCGTGGTGGGGATTGTCGTGACGCTGCTTACGCTGAGCAAAGGTTAAGCGACCAGCCAGAAAATGGCTAATGCGATCATTAACGCGACAAACAGCAATCCCGGTCGTGCCGACAGAGATTTAACCGTTTCAATCATCGGCGCGAACGGGCTGTAAATAGGCTGAAGATGGCGCGGATCGTTTAGCTCGCGTTCCCGTTCTACGCGGCGCAGGAAGATTTGATTCAGCAAGTCCTGCACCTGCACCGTGGTCAGAATCGTTTGTGGTTGGATCTGATACGTCTGCTGCGCGTACTCTTTTATTGCCGTCAGCTCATTCGGCTCTAATGGCAGCTTCAGGGCCGCCTGGAGCGTTTGTAGCGTCGGGGCGCTTTGCAGGCTGAGCGTCTGGCGCGCCTGCAGCCAGGTGACCAGATGAGTAAACTGTTTGGCGGGGATCAGCTCACCGCTTTTTACGCCAGACAGCTCTAACATTGACTGCCAGATCATCTTACCTGACTCTCCCGTGGCCGCCGCCAGTTTGGTAACCAACTGGTTCAGCGTATTGTGCTCTGCGGGTAATAACGGACGATCGGTGGCCGGGCGCTGTTGCGGTTGCGGTATAGAAAGCTGCCCTTGTTGCAGCAGCGTGAGCACGTTCTTCAACTGCTCAGGCGTGAGCTGGCTGAGCGCCGTTTGCCCATACTGCTGACGGATAAAATCACTTACCGCCTGGCGGTTATTTCCCTGACTCAGTAATTCAGTGAGCTGTGAGAGAACCTGACGATTAGCATGATTTTGCTGAGCAACACCCAGCCGCTGATTCAGGTTTTGCTCCGCGGCAGGAAAGTGACGTGATTGCAGCGGTGTATCACTTTTGACGCCCAGATCGTGCTTCATTCCGGCCCACACCTCGGCGCTTTGCTGTTGGGTGAGTGAAATCAGACGGGTAATCAGTCGTTCCAGCACGGTACGTTGTTGTGTGGATAACGGTTGTTCACCCGCAGCAGAAGGGGCATTTTGGCCTTCGCCGGGAGGGCGTGCGGGTGTACCTGAAATGGGCTGCATCATCTCTGTTCCTTAAATCTGTGCTGACCAGGTCTCGCAGTATGCCTGGCGGCGAGATTATGGCACACTTGCCCGGTTAACTCTCGTTCTCAAACAGGTGCGAAAGACGTGAAAATCCTCGTTGATGAAAATATGCCCTATGCCCGCGAACTGTTCAGTCGTTTGGGGGAGGTCAAAGCGGTTCCCGGTCGCCCGATTCCCGTTGCCGAACTGGATGATGCGGATGCCTTAATGGTGCGCTCGGTGACGAAAGTAAATGAATCACTGCTTAGCGGAAAACCGGTTCAATTTGTCGGCACGGCAACCGCAGGCACGGACCATGTGGATGAAGCCTGGCTTGCGCAGTCGAAGATCGGCTTTTCCGCAGCGCCCGGCTGTAACGCGATTGCGGTCGTAGAATATGTTTTTTCAGCGTTGCTGATGCTGGCGGAGCGCGACGGGTTTGCGTTACGCGATCGTACTGTAGGCATCGTAGGCGTGGGCAATGTGGGCGGCCGTTTGCAGGCACGTCTGGAAGCACTGGGGATCCGCACGCTGCTGTGCGATCCGCCGCGAGCCGATCGCGGTGACGAGGGAGATTTCCGCTCGCTGGACGAACTGGTAGAGCAAGCCGATGTGTTGACTTTCCATACGCCGCTGTTTAAAGACGGACCGTACAAAACGCTGCACCTGGCAGATGATGCGCTGATTAGCCGGCTGAAGCCGGGCACCATTGTGATCAACGCCTGCCGCGGGCCAGTCATCGACAATACGGCATTGCTGAACCGATTGAATGCCGGGCAGTCGCTGAGCGTCGTGCTGGATGTCTGGGAAGGGGAGCCGGATCTCAATGTGGCATTGCTGGAGAAAGCCGATATCGGCACGGCGCACATTGCCGGGTATACCCTGGAAGGAAAAGCGCGCGGCACCACGCAGGTCTTTGAGGCTTTTAGCAAGTTTATTGGTCGCGAACAACACGTTGCGCTCAATACCCTGTTACCTGCGCCGGAATTTGGTCGTATCACACTGCATGGCCCGTTAGATCAGCCAACGCTGAAAAGGCTGGTGCATTTAGTGTATGATGTGCGCCGCGATGATGCGCCGCTGCGTAAAGTCGCTGGAATTCCGGGTGAGTTTGATAAGCTGCGTAAAAATTATCTTGAGCGCCGTGAATGGTCGTCTTTATACGTGATGTGTGACGACGCAACGGCTGCTGCCTTGCTGTGTAAGCTAGGTTTTAACGCTGTTTATCACCCGGCACATTAATGTCTTCTTAATGCTCCCTGTCGAATAATGCGACAGGGACGCTTACGTATTTCTGGAGTAAATCACCATGTCTGAAGGCTGGAATATTGCCATTCTGGGCGCAACGGGCGCCGTAGGCGAAGCCCTGCTCGATACGCTGGCTGAACGCCAGTTCCCGGTCGGTGAAATTTATGCGCTGGCGCGTAATGAAAGCGCAGGTGAGCATCTGCGTTTTAACGGTAAATCGGTCCTTGTTCAGGACGTTGTAGACTTTGACTGGACGCAGGCGCAACTGGCATTTTTTGTTGCGGGCGCTGAAGCCACCGCCGCATGGGTGGAAGAAGCGACCAATGCCGGTTGCCTGGTTATCGACAGCAGTGGCCTGTTCGCGCTTGAGCCGGACGTTCCGCTGGTGGTTCCGGACGTTAACCCGTTCGTACTGGCGGATTACCGCAACCGCAATGTGATTGCGGTCCCTTCCAGCCTGACCAGCCAACTGCTGTCTGCGCTGAAGCCGCTAATTGATGACGGCGGGCTGTCACGTATTACGGTGACCAATATTATTTCCGCTTCCGCTCACGGTAAAAAAGCCGTAGATGCGCTTGCCGGACAGAGCGCGAAACTACTGAACGGCATCCCGATTGACGATGACGATTTCTTTGGCCGTCAGCTGGCGTTCAACATGCTGCCGCTGCTGCCGGATCGCGAAGGTAGCGTGCGCGAAGAGCGTCGTATCGTCGATGAAGTGCGCAAAATTATGCAGGACGACGGGCTACTTATCTCCGCCAGCATCGTGCAGTCGCCGGTATTTTATGGCCACGCACAGATGGTGAATTTTGAAGCTCTGCGTCCGTTGGCGGCGGAAGAAGCACGTGATGCGTTTTCACGCGGTGAGGACGTAGTGTTGTCAGAAGAGACCTATATCCCGACGCAGGTTGGCGATGCGTCAGGTACTCCGCACCTTTCAGTTGGCTGTGTGCATAACGATTACGGGATGCCGGAACAGGTTCAGTTCTGGTCTGTGGCAGACAACGTACGCTTTGGCGGCGCGTTGATGGCGGTTAAAATTGCGGAAAAACTGGTGCAGGAGTACCTGTACTAATGTCTGACCTGCAACAGCCGTCAACCCATAAAATTGCGCTGGGCATTGAGTATGACGGCAGCAAATATTATGGCTGGCAGCGCCAGAACGAAGTGCGTAGCGTTCAGGAAAAACTGGAAAAAGCGCTCTCTCAGGTGGCGAATGAACGCATCACTGTCTTTTGTGCGGGACGCACGGATGCGGGCGTTCATGGCACAGGGCAGGTCGTGCACTTTGAAACGACTGCCCAGCGTAAAGATGCAGCCTGGACACTGGGGGTAAATGCGAATTTACCTGGTGACATTGCTGTGCGCTGGGTGAAAGCTGTACCCGATGATTTCCATGCCCGATTTAGCGCCACGGCTCGCCGTTATCGCTACATCATCTACAATCATCGGTTGCGCCCTGCGGTTTTAGGTAAAGGGGTAACCCATTACTATGAACCGCTGGACGCTGAGCGTATGCATCGTGCGGCCCAGTGTTTGATTGGCGAAAATGATTTTACTTCGTTTCGGGCGGTGCAGTGTCAGTCGCGCACACCGTGGCGTAACGTGATGCACATTAACGTTGAACGTTTTGGTGCATATGTGGTGGTGGATATTAAAGCGAATGCCTTTGTACATCATATGGTCAGGAATATTGTCGGCAGCCTGATGGAAGTAGGCGCCAACAACCAGCCGGAGAGCTGGATAGCAGAACTGCTAGCGGCGAAGGACAGAACGCTGGCAGCGGCAACGGCGAAAGCGGAAGGATTGTATCTGGTTGCAGTAGATTACCCGGAACGGTTCGACCTGCCAAAACCGCCTATGGGCCCGCTATTTCTGGCGGACTAATTTGAGTCGTATAAAGGCAAAACTATGGACCTGATTTACTTTCTTATCGATTTTATCCTGCACATTGATGTGCATCTGGCGGAGCTGGTTGCGGAATACGGTATCTGGGTATACGCGATTCTGTTTCTGATCCTGTTCTGCGAAACCGGGCTGGTGGTGACGCCGTTCCTGCCGGGAGACTCGCTACTGTTTGTCGCTGGCGCGCTTTCTGCGCTGCCAACTAACGATCTCAATGTTCATCTGATGGTGATGTTGATGATTGTGGCGGCTATTATCGGCGATGCGGTGAACTACACGATTGGCCGTTTGTTCGGTGAAAAACTCTTCAGTAACCCGAACTCTAAAATTTTCCGTCGCAGTTACCTGGATAAAACCCATGCGTTCTACGAGCGTCATGGCGGCAAAACGATTATCCTCGCGCGTTTCGTACCTATCGTGCGTACATTTGCACCGTTTGTTGCCGGTATGGGACACATGTCCTACCGTCATTTTGCGATGTATAACGTCGCAGGCGCGCTGCTGTGGGTATTGCTGTTCACCTATGCAGGCTATCTGTTCGGCGATCTGCCGATCGTTCAGGAAAACCTGAAATTACTGATTGTGGCGATCATCGTCCTTTCCGTATTGCCGGGCATAATTGAAGTGATTCGCCATAAACGCGCTGCGTCACGGGCTGCAAAATAGAAAGTAACTCAGCGGTTCGACCACTTTTTTATCCAAAGTTTCGGGCTGTTATGTTTTAATGTGCAACATTCATGGTCTGTTAGGGGCAAAAATGGCATTATGCGCCCCTTATAACAAAGCTGACTAGGGTTCAGGCAGAAAGGTCACCAATGAGCTGGATTGAACGAATTAAAAGCAACATTACTCCCACCCGCAAGGCAAGCATTCCTGAAGGGGTGTGGACCAAGTGTGATAGCTGCGGTCAGGTTTTATACCGTGCTGAGCTGGAACGTAATCTTGAGGTCTGTCCGAAGTGTGACCATCATATGCGCATGTCGGCGCGCAATCGCCTGCATAGCCTGTTAGATGAAGGTTCTCTTGTGGAACTGGGTAGCGAGCTTGAGCCGAAAGATGTGCTGAAGTTTCGTGACTCCAAAAAGTACAAAGACAGACTGGCTTCTGCGCAGAAAGAAACTGGCGAGAAAGATGCGCTGGTGGTAATGAAAGGCACGCTGCACGGTATGCCGGTCGTTGCTGCTGCATTCGAGTTCGCGTTTATGGGCGGCTCCATGGGCTCTGTGGTCGGCGCGCGTTTTGTCCGTGCCGTTGAGCAGGCGCTGGAAGATAACTGTCCGCTGATCTGCTTCTCCGCTTCTGGCGGGGCGCGTATGCAGGAAGCGCTGATGTCTCTGATGCAGATGGCGAAAACCTCTGCCGCGCTGGCGAAAATGCAGGAACGCGGTTTACCGTATATTTCTGTACTGACCGACCCAACAATGGGCGGTGTTTCTGCTAGCTTCGCGATGCTGGGCGATCTCAACATTGCAGAACCGAAAGCACTGATCGGCTTTGCTGGTCCGCGTGTTATCGAGCAAACCGTACGTGAGAAACTGCCGCCGGGATTCCAGCGTAGCGAGTTCCTGATTGAAAAAGGCGCTATCGATATGATCGTCCGCCGTCCGGAAATGCGCCTGAAACTGGCAAGCATTCTGGCGAAGCTGATGAATCTTCCTACGCCGAATCCGGATGAGCCGCGTGAAGGCGAGGTGGTACCTCCGGTTCCCGATCAGGAATCAGAGGCCTGATAGTTTACTCTATGGGTTTCGGGTTGCAGGCAGGCGATAAGAGAGTTGATCCCGATGAGCTTACACAGGTAAGTGATTCGGGTGAGCGAGCACAGCCAACGCATCTGCAACGTGAAAAACAACGTGTAAAAAAGGGCAGGCCGGTTGGTGCTGCCCTTTTGCTTTTCTCAACGTAAAGAATCTACAGCCATCATGGACAATAAACGTATTCCTCAAGCCGCGTCGCCCCTGGCATCGTGGCTTTCTTATCTGGAAAACCTACACAGTAAAACCATCGATCTCGGCCTGGAACGCGTAAGTCAGGTGGCGCGCAAACTGGGTGTGTTGAAACCCGCGCCATTTGTTTTTACGGTGGCGGGAACCAACGGGAAAGGCACAACCTGCCGTACGCTGGAATCTGTGCTGACCGCAGCAGGTTATAAAGTTGGCGTTTACAGTTCGCCGCATCTGGTACGCTACACGGAACGCGTACGCGTGCAGGGGCGTGAACTGCCGGAATCAGCGCATACCGCCTCGTTTGCTGAGATTGAAGACGCGCGTGGCGACATTTCCCTGACCTACTTTGAATACGGTACCTTATCGGCGCTCTGGTTGTTTAAACAGGCCCAACTGGATGTCGTCATCCTGGAAGTTGGGTTAGGCGGTCGCCTTGACGCGACCAATATCGTGGATGCCGATGTTGCGGTGGTCACCAGCATTGCGCTTGACCATACTGACTGGCTGGGCCCGGATCGCGAAAGCATTGGTCGTGAGAAGGCGGGAATTTTCCGTGCAGAGAAACCGGCTATCGTCGGTGAACCGGAAATGCCTTACACCATCGCCGATGTTGCGCAAGAGAGCGGGGCGATTTTGCAACGCTGCGGCGTGGACTGGCGCTATGCGGTCACGGAGAACGACTGGTCCTTTACGGACGATCACGGTACGTTGGCGCACCTGCCGTTGCCGCAGGTCCCGCAACCTAACGCCGCTACCGCACTGGCAGCACTGCGCGCAAGCGGGCTTAACGTCAGCGAGCAGGCTATTCGTGACGGTATTGAACAGGCGATTTTACCGGGGCGCTTCCAGATTGTGAGCGAGTCGCCGCGGGTGATTTTTGATGTTGCCCATAACCCGCATGCGGCGGAGTATCTGACCGGCCGTCTGAAAAAATTAGTGAAAAGCGGGCGTGTACTTGCGGTTATCGGTATGCTACATGATAAAGATATTGCCGGTACGTTAGCCTGTCTAAAAAGCGTGGTTGACGCCTGGTACTGTGCGCCCCTGGAAGGGCCGCGTGGTGCTACTGCAGAACAACTGCTGGAGCATCTGGGCAAAGGCTATGCCTATGACAGCGTGGCGCAGGCATGGTCTGCAGCGCTAGCTGAGGCGAAGCCAGAAGATACCGTGTTGGTGTGTGGATCGTTTCACACTGTCGCACATGTCATGGAAGTGATAGACGTGGGGAGAAGCGGTGGCGAGTAAGTTTCAGAATCGATTAGTCGGCACAATTGTGCTGGTCGCGCTGGGGGTAATTGTGCTCCCCGGGCTGCTTGACGGGCAGAAAAAGCATTATCAGGATGAGTTTGCGGCGATCCCGCTGGTGCCGAAACCCGGCGATCGCGATGAACCAGACATGATGCCTGCAGCAACGCAGGCGCTGCCGACGCAGCCGCCGGAAGGGGCGGCAGAAGAGGTTCGCGCGGGTGATGCTGCCGCGCCATCGTTGGATCCGTCACGTTTGACGACGGCAAACAGCGCGGAGTTAGATCCTGTCCCCGCGCCTGTAGAACAGCCGAAACCCAAACCGAAGCCGCAGCCGGTTGCCGTCGCTCCGACGCCAGCACCGGCTCCAGCGCCGAAACCGGCCGCGGTGGAACCGCCAGCTCCAACCGGCAAAGCCTACGTTGTACAGCTCGGTGCGCTGAAAAATGCGGATAAGGTCAATGAGATCGTGGGTAAACTTCGTGGCGCGGGCTTCCGGGTATATACTTCCCCGTCAACGCCGGTGCAGGGTAAAATAACCCGTATTCTCGTAGGACCTGACGCCTCCAAAGATAAGCTGAAGAACTCGCTGGGCGAGCTGCAGAAGATCTCTGGTCTGAGTGGCGTAGTGATGGGGTACACCCCTAATTAAGGGATTGCGCTGTTCACGGCGTTGCTCTTAATTCAGGCCGGATAGGGCGTTTTTACCGCTATCCGGCAGTGCCCGAAGAGGCATAAAACGGTATGGCGTTGAAGATTTTTTCAGCGCCATTTTTATTTACGCGTGGAAAGGAAATCCCTACGCAAACGTTTTCTTTTTCTGTTAGAATGCGCCCCGAACAGGACGACAGGGCGTTAAATCGTGGGACACTTATGGTCTGGATTGATTACGCCATTATCGCGGTGATTGGTTTTTCCTGTCTGGTTAGCCTGATCCGTGGCTTTGTTCGTGAAGCATTATCGTTGGTGACTTGGGGTTGTGCTTTCTTTGTCGCCAGCCATTACTACACTTACCTGTCTGTCTGGTTTACGGGCTTTGAAGACGAACTCGTTCGAAATGGGATTGCTATCGCGATACTGTTTATCGCGACACTTATCGTCGGCGCTATCGTTAACTTTGTGATAGGCCAACTGGTAGAGAAAACAGGCCTGTCGGGTACTGACAGGGTGTTGGGGATCTGCTTTGGTGCTCTGCGAGGAGCGCTGATCGTCGCCGCCATACTGTTCTTTCTCGATACCTTTACCGGTCTGTCGAAAAGTGAAGACTGGAGCAAGTCGCAGCTGATCCCGCAGTTCAGTTTCATCATCAGATGGTTCTTTGACTATCTGCAAAGCTCGTCAAGTTTCTTGCCCAAAGTATAAACTTTGGGTTGTTGCTGAACGAGGAAAAGACGTATGTGCGGTATTGTCGGTATCGCCGGTGTTATGCCGGTAAACCAGTCGATTTATGACGCGTTAACGGTGCTCCAGCATCGTGGTCAGGATGCCGCAGGCATCATCACCATTGATGCCAACAACTGCTTCCGCTTGCGTAAAGCAAACGGAATGGTGAGCGATATTTTTGAAGCGCGCCATATGCAGCGTTTGCAGGGCAATATGGGCATCGGTCATGTGCGTTACCCAACGGCTGGCAGCTCCAGCGCCTCCGAAGCTCAACCTTTTTACGTCAACTCACCGTATGGCATCACGCTTGCCCATAATGGCAACCTGACCAATGCGCATGAGCTGCGTAAAAAGCTGTTTGAAGAAAAGCGCCGCCACATCAATACCACTTCAGACTCTGAAATTTTGCTGAATATTTTCGCCAGCGAGCTGGATAACTTCCGCCATTATCCGCTGGAAGCCGATAATATTTTTGCTGCTATTGCGGCAACCAACCGCCAGATCCGCGGCGCCTATGCCTGCGTGGCGATGATTATCGGCCACGGTATGGTTGCTTTCCGCGATCCTAACGGTATCCGTCCGCTGGTACTGGGTAAACGCGATATCGGGGATGGTCGTACCGAGTATATGGTGGCCTCCGAGAGCGTGGCGCTGGATACGCTGGGCTTTGAATTCCTGCGCGATGTTGCACCTGGCGAAGCGGTGTATATCACCGAAAAAGGTCAGCTGTTTACTCGCCAGTGTGCCGATAACCCGGTCAGCAATCCGTGCCTGTTTGAATACGTTTACTTCGCACGTCCTGACTCCTTTATCGACAAGATTTCCGTCTACAGCGCCCGTGTAAATATGGGGACCAAGCTTGGCGAAAAAATTGCTCGCGAGTGGGAAGATCTGGACATTGACGTGGTGATCCCGATTCCGGAAACCTCCTGCGATATCGCGCTGGAAATTGCCCGTATTCTCGGTAAGCCGTACCGTCAGGGTTTTGTGAAAAACCGCTACGTGGGCCGTACCTTTATCATGCCCGGCCAGCAGTTGCGCCGTAAATCCGTGCGCCGTAAGCTGAACGCCAACCGTGCGGAATTCCGTGATAAAAACGTGCTGCTGGTGGATGACTCCATCGTGCGCGGTACCACCTCGGAACAGATTATCGAGATGGCGCGTGAAGCCGGAGCGAAGAAAGTGTATCTGGCCTCTGCGGCCCCGGAAATTCGCTTCCCGAACGTTTATGGTATCGATATGCCTACGGCGACGGAGCTGATTGCTCATGGTCGCGAAGTGGACGAGATTCGCCAGATAATCGGTGCAGACGGTCTTATCTTCCAGGATCTGAACGATCTGATTGAAGCGGTCCGCGCTGAGAACCCGGATATTCAGCAGTTTGAATGTTCAGTGTTTAACGGCGTGTACGTCACCAAAGACGTCGACCAGCAATATCTCGATTTCCTTGACTCCCTGCGTAATGACGATGCCAAAGCAATTTTGCGTCAGAACGAAGCGGAAAACCTCGAGATGCATAACGAAGGGTAATGTTCTGTTGCAGGTCAGGACACATAGAGTGGACTGACTTGCAACTGCGCATAAAAACCTGCAAAGTCAGCCCTGAAGCAAGTAAGGGCGAAAAAATGAAACGACTCATTGTAGGGATTAGCGGTGCCAGTGGCGCGATTTATGGTGTGCGCCTGCTGCAGGTTTTGCGTGACGTTACTGATGTGGAAACCCATCTGGTGATGAGTGCTGCTGCCCGACAGACGCTGGCGCTGGAAACAGACCTCTCTGTACGCGACGTGCAGGCACTGGCGAATGTAAATCACGATACGCGCGATATCGCCGCCAGTATCTCTTCCGGCTCTTTTCAGACCGTCGGAATGGTAATATTACCTTGTTCAATCAAAACGCTTTCAGGCATCGTCCACAGTTACACCGATGGGCTGCTTACCCGTGCGGCAGACGTGGTGTTGAAAGAACGCCGCCCGCTGGTGCTGTGCGTGCGTGAAACGCCCCTGCATCTGGGGCATCTGCGACTGATGACGCAGGCGGCAGAAATTGGCGCGGTGATTATGCCGCCAGTCCCGGCATTCTATCATCGCCCGCAAACGCTAGATGATGTGATTAATCAAACGGTTAACCGCGTACTCGACCAGTTTGATATCTCCCTTCCACAGGATCTGTTCACCCGCTGGCAAGGGGCGTAAAACCGTTCCATCAGCGTGCAAAGAAACATCCGTTGCCCTGTTTCAGGGCAATTTTGTAACCGCGATCATATCCTCAACATTTAATTCGTTAAAACTCAACGAAACGCTGCGGTTCAACCGTCAGACCTGCTATCTTCAAAATCAGGACATTATTGCAACGTTTTATTAACATATTTAACGTCGAATATCCTCATCGACGCGAAAATGGCATAAGACCTGCATGAAAAAGTCTGCAAACACACAACACAACGTAAAACATAATAAAATTACGCCACTTGAGGGTTATGTATGAAGAAGACGGTTCTTGCTTTGTCTTTGCTGGTAGGACTCTCCGCCACCGCGGCCAGCTACGCAGCACTTCCGCAGACGGTTCGTATTGGTACAGATACAACGTACGCACCTTTTTCCTCTAAAGATGCCAAAGGCGACTTTGTCGGCTTTGATATCGATCTGGGAAATGAGATGTGTAAGCGCATGCAGATCAAATGTACCTGGGTAGCCAGCGACTTTGACGCGCTGATCCCGTCGCTGAAAGCGAAAAAGATTGATGCCATCATCTCCTCGCTTTCAATTACTGAGAAGCGTCAGCAAGAGATTGCGTTCTCAGACAAGCTTTACGCAGCAGACTCACGTCTGATCGCCGCGAAAGGTTCCCCAATTCAACCGACTCTTGATTCCCTCAAAGGTAAACATGTTGGCGTACTGCAAGGCTCGACTCAGGAAGCCTATGCTAATGACAACTGGCGCAGCAAAGGCGTAGATGTAGTGGCCTATGCGAACCAGGACCTTATCTATTCTGACCTGACAGCGGGTCGTCTGGACGCGGCGTTGCAGGATGAAGTCGCGGCCAGCGAAGGCTTCCTGAAGCAGCCTGCCGGTAAGGACTACGCCTTTGCTGGTCCGTCGGTGAAAGATAAAAAATACTTTGGTGACGGCACCGGGATTGGCTTGCGCAAAGATGATGCAGAGCTGAAAGCTGCTTTCGATAAAGCGCTGGGCGAACTGCGCAAAGACGGCACCTACGACAAAATGGCGAGCAAGTATTTTAACTTCAATGTCTACGGCGATTAATACGCCGCAACGGGGAATGGACTGCACCATTGCGGGTAACCATTACGGTGCATAATAAATTCAGTGCACTGTTTTGGTGCTTTTGTCGCTGTCTTAATAAGCATGAGTGCATACTTAAGCGCTTTTCATGCAAATAAATACCGCCGACAGGGTAGAATGCTTTGCCTTGTCGGCCCGATTAATGGCACGATAACTGCACCTGGTCCTGTAAAGATCCCCTATAAAAGACAGTCTGTTGAGGATAGTTATGAAAAAACTGGTGTTGTCTCTTTCTCTGGTCCTGGCTTTCTCCAGTGCTACCGCAGCATTTGCAGCCATTCCGCAAAAAATTCGTATCGGTACCGATCCTACTTATGCGCCGTTCGAATCGAAAAATGCACAGGGTGAATTAGTCGGTTTTGATATCGATCTGGCTAAAGAGCTGTGCAAACGTATCAATACACAATGTACCTTCGTGGAAAACCCGCTGGACGCGCTTATCCCTTCGTTAAAAGCGAAGAAAATCGATGCGATTATGTCCTCGCTTTCCATCACTGAAAAACGTCAGCAGGAAATCGCCTTTACCGACAAGCTTTATGCAGCCGACTCGCGTCTGGTTGTCGCTAAAGATTCTGCTATTCAGCCGACCATTGAGTCGCTGAAAGGTAAACGTGTTGGCGTGCTGCAGGGCACGACTCAGGAAACCTTCGGCAACGAGCACTGGGCGCCAAAAGGCATTGAAATTGTCTCTTATCAGGGGCAAGACAATATCTATTCTGACCTGACTGCCGGGCGTATTGATGCTGCATTCCAGGATGAAGTCGCGGCCAGCGAAGGCTTCCTGAAACAGCCGGTCGGTAAAGATTACAAATTCGGCGGCCCATCTGTAAAAGATGAGAAGTTATTCGGCGTGGGTACCGGTATGGGGCTGCGCAAAGATGATAACGAACTGCGCGAAGCACTGAACAAAGCCTTTGCCGAGATGCGAGCTGACGGTACTTACGAGAAGCTGGCGAAAAAGTACTTCGATTTTGATGTTTATGGCGGTTAATCACCGCAGGTGCTGATAAAGCCCGTAGATTTTTGACGTGTTGAATTTATGCCTGATGGCGCTGCGCGTATCCGGCCTACAGCGATTTTGTAGGCCGGATAAGGCAAAGCCGCCATCCCGCATTTAACAGTTTGTCTAAAATCAAAAGAGGCTTATTACTCCACCACACACGACAGGACAGGCAGCATGTTGTATGGCTTTTCAGGTGTTATTTTACAGGGCGCAATTGTTACGCTGGAGCTGGCACTTAGCTCGGTGGTACTGGCGGTTCTGATAGGCCTTGTCGGCGCGGCAGCTAAGCTGTCGCAAAGCCGGGCGCTGGCGCTTATTTTCGAAGGGTACACAACGCTTATCCGCGGCGTGCCCGATCTGGTCTTAATGCTGCTCATCTTTTACGGATTACAAATCGCGCTGAATACCCTTACCGATGCAATCGGTATCAGCCAGATTGATATCGATCCGATGGTCGCGGGTATTATTACGCTCGGGTTTATCTACGGAGCCTATTTTACCGAAACATTTCGTGGCGCATTTATGGCCGTGCCAAAAGGCCATATTGAAGCCGCGACGGCATTCGGTTTTACCAGTTCTCAAATATTTCGCCGCATTATGTTCCCGGCGATGATGCGCTATGCCTTACCGGGAATTGGCAACAACTGGCAGGTCATTCTTAAGGCCACGGCGCTGGTATCGTTGCTCGGCCTGGAAGACGTGGTGAAAGCCACTCAGCTTGCCGGAAAAAGTACCTGGGAGCCGTTCTATTTTGCCGTAGTGTGCGGGGTCATCTATCTGGTGTTTACCACTGTTTCTAATGGTGTGCTGCTGTACCTTGAGCGCCGCTATTCCGTGGGTGTGAAGAGGGCTGACCTGTGATTGAGATTATTCAGGAATACTGGAAGTCCCTGCTGTGGACCGACGGGTATCGCTACACCGGCGTGGCTATCACCCTGTGGCTTCTGATTTCATCGGTGGTGATGGGCGGGATACTGGCGCTGTTTTTGGCAATTGGTCGTGTTTCCAGTAATAAATTTATCCAGTTTCCCATCTGGCTGTTCACCTATATTTTTCGTGGGACGCCGTTGTACGTCCAGTTGCTGGTGTTTTATTCCGGGATGTATACGCTGGAGATAGTCAAAGGCACGGACTTCCTCAACGCGTTTTTCCGCAGTGGGCTAAATTGCACCGTGCTGGCGCTGACGCTGAATACCTGCGCCTATACCACGGAGATTTTCGCCGGGGCTATTCGTTCCGTACCCCATGGTGAGATTGAAGCCGCGCGCGCTTACGGTTTCTCGTCGTTTAAACTGTATCGCTGCATTATTTTGCCTTCCGCGCTGCGTATTGCGCTGCCGGCATACAGCAATGAAGTTATTTTAATGCTGCACTCCACGGCGCTGGCGTTTACCGCAACGGTACCTGATTTGTTGAAAATCGCCCGCGATATCAACTCGGCAACGTATCAGCCGTTTACCGCCTTCGGTATTGCCGCTGTTCTGTATTTGATTATTTCGTATGTCCTGATCAGTCTGTTCCGTAAAGCGGAAAAACGCTGGTTGCAGCATGTATCCTCTAAATGATTCGAGTAACACGATGTCTGAAAATAAATTAAACGTTATCGATTTACATAAGCACTACGGCGAACATGAAGTGCTGAAAGGGGTATCGCTGCAGGCCAATGCGGGTGATGTTATCAGTATTATTGGCTCGTCAGGTTCCGGTAAAAGTACCTTCCTGCGCTGCATTAACTTTCTCGAGAAACCGAGCGCCGGGTCGATTGTCGTCAGTGGTCAGAACATTGGTCTGGTACGCGACAAAGACGGCCAGCTTAAGGTTGCAGACAAAAATCAGCTGCGCTTGCTGCGCACGCGACTGACGATGGTCTTTCAGCACTTTAATCTGTGGAGCCACATGACGGTGCTGGAAAACGTGATGGAAGCGCCGATCCAGGTGTTGGGGCTGAGCAAGCAGGAAGCTCGCGAACGTGCGGTGAAGTATCTGGCGAAAGTGGGTATTGATGAGCGCGCTCAGGGAAAATATCCGGTGCATCTGTCCGGTGGTCAGCAGCAGCGTGTCTCCATTGCTCGTGCGCTGGCGATGGAACCGGAAGTGTTGCTGTTTGATGAACCCACGTCGGCACTTGACCCGGAGCTGGTGGGCGAAGTGCTGCGCATTATGCAACAACTGGCCGAAGAGGGAAAAACCATGGTGGTCGTGACCCACGAAATGGGGTTTGCCCGTCATGTCTCCACGCACGTGATTTTCCTGCATCAGGGGAAGATTGAAGAAGAGGGCGATCCGGAGCAGGTATTTGGTAATCCGCAAAGCCCGCGTTTGCAGCAGTTCCTCAAAGGTTCGTTGAAGTAAGTCACCTGCCCGGAGGCGCTACGCTTTCCGGGCCTGGGATTTTAGCGCGTCGCACTCCAGACGATAAACCCAGTCGTCGTAGGCGATACCATCAATCTCATACGCCTTTTCCAGTACCTGCGTACGCACGAACCCCGTTTTTTCCAGAATCCGTATTGAGCCCTTATTATCCGCCAGTGCGTAAGCATTTATCGCCGTGACCGCCGCGTGCTCGAAGGCGTACTGGCACACCGCGCGTACGGCTTCGCTGGCAATACCTTTCCCCTGCGCCTGTGGCAAGATGGCGTAGCCGAGGTCGGCTTCATGCGGGTAGAGATGGCTGATTTGCAGACCAATATCGCCGAGCGGCGTCGGGTTGTTGTGCTCGCGGATGACAAAAGTGTGCTGTGCGGCAAGGCGTCTGGCGAATAACAGACGCGTATCTTTCACCGGGGCGATGTTGCCCATATAGCGCATGACTTCAGGACATTCACGTAGTTTCTGGAAAAATGACCAGTCAGAAAACTGAAACAAAGAGAGGGTAAGTCGGGGAGTCGAAATTATCGCCATAACGTCGCCATTGCAGAAATCTGGCCTATAACCTTACCACCACAACGGCGACCGTGAATAGCGCTTAGGGGTTATCGGATGACATCCGCCAGCGCTTCTTCTAAATCGTACCAGCGAAACGCGAAACCGGACGCTTCCAGGCGTTTTGGCAACGCTCGCTGCCCGCCGAGAACCAGCACTGAAGATTCGCCCATCAGCAACCGCATTGCGGTGGCGGGAACGCGCAGAATGGCAGGACGGTTCAGGGCGTGGCCCAGCGCGTGGGCAAACTGCTCATTGTGCACCGGGTACGGTGAAACCATATTGAAGGGACCGCGCAGATCGTTATCCAGCAGCCAGAGAATTCCGTTGACCATATCATCAATATGGATCCAGGCCATATACTGGCGTCCGTTGCCAATTGGTCCGCCTAAGCCAAGACGAAACGGCGGGACCATTTTCGCCAGAATGCCGCCAGCAGAGGCCAGTACCACGCCGGTGCGCAGCATACACACGCGGGTTTTTTCGCTTTGCGCGGTGCTGGCAATTTGCTCCCAGCGGGCGCACAGCTTATGGGTAAATTCGTTATGCGGCGGCTCTTCTTCTGTGACCACCACTTCGCCTAAATCGCCGTAGTAACCGGTAGCGGAACCGGAGATTAGCACTGCGGGCGGTGTCTCGCTGGCATTGATTAAATCGACCAGCTTCTGCGTAATGACCCAGCGGCTCTGACACAGGCGTTCCTTTTGCTGGGCACTCCAGCGCTTGTCCGCAATCGGCTCTCCGGCAAGGTTAATGACGGCATCAATGTCATTGAGATTTTGCCGCTCTTCCAGCCCTTTGGACAGCGTAACCCGGGAGTCGAGAATCTGACGTGCCTTATCAGGAGAACGGGTCACTACGGTTATCTGATGCCCCAGCTCCAGCAAGCGGGGGATCAGATGACGTCCAATCAGGCCAGTACCGCCGGTAATCAGAATCTGCATGTCGCCTCCCGGGTTATGTTTTAGCGCTGCCAGCTCAGCGTCATAGAGACTGAGTCGGCGTAACGTAATGCGTGAAGTTTATCTATCTCTACTTGAGCATAAGTGACCCAGTGATGTTCGCGTGCGATATCGAGCACATCTTGAGTTAATTTTTCTAACAATGAGAAGCGGTTACCCTCCACGTGGGCAATGATGCTCTTGGTGATAGTGCGATAATTCAGCGCGTCGTTGATATCTTCACTGGTACGGGCTTTGTCTGCCGGATAGTGAATGGCAATGTTGATGACGATATCCTGGCGGTTAAGGATCTCCTCTTCTTTAATGCCGATAAAAGTGCGCAGACGAAGGTTTTTTATACGAATAATTGCGTCAGGTTGTGACATTGCAGGTTTCCTCCATGTATGAACCTTTGCATGATACACGAGAACCGAATCGCGTCACCGCTTCTCACTTTGTGCTTGTTGCATGGCGCGTTCCGTTGCGGGACGCGTACGGATGCGTTCATGCCAGTTATTGACCGCCGGGTAGTTGTCGAGGTCGATGCGCTGACGCTGATGAGCATGGATCCACGGCCAGCAGGCAATGTCGGCAATGCTGTAGTGATCGCCCCCCAGCCAGGGGGATGTTTCCAGACGTTTATTCATCACGTTGTACAGGCGCTGGGTTTCAACCTGGTATCTTTCAATGGCGTAGGGAATCGTTTGTGGGGCGTAGTGGCTAAAATGATGATTCTGACCCAGCATGGGTCCGAGGCCGCTGACCTGCCAGAACAACCACTGCAGCGTAGTGTGGCGTTCACGTAACTCACCGCTCAGCAGCTTACCGCTCTTTTCTGCCAGATAGAGTAAAATTTCTCCGGACTCAAACAGGCTGATGGGCTTTCCGCCGTCTACCGGGGCACTGTCGATAATGGCCGGGATTTTATTGTTTGGTGAGATTTGCAGAAAATCAGGGTGAAACTGGCTACCTTTGCTGATATCGACATGAATCAGACGGTATTGCAGCTGAGCCTCTTCAAGAAACAGCGTTATTTTGTGACCGTTTGGCGATGGAGTGTAATAGAGATCGATCATTTTCAGCGTCCGTTTTGTCATGAACCGGGTCATAACAAGTATAGAGCCTGTTGGCGTGCGTGAGTTTTCATCAAGTGACAGTGAGAGAAAGACTCTATATTTTGAAGGCAAGCCAATACATTTCAGAGGACATTATGAGCAAATCTGCAATTACGCTGTGGTCAGATGCCAATTTTTTCTCCCCTTACGTGCTGTCTGTTTATGTCGCTCTGCAAGAGAAAGGACTGCCTTTTACGCTGAAAACCGTTGATCTCAACAGCGGCGAACACTTGCAACCTTCATGGCAAGGGTATGCGTTAACGCGGCGCGTGCCGGTGCTTGAAATCGACGGTTTCGAGCTGAGCGAATCATCAGCGATTACTGAGTTCCTGGAAGAGAGTTTTGCGCCGCCGCAGTGGGAACGTATCTACCCACACGATGTGCAAAAGCGCGCGCGGGCGCGCCAGGTTCAGGCGTGGATCCGCAGCGATCTGATGCCTATCCGTGAAGAACGCTCAACGGACGTAGTTTTTGCTGGCGTGAAGAAAGGTCCGTTAAGCGAAGCGGGAAAAGTCAGTGCGGAGAAATTGTTCGCCACTGCGAGCCATTTATTGAGCCACGGGAAGCAGAATTTATTTGGCGAATGGTGTATTGCCGACTGCGATTTAGCGCTAATGCTGAATCGTCTGGTCCTTAACGGCGATGAGGTTCCCGAAGCGCTTGCAGAATATGCCGCCTTCCAGTGGCAGCGCGCTTCAGTCCAGCGTTTTATCGCGCTTTCAGCGAAGCGTTCCTGCTGAAAAACGGGGCGTAATCCAGTATCATTACAAGGTACTTTTCAACGAGGAGTGAGTGATGAAACTGATGTTCGCATCGGACATTCATGGTTCGTTGCCAGCCACGGAACGCGTACTTGAACGGTTTGCCGCAAGCGGTGCGCAATGGCTGGTGATATTGGGTGATGTTTTAAACCACGGACCGCGTAATGCGCTCCCGGAAGGCTATGCGCCTGCGCAGGTTGCTGAGCGGTTGAATGCGCTGGCAGCGCGGATTATCGCGGTGCGTGGCAATTGTGACAGCGAAGTGGATCAGATGCTTCTGCATTTTCCGATGACCGCGCCGTGGCAGCAAATTCTGACAGAAAACCAGCGACTCTTTTTGACGCACGGGCATCTTTTTGGCCCGCAAAATATGCCGGCGCTCAACGTGGGAGATGTGCTGGTTTATGGGCATACACATTTGCCCGTGGCTGAGCGTCAAGGGGATGTTTACCACTTCAATCCCGGCTCGGTAAGCATCCCGAAAGGGGGCTTTGCGGCAAGTTACGGGATTCTGGATGATAATGTTCTCAGCGTAATGGCACTCAATGATCAAAGTGTTATTGCACAGGTCGAGATTAATCCGTAATTTACCCCACAAACATAAACGCGCCGTAAGAGCGCAAGAAAAAAGAAGGTTTCCTGATGGTGGAACAGCGTCGTTTGGCAAGTACGGAATGGGTGGATATTGTGAATGAAGACAACGAAGTCATTGCACAATCCAGCCGGGAACAAATGCGGGCGCAACGCTTACGCCATCGTGCAACGTATATCGTCGTGCATGATGGTATGGGCAAAATTCTGGTTCAGCGTCGTACTGAGACAAAAGATTTTTTGCCCGGCATGCTGGATGCCACCGCTGGCGGTGTTGTGCAGGCTGACGAGCAACTACTGGATTCAGCGCGCCGTGAAGCGGAAGAGGAACTGGGGATTGCGGGCGTGCCGTTTGCCGAGCATGGGCAGTTTTATTTTGAAGACCAGAACTGTCGCGTATGGGGCGGGCTGTTTAGCTGTGTTTCCCACGGACCGTTTGCGCTTCAGGAAGAAGAGGTTAGTGAAGTTTGCTGGCTGACGCCGGAAGAAATTACCGCGCGCTGCGACGAATTTACGCCGGACTCACTGAAAGCCCTGGCGCTGTGGATGACCCGCAACGCTAAGAATGAAGGGGCGAAAGCCGAAAAGCAGGAAGAAGCTGAGTAAAATCTGCTCATCCGGCCTACAGCGTCGAGAAATCGTGTAGGCCGGGCAATCGTTTTTTAATGGTAACCCATTATCTGCGCGCCAATTACCACCACGCTGGACATAATAAACAGCAGTCCCAACAGCGTGGCGCCTACCTTCAGCCAGTTACGAAAATCCACCCGAAACACGCCTAACGTTGCCATCAGCGATGCCGATGTAGGATAGATAATATGACTGAATCCGTCGCCAAACTGGAAGGCCAGTACGGTGACCTGACGGTTTACGCCAACCAGATCGCCTAAGGGTGCTAATAACGGCATGGTCAATGCAGCCTGACCAGAGCCGGAAGTAACGAAGAAATTAAACACTGCCTGGAACAGCAGCATAAACCACGCCGCGATGGCGTTATCCAGCCCGCTGATGCCGTTGGCAATGCTGTGCAGCAGCGTGTTCAACACGCTGGCTTCACCCGCCTCTCCATTACCGACCAGCAGTAATATGCCCTTGGCAAAACCGACCAGCAGGGCAGGGGCAATCATCATTCGCGCGCCTTCAGTGAATGAGGAGGCCATGATGTTGACCGTCATGCCGTTGAGACGAAAGACCACGCCGATGATGCCAATTACCAGGCCCATGGTGAAGAACTGACTGGCGATCTCAGGAATAAACCACGCGTTGACGATCACGCCCCAGACAACCCAAATCATTACCGCGGTCAGCACCAGCAGCACCAGCCAGTCGCCCAGCGTGAAGCGTCGTTCCACAACGTCGTCCTGCTGTTCGCGAAAGAAACGGTCGGATTCATGTACCCGGGACAAAAGCGGATTCTTTTTGATGCGCGCCGCATAGGCCAGCGTGAAGGTCAGACCTATCAGGGTCGCAATTACCCAGACAATGATACGCAGACCGGAACCAGAGAGCACCGGCACGCCCGCAATCCCCTGCGCGACGACCACGCAGAACGGGTTCATCCATGAGCTGGCAAATCCAATCTGAGTCGCAATATAGGTGACCAGAACGGTGGTGATACTGTCGTAACCTAACCGTACCATTAACGGTGCAATAATAATGGCAAAGGCGACCGCCTCTTCCCCCATACCAAACACCGCGCCGCCTAATGAGAAGAGAACAAACAGCACCGGGATAAACAGGACTTCGTTTCCTCGCGTATGGCGGATGAGCGCCAGGATGCCGTTATCGATGGTTCCGGTACGCATAACGATGCCGAATGCACCGCCAATCACCAGCATAAACATAATAATGCCGACGGCAGTGCCGAATTTAGAGCCGGAGGTTAACCCTTCAAACGGAAAATTCATCAGGCCCGGGCGCTCATCACCGGTGGTGAAAAACTGCACCCGGTGATACTGCTCTTCGCCCGCGTCGTTGGTCAGAATTCGAAAAGAATGGGGGTCGACCACCTTACGGGTTTTGGTTTGTCCATCAACCTGATACTGCACTTCCTGACTGTCGAACATCCCGACGGGAACAACCCATGTCGCCAGACTGGTTAAAATGGCAACGAAAAAAATAATCACCAACGTATCGGGCATCGCCCATTTTTTAGCTGGCTGTGTTTCTGTTACTGCTGACATGAAAGACTATCCCTGTTGCAATGCAAAAGAGGATAAGTATGCAAACAGGAGAATAGTTATTCATTGATGCAGCGCATCCTGGCAAATGTTTCAGAATATGCCAACGGGAAAAACAGGTATAAAAAAACCGGAAATATAAGCTATTTCCG
Organism: Citrobacter sp. 172116965; assembly: GCF_013458095.1. Classification (NCBI taxonomy): domain Bacteria; kingdom Pseudomonadati; phylum Pseudomonadota; class Gammaproteobacteria; order Enterobacterales; family Enterobacteriaceae; genus Citrobacter; species Citrobacter sp. 172116965. Next base: position 3,508,148 of record NZ_CP046673.1, on the reverse strand, counting down.
GTTTAATAAGCAGAAGTGTTGCCGGATAAGACATCCGGCACACTCGACAGATTACTGCTGCTGTTGGGAAGACTGGATCGCGGTCAGAGCGATGGTGTAGACGATGTCGTCAACCAGCGCGCCACGAGACAGGTCGTTCACAGGCTTGCGCATACCCTGCAGCATCGGCCCAATGGAGATCAGGTCGGCAGAACGCTGTACCGCTTTGTAGGTGGTGTTACCGGTGTTCAGATCCGGGAAGATGAACACGGTAGCGCGACCTGCAACCGGAGAGTTCGGCGCTTTGGATTTTGCTACGTCAGCCATAACGGCGGCGTCATACTGCAGCGGACCGTCGATCATCAGGTCAGGACGTTTTTCCTGCGCCAGACGCGTGGCTTCACGAACTTTTTCTACGTCGCTACCTGCACCAGAAGTACCGGTGGAGTAGGAGAGCATTGCTACACGCGGTTCGATACCGAAAGCAATGGCGGATTCAGCGGACTGAATCGCGATTTCTGCCAGTTGCTCTGCAGTCGGATCCGGGTTGATCGCGCAGTCGCCGTATACGTAAACCTGATCCGGCAGCAGCATGAAGAACACGGAAGACACCAGGGAACTACCCGGTGCAGTTTTAATCAGCTGCAGCGGCGGACGGATGGTGTTCGCGGTGGTATGAACTGCACCAGAAACCAGACCGTCAACGTCGTCCTGTTCCAGCATCAGGGTACCGAGAACCACGTTGTCTTCCAGCTGTTCGCGGGCAACGGTTTCGGTCATACCTTTGTTTTTACGCAGTTCGACCAGGCGAGCAACGTAGCTTTCGCGAACAACATCTGGATCAACGATTTCTACGCCAGCGCCCAGCTCAACGCCCTGAGAGGCCGCAACGCGGGTGATCTCATCCGGGTTGCCCAGCAGTACGCAGGTTGCGATACCGCGTTCAGCACAGATAGCCGCCGCTTTAACGGTACGCGGCTCGTCACCTTCCGGCAGAACAACGCGCTTGCCGGCTTTACGTGCCAGCTCGGTCAGCTGATAACGGAACGCTGGCGGAGACAGACGACGGCTGCGCTCAGAGGTCGCGGTCAGGGATTCAATCCAGTCAGCGTTGATGTAGTTAGCAACGTATTCCTGAACTTTCTCAATACGTTCGTGATCGTCAACCGGAACTTCCAGGTTGAAGCTCTGCAGGCTCAGAGAGGTCTGCCAGGTGTTGGTGTTCACCATGAATACCGGCAGGCCGGTTTCAAATGCACGTTCGCACAGTTTAGTGATACGCGCGTCCATTTCGTAGCCGCCAGTCAGCAGCAGGGCACCGATTTCCACGCCGTTCATGGCTGCCAGGCATGCTGCAACCAGCACGTCAGGACGATCGGCGGAAGTCACCAGCAGAGAACCGGCACGGAAGTGCTCCAGCATGTGCGGAATGCTGCGTGCGCAGAAAGTCACAGACTTCACGCGACGGGTGTTGATATCACCTTCGTTAACGATAGTGGCGTTCAGATGACGCGCCATATCGATTGCACGCGTTGCGATCAGATCGAAGCTCCATGGCACCGCGCCCAGAACCGGCAGTGGGCTGGATTCTTGCAGTTTAGCCGGATCAACTTTGATCACTTTTGCTTTGGAAGAGTCGTCGAAAATCTCGGACAGATCCGGGCGAGTACGGCCCTGCTCATCAACCGGTGCGTTCAGTTTGTTAACGATTACGCCGGTGATGTTGGTGTTTTTCGCGCCGCCGAAGCTGCTGCGAGTCAGTTCAATACGCTCGTTCAGCTGTTCCGGGGTATCGGTACCCTGAGACATTACGAAGACGATTTCTGCGTTCAGCGTTTTCGCGATTTCGTAGTTCAGAGACTGTGCGAACTGATGTTTACGAGTTGGGACCAGGCCTTCAACCAGTACAACTTCAGCGTCTTTAGTGTTCGCGTGGTAGTTCGCGATGATCTCTTCCATCAGCACATCTTTCTGATTGCTGGACAACAGAGATTCAACGTGGCTCATCTTCAGCGGCTCAGCGGCTGGCAGAGAAGAGTTAGCACGGACGATGCTGGTAGTCTGGTCTGGCGCATCGCCACCGGCACGCGGTTGAGAGATCGGCTTGAAGACGCTCAGACGAACGCCTTTGCGTTCCATTGCGCGGATCACGCCAAGGCTGACGCTGGTCAGACCGACGCTGGTTCCGGTAGGGATCAGCATAATAATACGGGACACGGTTTATCCTCTTTCGTTACCGTCGATGTAGACGGGTTACAAAACAGCACCGCCAGCTAGGCTGGCGGTGTGAAATCAGGCAGTCAGACGGCTCGCGTCTTGCGCGATAACCAGTTCTTCGTTGGTTGGGATAACCACCGCAGGACGGGTACCTTCTTTGTTGATGAAACCAGATTTGCCGAAACGTGCGGCCAGGTTACGTTCGTGGTCAACTTCAAAGCCCAGAACGCCCAGTTTGCCCAGAGACAGTTCACGAACCATCGCTGCGTTTTCACCAATACCACCGGTGAAGACAACTGCATCCAGACGACCATCCATCAGCGCAGTGTAAGAACCGATGTATTTCGCCAGACGGTGACAGTAAACGTCCATTGCACGTTTAGCGTCTTCTTTAGTCGCGTAGTTATCTTCAACATAACGGCAGTCGCTGGTGACTTCGGTCAGACCCAGCAGGCCGGACTCTTTGGTCAGCATTTTGTTGATCTGGTCAACGCTCATGCCCAGGGTGTCGTGCAGGTGGAAGATGATCGCTGGGTCGATGTCACCGGAACGCGTACCCATCACCAGACCTTCCAGCGGGGTCAGACCCATGGAGGTATCAACACATTTACCGTTACGGATAGCAGAAACAGAACCGCCGTTGCCCAGGTGGCAAGTGATGATGTTCAGCTCATCAACCGGTTTGTTCAGAATTTTTGCCGCTTCCTGAGTCACGAAGAAGTGGCTGGTACCGTGCGCGCCGTAACGACGAACACCGTGTTCTTTGTACAGGCTGTATGGCAGAGCATAGAGGTAAGACTCTTCCGGCATGGTCTGATGGAACGCGGTGTCGAACACAGCCACGTTTTTGTCTTTCAGATTCGGGAAGGATTTCAGCGCTTCTGCGATACCGATCAGGTGTGCAGGGTTATGCAGCGGTGCAAAAGAGGCTGCGTCTTTGATACCCTGAATAACAGAATCGTCGATAACCACAGAGCCGGTGTATTTCTCGCCGCCGTGAACAACACGGTGACCAATCGCAGTCAGCTGAGCAGACAGTTCTGGTTTTTGTGCCAGAATAGTATTAACGATAAAATTCAGCGCTTCACTGTGAGCGGCGCCTGCACCTAAAGCCGCTTCTTGTTTACCGCCGTCCATTTTCCACTTGATACGTGCTTCTGGGAGATGGAAACATTCGGCTAAACCAGAGAGGTATTCTTCACCGTTTACTGCATCGATGATGGCAAATTTCAGTGAGGAGCTACCGCAGTTCAGAACCAGTACTAACTTACTCGACATGGAAGTACCTATTTATGATACGTGGCTAAAAAAACGTCAGGAAGTCATAGAGCGTAGCGCATGATGACACCGACGTTTATGATTAACATCATGCGCCATAGTCTTTTTGGGCACGATGGAATAAATACCTTTGAGTCTATGTCATTTTGCGTATTTTTCAGCCAATGGCATACTATGTGTCAATTTGACGACTCAATGATTTTGGACTAAAGGCCTTACAGGCCGGCACAGGATACCTGAATGTGGGTATCAAAGACAAAATGTTTTGAACGATGTCCCTTGTAGTTGTTGTTTTGCACAAATTTTTTAATTTTTATATGTGAAGTTGAGGTAACCGCCATGTCGACACCGGATAATCGTTCCGTCAATTTTTTTAGCTTGTTTCGCCGGGGGCAGCACTATGCGAAGACGTGGCCAATGGAAAAGCGCCTCGCGCCTGTGTTTGTAGAGAACCGCGTGATCCGCATGACGCGTTACGCGATCCGTTTTATGCCGCCTATCGCCGTCTTCACCTTATGCTGGCAAATTGCGTTAGGGGGGCAGTTGGGACCGGCCGTGGCGACTGCGCTGTTTGCGCTCAGCCTGCCGATGCAGGGCATGTGGTGGCTGGGTAAACGTTCTGTAACGCCGCTGCCGCCTTCAATACTCAACTGGTTCTACGAAGTACGGGGTAAATTGCAAGAAGCCGGGCAGGCGCTCACTCCGGTAGAAGGAAAGCCTGATTATCAGGCGCTGGCTGACACGCTTAAGCGCGCCTTCAAACAACTGGATAAAACTTTCCTTGATGATTTGTAATTGACCCCTGATTACGCATATAAAAGAAGGCACAAGATGCCTTCTTTTTTTTCATCGCAGTAGTAGTGATACAGGAGTCCCAAATGGAAATGACCAACGCTCAACGTCTGATTTTGTCTAATCAGTACAAAATGATGACTATGCTCGATCCCACTAACGCCGAGCGTTATCGTCGTTTGCAGACGATTATTGAACGCGGTTACGGCTTGCAGATGCGCGAGCTGGATCGTGAGTTTGGTGAGCTGACGGAAGAAACCTGTCGTACGATAATCGATATTATGGAGATGTATCACGCATTACATGTGTCCTGGACTAATCTTAAGGACGCGCAGGCTATTGATGAGCGCCGCGTGACCTTCCTTGGCTTTGACGCCGCAACGGAAGCCCGTTACCTCGGGTACGTACGTTTTATGGTTAATGTGGAAGGTCGTTATACCCACTTTGATGCGGGTACGCATGGCTTCAACGCCCAGACCCCGATGTGGGAAAAATATCAGCGTATGCTGAATGTCTGGCACTCTTGCCCGCGCCAGTATCACCTGAGTGCGAATGAAATTAACCAAATCATTAATGCCTGAGGGGGCGAGCGTGCAGTGCAAAGGTTTTCTGTTTGATCTGGATGGAACGCTGGTCGATTCCTTACCCGCAGTAGAACGCGCGTGGTGCAACTGGGCCGATCGTTTTGGCCTCGATCACGCCGAGGTGCTCGGCTTTATTCATGGCAAGCAGGCCATTACCTCCCTGCGACACTTTATGGTGGGCAAATCTGAGGCTGAGATCGCCGCGGAATTCACCCGCCTGGAGCAGATCGAAGCGACGGAAACCGCGGGGATCACAGCGCTGCCGGGAGCGGTTGATTTACTCAACCACCTCAATAAAGCGGGTATTCCATGGGCGATTGTGACCTCCGGATCCATGCCGGTCGCACGAGCGCGTCATCGTGTCGCGGGTCTGCCTGCTCCTGAAGTGTTTGTCACCGCCGAGCGGGTAAAAAGAGGCAAGCCCGAGCCTGACGCCTATCTGTTAGGCGCCCAGCTTCTGGGTCTTGCGCCACAGGAATGCGCGGTGGTGGAGGATGCGCCCGCTGGGGTGCTTTCAGGACTGGCGGCAGGGTGTCATGTGATAGCGGTCAACGCGCCTGTGGACACGCCGCGTCTGGATGAGGTCGATTTTTCGCTGACCAGTCTGGAACATATTTCTGTGACCAAACAGCCTAACGGAAATGTGGTCGTAGTAAGAAATACCTGAACATGATTTAGCCCCAGATTGTTGGGGCTTTTTTATGGCAGAATCGATCCATCCCTCTCATTTAACAAGGATATGTTGTGAACGGTGAATTGACATGGGTTCTCTCATTGCTGGCGATTGCCGTCGTCTTGTTTGTCACTGGCAGAGTGCGTATGGACGCGGTCGCTTTGCTGGTCATCATTGCCTTTGTTCTGAGCGGAACATTGAGCATCACAGAAGCCTTTTCCGGATTCAGCGATCCTAACGTTATTTTGATAGCGGCATTATTCATTATCGGCGACGGCCTGGTGCGTACCGGGGTGGCGACGGTAATGGGTGCCTGGCTGGTGAAGGTGGCTGGCAGCAGTGAAGTCAAAATGCTGGTGTTGCTGATGATTACCGTTGCCGGGCTCGGGGCGTTTATGAGTTCGACCGGCGTGGTCGCCATCTTTATCCCGGTGGTCTTAAGCGTTTCCATGCGCATGGAAATTTCCCCTTCACGCCTGATGATGCCGCTGAGCTTTGCCGGCCTGATAAGCGGCATGATGACGCTGGTGGCGACGCCGCCTAACCTGGTTGTCAACAGTGAACTGTTACGTGAAGGACTTAACGGGTTCAGCTTTTTTAGCGTTACCCCGCTGGGGCTGGTGGTTCTGGTTCTCGGCATAATTTATATGCTGCTGATGCGCTTTATGCTCAAGGGAGAAGATTCCAAACAGCCGGGAGACGGCTGGAAACGCCGGACCTTTCGCGATCTGATTAAAGAATATCGCCTGACCGGGCGCGCGCGTCGGCTGGCGATTCGTCCCGGTTCTCCTATGATTGGCCAGCGTCTGGATGATCTGAAGCTGCGTGAGCGCTACGGAGCAAACGTGATTGGCGTGGAACGCTGGCGTCGCTTTCGTCGCGTAATAGTCGACGTTAACGGGGTTTCTGAGTTTCGCGCCCGTGACGTATTGCTGATTGATATGTCCGCGGCCGATGTCGACCTGCGTGAATTTTGCAGTGAACAGTTTCTGGAACCGATGGTACTGCGCGGCGAATACTTCTCGGAGCAGGCGCTTGATGTGGGGATGGCCGAGATCTCTCTGATCCCTGAATCGGAATTGATCTGCAAAACGGTACGGGAAATCGCTTTTCGTACCCGCTACGGGCTGAATGTCGTTGGGCTGAAGCGCGATGGCGCGGCTCTGGCTGGAGCGGTGGTGGATGAGCCATTGCTGATGGGCGATATCATATTAGTGGTGGGCAACTGGAAGCTCATCACACTGTTGGGACAAAAAGGGCGTGATTTTGTCGTGCTGAATATGCCCGAGGAAGTCAGTGAAGCTTCTCCGGCGCACAGCCAGGCACCGCATGCGATTTTCTGTCTGGTGCTGATGGTTGCTCTGATGCTCACTGATGAAATTCCCAATACGGTGGCTGCGATCATCGCTTGTCTACTGATGGGGAAATTTCGCTGTATTGATGCCGAAAGTGCCTATAAAGCGATTCACTGGCCAAGCATTATTTTGATTGTCGGGATGATGCCCTTCGCGCTGGCTTTACAAAAAACCGGCGGTGTCGACTTGGTGGTGAAAGGGCTGATGGATGTCGGTGGCGGGTATGGCCCGTATATGATGTTGGGCTGCCTGTTCGTGCTGTGTGCGACTATCGGGTTATTTATCTCCAACACCGCGACGGCGGTGCTGATGGCGCCAATCGCGCTGGCGGCTGCAAAGTCGATGGGCGTTTCACCGTATCCTTTTGCGATGGGGATTGCGATGGCGGCATCCGCAGCCTTTATGACACCGGTCTCTTCGCCGGTAAACACTCTGGTGCTCGGACCTGGCAACTACAGCTTTAGCGATTTCGTGAAGATTGGCGTACCGTTTACCATCATTGTGATGGCGGTGTGCGTGGTGATGATCCCGATGCTGTTTCCGTTTTGATGTTGTTGGCGGATGGCGACGGGGATATCTTCGCCGCCACCGGGTCATGCGTTTATAGCGGAGAATCCTGGCTGATTTCATCTAATGAGAGGTGAAAACTCGGGACAAACACGTCCATAAAGTAGTCCATCTCTTCGCTGCGTCGCGACTCGAGCGTTTTTTCCAGACGCGTCTTGGCAAGCAGAAATTCGTTGTTACCGGCAGAGAGTTCCTCCAGACACTTCAGATACGCGCACAGGGCATCGGCCTGTTTAACAATCGATCTCTCTTCTTCACTTAAGGCATGTTCATCAATGAGCGGCGCAAAAATATCGCGCAGTTCATCAGGTACCATATCGACCAGTTTTTGCTGGGCAATTTTCTCTATCGCTTTATATTCCTGCGCAATCTGCGAGTTGAAATATTTCACCGGGGTAGGGAGATCACCGGTCAGAACTTCTGACGCATCGTGATACATCGCCAACAGAGCAATACGCTCAGCATTAACCTGACCACCAAATTTGCGGTTTTTGATCGCGGCCAGCGCATGGGCAACCATGGCAACCTGCAGACTGTGTTCAGACACGTTTTCGGTGCGCACGTTGCGCATCAGCGGCCAGCGATTAATGAGCTTCAGACGGGAGAGGTGGGCAAAAAAATGGCTCTGCTTCATAACGACCCTTATATGATGGCAACCTAAGAGTCATTTTGCGCAGAGAAGGCTGTCAGATGCAAATACTCGTCATTCATCCGACAGCCTTTGTTTAATTACAGCTGGTGATACCCTGACAGGAAACGCTCAAATTTACTCAGCGACATTTCAATATCGTCAATACGCGGCAGCGTGACGATGCGGAAATGATCCGGCCACGGCCAGTTGAACGCTGTTCCCTGAACCAGCAGTACTTTTTCCTGCAGCAGGAAGTCGAGCACCATCTTCTGGTCGTCATGAATGTTGAAGCGTTTAGCATCAATTTTCGGGAACATATACAGCGCGCCGCGCGGTTTTACGCAGGAGACACCAGGAATGTCATTGAGCAGTTCCCAGGCGCGGTTGCGTTGTTCATACAGACGCCCACCAGGCATGATAAATTCGCTGATGCTCTGGTATCCGCCCAGCGCGGTCTGAATGGCATGTTGCGCCGGAACGTTGGCACACAGGCGCATAGAGGCCAGCATCTCAAGACCTTCAATATATCCTTTAGCATGTTTCTTCGGCCCGTTCAGCACCATCCAGCCCTGACGGAAACCGGCAACGCGATAGGTTTTTGACAGGCCATTGAAGGTGATGGTCAGCAGATCCGGCGCCATTGCAGCGATGGAGTGGTGTTCAGCATCGTCGTAGAGAATTTTGTCGTAAATCTCATCCGCAAAGATGATGAGGTTGTTCTGGCGAGCAATCTCAACAATCTCCATCAGCAGCTCTTTAGAGTAAACAGCGCCGGTTGGGTTGTTTGGGTTGATGATGACGATTCCACGCGTACGCGGCGTGATTTTGGCGCGGATATCATCCAGGTCCGGGAACCAGTCTGATGATTCGTCACACAGGTAGTGCACGGCATTACCGCCGGAGAGCGATACCGCCGCCGTCCACAGCGGATAATCAGGAGCAGGAACCAGCATTTCGTCCCCACTGTTCAGCAATGCCTGCATAGCCTGCACAATTAATTCAGAAACGCCGTTGCCGATATAAATATCTTCCACGGTTACGTCGCGCATACCACGGGCCTGGTAATGCTGCATAATCGCTTTACGGGCGGAATAAAGGCCTTTGGAGTCGCAATATCCTTGCGCTGTTGGCAAATTGCGGATCACATCCACCAGTATTTCATCTGGCGCTTCAAACCCGAATGGCGCCGGGTTGCCGATGTTCAGTTTCAGAACCTTATTGCCTTCTTCTTCCAGGCGCTTTGCTTCCTTCAGAACCGGGCCGCGAATGTCATAACAGACGTTTTCTAATTTGCTGGATTTTTCAATGGGGGACATGAACGTTGACCTTTTTAGCTGTGAATGCCACTCCCTGCCATGGAAGTCAGCCCAGCACAATGTACTCCCACGGCGGTGAGTTTTGAAGGGTCTTTAGTAGAAGATTTTGAAAAGCTATGAAGTGATAATTAACTGTTAACAACTAAATAATGTAAATATTATGAGATAATAATCTATCTAGATGTGTTTTGTTGGTAGTATGTTTTGTTTTATTGGTTTTGTTGTGGTGAATTGTTTGGTCAAAAAAAGTTAAGCCTGTAAAGCGAAATGTCACGGGTGTCTAAGCTGGATGAGGTAATTCGAAAATACTGAGGTTTTAACTGCGGGACCTGTTATCGGCCTGATCCGTACGTGATACGGTGTGAATTCATTGTTAAGCAGAATTAATGAATTGAAGAATTCTTAATTAATTATTATTTAATATTTAAACGACATTAAATTGGATGGGCCAATAATAGCAAAACCGCTGCTCTGACATAACACCTGGTAGCCTGGTAATGACTCCAACTTATTGATAGTGTTTTATGTTCAGATAATGCCCGATGACTTTGTCATGCAGCTCCACCGATTTTGAGAACGACAGCGACTTCCGTCCCAGCCGTGCCAGGTGCTGCCTCAGATTCAGGTTATGCCGCTCAATTCGCTGCGTATATCGCTTGCTGATTACGTGCAGCTTTCCCTTCAGGCGGGATTCATACAGCGGCCAGCCATCCGTCATCCATATCACCACGTCAAAGGGTGACAGCAGGCTCATAAGACGCCCCAGCGTCGCCATAGTGCGTTCACCGAATACGTGCGCAACAACCGTCTTCCGGAGCCTGTCATACGCGTAAAACAGCCAGCGCTGGCGCGATTTATCCCCGACGTATCCCCACTGTTCGTCCATTTCCGCGCAGACGATGACGTCACTGCCCGGCTGTATGCGCGAGGTTACCGACTGCGGCCTGAGTTTTTTAAATGGCGGAAAATCGTGTTGAGGCCAACGCCCATAATGCGGGCGGTTGCCCGGCATCCAACGCCATTCATGGCCATATCAATGATTTTCTGGTGCGTACCGGGTTGAGAAGCGGTGTAAGTGAACTGCAGTTGCCATGTTTTACGGCAGTGAGAGCAGAGATAGCGCTGATGTCCGGCAGTGCTTTTGCCGTTACGCACCACCCCGTCAGTAGCTGAACAGGAGGGACAGCTGATAGAAACAGAAGCCACTGGAGCACCTCAAAAACACCATCATACACTAAATCAGTAAGTTGGCAGCATCACCCTCTTTCTCGTTGCTATATTCCGATGAATATCACGGGAATTAAAATAGCCAGGAAAGAGAATTGTTTCGTTTGTTAAACCAAATACATCCTTATTTTCACTTGGTTACACTAAGCGAAACTGCGAGGGAGGCACATTACAAATGGAGTTGTTTGATTCCAAATGCACAGCATTAACCCGGTATGACCCGCGAGTAAGTGAAAAACTATGATAAATGCAAATCGTCCGATAATTAACCTCGACCTCGATCTGCTGAGAACCTTCGTTGCTGTTGCCGACCTGAATACCTTTGCGGCTGCGGCAGCTGCGGTATGTCGAACTCAGTCTGCGGTGAGTCAGCAAATGCAGCGTCTTGAGCAACTCGTGGGGAAAGAGTTGTTCGCGCGCCATGGACGCAACAAACTACTGACCGAACATGGTATACAACTGTTGGGTTACGCCAGAAAAATACTGCGCTTTAATGATGAGGCATGCTCATCATTAATGTTTAATAATCTTCAGGGAGTGTTAACTATCGGTGCTTCTGATGAATCAGCCGATACCATACTGCCTTTCCTGCTCAACCGAATAAGTTCGGTTTATCCGAAGCTTGCGCTGGATGTGAGGGTCAAGCGTAACGCCTACATGGTGGATATGCTGAAGTCGCAAGAAGTGGACTTGGTTGTGACTACCAACCGTCCTGGCGATTTTGAATGTCTGAATCTGCGTACCTCGCCAACGCATTGGTACTGTGCTGCCGAATATATTCTGCAAAAAGGTGAGCCGGTACCGTTGGTTCTGCTGGACGATCCGAGCCCGTTTCGCGATATCGTGCTGGCGACATTAAATGCTGCTCAGATCCCGTGGCGTCTGGCTTATGTTGCTTCAACATTACCTGCGGTTCGCGCGGCGGTAAAAGCAGGGCTCGGCGTCACTGCGCGGCCTGTTGAAATGATGAGTCCGGATTTACGCGTACTGGGCGCCGCCGACGGATTACCGCCATTGCCTGATACTGAGTATTTGTTGTGCTGCGATCCGTCCACGCAAAATGAGTTGGCAGAAGTTATCTTTAAGTCGATGCAAACGTATCAAAATCCTTGGCAATACAATCAGTTTACCCCGGAAGGGGGAGATGACTCGCTGATTGTTGAAGGCGACTTTGAGTAATCCGTCACAAAAAATCGTTTTAAAATGTTAGTGTAAAAAAGAGCCACTGGTGATGAAAAAACATCCAGTGGCTCTTTTTTTATGCAAATATTGCCGCTTTATGTCATTTGCTATACTAAAACTTAACAAAATCAGAAGGTAAAAAAACGGCCTGACATCTGGTTGAAAAATAAGCAGCAGCGTTACTAATTGTTTCCATGTTAAAAAACTAGAGAAATTGTTGCTGTTTTTTATGGTGAATTAACAAAAGCGTGTCACAGATCAAGAAAATACTCCCATTTAGGGGGAGGCATCTGGGTGAATTCCTGTCAAAATAGGTGAGTATTATCTTTTTTACTTCACTACGGACACGATTCAACAACATTAAAAATGACCGATGATGCGATCGAAATTGGTCTAAATAGCACTTTATGTTAATGAAGTTGGAGCGGTGTAAAATAATGTGAGGAAACTTTTGTTAAAGTTGACAAAAGGTTATAGAAAGGAGTAAAAAACCCCATCAATTAGCTGTATAAAATGGTTTTTCACAGTGATTGTAAGGTTTTTTTTATTCCTCCCCATGAATCGATGTGGCGTTCATCTGCCGAAAAGAGCAGAGAATTTGGCGCTACTTTTGATGAGTAAGCAATGAGTATGTCAACATCCACTGAAATCATCGCTCATCACTGGGCATTCGCTATCTTTCTTATTGTTGCCATTGGCCTGTGCTGCCTGATGCTCGTCGGCGGCTGGTTTTTAGGTGGTCGCGCGCGCGCGAGATCTAAAAACGTGCCGTTTGAATCAGGTATCGACTCGGTCGGCACCGCCCGCTTGCGCCTGTCTGCCAAGTTTTATCTGGTAGCCATGTTCTTCGTTATCTTCGACGTTGAAGCGCTGTATCTGTTCGCATGGTCAACTTCTATCCGTGAAAGCGGCTGGATTGGCTTTGTGGAAGCTGCAATTTTTATTTTTGTGTTACTGGCAGGTCTGGTTTATCTGGTGCGTATTGGCGCGCTGGACTGGACGCCCGCGCGTTCACGCCGCGAGCGTATGAACCCTGAAACGAACAGTATCGCTAATCGTCAACGCTAACCGCGAGGCATTAAGATGGATTATACGCTCACCCGCATAGATCCTAACGGTGAGAACGACCGTTACCCCCTGCAAAAACAGGAGATCGTAACCGACCCCCTGGAGCAAGAAGTTAACAAAAACGTGTTCATGGGCAAGCTGCATGACATGGTTAACTGGGGCCGTAAAAACTCAATTTGGCCATATAACTTTGGCCTTTCCTGCTGCTACGTTGAGATGGTGACCTCGTTTACCGCCGTGCACGATGTGGCCCGTTTTGGTGCGGAAGTACTGCGTGCATCGCCGCGTCAGGCTGACCTGATGGTCGTAGCCGGAACCTGCTTTACCAAAATGGCGCCGGTTATTCAGCGCCTCTACGATCAGATGCTGGAACCGAAATGGGTTATTTCCATGGGCGCATGCGCCAACTCCGGCGGTATGTACGACATCTATTCTGTGGTGCAGGGCGTTGATAAATTTATTCCGGTCGATGTGTACATCCCGGGATGCCCGCCGCGTCCGGAAGCGTATATGCAGGCTCTGATGCTGCTGCAAGATTCCATTGGCAAAGAACGCCGTCCGCTCTCCTGGGTGGTTGGCGATCAGGGCGTTTATCGCGCCAATATGCAGTCAGAACGCGAGCGTAAACGCGGCGAACGTATTGCTGTAACGAATCTTCGTACACCAGACGAGATTTAATTTGCGCCTGTCGGCAGCAGCACTTCCTTCGCTTATCACTACATAAATAGCGCGAAGCACTGCCGACCACCACGGACCATTTGCAATGGTGAACAATATGACCGACTTAACCGCGCAAGACGCTGTATGGCAAACACGGGATCACCTTGATGACCCGGTCATTGGCGAACTGCGCAACCGTTTTGGGCCGGATGCCTTTACCGTTCAGGCGACTCGCACCGGGGTACCTGTTGTTTGGGTCAAGCGTGAACAATTACTGGAAGTTGGCGATTTCTTAAAGAGACTGCCGAAACCTTACGTCATGCTGTTTGACTTACACGGCATGGACGAACGTCTGCGTACGCACCGCGAAGGGTTACCTGCCGCGGATTTTTCCGTTTTCTATCACCTGATCTCCATTGAACGCAATCGCGATATCATGCTCAAGGTGGCATTGTCTGAAAACGACCTGCGTGTACCAACGTTCACCAAACTGTTCCCGAACGCCAACTGGTATGAGCGTGAAACCTGGGAAATGTTTGGCATCGACATCGAAGGTCACCCGCACCTGACGCGTCTGCTGATGCCGCATACCTGGGAAGGTCATCCGCTGCGTAAAGACTACCCGGCGCGTGCGACCGAATTCGATCCGTTTGAGCTGACCAAAGCCAAACAGGATCTGGAAATGGAATCACTGACCTTCAAACCAGAAGAATGGGGTATGAAGCGTAGTTCCGAAAACGAGGACTTCATGTTCCTCAACCTCGGTCCTAACCACCCGTCTTCTCACGGTGCGTTCCGTATTGTGCTGCAGCTTGATGGCGAAGAAATCGTCGACTGCGTGCCTGACATCGGCTACCACCACCGTGGCGCTGAAAAGATGGGTGAACGTCAGTCCTGGCATAGCTACATTCCGTACACCGACCGTATCGAGTACCTCGGCGGCTGCGTTAACGAAATGCCTTACGTACTGGCCGTTGAGAAACTGGCTGGCATCACCACGCCGGATCGCGTCAACGTGATTCGCGTTATGTTGTCTGAACTGTTCCGTATCAACAGCCACCTGCTGTACATCTCCACGTTCATCCAGGACGTCGGCGCGATGACCCCGGTCTTCTTCGCCTTTACCGACCGTCAGAAAATCTATGACGTAGTGGAAGCGATCACCGGTTTCCGTATGCACCCGGCCTGGTTCCGTATCGGCGGTGTGGCACACGATCTGCCGCGCGGTTGGGACAAACTGCTGCGTGACTTCCTCGACTGGATGCCAAAACGTCTGGATTCCTACGAGAAAGCCGCACTGCGTAACACCATCCTGAAAGGCCGTTCGCAGGGCGTTGCCGCTTATGGTAAGAAAGAAGCGCTGGACTGGGGTTGTACCGGTGCTGCGCTGCGTGCGACCGGTATTGATTTTGACGTGCGTAAAGCGCGTCCATACTCTGGCTACGAAAACTTTGACTTTGAAGTCCCGGTTGGCGGCGGCGTGTCCGACTGCTATACCCGCGTGATGCTGAAAGTTGAAGAGCTGCGCCAGAGTCTGCGCATCCTTGAGCAGTGCCTCAACAACATGCCGGAAGGCCCGTTCAAAGCGGATCACCCGCTGACTACGCCGCCGCCGAAAGAGCGCACGTTGCAACATATCGAAACCCTGATCACCCACTTCCTGCAGGTTTCGTGGGGACCGGTTATGCCGGCAAACGAGTCCTTCCAGATGGTGGAAGCGACCAAGGGTATTAACAGTTACTACCTGACCAGCGATGGCAGCACCATGAGTTACCGTACCCGTATCCGTACCCCGAGCTATGCGCACCTGCAGCAGATCCCGGTAGCGGTACGTGGCAGCCTGGTGTCCGACCTTATCGTCCACCTGGGTAGTATCGATTTTGTTATGTCAGATGTGGACCGCTAATTATGCACGAGAATCAACAACCACAAACCGAGGCTTTTGAGCTGAGTGCGGCTGAGCGTGAAGCGATTGAGCACGAGAAGCACCACTACGAAGACCCGCGTGCGGCGTCCATTGAAGCGCTGAAAATCGTTCAGAAACAGCGTGGCTGGGTGCCGGATGGGGCGATCTATGCGATCGCTGATGTGCTGGGGATCCCGGCAAGCGACGTAGAAGGTGTTGCCACGTTCTATAGCCAGATCTTCCGCCAGCCGGTAGGTCGCCACGTGATCCGCTATTGCGACAGCGTGGTGTGCCATATCAACGGCTATCAGGGGATCCAGGCTGCGCTTGAGAAAAAACTCAACATCAAGCCGGGGCAGACGACCTTTGACGGTCGTTTTACGCTGCTCCCGACCTGTTGCCTGGGGAACTGCGATAAAGGGCCGAACATGATGATCGATGAGGATACTCATGCTCACCTGACCCCGGAAGGCATTCCCGAACTGCTGGAGCGGTATAAATGAAAGACATTATCCGTACTCCCGAAACGCATCCGCTGACCTGGCGTCTGCGTGATGACAAACAGCCGGTCTGGCTGGACGAATACCGTAGCAAGAACGGCTACGAAGGTGCACGTAAGGCCCTGACCGGGCTGTCACCGGACGAAATCGTTAATCAGGTAAAAGACGCTGGCCTGAAAGGGCGCGGCGGTGCGGGCTTTTCCACCGGTCTGAAGTGGAGCCTGATGCCGAAAGACGAATCCATGAACATCCGTTACCTGCTGTGTAACGCCGATGAAATGGAGCCGGGTACCTATAAAGACCGTCTGCTGATGGAACAGCTGCCGCACCTGCTGGTGGAAGGCATGCTGATCTCCGCGTTTGCGCTGAAAGCGTACCGTGGTTACATCTTCCTGCGTGGTGAATATATCGAAGCGGCTGTGCATCTGCGTCGCGCGATTGCCGAAGCAACCGAAGCCGGCTTGCTTGGCAAAAACATCATGGGCACCGGTTTCGACTTCGAACTGTTTGTCCACACCGGGGCAGGGCGCTATATCTGCGGTGAAGAGACGGCGCTGATTAACTCCCTTGAAGGTCGTCGTGCTAACCCACGTTCCAAGCCGCCGTTCCCGGCAAGCTCTGGCGCTTGGGGTAAGCCGACCTGCGTTAACAACGTCGAAACCCTGTGTAACGTACCGGCTATCCTCGCGAACGGCGTGGAGTGGTACCAGAACATTTCGCAGAGCAAAGACGCGGGCACCAAGCTGATGGGCTTCTCCGGTCGCGTGAAGAACCCTGGCCTGTGGGAACTGCCTTTCGGTACTACCGCGCGCGAGATCCTCGAAGATTACGCGGGCGGCATGCGCGATGGCCTGAAGTTCAAAGCCTGGCAGCCGGGCGGCGCGGGTACTGACTTCCTGACTGAAGCGCACCTCGATCTGCCGATGGAATTCGAAAGCATTGGTAAAGCCGGTAGCCGTTTGGGCACCGCGCTGGCAATGGCCGTCGATCACGAGATTGGCATGGTTCCTCTGGTGCGTAACCTCGAAGAGTTCTTTGCCCGCGAGTCCTGCGGCTGGTGTACGCCGTGCCGTGACGGTCTGCCGTGGAGTGTGAAAATTCTGCGCGCGCTGGAGCGTGGCGAAGGCCAGCCTGGGGATATCGAGACGCTTGAGCAACTGTGTCGTTTCCTCGGCCCGGGTAAAACCTTCTGTGCACACGCACCGGGTGCGGTGGAGCCGCTGCAGAGCGCCATTAAATATTTCCGCGAAGAATTCGAAGCTGGCATCAAGCAGTCCTTCAGCAATACCCATCAGATTGGTGGTATTCAGCCGAACCTGCTGAAAGAGCGCTGGTAATAGCAGGGTAACCCTGAATCGCGATCAGAAATTCGATTAACGCTCGGTTTTAGACCGAGCCAACTGGAAGCATGCTGACTATGGCTACGATTCATGTAGACGGCAAAGAATATGAGGTCAACGGAGCGGACAACCTGCTGGAAGCTTGTCTGTCTCTCGGCCTTGATATTCCGTACTTTTGCTGGCACCCGGCGCTGGGAAGCGTCGGTGCTTGCCGCCAGTGTGCGGTGAAGCAATATCAAAACGCGGAAGACACGCGTGGTCGCCTGGTGATGTCTTGTATGACACCGGCCACCGAAGGCACCTTTATTTCAATTGATGACGAAGAAGCGAAGCAGTTTCGCGAAAGCGTAGTGGAGTGGTTGATGACTAACCACCCGCACGACTGTCCGGTCTGTGAAGAGGGCGGTAACTGCCACCTTCAGGATATGACCGTCATGACCGGTCATAGCTTCCGTCGCTACCGCTTCACGAAGCGTACTCACCGCAACCAGGACCTGGGGCCGTTCATCTCTCACGAAATGAACCGCTGCATCGCCTGCTATCGCTGCGTACGTTACTACAAAGATTACGCCGATGGCGCGGATCTGGGCGTCTATGGCGCGCATGACAACGTCTACTTTGGTCGTCCGGAAGACGGTACGCTCGAAAGCGAATTCTCCGGTAACCTGGTGGAAATTTGCCCGACCGGCGTCTTCACCGATAAAACGCACTCCGAGCGTTATAACCGTAAATGGGACATGCAGTTTGCGCCGAGCATCTGCCAGCAGTGTTCTATCGGCTGTAACATCAGCCCGGGCGAGCGCTACGGTGAACTGCGTCGTATCGAAAACCGCTACAACGGTACCGTTAACCACTACTTCCTCTGCGACCGTGGTCGTTTTGGCTATGGTTACGTGAACCTGAAAGACCGTCCACGCCAGCCGGTACAGCGTCGTGGCGATGACCTGATCACGCTGAATGCCGAACAGGCGATGCAGGGCGCGGCAGATATTCTGCGTCAGTCGAAGAAAGTGATTGGTATCGGCTCCCCGCGTGCCAGCGTTGAAAGTAACTTCGCGCTGCGTGAACTGGTCGGTGCGGATAACTTCTATACCGGTATTGCCCAGGGCGAGCAGGAACGTCTGCAACTGGCTCTGAGCGTGCTGCGTGACGGCGGTATTCATACCCCGGCACTGCGCGAAATCGAGTCATACGATGCGGTTCTGGTCCTGGGCGAAGATGTCACCCAAACCGGCGCGCGCGTTGCGCTGGCAGTGCGTCAGGCGGTGAAAGGTAAAGCGCGTGAAATGGCGGCGGCGCAGAAAGTGGCCGACTGGCAGATTGCGGCAATCCTCAACATCGGCCAGCGCGCCAAGCACCCGCTGTTCGTTACCAACGTCGATAACACCCGTCTGGATGATATCGCGGCATGGACCTACCGTGCGCCGGTTGAAGATCAGGCGCGTTTAGGTTTCGCGATCGCCCACGCGCTGGATAACAACGCACCGGCGGTTGACGGTATCGACCGTGACCTGCAGAACAAAATTGACGTCATCGTTCAGGCTCTGGCCGGGGCGAAGAAACCACTGATTATTTCCGGTACCAACGCCGGTAGCGCCGACGTGATTCAGGCTGCTGCCAACGTGGCGAAGGCGCTGAAAGGCCGTGGCGCAGACGTCGGGATCACCATGATTGCTCGCTCTGTCAACAGCATGGGGCTGGGTATGATTGGCGGTGGTTCCCTCGACGACGCGCTGACCGAACTGGAAACAGGTCGTGCTGACGCCGTTGTGGTGTTGGAAAATGACCTGCATCGCCATGCTTCAGCAACGCGTGTGAACGCCGCGCTGGCGAAAGCGCCGCTGGTACTGGTTGTTGACCATCAGCGCACGGCTATTATGGAAAACGCCCATCTGGTGCTTTCCGCCGCTAGCTTCGCCGAAAGCGATGGTACGGTAATTAACAACGAAGGTCGCGCCCAGCGTTTCTTCCAGGTCTATGACCCATCCTACTACGACAGCAACACCGTAATGCTGGAAAGCTGGCGCTGGCTGCACTCGCTGCACAGTACCGTGCAGAGCCGTGAAGTGGACTGGACGCAGCTCGACCATGTTATCGACGCGGTCATTGAGAAGTTACCGCAGTTGGCGGGTATTAAAGATGCCGCGCCGGATGCAAGCTTCCGTATCCGTGGACAGAAACTGGCACGTGAACCGCACCGCTACAGTGGTCGTACCGCAATGCGCGCCAACATCAGCGTTCACGAACCGCGTCAGCCGCAGGACAAAGACACCATGTTCGCTTTCTCTATGGAAGGGAACAACCAACCGTCTGCGCCGCGTTCACAAATTCCGTTTGCCTGGGCTCCGGGCTGGAACTCCCCACAGGCGTGGAACAAGTTCCAGGATGAAGTGGGCGGTAAACTGCGTCATGGCGATCCGGGCGTGCGTCTGATCGAAGCTTCGGCGGGTGGTCTGGATTACTTCACAACCGTTCCGGCGAGCTTCCAGGCTCAGGATGGTCAGTGGCGTGTCGCGCCTTACTATCATCTGTTTGGTAGTGACGAAATGTCCCAGCGTGCGCCTGTCTTCCAGACCCGTATGCCGCAGCCGTACATCAAACTCAACCCGGCTGATGCCGCGAAGTTGGGTGTTAATGCCGGTACGCGCGTTTCTTTCAGCTACGATGGCAACACGGTTACGCTGCCGGTTGAAATCGCTGAAGGATTAACGGCAGGGCAGGTTGGTTTGCCAATGGGTATGCCTGGCATCGCGCCGGTTCTGGCTGGTGCACGTCTTGAGGATCTGCAGGAGGCACAACAATGAGTTGGATTACACCCGATCTGATTGAGATCCTGCTGAGCGTTCTCAAAGCGGTCGTGATTCTGCTGGTGGTGGTCACCTGCGGGGCATTCATGAGCTTTGGCGAACGTCGTCTGCTCGGTCTGTTCCAGAACCGTTACGGACCGAACCGTGTTGGCTGGGGCGGTTCGCTCCAGCTGGTTGCGGACATGATCAAGATGTTCTTTAAAGAAGACTGGATCCCGAAATTCTCGGATCGCGTCATCTTTACCCTGGCACCGATGATCGCCTTCACCTCGCTGCTGCTGGCTTTCGCCATCGTGCCGGTGAGCCCGAACTGGGTGGTTGCTGACCTGAACATCGGGATCCTGTTCTTCCTGATGATGGCAGGCCTCGCGGTATACGCAGTGCTGTTCGCAGGCTGGTCCAGTAACAACAAATACTCGCTGCTCGGTGCGATGCGTGCGTCTGCGCAGACGCTGAGCTACGAAGTATTCCTCGGACTTTCCCTGATGGGCGTGGTGGCGCAGGCCGGTTCATTTAACATGACCGACATCGTCAACAACCAGGCTGATATCTGGAACGTTATTCCGCAGTTCTTTGGTTTTGTCACCTTTGCCATCGCGGGCGTGGCGGTGTGTCACCGTCACCCGTTTGACCAGCCAGAAGCCGAGCAGGAACTGGCCGACGGTTACCACATTGAATACTCCGGTATGAAATTCGGTCTGTTCTTCGTGGGTGAGTACATCGGCATCGTCACCATTTCTGCACTGATGGTTACCCTGTTCTTCGGTGGCTGGCATGGTCCGTTCTTACCGCCATTCGTCTGGTTCGCGCTGAAAACCGCGTTCTTCATGATGATGTTCATTTTGATTCGTGCGTCGTTACCGCGTCCTCGTTATGACCAGGTAATGTCCTTCGGCTGGAAAGTCTGTCTGCCGCTGACGCTCGTCAACTTGCTGGTAACGGCGGCTGTCATTCTCTGGCAGGCGCAATAAGGGACACAAAGACCATGACCTTAAAAGAATTGTTAGTAGGTTTCGGCACCCAGGTACGCAGTATCTGGATGATCGGCCTGCATGCGTTCGCGAAACGCGAAACGCAGATGTATCCGGAAGAGCCAGTCTATCTACCGCCCCGTTTTCGTGGTCGTATCGTTCTGACCCGTGACCCGGACGGCGAAGAGCGCTGCGTTGCCTGTAACCTGTGTGCAGTAGCGTGTCCGGTAGGCTGTATCTCTTTGCAAAAAGCAGAGACCAAAGATGGCCGCTGGTATCCGGAGTTTTTCCGCATTAACTTCTCACGCTGCATTTTCTGCGGCCTGTGCGAAGAAGCCTGTCCGACAACGGCTATTCAGCTGACTCCAGATTTCGAGCTGGGTGAGTACAAGCGCCAGGACCTGGTTTACGAGAAAGAGGATCTGCTGATCTCCGGTCCGGGTAAATACCCGGAATATAACTTCTACCGGATGGCAGGTATGGCAATCGACGGCAAAGATAAGGGCGAAGCAGAGAACGAAGCCAAGCCTATCGACGTCAAGAGCCTGTTACCGTAAGGAGAGGGGCAATGGAGTTCGCTTTTTATATCTGTGGCCTGATAGCCATTCTCGCAACCTTGCGGGTGATCACCCATACCAATCCGGTACACGCACTGCTGTACCTGATTATTTCGCTGCTGGCGATTTCCGGGGTGTTCTTCTCGTTAGGTGCTTACTTCGCGGGGGCGCTGGAAATAATCGTCTACGCGGGCGCCATCATGGTGTTGTTCGTGTTTGTGGTCATGATGCTCAACCTCGGTGGTTCTGAAATTGAACAGGAACGCCAGTGGCTGAAACCGCAGGTGTGGATTGGACCGGCGATTCTGTCGGCCATCATGCTGGCGGTTATTGTTTATGCCATTCTGGGTGTTAACGATCAGGGCATCGACGGGACGCCAATTAGCGCGAAAGCTGTCGGTATTTCCCTGTTCGGACCGTATGTACTGGCGGTCGAGCTGGCTTCGATGCTGCTGCTGGCAGGTCTGGTTGTAGCCTTCCACGTAGGGCGCGAAGAGCGTTCTGGTGAAGTGCTGAGCAATCGCACCGATGACCGCGCGAAAAGAAAAACGGAGGAGCACGCATGATCCCCTTACAACATGGACTGATCCTCGCGGCTGTCTTATTCGTACTGGGCTTAACCGGTCTGGTTATCCGCCGCAATCTGCTGTTTATGCTGATCGGGCTGGAAATCATGATTAACGCCTCCGCGCTGGCCTTCGTGGTCGCCGGAAGCTACTGGGGCCAGACCGATGGTCAGGTGATGTATATTCTCGCCATCAGCCTTGCGGCTGCGGAAGCGAGCATTGGACTTGCGCTGTTGCTGCAACTTCATCGCCGTCGCCAGAACCTGAACATCGATTCAGTAAGTGAGATGCGTGGATGAACATGCTTGCCTTAACCATTATTCTGCCATTTATTGGCTTTGTATTACTGGCGTTCTCTCGCGGTCGTTGGTCAGAAAATCTGTCCGCGACCGTGGGCGTCGGGTCGATTGGCCTGGCGGCGCTGGTGACCGCGTTTGTTGGCGTTGACTTCTTTGCTAATGGTCAACAGGCCTACAGCCAGCCGCTGTGGACGTGGATGTCTGTCGGTGACTTCAATATCGGTTTTAACCTGGTGCTGGACGGCCTGTCGCTGACCATGCTCAGTGTGGTGACCGGTGTGGGTTTCCTGATCCACATGTTCGCCTCCTGGTATATGCGCGGTGAAGAGGGATACTCCCGTTTCTTCGCCTACACCAACCTGTTTATCGCCAGCATGGTGGTTCTGGTACTGGCGGATAACCTGCTGCTGATGTACCTCGGCTGGGAAGGCGTGGGCCTGTGCTCCTATCTGCTGATCGGTTTCTATTACACCGATCCGAAGAATGGCGCTGCGGCAATGAAAGCCTTCGTCGTGACCCGTGTGGGTGACGTGTTCCTCGCCTTCGCATTGTTTATCCTCTACAACGAGCTGGGCACGCTGAACTTCCGCGAAATGGTGGAACTGGCGCCTGCTCACTTTGCAGATGGTAACAACATGCTGATGTGGGCAACCCTGATGCTGCTGGGTGGTGCGGTGGGTAAATCCGCGCAGCTGCCGTTGCAGACATGGCTTGCTGACGCGATGGCAGGTCCGACGCCTGTCTCCGCGCTGATCCACGCCGCGACGATGGTTACCGCCGGTGTCTACCTGATTGCACGTACTCACGGCCTGTTCCTGATGACGCCGGAAATCCTGCATCTGGTGGGGATTATCGGGGCTATCACTCTCGTACTGGCTGGTTTCGCCGCGCTGGTACAGACCGACATCAAACGCGTTCTCGCATACTCCACCATGAGCCAGATTGGTTATATGTTCCTGGCTCTCGGGGTTCAGGCGTGGGACGCGGCGATTTTCCACCTGATGACGCACGCCTTCTTTAAAGCGCTGCTGTTCCTGGCATCCGGCTCGGTTATCCTGGCCTGTCACCACGAACAGAACATCTTCAAGATGGGCGGCCTGCGTAAGTCTATTCCGCTGGTGTATCTCTGCTTCCTGATCGGTGGCGCGGCGCTGTCGGCTCTGCCGCTGATTACCGCAGGCTTCTTCAGTAAGGATGAGATTCTGGCCGGTGCGATGGCGAACGGTCATATTAATCTGATGGTTGCAGGTCTGGTCGGTGCGTTCATGACCTCTCTGTACACCTTCCGTATGATTTTCATCGTGTTCCACGGTAAAGAGCAAATTCACGCTCACGCAGGGAAGGGGATTACACATCATCTGCCGCTGATTGTGCTGATGATCCTGTCCACCTTCGTTGGCGCACTGATTGTGCCACCGCTGCAGGGTGTACTACCTGCGACGACCGAGCTTGAGCATGGTCGCGTGATGACCCTGGAAATTACCTCCGGTATCGTCGCGATTGCAGGCATTCTGATCGCTGCATGGCTGTGGCTGGGTAAACGTACTCTGGTGACGTCGATTGCCAACAGTGCGCCAGGCCGTCTGCTGGGTACCTGGTGGTATAACGCCTGGGGCTTCGACTGGCTGTACGACAAAGTGTTCGTCAAGCCGTTCCTGGGCGTTGCATGGCTGCTGAAACGCGATCCGCTGAACGCAATGATGAACATTCCGGCGATCCTTTCCCGCTTTGCAGGTAAAGGCCTGTTGTTAAGCGAGAACGGCTATCTGCGTTGGTATGTAGCATCAATGAGCATCGGTGCCGTCGTTGTGCTGGCTCTGTTGATGGTACTGCGTTGATCGTAAAGTGAATTTTATCCAAATTCGTTGAAAATCAGGCCTCTATTAGGGGCCTTAAAAAGGAATAAAAATCGCCATGTTACTACCCTGGCTAATATTGATTCCCTTTATCGGTGGCTTCCTGTGCTGGCAGACCGAACGCTTTGGCGTGAAGGTGCCGCGTTGGATCGCGCTGATTACCATGGGACTGACGCTGGCGCTTGGCCTGCAACTTTGGTTGCAGGGCGGCTATTCACTGACGCAATCCACTGGCATTCCGCAGTGGCAGTCTGAGTTTGTCCTGCCGTGGATCCCACGCTTTGGCATCTCGATTCATCTTGCTATCGACGGTCTGTCGCTGCTGATGGTGGTGCTGACCGGCCTGCTCGGTGTTCTGGCGGTACTTTGCTCCTGGAATGAAATCGAAAAATACCAGGGCTTTTTCCACCTGAACCTGATGTGGATCTTAGGCGGCGTAATCGGCGTGTTCCTTGCCATCGACATGTTCCTGTTCTTCTTCTTCTGGGAAATGATGCTGGTGCCGATGTACTTCCTGATCGCGCTATGGGGGCATAAAGCCTCTGACGGTAAAACGCGTATCACGGCAGCAACCAAGTTCTTCATTTATACCCAGGCGAGTGGTCTGGTGATGTTGATTGCCATCCTGGCGCTGGTGTTTGTGCACTACAAAGCGACCGGCGTGTGGACTTTCAACTATGAAGAATTGCTGAATACTCCGATGTCCCACGGCGTGGAATACCTGCTGATGCTGGGCTTCTTCATCGCTTTCGCGGTGAAAATGCCGGTGGTTCCGCTGCACGGCTGGTTGCCGGATGCTCACTCCCAGGCACCGACCGCAGGTTCCGTTGACCTGGCAGGTATCTTGCTGAAAACAGCAGCCTACGGTCTGCTGCGCTTCTCCCTGCCGCTGTTCCCGAATGCGTCAGCGGAGTTTGCGCCTATCGCAATGTGGCTTGGCGTCATCGGCATCTTCTACGGCGCGTGGATGGCCTTTAATCAGTACGACATCAAACGTCTGATTGCTTACACCTCCGTATCCCACATGGGCTTCGTACTGATTGCTATCTACACCGGCAGCCAGCTGGCATACCAGGGTGCGGTGATTCAGATGATCGCGCACGGCCTGTCCGCAGCCGGTCTGTTCATCCTGTGTGGTCAGCTGTACGAACGTCTGCACACGCGTGATATGCGTATGATGGGCGGCCTGTGGGGCAAAATGAAATGGTTGCCTGCGCTGTCAATGTTCTTTGCAGTGTGTACGCTGGGTATGCCGGGTACAGGTAACTTCGTTGGCGAATTTATGATTCTGTTCGGCAGCTACCAGGTGGTTCCGGTTATTACCGTGATCTCGACATTTGGTCTGGTGTTTGCTTCTGTTTACTCGCTGGCGATGCTGCATCGCGCTTACTTTGGTAAGGCGAAGAGCCAGATTGCCAGTGTTGAACTGCCAGGGATGTCGCTGCGTGAGCTGTTTATCATCCTGTTGCTGGTCGTGCTTCTGGTACTGCTTGGCTTCTATCCGCAGCCGATTCTGGATACCTCGCATTCTGCGATGAGCAACATCCAGCAGTGGTTTGTTAATTCCGTTACTACTACAAGGCCGTAAATCGCCATGACAATAACTCCACAACACCTGATTGCGCTGCTACCGCTGCTGATCGTCGGCTTGACGGTGGTGGTTGTGATGCTCTCCATTGCGTGGCGACGCAATCACTTCCTCAATGCCACGCTGTCGGTCATTGGGCTTAACGCCGCACTGGTTTCGCTCTGGTTTGTTGGCCAGGCGGGCGCTATGGACGTCACCCCGCTGATGCGGGTTGACGGTTTCGCCATGCTCTACACCGGGCTGGTGCTGCTGGCGAGTCTTGCCACCTGTACCTTCGCTTACCCGTGGCTGGAAGGCTACGACGACAACCGGGAAGAGTTCTATCTGCTGGTGCTGATTGCCGCGCTCGGCGGTATTCTGCTGGCTAACGCTAACCATCTGGCGGCGCTGTTCCTTGGTATTGAGCTTATCTCTCTGCCGCTGTTTGGTCTGGTTGGCTATGCGTTCCGTCAGAAACGTTCGCTGGAAGCCAGTATCAAATACACCATTCTGTCTGCCGCAGCGTCTTCCTTCCTGCTGTTTGGTATGGCGCTGGTATACGCGCAGTCTGGCAACCTGTCGTTTGTCGCGCTCGGTAAGAGCCTCGGCGACGGTATGCTGCAAGAACCGCTGCTGCTGGCGGGCTTCGGTCTGAT
The DNA here is from genome assembly GCF_013458095.1 of Citrobacter sp. 172116965. Classification (NCBI taxonomy): domain Bacteria; kingdom Pseudomonadati; phylum Pseudomonadota; class Gammaproteobacteria; order Enterobacterales; family Enterobacteriaceae; genus Citrobacter; species Citrobacter sp. 172116965. Next base: position 3,481,594 of record NZ_CP046673.1, on the reverse strand, counting down.
GATTGTTGGCCTCGGCTTTAAACTCTCACTGGTTCCATTCCACCTGTGGACGCCAGACGTATACCAGGGCGCTCCGGCTCCGGTTTCCACCTTCCTGGCGACGGCGAGCAAAATCGCTATCTTCGGCGTGGTGATGCGTCTGTTCCTGTACGCACCGGTAGGTGATAGCGAAGCGGTACGGATCGTGCTGGGTGTGATTGCCTTTGCTTCCATTATCTTCGGTAACCTGATGGCGCTGAGCCAGACCAACATCAAACGTCTGCTTGGTTACTCATCTATCTCTCACCTCGGTTACCTGCTGGTGGCGCTGATTGCCCTGCAGAGCGGCGAGATGTCGATGGAAGCGGTTGGCGTTTACCTGGCCGGTTATCTGTTCAGCAGCCTCGGTGCGTTCGGTGTGGTCAGCCTGATGTCCAGCCCGTACCGCGGTCCGGATGCAGACTCTCTGTTCTCCTACCGTGGTCTGTTCTGGCATCGTCCAATCCTCGCGGCGGTGATGACGGTGATGATGCTGTCTCTGGCGGGTATTCCGATGACGCTGGGCTTTATCGGTAAGTTCTACGTACTGGCGGTGGGTGTGCAGGCTAATCTGTGGTGGCTGGTTGCCGCCGTGGTGGTGGGTTCCGCGATTGGTTTGTACTACTACCTGCGCGTTGCCGTGAGCCTGTACCTGAGCGCACCGCAGCAGTTGAATCGCGATGCGCCGTCCAACTGGCAGTACAGCGCGGGCGGTATTGTGGTGCTGATTTCTGCCCTGCTGGTACTGGTGCTGGGTATCTACCCGCAACCGTTGATCAGCATCGTGCAGTTAGCGGCTCCGCTGATGTAATTCATCATGCTGTGATCGAAAAAGAGTCTGGACAATGTCCAGACTCTTTTTTTTACCTGTCTATACTCGTCATACTTCAAGTTGCTGGGGCGTCAGGCCGAAAGTTGACGGCTCACCAGCGGGCCGCTGATGCCTTTCGCTGTGCGATCCATCACTTCCTGAATTACTGAAGACAGCTCATTGACTTCGAATTTGGCCACGTAACCATCTGCTTTCACTCGGCGTACGTGATCTTCATTGGCGCTACCGGAAAGTGAGGAGTGGATAACGACCGGGATCTTCTTCAGGCGTTCGTCGGTTTTTATCTTACGGGTAAGCGTAAAACCGTCCATCTCCGGCATTTCCAGATCGGTGAGCACCAGCGCAATCTTCTCGCTGATTGGTTTACCTTCCGCTTCTGCTTCTTCAGATAGCTGTTGTATCTTTTCCCACGCATCTTGGCCCGTCACATGCATCAAGTGTGGAATCTCCATGGCGTTAAGCCCTTTTTCCAGCATCGCGCGAGCCACTTTGGAATCATCAGCCACAATCGCCACCGCACCCGGCGTAATGTTGAACTTATTGGTTTTCAGCTCTGTTGCGCGCAGGTCGTGGTTCGACGGTACAATATCGTACAGGATCTGTTCGACATCGAGCACCAGCGCCAGATTGTTAGTCTCTTTGTTGTCGTCCAGACAGGCGATACTGGTAATGTAGCGACCATTGACGGCTTTCTCGGCGGTATGCACCTGTTGCCAGTCCAGACGCATAATGTTTTCTACCGACTCCACCGCAAACGCCTGAACGCTGCGGGCATATTCCGTGATCAACAGGATGTTGAGTCCGGTCTCTGGCTTACAGCCCGCGACGGCAGGCAGATCAATCACCGGGATCACCTGATCGCGAATGTTAACCATACCCAGCAACGGGGCTTTCATACCTGCGGGACGCGTAAAGGTCGGCATCGGTACGATTTCACGCAGTTTGAATACGTTGATGCCAAACAGTTCTGATTTCTGCTCCTCGACGGATTTGCCAAGGCGAAACAGCAGCAGTTCAAAACGGTTAGACAGGGTTAGGTTTGTCCTGTCATCAATATCTTTCTGGAAATTGTTCATCCTGTCCTCAGTGTGAAAGCCAGCCTTTCCACTGTTATCGGCACTGAGGCGGAAAAATGGAGCATTAAACGGTGAAAATGGCGAAATCGTGAGCCAGTTCAGTGTCTGGAAATATCGCTTTGCACTCTTCGAGTAACCGCTGACAGCCTTTTTCATCGTAGCGTGAGCTAACGTGGGTCATGATCAGGCGTCCCACTCCGGCCTCAAGCGCCAGCTGGGCGGCTTGTCGGGTCGAGCTGTGACCGCGGCTGTTGGCTTTTTCCTCCATTGAGGAGTCCAGTGTGGTTTCATGTACCATCACATCCACACCGCGTGCCAGTTCAATGGCGGACGCGCAAGGTCCTGTGTCGCCGAAAATAGCCACAGATTTTCCTCTGGTGGCAGGGCCGAGAAAATCGGCGCCGTTAATCGCTCGACCATCCTCCAGCACGATGGTTTTCCCGGCTTTCAAATCCTGGAACCACGGGCCCGCTTTAACACCAGCCGCCTTCAAGGCGCTGGCGTCAAGTGCCCCCGGTTTGTCGTGCTCTTCAACACGAAAACCGTAGCACTCCAGCGGATGCTCCAGCGGGTACGCCGTTACTTTACGCAGGCCGTCATCGACAATTTCACCCGCGGTGATTTCGACAATATCCAGCGGATAATCGGTCCAGGAGCCGCTCAAACGCAAAGCCGTTTCGGTAAACTCTCGCAACCCCTTTGGTCCGTAAAGCGTCAGTGGCTGGACGTTCCCGGCCATTGAGCGACTGCACAGCAGCCCCGGTAAACCAAACAGGTGATCGCCGTGTAGATGGCTGATAAAAATACGCTCGAGTTTTCCAGGGTTAAATGGCGTGGTCAGCATCTGATGCTGCGTTCCTTCACCACAATCGAAAAGCCACAGCCCCGCCTGAGTCGGGTGTTGCAGATTCAGTAAAATTGCCGTTACATTGCGTGAGCGCGTGGGGACTCCCGCAGACGTGCCTAAAAATAGTAATTCCATCTTCGCGTTACACTTTTCGCCATCAATAAGGCAGGGTGTTCAGGTTATCACAACAAAGGGGCAGACTATGATTCACTGGCAAGATCTCCACCATGCAAAGCTCAATACACAGCAGCTGTACGCCATTCTTGAGCTTCGCTGTGCGGTATTTGTTGTTGAGCAACGGTGTCCGTATCAGGATGTGGATGGTGAAGACCTGAGTGGTGAAAATCGGCACATTCTGGGTTGGCATAACGATGAACTGGTGGCGTATGCGAGGATTCTGAAAAGCGATGATGAGCTTGAGCCGGTCGTCATTGGGAGGGTGATCGTAAGCGAAGCGCTGCGGGGTGAAAAATTGGGGCAACAGCTAATGACTCAGACGCTGGCCTCCTGTACGCAGCATTGGCCGCACAAGGCGCTGTATCTGGGGGCGCAGGCACATTTGCAATCATTCTATGCGCGCTTTGGCTTTGTGCCGGTCACGGATATTTATGACGAAGACGGTATTCCACACGTCGGAATGGCGCGGGAAGCACATCAGGCGTAAACAGGCGCAAACACGCCTGATTGTCTATAGTTAGCGGGTACGTCAATAGAAAGGGAGAATAAAATGTCTTTTCATTCTTATGAATCACGTATCGATGACGATCTGGAATTATTGAGTGAAACGCTGGAGGAGGTGCTGCGTTCTTCCGGCGATCCAGCCGATCAAAAATACCTTGAGTTAAAAGCGCGGGCAGAGCGGGCGTTAGAAGAGGTGAGAAATCGCGTCAGCCACGCCTCTGACAGCTACTATTACCGCGCGAAGAAAGCCGTTTGCCGGGCGGATGATTATGTGCATGAAAAACCCTGGCGCGGAATCGGCGTTGGTGCCACGGTCGGTTTAGTGATGGGATTATTGTTAGCACGGCGATAAATTCCATTCCGTCAGCGCATTTGTACGTACTCCCTAACTGGGGGTACTGCTTTTTCTGCTCAGTACCCCGTATAATGTGAGGTTTTTAACAGGGAGAGGTCCGCGTGCATTCAATTACTACTGCGCTGGAAAGTCTGATGCGTCATTTGTCGCAAGAGATACCAGCAGCACCTGGAATTCGTATTTACGATATCCCTTTCCCACTGAATGATGCGTTTGACGCTTTAGGATGGCTGGCCAGTCAACCTGTCTGGCCCCAGTTTTACTGGCAACAGCGTAATGGCGATGAAGAAGCCGCCGTACTGGGCGCTGTTGCTACATTTTCCTCGCTCGAATTAGCCCAGCATTTTTTACATCAGCATAATGATAATCCTGACCTGCGTATCTGGGGCCTGAATGCCTTTGAGCCTCAGCGCGGCCATTTGTTATTGCCACGGCTGGAGTGGCGACGTTGCGCCGGGGTGGCGAGCTTACGCTTACATCTTTTTAGCGACGTGTCGCTGCGTGAAGACGCCGCGCAGGCGGTGGCGTTTATCTCATCGCTCGCCAACGTAAAGCCGCTGCCCGCATTGCGTCTGCGTTTGACGGGAGAACAGAACTGGCCGGATAAAACTGGCTGGACAGACCTGATAAAGCTCGCCACGCAAACGATCAATGGGGAACAGCTCGATAAGGTCGTGCTGGCGCGGGCGACCGATTTACAGTTTTCTCAGTCGGTTAACGCCGCGGCCGTGATGGCTTCCAGTCGTCGTCTAAACCTGAACTGCTACCATTTCTTTATGGCGTTCTCCGCAAAGTGTGCGTTTCTTGGTTCTTCCCCTGAACGGCTGTATCGGCGGCGTGACACGGCGCTGCGCACCGAGGCGCTGGCGGGAACCGTTGCCAACCACCCTGAGGATCATCGGGCCTGGCAGTTGGGGGAATGGCTAATGAAAGATGATAAAAACCAGCGCGAGAATATGCTGGTGGTCGAAGATATTTGCCAGCGTCTGCAAGGCTGTACGCAAACTCTTGATGTGCTGCCGCCGCAGGTGCTTAGACTGCGCAAAGTGCAGCACCTGCGCCGCTGTATCTGGACGGAACTGAATCAGGCTGATGATACGCTTTGTCTGATGCAACTCCAGCCCACGGCGGCAGTCGCAGGTATTCCGCGTGAGCTGGCGCGTGAATTTATCCAACAAAATGAACCGTTTGAACGCGAGTGGTATGCCGGTTCTGCGGGTTACCTTTCTCTGCGCCAAAGCGAGTTTTGCGTGTCATTACGGTCGGCGAAAATTAGTGAAAATGTGATACGCCTGTATGCCGGGGCAGGGATCGTGCGTGGTTCAGATCCTGAACAGGAATGGCAAGAAATAGACAATAAAGCGGCAGGACTGCGCACTTTATTACAGATGGAAGGGTAATGAGTTGTATATTACCGACTCATATCAAAAATCCATTTATTCGATTCTTTATACTGTGTCGCAATATTGATACCGGACAATCTCATGTCAGTAAGCGCATTTAACCGACGCTGGGCGGCGGTCATTCTGGAAGCACTCACTCGCCACGGCGTCAGGCATGTCTGCATTGCCCCTGGCTCTCGTTCTACACCGTTGACTCTGGCGGCTGCGGAAAACCCCGCTTTTATTCACCATACTCATTTTGATGAGCGTGGCCTTGGGCATCTGGCCTTAGGTCTGGCAAAAGTCAGCCGGCAGCCTGTCGCTGTGATTGTGACGTCCGGTACGGCGGTGGCAAATTTGTATCCCGCGTTGATTGAAGCGGGCCTGACCGGTGAAAAGCTGATTCTACTCACGGCTGACAGACCTCCAGAGCTTATCGACTGCGGCGCTAACCAGGCGATTCGTCAGGCCGGAATGTTTGCCTCGCATCCATCGCAAACGCTCTCTTTACCGCGCCCGACTCAGAACATTCCGGCTAGTTGGCTGGTATCCACCATTGATAACGCCTTAGCTGCGCTGCATAGCGGGGCGGTTCATATCAATTGCCCATTTGCGGAACCGCTGTATGGCGACATGGATGAAACGGGGATTGACTGGCAGCAGCGCCTTGGCGACTGGTGGCAGGATGATAAACCCTGGCTGCGTGAGTCGCGTCGGCTGGAAAGCGACAAACAGCGTGACTGGTTTTTCTGGCGACAAAAACGCGGCGTTGTTGTTGCAGGCCGCATGAGCGCGGAAGAGGGCAAAAAGGTTGCGCAGTGGGCGCAGATGCTAGGCTGGCCGCTGATTGGCGATGTTCTGTCACAAACCGGACAACCTTTGCCGTGCGCCGACCTGTGGCTGGGAAATGCGAAAGCGGTCACTGAATTACAGCAGGCGCAGATTGTGGTGCAGCTTGGCAGTAGCCTGACCGGAAAACGGCTCCTGCAATGGCAGGCCAGCTGTGATCCGCAGGAATACTGGATTGTCGATAATATCGAAGGCCGCCTCGATCCGGCTCACCATCGTGGGCGCAGACTGGTAGCGACGGTTAGCGACTGGCTGGAGTTGCATCCGGCGGAGAAACGTCAGCCCTGGTGCGTGGAGATCCCACGCCTGGCGCAACTGGCCTGGCAGGCGGTAGAAGCCCGTCGCGACGCGTTTGGTGAAGCGCAATTAGCCCACCGTATCCGCGAATACTTGCCGGAGCAGGGGCAACTGTTCGTGGGCAACAGTCTGGTGGTGCGCCTGATTGATGCGCTGTCGCAGCTTCCGGCGGGTTACCCGGTCTATAGCAACCGTGGCGCGAGCGGCATTGACGGCCTGCTGTCAACGGCAGCAGGCGTACAGCGCGCCAGCGCGAAATCGACGCTGGCTATCGTCGGCGATTTATCTGCGCTGTATGACCTCAATGCGCTGGCGTTATTGCGCCAGGTTTCCGCGCCGTTTGTCCTGATAGTGGTCAATAATAACGGCGGGCAAATTTTTTCCCTGTTGCCGACGCCAGCAAGCGAACGCGAACGGTTCTACCTGATGCCGCAGAACGTGCATTTTGAGCATGCTGCCGCCATGTTTAACCTTAAATACCAGCGCCCGGAAAACTGGGAGCAACTGGAGAGCGCGCTGACTAACGCCTGGCGTACTCCGGCGGCAACGGTGATTGAGCTGGTGGTAAACGAAACTGATGGGGCGCAAACCCTGCAGCAACTGCTGGCGCAGGTAAGCCATCTATGAGCCTGCACGCTCAGGCGAAACTGGGCCAGACGGGATTTCCCTGGCTGGTTTTCCTGCACGGTTTTTCCGGTGATTGTCGGGAGTGGCAGACGGTTGGCGAAGCGTTTAAGAATTATTCGCGGCTGTATATCGACCTGCCGGGACACGGTGGCTCCGCTGACATCAGCGTGAGCGGATTCGACGACGTAAGCGCTTTGTTGCGTAACACGTTGCTTAGTTACAACATACTTAAATACTGGTTGGTAGGTTACTCTCTTGGCGGCAGAGTCGCGATGATGGCGGCTTGTCAGGAGATGCCAGGACTGTGCGGTCTGGTGGTTGAAGGTGGACATCCAGGCTTGCAAAGTGAGGAGGCGCGCGTTCAGCGTCGCCTCTCTGATGGTCGCTGGGCTGCGCGTTTTCGCGCTGAGCCGTTGTGCGAGGTGTTTATTGACTGGTATCAACAGCCGGTTTTTTCCTCGCTGAATGCGGCGCAAAGAGAAGCGTTGGTCGCACTGCGTAGCCAGAATAACGGGCATACGCTGGCAGCGATGCTGGAGGCCACCTCGCTAGCCGTACAACCTGATTTACGTGCGCAACTCACTGCGCGCACATTTCCGTTTTATTATTTATGTGGTGAACGTGACGATAAATTCCGCGCTCTGGCGGCGGAAATATCCGTACCAAGCCATGTGATTCGTAATGCCGGACACAACGCGCATCGGGACAATCCCGCTGGCGTGGTGGACTGTCTGGCTCAGATTCTGCATCGCTGACTATAGGACATTTTATGATCTATCCTGATGAAACAATGCTTTACGCACCGGTAGAATGGCACGATTGCTCTGAAGGCTACACCGACATTCTCTACGAGAAATCCACCGACGGTATCGCAAAAATCACCATTAATCGTCCGCAGGTACGCAATGCCTTCCGTCCGGTCACCGTGAAAGAGATGATCCAGGCGCTGGCGGATGCTCGCTACGATGACAACATTGGCGTGATTATTCTGACCGGTGCTGGCGACAAAGCGTTCTGCGCAGGTGGCGATCAGAAAGTGCGCGGTGATTACGGCGGATACCAGGATGATTCCGGTGTGCATCACCTGAACGTACTGGACTTCCAGCGCCAGATTCGTACCTGTCCGAAGCCGGTAGTGGCGATGGTTGCAGGCTTTTCCATCGGCGGCGGCCATGTGCTGCACATGATGTGTGACTTGACCATTGCGGCTGAAAACGCCATCTTCGGCCAGACCGGTCCGAAAGTCGGTTCCTTCGATGGCGGTTGGGGGGCCTCTTACATGGCGCGTATTGTCGGTCAGAAAAAAGCGCGTGAAATCTGGTTCCTGTGCCGTCAGTACGATGCGAAGCAAGCGTTGGATATGGGCCTGGTAAACACCGTGGTTCCGCTGGCCGATCTGGAAAAAGAGACCGTACGCTGGTGTCGTGAAATGCTGCAAAACAGCCCGATGGCGTTGCGCTGCCTGAAAGCTGCACTGAACGCCGACTGCGATGGTCAGGCTGGTCTGCAAGAGCTGGCGGGTAACGCCACCATGCTGTTCTACATGACGGAAGAAGGTCAGGAAGGCCGTAACGCCTTTAACCAGAAACGTCAGCCGGATTTCAGCAAATTTAAACGGAATCCGTAATGCGTAGCGCGCAGGTATACCGCTGGCAGATCCCCATGGACGCGGGGGTGATTCTGCGCGACAGGCGGTTAAAAACGCGTGACGGGCTGTACGTTCGCCTTTGTGACGGCGAGCGCGAAGGGTGGGGAGAGATCTCCCCACTGCCGGGCTTCAGTCAGGAGAGCTGGGAAGAGGCGCAAACCGAGCTGCTGGCCTGGGTCAATGGCTGGCTACAGGGGGATTCTTCCTTACCGCAGCTGCCTTCGGTCGCCTTTGGCGCAAGCTGCGCGCTAGCCGAACTGGCTGGCGTATTGCCAGAGGACGCAGACTACCGTGCAGCACCGCTGTGTACGGGTGATCCTGATGATCTGGTACTGCAACTGGCTGACATGCCGGGTGAAAAAGTAGCGAAGATCAAGGTCGGACTGTATGAAGCGGTTCGTGACGGTATGGTCGCCAACCTGCTGCTTGAGGCTATTCCGGAGCTGCATTTGCGACTTGACGCCAACCGAGCCTGGACGCCGTTGAAAGCCCAGCAGTTCGCGAAGTACGTTAATCCAGAGTACCGCGGGCGCATCGCTTTTCTCGAAGAGCCATGCAAAACCCGCGATGACTCTCGTGCTTTTGCGCGTGAAACCGGCATTGCCATTGCCTGGGATGAAAGCCTGCGTGAAGCGGATTTCATCTTCGAAGCCGAAGAGGGCGTCAAGGCAGTGGTTATCAAACCTACGCTGACGGGCAGTCTCGAAAAAGTGCGCGAACAGGTGGAAGCGGCGCATGCACTTGGTCTCACCGCTGTTATTAGTTCGTCGATCGAGTCGAGCCTGGGCTTAACCCAACTGGCGCGAATTGCCGCCTGGCTGACGCCGCAGACCATTCCGGGGCTGGATACCCTGAGCCTGATGCAGTGCCAGCAGGTACGCACCTGGCCGGGTAGCGCATTGCCGTGTATCGATGTTGATGCGCTGGAACGCCTGCTATGACCCAGCGGGAAATGCCCGGTAGCGTAAGCATATCGGGCCTGGTACAACCCGATGACTGGCCGTGGCGTCACTGGCGACAGGTTCGTGCAGAGGTGCCTGCTCTACGCCTCAACGATGAAGTATTAAGCTGGAGCGAGCTCTGCACGCGCGTTGACCATCTGGCCAGCGGTTTTGCCGCTCAGGGCGTGGAAGAGGGCGATGGCGTCCTGCTTCGCGCCTGGAATCATCCACGTGCTTTGCTGGCCTGGCTGGCATTGCTGCAATGTGGGGCGCGGGTTTTACCTGTGAACCCACAGCTGCCTCAATCGCTGCTTGACGCGCTGGTCCCGGACTTAACGCTGCGTTTTGCGCTGGATCTTGAGGCAGCTAATGTTCTCGCGGGACTCCATCCGTTGCAGATGCAGGCAGTGCCAGGCAAGCATGCCGCCGCGTGGTTACCCCAGCGTTTGAGCACGATGACGTTAACCTCAGGTTCTACCGGATTGCCAAAGGCGGCGGTGCATACCTGTCAGGCTCATCTGGCAAGCGCGCAGGGCGTGTTGTCATTAATGCCGTTTGACGCTGAAGATGACTGGCTGCTCTCGCTGCCGCTGTTTCATGTTTCCGGCCAGGGTATTTTGTGGCGTTGGTTGTTTGCCGGGGCACGAATGACCGTGCGCGACAAGCAGCCGTTGGAGCAAATGCTGGCTGGATGCACTCATGCTTCGCTGGTGCCCACGCAGCTGTGGCGCCTGCTGGTCAACAAAACGGCGGTAACGCTCAAAGCCGTGCTCCTGGGTGGCGCGGCAATTCCTGTTGAATTGACGGAACAGGCGCGCGAGCAAAGGGTTCGCTGCTGGTGCGGTTACGGTTTAACGGAGTTTGCTTCTACGGTCTGTGCGAAAGAAGCGGATGGCCTGGCGGATGTGGGGTCGCCCCTGGCAGGCAGAGAAGTCAGAATCGTTGGTGGTGAAGTCTGGCTGCGTGCCGCCAGCATGGCGCAAGGTTACTGGCGTAACGGGCAGCTGATTCCCTTAGTAAACGCGGAAGGCTGGTTTGCCACCCGCGATCGCGGGGTGTTGAAGGACGGCAAGTTAACCCTTGTCGGTCGGATGGACAATCTGTTCTTTAGCGGCGGGGAAGGCATACAGCCGGAAGAGGTGGAACGCGTGATTGCTGAGCATCCGCATGTTCTGCAAGCCTTCATTGTGCCGATAGAAGACAAAGAGTTTGGTCATCGCCCGGTGGCGGTCGTTGAGTATGACACCAATGCGGGTGACACAAATCTGGCAGAATGGGTGAAAGATAAGCTGGCCCGCTTTCAGCAACCGGTATGCTGGCTGACATTGCCACCCGAACTAAAATCCGGAGGGATTAAAATTTCTCGTCGTGCGCTGTCAGATTGGGTAAGTGCTTCATTGTTAAAATTAAGCAAACAGTAATTACATTTCTCACTTTCACCATTAAGTCGCTATTGTCATTTTGTTTATCTGCTTAAGTGTAACCTGTTGTGAAATCTTTTAACAAAAGGTGCGCTATGGAATGGCATGTGAAGAAGTCTTGCTGTCACAAAAAAGCAGGCAGGCTCTATATCGTACTTTGTGATAGCGGCGGTTCGCTAAAGATGCTGGCTGAGGCGCAATCTTCCGAGTGGGTTAAGCCCGGAGACCTCCTTTCACCGCTGAAAGATGCACTGTATTGCATTAATCGCGATACCTCACGGTTAATCAAAATAATTGATGCCAGACAGTACACGTGCGAGGAATGGGAACGCCTGTTACGACTGTCTGAAGATAAATAATCTCAGGGTTGGCGCTGGTGTGAAGGTAAAAAAATCGTCAGTAGCCCTGCCATGATGCACAGCACTCCGGCGAGCGCTTTCGCTGAAAATATTCCCTGCCAGCCGGGCAGGATCATTGATGCAACCCACACCAGTACATAGCTCAGGCTGAGCAGGGCATACGCTTTGCTCAGTGCGAGCTGGTGCAGCGCTTTATGCCAGCAAATCACCGACAGTAAATACCCTGCCAGTCCGGCATACAGAGCAAACGCGCCAACGCTAAGAGAGAATACGGCAGAAATGAATTGCTGCGGCTGCAGCATTGGCGGCAGATTATCCATCGCAAAGCCGAGACTCAACTGGGCGGCTGAAGTGATAATAACGCTGCATAATCCCCAAAAGATGCCCATTACACCGCACTCCCAAGAATAAAGATGCCGGTGATGATTAACCCCACACCCAGCCAGTGGCGCGGGGTGACGGGTTCGCGCCAGATTTTCCAGGCAGCCAGAGTCACCCATACAAAATTAAGACTCAGCATGGGGTAGGCGATGCCGACCGGAATGTTCTGCAGCACCGCCAGCCATAGCAGCATGGCCAGACCGAGACTTGCCAGAGCAAGCCCAATCCATAGCGTAATGTGGCGTTTTCGCGCTCGAACGGGAACGGGTCGCGACGCCTGCTTCTGACATAACTGACCGCAGACGCTGAGCAGGCTGGCGAGAACTAAGGCTATCCAGATCATTTCGGCCGATACTGAATCAGGACCAGACGCCCCTGATTATCGATATAGTCAGCGGGAGGGATAGCAAGTCGATTAATATCTTCATCCTTATCGACTGAAAGCACGAGCGTAATGTTTCCTTGCTGACGATGTTGCGCTAACCACTCGGCAAAGTTCCCCCGCCCGACAAAACGCCCCTGGGCATCCGGGTAGTTAAGGCCATATTTTAACTCGCCCGTTTGTCCGTACATTATGATGTCGTCACGCTTCAGGCTCCAGGCCAGCCCCGCGGCGACGCCAACGCTGTCGGTGAGAATATAACGGCTCGACTCCAGCGACTCTTTGGTCATCTCGACAAAAAATTGTGGCTGTTTAGATTCCATCACCCGGTCAGGAATGGAGAAGCCAAACAACAGTGCCAGGCCTAATGGACACAGCGCTGCGAACGTCCAGTTCTTCTCGCGGTTATTTAGCGTATACCAGCCAAAGAGCGTCCAGATGATAAAAATGCCCCACGCACAAAACACTTTATACGTTTCGATATGCGACCAGACCGGCGTCTTTAATGGACCCAGCGTAGAAACAATAAACGTGGCGACAATGCCGGTCACTCCGAACAGAACGTTGATCCAGCCATTCACGCGCAGCGCGGTTGCACCTTTTTGCGCGGCCTGCAGGCCGAAACGCGCCGTCAATATTGCCAGCGGTGCGAAGCAGGAAAGAATATAGGTCGGCAGTTTTCCTTTCGCGATGCTGAAAAACAGGATTGGCATGATAATCCAGCTTAGCAGGTACAGTGCGCTGCGCGGAACATCCCGTTCACGCCAGCCCGTACGCAGCGCGCCGGGGAGCAGCCCGAGCCACGGTAATGCGCCTGCCACCACTACCGGAATGTAGTACCAGACGGGGGCCTTATGTTGGGCATCCTCCTGCGCGAAGCGTTGAATATGCTCGACCCAGAAGAAGTAATGCCAGAAATCCGGCTCACGCCGGGCAATCGCTATTCCCCAAGGCAGCACAGTCACGATGCAACCGACTACTGCCAGCAGACCGTAGATAATGAGATCTTTCCAGCGCTTTTGTACGAAAACCCACGGCAGTACGCTGAGTACAGGAACGGCGAGTGCCAGGAAACCCTTGGTCATCACGCCCATGCCGCAGGTTAACCCTAACAGCAGAAAGGCGGTAATTTTGCGCGTTCTGCTGGTGGCTTGCATCCCTTCCCAAAAGCAGCACATGCCCGCCATTAGCCAGAGCGCAATGATGGGATCAAGTACCGCGTAGGTGCCGATGCTGTAAACCGAAAAAAACGTTAAAAAGATAACCGAAGAGAGTACGGCGGTGCGCTTATCCCGCCACAACCGCATGGCAAGCCAGGCAACCATTAGCGCCGTCAGCAAAGTGGCAAAAATGGCTCCTGCTCTGACGCCGAAATTATTGGCGCCAAACAGCCATTGCCCGATGCTGTTTAACCAGTATCCGGCAATCGGTTTTTCAAAATATCGCAGCCCTAAAAAGTGCGGAACGATCCCGTCGCCAGAGGTCAGCATTTCCCGACTGATTTCGGCATAGCGCGTTTCATCAGGCTGCCACAGCAGGCGACTGTTGATGGGGAGAATAAAATACAGCGCAATAAAAGCGATAAATGCCAGGGTGTAGCGGACAGTATGTTTCATCTTGTCACACTCACTGGTTGTTGGCGGCCGATCCATCCCTCTCTGCCGGGTATTTTGCCACGCACGATCTGCCCTGTTGGCAGCGAACTGACATCGTCCGGTAACAGGTCACCGAGCGGGCAAAATGTTATCCCCATGTCTGCGGCGCGAGTAAGCAGCTCGTCAAAATTCTGCTGAAAGGCGATGCCTTCAACTTCCGCATGAATGGTATACACCGGTGTTCCTCTGCTCATCTGGATGTGGGAAAGAATGTAAGCGTTGAAGTCCACCGCCTGGACTTCCTGACCAACCACTTCATCCCAGGTGGGTAGCGTGACGGGAATTTGCGGCGTACCTGTTTTCCCGGATGTCAGCACCGGACGGAATAACGACGTTCCCCGACAGTCGCTGTTATAACGCAGATGGAACGTTTCTTTGGCGTGGACGACGCGATCGTCGGCACGCCATCCGGCAACGGCAGAACAAGTGACGGGTTGTCCGATAAGAGTTTCAAGGGCCGTGATGCCTCGTGAAATATCATCAATCAGCTGTTTATCATTCCAGTTTCCGCTTCGCGCCTGCCAGGCATGGTGATCCCAGGCATGCAAACCGGTTTCATGAATCAGGGCGGTTTGCGCAATGATCGCCGCGTTGGCCTGGCCGATCTCTTTTCCCGGCCAGGCGGTTCCCGCCAGCAATATATCCCATCCGTAAAGTGATGCGGCGTTTGAGCGCAGCATCTTCCACAGAAATTGTGGTTTCACAAGACGCCAGAGGTGGCGTCCCATGTTGTCCGGTCCAACGCTAAAGAAAAAACTTGCCCGCACGTTATGTCGGTTCAATGTCTCCAGCAGGCGGGGTACGCCTTCGCGCGTCCCCCTGAAAGTATCGACATCTATGCGCAAGCCGACTTGGGTCATGATGTGTGTTCCGTGATATTCACACAGCGTAAGAAGAAGTCCAGCGTCTCTTCTACCGTTTCCTGCATCTCAATGGTGGGCTCCCAGTTCAGGCAGCGTTTCGCATTGCGGATGTTGGGCTTACGATGTTCAACGTCTTGATAACCTTTACCATAGTAGCTGCTGCTTTCGACGTCACGGAAACCGGCAAACGGCGGGAAGTGGTTACGCAATGGATGTTTTTCAAAGCAGGTAAGCAGCATTTCTGCCAGTTCCTGAATACTCGCTTCGTTCTGCGGATTACCGATGTTGATAATCTCACCGTCGCAGCGTCCGCCTTCGTTTTCAATGATGCGGTACAGGGCTTCGATACCATCCCGAATGTCGGTAAAGCAGCGTTTTTGCTTGCCGCCTTCAATCAGCTTAATCGGTGAACCTTCCACCAGATTGAGGATCAGTTGGGTAATGGCGCGTGAGCTGCCGATACGCGCGGCGTTAAGGCTGTCCAGACGCGGCCCCATCCAGTTAAATGGCCGGAACAGGGTGAAACGCAATCCCTCTTTTTCGCCGTATGCCCAGATTACGCGGTCCAACAACTGCTTGGAAACGGAGTAGATCCAGCGTGGTTTATTCACCGGACCGACGATCAGATTCGAGCTGTCCTCATCGAAGACTTTGTCGGTACACATGCCGTAGACTTCGGACGTTGACGGGAAAATGATGCGCTTGCGGTATTTCACGCAGTAGCGAATGATTTTCAGGTTCTCTTCAAAATCGAGCTCAAATACGCGCAACGGGTTGCGGGTATATTCGATTGGCGTTGCGATTGCCACCAGCGGCAGCACGACGTCGCATTTTTTAACATGGTATTCAATCCATTCGGAGTGAATGCTGATGTCGCCTTCGACGAAGTGGAATCGCGGATGCTGCAGAAAACGTCCAATGGCGTCACTGCCAATATCGAGCCCATACACTTCGTAATGATCTTCTTGCAGCAGGCGTTCGGTCAGATGGTTACCAATGAAGCCATTAACGCCGAGGATCAGCACGCGTGTACGATGTTTAGTGGTGGTAACTGACTGACTGTTCAGGCGGGAGCCTGGAACCAGGCCCAGAACCTGCGCCAGTTGCGACCCTTGCATTGCAATACCATCGCCAGCTTGTCCGGTAATAATTTCCAGTGCGCCATCGCCACAGGCGATCAGCAAAGGAGAAACGGAGATGACGGTACCCGGTTGGGCCGCTGAGTTATTTACGCAAACGCGCGATGACCAGACGGTGAACTTTTGTGTGCCGACATAGCTATATGCGCCCGGCCACGGATCGCTGACGGCGCGGACCTGGTTATGCAACTCCGCGGCAGATGTGTTCCAGTCGAGGAAGCTATCTTCCGGTGTACGGCGACCAAAACAGGTCGCATCTGCTTCCTGTTGGGGGCGTTCTGCATAATCCCCGGTTTTAATCGCGGGCAGTGCCTGTTCCAGCAGGTGACGCGCAGCCTGGCACAATTTATGGTGCAGCGTTAACGCCACGTCATCCGGCGAAATAGCGACGCGCTGCTGGGCAATAATGGCGCCAGCATCCGCGCGTTTGACCATGCGGTGAAGCGTGACGCCGGTTTCGGTTTCGCCATTGACCAATACCCAGTTCAGCGGCGCGCGACCACGGTATTTCGGCAGCAACGAACCGTGCAGATTAAAAGCCCCCGCAGGCGCAAGACTGAGGATCTCATCACTCAGTAAATGACGATAGTAGAACGAGAAGATAACATCCGGCGCCAGTTGGCTAAAGCGTTCAATCCACAAGGGATGATTGACCTCGTCCGGGGCGTAAACCGGAATTCCGGCGCTGGCGGCAAGGCGGGAAACCGATCCAAAAAATGCTTTTTCGCCCGGATTATCGGTGTGCGTGAAAATGGCAGCGATTTCATAACCGGCATCCAACAAAGCCTGGACACCCTGACATCCCATATCGTGATAGGCAAATACGATGGCTTTCATGCGCGGTTTTCCTCGGGTGACTGTGTGGTTTGTGGGCGGATAACGTGTTGAACAAAATAGCGGGGACGGGCGCGGACATCGTTATAGATGCGACCGATATATTCGCCGAGTAAACCCATGCCAATAAACTGTGCGCCGATAAAGGTAAACAGGACGGCAAACAGCATGAATACCCCTTCCGCGGCCCACTGTGGACCGAGCGTCAGACGCAGAACCACAAGCAGGATAGACAAGGTAAAGCCAGTGGCGGCGATTACGCTGCCCAACAGGCTCAACATACGAAGTGGCGTTGTGGTCAGACAGGTCACCAGGTCATACATCAGGTTGATCAGACGCATAAAACTGTATTTGGAGTCACCAAATTCTCGCTCTGCATGGTGTACCGGGATTTCCGTAGCGCGCCGGGCAAAAATGTTGGCCAGAATCGGGATAAAGGTACTGCGCTCCTGGCAATGCAGCATGGCATCGACGATGTGGCGCCGATAAGCGCGTAACATGCAACCGTAGTCACCCATCGCTTTACCGGTGGTGCGCTGAATCAGATGGTTAATCATTCGCGATGCGGTCTTACGAAATACGCTGTCCTGACGGTTCTGACGTACCGTGCCGACCACATCGAAGCCTTCATCTGCGGTGGCGACCAGCCGTGGGATCTCCTCCGGCGGGTTTTGCAAATCGGCATCCAGTGTGATGATCACGTCGCCGGTGACATGACTGAAACCGGCCATAATCGCTGAGTGTTGCCCGTAATTGCGATTCAATAAAATAGAAACAATATGGCTGTTCGGTGCCTGGGAAGCGTCCATCATCAGCTGTGCGGAATGGTCGCTGCTGCCGTCATCAATTAGCAAAATTTCATAGTCTTTGCCCAATTTTTCGCAGGCAGCGCTGGTACGTCTGATTAACTCTGGCAAGCTTTCCTGTTCATTAAAAACGGGAATGACCACCGAGACTTTTTTGATCGGTGCTGCTTCAAACATGGTTATTGTCCTGCAATCTCGCGAAGTGCCGTAATTACCCGCTGGGTGTCATCGGCAGTCATGTCGGGGAATAACGGCAGTGAGCAAATGCGCGCGCTATTCCATTCTGTATTGGGGAGCGAAAGGGTAGTGAAGCGTTCGCGGTAATATTTTTGCGTATGGGCCGCACGAAAATGCAGACCGGTGCCGATATTTTTGGCCTTTAACGCCTCCATTAAGGCATCTCTGCTCAGACCGCAGCGGGCTTCGTCAACGCGAATGATGAACAGGTGCCAGGCGTGAACGTGCGCCCACTGGGGCAGACTCAGTGGTTGAAATGGCGTATCGGCCAGCGCCTGTTGATACTCGCGGGCAATTTGCGCCCGGCGTGAGTTCAGGTGTTCCAGTTTATTTAGCTGTACCAACGCAATGGCGGCATTGATATCCGTGAGGTTGTACTTGTACCCTGGCGCAAGCACTTCGGCCTGCGGCGCCCGGCCATAGGTTTGTCGATCAAAGGCATCAACGCCCAGACCGTGAAACTTCAGGCTGCGAAGCCGTTGGGCAAGCTGGCTGTCGTCGGTAACGATCAACCCGCCTTCGGCGCAGGTAATATTTTTGATGGCGTGAAACGAGAATATTGCCGTGCCGCGCGCGCCGACATGACGACCTTTATACAACGTCCCTACGGCGTGGGCCGCATCTTCTATAATCGGAATGCCATAGCGTTCGCCAATGGCATAAATCGCGTCCAGGTCGGCGGGGGCGCCTGCGTAATGTACCGGAATAATGGCTTTGGTTCGCGGGGTGATGGCGGCCTCAATTTGCTCCGGTGTGACCATGAGCGTATCGCGGTCGACGTCGATCATGACTGGCGTCGCACCCAGCAGGACAATCATGTTGAGGGTAGAAACCCACGTCATTGACGGTGTAATGACCTCATCGCCTGCACCGATGTCCAGCGCCATCAGCGTGATGTGCATTCCTGCCGTAGCGGAGCAGACGGCGACGGCGTGTTGATTTCCCGTGAGCTGGCAGAAGGCTTCTTCCAGCTGTTGATTTTTCGGGCCGGTGGTTATCCATCCAGAGTCCAGAACTGTCTTCACAGCAGCAAGTTCTTCAGCCCCCATTGCCGGGCGAGAGAAAGGCAAAAAGTCAGACATCATTATTCCTTCAAGCCATTTAACGCCACCGACGTTTTATTTTTAGTGATAAACAGGGGCGTCGTTAATTATTTCATCAGGCTTCAAAGGGTAATGACGGAAGGTTAATTTATCCTTAAGAGTTTAAGGTTTGGGAAAGAGAGAGGAATAGCGTGTTTTTTATTTATCTTAATGAAAAAAAGATCATGTAGGTTCTTGAGTAGTTTGGGCGACATTGCTGTTATCTGCAGACTGATGAGCGCAATGCCGCTATTAAGAATGCTAATTATATGCCGTTATTAAAATGATAATTTACAGCAACCCTTTCAAGGTTAACGTTTTACGCGTGGCGATATTTAAATCGTAGGAGCCGAGATCTTCCGCTTTAACCCAGGCGAATGCCTGGAATTCTTCGTTAATCTTCACTTCACGATTAGCCGCCACACAATCGAAGATGAGATAAATCATATAAATCTCTTCCTGACTGCCATCGGCGTACGTTTTGGTGCGAACATCGTCACTGAAGGTCCATGGCGTAATATCTGATAACACCAGTTGTTCGCCCAGCTCTTCTCTTACTTCACGGCGCAAAGCTTCTTCAATACGTTCACCCGGTTCAACGCCGCCGCCAGAAAGCGCCCACTGACCGGGGAACACACCGCGGTCGTCAGCCATTTTGCACAGTAAATAACAGCCATCGTTTTGAATTAATGGGCAAACAATTGTTCTTTGGCGCATAAGTCGAATCCTTGTAGGGGGAGGTATAGAAAATTCCATCGTGCACGCATCTTACCTTTTGCTGGCGGTAGAAAAAACGCTTCATCGACGAATAACGTTGCTTTGGCAGGGAAAACAGGATGTGTGTTGAAAATGGCGTTCTGCTGCCCTCAGTGGCGTAATTGCTACAAGAATTTAACCTTATCTAAATCTTGTGAGTAGTATTTGCTTACAATATGTTATTGCATCGCTTTTTTAGTGCATTGATTCCTCGTGATCTGACAGTACAATTCACCGGTTTTGGGGCTATGTTTTGATTCTTGCTGGAAAGGATAGAAAATGAAAAAAAGTTTAATGTTGGGTTTTGCCGGAATGCTGTTTGTTTCCGCGTCGGCGAGCGCGATTAGCATCAGCGGCCAGGCTGGCGAAGACTACACCAACCTGGGGTTCGGTATGGGTACTGAGACCACCGGTCTGGCCGTCAGCGGTAACTGGATGCATAACGATGACGACGGCGATGCGGCCGGTCTGGGACTGGGTCTGAATATTCCTCTCGGTCCGCTGCTGGCAACGGTCGGTGGGAAAGGCATTTATACTAACCCGAATGATGGTGACGAGGGTTACGCGGCGGCGGTCGGTGGCGGTTTGCAGTGGCCGATTGGCGACAGCCTCCGCCTGTTTGGTGAGTATTATTACTCTCCCGATTCTCTTTCCAGCGGTATCGACAGCTATGAAGAAGCGAATGCAGGTGCGCGTCTGACCATTATGCGTCCGCTGAGCATTGAAGCCGGTTATCGCTACCTGAACCTGGCAGGCAAAGACGGTAACCGCGATAACGCGATTGCTGACGGCCCGTACGTTGGGGTTAACGCGAGTTTCTGATTTTTCCGGCGCGGCGTTCAGTCGCGCCTTCCCCCCTCCATGCGTTATAGTGTTTTCATCATAAAAGCAGGAGAACACGATGTTAAACGTGGAGATGCTATCCACCGGGGATGAAGTGTTGCACGGACAAATCGTCGACACGAATGCCGCCTGGCTGGCCGATTTTTTCTTTAATCAGGGGTTACCGCTAACCCGTCGCAACACGGTAGGCGACAATCTTGATGATTTGGTCGCCGTTTTGCGTGAGCGTAGCGAACATGCCGATGTACTGATCGTTAACGGCGGTCTGGGACCAACCAGCGATGATTTGAGCGCGCTGGCGGCGGCCACGGCAAAAGGTGAAGGGCTGGTGCTGCATGAAGCATGGCTCGACGAGATGGCGCGTTATTTCCGCGATCGTGGACGCGTGATGGCACCGAGTAACCGCAAACAGGCTGAGTTACCTGCCAGTGCGGAATTCATCAATAATCCGGTAGGAACCGCGTGTGGGTTTGCCCTGAAGCTTAACCGCTGCCTGATGTTCTTTACCCCAGGAGTGCCATCAGAATTTAAAGTCATGGTTGAGCATGAGATCCTGCCGCGTTTGCGTGAGCGTTTTTCGCTGTCTCAACCCCCGCTATGCCTGCGATTAACTACCTTTGGTCGTTCTGAAAGCGAGCTGGCGCAGAGCCTGGATCCGCTGCAATTGCCTCCGGGAGTGACAATGGGCTACCGCTCGTCAATGCCGATTATCGAACTGAAGCTGACCGGGCCGGATTCCCAACGGGAAGCGATGCTGGCGCTGTGGCCAGAAGTTAAGCGGGTTGCCGGGCAGAATATGATTTTCGAAGGTACGGAAGGTTTACCCGCGCAAATCGCCCGCACGTTGCAGGAACGGCAATACAGCCTGACGCTAAGCGAACAATTCACTGGTGGTCTGGTGGCGCTGCAGCTTTCGCGCGCGAATGCTCCGCTGTTGGCGAGCGAAGTGGTTCCGCCCCAGGAAGAAACGCTGGCGCAAACGGCACACTGGATAACCGAACGACGCGGCAACCATTATGCCGGGCTGGCGTTGGCGGTATCGGCTTTCGAAAACGAACATATTAACTTTGCGCTGGCAACGCCTGATGGAACGCATGCCTTACGCGTACGGCTGAACGCTAATCGTTATAGTTTGTCGGTGCGTCAGGAAGTGTGCGCAATGATGGCGCTCAATATGCTGCGCCGTTGGCTCAACGGGCAGGATATTGCCAGCGAACACGGTTGGATAGAAGTGGTTGAATCCCTGACGCTGCCTTCCTGACTTGCACTCTCTCACGCGCTTGTTATGGGAAGGCATACTGGCCTTCCCGTTATCAGTCCAACCTGTTGTACTCTCTGTAAAAAAATCCGTGCGTTAGTTCACAATTATGCTCGTTTTTTCTCCAGCCAGCTGGAAGAACGAGAGGATTTGATGCGCTTCACAATTTTAACCCCCTTAACCTACCACACTGATTCCAGTATCTCAGACTGGAGTCCAGTATGTTGGAATCAAGCAAAGTTCCCGCGCTCACCAGGGCGATCGAAATACTCAATCTCATTGCGCGTATCGGCCCATGTAGCGCCGCCACCATCATAGAGGCACTGGGTATTCCAAAAAGCACCGCATACCTGTTACTTAACGAACTGAAGCGTCAGCGCTTTATTAGCATTGATCATCAGGAAAATTACTGCCTGTGGACCAAGCTGGTTGAGTTGTCCGGGCATGCGCTGAGCAAGATGGATTTACGTGAACTGGCGCGTCCGCGGCTGACACAACTGATGGATGAGACAGGGTTACTTTGCCATCTCGGGATCATCGACCACGAAAGCGCGTATTACATTCTGAAAGTGGAATCGTCATCCACTATCAGCGTGCGCTCCCACGAAGGGAAAAGTCTTTCGCTCTATCGCTCGGGTATCGGCAAATGCCTGCTGGCCTGGCAACCGGCAGCCGCACGAAAAGCCATTATTGAACAGCTGATATGGGAACAGGCAACGCCGACCACTATCACCAGGCCACAGCAGTTGAATGACGAGCTGGAGCGTATTCGACAGCGTGGATGGAGCTTTGATAATGGCGAAGATTATCCCGATGTTCGTTGCGTCGCAGCGCCTGTTTTTAACGCTAACAATGAACTGACCGCCGCGATTTCAGTGGTCGGCACTCGTCTGCAAATTAACGAAGAGAACCGTGATTATCTGGCCGGTAAAGCGATTGCCTGCGCCAGGGATATTTCACGCCTGTTGGGATGGAAAAGTCCCTTCGACTCACTCGCTTCATAAAAAGGAGAACACCATGACCCTACCTAAAATTAAACACGTTCGTGCCTGGTTTACCGGTGGTGCTACGGCGGATAAAGGCGCTGGCGGCGGCGACTATCACGATCAGGGCGCTAACCACTGGATTGACGATCATATCGCCACGCCAATGAGCAAATATCGTGAATATGAGCAATCGCGCCAGTCCTTTGGCATCAACGTATTAGGAACACTGATTGTTGAAGTGGAAGCTGAAAACGGACAGACCGGTTTTGCTGTTTCCACGGCAGGGGAGATGGGGTGCTTTATTGTGGAAAAGCATCTCAATCGTTTTATTGAAGGGAAATGCGTCAGTGATATCAAACTCATTCACGACCAGATGCTGGGCGCAACGATGTACTACTCCGGCTCCGGCGGTCTGGTGATGAACACCATCTCGTGCGTGGATCTGGCGCTGTGGGATCTGTTTGGCAAGGTGGTGGGTTTACCGGTCTACAAACTATTGGGTGGCGCGGTACGCAACGAAATTCAATTCTACGCGACCGGAGCGCGCCCTGATCTGGCGAAAGAAATGGGCTTTATTGGCGGCAAAATGCCGACCCACTGGGGGCCGCACGACGGGGATGCGGGGATCCGCAAAGATGCGGCAATGGTAGCCGACATGCGTGAGAAATGCGGTCCGGATTTCTGGTTGATGCTCGATTGCTGGATGAGTCAGGACGTGAACTATGCCACCAAACTGGCCCATGCCTGCGCACCGTCCAACCTGAAGTGGATCGAAGAGTGTCTGCCGCCGCAGCAGTATGAAGGTTATCGCGAGCTGAAACGTAACGCCCCGGCGGGGATGATGGTTACCAGCGGTGAACACCACGGGACGCTGCAGTCCTTCCGCACGCTCTCAGAAACCGGCATCGATATCATGCAGCCGGATGTGGGCTGGTGCGGTGGGTTAACCACGCTGGTGGAAATTGCCGCTATTGCTAAATCGCGCGGACAGCTGGTGGTCCCACATGGTTCCTCGGTTTACTCGCACCACGCGGTGATCACGTTCACCAATACCCCGTTCAGCGAGTTTTTGATGACCAGCCCGGATTGTTCAACGATGCGTCCACAGTTTGATCCGATCCTTCTGGACGAACCGGTACCCGTCAATGGCCGCATTCATAAGTCGGTGCTCGACAAACCAGGATTTGGCGTCGAGCTTAACCGCGACTGCAATCTGAAGCGCCCTTATAGCCACTAATGACCAGTGCGTTGCCAATGCCACGGCAACGCCCTCATTTCTTTGAGGATCTTGCTATGAGTACCACGTTACTTGATGGTGTGGTGAAGAAAAACCGCGCCCGTTTGATTCCCTTTATGCTGGCGCTGTATGTGCTGGCGTTTCTTGACCGCTCGAACATCGGTTTTGCCAAAGAGACCTATCAGATTGATACCGGTCTGAGCAACGAAGCTTATGCGTTGGGCGCGGGGATTTTCTTTGTGGTTTATGCCTTTCTGGGGGTTCCTGCCAACCTGTTGATGCGTAAATTTGGTGCCAGAACCTGGATTGGTACCACCACGTTGCTGTGGGGATTCCTCTCTGCGGCGATGGCATGGGCGGATACTGAATCGAAATTTCTGATTATCCGTACTCTGCTGGGTGCGGCAGAGGCGGGCTTCTTCCCCGGTATGATCTACCTGACGTCCCAGTGGTTCCCCCAGCGTAACCGCGCCAGCATCATGGGGCTGTTCTACATGGGGGCGCCGCTGGCGTTAACCCTGGGATCGCCGCTTTCCGGTGCGCTGTTGGAGATGCACGGCTTTATGGGGCATCCAGGGTGGTTCTGGATGTTCGTTATCGAAGGTTTACTGGCGGTAGGTGCGGGCATTTTCACCTTCTTCTGGCTGGATGATACCCCGCAGCAGGCGCGTTTCCTGAGCGCGGAGGAAAAGTCGTTACTTATTAGCCAACTGACAAGTGAAGAGGAGAAAAAGGTCACTTCACGCCTGTCGGATGCGCTGCGTAATGGCCGTGTCTGGCAACTGGCGATTATCTATCTGACGATCCAGGTGGCGGTGTATGGCCTGATCTTCTTCCTGCCAACTCAGGTTGCTGCGTTGTTAGGGACAAAAGTGGGCTTTACGGCTTCGGTCGTGGCGGCAATACCGTGGGTGGCGGCGCTGTTTGGTACCTGGCTTATTCCCCGCTACTCCGATCGCACCGGCGACCGGCGTAATGTTGCCGCGCTGACGCTGTTGGCGGCAGGAATCGGCATTGGCCTTTCCGGGCTGGTTTCACCGGTACTGGCGATTGTGGCGCTCTGCGTCGCGGCGGTCGGTTTCATTGCGGTACAGCCAGTGTTCTGGACGATGCCAACGCAACTTCTTTCCGGGACAGCTCTGGCGGCGGGGATCGGCTTCGTCAACCTGTTTGGTGCCGTTGGCGGCTTTATTGCTCCCATTCTGCGCGTCAAAGCCGAAACGGTGTTTGCCAGCGATGCGGCGGGCCTGCTGGTCCTCGCGGGCGTCGCGATTATTGGCTCGCTAATCATCTTTACGCTGAGTGTGAACCGTTCAGTTTCACAAGCAGGCGCTGCGCATCATTAATCTTATCTACGTTGTAAGGATCGTTATGAACGCATTGTTATCAAATCCCTTCAAAGAAGGATTACGCAAAGGGGAAGTCCAGATCGGCCTGTGGCTCAGTTCGACCACCTCTTACATGGCGGAGATTGCCGCGACGTCGGGCTATGACTGGCTGCTGATTGATGGAGAACACGCGCCGAACACGGTGCAGGATCTTTACCATCAGTTGCAGGCGATTGCGCCTTATGCCAGCCAGCCTGTGGTTCGCCCGGTGGAGGGCAGTAAAGCGTTGATCAAGCAGGTGCTGGATATTGGCGCGCAGACGCTGCTTGTCCCGATGGTCGACAGCGCAGAGCAGGCGCTTCAGGTGGTTTCCGCGACTCGTTATCCACCGCTCGGTGAGCGTGGTGTCGGCGCCAGCGTGGCACGGGCGGCGCGCTGGGGACGTATCGACAATTATATGGCCCAGGCTAATGAATCACTCTGCCTGCTGGTACAGGTCGAAAGCAAAGCGGCACTGGATAATCTGGATGCCATTCTGGACGTTGACGGTATTGACGGTGTCTTTATTGGTCCGGCGGATCTTTCTGCGTCGTTAGGCTACCCGGATAATGCCGGACACCCGGAAGTGCAGCGGATCATTGAGCAAAGCATTCGCCGTATCCGCGCAGCCGGAAAAGCAGCCGGTTTCCTCGCTGTTGACCCAGCAATGGCGCAGAAATGTCTGCAATGGGGAGCAAATTTTGTCGCGGTAGGCGTGGATACCATGCTTTATACCGAAGCGCTGGATCGCAGGCTGGCAATGTTTAAGCCAGGCCAGAGTACGCAAACGTTGAAAAGCAGTTATTAATATCGGGCCCGGTGGTGTAGCGCCATCGGGCCTGAAATAGCTCCTAATGGTGATGCTCTGTCACGTCGTCAGATACCATCGTGATATCCACCAGCGGAAACTGATATGAAGTTGACAGATGAAGCTTGAGTTCCCGTGCGCCGTCTGATTTTTATTGACTCACATAATATTCTTACCACGAAATATGCACGGAGATGATTTTCTCCAACAGACCGGCTCCGGAGTAACGGGTTAATCAATACAGGGCGATGACTGGTTTTTTGATGCCGCAGGCGTAGGCGTAGCGAGTCAATGTCTCAATACTGGCTTTGGTAATGTTATTTTCAAGGCGGGAAATAACCGGAGGCGTCACCCCCATACGTTCGGCAACCTGAGCTTTTGTCAGGTTGTTATGCCTCCGCCATTCTGCAAGCAGTTCTCTAAGCATCTCTTTGCGTTCTTCTTCCCGCCATGCAGCACGAAACTCATCATTCTGCATCCATTCGTTATGCAGTTCTTTATGGCTTACCAGTTTCATTAAGCACCTCCGCTAACCGATTTTTGGCGAGTTCGATTTCTTTTGCTGACGTTTTCTGTGATTTCTTGATGAAAACGCGGAGCATGATGATAGTGTTGCCTTTATGGTATAGCCAGATACCTCTGGCTATATCAGTACCCATCGTGCGGATCTCAAAAAGTCCATCGCCAAGAGGTTTCGTATCCGGCTCCCGCAACAACTGGGCGTTATGTTCCAGCTTACCAATGAGCCGGTCAAACTTAACCCGAATTTTTACGGGTAATGCAGTTGCTTCTGCCCTGGCCTCAGGGTGATAAACAACGCTAAACATATGGCTGCCCACTCCAAATAAATGTTAGCTCATAGGCTAATTCATAACCATTCAAAATTAACCTGAAGGCTAATTTATTTGACGATTGCCGCAGCAATCTGGTTACAGCCTGTCAGTATTGGTTTTGTGTGCTTCACATAATTATTCTCAGGATAAGAAACCATCTTTTAAAAACCGCATCGTACGGTGTTGATGTTGCTGATTTAGCCATGGTAGTCCGTCACCAGAGGGAGAAGATGGTGTGACGATACCTACGAATGACGCGGGCTGCATTTGAGGAATTGATTTTTTGCGTGGAGGAGTCAGAGATAAATACGTCCGGTTGCAACGTATTCAGTTATGTACAACGGCATTCGCAAAAATGCCCGGTAGCCAACGCCACCGGGCAACAGAATTAACCTAACGCTTTGGCAAGCAGGGTGATGGGGTGTTCGCAGCGCTTACTGGTAGACATCTCAATCTGCCATTTACAGGTTTCGCAGTCGGTGACGACGATATCAGCGCCGCTGTCTTCAATCTGGCGGAACAGCGGTGCGCCAATGGACTGCGATGTCGGGTAGTTTTCCTTTTTAAAGCCGTATGTCCCGGCAATCCCGCAGCATTGCGAGTCCAGCACCGTTAACTCCAGCCCTGGAATTTGTCGTAGCAGTTCCAGCGTGTAGAGCGTCCAGCCCATTTTCTCCATGTGGCATGGCGTGTGGTAGACCACTTTCAGCGGCAGCGTTTTCAGCGGCAGCGTTTTGCCTTCATCCAGCTTGCGCCACAGCCAGCGGGTTGCCAGTTCAATGTGTTCGCGTAGACCTGAGTTGTCGACGTCCAGCACTTCCGGATATTCATCACGCAGCGCAAAGGTGCAGGTTGATGAGGTGGCGATCACCGGAATGCCTTTGCCGTCAATTGCTTCTCTGAGCGAGGCCACGTTGCTCACCGCCTGCTTACGCGCTTTATCGGTAAAACCGTTGGCAATCAGCGGTACGCCGCAGCATTTCTCTTTGCTCAGCAGTTGCACCCCGGTTCCCATCGCATTCAACACTTTGATCAGGTCTTTGCCGAGCTGCGGATGGTTGTAATTCACAAAACAGCCGTGGAAAAAGGCAACCTGATCCTGATATTGCGCTTGCTGTGCGGCAACGCTGCGATACCAGCGGCGGAAGGTGCCGAAAGAGTACTTCGGCAGCGTACGGCGATGGTCGATTTTTAGCGCGTAATCCAGCAACTGACGCACCGGTTTGAGTGAGGTGGCGGTATTCACTATCGGGGCGAACGGTGTGGACACGCTACCCATCAAATCGGTATGGCTTAAGACAAAGTTACGCAGCGACGGACGCGTAGTGTCGTA
Source organism: Citrobacter sp. 172116965 (assembly GCF_013458095.1). NCBI lineage: Bacteria > Pseudomonadati > Pseudomonadota > Gammaproteobacteria > Enterobacterales > Enterobacteriaceae > Citrobacter > Citrobacter sp. 172116965. The sequence goes on along the minus strand of NZ_CP046673.1, from coordinate 3,453,461 downwards.
TTTGGCGCGCGCGCGTTGAATGATATCGCCAATCTTCACATCTGACGGACAGGCCACTTCGCAGCGCTTACAGTTGATGCAGTATTTCAGCGCATCGTCATATAACGCGCCATCTTTCAGGCGCAGACGCTCACCGTCCGGTCCGGCCTGTTTAGGACCAGGGTAGTTCGGATTGACGCGACTTACCGGGCAGGCCGTGGTGCACACCGTGCATTTGATACAACTTTCAAAACGTGTGTCGCTCATTGCTGGCCTCCTGCACGTTTCGCAATATGATGTGCGGCGTGTAAGGCGCTAACAGCGCACACGCCGCCTCCGCAACCCTGGGCGATAGGGTCGAATCCGCCGAGAACGGAACCGATGGCATACATGTTCTCTATCGTTTGTCCCGCCAGCGACGGGCGCAGCCCGGCATCGGTCGTAACACCAAACTGCTGCCACGGTTGTGGGTCGAAGACGTCACGCTCATACCACTCGGCGCGCGTGGCGGTTTGCTGTACATCTAGCCCCAGGATAGGTTCGTAGATGGCCTCACGCGTGGCGACCAGCCCGCTGCTGAAGAAGCTGCCGCTGGCGAGCACGGCGAAACGTGGCCGCAAAGGAATATCGGCATGATTACGGGTCCAGATTTCGCTGACTACGCCATCCTGACAGGTGATTTTCTTCACTTCATCACCCGGCATCCAGACGCCGCCCTGGCGCACAAACTGGCGCTGCAATTTGTTATGCAAACGCATACCCAGTACCGAAGGCGGTAGGGTCGGTAACAGCGTCAGCGAGCAGGGGAGACGCTCGTTAAGCCATTGCCAGAGCTGTTCATCCGCCAGACCGAAGCAGGCCGGCATAATTATCATGTCGCAGGTTTTTGCTATTGGCAGTAAAGCGTCATAGAGCAGCGACCATTTATCTTCGTTATCCAGCAGGCGCGCAATATTGACGGCGCGAAACTCGGTCGGGTTATCACGCAGGACATCCAGCTCAGGCAGATCGATTTCTGCCGTCTCGACGCTGAGATTGTGTTGACGCAGCGACGCCGCGGCGAGATGTGCCTGAAAATCCAGTAAACCGCTAATACCTACAACGCAGATACGCTGCGCGGACAGCGGCCAGACCGGAACTTCCGGGGAACTTAACCAGGTTGAGCGCAGCGTTCCCAGCGGGGTGATGCGTTGATGTGACTGATGTACCTTGCCTTGCAAATGCGTTCCGCATTCTTCGAGAAGATTTTGCGCCTGCTGGGCCAGCTCCAGGACGTTGTGCGTTCCGATGGTGCTGTACGGGTGCGCGGGTGCCTGAGTGCGCAGCGCATTCAGGCCTGCTTCTATATCCGTCACCGGTTGGCCACCGGGTAAGTTGCTGAGCAAATCCAGTGAGCCGGAGGAGAAATGCAGGGCGCTTTGGCCGCGAGTGACAATCGTGCAGCGTAAACCGCTTTTTTGCAGTTGCAGGCCGCACAGCAGTCCGGCCAGGCCGCCGCCGATAATGACGGTATCAAATTTCATCCTGGTGCTCCTTTTCCAGACCGCACAATCCCTGATAGACCCAGCGTGTGAATTCGCTTTCGCGCAGCGCATCTCCCCAGGCGATAGGTTGCACGCCTTTCCAGCGTTCATTGAGGAAATCGGAAAGCTGGGTGATAGATTGCGCGGCGGTGGTGACATTAAAACGTTGCAGCAAACCTGCGGCGCGGCAGGCACACAATTCGCCCTGGCAGGTCCCCATTCCAACACGGGTACGGCGACGCAAATCCAGCAGGCTGTTGACGGTCAAATTCTCGACGGCGTACTGCACTTCACCTGCAGTGACCGCTTCGCATTCACAGACCAGGCTGCGGTGCTGACGACCTTCGCTAAGCCACGCAGGGGTGCGATCGCCGTGACGGTAGACCGCTGAGCCGCGCAGTGGCGCGGGCAACGAGATCACGCGTTTGAGCGTATGCTCGGTCGATTCTTGTGAGCCAGGCAGCGCCGTGTCTGCCGTTGTGCAAGGTTGGGTATTGCCCAGCTTACGGCAAACGGCATCGGTGGCCCACTCTGCCATCAGGCGGTAGGTCATCAATTTGCCGCCAGTAATGGTGATAAACCCGTCCAGTCCGTCACGCTGGGCGTGATCGAACAGTACAATCCCACGGCTGACGTTACGGCCACTTGGATCGTCGTCGCTGGCTACCAGAGGACGCACGCCGGAGTAGGCGCGTAAAATGCGCGTTTTCGCCATAATCGGCGCCAGTTTTTCGCCTTCACGCAGCAGTATATCGACCTCTTCTGCGGTGACGCGGTTGCTGTCGATATCATCGTAATCAATGTGCTGTGAGGTGGTGCCAATCAGCGAAATGGTATCACCGGGCACCAGGATATCGGCGTCAGACGGCTTACGACAGCGGTTGATGACATGCTGGTTAATGCGGTGATCCATAATCAGCAGCGAACCTTTGGCCGGGAACATACGGATGCTCAGATCGGCATATTCCGCAATGCGCTGGCCCCAGATCCCGGCGGCGTTGACGACTACCGGTGCATGCAGAGACTGCATCTCACCCGTCAGATGATTGCGTACGTTCACGCCGCAAACCGTTGCCCCTTCACGAATCAGTCCCGTCACTTCATGCGCCGTTAAGATTACTGCGCCATGCTCACGCGCATCCAGCATGTTGGCGGCGGTTAAGCGGAAAGGATCAACCGTGCCGTCCGGCACTTTTACCGCGCCAATCAGCTGTGGGTTGACGGAAGGTTCGATAATGCGCGCCTGCTTAGGGTCAATTGCTTCTGCGCGAATACCGGCCTCTTCACAGGCGCGAATAAAGGTTGCCTGGAAGGAGAGTTCATCTTCCGGCAGGGTAATAAACAGACCATCCGTCGGCTCAACGCAATGACGGGCGATACGTTTGAGAATTTGGTTTTCGCTGATGCACTCCCGGGCAGATTCAGCGTCGGTGACGGCGTAGCGTGCACCGCTGTGCAGCAGACCGTGGTTACGTCCGGTCGCCCCTGTGGCGATATCGTGGCGTTCCACTAAGATGACGCGCAACCCGCGCAGCGCACAATCGCGTGCGATCCCTGCACCTGTTGCTCCTCCACCAATGATAATCACGTCACTTGTTTGCGAGTCGCGAATTTTCATTGTTTTTCCTCACAGTTCGTTTTTTATCATTTAGCCACATAAAAAACATGGATTGTTTGATTTCGCGCATAATCGCTCATTATTCGAAAATGAAACGTGATTTCGTGCGCCTTTATGAACATTTGTCATAAATCTGTAACAATATGTGCAGCGTTTCACATTTTTGTTATGTATCTTTCCTTAACATCGCGGCCACACTGGGAGCGGTAGGGTAGTAATGACGAACTGCAGTGTTTACTTCGAATGAAAGACGGCCACGGAGGCTACACTATGTTGAGCATTTTTAAACCAGCGTCACACACGGCGCGTTTGCCTGCAGCGGAGATCGACCCGACATATCGTCGATTACGTTGGCAGATCTTTCTGGGGATTTTCTTTGGCTATGCCGCGTACTATCTGGTACGTAAGAACTTTGCCCTTGCGATGCCGTATCTGGTTGAGCAAGGTTTCTCGCGTGGCGATCTGGGTTTTGCGTTATCCGGTATCTCCATTGCTTACGGATTTTCGAAATTCATCATGGGGTCCGTTTCGGATCGCTCGAATCCGCGCGTTTTTCTGCCAGCGGGTCTGATTCTGGCCGCCGCTGTCATGTTGTTCATGGGCTTTGTGCCGTGGGCGACTTCGAGCATTGCGGTTATGTTTGTGCTGCTGTTCCTCTGCGGATGGTTCCAGGGAATGGGTTGGCCGCCGTGTGGTCGTACCATGGTGCACTGGTGGTCGCAGAAAGAGCGTGGGGGCATTGTCTCCGTCTGGAACTGTGCGCACAACGTGGACGGTGGTCTGCCTCCTCTGTTGTTCCTGCTGGGTATGGCCTGGTTCAATGACTGGAAAGCGGCGCTGTACATGCCTGCTTTCGGTGCGATCGTCGTCGCGCTGTTTGCTTTTGCTCTGATGCGTGATACGCCGCAGTCTTGTGGCCTGCCGCCTATCGAAGAGTACAAGAACGACTACCCGGACGATTACAACGAGAAAGCGGAAGAAGAGCTGACTGCGAAGCAGATCTTCATGCAATACGTACTGCCGAACAAACTGTTGTGGTACATCGCTATCGCCAACGTGTTTGTTTATCTGCTGCGCTACGGCATCCTGGACTGGTCCCCGACCTATTTGAAAGAAGTGAAACATTTCGCGCTGGATAAATCATCCTGGGCCTACTTCCTGTATGAATATGCGGGTATTCCGGGCACGCTGCTGTGCGGCTGGATGTCGGATAAAGTCTTCCGTGGCAACCGTGGTGCGACCGGCGTGTTCTTTATGACGCTGGTGACTATCGCGACTATCGTCTACTGGATGAACCCGGCAGGCAACCCGAACGTGGATATGGCTTGTATGATCATCATCGGCTTCCTGATCTACGGTCCGGTAATGTTGATTGGTCTGCATGCGCTGGAACTGGCACCGAAAAAAGCGGCGGGTACGGCGGCTGGCTTTACCGGTCTGTTCGGTTATCTCGGCGGTTCCGTAGCGGCGAGCGCTATTGTTGGCTATACCGTTGACTTCTTCGGTTGGGACGGCGGCTTTATGGTGATGATTGGCGGTAGCGTGCTGGCAGTTATTCTGCTGGTGGTCGTCATGATTGGCGAAAAACGCCATCACGAAGAGATCGCACTGAAGCGTAACGGGGGCTAATAGATGAAAACCACATTGAAAAGTCTCAGCGTGGCGCTAATGCTGACAGGTATGGTGATGAGCAGCGCGGCGGTTGCCGCAGAAAAAATCGTGATTGCGCACCGTGGCGCCAGCGGTTATCTACCGGAGCATACGCTGCCAGCAAAAGCGATGGCTTATGCTCAGGGGGCTGATTACCTGGAACAGGATTTGGTGATGACCAAGGACGACCATCTGGTTGTCCTGCATGACCACTACCTTGACCGCGTCACCGATGTTGCCGAGCGTTTCCCGGATCGTGCGCGTAAAGATGGGCGCTACTACGCTATCGACTTTACGCTGGATGAGATTAAATCGCTGAAATTTACCGAAGGCTTTGATATCGAAAATGGCAAAAAGGTCCAGACCTACCCAGGGCGTTTCCCGATGGGTAAATCTGATTTCCGTGTGCACACTTTCGAAGAAGAGATTGAGTTCGTTCAGGGATTAAATCATTCAACCGGTAAAAACATTGGCATTTACCCGGAAATGAAAGCGCCGTGGTTCCATCATCAGGAAGGGAAGGACATTGCGGCTAAAACGCTGGAAGTGCTGAAAAAGTACGGGTACACCGACAAGAATGACAAGGTTTATCTACAGTGTTTTGATGTCGCAGAGTTAAAGCGCATTAAGAATGAACTGGAACCGAAGATGGGGATGGATCTCAATCTGGTACAGTTGATTGCGTACACTGACTGGAATGAAACTCAGGAGAAAAAGCCGGACGGTAGTTGGGTTAATTACAACTACGACTGGATGTTTAAACCGGGTGCCATGAAGCAGGTTGCGCAGTATGCGGACGGCATTGGGCCGGACTACCACATGCTGATTGATGAGAAGTCGAAGAAAGGCAATATCTCGTTAACAGGTATGGTACAGGACGCGCATCAGAATAAGATGGTGGTGCATCCTTATACCGTTCGTGCCGATCAGCTGCCGGATTACACCACTGACGTAAACCAGCTGTATGACATTCTGTATAACAAGGCGGGCGTTGACGGGCTGTTCACCGACTTCCCCGACAAAGCAGTGACATTCCTGAATAAAGAGTAATGGCACAAGGTCTGTGATGCACCTCCGGTCACAGGCCTGGTTGGATCAAATGTTATTAACGGCTAGATAAGGCCGTCTGCCGTCAACGTGGCCATACCTGCCTCCAGGAGAAATAAAGAGCTGCCGTCCATCGGCGGCTCTTTTTTAGTCGTAATTTTTATCCCGCCACGCGTTACAGCTCTATTTCAATATCGCCTTTTGCCCGACAGCAGCAGGGCAAAATTTCACCTGGCTGAATGAAGGCCAGAGGTTCGGCAATCCAGTCGACCTGTCCCGCTACCAGACGAGTACGGCAGGAGCCGCAATAACCTGCGCGGCACTGGTATTCAACTTCAACATTGTGCGATTCGAGCGCGGCAAGCAGGGAAGGATGTTCATCCTGGCACAGCAGTTGTGTGCCAGAGATGCGCAGAGTAACGCGGCCCATCAGAGCTGGAAGTTACTCAGGTCGTCGGTATCGACTTCCGAATCGATCTGGCCGACCAGGTAAGAGCTGACTTCCACTTCCTGCGGCGCAACCTGCACGTTATCAGACACCAGCCAGGTGTTGATCCATGGGATTGGGTTAGAGCGGGTCTGGAACGGCAAGTCGAGTCCGACAGCCTGCATACGGATGTTGGTGATGTACTCAACGTACTGGCACAGAATGTCTTTATTCAGGCCAATCATTGAGCCGTCACGGAACAGATAATCCGCCCACTCTTTTTCCTGCAGCGCGGCCTGTACGAACAGGTCGTAGCATTCTTGTTTACACTCTTCGGCGATTTCCGCCATTTCCGGATCGTCCACGCCGCTGCGCAGCAGGTTCAGCATATGCTGGGTCCCGGTCAAATGCAGGGCTTCATCGCGGGCGATCAGGCGAATAATTTTCGCGTTGCCTTCCATCAGTTCACGTTCGGCGAAGGCGAAGGAGCAGGCGAAGCTGACGTAGAAGCGGATCGCTTCCAGCGCGTTCACGCTCATCAGGCACTGATACAGCTTCTTCTTCAGTTCACGCAGGCTTACGACAACCGTTTTACCGTTAACGGTATGCGTGCCTTCGCCCAGCAAATGCCAGTAGCTGGTCATCTCAATCAATTCGTCGTAATAGCTGGAAATGCCTTCCGCGCGTTTCTGGATCTGCTCGTTGGTGACGATGTCATCAAACACCACCGCCGGATCGTTCACGATGTTACGAATGATGTGGGTGTAGGAACGGGAGTGGATCGTTTCTGAAAACGCCCATGTTTCCACCCAGGTTTCCAGCTCAGGGATCGAGATTAACGGCAGTAGCGCTACGTTCGGGCTACGTCCCTGAATGGAGTCCAGCAGCGTCTGATATTTCAGGTTGCTGATGAAGATATGCTTTTCATGTTCCGGCAGCGCCTGGAAGTCGATGCGATCGCGAGAAACATCAACTTCTTCCGGACGCCAGAAGAAAGAGAGCTGCTTTTCGATCAGTTTTTCGAAGATGTCATATTTTTGCTGATCGTAGCGGGCGACGTTCACCGGCTGGCCGAAGAACATCGGTTCCAGAAGTTGGTTATTTTTCGTCTGTGAAAAAGTGGTGTATGCCATTGATGTGAATCCTTTGTGGGATGAGTGCCGGATGGCGTTACAAGCACCCTTTCCGGCCTACAAACCAAGCTACTGTAGGCCGGGTGAGCCTGGTGCCACCCGGCATCGTTCATCAGATCTTACATGCGCCGCTTTCGCAGCCGTCGTCCTGAATGGACGGCACCAGATCGTCCTGAGAATCTTCCGCACCGTCACGGGTGTTTTGATAATACAGCGTTTTGACACCAAATTTGTAGGCGGTGAGCAGGTCTTTCAGTAACTGCTGCATCGGTACTTTTCCGGATGGGAAGCGTGACGGATCATAGTTGGTGTTGGCAGAAATCGACTGATCGATAAATTTCTGCATGATACCTACCAGTTGCAGATAGCCATCGTTGTTCGGCATTTCCCACAGCAGTTCGTACGCGTCGTGCAGGTGTTCGTAGTCCGGCACGACCTGGCGCAGAATACCGTCTTTCGACGCTTTGATGCTCACATAGCCGCGCGGTGGTTCAATACCGTTGGTGGCGTTAGAGATCTGCGAAGAGGTCTCCGATGGCATCAGGGCTGACAGCGTGGAGTTACGCAGACCGTGCGTTTTGATGGATTCGCGCAGTTGTTCCCAGTCCAGATGCAGCGGCTCGTTGACAATAGCATCGAGATCTTTTTTATAGGTATCGATCGGCAGAATACCTTTGGAGTAGGTCGTTTCGTTAAACCACGGGCACGCGCCTTGCTCTTTCGCCAGCTCGTTAGAGGCTTTCATCAGGTAATACTGAATGGCTTCAAAGGTTTTGTGAGTCAGGTTGTTCGCGCTGCCGTCAGAATAACGCTTACCGTTTTTCGCCAGCCAGTAGGCGTAGTTGATCACGCCAATACCCAGCGTACGGCGACCCATCGCGCCGCGTTTGGCGGCAGGAATCGGATAATCCTGATAATCGAGCAGCGCATCCAGCGCGCGTACCGCCAATTCGGCCAGCTCTTCCAGCTCGTCCAGGCTGTTGATAGCACCGAGGTTAAATGCGGACAGCGTACACAGCGCAATTTCGCCGTTTTCGTCGTTAACGTCGGTCAGCGGTTTGGTCGGCAGGGCGATTTCCAGGCACAGGTTAGACTGGCGCACCGGAGCGACAATTGGATCAAACGGGCTATGGGTGTTGCAGTGGTCAACGTTCTGAATATAGATACGCCCGGTAGAGGCACGTTCCTGCATCATCAGTGAGAACAGCTCAACGGCTTTGACGCGTTGCTTGCGGATACTGTCGTCGTTTTCATATTTGGTGTACAGACGTTCGAATTCGTCCTGGTCAGCGAAGAACGCATCATACAGGCCTGGAACGTCGGACGGGCTGAACAGCGTGATGTCGCCGCCCTTCAGCAGACGGGTGTACATCAGTTTGTTGATCTGTACGCCGTAGTCCATGTGACGCACGCGGTTGCCTTCGACGCCACGGTTGTTTTTCAGGACCAGCAGGCTTTCAACTTCCAGGTGCCACATTGGGTAGAACAGCGTTGCAGCACCGCCGCGTACGCCGCCCTGAGAGCAGGATTTTACCGCGGTCTGGAAGTGCTTGTAGAACGGAATACAACCGGTGTGGAACGCTTCACCGCCGCGGATCGGGCTACCCAGCGCACGGATGCGACCGGCGTTGATACCGATGCCGGCGCGCTGGGAAACGTATTTCACAATCGCGCTGGAGGTGGCGTTGATGGAGTCCAGGCTGTCGCCGCACTCGATCAGTACGCAGGAGCTGAACTGACGGGTAGGGGTACGCACGCCGGACATAATCGGCGTCGGCAGTGAAATTTTAAACGTAGAAACGGCGTCGTAGAAACGTTTTACGTATTGCAGACGCGTTTCACGCGGATAGTTAGAGAACAGGCAGGCCGCTACCAGAATGTAGAGGAACTGCGCGCTTTCATAAATCTCACCGGTAACACGGTTTTGTACCAGGTATTTACCTTCTAACTGCTTCACCGCAGCGTAGGAGAAGGTCATATCACGGTCGTGTACGATGAACGAGTCCATCTGCTTGAACTCTTCTTCCGTGTAGTCTTCCAGCAGATGATTGTCGTATTTGCCCATTTCAACCATTTTCACGACATGGTCGAACAGTTTCGGCGGTTCAAACTCGCCGTAGGCTTTTTTGCGCAGATGGAAAATCGCCAGGCGAGCAGCCAGGTACTGATAATCCGGTGCCTCGCGGGAGATCAGGTCGGCGGCAGCTTTGATGATTGTTTCATGGATATCGGATGTCTTGATACCGTCATAAAACTGAATGTGGGAGCGCAACTCGACCTGAGAAATCGATACGTTATTCAGTCCTTCTGCCGCCCAATCCAGAACTCGGTGGATTTTGTCGAGATTGATGCGCTCTGTACTACCATCACGCTTTGTCACCAGCAGACTCTGATTCATGTGGTTTTTTACCTGTCCGTGAAAGAAAAAATATCCCCCATATTATCCACAAAGTCATGTTGTGACTAAGTCTGTGGATAAATACTATATGTAGGGGTTGTTTGATAAAGTAGACGCTATATGGTGAGTATTCTAGTAGGGATTCTTTTCAGTACAAGAGTTGATTTTGAGGTTAAATTGAGGTTGCAAAAGGGTAATAATCGCTAAGTGCGCGTCTTATAAGGCCTGGCGAGGATGTCAATAATTGAGAAAAAAAATAGAAAATTTGATCGAGTGCTGATTTCTTCATCTAAGGCAAGGTAAGTTCTTATGACCTGGCGCAAAAATTGCCCTGACGATCCTACTCAGGATTGGTAGGCGATGCGCAGGCCCGAAAGCTGCGCACTATCGGGCACGGTGCCGGATTGCGGCGTTGCACGCCTTATCCGGCCGGGTGGAGGAGGTTAATCTGCTTGCGCGGTAGTGTGTAGCATATAGTTCACATCAACGCCGGGGCCGAGTTTAAAACTGTTGGTGATCGGGTTGTAGTGCAGGCCGGTCATATGACGCTCTTTCAGCACGGTCTGGTCAACCCACTCTAACAGTTCAGCCGGCTTAATGAATTTTTTCACATCATGCGTGCCTTTCGGCACCATACGCAAAATATATTCCGCGCCGACCACCGCCATTAGCCAGGATTTGCCGTTGCGATTAAGCGTGGAGAAAAACACTTCGCCGCCCGGTTTGACCAGTCTGGCGCAGGCCCTGACCACCGATTGCGGGTCCGGTACGTGCTCCAGCATTTCCATGCAGGTCACAACGTCATACTGATGCGCATGTTTTTCCGCATGTTCTTCAACGGTTTCTTGAACGTATTCCACCTGGATGCCACTCTCCAGCGCATGCAGTTTTGCTACCTGTAACGGTTCAAAGCCCATGTCCAGCCCGGTGACGGTTGCGCCTTCGCGCGCCATGCTTTCCGCCAGAATGCCGCCGCCGCAGCCGACGTCGAGTACCTTTTTACCAAACAGGCCGCCTGAGCGCTCCGTGATATAGCCCAGGCGCAGCGGGTTAATACGGTGCAGTGGCTTAAATTCACCCTCAAGATCCCACCAGCGTGACGCGACTGCTTCAAACTTGGCAATTTCTTCCTGATCAACGTTGTGAGTTACCGGAGGTTTTTCGGCATTCATTGGGGCTTCTACTCCTAAATTTGCGATGCAAATGAGTATATCAGCCTGACGGGATGAATAAAGCCTCTGTCAGGGGGAATCCATTTACCTGAATCTGCACGGATGTGTTATAATTTGCGACCTTTGAATCCGGGATACAGTAGAGGGATAGCGGTTAGATGAGCGACCTTGCGAGAGAAATTACACCGGTCAACATTGAGGAAGAGCTGAAGAGCTCCTATCTGGATTATGCGATGTCGGTCATTGTTGGCCGTGCGCTGCCGGACGTCCGAGATGGCCTGAAGCCGGTTCACCGTCGCGTACTTTACGCCATGAACGTATTGGGCAACGACTGGAATAAAGCCTATAAAAAATCTGCCCGTGTCGTTGGTGACGTAATCGGTAAATACCACCCTCATGGTGATATCGCCGTTTACGACACCATTGTTCGTATGGCGCAGCCATTCTCCTTGCGTTACATGCTGGTAGATGGTCAGGGTAACTTTGGTTCTGTCGATGGCGACTCCGCAGCGGCGATGCGTTATACGGAAATCCGTATGTCGAAAATCGCCCATGAGCTGATGGCTGACCTGGAAAAAGAAACGGTGGATTTCGTCGATAACTACGACGGCACCGAACAAATTCCTGACGTCATGCCAACCAAAATTCCTAACCTGCTGGTGAACGGCTCGTCCGGTATCGCGGTAGGTATGGCGACCAACATTCCGCCGCACAACCTGACGGAAGTGATCAACGGCTGCCTGGCATACATTGACGATGAAGACATCAGCATTGAAGGGCTGATGGAACATATTCCGGGTCCGGACTTCCCGACCGCCGCGATCATCAACGGTCGTCGTGGTATTGAAGAAGCCTACCGTACCGGCCGTGGCAAGGTGTACATTCGCGCGCGCGCTGAAGTCGAAGCGGATGCCAAAACTGGCCGTGAAACCATCATCGTCCATGAAATTCCGTATCAGGTGAACAAAGCGCGCCTGATCGAGAAAATCGCCGAGCTGGTAAAAGACAAACGCGTTGAAGGTATCAGCGCGCTGCGTGACGAGTCTGACAAAGACGGTATGCGCATCGTGATTGAAGTGAAACGCGACGCGGTCGGGGAAGTGGTTCTGAACAACCTCTACTCCCAGACCCAACTGCAGGTTTCTTTCGGTATCAACATGGTTGCGTTGCACCATGGACAGCCGAAAATCATGAACCTGAAAGATATTATTGCTGCGTTTGTACGTCACCGCCGTGAAGTCGTAACCCGCCGTACTATCTTTGAACTGCGTAAAGCCCGCGACCGTGCGCACATCCTTGAAGCGCTGGCGATTGCGCTGGCGAACATCGATCCGATCATCGAACTGATCCGCCGTGCGCCAACCCCGGCAGAAGCGAAAGCAGCGCTGGTCGCGCGTTCGTGGGAACTGGGTAACGTTTCTGCCATGTTGGAACGTGCCGGCGATGATGCCGCGCGTCCTGAATGGCTGGAACCGGAATTTGGCGTGCGTGACGGTCAGTACTACCTGACTGAACAGCAGGCCCAGGCCATTCTGGATCTGCGTTTGCAGAAACTGACCGGCCTTGAGCACGAAAAACTGCTCGACGAATACAAAGAGCTGCTGGAGCAGATCGCTGAACTGCTGCACATTCTGGGCAGCGCCGATCGTCTGATGGAAGTCATCCGTGAAGAGATGGAGCTGATTCGTGAACAGTTCGGCGACGCACGTCGGACCGAAATCACCGCGAACAGCGCTGACATCAACATCGAAGATCTGATTAGCCAGGAAGATGTTGTCGTGACCTTGTCTCATCAAGGCTACGTGAAATATCAGCCGTTAACCGATTACGAAGCGCAGCGTCGTGGCGGTAAAGGCAAATCTGCAGCACGAATTAAAGAAGAAGACTTTATCGACCGCCTGCTGGTGGCCAACACCCATGACACGATCCTCTGCTTCTCCAGCCGCGGTCGTTTGTACTGGATGAAGGTTTATCAGTTGCCGGAAGCAAGCCGTGGTGCGCGTGGACGTCCTATCGTCAACCTGCTGCCACTGGAAGCTAACGAACGTATCACCGCAATTCTGCCAGTACGTGAGTACGAAGAAGGCGTCAACGTCTTTATGGCAACCGCTAGCGGTACCGTGAAGAAAACAGCGCTGACTGAGTTCAGCCGTCCGCGTTCAGCCGGTATCATTGCGGTTAACCTGAACGAAGGCGATGAGCTGATTGGCGTTGACCTGACGTCTGGTAGTGACGAAGTTATGCTGTTCTCTGCTGCCGGTAAAGTTGTGCGCTTCAAAGAGGGGGCTGTTCGTCCGATGGGACGTACCGCGACCGGCGTACGCGGTATCAAACTGGCGGAAAGCGACAGCGTGGTATCGCTGATCGTTCCGCGCGGTGAAGGTGCTATCCTCACCGTTACCCAGAACGGCTACGGTAAACGTACGGCGGCGGAAGAGTATCCGACCAAGTCTCGTGCGACCCAGGGCGTTATCTCCATCAAAGTCACCGAGCGCAACGGTTCCGTTGTCGGCGCAGTGCAGGTTGAAGATACCGACCAGATCATGATGATCACCGATGCAGGTACGCTGGTGCGTACTCGCGTGTCGGAAATCAGCGTGGTAGGACGTAACACCCAGGGCGTTATCCTCATCCGTACTGCGGAAGATGAAAACGTTGTGGGTCTGCAACGCGTTGCTGAACCGGTTGATGATGAAGAGCTCGACTCTATCGACGGTAGCGCTGCTGAAGGGGACGAGGATATCGCGCCTGAAGCGGAAAGCGATGACGATGCAGCGGACGACGCTGAAGAGTAATTAAGACGTGATAAAAAGGGCCGGAAATATCCGGCCCTTTTTTTTAATTCATTCGCTCCACTATCATCGCAATGCCCTGACCGCCGCCGATGCACAGTGTGGCCAGTCCAAGCGTTTGATCCCGTGCCTGTAGCGCATGCAGCAGCGTCACCAGTATTCGTGCGCCGCTGGCGCCGATAGGGTGTCCCAGCGCAATTGCCCCACCGTTGACGTTAACCTTTTGCGGATCAAATCCCAGCGTTTTACCAACGGCAAGAAACTGAGCAGCAAATGCCTCGTTAGCTTCGATCAGATCGATATCAGAAAGCTGTAAGCCGCTCAGTTGCAGTGCCTTCAGCGTGGCGGGAACCGGCCCCATCCCCATCATAGCCGGAGCTACGCCGCCACTGGCCCAGGCTTTGATCCGCGCCAATGGCTTCAGCCCAGCCTCCAGTGCTGCGGACTCTTCCATTACCACTAATGCCGCTGCACCGTCGTTGATCCCCGAGGCGTTACCTGCGGTGACGGTTCCTGCTTTATCAAAGGCTGGACGCAATGCGGCGAGGCCTTCTGCCGTCGAGTCAGCTTTGGGGAATTCGTCACGCTCAACGATGATGGTTTTCTTCCGTGATGACACGCTGACGGGCACGATTTCAGCCTCAAATGCGCCAGACTCGATTGCGGCAACGGCTTTACGCTGCGACTGTAGAGCCAGTTCATCCTGCATTTCGCGGCTGATGCCATACTCTTTGGCAACATTTTCTGCAGTGATCCCCATGTGGTAACCATGCTCGGCGCAGATCAGGCCATCGCGCAGAATCACGTCGGACAATTGCCCGTCACCGAGGCGATAGCCCCAGCGGGCTTTTGCATCTAACAGGTAGGGGGCAAGGCTCATGTTTTCCATCCCTCCCGCGACGATCGCCTGGGCTTGTCCGGCCTTGATAGCGAGGGCGGCAAGCGCCACGCTTTTCAGGCCAGAGCCGCACACTTTGTTGACTGTAAAGCCGCAAACGGTGTCGGACAGGCCGCTTTTTAATAATGCCTGACGCGCTGGGTTTTGCCCGAGTCCTGACTGCAGCACGTTGCCCATAATCACCTCGTCCACGCGCTGTGGGTCAAGGTGCGCGCGTTCAAGAGCGGCTCTAATGACGATTGATCCAAGCTCGACGGCACCCGTAGTTGCCAGTGCGCCGTTAAAACTGCCGATTGCGGTACGTGCCGCGCTGACGATGACACAGTTTTTCATTTTTCAGTTCCTTTAATTAAGTTGTTGCCGTCAGAACAAGGTCAATCCAATAACAAAAATGACGCCGGAGAAGAGCAGGGCGGTGATGCAGTAGCCCATAATGTCGCGTACTCCGAGACCGGCGATGGCCAGAGCAGGTAGCGCCCAGAACGGTTGTGCCATGTTCATCCACTGCTCACCGTAGGCGATGGCCATGACTGATTTGCCAAGATCGGCACCCAGCGCCTGAGCGGCAGGCATGACGAACGGTCCCTGAATAACCCAATGGCCACCGCCGGATGGCACGGCAAAGTTAATCAGGGCTGAACTGAAGAAAGTCATCAGTGGGAAGGTATCTTTGTTGGCAACGTTGATGAAAAATTCAGTAATGAGCCCACCGAGGCCGGAGTGCTCCATCATCAACTGAATGCCGGCATAGAAGGGGAATTGCACCAGAATCCCGGCGGTGCTGCGTGCCGCAGCACTGACGGCGCGCATATAGGCCATCGGCGTTTTGTGCAGCAGCAGACCGGCAATCATAAACATCAGGTTGACGGTATTGATGGTGATGTTGAAACCTTTCTCGGCAAAGTAGATACCCAGATAGGCAATCCCTAATGCACCGATGATCAGCGCCAGAATGCGGCTCTCTTCCAGTTTTTCAGATGGCGGCGCATCCGGCGGCAGTTTCTTTTGAAAATCAGCTTCTTCCAATAAAAGTTTCGGATCGATGCTCACCACATCTGAAGGTTTTGGCGTCATCATCCGGGTGATAAACGGCATCACCACAATCAGGCCGAGCGTGATGAAAATATTGAAGCCGGTGAACAGGGTATCCGCGACAGGAATGAGGCCCGCTACGTGCTCGACCGGGTTGCCAGGCGTTGCCGCCAGCAAAGGCATTGAGCCGGAGAAGCCGCCGCCCCAGGTCAGGAACCCGATGTAGGCGCAGGCAATCAGTAACGGATAATCGGAACCCGGTACCCGACGAGCAACTTCGCGGGCGAACATCGCCCCGACCACCAGACCAAATCCCCAGTTAATAACGCAGGCAACTGAACCAAAAAAAGTCACCAGCATGACGCCCTGAGCGGGGGTTTTGGCGGCGGATGCCGCCGTACGCAGCAGGCTTTTCACCGGCCCGGAACTGGCTAACGCATGGCCGGTTACGATGATCAGCGCCATCTGCATACCAAACGCCAGCAGGTTCCAGAAACCGTCACCCCAGAATTTCACCATGCTGATGGGGGTCTGCGGCGTTAACCACAGCGCGATGCCAAAGGTCAGCAACGTTAATAACATGGCGAAAATCAGCGGGTCGGGCAGCCAGCGGCTGACTACCCGTGTCATAAAGCGAGCGATGCGGCCAATCATGCGTCACCTCGCAGGATGCGCAGATCGTCGGCAATTTCAAACTGTGCTTCGGTTTTTTCACATAGCGTGGCGATGTCGCATCCTTCGACGATTTCAGTCAGCCACATCTTGCCATCTATAAAGCGGAATACAGCCAGCTCGGTGACCAGCATATGCACAGCATGCTGCGCGGTGAGCGGCATGGTGCATTGACGCAGGATTTTTGCTGAGCCGTCTTTTGCGCAATGCTCCATGGCGATAATGACTTTACGCGCACCGGTCACCAGATCCATTGCGCCACCCATGCCGGGCACCATCTTGCCGGGAACCACCCAGTTGGCGAGGTTTGCCTGCTCATCGACCTGCAACCCGCCAAGCACACAGGCATCAACATGACCGCCGCGAATCAACGCGAACGACATGGCGCTATCAAACATTGCCGCGCCCGGCAAAATACCGCACGGTTGGCCGCCCGCGTTCACCAGGTCAGGATGGGCGGTGGTGACTGGGCCCAGTCCCAGAAAACCGTTCTCAGATTGCAGCGTAATGTGAATATCAGCAGGTAAGTAGTTAGCTACCATCGTTGGCAGGCCGATACCTAAGTTGACGATATCGCCATCGCGAAGTTCTTGCGCCACCCGGCGCGCAATACGTTGTTTAGCATCCATGATTAGCTCTCCTGTGGAATGACGATATGGTCGATAACGGCGGCGGGGGTCACAATCTGGTCAGGCTGCAGCTCCCCTGTTTCAACTATTTCGTCCGGTTCGACCAGCGTGATATCAGCGGCGAGGGCAATCAGAGGGTTAAAGTTACGGGCGCTGAGCTGGTAGGTGAGGTTGCCAAGCATGTCAGAGCGGTGGGCGCGAATAAGCGCTAAATCGGCGCGTAATGGGCGTTCAAGCAGCCAGGTTTTACCCTCAAGCGTCATGGTTTGCTTGCCTTCTTCCACGATGGTGCCAACGCCAGTGGGGGTCAGAAAGCCGCCAAGACCCGCGCCGCCGCAGCGAATCTGCTCGATCAGGGTACCTTGCGGAACCAGCTGTACATCCATCTCGCCGGCAATCATGCGACGACCGGTTTCCGGGTTTGTACCAATGTGCGAGGCAATCACTTTGCTCACCCGCCCATTGACGATCAGGGGGCCGATACCGGTATCGACAAAGGCGGTATCGTTAGCAATCAGCGTCAGATCTCTGACGCCGGATTCCAGCAGGGCTTCAACCAGACGAGGTGGTGTGCCAACGCCCATAAAACCACCGACCATGATGGTCATGCCGTCACGAAAGAAGCCCGCAGCGTCTTGTAAGGTAATCAGTTTTGTTTTCATTATGTTTCCCTTTTTGCATACTCCATTTTGGGTACGCTCAGGGAATTGCAAGCAGGGTGCCAGAATGACTAAAGAAACGTATTAATGTTTAGTTTATTGAATTTATTGGTTTATTTTTGTGGTCTTGGTGAAAGGAGACCACGAGGGGTTATGCAGAATTTTGCGCAGTGTGCAAAATTCTGCATAGCAAACTTGCGTATCAGGAACCCGATGGGTCGATGCCGTACTCTTGTAATTTATACATTAAAGCGCGACGGCTAATTCCCAGCATCAGCGCCGTGCGGGTGCGATTGCCGTCCTGATTGTCGAGGACTTCGAGGATAATTCGTTTTTCCTCACGTTTAATCTCTTCTTTCAGATTGCGTTCCCCGGAGTAAGTCGGTTTTGTTTCTGTTGTGGCGCTAACCGGGTTGCGCAACGGGTCGGGGAGATCGTCGGCAAAGATCACCGCACCGGTATTCATAACGACTGCACGTTCGATGACGTTTGACAGTTCGCGAATGTTACCGGGCCAGGGCCAGGCGGTGAGGATCGACATCGCCGTCGGGTCGATTTCGATAATATCCCGCTGATTTTCAGAGCTGAATTTTTGTAAAAAGTGGTTTGCTAATAAGGCAATATCTTCACGACGCTCGCGTAATGGCGGCAAAGTCAGATGGATAACGTTGAGACGGTAAAACAGGTCTTCTCGAAACGTTCCTTCCTTCACCATCGTTTGCAGACAGCGGTTGGTGGCGGCGACGATTCGAATGTCAACGCGAATGGTCTGGTGCCCGCCGATGCGTTCAAACTCCCTCTCCTGCAAAATGCGCAGCAGCTTGGCCTGCAGCACCAGCGGCATCTCGCCAATTTCATCAAGCAATAAAGTTCCCTGATGAGCGCGTTCGAACAATCCCTGGCGTAATGTCTGTGCCCCGGTAAACGCGCCTTTTTCGTGACCAAATAGCTCGCTTTCCAACAACGACTCCGGCAGGGCCGCGCAGTTAATTTTGATAAAAGGGCCATTGGCGCGTTTGCTGTTGTAATGAATGGCGCGGGCGATCAGCTCCTTTCCTGTGCCGCTTTCACCGCTAATCAACACGTTTGCCTGGGAGAGAGCGATTTTCGCCGTGTCTTTACAGATATCCATCATACGCGGGCTGGTGGTCAGAATGTGTCCCCACTGCCAGCTGGTGGTCAACGCTTTATGCAGATTGCGGATTTCCTGTTTCATCTCCTGCAGTTGCAATGCGCGTTGAATCACCATGCTTAGCTCGTCGAGATCAAAGGGCTTAATCACGTAGTCGAATGCGCCGCTACGTAAAGCTTCTACTGCGGTTTCTACTTCAGCGTAAGCGGTCATCAGAATGACGGGGATCCGTGGTTGCTGCGTGCGCATAACTTTCAGCGCGTCGATACCGTCCATCTCCGGCATGCGAATGTCCATCAGCACCACGTCTGGCTGCGTTTCGCTAAACAGGCTCAGCGCGGCTTTCCCGTCGCTGGCGCAATGTGTCTCATGCCCTTGCAGGGAAAATGCGGTGGCAAGCATACGGCGAACATTTTCTTCATCATCAACGATGAGAATACGATAGGTCGTTTTCATTCTGACGGATTTCCCTGCGGGTTAAGAGGTAAAATCAGAGTGAATATCGCCCCGCAGCCAGGCTGGCTGGTTACGTGGATATCCCCCTGATGCGCGTTGATGATGCGCTGGCTCAGCGCCAGTCCAAGACCGGTGCCTGATGCTTTTGTCGTAAAAAAGGGATCGAATATTTTCTTCTGTATGGCGAGATCGATACCGTTGCCATTATCTTCAATCATCACGGCCTGTTGCGAGGCCGAGTATTGCCAGGTACGGATGCGAATTTCGCCTCGCGCAGCGATCGCCTGTACCGCATTGATTAAAATATTGAGGATCACCTGTTTGATGAGTTCGCGATCGGCGACGATCGGCGGCAGGCTGGGATCTAATTCCGTTGTAAAGGCGATCCGTGCCTGCAGGCCAGCGGTTTGCACCAGGATTAGCGTCTCTTCAATGAGCGCATTGAGCCGAATCTGTTGCCACTGGCTTTGTCGTGGGCGAGAGAAATCTAACAGTTGTTGAATAACTTTATTGATGGAATCAATTTCATTCAGCACAACAGATAAATATTCCTGATGTTCCGGCTGCGAGGTTTGCTGGCGGATGATCTGGACGTACCCACGAATTGCGGTCAGCGGGTTTCGCACTTCATGCGCGACGCCGGCCATCAGCTCACCCAGGGTGGCAAGCCTTTCGGTTTGCGCCAGTCGACGCTGGGTCTCTTTACGGGCGGTTAAATCGGAGAAAATAACCAGCGCGCCAATCAGCTCGCCGTGTGCGTTATGGATCCGACTGGTGGTTACACTGATCTCAATGGTGCGTTCACGTCCTGGAAAGCTAATTTCCTGGGCCACATGTTCAGTACCGTGCTCAAGGGTGTCCAGTACCGGGCTATAAAACTGCGTATTGGCAAAGAGCGTCGCATAGGGCTGTCCGACCAGCTCATGCAGCGTGTAGCCCGTTATCTGTTCTGCCGCCGGGTTCATGGTGGTAACGTCGCCTTGCCTGTCGATGGCGATCACGCCATCTGCGGCATTTTCAATGATCAGATCGTTAAGGGTTTTGGTTTCCCGTAGCGTTTGTGCCAGCGCATTGACGCTACGGCTGATTTGTCCCAACTCGCCGGGGAGTTCAGGCAGTCGGGTAGGGGTTTTTTGTGCCAGCGTGGAAAGCCCATCGGTGATGATGTCGATATTCGCACTGAGTCGACGTGAGAAGTGCACGATGAGCAGCAGGCTACAGATGAGCCCGGCAACCAGTACGGCAATAATCCTGACATCCATTCTCCAGGCCTGCTGGCGGATATCTTCGGTGAGCTCATTGGCCCAGATATACCCAATAACCTCTCCCTGGCGCGCTATTGGGATCATCGAGTTGAGTATGTCGCCGCGAACCTGTCGCCCGGAATAGACCACAGGCGCGTTGCTACTCATCACTTCGCGCCCGGGATGATCCTCGGTGATGGTGATACCTACGTTGCCTTGGTAAAGCGCGGAGGGAGCGTAGGTGATAATGGCATCCAGCGCTTTGTGATAATACCCGGCGCCAATGCCGGGAAACGCTTGCGTAATGCGCTCGGTGATGGGGGCCAACTCTTGATTAAGCGCGCGAATGCGTGCTTCACGCGGCAAATTTGGGTAGTGACTAAAGCGGTCGCCCAGCGCATCGTTTAGCAGGGTTATCACCGATGACAGTTTTTTCTCTTTTTCAGATAAGACTGCTGAACGGCCTTCAGTTTCTACGATATAACCTATAGATATCGTCGGAATGATGACCATCAGGATGGCCATCATGATCATTTGGTTGCGTAATCGTCGTGGGTATAACCGACGAGCCAGCCATCTCAGGTCGCGCATTCTGACATCCGTGCAGTGTTTTTCAGGCAAACGACGATTATCACGGGTTAAGACAATGGTTTCAGAGCGGTGTATCATATTCCCGTAAAGAGAGGGCATTGCGACGCCGGACATTTACCGCTACCTTAACCACACTCTATTAATGCCCTGAGGCGGAGCTTCGCCCCTTTGAAATACCTTGCTTCCGTTCATTCAACGCTAAAAGTCTCACGCTATCTGTTCAGGGCGTTGGCGCTCCTGATCTGGGGGCTAATCGCATTTGCCTCCGTTTTCTACATCGTGAATGCGCTGCACCAGAGAGAGTCCGAGATTCACCAGGAGCTTAACCTCAGTTCCGATCAGGCCCAACGTTACATTCAGCGCACCTCTGATGTGATTAAAGAGCTGAAATATATCGCGGAGAATCGCTTAACGGCGGAAAACGGCGTGATGTCGTTGCGCGCGCGGGATGATAAAACCGCCGTGCCAAACTTCGAGCCGCTGTTTGCCGACTCCGACTGCTCGGTGATGGGCAACGCCTGGCGAGGTTCGCTGGAATCGCTGGCGTGGTTTATGCGCTACTGGCGGGATAACTTTTCCGCGGCCTATGATTTGAATCGTGTGTTCCTGATCGGCAGCGACAACCTTTGCATGGCCAATTTCGGACTGCGTGATATGCCTGTCGAACGTGACGGGGCGTTGAAGGCGCTGCATGAGCGCATTATTAAGTATCGCAATGCACCGCAGGACGAAAACGGTAATAACCTGTTCTGGATTAGCCAGGGGCCGCGGCCGGGGATAGGCTATTTCTATGCGCTGACGCCGGTTTATCTCGCTAATCGCCTGCAGGCGCTGTTGGGTGTGGAACAGCCTATCCGCATGGAGAACTTTTTCACGCCGGGCAGTTTGCCGATGGGTGTGACCATCCTTGATGAAAATGGTCATGCGCTGATTTCGCTCACCGGCCCCGAGGGGAATATTAAGGCTGAACCTCGCTGGATGCAGGAGCGCTCCTGGTTTGGCTATACGTCGGGTTTTCACGAACTGGTGCTGAAGAAAAACCTGCCCCCGTCATCGCTAAGCATTGTTTATTCAGTACCGGTCGACCTGGTGCTGGAGCGGATCCGCATGATGATCCTGAACGCTATTCTGCTGAATGTGCTGGTTGGCGCGGCGTTATTTATGCTCACGCGCATGTATGAGCGGCGCATTTTTATTCCTGCGGAAAGCGATGCCCAGCGTCTGGAAGAGCACGAGCAGTTTAACCGTAAAATCGTGGCTTCCGCGCCGGTTGGGATTTGTATTCTGCGTACGATAGATGGCATTAACATCCTGAGTAATGAGCTGGCGCATACCTATCTCAACATGCTGACGCATGAAGACCGGCAACGGTTAACGCAAATTATCTGCGGCCAGCAGGTCAATTTTGTTGATGTGCTGACCAGCAACAATACCAATCTGCAAATCAGCTTTGTGCACTCGCGCTATCGTAATGAAAACGTGGCAATTTGCGTGCTGGTTGACATCAGCGCGCGCGTTAAAATGGAAGAGTCGTTGCAGGAGATGGCGCAGGCGGCGGAGCAGGCGAGCCAGTCCAAATCGATGTTCCTTGCGACGGTAAGCCACGAGCTGCGTACGCCGCTGTATGGCATTATCGGTAACCTTGATTTGTTGCAAACCAAAGAGTTACCCAACGGAGTGGATCGCCTGGTGACGGCGATGAACAACTCTTCCAGCCTGCTGTTGAAAATTATCAGCGATATTCTCGATTTCTCGAAAATTGAATCTGAACAGCTGAAGATTGAACCGCGCGAGTTTTCACCGCGTGAAGTAATGAATCATATTACGGCTAACTATCTGCCGCTGGTGGTTCGCAAACAGCTGGGGTTGTACTGCTTTATCGACCCGAATGTACCGGTGGCGCTCAATGGTGATCCGATGCGTTTGCAGCAGGTGATTTCCAATCTACTGAGTAATGCTATCAAGTTTACCGATACCGGCTGCATTGTGCTGCACGTGCAGTGCAACGAAGACTATCTCAGTATTCGCGTGCGTGATACCGGGGTTGGGATCCCTGCCAAAGAGGTCGTCCGCTTGTTCGATCCTTTCTTCCAGGTGGGAACCGGCGTACAGCGTAATTTCCAGGGAACCGGGCTTGGTTTGGCTATCTGTGAAAAACTGATCAGCATGATGGATGGGGATATTTCCGTCGATTCTGAACCGGGAATGGGTAGCCAGTTTATGCTGCGTATTCCGCTTTATGGCGCGCAGTACCCGCTGAAAAAAGGTATCGAAGGGCTTGTCGGTAAACGTTGCTGGCTGGCGGTGCGTAACGCGTCGCTGTACCAGTTTATTGAATCCAGTCTGGCGCGTAACGGGATGACGGTGCAGTGCTATGAGGGACAGCAACCGGATGCAGATGACCTGCTGATTGCCGACGATGTGCTGGACCAGGCGTGGCAGGGACGCGCCGCGGTTATTTTCTGCCGTCGTCATATCGGTATTCCGCTGGAAAGGGTGCCCGGGGAGTGGGTGCACAGCGTGGCATCGCCTCACGAACTGCCCGCGCTGTTGGCGCATATCTACAGCCTTGAGCTGAGCAGTGAAGAGCTTTCAACGGCGTTGCCAGCCCCGGATAAAGTTGCTGCAACTAACGATGACATGATGATTCTGGTGGTCGACGATCATCCTATCAACAGGCGTTTACTGGCCGATCAGTTGGGATCGTTGGGATATCAGTGTAAAACCGCGAATGACGGCGTGGACGCACTCAATGTACTGAGTAAAAACCATATCGACATCGTGCTGAGCGACGTTAACATGCCGAACATGGATGGTTATCGCCTGACCCAGCGTATTCGCCAGTTAGGATTAACCCTGCCGGTTGTCGGCGTGACGGCCAACGCGCTGGCTGAAGAGAAGCAGCGTTGTCTGGAGTCAGGTATGGATAGCTGTCTGTCTAAGCCGGTGACGTTAGATGTATTGAAGCAAACGCTGACGGTCTATGCGGAAAGAGTGAGAAAGGCGCGGGAATAAAAGAGGCCGGATGGGGCGTTTGCCTTATCCGGCCTACGGAACACGCACAACATCGTGTCATTCGTAGGCCTGATAAACGCCGTGCCATCAGGCACGTCGATGTTAAAAGAATTACTCTTTGTCTGATGGACTCAGCGTGACGGAAGAAAGGTAATTCAACAGGGCGATATCGTTTTCCACACCGAGTTTCATCATTGCCGACTTTTTCTGGCTGCTGATGGTTTTAATACTGCGGTTGAGTTTTTTCGCGATTTCAGTAACCAGGAAACCTTCGGCAAACAGGCGTAGAACTTCGCTCTCTTTCGGTGACAGACGTTTGTCGCCGTAGCCGCTGGCGCTGATTTTTTCCAGCAGACGAGAAACGCTTTCCGGGGTGAATTTCTTACCCTTCTGCAGCGCGGCAAGCGCTTTCGGCAGATCTGTTGGCGCGCCTTGCTTCAGGACAATTCCTTCAATATCGAGATCCAGCACCGCGCTCAGGATTGCCGGGTTGTTGTTCATGGTGAGAACAATAATCGACAGGCTCGGGAAATGGCGCTTGATATACTTAATTAACGTGATCCCGTCACCGTATTTATCTCCCGGCATGGAGAGGTCGGTAATCAACACATGAGCATCTAACTTAGGCAAATTGTTGATCAGTGCAGTGGAGTCTTCAAATTCGCCGACAACGTTTACCCACTCGATTTGCTCAAGTGATTTACGAATACCGAACAGTACAATCGGGTGGTCATCGGCAATAATTACGTTCATAGTGTTCATGTATTGGGCTACCTTGCTACAGCAAGCTCTTGACGTAATCGTCAATGTCGCTGATGTATTTTTCTATACCTGGAGCATCTTTCTCTTGAATAAGATGTTCCAGCGCTTCACATAACTGCTTGCCGGGTACCAGATTAAGCATGGCAAACACGCCTTTCAGGCGATGGGCCGTTTGGGCTAACGCAGCGAAATCGCTGGTTGCTGCCTCAGTATACAACCTCTTAACATCATCCGGTACTGTGTCTACAAAGAGTGCATAGTAACCACTGGCATGAAGTTCGGCGTTTTCATCTCCGCCGAGGGGGAGTTCCTGGATCTCTTCTTGTGCCAGCTGCTCTTCTATCAGCTCGAGGACAGCTTCCTGCATAGCATTGCTCATATTAAAGTTGACGCGCAGCTGACCAGGGCCAATTTTCCGCACGCCAGACTCATCATCGCTTAAAAGAAGGCCTGAGGCAGTAAGATTAGACGGATTATCTGTTAAAAAGAGATCATATTCTTGACTATTCAACCGCTCATCAGGCGTGATGCAGGTTGCTCCCCAGTTCTCCAGTTGGCGTAATACGATGCTGCGTACGTCATTAGAGGTGACATCAACCATTATGCAGACGTCATCTAACAAACGCTCTTCACTTTCAGCATGTTGATCGTGCAGCGGCATTTTAACATGGACTATATAACGTGTTCCAAGTTCTTCCCGCGCTTTAATGTTCAGGTGCCCACCTAGCTTGCGGGCGAGCTGATCGCATAACCAGAACGTCAGCGGGTTGGCCTTGCTATACCGATCGCCCTGGGTGTCATTGATGAACGGGAAGTGCAGGTTATCAACTTCATTCAACGTGACACCTTGCCCGGTATCCAGAATGCGGAAGGTCAGGCGTTCAGTCTCCGATTCATCCTGGTCGACTTCCAGCGTGATTTTGCCAATTTGCGTGGTGGTTACCGCATATTGGATCAGCAACAGCAAAATACGGCGCAGGGCATCGCGGTCGCCGCGGCGTTCATCATGGGCGCTAAGGTGATTTTTAATCAGTAGCTGCAGCCCTTTACGTTTAATGGCTGGCAGAACCTCCGGAACCACGTCATCAATTAACGACTGCACGGAAAACAGCGTCGATTCACTTTTCCAGGCGTCGCTTTCCAGCAGGTTGGCCAACTGGATTTCATCTACCATACGCACCAGAACGTCTGCCTGATTGGCCAGTTTCTGGCTGTCCGGGCTATTTAGTGCGGCAGCATTAGCGGCAAGTGTTTTCGCCGGGTCTTTCAGTGCGCTGCCGATGTTCTGCATAAAGGCCGCCCGGGCCTGCTGGTTTTTCTCATACAGTCGCTGCGCTTGCTTCAGCTTCTTATTAACCAGCACTTCGCGGTCCTGGTCACGAATAATAAAGATCTGCGTTCTCGATGAGATCTGGCTGCGGAACAGCCGGATCTCATACAGCTCATTATTGATGGTGGCCTGAATCACCCCCTGATGCTGCTCCGCCATACTGGTAATGTTTTGCAAATTTAAATGCGGTAACAGGTGGTCGGCAATTTTATTGCTGATAACCGTGCGGTTTGCTTCTTGATCGTGCACCAGCAAGCCCAGAGGCAGCAGAGACACAATCTCTTCATTGATGGCGCGCAGAACACGCAGTTCATTATTTGCCGCAAGGTTTGGTACCACTTCGGTGGAACGGGCAGGGAGGTGGCGAAAGGTGGTATAGCCAAACAGCGCCAGGGCCAACAAAGCAATGTTGAGTAACAGCGGCAGCAGAATGCTTTGCAAGGTGTCGAGCAGCAATGAGCCAAACGGAACCTGCCACACCAGCCGCATATCCGTTGAGTTTAGCGCCGAAGAGATCTCAATTTTACTGTTGTTGAAATTAATGCTGACGCTGTCAGGCGACTCTTTTTCATTCAGATGCTCGGTTGTTGACGTGGCATCTGGAACCAGATGGAAGCTGTCCAGCGGCATGCCGGGTGGGATCAAGTCATTAATCGGCAGGTCAAAGGCGACAACGGTTGCCAGATGTCCAGGCTGATTAAAGGTCGTGCGTAGCGTGAAGTAATGCCCGTTCTGCCACGCCAGACGGCGCAGTGAAGAGAAGCTTTCACGTTCATCCAGTGCATTGGCCTGTTGTAACATTTCCGCGCGCCGTGAATCGACAATATTACCAATCGTCGACTCTTTAAAACCGGAAGTCAGATCTTTTAGCGGCAACGTTGAGATAAGGATCAGGCTATTGTCCTGACCATTCAGGTAATACATAGACCACGGAACATTTTCCGCGCCCCACAGCGTATCAAGATAGGTTGAGATGCGTTGGGTCATCTCCAGCGTAGAACTGTCATGGGAACCGAAAATCAGCGCCTCGGTCTTTCTGCGCGGTTTCTCAAGATAATAGACGTCTTGTTTCAGACGCGTTTCCTGCAGTCCTTCTGCACCAGGTGAACTGGCCGTGGCGGCAATATTGTCATAGATTTGCCAGGTCACGTATCGCCAGGTATCGACCCTTTTATGAATGGCATGGGTGATATCGACAATCTGATAGCTCTTATCCTTTAACCAGGTGTTGACGGCGCTCTGGACCATAACGCCCATCATCACCAACAGCACAACGATCAGTAATAAGAAGAAACGGGTAATACTTCCCGGTAGCAGGGAGAATCGGGTAGAAGCCGTTGTGTCAGACTGACTCATTCGTGTTTATGACCTGTTAAACGACGCGAAAGATGATGGGGCAGTATAAAGGGTAATATATGAATTGCCACACTTACACCACGCCGGATGGCCCGCATTTTTTACGCTCCATTCTGTTGCAGCCATCACAATGCAAAGGTGTACAGTGGATAAAGGCGGGTACAAATATTTGTACGGAATGTATACATTTAGCATTAAATAACAAGAAATTATTAATCAGATTTATATCTGAATACGACGCAATGAGATAGTTAATAGTTGTTATAGTTTTGCATCGGTAGCACAGAACGGTAAGTTTTGTGTAAAGAAGGGTAAAAAAAACCGAACGCGAAGCATTCGGTTGAAATAGGGGTAAACAGACATTCATGAATGAATGACGGTAATAAATAAAGTTAATGATGATAGCGGGTCTATTTTAGTTGCGAGTGAAGATTTTGTTTTGTCATTCAGTGCTATAACTATTTTCAATGTAACTTATTGATTTTAAATTTAATTAAAACAGTTCTTGATTATTTGTGCTTATTTTGCCTGTTTTTTGATTTTAAAAAAGTTCCCTCTTATTAATATTTTGAAACATCTATGTCGATAAATGAAACACCTTAAAAGTTTTAGTATCATATTCGTGTTGGATTATTCTGTGTTTTTGCGGAGAATGAAGTTGCCGACTGGGGTGATGCTGCCAACTTACTGATTTAGTGTATGATGGTGTTTTTGAGGTGCTCCAGTGGCTTCTGTTTCTATCAGCTGTCCCTCCTGTTCAGCTACTGACGGGGTGGTGCGTAACGGCAAAAGCACCGCCGGACATCAGCGCTATCTCTGCTCTCACTGCCGTAAAACATGGCAACTGCAGTTCACTTACACCGCTTCTCAACCCGGTACGCACCAGAAAATCATTGATATGGCCATGAATGGCGTTGGATGCCGGGCAACCGCCCGCATTATGGGCGTTGGCCTCAACACGATTTTCCGCCATTTAAAAAACTCAGGCCGCAGTCGGTAACCTCGCGCATACAGCCGGGCAGTGACGTCATCGTCTGCGCGGAAATGGACGAACAGTGGGGATACGTCGGGGCTAAATCGCGCCAGCGCTGGCTGTTTTACGCGTATGACAGGCTCCGGAAGACGGTTGTTGCGCACGTATTCGGTGAACGCACTATGGCGACGCTGGGGCGTCTTATGAGCCTGCTGTCACCCTTTGACGTGGTGATATGGATGACGGATGGCTGGCCGCTGTATGAATCCCGCCTGAAGGGAAAGCTGCACGTAATCAGCAAGCGATATACGCAGCGAATTGAGCGGCATAACCTGAATCTGAGGCAGCACCTGGCACGGCTGGGACGGAAGTCGCTGTCGTTCTCAAAATCGGTGGAGCTGCATGACAAAGTCATCGGGCATTATCTGAACATAAAACACTATCAATAAGTTGGAGTCATTACCGCCGACTGGTTAATGACCTTAATCAGTATGCAGTGGCATAAAAAAGCAATAAAGGCATATAACAGAGGGTTAATAACATGAAAGTTAAAGTACTGTCCCTCCTGGTACCAGCACTGCTGGTAGCAGGCGCAGCAAATGCGGCTGAAATTTATAACAAAGACGGCAACAAATTAGACCTGTACGGCAAAGTCGACGGTCTGCACTATTTCTCCGATAACAAAGGTGATGATGGTGATAAGACTTACATGCGTATCGGCTTCAAAGGCGAAACCCAGGTTAACGACCAACTGACCGGTTACGGCCAGTGGGAATACCAGATTCAAGGCAACCAGAGTGAATCCAGCAACGACGCCTGGACGCGTGTGGCATTCGCAGGCCTGAAATTCGCTGATGCAGGTTCTTTCGACTACGGTCGTAACTACGGTGTAACTTATGATGTAACGTCCTGGACCGACGTCCTGCCAGAATTCGGCGGTGACACCTACGGTGCGGACAACTTCATGCAGCAGCGTGGTAACGGTTATGCGACCTACCGTAATACAGATTTCTTTGGCCTGGTTGATGGTCTGAACTTTGCCCTGCAGTACCAGGGTAAAAACGGCAGCGTAAGTGGTGAAAACGAAGGTGGTCGTAGCCTGCTGACCCAGAATGGCGATGGTTACGGCGGCTCTCTGACTTACGATCTCGGCTCTGGCTTTGGTATCGGTGGTGCGATCACTACCTCTAAACGTACCGCTGATCAGAATGCTCTTGGCGTGTACGGTAACGGTGACCGTGCAACGGTTTATACCGGTGGTCTGAAATACGACGCTAACAACGTTTACCTGGCTGCACAGTACTCCCAGTCCTATAACGCAACCCGTTTCGGTACCTCTAACGGTAGCAACCGGACTGCTGCATATGGCTTCGCAGATAAAGCACAGAACTTTGAAGTTGTGGCACAGTACCAGTTCGATTTCGGTCTGCGTCCTTCCGTGGCTTACCTGCAGTCAAAAGGCAAAGACATCAGCAATGGCTTCACCAACTACGGTGACCAGGATATCGTGAAATATGTTGATGTTGGCGCGACTTACTACTTCAACAAAAACATGTCTACCTATGTTGATTACAAAATCAACCTGCTGGATGACAATGCGTTTACCCAGGCAGCAGGTATTGCTACCGATGATATCGTAGCGCTGGGTCTGGTTTACCAGTTCTAATCTGCGCTCATGTCGTTAAAAGGCCCTGCGGGGCCTTTTTTAATGCCGTTTTTTCGTCGTACAAACAACGATTTTTGGTGTACTCTTGCGCCCGTTCGCATGAGGATAATTACGTATGGAAGTGAATTTCTATCGCGCAGCACTACTGGCTGTGACGATCTTTTTTGTCGGGTGCGATGAAGCCCCGAAACCTGCCCAGACCACACAACCTGCCACCGTTCTGGAAGGTAAAACCATGGGCACTTTCTGGCGGGTCAGTGCGGTGGGCGTAGATGCCAAACGCGCCGGGGAACTGCAGGCGAAGATCCAGGCTCAGTTGGATGCCGACGATCAGCTTCTCTCTACCTATAAAAATGATTCTGCGTTAATGCGCTTTAACCTGTCGAAAAGCCTGTCGCCATGGCCGGTTAATGATGCTATGGCCGATATCGTGACTTCGGCGTTACGCATTGGCGCAAAAACCGGTGGGGCCATGGATATTACCGTGGGTCCGTTGGTCAATCTGTGGGGCTTTGGCCCGGATCAGCAACCGGTGCATATTCCCACTCAGGCGCAAATTGACGCCGCAAAAGCGCAAACCGGGCTTTCACATCTGAAGGTTGTTAATGAGGCGCATCGGAACTACCTGCAAAAAGATTTGCCCGAGCTGTACGTGGATCTCTCGACCGTTGGCGAAGGTTATGCCGCCGATCATCTGGCACGATTAATGGAGCAGGAAGGGATCGCCCGTTATCTGGTTTCCGTTGGTGGTGCATTGAACAGCCGCGGAATGAATGCAGATGGGCTTTCGTGGCGAGTCGCGATTCAGAAACCGACCGATCGCGAAAACGCGGTGCAGGCGATTGTCGACATTAACGGGCATGGCATTAGCACCTCCGGCAGCTACCGTAACTATTATGAGCTGGATGGTAAGCGCCTTTCCCATGTTATTGATCCGCAAACCGGTCGTCCGATTGAACACAACCTGGTATCTGTAACGGTAATCGCACCAACGGCGCTGGAGGCTGACGGTTGGGATACCGGTTTGATGGTTCTCGGTCCGGAAAAGGCCAAAGAGGTGGTGCGTCGTGAAGGACTCGCGGTCTATATGATTATAAAAGAGGGCGAGGGGTTTAAAACCTGGATGTCGCCGCAGTTTAAAAGCTTCCTGCTCAGCGAAAAAAATTAAAAAGCAAGATTGCGGGTTTTTGTATCCGGCTATGGGGACACACTGAGGCTAAGCGCTATGCTTAACAAAGGAGTCCATAATGAAAAATCGTTTACACATAACTGATGATGACCGCTGGCAGTCCGTTGTGGATCGTGACGCCGACGCTGACGGTCAGTTTGTTTTCGCCGTGCAGACCACCGGCATTTTCTGCCGTCCGTCCTGTCGGGCGAAACATGCGCTGCGCAAAAATGTCAGTTTCTTTGCCGATGCCCGGCAGGCGCTGGCCGCCGGTTTTCGTCCCTGTAAACGTTGTCAGCCGGATAAAGACAGCGCCCACCAGCATCGGCTGGAGAAAATAGCCCACGCCTGCCAGTTACTGGAGCAGGAATCTCCCCTCACGTTGGACGAGCTGGCGCAGCAGGTGGCGATGAGCCCGTATCACTTACATCGCCTGTTCAAAGCCACAACGGGCATGACCCCCAAAGCGTGGCAGCAGTCCTGGCGCGCCCGTCGTCTGCGCGATGCGCTGGCGAAAGGCGTTCCGGTAACGCAGGCAATTCTCAACGCCGGATTTCCCGACAGCAGCAGCTACTACCGAAAAGCGGATCAGACGTTAGGCATGACCGCAAAGCAATTTCGTAAAGGTGGCGACAACGTTTCTGTACGCTATACCCTGGCAGATTGCACTCTGGGTCGCTGTCTGGTGGCGGAAAGCGAACGTGGTATCTGCGCGATCTTACTAGGTGATGATGACGCTACGTTGGTTGCGGATCTGCATGAGCTGTTTCCCGCCGCTCAGGATGTGCCAGCAGATGCCGATTTTCAGCAGCGCGTGCGCGAAGTGATCGCCGCAATCAATGCGCGTGACGCGCCGTTATCGCTGCCGCTGGATATCCGGGGAACCGCATTTCAGCAGCAGGTGTGGCAGGCGTTGCGCGCAATTCCGTGCGGCGAAACGATGAGCTACCAGCAACTGGCCAGCGCCATCGGCAAACCGAAGGCGGTGCGTGCAGTGGCCAGCGCCTGTGGGGCGAATAAACTGGCAATCGTCATCCCGTGTCACCGGGTGATCCGCGGCGATGGCGCGCTTTCGGGCTACCGGTGGGGCATTGCGCGCAAAGCACAGTTACTGCAACGTGAAACGACTGGCGAGGAAACATAATGCTCGATCTCTTTGCGGATGCGAAACCCTGGCAGGAGCCGCTGGCGTCAGGCGCGGTTATTCTGCGACGCTTCGCTTTTGACTGCGCACCGTCTCTGCTGCAGGCGATAGCCGCTATCGCCAGACAGTCGCCGTTTCGCCAGATGGTGACGCCCGGCGGCTACACGATGTCGGTGGCAATGACCAACTGCGGTCGTCTGGGTTGGACGACGGATCAACATGGTTACCTTTATTCTCCTTTTGATCCGCTAACCGGCGCGCACTGGCCGCCGCTGCCGGATGCATTCGCTGACCTGTGCCAACAGGCAGCGACGGCGGCGGGCTATGCTGATTTTCAACCCGATGCCTGTCTGATTAACCGCTACACGCCAGGGGCAAAACTGTCCTTACATCAGGATAAAGACGAACCCGACCTGCGGGCGCCGATTGTCTCGGTGTCGCTAGGATTGCCGGCCATCTTTCAATTTGGCGGCTTGCGCCGTAATGACCCCTTAAAGCGTTTGCTGCTGGAACATGGCGATGTGGTGGTGTGGGGCGGTAATTCGCGGCTGTTTTATCATGGGATCCAGCCGCTTAAGACGGGGTATCATCCGTTGACCGGAGACTGTCGCTACAATCTGACGTTTCGTCAGGCGGGTAAAAAAGAATAAAAATAAGAATTATTTTTGCTGTCAGCGAAGAGATGTTTAAACTGCGGGCTGTTATTACTTGTCCGGGTTGTTCGCATGGAACTTTTACTTCTTGTCTGGCGGCAGTATCGCTGGCCATTTATCAGCGTCATGGCGCTCAGCCTCGCCAGCGCTGCGTTGGGGATTGGGCTGATTGCGTTTATCAACCAGCGTCTGATTGAAACGGTCGACACCACGCTGATGGTGCTGCCGGAGTTTCTTGGCCTGCTGCTGCTATTGATGGTTGTCACTCTCGGCTCTCAGCTGGCGTTGACCACGCTCGGCCACCACTTTGTCTACCGTCTGCGTAGCGAATTTATCAAACGTATTCTGGATACCCACGTCGAGCGTATTGAACAGCTTGGCAGCGCCTCGTTGCTGGCCGGTTTAACCAGCGATATTCGCAACATCACCATCGCCTTTGTTCGTCTGCCTGAGCTGGTGCAGGGGATTATCCTGACCATCGGGTCGGCGGCGTATCTGGCGATGCTGTCGACCAAAATGCTGCTGGTGACGGCAATCTGGATGGCAATCACCATCTGGGGGGGATTTGTACTGGTGGCGCGGGTGTATAAGCACATGGCTACCCTGCGCGAAACAGAAGACAAGTTGTACAACGATTATCAGACGGTTCTGGAAGGGCGCAAAGAGCTGACGCTCAACCGCGAGCGCGCCGAGCATATCTTTAATCAGATGTACGTCCCGGATGCCAAAGAGTACCGTCACCATATTATTCGCGCCGATACCTTCCACCTGAGCGCGGTCAACTGGTCAAACATTATGATGCTGGGCGCCATTGGCCTGGTGTTCTGGATGGCGAATAGTCTGGGCTGGGCGGATACCGCCGTGGCGGCGACTTACTCACTGACGCTGTTATTCCTGCGTACGCCGCTGCTCTCTGCCGTTGGCGCGCTACCGACCCTGCTCACTGCGCAGGTGGCTTTCAACAAGCTGAATAAATTCGCACTGGCACCTTTTAAGGCCGAATTCCCGCGCCCAACCGCCTTTCCAAACTGGCAAACGCTGGAACTGCGTAACGTGGTTTTCCACTATCAGGATAATGCCTTTTCCGTAGGGCCGGTCAATCTGACGATTCATCGCGGTGAACTGATCTTCCTGATTGGCGGCAACGGCAGCGGGAAATCTACGCTGGCGATGTTACTGACCGGGCTATACCAGCCGCAGTCAGGTGAAATTTTGCTTGATGGTAAGGCCGTGGCCGTTGAAAAGCCGGAGGATTATCGCAAGCTGTTTTCCGCCGTGTTTACCGACGTCTGGCTGTTCGACAAACTGCTGGGGCCGGAAGGTAAAGAAGCCAATCCGCAGTTGGTAGCGAAGTGGCTGGAACATCTGAAGATGGGTCACAAGCTGGAGATGAACGATGGCCGCATCCTCAATCTGAAGCTGTCGAAAGGGCAGAAGAAACGCGTGGCGCTGCTGCTGGCTCTGGCGGAGGAGCGCGACATCATTCTGCTGGATGAATGGGCTGCCGATCAGGATCCCCATTTCCGTCGTGAGTTCTATCAGGTCCTGTTACCGCTGATGCAAGAAATGGGTAAAACTATCTTCGCCATTAGCCATGACGATCACTATTTTATTCACGCCGATCGTCTGCTGGAAATGCGTAACGGACAGTTGAGTGAACTGCTGGGCGATGAGCGTGATGCCGCCTCGCGTGACGCGGTGGCCCGCACCGCATGATCCCACATGCCGCCGGTTTTTTATCCACCCCGCGGCACTGTTTATTGTTATTTACATAAATTGGCATCATGATTAATGATATTTCATATCATGGATTTATGATTAATGCCTGTAACAAACAAAAACAGCGCCAGACTGCGTGATGAAGAGCGTGCGCGTCTTATCTGGCTGCTGACCACTGATAAAGCCGTTGTTTCAACGCTATTGGGCAAGCTTACCCTGGCTGAGCAATATGACGTCGGCACGTTAGCCGACGATATTGCTGAGGTAGGGGCGCTGGTTGCCCACCTGCCGCCGCCCGATCTGGCGGATACCCTCGAAGCATTACCTTCTGAAGAGCGTCACGCCCTGTGGCGGCTGGTCGAAAGTGAAAAACGCGGTAACGTCCTGCTTGAGGCGTCAGAAAACGTCTGGGACGACCTGATCGATGAGATGAGCGACCGTGAGCTGCTGGATGCGTTGCAATACCTTGATATCGACGAACAGATTTATCTGGTTCAGCACCTCCCTCGTAACCTCACGGGTCGACTGCTGGCGACGTTACCGGCCGAGGAGCGGGCGCGCGTCCGCCAGGTGCTGCACTACGAGAAGAATCGCGTCGGTGCGATTATGGAGTTCGAAGTTATCACCGTGCGTCCGGACGTGACGCTGGAAGTGGTGCAACGCTACCTGCGGCGGCTGGGTAAAATGCCGGAGAACACCGATAAACTCTTCGTGACCGACCGCAATAAAGTGCTGGTCGGGGAACTGACGCTCACCTGTATTCTGCTCAATGATGTGCAGCGAAAAGTCAGCGAGGTGATGGAAGATGATCCGCTCACCTTTTCTCCGGAAGATATCGCCGAACACGCCGCGCGAACCTTTGAACGTGACGACCTGGTCAGTGCCGCGGTCGTTGACTCTTCAGGTAAACTGATGGGCCGTTTAACCATCGATGAGATCGTCGATGTGGTCTATGAAGAAACCGATACCGATCTGCGTCGAATGGGCGGCTTAAGTGCCGGAGAGGATGTGTTTGCCCCCGTCACGAAAGCGGTTAAAACCCGCTGGGCGTGGTTGGCCGTTAACCTTTGTACCGCCTTTATCGCTTCGCGAGTGATCGACGGCTTTGAACATACAATTTCGCAACTGGTCGCGCTGGCCTCGCTGATGCCGATTGTGGCGGGGATCGGCGGCAACACTGGGAATCAAACCATCACCATGATTGTTCGCGCGCTGGCGCTACAAAATATTCAGCCGGGAAACCTGACGTTTTTGATCCTGCGCGAAATGGGCGTGGCGTTGATTAATGGCCTCGTGTGGGGCGGAATTATGGGCGGCATTACCTGGTGGCTGTACGATGACATGGCGCTCGGCGGCGTGATGACCCTGGCGATGATGCTCAATTTGCTGATGGCGGCGTTGATGGGCGTTATTATTCCGATGACGATGGTGAAGCTCGGGCGCGACCCGGCGGTCGGCTCGAGCGTCATGATTACGGCAATCACCGATACCGGTGGTTTCTTTATTTTTCTCGGTCTGGCAACGCTGTTTCTGATGTAGCCGCACGTTTGCCTCTGACGATACGCGGCAAAATGAGCATCGTCATCACCCCGGCAACCACGCCAAGCGCCAGGTTGCCGGTTGACACCGTCGCCGCGACGGTCATCAGCATCACCAGCGTTTCAGTAACGGGGAGTTGCCGCAGCGTAGCGGGCTGGATGCTGTGCCAACTGAAGGTTTTCACCGCCACAATCACCATAATTCCCGCCAGCACCGACATGGGGATTTTCGCCATTACTTCGCTTAACGCAGTGACCAGCAACAACAGCACCAGCCCGGCGGCGACCGTCGAGACGCGGCTGCGTCCTTTGCCCATCTCGACGTTAACGATGGTTTGACCAATCATCGCACACCCGGCGATGCCGCCATAAAAACCGGCCAGAATATTGGCTATCCCCAGCCCGGCGCTCTCGCGATTCTTATTCGACGGCGTAACAGTCAGGTCATCCACCAGACGGGCGGTTAACAGCGACTCCATTAATCCGACAAAAGCGATGCTCAGCGCGCAGGGCCAGATAATCGCCAGCGTTTGCAGGTTGAGTGGTACCAATAACTGCGTGAATCCCGGCAGGCCGCCGCGCATTGAACCTTCGTCACCGACGGTCGGTAATAGTTGTCCGCTGGTGACAGTGAACACCGTCAGCAGCACGATGGCGATAAGCGGCGCGGGGATCGCTTTAATAAAACGCGGAACCCACAGCACAATCAACAGGGTCAGGACAAACAGCCCCCAGATTAGCGGGCTTTTACCCCAGAAATGCGGGACCTGGGCAAAGAAAATCAAAATACCCAGCGCGTTCACAAAACCGGTCATGACGGCTGTAGGAATGAATCGCATCAGACGCGCCATCCCCAATACGCCAAACAGGATCTGAATAATCCCGGCCAGCACCACCGCAGGCAGGATGTACTGGACGCCGTGTTGATGCACCATCGGGCCAATCACCAGCGCGACCGATCCTGCCGCTGCGGTAACCATTGCCGGACGGCCACCTAAAAATGACATTGCCAGGCACAGTACGACTGAGGCTATCAGGCTGACTTTAGGATCGACGCCGGCGATAACGGAAAAAGAGATCACTTCCGGGATCAGCGCCAGGGCGGTTACCACACCGGCCAGCGTTTCGCGAACCAGTAAATGGGGTTGGCGCAGCACTGCGCGGGTCGCGTGCTCCGCTACTGCGACAGAGGAGGGTTGAGTTGCAGACATCGTTACTCTTAGGTCAAAAATGGCCCGGTACAGCAGACCGACAGGCATCCGTGCGGTGAATAGCAAAGCGCAGCATAGTACCTGTCTGACGGATCGGTTTCCAGAAATGATTGTCAATAACCGTATAAACTATCAACGTATTAATAACATTTTTAAAAATTAAATATAATTTATAAACAATATTTAAATATTTTTACTTAAGTGTTACCGTTGATGCCGCTCGATTTTCACCTGCATTAAAAGCAAAAAAGCGATACTAAAAGTAAGGCATTAACATTATGAAAAAAGTGACTGCCATGCTCTTCACCATGGCCGTTGGGCTGAATGTTGTCTCGATGGCGGCAAAAGCGAAAGCGGCGGAAGAGCAGGAAACGGATGTACTGTTGATTGGCGGCGGCATCATGAGCGCCACGCTGGGAACCTATTTACAGGAGCTGGAACCGCAATGGTCAATGACCATGGTTGAGCGACTGGATGGTGTAGCGCAGGAAAGCTCAAACGGCTGGAATAACGCCGGAACAGGCCACTCCGCACTGATGGAGCTGAACTACACGCCTAAAAAGGCCGACGGTAGCATCAGCATTGAAAAGGCAGTCGAAATCAACGAAGCCTTCCAGATCTCCCGCCAGTTTTGGGCCTATCAGGTCAATAATGGCGTAATGCATGAACCACGCTCATTTATCACCACCGTTCCGCACATGAGTTTTGTCTGGGGTGACGAGAACGTGAACTTCCTGCGTGCCCGTTACACCGCACTGCAGCAGAGCACGTTATTCCGTGGTATGCGTTATTCCGAAGATCACGCGCAGATTAAAGAGTGGGCGCCGCTGGTCATGGAAGGCCGCGATCCGAAGCAGAAAGTCGCGGCAACGCGTACCGAGATTGGTACTGACGTAAACTACGGCGAAATCACGCGCCAGCTGATTGCCTCGTTGCAGAAAAAGCCCAACTTTGCGCTGCAGCTGAGTACCGAAGTGCGTGGCTTTAAACGCAATGCCGACAATAGCTGGACCGTCACGGTCGCCGATCTGAAAAATAACGAAGCGGAACACGATATCAAGGCGAAGTTTGTCTTTATCGGTGCCGGTGGTGCTGCGCTGAAGCTGTTGCAGGAAACCGACATTCCTGAAGCAAAAGGTTATGCCGGATTCCCGGTTGGCGGGCAGTTCCTGGTTGCGGATAATCCGGACGTGGTGAATCGCCACCTGGCGAAAGTGTACGGTCAGGCCTCCGTTGGCGCGCCGCCGATGTCCGTGCCGCACATCGATACCCGTATCCTTGATGGCAAACGCGTTGTACTGTTTGGGCCATTCGCGACATTCTCCACCAAGTTCCTGAAAAACGGTTCATTGTGGGATCTGCTCAGCTCGACCACCACCTCGAACTTTATGCCGATGGTCAACGTGGGTCTGGATAACTTCGATCTGGTGAAATATCTGGTAAGCCAGGTGATGCTCAGCGATGACGACCGTTTTGCCGCGCTGCAAGAGTACTATCCGCAGGCGAAAAAAGAAGACTGGCGTTTATGGCAGGCGGGCCAGCGTGTGCAGATCATTAAAAGTGATGCGGAGAAGGGCGGTGTGCTGCGTCTGGGTACCGAAGTCGTCAGCGATAAAGAGGGCACAATTGCCGCGCTGCTGGGCGCTTCTCCGGGTGCATCAACCGCGGCGCCGATTATGCTGCATCTGATGGAAAAAGTGTTTAAAGATAAAGTGGCCAGCCCTGAATGGCAGGCGAAACTGAAAACCATTATTCCGTCTTATGGTACCAAGCTGAACGGTAACGTTGAAGCTACGGAACAAGAGCTGCAATACACCAGTGATGTTCTGGGGCTGAAATATGACAAGCCGCAGGCTGCTGATGAAGCGCCGAAACCTCAGCTGAAACCTCAGGCGCAACCGCAGCCTGAGCAGAAAGCTGTAGCGGATATCGCACTGTAAATAAAATGCCGGATAAGGCGGTACGCCGCCCTCCGGCACATTCTCACTTATCGTGCGACTGCGTCCTGAATCTTCTCTTCCGCTTTCCAGATACGGTATTTCACTTCCACGTTCTCCGGCGTATAGACCACAATCGGTAACTTGCTGTTGTAGCGCAGCATGCCGTCATCACCCAGATACGCGGTAATAAATTTCTTCTCTTTCTTACCGTCCGGGCAGGCCATCATGGTTGAAACCGGAGACGTCACTTTGTCGAAGACATAGTAGTCATATCCCCAACCTTCCAGCGTTTTGCTGTCCAGTTCTCCGCCCAGGCGGTGTTGGTTGCAGTCAACTTCCAGCGTTTGTCCGATCAGCAGTTCTACTTTCAGAGTAGATTCATCTTTCTCAGGAGTAAGCTGGATAACCTGGCGCTTCATACCCTTTTCCGCCTTAGGATAAGGGGCGACTTTTTCCAGCGGCTGAGCGCCGGCATCGTTACTGGCAGCCCATGCAGAGGCGCTGGCAAAGGCGGCGAAAAGTACGGCAGGGACAATTGTTTTCATCTTATTGTTCACAGTGTTTCCTTTCTTCTGTCTTATGAACGAGTCTGGGGCAGGTTAACATATTTACATAATCGATTAATCTGTATTTACTTATATTTTAAGTGTATTTGGTAGATGTCTGCTTTCAGGGTAGCGATATATTCTAAGAATAATCTTAATTATAAGATCATTCTCTTTTTGAGTTGTTCGTTATATACGGTTTTATATAACTCATTGAAATGTGAGCAAAAGCGCATTTTTTCCCGCCAACTCAACACTCCTTTGATCCGGCAACAGCATTTACCCCGATTGGGGTATGCACCTCTAACACATCCTGAAATATCTTACGACTAAAAATAACTACTCATAAATAGTGCAGTTTTTTATGTCGTTCAACCCACCAGGGGAGGGCGTCATTATGGAAGGACAATGTCATGGTTGATTTATCCCGTCGAGGCATGTTGACAGGCAGTTGGCGAAACGCCAACTCAGGGATCCGTCCGCCCTGGAGCAAGGAAGACTCTCACTTTCTGGCCCATTGCCTTCGTTGTGACGCCTGCATCCAGGCGTGTGAAACCGACATCCTGCAGCGAGGCCAGGGCGGTTACCCGAGCGTAAATTTCAAACACGGCGAGTGTAGCTTTTGCTATGCCTGCGCAGAGGCCTGTTCTGAATCCCTTTTTCTTCCGCGCCACACCAGGGCATGGGATCTGAATTTTACGATTGGGGAAAACTGTCTCGCACATCAGTCCGTTGAATGTCATCGCTGTCAGGATAGCTGTGAGCCCATGGCCATAACCTTTCGTCCCACGCTGTCCGGCATTTATCAGCCGCAGCTCGACAATCAGGACTGTAACGGATGTGGCGCATGTGTCGCTATCTGCCCGGTATCAGCCATTAACGCGGAGTACAACCATGGACAATAACTGGCAGGTCTGCAGCCTGGTCGTTCAGGCCAAAAGTCAGCATATCAATGATATCGCCACGCAGTTGCGTTCGTTCCCAGGTTGCGAAGTTGCACTCAGCGATGTGGAAAGCGGTCAACTGATCGTGGTGGTGGAAGCTGAGCACAGCGAAACGTTAATGAAAACTATTGAGTCAGTGCGCAACGTTGCGGGCGTGCTGGCGGTGTCGCTGGTTTATCACCAGCAGGATGAGCAAGGTGAGGAAACACCATGAAACTCAGTCGTCGTAGCTTTATGAAAGCTAACGCCGTTGCGGCCGCTGCGGCGGCTGCCGGGTTAAGCGTGCCGGGCGTAGCCCGTGCGGTAGTCGGTCAGCAAGAAGCTATCAAATGGGACAAAGCCCCGTGCCGTTTTTGCGGGACGGGCTGTGGCGTATTGGTCGGGACGCAGCAAGGGCGTGTTGTGGCATGCCAGGGCGATCCGGATGCGCCGGTTAACCGTGGGCTTAACTGCATCAAAGGTTACTTCCTGCCGAAAATCATGTACGGAAAAGACCGTTTAACGCAGCCGATGCTGCGCATGAAGGACGGTAAGTATCACAAAGAAGGCGAGTTCACCCCGATTAGCTGGGATCAGGCCTTTGACGTGATGGAAGAGAAATTCAAAACGTCCCT
Organism: Citrobacter sp. 172116965; assembly: GCF_013458095.1. Lineage (NCBI taxonomy): Bacteria > Pseudomonadati > Pseudomonadota > Gammaproteobacteria > Enterobacterales > Enterobacteriaceae > Citrobacter > Citrobacter sp. 172116965. The sequence goes on along the minus strand of NZ_CP046673.1, from coordinate 3,411,831 downwards.
GAAAGAGAAAGGCCCGGAGTCTATCGGTATGTTCGGCTCGGGTCAGTGGACGATTTGGGAAGGTTATGCCGCTGCCAAATTGTTTAAGGCGGGTTTCCGTTCGAATAACATCGACCCGAACGCGCGTCACTGCATGGCGTCAGCGGTAGTCGGCTTTATGCGTACCTTCGGTATGGATGAACCGATGGGCTGCTATGACGATATCGAGCATGCAGATGCTTTCGTCCTGTGGGGCGCGAATATGGCGGAGATGCACCCGATCCTGTGGTCGCGCATCACCAACCGTCGTCTGTCCGATCCCAATGTTAATGTCGCGGTGCTCTCCACCTTCCAGCACCGCAGCTTTGAGCTGGCGGATAACGGCATGGTCTTCACGCCGCAAACCGATCTGGTGATCCTCAACTACATCGCTAACTACATCATTCAAAACAATGCGATCAACCAGGATTTCTTTAGCAAGCACGTTAATCTGCGTAAAGGTGTGACGGACATTGGCTACGGCCTGCGTCCAACCCATCCGCTGGAAAAAGCGGCGAAAAACCCGGGATCCGATGCCTCTGAGCCGATGAGCTTTGAAGACTACAAAGCCTTTGTTGCCGAGTACACGCTGGATAAAACCGCCGAAATGACCGGCGTACCGAAAGATCAGCTGGAACAGCTGGCGCAGCTGTATGCCGATCCGAAGAAAAAAGTCATCTCCTACTGGACGATGGGCTTCAACCAGCATACCCGCGGCGTGTGGGCCAACAACCTGGTCTATAACCTGCACCTGTTGACCGGTAAAATCTCCCAGCCAGGCTGCGGTCCGTTCTCTTTGACCGGTCAGCCTTCCGCCTGCGGTACCGCGCGTGAAGTCGGTACGTTCTCCCACCGTCTGCCTGCGGACATGGTGGTTACGAACGAAAAACACCGCGATATCTGCGAGAAGCACTGGAATATTCCGGCGGGGACCATTCCGGCAAAAATCGGTCTGCATGCCGTGGCACAAGACCGTGCGCTGAAAGATGGCAAGCTCAATGTCTACTGGGCGATGTGTACCAACAACATGCAGGCCGGTCCGAACATCAACGAAGAGCGTATGCCGGGCTGGCGCGATCCGCGCAACTTCATCATCGTCTCCGATCCGTACCCGACGGTCAGCGCTCTGTCGGCCGACCTGATCCTGCCGACCGCGATGTGGGTAGAGAAAGAAGGTGCTTACGGTAACGCGGAACGCCGTACACAGTTCTGGCGTCAGCAGATTAAAGCGCCGGGTGAATCGAAATCGGATCTGTGGCAACTGGTGCAGTTCTCTCGTCGCTTCAAAACAGAAGAAGTGTGGCCGGAAGCGCTGTTGGCACAGAAACCGGAACTGCGCGGAAAAACGCTGTATGACGTACTGTTTGCCACGCCTGCAGTGACGAAATTCCCGGTGGCTGAACTGGCTGAAGATCAGCTGAACGATGAATCCCGCGAGCTGGGCTTCTATCTGCAAAAAGGACTGTTCGAAGAGTACGCCTGGTTTGGTCGCGGTCACGGGCATGACCTTGCGCCATTTGACGATTACCACAAAGCGCGCGGTTTACGCTGGCCGGTCGTTGGGGGCAAAGAGACCCAGTGGCGCTACAGCGAAGGCAACGACCCTTACGTGAAAGCGGGCGAAAGCTACAAGTTCTACGGTAAGCCGGACGGCAAAGCGGTCATCTTCGCGCTGCCATTTGAACCTGCCGCAGAAGCGCCGGATAAAGAGTACGACCTGTGGCTGTCTACCGGACGTGTGCTGGAGCACTGGCATACCGGCAGCATGACGCGTCGCGTACCTGAGCTGCACCGTGCTTTCCCGGAAGCTGTGCTGTTTATCCATCCGCTGGATGCAAAAGCACGCGATCTGCGCCGTGGCGACAAAGTCAAAGTGGTTTCCCGTCGTGGTGAAGTTATCTCGATAGTTGAAACGCGCGGGCGTAACCGTCCACCGCAGGGGCTGGTCTACATGCCGTTCTTCGACGCCGCACAGCTGGTGAACAACCTGACGCTGGATGCGACGGATCCGCTCTCCAAAGAGACGGATTTCAAGAAGTGCGCTGTGAAACTGGCGAAGGTGTAACGCGTTATGTCCCGGTCAGCAAAACCCCAAAATGGCCGCCGCCGCTTTCTGCGCGATATGGTTCGCGCAGCGGGCGGACTGGCCGTCGTTGGCGTGGCGCTGGGGTTGCAACAGCAAACCGCACGTGCAACCGGCGTGCGGCTACGCCCGCCAGGCGCACTGAGCGAGGAGGCATTCGCCAGTGCCTGCGTGCGCTGTGGTCAGTGCGTTCAGGCCTGCCCGTATGACACGCTGAAGCTGGCGACGCTTGCCTCAGGGCTGGCTGCTGGTACGCCGTATTTTGTCGCGCGTGATATTCCCTGCGAAATGTGTGAAGACATTCCGTGCGCCAAAGTTTGCCCCAGCGGTGCGTTGGACAGGGACATTGAATCTATTGACGATTCACGCATGGGGCTGGCGGTACTGCTGGATCACGAAAACTGCCTCAACTATCAGGGATTACGCTGCGACGTTTGCTATCGCGAATGCCCGAAAATCGATGAGGCTATCACCCTGGAGCTGGACCGCAACATGCGTACCGGCAAGCATGCGCGGTTTATTCCGACCGTACACAGCGACGCCTGTACCGGCTGCGGGAAATGCGAAAAAGTGTGCGTCCTGGAGCAGCCAGCAATAAAAGTGCTGCCCCTGTCGCTGGCGAAAGGGGAGTTAGGACACCATTACCGCTTCGGTTGGCTGGAGGGGAACAATGGCAAATCGTAAACGTGACGCCGGGCGTGAAGCGCAGGCAAAAAAAGGATGGTGGAAGAGTCATCGCTGGCTGGTGCTGCGTCGTCTGAGCCAGTTTCTGATACTGGCGATGTTCCTTAGCGGCCCGTGGCTTGGCGTCTGGATCCTGCATGGCAATTACAGTAGCAGCCTGTTGCTGGACTCCATCCCGTTCACCGATCCGCTGATTACCCTGCAAAGCCTGGCCAGCGGACACCTGCCGGCGACGGTTGCGTTAACGGGGGCGGTCATCATCACGGTGCTGTATGCCCTGGCGGGTAAGCGACTGTTTTGCAGTTGGGTTTGTCCCATGAACCCTGTCACCGATTTAGCCAGCTGGTTGCGCAGAAGGTTTGACCTGAATCAGTCTGCAACCCTGCCGCGCCATATACGGTACGTCCTGCTGGTGGTTATCCTGGTCGGTTCCGCCGTGACCGGTACGCTGCTGTGGGAGTGGATAAACCCAGTCTCTCTGCTCGGACGGAGCCTGGTCATGGGATTTGGCAGCGGGGCGCTGCTGATCCTCGCGCTGTTTTTATTTGATCTACTGGTCGTTGAGCATGGCTGGTGCGGGCATCTTTGCCCACTGGGTGCGCTGTATAGCGTGGTGGGGAGTAAAGGTGCATTAACCGTTTCGGCAAAAGAACGTAACAGATGTAACCGCTGTATGGATTGTTTTCATGTTTGCCCGGAACCGCATGTGCTACGTGCGCCGGTGCTGGATGAGCAAAGTCCGGTGCAGGTAACCAGCCGCGATTGCATGGCCTGCGGTCGCTGTGTGGATGTCTGTTCTGAGGATGTTTTTACAATAACAACACGATGGAGTTCGGGAGCGAAATCATGAAAAGCCATGACCTGATTAAAGCGCTGAGTCAATGGACGGCTGCGCTGGCCCTGGTAGTCAGTGGGGCCGTTTGGGCTGCAAACGGAGTGGATCTGAGTCAGTCACCGGAAGTCTCAGGGACACAAGAAGGGGCGATTCGCATGCCGAAAGAGCAAGTGCGTATGCCGCTGAACTATGTGAATCAGCCGCCGATGGTTCCGCACAGCGTTGAAGGGTATCAGGTGACGACTAACACTAACCGCTGCCTGCAATGTCACGGTGTGGAAAGCTATCGCACCACCGGTGCGCCACGTATCAGTCCGACGCACTTTATGGACAGCGACGGTAAGGTATTGGCTGAAGTCGCGCCGCGTCGTTATTTCTGCCTGCAATGTCACGTTCCGCAGGCTGACGCCGCGCCAATTGTTGAAAATACCTTCACCCCCTCGAAAGGTTACGGGAAATAAGAGGTCATTATGGAAAATTCTAACCGTAAACCAGGCTGGATTAAGCGCGTCTGGCAATGGTGGCGTCGCCCCAGCCGTCTGGCGCTCGGCACGCTGTTGTTAATCGGCTTTGTGGGCGGCATTATTTTCTGGGGCGGCTTTAATACCGGTATGGAAAAGGCCAATACAGAAGAGTTCTGCATTAGCTGTCACGAAATGCGCAATACGGTGTACCAGGAATACATGGAAACCGTACACTACAACAACCGTAGTGGTGTGCGAGCGACTTGCCCTGATTGCCACGTCCCACATGAGTGGGGGCCGAAAATGATTCGTAAGATCAAGGCCAGTAAAGAGCTGTACGCGAAAGCACTGGGGCTGATAGATACACCGCAGAAATTTGAAGACCATCGTTTAACGATGGCGCAAAATGAGTGGCGGCGTATGAAAGATAACAATTCGCAAGAGTGTCGAAACTGTCACAACTTCGAGTTTATGGATTTAACCGCCCAGAAAGGCGTTGCGGCCAAAATGCACGACCAGGCCGTGAAAGACGGGCAAACCTGTATTGACTGTCATAAAGGGATAGCGCACAAACTGCCTGATATGCGCGAAGTCAAACCGGGATTTTAACAGGATGTAGATAACCAGGTATGCTTGAAGCCAGAGAATTACTTTGCGAGCGGGATGACAGAATACTGTTCAGCGATTTGTCATTTCGCGTCAACGCAGGGGAATGGGTACAAATTACCGGCAGCAACGGCGCAGGGAAAACCACTTTGCTGCGGTTACTTACCGGGCTGGCGCGTCCCGACGCAGGGGAGGTTTGCTGGCAAGAGCAACCGCTGCATCACGTGCGGGACAGCTACCATCAACAACTGCTGTGGATCGGACATCAGCCGGGGATAAAAACCCGGCTTTCGGCGTTGGAAAACCTGCGTTTCTTTCACCATGACGGCGACGTCGCACAGTGTCTGGCTGCGCTGGCGCAGGCGGGGCTTGCCGGATATGAAGATATCCCGGTGAATCAACTCTCCGCCGGACAACAGAGGCGCGTGGCGCTGGCCCGTTTGTGGCTGACTCGCGCCCGGCTGTGGATCCTCGACGAACCCTTTACCGCCATTGATGTGAACGGCGTTGAGCGACTGACTCAGCGTATGGCGCAGCATACGGAGCAGGGCGGTATTGTTATTCTCACCACCCACCAACCGCTCAATGTCGAGACCGATAAAGTGCGACGTATTGCGCTGACCAGCGAGAGGGCAACGCAATGATGTGGCGAATCTTCCGTTTAGAACTACGAGTTGCGTTTCGTCATAGTGCGGAAATCGCCAATCCTTTATGGTTCTTCCTGATTGTTATTACGCTGTTCCCGCTGAGCATTGGGCCGGAGCCGCAACTGCTGGCGCGTATTGCACCGGGCATCATCTGGGTTGCGGCGCTGCTGGCGTCGTTGCTGGCGCTGGAGCGCCTGTTTCGTGATGATCTGCAGGACGGCAGCCTTGAGCAACTGATGCTGCTGCCGCTGCCGCTGCCGGCAGTGGTGCTGGCGAAAGTGATGGCGCACTGGGTCGTGACCGGCCTGCCGCTGCTGATCCTCTCGCCGCTGGTGGCGTTGCTGCTGGGTATGGATATGTACGGCTGGAAAATTATGGCGCTGACCTTGTTACTCGGGACGCCTACGCTGGGCTTCCTCGGCGCGCCGGGCGTGGGGTTGACGGTGGGCTTAAAGCGCGGCGGCGTGCTGTTAAGCGTACTGGTACTCCCGCTCACCATACCCTTACTGATTTTTGCGACCGCGGCGATGGATGCGGCTTCCATGCACTTACCGGTTGAAGGGTACATGGCGATTCTGGGCGCGTTGCTGGTCGGCAGCGCCACGCTAAGCCCGTTTGCCACAGCTGCGGCGTTACGGATAAGCGTGCAGTAGCGCAGTTGAGATATGCAGGCCGGGCAAGGTGCTCCGGCACAATGGATATTAATTTACGGAGTCTGGTGACTGAACTATGTGGAAAACACTTCATCAATTGGCGATGCCTCCTCGGCTCTATCAGATCTGCGGCTGGTTTATCCCGTGGCTGGCGATTGCCAGCGCGGTGGTACTGATAACCGGATTGATCTGGGGCTTTGGCTTCGCGCCTGCGGATTATCAGCAGGGGCAGAGCTATCGCATTATTTATCTGCACGTTCCGGCAGCAATCTGGTCGATGGGTATTTATGCATCGATGGCCGTTGCCGCGTTTATTGGCCTGGTCTGGCAGATGAAAATGGCCAATCTGGCGCTGGCCGCGATGGCGCCCATTGGTGCCGTGTTTACCTTTATTGCGCTGGTGACGGGCTCTGCATGGGGCAAACCGATGTGGGGCACCTGGTGGGTCTGGGATGCCCGACTCACCTCTGAACTGGTATTGCTGTTTCTCTACGTCGGCGCCATTGCGCTGTGGCATGCCTTTGACGACCGCCGTCTGGCTGGTCGCGCTGCCGGCATTCTGGTGCTGATTGGCGTGGTCAACTTACCGATTATTCACTACTCGGTCGAGTGGTGGAATACGCTGCATCAGGGGTCGACCCGTATGCAGCAGAGTATCGATCCGGCAATGCGCGCGCCGCTGCGTCTGGCGATCGTCGGCTACCTGTTACTGTTTGTCACGCTGGCGCTGATGCGCATGCGTAACCTGATTTTGATGATGGAAAAACGCCGCCCGTGGGTGAGCGAACTGATCTTAAAAAGAGGCCGCCAATGACCCCTGCATTTGCATCATGGAGTGATTTTTTCGCGATGGGCGGTTACGCCTTGTATGTCTGGCTGGCTGTGGCGATGAGCATTGTCCCGCTGGTGGCGCTGGTGCTGCATTCTGCGTTACAGCATCGTGCAATCTTACGCGGTGTCGCGCAGCAGCGGGCGAGAGAAGCGCGCATGCGCGCGGCGCAAGTGCAACGGGAGGCGGCGTGAATATTCGACGTAAAAATCGGTTATGGATAGCCTGCGCGGTCCTGGCAGGTCTGGCTTTGACCATTTCGCTGGTGCTCTACGCGCTGCGTTCCAATATCGATCTGTTCTATACGCCGGGAGAGATACTCTACGGTAAGCGCGAAACGCAGCAAATGCCTGAAGTCGGCCAGCGCCTGCGCGTGGGCGGTATGGTTATGCCTGGCAGCGTAAAGCGCGATCCGCAGTCGCTGAAGGTGAATTTCAGCATCTATGATGCCGAAGGTGTGGTGGATGTCACCTATGAAGGCATTCTGCCGGATCTGTTCCGCGAAGGGCAGGGCGTCGTCGTTCAGGGCGAACTGGACGGGGGAAATCATGTGCAGGCCAAAGAAGTGCTTGCTAAACATGATGAAAATTACACCCCGCCGGAAGTCGAAAAAGCGATGCAGGAAAACCACCGTCGCCCGGAAAGTGTTTATAAGGATAAAACGTCATGATGCCTGAAATTGGCAATGCGCTGTTGTGCCTTGCGCTTGGCGTTGCATTACTGCTGTCGGTCTATCCGCTGTGGGGCGTAGCGCGCGGCGACGTGCGGATGATGGTCTCCGCGCGTCCCTTTGCCTGGGTACTGTTTATCTGTGTGATGGGGGCGTTCCTGATTCTGGTCAACGCCTTCGTGGTTAATGACTTTACCGTGACCTACGTCGCCAGCAACTCCAACACCCAGCTTCCGGTCTGGTATCGGGTGGCGGCGACGTGGGGGGCGCATGAAGGCTCGTTGCTGCTGTGGGTGTTGCTGATGAGCGGCTGGACGTTCGCCGTTGCGGCGTTCAGCCAGCGCATGCCGCTGGATATCGTCGCCCGCGTGCTGGCGGTCATGGGAATGGTCAGCGTCGGTTTCCTGCTATTTATTCTGTTTACCTCCAACCCGTTTGCCCGCACGTTGCCGAACTTCCCGATTGAAGGACGTGACCTGAACCCGCTGTTGCAGGATCCGGGGCTGATTTTCCATCCGCCGCTGCTGTACATGGGGTATGTCGGCTTCTCGGTTGCCTTTGCGTTTGCGATTGCTGCGCTGATGAGCGGTCGACTGGACAGCACATTCGCCCGTTTTTCGCGTCCGTGGACGCTGGCGGCGTGGGTGTTTCTGACGCTGGGCATTGTGCTCGGTTCGGCCTGGGCCTATTACGAGCTGGGCTGGGGCGGCTGGTGGTTCTGGGATCCGGTTGAAAACGCCTCGTTTATGCCATGGCTGGTGGGAACGGCGCTGATGCACTCGTTGTCGGTAACCGAACAGCGCGCCAGCTTTAAAGCCTGGACGCTGTTGCTGTCAATCTGCGCATTCTCACTTTGTCTGTTAGGTACTTTCCTGGTGCGCTCCGGCGTACTGGTGTCGGTGCATGCTTTCGCCTCCGATCCGTCGCGCGGGATGTTTATTCTGGCCTTTATGGTGCTGGTAATTGGCGGCTCCCTGCTGCTGTTTGCGGTGCGCGGTCACAAGGTTCGCTCACGGGTAAACAACGCGCTGTGGTCGCGTGAATCACTGCTGCTGGGGAATAACGTCCTGCTGATTGCCGCCATGCTGGTGGTGCTACTGGGCACGCTGCTGCCGCTGGTGCACAAACAGCTGGGGCTGGGCAGCATTTCGATTGGCGAGCCGTTTTTCAACACCATGTTCACCTGGCTGATGGCGCCGTTCGCACTGTTGTTGGGGATTGGGCCATTAGTGCGCTGGGGCCGTGACCGACCGCGTAAACTGAAAACGTTATTGCTTATCGCGTTTGTCACCACCCTTGTTCTGTCGCTGCTGCTGCCGTGGCTGCTTGAGGATCGCATTGCCGCCATGACAGTGGTGGGGCTGGCGATGGCATGCTGGATATTCGTACTGGCGATGTCCGAAGCGTTCCTGCGTATTTCCCGTGGGACAAAGCTGACGCCAAGCTACTGGGGCATGGTATCGGGTCACGTCGGGCTGGCGATTACCATTGTTGGTATTGCCTTTAGCCAGAACTACAGCGTTGAACGCGATGTGCGCATGAAAGCGGGTGATAGCGTTAGTATCCATAACTATCAGTTCACTTTCCGCGAAGTGAAAGATATTACCGGGCCAAACTACCGGGGTGGCGTTGCCATTATTGGCGTTACCCGAGATGGTAAGCCAGAAGCTACGCTGCATGCGGAAAAACGCTTCTATAACAGCACCAGTTCGATGATGACCGAAGCGGCAATTGACGGCGGATTCACGCGCGATCTGTACGCTGCGCTGGGTGAAGAACTGGATAATGGCGCATGGGCTGTACGCCTGTACTACAAACCGTTTATTCGCTGGATTTGGGCCGGAGGATTGCTGATGGCGCTGGGCGGGTTGTTCTGCCTGTTTGATCCACGCTATCGCCAGCGGACGCGTCCTCGCGCCGCGGTGCAAAAAAATGCGTCGGAGGCTGTATGAAGCGCAACGCACTGTTAATTCCGTTTATTATTTTTCTCATCATTGCGGCGGCGCTGTTGTGGCAGCTCGCGCGTAACGCTCAGGGGGACGATCCCACTAATCTGGAATCGGCGCTGATCGGCAAACCTGTTCCGACATTCCGCCTGGAGTCACTGGAAAATCCGGGTCAGCACTATCAGGCCGATGTGCTGACGCAGGGCAAACCGGTATTGCTGAACGTCTGGGCGACCTGGTGCCCAACCTGTCGCGCCGAGCATCAGTATCTGAATCAGCTGTCTGCGCAAGGCGTGCGGGTAGTGGGTCTGAACTATAAAGATGATCGTCAGAAAGCCATTGTCTGGCTGAAAGAGCTGGGTAATCCTTACTCATTAAGTCTGTTTGACGGCGACGGTATGCTCGGTCTGGATCTTGGCGTGTACGGTGCTCCTGAGACGTTCCTGATCGACGGCAAAGGCATTATTCGCTATCGCCATGCCGGCGATCTGAACGCCCGGGTGTGGGAGAGCGAGATCAAACCGTTATGGGACAAGTACAGTAAGGAGGCTGCGCAATGAGATTTTTACTGGGCCTGCTAATGCTGGTTATCTCGGGATCCGCGCTTGCGACTATCGACGTGATGCAGTTTAAGGACGAAGCGCAGGAGCAGCAGTTCCGCCAGCTTACTGAACAACTGCGTTGTCCTAAATGCCAGAACAACAGCATTGCCGATTCTAACTCGATGATTGCCACCGACCTGCGTCAGAAAGTGTACGAACTGATGCAGGAAGGAAAAAGCCAGAAAGAAATTGTCGATTACATGGTGGCGCGCTACGGCAACTTCGTCACTTACGATCCGCCGTTAACGCCGCTCACCGTGCTGCTGTGGGTGATGCCGGTGGTAGCGATTGGTCTGGGGGGCTGGATTATTTTCGCCCGTACTCGCCGACGCGTTCGGGTGAAACAGGAAGAGTTTCCTGACGATGTTATTCCGAATGGCAAGCGCGGTGGATTCGGGTTGTTTGTACCTGGTATCGTGGTGGCGCTGGTGGTTGGCGCAGTAAGCTATTACCAAACCGGCAGCTATAAGCAGGTTCAGGTCTGGCAGCAGGCCACTGCTCAGGCTCCGGCGTTGCTGGAGCGGGCGTTGGATCCGAAAGCGGAACCGCTCAATGAAGAAGATATGGCGCGTCTGGCGCTGGGGCTGCGCACACGTTTACAAGCCGATCCCGCAAATGTTGAAGGCTGGATCATGCTTGGACGCATTGGCATGGTTCTCGGTAACGCCAGTACGGCCACTGAAGCCTATGCCAATGCCTATCGACTGGATCCTAAAAACAGCGATGCGGCGCTGGGCTATGCGGAGGCGCTGACCCGTTCTTCCGATCCTGATGATAACCGTCGGGGAGGGGAGCTGTTACGCCAACTGGTGCGTGGCGAACATGCCAACGTGCGGGTTCTCAGCATGTACGCTTTCAACGCCTTTGAACAGCAGCGCTTTGGCGAGGCGGTTGCGGCGTGGGAGATGATGCTGAAACTATTACCTGCCAACGATACCCGTCGGGCGGTAATAGAACGGAGCATTAAGCAGGCGATGGAGCAGCTAACGCCGCAGGAGAAATAAGTATCCAGAATAGCCCCGATAGCGCTTCGCATATCGGGGCTATCCGGCCTCTTCATGGATTACTGCATTCCACGCGTTTGTAAAAACAGGATAGTGGCAGCAACGCGAGAGCGCACATTGAGTTTGCGCAGCAGGTTGCGAATATGCACTTTCACGGTCTGTTCGGAAATATTCAGCACTGACGCAATCTGTTTGTTCGACAGCCCCTGAGCCAGTTCATGCAATACATCCAGTTCACGTTCGGTGAGAATGCTGAAGGGATCTTCTTGTGCGCCGAACAGATCGCGTTCGCGCAGATATTCGCTGACGCGTGTGCTAAAAGCTTTACCGCCTTTGGCGCCGCTGCGAATGGCCTCCAGCAAGACTTCAGGATCGCTGTCTTTGAGTAAATAACCATCCGCGCCGGCATCAATTAAGGCGTACACATCGCTGGCTGCATCCGAGACGGTAAGAATAATAATTTGCGCGGTGACGCCATCCCGGCGCAGCGCGTTCAGGGTGTCCAGTCCGCTCATGCCTTTCATATTGAGATCCAGCAGGATCACATCCAGGTCCAGACGGTTAGCCAGATCGATAGCGCTGGCACCGTCACCTGCTTCCGCGACTACGTTAAATGCGGGATCCAGTTGCAATAATTGACTAATTCCTCGCCGCATTAGTGGGTGGTCGTCGACAATCAGCACCCGAAAAGGCGTTGCTTCAGGCATACTATTCTCCTGAGTTTTTATTAGTATCATTATTGTTTTCAGCGCATCACTCGTCTAGTTTCATCGCGCTGATGAGAGGGTAAATTTTACCCCAATTTGTGCATGGGTAAGTAGTAAAACCTGTGCTAAAGGCCGGGGTAATAATAAGGAACGTGGAATCGCGGGCATAAAAAAACCAACCATGAAGGTTGGTTTTTCTGGGATTTTTGGTCGGCACGAGAGGATTTGAACCTCCGACCCCCGACACCCCATGACGGTGCGCTACCAGGCTGCGCTACGTGCCGACGCTATGGCTGCTAATACTACTGCTTTCCGCTGCGAATGCAAGGGGAAGCATCGCTAAGTGATTTATAATTAATCAGTTAGCAATAAATCGTTTCTCATCCGTCAGAACCTGTAGCAGCAGGCTTAGCTGCGGTTTCTGATCTTTTATTTTTTCGCCGCGTAAATCATAGGTCTGATAATTACCGTTGTTGTTCAGCACCAGCGTCATCTCTGGCGTGGTAACGGCCATCGTGCTGCCGTCGGCGGCGGTAACCCAGTAATGGCGGCGGTTTGCATTGAACAGATCCTGCCCCTGCGAGTATTCGTTAGCAGGCGTGCTGACGTGCAGCAGGCGCTGCATGAGCGTAGTCATCAGGTCTGTATGATCGGTCAGGCTATTGATGCGTTGGGCAGGCGTTCCCGGCCAGTGAATAACCAGTGGAACCTGCAGATGGCCACGTGACCAGGCAAAATTGTTCTCTTCCTGAGTCAGCGGCACGCCCCGACCTGCGGTAATAATCACCACCGTGTTGTTCAGTTTACCGGAGTCGCGCAGGGCACTAAGAACACGGTTAATATTGGCATCCACATCCTGAGCGGCGCTGGCATAGCGTTTGGCAAAGTTCTTCTGGTTGCTGTTATCAAGGTTCGTCCCGTTAAAGGAGACCCACGAGAACCAGCGGTTATCTTCCTGCGCGTAGCGTCCCAGCCAGTTAATCCACTGGCTTGCGGTTTGTTCGTCAGATTGCGTTTGTACGCTTGGCATGGAGAAGTCTGACAGCAGCGCCTGGCGATACAGCGGGCTGGTAAAGCCATCCGAGGAGAATAGCCCTAACTGGTAACCCTGCTGGTTCAGTGCAGTAATCAGCGCCGCAGGCGTACGGGTCGACAAAATGCCGTCCATGTAGCTTGGCGAGACACCATAGAACAGGCCAAAGATCCCGTTATCCGTGGTGTTGCCTGAGCTCATGTGACGCGTAAACGAGATATTCTGCCCGGCGAATTCAGCCAGCGCAGGCATCTGTTTTTCAAAGCGTGAGTAGTTCAGACCGTCGACGGTAATCAGCAGCACGTTCTGACCGGTGCCCATATCGCGATAGCGCAGTTCGCTGAGCGGGTACTGCACGGAAACCGCTTCCGGATTGCCCTGTTCGATCAGGCGTCGCTGATACTCTTGCGCATCCAGCAGACCATGTTTTTCCAGGAATTTACGTGCCGTCATCGGGTAGGAGAGCGGCAGATTCGCACGCTGCATGGTAATCGGGCGATAGAAATTGGCATCCGCCCAGATATACACCACGTGCGAGGCGATAAAGGAAACGAAGAAGAATGCTGCTAACGGTTTGGCAAAATGGCGACGACGCGTCAGGCTGCGCAGCTTTTGCCAGCTCCAGGTTGCAAACAGCATTTCAATTAACAGAATAACCGGTACGCTGATAAACATCAGTTGCCAGTCACGCGCCGCTTCATTCTGGTCTGGGTTGATGACCAGTTCCCAGACGATCGGATTGAGATGCAGGTGGAAGCGGGTAAAAACTTCGCTGTCGATTAGCAACAGCGTCATGCCAGCCGTCGCCAGAATAGCTGATAAGAATCGCATCAGCCTCTGGGACATGACGATAAACGTCAGGGGAAACAGGATCAGCAGATAGGTGGCGAACACCAGAAAGCTAAAATGCCCGACAACGCTCAGGTAGGAATAAACACGACCTGCAAGGGTTGTCGGCCAGTCGGCGACAAACAGGTAACGGCTACCGAGCACCATGGCCAACAGAATGTTGAACAAGGCAAACCAGTGCCCCCAGCTAACCATCTGGGAGACTTTCTCACGGTAGCGTTGACGATGAGTTACCATAAACTGTTGTTCGTTTCCCCGGAGCAGGCTCTTAATGCGCTTGGTCGTCGTTTACCGAAGACTGCAATGCGCGGGCAAAAGAGTTGGCAATCGCCTGGCGCTGGGCCGGTGCGATGCTTGTATTGATAAGGTTAGTCACCATATTTCCCAGTACCATCAGGGAAAGGTCGGTCGGCGCCTTATGTTTTTCCAGTACGTTGAGCATCTCATTCAGCAGTTGTTCAACGTGTTCGTCACTATAGCGGGAAATTTGTGGCATAAATCGAAATCAGTCTGTTCATGAAAGGGCAACATATTACCGTACAGACAGTTTTTTTTCTGCTTTTTTATCTTCTATTGCGTCACTGCCCGGCAGGTGGTTGAATACCGCCCGGTCTAAAAGGAGAGTTTATCATGAGTCTGGATATCAACCAGATTGCCCTGCACCAGCTTATCAAACGTGACGAGCAGAACCTTGAGCTGGTCTTGCGCGATTCATTACTGGAATCGACAGCGACCGTTGTCGATATGATGGCTGAGTTGCATCGGGTATACAGCGCCAAGAATAAAGCTTATGGCCTGTTTAGCGCAGAGAGTGAACTGGCGCAAACGCTGCGTTTACAGCGTCAGGGCGAAGAGGATTTTCTGGCCTTTAGTCGTGCAGCGACTGGGCGCTTGCGAGACGAACTGGCGAAATATCCTTTTGCTGATGGCGGCATTGTCCTGTTCTGCCATTACCGCTATCTGGCGGTAGAGTATCTGCTGGTCGCCGTGCTGAACAATTTAAGCAGTATGCGCGTCAATGAAAATCTGGATATCAACCCGACGCACTATCTGGATATCAATCATGCGGATATCGTGGCGCGTATTGATTTAACCGAGTGGGAAACCAACCCGGAGTCCACGCGCTATCTGACGTTCCTGAAAGGGCGGGTAGGGCGCAAAGTCGCCGATTTCTTTATGGACTTCCTGGGCGCCAGCGAGGGGCTTAACGCCAAAGCGCAAAACCGCGGCCTGTTGCAGGCGGTCGATGACTTTACCGCCGAGGCGCAACTCGATAAAGCAGAACGCCAGAACGTGCGTCAGCAGGTGTACAGCTACTGCAACGAGCAACTACAGGCCGGTGAAGAGATCGAGTTGGAGTCGCTGTCCAAAGAGCTTTCCGGCGTCAGTGAAGTCAGCTTCAGCGAATTTACCGCTGATAAAGGCTACGAACTGGAAGAGAGCTTCCCGGCAGATCGCAGCACGCTGCGCCAGTTAACCAAATTTGCCGGAAGCGGCGGCGGGTTAACCATCAACTTCGACGCCATGTTACTGGGTGAGCGTATTTTCTGGGATCCAGCCACAGATACTTTGACCATCAAAGGTACGCCGCCGAACCTGCGCGATCAGCTACAGCGTCGTACCTCGGGCGGGAAATAAAGCCGTTTGCCGGATGGGGGCGTTAACGCCTTATCCGGCTTGCGTGATTCATCTTTACCGCCAACAAAATCCCATAAAAAAACCCCGCCGAGGCGGGGTTTTTCTTCAACTTGTAGGCGATTACGCGCGAACGAAGTCGATGTGTGCCAGCTTCGGCTTGAACGGGTGACGCTGTACAGCCTGAGCTTTAACTTTCACTTCTTTACCGTCAACAACGATGGTCAGAACTTCGCTGTAGAATTCAGCTTTAGCTTGCATGTTCATAACTGCATCGTGATCCAGTTCGATAGCAACCGGGGCTTCTGCGCCACCATAGATGATTGCCGGGAACTTGTTAGCGGCACGCAGGCGGCGGCTCGCACCCTTACCCTGCTCTTTACGTACTTCAGCGTTGATAGTAAACATTTAAATCTCTCTTTTATAATTCCTGCTACAGGCGACCCAGCAACAGGTAAGTGATCTGCTTTGCGTATGCAAAAGCGGGCGAGATTCTATACTTAAACGGCTGGTACATCAATCAAAAGTACGATTAACCGCGTAATTCATGTGCCCGACGATAGCGTCCTTCATAATCGAAGACCTTTTCACGGACCTGCCAGTACTGACCTTTCATGCGCGCCACCACGAAATCAGGATGACGTAACAGCGCCTGCTGGGCGAGGATATCGGCGGCGGTTATCCAGCGTAAGGGAATGCCGGGCGTTCGGGTGTGCGGGCGAATAAACAGTTGCTCGAAAGCCGTACGCTGCGCGGGAGTATGCAGGCGAAAGCGTTCGCTAACGTCGGCACCATCTTCATCGTAATAGGTGATTTTTAGCCATTCGCCTTTTTCATCCTGGCCGTTTTGTAACACCATGCCGCTACAGCGCAGGACCAGCGCATCTTTGAGCCTGAGCGCGGCTTTCAGCATGTCATCCGGGTCAACCAGCACCGTGTCGCACTCCCGGCAACGGCGGGCGGCGATATCATTTTCCGCGTTGCATTGTGGGCAGTTTTTAAAACGAAAACGAAAATCGCACTGTTCGCGATGGCCGTCATCATCTTCAAACCACCCCTGACAGCGGCGGCCAAAGTGTTCAATCAGCGTGCCGTCTGCCGTTGTTTTGCCCCAGAAGGTGTTTGCAAACCCGCAGGCGGGACAGAACACCTGCACCGGAACGTTATCGCTTTTCCCTTTCGGCGCACCCACTTCCGGCGCGTAAAGATCGTGCGGGTTACCGGCATAATCGAGGATCAGACAGTCGGTTTTACCCGGTGCCAGGCGCAGGCCGCGACCAACAATTTGTTGGTAAAGGCTAACTGACTCCGTCGGGCGCAGAATGGCGATAAGGTCGACGTGCGGGGCATCGAAGCCAGTGGTCAGGACCGACACATTCACCAGATAGCGAAAGCGCTGGGCTTTGAACTTTTCAATCAGCACATCACGCTCAGCGCCAGGCGTGTCTCCGGTGATTAGCGCGGCATCGTCAGCAGGCAGCAGGCCCAGAATTTCTTTGGCGTGCTCCACTGTGGCGGCGAAAATCATCACCCCTTTGCGCGTCTGGGCAAACTCGACAATCTGGCTGATGATATGCGGCGTTATTCGCTGCTGCTTTTTCAGTTCCTGATTCAGATCTGTTTCGCTAAACAGGCCGTTACTCTGCGCCTGCAGGCGGCTGAAGTCATACTGCACTACCGGCATGTCGAGGCGTTCTGGCGGCGTCAGGTAGCCGTGTTTAATCATGTAACGCAACGGTAATTCATAAATGCAGTCACGAAACAGCGCTTTTTCATCGCCGCGCACCATACCGTGATAATGAAAGTGATAAATCCAGCCTTTGCCCAAACGAAAAGGAGTGGCAGTAAGCCCGAGCAGGCGTAAGTGGGGATTTACTTTGGTCAGGTGAGTGAGGATTTGCTGATATTGACTCTCGTCATCATCACCAATACGGTGACATTCATCGACGATAAGCAGCGAGAATTCTCCCTGAAAGGCGTCAAGATTACGCGCCACCGACTGTACGCTGCCAAATACCACTTTCCCGTGGCTCTCTTTACGCTTCAGACCTGCGGCAAAAATATCGGCTTCCAGCCCCAGCGCGCGATATTTGGCATGGTTTTGCGCGACCAGTTCTTTAACGTGCGCCAGTATCAGCACGCGACCACGCGCCACGCGGGCCAGTTCAGCAATCACCAGGCTTTTTCCCGCACCGGTTGGCAGGACGATAACCGCTGGCGTGCGATGGTGGCGGAAATGGTTGAGCGTGGCATCCACGGCTTCTTTTTGGTACGGGCGAAGAGTAAAAATCATGGGCTCATTAAGGTAAGCAGCAACAATGTATAGTATGCCATGAATCATTTCCCTTGAGGGATGGTGTAACGCCGCTATACTGGGCGGATAATCGTCCCACTTTTCGGGCGCAATCCCGCTTCTTGTTTTTTACAGGCAAAAATCACACTCATGCGACTTGATAAATTTATCGCTCAGCAACTCGGCGTCAGCCGCGCTATTGCCGGGCGTGAGATCCGTGCTAACCGCGTTACTGTCGACGGTGAAATCGTCAAAAACAGTGCCTTTAAGCTGCTGCCAGAACACGACGTAGAATATGACGGTAATTCCCTGATTCAACAAAATGGCCCGCGCTATTTTATGCTGAATAAACCTCAGGGTTATGTTTGCTCAACGGATGACCCGGATCACCCGACAGTGCTCTATTTCCTTGATGAGCCGGTTGCCTACAAACTGCATGCGGCAGGGCGTCTGGATATCGACACCACCGGACTGGTGCTGATGACCGATGACGGACAGTGGTCGCATCGCATCACTTCGCCACGTCACCATTGTGAGAAAACCTATCTGGTGACGCTGGAGTCGCCGGTGGCAGATGATACCGCTGAACAGTTTGCCCATGGCGTACAACTGCATAATGAGAAAGACCTGACCAAACCGGCCGTGCTGGAGGTTATTACGCCAACTCAGGTGCGATTGACCATCAGCGAAGGGCGCTATCATCAGGTTAAACGTATGTTTGCCGCCGTCGGTAACCACGTTGTGGAACTGCACCGTGAACGGATTGGTAACATCAAGCTTGATGAGGATCTGGAGCCGGGTGAATACCGTCCATTGACCGAAGAAGAAATCGCCAGCGTTAACTTAACCCCGCGTTAATTTCAGGAGCTAAATGTGACCACCCGGCAGAACTCGTCAATTGCCATTGTCTTTATCCTTGGCTTGTTAGCCATGCTGATGCCGTTGTCGATTGATATGTATCTTCCGGCACTACCTGTTATCTCTGAACAGTTTGGTGTGCCTGCAGGTAGCGCGCAGATGACCCTCAGTACCTATATTCTTGGGTTCGCGGTGGGGCAGTTACTCTATGGTCCAATGGCTGACAGCATTGGGCGCAAGCCGGTGATTCTGGGCGGGACGCTGGTGTTTGCGGCGGCGGCAGTTGCCTGTGCGCTGGCACAAACTATCGATCAACTGATCGTGATGCGTTTCTTCCATGGTCTGGCTGCGGCTGCGGCGAGCGTGGTTATCAACGCCCTGATGCGCGATATCTATCCGAAGGAAGAGTTTTCGCGCATGATGTCCTTTGTCATGCTGGTCACGACAATTGCACCCTTACTGGCACCCATCGTGGGCGGCTGGGTATTGGTATGGCTGAGCTGGCACTACATCTTTTGGATCCTCGCCGTGGCGGCTATTCTGGCGTCGGTGATGATCTTTACGCTGATCAAAGAGACCTTGCCGGTTGAGCGCCGCCAGCCGTTTCGCTTGCGTACTACTCTCGGCAACTTTGCCTCGCTGTTTCGCCACAAGCGTGTACTGAGCTATATGCTGGCCAGTGGGTTTAGTTTTGCCGGGATGTTCTCGTTCCTGAGCGCCGGACCTTTTGTTTACATTGAGATCAACCACGTTTCACCGCAGCATTTCGGCTATTACTTCGCGCTGAACATTGTTTTCCTGTTCGTGATGACCATCATCAACAGCCGCTTTGTTCGTCGGGTTGGGGCGTTGAATATGTTCCGTGCTGGCCTGTGGATCCAGTTCGTGATGGCGGGCTGGATGGTCTTTAGCGCGCTGTTCGGGGTTGGTTTCTGGGCGCTGGTGGTGGGCGTTGCGGCGTTTGTTGGCTGCGTGTCGATGGTGTCATCCAACGCCATGGCGGTCATTCTGGATGAATTTCCGCATATGGCGGGAACGGCGTCATCGCTGGCAGGGACGTTCCGTTTTGGCATTGGCGCCATCGTTGGGGCGCTGCTGTCACTGGCGACCTTTAACTCGGCCTGGCCGATGATCTGGTCGATAGCGTTTTGCGCTACCTGCTCAATTCTCTTCTATCTCTACGCCAGCCGCGCCAAAAAACGGTGATCTATTACACAACCTGGGGGCGATAGGGCCTCCAGAGTTGATGTACATCAACCGAAAATCTATCAATTTCCCCGCTTATGTTTATTTTATGTAAAATCAATTTATGTAAAAAGTCACATCATTGTAGTTAAAAAGGTTGAGTTAGATCGCAGAAACGAGTACATATAGCGCGGAAATATGCCAGAACCGTTGAATAAATTTAAATATTTGGTTCGGAAAGCAGCATAAAGTCAGGGTGTAAACGTTTACGAACTGTTTAAAGACGTATTGTCAATGATGTGTTAATATTGATGTAAAATAATTGTGAAGTGATTGTACTTCCAGGGAAAGAAAGTGATGACATTACAACTCTCAATCGTTCATCGTCTGCCACAGTGCTATCGTTGGTCGGTGGGTTTCGCAGGTTCAAAGGTTGAACCGATTCCGCAAAACGGTCAGAGCAATGAGAACAGCCTGGTGGCGCTCAAATTGCTTAGCCCTGATGGTGACAGCGCGTGGTCAGTCATGCATAAACTCAGCCTGGCCCTCAGCGACATTGAGGTACCTTGTTCCGTGTTGGAATGCGAAGGAGAGCCGTGCCTGTTTGTGAATCGTCAGGATGAATTTGCCGCGACCTGCAGACTGAAAAATTTCGGCGTGGCCATCGCAGAGCCGTTTTCAAATAACAATCCGTTTTGAGCGTCAGCTTAGCGCGAGCAGCTGACGCGTATATGCCTGCTGTGGCGCGTTAAATACGTGCTCGCATTGTCCTTGCTCCACGACCTCTCCCTGCCTTAGCACAATAACCTGATGGCATAACGCGCGTACTACGTGCAAATCATGGCTGATAAAGATATAAGCCAGGCGATGCTTTTCCTGTAAAGACTTTAACAACGTCAGGATTTGCGCCTGTACGGTTCTGTCGAGCGACGATGTTGGTTCATCCAGAATGATCAGGGAAGGCTTGAGAATCAAGGCTCTGGCAATGGCTATACGTTGACGTTGACCGCCGGAAAACTCCGCCGGGTAACGATGCCGCGTTTCGCTATCCAGTCCCACTTCCGCCATTACCGCTTTCACCTGCGCTTCGCGCTGCTCGGCTGACAGGGTTGGCTGATGAACGCGCAGTCCCTCCTCAATAATCTGTAGCACGCTCAGGCGCGGGTTCAGCGAGGAGTTGGGATCCTGAAACACGACCTGAATGCGGTGACGTACCGGTAACAGCTGGCGGCGATTTAAGGTATGCAGCGCGAGGCCATCGAACACAATGCTTCCCTGTGAGGTGATTAACCTCAGTAACGCCAGCCCGGTAGTGCTTTTCCCCGATCCTGACTCCCCGACCAGCCCCAGCGTTTCACCGGGCCGGAGGGAAAAACTGACGTTGTTAACCACAACGTTATGGTCCACCACGCGCTTCAGGATACCTTTACGGATGGGGAAGGCAACGCAGAGTTTTTCCACTTCCAGCAATGGCGCTTGCCCGGCAGGTACAGGCACCGGATCGCCGGAAGGTTCGCTGTTTAACAATTTCTGCGTGTAGGGATGCGTTGGCGCAGTGAGCAGCTGTGCTGCTCGATTTTGCTCAACGCACTGGCCGTTTTGCATCACCGCAACGGTATCGGCCAGTTTTTTCACAATGCTGAGGTTGTGGGTAATAAACAGTAATCCCATGTTCAGCTCGCGCTGTAGCTCCCGCAGCAACTGCAGGATTTGCGCCTGTACGGAGACATCCAGCGCGGTGGTCGGTTCATCGGCAATAAGCAGCTCCGGTCGCGTAAGTAGCGCCATGGCGATCATCACGCGCTGGCGTTCACCGCCGGATAGCTGGTGCGGATAGTCTGCGAGACGTTTGGCCGCCTGACGGATGCCGACCCGATCCAGACAGGTCAGTATTTCTGCCCGCGCGGCCTCCCGACGCATTCCCCGATGCAGCGACAGCACTTCATACAGCTGTTTTTCCAGGTTGTGAAGCGGGTTTAGCGACACCATTGGTTCCTGGAAAATCATGGCGATTTTATTCCCGCGAACGCCGCGAAGCGTCTGCTCATCGGCATGAAGCAATGATTCGCCATGAAAACGGATGTCGCCGGAAAGGTAGACTGCGGGAGGGGTCGGTAATAACCGTAGAATAGAAAGTGCGGTCACGCTTTTACCCGAACCGGACTCGCCCACCAGCGCCAGAGTTTGCCCGGCTTCAACCCTCAGTGAGAGGGTATTGACCACGGTGCGCACGGTCTCCTGTTGGCGAAAACCTACCGATAAATTTTCAATAGCTAACAGCGGTTGTGTCATCTTAAATCGCCTTGTTGGGATCGAACGCGTCGCGTACCGCTTCACCAATAAATATCAGTAGCGATAATAGCAGGGCAACGGAGATAAACGCGGTGATGCCAAGCCACGGTGCCTGCAGGTTGTTTTTACCCTGTAACAGGAGTTCTCCCAGCGATGGCGAGCCAAGCGGTAAGCCGAAGCCAAGAAAATCCAGCGAGGTCAGAGTGGTGATCGAGGCGCATAATATAAACGGTAAAAAGGTCAGGGCGGCGACCATCGCATTGGGCAGCATATGGCGCAGAATAATACTGCGATCGCTCACGCCGAGCGCCTGAGCGGCACGAATGTAATCAAAGTTTCGGGTACGTAAAAATTCCGCGCGTACCACGCCAACCAGGCTCATCCAGCCAAACAGCACGGTAATGCCCAGTAGCCACCAGAAGTTTGGCTGGACCACGCTCGACAGCAGTATGATCAAAAACAGCGTTGGCATACCTGACCAAACCTCAATGAATCGTTGCCCCCACAGATCCACCTTACCGCCATAATAGCCCTGGATTGCGCCAGCCATGATCCCCATCACGCTGGAGCACAGGGTTAGCATTAATCCGAACAGGACAGAAATACGTGTGCCGTAGAGGATCCGTGCCAGCACATCACCACCGTTGGCGTCCGTTCCCAGCCAGTTTTGTGCAGAAGGCGGGGAAGGGAAGGGCTTATCGGTGGCAAAGTTAATGCTGGTGGCTCCAAAGCGTATCGGCGCCCACAGGATCCAGCCCCGGTTTTCCAGGCGCTGCTGTAACCACGGATCCTGATAATCAGCCTGGGTTGCCAATGGTCCGCCGAAGTCGCTTTCACTGTAGTTTTTGAACAGGGGGAAATACCAGCTATTGTCGTAGCGCACCAGTAGCGGCTTATCATTGGCAATCAGTTCTGAACACAGGCTAAGGCCGAAGAGCAGTAGAAAAATCCACAGCGACCAATAGCCGCGACGGTTATGGCGAAAACGCGCCCAGCGGGCCTGATTGACGGGGCTTAATCGCGACATTAGCGTCCCTCAAAATCAATACGGGGATCGACCAGCGTGTAGCTGATGTCGCTGAGGATATTCAGCAGCAGACCGATCAGGGTGAAGATATAGAGCGTGCCAAACATTACCGGGTAGTCACGTGATACGGTGGATTCATAACCCAGTAGTCCCAGACCGTTAAGTGAAAACATCACTTCAATCAGCAGCGAACCGGTAAAAAACATGCTGATAAACGTTGCCGGGAAGCCAGCGATTACCAGCAACATGGCATTGCGAAACACATGTTTCCACAGAATGTTTTTCTCGCTGACCCCTTTGGCGCGCGCGGTGACGACATACTGTTTGCGTACCTCATCCAGAAATGAGTTTTTGGTCAGCATGGTTAGCGCGGCAAACCCCCCAACCACCGTCGCCAGCACTGGCAGGGTAATATGCCAAAGGTAGTCGGTCACTTTCTGATACCAGGCCAGGGAATCAAAATTGGCGGAAACCAGTCCGCGAAGCGGGAACAGGTCGTAATAGCTGCCCCCGGCAAAAAAGACGATCAGTAAAATCGCAAACAAAAAGGCTGGTATGGCATAGCCAATAATAATGAATGCGCTGCTCCAGACATCAAATCGGCTGCCGTTGTGAACGGCTTTGCGGATCCCAAGCGGTATCGACACCAGATAGATAATGAGCGTACTCCATAGCCCCAGCGTGACGGAAACAGGCAGGCTATCTTTGATAAGCGTCAGCACTGAGGCGCTACGAAACAGACTGTCGCCGAAATCGAAACGAATATAGTCCCAGAGCATTTTGAAATAACGCTCATGAATAGGCTTATCGAACCCGTAACGGCGAGTGATTTCGGCGATCACTTCCGGGTCAAGACCACGGCCACCTCGGTAATTACTGTCGCTGATATTGCCGACGCCGGTTTGCGCGTGGCTGGCGCGAATGCCTTCACTACCCGCGCCGGGTAATGCCCCGCTTTGCCCGAACTCAATGGCGGCGACGGCCTGCTCAACCGGACCACCGGGGGCAATCTGCACGATAAAAAAGTTGATGGTGATGATGGCCCAAAGCGTTGGGATCACCAGTAGCAGACGTCGAATCAGATAAGCGCCCATTTATTCTCCCTGCCGTCTGGCTGCTGGCAGTTTCGCCGCTTTGTTAACGTCGTACCACCAGTTGTCGAGACCAATGGTATAAATGGGGCGAATAGCTGGATGCGAAAACTTATCCCACCAGGCGATGCGATCCTCTGCCATAAACCACATCGGCAACATGTAGTAGTTCCAGGTTAATACCCTGTCCAGTGCCCGACCGAGTGGGATTAGTTTGGCTTTATCACCCTGCGCCGCGATGATTTGGTTGATCAGTTTATCAATCACCGGGCTTTGCACGCCCGGGGCGTTATAGCTGGAGTCAATATATTCAGAGGCCCAGAGAATTTGCAGGTCCGAACTTGGCCACGGCATTGCGCGATACAATCTCGGCATCATGTCATAGTCACGACTGCGCAGCCGGTTTGTGATTTGTGAGTTATCAACCTGGCGGATGTTCATTGTAATGCCTAAGCGCTGCAGGTTGTGCTGGAACGGCAGCACCCACTGGCTGTTACTGCCCGCCGGGAGCAACAGTTCAAAGCTCAGAGGTTTACCGTTGGCGCTGTTTACGCGCTGTTGTCCCTTAAGTACCCATCCGGCCTGCTCCAGTAAGGCATCGGCTTTCAACAGGTTGTCACGATCGTAGCCATCGCCTTTTGATTTCGGCGGCTGATAAATTTGGCTGAAGACCTCAGGGGGGAGATCTTTTTTCAAGGGCGCAAGTATTACCAGTTCATCCGCATCGGGGTAATTTTTAGCGGCATACTCGGTATTCTGAAAATAGCTGTTGGTCCGGCTCCAGGCGTTATAGAACAGAGCTTTATTCATCCATTCAAAATCAAAGGCCAGGGTGATGGCTTCTCGCACCCGTCGGTCGCTGAACACCGGGCGCTGAATATTAAACGCCAGCCAACGCGTATCCTGGGCGGATTCGTTTTTTTGCTCATCTTTGATGATGTAATGATTCGCGAAATTTTTACCGGTATAACGTGTCGCCCAGTTTTTGGCATCGTTTTCAAGACGCAGGTCAAACGCTCCGGCCTTAAACGCTTCAAAGGCGACGTTGTCATCCAGATAGTAGTCGTAGCGGATGGTATCAAAGTTCCAGCGGCCACGGTTGACGGGCAGATTAGCGGCCCAATAATCGTTGACGCGCGAATAGACAATGTACTGACCCATCTTCCATTTCGTGATGCGATAAGGACCGCTGGCGAGCGGAGGCGATGATAAGGGATCGCTGAGCTTATGATCTTTCCAGTACTTCTCTGGCATCACGGGTAATGAAAACAGGCTGAGCATGTCCTCTTTACCCGGTTTGGCTAATTCAATACGTACGGTTAATGGCGCGATCGCTTTTACCGTTGTTCCCTTGTAGACCAGGCGAAATTGCGGCACGCCTTCAGTCATAAATTTGTGGAAGGTGAATGCGACATCGCTGGCAGTAATGGGGGAGCCATCGTGAAAACGCGCTCGCGGATTAATGGCGATTTCTACCCAGGAATAGTCATCAGCATAGCGTGCGCTGTCGGCGATGAGCGGATAATAGCTGCCAGGCTCATCGTCAGAGGTAGTAAACAGCGTATCGTAAAGCGTTTCGGTACGTGCTCCGGGATTACCGCGCATCGCATAGCGGTTGAAGTTATCGAATGTGCCGATGGCGGAGAGGGTGATTTGCCCGCCTTTGGGGGCCGCAGGGTTGACGTAATCAAAGTGATTAAAGTTAAACGCGTACTTCGGTTCGCCCAGTACGGCAAAAGCATAGCTTTCTTTGATGGACTGCGCCTCGGCGCTAAACCCGATGAGGGCGATAAACAGCAGCAATACGCGAGGGATCATTAAATGCGATTTCCTTTTCTTGCCACAACCCGACGGGCATCATGCCTGAAAGATAAGGGATGTGGCGGCGAGTGAGAGTATATGATTCGCATACTGCGATCACCACGTCGGCTTATTGGGCTGCGCCATCCAACGCACGAAATCAGCAAGTTTTAATGGTCGGCTAATCCAGTATCCCTGGAAAAAATGCACTCCACGATCGCGTAGCCAACGGGCTTGCTCAGGCGTTTCAACCCCTTCAGCCACCGTCAGCATATTAAGACGCTTAGAGAGTGTCAACACGGCGTCCAGAACCGGAGAGGTCAGGGTCTCTGTTCCAATGGCGTTAATAAAGCCGCGATCGATTTTCAGGTAGTCAACGGTAAAGCGTTCCAGATAAATCAGCGCGCTATGACCGGTGCCAAAATCATCAATGGCAATTTCAAAACCTGCGGAATGAAGCCATTCAAAAAGCTTTGTGGCCTCGTGTTGATTAAGCATATCCCGTTCGGTGATCTCCAGCACCATCTGGAAATGGTTTGCGGGAAGCGAGGCCTGCAGGTGATGAATGTCGTCTTTAAACGTCTCGCCGTGCAGATGCGTTGGCGCGATATTGATCCCCAATTTTGCTCCAGCGGGTAACACTTTTTGCAGCATCGGTGCGTCCTGGGCTATCAACTTAAAGAGATGCTGGGTCAGCGGGACAATCATTTTCTGGGATTCGGCGTAGTGAATAAAAGCATCCGGTGGGATCTCACCCGTTGTCGGATGATTCCAGCGTAATAACACCTCTACACCTTTCACCTCCAGTGTCTGCACCTCAACGACGGGCTGGTACACCACATAAAACTGGTTATGTTTGATAGCGTTGAGGATATCTTTGCCCGGACGTAAACGGATGGTGTAGATGTAGTACCAGAGAAGAAGTGCAGCAATAATCCCCGCCATGCATCCCAACATAATCGAATACCAGATGTCGGTATAGGTCCACTCATCAGCATATAAACGAATCTGTAGCGGAATACCTTCCAGGGTCGCCTGCCGCCAGTGAGAGTGGGGCAGAGCGGAGGCATCAATAATCCGTGATGAAAATGTTGAAATCGCGTTATCACCGACGACTATGGCAATACCGTTAAAATCATCCTGTCGGGCGGTATAAAGCAGATAAGGGGCCAGATTAATATTCAGTGAGGTAAACACGCCGCTATCAGTGAACGGGTAATGACTCCAACTTATTGATAGTGTTTTATGTTCAGATAATGCCCGATGACTTTGTCATGCAGCTCCACCGATTTTGAGAACGACAGCGACTTCCGTCCCAGCCGTGCCAGGTGCTGCCTCAGATTCAGGTTATGCCGCTCAATTCGCTGCGTATATCGCTTGCTGATTACGTGCAGCTTTCCCTTCAGGCGGGATTCATACAGCGGCCAGCCATCCGTCATCCATATCACCACGTCAAAGGGTGACAGCAGGCTCATAAGACGCCCCAGCGTCGCCATAGTGCGTTCACCGAATACGTGCGCAACAACCGTCTTCCGGAGCCTGTCATACGCGTAAAACAGCCAGCGCTGGCGCGATTTAGCCCCGACGTATCCCCACTGTTCGTCCATTTCCGCGCAGACGATGACGTCACTGCCCGGCTGTATGCGCGAGGTTACCGACTGCGGCCTGAGTTTTTTAAGTGACGTAAAATCGTGTTGAGGCCAACGCCCATAATGCGGGCAGTTGCCCGGCATCCAACGCCATTCATGGCCATATCAATGATTTTCTGGTGCGTACCGGGTTGAGAAGCGGTGTAAGTGAACTGCAGTTGCCATGTTTTACGGCAGTGAGAGCAGAGATAGCGCTGATGTCCGGCAGTGCTTTTGCCGTTACGCACCACCCCGTCAGTAGCTGAACAGGAGGGACAGCTGATAGAAACAGAAGCCACTGGAGCACCTCAAAAACACCATCATACACTAAATCAGTAAGTTGGCAGCATCACCCAGTGAACGATGGGTTCCGGTGCCAAATCATTATCGCCGGCTTGTTCGGCATCATGGGCGTACCGGGGAGTAATTCCACATCAATATTTCTGCTGATATCGAGGCTTGGGACCAGATCTAAAATCGGGGTGAACATTGCGCCCGTTGCGGAGGAGCAGAAAGCAATGCCGTTTTTGACCAGTAAAAATGCGCGAACGTTGAGGCTAAAGGCCGCGCTGGAGGTCAGTTGAGCAGCGACTTGTTGGCAACTGTTGGCGACCAGTGGCTGAAGGTCATCTGTGGTGGATTTGAGATCGGCGAAGTAGCTGCTGACATAATTCTGGATATCGGAAAGGAGCGTGTCGTACTTAATGTCCCGTTTATGCCAGGTCACGAAAAATTGCAGGGTACTCACCAGGAGCGCGACGATAAGCCCCGTTAACATACAGGAAAGCAGGATTTTCTGATTGGATGAAGAGGAGCGTTTAAACATAGTTCCTTATGTTTACCTGAGTTAACCGCTTATTCTGTATGAATATAACCTGAAATGACTCACCTTGTGAGATTTTTCTTAGTCACAAGACAAAGCAAAAAAAAAGCACCGCCGAAGCAGTGCTTTTCAAAATGTCTCATCAGGATAGCCAAGGGATAGCTGCCAAACGAAATTAACTGCGGCTCAGGACCCGGCGAGCTTCGTTGTAACGTTTTTTCCAGTAAGGTTCGTTCATGCTGGAAATGATAACGCCGCTGCTGGTCGAGGCGTGTACGAACTGGTTGTTGCCGATATAAATACCGACGTGACGGCCAGTGGAGCCAGCACGGAACAGAACCAGATCGCCTGTGCGCAGGTTAGTGCGCGAAACGGATTTACCCGTTTCCTGTTGTTCGTAGGTTGAGCGAGGAAGCTCTAAACCAAATTGCTCGCGGAACGTACGTTGTACGAAGCTTGAACAATCAATACCTTTTTTGGTGCTGCCGCCAAGGCGGTAACGCACGCCTTTCCAGTCAGCATACTGGTCCATAATACGTGATTTAACATCGATATTACGGACCATATTTTCAAATTCATCCTGAGAGGCTTGCAGTGAAGAGTTATCTCCATTGCCCACAGCATGCGTCTCAGAATGCATATTCCTGGCGGTGTTCGTTGTGCTACATGCAGAAAGCAGAACCGCAACTGCTATCGCGGGTATGCCCCGCAAGATATATCTCAAAATCGGTTGAGATTTGACCATTTTGTTTGTTTTCCCTTGAAGTCCTTAACGATAAATATCGTTATAAAAAATGCCAAACGTGACGAGACTAATTACCATCGCACGATGAGACAATTCTTTAAGGTCAAATCTGTGGCAGAACGCACAAATTTATTCCTGAAGAGAATAATTATCCCGCGAGGCAAAACGAGTTCGAGATTACCCGATCGGTCCGGTCATTGCGAGTGAATTTACGTGATTTCTTATAAGAAAAATTGATACAGAAAGTGAATAACCGGCATTGCCTAAATTAAGAACAATCGGGATAAAAAAGACGCAACCCAATCATTTTAAAGATGAATAAGATGACAGGAGAATGACAGCCAGAATGATGAAATATCGACAAGCATCATCAGGGAATCAGAGTTTTCCCTGATGATGTTAATTACTGTGCGTTATTTGTTTAAAAAATGTTTGTTTTTACCGGGCAGATAATTCGCAAACAGAGTGACTAATCGGTCGCTTAACGGTGTCATTAGCCACCAGGGCAGACCAATCAAGACGACAGTCATGGAACCGATCACGATATCGGTGAGCCAGTGAGCGCCAATCATTATGCGTGGAAAGGCAAAAACCACAGCGATAATAAGGCCGATTATTCCGGCGACTTTTCCGAAATAACGCAGCATAAATGCGGAAAAAATAAGCAGCATCATACCGTGATCGCCGGGGAAACTGTCTCTGGACGCATCTTTAGTCGGAATATGCAGCAGTTCGCTGACGCGATAAATATTATCCAGCATCAGAGTAGGGCTGGCGCGTTTAACGGGAATAAGCGCCTGGCCTAACTGATTTAATACCACTGCGGTGAGCAGCATAACCAGGCCAATAGCGACAATGCGTCGGCGACCTTCCGACGTTTCTTTCAGCCAAAAATGCAGCATCAAGGCACCCATTGCCAGCAATGAGCAACCATCAAATGCCCGGTTATTGGTAATAGCAACAATCCACAAGAACTGCGGGCTTTCCACCAGTTTCTGGTTAAAGAAGCGGAAAACGCCCGTATCCAATGAAGACCAGATCCCATGTCCGGCAGGAAGATACCAGGACAGAAACAGCGCCAGCCCCGTAATATTGAGTAGGAGAATAAGAGGGTATCGGGTTTTCATCATCGTTTACCATTGCTATAAAAACGAAGGCAACCTTACGCGTTAGCGTCTAAACGAAGTCTCAACAATGCACTCTGTAGCGTATTCCAGTCGGTCTCAGTATCGGCGATGAGTTCAATACGGCTATCCGGTGGCGCGACGTTTTGCGTCTCAATATGCCAGTCGTCTCCCTGGCGGTTAATGCGCACCAGCCCTTCCTTTATACGCATGACACCTTTCACGCGCCCCACGGGGGCAAGACGGGACCATTCCAGCAGACCGATGGTATCGAACACCGTATCGGCGTCAAAAATCCAACCGCAGGCCTGATGGCCCTGGCCGCTGTTCAGGCTGCGCCGCCAGCGCTGCTGTGACGGCAGACTCAATGCCGCCAGTCCCTTTTTGTCTGCATGGCTATGGGCGTGCTCTGTGCTTGCAGGAAGCTCTGCCAGGTTTAGTCGGGGTAAATCCAGTAACTGCCCGTCAATTTGCCCATGGTCGGCATGAACCAACTGGCGATTACCGCCGTAGTGTTGCCACCAGGTTTGTAAGGCGTTTTCGCTTTCCGCTGTGGCGCGGTCGGCTTTATTGGCAACAATGATATCTGCGGCGGCCAGCTGATCGCGGAAATTGTCATTGGCGACGCTTTTTTCATCCATTAACAGCCGGGGGTCAAGAATACAGAGGGTCGCGCGCAGATCGATCCACGGTTCGTAAACCGGTGCGGTGAGTAAATCCAGAATTTGTTTAGGGTGTCCGAGGCCAGTGGGTTCAATCAGCAATCGATCGGGTTTTCCCTGACGCAGCAGCGTATTGAGGCCAACCTGCATCGGTAGACCGTTAACGCAGCACATACAGCCGCCGGGGATCTCTTTTAGTAATGCGCCGCTGTCGGCTAACAGGGCGCCATCAATACCTACTTCACCAAACTCATTGACCAGCACGGCCCACTTCTCTGCGGGATCCTTGTTCGCCAATAGATGAAGAATAGAGGTGGTTTTGCCACTGCCGAGAAAACCAGTGATGAGATTGGTTTTAGTCACAATTACTCCAGAATCATAAATTACCGTAATGGCATTTAACAATCCTGGCGAAAAATGGGGAAAAAGAGAAGGGGTGAGGGGACGAAGACGTGCTTCGTCCTGTTTAATGGCAGAAATCGTTAATTTTTTAACGTTTCAATGACAGCCTGATGCGCACCGTATTGGGCAATACGTTGCCAGGCCTGCTGAATGGCCGCGACAAACTGCGGATTCTGTACGAGATCGGCGGAGAAAATCTCATGCAGCGAAAGCAGGGCGCTGACGCGTTCTGATTCAGTGCTCTGTGCCACCAGAGCGGCAATTTTCTCACTGAGCGGGTCACGAATATCAATCGTAGCGCCTGAATCATCCACACCGCTCACGTAGCGCATCCAGCCTGCGATGCCGAGCGCCAACAGCGGCCACTCGCTTTGACGTGCTAAATGCACGCGGATCCCTTCCAGCATTCGCTGGGGTAATTTCTGGCTACCATCCATCGCGATTTGCCAGGTTTTGTGTTTCAGCGCCGGATTGGCAAAGCGGTCCAGCAGGCTTAAGGCATACTGGTTTAAATCAACATCAATAATTTGCAGCGTGGGGGCCTGTTCGGTGAGCATCAGCCGGTAAGCGGCTTCACGAAATGCGCTATCCTGCATACAGTCGCTGATGTGCTGGAATCCGGCCAGATAGCCGAGATAAGCGAGAAACGAATGGCTGCCGTTCAGCATCCGCAGTTTCATTTGTTCCCACGGCAAGACGTTTTCAACCATCTGGACACCCGCAGATTCCCATTGCGGACGACCACAGACAAAGTTGTCTTCAATCACCCACTGAATAAACGGCTCGCAGCTGATTGCGCAAGGATCGGCAACGCCCAGCTCGTGGGCGATTTCAGCCAGCGACTCTTCGGTGGCGGCGGGAACAATGCGATCCACCATAGTACCCGGGAAACTGACGTGCTCCTGGATCCAGTGCGCCAGCTCAGGAGAGCGTTTTTCCGCCATCCCCAGTACGGCATTTTTTACCACATGGCCATTGTCCGGGATGTTATCGCAGGAGAGGACGGTAAATGGCTGCAGTCCACGTTCACGTCGGCGGTGCAGCGCTTCAACGATAATACCGGGGGCGGAGTGCGGTTCAGCCGGTGTCTGCAGATCGTGAATAATACGCGCATTAGAGAGATCTAACGAACCCGTCGCCGGATCGATGCAGTAGCCTTTTTCCGTGATGGTTAACGAGACAATCGCGACCTGAGGCTCGCAGAATTTTTCAATAATGGCCGCCAGCGAATCCAGCGTGGCGTTCAGGCATTCGTTAACGGCACCGATAACAATAGGCTGGTTGCCGTTAGCCCCTTTTTCTAACACGGTAAATAAATGATCCTGTTCGCGAAGCTGACGCATCAGCCGATCGCCACTGAACAGGCTGATCTCGCAAATTCCCCAGTCTCCGCCCTGCGCATTCAGCACCCTGTCGGTTAATAACGCCTGATGGGCGCGATGAAAAGCACCGAAACCAAAATGTACAATCCGCGTTTTTAATTGTTGGCGGTCGTACCGCGGCATCATGACATTTTCCGCCAGTGGCGCTGAGGCAATAGTTTTCATTAAATACACCTGATTAACCATTAATTAACAATGGCAGTATAAAGTTATATGACAGCAAATTGAATTGGTGTGCCTTATTTATCCGGGGAATGTGAGCTGGATCAATCAATGATAGGCCATCTGTTGAACATCTTCGGGATGGCTGTATGGTAGTCGTCATTCGGGTAGTTTAATTTGGTATAACAACTTGTGGGGTGAAACAATGGAACAAACCTGGCGTTGGTACGGGCCTAACGATCCGGTATCGCTTGATGATGTGCGTCAGGCTGGCGCAACGGGTGTTGTGACCGCCTTGCACCACATTCCCAACGGTGAAGTGTGGCCGGTAGAAGAGATTCAACAGCGTCAGGCTATTCTGGCTGAAAAAGGGCTGACCTGGTCGGTGGTGGAAAGTATTCCTGTCCACGAAGATATCAAAACGCGTTCAGGCCAGTACCAAACGTGGATTGCCAATTATCAGCAGAGTATCCGTAATCTGGCGACCTGCGGCATCGATACCGTGTGCTATAACTTCATGCCGATCCTCGACTGGACGCGTACCGATCTCGAATATCAGCTGCCGGACGGCTCCAAAGCGCTACGTTTTGACCAGATTGCTTTTGCAGCCTTCGAACTGCATATTCTTCAGCGCCCTGGCGCCGCAGCGGATTACACCGCAGAAGAACAACGCCAGGCGCTGAATTACTTCAATGCTATGAGCGATGCCGATATCGAAAAGCTGACCCGCAATATCATTGCCGGCCTGCCCGGTGCGGAAGAGGGCTATACACTGGATCAGTTCCGTGCGCGTCTCGCTGAATATGACGGCATCAGCAAAGACGATCTGCGCGATAATATGGCGGTATTCCTGCGGGCGATTGTGCCTGTGGCGGAAGAAGTCGGCGTGCGTCTGGCTGTCCACCCTGACGATCCGCCGCGTCCGATCCTCGGCCTGCCGCGCATTGTTTCGACTATCGAAGATATGCAGTGGCTGAAAGAAACCGTCGACAGCATCAATAACGGTTTCACCATGTGCACCGGTTCCTACGGCGTGCGCGCCGATAACGATCTGGTGAAAATGATCGAAACCTTTGGCGATCGAATCCACTTCACGCATCTGCGCTCCACCTGCCGTGAAGATAACCCGAAAACCTTCCACGAAGGTGCGCACCTGCAAGGCGATGTGGATATGGTATCGGTGGTTGCTGCCATCCTGAGCGAAGAACAGCGCCGTAAAAAGGCGGGCGATTTGCGTCCTATCCCGATGCGTCCGGATCACGGACACCAGATGCTTGACGACCTGCACAAGAAAACCAACCCAGGCTACTCCGCGATTGGTCGCCTGAAAGGGCTGGCGGAAGTTCGCGGCGTTGAACTGGCGTTAAAACAAACGCAGTTCCGCGATCTGCTGTAAGGTTAACAACAGGGATTGTGCCGCAGCGCGATCCCTGAAATTCATCAAGGCTGCGCTAGCGCCTGCTCCAGTACCGACAGCACCTTTTTGATCTGCTGTATCTGCAATCCGCCAAACCCGAAAAACATAACAGCATCGCTATTCTCCCTACGCCATGCGGCTCCTGAGCCATTTTCTATATCTGGCAGAGTGTCAAAGCGGATCCCTGCCAGCAGGCAGCGCTGTTGCAGCCTGGCTATCATATCTGGGTGTCTGTCAACGCGTAACGAGAGGTGCAGACCCGCCGTTGCGCCAGCGATTTTCCCTGACGGAAACAGAACAGAAAGGCCATCGCGTAATAGATTGAGGCGCGCCGCATAGTTGCAGGCCAGCTTGCTGATGTGCGAGTAAAACACCTGATTTTGCATTAATTCGGCTAAAAATTGCTGCAATAGCCACTGACTGCCGTTGTTGTTGAGCGCTTTCATATTCTTTACTGCCGGGAGCAGTTCATCAGGACAAATGAGATAGCCAAGACGCGTTCCCGGCCCCAGCGTTTTGGAAAATGTCCCCATGTAGATAACCCGGTTGTGATAATCCATAGCTTTCAGTGCAGGAAGGGGGTTCTCGCCATAGGTAAAAACAGCATCGTAGTCGTCTTCAAGGATATAAGCGCCGACGCGCTGCGCCCACGTCAATAATGACTGACGGCGCTCCAGCGAAAGGACGCTTCCCATTGGATACTGGTGAGCCGGAGTCACATAGCAAAGCTGGGTTTCATATTCGGGTAATTTATCTGTTTGCAGCCCGTGGTTATCTACAGCAATTGACGTAATGTCTGCACCGTAA
This sequence comes from Citrobacter sp. 172116965, assembly GCF_013458095.1. NCBI lineage: Bacteria > Pseudomonadati > Pseudomonadota > Gammaproteobacteria > Enterobacterales > Enterobacteriaceae > Citrobacter > Citrobacter sp. 172116965. Next base: position 3,376,868 of record NZ_CP046673.1, on the reverse strand, counting down.
TAATTAAACAGATGCCATGCGCCAGAATAGCAAGGGGATTCGGTTACAACGTGGCACTTTTTTTGCTGACTGACGGCATGATGAACAATAAATATTTGACTGAGCAGCGACAATCCTTCCTGAATCCCATTGGTAATGATGATGTTCTCCGCCCGGGTATTAATGCCGCGAGATAAATTAAGGTACCTGGCTAGTTGCTCACGCAGTGAAAATAATCCATTTGATGAATGATATCGGGTAAACAATTGCTCTTTAAGTACGCTTGGCGCGTTATTCCATTTTCGCCAGCTTGCCCAGGGAAAAGCATTGGGATCGGGGACGCCCATCCGGCAGTAGCACTCCCGCCCAGGCTCTGCGTAAACATCGGTAGAGACCCCGGCCGCTTTTGGTGTTACTGGCGGAGAGCCCTGGGGTACGGACACATGCGCTGGGGTTACACGTACAGGCGTGGTGAATATCACCTCATAGCCAATGCCGTGTCGGCTCTTAATTAATCCAGCCGCCACCAGCTTATCATAGGCCATCACTACCGTTATTTTGGCAATGTTCAATGCCTGAGCCTGCTCGCGAATAGAGGGGAGTTTATCTCCACACAGCAAATCCCCCCGCTGAATGGCCTGTAAATAAAATTGAAATATCTGCAACTGCAGCGGAGTCCGGCTTTCTCTATCGAGAGTCAGTTTGAGCATGATAAATTCCTTATTTATAGATGGTAATTATATTACGGACTTCTGCTCTTTACTATTTGACGAACCTCATAGAGTGGATGCTGTTCCTATAATCTGCCTTCGCTGTCTCTATTTTTGATTTTTATTATCCCTTAGCGTGTCGCTATTAAAAAAATGGAGGCAAGCATGTCGTGGATAAGAAAAAACGCACTATGGTGCGCATTCGCCGGGGCGGTAGCAATGGCCCTGGCTATTTGGGGAACGTGGCAAGGCGTTCATTACACCAGTTCTACCGAGTTTTGTTTATCGTGTCACTCGATGCGCATATCTGGCGAGGAGTATAAAACCAGCATGCATTTTCGCAATGCTTCTGGTGTGCGTGCGGAGTGTAAGGATTGTCATATTCCGCCAGGCATCGTCCCAACGCTGGTTCGTAAAACGCAAGCCTTAAACGACCTCTACCACACCTTTATCTCTCCTTCGATCGATACCCCGGAAAAATTTGCCGCAAAGCGGGCGGAGTTGGCCCAGCGAGAATGGGCGCGCATGAGCGCGAATAATTCAGCGGCGTGTAAATCCTGCCATAGCTACGAGGCGATGGATCACGGTAAGCAATCGGCAAATGCAGCGGCGCAAATGACCGCGGCGGCGGCAAAAGACAGTAACTGTATCGATTGTCACAAAGGCATTGCCCATCACAAACCCGATATGAGCAGCGGTTTTCGCGATCGTTACAAGCAGTTGCAGCGTCAGGGAGAGCAGTTACCCACGGCGACGACGCTGTATTCGTTAGGCGAAAAATCACTGACTGTGACAGCAGAGAGCCCGGCAGGTAAAGCCATGCTGTACCCGGCAACGCAAGTGCGTGTGCTGAAAAGAGAAGGAAAAAACGTTCAGATAGAGCTGACCGGCTGGCGGGAAAGCAAAGGACGTGGACGGGTGATTACCCAGTATATGGGTAAACGCGTTTTTGCTGCCGTATTAGATGCCTCGCTGATGAGCAATGTGAAGGTTGAGCAAACACAGGTTGATCCGGAGTCACATCAGGAGTGGCAGCAGGTCAGCGTGATGGCCTGGAGTTCGGCGGAGGGTTTTACCGACAATATTGACCCCCTCTGGCAATACGCCGATCAGATGTTGCAATCCACCTGTAGCGCTTGCCACAGCACGCCGCCGCCGACCCGTTATTCCGCGAATGGCTGGATCGCCGGACTGAAATCCATGTCCACCTACTACCGGCTTAATCCGGTGGAAGACCGTACGTTGTTGAAATATCTCCAGACTCACGCCAGCGATATACCTCAACCTAACAATTCAAAAGGATAATTTATGGATATTCATGATTTTAATCCGTCACGTCGACGGTTTTTAAGCGGAATGCTGGCAGTCGGTGCCGTCAGCGCTTTAGGGCCAAATCCACTGATCTCAAAGGTCTGGGCAGCGGGTGAAAACCCGGAGCAATGGATCCAGTCTGGCTCGCACTTTGGCGCTTTTGAAGCCAAAGTCGTGAACGGTGAATGGGTCGATACCCGCCCCTTCAAACATGACAAATACCCCTGCGATATGCTAAATGCGGTGCGTGAAGTGGTCTACAACCCATCGCGCGTGCGCTACCCGATGGTGCGGCTGGACTGGCTGCGCAAGCGTGAAAAGTCAGATCGCAACCAGCGCGGCGATAATCGCTTTGTCCGTGTGAGCTGGGATCAGGCGTTGGATCTGGTTTATGAAGAGCTGGAGCGGGTACAAAAGACCTACGGATCTTCTGGTGTCTTTACCGGGCTGGCGGACTGGCAAATTGTTGGCAAATTTCATAAGGCCGGCGGCGCGATGGATCGGGGACTCGGCTTGCACGGTAGCTATGTAACGACCGTCGGCGACTACTCGGCAGCCGCAGCGCAGGTGATTTTGCCGCATGTGATTGGTTCGCTGGAAGTTTATGAGCAGCAAACGTCACTCCCGATGGTTATCGAAAATACCCAAACCATCGTGCTGTGGGGCTGCGATCCTATCAAGAATCTGCAGATCGAGTTCCTGGTTCCCGATCACGATGCGTTTGGCTATTGGCAGCAGATTAAAGAAGCGGTTGCGCAGGGTAAGATGCGCGTTATCAGCGTTGATCCGGTGCGTAGCAAGTCGCAAAACTATCTTGGCTGTGAGCAGTTGGCGCTGCGACCGCAAACGGATGTCGCGTTATTGCTGGCGCTGGCGCATACCCTGTACGAAGAAAAACTGTATGACGTGGCGTTCATTAACGATTATACCGTGGGCTTTGAACAGTTCTTGCCGTATCTGCTTGGGGAAAGCGACAAGCAGCCGAAAAACGCCGAATGGGCGGCGGAAATCTGCGGTCTGACGGCGGAGCAGATCCGCGACTTCGCCCGCCTGCTGGTCAAAGGCCGGACACAGTTTATGGGCGGCTGGTGCGTGCAGCGTATGCACCATGGCGAGCAGTATCCGTGGATGCTGGTGGTGCTGGCCAGCATGGTTGGCCAAATTGGCTTGCCGGGCGGCGGAGTAGGGTTTGGCTGGCACTATAACGGCGGCGGGACGGTCACCTCTGCCGGTCCCGTCCTGTCCGGCCTCGGGAGCATCAACAATCCCCCGGCCGCGAAATACAAAGCGGATTTCCGCGGCGCTTCAGAGCATATTCCTACCTCGCGAATGATCGATTGTCTGCTGGCGCCAGGCAAAAAGATCGCTTTCAACGGTGAAACATTAACTTTCCCTGATATCAAAATGGCGATTTTCAGCGCCGCCAATCCGTTCCATGCGCAGCAGGATCGTAACCGCATGATCGAAGCGTGGAAGAAGCTGGAAACCGTGGTCGTTCTGGATCATCAGTGGACAGCATCCTGTCGTTTTGCCGATATCGTCCTGCCTGTGACCACGCGCTTTGAGCGTAATGACATTGAGCAGTTCGGTACACACTCGAATAAAGGGCTGATGGCGATACATCAGGTGGTTAAACCGCAGTTTGAAGCGCGACATGACTTTGATGTCTTTGCCGGTCTGTGCAAACGCTTTGGTCAGGAAGAGACATACCGCGAAAAGCGGGATGAAATGCAGTGGATAAAAGCCATTTATGATGAGGGCGCGAAAACGGGAGCGTCCCTTGGCGTGAGTATGCCGAACTTCGAGAGCTTCTGGCAGGGCGAAGGATACATTGAATATCCTGCCGGGAAGCCGTGGGTGCGTCACGGAGAATTTCGCGAACAGCCGGATATCAATCCGTTAGGAACACCCTCTGGTCTGATTGAAATTTACAGCAAAACCATCGCGGGCTTTGCCTACGATGACTGCCCGGGGCATCCGGTGTGGATGGAACCCTTTGAGCGTACCCATGGCAGCAAAACAGATAAATATCCGCTGCATCTGCAGTCCTGCCATCCGGATAAACGTCTGCACTCCCAGCTGTGCTCAAGCGAGGCGTTTCGTAACACCTATGCGGTGGCAGGAAGAGAGCCGCTGTACATGAGCGAGTCGGATGCCCGCGCACGTGGCCTGAAAGCCGGGGATATTGCGCGCGTGTTTAACGCCAGAGGCCAGGTGCTGGCCGGGGTGGTGATCAGCCCGGATTACGCGCCTGGCGTCGTCCGGATTCATGAAGGCGCGTGGTATTCGCCGCAGGAAGGCGGGAAAGCGGGCACACTATGCACTTATGGCGATCCGAATGTGCTGAGTGCGGATATCGGTACATCACAACTGGCGCAGGGGCCTTCGGCGCATACGGTGCTGGTCGAGGTGGAGCGGTACCAGGAGAATGCCCCGCAGGTCACAGGCTTCGGCGGGCCGGAGGTTGTGAAAGAGGAGGGGGCAAGTGCAGCATAATCATATTCATCGACAGCGGGCGGCGGTGTACCAGTGGTTTTCGCAACTGCTGTTCCGCGAGCTGGACGAGGAGCAACTCATCCGCCTGGAAAGTGGGGAAAGCCGAAAGTGGCTGGCGTCGTTGACGGCTATCCCTGGGTTATCCGTTGATGTCAAAAACCTGGAACGTAGTCTCGTTCGGGCGCTGCGCCGGGAAAGCCGACAGCTGGAGCTGGCGGCGGACTATGCCTCGTTGTTTTTGCTGGCACCTCCCGGCGGCGTTTCTCCCTATGCGGGGCATTATCCGCATACGACCGCGCCTGATGAACGCAAGGAAATGAATGTGCTGTTAGTCGAGTATGGGCTGACCCCGCAGGACAACGAGCCTGCCGACCATATTGCTGTACAGCTGGCACTGATGGCGAGAATGGTTACCAAAAAGGAGACGTTATCGGCGCAATATTACTTTTTGCATCATCACATTATGTGCTGGGCACCCCTGCTACGGGAAAGTTGTTTACACCGGGACGAAGAGGGGGTTTATCCTCAGGCGGTTAACGTCATAACGCATTTTATGCGTGAGGATGAGCTGTATCTGGAATCTCTGTTGGTGGATGATTTTTACCTCAGCAGCCAGGGCTGAAAAGAAACAAAGGGACAGCAAATGCTGTCCCTTTTCGCCGGTGTCGCAGCAGAAAAGTTAGTCTGCGCGGCCCATATAGCGACGTTCTTCGATATGAATACGGATTTTTTCACCTGCACTCAGATATTCAGGAACCAGGATAACCAGACCGGTGCTCATGGTCGCTGGTTTGTTACGCGCACTTGCTGACGCGCCTTTAATGCCCGGTGCCGTTTCAACGATTTCCAGGTCTACCGTTTGCGGCAGTTCAAGCGCCAGCAACTGACCGTCCCAGGTCAGTACCTGCATATCCGGCATTCCGCCTTCCGGGATGAACAGCAATTCTTCTTCGATCTGGTCTTTGGTGAAGGTATACGGGGTATAGTCTTCTTTATCCATGAAGACGTATTCGTTGCCATCGACATAGGAGAAATCAACGCCACGACGGCTCAGGGTGACGGTATCAACGATGTCATCGCCTTTGAAGCGCTCTTCAACTTTCAGACCGGTACGAACATCAGAAAAACGCATTTTGTACAGCGTGGCGGCGCCACGTGCGGTTGGTGATTGAATATCAATATCTTTTACAATCAGCAGTTTGCCGTTGTAATTCAGTACCATACCTTTTTTAATTTCGTTCGCTCTTGGCATCGAAAAAATCCTGTAATGAGGAGTGTCTAAAATATCGCGTAAAACTACTCGCGCCGGGGCATTCAGGCAAGCGGAATTGATGCTTTTGCTGGTGCAAAAAAGGTGTTACTGTGCGCTTCCTGCACAATCCGATGGTTTACGATAAAGAGAGTACTGTATGGAATGCCGTCCGGATTGTGGTGCATGTTGCACCGCGCCTTCAATTTCCAGTCCCATCCCCGGCATGCCTGATGGCAAGCCCGCTAATACACCATGCGTTCAGCTGGATGAATCCCTGCGCTGTAAAATTTTTGCTTCGCCTCTGCGGCCAAAAGTGTGCGCCGGTTTACAGCCCAGTGCGGAAATGTGCGGACAGACGACGCACCAGGCCATGGTCTATCTCATCGAGCTCGAGGCGCTGACCGCACCTTAAACGTCTTTGATGCGCGTCAGACACGCGACGGTGGCGACGATCATCACCAACGCAAACCAGAATACCGCGTGATAGTTCCAGATTTCAGCGGCAATACCCGCCAACGATCCGGCAATAATCCAGCCCACGCGAATGGTATTTGTATAGAGAGTTGTGGCTGAACCCGCTTGTCCCGGCATCAGATCCTGGAAATAGAGCATGCCAATCCCGCCGAGGATGCCGATGTAAATCGCGTTCAGCAGCTGTAAGCCAAGCAATATCGCCGGAGAGTGGGCCAACAGCATGCCGGCATAAAAGAAAAATCCGGCGACAACGGCGATTCTCATCAACAGGCGTTTGCCCAGACGCTTCGCGAAGTATCCGGCAATCAACATGGTTGGGATTTCCAACCCCGCGGCAGTTCCCATCATGATGCCCGCCAGCTTTTCCGGCAGATGCAGTTCGTTGATAATAAACAACGGCATATTAATGATATAGAGACTGTTAGTCCCCCACATTAACGTGCAGATAACAAACAGTAGCAGCGTGTCGCGTCGATTGCGGCGCGGGGCTTCTACCGCGCCTGTCGCGAGAGGCACGTTTTTACTCATCGAGGGTAAGAACAGCCAGACCATTACGCCGCAGACAACAAACGCCACCGCCGCGCTGAGGTACATCACCGTAAAGCTAAACCCCATGGCCAGCGCGTAGGCCAGCGGCGGGCCAATCACCCAGGCCAGCGAAACCTGCGCACGTAATATCGAGCTGAACATGACGGCTTCCCGACCCGTACGGTCGGCGTGCTCGCGGGCGAGAGCAAACATTTGCGGGTTGGCGGTCGAACCGAAGCTGCTGAGGAATACCCCGACAAATAGCAGAATAAAATAGTTACGGTTCCAGGCGAACAGCACGCAGGCCAGCATCCCCAGCACGCAGCAAAACACAATCAGGTTTTTGCGATCGCCTTTTTTATCTGAACGTCCGGCCAGAAACTGACTCACCAAAATGCCGATTACGGCGCTACCGGTAAAAAAGAACCCGACCATGCCGGGACGGGCATGGACTTCATCCGTCAGAAAAAGGCTGAGGGTTGGCGTCTGCAACGCACCGGCGATACCCGTCAGAAATGCGACAAGCAGGAACGCCGAAGACGTTAAATCAAACGCCTTGGGTGTGGCGGCTACGGGGGTGTTGTGCATGTTTTGATATCAATAATGTGAAGAGACGCGGAGTTTACGCTGCTTGTCAGAAAATAAACAGGGAGCCAAATCAAAATCGGCATCAAAAATCAAAATAGCATTTCAGTCAGAGAAAGCAGTTTGCTGACGCTGCTGAATCTGACAGGCTGACGCCGTTTTTGCGTCAGCAATTTTTTCTCCTCCGCGGAAAAAATGTGCGTTATCTCTAAATTCAGCAAGTAATTTGTCAACTTTACTTGTGTGCTGAAGAAAAAAGAGCAAGACTTCTTGAAACGTTTCAGCGTCATCTCGCCATAACTGATGGAGTCAGGTGACGCCTTTTTTCTCATGTTAGCTGAATCGTTTCAAATCAGCGGGAGAGGAGAACCATGTTCCAGTTATCTGTTCAGGATATTCACCCGGGCGAACAGGCCGGGAATAAAGAAGAGGCTATTCGCCAGGTTGCCGCTGCCTTAGTGCTGGCAGGTAACGTAGCGGAAGGCTACGTCGATGGCATGCTGGCGCGTGAACAACAGACGTCCACGTTCCTCGGCAACGGTATTGCTATTCCTCACGGTACGACGGACACGCGCGATCGGGTGCTGAAAACCGGCGTGCAGGTGTTTCAGTTTCCGCAGGGCGTGATCTGGGGTGAAGGGCAGGTTGCTTATGTGGCAATCGGCATCGCCGCCAGCTCTGATGAGCACCTCGGTTTATTGCGTCAGCTGACGCACGTGCTGAGCGATGACTCCGTCGCTGAACAGCTGAAATCTGCGACCACGGCGGAAGAGTTGCGCGCGTTGCTGATGGGGGAAAAGCAAAGCGAACAGCTGAAGCTTGATAACGAAACGCTGTCGCTGGACGTCGTTGCCAACTCGCTGGTCACGCTGCAGGCGCTCAACGCCGCACGGCTGAAAGAGGTCGGCGCGGTTGACGCCACCTTTGTGGCCAGAGCCATTAATGAGCAACCGATGAATCTCGGTCAGGGGATCTGGCTGAATGACTGTGCTGAAGGCAATGTGCGCAGCGCCGTTGCGGTCAGCCGCGCAGCAACAGCGTTCGATGTACAAGGTGAAGCGGCAGCCCTGCTGGTGACCGTCGCCATGAATGACGAACAACCGGTTGCGGTGCTGAAGCGCCTTGGCGATTTGCTGCTGAATAATAAAGCTGACCGTTTGTTGAAAGCCGATGCGGCAACGGTGCTGGCGCTGCTGACCAGCGATGATGCCTTAACTGATGATGTACTGAGCGCCGAATTTATTGTGCGCAATGAGCATGGTTTACACGCCCGCCCGGGCACCATGCTGGTGAATACGATTAAACAATTTAACAGTGAAATTACCGTGACAAATCTTGATGGAACCGGCAAGCCGGCGAATGGACGCAGTCTGATGAAAGTTGTGGCATTAGGCGTGAAGAAAGGACATCACCTGCGCTTTACCGCCCAGGGTGAAGATGCTGAACAGGCGCTGAAAGCGATTGGCGAAGCCATCGCGGCGGGTCTTGGGGAGGGCGCGTAATGAGCAGACGTGTTGCTACTATCACCCTTAACCCAGCCTACGATCTGGTGGGTTTCTGCCCGGAAATTGAACGCGGTGAAGTGAACCTGGTTAAAACGACCGGTCTGCACGCGGCAGGGAAAGGGATTAACGTCGCTAAGGTTTTGAAAGATTTAGGTATCGATGTAACGGTGGGCGGTTTCCTCGGTAAAGACAACCAGGATGGTTTTCAGCAGTTGTTCAGCGAGCTGGGTATCGCCAACCGTTTTCAGGTTGTACAGGGGCGTACCCGTATCAACGTCAAGCTGACCGAAAAAGACGGCGAAGTGTCCGATTTCAATTTCTCCGGCTTTGAAGTTACCCCGGCTGACTGGGAACGCTTTGTGAATGACTCGCTGAGCTGGCTGGGCCAGTTCGACATGGTGTGCGTCAGCGGCAGTTTGCCGACCGGCGTTAGCCCGGAAGCATTCACCGACTGGATGACGCGCCTGCGCAGTCAGTGTCCTTGCATTATCTTTGATAGTAGTCGTGAAGCACTGGTGGCCGGTCTGAAAGCGGCGCCGTGGCTGGTAAAACCAAACCGTCGTGAACTGGAAATCTGGGCTGGCCGTAAGCTGCCAGAAATGAAAGATGTGATTGAAGCTGCACATGCGTTGCGCGAGCAGGGTATTGCTCACGTGGTGATTTCACTTGGCGCGGAAGGTGCGCTGTGGGTTAACGCTTCGGGTGAGTGGATTGCTAAACCGCCGTCAGTCGAGGTGGTAAGCACCGTAGGCGCGGGTGATTCAATGGTTGGTGGCCTGATTTACGGCCTGCTGATGCGTGAATCCAGTGAACACACCCTGCGTCTGGCAACCGCTGTTGCCGCCCTGGCGGTAAGCCAAAGCAATGTGGGCATTACCGATCGTCCTCAGTTGGCCGCAATGATGGCGCGTGTCGACTTAAAACCGTTTAACTGACAGCAGGAGAGGCATAATGAAAACGCTGCTGATTATTGACGCTAATCTCGGCCAGGCTCGCGCTTATATGGCGAAAACCCTGCTTGGAGCGGCGGCGCAGAAAGCACATCTGGAAATTATTGATAATCCTAATGATGCCGAACTGGCAATTGTTCTGGGCGACACGCTTCCTGCCGACAGTTCGCTGAACGGCAAAAAAGTCTGGCTGGGCGATATTGGTCGTGCGGTTGCGCATCCTGAACTTTTCCTCAGTGAAGCGAAAGGTCACGCAAAACCTTATAGCGCTCCGGTTGCGACAGCGTCCGTGGCCAGTAGTGGTCCAAAACGCGTGGTGGCGGTGACGGCTTGTCCAACTGGTGTTGCCCATACGTTTATGGCCGCTGAAGCTATTGAAACGGAAGCGAAAAAACGTGGCTGGTGGGTGAAGGTTGAAACCCGTGGTTCTGTTGGCGCAGGCAATGCCATTACGCCGGAAGAGGTGGCTCAGGCGGATCTGGTGATTGTGGCGGCTGACATTGAAGTTGATCTGGCGAAGTTTGCCGGAAAACCAATGTACCGTACTTCTACTGGCCTTGCGCTGAAGAAAACGAAGCAGGAGCTGGATAAAGCGCTGGAAGAAGCAACGCCGTACCAGCCAGCCGGCAAAGCGCAGTCTGCAACCACTGAAGGTAAGAAAGAGAGCGCTGGCGCGTATCGTCACCTGCTGACGGGCGTATCCTACATGCTGCCGATGGTGGTTGCTGGCGGTCTGTGTATTGCACTCTCATTCGCTTTTGGTATCGAAGCGTTCAAGGAGCAGGGTACGCTGGCGGCGGCGCTGATGCAGATTGGCGGTGGTTCAGCTTTCGCGCTGATGGTGCCGGTTCTGGCGGGCTACATCGCGTTTTCCATCGCTGACCGTCCGGGTCTGACGCCTGGTCTTATCGGCGGTATGCTGGCAGTGAGCACCGGTTCCGGCTTTATTGGCGGGATTATTGCCGGTTTCCTTGCCGGTTATGTGGCGAAGCTCATCAGCACGAAGCTGAAACTTCCGCAGAGTATGGAAGCGCTGAAACCGATCCTGATCATTCCGCTGCTCTCAAGCCTGGTGGTTGGTCTGGCCATGATCTACCTGATCGGTAAACCAGTGGCGGGCATTCTGGAAGGTCTGACCCACTGGCTGCAAACCATGGGAACCGCGAACGCGGTGCTGCTTGGAGCGATTCTGGGCGGCATGATGTGTACCGATATGGGCGGTCCGGTTAACAAAGCGGCGTATGCTTTCGGTGTGGGCCTGCTTAGTACGCAAACCTACGCGCCGATGGCGGCGATTATGGCGGCGGGTATGGTGCCTCCGCTGGCCCTGGGGCTGGCAACGCTGGTGGCGCGTCGTAAGTTCGACAAAGCGCAGCAGGAAGGCGGTAAAGCTGCGCTGGTACTGGGCCTGTGCTTTATTACCGAAGGGGCTATCCCATTTGCTGCCCGTGACCCGATGCGCGTTCTGCCTTGCTGTATCGTTGGCGGCGCGATTACCGGAGCTATCTCGATGGCGGTGGGGGCTAAGCTGATGGCACCGCACGGCGGTCTGTTCGTGCTGTTAATCCCTGGCGCAATCACTCCGGTGGTTGGATACCTGCTGGCCATTATTGCCGGTACGCTGGTAGCCGGTCTCTCCTACGCGGTGCTGAAACGCCCGGAAGCAGAGGTTGTGGCAAAGGCGGCCTGATTTAACGCTGACATCCGGGGCAGAGATTTCTCTGCCCCTTTTTTTATCTATTAGATCTGCCTGGTAGTGTTAAACCGGTTCAGGCAATCATTGGCGCGATGATAAAACCAAAGGCAACGCCAGCAATGATCCCGCCAAGCCCTGGCAACATAAACGGATGGTTTAAGACATACTTACCCACGCGCGTTGTCCCGGTGGTGTCGAACTCCATTGCCGCCAGCGAAGTCGGATAAGTTGGCAGAACAAACACGCCGGTCACTGCGACATAGGAAGCCAGAATGGCCCATGTGGGTACGCCGAGCGCGACGGCAAGAGGGATAATCAGCGGCGTGGTGGCTCCCTGCGAATAGAGAAGCGCGCAGGTACCAAACAGCACCAGCGCCAACAGCATCGGATAAGCCCGTAGGATATCGCCCGCGATATCCTTTATCTCCGTTAAGTGGGCATCAATGAAAGTTGTGCCCAGCGTAACAATCCCCAGAATAACTGCCAACGAACTCATACCCGCCCGAAACGTGGATGTCAGGACAATCGCGTCTGTTGATGTTTTGCATAGCACCACCATCAGACAAGCGGCAGCTAGCATGCAGATAATGATAATATCCCGGGTATTCATTGCATTACCTGCATCGAATCCAGGGCGCAATTGAGGGCATGCGGCAAGAATAACGATGACCACCGTTGCCAGCATAAACAGGGCGACTGACAGTCTGGCACCTGGCGTTGTGCTGTTTTGCCCTGCATATTTACGCACCAGTCCTTTTTGCAGGCGTTCCAGATAGACTTCATCATCCTGTAGCTCACATCCCTGACGTGAGGCGATAAAAGCGGCGACCATCGCGGCGACAAATGAGGCAGGCAGACAAACCGCCATGACCTGAATAAAGCTGATACCGTTGCCTTCCATAATAGTCAGCATAGCGGCCATTGCGGCACTGATCGGCGAACCGGATATCGCCACCTGAGAAGCGACTACGGAGCCTGCGAGCGTACGGGAAGGGCGAATACCTGACTCTTTGGCAACTTCGGCAATCACCGGCAGAGTAGAAAAGACGATGAACCCTGTTCCCGCCATAATCGTCATCGACCAGGTAATAATCGGCGCAATAATATTGATATATTTAGGGTTACGGCGCATAAAATTACCGGCAATGCGAACCAGATAATCCATGCCTCCGGCGGCCTGTAGCGCCGATGCCGCCACCACCACCGTCATAATAATAAGAATAACGTCAACGGGTGGTGAACCAATTTGCAGCCCAAACCCCAGCGTTAAAATAGCCAGCCCCAGCCCGCCGCATAAACCAATACCAATTCCGCCAAGGCGGATACCGAAAAATATTGCGCCCAACACTACGATAATTTCTAGCCAAATCATAATGGCCTCCGCCAGAGAGTAATTTGTAATTAAAATGGATTTTTATTTAATGCAACAATTAAACAGGTATGGACATTCATTGTGCCAAAAGGTGATTTTTACCCACGCGTTTCTCGTACCATTTAATACCGGCACGAACCAACGAACCGGTTGAATCAATATATTTTTCAGGTAACTTTTTGACTGCTTCAGCAAGAATGACAGGAACTTCAGTACATCCGAGCACGATGACTTGTGCCCCGCGTGAGAAGAGTGCTTCAGCCTGTTCATTCATCAGCGTTTGTGCCCGCTTAGCATCACCAGCTTTTAAGCAATAGATGCTTTCCATCACTTTTTCCTGACTGGATGAGTCAGGGCTGATGCAGGTTAACCCAAGAGATTCTATGCCTTTTTGATAGAGGCCCATGTATAAAGTGGCGTTGGTGGCGAGTAATCCGATTTGCGATTTCCCGCAGTTTTTAACCTCATTGATGGTCGTTTCAACGATACTGAGCAGCTCTGTATGGCAGCACGCTTTTAATTCATTAAACCAAAAGTGGGCGGTGTTACAGGGGATCACAATACACTCGGCGCCAGCATCTTCGAGTTTATGCATATAATCGCGCATTGCCGGAAGTGGGGAATGACCATGATGCATTAACGCGTCGGTTCGGTCAGGAATGTCAGGAATAGATGAAATAATTAAGGGGATATGTTCCTGGTCACGTTGCGCAGCGGTAAAAGTGACGAATTTATTAAACAGATCGACCGTTGCAGCAGGTCCCATACCACCAAGCACGCCAATTAAACCTTTCACGATATATACCTCAATTCACCGATGATTAATATTCAGAGCCGGGTTGTGTCTGCTGATAATGTTTAACAGCAGTGTGACGTGAGGAGAAATGCAATAATGTATGGTTCAATGCAAAAACCGCATGACTGTGGTTTATTGTGTAACCTCAGCAGGCCGGTATTCGGCCAGAGGCTACGCGTTACGCGGCGGGCAAGCGGTCGTAACCGATAGGGAGAGAAGTATGTTAATGTTAAAAATGAAGCCTTGATGCAAAAAACGAATCACCAGGCGCTAATGATGAATGTCATCTCCGGAACTATTCAGGCATGATGCTTTAAGGCTAATAGGCATATTTAAATATCTGCGTGATAAGCATGAAAAATATTGAGACAAAATGGTTATATGACTTTTTGACGTTGGAGGCATGCCGTCATTTTTCCCAGGCGGCTGAGGAGCGCAACATATCCCAACCGGCATTTAGTCGGCGGATCAAGGCGCTCGAATCAGCCGTGGGTGTGCTGCTTTTTGATCGCACAACGAGCCCACTGCAACTCACGGAGGAGGGCAAGCTATTTCATTCGCAAACCCGTAGTTTGTTGCAACAGCTGGAATGTAATCTGGATGAGCTAAGCGGCCACAATTTACTGGGTGTACCCAATATCAAAATAGCGGCGGCACATTCTCTGTCGCTGACGATGTTGCCCAGATTGGTGCACTCAATGGCGGCCTGGGGTGAGGAGTTTGTCTATCACGTTGAAGCTATTGATGTTGTTCAGGCGGTGAATACTCTGCGCGAGGGGAAAAGCGATTTTATTATCTCCTTTCGGGATGAAGATTTAATGCAGTCACCTTTCTGCGGCTTGAAGGTTTTTGAGTCTGAACTGTACCCCGTGTGTGCAGTTGATGTGCAGGGTAAGGCGTTGTTTGATATCTATCAGTCGCAGGCGCCGATTCTGAACTATACCAGCACATCCTACATGGGAAGATTGGTAAACCGTCATCTGGCGGAAGTAGGCGGCATTTCAGCCCGTACGCTGTTTATGTCTTCAATGAGTGAGTTATTAAAAAATATGGCATTGGATGGGCATGGTATCGCCTGGCTGCCGGCGTGGACAATCGTAAACGAACTGCGCGAAAAGCGGCTGGTTTGTCTGCAGACGCCGGAGCTGATGGTGCCTATTCAGGCTTATATTTACCGAATGGATACCCGGTTGAATAAAACGGCTGAGCACTTCTGGCGGATTTTGTACAACCATATGCCAGAGGACCTTGTTTCGCTCAGTTGATACGAACCGGTTCGCCTGGCGCATCTGAAAAATCTCCGGTTTTGCCGGAGTTAAACTCTTTAGGCTGCTTTAATTGTGTACTACCTCTCATTTTTTCTTTCCTTTACAGACTGTATCTATAAAAAATTGTGATTCTGTTCATATCTATTGAGTTTAGATCTTGAATATGGATTTACTTTGTCAAAAACACGCTTACTATGAACATATGTTTGATAGTGAACATGTGCTCTAATAACCTGATGTGTGGCGTTGGTTATTTTTAACGAACTCATTTGTGGCAAGTTAATTGCCAGGGGACGTGCTATGCGTGAAAAGGAATACATAGTAACTATTGGCTCGGCCAATATGGATGTTGCTGGGTATTCGCATGCTTCTCTAAATTATGCGGATTCGAATCCAGGAAAGATAAAATTCACCCCCGGCGGAGTTGGACGTAACATTGCACATAATCTCGCGCTGCTGGGGAAAAATTCATGGTTACTGACGGCGGTTGGTAATGATTTTTATGGACAATCGTTATTGGCGCAAACCAATCAATCCGGAGTTCATGTTGATAAGTGTCTTATCGTTCCCGGAGAGAATACGTCCAGTTATTTATCATTGCTTGATAACACCGGTGAAATGTTGGTTGCCATTAATGATATGAGCATTACCGAACATATTTCAGCAGATTTTTTATCACAGCATCATGATTTTATTCGGCAGGCGAAAGTCATCGTCGCCGATTGCAATATTAGCGAAGATGCCCTGGCATGGGTGCTGGAAAATGCCGGAGAGGTTCCGGTGTTTGTTGACCCGGTATCGGCATGGAAATGCGTCAAAATTCGCGAGCGGCTTGGACAAATTCACACTCTTAAACCCAACCGGCTTGAAGCCGAAACGCTAAGCGGTATTGCGCTTTCCGGGCGTGATGACGTGGGTAAAGTCGCCGCCTGGTTTCATGATCGCGGCTTAAATAGGCTAGTGCTCAGCATGGGCGGTGACGGTGTTTATTACAGTGATATTGCGGGAAGTCGTGGTTGGTCGCTGCCGATTAAAACTCACGTCATTAATGTTACCGGGGCTGGCGATGCGATGATGGCTGGACTGGCTTCCTGCTGGGTAGACGGCATGCCCTTTATTGATTCGGTTCGATTTGCGCAGGGTTGTTCATCAATGGCGTTAGCCTGTGAATATACCAATAACCCTGATTTGTCTGTTGCGAATGTAAGCTCATTAGTGGAGAACACAGAATGTCTGAATTAACTCTTTCCTCTGAATTATTACAAATATCTCCAGAAGTACAGGAAGCATTAAACAGTAAGAAGCCGATTGTTGCACTTGAATCAACCATTATTTCTCATGGTATGCCATTTCCGCAGAATGCCCAGACAGCGATTGAAGTAGAAGAAACTATTCGTAAACACGGTGCGGTTCCTGCGACCATTGCCATTATTGGCGGAATAATGAAAGTTGGTTTAAGCAAAGATGAAATTGAGCTGCTTGGGCGAGAAGGTCATAGCGTTACGAAAGTAAGTCGTCGTGATTTGCCGTTTGTGGTCGCGGCAGGAAAAAATGGTGCAACGACTGTTGCCTCAACCATGATTATTGCCGCCCTGGCGGGAATTA
Organism: Citrobacter sp. 172116965; assembly: GCF_013458095.1. Taxonomy (NCBI): domain Bacteria; kingdom Pseudomonadati; phylum Pseudomonadota; class Gammaproteobacteria; order Enterobacterales; family Enterobacteriaceae; genus Citrobacter; species Citrobacter sp. 172116965. The sequence continues at coordinate 3,360,341 of NZ_CP046673.1, read as the reverse complement.
AAGTATTTGCGACAGGGGGAATAGGTGGGGTTCATCGTGGTGCTGAACATACCTTTGATATTTCCGCGGATCTGCAAGAACTGGCGCATACCAATGTCACGGTAATTTGTGCCGGGGCGAAATCTATTCTTGATCTCGGCTTAACTACTGAATATTTAGAAACCTTTGGTGTGCCGTTAATTGGTTATCAAACCAACGCGTTGCCAGCATTTTTCTGCCGTACCAGTCCGTTTGAGGTCAGTATCCGTCTGGACAGTGCGCAAGAGATTGCCCGTGCCATGGCGGTGAAATGGCAAACGGGTCTCGACGGCGGTCTGGTTGTTGCGAACCCCATCCCAGAGCAGTTTGCGATGGCTGAAGAGAAAATTAATGCGGCAATCGATCGGGCGGTAAAAGAAGCGGAAGATCAGGGCGTCGTGGGCAAAGAGAGTACGCCGTTCCTGTTAGCGCGGGTTGCAGAGCTGACCGGTGGTGACAGCCTGAAATCAAATATTCAGCTGGTGTTCAACAATGCGGTACTGGCCTGTGAAATTGCGAAGGAGTATCAGCGCCTCGTCTGACAGAATTTCCCGGGCAGAATGCGGTCGCCCGCGAATATCAAACCTACCAAAACCTGGCGATAACGCCGGGTTTCCTGGCATGAAGGGAATTTCATTATGGATATAATGAGAAGTGTTGTGGGTATGGTGGTATTACTGGCCATCGCGTTTCTGCTGTCAGTAAATAAAAAACGTATAAGTCTGCGCACGGTCGGGGCTGCACTGGTACTGCAAATCGCAATCGGCGGCATTATGCTGTACTTCCCGCCGGGAAAATGGCTGGTTGAACAGGCTGCGCTCGGTGTCCACAAGGTGATGTCATACAGTGACGCGGGAAGCGCATTTATCTTTGGCTCCCTGGTTGGGCCAAAAATGGATGTGCTGTTTGACGGAGCCGGGTTTATCTTTGCTTTTCGGGTGCTACCGGCCATCATTTTTGTGACCGCACTGATCAGTCTTCTCTACTATATTGGCGTGATGGGGCTGTTGATCCGCATCCTCGGCGGTATTTTCCAGAAAGCGCTGAACATCAGTAAGATCGAGTCATTTGTCGCCGTAACGACGATTTTCCTCGGGCAAAACGAGATCCCGGCGATCGTGAAGCCGTTTATTGACCGCCTGAATCGCAATGAGCTGTTTACCGCTATTTGTAGCGGGATGGCCTCGATTGCTGGCTCAATGATGATCGGTTACGCCGGAATGGGCGTTCCGATTGACTATTTGCTGGCGGCATCGTTGATGGCAATTCCTGGCGGTATTTTGTTCGCGCGTATGCTGAGTCCGGCAACTGAAGAATCTCGCGTCACCTTTGAGAACCTGTCATTTACTGAAACGCCACCGAAAAGCATCATCGAAGCAGCGGCGAGCGGAGCGATGACCGGGCTGAAAATTGCCGCTGGCGTGGCGACGGTCGTAATGGCATTTGTCGCCATTATCGCGCTGATTAACGGCATTATTGGCGGAATTGGTGGGTGGTTTGGCTTTGGTCACGCCACTCTGGAAGGGATCTTTGGCTATGCGCTAGCCCCGCTGGCGTGGATTATGGGTGTGGACTGGGGCGATGCGACGCTGGCAGGCAGCCTGATCGGACAGAAGCTGGCGATTAACGAGTTTGTCGCTTATCTCAACTTCTCGCCGTATCTGCAAACGGGTGGAACGCTGGATGTGAAGACCATTGCGATTATCTCGTTTGCGCTGTGCGGTTTCGCTAACTTTGGTTCGATCGGCGTTGTCGTCGGGGCATTTTCGGCGATAGCGCCACAGCGTGCCCCGGAAATCGCGCAGCTTGGCATGCGCGCGCTGGCAGCAGCAACGTTGTCAAACCTGATGAGCGCCACTATAGCCGGTTTCTTTATCGGGCTGGCATAGCGAAAATAATGCCGGATACGCGTAGCGCCATCCGGCATTACATTTAAGCAGTTTGCAGCAAATACAAGGCGTTATCTGCTGAGAGGGTTGGGTTGTTGATGCTGACGCTGGCTCGCGATAATGCCGCGCAGGCCATGGCAAAGTGAGCGCTTTCACGAAATTCGCTACCTTCCAGAAAGCTGTACAGCAATCCCGCCATAAAAGCATCGTCGGCGCCAAAACTGTCTACAACCGTATGCTCTGGAGGCGTCAGTAAAAACTGTTCTCCGTCCTTTTCGCTGCAAAAAACGGATTCATCTTCCAGGCAAACAAAGATTCGTTTTACCCCTTGCTGATGGAGACTATTAACGGCCAGTACGCGATCGGCATCTGAATGAATAGGTTGACCCCACAAAATCGCCAGCTCTTTCTGCGTTGGTTTTAGCGTATGAATACGCGTAAACCAGGTCTTCATTTTTGCCGCTTTGAACTCTGAAACGGTGTCAATGAATACCGGAATATCATCAGCAATAGTAAAGACCCACTCAATGGCTTCGGCAGTCAGATTGCAATCTGCCAGTACGACACCGGAATGGCGGATCAAATCTCGCGAACTGTTCAGTAACTGCGGCGTCAATTGTTGCAGGATATGGGTATCGTTAATTGCCAGTACGGTCTCTTCCTGCTGATTAGCGATCGACAGGTAAGTTGAGGTGTTATGTCCATGCAGGCGTATGCAACTGGAAACGTTAACACCGGCCTGACGCGTTTGTTCCAGCAATGTTTCGCCATAGAAATCACTGCCAACAGCGGAAATTAAGTGGACGTCACGGCCCAGCAGCGCCAGGTTGTGGGCGATGTTGCGTCCCACGCCGCCTGCCGAGCAGTGAATGTTACCAGGGTTAGAGGCAGCCTGAGGATAGTGGATGTCAGCAACACCACGAATATCCATATTGATCGCCCCGACAACCACGCAATAATCCTGTTCGGTAAGGATATAACCTTTACCTTTAATCATGCCTTTACGCATCAAATCCATAATATGCGCAGCAACGCGTGAACGGCTGATCTGCAAAATATCGGCGATTTCATTCTGCTGAATCAACGGATTGCGACGCAGGATCTTAAGGATCTGCTTTTCCCTGTCGTTCATGATTATGCCACCGCTTTTTCTGTTTGCTGGGCTTTCAGCCAGGCAATCTCTTCTGCCCAGATATCCGGATTAATCGTTTCGAGCACCAGCGGAATGCCGTCAAAACGATTGTCCTGCATGATCCAACGGAAGGCATCGTGGCCAATATTGCCTTCACCTAAGCTGTGGTGACGGTCAACGCGACTGCCAAATGCGCTCTTGGCGTCGTTCAGGTGCATACCGCGTAGGTACCTGAAGCCGACAATACGCTCAAATTCCGTAAACGTCTTTTCGCATTCCTCGACGGAGCGCAAATCGTAACCGGCCGCGAAGGCATGGCAGGTATCAATACAGACGCCGACGCGGGACTTATCTTCGACGCCGTCGATAATGGCGGCAAGGTGCTCAAACTTAAATCCAAGGTTGCTGCCTTGTCCGGCGGTATTTTCGATAACTGCCGTAACGCCCTGGGTCTGAGCAAGGGCGATGTTGATGGATTCGGCAATGCGCGCCAGACACTCATCTTCCGGGATCTGCATCAAATGGCTACCCGGGTGAAAGTTCAGCAAGGATAAGCCCAGCAGTTCACAGCGCTGCATTTCATCTATAAACGCATCACGTGATTTTTCCAGCGCATCGCTAACCGGATGACCGAGGTTAATCAGGTAACTGTCGTGAGGCAGGATCTGGGCGGCAGTATAGTGATACTCCTCGCAGGCAGATTTAAAATCATCAATGATTTCGGTGGTCAGCGGCGCGGCACGCCACTGGCGCTGATTTTTGGTGAACAGGGCGAATGCGGTCGCTTCGATTTCTGCGGCTCGAATAGCGGCGTTAGCCAGACCGCCAGCGGCGCTTACGTGCGCTCCGATATATTTCATAAATTTAACCCGCCATACTCAAATACAAAAAGGGAGAGTATAGCGGGTTAATAGAGGTGAGTCGTGATCGTTTATGCCATCAGCGCGTGGATAGCGACGTTAATCGCACCGCCACCCACAATCAGCCAGACAAACAGCAGCAGGGCCATCAGTAACGGTTTGGCACCGGCTTTTTTCAGCGCGCTAACGTGCGTGGTCAACCCCAGGGCCGCCATCGCCATTGCCAGCAAAATGGTGTCCAGCGTTACCAGCATGTTCACTACTGACTGTGGCAGCAGGTGGAACGAGTTAAAAATTGCGACCACAATGAACAGGATGGCAAACCATGGAATGGTTATTTTGCTCTTCTCACCGCCCGTGGCCGGAGACAGTTGTTTAACGCGTGCGGCCAGGAGGATAAGGAACGGTGCCAGCATCATGACGCGCAGCATTTTGGCAATAACCGCGGCGTTTTCCGCATCCGGGCTAATGGCGTGCCCGGCAGCCACAACCTGTGCAACTTCATGCATGGTGGAGCCAATGTAAATGCCGTAGGTTTCTGGGCTAAACCAGTGTGAAAGCAACGGATACATCGCCGGATACAGGAAGATAGCGATAGTACCGAAGATAACCACGGTGGCGACAGCGACGGTCACTTTACTGGCTTCTGCTTTCACCACTGGTTCGGTTGCCAGCACGGCGGCGGCACCACAAATGCTGCTACCCGCGCCAATCAGCCAGCTGGTGTGACGGTCCAGACCAAATACTTTCTGCCCCAGGAAACAGGCAATCATAAAGGTACTGCTTAGCGTTAACACATCAATCACGATACCGCTGACGCCGACGTCAGCAATTTGCGCGAAGGTGAGGCGGAAACCGTAGAGGATAATCCCCAGACGTAATAAATGTTGTTTCGCGAACAGCACGCCGCCGTCACAGCTTTTCCAGATGTGCGGATAGACGGTGTTGCCGAGAATCATCCCCAATAAGATGGCTAAGGTGAGGGCGCTGAACCCGGCACCTGCGACGGCGGGAATGGATCCTCCCCATAAGGCGACCCCAGTGATAACTGCACTCAGGGCAAGCCCCGGAATAAAATGCCACGCTGTACGACGATGAGTCTGTAAGGTGAGTTCTGTCATATCCTTCTCCTTTATCTGGGTAAAAGAGTAAGGCGAAGTGGTTTAAAAATAAAATTGATTATATATTTATAATTAATCTATATAAGTGGTATATCCGTCATACTTCAAGTTGCATGTGCGTTGGCTGCGCTCGTTCACCCCAGTCACGTACTTAAGTACGCTCCGGGGGATGCTCTCTCTTGCCGCCTTCCTGCAACTCGAATTATTTAGGGTATAAGTAACGGCTATCCGGTGGAAAACGACTATGCATATCACCCTGCGACAACTTGAAGTGTTTGCTGAGGTACTAAAAAGCGGCTCAACGACCCAGGCATCTGTCATGCTGGCATTGTCGCAGTCGGCGGTGAGTGCGGCGCTTACCGATCTGGAAGGGCAACTTGGCGTGCAACTGTTTGACCGTGTTGGCAAACGGCTGGTGGTTAACGAACACGGACGCTTGCTTTATCCGCGCGCGCTGGCGTTACTTGAGCAAACGACCGAAATCGAACAGCTTTTTCGCAAAGATAATGGCGCCATTCGGGTCTATGCCAGTAGCACCATCGGTAATTATATTCTGCCCGCCATGATCGCCCGTTATCGCCAGGACTTCCCCGATTTGCCGCTGGAACTTAGCGTGGGCAACAGCCAGGACGTGATCAATGCGGTGCTGGATTTTCGGGTAGACATCGGGCTGATAGAAGGGCCGTGTCACAGTACGGAAATCATCTCTGAACCGTGGCTGGAGGACGAACTGGTGGTGTTTGCCGCACCGTCGTCACCGCTCACAAAGGGGCCGGTTACGCTGGAACAGCTGGCTGCTTCGCCGTGGATCCTGCGTGAGCGAGGATCGGGTACGCGTGAACTGGTGGATTACCTGCTGTTGTCTCATCTGCCAAGATTTCAGATGGCGATGGAGTTGGGGAACTCCGAGGCCATTAAGCATGCGGTGCGCCATGGTCTCGGGATCAGCTGTTTGTCGCGTCGGGTCATTGCGGAGCAGTTACAGGCAGGGACGCTGAGCGAAGTTACCGTGCCACTGCCGCGATTAGTGCGCACTCTCTGGCGCGTTCATCACCGGCAAAAACATATCTCCAATGCCATTACGCGTTTTTTATATTACAGCGACCAGGTTGAGTAGGGCGAATAGCGCGCTAACTCTCGTCAGGTCACCCTATCCATAATGGCTGTTACGTCTTAACCGCCTTGTGCCGCCCGTTTTCTGCTTTACTTATAATCCGCGGCCAGTCATGAAGGTCTCTTATAACAGCGCATTTGTGCCGGAAGAATGCCATTTCGTCTGCTACAATCGCGCCTCATTTTTTGGATGGATAGCATTTTCACATGGTTTCCGAAACTAAAACCACAGAAGCGCCCACGCTACGTCGTGAACTGAAGGCGCGTCACCTGACGATGATTGCCATTGGAGGCTCCATCGGTACAGGTCTTTTCGTTGCATCTGGTGCAACTATTTCTGCGGCGGGTCCTGGCGGCGCGTTGTTCTCTTATATCCTGATCGGTCTGATGGTGTACTTCCTGATGACCAGCCTCGGTGAACTGGCTGCCTATATGCCGGTTTCCGGCTCGTTCTCCACTTACGGTCAAAACTACGTAGAAGAAGGCTTTGGCTTCGCGCTGGGCTGGAACTACTGGTACAACTGGGCGGTAACGATTGCCGTTGACCTGGTGGCCGCACAACTGGTGATGAGCTGGTGGTTCCCGGACACGCCGGGCTGGATCTGGAGCGCACTGTTCCTCGGCGTTATCTTCCTGCTGAACTACATTTCCGTTCGCGGATTTGGTGAAGCGGAATACTGGTTCTCGCTGATCAAAGTCACCACTGTAATTATCTTCATCGTGGTTGGCGTGATGATGATTTTCGGTATCTTCAAAGGCACTCAGCCGGTGGGCTGGAGCAACTGGACGACCGGTGATGCACCGTTTGCCGGGGGTTTTGCCGCTATGATTGGCGTGGCGATGATCGTCGGCTTCTCCTTCCAGGGAACTGAGCTGATCGGTATCGCGGCAGGCGAATCTGAAGATCCTGAAAAGAACATTCCACGTGCGGTGCGTCAGGTGTTTTGGCGAATCCTGCTGTTCTATGTGTTCGCGATTTTGATTATCAGCCTGATTATCCCGTACACCGATCCGAGCCTGCTGCGCAACGATGTGAAAGACATCAGCGTTAGCCCGTTCACGTTGGTATTCCAGCATGCGGGTCTGCTGTCAGCCGCAGCAGTAATGAACGCGGTTATCCTGACGGCGGTACTGTCAGCGGGTAACTCCGGGATGTATGCCTCCACGCGTATGCTTTACACCCTGGCATGCGACGGTAAAGCGCCGCGTATTTTCGGCAAACTGTCTCGTGGCGGTGTACCGCGTAACGCGCTGTATGCGACGACCGTGGTGGCGGGGCTGTGTTTCCTGACCTCTATGTTTGGTAACCAGACCGTGTACCTCTGGCTGCTGAACACCTCCGGGATGACGGGCTTTATCGCCTGGCTGGGGATCGCGATTAGCCACTATCGCTTCCGTCGCGGTTATGTGCTGCAGGGGCGCGATGTGAAGGATCTGCCGTACCGTTCTGGCTTCTTCCCACTGGGTCCGATCTTCGCCTTTGTGCTGTGCCTGATTATCACTCTGGGCCAGAACTACGAAGCGTTCCTGAAAGATAGCATTGACTGGGGCGGCGTGATGGCAACCTATATCGGTATCCCGCTGTTCCTGATTATCTGGTTTGGCTATAAGCTGGCGAAAGGAACTCATTTTGTTCGCTACAGCGAAATGAAATTCCCGGATCGCGTGAAGAAATAACAGTATAAAAAGCATAACAAAAACCCCGGCATGATGAGTGCCGGGGTTTTTTTATTGCGCCAGACTTAGAAGCTGTAAGTCAGGCCAACCGTGTAACGACGACCATCGAGAACAGTGTCGTAGGTATCGTAATCGATTTGCTTATCCAGTACGTTATACACGCCAGCGGTCATCAGCAGATCTTTGTTTGCATAATAGCGCAAACCAACATCGACCTGAGTATAGGATGGGGTGCCCTGCGCCATGGAGGTACGGCTCAGGTATTCAGACGTTTTCCCGCGCAGATTCAGACGGCTCCAGAAACCGAGATCCTGCGTGGCCTGCCAGTCCAGCGTGGTGTTGAACATATGCTTTGGCATTTTGTTCAATGGCTGACCGGAGAACTGACCGCTTTTCTGTTCAGATTCCGTGTAAGTGTAATTCGCCGTCCAGTTGATGTCGGAAGTCATCTTCCAGCCGAAAGTGGATTCTACGCCGCGCATATTGGCTTTATCGACGTTAACGCGATCGCTGACGAAGTCATAGTGGGTATTGCCGATGGTACAGGCCGGATCGGAGCTGCTGTTACAGCGGCGCACTTCGGTGATTTTGTCTTTGAAATCAGTATTGAACAGCGTGACGCCCGCGTTGAGATCGTTGCCGTTATCCCACAGTAAACCGATCTCTTCGCTGAGGCTTTTCTCCGGCTTCAGGTCCGGGTTGCCGACAATGATGCCGTTCAGTCTACCGCCGCCGGTGACCTGTCCCCAACTGGCAGACGACTGGCGCAGATCCGGTGCGCGATAGCCCGCTGAAACGCCGCCTTTTAAGGTCCATTGATCGCTCAGATGCCATACGCCATAACCGCGCGGTGTCCAGTTGTCGCCGTAGTTTTCATCTTTATCCATACGCAGACCGCCAGTCAGCGTGAAGGTATCGGTAACGGCCCACTCATCTTCAGCAAACAGCGCCCAGCTCCAGCGGGTCAGTTTGTTCAGTCCATCAGCAGCTTGCAGCTGGTTGCCGTTATCACTCAGTTTTTCATAACGGTATTGCCCGCCTAACGTCAGGGTGTGCGCCCCAAGGAAGACCTGGTTCTGGTTATTGAAAATCGTGTTGTAGGACTTCATCTGGCGACCTGGGTTTTCGGTCTCTTCCTGCTGGACATAGCTGGTGGAGTTGAAGTCGTCGTAATAACCGCTGTGGGTTAGTGAATACGTTGTGTGCACATACTTGTTTTCGCTTTTACTGTTGGGCTTGCAGCTTCCGTTGCGGCAGCTTTCCTCGGCCATGGATTTGCCTGGCGTACTGTCGCGATCCTGCAGTTCACGTGCGTAATCGAAGTCGATGTCATTTTTATCATCTGGCGTAAAGTTCAGGGTTAAGCCCCCGTTACGCATACGCTGTTCATTGTAGCCATTGAGGATTTTGTCCTCCGCCCGATGAGAGAATAATCCGGTCACTTTTGCGCCGAGTAATCCGTCAATCAGTGGCCCAGACGCATAGGCGTTGGTCTGATAAATATCGCCGGAGTCTCTGTCTTCCTGGAAAGTGGCATCGCCGTGCAGAGAGCCGGTCCAGGCTTTGGTATTCGACACTTTCTTGGTGATGACGTTGATGACGCCGCCCATCGCATCGGAGCCGTACAGAGATGACATTGGGCCACGGATTACCTCGATACGCTCGATGGATTCCAGCGGCGGCAGCCAACCTTGCTCAATACCTGAGTTGTCGCTGTTAGGACGTGTGCCGCGTGTGCTGATGCGTTTTCCGTTGACCAGGAAGAGCGTGTATTGCGAAGCCATACCACGAATACTGATATCGCTGCTGCTACCCCCGCCGGTGACGACGACGCCAGGGACATCTTTTAGCGCATCGGTAACATCGCGATAGGCTTTGTCCTCAATCTGCTGCTTGGTAATAACAGATATCGAAGCGGGAGCGTCCTGAATTTTCTGTTCGAAGCCGGTGGCGGTAACTACCACGGTGTCTTGTTCAGCGGCATGCCCGAGTGATGGGAGACTGGCGACGCATACTGCGGCAGCTACAGCCTTAACGTGAGGTATAGTCATTTGTATCATTCCATTTAAATGAATTTACCCGGCATACTTCAAGTTGCAGATGCGTGGCTACGCGCGTTCATACAACTCGAATTATTTAGGGTAACGATCAGCGCGTCATGTGAAAGGCCATGACAATTGTATGTATTTGTCTTTTAAGGACTCTTTTCAGTAAAGAAGCGAATGGATTGTACAAAAGTATGAATGTTTGTAAACACAAATGATAATCGAAATCATTTGTGTTTGATCTTGTTTTGAGGGTAATACTTTTTAAATCAATAGGATAGTGGAGAAAGAAAAAAGGAGAAAAAGTGAAGGAATGATGGAGAAATGAAGAGGGCTGGCGCCCTCACTCAGGCGTTACTTCAACAAATACTGGGCGTGGAAGCGCAGGTGATCCTCAATAAACGACGCAATAAAGTAATAGCTATGGTCGTAACCTGGCTGGATGCGTAGCGTCATTGGCCATGCGGTTTGACGGGCCGTTTCGGCCAGCACCGCGGGTTGCAGCTGATCGGCGAGAAACTGATCGCTGTCTCCCTGATCAATAAGCGTCGGAATCGCGTCTGCGGGCTTGCTGGCCAACATTAACTCGCAGCTGTCCCACGCGGCCCACTGTGATTTATCTTCACCCAGATACGCGCTAAAAGCCTTCTCCCCCCACGGAACGCGGCAAGGATTTACGATCGGTGCAAAGGCGGAAATGCTGGTGTATTTCCCGGGATTTTTCAGCGCCATAATCAATGCGCCGTGACCGCCCATGGAGTGTCCACTGATGGCGCAGCGATCGCTGACGTTAAACTGCGATTGAATCAGTGCCGGCAGCTCATCACGCAGATAGTCATACATGCGAAAATGCGTTGCCCATGGCTGTTGGGTAGCATTGAGGTAAAATCCCGCCCCCTGGCCTAAATCGTAGCCATCATCATTGGCAACCTGTTCGCCGCGCGGACTGGTGTCCGGCATCACCAGTACGATGCCCAGCTCAGCCGCAATGCGTTGTGCGCCGGCTTTAGTCGTGAAGTTTTCATCATTGCATGTCAGACCCGACAGCCAGTACAGCACCGGAGGCGGGGTGTTATCGCGCGGGGGAGGAAGAAAAATACTGAAGGTCATGGTGCAATTTAACGTGGCGGAGTCGTGACGCCAGCGTTGCTGCCAGCCTTCAAAACAGCGGTGCTCTTCAAGCATTTCCATGCGGGGCTCCTTGTTGTGTTGAACCTGAATATGTTTGCGAACTCACCATAATACAGATTATTCATGGCACTGTGAGCAACTTTCACTTCCGCATTGAGCAAACATACTTCATCATCTATATAACTTTACATTAACACTCGACGTCGCCGGGTAGAACGACAAGTGAAATCAGCTACGCTGAAAGGCTGTGCCAATTTCAATAATTATCGCGGTGAATACTGGATTATGTGCGCCGCCTCACGCACAATGTTCTGGCTGTTACACAGCCTAAAAACTTTGCCCCATGCAGGGCAGAGGCGCCCCACCTGCAGGAGAAGAAAAAATGTCATCACTCAGTAAAGAAGCGGCCCTGGTTCATGAAGCGCTGGTCGCGCGTGGTCTTGAAACGCCACTACGCCCGCCCGTGCAAGAGATGGATAACGAAACGCGCAAACGTCTTATCTCGGGCCATATGACCGAGATTATGCAGTTGCTCAATCTCGATTTGAGCGATGACAGTTTGATGGAAACTCCGCATCGCATTGCGAAAATGTATGTCGATGAGATTTTCTCCGGCCTCGACTACGCCAACTTCCCGAAAATTACCGTCATTGAAAACAAAATGAAGGTGGACGAGATGGTCACGGTTCGCGATATCACGCTGACCAGCACCTGCGAACACCACTTTGTTACTATCGATGGCAAAGCGACGGTGGCGTATATCCCGAAAGATTCGGTTATTGGTCTGTCGAAGATTAACCGCATTGTGCAGTTTTTCGCACAGCGTCCGCAGGTTCAGGAACGTCTCACCCAGCAAATTCTCACCGCGCTGCAAACGCTGCTCGGGACGAATAATGTGGCGGTGTCGATTGATGCGGTACATTACTGTGTGAAAGCGCGCGGCATTCGCGATGCGACCAGTGCGACCACGACCACTTCTCTTGGCGGATTGTTTAAGTCCAGCCAGAACACGCGTCAGGAATTCCTGCGCGCAGTACGTCATCACAACTGATTAGGGCAGGGACCATGGAGCGTAATGTCACGCTGGATTTTATTCGTGGCGTCGCCATTCTTGGTATCCTGCTTCTCAATATTAGCGCCTTTGGCTTGCCAAAGGCGGCATACCTCAATCCCGCGTGGTATGGCAACATCACCTTATCCGACGCCTGGACCTGGGCGCCGCTCGATCTCTTTGCGCAGGTAAAATTCCTCACGTTGTTTGCGCTGCTGTTCGGTGCCGGTCTGCAAATGCTGCTCCCGCGCGGTAAACGCTGGATCCAGTCGCGGCTTACGCTGCTGGTTCTATTGGGTTTTATTCACGGTTTACTCTTCTGGGATGGCGATATCCTGCTGGCATATGGCTTAATCGGCCTGATTTGTTGGCGGTTGATCCGTGATGCGCCGTCGGTAAAAAGCTTATTTAACACCGGCGTACTGCTTTATCTGGTGGGCGTTGGCGTATTGCTGCTGCTGGGGGTAATCTCCGGGAGTGAAACCAGTCGTGCCTGGACGCCGGATGCCTCAGCGTTGCTGTATGAAAAATACTGGAAAATAAACGGTGGAATGGAAGCCGTCAGCAATCGCGTGGATATGATGTCCAATAGCTTGCTGGCGCTGGGCGCACAGTACGGCTGGCAACTGGCGGGGATGATGCTGCTCGGCGCGGCATTGATGCGCAGCGGTTGGTTAAAAGGGCAGTACAGCTTACAGCATTACCGACGCACCGGTGTACTGCTGGTCATTCTCGGGATGGCGATTAACCTGCCTGCTATCGTCGCTCAGTGGCATCTGGACTGGGCATATCGCTGGTGTGCCTTCTTGCTACAAGCCCCGCGAGAGCTGGGCGCGCCGTTGCAAACCATTGGTTACGCCGCGCTGATGTTCGGCTTCTGGCCGCAGCTTAGCCGCTTAAAATGGGTCATTGCCATCGCCTGTGTGGGGCGCATGGCATTAACTAACTATCTGTTACAAACCTTAATCTGCACCACGCTGTTTTACCAGGTCGGCTTATTTATGAAATTTGACCGACTGGAGCTGCTGTATTTCGTCATTCCGGTTTGGGCCGTTAACCTACTTTTCTCCGTCATATGGCTACGTTTTTACCGCCAGGGCCCGGTGGAATGGCTGTGGCGTCAATTAACCCTGCGTGCTGCGGGGACATCATTGCCGCGTACATCCAGATAACGATCTGGATCACATTCATTAACAAAACGGATGTAAGCGCTTTCATTCCTGTGACATCTCTCACGCAGTGCGTTTCATTGTGCTGACAAAATACCCAGCCTGGGGTGTCTGCGGGCAACCGCAATCTAAAACAGGGCAGTGAATATGATCACCATACGTGATGTGGCACGACAGTCTGGCGTTTCTGTAGCCACCGTTTCCCGCGTACTGAACAACAGTGCGCTGGTGAGTCCCGATACGCGTGAAGCGGTAATGAAGGCAGTTACTCTGCTGGGCTATCGACCTAATGCCAACGCGCAAGCGCTGGCGACGCAGGTGAGCGACACGATTGGTGTTGTGGTCATGGATGTATCAGACGCCTTTTTTGGCGCGCTGGTAAAAGCCGTGGATATGGTTGCCCAGCAGCATCAGAAGTATGTCCTGATTGGCAACAGCTATCATGAGGCTGAAAAAGAACGTCATGCCATTGAGGTGTTGATTCGTCAGCGCTGTAACGCACTGATTGTACACTCTAAAGCACTGAGCGATCGGGAACTCGCCGAGTTTATGGATCAGATCCCCGGCATGGTGCTGATCAACCGTCTGGTGCCGGGTTACGCCCACCGCTGCGTCTGCCTGGATAACATCAGCGGTGCCAAAATGGCGACCCGAATGCTGCTGAATAATGGTCATCAACGCATCGGTTATCTGGCGTCAAGCCATCGCATTGAAGATGATACCATGCGCAAAGAAGGGTGGTTAACAGCCCTGAAAGAGCAGGGGATTGTTGCGGCAGAAAGTTGGGTCGGCACCGGTTCGCCCGATATGCAGGGCGGAGAGTCTGCGATGGTAGAACTGCTGGGACGTAACTTACAACTGACGGCGGTTTTCGCCTATAACGACAATATGGCTGCCGGCGCGCTGACCGCGCTAAAAGACAACGGCATCGCTATTCCATTACACCTTTCTATCATTGGCTTTGATGATATTCCTATCGCGCGTTACACCGATCCGCAACTGACCACCGTACGCTATCCCATTGCCTCAATGGCAAAAATGGCGACGGAGCTTGCGCTACAGGGGGCTGCAGGCACGTTAGACCCGGAGGCGACGCATTGCTTTATGCCGACGCTGGTGCGTCGCCATTCTGTGGCGCTTCGGCAGAATGCGGCACCGATCACTAACTCATAACGTTGCGCGATGTAACCGCTTTCAATATGTGAGTAAATTCACAGTATATTAACAATGCGATAGCTATGATGACACTGTTTGTTGCGCTGTAACTACTATGTAACGGTGAATAATCACTTTCACCGAGGTATAGGTGCCTTAAACAAAAATTAAAGCCTGTTTTTGGAGCGTTGCCAGACACGGAAGAAATATTTTTTAAAAGTGAGCTTCGGCGTTCAGTAACACTTCAGTAACGTTCTGCCTGCCGAGCATTTATCTCAAGTACTACCCTGCATAATAAAACCGGAGATACCATGAATAAGAAGGTGTTGACCCTGTCTGCTGTAATGGCAAGCATGTTATTCGGCGCGGCTGCGCACGCTGCTGATACCCGCATTGGTGTGACTATCTATAAGTATGACGATAACTTTATGTCTGTAGTACGTAAGGCTATTGAAAAAGATGCCAAAGCGGCGCCAGATGTACAGCTGCTGATGAATGACTCGCAGAACGACCAGTCCAAACAAAACGACCAGATCGACGTGCTGCTGGCAAAAGGCGTTAAGGCACTGGCGATTAACCTGGTTGACCCGGCAGCGGCAGGCACGGTCATTGAAAAGGCACGCGGGCAGAACGTACCGATCGTGTTCTTTAACAAAGAACCTTCTCGTAAGGCGCTGGACAGCTATGACAAAGCGTTTTACGTCGGTACCGACTCTAAAGAGTCCGGTATTATTCAGGGTGATTTGATCGCCAAACACTGGGCAGCGAACCCGAACTGGGACCTGAACAAAGACGGCAAAATTCAGTTTGTTCTGCTGAAAGGCGAACCGGGACACCCGGACGCTGAAGCACGTACCACTTACGTGATTAAAGAGCTGAACGATAAAGGCATTAAAACTGAGCAACTGCAGTTAGATACTGCAATGTGGGATACCGCTCAGGCAAAAGATAAAATGGATGCGTGGATGTCCGGTCCGAACGCCAACAAAATCGAAGTGGTTATCGCAAACAACGATGCGATGGCAATGGGCGCAGTTGAAGCGCTGAAAGCGCACAACAAAACCAGCGTACCGGTATTTGGTGTGGATGCGCTGCCTGAAGCGCTGGCTCTGGTGAAATCTGGCGCAATGGCTGGTACCGTGCTGAACGACGCCAATAACCAGGCGAAAGCCACCTTCGATCTGGCGAAAAACCTGGCTGACGGCAAAGGTGCGGCAGATGGCACTAACTGGAAAATTGAGAACAAAATTGTTCGCGTTCCGTACGTAGGTGTCGATAAAGATAATCTGGCAGAGTTTACCAATAAGTAAATACTCCGTCTTTGGGCGCAATGTCATTGCGCCCTTAATAACGCACTCTGCAAGGCCAACAAGGTATAATTATGGTCAGCACACATACTCAGTCGTCAGGCGAATACTTGTTGGAAATGACCGGCATCAACAAGTCCTTCCCCGGCGTTAAGGCTCTTGATAATGTCAATTTAAAAGTCCGCCCACATTCCATTCATGCCTTAATGGGGGAGAATGGCGCGGGGAAATCAACATTATTGAAATGTCTTTTCGGTATCTATCAAAAAGATTCCGGTAGTATTTTATTTCAGGGTAAAGAAATCGATTTTCATTCTGCTAAAGAAGCGCTTGAAAATGGTATTTCGATGGTACACCAGGAATTAAACCTGGTATTACAACGTTCTGTGATGGATAACATGTGGCTGGGACGCTACCCCACCAAAGGCATGTTTGTCGATCAGGACAAAATGTACCGCGATACCAAAGCGATATTTGATGAACTGGATATTGATATCGATCCGCGTGCGCGCGTTGGTACATTATCCGTTTCTCAAATGCAGATGATTGAAATTGCGAAAGCGTTCTCCTATGACGCAAAAATCGTCATCATGGATGAGCCAACGTCATCGTTAACCGAGAAAGAAGTTAATCATCTGTTTACCATTATCCGTAAGCTGAAAGAGCGTGGATGCGGTATTGTTTATATTTCTCACAAGATGGAAGAAATCTTCCAGCTATGCGATGAAATTACCGTGCTGCGCGATGGTCAGTGGATTGCGACCCAGCCGCTGGAAGGGCTGGATATGGATAAGATCATCTCCATGATGGTCGGCCGTTCACTGAACCAACGTTTTCCGGATAAAGAAAACAAACCCGGTGAAGTCATTCTGCAAGTGCGTAACCTGACCTCGCTGCGTCAGCCGTCGATTCGTGATATCTCGTTTGATTTGCACAAAGGGGAAATTCTCGGGATTGCCGGGCTGGTCGGCGCAAAACGTACTGATATCGTTGAAACGCTTTTTGGTATTCGAGAGAAATCATCGGGTACGATTACGCTACACGGCAAAAAGATTAATAACCACAGCGCAAATGAGGCCATTAATCATGGTTTTGCGCTGGTCACGGAAGAGCGCCGCTCAACCGGTATTTACGCGTATCTGGATATTGGTTTTAACTCGTTAATCTCCAATATCCAAAACTATAAAAATAAAGTTGGTCTGCTGGATAATTCCCGCATGAAGAGTGATACCCAGTGGGTAATTGACTCAATGAGGGTGAAAACGCCGGGCCATCGTACACAAATCGGTTCACTGTCCGGTGGTAATCAGCAAAAGGTGGTTATTGGTCGCTGGTTATTAACGCAGCCAGAAATCCTGATGTTAGATGAACCCACGCGTGGTATCGATGTTGGCGCGAAGTTTGAAATTTATCAGCTGATTGCCGAACTCGCGAAAAAGGATAAGGGGATTATTATTATTTCCTCTGAAATGCCGGAGCTGCTAGGTATTACCGATCGTATTCTGGTGATGAGCAATGGTCTCGTTGCCGGAATTGTTGACACTAAAACAACAACGCAAAACGAAATCCTCCGTCTTGCGTCTTTGCACCTTTAAGATTAGGGGCTCCTCATGAGTGCGTTAAATAAGAAAAGTTTTCTTACTTATCTGAAAGAAGGCGGAATTTACGTTGTTCTTTTGGTTTTGCTGGCGATTATTATTTTCCAGGATCCCACTTTCTTAAGCTTACTGAACCTGAGTAATATTCTGACGCAATCCTCGGTGCGTATTATTATCGCATTGGGTGTGGCCGGGCTGATTGTTACCCAAGGGACAGACCTGTCGGCGGGACGTCAGGTTGGCCTGGCGGCAGTCGTGGCGGCAACCTTGCTACAGTCGATGGAGAACGCCAACAAGGTGTTCCCGGAAATGGCTACAATGCCAATCATCGTAGTCGTGCTGATTGTTTGCGTGATTGGCGCCATTATCGGTCTGGTGAACGGTATTATCATTGCTTATCTGAATGTGACGCCGTTTATTACCACCCTGGGTACGATGATCATCGTTTACGGGATCAACTCCCTGTACTACGACTTTGTCGGCGCATCACCAATTTCTGGCTTTGACAGCGGATTCTCCACCTTCGCACAGGGCTTTATTGCGCTGGGTAGTTTCCGCCTCTCCTACATTACCTTCTATGCGCTGATTGCGGTGGCGTTTGTCTGGGTGCTGTGGAACAAGACCCGCTTCGGTAAAAACATTTTCGCCATCGGCGGAAACCCTGAAGCCGCGAAAGTGTCCGGGGTCAACGTTGCGCTGAACCTGCTGATCATCTATGCGTTGTCTGGCGTGTTTTATGCCTTCGGTGGTTTGCTCGAAGCCGGGCGTATCGGCTCGGCGACTAACAACCTCGGCTTTATGTATGAGCTGGATGCGATTGCGGCGTGCGTGGTTGGCGGCGTGTCGTTCAGCGGCGGGGTAGGGACCGTGTTTGGCGTGGTGACCGGTGTGATTATCTTCACCGTCATCAACTACGGTCTGACCTACATTGGCGTGAACCCTTACTGGCAGTACATTATCAAGGGCGGCATTATCATCTTCGCGGTTGCGCTGGACTCACTGAAGTACGCGCGTAAGAAGTAATCGTATACCGCAAAAAGCCCGGTGCAGCGTAATCTGTACCGGGCTTTTTTGTCAGCGTTACAACGTTAACGCATGCTCTTTCTCACCGGGTTTAAATTTCACTTCACCCAGCTCAATACAGGCTACCGGACAAACGTGACCACACAACAGGCATCCCACACATTTTTCTGTGTTGCAATGCGGTGTGCGGGTTTCCTCATTCCATTCCATCGCCTGATGTCCGCCGTCATAACAGGAGATGTAGCAGCGGCCACAGCCAACGCATTTATCAAGATGGATGTACGGGTAGACGATGTAGCTACGGTCAAGATCCTCCACGGGGATGATATTGGCATTGGCAAGACCAACCATCTCCTCCAGTGAGTCAAACCCTTGATCGGCGAGGTAATGTGACAGCCCGCTGGCCATGTCCTCCACAATCCGGTAGCCATACTGCATGATCCCGGTGGTCACCTGCAGCGTGGCCGCGCCTAACAGTAAAAACTCGGCGGCATCTTCCCAGGTCTCAATTCCCCCGATGCCGCTAATCGGGAAATCGCGCAGTTCAGGGTGCATGCGCAGTTGTTGGATAAATCGCAAAGCAATAGGTTTAACGGCCTTGCCGGAGTAGCCGGAAATACTGGATTTACCGTTGACGACCGGCATCCCGATTTTTCGGTTCAGGTCGATATTCGTGATGGATTTAACCGTATTGATGGTCGCGATACCGTCGGCACCTCCGTGTTTTGCTGCCAGAGCCACCTCACACATATCACCAATGTTCGGTGTCATTTTCGCCAGCATCGGCAGGGACGAGCCGCGTTTAACGGCCCGACAATACTTTTCAACCAGCTCAGGGCTTTGCCCGACATCGCTACCCATGGCATGTGAGGTCATTTGCGGGCACGAGAAGTTACACTCGATCATGTCGGCACCCGCGTCTTCAACCAGGCGGGCCAGTTCCTGCCATTGCTGCTCATTTTCCCCCATAATCGACGCAATCAGGACTTTGTCCGGGTAGTCCTGTTTCAGCCGACGAATTGCGGCCAGATTCTCCTCCAGCGGATGCTCGGCAATTTGTTCCATGTTTTTGAAGCCAATAAAGCCGGTATCTTCTTTGGTGAGATGGTCAAAGCGTGGGGAGACTTCATTAGCAATAAAGAACCCGATCGTTTTAAAAACAATGCCACCCCAGCCGCTATCATAGGCTTTGGCGCACATTTCATAGCAGTTGCCCACCGGAGAGGAAGAGAGGCAGAACGGGTTGGGGAATTTGACGCCGCAAAAAGTAATAGAAAGATCTTTCGTTAACATGAGCAAGCTCCCTCTAAATAGTGATGAATGGCCTGAGCGGCTTCTTTTCCCGTTTTCACGGCGTAAACAACGGTTTTATCGCCTTTAACAATATCGCCCGCAGCAAACAGAGCCGGATCGGCGGTTTGATAATTGTGCGTATCGATAAGATTGCGCTGTGGCTTTAACATGGCGAAATTATCAAGCTGAGCATGTTGGCCGACGGCGAGAATAATCTGTTCGGCTTCAAGCGTGAGTTCTCCTGGCAGGCGTACGTGCTTAAAGGTGACTCGATTTCCGCTAACCGCCACGGGCGTGAAGCCGTCAATTATCGACACCCCTAAAGCCTGTGTGCTGCTGAATTCTTTGTCGCTGGCCGGGAAGTCGGCGAGTTCTTCACGCGCGACACAGGTGACTGACGGGCAGCCCAGCAGCTTCAACGTACTGGCGACATCCATCGCCACGTCGCCACCGCCGATGATTAATGCACTTTGTGCGACGGTAATATCGCCGTTGGATTGCCGGGCTCGTTGCAGAAAATCGACGGCGATTTCGACGTGATTCGCCCTCTCAAACAGAGGCAACGTTGAACCGTAAGACATCCCTACGGTAACCAGTACGGCGCGGTATTCTGCTTTGAGTTGCTCAATGGAAAGGGCATTGCCGACTTCACAATTGCACTTGATGGTCACGCCCATTTCAACGATACGGGCAATTTCAAGATCCAAAACTGCTTGCGGCAGACGAAACTCTGGAATGCCATAACGCAACCAGCCACCTGGCTGGGCCTGTTTTTCGAAGATTGTCACATCATAACCAAGATTACTTAGCGTTACGCTGGCCTGTAACCCTGCCGGACCCGCACCGATGATAGCTACTTTGCCGAGCGTTTTTGTTGCCGGCTGATAGATTTTCATTGCGGTCTGCTGTTCAAAATCGGTAATAAAGCGTTGCAGACGTGCAATATCGATAGGTTTATCAATTCCTGAGCGCGTACATCCGCGCTGGCATAATTTTTCGGTTGGGCAAACCCGGGCGCACACCGCACCGAGCGCATTATTTTCGCGGATAGTTTCGGCAGCGCCTTTAAAATTACGAAAATAAATAGAGCGAATAAATTTCCCTGGGTCTGTTTGCGCCGGGCAATCATGACTACAGGGGGCGTCGTGACATAATAAACAGCGGGAAGCCTCTTTTATTGCTAATAATGGGGTAAAAGCAGGCGTGAGCTCATCCAGATAATTTTGTTGTGGCATATTTTCTTCCTTAATGCTTGAGTAAATTAAGGCAAACCGTTAATAACAAAATATAAAAAGTGAAGGCTATTCTTAAGGCTAAGCACTGCAGGAAGAGTATTCTGTGAAAGGATTCACAAATAGAAGATAGTCTGAGGGAAATGCTGGCGGGCAGCATTAATCCCTTACATTGAAATGGTAACTATTATCAAAATATTAGCTATTCTCAAATGCTAATATAAAGGAAAATTCTTTAGCGATAAAAGACTAAGTAAATAACCATCCCGAAGGATAAACATCCGCACCCGGCATAAACCAGCACATAAGACCAAAATTGCAGGGGCTCTTGATTGCGATAAGCGTAAACCGGTTCGCGCGCATTCTTTTTAATTTTATCTACGGCTCCAGAGCGCCAGCCTTTCCATGCTTCGCGAAAACAAAATACGGGAATGAGCAGAAAGGCCAACACGACGAAAAGGGTTTGTACATCCATGCTTATTTTCCTTGTTTCTTTTGTAATTCGAGCAGTTGTTCAGGCGTGACCGCCGGATATCCCTGTGCATCGTCCGGTACCTGATGCATGGTAGGGATGGGCACCAGCGGGCCTAAAAAGCGGGGTTCACGTTTGAAAATATAGAGATCGGCCAGTGCGCCAAAGCGGGCGCCAAATTCACGTACCCGCACGGTGAGCATATCTTTTGGTGAGGGCACCGCATAGCACTGGGCCTGGATGCCCATATGCAGCGCAATAAACAAGGCGCGCTCACAGTGGAATCGCTGAGTAATAATGATGAAATCGTTGGTATCGAACACCTTGCGGGTTCGTACAATCGAATCGAGCGTCCGGAACCCAGCGTAATCAAGCACGATATCAGCGGGATCGACACCTGCGGCAATCAGATCTTTACGCATCGTCATGGGTTCGTTGTAGCTTTGTTGTGCGTTGTCGCCGCTCAGCAGCAGATAGTTTACCTTTCCACTGTTATAGGCGTTCAATGCGCCCTGAATGCGGTAGCGGTAATACTGGTTGATGACGCCGGTGCGATAGTATTTCGCCGTGCCCAAGACCACACCGACCTGGCGATAGGGTAAATCCTGCAATTCGTCGTAGATGTAGGGAGCCGTCTTCCAGCTCATCCACCTGTCGAGCCCAAGCACAGTCAAAAGCAGCAAGCCTACCAGGACTAACAGGCTGTAAAACACGCGCTTTAACATGCAGAAAACTCGTTATTTGGATGGAATTTCAATCAGGCTACTGTACCGGAAGACGTAGCGCAAGAAACAGCAATCTGATTGAGGGGATTTTCAGCAAAACGGCCCTATTGGATGGTAGCAACAGCAAGTCTGGCCGACAACCTCGAGCGATTGCAGGCCAGATAAGCGTAGCGCCAGGCAATTAACCGAGCAGCACGCGCTCAATATTATTGCAGCCCAGCGCTTTCAGGGTTGCGGAGGTCGCATCCCACTGAATCAACGGCGCATCGGCTTTTTCAGCCAGCACAGCACGCTGGATATCCGGGTAGTCATAACCGTTAAGGTTCAACAGGTTTAACGCGCCTTGCAGCGGCGGCAGGGTCGGGTTGAAGGCGGCATTTTCCGCATAGCTACCGCTAAAAATTCGACCATCTTTACATTCCAGCGCCACGCCGCTTGGGGAGTTGCTGTACGGCATATGACATCTGTTGGCGGCGGTGATAGCCGCTTGGGTCAACGCATCGCCCTGCAGTGCGAAGCCGTGATCCTGATCGTCCATCAGCAGTGTTTTAATCTCCAGATCTTTCGGTCCGAAGGCGTCTGGCAGGTAATCGCGCAGCACGTGTGGCGCACGTCCCGGCAGATGAATACGTAAATCCAGTCCACTGTTCAGTTCGTTCATAAACTGGCGACAGTGGCCGCACGGCGTGTAGTTGACGGTGATGGCGGCGAGCCCTTTTTCACCGCGCAGCCAGGCATGGCTAATGGCGCTTTGCTCGGCATGAACGGTTTGCTGCATGGTCGCCCCCAGGAACTCCATGTTGCCACCGAAGTACCAGGTGCCGCTGATGCCGCGAGAAATTGCCCCAACGTTGAAGTTGGACAGCGGAGTACGCGCGCAGGCCGCAGCCAGCGGCAATAGAGCGAATGCCAGCGCGTCTTCGTCCAGTCCCGATTCGCGTTTCAGCAAAGAGACCTGCTCAGCAGTCAGCATGGCGGGGAAATGCGCATCCGCCAGAACAGGCGCCAGGGCTGATTGCAAGTTATCCGCGAGTTGGGCAAAAGCAGTTTGAAAACGTGGATGCATGGCGATGCCTCATAACAATGTAATGGAATCGTAGTTTACGGGCCTGTTACGGCTTTATATGTGATCCAAATCTCATTGTGTATGCAACTTATGAAACTTAAATTAAAAATGTGCAACGCATCGCAAATAATTAGCCAAAAATTGAAGGTTAACCGACCAGGGCCAGAATAATCGGGAACAGGAATGGGGCGACCAAGGAGGTGATAATGCCGCAAATAACCAGCGCCAGAGAGCTAAACGCGCCTTCCTGATAGTCCAGCTCTGCACAGCGTGCGGTACCCAGGGCGTGCGAAGCGGTACCCATAGCCAGTCCACGTGCGGCTTTGGTGCGAATACGCATCGCATTGAGCAAAGTATGACCAAACACAGCCCCGAGGATACCAACAAAAATGACGCACACGGCGCTGATGGCCGGAATACCACCAATACTGCCTCCCACTGCCATAGCGATAGGCGTGGTTACCGATTTCGGCATGATTGACGCAGCAATTTGCGGCGATGCGCCCATCAACAAGGCGATTGTTGTACCTGTGACCATCGCCACAACGCTCCCCGCAAAGCAGATGGCAATAATTGATTTCCAGCGAGCGCGAATCTGGTGCAGCTGTTCGTATAACGGATAGGCCAGCGCGACCACGGCAGGTTGCAGCAAATCGTTCAGGACCTCACTGCCTTTGAAATAGTGATCGTAGGGAATTCCGGTCAGCATCAGAATGGGAATGATCACCACCATGGCGACCAGTAGCGGGTTCAATAGCGGCATTTTAAATCGTGCAGCCAGCTTACGTGCGCCAAAAAATACCGCCAGGGTAAGGGGTAACGACCACCAGATATACGACATCATTCTTTAGACCCTTTTTGCCCAACGATTTTGCGCTCACCGTGCACAATGTGAGAACTCCAGCTCACCACCAGGAAAACGACCAGCGTACTGATGGTACAGGACACCACCACCGGACCAAATTGCGCACGGAGCAGATCAAAGTACTGCATGATCCCCACGCCAATCGGGACAAACAGCAGGGCCATATAGCGAATCAGCACATAGCAGCCGGGGTTAACCCATTTTGCCGGTAACACCTGCAAAGCCAGTAAGACAAACAGAATCAGCATGCCGATAATGCTGCCCGGAATGGTGATGGGGAGTAGCGATGCAAGAAAAATACCTGCATAGAGGCAGGCATAAATCAGGACGAATGCGCGCAAATATTGCCAGATAATGTTCAGTGCTTTGCTCATAGTTGAAACCCTTGACGAGACTGATTCATCATACAATTAAACTTCAAAACGTGCTACCGATCACATCATGAATTCTAAGCATAGAAGAAATAGATATCTGGAACATCGGGCGATGGCCCTAACTGTTCACGTTAAACCTGTGCCAGGTAATACAGAAAACGATTCAGGGCGGTCGTGGGTGTTTCATTGTTGCGCCAGAACACGCCTACGCTGCCTTTTTGTTCAATCTTCGGCAGATTCAGGATAGCCAGCTGTCCCTGGGCGGCATAACGCTGCGCCAGGCGTAGAGAAAGAATAGAGATCATGTCGCTACTTTGCAGCAGGTTGGTGCTGACGTTTATCGACGCCGACTCAATGATGTTTTCCGGTAGCATGACGCCGTTATCTACCAGCGCGTTGTCAATGCTTATCCGGATGGGCGTTCCCGTCGGCCAGACAATCCAGCGCCAGTTAGCCAGATCATGCCAGGTGAGCAGGGGATATTTTGCCAGCGGATGGTCGGGGCGCGCGACGAAACAGACCGGCTCGGTATACAGCACCTGGTAATTGAGCGGCAACTGAAGCGCCCGGCCACCGACGCGTCCGACCACCACATCCACCGAACCCGCGAGCAGATCGTGCAGCAGCGGGGTCATCACCTTCTCTTCAATATTAAGATGCAGGGTCGGCAGCTCTGTGAGCAAACCCAGTATCGCCTGTGAAACGCAGTCCGTCGCCACCGGCGAGCAGCCAATCTTCAGACTCCCTACCAGGCCTCCCTGCTTAAAACGGGCGATTTCATACTGTGAACGTTCCATATCATTGATCAGGCGTTGGGCATGCTGCAGTAGCAGCTTGCCGCCTTCTGAAGGGCGTAAGCCTTTGCTATGACGTTCAAAGAGTGTGATACCCATCTCATCTTCGAGCTGCGATAACCATTTTGACAACGCTGGCTGGGTGATATTCATCATTCGGGCGACGTGAGTCAAATTCCCCTGTTCGCCCAGCGCAATAAGCGTTTGCAGGTGGTGTAACTTAAGTTTCTGCGCCCAGTTAGCCATTTGCTATAACCTCCAGGTTATGCCTCTGCATGAAAAGCCATTGTACATTTCATCTCCAAACATACAAAGTCGCAACATACCTAAAACAAAACAGACATCTACTCTACCTGCACTGAGGCATTCACTATGACTCAACAACGTGATCTACAAGCACTGATCGATTCCGCCCCCGTCGGTAAGACCCAGTGGCGCGTTATCATTTGCTGTTTTTTGGTCGTCATGCTCGACGGTTTTGATACCGCAGCTATTGGTTTTATCGCGCCCGACATTCGCACCCACTGGCAACTGACGGCCGGAGATCTGGCGCCGTTGTTTGGCGCAGGCCTGCTGGGTCTGACCGCTGGCGCACTGCTCTGCGGTCCGCTATCGGATCGTTTTGGCCGCAAACGGGTGATTGAACTCTGCGTGGCGCTGTTCGGCGCACTGAGCCTGATCTCGGCTTTTTCCCCCGATCTGCAAACGCTGGTTTTTTTGCGCTTCCTTACCGGGTTAGGCCTGGGCGGCGCGATGCCAAATACTATCACTATGACCTCAGAATACCTGCCAGCGCGTCGGCGTGGTGCACTGGTCACCATGATGTTCTGCGGTTTTACCCTGGGCTCGGCGATGGGCGGGATTGTCAGCGCACAGCTGGTGCCGGTTATTGGCTGGCACGGCATCCTGGTGCTGGGAGGCGTGCTACCGCTGATGCTGTTTGTGGCTCTGCTGTTTGCGCTGCCGGAATCCCCGCGCTGGCAGGTTCGTCGTCAGTTGCCGCAAAACGTGATTGCCAGAACCGTCAGCGCCATCACCCGGGAACGTTATGACAATACCCAATTTTATCTCAACGAGGGCGCCGCGATTGCCAAAGGCAGCATTCGCCAGCTGTTCGTCGGGCAACAGTTGCCCATTACCCTGATGTTATGGGTGGTGTTCTTTATGAGCCTGCTGATCATTTATCTGCTCTCCAGCTGGATGCCAACGCTGCTTAACCATCGCGGAATTGACCTGCAGCATGCCTCATGGGTGACCGCTGCCTTTCAGATTGGCGGTACGCTAGGTGCGCTGGTGCTGGGAGTGCTGATGGATAAATACAATCCTTTCCGCGTGCTGGCAGTGAGCTATGCGCTGGGCGCGGTATGTATTGTCATGATTGGCCTGAGCGAGAACGGCCTGTGGCTGATGGCGCTGGCCATTTTTGGCACCGGCATCGGCATCAGCGGTTCGCAGGTGGGCCTGAATGCCTTAACCGCCACGCTTTATCCGACGCAGAGCCGGGCCACGGGCGTCAGCTGGTCTAATGCGATTGGCCGCTGCGGCGCGATTGTCGGCTCGCTCTCCGGCGGCGTGATGATGGCGATGAATTTCTCATTCGATAACCTGTTTTTCATTATTGCCGTTCCGGCGGCCATCAGCGCGGTGATGCTTATGCTGCTGACGGTTGTTATCCGCCAGTCGGCCTCTGTCCCTGACGCGTTGTCACGCGTAGGCATCGTGAACAAATAAGGAGAATCTCTATGTCAGAACTTAATCAGGATGTTAAGAACAGCCGTCAGCAGTTTTACCAGCATATTTCCGGGCAGAATCTGACCCCGCTGTGGGAGTCGCTGCACCGCCTGGTACCGCCAACGCCGAACGCACATTGTGCTCCTGCGTACTGGAACTATCAGGAGATCCGCCCGCTGCTGCTGGAAAGCGGCGATCTGATTGGCGCGAAAGAGGCGATTCGTCGCGTACTGGTGCTGGAAAACCCCATGCTGCGCGGACAGTCTTCAATCACCCCAACGCTGTACGCCGGATTGCAGTTAATCATGCCGGGCGAGGTTGCGCCGAGTCACCGGCATAATCAGTCTGCGCTGCGCTTTATTGTCGAAGGGAAAGGGGCATTTACCGCGGTGGATGGCGAGCGCACCCAAATGCATGAAGGCGATTTTATTCTGACGCCACAGTGGCGCTGGCACGACCACGGCAACCCAGGCAGTGAACCGGTGGTGTGGCTGGACGGTCTGGATCTGCCACTGGTGAATCTGCTGGGTTGCGGCTTTGCGGAAGATTACCCGGAGGATCAGCAGCCGGTCACGCGTAAGGAAGGGGATTACTTACCACGCTACGCGGCCAATATGCTGCCGCTGCGTCATCAGAAGGGTAACTCATCGCCAATTTTCAACTATCGCTACGATCGCAGCCGTGAAGCGCTGCATGACCTGACCCGCATGGGCGACGCCGATGAGTGGGACGGTTACAAGATGCGTTACGTCAACCCGGTAACCGGTGGTTATCCCATGCCTTCAATGGGGACCTTTTTACAACTGTTGCCGAAGGGCTTTTCCTCGCGGATGGCGCGTACCACCGACAGCACTATCTATCACGTGGTGGAAGGAAGCGGGCAGGTCACCATCGGCACCGAGATCTTCAATTTTTCGCCAAAAGATATCTTCGTGGTGCCAACCTGGCACGGCGTGTCATTCCAGGCCCACGAAGATGCCGTCTTATTTAGTTTTTCGGACAGACCGGTTCAGGAAGCGCTGGGGTTGTTCCGTGAAGCACGTTATTAATTTGGGAGAGAGAAAATGACGCAATACGTATTCGAACCACAAGCGCCTGTTACCGTTCCGGTCGTTGGCAGTAATGAACAGTTTCCCGTGCGTCGCGTTTACTGCGTGGGCCGCAACTATGCCGCTCATGCGCGTGAAATGGGTTTTGATCCGGATCGCGAACCGCCGTTCTTCTTCTGTAAACCTGCCGATGCGGTGGTTCCGGTGGCGGCCGGTCAAACCCTCGAGCTGCCATACCCGTCGCAGACCGATAACTATCACTATGAGATAGAGCTGGTGGTGGCGATCGGTAAAAAGGGCAGCGATATACCCCTGGAAAAAGCGCACGAATATATCTGGGGCTATGCCACTGGTCTGGATATGACCCGCCGCGACAGGCAGATGGAGATGCGCCAGATGGGGCGTCCGTGGGAAATCGGCAAAGCATTTGATCTCTCAGCCCCCATCGCGCCGCTGCATAAAGCCAGCGAAAGTGCGGATGTTAACAACGCGCCTATCTGGTTGCAGGTCAACGGCGACGATCATCAGCGTAGCGATATTCGCCACCTCATCTGGTCCGTTAATGAAACCATTAGCTATCTGTCCGGCTTTTTCGAACTACAGCCGGGTGATTTGATCTACACAGGCACGCCAGAGGGCGTGGGCGCAGTGGTGAAAGGAGATGTGATCACCGGCAATGTAGACGGTTTAACCCCCATCGCTGTGAAGATTGTCTGAGGTGGATGATGAAGCTGTACAGTTTCTTTAACAGCTCCGCGTCATATCGCGTACGCATTGCGCTGGCGCTGAAGGGGCTTGATTACCAGACGGTGGGCGTCAACATTCGCATCGGTCAGCAGAACGAGCTGGCCTACCGGCGGATGAACCCGGTAGGGCTTGTACCGACGCTGGTCACTGATGAGGGAGAATCACTCGGGCAGTCGCTGGCAATAACCGACTGGCTGGATGGTCACTTTCCGCAGTCGCCGCTGCTGCCAGCCGACTTCCCGACGCGCAGCCGGGTGCTGGAAATTGTTTATGCCATCGCTTGTGATATCCATCCCGTGAATAACATGCGGGTACTGCGCTACCTGAGCGAAGAGCTAAAGGTCAGTGAAGAGGATAAAAAACGCTGGTATGCGCACTGGATCCAGCAAGGGTTAAGCGCGGTTGAACAGATGCTGCGCCAGAGTCAGTCGGGGATGTTCTGCGTGGGGGATGCGCCGACGCTGGCGGATTGCTGTCTGATCCCGCAGTGGGCGAACGCGTTACGTATGGGCTGTGATCTGAGCGGGTATCCGCGCTGTAAGGCGGTATACGATGCCTGTACCCAGCTTCCGGCGTTTATCGCCGCCGCGCCCGAGAATCAACAAGACAAAATTCCAGCCTGATAAGGAGAACGACAATGGCTAAAGTGACACGCGCAATTATCGTGGGTGGCGGGATTGGCGGCGCGGCGACCGCGCTATCGCTGGCCCGTCAAGGCATTAAAGTGATGTTGCTGGAGAAAGCGCACGAGATTGGTGAGATTGGTGCGGGCATTCAGCTCGGGCCGAACGCGTTTTCTGCTCTGGACAGCCTTGGCGTGGGTGACGTCGCTCGCAAGCGCGCCGTTTTTACCGATCACATCACCATGATGGATGCGGTAAACGCGAAAGAGGTTGTACATATTGAAACCGGGCAGGCGTTCCGCGATCACTTTGGCGGTCCTTATGCGGTTATCCATCGGGTTGATATTCATGCTTCTGTCTGGGAAGCGGCACTGGTTCATCCCAACGTTGAGTATCGCACTTCAACTAACGTGGTTGATATTCGCCAGACAGAAGATGATGTGACGGTCTTTGATGAGCACGGTAACAGCTGGACAGCGGATATTTTGGTGGGCTGTGACGGTGTGAAGTCGGTTGTGCGTCAGTCTCTGATTGGCGATGCGCCACGCGTTACCGGGCACGTAGTCTATCGCGCGGTGATTGATTGCGATGATATGCCGGAAGATTTGCGCATTAACGCGCCGGTGCTGTGGGCCGGACCGCACTGCCACCTGGTGCACTATCCATTGCGTGGCGGCAAGCAGTATAACCTGGTGGTGACCTTCCACAGTCGTCAGCAGGAGGAGTGGGGGGTAAAGGATGGCAGTAAAGAGGAAGTGCTCTCCTATTTTGCCGGTATTCATGCGCGTCCGCGCCAGATGCTGGATAAGCCGACCTCATGGCGTCGCTGGTCCACCGCTGACCGCGAACCGGTAGAGAAATGGGGGACCGACCGCATTACGCTGGTGGGTGATGCTGCGCATCCGGTGGCACAATATATGGCGCAGGGCGCCTGTATGGCGCTTGAAGATGCTGTCACTCTCGGTAAGGCGTTACAGCAGTGTGACGGCGATGCGGCTGATGCCTTTGCCTTGTATGAGTCGGTACGTATTCCGCGTACTGCGCGCATCGTCTGGTCGACGCGCGAAATGGGACGTGTGTACCACGCCGCAGGCGTCGAGCGCCAGGTGCGTAATCTGCTGTGGAAAGGCAAATCTCAGGCGGAATTTTATCGTGGTATGGAATGGCTGTACGGCTGGAAAGAAGATAACTGCCTGTTGCCGCGCTGAGCCTCTTTAATCTCCCGAACGGAGGCGCTACCATAGCGCCTCTTTTTTTGCGGGTGACGATATGCGTGTTTTACTGGCGCCGATGGAAGGCGTGCTCGACTCACTGGTGCGCGAGCTGCTGACTGAAGTGAATGATTACGATCTGTGCATCACCGAGTTTGTGCGCGTGGTGGATCAGCTCCTGCCGGCAAAAGTATTCCATCGGCTCTGCCCGGAACTGCATAACAATAGCCGGACGCCATCCGGCACGCGGGTGCGCATACAGTTGCTGGGACAGTATCCGCAGTGGCTGGCGGAGAACGCGGCGCGCGCGGTAGAACTGGGCTCGTTTGGTGTCGATCTGAACTGTGGCTGCCCGTCGAAGCTGGTCAACGGCAGCGGCGGTGGCGCAACGTTATTAAAAGATCCTGAACTCATCTACCGGGGCGCAAAAGCCATGCGCGAGGCGGTTCCGGATCATCTCCCCGTGACGGTGAAAGTGCGTCTGGGTTGGGACAACAGCGACAGGCAGTTTGAAATTGCTGATGCCGTTCAGCAGGCGGGCGCCAGCGAGCTGGCGGTGCATGGCCGAACCAAGGAACAGGGCTATAAGGCCGAACATATCAACTGGCAGGCGATCGGTGAGATCCGCCAGCGGCTTACCATTCCGGTTATCGCGAATGGCGAAATCTGGGACTGGCAAAGCGCCCAGGACTGTATGGCTATCAGCGGATGCGATGCGGTGATGATTGGCCGTGGGGCATTAAATATTCCGAACCTGAGCCGTGTGGTGAAATACAACGAGCCACGTATGCCGTGGCCTGATGTCGTGATGCTATTGCAAAAATATACTCGTCTTGAAAAGCAGGGTGATACCGGGCTGTATCACGTGGCGCGGATTAAACAATGGTTAGGGTATTTGCGTAAAGAATACTCAGAAGCAACCGCGCTGTTTCAGGAAATCCGCGCATTAAACAATTCACCGGATATCGCGCGCGCGATTCAGGCCATTGATATCGCTAAATTGCATTAACACATTAATCGGCCACCGGAGTGGCCTTTGTTTCAAAAAATCATCTTAAACACGCCAGTTACCACCAATAACCCAATCAGAAAAATAACTAAAATAATCCACAGTAAGATTTTCATCAGCGTTCCTTTTTTGGTGAGTTCAGGTTAAGTATAGGAAAGCCTCTGAAAATCTTCCTGTAATGACCTTACTCCGGTTTACGTGCGCTGAGCAGAAACACCATTGGCCGCTCTTTTTCTTCATCCAGCGCCGGGTTTTCAGCAATCTGTTCAGCGGACGGTCCCCATTCATCGACACAAACGATTTCGAATCCGGCGGCTATCAGCGCATTAATCCAGGTCGCCAGCTTACGGTGCTGTTTTTTGACACCCTCCGCGAACCAGTTACTGATGCGTGTGCCTTCCTGCTGATAATGATTGACCGGCCAGGACTGTTGCCCGGTTTTATCTTTTATCCAACCTTGATTAAGGGAAGGTGCGAATAAGCAGGTCATTTCTTCCCAAGCTGACTCGCTGATTAAAATTTCGCGGATCTGGGCCGATTTTTTTCCCGCAAACACATCGAATCAGCCTATTTAGGCTATTTTTTCCACCATTTCTGGCGTTATTTCCGGTTTTTACTGAGATCTCTCCCACTGACGTATCATTTGGTCCACCCGAAACAGGTTGGCCAGGGTGAATAACATCGCCAGTTGGTTATCGTTTTTCAGCAGCCCTTTGTATCTGGCTTTCACGAAGCCGAACTGCCGCTTGATGATGCGAAACGGGTGCTCCACCCTGGCACGGATGCTGGCTTTCATGTATTCGATGTTGATGGCCGTTTTGTTCTTGCGCGGATGCTGCTTCAAGGTTTTTACCTTGCCGGGACGCTCGGCGATCAGCCAGTCCACATCCACCTCGGCCAGCTCCTCGCGCTGTGGCGCTCCTTGGTAGCCGGCATCGGCTGAGACAAATTGCTCCTCTCCATGAAGCAGATTACCCAGCTGATTGAGGTCATGCTCGTTGGCCGCGGTGGTGACTAGGCTGTGGGTCAGGCCACTCTTGGCATCGACACCAATGTGGGCCTTCATGCCAAAGTGCCACTGATTGCCTTTCTTGGTCTGATGCATCTCCGGATCGCGTTGCTGCTCTTTGTTCTTGGTAGAGCTGGGGCCTCAATGATGGTGGCATCCACCAAAGTGCCTTGGGTCATCATGACGCCTGCTTCGGCCAGCCAGCGATTGATGGTCTTGAACAATTGACGTGCCAGTTGATGCTGCTCCAGCAGGTGGCGGAAATTCATGATGGTGGTGCGATCCGGCAGGGCGCTATCCAGGGATAATCGGGCAAACAGGCGCATGGAGGCGATTTCGTACAGGGCATCTTCCATGGCACCGTCGCTCAGGTTGTACCAATGCTGCATGCAGTGAATACGCAGCATGGTCTCCAGCGGATAGGGCCGTCGGCCATTGCCCGCCTTGGGATAAAACGGCTCGATGACAGCGGTCATATTCTGCCATGGCAGAATCTGCTCCATGCGGGAGAGGAAAATCTCTTTTCGGGTCTGACGGCGCTTAGTGCTGAATTCACTATCGGCGAAGGTGAGTTGATGGCTCATGATGTCCCTCTGGGATGCGCTCCGGATGAATATGATGATCTCATATCAGGAACTTGTTCGCACCTTCCCTATCGCATTTGTCCCCGCTAGGCTAGGAACATGTTAAGTGAGAGAACCTCTACAAGTAAGGTTATTAATTGAATGATTTAAAGGGTCCGGCGCCACGGTCATCTCGGTGACGTCTGTCCGGAGACCTTTGAATAGGCCTCGTCACGAGGCCAAAATTATTCAACGGTTGTGAGGGTTGTCCACACCGGAATACCTATTCATACATAAACATCAATAGTATTTTCGAGGTTCTTATCTTCCCTTTTACCTGACTGAGTCTGCGTTTCCTTGTCCTGCTTCTCAGCCTGCTGTTTTAGTAACTGTTGTAATTGAGCAGACAAACTTTGAATTTGCTTTTGTATGATAGCCACCATCTCTTTCTTCTGATCTGTTGTCATACCATCTTCTGACGACACCTTACCAAGTTTTTCTGTAAGTGACTGTATCTTCTTTAAAATTTGTGATATCTGAGATGATTCACTATTAGCTGAACTGTTAGAACTTTTTATACTTGTATTAGTTTGTATTGATATAGACATAGAACCTCCATGGTAAATATATAGGTGTATCGGCATATACGCAGATATACTTTAGAATTCTTATGATTTATTTTTTCATTTTTTTCAGGCTGTTATATAGACTGGCTTGTTGCGGTGTTTAACGTATTACCAGACATGATTTTGAACGCGCTGGACAGCGTGGTGAGTGAATATCTTTTGGCTGAAGGCCGGAAAGTACATACTCTTTTTGGCTTTGTTGAATAAATCGAACTTTTGCTGAGTTGAAGGATCAGATCACGCATCTTCCCGACAACGCAGACCGTTCCGTGGCAAAGCAAAAGTTCAAAATCACCAACTGGCCCACCTACAATAAAGCCCTCATCAACCGTGGCTCCATAACTTTCTGGCTGGATGATGAAGCTATTCAGGCCTGGTATGAGTCGACAACGCCTTCATCACGGGGAAGACCTCAGCGCTATTCTGATCTCGCCATCACCACCGTTCTGGTCATTAAACGCGTGTTCAGGTTGACCCTGCGGGCTGCACAGGGTTTTATTGATTCCATTTTTACACTGATGAATGTTCCGTTGCGCTGCCCGAATTACACCAGTGTCAGCAAGCGCGCAAAGTCGGTTAATGTCAGTTTCAAAACGTTCACCCGGGGTGAAATCGCGCATCTGGTGATTGATTCCACCGGGCTGAAGGTCTTTGGTGAAGGCGAATGGAAAGTCAAAAAACACGGCAAAGAACGCCGTCGTATATGGCGAAAGTTGCATCTGGCAGTTGACAGCAACACACATGAAATCATCTGTGCAGACCTGTCGCTGAACAATGTGACGGACTCAGAAGCCTTCCCGGGTCTTATCCGGCAGACTCACAGAAAAATCAGGGCAGCATCGGCAGACGGCGCTTACGACACCCGGCTCTGTCACGATGAACTGCGGCGTAAGAAAATCAGCGCGCTTATCCCTCCCCGAAAAGGTGCGGGTTACTGGCCCGGTGAATATGCAGACCGTAACCGTGCAGTGGCTAATCAGCGAATGACCGGGAGTAATGCGCGGTGGAAATGGACAACAGATTACAACCGTCGCTCGATAGCGGAAACGGCGATGTACCGGGTAAAACAGCTGTTCGGGGGTTCACTGACGCTGCGTGACTACGATGGTCAGGTTGCGGAGGCTATGGCCCTGGTACGAGCGCTGAACAAAATGACGAAAGCAGGTATGCCTGAAAGCGTGCGTATTGCCTGAAAACACAACCCGCTACGGGGGAGACTTACCCGAAATCTGATTTATTCAACAAAGCCCATCTAGGTTTAAGAGCTTACCTGACCGGAAATCAGTTTTTTTCCCGAAACCCATAACCACAAAGCACAACAAACTTAATTTTTTTTTACTCAATCACATCACCCTTTTATTTTTTCCATAGTGGTTTGAAGGCCAACGGTATGAAAACGTTCGGTTTCTTACGCAAAAACGGCGTAGCAGGGTTAATTCAGGTAGTTACTGACACCTTTCTGCTAAAAAAGCCTTGGCGTAGGATCTTTTCCCTTTTCCAAGCGGCCTCCTAAATCCGCACAAATTAGTTATTTATTCGACCATGATAGTGGGGCAATCCTTTATTTTTCAAGGGGAAAAATTAAAAAACATTAACAACAGAAAGGTTTCTGCTTTTTTTAAATAAAAACAGCAGGTTATCTTCTTATCGTGGTTTTTTACATCATTGGACCTCAAACCCCTCAGACCGCTGGCTCGATAGCTCTGATTCTCCAGCCCCCGATCTCTGATTTCACCCAGCCGATGCATAAAGACCGCTCGCGCAAGGGCATTGCGAGCCTCACCTTTATTCAGCCCCGCCTGTATTTTAACGAGGAATATACATGCGACGTAATGCACAAAAATGGGTGATGCTGCCAACTTACTGATTTAGTGTATGATGGTGTTTTTGAGGTGCTCCAGTGGCTTCTGTTTCTATCAGCTGTCCCTCCTGTTCAGCTACTGACGGGGTGGTGCGTAACGGCAAAAGCACTGCCGGACATCAGCGCTATCTCTGCTCTCACTGCCGTAAAACATGGCAACTGCAGTTCACTTACACCGCTTCTCAACCCGGTACGCACCAGAAAATCATTGATATGGCCATGAATGGCGTTGGATGCCGGGCAACTGCCCGCATTATGGGCGTTGGCCTCAACACGATTTTACGTCACTTAAAAAACTCAGGCCGCAGTCGGTAACCTCGCGCATACAGCCGGGCAGTGACGTCATCGTCTGCGCGGAAATGGACGAACAGTGGGGCTATGTCGGGGCTAAATCGCGCCAGCACTGGCTGTTTTACGCGTATGACAGGCTCCGGAAGACGGTTTGCGCAAGTATTAGGTGAACGCACTATGGCGACGCTGGGGCGTCTTATGAGCCTGCTGTCACCCTTTGACGTGGTGATATGGATGACGGATGGCTGGCCGCTGTATGAATCCCGCCTGAAGGGAAAGCTGCACGTAATCAGCAAGCGATATACGCAGCGAATTGAGCGGCATAACCTGAATCTGAGGCAGCACCTGGCACGGCTGGGACGGAAGTCGCTGTCGCTCTCAAAATCGGTGGAGCTGCATGACAAAGTCATCGGGCATTATCTGAACATAAAACACTATCAATAAGTTGGAGTCATTACCCTTTTTTCAACTTCTGATGGATGCGAGTGATTGAACTCATACATTAATGTTTTCCCACGAAGTCTTTTTTCAGGTAAGCCTTCGCACATATCGGTAAATAGATTGCCTGCTTTTATTTTTTCTGTCATCGACATGTTCATTTTTAACATTCCGTCCTGATAAGTTGGTCGGATAAGGCGCTCGCGCCGTATCCGACATTAATTTCTTAAGCGACTTCATTCACCTGGCGACGCAGCAGGGAAAGTGGGCCGGGGCCGCTAAGCGTGAACACGGAAATTAAGGTGAAGCCCAGCGCCACCAGACCCAGCACCAGGTAAGCGCCCTGGAAACCGATGCTTTCATACATATTGCCCGCCAGAATAGACATAAAAACCATCGCCAGTTGCTTAAAGAAGCAGAAACAGACCAGATAAATCGTCGCTGAAAAACGCACTTCAAACTGGCTGGTAATATATTTAAAGCAGCCCACCAGCAGGAACGGTACTTCAAACATATGCAGCGTTTTCAGAATAACCACTTCCAGTGCTGAGGTAGCGAACGATGAGCCAATAATACGTACTGACATAATAGTGCCAGCCAGCAGCAGGGCGTTTTTCCCACCGATGCGATTAATGATCAGTGGCGCAAAAAACATAATCGAGGCGTTAAGTAATTCGCCCATTGTCGTTACGTAGCCAAATACCCGCGTACCCTGTTCACCGGTAGCAAAGAACGAAGTAAAGAAATTAGCAAACTGTTGGTCAAAAACATCGTAGGTGCAGGAAACGCCAATAACATACAGTGACAAAAACCACAGTTTTGGCTGTCTGAACAGTTCCAGCGCCAGCTTAAGGCTAAATGCCGAATGGTTGGCACCTACCGCATTGGCAACCGTGGCAGAAGAGGGCGCATCCGTTTTGGCGAAAAAGAGTAAAACGGCGAGGATGAGTGCACAGCCAGAACCCAGCCAGAAAACAAACTGATTATTGATGGTGAACATGATGCCGACAATCGAGGCACACAGCGCCCAGCCAACACAGCCAAACATCCGCGCGCGACCAAATTCGAAATTACTGCGACGGCTGACTTTCTCGATAAATGCCTCTACTGCTGGCGCACCGGCGTTAAAACAAAAGCCTAGATAAATACCACCAACAATCGATCCTACTAAAATGTTGTATTGTAACAGTGGCCCGAAGATAAAAATAAAGAAC
Organism: Citrobacter sp. 172116965; assembly: GCF_013458095.1. Classification (NCBI taxonomy): domain Bacteria; kingdom Pseudomonadati; phylum Pseudomonadota; class Gammaproteobacteria; order Enterobacterales; family Enterobacteriaceae; genus Citrobacter; species Citrobacter sp. 172116965. The sequence goes on along the minus strand of NZ_CP046673.1, from coordinate 3,322,859 downwards.
GGCGCAAACATCACTAACATGCCGGTAATAATCCACAGCAGGTATTTGCGCAGCCCGAGTTTGTCAGAAAGCAGACCAAACAGCGGTTGGAATAATAGCGAGAACAGAGAAATAGCGGCAAAAATAATACCCGTATCACTTTTGCTGATATGGTTGATGTCATGTAGCCAAATCGGGAAAAACGGGAAGTAGGCTCCCATGATAAAAAAGTAAAAGAAAAAGAATAAACCGAACATCCAAAAGTTTGTGTTTTTTAAATAGTACATAATGGATTTCCTTACGCGAAATACGGGCAGACATGGCCTGCCCGGTTATTATTATTTTTGACACCAGAGCAACTGGTAATGGTAGCTACCGGCGCTAAGCTGGAATTCCGCCGACACTGACGGGCTCCAGGAGTCGTCGCCACCAATCCCCATATGGAAACCGTCGATATTCAGCCATGTGCCTTCTTCCGCGTGCAGCAGATGGCGATGGCTGGTTTCCATCAGTTGCTGTTGACTGTAGCGGCTGATGTTGAACTGGAAGTCGCCGCGCCACTGGTGTGGGCCATAATTCAATTCGCGCGTCCCGCAGCGCAGACCGTTTTCGCTCGGGAAGACGTACGGGGTATACATGTCTGACAATGGCAGATCCCAGCGGTCAAAACAGGCCGCAGTAAGGCGGTCGGGATAGTTTTCTTGCGGCCCTAATCCGAGCCAGTTTACCCGCTCTGCTACCTGCGCCAGCTGGCAGGTCAGGCCAATCCGCGCCGGATGTGGCGTATTGCTCGCCACTTCAACATCAACGGTAATCGCCATTTGACCACTTCCATCAATCCGGTAGGTTTTCCGGCTGATAAATAAGGTTTTCCCCTGATGCTGCCACGCGTGGACCGTGGTAATCAGCACCGCGTCGGCAAGCGTATCTGCCGTGCACTGCAACAACGCTGCTTCGGCCTGGTAATGGCCCGCCGCCTTCCAGCGTTCGACCCAGGCGTTAGGGTCAATGCGGGTCGCTTCACTTACGCCGTCGTTATCCAGCGGTGCGCGGGTGAACTGATCGCGCAGCGGCGTCAGCAGTTGTTTTTTATCGCCAATCCACATCTGTGAAAGAAAGCCTGACTGGCGGTTAAATTGCCAACGCTTATTATCCAGCTCGATGCAAAAATCCGTTTCGCTGGTGGTCAGTTGCGGGATGGCGTGGGGCGCGGAGGGGAGTGTCACGCTGAGGTTTTCCGCCAGACGCCACTGCTGCCAGGCGCTGATGTGTCCGGCTGCTGACCATGTGGTCGCGTTCGGTTGCACTACGTGAACCGTTAGCCAGAGTTGTCCGGCGCTCTTCGGCTGCGGTAGTCCAGGCAGTTCAATCAACTGTTTACCTTGTGGAGCGACATCCAGAGGCACTTCACCGCTTGCCAGCGGCTTGCCATCCAGCGCCACCATCCAGTGCAGGAGCTCGTTATCGCTATGACGGAACAGGTATTCGCTGGTCACTTCGATGGTTCGCCCGGATAAACTGAACTGGAAAAACTGCTGCTGGTGTTTTGCTTCCGTCAGCGCCGGATGCGGCGTGCGGTCGGCAAAGACCAGACCGTTCATGCAGAACTGGCGATCGTTCGGCGTATCGCCAAAATCACCGCCGTAAGCCGACCACGGATTGCCATTTTCATCATATTTAATCAGCGACTGATCCACCCAGTCCCAGACGAAGCCGCCCTGTAAACGGGGGTACTGACGAAACGCCTGCCAGTATTTAGCGAAGCCGCCAAGACTGTTACCCATCGCGTGGGCGTATTCGCAAAGGATCAGCGGGCGCGTCTCTCCAGGCAACGAAAGCCATTTTTTGATGGACCATTTCGGCACAGCCGGGAAGGGCTGGTCTTCATCCACGCGCGCGTACATCGGGCAAATAATATCGGTTACGAAGGTGTCGGCTCCGCCGCCTTCATACTGTACCGGGCGGGAAGGATCGACAGATTTGATCCAGCGATAGAGTGCGTCGTGATTAGCGCCGTGGCCTGATTCATTCCCCAGCGACCAGATGATCACACTCGGGTGATTACGATCGCGCTGCACCATTCGCGTTACGCGTTCGCTCATCGCGGGTAGCCAGCGCGGATCATCGGTCAGACGATTCATTGGCACCATGCCGTGGGTTTCAATGTTGGCTTCATCCACCACATACAGGCCGTAGTGGTCGCACAGCGTGTACCACAGCGGATGGTTCGGATAATGCGAACAGCGCACGGCGTTAAAGTTGTTCTGCTTCATCAGCAGGATATCCTGCACCATCGTCTGCTCATCCATGACCTGACCATGCAGAGGATGATGCTCGTGACGGTTAACGCCGCGAATCAGCAACGGCTTGCCGTTCAGCAGCAGCAGACCATTTTCAATCCGCACCTCGCGGAAACCGACATCGCAGGCTTCTGCTTCAATCAGCGTGCCGTCGGCGGTGTGCAGTTCAACCACCGCACGATAGAGATTCGGGATTTCGGCGCTCCACAGTTTCGGGTTTTCGACGTTCAGACGTAGGGTGACGTGATCGGCATAACCGCCACGCTCATCGATAATTTCACCGCCGAAAGGCGCGGTGCCGCTGGCGACCTGCGTTTCACCCTGCCACAAAGAAACCGTCACCCGCAGCTCATCGCGCAGCTCGCCGTACATCTGAACGTCTGCCTCCAGTACAGCGCGGCTGAAATCATCATTAAAGTGAGTGGCTACATGGAAATCGCTGATTTGCGTGCTCGGTTTATGCAGCAACGAGACGTCACGGAAAATGCCGCTCATCCGCCACATATCCTGATCTTCCAGATAACTGCCGTCACTCCAGCGCAGCACCATCACCGCGAGGCGGTTTTCTCCGGCGCGTAAAAATGTACTCAGGTCAAATTCAGACGGCAAACGGCTGTCCTGGCCGTAACCGACCCAGAGCCCGTTGCACCACAGATGAAACGCCGAGTTAACGCCATCAAAAATAATTCGCGTCTGGCCTTCCTGTAGCCAGCTTTCATCAACATTAAATGTGAGCGAGTAACAACCAGTCGGATTCTCCGTGGGAACAAATGGCGGATTGACCGTAATGGGATAGGTCACGTTGGTGTAGATGGGCGCGTCGTAACCGTGCATCTGCCAGTTTGAGGGGACGACGACAGTATCGGCGACAGGAAGATCGCACTCCAGCCAGCTTTCCGGAACCGCTTCTGGTGCCGGAAACCAGACAAATTGCCACTCACCATTCAGGCTGCGCAACTGTTGGGAAGGGAGATTGGTGCGGGCCTCTTCGCTATTACGCCAGCTGGCGAAAGGGGGATGTGCTGCAAGGCGATTAAGTTGGGTAACGCCAGGGTTTTCCCAGTCACGACGTTGTAATACGACGGCCAGTGAATCCGTAATCATAGTCATAGCTGTATCCTGTGTGAAATTGTTATCCGCTAACAATTTCACACAACATACGAGTCGGACGCATAAAGTGTAAAGCCTGGGGTGCCTAATGAGTGAGCTGACTCACATTAATTGCGTTGCGCTCACTGCCCGCTTTCCAGTCGGGAAACTTGTCGTGCCAGCTGCATTAATGAATCGGCCAACGCGCGGGGAGAGGCGGTTTGCGTCTTGGGCGCCAGGGTGGTTTTTCTTTTCACCAGAGAGACGGGCAAAAGCTGATTGCCCTTCACCGCCTGGCCCTGAGAGAGTTGCAGCAAGCGGTCCACGCTGGTTTGCCCCAGCAGGCGAAAATCCTGTTTGATGGTGGTTAACGGCGGGATATAACACGAGCTGTCTTCGGTATCGTCGTATCCCACTACCGAGATATCCGCACCAACGCGCAACCCGGACTCGGTAATGGCGCGCATTGCGCCCAGCGCCATCTGATCGTTGGCAACCAGCATCGCAGTGGGAACGATGCCCTCATTTAGCATTTGCATGGTTTGTTGAAAACCGGACATGGCACTCCAGTCGCCTTCCCGTTCCGCTATCGGCTGAATTTGATTGCGAGTGAGATATTTATGCCAGCCCGCCAGACGCAGACGCGCCGAGACAGAACTTAATGGGCCCGCTAACAGCGCGATTTGCTGGTGACCCAATGCGACCAGATGCTCCACGCCCAGTCGCGTACCGTCTTCATGGGAGAAAATAATACTGTTGATGGGAGTCTGGTCAGAGACATCAAGAAATAACGCCGGAACATTAGCGCAGGCAGCTTCCACAGCAATGGCATCCTGGTCATCCAGCGGATAGTTAATGATCAGCCCACTGACGCGTTGCGCGAGAAGATTGTGCACCGCCGCTTTACAGGCTTCGACGCCGCTTCGTTCTATCATCGACACCACCACGCTGGCACCCAGTTGATCGGCGCGAGATTTAATCGCCGCGACAATTTGCGACGGCGCGTGCAGGGCCAGACTGGAGGTGGCAACGCCAATCAGCAACGACTGTTTCCCCGCCAGTTGTTGTGCCACGCGGTTGGGAATGTAGTTCAGCTGCGCCATCGCCGCTTCCACCTTTTCCCGCGTTTTCGCAGAGACGTGGCTGGCCTGGTTCACCACGCGGGAAACGGTCTGATAAGAGACACCGGCATACTCTGCGACATCGTATAGCGTTACTGGTTTCACATTTACCACCCTGAATTGACTCTCTTCGGGTGCTATCATGCCATACCACGAAATGTTTTGCGCCATTCGGAGGGGGCACGCCGAAGTGAGATTCAAAATGCCGACGTCAGTTCACAGGTGGGTAATGATACCAACGTGTTGATTTCGTATTTTCACTGACACCAGGATCATCCTGATGTTACAAGGATTGAATGACTACAGATTAAAATAGTCATCAACAGGTTGACAGCATTACCGTATTTTTATTGCCAATATTGATGACCCGGTGAAGCGAGCGCTACTTGTTTCTGTGGTGAAAGGGTTACGTGGTACTGGCAAACCACTGGTGTTTGAAGGGGTGGAAACGCCAGGACAGTTTGAATTCGTCCGTTCTCTTGGCCCCGGTTACCTAGTTCAGGGCTGGTATACCGGAAAACCCGAAACAATATCTGCGATGAATATTCAGGGTTAAAACGATACGGGGCCCGGCCCGTATCGGCAACCCGACCCGTCAGCGTATCGCTTTCTGTCTGAAGCCGGTTCAGGTCGGCTTCTATCTGCGCGATGCGGCGGGAGATTTATTCAGAACGACTGCCGAAGTTCATCCGGCGAAGCTTATCCAGCTGCGCCTGCAGATGGTCTATTTCGCGCTCCCGGTCGGCCTGCTTTTCCAGCAGGGCGCGGTTCAGCGCTTCCTGTTCGGACAGGCGCTGTTTCAGCAGAAGGATGTCGTCAGGGTAGGTGTTGTTCATAAGCCCGCATTTTACCAGGCTTATTCAACGACAACCAGGATAAAGAGGCCTACAACATGGTCAGGGACGTAAGCAGTCTTTTAGGCTGCCGCCAGTCGATGCCTTCCAGAAGCATTGCCAGCTGCGCCGGGGTCAGGAACACTTTGCCATCGCGGGCAGAGGGCCAGGCGAAGCGGCCGCGTTCCAGCCGTTTGGTCAGCAGGCACAGCCCGTCGCCGGTGGACCACAGCAGTTTGACCTTACTGCCGCTGCGGCCCCGGAAGATGAAGACATGGCCGGACATCGGGTCATCTTTCAGCATCGTCTGCACCTTTGCGGCGAGACCATTGAAGCCGTTGCGCATGTCGGTGATACCGGCAACCAGCCAGATTTTGGTGCCTGTTGGCAGGTGGTTATCACTTCCTTTATCTGTCCTGTGATGATCCTTATGACTTCGCCAGACTACTTCACCACACACATGGGTCTGCCAGATACCGGTTCGGGATGGATTTCCGCTTCTACGCTGAACACCGTCTTTAGAAGCTCTGGTTTCATCACTGCTTCCGGAGCACCTTGCGCCATCACGCGACCGCTTGCCAGTACCACCAGATGATCGCAATAGCGGCTGGCCTGATTCAGATCGTGGAGTACCGTCACTACGGTTTTCCCCTGCCTTTTGAGTTCAACCATCAGGCGCATCAGTTCAACCTGATGATTGATATCGAGGTAGGTCGTAGGCTCATCAAGAAGAATGAGTGGGGTATCCTGTGCCAACACCATCGCCAGAAACGCACGCTGGCGCTGGCCGCCGGAAAGCTGGGTTAACCTGCGGTCAGCCAGATTGCGCGTCCGGGTCTGACTCATTGCCACGTTGACCCGCTCGTTGTCTTCCGCGGAGAGTCGCCCCCACAACGACAGCCACGGGCTGCGGCCGTAGGAAACCAGTTCCCGTACAGTGATCCCCTCGGGGGATAAATGGTGTTGCGGCAGTAAAGCCAGGCGGCGAGCCAGCTGGCGGGCGGAAAAACCGGCTATGGGTTTTTCATCAAGCAATATCTCGCCAGAGTCTGGTGTTAACAGGCGAGAAAAACAGTTCAACAGCGTCGATTTCCCGCAACCGTTAGGGCCGAGCAGGGCCGTGATTTTTCCGGCAGGCAGGGCGAGAGAAAGTCCATCCAGCACGGTTTGTGCGCCATAGCTGACGGTCAGATTTTCAGTACGTAATCTCATTTATCGCATTCTCACAAGCAGCCAGACAAACCACGGTGCGCCTATAATGGCGGTCAGCACGCCTGCCGGAAGCTCCAGCGGCGGATGAATGATTCGTGCCAGCAGATCGGCAATGACCAGCAACAACGCGCCCGTCAGGGCCGAAACGGGCATCAGCCAGCGGTGACGCCCGCCGGCGATCCTGCGCACCATGTGCGGCACGACGAGACCAATAAAACTTATCGGGCCACAGACGGCCACGCCGGTTGCTGTCATCGCGACAGCCAGCATCAGCCCCTGGAACCGGGTGCGCTGAACCGACACGCCGAGCGTGGCTGCTCGTGCATCGCCCAGCGCCAGCAGGTCGAGATCGCGACAAAAGCGCAGGCTCAGCGGCAAAAACAGAATGAGCAACGGCACGGCAATCTTCACAAAGTGCCAGTCGCGCCCCCATAAGCTACCCGTCAGCCACAGCAGGGCACTGTTTACATCCTGCGGGTGCAGGAGCATCAGGTAATCCGTCAGGCTCGCCCAGCAGGCGGAAAGCGCCACGCCGGTGAGCGCCAGCTTCATCGGCTGGTGGGTCTTTGCCAGCATCTTCAGCAAGATCAACCCCGCCATACCGCCCGCAAAGGCCAGCAGCGGCAGCACCATCACGGATAGTGATGGCATAAGAAGCAGTGCTCCCACAGAGGCAAGGCTGGCGGCATGGTTAATGCCGAGAATATCCGGTGATGCTAGCGGGTTACGCACAATCCCCTGTACCAGCACGCCCGCTACGGCGAGGGCTGCACCGACAAACAGTGCCAGCAGCAAGCGCGGCAGTCGGTACTCCATCAATACATAATAATGCTCGCGTCCGTCCTGCCAGTCGGTCAGCAGCGCGCGCCACGGCACGGGGATCACCCCCATATGGAGTGATAACAGCGCACAGCCTGCCAGGGCAAGGGTGATGAAAATGACCAGCGCAATTTTCATCCTCGCCTCCTCACCAGCCAGACAAAGCAAGGACTGCCAATCAGCGCCAGCACTGCGCCTGCGGGCAGATCGCCGGGGAAGGCCAGCGCGCGTGCGAGTACATCTGCCATCAGCATCAGCGTGGCCCCCAGCAGCATGCTCACCGGCAGTACGTTGCGCTGATCGAAGCCTGCCCAGAAGCGCGCCAGATGTGGCACCAGCAGGCCGATAAACGCCACCGGACCTGCCACACTGACGCACGCGCCAACCAGAAGCAGCACTAACATATTGATGATCAAACGTAGTCTCGGCAGGTTCACTCCCAGCGTATGGGCGGTACTGTCGCTGACGTTGAGCAGGTTCAGTTGATTCGCCAGCAGCAACACGACAGGGACTGCAGTGACCACCACCGGCAAGAGCTGCCAGACATCCTGCCAGTGGGCGTGGGACACTCCGCCTGCCAGCCAGTAAAAGATGCCGTAAGCATGATCTTCGGCCAGCAGCAGGGTGATGCGGGTCAGGGCCATACAAAAGGCCGACAGCGCGATACCCGCGAGGATCAGTTTGTTTCTGTCCTGGGTATGACGAAACCCGCCTCCTGCGGTCATGACCAGCAGCCAGCTCACGCCGCCCCCGCATGCCGCGATGAACGACAGGGAATAGCCTGCAACCGGCGTCGGACTCAGCGCGCTGGTAAGCGCCATAGCCAGCGCCGCGCCGCTGTTAATGCCGAGCAGTGAAGGAGAGGCCATTGGGTTGTGGGTCAGGGTTTGCAGCAGCGTGCCCGCGAGCGCCAGGCTTGCGCCGATCAGAACGGCGACCAGGCTTCGCGGCAAACGAAGGTTTTGCACCAGCGCTTCTGGTAGCGTTGGCGTGTGTCCAGGCAGCAGGGCGCGGATTGCGTCTGCTCCGGAAACAAGAATGGCCGAGTAGCAAAACAGACTCAGCCAGAAAATAATAATAAGTACTGCAACGGGAAGCCCCCACAGCAGCACCGGGTGTTTTAGCGCGGTCATTTCACATCGGTAAGCGGCTGATGGTGGAAGATTTTTACCGTGTCAGCGGCAATACGCTCTGCGGCAAAAATACCGCGCATCCGCGCCCAGGCGTTACTGTCGACTGAAGCAACCTGCTGCTTCTGCGCGGCGGTTAATATCTGCCAGAGCGGATCTTGTTGCCAGCGTTTAACAATGCTCTCTTCGCGATAGTGGGCAACCAGCAGCCAGGCAGGATTGACCGCCAGCAGTTGCTCCAGGCCGATGGACGGCATGGACGCGCCCGCCATCGCAGCGGGAACGTTCAGCCCCAGAGAAGCCAGCACGCTGCCGGTCCAGGTCTCCTGGGTATGCAGGTTGAATAGCTGTTCGCGTGATGTGCCAAAGGCCACGCGTGTCCCTGTGGGAAGCTGGCTGGCCCACTGCGCCATCTTCTCTTTATGTTGTTCCAGACGCGCCTGCATCTCTCGTTTTTTACCTACCACTTCGCCGATGATAGCCGCTGAGTGCAAATTTTCAGCGTAGGTTTCGTTGCGGGACTTAAGCAGCAGTACCGGCGCGATTTGCTGCAAGGCGGTGTAAATCCCCGCATGGCGACTGCTGTCGGCAATGATCAGGTCTGGTTTCAGGGCAGCAATGGCTTCCAGGCTCGGCTGCGCGCGCGTTCCGACGGACTGCCACGGTTTCAGGTGCGCACGCACTTCGGGCAGGATGCGTTTTGCATCGTTATCGTCGGCAATACCGATCGGGCTGACGTCCACGGCGGCCAGCGCATCGGCGAACGAGAGTTCCAGCACCACAATCCGTTGTGGCGTTTTATCGAGTGTAAACGTGCCGTGTTCGTCCTGAACCGTGGCGGCAAAGGCGTGGCCGATCACCAGCAGCAGGCCTGCAAAAAGAAAACGGATAAATGCCAACATAGTCACATTCCAGCTAAAAGCCCGGCAAGCCGGGCGTTAACACATCAGAACTTCAACGCCCCCTGCATATACAGCGTGCGCGGTTGGCCTGCGTAGATGCCTTTGTTGTTGTCGTCATAAGAGCGGATGAAGTAGTCCTGGTCGAAGATGTTTTTCACACCGAACGCCAGGTTCAGATCTGCCATCTGCGGGCCAAAGTCATACGCCACGCGTGCGCCCCAGAGCATGAAGCCGGGAATGCGGCCGGTACTGCCGTCGGCGCTCTCTTTCACCGTATTGGCGTTATCCGCAAACTGGCTGGACTGGAAATCGCTGTTCAGATTGAACGTCCAGTTGCCCGGCTTGTAGTCCACGCCCAGCGTGCCTTTATGTTTCGGGGAGAATGGCACCTGATTGCCATAGGTGTCGCCTTTCTCGCGGATTTCCGCGTTCACATACGCATAGCTGGCGTAGACGGAAACGTTATCAAGCGTTGGCGTTAGCGTACCCAGGTCGTAACGTGCCTGCGTTTCCAGCCCGGTATGGCGCGTTTTGCCACGTGCAGTGACGGTGTCGTTGGTCTGGTTGGAGTCGTACTGATTGTTAAAGTTAATCAGGAACAGCCCCATTTCCGCCGTCAGCGCGCCGTCGTCGTAGCGGGTACCGAGTTCCCAGGTTCGCGCTTTTTCCGGTTCCACATTGCCGCTTTGCACAGCCTTGCCAATCTGGCTGTACTGTACGGTGCCGAACGAGCCTTCAGTGTTTGCATAAAGATTCCAGCTGTCAGTCAGGTGATAGAGCACGTTCAACGCCGGAAGCGGTGCGTTATAGCTCACCTCTTCGTGCGTGCCTTTGATGGCGTTGTTCTGGTATGACTCGATATGTTCGAAACGCATACCCGGCGTGATGGTCCAGTTGCCGATGTCGATTTTGTCATCCAGATACCAGGCGTGCGCCTCGGTGCCGGAACGCGTGTCGCGGTCGTAAGGGCTTGAGCCGGACGGCAACTGCCCGCTGCTGGTGGCGGTGTAGTAACGCATTTCATGCGTTGATTCATTCACATAGCGATAGCCCACGCCCACTTCGTGCGCGGAAGGGCCGATCATAAAGCTCTGGCTGTAGCGTGGCTCAATACCGCGCACCCAGTAGTTACGCGGCGAGAGGGTGATGCGTTTGCCTTGCTCCAGGTAGCCGCTGCGCAGGGTCTGGGTGTAGAACCCCTGAATGTTGAATTTATGCTGGCTGTCCGGCTGGAACTGGTAGCCCAGGCTCGCCAGCTTGCGACGGCCCCAGAAGCGGTCATACGGGCGGGTGGATTGCCAGCGATCGGCGTCGTAATCCGCGCGGGACAGGCCGCCGGGCATGTCGGCTTCACCATCGTAATATTGCAGCAGGCTGTTGAAGGTGTGCACCTCATTCGGCGCATATTTGCTTTTCAGCATCAGGTCGTCGATGCGGGTGGCGCTGTGCTCGCGCCAGTCACTGCCGCGCGTGCCGGAGTAGAGCAGCGCGGTGCCAAAACCGTTGTCCGCTGTGCCGCCCACCATCAGGTTGTGCGTCTCTTTCGGGTTGTTTTGTGAAGAGGTTGGGCTGAGCTGACCTTCCACCCCCGCCTCGATACCAAAGTCCTGCGGAATGGCGCGGGTAACAAAGTTCACCACGCCGCCCACGCTCTGCGGTCCGTAACGCACCGCACCACCACCGCGCACCACGTCAATGGCATCCATGTTGCCGAGCGAAACGGGAGCCAGTGAAAGCTGCGGCTGACCGTAAGGGGCAAAGGGGACGGGGATGCCGTCCATCAGGACGGTCGAGCGGCTGGCGAGGCGTGGGTTCAGGCCCCGGATGCCAAAGTTCATCGCCAGGTCGTGGCTGCCGGTGCCGTTGTTTTCCGGCGCGCTGACGCCAGGGATGCGGTTAAGCACCTCACGCATGGTGGTTGCGCCGGTTTTGGCGAAATCCTCACGGCGGATCACGTCACGCGCGCCAGCATGTTCAAATACGTCGTTTTCACGCGCATCGCCCAGCCAGTCGCCGACCACGGTCAGGGCATCTTCTTTTGGCGCGGGCGCGGGCTCCAGCGTCCAGCTGTTATTTCCCAGCGGTTTTACCTGCAGTCCGCTGCCGTCCAGCAGCTGTTGCAGGCCGCTCTCGACGTCGTAATCTCCGTGCAGGCCGTTGCTCTGCTTGCCGCGCGTCAGGCTGGCGTCAACCGAGAGGGTAATTCCGCTGTGTGCGGCATACTGATTGAGCGCTTTGTCGAGCGATCCCGGTGCGATATCAACCTGTGCAGCAAAAGCGGAAAACGAGAGACCGGCCAGCGGCAGCAGGCTCAGGCGAATGGCGTTAACCAAAGGTGTTGTTTTACGAAAAACGCGTAACGGCGTCATACCTTCTCCATCATCATTTTTGTTGTGTTCAGCTATGAGTCGAACGAGAAGGGTAAAAAGGACAATCGAAATGAGAATTATTTTTCTTACAGCGGTGAAATGTTTATCCAGTACCGCGTAATAGACTGAATTTTAACGGGAAGCGTTTGAGCGATAACGTTCAGGATCGCATCGGTATTTTTCAGCGGGAACGTCCCGCTCAGGCGCAGCCCGGCAACGGCGGGATCGCAGCGCAGCACGCCGTTGCGGTAACGGCTTAGCGTGGCTATCACCTCACCCAGCGGTTTATCGCTGAAGCTCAGGATGCCCTTCGTCCAGCTTGTACTCTCGTCATCCAGCGGTTTCACTGCGCCAAACTCAGAGGCGCTGAACTGCAGGCTTTCACCAGCGTTCACGATGCGTTTTTGCGCGGGGGCACTGGCGAGAAGCACTTCCACGGCGTGCTGCTGCACGTCAAGCTGCGTGAAATTATCCTGCTGGCGGACGGTAAATTCTGTCCCTAAAGCGGTGAGTTGGCCCTGACGGGTCAGGACGCGGAAGGGGCGTTGCTGCGCATCTTTCGCGGTAGTAATGGCGATTTCACCGTACCAGAGCCGGACGGTGCGCTGATGCGCATCATAACGCACATCCGCCGCGCTTTGGGTATTCAGCGTGAGCAGGGAGCCATCTTCCAGTTGCTGACGGCTGACTGCGCCTTTGGCGGTGCGGTAATCTGCCCGCAGACCTTCGCCGGTTTCCGACTGCCAGAGTTGCCAGCCTCCGCCAGCGCCGAGCAACAGCAGTAATCCTTTCATCACGTGACGGCGGGTGAGGCGGGTATCGTGCAGCGCCCGGCTGGCAACGTCGCCAGGCACACCGCCAAGCTGGTTGCGCAGGTTTTCAACCTGCTGCCAGGCCCACTGGTTATCCTGATCCTGTTCATACCACTGTTGCCAGCGCGCTTCCTGTTGTGGGCTGACGCGCTCGCCGCTTAGCACGGCATACCAGTGGGAAGCTGAACGCAGCGCCTGACGGCGGGAATCGGTTAACGAAGGATTCATAACCCATGCTCCAGACGAAACAGCAGGCAGTGCTCGACGGCTTTCGCCACGTATTTTTTCACGGAGCTGACGGAAACACCGAGTTTGTGCGCAATCTCGCTGTATGTCAGGCCATCCAGTTGCGAAAGCAGAAACGCTTCACGTGTTTTTCCGTTTAGCCCGTCCAGCATGCTGTCGACGAGTTGTAGGGTCTCGAGCTGGCTTTCGCGTTCCTCAGGTGAAGGCGCTACCCCCTCCGGCATAAGCGCCAGCATCTCCAGATACGCTTTTTCCAGCGCGTTTCGGCGAAACAGGTCCACCATCACGCGTTTGGCGATAGTGCACAGGAAAGAGCGAGGATCGCGGATCGTCGAGAGCGTTTCGCTGCTCATTACCCGCAAAAAAGTGTCCTGGGCAATGTCATCTGCATCAAAAGCAGACTGGAGTTTGCGCGTCAGCCAACTTTTCAACCAGCCGTTATGGGTGCCATAAAGCGACTCGAACGTTAAGGAAGCTGTGGTAGTGGCACGGTCAGACATGCGGAGTGCATCAAAAGTTAATTATCACGTAGCCATATTAATATGAGAATGGTTATCATTACAATTGTAAATAAAATTGTTTCCAATAAACATTTTTAACATGTTGTTTTTCTAAGTGTTATAAGGTAAGTATAAAATGGGATGGATCCTCTGCTTCTGGCATCTGTCGGTCAGAATGACATCATGATGTGGTCTGCTATTATTGACATCCTCCCCGCCCTTTAGGGCGGGGAGGATGTCAACTATGAGTGTTGCCTGAAATGTCGCCAGCCCCCGGTACAGCAGAAGTATCTCGGGCTTTCTGCGTTTGCTCCTGGTGGGTATGGCCCCCGCAAGCGGGGGTTATTGCTAACTGTCGTTTCAACAAAAAGTAACTTTTTTCACTTTGCCCCTCAGTACAAATTAGGGGCTTGCCGCGGATGTACCATGCCTGAATATCTTCGAGTGATGATTTGGTGCGGCTTTGTTGAATAAATCAGATTTCGGGTTCCACCTGACTGACCTGCTGCCAGAGCGGGGCGTGATGCTCCGGCACGGTCTGCCAGCCGGATGCAGCCGAACAGAGACGGTGCGATGCCATCTGCTGCTCATTACTGTAGATCCGCAGTTCATCATCCAGCGAGATCCGTATTGATACCGGCTGGCCACACAGGCTTTCCGGCACGCTGTAACGGTTTCCGCCAACCTCGATATAGCCATCCCAGGAGACATGACGGATATCGAAGTAGCTGGTATCGAAGTCCGTATCCGGCAACGGCTGCAGATGCTCCTGTTCCTGCGTGAAGCGCTGTTCCGGTGTCTGCCTGAACTGGCGAAGTTCTCGCCTGTCGGCATCGTCAGCCATCCACTGCTCCAGTAGCTGATTAACCTGGGCGAAGCTGTCGAACCGGCGGTACCGGACGAAGAAGTTCTCCTTGAGGTATTTCACCATCCGCTCCACCTTACCTTTGGTTCTGGCCCTTCGTGGACGGCATGCCCGTGGCAGGAAGCCATAGTGATCGGCCAGCAGCAGGAACCCGGAGTTGAACACCATCTTCCCGTTGTTATTTTTCAGCACTGCGGCTTTCTGATTATCGACCAGCACGGTTTTCACGCTGCCGCCGAAGTAGCGGAAGGCGCGGACCAGTGACTCATAGGTATGTTCAGCATCCTGCTTTGGTGCCGCGAAGACATGGAAGCGACGTGAGAACCCCAGCGTGTTAACCGCGAAGTTAACCCTGCATCGTTGCCCGGCAACCTCAGCCTCAACTTCTCCCCAGTCATGCTGGAGCTGGTAACCGGGCTGAGTTTCGAAGCGAACCGTTTTCTTCGATGGCCGCATCTTACGTTTTGGCTGGATGTAGTAACGCAACATGGAGCGTCCGCCGGTATAACCCATCGCTTTGATTTCCGCGAGGATGACCTCGCCGTTCCAGACATTCTCAGCCAGACGCATGTCGATATAGTCCATGAACGGCCTGAGTTTGGCCATTTTGTGGCGTGTTTTTCTGGCCGGAGGTTCCGGGTATTTCAGGTACCGTCTGACAGTCCGCTCAGAGCAACCAACCTGAGTGGCAATATCAACAATATACGCACCCTGCTGGCGCATTTGCTTTATCATGTAAAAGTCCTCATGAGCATGTTTGGTCAGGACGAAACACTGTTCAGTGGTGTGCTGCGTTACACCAGCGTTTTTGATTTGACCTGCCACCCAACTCTGACATTGCCCTGCGGGCGTACTGCTGCAGGCGCACCAATCGCCTTCCAGCTTGTTGCACCACATTTTGGCGAAACCGCATTGATACAGTCTGGCTGGGCGTGGCAGCAGGTTACTGACTGGCATCGCACTCATCCCGCCCTTTAATTTTCTTTGCTCCAGCCAACAGGCTGGAGCAATCAGTTATGAATCACTTACAGTGGAGTCAGCATATCAAATCATGATGTCTTACCTTCCGAAAATGCCATCAAAGTGCGGGCGATTCAGTCATTCCTGACGGAGAAAGGTCAGCTCGATCCAGAAACTTCAGAGTAAGCGTGCAGCGAGAACCGTATTGACGGGGATGTGTTATTCAGTTGGCAGTGCTACGCGCCAGGGGAGTAGTTCGCTGACCCGGTTTATCGGCCAGTCAGCTATAACATCAAGCACATGGCGAAGGTAGCTTTCTGGCTCCACTCCGTTCAGTTTGCATGTCCCGATCAGGCTGTACAGCAGCGCTCCCCGCTCCCTCCATGATCCGAACCGAAGAACAGGTAGTTTTTGCGGCCCAGGCTGACCATCCGTAGCGCATTCTCAGCTATGTTGTTATCTGCCTCGGCCCAGCCGTCGTCAGTATAGTAAGCCAGCGCCGGCCACTGGTTCAGTACGTACGTGAACGCTTTCGCCAGTTCTGAGTGTCGCGACAGCGTTTTCACCTTTTCACGCAGCCAGCTTTCCAGGGATTTCAGCCGCGGTTTAGCTTTTTGCTGACGTTCTGCAAGGCGTCGCTTCGCCGGCATCCCCCTTATTTCCGCCTCGATGGCATATAACTCACCGATCCGTTTCAGGGCTTCCTCCGTCAGCGCTGACGGGGTGCGAACGTGCACATCGTGGATCTTGCGGCGGGCATGAGCCCAGCAGGCAGCTTCCGTTATCTGTCCATTGCGGTACAGTTCGTTGAACCCGGCGTACGCATCCGCCTGCAGAACACCGCTGAAGCCAGCGAGATGGCTCTGCGGGTGGATACCTTTTCTGTCCGGGCTGTAAGCGAACCACACTGCCGGCGCCAGCTCTGACCCGGCGTTACGGTCGTCACGAACGTACGTCCACAACCGCCCGGTCTTCGTTTTCTTATTACCTGGCAACAGCACCGGGACAGGCGTGTCATCAGCATGGAGCTTACCGTCAGTCAGCACATAGTCCTGAAGCGCCCCTTCCAGCGGTGACAGTAGCCGGCAACACGCATCCACCCAGCCCGACAGCAGTGAGCGGCTCAGCTCCACACCCTGGCGGCCGTATATTTCAGACTGGCGGTACAGCGGGGTGTGCTCTGCATACTTTGAACTCAGCACGCGGGCCAGCAGCCCCGGTCCTGCGATACCCCGCTCGATGGGCCGTGAAGGCGCGGGGGCCTGCACGATGGCATCGCACTGAGTACAGGCATGCTTTTCACGTACTGTCCGGATAACCCGGAAGGCGCTGCGCATCAGCTCCAGCTGTTCGGCGGCATCTTCACCCAGGTAACTCAGCGCACCACCACATTCCGGGCAGCATGACGCTGCCGGCAGCAGCCGTTTTTCGTCACGGGGAAGTGATTCAGGGAACGGTTTGCGGGTACGGGTCTGCCGCAGCGGGCGCTGCACGGCCGGGTCATCCACCCGGCCGGTAAGGGTATCGCTTTCTTTCTGCAACTGCTTAAGGTCGGCTTCCATCTTCGCGATACGGCGGGAGACTTTTTCGGAGCGGCTGCCGAAGTTCATCCGGCGCAGCTTATCCAGTTGCGCCTGCAGGTGATCTATTTCGCGTTCACGCTCGTTCAGCTTTTCCAGAAGGGCACGGTTCAGCGCCTCCTGTTCGGCAAGGAGACGTTTCAGTTCATCGATATCGTCAGGAAGTAAGCTGTTCATACCGGGTATATTACCAGGCTCATTCAGCGTCGACCAGGATAAAGAGGCCTACAACATAGTCAGTGACGTAAGCAGTCTTTTAGGCTGCCGCCAGTCGATACCTTCAAGGAGCATCGCCAGCTGTGCCGGTGTGAGGAACACTTTGCCATCCCGGGCTGACGGCCAGGCGAAGCGGCCGCGCTCCAGCCGTTTGGTCAGCAGACACAGTCCATCGCCGGTAGACCAGAGGAGCTTTACCTGACTGCCATTACGCCCACGGAAGATAAAAACGTGACCTGACATCGGATCGTCTTTCAGCATCGTCTGCACCTTTGCCGCCAGGCCGTTGAAGCCGTTTCTCATATCGGTGATGCCAGCGACCAGCCAGATCTTTGTCCCTGATGGTAATGGGATCAACGTTTGAGCTCCCGTATCAGCAGGTTCAGGATATTTTCGCTGATGGCACCATTCAGACGGAGTGATCCGTGCCGGAACGTCACTTCACAGCTGATATTGAGTGATTCAGGTGCCGCAGCAGCTACAGGTTGTGACCGGGGGGAGGTTGCAGGGACAACATCTTCGGCATCAAGTGTTATCGGGAGCAGCTCAGGCACGTTGTTTTCTGTTGTTGAAGGAGGACGTAGTTTTCCTTCGCGCCAGTACTGGCGCCACTTGAACAGCAAATTATCGTTGATCCCATGCTCACGAGCGAGTTGCGCTACGGAGATCTCTGGTCGATGCGAGAGTTCAACCATTTTGATTTTGAACTCAACGGGATAATTAGGGCTTTTTTTACGCACTGCGGTTAATGATTTCATGGATAGCGTCCACCATATTTGGTGTCCATTATCCTCTCAGGAATTTCAGGATCTGCCAGACGGTGCTGAGACGACGCTTACGCGTAATGGCAGTCAGGTAAAGCTCCTCTGGTCTACCGGCGATGGACTGTGTCTGCTGACCAAACGGCTGGAGCGCGGCCGCTTCGCCTGGCCGTCAGCCCGGGATGGCAAAGTGTTCCTCACACCGGCACAGCTGGCGATGCTCCTTGAAGGTATCGACTGGCGGCAGCCTAAAAGACTGCTTACGTCACTGACTATGTTGTAGGCCTCTTTATCCTGGTCGACGCTGAATGAGCCTGGTAATATACCCGGTATGAACAGCTTACTTCCTGACGATATCGATGAACTGAAACGTCTCCTTGCCGAACAGGAGGCGCTGAACCGTGCCCTTCTGGAAAAGCTGAACGAGCGTGAACGCGAAATAGATCACCTGCAGGCGCAACTGGATAAGCTGCGCCGGATGAACTTCGGCAGCCGCTCCGAAAAAGTCTCCCGCCGTATCGCGAAGATGGAAGCCGACCTTAAGCAGTTGCAGAAAGAAAGCGATACCCTTACCGGCCGGGTGGATGACCCGGCCGTGCAGCGCCCGCTGCGGCAGACCCGTACCCGCAAACCGTTCCCTGAATCACTTCCCCGTGACGAAAAACGGCTGCTGCCGGCAGCGTCATGCTGCCCGGAATGTGGTGGTGCGCTGAGTTACCTGGGTGAAGATGCCGCCGAACAGCTGGAGCTGATGCGCAGCGCCTTCCGGGTTATCCGGACAGTACGTGAAAAGCATGCCTGTACTCAGTGCGATGCCATCGTGCAGGCCCCCGCGCCTTCACGGCCCATCGAGCGGGGTATCGCAGGACCGGGGCTGCTGGCCCGCGTGCTGAGTTCAAAGTATGCAGAGCACACCCCGCTGTACCGCCAGTCTGAAATATACGGCCGCCAGGGTGTGGAGCTGAGCCGCTCACTGCTGTCGGG
This sequence comes from Citrobacter sp. 172116965, assembly GCF_013458095.1. Taxonomy (NCBI): domain Bacteria; kingdom Pseudomonadati; phylum Pseudomonadota; class Gammaproteobacteria; order Enterobacterales; family Enterobacteriaceae; genus Citrobacter; species Citrobacter sp. 172116965. The sequence goes on along the minus strand of NZ_CP046673.1, from coordinate 3,304,181 downwards.
CTGGGTGGATGCGTGTTGCCGGCTACTGTCACCGCTGGAAGGGGCGCTTCAGGACTATGTGCTGACTGACGGTAAGCTCCATGCTGATGACACGCCTGTCCCGGTGCTGTTGCCAGGTAATAAGAAAACGAAGACCGGGCGGTTGTGGACGTACGTTCGTGACGACCGTAACGCCGGGTCAGAGCTGGCGCCGGCAGTGTGGTTCGCTTACAGCCCGGACAGAAAAGGTATCCACCCGCAGAGCCATCTCGCTGGCTTCAGCGGTGTTCTGCAGGCGGATGCGTACGCCGGGTTCAACGAACTGTACCGCAATGGACAGATAACGGAAGCTGCCTGCTGGGCTCATGCCCGCCGCAAGATCCACGATGTGCACGTTCGCACCCCGTCAGCGCTGACGGAGGAAGCCCTGAAACGGATCGGTGAGTTATATGCCATCGAGGCGGAAATAAGGGGGATGCCGGCGAAGCGACGCCTTGCAGAACGTCAGCAAAAAGCTAAACCGCGGCTGAAATCCCTGGAAAGCTGGCTGCGTGAAAAGGTGAAAACGCTGTCGCGACACTCAGAACTGGCGAAAGCGTTCACGTACGTACTGAACCAGTGGCCGGCGCTGGCTTACTATACTGACGACGGCTGGGCCGAGGCAGATAACAACATAGCTGAGAATGCGCTACGGATGGTCAGCCTGGGCCGCAAAAACTACCTGTTCTTCGGTTCGGATCATGGAGGGAGCGGGGAGCGCTGCTGTACAGCCTGATCGGGACATGCAAACTGAACGGAGTGGAGCCAGAAAGCTACCTTCGCCATGTGCTTGATGTTATAGCTGACTGGCCGATAAACCGGGTCAGCGAACTACTCCCCTGGCGCGTAGCACTGCCAACTGAATAACACATCCCCGTCAATACGGTTCTCGCTGCACGCTTACCCTGTGCAGGCATCATTCCTTTTTGCACGTGACTCATAAAAAGCAGAATAATGTCGCTATGGAAAGCATCATCAAGGGTGGCTGGCAAAGTAAAATATAAAGGGGCAAATGCCCCTTAGGATTTATTTCAGTCGTTTACCTGCATCATCAACGACTTTTTCACCATCTTCTTTGGTGAACGCGTGTTTTTGTGCATCCGGAAGAATATCCAGCACCACTTCTGAAGGACGACACAGCCGGGTCCCCAGTGGCGTCACCACAATCGGGCGGTTAATCAGAATAGGATGCTGTAACATAAAGTCGATTAACTGATCGTCAGTAAAGCGATCTTCCGCCAGCCCTAATGCTTCAAAAGGCTCGACATTCTTACGCAGCAGCGCTCGTACTGTGATCCCCATATCCGCAATAAGTTTAACCAGTTCATCGCGTGATGGTGGTGTCTCAAGATAATGAATAACGGTCGGCTCTGTACCGCTGTTACGGATCATCTCAAGCGTGTTGCGAGAGGTGCCGCAGGCTGGGTTGTGATAAATGGTAATGTTGCTCATATCAGTATCTCATTACAAAGTGAAAGAGAGACGTAGCGCCAGCGCGGCCAGCGTTACAAACAGCACAGGCAGAGTCATGATAATCCCGGTGCGGAAATAGTATCCCCAGGTGATTGTCATGTTCTTCTGTGAAAGTACATGCAGCCAGAGTAGCGTTGCCAGGCTACCAATAGGCGTAATTTTAGGTCCCAGATCGCAACCGATGACATTGGCATAAATCATTGCTTCTTTGATGACACCCGATGCGGTGCTGCCATCGATCGACAATGCGCCAATCAATACAGTAGGCATGTTGTTCATGATGGATGACAGGAATGCTGTCAGGAATCCCGTGCCAAATGTGGCAGCCCAAAGTCCTTTGTCTGCAAATAAATTCAATACGCCAGAGAGGTATTCTGTCAGCCCGGCATTACGCAACCCATAAACAACCAGATACATTCCCAGTGAGAAAATCACAATCTGCCACGGTGCACCACGCAGGACTTTACCGGTGTTAATGGCATGACCTTTTTTAGCCACGAAAAAGAGGATAGCAGCACCCACAGCCGCAATAGCGCTGACAGGAATACCCAGCGGCTCAAGCACAAAAAAACCTACCAGCAGAAGGATTAATACAATCCAGCCAGTTCTGAACGTCGCCGGGTCTTTGATAGCAAGAGCCGGTTCTTTCAGTCGGTTCAGATCATAGGTCGGTGGGATATCTTTGCGGAAAAACAGATGCAGCATCACCAGCGTGGCAATAATGGCGGCAATATCCACAGGCACCATCACGGAGGCATATTCCGTGAATCCCAGATGGAAGAAGTCAGCAGAAACAATATTGACCAGGTTCGACACAATCAGCGGCAGGCTGGCGGTATCGGCAATAAACCCTGCAGCCATTACAAATGCCAGCGTAGCGCTTTTACTGAATCCCAGAGCCAGCAACATGGCAATAACGATCGGCGTCAGGATGAGAGCTGCACCATCATTGGCAAATAGCGCTGCTACCGCAGCACCGAGCAGAACGATATAAGTAAACAGCAGGCGACCCCGGCCATTTCCCCAGCGGGAAACATGCAATGCTGCCCATTCAAAAAAGCCAGACTCATCCAGCAGCAAACTGATGATAATCACGGCAATAAAGGTTGCTGTGGCGTTCCAGACGATATTCCATACCACCAGAATGTCGGTAATGTGTACTACACCAGATATGAGTGCCAGTATTGCGCCAAATATGGCGCTCCAGCCAATCCCTAACCCCTTCGGCTGCCAGATAACCAACACGATGGTCAGGATGAAAATTGCTCCTGCCAGTAACATAAAACCTCCTGACAGGGCAGCATGACTGCCCTGTATATAGTAAAAATTAACCTGCGAGCTGTTTGAGTTTGTCTATACCGGTTGGCTCTGCCGCAAGAACAGGAACCAGTGCAACACGGGTAGCATGCTGGTTCTTTACAGCCTCGATTTGAGGCAGTTCCTGCTGCGAGCGCTGACGAAGCAGGTGAACGGGTTTCAGCGATGGAAAGACTGTTATTGATAATCCAGCCCCATGGATGAATCCCGGCACGTTCAAGATCGGCTTGTAAAATTTGCAGCCTCAAGAACGGGGGTCGTTTCCGGCAGAGTGACCAGTAATACTTTTGTTCTTTCCGGATCCTGAAGCTGCATCATTGGCGTAGAGAAATGGCCTTTATCTCCCATTTTCTTTGCTATCTCCCGGTGGTATGCCCCGGTAGCATCAAGCAGCAACAATGTATGTCCTGTCGGTGCCGTATCCATGACGACAAACCGTTTACCCGCTTCACGGATCACCCGTGAGAAGGCCTGGAACACAGCAATCTCTTCGGTACACGGAGAGCGTAAATCCTCTTCCAGCAGATGTTTCCCTGCTTCATCCAGGTCACGTCCTTTCGTTTCAAGGACATGCTGGCGATAACGTTCTGTTTCATCATGAGGGTCGATTCTGCTGACCTGCAGGTTATTGAGGCTTCCATTGAGGGTTGTGCTCAGGTGTGCAGCAGGATCTGACGTCGTGAGATGCACATCAAATCCCATTTCGGCCAGTCTGACTGCAATGGCCGCAGCCATGGTTGTTTTACCCACGCCACCTTTACCCATCAGCATAATCAGGCCGTGTTCATTAAGGGCAATCTCATCAACCAGAGCAGACAACGACGATATCGCTGGTTTTTGCAGGGCGGACACTTCAGCAAATGAAGCCGTCTCAGGTTGGGAGGTGAGAAGTCCCCTTAAAGCAGACACACCGACCATATTCACTGGTTGAAGGAATAATGTGTCAGTAGGGAGAGCGTCCAGACCAGCGGGAAGACTTGCCAGCGCCTCCTGCTCCCGGCCCCATATTGCAGCCGCCAGAGTATCGTTGACTGCTTCTGTCTCAGGTAACACGCCGTTGATGACCAGATACTGATTTTTGAGACCTATCGCCGCAAGCTCATCATGAGTACGGGCGACTTCCTGAAGCGTTGATTTTTGCAGTCGAGCCACTAAAACCAGCCTCGTACGATCCGGATCAGACAATGCCTGGACGGCGTGTGAATACTGCTCACGCTGTTTCTCCAGCCCTGCCATCGGGCCAAGACAGGAAGCACCATCAGGATTGCTCTCAATGAAGCTACTCCACGCACCGGGCAACTGGAGAAGACGAATAGTGTGACCGGTTGGCGCGGTATCAAAGATAATATGGTCAAAGCGGGTCAATAATGATGCGTCAGTCAACAGACCGGTAAATTCATCAAAAGCTGCAATTTCGGTGGTACATGCACCAGAGAGCTGTTCGTTAATACTGTTAACGACATCATCCGGCAGAATGCCTTTGATAGGATCAACGATTCTGGCCCGATATTCCTGGGCGGCGGCCTGAGGATCAATTTCCAGCGCTGAAAGACCCGGTACAGAGGCCACCGGCAGAATGGTATTGCCAATAGTCTGGCTGAACACCTGGCCTACGTTTGAAGCCGGATCGGTGCTGACAAGCAAAACCCGCTTGCCTTGTTCCGCCAGGCTGATAGCGGTGGCACAGGAAATAGAGGTTTTACCGACGCCCCCTTTACCGGTAAAAAACAGGTAAGGTGGGATATTCTGTAAGAATTTCATATGTCCTCCTGACATTTCAGCAACAAGAAGTATTACCACCGCAGCAGCTTTTAGATGCTAATCCTACTTTATCCAGCGGTATTCCGAACCAGCGGGCCAGCTCTGCACGTTTCGGATAACGCCCCGCCATCACCATTTCGCCGTCCAGCAACAACAATGGAAGCCCTTCAGCCCCGGATGCCTCAAGGAATGCTTTGGCTTTTTCGTTCTGTACAAAGCTCATGGGTTGCTGTGCCAGGTTATAACGATCAACCTGAATTTCACGCTGTTTTAGCCACTGTACATCCGCAGAAAAATCAACCAGAACCTGATCAATATCTGTACCGCAGACGCCGGTACTGCAACACATAGCCGGGTCAAACACCGTTAACGTTTTCATCATGAACACCTCACATTTGAAAAATCATATATGTTCAGGCAAATTTTTTAGATGCAGACAGCCTTGCCGCTACCAGAGCAGTTAGCTGATGCCAGCTTATGGGCGATAGCCTGTACGTCGTCCTGTTGGCTTAACCAGGCCTGCTCAATAACCTGAGCAGCCCATGAAGGAATATGCGGAGATAAGCGGTAGTGAACCCATTTCCCATTCTTGCGATCCAGCAACAATCCGCTTTCACGTAGCATTGCCAGATGACGGGAGATCTTAGGCTGCGACTGTTCCAGCGCCGTGCAGAGATCGCATACGCATAGTTCACCCATCTCTTTGAGGAGAAGGACGATACCCAGACGGGTTTCATCGGACAGGCTTTTAAAGAGTTGTAGGGGTGAAATTGATGACATCGTGACCTCCTGCGTTGAATGAATAGTGTCGCGCTTCTAAACCAGGAAGTCAAAAACATATATGTTATATCGAATTCGTTTAGTGTTAATTCTTCATTGGTAGATAACAGGAACAACGGAGTCGGAGCAATACGGGCAAAATTTCATCTTTGTTGTGAAAAGAAAAAGTTTAACGATAGGGTACTGATAAGTAAGGCAGCACCATACAATGAACAATAAATCACCTTAGCGTGGGATTTTTAATGAGATGGTCACTCCCTCCTTCCCAGTACTATGCTGAGGACAGGCTTTCATTCGGAGAACCATCATGGAAAACATTGCGCTTATTGGTATCGATCTGGGTAAGAACTCTTTCCATATTCATTGTCAGGATCATCGTGGGAAGGCCGTTTACCGTAAAAAATTCACCCGACCAAAGCTAATCGAATTTCTGGCGACATGCCCGGCAACAACCATCGCGATGGAAGCCTGTGGCGGTTCTCACTTTATGGCACGCAAGCTGGCAGAGTTAGGGCATTTTCCAAAGCTGATATCACCGCAATTTGTCCGCCCATTCGTTAAAAGCAACAAAAATGACTTTGATGCTGAAGCTATCTGTGAAGCAGCATCACGTCCATCTATGCGTTTCGTGCAGCCCAGAACCGAATCTCAGCAGGCAATGCGAGCTCTGCATCGTGTCCGTGAATCCCTGGTTCAGGATAAGGTGAAAACAACTAATCAGATGCATGCTTTTCTGCTGGAATTTGGTATCAGCGTTCCGCGAGGTGCTGCCGTTATTAGTCGACTGAGTACCTTCTTGAGGACAGTAGTTTGCCTCTTTATCTCAGCCAGTTACTGCTGAAATTACAACAGCATTATCACTATCTTGTTGAGCAGATTAAAGATTGGAATCTCAGTTGAAACGAAAGTTGGACGAAGATGAGGTTGGACAGCGCTTGCTGAGTATTCCCTGCGTTGGAACGCTGACTGCAGTACTATTTCAACTGAGATTGGCGACGGGAAGCAGTACGCCAGCAGCCGTGACTTTGCGGCGGCAACAGGGCTGTACCCGACAGTACAGCACGGGAGGTCGGACGACATTGTTAGGGATTAGCAAGCGGGCAACAAAAAGATCCGAACTTTGTTGGTTCAGTGTGCCAGGGTATTCATACAAAAACTGGAACACCAGTCTGGCAAGTTGGCCGACTGGGTCAGGGAGTTTTGTGTCGGAAAAGCAACTTTGTCGTCACTGTGCTCTGGCAAACAAGCTGGCCAGAATAGCCTGGGCACTGACGGCGCGACAGCAAACTTACGAAGCATAAAGGCAGAAATACACCAGTTTAAACAATCATTCATCTGGTTTTGCGAATACTGATATTGATGATACTAACGGCCCACCGGCCTGTTGAGGAACCTGTAAAACGGAAAGGCTCATTGAAGCCGTATATTTTCTGGAGGTTCATCAGGCGCGGAACTCATCGAGGCGCGGGAATAAAATCCCATTCAGACGCCGGATAGATTCAAGCAAGCCAACTTGTCGTCAAAATCGGTGTTGCAAAAACGGGAGTGACCATAGATTCCGTTTTCCAAGCGGACCCCTATTACCGGGTAGCGGCTACGCCTTACCCGGCCTACAGAAACGTAGGCCCGTGCAAGCGCAGCGCCGCCGGGCATTAAGGGCTACAGGGAGGAATTATGCCGGTTCCGGCAGTCTGAAGCTGGCGATGCTCTGGGTCAGGTGTTTCGCCTGCTCTTCCAGCGAGGCGGCCGCGGCCGCGGACTCCTGCACCAGGGCGGCGTTTTGCTGGGTGACGCCGTCCATCTCGGTTACCGCCTGGCCGACCTGGCCGATGCCACGGCTCTGCTCTTCCGACGCCACCGAGATCTGCTCCATCAGCGCGTTCACCTTATTGACCGAATTGATAATGGCATGGATCACCTCCCCCGAGCGATTCACCAGCTGAGAACCGTTTTTCACGCTGGAGACCGACTGGGCGATCAGGTTTTCGATATCCTTCGCCGCCACGGCGCTCTTCTGCGCCAGGGTACGGACTTCCGTTGCCACCACCGCAAATCCCCGTCCCTGGGTGCCGGCGCGGGCGGCTTCAACCGCGGCGTTCAACGCCAGAATATTGGTCTGGAAGGCGATGCTGTTAATCACGCTGGTAATATCTTCGATACGCTGGGAGTTAGCGGCGATGGTGTTCATGGTCTCGATCACCTCGCGGGTCACGGCCTCCCCCGTGCGGGCGTTATTCACCGCATCCTGCACCAGCTTCCCGGCCTGATACACATTGTCGGTATTATTGGCGACGGTAGCGCTCAGCTGCTCCATGCTGGCGGCGGTTTCCGTCAGGGCTGACGCCTGCTGCTCGGTACGCGAGGCCAGATCGATGTTGCCGGAGGCAATTTCCTGCGAAGCGTAATTGACGGTACGGCAGGCTTCACGCACCTGAGAGATAGTCTCCAGCAGGGCCAGACGCATCTGCTCCATCGAGCCCATCAGCAGATCGATTTCGTTGTTCGAGCCCGCTTTTTGCGGCACCGCTTCCGTCAGCTGACCGGCAGCGATCTGGCTGCAGTGCGCCCGCGCCAGGTTAATCGGGGCAAAGACAAACCGCTTCATCAGTACGCTCACGCCGATAATCACCACCACAAACAGCGCAGCAAAGGCGGCAATAATGGTTAAGCCAGAGGCAAAGTGGGATCGCGCATCGTCATTCAGCTGTTTCGCGTATTTCTGGTGCACGGAGAGCACCTGGTCGAGGACGATTTCGTACTGGCGGTCGAGACGGGAGATCTGCGGGATCAGGGCATCAAATTTTGCCGCGTCATGCGCCGAGGCCGCATCAATCAGCGGTGCCAGTCCCTGATTACGGTAGGCAAGCCAGGCGTCGTCGTAATTTTTCACTAACGGAGCTTCATCCGCCAGACGCGGCGCGGCATTAAAGGCGGCAAACGCGCCATCGGCCTTGGTCAGCGCCAGCTTTACCGAGTCCAGCTTCTCCGCAAGACCGGCGGTATCTCCGCTCTCCGCCTGCTTCATGTACTCCATGACCCGCACGCGCAGGGTACGGCTGTGGTTAATGGGATCGATAATGGATAACACCACCTGGATCTCTTTATTCACGTTATCCAGTGAATCATTGCTTTTAATGGCCAGCCAGACATTGGTTGCGGCACTGGCAACAAAGAAAAACAGCAAAGCGAGCAGAATGGCAAGGGACGACTTTTTCAACGACATAACTACCTCAGATATAAAACGGTCTAAAGTGTTATCGGCATCCGCCCCTTAATATTGAATTAAAGTTATTTATTTAGGGAAGGTGCGAATAAGCAGGTCATTTCTTCCCAAGCTGACTCGCTGATTAAAATTTCGCGGATCTGGGCCGATTTTTTTCCCGCAAACACATCGAATCAGCCTATTTAGGCTATTTTTTCCACCATTTCTGGCGTTATTTCCGGTTTTTACTGAGATCTCTCCCACTGACGTATCATTTGGTCCACCCGAAACAGGTTGGCCAGGGTGAATAACATCGCCAGTTGGTTATCGTTTTTCAGCAGCCCCTTGTATCTGGCTTTCACGAAGCCGAACTGCCGCTTGATGATGCGAAACGGGTGCTCCACCCTGGCACGGATGCTGGCTTTCATGTATTCGATGTTGATGGCCGTTTTGTTCTTGCGCGGATGCTGCTTCAAGGTTTTTACCCTGCCGGGACGCTCGGCGATCAGCCAGTCCACATCCACCTCGGCCAGCTCCTCGCGCTGTGGCGCTCCTTGGTAGCCGGCATCGGCTGAGACAAATTGCTCCTCTCCATGAAGCAGATTACCCAGCTGATTGAGGTCATGCTCGTTGGCCGCGGTGGTGACTAGGCTGTGGGTCAGGCCACTCTTGGCATCGACACCAATGTGGGCCTTCATGCCAAAGTGCCACTGATTGCCTTTCTTGGTCTGATGCATCTCCGGATCGCGTTGCTGCTCTTTGTTCCTGGTAGAGCTGGGTGCCTCAATGATGGTGGCATCCACCAAAGTGCCTTGGGTCATCATGACGCCTGCTTCGGCCAGCCAGCGACTGATGGTCTTGAACAATTGACGGGCCAGTTGATGCTGCTCGAGCAGGTGGCGGAAATTCATGATGGTGGTGCGATCCGGCAGGGCGCTATCCAGGGATAATCGGGCAAACAGGCGCATGGAGGCGATTTCGTACAGGGCATCTTCCATGGCACCGTCGCTCAGGTTGTACCAATGCTGCATGCAGTGAATACGCAGCATGGTCTCCAGCGGATAGGGCCGTCGGCCATTGCCCGCCTTGGGATAAAACGGCTCGATGACAGCGGTCATATTCTGCCATGGCAGAATCTGCTCCATGCGGGAGAGGAAAATCTCTTTTCGGGTCTGACGGCGCTTAGTGCTGAATTCACTATCGGCGAAGGTGAGTTGATGGCTCATGATGTCCCTCTGGGATGCGCTCCGGATGAATATGATGATCTCATATCAGGAACTTGTTCGCACCTTCCTTAAAATTAATTAATCTAAATTATTTGTTTGGTGTATATTTTTCCGATTATATATTTTTATTGCCAAAGGTGTATTGCCACGCGTAACTAAAAAAGGAAACGCGACAAGTCGTAATCTCAGCACATCTTTTCTTACCTGTGTCTCTCCATGAATCGTAATTCTGCTTTTGTCACGACGGCATTGTTGCCGCTTTTTATTTTGATGTCAGGTTGCGCGCCGATGCATGATGACCGCCAGTCTCTGTCACAGCAGACCCCCGCTGCGAATGTCGATACCACATTGCCTGCGGCGTTAAAAAATGGCTGGCCGGACAGCCAATGGTGGAAGGCATACCATGACCCCCAGCTTAATGCGCTGATTGACAGCACGTTACGAAACTCTCCTGATATGCAGGTCGCGGAACAGCGCATTCAACTGGCGGAGGCGCAGGCTAAGGCTGTGGAGGCGCAGGATGGCCCGGAGATCGATTTCTCTGCAGATGTGGAGCGTCAGAGAATGTCAGCCGAAGGGCTGATGGGTCCGTTTGCCATTACCGATCCGGCCGCCGGGACGACCGGGCCGTGGTACACCAACGGCACCTTGGGTTTAACTGCTGGCTGGAATCTGGATCTGTGGGGTAAAAATCGGGCCGAAGTGACGGCACGTATTGGGGCCGTTAAGGCGCGTGAAGCCGAGCGCGAGCAAACGCGACAGGTGCTGGCGAGTGGTGTGGCTCGTCTTTACTGGGAATGGCAAACGCAGGCCGGGCTGAAAACCGTGTTGACGCAAATCGAAACCGAGCAGCAGAACGTCATTAACGTCGATCGTCAACTGTATCAAAATGGTCTTACTTCTTCGGTGGAAGGCGTTGAAACCGATATCGATTCCAGCAAAACAGAGCAGCAGCTGAACGATGTCAGCGGTAAAATGAAGGTGATTGAAGCGCGGTTGAGCGCGCTGACCAACTCGCAGTCCACAGCCCTGAAACTCCATTCGACCCCGCTGCCCGCGGTGGAAAGCCAGCTCCCGTCCCAGCTAGGTTATTCGCTGCTGGCCCGCCGACCGGATTTGCAGGCGGCGTACTGGTACATTGAGTCATCGCTGAGCAGCATTGATGCGGCGAAAGCGGCGTTTTATCCCGATGTAAATCTGATGGCATTTTTACAACAGGATGCGTTACATCTGAGCGACTTGTTTCGCCATTCCGCGCAGCAAATGGGCGTAACGGCCGGGCTGACGCTACCTATCTTTGATAGCGGCAGGCTGAACGCGAATCTCGACATTACTCAAGCGCAAAGCAACCTGACGGTGGCGAATTACAACAAAGCCGTGGTGGATGCGGTGAATGACGTGGCGCGTGCAGCATCGCAGGTAGAAACCCTGGCGCAGAAGAATCAGCATCAGCAGCAGATTGAGCATGATGCACTGCGCGTAGTGGGTCTGGCGCAGGCGCGCTTCAATGCCGGAATTATTGCGGGCTCCCGGGTCAGTGAGGCAAAGATCCCGGCATTACGTGAACGGTGCAACGCTCTGCTTTTACAAGGACAATGGCTGGATGCCTCAATCCAGTTGAACCGTGCGCTGGGGGGCGGCTACCGCGCTTCGTAACGCACCCGCCCGGTAGACATCGCGCTACCGGGCCGTACTTTTGCTGCTGCGTTTTTTTAACCACCACCGAACGCCTGGCACCAGCACAATCACCAGAGCCAGCCATATCCAGTGCTTAATATGCTGGTCGAGATTGTGTAGCCACGGCGCAATGACTTCTCCCCCCACGTAACCCAGAGTGGTAAATATCAGCGCCCACGCCAGCGCCCCCAGGATATTCAACGGCAGGAAAATTTTAGGCGGCAAATGGCTTGCGCCAATCAGCAACGGGCCGATCACGCGAAAACCATACATAAAACGGGTGCCAATTACGAACAGATAAGGACGGCGCTGGATCATTTTCTGCGCCCGGCGGATTTTGTCGCGATGTTTTGAGAAACGACGCAAAATTTTTCCACCGTAACGACGCCCAAGCAGATACAGCAATTGATCGCCAATCATCCCGCCCAGGGCCACAGAGATAACCACCAGAGGAAATTTAAGTAATCCCTGATGTGCCGCCACGCCGCCCAGCAGGGTAATGGTTTCACCTTCGGCCAAACTGCCAATGACCAATGCGGCGTAACCGTAATGTGCAATAAGACTGTTTATATCCATATGTCCGGATGACCTCCCGACGTTAAGCATACACCCTGTGAATCATCGTGGGGTTTAAAAGCGCTGAATTAGCGGTTCGTCATTTTTGTTGTTGTACAAAAATTAATCCAAAGCTGAATTATACTTGAACTGTTGAGGTCCGGAGCTGACAAGAAGGGGGCGGTATGAACCATGTCTGGGGGCTGTTTTCCCATCCCGATCGTGAAATGCATGTGATCAACAGCGAAAACGAAAGCGTTTCGCATCACTATACCCACCATGTACTGCTGATGGCGGCAATCCCGGTTATTTGTGCGTTCATCGGTACCACACAAATCGGCTGGGATTTTGGCGATGGCAATATCCTGAAATTATCCCTGTTGACTGGATTTGCAATGGCGATTCTGTTTTACGGGGTGATGCTGGCGGGCGTTGCCGTTATGGGCCGGGTTATCTGGTGGATGGCGCGTAACTACCCGCAGCGTCCGTCGCTGGCGCATTGTATGGTCTTTGCCGGATATGTCGCGACGCCGCTGTTTTTAAGCGGGCTGGTCGCACTTTATCCGCTGGTCTGGCTGTGCGCATTAGTCGGGACTCTCGCGCTGTTTTACACCGGCTATTTACTTTATCTCGGCATTCCAACGTTCCTGAATATCACTCGTGAGGAAGGGTTGAGTTTTTCCAGTTCGACGCTGGCAATCGGTGTGCTGGTACTGGAGGTTCTGCTGGCTATTACGGTAATCCTGTGGGGTTACGGCTATCGGTTATTCTGACGGATAAACCTGTCTACGCTGCGTTGTTGACGTAAAAGTCAGCAACGCAGCATTTCGAGACGATTCTCCTGTGGCAGCAAACCTGCCGGATCGCTATGATGCCTGAGCTAGCTTGAGATAATACTTAATCTCTGGCGGTGTGCGTTGTGACGTGCGTGAACCATTATCAGAAATCTCATCATGCTGAAATTCCGAGTTTCATTATTAAGCCTTGCCCTGGTGCTGGCCGTTCCTTTTGCACCCCAAGCCGTGGCGAAAACGGCAACTACCGCAGCGGCTTCTCAACCTGAGATAGCGTCCGGTAGCGCGATGATCGTTGATCTGAATACCAACAAAGTTATCTATTCGAACCACCCGGACCTTGTGCGTCCGATTGCGTCGATTACCAAATTAATGACGGCGATGGTGGTGCTTGATGCACGACTGCCGCTGAATGAAAAGCTGAAAGTCGATATTAGCCAGACGCCGGAGATGAAAGGCATTTACTCTCGCGTACGACTGAACAGCGAAATCAGCCGTAAAGACATGTTACTGCTGGCGCTGATGTCATCAGAAAACCGTGCGGCGGCGAGTCTGGCGCATCATTACCCGGGCGGATACAACGCGTTTATCAACGCCATGAATGCCAAAGCGAAAGCGCTCGGCATGACTCAGACACGCTTTGTGGAACCCACTGGCTTGTCGATTCACAATGTCTCGACCGCCCGTGACTTAACCAAGCTGCTGATCGCCAGCAAACAGTATCCGCTGATCGGCCAGCTAAGTACCACGCGTGAAGATATGGCGACGTTTGCCAACCCTGCGTATACGCTGCCGTTTCGTAACACCAACCATCTGGTATACCGCGATAACTGGAATATTCAGTTAACGAAAACCGGGTTTACCAATGCGGCAGGTCACTGTCTGGTGATGCGCACGGTGATTAACAACAAGCCGGTGGCGCTGGTGGTGATGGATGCCTTTGGCAAATATACTCACTTTGCCGATGCCAGCCGTTTACGTACCTGGATTGAAACGGGCAAGGTGATGCCGGTTCCGGCGGCGGCGCTGAGCTATAAAAAGCAAAAAGCTGCACAGATGGCGGCGGCAGGTTCGGCGAAGGGCGAGCAAACCGCGCAGAACGATTAAATAAGATATCTTTTCCGGCCTACGCATAGCGAATATAGCAGTAGGCCGGGCAAGCGAAGCGCCCCGGCAACATGCCCGGTAGCGCTTATCTTTTTCATATTTACGATTCTTTCCAGAACTTCTGCTTACTCGTTTTCCCAATACCCGGATTCATACTGTTGGTGGGGTCATTCTCACGGTAAAAACGGGTCAAGGTTTCCGGCGCCTGATACAGATGCCCGACGTTATGCTCTGCCGGATACTGCGCCCCACGCTCGCGCAGGAGTTCCAGCATCTGCTCTTTTAGCGCATGCGCATCCACGCCCTTTTTCACGATGTAATCCTGATGGAAAACGTAACACATAAAGTGACCGTAATAGAGTTTGTGCACCAGTTGACTGTCGATCTCTGGGGGCAGATGCTCGTACCATTCGGTGTCGTTACGGCGCAGCGCGATATCCAGCGCCAGAATATCTTCCACCTCATCCGCATGCACGGCCTGATAACGAATAGCCGCGCCAGCCGCCGCGAAGCGGTGCAAGAACGCCTTGCTGCCTTCTTCCGCCGTACAGGCAAAGAAGTCGCCTTCAGCGGTTTTGAAATACTCGCTTAGCCAGTTTTGGGCTTCAGCCACGCCGCCACCGGCCATTTTTAATAGCAGGTGATGCTCGTACTTATCGCGCCAGCTTTTCATGCGCGCCGGTAAGTGGCTGGGGAACAAATGACCAAATTTCTGCATTGCCCGGTCGGTGAAGTGAGGACGGAAAATTTTCACTTTTTCCAGCATCGCATCGGTGCGACCTTTCAGGGTGAAGAAGAACGGCATTTTGTCGGTGCCGAGCTTGTCGATCATCAGAAACGTATCTTTGCCGTATTGCTCAGCGATGTCGTAAATATCGCGGTGCATATATTCACCGGCGACCGGCAGATGCTCGAATTTTGCCAGAATATGACGGCGGATCTCCGTCAGCACCTCTGGCTGGTTGGTGCCGATGTAAAAGACCTGCTGGTTTTTTTCGGCTTCGAAGGTGTCCAGACGCACGGCAAAGACCGCGAGTTTGCCTGCACAACCGGACGATTCAAACAAGCGATCCGGGTCAGCGTTATAGCGTGCGGGCGTGTCTGCGTCGATATCTCTGACGCGGGTAACGTAGTCATGATCGTGCGCGTGACGCCCGTCGTGGCGGACATCGTCATCTCTAATACGCTCGTCATCCAGTTTGCTCAGGATCTGCTCCGGGGTCTGGCCCAGCTCAATACCCAGATGGTTAACCAGCTGTAATTTTCCCTGTTCGTCAATACGCGCAAACAGCGACATCTCCGTGTATGCCGGGCCGCGCTGTACCAGCGAGCCGCCGGAGTTGTTGCAAATGCCACCGATAACCGAAGCGCCGATACAGGAAGATCCGATTACCGAATGCGGTTCACGGCCAAACGGTTTGAGCGCTTTTTCCAGCGAATAGAGCGTGGTTCCTGGATAGGCCAGCACCTGTTCACCTTTGCCGATGACGTGCAGCTTATCAAGACGCAGGGTGCTGATAATGACAATCTCGCGGTCGTAATCATTACCGCTCGGCGTAGATCCTTCGGTCAGGCCGGTGTTAGCGGCCTGCATCAGGATAATTTTATCCGCGGCGACGCAGGCGCTCAAAACGCGCCACAGTTCTAAAAGCGACCCGGGGAACACGACGGCAAGCGCATCGCCCTGGCCGGAGCGGAATCCCTTGCGATAGCGGGCGGTTTTAGCAGGTTCTGTCAGCAGGTGTGAATGACCCACCAGACGGGTCAGTTCATTCAGGAAAGCTTTATTATCTGTTGTAATGGAAGACATTCTCCACTCCTTGTGGTGGGACTCAATATCAGGAACAAGCATAGCGCTTTGTATGACAATACGCTTTCTCATTCATATTGTCTCTGGTTCGTCTTTTACTGATTCGCGCTGGTTTCGAAAATTAGGAGAATAACCTTAGCTTTCTTTATCGCTCCCGTTTAGTCTTACGGCAAACTGCGGTTTTTGTTATATTTTCGCTGCCTCGTCGGGAAAAAATAAAGAGAGAAT
The DNA here is from genome assembly GCF_013458095.1 of Citrobacter sp. 172116965. Lineage (NCBI taxonomy): Bacteria > Pseudomonadati > Pseudomonadota > Gammaproteobacteria > Enterobacterales > Enterobacteriaceae > Citrobacter > Citrobacter sp. 172116965. The sequence continues at coordinate 3,288,233 of NZ_CP046673.1, read as the reverse complement.
CAACATGAAATGGCTATGTTCTGTAGGTGTCGCGGTGAGTCTGGCATTGCAACCAGCGTTGGCGGACACTCTGTTTGGTAACCATCCACTGACGCCAGAGGCGCGGGATGCCTTCGTTACCGATTTACTTAAGCAGATGACCGTGGATGAGAAAATTGGGCAACTGCGTTTGATAAGCGTCGGGCCTGATAACCCGAAAGAAGCCATCCGCGAGATGATCAAAGACGGGCAGGTTGGGGCAATTTTTAACACCGTCACGCGCCAGGATATCCGCAAAATGCAGGATCAGGTGATGGATCTCAGCCGCCTGAAAATCCCTCTCTTTTTTGCCTACGACGTATTGCACGGTCAGCGTACCGTATTCCCGATAAGCCTCGGTCTGGCATCCTCCTTTAATCTTGATGCGGTCAGAACCGTTGGTCGAGTGTCTGCGTATGAAGCCGCCGATGATGGTCTGAATATGACCTGGGCGCCGATGGTCGATGTCTCGCGCGATCCGCGCTGGGGCCGCGCCTCGGAAGGGTTTGGCGAAGATACGTATTTGACCGCCACGATGGGCAAAACCATGGTGGAAGCGATGCAGGGTAAAAGCCCGGCCGATCGCTATTCGGTGATGACCAGCGTCAAGCACTATGCCGCCTATGGCGCGGTTGAAGGCGGCAAGGAATACAACACTGTCGATATGAGCCCGCAGCGTTTGTTCAACGACTATATGCCACCGTACAAAGCCGGACTGGACGCCGGTAGCGGTGCGGTGATGGTGGGGCTTAATTCGCTGAACGGCACGCCGGCGACTTCGGATGCATGGCTGTTAAAAGACGTCCTGCGCGATGAGTGGGGCTTTAAGGGCATTACCGTTTCCGATCATGGCGCGATTAAGGAACTGATTAAGCACGGCACTGCCGCCGATCCTGAAGATGCGGTGCGTGTGGCGATCAAGTCCGGCATCAACATGAGCATGAGCGATGAGTATTACAGCAAATACCTGCCGGGGTTGATTAAGTCAGGTAAGGTGACGATGGCGGAGCTGGACGACGCTGCGCGTCATGTGCTGAACGTGAAATATGATATGGGGCTGTTTAACGATCCGTACAGCCATCTGGGGGCTAAAGAATCTGACCCGCAGGACACCAACGCGGAAAGCCGTTTGCACCGCAAAGAGGCGCGTGAAGTGGCGCGTGAAAGCCTGGTGCTGCTGAAAAACCGTCTGGAAACATTGCCGCTGAAAAAATCCGCCACCGTAGCGGTTGTCGGTCCGCTGGCCGACAGCAAGCGTGATGTGATGGGCAGTTGGTCTGCTGCCGGGGTTGCCGATCAGTCAGTAACGGTGCTGACGGGGATTAAAAATGCCATCGGCGAGCAGGGCAAAGTGGTATACGCCAAAGGGGCGAACATCACCAACGACAAAGGCATTGTCGACTTCCTCAACCAGTATGAAGAGGCGGTGAAGGTTGACCCGCGTTCGCCGCAGGCGATGATTGATGAAGCCGTTAGCGCCGCGAAGCAGTCTGACGTAGTCGTCGCGGTAGTTGGTGAAGCGCAGGGAATGGCGCATGAAGCCTCCAGCCGCACCGATATCACCATTCCGCAGAGTCAGCGTGACCTGATTACCGCGCTTAAAGCCACGGGTAAACCGCTGGTTCTGGTACTGATGAACGGTCGTCCGCTGGCGCTGGTTAAGGAAGATCAACAGGCCGATGCGATCCTCGAAACCTGGTTTGCCGGGACGGAAGGCGGTAACGCCATCGCCGATGTGCTGTTTGGCGATTACAACCCGTCAGGCAAGTTGCCGATGTCTTTCCCGCGCTCTGTCGGACAGATCCCGGTCTATTACAGCCATCTCAATACCGGTCGCCCGTATAATGCCGATAAGCCGAATAAGTACACGTCGCGCTACTTTGACGAAGCGAACGGTCCGTTGTATCCCTTTGGCTATGGCCTGAGCTACACCACATTCACGGTTTCTGATGTGAAACTCTCTTCTCCGACGATGAAGCGTGACGGGACCGTGACGGCCAGCGTGCAGGTGACCAACACCGGCAAACGCGAAGGTGCGACGGTGATTCAGCTGTATTTGCAGGATGTTACCGCTTCAATGAGTCGTCCGGTAAAACAGCTGAAAGGTTTTGAGAAGGTGAATCTTAAGCCGGGTGAAACCCAAACCGTTAGCTTCCCAATTGATGTTGAAGCGCTGAAATTCTGGAACCAGCGTATGCAATACGATGCCGAACCGGGCAAGTTCAACGTCTTTATCGGCGTGGATTCTGCCAGAGTGAAGCAGGGCGAATTTGAACTGCTGTAATTGATATCATGCCTGATAGCGTGACGCTTATCAGGCCCGCGAAATCGTACCATCCGGTAAACTCACTTTGGGTTTGCCGGATTTTTTTTATTGTATTATCGCCTTAGCGCGAGTAACTCGCAGTGTTACTACCCAATTGCCAGGTTAAGGCTTGATTTTTCGACTATGCTTTTTCCACAAGTCTCTGAAAAGGGCCGTAAAAGAATGAGGAGTGCAGCATGATAATTTCAAAAGTTTGGGTGGGTTCGCTGGAGTTATTAGCCGCGATCAGCTTGCCCTTACAGGCCGCGTCACCCGTCACGGTCGGTTCAAAAATAGATACCGAAGGGGCGCTGCTCGGCAACATTATTTTGCAGGTGCTCGAAAGTCACGGCGTGAAAACCGTTAATAAAGTACAGCTGGGTACCACTCCGGTGGTGCGTGGGGCAATCACCTCTGGTGAACTGGATATTTATCCGGAATATACCGGCAATGGCGCATTCTTTTTTAAAGATGAGAATGATCCTGCATGGAAAAATGCGCAGGCCGGTTATGACAAAGTGAAAAAGCTGGACGCAGAGCAAAATAAGCTGATCTGGCTAACGCCTGCGCCCGCCAACAACACCTGGACCATTGCGGTTCGCCAGGATATCGCACAAAAGAATAAGCTTGAGTCCCTTGCCGATTTAGGCCGTTACCTGAAAGACGGGGGGACGTTCAAACTTGCCGCCTCTGCGGAATTTATCGAACGGGCTGACGCGCTGCCTGCCTTTGAAAAAGCCTATGATTTCAAACTGAATCAGAATCAGCTGTTGTCGCTGGCGGGGGGGGATACCGCGGTGACGATTAAAGCAGCGGCGCAGCAGACCTCTGGGGTCAATGCGGCGATGGCCTACGGTACCGATGGTCCGGTTGCGGCGCTCGGTCTGCAAACATTAAGCGATCCGCAAGGGGTCCAGCCCATTTATGCGCCAGCGCCCGTTGTGCGTGAATCGGTGCTGCAGGACTACCCGCAAATGGCAGAATGGCTACAACCGGTATTTGCCAGCCTGGATGAAAAAACGCTGCAACGGCTGAATGCCAGTATCGCCGTGGAGGGGCTGGATGCGAAAAAAGTCGCAGCAGACTACCTGAAGCAAAAAGGATGGGTGAAGTAACGGAGTTTGCAGCAGGTGGGTGTTTTGTCGAATATTTTAGTAAATCGGGTGCTGTTGCTGCTGGTGTTTCTGACCATCGCGGCGGCAGCGCTTCCTTTCATCAGCTATGCTCCCAATCGCCTGGTTTCCGGTGAAGGGCGTCAACTCTGGGATATCCAACCCGACATGGCATGGGGATTAGCGGCGGCCTGTGTGTTGCTGTTTCTTCTGTGCTTTGTACCGGGAAAATCCGGCAATATATTGACGCTTATTGTTAGCCAACTGTTGGTGATTGCGGCGCTGGTCATCGCCGGCACAACGGCAACGTATCTGGCTCAGACGGGTAGCCCGCTGGCCAGAACCAGCCTGGGCAGCGGGTTCTGGTTAGGGCTGGGACTGATGCTGCTGGCAGCCAGTGACGCCATTCGTCGCATCACCGAACAGGCGTCGTGGCGTTGGTTATTGCACGCACAAATATTCATTTTGCCGCTGGTGTTACTGCTCTCCGGTACGTTTAACGATCTTTCTCTGCTTAAAGAATATGCCAATCGCCAGGATGTCTTTAACGACGCGCTGGCGCAGCATCTGACGATTTTGTTCGCTACCGTGGTGCCCGCGCTGCTCATTGGCGTGCCGCTGGGCGTCTGGTGTACTTTTTCTGTCTCCCGTCAGGGGCCGGTATTCGCGGTACTGAACATCATCCAGACTATTCCCTCCGTCGCGCTGTTTGGCCTGTTAATTGCGCCGCTTGCCGGACTGGTGAAGCACTTTCCCTTGCTGGGTTCGCTTGGCGTAGCGGGAACCGGTCTGACGCCTGCGCTTATTGCGTTGGTGCTGTATGCGCTCTTACCGCTGGTTCGCGGCGTAGTGGCTGGATTGAATCAGGTTCCACGCGATGTACTTGAAAGCGCCCGGGCGATGGGGATGAGCGCGCGTCAGCGGTTTATCTCGGTGCAGTTTCCACTGGCGCTGCCGGTCTTCTTGCGCAGTTTGCGAGTGGTGATGGTCCAGACGGTGGGAATGGCGGTGATAGCCGCGCTGATTGGTGCAGGGGGATTTGGCGCGCTGGTCTTTCAGGGATTGCTCAGTAGTGCCGTTGATTTAGTGCTGTTGGGCGTGATCCCGGTCGTTGTGCTGGCTGTGTTGATTGATGCGCTGTTTGATTTAGGGATCGCGCTGCTAAAGGTATCGAATAATGATTGAATTTCGCCATGTCAGTAAAACCTATGGCCAACAAAAAGCTGTCGACGACCTTAACCTGCAGTTAGGAGAAGGCAGCTTTTCGGTATTAATTGGCACGTCAGGTTCGGGCAAGTCTACCACGCTAAAGATGATCAACCGGCTGGTTGAACATGACAGCGGGCAGATCCGTTTCGCCGGGGAGGAGATCCGCAGCCTGCCGGTGCTGGAGTTACGACGGCGCATGGGGTACGCGATTCAGTCTATTGGTTTGTTTCCCCACTGGACTGTCGCGCAGAATATTGCCACCGTACCGCAGCTGCAAAAGTGGTCACGTTCACGTATTGATGACCGAACAGATGAACTAATGGCGCTGCTGGGCCTCGAGGCGAGTTTGCGTCACCGTTATCCGCATCAGCTCTCCGGTGGACAACAGCAGCGGGTTGGGGTTGCGCGAGCGTTGGCCGCAGATCCGCAGGTGCTACTGATGGATGAGCCTTTTGGCGCGCTGGACCCGGTCACCCGCGGCGCGCTGCAGCAGGAGATGACGCGTATCCACCGTTTGTTGGGACGTACCATTGTGCTGGTGACGCATGATATCGACGAGGCGCTGAGACTGGCGGAGCATCTGATTTTGATGGATGCGGGAAAAGTTGTGAAGCAAGGCACGCCGCTGTCGATGCTTACTGCGCCAGCGAATGATTTCGTGCAAACTTTTTTTGGCCGCAGTGAACTGGGAGTAAGGCTGTTGTCACTGCGTACGGTAGGGGATTTTATCCGTCGCGGCGAACACTCAGACGGCGAGCCGCTGGTGGATGAGATGACGCTACGTGATGCATTGTCGGTGTTCGTGGCGCGTGGCTGCGACGTCTTGCCGGTCGTGACGCCGCAGGGGTTGCCCTGCGGGACGCTTCATTTTCGCGATTTGCTTTCGGAGACGCCGACCCGTGAAACGTCTTGCTGATCCATTGCTATGGCTTGTTGTGCTGTTTCTGATCCTGTTGGTGGGGTTGCCCCACAGTCAGGCCCTGTTTAGTTCGCTATTTCCGGCGCTGCCGCGTCCCGTGTATCAGCAGGAAAGTTTTACGGCGCTGGCGTTGAGTCATTTTGCGTTGGTTGGGATTTCAAGCCTTATTGCCGTCATCATTGGCACTGGAGCGGGAATAGCGGTAACCCGGCCCTGGGGCGCGGAATTCAGGCCGATGGTGGAAACGATTGCCGCCGTGGGGCAGACATTTCCTCCGGTCGCCGTGCTGGCGATCGCCGTACCGGTGATGGGGTTTGGGCTTGAACCCGCGATTATCGCGCTGATTTTGTATGGCGTGTTACCAATTTTGCAGGCAACTCTGGCGGGACTCGGCGGAATTCCTCCCAGCGTGATGGATATCGCCAGCGGAATGGGCATGAGTCAGGGCCAGCGGCTGCGGAAAGTGGAGTTGCCGCTGGCGGCACCGGTTATTCTGGCGGGAATTCGCACGTCGGTGATTATTAATATCGGCACCGCTACGATAGCCTCAACCGTCGGGGCCAACACGTTGGGCACGCCGATTATCATCGGCCTGAGCGGGTTCAATACCGCCTATGTGATTCAGGGGGCGCTGCTGGTCGCGCTGGCTGCGGTGATAGTTGACCGCGGGTTTGAGCGATTAGCGAGCCACCTTACCCGGCACGTAAAATGAATGTGTAGCCTGCCAGCATGACGCCGCCGATACCGCCGATGGCCATCAGCAGGAAGAGGGTAATGACACCGATTTTAGCTGCGCTCATTATGCACTCCTTATGTGAATCTAAGGATTGTACACGTTTGTTAACAGAATATTAAGAGCCGATCCTGGTTGGCTTTAAATACCGAGCGGATAAATATCGTGACCTAACGCGCGCCATTCGTTCAGTTGTTGTTGCTGAGCAGGCGTTTGGCTTTCGCCGCACCAGACCAGTAAGGTTCGCCCTTCAAACAGCTCTGGTCGCAATTGGTTTAGCGAGTGGGCGAGGACGTCAACGCGCCATCCCTGCTGGCTGGCTACCCAACCCTCCAGCCATAAGCGGGTGGTATCATGAATGTTCCAGCCGACAACCAGGGCATCTTTCCCCTGTTTCTTGCGCGCCGAGGCCAGACAAATCGCGATGTAGTTGATGAGGACACCGTCGAGGATCCCCAGTAACGCCTGCAGGATCGGCTGCTGACATTGCAGGCGACGGCGTAACGGAATGAACAAATGGGTGTTGAGCGTTTGTGCGGGATAATCCTGACCGCGCTCTTTGATCCACATCCTGAGGCTATGCAGATTATTACTTTGCAAATAGCTCAACAGCGTCTCTTGCTGTTCGCGCCAGCCGTTATGCACATCAATGTTCTCATTACTGAGCAACATTTTTACCTTACTGACCTGAACGCCGTTATTTATCCAGCGTTTTATCTCACGGATCCGGTCGATATCCGCGTCGTTAAACAGGCGATGCCCGCCGTCTGTTCGCTGCGGTTTCAGTAATCCGTAACGCCTCTGCCACGCGCGTAAAGTGACAGGGTTGATATCACAAAGCAAAGCCACTTCACCTATTGTGTAAAGCGCCATCGTCGTCTCACTTATGCTCGCGAGGTCCCAGTTTTACTTTAGACGCTCTTTTGCGAACCAGGTAGTTTTGTCTGTTTTTTGATCAACAAATGGGTGAATTTGTAGTCATGCTCGCGCTTTCGAGTGATCGTTCTCACAAATTCCTTTTTTTTTGCAACACTTCAAAGAAAGTTACGCGCAGCCCATGTATGTTACGCGCTTTTAAGTGATGTGTGGTTGGCAGGTATGTACGAGTTTAATCTGGTGTTGCTGCTGCTTCAGCAGATGTGTGTGTTTCTCGTTATCGCGTGGCTCATGAGCAAAACGCGTTTGTTTATCCCGCTGATGCAGGTCACGATCCGGCTCCCGCACAAGCTGCTTTGCTACGTTACCTTTTCCATTTTCTGCATTTTGGGCACCTATTTCGGGCTGCACATTGATGATTCTATTGCTAATACCCGTGCTATCGGCGCGGTGATGGGTGGGCTGCTTGGCGGCCCGGTGGTCGGCGGTTTGGTCGGTCTAACCGGTGGCTTACATCGCTATTCAATGGGCGGAATGACGGCGCTCAGTTGCATGATTTCGACCATTGTGGAAGGTTTGCTCGGCGGGCTGGTGCACAGCGTGCTCACCCGTCGTGGCCGTACCGATAAAGTCTTTAGCCCACTGACCGCGGGTGCCATTACTTTTGTCGCCGAACTGGTGCAGATGCTGATCATCTTGTTAATCGCCCGGCCGTTTGACGATGCGTTTCGGCTGGTCAGTAATATCGCCGCGCCGATGATGGTGACGAATACCGTGGGTGCAGCCTTATTTATGCGTATTTTGCTCGATAAACGGGCGATGTTTGAAAAATATACCTCTGCTTTTTCCGCCACTGCGCTCAAAGTTGCCGCCTCAACGGAGGGTATTTTGCGCCAGGGGTTTAACGAGGTTAACAGCATGAAGGTCGCTCAGGTGCTGTATGAAGAGCTGGATATCGGTGCTGTGGCAATTACCGACCGCGAGAAGCTGCTGGCATTTACCGGCATTGGTGACGATCACCATCTACCCGGAAAACCTATTTCGTCGTCGTACACCCAACGGGCGATAGAAACCGGAGAGGTGGTGTATGCCGATGGGAATGAAGTCCCTTACCGCTGCTCTTTGCACCCGCAATGCAAATTAGGCTCGACGCTGGTGATCCCTTTGCGGGGGGAAAACCAGCGGGTGATGGGGACCATCAAACTGTATGAAGCCAAAAACCGCCTCTTTAGCTCGATCAACCGCACGCTGGGGGAAGGGATCGCTCAACTGCTTTCTGCGCAGATTCTGGCCGGGCAGTATGAGCGGCAAAAAGCGATGCTTACGCAGTCGGAAATCAAACTCCTGCATGCACAGGTGAACCCCCATTTTTTGTTTAATGCGCTCAACACCATCAAAGCCGTGATCCGACGTGATAGCGAGCAGGCCAGCCAACTGGTGCAGTATCTGTCGACGTTCTTTCGCAAAAACTTAAAACGTCCGTCGGAGATTGTGACGCTGGCTGATGAAATTGAGCACGTTAATGCCTATCTGCAAATTGAAAAGGCGCGATTTCAGTCGCGCCTGCAGGTGACTTTAACGGTGCCAGATGCGCTTTCGTATCAGCAATTACCTGCCTTTACCCTACAACCTATTGTGGAGAATGCCATTAAGCACGGTACCTCTCAGCTACTGGATACCGGCGAAGTGTCGATTACCGCCCGCCGCGAAGGGCAGTATCTGATGCTGGATATTGAAGATAACGCCGGGTTGTATCAGCCAACGTCTGAGGCCAGCGGATTGGGTATGAATCTGGTTGATAAACGACTGCGCGAGCGGTTTGGCGACGATTTTGGCATCAGCGTAGCGTGTGAACCTGACCGCTTTACCCGAATCACTTTACGACTTCCTCTGGAGGAACTGGCATGATCAAAGTGCTGATTGTCGATGACGAACCGTTAGCGCGGGAGAATCTGCGGATCCTGTTGCAGGCGCAAAGCGACATCGAGATCGTCGGCGAATGTTCGAATGCGGTGGAAGCCATCGGCGCGGTACATAAACTGCGTCCGGATGTCCTGTTCCTTTGATATTCAGATGCCGCGTATCAGCGGTCTGGAAATGGTTGGCATGCTTGATCCTGAGCATCGGCCGTATATTGTTTTCCTTACTGCCTTTGATGAATATGCGGTGAAAGCTTTTGAAGAACACGCGTTTGATTATCTTCTCAAACCGATTGAAGAGGCGCGACTGGAAAAAACGCTGAGCCGTTTGCGTCAGGAGCGCACGAAGCAGGATGTATCGCTACTGCCGGAGAATCAGCAGGCGCTGAAGTTTATTCCGTGCAGCGGCCACAGCCGAATCTATCTGCTGCAAATGGATGACGTGGCGTTTATCAGCAGCCGCATGAGCGGCGTGTATGTGACCAGCAGCGATGGTAAAGAAGGTTTCACCGAACTGACGCTCAGAACGCTGGAAAGCCGTACACCTTTGCTGCGCTGCCATCGGCAGTATCTGGTGAATATGGCGCAATTGCGGGAGATCCGTCTGGAAGAAAACGGTCAGGCCGAACTGATTTTACGCAACGGGCTGACAGTTCCGGTAAGCCGCCGTTATCTTAAAAGCCTAAAAGAGGCGATTGGACTGTAAAACTGATACACTGCGCGCCATTGCATCACCGACAGTTGAAGGCTCTATGCTAAGTAACGATATTCTTCGTAGCCTGCGCTACACCCTGAAAGCGAACAATAACGACATGGTGCGTATTCTTGCGCTTGCTGACATGGAATCCACCTCCGCAGGTTTTGATACCTGGATGACAAAAGAAGATGAAGCCGGGTTTATTCGCTGCCCGGATATCATTCTCTCCGGATTTTTAAACGGTCTGATTTATCATCTGCGTGGAAAAGACGATTCTGCGCCGGAACTGGCGCTTGAGCGTCGTGTTAACAACAATACGGTGCTGAAAAAGCTGCGTATCGCCTTTTCGCTGAAAACCGATGATATTCTGGCCGTTATGACCGAGCAGAAGTTTCGTGTGTCGATGCCGGAAATTACCGCCATGATGCGCGCGCCGGACCATAAGAACTATCGCGAATGCGGCGATCAGTTTCTGCGTTATTTCCTGCGGGGTTTGACGTCGCGAGTGCACAAAACGAAAGCGTAAAACGACGCTGGCGACCACGATGAATATCGGGTCGCCAGGATGTTATTTCACTTCTTTAAAACCCGCCGATTCCATTACCGTTTGCATTTGCTTCATGCTGATATTTTTATCGGCTTTCTCAGAAAGCTTCATCCCGGAAATTGCCTGCAACGCTTTTATATCGACTTTTTCCATATCGATAGTGACATTTTCCTGCGCGTAGGTATCTGTATAGGTGAGCTTTTCTTCTACGCCTGCAATATTTTGATATTTGGCGCTTAACGCATCGAATACTTTTGCGGCTTCCTCTTTATTGCTGGCACCGACAGACGCATAGCTGATTTTACTTTCGGAGCTTTGTTTCAGAACTTTGTCACCTTTATAGGTGTAAGAGACGGTGATATCCGAACCGTTAAGATTGGCATTGAATGTTTTCGTTTCTTCTTTATCACCACAACCCGCCAGGGAAAAAACCACAACCGATGCCACGGCGAGAGAAACTAATTTTTGTAACGCTGTCATGTAAAACTCCATTTTATGAATATCGAATGCTAAATAATAACGCCAATGAATATGAGGGCCGGGCGGCCTTAATAGCAGAGCAGTATAGAATAAATCTAATAGCGATGGCTAAGCAGTCCGAAAATGGAGTGGGGGAGTGTGTTTAAGATTAAAGGTAAATCACTCAGCAAAAAAAGCGCTGCAGTTGCAGCGCTCGAGATGTCTGATTTATTTCACCTGTTGGCCAGGTTTTGCGCCTTCGTCCGGGCTTAACAGGAAGATATCTTTCCCGCCAGGACCTGCCGCCATGACCATCCCTTCAGAAATGCCGAAGCGCATCTTACGAGGTGCCAGGTTAGCAACCATAATGGTCTGACGTCCAACCAGGGTCTGCGGATCCGGATAGGCAGAACGAATACCAGAGAAGACGTTACGCTTCTCGCCGCCGAGATCCAGCGTCAGACGCAGCAGTTTATCAGAACCTTCCACAAACTCGGCGTTTTCAATCAATGCCACGCGCAGGTCAACTTTGGCGAAATCGTCAAAGGTAATGGTTTCCTGAATCGGGTCATCCGCCAGCGGGCCGGTTACCGGTGCGGCAGCGGCCTTCACTTCTTCTTTCGACGCTTCCACCAGCGCTTCAACTTGTTTCATGTCGATGCGATTGTAGAGCGCCTTAAAGGTGTTGACCTTGTGACCGAGCAGCGGTTGCTTAATGGCATCCCAGCTCAGCTCGCTGTTCAGGAAAGCTTCTACACGTTCAGCAAGCGTTGGCAGAACCGGTTTCAGGTAAGTCATCAGGACGCGGAACAGGTTGATACCCATGGAGCAGATCGCTTGCAGGTCGGCATCGCGGCCTTCCTGTTTAGCAACGACCCACGGAGCCTGTTCGTCAACGTAGCGGTTTGCCACATCGGCCAGCGCCATGATTTCACGGATAGCTTTACCAAATTCACGGCTTTCCCATGCTTCGCCAATCACCGCAGCAGCGTCAGTGAAGGTTTTATACAACGCCGGGTCGGCCAGTTCAGCAGCCAGTACGCCGTCAAAACGCTTGCTGATAAAGCCTGCGTTACGTGATGCCAGGTTGACTACTTTGTTGACGATATCGGCGTTTACACGCTGAACGAAGTCTTCCAGGTTCAGGTCGATGTCATCAATGCGTGAAGAAAGCTTCGCCGTGTAGTAGTAACGCAGGCTGTCGGCGTCAAAGTGCTTCAGCCAGGTGCTGGCCTTAATGAAGGTACCGCGAGATTTGGACATCTTCGCACCGTTTACCGTCACATAACCGTGTACGAACAGGTTGGTCGGCTTACGGAAGTTGCTGCCTTCCAGCATCGCCGGCCAGAACAGGCTATGGAAGTAGACGATGTCTTTACCGATGAAGTGATACAACTCAGCGTCGGAATCTTTCTTCCAATACTCATCAAAACTGGTCGTGTCGCCGCGCTTATCGCACAGGTTTTTGAACGAACCCATATAGCCAATTGGTGCATCCAGCCAGACATAGAAGTACTTGCCTGGCGCATCCGGGATTTCAAAACCGAAGTATGGGGCATCGCGGGAAATATCCCACTGCTGCAGGCCGGATTCGAACCATTCCTGCATTTTGTTGGCGACCTGCTCCTGCAACGCGCCGCTGCGTGTCCAGGCCTGCAGCATCTCGCTGAATGACGGCAGGTCAAAGAAGAAGTGTTCGGAGTCGCGCATTACCGGCGTCGCGCCAGAAACGACGGATTTCGGCTCGATAAGTTCGGTCGGGCTGTAGGTTGCGCCGCAGACTTCACAGTTATCGCCGTACTGATCCGGAGATTTACATTTCGGGCAGGTGCCTTTAACGAAACGGTCCGGCAGGAACATGCCTTTTTCCGGATCGTAAAGCTGGGAGATAGTACGGTTCTTAATAAAACCGTTCTCCTTCAGGCGCGTATAAATCAGCTCAGACAGCTCACGGTTCTCTTCGCTGTGCGTAGAGTGGTAGTTGTCATAGCTGATGTCAAAACCCGCAAAATCAGTCTGATGCTCCTGACTCATTTCACCGATCATCTGCTCTGGCGTGATCCCAAGCTGCTGTGCTTTCAGCATGATTGGCGTACCGTGTGCGTCGTCCGCGCAGATGAAGTTAACCTGGTGGCCGCGCATTCGCTGGTAACGGACCCAGACATCAGCCTGGATGTGCTCCAGCATATGGCCGAGGTGGATAGAGCCGTTGGCGTACGGCAGCGCGCACGTTACCAGAATTTTCTTCGCGACTTGAGTCATAGTGGGCAATTACTTCTTTTGTAGTGAAAAGGGCTTTGATAGTACCAAAATGGTAATTACTGCGCCAAGCGATAAGGGCATTTATCCGTAAATGAATAATTGTTGCGGTTGGAGTAAACTACCTGGTGACTATTGTATTTTCAGAACAACAAAAAGGAGTCGGGATGAACGCACAATCCCAGGCCAAATCACCAGAGACCCTGCGCGCGATGGTTGCCGGGACGCTGGCGAATTTTCAGCATTCAACCCTGAAGCATAATCTGACGACGCTTAAAGCGTTGCACCACGTCGCCTGGATGGATGACACGTTGCACGTTGAGCTGGTCATGCCGTTTGTCTGGCAGAGCGCGTTTGAGGACTTAAAAGAGCAATGTAGCGCCGATCTGCTGCGTATTACTGGTGCGAAAGCGATCGACTGGAAACTGTCGCATAACATTGCGACGCTGAAACGCGTGAAAAACCAGCCGGGCATTAATGGTGTAAAAAACATCATCGCCGTCAGTTCGGGTAAAGGTGGTGTGGGTAAATCCTCAACTGCCGTGAACCTGGCGCTGGCGCTGGCTGCGGAAGGGGCGAAGGTAGGGATTCTGGACGCCGATATTTATGGCCCGTCAATCCCGACGATGCTCGGTGCGGAGAACCAGCGTCCAACCTCTCCAGACGGTACCCATATGGCGCCGATCATGTCTCACGGCCTGGCGACAAACTCTATTGGTTATCTGGTTACTGACGATAATGCGATGGTGTGGCGTGGCCCGATGGCCAGCAAAGCCCTGCTGCAGATGCTGCAAGAAACCTTATGGCCGGATCTTGATTACCTGGTACTGGATATGCCGCCGGGTACGGGTGATATCCAGTTGACGCTGGCGCAAAACATTCCGGTCACGGGGGCTGTTGTGGTGACCACTCCGCAGGACATCGCGCTGATCGATGCGAAAAAAGGCATCGTGATGTTCGAAAAAGTCGAAGTGCCAGTGCTGGGTATTGTTGAGAATATGAGTATGCATATTTGCAGCAACTGCGGTCATCACGAGCCAATCTTCGGCACCGGTGGCGCGCAGAAACTGGCTGAGCAGTATCACACCCAACTGCTGGGACAGATGCCGCTGCATATTTCTCTGCGTGAAGACCTGGATCGTGGTACGCCGACGGTCATCAGCCGTCCTGACAGCGAATTTACCGCCATTTACCGCGACCTTGCAGGACGTGTCGCTGCCCAGCTCTACTGGCAAGGGGAAGTGATCCCGGGTGAAATTGCCTTCCGCGCGGTGTAATTAATAGCGTTACAAATATTCACTGTATCAATAATGCATTGATGCAGTGAATATATTGGATGAAAAATCTCACTCAATTATTTATCCGGACTGTATAATTCATGTCTTTTTCTGAATAAACACCCTCAATGCATCATTTAAATTGATCAAATTGGTCGAATTAATCTACAATCTCAATTGGTCTTAGCGAGGCAGTTAATCCATAATCTACTGGAAAGACGGCTTGTGTGCTGTTTCCCAACCGATACAGGAATAATGAACGTAATGAAAAAAAATTTATTCTTGGGAGTTATTACTTTGGCTTATGGAATGAGCGCTTCTGCTTTCGCCACAGATACTGCCACCCTGAATATCAATGGTCGGGTAACTGAACCCACCTGTAGCGCTGATGTTGTAAATAACGAAGTGCAGCAACGCTGTGGCAATGCCATTTCCTTTTCAAACGTCAGAGCGGGTGTTTCAAATCCAACAAAAGGTGCGGTAACTGAAATTGTAACTATCACCGGTGACGCTACACGACAAATTGTGATGACGCGTTACGATTAAACGTCTTTTATCAGCCATGCATTATTATTGTGAATAATACGTGGCTGATCATTTTTCTGAAGAATTCCATTCCGACAGTTAATCTCGTAAATTTATTAATTTAAAAGAATAAAAAAATCGACTGATTTGTTTCTATTATATTGCGCTTTGCAATTTGTTTTAAATCAATAAAACAACGCGTTTACATTGCGGTAACGTTTCTGGTGTGCGAATTTAATTTCACGGGTTAAGTCCTCTTAACCAATAGAAGTTAATTCATTAAGGAATATACGATGAAACGTTCAATTATTTCCGCTGCTGTTCTGTCCGCTGTAGTTATGAGCGCTGGGGCTTTTGCTGCTGATTCTGATCAGGGTGAACTGATTATTACTGGTAAGGTAGTAGGGACCACCTGTAAATTTACAGGGGATACCACTGCGACCATTGGTATGAACCAAATTGGTGCTGACAGATTAAATGCCTTAAGTGCTGGTGGTGTTTATGAAGGATACTCAAATAAAACCACCGTGCCATTGACGGTTGAATGTACAGGAAGTAAAGCACCAAAAATTACTTTCTCCAGTTCTCAATTTGACAGCAATAATAAATATATTACACGAAATACCGCAGCAAATAATGGTGCTGGCTTCACCGTTTACTATGGTGATGATTTTACTAAACAGGTTAACCCCGATACAGGTATTGAGTTAACTAAAACTGCGGACAATAAATATACTCTGAACTTTAGCGCACGCTACGCGAAAATTGGTTCTGCCGATGTCTCCGCTGGTGATGTGGCCTCTTCGCTGACGATGACTGTTGTTACTGATTAAGATGACTATCCTGTTTGTCGGCGGCTCTGGCCGCCGATTATTTCCGCAGTAAGGATAATTATAATGAAAAAAATACTCGTGTTTTTACTGGCCGGTACAGTAATGCCTGCGTGGGGCGGCATATACATTTACGGCACCCGTGTCATTTATCCGGCACAGAAAAAAGAAATTACCGTGCAATTAATGAATGAAGGCAGTCGCAGCTCGCTGGTTCAATCCTGGATAGATGACGGAGATACCAGTCTGCCACCCGAAAAAATCCACGTGCCATTTGTAATGAGCCCTCCGGTGGCAAAGGTCAGCGGAGGCTCTGGTCAACAACTGAAAATTAAGCAATTGGCAAATACGCTACCGGAAGATCGTGAAAGTCTTTTTTTCCTGAATGTGTTAGATATTCCTCCTAATTCTGCGGAATCAGAAGGCAAGAACATGATTAAATTTGCTATGCAGAATCGCATCAAATTTATATATCGCCCGCAGGGTATCGCCGGTGTAGATGAAAAAAGCTTTTCTCGCTTAAGCGTCAGAGATATCAGCGGTGGCATTAATATCAAAAATAATTCTGCCAACTGGATTACTATTCCTGAACTAGTGGGTAATTCAAAAATAAACAGCGAGACAGTATTACTTGCTCCGTGGTCAGATAAAAAGGTCATCACCACTGCTGTCGTTAATCATTACAAAGTTACTCTTATTGATGATCACGGAAACTACTTAAGTGAAAAAATAAAAACGGAAAGATAGTCAAGGATTGATTATGTCAAAGATAAATTCTATTACACTGTCAATCCTGTCGGTGTTGGCCGCTTCATCCGTATGGGCTGAAGAAGACACGTTTGATACCCACTTTATGATCGGTGGTTTGAATGGTGAGAAAATCTCTCGCTATCAAATTGATGGCGATAGGCCAATGCCCGGTATATATGAAATGGATGTTTATCTTAATAATAAGTGGCGTGGTCGGTACGATATTGATATTAAAGATGATCCCGAACTGACATGTCTGCCCTGGGCACAATTGCAGCAAATTGGTATTCGCACCGGGAACATTAAAACGGATAAACAAGAAGGCTGCGTGCCGCTGCGTGCAGCAGTGCAGGGCGGCAGTGTTAGTTATGACATTGGGGAGTTTATTCTAAATTTAAGCGTGCCTCAGGCGTATGTGGTTGAATATGAACCAGGATATATGCCGCCTGAAACCTGGGATCGCGGGGTGAACGCTTTTTATACCTCTTATTACGCCAGCCAGTATTACAGTAATTATAAACACGGTGGTGATGATAAAAGCAGCTATGTGAACCTGAATAGCGGGTTGAACCTGCTGGGGTGGCAGTTGCATTCAAGTGACAACTATACGAAAGGTAACGAGGGCAACGGCAAATGGAAGAGCAACACGTTATATGTGGAACGTGGTGTGCCGTCGATTCTTGGTACATTGCGCGCTGGTGACATGTATACCGGGGCAGATATTTTTGATGCCGTACGTTTTCGTGGTGTGCGTATCTGGCGCGATATGCAAATGTTACCAAACTCAAAACAGAATTTTACCCCTGTAGTTCGTGGGATTGCTCAGAGCAACGCCCTGGTAACCATCGAACAAAATGGTTTTGTTATTTACCAGAAAGAAGTGCCACCAGGCCCATTTGCTATTGATGATCTACAACTCGCTGGTGGCGGTTCGGATTTAGATGTCAGTGTGAAAGAGGCTAACGGTTCGATATCTCATTATCTGGTGCCTTTTTCATCTGTGCCAAATATGCTGCAGTCTGGCGTATCGAAATATGATTTCGCTGCAGGGCGTAGCCATATTGAAGGGGCTGGCAATCAGTATGATTTCCTGCAAGGGAGTTATCAGTATGGTCTGAACAATCTGCTAACGGTCTATGGCGGTACAATGCTGTCGCAAAACTATTCTTCATTTGTGCTTGGGACTGGCTGGAATACCCCCATTGGCGCAGTATCGGTAGACGCCACGCGATCGCATAGCGAGCAGGATAATGGTGATGTTTTTGATGGTCAGAGCTATCAGGTTGCATGGAACAAATATGTCACGCAGACCGGTACGCAGTTTGCACTGGCAGCTTATCGTTATTCCTCGCGGGATTATCGTACCTTTAATGACTACGTGTGGGCGAATAATAAAAATAACTATAATCGCGATAAAAACGATGTTTATGACATTGCGGACTACTATCAAAACGACTTTGGCCGCAAGAACAGTTTTTCACTGAATATAAATCAAGCGTTACCCGAAAACTGGGGATCCCTGGCGGTCAGTGGCCTGTGGCGCGACTATTGGCAACGCAGTGGAAACGGCAAAGATTATCAGCTTAGCTACTCTAACGCCTGGCAGCGAGTTAGCTATACCGTTGCCGTGAGTCAAACGTACGATGAGGACAACCACGAGGATAAGCGTTTTAACCTGTATATCTCCATCCCGTTCTCGTGGGGGGACGGTATTTCCACTCCTCGACGCGATCTGTTCGTCTCTAATTCCACGACGTTTGATAATGACGGCTTTCAGTCGAATAACACCAGCTTAAGCGGGGTGACGGGTCATCGCGATCAATTCAGCTATGGTGCCAACCTCAGTCAGCAACGACAGGGGAACGAGACAACGGCGGGCGTTAGCATGGTCTGGCGCGCGCCAGTGGCGACTGTAGGCAGTAGTTACAGCCAATCGAATAAGTATCAACAGGCCAGCGGCAATATTCAGGGGGGGATCGTGGTGTGGTCTGAGGGCGTGGCTCTGACTCCCCGGCTTTCAGATACATTCGCCATTGTTAAAGCGCCTGGGTTACAGGGTGTGGCTGTGCAAGGGCATCGTTACCTAACAACCAACAGTAAAGGTTACGCGGTTTACGACAGTCTGACGCCGTACCGTGAAAATATGCTGATGCTGGATCTTTCCGACACTAATAGCGATGTGGCATTACTGGGCAATCGAAAAGGTACAGTACCTTATCGCGGTGCGGTCGTGATGACGGAGTTTGAAACCGATCGGCGCAAACCCTGGTACTTCCTTGCCGAGCGTCCGGACGGCTCTCCGTTATCTTTCGGTTATGAAGTGGAAGATGATATCGGTAATAATGTTGGCCTGGTGGGGCAGGGTAGCCGGTTATTTATTCGCACCAACGATATTCCCGCGTCGGTACGTGTTGCAGTTAATAAACAGCTGGGACAGTTCTGTACAATTACCTTCGATAGGGTGATTGATGAGAATAAAGTCTATATTTGCCGATAAGGATGCAAGATATGAAAGGATACGTATTTTTGATATTTTTGCTGCTGTCATCCTTTGGCGCTGATGCCGGGTGTACATTTCAGACAAAAAATGGCGGGTTAACGACAATTAATCTGGATATGACATCTGGAACAGCAACGAATCAAATTAATCTCAGTTCCAGTGGCAACATAGTGTGTACAGCCAATAGTGATAGCTTATATTATACAACACCGCTCAAGGATTACATTGTTGCAATTCAGGGGAGCAGCGGCAAGAAGGTTTTAATTAATATCAATCTGACCAGCAATGATTTTCCAGTAAGTATTGGTAAGAAAACGGTTAGTGCCGGCGAAGTACTGGATACCAAAAGTTTCACCATCTCAGCAAGATATGTAAATTCAGGGACTATTAAGCAGACAGTATCCGGTGATGCGTTTAGTCTGAGCGACCCGGCAGTAAGTATTACCTCTGATAATTCTTGTACTTCAAACTGGTTAGCTTATCTTTATTGCTGGGTTACCGGACGTTTATCGAGTAATTCAGCTTTTACACAGAATTTAAGCTTTACAGTAACGCATAAACCCACCACCTGTCAGTTTTCATTACCCCGCTACGAAATTAAAATGCCAGATACCACATTAAATGAAATGCTCACGGTTAATAATACCAAATCGGGTTCTACAAATCTGGTATTGAATTGCGAAAGTATATATAACGTCACCACTAATCCCGTCACTTTTAAGGTGGTGCGCGGTGACTGGGATGAAAGCGGGAAAATACTAAAAAACACGATAGCGAATGGCGCCAAAGGGGTGGGGTTCCAGATATATAATGGCACCGCGACTTCTCCTCTAAAACAGGGGGATAATCTGATGAACAGAATGACCAAACTGGAAGCAATCAGTAATCAGTACACTTTCCCTATTACTGCGAAATATGTTCGCGTGACAGGGGAATCATTACTGCCTGGTGAAATACAAAGTAAAGTGATATTTGCAGTATCTTATGACTAATTGATTTGCGGGTATTTCACGTACTTTCTTGCTGAAAGTACGTGTTTTTTCTATTAACGATGATAAAAAATCTCGCCGTCGTAGGCTTTAATGATCTTACCGTCAGCATCGTTGATTAGGACGTACGCACCACCCATGTAGGTCCAGTGGGTACCGGCGGTAGGGGCTGGCAGGTTGCGTTGGTTCCATTGCTTAATCGCATATTCGTCAGTACGGTACAGCGGTGGGACCGTGTCACCAGGTTTAAAATGGGTAAAGTCGGCGATGAAACCGCTCAACTCATACTTATCAATTCCGGTGGGAGCAGCTGTTGCGGCCGGCGCGGCCCAGACGACGCTGCTTGCAAGCAGGAGTGCACCCAGCAACATTTTATTCTTCATACCCATCCTCTTTACCTGTTCGGGTCATCAACATCAGTCGTGTATCATTCCTGGCTTATAGGGCATCTGACAAGAACTTTTTTGTGATCACGCCAGTCATTTCGTAAAAAGTGTAAATGAATGTACAGAATAGCTGCAACCTTACCCCGTAATTTCGTGGAGGGCCATGGTGCTGCGCTAATTTACATCATCAAGCGTAGGCAGTATTCTGTTACCGAAACTTGTGTTTCAACGACTCGGGGTGCCCTTCCTGGTGAAGGCTGAGAAATACCCGTACCACCTGATCTGGATAATGCCAGCGTAGGGGGCCCAAATTCGGCCTGCTTATCATGAGATTGACTCTCTTTTTGTCGGTGCGTAATGCACTTGAGGTACAAAAAGGGTGTATTCATGGGGTACAAAACTCTTCCATACACGTTTCAGCGAAACGGCAACTACTACCTGCAAATCCGGCTTTCCAATGGCAGGATATATAAGAAATCCCTCCTCACTGACAGCTATCGTGAGGCATCTGCTTTGATGATTGGTGTTACTCCGCATATTCCTTTTGTTAAATCATTAGCTACGCCGATCCTCTTGTTCGAATCATTTGTGTCTAATCTGATTACGTCAGAACGTAAGGCTGCGAGAAATCCACTTTTGCCCCACCAGCAGATAGCTACTCCTGTTGAAATCGTGGAATCTCAACCGCCAGCCGAACCGGGAAAAGTGCTAACCCTCTCGGATGCGTGGGCTATGTACAAAGCCGAAAAGGGGAGAAACTGGACGAAATCGATCTCAATGGCGAATGAGCGCTACATGGAAGTGTTGCTAACTGTTTTGAGAGGGGAGACTGATGTAGCGGCGATCACCAAGCAGGACATTAAGCAGGTGATGGAAGTGGTTGAAAATCTCCCTAAGCGCGTTGTTCAGCCTTACCGCTCAATGACCATCCAGCAACTGATTGAGTGTGATGATGTTCCACCGGATCAACTGGTAGGCGTTGAGGCCATCCATAAGCATCTCAAGCTGTATAAATCACTCTTCAAAACCTTCCTCACAGAAAGCAAAGACATTTTGTCTAAGTCGCCAACTGATGGCGTAGTGGCTGCACCTTCAAAAGCGAGATTCGGTGCTTACAGCACAGCAGAGATGAAAAAATTTGTAGGGTGGGCGCTTAAGCAGCCCGATAGCTGGCAAAAATGGATCACGTTGTTACTGGCATACACGGGGGCAAGAAGAGGCGAGATAGGAAAGTTGGAGAAGTCACAAATCAAATTCGACGAAGATAGTCAGCGTTACTATTTCTTGATTGCCGAAGGAGGGCAGGGGAAAACTGAGAACGCTACAAGGCAGGTAGTCATCCACCCGAAGTTAATCGAATGGGGTTTCATGGAGTACGTTGATCGCCAGTGGAAAGAGCGGATATTCTCAGAAGTGGCAGGTACGAACATGACAAAGATCGGCAAAGTGTTTGCGGATCTGCGTGATCAGCTTGGTATTCCATATCTTGATGACTATGGGCAACGGCGATTGTTGCATTCCATCCGTCACTCGGTCTGTTCTGCGGCAATGGCTGGTTGGGTATCAAACATCCTACATCTGCAACAGACGGTCGGACATGAGAAGAGCGGTGGGATTACCAAGCGCTATTTGCACATGTTTCCCTTGTCTTCAATTTCTTATGTGATTGATGGGATTGATTGGCAATGATCCCTGGGTTATTAGCTTGTATAACATTGTTTTTTCAGAGATGATGATTTACCTGTGGACGTCTAATTTTTGAGGTTTTAGGTGTTTTTAGATCAGATAACGGCTGAAAAATTTCATGCGCTAATGGATAGTATTCTTGAGAGATTAATGGATGATGATTATCGCTCATGGGATTTTATCAATCGCTTATCTGAAAATGGATGGGTTCCGCCATTAGCTTTTGATTGTTACGATTATTTTCGATGTCCCTCATCGGAATTAACCGACACCGAAATCGAAATAGGGTTCATGGAGTTTTTCGAGTGTAATTTTGAAAGTATATTTTTAAAAATAATAAATCTTGAAGTGGAACAAAATCCTTTTATCCATCGAACGTTGTTAGAGATTTTTCAAGCATACAAACAAGAACTTTATCAGATCTGTATTCCTTCATTGTTCGCAGTTTTAGAAAGGTATTTGGTTGACCTTTCCAATGATGGCGATTTAAATAATATTAGATATGGCATGGGCTTGGCAAGAAAAGTTTGGGTTGAAAATGACAGGGATGATAAATTCATTGAAACTGATAACGAAATGCCTTATCAGTTTGTGCAGAGTTGTTATTTAATAAGAAAATTTTTAGATAAATACTTTATCAGTGTTGATTTTGAAACATTCAACTTATTAAATAGGCACGCATTTGCCCATGGAAGACAGCAATACTATGCCTCCCAAGTGGATGTCGTGAAATTGATTTTCATCATTACAAATATTATAAGTATGTATTACGAAATTGAATTCATTTATTCCGAGGAAAATAATAAATGACTAATTCAGTGGTGACGAATAAAAAAGGAAAAGGAATTTTTAAACGAGATGAATGGATCAAGGAATCCAAAAGTCTTTATTTGTCTGCAAAATTGCTACGTAGCCAAGGTGATGAGAGTAAAAAAGCATTCTCTAATGTAAACAAAACAGAAAAATATGCCTATGATTTAATTGATATTTCTGTCGCAACGGATAAAAGTAGCCGTCTTTTATTGGGATATGCTTTTGAATTGCTATTGAAATCAGCAGTGTTACTTATGAACTACGGCGCTACAAAAAATACAATCGCACAAAAATTCAAGTTCTATGGTCATGATTTGCAATCAATGATTCAGGATTTAGAGTTGTCTTTGTCTGATTACGATTTGAATCTATTGGGTCTTTTGTCTCAAGATATAGTACAGCAAGCCAGGTATCCGATAGGGGTGATAAAAGATGAACTTTACGTAAAAGCAATAAATGAAAGAAATGCTAACTTGGCAAATAATGGATTGTTTAATGAAATGATTTGTTTATATGATAAGCTAAAGGGAATAGTGGTTAAATTAGATAATGATGTGGAAAATTGTGCTCATTTCAATTCGTTAACGTTTAAAGATCTATCACTCTTCATGAGAGGTGGCGGAGGGATAAATGCACGTTGTATCGTAATTTATAATTCTGATTACCCTCAAGATAAAAAAACAAAATCATATTTAAAAAGTATTCTTGATCGAAAACCAAATGGTATAATGCGGTTATATACAGTCTATTGGGATGAATACAGATTTTTTGAAGATACAGGGAAGAAATTAATTCCGTTGAAAGATTGATTGGATTAAGTAGATAACAGTAATTGTCATGTTGTTTTACTTGAATATTATTTGTTAATTAATACGCTGACGTAATGTTAAGTGAAATGGTTTCCCTGACAATTTACCTCTCACGCGATTTGACACTCGAACACGTCACATACATATAAATGATATAGGAAAGGAGTTCATGGTTCATGGTTTGTTGAGTTAGTAGATACAATTTAAGGTTTAAGCGGAAGTATTATGACTTCTATGCGAAATAAAAATGTGTTGAAACTTCTAAAAGGGCAGCTGATGTTACCCTTTTGCTTTTGATATTATAGATAGGAAGTCTGAGCTAAATCTCCCAAATTGAAGAATATGCTTCGCCAGCCATTCTGTCTGTCCTGTCTAAAATAGTACTTTCATTCCAGTTTGATCCATATTCATGGTGAAATGCATGAATAAATTCTTCTGTAAGTTTAAATTCTGATGTTTCATAAACAGCTATCTTGTCATCAATAGATTTATTCCCGGCTTTTTCATTTGTTTCTTTAGATAATGGCAACAAATTACCAATCATTCCTATCTCTCGACATGTCCCTGAACTTTGGCTTTTTATATGCTCCAAGGTTATCTGATCTGGTTTAAAATCCATTGTATTGTGGCGAGACATTTCAAACTCGCCAAGTATATACTGAATTAATTTTTTCTGTTTGGTCTGTTCATTAGTAAATGTCACATCTCTAAACTTCTCAATGAAAATACTTATTTCAGGCTTCCTGTTAACCAGTATATCACATAACTGATCAATGGCTTTGCCATTGCTTTGTTTAGTTGAACTATCTACACTTATTAGTCTTGCAGCTTTAGAGTAGGCACCTTCAATACCTGATGGCCTGAGAGAACAAATGGCATTAAATACAAAGTGAAATCTTTCAACTATTCGTAATGCTTTTAATAAATCAGCATGTCGAACCTTGCCATTGTTATGAGCTTTTAATAATGCTAACAAGAATGGTCGACATTGGGTGATGCCAAAAAGACGTATAGCATTCAAGGAATGATAAATGGGCTTATCCTGCATCTGAGGAAATTCGCTCTCGTTCGGTGCAGAAATGAGAGCATATAGCTGAGCGTCTTCTCTGATTTCTTTTATGAACGATTTAGGCTCAATCTCACCCTTACGCCATTTCGATATAAATGACTTATATAGATTTTCACCACTCACATATGCGTATTTTGATACCCACCAGTGGCGAATGAAATTCTCAATAGTTCCAACGCCTTAACGTTGAGAGATTATAGTTCTTATTTGTCTCCAGTTATCTTTAGCTACATCGCTTGGATGATCTCCATTTAGGGATTTGAAAAGTTTGTTTTTTATCAAATCCACATAACTTAAATTCATACCTCTCGCATTTAATGTTTCGAATATGGTATAAGCTTCGTCCTCTTCACTTACCGTTATAAATATTATTTTCAGATAGCGTAGAACTTGATCGCGTATAGATTTTAAACATGCTTCATACTCATCATTGCTTTGGATTGAATTCGAGAAATGTTTGTTTAGCCGCTCTTGCGTAGCGAGAACACTTATTTCTTTATATGCGGCGAGAAGGTTTTTTTCTTCGGGCGTGTTGGGTGTTTCTTCTTCTTTGTTTAGATACTGTATGTTTCTTTGGAAATATGGTTTTGGTGTTTCATTTATTAACTTGAAAAACTTTTGTCCATCATCATCTTTGCCTTCTATATAATTTTCGAAAATGGCATTTGCGAGGTCTGGTTTCCCAATAAACAAAAATCGGTCACACAACACAGAGAGGAAAATTGTAATGGTAGTCAAGCGTTGTTGCCCGTCAACAATTTGCATTTCTTTACCTGTTTCATCACCTACAAGAACTAAAGAACCAATAAAATATTCATTGTTTTTATATTCTCCGTGTTCATTAGATTCAATGTTGGAAATGATATCATACCAAAGTTCATTAATTTGTTCTTTCATCCAGGAATATTCTCTTTGGAATCTTGGAACAACATATTTTCTATTGACTGAAAGTAATTCGGAAATGGTTCTGGTATACGCGTGTAGTTCCATGGAAACCTCGAGTTCAGTACGGTAATGTTATATTGGCTTTGATTAACGTTACTTCATATACGCGTTGTTTGTCACTCATTAATCACGGAGAATCAGGGGGATATACCATGATCTGCAACATTTGACCAAGTGTCTAACGCATCATGATACAATTGTGATGTGTGCCTCTTGGAGCGCGGTTGGTTGAACCTTTAAGCGCTAATTTTTTCTGTCCCTACTCTCTGAGGAGCCGGAATCTTCAAATATCAAAGAAGCTCAGATGTTTTAGTCGGTAGAAAGTTGCTTTGCTGATCTCTAACCTATCCTGAACTTCTGCTGGTGCTAAACCTTGCGCTAACAATTCTCGTACCTGTTCCATAGTTGCTTTGATAGGTCTGCCGCAATGCTTACCTTCAGACTGAGCACGCTTGATACCTGCTGCTCTACGCTCTGCGATCAGATCTTTTTCCAGGCTGGCAAGTCCTGCCATCATAGTGAGCATCGCTTTACCAACTGGCGTTGACAGGTCGAACCCTTCACGCAAGCTGACAACTTTCACGCCTTTCGTCTGCAACTTTTCCACGGTGGAAAGAACATCAATCGTGTTACGCCCCAGGCGGTCTATAGCAATCACGATCAATGTATCGCCTTCTCGTACATAACTGAGTAGTTCACCAAACCCTGGACGCTCTCCCGCCTTGATTGCACCACTCACCGCTTCATCACTGAACCAGCGAGTAACGCTATAACCAGCATCGGCAATCTGCTGCTTCTGGTTTTCAACGTTCTGGTCGCTGGTGGAAACTCGCACGTATCCGATCACAGTTGTCATGATGTTCTCTAAGTCTCAAAAGGTGGTATCAAAATAATAGCTGTCCCAAAATAAAAGATCAACCTTTTGAGACAAGGCGAAGCCGCATTCTGCCGTTGTGTTGGTGTGGTCTTATAAGGAGATGGTTTTGAGACTTGAAACGAGGAGTTGAATTCGTTTTGACGAGCGAAGATGAAAATGGCGTGATCACACACGCCAGTCGTTGCATGAGATGATTATTCTTTGAAGAACTGTGTGACTGCCCATCCACCATGACCACCTGGGGTAATGAAGAAAACAAACCCCTTATCGTCTACGTTCTGAATCTCAACTGTCATCGATTCTTTTAGGAGACGGCATTTACCGGAAGTGATGAGGCCCATCATACCCTGTTGGTCTTTGTCCTGGATGTAACTGATCATCTCGTAAAAGTCGGTCAGCTTCTTACAGTTAAATGTTCCTTCTTTTAGGGTGGCGGTATCTCCATGACTCAATGCATAAGCGTTCGGTATCACTGACAAAAATATGGCGGCTGCGAATAGTTTTTTCATTACCGCCCCTTATAGCTCAGAGCATTCGCTGAGGTTGTAAGTGCCTTTTCTACCGTCATCATTAACCAGATGCAGAACAAAAATGAGCGGGTTGCCGTCAATGAAAGACACGGCGACACTGCCGTTGTCGGTGCTATAGAGCTTGGCAATTTGCTTCTCCCCGATGTACGAGAGATCCCAGCTTGCGTTATTTAAACTGAAGTGCATCTGAGAACCATCAATTTCAATGCTGGATTGTGCTGTGACTGTCTTCCCATTGCTACCCAGTTGCCCTTGCTGAAGAGCTTCACATTGATAGGAGCTTGCATAAGTTGACAGAGGCAGCAGTAAGAGTGCAGCAAGAGTTATCCCCTTCATAGCGTTCCTTTTTTCGATTGGTGTTAGACATTCATCGGGAATCAGTATAAAACCATCAATTGATAAAAACGATCGGTTTATTATTTATCGATCGATAAAATTGATCAATGTTGAAACTATAATGTCTTGCACAGTTCTTCGCTATGGATGAGTCTTGATAGACGAAAGAGCATGCACAGGAGAAATGCAGTGAGAAGAGCACTGATAGTGATATTTGGGTTACTGGTTTCACAGATGGCAGCAGCAGGACAGATCACAATGACCGATCCCCAGCAGGATACGACCGAGAATGGTAAGACGCTTTGCACCTACGAAAACAGCATCTATCTGTTCACCTACGTTACCAAAGGAAAATGCCCGTATGCGAAGACGTTTGATACTGTAGATTCAGAGTGAAGGGGGCTTAAAATATAGGTTTGTTTAAATTTCCAAGTTAGGTGGAGTTGCTTAGCAAAAGAATCATGTTTTTTTCTTCGATTGTGCTGAAACCCTTATAGAATAAGGGGTGGAGGGATTTTCATCAATAGGTTAAAGCGCTGTAAGAGTGTTATAGACTGGTTAATATGAGTAGAATTAGCATAGATTAAACCTATTAATAATCATCATTTATTAGTTGATTATCGCTTGTAATTTAGTCAACTTTTCCGGCTCTATGGAGAGTTGTTTCATGGTGAGCACTGCGACCATGAAAAGTATGCTGCATGAGTAGCATGTAATGCGGAGCATGAAAGATATCAATTACAGGAGAGCAACCTTTGCACCAGAAGCGATTTTAAGGAGTGATTCTCCTGTAAAAGTAATCTGCTATGCTCGCATTGCTCACATAATGAACATTAAAACCAACAAAACCGCTAACTACTGTTTAAATAATAAACAGTTATTGATTCCATTTTATGTGCTCGTACAACTCGCCCATGCGTTAACTGTGCAAGATACGCTTAAAAAAATGAGTTTATGCAACCACTCCACACCGATAGTGTTCCATTGTAAGCCTTCACTTTTACCGAAGATGCAAATAACTCTAAAGAGACTTTAGACTTTTCTGCACCCTCTGTATCAGGTTACTTGTGCAAATGGCATAGCCATAAGATCGGCTTACTTGCATAATAAGCCGGAAATCTCATTGCTAACATTATCGGAGCTGCCGCCGCGTTAGCGACTTAATGGAGCAGGCGAGCGCCTCTTAACGCATCCATCGTTAGGGTAGTCGGCTGGGCGTAAGTAATGGAGCTACATAATGAAACGATGGTTTCAATGTCCTGGATGGTGATCTGATAGGTTCCAGTGCCGGGGTTGCCAATGTCCCGACAGATTATCCAGCCCGCATTTTCCAGATCGCCAATGACGGTAATCACTCGTTTTTGCGTCATACCGAGGTCACGGGCCGCACAACTTAGGTCGAACATCACACATCCGGCTATCTCGCTCTGTTGGCTTCTGAGGTATGCCCACATCTGTTTATGATCGGTGGTGAAAGTCAGCACCTTGGGGTGTCTGCTGCGTTTCTGTGGATGCGTTACTTCGGTGAAATACGGCACGAGACTATCAAACATCTGTTCGATGGTGTTCGTTACTTGCGTTGGGGTAGTGCTGGAGTGGGTGGTAAATGTCTCTGTGAAGAGTGCTTCAACTTCGGTTGGGGAAAGTCCCTGGTTATCTGTCATATTAATCCTCCTGTATGTTTTGTAGTCAATAAATCCTCATAGTTGAGTTGTTAACGTTCATTTTTTATTTGCTTATTTTTTTAAAAAGAAGCGTTCAAATAAAAGTTGGCAAAACTAACATTTATTTATGTTAAATGCAATCTCAAATCGTGCTTGTTTTATTAACGTGTTGAAAATGATCATAAAATAGTTGACTTTGCAACCGATTCGATGTACAATGAATAGTAGGTAGTTAACAATCGTTATAATAAGGAGGTACATGTACCAAACGAAAACTGATGTGCTCGAAGCTCTGCGTAGCGGAAAGCTCCTTCCCAAGATTTGCCAGCAATACTCCCACAACAAAAATCTCTCCGACGAACGACGCAAGATGTTCAGGGTGGCCTTGATCAGCTACCGCATTGAGCAGCTTCAAGAGAGTTTACGTAACGAGGAACAACCGAATGAACATCCGATTCACCGATGAAACCCACAAGGCGCTTGTTGAACGTGCCAACCGTGAAGACAAGTCAGCCGCTGCGCTGGTGAGTGAATTAATAACAGCAGTCCTAAACCGAGAGGAACCGAATGACCGAAAAGAAACCAGTAGTAAACTTCGTTAATGCGATTTGCGGCTCAGGAAAGAGCCACCGTCTGAAAGAGTACATCCTGAGCTTCAAGAACGAAGCTGTCCCAGAAAAGTTCTTAATCGTAGTACCAACCCACGCTTTAGCCGATCAGTTCAAGCAAGATCTGAATCATTTTAGAATCTCAAACCATCACATTTTCGTTGAAGGGGCGACTCTCAACCTGAAAAGTACTTTGGCTGATAGCTTCCAGATAAATGTTGTGATAACAACCCATGAATGTTTCACCAACTACTGCCACCTCGCTACGTTCAATCTTGAGATGCGTTCTCTACTGGCAGAACACAATGTGGTGATTGACGAGATCCCTGATGGCTGGTTTGGAGCAGAAGCAACGATCCGTCATGCTGACAGGACGGCAGAAAACTTCCCATTCCTGGAATGGCTGGAAGAACGAAACGGGCTTCTGTACCTGCGCGAAGAGCACTACGACAATCTGTACAAGTATTACCACGAGAAGCACGCTAACAGTGATAACTTGAAGAAGGTTCTTTACGTGGCGCTCGACGGTTGTGGTGTGATGCACACCGAATGTGATTCGTCATACAGCTTCTTTGCCTACACCTATAATCCGATACTGAAGGCCGCAACATGGGCGAAGAGCTTCACTGTGCTCGGCGCTGGCGTGAATCGCAGTGGGTTTGTCTGGATGGCAGAGAACGTCGCTCAGATGGCGGTTCAGGAAGCGGGTGAACACCTTCAGCCTGATCCCGAGAGACGCAAACATAAAAACGTGCCTGTAGATTCAATCTGTCAACGCAACACCCCTTTCAATTATCTCTTTAGGTGTTTTGAACTTCAGTGTCTTTCTCGGTCTGTTGTTTAGCTGAGCTGCAACCTGATCCAGCTCATATTGAGTATATTGGGCAAGGCATGTCTTTTTGGGAAAGTACTGTCGGATTAGCCCATTAGTGTTTTCGTTTGTTCCCCGCTGCCAGGGGCTCTGAGGATCGCAGAAGTAAACTTTAACTCCTGTGCTGCCAGTAAATTCCAGATGTCTGGCCAGCTCCATTCCTCTGTCCCATGTCAGTGATCGCCGGAGTTCAGGTGGTAAGCTCAGGAATTTATCGGTAAGAGCCTGATTCACTGATAAAGCGTCTTTGCCCCTGAGTCTCAGGATGATCGTATAACGTGATTTTCGGTCTACAAGTGTGGCTATATGGGAGTTTTTTGTACCCGAGACTAAATCGCCTTCCCAGTGTCCCAGAGAGCGTCTGTTATCGATATGCCGGGAACGTTCGTGGATTGGCGTTCCGTTCACTATGTTGATAGTGCCTCTTTCACCTTTGCGAGTATGGCGCCTGCCATGACGGAGGCTGTGCGATCGGCGCAGGTGCTGTACGTTCAGGTGGTGTAGCGCTTCACGACTACGAAAGTAAAGCGTCTTATAAATTGTCTCAGGTGATATTCGTAGTGTTTTTTGACGCGGCTTCGTTCGCCTTAACCATCCTGATATTTGCTCTGGGGACCACTTCATCTCAAGCTTTTCCAGAACAAGCTCTCGCAACGGCATATTCTGATCCAGTAAGCACGGTTTTGGTCTTTTAGCCATCCTGTTGGCCCGGTTATTCGCATCAACGGCTTTGTAATAGCGCCTACCACGATTACGCTGAACTTCACGTGAGATTGTTGAAGGGCTACGATTCAGCATTGTAGCGATGGCTCGAATGCTCATTTTAGCTGACAGACCGGCTCGTATTTCCTCGCGCTCAGACAGCGTCAGGTGAGCAACAGCTCGCTTGCGCTCATTGGGTTTTATGCCGCCAGTATCTCTTAACATCGTGAAGATGGTCCCTGGTTTCGAACCCAGGATATTAGCTATCTCACTGAAGCCTTTTCCGTTCTTCCACAGTTCAAAAACAGATGTTTTTTCCTTTGCTGTAAATGTTCGTCTCATTCAACAATCCTCCGCAACTACATGTTTTCACATGACTGTTGCGTTGACCAATTGAATCTACACCTATCAAAATCGTTGCTGTCCTCTCAGAAGATATCAAAAGAGCGGGGCAGTCAGAACTCGCTAATATCTTTAACAACCACTTGAGGGAAATACGCCAAATCGTCGGAAAGGATTTTATCTTTGCAACCAACAACGACAAAGCTATCTGCGATTTTAAGACCATTGGACTCACTGAACTTGGTGATCGCATGGGTGGTGTTGACGTTTCAATGTCCAGCTACGGGATAAACAGCTATCAGAGCATTCATTGTGCCGTGTTCCTCGGATGTGCAAATCTGGGCGATAAAGACCGTAAGCGATGGGCAGACTATTGCGAACGTATCGGTTGGGATTTTGAAACGGTGATGGAGAAGAAGCGGCAGGCAATGTATTTTGAACGGTGCTACCAGTTTCTTAGCCGAACATCCATTCGCAACACTGATACCGATCACCCTCTCGTGTTTGTCGTTCCCGACATGGCGGCAGCGGAATACCTCAAAAACCATTACTTCCCTGGCTCAACCATCGAATGCCTTGGAATCAAGAAAGCTGGAAAGCAGCATGAAACGCGTTTGAAGGTTCTGGAATACAAGGCGCAAGGACTAACTCAGAAAAAGGCTGCGGAAGAAATGGCGGTGTCTCTGAGGACGGTAGCAACCTACTGGAACCAGGACACTCGCGTATGATCACCGCGCTTTACTGGTATGTGCTGTTCCTGTTTATCTGGGGTGTAATCCGCACCTTTGAACGACGTAGAAAAACAGAACGCAAAACTGAATCTCGGAATCCATGAGATCTTGGGTTATGTCACAAAGGAGCTTAACGGCTCCTTTTTTTGTTTCTGTGGTGGGGTACAAACTGAGGTACAAGCTGGGGTACAGCGTGAAGAAGCGATAACCGGAAGGGCGGGCTTGCTTCAGCAAGCAACTTCCCCTAAGCTGGCAAAAAGTATAGAGATTCAATTTTCATGACTCGGGGTGCCCCATCGCTGATGGGCTGAGAAATACCCGTACCACCTGATCTGGATAATGCCAGCGTAGGGAAGTCTGACACTGCTCGTGTCCCTTCTTCGCGCGGGCAGGAGCTGAACCATGCAGCCTGACCTGCACAGCCGCGCACTCGCGGCTCACACCTTACACCAATTTAGAACGCTTTCCCCTCTCACACACTGCATGACCAACGAGGTCGTGCAAAGCTTTACGGCCAATACGTTGCTGGCGCTGGGCGCATCACCTGCAATGGTAATCGAGCCTGAGGAAGCCAGTCAGTTCGCGGCTATTGCCAGTGCATTACTGGTTAACGTCGGCACCTTAACCCGGGAACGGGCTACGGCGATGCGTGCCGCAGTTGAGCGGGCACAACTTGCTAAAACCCCGTGGACGCTCGATCCCGTTGCCGTGGGGGCGCTGGAGTTTCGTCGTCGCTTCTGTCTGGATTTGTTGGCGCTACAGCCTGCGGCTATCCGCGGCAACGCTTCGGAAATACTGGCTCTGGCGGGTATGAACGGCGGGGGACGCGGCGTGGATACGACCGATACGGCAGCCGCTGCGCTTCCTGCAGCGCAGGCACTGGCTCGTCAGGTTGGGACCATTGTCGTGGTTACCGGCGAAATTGACTATGTCACCGATGGTCAGCGTACCGTCTGCGTGAACGGGGGTGACCCGTTGATGACGCGCGTGGTGGGCACCGGATGCGCGCTGTCGGCGGTCGTTGCGGCCAGCTGCGCCCTGCACGGTGACCGGCTTGATAACGTCGCCTCCGCCTGTAGCTGGATGAAACAGGCCGGACAAATAGCCACTCAACAATCAACCGGACCGGGCAGTTTTGTCCCGGCATTTATCGACGCCCTCTATAACCTGAACGCGCAGGAGCAACTATGAAACGGATTAACGCATTAACCATTGCCGGAACCGATCCAAGCGGTGGCGCAGGTATTCAGGCCGATTTAAAAACGTTCTCGGCGCTTGGCGCTTACGGCTGCTCGGTTATCACGGCGTTGGTGGCGCAAAATACGCGCGGGGTGCAGTCGGTGTATCGCATTGAACCTGACTTTGTCGCCGCACAACTGGATTCCGTATTTAGTGATGTGCGTATCGACACCACTAAAATCGGTATGCTGGCGGAAACGGATATTGTTGAAGCGGTCGCCGAACGTTTGCGTCGCCATCGGGTGCAAAATGTCGTGCTGGATACCGTGATGCTGGCGAAAAGCGGCGATCCGTTGCTGTCTCCTTCGGCGGTTGAAACTCTGCGTACCCATTTGCTGCCGCAGGTTTCGATTATCACCCCAAATTTACCCGAAGCTGCGGCGCTGCTCGGGGCTCCCCATGCGCAGAGTGAGCAGGAGATGTTAGAACAGGGAAGGGCGCTGCGGGCGCTGGGCTGCGAGGCGGTGTTGATGAAAGGCGGTCATCTGGAGGATGTGCAAAGCCCCGACTGGCTCTTTACCCGTGATGGCGAGCAGCGTTTTACCGCGCCAAGGGTGATGACCAAAAATACCCACGGTACTGGCTGTACGCTATCGGCGGCGCTGGCGGCGCTGCGTCCGCGCCATGACAACTGGGCACAGACAGTGCAGGAAGCTAAGTTGTGGCTTTCAGCGGCATTGGCGCAGGCCGACACCCTGGAAGTCGGTGAGGGAATTGGTCCGGTGCATCATTTCCACGCGTGGTGGTAATGAGTATACTGGCTGCAGAAACGGCTGCAGGAAAAAGATAAATGGAACAAGCGCATACCCAGCTTATCGCGCAACTGAATGAACGCATTTCCGCGGCAGATAACACGCCGCTGTATATGAAATTTGCGCAAACGGTGAAAAACGCTGTGCGTAGCGGGATTCTGGAGCATGGAAACATCCTGCCCGGCGAGCGCGATCTCAGCCAGTTGACCGGCGTTTCGCGAATTACGGTTCGTAAGGCGATGCAGGCTTTGGAAGAAGAAGGCGTCGTGACGCGCGCCCGCGGTTACGGGACGCAAATCAATAACATCTTCGAGTATTCGCTAAAAGAAGCGCGTGGTTTTTCACAGCAGGTGGTGTTGCGCGGTAAAAAACCAGATACGCTGTGGGTTAACAAGCGGATTGTGCCTTGCCCGGAAGAGGTAGCGCAGCAGCTGGCTGTTGCCTCGGGGAGTGACGTCTTCTTGCTCAAGCGCATTCGCTACGTAGATGAAGATGCGGTTTCTATTGAAGAGTCATGGGTTCCTGCCCATCTAATCCATGACGTGGATGCCATCGGCGTTTCACTGTATGACTATTTTCGCAGCCAGCATATTTTCCCGCAGCGCACCCGCTCACGTGTCAGTGCCCGAATGCCTGACGCAGAGTTCCAGGCGCACATTCAAATGGACAGCAAAGTGCCGGTGCTGGTGATCAAGCAGGTAGCGCTTGACCAGCAGCAACGGCCCATTGAATACAGCATCAGCTATTGTCGAAGCGATCTATACGTGTTTGTGTGCGAGGAGTAACGCCTCGCGCGTAGGGGCGCAATCGCCCCCGCGATGCCCTACCACCCAGGACGCCACGGCGTTTCCAAGCAGTACCGCGTCAGCCAGCGACCAGCCAGACGCCAGTCCCGCCAGCATGCCGCCAGCGTGGCTGTCACCAGCGCCAATGGTATCAACGACCGCTGTCGCAAATGCCGGTATGCAACCGGAAGTTTGCGTGCTGAAATACCACGCACCGTCTTTATCGTGGCGTACCACCACCGGTGTGGCAAAACGTTGCACCCATTGTGCGCCAAAACCTTCTATATCCTGGCTTAATGCAAACCTCTCGGCGGCAATTTCCGCCTCCTGCCGATTGAGCGATACCAGTGGACGGCAGGCCATAATTCTTGCCAGTAAGGGCTCGGGAATGTCGCCGATGCGTGGGCCAAAATCGATAAACGGCGTCACTTCCTCCAGCCCTTCCAGCCAATGCACCAGCAACTCACCACACGGAGAGGCTAACTGATAGCCCGAGAGATAAACCAGGCTGTGACGTGGGATCTCCAGCTGTGCCAGCCAGTCAGCGTTCCACTGATTTTCGACGCCACTAAAGGACATAAAGGTACGTTCGCCATCCGGCTCGACCAGAGCCAGACACCAGCCGTTATCGCCTGCGGCGTTATCGATCAGGCTGTGCAGTCCCTCTTTTGCCATCCGGTTGCGGATAATATCGGCCCACACCCCCTGACCCAGCGGTAAAGCATTACTGGCGTCGATACCTAACCGCTTGAGTGCTACGGCGATATTGAGCGCGCAGCCGCCAACGTTCACCCCTTGCTGTTTGAGTTCAATGTCACATCCGCGCCAGGGAAGGGCATACGCATCGGCAATGACATCAATCACCGCCGCACCCACCACCGTAACGGGTCGCTGTGTGCGTAACTGCGGGAGAAGTTGTTGCAGACGCGTGGTGCTCATAGTGCCTCCCGCTGCTCGCGCAGTCGCATCAATCCACTGGCGTAGCGGATAAAGTCCAGCTGATTTACCGCATCGAGCTCATGTTTCAATGCCGGATTAATCGCACTTACGCCGTGGAGCGCGCCACAAATGGCAGTTGCCATCGCCCCGATGGTGTCGGTATCGCCCCCGAGGTTCGCGCACAGAATGGCGCAGCGGTTAGGATCGGTCTGCGCCAGCTCAACCATAGCGATGGCGCAAGGCACGGATTCTATGGTGCTGGTTCCGGCCCCCACAACTTGATACAACTGCTCGCAGGCAGACTCAATGCCGTCAGCGTTACGGACAATTTTCAGCGCCAGTTCAAGGCGTGCAGAGAGCGATGCGCTAAAGGTAGTGATCCTTTTTTGCTGCGCATGCCGGGCAATGGCTGGCAGCGCGTCGACAATCTCTGACCATTTTCCGCCATCGATAGCGCGTGATACCGCCCACGCGACCACCACTGCGCCAGCGATAGCCAAATCCGATTTATGTGTCGGGCTGGAGGCTAATGCCACATCATCGATAAAGGCATCGAGATCGCGCGCGGGGAGCAGGCATCCCAGCGGTGAAACGCGCATTGCCGCTCCGTTGGTAACGCCGTTATTTTCCAGTTCGGCGACAGGTTTGCCGTCGCGAATGGCTTTTAGCGCAATTTTTGAGGTCGGGCCGAGCACGTTTTTATTAAAAGCATCAAAACGTTCAGCCCAGCCCAGAATATTGCGGCCAATAACGTCGGGTACAATCTCTCCGTCGCACTCAAGCAGGGCATCAGCCAGACACAGCGCCATGGAGGTGTCATCAGTGAACTCCGCCTGGTTAAAATAGCAGGCGGCATTATTCTCCGCAGGGCCGGGTAAAAAACGGTCGATCCAACCGAAATGGGCTTTAACCCGGGTTCTTGGCCACAGTTCCGACGGCATACCCATCGCATCCCCTAACGCCTGCCCATAAAGAGCACCGAGAATACGTTCTGCTTTCATTTTACTTCCCCTTGTTTCAACGCTACATCGCGATCGTCCACCTTAATGGCGGTGATTTCTTTATCTGACTCGCGAAAGAAAATCATAAACATTACGGCAATGACGGCGATCATGACCGCGCCAAATCCCCACATGCCAGCCCAGTTAAAGGTAAGACCATTCACCGGTTCCTGATAAGCAAACATTTTTTCCATCATCACGCCGCCCAGACGATAACCGAGCAGGCTACCGAATCCCTGACAGCAGAGGGTGATAAGCCCTTGCGCCGCGGTGCGCATATGTACGGGCGCTTTTTTATCGACATAAATGTAGGCTGTGACGTAGTAGAAGTCGTAACTGACGCCGTGCAGCAGAATGCCGAGAAACAGCAGAGCGTAAGTGAAATATTCTTCCGCGCCGCCGTAAACAAAAAATCCGTAGCGGATAGCCGCAGTAATAAGACCAAGCAGCAATACCTTTTTAATGCCAAAGCGTTTGGTGAAAAACGGTAGCGCCAGCATAAAGAAGATTTCAGAGAACTGGCCCAGCGTCATCCAGCCGGTGGCGTTTTTCATCCCGACTTCTGTCAGATAACCGTTGGCGAAGATGTAATAGAACGCCAGCGGCATCGCGAACAGAAAAGAGCAAAAGAAAAAGACGAGGAAGTTCTTATCCCGCAGCAGGATCAGCGCATCCAGACCCAGCATGACCTTGAAATCCATTTTGCCGGTACTTTTCGGCGGCGTATCCGGTAAAAAGAACGCAAAGACGCCTAACAGAGCGGAGCTTCCGGCAGTGATAAGCAGAGGAATATTGGTAGGGGAGATGTCACTATAGCCAAGCATTTGCGGTAAGAAACCGCAGGCCAAACCAGAGGCGATCCAGCCAATGGTCCCCATCACACGGATGCGCGGGAAATCACGCTCAACATCACTGACGTTGGCAAAAGCGATACTGTTGGTCAGCGCAATCGTCGGCATATAGGTCAACGAATAGGCCAGTAACAGCGGGAAAAATCCGCTGAAGGTGGTTTGCTGGGCGGCGAAGTACATCAAAATAGCGCCGACGAACATCAGCACCGCCAGCACTTTTTGCGCGGAGAAAAAACGGTCAGTGACAGAACCGACCAGGATGGGCGACAGGATCGCAGCAATCGCGGTACAGGCGTAGGACCAGCCGATCTCCCCGGCGCTAAAGCCACTTTTACTCAGCCACAGCCACAGCGGTACAAACCAGGCGCCCCAGATAAACCACTCTACAAACATCATGAACGACAGCTTAACTGTAGTTTTCATCTTTAAATCCTTCATGACAGGTAAGGTACGCACTGATAGTACCATTCGATAATACCTTTAAAATACCTTTGAGGTCTAAATTTGACCGCCTTAACATTATTTCTTCCTGAATCGAGCCAGCAGAAGTTGCTGAAAAGTGCGCTAAAGATGGAAAAAAAACGCAGTCGGTACCAGGCTTATTGCTGCCCGCAACAAAGCGGGTCAGGACAATCCACATTCCGGTTTCAAATCGGAACTTACGGGAGCATAGCTATGACTGATATTGCGCAGTTGCTTGGCAAAGATGCCGACAACCTTTTACAGCATCGTTGTATGACCATTCCTTCTGACCAACTTTACCTGCCTGGACATGATTACGTCGATCGCGTGATGGTGGATAACAACCGTCCGCCAGCGGTGCTGCGTAATATGCAAACGCTGTATAACACGGGCCGACTGGCTGGGACAGGTTATCTGTCAATTCTACCGGTGGATCAGGGCGTGGAACACTCCGCGGGGGCATCGTTTGCGGCTAACCCGCTGTACTTTGATCCGAAGAATATTGTGGAACTGGCTATCGAAGCAGGGTGTAACTGCGTGGCATCGACCTATGGCGTGCTGGCTTCCGTCTCCCGTCGCTACGCGCACCGCATTCCGTTTCTTGTAAAAATTAACCACAACGAAACGCTGAGCTACCCCAATACGTTTGATCAGACGCTGTATGCCAGCGTAGAACAGGCATTCAATATGGGTGCGGTTGCGGTAGGGGCAACCATCTATTTCGGTTCAGAGGAGTCCCGTCGCCAGATTGAAGAGATTTCTGCGGCGTTCGAGCGTGCTCATGAACTGGGCATGGTCACCGTGCTGTGGGCGTATCTGCGTAACTCCGCGTTTAAAAAAGATGGCGTGGATTACCATGTTTCCGCCGATCTCACCGGGCAGGCTAACCATCTGGCAGCCACTATCGGGGCGGATATCGTTAAGCAGAAAATGGCGGAAAATAACGGCGGGTATAAAGCAGTCAACTTTGGCTACACTGACGATCGCGTTTACAGCAAGCTGACCAGCGACAACCCAATTGACCTGGTGCGTTATCAGCTGGCGAACTGCTATATGGGGCGCGCCGGATTAATTAACTCTGGCGGTGCGGCTGGCGGCGAAACCGATCTGAGCGATGCGGTACGTACGGCGGTGATTAACAAACGTGCTGGCGGCATGGGGCTGATTCTTGGACGAAAAGCATTCAAGAAAACCATGGCTGACGGCGTTAAGCTGATTAACGCCGTGCAGGATGTTTATCTGGACAGCAAAGTCACCATTGCCTGATTCCAGTTGGGGTGTCGTCGTGTTAACGCAGTAGCGGACAACCCGGCGGCAGTCTGCAACGTAGCGCTGCGGGCAGGATTTCAATATGAAATTCTTGTCCGCTAAGCGGTTCGCCATCGAGATTAAACGTAATTTCGTGCGGGGCGCGGATATCAAACCACGATGATGCGCCTTCGATGATGTTAGGGTTGTCTTCGGATTGCGTGAGCGCCGAAAGCAGCCCTGGCAGCAGCTCTTCGCCGGTAAAAATACGCAGTTGCAGCAGACCATCGTTGATCAGCGCCGTTGGGCAAAGCTGTTGCCCACCACCGGCCTGACGGCCATTACCGATACCAATGACCAGCGCCTTACCCTGCCAGTGAAAATCTTCCCCACGAATGTCGCAGATGTCGGGTTTGAGCGTATCCATGCGCATTAATCCGTGAATAAAGTACGATACGCCACCTAATGCGGCCTTGAGTTTTTCTGGCGTCTCGCTGGTGATGCGTGTGCCGAAGCCGCCGGTCGCCATATTGATAAAACAGGTTTTATCATTGACCTGAACCATATCGATATCAGTCGCATTTCCGGCGATAGCCAGTTTTAACGCCTTATCAAGGGCGTCGGGTATGCCTACGCTGGTTGCAAAATCATTCGCCGTTCCCAACGGTAAAATACCGAGCGCCGGGATATTGCCGCCCTGCGACTGGATCAGCGCCGTCGAGACTTCGTTAATTGTGCCGTCGCCGCCGCCGGCAATCACCGTTGCAACGCCTAACTGGCGAGCTTCATCAACGTAGCGTTGTGCGTCGCCTTTTTCCCAGGTAACGCGAACATGGATTTCCACGCCTTCATCGCGTAGCTCTGCAATGACATCACGCAGGGGGAGATTATCAGCACTTTTTCCGTTGAGGATCAGTAAACTGGCAGGGAACGCTATCATCCGTTTGCCTCACTTTTTTTCGTTTTAACAAGTGTACGCCAGGAATGGGTTTATGGCGTAAGAACTGACTGAAAGCGAAGGCGAAGAGATAAAAAAAGCCGCAGAATGCGGCTTTTCAGATTGGGCAGACGTTACTGTGGGAACCACTGATCGCTGATTTTTTGGTACGTGCCGTCAGCTTTGATTGCGGCCAGCGCGCTATTCAGTTTTTCCAGCAGGGCTTTGTTATCCGGGCGAACCGCAATGCCAAGACCAGTACCGAAGTATTGTGGGTCGGTCACTTTGTCAGTGGCTACACCTAACTGCGGGTTGGTTTTCAGCCACTCGTTAACCACGGCGGTATCGCCAAATACGCCATCAATACGACCATTTTTCAGGTCGATAATCGCATTCTGATAGCTGTCGTAGGCCACGGTTTTCACTTCAGGGTGTTTGTCCTGCAGGTATTTCTGGTGCGTGGTACCGTTTTCCATGCCAATGCGTTTCCCTTTCAGGTCGGCAAAGGTTTTATAGGTGTCTTTTTTCGCAATCACCAGCGCGGAGTTTGCATAGTAAGGCTGAGTAAATGCCACCTGCTTGCTACGCTCAGGCGTGATGTCCATTCCGGAAATCACCGCATCATATTTTTTGAATTTCAGCGCGGGAATCAAGCTATCAAAAGCATGATTGGTGAAAGTACAGTCAGCCTGCATTTGTTTGCACAGTGCCGTTGCCAGGTCGATGTCAAAACCGACAATTTTATTGCTTGCATCCAGTGACTCAAATGGCGGGTAAGTCGCGGATACACCGAAACTAATTTTATCAGCAGTTGAGGCGCCAGCGGCGAAAGTAGCAAGTAATGCGGCCAGTACTAACTTTTTCATGGTGGAACTCCCGTCTGTCAATCTTATGATTATTTACCGTGTCTGCGGCGTGAATTAACAATGCCATTTAATGAATTTATATGCAATAAAAATGATTAACTATTTTTTCTGGTATAAAAAAAGACGGACAATTTAGGTTGTTGTCCGTCTTTTTTATTTTGGCTTTATGCATATTCACCGGAGAGTGTACAACGGAAGATGAATCGTAGCCTGATAAGCGTAGCGCCATCAGACATAAAAACCGATTTAATTCCGGTGTTCAAACGCCAGCGCTTTACGTTCGATCAAGCGCATCATCAGCGTCAGCAAACCGTTGACGATCAGGTAAATCACACCCGCCGCGCCGAAAACCATGACGTCATAAGTGCGACCGTACAGCAGCTGACTATAGCCCATGACTTCCATCAGCGTGATGGTGTATGCCAGTGAGGTACTTTTAAACACCAGCACCACTTCGTTGGAATACGAGGAGAGGGCGCGTTTAAAGGCGTACGGCAACAGAATCGCCAGCGTATCCTTCTTACTCATCCCCAACGCTCCACAGGACTGCCACTGGCCTTCCGGGATTGCGCGGATAGCACCGTAGAACAGTTGAGTGGTATAAGCCGCACTGTTTAACGATAGCGCAATTAAGGCGCACAGCCACGGTTCAGAGAGCAGGTGCCACAGTACCGGATACTCCTGTAGCGTCGGGAACTGCCCTGGCCCGTAGTAGATCAGGAAGATTTGCACCAGCAGCGGAGTACCGGTAAACAACGTGATATAGGCGCGAACCAACCAGACCACAATCGGCGTTTTTAGCGTCAGGATGACGGTGAAAACCAGCGCCAGCACCAGAGCAACCACGATGGAGGCGACCGTCAGCGTCAGGCTGGTATGCAGCCCTTTTAACAATTCAGGTAAATACTCAAGCATCAGCCTGGTCTCCGCTCAAATCGTGTCGCGCGCAGGTCAATGCGTTTGAGAATGTACTGACTCACCAGCGTAATCACCAGGTAAATAGCCGCCGCCACAATGTACCAGGTAAACGGCTCCTGGGTACGGGTGGCAATGCTTTTGGTTTGCAGCATCAGATCGTTCACGCTGATAAGGCTGACCAGCGCGGTATCTTTCAGCAATACCAGCCACTGGTTACCCAGTCCCGGCAGAGCGTGGCGCCACATCTGCGGCATCACCAGGCGGAAGAAGATCGCGGCTTTAGACAAACCCAACGCCTGACCTGATTCCCATTGTCCGAGTGGTACGGCCTTCAGCGCGCCACGCAGCGTTTGCGACGCGTAAGCCGCATACAGCAATGACAGCGCAATCACACCGCACAGGAACGGGCTGACGTCAAAGTTTTCGATCTGCATCTGAACCGGGATTTGTACAAACCCGAGATTGATCGTAAAGCCATCGGCCAGCGTCAGCAGCAGCTGTGAAGAGCCGAAATAGATGAACAGAACCACCAGAATTTCCGGCAGACCACGCAGGATGGTGACCAGAGCTGAACCCGTCCATGCCACTGGACGCCATTTTACTGACTCCCAGACGGCAAAAAACATGGCGAGCGCGAGGCCAATAATCAGCGCACAAACGGCAAGGCCGACGGTCATCCCGGCGGCGCTTGCTAAAGGAAAAAATTCATTCATCAAGTATTACTTCTGGAACCATTTGTTGTAGATGGTCTCGTAAGTCCCATCTTTCTTCACTTTTTCCAGCGCAGCGTTAAATTTCTGCTGCAGCTCGGTATTGCCCTGGCGCACAGCGATGCCCAGACCCGTACCGAAGTAATCTTTATCCGTCACTTTGTCGCCAACAGCGGCCAGCTTTGGATTGTCTTTCAGCCATTCGGTCACCACTGCGGTATCACCAAATACGCCGTCAATACGACCATTTTGCAGATCGAGTTTGGCATTCTGGTAGCTGTCATACGGTACGGTGGTCACTTCCGGATGTTTATCCATGATGAATTTCTGGTGCGTAGTACCGTTTTGTACACCGACTTTTTTGCCTTTCAACTGGTCAATGCTGGTGTATTTACCCTGTTGACCAACAAACAGGGCAGAGTTGTCGTAATACGGGGTGGTGAACAGAACCTGTTTTTCACGCTCTGGCGTGATGTCCATACCGGCCATCACCGCGTCAAAACGACGGAATTTCAGGCTCGGGATCAGGCTGTCGAAGGCCTGATTGGTGAAGGTACAGGTCGCGTCAATCTCTTTACACAGCGCATTCGCCAGATCAACGTCAAACCCTACGATTTTGTTATTCGCATCAATAGATTCAAACGGAGGATAAGACGCTTCGGTGGCGAAACGGATGGTTTGGGCTGCGGTAGCGGAAAGGCTAAAACCTGCGATTAGCGCGGCAATCAGAACTTTTTTCATTGTATTGTCCCGAATCTTAGTGAGAGAGATAGTTTTTAAACGCTTCGGTTTGCGGGTTGGCAAAGCAGCTCGCATCCCCAAACTCGACGATATGACCGTTTTCCATATACACCACACGGCTGGCCGTTTTACGTGCAACTTCCACTTCGTGGGTGACGATCACCTGAGTAATGTTAGTTTCCGCCAGTTCACGAATGATGCTGACGATTTGGGCAGTAATTTCCGGATCAAGCGCTGCGGTAGGTTCATCAAACAGCAGCACCTGCGGCTCCATCATCAACGCACGGGCAATGGCCACACGCTGTTGCTGGCCACCGGAGAGATGCAGTGGGTAGCGATCGCTGTACGGCTTCAGGCGCAGACGTTCCAGCAATTTTTCGGCACGCGCCAGCGCTTGATCTTTTGTCAGACCCAGTACGCGGCAGGGCGCTTCAATCAGATTCTGCACAACCGTGAGATGCGGCCAAAGGTTGTATTGCTGGAAGACCATGCCCACGTTCTGACGCAGCTCCCGAATGGCTTTGTCTGATGGGGTCTTCGTGAAGTCGAAACGGTTTCCCGCAATAGAGAGTGTGCCCGAGCGCGGCATCTCAAGCAGGTTGAGTACGCGCAGCAGCGAGCTTTTCCCGGCTCCACTTGGGCCAAGTAACACCAGTGTTTCACCCTGAGGGCAATCCAGCGTGATATCGAACAGCGCCTGATGTGCGCCGTAGAAGCAGTTAATGCCGTTTAATTGAATACTCATTGACACTCGATACTGGCAGTCTGATAGCTATTGAAGCCGCAGATACTACCTTTGACAGAATAGTTATGCAATATTTATGCGTTAAAAGTTAAATGCAAACCGCATTCTTATCTAAACATAGCACAAAATA
The DNA here is from genome assembly GCF_013458095.1 of Citrobacter sp. 172116965. Taxonomy (NCBI): domain Bacteria; kingdom Pseudomonadati; phylum Pseudomonadota; class Gammaproteobacteria; order Enterobacterales; family Enterobacteriaceae; genus Citrobacter; species Citrobacter sp. 172116965. The sequence goes on along the minus strand of NZ_CP046673.1, from coordinate 3,243,616 downwards.
GCGGGGCCACCAGTGGGCAAGAATAATTGTCGGCATTCTATGCAGAATGCCAGACAATTTATGGGGGTTATGATTCAGGCGGGTGAATGGGGCGGTTAGCGGTTTTCGACAGACTGGCGCAGCGTCCCGGCTGGCGCGTGTACGCTGCCGCCCAGATAGCGGACATCGTCAATTACCCAGCACTGGCCTTCGCGGATCATCAGCACTTCATCACGCCAGCTTTGGTCACCCTGTTTAAGCTCTACGCGCAGCGGAATGTTGCGTGCATCACTATTCGGAATGGTCGATGCGCTGGCGACGCTGGCACTGTCCGGTAACGTAGCGCGACTAGAGAACGGATCGCTGTTAAACAGATCGCGATGCGCGTTATCACGGCTGGCATCGTTCAGCAGTTTCGCCAGGTTGTCGCTGAGGTACGGACGAAGGGGAGTAATGTCATTGTTTCGGTGCTGAATACGGTAATCATAGAATTGTTGAGCCACGCTGTCTGGCCCGCCTTCTACGCAAGAGCCGCTACGCGTGCCGTTATCTTTGTAGGCCGGCGTTACGGTAGTACAGGCGCTGAGAAGTAGTGCACATGGAACCAGCAGAGAGAGTTTCGAGTAGCGCATAATGATTTCCTTATTAGCTTTCTACTATTAGTGTTCTACGTTGATTTACATGTCATACTTCAAGTTGCTTGTGCGTTGGCTACGTGCGTTCACCCCAGTCACATAGTTATCTATGCTCCTGGGGATTCACTCTCTTGCCGCCTTCCTGCAACTCGAATTATTTTGTGTAAAGAATATATCCTTTCAATGATAGTGGATCGGTTCGATAATGCTTTTGAGATCGTGCTTTTAGCGCAAAAAGGAGATTAACCATGCAGTTTTCGACTACCCCTACGCTGGAAGGGCAGAGCATCGTGGAATACTGCGGTGTTGTGACTGGCGAAGCCATTTTAGGCGCGAATATCTTCCGCGATTTCTTCGCCGGCATTCGCGATATCGTCGGCGGTCGCTCCGGCGCGTATGAAAAAGAGCTGCGTAAAGCGCGTGAAATTGCTTTTCAGGAGCTTGGTGAACAGGCAAAAGCGCTCGGTGCTGATGCGGTAGTCGGTATCGATATCGATTACGAAACCGTGGGCAAAGACGGTAGCATGCTGATGGTGAGCGTCAGCGGCACCGCGGTGAAAACTCGCCGATGAAGCGTTTGTTGTCTCTGCTGGCATTAACACTGCTGCTGGTAGGATGTGCTGGCGAAAAAGGGATTGTCGACAAAGACGGGTATCAGTTAGATACCCGTCGTCAGGCACAGGCTGCTTACCCGCGCATTAAAGTGCTGGTTATCCATTACACGGCCGATGATTTCGACTCTTCTCTGGCTACGCTGACCGATAAAAACGTCAGCTCGCACTATCTGATCCCGGCAGTGCCGCCGCTCTACCACGGCAAACCGCGTATCTGGCAACTGGTAGCGGAAAAAGATCTGGCCTGGCATGCGGGGATTAGCTTCTGGCGCGGCGCTACGCGAATTAACGATACCTCGATCGGCATTGAGCTGGAAAACCGCGGCTGGCAAAAATCGGCGGGCAGCAAGTATTTTGCGCCGTTTGAACCCGCGCAAATTCAGGCGTTAATCCCCTTGGCGAAAGATATTATTGCCCGTTATGACATAAAACCGCAGAACGTGGTGGCCCATGCGGATGTCGCACCGCAGCGCAAGGACGATCCAGGTCCACTGTTTCCATGGGAAGAACTGGCTGCGCAAGGAATTGGCGCGTGGCCGGATGCTCAGCGGGTGGCGTTTTATCTTGCCGGGCGAGCGCCCGATGCACCGGTAGAAACCTCATCATTGCTCGATCTGCTGTCGCGCTATGGTTATGAGGTAAAACCTGAAATGACGCCGCGTGAACAGCGGCGGGTGATTATGGCCTTCCAGATGCACTTCCGCCCGACCTTGTGGAACGGCGTGGCGGATGCAGAAACTCAGGCGATTGCCGAAGCGTTACTGGAGAAATACGGGCAGGGTTAACGCGGCAGCTTGCCGTGGTCACGCAGCCAGGCCGCGGTACGCTCAATCCCTTCATCCAGCGTCACAACGGGCTGATAACCTAATTCTTCCTGAGCGCGGGTGGTATCCAGCGTAAAGTCAAAATTCAGCTTCGAGACGCCGTAATGCGTAAGCTTTGGCTCTTTCGCCGATTTATTGCCTAACCGCTCCATGCTGCGGGCAATCATGTCCAGCATCGGGTAGGGCACGGAGCGGATACGACAATCAATATTTAGCTCGTCGATGAGTTTCTGCACAATACTGCGCAGGGTGCGATGCTCGCCGTTGGTAATGTTGTACGCGCGACCCGACGGCAGATTATCGCAGGCTTGCTGACTTGCCAGCCACATCGCGTGCACCGCATTCTCGTAGTAGGTCATATCCACCAGCGCACTTCCGCCGTGCGGCAACAGAATGCTGCCGTAGTGGTACATCATATGGGCCAGGCGCGGGATAAAGACTTTATCGTGTGGTCCGAACAAGCTTTGCGGACGCAATACCGTAAAACGGGTCTGCGGGTTGGCCTGTGTCAGCAACGCAATCACATCTTCGCCAGCCGCTTTACTGCGGGCGAATTCATTGGCGAAGCGTTGGGGGCGGAAGTCCTCTTTGATATCGCGATGGTGGTGATAATCAAAATAGAGCGACGGTGATGAGATATGAATGAAGTTACGAACGCCCCAGGCCACGGCCCACTCGCCCAGACGGCGGGTTGCGCGAACGTTGGCCAGATCGAAGGCTTCCTGAGTTCCCCATGGTGAGGTAAAACTGGAGCAGTGCCACAGCGTATCGATACCGGCGAGCATCACTTTTGCCTGCGAAGAGACCAGCTCGGTCAAATCGGCATGCACAAACTCTGCGCCCATTTTCTCCAGCAGCTTGCCCATCGCTTCGTTGCGACCGGTAGCTCTGACGCTGACGCCTTTGTTGCATAAAAACTCAACCGCGTTTCGGCCTAAGCCGCTGGTGGCTCCGGTAACCAGTACCTTCATATCAATCCACTGTGTTTAAAAAACGTCGTGCGCATTCTTCCGTGAATTTCGTCTGTATGCAATGGGAAACATGAAAGAATACAGGCTCTTTTTATCATGAGTCTGTGATTTGTTCTGCAAGTTTAGCAATACGCTTCGCCATCCCTCTAAAAATGAACAGATGCGCCGGGATCATCAGCAGCCAATAGAAGAGGCCTGGCATGCCGTGCGGATGCCACCAGGCGCGGACATCAATGCGTCGGTGGTCGCCTTTATCTTCCAGCGTGAAGCTCAGTCGACCCAATCCTGGCGCTTTCATCCCAAACAGCAGCGTCAGCTGTTTTTCTGGCTCAACGATGATAACTTTCCAGCTATCAACGGTATCGCCAACCTGCAACAGAGAGTGTTGCGGTCTGCCTTTCGCCAGCTTATGGCCGACCAGCAGGTCCAACGCCGCGCGCGTTTTCCATAAAATATTGCCAAAGAAATAGCCTTCTTTGCCGCCGAGGCGATTCACCACCTGCCACAGCGCCTGCCGACTGGCGGAGGTTTCAACGCTAAAGCCAGCTTGTTTAGCGAAATAGCCATATTCGGGGCGCCAGCGGGCAAATGCCTGCGCGTCGTAACCCCAGTCGCTGGAATTGACCAGCTTTTCTTCTTCTTTCAACGTGCTGCGCACCGCGTCATCAAAGGCAATCAGCTTTTGCGGGATCAGCGTGCGTAATTCGGTGTCATCGGCCAGCAGGTCGTGTTTTAAACCCTGTATCAGCGCTTTTGCCGTGGTCGGCGGCACTGACGTTATGACGTTCAAAAACCAGACCGAAATCCAGCGGGTAGGAAAGGGGACAGGGATGAGCAGGCGATGTTTACCGCTGACCGCCATAAAATGCTCGAACTGCTCCTGATAGCTCAATACCTGCGGCCCGGCGGCTTCGAGTACGCGGTGTTGGCGTGTAGGATGATCCAACAACGCCACCAGGTAGTACATTAAATTCTCCAGCGCGATAGGCGTGGTACGCGAGCGCACCCAGCGCGGAGGGGTGAGTACCGGCAGGTTGTAGACCATGTCGCGCATCACTTCAAAGGCGGCAGAACCTGCCCCTACGATAATACCAGCGCGCAATTCGGTCATCGGCACGCCTGATTCGCGCAGGGTGTCCGCGGTTATCTGTCGCGCACGCAGATGATCGGATTGTTCATGCCGGGGAGCCTGTAATGAGCTCAGGAAAATAAGCTGTTTGACTGGCGTATCACGTAGCGCATCGCGCACGTTCATTGCTACCTGGCGCTCATGGGCGATAAAATCACCGCCTTCTCCCATGCCATGGACCAGGTAATAGACCGTATCAACGCCGGTCAGCAGCGGTGTTAGGTTATCTGGCCAATTCAAATCGACCTTATGGCAACTGACGTTGGCCAACTGCTGCTTTTCCAGCCGCTCGATGCGGCGTGCCGCAGCCAGCACCTGATGCCCTTGCTGACTGAGCGCCTGTACCAGATGCTGACCAATGTAGCCACTGGCGCCAAGAACCAAAATCCGTTGCGGCACGCCCATCTCCTTAGCGGGTTAAAAAAGCGCGCCAGTGGGCGACGACTTCAGCAAGCTGTTCACGCGATACGTCCAGATGCATCACCAGACGCACAATCGGCGAGGCGTTAATCAGCACGCCTTGCGCTTTCATGTACTCGCCCAGTGCCGCAGCGTGTTCTTCGCCAACGCGGACAAACAGCATGTTGGTGTCGTGGCGCATGACGTCCGCTCCGGCTTCGCGCAGTTGTTCCGCCATCCAGGCGGCGTTGTCATGGTCTTCTTGTAAACGCGACACGTTATTTTTCAGCGCATACAGTCCCGCCGCCGCCAGAATACCGGCCTGACGCATTCCGCCGCCGGTCATTTTACGCCAGCGAATGGCGCGCTTGATGTACTCGTGGCTGCCGACCAGCAATGAGCCTACCGGCGTTCCTAAACCTTTGGAGAGACAAATGGTGAACGAATCGCAGTATTGCGTGACATCTTTTAACTCACAGCCATAGGCGACGATGGCGTTAAAAATACGCGCGCCGTCGACATGCAGCGCAAGATTGCGCTCACGGGTAAATTCCCAGGCCTCTTTCAGATACTCGCGTGGTAGCACTTTGCCGTTGTGGGTGTTTTCCAGGCTGAGCAGACGCGTGCGGGCAAAATGGATATCGTCCGCTTTGATTTTTGCCGCCACTTTGTCCAGCGGCAAAGAGCCATCCGGCATGGCGTCGATAGGTTGCGGTTGAATGCTGCCGAGCACCGCTGCGCCACCCGCTTCGTAGAGATAGTTATGCGCGCCCTGACCGGCGATATACTCTTCCCCGCGCTGACAATGGCTGAGGAGAGCCACCAGGTTCGCCTGAGTGCCTGTGGGTAAGAAAATTGCGGCTTCTTTGCCAGAAAGCTCGGCTGCGTATTGCTGGAGGGCATTAACGGTAGGGTCATCACCGTAGACGTCGTCCCCGACCGGGGCGGCTATCATCTCTTCGAGCATGGCGCGACTTGGTCGGGTGACGGTATCACTGCGTAAATCAATCACGGGCATTCCTTTTTAAGTGAGGTAATGCCCTCTGTTTTACCTGAGCCAGTTAGTTTTCGCCAGTTCGATCACTTCATCACCGCGCCCGCTGATGATTGCGCGCAGCATATACAGGCTAAAACCTTTAGCTTGTTCGAGTTTGATCTGCGGCGGGATCGCCAGTTCTTCTTTCGCGACGACCACATCGACCAGCACCGGACCGTCAATCGACATCGCCCTTTGCAGCGCTTCATCAACCTCTGAGGATTTCTCCACGCGAATGCCCGTGATGCCGCAAGCCTCGGCAATCCGTGCGAAATTTGTATCGTGCAGTTCGGTGCCGTCGGTCAGATAACCGCCAGCTTTCATCTCCATCGCCACAAACCCCAACACGCTGTTGTTGAAGACAATAATCTTCACCGGCAGCTTCATTTGCACAACCGACAGAAAGTCGCCCATCAGCATGCTAAAACCGCCGTCACCGCACATTGCGACAACCTGGCGTCCCGGTTCGGTCGCTTGCGCGCCGAGCGCCTGGGGCATGGCATTGGCCATCGACCCGTGGTTAAACGAACCGATCAGACGGCGTTTACCGTTCATTTTCAGATAACGTGCTGCCCACACCGTTGGCGTGCCAACGTCGCAGGTGAAGATGGCGTCGTCAGCGGCAAAGTGGCTGATCTGCTGCGCCAGATACTGCGGATGAATGGCTTTATCGCTGGGTTTGGCTAAATCATCCAGCCCTTTACGCGCCTCACGATAGTGTTCCAGCGCTTTATCCAGGAACTGCCGATCGGTTTTTTCTTCCACCAGCGGCAGCAGGGTGCGGAGTGTGGATTTAATATCGCCTACCAGCGCCATATCAACTTTACTGTGCGCGCCAATGCTTGCCGGATTGATATCGATCTGAATAATCTTGGCGTCGGTGGGGTAGAACGGGCGATAGGGGAACTTGGTACCGAGCAGGATCAGCGAGTCGGCATTCATCATGGTATGGAAGCCGGATGAAAAGCCGATCAGCCCGGTCATGCCCACGTCGTAAGGGTTGTCGTACTCCACATGCTCTTTACCACGCAGGGCGTGCACAATCGGCGCTTTTATTTTAGCAGCAAACTCAACCAGTTCTTTATGCGCACCGGCGCAGCCACTGCCACACATCAGGGCGATATTGCTGGAGTAGCGTAGCAGTTGCGCTAGTTTTCTGAGCTCTTCTTCTTCCGGAGTGACCACCGGGAGCGGCGCATGATACCAGTGAGTGCTGGCGCTTTCAGGTGCTGGCTTCAGCGCGACGTCGCCGGGTAATACCACCACGGAGACGCCGCGGTTGAGCACCGCTTTACGCATGGCAATTGCCAGCACCTGTGGGATCTGTTCAGGGCTGGAAACCAGCTCGCAATAGTGGCTACATTCGCGAAACAACTCTTGCGGGTGGGTCTCCTGAAAATAACCGCTGCCTATCTCACTGGATGGAATGTGTGCAGCAATTGCCAGCACCGGGACGTGGTTGCGGTGGCAATCAAACAGGCCGTTAATCAGGTGCAGGTTGCCTGGCCCACACGAGCCTGCGCAGACGGCCAGTTCTCCCGTCAACTGCGCTTCAGCTCCCGCGGCGAAGGCCGCAACCTCTTCATGACGTGTTGGCATCCAGTCAATCGTTCCCATACGATTCAGACTGTCACTAAGGCCATTTAGCGAGTCACCCGTCACACCCCAAATGCGTTTAACGCCAGCTTGTTCGAGTGTTTTAGCAATAAAAGCGGCAACCGTTTGTTTCATGGTTTTCCTTCTCCTTTAATGTGATACCGGTTACAAGTTTAGATGAAGATAATAGTTATGCTTATCATTACCTCTTATTTCCGGCAGGTTTCATTTAGCCTGTATTAAGCGTAGTTTGTTATTGGACATGGTGAAACAAGGAATAAATTCAAATGGTTATAAAACTATTAAATACAGTTAACCGGGTACTGACTCATGAAGATTTTGGCAAGTTTTTGTTACGTATTGCCGTGGGGGGATTAATGCTGTTTCATGGGCTGCATAAACTGTTCGCGGGTATTGATGGCATCAGTGGCATGCTGATAGCGAAAGGTTTCCCTGGCTTTATTGCGTATGGCGTTCTGCTGGGAGAGGTTGTGGCACCGTGTCTGATTATTCTTGGGATCCTGACGCGTCCGGCGGCGTTGGGGTTGGCGTTTACGATGGTGGTGGCATGGCTGATGGTCGGGATGGGTGAAACCTGGTCACTGGATAAAACCGGCGCATGGGCAATTGAAAGTCTGGTGTATTTCTTTATCGGCGCTCTGGCCGTAGCATTTTTGGGCGCGGGGCGTTTCTCCGTTGCCGGAAACTCGGCCTGGCGATAGTTTGCCATCCGAGAATCAAGACAGAGGCGGGAATGCGTTAACCTATCTCCGCCTCGCCATTAAATCTGGCCGCTAATCCATCTCGTCACTGCTCCACAGTTTGTGCCGACGTCTCAGTGCACGTTGCGTCAATGCCTTTGCCATCGCCGCACCTATTTCAGCGCTAACCACCAGCCCCTGAATAAAGGGACGGTCGTGCATCAACCACGGCAGTCCGCCAAAGGCGATGCGGTTGCGGGCGTTTTCCGGCGCTTGCAGCGTGTAATCTTCGCCGATATCCGGGATCTCATCGCCACAGGCCAGCAGTTGATCGCGTAGCGTTGGGAACGGAATATCTTTGCTCTGCAATGCCCGTTGTCCTCGGGCGTCAATAAATACATCAAATTCACTGCGCTGACCGTGGTGGTAAATGACCGTCCTTTCCTGCTCATTCGTACGCTCATAATCTTTGCCGAGTGCGAGGATCTCAATCAGCCCGGCATCGTGCAGAGCCAGCAATCGGCGGATAGATTCAGACGGGATTGCCGCATAGTTATCAATAAAGACGCGCGCCAGTCCGTGCCTGAAACGTTTTTCGTCGCGAGCATCAAGATGAGGAACGATCTCTTCAATAACCTCGTGTAGGCGCAATAAGGTATAGCGCCAGGCGACGGTATGTTGTTCCTGCTTGTTGCGTTCAACCTCCACCAGGTTACGCCTCGCCCAGTCAAAAGGGTCATGCTTGAGCCTGTCGGCAAAATAGACCTCGGGGAATGTGTCGGCGTTAAGCGTTGCAAGTGCTACCTGTTGACACCACCCTGGGGCCGCGTCTTGCAGTTGTTGCACAATAAGCCGGAAGATGCGGTCCAGTAATCCGTTTTGGCCCTCGGCAATGGCGTTTTCAATCTCTTCTTGCGTCGCGATATTCAGCGGTTCATAGGGAAGAGGGCAGTAAAAATCCGCTTCAGGCAGCACACCGCTGCGCGACATCAGGGTCAGCTTCAGGTTTTGGCTGTCGGGTTTACGCGTGAACTGCAGTGAACGGTCGGTATTGGTGGTGAAGTTACCATGCTGACTGACCACGGCCATCGCCGCGTCGATAGCGCTTAGCGAGGTGCCCAGAATACCCACCCTGCAAGCGCTAATCTGCGCCTCCATCAGGCCAGTCCACGGACTGGGGAAAAACTTGCGTGCTTGAGCATCAGTTTCTGGCCACAGATGACCGCTGGCGATAGCGGCGAAATCCACTTCGACGGGCTGTGACGCGTGATTGATCCACAGGGAGACCCCAGTTGGGTTTGCTTGCAGGTCGGTGACTTTACTTGATTCATATACGCGAATTGTGAACCCGGATCTTTGCGCTTTATCGACGATGGCTAAAAAACGATCGCGATAATAGTCGCCGAGGACCACCCGGGGCAAAAATTGCCGCTCATGCAACGATGTACGTTCAAGCCGAAACTGCGCCAGGTATTCATCGCTTTGATTCTGTAGCCACGTCAGATAACTGATATAAATCGGCGGGATCTCAATGCTGGCTATATTGGCCAGCATGTGGTCTGCGTTGTTGTCGCTGTTATAAGGCATGCCTACGCCAGCTTCCTCAGCTTGCTCATAAAGCTGTATCTCCAGCGGTTCACCGCGCTCAACGAGGGCATGAAACGTATAAATTCCGGTGGGACCTACGCCGACGATGGCCACTTTTTTCATGGGGATCCTTTGTAGAAAGTTCGACGTGGTAGTCGGGGTTTTGCTTAACCTGTGCCAGGTAAGTGTGGTCGATAATTCGCGAGAGGAAGACGGTATTTTGCCTGGGAGGGGGAAAAAATAGGAATTTTGCAGCGTCTGACAGCATAAAAAAAGGCCACCCGATATAACCGGGTAGCCTTTTGTACATCAGATATCGGCCAATTACGCCAGCACTAAATCACCCTGCGGATGACAGGAGCAAGCCAGCACATAACCTTCAGCAATTTCTGCGTCGGTCAGCGTCATGGTGCTGCTGACCGTGTAGTTACCGTCAACCACTTTGGTTTTGCAGCAGCCGCAAACGCCCGCACGGCATGCGGCGACAACCGGCACTTTATTGCTTTCCAGCGCTTCCAGCAGCGTACTGCCTACCGGCGCATAAAACTCTTTTGCCGGCTGCAGTTTGGTGAACTTCAGACCGCTGGTGGCGGCTTCAGCTACCGGGGTGAAGAACTGCTCTTTAAAGAAGCGTGTCACGCCCAGCGCGTTGACTTCTTTCTCGACCAGATCCATATACGGAGCCGGGCCGCAGGTCATCACGGTGCGCGAAGCCAGGTCCGGTACGCTTTGCAGCAGTTCGGTGGTCAGTCGGCCGGAAACAAAACCGTCAGTGGCATTGTTTTCAGCAACTAAGGTCACCGGATACTCGCGCCATTCGTCGGCAAAAATGACATCTTGCGGTGAACGGACGTTAAAGATCACCTGCACATCTGCCTGTGGGCGGTATTTTGCCAACCAGCGACGCATTGACATGATTGGCGTGACGCCACAGCCAGCGGCCAGCATCAGGAACCTGTCTTCCGCTTTATCTTCACAGGTGAATTCACCCATTGCATCGGACAGCCAGATATAGTCGCCGCGCTTCACGTCGCGGGTTAACCACTGTGAGCCTGCGCCATCGTCAATGCGGCGGATGGTCAGCGTGATATATTCGCTAACGCCCGGCGTTGAAGAAAGGGTGTAAGCACGCAGCGTGTCCGCTGAATTACGTACGCTGACCAGTGCATACTGCCCGGCGCGGTACGGATAATAGTCGTGGCACAGCAACGAAATTGTCCATACATCCGGCGTTTCCTGATGGATGTGATGAACCTGCATCCGCCATGGGCACTGATGAGTTGGCATTGTCATTCTTTACTCCTTACGCGCTCAGCAGTTGCTTCATGTCTTCTTCAACGGTGGTCACGGAACGCAGACCGAACTTCTCGTTGAGAACTGCCAGCAGGTCCGGCGTGAAGAAGCCAGGCGCAGTCGGGCCAGTGACGATGTTTTTCACACCCAGAGACAGCAGGGTTAGCAGAATGACAATCGCTTTCTGTTCGAACCAGGAGAGCACCAGAGACAGCGGCAGATCGTTCACGCCACAGCCCAGTTTCTCAGCCAGGGTTACTGCCAGGATGATGGCAGAGTATGCATCGTTACACTGACCTGCATCGACCAGACGCGGCAGGCCTTCGATATCGCCGAACTCCAGTTTGTTGAAACGGTATTTACCGCACGCCAGGGTCAGGATCAGGCAGTCGTCCGGCACGCTGGTGGCGAAGTCAGTGAAGTAGTTACGTTCGCCACGCGCGCCATCACAACCGCCAACCAGGAAGATGTGACGCAGTTTTTCGCGGCTTACCAGGTCGATCAGGGTATCAGCCGCGCCCAGCAGAGTCTGACGACCGAAACCAACGGTGATCAGGTGCGGAATTTCGCTGTACGGGAAGCCCGCCATCTGCTGAGCCTGAGCGATTACCGGAGCGAAGTTGTCGCCTTCGAGGTGGCTTACACCCGGCCAACCGACGATGCTACGAGTCCAGATACGGTCATCGTAGGCGCCAACGGTTGGGTCGATGATGCAGTTAGAGGTCATTACGATTGGGCCCGGGAAGCGGGCAAATTCAACCTGCTGATTCTGCCAGCCGCTGCCGTAGTTACCGATCAGGTGTTTGAACTTACGCAGTTCCGGGTAGCCGTGCGCCGGCAGCATTTCACCGTGGGTATAGACGTTAACGCCGGTACCTTCGGTCTGCTCCAGCAGGTTGTACAGATCTTTCAGGTCGTGACCGGAGATCAGGATGCACTTACCTTCGGTTGCTTTGACGTTGACCTGAGTTGGCGTCGGGTGGCCGTATTTAGTGGTTTCGCCAGCATCCAGAATGCTCATCACTTTGAAGTTCATCTGGCCGATTTCCATTGAGCACTCCAGCAGAGCGTTCATATCGGAAGGCCAGGTTCCCAGCCATGCCATGATTTTGTGGTACTGAGCGTAGATGTCGTTGTCGTACTGACCGAGAACGTGCGCGTGCTCCATGTAAGCTGCCGCACCTTTCAGGCCGTACAGGCACAGCAGACGCAGGCCGAGAATGTTCTCGCCGATGGCTGCTTTGTCTTTGTTCGGGGTAAATTCAGCGGCCTGACGTTGCAGGTCGCCCAGATCGTCGCTGACCAGTTGCAGATCGGCCATCGGGTTAGCGACCGCTGCGTTCGCGTCGATGTTCAGGCATTGCGCTTTCAGGGCGTCGCGCATGGCGATAGCTTCACGGGCATAGCCAACAATACGCGGGGAATCGAAGTTAACGTTGGTCAGCGTGGAGAAGAATGCACGCGGCGCAAAGTTATCAACCTCATGGTCGATGATGCCGTATTCACGTGCCTTAACAGCCCATGCAGACAGACCTTGTAGGGAAGCAATCAGCAGATCCTGCAAATCGGAGGTTTCAGCCGTTTTACCGCACATACCCTGCGCGTAAGAGCAGCCGTTTCCTGCCGGAGTACGGATGGTTTGTTCACATTGCACACAAAACATGGTCACACCTTTTAAAGTTATATTTAATATACATGTTTAAGGTTATTCCTGTGCGCGAAGGGATAAAAGGGATTTCTGCTACAACTTGCAGGGAGATTGATTTAGCGCAATTTTGGCGGTAGATGACTACCGCCAGAGAGGTATTTGTTCTGACTTCAGGCGGAGAAAAACGCCATCAGCAAAGGCACTAACAGACTCAGAATAAAGCCGTGGACGATGGCTGCCGGAACCATCTCCAGACCGCCGCTGCGTTGGAGCACCGGTAAGGTGAAATCCATTGATGTCGCGCCACATAGCCCCAGCGCGGTTGAGCGGCTGCGGCCCACCATTCCAGGAATCAACATAATGGCAATCAGCTCGCGGGCCAGGTCATTAAAGAAGGCGGCGCTACCAATCACCGGCCCGAAGGATTCGGTTAACAGAATACCGGACAGGGAATACCAGCCAAAACCTGATGCCATCGCCAGCGCGGTTTTCAGCGGCAGGCCGAGGATCAACGCATTAATAACCCCCGCCAGCATCGAACTGGCGACGACGATCACCGCAACAATCATCCCCCGGCGATTCAGCACAATTTGCTTTAAGGTCATACCGCTGTTGCGCAGTTGAATCCCGACCAGGAACAGTAAAAAGATTAACGTATATTCGCTGGCTTCGGTGGCGTGCTGCAGAATAGGAAGACCGGTGAGGCCGAGCAGAAAACCCACGACGACGACGCCACAAAGCTGAAGCGACTCAAGTGCCATCGCAATTCGCGAGGGTAGCTTTTCTTGCTTGTGGTTATGTCGCCAGGGCAGCGAACGCTCCAGCCAGAACAGCGCCGCGATATTACACAGCAAAATGACCGTCACGCTGACCGCAGAATAATGAAGAATGGCTAACAGGTTGCTGGCGAGATTATCCAGAAACGCCAGGCTGATACCCATAAAAAAGAGAATAAGGTAGACGATCCAGCTCAACAGGCGATTGATGAGTTTTAATGCAGCCCTGTGCCGAAGCGGAATAAGGTAACCCACAATAAGGGGAACCAGAATGATTAACAGCCCTGAAAACATGAAAACCAGATCCTTGCTGAGAGTAAGACGAAATGCGCCAGCACACACTACTCAATGCAATGAAGGGAGTAAAGTTGCAAATAAAAGGAAATATAGCGGGGAAAAAAAGACCTGACTTGCGCCAGGCCTTTTTTGTTATCGATTAATCGCGTTTTTCCAGCAAAGTGCGGTAAATAAGACCGCCGAGGACCCCACCGATAATTGGCATAACCCAGAAGAACCACAATTGCTGTAATGCCCAGCCGCCCTGGAAGATGGCTACGGCGGTACTACGTGCCGGGTTAACGGAGGTGTTGGTAACCGGAATACTGATCAAGTGGATCAGGGTTAACGCCAGACCAATCGCAATAGGTGCAAAACCTGCCGGAGCATGTTTATCGGTCGCACCGTGGATCACTAATAAGAAACCAGCGGTCAAAATAATTTCAATTACGACGGCAGACAGCATTGAATAGCCGCCAGGTGAATGTTCACCAAAGCCGTTCGAGGCAAAACCACTGGCAGTTGCGTCAAAACCAGCTTTACCGCTGGCAATAAGATACAGTGCCGCTGCTGCAACAATACCGCCCACAACCTGAGCGATAACATAACCAATAACGTCTTTTGCCGGGAAGCGACCGCCCGCCCATAAACCGAAGGTCACCGCCGGGTTAAAGTGTCCGCCGGAAATATGACCTACGGCGAATGCCATGGTTAATACGGTCAAACCAAACGCCAGCGCGACACCGGCAAATCCAATACCCAACTCCGGGAATGCTGCGGCCAGAACTGCGCTACCGCACCCACCAAAGACGAGCCAAAACGTACCGAAGAATTCGGCTGCTAATTTCCTGAACATAACCACCTCAATTAAAAGTTCCGGGTTCGTGTTCCTTACCCGGTAATTCATCGCTAAAAGGGACGATGATGAAAGAGCCGGTATTTTAGAAAAAAACATCATCCCTTCGCCAGTTAAATTGATGAAAAAATTTGATTTAAGGCAATATGTTGTGATTCCTTTTTGAATATTGGATGAATGAAGCATAGTTCAATTAGCAAAACGGCGATGATTGAGTTCTGAAATAATATTCCGGGGAAAACATAAGAAGAATATTCTTATATTTTTTGATTTCTGCGACTAACCTCCTGATCATATCGGGTGTCCTGAGCGCCCGCTTGCCGTTATACTCCTGATAACTTGAAGGAAAAAGTTAGCATTTCCGGAGGCTATATGATTCTCGAACGCGTTGAGATTGTTGGATTTCGTGGTATTAACCGTCTGTCGTTGATGCTGGAGCAAAGCAACGTGCTGATTGGGGAGAACGCGTGGGGTAAGTCCAGTCTGCTGGATGCATTAACCCTGTTGCTGTCGCCGGAAACTGATTTGTACCACTTTGACCGCGAAGATTTCTGGTTCCCGCCGGGTGATATACAAGGCCGGGAACATCATCTGCATATCATCCTGACGTTTCGTGAGTCTCAACCAGGTCGCCACCGCGTGCGCAGGTATCGTCCTCTGGAAGCCAGCTGGACGCTGTGTCAGGATGGCTATCACCGCATTTTCTATCGGCTGGAAGGTGAATGTGCGGACGACGGTAGCGTTCTGACGTTACGCAGTTTTCTGGATGGCGAGGGCCATCAGCTTCCCCTCGACGACATTAACGATCAGGCGCGGCACCTCGTGCGTTTGATGCCAGTACTGCGCCTGCGTGACGCGCGTTTTATGCGACGGATCCGTAACGGGACGGTGCCGGATTCGGCGGATGTCGAAGTGACCGCGCGGCAACTGGATTTTCTGGCACGTGAACTGGCTACCCGACCGCAAAACCTGACAGATGGGCAGATACGTCAGGGGTTATCGGCCATGGTACAGCTGTTGGAACACTATTTTTCTGAGCAGGGTTCCAGTCAGTCCCGCTATCGTCTGATGCGTCGACGTTCCAATAACGAACAACGTAGCTGGCGCTATCTGGATATTATCAACCGTATGATTGATAGACCGGGCGGACGCACGCACCGCGTGATCCTGTTGGGACTGTTTTCGACGCTGTTACAGGCCAAAGGTACGCTGAGACTGGATAAAGACGCCCGGCCGTTACTGTTGGTAGAAGATCCTGAAACGCGTTTACATCCGATTATGCTGTCGGTTGCCTGGCACCTGCTGAATTTGCTTCCGCTGCAACGGGTGGCGACCACCAACTCAGGTGAGTTGCTGTCCCTCACCCCCGTGGAACATGTTGTCCGCCTGGTGCGTGAGTCCTCCCGCGTCGCCGCCTGGCGGCTTGGGCCAGGTGGGATCAGCGCAGAAGATGGTCGGCGTATTGCCTTTCATATTCGTTTTAACCGTGCATCGTCGTTGTTTGCCCGCTGTTGGCTGCTGGTGGAAGGCGAAACGGAAACCTGGGTCATTAACGAACTGGCCCGCCAGTGTGGGCACCACTTTGATGCGGAAGGTATCAAAGTCATTGAATTTGCCCAGTCCGGCCTTAAGCCGCTGGTTAAGTTCGCCCGCCGGATGGGTATCGAGTGGCATGTGCTGGTTGATGGTGATGAAGCCGGGAAAAAGTATGCCGCTACGGTGCGGAGTTTGTTGAATAACGACAGAGAAGAAGAGCGCGATCATTTAACCATGCTTCCCGCGCTGGACATGGAACACTTTATGTATCGCCAGGGGTTCGCTGACGTATTCCACAGGGTGGCGCAAATCCCCGAAAACGTGCCCATGAATATGCGCAAAATTATCTCGAAGGCGATTCACCGGTCGTCAAAACCAGATTTAGCCATTGAGGTGGCGATGGAAGCCGGGCGGCGCGGCGTTGACGCGGTGCCAACGCTGCTGCGAAAAATGTTTTCCCGCGTGCTGTGGTTGGCACGCGGCAGAGCGGATTAGCGGCGAAACATCGACGACAGCTGCGAGTGGATGCTGTCCAGTAGCTGGTAGCGACGGCGGTATTCCGCGCGTTTTTTGCTGGCAATGTCCGCTTCGCTTTTTCGCGCCATTGTGCGTGGGATATGGTAATAGCCGTGACTGTCGCACTCACCGCCAACCGACTCCCAAAATGCGTTGTAGTCGGAAAGTATCACCTTGTTTTTATCGTGGTAACGCGGGCTGCGAAAGATATGCTGTTCATTACTGACAGCCAGAATTTGTTTAATATTCAATTGTTCTGCAAAACAGCAAATGGCTTCCATCACAATACGTTTAGGGAAAATCCCGTAGCATGATTTGGTCGCTTTTTGAATTTCTTCATGTGGCAGTAATCGACTGCCTCCCTGTAACCCGCCAATAAACAGTGTGCTGCTTCCTTGATAATTGCACAGCGTAAACGTCATTTCCGCTAAAGTCTCGCCAGCGCTATTGCGTACCAGAATGGTACTTTCACCTTCTTTATCCAGTGAGATAAATGAGCCCAGTATTACGCTAAATATTTCGCTATTTTTGCCTTCAATTTGTGCCAGTTGTAATCCATCCGCACTTAAATAAGCTTTATATTCAGTGGCTGAAAAAGAGCTGCGGATAGCATTGTAATGAAAACGCACAGCATCCAGTTTCATTTTCCGATCAAGGTTTTGTGCGAGATAGGCGCGATGTAGGCGAACCGGCAGACGAGGCTGGCGTGCCAGTACGCTATCGAGATCAGGCCATTGCGCCAGTTCAGTCATCCATTCATGCATTAATCGTGGCATAAGCGCTGAGCGCAACAAAAACTTACGACGGAAGCTACGCTGATGCCAAAATTTTCCAGGGCGCCAATGTCCGGTCATCAGGCTACAAAAGAGGCTAAAACTTGTGGCGGGTTTTGAAGAATGAAAAGTGCTGTCAGTTAGCTGGCTCATAATAACAATCCGATGGATACTCTGGTACTAATTTCAACACAGCGGATCTTAACCATTCATCAATAACTCTGTTATTCTTGCGTTTTTCAACGGCTATTTATTTAACGTTGATGTTTACCACTCCACTCTGGTGGACGTATTGGGGGAAATTGGGACATTTATGAAACTCAAGGGAAAAATCAAAAAGCGCTATTTTCTCTTCGCCATCATCATTATTGTGGCGATAATTGCACTTTGGCGAACGCTTAATGCGCCTTTACCTCAGTATCAAACGTTAATTGTGCGTCCGGGCGATCTGCAGCAAAGCGTACTGGCAACCGGCAAACTGGATGCGTTGCGTAAAGTTGACGTCGGGGCGCAGGTAAGCGGGCAGTTAAAAACGCTGTCGGTCGCCATTGGCGACAAAGTAAAAAAAGATCAACTGCTTGGCGTTATCGATCCTGAACAGGCGCAAAACCAGATTAAAGAGGTTGAAGCGACGCTGATGGAATTACGCGCTCAGCGTTTACAGGCTGAAGCCGAGTGGAAGCTGGCGCGGGTAACGCTTTCCCGTCAGCAACAGCTGGCGAAAACCCAGGCTGTCTCGCAGCAGGATCTCGACACGGCGGCTACTCAGATGGCGGTCAAACAGGCGCAAATCGGCACAATTGATGCGCAAATTAAGCGTAATCAGGCCTCTCTCGATACGGCAAAAACCAACCTTGATTACACCCGCATCGTTGCGCCAATGGCAGGCGAAGTCACGCAAATTACTACCCTTCAGGGGCAAACCGTTATTGCTGCCCAGCAGGCACCTAACATTCTGACATTGGCAGATATGAGCACCATGCTGGTGAAAGCGCAGGTTTCCGAGGCGGATGTGATTCACCTGCATCCCGGGCAAAAGGCCTGGTTTACCGTACTGGGCGATCCTCAGACGCGCTACGAAGGTAAGCTCAAAGATGTTCTTCCGACGCCAGAGAAAGTGAATGATGCAATTTTCTACTATGCTCGCTTCGAAGTTCCCAACCCGAAAGGGATCCTGCGTCTGGATATGACCGCGCAGGTCCATATCCAGCTCACGGATGTGAAAAATGTCCTGACGATCCCGCTGTCGGCGCTGGGCGATCCTATTGGCAACAATCGTTATAACGTCAGGCTGCTGCGTAACGGCGAAACCCGTGAACGCGAAGTGGTTATCGGCGCGCGTAATGACACCGATGTGGAGATCGTGAAAGGGCTGGAAGAGGGGGATGAAGTCATCACCGGTGAGGGCAACGCTGGAGCGCCAAAATGACGGCATTGCTTGAACTGAGCAATATCCGCCGCAGCTATCCGTCAGGCGAGGGTCAGGTCGAGGTATTGAAGGACGTATCCTTGAGCATTCAGGCCGGGGAAATGGTGGCGATTGTCGGGGCGTCTGGCTCGGGTAAATCGACGCTGATGAATATTCTCGGCTGTCTGGATAAACCCACCAGCGGTACATATCGGGTTGCCGGGCGCGATGTCTCCACGCTGGATAGCGATGCGTTAGCTCAGCTGCGTCGCGAACATTTCGGTTTTATCTTCCAGCGTTATCATTTGTTGTCGCATTTAACCGCCGCGCAAAACGTTGAGGTGCCTGCGGTCTACGCTGGCACCGAACGTAAGCAACGCCTGGCCCGTGCGCAAGAACTCCTGCAGCGACTGGGTCTGGGCGACAGAGTTGACTATCAGCCTTCCCAGCTTTCCGGTGGTCAGCAGCAGCGGGTCAGTATTGCGCGTGCGCTGATGAACGGGGGACAGGTTATCCTCGCCGACGAACCCACCGGCGCGCTGGACAGCCATTCAGGCGAAGAGGTGATGGCGATTTTGCATCAGTTGCGCGATCGCGGGCATACGGTGATTATCGTCACTCACGACAGCCAGGTCGCCGCACAGGCCGAACGCGTCATTGAAATTCGTGACGGCGAGATTGTGCGCAATCCGCCGTCGCACAAACCCTCTACCGGGCGCGATATCGCGGAGCCGACGGTGAAAACGGCGTCCGGCTGGGGGCAGTTTGTCAGCGGTTTTCGCGAAGCGCTCACTATGGCCTGGCTGGCAATGGCTGCGAATAAAATGCGAACGCTACTGACCATGCTTGGGATCATCATCGGTATTGCTTCGGTGGTGTCGATTGTGGTGGTAGGCGATGCGGCTAAACAGCTGGTGCTGGCAGATATTCGCGCTATTGGCACCAATACCATCGATATCTATCCTGGCAAAGATTTCGGCGACGACGACCCACAATATCAACAGGCGCTGAAGTATGACGATTTAACGGCGTTACAGAAGCAGCCCTGGGTCAGTTCGGTGACGCCTGCGGTGTCGAAAAACCTGCGGCTACGCTATGGCAATATCGACGTGGCCGCCAGTGCTAATGGCGTTAGCGGCGACTATTTCAACGTCTATGGCATGACGTTTAGCGAAGGGACCACTTTTAACGCTGAACAACTGGCGGGGCGCGCTCAGGTGGTGGTGCTCGACAGCAATACCCGTCGTCAATTGTTCCCCAACAAAGCGAAAGTTGTCGGCGAAGTCGTGCTGGTGGGGAATATGCCTGCCACGGTGATTGGTGTTGCAGAAGAGAAACAGTCGATGTTTGGCAGTAGCAAGATCCTACGGGTCTGGCTGCCTTACAGCACCATGTCCGGGCGAATTATGGGGCAGTCGTGGCTGAACTCGATCACCGTGCGGGTGAAAGACGGTTTTGATAGTGCCCAGGCCGAGCAGCAGCTCACCCGACTACTGACGTTACGCCACGGTAAGAAGGATTTCTTCACCTGGAATATGGACGGTGTCTTGAAAACCGCCGAAAAGACCACACGTACATTACAACTCTTCCTGACGCTGGTGGCCGTGATTTCGCTGGTGGTCGGTGGAATTGGTGTGATGAATATTATGCTGGTTTCGGTAACCGAACGAACGCGCGAGATTGGTATTCGTATGGCGGTTGGCGCCCGCGCCAGTGACGTACTGCAGCAGTTCTTAATTGAAGCGGTGCTGGTGTGTCTGGTTGGCGGCGCGCTGGGCATTAGCTTGTCGATGCTGATCGCCTTTACGCTTCAGCTATTCCTGCCTGGCTGGGAAATAGGTTTCTCACCCGTAGCCTTATTGACGGCGTTTCTGTGTTCGACTGCGACCGGGATTTTGTTTGGCTGGCTACCGGCGCGAAATGCGGCGCGGCTGGATCCGGTAGATGCTCTGGCGCGGGAATAATACCATCGAGATAAAAATGCCAGCCGCAAAGGCTGGCATTTTGACTGCGGGATGTACACAATGAAACAGAAGAGCTATGCGACAGCTTCTGCTTCAATGACAGGCACGATGACGCTGGCATGATTGCCTTTTGGCCCCTGGTGGACATCAAACTGGACAGACTGCCGGGCTTTTAGCGTTCTGTAACCATCCATCTGAATGGTGGAGTAATGGGCGAAAATATCTTCGCCGCCGCCTTCGGGGCAGATGAAACCAAACCCTTTGGCGTTGTTGAACCACTTAACAGTACCCGTTTCCATGCTTCGACATCCTTCGTAAATCTTATATAAGTAAGATGGAATGAACCGGTGGCGGAGTGGGGGCTGTTCAAAACCTCGCCAACTCTCGAAACTACAATTTAGAGAAATCAGGCGAGGCGTCAAGCGCCAGGCTGACGGAATAGGGTAAAAATGCATCAAAATTTGAAGCAGTTAACGCTATTGTCGGTTATGTGACAGATGTCGCGGATGGCACTAATAGATGATAGTTATCTAATACTTGAGGTAGATTGATTGTGCGCATAGGCTGCTTGTCAGCGGCAAGATTTTCTGCCGGAAACCGTAACTGAAGATGACGACTGACAATGGGTAAGACTAACGACTGGCTGGATTTCGATCTGCTGGCGGAAGATAAATTGCGCGACGCGCTAAAACCGCCATCTATGTATAAAGTGATATTAGTCAATGATGATTACACTCCGATGGAGTTTGTTATTGACGTGTTACAAAAATTCTTTTCTTATGATGTAGAACGTGCAACGCAACTGATGCTTGCCGTTCACTATCAAGGTAAAGCGATTTGCGGCGTATTCACTGCCGAAGTGGCTGAAACCAAAGTTGCGATGGTGAACAAGTATGCGAGGGAGAACGAGCATCCGTTGCTGTGTACGCTAGAAAAAGCCTAAATGCAGGCATAAATATTGGGGGAGGTGCCTATGCTCAATCAAGAACTGGAGCTCAGTTTAAACATGGCTTTCGCCAGAGCGCGCGAGCACCGACATGAGTTTATGACCGTCGAGCACTTGCTACTGGCATTGCTCAGTAACCCATCGGCCCGCGAAGCGCTGGAAGCGTGTTCTGTGGATCTGGTGGCGCTGCGTCAGGAACTCGAAGCCTTCATTGAACAAACCACACCCGTATTGCCTGCCAGTGAAGAAGAGCGCGACACGCAGCCAACGTTGAGTTTTCAGCGTGTGTTGCAACGCGCGGTCTTTCATGTTCAGTCCTCCGGGCGCAATGAAGTTACCGGTGCTAATGTGCTGGTCGCCATCTTCAGCGAGCAGGAATCTCAGGCGGCTTATCTGCTGCGTAAGCATGAAGTGAGTCGCCTTGATGTGGTGAATTTTATTTCTCATGGCACGCGCAAAGACGAACCAAGTCAGTCCTCTGACTCTGGTAATCAGCCGAATAACGAAGAGCAAGCTGGCGGGGAGGACCGTATGGAGAACTTCACGACTAACCTTAACCAGCTTGCCCGTGTGGGCGGAATTGATCCGCTCATTGGCCGGGACAAAGAGCTGGAACGCGCCATTCAGGTACTGTGCCGTCGTCGAAAAAATAACCCGCTGCTGGTGGGTGAGTCTGGCGTCGGGAAAACCGCTATTGCGGAAGGCCTCGCCTGGCGTATCGTCCAGGGCGACGTGCCGGAAGTGATGGCTGATTGTACCCTTTATTCTCTGGATATCGGCTCGCTGCTGGCGGGTACCAAATACCGTGGCGATTTTGAAAAACGCTTTAAGGCGCTGCTGAAACAACTGGAACAGGATACTAACAGCATTCTGTTTATCGATGAGATCCACACCATTATCGGCGCGGGTGCGGCATCGGGCGGCCAGGTGGATGCGGCTAACCTGATCAAACCGTTGCTCTCCAGCGGTAAAATCCGTGTGATAGGCTCCACAACCTATCAGGAATTCAGCAATATCTTTGAAAAGGACCGCGCGCTAGCACGCCGTTTCCAGAAAATCGATATCACTGAGCCGTCGGTTGAAGAGACCGTGCAGATCATCAACGGTCTGAAGCCGAAATACGAAGCGCACCATGACGTTCGCTACACCGCCAAAGCGGTGCGTGCAGCGGTCGAACTGGCGGTGAAATACATTAACGATCGTCATCTGCCGGACAAAGCGATTGACGTGATCGATGAGGCGGGCGCGCGGGCGCGTCTGATGCCGGTCAGCAAGCGCAAGAAAACCGTCAACGTGGCGGATATCGAGTCCGTCGTGGCCCGCATTGCGCGGATCCCGGAGAAGAGCGTTTCGCAGAGCGATCGCGATACGCTGAAAAACCTGGGCAACCGTCTGAAAATGCTGGTATTCGGACAAGATAAAGCCATTGAGGCGCTGACTGAAGCGATCAAAATGAGCCGTGCTGGTCTGGGACACGAGCATAAACCTGTCGGTTCGTTCCTGTTTGCCGGACCGACTGGCGTCGGTAAGACCGAAGTCACGGTGCAGTTGTCCAAAGCGCTGGGTATTGAGCTGCTGCGGTTTGACATGTCCGAGTATATGGAACGTCACACCGTCAGTCGCCTGATTGGTGCGCCTCCAGGATATGTCGGTTTCGACCAGGGCGGTTTGCTGACGGATGCTGTCATTAAGCATCCGCATGCGGTACTGCTGCTGGATGAAATCGAAAAAGCGCATCCGGACGTCTTTAACCTGCTGCTGCAGGTGATGGATAACGGTACGCTGACCGACAATAACGGGCGTAAAGCGGATTTCCGCAACGTGGTGCTGGTCATGACCACTAACGCCGGCGTGCGTGAAACTGAGCGTAAATCGATTGGGCTGATTCATCAGGACAACAGTACTGATGCGATGGGCGAAATCAAAAAAGTGTTTACGCCGGAATTCCGTAACCGTCTAGACAACATTATCTGGTTCGATCATCTCTCTACTGAGGTGATTCATCAGGTTGTTGATAAGTTTATCGTCGAACTTCAGGTTCAGTTGGATCAGAAAGGTGTCTCTCTGGAAGTGAGTCAGGAAGCCCGTGACTGGCTGGCTGAGAAGGGCTATGACCGCGCAATGGGCGCACGCCCGATGACGCGCGTTGTCCAGGATAACCTGAAAAAACCATTGGCTAACGAACTGCTGTTCGGCTCGCTTGTGGATGGCGGTCAGGTGACCGTTGCGCTGGATAAAGAGAAAAATGAGCTGACCTATGGTTTCCAGAGTGCGCAAAAGCACAAGCCAGAAGCAGCGCATTAATATCTAACCACCTAATGAACCGGGCGTAATGCCCGGTTTTTTTTCGCCTGTAAGTCGTGATTTGAATAGGGGGAGTTAAACGGCAGGCAAAAAATAAGCCTGCGTAAGGGCGTTTTTATACCCCTACAACAGGGGCTTTCAGCGGTGCAATGCGGGTTTGCGCGGCACGCAAGACCACTGAAAGCCACTACAAATCACTCCAGCGTGGACATTATGTGGACACTATGGGAGTCAACACCACCACGTAGCGGATTGAGGGAAACAGCATCTTGAAGATACTCCGGGGCAAAGTGCGCATAGACCATTGTCTGCTCTATTCGTGAATGTCCCAGTATTCTCTGCAAGGTGATGATACTCCCGCCGTTAATCATAAAGTGGGTAGCAAAACTGTGACGCAATGCGTGAGTTGCTTGCCCGTCCGGTAGATCCGGTTTTACATCTTTCATTGTTCGCCTGAACTTCGGGTATGAGGCATCAGGGAACAGATAACCCTTACCCGCAATCATTACAGCTACTTCCTCAGAGATAGGGACAGTGCGCGGTTTGTTTGTCTTTGTTTTAACGAACGTCACCCGATTCTGTATTACGTTCTCAGCTTTCAGTTTCGCAGCTTCACCCCATCGAGCGCCGGTACTTAAACAGAGAATCGCGATTTTCTTGTTGTCCCCGTCAAGGTTGGCAAGCAACAATGTTATTTCTTCCTGCGTCAGATATCCGGTTTCTGGTTTCTGCTCCTTGAGCTTTTTCATACCTCTGAAAGGATGTTCACCAAAAAACAACTCCGCATCAATTAGTGCAGTAAACATGCCACTCAGGCAGGTAAGGTCGCGGTTTATACTGGCCGGTTTTATGCCTTGCCCTCTGCGAGTCATGCTGTACTGGCTAATAAGCGCTTTGGTTATCTGGAATGCGCAAGGGTCATCAGTGATCCGAGTAAATATTTCAATCTTACCCAAATTGGATTTTCCGTGTTCTTCATGCTTACCTTTCAGATCCCACCAGACTTTTGTTAACTCAGACAGATGCCGCTTATCTGTCGGTTTAGCCAGCCATTCTTTATCGTGATGGTTGTATTGAGTGTGTTTCTCAAAAGCTACAGCCTCACTTTTCTTGTCAAATTTCCTGCGGATGCGCTTTCCGTTGCGCCCTGCAGGTCTAACGTCCACTTCGTATCGACCATCATCGAGTTTCTTAATTGTCATAAGAAAACCCTCCGAGGGTGCGTTTACTTTTTGTTGTTAACTGCTTGTTTTTACAAGATGAGTATTTTTCAGCCAGTAATAAACACTTTTCAAAAATGTATCTGCGGTAAAGCGTTAACCAGTCTTTTGGTCTGAGTGCTGCGAGTTTGTTGTTTCTTGCCCAAAGTGTGCGAGTGCCGGTGCAATCTGCCCGGATTCAGGAGAAATTTGGTCAGTCATGAACCAAAGCGTGTATTTCATGAACTGAGGCATCTTCAAAATTTTCATCATCACATCTGTGGGGGGGGTCGAACGCCCACTTTCGTAATAGCTTAAGGTTCCGTAAGGAATTCCTGTTAAATCAGCAAGTTGCTGCCTGCTTAGATATTCAGACTTGCGTATGAGTACAAGTTTTTCATTTAACGCGTTTGACATAGTGTTTAGATCTCAATACCATTTGGTTTAGATGTAGATAGTTTTGTGTTTAGAAATGCACACAATTAGTCACTATAAGACATTAGAAGCGATTCTTAAATGTTTGAGGGGTCTTTATCATGGCGAAGCAAATCGCGTTACAAACAGATGCAGTGCCATATCAGGAGTTTGCAAGACTGATTGGCAAATCGGAGCGTGCTGTAAAGGGAATGATTGATAAGGGAAAATTGCCAGTAATTGAAATGACAGATCCTCAGTCAGCGTCTGGCCGTGCTGGAGAGTATTGGGTCTATCTCCCTGCCTGGAACAACGGAATGAAACTTGCGTATGAAAGCCGTCCGAAAGCGATTAGGGAAGGGTGGCTAATGTGGTTGGGCTTAGGGTCTTAACCGGTTGAAATACATCGCTCAGTTGGTGAATGGCTAGCTGACCAGTCGGCATAAGGGGGGAGAAATGGAACATCAGTCGAAAACCATAAAAGTAGCTTTATTCCGTGGTGAATTAGACGAAATGACACTTTCTAATAGTCTTGTTATTCCACGAAGTCTGCGTAAGTGGGTGAATAGCGAAGAGCTCAAAAGTGAACCAGTGTTTATTGATGGCGATGATTTAGTTTTTCGCAGCACTGATGGCTCAGTTGAAATACTACGCCTTGACTTGATACAGCTTCTTTCTGATAACTACGGCCGCATGAAAGAAAGGGCTATAGGGATAAGTATTGATAATCGTTTATATCTGGCGCGCTGTGTGAGAGAAAAGGCGCGAGAGCTAGGAATTACGCTAATGAGCAAGGACGATTGGGATGACATTTTTAATGTGATGGTACGGCCGCATCGTTCCCAAAAAGCCGTACCACATGAATTAGACGCTTAGTGGTTTATATCAATAAACCCTTGAAGATGATTTAGTTTTTTTGAGTGAGCTAATTCTCTTAACTTAATTGTCAATACATCGACTTGATTCGATTTTTCCACGTCACCCATTGGGGTTGGTAGAGACTCAATTAATGCTACGGCTTGTTCAAGAGTGGTAATTAATTCATTAAGTTTTTGATTGTTCACTTTTTACCTCTTAGTGGTGGAGTTGTTTTTGGCGATTCAATCCTACCACAAGACCATGTGCCGGGCATGGACAAAACCCGGCTACTTAATGGAGGATTTATGCAAGAACCACGTTGTATTGCTCAGCTACTTCGTAAGGAAAGTCCCCAGCCTATGGCGTTCAATATTACTCATGGTAAGGGACGTAAAGGCATCATCATCCGCACCCGTAAGCCGGGATTTTTTGCCATGGCTAAACGCTTCATAAAATCCAGAGGGCTATCGTTATGACGGTTATGACCCTTGCCATTGTGGACAAACAGCCAGAAGGATTGCGTAGCCTGATTGGTAAATATCTTGCAGCGCCCCGCTGGCAGGATAGCTGTGATTTTTACAATCAAATGATGGAGCGTGATCGGCTGACTGTTTGCTTCCACGCACAGTTAAAACAGCGCCACGCAACGATGCGTCTCGAAGAAATGAATGATGTAGACCGGGAGCGTCTGGTGTGCGCTATCGATGAATTGCGTGCTGCATTTTCTAAACGTCGTCAGGTTGGCTCAAGTGAGTCTGCATATATTAGTTTTCTAACGGTTAGCCAACGGCGGTCTTTGTTTTTACATGCAGGGTTAAGTGAGGTTGAATTTAATCAGCCTTACTGGCGTATTAATGAAGAATTATGTTGTTGGCGTGAAAATTTATTTCGTGCTTTACGTGAGTTGTTTAGCCTGTTTGAGTATGCGCCGACGATATTAACATCGGTCAAGCCTGAGCAATATTTGCATTAATTAAATAATCTAAATTTTAAACGCACTTGATTGTGCGGGACTTCTTTTTGTCTGGAGAAAGTCATGCTTACAGGAATGGAAAAGCAAAGCAGCAACTTTTCTTTATTGCTTCAACAAGCCAGAGCAGAAGCGCAGGCCGATGCGGCGACTACATTCTCATCTCATCTGGATAAACTGATTCAACATATCGTTACGCAGGAGTTGGGGCGTGTTGAGATTGTCGAGTTACTCAGTCAGGAATCAACGGTACTTCATAACGCAGGTCTCGTCCGTAGGGAGGCTGTTTAATGTCTGTGCTGAAATCTGTGATTCTTAATAGCTGGTTAAAAGTTGCAGTTCTCAAAAATGGTGATTTATCTCTGTCTGACCTTAAACATGATAAAGACACCGGCGCTATGGTTGAGTCTGTTATTGCCATTTATTCGAATGAATTAAATCTCTGTTCTGATGTTGTCGGCTTGCTCGTCAATCGTGCTATTTATCTCAAAAAAATAACCACGGCGGATGAATTAATAAAATTCATGGCTGAACAATCTACATGTTGCGCCTGTGAACTGAAAAAATTAAATCGTAAAGGTGATGAATAATGTCAATTTATATTGAGGTGGGCGACCGTTTCGTCGTCATTAGTGACCAGTTTCAATTTATTTTGAAGGAAAAGAAAACCGCAAAATCAGGAAAGAACGCCGGTAAAGAGTGGCTCGGTGTTGTTGGTTATTATCCAACAATTTCCAGGCTCGTATCTGGTCTGATATTACACGGCATCCTGACCGGTGAGGCGGCCAGTTTTGCGGAAATTGGCGAGCAGGTCGAGCATATTGGTCAGCAGTGTCAGACCGCGTTTTCTGCTAATGGCCGTTGAATCTCGGGGGCAAGTTGCCTCTTCGTTACTGCCAAAAATATCTAAGCGCACCGGCGACACGTTCGTCGGCGCTTACTCATGGAATGCCCCTCAAGCGGCCATCGGTCGTGACAGACCCCTTACACGTGCCGAATTCCGTCAGGTGCAAGGTGTTTTATATCGAATCGACCGCCTCCCTTTTTTCCTGAAAACACTGTTTAACTCTCGTTATAACTTCATTAGACGAAGCAAAAGCCCTCTCGATGGGCTGTATTTCCTAAGAAACACTTTTGAGCGGAAACTGTTACCCCGACTTGAACGTGTTAACGAGCTGTGCGGGATGAATGATTCTGTCTCGCGCGGCTTTCTGTCTGAGCGTGATGAATATACGCGCCTGCCTGATATGAATGACAAAGAGCTTAAGAAATTTGCGGCCAGAATTGCGTCACAACTCTGGAGCAAATATGAGGATCTGAGCGACGAATGGGCGGAGGCTTTTGGGGGCAAAGACTGTCTCTACACCGATGAGGCGCAGGCGCATTTATACGGTCAGCTCGCGGGGATTGCTCGTGCGTTTAATATTACGCCGTTGTACTGGAAAAAATACCGCAAAGGTCAGATGACGATCCGCATGGCGTTTTCTGCAGTCGCCCGGATGATTAACGATGAATGGTGGACAAATCAGCTTAAGGCGCAGCGGATGCGCTGGCGCGAGGCGTTATTGATTGCCGCCGGTGAGGTTAATAAAGACCGCTCGCCGTATGCCAGTAAAATGGCGATCCGCGATGTTCATGCTCGCCGCCTGGCTAATCTCGAATACCTCAAATCCTGTGAGCTGGAAAACAAAGTAACCGGTGAGCGTATCGACCTCATCAGTAAGGTTATGGGAAGTATTTCTAATCCTGAAATCCGTCGTATGGAGTTGATGAACACCATCGCAGGGATTGAGCGATACGCGGTCAGTGTGGGGGATGTCGGGATGTTTATCACCATCACCTCACCCTCGAAATATCATCCGACGCGTCAGATCGGGAAGGGCAAAGATAAAACGGTGCAGCTTAATCACGGCTGGAATGAAAGTGCATTCACCCCTAAAGATGGCCAGCGCTATCTGTGCCGAATCTGGAGCCTGATGCGTACCGCTTTCAAAGATAATGACTTGCAGGTCTACGGCATGCGGGTGGTTGAACCGCACCACGACGGGACGCCGCACTGGCACATGATGCTGTTTTGCAAACCCGATCAGCGTAAAGCCATCACCGAGATTATGCGCCGGTATGCTCTCAAAGAGGACGGCGACGAAAGAGGAGCGGCGAAACAACGCTTTGAATCTAAACACCTCAATCGCGGTGGCGCAGTCGGTTATATCGCTAAATACATTTCAAAGAATATCGATGGTTATGCCCTCGATGGTGCGATCGATAAAGACACTGGCAAGCCACTGAAAGACACCGCCGCAGCCGTTACCGCGTGGGCGTCAACATGGCGCATTCCTCAATTCAAAGCTATTGGCCTGCCGACAATGGGCGCATATCGAGAGCTGCGAAAGCTACCGCGCGGCGTGAGTATCGCCAGTGATTTTGACGACCGTGTCGAG
The DNA here is from genome assembly GCF_013458095.1 of Citrobacter sp. 172116965. Classification (NCBI taxonomy): domain Bacteria; kingdom Pseudomonadati; phylum Pseudomonadota; class Gammaproteobacteria; order Enterobacterales; family Enterobacteriaceae; genus Citrobacter; species Citrobacter sp. 172116965. Next base: position 3,213,967 of record NZ_CP046673.1, on the reverse strand, counting down.
GCTGCGCGAGCTGCTGCAGATGAGGGCGAGTTTGACCTGTATATCGCCGCGCAGGGTGGTGCGAATAAACCACGTGACAGTCAGACCGTCAGGGTCGCCCGTAAGGTGACTGATGAGGTCAATGAATACGAGGAAGATATCGAGAGAGTAGTCGGTATTTACGCCCCTCACCTCGGCGCAGGTCATATCCGTGTCACGCGATCTGAAGAGTGGCGCATTGTTCCAAAGGTTTTGGCCGTTGAGCCTTTGACCTTAAAAAGCGGCTCTGCCGCGCCTCGGAGTCCTGTCAATAACTGTGGAAAGCTCACCGTAGGTAGCGATCCAGTTATGACCCCCACATCGTCTGAGCAAGCCTTAGCGGTTTTGAATCTTATTGAGCGCGGGTTTATCGGTTGGAATGAACCTGATGTCGTACAAGCGCTCAACGACGCGTTAAAAGCTGGCGCACCGCGTAAAAGTCGCCTGCAAAGGAGCAATGCGCCGCTGAAAACCAGCGAAAAGGCGCCATCAGCCAGGATGACTAAAGCCGAAAGGGAGTGCGTCGCAAAAATTCGTTTCGATTTGGCTCAGGAGGGCATTACCCCGGAACGGTGGGTGCTCGACGTGCTGGCACGTGGGGCAACGGTGGTTTTTGGTGGAGTAAGGTATTGTTACTCACGCACGGATGATTTTTGTGAGGACATTAACTCATTGAATAACTGGGCTGTTAGTTAAAGTAAAATTGAATCATAATTCATTCCTAAAACAAATACTTAACCTGCCAAAAATCTGTTTGAAAGGGATGTTTATGCTTATATATCAAGGTGGTAGAGAAATTTATGAGGATGATTTCCGTTCTCATGTTTATTCGCTGTGCCAATTAGACAATGTAGGAGTGCTTTTAGGTGCTGGCGCTTCGGTTGGTTGCGGTGGGCAAACTATGAAAGAAGTCTGGAAGTCCTTTAAGCAAGACCATCCAGAACTTTTAACACTACTTATCGAACATTATCTTCTCGTTTCTAAGGCTGATTCAGATTCTGATTCAGTAAACGTCGAGCTGTTAATTGATGAGGCAACAAAATTTTTATCAGTAGCTAAAACAAGACGCAATGAGGCTGAAGAAAAAGAATTTAGAGCGATATTAAGTGCATTATACAAAGGAGTAACTAAAGCTGCATTACTAACAGGGGAGCAATTCAGGCAAAAAGATCAAGGAAAAAAAATACAGTTTAAATATCATAAAGAATTAATCTCAAAATTGATTTCAAATCGGCAGCCTGGTCAGTCAGCACCAGCACTTTTTACAACAAATTATGATTTGGCTTTAGAGTGGGCTGCGGAAGATCTCGGTATTCAGTTGTTCAATGGGTTCTCAGGGCTACACACAAGACAGTTTTATCCACAAAATTTTGATCTGGCTTTTAGAAATGTTAATGCGAAGGGAGAGGCTAGATTTGGTCATTACCACGCCTATCTTTATAAGTTGCATGGTTCTCTTACATGGTATCAAGATGATAGTTTGACAGTTAATGAAGTAAGTTCATCTCAAGCTTATGATAATTATATCAAAGATATTATAAATGAAGAAAATTATTATCGAGGCCAGCATTTGATTTACCCCGGAGCAAACAAATATAGCCATACAATTGGATTTGTTTATGGTGAAATGTTTAGGCGGTTTGGTGAGTTTCTTTCGAAATCTCAAACGGCTCTTTTTATAAATGGTTTCGGTTTTGGCGATTACCATATTAATAGAATAATATTAGGTGCGTTATTAAACCCTTCTTTTCATGTTGTTGTTTACTATCCAGAATTAGCCAAGGCTCAGATTAATGTTGATTCTGGTACAGCTTCGGAAGGCGAAAAAGCAATAATTACATTAAAACATTTAACGCTCAATCAAGTGACCGTCGTAGGAGGCGGAGGTGATGCTTACTTTGATAGTTTTGTGAAACATCTTCCATATCCAGTTCTTTTCCCTCGCGAAAATACTGTAGACGATTTGGTTGAAGCTATCTCGAAACTTTCTAAAGGAGAAGGTCATGAGCCATTTTAAACTTTCAGAGCTTTCCGCGATCGGCTATGTAGTCGGATTGGAAGGTGAAAAAATTAGAATAAATCTTCATGAAGGGTTACAAGGAAGATTGGCATCACATAGGGATGGGATTAGTTCGGTTACCCAGCCGGGAGATCTGATTGGTTTTGATGCGGGTAATATATTAGTGGTTGCTCGCGTTACGGATATGGCATTTGTTGAAGCGGATAAAGCCCATAAAGCAAATATAGGAACTTCAGATATAGCGGATATGCCACTTAGGCAAATCATAGCCTACGCTATAGGTTTTGTTAAAAGGGAATCTGACGGGTATATTTTTGTTTCTGAAGATTGGCGATTACCAGCATTGGGTGCTTCAGCTGTTCCTTTAACCACTAATTTCTTAAACACTATCTATAGCATCGAAGAAGGTGATTTAGATAAAGCAATTGAACTTGGACTCGATTCACGTACCAAATCTGTACGAATAATGGCTAGTGTTGATAAATTGCTAACACGGCACATAGCTGTATTAGGTAGTACTGGCTACGGTAAATCAAATTTCAATGCATTACTGACTCGTCGAATTGCTGAGAAATATACTAAATCGCGAATAGTTATTTTTGACATGAATGGTGAGTACTCTCAGGCATTTGTGGGATTGCCAAATGTTAAACATACCATTTTAGGCAAGCGTCCAGACGGTGAAGTGCCTAACCCACCTTTATTACAGGGTGTAGCATACACAGAAAAATCTTATTATTATAAGCAGATACCATATCAGGCACTTGGTTTTGCAGGTTTAATAAAATTATTACGTCCTAGCGATAAAACTCAGTTGCCAGCACTGAGAAATGCTCTCAATGCTATTAACCGAACTCATTTCGATAAAAAAACATACTTCCTGAAAGATGGAAATGGAAATTGCTTTAATATTTATGACGATTGTAGAGAAGATAATCAACTGCATCTTGCTGCTTGGTTAGCAGGTTTGCGTAACCGAACATTGGATAAAGCTGACAGGTGGGCTCCATTTAAATGTTTAGCAAGTTTGGTAGCAGAGTTTGGCTGTGTCGCTGCTGACTCTAGGACGGGTGGAAGCAAGCGTGATGCATTTTGCTATGGCAATGTACTCCCTCTAATAAAAATCATACAGCAATTAGCAGACGACGTAAGATTCAAAAATATTGTCGATATGAATGGTGGCCAAGTCTTAGCTGACAATGGTAAGCATTGGGAAGCTGCCATGAAAAATGAAGTGGACTATTTTTTTGGAACAGAAAAGGGAGAACCGAATGATTGGAATATTCATATAGTTAATTTGAAAAATCTGTCACAAGACCACGCTCCAATGCTTCTGAGTGCATTACTTGAAATGTTTGCGGAAGTTCTTTTCTTGAGAGGGCAAAACAAAGCCTTTCCAACAGTGCTACTCCTTGAAGAGGCTCATCACTATTTAAGGGATCCCTACTCTGAAGTTGATGCACAAATCAAAGCTTACGAACGTCTGGCCAAGGAAGGTCGTAAGTTCAAGTGTTCCTTGATTGTAAGTACTCAGCGTCCTTCTGAGCTGTCTTCAACAGTATTAGCCATGTGCTCGAACTGGTTCACATTGCGACTGACCAATGAGCGTGACTTACAAGCGCTCCGTTATGCAATGGAAAGCGGAAATGAATTAATGATTCGCCAAGTTTCTGGTCTACCAAGGGGGGATGCGATTGCCTTTGGGTCCGCATTTAATCTCCCTGTAAGGATTTCTATTCATCAAGCTGAACCAAGTCCACGCTCATCAGACGCAATATATTCTGAAGAATGGAAATAACCTTGCTTTCTTAGCACGTTATTTTGAATTTGTGGTGCATTAATTTGCATTTTTTTTACATGTCAGGATTTGGTTGCAATAGCCGCAACTGGTGCGGCTTGGGACTCTTAATGCACCTGCATAAAAAGCGATCCCTTAAGCGCGCAGGCGAGGCGGGGATAGCACTGCGCGCCAGAGGCGGTGACAGCATTTAATTTTATGCGTCTGTGGGCGTCGTGACGGCGCTGATGCTTTACAGGTCTGTGATAATGTGTCGATGGGATTGCGTGGCGTGGCGTGGCGTGTGGTGTGGTGTGTCTGAGGCTGTCAGGGATGAAGCCGCCCGGAGGCGGCAATTTTTGCGGGGTTATTCTGACTCGAGGTTGTAATCTTTAAAGCGGACCACTTCCATCCCGAGCCAGTCGTTAATCTCTTTAAAGCGCTCCTGCAGTGGGTTGAGTTCATTACGCACAAACACCCGTGCCACCTTCTCAACATCCCCCATTGAGCCAATATTTTCCGGTTTGCCGCCCATGAGCTGGAACGGTACGCGGTGCGCATCGAGCAGGTCAGCAGCGCTCACCTTTTTGATATTGAAAAAGTCATCTTTCGTGGCGACCTCACTCAGCGGCACTATCTTGATGCCATCCGGTTTCCCGTTGGGCGCATAGAAAAACAGGTTTTTAAAATTCCCGAGTCCCTTTGAATCACGCATTGCAGAACGCAGCGACTCGACGTCGGTGCTGCTCTGCGCCGCGTCGGTGACGTACATGATGTAACCCGCGTGCGCGCCATTCTGGTAATACTTGCGACGAAACAGGGTGGCGGATTCATTCAGCCAGGCTGAATTGAGTGCGCTCAGGTATTCCGGCATGCCGTAAAGCTCCTGATTGATATCAGGCTCCAGCAGGTGAAACACCGAGCCGGGTGCGAACGGGTGCGGGTTGTTAAAGCTCGATATGTACCAGTAAACGCCATCCTCGACACCCCGGCGGGTATATTTAGCCGGTGATGTTTCCAGTTTTAAAAGCTGGCCGGTAACGCTCATGCGTTTCTCAAGATAGCCGTTGGCAAAGACCAGATAATCCAGCACAAGGCGGCTGAAATCCTGACGCGACAGGAGCGGGTGCGGGATGTAGGTGCTCGTCAGAATATTTCGTTTCACGTAAATCGGCGAGCTGTGATGCACGGCGGCGCGCAGGCTTTTTGCCAGACCTGAGAAGTTGACCGGCGGCTCGTACCACTTACCGTTATTGATGCACTCGACATAATCGAGGATATCGCGGCGATCCAGAACGGCGGAGGGCTCGCCAAAGGTGAACGCCTCCATTTTTTGTGGTGCGCTGGCAGTCGTTGTGGCGGGGTTCTTCTGTTGTTTTTTCATGTCAGTTAATATCCAGAATTGACGTTGAATGCATACCGCTACCGGCGGAAAGCGGCTCGTTTAACAGGGCGTGCATGGTGGCCCATGCGATATCCGCGTGGCTGGCCTCTTCACTGCGGCTGGCCTCATAGGTGGAGCTGCGCCCGCTGCTGGTCATGGTTTTTCGGATAGCCATAAATGACTGTGTGATGTCAGTTGCCCCGGCGTCGTATTCCAGACACCCGCGTCTGATGGTGTCTTTCGCTTTCAGCACCATCGCGGTTTTCATTTCCGGTGTGTAGCGAATGGCGCGCGCAGCAGGGAAGAACGAGCGCACGAGCTGGTAAACACCCTGGCCGATACCGGTCGCATCGATGCCGATATACTCGACGCAGTATTTTTCGGTCAGCTCGCGGATGGCCTCGGCCTGCGTCGCAAAATCCATGCCTTTCCACTGGTGACGCTCAAGGATGCGGAACTTGCCCCCGGCAACCAGTGGCGGAGCCAGTACCGCACAGCCTGCGCTGTCGCCGGTGTGTGACGGGTCATAGCCAATCCACACCGGACGCCAGTTAAACGGACGGTCAGAAAATGGCTCGAAGTCCTCCCATTCTTCCATCGCATCGACCATGCAGCGCTGCAGCTCCTCGAACGGGAATACCGACGCCTTGTCGTCGACAAACTCGCACATGAAGAGGTTGCGGAAATCATCAGCGCTGTTTTCCTGTTTCAGTTGATCCAGATTAAACAACGTGCATCCCCCGGCGAGCGCATCCTCGATGGTGACAATCTGCCGCCACTGACCGTCCGGGCACAGCATGCCCCCGGCCAGCGCCTTATGACTGATATCGATGTCGACACGCTCGGCGGCGCTGCTGCGTCCCCGGTTAAACAGCTCACCTGACCAGAACGGATATGCGCCATGTGCCAGCGTCGAGGGTGTTGAAAAGTAGGTGGTGCGCAGGTGGGACTGCGACGCCATCCCCGAGGCGACTTTACGCAGTCTCTGAAAGTTGGGGATCCAGAAGATTTCATCGACATACAGGTCGCCGTTATGACTCTGCGCCGTGTTGGAATTGGTCCCGAGAAAAATCAGCTCTGCGCCATTGTTGCCGATGACAATCGGGTCGCCTGACAGGTCGACCTCGACCATGCGCGCAAAGGCGATGATGTACTTTCGGAACACATAAGCCTGCGTCTTACTGGCCGACAAAAATATCTGGTTTTGTCCGGTTTTCAGGGCGCGCAGCAGTGACTCGCGGGCAAAGTAAAACGTGGCGCCAATCTGGCGCGATTTGAGGATGTGGCGAATACGGTGCTCGACACCGGCTTTGTGCCAGTGGCGCTGATATTCGAATGACTGAGTAAAGAAAATCTCTTCGAGTTTTTCGATAGCCTCTTCGCTGAAAAAGTTACGTTTTGGCTTGCGGCGATCGCCTTTGTTGCGGCTGGCAATGTTGGGATTTAAATCCGCCTCGTTTCCCGTCTGGCCGTAGCGGCTGACACGCGCGAGCCGTTCCATCTGGCGTGACAGAAAGTCAGCGACTTTGAAGTCGTGCGGCGTGAGGTCAGGCTTTGCATAAAGCTGAATCAGGCGCGCTTCAAGCGTGGATTCCACGCGGTTAAGCGGGGCGGTTTCCTCCCACCCGTCACGCTGTTTCCAGCTCTGCACGGTCGGGCGCTTGACCTGCAGCGTGTCGGCGATTTGTGGCACGGAAAACCCCTGCCAGAACAGAAGGCGCGCCTGTCGTCGTGGGTCGTGCAAAAGGGAGAGGTCAGTCGAAATGGTCATGGTTGCCTCGTGTCAGTGAATACGGGGCAAGGCTAAGGAAATAGCCGGGCATTATCGCTAACCCCCTGTTGTGTCAGGGGGTACACGTCTGCAAGCGGTGGCTGATGCGGGGCGGAGTCGGGAAACTACACCCGAACCGAAAACCCAACATCAGGACACCTGAACAATGGCAAAGAAAGTTTCTAAATGGTTTCGCATTGGCGTCGAGGGTGACACCTGCGATGGCCGCGTGATTAACGGCGAAGATATTCAGGACATGGCGGACACCTTCGACCCGCGCGTCTATGGCTGTCGCATCAACCTCGAACACCTGCGCGGCATTCTGCCTGACAGCGTGCTCAAACGTTATGGTGACGTGACCGAAGTCAAAGCGGAAGTCATCAGCGATGACTCGGCACTGAACGGCAAAAAAGCGCTGTTTGGCAAAATCGCGCCGCTCGACGAGCTGGTCAGCATGGTGAAAGCCGGGCAGAAGGTTTACACCTCGATGGAGATTCGCCCGAACTTCGCCAACAGCGGCAAGTGCTATCTCGTCGGTCTGGCCGTCACCGATGACCCGGCAAGCCTCGGCACCGAATACCTCGAATTCTGCAGCCGCGCCACGCAAAACCCGCTCGCCGGTAAAAAAGCCCATCCTGACGATCTGTTTTCCGTTGCCACGCTGGCAGAGCTGGAATTTGAAGACGTCCCCGACACTGTGCTCAACAGCCTGACCGACAAGGTCAAATCGATTTTCAGCCGCAAACAGGTCAGCGATGACGCCCGTCTTGCAGATGTGCATGAGGCGGTGACCGCCGTTTCTGAGCAGGTACAGACCAACCTGACCGCCTCCGAAACGCGCGTCACTGAGCTGGAAACCGCCTTTGCACAGCTAAAGCAGGACGTGACCAGCCAGACCACGCAAAGCGCGCAGGCGCTTAACGCCCTAAAAAGCTCCCTCGATAACACCGAAAGCTATCGCCAGCCACGCCGCGAGAAATCGAAAGGCGGGACGGGTGACGAACTGCTGACCAACTGCTGACAGACCTGCCGGGTGTGTGTCGCCCGGCCTGATACCCCCTTTTTAGAGAAACAGGAATAACAATGCGTAAAGATACCCGCTTTAAATTCAATGCTTACCTGTCCCGCGTGGCGGAGCTGAATGGCGTCGACACCGACGACGTGGCGAAAAAATTCACCGTTGAGCCGTCCGTGACGCAGACCCTGATGACCACCCTGCAGGCGTCATCCGCGTTTCTGACCAAAATCAATATCGTGCCGGTCGACGAGCTGAAAGGCGAAAAGGTCGGGGTTGGCGTCAACGGCACGATTGCGAGCACCACGGACACCGCCGCCGATGACGAGCGTAAGACCGCTGATTTCACTGCGCTCGAATCCAACAAATACGAATGCGCGCAAATCAACTTTGATTTCCATATTCGTTATAAGCAGCTCGACCTGTGGGCGCGTTTCCAGGACTTTCAGACCCGTATCCGTGACGCGATTATCAAGCGTCAGTCGCTCGATTTCATCATGGCCGGCTTCAACGGTATCACCCGCGCGGAGACCTCCAACCGCAAAACGAACCCGATGCTGCAGGATGTCGCAGTGGGCTGGCTGCAGAAATACCGCAATGAAGCTGCAGCGCGTGTGATGTCGAAAGTCACTGATGATGACGGCAAGGTTATTTCCGATGTGATCCGCGTGGGTAAAAACGGTGACTATGAAAACCTCGATGCGCTGGTGATGGATTCGACCACCAACCTGATTGATGAGATTTATCAGGATGACCCGGAGCTCGTCGTTATCACTGGCCGTAAGCTGATGGCGGATAAATATTTCCCGCTGGTTAACAAGGCGCAGGAAAACAGCGAAACGCTGGCCGCTGACATCATCATCAGCCAGAAGCGTATCGGCAACCTGCCTGCTGTGCGCGTGCCGTACTTCCCGGCGAATGCCCTGATGGTGACGCGCCTCGATAACCTGTCGATTTACTTCATGGATGATGCACACCGTCGCGCCATCATCGAGGAGCCGAAAAAGGACCGTGTCGAAAACTACGAGTCAATGAATATTGACTATGTGGTCGAGGCTTACGCCGCCGGTTGCCTGATTGAAAACATCAAGCTCGGCGACTTCACTGCACCTGCCGCACCGGAAAGCGGGGAATAAGCCATGACGAGTCCCGCAGCGCGTCACATGATGCGGGTCTCGGCCTCTGAAACTGCGCGGCGGGCTGCTGCTCCGCTGCGCAATGCAACTGCCTATGAGCAGATGCTCGTCAAGCTGGCCGCAGACTGTCGCACGTTAAAACAAATCCGCTCCAATGAACGCAAGGCAGACAAAAAGCGTGAGCTGCTGCCGTTCTATCTGCCGTGGGTGTCGGGTGTCCTCAGCTACGGAAAAGGGGCGCAGGATGACATTGTCATGACCGTCATGCTGTGGCGTCTCGATGCAGATGATATCGCCGGTGCGCTGGAGATTGCCCGCTATGCGATGACCTATGGCCTGACCATGCCGACCGGCGGCCACCGGCGCACCACGCCGTATTTACTGGCCGAAGAGGTCGCCCTGTCAGCGCAGCGCCTGCTCGATGCGAAACAGCCTGTCGGGCTGTCGCTCCTGCTCGACACCATCGCACTGACCGAACGGGCAGACATGCCGGATATCGTGCGCGCAAAGCTGCACAAAATTACCGGCTACGTGCTGCGTGAGGCTGGCCGTCTGACCGACGCGCTGGCGCACCTGCAGCGTGCGATCCAACTGGAGCGGGCTATCGGTGTGAAAAAAGATATTGAACAGCTCGAGCGCGCGCTGAAACCCAAAGCCGAACCCGCACCCAAACAGAATAAACCGCGCACGCGCAAACCTGCTGCCAAACCGGCGGCACGGCGCGGGCGTCCCCCGAAAGCGGCAAAAGCCGCAGGTTAACCGAGCGCTCCCCGAGCCGGGCGGCACGCCGGTCAATGCGGGTATTGATTGCCCTGACTGCGACCGGCGTCCACCGCCCACCCATTACCCGAGGTTGTCATGACGACAGTGATTATTGAGCCAAAAAAAGAGCCGCAGGATGTGCCGGGCGTAGTGATACCACCACCGGACGTGAGCGAGCCGGTAATAAAAAACACCTTCTTTTTCCCTGATGTGGATCCGAAGCGCGTGCGCGAGCTGATGCGTCTGGAGCAGACTGTTTCCGCGCTGCGCCTGAATGATGCGATTAAAGCCGGTATGGCTGAAACCAATGCGGAGCTTGCCCTGTGGCGGGTTGAGCAGATGGCCGCAGGGCATGACACGCTGGCTGATGTGCCTGCCGATGATATCGATGGCGAAAGCGTGCGCTGTTTCCACTATTTTCGCGCCGTCTGCGCCATGACCAGCGCCACGCTGTTTGAGCGTTATCGCGGTATCGATGCGACGGCGAAAGGCGACCGCAAAGCGGAAAGCACCGAGGCGGTTATCGATGAGCTGTGGCGGGATATGCGCTGGTCTGTGGCGCGTATTCAGGACAAGCCGCGCTGTATTGTCGGTCAAATCTGATGAAGGTCAGGGCGATGCAGGGTGACACCCTCGATGCGATTTGCGCCCGGTATTACGGGCGCACTGAGGGCGTCGTTGAAACGGTGCTGCAGGCGAATCCAGGGCTGTCGGAGCTGGGTGTTATTCTGCCGCACGGCACGGCAATCGAACTGCCCGAAACCGACAGCGCCCCGAAAACCGAAACGGTGAATTTATGGGACTGAGTGTGGAAAAAATCACGACGTTTATCGCTTACTGGCTGGCCGTGGGGCTGGCGTATTTCGGGGCAATGTCCCCTGAAAAGCTGGCGCTCTATGTGGGGAGTGCCTGCGCCATTTTTACCGCGCTGACGAATTACTGGTTTAAGCGCAAAACCTACCGCTACCTGACCTCACTCGGACCCGATAAGGGGGCTGCCCGTGAGCTCAATCATTAAACGCTGCAGTGTGGCCGCCGTGCTGGCGCTGGCCGCGCTGATGCCTGACTTTCGTCTGCTTAATACCTCGCCCGAGGGGCTGGCACTGATTGCCGACCTCGAAGGGTGTCGTCTGACACCTTACAAGTGCAGCGCGGGAGTGTGGACGTCAGGCATCGGCCACACTGCCGGGGTGGTCCCGAAAGGGGATATCACAGAGCGACAGGCGGCGGAGAATCTCGTTGCCGATGTGCTCAACGTCGAGCAACGGCTCGCGGTCTGTGTGCCGGTGGATATGCCACCGCGCGTCTATGACTCGCTGGTCAGTTTTGCGTTTAACGTCGGAACCGGCGCGGCCTGCCGGTCGACGCTGGTCTCGTTTATCAAGCGTCACCAGTGGTGGCAGGCGTGTGACCAGCTCACCCGCTGGGTGTATGTCAACGGTACAAAAAATAAAGGGCTGGAGAACCGCCGCGCGCGGGAACTGGCGTATTGCATGAAAGGAGTGACTCAATGAAACAACACATTACCTCACTGATTTTTGATTTCCTGCTGACACTGATGCTGTTTATGGGACTGACGAACCCGCAGGGCGTGGCGGTCAATTTCGTTGCCGTATGGGCGCTGTTTGGCTGTCTGGTCTGCATTGCCGCCAGCCTCGCCGGTGTGGCTGCCTATGAACACTGGCAGGGAAACCGGCAAAAGGGTATCCCGTTGAATGATGCGGTGATGAAGATTTTCCGTTTTGTGTTTTGTCGTAAACCTCCCCCGCTGCGCCGCTTCTGGTCGCTGCTTATTTTTGCTGGCGTTTTTTCCTGTCTGGTCGGCGCGGGATGGGTGTTTACAGCGCTGCTGTATCTGATTTGTGTTCTGGTGCTTAACGCTGTGCGTACTGCTTACCGTCAGCGCATCGAGGGGGAGGGAATGTGTCCAGATTCATTGTGATCCTTCTGGTTGCTGCGCTGGCCGGGTTGCTGTGGCTGCGACATGAAAATGAGAACTTATCACGGTCATTTGAGAAAGCGAATCGCGTCGCCAGTGCGCAAAAGACGACGATTGGCATGCTGAAAAATCAGCTTGCCGTATCGCAGCGAATCGCCAGGGCGAATGAGGACGCGCAGGTCAGACTCGGAGATGAGCTGGCCGTTGCCGGTGAGCAGGCGGCAAGACGGGAAGAAACCATAACGAGGCTGATGAATGAAAACGAGAAGTTACGCCGCTGGTACAGCGATAAGCTGCCTGATGCTGTGCGCCGGTTGCACATCCGAACAGGCTGCGCCTCCGCCGCCCGTTGTTTACAACGCCTGCCCGAAGGTGAGCCTCTGCCCGATGCCGGGAAGCGACCCCGTCAATAACGGTGATCTGAGTGCCGATATTCGCAGGCTGGAGCACGCGCTCACCGCCTGTGCGATTAAGGTCGAAACCATCAAAGACTGTCAGGATAAAATCAATGCAGAAAATGAAAAGCCTGCGCAAAGCGCTGAATGACGCCGTCCCACAGCTCATGAATAACCCCGAGATGATGCGTATCTTTGCCGATGAGGGGAATATCGATGCGCGTCTCGCGGCTTCGCTGTCCCATGAAAAGAAATACACGCTGAATGTGATCGTGTGTGACTTTGTCGGCGACCCCGACCTGATTTTTGTGCCGGTGGCGGCGTGGCTGCGAGATAACCAGCCGGATATCTGCACGCTCGATGAGGGGCGCAAAAAGGGTTATCGATTCCAGATGGACTTAAACGACGGGGACAATGTTGATATCAGTATCAGTCTGCAACTGACGGAGCGCACCCTTGTCCGGGAGGAAAACGGCGCATTACACGTCAGCTATGCCCCGGAGCCACCCCTGCCGGAGCCTGTCCCCCGTCCGACCGAGCTCTATATCAATGGTGAGCTGGTGAGTAAGTGGAATGAGTGAATTAACGCCTTTTGATAACCAAGTGGCAGGGCTTATCGGAGCATTAGCACCGGCGTCTCGTCGTAAGCTGGCCGCTGAAATTGCGAAGGAGCTGCGCAGATCGCAACAGCAACGTATCAAACAACAAAAAGCACCTGATGGCACGCCGTATCAGGCGCGAAAGCGTCAGCCGCTCAGGGCAAAAAAAGGTCGAATAAAACGGGCGATGTTTCAGAAGCTGCGAACGAGTCGCTACATGAAAGCCAGTGGTCGCAATGATGCTGCTGTGGTGGAGTTTACAGGCAAGGTGCAACGTATTGCGCAGATTCATCAGCTCGGACTCAAAGATCGGCCTAACCTTCATGTTCAGGACGTGCAATACCCGGAACGTCAGTTACTTGGATTTAGTCAGGACGATAAACAGTTCGTTGAGGAACTGGTCATTAAGCATTTAAATGGAGTCGCTATGGATTGATATGAGTTACAAGTAATTATTTATTTTTAAATGTCTAATTTTAAAAGACTAGGTAAACTTAGGTGTGTTTACCTAGTCTTTTGCTGATTGTATTTTCTATTTTAATCTTCTTCCCCAAATGTCTTTTATTAATAAAATGTGTTCACGCGCTGCCTCTTTTAAATTTTTACCACGAAGCCCCTCTTTTTTTAGTTTTTTTATTACCATTTTTTCAAAAATCTCATCCCATTTTTCGAAAGTGGTCTTTGCAGGGATTTCAACTAGAATTTTAGGTGCATTAATATCATCGCTAACTCTGTCTCCGGGTTTGCCAGGTTGTATATAAACAGCTTTAGATATACGTATCCCTTCAATGATGGGGGAGTGTTTCAATGATTGAAGTGAAATGGCTACTTTGAACTCCATAGGGGTTTTGAAAAACAAAACTAAGTTCACTTGTTCATGATTAAAACGTGTTATAGACCAGATGGAACTGACATCGCCGGTATCTATTTGTTCGTGCATTTTAACTAAATATTCAAGTTGTTTTTTCTCTCTTGTATCTAATATTATAACGGGTATTAGTCTTCCATCGGCTGTCTTGGCGTTTGCGATGGCACCATCTCCAACAAGGTTCAAGTAATCATCTCTTCTTATTGCGATTTTGTTTTTCATTCTAAACCTCATTGATGATGTGCGTTTCGATGGATATCGTTTTTTTATCAATCGATTCCGCTATAACTCGATATAAATCTATCGTCAGCTCATTTGTTATTAATTCTGGTAGCTTAAATGTGATCCATCCGGATTTAGCAGATTTCTCGGAAAGATTTAGTGGTTGCTTGATAATATCGGTGTGATTTTTTAAATTAATTGGAGTCACTGATGTGTTGGGTTCGATCTTCACTTTCCCAGTTGCATTCTTCTTATCCCGGAATTCAATATGCAACTCTATCTTTGAAATGGTATCGTTTAGAGTGCTCAGGTTAGTAAACCTCAAAGCGAAGGAAATGTAAGTCTCTCTGTCTTTTTTCCATTTGTAAGCATCGATGTAATATAAATTTATACCTAAGCTTCTTTGGTCGTGTTGAATCGCTGCTATGTTTAGTGACTTTTTGGCCACAAAGAAACTTTTAAGTGAAATAATCAATGCAAAGAAAGAAACTATTGCACCAATGCTTGCAATAATGTCGCTATCCTTCATGTTGTCCCTCGTTTTAAATGGGGCTTGCTTTTATGAAAGACGTTATATTTATTTCTTGCTGATAAATCAAGGGGTTCATTGGATCTTTTTGTTGACTATGCACTTATAGGCTGCCGCATGAAAGTATCATGAATGGTACTGGTGGCGCTTATTTTTCAAAATGTCATAGTCAAACACGACCACTGTTAAACTCATCTAATGTTCAGACTAACTGTTAACGTTTGTTGTTTCACCCACGACAAAACCCAGCCTGATTGCCGCTGGCCTTGCCCAGCGGCATCCTTTCCCCATGAATACTTTAAATTCCATTCAGGATATCGCCCGCGCTATCCGAAACCTTATCCGCACCGGCATTGTGACTGCAGTCAATCCCGATGAGGGGCTCTGTCGTGTCCAGACCGGTGGGATACAAACCACCTGGTTAAACTGGCTGACCTGCCGCGCCGGTCGCTCGCGCGTCTGGTGGGCTCCCTCGGTTGGTGAGCAGGTGCTCATTCTTGCCATTGGCGGCGAGCTCGATACCGCCTTTGTGCTGCCCGGCATTTTCTCTGATGACCATCCCGCGCCGTCGGCCTCGCCTGATGCCTTTCACGTTTCCTTTCCTGACGGGGCGGTTATTGAGTACGAACCCGAAAGCGGGTCACTCACGGTGAGTGGTATCAAAACCGCTGACGTCACCGCGTCGGACGCCATTACCGCAACTGTGCCGCTGGTACTGGTCAAAGCGTCCACCCGTATCACGCTCGATACCCCCGAGGTGGTCTGCACCAACAAACTGACCACGGCCACGCTTGAGGTGCAAAAGGGCGGGAAGATGAGCGGCAACATCGAGCACGGCGGCGGCACGTTTAAATCAAACGGTGTGCAGGTGGATGACCACGGCCACGGTGGTGTTAAAGGCGGGGATAACTGGACGCAGGGGACAAAATGACAACGAGCTATCTGGGCATGAACAGTCATACCGGGCTCAGTATTTCTGAGGTTGAGCATATCAGGCAGAGCGTGCGCGACATTCTGGTCACGCCGGTTGGCTCGCGTGTCATGCGTCGTGAATACGGCTCGCTGCTGTCGGCGCTTGTTGACCAGCCGCAGACCCCGGCACTGCGCCTGCAGATTATGGCCGCGTGCTATTCCGCGATCCAGAAGTGGGAGCCGCGCGTCAGCATGACGACCATCACCTTTGAACGCGGGGAGAATGACGGCGCGATGTATGTCGATATCACCGGCACGCGGTCAGCGTCAGGCCAGCCTTTTTCTATCATCATTCCACTGAGTTAAACACTATGGCTATTGTTGACCTGAGCCTGCTCGCTGCGCCTGATGTGGTGGATGAGCTGGACTATGAAACCATTCTGGCAGAACGAAAAGCGACGCTTGTCTCACTGTATCCGGAGGAACAGCAGGAGGCGGTTGCGCGCACGCTGACACTCGAATCGGAGCCGATAGTTAAGTTACTGCAGGAGAACGCTTACCGGGAGGTTATCTGGCGTCAGCGCGTGAATGAATCGGCGCGCGCGGTCATGCTGGCGTATGCCGCCGGTAATGACCTCGATAATATCGGCGCAAATTTCAGCGTCAGGCGTCTTGTTATCACGCCTGCCGATGAGACCACGCTGCCGCCCACACCTGCCGTTATGGAGTCGGACACCGATTACCGTCTGCGCGTTCAGCAGGCATTTGAAGGAATGAGCGTGGCCGGGTCTGTCGGCGCTTATCAGTTTCATGGCCGCAGCGCTGACGGGCGGGTCGCAGATATCTCAGTAACCAGCCCGTCACCCGCCTGTGTGACGATTTCTGTGCTGTCGCGTGAAAACAACGGCGTCGCCTCTGATGAGCTGCTCACTGTTGTCCGTAATGCGCTTAATGCCGAAGATGTCAGGCCGGTCGCAGACCGTGTGACGGTGCAGTCAGCCGACATTGTTGACTACCAGATAACCGCCTCGCTTTATCTCTATCCCGGTCCCGAGAGTGAACCCATTCGCCGCTGCCGTGAAAAAGCTGGAGGGCTATATCAGTGCGCAGCACCGCCTCGGGCGTGACATTCGCCTGTCTGCCATTTATGCCGCGCTGCATGTCGAAGGTGTCCAGCGTGTGGAGCTGGCCGCGCCGGTGGCTGACCTCGTGCTCAGCAGTGCACAGGCGTCATTTTTGCACTGATTACAGCATTGTGATCGGGGGCTCGGATGAGTGATACCCGTCTGCTGCCGGTGGGCTCGTCACCGCTTGAAGTGGCGGCGGCGCGTGCATGTGCGGATATCGAAAACACCCCCGTCCCGTTGCGTCGTCTGTGGAGTCCTGACTCCTGCCCGGCTAATTTGCTGCCGTGGCTGGCGTGGGCGTTTTCTGTCGACCGCTGGGATGAGAACTGGCCAGAGGAAACGAAGCGCGCCGTCATCCGTGATGCGTACTTTATTCACTGCCACAAAGGCACTATCGGCGCCGTTCGTCGGGTGGTGGAGCCGCTCGGCTATATCATCAACGTCACGGAGTGGTGGGAGACCAGCGACCCGCCCGGCACATTCCGGCTTGATATCGGTGTGCTGGAAAGCGGTATTTCTGAGGAAATGTATTTTGAAATGGAGCGCCTGATTGCGGATGCGAAGCCCGCCAGCCGTCATCTGATTGGCCTGAATATTATCCAGGACATTCCCGGTCATATGTATGTCGGTGGTGTGGTGTATGACGGCGACATTATTACGGTTTATCCCGGATGAGTGAGGAATAATGAGCACGAAATTTAAAACAATTATTACCACCACCGGAGCTGCAAAACTGGCGGCGGCCACGGTGCCGGGTGGTAAAAAGGTGAACCTTACCGCGATGGCCGTCGGGGATGGCGGCGGCGTACTGCCGGAGCCGAACGTCGGGCAGGTAAAGCTCATCAATGAAGTCTGGCGTCATGCGCTGAATAAAATCAGCCAGGACAACAAAAATAAAAACTATATCGTGGCTGAGCTGGTCATTCCTCCCGAGGTGGGCGGCTTCTGGATGCGTGAGCTGGGTCTGTATGATGACGCAGGCACGCTGATTGCCGTTGCCAATATGGCGGAGAGCTACAAGCCGGAGCTGGCGGAGGGCTCGGGGCGTGCGCAGACCTGTCGCATGGTGATTATCGTCAGCAGTATTGCCTCAGTGGAGCTGTCCATTGACGCGACAACGGTGATGGCGACTCAGGATTATGTCGACGACAAACTGGCCGAGCATGAGCAGTCCCGCAGGCATCCTGACGCCACGCTGAAAGAAAAAGGTTTTGTGCAGCTCAGCAGCGCGACCGACAGCACGTCTGAGACGCTCGCCGCGACGCCGAAAGCGGTTAAGGTGGCGTATGACCTTGCCAGTGGTAAATATACGGCTCAGGACGCGAGCACGGCGCAGAAAGGTCTGGTGAGACTCAGCAGCGCGACCGACAGCACGTCTGAAACCCTCGCCGCGACATCGAAAGCGGTTAAGACGGTGAATGATAATGTGAATGGTCGCGTCCCGTCTGAGCGAAAAGTTAACGGACATTCGCTGGCCGGTGATATCAGTGTCACCTCACAGGATATTTTTGACGGTCAGTGTGTTGAAATTGGTCCGGGTCAGGATCTGGATAATTACCAGACGCCGGGTCTGTATTTTCAGCCCGCAAATGCCAATACCAGTGCTGCTCTGCATTACCCGGAAAATAACGCCGGTTCCTTGATGGTTTTAAGAAGCGCAGGGATAACGCAGGTTTATCGCGTGTACAGCGGTTCGCGAAGTTATTCGCGGAGCAAATATTCCACGCAGCCATGGACGACGTGGACACCCGATGATGCTTTTCCTGTCGGGGCGCCGATTCCGTGGCCATCTGACATCGCCCCGCCCGCTTACGCCTTAATGCAGGGACAGTCATTTGATAAATTTGCATATCCATTGCTTGCTGTAGCGTATCCCTCTGGTGTTATCCCGGATATGCGTGGTCAGACGATAAAGGGCAAGCCGGACGGACGAGCGGTACTCTCGTATGAACAGGACGGTATTAAATCGCACGCTCACACAGCCAGTATTTCCGATACCGATTTGGGAACGAAATATACCAGCTCTTTTGATTATGGTTCAAAACCAACAACCAGTTTTGACTACGGCAATAAGTCCTCCACTGAGGGGGGATGGCACGTACATAACTTTCGTTATTGTGCTACGTCTGCATACCGGGATACTCCTGGCTCAGGGCTGGGGATGCACTCGTCGAATATTTCGTGGTCAGCCGGGGATCGCATTGAGGGGAGTGGTAATCATGCACATGTTACGTGGATTGGTCCCCATGATCACTGGGTTGGTATCGGTGAGCATAACCATTATGTGGTTATGGGGTATCACGGACATACAGCGACCGTTCATGCAACCGGGAATACAGAAAACACCGTTAAAAATATTGCGTTTAACTACATTGTGAGGCTTGCATAATGGCTTTTGAAATGACCGGAGAAAACCGGACAATTATTCTTTATAACCTTCGTTCAGATACAAATGAATTTATTGGGAAATCTGATGGGTTTATCCCTGCTAATACGGGCTTGCCTGCCTACAGCACCGATATTGAACCCCCAAAAGTAACGGCGGGTTTTGTGGCTGTTTTCGATGCTCAGGCTAATAAATGGTCGCGGGTGGAAGACCACCGCGGGACAACCGTTTATGACATCAGCACCGGTAAGCCCGCTGTTATTGAAAAGCTGGGCGCTCTGCCTGATAACGTTGTGTCGGTTGCACCTGACGGGGAGTATGTAAAATGGGATGGCGCTAAGTGGATCCACGATGCCGAAGCGGAAAAAACATTTCGTCAGGGGCAGGTGGCGCAGGAAAAAGCAAACCTGCTGATGATTGCGACATCGGCTATTGCCCCGCTGCAGGATGCCGTTGATCTGGATATGGCAACGGAAGACGAAGCGGCCGCGCTTAATGAATGGAAAAAATATCGGGTCATGCTCAACAGGGTCAAACCAGAAGATGCCCCCGATATCACATGGCCGGAACTGCCCGCATAACCGGCATCACTCAGGCGGGCGGTTGCCCGCGCTTTCCTGCTCCCCGGTTGTGTCAGACCTTATCCAACCCTGACAAATAGCCCGCCATCACCACACAACAGAAAATACACGCACCCTTAACCACGGAGTTAAACGGATGAGTGATTTTCATCATGGCGTAGAGGTCATCGAGATTAACGATGGCGTGCGCACCATTTCCACCGTCTCAACGGCCATCATCGGCATGGTCTGCACGGCCAGCGATGCTGACGAAAAGACATTTCCCCTCAATGAGCCGGTGCTCATTACCAACGTGCAAAGTGCTATCGGCAAGGCGGGAAAAAAGGGGACGCTGTCGACGTCCCTGCAGGCCATCGCTGACCAGTGCAAACCGGTCATTGTGGCCGTGCGCGTGGCCGAAGGTGTCGAAGACCCGGATGACCCGGAGGCCGGGAAGAAACAAACTATTTCCAACATCATCGGCACGACCGACGAAAACGGCAAATACACCGGCCTGAAAGCGCTGCTGGCGGCGCAGACCGTCACCGGCGTGAAGCCGCGCATTCTCGGTGTGCCGGGTCTTGACCCGCAGGAAGTGGCAACGGCGCTCGCGTCCACCTGCCAGAGCCTGCGCGCGTTTGGCTATGTCAGTGCGTGGGGCTGTAAAACCATTTCTGATGCCATCAACTACCGCGAGAATTTCAGCCAGCGTGAGCTGATGGTTATCTTCCCGGATTTTCTGGCATGGGACACCACGGCGAATGAGACTGCGACGGCCTGGGCAACGGCGCGCGCGCTCGGTCTGCGTGCCAAAATTGACCAGACCGTCGGCTGGCATAAAACCCTGTCAAACGTCGGCGTGAATGGCGTCACCGGCGTCAGCGCCTCGGTGTCGTGGGATTTGCAGGAGCCCGCGACCGACGCCAACCTGCTTAACAAAGCCGGTGTTACCACGCTTATCCGCAATGACGGTTTCAAGTTTTGGGGAAACCGCACCTGCTCAGATGACCCGCTTTTCCTGTATGAGAACTACACCCGCACCGCGCAGGTACTGGCCGACACGATGGCGGAGGCGCACGCGTGGGCGATGGATAAGCCCATCACCCCGACCCTGATTCGCGACATCGTGTCGGGCATCAATGCCAAATTCCGCGAGCTGAAAAATAACGGGTATATCGTTGACGGCTCCTGCTGGTACGACCCGGAGTCGAACGAGACCGCGACCCTCAAAGTCGGGAAGCTGTATATCGATTACGACTATACCCCCGTCCCGCCGCTGGAGAACCTGACCCTGCGCCAGCGCATCACCGATACCTATCTGGCGAACCTGTCGGATGCGGTCAACAGCTAAGGAGCTCAGAGCATGGCGTTACCCCGCAAACTTAAATATCTGAATATGTTCAACGATGGCCTCAGCTACATGGGCGTCGTTGAGTCCGTCACCCTGCCAAAGCTGACCCGCAAGCTGGAGAAATATCGCGGTGGCGGGATGCCGGGCGCGGTGTCGATTGACCTCGGGCTCGATGACGACGCGCTGTCGCTGGAGTGGACGCTCGGCGGTCTGCCCGACGTTGAGCTGTGGGCGCAGTATGCCTCGCCGGGGGCTGACAGTGTGCCGCTGCGCTTTACCGGCTCTTTCCAGCGTGATGACACCGGCGCGATTTCTGCCGTCGAGGTGGTGATGCGTGGCCGTCACAAAGAATATGACGGCGGTGAGAACAAGCAGGGCGAAAGCGGCACGACCAAAATGTCGACCGAGTGCGCCTATTACCAGCTCACGATTGATGGCCGCGAAGTCATCGAGATTGACGTCGTTAACATGGTGCTGAAAGTCGACGGCGTCGACCGTCTGGCGGAGCACCGCCGGGCGATTGGTCTGTAGTCCCATACCCGGTCAGTGAGGCTGGCCGGTCACTTTTCCTGATGAGAATACCCATGAAAAATATCAATGAAACTGCCGTTGCTGACACTGAAACCGTCAATCCGAATGTGGTGATGTTTGATACCCCGCTGATGCGCGGTGAGCAGAAAATTGAACAGGTCACGCTGACCAAACCGAATGCCGGAACCCTGCGCGGGGTGTCGCTGGCCTCGCTGGCGAATTCCGACGTTGATGCGCTGATTAAAGTGCTGCCGCGCATGACGTATCCCGCCCTGACTGAGCACGAGGTCGCGCGTCTCGATGCGTCAGATCTGATTTCGCTGGCCGGGAAGGTGGTCGGTTTTTTGTCGCCTGCTTCGGGGCGCTGACCTTTCCGAAAAACCTGTCGGTCGATGACCTGATGGCGGATATCGCGGTGATCTTCCACTGGCCGCCATCAGAGTTACATTCCCTGAGCGTGACCGAGCTCCTGACATGGCGCGACAGGGCGCTGCAACGAAGCGGAAACCATCATGAGCAATAACGTCAGAATCGAGGTGCTGCTGAATGCCGTCGACCGGGCAAGCCGACCGCTCAAAGCCATTCAGAACGCCAGCAAATCCCTGTCCGGTGACATCCGCACCTCACAGAAAAGCCTGCGCGAGCTGAATGCGCAGGCATCCCGTATCGACGGATTCCGAAAAGCCAGCGCACAGCTTGCCGTGACCGGTCACGCGCTTGATAAAGCGAAACAGGAAGCCGAAGCTCTTGCCACGCAGTTTAAAAATACGGAGCGCCCGACGCGTGCGCAGGCGCAGGTGCTTGAATCCGCGAAACGTGCCGCCGAAGGGCTGCAGACGAAATACAACAGCCTCACGGAGTCGGTAAAGCGCCAGCAGCGCGAGCTCGGTGCGGCGGGAATTAATACCCGTAATCTGGCAAATGATGAGCGGGGGCTTAAATCCCGCATCGCTGAAACTACCGTGCAGCTTAACCGTCAGCGCGAGGCACTGGCGAAAGTCAGCGCACAGCAGGCGAAGTTAAGCCGGGTAAAAGAACGGTATCAGGGCGGTAAATCACTGGCCGGTAACGCGGCGGCGGCGGGCGCTGCCGGTGTCGGTATTGCGACGGCGGGAACAATGGCCGGGGTTAAGCTGCTGACGCCGGGCTATGAGTTTGCGCAGAAGAACTCAGAGCTGCAGGCGGTGCTCGGTGTCGATAAACAGTCACCCGAAATGCAGGCGCTGCGCAAACAGGCGCGCCAGCTCGGGGACAATACGGCGGCCTCTGCCGATGATGCGGCGGGGGCGCAGATTATTATCGCCAAAAGTGGCGGGGATGCGGCGGCCATTCAGGCAGCGACGCCGGTGACGCTGAATATGGCGCTGTCCAACAAGCGCACGATGGAAGAGAACGCCGCGCTGCTGACCGGGATGAAATCAGCGTTTCAGCTCTCAAATGACAAGGTCGCGCATATTGGCGATGTTCTCTCGATGACGATGAACAAAACCGCCGCCGACTTTGACGGGATGAGCGATGCGCTGACCTATGCCGCGCCGGTGGCGAAAAATGCCGGGGTAAGTATCGAGGAAACCGCCGCGATGGTGGGGGCGCTGCACGATTCAAAAATCACCGGCTCGATGGCGGGGACGGGAAGCCGTGCCGTTATGAGTCACCTGCAGGCACCGACCGGCAAAGCCTACGACGCCATCAAAGAGCTCGGGGTGAAAACCTCCGACAGCAAGGGCAACACGCGCCCGATATTTTCCATCCTGAAAGAAATGCAGCGCAGTTTTGAAAAAAATAATCTCGGGACGGGTCAGCGCGCCGAATACATGAAAACCATTTTCGGGGAGGAGGCCAGCTCGGCGGCCGCCGTGCTGATGACGGCGGCCTTAACCGGCAAGCTCGATAAGCTCACCGCCGCGTTTAAAGCCTCGGACGGCAAGACTGAGGAGCTGGTTAAGGTTATGCAGGATAACCTCGGCGGCGACTTCAAAGAATTTCAGTCAGCCTATGAGGCGGTCGGGACTGACCTGTTTGACCAGCAGGATGGCTCACTGCGTAAGCTGACGCAGACGGCCACGCAGTATGTGCTCAGGCTTGACGGCTGGATCCAGAAAAATAAGGGGCTGGCGACCACTATCGGCGTGGTAGTCGGGGGTGCGCTGGCGCTGATCGGGGTGATGGGCGGGATTGGCCTTATCGCATGGCCGGTGGTGATGGGGATTAATGCCATCATAGCGGCGGCTGGCGTGCTCGGGGTGGTTTTCAGTACGGTCGGCGGCGCGATTGTCACGGGCATTGGCGCAATCAGCCTGCCGGTGCTGGCGGTTGCCGGAGCGGTGGTGGCCGGTGCGCTGCTCATCCGTAAATACTGGGAGCCGATTGGCGCATTTTTCTCGGGGGTGGTGGCGGGGCTGAAAGCCGCCTTTGCCCCGGTGGGGGCGATGTTTTCCCCGCTCGAGCCGGTGTTTGATGCCATTGCGGAAAAGCTGGGCGTTGTCTGCCAGTGGTTTAAAGACCTGCTTGCACCGGTGAAAGCCACGCAGGACACGCTCGACAGTTGCAAAAATGTCGGCGTGGCGTTTGGTCAGGCGCTGGCTGATGCGCTGATGACGCCGCTCAACCTGTTTAACAGCCTGAGCGGCAAGGTTGACTGGCTGCTGGAGAAACTCGGCGTTATCAAAAAAGAATCGACCGACCTCGACCAGACTGCAGCCAAAGCGGATAAGGCTTCACCGGGTGGCGGGTATATCCCTGCGACAGCGGGTTATGGCGGGTATCAGGCGTATCAGCCGGTCACTGCGCCTGCAGGCCGCTCTTATATCGACCAGAGCAAAAGCGAATACAACATCACTCTGCAGGGCGGCGTTGCGCCGGGTGGAGACCTTGACCGCCAGCTCCGCGACGCCGTCGATAAACTTGACCGTGAAAAGCGCGCGCGTCAGCGATCCAACATGAGACTCGACTGAGAGAGGGGGCAAAATGTTAATGGTGCTGGGCTTTTTTGTGTTTGAACGGCGCACCCTGCCGCATCAGTCGATGCAGTATTCGAAGGACTACCGGTGGGTGTCCAATGACCGTATCGGCAGGCGACCGGCTTATCAGTTTCTCGGGGAGGGGGAGACCTCGCGCACCCTGTCGGGGACGCTGTACCCTGAAATCACCGGCGGGCGTCTGTCGCTGCAGGCCATTGAGCTGATGGCCGATGAGGGGCGCGCGTGGCCGCTGATTGACGGAACCGGCATGATCCACGGGATGTACGTTATCGATAAAGTGACTCATAACCACACCGAGCTTTTCAGCGACGGCGCGGCGAGAAAAATCGAGTTCACTTTGTCCCTGAAACGTGTCGACGAGTCGCTCGCGGCCATGTATGGCGACCTGAAAACGCAGGCGGATAATCTGGTCACGTCTGCCAGTGAATGGGCGGGAGGGCTGGCAGGATGATAACGGGAATGAATATTCAGGCCGGGGCGCGTGTTGCCCCTGCGTATATGCTCACGCTGGACGGGGAGGATATCACGCAGAATTTCAGCGACCGGCTTATCGGCCTGACCATGACCGACAATCGCGGATTTGAGGCTGACCAGCTCGATATTGCGCTCGATGATACCGACGGGCTGGTCGAGCTGCCACCGCGCGGGGCATCGCTGACGCTGTGGCTGGGCTGGCAGGGCTCCGCACTGGTCAACAAGGGGAGTTTCACGGTTGATGAAATCGAGCACCGGGGCGCGCCTGATACGCTGACCATCCGGGGACGTAGCGCCGATTTTCGTGGGACGCTGAACTCCAGACGCGAACAGTCATGGCACGACACCACGCTCGGGGTGATTGTGGAGACCATCGCGCAGCGTAATAAGCTGACGGCCAGTGTTGCTGACTCCCTGAAAGCCATCGCCATTCCCCATATCGACCAGACGCAGGAATCCGACGCGGCGTTTTTGTCCCGACTTGCTGAGCGTAACGGTGCATCCGTGTCGGTGAAAGCCGGGAAATTATTATTCCTGAAAGCCGGTAGTGCGATGACGGCCAGTGGTAAGCCGATCCCCCAAATGACCGTTGAGCGTGGCGACGGCGACCGCCATCAGTTCGCCATTGCAGACCGGGAGGCTTACACCGGCGTGACGGCGAAATGGCTACATACCAGAGACCCGAAGCCACAAAGGCAAAAGGTGAAGCTCAAACGTAAACCCAAAGAACAGCATCTGCGCGCGCTGCAGCACCCGAAAGCCGCTAAAACATCGACAAAGGTCAGAGAGAAAAAGGCGCAGGAAGCCCGGGAAGGTGAGTATATGGCCGGAGAATCTGACAATGTTCTTGAGCTCACGACCATTTATGCCACAAAGGCGCAGGCTATGCGCGCGGCTCAGGCAAAGTGGGACAAGATACAGCGGGGCGTGGCGGAGTTTTCCATTACGCTTGCCACTGGCCGGGCTGATTTATTTCCTGAAACGCCGGTGGCCGTGAAAGGCTTTAAGCGCGTGATAGACGAGCAGGCATGGATTATCCGCCGTGTGGTGCACAGCCTTAACGGGAGCGGCTTCACGACGGGCTTAGAGCTTGAGGTTAAGGTTTCTGATGTGGAGTATGAGAGCGAAGAAATAGCGCAGTAATTTACTATATGTATTTGTTTTATAAGGTTAAAGTGAGTAAAATTGCTGTATTGAAAACGCTCAGAGGTGCTCATCATGTTTCACTGCCCGAAATGCCATTACGCCGCCCATGCCCGCACGAGTCGCTATTTTTCTGATACCACAAAAGAGCGGTATCATCAGTGCACAAACATCAACTGCAGTTGTACTTTTGTCACGACAGAAACCGTTGAGCGTTTCATTGTTTCACCGGGGGAAGTCGTACCAGCTCCACCGCACCCGACGATAACCGGTCAGCATCAAATGCCCTGGCTGTGAGCCAAAAGGAAACCCCGCAAATGCGGGGTTTTTTATCGATGTGGTCAATGTGTGGACATTGGAAGAAATAAATCCATTTATTTCAGTATATTACGTGCAAAAAATAAGCCTGCGTAAGGGAGATTACGCAGGCTAAGGAGGTGGTTCCTGGTACAGCTAGCATTTATGGGTTATGTTTTTCAGCGGATGAGATAATACCCTTAATGAACGAAGCGGTATGTGATCGATTTCTAAGAATCTTCCGAACGCTGAAAAATAACCGTAATTAACTACTTAGCATGTGGGTTGCGCGTGGACTCACCGGTAAAATTACGCATCAACAATGCATAATTCAGATCGATATCCTCCGGTACAGGCATCCACACGGTGTAACCATCGCCCGGCGCAACCGGCATCGCTTCGCCTTTCGCGTTTTCCATCTGTCCGAGGGTAAAGTTGATGTTGCCCTGTGGGGTCATCAGCTCCAGGCTGTCGCCGACGGTGAATTTATTTTTCACCAGCACAGCCGCCAGTTCACCTTTACGTTCGCCAGTGAATTCGCCGACAAACTGCTGACGCTCGGAAACAGAGAAGCCGTATTCGTAGTTCTGATAGTCGTCATGCGTATGGCGGCGCAGGAACCCCTCGGTGTAACCGCGATGCGCCAGACCTTCCAGCGTTTCCAGCAGTTGCGGGTCGAACGGTTTACCGGCAGCGGCATCATCAATGGCCTTGCGATAAACCTGCGCGGTACGTGCACAGTAATAGTATGATTTAGTACGGCCTTCAATTTTCAGCGAATGCACGCCCATCTGAGTCAGGCGCTCAACGTGGGCAATGGCACGTAAATCCTTCGAGTTCATGATGTAAGTGCCGTGTTCGTCTTCAAACGCGGTCATGTACTCACCCGGACGCTGGGCTTCTTCGATCATAAAGACTTTGTCAGTCGGCGCGCCAATACCCAGCGTCGGCTCAACATTTTGTACCGGGATAGGCTCGTACTTATGCACGATATTGCCCACCACGTCTTCTTTGCCTTCCTGCACGTTGTATTCCCAGCGGCAGGCATTGGTACAGGTACCCTGATTTGGGTCACGCTTGTTGATGTAGCCAGAGAGCAGGCAGCGGCCGGAGTAAGCCATGCACAGCGCGCCGTGAACAAAGATCTCAATTTCCATATCCGGCACCTGGGTGCGGATCTCTTCAATTTCTTCCAACGACAGTTCGCGGGACAGGATCACACGGGTCAATCCCATCTGCTTCCAGAATTTCACCGTTGCCCAGTTTACGGCGTTAGCCTGTACTGAAAGGTGAATGTCCATGTCAGGGAAGTTTTCGCGCACCAACATAATCAGACCAGGGTCGGACATGATCAGTGCATCCGGTCCCATTTCCACCACCGGTTTCAGGTCACGAATGAAGGTCTTCAGCTTGGCGTTATGCGGGGCAATATTAACCACCACATAGAATTTTTTACCCAGTTCATGGGCTTCATTAATGCCTAGCTGCAGGTTTTCGTGATTGAATTCGTTGTTGCGTACGCGCAGTGAGTAACGCGGTTGGCCCGCATATACAGCGTCTGCGCCATAGGCGAAAGCGTAACGCATGTTTTTCAGCGTTCCCGCCGGGGAAAGGAGTTCCGGTTTAAACATAATTTTCTCGTTCTGATGACAGGTCAGACTCGCCTCACTCAATGAGGCGATTAGGGGAGTGCCCCCATATTAAGGGCGGGCATTGTAGCGCTGTGGGGAAGACAGGTAAAGAAAAACGCCGGGCGACAGCGTGGCGTTACCCGGCTGAGCGAGTCATTATCAGGTTTTATCTTTTATCGTCTGACTTACACCATTGGTCTTAACTGAAGCAATACCGGTCTCGCGCGACTGTTCATTCGCATACAGTTGACTGCTACCAATAATCTGGTGGTTTGCTGCTTTCAGATTGAAATGCAATTTGCCATTAGCTGCCGTTTTTTTCTCGTAACGCTCGGCCAGAGGGCTGTTAGCCTGGACAGATGCGATCCCTTTTTCTGCCGCGCCTTTTGTCGTGTAAAGCTCACTGGTAAGGATAGTTTCCCCGTTTCCAGCCTTAAGAACAAAGCGGTACTGATCATCGCTACTCTTGCTTAATTCAAACCAACCAGCCATATGAACTCCTTGATTAAAGTTTTATATCAAACAGTTATTGACGACAGTGTTGCCACAAAGAGTATGAGCGATATTTGGAGAGTTGCTAGTCAACAGGACTCCACGAAGCCGCGGAGTCCTGCAGGACGGGAGTGTTTACGCAATTCGACAGGCGTCGGCTTCCCAGCGATACCCTACGCCATAGACCGCGCGGATAAACGACTGCTCCGCATCCAGCGATTCCAGCTTGCGTCGCAGGTTCTTGATATGGCTGTCGATGGTTCGGTCGGTAACGACACGGTAATCGTCATAGAGATGATTGAGCAACTGTTCACGGGAGAACACTTTTCCCGGTTCATGCGACAACGTTTTGAGTAAGCGAAATTCAGCAGGCGTTAAGTCGAGCATTTTCCCACGCCAGGACGCCTGAAAACGACCTTCATCGACGATCAACGGGCTGTCAGCATCCATCTGTTGCAGTTCGCGCTGCGGCTTGCAACGGCGCAGAATCGTCTTCACGCGAGCAACAACTTCACGCGGGCTGTAGGGTTTGCAAGTATAATCATCCGCACCGATCTCCAGCCCCAGCAGGCGATCAATTTCTTCTATCTTGGCGGTTACCATCATGATGGGGACTTCAGAGAATCGGCGGATTTCCCGGCACAGAGTCAGGCCGTCGGTACCAGGCAGCATCAGATCCAACAAGATCAGATCGGGCGGCGTCTGACGCACGTAAGGAAGAACCAGATCGCCGTGGCTGATGAGCGTAGGAGCGTAGCTTGCCGCGCGCAGATAGTCGATAAGCAGTTGCCCCAGCTTGGGCTCGTCTTCCACGATCAGAATACGCGGCGTGTTTTCATCAATGGGTAACTCAGTCATACATCTCTCTGTAAATCGCGTTCCAGCGGTAATGTTACTGTAATGCTAACCCCGCCAAAAGGCGAATGGGCGGCGCGAATCAGACCATTATGCGCCTGTACGATATTGACGCAAATTGCCAGCCCCAGCCCGGAACCACCGCTGGCACGGTTACGCGAGCCTTCGGTGCGATAAAAGCGTTCAAACAGCTTCTGTAACTGGTCGTCACTTACGCCGGGAGCGGAATCAGCGAAGGTTAATAAAACCATACGCTCGCGTTGTTCGGCGCTGATGTGCAGCCCACCGCCGCTGTCGGTGTAGCGCAGACTGTTTTCCAGCAGATTGTTGAACAACTGCATCAAACGATCCCTGTCGCCAAATACCGTCATGCTGTCCGGGAGTGAAAGTTGTATCGTCAGTCCACGGCTGGCAAAGCGTTCACGAAATGCGCCACTTGCCACTTCCAACAGGGGGATGAGATCCAGCGATGTTTTCTGGTAGGCCAGCGCGCCTTCATCGGACATGGAGAGCTGATGCAGATCGTCCACCAGCTTGGTGAGCGTACCCACTTCAGCTTGCAAAGAGGCAACGGAGTCAGGGGTGAACTGGCGTACGCCATCCTGAATGGCCTCCAGTTCACCGCGCAACACCGCTAACGGCGTACGCAGTTCGTGAGAAATATCGGCCATAAAGTCACGACGCATCTGCTGGTTTTTTTCCAGCGTACTGGCAAGCTGGTTGAAGTCCTGCGCCAGCTTGCCCAGCTCATCCGTACTGGTCGGCGCAACGCGAGTGGTGAAATCGCCAGCCGCCAGTTTGTGCGTGCCTTCTACCAACCGCTTGACCGGGGCCAGCAGGCTGCGCGCCAGCGTAAACGTTGCCAGCGCCGCCAGGATCGTGGAGAGCGCGACGATGAGCCAACTGGAACGCCTTTGCTGCATGTCGAAATTGATATCCGTATTGCGCGTTAAGCGTTCCACGGGAGAGGCAATCACGGCACCGACTTCGCTACCGTTGACGCGGATCGGATGGCGCATACCGTCACGGGGGACCGGAGCACGCGGACCGACCAGCACGCGGGCATTTTGGTCGACAACCCAAAACTGCGTACGCCAGCCGTGCGGCGGCATGCCGGGGCCGGGTTTATCATCGTCGTTGTCGTGTTCAAAAGAGCGCAGGATCTGAAAAACAAACCGATCGTTATTGCGTAAGAATCGCCAGTTGCCGTGCTGTTCATACTGCTCGCTTAATGCGTCGCTGAGCATTTGCAGCCGCTGTTCGTTACCGTGCTTGATATAGTCAATAAAACCGCGTTCGAAGCTTATGCGTACGGCCCAGTGCATGCTGATCAGCAATACGATGCAGGTGGCGAAAATCGCCAGAAACAGTTTGCCGGTGATACCGGGCCGCCAGAACTTCATCAGGTGCTCCTCTTGCGCCGTGAAATCACCGCGTTGGTTTGCGTGTCGTTCGGCACGCGGGCAAAAATAATGGCGGGCAGCGCGATAATGAATGCGATGCACAGCCAGGTATACATAAAGACGGTATGCGTACTTCCGCTGTCGATGACGCTATGCTGCTGACCGAACATGCCTAGCAGCAGTCCCGCGATTGTCACCCCGATACTCATCGACAGCTGCATGATCATTGACAGCAGGCTGTTACCACTGCTGGCGAGATCGTCAGGCAGGTCTTTTAACGTCAGGGTGTTCATGGATGAAAAGCGCGTTGAGTTGACCATTCCCTGTAAGAACAGTACGAAGGGCAGGGCGTAATACCAGCCGAGCAGCGCGGTGCTCATCAGCAGCAGACTGACCAGCGACAGGCCAAGCGTTGTAACGACCAGTACGCGACGGTAGCCAAAGCGGTTAACGACCTGCACCACAATGCGCTTCATGCCCATACTGCCGAGCACCATCGGGATCATCATCAGCCCGGCATGAAAGGGGGAAAAACCGAGGCCTATTTGTAAAAACACCGGCGTCATAAACGGCAGCATACCGCTACCGATGCGTCCGGCAAAACTGCCGAAAAGACCCAGCGAGAAGGTCGGTGTGCGAAACAGATTCAGGCTGAACAGCGCGCGTGGATTACGATGGGCGTGTTTCAGATACAGCGCAATAGCCAGCACTCCGCAGATAACCAACGCTGCCAGCGAGATACTGGAGATGCCGGTTCCTTTACTGCCATCAAGTGCCAGCGTCAGTACCGCCATGCCGACTGCCAGCATCGCAAATCCGGAGAGATCGAAGCGTCGGGTTTGCATGGTGTAGTTGGGCATCAGCATTAACGTCGCTATCGCGCCGACAATACCAACCGGAATGTTAATCAAAAATATCCAGTGCCAGGAGGCGTACTCAACCAGAATACCGCCTAATGCCGGTCCCAGTAGCGGGCCAATCTGACCGGGCAATGTGACAAACGTCATCGCCGCCATATATTGCTCACGCGGGACGATTTTCATCACCGTTAGCCTGCCGACCGGCACCATCATCGCACCGCCAACGCCTTGTAAGACGCGCGCCATCACCAGCTCGTTGAGTGTGCTGGACCCGGCGCAAAACAGCGAGCCAAGCGTAAACAGGATGATGGCGGTGAAGAAGATATTACGCACGCCAACTTTGTCCGCCAGCCATCCGCTGGCGGGCAGCATCACGGCAACGGTTAAAACATATGACACAATGACCATATGCATGTGTAACGGGCTTTCCCCGAGGCTTGCCGCCATCGAGGGAAGCGCAGTATTCACGATGGTGGTATCCAGCGACTGCATAAAAAAGCCGAATGCCACAATCCAAAGTTGCCAGCGGGTGCTGTCGGCAAGTTCTGTCATAACTCTGCTACCGGTTTGCTATTTTTACGCGAAAAACGCAGACGCAGGCGGTCGAAAAAGAGATAGACCACGGGCGTGGTGTACAGCGTCAGGAGTTGACTCACGACCAGCCCGCCGACAATGGTTATCCCCAACGGTTGACGTAGTTCGGAGCCATCCCCGGCGGATAACACCAGCGGCAGCGCGCCAAACAACGCCGCCAGCGTGGTCATCATGATTGGGCGAAAGCGCAGCAGGCAGGCCTGGAAAATGGCTTCTTCTGGCTGCAGCTTGCCGTTTCTCTGCGCTTCCAGCGCAAAATCGACCATCATGATGGCATTTTTCTTCACAATACCAATTAATAGCATTATCCCTATCAGGGCGATTAGGCTGAACGGGGCATTGAACAGCTCCAGCGCCAGCAAAGCCCCGACGCCAGCTGAAGGTAGCGTGGAGAGAATGGTTAGGGGATGAACATAGCTTTCATACAGCATACCCAGAACGATGTAGACCGTGGCGATGGCGGCGATAATCAGGATCACCTGTGAGTTCATGGTGTCCTGAAATACCTGTGCCGTGCCGGCAAAGCTACCGCGAACCGTGGAGGGGACGCCGAGCTGGGTCATGGTTCTGTTGATAGCCTCTGTCGCCTCAGACAGTGAAGAACCTGTTGGCAGGTTAAACGACACGGTTGAGGCAGCGGACAAGCCCTGATGGTTTACCGACAGCGGGGCATTCGCCGGTTGCCATTTGGCAAAGTACGATAGCGGGATTGCCTTACCTTCATTGTTGATGACGAACATTTTATCCAGCGCACTGATATCCTGGGTGTAACGTCGATCGACCTCCATCACCACTTTGTACTGGTTCATCGGTTGATAAATAGTTGAAATTTGCCGTTGTCCAAAAGCGTTGTTCAACAGGCTGTTAGCGGCTGCAACGTCGATCCCCAGACGAGACATGGTGTCGCGATCGTAGACCAGGTTCATTTCCGCGCCATTGTCCTGCTGATCTGAGTTGACATCCGCCAGTTGGGGCAGGGCGGCAAGCGCCTTACGGATCTTCGGTTCCCACTCGCGCAGTGCCGCCAGATCGTCAGAAAGCAATGTGTATTGATAGCTGGCATTGGCCTGGCGACCGCCGACGCGAATATCCTGCACCGCCATCAGAAACAGATTCGCGCCAGGCTCTTTTGCAAGCGCGACGCGCAGGCGGTCGATCACCTGCTGAGCGGTTTCACCGCGCTCATCGCGTGGCTTGAGGGTGATAAACATCATCCCGCTGTTAACCCGGGAACCGCCGGTAAAACCGGTGACGTTATTCACCGCCGGGTCGTCGCGGATGATCTTCATAAAGTCCTGCAGTTTGCCGCGCATCGCCTGGAAAGAGATGCTCTGGTCGGCCTGAATCCCCCCCATCAACACACCCGTATCTTGCTCCGGGAAGAAGGTTTTGGGGATGGAAATATAAAGCCAGATATTCAGCGCAATGGTGCCAAGTAACACCACGCCAACCAGTCGCGTATGGCGCAGCACCCATTTAAGCGAAGTGCCGTAACTCTGTTGCAGTGCCACCAGCACACGACCAAAACCTCGTTTACGAGACTGTTCACGCGGGGCGCTGGATTTGAGCATCCAGCCACACATCATTGGCGTTAATGTCAGCGACACCAGCAGCGAGATACCGATAGCAACTGACAGCGTGACGGCAAATTCGCGCAGCAAGCGCCCAGGCAATCCGCCCATTAACAGCAGCGGGAGGAACACCGCTACCAGCGACAGGCTCATTGAGAGCACCGTGAATCCCACTTCGCGCGTACCTTGTAGCGCCGCCTGCAGTGGCTTCATTCCCGCTTCCAGGTGGCGGGCAATATTTTCCAGCACCACTATTGCGTCATCAACGACAAATCCCGTGGCAATGGTCAACGCCATTAATGACAGGTTGTTCAGGCTGAACCCGCACAGATACATGGCGGCAAAGGTACCGATCAGCGAGACCGGAACCGCTACCGCAGGGATCAGGGTCGCGCGCCCGGAGCGCAGGAAAACAAAGACCACCAGGATAACCAGCACAACGGAGATAATCAGCGTCTGTTCGACTTCCTCCAGCGAGGCGCGAATGGTCGGTGAACGATCCTGGGCAATTTGTAGATCGATGGCGGCCGGGACCAGCGTTTGTAACTCCGGTAATTTGGCCCGAATGCTGTCTACCGTCTGAATAATATTGGCTTCTGGCAACTTGCGGATCATCAGCAGGATAGCCGGTTTTGCGTTGGTCATCCCCGCGTTACGTACGTCCTGCACCGAGTCGCTCACAGACGCAACATCGCCCAGCCGCACCGCAGCGCCGTTATTGTAGTGGATAATAATCGGCTGGTACTCGGCGGCGGTTTTCAGCTCATCGTTGGTTTGTACCTGCCAGCGGTGGGTATCATTCTCGATAGCTCCCTGCGGCTTACGCACATTGGCGTTAGCAATCGCGCTACGCACGTCGTCCAGCGACACGCCCTGATTAAACAGCGCTTGCGGATTAAGCCCTACGCGCACGGCAGGCAGAGAGCTGCCCCCAACGTCGACGTCACCCACGCCGTCGATTTGCGCGATGGTCTGTGCTAATTGGGTTGATGCGAAATCGTACAGCTCACCCTGCGAGTAAGTGTCCGACGTGAGCGTCAGGATCATGATTGGCGCATCGGAAGGGTTGGCTTTGCGGTACGTGGGGCGGCTTGGCATGCCGCTGGGTAGCAGGCTTTGCGCTGCGTTGATCGCGGCCTGAACATCCCGCGCCGCGCCATTGATGTCACGGTCGAATTTGAATTCAAGAATAATGCGCGTACTGCCAAGGGAACTGCTCGAGGTCATTTCGTTCACGCCCGCGATGCGCCCCAGTGAGCGCTCCAGCGGGGTGGCTACCGAAGACGCCATCGTTTCAGGGGAAGCGCCGGGTAATGATGCGCTGACCATGATCACCGGGAAATCCACCTGCGGCAGCGGAGCTACCGGCAGCAGACGAAAGCCCAGTATCCCGCACAGGGTGATGGCCACCGAAATGAGAATGGTCGCCACCGGACGATGAATGAAAAGCGCGAAAAATTTCATTTACGCTTCCTCTTCCTGACGCGGGAAGCGGCTTTTCACGTACAGCGACAGACGGTCAAACAGCAGATAAATCACCGGGGTGGTAAACAGGGTTAATACCTGGCTTACCAGCAGACCGCCGACCATACCAATTCCTAATGGACGACGTAATTCGGCCCCCACGCCGGTACTTAACATCAGCGGCAACGCGCCGAGCAGTGCCGCCAGCGTAGTCATCAGAATCGGGCGAAAACGCAGCAGACAGGCCTGGAAAATAGCGTCGCGTGGGGTCATGCCCTGTTCGCGCTCCGCGGCAAGGGCGAAGTCGATCATCATGATGGCGTTTTTCTTGACGATACCGATGAGCAAAATAATGCCGATAATCGCGATGACGTCCAGTTCACTGCCGGCAATCATTAACGCCAGGAGGGCGCCGACGCCCGCCGTGGGTAGCGTGGAGAGAATGGTAATCGGGTGAATAAAGCTCTCATACAGCACGCCGAGGACGATATACATCGCGACAACCGCAGCCACAATCAACCAGATGGTATTACCCAGCGCGGCCTGGAAAGCGAGCGTACTGCCCTGGAACTGGGTGGTAATATTTGCTGGTAGATTGAGCGTTTTTTCGGCATCCAGAATTGCCTGCACCGCATCGCCCAGCGAATGATCGTCCGGTACGTTGAACGAGATGGTGGTGACCGGGAACTGATCGAGGTGGTTAATCGACAGCGGAGCGAAACGCTGTTCAATGCTGGCGATTGCGCTGAGCGGAACCACGCCGCCGTCGCTGCTGGTCAGACGGATAGTGTCCAGTGCAGCAAGCCCCGGCGTACTATTGGTGTCATGTTCCAACACGATGCGATACTGGTTGGCCTGGGTGTAGATGGTTGAAATCAGTCGCTGGCCGAAGGCGTTGTACAGGGCGTTATCGACATCCGCCATGCTGATGCCTAAACGGCTGGCGCTATCGCGATTGACGTTCACATACGCCACCAGCCCTTTGTCCTGCCAGTCGCTACTGACATCGGACAGTTGCGGTAGCTGGTGTAGTTTTTCTAACAGCTGTGGAACCCAGGTGCTGAGGGCGTCAAGGGACGTTGCTTGCAGCGTAAACTGATATTGCGTCCGGCTGACCTGGGTATCAATCGTCAGGTCCTGGGTGGGCTGAAGATAGAGATCAACGCCGGGTACTCTGTCAACCGCGTCCTGTAGGCGTGCGATCACTTTCTGCACGTGATCGTCGCGATCGTCCAGCGGCTTAAGGTTGATTTGCAGACGCGCGCTGTTCAATGCCGGATTAGTACCATCCACGCCGACAAAAGCGGTCAGGCTCTCTACCGCCGGATCTCGAAGGATGACATCGGAAACCTGGCGCTGGCGCTGGGCCATGCTGGCAAATGAACTGGACTGCGGCGCCTGCAGCGTACCCTGGATGATGCCGTTGTCCTGGATTGGGAAGAACCCTTTGGGGATAAAGACCCATAACATAACGCTCAGTGCCAGCGTGCCGAGCGCCACGCCCAGCGTGAGCCACGGATGGTTCAGCACTTTTGCCAGCCAGTGACCGTACCCGGCAATGACGCGATCGAACATTCGCTCCGAGGCACGGGAAAAGCGGTTTTGCTTACGCAACGAGGCCTGATTAAGCATGCGCGCGCACATCATCGGCGTGAGGGTGAGCGAGACGACGGCGGAAATCAGAATTGCCACGGCCAGCGTAACGGCAAACTCGCGGAATAATCGGCCAACGATATCACCCATAAACAACAGTGGGATCAGCACGGCGATTAGCGAAAATGTCAGAGAGATGATGGTAAAACCAATCTCACCAGCCCCCTTCAGGGCGGCAGTCAGCGGTTTTTCGCCTTTTTCGATATAGCGAGAAATATTCTCGATAACCACGATAGCGTCATCCACTACGAATCCTGTCGCGATGGTTAGCGCCATTAGGGTCAGGTTATTGATGGAGAAATCAAGAAATACCATCACCGCGAAGGTGCCGATGAGCGACAATGGAACGGCGACCGCAGGAATAATCGTCGCCGGAATATTGCGCAGGAACAGGTAGATGATCATCACCACCAGCGCAATCGCCAGCATTAGCTCAAACTGGGTGTCTGCAACGGACGCACGAATATTGGTCGTACGATCCGAAAGCACGCTGACCTTAACTGATTTGGGCAGGCTTTCGGTGAGCTGCGGCAGCATTTGACGGATACTGTCTGCCGTGGAGATGATGTTCGCCCCAGGCTGGCGCTGAACATTCATCACAATGGCTTGTTGCTTATTGGCCCATGCGCCCAGCCAGCTATTTTCTGCCCCTTGTTCGACGGTGGCGACATCGCCCAGACGAACCGGCGCACCGTTTTTATAGGCCACGATGAGCTGGCGATATTCGTCTGCGGACTGCATCTGGTCGTTGGCGGAAAGGGTGACAGCACGCGTTGGGCCATCAAGACTCCCTTTTGCCGAATTGACGTTAGCCCCGGTAATGGCTGTACGGATGGTTTCGCTGGTCAGACCGAGTGCGGCAATAGCCTGTGCGTTAAGCTTCACGCGGACCGCCGGCCGTTGCCCGCCGGAAAGTGTTACCAGACCGACACCGGAAACCTGAGAGATTTTCTGCGCGACGCGGGTTTCGACCATATCTTCCACCTGCGTCATCGGCATGGCGTTGGACGTGACCGCCAGCGTCATGATCGGTGGATCTGCCGGGTTTACCTTGCTGTAGACCGGCGGATTGGGCAGATCGCCCGGTAATAAATTGGTGGCGGCGTTAATCGCAGCCTGAACTTCCTGCTCGGCAACATCCAGCGGGAGCGTCAGTTGAAACTGCAACGTGACGACCGATGCGCCGCCGGAACTTTGCGAGGACATCTGTTTTAAGCCGGACATCTGTCCGAACTGACGCTCAAGCGGCGCGGTTACCGCCGAGGTCATGACGTCCGGGCTGGCGCCCGGGTACAGCGTAACGACCTGAATCGTGGGGTAATCGACTTCCGGTAAGGCGGCGATCGGCAGGAAACGATAACCGATAATACCGGCAAGCAAAATCGCGACCATCAGCAGCGTGGTGGCGACAGGTCGCAGAATAAACAGGCGTGATGGCCCGCCTGTGTTGTGCGGAGGTAACACCTGCATCAGGAGTTAGCTCCTTTTTTGCCGTATCCGCGGGGCGCAGTTTTCTCATCCTGAGCAGAGGCGTCATGCGCCTCTACGACTTCTACTTTTGCGCCTTCCGTCAGGCGGTCAATACCGTCGGTTATGACCCGATCGCCTGCGGACAACCCGGCGGCGATCACTACTTTTTGGCTATCCTGAATACCTGGTTTAACCAGATGTTTGCTCACTTTATTCTCGCTGTTCAGCACCCAGACAAAATGGCCCTCATTGCCCATCTGCAGGGCGGCCGTTGGGATCACCACGGCGTTTTGTTCCGTGTCGACCAGCATGCGGGCGTTAACGAACTGGTTAGGGAATAAAGCATCATCCTGATTGTCAAAACGGGCTTTAACTTTGATGGTTCCGGTCGTGGCATCAATCTGATTGTCGAGACTGAGCAGGACGCCTTCGCTCAGTTTTTGCGAATTGGTTCGGTCCCAGGCTTCGACCTTTAACGGAGTCCCCGATTTTTGCGCCCGCAACACGGTGGCAATGTCGTTTTCAGGCAAGGTGAATATCAGGTCGATAGGATGGGTTTGCGTAATGACGACGATTCCGGTGGTATCGCCGCTGGAAATTTGGTTACCGACGTCGACCTGCTTCAGACCGACACGCCCCTCTACAGGCGCGGTTATCCGGCTCCAGTCAAGCTGCAATTGGGCGCTGGCGACGCTGGCTTCATCGGCTTTGATTGTCCCTAACGTTTCATTTACCAGCGCCTGCTGGGCATCCAGCTCCTGGCGGGAGACCAGATTAGTTTTCACCAACTGTTGATAGCGGGCAAGATCGCGACGGGCATTTGCCAGCGTGGCTTTATCTTTTGCCAGTTGGCCTTGCGCCTGAGCCAGAGCAACTTTGAACTGGCTGGGATCTATCTCTGCCAGCAGGTCGCCGGCTTTTACCTGCTGTCCTTCCTCGAAGTGTAAGGCAATGAGCTGACCATCCACCCGGCTACGTACCGTGGCGGTATTTGCGGCAGTAATGGTACCCAGTCCTGTCAGGTAACGCGGAACGGCTTCCATGGCGGCGGTGGCAGCCTGAACGGGAGCCAACGGCCCGGAGCGCATTCCACGCCGTCCCGAACCTGGCGTGTGCTGCGCTGGTTTGGTAGCGCCCGGTGCGTTTTCCTGGGCGTCGTTACGGCTTTGCCAGAACCAGATGGCGGCGACGGTGGCCACAACGATCGCGATTGCTATCACCCAGCGGGATTTTTTACTGCCTTTCATTGTTATAAGTTTCTCATCCTGAAACGATTCGCGGAATGATACTAGTTTAGCCAGCGAACAAGGGAGAAAAATGGAGGAATTATGAAACACTGTCGGGATTCGTCTGAATGCTAATGCGGCTTTGCGAAGCGTTACGCAACAATCGGTGGTGAAGATAGCGAATACGTGATTGTGCGTTAGAGTGCTGACAAGGCAAAAAGGAGGAAAGCCAGAGATTTCAGCGGGACGCTGGAACGGAAAAGCCCCTCCCGAGGAAGGGGCCAAAATAAGGAAAGGGTTATGATGAAGCAGGTCATCATACTGGTGATACTCTTAGTGATTAGCTTACCGGCTTACTAAGACACCAGGAGGAGGGGAAGCCCTCCCTAACCCTCACTCCTGAAATTAAGCCACAGCAATGGTGATGTCAATACGCGTACTTTTCAGCATGCGAGCCGCTTAGCGGAAAACAACGTCAGCCCAGCGGGCCAGTCCGGCAGTAACGGAACCGAAATCATCGCCCCCCGCGATCGGAATCCCGGGAAGTTGCTGGGCGAGGGCTTTTTTAATCAGCGGCGAACGCGCGCTACCGCCGGTCAGGTAAATCACGTCCGGTTTTTCCTGCGCGTTTTCAAGCGCCAGTTGAACCTGCTCCAGAATGCGCGCCAGGGGCTGATTGAGCGCAGCTTCCAGCCCGTGTTGACTGATATCGGTTGCCAGCGTGTTGCTGATAAACGGTATCGCCGCCGTCACAATGGTCTGATCGGAGAGCGCGATTTTGCTCTCTTCTGCGCTGCGCACCAGGCGATAGCTCAGACGCTCGCGCCAGACTTTAAGCAGTAGGGCGACTTTATCGGCTTCTTTCGCGTCGCGGACAAGATCGTTGAGCAAGCGACAGTTGGCGCTACTGTAGAAGTCACTTTGCGCGGGAACATCGTTGATCGCGACCGCGTTCCACCAGGGCAGAATAGGTAAGGCGATCCCTTTTTCCGTTTCTCCCCCCATACCGAGCAGCGGCATCAGATGTTTAAACGCCAGCGCAATATCCAGATCGTTCCCGCCAACGCGGCAGCCGCTGTGCCCCAGCAGGCTGTTTTCGCGATCGGCGCGCTGATGCCATTGCGGCCCCATCAGCAGCAGTGAACAGTCGGTTGTACCCCCGCCAATATCCACTACCAGCACGCGTTTTTCTTCCTGCAGCGTGGCTTCGTAATCCAGACCAGCCGCTACCGGCTCGTACTGGAAGACGACATCCTGAAAACCGGCGCGTTTGGCCGCACGTTCAAGAATACCCTGCGCCTGGGCGTTGGCGTCATCGCCCCCTAACCCCTGGAAGTTGATGGGACGACCAATAACGGCCTGGGTGATGGCTTCCGGTAACTGATTTTGTGCCTGGTTGCGTATGTGCAGCATCATCGCGCAGACCAGATCTTCAAACAGCGCAACCTGCTGCGGCTTCAGACCGCTGGCACCCAAAAATGATTTTGGCGATTTAACGAAGTACACCTCTTCCGGGTCTTCAATATATTGACCCAGCGATGCCAGACCGAACTGCACGCTGTTGGCGTTAACGTCGATGTCTTCTTCGCGGTTATAGCGCATCGCGCGGCGAAGCAGCGCCTGCGTTTCGTCGTCGGTGGTTGGGATGTCGTGATGGCGATACAGCCACTCGCTGACCGCTTCGCGCGTTGGCGCGCACAGCATTGAAGGCAGAAGCGTGCTGTTATTTTCCATTTTGAGCAGGTGAGGCTGCCCGTCACGCATAACGGCCACTGAACAGTTTGCCGTACCGTAGTCAAAACCAATAAACACCGTAAAAATCCCCATGCCAGTGAAGAAGGGGCGTGACTTTAACGAAATGTTGACGCTCCGACAACTGGAATATGAAAGCAAGGCACATCGATTGAATACCGTTTATGCTGTAGGTTTGCATAAAAAGGAAAACTGAATGTTCACGCTGAGCTGGCAACCGCCTTATGACTGGTCCTGGATGCTGGGATTTCTTGCCGCCCGTGCGGTTGACGGTGTCGAAACGGTGGAGGAACTGAGTTATACCAGAAGCCTGTCCGTAGGGGAGCATCGGGGGCTGGTGCGCGTCGTACCGGATTTGCACGCCAATGTGCTACACGTGACGTTAAGTTCGGGATTACAACCCGCCGCCCCCGAGTGCCTGGCGAAAATAACCCGCTTGTTTGATCTTACCTGTTGCCCGCAGCAAATTGTCAGCGCGCTGGGAAGCCTTGGTGCGGCGCGTCCGGGACTGCGCCTGCCGGGATGTGTCGATGCTTTTGAGCAAGGGGTACGGGCGATTTTAGGGCAGTTAGTCAGCGTGGCTATGGCGGCAAAACTGACGGCGAAAGTCGCGCATGCTTATGGCGACACGCTGGAGGATGCGCCAGGGTATGTTTGTTTTCCCACGCCTGAAGCGCTTGCTGACGCCGAACCGCTGCACCTGAAAGCGTTAGGGATGCCGCTCAAACGCGCTGAAGCGTTGATTCACCTTGCGCGTGCAACGCTTGAAGGAACGCTTGCGACAGTAGCGCCTGACGATATTGAGCAAGGCGTTAAGCAACTACAAACGTTTCCCGGAATAGGGCGCTGGACCGCCAACTATTTTGCGCTGCGTGGTTGGCAGGCGAAGGATGTTTTTCTGCCGGATGATTATCTGATTAAACAGCGTTTTCCCGGCATGACGCCAGCCCAGATCCGGCGGTATGCAGAGCGTTGGAAACCCTGGCGCTCCTATGCACTCTTGCATATCTGGTACACGGATGGCTGGCAACCGTCAGTTGATGGCGAAATTACTGGTATTCAGTAGCAGATCCAACGGTTGGGCGTTGGCAATAATGTCGCCATAAATCATATCAATACCGATGCCGGAAAGCGCATCCATAATAAGCGGCAACTGCACCGGACCGGCGATGCTTTTAATGTCCAGACGCTGGGCATGGCCCTGGATAATGGACACCCACATCTCGTCAATCAGGTCTCCGTGAGCGCTGGCGCTTAGCTCGCTGTCAA
The DNA here is from genome assembly GCF_013458095.1 of Citrobacter sp. 172116965. Taxonomy (NCBI): domain Bacteria; kingdom Pseudomonadati; phylum Pseudomonadota; class Gammaproteobacteria; order Enterobacterales; family Enterobacteriaceae; genus Citrobacter; species Citrobacter sp. 172116965. The sequence continues at coordinate 3,171,530 of NZ_CP046673.1, read as the reverse complement.
GCAACAGGTAATCGACAATGTGGTATTTCAGATTGTCAAAAAGCTCTAAATCACGACCGACCTGACTTAACACAATTCGACAACCGAACTGACGTAGCCGATGCAGGGCGGATATCGCCTGCGTTGGATTCGTTTTGATGACGCTGGCCGGAACGGTCAGGTGCAGCAGGCGTGGCGGTAACGGGCTATGTTGCAATTGCTCCAGCAGCTCATCAACAAGTTCTGAATTGAGCAGCCCGGCGGCGGAAAGGGGGAGCGCAACACTGAGGCCCTTGCTGGCGACTGCCGGGGCAGAATTCTGGAAGAATTCGCTGAATACCCGACGGTCGAGCGCTTGATTCAATGTGGGATCGACCAGCCCGGTACGGAATGTCTGCTCTTCAATCACTTCGCCTTCAGCGGTCCCTAAGCGTAGCGATATAAGCCAGAAGCTAAACGTCTCAGGTATACGTGGAGAAGCCACGCCTCTGGCGATCATCAGCATCGGGCTGTGCATAATGGTATGCTTTTGTTCGTCCAATGACAGTTGGCTACGCGCGGCATGCGCCTGGCTTTGCTGGGGTTCATAGACGCAGACACGCCCACGTCCGCTGTTTTTCGCCGCGTAGCAGGCGATATCCGCCTGAGACATGACGTCAGTCGCAACATGGTTTTTGTCATCAATCAGCGTAATTCCCGCACTGGCGCCAATGCGGTGCAAGCGGCCATCCCACATGAAGTGGTAATCGTTAATAGCACTGATGATGCGACCTGAGATGAAGCGGGCGCTTTCGATATTACAATCCGGCAGCAACAGACCAAACTCGTCGCCGCCAAGGCGCGCCAGCATATCGCTGGACCGCAGCATGCTTAGCATCAGTGAAGAGAGTTCGCGCAGCAGGGCATCGCCTGCGGCATGCCCTGCGCTATCGTTCACCGCTTTAAAACGATCAAGATCGATAAAAACCAGCACATGACTCTGGTGCGCGTCGTGCACCGTATGCAGCAACTGTTTGAGATGGTTTTCAAAGCTGACCCGATTGGCCAACTGCGTCAGGTCGTCATGCGAAGCGCTGTAGCTAAGCTGGCGCAGCATCTTACGTGACTCGGTGACATCCTGAATAACCAGCACCGAGCCAATGCTGCCGCCATCAAGGGTGCTGAGGGGCGTGATGCTGTACTGAATGTCATAACTGTTGCCGTTGCGACAATGCAGGACGACTTCCTGCTCCATTGCCTTACGTGACATGTCGGCACTGTAGATATTTTCCATCAGCGGACCGTTATCGCCGAAAGTAATACGCAGTACTGTCAGGAGCGGAATGCCAATTGCGTTTTCCTGCTGCCAGCCGCTCATTTTCTCAGCGACCGGATTCATAAAGGTCACATTCATGTCGACATCAATACAAATCACCGCCTCGCCGATGGAGTCCAGCGTAATATGCAAACGCTCTTTTTCTTGAAACAGCGCTTCGTTGAGCTGCTTCACCTCGGTCATATCCATATTGATGCCAAGTAAGCGTTCAACTTCACCGTCTTTATTCAGTACCCGGTTGGCCAACGAGCGGATATGCCGTATGCCACCTTTTACTGCGATACGAAACTCAAGCTTAAACGGGGCTCGTGCGGCCAGCGAATCGCGAATCACATTTTCGGCGTGTTCGCGATCTTCAGGCACAACGCATTCATACCAGACTTGCCAGCTGGGCTTGATATGTGCCGGGACTTCGTAGAGATCGAACATACGCTTATCCCAACTGATCACATCAGGCTGCAGTTCCCATTCCCAAATGCCGATCCCCCCGGCTTCATTAGCGAGCGTAATGCGCTCCATCAGCCGTTTGTTCATCCACTCGGTGTGCTTCAGATCGTTAATGTCCTCAATCTGCGCAATAAAGTAGAGTGGGGTGTTGTCGCTATGGCGCACCAGCGAAACGGCCAGCAAAGCCCATACCACCTCGCCTGCGCGCGTGTAATAGCGTTTCTCCATGGAATAGCTGTTAATTTCCCCGCGCGCCAGCATGTTTAACTGTTCGAGGTCATTGTTCAAATCTTCCGGCCAAGTTAATTGCTGGAAGGTGAGCGAACGTAGCTCCTCCTGGCTATAGCCCAGAAACTGGCACAAGGCTTTATTGGCCTGTAGCCATTGCCCCTCGGTCCCGACCAGCGCCATGCCAATTGCGGAATACTCCATAGCATTGCGAAAGCGCGCTTCGCTTTCTGAGATGTGCTTGCGTTCAGCCCGAAACGCGTACATCACCATGGTCATCATATTGGCTGGCAACAGGATCATCAAAAACGGCAGCCACGGTATGCTGGTCATCATGTTCTGTTTGGGGGTGTAGAGCAGCGAAGGGTCAGCGGCCAACATCAGCGAAACCATCATCACGGTGCTGAGGAAAATTAAAAACGCCTCCATACGCGGCAGACGGACAGCGCTCCACATCAACAGGACAATAACGCAGGTAAACGGCCATGGAATGAACATCATCGACAGCCAACTGAACGTTAACGTCACCAGAAGCGTAATCAGGGTTTCAAGCAGTAATCGCGGATTGCGGTGGCGCAGCAGATAATGTGGCTTAAACAGTAAACCTAATGGTACCAGCGCCAGCGCGCCGATGGATTCTGACAGCACCCAAATGAGGAAGGTATTTAACGACGTTTCTTGCGGTAATAATAACCAGAGTAATACGCCGCCCAGCAGCGGAGGGACCACTGCGCTGCCGAATGCCAGGCGCGCCCAGTCGTTGAGATTTTGTAAAGGATTGTACCAGGGCAGCAGTTTGCGCAATAACATTGCCCCCACGACAGCCTCAATAATGTTGATGGCCGTGTAGGTAAAGCTAAGCGACTCTCCGGGGAAGAAGAGCAAAGAACCCGCGATGTTACCCAATGAGCACGCCAGCGCGATCCCCGGCCACATTTTTCCCGCATGACGGTAAAAAGCCACCATCATGATTGAGGTCGGAAACCACAGCGGCGCCAGTTGCGCCCCGAAACGAGACAGTTCCAGCGAGAACAGCGTAAAGATGAAAGCCACCAGACCTAAACTGGCCAGGCGCAGTAGAGGATGAGGTAAGGTAACTAAAACATGTTGGGATTGTTTACTCATTACCACTCTACCCAAATAGCCGTTGTCGCCCAGTAGAGATGCCGGACGCATCACATTTAATCTGGGTTTATGCTAGTACAAATAATTTACAATTTATACGCCAGCTGCTCATAAATTAACACTCTCAAGCTATTAATTACTAAGGCTGGCGAATAAATGTAGCGCATGCTTTAAATATGACCGTTTTAATTTGCGACAGGGAAGGCATTGGTGCAGCCTGGGCTGGCGTCGCGCCGCTGAAATCCCTATAATTGCCGCGTTTGGCGTTTCGGCGCCGCCCTTCCTAACATCCAGGTTAATCAGGTCGCTAAATTTATGACTGATCAGTCCCATCAGTGCGTCATTATCGGCATTGCCGGCGCATCGGCTTCCGGCAAGAGTCTTATTGCCAGTACTCTTTATCGCGAATTGCGTGAACAAGTCGGTGACGAACATATTGGCGTTATTCCCGAAGACAGCTATTACAAAGATCAAAGCCATCTATCGATGGAAGAGCGTGTAAAAACCAACTACGACCATCCGAACGCGATGGATCACAGCCTGCTGTTCCAACATCTGCAAACGCTGAAACGCGGTAGTGCCATTGAGCTGCCAGTGTACAGCTACGTTGAGCACACGCGCACGCAAGACACTATTCATATCGAACCCAAGAAAGTCATCATCCTGGAAGGCATTTTGCTGCTGACGGATGCGCGTTTGCGTGATGAGATGAACTTCTCTATTTTTGTTGATACCCCGCTGGATATTTGCCTGATGCGCCGTATCAAGCGCGATGTGAACGAACGTGGTCGTTCAATGGATTCAGTGATGGCGCAATATCAGAAAACCGTCCGTCCAATGTTCCTGCAATTTATTGAGCCTTCAAAACAGTACGCCGACATCATTGTGCCGCGCGGGGGTAAAAACCGCATCGCCATCGATATTCTGAAGGCTAAAATCAGTCAGTTCTTTGAATAAGTTCAGCGAATTGTGTACCGTTCAGTGATAACCTGGTTCACCCTTAATGCACCTGGCATTAAGGGGTTGAAGCACGAAAGGAGAAAGTGCCATGCGTTTATGTGACCGAGATATTGAAGCCTGGTTGGATCAAGGTCGTCTGTCGATCAATCCACGCCCTCCTGTCGAGCGAATCAACGGCGCCACGGTAGATGTGCGCCTTGGCAACAAATTCCGTACGTTCCGCGGGCATACGGCAGCGTATATCGATCTGAGCGGACCGAAAGATGAAGTCAGCGCCGCGCTGGATCGCGTGATGAGTGATGAAATCGTCCTCAAAGACGGCGAGGCATTTTTCCTGCATCCGGGCGAACTGGCGCTGGCAGTGACGTTCGAATCCGTGACGCTGCCTTCCGATCTTGTGGGTTGGTTAGATGGCCGCTCTTCGCTGGCGCGTCTGGGACTGATGGTACACGTCACCGCACACCGTATCGATCCGGGCTGGTCTGGCTGCATCGTACTGGAGTTTTACAACTCCGGAAAACTACCGCTGGCCCTGCGTCCTGGCATGCCGATTGGCGCATTAAGCTTCGAACCGCTTTCCGGTCCGGCGGCGCGACCTTACAACCGTCGTCAGGATGCAAAGTATCGCGATCAGCAGGGCGCCGTTGCCAGCCGGATCGATAAAGACTGAGTATTTTCAGTCCATTGGGGATAGCATGAGACGATTTCTGACGACGCTGATGATCCTACTGGTCGTGCTGGTGGCCGGTTTTTCTGCGTTAGTACTGTTGGTGAATCCGAATGATTTCCGCGCATATATGGTCAAGCAGGTTGCTGCGCGTAGCGGATATCAGCTGCAGTTGGATGGCCCTCTGCGTTGGCACGTATGGCCACAGCTGAGTATCCTCTCGGGGCGCATGGTGTTAACGGCTGAAGGCGCCAGCGAACCCCTGATTCGTGCCGACAATATGCGTCTTGACGTCGCGTTGTGGCCGCTGTTGAGTCACCAGCTCAGTGTGAAGCAGGTGATGCTCAAAGGCGCGGTGATTCAACTGACCCCGCAAACTGAAGCGGTGCGCGGCAAAGATGCGCCCGTTGCCCCAAAAGACAATACCTTGCCCGACCTGGCTGAAGACAGAGGATGGTCGTTTGATATTGCCCGCCTGCGTGTTGCCGATAGCGTTCTGGTATTCCAGCATGAAGACGATGAACAGGTCACGGTTCGCGATATTCGTCTGGACATGGAACAGGATAACCAGCACCGCGGCACGTTTGATTTCTCCGGGCGCGTTAACCGCGATCAGCGTGACCTCGCGTTATCCTTCAACGGCAGCGTTGATGCCTCCGACTATCCGCATAACTTATCCGCGAATATTGAGCAGCTAAGCTGGCAATTGCAGGGGGCCGATCTACCGGCGCAGGGGATCAAAGGCCAGGGACAGTTTCAGGCGCAGTGGCTGGAAGAGAAAAAACAGCTCGCGTTTAGCCAGATTCATTTGACCGCTAACGACAGCTCTCTCGCCGGGCAAGTTCATGTGACATTGTTGGAAAAACCAGAATGGGCTGTCGACCTGAAGTTTGGTCAGCTCAATCTGGACAATCTGCTCGTGCAACGTGAGGTTGTGACGACGAACGGTGAGGTTCAGCAAGGTCAGAGTCAGTCAACGCTGGCGCGCCCCGTCATTGCTTCCCAGGTTGATGCCGTTTCGTATCAGGGACTGAAGGGATTTTCGGCAGACATCGCGTTGCAAGCTGACAAAGTGCTGTGGCGGAAAATGGCGTTTGACAATGTCTCGGCAAAAATTGACAACCAGTTCGGCTTATTGAACGTTACGCAGTTGCAGGGGAAAAGTGACGGCGGACTGGTGTCGCTTCCTGGTATGCTGGATGCCAGAAAAGGACAGCCGCGAGCGGTCTTCCATCCGCGCCTGGAAGGCGTAGAAATTGGTACTATCCTGAAAGCCTTCGATTACCCCATCGCCCTCACCGGTAAGCTGTCACTGGCAGGGGATTTCTCTGGCTCAGATATTGATGCCCAGGCGTTTCGTCATAGCTGGCAAGGGCAGGCCCATGTCGAAATGAGCGATACGCGAATGGAAGGAATGAACTTCCAGCAGATGATACAACAGGCCGTCGAACGTAGCGGTGGGGATGTTAAAGCTCAGCAAAACCTGGATAACGTGACCCGGTTGGATCATTTCGTAACCGATATGACGCTGGATGACGGCGAGGTTACGCTGGATAACATGGCGGGTGAGTCGGCGATGCTGGCGCTGACCGGCAAGGGAACGCTGGATCTGGTGAAGCTGAATTGCGACACGCTGTTTAACATTCGCGTGCTGGGCGGCTGGGATGGCGAAAGTAAGCTGATTAACTTCCTGAAGGCTACCCCGGTTCCTCTCAGAGTCTACGGTCAGTGGCAGGCGCTAAACTACAGTCTGCAGGTCGACCAGATTTTGCGTAAGCATTTGCAGGATGAAGCAAAACGTCGCCTTAACGACTGGGCCGATCGCAATAAAGACTCCCGCAACGGTAAAGATGTTAAAAAGTTGCTGGATAAACTCTGATTCATATTGCCGGATGGCGGTTGATGCCGCCCCCGGCTCGTGATTTACACCTCGTAATCCATCTCTTCTTCACTGTGCAGCGGTATCAGTTGGACTTTTTGTACGCGATGATTTTCCACCTGCAGGGTTTTTAGTCGATAGTCGCCGACCTGAACTTCCTCCCCGGTTTTCGGGATGCGCTGCAAATACTCCATTAACAGTCCGGCAATGGTGTGATATTCACGCTTATCATCTAACGGGATAGGCACATACTGCACCAGATCTTCCAGCGGCATGTGTCCGTTAGCGGTCCATGAACCATCCGCGTTTTTCTGAATGTCATGGCGGGCGTCAATCTCCTCTACCTCATTTGGCAGGTTACCGGCGATGGTTTCCATCACGTCACTGAGCGTAACAATCCCTTCAACTGACCCAAATTCATCCGCCACAAAAGCGAAGTGCGTCCGGGCGTTACGGAACTGCTCAAGCGCCGGAAGCAGCGGCAGAGTTTCCGGGAACACCAACGGCTGGCGAATCAAGACGCGTAAGTCGAGCGGCTCGCCGCGAAGAGATTGCTGCAGCAGGTCGATGACATGCACCACGCCCAGCAAGTCTTCCTGCTCATCTTCGCCGGTGACCACCAGACGCGTATGCTGGTTTTTTTCCAGCAAAGCGCGGATTTCTGTTTCCGGCGCATTGAGGTCGATGTGTTCAATATCATGGCGCGAGGTCATGATGCTGCTGACCGTACGCTGATTAAGGTTCAGCACACGTTCAATCATCCGCCGTTCCTGAGGGGCAAAAATTTGGCCTTCATGATGGTCTGCCAGCATGGCCGCGGTTTCGGCATCCAGTTCGGCGTCTTCTTTTTGCCCGCTCAGCAGTCGCATTACCGCCTCGGCGGTGCGCTGGCGCAGGGTATGGTTGGCTGACAGGAAGCGACGACGGTTAAAGATAGCCAACTGGTTCAATGCTTCTATCATGACCGAGAAGCCGATGGCGGCGTACAGGTAACCTTTCGGAATATGGAAACCAAACCCATCGGCGACCAGACTGAAACCAATCATCAGCAAGAAGCTCAGGCACAGAATGACGATAGTTGGATGGCTGTTGACAAAGCGCGTCAGCGACTTGCTGGCAAGCACCATCAGGCTGATGGCAATAATCACCGCAGCCATCATTACTGCCAGGTGATCGACCATCCCTACGGCGGTAATGACGGAATCCAGGGAGAAGATAGCGTCCAGCACGACTATTTGCGCGACGACGCCCCAGAACTTAGCGCCTTTACGCTGGGTCGGGTTCTCGCTGTCTTTGCCTTCCAGCCGTTCGTTTAGCTCCATGGTGGCTTTAAACAGCAGGAAGAAACCGCCGAACAGCATGATCAGATCGCGCGCGCTGAAGCTCAGGCCGCGAATGCTGAACAGCGGCGTGGTCAGCGTTACCAGCCATGATATTGATGCCAACAGCAGCAGGCGCATGACCATCGCCAGCAGTAGCCCGGTAATACGCGCCTTATCCCGCTGGGCAGGAGGCAGTTTCTCCGCGAGGATGGCAATAAAAACAAGATTATCAATGCCAAGAACAAGTTCGATCACGATTAGCGTGACGAGTCCGGCCCAGATTGACGGATCGGCAATCCATTCCATAGTAAATGCTATACCCATAGTTGTATGACAATTGTCACAATTCGATCATGGGTAAAACTGGCGAAAAATGCAATGGCGAGGAGGGATTTCTCTGTAGCCTATTACAACCAGGTACGGGATATTAGCCTTAATGTAACTACAGGAAATAATATTATTAATCCAAAGCTCTTTAAGAAATATCGCAGGTGGGATATTTATATATTAATGTTGTCAATATCAATAAAATCCTAAAAATATAGAAATTCAACGCTTAATATTAATCTTAAAAGCAAGTTGTCGGTAACTTGTTACCTTGCCTGATATTCGCTTAGCTGCAACAATTCCTCCGGTAATAATCAAAAGATAAATATTTCCTTATCAACCAGCGGCGCTATTCCTGATGCGTTCCCGTTGTGAATGTGATGAAAATAAAGGGGAAGATAAAAATTTATATTAATCAGTGCATTGGTAGCTAATGAAGCCAGGGGCGGTAGCGTGTCTGGTCGCCTGAGACGAGCCTAAATTATTCTGTCAAGAGACCGCAGATGAATTCATTTTTTTTAGGATAGATGCCAGTTAAATTCCTTTTCAATTAACGGCAAGGTAAATGCGTACAGGCGAAGTCGCTATTTAGATCGCACATGATAATTACTCTGCCAAAGTGATAAATAATCAATGATGAAATCCAAACTTAAATTGATGCCTGTATTGGTATCGGTAATCTTGATAAACGGTTGTACCGTGCTTCCGGGCAGCAATATGTCTACGATGGGCAAAGATGTGATTAAACAGCAGGACGCTGATTTTGATATCGATCGCATGGTGAATGTTTATCCACTCACCCCTCGACTGGTCGAACAATTACGTCCCCGACCAAATGTTGCGCAGCCTAATATGTCTCTCGACCAGGAGATTTCCGGGTATCAGTACCGGGTCGGCCCGGGCGATGTCCTGAATGTCACCGTCTGGGATCATCCTGAACTCACCACGCCGGCCGGACAGTATCGTAGCTCAAGTGATGCCGGCAACTGGGTGCAGCCTGATGGCACCATGTTTTACCCCTACATCGGCAAAGTTAGCGTGTCAGGGAAAACGTTGGCCGAAATTCGTAGTGATATTACCGGGCGCTTAGCGAAGTACATTGCTGACCCGCAGGTGGACGTTAATATCGCCGCTTTCCGTTCGCAGAAGGCCTATGTCTCCGGGCAGGTGAATAAATCCGGCCAGCAGGCTATCACCAACGTGCCGCTTACCATTCTCGATGCCATTAACGCCGCAGGCGGTCTCACCGAGGCGGCAGACTGGCGCAACGTTGTACTGACTCATAAAGGGCAGGAGCAACGTATTTCACTGCAAGCGCTAATGCAAAATGGCGACCTGAGCCAGAACCGTCTGCTCTATCCTGGCGACATCCTGTTTGTTCCGCGTAATGACGATTTGAAAGTCTTCGTAATGGGGGAAGTGAAAAAACAGAGCACCCTCAAAATGGACTTCAGCGGCATGACGCTCACCGAAGCACTCGGCAACGCGGAAGGTATTGACCTGACCACCTCCAACGCCAGCGGCATTTTCGTTATTCGTCCATTGAAAGGCGAGGGCGGGAACAACGGCAAGATTGCCAATATCTATCAGCTTGATATGTCCGATGCGACATCGCTGGTGATGGCGACGTCATTCCGACTCCAGCCATACGATGTGGTGTACGTCACTACCGCGCCGGTTGCTCGCTGGAACCGTTTGATCAATCAGTTGCTGCCGACTATTAGCGGTGTTCGCTATATGACGGACACGGCCAGCGACCTTCACAACTGGTAATCGTCATGTTTAACAAAATCTTAGTTGTCTGTGTGGGGAACATTTGCCGCTCTCCGACGGCAGAGCGCTTGTTAAGGCAATTTCACCCGGCGCTGACGGTCTCTTCTGCCGGTCTCGGGGCGTTGGTAGGCAAAGGCGCGGACCCGTGCGCCATCAGCGTGGCGCAGGCGCACAACCTGTCACTGGAGAATCATTGTGCCCGGCAGATCTCGGGACGAATGTGCCGGGAGTATGACCTGATCCTGACCATGGAAAAACGCCATATCTCTGCCCTGTGTGAAATGGTGCCGGAGATGCGCGGCAAAGTGATGCTGTTTGGTCACTGGGACAGCGAGCGCGAAATTCCCGATCCGTATCGTAAAAGCCGTGATGCGTTTGACGCGGTGTACGCATTACTTGAACGGTCTGCCCGCCAATGGGCTCAGGCATTGAACGCAGAGCAGGGAAAACAATGACAGAAAAAGTAAAACAGTCTGCTGCGCCGGTAACGGGCAATGATGAAATCGATATTGGTCGTCTGGTGGCAACGGTGGTGGAAGCCCGCTGGTGGGTGCTTGGTATTACTGCGGCATTTGCATTATGCGCAGCGGTCTACACGCTATTTGCCACTCCGATCTACAGTGCGGACGCGCTGGTGCAAATTGAGCAAAATACCGGAAATTCACTGGTGCAGGATATTGGCTCGGCGTTGTCGAACAAACCTCCGGCCTCTGAAGCGGAAATTCAGCTCATCCAGTCACGGCTGGTATTGGGGAAAACGGTAGACGATCTCAACCTGGATATCGCGGTTACCAAAGATACGTTCCCCATTTTTGGCGCGGGTTGGGATCGGTTGATGGGTCGCCAGAACGAAACGGTTAACGTGACGACTTTCACGCTGCCAAAGGCAATGAATGAACAGACCTTCACGCTAAGCGTGCTGAATGACAAAAGTTATCAGCTGGTGAGTGACGGAGGTTTTAGCGCCCAGGGGCAGGTTGGGCAGGTGCTGAAACATGACGGCGTGACGATGCTGGTCGAGGCGATCCATGCCAGCCCTGAGAGCCAATTTACCGTCAGCAAATTCTCCACGCTGGGCATGATCAACACCTTGCAAAATAATCTGATGGTGACGGAAACCGGCAAAGACACTGGCGTACTGAGCCTGACCTTTACCGGTGAAGACCGCGAGCAAATCCGCCAGATCCTTGACAGTATTACCCGCAACTACCTGCAACAAAACGTGGAGCGTAAATCTGAAGAGGCCGCCAAAAGTCTGGCGTTTCTGGCAAAGCAGTTGCCCGAGGTGCGTAACCGGCTGGACGTTGCCGAAAACAAGCTGAATGCCTTTCGTCAGGACAAAGACTCCGTGGATTTGCCGCTGGAAGCCAAAGCGGTGCTGGATTCCATGGTGAATATTGATGCGCAACTTAATGAGCTGACCTTCAAAGAAGCGGAGATTTCCAAGCTGTTCACCAAAGCGCACCCTGCGTACCGCACCTTGCTGGAAAAACGCCAGGCGCTGGAAGATGAGAAAAGCAAGCTGAACGGGCGCGTAACGGCGATGCCGAAAACGCAGCAGGAAATTGTCCGCCTGACGCGTGACGTGGAGTCCGGCCAGCAGGTCTATATGCAGTTGCTGAACAAGCAGCAGGAGCTGAAGATTACCGAGGCCAGTACGGTCGGAGATGTGCGCATCGTCGATCCCGCGATTGCCCAGCCTGGCGTGCTGAAGCCGAAAACGACGCTGATTATTCTCGGCAGCATCATTCTTGGTTTGATGCTTTCAGTGGTGGGCGTACTGCTGCGTTCCCTGTTTAATCGCGGCATTGAAAGCCCACAGGCGCTGGAAGAGCATGGCATCAGCGTGTATGCCAGCATTCCACTATCAGAATGGCAAAAAGCTCGCGATAACGTGCAAACCATTAAAGGCGTGAAACGCTACAAGCAAAGCCAGTTGCTGGCAGTGGGGAATCCGACGGATCTTGCGATAGAAGCGGTCCGCAGCCTGCGTACCAGCCTGCACTTTGCCATGATGCAGGCGCGCAACAACGTCTTGATGCTGACCGGCGTCAGCCCGTCAATTGGTAAAACGTTTGTCTGCGCCAACCTGGCGGCGGTCGTTAGTCAGACCAACAAACGCGTGCTGTTGATCGACTGCGACATGCGCAAAGGCTATACCCACGAGCTGCTGGGGACCAATAACGTTAACGGTCTGTCTGAGATCCTCATCGGCAAGGGGGATATCTCATCCAGCGCGAAACCGACATCGATTCCACATTTCGATCTGATCCCTCGCGGACAAATTCCCCCCAACCCCTCCGAGCTGCTGATGAGTGAACGCTTTGGCGAACTGATTGCATGGGCCAGCTCGCACTATGACCTGGTGCTGATCGATACCCCGCCAATACTGGCGGTGACCGATGCGGCTATCGTGGGGCGTCACGCTGGAACCACGCTGATGGTGGCGCGTTACGCGGTCAACACGCTGAAAGAGGTGGAAACCAGCCTGAGTCGCTTTGAGCAAAACGGCATTCAGGTGAAAGGGGTGATCCTGAACTCGATCTTCCGCCGCGCCAGCGGGTATCAGGATTACGGGTACTACGAATACGAGTACACCTCGGATTCGAAATAGGTAACGAACATTGCCGGATAGCGGCCCACAAAAACATATTTATACCCTAAATAACTCGAGTTGCAGGAAAGCCAACGCAGATGCAACTTGAAGTATGACGGGGATATCTGGGAAACGAAAATGACGACAGACAACCCGCTAATTTCAATTTATATGCCCACCTGGAACCGTCAGCAACTGGCCATCCGGGCGATTAAATCGGTACTGCGCCAGGACTATCCTCACTGGGAGATGATCATTGTGGATGATTGCTCTTCCTCGTATGAGCAACTGCAGCAATTTGTTGAAGAACTCAACGATCCGCGTGTGTCGTATACGCGTAATCCCACTAACTCCGGAGCCTGTGCGGTGCGTAATCAGGCCATCATGCAGGCCAGTGGGCAATATATTACGGGTATTGATGATGATGATGAATGGACGCCGAACCGCCTGAGCGTATTTCTCAATTATCGCCATCATCTGGTGACGCGGGCGTTTCTGTATGCCAATGACTATGTCTGTGAAGGCGAAGTATATTCGCAGCCGACCAGTTTGCCGCTCTATCCGAAGGCCGTTTATTCACGCCGTAAATTTTACAAGCGCAATATTATTGGTAATCAGGTGTTTACCTGGGCCTGGCGGTTCAAAGCATGCCTGTTCGATACCACGCTGAAAGCGGCGCAGGATTATGACATTTTCCTGCGCATGGTGGTGGCGTATGGCAAACCGTGGAAGGTAAAAGAGGCAACGCAGATCCTGCATGTGAATCACGGTGAAATGCGTATTACCTCATCCCCGCATAAATTCTCCGGCTACTTTCAGTTCTACCGTAAGCACAAAGGCAAATTTGACCGGGCCAGCAAGAAATATCAGCTGTTTACCCTCTACCAGATCCGCAATAAACGGATGAACTGGCGCACGTTGCTGACGCTGCTTTCTGTTCGCAATAGTAAGCGCCTGGCCGACGGACTGCGAGGACGCTAAGTATGCTGGAAGATTTACGCGCGAACGGCTGGAGTCTGCGACCCTGCTGCATGGTGGTGGCCTATCGGATTGCCCATTTTTGCTCCGTCTGGCGTAAAAAAAATGTCTTGAACAACCTGTGGGCGGCGCCGGTGCTGGTGATGTATCGCCTTATCACTGAATGCGTGTTTGGCTATGAAATCCAGGCCGCTGCATCTATTGGTCGTCGTTTCACCATCCATCATGGCTATGGGGTGGTGATCAATAAACACGTGGTGGCGGGGGATGATTTCACCCTGCGCCATGGCGTCACCATCGGCAATCTTGGCGGCAACGATCTGTCCTGTCCGGTCATCGGTAACGGCGTTGAGCTGGGGGCCAATGTCACTCTGCTTGGCGGCGTTGCCATTGGCGATAACGTGACGATTGGCGCCGGGAGCGTCGTCGTGGATAGCATCCCGGACAATACGTTGGTCGTGGGCGAGAAGGCACGGGTGAAGGTAATAAAATGAAGATATTACAGTTTAATGTGCGGCTCGCAGAAGGCGGGGCGGCAGGCGTGGCGTTAGATTTGCATCTGAGGGCGTTGGAAAAAGGGCTGTCATCGCGTTTTGTCTACGGCTATGGCAAAGGCGGTAAGAAAAGCGTCAGCCATGCGAATTACCCGCAGGTTATCAAACATACGCCGCGTCTGACGTCGGCGGCGAACATTGCGCTGTTTCGTTTCGCGAACCGCGACATGTTTGGCAATCTCGACAAGTTGTACCGTCCGGTTACCCGCACTTCCGGCCCGCTGGTACTGCATTTTCATGTGTTGCACAGCTACTGGTTGAATCTGGAAGAGGTGGTTGCCTTTTGCCAAAAAGTGAAGGCGCATAAACCGGATATCACCTTCGTCTGGACGCTGCACGATCACTGGAGCGTGACCGGGCGCTGTGCCTTTACCGATGGCTGCGAAAGCTGGAAAACGGGCTGTCAGAAATGTCCAACGCTCAGTAACTATCCGCCGGTAAAAATCGATAAAGCCCATCAACAGTTGCCTGGTAAACGGCAGATGTTTCGCGCCATGCTGGCGCTGGGCTGCCAGTTCATCTCGCCCAGTCAGCATGTGGCCGATGCATTCAACAGTCTGTATGGCGCCGGTCGTTGCCGCATTATTAACAACGGCATCGATGTGGTAACGGAAGCCATTCTTGCCGAACTTCCCGCTAAGCATGAGGAAAGCGGCAGACCGAAAATCGCCGTGGTGGCCCATGACCTGCGCTATGACGGAAAAACCAGTCAGCAACTGGTGCGAGCGATGATTGCGCTCGGAGACAAAATTGAGCTGCATACCTTCGGCAAATTTTCTCCGTTTGTCGGGGATAACGTCATCAATCACGGGTTTGAGAGCGATAAGCGCACGTTGATGAGCGCGCTTAACGAGATGGATGGGCTGGTGTTCAGCTCGCGCGTTGATAACTACCCGCTGATTCTGTGTGAAGCGCTTTCCATCGGCGTACCGGTTATTGCTACGCATAGCGATGCCGCGCAGGAAGTGCTGGCGAAATCGGGCGGCAAAACGTTCAGCGAAGCGGACGTTTTGCACCTGGTGCAACTGAAAAGATCAGACATTGCGCAGGCGGTATTTGACACGTCGCTTGCCGCGTTCAGCCAGCGCAGCCGGGTGGCATACAGTGGACAACAGATGCTGGAGGAGTATGTCTCGTTCTATCAGAATCTGTAGCTATCTGGTGCTACCGCTGCTTTATCTGCTGGTTAACGTCAAACTCGCCCAGCTTGGCGAGAGCTTCCCGATAACTATCGTCACGTTTTTGCCCGTTCTGCTGTTGCTGTTTGTCGAGCGCATCAATATTAAAAAATTAATGATTGCGCTGGGCGTGGGGGGCGGACTGACGGCGTTTAACTATCTGTTCGGACAATCACTGGATGCCAGCAAGTACGTGACGTCCGCAATGCTGTTTGTCTATACCGTGGTGATTATCGGTATGGTGTGGAGTATTCGCTTCAAAACCATTTCGCCGCATAACTACATTAAGATCTTGCGTTTTTTCTGGCTGGTTGTGGGCCTGGTGGTGGGGTTAGCTGCGGTGGAAATGGCGCAGATAATTCTTAGTGGCGGCAGCAGTTTAATGGAAGTTATTTCGAAATATCTTATTTACAGTAATAGCTATGTTCTGAACTTTATTAAGTTTGGCGGGAAGCGCACCACTGCACTCTATTTCGAACCGGCATTCTTCGCTCTGGCGTTAATCTCAATTTGGCTCAGTATCAAACAGTTTGGTATCAAAACGCCTAAGTCCGATGCTATGATTCTGGCAGGGATAATATTATCAGGATCGTTTTCAGGGGTAATGACATTTATTTTGTTTTACCTCCTGGAGTGGGCGTTCCAGTATCTGAATAAAGATGCGATAAAAAAGAAGTTGCCGCTGGCGATAATCTCATTAAGCGTGTTTGTCGTTGGTGTGATATTTGCGTTTCCGTACATCGCGACACGGCTTGGAGATTTAGGAACTGAAGGCTCATCATCGTATTATCGTATCGTGGGACCATTAGTAATGGTCGGTTATTCGTTAGTTAACGTTGATGGGGTAGTGAGATTCGGCTCACTTTATGAATATGTTGCGTCATTCGGAATTTTTAACGGTGCAGATGTTGGTAAAACGATAGACAATGGCTTGTATCTGCTGATTATTTATTTTTCATGGTTCGCGGTGATATTAGCCCTGTGGTACATGGGGAAAGTCATGAAGATGATGATCAATGCGTTTGGTGATAATCAGAATTATCGGGTGCAGCTTTATCTTTTTACGCCGCTGTCGCTGTTTTTTACAGGTTCAGTATTTAGTCCGGAATACGCATTTTTAATTGTATGTCCGTTTATTTTGCGCAAGGCGCTGAATATAGCGAGGTAGAACGCATGCTGCTCAGTATTATTACCGTCGCCTTTCGTAATCTGGAAGGGATCGTCAAAACTCACGCGTCGTTAGCTCATCTGGCGCAGGCGGGTGATATCAGTTTTGAGTGGATTGTTGTTGATGGCGGCTCCTCTGACGGTACCTCGGCCTTTCTTGAAGGACTCAGTGGAGAGCACCGGTTACGGTTTGTCAGCGAGCCGGATAAGGGCATCTATGATGCAATGAACAAAGGTATCGCTATGGCGCGCGGGCGGTTTGCGCTGTTCCTCAACTCCGGGGATATTCTGCATGCAGATGCGGCTCATTTTATCCGCCAGCTAAAAACGCAGAGCGATAAAGCGATGGTCATTGGCGATGCGTTGCTGGATTTCGGTAATGGTAACAAAATTAAGCGGCGGGCCAAGCCGGGTTGGTATATTTATCACAGCCTTCCCGCCAGCCATCAGGCAATCTTCTTTCCTCTCTCTGGACTGAATGTCTGGCGCTATGATTTGCAATATAAGATATCGTCTGATTACGCGCTGGCAGCCAAATTATACAAGTCAGGTTACGCGTTTAAAAAGCTGAGCGGGCTGGTGTCAGAGTTTTCCATGGGTGGGGTGTCAACGACGAATAATCTGGAATTGTGCCGGGATGCAAAAAAGGTACAGCGCCAGATATTACACATGCCAGGTTTTTGGACCGGGTTGTCAGAATATTTACGTCTGCGCACAACCGGTAAAACAAAAACCTTATATGGAAAAGCGTAAGGGTACATTATGCAGGATTTAAGCGGCTTCAACGTGCCGGGAGGTTTTCGCGGCGGCGGTGCCATTAAAGTGCAATTATGGTGGGCAGTGCAAGCCACATTATTTCGCTGGTCCCCACAGGTAATGTATCGCTGGCGTGCGTTTTTATTGCGAATGTTTGGCGCAAAAATAGGAAAAAACGTAGTTATTCGACCTTCAGTAAAAATTACTTATCCGTGGAAATTAACCCTGGGAGATTATTCCTGGGTGGGTGATGACGCGGTTTTATATACGCTGGGTGATATTACGATTGGTGCGCACGCGGTTATTTCGCAAAAAAGTTATTTATGCACCGGGAGTCATGATTATGCCAGTCAACATTTTGATATTAACGCCACACCAATTGTAGTTGGTGATAAATGCTGGCTGGCGACAGATGTCTTTGTCGCGCCTGGCGTGACGATTGGCGATGGCACCGTCGTCGGAGCACGCAGCAGTGTATTTAAATCGCTGCCAGCCAATGTCGTTTGTCGGGGAAATCCCGCAATAGTCACACGCGAACGCGTCGAGAAAGTTACTCCCTGAGGGGATCATTTAAGAGGTAATAACATGTCAAAAGTCGCTCTCATCACTGGCGTAACCGGGCAGGATGGTTCTTACCTGGCAGAGTTCCTGCTGGAAAAAGGGTATGAAGTACACGGTATTAAGCGCCGCGCTTCATCATTCAACACCGAACGAGTGGACCACATCTATCAGGATCCGCATTCGGGCAATCCCAAATTCCATCTGCACTATGGCGATTTGACGGACTCCTCCAACCTGACCCGTATTTTACAGGAAGTGCAACCGGATGAGGTCTATAACCTCGGCGCCATGAGTCATGTCGCAGTGTCGTTTGATTCACCGGAATACACCGCGGATGTCGATGCAATCGGCACCTTGCGTTTGCTGGAAGCTATCCGCTTCCTCGGGCTGGAAAAGAAGACCCGTTTTTATCAGGCCTCCACCTCTGAACTGTACGGCCTGGTACAGGAAATTCCGCAGAAAGAGAGCACGCCGTTCTACCCGCGCTCGCCGTATGCCGTTGCCAAGCTGTACGCCTACTGGATAACCGTCAACTACCGCGAATCTTACGGTATGTATGCCTGTAACGGCATTCTGTTTAACCACGAATCTCCGCGCCGCGGCGAAACCTTTGTCACGCGCAAAATTACGCGTGCGATCGCCAACATCGCGCAGGGGCTGGAGTCTTGCCTGTACCTGGGCAATATGGATTCGCTGCGTGACTGGGGGCATGCCAAAGATTACGTCAGGATGCAGTGGATGATGCTGCAGCAGGACAAGCCGGAAGATTTCGTGATTGCCACCGGCGTGCAGTATTCCGTGCGCCAGTTTGTGGAAATGGCCGCCGCTCAGTTGGGGATTAAATTGCGCTTTGAAGGCGAGGGCGTGAATGAGAAAGGCATCGTGGTTTCCGTAACCGGACACGACGCGCCGGGTGTGAAGCCTGGGGATGTCATGATTGCCGTCGATCCGCGCTATTTCCGTCCGGCAGAGGTGGAAACGCTGCTGGGCGATCCGGCCAAAGCACATGAAAAACTGGGCTGGAAGCCGGAAATCACGTTGCGCCAGATGATCTCGGAAATGGTTGCCAACGATCTTGAAGCAGCGAAGAAGCATTCCCTGCTGAAGTCGCACGGTTACGAGGTCGCCATCGCGCTGGAGTACTGAGGATGAAGACACAACGTATTTTTGTGGCGGGCCATCGCGGGATGGTGGGGTCCGCCATCGTCAGACAATTGTCGCAGCGAGATAATGTCGAGCTGGTGCTGCGTACCCGCGACCAACTTAACCTGCTGGACGCAAGTGCGGTGCAGGCGTTCTTTGCCACTGAACGTATTGACCAGGTTTATCTGGCGGCGGCTAAAGTCGGCGGGATCATAGCGAATAATACTTATCCTGCTGATTTTATTTATGAAAACATGATGATTGAGAGCAACATTATTCATGCTGCGCATTTGCATAACGTGAATAAACTGCTGTTCCTCGGATCATCCTGTATTTATCCAAAACAAGCCACCCAGCCAATAGCCGAAAGCGAGCTGTTGCAGGGGCAGCTGGAACCGACCAATGAGCCGTATGCGATTGCCAAAATTGCCGGGATCAAGCTGTGCGAATCGTATAACCGCCAGTATGGCCGCGATTATCGCTCGGTGATGCCGACCAATCTGTATGGGCCGCATGACAACTTCCACCCGAGTAATTCGCATGTGATCCCGGCGCTGCTGCGCCGCTTTCATGACGCTCGCGAGCACAATACGCCGGATGTGGTGGTGTGGGGAAGCGGGACGCCAATGCGTGAATTTCTGCATGTTGACGATATGGCAGCGGCCAGTATCCACGTGATGGAGCTGGCTCAGGAAGTCTTGCAGGAATATACCCAGCCGATGCTGTCGCATATCAATGTGGGGACCGGCGTGGACTGCACTATCCGCGAACTGGCGCAAACTATCGCGCAGGTCGTGGGTTACAAGGGGCGCGTGGTGTTCGACGCCAGCAAACCGGATGGAACGCCGCGCAAATTGCTCGATGTTACGCGTCTGCATCAGTTGGGCTGGTATCACGAGATATCACTGGAAGCGGGGCTTGCCAGTACCTGGCAGTGGTTCCTTGAAAACCAGCAGCGCTACCGGGGGTAAGCATGTTTTTACGTCATGAGGATTTTGCCACCGTAGTACGTTCAACTCCGCTGATTTCCATCGATTTGATCGTGGAAAACACCCACGGTGAATTTCTGCTCGGTAAGCGTCTCAATCGTCCGGCGCAGGGTTACTGGTTTGTGCCCGGCGGTCGGGTGCAAAAAGATGAACCGCTGCACGTGGCCTTTGAGCGGCTTACCGAAACGGAGCTGGGGTTACGTTTACCGCTGTCCGCTGCGGAGTTTTACGGTGTCTGGCAGCACTTCTATGACGACAACTTTTCTGGGGATGATTTCTCAACGCATTACATCGTGCTGGGATTTCGTCTGCGGGTGTCGGAAAACGACTTGCTACTGCCCAATGTCCAACATGATGCGTACCGATGGATGGCGTCTACACAGATTCTGGCCAGTGACCACGTGCACGACAACAGTCGGGCTTACTTCTGTAAAACAAGTCAGGCCGGAGTACCCGGGCTATGAAGATCCTCGTGTATGGCATCAACTATTCGCCGGAGTTGACCGGTATCGGCAAATACACCGGTGAAATGGTGGAGTGGATGGCGCAGCAGGGGCATGACGTTCGGGTGATCACCGCGCCGCCTTATTATCCCCAGTGGAAGGTAAACGGCAGTTATTCATCCTGGCGCTACCGTCGCGAAGAGGGCGACGCCCTCGTCTGGCGTTGTCCGCTGTATGTGCCTGAGCAACCCTCAACGCTCAAGCGCCTGCTGCATTTGGGCAGTTTCGCCCTGAGCAGTTTTCTCCCGCTACTGGCGCAACGTCGCTGGAAGCCGGATCGCATTATCGGCGTGGTGCCGACGCTGTTTTGCACGCCGGGCATGCGCCTGCTGGCAAAGCTTTGTGGCGCACGTACGCTATTGCACGTTCAGGATTACGAAGTCGATGCCATGTTGGGGCTAGGAATGGCGGGCAAAGGCACGTGCGGTATGGTGGCAAAACTGGCCAGCGCCTTTGAGCGCAGTGGGCTGTTGAATATGGACCATATTTCGACGATTTCCCGTTCCATGATGCACAAAGCCATGGAAAAAGGCGTTGCGCCGCACAAGGTTATTTTCTTTCCGAACTGGTCAGAAGTGACGCGCTTTCGTGATGTGAGCGACGCCGATGCCCTGGCGTTGTCTAGGCAACTGGGATTGCCTGCCGATCAAAAGATCGTTCTTTACTCAGGCAATATCGGTGAAAAGCAGGGGCTGGAGAGCGTGATAGACGCAGCGGTCGAGTTGAGCGAACACCCCTGGCTGTTTGTGATTGTCGGGCAGGGCGGTGGTAAAGCGCGGCTGGAGAGCATGGCCTGCGAACGCGGCCTGAATAACGTGATGTTCTTTCCGCTGCAATCATATGACGCGCTGCCAGCGTTGCTCAAGATTGCGGATTGTCATCTGGTCGTGCAAAAGCGTGGTGCGGCTGATGCCGTACTGCCCTCCAAATTGACCAATATCCTCGCTGTTGGTGGTAACGCAGTTATTACTGCCGAACCTGAAACCGAGCTGGGTCAGCTTTGTGACGCTCACCCTGGCATTGCGGTGTGCGTGGAGCCGGAGTCGGTAAACGCGCTGGTTTGCGGTATTAAACGGGCATTGATGATGCCAAAAGTAAACACGGTGGCACGTGATTATGCCGAACGCACGCTGGATAAAGAAAACGTGCTGAGTCAATTTCTTGCAGATATACGGGGTACATGATGAGTCAAAGCAAACTCTTTCCGGTGGTGATGGCCGGTGGCTCGGGGAGCCGTTTATGGCCACTGTCCCGCGTGCTGTACCCAAAGCAGTTCCTGTGCCTGAAAGGCGATCTCACCATGCTGCAGACGACGATTTGCCGTCTGAACGGCGTGGAGTGCGAAAGCCCGGTGGTTATCTGTAATGAACAACACCGTTTTATCGTAGCGGAACAGTTACGACAGCTGCACAAGCTGACTGAGAACATCATTCTCGAACCTGCCGGGCGTAATACGGCACCGGCGATAGCGCTGGCCGCGCTGGCGGCAAAACGTCAAAGTCCGGGTGAGGATCCGCTGCTGCTGGTCTTGGCGGCCGATCACATGATTGCCGACGAAGAGGCATTCCGCGAGGCGGTTCGCAATGCGATGCCCTATGCCGGAGCGGGTAAGCTGGTGACGTTCGGTATCGTGCCGGACCAGCCGGAAACCGGCTATGGCTATATCCGCCGGGGGGAGGTCTCGCCGACGAATACCGACGCCGTGGCTTTTGAAGTGGCACAGTTTGTTGAAAAGCCTAATCTGGAAACCGCGCAGGCTTACGTGACGAGCGGCGACTACTACTGGAACAGCGGCATGTTCTTGTTCCGGGCCGGACGTTACCTGGAAGAACTGAAAAAGTATCGTCCCGACATTCTTGAAGCCTGTGAGAACGCTATGAGTACGGTCGACCCCGATCTCGATTTTATCCGCGTTGATGAACAGGCGTTTCTCGCCTGCCCGGAAGAGTCTGTGGACTATGCGGTAATGGAACGTACCGCCGATGCGGTGGTGATGCCAATGAACGCAGGCTGGAGCGATGTTGGCTCCTGGTCATCGCTGTGGGAAATTAGTGCCCATACCGCTGAAGGCAATGTGCATCACGGCGATGTCATAAGCCACAAAACGGAAAACAGTTACGTGTATGCCGAATCAGGCCTGGTGACGACCGTCGGGGTGAAAGATCTGGTGGTGGTGCAGACCAAAGACGCGGTGCTGATAGCCGATCGCAACGCGGTGCAGGACGTCAAAAAAGTGGTAGAGCAAATTAAGGCTGACGGGCGTCATGAGCATCATATTCACCGCGAAGTTTATCGTCCGTGGGGCAAGTACGACTCAATTGATGCCGGAGAGCGTTACCAGGTGAAGCGAATTACCGTCAAGCCTGGTGAGGGATTGTCTGTGCAGATGCATCATCACCGGGCTGAACACTGGGTTGTGGTTGCCGGTACCGCGAAGGTGACAATCAATGATGATATCAAACTGCTTGCTGAAAACGAGTCTGTCTATATTCCGCTGGGGGCGACCCATTGTCTGGAGAACCCCGGGAAAATCCCGCTCGATCTGATTGAAGTGCGCTCCGGATCTTACCTCGATGAGGATGATGTGGTGCGGTTTGCGGATCGCTACGGGCGCGCGTAACACAACATCATCGTTGCCGGATGGCGGCGTGAACACCTTATCCGGCCTAAAAACTAACGGCTAGTCATTTTGTGAAAAATATCTCCAGTCAGGAGAGGGCTAACTGTTGCCTGAAGAAGGGTAAATCATGACGAAATTAACCTGTTTCAAAGCCTACGATATTCGCGGCAGGCTGGGCGAAGAGCTGAATGAAGAGATCGCGTGGCGAATTGGCCGCGCTTACGGCGAGTTCCTGAAGCCAAAATCTATTGTTCTGGGCGGCGATGTGCGTCTGACCAGCGAGACGCTAAAGCTGGCGCTGGCGAAAGGGCTGCAGGATGCGGGGGTGAATGTGCTGGATATTGGCATGTCGGGCACCGAAGAGATTTACTTCGCCACCTTCCACCTTGGCATTGACGGCGGTATTGAAGTGACCGCCAGCCATAATCCGATGGATTACAACGGTATGAAGCTGGTGCGGGAAGGGGCGCGGCCCATCAGCGGTGATACCGGTCTGCGCGACGTGCAGCGCCTGGCGGAAGCCAACGACTTCTCGGCGGTTGATGCGACAAAACGTGGCCACTACCAGCGTATTACTACCCGCGATGCCTACATCGACCACCTGCTGGGTTACATCAATCCCGGCAGCCTGAAACCGATGAAGCTGGTGCTTAACTCCGGCAACGGTGCGGCAGGTCCGGTGGTTGACGCCATTGAAGCCCGTTTTAAGGCGCTGGGGGTGCCGGTCGAGTTCATCAAAATTCACAATACGCCGGATGGCAACTTCCCCAACGGTATCCCCAATCCTCTGCTGCCGGAATGCCGGGCCGACACGCGCAATGCGGTGATTGAACACGGTGCGGATATGGGGATTGCCTTCGACGGTGATTTTGACCGCTGCTTCTTGTTCGATGAAAAAGGTCAGTTCATTGAGGGCTATTACATTGTGGGCCTGCTGGCGGAAGCGTTTCTGGAGAAGAATCCGGGGGCGAAAATTATCCACGACCCGCGCCTGTCCTGGAACACTGTGGACGTGGTGACGGCGGCAGGCGGTAAACCGGTGATGTCAAAAACCGGGCACGCGTTTATCAAAGAGCGCATGCGCCATGAAGATGCCATTTATGGTGGTGAAATGAGCGCGCATCACTATTTCCGTGATTTTGCTTACTGCGACAGCGGAATGATCCCGTGGCTGCTGGTGGCGGAACTGCTGAGTCTGAAAGGACAGTCGCTGGGTGAACTGGTCCGTGACCGGATGGTGGCCTATCCGGCGAGTGGGGAAATCAACAGCACGCTGGCAGAGCCGGCGGCAGCGATTGCGCGTGTGGAGCAGCACTTTTCCCGTGAGGCGCTGACGGTGGACAGAACGGACGGTATCAGCATGGCGTTTGTCGACTGGCGCTTCAATTTACGCTCTTCCAATACCGAACCGGTGGTGCGCCTTAACGTGGAATCGCGCGGAAATATTCCGTTGATGGAAGCGCGAACGCGCACTCTTCTGGCGTTACTGAATCAGTAATGCCGGTGCTTCCTTTGCCCGCTTATGGGCAAAGGGTGACTAACAGGAACCACGATGACACATCTAAAAAAGCGCGAACGCGCCAAAACCAATGCGTCGTTAATTTCGATGGTGCAACGCTTTTCAGATATCACCATCATGTTTGGCGGGTTGTGGGTGATCTGCGAATTAAGCGGTTTGCCTTTCCTGTATATGCACCTGCTGGTGGCGCTGATCACGCTGGTCGTTTTTCAGATGCTCGGTGGCATAACGGATTTTTATCGCTCCTGGCGCGGCGTCAAAATTTCCACTGAGCTGGTGCTGTTACTACAAAACTGGACGCTGAGCCTGATTTTTAGCGCAGGTCTGATCGCCTTTAATAACGATTTCGATAACCGTCTCGCCGTCTGGCTGGCATGGTATCTCCTATCAAGCGTCGGCCTGGTGTTGAGTCGTTCGTTTATTCGCTACGGTGCGGGGTGGCTGCGTAATCGTGGTTACAACACCCGCCGGGTGGCGGTGGCTGGCGACCTGCCCGCCGGACAAATGCTGCTGGACAGTTTTCGCCATGAACCGTGGCTGGGATTTGAAGTGGCGGGGGTCTATCACGACCCAATCCCTGGAAAAAACTCCCGCGACTGGGCCGGTAATCTGCAACAACTGGTGGACGACGCCAAAGCTTCACGCATTCATAACGTTTATATCGCCATGTCGATGAGCGATGGCGCCAGCGTAAAAAAACTGGTGCGTGAGTTGGCCGACACTACCTGCTCGGTGATCCTCATTCCTGATGTCTTTACCTTCAATATTCTGCATTCACGGATTGAAGAGATGAACGGCGTTCCGGTTGTGCCGCTGTATGACACGCCGCTTTCGGGGATTAATCGCCTGTTAAAGCGCACGGAAGATATCGTGCTGGCTTCACTGATCCTGCTGCTTATTTCCCCGGTGCTGTGTGGTATTGCGCTGCTGGTAAAACTGACCTCCAAAGGTCCGGTGATTTTCCGCCAGACCCGCTATGGCATGGACGGGAAGCCGATCAAAGTCTGGAAGTTTCGCTCGATGAAAGTGATGGAGAACGACGCGGTGGTGACGCAGGCGACCCAAAACGATCCGCGCGTTACTCCTGTGGGAAATTTCCTGCGCCGGACGTCGCTCGATGAACTGCCGCAGTTTATTAACGTCCTGACCGGGGGGATGTCTATCGTCGGCCCACGTCCGCATGCGGTGGCGCATAACGAACAGTACCGCCAACTGATCGAGGGGTACATGTTACGCCATAAGGTGAAACCGGGCATTACCGGCTGGGCGCAAATCAACGGCTGGCGCGGTGAAACCGATACGCTGGAAAAAATGGAAAAACGTGTGGAGTTTGACCTCGAATACATTCGCGAGTGGAGCGTGTGGTTCGATATCAAAATTGTTTTTCTGACGGTATTCAAAGGCTTTGTGAACAAAGCGGCGTATTAACATGAGCTTACGAGAAAAAACGCTTAATGGCGCAAAGTGGTCGGCGATTGCCACGGTGATCATTATTGGTCTGGGACTTATCCAGATGACCGTCCTGGCGCGGATTATTGATAACCACCAGTTTGGGTTGCTAACCGTGTCGCTGGTGATCATTGCGCTGGCCGATACGCTGTCGGATTTCGGTATCGCCAATTCAATTATTCAGCGCAAAGACATCGGTTATCTTGAGCTGACGACGCTGTACTGGCTCAACGTTGGGCTGGGTATGGTGGTATGTGTGGTGATGTTTCTGCTTAGCGGGACGATTGCCAGCGTGCTCAATAATCCCGAACTGGCGCCACTCATCAAAACCTTATCGCTGGCGTTTGTGGTGATACCGCACGGGCAGCAGTTTCGCGCGCTGATGCAAAAAGAGCTGGCCTTCAACAAAATTGGCATGATTGAAACCAGTTCGGTGTTGGCCGGTTTTACCTTTACCGTGGTCAGCGCCCATTTCTGGCCGCTCGCGCTGACGGCCATTCTCGGGTATCTGGTGAACAGTACGCTACGAACGCTGCTGTTCGGCTATTTTGGTCGCCGGATTTACCGTCCGGGGCTGCATTTTTCGCTGGCATCCGTTTCGTCGAACCTGCGTTTTGGTGCGTGGCTGACGGCAGACAGCATTATCAATTACCTCAATACCAACCTTTCCACGTTGGTTTTAGCCAGAACGTTGGGCGCAGGTGTGGCGGGCGGATTCAATCTCGCCTGGAACGTGGCGGTTGTTCCCCCGATCAAACTGAACCCGATTATTACCCGTGTCCTGTTTCCGGCGTTTGCCAAAATTCAGGACGACAGTGAAAAGCTACGGGTGAATTTTTACAAGCTGCTGTCGGTGGTTGGGATCATCAACTTCCCGGTACTCCTGGGATTGATGGTGGTGTCGAACAATGTGGTGCCGCTGGTATTTGGCGAGAAGTGGAACGGTATTATTCCCGTCTTGCAACTGCTGTGCATTGTTGGACTGCTGCGCTCTGTGGGGAATCCGATCGGTTCACTGCTGATGGCGAAAGCACGGGTCGACATCAGCTTCAAATTCAATGTGTTCAAAACCTTTCTGTTTATTCCCGCCATTTTCATCGGTGGTCATCAGGCCGGGGCGATTGGCGTGACGCTGGGCTTTTTGCTGGTCCAGGTGATTAACACGATCCTCAGTTACTTCGTGATGATCAAACCTGTTCTTGGCTCCAGCTACCGCCAGTACATGCTCAGTCTGTGGCTGCCATTGTATCTCTCTTTACCGACCCTTGTGGTGAGCTATGCGCTGGACGTAATGCTGCGCAGCCAACTGTCGCCAGGTGCGTTGCTGGGGATCCAGGTAGCGGCAGGAGCGCTGGCGTTTGCGGCGATGATTGTGGTGTCGCGCCATCCGTTAGTGGTGGAAATAAAACGCCAGCTCTGCCGCAGTGAAAAAATGAAAACCTTGCTTCGTGCAGGATAAGAACAACGCTTTAAGAGGTCATAATGAAACTATTAATTTTAGGCAACCATACCTGTGGGAACCGTGGGGATAGCGCGATTCTGCGCGGTTTGCTGGATGCCATTAACGCGTTGCGTCCTGAGACTGAAGTGGATGTTATGAGCCGTTATCCGGTGAGTTCTTCGTGGTTGCTGAACCGCCCGGTGATGGGCGATCCGCTGTATTCGCAGATGAAGCAACACAATAATGCTGCGGGCGTTATGGGACGCGTGAAGAAAGTGCTGCGTCGTCGCTATCAGCATCAGGTGCTGCTCTCGCGTGTCACCGATTCCGGTAATCTGCGCAATATCGCGATCGCCCAGGGGTTTACCGATTTTGTTCGTCTGCTGTCGCACTACGACGCCATTATCCAGGTCGGCGGATCGTTTTTTGTCGATCTGTATGGCGTACCGCAGTTTGAACATGCCCTGTGTACGTTTATGGCGAAAAAACCGCTGTACATGATTGGCCACAGCGTGGGGCCATTCCAGGATGAACAGTTTAATCAACTGGCGAACTACGTTTTTGGACACTGTAATGCGTTGATTTTGCGTGAATCCGTCAGTCTGGATCTGATGAAGCGCAGTGCAATAAACACGGATAAAGTCGAAACCGGGGTAGATACCGCCTGGCTGGTAAATAACCATGATGAGGATTATGAGCCTGGTTATGCCGTACAGCACTGGTTACACATGGCGGCAAAACAGAAGACCGTTGCCATTACTCTGCGTGAGCTGGCTCCTTTTGATAAGCGTCTGGGGACAACGCAGCAGGCCTATGAGCAAGCCTTTGCCGGGGTAGTGAACCGCATCCTTGATGAAGGTTACCAGGTGATAGCGCTGTCAACCTGTACCGGTATTGATAGTTACAACAAAGATGACCGCATGGTGGCGTTGAACCTGCGCCAGTATATTAACGACCCGGGCCGTTATCACGTGGTGATGGATGAACTCAACGACCTGGAGATGGGGAAAATTTTGGCTGCATGCGATCTGACTGTGGGGACTCGTTTACACTCGGCCATCATCTCGATGAATTTTATGACGCCAGCCATCGCCATTAATTATGAGCATAAATCGGCAGGGATCATGCAACAACTGGGGTTAGCAGAGATGGCCGTCGATATTCGCCATCTGCTCGATGGCAGCCTGGAAGGAAAGGTCGCCGATGCTCTCGGACAGCTACCTGAGCTGAACATACGTCTCGGCGACGCGGTTAGGCGTGAGCGTGAACGTGGGGTGAACATGGTGCAATCGGTTTTAACGCGTATTGAGGGGGAAAAATGAAGGTTGGCTTTTTCCTGCTTAAATTTCCGCTCTCCTCCGAGACCTTTGTACTCAATCAGATTACCGCATTTATCGACATGGGCTACGACGTGGAAATTGTCGCGTTGCACAAGGGCGATCTTGAAAATACCCATGCTTCATTTAATACCTACCGTCTGGGTGAAAAAACGCGCTGGTTACTGAATGAGCCGAACAGCAAACTGGCGAAGCTTAAGTATAGGGCAGTGGCGGCCCTGCGCGGTATTACCCGCTCAGCCACCTGGAAAGCGCTGAATGTTTCACGCTATGGCGATGAGGCGCGCAATCTGATTTTGGCGGCCATTTGTGGCGCGAACCCGCGGGCGTTTGAAGCGGATGTGTTTATCGCTCATTTTGGACCCGCAGGCGTAACGGCCGCCAAGCTGCGTGAGCTAGGGATGATCCGCGGCAAAATCGCCACGGTATTTCACGGCATTGATGTTTCGCATCGGGATGTGCTTGCCCACTACACCCCTGAATATCAGCAACTGTTTGAACGTGGGGATTTGATGTTACCTATCAGCAACCTCTGGGCCGGACGTTTAAAAAATATGGGGTGCCCGCCGCAGAAAATTGCGGTCTCGCGCATGGGAATCGATATGACGCGCTTTACGCCACGCCAGTTGAAATCGCCTGCCGCCCCGCTGGAGATTATCTCTGTCGCCCGGTTAACTGAGAAAAAAGGACTGCACGTTGCCATCGAAGCCTGTCGTCAGTTGAAAGAGCAGGGCGTCGCATTCCGTTATCGCATCCTTGGCATTGGCCCCTGGGAGCGTCGTCTGCGTACGCTAATCGAGCAATATCAACTTGATGATGTGATTGAGATGCCAGGCTTTAAACCCAGTCATCAGGTGAAGGAAATGCTTGAGCAGGCCGATGTCTTTTTGCTGCCCTCAATTACCGGAAGGGATGGCGATATGGAGGGGATCCCGGTGGCGCTGATGGAGGCGATGGCGGTGGGCATCCCGGTGATTTCCACCGTCCATAGTGGGATCCCTGAACTGGTCGAGTCGGGCAAGTCTGGCTGGCTGGCACCGGAAAACGATGCGCAGGCGCTGGCAGAGCGATTAGCGGCATTTAGCCTGCTCGACAGTGAGCAGGTGCAGCCGATTGTGCAGTGCGCGCGAGAAAAAATTGCAACTGAATTTAATCAGTTAGCGATCAATAAACAGTTAGCCAGTCTGCTGCAAACGATGTAAATCGAGGTTGTATGTCAGAGAACAAACTCTCACGCCGTACTTTTCTGACGGCAGGCTCTGCGCTTGTCGTACTGCATACTCCCGTTGTCCGGGCGCTTGAATCATCGGGCAGCGTCAACATTCAGGATTACAACCCAAAGGATTGGGTCGCTTCTTTCAGGCAGGCGTTCAAAGAAGGACAAACGGTCGTCGTACCAAATGGACTGGAATGTAAGGATCTCAATACCGCAGTTGTTATCCCGCCTGGCAAAACGCTACACCTGCAAGGCAGAATCAGCGGCAATGGCCGTGGGCGCTTTGTTCTGCAGGATGGATGCAAGGTGATGGGCGAGCAGGGCGGGAGCCTGAGGAACGTTACCCTCGATGTGCGGGGTTCGGACTGTGTGATAAAAGGGATTGCCATGAGCGGTTTCGGTCCGGTGACGCAAATCTATATCGGCGGTAAAACCTCGAGGCTGATGCGTAATCTGACTATCGATGATATTACCGTCACGCGCGCTAACTATGGCATTTTGCGTCAGGGTTTTCATAACCGAATGGACGGCGTAAAGATCACGAACAGCCGTTTTAGCGATTTACAGGGTGATGCAATTGAGTGGAATGTGGCGATAAACGACAGCAATATCCTCATTTCTGACCATGTCATTGAACGTATCAACTGTACCAACGGCAACGTGAACTGGGGCATTGGCATCGGTCTGGCGGGGAGTACCTATGACAATACCTATCCCGATGAACTGGCGGTAAAAAACTTTGTGGTAGCGAACATCACCGGTAGCGACTGCCGACAGTTAGTGCATGTGGAGAACGGCAAACACTTTATTATTCGTAATATTACCGCGCGAAATATCATCCTGAATTATAGTAAGAAAGCGGGCATTGATAATGCGACGGTCGCTATTTACGGATGTGATAATTTCGTAATTGATAATATCAATATGGAGAATAGCGCAGGTATGCTCATTGGTTACGGCGTAATCAAAGGGCGTTATTTATCCATTCCACAAAACTTTAAGTTAAATAATATCCATCTGGATAATACGAAACGTGAATACAAATTGCGCGGTATTCAGATCTCCTCTGGTAATGCGACTTCATTTGTGGCGATTACCAATGTGGAGATGAAACGTGCCACGCTTGAGTTGCATAACCAACCACAGCACCTTTTTTTACGTAACATCAGGGTTATGCAGCAATCCGCGACGGGACCCGCACTCAAGATGCACTTCGATCTCCGTAAGGATGTGCGCGGCAAGTTTATGGCTAAACAGGACACATTACTCTCGCTGGCGAATGTCCATGCGGTAAACGAAACCGGGCAAAGCTCAGTTGACATCGACCGGGTAAACCATCAGGTGGTGAATGTCGAAGCGGTGAATTTTCGACTCCCGGGACGGGAGCGGTAACTTTGCGACCATTCCTGGCTAAAGTGACACTCCCTGGGATTAAGATTACTGCATTGCGAAGTTAAGCGGCGTAACATACGCTGCATCGGAGTAATGTAATTCATACTGGCTAAAACAAGCTAAAAAGCTATAATTCAGCAACAATTGAATAGGTGAATGACTTAATGATTAATTTGAAAGCAGTTATTCCGGTAGCAGGTCTGGGGATGCACATGTTGCCTGCCACGAAGGCAATCCCTAAAGAGATGCTACCGATCGTAGACAAGCCGATGATTCAATACATTGTCGACGAAATTGTAGCTGCAGGTATCAAAGAAATCGTGCTGGTGACTCATGCGTCTAAGAACGCGGTTGAGAACCACTTCGACACCTCTTACGAACTCGAATCGTTGCTTGAGCAGCGTGTTAAGCGCCAGCTATTAGCCGAGGTGCAGTCTATCTGTCCTCCAGGCGTGACTATTATGAACGTTCGTCAGGCTCAGTTACTGGGCCTGGGTCATTCAATTCTTTGTGCTCGCCCAATTGTTGGGGATAACCCGTTTGTCGTCGTATTACCTGACGTTGTTCTTGATACAGCGAGCGCGGATCCGCTGCGCTACAACTTGGCTGCCATGGTTGCTCGTTTTAATGAAACCGGGCGTAGTCAGGTGCTGGCTAAGCGTATGGAAGGCGATCTGTCTGAGTACTCTGTTATTCAGACCAAAGAGCCTTTAGATAATGAAGGCAAAGTCAGCCGTATTGTTGAATTCATTGAAAAACCAGACCAGCCGCAGACTCTGGATTCCGATCTGATGGCAGTAGGGCGCTACGTGCTTTCTGCTGATATCTGGGCAGAACTGGAGCATACCCAGCCAGGTGCCTGGGGGCGTATTCAGTTGACGGATGCTATTGCTGAGCTGGCGAAAAAACAGTCTGTTGACGCCATGCTGATGACGGGTGACAGCTACGACTGCGGGAAGAAAATGGGCTATATGCAGGCGTTTGTTAAGTACGGCCTGCGTAACCTGAAAGAAGGGCCGAAGTTCCGTAAGAGCATTGAGAAGTTGCTCGGAGAATAGAAACAGGCTGCAGCAACGACATTGGAAGGAAAGTCGCGGTAACTGACTACCTCATATCGACATTTGATAAGGTTGGGCGTTAGTGCCGCTTTTTACTTAGAACAAGCTAACAATATAGCTTTAACCTACTAAGTTTAATCTTGCTGTTGTCGGATTTTTTCTTGTTTCTGACTACATTTGGTAAGACAATTAGCGATTGATTTTTAGGTTTTCTGCGAGTATTTGCAGAAGCTAACGTCCAATTTGTTTATACGTAGTGCACTGGTAGCTGTTGAGCCAGGGGCGGTAGCGTTATCAAATGCCATAGTTTATTCAACATATGAAAAGCATTGGAATTGATTGGTTGACTTTTCAATAGCCTTGATTATATGAAGCTGTATCTTGGTATTAAAAGCTTTTCATCTGGTTGTATTGATGGGATAGAAATGAGAATTTTACTATTTGGGAAAAATGGTCAAGTAGGATGGGAACTGCAGCGCTCACTTGCTTTATTGGGTGAAGTATTAGCATTAGGCCGAAGTGACTATTTTCCGTGCGGTGATTTGAGCAATTTGAAAGGCATAGCTGATACGATACAACGATTTCGCCCAGATGTTATTGTTAATGCTGCCGCATATACAGCTGTCGATAAAGCCGAACAAGAGCAAGATTTAAGCTGGTTGATAAATGTTCGGGCCGTAGAAGTAATGGCAATCGAGTCGAAAAAGTTAGGCGCATTATTGATACACTATTCATCTGATTATGTTTTTTCGGGTGATGGGAGTTCATGGCAAAAAGAAGAAGATATTGCTGCGCCAATAAATCACTATGGTTTGGCTAAACTAGCCAGTGAAGAGGTAATTACTAAATTTAACCCAAAAAGTCTAATATTTCGAACAAGTTGGGTTCATAGCTCGCGCGGTGCTAATTTTATTAAAACGATATTAAATATTGCTAAAAGTAAAAAAGAAATATCAGTTGTTGATGATCAATTTGGTTCTCCAACTTCTGCTGAATTAATTGCAGATTGCACTGCACATGTTATTCGTAAAGTGTTACCAGATAATAATCACTATGGGATATACCATTTGGTGTCGAGTGGATATACAACATGGTTTGATTATGCTCAGTTTATTATGAATCATATTGATAGTGCAAATTATCTACTGAATAAAATAAATAACATTACTTCAAGTGAATATAATATGTTAGCGAGAAGACCATTAAACTCTAGATTAAATAACAGAAAATTCCAAGAACAGTTTAACTTACTTCTTCCCGATTGGCAGTTTGGTGTTAAAAGAACACTTTCTGAAATTGAAAAAGCTTGTAAAGAAGGCAAATAATGAAAATTACAAAAACGGAATTGAATGATGTAGTAATTATTGAACCTAGCATTTTTGGGGATGAACGTGGGTATTTTTATGAGAGCTATAATAAACAAAAATTTGATAATGCAATTGGTGAAGATATTATATTTGTTCAAGACAACATTTCATTGTCACAGAAAGGGGTATTGAGGGGATTACATTATCAAGCATCACCGTATTCGCAAGGTAAGCTTTTAAGTTGTCTGGAAGGTGAGATTTTCGATGTGGTTGTAGATATAAGAAGAAACTCACCAACATTTAAAAAGTGGATTGGCGTAATTCTCAACGACATTAACAAAAAGAGTATATGGATCCCAAAAGGGTTTGCCCATGGTTTTTTAACAATGTCAGATTTAGCAAAAGTTTGTTATAAAGTTACTGATTTTTACAATCCAAATTCCGAAAGAATTATTATTTGGAATGATACTGATATCAATGTTGCTTGGCCAGAAATGGAACATAAGATAATCTCAGAGAAAGATTTATTAGGCGTTTCTCTGAAATTATCGGAGTTGTATGATGAACAGTAGTGTTGCTATTTTAGTTTGCACATATAATGGTGAAAAATATTTAAAATCACAAATTGATTCTATCCGTGCTCAAACTCACAATGATTGGGTTATATATATTTCTGACGATGGCTCAACGGATAATACTAGAAAAATAATAGAAGATTGCATAAGTGAGATTGGTACTGAAAGATGTAAATTAATTGAAGGACCACGTAAGGGATTTGCTAGGAATTTTATTAATGGGATAAAGTTGATCCCAAAAAAATACCGATATTATGCTTTTTGTGATCAAGATGATATATGGCTAAATAATAAAATAGAGAAAAGTATTGCAAATCTCTCTTGTATCATAGCAAACATACCGGCCGTATATTGCTCTAGCACATTATTAGTGGATGAGAATGAAAACTATATCGGTCCATCCTCAAAAATAACGAAACCTTTATCTTTTAAAAATTCCTTAATTCAATGTGTAGCTGGTGGAAACACTATGCTGTTCAATTTATCGGCTAAGTTAATCATTGATAAAACACCTGAAGATAAAATTATTCCATCCCATGATTGGTGGGTATATATCTTAATTACAGCATGTGATGGAAAAGTTATATATGATCCCGATCCCACATTAAAATACAGGCAGCATTACAATAACTTAGTTGGTGAAAACAAAACATTATCAGCTAAATTTAAGCGAGTTAAAATTTTATTTAATGGCGAATTTAAGAAAAGCGTTGATGCTAACCTTATTTT
Source organism: Citrobacter sp. 172116965 (assembly GCF_013458095.1). Lineage (NCBI taxonomy): Bacteria > Pseudomonadati > Pseudomonadota > Gammaproteobacteria > Enterobacterales > Enterobacteriaceae > Citrobacter > Citrobacter sp. 172116965. Next base: position 3,136,440 of record NZ_CP046673.1, on the reverse strand, counting down.
ACTTAATCATATGCATGAAATACTTAGCCAAGAGAATAAAATTACAGCGCAGCGATTTTTTTGCCTTAGGAAGGTAAGTTTTCTTAGCAGAATAAAACAAATTATACAACTTCGATTATACAGGCAAAGTAATATTGAGTCTCTCTTGTTTGCGGTTGCTTTATTTTTGAAGCGTATCTAAATGATTTGATCAGTTATTTATGTTAAGAAAGAAGATTATATTGAATGTGTCCATCGAGGGGAAAATGAGTTTAGCAACAAAGAAATCTAAGAATCCTATAGTGTTTCTGAAGACAGTTAAAAACAATAGAGAACTGATCTATGAATTAATTAAGCGAGATATTGCAAGTAGATATCAAGGTTCAGTTATCGGTTTTATGTGGTCATTTATAAATCCAATAATTATGTTGTCTGTATACACTTTTGTATTTAGTGTTGTGTTTAAGGCTCGTTGGTCTGCAGATAGTACAGGAAGTAAAACTGAATTTGCATTGATATTATTCTCAGGGTTGTTAGTTTATAATTTGTTTTCAGAGTGTCTGAATAAATCTCCTGGGCTTATTCTTTCAAATGTGAATTATGTGAAGAAAGTAATATTTCCATTGGAGATATTACCTTTTGTTGTATTAGGTACTGCTTTTTTTCATATGCTAATTAGCTTTGTCGTTTGGGTTGTTTTTTATTTAATATTCTTTGGTATACCTCACATTACGATATTTTTATTTCCGCTAACTTTGATCCCGCTTATTTTTTTGATAATTGGTCTTTCATTATTCCTGTCAGCGCTTGGTGTATACTTACGAGATATCGGACAAATAATATTATTATTAACAACAGTACTTATGTTCATGTCACCAATATTTTATCCTATACAAGCCTTGCCTGATAACTTTAAGATTATCATGGAATTTAATCCACTAACATTCATTATAGAACAGGTTCGGGCAGTGATAATATTCGGCAATAGTATTCAATGGCAAAAATGGGGTGTATGGACAATTGTTTCAATGATTGTTACATGCCTTGGATTCGCGTGGTTCCAAAAAACAAGAGGAGGATTCTCTGATGTCCTCTGAAATTTCTATTTCAATTGAAAATGTCTCAAAAGTTTATGAGATGTATGATAATCCTCGCGAAAGATTACTTCAGCTATTTTCTTCTTCAAAGAAATATTACAAAGAATTTTGGGCTCTAAAAAATATAAATTTCCACTTACGCAAGGGAGAAACAGTCGGTATTCTGGGACGAAATGGTAGTGGTAAAAGTACACTACTACAGATAATCGCCGGAACTTTAGAGGCTACTCAGGGTTGCGTCACTACCAGTGGGGTTGTTGCTGCATTATTGGAGTTGGGGTCGGGTTTTAATCCAGATTTTACCGGTCGTGAAAATATTTATCTAAATGGATCTATTTTAGGTTTTTCTCGTGAGCAAATGGATAACCGAATAGATGAGATAATAGCCTTTGCTGATATTGGTCAACACTTAGATCAACCGGTAAAAACTTATTCTAGTGGTATGGCCGTTAGGTTAGCATTTGCAGTACAGGCTTGTATTGAACCTCAAATTTTTATTGTAGATGAAGCACTGGCTGTAGGTGATGAGAAATTTCAGCGTAAATGCTATGACTATATTGAAAAATTAAGGAAAAAAGGTTGTAGTATTTTATTAGTTACGCATTCAACAGGTACAATTGAAAAGTTTTGCCAAAGAGCTGTTCTGTTGCATAAAGGAGAAATGCATGCAATAGGGTCGGCAAAAGATGTGATCGATCAGTACCATGCATTACTATATTCAGATGAACAAGCTTATATTCGTTTTGTCAACTCGCAAAAAGAGAGAGAATCTCAAAGTTCTTTAGAAGATCAAACAGCAGAAACATTTAAAACAGAAACCACTGACATAGTTTATGGTGATAGTGATAGTGATGGTTCGAGTAAAAAGCAGAGTATTACTCGAGGATTGAGTGCGCAAATTGTTAAATGGGGAATATTTGATTCAAATGGGAAACAGTGCGAGCTTTTTAATACAGGTGAATGCATCACTGTCACTATGCAAATTGAATCTTTATCAAACATTAACGAGATTCAGGCTGGACTTTTACTAAGGACGGTTGAGGGGGTAAGCGTTTATGGAACTAGTACCCGCTATCACGACAGTAATTTAATTAGCGTCAAATGTGGTGATGTTTGGAATTGCTCATTTAATATAAAATTAGATTTATGTCCTGGCTCATATTTTATCACTCTTGCAATAGCGGAGGTATTGGAACAATCTGGCATGGCATACTTGGATCGTAAAACTGACGTTATGGTCATAAAAGTTAATCAACGAACTCTTAAAGCTAGCGGCATTGCTTCATTAGAAACTCAAGTTGAGGTATTAAAACAGAAAGGATAAGTATGAATATACTAGTTGTTACTGAAGTCTTTCTTATTGGTGGACTTGAAACTAATATTGCTGGAGAAATTCGCTCCCTTATTAAACAAGGTCATTCAGTTTACTTGGCTGTTGGTAAAGAGTTCGATACAAGTTTAATTCCTTCAGAAGTTACTGGCATTATCTCAAACTTAGACTTGAACCATAATATAGGGTCGGAAGAGTTTTCAAACACTATAAATAGCTTACGCAAGTATATTAGACATAACAATATTGAACTGCTGCATGCTCAACCTTTCTATTCTATAATAATCTCTGCTATTGTTGCCGAGTTAGAGAATAAGGCATTAGTATTGACTTTACATGGTCCTGTGTCGTTTGCTAATTATTTGAGTCCAATTTTTAAATTTTTACTAACAGATATTATTCTTCCAAATGTCAACATTGCATATGTAGTTTCTGCTGAGATGAAAGAATTAAGTTTGGCCTTTTCATCAGAAAGTAACGTGCAGATATTACCGAATGGTATTGAATTAACGCAGCATGATGAACGTTCAATCAAGGATGAACGCTGGGTTTGCGTTAGTCGTTTGGATGAACAAAAGATTGTCGGCGTTCTTGAATTTATAAAGTATGCAAAAGCTATTGGGTTACCTGGTGTTGTCATCATGGGAGATGGACACGCTAAAGGAACATTAGAGCAAGAGATATCTGCGAATAATCTATCAAATTATGTTGAGTTTGCCGGATACGAATCAGATGTCAGAACAGCTATTACTTCATATTCTGGAGTGGCTGGAATGGGGAGAGTTGTTCTTGAAGGTATTGCAGCGAAACGACGTGTTATTTTAGTTGGGTATGATGGTGTTAAAGCCGTATTGAATCCGGAAACTTTTGAAAAAGCTGCATGGTGTAATTTCTCAGGGAGAAATTTCGATACTATTACTACTGAACAGTTAAAATGTGAATTATCATCTATTTCTGATAAAGATTTAGACTCTTGTTATGACATTATCAATGATGGTTATAATGTAGATAATATTTGGTTGCATTTCTCATCTTCTGTAGCCTGTATTTTAAACAATCCTTTTTCAAGTACCGATTCATTTTTGAGAAAAATTTACAGTCTTATTACAACAGGAGATGTTTATTTTCCCAGATATGAGAATTTATATTTTTCAGATGCAATTTATGCACTGATATCTCAAATCATATTTAATATTAATAATGAAAGTGTTCGGCAACATTTTTGTCTCTTAGAGCAGAAGAGAAATTGTGAACAATTAAAACAAAATAATATTAGTATAGCTGAAATTCAAAGTATTATTGAGTTAAGCCAAAAAAATATCTCTATTAATGCTGATAGGTTATATGGTGATTTTGAAAAGCGGATCAATAAACTTATTACGTATAATGATGAGTTAATTGGAGTTATTGATAAAGCAAATGCTCAGATATCTAATACTAAAACTCTTGTTTTAGGATTAGAGGAAAAAATACTACTCCTTGAGCGTAAGATATCAGAAATGGATCGGAAGAATGATGAACATATGGAAAATTCCAAGGGGTTTTTATATCGACTAACTCATCGTGAAAAATAAATTATTGGTATATCTCAAAAGATAGATAATTTTAAATGCTAATTTTTAGTTAACAGAGGTAAAAATGAATTTGCAGAGTATTTCTTTCTATGCGAAGAAATCTATTAAGTTGATAAGAGATAAAGGGTTTAAGGTATTTATTAAGGTTGCAGTCGCTAAAGTCGATCGAAGGCTGAACGGCTATAATTTGATACAGCAATTTCCTACCATTCACTCCTCTGATAATTATCTGAATGACAGTAATTTCATGGAAGGTGAGCTAATCATTATCTCTGGCGTTCCTTATGATGATATCGGAGGTGGCCAACGTGCTGCTCAGCTTGCTAGGTGTGCTCTGAAAACCGGTAAGAAAGTAGTTTATTTATACATTTATAAAAAATATGATTTTGAAAAAAATATACACGTTGAATCAGATGTTTCTATTCATGGTTTGCAGCATATATATATAGGAAATACTACCCCTAATATTATTTCTAAGATAGTATCCGCCAATGCTACATTAGTCATTGAACATCCCCATCCAGATGCGCTTCCTTATCTGGAGTTTTTTAATAATCGTGGTTTAAAGACTGTGTTTGAGCTTATTGATGATTGGGAAACTAGTCTTGGTGGGGACTGGTTTAATTTGGAAAATTACCAACGTTTTGTTAGAGAATCAACCGTAGTTGTGGGAACTGCGAAATTGCTAGTAAAACGATTAGAAGATTTAGGCAGAGAGGATGCCATCTATCTACCAAATGCTGCAAATGAGTATATTTTCGACAAGTACAGGAAATACTCCAAGCCATTTGATATGCCTTCTGGATATAATCGAATAGCTCTTTATTTTGGTTCATTATACGGTGAGTGGTTTGGATGGGATTATATTACCGCAGCTGCAAAGGCAAATCCAAAAATTGCCTTTGTACTGATAGGTGATAAACCAACTGATAGAAATATTTCAGATAATGTCTTCTTTTTAGGTGCCAAGGATATAACTGAATTACCAGCATACCTGGCTCATTCTGATATAACCTTGTTGCCTTTTGTTCCAGGTAAAATTTCAGACGCAGTATCTCCTATCAAAATATTTGAATATCTTTTCTTGGGTAAACCGGTAATTGCTACCCAAATGCCAGAGATTGTGGATTACCCCGGGGTTTTCATTGCAAATGATCCTGTTGAATTTGCAACATTATGTAAAAAGGTTGAAGTTACAGCTGAATTAATCAGTAAAAATGATATCTTTATATCGGAAAACTCATGGTTTAGTCGTCTGGATAATATTTTGACCAGTAAAACTTATGAGAGATTCCACAAGAAAACTAGTGCTGTTATCTTAATACACAATAATGCAAATATTATTATCCGTAACTTGCAATCATTGATCCATCATTGTGATTATTTCCTCAAGGAAATAATTGTTGTGGATAATATGAGTATTGATGGTGGTGCTGAGTTAGTTGCCTCTCAATTCCCAAACGTTAAGATTATAAAAAATGATGTTAATGGCTGCTCATCAGGCCGTAACTTAGGTGCTAAGTATGCTACGGGCCAATATTTGGCATTTTTTGATTCTGACCAGTGGTTTACATCATTCTCCAGTTTTACTGAAGCTTTAAATCTCTTAGAAAAAAATGCAAATATTGGCATTATTGGATGGGGTGCTGGTTGGTTTGATGTAAATCGTTCTGATTTAGGTGGTATGATTTCTGATTATTGTCCTAATAGAGGGATGAACGCTGAAGCTATACATAAAGGTTACAGAAGTGATATTGGTTATCTTGGTACGTGCGGGGTATTTATGTCGCGTACTATATTTGAAGCATCTAAGGGATTTGATACTTTTTATGATCCCACTTGTTATGAAGATACAGATTTATGTTTCCAAATTAAAGCTCTTGGCTTTGATGTTTGTTATCGTGATCTAACTGGTATAAGACACCAACCGCATCAAACAACTAAAGCTGATTCTGGCAGTGATTATTACGAAAAGTTATTTAATCGTAATGCTAATTATTTCAAAGAAAAATGGTCTTCCTATCCAGAATTTTATGTAGATTATAAAGGAAACTAAAATATGAAAAAGATTATCTGTGTTGTGGGCACTAGACCTGAAGCCATAAAAATGGCACCTTTAATTCAAGAATTGAAAAAGTCAGAGTTATTTTCTGTGACTGTTTTGGCCACGGCTCAACATCGTGACCTTTTAGATCAAGCTCTGGAGCTATTTGGAATTGCTGCTGATGATGATCTTAATGTAATGACCCCAGGTCAGACATTACAGGAATTAACAGCAAGGTTAATGATTGGAGTTGATAGGATTCTTGAGGAAAGAAAACCAGATATGGTTATTGCTCAAGGTGATACTACAACGGTCTTCGTTACGGCTTTAGCATGTTTCTATAAAAAAATACCATTTGCTCACTTAGAAGCAGGATTAAGGACAAATGACTTGTATTCACCTTTCCCGGAGGAAGCAAATCGTATTTTAGCAGGTCATTTGGCTGCTTTACATTTTTCTCCTACCAGTGTGTCCCGGGATAATTTGCTAAAAGAAAACATTGGTGAAGAGAAAGTATTTGTTACTGGAAATACCGTTATTGATGCTTTATTGGATACAGCCAAGAAAGACTTTGATTTTGGGATCGATATTCCACCAAATCATCGCTTGGTTCTTGTTACATCGCATCGCCGCGAAAATTTTGGTAAGCCTATAGAGAATATTTGCGCCGCATTACTAGAATTGGTAAATAAATATCCTGATATTTACGTGTTGTTCCCTGTTCACCCTAATCCTAACGTTCGCAATGTGACTAATTCTGTATTAAAGGGGCATAATCGTATCGCTTTGGTGGATCCACTAGATTATGGTCCTTTTGTAAGTGCTATCAAAAAATCATATCTGATTTTAACAGACTCAGGCGGAGTGCAGGAAGAGGCTCCAGCGTTAGGAAAACCAGTTTTAGTCTTACGTCGTGATACTGAAAGACCAGAGGCAGTAACTGAGGGGGTTGTCAAATTAGTTGGTACAGAGACAGTTGATATTATACGCGAAGCTTCTATTCTCCTTTCAGATAGTATTGAATATTTCAAAATGGCTAAAGGCGCATCACCTTATGGTGATGGAAAAGCCAGTTCCCGGATATTAAATATCATTAAAGAATACTTCAAAGTTTAACATCATGAAAATGGTCTATCTATCCCCGGTTCCATGGTCAAGCATTACTCAGCGTCCACATTTTTTTGTGGATGCTGCTTTAAGAAATGATGTGGAATCTGTTCTTTGGATAGACCCATACCCAACTCGATTTCCTAACATCGGAGATTTTCATCCGGGGCGGCATGCTCCGGAACCTGTGGGCATGGGGCTACCTAAAGGTCTTAATATATTAAAACCTGATTTTATTTTGCCATGTGAACCCTTGCCTATAGTATTCAAATTGCTTAACTCTGGTGCTATTAATAAAATTTTCCAGAATGTAGGTGATTTCATTGATTCTGATACTTTATTAGTTGTTGGTAAACCGAGTTTGCTCGCGTTAAAGTTAATAGATAGTTTTAAATGGAAAAAAAAATGGTTTGATGCAATGGATGATTTTCCTCAATTTTATGTAGGACTATCAAAATTTAATATGATAAAGACCGAAAATAAAATCATATGTTCTGTTGATGAAATTATTTGCTCAAGCCATGCGTTATTAGAGAAGTTTTCTCTACCTGATAAAACAAAACTTATATTGAATGCTTGCTCGGATACAATTGAGCGCTCCAGTGATTCTAACACGGATAATAAATTTGTATTTGGCTATATCGGTACAATTGCTCAATGGTTTGATTGGACATGGGTTGTTGAATTATCTAAGCTAAATCCTGATTCTTTGATAAGAATTATTGGACCAATAAAGACAAGTGTTCCTACTAATCTTCCCAAAAATATCAAGCTTGAGATGGCAATTGAACATAGTAAGGTAATGAGTACGATTGCAACATTCGATGTTGCAATTATACCTTTCATGCTCAATGAAATCACAAAATGCGTGGATCCTGTAAAATTTTATGAATATTTATTGGCCCGAAAAGATATTGTTTCAACAGCGTTCGGAGAAATGAATTATCATCATCATTCATATGTGAAAAATGATGTTACTATCAATTATAAATTGCCTTCTGGTTCTTTGTTTTTTCCATTTTCTTCAATGAGTCCAGCACCAAGTGTACCTCGTTGGAACGATCGATTCCAGACTCTATTTATCTAATGAATTCTTTTGGAATGTCATTTTTTTTCGAGGCTTCGAAGTATTCTTGCTTCTATTAATTGTTAATAATATTTAGTTTGTTTTTTTAAATTTTATCTAATTTGTTTTATATAACTATGATATATTCATGATGCAAAATTTCCCTGCGTATTAGGAGCACATAATGTCTAAGCAACAAATCGGCGTCGTTGGTATGGCTGTGATGGGGCGCAATCTGGCGCTCAACATCGAAAGCCGTGGTTATACCGTGTCCGTTTTCAACCGCTCGCGTGAAAAAACGGAAGAGGTTATCGCCGAGAATCCGGGGAAAAAACTGGTTCCTTACTATACGGTAAAAGAGTTTGTTGAATCCCTTGAAACACCTCGTCGTATCCTGTTAATGGTGAAAGCAGGCGTTGGCACTGATGCTGCTATCGACTCCCTGAAGCCATATCTGGATAAAGGTGACATCATTATTGATGGCGGTAATACGTTCTTCCAGGACACTATCCGTCGTAACCGTGAGCTCTCAGCTGAAGGATTTAACTTCATCGGTACCGGCGTCTCCGGTGGCGAAGAAGGTGCGCTGAAGGGACCATCTATTATGCCTGGTGGCCAGAAAGAAGCTTACGAGCTGGTTGCCCCAATCCTGACCAAAATCGCCGCTGTTGCAGAAGATGGTGAACCGTGTGTGACGTATATCGGTGCCGACGGTGCTGGTCACTATGTGAAGATGGTACACAACGGTATTGAGTACGGTGATATGCAACTGATTGCTGAAGCCTACTCATTATTGAAAGGTGGTTTGAACCTAAGCAACGAAGAACTGGCTAGCACCTTCACCGAGTGGAATAACGGCGAGCTGAGTAGCTACCTGATCGATATCACCAAAGATATCTTCACTAAAAAAGATGAAGATGGTAAATATTTGGTGGATTTCATCTTGGATGAAGCGGCGAATAAAGGGACGGGTAAATGGACCAGCCAGAGCTCTCTGGATCTCGGTGAACCACTGTCTCTGATTACTGAGTCTGTGTTTGCACGTTACATCTCTTCACTGAAAGATCAGCGTGTTGCTGCCTCTAAAGTCCTGTCCGGTCCTAAAACTCAGCTTGCGGGTGATAAGGCAGAATTTATTGAGAAAGTACGTCGTGCGCTGTACCTCGGTAAGATCGTGTCTTATGCTCAGGGCTTTTCTCAGCTGCGTGCCGCATCTGACGAGCATAATTGGGATCTGAACTACGGCGAGATTGCAAAAATCTTCCGTGCGGGCTGCATCATCCGCGCGCAGTTCCTGCAGAAAATCACCGATGCCTATGCTAAAAACGCTGGTATCGCAAACCTGCTGCTCGACCCGTACTTCAAGAACATTGCCGATGAATACCAACAGGCGCTACGTGATGTTGTTGCGTATGCTGTGCAGAATGGTATCCCGGTACCGACATTCTCTGCTGCTGTCGCTTATTACGACAGCTATCGTGCAGAGGTGCTCCCTGCAAATCTGATTCAGGCCCAGCGTGACTACTTCGGTGCGCATACTTATAAACGTACTGATAAAGAAGGTGTTTTCCATACTGAATGGATGGAATAAGTCTTCTGACGTTCACTGGCCCGGTTTTTTGACCGGGCTTTTTTTTATCCCAAATCTTATTGATTTAAGTTGATTGCTTAATCTTTACTTAATATTTCTAGCGTACACTGATAAAGAAAATCTGAATTGTTTTAACCTTCGTTGACACAATATTCAACAAAACGTTAAAACATTATTCTCTTATCAGGATGTACGACATCATGATTAATTATTAAGATAATACTGAGAGCATGAAATGAAAATCACCATTTCTGGTACCGGATATGTTGGCCTGTCAAATGGTCTTCTTATCGCCCAACATCATCAGGTCATTGCTCTGGACATAGTTCCTTCCCGTGTCGAGATGCTAAATAATCGGATATCTCCGATAGTTGATCAAGAAATTGAACAGTATCTGCAATCAAAAGATATAACATTCAGCGCTACCCTGGATAAGCACAAAGCTTATCAGAACGCAGAATTTGTCATTATTGCTACCCCAACAGATTACGATCCCAAAACTAATTATTTCGATACTAGCAGCGTCGAGTCAGTTATACAGGATGTTATTAAAATAAATCCAGATGCAGTAATGGTAATAAAATCGACTGTTCCTGTCGGTTTTACTCAATCGATGCGTCAAAAGTATAGCTCAGACAATATCATCTTTTCCCCAGAATTCCTGCGAGAGGGTAAAGCGCTATATGACAATTTGTACCCTTCACGCATTGTAATTGGTGAACGATCTTCCCGTGCAGAAACGTTTGCTGCACTGCTACAGGAAGGGGCTCTGAAGAAAGATATTCCGACCCTATTTACCGACTCAACCGAAGCCGAAGCTATCAAGCTCTTTGCAAATACCTATCTGGCGATGCGTGTTGCCTATTTTAACGAACTTGATAGCTATGCAGAAACTCTGGGGCTTAATGCTCGACAGATCATCGAAGGGGTTTGTCTGGACCCGCGTATTGGTAACCATTACAACAATCCCTCATTCGGTTACGGTGGATACTGTCTGCCAAAAGACACTAAGCAATTACTCGCCAACTATAAATCTGTACCAAATAATATTATTTCAGCAATCGTTGATGCTAATCGGACGCGAAAAGACTTTATTGCTGATGCAATTATTTCACGAAAGCCAAAGGTCGTCGGTATTTATCGATTGATTATGAAAAGTGGCTCAGATAATTTCCGGGCATCGTCTATCCAGGGTATTATGAAGCGTATTAAAGCGAAAGGTATCCCGGTCATAATCTATGAGCCTGTATTGCCAGATGATAGTTTTTTCAATTCGCGGGTTGAGCGTGATCTGGCTAAATTTAAAAGCGAGTCCGATGTTATAATCTCTAACCGGATGGCCGAAGAACTGTTGGATGTAGCCGATAAAGTCTATACCAGAGATTTATTCGGAAATGATTAAACGCTCAGTTAAATAAAGATACCGGCATAGTGCCGGTATCTGTCTATTACTGATGTCTTTTGCGTAAATTCTCAATCACCGTCGTCAGGTCGAGGTCCTGATCCTGCAGCAGAACCAGCAGGTGATACATCAGATCAGAGGCTTCATTGGTCAGTTCGAAACGATCGTTCACGGTTGCGGCCAGCGCGGTCTCTACGCCTTCTTCGCCTACCTTCTGGGCAATACGTTTAGTGCCGCTGGCATACAGCTTCGCAGTGTAGGAGCTTGCCGGGTCAGCGGTTTTACGTTCGACCAGTAGTTGCTCCAGTTGATACAGGAACAGCCACTGGTGGCTGGCATCGCCAAAGCAGCTTGAGGTGCCTTTATGGCAGGTCGGGCCAATCGGGTTAACCAGCACCAGCAGGGTGTCGTTGTCGCAGTCGGGCGCGATGCTCACCACGTTCAGGAAGTGACCGGAGGTTTCACCCTTGGTCCACAGGCGCTGTTTGGTCCGCGAGAAAAAGGTCACTTTGCCGCTTTCAACCGTTTTATCCAGTGCTTCCGGGTTCATATAACCCAGCATTAGTACCTCACCGGAAACCGCATGCTGCACGATGACTGGCATCAGTCCGTCGGTTTTTTCCCAGTCCAGCTCGCGGCATTGTTGCTTCGTTAACATATCCTGATCTCCACGCCCTGTGTTGCCAGGTACGCTTTTAATTCGCCAATATTAATAATTTGCTTGTGAAAGACGGAGGCGGCAAGCGCGCCGTCAACGTCGGCGTCCCGGAATGCTTCAAGGAAGTGTTCCATGGTGCCCGCGCCGCCGGAGGCAATCAGCGGTACATGGCAAACGTCGCGCACTTTTTTCAGTTGCTCCAGATCGTAGCCGTTACGCACGCCGTCCTGGTTCATCATGTTCAGGACGATTTCGCCTGCGCCGCGTTTTTGTACTTCCTGCACCCAGTCCAGCATTTCCCACTGCGTGACGCGGGTACGGCTTTCATCCCCGGTATATTGATTAACATGATATCTGCCGGTTTCGGCGTCATACCAGGTATCAATGCCTACCACGATACACTGCACGCCAAAGCGGTCAGCCAGACGAGTGATAAGCTCCGGTTCGGCCAGCGCCGGGGAGTTGATAGAGATTTTATCCGCCCCGAAGGAGAGGATGCGCGCCGCATCGTCGATGGATTTAATGCCACCGGCAACGCAGAACGGAATATCGATCACTTCCGCCACGCGAGATACCCAGCTTTTATCCACTACGCGGCCATCGCTGGAGGCGGTGATATCGTAGAACACCAGTTCATCTGCGCCTTCATCGGCATAGCGTTTTGCCAGCGGGACAATGTCACCAATAATCTCGTGATTGCGAAACTGGACGCCTTTTACCACCTGCCCATCACGAACGTCCAGACAAGGAATTATGCGTTTTGCCAGCATTGAATGGCCTCCTCAACGGTGAACTTACCTTCCAGCAGGGCGCGTCCGACGATCACGCCGCGTACGCCGGTTCCACGCAGGGCTGCTACGTCCTCGATCCCGCCAATGCCGCCAGATGACTGGAATGCTACCTGCGGATATTTGGCGCACACTTCTTCATAAAGCGCGACGTTTGAGCCAGCCAGCGTACCGTCGCGGGAGATATCGGTGCACAGCACGTGCTTCAGGCCGACGGGGAGATAGGTCTCAACCAGTTCTTCCAGAGAAACCCCGGAATCTTCCTGCCAGCCGCTAACCGCTACCTGTTTATTACCGCGCTCGTCAATACGAACGTCCAGCGCCAGTACCAGCGCGTCGGCGCCAAAACGGGCAAACCAGCTCTTGACTACCTCGGGGGATTTTACTGCCGTCGAACCTACCACCACGCGCGCCACGCCTGCGTCAAGCAGCGCCGCAACGTCCGATTCAGTACGCACGCCACCGCCAACCTGTACCGGAACATTGACTCCAGCGACCAGCGTTTTAATCAGTGGGATCTGCCGCTGCGCCGGGTCTTTCGCGCCAGTCAAATCAACCAGGTGCAGTACTTCGGCACCCTGAGCTGCGTAATCCTGTAAACGGGGGAGAGGATCGTTGCCATAATCACGTTGCGTTGCGTAATCGCCCTGATGAAGACGCACCACCGTGCCGTCGATTAAATCTAATGCCGGAATAATCATTACATCTCCAGAAAGTTTTTCAGCAACTGCGCCCCAGCCGCGCCCGAGCGTTCAGGGTGAAACTGCACGCCAAAGAAATTGTCCTTTTGTACTGCCGCGGTAAATGGTTCGCCGTAATGGCACTGGGCGATGGTCCACGGGTTCACCGGCATAGCATAGCTGTGTACAAAGTAGAAATACGCGCCATCTTCAATGCCCTGGAACAGACGATTTCCCGCCTGCGGATAGACGCGATTCCAGCCCATATGCGGCAGCGGCAGACCGAAATCGGTCATCTTCGGAACGTCCTGCTCAATAATGCCCAGCAGAGAGACACCGTTACTCTCTTCGCTGCGGCGGCCAAGCAGTTGCATGCCTAAACAGATCCCCAGTACCGGTTGCGTACAAGCTTTAATCAGTTCAATCAGTTCACGCTCGTGCAACTGGTCCATAGCCGCCTGAGCGGTACCGACGCCCGGTAGAAACAGTTTATCGGCACGCAGCACTACGTCCGGGTCACGGCTGACAACCGGGTCGTATCCATGGCGTGCGACGGCGGATTTCACCGAGTGCAGGTTGGCGCAGCCGGTATCAAGGATCACCACGTTCATTACAGCACTCCTTTCGAGGAGGGCAGCGTATCGCCTTCTACGCGAATAGCCTGACGCAGCGTACGGCCAAAGGCTTTAAACAGGCTCTCCACACGGTGGTGGTCATTTTTCCCTTTGGTTTTCAGGTGCAAGGTGACACCCATGGTGTAAGAGAGTGAACGGAAGAAGTGTTCAATCATCTCTGTGCTCAGATCGCCAACGCGCTGGTAGGTAAATTCCGCGCGGTATTCCAGGTGCGGACGCCCCGAGATATCCAGCGCGCAACGTGCCAGGCACTCGTCCATCGGCAGCACAAAACCAAAACGGTTGATACCGCGTTTATCGCCTAATGCCAGCTTTAAGGCTTCACCCAGCGCCAGACCGGTATCTTCAACGGTGTGGTGATCGTCAATATACAGATCGCCTTTGACGGCAATCTCCATGCGAAAACCGCCGTGGGTGGCGATTTGATCCAGCATGTGGTCAAAGAAGCCAACGCCGGTATTGATTTTGCTACGGCCTTCGCGGTCCAGCCAGACTTTGACGTCAATCTGCGTCTCTTTGGTATTGCGCTCAACGTGCGCGTAGCGGTCTCGCTTGGTCAACTGCTCACCGATCATCGCCCAGTTCAGGGTGTCACGGTGGTAGCGTAATCCGCTAATGCCCATGTTTTCTGCGAGCTGAATATCGGTCGCCCGATCACCAATGACGTAGCTGTTTGCCACATCCATGGCCTGTTCAACCAGATACTGCTCAACCAGTTTCACTTTTGGCTTACGGCAATCACACGCGTCCGCTGGCAGGTGCGGGCAGATTAGCACCTCATCGAATGCTACGCCCTGAGAGGTGAATATTTGCATCATCAGGTTATGCGGACCGTCAAAATCGGCCTGCGGGAAGCTCTGCGTACCGAGTCCATCCTGGTTAGTAATCATCACCAGCTTAAAGCCGGCTTTTTGCAGCTTCAGCAAAACGGGAACGACGTCCGGCTCGAAGGCGAGTTTGTCAAAGCGATCGACCTGAAAGTCACTTGGCGGTTCTGAAATCAGGGTTCCATCACGGTCAATAAAAAGATACTTCTGGCTCATACTTGCTCCGCACGTAAGGCGTCAATGACGCGCTGGCTCTCTTCGCGGGTTCCGACAGTAATTCGCAGGCAGCCGCTTAATGAAGGTTGTTTATTCTGATCTCGTAAGATAATGCCCTGATCCCACAAAGATTTAAATACGCTGCTTGATGCGGTGAAGCGCGCCAGAACATAGTTGGTTTCAGAGTCAAAAACCTGCTCTACACAGCGAATGGTTTTCAGGTTCTCCACCAGATACTGACGCTCTTGAAGGATCTGCTCTACGCGTTGGCGCATGGCGGAAATCCCTTGTGGCGTCAGCGCCTGGGCGGCGATATCCGCTACCGGGGTAGAAAGCGGGTAGGGAGCAATCACCTTTAACAGCAGATTGATAACCTCTTCATTCGCCAGCGTAAATCCGCAGCGTAAACCGGCGAGAGCAAACGCTTTGGACAGCGTACGTAATACTGCCAGATGCGGATACTCAGACAGCCAGCCTGCCAGCGTAGCCTGCGGACAAAACTCAATATAGGCCTCATCAGCGACCACGATGGCTTTACCCTGCGTCATTTCGAGCAGTGAACGTAGGTCCTGCGGATTTATCAGCTGGCAGGTTGGGTTATTGGGGCTGCATACGTAGACCACTTTCACGCCATCAAGCTTGTCTGCGATGCCTTGTAAATCCAGTTGCCAGTTATCCAGGGTCGGGACGGTGCGGCATTCAACGCCAATCGTTTCGGCGCTGACGCTGTACATGCCGTAAGTCGGCGGACAGTAGAGAATGGCATCTTTACCGGGTTCGCAAAAAGCGCGCACCAGCAGTTCGATCCCTTCATCTGCGCCGCGGCTGACCAGCACCTGCTCTGGTTTGACGCCAGCATATTGCGCGTAATTATCAATTACGGCTTTCGGCTGACACTCCGGATAGCGGTTCAGCGTCTGCTGGCGTAGCTGGAACTCAACGGCGGTTGGGTACTCATTCGCGTTGAGCCACACGTCCCCGTTACCGCCAAGACGACGGGCAGACTGATAGGGCGTTAACTCGCGAACATTCTTACGGGCTAAATCAGTGACGCTGAGAAAGTTGTCAGTGCTCATGCTTGCTCCTTCAGGGCGTTAACACGCAGGGTGACGGCATTTTTGTGGGCAGTCAGTCGTTCAGCAGCGGCCAGTGTTTCAATGGTGGAGGCCAGGGCAGAGAAACCTTGGGGAGTTAATTCCTGTACCGTCATCCGTTTCTGGAAATCAGCCAGCCCAAGGCTTGAGCAGGTTGCGGTATAGCCGTAGGTCGGAAGAACGTGGTTGGTGCCGGAAGCATAGTCGCCAGCCGACTCAGGAGACCAGTCACCCAGGAAGACCGAACCAGCGCTGGTGATATCGTCAACCAGTTCACGCGCGTTACGGGTCTGAATAATCAGGTGCTCCGGGCCGTAGGCGTTAGAGATGGCCACGCATTGCTCAAGATCTTTGGCGACGATCAGTCGGCTGGCGGCGAGCGCCTGACGTGCGGTGTCGGCGCGGGAAAGCTCGGCAAGCTGGCGTTCAACGGCTTTGGCCACGCCTTCGGCAAGCGTAGCGTCTGGCGTCAGCAGGATAACCTGCGAGTCGGGGCCGTGTTCGGCCTGAGAAAGCAGGTCGGAAGCAACAAAGTCAGGCGTCGCGCCGCTGTCGGCAATAACCAGCACTTCAGACGGGCCCGCAGGCATGTCGATAGCCGCGCCGTCAAGACGTTGGCTGACCTGACGTTTGGCTTCGGTCACATACGCATTGCCTGGCCCGAAAATTTTATCGACCTTAGGAATAGATTCGGTACCCAGCGCCAGCGCGGCAATTGCCTGCGCGCCGCCCACGTTGAACACCTCTTTTACGCCACACAGTTGCGCGGCGTAGAGGATTTCATCGGCAATCGGCGGCGGTGAGCAGAGCACCACTTTTTTGCAGCCAGCGATACGCGCCGGGGTCGCCAGCATTAATACGGTAGAGAAGAGCGGTGCCGAACCCCCTGGAATATACAGCCCCACGGAGGCGATAGGGCGAGTAACCTGCTGGCAGCGCACGCCAGGCTGAGTTTCAATATCCACCGGCGGCAGGATTTGCGCGGTGTGGAACGCATCAATATTACGCACCGCCGCCTGCATGGCTTGTTTCAGCTCGTCGCTCAGGCGGCTACTGGCTTGCTGAATTTCTTCTTCGGTGACGCGCAGCGCGCCGACCTCGGTTTTGTCAAACTTTGCACTGTATTCACGCAGCGCCCGGTCGCCGTTATTTTTGACGTTCTCAAGAATCTCGGCCACCGTGCGGCTGATGCTTTCAGAGGCGGATATCGCCGGGCGCATCAGCAGTTCGCGCTGCTGCTCGGGACTACGGCTATTCCAGTCGATCAGGGTATTGAAGCTCATGGCTATCACTCCATCATCTTCTCAATCGGCAGCACCAGAATGGAGCTGGCGCCGAGCGCTTTCAGTTTTTCCATCGTTTCCCAGAACAGGGTTTCGCTGCTGACCATGTGCATGGCTACGCGCTGTTGGTCACCTGCCAGTGGCAGAATGGTAGGGCGCTCAGCGCCTGGCAGTAGGGCGATGACTTCGTCCAGACGTTCGCTCGGTGCGTGCATCATGATGTATTTTGATTCACGTGCCTGAATAACCCCCTGAATACGGGTCAGCAGTTTGTCGATCAGTTGTTGCTTGGCTTCGGCCATTTCGCCGTCGCGCTGAATCAGGCAGGCTTTAGAGCGGTAAATCACTTCTACTTCACGCAGACCGTTGGCTTCAAGCGTGGCTCCGGTTGACACCAGATCGCAAATCGCATCAGCCAGACCTGCGCGGGGAGCGACTTCTACAGAGCCGTTTAACAGACAGGATTTAAACGACACCCCTTTTTGATCAAGATAACGTTTAAGCAGGTGTGGGTAAGAGGTAGCGATACGCTTACCGTTCAGCGCTGCCGGGCCATCCCAGGCTTCATCAACCGGGGTAGCCAGCGAAAGACGGCAGCCGCCGAAGTCCAGACGACGCAGGGTAAAATAGCGCGGATCTTCACCCTGGGCCCGGCGGTTGAGCAGTTCCTCTTCGAGAACGTTTTCCCCGATGATGCCGAGATCTACGACGCCGTCCATCACCAGACCCGGAATATCGTCATCACGCACGCGCAGAATATCGATCGGCATATTCTCAGCCATCGCGATCAGGCGCTGGGTGTGAAGATTAATTTTAATGCCGCAACGGGCCAGCAATTCGCGTGAATCATCGCTTAAACGACCTGATTTCTGCATAGCTATGCGTAAACGGGTGTTATCTAACATTCTTTATTCCTCGTTATCCTGTCTGAATCAGTTTGGGTCACGCACAAAAAAAAGCCCCCGGAAGAAATCTTCCGGGGGCTTTCTCATTCGCTCACGCACCGCTGGAAGATTTAAATGTCTCCCAGCACACATCGCCTGAAAGACTAGTCAGGATGATGGTGATGATGGTGTTTGAATTGAGCGCGTGTCATAAATTTTCTCGATGAATGTTTATTCATTTGATGTCTTTTAACCTAAACCACTTTAGCTACGGAAAGCAAGGGCTTTTTTTGATCATTAATTCATTTCATATTGATACTATGAATTGTCAGCCACTGTGGGCTAGCGTAGCCTTGCGTTATACGCCAAAAGTCAGGAGAGAAGGCATGAAAAAGGTCGCAATTGTCGGTTTAGGTTGGTTAGGCATGCCGTTAGCTATGTCGCTGGCGGCGAGAGGCTGGCAGGTTACCGGCAGCAAAACCACATTGGATGGGGTGGAAGCGGCCCGCATGAGTGGTATAGAGAGCTACTCGCTGCGCCTGGAGCCTGAACTGGTCTGTGAGACAGACGATCTCGACGCACTGATGGACGCCGACGCGCTGGTTATTACGCTACCTGCGCGCCGTAGCGGTCCGGGGGAGACATTTTACCTGCAGGCTATGCAGGAGCTGGTCGACAGTGCGCTGGCGTACCGTATCCCGCGGATTATTTTTACCAGTTCGACGTCGGTCTATGGCGATGCACAAGGCATCGTGAAAGAAGGGACTCCGCGTAACCCGGTCACGGCAAGTGGTCGCGTATTGAAAGAACTTGAAGACTGGTTGCACAATTTACCCGGCACTTCGGTGGATATTTTGCGCCTGGCCGGACTTGTCGGCCCGGGAAGACATCCCGGTCGTTTTTTCGCTGGCAAGACGGCGCCAGATGGACACCATGGCGTCAATCTGGTGCATCTGGATGATGTGGTTTCCGCCATCTCTTTGCTGCTGCAAGCGCCAAAAGGGGGACACATCTATAATATATGTGCGCCTATGCATCCGGCGCGCAATGTGTTCTATCCACAGATGGCCCGCCAGTTGGGGATGGAGCCGCCGGAATTTCGTGGCAATGAGGATAACGGTAAAGGTAAAGTCATTGATGGCAACCGTATTTGTAACGAGCTTGGGTTTGAGTACCAGTATCCTGACCCGCTGGTGATGCCGATGGAGTGACAGACCAGCAGAGTGCCGCTGATACCGCCAGGGGGCGAGTATGAAACCACTGCTGGACGTTCTTATCATCCTCGATGCGTTGGAAAAAGAGGGCAGTTTCGCTGCGGCGTCGGCAAAATTGTTTAAGACGCCGTCTGCGCTTAGCTACACCGTCCATAAGCTGGAAAGCGATCTTAATATTCAGCTACTCGATCGCAGCGGACATCGGGCTAAGTTTACCCGTACCGGACAGATGCTGCTGGAAAAGGGGCGGGAGGTGTTGCACACCGTCCGCGAACTCGAAAAGCAGGCGATTAAACTTCATGAAGGTTGGGAGAATGAACTGGTTATTGGCGTAGATGATACGTTTCCCTTTTCGCTGCTGGCCCCACTCATCGAATCTTTCTATCAACACCACAGTGTGACGCGCCTGAAATTTATCAATGGCGTGCTGGGCGGCTCCTGGGATGCCCTCACTCAGGGGCGGGCGGATATTATTGTCGGCGCCACGCATGAGCCGCCTGCCGCGAGCGAATTTGGCTTTGCGCAGCTAGGGGTTCTGGAGCAGGTGTTTGTGGTTGCGTCGCATCATCCGCTGGCGCAGGAACAGGAGCCGTTGAATCGTCGCACTATTCGGCGTTTTCGCGCGATTGTGGTGGGCGACAATGCACAGCATGCCAACGTCTCCGGCTCCCAGGTGCTTGACGATCAGGAAGCCATCACCGTTTTTGACTTCAAAACCAAGCTGGAACTGCAAATCAGTGGTCTGGGATGCGGCTATATTCCGCGCTATCTGGCGCAGCGATTTCTGGAGAGCGGCGCTCTGATTGAGAAAAAGGTGGTCGCACAAATTATCTTTGAACCCGTGTGGATAGGTTGGAATGAACAGA
Source organism: Citrobacter sp. 172116965 (assembly GCF_013458095.1). Classification (NCBI taxonomy): domain Bacteria; kingdom Pseudomonadati; phylum Pseudomonadota; class Gammaproteobacteria; order Enterobacterales; family Enterobacteriaceae; genus Citrobacter; species Citrobacter sp. 172116965. Next base: position 3,116,105 of record NZ_CP046673.1, on the reverse strand, counting down.
CTGCCGGGTTGGCCAGTGCCTGGTGGCGGGATGAGATTTTAGCAAATAGTGCTATTGCGGGGGTGTACGTTAAAACGGCTGCTGATAAATCAATCAGTTAAGAAAAAATATTCTTTTGTAGTAGCTTCAATCTCTTGTTATTTCTCTCTAAATTAGTGCAAAATACGCCGCTTGCAAAAAATGACATTAACCGACGTTTTAATACGCGTCGGTTATTTTTTTGCATCAAACCAATCATTCATAAAAGAGGCCGGGCTTCGTACCGGATAGATACTTACTTAAAAATCGACAGTTGTTGTCGCTGAGGATTAACAAAAAATGGGGCAATTTTTTGCTTACGCGACGGTTTTCGCCGTAATGGGGGATAACCATGTCGCATAACGCTACTCCAAACACCTCTCGCGTGGAATTACGTAAAACGCTTACGCTGGTTCCGGTTGTCATGATGGGCCTTGCCTATATGCAGCCGATGACGCTGTTCGATACATTCGGTATCGTATCAGGAATGACCGATGGTCACGTCCCGACAGCTTACGCCTTTGCACTGATCGCCATCCTCTTTACCGCACTGAGCTACGGTAAACTGGTGCGTCGCTATCCGTCTGCAGGCTCTGCCTACACTTACGCCCAGAAATCCATTAGCCCGACCGTTGGCTTTATGGTGGGTTGGTCATCACTGCTGGACTACCTGTTCGCACCGATGATCAACATTCTGTTGGCGAAAATTTATTTTGAAGCTCTGGTGCCGTCGATACCGTCATGGATATTCGTGGTGGCGCTGGTGGCCTTTATGACTGCCTTTAACCTGCGAAGCCTGAAATCTGTTGCGAATTTCAACACCGTCATCGTGTTGTTGCAGGTGGTGCTGATTGCAGTGATCCTCGGCATGGTCGTTTATGGCGTGTTCGAAGGGGAAGGTGCCGGTACACTGGCGAGCAGCCGTCCGTTCTGGTCAGGTGATGCGCATGTGATCCCGATGATCACGGGAGCGACTATCCTGTGCTTCTCGTTCACCGGTTTTGACGGTATCAGCAACCTGTCTGAAGAAACCAAAGACGCTGAACGTGTGATCCCGCGGGCGATTTTCCTGACCGCGCTGATTGGTGGCCTGATCTTTATCGTCTCCACCTATCTGTTGCAGCTGTACTTCCCGGATATCTCGCGCTTCAAGGATCCGGACGCTTCGCAGCCGGAAATCATGCTGTATGTCGCTGGTAAGTTCTTCCAGGTCGGCGCGCTGATTTTCTCTACCATTACCGTACTGGCGTCAGGTATGGCGGCGCATGCAGGCGTAGCGCGTCTGATGTATGTGATGGGGCGTGACGGTGTGTTCCCGAAAAGTTTCTTCGGTTATGTCCACCCGAAATGGCGTACTCCGTCCATGAACATCATTCTGGTTGGTGCGATTGCTCTGCTGGCAATTAACTTCGACCTGGTGATGGCGACGGCGCTGATTAACTTCGGTGCGCTGGTGGCGTTTACCTTCGTTAACCTGTCGGTGATCTCCCAGTTCTGGATCCGTGAGAAGCGTAACAAGACGCTGAAAGACCACTTCCAGTATCTGTTCCTGCCAATGTGCGGTGCGTTGACCGTTGGTGCGCTGTGGGTGAACCTGGAAGAGAGCTCAATGGTTCTGGGTCTGATCTGGGCCGCTATTGGTCTGATTTACCTGGCTTGCGTGACCAAAAGCTTCCGTAACCCGGTGCCACAGTACGACGAAGATATCGCGTAATAGCTGTATTTAGATAAAAAAAACCGGAGACATGTTCTCCGGTTTTTTTATACGTGGGAGTTATACAATCTCTTGCGCATACTGCCAGAGTGACTTCAGCAGCATCAGTTTCTCTTTGTTATCTGCATATTGCTGGCTCAGCATCTGCAATTCATTGGCGTAATTTTGCAAAAACTCCGGCGTGAATATTTGACGACGATGGTCCAGCCAGCGCTGCTGTTCGGCTTCATCCAGCGTTCCGGGGAAGTTACGTGCGCGGTAGTTAAACAGCAGCTTTTCAATGCGCTTATCGACAAAGGAGATATCCAGCGCCGGTAAATTGCGCGGCTCAGTTTCCAGGACGATTTTCATCGCGGCACGGTCGGCATCGCTGAAAAAACCATTGTACAACTGTGCGTCTACGTTATCTGATGGCGTAAAGGGTTCCGCATCGGCGAAGATGGCCACCACTTTGTCGCGAACCTGCGGGTTTTCGCGCAGTATTTTGAGATTATCCAGACAATGCTGGCGGTTAATGCCAAGGCGATCGGCATCTTCCGGGCGCAAGGTATTCGCCTGTGCCAGTACCGGGCATTTGTTGATGTGCACCAGTTTAACCGGCACGGCTGGGTTATCTCCCAGATCAGCTTTAGCAGTGTAGAGCCGCTCACGCAGCGCGTCGCTGTCCAGTTCCAGCAGCGGTGAAATATCACCGGCTAAGTCGACCATAATCACCGCGTTGCGATTCTCAGGATGCCAGGCTAATGGCGCCACCCAACTGGTGTTGCCGCGCCATGCGCCGAACATCCCCGAAACATGGACCAGCGGCTTCATTTGCGGGACATCAATCAGTGCGGCCAGCTTGTGCTTATTGCGATGGCTGTAGAGATAATCAAACAGGCGCGGCTGGCGCGACTTCACTAATTGCGCCATGGCAATTGTGGCGTATACATCGGCCATCGCATCGTGGGCATTGGCATGTTCAATACCGTTGGCTTTGGTCAAATGTTCCAGGCGAAAGCTGGGTAAGCCGTCGTCGTTTTCCGGCCAGTTAATTCCTTCAGGACGCAGGGCATAGCAGGCGCGCATCACATCCAGCAGATCCCAGCGCGAATTATCGTTCTGCCAGCTCCAGGCATAGGGATCGTAGAAATTGCGATACAGGATGTTGCGCGTCACTTCATCATCGAAGCGCACGTTGTTATAGCCCAGGATACAGGTTTTCGGCACGGTGAACAGGGCGTGGATGCGCGCAGCAAAGGCGGCTTCATTTTCTCCTTTTTCACGCGCTTCCTGCGGTGTGATACCGGTTATCAGCACCGCCTCAGGCTGCGGCAGATAGTCGTCTGCGGGTTTGCAATAAAAGACTTCAGGTTCACCGATGATGTTGAAATCGCTATCTGTGCGGATAGCCGCAAATTGCGCGGGTCTGTCCAGCGCCGGATGGGTACCAAAGGTCTCGTAATCGTGAAAGAGAAAACCAGGTTGCTGCTTGCCGTCATTCATTGTTCAGTTATGTCCGGGATCAATTTAGCGCTCGTCCAAGAATACCAAAAAATAGCGAGGTAATCAGCAAAGCGATTATCAATGCTGAATGATGTACGCAATAAAATTGAGATGAACAGGCTTTAATAGAATTGATTAATAAATTTTGCACTGTTAAGGGAAATTACTGGAATAAATTTTCTGAAATCTATGAGCTGATAAATAATATAAATGAGAACCATTATTGTTATTTGGTGCTGATTTGTTGTGTTCTGGAAATTTTAAAATTCTTTTATAAACAATGGGTTTTTATTTTGGCGGTTAGCTGCTCTATATTCTAATGAAATGTGAGTGAGGTTAAAAATTAATAATTTAAACACCATATAATAATTGGATATATCTAATAACAGGAGGTTATATGAGCATTAGTCGGCGTAATTTTTTGCGAGGAGTGGGTATCGGTTGCTCGGCCTGCGCGATAGGCAGTTTTCCGCCTGGCGCACTGGCGCGAAATTCTCCAGAGAGCATTAAGGGGAAAACATCCCTGACGCCAAGCTTGTGCGAAATGTGTTCTTATCGTTGCCCAATACAGGCACAGGTAATTAATAACAAGACGGTTTTTATTCAGGGGAACCCTAATGCGCCTCAACAAGGCACGCGTGTCTGCGCGCGCGGAGGCAGTGGTGTTAGCCTGGTCAACGACCCGCACCGTATTGTCAAACCCATGAAACGCACAGGGCCTCGCGGCAGCGGAGAATGGCAGGTTATTAGTTGGGAACAGGCTTACAAAGAAATTGCTGAAAAAATGACGGCAATAAAAGCGCAGCATGGTCCTCAGGGGGTCGTATTCTCTTCCAAATCCGGTTCGCTTTCGGGTCATTTATTTCAGCTGGCAACGGCGTTTGGATCGCCAAACACCTTTACGCATGCGTCGACATGCCCTGCCGGAAAATCGATTGCCGCCAAAGTGATGATGGGTGGCGATTTGGCTATGGATATCGCCAATACCCGTTATATGGTCTCTTTTGGCCACAATCTCTATGAAGGTATTGAGGTTGCCGAAACGCATGAACTGATGACCGCGCAGGAAAAGGGCGCAAAAATGGTCAGCTTCGATCCCCGTTTGTCAGTTTTCTCCAGCAAGGCGGATGAATGGCATGCGCTCAAGCCGGGCGGCGACTTGCCGGTGTTAATGGCCATGTGTCACGTCATGATTAATGAACATCTGTATGACGCGGACTTCGTAGCGCGCTACACCACAGGGTTTGACCAACTGGCCGAAGCGGTACAAGAGACCACGCCGGAATGGGCGCAAAAGCAGGCTGACGTGCCTGCTGATGTTATTGTTCGGGTCACCCGCGAAATGGCCGCCTGTGCGCCTCATGCTATCGTCAGCCCTGGCCATCGCGCGACGTTTTCGCAAGAAGAAATTGATATGCGGCGTATGATTTTCACCCTCAATGCGCTGCTGGGAAATATTGAGCGTGAAGGGGGCTTGTACCAGAAAAAAGCCGCGGCAACCTACAATAAGCTGGCCGGAGAGAAGGTCGCTCCGGTGCTGGCAAAACCTGATGCCAAATTGCCCAAGCCAACGGCGCAGCGCATCGATTTGGTTGCCCCACAATTCAAGTACATCGCGGCGGGCGGCGGCGTGGTGCAAAGCATCATCGATGCCGTGTTAAACCAGACGCCGTATCCGGTGAAGGGATGGATTATGTCCCGCCACAATCCTTTCCAAACAGTGACCTGTCGGCCTGATCTGGTCAAAACCGTCGAACAACTCGATCTGGTGGTCAGTTGCGATGTCTATTTAAGCGAAAGCGCGGCATATGCCGATTATCTGTTACCCGAATGCACCTACCTTGAACGTGATGAAGAAGTCTCTGACATGTCGGGCCTGAATCCGGCCTATGCCCTGCGCCAGCAGGTTGTAGAGCCGATTGGGGATGCGCGTCCGAGCTGGCAAATCTGGAAAGAGCTGGCCGTGCAGTTAGGCCTTGGGCAGTTCTACCCCTGGCAGGATATGCAGACACGGCAGCTGTACCAGCTTAATGGCGATCATGCGCTGTCCGCTGAACTGCGTCAGAAAGGATATCGGGAGTGGGGGATTCCGCTGCTGCTGCGGGAACCTGAAGTAGTGCGTCAGTTTGTGGCGCGTTATCCGGGCGCAGTGGCGGTTGACGGCGATGGTACCTATGGCGAGCAACTGCGCTTTAAATCCCCGTCTGGAAAAATTGAACTCTACTCTGAAGAGCTGGAAGCACTTTTGCCTGGCTACGGTATTCCGCGCGCCCGCAATTTTGCCCTCAAAGGCGACAATGAACTCTATTTTATTCAGGGAAAAGTGGCGGTGCATACCAACGGCGCGACGCAATATGTACCACTGCTGAGTGAGCTGATGTGGGATAACGCGGTGTGGATCCACCCGCAAACGGCCCGTGAAAAAGGCATCAAAAACGGCGATGAGATTTGGCTGGAAAATGCGACCGGTAAGGAAAAAGGCAAAGCGCTGGTTACTGCCGGAATACGACCCGATACGCTGTTCGTTTATATGGGATTTGGCGCCAAGGCGGGAGCTAAAACCGCGGCGACGACGCACGGTATTCACTGCGGTAATTTGCTTCCGCATGTTACCAGTCCGGTTTCCGGTACGGTGGTGCACACCGCTGGCGTCACGCTTCGTCGGGCATGAGAAAGGAGAACATCATGAATCAATCAACAAACCCTTATGTCATGCTGCATGACGAGAAACGCTGTATTGGCTGTCAGGCGTGTACGGTTGCCTGCAAGGTACTGAATGACGTGCCGGAGGGATTTAGTCGCCTACAAGTGCAGATCCGTTCACCCGAACATGAACCCGAGGTGCTGTCCCACTTCCAGTTTGTTCGCGTTTCCTGTCAGCATTGTGAAGATGCGCCGTGCGTCAGCGTCTGTCCTACCGGCGCTTCATTTCGTGACGAAAATGGCATTGTGCAAGTGGATAAGTCTCGCTGTATTGGTTGTGACTACTGCGTTGCCGCTTGCCCGTTCCATGTCCGCTACCTCAACCCACAAACGGGGATTGCCGACAAATGTAACTTCTGCGCCGATACTCGCCTGGAGGTCGGACAATCGCCAGCCTGCGTTTCCGTTTGTCCGACGGATGCGCTGAAGTTTGGACGTCGCGATGACCCGGAAATTCAGCACTGGATTAATCAAAAAGAGGTTTATCGCCAGCAGGATACGCGTAGCGGCCCGGTAAGTGTCTATCGGCGTAAAGAGATCCATCAGGAGGGTAATGTATGAATTCTATCTGGGGAGCAGAGCTTAACTATGCGCCGGACTACTGGCCGCTGTGGCTCATTTATGCAGGCGTTATTATTGTGCTGATGATTGCGGGCCTGGTCACGCACGCGCTGTTACGTCGGATGCTGGCGCCCAAAACGGCAACCGGCGAAGAGCATCGGGACTACCTTTATTCGCTGGCGGTCCGCCGCTGGCACTGGGGTAATGCGCTGCTCTTTATCCTGCTTCTGCTGAGCGGCCTGTTTGGCCACTTTTCTGTCGGACCGGTGGCCTTAATGGTGCAGGTACATACCTGGTGTGGCTTCGCATTGCTGGCCTTCTGGATTGGCTTTGTGTTAATAAACGCAACCAGCGGCAACGGCTGCCATTATCGCGTGAAATTTAGCGGGTTGATATCACGCTGCCTGCTGCAAACACGCTTTTATCTGTATGGCATTATGAAAGGTGAGCCGCACCCGTTTGCCGCAACAGCAGAGGACAAATTTAACCCGCTGCAACAGCTGGCCTACCTGGCCATCATGTACGCACTGGTTCCACTACTGATCATCACCGGGTTGCTATGTCTCTACCCGCAGGTGGTAGGGGCGGGGCCGGTGATGCTGGTGCTGCATATGGCGTTAGCGATTGTGGGCTTACTGTTCATCTGCGCGCATATTTACCTGTGCACGCTGGGTGACACACCGGGGCAAATTTTTCGCAGTATGATCGATGGTTATCACCGCCATCGCAGTCATCATGCAGAGACCGCGCCGCGTAAAGGGTAGCTCCGGCGAGGTTTGTCTCTGAAACCCTTTCCTGATAGCAAGAAAATGTGCCTTATGTCACATTTTCTTGCAATTTATCCATGTTTGTTCGACAGAACTTCCGTAAAAAGAACGGCTATTTCTCCCTTTCCTGAAGACATGCTGTTGAAACGCCGTTTGTTTATTGCCGCTTCACTATTAACGATGAGTTTTTCGCCCGCCTGGGCGAGCGATGCCGTGAGCTTCGCCCCACAACCTCCTGCGATTACTGCCGGGGCATGGGTGTTAATGGATTACACCACGGGCCAAATCCTGACAGCCGGTAATGAACACCAGCAGCGCAATCCTGCCAGCCTGACGAAACTGATGACTGGCTATGTTGTCGATCGCGCAATTGACAGCAAGCGTATTAGTCCGACAGATATTGTGACCGTCGGGCGCGATGCATGGGCAAAAGATAATCCGGTATTTGTCGGTTCATCCTTGATGTTCCTGAAAGAAGGGGATCGCGTTTCGGTACGCGACCTCAGCCGTGGGTTAATTGTTGATTCCGGTAATGATGCCTGCGTGGCACTGGCGGATTACATCGCCGGAGGGCAGCCGCAGTTTGTCGCGATGATGAACAACTATGCGCAAAAGCTGAACCTGCAGGACACCCATTTTGAAACGGTACATGGTCTGGATGCGCCGGGTCAGCATAGCTCGGCGTACGACCTGGCCGTGCTGTCCCGCGCTATCATCCACGGAGAACCGGATTTCTACCATATGTACAGTGAGAAAAGCCTTACCTGGAACGGCATCACACAGCAAAACCGTAACGGTTTGTTGTGGGATAAAACCATGAACGTAGATGGCCTGAAGACAGGGCATACGTCCGGTGCCGGATTTAACCTGATTGCTTCCGCCGTCGATGGTCAGCGCCGCCTGATTGCGGTGGTGATGGGCGCGGAGAGTGCGAAAGGGCGCGAAGATCAGGCGCGTAAACTGCTGCAATGGGGGCAACACAACTTCGATACAGTACAGGTTTTGCGTAGCGGTAAGCAGGTTGGCACTGAACGGATCTGGTATGGCGATAAAGAAAAAATCAGCCTCGGAACCGAGCAGGATTTCTGGATGGCCCTGCCTAAAGCAGAAGTCCCTAACATCAAAGCAAAATATATCCTTGATAAGAAAGAGCTGGTTGCTCCCATCGCTGCGCATCAACGTGTGGGGGAAATTGAACTCTACGATCGGGATAAGCTGGTGGCACATTGGCCTCTGGTTACGCTGGAATCCGTCGGCGAAGGCGGCGTTTTCTCGCGCCTGAGCGACTATTTCCACCACAAGGCGTAGTTTTTCCTGATGCGTCTGACTGGCAAGAGTGCGAATCTGCTCACATAATAATCACTATTTCCTTGTGGCCGACATAGCCAGAAATTACACTGTATATAAATACAGTGTAACCGTGGAGGTTGTATGGAGTACGAGATAAAGCTGGTCGAAAAACGCATGATTGCCGGTTTCCATATGGTTGGACCGTGGGAACAAACGGTGAAGCAGGGGTTTGAGCAATTAATGAAGTGGGTCGACGGTAAACAGATTGTGCCGTTGGAATGGATTGCTGTTTATTACGACAACCCTGATGTTGTTCCTGCGGAAAAACTGCGCTGTGATACCGTGGTTTCTGTGCCTGAAGGTTTTGAAATCCCGGAAAATAGCGAAGGGGTGATCCTCACCGAACTGGCGGGTGGCGACTATGCTGTCGCCGTTGCGCGCGTTGAGAATCACGATTTTGCGACGCCTTGGTATCAGTTCTTTGAGCGCCTGTTGCAGGATACGACTTATGCGATAGCCGCTAAACCCTGCTTTGAAGTTTATATGAACAATGGCATGGAGGACGGTTACTGGGACATTGAAATGTACGTGCCAGTGCAGACGAAGTAACTGTTTGGGGTGTAAATCAGGATGATCTTTTCACGCTAAAAACAGGTACAATTCGCTTCTTTGCTATTCCCTGACGGAGTGCATGAGTGCGTGCAGACAAATCGCTGAGTCCTTTTGAAATTCGTTTGTATCGTCATTATCGTGTGGTGCATGGTATTCGCATTGCGCTGGCGTTTCTCCTTACTTTTCTGTTGGTGCGCCTGTTAAACATTCCCGAAGGTACATGGCCTCTGATCACGCTGGTGGTGATTATGGGGCCAATATCTTTTTGGGGTAACGTTGTTCCCAGGGCCTTTGAACGTATAGGTGGCACGATCCTGGGCTCGGTCCTGGGACTGGTTGCCCTGCGTCTGGAACTCTTCTCGCTGCCGTTAATGCTGATATGGTGCGCGGTAGCGATGTTTCTCTGCGGCTGGTTGGCGCTGGGTAAAAGGCCGTATCAGGCGCTGCTGATTGGCATAACGCTTGCCGTGGTCGTGGGTGCGCCTGCCGGAGATATGAACACCGCGTTATGGCGCGGTGGTGATGTTATTCTGGGGTCGTTACTGGCGATGCTGTTTACCGGCATCTGGCCGCAGCGGGCATTTATACACTGGCGTATCCAACTGGCGCATTGTGTCACGGGGTACAATCGGGTGTATCAGGCCGCGCTATCCCCCAATCTGCTCGAGCAACCGCGGCTGGAAAAACATTTACAACAACTGTTGAGCGACGTTGTCAAAATGCGTGGGCTCATCGCTCCTGCCAGCAAGGAAACCCGCATTCAAAAATCGATCTTTGAGGCTATTCAGACGGTGAATCGCAATCTGGTCTGCATGCTCGAGCTGCAAATTAATGCGCTGTGGGCCAGCCGTACCAGCCACTTTGTCATGTTGAATGCGCATACTCTGCGTGAAACTCAGCTCAGGACCCAGCATGCACTACTGACAATAACCCACGCCTTGTATGAAGGTAATCCGCAGCCGGTGCTTGCCAATACGGAAAAGCTCAATGACACCGTAGCAGAGCTGCGTCAGCTTATTGCTGAGCATAAAGGCGATAATGTCGCAGAAACGCCCATTCACGGCTACGTTTGGTTGAACATGGAGATGGCTCGACAGCTGGAGTTACTGTCACATTTAATCTGTCGCGCACTGCGCAAATAAAGAGCAGATGAGGGGATTGGTTCTACTGCTGCTTCGATTCAGCAAAGATTAGAGGTATGATACTGAAAAAGGCTAAAACCATTGGTAACTGCAATGGCTTTACCCTCGATAACTCAGGTTTCAACCATGCATTGTCGATGCAGATGCAACTTGAAGTATGGCGGGCATGAAAGTAATGTTGACCCACTTTAGCCGTTGTTTTAACGAATCCGAATCTCACATTATCAGGGGTGTAAAAATGGAAACTACCAAGCCTTCTTTCCAGGACGTGCTGGAATTTGTTCGTCTGTTCCGTCGTAAAAACAAACTGCAACGTGAAATCCAGGACGTTGAGAAAAAGATCCGTGACAACCAGAAACGCGTTCTGCTGTTGGACAACCTGAGCGATTACATCAAGCCTGGTATGAGCGTGGAAGCGATTCAGGGCATCATTGCCAGCATGAAAAGCGATTATGAAGATCGTGTTGATGACTACATCATCAAAAACGCCGAGATCTCTAAAGAACGCCGCGATATCTCTAAAAAGCTGAAAGCCATGGGCGAAGTGAAAAACGGCGAAGCGAAAGCCGAGTAACGATTTTATGCTTGTCCGGGTCGCTGCCGTGCGGCGACCCTTATTGCAGTTCGACCCCGCCCGTCACCATGCGTAACAAATGCTGTTCCGGCCAGTGAATCGTAAGTTTTTTCTGCGTCAGCATCCATTTAATGTAATCCACATCATGACGATTTCTGTCCAGCATCAGTCCGACTACGCTGCCGCTGTGCGCGACGTTGACGCCGTATAAATCACATTCTTCCACCAGTGCTAATAGTGAATCAAAATCCGGTTTTGGTAACAGCAGTTGGCTGGCGATTGCGCTAAGCGTAGCCGCTTCTCCCAACCGGTAAGGATTTTGGCTAATACAGGCTTCCTGTACTTTTTCCCATGCCCGTTGGAGGGCCGCAGCTCCCGCCTGCAAGCCGGAATGACGTGGAATACGGTGATAATCCGCGGTACGCAATGTTTCAGGGCTTTCGAGAACCAGCAGATCGAGTTGAGGCTGAGCTTCACAACCTATTTGCGTGGAAGCGTTGTTATGATCGAAAAGGGTTAGCTTACGAAAAACGGTGCTGTCGGTTGGCTCCAGAGAAACGCAAAGCTGTGCCAGTGTTGGCTCATCCAGTTGATGGCCCAGATAATGCGCTGCGGCGATGGCCGTGGCGGCAATATCCGCAGTGCTGCTGGCCATTCCTTTCGCGATAGGAATGGTTGACTGAACATCTATCCGGATATCCTGACTGAGATGCGCCGGGTACTGCCAGTGCTGTAATAACCTGTTAACCATTGCCCGAGAAAGTGGACGTTCATCTGTCAGCGGTGAGCCTGAAGTGACCTCAACGGTGCTATACCATTCGACCGGGCAGGAGACCAGTTTCTCACTCCCCAGAATCCAGCCCTGGATAAGTTCTCCGCACGATGCGGGACATTGCGCAACAGCCACGTCTTCACCTTTGTGTTCAGCAATCCTCGGCGCATAGTGTCATGGCGATCGCGCTATTACCATGATTTGCCGCAATTTGCGGTTCGGCAATATCAGGCGGGAATGCCCAATGTCACAGTTTCTGATATCGCTAAACGCATAACGTCCTGGGCTATCATCAGCTCTTCATTGGTATTAATCACCGCCACTTTAACTACCGCATTTTCCGTCTGAATAAAGGTGGCGTTACGCTGATTTTTTTCTTCATCAACGGCCAGGCCTAAGAAATTCAGGTTGTGGCAAATCGCGGCGCGAGCACGCGCTGAATTTTCACCAATTCCCCCGGTAAACACCAGCGCATCCAGACCGCCCATCTGCATAATATAGCTGCCAATAGTGGCGCGAATCCGCTCGGCAAAAAGCGTCAACGCCAGTGCTGCCTGGTGATTGCCCGTATCTGCGGCATGTTCAACGTCCCGGTAGTCGGGTGAAACACCAGAAACTCCGAGTAATCCGGACTCATTGTTGAGCAATTGGTTGAGCTGCTGCGGGGTTTTGCCTTCACGCAGGGCAATCCACGGCAGAATGGATGGATCAATATCGCCACTTCGCGTGCCCATCATTACGCCAGACTGCGGCGTAAAACCCATGGAGGTATTCACCGAATGTCCGCCTTTGATAGCGCAGATGCTGCTGCCGTTGCCCAGATGACAACAAACAACCCGCAGGGCGCTGAGCGGCACGCCCAGCTTTTCAGCAAGCTGAGCGCTGACATACTTGTGGCTGGTACCATGAAAACCATAACGACGAATACCGAGCTCTGAGTAGTAGCGCCAGGGCAGGGGATAAATGAAAGAAGGCTCATCAAGGGTCTGATGAAAAGCCGTGTCAAAAACCGCAACGGCTGGCGTTTTCGGCAGTAGCTGGCGAAATATCGCAATCCCCAACGCATTAACCGGGTTATGAAGCGGTGCCAGTTCCGCAAGGCGTTCGATTTCCGCCAGTGTTTCATCGGTTACCCGTGCGGAATCTTTGAAGGATTCTCCACCGTGTGCGACTCGATGGCCTACGCCGTCGATCTCTTCCAGACTGCTGATAATATTGTGACTGAGCAGTTTTTCCAGTAGCAGCGTTACTGCTTCACGGTGATCGGCTACGGGCAAAGTCTCCTGCCATTTTTGCGCTGGTGTTTTTAGGGAGACTTGCGCATCAGACATACCGATACGCTCGATCAGTCCCTGGCAAATCATTTCACCCTGCGGCATCGCCAGAAGCTGAAACTTAAGCGAGGAACTGCCTGCATTAATGGCCATTATTTTGTGAGACATGAAGATTCCTTTGCATTCAGAAAAATGAACATCTCATCGACCCCGGTATTCTCCAGCGCGCTGGTGACAAATACTTGTTGCGCGCCAGCCTGAACTAACCAACTCTCCACGAGAGAAATACGCTGCGGGATGGCTAAATCGGCTTTGGTGACGAGGCCGATAACGGGTCGGTTCATCGGGCCAGTAAAACCTGGAGAAAAAGGTGACCACGGCGCGTCAGCATTGAGAACCAGCGCGATGATGTCTGCTTCACAGGCGCTGGCCAGCAGCGCGCTGTACAGGCAGCGGTTTTCGAGATATTCACCCGGTGTGTCTATCGTTGTGGGAGACCAGACAATGGCCTGGGTCTTCTGATAGTGAAGCGCCTCTCCCCGCATGCACTGCGTGAGTGACGTTTTACCGCACTGGCTGGGGCCAATTAGCATTATGCGTTTCATGAGATTATGTCCGGGTGATGGGACAGGCGGTAAAACGCATCATTTCGCCCAGCGTCCGGGTTACCTGTTTCAGCGCGTACTCAACAGCGGAAACATCGCCTGTCAGTACCACTGCGCCGGTAAAACGGTCGAGAAAACCAATCTCTACCGCCCCGGATTTCGTGGCGATATCACAGGCGATGATTGAGGCTTCGCTGGGGGTAATCGTCAGAATACCGATTGCGGAAACCGACTCTGGTAATCCCAGTTTCTTGAACAAATCTTTACCTGGATTAGCGATAAGATGCGCCAGCGTAACCTGCTTGCCAGGAACATATTCCTGAATCATACGATCCGTGGTGGGTTGTCTTTCCATTATCCCTCCACCATCTGTCGCCACATGCTTTCATGCGGACGAGGGATGACCGAACGGTAAACCAACAGACCTTTTTCACCCGCACTTTCACTGGCAACTGTCACTGCGTTATTCACATCAGACACATCGCCAGCGACAACCATGTAGCACTTGCCACCGATACCAAATGCCATATGGACGCGTACCAGCGTGACATTGGAGGCTTTAACCGCACGGTCGGCGGCGCAGATGCAGGCCGCAACGCTCCATGTTTCAACAATGCCAACGGCCTGACGCTTATCCACGCTGTTAAGTCCACTGATCGCAGGAAGTACGCTGGCGTGAATGTTGGGTAGTACCAGACTATCAACGAGCATATCGCCAGCAAGAGAAGTTCCGGTGGCGATCGCCTGTTGTACTGCGCCTACGTCACCACCGAGCATGAGCAGAAATTTGCCCGGGCAGATGGTCTTGCTGACCAGTAAATTCACATTCGCGCTTTTTAACATGGCATCGCCCGCTTCCATTCCTTTGGCAATGCTGGTGAGTTCTAAAATCCCTATAGCCTGAGACATGATTAACCTCTTATTACCGTGATGGATTGCTCAGTAATTTCGCTGACAATACCGTCAATACTGGCGTGGACAGGTGCGCCTAATGCACCGGACGGCACATCGGCAACGCATTGACCGCGAACAACGTGTTCGCCCTGCAGTACACATGGGATGGCGCTGGCACCAATATGCTGGCGTAGCAACAGCGTCGTTTTATCCGTGGGATAATCAGTCTCAGTCAGTGGCGCATCGTGATACCAGTCGCTAAGGCCCAGTTTGGTAATAAGGCGCTTCACCGGAATAAGCCGATACTTCGCCATTTCATCCTCAGGATTTAACGGCCCTTCATAACGATGGTTGAGCGCCCGTAGCTCGCGTTTAAGCATGCGGTTAATTCGCATCGGTGAAATCCCAACCGGACAGGCTACGCTTTCACATACATTGCATTCTGAACAGGTCAGGGCCGTGAGCAGTAACTGCGGTGTGGCCGCCTGCTGATAATTAACCGCGCGAACCAGCAGGTGCGGCGATAATTCATGGCCGATCAAATGCCTTGGGCACAAATCCGTACACAAACGACACTGCTCGCAAACGGTTTTTGCGACGGAAAGCACGGTGCGTTCATCCTGCATCCGCCGCTGAATCAACGCATGAGACTTTGGTAAAACCAGCAGTCCCCCGGTGGTCTTGCTGACTGGGGTATCCAGTGAGGTAATCAGGCCGCCCATCATCGGACCACCGTTAATAAAAGCGGGCTCGTCAACGGTAGCACCACCTGCCAACGCCAGAACCTCACGTAAAGACATTCCGATAGGGACGGTCAGAGTGATTGGTCTGGCGACCGCGCCATTAACGGTCAGGGTACGACGCGTAACCGGATACTGCTGCTCAACGGCTCTGGCGATGTTGAGCACCGTCTGGACGTTATTGACCACCACGCCGACGCTGACCGGCAGCGCGGCAGGCGGAACTCTCCGGCCCGTTGCCATCCAGATGGTCAAAACCTCGTCACCAGCCGGGTAGACATCAGGCAAAATATGTAAGCGGATCCCGGTAGGTAAAAGGGGCGTTAATGCATTGATAGCCCTTTGATATTTCTCTTTCAGCGCAATAATACCGGCCCTGGCCCCGGTAGCCGTCATGGCATATTGAACGCCGCGGATAAGTCGCTCAGCCTGAACGGCCATCAATTGCTGGTCAACTTTCAGCATCGGCTCACATTCTGCCGCATTGACCAGAAACGTATCGACCTGCGCCTGTAATTTTACGTGAGCAGGAAAGCCTGCGCCTCCGGCCCCGACAACACCCGCTGCGCGAACGCGTTCGCGAATTGTCTGCGCATCATAAAGCGTGGACTCTGCCGTCATGGCTGTCTTCATAATAATTCCTCAAGCAGTTCCTGCATGGCGCTGGCGTCGGCAACACGAGGATTGGTTTGCAGCGTGACATCAGCCAGCGCGGCCTGAACCATCGACGGTATACGTTGTGACCAGGCTTGCTTTCCGTCTTTAAGCGCGTCAGCAAAAGAAGGTAACGCACACTGTTTTTTGAGTAGCTCTATATGACGAATTAGCGCATTCAGTGCCGCCGTATCGTTCGCGTTATCCGGGCATAGGTGGCAGGCTTTAGCGAAACGGGCGTAGCGCTTCGCAGCCCGCGGATCGCGGGCATTAAAATGAATGACATGGGTCAGCAGCAGCGCATTGGCAAGTCCGTGGGGCAGATGAAACTGGCCGCCTAACTGATGGGCAATCGCATGATTGATACCCAGACCAGCCTGACTGAATGCCATTCCCGCGAGCGTTGACGCGTTGTGCATTTTTCCTCTGGTTGCCAGGCAGTCGCCTTTGCTGACGGCGACAGGCAGGTACTGGAAGACGATTTGTGCCGCTTTTTCAGCCAGCGCATCGGTGAAGTCGCTGGCCTTCGTGGATACGTAAGCCTCCAGCGCATGCGTTAATACGTCCATGCCGGTATTCGCGGTTATGGCTGGCGGAACGCTGACGACCAGCGTCGGATCAAGGATGGCCATGTCCGGATAAAGCGCATTATTAAATAATGGATACTTAATGCCTTTATCCGGATCGCTAATCACGCAGGCGCTGGTCACCTCCGATCCCGTGCCGCTGGTGGTGGGAATTGCAACGCAGGTTTCAATCTCAATACCGAACTGTCGGCTGAACCAGACGATGGCTTTTGCGGCGTCCAGTGCAGAGCCACCGCCAAAACCAATTACGACGTCCGGTCGTAGGGACTGCATTTGCGCAATCCCTTGTACTACCGTGCTAATGGTGGGATCGGGGGTGATATCGCTGAAAATGCTGATGCGGTTATCCGCTGGCAGCGCGTCGCGCAGCTTTTCAATCAGGGGAGAACGCGCGAGAAAACCATCGCAGATAATCCAGATATGCTTATTCGTGAAGCGCTTAAGCACATCCAGGCTTCCCTGGCCGCTGTACAATCGAGTTTGCAGTGAAAAGCTTTTCATAACGGCCCCATTAGCGAATAGAAAAACCGTTTGTCAGCACGCAACGACGAGAGCGTGCGAAAGTGCGCGCAGATGTCGTTCCTTCGCCGGTCGGCGTTGCGATGGTGAAGGTGGTAAAGCCTTCACCACCAACGCCAATCCCAGCATAAGAGGGGCCATTTTTCACAAAAATGGAGGTCTGAAGCGTGCGCGCGGCAAGGTTCAGACGTGACACATTTTGCGAATGCATAATGGCGGTGTGATGCAATCCCTCTTCAACCTTCAGGGCCAACGTTAACGCGCTGTCAAAATCGCTCACCGTTACGATGGGGAGCATTGGCATCAGTTGCTCGCTGGTAACCCATGGGTCGTCAGCCTTGACGATACCTATCAGTAATCGAGGTGCTTTTGCCGGAACCGGTATTCCCGCGGCTTCCAGTAAGGTTGCCGGGCTTTTCCCTACCAGTTGTTTATTGGCTATTCCTTCTGGCAGACAAACTGCGCGCAGTTTGTCTGTCTCTTCGCTATTGAGTCGCATCGCGCCAAAAGACTGCATTTGTTGAACCAGTCGTTCGGCAACGACATCAACAACAATCAGGCTCTTCTCAGCAATGCAGGGGAGGTTGTAATCAAAGGATGCGCCATTGATGATATCTTCCGCCGCCTTAACCAGGTCGGCTGTTTCATCAACAATGCAGGGAGGATTGCCTGCGCCTGCGCCAATGACTTTTTTCCCGCTTTTCATGCCCATAGCAACAATGCCTGGACCACCGGTAATCGCCAGAACTGCGATTTTAGGGTGCGCCATCATCTGCTGGGTAGCCTCAAAAGTGGGTTCTGTGACCGTGACGACAAGATTCCGAATCCCGCAGCAGCGAAAAGCAATATCTTCAATCATGGTAATCAGCTTCAGTGAGACCGCTTTTGCACCTGGATGTGGGCTAAAATAAACGCTATTTCCCGCAGCCAGCATACTGATGCTGTTGTTAATAATGGTTTCCGTCGGGTTGGTGCTGGGGGCGACGGAACCAATCACGCCAAAGGGTGAATACTCGAATAACACCATGCCGCCGTCGCCGGTAAGCGCCGTGGTGGTGAGATCTTCGATACCCGGGGTATTGTCCAACGCAGCTTTATTTTTAAGGAACTTATCCTCTTTGTTGCCCATTCCCGTTTCGGCAGCGCTTTCAGCAGCCAATGAAGCAAGGTGAGGCGTCAGCTCTTCTCGCAGGGCGTTAATGATGGCGCTGCGGGTTTTCAATGGACATTGCTGAAAACGCAGAAAAGCCTGATGAGCGGCATCGATCGCTTCGCTAACGGACGGAAAAATACCATTACCCTTAACTTCTGTTTTTGCCGGGGCAAGTTGCTCACTCAAAATGTTACGAATAAGGGTTTCAAGTTCTGAAGTGTTCATTGATGTGTTCTCACGTTAATTGCCGCAATGGCCGTTTCTGCAATGTCCATATCCTGCTCAACGCTTCCCCCGCTGATGCCAAGACCCCCAAGGAGTAACCCCTCACGCCATAATGCGTACCCGCCACCGAAGGTGACGACTTTTCCCTGCATATGGCTTTCCAGACCGTAAAGCGCGGCACCTGGCTGCACTGCCGATGTCAGCTCGTGCGTGGCGGTTTTCATTGCCACGGCGGTCCAGGCTTTTTTCGGTGCCAGTTCGCTACTGACGAGTAATGCGTCAGGCATGCGCCAGGTCACCGTTTGGGTCCCATTCGCATCAACAATGCTGATGACGACCGGAACCTGAAGTTCTTCTGCTCTCGTTACCGCAGCGCGAGTGAGTTGGTGGAGTTCCTGAAAAGACAGAGACATAGCCGGCTCCCTGGTGGCTGATGTACGGATGGCTGCGAGATAACGCTCCGCCACTTTCTGAATAATGTTGTTTTGATGGGCGTCATGATCTTCTGCTCGTGCAAGCGCATATAAGCAGTCGGAGAGGCGATTGATATAACGCATCAGCACGTGTCTGACGGAAATCTCGGTGGAGAGTTCGACCAGTCGCCTCTCTGCGCGGCGGGCCAGCGTGCGGGCAAAGTGCAGACGGCTGGCGGCTTCGCTGCGGCCAGGTAAAATAAAGCTGCGTAGGGGGGGCACTCTCCCCATCGCGGTATCAATGGCGGCCTCCAGCGCGGCAATTTCTTCTGAGCTGATGTAGCGCTGCTCTGGCGCTGGCTGTTCGCTTTCGCTTGCCAGCTCGGCGCTGAACCAAAAAAGCTGCAGTTGAATGTTTTCGAGTAACTGGCGGTGCTGCGGGTTTTTCGCTGCGCAAACACACAGGCTAAGCGCCGCATTAAGTTCGTCCAGCGTGCCGTAAGCCTCGACTCGCGGGTGCGTTTTGCTCACGCGTTGCCCGGTAAAGAGGGCCGTTGTGCCAGCATCGCCAGTGCGGGTATAAATCGCCATAGTTCCTCCTAACGAGAAAGCGTGTCGACAATGCCGACGATAGCCAGATCGATGGCCTCATTAGGGCCGGAAAAAACGTGTCTGGCGCTGGAGCCACTGCTGAGTAATACCAGTTCTCCAGTTCCAGCGCCGACAGAATCAACTGCGACTTCATCTCCACTCACAGGGGACGCGGGAAGTTCTCCGTCCGCACTCACCCGACGTACCAGCAACAGTTTCTTCCCCACCAGTGATGGAGATTTTTGCGTGGAAACCACAACGCCTGTAACCCGTGCCAGATGCATAGCTCACTCCTGCTTAATTAATTGGACATTTCGCGTACCGACGGCGTCCTGAGCCAGAGCCGTCACGACACATCGACGACGTAGCACCAGAACGCCCCCCTTCAGTTGGGCGACGTCGGCATAGCTGAGAAGTTTGTCAGGATGCAAAACGATGATTCGCCCCAGCTCGTCGCTGAACTCCAGAGGCAGACGCGCAAGTTTTCTAACGGGGATTGCGGGTAACAATCGGTGTTGTAGTGAAATTTTCACGCGGACTCCGCATGCCAGCGCTTCGTGGATCGTTACCACCGATATGTTGTCTGCGCAGCCCTCGGCAATTTGCTCCAGCAATGGCAGGTCCGCCTGCAGGAGGTGGAGCGACGAGTACTGGCAGCACAATGTCCGTGGTTCGATTTCTCGTAACTGCGCGACGCTAAGCGAGAGCGTGCTTTCCGCGCGTTTTTTTAATCGGGAAACAACCTCCTCGATAATGCGTTGCAGCAGTTCGTTGTTCATCGTGGGCTCACCAGTGTGGCAAATGCCTGCGGATTATCTGCGCCCGCAGCATTGGCTTCGTCGGTATCGATATGCATCTCAAGGCGCATATCCGGCGAAACGCGTACGGCGACGTTATCGAAAATCAGTCGACGTTCATCGCCATTAATGGCAACAGAGACTTTATCGCCATGGGAAACGCGCAGGATTAGGGCATCGAGCGGCGACATATGGATATGGCGTTGGGCGACGATTACCCCGGATGCTAAGTCCAGTTCAGCAAATGGACTGATAAGGCGAACGCCTGGCGTGCCCTCGATACTGCCTGACATCCGTAGTGGAGCAGCAATTCCCAACGTACGAGCGTCGGTACGAGAAATTTCGACCTGACTGGTGCTACGCAGTGGGCCGAGTAAGCGCACATTTTTTAACTGACCTTTTGGTCCCACCAGCGTGACGGTCTGGTCTGCTGCATATTGTCCGGGCTGCAGCAGCTCTTTTTTCTCACTAATAGGGTGATTGGGAAACAAGCGGTCGTAATCTTCAGCGCATAGATGAATATGACGATTAGAGATCCCTAGCGGAATAGGGCGCTCACGCATTTCATCCAGAACTTTGGTGACCGTTGTCTCCAGTTGCTGTTTATCCATCACGCTTCACCTCGTTTGCCTGAGTGCAGACAAAGAGAGCGCGGCTCGCCCTTTTGACGGGGGCAGGCAGGGTCAAGACACAGATTGCAGCTAATCAACTCTGCATCTTGTGGCGCTTCGGGCGCTGCATGGTCCTCAGGGATCTCTTCATGTGGTACGACCGGTGTCGGGGCGGGCGCTGGCTCAGACTCAGACTCCGGGGTGACGCTATGTGACAGAATGCCATCCCCTGGTCTGGATATGACTTTGTGAGCCACCAGTCCATCTCGCTGGTCAGCGAAACTGACACCGGTGGAAATGGCCGCCTGGACGGAGGCCACATCCCCGATTATCTTGATCACCATCCAGCCTGAACCGTTGGTTTTTTCGAGGCCCACCAGCGTGATGGAGGCGGCTTTCGCCATGACGTCCGCGCAACTGATGGCTAATGCCAGACCACTAACTTCAAGTAATCCCAGTGATTGCTTCACGCTGTGCTCCTTGGTTGCAACGATTTATGCGGATTTAGGTAAAATGGCTTCAACGTCGCTGTGCGGACGCGGGATAACGTGGCAGGATTTCACCTCGCCAACGGCGCTTGCTGCAGCGCTTCCTGCATCTACGGCAGCTTTCACTGCGCCGACATCGCCGCGAACCATAACGGTGATAAGGCCTGAGCCGATTTTTTCGTAACCAACCAACTGCACATTTGCGGATTTCACCATGGCATCAGCGGCTTCAATAGCGCCGACGAGCCCTTTTGTTTCAACCAGTCCCAGTGCGTTATTCATACTGCTTTTCTCCTGTGGGTTATGAGTGGCATTCCCGAAACGGAATGCCTTTAACCAGCCGCGCAGCGTTATTACCAATGCTGCGTCGGGCATGGTTATCTTGTTGATACGTCAGCGTAAATAGTGGCGCTGATGTGGGTAAGTTTTTATAGTGCACGACCAGTTTTTCGCGACTGCAGCCAATGCCAACCAGCAGTGGCGATTGGCAAGCTGCCAGCCATGCGTTGTGGATAACGTCAGTTGACGGGCTCTCCTGAATCACAAAGGGGATCCCTTCTTCTTCAATACCCAGCAGCACATCACTCCAGACGTCAGTGCATCCAGCAGTGGCGAAGATAACGATGGCTGGCGTGGTGAGATTACTTTCCATGAGCGAATGCCTTGTACCAGGAGAGAATCAGCCCTGTCGCGACCGCGTTGCGCGGACCTTCGGTACCACGAATGTTGCCGCGCCCGGCAACCAGGCGATAGTGTGCCAGCGCATCGGTGACCAGTTGCGGAACTTCAAAGTCCAGGGATGAGCCGCCAACCAGCACCACAAAGGGAATATCCCGAATGTTCCCGGTCGGACTCACCTGACGTAGCGCTCTGAGTGCGTTGGTGACGAAAACGCGTTCCTTAGCGCTGCGGCGAATGGCCCGGACTTTCTCCAGCGCCAGTTCGCCTGGCAGTGGCACCAGTTCATCGGGTTTTACTACGCATACGCGGGCAAAAACCGTTGGCGGGAGAGGTGTAGGGAAGAACTGGACGCTGCCATCTTCGTGGCGAAGATGGAACAAGCTCTCGACTTTCGCCAGCGGGTACTTTTTGATCTCTTCAGCGAGATAACGGTCTTCCAGCCCCAGTTCACGGGCAATAATCATCGTGACCATATCGCCCGCACCCGCCAGGTGCGTGGCAATAATTTCGCCTTTCGGGTTGATGATGGAGGCATCGGTCGATCCTGCACCGAGGTCCAGAATAGCCAGTGGCCGCGTCGTGCCGGGGGTGGTTAAGGCCCCCAGAATGGCAGCTTCGGCTTCGGCGCCGCCAACCTGGACGTCAATGTTGAGCTTTTGCGTGATTTCCTGAGCAATCATCGCCATTTGCAGGCGGTCTGATTTCACCATGGAAGCAATGCCGACAGCTTGTTCCAGCGAGAACTCACCGGCTAGCCCGCCGGTCACGCTGACGGGAACCGAGGTATCGACTGCCAGCAGGTCCTGAATAAAAATTTCGTGGCTGGGTTTGTTAGTTAATTCAGCCATTGTCTGGCGCACATGCTCCAGCATGCCGCCAATATTGGTGCCAGCCTCTCCGGTGACGTTATCCAGTTTCGGGCATTCACCAACCGCTTTCATAATCGCTTCAGCGCCAGCTGCAACGTCGACCCGTACGGTACGACCCTGCGACTGTAGCTCCAGATTTCCGGCAGGAATGGCCCGTGCTTTCACATCACCTGATGGCGTTTTCACGACCACGGCAGAACGGTTGCCAATCAGCGCCCGCGCCATCGGGACAATGTTTTTAGTCTCGTCGGCGTTGAGGCCAAAAACGGTCGCAATCCCGTAAGGGTTAGAAAGCGTTTCAATGACTTTTCCTGGAATTGCGACCTCAATAGCTGCCAGCATACCTAACGGGATGCGGTCGATATGAAGGACTTCATCGACGATAGGCAGGGGGTGAGTCAGACGATTACTGACCAACACGCCATCGTCCTGCTGCAAAATAACGCCAGTTAACTGGTATCCGGCGCGGACGGAGGCATTAATCATCGTGGCGACATCGGCGAAATCAAATGCCGATGACACCACCAGAATATAGGGCGTATCCGCCGGACGGCTGAGCAGGTCTTCCGGCGTAATAGTGACGCCAACGCCTAATCCGACGCCGCCCGGCGTTTTAGGGTTATGGCCGATCATGGTGGATTCAGTGATGATGGTTTCGGTTATCGTTTCCATCGCGACGTCGCCAATGACCGGGGTGGCTTCGTTAATACGGATGAGCGAAATATCGCTGACATTGATACCGGCATTTTTTGCTGCCAGCGAAAGTGCCTCCTGAATACCAAACACATTACGTAATGTGCCTTTAATTCCGGTGGTTTCTGCCAACGCGCTGCCGGTGATGCTCAGTGCGCCAGACTCATCGAGGGTAGCCAGAGCGACTTCCGTTGATGAGTTGCCTATGTCAATGCCAGCTATATATCGCATGATCCTGTCCCTGAGTTAGTCGTCGCCTTTGAGTTTTTTACGCTCAACGTACAGCGCTGCCGCTTCACGAACGAAAGCTGCACAGATCTTTGCCTGATAACGATTTTCGAGATCGTCAGCGATAGCCATCAGCTCGTCTTTCGTTGAGCGGTATGGGCGCAGCGCGTTGTAGATCTCAAGAATGCGATCGTCAGGTACAGCGGTTAGCTCAGCTGCACGCTCGAAGTTCATCGCCAGTCTGTCACGTCCGGCATCTTTGGCGATTTCCGCCTGAAGGCGCAGCGTTTCAGGGGTGATGCGCATGTCCTGCGCCGTCACTTTGTTGCTCAGAACATTTTCGAGCGTGAAGTCATCCAGAGTTTTGTTGGTTGCGGTTTTTACCCACTCAGGATGTTTATTCGCGAGAGGGTAATCCGTGACTTTCGCGGTATGTGCTGATGAACTCGCCGCGACCGGCGTCGCGGACTCGCCTTGCAGGCTGTTCATCCGGCTTAGCACATCCCGAACCATCGATTCAATTGCGTCGGTATTCATGGAGTTATCCTTTATCAAAGCGCCACGCGCAGTTCCTGCGGGTTTTTGCCCGTCACGACGTATTTGGTCTCTTTAATGTGCAGAATGGCCGATTTCGCCTGGTACTTAGGACGAGCCATCTGGTCATTCAGAGTAGGGACCGGTTGCGGAGATTCACGCTTGGCATAACGCGCGGCGTTTTTACCGATCTGACGATAGGTTTCCAGCGTCAGAAGTGGTGCCTGAGGGAACAGCTCCAGGTTAGAAAGTGGCGGTAACCCCTGCTGGTGGATTACCGTGGTGCCTTTTGACTGGATGCCGATAGAGATCCCGGAACCGCTCAGACGGTTACCTTCCACGGCGACAAATGCCACATCGGAGGATTTAAAGCAGCGGATAACGCGCGCTTTAATGCCTTCTTCTTCAATACCCGCAATCACTTCGCGCAAGATGTTCTTATGCGGGATCCCTACGATATTGACGGTTTGCGACAGTCCAAACGCGGGACCTACGGCAATAATCACTTCGTCTTGCTGCTGGCCTTGTTTGGCTTCGCCAATCTCGGTCAGAAAGCTGTCGCCCTGCGCCGCTGCAGCCTGTGGTGCGCTAGCCGCTGTCGATGCGCGGAATGAGACGGGTTTGTCGCTGGTTTGCATTTCAGACAGTACGTCTTCAATAATCTGGCGCAGCAGCTTTTCATTGATTTCCATTTTTCACCCCTTAGCCAAGTTCGTTGGGATCAAGTGCGCCAGGGATGTTTTTGATCTCTTCCCAGCGTTCGCCTTGTAGGCGATAACCTGTTGCCGGACCGGCATAGTCATTGACGTCATTTACTGCGGATAGCACCTGTCCGTCGCCAACGATAATGGCGGAGGTATGCAGATAATCCCCGGTTAACTTGGCTTTCTGGATGTTGAGCATGTCCTGAGCGACATCGGTAAACCCGCCCTGAGCAAGGGCTTTCACCACTTCCAGACCGTTACGGTTTTTATTGATGATCTCTTGCGCAAACTTGATATCTTCAACGATGTTTCGCTCCGGCATATCTTTCGAACCGTGGGCGTAAGTCGCCGCTTCTACTTCTTCATCAGTGATTGGCGGTAATCCCATCCCGGCAAAGACGGCCTGCAGTGCACGTGCCGCTTTATTACGAATGGCGATAACGTCTTCTTCACGAACCGGACGCAGACCCCCATCTACCTTGAGGTCTCGCTGGAGAACGTTGTAGTCGTCAAAATCTTCAGCATCCTCGTTCGAACCCGCAAACATGTTGTCGTAGTTCGGCACAGCGGAATAACCGGAAGAGATGAAGTCAGTACCCGGCAGGAACTGCATCAGCAGGCGGGCAGTACGACGCATATCCGAGTGGGTAAAGGTTTGGTCGTTGCTGGAGGCACACTCCAGATCCAGGGAGGAACAGATCAGGTTTTCAGCTAACACCGCACGAATGCCTGACGGCACAGCGGAAGGCACGCCGATGCAGCTTACTGAGCCATTTTGTAAACCCTGTACGCCAGCGGCTTTGGTGATGTAAATACAGCGGGCTTCGAGGTAAAGCATCGATTTACCTTCGGCGTAACCCATCTGAACTTCTGAGCCAGAACCGGAGGTAAAGCGCATTTTCAGACCGCGTGAGGCGTAGGAAGAGGCGAGGAAACCTTTCGACCATGGCGTGTCGTCGCCGTCGGTAAAGACGGGTTCAGTACCATAGACAGAGATGGTTTCCGCGTAACAGGTGTGGCCTAACATACCGAGTTTAAGTTCGGTCGCTTCTTCCAGCGAGCACTGGGTTAATACGCCAGGGCGCCCAACCTGTGAGCCGACTAACAGCGCAATGGCGTTAAAGGGTGCATAACGCGCAACGGCAACCGTCGTTTCCTGTTCGTCAAATCCGCGCCAGGCGCCTTCAGCCGCATCAGCGGCAATCTGCACCGGATTATCTTTAACGTTAGTGACGTGCGCCTGCTGAGACGGTGTACGACGAGCACGCATTTTCTGCATGGCCATCATCATCTCAACGACGTTCATATGGGACACCACTTCGACAATTTTTGCCGGGGTCATTGCGGTGGTCAGCGGCACAATGTCTTTGCGCTTCACGTTAGGGTCGCAAAGCATATTGGCAAGTTTTACTGAGTCCATCGCCATGACTTCTTCAGCGCGCGCCAGGTTAATGCCATAGCGGGCAATGAAATGGTCAATTAAGTCAAATTCACTGGCGGATTTGCCGTCCAGTTCTGTGACTGTACCGTTGACGATTTTAATCGACGGTTTAGGGTCGTTCGGGCTTTCCATCGCAATGAAGCCTTCTTCGATCCACTCCTTAACGAAGCCATCCTGATTCACAGGGCGCTTCGCCAGTGCTTCAAATCTTTTCGATCTCATGAATCAGCCTCACTGATATCAGATGTAGGACGGACGATCGTTTTTCGGTTCTGAGCCGAGGGTCCCGAGTACGGTTTTACCGATTTCGCGGGCGGAGATAACGGCCTGACGCACAGCGCCGGAATCGCCTGAAATGACCAGAATGGCTTCGTTACTGAAGCTGGTGCCATGGGCAGGGGAGCTGTAGGCCACAACTTCCACGTTGGCGGATTTCAGCGCAGTATCAGCCATCAGGACACCAACGGATGCCGGCGCGCCGACGATCACGCCACAGGCACGGCCAATCGGTGCACCAAAGGCTTTTTCCAGCGCGTAGCTGGCGCGTGCGGTGTATTGCATCTCGATGTGACCGGCTTCGTTGGCATACACATCGCCAAAGGTGCGATCCAGTTCTTTCAGCGCAACCTCAATTCCGCGTTTCACGTCGGAAACATCGTTGCCGCCGAGAATAATCAGCGAACCGTGACCCGCGCCGCCTTTGGTATCACGTGGCAACTCAATACTGACGACTTCAGTATTGGTGGCTTTTACCGCTTCATCTGCGGCCATGATGTGCGGGCCTGCACCAGTACGCGCGCCAAGGATGCCAATGGAGCGATACCGTTTTTCAAGTTTCATTGCGTCCAGTAGGGCGCTGTCCACGTTGGCGATTACCAGACCGACGGTGTCGCCAATCGCAGTACCGACAAACTCCGTTAAACTGCAGCTTTTCTCTGCCATAGCCGTTTCTCGTGTTGGAGGATTATTTTCAGGGATAGCCTGCTGTTCCGGCGTTGCCACGCGAGCAATCACCTGCGCCATGATCTGATCAACCAGCTCATTGCTGCTCATTAGCTAATTCCCTTCGGTAAGATTTTTTCTACATCGGTGTGAGGGCGTGGGATGACGTGTACGGCTTTCACTTCTCCCACATTACGTGCTGCGGCGGCACCTGCATCTGTTGCTGCTTTGACTGCGCCAACATCGCCGCGGACAATGACTGTTACCAGCCCCGAACCAATTTTTTCGTAGCCGACCAGCATTACATTGGCTGACTTCACCATTGCATCTGCGGCCTCTATGGCTGCAGTCAAGCCTTTGGTTTCTACCATTCCTAACGCTTCTTGTTGCATAAAGACCTCGCCTGGGTTGTCCCGATGTTCATGACTATAAAAAGAAGCGAGGAAAAAGAATGGCTGACTTGAAATTGAGAGTGAAAAAATAATAGAGGTAAGGTGATATAAAATTGCTATTAATTATTTTAACTTGTTGTTTTTAATGACTATATTAAATCTCATTGATATGATTATTTAGTTATGTAAGTTCCACATTTACACTTTTTTGGGTGACATTATAAATATCATTTGCTATGCGAAAAAAATGAAATTGTGATGGTGGTTTGAAAACAGATTTCTGCTAATAGCAATATTTTATTGTTTTGAAAATGTCCGTGTAATACGTGAAATCCCGATTGACTCTAATGTTTTAATAAAGTGCGTAGCAAGAATTTGCTATTGCGCCACGATTTTAAAGGGCAAGCTATCCGCAGAATGCCAACAATTTGCTGATACGGCCTTTTATAGTAAGCCTCGAAGTATTCTACTTGCCAGTAAGGAGTCCGCTGGTAAAGACACGAACTCTGCTTAGAAGGTGTCACAATGAACGATTCACTAAAAGCGCAATGCATTGCTGAGTTTTTGGGTACCGGGCTGTTTTTGTTTTTTGGTATTGGCTGCCTGAGCGCTCTGAAAGTCGCAGGTGCCAGCCTGGGATTGTGGGAAATCTGCATCATTTGGGGGCTGGGGATCTCGCTTGCAGTCTACCTGACGGCCGGGATTTCTGGCGCGCATCTCAACCCTGCTATCACCATCGCACTGTGGCTGTTTGCCTGTTTTCCGGGGCGCAAAGTATTACCTTACACTGTGGCGCAGGTCGCGGGGGCCTTTGGTGGCGCTTTGCTGGCTTACTTGCTCTACGGCAGTCTGTTTACCGAGTATGAGTCGGCCCACCAGATGGTGCGCGGCAGTCTGGAAAGCCTGCACCTCGCCAGTATTTTTAGTACTTATCCTGCGGCGGCGCTCAGCGTCTGGCAGGCAGCGTTGGTCGAAGTGGTGATTACCTCCATTCTTATGGGGATGATCATGGCGCTGACTGACGACGGTAACGGCGTTCCTAAAGGTCCGTTGGCACCATTGCTGATTGGTATTCTGGTTGCTGTTATCGGCGCATCCACCGGTCCGCTCACCGGATTTGCGATGAATCCGGCGCGTGATTTTGGTCCTAAATTGTTTGCCTGGATGGCCGGGTGGGGAGATGTTGCGATGACCGGTGGGCGTGATATCCCTTATTTCATTGTACCGATTGTGGCCCCTATCATCGGCGCGTGCGCAGGTGCAGCAATTTATCGTTATTTGATTGGCAAAAATTTACCGTGTAATACGTGTAAGCTGGACGAAAATGAGAGCTAGCTTCACAGAAGAAGTTTATTTTTGAAAAGTAAAAACTGTTTTCGTGATCCGGTATCCTGAACTGCCCAAAAAGTCTCCCAAGAATGGGAGACTTTTGTTATGTTCAATTACGACTTTCATCAATGCTCAGGATGGCAGGGTGAAAACGAATGTGAATAATATGTTTTATTTATAACAATAAATTAACTGAGAGGTTTTATCATGATTTCTGCGAGTGCCCTGAACTCAGAACTCATTAATAAAATCGCACAGGATTTTGCGCAGGCCACCAGTCTGGCCGTTGTGGTTGTCAATATTCACGGTGATGAAATTTCTGAGCTTTTTAATTTCACCCCTTTTTGCCAGTTGATGCGTCAGCATCCTCAGCACAGTACCCGTTGTCGTATGAGCGATCGCTGTGGAGGGCTGGAAGCCTCTAAATCCGATCAACCCTGCATCTATCGCTGTCACGCCGGACTTACCGATTTCTCAATTCCGCTGGTCATTGCGGGGCACCTGGTAGGGTTTGTGCTTTGTGGTCAGGTACGCTTAAGTAACGATGTTGGTTTGGTTGATATTCTGAATGTAGATGACCGCTGGCAAGCCGATCCCGAACTGGTCAACGAGTTTCGTAATGTACCGGAAATGGACTATTCGCGAGTCATCGCCTCAGCGGATCTGCTGAAGCTCATCGTGGAAAATTGCCTTAAGAAACAACTTAATTTTGTGGTTATCAAAGATAACCCGCAGCAGTCAGAGCCGGTACGCACTAACCGCAGCACCAATCCTCATGACAGCAAAATGAAAAAAGCACTGCGTTATATTGATGCGCATTTATCAGACGAATTGCGTCTGGAGGATGTCGCCTCTCATGTTTACCTTAGCCCTTACTATTTCAGCAAATTGTTCAAAAAATATCATGGTATCGGTTTTAACGCATGGGTAAACCAGCAGCGAATGGCCAGTGCAAAAGAGCTGCTTTGCCACAGTGACTGGAGCATAGCCAGCATTGCGCGTAATTTAGGATTTTCGCAAACCAGTTATTTTTGCAAAGTTTTTCGTCAAACGTATCAGGTCACGCCGCAGGCATTTCGCCAACAAATAAATGTTATTTCACGTGGCGAATCCGCTTAAATGGCAATATTTTGCTATTGCCGATTTTTGATATAGGGCGCTATGCCAGTCATTATAAAATGAAAAGTAGCGACAGCAGTCAATAAATTGTCATAGCGCAACAAAATATTAGTATTAGAGGGATAAACTGCACCAGTTTTTATTTTTGTGATGAGATACAGTGTCTCTGTGAATGACTTTCTTTATTCTTTGTTGGCACTTTCATTCAGAATGCGAGCATATGAATAAGTGGGTTTATGCCAGGTAATTGGTTGAATGAACCCGGCAAGATATTAAATTGAATTATTGTCATGAGGTCGTGAATTTACCTCATAACAGAGAGCTTAATTAATCAGGCTCTTGAACTGACAGGTTTGCCACATTTGTGGTAGGGAAGGGGGTGAGAATCCCCCGCAGCCCCCGCTGCTGTGATGCTGACGACCCCGTATTGACCACTGATCGCAAGATTGGGAAGGACGGGTGAGGATGACGCTAAGCCAGAAGACCTGCCTGTCAGTGACTACCAACAACTTCGGTGGGAAGTGGGTGGTTCAGATGCATACAGTCGAGAGACTGGGTATCTTTACACCCCTACCACCCTGAACAGGATCAGGGTATGGCGGCCAATTTTCACGCTTTTGTTCTTGCAGGTACCGGAAGCGGCTGTGGTAAAACCACGGTGACGCTGGGCCTGTTGAGCTTGTTGAAAAAACGCGGTTTACGCGTCCAGCCTTGCAAAGTAGGCCCCGATTACCTTGATACCGGCTGGCATTCCGCGGTATGCGGCACTGCTTCCCGCAATCTTGATAGCTTCATGCTTCCCGTCCCCACCCTGAATGCTTTATTTCGCGAGCACATGCAACATGCGGATATCGCCGTTATTGAAGGCGTTATGGGGTTGTATGACGGATACGGCACCGACCCAAACTACTGCAGCACCGCCGCGATGGCCAAACAGTTAGGCTGTCCGGTTATCCTACTGGTTGATGGCAAAGCCGTTTCCACCTCGATCGCCGCGACGGTAATGGGGTTTCAGCATTTTGATCCAACCCTGAATATTGCCGGCGTTATTGTTAACCGGGTTAACAGCGAAACGCATTACCAGCTCCTGAAAGTGGCGATTGAGCGTTACTGCGCTGTACCCGTATTAGGCTACGTTCCCCGTATGGAAGGCGTTGCGCTTCCTGAGCGTCATCTGGGGTTAGTTACCGCGCGTGAGTCGGTTATCAACCAGCAGCCGTGGCAGGCGTTTGCCGCGACGCTGGAGCAAACCCTTGATATCGACGCGCTGCTGAGATTAAGCCAGTTAGACACGCTTCCTGCGGGTGAATGGCCAGCGTTGCCCGCCGCAGACGCCGGGGCAGGGCTAACGCTTGCCATCGCCGATGACGAAGCGTTCAATTTCTACTACCCGGACAACATTACGCTTCTGGAGCGCACGGGGCTTAAGATTGTCCGTTTTAGCCCGTTGCACGACACCTGTTTACCCGACTGTCAGATGATCTGGCTGGGGGGTGGCTATCCTGAGTTACATGCTGCGGCGTTGGCCCGTAATATTGCAATGCTTAACCAACTGCGGGCGGCGCACCAGCAGGGTGTCGCGATTTATGCCGAGTGCGGGGGGCTGATGTATCTCGGCAGTTCGCTGGAAGACAGCCAGGGTGATACCTGGCTGATGGCGGATATCATTCCCGGTCACAGCAAAATGGGAAAACGTCTGACCCGATTTGGCTACTGCGAAGCGCAGGCCGCGCAGCAAACGTTGTTAGCTGCAGAAGGTGAAGTGCTGCGCGGACATGAATTCCACTACTCCGATTTTACCCCTGAAACCCCCGCGGTGATGAACTGTCGCAAAGTGCGCGATGGCAAAACGCTGCAAGCCTGGTCCGGCGGTTGGCAGGTGGGAAATACCTTTGCCAGCTATCTACACGTTCATTTTGCTCAACGTCCGCAGATGCTTAACCACTGGCTGGCAGCCGCGAGGAGCGCACTATGACCATCCTCGCGTGGTGTGTTGCCTGGCTGCTTGATTTTATCATCGGCGATCCGCAGAACTGGCCGCATCCGGTGCGCTGGATTGGCAATCTGATTTCTGCGGTGCAACGGGTTGTTCGGCGTTACTGCCATAGCGACCGTGCGCTACGCATCGGTGGCGCGGTGATGTGGATTGTGGTGGTGGGGCTGACCTGGGCTGTGTCCTGGGGAGTACTGGCGCTGGCGCACTCTATTCATCCCTGGCTTGGTTGGGTGGTTGAGGTCTGGATGATCTTTGCCGTGCTGGCCGGGCGCTGCCTGGCAAATGCCGCGCAGGATGTCGAGCGTCCGCTACGTGCCGGTAACCTTGCTGCAAGTCGGGAAAAGCTGTCATGGATTGTAGGACGTGATACCTCGCAATTACAGCCACAGCAGATCAATCGCGGCGTAGTGGAAACCGTGGCTGAGAACACCGTTGATGGCATCATCGCGCCGCTGTTCTTCTTGCTCCTCGGCGGTGCGCCTCTGGCGATGGCCTACAAAGCGGTAAACACCCTTGACTCCATGGTGGGCTACAAACATGAAAAATACCGCGCTATCGGTATGGTCAGCGCTCGTCTGGACGATGTCGCAAATTATATTCCCGCGAGACTAAGTTGGCTGCTGCTGGGCGCAGCGGCATTTTTATGTCGCCAGGACGGCGCGCGTGCTTTGCAGATTGGCTGGCGCGATCGCTACAACCACAGCAGCCCAAACTGCGCGTGGTCAGAAGCGTCCGTTGCCGGGGCATTAGGAATTCGTCTGGGTGGTCCTAATGACTACTTTGGCGAGCGCGTTGAGAAACCGTGGATCGGTGATGCACAACGCGACATTTCGGTAGACGACATTTCCCATACGATTCGATTGATGTGGGTGGCATCGATGCTGGCACTGGCGCTGTTTATTGCGCTGCGGTGGCTGCTGGTCGGTGTAGCCTGAGGACAACACAATGCAATATATCCAGCAACCCCAGGCGATTGAGGCCAAAAGTTTCGACATTATTGGCGAGATCATCCGTGAAACCCGCCCGGACTATCAGTTTGCCAGCCCGTTACATGAAGCCATTATCAAGCGGGTCATTCACACGACAGCGGATTTCGACTGGCTGGACATTCTGTGGTTTTCCAGTGATGTGCTGGAGCAGTTCTGTGCGGCGCTTAGCCGTTCGAGCGTGATTTATACCGATACCACTATGGCCCTTTCCGGGATTAATAAAACGCTGCTGGCAAAATTCGGTGGCGAATGCCGCTGCTACATCAGCGACCCGCGGGTCGTGCGGACGGCAAAAGAGCAGGGCATTACCCGGTCAATGGCGGCCGTTGACATTGCGGTGAAGGAAGAGGGTGAAAAGCTGTTTGTGTTTGGCAACGCGCCGACAGCGCTGTTCCGCCTGCTTGAGCATGATGTGGCCGTGAGTGGCGTAGTTGGCGTACCGGTTGGGTTCGTCGGTGCAGAAGAGTCGAAAGATGCACTGACCCAAAGCAATCTACCCGCCATTGCTGCGTTAGGTCGTAAAGGGGGAAGTAACGTCGCCGCCGCGATCGTCAACGCCATGCTTTATCACATGCAGGGGGCGCGATGAGCGAGTCCTTCGATACGCCTGTGTGGCACAACGGTAAAGCGCTGCGTAAAGGATATACCACGGGATCGTGCGCGACGGCGGCGGCAAAAGTGGCGGCGCTGATGGTATTGCGCCAGCACCTGATCCATCAGGTTTCTATCGTGACGCCATCAGGTGTGACGCTGTGTCTGAACGTAGAGTCACCGCATATCGAAGGACAGCAGGCGATAGCCGCCATCCGCAAAGACGGTGGCGATGATGTGGATGCCACTCACGGCATGCTGATTTTTGCCCGCGTGACGTTAAACGATAGCAAAGAGATAACCCTTCAGGGCGGGGAAGGCGTTGGCACGGTAACCCGCAAAGGGATCGGCCTGCCGGTGGGCAGTTCGGCGATTAATCGCACACCTCGCCAGACCATTGAGTCTGCGGTTCGTGAGGCGATTGGTCCGAATCGTGGGGCGCAAATTGAAATTTTCGCGCCGGAAGGCGAAGAGCGGGCACAAAAAACCTACAACTCCCGCCTTGGCATTCTGGGCGGCATTTCGATCATTGGTACGACTGGGATCGTCACGCCGATGTCAGAAGAAAGCTGGAAACGTTCACTGTCGCTGGAACTGGAAATTAAGCGAGCGGCGGGGCTGGAGCGTGTCGTACTGGTGCCAGGAAACCACGGCGAACGTTTTGTGCGTGAGCAGATGGGGATCGACACCCAGGTTGTGGTCACTATGAGCAATTTTGTCGGCTACATGATTGAAGAAGCCGTACGTCTGGGGTTCCGACAAATTGTGCTGGTGGGACACCCTGGTAAGCTCGTCAAAATTGCGGCGGGGATCTTTCATACCCACAGCCATATTGCCGATGCTCGCATGGAAACGCTGGTGGCCCACCTCGCGTTACTGGGTGCGCCGCTGGAACTGCTCACGCTGGTCAGCGACTGCGATACCACCGAGGCGGCGATGGAACACATAGAAGCATACGGTTTTCAGCACATTTACAACCATCTGGCTAAGCGCATCTGTATGCGCGTCCTGCAAACGTTGCGCTTTACCAAAAATCCCCCGACCTGTGACGCCATCATGTTCTCTTTTGATAATCAGGTGCTTGGAAGTAATCGCCCGGTCGCAGAGATTGCTGAGGAGATGCAATGTTAACCGTTGTAGGGATGGGGCCAGCCGGTTTGCATTTGATGACGCCTGCTGCGCGTGAAGCGGTCGCAACGGCTGATGTTCTGGTCGGTGGAAAGCGACATTTGCAGCAATTCCCGGATTTTACCGGTGAACAGTTTGTTCTCGGCGCCAATATTCTCGAACTTTTGAACTGGATTTGCGCGCACCAGGAACAACGCGTTGTGGTGCTGGCATCTGGCGATCCGCTGTTTTACGGCATCGGGACGCGCATGGTGGCGCATTTCGGTATTGAAAATGTGCGCATTATTCCCGGTATTAGCGCGGTGCAGTACCTGTGTGCGCAGTCCGGTATTGATATGAACGATATGTGGCTGACCAGTAGCCATGGTCGCAGCGTCTGTTTCGATGAACTGGCGCGACATAACAAGGTGGCGATGGTGACAGATGCGCAGTGCGGCCCGCGTGAAATTGCGCAGCAGCTCATTGCACGAGGCAAGGGACATCGCTGGATGGTGATTGGCGAAAACCTGGCAATGGAAAACGAACGGATCCATTTCCTGCCTGTGAACGAAGTTAACGCCGACTATGACATGAATGCAGTGGTGATCCTTGATGAAAGATGAGCTGTTTTTACGTGGAGAGAAAGTGCCGATGACCAAAGAAGCGGTACGTGCACTTGCCCTCTCAAAACTTGAATTACACCGCGCCAGTCACCTGATTGATATTGGCGCAGGAACCGGCAGCGTGTCGATAGAAGCCGCGCTGCAATACCCTGGATTGCGCGTGACGGCAATCGAGCGTAACCCGGCGGCGCTCAGGTTATTGGATGAAAACCGCCAGCATTTTGCCTGTGCAAACATCGACATTTTTCCCGGTGTTGCGCCGATGACCATCGCTGAAAAAGCCGATGCCATTTTCATGGGCGGCAGCGGTGGCCATTTGACTGAACTGATTGACTGGTCAATGCGTCAATTGCATCCCGCAGGGCGGCTGGTGATGACATTCATCCTCCAGGAAAACCTCAACACCGCGCTGGCACATCTGGACCATCTTGGCGTACCGGGAGTGGATTGCCTGCAGCTACAGGTTTCCTCGCTTACCACGCTTGGCAGTGGTCACTATTTCAAACCGAATAACCCCGTATTTGTTATCGCCTGTCAGAAGGAAGGAAACCATGTCTGAGATTTTTGATCCCCGTAGCGTGTGGTTTGTTGGCGCAGGTCCTGGCGATCGCGAGCTGATTACCCTCAAAGGTTACCGGTTGCTACAGCAGGCGCAGGTTGTTATCTACGCCGGATCGCTGATTAACACCGAATTGCTGGAATATTGTCCTGCTGGTGCTGAATGCCATGACAGCGCTGAACTGCATCTGGAGCAGATCCTTGATCTGATGGAAGCCGGAGTGAAAGCGGGTAAGACCGTGGTGCGTCTGCAAACCGGCGATGTTTCGCTGTACGGTTCCGTGCGCGAGCAGGGCGAGGAACTGACCAAACGCGGGATTGACTGGCAGGTGGTACCCGGCGTCAGCGCATTCCTTGGTGCGGCGGCGGAGCTGGGCGTTGAGTATACCGTGCCTGAGGTCTCACAGAGCCTGATCATTACCCGCCTGGAAGGACGCACGCCGGTGCCGGAGCGCGAACAGCTGGAGTCATTTGCCAGTCACCAGACATCTATGGCGATTTATCTGTCCGTTCAGCGTATTCATCGTGTGGCCGAGCGTTTGATTGAAGGCGGTTATCCGGCGACCACGCCCGTGGCGGTGATCTACAAGGCAACCT
Source organism: Citrobacter sp. 172116965 (assembly GCF_013458095.1). Lineage (NCBI taxonomy): Bacteria > Pseudomonadati > Pseudomonadota > Gammaproteobacteria > Enterobacterales > Enterobacteriaceae > Citrobacter > Citrobacter sp. 172116965. The sequence continues at coordinate 3,079,523 of NZ_CP046673.1, read as the reverse complement.
GGCCGGAAAGCCAGACTGTGCGCGGTACCCTGGCGGATATTGGCGACAAGGTTCGTGATGCGGGCATCCGTAAAACGGCCCTTATTCTGGTCGGTAATTTCCTGGGCTCGGAGTATCACTACTCCAAACTCTATGCGGCGGACTTTAGCCATGAATACCGTAAAGCCTGAGTCAATTGCGCTTTTTTGCCTGACCCCGGGAGGCGTTACGCTGGCAAAACGTCTGGCGGCCATGCTGCCGGTCACCTGTTTTACCAGTGAAAAGCTGCTGGAGGAGGGATTCATTCCTTTCGAAAACGGCTTTGCGAATACCGCCCGCGAAGCGTTTGCGAATTACTCGGCGCTGATTTTTATCGGTGCGACCGGCATTGCGGTGCGCGTGCTGGCCCCGCTGGTCAACGACAAATTTTGCGATCCGGCGGTGGTGGTCATTGATGAACGCGCCCAGCATGTCATCAGCCTGCTCTCCGGTCACGCGGGCGGTGCCAATGCGCTGGCGCGGTATCTGGCGGGCATGTTGGGCGCCGATCCGGTGATCACCACTGCGACGGATGTCAACGATATGGCGGCACTGGATACGCTGGCATTTCAACTGAATGCCCGGATGAGTGATTTCCGTTCGGCGGTGAAGATCGTTAATCAGATGCTGGTCAGTAATAAGCGGGTTGGGCTGTGGTGGGATGATGAACTGACGCAGGATGTCAGTCATTGCGACCGGCGCGGTTTTATCACGGTAACCGATCTCAATCAGCTTCCTGAACTGGATGCGCTGGTGTGTATCACCTTACGCACCAACTTACCCGATCTGCCTGTTCCGCACTGGAAGCTGGTGCCGCAGCGTGTTGTGGCCGGAATTGGTTGTCGTCGTGACACGCCATTCCCGTTGCTGGCCGCGCTGCTTGCCAGGCAACTCGAGGCCCAGCAGCTCGATCCGCTGGCGCTAAAAGCGATTGGCAGTATCACGCTGAAAAAAGATGAACAGGGACTTATCCAACTGGCTTCGTGCTGTCGCGTTCCTTTCGAAACCTTTACTGCTGACGCGCTGCGTGAGCATGAACACCGTTTTCCGGCCTCATCGTTTGTTCGCAAAACGGTGGGTACAGGAAGCGTTTCCGGTCCTGCAGCCTGGCTGCTGAGCCACGGAAAACTGTTAGGCGAGACCCTGCGAGAACAGGGCGTCACTATCACTTTGGGAGTTTCACACTGATGTTAAGCGTAATTGGAATTGGCCCTGGCTCGCAGGCAATGATGACCATGGAAGCCGTTGAAGCATTGCAGGCAGCGGAAATCATCGTTGGCTATAAAACCTACACCCACCTGGTAAAAGCGTTCACTGGCGACAAGCAGGTGATCAAAACCGGGATGTGCAAAGAGATTGAACGCTGCCAGGCGGCGATCGAACTGGCGCAGGCAGGTCACAATGTGGCGCTGATCAGCAGCGGTGATGCAGGGATTTACGGTATGGCCGGGCTGGTGCTTGAGCTGGTCAGCAAGCAAAAGCTGGACGTTGAGGTCAGGCTGATCCCAGGAATGACGGCCAGCATTGCCGCCGCCTCTTTGCTGGGCGCGCCGTTGATGCACGACTTCTGCCACATCAGCTTAAGCGATCTGTTAACACCGTGGCCAGTTATCGAAAAACGTATAGTGGCTGCCGGCGAAGCAGACTTTGTAATCTGTTTCTACAACCCGCGCAGTCGGGGTCGCGAAGGACATCTGGCACGCGCATTTGAGCTGCTTTCTGCCAGCAAGAGCGCGCAAACGCCGGTGGGTATTGTGAAGTCAGCCGGACGTAAAAAACAGGAAAAATGGTTGACCACCCTGGGTGAAATGGACTTTGAACCGGTTGATATGACCAGCCTTGTGATCGTTGGCAACAAAACAACCTATGTTCAGGACGGCCTGATGATCACGCCACGAGGTTATGTGCTGTGAATTACGGTGATGTGTTGGTCATGGGCGGTACCAGCGATGCGCGCATGCTGTGCCAGCAACTGGACGCAGCCAATGTGGCCTACACCCTGTCAGTTGCGACTCCAACGGGGAAGCAACTGGCGGGAGATATCAAAGGTCAGGTGCGCTGCGGGCGTCTGGAGCGCGAACAAATGATTGCCTGGCTACAGGAGAATCGGACGCGCTGGGTGATAGACGCCTCGCATCCGTATGCCGAGGTGGTGAGTCGCAACATCATGAACGCCTGCGAAGCGGCGGGGGTACTGCTGAGCCGCTATCAACGTCCTGAGCAGTTGAGCGGTTTAACCCATCCGCAGCTTTATACCGTACAGAGTATTCAGCAAGCCTGCGAGGTTGCGCGCCGCTTCGGTGACCGCGTGCTGCTGACGACCGGCAGTAAAGATCTGGCTATCTGGCGCGAAGGGTTGCCTGAAAAAACGCTGCTGGCGCGCGTCCTGCCTGTACCCGAGGTTATTCAGCAATGCGCGGACCTGGGATTTGGCGTCGGTGAGATTTTTGCATTGTGCGGGCCGTTTAGCGCCGAGTTCAACGCTGCGTTTTATCGCCAGTGTCAGGCTGATGTGGTGATCACTAAGGCATCCGGTGCGGAAGGTGGTTATCAGGAAAAAGTTCAACCCTGTCTGGATGCTGGTATCCCCTGCATCGTGATTACACGTCCGGCACCGTTGGTGACGGGAGAAGAGTTACTGGAAAGTCAGGCCGCCTTTGGGGCGCGTTTAACGCGCTGGCTGGCCGCTGCTTAAGGAGTTAGAGATGAAAAAGGCGCTTCTGGTGGTCAGCTTTGGCACCAGCTATCACGACACCTGTGAGAAAAATATTGTGGCTTGCGAGCGCGATCTCGCAGCCAGTTGCCCTGACCGCGACCTGTTTCGGGCGTTTACCTCCGGGATGATTATCCGCAAGCTCAAGCAGCGCGACGGCATTGAGATCGACACGCCGCTGCAGGCGCTGCAAAAGCTGGCGGATCAGGGGTATCAGGACGTGGCTATTCAGTCGTTGCACATTATCAACGGTGATGAATACGAAAAAATTGTCCGCGAAGTGCAAAGCATGCGCCCGCTTTTTTCTCGCCTGACGCTGGGTGTTCCGCTGCTGAGCAGCCATGACGATTACGCCCAGCTGATGCTGGCGCTGCAACAGCAAATGCCGGTGCTTGGCGAAAATGAAAAAGTGGTGTTTATGGGACACGGTGCCAGCCATCATGCCTTTGCTGCCTATGCCTGCCTCGACCATATGATGACGGCACAGCGCTACCCGGCGCGGGTTGGGGCGGTGGAAAGTTACCCGGAAGTCGATGTGCTGATTGAAAGTTTGTCTCAGGAAGGGGTGACGGCGGTGCATCTGATGCCGCTGATGTTAGTTGCTGGCGATCATGCCATCAATGATATGGCCTCTGACGAAGAGGATTCCTGGAAAACATTGTTCAATGCGGCCGGGATACCGGCTACGCCGTGGCTCAGTGGTCTGGGTGAGAATCCGGCGGTTCGCGCTATGTTCGTGGCGCATTTACAACAGGCGCTTAATGTGGCGCTGGAGGAAGCAGCATGAGCGGAAAACTGTACGCATTAAGCACCGGACCAGGCGCTTCCGATCTTATCACCGTGCGGGCCGCACGCACGCTGGGTACGCTGGATATTCTCTATGCGCCCGCCGGGCGCAAAGGTGGCGACAGTCTGGCGCTGTCGATCGTACGTGAATATATCGGCGAGCAGACCGAAGTTCGCTGCTGCCATTTTCCTATGAGTGCTGACAGCGCCGAAAAAGAGGCGGTATGGGATGACGTTGCGGCCGCGCTGGTTCAGGAAGTCGAAGCGGGTAAGCAGGTGGGCTTTATTACACTCGGCGACGCCATGCTGTTCAGCACCTGGGTTTTTTTACTCCAGCGTATTGGCTGTCCTGACTGGTTAGAAATCGTCCCGGGCGTGACCTCTTTCGCTGCGATTGCCGCGCGGTCAAAAACGCCGCTCGCCATGGAGCAACAGTCACTGGCCGTGGTCTCCTGTACCGCGCCGGAAGCGGAAATCCAGCAGGCGTTAAAGCAGCATGACAGTCTGGTGCTGATGAAGGTATACGGTCGTTTTGCGCGCATCAAAGCGCTGCTGCAACAAGAGGGTTTGTTGGGCTGTGCATTGATGATGTCTGAAGCCACGCTGCCGGGTGAACAGTGCTGGCGTCATCTCGATGAGGTGAGCGACGATCAGCCGCTGCCTTATTTCTCGACCATTCTGGTCAATAAACAGTGGGAGTATGCACAATGAAGCTTGAACAACAGCTAAAACAGCTGTCTTTCAGCGGGTTGGCTGCGGCGCTATTACTGATGGTTGTTCCTGAACAAGCGTTCGCCATGCACATAATGGAAGGTTTCTTGCCGCCGATGTGGGCGCTGGCCTGGTGGCTGCTGTTTTTGCCGTGCCTGTGGTACGGGCTGGTGCGGCTGCGCCAAATCGTGCAGGAAGATAGTCACCAAAAAGTGTTACTGGCTTTGTGCGGCGCGTTTATTTTTGTGCTGTCGGCGCTGAAAATTCCTTCTGTTACCGGAAGTTGTTCGCACCCTACCGGGGTAGGCCTGGCGGTTATCCTGTTTGGACCGGGCGTGGTGGCAATCCTCGGGGCAATCGTCCTGCTGTTCCAGGCGCTGTTGCTGGCGCACGGTGGTTTGACAACGCTTGGCGCTAACGGCATGTCGATGGCGGTGATTGGCCCGGTAGTGGGTTACATGGTATGGAAAATGGCCTGCCGTGCGGGGTTGCGTCGTGATGTTTGCGTCTTCCTGTGCGCGATGCTGGCGGATCTCGTCACCTATTTCGTGACCTCGGTGCAACTGGGCGTGGCGTTCCCGGACCCATCCGCCGGTGCTACGGGTTCAATCATCAAGTTCATGGGGATTTTCTGCCTGACGCAGATCCCAATTGCGATAGCGGAAGGTCTGCTCACCGTAATGATTTATGACCAGTTAACCAAACGGCAGTTGATTACCGCTCAAGGACATTAACGATGAAAAAGACGCTGATTTTGTTAGGGATGGTAGTGGCGCTGGTGATCCTGCCGTTCTTTATCAACCATGGTGGAGAGTACGGTGGCTCAGACGGTGAGGCGGAGAGTCAGATTCAGGCAATTGCCCCACATTATGAGCCGTGGTTCCAGCCCTTGTATGAACCGGCAAGCGGTGAGATTGAAAGCCTGCTGTTTACGCTCCAGGGATCGCTGGGCGCAGCCGTGATTTTCTACATTCTGGGTTACACCAAGGGCAGGCAACGTCGTGATGACCGGGCTTGACAGGCTTAGCTATCAAAGCCGCTGGTTTCATGTCTCACCCGTGCGGAAATTTCTGCTCTGGCTGATGATGATGATTCTGGCGTTTACTCTGCCCCCGTTGGGGCAGGGTATTGAGCTGTTACTGATTGCCGCGCTGAGCTGCTGGCTGCTGCGCATTTCCTTCTGGCGCTGGTGTCGCTGGATGGCATTACCGTTTGGTTTTCTGACGGTCGGCGTCGTGACCATTCTGTTTAGTTTTAGCCGCGATCCGCAGACGCTGCTGGCCAGCATCCCCGTTGGAAGCTATTGGTTAGGTGTTAGCGCGCCAGGGCTTGTCACCGCCAATGAAACCTTCTGGCGCAGCCTGGCTGCGCTGGCGGCGACGTTCTGGCTGGTCCTGAATCTGCCGTTTCCGCAATTAATTATCTTACTCAAACGCGCGCACGTTCCTCGCCTGCTCACTGAGCAGATCCTGCTAACCTGGCGCTTTATTTTTATCCTGTTAGACGAGGCGCTGGCTATTCATCGCGCACAAACGCTACGTTTTGGTTATCGTAGCTTGCCGTTGGGCTATCGCTCGCTGGCGATGCTGGTGGGATTGCTGTTTACCCGCGTGTTGATCCGCTACCAGCAAATGACCACCACACTGGATATCAAACTGTATCAGGGTGATTTTCACCTGTAAGGAAAAGTATGCTTGCCACTTCAGCGCTTTGGTTTCGCTATCAGGATGACCCGATCCTCAAAGGGCTAACGCTGGACTTTTCAACGCATGCCGTCACCGGGCTGGTCGGTGCTAATGGCTGCGGGAAATCCACGCTGTTTATGAACCTGAGTGGTTTACTGCGTCCGCAGGAAGGCGCGGTGATGTGGCAAGGCAAACCGCTGGATTACAGCAAGCGCGGCCTGCTGGCGCTGCGACAGCAGGTGGCAACCGTATTTCAGGATCCCGATCAGCAAATTTTTTATACCGATATCGACAGCGATATTGCCTTCAGCCTGCACAACCTTGGGGTGGATGAAGCTGAAATCTCCCCGCCGGGTGGATGATGCGCTCACGCTGGTAGATGCCCAGCATTTTCGCCATCAACCAATTCAGTGTTTAAGTCACGGGCAGAAAAAACGTGTGGCGATTGCCGGGGCGTTGGTGTTGCAGGCGCAGTATTTGCTACTGGATGAACCTACTGCGGGCCTTGACCCATCAGGTCGCACGCAGATGATTGAGATAATCAAACGCATCGTAGCGCAAGGAAACCACGTGGTTATCTCCAGCCATGATATCGATCTTATCTATGAAGTCAGCGATGCAGTGTACGTTTTACGCCGGGGTGAAGTGCTAACGCACGGCTCGCCGGGTGATGTGTTTGCCCGGACGGATCTTATTGAACAAGCGGGATTAACTCAGCCCTGGCTGGTGAAGCTGCATACCGAGCTGGGCTTCCCGCTGTGTAAAACAGAGGCTGAATTTTTTAGCTGTATGCGAGAGAACGCACTGAAGGAGGCGTCATGACGCAGGCAATAATGTTGCAGGGAACGGCATCTGATGTAGGTAAAAGCGTGTTGGTCGCCGGTCTGTGTCGAATTTTTTATCAGGATGGACTGCGTACCGCACCGTTCAAATCGCAGAACATGGCGCTGAACTCTGGCATTACGCCAGAGGGCAAAGAGATGGGCCGCGCGCAAATTTTTCAGGCTGAGGCCGCCGGTATTACGCCAGATGTGCGTATGAATCCGGTGCTGCTTAAGCCGACCAGCGATCGTAAAGCGCAGGTTGTGCTGATGGGCAAAGTGGCAACCGATATGGATGCGGTGAGCTACCACGAGTACAAACCGAAACTACGGGATCAAATCCTGTCTGTTTATAACAGTCTGGCGCAGGAGTTCGATGTGCTGGTACTGGAAGGGGCGGGAAGCCCGGCTGAGATTAACCTGCGCGATCGCGATATCGTCAATATGGGGATGGCTGAAATGGCGCAGTGCCCTGTCGTTCTGGTGGCGGATATCGACCGCGGCGGGGTGTTTGCCTCCATTTACGGCACGCTGGCGCTACTGCACGACCATGAACGCGCCAGGGTAAAAGGGGTGATCATCAATAAGTTTCGCGGTGATGTGGCGTTGCTGTATTCCGGGATTGAGCAAATTGAAGCGCTGACCGGCGTTCCGGTCCTGGGCGTCATGCCATGGCTGGACGTTGATCTGGAAGATGAAGATGGCGTTGCGCTGCAAAAGGGCAAATATTTGCGCACAGACAAACGCGACATCGATATCGCCGTTGTTCAGATACCACACATTTCTAACTTTACTGATTTCAATGCGCTTGCCGCACAGCCGGATGTGCGCGTGCGCTATGTTCGCCAGCCTGAAGAGTTGGCGGGGGCCGATCTGGTGATTCTGCCCGGCAGCAAAAACACCCTGGGCGATCTGGTGTGGCTGCGTGAAAGCGGGATGGCGCATGGCGTGGTGCAATTACATCGTAATAACGTACCCGTGGTGGGGATTTGCGGTGGCTATCAAATGCTCGGCGATACCATCATTGATGAAGTTGAGTCAGGACTCGGTACGTTGCCGGGTCTGGGCTTGCTCGATACCGTAACGCATTTTGCCCAGCACAAAACCACGACCCTGGTTGAAGGACAAATGTCCTCCTCGCTGCCGGACTGGCTGGCGGGTACCGCGGGATTATCCGTTCGCGGTTATGAAATTCATATGGGCGAAACGGCATTAACTGAAGAATGCCGGTCGGTGATGACGCTGCGTAAAGACGGCGGTAACGTGGCTGATGGCGCGGTCACTGCCGATGGCCTGGCGTTCGGCACCTATCTTCACGGTCTGTTCGACAGCGATGAATTTACCCGTGCGCTGGTTAATGGCCTGCGAGAACGTAAAGGGTTAGCGCCGCTGGATTCCACCTTCCATTACGCGCAATATAAATCGCAGCAGTTTGATCTGCTGGCGGATGCGATGCGGCAACACATCGATATTGAGAAAATTTATACCATCATGCAGCAACACCGGGAGCCAGTATGATGATTCTGGTGACTGGCGGCGCGCGAAGCGGCAAGAGTCGGCATGCGGAAGCGCTGATCGCAGATTCTCCAAACGTTTTGTATATCGCGACTTCGCAGATTTTTGATGAGGAGATGGCTGCGCGAATTCAGCATCATCGTGACGGACGTCCTGCGCACTGGCGGACAGCCGAACGCTGGCAACATCTCGATGAGCTGATTACGGCAGCAAACGATCCACAAGAAGCCATTCTGCTGGAGTGCATCACCACGATGGTGACCAACCTGCTGTTTGCGCTGGGCGGTGACAGCGACCCGGATAGCTGGGATTACGCGGCGATGGAGCAATCTATTGAGGATGAAATTCGTTCGCTGATTGCGGCCTGTCAGCGCTGTCCGGCCAGGGTTGTGCTGGTCACTAACGAAGTCGGAATGGGGATTGTTCCGGAGAACCGTCTGGCACGGCATTTTCGCGATATTGCAGGACGTGTGAACCAGCGACTGGCGGCGGCGGCTGATGAGGTCTGGCTGGTGGTATCAGGAATTGGAGTCAAAATTAAATGAGTAAGTTGTTCTGGGCAATGCTCTCTTTTATTAGTCGCTTGCCCGTTCCTGCTCGCTGGTCGCAAGGACTGGATTTCGAGCACTATTCGCGTGGCATTGTGATGTTCCCGCTAATTGGCGTGGTGCTGGGAGGGCTGACGGGGCTGGTCTTTATGGCGCTGCAGCCCTGGTGTGGGGTGCCGTTGGCGGCCCTGTTTGCAGTCCTCACGCTGGCGTTATTGACTGGGGGATTTCATCTCGACGGACTGGCGGATACCTGTGACGGTATTTTTTCGGCGCGTCGACGCGAGCGGATGCTGGAAATCATGCGTGACAGCCGCCTGGGGACCCACGGTGGACTGGCGTTAATTTTCGTGTTGCTGGCAAAAGTGCTGGTGGTGAGCGAACTGGCTTTGCGGGGCACGCCGATGCTGGCGGCGCTTGCAGCCGCTTGTGTCGCCGGGCGGGGTACCGCTGTTTTGCTGATGTATCGACATCGCTACGCCCGCGAAGAAGGGCTGGGCAACGTCTTTATCGGTAAAGTCACCGGGCGTCAAACCTGCGTCACGTTGGGATTTGCGGCGATCCTGGCTGCCGTGCTTCTTCCTGGCATGCGCGGCGTGGCGGCGCTGGTTGTTACGATAGTGGCGATTTTTATTCTTGGGCAGTTATTAAAACGCACGTTGGGTGGGCAGACCGGCGATACGCTGGGCGCAGCCATTGAACTTGGCGAGTTGATTTTCCTGCTGGCTCTGCTCTGAGTCAGCCAACATACTGGAACCCTTATGCAGACTTTAACCTCTTTACTCCACGCAATCCCTTCACCTGATAGTGCTGCGATGCTGCGTGCACAGCAGCATGTCGATGGCTTGCTTAAACCGCCAGGAAGTCTTGGTCGGCTCGAGTCGCTCGCCGTGCAACTGGCCGGAATGCCGGGTCTGAAGGGCGTACCGCATGTGAATGGCAAAGCGATGCTGGTGATGTGCGCCGATCACGGTGTATGGGATGAAGGGGTTGCTGTTTCGCCTAAAATCGTCACGGCTATTCAGGCTGCTAATATGACGCGTGGGACGACAGGCGTTTGTGTGCTTGCCGCTCAGGCGGGGGCAAAGGTACATGTGATTGATGTCGGCATCGATGCTGAGCTTATCCCTGGCGTGGTGAATATGCGCGTGGCGCGCGGCTGCGGCAATATTGCACAAGGCCCGGCAATGAGTCGTTCGCAGGCCGAGGAGCTGCTGCTGGAGGTTATCCGCTATACCCATGAGCTGGCCAAAGATGGCGTAACGCTGTTTGGCGTCGGTGAACTTGGTATGGCAAATACGACACCAGCGGCGGCAATCGTCAGCGTGCTGACCGGCAGCGATGCCGAGGATGTGGTGGGTATCGGCGCTAACCTGCCGCTTTCAAGAGTAGGCAATAAAGTCGATGTTGTGCGGCGAGCAATTGCCGTCAATCAACCGGATCGTAATGACGGTATCGATGTGCTGGCTAAGGTAGGCGGGTTTGATCTGGTCGGCATGGCGGGGGTGATGTTGGGGGCGGCCTCCTGCGGCCTGCCGGTCGTGCTGGACGGTTTTCTCTCTTATTCCGCTGCGCTGGCAGCCTGCCAGATTGCGCCGCAGATTAAACCTTACCTGATCCCGTCACATTTCTCCGCCGAGAAGGGGGCTCGCACCGCGCTGGCGCATCTTGAACTGGAGCCGTATCTCAATATGGGGATGCGTTTGGGCGAAGGCAGCGGGGCCGCGCTGGCGATGCCGATTGTTGAAGCCGCCTGTGCAATGTACAACAACATGGGGCAGCTTGCCGCCAGTAACATTGTGCTTCCGGATGGTAAGGAAGCATAGTTTTCGGCCACGCTGAACCTCGCCCCATGGTGCAATACCGTTCAGTTAAGCCTGTATGGAAATGTTTTGCTCTGAATCAGTTTCCGTTCACCTTATGTGCGTTGCTTCTCTGATAACGTTATACCTGTGAACGCGCAAGGAAGGCTCACCGCCGCCTCCCTTGCATCCCTGGCTCCCGGCGGGAAAATCGTCGCTGCGCGATTCATTCGTCTTATGCCGTCCGCCTGTCGGGTCGGGGCCGGGCCTGCGTCCCTGCTGGCCGTCCCCTCTGCCCGCATCCCTGCGGGCAGACCCGGTCAGCCGTCAACGCCTCATCGATTTTCAGCCGGACCGGGGTCATCGCTGCAACGCGCTGACTTCCAGTTAACTCTGTTTTGCTATTCAGATAAAAAACGCAGGTGGTCAGGTGTGGGCTGGTCCGGCTGAAAATTGCCGACGTGTTTCCGTAAGGCCGGGAGAACCCGCAGGGATGCGGGTTCAGGGCGCGTTTTGCAGGGACGCTGCCTCGCGTCCGGCCCGGTAGCCTGGAGGAATAAACGGAGGGGACCACGAAGTGGCAATTTTCCCGCCGGGAGCCGGGATTGTAAAGGGCGTGGCGGAGAACGCCCTTTACACGTTCACAGGAATCGGTGTTTCAGAGAAACGATGCACATGAGGTGAACGGAACCCTTACCGTGAGATAGCATATTCATAACTTCTGCCAACACAGGTGATGCTTTCTGATACAGAGGCGTTAACTGAACTGCATTAGCCTCAGGCGGCTTTTTTATGCGGATTTTAGGCGTAACCCACTAAAACTGATAATAAAAGCTATAATTAACGGATATCTGCTGCGGCGAAGGAAAGGAAAAAGATGCGTCGTGTAAAACTGCTTTGTTCACTCATTATGCTGCTCGTGAGTCAGAGCGCGCAGGCGGTGAGTTATCCGCTCCCGCCTGAAGGCAGTCGCCTGGTGGGGAGCCCTTTGACCATTACGGTACCTTCAGGAAACACTCAGCCGTTGGAAGCTTTTGCCGCGCAGTACGGACAGGGGTTGAGCAATATGCTGGAGGCCAATCCCGGCGTGGATGTTTTTCTGCCTAAGTCTGGCTCGACGCTGGTTGTGCCACAGCAACTGATATTACCGGATACTGTACGCGAGGGGATCGTAATCAACGTCGCAGAAATGCGCCTTTACTATTATCCCGCTGGCAGCAATACGGTTGAGGTTTTACCCATTGGCATTGGCCAGGCGGGTAGAGAAACGCCGCGTAACTGGGTGACGGCGGTAGAACGTAAGCAGGAAGCACCAAGCTGGACGCCTACGCCGAATACCCGGCGCGAATACGCAGCGCGTGGGGAAAGCCTGCCGGCGTTTGTTCCTGCCGGGCCTGATAACCCGATGGGACTGTATGCGATTTATATCGGCAGGCTTTATGCCATTCATGGCACAAATGCGAATTTCGGTATTGGTCTGCGGGTAAGTCAGGGGTGTATCCGTTTGCGTAATGACGACATTAAATATCTGTTTGATACCGTACCGGTAGGGACGCGTGTGCAACTGATAGACCGACCGGTGAAATACAGCGTAGAGCCGGACGGTAGTCGCTGGGTGGAAGTGCATGAACCACTGTCACGAAACCGGTCGGAATACGAGTCTGACAGAAAAGTTCCCTTGCCAGTCACCCCCGCGCTGCGCACCTTCATCAGCGGGAATGACGTGGATATGAGTCGCGGAAATCAGGCACTGGAAAGACGCTCCGGCATGCCGGTGAATATCAGTCTGATTCAGACCCATTACTAATTTTCAAGGCGACCCTGTGATCTTTAGCCTGGGTGGGTCGCTTTTTTAATTTGATACTGTCCCATTTTTACCACGCCAATATGGTCTGCCATTAGCTGCGCCTCGTGTTCGCTGTGTGTAACCAGCAGTGCCGTTTGCCCGGCGGCACGCAAAATATCCCGTACCTCGTTGCCAAGACGCTCACGCGTGCGCTTATCAAGGCTGGAGAAAGGCTCATCGAGCAGCAGGATTTCCGGATGCGGCGCCAGCGCGCGCGCAAGAGCGATACGCTGCTGTTGACCGCCGGACAGTTCATGCGGATAACGGCTGGCATGACTGTGCAACTCCACCATTTTTAACAGCTCCGCCACCCGGACCTGCTGCTGCTCACGCGGCATACGTCGTAACCCAAAGGCCACGTTTTGTTGCGCGGTCAGGTGAGGGAATAACGCATATTCCTGAAAGACCATGCCGACATGCCGTTTTTCCGGCGGCAGATGAACACCGGAACCGGCAACGCGGCGCTGCGACACATAGATATCTCCGCTTCGCAGCCGTTCAAATCCGGCAACTGCGCGTAACACGGTGGTTTTTCCGCAACCTGAAGCGCCCAGTAAACAAGCGATCTCTCCTTTACGTACCGACATTGAAAACCCGCTCAGCACCGATTGCTGGCTGTTGCCGTAGGCAACATGCACATCCTGGAGTCGTAATGCAATTTCTGACATTGTTACTCTCTTAACCACGGCGAGTCATCTGGTGACGCACCAACAAAATAACCGGTAGCGTGCCAGCTAAAACAATCATTAGCGCGGCGATAGCACCTTCTTCATAGGTTCCACGGGCGGCTTCTGCATACAGCAACGTAGCCAGCGTTTCGAAGTTTACCGGGCGCAACAGCAACGTTGTTGGCAGTTCTTTCATGGCATCGGCAAAAACCAGCAGGGCGCTACTCACTAACGCCGGGCGCAGCAATGGGAAATGAACCCGTGCAAATGTGCCCGCACCATTCTCACCCAACAGACGAGAAGCCTGCTCCAGCGAAGGCGGAATGCGGCCCAGGCCGGAATCCAGTGCGCCGATAGCAATCGCCTGGAAACGCATGGCACAACAAATTACCAGCAGGATCCCGGCAGACATCAGCGGCAGGCCGCGAACATCCAGTAAATCTGCCAGCCAGCGGTCGACTGCCATCGCGGGGGTTAAAAAACCAATCGCCAGAATTGTACCGGGAACCGCGTAGCCTAAAGAAGCCAGACGCATCACACCACGGCGAAATCCTGGCATCGCGTTATCTGCGGCGCTATGCCGCGCGCTCCAGGCCACCAACATACTGACGCAAACCACCACCAACGTGGTTCCCGCGGCCAGTGATAACGTATTTTGTAATGCAGCCAGTAACGAGGAGGATATAGGGCTCTCGTCACCTATATGTTTGGCGCTTTCCCAGATTACAAACAGCACCGGGGCCAGAAAGCCCAGCACAACTGGCAGCGAAATAACGACACCGAGTAGCCAGCCACGCCAGCCTTGCACGCGGGTGGGTTGAATCTCCCGCAGGCTACGGCTGCTGAATCCCTGTTTTCTGCGGCCATAAAATTCCAGCGTCAGAATAAAGAATATAAACATCAGCATCATGCAGGCGATTTGCGCTGCGGCAGATAAATCAGAGCGAGAGATCCACGTGGTGTATACGGTAACTGTTAACGTTTGTACCCCGAGAAATTCCGACGCGCCGATATCGTTAAGCGTCTCCAGCAGCGCCAGACTGATCCCGACGGCCAGTGCCGGGCGTGCCATGGGGAGAGCAACACGAAAAAAGGTCCCGGTTGCGCTGCAACCCAGCGTACGTGCAGCTTCCAACAGATGGGCCGGCTGGCTGATAAACATGGCGCGGGTTGTCAGGTACACGTAAGGATAAAGTACTAATCCGAGCAAGATTATTGCGCCGGAAAGGGAACGTAAATCGGGCAGACGGAACTGTCGCGGGCTGTCAAAGCCCAGTATGAAACGGATAAAGGTTTGCAGGGGGCCAATCGGATGCAGCAGATCGAGCCATGCAAAGGCAACGATGTAGGTCGGCATTGCCAGCGGCAACAGCAGCGCCCAACTGAGAATTTTTCGGCCAGGGAAATCCCATGCCGTTACCGCCCATGCGCTGCCTACGCCAATGACGCCAACCATTATCGCGACACCCGCTAGCAACAGCACGGTGTTTTTGAGCGCTGAAGGCAGTACATATGTCATAAGATTATCCCAGTGGGATAAATCAGCCTGGGTGGCCTGCCAGATCAGCGCAACGATGGGGGTCAGGACGCCAAGCGCGACGCACAACGCGCCAAGATGCAACGGCGTTAATAATGACTGCGGCCCGGAAACCAGGCCGCGTAACGTCGGAAACTGCAGCGATTTATTGATCGAATCCAACTTTATCTACCAGCAGGCTAGCTTGTTTACGATACTTCACGATCTCTGTGAGCGGTGTTTTATCGACCTCGATTTCACCGATTGTGGCGCTAATGACCGGGTCAAGCGTTACGCCTTTCAGTACCGGATATTCGAAGTTCGCTTTCGCATACTGCTGCTGGGCAGGCGCGGAAACCAGATATTCCATCAGCTTAACGGCATCGGCTTTATTTGGCGCATAGCGGGCAACGGCAGCGCCGCTGATGTTGACGTGCGTACCGCCATTTTCAAAGGTTGGTTTAACGACTTTAATGGCATCGCCCCACTGACGAGCATCGCTGCCTTCTTTGGCGTTTTTCATATGGCCGACATAATAGGAGTTGGCCAGACCAATATCACAAATTCCACCGAGGATATCGCGGGCAACATCGCGATCGCCGCCGGTGGCTTTACGCGCCAGGTTAGCCTTGACACCGCGTAGCCATTCTTCGGTTTTAGCTTCACCATGATGGGCAATCATCGCGGCGATCAGCGCCGTGTTGTAGGGGTGCTGACCGGAACGAATACAAACTTTACCTTTGTATTCAGGACTGGCGAGCTGTTCGTAATGCCAGTTATCGATTGGCAGCGACTTCTCGGCATACAGTACGCGGGCGCGCATTGAAAGCGCAAACCACTGATTATCCGCACCGCGCAGATTCGCCGGAATGGCGGCTTTCAGCGCTTCTGACTCTACCGGCTGAGTGACGCCGGCTTCAACTAAATCGATGAGATTTCCGGCATCGACGGTCATCAGCAGGTCGGCAGGGGAGTTTTTGCCTTCCGCCTTAACACGCTCAAGCATACCGTCTTTGATATAGACCGTACTTACTTTGATACCGCTGGTTTTAGTCCAGCTATCAAGTAAAGGCTGGATCAGGCCCGGTTCACGGGTGGTGTAAAGCGTTAACGTTTCCTGAGCGAAAGCCGGCAGGCTGACAGAGAAGAGGAGGGCAGAGGCAAGCGTGATACGGCGCAATCCGGTGCGAGTCAGAGCATTCATCGTTTTTATCCCAGAGTAATTGGAACATACAGTGAACCGAGTCGGGGCTCGTTCTTTTGGCTCGCGTACAATAAATGATAATCACTAGCACTTACAATAATTGCAAAGTTTAAACGATTTACATTTACACAACTTTAATCAACGATGTGATGCGGCATGGAATGGGGAGTTATGGCAGACTGAGCGCTTATAGAGGCAGCTTTTACACAGACGTTAAAAGCAAAAAGCCCGCTTAAGTTTCCTTAAGCGGGCTTCTTAAATTTGGCTCCTCTGACTGGGATCGCCTTTGCCAGTAACTGGCTAATAAATAAGCTAAACCTGAATACTCTTTCTGTCAAGACCACCATTATGACCCCCTCTAAGAAATGTATGCGCTTGTAAGAAGAAGCAATGCCCATTGGGGTGGATGAGGATACAATCGGTACTCTGCCTGAGCATTATGTTTTAGTGATCTGCTACGATCGCAACAGACAGCTGGTTGATGAAGATATCCACTGCTTTGTCTAGAGAAAACCCCAATGCAGTTCACCAGATATATCTAAATTTTTAGTCTGGCTGAGAGAAGTGAAACTAGTATCCTTAAGGATTTCGGAGAAATCCGAATCAGGGTATAGTGGTCACTGAGCATAAACAAATAGTTGCGTTATTGGGTTATAATTCATTGATAATTATGAATAAAATTTTCAATGTCTGTTGATAAAAATGCAACTTGATTGAAATTGTTTCATAAGGATTCGCTTATGGTTAGGGGATTGTTACTATTCGGAATTATTTTGATGGTAATTATTTTGATGGGGTACTTCTCTTTTTTACCGGCCTCACAATGGTGGTTTATCAAAAATATCATATCAAATTTTGATTTTGTAAAAGCGCTCCTTTCAATTCTAATATTATCATTGATTACTATATTTTTGTTTTTCGGTATTTTAGAGAAAAAATACTCATTAAAGTTAGAAAAATTAACTTTCGGTGGGTTAAATGTTTTATTTGATAGTTCTGACATGCTATATAAAAGATCTGTTCGCAATTTCCTTGATACTAAAAGAAGTGTGTTCAAAATTGATCCACATTTTGATTCATTTGAAGAGGTTTTTAACTCTTTATATGATATATATAACTTTATTCGTGTTGAAATAAGAGTACTGGATGTTAAGCGGAAAAGAGATATGGAGTTGTATGGTATATCTAATAAAATGCTAAAAAAACTGAATCAACTGCTTACCAAACATCAGAATAATTACAGGCGTTGGCATAAGTACATCTCAACAAACGATATTGTATTGACGAGGGATAAAGATTCTAACGGTGAAAATGTTTCTTTGATTTATCATTTAACACCGATTGGAGTAATCCAGACTCATTATTATCATTTCAGCCAGTTGATGGCTGATTTTGAATGCATTAATAAATTCTTCTGTGAGGAAGTTAGTGTTGTATTTAACATCGATATTGCTAAGTGGGATGAGTAATGCATAAAACTTTTCTGAGTTATCATCATGCAAACGAACAGGATTTGAAGAACGGAATCATTGAAGCATTTGCTGGTGCGTCATTTATTGACAAGTCCGTCAGTGACGGGGATATCAGCACTAATGTCAGTGAAGATTACATTATGCGGAAAATTCGGGAGGACTATCTTGGTGACTCTACCGTAACAGTAGTACTCATAGGTACAGAAACTGCCAGCAGACCTTTTGTTAACTCAGAAATTCAAGCATCTTTATGGGGGGAGAATCCTGCTGGATTAATCGGGGTAATTCGAGATGAAATATATTCGAGCGTGTTTAGCTCGGGTGTGTGTAGTGATACCTCTTGCAATTGCGGGATTGGAATTAGAACCATTGATTGGGGTTATGAACATTATCTCCCTTGGTTAATTAAAAAAAATCATAGTTTTTCAAAACTCGTCCCCCACTATGATGATATGGATGTTTATTGCTCCCTGGTTAAGTATTCAGATTTTATAGGGAATAGTGAATGTTATATTAACCAGGCATTTGATAAAAGAAATATTATGGAACCTGCAGCAAAGAAAAATCCCGCTGATGTTCCTGCTATAAGAACTAATTTACTATGGTGATGAGATGATTTTTACGCCAAGATAAAGTTAAGGTAACAGATATGTATAATACCAAAATAATTAAAAGAAAAGTTTTTTTAAACTACCACCATGATGGTGACCAATATTACTATGATGAATTCTCAAGAAAATTTCATGATGAATATGAGGCTGTAACGGATAATTCTCTTGATCGTCGAGTTGACAGTGACGATATTGACTATGTCATGCGACGTATTCGTGACTATTATATCGCAGGGACTTCATGTTCCATTGTATTGGTCGGTAATGAATCATGGGGAAGAAAATATATTGACTGGGAAATTAAATCGACGCTTGATAAACAACATGGACTTATTGGTGTCCAGTTGCCAACATTGTTATCAAATTCTTATGGACAAGTGACTGTGCCCGCTCGACTCAGTGATAATATTGATTCTGGATATGCGCTGTGGGTAAGTTGGGCTGATTTTACAGCTAGCATTTCATCGTGTAGGGAATATATCGAACAAGCCAATTGTCGTAGTAATACTCTGATAAGAAACACTCGTGAACGCCGCTTAAGGAATGCATAATATGCTTGAGACGAATTTGGCAAAACCATTTCTGGTTGTTTATATCATTTGGCACCCGGATTTCGCCGGTGGTGCTGGACTGGCCGAAATATTGCGTGGACACTTTCGTCGGGAACTCTATCAGAATGTTGCTGGAGGAACCGGTTTAAGTGTTATTTTTCGTTCTGAGCCTCTACCTAAAACGGGGAAGCCGCTGCCGATCAATTTTTCAGAATCAGAGACCACCGCAGTCCTCATACTTGCAGAATCATGTATGGCAAATGATCCTGAATGGGGGACTTACCTTCGGGAGCTATCCACGCAGTCGGAAATAGCTGGACTAGGTACACATCTTTTCCCCATTGCTATTGATGGAGAAGGATTAAATCTGGGACTGGAAGAGCAGGCATTACGCTGGGACCAATGGATACAGGATGGGAGCAACGATACTGCAAACCTTCATATACGATTGATTAGTGAGCTTACATACGAATTTTGCAGGATGCTGCGCCATTACCTGGAACATCTGAAACAACCAGAAAAAGATGAAGATGAGTTGCTTAATTATCTCAAGAAAGTTCAGATATTCCTTAGCCATTCTAAACATGATAAAGATGGAGAGCGGATTGCTCATTTGATACGTGAGCAATTACATAGTGGACATGGGTTAAGTTCATTCTTTGATGTCCATGATATCCCTGCCGGGCTTCGGTTTCATCAGGTGCTATTGAAACAGCTGGCGCAAAGCGCAGTTGTTGCTATACATACCGACTCTTATTCTTCGCGTGAATGGTGTCGCCGAGAGATTATAGAAGCTAAACGTAATAGTGTACCTTTAGTTGTTGCCAACTGTATTAGCGAATTGGATGAAAGGGGATTTCCTTATATGGGAAATGTCCCCATAGTGAGAATGGATCCACAGCAGGCTGAACGAATTAATATCATTATTGCACGACTGCTTGATGAGGTTCTGAAAGATTTTCTGTGGCGCTGTCGTATACAATTGGTTAATACCGAACAAAGTGCAGTGCAGTTTGTTCCGCGTGCGCCGGAGTTAATCTCACTTGCTGGCTTAAAGTTCCACGGTATCGGGCAGCCTACAATTGTATATCCCGACCCACCCTTAAGTTCGGAAGAGGAGCGCTTATTTGAAGAAGTTAAACCCGGTATCAGGCTTAGAAGTTTTACCGAATGGCTGGCAGAGGGAACATCATGACTTATCGTGAAATGCTTAGTCAGCATGTTATTGCAATATCTACATCAGATAGCCCAGATATGCCTGTATTGGGGTTAAGTCAACAGCATTTATATGACGCGATGACAGAAATTGCGCGTCATTTATTAGCCTTGGGAGCCCGGATTGTTTATGGAGGAGATTTACGTGCTAACGGTTTTACTGAACTGTTATTTGAGTTAGTAGCACGCCATAGAAGAGATGCGGATGAGGGGGATGAACGTTCCAGTATATTGAACTATCTGGCATGGCCGGTGCATATGCAAAAAGATTCCAGTGACTTGGAAAGGCTCAGTGCGGACCTGAAAGGAATGGCAAGGCTTGTTTTATTCAATCGGGATGGCGAGTCGTTGCCAATGGCAGAACGAGCCCATTACATAGCAACTATTCCTTCTGATGAAGATTGGGAAAAAGGTTTGACAGCAATGCGACATGCTATGTTACAAGACACACATGCCCGTATTATTCTTGGCGGGCAGGTAGATAAGTATAAGGGGGCAATGCCTGGTATAGCAGAAGAGGCTATATTATCACTTCGCACTAAACAACCCCTTTTCATTATGGGGGGCTTTGGTGGATGTGCAAAAGATATCACCGAGTCTCTGAATATTGTGGCATCTGACGGAATGCAGAAACGTAACTGGAGAGGTCGGGAAGAATTTTCTGGTTTCTCTTTCCAGGATCTTAATAACGGACTCACTGAGGAAGAAAATACTGTGCTAGCACAGACTCCGCATGTGGACCAAGCTATCGCCATGATTTTGAGAGGACTTTTCCGATTAGTAAAACGTTGCTGAAAAAATACTTAAATTCCATTACCATTATATGTATTAGCTTAGACTTGCTTTGGCACTCTTGCGGTACTGAGCTAAACCTAATCTGATATGTCGGTCTGTGCAAAAGCCCGTACACATAGTAGCCTTTTAATTTGTATAAGTAGCAGCAGAGCCGAAGTGCAAGGAAAACGTTGTGAGACGATGACGATATACAGAGCAATCATATATAATATGAAGAAAGAGCCGTGCTTGCGGCTCCAAAATGTTATAATTTCGTATATATAGCATTAAACCAAGTTAATGTCTCGCCTTTTGCATCACTTGCAGTGAGCATTTGATAACTCATTTTTGCTGTAGCAAATTTATTTATCTTCTTCTTCGCTTTACTTTCATTATAACGTGTTAAAGCAGATACCTCTGTTGATACATCTGTCGTATCATCTATGGTTATTTTTACACCAAACACCGCCTGAATAGCATCAGGATGTAAATAATTTTCCATTTCCCTTTTTTCAGTCATGAATGCTATGGAACCATCATTTCTAGCATTTACTGACTTACATTCTTTTTCATACTGAGGAGGGATGGCAACATCTCTATCATAGATGTGAATCTCAGGTTTATTTAGAATTTTTAAGTAATTATTATTAACCCAATCTTTAAGAGTATGTCCCCCCATTGGAATGAAAACTATACGCGGATCATTTATCATATCAGGAACATTTGGAACACCTTGGTCGAGATAAATTTTACCGATATTCTTTAAAAAGTTTATATCATTAGGGCCTTCAACGCATACAAGAACAGATGCCCTACTATCAGGGTATACGCCAAGATCATTCGCTATGTTCTTTAGCACATCATCATTACCATTTTTAACCTCTAAACCATCATCGAGTGTTCGGGTTATATGGCGTAGAGATTCTGTAGGTATCTTTTCCACAAGTGCAGGGACGTGGGTGGTAATCAATACTTGGCATTTATCAGCATTTGCTAATTCTTGAAATGCATCAATAAGAAGTCTTTGATTAGATGGGTGTTGAGATGTTTCAGGTTCTTCAATTGCATAAATAACTCCTTTATCTGGGAATTCTTTTTGCAATCTTTCTGCTTCCGCTTTAAAAAAACTAATCAGGACTAAACGTCTAACACCACTACCACGTTTATTGATAGCTATTCCTCTATCATCTTCCAATGTTAGCTTGAAAATATTTTCCCACTTAGGTTCCACTTTAAACTTTGGGATTAACCCGGCAGCAAGATTAGGAGATATATCATGTAAATGTTTAATTGTGTTTTCAGCCACTTCAACTGCATGTTCTTTTACGCTTTCTTTAATGGATTCAAGTTGAATGTCAATCTTCTGCAATGCTGTTTGAACCGCTGACTTCATAGGATCCTGTACTTCTGATTCTTCATCGGTACTCGGCCTGTCTGCGCGGAATAATGCAAAGTGAGGGAGTTTGTCATATATTTTTTCACAAATAACCTTGCCCTCCTCAGCATTTAATTTAACGAAGATTTCTTTAAGCTTTAAATCTCCAATTTTCCTGTAAATTTCTTGTCTTAAACTAACATTGGACCTTTTATCAGCTCCATCAACACCAATAGATTCGGCAATTCCTTTAAGTTCATCATTTTTTTTAGCAAGTAAAGATTTCGCGCCTTTTGCTGAGGGAGCCATACATTTAGCTTGAACGCTGCCAGATCCCTTACCTTTTGCAAATACTCTATATATTTCTAGCTTTCCATTACTATTTAATAAATATTCTTCTTTAAGGTTAGTTATAGATGTGGCATCCAAAACTATAGGTATATCAGCTCCTGAAAAGATACATCCAATTGACACGTCTTCATTTTCCACGCTATCGACACATTTATCGGTAGCATCATATTTACATAGTTTATGTTCAAAGAAGACACCAAGTGCGTCTAAGATAGTTGTTTTACCAACATCATTACGACCAACTAATGCAGTTAGTGAGTTAATGTCAATGCTATGTTCTCCATGATAGCCACGAAAGTTCTTTAAGATTAGTTTTTCAAGTTTCATAAAAATCTCCATTTTTAAAAATTAAAATTTTATTTTTTTTAAAACTTACGTATTCGAAAAAACATTTGATTTTGTTGTATTCTAAGTAACAAGAACAATTTATAAAATTAGTTCAATCGAAGTCTTGGGTAAGACGATTTTTCTCTTTAACAAAACGGATAACTACGCATTGGACAATAGATACTTTAGGAAACACGCGGAAAAATTGTAACGTTTTGCTCATTCTAGACCTGATATTCCTTCAAATTAGCAAGTTCGAGAGATAAGGGAAAATTACGACAGTCTACCAGAATCATTTCACACCTGCTCTAAACAATATGCAGAAAATAATATATGTATTTATTAGTAAAGTTCTCCAGTTCCCTGATCTACACGTTTATAGAAATCAGAAAAATTACATGGGTCAGATATAACTGAGTTTTTATCACTACGAAAATCAAATTCTATTTTTTTTATAAGATCAATGGCTGGTATAGTCGAATTTAAAGGGATTTTTTTATAGTTTCTAATTCTGTGATATTCAATTGAGTCTAAGTCTACTTCAATCGCTTTATTACCGAAATAATAAAAATGATCTGAAATCAACACGTTATTGGAGCTAGTATCTCGTTCAAGATTTGTCATGTTAAATGAACCATCAGCATTGCTATGATGAGAATCTTCTTGTATCCATTCATTGTTTTCATTTTGATGGTAGATATTATCGCCCAGAATTTGTACATGACTACCATTTCTAGCAGGCTTTTTGAGAGAGAACCTAGTATCCTCCCAATAACCATTGAAACTAATTTTTTCTGAAACTTTCATTAATAGGATACATTTTTTTTTAGCTGATTTTAAATTGGCTCCACCAACTCCGAGTATCCAATCACCCACTTTAGCCGACTTTCTAATTCCAGGTTTGCATGTTGCCAAGGTACAACTTCCATGAAATGGATTAGGTGCAAAACCAAAGTCTCTCGTTATTGCATAAACATAAAGGTGTGAGTTGGGATCAATTAGCATACGACATTTCCACCTTGAACTTTATCACGATCCGTACCATCAGGTTTTTCAAAGGAAGTTTTACCTTCTAGTGCGTTGATAATGGCATCACTTCTCCAGGCCACTATAGAGGTTGCATACTTTTCGAGATTCTCTGGTAGTTTTACATCGCCTTTTAACCCATTTTCATATACACCTATGATTGGTTTTCCAAGTTGATGAGCTACTTGAATTTCCCAGTTTACCCAAGGTCTAGTATGTGTCTCTTTCCCGATAACAACTATAACTTGACTAGCCCACCTCATTTTCATTCTAAGTAAACGTGCAATCGTTCGGTCACTAAGTTTTTTTTCCTCAACTCGTCGCTTGTTTTCAGGTTTCATTCTAATAGAACTATTGCGTAAATGATAACCTTTTGCTGCAGCTAAACGAGAAACTCCATCAACACTCGCGTCGTCTTTATGATGATGGCTAACAAAAACATTTTTCTTAATTTCTTTAACCATTTTTAAATCCTTTGTAATTTGCTAATTATAAAATAATTCTATATTATTGCTTTGATAATGATATTTTTGTTTAGGCCTTTTATTGTTAAATTTAGTTCGGCATCTTTTATCTATCTCGCATGCACCACTATTTTCCATGTCCATTAAAGTGTAAACTCTTTCTTCTTTAGGCAGGAAATGGAATATTTCTTCCATGTTCCAATTTTCACTATACTTTTCAGCGATATTATTTTGGTTTATAGTGAACCAGAATAAACACTCTTCGCTATTCATTCCATCTCTATTAGAAAAAATCCAATTAATTCCTCTTTCACAACCAGGACCTGAAATAACAAAGTTCAATTCTGTAAACGGAAAGTTGGGTATGTATGTCAGATCTATGAAAATTTGATATGCTAGAAAATCTCCAATCCCTGAGAATGATTTTAAATGTTCAAAAACTTCGAACTGATTTCCTGATGATTTTACACCATTAACGATTTTATCTTGGTTATAATAAACAAATTTTATCATTCTAATTACCATATCATTTTCCGGTATTCCTTCTATATTTTTTAAGTATTTTCCGAAGTTAAACTTCGGACCTCCTAAAATATAGGCTGCACTAAAAAATACGTAGCCTGGTTTTTTTAATGATATATTTATTGTCTTTTCTCTGATCTTTTCATTGATGTCGCGAATAGTCATTTTTGTGAAATCAAAGGGCGCATCAAGTTCATTTAATGTATCGCTTTTATTTATTACTCTAAACAAAAATGAATTGAGTATTTTATTTTCATAAGTTAATTTATTGTTGTTTGTTATATTTTTCAATAACCATTTGGTTTCTTTGTCCCATGTTCTTTTAGTATTTACAAATTTATAGTTTCTCAATATTTTGTCGTCTGTCCAATATGGCGGAAGGTTAAGTATCTCTTTCTTGTAATATATGGATGTCCTCTCTCGTTGATGATAAAACCATTCCCTGATAACAGCTTCATTCAAGATAGGTTTAGCGGTTTTAATTTTCATTTCTCTGACATTACAAAAAAGTTGATCGTTTTTACTGTTCACTTAATAATACCTTTTCGAAGAAATGTTTAAAACTATCAATTCCGTTCACATTGTTGTCAAAATGATATTCTGATTTTGTTTTATTCTCAGTGACATACTTGTCGATTTCGTATTTTTTATAATTGTTATTTTCCCGTTCTATATGTACTATAGTGAACTGATTGTTCTTACACCATGCGAATTCTTCATTTGATCTTATGTCAGTAATTATTATATTTTTATTCATCCCTCCATTTTTTTCTAAAATTTTCAACTCTTCTGATAGCATTCTAATAAATATTTTTTCTTCAATTTTCCTTAGGCTGTCTAAGCTCAGCCATATATCTCTTGGTGAATGGCTGATAAAGTCGCCGGTAGGTAAGGTTATATTGAGTGGTAACATTTTATTTTCAGGGGGGTAATCCTTTTCCATCCAAGGATAAATATAATTGGCCAATTTTTTGAGTTGATCGCTAAATGATAATCTAATAAATCCATAGTTGGATATCAGATAATTGGCAAGAAAGTCTTTTCCACTACCCGATATGCCCATGAATGCAATTTTCATAGACGGTCCTTATTAGAATTATTAAAATAATTAGAAGTTACGCTTAGATTGAAATCATTGCTTAACTTAGTTTTTAACACTATTGGTTGGTTGAATCTTTCCTGGAAAATATATGATAGAGCTGCTTCTGCATATCCCCAAAGTAAATTCCTTTCAGTTTCTACAAAGTGTTTAATAAATATTTTTTTTAGATTTTCGGTTTCCATATCTATTGTGTCTATTTTATGTTCATTTTCTGTTATTATTCTTTCAAGGAATGAAACTATATCACAGAATAATGATTT
This sequence comes from Citrobacter sp. 172116965, assembly GCF_013458095.1. Lineage (NCBI taxonomy): Bacteria > Pseudomonadati > Pseudomonadota > Gammaproteobacteria > Enterobacterales > Enterobacteriaceae > Citrobacter > Citrobacter sp. 172116965. Next base: position 3,053,640 of record NZ_CP046673.1, on the reverse strand, counting down.
TATATTTTGTAACGATGGAGGGAATGATATTTCATCATCGTTTATCAAATCTGTCATTTGTTCTTCTTTTCTTTCGTATATTTCATTGGCTTGTCCTACTCTATCATCATATATATGAAGATTTGTTACTGACTGATGTAAGTATCCCAGTTTAATCTCGCTATCAACTTCCCTCTTTAATATTGAAAGTACTATCTCTTGAAGTAAACTAAACTCGAAAAGATTTATATTGCTCACTCCAAATATTAGATCGCCGCTTCTTTGAACTATTTTAATGTTTAAATTTTTGTCAGGAGTGATAAAGAAATGAATTAAGTTATTACAAGGAATATCGACACTATGTTCTATGTTGTATACTTTTATGAGGCTTTCATTCGTATCTCTGTCAGGCATGTATAAGCTAATGACTGCTCTTCTTGTAAATATTCCTTCTTTTTTGAATTGTTGCACGACATTTTCAAGTTGCCCGTGAGCGTATAGTCTTTCCCCATAAGCTGCTCGCCAAATGACACCATCATCTGAGTATTTAGGCGCTCTTGGTAAAAAAAAATTTAGATATGGTTTAATTCTGTTGTCGCCAGCAAAAACCCATATAGCTTCAGCAAATGTGGAAAATATATTATTTTTTCGACCCGCTAAACTTAAATGCCTTGATCTAGGGTTTCGTAAGATCATACTAACATCATAAATAGTTATAGCATCCCCATTCCTTGTCGAAATACGAACTCCTTCATTAAGCACTTTTTCTAGGAGTTTCATTATTACATCGTTAATAGTTTCTCCGTAAATGACGTGCATAAACAAAACCTCATGCTATATAAAACATCTTTCTAGTTGATATAGTTTATTGGGCCTAATCCAGAATTTGGTCCAGCTATGATATGGACTAACCGGATAGCACGTTTCAATCTCTTGCCTCTAAGAACAGGCTCGAACGTGATAGCCAATTGGCTTCCCACTTAGCAAGTGAGAGCTCGACCCACGCTACCGCCCTCAGTTGCATAGGCACTGCGTTTGTATGAACATTTACAAATGTTACTCATGTTATGGATTTGGTCAATCTGGCAATAAGATAATTACGAAACTTTAGACTTATTACTTAAGTGGAGGTGGCGCGAGTCGCTAGCGAGTAAGACTGTCTCTTATATGTACCAGAAGCACAACTGACGATGCTCCAAAACCATAGTCACCGCTGCGTAGCAAGCTGTGGCCTCTCGCTACTCCCGGGTGCCCCAGTTACAACGTTGTGGGTTGCTTAAGAAATCTGTCCCGCCGGATTAGAGTGGTGGTGGATTACTGACTGTACTCAGCGTTCAATACAGAGACAGCCCGGAGCAGGCAGTAATTGATGCCGGAACGAGACTATTCAAGAACAAACCGCCCCCGGTTAGCAGGATCGTCTCGGCCGGCAGGAAAGCATGCTAACACCTACATGAAGTCCCTGTCAGTGCAGGCCCCAGACTCAACACCACCAATCTACTTTTCGCCACTGCGAAGTAAGGGGCGCTACGCCCGGCTATGCAGGGGCAGTTTTTTTCCTGTGCGCTTTTCGTTCCTCTATCGGCTTCCTGTTAATCGTTTCCCAACACAACCCGTCCCGCAAGGGTAAATGGCACGCATGCTGCGCCCTTGCAGGACAGAACGATGTCGGGAAAGCGAACCGTCAGGCGATACGAAGACGAAAATCACACACTGACGGAGAAAAAACGATGACGATTTCCCTGCATACCACCCGGACAAGCGCCCCTAACACCGCAGCGGCGACCAGCGTATCCCCGCTGGACCCGTCAGGCTCCTCAAAAACGAAATTTTCTAAAACCAGAACCGACATTTACCAGACTGTTACTGACAACATCATTGCAGCGCTGGAAGCCGGAGTAAAACCGTGGTCCTGCCCGTGGCAGCGTGTAGATGGCATGTCTGGTTTGCCTTCCAATTACGCTACTGGTGCGGCTTATAGTGGCATGAACATCATGTTGCTGTGGTGCAGCGCATCTAAGCAGGGTTTCAGCGATTCACTCTGGATGACCTACAAACAGGCACAGGTAGCAGGTGGACAGGTTCGCAAGGGTGAGCATGGCACAACAGCTATTTTCTACACCACGCTGGAGAAGGAAAACGACGAGGGAGAAGTTGAACAAATCCCGATGCTGAAAACTTTCACCGTGTTCAACGTTCAGCAAATCGACGGCCTGCCCCTGACAACTGAAACGGTCAGCCCGGAAGCAACCTTTGACTCGTTGCCCGAGGCTGAAAACCTGTTCAGGAAGAGCGGCGCAAACATCATTGAGAAAGGACAAAACGCCTTTTTCAGCCCATCAACTGATGAAGTCTGGTTACCGGAGCGCCATCTATTCGCTGATGCGGCTAACTTCTATGCTACCGGTCTGCATGAGCTTGTCCACTGGAGTGGGGGCAAAAAACGTTTGAGCCGTGAAATGAAAGGGAAGTTTGGCAGTGCGGATTATGCAGAGGAAGAACTTGTCGCGGAGCTGGGAAGTGCCTTTCTGATGGCTGATCTTGGCATTGAGGGAGAGGTACAACATGAAAGCTACATTGCTTCCTGGCTGAAAGCGTTGAAAAACGACAAGCGTTATATTTTCAAAGCGGCCAGCGCAGCCTCTAAAGCACATCGTTACCTGATGGATAAACTCTGAGACCGGGATCAGGCAACCTCAAGGGAATGCGGTTACATGGTTTTTAACCGGTAACGCTGCAAGGCGCAGACTGAGGCGGAACGCAGCACAGCGAGTACCGAACAGTCTGCGCCTCGCAGTGGAATAAAAATTATTTCGACCTGGCGGTATCGCCGCCAGGCCGGTGAGGCCATCTCGATGGCCTGAGTAAAAGCTTACGTATAGCTGCCTAGTGACAGGCGTTTCAGTTCATCAAGGGTATAAATGCGAAACACCCGGCGGTGACGTTCTTCCAGCGGGATGTGCTGATGGTTGATGATGACATGTTTGATGCTGTCAAACAGTAGTTCAAGTGCCCGTTTTTTCTGTGGGTCAGGCATGACATAAAAAACATAAATCCAGTGCTTGCGTGTACGGGCCAGCAGGTGGCTGGCGATAATAAACTGGTAACGGGATCGGGTTTTCAGGCGGCGCTCGGTTTCAATGGCAATAACGTTTCCGTCAGGCAGGGTTAATAACCCGTCCGGGCGATGTTTCACCTGATACTGGCTGATAAAGGTGGCCCGGTCGCCGTTAATCCATCCCGAAGCGCCTTTCTTCTCCAGAATAAGTCTGGCGGCCTGATTATCAAGATGGTGCTCCAGCGTCCAGCCGGTCATTTTTGATGGTTCGAACCGCGCAGGAAAGATTTTATCATCCGGGGTTAACACCACCGCCAGCCCGTCACTGGTGATCCCCCATAATGAAATCTTCATTGTTCGTGATTCAAGCACATGCTTCTGTATTAACCCCATTCGCTCTGTTTTTGCCAGTAGCGAATAAAGCGACTTATGATCCCGGAAACCAAATAACAGCATCAGCGTTTTAAAATCACTGTAGGTTTCTTCTTTCAGGAAGTTCAGCAGTTGTTTTATTTTTTCGTTGTTACGCGTCTGGCGCTCGTGAAAGGATGAAATCAGCATAAGCGCTCCTTAAAAATCAAGCGGGGGCAGGTGTTCTTCATCATCAGGTTTCGGCTTTACCGGTTTTACTTCGCTTTCGTCGAAGAAAAGAGCCGGGTGCGTTGTCATCACATCCGGCATGGCGGGTTTATCATCCTCGCCAAAATCCAGCACGATTTTCACCGGGGCTGCCGCTGCGGCAATATCAGGGGAAACTGAAAAGATTTTTAGCTGACGCTTTCTGACCTTTATCGGCGAGATCAGTGAAGCAGAAGGTAGCGTTTTTGTCGTAAAGATAAAGCTGACAAAATCGGGCAGGTTCAGGATCATATTGCTGTCAATAAAGAAACGTTCGGCCTGGCGGATTGTGCGCTCACTGTCGATGGTTTCCGTCAGCATATTATCCGTTTTCGCTTTACGGAGTTCATCATCCACCAGAATCGTGCCTGACATTCTCGCTACCCAGTCAGCTGTATCCGGGTCCATAACCCGGTAAACCAGTTTGAATTTGGCATTTTCAACGACCGCACCGACAACGGCGTCACCTTTCAAATCTGCCGGGCAGTCTTTTAAATCGGCAATGGACTGGTGGTCCATGATAATATGCACGCCTTTATCCCGTGCCGCGCCTAATCCCTCCAGTGCTGGCCTGGATAAATGATATTTAAGTTCGGAAAGATAAATAGCAATGGGGCGGGGTACGTCTGTTACACGGTCGCGCCCTTCTGCTAACTGGTACAGGCGAACCAGTAACATGCGCTGGGCTGTAATAATTTTGCTGTTTCGCATGGAGCCGATAACATAACAACAGCCGCCTTCATCAAACATTTGTTTAAGTGAAAAGCCTGTCGGTGAATTAATGGCATTTAATAATGCCAGCTCTTCAATCTTACCGAAAAATGCTTTGATTTTTTCGGCAATGCCCTGAACGTAGTCACCGTTATAAACATCACGGAGAGTTGCCGATGGGTTATCATTGACAAATTGCGCGGCCATACGTGCGGCTTTTCGGTCATCAATACGATAGAAGTCCGATTCCTGTCCTTTTTCCGCCAGGCTGAAACCGGCAACAAACAATTCTTCCAGTTCATCTGGCGTGATATCTTCAATCAGGTTTAACTGGTATTGCTGTTTCCGCAGGTCAATCAAAGCAAAAGGCTTGCCTGCATCCTCGCAGGCTTTGCGGTAAAGGTGGGGTGCCCATTCATCATTCTTTGGGTCCATAACAAACACACCTTCACCGGCCAGAATGCTTTGATAAAGCAATATGCCAGCGGCAACCCCTTTACCGGCTCCGGTGGTGCCGATAATATCCGCGTGTTGTCTCTGCCAGTCTTTTAACAGGAGATACATGGGGTCATTTTCATTACCCATGCCAGTAAAAATGCCTTTATTCAGGTCGATATAATCCAGCGGGTTATAATGCAGAGTTTCCGGCAGCAGGGATTTTACGGTGCGGACATCAGTGCGCAATTCCCGTTCAAGGGTGGTCTTTTTAACAAGACGTTTCTTTATTTTGTCTAATTCAGGTGTTAATACCCTGCGCAGCAGAATATGAAAAATAATACCGGTTACAGTGAAAGCAATCCGTACTGACCAGGCCAGTACCGTATTATCACTGGTGAGTCTGGTCTTATACAGCCACTGGAAGGATCCGATAACTATCGGAGCCATTGTGCCTGAGAGAAAACACACCAGAGAAAAAGCGATAATCAGCCTTTTCCATAATGGAGCTTTCTGCCGTTCATCGCTTTGCATTGATGCAAAAAACGGCATCGTCAGCCCCGCGAATAACGCCAGCATCAGTTGTTGCTGTTGCATAAAAGCGAGCAGTGCCAGCATCCCGTTCACTATCGGCGACAGTGAAGCGGCAAGTTTATTTAACATCATGGTGCCTCCTTCGTCAGCGACTCGCCCCAACTCATCGCCCCATCAATTCGCCCCACGGTGTCGGGCGAAAAGGCGGGGCGAGCGTATGGGGCAAAGAAGGTGGCCGCTGCGCGGCCATATGCAGGAAAGCATGTTTCCCTGCACGAAACGGCGTGCGCCAGTATATGCGGGCTGGACGCCCTTATTGCCTGTCGCATGGGGGTAATGTCGTGGCTGAACGCCGCGTCAAAACCCCCCAGAGTCAACGGCGGCACACCGTCGCCCGCTACGCGCGACCACCCCCTTTAAGACGGTCGCTTTCGCCTTTTTCTTCCCTTTGCTCGTTCCTCGCAGCGGGAATAAAAGGGAAGCTGACCTTTAAAGAGGGTGGTCGCGCCACGCTACCGGCTTTGGGCCGGAGACTTAGCGGCGACGGTGTGCGGGGCTGTGCCCCCCGGATAAACCGCTGTCGTGGGCGACAGCTTTTCGCTCGCCGGGGCGGCGAAATTTATCCGGCTCCCCCCGGCCTGCAAAATCCGCGTGGGCGCGGCTGTTTGCAGGTGAGGCGCGGTGCCTGAATTATTTTCGCTCCTTAACCCGCGAAAATAATTCTGTCCGCTGCCTCATTTTTACGGCCCCTGTTTCTTCGCTCCTTAATCCGCGAAAAACAGAAGCCGTAAAAACCTGAAAACCGTCATGCTCTGTGCCCGTCTCGCCAGTGTTAACCACGAACGCGGCCATATTTACTGATGATCTGACTGATAGCCGCAGGGGCTGCCGAATCACATTCAAGTAAAAACGATTTTCTGGCATCAGCCGTATGGTCAGGCAGAAAACCATGCCTGTTCTTCTTTACGATATTAAAGAATGCCCGTTCAGCCGAATGGCATTCACTGCCGCCGCCATTTCCGGTTGCTTTACCGTACATACATAACACCACTTCGCAGGTATCAGCAGCCATTACAGTTGTTGAACATGACGCCATAACGCAGAACAATAATACAGACAGTATGACTTTCTTCATTTCAGCCACCGTTATGATTAATGAAAGGTTACATATCTTTGGTTATGTTGTTTGCCAGAGTTATTTTCTGAATACCTCTTTCATGCTATTTAAATGAATTGGTTTAAAGTAAACATTATGCATCCGGCGAACATCGCCGTGTATATCAATACTGACGATGACATCAATGCTTTTAAGCACCTTACGTAACAGCACATCATAAGGAATATTCCGGCAGTCGGGGTTTTCATAGCAGCGGTCAATAATCCCGTCAATACATTCCGCCGGGCTGCCCGCATGCAGGGAGGTGATTAAACCCTCATGCCCGGAACCGACAATTTTCAGCGCATCCCATGCTTCCCGTCCGCGAATTTCCGCCAGTAATATCCGGTCAGGGTTCATCCGGTAGCTGGCGCGTATCAGTCTGCCAGGTGTGACAATGGCGTTATCCCCGGCATCCGCAGGGTAAAAAAGATGAACATAATTGCCGTGGTGATAAAAGCGGATTTCGGGGTTATCCTCAATCGTTATTAACCGGAGATGCAGCGGAATATAATGCAGCAGCGTTTTCATATAGGTGGTTTTGCCGGAGCCGGTTTCCCCCACAATAAAAATCGTTTTTCCGTATTCTACCGCCTTTTCCATAAAGCGGGGAATGTCCCCGCTGTGGTATAACCGTATCAGTGCCTCATCATGACTTTCCGTTTTCTCCTGACCGCTCACCCGCTGGTAAAATCCCGCATCAATCCATGACTGATGCGTTTTCTGCTCAAACGATGGTTTGCGCAGCGTAACGGACACCGTATGACGTTCGCTGGCCGGGGGAATAATCACCTGAATACGCTCGCCGGCTCCTGATGTTGCAGAAAGGATGGGCGACGTGTCGTCAATATTATCCTCATGCCAGGAAGCCAGTGCTCTGGCAAAGGCATGGCACTGACGCAGCGTGACCGGGGAGTCATGTTTTTGCCATTTCCCCCGGATTTTCGTATGCAGTTCACCCGGCCGGTTAATGGCAATTTCCGTCAGGCCCTCCTGCGCGAGGAAATCACCAAACAACCGGTTTTTCATAAACTCCAGTGACAGGTTTTCAGTGTTCATACCATTTCTTTTTCAGTCGCAGTTGATAAACAGAGGAAAAATCAATATCCGTGCCGGTCATGATGCCGATCACATCACCCTGGTTCAGGTACATCGTGGGCGGGATACTGATGCTGTTTTCCAGCGTCGTTTTCGCCATTTCCGCCGTGGCGGCGCGGGTGTTTTCGGTGTAGTCGGTATTGCGGTCTTTCCCCGGTGCGGCCTCTGACGCCGCTGCCGCCACGTCCTGCACGGTACTCAGCATCAGGGCGTTGCCGAAACGCTCCCAGAAATGGCTGTCGATCCAGCCCGCAATCCCCGCCTCGCCGAGCGGGCCGGTGGCCTGCGTATCGGTGAGCGGAATTTGCAGGCTGCCGGGCTCCGGCGTGCGCAGCTCCGTCCACAGCACAAACATCCGGCTGCGCCCGTGTTGCAGTGCCCCGGTGCGGTAGACGCCACGGGCGACCGTTCCCGCCGGGATCAGCTTCACATGGTTGCTGGCGCTCCATACATCCTCCCCAATCAGGCAGGAGATATGGCCGCCGACATCGGACACAAAGCGCCGCATCATCGAACAGGGAATATAACGATCCACCGGGATATAGAGATCAGGATCGAGGCCCAGCCGTCTGACGCCGGTGACACGGGCGACGCCCGGATTGTCGCTGTCAACCGTATCCTGCGCGGTTTCCGGTGCGGCGGGATCCGGGCAGCGCAGGCGGCCATCCGCCCCTCTGACCAGTACCGACCGACAGGACGTGTACGCCGTGGAGACTGGCGGGCTCTCCGACATTCCCGCGCGGTTGCGCGGTTCGCTACGGGACGCGCGGGCATTGCCGCCAGCCGTTGTACTGCCGCTGTTCAGCCCGTCTGCCAGTGCTGCCGCTTTGTTCAGGGCGGGCGGCTCTGCTGGAAGGGAGGGTGCGCTGGTGACGGTCTGACTGGCCGGGTCTGTGCCTTGCTGTTTGCGCTGTCCGAACAGGCCAAACGGGTTACTGTCCATGCCCAGATTTTTACGCTCATGCTGCGTCGCCCCGGTGGAGGGCGGCGGTGCGGTGTCGGCTTCCTTCTCATCGCCCCTTTTCAGGGCGCTGAGAAGACGATCGCCGCCGGATGCGAGGGCGATCACCAGCGCCAGACTCAGCAGGCTGACGATCAGCGTGCGGTGACCGGACGCCTTACGGAAACGGGTCACTTCCGGCTGGCCGGGCGGTGTTTTTTGCTCCGGCGTCTGCGTCGCCATTGCCGAACGGGCGCGTTCACGGGCTTCCGCTTCCCGCTCTGCGGTGGTTTTTTCCGGTTCGTCCGGGAAAGGTCTGTCAGTCATTTTGCCTCCAGCGTAACGGACGGTGAAACGGTGTCACTGCGGGTTACCGGGATACGCCCGGATCCGGCGTTTTCCACGCCCACCACCGAGGTGCCGTAACGCAGTACCAGTTGCGGCGATGCCGGAACCACCATCACGGTGTAGTTGCCCTGTTGAACTGTCTGCGGCGTGACCGCCTGCTCCTGACCATTAACCACCCGGAAAACGGAAGGCAGGGTTTTCGTGGGGGAAAAACCGATATACGCAAAACGACCGTCATCCCAGGTAAAGTCCGGGGCGATGGCGGCGGAACCGGCGGCCACTCGTTTGCTGTAACGCCAGTTCCGCAGCGAGGCCGGTTGCCGGAATGCTGCCGCTATCCGCTGCCGGTCCAGTGCTTCCTGCTGTCGTTGCTGGCGGGTGGCGCTGGCGGCAGCGGATTTATTCCGCTGCTCATCAGGATAGTGGTAGCGGATAACAAAGGCCTGAGCGGGTGAGTCGCGGTCCAGCACGTTCAGTTCCAGGCTGTAATCGCGCTTCGAAGTCACCACGAACAGGTTGGTTTTCCAGTCTTTCTCTGTCGGCAGAAACACCTGACTGATGTTGTTGCCGCTGGCGTCCGTGACCGGCTGGGTAATCGGGTTCGGGCTGACGCCCACCCGGTTGTCGCTTTTCGTCACGGTCCAGCCTCTGGGAAAACCCGCCTGCGCATCGATAACGGTTTCACCATCGTCAAACACCAGCATGGTGACGTAGCCGGGGCGGGTACGGACGACCGTGGCATTCTGGCTGTTGTACGTGACGTTCTGCATCCGGCTGTCATACGTGCTGCCGCGTGGTGTCGCCGCGCTCCATGCCACGCATGACGCCAGTAACCCCGTGAGGAGCAGAATGTGTTTCAGCATCATTCCCCCCTCAGCTCTTTATCGCGCTGGTAGCTGGTGACGATGAAGCCCAGCGGATTCACTTCACGCTGGCTGTCGGTCAGTTGCTGGTGTGGCACATAGCGGTAAGTGAGACGGATATTCCAGACATCCGTTTTCACGGAATTATCGGCAATGCGGCGGATCGTGCGTTTAATTCTCAGGGTCGCCAGATTATCCGGCCCGGTGGCGGGCGCATGCACATTGGAAATAATATCGATATAAACGACATATTCCGCCTTGTTAAAAATTACGTCCGGTGCCTGGTCGCCGTTAAACCAGTCCAGATAGTCCCGGTTCACGCTGTCGCTGTTAAATAACTGTACGTCGTCATAATCACGCTGAAGGAAGAAATAATTGTATCCCTCGCGGAGTCTGACATAGTGTGCTGCCAGTGAGTGCGCCAGTGCCTTTTCAGAAGAAATATCCCGCTCCTTCACGCGGGTCATATATTCATAACGCCCGGTCTGTTTATCCACCGACCATAACTCAATGTCGGTGGTTTTCAGCGGCAGCAGAATAATAATGGCCGCAATCGCCATTGCGGCCAGCATCAGCCCGGCAGCAGCCATCCGCCAGGCGGTTTTTCGGGAACGCTCCTCCTTTTCCAGCAGGATGGATTCAAAAGAGCGGGAAACATTAACAATGTTCTGAATATCAGACATGGTGAGTCAGCTCCTGAATGATTGCGGGGGAATTTACCGGCTCGGGTTCGCCGGATACCGGCGGAAGGTCGCCCTGATGCCGTGCGCAGCCCGTGAGCACGCACAGCATCAGAAGGAAGATTCTGAATTTCATGGAAACTCCTTATTACAGGGATGCAGGAATGCCGCACCGGTGGCGCAGGCCACGGCGTGACGGGGAAAGGAAATTAACGGTCGGAAGGATTAACGGTGACGCTGCCGGTTCAGGCGTTTCATGCTTTCGATGGCGGCGGCGCGTTTCTGCCAGGCGTTCACGGTTTTACCCGCGCCTGCGCTGATGAGCCTGCCAGCCACCGTGGCGGCGGCCATGCCACCTCTGGCGGCCATCCGGGCACCGCCTTTTATACCGGGTCCGGCGAGATCGGCGGATTTGTTCGCCAGTCCGCCCAGGCCACTCATGGCTGCGCCCTGCAGTACCGCTTGTACGGCGGCTCCGCTGAGTGCGCTGGCGAGTTTTGCGGAGAACCAGACCACCACACCCGCCGCTGTCCCGGCCAGCAGGCACTGCGCCGCCAGCGTCACCATATTGGTTTCTGCGGATGTTTTTGCTGCGGTATCCAGTATTTTATTCAGGTAATTAATGGCGATACGGATGGATAAGGCGGAAAACATGATCGTCAGTATTGCCGCGAAAATCGTTTTCAGCCAGTTATCAAACATCGGTTTAAGAAAACCGTACAGCAGGCAGAAAATAAAGAGCGGCGCGGTGGTCGTCATTAACAGGATGGTGATTTCGGCGAGCAGGTTGGCAAAAGTGGCGGCCATCAGCAGGACAATCGCGCCGCCCCATACCAGCACCTCGGCAAGGCCGCCATTCAGTTTGACGTAAGTTGAGGTGTCCATATTAAATAACTTTTGCCCCAGCGCCTGTGCCTTTTCCCAGACGGTATCGAGCAGCGCCCAGATGTTATCATCGCCGCTGATACCGTCTTTGAGTCCCTGGATTGCCGCTACCGCCATATCCAGCCAGCCATCAAGGTTTAACACAAAGGTGGTGATAAGCAGCATTCGCCCCACATCCCAGACGACATCTTCAACCGGGGTCCGGAGTTTGCCAGCCAGCGTCTGATAACCGCGATAGAGTATAAATAAGGTAAAAGAGCTGACAATGATGACGCTGATCATTGTGCCGTAAGTGGAAGACTGGCCTTCCAGTACGGCATTCAGTCCATCCATGATGTTTTTGTCCATACCAACAAAAATACCACCGGACATGGTGCCTCACCTGATATATAAAGAAAGGAAATAAAAAACAGGGAGAATTCCCTGTTTTGCTGGAGGATAAATTACTGTGTCACAGCATTTCGTTTTTCAGCTTCCTGCTGAAATATCGCCTCAAATTTCTCCTTAACCCCGGGCTGGCCTTCCTGTGCAAACATAAGTGCTGCCCGGTGGGCAAATTCGCAGTTATCGCTTGCCTCGCCATCCTTCAGGCATTGCGTATAAACCGCATAAGTTTCGTCAGGATGCTGTTTATACCAGGCTTCGGATTTGGTTTCCTTGCAGCCGGAGAGCACGATAACGCCTGAGAGTGTGCATAAGGTGAATAAGGATCTGAGCACGGATAACCTCCTTATAAATTATTAAGGTCAGCAACAGGTGCCGTCAGCTGCTGCTGTTCAAAGGCTTTCTGTCTTTGCTGTTCCAGCAATGTCGTTCGCTGTTCAGCCTGTCTGACAGACATCTCCCACTGATTCGTCAGCGCATTTAACTGTACGCTTTTCGCCGCGATGGCGTTAGCCAGATCCTGAGACTCTTTCGAGTCCTGCGCATTCGATATACGGTCAGATAAGTCTGATATATCGCTGAGTGTGCTGTTGATCCTGTTTTCAATGTCAGTGGTATTCTCAATCGCCATTGCCTGATTGAGGATCATCTGTTTGCAACTGTCGGCCAGAGACTGAGATTTTATTCCTTCCTGTTCCGGGCTGCATACGCTGAACGATTTGTATTTACTGTAAAGGTTTTGCAGTTCAGAAGAATATGAACTGTTCTGCGTGGTCAGCAGATCATCCAGTGAAATACCGCTCTTACGGAGATTATCAATATCGGTTTTCAGGCTTCGGGCATCACTGAGAAAACCCTGAATATCCCGTACGCCGGTTGCGGTAGCCAGTTGTTTCTTATATGCATCAAGTTCACTTTTATAATGGGTAACCGTATCTTCCCATTGCTGTAGTTTCTGCATCCACTGGTTAATGGATTCGGTATTCTGCACGGCGTCGAAAACCGGTATTCCGGCGCTGAACGCCTGTGCTGAGAAAAATAACAATAATGCCAGAAGGTGATCCCGGTAACGCATTGATATTACCTCCGGTTGGCTTTCAGATTGCCCGGTCAAGAAACGTATCTTTCCATTCATCAGGTCGCATACCGTCCTGATAAATGGCATCGAATATTTTCAGGTTGTCCTCACTGCCGCTGAGAAGCCGGGTGAATTTACCCAGCCCGGACAGATCCATTTTCGCCATCGCCACAAACGGGCGGGTTTCCCCGGCCCGCAACGGGGTTTTCAGGATGACCATATAATGCTCGCCCGGATCCAGGTTCCTGACCGTGTCATAAACGCTGTCCGGCACTTTCATTTTCTCTACGTAATCCGCATGGCTGGCTTTCGGATTAGCGAGGAAAATCTGGGTACCGCACTGCTCAATAATCGCCGGGGCGATGGGGTGTTTGACGATTTCATCCGGTGACTGTGTTGCCGGAACGAAGATACCGTTCAGCTTGCGGATGACTTTCAGCATATTGAGCGAGAAGCGGGAAAATTCGACATCGGCCAGCCAGCGCCAGAACTCATCCATAAACATCACCAGGCGGCGACCGTCCAGAAGACTGGTCACACGGTACAGCAGGTAAAAGGTGATGGGGCCGCGAATATCGTCATCATCCAGAAATTCGGTGCCGTCGATACCAAAGTTATCGACATCGCTGATGGTGAATGTATCGGCCTCGTTATCAAACACCCAGCCGAACTCGCCCCCCTGCGCCCACTGTTTCAGGCGAATACGCAGCCCGTTGGTGCGGGCGTCTGTGGTCGGCGGCTCCGGCAGCACTTCCAGTAGCCGGGTGATCCCGAACCGGCGGTACTCCGGCGGATAGTCCAGCATGATGGTGTCAATGGCGGCACTGATCCGCTCCTCATCGCGCGGATCGAGCGGCTTACCGTTGCGGCGGCACAGCATCCGTACAAGCCGTTTGATAAAACTGATGTTCCGGCGGGTTGGCTCCAGCGCAAACGGGTTGAAGCCGGTGGGCTCGCCGGTACGGATACGGAAATAACGCCCGCCCGCCTGGCGGATCGCCATCTCCGCCGCCCGGTCCTTATCGAAATACACCGTGGTCAGCCGTTTGAGGGTGGCAGAAGGCGCAAACGTCGCCGGGTTACGGTACTTCTGCATCAGTTGCTGCATGACGGTCATCAGCAGGGTTTTACCGGAGCCGGTTTTCCCGATAATCGCCGTATTCCCCGGCGTTTTCTCTCCGGTGTCATCCCGCCCGGCCTGGCTGTCATGCAGGTTGAGGTAATATCCGCCACCGCCGGGAGATGTAAGGAGGGCGATGGCTTCCCCCCACGGATTACCGCTGCGTTTGTGAGGATGGAAGTTATGCAGGCAGGCCATATCGGCAAAATTCTGGCTGCTGACGGCCACCAGTCGGGGACGCAGCGTATAGACGCCCGGCAGCTGTGCCAGATATGCGGCGGGCAGTGACAGGGTGGAGAGCGTCGTCATAATACCCAGATCGGCGAAGGGCTGGGCCAGAACGTTGGTGTCCTTCACCACCTGTCCGGCACTGTCTGAGGAGATCAGCAGGGAAAAGTGGAATTTACCGCACGACACATGTCCGGACTGGAGCAGGTCGCGCAGGACAATCAGCTCTTCGCGCTGGGAAGTCGCGTCGTCGTCCGTGGAGTTAAGCCGTTTTTCCGCCAGCCGGATATGATTCTGCGCCTCATCCCGTGCCATACAGGTAAAGGACTGCGTCAGAACATACTCGCTTTCGGCGTACAACAGTGCGTCCAGCATACCGGTATGGGTTTCCGGGGAATAATCCTTAATCTCCATGCTGCGGAAGAAGCGGGAACCGCTGACCGTCTGGCATTCACCGGTGTCGGTGGTGAAAAACACGTCCGGCGTGCTTAATGTTTCATAAAACGGCGAGCGCGTTACGGCCACTTTCTGCCACTGTCCGGTGATCAGGCGGTGGAAGAACGCCAGTTGCGAGGAATACACCCGCCCGTTTTCTTCATATATCCCCAGCGGCGTTGCCGTATAACGGGATAATGAGGATTCCAGTGCTTCACGGTATTCCAGCATGATTTTGAGTGCGTCATCCAGTGCTGCCTGGTCTTTACCGTGCGACTGCGCTTTCATGGTTTTCTTCTCAATCTGAGAGAACGGCGCGTAGCAGACGGTGAAAAACAGCCGGTGCCGCCAGAACGGTTTTTCTTTTACCGACTCGTAATACCGACGTGTTACCTCATCGGAAAAGGGAATACCCGAACAGGCTTCAAAAGCATCATGGTATTTTTCACGGAGCCGGTGAATATAGAATGTTACCGGCAGACCCTCATACGAACGAATAACGTTATTCAGGTGCGTAGCCATCAGGGTCAGGTGATGTTCGTCTTCACATTCAAAGACGGTACCGCCCAGCTCTGATGAATCCCCTAATGATTTTGGTAAAAATCATTAAGTTAAGGTGGATACACATCTTGTCATATGATCAAATGGTTTCGCGAAAAATCAATAATCAGACAACAAGATGTGCGAACTCGATATTTTACACGACTCTCTTTACCAATTCTGCCCCGAATTACACTTAAAACGACTCAACAGCTTAACGTTGGCTTGCCACGCATTACTTGACTGTAAAACTCTCACTCTTACCGAACTTGGCCGTAACCTGCCAACCAAAGCGAGAACAAAACATAACATCAAACGAATCGACCGATTGTTAGGTAATCGTCACCTCCACAAAGAGCGACTCGCTGTATACCGTTGGCATGCTAGCTTTATCTGTTCGGGCAATACGATGCCCATTGTACTTGTTGACTGGTCTGATATTCGTGAGCAAAAACGACTTATGGTATTGCGAGCTTCAGTCGCACTACACGGTCGTTCTGTTACTCTTTATGAGAAAGCGTTCCCGCTTTCAGAGCAATGTTCAAAGAAAGCTCATGACCAATTTCTAGCCGACCTTGCGAGCATTCTACCGAGTAACACCACACCGCTCATTGTCAGTGATGCTGGCTTTAAAGTGCCATGGTATAAATCCGTTGAGAAGCTGGGTTGGTACTGGTTAAGTCGAGTAAGAGGAAAAGTACAATATGCAGACCTAGGAGCGGAAAACTGGAAACCTATCAGCAACTTACATGATATGTCATCTAGTCACTCAAAGACTTTAGGCTATAAGAGGCTGACTAAAAGCAATCCAATCTCATGCCAAATTCTATTGTATAAATCTCGCTCTAAAGGCCGAAAAAATCAGCGCTCGACACGGACTCATTGTCACCACCCGTCACCTAAAATCTACTCAGCGTCGGCAAAGGAGCCATGGGTTCTAGCAACTAACTTACCTGTTGAAATTCGAACACCCAAACAACTTGTTAATATCTATTCGAAGCGAATGCAGATTGAAGAAACCTTCCGAGACTTGAAAAGTCCTGCCTACGGACTAGGCCTACGCCATAGCCGAACGAGCAGCTCAGAGCGTTTTGATATCATGCTGCTAATCGCCCTGATGCTTCAACTAACATGTTGGCTTGCGGGCGTTCATGCTCAGAAACAAGGTTGGGACAAGCACTTCCAGGCTAACACAGTCAGAAATCGAAACGTACTCTCAACAGTTCGCTTAGGCATGGAAGTTTTGCGGCATTCTGGCTACACAATAACAAGGGAAGACTTACTCGTGGCTGCAACCCTACTAGCTCAAAATTTATTCACACATGGTTACGCTTTGGGGAAATTATGAGGGGATCTCTCAGCGCCCAGCTCCCAGGTGGCAACAAAATCACGGTGACGGTTTCTGATGACGTAAGGGTGCATATGGGAGGAATACGGAATATATTTATCCAGCGTAATACGCTCGTTTAATTTCATTTTCTGAATAAACTCCGAGACATCAATATTATCGTACTGATTCGCCAGAAGGGCATTCGCGCCAAAATGGATATTGGTGAAAATTCGTCCACGGGTTTTAAACGCCAGCCAGAGCAGACTGAAATAATGAATGTCCTTTCGGGTTTTATTTTTCATTTCCGCCCAGGCCGGGATCAGCAGAAGCGCCAGGTAATAGCTGACATAGACCGCCAGCAGGACGATGGCCCCGCTGACGAGAACGAACGGCACCAGAGGAATACCCATAATGGCGGCAGGCCGCGTAAGTGCTTTATTCAGCGTAGCCATCGTTGCCTCTCTTATGACGCCCAGTAGGCACCGAAGCCGGATGCGCCGACAATCAGGATCGCGCCGATGATGACGTTACGCATGTCGTGCAGGCTTTTGCCGTCGAACAGCACCTTGTAGCCCACCCACATGGTCGCCAGCGTGATGGTGACGGCGGCCAGTCCCAGCAGGCCGGTCGAAGTATTGCTCAGTGTCTCACTGGCCTTGTTAAAACCACTGTCGGCCGCCAGCGCCGGGGCAGACAGCAGGACGGAAGCAACAGCGGAGTAACGGCGTTTACGCATGATCATTTCTCCTCATCAGGGATAACGGGAACCGCGCCGCGAATGACGGCGTCGGGATAGTGCAGACCAGTCAGAACTGGTGCAGCGGCAGGCTCGCCGCGCAGCACAATGGCGGGATAATGAACCGGCGTCGGCTCGTTCCGGTCAGGGACGCTCTGCCGGTCTTCCCGCGTGGACGGCACGGCATAGCCGATGCGCTGCACGTAGCTGGTCTGGTTAAAGGCGGATTCCGGTCGCTGGCCGGTTTCAAAGTTGCCGGAGTAGTAACAACTGAGTGCGCGTTTCAGGGTGCCACCGCGCCGGTAACAGTCGGCGAGAATGCGCTCAAATACCGACAGATTGATGCAAGGGTTAAGCAGGTCGCTGGCCGTGACGCCGTAATGGCGGAAATTGGTGCTGGTGATTTGCATCAGGCCGACCGAATAGCGTCGCTCCTGTGTCGCCAGCTGTCTGGTGAGGCGGATCGCCTCCGGCAGGCTCGTGGGGAAATGTGAAATCACGCCCCGGCTGTCTGGCAGGATTTCAGCAATGGCGTAAGGATGAAAACCAGATTCGACCCGTGCGACATCAAGCGATGTGGACGAGGGAATACTGGCGGCGCACTGCACCGCCAGTGCCAGAAAGGCAGTGGTGGAAAGCATGCTGGCCTCGTAACAGAGAGACAGGCGGCTTATAGAAAAGTACGCCGCCGGTGGAGAAGAAGAGAAAATGGATTAAGCGGCAGCGGCATCCTGTGAAATGTCACTTTCTTCTCTCGGTTCGAGCAGCACCAGCCTGCCGGAAACCGCAATACCGGGTATCAGCACGATATTCAGACCGGGCTTGCCGTTATGCGCGAAGGCCACGCCAACCTTTGTCCAGTACGTGTTTTTTTCACCCTGTGCATCGGGCTGACTTTCCTGGGTGACAAATACGTGATAAACGGGTTTTCTCATGGAATTTCCTTTGTTCAAAAAACAGTAAATGAAATAAACCAATCACATCCCTGTTCTGCATTCCGGTTTTAACGGGTCAGCGAGAACATTCAGCGGCACCCTGAATTCTGGTTACGTGACAGCCCGAACCATTCTGTTAAAGAGCAATACCCGGCCCGGGCGAATTAACGTCCATCAGGGCAACCATGCGGTAATGGCGCTTTCAGATTCGGATATCTGGCGCGGGATATGAATGAGAAACTCAAAACAAAAAGAAGAGAGAAAAATAAACGGAGCATTTAAGATGCAGCGAGAAAAATGGGGAAGGAAAAACACGCCAGAGCTGTATTAATATTCACCGGGAATAATAAAGACGTGCAGGGATATAATATCTCCACACGTCTTTGTTACCCTGTCAGCGGTTGAGGCGTTCAAGTTTTTCCTGACATTCCGTACAGGTGGTTACACCCTGCAGTGCTTGCCGTCGCTTTTCTGGAATGGGTTTACCACATAAACGACAGTGGAATAATGATGGCGCTGGCCCTGGTTTGAAACGACTCTGTTCAATCATCTCATCCAGTCGCTGTTCATTAAATTCCTGATCGCGGTCGATCTCATCCGGCATGTGACGTCCTCCTGTCAGCGGCAACTCCCTTTTGACAAAGCGTGATACGCCTCCATACCATGGTGAGTGACAGCCCCTGGAATCTTGGTAGTAGGACTTCAGTTACCTGCATCATGGCTATCAGCGCGTTGGGGGATTCAAGGTTTTCCACCCGGCACTTCTGCCATTGCAGCCAGATAGCCGCATCCGTCTCTTCATCCGGTTCAGGCGTTCGGCCATACGGCACGCTTACACCCAGCAACCGTCGGCGAAGGCAGACTTCATTTGATGTCAGGCCAAAATAGTGGTTGAGCAACGAGATAGAGCCACCCAGGCGGATAGCACGGTTAATCTCCTGTTGATGGTGGTATTCCTGGCGGGCCTGCGCCAGTAAATGATGCAGAACATCATGGCGGACACTGACCGAAACAAAGGGAGCTGCCGCCCGGCTGACCGTAAACAGCTCATCGAGTGATAACTGATTAAGAGCATTCATTTCGTCGAAAGTAAATCCGAGGGATTCACAGTGACGAATATTGCCTTCTTTCAGAGCGTGCAATGCATCAGTTAAGATGGTGTAATTAATTAATGGAATCATTCTGTTATCTCCTCAATCTATATGGAAAAGTTGAGCAAATAAACGGACATTTTTAACTGATCTAACGTCCGGCTAACTTAAGGTTGATCCATTCATCAATTTCCGATTCGAGCCAGGCCACACTGGCCGGGCCAATTTTTATTGAACGTGGGAACGAACCATTTTTCATATACAAGTAAATTTGAGAGCGTTTCAAACCGGTTTTTTCTTCGACCTGTTTTAAACGTAATAACTGATGTGATGTCATTGTATTCTCCTATTGTGGAATGACTGGTGCATGTCCAGAGAAAATAAAAGAACACAGCAGTAAGCTTAGGAAAAGCCGATAGCACCTTATTACTGATGGGAAGATCCTTAGTAAGGTTTTTTAGTGAATAAATAATACGTTATTAGTTGTATAAGGATGTGGAGAAGGATAGTTGTGCTGCTGTGTAGTTTTCAGCGTTTCGCTGCTGCAATGGTGTCATGGCTTAGCGTGATAATGAGGACAATAAAAAGATGCTGTTAAATACATTCATTGTGAATTTCAGTCAGGGGGCGTTACCACTCTGGCGGTAATGCGCTATGAAGCATCGCCATAGAAGTATTCTGTGTGGTCGAAACATATATGCTCAACTACTTACTTAACACAATGCTGAATTGATTGTGCTTCCCGATCATGTATAGACCGATCCAACAGATATAATACCGTCCTTTGATTCTTGTTATCGTTAAGGCGGCTGAGGCAATATAGTCCTGGCTGGAGGTTCCATGCGATAAAAATTCTGTAGTGTGATCCCCCGCACAGGGAGACGGATATGGCAGCTCTATGACTCACCTCTGGTTTCTTGGAAAACCTGATGTCGCTAAATATCGGTTAAGTGTGCGCTTGTTTTCCGTTCGGCAAAATAGTGTGCGGGTGTACTGCCCATGGTTTTTTTGAACATGGTGATAAACGCATTAACCGATTCATACCCCAGATTAGCTGCAACATTCTGAACCGAAACGCCGCTAGCCAGTTCCCGGAGAGCAATTATCAGTTGCAGTTGCTGACGCCAGCGTCCGAACGTCAACCCGGTTTCGCGCAGCATTAAACGCGCGAGAGAACGCTCGCTAAGCGCCAGTCTTTTTGCCCATGCTTTGAATGTGCTTCGGTCATCAGGTTGACTGACCAGAGCATCGGCCATGGCGCGGATTTTAGGATGCGACGACACAGGGAGGCTCAGTTTCTGCTGAGGCATGGTGGCTAATTCATCGAGTGTTACTCTGGTCAGTCTGGCGGGATGGCTTTCCGGTGGATATTCGACGCCCTCGCGGGTTAAACGGGCAACAAGTTCTTTAATCAGACTGGAAATTGCCAGAGTACAGCATCGCTCCGGCAGCGCGACAGCTCCAGGCTCGATAAAAAGATAGTTGAGATGCGCATTCCAGGTAGCTTTGGCGCTGTGCGGCACTCCCCCAGGGATCCAGACGGCACAATCAGGCGGCACGATCCAGATATCATTTTCGGCGCGACAAATGACCGCCCCATAGAGGGCAATAATCAATTGCCCTTTGCGGTGCGTATGCACAGGCACTTCGGCTGCGTAATCGACAAAATCCAAATGACGCGCGACTGCGGGGCAGGGGGTGGCATCCGGATCAAATAGCGTATTGGCGAGTGGGGGTAACATAGATTGGCAACATTTAGGTATTTTTTGACAGAATAGAGTATTTAAGTGGATATGCAAGCCGGTAATAATTTCCGGCATGAAAAAAATTAACGCGAGTTACTTTCATTTTTTACACACGATATGCCAACGTCTTCGCGGTATGGCTTCTCCTTCACTACTGAATGATGCGAACGCTCTGCTCTATTCCGCGAAGAGTTTTGCCGCAGCGATGCTCGCATACTACATTGCACTGTCAATTGGCCTGGAGCGGCCTTCCTGGGCAATTATCACCGTGTATATTGTTTCCCAAACCTCCGTCGGAGCGTCGCTGAGCAGAAGTCTGTATCGTCTGGTGGGAACGGTAGTCGGAGCGGGCATAACGGTATTAATTGTACCTGCTTTTGTGAATATGCCTTTATTTTTCAGTGTGATACTGACGGGGTGGATCACCTTCTGCCTCTATTTATCCTTGCTGGAACGCACGCCCCGCGCCTATGGTTTTGTCCTGGCTGGTTACACTGCGAGTCTGATTGGCTTCCCTGCGGTATCCGATCCTGGTGCGATTTTTAACATCGCTATTGTTCGGGTACAGGAAATCATGATCGGTATCTTCTGCGCGGCACTTATTCATCGCTATGTATTGCCCGCGCGCATAACGGGCCAGTTCAACAGTAAATTGTCGCAGACGCTGCTCTCGGCGCGACAGCGTGTCGCAGATACTTTAGCAGGCAAACCCGACGCTGTTTCCGGGCCGCTGCATATGGCACTGGCATTACAGTTCCTGCAGGGTATCAGCCATCATATCCCTTATGATTTTGCGTACTCTGTACCGGTCCGGCAAGCGAGAAAAAGGCTTCATGATCGGCTTGCGCGATTAGTCATTGTTAACTGTGAGTTACGCGACCGTTTAGCTCTGATAGCGACGATACCTGTAGATGTGCAAATTCTGCTGGGTGATGTTGAGGTCTGGCTGGCCTGCAAAGATGAAGGAAAATTCAAAAGCGAGGGTGAAGCGCTCAAAAAAAGGAGTGAAAAATTACTACAGCGCTATTCAGTGTATGAGCTGACGTTTGAAGAAGCGCTGCGTGTAAGTTTTATGCGCTACCTGTTAGAGGCCATTGTCCTTGTGCAGCAGTGCTATCGTCTTTCGGATGCCATTCATCACGCGAAACAGACGCCTGCGCACTCGGAAAAGAATACCGTGAAAGGATATGTATTCCACCGCGATCCTCTTACTGCTGCCCGCACCGCACTGGGCGCTTTCGCCATCATTATGAGCGGCTGTCTGGTGTGGATTTTCTCGGCATGGCCTGATGGTGGTACGGCGGTTTCTATCCTTGGCGTTTGTTGCACATTGTTTGGCAGCTTCGATACGCCTGCCCCGCATATTGTTAAGTACATTATCGGCTCCTTCTGGGGCGTTGTGATAAGCCTGATCTACAGCTTCGTTCTACTACCACAAGTCAGTGATTTTATCGTGCTGGTAACGGTTTTAGCTCCGGTATATCTGCTGGCCGGATCGCTCCAGGCCAGACCGCCTACCACGTTTATGGCTATGGGGATCACACTGACGCTGCCTATTTTGTGCGAGCTGGGTGCCCACTACAGCGGGGATTTTGCCGTGGCGGTGAATACCTCTATCGCACTATTTTCTGCTACTGGTTTTGCAGTGCTCGGCATGAGCCTACTGCAAACTGTGCAGGCTGATTCGGCGATAAAACGGCTGCTTCAATTATGCCAGCGAGATATTAACCGCAGCGTGGAAGGTAAGCTGAATACAGACGAAACCCTCTGGACCAACCTTATGATCGATCGGGCAGCGTTGATACTGCCGCGATTGCAGCGCAGTGGACAGTCACCGGAACGGGCACATCATTTGTTGTACGCCATGCGTATAGGGCTGTGTGTTATGCGATTACGCCGATGTGATGCGCATGCGAACAAAGAAATAAAAGAAGTGCTCACTCTTCTTACACACTCGACAGATATTGACACCTTACTTCAACGGATCGCCAGTCTGACTGAGCGCAGCTTGAGCGTAACAGATGAACTATCGCGGCATTATGTTGATCAACTGGTTGATCTTTACTGCGCATTAAGCGTTCAGAAAATGGAGCCTGCTAATGATCAATGATTTCAATATTGAGGGCGTTTTTGTACCCGGTCTGCTGGTAATTGCCCTCGTTGCACTGACCTGTACACTATTTCTCGTACATCTTTTCTCTTTCAGCAAGGGTTACCGCCGCTTGCCCTTTAGACCGATGATCGATTTTTCCGTCTTCATTATTACTTTTTACCTGCTGTTGCAGGGGCTGACCGAACTGGGATTTTTTAAATGAAATCGTTACTTTCTCTACTGGGCCGCTACGTGCTGACGTTCAGCGCTGTGGCGGTGGCTACGCTTTTGGCTTTTATTCTCTGGAAACATTATGCGCAAACCCCCTGGACCCGCGATGGTCGGGTTCGTGCGGATGTGGTACAGATTGCGCCGAATGTCTCCGGACCGTTGCTGAATGTGTCCGTCCGCGATAATCAGTGGGTTAATCGGGGCGATGTGCTCTATTCCATCGACCCGCACTGGTTGAGGTTGGCAGTGGACAGCGCACAGGCAGATGTTGAGGCGAAACGTCATGAAATGCTGATGCGCCAGGATGCGGCGAGGCGACGCTCTCAGATTAAAGGGGTGATTTCCAGCGAGGATTTACAACAAACAGCCAGCGCAGCCAGCGTCGCTGCGGCTAATTACCACGGTGCACTGGCTGCGCTGGACCTTGCAGAGCTTAACTTATCGCATGCTATTGTTCGGTCTCCGGTTACGGGCTATGTCACACATTTGCGGCTTCGCCCTGGTGACTATGCCACAGCGGGAGAAACTAAAGTTTCCATCATTGATGCCAATAGTTTTTGGGTGGTTGGCTATTTTGAAGAGACTAAGTTGCAACATATCCGCACGGGAAATACTGCACACATTACGCTGATGGGATTTAAGCCAGTGATCACGGGTCATGTTGAGAGTATCGGACGCGGAATAGATGATAACAATGACGAGACCGGGGGGCTTGGCCTGCCTAATGTCGAGCCAACCTTTAGCTGGGTGCGGCTCGCGCAGCGTATCCCGGTTCGGATTCATATTGACAGATTGCCGGAGGGAGTTGAATTGGTGGCTGGATTGTCTGCGAGTATATCCATCACACCATAATAAAAAGTATGGTTTCTATTGAGGATTTATGCAGAACTTAGGGATTGTCAGCTCTTGATCTATATGCCTGATGAAAATTTATTTCTGGTAGAGTAATTCTAGGGAAGGTGCGAATAAGCAGGTCATTTCTTCCCAAGCTGACTCGCTGATTAAAATTTCGCGGATCTGGGCCGATTTTTTTCCCGCAAACACATCGAATCAGCCTATTTAGGCTATTTTTTCCACCATTTCTGGCGTTATTTCCGGTTTTTACTGAGATCTCTCCCACTGACGTATCATTTGGTCCACCCGAAACAGGTTGGCCAGGGTGAATAACATCGCCAGTTGGTTATCGTTTTTCAGCAGCCCCTTGTATCTGGCTTTCACGAAGCCGAACTGCCGCTTGATGATGCGAAACGGGTGCTCCACCCTGGCACGGATGCTGGCTTTCATGTATTCGATGTTGATGGCCGTTTTGTTCTTGCGCGGATGCTGCTTCAAGGTTTTTACCCTGCCGGGACGCTCGGCGATCAGCCAGTCCACATCCACCTCGGCCAGCTCCTCGCGCTGTGGCGCTCCTTGGTAGCCGGCATCGGCTGAGACAAATTGCTCCTCTCCATGAAGCAGATTACCCAGCTGATTGAGGTCATGCTCGTTGGCCGCGGTGGTGACTAGGCTGTGGGTCAGGCCACTCTTGGCATCGACACCAATGTGGGCCTTCATGCCAAAGTGCCACTGATTGCCTTTCTTGGTCTGATGCATCTCCGGATCGCGTTGCTGCTCTTTGTTCCTGGTAGAGCTGGGTGCCTCAATGATGGTGGCATCCACCAAAGTGCCTTGGGTCATCATGACGCCTGCTTCGGCCAGCCAGCGACTGATGGTCTTGAACAATTGACGGGCCAGTTGATGCTGCTCGAGCAGGTGGCGGAAATTCATGATGGTGGTGCGATCCGGCAGGGCGCTATCCAGGGATAATCGGGCAAACAGGCGCATGGAGGCGATTTCGTACAGGGCATCTTCCATGGCACCGTCGCTCAGGTTGTACCAATGCTGCATGCAGTGAATACGCAGCATGGTCTCCAGCGGATAGGGCCGTCGGCCATTGCCCGCCTTGGGATAAAACGGCTCGATGACAGCGGTCATATTCTGCCATGGCAGAATCTGCTCCATGCGGGAGAGGAAAATCTCTTTTCGGGTCTGACGGCGCTTAGTGCTGAATTCACTATCGGCGAAGGTGAGTTGATGGCTCATGATGTCCCTCTGGGATGCGCTCCGGATGAATATGATGATCTCATATCAGGAACTTGTTCGCACCTTCCCTAAGGTTTCGGTTATGAAAAACAGAAAAGATTTTGTAAATGACTTAATTATCTGGATAAACAAAAATATAGAGATGCCACTAAAAATTGATGATGTGGCTATCAGGTCCGGATATTCAAAATGGCATTTGCAGAGACTGTTTTTTTCTGAAACAGGGCAGAGCCTGGGGGGTTTTATCAGAGAGAAAAAATTATGTCTTATTTTAGAGGCTGTTATCACAACAAATGAACCTTTGATAAACATCGCGATGCGATTTGGCTTTGACTCTCAGCAATCATTAACCAGGGCATTTCGGAAAAGGTATAATGTTCCACCGCACCGGTGTAGAAAAAATGCCGTAAATATTAAAAGTAAGTCTTCTAGGGAGCAAGGTGATTACTCGTATCATAAGGATGAGTTTTTAAATCTTTAGTAATTATCTGGGTTATGGACGGGTTCATCTAATAATCATGGCCTTAGTACCTCAGTTATAGATTTGTTGAACGAAATGAAATCACTCATTTATTTCATTGTAAATGAATCTAAGTCTTTCTGTGCAATGTATGTTTTCGTTTTTTTGCATGTGTAATGTATTGGTGAGTAAATTTTGGATGCATTAATTGGAATATAATTACGAACCCATGTGTGTATTTAATGGCTGGATAAATTAAGGTTAATCTATTTTGCGCATTTTGGATTCGATCGAACCTATGCAGGTCGGCTAAATCCTCCTTGAATAAGGAGTGGCTTTTATGTATGTGTGGGGTTGTGAGCATTTAAGTACTGTTTTGTTTTTACATTTCTAATGCTTGGTAATTGATGATATGTATTTATACCCGTAATGCAGAAATATAATATCCCTTGAGGTGACAAGGAAAAAAGAGTCAAAAAAACTAATTATGTCCGTATTACTGATTTTAGAGCCCTTAATACGGACATTTGGGTTTGGTAAAATTCACTTGCGTCCATCCGACATTGATGTGGGGGAACCGCGTACGAGTGCAGTTTTTAACGTATCACCACTGAGTCTGTCGGTAATGCCTTCGTCAGATGCCCATTGTTCGAAAATAGATAGTAGTTTGTACGGTTTACTAATTAATGGACGGATGACTTCATTGTTTTTACAGGCCAGCCAGAAAAAACGAGATAGTGGTGTTGATATTCGCGTTGCAGATAATGGGGGCACTCTGCTATTGGTTATGATGTCAATGACTTTATCAAGTTCAGCATGTCGAATAACAAACCAGGCATCCCGAGGTAAAATATGAGCCGGGAAATACTCTTTCCTCAGGTAGTTATTTATCTTCTTTGAGAATATCTCTTCATGTACATCTGGTGAGATGTTTTTAGGGAGTTGCATAATTTTTTGTATTATTCTTTCTTCCCATGTCATTTTATCGAATAGTTGAAATGGTTCTCCTTGTAAGCTAACTGTTATGCCATGATTAAAATCAATAGCTCCTGTTACAGGTAATGGTATTTTAAGAGATTGGGCAAGTAATTTTTGTACTAGAACATATTCATATCCAATCAATAGAGTGTCAATAACTCTCTCTGTGGGAATGATATATTTGCCAGTAGTGCTAACAATAAAATTATGTCCTTCAATAAACGCTTTTTTGTCAAGAAGGCATAAACGATTTATTGATGACATATCAGATGGTCTGAACCTTACTTTGTAGCCCGACATCTGTATTTTTCGTAATGTAATTGGCGACTGAAAGTAAATAGAGAGATGAATGCTGCCATGTAATGCATGCCTGTAAATGTCACTTTTTTTTAATTTTCAGTCCTTTTTTATTTATCACTTCGACTGCTTCACGGATAGTCAGCCAGTCAGGCGAACTATAGTTTGTATTTGATAGTGTTTGTTTTTTTGACATAGTGGTTTGCCTCTATTTCTATTTTTTAAAAAAACCATGAATTTTCCAGTGAAATAAATTTCATGGTGCGGGATCTATTGCGTTATAATATTTGGATTATATTAACGCGGGGGCTTCTTAGCGTTTCAGTCCCCCATGTCCGGCCTCATATTTCGCAGTGATTGAAAAGAAGAACAAATATCAGGTTAAACTAATTCAATCCTCAAACATTATTTAAGTTGAATGGAAGACATTACATAAATCTGTCTGCTCCGCCTGATGCTTCAATTGTCTGTCCAGTAACAAACTGATTCCTCCCAGAAAGTAGGAACGCAGCAATTGCAGCAATATCTTCAGGAAGTCCAAAGCGGCCCACAGGCGTTTTCTCTTTACCCAGTAATGCCATTACCTCTTCGTCTGTTCTGTCAACCAGTTCAGGACGACGATTGCGAACATTCGGTAGCATGTTCTGCGCCCAGTTATCCGTCGCGACAGCACCCACTCCGATCGCATTGACCAGAATGCCATCCGGAGCCACGCTAAGTGCTAAACTACGGGTCAGGTTGTTGATAGCGGCGCTCAGTGCGTGTGAGACGGTAAGTTGCGGATTAGGGTAGATACCGCCAATGGATGAGATATTGACAATACGCCCCCAGTTTCGTCTCTGCATCCCGGGGATGATTACCTTACAAAAACGTCGCATGGCGGATAATTTGGTCTCAGTCATTATCTGCCAGTCTTCTTCCGAAGTGGTTAACAGCGTGCCCGCATGGGCTCTTCCGGCATTGTTAACCAGTAAATCAATACGCTGAAAAACCTTTTCCGCTTGTTCAACCACTAAAGAAGGTAGTTTGGGATCAGTCACATCCCCGGCAACAGGCAGCACCGAAACACCGTATTTCTCTGAAATTTTTTTCGCAGCCAGAATCAGCTCAGGTTCTCGTCTGGCCACCATGACTAAATGCACACCATTCATGGCCAGTTCTTCACAAATGCTGAAACCAATTCCGGTTCGGGCTCCGGTTACCAGAGCCACTTTTCCAGTCAGTTTTAAATCCATTTGCTGCTCCTCAAGTTAAGCACAGTTAATAACATGAGCAGTATTAGTAACAAATCTCTTTTTCAGGAGCTTGTGCATCAGAATTCAGACGTCTGAAAAAAGCGGTCAAAGAGTTGGGATTTCCGTCTGCTTATACTCCAGACGATATTGAGTTTAGAGCCAGGAGTGGTCAATGCGAACGGACAATCATGAGCTTTCTTCTGCCAGGATTCTTATGCTGGCGATTATTTGCTGTATTGTTGTAGCTAATATTTATTTTAATCAATCTGTCCTGAATTTAATTGCCGGATCCTTTCCCAATGAATGGGGGGCTGTTTCTTTGATCCCCATGGGCACCCAGTTAGGCTATGCGGTGGGCTTATTCTTTCTGATCCCACTGGGCGATTATATTGAACGTCAGCGGCTTATCCTGCGTCAAGCGCAGGTGCTTTTCCTGGCACTGATCGGCATGATGTTATCGCCAACGGCGACAGTGTTGGTGTTCTTCTCCTTCCTTACCGGGATGGCTGCAACAGTAGCCCAACAGATAGTGCCGCTTGCCGCCTCGCTCTCCAGAACTTCTGCACGAGGTAAAACCGTGGGTACGGTGATGAGCGGTGTCCTGGCAGGTATCCTTGCTGGCCGGGCTATCGGAGGCCTTATTGGTCAGTATTTCGGCTGGCGCGGTGTCTTTTTGTCCGGCGCGATCATGACATTGCTGGCTATATTTTTCATCTTGCGCATTTTGCCTGCTCAGTCGTTGCCAACGCCAAAGTTTAACTATCTGGCGGTATTACGTTCATTAGGACAGCTGTGGAAAAGCGAGCCGCAGGTGCGTGGTGCAACTCTTACACAAGCAATGCTGTTTGCCTCCTTCAGCGTGCTGTGGACCGTGCTCCCTTTCTGGTTAGCTCATCGCTACGATTACGGTGCAGGGATAACCGGCACCCTGGCTGCTTTGGGGTTAATCGGTATTCTGTGTGCGCCTCTGGCGGGAAGTTTCAGCGATCGTCAGGGACCATTCCGAATGGTTGTTTTTGGTGTGATACTCATGCTGCTAGCCTGGACTGTTTTTTGGAGATGGAACAGTATTGTGGGTATGGTGGTGGGCATTCTACTACTGGATGCGGGTGAGCAATGTGTACTGATAGCTAATCAGCACACGATTTATTCTTTGCGTCCGGATGCCAGAAACCGTCTTAATACATTATTTATGTGCGTTATGTTTATTGGCGGAGCATGTGGCTCACTGACTGCCACCTGGTTATGGGAGACAACTCATAGCTGGGCGCTGATTTCTTCAGCAGGGGGCGGACTCGTGATCATGGGGATGTTGATAGCCGTAAGACGTAAATATTCAGGCCCCTATTCGGGCACATAACGCAATAGCACTTCTTACATCCGTCGCATTGTCTGAGTCATCAACATCATTTAAAGCGTCCTGTATCAATTGTTTAGCAGCCCATTTTTCCCCGGCTTCAGCCTGCAATGTCGCCAATGAATAAGCAATACGGAGGGCCCAGCCATAAGCCTGTTGCTGGCGCGCTTTGTCCAGGGCCTGCTCCAACAGCAGGCGTTGCTTCTGAGGAGGTAATTGAGTGGCAGAAAGACGCATCAGCTCAGGCGTGCACCAGTTTTCATGATCCTGGCGGGTGGCTCTCAGTGATACCCCGGTATCAATTTCTGACAACAAGGGGGAATATTGCCAGTCTAATCCCATCGCCCGCAACGAGCTAAATAGTGTGGTTTGACTAACATCGATATGACTGAACTGTTTAGCCCAAACAAGAAACAGCTCGCCGTATGTCTTCCAGAAATATAAATCATGCCTTTTTGCCAGATGAATAAGCCAGTTTGCGGCCTTTATAACCCAACGCGGATTACGATCCAGTGCTGCTGTCATACAAGCGCCTTCAGCCAGTGCACAGCAAAGAGAACAGACATGCTGCAAACGAGCGGCTTTTTTAACACCGCGCCATGCCATCTGTTTCGCGGCCTTATACTCACCCTGTAACCAGAGTAAACGAGACAGAAAGGCCTGACCGGCGCTCTCTTGATCAAGACCAAAACGGAAAGAGTGGCTTAATTCACCATGTTCATACCAATCAAGAGATTGTTGGAGATAATCACGCCCGACATCATGACGGCCCAAAAAATGCAGGGATACACCGAGAATACGCAGCCCGGTTGCCATCGCCTCCTCGTCGGTAATGGACCGTGCTAGCTCGCACATAGATTGCGCATGCTCAAGCGCTTTATCCAACTCGCCAGTACGCAGATAATACAACCATAATCCGTAATGTGCCTGTAAACGTATTTCTTTGTCGTCGAGCTTTTCTGCAATTGTCAGCGCGGTTTTCCAGGCTGAATGTGTTTCAGGCGTAGGGCCTTTTGCCCAGGTTGACGCCTTACCTGCTACAGCGCTGAGATTCATTCTCTGGCGTAGCGTTAATACTACCTGCGAAGTATTTTCATAAAGCAGAGGATAAATATGGCGCTGACATTCATCGTATAGTGAATATTCAATCCAAAAAGGGGTCATAGCTTGTAAGATCTCAAGCCCTTTAGAGGGATCAGCTCCCTCAATCAACGTTTGCTGTAATACACTCCGCAAATCATTAAGTATATGGCTATAACGTTCACGCCATTGTCCTGTTGGCAGCATAAACCAATCATCTTGTGCCTCTTTTACCAGAACTTTATAATAGTCGGCAAAACGGGCCTCAAGAACAGTATATTCACCCTGTTGCCTGAGTTTATCGCATGCGAACTGGCGCATGGTTTCCAGCAGGCGGAAACGGGTCTCTGGTACCTGAGTACTGACCTGAATCAGGGATAAAGACAGCAATCTTTGCAGATCGTCAACAACCTGCCAGCGATGCTTGTCTTTAATCAGCAGAAGGTCGCTTACTGATTTCACACTGAACATATCGGTATAGATCCCCAGAGAGCAAAATAATCGTTGTTCACGTGTGTTGAGCAACTGATAAGTCCACTCCAGCGCGGTCAGTATTTTCTGATGTCTGGGCTCCAGAGATCTGTGCGTATTGCTCAATAGCTGGAAACGGTCTTCCAGTCGGCTATAGATCTCTTTGACACTCATGACTGGCAGACGGGAGGCCGCAAGTTCAATCGCCAGCGGCAGACCGTCAAGATGACGGCATAACTCGCCAATCAAAGACAGTTCGCTGGCTGATGGATGGTAATTATGTCGATTGGCCTGCCCGCGTTCGATAAAGAGGCGGACACTGGAAAAAGTTAGTAACTCGTGGGTATCAGCCTCTTCGCTCTCAGGAACTTGTAATGGTGGTAGTAGATATTGTTGCTCGCCGGCAACCTGCAACGCTACCTGGCTGGTCAACAACAGTTTGATATGGGGAGCCAGGTGCAGGAGCAACGTAATCACTGGTTCAAGTTCATTAATTACATGTTCACAGTTATCAATCAGCAGTAAACATCGACGCCGTGCAAGCTGTTGCCGTAAATCGGCATCATTATGAATGGCAGCTAATGGAAGATGGAGCGCTTGTGAAATAACGGATAGCAAGCTGGATGCTTCGGTGATATGAGCCAGTTCAGCCACACATATTCCATCAGGAAAATGCGTGTGTGTAAGACTGACGACTTCCCATGCCAGACGAGTCTTACCCACGCCCCCTGAGCCTGTAATCGTCACCAGACGGTATTGATCCAATAAGGCGCATAATTCCTGCACAGCTTTATCACGCCCCAGAATCGACGCTAGAAAAGGGGTAATAGCGGGCTCAGGTATTTTTGATTTAGAGAGCGGTTCAGTTGGCGAATTGTTGATATTAAAGCGATAACCACAACCAAATTCAGTAACCAGTAGATGGCGGTCATGTCCCAGTATGCGGCGTATAGCTGAAATTTGTGCCTGAAGATTATTTTCTTCGACGATTTCATTTCCCCACACTTGCGTAAGTAAAGATTCTTTATTTACCGCTTTACCTCTGGCACTCACCAGAACAACCAGAACATCAAAAGCTCTGGCAGAAATTCTTACTGGCTTACCCCGATGTAACAGAATCCTTAGCTGTGGCCAGATTTGCCAGTCAGCAAAGTGAATCTCATCAATTGATATCATAGTGTTGAGATCTTCTGTTTTGAGCATCACGAACTCTCGCTATGGAGTAAGCCATTTCTAACGAAAGCGGTTATCAGAATCAGGCTACATGTTGAATGTGTTGCACCGGAGTATCACTATTCAATACCACTTTTACCGTTAATGATTATAAAGCCAATAGTGCTATGTGGCATAGCTTTGCGATCAAACTGGTGATGAAAACTGAACTATCTATGCCAGCCATATCCCATCAGGCATGGCTGGAAAAGCACTCACATGGATAATCATTCGACTAGGGATTAACCTTCAAATAACAGCGTGTGTCCGAACATTTAAATAATGGTGGTACGGGATGCCAATACCAGAACTGATGGCGGTTTATACAGTCTTATCTCAATGGCGCTAACAGCCACAGACAGAGGAAGCGGACTTGATACCTGTACCATAAACAGAGTATATCGACGAACGATCCACGCTGACAATGAGACGACGATTGGCATCCAACGAAGCGATCAAAGGCTAATTATTGCGATGCCGGTCAGCACCACCACTGCACCAGCAATCCGGCGTGCCAGATGATTTTCACGAAACAGCCAGTACGAAAGAAGAGAGCCGACAATAATGGATGTTTCCCTGAGAGGAGCGACGAGTGCCAGTGGCATGCTCTGCATGGCTGTCAGTACAAGGATGTAGGCAAGGGGAGAGCATACAGCAATGATAAGGATTGGGATGATATCCACACGTACAGCAGTTGGAATGCGATTTCGTCGCCGCATCGCACCAGGGGTAAGAATCAGACTCTGTAGCAGGAGTGTGCTGGCGTAGTAGCTCACTGGATCCAGGTGCAGAGAGATTACCGAATAACCGTCCCAGAGTGTATAGCCAGCGATGGCGGTGCCTGTCGCTGCCCCCCAAAGCATTCCCTGTAGCGGCCGGCTTCCGCTCCTGAACGGATTGCCGGTGACAACGAAAATACCAGCGATAACGATAAAGGCGCCGAGTAAAGCGCCTGGTGAAATCCGTTCTCCCATGAGAAGGGTTGCAAACAGTATCGTCAGAACTGGTCCACTTCCTCGGGCAATCGGATAAACAACACCCAGTTCGGCGCGCTCGTAGCCAGCCTGCAAGATTAGAGAATAAGCGATATGAAGTGCAGACGAGATAACTGCGCCGACAGCGAGTCTCCAGTCGAGCTCCTGTTGTCCCTCAACTATCAGAATGAGGCTGAACGGGACCCACAGCAATGCTGAGGCACAGCTGTACGCCCAGACGAACACAAGAGTGTCTTCCCTCTTGTATTTTGAGGCTATATTCCATACAGCATGGGCTATCGCAGCAGTAAGAATCATTGCTACCGTGCTGAACTGCATCAGGACATATCGGGCAAATCAATACCCGCCCGTTCAGCCCGGCGACTTTGTTCTTTATCCCGCAGAGTGAGAGCAGCGACCAGCGTATCAATAACGACGAGCTGGGCCAGTCGACTCCCGGCAGCGGCCATCTGTGCCGGGAGTGGCATTCCGCCAACAACGAGCGAAACGTTGGCGAGTGTCGCCAGTGGGGTATCGTACTGGTTAGTTATTGCAATAAGCGATGCTCCTGCCGAGGATGCTGCATCAGCGATGGAGAGTGTGGATGATGTGCGCCCTGTTGAACTGACGACGATGATGACGTCGCCTGGACCGAGTAGACGAGCAGCAATCATCGCTGATAAATAATCCTGGATACTGACGGTTATCACACCCGCCGTCCGCAAACGAAAGACCGCATCAGCGGCAACCGTCGCAGAGGGACCAGCACCAAATGCAAATACCTGGCGTGCGCTCTGGATTAAATCGACCGCCTCATCAAGGGCGGAGATTTCGATAGCACCGCTGAGCGCAGTCAGTGCGTCTACACCAGCACGAATTGATGTTTCCAGCACTGATGCCAGCGTCGCATCCGCTGTAAGAACTTCAGGCGGGGCAAAGAATTGGGCAGTGCCACGAGCCCGGGCAATCTCTATCTTAAGTTCAGTGAACCCGGTGAACCCGATCGCTCGTGCAGCGCGTATTACTGTCGGCGGTGATACACCAGCACGGGTGGCAACCTGTGCTGCCGTGCTTGTACCGACAAATAAAGGATCGACAAGCAGGAGGTCGACAACTTTAGCCTCACTTGCAGCGAGGTCGCCGCTTCGGGCGTGAATGCTGCCAAGCCATTGCTGTAACCGCTGCTCACCTTCTGAAATTCTATTACCAATTTCTTTATTCATATGTAATATATTACATGTCCTTTGGGAAGGGCACAACCACTACGTAATTAGATTCTGTTGCAAGGAGTCCGCATTCATGAACACTGAAATCAATACAGTTGTTGCTGTTTTAGGTCCAGGTGCCATCGGCACAACAGTCGCGGCGGCGTTACACGAAGTCGACCGCACACCATTGCTGTGTGGACGTACTCCCCGCGCTCACCTGACCTTGCAAGATGGCGACCGCTTTATCACCGTACCCGGTCCGGTACAGACGAATCCGGCACAAATCACTCGCACGGTTGATCTTATCTTTCTGGCAGTCAAGTCCACACAAATCGACGCGGCAGCAGAATGGCTCAGGGCGTTGACTGGCCCGGAGACGGTTGTATGCGTGCTCCAGAACGGGGTCGAACAGTTGGACAGGCTCGCTACGTACTCTCTGCCCGGACAGAGCGTTCCCGCTGTCGTGTGGTTCCCTGCGCAAGCGCAGTCCGATGGCTCGGTACGCTTGCGTGGTGAGGCGCGCCTCAGCGTGCCAGACGCACCAGCTTCCCGTGTAGTGGCCGCAGCGCTGCAAGGCACGTGGTGCTCCGTAGATCTGGCCGCGAATTTCAGCTCCCTGGCCTGGCGCAAGCTGATGCAGAATGCGGTGGCTGGACTCATGGCACTCACGCACCGCCGCTCAGGCATGTTTGGCCGTGCTGATATCGCCAGGCTTACGCTGGCTTATCTGCAGGAATGCCTGGCCGTGGCACGTGCAGAGGGCGCTGAACTCGGAGACGAAGTGCCGCAGGAGATCCTCGATAAGTTCCGGGCGGCTCCTGCAGACATGAGCACCTCCATCCTCACGGATCGAGAAGCTGGCCGACCGCTTGAATGGGATATCCGCAACGGCGTCATTGCGCGTCGCGGCCGGGTTCACAGCATTCCAACGCCTATCAGCGACATCCTGGTGCCGCTTCTTGCGGCTGCGAGCGATGGCCCTGGTTGATCCTAAAGCCGATGATTGCACTCTTACTTCTCTTCTTCGTCGCTCTCGGTGCCGGAGTACTCAGCGGTGTCGTCGGCACTGGCTCGTCGTTAATCATGCTGCCCGTCCTCGTCGCCACGTACGGGCCACGGATTGCTGTGCCTGTTATGGCGATCGCCTCCCTTTTCGGCAACATCGGACGGGTGATTGTCTGGTGGCATGAGATTCGTTGGCGACCGGTGTTTGCCTATTCGTTGGCGGGAGTTCCTGCGGCTGTTCTCGGGGCGCACACGTTACTTACGATTTCTCCTGGCACAGTGGAGGTATTCCTGGCAGCTTTCTTCCTTGCGATGATCCCGCTGCGCCGTCTCATCAGACGATCGAACCTCCACTTGAATCTCTGGCACATGAGTTTTGCCGGGGCGATTGTCGGGTTTCTGACAGGATTCGTGCTGTCCACCGGGCCGCTCAGCGTGCCGGTATTTACCGGGTACGGAATGAGTGGAGGCGTATTTTTGGGATCAGAGGCGGCAAGCGCAATCCTGCTCTACGCTGGCAAGCTAGCTACGTTCGGTATATCGGGCGCACTCGCGCAGCCTGTCCTCACATATGGACTTGCCATCGGCATCGCATTGTTCGTCGGTTCGATGATTGCGAAACGTCTCGTCCAGAAACTCCAGACGCATACGTTCGAGCTTCTCATTGATGCCGTTCTCGTCGCTGGGGCAGTAGGGATGATCCTTGCTCTCAAATGAAATGGCACGCCAGGGCTGACGGCGCAAGCGTGTTGTTATTGTGTAACAGCTTTCTACAGGCAGCGACGGGTCGGGGTGGAGGGGTTGGCAAGCCATCAGAAATGAATAAAGCCGTACCAGGGTATGCTGGTACAGCTTTTTGTTATTGTTCATGCAGCTTCGTTGTTTTTATTCCGCCCTGTGTTAAAAGGTGGTACGTATGCGACCCGGCATGTATCGATATAATCTGACCACCACTGCATCATCGCCTTGCGGGCTTCCAGATGCTCAGCCTTATGAATGTAAGCCAGACGCACGGTGTTGCGCTCCTGGTGACTCATCTGGCGTTCCACTGCATCCTGCGACCATAAGCCAGACTCCATCAGGGCACTGCATGCCATTGCCCGAAAGCCATGTCCGCAGATGTCCTGTTTCGTGTCGAATCCCATAAGGCGCAGTGCTTTATTAACCGCGTTTTCGCACATCGGCCTGTACGGGTTATGGTCGCCGGGGAAGACCAGTTCGTAAGCCCCGGATATTTCCTTAATCCGTTTCAGAATAGCTATAGCCTGCTGTGAGAGGGGCACGATATGAGCAGTGCGCATTTTGGCACCGCGCCCTGAATAACGCACACCCACAATGGCTTCGCGTGTGGCGGGTATCGTCCAAATTCTGTTTATGAAATCAATTTCTGACCAGCGTGCAAAGCGCAGCTCACTGGAGCGAATGAACAGATGCAGCGTCAGCAGGACAGCAAGCCGGGTCAGTTCACGGCCCTGATGATATGCTTCAATGTGTTCAATCAGTTCAGGCAGCCGCTCCAGCGGCAGGGCGGGATAGTGGTGTCTCATGGGGGGAGCCGTCACGCCATCAAGATTTGCTGCCGGGTTGGTGTCGATAAATCCCTGATGGACCGCATGGCGCATGATGTTACTGAGGTGCTGCCGCGTGCGGGACGCGACTTCCAGCAGGCCCTTTTCCTCAATGCCTTTCAGCAGGTCAATGAAATGATGGGGTTTAAGCTCCGTGACGGACAGATGACCAATTACAGGAAAGATATGGTTGTTCATGCTGGCAAGTAGACGGCCAGCGGTGTTCTGCGACCACTTTTTATTGTTTTTATGCCATGCCAGCGCCACTGTTTTAAACACCTTCTCTGGTGTGCAGGCTCTGCGTTCAGCAGCCCTCTGCTGTGCCGGGTTGATGTTCAGCGCCAGCATCTTACGGATACCTTCGCGCTGCTGGCGGGCATCAGACAGGGAGACGGCAGGATAGGCACCCAGTGCAATGCGGGATTCTTTGCCGTTTATACGATATTTTAGATACCAGTGACGTGAGCCGCCTGGTTTGATAAGAAGGTACAGACCGTGAGAATCAGAAACTTTGAAGGGTTTTGCGGATGGTTTTAAGGTGCGGATTTTTGAGTCGTTAAGGGGCATTTGGGGGTCACTCCGTCATCGAACTAACCTGACCCCAGATTTGACCACCAATTTTTCCCGATGCGGAGGGTAAAATCAAAATGCACCGGGAAGAGTTTTCACGCTAACCTCTTGAATCAATATCAGATAAGGATTCGCAAAGATGCATGCAAACAGGAAATTGGCTCCTCTGACTGGACTCGAACTTCATCTGTGTCTCCTGTTGTGTTACTGATTTTGTTAAGTTTAACTATATTTTTACCAACATATTTACCATCATTATTGTTTTCTTATCAATAAAATGTCAATTAAAAACAATTGGTTGTTGTCATAACCATCTAACTATACGAATCTTATTTAACTTTATCTATCAACATGATGTTGTCGTTATTTTTGTTAAAGTAATTGATATAAAACAATTAGTTAATTTTTAGTAAAGAAACGGATGTTTAGTCAAGATTAAAGCACTTACATCCAAGATCACTTATCTGCTCTCACACCATTTTGAAAACCCGCCCCTCTTTTCCACTTTCTCTATCATGATGAATGGGTTAACTTTTATGAAACTTAAAAGCAATCGGTAGAATAATGACTACACAAAAGGAAATGGAAGAAATCAGGACTGCATTATCTTGGTTTGATGTACGCCGATACGATGGCCTGAAAGACCTGACCCTAGAACAAATCTATGCAGAGCTTGAAAGACGGATGTTGGCTTACAAAACAAGGCAACAATGGGAAACAGCAGGCAAAGATAATCAAATGCAAGCTATATACCATGATGCCAAAATCCGATGTGGTGATGTGATACTTCAATCGGACTGGATTTCAGGCAATCACAGACTGTCACATAGCTATGCTGTAAGACCAATGAGCAGAGTTCAATTGTTCAACTATGGGCGGGCTATGTATCGGCTGGAGAATTCTGAGCAAACAGACCCTGTTGCTGTGAGTTCTGACTACATCTCTGAGTATCTGAAACAAGGTGGCATGAATCCTGCCAACAAAATACTGGTTGAAATTGACTTGGAAGAAGCCAGCAGCGACGATCTCGCAGAACACCTGAAAGTACTGATTGCTCTATGGCAAAAGCACCTAAAAACGCCTAAGCCACCTAAACGAATGTTTCGGTTTGGTCATAAGACCTTTGAAAGAATACTTGATTACAAAGTCATCCCTTTGATGGATTTGATCTCATGGGAACAGCTCTACAACGAAGGTAAGAACATACCTTTCAACATCTTAGCTGACATTCTACATGGTACTGGTGGGATTCGGAGCCGTGATAACATCAAAGATACTGATTATGACTACGCGAAAAGTTATCTCGAAAAGGATGAGTACTTCAAGGTTTTAAATGATTTCTATATTAAAAACAATATGTTAAAGGACTGGAAGATCACTGACGTGATAACATTTAACGATAAAGCCACGGATAAAAACAAAAAGTAAACACAAGGGATGTTCACAACCTGCGAACATCCCTAAAAAGCGTATCCCTCCAAAAATTTCCGCGAAACTCACGGTTGGTGAACATCCCTAGTTTAGAACTAGCCAAAATCCTAGAATTATCTCCATCGAACAACATACTAAAAAACGAAATATCCAAGATATTACGTAAAAAAAAAGGAGATAATATGGTTCAAAACAAAACAGATAAACATCCGAAACTGATTCGTTTACCAGAAGTAAAAAGAAGAACAGGGTTTGGTAAAACGTGGATATATACCTTAATAAGAGCGGGTAAATTTCCTAAGCAAGTAAAAACCGGATTGCGCTCTATAGCATTTATTGAAAGTGAGATTGATGAATGGATTTACAAAATCATTTCTGATTCTCGCAATCATATCTAAAAAAGTTTATTAAATAATGAGAGGTTAAGATGAAAAGTAAAAACGTACTGCCTTGTGTGGTGACTGTTACGAATGATGAGACAGAAGTATTTATGGAAATGGCAATAAATAACTTTAGAAAACATCTTCAGGTCATGATTGATTGTATGGGAAATGATTATGAGCGTCATTTTAAAGACCGGCTTTATATTGAAGAAGTGATTGGAAAAGTGATCGAACGAACAAAACAAGAGTTTGCTGAATCAATGAAAGATAATAAAGGGAAAGAATATTATCTGTTCTTGGATGAGGTGAGAAGGAATCTGAGAGTTATTTACTCTGCGTATCGTACTAACTATTAATGAGAGAGGAAAATATGAACGAAAAATGTTTAGGCTGGAATGAAATACCCGTTAAAATATCCGCAAGTAATGCTGAGACAGCAAACTTTGCTACTGATGTTGTAAATACCTATAACGAGTTAATACATTACTTATACTTTAATCTAAGGATGATGCATTTCTGAAAAAAATGAAGGATGGATTTTACAGGGAGATATTCATAATGGATATTATTAATCTCACGCTACAGGAATGGTTTGAAAGTGCTGAAGAGATAAAGATTAAATACATATCAGTTCCAGAGGTTAAAACTATACTAAGTAGTTATCATGAGTTTTTGATTAAATGCTTTAATGGTGATGATTATGTTCTTTATTACAAAAGAATAGAAATCAGCGCAAATAAACAGTCTGTAATATAAATCAAAAGGTAGAGACATGAGTGAAAAACTGATAAAAGAATCTCAAAAAGTATTTATGCATATGGCAGGTTTGTTTTATGAAATGAAAATAAATACGCTTAAGGAAGTCCGACCCGATGAAGCAGAGATGTTAATGGAGGATGATGCATTCATGGATAGTATTTATAAGGATTGTATCAAAAATGCAAGCGCATCTTTTAAAAAGGTAGTCAGATGGGAGTACTTTGAACAAGGGCATTCAGTAAAAATGGTTGATAAGGAGGTGGTGTTGATAACATTACGTGTTAATCACAAACGAAGATAAAAAGGTTATTTAATAAATCATTTTTAGCCTCATTCATGGGGCGAAAAAATAAAAAGAAAACAAATATCATTTAATAGTGAGGCGTAACCATGAGTAAAATTTTTGAAATTAAAAGTGTATCTACAGAAACGTTTTATAATATTGCAGAGCGTTCGTTTGAGGCTAGTTGGAAGGTTATGCAGGATATGGCCTCTGATAATGTCTCATACTTGGTATATGA
The DNA here is from genome assembly GCF_013458095.1 of Citrobacter sp. 172116965. Classification (NCBI taxonomy): domain Bacteria; kingdom Pseudomonadati; phylum Pseudomonadota; class Gammaproteobacteria; order Enterobacterales; family Enterobacteriaceae; genus Citrobacter; species Citrobacter sp. 172116965. The sequence continues at coordinate 3,012,799 of NZ_CP046673.1, read as the reverse complement.
TGCGGATTTTATGTGTGTTTTCATCGGCAATGTTATTGAGCATATCAGTAAAAATTTTTACATCATTATCCAATGTGAATGTCTGGAAGGAAAGCTTGAAGAAGTAAACTTTGAAGAGGTAGCGGAACGTCTGGTCCGGCATTCATGGGAGTTTTGTAAATAATATCAAAATAAAAATAGATTAAGAAATCATGGGCAGAGTTGTTATCTACTCACTGATTTAGATTATGTGGCCCCGTAATGGGGCTGTACATCGATTACAAGAGGAATATGATATGAATGATGTGGTATTATACGAAAAAAATGAATCAATGTTTTTGCCATTTGCACGGTCTTATCATTATATTGCGATTTCATATACGAAATAGCATCTGGATTTCATAATGAAGCGGTAATGATCATTGAAAATGAAAAGTGTGTGGGACAGGCACTTAAAATACAAATAAACAATCTATTCGATGATTTCGATTACTACAAAAAAGTGAATGGAACAGAAAAGAAAAACGGGAAGATATAGATGAAAAAGAACTTTTAACAAAGTAATGGCAGCACATAACCAAGGAGTAAAAGCGCTAATCATGAAGAATCTTGAGGCCAATCTTCGAGAGAAAGAGGAAGGTTCTGAATATTGGAAGTTAAAAATATTTAATAGGTTTAATGGGATATAGAAGTCAATGTAGGCTTCTATATATTCAGATAAAGAAAGTAGTCATGATCTTTATCTCATCGGAGAAAGTGTTTTTCATGGCTGGATATTTAAAAAATTATTTTATTTTGTTTCTCATTATTTTTTCGACTTCTTTTTTTTGTGATGTAGATAAATTCCTTTTAATCTCTTTCATTTTTTTTTAAAATTAAGATTATCTCTTTCATCATGCAAGGACTTCATTTTATTATATGCTTCCTCACTGAAAGGATTAAAATCATCATCTGTTTTTTCATCTGAGCAAGGAAAAAGGAAACTTCTGTTAAGATAATCGCGCCTAAGCTCATCGTAAACTTTACCACCATCAATAATTGTTTCATTTTCCTGTGCTTTTTTTATATAGTCTTTCATGTTATATTCTCTAATTTTAGTTAATCGGGTATATATTATATATTAATATATAAGGGATAAGTGTCAAATTTAATGGAGAGGCATGGATTTAATTATCTATTTTTCTTGTCATGTCTCTATAATTTAGCCTTGCTGAATAACCTCGTTCAATAAACTGTGTTTTATCGTAGCTATAAAGATAATCTGCATCGATTCTTCCACAAGACTTACAAAAAGAGTATTCCCATCTCAAGTTGCATTTCTTAGAAACAGAAAACCTCTCTGTCATTTCTCTACCACATGAACATTGCATATCATACCTCTCTTATTTGTTTTTATAGCTTTCAAAAATTAGTGTTCCAGAAAGATCATAAAGTTCAACCTTGCCGACTTTACCTTCATCATTTTTAATGGACATTCGTATTATTCTGGAGTCATGATATTTTTCTAACAAATCAGGTTTATTGGCTAGGTATTTTGCTATTACAGAACGGCTCTTTATATAGTCAAAGCTTGAACATATTGTTCTTTTGAACTCTAAATCAGTTAGGCCGCTTTCCATGATCTTTTTTGTAATGAGTGATTTCAATGGACGCTCAAATTCCTCACGCTCTTTACGCCTTTGTTCCTCTTCTTGTTTACGTCTCAGTTGGTTGAGGAAGTAAAGTTTATCTCTTTCTAATTGTAGTTGGCTTTCTTTATCTTGAATGATGTTCTTGACTACTGATGATGGAATGACTTGAATATTGTTAGGCCAATATCGTACGGATTATGCTTCTGAATATTTTCAACTGTTAAACGTATTCTATCTACATCGATATTTTTATCAAAAGAGACGATTCTTTTATTACCATCTTTTGAAATTATTTTTGCTGTGTTCTCAAGTTTCTCATTACCTTGTAAGTCAAATGAATTCACAACAGTATTATGTTCTTCATGATAAAAGGACTGTTTTTTACTATCAATATAACATTCAAGAAAAGAATAGAGTTTGAACTCTTCAATGCCAAATGTTTCCTCAAGCATCGTCATATGTTCTGCTAAGACATTCAGAATGTCGTTTTTTGATAGTTTTTCATGAAGTTTTATTTCAAGTGAACCGGGTAGTTTTTTCATTTTCATTCCTTGTTATTATTTAGGAAACAGCTTTTAAGTGGTTAGTGATATTAACTAAATCTTGTCTATTTGCTTCATTTTCTTTTGTTCGTTTATATACCTTGCGGGGTTTATCTATCTTGATACTGTTTTTAGCATTAGGAACTGCATTGTTCTTTTTCTTCTTGCTAAAAATAAAAGCATCTGTATAAACATTTTGATTTACTGTTTCGAGGGCTAATCCTCGTCTTTCCTGTTGAGAAAGATTTTGATAACCATCAGGGTATTGTTCAATCTCAGCCTGAACATTTCTTGCATTGCAAATGCTCTTTACGCTTTTCATCAAGTTGATGACTCATACCTTGGCAAAGATGGAGTTGATATAAGGATGTCCATGATGATCAACGAGAATGCCTTTCTGTTTTAGTTTTTTGAATATGTTGACATATTACTAGATGCGATTTCAACGCTTTACAGAGTGATGCCTGAGAGGTTAATAAGGTTTCCAAACTCCATATTCAAGATAAGTTAATACACGGAATTCATTCTTAGATATGTCCAGATCAGAAAAAACACGAAAGTTTGAAGTAAAAGCAAAAACATAAGGCTGTGCAAATGAGATCGCTTTATCTTCTTCTGTTGCAATAACGGTGGTTGATTTTATATCTTTGTTTTGTAGCAAGTGTCTTGCGATATCAATCTTTTGCTCTGTGGTTAATGTTTCAAATAAGCGAAGTAGTTCAGTGTCATTAGTATTCATATTATTCTCTCTTATAGTTCTTATTATGCCTATTTAATACTATGCAGAAAAATGAAAGTCAATAGTTAAACTATAAATAAAATAGAACTTTTATTATTATGATGTTGCCATATGTTAAAAAAACTATGTTTAAACATAGATTCCGCTATGTTTAAACATAGGAGGGTTCTATGTTTAAACATAGGTGTCTGCTATGTTTAAACATAGGAAAAAAAGGTGTGAAGCCCCGATTTTATTGGGCTGGGAGAGTGCTTATAATTAAATAATTAGTAAGAAGTTAAGAGAGTCCAGTTTTCCTTTTATCTTATGTGCAGAGCGTTTTACGTAAAAACATATGGTTTTCTTGGGGTGTATTTTCAGCGAAGTGATTGTTTTTTACAATCACGAAGCGCTGCTTTCTGTTGCTAAATTGATAATCATAGTTTTGTTGTAAAGAATGGAATTTACTTTTAACTGTATTAGCGGCTACTGCCGCAATTCTTTATGGATAAATCTATCATTAACAGGGATGAACCCTGTTTCAGCAATGTGATTGTTTCTGACAATCACTCAGTGCTGCTATTGAGGATATAGTTTTACTATGTGTTTAAGAGCAAATGCTATAGCCTCGATGGATTTATCATTAATATAGAAAAAGGGCGAAGCCATGAGAGGAGGCTCATAATAAAAGATCTGTTTTCAATATGATGTCTTAATTAAGTTTAAGGTAAAGCTAGTATATAAAATGTCTTAAAAATGAAATCGTACATGAAGTGGTAAAATTAATTGTACTAATCTTACATTAGCGGCTACTGCCGCAATTCTTTATGGATAAATCCATCGTTAACAGGGGTGAACCCTGTTTCAGCAGTGTGATTGTCTTGAGCAATCACTAAGTGCTGCTTCTATGAATATAGTTTTCCTATGCGTTTAAGAGCAAATACTATATCTTTTAGTGCTAATGCTGTTATGAAATATAGGATCGAAAATATTTAATCATGAATAAAAGAATAGATGTTGATCCTTTTGGCTTTACCCTAAAACATAGCAAGGACCATTGTTAAATCGTTAAATATATTTTACAGTGTTAGGGCGTAGCCGTGCGTCAGCACATGAGCTTTAGCTCATAAGAGAAATATCTTTTCAAAAGAATAAGAAAAAACAGGTAAAACGTTTATTAAATGAGTTAAATTTGATTTTTACCGATTCGATATGGTATTAAATAATAAAAAAGAAGGGAAATAAAGAATGAACAACATTAAGATTATTACGCTCTTTCATACAAATAAAAAAATACCATTTATGACTTGTATTGTTGAAGATGTTGAAGAGAATGAACAAGGAATAAAACTAACTTTGCAAAATGGTGATAATATCCATGTCAAAGATTATGACTATTTCTTCTTATCAGAATCAGCACATGAGTGTGATCAGGAACGAATGATTAATACATACAGAAGATTGATTTCTGAACTCAGCTAAGTTAGCGAAGAAACAATAGAGTCCTTAGTTCCGAAGATATCGAATAATATGAAAACCAATTTCCCGGCAAGTGGTGTGAGTGCTTTGGAAGATGATTGAAAAGTCTGAATGGTAGCTACCATTCCGTATGAAACAGTATATTAAAACATGCGTTGCATACAGGTTTTTACAACACCATATCTGAAGATAGCTACATTACCTGAGATCTAACAATCCCTGTCTGCGTAATGGTCGACAGGGTATTATCTGTTCCGACCTATACCTTTCTATCTCCATCCATGTGCAAACAGCTACTGACATGGCTCTTCGTGTACATTACACCTCTTATTGATCGACATAAAAGATCAATAAGCTGCATTTGATAGATTTTAACTATCAAATTAGCGTCAATTGATCGGCGTTTTAATTGTTTATATCGATCGATTATAGATATATGATAGTTTTTATCTATCAAATGATTTGAATTCGATCGATACAAACGATATGACGAACAGAAAAATAAATTGAATCCTATCAATTGATTAATGCTTTTTTACAGCCCAGAGAGACCAACCTATGGGTAGGGCTGTCTTTGACATAAAGTTTCCACACATTGGGGATAGATATGAAATTACGGATAGTGATGCCTCTACTGCTGTCTGCTGCCGCACTGACAGGATGCCAGCAGCTCAACGATGGTGTGAATACAGTTAATGGAGCAATCAGTTCTTCGTTGTCTTCAGTAGGTAAAGCGCTGGGGGGCACCGCCACCACTCAAAGCCTTGGCCCGGTATCGTCTGTATCTGGCCTTGGTGCTGTCTGCAAAGACTATGAAGAAAACGCAATGGCGGCAGAGAAACAGTGGACTGGCAAAAGGATCTCTATCACCAATGCCACTGTTCTGGAAGTTACAAAGGGCAGAAGTGCCAGCGATATGATGATGGGAATGCCTAAGTCAGCCCCTAACTATTACCTTTTATTTAAAACCTCTGATACCAGCTACTGCGGCGGGATGGTCTGGCTGGATTACTACTCTGGTATTGATGATGCCGTTCTTACTTACAAGAAAGGCCAGAAAGTCAGCGTTACCGGAACGATAAACAATTTCGAAGTCCGTGGGTTCGCTACCGTCAACAACGCCGATATGCCAGTTCGTCTTGTTGTTCTGAGAAACGGCACAATCAACCATTAACTCTGGGATAACACTATGCGTAAATTTTTACTCGTGGCGGGTCTTGCTGCTCTTGTATCGGGATGCGGTGAAAAAGGGGATTTTGAGAAAGCGATCAACGCAAAAATATCACAATCAAAGCTGTGCTACTCCCTGCAGGACAACGACATTGTATTTAATAAAGGTTTTCCGATTAAGGTTAACCGTGGCTACCGTTCAGCGGGGTATAGTGCCAGTGATGAAATCCTTAAAGGACTTGTTGAACAAAGGCTGCTCACTGTTTCACAACAGGCAAATGGCTTTAGCAGTGTTGATGTTCTGGAAGTAACTGACAAGGGCCAAGAGGTTGAGTTTTGGAACCGTGAGAATGGTGCCTGCGTCGGTCATCGGGAAGTTACTGAGATAAAGGAATGGACCGAACCGGGAAACGGTAATCAGAAAGTTGTTCGCGTGTCATATACATGGAAGTTGGCGGATGTTCCTGCATGGGTGGACAAAAAAGCGTTCTCCAGCGTCAAGGGTATGAATGAACCTGAAGACGGCATGATTAATCTTGTTAAAACCAGCAATGGCTGGAAAGCGATCTAAGGGGCTATCATGGAAAACAATACCATCAAGTGTCCATTTTGCCTGAAAGAAAGCCAAAGGGGTGTCCATGTCTGCACCGGCTGCATGGCGACGGTTCTGTATGGAACCTACCCCGGCTGGTATGCTTTCGTGGTTATATTATTGACCTTCGGCCTGTCTATACTGATCGGAATGTCTACAGGTATGGCGGGAGCTACTATCAGCCTACCAATCATTGCGGCTGTTGGGTTTGTCGCAGGTAAGGCAATTTTCTCTGATAATGTTGTGTTTAGAAGAAGGATGTAATCAGACTTAATACAGGAAACCATACCATTGACTTATCTAGGTATGGTTTTTTTGTATGTAAAAAGTTGAAACTGATACAACAAACAATTACAGACAGACTGATCTGTGCCATAAGTGGACAATGCTAACATTTGAAATGCTAATCTGTTAGCCTCACTTCATTTGAACATTCAGATACTTTGAATCAAACCAAATCTGAACAACAGATTAGAAAGCTCCCCTACAGGGATATTTAGCTGGCGAGAAATCACCGGTAAGGTTATACCATCATCAGCTAGGGCGTCGAGTAATGAGTCAATGATCATAGATCTTTCTCGCTCCATTACTTGATCCTCTCTCAATCTAAACCCACGTGCAGAAGCTTCTCTTACAAGATTATTATATTGCCAAGTAGTTAATGCTCCCGCTTGCCTCATACGGTAAATAAGAGCAAAGGTAGATACTTTCCAGTTATGACGAAGTTGAAGCACGGCATCTAAAGATGGATTGCGCATTTTTGCAGCTAGAATATTCTCTTTTGGCATTAAAAACGCTGAAGCAAATTCATTAGCCTCAATTTCAATATCCTTGCCTTGAGGTGTTCCATGTTTATGCAGAACCAAATGCCCCAGTTCATGAGCTGCATCAAATCTACTTCGTTCAGCAGTTTTTTGGTTGTTCAGAAATACATATGCCTTTCCTGCTTTCCAAAACGAATAAGCATCAACTTCCGCTGTATTTTCTGATAATGAAAATACTTTAATCCCATTCATTTCTAACAAATGAACCATGTTAAAAATGCTTTTACTGCCAAGTTTCCAGTAATCACGAAGTGCTCGTGCAGCTGATTCAGGTGTTTCGCCTCTTAAATCAATTAGGTTGAGTTCTGGTAATTTAAAATACTGTTCAAAATAGTCACTAACAATCAATCCGAGTTGACCTGCACCAATTGCTGCACCTTCCTGTGCAGATGTCATTTTCTTCAGAGAACGAAAAGATACTGTAGAAGGATCAATTGATTCAATATCTTCACCGAAGAAAAAATCGGCAGGATATTTTAAAACATCTACAAATGAAGCTATAGTTTGCTCAGATGGCTCATATAGGCAATAATCTTTCTCATAATCAACGATCATTCTCAAAGAAAGCCCTGCTTTTTTTGCTAAGGCTGTCATTGTTAATCCTCTTCTTGTCCTTGCAAGTTTAAGGCGCGAAGGGTTAAATTTTGCCATGTGATATCCGAACTACTCGTTTCTAATAACTGTGAACGCAGGGGTTTCGTTAAACTCTTCTTTAAGAGGGATAACTTTATTAACAAACGGAATCGCTTCGAAAATGTATCGTTCCTTCCATGAAGCTATTCGCGTTTTACCAGCAGAATTGCTCATTCCATCGGGAATGGATAATTCATAGCGCACTTCTTTATTACCATAATCGAAAAAGTAAAGGAGAACAAAGTTGATCATCGAATCAACAGGTTCTGATGCGACAATGGGAGAAATCCCTTTTTCAGGATTAAACAATTCAAAGTTTTCACCGACCAGAACTTCAGTAGCAGCCCCTTTAGGGTTTTTGCTCTTGGGATTCCCATCTAAAAGACCAGTGTACTTGTCGCCACTCATAACGAGAATATTTAACCCTTTATCCTTGTTATGAGTCAGGTTTAACCCGCTAACAAATGAAAAGCTCCATTCTTCACTATCAGTAAGCAATTCACGGCGCAAGCCACGAATAACCGCTCCCCAAGCACGAGACCCCGGATCTGTTTTAGCATCTAGATCAGTACTTTGTCTGATCTCCAGAAGACCATCTTCTATAGCTGCTTGAAGTGCATACTCGCTAATCCCATATTTAGAAACATTGGCAATTGCCTCATCACCAAAAACTACCTTACGCTGCATTTGATTGTTCATACGGTTCTCGCATCACTCGTCACTTCCTGATTTTATACCTAAAATTAGGGGGTAAATCAAGAAGTGAACTGATGATTTTTACAGTATCTATGTGTAAAGACTAAGAGCCTATCCTATTAGCCTATTTAATTGGTCATTTTGAAGCGAGGTGGTGCTTAAAATCCTTACGTACTACCTGTACGCTCCGGGATTGAAGCGTTGTTTGTGCTTAAACTGCCTGCAACAATTACGCCTAGCCTAATGGATAGGCTCTTAGTAGGAAACTGTATAAATAATTGACAAAAAGAGATTTTTGGCTTAAATTTATTTAAGAGTGATAGGAGGTTATTATGTTGAGTTTAAAGCCTAAAGAACATGAAATGCTTCTCAAGCGTGGTGAGCACATTGACGAATCGGACCTGATCAAAGCACCTGTTTGTGATGGCACAAGAGAAGAGCGTTTACAGTCTCTTCTAGAGTGGCAACGTCAGGTTGCAAAAACAGTTCTTGGTGAAGAGCAAGAGGCTACCCCTCACCTTTTTTATAAATAATCTATTATACGTTAATTTACTATGCCTGCTATCGTTTATTATCATCCTGATTTTATTAGTGGTAATTATAGAGGAGAGAAATTTTGTGATTTCTCACTCTTGACTAATGATCTTACTTCTAATTGCGAAGCTGGTCTTTTAACACTATTTGTTCTTGATGTAGAAGATGGAAAACTTCTTCGAGGGAAAAATAAGCCGTCTTGGACTGATACTAATGGTGATGAAATATCAATCCTTATAGGATATAAAGCAGGCGGTCATTGGCATTATCATATTGGACCATATGATCCTAACTCAACATCTACCCAAGCCAAGATCCGTGATTTAAATATATCTGGGGCAACATCTGCAGCAGTTATTCATTACAGATGGTATGACCCTACAACTAAGAAAAAGCTAATAATACTATCTTTTGGTCCGAAACACCGTAAATTTCCCAAAACCAGAGAGTTGCCTAATCATTTGACTTCTCGGGGTGGGCTTATCAGCTTTGGTAAACTAATCAAAGCTATAACTGATAAATGATATTATAGTTTCATTCTGTTATAGCTCTACGAATCTCTACTTCGTAATCCCGGTGGCCTGAACTTTGGATAGCTATCCTTTCCCATCTGCTCAAGTGGTACAGACGGGGTGAGATTCTCACTTTGATTGTGTTCTGCCTGATCCTGCTTAAGACGGCTTGGGAAACGTCGAATCTCATCAGGTGTTGGTTTATAGTCATCTTGGTTAAACTTGGCTTTTTTCTCATATTCAGTGCGAGAGATATGACGGCCTAATACCTCGTCAAAGACGTAGTTTTCAGCAATACGTTTATCATGTTCCTCACTGATAATATCAACTTTAATTTTGTCTGTTTTAGCCCATATGAATTTATCCCTGATAAAATCAACTAAGAGGGCAGTGAAGCGTTTAAAAATATTATCCTGACGTGGAGTAGTCTTATGCTTTCTTGCACGGTCAGGGGCGCTTCTGGATGCCCTGTTTGGGTTTTGAGAGGTGGATGTTTTCAGAATAGTATTTGTACCAGAATCAGAAATACTGATTGATGGCGGAATACCAGCAACAACCTTACTGACTTTTGTTTTATCACGGTAAGATTTGACTCCACGCATACGAGTATGAGGAGCTGGTGCTACCAGTAAAGGTCTATGTTTTTCTGACGAAATCTCGGAGAGATTACGTTTTTCTTGGTTTTGTTCTTCATTGGTAGAAGAGCTGGATCGCGTTTCTGGTAAAACAATTTCTTCTGGTTCAGCAAGATGTGTAATCGTAAAGCTTCTGACATCAACGACGATTTCAAGATCAAGTTCGCTGAATGTTTTGTAGACTTCAACTGCTTCCTGCTTCGCTACATCACGAACAGCCTGTTCTGCGGCTCTTTGCTCCTGAGCAGCCTTACTACGCCATTTGGCACTGTGGATACGTTTCATCGCAGGGCGATTTGTTTCAGCGGCTTTGGCAAGCCATAGTGCTTTTTCTTCATTATCCAGAGCAGCCGCCGCTTTTTCTAATGCCTCTTCGTGCTGGGCTTGAAGGGAACGATGATCAATACGTTCTGGCGAACCAGCAGCAGCGAGGTAGCTGTTCGCCATAGATGCCCATGATTCACGCCACAACACAGACATTTTTCTGTCATTCCAGCTTCTTTCTTTTTTACCAAAACCTTCCGGGCCTATGGTTTTTAAGGTTAACATAACGTGAGCATGAGGGTTATCACTATCAAGATCATGGAAAGCGATGTCAGCAATCATGCCTTTATCAACGAAATTTTTCTGACAATACTCAAGGACAAGTCTTTTCTTGTCGTCATTGTTTAACTCGGCAGGAATAGCAACATCGAAATAACGGGATGTTTGACCATTGTTCTGGCGCTCAACTCTTTCAACTTCATTCCACAATGCTGTAGAGTCTTTTACGATGTGTTCTGGTGCATTAGCTGGAGCTAATATGAAGTGCCCATATAAATCAGTACGGCGACTGTAATCATACGTATCACCTGTTCTTTCATCTGTTATACGTGTACGAGCATGATAGGCAGCCTTCGCAACGGAAGACCTGCCTTCTGAACGTTTCACAATTTTAAAATCAAGATGAAAAATAGCCATACAATGAAAACAACCTCAATATAAATATCAAACCAAAATATAAATCTCCAATGCGACTATGCTGGTTTTAGTTTTTCGCAAGAAAAACTCTGGTGTTGACGTTGACCTTGTTTCCGAAGGAAACGGTGTTAGCCTGCGGCAGGCAACCGTCGGTAGACCCCACACACTGCGTAGCAGTGTATAGGTGGGCATTGCTTTATTTTTATATCTCCTAAAGGAGCTAAAAATAACGACAATGTTTAAAGTTTTTCTATACTTAAATAATAACTCTAGTTTTACTGTCTGTGAAATTTACAAGGCTAGAATCGGATGAACGGCTGAGGTATTACACGAATATTAATGATTATGGTTTTAGAGAGCGCCCGTAAGGGCAAAAGTAGTTTAATTAGTCTCCCGCCGTAGGCGGGAACGTGAATTTTATTAAAATTGAGTTGAAAATCTTTAGTTGATAACTGAAATTCCTAAAATAACAGACTCTTTTATGTGCTGCACAAATCACAGCTTAGTTATGAGAAATAGAATGGATATTAACAGGTTAAATGAAAAGCACTAATATGTAAAAATAAGTAACGCGGAGAGGTCTGGTTTTGAAAGCTAGGTGGATTTTACATATCATGTTTTTAAATTTCATTATTTCCAATATTCCATCACTTTTAGTTTAAGTGGTCTAACCTGTTTTATGTGAGTGAGCGCTAGCAAGGTATGAGAATAAAACCCATGATTGGAACAAACCATCATTAATAGGGCAAGCCCTATTCAGCATAGTGATTGTTTATGACAATCACGAAGTGCTGTTTTTGACAAAAGCAAATAAATATAAGAAGAGTATTATCTATTTAGCTGAGGGTGGATAAGATGAGTGAATATAATTCAAATAATAATGAGAAGAAAAACAAAAAACAACTTGAACATATTAATCTATGCATTACACGAGATTTTTATTTTTATGGTAAGTTTTACGATGAGCTAAAAGGTATCATCAAATCATATAATGATGAGATAATGGAAATCAAAAGCGATATAGGCGAAAAAATATCTTTAAGTCTTTTGTGTGATCATGGTGATAAAATTAATAGCGAAATAAAAGAGGTGATGGATGATGCTGATATATCATTTAAAACTGTGACTGAACGTTTCAGAGAGAGTGTTTTGGAAAAAATGATTAATTGGCTAGATAGTGGGAGGATTGTGCATTCTGACGTTCCGATGATTATTACAATTTTTCAACAGGAAGTTTATGGGTTCAATTTTAGAAAATTAAAAATAAGATCATATATAAATGACGGGTTAATTAAGAAGTTCGGTAAAAGTATTGATCATGGGATGGTTAAATGGTAGAAGGCTCAGGCTGCGAAAAAGAGAATATGATTGGCTATAGCTCAATACATAATAATTTGAAAGCTATGTGTGGAAAATATTTTATTGATTATTATTTGACAAATAAAAAATGTCGATGTAAATAAAATGAAGATACAAAAAAAGCCAACTTCATAAAGTTGACTTTTTAAGGACTAAAAAAGTTTTGCCGACTTTTGAAGTCTTGTAATCAGTTCAACGACAACGTGATTACAAATATAATAAAGTATTAAATAATCTTTTCATATTTGTCAAATCTAAATCGAAACTTTTTACAAGCCTGTCAAATACCATTTCCAAAAACATTTTAGTTCTCGAAAGCAATAACGTTAAACCTGATTGTACGGGTCTGAGAAGGTAGGAGCGACAGTGTTTGATTCATTCTCAAGGTTATTGTTGATGCCAAAGCGGGGAGTCTGCGTAACATCAACTTGAAGCGCACATCTAAGGCTTTTAGAAACAGCAGTATAATTTCTTTAGTAAAACGAGAAATGTTTTTAAAGTTATGATGTTGTCTATGGAAGTGCAGAAGGGTGTCGCAATATGGAAACGTATTGTAGCTCTAAGCCATAGCATGAGAAGCGCCTTTTCCTATTACGTATTATAAAAAAAATTAAACCAGTTTCAACAATCAGTTTTAATACTGGTATGTTTTGATTTTTGTTTTTTATATGCGGATTAGGAGAGGCGAAGCTCTAAGCAAAACCAAGTTTTCCTGACGGAAAACTACTACGACTGAAAGTCGCTATCTAAAACCCCAGATCCTAAATTAATTAAATTAAAGTACTACTAGTACGAATTTTTTGAAATAAAATAAAAAAGTTAAATTTCAGAGAATAAATAAGTAAGGTGCCATTTTATAAAGGCACTAACGACAAATAATTAGAATTATAAGATAAATAAATTACATAGATTAATTTGAGTTTCTTTTGTTTTAGTTGTATTAATTAGTAAATTATGAAAAATAAGGAGAATATAGTGATTAATAAAATACAAGCGGCTGAAAATGTAACTGATAACACTTCAAAAAAATTAAAAAAAGAAAAGCAACATAGTGCTGGAAGGTTGCAGCGAGTGTCATTAACGGAAAAGCGATTTCTTGATGACGCTGTTCATGCAGCGGCTAGAGTTAAAGGGAAAAAATTAACAGCAGAGGAGCGAAGGAAAGTATTATGTGTTGCAAGAGAACAAATACGTTCTCAACGTAAGGCTGAGCAGATTAAAAATGAAAGAAATAAAGAAAGGTTTGAAGCAGAGTTTGAATGGAAAAAACCAGTGTCATTTCGTCGTTAAAGCATCCATTCATTAATGATGATATTATTATTTTTTATAAGAGGGAATACATGGGGAAATTGAAAACAAAAAATCTTAAGGAAAGTGAGTTTATAAGATATATAGAAACTCATCCAGTTTTTTCAGAGTCTTTATGTAAGAAGCATGGGGTTTCTGTTGTATCACTAGGTTATTCCCTTTATGTCCATAGTAATCATTTTTTTCTGGAGAATGGTTATGTGTCAGATGATATTCATTATGACATGGTTAAAAATAACTTAATCATCATGAAACCAACTCTTAAACGATTTTATAAAAGAACAAGGCAGGTAGATTATAATGATTATACTTTCATATCGGGGATTAAAGAGCATCAAGACTATTGTATGTTATTAACGCTTTGTTGCTATCATTGGATTGCCGATGTGTTCACTGTCTATAATCATAATAAAGGGAGTGATATAGTCGTTGACGTTGCCAATGAGCTTTTACAAAGAAGCATTGACTACTTTTCAATTGAACATCAAAACGTAGTTGAATGTTTTAATGAGTTAAAACATAAGTTCCCACATTATAGAAAGCGATAAGAATAATTACTTGAATGTCGGATCTTTTGTAAAAGTCGATTTGACGATAAAGTTCTATTGTTGTATATGATCCATATATAACCGATAAGAGGAACGATTATGGATGACATATCAGAAAAGCAAAAAAACAGAACTAAGCCACGTATTAAAAAGACATTAGAACAGCAGTTGGCTTCAGCTCAGATGCGTTTGAATCGCTTACAACATAAATCCAAGCAAGAAACTAAACAGATTGAAACTCGTCAGAAGATCATTCTAGGTGCAGAAGTTGCTAAAGCATTAGATTGTGATGTTTTCACGGTTGATAAGGAACTAGTTTTAGGAATGCTGTTGGAGATCCCAAATCTACATCCTGACGATAAGGTGAGATTTAGAAAAAATGGACTGTTATTTCTGGCTAGCATTAAAGGTAGGAAAACTTAATATAATCTTCAATTTTTAATTTGACATACAAACAATAATATTTTAATTAACATCATATGTTGATTTCTAAATTAACACATTCAATCCTTATATAATAAAATACATTTTTTCACGTCCTGACAACAAGCCGCCCTATTTAACCCTTATAGGGCGGTTGTTGTTTTTTTAATTTCTTAATTAACTGCATATTTCTTAAAAAAGATTTGACAAACAATCTTATTTATTATATTTTTTAAGTACTACTACAGATGAATAACTCCATATTCAATCTTGTAAATCTGCGGTGGTTTTAATAAAGTCAGGAAGTTATCTTCCAGTTAAAGGGTTGGGTTTATCCCAGCCCTTTTTCTTTTAAAATAATCATCAATTATCTAAGTATCCATTAAATTGAAAGTATTATTTATCATCCAATAGAAAAAATCTTGTTTTTCCTCTGTGTTTTTTTGTGCTTTAAAGGTCGTCCGTTTATCGGTTAAATTGCGATAAAGATTTTATTTGGTATTGTTTTATATTATGTTTCCGCTATCTATTTTATATCTTTCCAGTTAACCAAGGAGATATAAAGGAAATGAAAAAAACAGTATTAATTAAAAACAAAAAAAGTAAAAAAGGTTTCTCTCTTTTAGAACTATTACTTGTTTTGGGTATTATAGCAGCCTTAGTTGTAGCCGCTTTTATAGTATATCCTAAAGTACAGGCATCACAGAGAGCACAGGCTGAAAGTAATAACATCGCAACGATACAGGCTGGTGTGAAAGCACTCTTCACTTCTGCCTCCAGTTTTACTGGATTAACTAACTCTGTTGCTGTTCGGGCGAAGATATTCCCGGATAATATGTTAAGTGGTTCTGGTTCAGCCGCTAAGCCCATCAATGCTTTCAAAGGAAATGTTACATTGGCTGCGGATAAAACTGGTCCGTCAGGGGCGGATGGTTCTTCATTTACCATCACTTATGAAAATGTTCCGGCATCTGAATGCACGAAGATCATCACGGCAGCAGCAGGAAACTTCTATACTGCAGGTGTTGGCACAGCAGGTAATGTTAAAGCTGCAGGTGGAGTTTTAAATGTGGCGTCTACTGCTACAGAGTGTGATAAAGGTGGAAACAGTAATAAGTTGATTTTCACGTCCATATAAATTGTTTTTCTCTCTCGTGTAATAATCTCACCATCACAGTGAGATTATTATTTTAATAATAAGTATCATTTTCTTAGAATACATCCAGTAGCCCGTCCGTCTAATTTTCATACATGCTTTCTATATTTGTGTTTTTGCGGCCTTGATTTATTTTACACCTCTGTTAATTGTAGAGTTATATATTTTATTATGTGAGGTGGGAAATGAAAATGTTTGGTATAAAAAAGGGATTTTCACTATTGGAGCTGATCCTTGCTCTAGGCATCGGCAGTGCAATAGCTTTAATAAAATTCCAAGATATGAAAGTTGAACAAGAGGATTTAGTTGCTAAAACAGCAGGGGAACAAATTAAACAATTAGGTGAGGCAGTTAATGGTTATATCAGTATGAGATATGATAAGTTATCTACACTGACATCAAGCAGTAATCAAAGTAGCGATCCGGGACCAAGAACCTGTAATTCTACAGGCTGTGAAATTGATTACCATACTCTTGTTAATGAGGGGTTACTACCTGCATCATATAACGGGAATAACATATATAAGTCTCCCTATAAAATTATACTTAAACGTGAAGGAACCGCACCTAACTATGTTATTAACGGTTTGATTACAACATCATCAGCATGGATCGAAGGCGGACACATCCGTTATGATCTTCTTGGTAAAGCAATGCAAGTTGCTGGTGTTGACAGTGGTATGACAAAGGATGCGACCTCTGTTGCTGGATTCCAAAGCCAGTGGAAGGAACAAAACACCGCATTCAACAATATTACAAGAGATGGATTACTTGCCTTCAGAGTCGGGTATAACAGCTCGTTATATGCTATCTATCTTCGTCGTGATGGAACACTACCTATGACCGGCAACCTGAATATGGGTGGTAATAGCATCACTAATGTAAAAGACATTACAGCGGCAGGGGCAGGGAGTTTTGGTGGTAATATTACATCGAATGGAAATATAAATGCAGCACATGAAGTTATCGCACATAATGGATATGGGGATACAATTACATTAGGGGGTGATGCATCAGGGGAGGATTATGAAATAAGATTAAGTAATGGGGTAAGGCCATTAAGCATTTATTCTCCTAATGCTGCGAATTATACAACAGTATTACAAGTGTGGAAAAACGCAAAAATACAGCAACGCCTTGCGACTAATGGTCTTGATCCTAATGAATTGCCTTCAGGCTGGAGTGGTGGTCTAAGAACTAATGATGTTTATGCTGCCGGAACAGTTGGTGCAGGCTCTGGAGGTGCTGTTAATGCTTATTTAAATAGTAGTGGTAATATTTATGCATCAAATGACATTAATGTAGGGCATCAGGTCAATACTCAATATGTCTGGGCATCAGGAAACTTAAACTCAAACTATGTTCATTCTAATGGAAATATTGATGCTGATGGTAGACTTAATGCCGGGGAGTTTTTATACATAAATGGAAAAGCAAATGTAGGGTCGGGTTGCTCTCCAAATGGTTTACAGGCAACTGCATCAAATGGATTACTATTATCATGTGTTAGTGGTAAATGGGTTAAAGCCTCTGGAACTTCAGGATTTTTTACAAAAAACCAAGGTTCTTGCTTGGTTAATAACCCGGAAACAAATGCCTGCTCATGTCAGTCAGGAACTATAGCGAAAGAATTGTTTTATACAACATCAACTGAACAGTTAGGTGGTGGTAGTCATGGTGGCGGCACAACAGTGGTTAAAGATAGAATATTATATCAATGTAGATAAGGATGATTGTCTTATTATACTTGATTTTATCATAATTTATGCAAGATAAATTTGATTTCCATCGGGATGTAATTATATATTTAATGCATCCCGATTTTCTAACAGTTTTTTATGTTTTACATTTCAGGGGAACTTAAACCAAAAAATAACAGGAGTGATTTATGAATAAGAGAATATTAGTATTGTCAGCTTTATTTTGTTTTTCAACTATGTCCCATGCTAGTGAACCAAAGTATGCTTTTCCACAGTCAGATAAACAGGTAGTTTCAAAGATTAAAATAAAAAATGCACCGTTAAATCATGATAAATATGGTCATGGTGAGGTTCTTGCTAATGGGGAGTGGGTTAAAGGAAATTCTGGTAGTCAAAATAAAAATTGATAGACTTACTTATTTTTAATAAATAGTTCGATGGGGATATAGGTAAAGCGAGATGATTAGATAAAACTTAAATAGTAACTTGACTTAAGAATAAAGAGTGCTATATCTATTTATAGCTAACATGTTTTTATTTTGGCTGCCAGATGTTTTAATTTTTCTCTCTCATTGATGTTAGGTTGTTATATACCTTGTCCTGATATTCTAAAATATAACTATCCTTTTGTATGATATTACAAGGCGTCAGAGACTTGATTTGATCCTCCAGACAGACTGTTGTGGAGGATTAAATTTATTCAGGGTGAGTAACTATGATGATATTTTATTTAAATGGATAAATATATTTGATAATCAATGTTTAATATTATATCCAGTAAAATATACTTTCGAATATTTACTTCATAAATTGTCTGATATGCTTCATATATGGGATATGTACCCTACCCAATGTGTAGTTCCCTTGACGGTAAAAGAAAGGGCCAAAAGGCCCTTTTCTCTTTTATTTGCCACTTAAAACTTCATTTATATTTGTAGCACGCATATATCTCGCAGGATTACTCATCTGATCTTTGAGCGAGCTAAAATGAGCATTACCGCAAGTAATTTTCGCATCTTCTTCATTACCAAGACCAATGTGTTTGTTTTTTGTCTCTACAACAAAGTAAATATGTTCTTCACCATTGTCTTCTATAACTAAGGCCCAGTCAGGATTGTAGGTTCCCAGTGGCGTCGGGATTTTAAACCAACCGGGAAGCTTCACATAAAGCTTCACCTCATCCTGTTCTTCGAGTTCCTGAGCGAAATGGCTTTCGACTTCAGAATCTTTAGGAACGTATTCATAAACTGATTTAGACGAGGTTTCAAAAAGATTACGGGCATATCCTGTTAGCTCTTTATCCATAAAGAGACTTTGCGCATACACCTCTCCTTTTAGTGGATAATATTTAATACCATCAACAATTGACAGGCGTTTGCAGTAGTTGATTCGGCCTATAGCTTCACTGATAAACTGCTGTGGATTTTTAGCAAAATCAGCGAGTCTTCCACTCTCTTTCAGGATGGTGCTTAAACTGCGTCTTGTCAGTCCGGTTTTTTCCTGTAGAACACCAAGAATATCTGGCAATGGCTGCTCTGCAACATCAATTACAGTGCTTGTTGTCCCATTAGACAGAGCTTTAACATCAAGGCCAGATTGACTTTGTTTGATTGTTGCTTTGCTGAAACTGACCATTGCTTTTGCTACAGGCTGCATTTCAGAAAGTGATTTCGTACAGGATTTAATCAATTCTTCTTCATCAAATGCCAGTCGGTACAGCGTTTTTTGACAAATGCGCTGCCATAACGCTTCGAATTCAGGGCTGTTTAAGACTTCTTTCCGGTATTTGATTGTTTTACGCTCATCAGCATTGTTTATATTGAGTCGCCCTGCTGATTTACGCAGGATAGTTTCAATTTGTTCCTGTAGTGACGCATACTTCTCACTAACAACAAAAGTGTCTTCGAATAACACGTTTTTCAGGGCTTTTGTGATTTTCCCCGATTTTTCCAGATATCCTTCGGTCTGTAGTTCAGCCCAAATCTCATGTGAACCGGCAATACCCACAGCTTGTGAGGAATCAGAGAAGATCAGATGGGCAAACGCATCTTTTTCGATGATACCAAAACGGATGCCTGTTTCGTTCTCAATTTCGCTCTGTAGTCGTTCGGCATAGGCTTCATAATTTTCACTGGCAACGACAGTCAGAATGTTAATGCTGTCATCACGAACACGTTCCCCCTCTTGGTTAACGCACAGGCGAAGACCACGGCCTAATGTTTGACGACGTTCTCGTTCACTTCCCATCTCTCGAAGGCTACAGATCTGGAATACATTGGGGTTATCCCAGCCTTCTTTCAAAGCAGAGTGTGAAAAAATAAACCTCACCGGATTCGAGAAACTTAAAAGCTTCTCTTTATTCTTCATAATGAGATTATAACCACGCTCAGCATTTTCGCGGCCTGCATTATTACTTTCACTTGTCTCAGCCCATCCGCCTTTTTTATCAATAGAGAAATAACCATCATGAACATCTTTAGCATGTTCTGGATGAGAAGGGAGCAAATCTTTATATGCTGGGCTTTTGATCGCTTTGAGATATTCTTCTTCAAATATACGAGCATATTCACCCGGTTCACGAAGCCCTTCTTCGTTATTCTGGCGATAGAAATCAACCTTATCAATGAAAAATAGGGTAAGAACCTTGATTTGCTGAGGATTAAGGCGAAGCTCTTTATCCAGATGTTCACGGATTGTACGTCTAATCATATGCCGCTGGATAAGCATAGGGTCAATATCACCCACGACATCACCGACTTTCATATAGTAGGTATCAGAAGGTGTTTCCAGTGTAAGATAACCCTCTTTGCCTGTTCTGATCTCGCTTATCCGGTAACCCTGATAAATATCACGCCCCGTTTCGTCATCAAGTGTCATACCGTCATGCACGGTAATTTCAGAACGATTTACGCCCGCCCCCTTTTTTATCGGCTATATCAACAATAACAGTCGCGCTAATGCTATTCTTCTTATTGTTAATACTGACCAGTTTTACATAGGGGCTATTACTTGCATTCTGGACTTCAAGCCCGGCAACCTCGATCTGTTTGACCAGTTTTTTGTAAGCATCAATGGCATCAAGGCGGTACACCATATGATGTTTATGAATATGTTGCTGAATAGCGTAAGGTGAACATGGGGTGCATAGCATCAAGTGCGGTTTTACCCGCACCGTTCAAGCCACCATCAACACTTTGCGGTTCATCGACAATAATAATTGGACGTGTAGCACGGATTAAATCAATGGGCTTATCCAGATCGTCCACGGTTGTTTTTTCACTGGACTGATAGAGCTTGTTAACATCTTTTTTGTTAATCGCACCCACCGTCATTACCATGATCTGCATAACAGAACTGGTTGCAAAATTTCGAACATCCGCAGGTTTTGCCGAATCATAAAGATAGTATTCGTATGGGATACCCGCATACAGGCTTTTGAAATGCTCTTCCGTGATCTGTAGTGTTTTATAAACGCCTTCCTTGATAGCAACTGAAGGAACCACAATAATAAATTTACTCATGCCATAGCGTTTATTCAGCTCCAGCATGGTGCGAAGATAAACATACGTTTTACCTGTCCCTGTTTCCATTTCGACAGTAAAATCATGGCTGTCGAGCACAGGTGAGGGAGGAAGCTGATTTTTCAACTGAACATTGTTCAGATTTTTAAGCAGTACATCATCTTCGGGTATTTGTGGGTTAACAGGCATTGAACCCGTAGAACCTTCAAATGAGAGAGCACCCTGAGCTGGGGCCAGCACAGTCATTTCGCTTTCCCATTTCTCTTGCCCTTCAAACAAATCACAGACCGAAGTTATGGCGTTTTGCTGATAGGTAAGGTCAGATTCAAAATGTAGTTTCATCTCATTCCCTTACAGGCTGTGCAGGTTAGTTAGGCCATGTTGTTCCAGAATGGCGCAAAGATTTGTTTTAGCAACGTTATTTTCAAATGCGTCATCAAGGAAATAGCAGACAGTATCTTTGCCAGCTTTTTAAACTCTTA
Source organism: Citrobacter sp. 172116965 (assembly GCF_013458095.1). Classification (NCBI taxonomy): domain Bacteria; kingdom Pseudomonadati; phylum Pseudomonadota; class Gammaproteobacteria; order Enterobacterales; family Enterobacteriaceae; genus Citrobacter; species Citrobacter sp. 172116965. Next base: position 2,991,397 of record NZ_CP046673.1, on the reverse strand, counting down.
TGCCAGTCAATGATCCCCTTGGTTAGTGCCTCAACAGAAGAGGCAGGGATTTGACGGGTAAAGCAGGTAAACAATTTGCCACCATCAACACAAGAAACAGTTAATTCATCAAACTGACGGGTTTCAACGTTTACACTCAGATCAATACCACGCTTAAGCATCAGTTCAGTCAGCAAATCTTCTTCACTACGGCCTTCAAGGATTGGGCTTACATAAGCATCAAGCTGTTGGTGAAAGTGTTTCGGCAGAGGCTTCCCACGGACGAATGTTAGATGTATCGAGTTTAAACACACGAAAACCGACATCACCATTCCAGTCGGTGTTTCCATCTTTTACTTTCTTACCTGATTCGATAAGACGATATTTTGTTAAATCTGAGATAGTCATAAACTCAGATTTATTGCTTGGCTCGGGTAATTGGATGAGCATGTAATGAATGTTACTATTATTTTTTGAATTGCTTTTCAACACTGCATGGCCAGTTGTTCCTGAACCAGCGAAAAAGTCTAAAACTATATCGTTAGAACTTCTACAAATCCAGTTGATGATTCGTTCTAACAAGTCAGTATTTTTTTCGGTGTCGAAAATAGTTTCATTTCCGCTTAAAGAAATATCCATCCAGTTATCGCTTAGTATTTTTCCATCACTTGGTGGGACATAATACTGAACAACATCCTCATCGTTCTTACGAACGAAATTTAATTTTTTATTTGTTGATGTAAGATTATCAAAAAACCAATCATCAAGACTCATCTGTTGAGACTTTTTTTCTAAGAAAAAGCGATAGTTTTCTATGGCTTCAGTTGTTCTGTTTTTTTCCCATCGCCATTGGCCTTTTTCGGGAGTTATACCAAATAATTCATAACGCATTGTTGGCCTATCTGTTCCTCGCCAAAAGGTGTCCCATTTCCCCGGTTTTTGTTCAAGGTGAGATTGGCTTAGTTTGGGAAGCCGAGATAAGCTGTTTTTTGAATATAAAAGTATATATTCATGTCCCTGAGATAATGCACTCACATCTTCAAACTGGGCTTGGACATTTTTAATACCTCTGCGTACGGCAATTGTATTTCTATAACATTCCTCTCCAAAAATATCATCCATTATTATTTTTAAGTTTGATACTTCATGCGAATCAATTGAAACAAAAATAAACCCATCAGAGTGCAATAGGTTTTTCGCTAGCTTGAGTCTTGGATACATCATGTTCAGCCATGACGTATGAAATCTTCCACTAGTTTCAGTATTAGTACTGATTTTATTACCGTTAATTACTTGACCGGTAAAATTTAAATATTTACTTAAATTATCTCTATAATCATCAGAATAAATAAAATCTTGCCCAGTGTTGTAAGGAGGATCAATATATATAAGCTTAACTTTTCCAGCGTAGCTTTTTTGAAGAAGCTTTAACACTTCAAGGTTATCACCCTCGATCATAAGGTTCTTGGTGTTATCCCAATCAACGCTTTCATCTTTACATGGGCGTAAGGTGCCACGGGAAGGCGTCAGAGCAAGCTGACGAGCCTGACGCTTACCATGCCAGTTCAGGCCATAGCGTTCTTCTTTGTCGTCTACATTCTCACCCAAAAGCTGCTTTAAAACCTCAAAATCAACACTGTCTTCATTAAAAGCTTCAGGAAACAATGATTTAAGCTTGGTGATGTTATCAGCAGTGATATTCATTGATTGCAGTTCGGGCATTTCAGGCGAAAGTTTGTTCATTGACCATTCCACGTATCTGTATCAGGTTACTGTGTGATGGGGGATATTTTACGGTAAATAGTGCATTTCATCAATGAACAGCGTGCTACAGATTTCTTTTTAAATCATTATGTTAATGCTTTTATTGAATGTTCTGTCCTCGTGTTAGTACAATTAGCTTTTCTGCGTCTACCAAACATTATCAGGATGTGATGATGGCTAAACTGAACAAGAAACAACTTGCTTTACTCAAAGAAATACCTGCCGATCAACTCATGCAAATAATTTGTGATATTGCAGAGGATAATGGTCAGGCAAAATCCTTTCTTATTAATAAATATCTGTTAACTCCAGAAGAATCACTGAAAAAGGCTGAGGCTGAATACAAAAGGGTAATTAAAACAAAACGCTTTTATGATTATTATGAAGCAGCGATTTTTTTTGAGGGGCTATACAGGAATGTCATATTTCCACTTGAAAAGACGGTATCAACGCTGCCTGAAAAAACCGAGGCGTTTTGCCATGATTTACTGCTCTCATTTGATAAAATCAGCGAAATTGCTGATACATCAGATGGATCATGGATGGACTATTATAATGGTGCTGTCGAAACATGGTTAAAATCCCTGTCCCTACAAAAAGACAAAAGCATTGATGTTATAGCGGATAAAATACTTTCCGTGCTTAAAGGTGATGTATATTTTAACTTTGATATTTTTGATAAGTATAAAAAAGATCTGGGATACAATGTTATTCGTGCTTTAAGGGAAAGTCTTCTTAAGACAGGTGATGTTAATTATGCTGTTGAGTTAAGTCTGTATATCAGGGATGTTGATTTCATCAGGCAATGCTTTGAGAAAAGAAAACTGAACCAGCCAGAATACATCATTAAGTTTGCTGAGTTGCTGGTTGATGAACTGTGCACTGAGGAAGCCATTCAGGTTCTCAATAAAATCAAAGAAGATAAATCAGTTGATCAGGCAGGGCTTCGTGATAAATGGACTGAGGTGTTGGCTCTGGCGTTGATTGAAGAAGGCGAGATTCAGCAGGCAAAAACAATTTGTATAGACGGATTTAAGAACAGGTGTGATGTTATTTTTTATAATATCTATAATCGGGTAGAGAAAAATAATGACTCACTGGATTTGTTCTCTGGCATAGCAAAGAACAAAGGCTTTCCGTTTGTTATTCTTTTCTTGTCCGGGACAGATAGTTATGGAAAACTTGATTCTGAAGTCATGAATGCGAGTGAAAATGAAATCGCAGAGATGATGTCTTTATTACGCGGTTCTTTAGTTCGTACCTTATCGAGTGAACTTTACAGGCATGGTTATGCATGTTCTGCAACTTTGCTCCGTAGAGTGCTGGCAGAGGACAGTATCAGTCGTTCTCAGAGTAAATACTACACCTATGCAGCATCTGATATGAAAAAAAGCATTGATTACAGTAAAGATATTACATGGACTGAAAAAATCCCTTCAACAGAAGAGTATTTAAAATCCCTGTTTATTGAGCACAAAAGAAAATACGCACTCTGGGAAATAATGCTGGAAAAAATCGCTGGTTTAGTGATAGAGAAAGATTCAGTATCATATTCAGCATAGAGTGTAATTAAGCATGAAGTTGAAAGGCCGCGAACGGCCTTTCCCTTTATTTATTTGAAGCAAACTCAAACGGCCTGACCATATCGTTGCTGTTAGCATCAAGGAAATCAGCCCACCACTGAAGCATCAGGCGGCGCTGTTCAAGGTGTTTAGCCTTGTGGGTATAAGCTGCCCGGACACTGTTGCTTTCCTTATGGCTCATCTGAAGCTCTACAGCGTCTTCTGACCATAAACCGGACTCAATCAAGGCACTACAGGCCAGAGTGCGGAAACCGTGTCCACAGATGTCCTGCTTCGTGTTATATCCCATATTACGCAGGGCTTTGTTGATGGTGTTTTCACTCATGGGTTTAAACGAGTCATAACAGCCAGTGAAGATTAATCCATCATCATGGCCTTCTTCATAAGTCAGTTGTCGGATCTCTTTGAGTATCTTCATGGCCTGCTTACAAAGGGGAACGAAGTGCTTACGCTTCATTTTAGCCCACGAGTCGAATGTTTGACGTTTTCAATTGCTTCACGCTGTTCGGGTATCACCCATAACTTACTTTTGAAATCAATTTCAGACCAGCGAGCGAAACGAAGCTCACTGGAACGAATGAAAATCATCAGATTGAGCTGTATTGCCAGTATGGTTAACCTGCGGCCTTTGTATTCGGCAATTTTGTTCAGTAGCTGGGGTATTTCTTCCAGCTCAAGTGCAGGGCGGTGTTCAGTTTGTGGTTTCTGAACTGCACCTTCCATATCATAGGCTGGGTTATGGCGTATCAGCTTTTGCTGGACGGCATGACGCAGGATTGCCGTAATGTATTGTTGAATGCGCATGGCAACTTCAAGATAACCAAGTGCCTCAACCTTTTTCACCGGAACCAGCAGATCACCCGTATCCAGTTCGGCAACATCTTTGTCACCGATTACCGGGAAGACATAAGTTTCAAGGCGCTTCCATACGGCATCACCATAATCATCAGACCATTTTGTTTTCGTAGAGAACCACGCTTTGGCTACTGTTCTGAAGGAGCGTGTATTATCACGTTTGGCTTTAAGCTCTTTAACCTCTGCCTGTTTCTTTGCATTAGGGTCAATACCCTGAGCCAGAAGCCTTCTGGCCTCGTCACGGCGTTGTCTTGCGTCAGAAAGAGAAACTGCAGGGTAAACACCAATAGAGAAGAGTTTTTGTTTCCCTTCGAAGCGGTAAGCCATTTGCCAGTATTTCGAACCTTTAGGGGTAACACGAAGGAACATACCAAAGCCATCAGTAAGCTTGTATTCCTTCTCAAGGGGTTTTGCATTTTTTGCTTTAATATCAGTCAGTGACATGAAAACACCCCCTCATTTGTTGGTAAAAGGGAAATCGAACCAGCATTACCAGCATTTTTACCATCAAAATGATATGGCTTCGAGTGGTTTTTAGTGAACGAGGGTGAACGACTGAGAGGGGATAACCAATTGATAGAAATGCAGAAAGCAGACGTTAGTGAACGTCTGCTTCCCTTAAATTGGCTCCTCTGACTGGACTCGAACCAGTGACATACGGATTAACAGTCCGCCGTTCTACCGACTGAACTACAGAGGAATCGTGTGAACGAGGCGCATATTACTGACCTCATCATGAGGTGTCAACAGTAAAATTAGCGCGTCATTTCAATTGGTTAATTAATCTTCAAATTCAGTATTAATGCGTGTTTGGTGAGCGATAATCGTCGTCTCCCCGGGTATCGCGTAACCGCTCCATGGGGTTCTGGCGATAAAACTGGATGAAACGCTGCCATAAGGCAGGAAAACGCGGAGCAAATAATTCAGGAGCACTGAAAAAATACTCGGATAGCACGGCAAAGCATTCAGCAGGATCGGTCGCTGCGTAGGCATCTATACTGCACGCAGTTTCACCAACCAGATCGATCTCATCCTGAATATTGTTCATTGCAGCATGCAGGTCGTGTTCCCAACCGGCGATATCGCGCAGGGGAATCGCCGGAGTACCGCTGGCACGATCGCCATTACGCATATCAAGCTTGTGCGCCACTTCATGGATGATCAGATTAAAGCCGGAGGCATCAAAGGAATCCTGAATATCAAGCCAGTTGAGGATTATCGGGCCTTGTTGCCAACTCTGCCCGGACTGTACCACGCGTTGATTATGCACCAGCCCAATATCGTCTTCCCATTCATCGTCTACGACAAATGGGGCAGGGTAGATGAGAACTTCATGAAACCCGTCGAGCCACTCAATCCCCATTTCCAGAACAGGTAAACAGAATAGCAGAGCAATGCGCGCACTTTTTAGCGGGTCCAGCTCAAACCCCTGAAGAGCGACTAATCTTTTTTGTTGTAAAAAGCGCTCGGCCAGGGCAATAAGTCGGGCTTGTTCTTGCTCGGTGAGATTCACCAAAAGGGGAATAGCCAGGGCGTCGTCCCACGGCCAATCGTCACTCCGGGTTGCTTCTTGTTCTTTCCAGGGCCACTTAATCATCGTTTTGCTCGCAAACTCGTCACTTGAACGAAATTGACGGAACTGGGTCTGTTAAAATGCCAAATTACCTGGCATCATGGCAACCGCCAAAACGGAGAGATGCCAGAGCGGCTGAATGGACCGGTCTCGAAAACCGGAGTAGGGGTAACTCTACCGGGGGTTCAAATCCCCCTCTCTCCGCCACTATTCAAGCACTTGCACGCCTTGCTTTCAACGACAGTTCTCATGGATGTCTTTTTCTTTGAGTATCCTCACAAGTTTATCGTTGTAATGCCCGTGTGGTAAAAAATACTCTTCGTTGAACAAAAAAAGCCCGCAGCGCGGGCTTTTGAGTTTGTGGAGATTAGAACTGGTACACAATACCCATGGCAAACTGATCATCAACTGCGTTGCCAGTAATTGCGCCGTCTTCTTTATCCAGCAGGTTAAATTTATACGCTGTGTAGACGTTCATATTTTTATTGAAGTAGTACCAGGTGCCGAGTTCGACGTAATTCACGCGGTCAGCGTTAATACCGTCGTGTCCATTTCTGGCTCCCAGGTCTTTACCCTGCGAGTAAACGTAACCCAGGGATGGACGCAGACCAAAGTCGAACTGATATTGAACGACTGCTTCAACGTTTTGCGTTTTGTTTGCAAAACCGCGATCGGTTCCGGTTTTGGTCATATTACGCGTTTCGCCATACATCGCTGCCGCATAAACGCTGTTGGCGTCATATTTTGCTGCCAGAGACCAGACTTCAGCGTTGCTGCCATAGCCATCGATGGATTGTTTATCCGTACGGTCGGATTTACCATATACCGCGACGAAACCAAAGCCATCTACGTTGTAGTCCACCGACATGCTGTAGCCGTCGCCATTTGCTTTAGCGTAATCGTCATCGTGATTCTTGCCCTGGTACTGTAGCGCGAAATCAAGACCCTCAACCATGCCGAAGAAGTCTGTGTTGCGGTAGGTCGCCACGCCGTTGGTACGACCGGTCATGAAATTATCCGTCGCAGACCAGGAATCGCCACCCCATTCAACCAGCATATCGGTGTAGGCTGCCGCATCGTAGGCTACGCCATAGTTACGACCATAATCAAATGAGCCGTAATCCGCATATTTCAGGCCCGCGAAGGCCAGACGGGTTTTTTGCTCCTGAGATCCTTCCGCATTGCTGGCGTCGAGGTTGTGTTCAAACTGACCAAAACCTGTCAACTCGTTGCTGATCTGGGTTTCACCTTTCACCCCAAAACGGGCGTAAGAGGTGTCAGCATTTTCACTGTTACTGCTATCCGTATTCGACCAGATGCGTTCGCCTACCATCTTGCCGTAAAAATCAATTTTATTGCCGTTCTTATTATAAATTTCAGCCGCATTTGCTGCGCTTGCAGCTAATAAGGCAGGGAGAAGCAGTGCCAGTACTTTTCTTTTCATTATGTATTCCCTTTATATAATAATTAAAATGAATGTGTAACACTATCTGAAAGACTACATTTGAATACTATCTATGAAGTTCATTTAATTTTAAATATAACATGTAACAAATGTATTTAAGATATTTCAAAATATTTCATTGTTGCTTTTATATAATTAAAATTGCATGGTGTTTGAATTAATATTATCCATATAAATGTATTTTTTATCATATAGTTATGATTTCTTTTATTCTATCTTGTTAAATGTATATTATTGATATTTGTTATTTGTTTTGCATGCGGGATTATAATTGATCTGCTTGTTTTGAATAATGGATTTATATATCCGTTATAGTGATACTTATTGAGTGAATAATATGTAGTGATGATAAAAAGCGTCGACGGTAGTCTGACATGATAATTGTTGCTAAGGTGGTTTTCTTTCTGCGAAGAGCGAGAGTATGGAACTACAGTACTGGCAGTCGAAATTTGAAGCCTGGTTACGTGACAATCATTCCGGGCACGACGCTGCCCATGACATCTTTCATTTTCGTCGCGTCTGGATGACATCACAAAAGTTGAGCATGGATGTGACCGTAGACTGGCTGGTGGTGCTGACGGCGTGCTACTTCCACGATCTCGTCAGTTTGCCGAAGAATCATCCCGATCGTCATCGTTCGTCGGTACTGGCAGCCCAGGAAACGCGTTGCGTTTTGATGCGTGATTTCCCTGATTTTCCACAACAACGATTACCTGCCGTGTGCCATGCTATTGAGGCGCATAGTTTCAGCGCCAAAATCGTACCAGAAACCCTTGAAGCCAAAATCGTGCAGGATGCTGACCGGCTTGAGGCGTTGGGCGCAATTGGTTTAGCACGGGTATTTGCCGTGTCCGGCGCGTTAGGCGTGGCGCTGTTTGATGCGGAAGATCCGTTTGCCCGACAGCGTAGCCTTGATGATAAACAGTACGCACTCGATCACTTCCAGACCAAATTGTTGACGCTGCCGCTGACGATGCAAACTGAACACGGTCGGCATTTGGCGCAACATAATGCTGACTTCTTACTGACGTACATGGCGAAGCTGAGTGCGGAGTTAAAAGGAGAATATGAAATGCTGGATCTTGACGCGATTCAACCCTTTAAGTTGCGTTAGTCGCCAGTACAGCCGCAACGTCAACCGCGCTAAATTATGTTAACCTGTCAGCTATCCATTTCGGCCGGTTAAATGTATGCAGGATAATTTTTCAGTAGCAGGTTCCATGAACCCGATGACAGATGATAACGAGGCCGCCGCACAGGTGATTTTGGCTAAGTTGCTTGAAATATATGACGTGAAAACGCTGGTTGCTCATCTGAATGGTGTTGGCGAGAACCGCTGGAGTCCGGCCATCTTCAAGCGAGTGGTTGCCAATGAAACGTGGCATCGCCTCAGCGACGGTGAGTTGGCTCATCTGAACGACTTGCTGCCGAGGCCGCCTGCGCATCATCCACATTATGCTTTTCGCTTTATCGATCTTTTTGCCGGTATTGGCGGCATTCGTCGCGGCTTTGAGGCGATTGGCGGGCAGTGCGTGTTTACCAGTGAGTGGAACAAGCATGCGGTGCGCACCTACAAAGCGAATCACTACTGTAATCCTCACCAGCACCATTTTAATGAAGATATTCGCGATATCACCCTCAGTCATCATGATGGGGTGAGCGACCAGCAGGCGGCGGAACATATCCGCCAGCATGTTCCGCAGCATGACGTGCTGCTGGCGGGGTTTCCTTGTCAGCCATTCTCCCTGGCCGGTGTATCAAAGAAAAACGCGTTAGGGCGGGCTCATGGCTTCGCCTGCGATACGCAAGGCACACTTTTTTTTGACGTGGTGCGCATCATCGATGCGCGTCGGCCGGCAATATTTGTGCTCGAAAACGTCAAAAACCTGAAGAGTCACGATCAGGGGAAAACGTTCCGCATCATTATGCAAACGCTGGATGAGCTGGGTTATGACGTGGCTGATGCACACGATAACGGGCCGGACGATCCGAAAATTATCGATGGGCAACATTTTTTGCCCCAGCATCGCGAACGTATTGTGCTCGTCGGCTTTCGCCGCGATCTGGATCTGAAATCAGACTTCACGCTGCGCGATATTGTCTCCCGCTATCCTCAGCGGCGTACGACGCTGGCGGAGCTACTTGAGCCGACCGTCGACGCAAAATATGTGCTCACGCCGGTGCTGTGGAAATATCTGTATCGTTATGCGAAAAAGCATCAGGCACGGGGCAATGGATTTGGCTATGGCATGGTGTATCCCGGCAATCCCGATTGCGTAACGCGCACATTATCGGCGCGTTACTATAAAGATGGGGCGGAGATCTTGATCGACCGCGGTTGGGATATGGCGCAGGGTGAAAAGGATTTTGATGATCCGCACAATCAGCGATACCGTCCGCGCAGGCTGACGCCCAGAGAGTGCGCGCGCCTGATGGGATTTGAATCACCTCAGGGCTATCAGTTCAGGATCCCGGTGTCGGACACACAGGCTTATCGTCAGTTTGGTAATTCGGTGGTCGTCCCGGCATTTGCGGCGGTTGCCAGACTGCTGGAGCCAAAAATCAAACAGGCGGTTGCTATTCGCGAGAAAGAGAAACTGCATGGCAGACGTTCACGATAAAGCGACGCGCAGTAAAAATATGCGGGCGATAGCAACCCGCGATACCGGAATTGAAAAACGCCTTGCCAGCGTACTGACAGAGCAGGGGGTAACGTTTCGCGTGCAGGATGCGACGTTACCCGGTCGTCCCGATTTCGTGGTGGATGATTATCGTTGTGTGATTTTTACCCACGGCTGTTTCTGGCATCATCACAACTGCTATCTATTCAAAGTCCCCGCCACACGAACAGCGTTCTGGCTGGAAAAAATAGGCAAAAATGTCCAGCGTGACGCGCGGGATTGTGAAAAATTGCAGGCTTTGGGCTGGCGCGTACTGATTGTCTGGGAGTGCGCCCTGCGTGGGCGCGAAAAGCTGGGGGATGACGCGTTGTCCGAACGCGTCATCGAGTGGATCTTCGGCGGTGGCGACAGTGCGCAGATCGACACCCTCGGTATCCATTTACTGTAACGTCTTTTCCGACGGGGTCGCAACGGCGTCCGCTTTAATGGGAAATAAGTATTTACCGAGTGTGACCAGTACCACCGCAAATACAATCACGCCAAGCGCCAGCCATTCGATGGGCGCCAGACTTTCACCTCCCAGGCCGGTACCTAACAGTACGGCGACAACCGGATTAACGTAGGCATAGCTGGTGGCTAATGCCGGGCTGACGTTGCGGATCAAGTACATGTACGCGTTGATGGCAATAATAGAACCAAACACGGCCAGATAGGCGACCGCCATAAAGCCTGAAAACGTCGGCATAGTGGTCAACTTTTCCCCGGAAATCAGCGAGGCGCACATCAGCACAATACCGGCGGCTAACATTTCAATGGCTCCGGCCATCATGCCAACGGGTAACGTTATGCGCGAGCCGTACACTGAGCCAAACGCCCAGCTTATCGAACCTATCAGGATTAAAATTGCTCCCCATGGATTACCACTCAAATTACCACCGCTGTTCAGCATGATGATCCCCGCGAGTCCAATTGCGATCCCCATCCATTCAAGTTTGCGCGTTTTGATGCCAAAAAAGTGGCTAAAACACAGCGTAAACAGCGGAACGGTGGCGACCACCACGGCGGCAATACCGGAAGGCACGTTTTGATGTTCTGCGACGGTGACCAGTCCGTTACCGACAGCCAGCAGCAGGATACCAATTAACGCGGCGTTCAGGATCACGCGCAGAGGCGGCAGCTTATGTCCGCGGATAAGTAAGAATGCTGTTAATAAAATCCCCGCAGAGAGAAAACGAACGCCAGCCATCATCAACGGTGGCCAGCTTTCAACGCCAATGCGAATAACGAAGTACGTGGAACCCCAAATGATGTACAGCGCGAAAAGCGCACTGAAAAGCGGTAGCAATTGCCTGAAACGCATAATCCCTCACGGTGGAAATAAAAAGGTGCAACATAGTAAACGTCAAAACTATCTTGCTGGCGAGATTTATAATTACGTGCTGATGTTAAAAATTTGTTGACCAGAAAGGTCAGTTTCAGCATTGCGTGTTTTACTTCATACTTATGACTGCAAAAAAATAATATTGAGGGTAAAAATTTTGGCAGGAAGTAGCTTATTGACCTTACTCGATGATATCGCCACTTTGCTGGATGATATCTCTGTCATGGGAAAACTGGCCGCGAAAAAAACCGCGGGTGTGCTGGGAGATGATCTGTCGCTTAACGCGCAGCAGGTGTCGGGTGTGCGGGCGAACCGTGAACTCCCGGTGGTCTGGAGTGTAGCGAAAGGATCGTTTGTTAACAAAGTTATCCTTGTGCCGTTGGCGCTATTGATAAGCGCCTTCATTCCCTGGGCGATCACCCCCTTATTAATGGTAGGCGGGGCGTTCCTCTGTTTTGAAGGTGTAGAAAAAGTTCTCCATACCCTGGAAGCGCGTAAGCACAAAGAAACCCCGGAAGAGCGCCAGCAGCGTCTGACATCTTTGGCAGCGCAGGATCCACTCACCTTTGAGAAAGACAAAATCAAAGGGGCGATACGTACCGACTTTATTTTATCTGCTGAGATTGTCGCGATTACGCTGGGGATCGTAGCGGATGCGCCATTGTTGAATCAGGTGTTGGTGTTATCTGGCATCGCGTTAGTGGTGACAGTGGGGGTCTACGGCCTGGTCGGGATTATCGTTAAGCTCGATGATATCGGATACTGGTTGGCAGAAAAGCGCAGTACGCTGGCCCAGTCGCTGGGTAAAGGATTGCTGGTCGTTGCCCCCTGGCTTATGAAAACACTTTCCGTGGTCGGCACGCTGGCGATGTTTTTGGTTGGCGGCGGAATTGTGGTGCACGGAATAACACCGCTGCATCATGCGATTGAACATTTTGCCCAACAGCAAAGTGCATTGATTGCGCTGATGCTTCCGACCCTGCTGAATCTGGTGCTCGGATTTATCATTGGCGCAATAGTGGTGCTGCTGGTGAAAACCGTCGCCAGAGTGCGCGGAGTTTCGCACTAATTGTCGCAGGGTTGATTACGCAAAACCCTTCTTTGTCGTCTAAGGTGTAAAGGTTTCTCTTGATACAGGAGGCAGGTATGGTCTTTTCTGTCAGTGAGGAAGTCACCTCCAAAGAGGGTGGCCCACGCATGATCGTTACCGGGTATGCCAGCGGAATGGTGGAGTGTCGCTGGTATGACGGCTTTGGCGTCAAACGGGAAGCATTCCGTGAAGATGAACTGGTGCCGGGCGAGCGAAGAAAGCTCTGCCAGGATGCCTGAACACCTGGGGGGCGCGTAACCGGGTGATCTTTCAATCATTAGTTATATTTATCATTTTAGTGAGAATTATTTACTTGTCAGGCAAAAAAATTGCAGATAAGGTTTGTTTCACATCAGATTTCCTGGTGTAACGAATTTTCAAGTGCTTCTTGCATAAGCAAGCTTGATCCCGACCCGATAAGGGCCGGGATTTTTTTCGCCCTCAGTCAGCGATTGATCTCCGACACGCTAAAATCATGGATATCAAGCTCGAACGCGTCGGCCAGTTCATGCCACGTGTGGTAATCACGTCCGTCGACGCTGACGCGTTCCGGGTCATCCTGACTGCGATGAATTTCACTCTCGCAAATTTCGTTGATTGCCTTCAGTAGCGCGTCCACATCGACGCTGACTTCACGTTTGGCCGTATCGCTGTACTCTTTCGCGGTTTTCATCCTCATACCTCTCAACCGTTAAGGATACCGGGGGAGCGCATCCAAACATCAGATACGCACAACTTAAGTATAGACCGTCGATAAAACCCGCAATCGCGCGAGGCAGGCGCTGCCAGAAAAAGGAAATTGTTCTACACTGGCACAAAGCCACAGGAGGAAAACTATGAAGGTGAATGATCGGGTCACAGTCAAAACGGACGGCGGTCCTCGTCGACCGGGCGTGGTACTGGCTATCGAAGAGTTTAGTGAAGGCACCATGTACCTGGTTTCGCTGGAAGACTACCCGCTCGGTATCTGGTTCTTTAATGAATCAGGTCATCAGGATGGTATCTTCGTGGAAAAAGTAGAATAAGGTGAGTTTTGCTGCATGATCCTGACTGGTGGATTCGCCACCAGTCAGAACGTGTTAGCGCGTATTCACAAAGATACCATTGGTAACGTTATCGGTGAGTCTCACAACGTGATAGATAACTTGCTTATTATGCGTCTTTATCTTTCGTTTTATATTCCCCTTATGGGATGACACGGTCTTGGCCTTGATATTCATTTGGTCGGATATCTGTATTGTTCCCTGACCCTCCATCCACATGCGTAGCATGCTGGACTCGGTACGGCTCAATGATAATGTTGGTAGATTCACATCAATGACAAAATCTACTTCTTTTTTCAGAATATCGCCAAGGAGTTCATCCAGTGAATCTGGTTTAATCGACTTAGAACTAATCAATAAATTTTTTCTGACTAATAGATACTCATCAAAATGCACGTTGGCAATTGCCATAAACACAATAAATAATGTGCCGGGATGCTGATTAATGATTTGCTTTATTTGCTGGCTATTAGCAGGATCGTGGATAAAGCAGTCCTCATTAATAAACACCACAGCGGGCTGTTGAGAGACACAGGCGAGACTGAGCTCCTCAACGTTGGAAATGTTGTTGATTTCCCTTTTCTTCACCCCCCGACTTACCAGATATCCGGTCAACCCTAGCCGGGTGTAACTGCACAAATCCATAATAATCGTTGACATGGCATACCCTCACTCAATGCGTAACGATAATTCCCCTTACCTGATTATTTTCATCACAACTAAACGGAATAATAACGACCCAAGATGACGCTTTCGCTGTTTTTCAGGCGAAATTACTATCCCGTAAAGTTGCGTATAATTTGCCAGGAAACATCTTAAAGTAAAGTAAATGTTGCGTTATGTGAGTGAGTCAATAATAAATAAACCGCGACAGAGATATCCTGGTTGATGTTGTCGCTTTTTAAATTTAGGACAATCCTTAGTAAAACAGGATAAAAATTAAGGGTTATTATTTTCCGGGCATTTCGCTGACAATATCAGCCAACAAATTAAAAATTTCGCTGAATAATCGCTCGCAGAATGGCGCAATTAATGGCATCAGGGCCGCCATTAATGAAATACCCACGGCGAGGGTGAGTGGAAAACCGATGACGAAAATCGACAGCTGAGGAGCCATGCGATTCAACAGACCGAGTGCGAGGTTTAGGGTGAGTAGCAGCGTCATTATCGGCAGGGCCAACATTAGCCCGTTGAGGAAAATCAGGCTACCCGCCCGCGCCAGCGCGAGAAACGCATTGCTGTTCACCGGATTGCCGCCGATTGGCAAGGTATGAAATGTATCCACCAACAGCGAAATAAGCCACAAATGGCCGTTAAAAGTCAGGAATAACAGCATGGCGAGCATGTCGATCAGTCTCGCCAGTACCGGCATATTCAGACGGCTGCCGGGATCAAAGAAGGTTGCGAAGGAGAGACCCATTTGCAGACCAATCAATTCCCCGGCGGTACGTACTGCCGCGAAGGCAAACTGCATAGTGAAGCCCAGAGCGATGCCGATCAGGATTTGTTGCATTGCCTGCCATAGCGCCACGATAGAAAAGATAGGGACGTCTACCGGGGGAATCGACGGAGCGATAACGACGGTTATCATTAACCCCAGCCCGAGTTTTACCCGTTTGGGGATCGCGCGCTCGCTGAGAATCGGCGCCGTTGAGATGAGCGCCAGGATGCGCAGCAAAGGCCAGAAGTAAAGATTCAGCCAGTGGAGCCACTCAACGCTGGTCACCTGCAGCATAATGTCATCTACCCGATGATGTAGGGGATATTGCTGAACAGCGTACGCACGTAGTCGAGCAGCAGGTTAAGCATCCACGGGCCGGCAACAATGATGGCAATAAAAACCGCGACAATTTTGGGAATGAAGGACAGCGTCATTTCGTTTATCTGGGTCGCCGCCTGCAAAATACTGATGATAAGACCTGTAACGAGGGCGACCAACAGCAAAGGCGCGGCAAGGGCTAGGGCGACTTTCATCGCCTCTGTGCCCATCATCATGACCGATTCAGGTGTCATTTCGCGCCTCTAACTGTAAAAGCTTTGAGCTAGCGAGCCGACAAGCAACTGCCAACCGTCTACCAACACAAACAGCATCAGCTTGAACGGTAGCGCGATCGTGGCCGGGGGGACCATCATCATCCCGAGCGCCATCAGCACGCTGGCGATGACCAGGTCGATAATCAGAAACGGAATAAAAATGGTAAAGCCTATCTGGAATGCCGTCTTCAGCTCGCTGGTGACATAGGCTGGAAGCAAAATCCGCATCGGTACGGCTTCTGGTCCCTGTAGGGGACCGCTGTTTGCTAAGCGCGCGAAGAGTGCCAGATCGGCTTCACGGGTCTGGCGCAACATAAACTCGCGCAGCGGCTGTGCGCCTTTCTCCATGGCTTCCTGCATAGAGATTTTCTCTTCGCTGAACGGCTGATATGCGTCGACGTAGATTTTGTCGATTACCGGCGACATGATGAAAAAGGTCAAAAATAGCGCAAGGCCCAGTAGCACCTGGTTCGGGGGGGCCGAAGGGGTTCCCAGCGCATTTCGTAACAGACCGAAAACGATGATGATGCGGGTGAAGCTGGTCATCATCAATAAAATGGCGGGCAGGAACGTCAGCGAGGTGATAAACACCAGCGTTTGCACGGGCAAAGACCAGCTTTGTCCGCCGCCAGGCAGCGGCTGGCTAACCAGACCCGGGAGCTGGGCGAGGGCTACTGGGCTGAAAAGCCATAAGCCTGCCAGCGTGATGGATAACAAACGGCGCATCAGGATCTCCCGGAACGCTTAAGCAAACTCTTCATCATGGCCTGGAAATCCGCGGGGGAGGCCGGTTTTTCTTCTGTATCAGCAGGCGCCGGGGGCAGGGTGTGCAGCACGTTAATTTGCGAGGCCGTGACGCCCAGTACCAGGCGCGCATCTTCAACCTCAACAATCACCACGCGCTCACGTGGACCCAGTGAGGTACTTGCCGCAACTTTCAGTCCGCGCGTACCGGCGCTTTTGGGGGCAAACCCCATACGCTTAATCACCCAGGCTGCAGCCAGGATCAATACGATGATCCCAAGCAGCGCGCCGCTTACCTGAACCAGCGGTGAGCCGGGTACGGCGGCTGGCTGAGAAACTGTAGCCTGGGTATTCATGATTAACGGCTCAGACGGCGCATGCGTTCAGATGGGGTAATAATGTCGGTGATACGTACGCCGTATTTGTCTGCGACAACCACCACTTCACCCTGGGCAATCAGGTAACCGTTGATCAGGATATCCAGCGGCTCGCCCGCCAGACCATCCAACGCGACGACCGAACCCTGTGTCAGACGCAGCAGCTCTTTGATGGTCATACGGGTTCGGCCCAATTCGACGGTCAGTTTGACCGGAATGTCCATGATCAGGTCGATGTCCTGCAAGGCACCGCTGACGTCGCCGCCACCTAACTGCTGGAATACCGCATCGGCCGCACTTTTGGTGGGCGTGGTTTTTTGCTCGTTTAACGCGTCAGCCCACAGATCGTCCAATGCACCAGTGTTCTCATCGGACGGATTATTCATATCACTCATTTGGGCTGTTCCTCATTCAGCGAATTCAAAATCGGGTTTATCAGATGTTCTACGCGTAACGCATACTGACCGTTCACCGTGCCATACTGGCTGGTCAGTACAGGCACGCCGTCCACATGAGCAATAATGCGGTCGGGTTTTTCAATCGGCAGTACATCGCCGGGTTTCAGTTTTAAAATCTGGGATAGCCGCAGCGGAATGTCAGCAAAGTTTGCCACCAACTCCAGCTCAGAATGCTGAACCTGACGCACCAGATTATTGCGCCAGTTCTGATCTTCATTACGCGAGTTTTCCAGCGGCGGGTTCACCAGCAGCTCACGCAACGGTTCAATCATGCTGAATGGCAGACAGATGTTAAATTCACCGGTCAGGTTGCCAATTTCAACGTGGAATGGGGTATTGACCACGATGTCGTTAGGAGACGTGGTGATATTGGTAAATTTCACCTGCATCTCGGAACGAACGTATTCCACTTCCAGCGGATTGATGGCCTTCCACGCGTCGCTGTAGCTTTCCAGCGCCAGCTTCAGCATGCGGTTGATAACGCGCTGTTCGGTATGGGTAAATTCACGGCCTTCCACTTTCGTCGGGAAGCGGCCATCACCGCCGAAGAGGTTATCGACGGCGATAAATACCAGACTCGGTGAGAACACCACCAGACCCGTACCGCGCAGCGGCTTCAGGTGGATTAAGTTCAGGTTGGTCGGAACCGGTAAGTTGCGCGCAAACTCGTGGTATGGCTGGATACGGATCGCACCCACGGTAATATCCGGGCTACGGCGCAACAGGTTAAATAATCCCATACGGAACTGGCGCGCGAAGCGTTCGTTAATGATCTCCAGCGCCTGTAAACGCTCACGTACTACGCGGCGCTGGGTGTTGGGATCGTAAGGACGAATATCGCTTTCTTTTGCGATACCGGAAATGGGTTCGTCTTTAGTTTCGCTATCGCCATTAAGCAATGCGTCGATTTCAGCCTGAGAAAGAATACTGTCGCCCATGTCTTTACCGCAGAATAAAAGCTGTATAAAGAACGTCGGTGACAACCTGTTTGGGTTGCCCAACAACGAGCGGAGTCGCGAGCGTCTCTTTGATGGCGGCAATGAGCTGTTGCTTACCTTCTTCGGTGGCGAGCGTAGCCGCGTTCTGACGAGAGAACAGCAGCAGCAAGCGGCTGCGCACTTCCGGCAGATATTCGTTAAGACGTGAACGCGTTGCCTCGTCTTTCATGCGCAGCGTGATACCGATATACAGTACACGGTCCGCATCACCCAGATTGACGGTAAAGGTATCCAGCGCAAAGAATACCGGGGCTGGCGGTGGAGCCGGTTCCGCTTTGACGCTGGCGGACGGCTGCTGCTGCATGCGCCAGTAGCTATAACCCGCAGTTGCGCAGGCGGCGAGGGTAATCAATACCAGCAGAGGGATCCAAATAGCGCGTTTACTTTTTTTGTTAATCGCGGAGTCAGTCATCAGATACGGGCTTCCTGTTTCGGTACAGCTTATGGGCTGATTATCCCGTGTCCTGTCCACGACAAAGCGTGGAAAAGACGCGGATAATCATGCTACCTCTGGCGTTAGGCGAAGATGTCTACTGCTCCATCACCGCGTGCTGCAGCTTGCAGTGAGGCTGGCGCTGCCAGTACGGCGTCATCTTCAGCGGCAAAAATGTCTTGTCCCTGAGCGCGACCCGCCTGCTGTTGCTGCCCGGAAGACTGCTGATTACCGGCAAAGCTTTCACTGCTGATACTGCTTTGTCCAAGCTGGATCCCGCTTTCAGCCAACTGCGTACGCAGCATCGGTAATGCAGCTTCCAGCGCAGCGCGCACGTGACTGTGTGGCGATACCATTTGCAACTGCGCGAGATTGTCATCCAGCTTGAGGGAAATGTGCACCTGGCCCAGATCCTGTGGATGCAGACGCAGTTCTGCGCTTTGCTGGCCCTGGCGAGTAAACAGAGTGACGTGCTGGCTCAGTGATTGCTGCCATTCCTGGCTACCCAATGGTGCGCTTAGCACAGGTGCGGCGGTCGGTAACGGTTGAGCGTGGGACTGCGGGCCACTTAACGGCGCTGTCGTCATGCCAATGCTGGTCGGCGAAGGGGAGCTTTCAATTTCCGCTCTGGTCGTCGCCGCTGCCGTCAACGGGGTTAATGTCGGATTGTTTGTCTGATCTACGCTGCTGGCAGGCGTTGCAATATCCGCTTTGCCTTTTTTGGCATCACCTGGCAGCAATTCGCCAGCATTATCGGCGATAGCGCTGTGTACCGAGCCTCGTGACAACGCCGAAAGCGTCGCATCAACGGGGGCTGGCGCGCTGTCGACGGCAGGCGTGGTCTGCGGTTGTCCTGGCAGCATGGCGAACAATGCGCTCAGGTTGGCGAGATCCTCATCGCTCAGTGCGGTGTTTTTTTCATCCTGCTGAGCGACTTTGCCCAGTGTCGTCAGGGCATTAACTTTCAGTGAGGGCGTGAGGGCAGACAACAGTTGCTGAGCGTCTGTCATGTCGACAAGAGAAGCATCAGTGTGCATCTCTTTTTGCGCCAGTAGTTCGGTCAACTTGAGCGACGGTGCTGAATCGCCATTTTTTTGCAGTAACCCTTTTTGCAGTTTGCTACCGGCCGCCTGTAAGTCGGCAAACGACAGCGGGGCGTCTTTACCCTGCGCGTTGTCCGCACCTAATGCACCCGCCAGCAGCGCTAAAAAATCCTCGGGTGAATCAACCGCTTTGCCTGACTGAAGACCTGCGGCTACGTCGGTGTCGGTGGTAATCAGTTGGGGTAAAGTAATCATTCGGGTTTCCTCATAGCTGCACGCTGAGCAAATTCATCCATTTTTTTCTGATCCAGGCGGTTTTCGGCCAGTAACGCCGCCGAGGTTTGTCTGTCCTGCAGAGTCTGCCACGCCTGTAAACGTTGTTTTTTGTCGCGCCAACTGTTCAATGCCTGGTCTACTTTCTGCGTCCACTGATTGAGCTGTTGGCGGTGTTGCTCAATCGCTTTTTCCAGCGTCTGAATAAATTGTTGGTAATTGATCCAGCGATTACTGGTAATACCCTGACCCATGTCACTGTTCAGATTGTTGCGGTACTCATGCTGATAATCGATCAGCATTTTCAACTGCTCTTCCGCCTGCTGACAGCCACGACGCATCTCTCCCAATAAGACAGCGGCGTCATCTACCTCTTTTTCAGCCAGGTCTTTCAGTGTGGCTAATGCACCATGTTGTGCCATGACCTATGCTCTCCTGCTTACTCACACACCAGGGAAAATCAGTTCTAACGCGTGCAGAGAATCTTCCCAGTCCGCCCGTTCAAAAATGCCTTGCTGTAAGAATGCTTCCAGTTGTGGCCATAGGGCGATGGCTTTATCCAGCATGGGATCGCTGCCTTTGGCATACGCCCCCACGCTGACCAGATCGCGGTTGCGCTGGAAGCTGGATAGCAGCTGTTTAAAGTTACGTACCCGCGCATAGTGTTGTTCACTAATAAGCGCGGTCATGGCGCGGCTGATCGAGGCTTCAATATCGATGGCCGGATAGTGACCCGCTTCGGCCAGATGACGGGACAGCACAATGTGGCCGTCCAGAATCGCGCGCGCGGAATCCGCAATGGGGTCCTGCTGGTCGTCACCTTCGGTCAGTACCGTGTAAAACGCGGTAACGGAACCGCCGCCGTGAATACCGTTCCCGGCGCGTTCGACCAGCGCCGGTAATTTGGCGAATACTGAGGGGGGATAACCTTTCGTTGCCGGCGGCTCTCCGATCGCCAGGGCGATTTCACGTTGCGCCATCGCGTAGCGGGTGAGGGAATCCATAATCAGCAATACGTGCTGTCCACGATCGCGAAAATCTTCGGCGATACGCGTGGCATAGGCCGCGCCTTGCATACGTAACAGCGGCGAGACATCTGCGGGAGCAGCAATCACCACCGAGCGTGCACGACCGTCGGTACCGAGAATATTTTCAATAAAATCTTTAACTTCGCGACCACGTTCGCCAATCAGACCCACGACGATAACATCGGCCTGGGTATAGCGCGCCATCATGCCGAGCAGAACGCTTTTACCGACACCGGAACCCGCGAAAAGTCCCATACGCTGACCGCGACCGACGGTTAACAACGCGTTGATGGGGCGTACGCCGGTATCCAGGACGTGTTCAATCGCGGTGCGTTGTAGCGGGTTAAACGGCGGCGTAATCAGCGCCCCGGTTTCGGTGGTATCCGGGGCGGGCAGACCGTCGAGCGGTTTTCCGCTACCGTCAAGCACACGACCCAGCAATGCAGGGCCAAGCGGTAATTGCTTCCCGCTTTGCAGACCTTCTCCGGCAATGTTCTTCGCGTACACGCGCGCGCCGGGCAGAACGCCTTCAACCTCTTCGAGGGGCATCAGAAACAGACGCTGACCGTTAAAGCCCACGACTTCACTTTCGACCTCCTGGGTTTCGTTGCCGTCCTGGCGTTCAATAACGCAGGTGGCGCCCAGCGGCAACTGTAATCCCGTAGCCTCCAGCACCAGCCCAGTGGCGCGGGTCAGGCGACCGTAACGGCGCACCGCAGGCAGTAGCGACATTTTCTCTTCGAAGCTGTCCAGCGTGTTGAGCCAGCGAGTCAGGCGAGTGGTCATTACACGACTCCCGGCGCTGCCAGACGGCAGAGTTCTTGCCAGCGCGTGGCGACGCTGGCATCCAGATCTCCTTCATCGGCTGAGACTTTACAGCCGCCGTGATGCAGCGTCGGATCGCCGCGCAGCCGCCAGCCGTGCAGGCTGAGGGTCGCACCGAGCATCTCTTCCACACGCTGGAGATCGTCCGGATGTACGCGTAGCTGCGGTTTACCGCTAAACAGCGGTTCTTGCTGCAACAGCTGTTGGATTTGTTTAATCAGCGCAGCGTTATCCACAATAGGCGTCTGACCTATAACCTGACGCGCAGCTTCCAGCGCCATTTGCATCAGACGCGAGGCAATGACGCTGTCCAGCGCGTCCAGCGTATTCTGAAACTCGCTCACCAGTTGCTGCATGCGGGCATGGATCGGCGCATGCTGAGCGCGCGCCTGGTTCTGGCCTTGCTCCAGCCCCTGACTCAGGCCTTCCTGATAACCTTGTTCGTGGCCTTTTTGTCGACCTTCCGCCAGACCCGCGTTATAGCCTTGCTCATGGGCCTGCAGTTGCAGCTGTGCGAGCTGCTGTTCAAGCTGTTGCTCTGCGGAAAGCTCTGGTTCTTCTGTTTCTTCTGACAGCGGGTTTTCGCTGTGGTCAGCCAGTACGAACTCCGCCATCGGTGGGGCGAGGTCGTCCGGGGTCCAGACTTTCCACGGCAGTTCGTTAGACATAGGTATCCTCGCCGCTGCCTATCACCATCTCGCCGGTTTCCGCCAGACGACGCACAATAAGCAGAATGGCTTTCTGTTCGTTTTCCACCTGCGACAAACGCACCGGACCGCGGTTGGCGAGGTCGTCGCGCAGAATATCGGCAGCACGTTGCGACATGTTGCGCAGGAACTTCTCGCGCAGCGGCTGTTCGGCACCTTTCAGGGCAATCAGCAACGATTCGGAATCCACTTCCTGCAGCAGGCGCTGGATACTGCGATCGTCGACATCCACCAGGTTCTCGAACAGGAACATCTCGTCGATAATTTTCTGCGCCAGCTCGCCGTCGAATTCGCGTACGGCGGTAATAACCGCTTCTTCCTGCTGGGTTTTCATCAGGTTGATAATTTCTGCCGCCGTTCTCACGCCGCCCATTTTGCTGCGCTTGAGGTTCTGGCCATCGAGCAGGCCGTTGAGTACCTCGGTCAGTTCTGCCAGCGCGGCAGGCTGTACGCCGCCAAAAGTGGCGATACGCAGCATCACGTCGTGACGTAAACGCTCGTCGAACAGTGCCAGAATATCGGCAGCCTGGCCCCGCTTGAGGTGCACCAGAATGGTGGCGATAATCTGCGGATGCTCGTCGCGGATAAGGTCGGCGGCGCTTTGCGGCTCCATAAAGTTAAGCGTTTCAATGCCGCTGGTGGTATCGCGGGTTTCCAGAATATCTTCCAGCAGACTGGAGGCACGTTCTTCGCCCAGCGCTTTCACCAGCACGGAACGCAGATATTCGTTGGCGTTGATATTCAGCGCGGCAAACTGTTCGGCTTCTTGTTCAAATTCGGCCAGCACTTCCGTCAACTGTTTGTTGGAAATCTGGCGAACGTTGGCCATCGCCGTACTGAGCGCCTGAACTTCGCGCGTGGAAAGGTGCTTAAACACCTCCGCCGCGCGATCTTCGCCAATTGTCATCAGCAGGATGACGCTTTTATCGGTACCGGTAAGATTACTCATGATCGTTACTCATCCACTGGCGAATGACCAGCGCCACGACGCGCGGATCGTTATCTGACATTTCACGAATACGCTGACTCATGACTTCTGCTCCCAGACGCTGATTAGTACGACGCTGCTGGGTTTGTTCGTCTTTGCTGAGGCGAACTTCTACCGCTTCTTCGGTTTCCTGACGGACACGCGTTTGTTCTTGTACGGCTTTCGCTTCTTCACTGCGACGGACCAACTGCGGACGAACGGCTTTCCGCCACAGGATCCACGCCACCAACAGAACCAGCAACCAACGACCTGCGGACATTAACTGATCAATAAAGAACGGCTGTTTCCAGAACGGTAGCTCGCCCATGGAATCGTCGGTCGCAGTGAAGGGAGAGTTCACCACGTTCAGGGTATCGCCACGCTTGTCGGAGAATCCCATCGCTTCGCGGGTCAGATCCTCAATCTGTTTCATCTGCTCGGCGGTTAACGGCAACGGTTTGCCGTCTGGTAACGTTTTGTAGTTGACCACGACAGCCACCGAGAGACGCTGCACATCGCCAACGTTCATTTTGGTATGGCGAATGGTGCGGTCAACTTCATAGTTGCTGGTTTCATTGCGCTGAGTATTGCGCGGGCCGGCATTATTACTGTTATTCGCCGTCTGTGCGTTTTGCGTATTTTGCGCGTTTTGCTGATTAGCGGGTGGGGTGGCGATTGGCGCAGTATTTGCCGGAGCGGGCTGATTTGACAACGCGCCCGGGACGCCGCCTGGTGCTCCGCTACCGACCTGCTCACTGACGTTCAACTGACGAGAACGCAGCACGGCCTGGGACTCATCACCGTTTGGACGGTACTGTTCTTCGGTTTGCTCTTTGTTGGCAAAATCCAGTTGCGCGGTAACCTGCGCATGTACGTTACCGTTGCCGACAATCGGCGACAGAATTGATTCGATACGGCGCTGAACGCGGCCTTCGACGTCGCTGGCGTATTTCAGCTGCGCATCGTTAAGATCGCGGCTACTGGTATTCGACTGGGTTAACAGATGCCCCGCCTGGTCGACCAGCGTAACGTTGCCCGGCGGCAAGCCTGCAACAGCGCTGGAAACCAGATGCGTGACCGCACTGATCTGACCTTCATCCAGCGCGCGACCCGGCTCCAGGTTGACGGTGACGGAGGCTGAAGGCGCTTTTTGCTCACGCACAAACAGCGACGGTTTCGGCATAGCCAGATGCACGCGGGCGCGTTTTACCGGTCCCAACGTTTCAATCGTACGGGCTAATTCACCTTCCAGCGCGCGCTGGTAGTTGACCTGCTCGCTAAACTGGCTGATACCAAACTTTTCCTGATCCAGCAGTTCAAAACCCACCGCGCCGCCTTTGGGCAGACCTTGCTGCGCCAGACGTAAACGCAGTTCGTGGACTTTATCGGCAGGAACTTCAATGGCGCCGCTTCCCTCAGTAAAACGGTAGGGAACGTTCATCTGCGTCAGTTGGGTGACGATCGCGCCACCATCCTGATCGGAAAGATTGCTGAACAGCGTGCGGTAGTCAGGTGCTTTGGCCCACAGGACCATCGCCACGATGATCGCGACGGCAGCGGCTCCCGCCACAATCAGAGGAATTTTGGGATTCGCGCGCAGGCGGTTTAACCACTCGAGAGGTTTAAGCTGGGTTGCAGTCGATGCTGTCGCACTCATCTCGCACCTCGTGGCTTATCGTGGACGGCGTTTTTTGCAAAGTGGAACAAGACTCACTCCCGGGTCAGCAAACTCGAAAAATTGACGGTCTCATTATTTGCGGTTTCGAATTTTTCTATGCGTTAAAAACCGTGGTTTTTTATCGTTATTTAACGCCTTTATCTTATTGACTAACTGGTAATCTCAACTACGTAAAAAATTATCCAGGGGATCAGAATGTCGGCAATACAGGGGATTGAAGGGGTCATCAGCCAGCTACAGACCACGGCGATGTCAGCAAAAATGCAGGATATGCAGCCACAACCGACCGTGAGCTTTGCCGGTCAACTGCATGCGGCGTTAGACAGGATCAGCGATGTACAAACCGCGTCCCGTGTGCAGGCTGAGAAATTTACCCTCGGTGAACCGGGTATTGCGCTGAACGATGTGATGACCGATATGCAAAAAGCGTCGGTATCGATGCAGATGGGGATCCAGGTGCGCAACAAACTGGTGTCGGCGTATCAGGAAGTGATGTCGATGCAGGTGTAGCAAGCCGAACATTCTCCCGCTGCGTCGGGCAACGGGAGAATCGCATTACTTCTGAATTAAATAACGAATCGTTGGACCATCCTGCTGAATATCCAGCACCGTATAGCCGTGATTACGCGCATCCAGTGGAATATTGTTGATTGACTGCGGGCAATCGCTCACCACTTCCAGAATCTCACCTTTCTTCAATTGCGGCATCGCTTCCAGTGTGGCGACAGCCGGGTACGGACACGGCTCGCCGACCATATCGAGGCGATAATCAGGCACGATATTTTTCATACAGACTCCTTGGCAGGCGTCAGCCCAGCGCGACGGAAGAAGCGTTTTTCCCAGCCGATGATGAGCATCAGCGCGGTAAATAACAGCAGATAGGTTACCAGCAGGCCACCGAGCGGGCCGAAGGTGTTGAGCAGATTCACTTTGTCCCAACTGGTGGCAAGCGCGGGAGCAAAATCATCCCAGTAGTAGGCCAGAATGGTCGAGCCAATAACGTTGCCCAGTCCCACCCACCAGTAATGCACCTGGCCTTCAACGGCGCGGTACATCCAGCCCGTTTCACACCCGCCCGCCAGAACAATGCCGAAGCCGAACAGCAAGCCGCCGATCACCGCATTCGGACCTGCCCACATGATTTTAGGCTCGACGCCCAGTTGTACGTAGCTAAAGATACCGATGGCGCTGACCGCCATCCCGAAGATGATCGCTTTCGCCATATGGGTGCGACCGGAAATCCACAGATCGCGGAAGGCGGAGGTGAAGCAGATTTGCGCCCGTTCAATCAGCAGCCCGAACCCGACGCCAAACAGCATGGCCAAACCAAGTTTGGGCTTATCCATCGCAGTGAGGAGCGCCCAGCCGATCATGGCGATAAACACCAGCATGCCGAGGCGGAAACGGCGACGGGCCTGATCTGGCTTTTGCGTTAACGGAGAAGCGGCGGAGACTTTCTGCATTTTGACCGGAATACGAAACATCGGCAGCAGGGTAAAGCGTGCGCCAAACCATGAGCCAATAGCCGTTGCCAGGGCGAAAAACCAGGCGTGTAGCGAGAACTGTGGAATACCGGTGAAGAATGCGGCCAAGTTACAGCCCATTGCCAGCCGGGCGCCGAATCCGGCAATCATCCCGCCGACGATCGCCTGCATAATGCGCACCCGACTGCGCGGCATGCGTAATTTGACGTTGTTTGCCCACAATGCGGCAGCAAAACAGCCCCCGAACATACCGAGGATCATCATGCCGTCAATGCGGGTCAGGGGTGAGCCTTCGAGATGGATCAGCTTGTAGTATCCCCATTCTTCGGCGTGAACGCCGAACAGTTGCAGGATTTGACCACCCCAGCGAGTGAATTCGCCGGTAACGGCCCAGAAGGTTCCCGTAATGCCGAAATAGTAGGTAGAGAGAATACCCGCTGCGATGACCGCAGGGGCGGGGGCCCAAAATTTAATTAACCAGGCCTGTTTGAAGTGTTGCCATGACATGCGTTGTGCCTCTGAACTCAGAAGGTATGTAACAAGAAGTGTGGATACTACACCGATCAGAATTTTTGACTATGAGTAATAAGAGGTAACACCGTCTGGATCAATCTTTCTCGACACTGCCGAAAGGCTGGCGACATCAGGCCTTTAATGCCACAATCCCATTTTCTTCGCATGCAGGATGAATGATGAAAAAATTAGCAATCGTTGCTGTATTTCTGGCGCTTACCGGATGCGCCGAAGTAGAAAATTATAACGACGTGGTGAAAACGCCAGCGCCAGCCGGTCTGGAAGGATACTGGCAGTCAAAAGGTCCGCAACGCAGTCTGGTGAGCCCGGAAGCGATTGCCAGCCTGGTGGTAACAAAAGAGGGCGACACGCTGGATTGTCGCCAGTGGCAGCGAGTGATCGCGCTGCCGGGGAAACTGACGATGATCTCTGGCGATCTCACCAACGTGACGGTGAAACGCGAGCTGTATGAGATTGAGCGGGAAGGCAATACGCTGGAATATGACGGTATGACGCTGCAGCGGGTCGACCGCCCGACGCAGGAATGTGCTGACGCGTTAAAGAAAACGCCGCTGGCCACGCCATTGCCATAAGCTATACGCCCCGGTAGCCAACGGCCACCGGGGTTGAGCTTTATAACACGTCTTCAATCACCCACACGCTGACGCTACCGCCGTTACAATAAAACGTCGCTTCACCGTTCTCATCGGTGACCACGCTTTCTTCGCGATTTCCCAGATAGTCGCGCCAGGTTTTATTCCCGTAATTCGCACCGAGATTGATGGTCTTTTCCCCGTCATCGCCGTTTGACAGTACCACCACACAGCCGGGATCCTCGTCCGTTCCGCTGCGGCTAAAAGCGATACAGTTAGGATGATCGAAAAAGAGCGTTTGTACCCCGTGCGCGAAGCGCTGGCGCGCGAGGATCAGTTCATCAAGCTGTTCAATGATCGGCATGTCGATAGGATAGGTTTCGCCATCGCCGCCAGTGTCTTCGTAATGCGCCCCGTAGAGGTCAGGATAAAACACTGACGGCACGCCGTTTTCGCGCAACAGGATCAGCGCATAGGCCAGCGGCTTAAACCATGGCTCGACAGGGGCTTCCAGCGCCTGCAAGGGCTGAGTGTCGTGATTGGCGACCAGCGTGACGGCATGAAAGGGATCGGCTTCCACCAGGGTGTCGGTGAAAATCTGACTCATGTCGTAATCGCGACCCTGACGAGAGGCTTCGTGGAATTTCATCTGCAAAGGGGCGTCGAATAACATGGTTTTCCCCTCCACCTGATTAATGTAGGTTTGCAGCTTGTCGACTTCATGCGACCAGTATTCCGCGACGATAAACAGCGGCTTGGGGGCGACTTCCTGCACATGCTCAATCCACTCTTTATAAAACCATGCCGGAATATGTTTCACGGCATCTAAACGAAAGCCGTCACACTGGGTTTGCTCCATCACCCAACGCGCCCAGTATTTGATCTCCTCAGTTACGGCGTGATTGCGAAAATCGATGTTTTCGCCCATCAGATAATCAAAATTACCCAACTCATCATCAACCTGATCGTTCCAGCCTTCGCCGGTGTAGTCGTTCACGATTTTAAAAATGCCGTCTTCGGTTGGGTTTTCGATATGGTCAATACCGCTGAAGCATTTAAAGTCCCAAATGAATTGCGAGTACTGGCCCGCGCGGGCAGGGAAGGTGTAGCGCGTCCAGCCTTCGCATTCGACAATCTCATCGTCTATTTGCGTGCGATCCTCGGCGTTAACCCGCTGTACACGAATATTCTCTTTCTCATCTGCACCCATTTTGTGGTTAACCACCACGTCGAGCAGTACGGCAATATCATTGTGTTTTAGCGCGTCTATCGCCGCCAGCAGTTGGTTTTTATCGCCATATTTGGTAGCGATGGTTCCCTTTTGGTCGAATTCGCCCAGATCAAACAGATCGTAGGAGTCGTAACCAACGGAATAGCCGCCGGATGCGCCTTTATAAGCGGGAGGTAACCACACCATATTGATGCCGATGTCATTGAGTCCACCTGCGCGTTCGGCAAGTTCGGGCCAGAGTTGACCGCCCTCGGGGTAATACCAGTGAAAATACTGCAATAACGTGGGATTTTTCATCTTCCGTGCTCCAGAAGTCGTTTGGCCGACCTCTGGAGTATGGAAGATTATTCAGACGAGACGGGAAATTATTGTGGGGCAGTGGGGGCGTCGGGAACTAACAGCATGCCGGAAAGACGGCCATAAGCGTTATTTAGCGTCTTTTGGCGCGTCGACTGACCGATGAGATTGCTGAGTTCATCCAGACGCTGCTGTAACAATGTTTTGAGCAGTTGTTCGTTATCCAGCGTCTGTTTAATGTACCCGGCCACTAAATCCTGAATACTTCGCGTAATGCCTGGTGGAGTTTGCTCTTCCATGACCACTTCAATACTTTGCAGATAGGTAACTTCCTGTTCCAGTAAAAGGTCCCATTCACCGCGCTGCGCCAGTTCCAGCAGTGAGTGACTGAGCAGCGCGATGCGCTGCCAACGGTTGATAAACTCCACGGCTGAGGTCATTAACGAGACTCCTGGGAAGATGCTTTCGGTGAGATCTGTTTCCAGGCATCTGCAATGTTGCCGAGTAACCCTTCGACTTCTTCAATGGCCTGACAATCATTACGCAAGTTAGCTTGCAGTAAACGGCGAATCATATAGTCATACAGAGAAGACAGATTGGTGGCGATTTCGCCGCCATTCTCTTGATCAAGTCCTGCCTTCAGGCCATTGTCGATAATATTAATGGCTTTACTTAACGCTTCACCTTTGGCGACGATATCACCCTGTTGCATAAACAGGCGAGCGCGCACCAGGGCGCTGTTCGCGCCGTCAAACAACATCTCAATCAGCTGATGTGGGCTGGCGCTCATCACGGCGCTTTCCACGCTGACCTGTGCATAGGCTTTGGTACCGCTCGCGGTATACATGCTTACCTCGTGTTATCAGGATTTATTCATCGCTGTAAATTGTTGGCCCAGATAGGTACTGGTGTTATTCAGTTTGCTCATCATGCTATCAAGCTGGGTAAACTGCGCCGTATAACGCGCAACCATGTCGTCAATGCTGGCGCTGACTGACAGATATTGTTTGGTCAGTTTTTTCAGCGTGGCGTTAATGCTGTCTTGCGCATTGTCGATAATGCCGTCATCGGCGAGATAACTTTTTACTTCAGCGGCAATTTTGGTGGTGATGCCGGTTTCTTTGCCGTCGCCAGCCAGCAGTTCGCGAACAGAGGCGGTGTTTTCATCCAGCGCTTTTTTCAGCTTGGTATCATCGATGGACATCTTGCCGGTTTTGCCATCTTGTTTGATGCCGATTTCATTCAGTGTCTTAAAAGCACCTTCAGCACCGGAGTTAGCAAACTGTGCACGAATGCCGGTCTGAATCGTACGTACTACGCTATCACCGACCAGCGCGCCGTTGTCTTTGTCCTGACCTTCCGCTCCTGCATCTACGGCTTTATATTTGGTCAGCGTATTAAAGGTATCGATCAGTGAGTTATAGGCATCCACCCAACCTTTAATCGCTTCCGTGGCTTTCTCATTGCTTTTCGTCACCGTTACGCGCGCGTCGGTAACTTTTTTGGTCAGTTCCAGCGTAACACCCTGCGGGGCATCGGTGACTTTGTTGCTTTGACGTTCAATATCGATACCGTTCATCGTGAGCTTGGAGTTCTGGGCCTGAACCAGCTCAGTCATTTTTCCTGTACCGGTCGTGCTGTCGTAAGCCAGCATATCGTTAAGCTTGCTGTCGCCCTCAACAGAGATGGTCATCTTGCTGTCCAGACCTTCTGCTGCGGTCAACACCAGTTTGAACTCGCCGTCTTTCACCTTCACGATACTGGCGGAGATACCGCTATCGGTATCGTTAATTGCCTTGCTGATATCATCCAGCGTGGTCTTATCTTGGGAGAGTTTA
This sequence comes from Citrobacter sp. 172116965, assembly GCF_013458095.1. Taxonomy (NCBI): domain Bacteria; kingdom Pseudomonadati; phylum Pseudomonadota; class Gammaproteobacteria; order Enterobacterales; family Enterobacteriaceae; genus Citrobacter; species Citrobacter sp. 172116965. Next base: position 2,960,522 of record NZ_CP046673.1, on the reverse strand, counting down.
ATCTCCAGCGGCTCTTTACGGCCCGGCTGCTCAATTTTAATGGTACGCGTGGCGGAGCCATCACCCAGAGCCTCTTTGTTTGAGCCCACCGATGTGGTGCTCAGCGATTGTGCCTGTGCCAGTTGCGTGACGCTGATGGTATAAATACCCGGTGCCGCGCCTGCTTCGGTGGTGACTTTCAGGTCTTCAGTACTGCTCGTCACATTACTGCTTCTGAACAACTCCGGTTTATTTAACGCGGTATTGGCCGTCTGGAATTTTTCCAGCGCACTCTTCAGCGTACCGTAAGCCGTCAGACGGGCAGTATTGTCGGTCTGCTGCTGAGTAATTGGATTTAGACGTTTTTTCTCAGCAATAGTCAGGTTGTTTAGCAACGTGTCCAGTGGTAAGCCTGAGCCTACGCCTAATGATGTAAATGAAGCCATGCCCGATTCCTTGTGATTGCAAACAATTGTTATGCGGGTTATCGGCAATCTGCGCGCAAAGTTTAATGATAGTTTTGTCAAAATAATGCGCGGAATAGTGGTGCATATAGAGGGTATTTCGCGGGCTAAGAAAAAAAACGACAGAAAGTAAAAATTTTCTAAAGTTCGAAATTAAGGTGCCGATACATGGGTTACGGTGAGAAACCGTGGGCAACAGCCCAATAACATCAAGTTGTAATTGATAAGGAAAAGATCATGGCACAAGTCATCAATACAAACAGCCTGTCGCTGTTGACCCAAAACAACCTGAACAAATCTCAGTCCGCTCTGGGCTCCGCTATCGAGCGTCTGTCCTCTGGTCTGCGTATCAACAGCGCGAAAGACGATGCTGCTGGTCAGGCGATTGCAAACCGTTTCACCGCTAACATCAAAGGTCTGACTCAGGCGTCCCGTAACGCCAACGACGGTATCTCCGTTGCACAGACCACTGAAGGCGCGCTGTCTGAAATCAACAACAACCTGCAGCGTGTTCGTGAACTGTCTGTACAGGCAGCGAACGGCTCCAACTCCGAGTCTGACCTGACTTCTATCCAGGACGAAATTAATCAGCGTCTGGCAGAAATCAACCGTGTTTCCGAGCAGACCGACTTCAACGGTAAAAAAGTTCTGAACCAGGACGGCCAGTTGACTATTCAGGTTGGTGCAAAAGACGGTGAAACCATCACTATTGACTTGAAAAAAATCAACAGTGAAACGTTGAAACTGAACGATCTGGATGTTACTAAGATCGCCACCACTGTTTCTAAAGGTACAACTGTCAGTGCTGCGATCACTGCAGATAAAAATGTCATGGAATCATCTGGTGCAGCTATTACTTTCGTTGCTGGCGCAGAACTGCAAAGCGATGGTGCAACCTTCAAAGTTAAAAATGGTACAGATTACTATGATGCTACTGTTGATAATAAAACTGGGAAAATCACGGTAGATCCAGCGAGCGTAACAACCACTGCACCTGGTGGTGCTTTCGCCAAAGTTAACACTATTAACAAAGACGTTGCTTATAGTGGAACGGGCTTAGCTGCTGGTGAAAGCCTGATTTCTTATAAAGATACAACTACAAAAGAAACTAAATTTGCTGTTAAACAAGCTGATGGTGTCTTCAAAGATGTTACCTTTAACGGTACTACTGGTGCCGCGGCCAAAGGTACTACAACTGTTACTCCTGATATCAGCCTTGACCCGCTGAAGAAAATCGATGATGCGCTGTCTGATGTTGATAAATTCCGTAGCTCCTTGGGTGCGGTACAGAACCGTTTTGAATCTGCAGTGACCAACCTGGGTAACACCGTTAACAACCTGTCTTCTGCCCGTAGCCGTATCGAAGACTCCGACTACGCGACCGAAGTGTCTAACATGTCTCGTGCGCAGATCCTGCAGCAGGCGGGTACTTCTGTCCTGGCGCAGGCTAACCAGACCACGCAAAACGTACTCTCTTTACTGCGTTAATCCACCGATTGGGTTACTCAGTCATTAGAGACAATAAAGGCAGCGATAGCTGCCTTTTTTCTATACTGGAGTCTGAATAATGCAAGAAATTACCGTTACCGAACCGACTTTTGTTACAACATTCCAGTGTATCGGTTCTGAGTGCCGCGATCATTGCTGCAAAAACTGGAATATCAATCTGGATAAGGCAACGGTTAAAAAATATCTTTCCAGTAAAGATTATGGAATAAGAAATATCGCAAGAGAAAAAATTATCGTACTCAAGAAAAGTATTGATAATTGGGGGGTAATAAAACTCAATGAAAATACTAAAAACTGCCCATACCTGACTGAGAATAGTTTATGCCAGGTGCAAAAAAAACTTGGTCACCAAGCATTAAGCGCCACGTGTAAGATTTTTCCGCGAGTGGAACAAGTTTTTAAGCATGATATTAGGAAAGCACTTAACCTGTCATGCCCCGAAGTTGCAAGGATCGTTTTGACGAATCCAGACGCAATGGTGTTGAATGAGTCCACAATGTTAAAGCCGACAGCTAATAATGCTCCGTCGCTTTCTCAACGGTACAAACTTCTCAATCTTTATTGCTTGAGTCTTGTCGAGCAAGCGGGACATGGGGTTGATGTTGGGCTTTATGCCTTGATTAAATTGACTTTGTACATTCAAAAACACGATCAGGTTGATAATGTTGAATTAATCGAAATTGAGCGAATTTATCATGCGATAATGGCCCAACTACAGTCGGGTGAGTTAAGTAAAGAGTTATCAAGTTTTTCTTCTGATCTGACGATAAAACGTACGCTAATCCTATTACTTCAGGATTATTTTCGTAGTTTATCCTCTAGCCGCGCAAGCGGAGTATTGGGATATTATATTCAGTGTCTCTTGCAGACATTATCACTGGACGGAAAAGATTCCATTGATGAAGCTATTGCAAAACTAGAGGCAACCTGGCAACAAATGTACAAAGAAAAAACAGAAGTTACCTTTGATTTTAAAAATCTGATTTTGTACAAAATATGGAAAAGTAATTTCCCGAATCAAAAAAATGTAGATCCACTACGTACCTTGTACATGATCAGCGTTGAGTATTATTTTATCAAAATATTGATCGCCGCGAGTGCCTACGAAAGAACGTACCTGGAGAAGGAAGATGCGATCAATATCGTCTACAGCTTCCATTCACTAAGTCAGCATAATCCGATCGTGCATGAGAACTTCCACAAGCACATCGAAACCGTCAGAACAGGTGATGACCTGTCGATGATTCATCTCTTGACATAATTTTAACGGGATGCGTGAAAACGCATCCCTCGCAGGCTAACTATTTGATTTATTATTGATTATTTCTTATTCGAAATAACGCCATCAGCTACATAAGTGAAATAACCCTTCTTTTATAGCCTTATTCCTCCGATAGAACCCCCTGCAGAAACGGATAATCATGCCGATAACTCATTTAACGCAGGGCTGTTTATCGTGAATTCACTGTATACCGCTGAAGGTGTAATGGATAAACACTCGCTGTGGCAGCGTTATGTACCGTTGGTGCGTCACGAAGCATTGCGCCTTCAGGTGCGTTTGCCGGCGAGCGTAGAACTGGATGACCTGCTACAAGCGGGCGGCATCGGGTTATTGAATGCAGTCGACCGATATGACGCTTTGCAAGGAACGGCATTTACCACTTACGCAGTGCAGCGTATTCGTGGAGCGATGCTGGACGAACTACGTAGCCGGGATTGGGTGCCGCGTAGCGTTCGGCGCAATGCTCGCGAAGTGGCACAGGCGATGGGGCAACTGGAGCAGGAATTAGGGCGTAACGCGACGGAAACCGAAGTGGCGGAGCGTCTGGCTATTCCTGTGCAAGAGTATCGTCAGATGTTGCTTGATACCAATAATAGCCAACTCTTCTCCTACGACGAGTGGCGGGAAGAGCATGGCGATAGTATTGAGCTGGTGACGGAAGAACATCAGCAGGAAAACCCGTTACAGCAGCTACTTGAGGGTAACCTCCGCCAGCGCGTGATGGACGCGATCGAAGCGTTGCCGGAACGCGAAAAGCTGGTGTTAACGCTGTACTACCAGGAAGAGCTGAATCTGAAAGAGATTGGCGCGGTACTGGAAGTGGGGGAGTCACGGGTTAGCCAGTTGCACAGTCAGGCCATCAAACGTCTACGCACCAAGCTGGGTAAGCTATAGGGGTACATCATTACCCCTGAACAATGCCGCATTACGAATTGACTACCAGGAGTTCTCATGACGGTGCAGCAATCAAAAAGACGGCCTCTAAGCCGCTACCTCAAAGATTTCAAACACAGCCAGACGCATTGCGCCCATTGCTTTAAGTTGCTCGACAGGATCACGCTGGTTCGCCGCGGGCAAATTGTGAATAAAATCGCCATCGCCCGACTGGACACGTTGCTGAATGAAGCAGAGTGGGAACAGGAGAAAAAAGAGTGGGTGGCGCTGTGTCGTTTTTGTGGTGATTTGCACTGCAAAGAGCAGAGCGACTTTTTTGACATTATCGGCTTCAAGCAATTTTTATTCGAGCAGACCGAAATGAGTCACGGCACCGTACGCGAATACGTTGTGCGCCTGCGTCGCCTCGGGAATCATCTGACCGAACAAAATATCTCTCACGATCTGCTGCAGGAAGGGTTTCTCGACGAAAACCTTGCCCCGTGGCTGCCGGAAACCAGCACCAACAATTACCGCATCGCCTTGCGTAAGTATGAGCAGTTTAAAGCCCATACGCATATGGGACATATGCAGAAATCCTCCTGGACAGCCAGTTCTGATATATATTAAAAACGAATAAGGTGTAACAGAGTCGTGTTTGTGGATCACGGCAAACGCTTTACACTGTAGTCATAAATGATAGTCAATAATGACAATATTCGGGGTAACTATGAAATTAGCACTTCTGGGACGTCAGGCTCTGATGGGTGTAATGGCTGTTGCACTTGTCGCCGGAATGAGCGTGAAGACTTATGCAGATGAAGGTCTGTTAAATAAAGTTAAAGAGCGCGGCACGCTGCTGGTGGGCCTGGAAGGGACCTATCCCCCGTTTAGTTTTCAGGGCGATGACGGCAAGCTGACCGGTTTCGAAGTGGAGTTTGCCGAGGAACTGGCCAAGCATCTCGGAGTGAAAGCCACGCTGAAGCCGACCAAATGGGACGGTATGCTGGCTTCTCTTGATTCCAAACGCATTGACGTGGTCATCAACCAGGTGACTATCTCTGATGATCGTAAGAAAAAATACGATTTCTCTACCCCGTATACGGTCTCTGGTATCCAGGCGCTGGTGAAGAAAGGCAATGAAGGCGTTATTAAGACTGCTGCCGATCTGAAAGGTAAAAAAGTCGGCGTGGGTCTGGGAACCAACTATGAAGAGTGGTTGCGCCAGAACGTGCAGGGCGTGGATATTCGTACCTATGATGATGACCCGACCAAATATCAGGATCTGCGCGTAGGTCGTATCGACGCCATCCTGGTTGACCGTCTGGCCGCGCTGGATCTGGTGAAAAAAACCAAGGATACGCTGGCCGTTACCGGTGAAGCATTCTCCCGCCAGGAGTCCGGCGTGGCGCTGCGTAAAGGCAATGAAGATCTGCTGAAAGCGGTGGATGCAGCCATTGCTGAAATGCAGAAAGACGGTTCGCTGAAAGCCCTGTCTGAAAAATGGTTTGGAGCAGATGTGACGAAATAATCGTCATCTGATGAAAAAAGGCGCCTTTAACAGCGCCTTTTTTTATTTCATTGCGCCTGAACGTGCATAATAAAAGAACATCACAACAACGAATACCGGAGGCTGTATGCCGCTGCATAATTTAACGCGCTTTCCACGTCTGGAATTTATTGGCGCGCCAACGCCACTCGAATATCTTCCGCGCCTCTCAGATTACCTCGGGCGTGATATTTTCATTAAACGCGATGACGTCACGCCGATGGCTATGGGCGGCAATAAGCTGCGTAAGCTGGAGTTTCTGGCCGCAGACGCGCTGCGTGAAGGCGCGGATACGCTGATAACCGCGGGTGCGATTCAGTCTAACCACGTTCGCCAGACGGCGGCGGTCGCCGCTAAGCTTGGCCTGCACTGCGTGGCGCTGTTGGAAAATCCGATAGGCACCACTGCCGAAAACTATCTCACCAATGGCAACCGTCTGCTGCTGGACCTGTTTAATACGCAGATTGAAATGTGCGATGCGCTGACCGATCCGAATGCACAGCTGCAGGAGCTGGCGACGCGGATTGAAGCGCAAGGGTTCCGCCCGTATGTGATCCCGGTTGGGGGTTCCAATGCACTGGGTGCGCTGGGCTATGTGGAAAGTGCGCTGGAAATTGCCCAACAGTGTGAAGGGGCCGTTTCGCTCTCTTCCGTAGTGGTGGCCTCGGGCAGTGCGGGAACCCATGCCGGACTGGCCGTGGGTCTGGAGCAATTGATGCCAGACGTCGAACTCATCGGCGTGACCGTCTCACGCAGCGTGGCGGATCAAAAGCCCAAAGTTGTTGCACTGCAGCAGGATATTGCCCGGGAGCTGGAACTGACGGCCTCAGCGGAAATCCTGTTATGGGACGATTATTATGCGCCGGGCTACGGTACGCCAAACGAAGAGGGCATGGAGGCGGTAAAACTGCTGGCGCGTCTGGAAGGCATTTTGTTGGATCCGGTGTATACCGGCAAGGCGATGGCGGGTCTGATTGATGGCATTAGCCAGAAGCGCTTCAAAGATGAAGGGCCAATTCTCTTTATTCATACTGGTGGGGCACCTGCGCTGTTTGCCTACCATCCTCACGTGTAACGACCAGGTAGAAAAACGCTAATGCATGAAAGTATCCAACTGGTGATTGATTCTCTGCCGTATCTGCTCAAGGGCGCAGTGTTTACGCTGCAACTGAGTATCGGTGGGATGTTCTTTGGCCTCGTGCTGGGGTTTATCCTGGCGCTGATGCGTCTGTCGCCGCTGCTGCCTGTGCGCTGGCTGGCGCGCTTTTATATCTCTATCTTTCGCGGAACGCCGTTGATTGCCCAGCTGTTCATGATCTATTACGGTCTGCCGCAGTTTGGTATTGAGCTTGATCCTATTCCGGCGGCGATGATTGGCTTGTCGCTTAATACGGCGGCCTACGCTGCGGAAACGCTGCGTGCGGCAATCTCCTCCATCGACAAAGGGCAGTGGGAAGCGGGTGCCAGTATTGGGATGACGCGGTGGCAAACCATGCGCCGGGCAATCCTGCCGCAGGCTGCGCGGGTTGCGCTCCCACCGCTGAGTAACAGCTTTATCAGCCTGGTGAAAGACACCTCTCTGGCCGCGACTATTCAGGTACCGGAACTGTTCCGTCAGGCGCAGTTGATTACCTCGCGTACGCTGGAGGTATTCACGATGTATCTGGCAGCCTCGTTGATTTATTGGGTGATGGCGACGGTGCTTTCTGCACTGCAAAACTATTTTGAAGAGCAACTGAATCGCCAGGAGAGAGAGCCGAAATGAGTGCTATCGAAGTCAGAAACCTGGTCAAAAAATTCCATGGGCAAACGGTGCTGCATGGGATCGATCTTGACGTCAAACCCGGTGAAGTTGTGGCGATTATCGGGCCGAGCGGTTCGGGCAAAACGACGCTGCTGCGCAGCATTAATTTGCTGGAGCAACCGGAGGCGGGCACCATTAAGGTGGGTGAGATAACCATTGATACCGCGCGTTCGTTAACTCAGCAGAAAGGTCTGATTCGTCAGTTGCGCCAGCACGTGGGCTTTGTGTTCCAGAACTTTAATTTGTTCCCGCATCGCACGGTGCTGGAAAACATTATTGAAGGTCCGGTGATTGTTAAAGGCGAACCGAAAGCCGAAGCGACAGCCCGAGCGCGCGAACTGCTGGCGAAAGTCGGGTTAGCTGGTAAAGAAACCAGCTATCCGCGGCGTTTGTCCGGCGGGCAGCAGCAGCGCGTGGCTATTGCCCGGGCGTTGGCGATGCGACCTGAGGTTATTCTTTTTGATGAACCGACCTCCGCGCTTGATCCTGAACTGGTTGGTGAGGTACTTAATACCATCCGCCAACTGGCGCAGGAAAAACGCACCATGGTGATTGTGACGCATGAAATGAGCTTTGCGCGCGACGTTGCCGATCGGGCGATATTTATGGATCAAGGACGGATAGTGGAGCAGGGGCCAGCTAAATCCTTATTCACGCATCCGCAGCAACCGCGAACCCGTCAGTTTCTTGAAAAGTTTCTGATGCAATAAATAGTGCATGCAGCACTCGTCGAAATTGTTTTTTGGCGAGTGCTGTTCGCATAACTATTTATAATTATTGCTTTATTATTAACTCCCAATACTGTTACTTCCTGCCGTCGTTGAGTAATGCTCAAGTAATTGTTCATTTGTCCGATAATTTGCATATATAAAATACATTTATGTGTTAGCTTGTTTCATATGTTTGGATGATTATCAATCTCAGGGGTATTACCACTTAGTATGCAGGGTCATGATTTCTTCACCTGGCGACGGAGTATGCTGTTACGCTTTCAGGAAATGGCGACGGCAGAGGATGTGTATAATGAATTACAACAACAGACGCAGCATTTAGAGTTCGATTTTTACGCGCTCTGTGTTCGTCATCCCGTACCTTTTACCCGACCTAAAACGTCGCTTCACACGACCTATCCCAAAGCATGGGTGGCGCATTATCAGTCCGAGAATTATTTCGCTATTGATCCGGTGCTGAAGCCTGAAAACTTCAGTCAGGGGCATTTACCCTGGAACGATACCTTATTTCGCGATGCACAGCCCCTGTGGGATGCCGCGCGCAATCACGGTTTACGTAAAGGGATGACGCAATGCTTAATGTTGCCTAATCGGGCGTTGGGTTTTTTATCGGTATCGCGTGCGAGTGTCCGTAATAGTCGCTTTGCAAACGATGAGGTAGAGCTCAGGATGCAACTACTGGTGCGGGAAAGCTTGTCGGTACTGACGCGGCTGCAAGATGACATGGTCATGGCGCCAGAGATGCGCTTTAGCAAGCGGGAAAAAGAGATATTGAAATGGACGGCAGAGGGGAAAACCTCTTCAGAGATAGCGATAATTCTGTCGATTTCTGAAAATACCGTTAACTTTCACCAGAAAAATATGCAAAAGAAATTTAATGCACCAAACAAAACGCAGATCGCCTGTTATGCCGCGGCAACCGGGCTGATCTGAGTAAATCACCGTTCTGAGTGTCAGACGCAAACCCGGCTGAGAGCATCGCTGTCAGCCGGGTTCTTATTACTGGCGGTAGGCCTGTTTAATTTGCTTAACAGTGCTGGAAAATACCGCAGCCTGTGATTGATCTTCAATCAGCGCGATCTGTTTTTCCATTTTAAGAATCACGCGCCCTGCATCGGCTTGGCCCATTGCCTGCAGCATCAGCGTTAACATGGCTTTCAGGCAGGTGACTTCGTTGGCCAGTTCCTGGTTATTCTCAGCAGTGGAAAAGTCAGGCGTACTCATTTATTTTCCTCGTTATGTTTCAATGAAAAAGTGCGATGTCAAATCTTAAGGCGCCGGAGTATACCATAAGCGAGGCTAAAAATATCAGCGGTTGTTTTCTGTGCAAACATAAGCCGCGGACATTAAAATAAACAACATGTTGCACTGCATATATTTTCTCCATCTGTTGTTTATTTCGAGTATTTTACTCGTTAATTATTGTTACAACTTTAGCTGCCTATTTTGCATTCAACGGACGAATATGAATTTTTTGTCACTATTCTGAAACAGCTATGCAGATATAACCGTGGCAAAAGGTTGCCATAACAGAAAGTTTCCACTCGTCGTACCTTCTAATTTCCAAAAACGAGAGCAAAATCGAAAGACGGCGATTTTTACATTTCAAAGTTGAGATAAAACCCGTTAACATAGGACCGATTAACTATCGGTAGCGTTATCCCTATTCTGGAGATATTCCTTTGATCAACGTTTTTCTTGTTGATGACCACGAACTGGTGCGCGCAGGGATACGACGCATTCTTGAAGATATAAAAGGCATTAAAGTTGTCGGCGAGGCGTGCTGCGGTGAAGATGCGGTAAAATGGTGCCGCTCAAATTCCGTTGACGTTGTGCTGATGGACATGAATATGCCCGGTATTGGTGGCCTTGAGGCAACGCGTAAAATTGCGCGTTCAACGGCTGACATTAAAGTGATCATGCTGACTGTCCATACCGAAAACCCGTTACCTGCAAAAGTCATGCAGGCGGGAGCCGCGGGCTATCTCAGTAAGGGGGCTGCGCCCCAGGAGGTCGTGAGTGCGATTCGTTCGGTTTATTCTGGCCAACGTTATATTGCCTCCGATATCGCTCAGCAGATGGCGCTTAGCCAGATTGAGCCTGAGAAAACGGAAACCCCGTTTGCCAGTTTGTCTGAACGTGAGTTGCAGATTATGCTGATGATCACCAAAGGTCAGAAGGTCAATGAGATCTCAGAGCAACTGAATCTTAGTCCTAAAACGGTGAACAGCTATCGCTATCGAATGTTCAGTAAATTAAACATTCACGGCGATGTTGAGCTGACTCACCTGGCAATTCGCCATGGCCTGTGTAATGCGGAGACATTAACAAGCCAGTGACCGATCAGTTTGATGCCAAAGCGTTCCTGAAAACCGTGACCAGTCAGCCCGGCGTTTATCGTATGTATGATGGCGCCGGGACGGTCATCTACGTCGGGAAAGCGAAAGACCTGAAAAAAAGGCTTTCCAGCTACTTCCGTAGCAACCTCGCATCGCGTAAGACCGAAGCACTGGTCGCGCAAATACAGCAGATTGATGTCACGGTAACGCACACCGAAACCGAGGCGTTATTGCTTGAGCACAACTACATCAAGCTGTATCAGCCGCGTTATAACGTTTTGCTGCGCGACGATAAATCCTATCCTTTTATTTTCCTCAGCGGCGATACCCATCCTCGCCTGGCAATGCATCGCGGGGCCAGGCATGCCAAAGGCGAGTACTTTGGACCGTTTCCTAACGGCTACGCTGTACGCGAAACGCTGGCGTTGCTGCAGAAAATCTTCCCTATTCGTCAGTGCGAAAATAGTGTTTATCGCAATCGCTCGCGGCCCTGTCTGCAATATCAGATTGGCCGCTGCCTCGGTCCGTGTGTGGCGGGTCTGGTGAGTGAGGAAGAGTATGCGCAGCAGGTTGATTACGTTCGTCTGTTCCTGTCCGGGAAAGACGATCAGGTATTAACGCAGCTGATCGCCCGGATGGAAAAGGCCAGCCAAAATCTCGAGTTTGAAGAGGCTGCCCGCATTCGTGACCAAATTCAGGCCGTACGCCGCGTGACCGAAAAACAGTTTGTCTCTAATACCGGAGACGATCTGGACGTCATCGGCGTGGCGTTTGACGCCGGCATGGCCTGTGTGCACGTGCTGTTTATTCGCCAGGGTAAAGTGTTAGGCAGTCGTAGCTATTTCCCGAAAGTACCAGGTGGAACAGAACTCGGCGAGGTCGTTGAAACCTTTGTCGGACAGTTTTATCTGCAGGGAAGTCAGATGCGCACCTTACCCGGTGAGATCCTGCTCGATTTTAATCTTAGCGATAAAACCCTGCTGGCAGACTCTTTGTCTGAGCTGGCCGGGCGGAAGATCAACGTTCAGACGAAACCGCGAGGCGATCGCGCACGATATCTGAAGCTGGCGCGTACCAACGCGGCGGTGGCGTTAACCACAAAACTTTCCCAGCAGTCGACCATTACTCAACGCCTGACGGCGCTGGCATCAGTACTGAAGTTACCCGCAGTGAAACGCATGGAGTGCTTTGATATTAGCCACACGATGGGCGAGCAGACGGTAGCCTCCTGCGTGGTATTCGATGCCAATGGACCACTGCGCGCCGAGTATCGCCGCTATAACATCACGGGTATTACGCCGGGTGATGATTATGCGGCAATGAATCAGGTTCTCCGTCGGCGCTACGGTAAGGCGATTGAAGAAAGTAAGATTCCGGACGTCATATTGATCGACGGCGGGAAAGGTCAACTGGGGCAGGCGAAAGCCGTGTTTGCTGAGCTGGACGTTCCCTGGGACAAACAGCACCCGCTTTTGTTGGGCGTGGCAAAAGGGGCCGATCGTAAAGCAGGCCTGGAAACGTTGTTCTTTGAGCCGGAAGGTGAGGGCTTTAGCCTACCGCCGGATTCGCCTGCATTGCACGTTATCCAGCATATCCGCGATGAATCTCACGATCATGCAATAAGCGGGCACCGTAAAAAACGGGCGAAGGTGAAAAGTACCAGCACGCTGGAGACTATTGAAGGTGTCGGGCCGAAGCGTCGGCAGATGTTGTTGAAATATATGGGCGGTTTGCAAGGGCTTCGTAACGCGAGTATTGAAGAAATTGCAAAAGTGCCGGGTATTTCGCAAGCTCTGGCAGAAAAGATCTTCTACTCGTTGAAACATTAGGCCCTCTGTAGCAACATAGGGGTAATTTTACTGACAACAGATAGTTATCCGTCATATGCAATTTAATATCCCTACGTTGCTCACGCTGTTTCGCGTCATCCTGATCCCATTCTTTGTATTGGCTTTTTATCTGCCATTCACCTGGGCTCCCTTCGTTTGTGCGCTGATCTTCTGTATTGCGGCGGTCACCGACTGGTTTGACGGCTATCTGGCGCGTCGCTGGAACCAAAGCACGCGTTTTGGCGCCTTCCTCGATCCGGTGGCTGATAAGGTACTGGTGGCTATCGCGATGGTGCTGGTGACCGAGCACTATCACAGCTGGTGGGTAACGCTTCCTGCCGCCACGATGATCGCGCGTGAAATTATTATCTCTGCGCTGCGTGAGTGGATGGCTGAACTGGGTAAACGTAGCAGTGTGGCGGTGTCCTGGATCGGCAAAGTGAAAACCACTTCGCAAATGGCCGCGCTCGCATGGCTGCTGTGGCGTCCAAATATTTGGGTAGAGTACGCCGGGATCGCACTTTTCTTCGTCGCCGCGATACTGACGTTGTGGTCAATGTTCCAGTATTTGAGCGCTGCGTGGGGAGATTTGCTTGAACAGTGATCGTTTCGGCGCAAATTTCAGCAAACGATCGTCAGTGGTGAAAAATATCGTTGACTCATTGCGTCAGGTAAGTAGAATGCAACGCATCGAACGGCAGCACTGATTGCCAGACGATAACAAAATCAAGTGATTAACAAAGTTACTTGGTGATGCGGGAATAGCTCAGTTGGTAGAGCACGACCTTGCCAAGGTCGGGGTCGCGAGTTCGAGTCTCGTTTCCCGCTCCAAATTAAAGACATCGGCAATAGCGGATGTCGGCTGAAAAGCCAGAAGATTTCGGCGCGTTAGCAAAGCGGTTATGTAGCGGATTGCAAATCCGTCTAGTCCGGTTCGACTCCGGAACGCGCCTCCAATTTCTTCCCGAGCCCGGATGGTGGAATCGGTAGACACAAGGGATTTAAAATCCCTCGGCGTTCGCGCTGTGTGGGTTCAAGTCCCACTCCGGGTACCATGGGAAAGAAAAGAATAATCAAAGCAATAAGCAGTGTCGTGAAACCACCTACGGGTGGTTTTTTTGTTTTTGTTTATTGCGTTCATCATCCTGCTTCATTTCTCTTTTTCCTCTTACTTCATTTTGATTTCTGTCAGAGTATGACATGCCCCAAAATATGTTTTCCGGTATTATTAGCCCATTAATTGCCAATGCTGAATGCTGGTGCAATCACTCTCGTAATTGGATGATTCATGAATAATAAAATCAGTCAGGATACTATCAACAAAGCCCTGTGGTCCGCGTGCGACACCTTCCGTGGCACCATCAGTGCTGATACTTACAAAGACTTTATCCTTACCATGCTGTTCCTCAAGTACATTTCGGATGTCTGGCAAGATCACTACGACGAATATAAAGAACAATATGGTGATACGCCGGAGCTGATTGAAGCGATGATGGCGAATGAACGCTTCGTGTTGCCAAAAATCGCCAGTTTCTATGCTCTGTATGAGCGCCGTCATGAACCGGGCAACGGCGAGCGTATCGATCAGGCATTGCATGCGATTGAAGAAGCCAATGGCACCAAACTGAAAGACGCCGGGAAAAGTGTCTTCCAGGATATTTCGTTTAACACTGACCGCTTGGGTGAAGAAAAACAGAAGAACACCATCCTGCGCCAGTTGCTGGAAGACTTCTCCGGTGAAGATCTCAACCTGAAGCCGAGCCGTGTAGGTACGCTGGACGTTATCGGTAATGCTTACGAATATCTGATCAAAAACTTTGCCGCCAGCGGTGGGCAGAAAGCAGGTGAGTTCTATACTCCGCCGGAAGTCTCGGATCTGATTGCTGAACTGCTCGATCCGCAACCGGGTGATACCATCTGCGACCCGGCCTGTGGTTCCGGTTCTTTGCTAATGAAGTGCGGGCGTAAAATTGTCTCAGGACATGATAGCCGCAATTATGCGTTGTTCGGTCAGGAAGCGATTGGCTCCACGTGGTCGCTGGCGAAAATGAACATGTTCCTGCACGGCGAAGACAATCACAAAATCGAGTGGGGTGATACTATTCGTAACCCGAAGCTGCTCGATAAAAATGGCGACCTGATGCTGTTTGATATCGTGACGGCTAACCCACCGTTCAGCCTGGATAAGTGGGGCCATGACGAGGCCGAGAACGATAAGTTTGGTCGTTTCCGTCGCGGTGTACCGCCAAAGACTAAAGGAGATTACGCCTTTATCTCGCATATGATCGAAACCCTGAAACCGGGAACGGGGCGTATGGGCGTAGTGGTGCCACACGGGGTGCTTTTCCGTGGCTCCAGCGAAGGTAAAATTCGCCAGAAACTGATCGACGAAAATCTGCTGGATGCGGTGATTGGCCTACCTGAAAAACTGTTCTACGGTACGGGTATTCCGGCTGCGATTCTGATTTTTAAGAAGCAGAAAGTGGATGACAAGGTGCTGTTTATCGATGCCAGCCGTGAATTTAAGGCGGGCAAAAACCAGAACCAGCTCAGCGAAGAAAACATTGAGAAAATCGTCAAGACCTACCGCGATGGCGATAACGTCGAGAAATACTCTTATCTTGCGAGCCTGAAAGAGATTCAGGGCAATGACTATAACCTCAATATCCCTCGTTATGTGGATACATTTGAGGAAGAGGACGAGATTGATTTACTGGCCGTGCGTGCTGAGCGTGAGCAACTGAAAGTTGAACTGGCGAAGCTGGAAACGGAGATGGCAGGTTACCTGAAGGAGTTGGGTTATGGTGCCTAAGGGATGGAACAGCTGGATATTAAGTGATATTTGTAGAAAGCAAATATCATATGGGATTGTACAGACAGGGGATAATTTGCCCAACGGTATACCATGTCTTCGAGTTGTGGATCTCACACGAGATGTCATGCGTCTTGAGGATATGATTAGGACACCTGAAGAGACAAATAAAGCATACAGAAAAACAATACTGGAGAAAGATGAAATCGTAATGGCATTGCGTGGAGAGATTGGATTAGCACGTATTATTGACGATAATCTTGTCGGCGCAAACATTACTAGAGGTTTGGCAAGGATCTCTCCTGAAACTAAAGTTGTTCTTCCCGAGTTCTTACTGTGGGAACTTCGTTCCCCTCAATTCCGGGCAGATTTAATACGGAGAGTCGGTGGATCTGCATTACAAGAAATATCTCTGACAGAATTACGGAAGGTAAGAACATTATTACCCCCCCTTCTTGAACAGAAAAAAATCGCCCAAATTCTGTCAACCTGGGATAAGGCGATTTCGGTGACGGAAAAGCTTCTCACCAACAGCCAACAGCAGAAAAAAGCCCTGATGCAGCAATTGCTTACCGGGAAGAAACGGTTACTGGATGAGAATGGGGTGAGGTTTAGCACGGAGTGGGAGTTTAAAAAAATAAGTGAAGTAGCAACGCGAGTTCAACGTAAAAATGATGCTGCCGAACATCCTATTTTAACAATATCATCTTTATCCGGATTTGTCCGGCAGGATGAGCGTTATAGCCGTTATATGGCGGGAGAAAGTGTGAAAAATTATATCCTGCTTAAAAAAGGTGAGTTTGCATATAACAAAGGAAACTCAAAAACATACGAGTTCGGATGTGTTTTTGATCTTGAAGCATATGAAGCAGGACTGGTACCCCATGTCTATGTTTGCTTTAGATTAAAAAATGGGCTCAGTCACCGTTATTTTAAATATTTATTTGAGGCTGATTATCTCAAGCCACAGTTAGGGGCGCTAGTTAATACTGGGGTCCGAAATAATGGTTTATTAAATATCAAACCGACAGAGTTTATGCAAACAAAAGTCCCTGTTCCATGTTTTGAAGAGCAGGAAAGCATCGCTGATATGTTATATAACTCCAGCAGGACGATACGTGTTCTTCAGGATAAACTCGCCTGCTTGAAAGATGAGAAAAAAGCTCTAATGCAACAGTTACTGACCGGAAAACGTCGTGTCAAAGTAGAAGCTGAAGAAGCCGTTAGTGCATAACGCGAAGAACAAGGAACGCTCATGAACCTGCCGTACACGCCTAAATTTCAGGAAGAATACAGCGCTAAAATTCCGGCGCTGACGTTACTGACCAGCCTCGGCTGGACGTTTTTACCCCCGAAACAGATTATGGATTATCGGGGCTATAAACAGGATGAGGTAGTGCTGCGTCCGGTTCTGCGTGAGGCGTTGTCGAAGCGTTCCTTTATGGCAGGCGGTAAAACTTGCTCATTATCGGAAAAGGCGCTGGATAACCTGATATCTCAGGTCTGTTCTCCGGCGCTGAACGAAGGGCTGCTGAAAGCCAATGAGCGGATGTACAACCATTTGCTCTACGGTATCGCGGTTACCGAGTTTGTCGATAGCAAAAAGGTGAACCCTACCATTGCGCTGATTGACTGGGAACATCCGGAAAATAACCAGTTCCACTTCACTGAAGAATTTACGGTATTGCGCTCAGGCGGTGTTGAAACCCGCAGACCGGATATTGTCTGTTTTGTGAATGGTATCCCGTTGGCAGTCATTGAAGCGAAAAGCCCGGCAGGTCACGGTAAGAAAGGGCCAACCATTGACGAGGGGATATCACAGAGCATCCGTAACCAGCTCAACGATGAAATCCCGCAACTGTTTGCCTTTAGCCAGCTATTGCTTTCAATTAACGGGCATGACGGGCGCTACGGTACCTGCCATACGCCAATGAAATTCTGGGCAGCATGGCGCGAAGAGGATATTACCGATGCGCAAATGTATGCTCTGCGCAACCATCAGTTATCGATTGAACAAATTCATGCGTTGTTTGATCATCGTCCTTCAGCCGATCTCGACTGGTACCAGCAGTTAATCGCCGCTGGTGAACTGGCCGTCAGCGGGCAGGATAAGCTGCTTATCAGCCTGCTTTCGCCGGAACGTCTGCTGGAGATGACCCGCTTCTTCACCCTGTTTGATAAAAAGACTGGGAAAATTGTTGCCCGCTATCAGCAGGTGTTCGGGATAAAAAGACTGCTGGAACGCATCAGTACTCGCAGACCGGATGGGGGCAGGGAAGGTGGGGTGATCTGGCATACCACGGGTTCCGGCAAATCGTACACTATGGTGTTCCTCAGCAAGGCACTGATTCTTCATGACAGCCTGAAGCAGTGTCGTATTGTGGTGGTGACGGATCGTGTAGACCTTGAAGGGCAGCTCAGCGGCACTTTCGCCTCTGGTGGCGAACTGGCCGGGAAGGATGATAAGGCCAAAGCGATGGCGACCTCAGGTCAGAAGCTGGCACAGCAGATTGGCTCTGGTAAAGAACGTATAATCTTTACTCTTATCCAGAAATTTAACTCAGCGACAAAATTGCCTGAATGCGTTAATACCAGCCCTGACATCATCGTTCTGATTGATGAAGGACACCGCAGCCAGGGTGGTGAGAACCATGTGCGAATGAAACTGGCCCTGCCGAATGCCGCCTTTGTGGCATTTACCGGTACGCCATTGCTGAAAGAAGATAAGACCACCAATAAATTCGGGCCGATTGTCCACGCTTATACCATGCAGCGGGCGGTAGAAGATAAAGCCGTTACACCTTTGCTGTATGAAGAACGTATTCCCGACCTTGAGGTTAACGATCGGGCAATAGATGCCTGGTTTGACCGTATTACCGATGGATTAAGCGAAGCGCAAAAAGCCGACCTTAAACGTAAATATGCCCGTAAAGGTGAGGTCTACAGTGCAGATGACCGCATCCGGCTGATCGCACTCGATATCGCCACACACTTCTCGAAGAATATTGATGAGGGGCTGAAAGGGCAACTTGCCTGCGACAGCAAGATTTCCGCCATCAAATATAAAAAGTATCTTGATGAAGCCGGGTTGTTTGAGTCAGCTGTAGTTATCAGCCCGCCGGATACCCGGGAAGGGAATACCGAGGTGGATGAAAGCAAACTGCCGGAAGTGACGAAATGGTGGAAGGATAATGTCGGCACGCAGGATGAGTCTGTGTATACCCGCAATATCATTAGCCGTTTCGATACAGATGATAAGCTCAAATTGCTGATCGTCGTTGATAAACTGCTCACCGGGTTTGATGAACCGAAGAATACCGTGCTGTATATCGACAAGCCGCTTAAATCCCATAACCTTATCCAGGCGATTGCCCGAGTGAACCGGTTGCACCCACTGAAAAAGTTTGGCCTGCTGATTGATTATCGCGGCATTCTGGCTGAGCTGGACACGACTATCGGTAAATATCAGGATCTCGCCTCCCGAACTCAAGGAGGATACGACATCAAGGATATTGATGGGTTGTACAGCGCCATGAGTTCTGAATACAAGCGGCTGCCACATCTCTATAACCAACTGTGGGCCATATTTGCCGGTGTCAAAAACAAGAATGATACTGAACAGTTGCGTGCAGTTCTGGTGCCTAAAATGGAAGAACATGACGGAGAGATGGTCGATATCCATCAGAAAATCCGTGATGATTTCTTCGAGGCGTTAACGGCCTTTGCCGGATGCCTGAAAGTGGCACTGCAGTCCGCCACCTTCTTCACCGACAAGAGCTTTACGGAACAAGACCGAAATCTCTATAAAGAAACCGTAAAACAGATGTCCAGCCTGCGCCAGTGGGCAATGCAGGTCAGCGGCGAGCAGGTCAATTATGACGACTACGCGGAGCAGGTGAAAAAACTGCTGGATAAGCATGTCACCGGCGTTGAGGTTCGTGAACCGGATGGCGTGTTTGAAGTCGGTAAAATGGGCAAGAGCGAAAAGCCAGAAGAGTGGGACAACAATAAAACCCGCAATGAAACCGACATCATTAAAACCCGTGTGACGAAGATGATTGAGCAGGAACTGCGTGATGACCCGTACGCTCAGGAGGCTTTTTCAAAACTCCTGCGTATGGCTATCGAAGAAGCAGAAAAACTGTTCGACCATCCACTGAAACAATACCTCTTATTCCGTGAGTTTGAAGACAAAGTTGAAGCCCGTAAGCTCAGCGATATCCCGGATGCCCTGGCGGTAAACAAGCATGCTCAGGCGTATTATGGTGTTTTTAAAAAAGAGCTACCTGAGGTTTTTGCGGTAAACGACGATCAGGTGCAGGATAAGTGGACAAAACTTGCTTTTGAAGTGGACAGCATTATCGTCAAAGCGGTGGCAGAAAACTCCCTGAACCCTCAGGATATCGAGAAAGTAGTCAAGACAAATCTCTTACCGTTACTGTTTACGGCCTGCCGGGAAATAGGTGCCGGAATGAATCAGGTTAACCGTATCGTGGAAACCATCATCCAGATACTGCGCGTTGGTTTAATGAAATCATGAGTGAAAAAGAGTCGCCAGCAATGAAAGCGATACGCATTGTCTATGGTGATGAGGTCATCGTCGTACAGTGTGTTCCGCGTCAGGTCGTTAAGGGCAGGGTGCTCATCAAGGTGCATCCCGACTGTCGAGTTGTGGCCTCTGTACCGCCAGAAACACCTGAGCACGAGGTGTTGTCTGCGCTGAAAAAACGAGGGCGCTGGATTTATCAGCAACTGCGTGAATTCAGGGAGCAACAGACGCACATTGTTCCGCGTCAGTATGTCAGCGGAGAAAGCCATTATTATCTTGGCAAGCAGTATCAGTTGAAAGTGACAGAAGATGCTTCTATGCCCCAACGAGTCAAAATGTTGCGAGGGCGTCTGGAAGTGACGGTCAGACACAAATCGGCTGAAAAAGTGAAAGCGTTGCTGGCCGAATGGTATCGGGAACGTGCCAGAGATGTCTTTCAACGCAGGCTTGATTCACTGATACCGCAGACCCTTTGGGTTAGTGAGCGTCCTCCGATACGTTTGCGGGCGATGCAAACGCAATGGGGAAACTGTTCTGCGAAAGGCTGTCTGACCCTGAATCCATGGCTGGTTAAGGCATCCTCAGAATGTATCGACTATGTCTTGTTGCATGAGTTATGCCATGTTGCTGAACACAACCACAGCGAGGAGTTTTACCGTCTGATGGGGCAGGTTATGCCGGGCTGGGAAAAGGTCAAGAAACGGCTGGACGGGATGGCTGGGATGTTGTTGGCGGATATGTGATTTTGGGGCTGATTTTCATTTAGAAACTAACCGGGGAAGTTATGTATTCGCTATCGAAGTATGTTTTTTATACCACTCTGATTCTTTATGTCCTGACATTACTAACTGTCAGCTATGTTGGTGTCTATTTAACTTATGTGGCTATTCCGGTGATTGTTGTTTCTGGATTATTAATGAAACTTCTCGGTAAAAGAAAGAGTAAATCAGGAGAAGTATCAAATGTTGTAGCCAGGGTGCTCAATGATACAAATGTCGGGCTGGAACGTTTTAATGAAGGCATGCACTGGTTCAATGAGAAAAACAGAATCATAAATGAAAAAACAAAACCTCTTAACGAACAAATTCATGCAATAAGAATGAAAATGATTGAGCCGGAGGTAAAGTTAAAATATGAAAGTGACCCTGAAAAAAGAAAAACACTTAATGCTTTAATTGGAAGTATGGAAAAAGATATCAGGATTATAGAATCCCAGAAAGATGAAATTAAAATGGCGATAGAGATAGATATTGCCCGCAAGAGGATTAATGAATAATGTTTGAGTTTTCTGCATGGATATTGATTAATAGTGACAGTTTTCAATAACTAAAATATCAAACAAATGGCATAGTAAACATGATTGTTAAAGGGAGGTTGAATTGCATTCTGAAGCGTTGGCTATCGAATTTATTGAACAACTGAAAGGCATCTCGGTTGAGGATGATGTTGAATTCAATTTTTTTGAATTGGGAGGTTCCGGATATCTCGAAAACCCAACAACGGATTTGATGGCTTTGTTTATGGGAGCCCAGAAAATGGTGCCGCCATGGTTGCTAAAAGCATTGTTATGTTGCCTGGATGATTCCCTCGATGTTGATGAAATTGATTTCACCTCTCTGGAATTAATGAGAGAGGCCAGAACAGAGGATGGGAAATATCTTGATATTCTTATCAGACATGATGAATTCATCATAGGTATTGAGCATAAAGTTTTGGCTGATACATATAATCCTTTTCCCAGCTATGTAAGTCTCATTGATAGTTACGGCGGCAACAATCAAAATCTATTTCGCTGTATATTAAAGCCTGACGGTAACAGTGCTAAAGGCGTAGACGGTTGGCAACTGATCAATTATTCACTGCTGCAGGAAACCGCCATTCGACGTCTGGGGTTGGAGATGATGAATCAAGAGTTCAGCAAGTGGACTGTTTTTTATCAGGAGTTTTTAAGTCATCTTAAAAAATTGAGTGAGGTTAGTATGGATAAGGTATCTGATAAAAATGTGGAGTTTGTCACTGAAAATTTCTCAGCTTTGATAAAATCGGTTCAACTGCTGGAAATGTACCAAAATGCTATCACCGAGGAAGCTAAATCGGTTGTCTCAGAGGTATTGCCTGATATTCATATTGCAACAGGTATTAATAACTGGAAGGGTTACTATAAAGCAATTCATCTGATGCCGGGATGCTGGGGGCAAGGTAAAACAGGAATTACGTTAGTTTATCGCCCTTCAGAGGATGGACGAGATGAAGCTGAGTTCTACGTATATGGATGGATACATTCAGATGATTACCCTGAAGTTAATGCACTAAAAGAAGAAATAAGAGTTGCTTTAAGTGCTGGAGATTTCATTCCAACAGCTAGCCCTGAGGACTATGAAGTATCAATTACTGGGAAGGGGAAAGTGCTTGAACTGAGTTTTTGGGGGAATACGAGAAGCAAAAAAGATGCACTGGTTCTACTTAAGGATATGACTAAGTGGATGGACTCAAAAATAAGAACATAAAGTAATATGACTGAGTGATGACGATTTTTTTAAATTGTGGATTATTAGGCTGGTAATTGAAGCGCCGAATAGACAGATATTGGAATAAAAGGAGAATATTCAAATGATTTATCAGTGTGATACTTGCAGTAGAACGACTTTTGAGATTAATTGTCCATGGTGTAGTGGAGTTTCGCCTGTAAAAACGTCTGCATGGGGTTCAGCATCATCGACCTCACAAGCAATAGATATACAACGTATGACACCATTGAATCCATCGTTTTATCCCGAATTTCAGTATCGTTCAAAGGGTGTTCTTAAAGATCTATTTGGGAAAAAGAAAGAACAAACTCAGCTTAATCAATTGCTTGAAAATGTTCTCGAAAAATACTCCAATTTAAAAGATCCATATTTTACTAACTTCATTTACACTTCCAGATTCTCACATAATAATAAATCTGAAGCAGATTTCTCAACAGATAATGGCACATACTCCGAATTACAACTTTTCCGCGAGGTGTTGGTCAGAAAAGGGTTCAATGAGCTTGAGGAGTTACCTGAGCTATTAGATAAATTACTCCTTACCACGTCATTTAACGCTCTTTATTATGGTTTCGCTAAGGAAGTTAAACGGCATATTAAATCTACACTTACTGAATCCTTGAAGTCATGGATTGAGGAAGCGGGCACCACTTTTCGGGCAGATCTTTCATTATTTCTATTCTATATATGGAGTAATAATATAGAGTTCTCATCAGTAGAATTCAATGAAAAAGCAGAGGCCACGCCTGGTGTCCCTTTGGTTTTATTTGAGGAAGTTAAAAAATACTTGGCAGTGTGCGAACGTATTTATTTTGATATTCTGGTTGATAGATTAGCTACACGCCTTGAGCATTTTAACCCTAATAAATTCGTCACCATGTATTTAGTTGATGCAATGGATGGTTTCCAGTTCGAAGATTTCCTTGTGGAAATATTCCAGACTATGGGTTATGACGTCAAAGAAACCAAGAGAACGCAAGATCAGGGTGCAGATCTTTTCGTCACTCGATTTGGTAAGGATATGGTTATTCAGGCGAAAAATTATTCTGGTTCTGTAGGTAACTCGGCGGTGCAGCAGGTGATCTCGGCTAAAACGTTCTATGGTTGTGATGAGGCGATGGTAGTGACTAATTCCTACTTCACACGCTCTGCCAAAGAATTAGCTGAATCAGCCTTGGTACGTTTGATCGACAGGGATGAACTGCAAAAGTATCTGGATGATTACAATCAGAAGATAATTGAAGACTTCCAGTCAAACTCGTAACTTTGCAGTCATATAGATATAGCAAAGGACAGGTAGGCCTCCGTGAGAGGGGGACTTACCTGTGCAGATTCTGTCCTCAAAGTTATCCAAGTCTATCTATTTACTGCCAATTACAGTAAAATGAGTAAACAATTACAGCAAAGTTTCGCAATGCACTGCTATGTAACTCATTGATCCTGCGTAGAATTTAAAATCCCTCGGCGTTCGCGCTGTGTGGGTTCAAGTCCCACTCCGGGTACCATGGGAAAGAAAAGAATAATCAAAGCAATAAGCAGTGTCGTGAAACCACCTACGGGTGGTTTTTTTGTGCCTGAAATTTCCCGCTTCTCGCTCAGCGAACCTTCAAGATAAGAAATCCCCTGGCTTTCATCCTTTGTGCATCACAGGCATTTGGGGTGTAACGCAAGCATATCACCCTGACGGGCGCAACACAGGTACGCCAACGCTATTGCAACTCTTACCGGTCTTGAACTAACAGGTTAGATGAAAACAAGCAGAGTTACTATCAGCGTGCAGCATGAGCTCTTAAGGCCCGTCAGCCAGTCGTTGAGATAGATTTTCTGATACATATGAAACTCTCCCTGTTTTGAAATTCTCTTTTATGATTCCAGAAGTCAGGAGGGGCGGCTACAGGTCATGAGAGATAAACGTTCGCAGCCGAGGGGCCTCGAAGACCATTTATTCGACAAAACTCAACGCGTAATCCGGGGATGAGTACTTCTGAGTCACGGAGACTTAAGGCTGAAATGTGAAGCTGTACATCTTTGCGACCATCGGAGGGGGAGATAAGGCCTTTACCGCTCTTGCAGTCAAAGGCTTTGACAATTCCTGTCATTTTACGAGACAAAAAAATTCCTTAAAGCTAATAACGTGTTGCACTATACACATACCCCGGGATAATGCCAGAAATATTTTTCAGCTATCGTGAGATCTGGATAGCTAAAATAAACATTGATTATTATATACGCCCGTGCGTTAATGGTCGCGTCGGTTTGAAGAACAGACAAAATACAAAGTAGTTTACTAAAGCAGTTCTCATTTCAGGTGTTTTATATTTATCCCTTCTTTGAGTCTCCCCACTAAGCACTAAGTAGTTTCTGTAATAAAACCATGTTCGCCGGAAGGCCAAATTAAGGAATACAAAATGTCAAAAAAGATGAATGGTTTAGTAAAATGGTTTAATGCCGATAAGGGATTCGGTTTTATTTCTCCTGTTGACGGTAGTAAAGATTTATTTGTACATTTTTCTGCTATCCAGA
Source organism: Citrobacter sp. 172116965 (assembly GCF_013458095.1). Taxonomy (NCBI): domain Bacteria; kingdom Pseudomonadati; phylum Pseudomonadota; class Gammaproteobacteria; order Enterobacterales; family Enterobacteriaceae; genus Citrobacter; species Citrobacter sp. 172116965. The sequence goes on along the minus strand of NZ_CP046673.1, from coordinate 2,935,751 downwards.
GCGATAATTTCCGCACCTTGTTTGAAGGGCAAAAAGTCTCATACTCCATTGAGAATGGTACTAAAGGTCCGGTTGCTGGCAATGTAGTTATTACAGAGTAAATCCTTTATTGTCTGTATGCGATAACGAAGAAGGCTAAAGCCTGAGTAGACATACTGACAGAAGCAATGGATGTATTGTTGGGTCAGTAGAGATGAAATGTTACTGATCCGGCATTCAGGGCAACGGTCAGCATATTTCATCTCTCTTTTGCATGAGAAAGTATGCTGACCATTGTGAGTACGTGTAGGTTCGCTGCACGAAAAGTCTAACCGCTTGCTTTGCACGGCAACGTACGCAAGGGGATAGCTTTTCCCAGATATCACCATAATTTTTATTTTTTAAATATGAAAATACTAAACCCGCAGCCAGCGGGTTTTCTATTATCTGTAGCTTGATAAATCTTAAAATACAGATGTGGTGATTCTGTTCCAGAAATAGAGTCTAAAACGGATTCAGGCTGCTTCTTTTTGGTTTGTCTGGAATACTTTATTGCAATGAGGACAGATTAAAAGAGAACCTTTTTGAACTCTTGAAAAACTGTGTTCAGATTGTTGGGTACAGTTTGGGCAGGTGCATTTGACAAGATAGTTGCGGCGTGATTTAGAGTCTTTACGTTCTGACATAGGCTTTTCCTTGAGTGGATGAACTTCAACCATACCCTAATTTGTCCAAAAAATCTTAACTTTATGATGTTTTGGATATGTAAATATAAAGAAAAGGTATCGCAAAGAGCCTGATGATAAGGGCGGCTTCCCAAATTTATTTCTGTAATCCTCAATCTCCCTGGCTGCGTGGTTCTAATGAAAATACGAACAGATTGCTCAGACAGTATTTTCCAAAAGGAGCTGGCTTATCGGTTCGCAGCCAGCAAAGAATTAACATTGTTGCATCCAGCGGTTGAACGCACAGCAAAAAGCGGACGTTTTTGAGCTCAGTAAAAAAGGCCGTTATATTTTGGCCTGATTGACGCGAGATGAAAGCTCCTGATGGCTCTCTTTTCGTTCGCTGTAGCGATCGGCAAGGTAATCGGTTTGCCCCTTGAGCAGCAGCGTGATTTTAAACAACTCCTCGGCTACATCGACGATACGATCATACCAGGACGAAGGTTTCATTCGCCCGTTCTCATCGAATTCTTGCCAGGCTTTGGCTATTGAGGACTGGTTAGGGATCGTGAACATCCTCATCCAGCGCCCAAGGATACGCATCTGGTTCACGGCGTTAAAAGATTGAGACCCGCCGCAGACCTGCATCACCGCCAGTGTTTTTCCCTGTGAAGGGCGAACGGCCCCTTCGCTTAAGGGTATCCAGTCGATCTGTGCCTTCATCACCGCACTCATTGCCCCATGCCGCTCCGGGGAACTCCACACCATCCCATCACACCATCTGACCAGCTCGCGCAGCTCGGTGACTTTTGGGTGCGTATCTGGGGCATCATCCGGCAGGGGTAAACCTGAGGGATTAAACAGTCTTACTTCCGCCCCCATCGCCGTCAGCAGGCGTCCCGCTTCTTCTGCGGCAAAACGACTGTAAGAACGCTCTCTTACCGAGCCATACAGAATCAGTATGCGTGGCGGTTCCTGGAGCTGCAGGCGTTCAGCAATCTGCTGATCGAAGCAATCAGCATTCAGTGCAGGAAAGTGTTCCATTTTTTACTCCTCCGGGAGGTTCTGTGATTTCAAATTCAACACATATGATTTATCATATATGTATTCTAAAGGGAACGGAGTAAAAAATGCTACAGCCAGTTCAGCTTTTTAAAATCCTGTCGGATGAAACCCGTCTCGCCATTGTTATGCTTCTCCGGGAATCCGGCGAACTGTGCGTATGCGATATATGCGCGGCGACCTCTGTATCACAGCCTAAAATCTCTCGCCACATGGCTATTCTGCGAGAAGCGGAGCTGGTGCTTGACCGCCGGGAAGGCAAATGGATTCACTACCGTCTGTCTCCCCACATGCCTGCGTGGGCCGCTGAGACGATCACGACGTCCTGGCAGTGTCTGAGGAAAGATGTGGGTGAATGGCTGAAAAAATCAGCCTGCACATCCTGTTGAGAGAATTTTTTACATACACATAATCATATATAAAGGAATCTAAAATGCTTTTGGCAGGGAGTATTTTTATACTGACGCTGGTCCTGGTCATCTGGCAGCCCAGAGGTCTCAGCATTGGCTGGAGCGCAAGTATCGGAGCCTTACTGGCACTGGGGACGGGGGTCATCCACATTGATGATATTCCCGTAGTCTGGAATATCGTCTGGAACGCAACAGCGGCATTCATCGCGGTGATTATCATCAGCCTGCTGCTCGATGAGTCCGGTTTCTTTGAATGGGCCGCGCTGCATGTCTCCCGCTGGGGTAACGGGCGTGGTCGCCTGCTGTTTACCTGGATAATACTGCTTGGCGCTGCTGTTGCTGCGCTGTTTGCTAACGACGGTGCAGCACTGATACTGACGCCGATTGTGATTGCGATGCTACTCGCCCTGGGGGTCAGCCAGGCGACGACGCTGGCCTTTGTCATGGCTGCAGGATTTATCGCAGATACTGCCAGCCTGCCGCTGATTGTCTCTAACCTGGTCAATATTGTCTCGGCGGATTTCTTCGGCCTGGGCTTTACACAGTATGCCTCCGTGATGGTCCCTGTGAACCTGGCGGCCATTGCTGCCACGTTGGTCATGCTCCATCTCTTCTTCCGCCGCGATATCCCGGCCAGATATGACGTTTCACTGCTCAAGATGCCCGCCAGTGCGATTAAAGATCCGGCGACGTTCAGGGCGGGCTGGATTGTTCTGCTGTTCCTGTTGGTCGGTTTCTTTGTTCTGGAGCCGCTGGGGATCCCTGTAAGCGCGATAGCAGCAGTTGGGGCTGCGGTGCTGTTCGTGGTAGCCAAGCGTGGCCACGCTATTAATACCGGGAAAGTGCTGCGCGGGGCGCCCTGGCAGATCGTGATTTTCTCGCTGGGTATGTATATGGTCGTCTACGGCCTGCGTAATGCAGGACTCACCGAGTATCTTTCTGCTGTACTCAATATGCTGGCAGACAAAGGTTTATGGGCTGCCACGTTCGGTACCGGCTTCCTGACTGCCTTCTTGTCGTCTGTGATGAACAATATGCCGACGGTGCTGATTGGTGCATTGTCCATAGACGGGAGTGCTGCGACCGGCGTCGTCAAAGAGGCGATGATTTATGCCAATGTGATTGGCTGCGATTTAGGTCCTAAAATCACCCCGATAGGCAGTTTGGCAACTCTGCTGTGGCTTCATGTGTTGGCACAGAAAAATATGACCATCACCTGGGGATATTACTTCCGCACCGGCATTATCATGACTCTGCCCGTGCTGTTCGTCACTCTGGCCGCGCTGGCGTGGCGGCTCTTTGTCACTTTGTAATGAGATACTGATATGAGCAACATTACCATCTATCACAACCCGGCCTGTGGCACTTCACGTAACACGCTGGAGATGATCCGTAACAGCGGTAACGAACCAACTATTATTTATTATCTCGATACGCCCCCGACTCGTGATGAACTGACCAAACTGATTTCAGATATGGGCATTTCAGTACGCGCATTGCTGCGTAAGAACGTTGAACCTTATGAGCAGCTTGGTCTTGATGAAGATAAGTTTTCTGATGAGCAGTTGATCGATTTTATGATTCAGCATCCGATCCTGATTAATCGGCCGATTGTAGTGACGCCGCTTGGCACGCGTCTTTGTCGTCCCTCAGAAATTGTGCTGGATATTTTACCTGAAGGTCAGAAAGGCTCTTTTACCAAAGAGGATGGCGAAAAGGTCATTGACGAAACGGGGAAACGGGTTAAGTAATCTTTCCGCTTAATATTATCGGGTGCCTGTTGACTTCATACCGGTGCCTGCTCTTTGCTGATAACCCTCGTTCACGACTGGAGAAGCGTATTTGCGGGGGATCAAAACAGGTTCATTAGCCTGCCCACTTGCCTGAAGAGACATTTGTCTCACTCCGAATGCATTTCGTTTATCAATTATTGAAATAAATATATACATAATAGTTTTTGATTAGCAGAACTTACCGATGCAGGTCAGTTGAGGCAATTTCATTTCCCTTAGGGTAAGAGTCAAAAACTATCATGAAACAAGAGCTTGTATTGACAGATGAAGACTTACTTGCACGAGGTAACGATCGTTACGTCTTTCAGCATCCACAGGATAGTAACCTGCTGATCAAAATCGTTATTTCAGATATTGCGAACTATAAAAGCAAGTTACGGGAAGTCTTCCGGGACCTCAAAGAATGCAAGCCTGGCCATCAAACAGACTCTCTTTATATGCAAAAGATCGAAGGCCTTGTTGAAACAAATAAAGGTGTAGGGCAGATCACTGTGAAGGAGTGCGATGAGCATGGCAACCTTGCTCAAACTCTTTATCAGCTTGCTCTCAAAAACGAACTCGATGACAGCAAATTGCAGAAGCTGAATGCTTTTTTAGCCTGGTTTGTCAGCACCAAAGTCATTATTAACTCCCTGCATTGTAAAAACATTGTTTATGCCTGGGATAGCGAGCGTCAGGATTATCGCTTCAAAGTTATTGACGGGTTTGGTGACAAAACGTTTTTTCAACTCAGTAAGCTTTCGCAATCAGTTCGCGATAAGAATAAAATCAAATGTCTCAAGCGGATGCTTAACGATTTGAACGGTCTGCAACAAGCTTAACCACGCAGGTTAAAAATAATCGAATCACCAGTTTTCTGTTGCCGGACTTCCGATCCCGCATACCTGATTAACAAAGGTGTTTACGCAGAAGTAAGTTACATATTAACTTCTTGAAAAATATTCTGAACTGCTCGGCGTTCGTGCTGTGTGGGGGCAAATCCCACACCGGAACCATGGGAAAGAATAGAACAATCAAAGCAATAAGCAGTGTCGCGAAACCACCTACGGGTGGTTTTTTTGTGCCGGCTTTTGACGAACCATAGATATTTTGCGTCAAGTAAGCCTGCCAGATACGTTAAGCCGCCCGCTACACACTCCCCATTGCCAATCAATCTATCGACGAATCGGTGCATTAAACATAAACCTTCCCCGGGCTGGGTTGTTGATAAAGCCATCCCGGGCGGGATTATAGTTGTGGTCCTGAAAACCATTCATCATGATGGGATCGCCTATGCCATCCTGAATCGCCAAATGTCTGTGGATTCGGTTACGTGCCCTGAATGTGAAAGCGAAATCATCCGTCCCGCCAATGATGATGACGCCATTTCCTGCAAGAAGTGCCGCGCTTAACTCTTGCTCTCTTGCGGCCTGGTTTTGTAACGCGCTGGCTGCGGCAGACGATGACGCCAACAGCAATACGAGGACGGCGCATGAAAATACCGGTGGCAGTTTCATGATTAATACCCATTAAAAGTATGGCTATTAAAGTATAGTCTTATGTCGTCATCTCATCTGAATAGAAAATGAACAGTTTAAGCCTGTTGCCTGTACAGAGTCTAAGGGGGCGGGAGAGGAGTGCCGCGCAATTAAGAACTATAATAAAAACAGTCGACAGCTGATGACTCCAGTTTGCAGATAGTACCGATACAGGGGGCGGTTATGCGCGGCTCATTTTCTCCGCGAGTTGCGTTCACCGCTACGACATCTGGCTGGATAATAATCACGGACTCCCTGCCAAAGTGATCAGCTATGCGCCAGATGGGCAGCGATTAGAAACTGTTCTTCTGGATGCTATGGTTATTAACACCCGTTTCACCGTCAATTTTTTCACGCCTTGAGGGAGCCTGCACTATGGCTGACTATCAGTTTTCCACAATCTGGCGGGTTGAGGCTTCAGTTCAGGAGGTATGGGATGTTTTTTCCCATCCGGACAGGTGGCCTGAATGGTGGGGAAGTCTGCAACGCATCGTTGAGATAAGGAAAGGGGATTTACGGGGTATTGGGGCGTTGCATCGTTATACCTGGAAAGGGGCGCTTCCTTATCGCTTAACCTTTGATATCAATGTGTTGAAAATACGGCCTTGCACATTGCTTGAAGGACAAGCCAGCGGCGCGGTGGAAGGGCGAGGGGTATGGTCTTTTACTCCCAATGGTACAGCGACTATTGTCAGATATGACTGGAATGTGCGTACCACGATCCGCTGGATGAATTATCTCGCCCCGCTTGCAGCACCTGTATTTCGCTGGAATCACAATACGGTCATGCGCGAGGGGGCAAGAGGGTTAGCCCGCAAACTGGCAACGACTGTGTATATAGTCTGAACGTATCTCCGCTGCTGTACTTTTTTGGCTGTAAATGGCTTAATAGCGACCTTGCAGTTTCTCACTTCATTCACAGTTAACAGGTCTGTTATTGATGAATAATCTCCATCGACTCGCCTTTTTATGCCAGCCTCTGTCTGCTGTGATGATCGCGTACGGTTTCCCCTTTAGCCGTAGCTCAACTCTTACAACCTGGACAGACAGCAATGCAACGTCGTCAATTTCTCAAAAATAGCGTTCTCCTTTCCGCCGCCGGATTAGTCGGCCCTGCAGTCATTAGCCAGACGGTACGTGCCGCTGAGCCATCCGTTGCGCCAATAGCTCGTCGACGCTTTGTCTTATCTCAAACGTATAAACTTAATCCTCCTAAGGGATCGAGCGGCGTGGTGAAACTGTGGATCCCGCTACCGGTGGATACCGCGTTTCAACAAATGACGGCGCTTGCCTTTAGCGGAAACTATAAGCAGGCGTACGTCACCACCAATAATACCTACGGCGCGAAAACGCTGTTTGCCACCTGGGCTGACTCGCAGGGTGAATTGTTGGTTAACGTTGATATCGACATTGAAACCGCCGACTGGGAACCGCTGAAGCAGGACGCGCTGAAAAACTGGCAGGCACCTGAGCAGATTATTTATCCGCTGGATGTAAAACCGTATCTGTTGCCGACGGCACATACCCCAGTTGATGGACTGGTCCTGGAAACCGCGCGTAAAATCACCGGTAATGAGCAGGATCCGCTAAAAAAAGCGCGCCTGATTTACGAATGGGTCAGCAGCCATATGGAGCGTGACAACGACGTTATTGGCTGCGGCACGGGGGATGTGGCGGAGATATTAAAAAGCGGTAAGCTCAAAGGAAAATGCACCGACATGAGCTCCGTTTTTGTTGCTCTGGCGCGGGCCAGCGGTATTCCGGCGCGCGAACTGTTTGGCATCCGTCTGGGCAAGGCCATTAAGCTCGAACGTTACTCGAAAAGTGCTTTTGGCACAGCCGACAGTGCAGGCGTTGCCAATGTGAGCGGCGGTCAACACTGCCGTGCTGAGTTCTATCTGGCAGGTTACGGTTGGTTACCGTGCGATCCTGCTGACGTGACCAAAATGCGTCTGGCAGAGAAAAAAACGCATCAGGATGCCGATGTCCAGGCGGTTAACGCTTACCTGTTTGGTAACTGGGAAATGAACTGGGTTGGATTCAACTACGGACGTGATTTCGAGTTGTATCCGGCAACGGAGCAGGGGGCCATGAATAACTTTGGTTATCCTTACGCTGAAGTCGATGGTGACCCGATCAATTTTTATGATCCTAAAGCGTTCTCCTACAGCTATGTCGCCACAGAACAACGCTAAAGGTGCGGGGCTTACCCTGTTGACGGCTGCGGCCGCCGCCGTCACCGCTGGCTTATGCTGTGTTGGACCGCTACTTTACCTGCTGTTTGGTATTTCGGCGGCGAGCTTCGCCGTTTTCACCCGGTTTGAGTTTTTGCGAACTCCTCTGGTACTGCTGTCCCTGGGATTATTACTGCGTGTCTTCTGGCAGCTCTATTTTTCCAAACGGTTGTGGTGCTCCGGGTGGTTAACTCTGAAGCAAGCGCGCGTTCTCTACTGGTGCGCGCTGGCATTGATTTTGCCGGTGCTATTTTACCCAACGCTTGTTGCCTGGTTTTATGAGGTATTTGAATGAAGATCTTCGCGTTAGTTGCATGCTTGCTGTTGCCGCTGTGGGCTCAGGCGGCCAATCAAAAAGTGGTGCTGGATATACAAAATATGACCTGCTCGTTATGCGTTATTTCGGTCAATCAGGCGCTACGTGAAACCGACGGCGTGATTAAAGCAAAATCCTCTCTCAAAACCCGGCAGGCAGAAGCCATCGTGCCAGAAGGTTTCCCAACCGATACTCTACTTAACGCAGTAGCGAAAACGGGCTATACCGCAACGCTCAACCGTATTGAACAACAGTAAACCACCTGCGGGTGGTTTTATTGTGTTTTCCCGGTATGATGCCCGGCGGCTTAGTGTTCTCTTTTGTGCGTTAACTACCGGAATTCCCCTCTTTTCCTGTTAACCTGAACAGGCGGCTGCTGTAAGCCGCATATGCCCATTTATATCTGTTATCCCTCCAGCCATGTAGGATGATCACAGGCAAGATTTTTTGACTAAGGAAAAGCGTTATGAAAACGGGACCATTAAACGAGAGCGAACTGGAATGGCTGGATGATGTACTGACTAAGTACAATACGGATAAGGCTATTCTGGATGTGTCAGAACTGGATGGTTTACTGACGGCGGTACTGAGTTCACCGTATGAAATTGAACCGGAGCAGTGGCTGGTCGCTATTTGGGGCGGCGCGCAGTATGTTCCTCGCTGGTCCTCCGAAAAAGAAATGACGCGTTTCATGAACCTGGCGTTTCAACATATGGCGGATACGGCCGATCGCCTGGATGAATATCCTGAGCAGTTTGAGCCGCTGTTTGGTTTGCGTGAAATTGACGAGCATGAACTGACCATCGTTGAAGAGTGGTGTTTTGGTTATATGCGCGGCGTCGCGCTGTCGGACTGGTCCGCGTTACCAGACTCGTTAAAACCGGCGCTCGAGGCTATTGCGCTGCACGGTACGGAAGAAAACTTTGCGGTCGTTGAGAAACTGACGCCAGAAGCGTTCGAAGAGAGCGTGGATGCCATCCGCCTGGCGGCGCTGGATCTGCATGCTTACTGGATGGCGCATCCTCAGGAAACGCCGGTTAAAGTACCGGTCAAAGTGGATGCCAAGGTAGGGCGCAATGACCCTTGTCCGTGCGGTAGCGGCAAAAAATATAAGCAGTGCTGTTTGCATTAAGAAAAAGGGGCGTTAAGCCCCTTTTGTTTTAACCCACTTCCGGTAGTAATCCTGCTGCAATAGAAAACTGTACGGCTATCACCACAATGCCGCACAAAAATACCAGCGCCAGCGCCGGAGCACCCCCTGCCACGCGGTAGTTAGCCTGTGGATTCTGTTTTCTGCTCTGCCATGCCAGCATCGAGGGAATGAGCAGCGCCAGCACCGCCAGGGCAACGCCCGCATACCCCAGGGCCATGACGAAACCACGCGGATAGAACAGCGCGAATGCCAGCGGCGGCAGGAAGGTCACCACGCCGGTTTGCATTCTTCCTGCTACGGTATTGCGGCGCTGGAAGAGGTCGGCCAGGTAGTCAAATAATCCCAGTGCGACGCCGAGGAAAGAGGTTGCCAGCGCAAGGTCGGCAAACAGATGCACCGCCAGTTCGACGTGCGGCGAAGCCACGACTTCACGTAATGCTTGTAATAAACCGTTTAAACCAGCGTGGTTGGCTAACAGCCCCATGAACGTTGAGGAGTTAATACTGCCAAGCGTGGCCAGTTGCCAGAAGATATAGGCGACCAGCGGAATGGCGCTCCCGGTGATAAACACCCAACGCAGTTTACGGATGTTACCGTTCATATAGCTGACGATACTGGGGACGCTGCCGTGAAAACCGAACGAAGTGAAGATAACCGGGATTGCAGAAAGTGCCAGCCCCTGCTGAAGCGGCAACGTAAGCAGGTTTACTTTATGGATATGCGGCATTAACAGGGCCAGCATCACCACCAGGAAGATTATCTTGGCACTGAACAACAGACGGTTGAACAGATCGACCAAAGATGTGCCAACGCAAACCACGCCACCGGCAACAAAGGTGAACAGCAGTACGCCTGTTGTCGGGGAGAGCGTTGTCCCGGTCCAGTCGCTGATGCTGGAAGCCAGCAACTCACCAGCGCCACTGATATACGCCGCCGTCAGCGCGTACATTAAAAACATCATGCTAAAGCCCGTTACCCATTGTCCGTAACGACCAAGATAACGTTTTGCCAGCGTACCCAACCCGGTGTCTGCCGGTACGTGTTGATACACTTCAAGCAGCAACAGCGCGGTGTAGCACATTAGCGCCCAAAGACTCACTAACAATACCAGCGTGACGCTAAACCCCACGCCTGCCGCGGCCAGCGGCATTGCCAACATACCGGCACCAATCGTGGTTCCCGCCACGATAAAAATACTACCCAGGGTTCTGTTTTTCACGCTTTCCTCTGTCCCAGAGATAATCAACGGTTATATCTGCGGCGCAGGTTAAGGCAAAACGCTATTTTCGTCAAATCATCGTTACAATGAATGTACATTAATCTTTACGATGTTTGGCGCGTTAAGATGTATCACAAATGATATTTATCTGCGGGTAAACCTGCGTTAGCGCAAAGCAAGGCCGTGCCGTTCACATTAGGCTACGGACTTTATTGAGGAGGTAGTATGGAATCTATTCACGGTCACGAAGTGCTCAACATGATGATTGAATCTGGCGAGCAGTATTCACATGCCAGCCTTGAAGCGGCGATTACGGCACGGTTTGGCGAGCAGGCTCGTTTTCACACCTGTTCTGCGGCGGATATGTCGGCAGCCGAGCTGGTGGCGTTTTTAGCGGCGAAGGGAAAATTTATTGCAAAAGAAGACGGCTTCTCTACGCACGAAAGCAAGATCTGCCGTCACTGATTTTAGCGGGTAATGATGGCGGGTTGCCTTCATTACCCCACAACATTAATTCTGTGTATCAAGCGTAGCCAGTTCTTTATCGATGAAATAAAGACCTTCGCCACTTTTCCCTGCCAGCGATAACTTATCAATGACAGATTTAAATAATTTCTCTTCTTCATGCTGCTCGGCAACATACCATTGCAGGAAATTAAACGTCGGATAATCCTGGTGGGTCATTGCCGCGTGTGCCAGCTCATTAATTTTCTGGGTGATCAACTGCTCGTGTTCGTAAGTAACACGGAACAGTTCGTCCAGAGACGCATATTCAGCAAAGGGGGAAGGGACGGTGTTAATACACGGCAAGCTGCCGGTATCGGTCAGGTAGTCAAACAGACGCTGCATATGCGTCATCTCTTCCTGGGCGTGACGGCGCAAAAACGCGGCGGCACCTTCAAAGCTGTGATAGCTGCACCACGCGCTCATCTGTTGGTAGAGCAGAGATGAATATAATTCAAGGTTCATTTGCTCATTCAGTTGGTCGATCATTTCTGTTTTCAGCATGGTTGTGCTCCACAAACGTTATTATATATTAGCGTGGCGTCACTATAATTTGTTATTTAATTATTTGCAAAAGGTAAAATAATAAATTTATTTATTAAAAATGCGAATGGGAATAAAACGCATTAACGCTATTAAGCGGGGAATATAAATAATGAAAAGGCAGAAGACCAGCAATAATGTGCTGGTCGAAAATATTAATAATTGAAGGCAGGCGACTGGGATACCGCAACGCCGTGACACTGCCAGGCGAGCGTGATTTTGGTATTTAAGCACAGAGAACCGGCATATACGCTACAGGTTGATACCGGCTGACCAAACGCCATTGCGTTGGCATAACCCAGGCGCTGACACTCTTTGGTGGCTGTGCCTTGGGTCACGTAATCATCGGTACGCGCCGTTTGTAGCATGGCCTGGTTGTAGGTCAGGCGAACGACGCCGGTGATGGCACTGGCTTCGCTGACCTGCGCCTGTTTAGTAATAGTGCATCCTGTCAGCACGAGCGGCAAAAGGGCAAGGATAAAGGTCTTCATGTGATCGCTCTGAAAGTTCGGAGATAGGCTATCATGGCATATGTGGGGCGCATCAATGGCTTGAATAGCCCGAAGATCACCTGTGATTAATCGCAACGACGTCATTTTATTGAGGCTATTCTGAGCTGTCTCAGAAAAAATGTGAGCACCTCATTATTTTATAAAACAAAATTTCATTAAATTTGAAAGTGAGTTTGCAAAATAGTAATGTGGCCTGAATGTTATGACTTTCAGCGGGCCTCCGCAGCGCATTCAGGAGATTACAGAATGAAAATTGCATTGATGATGGAAAACAGCCAGGCAAGCAAAAATGCCATCATTCATAACGAGCTTAAAGCCGTTGCGGATGAGAAAGGTTTTCCAGTGTATAACGTTGGGATGAGCGACGAAAATGACCATCATCTGACCTACATCCATTTAGGGATTATGGCCAGCATCCTGCTCAATTCCAAAGCCGTGGATTTTGTGGTTACGGGGTGCGGTACGGGTCAGGGGGCAATGATGTCACTGAATATACATCCGGGCGTGGTGTGCGGTTACTGTCTCGATCCGGCAGACGCATTTTTGTTCTCTCAGATCAACAACGGGAATGCGCTTTCTCTGGCATTCGCCAAAGGTTTTGGCTGGGGTGCTGAGCTGAATGTGCGCTATATGTTTGAAAAAGCATTCACTGGTCGTAACGGCGAAGGGTATCCGCCAGAGCGTAAAGAGCCGCAGGTGCGTAACGCGGGTATTCTGAACCAGGTGAAAGCGGCGGTGGTAAAAGAAAACTATCTGGACACTCTGCGCGCTATCGATCCTGAACTGGTAAAAACCGCCGTATCTGGTCCGCGCTTCCAGCAGTGCTTCTTTGAAAACTGCCAGGACAAAGCGATCGAAGCGTTTGTACGCGAGATAGTTGGCTAAATCCTGTTGGCCCGGCGGTGTTCGCCTGCCGGGCTATTTGTTCTTGTTAGAAACCGCGCTTCCAGCATCATGGGCAAGCCGCAGCGTATCAACCATACCTACCAGACAAATAATCGCAATAGCGACAAAGGCCAGCCGGAAACTGATACCCGGAATATTGCCTAACGCCAGCCATTCACTCACCTCATCGCCGATACGAATTCCGATAGCGGCCAATGAAATGCCCAAGCCTACCGCTAATTGTGTTGCCGTACTGAACAGCGTATTGGCGTAGCTCATTTGTGGCCCGGGGACGTCCGCAAAGGCAAGCGTGCTGATACCGGTAAACTGAATTGAGCGGAACACGCCGCCCAGATACAACACCAACAAAATAACCCACACCGGGGTCTGCGGCGTAATTAATGCACAGGCCAACAGCGCCAGGACGTTTAGCGCACCGTTGATTAACAGCAGTTTCTTAAAGCCCAGCCAGCGTATCAACGGCGTGGTGGCAGGTTTTATCGTCAGATTGCCCACAAACACCGCCAGAACCAGCGAACCCGCGTGAAAAGCGTTCATGCCAAAACCGACCTGGAACATTAACGGCAGCAGAAATGGTACAGCGCTAATAGAGGCTCGAAATAGCGACCCGCCGTACAGGGTGACGCGAAAAGTAGGGACGCTCATAGCATCAAGACGAATCATCGGCCAGGTAGTGCGACGAAAATGATGCAGGGCAAACAGAAAGGTCACGGTTCCTAGCGCCAGCAGCCCGGCGGTTAGCCAGCCCTGCGGCTGCTGGGTTCCCAGTAACTCCATGGCATACACCAGGCTAACCATCGCAACAGAGGTCGCGATAAAACCCGCTATATCAAATGGACGGCGCTCGTCGTCATGAATATCCGGGATAAAACGTAGCGCCAGCGCGATCGCCAAAACTCCCAGCGGTACGTTAATAAAGAAGATCCAACGCCAGTTAGCATAGCTGGTAATGAATCCTCCAAGCGGTGGCCCGATGATAGGCGCGACTAATGCGGGCCAGGTCAGGGTCGCAATGGCGGTGATCAACTGATGTTTAGGCGTGGTGCGCAGTACCGCGAGACGGCCAACAGGAAACATTAGCGCGCCACCCACACCCTGTAAAATTCGCATTGCTACAAAGCTCTCAAGGCTTTCGGACAAACCGCATAAAACCGAAGCGAGAGTAAAAATCGCCAGCGCCAGGGTAAACACTTTTCGGGCGCCGAAGCGATCCGCAATCCAGCCGCTGGCGGGGATAAGCACCGCGAGGGTGATCAAGTAGGCGCTGATACCAATGTTCAGGTCTACCGCCTGTACGCCAAAGCTTTTGGCCATGTCGGGTAGGGCTGTGGCAATCACCGTGCCGTCAATAAATTCCATAAAGAAAGCCCCGGCAACAAGTAATGCTGCCGGGGAAAGACCGCGTTGGTTCTCAACCGCTAACTGTTCACTCATGTTGTGCTTGCCATCTCAAAAGAAACTGACTGGACCTTTTTTATTTTCAGCGCATTTGTAATGTGTGCGCGGCTATCGTTTCGATCGCTGAATAGGTACTATGACGACCTTTCTATAAGGAGCTCACTATGTCCCAAACATTGAATGCCGATCAGGAACTGCTCTCGGACGTTGTTGCCTGTCAGCTGGTTATCAAGCAAATTCTGGATGTTCTTGATGTTATTGCCCCGGTAGAAGTTCGGGAAAAAATGTCCAGCCAACTGAAAAACATCGATTTTTCCAGCCATCCTGCAGGGGCCGATCCGGTTACTATGCGCGCAATACAAAAAGCGGTTGCCTTGATCGAGTTGAAATTCACGCCGCAGAACGAATCCCACTAAAATAAACCGTTGTTTCAGGTTTTAGAAAGGTTTTTTTGCGCCTCGCAGAATGGGAGGCGCGTGCCAGGGAAAATCAGAGGTTGACCGGATAAGGTGCGCAGCATCGCTATCCGGCATTAACGCGATGAAAACTGAAGATTAGTGATGCTGGTAGTTAACGACGTTGAGCAAGTGCTTATCGGTTTGCGCCATGCACAACCCCGCGCGTTTGGCGCTGCGGACTTCATCAAGAATCGTCTGTAACAGCACGCCATCCTGCTGCTGCTCTTTTTCCAGATCGTGAAGAAAATCAATGGTTGGCGCATCGTTTAATGCTTCAGCTTCATTGGTTAAACGCGAGAGCTTACTCGAACGCTGCTGATATTCATCCAACGTTTTCTGAAACAATTCTTCAAGGGAACTCAGTTCATCACCCGGCACATCCATGGCCTTGACGATGGGATTAGCCCCAGCACTTTTCATAAAATTGAACATACGCATCATTTGAGTCACGTTACCTTGCGCCTGCGTGCGTAGAAACGTGGCTGTACCTGTCAGGCTATGCTCGTAGCACCATTCGCTGAGATGCAGGTAAAGATTCGAGGCGTAGAACTCGAGATTCATTTGTGTATTGAGTTTATGAACAATTCCAACTGCAGCCATATCAATATCCTTATTTCCAGAAAGGGGGGTGTACGTTACTCACGCCAGTACAGCGGGCTGCCGCTGCACTTCACCTCTACGTACAATTAAAACTGTTAGCAGAATAAATCCGTTCCGCCGGTCCTTTAGTGATCACGAATTATATTCGCTCCGATCGAGATTCAGCATAACGCTTGCCCTGGTATAAGAAAATCCTTAAATCTGCGTATTTATGTTTTTTTACATATTGTCATAACAGTATTCATGCTTCTGCTGTTTTGGCATATAGATGACATGAATGTAAGGGGTTGAAATTTATGTCATTAAATGATTTTCATGATAATGAAATGGTGTTTCATATCACAAAATTAAATTCCACAATAAGGTATTGTCTGGCATCTGATGATTATCTGCCCAAGTTGAAAGGCAATTTCACGATCGGGATGGAGTAGTACAAATTATCTGATGGCTAATTTTTTGCGCCAGATCAGTTTTAATCAAATTGAGAAATTTAACAGTCTGCACTGGTCGTCATTAATTATTTCGTTTATGTGGATTAAGCAAGGAGTTACATATGAAGAAGGTTGCGGTGCTGCTGGCACCCGGTTTTGAAGAGGCGGAGGCGATTGTTACCCTTGATATTCTGCGTCGCCTGAATATCGAAGTCGAAACCCTGGCCTGCGCAGAGTCACGTGCGGTGGTGAGTTATCATGACGTACCGATGGTGATGGATAGCACGCTGGCCGCGCGCCAGACATATCTCTACGATGCCGTCGTATTGCCAGGCGGGCCGCAGGGCAGCGTTAATCTTGCCGCCAGTGAGGCGGTCATCCAGTTTGTATCCCGTCATGATCAGGCAGGAAAGCTCATTTGCCCGGTATGTTCTGCGGCCGCGCGCGTGTTGGGCGGCAACAGTCTGCTGAAGGGGCGTCGCTATGTTTGCTCAGGAGATCTGTGGCAAAACGTCACGGAAGGGGAATATATCGATGCGCCGGTTGTTGAAGATGGCAATCTGATTAGCGGCAAAGGATTAGGGCATATTTTCGATTTTGCGTTGACGCTTGCGGCGCGCCTGCTGGGAGATGACATTCCGGTTCGCGATCACGCTGACCACATTTATTACCGATGGTAATCATGTTCCCGAATGCTTCGGTATTCGGGAACAAGGATTCGTTAGCTGATGTTATGGATTAATCTGCTATCCCTCTTTTTTCCCGTCGACAAAACCGCGTTTTTTTATGTCATTTCCCGCTGAATTTATGTACGCAATTACTGTAATTCTGTGGTGTGATGCCGCTCTCTTATGGAGAATCAATTTCCCGCTAAAACTACTCTCAGCACTGGCATTGATCTTATCACTAAAAGGTAATGCCTTGTTTTACGTCCGAATTACAAAAAATCGTCTGATTTTACCCTACATAAAAGAACGTTAAAGCTGGAGTTAACCATGCACAAATTCACTAAAGCGCTGGCTGCCATCGGTCTGGCTGCCATTATGTCACAATCCGCTATCGCTGAATCCATGAAGCTCGGTTTCCTGGTCAAACAACCGGAAGAACCGTGGTTCCAGACTGAATGGAAATTTGCCGATAAAGCCGGTAAAGACCTTGGCTTTGAGGTGATTAAAATTGCCGTCCCGGATGGTGAGAAGACCCTTAACGCCATCGACAGCCTGGCTGCAAGTGGCGCAAAAGGGTTTGTGATTTGTACGCCGGACCCCAAACTCGGGCCTGCCATTATGGCCAAGGCGCGTGGCTACGATATGAAAGTCATTGCCGTCGATGACCAGTTTGCTAACGCCAAAGGTAAGCCGATGGATACCGTGCCGCTGGTGATGATGGCTGCAACCAAAATTGGTGAGCGCCAGGGCCAGGAGCTGTATAAGGAGATGCAAAAGCGCGGTTGGGATGTGAAATCCACAGCCGTAATGGCCATTACCGCGAATGAACTCGATACCGCGCGTCGCCGTACATCGGGTTCAATGGAAGCGCTTAAAGCCGCTGGCTTCCCGGAAAAACAGATCTACCAGGTCCCCACTAAATCGAATGATATCCCCGGGGCATTCGATGCCGCTAACTCCATGCTGGTTCAGCACCCTGAAGTCAAACACTGGCTGATTGTCGGCATGAACGACAACACCGTGCTGGGCGGCGTACGTGCGACCGAAGGGCAGGGCTTCAAAGCGCCGAATGTGATTGGTATCGGCATCAACGGCGTTGATGCCGTGAGCGAACTCTCCAAAGGCGAAGCGACCGGGTTCTACGGTTCACTCCTGCCAAGCCCGGACGTTCACGGCTACAAATCAAGTGAGATGCTCTACAACTGGGTAACGAAAGGTGCAGAGCCACCAGCGTTTACTGAAGTGACGGATGTGGTGCTGATTACCCGCGATAACTTTAAAGAAGAACTGGCGAAGAAAGGCTTAGGCGGTAAATAACACAAATGCCGGATGCGATGCCAACGCGTCTTATCCGGCCTACGAATTGCGTACTCAGTAGGCTGGATAAGGCAAAACCGCTATCCGGCATAAAGATCTGACTCACGGAGACGTTATGCAACAGTCTACCCCGTATCTCTCATTTCGCGGCATTGGCAAAACGTTCCCCGGCGTTAAAGCGCTCACGGATATCAGTTTCGACTGCTATGCCGGTCAGGTGCATGCGCTGATGGGCGAAAATGGCGCCGGGAAATCAACACTATTAAAAATTCTCAGCGGTAACTATGCGCCAACGACGGGATCTTTGGCGATCCGTGGACAAGAGGTTTCGTTTGCGGACACCAATGCCGCGCTGAACGCCGGTGTTGCCATTATTTACCAGGAGCTGCATCTCGTCCCGGAAATGACCGTTGCCGAGAATATTTATTTAGGGCAGATGCCGCACAAAGGCGGGATTGTGAACCGCTCGCTGCTGAACTATGAAGCGGGGCTTCAGCTCAAGCATCTGGGCATGGATATCGATCCCGATACGCCGTTGAAATACCTCTCCATTGGTCAATGGCAGATGGTGGAGATTGCGAAAGCGCTGGCGCGCAACGCCAAAATTATCGCGTTTGATGAACCGACCAGCTCCCTTTCAGCGCGCGAGATTGAGAATCTGTTTCGCGTCATCCGTGAGCTACGCAACGAAGGGCGCATCATCCTGTACGTTTCGCACCGTATGGAGGAGATCTTTGCCCTTAGCGATGCCATCACCGTGTTTAAAGATGGTCATTACGTCAAAACGTTCACGGATATGCAGCAGGTCGATCACGACGCGCTGGTGCAGGCGATGGTCGGGCGCGACCTCGGTGATATTTATGGCTGGAAATCCAGACCTTATGGTGCAGAGCGCCTGCGTTTGCATGAAGTCAAAGCCCCAGGCGTGCGTACCCCGATCAGTTTATCAGTGCGCAGTGGTGAAATTGTCGGATTGTTTGGACTGGTGGGCGCCGGACGTAGCGAATTAATGAAAGGTCTGTTTGGCGGCACGCGTATCACGGCAGGCCAGGTGTTTATCGATGAACAGCCTATTGATATCCGTAAACCGAGCCACGCCATAGAAGCGGGGATGATGCTGTGCCCGGAAGATCGCAAGGCTGAAGGGATCATTCCGGTCCATTCGGTACGTAACAACATCAACATCAGTGCCCGTCGTAAACATGTTCTGGGCGGATGCGTGATCAACAACGGCTGGGAAGAGACCAATGCCGATCACCATATTCGCTCACTCAATATTAAAACGCCGGGCGCGGAGCAACTGATTATGAACCTCTCCGGCGGTAATCAACAGAAGGCTATTCTCGGCCGTTGGTTATCGGAAGAGATGAAAGTGATTTTGCTGGACGAACCTACACGCGGTATTGATGTGGGTGCCAAGCATGAAATTTATAACGTGATTTATGCCCTCGCGGCGCGCGGCGTGGCCGTGCTGTTTGCTTCCAGCGATCTGCCAGAAGTGCTCGGTGTCGCCGACCGTATCGTGGTGATGAGAGAAGGCGAAATTGCCGGTGAGTTACTTCATGAACAGTCGGATGAGCGCCAGGCGTTAAGCCTTGCTATGCCAAAAGTTAGCCAGGCTGTAGCCTGAATAAGGAGAGAATGATGTCTTCCGTTTCAACATCGGGTTCAGGTGCTGCAAAGTCGGCGCTAAATCTTGGTCGCATTTGGGATCAATACGGGATGCTGGTCGTGTTCGCCGCGCTGTTCCTGGTTTGTTCCCTCTTTGTGCCTAACTTTGCCACTTTCATCAACATGAAGGGGCTGGGGCTGGCGGTATCGATGTCGGGTATGGTCGCGTGTGGGATGCTGTTTTGCCTGGCATCCGGTGACTTCGACCTGTCCGTTGCCTCCGTGATTGCCTGCGCCGGGGTCACTACAGCCGTGGTCATTAATATGACCGAAAGCCTGTGGATTGGCGTGGCTGCCGGGCTACTGCTCGGTATTCTATGTGGTCTGGTGAATGGGTTCGTGATTGCGCGGCTGAAAATTAACGCCCTGATCACGACCCTTGCGACGATGCAGATTGTGCGTGGTCTGGCCTACATTATTTCCGACGGTAAGGCGGTAGGGATTGAAGACGAGCGCTTCTTCACTCTCGGCTACGCCAACTGGTTTGGTCTGCCGGCACCTATCTGGATCACGGTCGTCTGTTTCATCGTTTTTGGCTTACTGCTCAATAAAACCACGTTTGGTCGTAACACGCTGGCCATTGGGGGGAATGAAGAGGCGGCACGTCTGGCTGGGGTTCCGGTCGTTCGTACCAAAATTATTATCTTTATTCTGTCCGGGCTGGTATCCGCCATCGCCGGGATTATCCTCGCATCACGTATGACCAGCGGCCAGCCAATGACCTCAATCGGCTATGAGCTGATCGTGATTTCCGCGTGCGTGTTAGGGGGCGTTTCGCTTAAAGGCGGCATCGGAAAAATCTCATATGTGGTAGCCGGGGTGTTGATTCTGGGAACGGTTGAGAATGCAATGAACCTGCTGAACATCTCTCCGTTCGCACAGTATGTCGTACGTGGTCTGATCCTGCTGGCGGCGGTGATCTTCGACCGTTACAAGCAAAAAGCGAAGCGTACTGTTTGATGATTTTAACCCCAACTTTTTAGTCTAGCTTTAGCTCATCGCCAGCCGCTACCCGGCTGGCGATTGTTTTTCCAAATGGCGAGCATGGTCACACTGTCTATACTTATATCCGTCATACATCATATATACGGCGCGATCCGCGCGGCGTACAGACCATGATGAGGAGGATAACCGGGTGACAGCATCACTGATCTTACCCCCTGAAAAATCTGCAAGCTGTGCTTATTTTTTTGATCTCGATGGGACACTGGCTGAGATCAAACCTTATCCAGACCAGGTCGTTGTCCCTCAGACAATCCTGCAGTTATTACATCAGTTGGCGACGCATAATGCGGGTGCGCTGGCATTGATTTCAGGGCGCTCGATGGCTGAGCTTGACGCGCTTACCACTCCCTTTCGTTTTCCGCTCGCCGGAGTGCATGGGGCAGAGCGCCGTGACATCAATGGTCAAACTCATATAGTGCGCCTGGCTGCGGCAATAGAGCGCGAAGCAGGAGAGCTATTAAGTACCGCCTTGGCGACGATGCCGGGTACAACGCTTGAAGCAAAAGGGATGGCGTTCGCACTGCACTATCGCCAGGCCCCGGAACATGAAGCGGCGCTAATTAATCTGGCTGAGCGTATCACGCACAGATGGCCGCAGTTGGCTTTACAGCACGGAAAATGCGTTGTGGAGATAAAACCAAAGGGTACGAACAAAGGCGACGCAATTGCCGCATTTATGCAGGAAGCACCTTTTGCCGGACGGATCCCCGTTTTTTTTGGTGACGATTTGACGGACGAAACAGGATTTGGCGTGGTTAATCGCGCTGGGGGCATTTCCGTGAAGGTGGGGAATGGAGCGACGCAGGCGACATGGCGTCTGGATGGCGTGAGTGATGTCTGGCACTGGCTGGAACAAATTAACTCTTCGCAGCAAGAATCGAAAGCAACGAATAACAGAAGAGGTGGCTATGAGTCGTTTAGTCGTAGTATCTAATCGTATCGCCTCACCCGATGACAAAGGGAGCGCAGGTGGGCTTGCCGTCGGTGTGCTGGGCGCGTTGAAGGCTGCTGGTGGCCTGTGGTTTGGCTGGAGTGGCGACACGGGTAATGAGGACAAACCATTAAAAAAAGTCACGCGTGGCAACATTACCTGGGCTTCGTTTAATTTGAGTGAACAGGATTACGAAGAGTATTACTGCCAGTTTTCTAATGCGGTTTTATGGCCTGCATTTCATTATCGCCTCGATTTGGTGCAGTTTCAGCGTCCTGCATGGGAGGGCTATCAGCGGGTGAATGCCTTGCTGGTAGATAAACTGCTGCCGCTGCTCAACGATGACGACATAATCTGGGTTCATGATTACCATCTGTTGCCGTTTGCCAGCGAACTGCGTAAACGGGGCGTGAATAACCGTATCGGTTTTTTCCTGCACATCCCTTTTCCGACGCCGGAAATCTTTAATGCCTTACCCCCACATCAGACGCTACTTGAGCAGATGTGCGATTTTGATTTACTCGGTTTCCAGACCGAGAACGATCGTCAGGCTTTTCTGGATTGTCTGGCAGCCCAGACTCAGGTAACCACTCAGAGCGAGCAGCGCCACCGCGCATGGGGAAAAGCGTTTCGTACCCAGGTGTATCCCATCGGTATTGAGCCGGATGAGATCGCCCGCCAGGCTTCAGGACCTTTGCCGCCGAAGCTGGCGCAACTGAAAGCAGAACTCAAAAATGTGCAGAATATCTTCTCCGTTGAGCGTCTGGATTATTCTAAAGGTTTGCCGGAGCGCTTTCAGGCCTATGAGGCTCTGCTGGAACACTATCCGCAGCACCACGGTAAAATTCGCTACACCCAGATAGCGCCAACTTCGCGTGAAGAGGTGCAGGCCTACCAGGATATTCGGCACCAACTGGAGACTGAAGCGGGGAGGATTAACGGTAAATATGGGCAGTTGGGCTGGACGCCGCTCTATTATTTGAACCAGTACTTTGATCGTAAATTGCTGATGAAAATCTTCCGCTACTCTGATGTAGGGCTGGTGACGCCGCTGCGAGATGGTATGAACCTGGTTGCGAAAGAATTCGTGGCCGCGCAGGATCCCGCCAACCCCGGCGTGCTGGTGTTATCGCAATTTGCCGGGGCCGCGAATGAGCTAACTGCCGCGCTTATTGTTAATCCTTATGACCGCGACGAAGTGGCTGGCGCATTAAACCAGGCTCTGACGATGCCGCTTGCTGAGCGTATCTCCCGCCACGCTGAGATGCTCGAAACTATCATTAAAAACGATATCGACAACTGGCAGGCGAGGTTCATTTGCGATCTGGAAAAAGTCATCCCACGTCAGAGTAAACAGCCATTGCCAGACAACGTTTCTCCCTGCACTAAACTGGCGTAACGCTCAGAAAACGCAGGTCAATCTCCAGCCAGTGGAACCAGCAGAACATCCACGTGGCTGGCACCGATCACGCTTTTTGCTGAGCAGGACGCGCGCGAAAAGAAGCTGTGGTTATGGTTGCCATAAATGACCAGATCGACCGCGTGTTTACGGCATACATCCAGAATATGTTCATTCAGTGCCCCATAGGTAATAAAGGTATGCTCAATGGGGTACTGTGCCTCTTTGCTGAGCTTGTCGATAAAATCCTGAGTCTCCTCTTGCATCACTTCACGCAGGTCCTCCAGCATAGGTGCTGCAAACTGATTATAAAGTTCAGGGTCTGAGACCAGGGTTATCAGGCTAATACGAGCGTTGACAGGGCGAGCGATTGAAACCGCCTTGGCTAACAACTGCTGGCTTTCAGGGGTGGCGGCAACGGCCACAAGAATGTGTGTATAGCTCATAACTCGCTCCTTTTTTCAAGAATTATGAGAGGGTTTCTCAGCATTGCTCGGCTTACTCCATACTGCAACGTTTCCTTCCCGGATAGTGTGAATGTCATCATGGTTATTCATTAATTATTCTTATAAATAGAATAATTGCGCCATATAACTTGTAAATACGTTCAGCTTACTTAAGTAAAACTCACCGCTAATGAAAACAATGTGTTAATTAAAAATTAACAAAAGTTAACATTTAATGGGTTATCACTACCCGGTATTAATTAATCACCATTAATATTTAAGTCATTGTTTATAAAGGATTTAATTGAAATGGTGTTTTAGATTAAATATGTGATCAAGCTCGCTATTTCACAAGGTGATATTAACGTTTGTGAACAAAATACTATTCGCTTTTATTGCAAGAATATTCGTATGTCAGGAATTGAAATGGCGAATTTGAGGTTAAAAAATAAGCAAAGTAAAAGCTGTGCTGATGGATTTATGTTAAGTGTTTAGCTAGTTTATGTGATCTATGTCACATATTCTTCAAATTCGCTGCATAGCTACGTTGTATGTGTAACGGGCGGCGGGTAGAGTTGCGTCGAATTAGGAAAAATCTTAGACATTTGTAAGAATTGATGTGAGCTTGTAAGGGGCGCGGCTTTCTGAAAAGGGAATGTTTAGACAACGCGTAAGTGCCGTCACGCTGCTATGTATTTGACCTTTTGCTTTTTTTTACCGGGCCTTCCCGGCGACATCACGGGGTGCGGTTTCACCGCATGAAAACAATGTTGGTTATTATGGATGCAAATAATGCATACATCCGAGTTGCTGAAACACATCTATGACATCAATTTGTCATATTTATTGCTTGCACAGCGTTTGATCGTTCAGGACAAAGCATCTGCGATGTTTCGCCTTGGTATCAGCGAAGAAATGGCGGACACGTTGGCAACATTAACACTTCCACAAATGGTCAAACTGGCTGAAACAAACCAACTGGTCTGTCATTTCCGTTTCGACGATCACCAGACCGTTACTCGCCTGACGCAAGACTCCCGCGTTGACGATCTTCAGCAAATTCATACCGGTATCATGCTTTCAACGCGACTGTTAAGCGACATCGATGAAGCAGCGCGCAAGAAAAGGGCTTGATGATGAGCGAAAAAAGCATTGTTCAGGAAGCGCGTGATATCCAGCTAGCGATGGAATTAATCACATTGGGCGCCCGTTTGCAAATGCTGGAAAGCGAAACGCAATTAAGCCGTGGCCGACTTATCAAGCTGTATAAAGAATTACGCGGCAGCCCTCCGCCAAAAGGGATGCTGCCTTTCTCCACCGACTGGTTTATGACGTGGGAACAAAACATTCATGCTTCGATGTTTTGCAACGCATGGCAATTCCTGCTCAAAACTGGTTTGTGCAGCGGCGTGGATGCCGTGATCAAAGCGTATCGTTTATACCTTGAGCAGTGCCCGCAGCCAGAAGAAGGGCCACTGCTGGCGTTAACTCGCGCATGGACGTTGGTGCGTTTTGTCGACAGCGGATTGCTGGAGTTGTCCCGATGCAATTGCTGCGGTGGGAATTTTATTACCCACGCTCACCAACCCGCAGGCAGCTTTGCCTGCAGTTTATGCCAACCGCCATCACGCGCCGTAAAAAGACGTAAACTTTCCCAGAATGCTGCCGATATTATTCCACAACTGCTGGATGAACAGATCGAACAGGCTGTTTAACTGATACGGTGTGGACAAACACTCCAGCAGCGGTAAGCGATTACCGCTGCTTTTTTTTGTCCTGACCTCGAGTTAACTGCACTCCCGACTGCGCATCCTGTCATAGTCAATTGCGAAAGGATGATGTCGTGCTTATCTTATTAGGTTACCTGGTTGTTATTGGTACAGTTTTCGGCGGTTACATGATGACCGGCGGACACCTTGGGGCACTCTATCAACCGGCTGAGCTGGTGATTATCGGTGGCGCGGGTATTGGGGCATTCATCGTCGGCAATAACGGGAAAGCCATTAAGGGGACGATGAAAGCCATCCCGATGCTTTTTCGTCGATCAAAATACACCAAAGCGATGTATATGGATCTGCTGGCGCTGTTGTATCGCCTGATGGCCAAGTCACGTCAGCAGGGCATGTTCTCGCTTGAACGCGATATCGAAAACCCCAAAGAGAGTGAAATTTTCGCCAGCTATCCGCGCATTCTTGCTGATGCCGTGATGCTTGATTTCATTGTCGATTATCTGCGTCTGATCATCAGCGGCAACATGAACACGTTTGAAATTGAAGCGCTGATGGATGAAGAGATTGAGACGCACGAAAGTGAGGCCGAAGTCCCGGCCAACAGTCTGGCGATGGTGGGGGATTCATTACCGGCGTTCGGGATCGTGGCGGCGGTCATGGGGGTTGTCCATGCGCTGGCTTCTGCCGATCGTCCGGCGGCTGAACTGGGTTCGCTGATTGCGCATGCCATGGTAGGGACATTCCTCGGTATTTTACTGGCCTATGGATTTATTTCTCCGCTTGCCAGCGTTCTGCGCCAGAAAAGCGCTGAAACCACCAAAATGATGCAGTGTGTGAAGATAACTCTGCTCTCCAATCTGAATGGTTACGCGCCGCCAATTGCCGTCGAATTTGGTCGTAAGACTCTGTATTCCAGCGAACGTCCATCGTTTATCGAACTGGAAGAGCATGTTCGTGCGGTGAGAAATCCAACTGCGCAGCAGACGACCGAGGACGCATGAAAAATCAGGCCCATCCCATTATCGTTGTAAAGCGACGCAAGCATAAAGGTCACGGTGGTGGGGCGCATGGTTCGTGGAAAATCGCCTACGCCGATTTTATGACCGCGATGATGGCCTTCTTTCTGGTGATGTGGCTCATTTCCATCTCTAGCCCTAAAGAATTGATCCAGATTGCCGAATATTTCCGTACGCCGCTGGCTACTGCGGTAACCGGGGGAAATCGTATTTCGAATAGCCAAAGTCCCATTCCAGGCGGCGGGGATGATTACACCCAGCAGCAGGGAGAGGTGAACAAGCAGCCGAATATCGATGATCTGAGAAAACGCATGGAACAAAGCCGCTTGAGCAAACTTCGCGGCGATCTCGATCAGTTGATTGAATCTGACCCCAAACTGCGTGCGCTGCGCCCGCATTTGAAAATTGATTTAGTTCAGGAAGGGCTGCGGATACAGATTATCGACAGTCAGAATCGCCCGATGTTTAAAACCGGTAGCGCTGAGGTGGAACCGTATATGCGCGATATCCTGCGAGCCATAGCGCCAGTGCTTAACGGCATTCCTAATCGAATCAGCCTTTCCGGCCATACGGATGATTACCCTTACGCCAATGGTGAAAAAGGGTATAGCAACTGGGAGTTGTCCGCCGATCGCGCTAACGCGTCGCGTCGCGAACTGGTTAGCGGCGGTCTGGATGATGGAAAAGTATTACGTGTGGTAGGTATGGCCGCCACGATGCGTCTGAGCGATCGCGGTCCTGAAGACGCTATCAACCGCCGTATTAGCCTGCTGGTTCTCAATAAGCAGGCGGAAGAGGCCATTTTGCATGAAAACGCTGAAAGCCAGAATGAGCCGGTAAGTGTCTTACAACAGCCAGCGGAACTCCCGCCGGCAAGCGTTCCCACATCGCCACCAGCCAATCCGAGGTGATAGCGTGAGCATGGATATAAGCGATTTTTATCAAACATTTTTTGATGAAGCTGACGAACTGTTGGCTGACATGGAGCAACACCTGCTTGATTTGGTTCCTGAAGCCCCGGATTCCGAACAGCTGAATGCAATTTTTCGTGCTGCGCACTCGATAAAAGGCGGGGCGGGCACCTTCGGCTTTACCATTTTGCAGGAAACGACCCATCTGATGGAAAACCTGCTGGATGAAGCGCGGCGTGGCGAGATGCAGCTCAATGCCGACATTATCAACCTGTTTTTGGAAACGAAAGATATTATGCAGGAACAGCTCGACGCCTATAAAAACTCAGAGGAGCCGGATGCCGCCAGCTTTGAGTACATTTGTAATGCGTTACGACAGTTAGCGCTCGAAGCGAAAGGTGAAACCGCACCGGCAGTCGTCAACACCGCAAAACTGAGCGTTGTTGACAGCACTGCAATGCAGGAAGAGGCGGTTGCACAGCCTGAGTCCGCAAGCGAAGAGAGCAAGAAACGCATTATTCTCACGCGACTGAAAGCCAATGAAGTGGATTTACTGGAAGAGGAGCTGGGGAACCTGGCGACCTTAACCGATGTGGTGAAAGGGAGCGACACGTTGTCAGCAACGCTTGATGGCAACCTCGCAGAAGATGACATCATCGCAGTGCTGTGCTTTGTGATTGAAGCTGATCAGATTGAATTCGAAACCGTCAGCGCAGCGCCGGTAGCCGTTGAAACTGAAGCTGAAGCAGAAGCTGAAACGGTAGCCGTTGTCGCGAAGCCGCAGCCGGTTGCCGTTGCGCCAGCGGCGAAAGCCGCCGCCAGTGAAGCGCCAAACGGACGGGCGGAACGCGACAAACCCGCCCGCGCCAGCGAGTCGACCAGCATCCGCGTAGCGGTTGAGAAGGTCGATCAGCTCATTAACCTGGTCGGTGAGTTGGTCATCACCCAGTCTATGCTGGCACAACGTTCTAACGAACTGGATCCCGTCAATCATGGCGATCTCATCACCAGTATGGGTCAGTTACAACGTAACGCCCGCGACTTGCAAGAGTCGGTGATGTCGATTCGTATGATGCCCATGGAGTATGTGTTCAGTCGTTTTCCGCGTCTGGTGCGTGACCTGGCCGGTAAGCTGGGTAAACAGGTTGAACTGACACAGGTGGGAAGCTCAACCGAACTCGACAAGAGCCTGATTGAACGCATCATCGATCCGTTGACGCACCTGGTGCGTAACAGCCTCGATCACGGTATTGAACTGCCGGAAAAACGCCTTGAAGCCGGGAAAAGCCCAATCGGTAATCTGACGCTTTCCGCGGAGCACCAGGGCGGGAATATCTGTATTGAAGTCACCGATGATGGCGCCGGTCTGAACCGTGAACGAATCCTCGCCAAAGCTATCTCCCAGGGGATGCCGATCCACGAAAACATGAGCGATGACGAAGTCGGTATGCTGATCTTCGCCCCGGGCTTCTCGACCGCTGAACAGGTGACGGATGTCTCTGGTCGCGGCGTGGGTATGGATGTGGTGAAGCGAAATATCCAGGAGATGGGGGGCCATGTTGAGATCCAGTCCAAACAGGGACAGGGGACGACTATCCGAATTCTGCTGCCGCTGACGCTGGCGATCCTCGACGGCATGTCCGTGCGCGTGGCCGACGAAGTCTTTATTCTGCCGCTGAATGCCGTTATGGAATCACTGCAACCGCGCGAAGAAGATCTCCATCCGCTGGCCGGAGGAGAGCGCGTGCTGGAAGTGCGTGGCGAATATTTACCGCTGGTTGAGCTGTGGAAAGTCTTTGAGGTTGAAGGCGCAAAAACCGAAGCGACTCAAGGTATTGTGGTGATTTTGCAAAGTGCAGGGCGTCGCTACGCGCTGCTGGTCGATCAGTTAATTGGTCAACACCAGGTGGTCGTCAAAAACCTGGAAAGCAACTACCGCAAAGTGCCAGGTATTTCTGCAGCAACGATCCTCGGCGACGGCAGCGTCGCGCTGATTGTCGATGTCTCTGCATTGCAGGGATTAAACCGCGAACAACGTGTGGCGATCACAGCCGCCTGATTGAGTGAGAAGGGAATAATATGACCGGTATGAGTAATGTAACTAAACTGGCCGGCGAACCGTCAGGTCAGGAATTCCTCGTGTTTACGCTGGGGGATGAAGAGTACGGTATCGATATCCTGAAAGTGCAGGAAATCCGTGGGTACGATCAGGTGACGCGTATTGCTAACACGCCTGCGTTTATCAAAGGTGTCACCAATCTGCGCGGTGTGATTGTGCCGATTGTTGACCTGCGCGTGAAGTTTAGCCAGAGCGATGTGGACTACAACGAAAACACCGTGGTGATTGTGCTGAATCTGGGCCAGCGGGTGGTCGGGATTGTGGTCGATGGCGTCTCGGATGTGCTGTCGCTGACAACGGATCAAATCCGTCCGGCACCGGAATTTGCCGTAACGCTGTCGACGGAATACCTGACGGGACTGGGGGCTCTGGGTGACCGGATGCTGATCCTGGTTAACATTGAGAAGCTGCTCAATAGCGAAGAAATGGCGCTGCTGGATATTGCCGCCAGCCACGTCGCGTAACCGCTATATCATATCCGGCCTACAATGATTGCTGTTGTAGGCCGGATACGCGTAGCACATCCGGCAGATTTCCCCTTACGCTTCCCGCTCAACCAGCTCCGGTTCTTCTTCCAGTAAACCTTCATCTTGTGCCAGCATCGCCGTTGCAATCCCGTTACCTAATACGTTGATTGCTGAACGTCCCATATCCAGGAAGTGGTCAATACCCATCAGTAACAGAATCCCGGCAACCGGAATATTAAAGCTCGGAATAGTTGCTGCCAGCACCACCAGCGCAGAACGCGGCACGCCGGCAATCCCTTTTGACGCCAGCATCAGCGTCAGCATCAGGACGGTGATTTCTGCAAAGGAGAGGTGAATGTTATAGGCCTGCGCGATAAACATCGAGGCAAATGAACAGTAAACCATCGAGCCGACCAGGTTAAATGAATAACCGATAGGCAATACAAATGACACGATGTTAGGCGAGCAACCAAATTTGGTTAATTGCTCCAGCGTTTTTGGATAGGCGGCTTCCGAGCTGCTGGTAGTAAATGCGACCAGAACCGGATCTTTCAGCATGCTTACCAGACGAAAAACCTCTTTTTTCAGCATGACATAACCGACCGCCAGCAGAACCAGGCAGGTCAGCAAAATAGCCACATAGTAGCCGCCGATGAACGATGCATAGTTAAGCAGGATCCCCAGACCCTGGGTGGAGATAACGGAGGAAATGGCGGCGAAAATGGCCAGCGGCGCAACGTACATCACGTAGCCAGTCACCTTAAGCATAATGTGGGAGACCACATCCAGCGCGGCAACCAGCGGGGCATTGAACTTCTCACCAAGGGATGCGCCACCAATACCGAAGAACATCGAGAACACCACAATTTGCAGGATCTCATTGTTGGCCATCGCCTCGGCTATGCTGGTTGGGATGGTGTGAGTCAGGAAACCTTTCAGGCTCATGCCGCTCACGGCCAGGCCGGTATCAGTGGCTTCCAGCGGGATCGCCAGGTTCAGGCCGCTGCCGGGTTGCTCAAGAGAAACCACAAACAGACCGACCAGAATAGACAGTATGGAAGAGCTAATAAACCAGATCATCGCTTTGCCGCCTACGCGCCCGATGGTAGACGTTTCCCCCAGGCGCATAATACCGACGGTCAGGGTGCTGAATACTAAAGGTGCGATCACCATTTTAATCAGGCGCAAAAAGATGTCGGTGAGAAGCGTAATATTATCGGCCCAGGCGGTCACTACGCCGGGGGCGGCATACGAGTGGATCACCGCCCCTGACAGGATCCCCGCCAACATGAAGATCACGATAAACAACGTGAGTTTGTTTGCATTTGCCACTAAAAAGCCCTCAGTAAGGATTTAACATTTATTGTTCGGTTACTCATTTTTTATATTTATTAATTGGTAACTAAGTATTCATCATATAAATTGAATTAAAGCGCCAGCTGATACAACTTTTTTTAATTTTTTATCCATTTTGTTGTGGTGCAGAGGATATGTATTTGTGATCCTGGTCACGAAATAATGACTATTTCATCCAATATGACCGCGCCCACAGATAAATTTGAATGTTATTCACATGATAATTGTGACGTTTTTATGTGAATGATTTGTGGTTGCCGTACACCCGTTTTCCCCTCCTTCCGCGAGGCTTCACGTCCCTTCAGGATTTCCTTTTCGCAAACGTAAAGTTATCTCAGCGACTGCCGATAACGTTGATAACTCGTTTTCAGGAAGGTGCCTTATGTTTAACCGTATCCGCGTTGTCACAATGCTGATGATGGTGCTGGGGGTTTTCGCACTGCTACAGCTTGTTTCCGGTGGTCTGTTGTTTTCTTCATTGCAGCAGAATCAGCAAAGTTTTGTTATTTCTAACGATCTTCGACAGCAGCAAAGTGAACTCACCTCAACATGGGATCTGATGCTGCAAACACGTATCAATTTAAGCCGTTCTTCTGCACGCATGATGATGGACGCGTCCAACCAGCAAAGCAGCGCGAAAAACGATCTGCTGAAGAATGCGAAAGCATCGTTGGCGCAGGCCGAAACACATTACGCAAAATTTAAAAACATCACACCGTTACCCGAGATGGCAGAAGCCAGCGGCAACGTTGAGGAGAAATATCAGCAGTACCATGCGGCCTTAACAGAACTGGTTCAGTTTCTGGAGAACGGCAATATGGATGCCTATTTCGCGCAACCGACTCAGGGAATGCAAAACGCGCTCGGTGAGGCGCTGGGCAAGTACGCCAGCGTTAGCGAAAAGCTTTACGCTCAGGCATTCGATAAAAGTGCGCGAGATTACCATTTCGCCCAATGGCAGCTTGGCGTGCTGGCCGTAGTGCTGGTGCTGATTCTGGTGGTGGTGTGGTACGGCATCCGCCATACCCTGCTTAATCCTCTGTCTCGCGTCATTGCCCATATTCGGGAAATCGCCAGCGGTAACCTGACCGCGACCCTGGCCGTCAGCGGTCGTAATGAAATCGGCGAGCTGGCCAGTACGGTTGATCATATGCAGCGCTCGCTGACGGAAACCGTCACCCTGGTGCGTGAAGGTTCTGATGCGATTTATTCCGGGACCAGCGAAATTGCCAGCGGGAACACCGACCTTTCATCTCGTACTGAACAGCAGGCCTCTGCGCTGGAAGAGACCGCAGCCAGCATGGAACAGTTGACCGCAACCGTGAAGCAAAATGCGGACAACGCGCGTCAGGCCTCGCAATTGGCGAAAAGTGCCTCCGATACCGCACAGCATGGCGGCAAAGTGGTTGATAGCGTGGTGAACACCATGCACGAAATCGCCGATAGCTCGAAGAAAATCGCCGACATCATCAGCGTTATTGATGGTATTGCTTTCCAGACCAACATTCTCGCACTGAACGCGGCGGTTGAAGCGGCGCGTGCCGGTGAACAAGGCCGTGGCTTTGCCGTGGTTGCGGGCGAAGTGCGTAATCTGGCAAGTCGCAGTGCGCAGGCAGCGAAAGAGATCAAAGCGTTGATTGAGGATTCGGTTTCCCGAGTGGATACCGGGTCCGTATTGGTAGAAAGCGCAGGCGAAACGATGAACGACATCGTAAATGCCGTAACGCGGGTGACCGACATTATGGGCGAGATTGCCTCGGCCTCCGACGAGCAAAGCCGGGGGATTGATCAGGTGGCGCTCGCGGTATCCGAGATGGATCGCGTTACGCAGCAGAACGCCTCGTTGGTACAGGAATCGGCTGCCGCTGCCGCTGCTCTTGAAGAACAGGCCAGCCGCCTGACGCAGTCGGTGTCGACTTTCCGCCTTGCGTCACGTCCGGCGTCGGCTAAGCCACGCGATACACGATTACCTGCAACGGCGGCCGCATCCTATCCGCGCCAGAACAATGAACAAGATACGAATTGGGAAACATTTTGACTGATAGTTAAACCGCGGCCAGTGCCGCCCAATGGGAGCGTTGATGTTTAATCGTATTCGAATTTCGACCACGCTTTTTTTGATTTTAATCCTCTGCGGTGTTTTGCAGATTGGCAGTAATGGCTTGTCCTTCTGGGCATTTCGGGACGGTTTTCAGAACCTGAATCAGGTCGAACGAAGTAATCAGCAACGCGCTGCGCTGGCCCAAACCCGCGCTGTGTTATTACAGGCCAGTACGGCCCTTAATAAGGCAGGGACGCTGACCGCCCTGAGCTATCCGCCAGAGGATATCAACACGCTGATGACCCTCGCACGTGATAGCCTGGCGCAGTCTGAATTGATGTTTAAACGCTTTATGGCGACATCGGATACGACGGCACAAGGGAAGGCGCTGTTTGGCGCAACGGAGAAAAGTTTCAGCCAGTGGCACAGCGCTCTCGCGCATCAGGCCACCTGGCTTGAAAACAATCAGTTGTCAGATTTTCTGACCGCGCCGGTGCAGGCTGCTCAGGATGCTTTTGATGCAAATGTGAATGCGTGGCAGAGCAACATCGATCGCGTGTTGCAAACGGCAGGAGAGCAGAGCCAGCGAAATTACCATATGTCGGGGGGGATTTTCGCCACCATGGTGGTACTGGCGGCACTGCTCACCAGCGGTGCGCTGTACTGGTCGCGCAAGATGATTGTCCAGCCGCTGGCTATCGTGGGCAGTCATTTTGACAGCATTGCCGCGGGTAATCTGGCCCGGCCGGTAGCGGTTTATGGGCGCAATGAGATCTCAGCCATTTTTGCCAGTCTGAAGAAAATGCAGCAGGCACTGCGTGAAACGGTAAGCGAAGTACGCCAGGGCAGCTCAGCCATGCATAGCGGCATTTCAGAAATCGCGATGGGCAATAACGATTTGTCTTCGCGCACTGAACAGCAGGCGGCCGCGCTGGCGCAAACGGCAGCCAGCATGGAACAACTGACCGCAACCGTTGGGCAGAATGCGGATAACGCGCGCCAGGCGTCAGGAATTGCCAAAAGTGCGGCAGATACAGCGCATAAAGGCGGCGAACAGACGTCCCGAGTCGCCAGCACCATGCATGAGATTTCCGCGAGCTCGCAGAAAATTGGCGACATCATCGGCGTGATTGACAGCATTGCCTTTCAGACCAACATCCTTGCGCTGAATGCCGCGGTTGAGGCCGCTCGCGCGGGTGAGCAGGGGCGTGGTTTTGCCGTGGTTGCGGGCGAAGTGCGCAATCTGGCAAGCCGTAGCGCACAGGCGGCGAAAGAAATTAAGGGGCTCATTGAGGAGTCTGTCACCCGAGTGCATCAGGGCTCGCAGTTGGTTGATATGGCAGCGCGCACCATGACGGAAATTGTCAGCTCGGTTACCCGGGTTAACGACATCATGGGCGAGATTGCTTCTGCTTCTGATGAACAGCGCAGAGGCATCGAGCAGGTGGCGCAGGCCGTCAGCCAGATGGACTCCGTGACGCAGCAAAACGCCGGGCTGGTGGAAGAAGCCGCATCCGCCACCGGACAACTTGCCATGCAGGCCGATAATCTTTCTGCCTGTGTCGCATTTTTTAAGCTTGAAGAGCAAACCGTAGCAAAACAAGAATTGGCGCAGCCGCAGGTTGTGCCCGTTGTATCCTGAATGTGATTGAGAAGGCGCTATGACATCATCTCTGCCCCCTGGGCAAACGTCATTATTGTTACAGATGACACAGCGCCTCGCGCTGTCTGACGCGCATTTTCGTCGGATATGTCAATTAATCTACCAGCGTGCGGGGATCGTACTGGCCGACCATAAGCGGGACATGGTTTATAACCGCCTGGTCCGCCGTCTGCGAACCCTGGGACTGGATGACTTTGGTCGCTATCTCAGCATGCTGGAAGCTAACCAGAACAGTGCTGAGTGGCAGGCTTTTATTAACTCCCTGACTACCAATCTGACCGCGTTTTTTCGCGAAGGGCATCATTTTCCAGTGCTGTCAGATCATGCTCGTCGGCGCAGCGGTGAATACCGTGTCTGGAGCGCGGCGGCGTCAACCGGAGAAGAGCCGTACAGCATTGCGATTACGCTCGCCGATACCTTAGGTATGGCTCCGGGCCGCTGGCGTGTTTTTGCCAGCGACATTGATACCGAAGTGCTGGAAAAAGCCAGAAGCGGCATCTACCGCCTTGATGAGCTAAAGACGCTGTCACCGCAGCAGCTGCAGCGTTATTTCATGCGCGGCACCGGACCGCATGAAGGACTGGTACGCGTTCGGCAGGAACTGGCGGGGCATGTTGAATTTTCCAGCGTGAATTTACTGGATAAGCAGTACAACGTGCCAGGCCCCTTCGATGCCATATTTTGCCGTAACGTGATGATCTATTTTGATAAAACGACGCAGCAGGACATTTTGCACCGTTTTGTTCCACTTCTTAAACCAGATGGGCTGCTGTTTGCAGGTCATTCAGAAAACTTTAGCAACCTCGTGCGCGAGTTTAGCTTGCGTGGACAGACGGTGTATGCGCATGCGCCAGGTAAGGATAAAGCATGAGTAAAATCAGGGTTTTATCGGTTGATGATTCTGCACTGATGCGTCAAATCATGACCGAAATTATTAACAGCCACAGTGATATGGAAATGGTGGCGACGGCGCCGGATCCGTTGGTTGCCCGGGATTTAATCAAAAAATTCAATCCCGACGTCCTGACGCTGGATGTGGAAATGCCGCGCATGGACGGCCTCGACTTTCTTGAGAAACTGATGCGTCTGCGTCCGATGCCAGTGGTTATGGTCTCTTCGCTGACCGGTAAAGGTTCTGAGGTCACGCTGCGGGCGCTGGAGTTGGGAGCGATTGATTTTGTCACCAAACCACAGTTGGGGATCCGTGAAGGGATGTTGGCCTACAGCGAAATGATCGCTGAGAAGATCCGCACCGCGTCGCGGGCAAAACTGGCGGCCCACAAACCCATGACGGCACAGGTGACCTTGAAAGCGGGGCCGTTACTCAGTTCTGAAAAACTGCTGGCGATTGGCGCCTCAACCGGAGGAACAGAGGCAATTCGCCATGTACTCCAGCCATTGCCGCTTTCAAGTCCCGGTATTCTTATTACCCAGCATATGCCGCCAGGATTTACCCGCTCATTCGCCGAGCGTCTGAACAAACTGTGTCAGATCACCGTGAAAGAGGCTGAGGACGGGGAGCGCGTGCTTCCAGGGCATGCGTATATCGCCCCTGGTGACAAGCATATGGAACTGGCGCGCAGCGGGGCGAACTACCAGATCAAAATTCATGATGGTCCACCGGTTAACCGGCATCGGCCTTCAGTGGATGTGCTGTTCCATTCGGTGGCAAAACATGCGGGGCGTAATGCCGTGGGAGTGATCCTGACGGGTATGGGCAACGATGGCGCCGCCGGAATGTTAGCGATGAACCAGGCGGGTGCCTGGACCATTGCGCAAAACGAAGCAAGTTGTGTGGTGTTCGGCATGCCGCGCGAGGCCATCAATATGGGTGGCGTAAGCGAAGTGGTCGATCTTAGCCAGGTAAGCCAGCAAATGCTGGCGAAAATCAGTGCCGGACAGGCAATACGTATTTGAATCAGGAGTTTATTTTTTATGGCGGATAAAGAGCTTAAGTTTTTGGTTGTGGATGACTTTTCCACCATGCGTCGCATCGTGCGTAACCTGCTCAAAGAACTGGGTTTCAACAATGTTGAAGAGGCCGAAGACGGCGTGGACGCGCTGAATAAGCTGCAGGCTGGGGGATTTGGTTTTGTCATTTCCGACTGGAATATGCCGAACATGGATGGCCTGGAACTGCTGAAAACCATTCGTGCTGATGGCGGAATGTCCGCCCTGCCGGTGCTGATGGTTACGGCGGAAGCGAAGAAAGAGAATATCATTGCGGCGGCACAGGCTGGCGCCAGTGGTTATGTCGTGAAACCGTTCACGGCGGCGACGCTAGAAGAGAAACTCAATAAAATCTTTGAGAAACTGGGCATGTGAGGGTGTGATAATGATGATGCAACCACAAATTAAACCTGCTGACGAACATTCAGCCGGGGACATCATCGCGCGCATCGGCAGTTTGACCCGAATGCTGCGCGAC
Organism: Citrobacter sp. 172116965; assembly: GCF_013458095.1. Taxonomy (NCBI): domain Bacteria; kingdom Pseudomonadati; phylum Pseudomonadota; class Gammaproteobacteria; order Enterobacterales; family Enterobacteriaceae; genus Citrobacter; species Citrobacter sp. 172116965. The sequence continues at coordinate 2,898,883 of NZ_CP046673.1, read as the reverse complement.
AGCCTGCGTGAACTGGGGCTGGATCAGGCTATTGCCGAAGCGGCAGAAGCGATTCCCGATGCCCGCGATCGTCTCGATTACGTTGTGCAGATGACCGCACAGGCGGCAGAGCGCGCGCTGAACAGTGTGGAAGCTTCGCAGCCGCACCAGGACGCGATGGAAAAAGGGGCCAAAGACCTGACCAAACGCTGGGATGAATGGTTCGAAAATCCGATCGAGCTGTCTGACGCCCGTGAACTGGTCACCGATACCCGCCAGTTCCTGGGTGATGTGCCAGGGCATACCAGCTTTACTAACGCTCAACTGCTGGACATCATGATGGCGCAGGATTTCCAGGACCTCACCGGTCAGGTCATCAAGCGCATGATGGATGTTATCCAGGAGATTGAACGTCAGCTGCTGATGGTTCTGCTGGAAAACATTCCAGAGCAGGGCGCTCGTCCGAAACGTGAAAACGAAAGCTTGCTTAACGGCCCGCAGGTTGACACCTCAAAAGCTGGCGTGGTGGCAAGTCAGGATCAGGTTGACGACCTGCTGGATAGCCTCGGGTTCTGATCCGTAGCGTTTTTATTTGCTGGCCCGGCAGGCGCTCGCCGCCGGGCATTCTAACCGATAACGGCTTGCGCGTTATCCGGCCTACAGATACCTATCGTTCTCTTTATTTACTATCCATTTTTACGGTGAAGTTGCCAGAACGGGTTCGCTCGCTGCATACCGAGCGCGGCGCTTCTGTGGATCCCGCAGGGTTATTGGGCCGCCAGTCGGCACAATGTGTCCTGTACTATGATTCGTACCCGGTTGAATGTCTGGATGACGTGGGTTCATCTGCACGGCGTATATCCTCTTTTTTATGCCATAACTTGGCGGTTATTTGCCGAAATGATGCTGAGGTCACAGCAGGTTACGCCTGAGTGACAGTGCGATATATAGACTTGTCATAATAATTGCAGTTAAATGGTTATCAGTGCAAGGCAATATATTATGTCAGTAGGTTATTTATCGATATCCCGAGTGTTTTTACTCGAATAGCGGCGGGGGAGATATGCGAATTTTACGTGAGAATGATTTTTTTCATTCAGAGCAACATGCGTTTTGTCTTTTTTCGATGAATAACCAATTAATGGAAGGTGTGCACGGGCATGATTTTGATGAACTGGTGATTGTCCGTAGCGGTAGCGGGTTTCATATTATTAATGACTTGGTTCGTTTTATCTGCCAGGGTGACTTTTTTTTAGTGACCGCTAACGATACCCATAGTTATGTTTCAACTAATAATCTGTCGGTTATTAATATATTGATTCGTCGCCCGCGCAGTTTTCATTTTTTACAGCACATTGATAATTTGCTCGATTGTATAAAAGAAAAACTTCTACAGCCTACCGCGCTGGCGTTAACTCAGGGAGCGCTGGCGCGTATTGAGGTATTGAGCCAGGAGATAATCTCACGTAACGAGAGTAACTATGACGTGCTCTATTTTTCATTGTGTGAAGTCGCTTTGCTGAACATCATCAACACACTTTGCCAGTGCGACCGCCAAACTGGGGCGCTTAGCCCTGATGAGCGAGGGCGAGCCAACCTGATCCGTATGCTCAAGACCAGTAGCTTGCGTCATTTAGACTGGAATGTGTTGAGTGATGATAACGGTGTCGCCAGGCGCACGATGTATCGCTTAATTAAGCGAGTGACCGGTTATACTCCGGTTAAATTCCAGATGTTGTATCGTGTATTAAAAGCTCAAGAATTACTGCGCACTACGGATAAAACCATCAGTGAAATTGCGGCACGTTGTGGTTTTATGAATGCGATCAGGTTGACTGAATCGTACCGACGGTATTTCCATTATCCTCCAAGCCATGAACGTGAACTTCATTCACGAGTTTTAATAGCGATTTAATTGTTAGGTTAATAACAATAAAAAATTATTACTACCATCCATCGTGACGGGGGTAGGCCATACGCTTATTTCTCGCCTTACTATCTGTAAATTTAAGGGAATCGTTATGTCAAAAAATAAAACACCTAACCCTTGGTATATTGGGGTGGTGTCTGGAATGGCATCATATATTGATTCGGCGGCTATTGTTTCCAGTGGTACAGCCTTAGTCATTTATCAAAAAACAATGGGTATTACTGCACTACAAATTGGCATTTTATCTGGATTATTAACGCTGAGTATTGCCGCTGGGGCTTTTGGTGGCGGTCGTCTTGGAGACCGTATTGGTCGTCGTAATGTTTTTATTATTACGATGGTGATGATTTTTATCGGCACGCTGGCGCTGGCCTTTGGTTTGAACTTCCCGTTCCTGGTGCTGGGCACACTCTTGGTGGGGCTGGCGACAGGGGCTGATTTACCCGTCTCTCTGGCGACTATCTCCGAAGCGGCGAACGATGAAAACCGCGGCAAGATTATCGGCTTGTCCAATTTACTCTGGCTGGTGGGAATTGGCGCCACGATGGGGATCTCCGCTATCGTCGGCGACTGGGGGCTGATTGGCGCGCAAATCATGTATATGCACGTTGGGCTGGTGGCGGTTGTGCTGATGATCCTGCGTTGGTCTATCCCTGAGTCGCCGCTGTGGTTGGCGGCAAAGGATGAACTGCGTCGTGGCATCGCCACCGTGCGGGCGCAGAAAACCGGCTGGCGCGATCTGCTCGAAGGCAAATACCTGTGGCCGTTTATCTCGCTGTGCATCTTTTATACCTTCACCAATCTGGCGGCCAATACCGGCGGGCAGTTTGGGGCTTATGTAGCGGTAAATGTGGTGGGCATTTCGGTCAGCACGCACTCGCTGTGGGGGCTGTTGATTCTGCCAGTGAGCGTGGCGTCTGGGTTGATGTTTATGCGCATCGTTGATACCTCAAAACGGGTTCCATTCTTTATTTTTGGCGCGGTGATGATGTCCGGTGGTTATTTCGTGCCGGTACTGTTTAATTTCTCGCCGCTCTCCTGGTTCTGCTGCCTGCTGTTTACCAATATCGGCACAGGATTTGCCTTCGAAGGCATCATGAAAGTGTGGGCGCAAGAGTCATTCCCCACCATGCTACGCGCCACCGCGCAAGGGGTGATTGTCGGTGTCGCCCGTCTGACCTGCGGCTTGTTGGCGTTCGTCACTCCTGTGCTGTTGAGCGCGGGGCCGGTAGTTCTTTATTGCCTGCTGACGGCGATTGTGGCGATAGGCATGGTTATCGGCTGGCTGTGCTTCCACGGCAAGCAACGTAATGAATTTAATGCAGAAACAGAAATGGTGGCGACGTCTGATAACGGACAGGCGTCGCACGATACTTTGCGGGCCAAAGCCTGAATATGAGCCACTGAGGGAAAAATTATGTTGGCAGTAGAAAAGATTACGCTCAACTATGAAACCACGCTGACGGGCTGCGAAACGTTGCCGGTTTTCGGCTGGATAATCACCAGCACCTTACGCAATGTACAGCAGCGTAGCTGGCGTTTGCAGCTGTCGGCGCAAGAAGATTTTGCCCAATGCCTGTTTGACAGCGGCGAAATGCACGATGACCGCTCCAGTAATATCGAATTGCCCGACGTCGCCTGCCAGCACTCGACACGCTATTTTGTGCGGGTGCATATTACCGACAACCACGGTGAAGAGAGCGGCTGGAGCCCGGCGGCAACGTTTATTACCGGCCTGCCAGCGCAAGCGTGGCAAGGGGTGTTTATCTCGGCTGAAACGCCGCAGGATAAAGACAACTCAAAAGGCACGTTGTTGCGCCATGCGTTCAGTTTGCCCGACGGTGATGACATTGTTTCGGCGGTGGTACATGCCAGCGCGCTGGGGCTGTACCAACTGTGGATCAACGGCGAAAAAGTCGGGCGTGATGAGTTATCGCCCGGCTGGACGAGCTACCACCACCATCTGTTGTATCAAACCTGGGATGTGACCGAGCACCTGCGAGAAGGCGAAAACGTGATTGGCGCGATGGTGGGAGCGGGTTGGTATAAAGGGGATATGAGCTTCAACCGCTATCGCAACTATTACGGCCAGCAGACGGGGTTTATTTGCCATATGGTGGTGACGCTCCGCGATGGTAGCCAGCGGGTAATCGCCACGGATGCACACTGGCAGGGCTGCGATGACGCTATTTTGTTTGCTGAAATTTATGATGGCGAAGTGTATGACGCACGTCGGGAGCAGCGCGGCTGGAGCGAGCCTGCGTTTAGCGCCGGGCATTGGCGTGCGGTGACGACGCTTGCGGCAGAGACTTCGGTGCTGCAACCGCAAACGGCCTGCCCGGTACAAGAAATAGAACGGCTTGCGCCGTGCTCAATCATCACGACGCCAAAAGGTGAGACGGTGCTTGATTTTGGCCAGAACCTCAGCGGCTGGGTGGAGTTTCGGGTGCGCGGTGCGGCAGGTGAGCGCGTGGTGCTGCGCCATTTTGAAGTGCTGGATGCCGAAGGCAATGTTTATCTGGCGAACCTGCGCACCGCCAAACAGTGCATTGATTACACCTTACGCGGCGAGGGTGAAGAATGTTTTCACCCGCATTTTACCTTTCAGGGTTTCCGTTATGTGCTGATTGAACGTTGGCCTGGCACGCCGACGCGGGATGATTTTGTCGCGGTCGTGCTGCATTCCGCGATGACGCCGACGGGTCACATTGAAACCTCAAATGCGGATCTCAACCAACTGCATCACAACATCATGTGGGGGCTTAAGGGCAATTTCGTCGATATCCCAACCGACTGCCCGCAGCGCGATGAACGTCTGGGATGGACGGGCGATGCGCAAATTTTCTGCCGCACTGCGAGTTATCTGATGCAGACGCGCACTTTTTTTGCCAAATGACTGACCGATCTTCAGCATGACCAAACGCCAGAGGGCGGTGTGCCGCACGTCATCCCCGATATCCTCACCGGCAAATGCGACAACGACCGCTTTTTATCCCACGGGCGCACCCATTCCGCCGCAGCCTGGGCCGATGCGGCGGTGATTAACCCGTGGACGCTGTACCTGATGTACGGCGATAAACAGACGCTGGCCCGCCAGTACGACAGCATGAAAGCCTGGGTGGAGTTTATGCATGACAACGCTGTTGAGAACCAGTGGTCGTGGAAACTGCAGTTTGGCGATTGGGTTGCGCTGGATGCCAAAGAGGGCAGCTATTTTGGCGCAACGCCGAATGAACTGACCTGCATGGCCTACTATGCGTTGTCCACGCTGCTGCTGGCGAAATCAGCCAAAGCACTGGGAAATGACGTTGATCACACCCATTATCAGGCGCTGCATACCGCGATTGTCGAAAGCTTCCGCAATGAGTTTTTTACCGCCACCGGGCGGCTGGCGGCACGCACGCAAACGGCGCATATTCTGGCGCTTTACTTCCAGTTAGTGCCGGACGCGCACCGCGAGCGCACCGTGCAAACGCTGCTGGAACTGCTGGCGGAAAATGACGGTCATCTGGTGACGGGGTTTGTCGGCACACCCTATTTCTGTCACGCATTGAGCGAAAACGGACAGGCCGACGCGGCGTGGCAATTGCTGATGAAAGAGGACTTCCCAAGCTGGTTGTATCAGGTAAAAGCCGGGGCAACGACGATTTGGGAACACTGGGATGGCGTGAAACCGGACGGCACAATGTGGAGCCCGGACATGAACTCCTTCAACCATTATGCCTACGGGGCGATCGGTGAATGGCTGTATCGCGTGGCGGCGGGAATAAATACCGAAGAACACGCGCCGGGCTTTAAATCTTCAGTACTGCGGCCTATTCCGGGCGGTGGCCTGACATGGCTGAAAGCGCGATACGGCTCGGTATATGGTGATATTGCCGTCCACTGGACGCAGGAACCGGCGCGCGATGGCTTACAGTCCATCACCCTTGAGGTAGATATTCCGCCGAATACTCACTCAATGGTGATCCTTGATGGCGCACAAACGCTGCTCGATACCGATGGCCTCGACTTCGCGCCAGTAGACGGCGGCTATAGCGCGCAGGTGGGATCGGGCCATTATCGCGTTATCTGGCAGCGCTAACCGCGTGGTTGTCACGGCAGCGTTCGCGCTGTCGTGGCAAACGAACGCTCGAATTCCTCTGTTTTCGTTTCGCTATTCGACGCATTGGCAATGGTTGCGGTCGCGATAATACTCGTGACCGTGACGACGAGAGTAATGCCGTGGCAGAAGAAAGCGACGACGACAAAACAGAAGCCCCCACACCCCACCGACTTGAAAAAGCACGGGAAGAAGGGCAAGTCCCCCGATCCAAAGAGCTGACCTCACTGCTTATTTTGCTGGTGGGCGTGTGCATTATCTGGATTGGCGGGGAGTCGCTTGCCCGCAGACTGGCCGGTATGCTGTCGGCCGGATTACGTTTTGACCACAGTATGGTCAATGACCCTAACCTGATCCTCAGCCAAATCATCCTGCTGATTAAAGACGCGATGATTGCGCTGTTACCGTTGATTACCGGCGTCGTTCTGGTGGCATTAATCTCCCCGGTGATGCTTGGCGGCTTGATTTTCAGCGGTAAATCTCTGCAGCCCAAGTTCTCTAAGCTGAATCCGTTGCCGGGCATTAAACGCATGTTTTCAGCGCAAACCGGGGCGGAACTGCTCAAAGCGATACTGAAATCCACGCTGGTTGGGAGCGTGGCCGGATTTTATCTCTGGCATAACTGGCCGGCGATGATGCGTCTGATGGCGGAATCGCCGATTACGGCGATGGGCAACGCCCTGGATTTAGTTGGCATGTGCGCGCTGTTGGTGGTGCTTGGCGTTATTCCGATGGTGGGGTTCGACGTTTTTTTCCAGATTTACAGCCATCTGAAAAAGCTGCGCATGTCGCGTCAGGATATTCGTGACGAATTTAAGCAAAGCGAAGGCGACCCGCACGTTAAGGGCAAAATACGCAAAATGCAGCGCGCGGCCGCGCAGCGTCGCATGATGGCGGATGTGCCGAAAGCGGACGTGATTGTTACCAACCCCACGCACTATTCGGTGGCGTTGAAGTATGACGAGAACAAAATGAGCGCGCCGAAAGTTGTTGCCAAAGGCGCGGGGCTGGTGGCGTTGCGCATTCGTGAGATTGGCGCTGAACATCGAGTCCCTACGTTAGAAGCGCCACCGCTGGCGCGTGCGCTATACCGTCATGCTGAGATTGGTCAACAAATACCGGGTCAATTATATGCCGCCGTTGCCGAAGTGCTGGCATGGGTATGGCAGCTAAAACGCTGGCGTCTCGCCGGCGGCAAGCGTCCACCACAACCTGAAAACCTTCCGGTGCCTGAAGCACTGGATTTCATGAACGAGAAGAATACTGATGGCTAATCTGGTCGCGATGTTGCGTTTGCCCAGCAACCTGAAATCCACGCAACTGCAAATCCTTGCCGGACCGATCCTTATCCTGCTGATCCTGTCGATGATGGTGTTGCCGTTGCCGGCTTTCGTCCTCGATTTGCTGTTCACGTTTAACATTGCGCTGTCGATCATGGTGCTGCTGGTGGCGATGTTCACCCAGCGTACGCTGGAGTTTGCCGCATTCCCGACGATTTTGCTGTTTACCACATTATTACGCCTCGCCCTGAACGTTGCGTCGACGCGTATCATTTTAATGGAAGGGCATACCGGCGCGGCGGCGGCGGGAAAGGTGGTTGAAGCTTTTGGTCACTTCCTCGTGGGCGGTAACTTTGCGATCGGTATCGTGGTCTTCGTTATTCTCGTCATTATCAACTTTATGGTTATCACCAAAGGTGCCGGGCGTATCGCCGAGGTTGGCGCGCGCTTCGTGCTGGATGGTATGCCCGGCAAGCAGATGGCGATTGATGCGGATTTGAATGCGGGTCTGATTGGCGAAGATGAAGCCAAAAAACGACGCTCGGAGGTGACGCAGGAAGCGGATTTCTACGGCTCTATGGACGGTGCGAGTAAATTCGTACGTGGAGATGCCATCGCCGGTATTTTGATCATGGTGATCAACGTGGTCGGCGGTCTGTTAGTCGGGGTGTTGCAGCATGGTATGAGCATGGGTAGCGCAGCGGAAAGTTATACCCTGCTGACCATCGGTGACGGGCTGGTGGCGCAAATTCCTGCGCTGGTAATTTCCACCGCGGCGGGGGTTATCGTGACCCGCGTGAGTACCGACCAGGATGTAGGCGAACAGATGGTGACCCAACTGTTCAGTAATCCTAGTGTCATGCTGCTTAGTGCGGCGGTGCTTGGTCTTTTGGGTCTGGTTCCGGGGATGCCGAACCTGGTGTTTTTGATGTTTACCGCCGCGTTACTGGGTCTGGCCTGGTGGATGCGTGGTCGTGAGCAAAAAGCCCCGGATGAGCCGCAGCCGGTGAAAATGCCGGAAAACAACTCCGTGGTGGAAGCAACATGGAATGACGTACAGCTGGAGGATTCCCTGGGGATGGAGGTAGGCTACCGCCTGATCCCAATGGTGGACTTTCAGCAAGATGGCGAATTGCTGGGGCGAATTCGCAGTATTCGTAAGAAATTTGCCCAGGATATGGGCTTTCTGCCGCCGGTGGTACATATCCGCGACAATATGGATCTGCAGCCGGCCCGCTATCGTATTTTGATGAAAGGGGTGGAAATTGGCAGCGGTGACGCCTATCCGGGACGCTGGCTGGCCATTAACCCTGGTACCGCCGCCGGGTCGCTGCCGGGCGAGAAAACGGTCGATCCGGCTTTCGGTCTGGACGCTATCTGGATTGAAAGCGCATTGAAGGAACAGGCGCAGATTCAGGGCTTTACGGTTGTTGAAGCCAGTACCGTTGTCGCCACGCACCTTAATCACCTGATTGGGCAGTTCGCTGCTGAGCTGTTTGGCCGTCAGGAGGCGCAACAGCTACTGGACCGCGTTTCGCAGGAGATGCCAAAACTGACAGAAGACCTGGTTCCGGGCGTCGTGACGCTCACTACGCTGCATAAAGTGCTGCAGAACTTACTGGATGAGAAAGTACCGATTCGCGATATGCGCACCATTCTCGAAACGCTGGCTGAACATGCACCGCTGCAAAACGATCCGCATGAGCTTACCGCGGTGGTACGTGTTGCGTTGGGACGCGCCATCACTCAGCAGTGGTTCCCGGGTAATGAAGAGGTTCAGGTTATCGGCCTTGATACCCCGCTCGAACGTTTGCTTCTGCAGGCGCTGCAGGGCGGCGGCGGTCTGGAGCCGGGTCTTGCAGACCGACTGCTGGCCCAGACTCAGGAAGCGCTGTCCCGTCAGGAAATGTTGGGTGCGCCGCCGGTCTTGTTGGTTAACCACGCGTTGCGTCCATTACTGGCACGCTTTTTACGTCGCAGCATTCCGCAACTGGTGGTGTTATCGAACATGGAGCTGTCTGACAACCGCCATATCCGTATGACGGCGACTATTGGAGGTAAGTAATGCGTAAATTACTGTGGTTGTTGTTTTTTCCTCTGGTAGCGCAGGCTGCCGGAGAAGGCGCCTGGCAGGCCAGCGGCATGGGGATTACTTTAAATCACCGCGGCCAGTCAGCCTCGTCTTCACCTCTGACGCCCAGCCAGCCGGTCTCGGGGTTGATGACGCTGGTGGCCTGGCGCTATGAGCTCAATGGCCCAACGCCTGCGGGTTTACGGGTACGTTTATGTTCCCAGTCCCGCTGTGTTGAGCTGGACGGGCAAAGCGGGACCACCAACGGATTCAATAATGTTCCCGCCATCGAACCGATGCATTTTGTCTGGGAAGTACCCGGTGGCGGTCGCCTGATCCCCGCCTTGCAAGTTCAGAGCAATCAGGTGATTGTGAACTATCGTTAACGCCTCCCTTCATTCCGGCCAGCAGCAGAAACTGCTGGCTGCTTCGCAATTCTAGTCCGCCTCTTTGATTAAATAGAAACGCTGTTTTATAAAATAGGTGACATACGTTGCCGGACTCTTTGTGCTGTTGCCATTTCACGAATACCCCTGGCAAAAATAGAAAGGTTTCACTTGCTGTTAGCTTTTACTGTGGCCCTGTAAGGAGGCCCAATGTCAAAGCGAGGATTGCGGGGCCTCCCAATAATGTGCAGGGGTAACGGCAATGAATACACGTAAAATTGGGTTGGTTAACTATTTTGCCTACGGTTCGGGGGATTTTTTAGGCGCAGGCACCACGGCGTTAACCGCTGCCTGGCTACTCTATTTTTACACGACGTTCTGTGGCCTGACGCCAATCGAAGCAACCTTTATCTTCGCTACCGCCAGGGTGTTGGATGCCGTTGTTAGCCCATTAATGGGTTTTTTAACCGATAACTTTGGCTCCACCTGGCTCGGCAAACGCTTTGGGCGACGTAAGTTTTTTATTTTGTTGGGGATCCCCTGTGTCTTTAGCTACTCACTAATGTGGGTGGGTGATATGGGGTTCTGGTACTACCTGCTCACCTATCTGATTTTTGACGTGGTCTACACCATGATTCTGGTGCCATACGAAACGCTGGTACCCGAAATGACCGATGACTTTAAACAGAAAACCAAATTCTCCGGCGCGCGCATTTCGATGGCGCAAATGTCTGCCATTCTGGCCTCATTCTTACCTGGCGTTCTGCTGACGCTGTTTGGCAAGGACAACCCCGTCTCTTTTTTCTACGCCAGCCTGGTGTTTTCTGTGCTGTGTGCACTGATGCTGACCTTCGTCTGGTTCTTTACCTGGGAACGCCCACGGGAAGAGTGGACTGAGGCGGCGCTGCGAGCCGAAGAAGAGAAGAAAAGCCTGACCTTAAGTCAGAGTATGAACCGTTTATTTGTGGAACTGAGTTCAACACTGCGCATCCGTATCTTTCGCCAGCATTTAGGAATGTATCTTGGCGGCTATATTGCCCAGGACGTCTTTAACGCCGTCTTTACTTACTATGTGGTGTTTGTGCTGATGCAGGAAGCATCGATGGCGTCAAACCTGCTGGGTACGATGGCTATCTTCCAGTTTATTGCCGTTATCGCCATGATCCCATTGTGCATCCGTTTCGGACCTGCGCCGTCTTATCGCATGGTGGTCGTCCTGTTTGGCCTCAGTTCACTCTCCTATGCGGGGCTGTATTACGCCGGATTAAGCGATGTTTATTCTCTGTTGCTATTGGTTTCCGCCGTTGCGGGTTTAGGACGCGGTGGTATCAACTACGTTCCCTGGAATATCTACACCTATATTGCCGACGTTGACGAAGTGATCACCGGTCAGCGTCGGGAAGGGATCTTCGCCGGCATTATGACGTTAACGCGTAAAGCGTCGCAGGCGGGAGCGGTGATGCTGGTGGGGATTGTGATGCAGTTGTCTGGTTTTGTCTCCGGTCAGAGCGCACAACCCGCGGCGGTCAGCCATACCATCCTGTTAATTCTGAGCTGCGGAACGCTGATTGTTCTGGCGCTGGGTTTCCTGGTTTCCTTGCGCTTCAAACTGAACCTGCAAACGCACAGCACCCTGCGCGAAGAGACAGCAAAAATGCGTGAGTCCGGGCAACCCGTGCTGGAAGGACTTTCCGCTAAAGGACGCGCGACCGTAGAGATGCTATCGGGCATGCCTTATGAATCACTTTGGGGTAACAACAATATTGGTTACCTGAATCGTAATAAACCAGCGGCACCGAAACTGGAAAAGGGTGCTGTATTGAATTCGACATTGACAGAGGTTAAGTAAATGATTGTTTATCCGGTTAAACACAGTCCATTGTTGCGCCAGCCAGAACATTTTATTGCCAGGGATGAATTAAAAGCGTTGATCAAAAAGGTGACGCATAACCTGGTCAATATTCATGATGAGACCGGCGAGTTCTTGCTACGTCTGGATGACGGACGCGTTATTGATACCAAAGGCTGGGCGGGATGGGAGTGGACGCACGGCATCGGCTTGTACGGGATGTATCAGTATTATCAGCAAACCGGCGATGCCACGATGCGCGATATTATCGACAACTGGTTTGCCGATCGCTTTGCGGAAGGTGCAACGACCAAAAACGTTAACACCATGGCACCGTTTTTAACGCTGGTATATCGCTATGAAGAGACGCGTAATCCCGCGTATCTGCCGTGGCTCGACAGCTGGGCTGAGTGGGCAATGCATGATATGCCGCGTACCCAATTCGGCGGTATGCAGCACATTACGCTGGCGGAAGAAAATCACCAGCAGATGTGGGATGACACGTTGATGATGACGGTCTTACCGCTGGCGAAGATTGGCAAGTTGCTCAACCGTCCCGAGTATATTGAAGAGGCAACCTATCAGTTCCTGCTGCACGTGCAAAACCTGATGGATAAAGAAACGGGGCTGTGGTTCCACGGCTGGAGCTATGAAGGACAGCATAACTTCGCCAACGCTCGCTGGGCGCGTGGCAACAGCTGGTTAACTATAGTCATCCCGGATTTCCTCGAATTAGTTGATTTGCCGGAAAACAATGCAGTGCACCGCTATCTGGTGCAGGTTTTGAACGCGCAAATCGCGGCGCTGGCGAAGTGCCAGGATGAAAGCGGACTGTGGCACACCTTGCTGGACGACCCGCAGTCGTATCTGGAAGCCTCGGCAACCGCCGGATTTGCCTATGGGATCCTCAAAGCGGTACGTAAACGCTATGTCGGACAAGACTATGCGGCTGTAGCCGAAAAAGCCATCAGAGGCATTGTGCAACATATTTCGCCGGAAGGTGAATTGCTGCATACCTCGTTTGGTACCGGGATGGGCCACAATCTCGATTTCTACCGCAACATCCCACGGACCTCCATGCCTTACGGTCAGGCGATGGCGATGCTATGCCTTACCGAATACTTGCGTAAGTATTTTTGATATCGGTGTCCGATGGCGTTGCGGCTATCGGACCCGCTTGTGCGTCGTCGTCCTGCGCAGCAAACAGATGATCCATGATTTGACGCATGACTGGTGCGGCGGTGACGCCATCGCTGCCGCCGTTTTCCAGAATTAACGCTATGGCGACTTTTGGGTTCTTATATGGCGCAAATGCGGTATAGAACACGTGGTCGCGCAGACGTACGGGGATCATTTTCGCATCGTAGGTCTGATTTTCTTTCAGGCTAAAGACCTGTGATGTGCCACTTTTCGCTGCAATGCCGTAAGGCGCGGTGTGAAAGAACTTATAACCGGTACCGTTTGGCTCATTCGCCATGCCGAACATCGCTTGACGCACCAGTCCCCAGTAGGGGGACGAAGCAGAGGCAATTTGTGACGGTGCTTCGGGTGCCTGGTACGGCGTGATGACTTTTCCGCTCTCTTCATCACGTAGCAGGTGAGGGGCGATAACCTTGCCGTTGTTAATCAGCGCGACCATGGCTTTAACCATCTGGATCGGCGTGGCAATCCAGTAGCCCTGGCCGATGCCAACCGAAATGGTATCTCCCTGATACCAGGCTTTTTTATGCACTTTCTGCTTCCATTCGCGGCTCGGGAGCAGGCCGTTATACTCCTCACCAAGATCGATGCCGGTCGGCTTGCCATAGCCAAACTGGCTGAGCATGCTGTTAATACGGTCAATCCCCATCATATACGCCACCTGATAAAAGAATGTGTCGGCAGATTCTTCAATTGCTTTGGTGACATCCAGCATACCGTGGCCCGTTTTTTTCCAGTCACGGTAATGTCGCTCCGTGCCGGGGAGCGTCCAGGTGGGGGCGCCGAAGAAACGGGTCTGCGGCGTGATCACGCCGTCCAGTAATGCTGACATCGCCATATACGGTTTGACCGTGGAGGCGGGAGGATACAACCCCTGCGTGACGCGGTTGATTAACGGCAGGTCCTTATCCTGAAGCAGCTTGTTATAGTCCTGATAGCTGATACCTTTGACAAACGGGTTGGGGTCATAGCTGGGGTTCGAAACCATTGCCAGCACGGAACCGTCATGTGGATCCTCAACCAAAACGGCGGCCCGCTGGCCCACCAACAGACTCTCAATATATTGCTGTAAATGGAGGTCCAGCGTCAGATGGATATCTTTTCCGGCAACGGGCGGCACATCTTTGATCAGGCGTACGATGCGTCCGTGGTTATCAACTTCGACCTCCTGATAACCGGTTTTCCCATGCAGTTCATTTTCATAGTAGTGCTCGATACCCTGCTTACCGATGTTGTGATCGGCGGCGTAGTTCTCTGTCAGGCCTTTTTGATCGAGCGCTTTCAGGTCGTTGTCATTGATTTTTGACACATAGCCAAGGACATGCGCCAGCGCTGCGCCATAAGGGTACTGGCGGTCTTCATAGCTATTGATATTGACGCCGCTGAAATGAAACTGGTTAACCGAGAAGCGGGCGATTTCCACATCGGTCAGCGCATTTTTTAGCACGACCGGGCGATAGCGGCTGCTGGCTTTCAGCGCATGGCGAAACTGGTCAATGTCATCAGGAGTGAGGTCAATGATAGGCGTGAGCTGCCTGATCAGGGCATTCATATCACTGATTTTATAAGGCGTACCGGAAATGTCGTACCAGGTTACGTTGCGCACCAGCGGGATGCCGTTGCGATCGTAAATCATGCCGCGCGTCGGGGCCACGGGCAGCATTTTGATGTCGTTTGCATTTGAGCGGGTGGTGTAATACTGGTGCTGACAGATTTGTAAGTTGTAGAGATTGTAAATCAGGATGCCAAAGCAGATGACCACCAGGCCAAAGGCCACCAATACACGCCGCTGGAAGAGTTTTTCCTCCGCCTCAAAATCTCTGAATGTCATTGACCCGTACCCGATTAATTCGCCGCCTCATGATACGGAGGCTTAAACGGGATGACAGGCAAAAAATGTTCCATATCTCTACGGAAATGTGTCATTCCTTGTGAGTTGTTACAGATGGCCTGTTACAGAAATAAAAAAGGCCTGAGTCCGAATTTCGGAGTCAGACCTGATAGGTGAGCTGATTTACATACGTTCTACGGTTTCGATACCCAGCGTATCCAGACCCAGCTTCAGGGTTTTCGCCGTCAACTGTGCCAGTTTCAGGCGGCTGTTACGAATCTCTTCGTTTTCAGCGCTAAGGATTGGGCAGTGCTCGTAGAAGCCGGAGAACAGACCGGCAACGTCGTACAGGTAAGCACACATCACGTGCGGCGTACCTTCACGTGCAACAACGGTCAGCGTTTCTTCAAACTGCAGCAGACGCGCAGCCAGCTGAGCCTCGCGATCTTCACTGATAATCACCTGCGCATTTGCCAGCGCGCTTTCGTCGATATCCGCTTTACGGAACACGGACAGTACGCGGGTGTAGGCGTACTGCATATACGGCGCAGTGTTCCCTTCGAACGCCAGCATATTGTCCCAGTCGAAGATGTAGTCGGTGGTACGGTTTTTGGACAGATCGGCATATTTCACCGCGCCGATACCGACCGCATTCGCCAGTTTTTCCAGCTCGTCGGCAGGCATGTCCGGGTTCTTCTCCGCTACCAGACGGCGTGCGCGTTCCAGCGCTTCATCCAGCAGATCGGCCAGTTTAACCGTGCCACCCGCACGGGTTTTGAACGGCTTGCCGTCTTTACCCAGCATCATACCGAACATGTGGTGTTCCAGCGGCACAGAGTCCGGCACATAACCGGCTTTACGCACGATGGTCCAGGCCTGCATTAAGTGCTGATGCTGACGGGAGTCGATGTAATAAAGTACGCGGTCGGCATGCAGCGTTTCATAACGGTACTTGGCGCAGGCGATGTCGGTCGTGGTGTAGAGATAGCCGCCATCTTTCTTCTGAATGATTACGCCCATCGGTTCACCTTCCTTGTTCTTATACTCATCAAGGAATACGACGGTAGCGCCTTCGCTTTCAACAGCCAGGCCTTTAGCTTTGAGATCGGCCACGATGCCAGGCAGCATCGGGTTGTACAGGCTTTCACCCATGACGTCGTCACGGGTCAGGGTGACGTTCAGGCGATCGTAGGTTAACTGGTTTTGCGACATGGTGATGTCGACCAGTTTGCGCCACATCTCACGGAAGTACTCGTCGCCGCCTTGCAGCTTCACGACATAACTCCGGGCACGTTCCGCGAAGGCTTCATCTTCGTCGTAATGTTTTTTCGCATCACGGTAGAAACCTTCAAGGTCAGCCAGCGCCATCTCGCCAGCATTTTCCTGCTGCTGTTTTTCCAGCCATGCGATGAGCATACCGAACTGAGTACCCCAGTCGCCGACGTGGTTGGCGCGGATAACATTGTGACCGAGGAACTCCAGCGTACGCACCGCAGCGTCACCGATGATGGTGGAACGCAGGTGACCAACGTGCATCTCTTTCGCTACGTTAGGTGCGGAGTAATCAACCACAACGGTTTGTTTAGCCGGTTGGGTGACGCCCAGACGATCGGAAGCCAGCGCCTGCTGAACGTGCTGCGCCAGAAATGCCGGATCGAGAAAAATATTGATAAAGCCCGGGCCTGCAATTTCAACTTTGCTGGCGATCCCGTTGAGATCCAAATGAGTCAGCACCTGCTCAGCCAGTTGTCGCGGCGCCATACCCAGTTTTTTAGCGACAGCCATCATACCGTTAGCCTGATAGTCGCCGAACTGTACTTTTGCTGACTGACGAACCTGCGGTTCGCAATCTGCAGGCGCGCCTGCAGCAATCATGGCCTGACTGACTTTTTCTGAGAGAAGAGCCTGAATATTCACCGGAATACCTTACATTTATGAAGCGGCTTAAAATGCACCGCACCAGTTTAAGAATTAAGGGCGGGAGTATACTGCAAATGCCCGTTGCCGTCAGCATTGCGAGTATCGCCAGCAGCCTGAAATATAAACATTGTCATTACGTATAATTATTCATATTGCGCTTAAGAAAATCAGCAGTTGGTTGGGGCTGCGCAACAGGGTAAATTAGCGGCTTTGAATATGGATATGAGCTTTCATTATGGCGAACTGGCAAACAGTTGCAGAACTGCATGATATTTCCGCAGATTTACCGCATTTCATTCAGGCGTTAACGGATCTTTCCACTCGCCTTGGGCTGGATATCTCATCGCTTGAAGCCGATCACATTTCTCTGCGTTGTCATCAAAATACCACCGCAGAGCGCTGGCGTCGTGGGTTTGAACAGTGCGGCGAATTGCTGTCAGAAAATATCATCAATGGCCGACCGATTTGCTTGTTCAAACTCGATGAGCCAGTTTGTGTGCAACACTGGCAATTTACTATCGTAGAACTGCCGTGGCCGGGCGAAAAACGTTATCCGCATGAAGGCTGGGAGCATGTTGAAATTGTTCTGCCGGGTGAGGTGGAGACGCTGAATGCACGAGCGCTGGCGCTGCTTTCAGATCACGGGCTGAGCCAGCCGGGTATATTTGTAAAAACCAGTTCGCCAAAAGGCGAGCGCGAACGTTTACCGAATCCAACGCTGGCGGTCAGCGATGGCAGCGTGACGATAAAATTCCATCCGTGGTCGATTGAGGCCATTGTGGCAAGCGAACGTCAGGAGTGAGTATGGCATTACTGGAAATCTGCTGTTACAGCATGGAGTGCGCGCGCACGGCGCAGCAAAACGGCGCGGATCGCATTGAGCTTTGCTCGGCGCCCAAAGAAGGGGGCTTAACACCGTCCCTGGGCGTCTTGCGTTCGGTTCGCCAGCATATCTCGATTCCGGTCAATCCCATTATTCGCCCGCGCGGGGGCGACTTTTGTTACACCGACGGTGAATTCGCTGCAATGCTGGATGATATTGCAATGGTAAGAGATCTGGGGTTCTCAGGGTTGGTAACCGGCATTTTAGATGCAGAGGGTGATGTCGATATGCCGCGCATGGAGAAAATAATGATCGCGGCGGGACCGCTGCACGTCACTTTTCATCGGGCCTTTGACATGTGCGCTAACCCACTCAATGCGCTAAAAAAATTAGCTGATTTGGGCATCGCCAGAGTGCTGACTTCCGGGCAAAAATCAGATGCGGCGCAAGGTTTAACAAAAATTATGGAACTTATTGCGCAGGGGGATGCTCCAATCATTATGGCCGGAGCGGGGGTTCGCGCCTCGAATTTGTCCCTGTTCCTTGATGCTGGAGTGCAGGAAGTCCACAGTTCTGCCGGAGTATGGCTGGCTTCCCCCATGCGTTATCGCAATTCGGGGTTGTCGATGTCTTCGGATGCACAGGCGGATGAGTATTCACGCTATGCAGTAGACGGGGCGGCGGTTGCGGAAATGAAAGCAATCATTGCACACCACCAGGCCAGCTGATTTTACCGTTGCATCATGTCGCCCAATATGATGCTTGCTCGTACCAGGCCCCTGCAATTTCAACAGGGGCCTTTTTTTATCCTGCATATTTCAAGCCGCAGCGTAGTTGTCTGCCTTGCTGCAAGTTGAACTATTTTGCAGAAAGAGTGCTATCTGGCAAAAATGATTACGGCTTACGTGCAATCAATACCGCGCGTAATGGGGCCGGGTAGCCTTCCACCGTTTTGCTGTGATCGTTCGGGTCGAGGAAGTCGGCCAGGGATTCGGTTATCATCCACTCGGTGCGGCGCTGCTCTTCGGTGGTGGTGACGCAGACATCAGCGATGCGCACATCAACAAACCCACATTTTTCCAGCCAGTTTTTTAACGCCAGCGCAGAAGGAATAAAGTAAACGTTACGCATCTGCGCGTAGCGATCGCCCGGTACCAGTACGGTATTTTCATCACCTTCGACGACCAGCGTTTCCAGTACCAGTTCGCCATCTTTCACCAACTGATCCTTCAACTGCCACAGGTGTTCCAGCGGTGAACGGCGGTGATAAAGCACTCCCATGGAGAATACGGTATCAAAGGCGTTGAGCGCCGGAAGCTGCTCAATACCCAGCGGCAGCAGGTGAGCGCGCTGGTCATTGCCCAGCAGTTTACGTACTGCCTCAAACTGGCACAGAAACAGTTGGGTAGGATCGATACCAACCGCCAGATGCGCCCCCGCGCCAATCATGCGCCACATGTGATATCCACTCCCGCAGCCGACATCAAGAATGGTGCGCCCGGTGAGGTCAGACAAGTGCGGCAGAACGCGATCCCATTTCCAGTCCGAGCGCCACTCGGTATCTATATTGACGCCGTACAACGAGTACGGCCCTTTACGCCATGGCATCAGGTTACGCATCAAGGTGTCGATACGTTTGAGCTGACCGTCGCTGAGCGGCTCATCGCTTTCGGCGGTAACGCTATGCAGTAAGTCCAGGCGATGCGGCGTCAGCTCGGGCAGAAACTCGACGGCATTTGACCACTGCTTAAACAAGCCGTGCTGATCGCGCTGCCAGGTCGCGATTTGCGCCGGGAGCGTTTCCAGCCAATGGGAAAGGTGATTTTTGGCAATCAGTTGATAAAAGTTACCAAAGTCGATCATGCGCTAACCTCGGCTTTCAGTGCCACCAGAGAACCAAAGTTAAAGCACTGGAACCACAATTCGCTGTGTTCAAAGCCCGCCTGATGCAGTCTCGCTTTGTGCGTTTCGACCGAGTCGGTCAGCATCACGTTCTCCAGCATGCTGCGCTTTTGGCTGATTTCCAGCTCGCTATAGCCATTTGCCCGTTTGAAATCGTGGTGCATGTTGAACAGCAGCTCGCCAACGTTAGCGTCTTCGAAACTGAATTTTTCAGACAGTACCAGCGCGCCGCCGGGGTTCAGCCCCTGATAAATCTTATCCAACAATGCCTGGCGCTCAGGTGGCTCAAGGAATTGCAGGGTAAAATTCAGCACCACCATCGAGGCGTTTTCGATAGTAATGTTGCGAATATCGCCTTCGACAACGTCAACCGGTGTCGGCGCTTTATAGGCGTCAATATGACGGCGGCAGCGCTCAACCATGGCCGGGGAGTTATCAACGGCAATAATTTTGCAATTCTCGTGATGAATATTGCGACGCACCGAGAGCGTCGCCGCGCCCAGAGAACAGCCCAGATCGTAGACCTGTGTGTTGGGTTGTACGAAACGTTCGGCCAACATCCCAATCATAGAAATGATATTGGAATAGCCAGGAACGGATCGCTGGATCATATCCGGGAAGACTTCAGCTACCCGTTCATCAAAGGTCCAGTCACCCAGACTGGCGATAGGCGCAGAAAAAAGCGTGTCGCGGTGAGACATAACGTAAAAATCCGGGAAAAATAAAGTGGCGTATTGTGCGCTAATGCAGGGAGAAAACCAACTCCCAGGGCATATACCAAAGATTCGCCAGCACCATTAGCAACAGCGAACACCAGGTCGCGCTCATGCCTGAACGGCGCCAGCGGAAAAGCCGGTGATGGAATCCGTAATAATGCATCAGTCGTCCGGCAATCAAAATCAGCCCGCAAATATGCACCATCCACGTTTCTGCGCCGTTCATCTCCATAAATAACAGCAGCACCAATGCGACGGGAATATATTCCACCGCATTACCGTGAATGCGGATAGCGCTTTGTAGTTCACTAAAACCTCCGTCACCATATGCAACGCGGTATTGCATGCGCAGGCGAACGACGTCAAAGGAGAACTTAATTAACAATAACGCACCCAATACGGCATAAAGCGCGCTTACCATACAAACTCCCTTTTAAAATGGCTGATGGCATTGACTATGATAGGTGGCATTTTCAGAAAAGAGAAGATTGCTGTGGAATAGACGGAGCTGATCCGATCTCTGGCAGGGCGCTGCGTAAATTTGCCCATAGCGTATCGACAAGCTCCGGGGCCTGCGCGATATCCGGGGTATGTAAAAACAGATACGGCGTTGTGGTTTGTTGCCATTGCGACAGCTTGGTCAGCCAGACGGCAAAAAACGCGCTGTTTTGTGCCATATTATCGCTGCCGATAAAGCGTACCATCGGATGGTTTGCCGTCACCACCGCATGCACCGGAACCTTTGGCTTCTTGCGCTGGGCGTCACGTATCGCTTCAGTATGTGGTATTGCGGCATGTACCGGTCGACTGTCCAGAATCACCCGATTTACCCTGCGCTCATGTAGGCCTCGATTGAATCGTTGCTCTGTTTCGCCTTTGGCAAAGAAGTCCGGATGGCGAACTTCCACACCGTAGGTAAAGGATTTGGGGAGCGCATCAAGAAACTGCCACAAGGCAGGCAGGTCGTGCGGGCCAAAAGTCGCGGGTAATTGCAGCCAGTATTGCCCAATGCGTGATTCAAGTGGCGACATGCGCGTGAAAAACTCTTGTACCAGGTCATCGCAATTACGCAGCGCGGCCTGATGCGAAATGGTGGCCGGAAACTTAAAACAAAATCGAAACGCATCGGTAGTCTGCGCATGCCAGCGGGCCACAATGTCGGCTTTTGGCAGCGCGTACAGCGTGGTATTGCCCTCCACACAGTTAACATGACGGGCGTTAGGGGTTAACTTACTGATTTTAATAATCCTCCCGCACTGTTCTCGTGGCTATGGGGCATCAATGGGGCAAAATCTGCCAGCTTCTGATTCAGCATTCCGATCTGCTCTGCGCTGCTGTCAGCCATCCATGCCCCATACACATTGAACACCATCTGGGCGCTCGCATGCCCCATCTGACTGGCAATAAAACTCGGGTTTGCACCAGCAGATAATGACCAGCACGCATAGGTATGTCGTGACTGGTACGCCTTTCTGTGTCTGATTCCTGCGCGCTTTAGTGCCGCTTCCCATGAGTCGCCTACAGAATCGACCCGGTAGATAAATCCGACCTGCTTACTGCGTCTTACCACATGCGGGTTAAAGACGAATGTACACTCATGGTTCACCACACGGCCATACTCACGTAACTGAACTTCAATGTGATGTTGCCTGCCCAGCCTTGTCATTTCAGCCTGATTTTTCAGGATACTGATTGCGGGCTGGATAAGATGCACCACTCGATCTGTGCTTGCCTCGGTTTTCGGTAGAGTGAACTCACCAAGTTTCGTATAATTACGCCTGACGGTAATTGTTCCCGCCTTCAGGTCGATATCTTCCCAGGCCAGGGAGACCAGTTCCCCGTGACGCATTCCTGTGTACACTGCTAATGACCACAGGTTTTTCGTCTGCTGATGCCGGCACGCATCTATCAGGCGAATAAATTCATCACGAGAAAGAGGATCTGGTTCTGCCCTGGCTTTTTTCAGAGGCTTAATTCCCTCGAATGGGTTCACCTCTAAGTAACCGTGATCCGCAGCAAACTGAAACATTCCGGCCATTGTCGTCATGTAATAGTTCACAGTAACAACGCTTCGCCCTTTTGCCGGGGATTTGTTCTTCGTCGGATTCTGGTAACCAGTTAGCAAATCTTTCCTGAGATACAGCAATTCCTCTTTGGTTACTGCTGACGCCAGGCGATTACCTCCGATCCTCGGCACCATATTCCTTGCGACAGACTCATAGCGATTGAATGCGTTCGCGCAGATTTCCATCCGTTTCAGATCCAGCCATTTTTCTTCAAGTTCTTTCACTGTAATGTCTTTTTTACTTACACCAAAAGCCTTGAGGTTAGGGGAGTCAGGAAACTGGGTTGCATAATCAAATGTTCCTGTGCGGATGGCAAAACATACTGATGTCCGCAGTTCCCCGGCTATCTTCCTGTTCTTAGCGGTGTCAGGGACACCGAGACTTTCCCTGACACGCTTACCTTTAAAATTAAACCAGATGCGTAAAGTGCCACCGTGGTTTTCGACGCCTGTTGGATATGTGACTTTATCCATTGGTGTTACCTCCAGACGCCCAAGAGCGATACGAGCTTACCTTTTTCATGGCATCAAATCACCCTGGCTGCTTGCTTTTCATTGAAGCGACCCAGGCATCTACAGCCTTTCTGTTATACATGCACTCACTGGAAGGTTTAGGATTCCCGTCAGGCGATACGTGGATATACTCCCTCCCAACCATCCAGCATTCTTTTCTGGCTCGGAGGATGGTACCGGGTTTGAGCCCGGTAACCGCGATAAGAACGCTTTCACAGACCCACTCGTTGGGGGCTAACTGGAGAATATTGCTCATGGTTATTTATCCATTACCCTGGCTGCACCCAGGGGAATTACAGATCGCTGCTGGTGGCCGGAATCAACTTATTCCAGATCGCGGACACGTATTTTGCCTGATGTCGCGCATCGGCCAGTGCGTTATGTGCAACCCCATCGAATGGCATATCTCGCTTTGGATCGAAACCCACAACTCTGCCTAATGTGACGATGGTTCTGACGTCGTGATCGTTCCAAAATTGCCACGGACAAACCTGGCCGGCGCGCTCATATGCGCCGCGCAATATAACGTTGTCGAAAGTAGCTCCATTGCCCCAAACTTTTAAATATTTTGGGTTATCAGAATGCCGATTAATGAAATGGCTCAGTTCAGATAGGGCAGACGATATTGGCAGAGAATCATCAACACAGATTGCTGATCGTGCTTCTGGGCTTTGTCTTAACCACCACAGAATAGTGTCACCATCCGGCACTGCTCCCTGTTCCATAGCACTTTCAAGGTTAACGGCGGTGTAAAACTCCTGACCCAGTTCACCGCTTTGCGGATCGAAGAACACGGCACCAATGGAGACGATAGGGGCATTCGGTTTTTTGCCCATGGATTCAAGGTCGATCATTAAATTGTTCACGTTAAATATTCTCCTGCTGCGGTGCTGCTGGATATGCGCTACTAACCTGTCCAGGCTCGTTACTGCCTGTGCATGCATTCCTGTGGTCATTGGCATGAGGGCAGCGTTTGTTTCCGCATTCAGGGCAAACGACAAATCGCATGTCACTCATCGTCACCGGTCGGCAAGTTCTGCACCAACCATCCGGAGTTACCGGAGAGTTGCCAGCCTGGAGAATAGATTTCAGCGCTGCCCTTGGCATTGCCGACCAGGCAAGAAATACGTCTGGCCTGTCGACATCTTCTGTCGGGAGAGTGTTTTCGATTTCGTCCAGCGCATCACTTAGCTTCTGAAATGCGTCGTCTGGAACAACGTGGCACTCTTCGCCATCAACCTCTTGCTGACAGCTATCATCTGCGAGTTCGAATGCGGCCCCGCAAACATTGAGCAGCATTTCAATAACGCGACGGTGTTCTGCTGTTACGTAATTCTCCGGCACTACCTGCGCTGGCGGGGCAGTGTAGAGTGGTATCACTTTGACGCCATCCCAAGCCAAATCCCTTGCTCGCTCCTCATCATTGGTAACATGCCATTGATTTAGGTGGAACCATCGCCACGCCATAGGCTCAGCATCAAACGCCGCAATAGCCCCATCAATCACCTTCACAGCATCAGCCATTGCGTAGCCGAGATTACCGCCATCACTTTGAGCTGATGCTTTGCTGAGTATTTCGCTTATCTGGTGCAGGCGATCGAGTGATACAGGACCGTTCGCTGGGTGGTTGTTAGTTGTCATGAGTTAGTCCTTCCCGATAACTGCGTTAATTTGATTAAGAACGATATCTGTCATCACTCCTTTCCCGTTTACGGAGACGTGGGCCATAATTTCACTTCGCGCTGCTTTGAGCGTTCCGACGCTCACCATGACCATTCTCTGATTCTCTTTGTTTGCAGACTGCAAACGCTCTAAAGGTGATTTGTCAGCCATCTCACTCCCCCTTCACGCCAATGCCATCGATAAATCGCGATGGTGACCAATCGCAATATGTGTCAGATTCTGTGTGGCCGAACATGGCTTTACAGCGCCGGATGTGATGGCAGTTACCGCACGTAGCGCCAGCAGGTAGCCGCATCTTGTCAGGGTCAGCGGGGTCATAGTTCAGCGCCTGTTTGTTGAGTGCTGTCATTGGGCTGTCTCCCAGCAGATTTGAACCGCATAACTGGTTTTCACTCGCTTCACTGCACCGAGGGCCTCAAGCTTTTTCAGGCGGCGCAGTACATACGCTGTCTTGGTTCCCTTGTATTTATCGCGTAACCAGTGAGTGACCACATAGGTCATGCAATTGCCATGGTCACGAAGCACCTGGATGATTTCCTCATCGGTTGGCTTGCTCATAGCGCGGCTCCTTTGCGAAGTTGGGTGGCGCGATTACTGGCCTGCTGGAGAACCATCTTCCAGCCAACAACCTCATGCATATCTGATGAGCACCTCTGGTTGGAGAACTTGACCAACATTGTTTTAGCCACGCCAGCTAAGCTATCAAGTTCGCTGGCCCGCACTTCAGCCAGGAAAGCGTCGGTGGCTGGGGCTTTTCCAGCTTTGCGCTCAATGGCGCATTGAAGACCTTGAATGGCATCCACAACGCGACTGCTGTCAAGATAGGTCTTACTACGATATACGTGCCTCATAACATCTGATGCGCACTCTTTCACGGTTACACTCTCCGCCGCCAGCTCCCTGCACTTGCTCTCGGCGTTAGCGAGCTGTACTGCCATGTCTGTGAGTTTTGCCCGTAATCCATCCTCACAATTATGTGAACCGCTCATACCGCGCCGCCATGAAAAACCGCAGTCGCAATAAAAAACATTATTTTTTTCGGTAATCATGATGTTTCTCCATGACGCAGAGCGGCGATAGCTTTGTGCTCGTCGATAATTTCCACGACTTCTGCATGTACCAATCCTTCGAGAGCGATAACACCTGTGTCGCTTATACCCACCACGCTGATCAGCTCTACAAGGCGACGCGCTTTCTTAATGCTAATTTCGGGCGCTATAACGCTTCGGGTGACTTTTTTCTTGCCTTTGGCAGCAGCAGAAGCTTTATCCTTCTGGAGAACCTCCCCGGCCTTTTCGCCGAACTCTTTTACGCGGTCAACTGCCACATCTACGGACACGGCCCCGGATTTAACTTCATTCTGAACGTCGTGGTTAGCAGTGCTTAGAAGCAGAAGTTTTTCAACAGTCGGCACAGATTTGTTAACCAGCTTTGCAATCTCGCTGGTGGTCTGGTTGAAAGCGTTATGAAGCTCCTGAATAACAGCAGCCTGTTCAATATCGGAAAGGGGAAGTTGGTTATTACTGGTCATGATGCGAGCCAGTCGCTGCACATCGTTACCGTTGAACGGCATGATATGAATGCGGTCTACTGGCTTACCTGCTTCAGCACAACGCGCATAGCAACGGCGACGGCGGTGACCTTCAACAACCCACACACCACCTTCATCACGTGCGATAACTTCCAGTGGAGGGACGGTGCCACCGTTCATCAGATAGTTAAACAGGTCGTCATCTGCCTGGCGGGTGCGTTCGTCGTCTTCACGCTTGTTGAAACCTTCACGCACGTGGATATGTTCAAGGCTGATAAACATCCCGGTATCGGTGCGCTTGATGGTCCCGTCACGGGACATCTGTTTGAATGAGTTAGCAGCCATTACGCAGTACCTTCACGAAGTTGGTTAGCAAACAACAGAGCCTGATTTCCTGCGTAAACAATGCTTTCTTCTTGCTCTTCTTTCCCTATGGCAAGAGTGGCGTTTGCGTACTTTTCCACGCCAGTGGCTTCAATATCGCGAATAACCTGATCGGTTACTGGAGTTAACTCGCGTAATTCTCTCTGCGCCTCCAGCATGTGCATATTGGTCGGCGATTTGGTATGACGTTCAACGATGCGGTCGCACTCTTTGGCCCAGCAGACAACGTCATCGCGTAAAACGGTGTTCTCGATGGCCAGTGATTTACGCTGTTCCATTGACTCGCACAGCGCAACGCTGACGATATCAAGGCGGTTAGCCAGTTCGGTCATTATCACGCGGTAAGCAACCGGAAGGAGAGGGGCCGCTTTACGGGCTGCATCGATCAGTTGCTCTCTGGTCATACGTGGTTGTAACTCAGTGACGTTCTGTGTGGTCGTCATGGTTAGTTTCTCCGTGTTATATGCGCCCTGCACGGCGCTGAATTTTGATTGAACGAATCCCGGCACTATGGATGCTGCCTAATTCGTTGAATTAATGATTAGTTAAAAATATTCCCTGTTATCCGATCGAACTCGTTCGAGAATAATTTTTGCCTCTTCGAATGATGGTGCCAGTAAAGCCTTTTCAACTGCTCTGGCGAAGCAGGTAGCATCACATTCGTAACTATCAGATTTTGATTCCCATTCGGAAGCATCTTCTTCGGCGTCTGAAATACGATCTTCATATTCAGATTCCAACTCACGCCTTACTTCGGCGCGAAGACGCTCGCGAATGATGTCTGATGCCTCGTCCAGTGGGAGAATAATCAGTAAATTTTCGGGCTGGTAAGTACCGTACTTAACCGCCAGATCATTTGCAGACATACAACCTCCAGAAAAAGTGCCCGCCGCGAAGCGGGCTAAGAATATTTCTCCAATTCAACCAGAACAGTCTCAACGTCTCCTGTAAGGTTGAGATGGCGTTATTACCATCACCAAGCACCCAGTGGATGCTTGAGGCTGATCGCCATAACCGGTACTGCAATGCCGGTGCTTAGTTCTCCACTCAATTGAAAGCGCGTTCCGCTGGTTTTGGATTTAACGAACTGGCACTTAATGACAAGGGACAGAACGCGCTTTCAGTTGAGTAAAAAGGGCGGTACCAGGGACTTCAAAGGTTGGTACTGGTACCGCCAAGACTCCACACAGCTTTCTTACTTCCTAGTACCACGCTGGCAACGTGATTCTGGTGCAGCATGCAGGGTTCGAACCTGCGACCCACGGCTTAGAAGGCCGTTGCTCTATCCAGCTG
Organism: Citrobacter sp. 172116965; assembly: GCF_013458095.1. Classification (NCBI taxonomy): domain Bacteria; kingdom Pseudomonadati; phylum Pseudomonadota; class Gammaproteobacteria; order Enterobacterales; family Enterobacteriaceae; genus Citrobacter; species Citrobacter sp. 172116965. Next base: position 2,871,425 of record NZ_CP046673.1, on the reverse strand, counting down.
AGCTAATGCCACAACGGTAAGAGCACTGCATTCTTTTCAATCTTGGCGTTGCGACAGACTTAACAATCACAGCCAACATACAAATGCTCTTACCTGTTGTGTTCGCGGTGTCTACTTCCCTCCTGTCACGGTTCTTTCCCCGCGTCCGTCGCTCATTTCCGACTGTCAGCTTGCTTGATATGGCTCATTGGCTAAGACTCTACATAATCAGTAGTAGTCACCGTTCCAGCTTCAGGGAGTGGACATACCTCCGTCTCTCCGGCTGTCACCCTTGGCGTTTCATCCAGTTGCAGGCCGTAGCCACTTACCAGACGGACGTCACTCGAACTTCGTGTTGCGGGTTACACCTGTACTACGCGTCGAGTCCGCGCCCTGCAGTTAGCCTCTCATGCAGGGAAAGCTGTGTTAATGGCAGTAGGTTGCCAGCCGAGCAGCTAAGACACATTGAAGAGAGCACTAAATGATGCTTCTAAACAGCTATCGGTTGGGCATCACGTCCGCGTTGCGGGTCGATGTGCTTATTCACAGATAATGCTCTCATCGTTGTGTGCCGGTCTTTCCCGGCTGTCAGTTCTTTATTGCCATTTGAACTCATCGGCCTAACGAGTTTTAACGACCTTTCCCGTTTGCATAATCTTGTCGCGGCGGATATCGCTGCCGAAGCGCCACTGTCCAGGACATTTAAAAGGACCGTCTCCAAGTGGTAACTCTTCCAGTCCCGGTAAGAACCCCGCGAGATGCTTACCGTGACCGCCTTATGCTCCCTAAAAAGATGGCTGCCACAAAGTGTGGTAAGTGACAGCCATTACAGGATACCGAGGCATCACCAGATGAATGTAACTATGGGTTCGTCTGGTGTGTTTTAAATGTACCTTTAGTTACCATGGCGGTCAAGTAAGTTAATGTACTTTTTGTTACCTTGAAGGCGAAAAAAATGCCAGAATGATATCTGGCATTAGAAATGAGTTATTTAGATGTTCTGCGTTATCTGAACAACTTTGCCTACAATGCGGCAATTGCCATCAATGGGGATCGGCTTAAAGGCGGGATTAAGCGGCATGAGATATGAGTAAGGGCTATCCCAAACAAGTTTCTTCACAGTCGCTTCTGCTGAACCATCAAGTATTGCTACGACAATTTTCCCATACAGGTCATCAAGTTGTCCGTAATGTGGCTCAACAATAACGATTGAGCCCTCAGGAATTGATGGAAGTCCATGTGGGTTAGTCATTGACTCACCACGAACCACCAATCCGAAAACTTCATCAGAAACGTTTGCTGTGGTTTGAGTCCATGAAATCACATCAGTAAGCCTTGAGCATGCATAGGTATCAGTCCATACCCCGGCCTGAACAGCAGAGATAATAGGAACGGCGGTAGGTGGCTTCAGGTATGGGATAACTTTGGTGTCATCTTGAGTCTCATCACCCTTGCCGTAAAGAATCCATTCAGGAGTGGTCTGTAAAGCCATCGCTAGTTGGTGAAGGTTTTCTCCGTCAGGCTTAGTTGTACCGTTCTCCCATTTGGTAACGGATACTCTACTCACCCCAAGGCGTTTAGCCAGGGTCTGCTGAGTTATATCGAGCTGGACTCGCCGGGATCTTATTCGGTCTTTCATCTCTGTTTTCATGTAACCAATGTTACATTGATTCCTTGTAACTGTTGTTTGCTATTTAATGTACCTTTTGTTACCTTTAAGGCGTGAGTTAACCAGGAGGAACCATGCTTAAAACTGACGTCATAGAACACTTCGGAGGGGTATCAAAAACCGCGAGTGTTTTGGGAATTTCCCATCCTGCAGTGTGCAGATGGGGTGATGTGATCCCTCAGAAGCAAGCTTTTGTTATCGAACGTATCACTAAAGGCAAGCTTAAATACGATGCCAGCCTTTACCAAAAGTCTACAGACACAGCAGCTTAAACATAACTACCAAAGGAAAAACAAGATGGTAGAGCAAACCCTGAAGGAAGTAGTGAAAGCGATGTGTAAGGCGTACCCAGGAGGCCGCCAGGCTATGGCTGGTGCGTTGGGCATGTCAGAAACCCAGTTCAACAACAACCTGTACGAGAAAAACGGATGCCGGTTCTTTGAAGTCACTGAGCTGGAAGCGATGGAGGACATTTCCAATACGTCATTTGTTGCTGACTACTTTGCTAAGCGTCGCGGCGCACTGCTGGTGGACGTACCAAGCCTGGAAGATCTTGACCGTGTTGACTTGTTCAGCCGTGCAATGCGTACAGCAGCTGCAAGAGGGCAGGTTGATCAGATTATCCAGAAAGCGCTTGAAGATGGAGTGATTGAAAAGCATGAAGCCGAAGAGATTCAGGAACATCACCGCCGTCATCTGGCAGCGCGTGAAGAAGAAATCCGCGCGATTGTGGCCTTATTCAGCCGCCGTCAAAAGAAGTGACGCCAGCGAGTGTGCAGCTCCTGGCGTCGTGGCGTGTCGTATTCAGTGGAGAAACTAACGCATGAACAGTGTAACAACACAGTACCGCAGGTCGCAACTAATTGCTCGACCTATGCCGGGTGGAAAAGGTCCGGCGCAGTTCGTGTATGGGGTAATGGTATCCGGATGCTTTGAGCCTGTCTGCTACCAGTTTGCCGATTGGGTTGTAGGTGATTTCAACGGCCAGGCGGAGAAGGTCGAATGCGAGCACTCAACAGACGGTTTAAAGACAGCTACGGCGTCCCAGTCAGGGTTATCCGGTGGGAGCCAGAAACTCAACGGGTTATATACCTGCGCGACGGATACGAGCATGAGTGCTTCAGTCCTCTCGAACAGTTTCAGCGTAAATTCAGGGAAATAGAGGGTCCGAATGAGCCTGTTAATGACATCCCGGCCAATAGTAATAAATCCTGACCTTGCATACAGCATTGGCCTGAATGAGGCGATTGCTTTGCAGCAGATTAATTACTGGCTGCAAGAAACCAAATCAGGCATGGAAAGTGATGGTGTTCGCTGGATTTACAACACGACAGAACAGTGGCTGGAGCAGTTCCCGTTCTGGTCTGAGTCGACCCTGAAGCGCACCTTCACCCGCCTGAAGACACTCGGTGTGCTCAAAATTGAGCAACTGAACAAGTCTCAACGCGACATGACAAACTTCTACACAATCAACTATGAAAGCGAGCTTTTAGATGAAGTCAAAGTGACCGAATCGAAGAGGTCAAAATGCGCTGTTCCATCAGGTCAAAATGACACGATGGAAGAAGTCAAAGTGACACGCTCCATCAGGTCAAAACGAACCGATGTCATCAGGTCAAAATGCACTGATGATCCTACAGAGAATACAACAGAGAGTACTACAGAGAATAAAACCCCTTCTTGTCCGGAAGCTTCGCAACCGGACGCTTTGGTTAATCCAAATGATTTTCTGTCTCGTCATCCCACAGCGGTGGTTTTCAGTGCGGCAAAACGTCAATGGGGAACTCAGGAAGATTTAACCTGCGCAGAATGGATCTGGGGAAAGATTATCCGACTTTACGAGCAAGCCGCTGAGTCTGACGGTGAACTTGTTCGCCCTAAAGAGCCTAACTGGGTTTCCTGGGCTAACGAGGTTCGTCTGATGTGCACTCAAGATAATCGCAATCACCGCCAGATCTGCGAACTGTACGGTCGTGTTAATCGTGATCCTTTCTGGTGCAAAAATATTCTTAGTCCTTCGAAACTGCGTGAAAAATGGGATGAGTTGTCTCTGAAGTTATCAGCGTCAGCGAGCAAACATGAGGTTCGAGAGGACCCAATGTTTAAATCCAAATACGAGTGCGATACACGCATTCCTGAAGGATTCAGGGGGTAATGATGAGCATTCTGAAAACGGTACAGATGTTTATTGCCATGAACCCCGGCTCCACGACCAGGGACATCATCGAAGGTCTGACCCAATACAGCCAGGACCAACTTCAACTCACTGTTTGCCGACTTTATGGTTCAGAACTGGCAACACGTAAACGTGATGGCCGTCAATTCCGTTACTACGCGGAACCGCCAGCAGATTGCCACTTCGAGGTGTTTGAACCAACTCCTGAAGTCACCACCCTGATGGAAACGGCGAAAGGCCTAGAGTCGAAAGGTCTTTTTCACCGTGCCGCGACGATTTACATGGAGGCGTTCAGTGCATCAGCCATTGAATCAGAGCGAGCAGCAATACTGACAGAACGTCAGCGCTGTCTTGGCCTGGCTAAACCAGCAGTTATTGCCGAAGACGGATGCTATCTGGCTGGTCGATTTTCGGGAGGCCGTTAATGAACTATTCACTGATTTACGCTGATCCACCATGGGAATACGGGAACACTATCAGCAATGGCGCAGCGGAAAACCATTACGGCACGATGAAACTCATCGACATAAAACGTCTGCCCGTCTGGGAGCTGGCTGCGGAAGATTCCGTTCTGGCCATGTGGTTCACCGGTACACATACCCGTGAAGCGATCGAACTTGCTGAGGCATGGGGTTTTAAGGTTCGGACCATGAAGGGATTCACCTGGGTGAAGCTTAACGCACTGGCAGAACAGCATATCAATAAAGCGCTTCAGGCTGGTGGAGTAGAGGACTTTTACGACTTCCTCGACCTGTTGAACGCTCAGACCCGAATGAACGGTGGTAACTATACCCGCGCCAATACAGAGGATCTTCTCATCGCCACCCGTGGTAAAGGGCTGGAACGGTTAAACGCAGGCGTGAAGCAGGTTATCTACAGCCCACTCGGCGAACACAGCCAGAAGCCAGCAGAAGCGCGTTACCGTCTGGAGCAATTATACGGCGATGTGTCACGCATTGAGTTGTTCAGCCGCTGCGCTGTTCTCGGCTGGCATCACTGGGGAAATCAGGCAGAAAACCCTGATGTAATCATGTTCCCTGGTTACGTTGCTAAACCTGCTCCGCTGCTGGAGGTGGTTTATGCAGGACGTTGAAGCACGTAACGCGCTTCGTAACATCGCCAGAAGATGCAACGAGGAAATAAGCGCTAAACGCAAGGCTAACCCTGGTATGAATTGTGACGAAATAGCCAGACCAATTTTTAACAGTGCCATGGGGATGGTTAAGCAACTTGGCTTTACGCCATCACATTTGTATCTCGAAGTCGGGATTCTGAACAAGCGGATTAAGGAGCGCTGAAGTGAACAAACTTACCGTGAGACAAAGTGAAGTACTTGGTTCAATCGTGAACTATCAGCGCAGGTTTGGATTCCCTCCAACGATATGTGAACTGGCAGGGCTAATTGGTTGCTCATCACCAAATGCGGCAGCGGAACATGTGAAGGCCATAGCGAAGAAGGGATATATCTCAGTTGCGCCTGGATTTTCCAGAGGGATCACCGTTATTTCAGGAAATGATGAGGCAGACGCGATATCGATCATCAAGTCACTCATTAACGGTGATAGTGATTCAAGAGAACGCGCCTTGTTATGGCTGGAAGCGAGGAGTGTTCAGCAATGAAATTAACGTTGCCATTCCCGCCAACAGTTAACACCTATTACCGGTCCCCTGACCGTGGAGCGTTAAAGGGTAAACATCTGATTAGTGAGATGGGGAGGAAGTTCAAAAAGAACGTTTATGCCTCTGTTGTGCAGCAGTACGGCGGCATACCGAAACCAGTTAACGTCAACGTTGAGGTAAACATAGTTCTTTTCCCGCCAGATAACAGACGGCGGGATCTGGACAACTACAACAAAGCGCTGTTCGACGCACTGACGAATGCCAGAGTCTGGGAAGACGACAGTCAGGTTAAACGGATGGCTATCGAGTGGGGGCCGGTAGCAAAGCCCGGAAGAGTAGAAATCAATATTAGTCACTATAAATAACTGTTCAAACATACAGGTGACAATGCAAGCACATTTCGAAGTCTGTAAAATACGAAAACCGGCGTAGTGGGGTGCAGTCCGCTTCGCATTTCAATAAGTGGAGAAGGTTATGAATCAGTTGATGGTAATTGATGGTGTATCCGTAAGTCGTGACGTTGTTGGTCGTTATAGCCTCAATGATCTTCACCGAGCAGCAGGTGGACTTGATAAACATAAGCCAGCTTTCTGGCTTCGAAATGAACAAACGGAGCAATTAATAACCGAGTTGCAAATTTGCAACTCGGATGTACCTGAGCCAGTAAGTGTTATTAGAGGCGGAAAATTGCAGGGTACATATGTTTGCCGTGAATTAGTTTACTCATACGCAATGTGGATTAGCGCAGCATTCAATCTGAAAGTGATCAGGACGTTTGATGCCATTCAAACATCAGGAAAATCTGCAGGTGCATCCGATCGTGTTCAGGCTGGGGTAATCTTGCTTGAATCTGCTGCAAAACTGCTCAATCTTTCGAACTCATCCAAACTTGGCGCTTATCAAAAGCTCCAGCAGGTAGCAGGTTTACCGGATCTAATGCCGCATTATGCTATTGATGCTCCCGCAGGAGCCCTGGACGGTTCCAGTCGCCCGACACAGTCACTAAGTGCTCTCCTCAAAGCAAAAAATATCCGCATCACAGCGAATCAGGTTTATCACATGATGTCCAGGCTTGGCATTGTTGAGCAAAAAGAGCGCCACAGTCGCACCGGTGTCAATGGTGTTAAAAAGTTCTGGTCGCTAACTGCGAAAGGTTGCATGTACGGGAAGAACATCACCAGTCCAGCCAACCCAAGAGAAACACAGCCACATTTCTTCGAATCTAAGTTTAGTGAACTACTAAAAATAATCGACATCGTAGCCTGAGGTAACAGTGAGAGCTCTACTTACACCTGAAGTTGCACCGATGACCGGGGTAGTGATATTTCGCCCAGGCAGTGAACTGATGCATCTGTTCAGACATGGGCGTGTTCTTATCGAGCCACAGGCAGAGTCAATGGCTGAGTTACCATCTGGTCTGCTGGCTGAGACAACTCAGGAGCTTCATAACGATCCGTTAATGCGTGATGTCTTCGAAAATCAGAAGGTCATACATTGTGCTGGTGGACTCAATTCACTGGATGCCTGGCTCGAAAGAAAACTGGAATGTCAGTACCCACACAGCGAGTGGCACGACCGCAACTACACCATCACCCGGCATGCGCCTGGCTCAATCCGCACGTGCTGGGGCTGTGACTTAAAAATTCGTGATCAGTTCACTGAAGGTCTGGCGGGTATAGCACGTGAAAACCTGGTATCCTGGATACTGAAGGTTGTAAACGGCCAATTAGGTTTCAGTGAGGACCACATTCTGACGCTGCCGGAGTTTTGCTGGTGGATGGTCAGGAACGACCTGGCTGACGAGATACCTGAAGCCGTAGCCCATAAAGCTCTTCGTCTGAATGAAGAGACTCACCAGTCGGTAACACGTGAAAGCGATATTGTTCCGACATTACCCGCTCAACAACTGGTGCAGGAGAAAGCGAAAAAGATAGTGGCAATGAAGGTAGACCCGGAGACGCCGGAATCCTTCATGCTTAAACCCAAGCGTCGCCGCTGGGTGAATGAGAAATACACGAGATGGGTTAAGGCCCAGCCGTGCGTCTGCTGTAACAAGCAAGCTGACGACCCCCACCACCTGATTGGCCACGGGCAGGGTGGAATGGGTACAAAGGCACACGACCTGTTTGTGATTCCTCTGTGCAGAGAGCATCACGACGAGTTGCATGCTGATCCTGTGGCATTTGAAGCGAAATACGGTGACCAACTGGTCCTGGTGTTTCGGGTTATAGATCGTGCGCTGGCAATCGGCGTACTGGCATGAACAGTGGAGATAACATGCGAGATATTCATATGGTATTAGAGCGCTGGGGCGGTTGGGCATCAAGCGATAATTCTGGTGTGGATTACTCCCCGATCGCGGCAGGATTCAAGGGACTTTTACCGCAGACAAGCAAAACCAGATTGTCATGTACTGATGATGATGCGCTTATCATTGAAGGTTGCCTGGCACGACTGAAAAGCCGAAAGCCATATGAGCATTCGCTTCTTGTCGCTCACTACATGTACGGTATCTCGAAGCGGAAGATAGCTAAAGCGCGAAAGAAGGATGAGAAATTGATACGCATCGAGATACAGATGGCCGAGGGGTTTATTGATGGCTGCCTCTCGATGCTAGAAATTAGTTTAGAGATGGATTAATAGAAAGACAAGAAAGCGGGTTTTAATCCGCTTTTTTGTTTAATGAATCTATAAACTCTTTTGTTTTTTTATTATTTTCAGCTCGATGTAATAAAATGCTTTTGAATCGCTGTATTTCGCTATTTATAGAGCTGATAAAAAAGAAAGAATACAGTGAGGCCGCAATTCCTCCACCGCAGGAGGATATGAAATACAAGTAACTCATTGAGTCTTTTGGTATGGCAAACATACCAATTGCCCCTGAAAAAGCAGCTAGGAGATAAAAAATAATTAAAAATGCGAGATGTCTTTTTTTTATATCGATTATTGGCCGTAATCTTCTAAGTTCACTATCGGATAATGATATATTTTCGTCAGCTTCAGACACCTTGAAAAATGCTGCAATGCAATAGCTGAAAGGAAATGCCAGTAAGGTTATGAGTGACCATGGTGCAGAAGTACCACTTAAGTCGATTTTTTTGGAAGCAAAATAAAAGACAATAAAGCCAATAGTAAAGGCGGAAAAGAATCTTAATATAAATTTAAAGAAACTCATCTCCGCCTCCCAATAAATTTAGTTTTTAACTTTTACTTCTCCAGTTTGAACCTTTGAAGCTAACCATTTGTGCATCTGTAAATATAAGTCATTTTCATCAATAAGTCCATTATTATATTGGACATTAATTTTTCCAGATAGTTTCAGATCGCTTCCTTTAATAACTCCCCCACCTTGTAGATTGATGCTGATATCTTCATCATCTAGATTCCGGAGTGATGTCGCCAAAGTATCGAGCACACGCTGTCCATCTTTATTTGTTTTTCGGAAATAAGTTATTTCTAAGTTAACTTGTAAATTTGACTCATCAAGAGAATCTTCAAGTTGTAAATTATTAAACCATCCTTCACCAAAAGCGGCTTTCATTATGTCACCGCCTTTACCTGTAGGCATAAATTTAATCTTTTTGACCTTCTCTAACGGTTCCCTGATATTTACAGGAAGGTCAAGTGGGTCGCTGATGTTTTTTAAACTTACTACATCATTTGAATCTGCGTTTTTGATTGGAACACTTCCAAGATTTATTTTCTTTACAGGTGACTCGTGCATTTTTCTTATGGTGTCCTCTGTCGGCTTATCTTGAAGGACAAGAAAATTATCACCATTAAAGATGTTGCCGAATGAATGTATTAACCAATTCAGATGGTTTTCTATATCCTTAGTTCTAAGGGAAGATGATTGAACGATCATCACGTGATTGTCACGAATTCCAAAGTAAAGTATTGAATCAACGAATTCTCTTGTTATTTTTTCTTTGTCATGTTCACTTATTGCATCATCTTCGGCTAGCTTTATTTGCTTCGAAGTTATAGCGTTGATGTCATAATAATTGACATCATCAGCGATTGTCATAAGGGTTTGGCTTTTACCCTGCTCAAATAAAATAAGTTGTCCGAATAACACTGTTTTGAATGTACTGCTTCGGTTTACCATTCTGAAGCCGCTGTTACTATCAGAAGGATTAATCTGCTCCCTGCGGGTGCTGACTTTGTGAGCAGTGCCATTCTCAGAAATTATTGAGTCAATGATCTGCTGAAGCGTTGCTGTGCAGTTAGGAATGACCGCGCGTTTATATTGAATGACCTTGCTGCGACTTTCTTTCATTAGCCTTGTTCCTTGTCTCGTGAACGTAACCATCTGATTAGGTTGATTTTATTTTGTTGTAATCAACATGGCTAGTAGACGGTAACTGTCTGTAAACAATAAGATAAATCAAAAAATTCAAAAAAGCATTAACGCGGTCCGCATTTTCTAGATTACTGTGTTAAGAGTGGTCACTTAGACACGTACTTATAAGATTTTAAACCTCGCTTTGGCGGGGTTTTTTGCTTTATGGTGGTATTCATGACAGACACCCAAACGAAAGGAGATTCCATGGGGTTTTATTACGTTTACCAGCATAAAGAGGAAGGTTTGGAAGTTGAGAAGCATCTTGTTGTTTCAGAAGAGTATCTTGATAGAGATAGCGCTAAAATGGCTAGGTCTAAGCATATGCTCAATGATAGGGGATGTGTATTCTCAGAAATTATTGAGGCATCATCACCGCAAGAAGTGCTTCAAAAGGTACAGCCGGAATTGATGAACCGCTGGATATAAAAACACCAATAACCCAATGTCGAAGGTCGCTTATGCGGCCTTTTTTATTCCCCTCATTTCTGAGAGGACTCACAGCAATAAAGAGGGGGCTAAATGTCCGATCCGATTTCCGGTACTGGGCTGGCTGGTGGTGTCCTGACTGGTGCCAGTGTTTATGGATTTCTGTCCGGAACCGATTACGGCGTCGTGTTTGGCGCATTTGCCGGAGCTGTATTTTACATTGCAACAGCTGCGGACCTTAGTGCAACGCGTCGGCTGGCGTATTTTGTCGTGTCCTACATCGCCGGGATCATCTGCTCAGGGCTGGTGGGTTCAAAGCTGGCTGACTGGACTGGTTACAGTGATAAGCCTCTGGATGCCATCGGTGCCGTAATCGTTTCGGCTTTAGCTGTCAAAATCCTGACGTTCCTGAACAACCAGGATGTCGGCTCGCTGGTGGCGCTGATAACGCGCCGGGGAGGTTCAGGTGGTACTAAATGACCCATCGGCAACAATCAACGCGCTGCTTTGCGCTGGGGTAGTGCTGACCCTGATGTTTTACCGTCGCGGTGATTCCCAACATCGACCATGGATATCTCGCTTAGCGTGGCTGCTTACGGTCATCTATAGCGCCGTACCGCTGGCGTATCTTTGCGGTATCTACCCTTATTCATCGTGGGCCACTATCGGGGCCAACATTATTTTCCTGTCTGTGCTGGTCGCCGTCAGAGGCAACGTGGCACGCCTGGTTGATCATCTGAGGCAATAAATGAACCAATCACAATTTCAGCAGGCGGCTGGTATCAGCGCCGGGCTTTCTGCGCCCTGGTTTCCGCACATTGATGCGGCAATGAAAGACTTTGGAATTACAGCGATTAATGATCAGGCCATGTTCATTGCACAAGTTGGGCATGAATCCAATGGCTTTACCTCGCTGGTAGAAAACTTTAACTACTCGGTTGAAGGGCTGAAGAAAACCTTCGGTAATCGCCTGACGCCGTATCAGTGTGAAATGCTGGGTCGTGTTGATGGTAAACAGGTCGCTCATCAGCCACAAATAGCCAATCTGGTTTACGGTGACCGCATGGGGAATAACAGTCAGGGTGATGGCTGGAAATATCGCGGTCGTGGCCTGCTGCAAATCACTGGTCGTGAGAACTACACCAAATGCGGTACAGCGCTGAAGCTTGACCTTGTGAGCACTCCGGAACTATTGACGCAAGAGCGACACGCGGCCCGTTCGGCGGCATGGTACTTCACGTTACGCGGTTGTCTCCTCTATTCGGGGGATGTGGAACGCGTCACGCAGATTATTAACGGCGGGCAGAACGGCATTAAAGACCGCCGTGAACGTTACGCCAAAGCTAAAGCCGCACTGGTGTGAGGTCACTATGGGACTTGAAATGATTATCGGCCTGATTGTTGCCGCGCTGGCAGCAATTGCCGGTGCTTTTGGTCTGGGTAAATCTCGCGGTACCAGTATCGCCGAAACAAAAGCGGACCAGCAACGCACTGAAGAGCGTGCAGCAGCTACAGAAGCGGTAGCCGAACGCCGGGTAGAAACAACAAAAGGAGCCAGGGATGTACAGCAAACTGTTAGTCATCTTCCTGATGACGATGTTGACCGCGAGTTGCGCGAAAAATTTACCCGCAAAACCTGAAGTAACGGACACGGCATGTGACTGGGTAAGCATCATCTACCTCACTGAGCACGATATTGCCGTGCTGGATAAACAGACGAAACGGGACATATTGGCTCACAACAGAGCGTGGCAGGCGAACTGCAAATCAGAAGAGGCTGGCTGGACTCATTAAATTAGAGAAAACCATGCAATGAAAAAAATAACTGTTCGATCTGATAAATCATTAATGGTGTCGATTAATAATGAGGAAGTCAGACCACTAGAAAAATTTAAGCATTATAAGAAGTACCATTTTAAAGAGTCGGAGGGGGCTCCGACTCGAATAATCACTCCAGTGGTTCTACAGGGTCTGTCTTTGAATGTGACGCAAACTGGATAGCCGCAAGCAGTGCGGACCGCATTTTTTCATACTCTCTACTTTTAACGACCTCTGACATAAGTTCAGTAACGTCCAAATTGGCTGAGCAATACCCTTCCTTCGTGGGGACTGATATTTCAACCTTCATTCCATTGGCTATGGATGCACCCAAAACGCGCAGCGGCTCTGAATCGAGCAAAGACGATACACGATCTTTATCTACGGGTTGAAAACAGAATGAGGAGCCATCGAAACGGATCAGAACCCCACTCCGGTCGGGTCTCATTTCTGGGCCAACATCCATTATTCGCCATCCGCAATACCAGGTACGGCATACATCTGGGCGTGCATTATAAATCGAGCATCCCCCTTGTGGTCTAAGGTGCTGGCATGGCACATCGGCGAGTTTCTTAAGATTAGGTTGTTCGATTCGTAACGAATGGCAACAAACAGAACAGGTACCGCACTTCCTGTCTTTGATTAATAATTTTTCTAGACTCATTGCTCATATCTCCATTGCACGGATTTACTTCCGTGACGACCAAAATAAGGCAAGCAAATAGGTTTGGATATCCTGATAAAAACACATGGTATCCGGATCGGAATTTCATGCGCTTCGCACGCGCACATCAAAGAAAGTCTTTCAGCTGTGAGCCTGGGTAAACCGTTAACTTTCGGCGGTTTTACCGTGCGACAGGCTCACGTCTAAAAGGAAACGCACATGAGGCTTACAGTTCTGGATGATGATCCAGGAAGAAAGATTGACCTGCGCAAAGAGCGGTACCTCGTCTTAGTTGATGGTAAAGAGATAAAGCATGTCTTCACTGCTGACGATGAGAAGGGCGAAGTAATCGCAGCCGTTCCTGATGAGCGTGGTTATATGACGACAGAGAACGGTGAAGTTAAACGGCAGGTGCTCTATGGTTCCGTGAGGATTGAACGATGCCAGCACTAATCCCTCGCGCATGTCGCAAGCGCGGTTGTCCTGGTACGACAACGGACCGATCAGGCTACTGTGAGCAGCATCGCAATGAGGGCTGGCAGCAGCATCAGCAGGGCAAGAGTCGCCATGAGCGTGGCTACGGCAGTAAGTGGGATATCATCCGCGCCCGCATCCTTAAGCGTGATCGACACATCTGCCAGCAGTGCCTGCGCAACAGCAGACCACGCCCAGCGGAAACGGTCGACCACGTTATCCCGAAAGCTCACGGCGGCACAGACGACGACAGCAATCTTGAATCGCTGTGCTGGCCATGCCATAAGCGCAAGACCGCAACGGAGAGAGCCCGATGAGCTATACACGCTGCACCTACTGCGGCTCGACGCTGCACACCGTAGCGAACTGCCCAAAGACATGGGGAGGCTCAACCCGCCGTGCGAACCTGCGCTGCGGTTACTGCGGCCAGTCAGGCTATAACTCCAGCGCCTGCCCGCACAATGCGAGCAGCGCGCGGCGCCGTAACCTCAGTGATGACTTCCATCTCGACTGATGAAACGCAAAATGATTTCAAATGCAATCATTTGAGGTGAATGATATCTATTCTCACTACCGGGGGAGGGCGGGTCAAAAGTTCAGGCCCCTGCCTGCTAAGGACCGCCGCCTAACCTTTCTTCACATCGCCGCAGGTTAGAAAACTTTTTTTGGGGTACCCCAGCCGATGATTAATAGGAGTTTTCGATTATGTCTGGACCGCCGAAAACCCCTACCCATCTGCGTTTGGTGAGGGGTAACCCATCCAAACGGCCTATCAACAAAAACGAGCCGCAGCCACCTAAAGGGGTACCCCCAGTTCCCAAGCATTTCGACAAGCAGGGGAAGTACTGGTTTAAGCGGATGGCCGAAGAACTTGATGCCATTGGCGTCATATCTCAACTGGATGCCAGGGCTCTGGAGTTGCTGGTAGAGGCATATACGGAATACCGCCATCATTGTGAAACGCTGGATCGGGAAGGTTATACCTATGCGGTATACAGCGATGATGATGCTGATGAAGGGAAAGAACGTGAAATTCGAATGATCAAGCCGCATCCGGCAGCCATGATGAAAGCTGATGCCTGGAAGCGACTTCGCGCGATGTTAGCGGAGTTTGGTATGACTCCTTCCAGCAGGTCTAAGGTCAGTAAAGACAAACCAGACGATGATGATCTGTTAAGTCAATTTCTAAATTCGAGGGACTGATGGCAAAAGTTACTGATGGCATACGTTACGCCGAACGCGTCGTTGCCGGGGAAGTTATTGCCTGTGAGTTTGTCCGTCTTTCCTGCCAGCGATTTCTTGATGATCTGAGGCACGGTGAAGAACGTGGCATCTATTTCAGCGAGCCCCGCGCACAGCATATCCTCAATTTTTATAAATTCGTGCCTCATGTTAAAGGAGCACTGGCAGGCCAGCCGATTGAGTTGATGGACTGGCATGTTTTCATTCTGATCAACATCTTCGGTTTTGTTATCCCCCTGGTAAATGAAGAAACAGGCGAAATTGTTCTGCGTAATGATGGCAGTGGACGTCCTGTGATGGTCCGCAGGTTTCGCACGGCATATAACGAGGTAGCCCGTAAAAACGCCAAATCGACATTATCCTCCGGCGTTGGCCTCTATATGGCTGGCGCCGATGGTGAGGGCGGGGCAGAGGTTTATTCCGCAGCGACAACGCGGGATCAGGCTCGCATCGTTTTTGAAGATGCGAAAAACATGGTTAAAAAAGCGAAACCCACACTGGGGCGACTGTTTGAATTCAATAAACTGGCGATTTACCAGGAGCAGACAGCATCCAAGTTTGAACCGCTTTCTTCTGATGCCAATAATCTGGATGGTCTCAATATCCATTGTGGCATCGTCGACGAACTTCATGCGCATAAAACCCGTGATGTCTGGGACGTTCTGGAGACTGCAACCGGCGCACGATTGCAGTCTCTTCTGTTTGGCATAACGACAGCCGGGTTTAACAAAGAAGGGATTTGTTACGAGCTGCGCGATTATGCCATTAAGGTTCTGCGTGGCTATAACAGCGAAGTGGAAGGCGCGGTGAAGGATGACACCTTTTTTGCCATCATCTTCACGCTGGATAAAGATGATGATCCGTTTGATGAAACGGTCTGGCAAAAGGCTAACCCCGGACTCGGTATCTGTAAGCGCTGGGATGACCTTCGCCGTCTGGCTAAGAAGGCCAAAGAACAGGTTTCCGCCAGGGTTAACTTTTTCACCAAACACATGAATATCTGGGTGACCGCTGAGTCAGCCTGGATGGACATGATTAAGTGGGAAAACTGTGAGTTTATAGCCCCCCGTCATGAGCTGAAAACCTACCCGATGTGGGCTGGTGTGGATCTGGCCCACAAGATTGATATTTGTGCTGCGGTAAAACTCTGGCGGGCAGACAACGGTCACGCGCATGCAGACTTTAAATTCTGGTTACCCGAAGGGCGGCTGGAAAAATGTTCCGCTCAAATGGCGCAGATGTATCGCAAATGGGCTGAGCTTGGGAAGCTGGAACTGACCGATGGTGATGTTATCGATCATGCGCAGATTAAAGCTGATTTTCTGGAATGGATTAGTGGCGAAAACCTGAAGGAAACCGGGTTCGACCCCTGGAGCGCAACGCAGTTTAGCCTGGCTCTGGCAGAAGAGGGTGTACCGCTGGTGGAGGTTCCGCAAACGGTCAGAAACTTTTCTGAGTCAATGAAAGAGGTGGAGTCTCTGGTTTATGGCGGGCGTTTTCATCACAGCAATCATCCGGTTATGAACTGGATGATGTCTAACGTCACCGTCAAGCCTGACAAAAACGACAATATCTTTCCGAACAAATCCACGCCAGAAGCGAAAATAGACGGGCCTGCCGCCTTGTTTACCGCAATGAGTCGCATGCTTGTAAACGGCGGCGAACAACAGGACAGCCTCTCTGACCATCTGGAAAGTTACGGCGTCCGTTCATTATAAAGAGGCAGTTATGATCCTGATGATTCTCGCCCCACTGATCGGGGTGATGGGCGCTATTTTGCTTTCGTTTGGTGTATGGATGATTTATCCGCCTGGAGGCTTAATCAGTGCGGGTATGCTTTGCCTTATCTGGTCATGGCTGGTTTCCCGCACGCTTTCGCTGGCCGGGAAAACATTGCGAGGAGGGACTGACTGATGTTTTTCCCCGGAATGTTCAAAAAAAGTGACGCCCCTGTCACTACTCCGGCAGAACTCGCTGAAGCAGTGGGAATGACTTACGACACCTATACAGGGAAAAGGGTAAGCAGCCAGAAAGCCATGCGGCTTACAGCAGTTTTCGGTTGTATCAGGGTTCTTGCTGAGTCGATGGGCATGCTGCCCTGTAACCTGTACAAGATAACCGGAAACAGTAAACAAAAAGCGACTTCCGAAAGGCTGCATAAATTACTGACGATGAAGCCAAATGATTACATGACCCCTCAGGAGTTCTGGGAACTGGTCATTGTCTGTCTTTGTCTTCGCGGTAATTTTTACGCCTACAAAGTTAAAGCGCTTGGCGAGGTGGTGGAGCTTCTTCCCATTGACCCAGGGTGTGTTGAACCAAAGCTTAACAGCCAGTGGCAACCGGTTTACCAGGTAACATTCCCCGATGGCTCAACAGACGTGCTTGGGCAGGATGATATCTGGCATGTCAGAACGCTTACCTTTGACGGGCTGGTGGGGCTGAACCCTATAGCCTATGCAAGAGAAGCAATATCTCTGGGAATGGCAACAGAGGAACATGGGGCGCGGTTGTTCTCAAATGGCGCGGTTACCTCCGGCGTACTCCGCACTGAGCAAACGCTCACTGACGCTGCTTACGCAAGGCTGAAAAAGGATTTTGAGGATCGTCACCTCGGGCTGAGCAACGCGCACCGACCAATGATTCTCGAAATGGGACTGGACTGGAAGTCGATGGCGCTCAATGCGGAAGACAGTCAGTTCCTTGAGACCAGGAAATTCCAGCTGGAGGAAATATGCCGCCTGTTCCGGGTGCCGATGCACATGGTGCAGAACACTGACCGCTCGACGTTTAACAATATTGAAAATCTCGGCATGGGGTTTATCAATTATTCACTCGTTCCGTATATGACCCGTATTGAGCAGCGAATCAACATCGGGCTGGTGAAGGAATCAAAGCAGGGTGTGTACTACGCAAAATTCAATGCCGGCGCATTGCTGCGCGGGGATATGAAGTCGCGATTTGAGGCGTATTCAACAGGCATTAACTGGGGGATTTACTCACCAAATGACTGCCGGGAGCTTGAAGAACTTAACCCACGCGCAGGAGGAGATATTTACCTTACGCCAATGAACATGACGACGAAGCCGTCAGACAGCAGCAAGAACAAAACAACCGAGGAACAACATAATGCCGATGACTAAACAGCGGCTGGATATTCCGCTACAGCTAAAGTCTGTCAGCGACAGCGGGGAGTTTGAAGGCTATGGCTCTGTTTTTGGCGTAAAGGACAGCTACGATGATGTTGTTGTGCCAGGCGCTTTTTCGGCCTCCCTTCAGGCATGGAAAGAAAAGAATGCTCTCCCTGCATTACTCTGGCAGCACCGTATGGATGAACCCATCGGTATTTACACTGAGATGAAAGAGGATGAGGTTGGCCTTTATGTTAAAGGTCGGTTACTCATTGATGACGACCCCCTTTCGAAACGCGCACACGCCCACATGAAGGCCGGTTCTTTAACCGGCCTTTCTATTGGTTACATGCTGAAAGACTGGGAGTACGACCGTGTTAAGGGCGTGTTCCTTCTCAAAGAGATCGACCTGTGGGAAGTCAGTCTCGTCACGTTTCCGTCGAACGATGAAGCGCGTGTAAGTGATGTCAAAAGCGCATTTTCCCGCGGAGAAATCCCTTCTCAAAAAAGTATTGAACGAGTCCTGCGCGATGTTGGGCTCTCACGCACCCAGGCTAAAGCATTCATGGCCGGGGGTTATAGCTCACTTTCACAGCGTGATGTTGATGAAGTGAGTACCGCACTGGATGCACTGAAAAACATCAAATTTTAATCAGGAGTTAATTATGTCAGTTGACGTTAAAGACGTAGAGCAGGTCGCGCAGGAACTGCAGGCGAAGTTTGATGCGTTCAAAGAAAAGAACGATAAGCGCCTGGAAGCAGTTGAACAGGAAAAGGGCAAGCTGGCGGGGGAGGTTGAAAACTTAAACGGCAAGTTGTCTGAACTGGATGAGCTTAAATCTGCGCTGGAAGAGGAACTGAAGCAGGTTAAACGTCCAGCCGGTGGTCCTCAGAGCAAAGCCGCAAGCGAACATAAAACCGCTTTCATTGGCTTTATGCGCAAGGGTAAAGATGACGGGCTGCGCGAACTTGAACGCAAAGCTCTGCAGGTCGGTGTGGATGAAGATGGTGGCTATGCCGTGCCGGAAGAGCTGGATCGCACGATCCTTAATCTTCTGAAAGATGAAGTGGTGATGCGCCAGGAGGCGACAACCATCACAGTCGGCGGCGCTAACTATAAAAAACTGGTTAATCTCGGCGGTACGGCTTCCGGCTGGGTTGGTGAAACTGATGCCCGCCCGGAAACCGATGCGTCTAAACTCGGTCAGATTGAGCCGTTCATGGGAGAAATTTACGGTAACCCGCAGGCGACTCAAACCATGCTGGATGATGCCTTTTTCAACGTCGAAGACTGGATCAACAGCGAACTGGCAATTGAGTTTGCAGAGCAGGAAGAAATCGCCTTTACCAGCGGTAACGGGACGAAGAAGCCGAAAGGTTTTCTGGCATACGCTTCCACGCTTGATCCTGACAAGACTCGTGCATTTGGTACTCTCCAGCACATTCGCTCTGGCGCTGCGGCAGGCGTAACGGCTGATGCGATCATCAAACTGGTCTACACGCTGCGTAAAGTGCATCGTAATGGCGCTAAGTTCATGATGAACAACAACAGTCTGTTTGCTATCCGAATCCTGAAAGATTCAGAAGGCAACTACCTGTGGCGTCCTGGTCTGGAACTGGGTCAGCCTTCCTCTCTGGCCGGGTACGGTGTGGCAGAGAACGAACAGATGCCGGATATCGCGGCTGATGCTAAAGCAATTGCATTTGGCAATTTCAAGCGTGGTTACACCATTGTTGACCGCATCGGCACCCGCATTCTTCGTGACCCCTACACCAAAAAACCATTCGTTGGTTTCTACACCACCAAACGAACCGGGGGAATGCTGGTGGATTCTCAGGCCATTAAACTGCTGCAGATCGGCACTGGCGCTTAATTCTCTGGGGCTTCGGCCCCGATTTTTCGAGGTGATTTATGCCTGAATTATTGCGTGAACTTAAGTGGTCCCCAGATGGTTGTATTGTCGAATCCATTCCCGCAGGGGTGTATCCGGACGGTGAGCTACCTGTCCGCGCTGAGGAAATTGCTGCCGAACTAGGCATTATCAAATTTGGTGGTGGCGGTGTTCATGTCCCTGCAGAGCCAGAGCCAGAGCCAGCGGTAACAAAACGCGGGAAAACCAAATGAAGCCATCCATACAAGAGCTTCGCTACCAATGCCGCATCGACAGTGATGACGATGCCGAAGATGTAATGCTGGAACTGTACCTTAATGCCTCTCTGAAACATGCCGAAAAAATTGTTAATCGCCATCTTTATGATGACGCTGTTCCGGAAGATGACCCGGATGGACTGGTAATTGATGACGATGTCAAGCTGGCCCTGATGTTGCTGGTATCGCACTGGTATGAGAACAGAGAGCCAGTAAGTCACGACAGCGTCAATACTATTCCATTCGGTGTTGAGGCGATTCTCAAACAGCACCGCAAAAGACCGGGAACGTAGGAGGGAGTATGCAGGCAGGTCGATTACGCCATCGCGTTACTATCCTGAACTTTACTTCTTTTCGTGATACGACAGGCCAGCCGGTTGAAGAGTGGCGGGAGGGAAAGACCATATGGGCGGAAGTGTTGGGTATCAGCGGCAGGGAGCAGTTGCAATCGGGTGCGGAAACGGCGCAGGCAACGATCCGGGTGTGGGTCCGTTTCCGGCGTGATGTGACTGCTGCGTCAAGATTAAAGGTGCTCACAGGACCATTTAAAGGCGCGGTACTGAATATCATCAGTCCCCCCATACCCGACAGCAAAGCCACCAGGCTGGAAATACTCTGCAAAAATGGAGCGGAAAAGTGATTGATATCAGTCTTGATTTTTCTGGCCTTGAAGCGATTTCCCGTGATCTGGAATTACTGAGCCGCGCCGAAAACAACAAAGTTCTGCGTGATGCCACTCGAGCTGGTGCAGAGGTTCTGAAAGACGAGGTGGTAGAAAGGGCGCCTGAACGAACCGGCAAACTGAAAAAAAACGTGGTGGTGGTGACCCAAAAAAGCCGCCGCCGCGGGGAGATTTCTTCCGGCGTCCATATTCGTGGCGTTAACCCGCGCACCGGAAACAGCGATAACACGATGAAGGCGAATAACCCGAGAAACGCCTTTTACTGGCGATTCGTTGAGCTGGGCACCGCGAACATGCCTGCACATCCGTTTGTGCGACCCGCTTACGATACTCGCGAGGAAGAGGCCGCCAGCGTCGCCATTGCCAGGATGAATCAGGCTATTGATGAGGTATTGAGCAAGTGAATGAAGATAATATCTACGCCTTGCTTTCTTCCCTGGCAGAAGGACGGGTATACCCCTATGTTGCGCCATTAGGTAGTGACGGAAAACCGTCTGTCTCGCCACCCTGGATTATTTTTTCCATCGTCGATGATGTTTCCGCTGACGTGCTGTGCGGCCAGGCAGAGAGCAGGGTTTCCATTCAGGTAGATGTGTATTCCACTACGATCACTGAATCACGCACCCTGAGAGATTTGGCGCTCACTTCGCTTAAGCCCTTAAACCCTACAGAGGTGGTAAAAATCCCCGGTTACGAGCCAGATTATCGGCTCTACCGTGCCACCCTGGATTTTAAAGTTACCCCCTGACAATTAATTCACCCAACGAACCCGCCTGATGGCGGGTTTTCTTTTTCCAGGAGACAGCTATGTCTGCACTTTATGAAAAATCGCAGCTGACGAAGATCCTTATTTCCTCCCTGCCAGCCACCAAAGAAACGATGGATTCCGCAACCTTCCTCGATCTGAGTTGCACCATCAAAGAAATTCAGTTCACCGGTGGTCAGAAGCAGGATATCGACGTAACAACACTTTGCTCTACCGAGCAGGAGAACATCAACGGCCTGCCTTCTCCATCAGAAATCTCTCTGTCCGGCAACTTCTACAAGAATCCGGCGCAGGACGCCTTGCGTGAGGCCTATGACAACGATACGACCTACGCTTTCCAGGTTATCTTCCCGTCCGGCAAGGGCTTTAAGTTCCTGGCTGAAATCCGCCAGCACACCTGGTCTTCAGGTACCAACGGCGTAGTGGCGGCAACGTTCTCCCTGCGCCTGAAAGGTAAGCCTGAAAACATCGAGTCTGGCTCCTGAGAGGTCGCATGAAGAATATTAAAAATCTCGCCCTGGCTAAGATGTCGGGATTTCGTCATAAGACGGTCGCCGTTCCTGAGTGGGAAGGCGTCAAAGTGGTTCTCCGTGAGCCGTCTGGAGAAGCCTGGCTGCGCTGGCAGGAGGTGGTGAAAGCGGGTGCTGATGATGAAAATGTGTCGGTATCGGAAAAGGCACACCGTAATCTTTGCGCTGACGTGGTGCTCTTCATTGACGTCCTGTGCGACACCGATAAGCAACCGGTATTCAGCGTAGACGAAGAAGAGCAGGTGCGTGAAATCTACGGCCCCGTCCATTCACGCCTGCTCAAGCAGGCGCTTGACCTGATCAACAACGCGGACGAAGCGCGGGAAAAGTCTCAACCCCCGGCGTAAAGTTTCTGATGTCGCTTGCGCTCCGGATGGGGCGCACGCTCTCAGAGCTTCGGCAGAATATGACGGCAAGCGAGCTTCTGATGTGGATTGAGTACGACAGGCAAAGTCCGGTTGGCGATATCCGTGGCGACATTCAGGCCGCCCAGCTCGTCTCTGCCATCTACGGCTCGCAGGGGGCAAAAGTACCGCTGGACGATGCGATCCTGCGATGGGGTGGTGATGAGCAATCAGCACCGAAGGACCCGTTTGCAGGGTTTGAGGCGGCGCTAACTGCTGCTGCAACTCAGTGACTTTTTACCCAGAAAACATTAGGATTTTAGCCACTAATAATTCTGGGGATAGAAAATGGAAATTTTACTTGTTTCAATTGTAATAGGCTTAGTTCCAGCCTTAATAGCTCAAAGCAAAGGCCGCTCTTTCTTTGCTTGGTGGGTTTATGGTGCATTGCTGTTTATTATTGCCTTTGTACACTCGCTGGTAATTAAGAAAGATGTTGCAGCTGAAGAAAAAGACTTAATTGAAAATGAGGGTATGAAAAAGTGTCCGTTCTGTGCGGAAATAATCAAAAACGCAGCCATTAAATGTAAACATTGTGGCAGTGATTTGATGGCCGAATCACCTCCGGCTAAAACCGATGAGGAATACCTTGAAGAAGCCAGGCAAAAGGTCTGGAAACAATAAAAATAAAACCGCTTCGGCGGTTTTTTTACGTCTGGAGTTTGGATAAATGGCAACCTTACGCGAATTAATAATCAAAATTTCCGCCAATTCTCAATCTTTCCAGACGGAAATTTCCCGCGCCTCACGAATGGGGCAGGATTATTACCGCACCATGCAGAATGGTGGTCGGCAGGCCGCTGCTGCTGCCAGAGAGAGCGAAAGGGCGCTCTCTGATTTGACTGCCGGATTTGCATCGGCTGGAAGGGCTGCTGCCGCAGCTACGGCAGCTTTTGCAACGGGTAAAATTGTGCAGATTGCTGATGAGTGGAACTCCGTAAACGCTCGTCTTAAACAGGCATCATCTTCTGCTGATGATTTTGCCGCTTCACAGCGTCAGTTAATGGAAATCAGCCAAAGAACCGGCACGGCATTTTCAGATAACGCAAACCTTTTTTCCCGAGCAGCTGCCTCAATGCGCGAGTACGGTTATAGCTCTGACGAAGTTCTGAAAATTACCGAAGCTGTCTCTACCGGCCTCAAACTTTCCGGGGCTAACACTCAGGAGGCGAGCTCTGTTATTACTCAGTTCAGCCAGGCGCTCGCACAAGGCGTTCTTCGTGGTGAAGAATTTAATGCCGTTAACGAAGCCGGTGATCGGGTAATCCGCGCTCTGGCTGCGGGAATGGGTGTAGCCCGTAAAGACCTCAAGAGCATGGCTGACCAGGGACAGCTTACGATCGATAAGGTTGTCCCAGCTTTAATGAGCCAGTTAGGAGCATTGCAGGGCGAATTTGCCAGCATGCCACAAACGGTTTCCGGATCCCTTCAAAAAGTAACTAACTCATTCATGGCCTGGGTGGGCGGTGTAAACCAGGCAACCGGTGCTACTGATGCGTTGTCTGGCGGATTGGATAATGTTGCCCAGACGCTTGATTCTTTTACTTCATCAGCAGTGAGCGGCGCTCTGAATGACGTTGCTGACAATATGTCAACAATTACAACAGTCGCTGGGGCGCTTGTTGGTGTTGGGTTGGCAAGATACCTCAGCGGAGTTGTAACCAGCGCCAGTAGCGCAACAGGTGCGCTAATTTCAGCTGCGAAATCAGAGGTTGCCCTTGCTGTCGCGCAGGATAAAGCGGCTCAGTCTGCTGTTGCAGCTTCAAGGGCAGAAGTTTATCGAGCCCAGCAAGCTGTTCAAAGATCGCGAAGTGCAGATGTTCAGGCCGCTCAGCAAGAAAAAATTGCGGCAGCGGAAGCCAAAGTCACAGCAGCTCAAGCCAGGCTGACCACTGCTCTTGCAAGTGGCTCCGCCACAGAAAAAGTCAGGGCCAGAACTGCGCTTGAGCGTGCGCAGGCAGGGCTGGTGGCTGCAAAAAATGCCGACGCTCAGGCTATTGCTGAAAGACGGCTGGCTTCTGCGGAGGCAGCCAGAGACAGGAATCTGGCAAATCGCATCTCCACCCAGCGAAATCTCAACAATGTAACATCAGTCGGTACTCGCCTGATGAGTGGTGCACTTGGTCTCATCGGCGGAATACCGGGTTTGGTCATGTTGGGTGCTGGTGCCTGGTATGCGGTCTATCAAAATCAGGAGCAGGCCCGTCGTTCGGCGCAGGAATACGCCACCACGATTGATGAAGTCAGTAAAAAGTCGAAGGCAATGTCTTTGCCTGAAGCTTCAGACAATGCTGAGAAAACGCGCGCAGCATTGAATGAGCAGAACAGGCTGATAGATGAACAAAAGAGCAAGATAGAAAATCTGAAAGAGCAGATGGCTGGTTATCAGTCAGTGATCAGTAATCCCGGTCCAACGACCAGCGGTGGTTTCATGATTAACCACCTGACATCTTTGGATACCGTGACCCGTGGACTGGCTACAGTCACTGAACAGTTATCTGTTGAGCAGGAAAGGCTTGCCCAGATGCAGGAGAAATCTGCCTCTATCCAACAGGTTCTTGAAGGTCTTGAGCATCGGCGTGTGACGCTAATTCGGGAGGAGGCAGCGAATCAGAACCGGGCTTATCAATCACTTCTGTTGATGAATGGGCAGCACGATGAACTTAATCGATTACTCGGCCTGGGTAACCAACTCCTTATGGCGCGTCAGGGGCTGGCTAACGTCCCGGTCAGACTTCCTCAGGCCGACCTCGACAAAAAGCAAACCGATGCCCTCGAAAAGAGCCGCCGGGATCTGGAGTTGTCACGCCTGAAGGGTGAAGCAAAAGAGCGCCTGCGACTGAGTTATGCAGCCGATGACCTGGGGTTAACCAGTGATCCGCAATTCCAGACAGGCCGTCAGGAGTTGATTAATAACGGTCTTGCTGAATGGCGGAATAATGAGGCCAACAAACCTAAGGCGAAGGGCGGTAAAACCGAAGGCGAGAAAACCGAGGATGTGTATAAGCGCCTTATCAAGCAGCAAAAAGAGCAGATTGCCCTGCAAGGCCAGAATACTGAACTGGCGAAGGTTAAATACCAGGTCAGCCAGGGGGAGCTTGCTTCTCTGACAGAAGCCCAGAAAAAGACGGTATTGCAGAATGCTGCGCTGATTGACCAGGTTAAATTGCGTGAGCAACTGCGAAATTACGAAGCCAACCTTGCTGACAGTAACGCCAGCGCCCGCGCAGCCAATGAAGCGCAACTGCTGGGCTACGGGCAGGGAACCAGGTTCCGTGAAAGACTTCAGGAGCAGTTCAACCTGCGTAAGGAGTTTGAGCAGAAGAATACCGATCTTCTCCGCCAGCGTCAGGCTGGTGAAATCGACGAGACGCTCTATCAGCAGGGGCTGGCACTTAATAAGCGCTACCTCGAAGAGCGCCTGCGCGACCAGGAGGGATATTACGCAGCTTCTGATGCGCAGCGTGACGACTGGATGACGGGACTGTCTGAGGGTTATGCGAACTGGGTGGACGAAGCTACTGACTATTCTTCCATGGCCGCTGACGGCATGAAGCAGGCCATGGGTGGCGCGGTTACCACGATCACCGACATGCTCAATGGCAACGTTGACAGCTGGAAGGACTGGGGCGTGAGCGTACTGAAGATTATCCAGAACGTTCTGGTGAACATGGCTGTTGCTAATGGCGTCAGCTCAATTGGATCACTGTTCAGTTTTGGTGCCTCGTCAGCCGCAACCGCCAGCAGCGGTACCGCTATTCAGAATGCTGGCGCGAACTTCACATTTAATGCGAAGGGTAATGTTTACGACTCTCCGTCCCTGAGCGCTTACAGCAATGGCGTTTTCCAGACGCCTCAGCTGTTTGCTTTTGCCAAAGGCGCAGGGGTTTTTGCCGAGGCTGGTCCGGAAGCCATTATGCCGCTTACGCGCGCCGCTGATGGTTCGCTGGGCGTTCGTGCGGTCGGAGGTGGCGGAGGTCAGTCTGTATCTTCGGCGCCACAGGTTTATATCACCATCGATGGCAACGGCAACACTCAAACACAGGCCTCGCCAGGCCTTGAGCAATTTGGTGCCGAGGTCGGGGAATTTGTTGATCGACGTTATAAGCAAAATGTGATGCGTGACATTCGTCCCGGCGGCGACATCTGGAACGCAATGAAAGGAACGCGATAATTATGGCCATTGAAACTTTCACCTGGTGCCCACGGATTAACGCGGAGGCTGATATAAGTTTCCGCGTCAGGAAAGCCCAGTTTGGCGATGGATATGAGCAGGTTTCAGGAGATGGATTGAACACCAGAACTCAGCAGTGGACGCTTAACTTCACTGGCAACGAAACCTACATTTCTGCCATTAAGTCTTTTCTCGACAGGCATGAAGGAACGAAAGCCTTTCAGTGGAAGCCGCCGCTAGAGCCCTTGGGTTTGTATCGTTGCGAAACGTATAAACCCACCGGGCTGGGTGCGGGGAAATTCAACCTTGAAGCAACATTCATCCAGGCATTTAAACCATGAGCTTAAACGCAGACTATCAGAAGCTTGAATCCGGAAACGATGTTCGTCTGATTGAGGTGGACGGTTCTTCCTTTGGGCTAACGGACGTTCTCCGCTTTCACAATTACCGCATTCCCCACACGGAAGCGGAAATCATCGCCGCTGGTGGGGATGAGTCCAAGCTTCCGGCGAAACCAATCTGGTGGCAGGGAAATGAATACGCCGCCTGGCCGTATCAGCTGGAAGGCCTGGAGAAATCAACCAGTGGGAGCAATGCAACGCCATCACTGACGGTTGCGAACATCGAAAGCTCCATTTCTGCCCTGTGTCTTGCCTATGACGATCTGCTGCAGGCGAAAGTCACTATTCACGACACAAAAGAGAAATATCTCGATGCCAGAAATTTCGCGGACGGCAACCCCACAGCAGACCCGACTCAGGAAAAGCTGCAGGTCTGGTATATCGACGGGAAAACGGGCGAGCTTGCCGGTGAAACCGTTGAATTTGTTCTGTCCAGCCCGATGGACCTGCAGGGGCAAATGATCCCGACGCGACAGCTTCATTCCCTGTGTACCTGGTGCATCCGGAATAAATATCGTACCGGCGACGGCTGCGACTATGCTGGCACCCGCTATTTCGATAAAAACAACAACCCGGTAAGCGATCCGTCGTTGGATGAATGCAATGGCACGCTGACTGCCTGCAAACTCCGATTCGGCGAAAATAACGAACTCTCGTTTGGGGGCTTCCCGGGCACGTCTTTGATCAGGAGTTGATATGCGTCAGAAAACCATTGATGCGATTATGGCGCATGCTGCAGCTGAATATCCTCTTGAGTGTTGCGGCGTGGTGGCGCAGAAAAGCCGCGTTGAACGTTATTTCCCGTGCCGGAATCTTGCCGCGGCGCCGGAGGACAATTTTGTCCTTTGCCACGAAGACTACGCAGCTGCTGAGGACTGGGGAACGGTGATCGCCATCGTTCACAGTCACCCTGACGCCACAACGCAACCGAGCGAACTGGATAAAGCGCAATGCGACGCAACGCTTTTACCCTGGCATATTGTGAGCTGGCCGGAGGGGGATTTACGCACTATCCAGCCGCGCGGAGAACTGCCGCTACTGGAGCGTCCGTTTGTGCTTGGACACTTCGACTGCTGGGGGCTGGTAATGAGCTATTTCCGGCAAACGCACGGTATCGAGCTCCATGATTACCGGGTGGATTATCCCTGGTGGGAAAACGACTATCCGGACAACTTCTATCAGGATTGCTGGTACGAGTGCGGTTTCCGGGAATTCGACGGGCCACCGAAACCCGGCGATATGGTGATCATGCAGGTCCAGGCTGATAAGTGGAATCACGCTGGGATACTGCTGGAGGGAAATATGCTGCTGCACCACCTGTACGGACATCTGAGCCAGCGCGTGCCGTATGGTGGCTACTGGCAGGAAAGGACGATGAAGATTCTACGTCACAGATCTCTATGCTAACCTTTACGAAATTTCAAAGGAGCATGAAAATGAAAAAGCTATTCTTGGTGCTAGTTATTGGTTTGGCTGGCTGCTCTGTAAACTCCCTCGAATCACAAAAGCCTATTCTTTCTGAGCACACGTCAAAGAGCGCAGATCAGGTTAACAGATGCCTGGCCCCTAAATGGGTGGAGCTTCGATCTTCAAGTTCCAGCATACCAACTGAGTCAGGTTACAAAATAACAGCATCAGACGATATTTTCGGGGCCCTTTCAGTGGTGAATATCGATAAATCAGAAGCAGGCGGAAGCGATGTTAAAGTTTACGCCGTCGCGAAAGGATGGAACGATCACTGGGCTACGGCTGCCAGATCATGCCTTTGAAAAGTTAAAAATAAGCTAAGCCACCTTCGGGTGGCTTTTTTATGGAGAAATAAAATGTCAGAGGTCATGACCCGAATCGAACTCGGCGGTGTTTTGGGTAAAACCTATGGAAAGGTTCACCATCGATTAATACGCACAACCGCTGAGGCGATCAACTCTCTTACAAAAACTATAAACGGGCTGGAGAAATTCCTGATCACCAGCAAAGCAAGGGGCCTGACTTATGCCGTCTTTAAAGATAAAAAAAATATCGGAAAGGATGATTTTGGCTTTCCTGTAACCGGTGAAGTCATTCGAATTGTCCCGGTTGTAATCGGAAGTAAAAAAGCCGGGGTATTACAGACAATTCTTGGCGCCGTGCTCGTCGTTGTTGGGGTAGCCATTGGCTATCTTTCAGGTGGCACTCTATCAGCGGTGGGGTACGGGGCTGCGAAATTCGGTGCAGCCATGATGCTGGGAGGTGTTGTCCAAATGTTATCTCCTCAACCTGCAGGCCTGGCCAGCAAACAAAGCGCAGATAACCGTGCATCGTATGCGTTCGGCGGGGTGACAAATACCGCCGCACAGGGTTACCCGGTACCGCTCCTGTACGGACGCCGGAGAATCGGCGGGGCAATTATTTCTGCCGGAATTTATGTCGAAGATCAGCAGTAGTTAACAAACATTTTTACAAGCCACCTTCGGGTGGCTTTTTTATGGGCGCGATATGGCGAATAAAATTACCGGACGAAAAGGGGGGAGCTCCAGTTCCCGAACTCCTACCGAACAGCCTGATGATCTGCAATCAGTAGCGAAGGCAAAGATCCTCGTTGCGCTTGGGGAAGGGGAGTTTGCTGGACAGCTCACCGGCAAGGATATCTACCTGGACGGAACGGCGCTGGAGAATGCTGACGGTTCCCAGAACTTCAGCGGCGTGACGTGGGAGTTTCGCGCGGGAACGCAGGCGCAAAAATATATTCAGGGTATTCCCGGTACCGAAAACGAAATCAGCGTGGGATCTGAGGTATCAAGTGCTACAGCCTGGACGCGCACGTTTACCAATACGCAGCTTTCAGCAGTTCGCCTGCGTCTGAAATGGCCCTCGCTTTTCAAACAGGAGGACGACGGCGATCTGGTCGGCTACTCGGTCAATTATGCGATTGACCTGCAGACGGACGGCGGCACATGGCAGACGGTACTCAATACCAGCGTGACCGGAAAAACGACGTCTGGTTATGAGCGCAGCCACCGCATCGATTTACCACAGGCTGGCAGCACCTGGACAATCCGCCTGCGTAAGATTACCTCTGACGCCAACAGCGCGAAGATCGGCGACACGATGACGCTGCAGAGCTTCACTGAGGTTATTGACGCCAAGTTACGATATCCAAACACAGCGTTACTCTACATCGAATTCGATTCAAGCCAGTTTAACGGCTCTATCCCGCAGATCTCCTGCGAGCCCCGCGGCCGTGTTATCCGCGTTCCTGATACCTACGACCCTGAAAGCCGCACTTATAGCGGTACATGGACCGGTGCGTTTAAGTGGGCATGGACGGATAACCCTGCGTGGATTTTTTACGATCTGGTTGTTTCTGACCGGTTTGGCCTTGGGCACCGTTTGACCGCTGCGAATATTGATAAATGGACGCTTTATCAGGTTGCCCAGTATTGTGATCAGATGGTACCAGACGGCAAAGGAGGCAACGGTACCGAGCCACGTTACACCTGCAACGTGTACATTCAGGACCGGAACGACGCCTACACAGTCCTGCGCGATTTTGCTGCTATCTTCCGTGGCATGACCTACTGGGGCGGGGATCAGATTGTGGCCCTGGCTGACATGCCGCGCGATGTTGATTACAGCTACACGCGCGCTAACGTTGTTGGCGGTCGATTCACCTATTCGAGCAGCACCACGAAAAGCCGCTACACCACAGCGCTGGTTTCATGGTCAGACCCGGGTAACGCTTATGCCGACGCGATGGAGCCGGTATTTGAGCAGGCGCTGGTGGCGCGATACGGCTTCAATCAGTTGGAAATGACAGCTATCGGCTGCACCAGGCAGTCAGAAGCGAACCGAAAGGGGCGCTGGGGTATTCTCACCAACAATAAGGATCGCGTTGTTTCGTTTGATGTTGGCCTGGACGGAAACATTCCGCAGCCGGGATACATCATCGCCGTGTCAGACGAGCTTCTGTCCGGCAAAGTTATGGGCGGCCGCATCAGTGCTGTTAACGGTCGCGTGATTAAACTTGACCGCGTAGCTGATGCTGCAGCAGGCGATCGCCTTATTCTCAATCTTCCCTCCGGTGCGTCACAGAGCAGGACTATTCAGGCGGTTAACGTGGAATCAGTCACAGTCACCACGGCATACAGTGAGACACCACAGGCCGAAGCTGTATGGGTGGTTGAGTCAGATGAACTCTACGCCCAGCAGTATCGTGTTGTCAGTGTCTCCGATAACAATGATGGTACCTTCTCGATTACCGGCGCATGGCACGACCCGGATAAATATGCCCGTATCGATACCGGAGCCATCATTGACCAGCGGCCGGTGAGTGTGATCCCGCCGGGTAACCAGTCGCCGCCGGCTAACATTGTGATCAGCTCGTTTTCAGTGGTTCAGCAGAATATCAGCGTTGAGACCATGCGGGTGAGCTGGGACCAGGCGCAGAACGCCATCGCCTACGAGGCACAGTGGCGCCGCAATGATGGTAACTGGGTAAACGTGCCGCGCAGCTCCACCAACTCATTTGATGTATCGGGTATTTATGCAGGGCGCTACCTCGTGCGTGTGCGTGCCATTAATGCCGCTGAAATTTCCTCTGGCTGGGGCTATTCCGAAGAAAAAACGCTGACGGGTAAGGTGGGAAATCCGCCAAAACCTGTCGGCTTTGCGACAACGCCGATCAACTGGGGGATTCGCCTGAACTGGGGATTCCCGGCTAATACCGGGGACACGCTGAAAACGGAAATTCAGTACACCGCGAACAGTGATTTCTCAAATCCTCTTTTACTGTCGGATGTGCCTTATCCGTCTGCCGAATACACCCAACTAGGGTTGAAGGCGGGGCAGGAATTCTGGTACCGCGCGCAGCTGGTAGACCGAACGGGTAATGAATCAGGCTGGACCGACTGGGTTCGTGGCGAATCTAATGCGAATGCTGACGACTACCTGGGACATATTGCTGGTGACTTCCTGACGTCTGCCGACGGTGACCGCCTGACAAGCGATATTGATACCAACCTCGAAGCCGCATTACAGAACGTGCTGGCCAACCACGCAACGGCTGAACATCAGTGGGCGCAGTATGGTGAAGTCCGCGCGGATATTCTGGTAATTAAAACGACGGTTGCCAGTGTGGATAAGGCGATGGCTGAGCTGTCTACGCAGGTACAGGCGCAGTTCAATGACGTGACTGCTGCACTGGAAGATAAGCTCACCGCCGTGGTTGATGCTACCGGTGCATCTGCAATTTACACCCTTAAAACCGGGGTTCGAATAAACGGTGTGATGTATAACGCCGGGATGTCGATCGCGGTGCTGGCGGAGGCGGGTAAGCCGGTAGTCACTCGCGTCGGGTTTAACGCCAACCAGTTTGTCCTGATGAGTGGCAGTGGTGATACGCAGTATTCTCCGTTTGCTGTTGTTAATGGTCAGGTATTTATTAGCGATGCGTTTATTCAGAACGCCAGTATCACCAGTGCGAAAATTGCGGATGCTGCGATTACTAACGGCAAAATCTCAGGCGCATTCTGGTCTACGGGCTATAAAATTGCAAATCAGGGCGGTTGGTGTCTGTCTAAGGCTGATAACAACCTGTCATTTACTGGGCCCAGCGGGCGACTGCTGGTACAGCTGGGGCATATTACCGGAGTAGCGCCTAATGTCTGATTTTGGTTTTGATTGCTGGCATGAGGACGGATCATCAGCAAACTTTGGTATTAAACCAATATCAATCATTGGAACGATAAAGCTGAGTGCCGGCCAGACGTCAGGTGCATATTCGTTCAACGTGCCGGCAGGGAAGAGGCTCGGATATATGCTGGGTCTGGCAAAAACTATAGCGTATGTAGAGGGGCGCCGAACAATAGCCGTTTCAGGCAATAGTATTGTAATTGGCGCAGGCACTGATAACTCTCTGAACCAGCCTCAGGCAAATGAGAGCTATGTTTTTGTTTTTCTGGAAAATGCATAATGGCTAACAGATATGGTGCGTTATTATCGTTGAAAAGCGGCGAAACATTTATCACCCCCCAGTCAGTACCTGTTTGTCTGTATTCAAAGCAGACGTTTTCGTCAGTATCGAATGGTGCTCTACATTATATTGAGCAACTGGTTAATATACCTGATGCAACACAACCTGTTATCCCGTTTGTTCTGACATCCCGTCAGGCCGCGTGTGCTGTCTGGATTGAATCAAACGGACAACTGGCTGTACGGGCCTATGAGATACTAAATACCGCATTTACCCTGACAGTCTATTTATTCACTATATTCCCTCAGCCCATGCCAAATCCTCCGTATGGGTTGGCTGTCTGGGACGACCAGACGGGGAATCTGGTTATTACTCATGAATCGAAAATCCTGACGGACGTGGTAACTGTCGGAACAATCGGGGCAAATGGAGGCATTTATATTGACGAGAGCAGAGCGGGTAAATGGGCAATTATCCCGGATGTTGCAGGTCAGCAGGTATGGCGAATATCTGGCGGTGGACCGGGCGGTCAGCTCTGGCCTGTTCCGGTTACTTTTACAGCTGTATATAACGGGGCCAGCACCCGAATTTATACCGCTGCCACTCAGGCAATTCCATCTGGTAGCGCGCAGCCAATGGCCCCTGTAAATGCAGGTAATACAGTTATTGCAGTTGAAGTGTCAAAATATTGAATGCCTGTACGATCGTTTTAAACGATCAATGTATTTTAAATGATCTGTTAAATCTATTATCTATTGTTGTCCGCTATTGATATTTTGAATATGAATAACTACAGCGAGTAACAATATGAAAATTATATTAATCGTTCTTGCATTTTTATCATTAACTGCATGTTCCGGCACTCTCGAAAAGAAATTACCCTTATGTACAGCAACGGCGATGATCGGCAATCAGGAAACAGACGTGCTCATTTACGGGATACGTAAAATTGTAAACCAGACACAATATCAGGCCGGTTATCCATTTAACTGGCGATGGGTGAATAAGAATAATTTCACCAGTTCGAACTGTTCGAATTAAACCTACAAAAAATAACCCGCTCCGGTGGGTTTTTTATTATCTGAATTCAGGAGATATCCATGTCAGCAGGAACGTTAACCCTTAACAATAACTCAGCCTCGGTTGCCGGAACTGACACCACTTTCACCACTGAGTTAGCTGCAGGTGATTTTATTGTGGTTGTCGTGGGTGGTGTGCCTTTCACACTTCCCGTACTGGAAGTTAACAGCAATACACGGCTGACGCTGGTCAGTAATTACACCGGGCCGCGAGCGAGAGGAGCCGCCTGGTCTGCCGTTCCCCGCGTGGCGCTGAATATGGTCACTGCCGCAATGGTCGTTCAGAATACCCAGGCGCTTCTCAGCCTGAACTACGACAAACAGAACTGGCAGCAGGTATTCAGCGGCACCGGAACCATCACTGTCAGATTGCCTGACGGCACTACCTTCACCGGACCGTCATGGAAATACCTTGCCGATAATATGGCCACAAAAGTTGACGGCGTGGTGCCATTAAATCAGGGAGGCACAGGATCATCGTCACCATTTGGTAGTGTTGCTGGTTCATTTTGTCAGGGTAATGATGCCAGACTGAACAGTATTGATAAAAAGGGTGGGGGAACGATAAACGGAAACGCCACGATAGGCGGGTGGATCCGGACAGTGATGACAGCACCAGGAGCTCCGGCAGATGGTGGAAACTACAGTGGCTGGAATACCTCAAGCGGCGCGTCTGAGTACATCAACCAGCGTGGCGAAGGTGCGGGTGGGCATCGATTTACCGTGGTGAATAAAGACCTCAGCCTGGCCGCTGCATTCTCCATGTCTGCAAATGGCAATGCCTATGCCGCCAATGGTTCATGGGTCAGTGCCACATCCAGCAGGAAAACCAAAGATCAGATTAAGGAAATAGACAATCCGCGGGAGAAAATGCGGCGTATTCAGGCGGCGACCTGGGTTTATAAGTCCAGGGACATGTCGGGGAGATTTGGTATAGGGGTTATTGCAGATGAACTATATGAGGTATTCCCTGAGGCCAGAATAACCGTTGGAGATGTTGAACTGGATGACGGAAGCATAGTTAAAGATGCGTTGTCAGTACAGGCCGGTGACAGTGGGGTAACTGTCGCCCTCCATCATGCGACAATTCTGTCTTTGATGGATGAAAACGAAGCGCAGCAGAAAGAAATCAATCAACTGAAAGAAGACATGGTGGCGCTGAAGAAAATTGTTGAACAACTCGCCGCCAGATAATTCTGCTCTGGACCATTAAAAGTGGCACAAGGTTTAGCATCGGTTCGCAAGGCTTAGTGCTGCTTTTCGGGGGGTGTGGATGGGGCATGCATGGGGCAAAAATGTTTGCTTTGGGGCATTTTGGGGCATGATTGGGACGTTATAACACGTATGAACTTTACCGAATTTCACATGATGTTAATTTTTAATGTGTTGAATATACTAAAGAAAACACATGCTCTTGGGCGTTCTTTAGTGATTTTTAAAATATCCGCGTCACGCAGTTAAAGTGGCGGGCATACTCTTCAAGGCTGGTGATCCCCAGACGCACCCATTTGGGATGCGCCCACTGGGGTAAACCGATATAAATCATAGCGCTTGCAGGATCTCATCCACGCTGCGTACGCGTGCGATACGCGGGAAAATATGCGTCATGCTGCCCTGATGTTGCTCAGCGCTGGCGGCACTACAGGCGTTTTCTGCAACGATCAGATTAAAACCCAGCTCCCACGCATTTCGCGCCGTTGACTCCACGCCAATATTTGTGGAAATGCCGCACAGGACGATGGTCTCGATGCCCCGACGACGCAGTTGTAATTCCAGATCGGTGCCGTAGAAAGCCCCCCACTGGCGTTTGGTCACTTCGAGGTCGCTGGCGCATTTACCCAGAGCGCTCGGGTAATTCCACCAGTTTTCGGGTAACGCTTTGGCCGGAGCGTGAGCATCAACTGGCTGTTTCAGCGCTTCGGCATAATCGTCAGACCAGCCGACGCGCACCATTACCACCGGGGAACCGTGGGCACGGAATTTTTCCGCCAACTGCGCGGCGCGGGCAACCACGTCGTTTGCCGAGTATGGGCCGCCAGCGAAAGGCAGGATACCTTCCTGTAGATCAATAACAACAAGAGCGGTTGTTTTTGCGTTCAGTTCCAGCATGATCACTCCAGTAAAAAAAGAATTCCGTTACACCTTAATCGCGAATCAGTGTGAAAGGGACGACAATTTTTGTTATTTTTTGTGAGATTACGCAATGCCCGTCCAGGAAACAGGCGTACAGTCAGTACCGGACTTATCGTGCGGCAGAATTTCCAGTATAATAGCCGCCTTTTTTCATTCAGTTGTGACATTCAGCTAAAGCTGCGACTTCGTCACCTGCGAGACAGGTGACAATCCGCCTGCGGCAAAGTTAAGGGATATCTCATGCGTACAGAATATTGCGGACAGCTACGTCTGTCCCACGAGGGGCAGCAGGTGACTCTGTGTGGTTGGGTCAACCGTCGTCGTGATCTTGGTAGCCTGATCTTTATCGATATGCGCGACCGCGAAGGTATCGTGCAGGTATTTTTCGATCCGGACCGTGCGGATGCGTTAAAGCTGGCCTCCGAACTGCGTAATGAGTTCTGTATCCAGGTTACGGGCACCGTGCGTGCGCGTGACGCGAAAAACGTCAACGCCGATATGGCGACTGGCGAAATTGAAGTGCTGGCCTCCGATCTGACCATCATCAACCGTTCAGACTCGCTGCCGCTGGACTCTAACCACGTAAACACCGAAGAAGCGCGACTGAAGTATCGCTACCTGGATCTGCGTCGCCCTGAAATGGCGCAGCGCCTGAAAACGCGTGCCAAAATTACCAGCCTGGTGCGTCGTTTTATGGACGATCACGGCTTCCTCGACATCGAAACTCCGATGCTGACCAAAGCTACGCCGGAAGGCGCGCGCGATTACCTGGTTCCTTCTCGTGTTCATAAAGGTAAGTTCTACGCGCTGCCGCAGTCTCCTCAGCTGTTTAAACAGCTGCTGATGATGTCCGGTTTTGACCGCTACTATCAGATCGTAAAATGCTTCCGTGATGAAGACTTACGTGCTGACCGTCAGCCTGAATTTACTCAGATCGATGTTGAGACTTCCTTCATGACCGCGCCGCAGGTGCGTGAAGTGATGGAAGCGCTGGTGCGTAACCTGTGGCTGGAAGTTAAAGGTGTGGATCTGGGTGATTTCCCGATCATGACCTTTGCCGAAGCCGAGCGTCGTTACGGTTCTGATAAACCAGACCTGCGTAACCCGATGGAACTGGTTGACGTTGCCGATCTGGTGAAAGGCGTTGAGTTCGCCGTGTTCTCTGGTCCGGCGAACGATGCGAAAGGCCGCGTGGCTGCCCTGCGTGTACCGGGCGGTGCGAGCTTAAGCCGTAAGCAGATCGACGATTACGGTAACTTTATTAAGATTTACGGCGCGAAAGGTCTGGCTTACATCAAAGTCACCGAGCGTGCGAAAGGCCTGGAAGGCATCACCAGCCCGGTTGCTAAGTTCCTGAACGCAGAAATCGTAGATGCGATTCTGGAGCGTACTGGTGCGCAAGACGGCGACATGATTTTCTTCGGTGCCGACAACAAGAAAGTGGTTGCCGACGCGATGGGCGCGCTGCGTCTGAAACTGGGCAAAGACCTGAACATTACCGACGAAGCCAAATGGGCGCCGCTGTGGGTTATCGACTTCCCGATGTTTGAAGACGATGGTGAAGGCGGTCTGACCGCGATGCACCACCCGTTCACCGCGCCAAAAGACATGACTGCCGCTGAGCTGAAAGCTGCGCCGGAAGACGCGGTTGCCAACGCTTACGATATGGTCATCAACGGCTATGAAGTGGGCGGTGGTTCCGTGCGTATTCACAACGGTGATATGCAGCAGACGGTATTCGGCATTCTGGGCATTAACGAGCAAGAACAGCGCGAGAAGTTCGGCTTCCTGCTGGATGCGCTAAAATACGGTACACCGCCGCATGCGGGCCTGGCGTTTGGTCTGGATCGTCTGACGATGCTGCTGACCGGTACTGACAACATTCGTGACGTTATTGCCTTCCCGAAAACCACGGCTGCAGCATGTCTGATGACTGAAGCACCAAGCTTTGCCAATGAAGCCGCGCTGGCGGAACTGAGCATTCAGGTTGTTAAGAAGGCCGAGAATAACTGATATGAGATACAAACAGCCTGTCTCGGTGTTAGTCGTGATTTATGCAAAGGACACCGGGAGAGTGCTGATGTTACAGCGACGCGACGATCCTGATTTCTGGCAGTCGGTCACCGGCAGCCTTGAAGAGGGTGAAACCGCGTCGCAAGCCGCGATGCGCGAAGTAAAGGAAGAGGTCGCCATTGATGTTGCGACTGAGCAACTGACCTTAATTGACTGTCAGCGCACGGTGGAATTTGAGATTTTTAGCCATTTACGTCATCGCTATGCGCCGGGAATTGAGCGTAATACTGAATCCTGGTTTTGCCTGGCACTTCCCTCTGAACGAGAGATCGTGTTCACCGAACATCTGACCTACCGTTGGGTTAATGCGCACGAAGCCGCGCAGTTAACCAAGTCGTGGAGTAACCGGCAGGCGATTGAAGAGTTTGTAATTAACGTCGCCTGAAAAGGCGCGCTTTTTGGAGAGATTATTTATGGCAGGTCATAGTAAATGGGCCAACACCAGACATCGTAAAGCAGCGCAGGATGCTAAACGCGGTAAAATTTTCACCAAAATCATTCGTGAGCTGGTGACGGCAGCCAAACTGGGCGGCGGCGATCCGGATGCTAACCCACGTCTGCGCGCCGCGGTTGATAAAGCGCTGGCAAATAACATGACCCGTGACACCCTGAACCGTGCAATCGCGCGTGGTGTTGGTGGCGACGATG
Organism: Citrobacter sp. 172116965; assembly: GCF_013458095.1. Classification (NCBI taxonomy): domain Bacteria; kingdom Pseudomonadati; phylum Pseudomonadota; class Gammaproteobacteria; order Enterobacterales; family Enterobacteriaceae; genus Citrobacter; species Citrobacter sp. 172116965. The sequence continues at coordinate 2,832,892 of NZ_CP046673.1, read as the reverse complement.
ATGCGAACATGGAAACCATCATCTATGAAGGTTACGGTCCTGGCGGAACAGCCGTTATGATTGAGTGTCTGTCTGACAACCGTAACCGTACCGTTGCGGAAGTGCGTCACGCATTCACTAAAACGGGCGGCAACCTCGGTACCGACGGTTCCGTAGCTTACCTGTTCAGCAAAAAAGGCGTGATCTCTTTTGAACAAGGCGACGAAGACGCCATTATGGAAGCGGCACTGGAAGCGGGCGCTGAAGACGTTGTGACCTTCGACGACGGCGCGATTGACGTTTACACCGCGTGGGAAGAGATGGGCAAAGTGCGTGATGCGCTGGAAGCGGCTGGTCTGAAAGCGGACGCGGCTGAAGTGTCTATGATCCCCTCCACCAAAGCGGATATGGATGCAGAAACGGCACCGAAGCTGATGCGTCTGATCGATATGCTGGAAGACTGCGACGACGTGCAGGAAGTTTACCACAACGGCGAAATCTCCGATGAGGTTGCTGCAACGCTCGAATGATGTGGTTAAGCCATAAACTAACAGGAGATGCGTGATGTCTATCATTCTCGGCATTGACCCGGGGTCGCGCATCACCGGTTATGGCGTAATCCGTCAGGTCGGCAGACAGCTGACCTACCTCGGTAGCGGCTGCATTCGCACCAAAGTCGACGATCTTCCATCACGTCTGAAGTTGATTTATGCAGGCGTGACGGAAATCATCACCCAGTTCCAGCCCGACTATTTTGCCATTGAGCAGGTCTTTATGGCGAAGAATGCCGACTCGGCGCTAAAGCTGGGGCAGGCGCGCGGCGTGGCAATCGTTGCGGCTACCAATCAGGATCTTCCGGTCTTTGAGTACGCTGCCCGCCAGGTAAAACAGACCGTGGTGGGTATCGGCAGCGCAGAAAAAAGCCAGGTTCAGCATATGGTGCGCACGCTGCTAAAACTCCCGGCAAATCCGCAGGCGGATGCCGCGGATGCGCTGGCGATTGCTATTACCCATTGCCACGTCAGCCAGAACGCCATGCAAATGAGCGAGTCGCGGCTGAATCTGGCGCGAGGTCGGTTACGTTAGTGATAAATGAGGCTGGATATCTATCCAGCCTTTTTTTATGATAGCGCATTACCTTTTAGCCCTTAACGCAGGAGCGTCACGTGATAGGCAGACTCAGAGGCATCATTCTTGAAAAACAACCCCCGCTGGTCCTTCTGGAAACCGGCGGAGTAGGCTATGAAGTCCATATGCCGATGACCTGTTTCTACGAGTTGCCGGAAGCCGGGCAGGAAGCGATTATCTTCACCCATTTTGTGGTGCGTGAAGACGCTCAACTGCTATATGGTTTTAACAACAAACAAGAACGCACGCTGTTTAAAGAGTTAATCAAAACCAATGGCGTCGGGCCGAAGCTGGCGCTGGCGATCCTCTCTGGTATGTCTGCACAGCAGTTCGTTAATGCCGTTGAGCGCGAAGAACTTGGCGCGCTGGTGAAATTACCGGGCATAGGTAAGAAAACCGCAGAGCGTTTGATTGTAGAAATGAAAGACCGCTTTAAAGGCCTGCATGGCGATCTCTTCACGCCGGCGGCTGACCTGGTCCTGACCTCTCCGGCCAGTCCTGCAACGGATGACGCCGAGCAGGAAGCGGTTGCTGCGCTGGTGGCGTTAGGCTATAAACCACAGGAAGCCAGCCGCATGGTGAGCAAAATTGCTCGCCCTGATGCCAGCAGTGAAACCCTGATTCGTGAAGCGCTTCGCGCGGCATTGTGAGGTAAAGGATGATTGAAGCAGATCGCCTGATTTCGGCTGTCAGCACGACCCCTGAAGATCTGGTGGATCGCGCGATCCGCCCCAAATTGCTGGAAGAGTATATTGGCCAGCCTCAGGTGCGTTCGCAAATGGAAATTTTTATCCAGGCGGCGAAGCTGCGCGGTGAAGCCCTCGATCACCTGCTGATTTTCGGTCCTCCAGGTCTCGGTAAAACCACGCTTGCCAATATTGTTGCCAATGAAATGGGCGTTAATCTGCGCACCACTTCCGGTCCGGTACTGGAAAAAGCGGGCGATCTGGCGGCAATGCTCACCAACCTTGAACCGCACGATGTGCTGTTTATCGATGAAATCCATCGCCTGTCACCGGTGGTGGAAGAGGTGCTGTATCCGGCGATGGAAGATTATCAGCTGGATATCATGATTGGCGAAGGACCAGCCGCACGTTCGATTAAGATCGATCTGCCGCCGTTTACCCTGATCGGGGCGACGACGCGCGCCGGTTCGTTAACGTCTCCGCTGCGTGACCGCTTCGGTATTGTACAGCGCCTGGAATTCTATCAGGTGGCAGACCTGCAGCACATTGTTGGACGCAGCGCCCGCTTTATGGGACTGGAAATGAGCGATGAAGGCGCATTGGAAGTGGCACGCCGCGCCCGTGGTACGCCGCGTATCGCCAACCGTTTATTACGCCGGGTACGTGACTTCTCCGAAGTGAAGCATGACGGCACAATTTCAGCAGATATTGCCGCTCAGGCACTGGATATGCTCAATGTGGATGCGGAAGGATTCGATTATATGGACCGTAAGCTGCTGCTGGCGGTTATCGATAAGTTCTTCGGTGGACCGGTAGGACTGGATAACCTGGCGGCGGCGATTGGGGAAGAGCGTGAAACCATTGAGGACGTGCTGGAGCCGTATCTGATTCAGCAAGGTTTTCTGCAGCGAACTCCGCGCGGACGTATGGCAACGGTGCGGGCGTGGAACCACTTTGGCATTACACCGCCGGAAATGCCATAAGACTCAATAATCCCTGATGGCGCTACGCCTGGCAGGCCTACGATATGATGCAGGTCTGACAGGCGTAAAACAGATTACTTCAGTTCATCAACCATGGTGACGGCGCGACCAATGTAATTGGCCGGCGTCATTGCTTTCAGGCGTGTTTTCTCGTCTTCAGGCAGCGCCAGACCGTCGATAAACTGCTTCATACCTTCGGCGTCAACGCGTTTGCCGCGGGTCAGCTCCTTCAGCTTCTCGTATGGTTTTTCAATGCCATAGCGACGCATCACGGTCTGGATAGGCTCTGCCAGCACTTCCCAGTTATGATCCAGTTCATCCAGCAGATGATCGCGGTTCACTTCCAGTTTGCTCACACCTTTCAGCGTGGACTGATAAGCGATCAGCGCATAGCCAATCCCCACGCCCAGGTTACGCAGAACGGTAGAGTCCGTCAGATCGCGCTGCCAGCGGGAGACCGGCAGTTTGCTCGCCAGATGCTGCAGAACCGCGTTAGACAGGCCCAGGTTACCCTCGGAGTTTTCGAAATCGATTGGGTTCACCTTGTGCGGCATGGTGGAGGAACCAATTTCACCCGCGATGGTTTTCTGTTTGAAATGGTTCAGCGCCACGTAACCCCATACATCGCGGTCGAAGTCGATCAGGATAGTGTTGAAACGGGCGATGCAATCAAACAACTCGGCAATGTAGTCGTGCGGCTCAATCTGCGTGGTGTACGGGTTCCACTGGATACCCAGCGAGGTGACAAATTCTTCGCTGAACTGATGCCAATCCACTTCCGGATAAGCGGCGATGTGGGCGTTATAGTTACCGACTGCACCGTTGATTTTGCCGAGGATTTCGACCTGATTGAGCTGGCGGTACTGACGCTCCATACGGTAAGCCACGTTAGCCATTTCTTTGCCCAGCGTAGACGGGGTGGCTGGCTGACCGTGGGTACGGGAGAGCAGAGGAATATCGCGATACTGTACGGACAAATCTTTCACCGCGTCGATAAGCTTGCGCCAGTACGGCAGAACTACTTCGTCACGGGCGGTTTTCAGCATCAGCGCGTGAGACAGGTTATTGATGTCTTCTGAGGTACACGCGAAGTGGATGAACTCGGAAACAGCGTGCAGTTCCGGGATATCCGCCACTTTCTCTTTCAGGAAATACTCAACTGCCTTCACGTCATGGTTGGTCGTACGCTCAATGGTTTTGATACGCGCAGCATCTTCTTCATTGAAGTTAGCGACAATCGCATCAAGGAAACCGATTGCGTCGGCAGCAAAAGCAGGAACTTCCTTGATCGCTGCGTGCGCGGCCAGTTTTTGCAGCCAGCGTACTTCAACTTGTACACGGAATTTCAGCAAACCGTATTCGCTGAAAATCCCGCGCAGCGCGCTGACTTTATCGCCGTAGCGTCCATCGACAGGGGAAACGGCGGTCAGTGAGGATAATTCCATAGATCACAACTCCGGGGTTAAATGAGCAAGAATTTGTTTAGCCTGAGTCGTCAGGCGATTACGAGAAAACATGAGTTGCAGACGGCCTCCACCAACCTGATGCCAGAGCACGGCAGCGCGAATGCCAGCCAGCAGGGAAGCGCGTACTTTAGCCTGAACCTGTGGGCTCTGAAGGATGGCCGGGGAGCCCGTAACCTGAATACGTGGGCCGAGTGGGCTGATGACGTCAACATAAATGCCTGCCATCGCACTCATCAACGTTTCTGACTGCAAATCAAAATGGTCCAGTTGGCGCTGCAAGCCGTTGATGCGGTCTCCCAGCGTGTCCATAGCGCCTTTAGCGGCTGACAGCTTACGCTCCAGCACCATCAGGCTTAACGTGTAGCGGGTGAGTTCCGCGTTCAGCCCCTGACGACTGCTGGCGTTGAGCACGCCGAGCATCGTTTCCAGACCTAAACGCAGGTTGGCCTCGCTACCGCCAAACACGCCCAGCGTAGAGCTGGGATTCATGTCGATGACACTGTTCAGTGAAACGTGCAATGCATCGGCATCACAATGCCCCTGGTGCGCCAGTTCCTGCACCAGGCGTGCCGACTGACAAATGCCTGCCAGAGCGAGGGTGATGTCATAATAATTCTTTGCCACGTTCACTGCTTCCTTGTATTAGATGTGTAAGTAATTATACCGGCAGAGGCAATCGTTGTTCGATAATGCCGCCGCCGAGGCACACTTCGCCATTGTAAAAGACAGCCGACTGACCCGGCGTTACCGCCGAGACTGGCTCGTCGAAAATGACTTCAATACGCTCAGCATCCAGCGCCTTAACGGTGCACGGAATGTCGGTCTGACGATAGCGGGTTTTCACCGTGCAGCGCATTGTGCCGGTGAACGGTTCGCGATCGACCCAGTGCAGCTGTTGCGCCACCAGGCCAACGGACATCAGACGCGGGTGTTCATGACCCTGAGCAACAACCAGAATGTTGTTCTCGACATCTTTATCCACCACGTACCACGGATCTTCCGTGCCTTCTTTCGTCCCGCCAATGCCCAGACCTTTACGCTGACCCAGTGTGTGGTACATCAGCCCCTGATGCTGGCCAATCTCTTCGCCATCAACGGTGATGATTTTGCCAGGCTGAGCCGGCAGGTAACGACCGAGAAACTCGCGGAACTTACGTTCGCCGATGAAGCAGATACCGGTTGAGTCTTTTTTCTTGGCCGTAATCAGACCGAGATCTTCGGCAATTTTACGCACCTGCGGTTTTTCCAGTTCGCCGACCGGGAACAGGCTTTGCGCGATTTGTTCATGACCGAGCGTGTAGAGGAAATAGCTCTGGTCTTTATTGCCATCAAGTCCACGCAGCAGGCGGCTTTTGCCGTCGACGTCGGCGCGGCGCACGTAGTGACCGGTGGCGATATAATCGGCACCTAAATCTTCGGCGGCAAACTCGAGGAAGGCTTTAAACTTGATTTCTTTATTGCACAGAATATCGGGGTTTGGCGTACGGCCCGCTTTGTACTCTTCAAGGAACAGTTCAAAGACGTTGTCCCAGTATTCTGCAGCAAAGTTGACGGTATGCAGTTCAATGCCGAGTTTGTCACAGACAGCCTGCGCATCTGCAAGATCGGCGGCCGCTGTGCAATATTCCTCGCCATCGTCCTCTTCCCAGTTCTTCATGAACAGGCCTTCTACCTGATAACCCTGTTGTTGCAACAGCCAGGCAGAAACGGAGGAATCGACACCGCCGGACATGCCGACGATCACTTTTTTTGGGCTTTCAGACATAGGAATACTCACGACATTGAACTTCAAGGCGGCATATTCTAGCACGCAGCCCCTTACTTGACACCCTCTGTAAACGGCCAGTTAAATTCGCCGATCATCGCCAGCGGGTAGCGCTGTCCGCTCTGATAGCAACGAATACTCTCCGCAACCAACGGCGAACGCAGATTTGGCGCTGAGAGAACCTCTTCTGCGCTGACCCAGCGACAGCAATCTATATCGCTGTCATGAGGTTCAGTAGCGCACATATTGGCAAGCTCGATAGAAAACAGAAAACGTAAAAAGGGCGTTTTGTCCGGCGCAATCCATTGATGCATCCGGATGAAGTGCTGCGGCTGCGCTTTGATGCCCGTCTCTTCCCACAGTTCGCGAGCGGCGGCTTGCACCAGGGTTTCATCCGCTTCCAGATGTCCTGCAGGTTGATTCCACAGGGCTTTGCCATTGATTGTTTCCTCAACGACTAAGAACTTATCTTCTGCATGCACAATGCAGGCGACCGTGACGTGCGGTTTGAACATACCTGTTCCTTATTCAGTTAGTTGCATCCCGCCATTGACCGTTGGCGAGATTTTCCAGCGTGTAATCTCCCATGGCATAGCGGATGAGGCGCAGCGTCGGGAATCCAACATGCGCTGTCATACGACGTACCTGGCGGTTACGGCCTTCATATAAAGTAACTTTCAGCCAACTGGTGGGGATATTTTTCCGTTCCCGAATAGGCGGGTTTCTCGGCCACAGCCAGGTGGGTTCCTCTACTATTTCAATACCTGCGGGCAGCGTGGGACCATCATTGAGCGTCACCCCGGTACGCAGCGCATCCAGCGCTTCTGCTGTCGGCTCGCCTTCGACCTGGACGTAATAGATTTTCCCCGTGCGCTTGCCAGGTTGCGTTAACCGCGCCTGCAGCGCGCCGTCATTGGTCAGCACCAAAAGTCCTTCGCTGTCCCGGTCGAGTCGGCCCGCAGCATAGATTCCCGGCACGGGAATAAAATCTTTTAACGTGCTTCTGCCCGCCTCGTCAGTAAATTGTGGCAAAACATCGTAGGGTTTATTGAACAAAACCACGCGTTTTGGCTGGTTTTCTTTACGCTGTTTGGTGACTTGTCGTGAGCTGAATCGCTCAACCCAGTGATTTCTAAAAGAAGTTTTTTGCATGGTATTTTCAGATTATATCAATTGCCGCATTATAGCCTAAGAACGAGTGTCTTTCATGGCGACGAACATTAGGGTAGTATTGACATGCTCATTACAAAACATTAACAAAAAATTGCTCTAACGCATTCGTGCAGCAGGACGCAAACGCACATGCAGCGCGATGACAGACGAGCAGAACCAGAAGCGCTCGAAGGAGAGGTGAATGGAAAGCAAAGTAGTTGTTCCGGCGGAAGGTAAGAAGATCACCCTGCAAAACGGCAAACTCAACGTTCCTGAAAATCCGATTATCCCGTTCATTGAAGGCGACGGTATCGGCGTTGATGTAACCCCACCGATGATCAAAGTTGTCGATGCTGCTGTCGAGAAAGCCTATAAAGGCGAGCGTAAAATCTCCTGGATGGAAATCTACACCGGCGAGAAATCCACTCAGGTTTATGGCCAGGACGTCTGGCTGCCTGCTGAAACCCTTGATCTGATTCGTGAATATCGTGTTGCCATCAAAGGCCCACTGACCACCCCAGTTGGCGGCGGTATTCGCTCTCTGAACGTTGCCCTGCGTCAGGAACTTGACCTGTATGTCTGCCTGCGCCCGGTGCGTTATTACCAGGGCACGCCTAGCCCGGTTAAGCACCCTGAACTGACCGACATGGTCATCTTCCGTGAAAACTCCGAAGATATCTACGCAGGTATCGAATGGAAAGCGGACTCTGCAGATGCCGAGAAAGTGATTAAATTCCTGCGCGAAGAGATGGGCGTGAAGAAAATCCGCTTCCCGGAGCATTGCGGTATTGGTATCAAACCGTGTTCTGAAGAAGGGACTAAACGTCTGGTTCGTGCGGCGATCGAATACGCCATCGCTAACGATCGTGATTCTGTTACCCTGGTACACAAAGGTAACATCATGAAATTCACCGAAGGCGCGTTCAAAGACTGGGGTTACCAGTTAGCGCGTGAAGAATTCGGTGGTGAACTGATCGACGGCGGTCCATGGGTGAAAATCAAGAACCCGAAAACCGGTAAAGAGATCGTGGTTAAGGATGTTATCGCCGATGCGTTCCTGCAACAGATCCTGCTGCGTCCGGCTGAATATGATGTGATTGCCTGTATGAACCTGAACGGCGACTACATCTCCGATGCGCTGGCCGCACAGGTTGGTGGTATTGGTATCGCGCCGGGCGCGAACATCGGTGACGAATGTGCGCTGTTCGAAGCAACCCACGGTACTGCACCGAAGTATGCAGGTCAGGATAAAGTGAACCCAGGTTCCATTATTCTGTCCGCTGAAATGATGCTGCGCCACATGGGGTGGGTTGAAGCGGCTGACCTGATTGTTAAAGGTATGGAAGGCGCGATTAACGCGAAAACCGTAACTTACGATTTCGAACGCCTGATGGATGGCGCTAAACTGCTGAAATGTTCAGAGTTTGGTGACGCGATCATCGAAAACATGTAATCCAGATTCTGGGTTGTGTGAGAACGGGAGCCGAGAGGTTCCCGTTTTTTTATGCCTGAACTCGCGGTTGCGTAATGCGTAAACCACTCACAATTGCTGCCAGCGAGGCCAGAATGCCTGCGGCTATCAGCGAGACGTGCGTTCCACTGTTGCCAAACTGGTTTAGCATCAGCGCGACCAGTGCGGCCCCGGTACTCTGACCCAGCAAGCGCGCCGTCCCCAGCATACCGCTCGCCCCACCGCTGCGTTCACGCGGCGCGGAGGTGATGATGGTGTGATTATTTGGGGACTGGAACAAGCCAAAGCCCGCGCCGCACAGAATCATCGGCCAGATGATATTAAAATCGGAGGGGGAAACGGGCAGCAGCACCAGCGAAAACAACCCGCTGGCCATCAACGCCATGCCCAGTGCGCCCAACAGCCCGGCGTGAACGCGTTCAATCAGATATCCCGCCAGCGGCGCCATCACCATGGTTGCCAGCGGCCATGGCGTCAACAGCAGGCCTGTTTCGACCTCGCTGCGTCCGAGCACCGTTTGCATAAAGAAGGGCAGGGAAACCAATGCCAGCATTTGTGCGCAGAATGAACATATCGAGGTACAAATCGAGAGTGAAAACAGTGGAATGCGTAACAGGTCTACCGGCAGTAACGGCACCTCCAGCGCGAGCTGGCGTCGGATAAAGAAAAAACCCACCACCATAAGCGCCACAAGCTCGGCTCCAATCAGTTTTAGCGACTGTCCTTGTGCAAAGCCGCTGAGCGCCGTAATTAACAAGCCAAACGTTAAGGCATTCATTACCGCACTGGGCAGGTCAAAGCGTGGTTTAGTGCCGCGGGACGCATTGGGCGGCAAAAAGCGCATCGCCAGCAACAGGGCGACTATTCCCAGCGGGACGTTAATCAGAAACAGCCATTTCCAGGAGGCAATAGAAAGAATTGCTGCGGCAATGGTCGGACCCGCGGCCGAGGAGACCGCGACGATAAAAGAGTTAATCCCCATCCCTCGCCCGAGTTGACGCTGGGGATAAATAAGTCGGATCAATGCCGTATTCACGCTCATTAGCGCCGCACCGCCAAAACCCTGGGCGACGCGAGCCAGCGTCAGCATGTGCAACGAATCTGACAAGGCACAAAATAGCGATGCAAGCAGGAACACGACCAGGCCACACTTATAAATGCGCCGGTAACCGAACATATCGCCTAAAAAAGAGAGGGACAGGAGCGAAACGACGATCGCGATTTGATAGGCGTTCACAATCCAGATTGAGCTGGCAGGTGAGGCCTGAAGATCGGCGGCGATAGTTGGCAGGGCCACGTTCGCTATTGCACCGTCGAGTACTGCCATAGAAATGCCAATAACAATGGTTAAAATTGCGCCATATCGCTGGGGCAATGGCAGACCATCGGCCTGAATTTTTTCCATAGAAAGTCGATATTTGTGGAATTTATGATGAGAGTATTAATTTTAGCATTGATATTCAGGTGTTAGGTCGCAGATTTGTAACTAAGTGAGCAAAGAGCGATTGCGAGGGTTGGTACGTGAAATTATAATAAAAACCGGTTCTGATTTTTATAAAACACTCGAAAGGGGTGATAAATGGCAATCGCAGATCTGGATAAGCAACCCGATTCTGTATCTTCCGTGCTGAAAGTTTTTGGCATTCTGCAGGCGCTGGGTGAAGAGCGCGAAATTGGTATTACCGAGTTGTCGCAACGCGTCATGATGTCGAAAAGCACCGTTTATCGCTTTTTGCAGACCATGAAAACGCTGGGTTATGTGGCACAGGAAGGGGAGTCTGAGAAATACTCACTGACCCTGAAATTATTCGAGCTGGGCGCGCGCGCGTTGCAAAACGTCGATCTTATCCGTAGCGCTGACATTCAGATGCGCGAACTTTCGCGCCTGACTAAAGAGACAGTCCACCTCGGTGCGCTGGATGAAGACAGCATCGTCTACATTCACAAAATCGACTCTATGTACAATCTGCGCATGTATTCCCGAGTTGGTCGTCGTAATCCGCTGTACAGTACGGCTATCGGTAAAGTTCTGCTGGCATGGCGTGACCGCGATGAAGTGAAGCAGATTCTGGATGGCATTGAGTACAAACGCAGCACCGATCGTACCATTACGAATACTGATGAATTACTGCTACTGCTGGATAAAGTACGTGAGCAGGGTTACGGCGAAGATAACGAAGAACAGGAAGAAGGCCTGCGCTGCATCGGCGTACCGGTGTTTGACCGTTTCGGCGTGGTTATTGCGGGGTTGAGTATTTCATTCCCAACGCTGCGTTTCTCAGAAGAGCGTTTACACGAGTATGTGGCAATGCTGCATACGGCAGCGCGCAAGATTTCAGAACAAATGGGCTATAATGACTATCCGTTCTAATCTGACGTAATCGCGAATGTTAAAAACCCCAGGTATTTTGTACCTGGGGTTTTTTATGAACAGTCATAACGTTACCTGGCGTAAATAACGTATCGAATGTAATGTTGCATTATTAGCCGTTATCGATAATGACCGTGCTTTTCCTTAACAAGGGACAATCCGACAGGCCAATGATACCGCTACTGGTGTGGACGTACTGTGCCGTGCTGGTTCCACGGGCAGTCAGATATTGGCATTGCAGACCCAGACCGGCAGCATTCTCCTTACTTCCAATCAAAATTCCATAGCCGCTCAATAATAAACCGATCCAAACCAGAGCTAACAACACAATAGCGCGGATAATCAGACGCATTACAACCTCTTATCTTTTCTCATTGTTATTAGATTAGCCTGTACACGGTATGAAACAAGTCAATCATTCCTAAAAAGATTGAATGCCTATACAGTTAACGCTGGGTTTAGGTAACGCATGATAATTTATAGACATAAGATGTGGAGTTGAAGAGTGGAGCTGGAGTGAAAAAAATTCGCTGGGTAGTGCTGATTGTTGTTGTACTGGTATGCATACTGATGTGGGCGCAGGTGTTCAACATCATGTGCGATCAGGACGTACAATTTTTCAGCGGTATTTGTGCCTTCAATAAATTTATTCCCTGGTAAGCGCATTTTCGCAACAGTTGATTACCTTCTTGTGCGGCAGTGGTAAACTACACTGTCTACATTGAGGTGGTAAAATGAACGAAGTTTTGAATTCTGGCGCGTTGAGTTTTGCGTCTTTAGCGGTATCGGTGGTGGTTCTGATTGTTGGGCTTGTTCTTTGGTTTTTTATCAATCGGGCAAGTTCGCGTACTAACGAACAGATTGAGCTGCTTGAAGCATTGTTAGATCAGCAAAAAAGACAGAACGCTTTGTTACGTCGCCTTTGCGAAGCTAACGAACCCGAGAAAGCGGCAGAGCCTACTGCACTGCCCATTAAGGATGAAGACGATGACATCATCCGCCTGGTAGCTGAGCGGTAAAAAAGGTATGGCAGGATGAGGAACGGTTGTTGTTGTTCTCAGTTGCTTCATCCTGTCGTCAGCGCGTCAGATTATTTTCTTCTGTCCCCGTCGTGTAATTGGCGGCCGGGCAGTCATCTATTCTCAGTGTTTTCAGATGCTCCGACTAATTAATATCTTATCCCCAGTCTGATATAAATATAATCTTCCATACGTAAAAAATATGATTATGTCATTTTTGTGATAACGATCGTTTTATTAACAGCGAAACGTTTCTCTTACTTTTTTTGTGCCTTGTCATCATTCTTTCATTATTTTGGTGCAAAACCAGAAGGCGGATCTCATTTTTACGCTTGTGACATTTTATGCATTACTAAGCATAAAAAATGATATCTGGCAGAACCCGTAACAGATAACCTGGAACAACTGAAGCTATTGAGCTATGGTAGAAATATCCCGGCTATGGCGCAAGTCAGGCGGGGATAGGGGAGAGAGGCGAGAATATAATTCTACTCGACCTGGCGCATAACTGTGCAGTTGCTGTTTGATGGACGACGGGATTTGTGCGACCGATCGAGACACGTTTAAAAATGGCTTGCCATTATTAACGTTGTATGTGATAACACGTTTTGGGTTAAACGAGGTACAGTTCTGTTTATGTGTGGCATTTTCAGTAAAGAAGTCCTGAGTAAACACGTTGACGTTGAATACCGCTTCTCTGCCGAACCTTATATTAGTGCCTCAAGCAGTAATGTCTCAGTTTTATCTATGTTATGCCCGCGGGCGAAGAAAATACTCTAAGGAATTTTGCAAATGGCAAAGATTAAAGGTCAAGTTAAGTGGTTCAACGAGTCTAAAGGTTTTGGTTTCATTACTCCGGCTGATGGCAGTAAAGACGTGTTCGTACACTTCTCCGCTATCCAGGGTAACGGCTTCAAAACTCTGGCTGAAGGCCAGAACGTTGAGTTCGAAATTCAGGACGGCCAGAAAGGTCCGGCTGCTGTTAACGTAACAGCTATCTGATCGACACCACTGATTTGAAGCGCTTTTGCGCATCCATCTCAGATATAAAGCCTCGCTTATGCGGGGCTTTTTAATTCAAATTACGTCAAAATATTACTGAATGCCCATCCATTAGCGCTTTGTTGCAAAGGCGTGATGTTCGTAGCATAGTTTTCCCCGCTTTCTTGCGGCATTTCCCGTTAAATCAGACACCTGAAAAACTATCTTGTTGGAGTTCGGGTGAAAAAGAAAAACGACGGCGATGCGCGCAATTTTACTCCCGTACGTTTTGCCCTGCTTTGTGTGGCAATATTATTGAGCCTTGGATTGCTGCTGGGGCGGGTTGCGTGGTTGCAAATTGTCACGCCGACGAATCTGGTAAAACAGGAAGACATGCGTTCCTTACGCGAGGTGTCCATCGCTTCGCCACGCGGAATGATAACCGACAGAGAAGGGCGACCGCTGGCGGTAAGCGTTCCGGTTAACGCCGTCTGGGCCGATCCGAAGACGATTATCAGCAAGGGTGGCGTTGGCTATAACGAACGTTGGCAGGCGTTAGCGAAGACGCTGCATATTTCGCTCAGCACGCTGGCTGAACGCGTTAACAGCAATCCAGCCGGGCGGTTTATCTATCTGGCGCGCCAGATCTCTCCTCAGCAGGCAGAATGGGTCGACAAACTGGATCTGCCGGGAATCAACCTGCGTGAAGAGTCCCGCCGCTTTTATCCTGCCGGACATGTTGCGGCCAATCTGATTGGTTTCACCAACATTGACGGTCAGGGGATTGAAGGGCTGGAGAAAAGCTTCAATAGCCAGTTGATGGGCAAACCTGGCTCCCGCCTGGTACGGAAAGACAAATTTGGCCATGTCATCGAAAATATCACGGAAGTGATGCCGGTGCCGGCGCATGAATTACAGCTCAGCATTGATGAGCGCTTGCAGACGGTTACTGAAGACGCGCTGGACAATGCCGTGACATGGAATAAAGCGGAATCAGGGGCCGCAGTGCTGGTCAACATTGCCACCGGCGAAATACTCTCCATGGCAAGCTTTCCCGATTTCAATCCCAATAACCGTGATGGCGCGGTACTGGATGATTTTCGTAATCGTGCAATTAGCGATACCTTTGAACCCGGTTCAACCGTAAAACCACTGGTGATTATGACCGCTTTGCAGCAGGGGATAGTACAGCCTGACAGCGTGATTGATACTCATCCTTTTATTGTTGATGGGCATCGTATCCGCAACGTCGGATTTTACCCGGAGCTATCGCTGACCGGGATTTTGCAGAAATCGAGCGATACCGGCGTGTCACACCTTTCGCTGGCGATGCCGGTACAGAAATTACTGAATACCTATAAAAGCTTTGGCTTTGGCGATCCAACCGGACTGGGTTTAACCGGGGAAAGTCGCGGATTAATGCCTCAACGCCGTTACTGGAGCGATCTGGACCGGGCAACCTTCGCATTTGGCTATGGATTAATGGTGACGCCGCTCCAACTGGCGCATGTATATGCCACCATCGGCAGTTTTGGTATCTATCGACCCCTTTCTATTACACGTATCGATCCGCCGGTAATCGGTACGCGGGTGATGCCGGAGGCGCTGGTTCACCAGGTTGAACATATGATGGAAAGTGTCGCGCTACCCGGCGGCGGGGGAACCAAGGCCGCGGTCAGAGATTATCGCGTCGCGGTTAAGACCGGAACGGCAAAGAAAATTGGCGATGACGGCAAATATGTCGATAAATATGTGGCCTATACGGCGGGCGTTGCGCCAGCAAGCGACCCAAAGTTCGCGCTGGTTGTGGTTATAAATAACCCGCAAAACGGTGCTTATTATGGGGGGGCAGTCTCCGCACCGGTATTCAGCCAGATAATGGGCGATGTCCTGCGTCTGGAAAACGTAAAGCCGGACGGTATGCCTCCCGGCTCCGATCATCTGCTGGTAATGCACGGCAGCAACGTATCCTCGCCGTCGCTGTAAGTTATTTTCCCAGGGCGCAATTCGCGTTACACTTGCGCCCTTAAGTCACCTGCCGGAGTTGTCATGTCGTTTTCCTGTCCTCTTTGCCACCAGCCTCTTACTCAAGCGAATAACAGTTTTGTCTGCCCTGGGCGGCACCAGTTTGACGTGGCGAAAGAAGGGTATGTCAACTTACTGCCGGTTCAGCACAAACGGTCGCGCGATCCGGGTGATAGCGCGGAGATGATGCAGGCGCGCCGGGCATTTCTCGATGCCGGACATTATCAGCCGCTGCGCGATGCAATTGTGGATGCGCTCACCCAGAGGTTGAGTTCAGAAGATGCGGCGATCCTGGATATTGGCTGTGGGGAAGGGTATTACACCCATGCGTTTGCTGATGCTCTGACGGGCTGTACAACCTTTGGTCTTGACGTCTCTAAAGTGGCGATTAAGTCCGCAGCCCGACGTTATTCGCAGGTGACCTTTTGCGTTGCCTCCAGCCATCGCCTGCCGTTTGCCGACGAGTCAATGGATGCCACCATCCGGATCTATGCGCCCTGTAAAGCGCCGGAGCTGGCTCGCGTGGTAAAACCGGGTGGCTGGGTTATTACCGCCACGCCGGGTCCGCGTCATTTAATGGAGCTGAAAGGGCTGATTTATGATGAGGTGCGTTTGCATGCGCCACACACTGAGCAACTGGACGGTTTTGTTCTGCAAGAGAGTCTTGCGCTGGGGTATCAGATGCAGCTCAAAGGTAGCGAGGCCGTTGCGTTACTGCAAATGACGCCGTTCGCCTGGCGGGCAAAGCCGGAAGTGTGGGAAACGTTAGCCGGAAAAACGACGTTTGACTGCCAGACAGACTTTAGTATTCATATCTGGCAGCGCCTGAATTAACCGTGGAAGTGTGCCCAGAGGATCTGGGCGCCAATACCTATCAGTACCAGCCCGCCCAAAATTTCAGCTCGCTTGCCCAGCATTGGGCCAATGAAACGACCGATCATCATGCCGAGCGTAGACATAATCAACGTGGCGCAGCCGATGGCCAGCGCTGTGGTAATAATGTTGACCTGCAGGAAAGCCAGACCCACCCCGACGGCCATTGCGTCGAGACTGGTTGCAATGGCGGTGGTGACCAGCAGCCAGAAGCCATGGCGGCGCTGTGGCTCTTCATCTTCATCCCCGTCGTCACGAAAGCCTTCTATTATCATTCGTCCGCCTAAAAAGATCAGCAGAATGAAGGCGATCCAATGGTTCCACTCCAGTACAAATTTGCTGGCGAGCATACCCATGCCCCAGCCAATGAGCGGCGTAAGCGTTTCAACGGCGCCGAAAATAAGGCCGGTGCGCAGTGCTTCAGAAAATTTGGGCTTATGCAGGGTGGCGCCTTTGCCAATTGATGCAGCGAAAGCATCCATCGACATGCCGAAAGCAAGAAGAACAGTAGCGGTGAGATTCATAACAGCGTCCTGACCGGGGTATCCATAACACACATCACTGCCCCCAGTAACCATGCATACAGGCTGGAATCACTGTAAATACAGCGCCATTCAGGTATGCATTGCAGTTGATGTGCCTATGGTCTCGCCTGACTGAACCTGTAAGATCAGTCCGTACGCGCCACGTTTTTCAACGAGTATGTTGACACGTACATTTCCGGAGTCTGGAAATCGGCTACTCCCCAACGACGGGCGCAACCTTAACATATTTTGAGAATATAAAACAAGAAACGCAGAAATAATATTTGGCCTCTAATTGAAAACGATTTTCATTTAGATTTATTTATAAATAAAACGTTAAAATAAATAACATTATGAGCGGTGGGATATAGCCTTAGCTATGTTTATTTTTGAATGGATATATAAAAAACATAGTTCAGGCTATATTTGTAACTTATTGATTTGAAATTAAAAGTTTATATATGTTTTCGAGATCGTCTATATTCCGTACGCGAATCAGTAATCTTCGATGTTCTAATTGCATCACCAGGACACCGTCTTCAGATAAATTCATCTCTTTAATCCGGTTATATTCAATCCAAACATTGGCGAAAAAAAAGCCTTTCTGTTTGAAGATGATTTTTGGCGTACGGATCCAAAACAGATACAGTCCCATCAATACCAGTGCACATAATAACCATGTGGTAAATTGCGCGCCGTGGCTGGTGATGTTGTTGTAGATAAGAATAGCAATCAAGCCAAGGAAGATAACGCTGTCGACTCTGCTACGAGGAAGCAGGGCGACAGACAGCAGAGTAGGGCCATTACGGCGGGGCATGATGAACTGATCGTAAATGGCATACGCCAGCAGCGAAAAGATAAAAAGAACCAGCACCAGGTCCGTGATAGTCATGAATCCTCAACCCTCTAAATAGAAAAACCGGGGGCAAGCCCCCGGTGATGTACAACAGTCTTACAGGCCGAGCAGTCCGACAGCGTAGCCCGCGATACCGATGACGAAGAAGCCAACGATGATCCACAGCGGGTTCACTTTTTTACGCAGCAGCCACATACAGGCGAAAGTCAACAGCAGAGGAACCAGACCCGGCATCAGCTGGTCAAGGATAGTCTGCACAGTGGTGACACGAGTCTGACCATCCTGACCGGTGATGGTGGAAACCACCAGCGGGATGTTTACGTGCGTCCACTTGTTAACCAATGCCCCCATGACAAACAGGCCGAGGATTGACGCCCCCTCAGTCAGTTTCTGCAGGAAGCCACCGCCCATATCTTTAACGATATCGATACCTTTACGGTAGCCGTATGCCACACCGTAGTAACGGGTTGCCAGACGAACCAGGTTAAACAGGATGAAGAACAGCAGTGGTCCAAGCAGACTGCCGCTCATCGCGATACCTGCGCCAAGTGCGGCGAATACCGGACGTACGGTACCCCAGAAGATCGGGTCGCCCACGCCTGCAAGCGGTCCCATCAGACCAACTTTGATACCGTTGATGGCACCATCGTCAATCTCTGCGCCGTTTGCACGCTGCTCTTCCATCGCCAGCGTAACGCCCAATACGGGGGCCGCTACGTACGGATGGGTATTAAAGAATTCCAGGTGACGCTTAATAGCCTGCTTACGTGCGTCGTTGTTTTCCGGGTACAAGCGGCGGATAGCCGGCACCATGGAGAAACAGAAACCCAGCGCCTGCATACGTTCGAAGTTCCAGGAACCCTGAAACAGGTTAGAACGAAGGAACACGCCACGAATGTCACTCGGAGTGAGTTTTTTCTCGGTGGTAGTTTTAGTCATATCAACCATTTCGCTCACCTGCTAGTCCAGTTCGTTATCGAGATCGTTATTGCCAGCCGCAGCAGCAGGTGCACCGGCTACGCGGTTATATTTCGGGCTCAGCTGAATGTAGAGGATAGCCATTACTGCGCCAATCACACCCAGAGCAACCAGGTTGAAGTTAGTAAATGCCGCGGTGACGAAGCCGAGGTAGAAGAATGGCATCAGGTAGCCTGCGCGCATCATGTTGATGACCATCGCATAACCAACCACTACGATCATACCCCCTGCGATGTTCAGACCGCCGGTCACAACTTCCGGAATGGCATTAAGCATGCTCTGAACTTCACTGGTACCAACAGAAATCGCCACGATTACCGCCGGGATAGCGATACGCATAGCCTGCAGGAACAGGGAGGATACGTGCAGCCAGGAGATCGCCGTTAGGTTACCGTTTTCTGCCGCCTTATCCGCTGCGTGCTGGAATGCTACGGTGATAGTACGAACGATGATGGTCAGTACCTGGCCTGCTGCTGCCAGTGGGATAGCCAGCGCGATACCTGCACCAATGCTTTGGTGACCCGCGATAACCAGAACGGTAGAGATAATTGAGGCCAATGCGGCATCAGGTGCAACCGCAGCACCGATGTTCATCCAGCCCAGGGCGATCATTTCCAGGGTACCACCGATGATGATACCGGTTTTCATATCACCGAGAACGGCACCAATCAGCGTACAGGCCACCAACGGACGGTGGAACTGAAATTCATCGAGTACCGACTCCATACCCGCGATACATGCGACGATGAACACCAGCACAATCTGAAGAGTGGTAATCTCCATTGTACTTCTCCTATTGCTATACAGACTTAAGTGTGAAAACTAAGTAAATGCCAGGGCGTTATTTCACCTTGGCAATCAAATCCATCATTTTCAGTTTCTGATCGGTAGAAACCTTACGAGCCTCGAGCTCAATACCGCGTTCGTTGAGTTTCTTGAAGGCTTCGATGTCTTTTTCATCGACAGAAATTGCGTTGTTTACCTGCGTTTTACCCTGACGGAAAGCCATACCGCCAATGTTTACAGAGGTAATTTTCACACCACCTTCAACGATACGTTCTACGTCGGTCGGGTTGGTAAACAACAGCATCACACGCTCACCTGCATATTTCGGGTTGTTGTAGACGCGGATCATTTTCGCGACATCAACCACATGCGCCGTCACACCCGGAGGTGCAACCTGGGTCAGCAGCGTTTTACGCACGGTATCGGCGGCAACTTCATCACTGACGACGATAATGCGTGTTACGTTGGTTTCTTTGGTCCAGCGAGTTGCCACCTGACCATGGATTAAGCGGTCATCAATACGCGCCAGGCCGATCTGCATATAATCGTTC
Source organism: Citrobacter sp. 172116965 (assembly GCF_013458095.1). Lineage (NCBI taxonomy): Bacteria > Pseudomonadati > Pseudomonadota > Gammaproteobacteria > Enterobacterales > Enterobacteriaceae > Citrobacter > Citrobacter sp. 172116965. The sequence goes on along the minus strand of NZ_CP046673.1, from coordinate 2,813,298 downwards.
GGACCCATCGGTTTGGCGGGAACTGCTGCTTTTGGCGCCGCGACTGGGGTTGGAGCGGCTTTCTCCACCGGTTTTGCTTTCAGCGCTTTCACGCCTTCGCTACCGGTTTCAACGGCCAGTGCTACTAATTCATCGAAGCTGGGGTTGTCATCACGCGCCATGAAGGTTTCAACCAGCATGGGAATGTTCACACCGGCGATGACTTCGTAATGCTCTTTATCGACGACAATGCGGCTCGCAGCGTTAAACGGGCTGCCTCCCCATGTGTCAACGAGAAACAGCACGCCTTTACTGGTATCGAGTTTTGCCAACTGAGCGTTGTACTTTTCAATCAGCGTTTCGGCATTTTCGCCTGGAACGAAATCGATCCAGCCGACGTTTTCCTGCTCGCCTAACAGCATTTCTGCTGTCTTAAGTAACTGCTCTGCAGCCCAACCATGTGTGCCTATTACAATAGCAATGGTCACTTGCTACCTCCTTTATTATCGTTAACACATCAACGTGAAGATGTATTTGAATCGTCGTCCGCAATCGAATCGATTCAGATAAGGGTTACAAAGAAAAACCTATGATTTTCGTGAATTATTTTAGATATCGAAAAAAATATTTTATGTGATGAAGATCCGTAATTTAACTTCCGATAAAAAGAAATTTCGAAGGGTAAAATATCTCCGAAACAACTTATTGCAAAGGAAGGTAAATCTTTGCTAAAAAACGGTTGTCTCTGTTATGTTTAGCATCGGTTTAATTACTCAGGAGTATAGGGCAGTAGCTCACCATATGGATCGTCACCGACGTCATTTCACTACCAGGCCGTATCAAGCCTGTCAGATTGGCACTTTTTGCCACAAATTTTCTCTGCATATCGCTTCAACGCCTGAGATCCTCAGCGCGCAGTTTGGTCATTCCTTAAGCAGGAGCTTGTCATGGAATTATTAATGGACCCGCAGATTTGGGTGGGTTTGCTCACGCTTGTCGTTCTCGAAATTGTTCTGGGTATCGATAACCTGGTCTTCATTGCGATCCTGGCTGATAAGCTGCCGCCAAAACAGCGAGATAAAGCGCGTTTAATCGGTTTGTCACTGGCACTGGTTATGCGCCTGGGCTTGTTGTCCGTGATTTCGTGGATGGTGACGCTAACTAAGCCGCTATTTACGGTAATGGACTACTCGTTCTCGGGGCGCGATCTGATCATGCTGCTGGGGGGGATTTTCCTCTTGTTCAAGGCCACGACAGAGCTGCATGAGCGGCTGGAAAACCGTGAACATGATACCGGCCAGGCAAAAGGGTATGCGAGTTTTTGGGTTGTTGTGACGCAGATTGTCATACTCGACGCGGTATTCTCGCTGGATGCCGTTATTACGGCGGTTGGTATGGTCAACCATCTGCCGGTGATGATGGCGGCGGTCGTGATTGCCATGGCCGTGATGCTGCTGGCTTCTAAGCCGCTGACACGATTTGTGAACCAACATCCGACGGTGGTGGTGCTGTGTCTGAGCTTCCTGTTAATGATCGGTCTGAGCCTGGTTGCCGAAGGGTTTGGCTTCCATATTCCGAAAGGCTATCTGTATGCGGCGATTGGCTTCTCAATCATCATTGAGTTGTTTAACCAGATTGCCCGTCGGAACTTTATTCGCCACCAGTCGACGCTGCCGCTGCGTGCGCGCACTGCCGATGCAATCCTGCGTCTGATGGGGGGTAAAAGTCAGGCCAGCGCGCAGATGGAATCCGACAACCCGGTGCCGGTTCCCGTCCCGGAAGGCGCATTTGTGGAAGAAGAACGCTATATGATCAACGGCGTCCTTTCTCTGGCATCGCGTTCATTACGCGGCATTATGACGCCTCGTGGCGAAATTAGCTGGGTTGATGCAGACCTGAGCGTGGAGGAAATTCGCGAGCAATTGCTCTCGTCACCACACAGCCTGTTCCCGGTGTGTCGTGGCGAACTGGATGAAATCATCGGTATTGTGCGTGCTAAAGAGCTGCTGGTCGCGCTGGAAGACGGTGTGGATGTGGCGGCCATTGCCTCTGCGTCTCCGGCTATTATTGTCCCGGAAACGCTGGATCCTATCAATCTGTTAGGTGTTCTGCGACGCGCCCGCGGCAGCTTTGTTATCGTCACTAACGAGTTTGGTGTAGTCCAGGGTCTGGTCACGCCGTTGGACGTATTAGAAGCTATTGCCGGTGAATTCCCGGATGCTGATGAAACGCCTGAAATTATTGCTGATGCAGGCGGTTGGTTGGTGAAAGGTGGTACCGATCTGCATGCGTTGCAACAGGCGCTGGACGTGGATACGTTAGTGAATGAAGATGAAGACATCGCCACGGTGGCAGGTTTAGTCATTGCCGCTAACGGCCATATTCCACGCGTAGGTGATGTTATCGATGTTGCACCGTTGAGCATTACGATTGTCGAAGCCAATGACTATCGTGTGGATTTAGTTCGCATTGTTAAAGAACAACCCGCTCACGACGAAGACGAGTAAGCGGGGTTAGCGAAACGGCATAACGTGCATACTGTGTCGCCCGTTATGCCGGGCGGGCGGCGGCGTGCTGCCCGCCAGCCATTTGGGAAAATCGCGCAGCGGCATCGGCTTTGCGTACAAAAAGCCTTGCAATAAATGTACGCCGTGTCGGCGTAAATGCTGTGCCTGCGCCTGTGTTTCAACGCCTTCCGCCACCAGTTCTATATTTAGTTTTTTCCCCAAAGCGATAATGATGTCTGTGACGGTTGAGTTCACGGCGTCTGTCCCGATTGCCGAGGTAAATGATTTATCAATCTTCAGCACATCCGGGCGAAGCTTTTCCAGCCATGAGAGCGAGCTGTTGCCGGTGCCGAAATCGTCAATTGCCAGCTTTACGCCAAGCCGATTTAACTCGCGTACGACCCGATAATCCACATCCAGTAACGCATCGCGCTCGGTGAGTTCGATAACCAACTGCTGAATAGGGTGCTGGCTGAACCAGTACTGGTTGAGATCTTTTAGCAGCGTACCGTTACGAAAATGGCTGGCGGCAACATTAATCCCAATATGAAACTGGCTGCTCATCGGGAATACGTGCCGTTGCTGAATGGTTTCTGCGATGACATGACGGGTAAGCGGCACAATCAGGTTGTGCTCCTCTGCGATGGGAATAAACACTTCGGGAGAGATCCAACCCTGGCGCGGGTTATTCCAGCGTAAAAGGATTTCCACTCCCATACATTGCTGGGTTTGCGCATTAAGTAGCGGCTGGCAAAACAGCTCGAATTCCCGTGCAGCAAGGGCCAGATTTATCTCCCAGGAGAAGCTCATTCTGCTGGCGGTCGCCAGCCATGCCAGGTAGCCCACTAAAAAACTAAGGATCACCGCCAGCGGCAGTTGTGTTGGCAAATGTTTTATAGCCAGTTCGCTGGCACCCGGACCGGTGACGCTGATAGTAAAGGGGAAATGTTGCGATGAGAGCTGGTAGCGTTTTTCATTATTCAGTTCAGGTAGCGTATCGACAACACCCTGTCCATATAGCAAATGGCGATTACCGACGGTTAAGCTGGCATGGGTAATTTGCGGTGGCTGGGGTTCAAGCAACATGGACGATAATAAATCAATATTCACGATTTCCAGCACGCCATCTGAGCCATCGGCAGATGCTGGATACCATTGCGTCAGAATCGGACTGCCCTTAATCAACGAATGGTCGGTAGACAGCAGCAATTGCGGCTCCCGACTGGGTAATTCAGGCTCCAGTTGGCGAATAGGCACATTGCGATAGCCAAAAATGCTGGAACAATAAAGGATCCCGCTCTGAATCAGGCTGATAGAACGTACCGTTTGCAGTCTGGCTGCATGCTTACTCAGAGGTAAACGCGCGACTGAGCAGGGAAGCCCAATCAGCGGTAGCAGTACATCGCGTCCGGTCTGTAGGGGCAAAAGCACGTCATCCAACTCTTCAACGGCGTGGTTGGCAAAGGTAACGGTATTGCGATGATTTAAATTACGCTCCGAAATAAATCGGACAGTTAATGTGAGAATGAGCGTCAGTAGTGCACATAATGTGCAGACGATTAAGCGATTCCGGCGATAGTTCTTGATGATCCTTTGCGCTGTTTGCATGCGGGCCGCCCGATAAGCCGTTGGTCACAGTAGCCAACAGCAACAGAGCAAGTGTAGTGGGGAAAATTACGCCAGACGAGGGAGAGGGGGCAAATTCGCCCATCCGTCGCAGATGGGCGAAAAATAAGTATTAGTCACATTGAACTTTGATTGCCAGGCCACCGCGTGACGTTTCACGGTATTTGGCATTCATGTCTTTACCTGTTTCGTACATGGTCTCAATGACTTTATCCAGCGAGACGCGCGGTGCGCTGGTACGGCGCATTGCCATACGCGCAGCGTTGATCGCCTTCACTGACGCAATGGCATTACGTTCGATGCACGGAACCTGTACCTGTCCCGCCACCGGATCGCAGGTTAAGCCGAGGTTATGTTCCATGCCGATTTCAGCAGCAACACACACCTGCTCAGGGCTTGCGCCTAACAGTTCAGCCAGACCCGCGGCAGCCATGGAACAGGCTACGCCCACTTCACCCTGACAACCCACTTCTGCACCAGAGATAGACGCGTTCATTTTATACAACGCGCCAATCGCGCCGGCCGCCAGGAAATAACGGGTATAGATATCCGGGCTGACGGACTCGATGAAATGATCGTAATAGGCCAGTACCGCAGGCACGATACCGCAAGCACCGTTGGTTGGCGCAGTAACTACGCGACCACCCGCGGCGTTTTCTTCGTTAACGGCTAGCGCGAACATGTTCACCCAGTCGATCACGTTCATCGGATCGTTGGACAGCTTGTCGCTGGAAACCAGCATACGACGCAGGGCTGAAGCACGACGAGGAACGCGCAGCGGACCCGGCAGCACGCCTTCGGTGTTCATACCACGATCGATACAAGCCTGCATGGTTTGCCAGACGTTACCAAAGTACTCTTCAATCTCTTTTTTACTGTGCAGAGCAAGTTCGTTCTGCATCGCCATGCCAGAGAGAGACAGGCCGGTGCTGTTGCAGTATTCCAGCATTTCGGTGGCAGATTTGAACGGATAAGGCACACTGACCTCGCCCGCGGCATCCTGACCAAAATGTTCTTCATCAACGATGAATCCACCGCCGATAGAGTAGTAGGTTTTGCTGTAAATGACGGTTTCGCCACTGTACGCGTGGATCTGCATTCCGTTTTCATGCAGCGGCAGGTTGCCGTTGTGAAAACGCATTCCGTCATTCTGCGGGAAATCCACTTCGTGCTGACCCTGCGCAAGCAGCAGGCGTCCACGCGTTTCTACGTCGCGGATAAATCCGGGGATGCTGTCAATATCTACGGTAGCAGGCTCATTGCCCGCCAGACCCATAATAATGGCGATATCGGTATGGTGACCTTTACCCGTGAGCGACAGTGAACCATACACGTCGACGGCGACACGAGTAACGCTGTCCAGTAATCCTTTTTCGACCAGGTCATCGACGAACTGTTTACCCGCCTTCATAGGCCCTACGGTATGGGAAGATGAGGGACCAATCCCCACCTTAAACATGTCGAATAGACTAATCACGATAATACTCCTACAGGGCGACTGGGGTTTCCAGTAACGATGTTATAACTGCGCATAGTGTAAGAGGGAACGCGGCGATCGGCTTAACTATTCACATGAATTAAACTAATAGATAACCGCGGTTTTACTAATGTTGTGACCTGAGTTTCAAGTTGTCTATGGTGTGCGTAAAGATAAGTATAGTCAGGGCTTGACGCCAATTTGCAGCGCCAGCTCACGAATTATTCCGGCGGTCATTCCCCAGACGAAATATTGCTCATACCAGGAAAGCCATACACGATGTGAATCGCCGCGACGGTAGATATCCAGCGGATGATAACGACCTAAATGCAGGGCTTGTGCCAGCGGCATTTCGAACACGGCGGAAACTTCATCAACACTTGCGCGATATGGCAAATTTGGCGGGATAATGCCTACCACCGGCGTGACCTGGAAACCGGTCACGCTGTCGACCGGCGGCAGAACGCCAATCACCTCCACGCAGGATGGTGGGATCGCCACTTCTTCCTGCGCTTCGCGAAGGGCGGCGGCAATTAACGAGGCATCGCTGCTATCCACCGCGCCGCCGGGAAAGGCGACTTGTCCGGCGTGCTTGCGCAGATGAACGGAACGCTGAGTTAATAGTAACCCCGGCTGTGCACGACGCACGACGGGGATCAGTACGGCGGCCTGACGCTGGTTTAACGCAGTATGATTAACCTGCGGGCGCAGGAGTTGAAAGCGCGATAAAAAATCATCAAGCGTCAGGCTGCTGTATTCCACGTGTCAGTTCTCCAGTTGGTGCAAAATACGATTCACTTTATCAAACGTTTCCTGATACTCCGCATCTTCCTGGCTGTCCGCCACAATGCCACCGCCAGCGGAACAATAAATGCGTCCGTTGGTGGCTGTGAGCGTGCGAATGGTGATGCTGGTATCCATATTGCCGCAAAAGCTCAGATAGCCAATGCTACCGCACCAGGCGTTGCGTCTTTGCGGTTCCAGTTCGTCAATAATTTCCATTGCCCGCACTTTTGGCGCACCGGTAATAGAGCCGCCGGGGAAGGCGGCGCGCAGCAGGTCAGTGGCGTGCAATGATTCTGGCAGACGCGCGGTAATGGTGCTGACCAAATGATGAACGGCAGGGAACGGTTCGACAACGAACAGTTCCGGAACCTGTACCGAACCGGGTTCGGCAACGCGGCCGATATCATTACGCATTAAATCGACGATCATCAGGTTTTCCGCCTGATCCTTTGGGGAGTTCGCCAGTGATTGAGCCTGCAGACGATCGGCATCGGCATCTTCAAGTCTGGGCAGCGTGCCTTTAATCGGACGCGTCTGGATGTGCTGGTTTTCCAGCAGAATAAAACGCTCAGGTGAAAGGCTGAGAATCGCCCCCTCCTCAAGACGTATAAACGCACTGAACGGGGCGCGGTTCGCATGGTTGAGACGTACAAACGCCAACCACTCATCGCCTTGATAATGCGCCTGAAAACGCTGGGCAAGATTGACCTGATAGCAATCGCCGCTGTGCAGAAAACGCTGCACCTGACGGAACCTTTCACCATACTGCTCGCGGGTCATGTTTGACTGCCACGAGGATGTTAACGAAAACGGTTCGCGCACGGGTATCTGTTGATTTTCCAGCCAACGGCGTCGTGCCTGTACATCGGAGTGGCTAAGTAGCGACACCCTTTGCAACTGATGATCGACAATCAGCGCCCAATCGTAAATGCCAACCGCCATGTCCGGTAGCGTGATATCCTGTTCGGCTTCCGTTGGCAGAGATTCAAAACGACGGCCTAAGTCATAACCGAACAGACCCAATGCGCCTCCCTGGAAGGGAAAATCGGGATTATAATCGGGCTGAATAGTCAGCGATGTCAGCGCCGAACGTAAAACCATCATCGGATCATCAACCGTTTGCATAGTGCCGTGATGGTCATGCACAACGGTCTCTTCTGCATGTGTGACCAGCGTGGTAATGGGGTCGGCGACCAGAATATCAAAGCGATTATGCGGATGGTCGGCGTGGCCTGAATGCAAAAGCATTGCCCAGGGCTGGTGGCTTAATGTGGCAAAATAGTGCTCAGCGGCGTCCAGACGCCAGGGGAGTGTGATTACAGCGGGAGATAACGTCTTCATCAGTCCTGACTCGTTGCTACTTCACTGGCTATGTGCCGGGTAGCATGAAATAATTAGCGCTAATAATTTAGCAGGAGTTCACCATGATTGCAGGTTTACCTTCACTCACGCACGATCAGCAGCAACAGGCGGTTGAACGCATTCATGAACTGATATCCCAGGGGATGAGCAGTGGCGAGGCGATTACGAAAGTGGCTGCTGAATTACGCGCCAGCCATACCGGCGAGCGGATCGTGGCGCGTTTTGAAGATGAAGACGAATAACGCCGCTTATACCGCAGCGATAATCTTAATTTCAACTTTGTATTTCGGGTTCATTAACCCGGCCTGAACGGTACAACGTACCGGCGCGTGACCAGCAACAACCCATGCGTCCCAGGCTTTGTTCATGGCGGCAAAATCATTTTTGTCCGCCAGGAACAGGGTGGCATCAAGAATACGTGACTTGCTGCTGCCCTGTTTTTCCAGCACCGCATCAATTTGCGCCAGCGTATTTGCCGTTTGCTCAAAGGCGTCGGCATCCAGATTTTCCGGTACGCCGGTGTAATACAACGTGTTGTTGTGGATAACCACGTCGGACCAACGCGCTTCGGCATCAATGCGCACAATCGTCATAAATCATTCCTCATTTACGTTTTTTCATAATGGCTTCGGGTTGCGCCAAGACTGCCATAATGTTGTGTCCACGTCACCTCTTCAACTGGCGAAAGAGCCGCTGGCCTGACATAATCCCTGTTCAAATGAACAGGGGGCAGTGTGACGGACGATTTTGCAGCAGACGGTCAGTTGGCTAAAGCGATACCCGGTTTTAAACCGCGTGAACCACAGCGGCAGATGGCCTTCGCCGTCAGTCATGCTATCGAAAAATCACAGCCGCTTGTTGTCGAAGCCGGAACAGGAACGGGTAAAACCTACGCTTATCTTGCCCCCGCGCTGCGTGCCGGAAAGAAAGTGATCGTCTCCACGGGCTCGAAGGCGTTGCAGGATCAGCTATACAGCCGCGATTTACCCACAGTAGCGAAGGCTCTGGAATTCACGGGTAAACTGGCGCTGCTGAAAGGGCGTTCAAACTATCTGTGTCTTGAGCGTCTCGAACAACAGGCGCTGGCGGGCGGTGACCTGCCGGTACAAACTTTAAGTGACGTCATTCTGCTACGCTCCTGGTCAAATCAAACCCTTGATGGTGACATCAGCACCTGCGTCAGCGTGGCGGAAGACTCTCAGGCCTGGCCGCTGGTGACGAGCACAAATGATAATTGCCTTGGGAGCGACTGCCCGCTGTACAAAGAGTGCTTTGTCGTGAAAGCGCGCAAGAAGGCGATGGATGCGGATGTCGTCGTGGTAAACCACCATCTGTTTCTCGCTGATATGGTGGTGAAAGAGAGTGGGTTTGGCGAGCTGATCCCGGAAGCTGAAGTGATGATCTTCGATGAAGCGCATCAGTTACCGGATATCGCCAGCCAGTATTTTGGTCAATCGCTCTCCAGTCGCCAACTGCTGGATCTGGCGAAAGACATCACCATTGCCTATCGCACCGAGCTGAAAGACACTCAGCAGCTTCAAAAATGCGCCGACCGGCTGGCGCAAAGCGCGCAGGACTTCCGCCTGCAACTGGGCGAGCCGGGCTATCGAGGAAACTTGCGGGAACTGCTGGCCGACCCGCGCGTGCAGCGCGCGTTTTTGTTGCTCGATGACACGCTGGAGCTGTGTTACGACGTGGCGAAACTGTCTCTCGGACGTTCCGCCTTGCTGGATGCCGCGTTTGAACGTGCCACGCTTTACCGTACTCGTCTGAAGCGCCTGAAAGAGATCAACCAGCCAGGTTTCAGCTACTGGTATGAATGCACCTCGCGCCATTTCACCCTTGCGCTGACGCCGCTCACGGTGGCGGATAAATTCAAAGAAGTGATGGACCAGAAGCCGGGCTGCTGGATTTTTACCTCCGCGACGCTGTCGGTAAACGATGATCTTCATCATTTCACCGCGCGGCTGGGTATTGAAGATGCCGAGTCGATGCTGCTGCCAAGTCCATTTGATTACACCCGCCAGGCGCTGCTGTGCGTGCCGCGTAATCTCCCGCAAACCAACCAACCGGGAGCGGCGCGTCAGCTGGCATCCATGCTGCGTCCTATTATCGAAGCGAACAACGGACGCTGTTTTATGCTGTGTACCTCGCACGCGATGATGCGCGATCTGGCTGAACAATTCCGCGCCACCATGACCCTTCCCGTGCTGCTGCAGGGCGAAACCAGTAAAGGGCAACTGTTACAGCAGTTTGTCAGCGCAGGTAATGCGTTACTGGTTGCCACCAGCAGCTTCTGGGAAGGGGTGGACGTGCGTGGCGATACGTTGTCGCTGGTGATTATTGATAAACTGCCGTTCACCTCGCCGGACGATCCGCTGTTAAAAGCGAGGATGGAGGACTGCCGTTTGCGCGGCGGCGATCCGTTTGAAGACGTTCAGTTGCCGGATGCGGTAATCACTCTGAAACAGGGCGTGGGGCGTCTGATTCGTGACGCCGACGACCGCGGGGTGCTGGTGATTTGCGACAACCGTTTGGTGATGCGACCTTACGGTGCCACTTTCCTGGCGAGTCTTCCGCCTGCACCGCGGACGCGTGATATTGCTCGCGCTGTTCGTTTTCTTGCCATACCAACGACTGAGTAATTTGTTACGGAGTGTGGTAAGATGCGCGCCAAATTTATTGACCTGATCACAAACACCCATGCGAATTCTGGCTATCGATACCGCCACAGAGGCGTGCTCTGTTGCCCTGTGGAATGACGGTACTACCAAGGCTCATTTCGAGCTTTGCCCACGAGAACACACCCAACGAATTTTACCAATGGTCGAGGAAATCCTGGCCGCTGGCGGTCTCACGTTAACCGATATCGACGCTCTGGCGTTTGGTCGCGGTCCTGGCAGTTTCACCGGTGTACGTATTGGGATTGGCATTGCTCAGGGGCTGGCGTTAGGCGCGAATTTACCGATGATCGGCGTTTCCACCCTGGCAACAATGGCGCAGGGAGCCTGGCGTAAGTCGGGCGCGACCCGCGTACTGGCCGCGATCGACGCGCGAATGGGCGAAGTCTATTGGGCCGAATACCTGCGTGATGAGCACGGCAACTGGCACGGTGAAGAAACCGAAGCGGTGCTAACCCCCGAGCAGGTGCATGCGCGTTTACTGCAACTGTCTGGCGAGTGGGTAACGGTCGGAACGGGCTGGCCTGCCTGGCCTGAGCTCGGTAAAGACAGCGGTCTGACGCTGAGCGATGGCGACGTTTTGCTTCCGGCGGCTGAAGATATGCTGCCTGTTGCCACGCAAATGCTGGCTGCCGGTAAGACCGTGGCGGTTGAACATGCGGAACCGGTTTATTTACGTAACACCGTGGCATGGAAGAAACTTCCCGGTAAAGAATGAATCTTAGTAGTACATCCCCGGTTAATTCGCACAGCCGTCAGTGCGCAGCATGGTGAATTGGTCGGGGCAGAAGCTAAGAAAAGGGAGTCGCAATATGGCGGTGCAAAAGCAGTTATTGAAAGGTGTGTTGGCGGGCGCATTCGCGTTAATGCTTAGCGGTTGTGTCACCATCCCGGACGCGATTAAAGGTTCGAGCCCTACGCCGCAGCAGGATCTGGTGCGGGTGATGAATGCGCCGCAGCTGTATGTCGGACAGGAAGCGCGTTTCGGCGGTAAAGTGGTGGATATTCAGAACCAGCAGGGGAAATCCCGTCTGGAAATTGCCACTGTTCCTCTTGATAGCGGGGCGCGACCGGTGCTGGGCGAAGCCTCCCGCGGGCGAATTTATGCTGATGTAAATGGTTTCCTCGACCCGGTGGACTTCCGCGGTCAACTGGTTACCGTCGTCGGTCCGATTAGCGCTACTGTGGATGGAAAAATCGGTAATACGCCGTATAAATTCATGCTGATGCAGGTAACTGGCTATAAACGCTGGCATATTACTCAGCAAATTGTTATGCCGCCGCAGCCGATCGACCCCTGGTTCTACGGTGCGCGTGGCTGGCCTTACGGTGGCTACGGCGGATGGGGATGGTACAATCCCGGCCCGGCACAGGTTCAGACCATAGTAACTGAGTAACTCTTTGTTTTATGAGTAAAAGAAACAGCGGCTCGTCCGCTGTTTCTGCATTAACGTGGATATAAGAAAAATAAATAGTGACGTGCTTCGCAACCTTGTCGTTGTGTAATAAACAAACTGGTACGCTGAGTTAATATTATGTTAACAGTTTGTTTATTGCCTGGGGTTGTGATGACGACGAATACGCATTTTAGAGGTGATGTATTGAAAAAGGTTTGGCTTAACCGTTATCCCGCTGGTGTTCCTGCGGAGATCAATCCTGACCGTTATCAATCCCTGGTGGAACTCTTTGAACACTCAGTAAGACGGTATGCCGATCAGCCCGCGTTTGTAAACATGGGGGAGGTGATGACCTTCCGCAAGCTTGAAGAGCGTAGCCGGGCATTTGCGGCCTATTTGCAACAGGGACTCGGGCTGAAGAAGGGCGATCGCGTCGCGCTGATGATGCCTAACCTGCTGCAATATCCGGTCGCACTGTTTGGGATTTTACGTGCCGGCATGATCGTCGTGAACGTGAACCCGCTGTACACGCCTCGCGAGCTGGAACATCAGCTCAACGACAGCGGCGCGTCGGCGATTGTCATCGTGTCTAACTTTGCCCACACGCTGGAAAAAGTCGTCGACAAAACGTCGGTGCAACACGTGATCCTGACGCGTATGGGGGATCAGCTGTCGACCGCCAAAGGGACGTTGGTTAACTTTGTCGTCAAGTATATCAAGCGTCTGGTGCCGAAATATCACCTGCCGGATGCCATCTCATTTCGTAGTGCGCTGCAAAACGGTTATCGCATGCAGTATGTGAAACCCGAAGTGGTGTCGGAAGATCTGGCGTTCCTGCAATATACCGGGGGGACTACCGGTGTGGCGAAGGGCGCGATGCTTACGCACCGTAACATGCTGGCTAACCTTGAGCAGGTTAACGCCACTTATGGCCCGTTGCTGCATCCGGGTAAAGAACTGGTGGTGACGGCCCTACCGCTGTATCACATTTTTGCGCTGACGATGAACTGCCTGCTGTTTATTGAGCTGGGCGGTCAAAACCTGCTGATTACCAACCCGCGTGATATTCCGGGACTGGTAAAAGAGCTGGCGAAGTATCCGTTCACCGCCATGACCGGTGTCAATACGCTGTTTAACGCGCTGCTGAATAACAAAGAGTTCCAACAACTGGACTTCTCGTCACTGCACCTTTCGGCAGGTGGCGGGATGCCGGTTCAACAGGCGGTAGCTGAACGTTGGGTGAAGCTGACGGGTCAGTATCTGCTGGAAGGCTATGGCCTGACGGAGTGTGCCCCTCTGGTGAGCGTCAATCCTCATGATATCGACTACCACAGCGGCAGTATCGGGTTACCGGTTCCTTCCACCGAGGTCAAACTGGTGGATGACGACGATAACGAAGTGCCGCCGGGAGAACCGGGCGAACTGTGCGTGAAAGGTCCGCAAGTGATGCTGGGCTACTGGCAGCGACCAGACGCCACCGACGAAATCGTCAAAGACGGCTGGCTGCACACCGGCGATATTGCGGTGATGGATAATGAAGGCTTCCTGCGTATTGTCGATCGTAAGAAAGATATGATCCTTGTGTCCGGCTTTAACGTCTATCCAAACGAAATTGAAGACGTGGTTATGCAACATCCTGGCGTACAGGAAGTGGCTGCGGTCGGCGTTCCGTCGGGCAGCAGCGGTGAAGCGGTGAAGATTTTCGTGGTGAAGAAAGATGCCTCGTTAACTGATGAGGCGCTTATCACTTTCTGCCGTCGTCACCTGACGGGCTATAAAGTACCGAAGCTGGTGGAGTTTCGCGACGAGTTGCCGAAATCTAACGTCGGTAAAATTTTGCGACGAGAATTACGTGACGAAGCGCGCGCCAAAGTGGACAATAAAGGCTGAGCGTTAAGTCAGCCAGTAGAAAACGCCGGGTAATCCGGCGTTTTTTTTGGCGCAAACCTAAGAGAGCACGATTTGAATTATCAAATGATCACCACGGACGACGCGTTAGCCACGCTGTGCGAAGCCGTCCGTGAATTTCCGGCGATAGCCCTGGATACCGAATTTGTTCGCACACGTACCTATTATCCGCAGTTGGGGCTGATCCAGCTGTTTGATGGCAAACACGTTGCTCTGATTGATCCACTAGGGATCACCGACTGGTCGCCCCTGCGCGATATTCTGCGTGATACCGCCATCACCAAATTCCTGCATGCGGGAAGTGAAGACCTGGAAGTGTTTCTCAACGCTTTTGGCGAACTTCCGCAGCCGTTAATTGACACACAAATCCTGGCCGCGTTTTGCGGTCGTCCGCTGTCGTGGGGCTTCGCCTCGATGGTGGAAGAGTTTACGGGGGTGGCGCTCGACAAAAGTGAATCGCGTACCGACTGGCTGGCCAGACCGCTGACCGAGCGTCAGTGCGAATACGCGGCGGCTGACGTCTGGTATCTGTTACCGATCACCACAAAACTGATGGCTGAAACCGAAGCCAGCGGCTGGCTGCCAGCCGCGCTGGACGAATGCCGCTTAATGCAGCAGCGTCGCCAGGAGATTCTGGCGCCAGAAGACGCCTGGCGTGACATCACCAACGCATGGCAACTGCGCACCCGTCAGCTAGCCTGCCTGCAACTGCTTGCTGACTGGCGACTGCGTAAAGCACGCGAGCGCGATCTGGCGGTAAACTTCGTGGTGCGTGAAGAGCACCTGTGGGCGGTGGCGCGTTATATGCCGGGCAGTCTGGGTGAACTGGATAGCCTGGGTCTTTCCGGGAGCGAAATTCGTTTCCACGGTAAAACGCTGATCGCCCTGGTGGAAAAGGCCCAGGCTTTACCGGAAGAGTCGCTACCGCAGCCGCTGCTGAATTTGATGGATATGCCAGGGTATCGCAAGGCGTTCAAAGCCATCAAAGCGCTGGTTGCCGAGGTGAGTGCGGAACATAATCTCAGCGTCGAACTTCTTGCTTCGCGTCGCCAGATCAACCAGTTGCTCAACTGGCACTGGAAATTAAAGCCGCAGCAATCCCTGCCTGAGCTGGTTTCCGGCTGGCGTGGCGAATTGATGTCCGATCGCCTCAACGCGCTGCTGCAGGAATACCCGCAGTAAGTCACCAGGCTCGCCGGGTCGCGCGTTTGCTGACCCGGCCTGCGCAACGCTACAGATCGAGCACCAGGCGCTTACCTTTGGCGCGTGAGCAGCAGATGAGCATGCTTTGCTGGCTGGCTTTTTCGTCGTCGCTGAAATACTGATCGCGGTGATCCGCTTCCCCTTCGAGAATCGTCGTTTCGCAGGTGCCGCAAACACCTTCCCGGCACAGGCACTCAACCCGGGCGGCTTTGTTATTTTCGATAACCTGCAAAATGGTCATCTCTTCCGGGACCACAAACTCGCGCCCGGAACGCGCCAGCACCAGGGTGAAGGCATCGCCGCTTTTCTCTTCCACGGCAAATTGTTCGAAATGTAGCGTATTGCTGTCCAGCCCAAGGCGGGAAGCCGCTTCTCTGACAGCATCGTTGAGCACCGCAGGGCCACAGGTGTAGATATGCGTGCCGGGTTCAACATCTGCCAGCAGACGGGCTAAATCGAGGCGGGTGCCTGCGTTCGACAGGTGCAGATGAATGCGATCGGCGCTGGGGTGTTGCATGAGTTCGTCATGAAACGCGCAGGTCTCCTGGCTGGGAGAGCAATAGTGCAGTTGCCATTGTGTCTGAGATTGTTCCAGCTCCGGGAGTTGCGATAAAAACGGTGTGATGCCAATACCTCCGGCAATCAACAGATGTTTTTGTGCCTGAGGGGCGAGGGCGAAGAGATTATTTGGTGTGGAGATCGTGAGCGTGTCGCCGGGCTTCACGTTTTGATGCAGGTATCGTGAGCCGCCTTTGGACGCTTCCTCCAGGCGTACGGCGATTTTATAGGCGCGCGTATCGCGTGGTGAACTCATCAGCGAGTACGCATTGCTGTACAGGTTCTCGCCATCGCGCATCTGTACGATAATATGGCTGCCACCCTGAAACGCAGGCAACGGCTGGCCTGAGGTCGCCGTTAAGGTGAAGCATTTTACCTGCGCGGTAATCGTCTCAATCCGGCTGACCCGGACTTCTTGCATTTGATAATCAGACATTGCGGCCTCCCTAAAAAATCTGTCCGACGCGGCTCAGCGACGCGCCGGAACCTGTCGTAACAGCCCCGGGTTATTCCTGAAAAACCTGGGCGACCAGATTATGGAAATGGGCAATGCCATGCTCGGAGATGCCGCTGCCGCTGGTGTCCGCCATAATGCGTCCCTGGCCGCGATACCCGCGCGATTTCAGCCCTTTTTGTACGCTTTCAACCAGACGTAAATCTTCAGGACGAAAGACGTTGCGATACCATTCGATCAGTTGTTTCTGCTCTTCGGTCAGCTCTTCGTTGGTGAAGTAGATGTCATAGTTTTGCAGCGTGGTTTCCGCATCTACCGGGAATTCGTAGATAACGGTCATCATGCCTTTGATTGGCGTCACGTTGAGCATGGTACACGGCCACAGCCAGAAACCGTGGAAAGCGGCATCAACCCCTTCTTCGAACTTAAATGACTGCTCTGAAGGTTTGGCGAAACCGTATTGCAGCGTCCAGTTGCCGTGCATGGTGTGCCAGTAACGGTCAACCTGGACCGAGTCGGAAAAACCTGGATGGGCCGGACCGCAGTGGTAGCACTCCAGATAGTTATCGACAATATTCTTCCAGTTGGCTGGGGTACGAGTCGTAAAGCGCGCAGCAAGTTTCAGGTCATGCACGTCTGGGCAGGCTTCGATAACTTTGTCCGCAAGACCAGGGAGTTGTTCTTCCACGCTGCCCGCGTTCGGATCCATGTTTATAAACACGAATCCGGCATATTCTTCCAGACGTACCGGTGTAAGGTGCGCTTTTTCGCTGTCGAAGTTGGCGACGTTTTCGCAGTTACGCGCATGCGCCAGATTGCCGTCAAGTTTGAACGCCCATGCGTGGTAAGGGCAGGTAATCACATTTTTCGCTTTCCCCTCACCGCTCAACAACTGATGACCGCGATGCGGGCAGACGTTGTAGAAGGCCCGCAGCACGTTATCGCGCCCACGTACCAGCACGATATTCTCGCCAATCACTTCTCGGGTAACATAATCATTGGGTTTCGCCAGTTCGCTACTGTGGGCGACGCAAATCCAGCTTTTAGCGAACACCTTCTCTTGTTCGTGTTCGAAAGCCTGATGGTCGGTATAAAACCGGGCCGGGATAGTCCAGGCATCCTGCGGGTTGGCACAGAAATTTTGCGGCAGAATAAAATCAGGGCTCAGATTGCTCATTGGAATACCTTTAATTTGTGAGTAAGAGGATTTTTGTACTGGCGCTTAATTGTCGCCTTTGAGTAGTGTCCCGGCCGGTGGCGCGACCGGGACGTCAACTGGCGCTTCGGGAAGATGACCTTCAATTTGATGCGCAGGAACGTGGGCATAGTCCTGCCGTACCCAGCGCAGAAAACCGCCAACCTTCACCAACAGGATGGCGAGGAATGGAAGAGCGGTCAGAACCACCGTGGTCTTCATGGTTTCCAGGGACGCGCCGGTGAACAAAATCGATAATGGGATCAGGGTGATAACCACGCACCAGAACAGACGAAGACTGCGCTGCGGATCTTCCCCTTCCTGCAGGTTACGTGTGCTGGTGGCCGCCATGGTGTAGGCCACAGCATCCATGTGTGAGGCGAGGAATATAATCATGATCGCCAGATACGCCACCAGAAACAGTTTCCCGGCAGGCAACGACATCAACACTTGCTGTACGGCCGTCTCACCACCCAGCGTCGCCATAACCTGCGGTACGTCGATCACGCCGTTCACAAACTGGTGAATGGAGTAGCTTTCCATCACGCCAAAGAAGAACCAGCAACCAACAGTGCTACCGAGGATTAATGCCCAGATAACCTCTTTGATTTTGCGACCACGGGATACGCGAGTGACAAACATTGCCACGCCCGGCGTGTAGGAGATCCACCACAGCCAGTAGAACACCGTCCAGTTACGGGTGAACTCACCGTTGCCAAGCGGGTCGGTGAAGAGGCTCATTTGCAAAAAATTTTGTGTCGTCAGGCCGATGGCGTTGATGATGTTGTTGGTGATGAACTCGGTCGGGCCGACGATCAGCACCAGCAGCGGCAGTAAAAACGCCCCCCAGCCGACCATTTTGCTCAGACGTTGCAAACCGTTATTGATGCCAATCCAGGAGCTCAGGCAGAAAATGCCGCCAGAGAACAGGATCACAAACGCCTGCACCGTGAAGTTATCCGGTAACCCCGTCAGGGCAGACAAACCGCGGGTAAAGGTGGCGGCGGTGACGACCAGAGAGATAGTTAACGCGCCAACTGTCGCGATCAGGAACATCAGGTCAACCAGGCGACCCCAGACACCCTGCGGATGCACGCCGGTAATGGCGGCGATAATCCCGGACAGGCTCAGTCCTTTGTTTTTACGCACATGGAAGTGGTAGGCCATGGTTAATGAGGCCAACGTGTAGGTCGCCCATGCGCTGATCCCCCAATGGAAAAAGGAGTAAGGCAGGCTGTATTCCAGCGCTTTTTGCGAGTGCGGCGCGATATTCAGACCCGGGGTCTGGTAATAATAGGCCCACTCAGCAACGCCCCAGTAGAGCGTGGAGGAGCCTAATCCGGCGCATATAAACATAAAAAGCCAGGAGAGCGTGCTGTATTCCGCTTTACCTTCTCCCAGACGGATGTTGCCGTATTTGCTGGTAGCCAGCCAGACGACCAGACCCATAGCCATCAGAACGAGGATCTGCACGGCGGAACCCAGCATCCGGGTAACGCCGTTAAAAAGGGTATTTGCGACTTGTGCAGACTGCTGAGGGAAGAGACTAAGTGTGGCGGCGATGAAAAGAATAGCCACCAGGCTGATGGCTATCAGCGGCATGTCTTTTTTCTTGACGTTGCTCAACATGGGATCTCCTGGGCACAGTTGCCCGCGTATGGCATTAGCCTGTCGTTGTTATCATGCTGTAGGGGTAGAATGAGTTACTTTGTATTTAACAATTTTATTATTTGTTCTTTACATGAATTAAACAATTGCCCGATGCGTGAAGCAATAAAACACGGAACGGAAATAATAAAAGGTGAATTAGCGCAGGTTATTGGCTCCACAAAACGCATAAAAAAGCCGCGTCAGTGACGCGGCTTATATTTCGTGGTTTGACCTCTAACGTAGTGCCTGACAGATGGCTTCTCCCACCTGTTGCGTGGTGGCGCTGCCTTTCATATCCGGCGTTTTCGGGCCACTGGCAATAACGTGCTCAATTGCCGCCAGAATACCGTCGTGGGCAGCCTTATAGTTGGCATCACCGTTGCCAAGGAAGTCCAGCATCATGGCGCCAGCCCAGATAGTGGCAATCGGGTTGGCGATGTTTTTTCCGTAAATATCGGGGGCCGAACCATGTACTGGCTCGAACAGGGACGGGAAGGTGCGTTCCGGGTTTAAGTTGGCAGAAGGTGCGATGCCAATCGTCCCGGTACAGGCCGGACCCAGATCGGAGAGGATGTCGCCGAACAGGTTGGAAGCAACCACAACGTCAAAGCGCTCCGGCTGCATCACAAAGCGGGCGCACAGTATATCGATATGCTGTTTATCCCAACGGATCTCAGGATAGTTAGCCGCCATTGCTTCAACACGCTCGTCCCAGTAAGGCATGCTGATGGCCAGACCATTGGATTTGGTCGCCGAGGTCAGGGTTTTGCGCGGGCGGTTTTGCGCCAGCTCGAAAGCGTAACGCAATATACGATCCACGCCGCGACGGGTGAAGACCGACTCCTGGATAACCACCTCGTGTTCCGTCCCTTCACTCACGCGTCCGCCGAGAGAAGAGTATTCTCCCTCGGTGTTCTCGCGTACGACGTAGAAATCAATGTCGCCTGGCTGCTTGCCCGCCAGTGGGCAAGGGACTCCCGGGAACAGGCGTACCGGACGCAGGTTGACGTACTGGTCGAATTCGCGGCGAAACTTAAGCAGCGAGCCCCATAAAGAGATGTGGTCCGGTACGGTGTCCGGCCAGCCAACGGCGCCAAAATAGATAGCATCAAAGGATTGCAACTGCTCATGCCAGTCATCCGGCATCATTTTACCGTGATGGGCGTAGTACTCGCAGCTCGCCCATTCCATTTGCTCAAAGCTGAGCGACAACCCCCAACACTCGGCGGCTGCCTGTAACACATGAATGCCTTCAGGCAGCACTTCTTTACCAATGCCATCTCCGGGGATAGCGGCAATACGACAGGTTTTCTTCATAGCAGCTCTCACTTGTACGCCATCAAAATTGACTTTCCCCTTATCCTATAATTGACTGATTAATAGTTAATCCCCCTAACTGGTGAAACATAAAACACAGATCATGAATAATCTGCCGCTGCTAAATGATTTACGCGTCTTTATGCTGGTTGCTCGTCGGGCAGGATTTGCCGCCGTTGCCGAGGAACTGGGTGTATCACCGGCTTTTATCAGTAAGCGAGTAGCCCTGCTGGAGCAGACACTGAACGTGGTGCTGCTGCACCGGACAACGCGGCGTGTAACCATCACGGAAGAGGGGGAGCGGATCTACGAATGGGCGCAGCGGATCCTGCAGGATGTCGATCAGATGATGGACGAGTTGTCTGATGCCAGGCAGATCCCGCAGGGGATGCTACGTATTATTAGTAGCTTTGGTTTTGGCCGTCGGGTGGTGGCTCCGGCGCTGTCTGCGCTGGCAAAAGCGTACCCGCAGTTAGAACTGAGGTTCGATGTTGAAGACCGCCTGGTGGATATGGTGAATGAGGGCGTCGATCTTGATATTCGTATCGGGGATGATATCGCGCCGAACCTGATTGCCCGCAAGCTGGCGACTAACTACCGTATTCTGTGCGCTTCGCCGGAATTTGTGGCGCAGCACGGGACGCCGAAGCAACTCAACGATCTCTCCACTTTTCCTTGTCTGGTTATCAAAGAGCGCGACCATCCGTTTGGCATCTGGCAAATGCGTAATAAAGAGGGCGCTCACTCAATTAAAGTTACGGGGCCTCTGTCGTCTAATCATGGCGAAGTGGTACATCAGTGGTGTCTTGATGGGCAGGGAATTGCCCTGCGTTCGTGGTGGGACGTTTGCGACAACATTGCCGGTGGACATCTGGTACACGTATTACCCGAGTATTATCAACCAGCAAATATATGGGCGGTTTATGTTTCTCGGCTGGCGACGTCGGCAAAAATCCGTATTACGGTTGAGTATTTGCGCCGCTATTTTGCCGAAAACTATCCAAAGTTTACTTTGGAATAAATCCGCAACAGCCTGGCAAGAAACTGAAAATAAAAAAGGCAGAATAATCTGCCTTTTTTTGCAACTATAACTCACTGAGCAAAGCCGTTATTTAGACTCTTCAGCTTCAGGTAATGTCACGTTAAGTTCGAGGATAGAAATATCGCCGTCTTTTTGTTCAAGCTGTACGGTGACCATTTCGGGATCAATTTGTACATACTTGCAGATAACCTCGAGAATATCTTTCCTCAGTTGCGGTAAATAATGTGGCTCGGCGTCACTACGACGACGTTCCGCAACAATAATCTGCAGTCGCTCTTTAGCGATGTTCGCTGTGCTCTTTTTCCGCGAGAGAAAAAAATCCAGTAATGCCATAACTTATCCTCCGAACAGGCGTTTGAGGAAACCTTTCTTCTCTTCTTCAATGAAGCGGAAAGGACGTTCTTCTCCCAACAGACGGTCTACGGTATCAGCATAGGCTTTACCGGCATCAGCATTGATGTCGAGAATAACCGGCTCACCCTGGTTAGACGCGCGCAGGACTGACTGATCTTCAGGAATCACGCCAACCAGCTTGATTCGCAGAATTTCCAGTACGTCTTCCATGCTCAGCATGTCACCTTTATTTACGCGGCCAGGGTTGTAGCGCGTCAGCAACAAATGCTCTTTAATCGGATCTTCACCGTTTTCCGCACGACGAGATTTCGACGCCAGAATACCCAGAATACGGTCAGAGTCACGTACAGAGGAGACTTCCGGGTTAGTGGTGATAATCGCTTCATCGGCAAAATACAGGGCCATCAGCGCGCCGGTTTCAATACCCGCTGGGGAGTCGCAGACGATGAAATCGAATTCCATCGTTTTCAGGTCGTCCAGAACTTTCGCGACGCCTTCACGCGTCAGCGCGTCTTTATCGCGAGTCTGTGAGGCCGGAAGAATAAAGAGATTTTCGGTACGCTTATCTTTGATTAACGCCTGATTTAACGACGCATCGCCCTGAATAACGTTGACGAAGTCGTAAACGACGCGGCGTTCACAACCCATAATCAGATCGAGGTTACGCAGGCCGATATCAAAATCAATAACGACAGTTTTCTTTCCCTTCTGGGCCAAACCTGTAGCGATGGCCGCGCTGGAGGTGGTTTTGCCAACGCCCCCTTTACCCGAAGTAACAACAATAATGCGTGCCATAGAAATTCCTTGTTAAAAAGGGATCAATTCAACGGTTGAACTGTCAAAGCGTTCTCTGCTAATTGCAGACGGGCCGCTTTGCCATAAAATTCTGCTGGGATTTTATCACTCAGCCAATAAACACCTGCGATAGACACCAGTTCTGCCGTCAGATGGGTACAAAAAATTTGCGCTTCACGATCGCCGCTTGCACCTGCCAGCGCACGGCCTCTCATCATTCCATAAACATGAATATTGCCATCAGCGATAAGCTCTGCGCCCGCACTGACGTGGCTTGTAACAATCAGATCACATTGTGGAGCATAAATGCGCTGACCGGAACGAACCGGCACATTTATTAATCGTGTTTTTGTGATGGGAGTAACGTTTTGCGGCGGAGCGACGGGAGCCGGGACCTCAACAGGCGCAGGACGAATAGCTTTTTCTTTACCTTCAGTCAGTAAAGGAAGACCCATTTCGTCGATTTCTGCCTTTAGTCTGGCGTCTTTGCATCCGCTAACGCCAATAATGCGCAATCCGGTAGACGCGACAACTTTCTGCAGCGCTGACCAGTTTACTGGGCTTTCAAGACCACTCACGTTAACCACCACGGGAGCATGTTTTAAAAAAGCCGGTGCCTGCGCGATTTTGTCTTCCAACGCCTGACGAATAACCTCGGGTTCTGCTTCATGTAAATGAACCACTGATAAGGTGAAGCTACTGCCTTTAAGCTCGATTGGCGTGTTTGACATCCTGGCCTTACTCAATTTGCTATTTATCATCCCCAGCGCGGGGTGATATTCCGAAGACTATAAGGCATGTTATAGTCAGTATTATATTGAGGCAAGCCACCATTCCGTGAATTCAGAGTAAAAGATATGTTTTGTGTGATCTACCGAAGCAGCAAACGTGACCAGACCTATTTATATGTCGAAAAAAAAGACGATTTCTCGCGCGTTCCTGAAGAACTGATGAGAGGATTTGGTCAGCCGACGCTGGCAATGATGTTACCGCTTGATGGGCGAAAAAAATTAGTTAATGCCGATCTTGAAAAAGTAAAACAGGCCCTGACCGAGCAGGGCTATTATTTACAAATACCCCCGCCGCCAGAAGATTTACTTAAACAGCATCTGGCAGCGGCAAAACAAAATACACCAGACGCTAAACGTTAAACTGCATCCGGCAGCAGCACGTTCCATCGATGCAGTACCTGAAATCTATGACTACGTTAGGGGAAAGTAATGTATCAACATCACAACTGGCATGGTGCTCTGCTGGATTATCCGGTGAGTAAGGTGGTTTGCGTAGGGAGTAACTATGCTAACCATATTAAAGAGATGGGCGGAACCACCCCGGAAGAACCGGTTCTGTTTATTAAACCGGAAACCGCGCTGTGCGATTTGCGCCAGCCGCTGGTGATCCCATCTGATATGGGGTCTGTCCACCATGAAGTTGAGCTGGCTGTGCTGATTGGCGCGACCCTGCGGCAAGCGACAGAAGATCATGTGCGCAAAGCCATTGCCGGTTATGGTGTCGCGCTGGATCTGACCCTGCGCGATATTCAGGGCAAAATGAAGAAGGCGGGGCAGCCATGGGAAAAAGCGAAGGGTTTTGATAACTCTTGCCCGCTGTCTGGATTTATTCCGGTGGCGGAATTTAATGGCGATCCGCAGGATACGATGCTTGGATTAACGGTCAACGGTGAAACTCGCCAGCACGGCTCCACGGCGGACATGATCCATCACATCGTTCCCTTGATTGCTTATATGAGCCGTTTCTTTACCCTCAAAGCGGGCGATGTGGTGCTAACGGGAACGCCAGCAGGCGTGGGACCTTTAAGCAGCAGCGACGAACTGGCCATCAGTTTTCACGGTCAAACGCTAACAACCCGCGTGCTGTAATCTCTGCTTGCCGCCTTTTCGGGCGGCAAAACTTGCATCAGCGTGCCAGACTGGTTATAAGGTGCAGCTTTATTGCAATAGCGGAAACCCTGATGAGCGACATACCTTTCTGGCAAAGTAAAACCCTTGATGAAATGACCGATGCCGAGTGGGAGTCATTATGTGACGGGTGCGGTCAATGCTGCCTGCATAAGCTGATGGATGAAGACACTGACGAAATCTACTTTACCAACGTCGCCTGTCGTCAGCTCAACATTAAAACCTGCCAGTGTCGTAATTACGAACGTCGATTCGAGTACGAGCCTGACTGCATCAAACTGACGCGTGATAATCTGCCGACTTTTGAATGGTTGCCGATGACCTGCGCCTATCGTCTGCTCGCAGAAGGAAAAGGGCTACCGGAGTGGCACCCGTTGTTGACAGGATCAAAAGCGGCGATGCACGGTGAACGTATCTCAGTTCGTCATATTGCGGTGAAAGAGTCGGAAGTGCGTGACTGGCAGGATCATATCCTGAACAAACCTTCATGGGCGGACTGAGCCGCCCATCGATTAGCAGGCGTTAAGGGTTAAGACTTTTTCGCCTGATACATCTCATCGGAGTGGTTGTCATCTTCCACCCAGAAGTTAATGTTGAATTGCGCATCGTCGCTTAATTCAACGCGATGCCAGTACTGCGGTGGGCTGGTCGCGAACTGACCGGCATTAATCACCACTTTCACTTCAGGTTCTTTTGCGTCTTCATTGGCAAAGCCATAATACGTTACCGTACCTTCCATTACGCAGAGCTGTCCAAACACGCCTGCTGCGGTGTTATGGTGAGAAAGAAGTGCTGCCGGGACGTTGTCTTTGGTAAAGAAGGGAGTAGAGCGTTTTACTTTCCAGTTTGCCGGGATGCGTAAATGGGACATCAGACATCTCCTTGGTGTGGTATCTATAAGATGCATTTAATATACATCTTATAGATGCCAGCAGGCAATGAATTTAAGGCAAAAAAACGCTCCCGAAGGAGCGTCTCTGTTAGCGACCGAAGAGGTCACGTTTTTTCGGTTTAAACGGCTGTGCTATGACTACCAACACGGCGACCACCAGGTAAGCGGCGAAGATCCCCAACAGCCACTGTGGCATTTCCAGGGTTAAAAAAGACCACTGGCGTTCAGCACAGTCACCGGATGCTAAAAACACCTGCGGCAGCCATTTGTCCAGCGGCAGCCAGCTCGGGAAGCGTGCGGCAAAATCACAGGTCATAAACGGTGATGGGTGCAACTGAATCATGGTGTGCTCATACGCTAACTGCAGCCCGCGCCAGGCACTGTAAATCCAGATAATCATCGCCACATAGCGCAGCGGCGTTTTTGGTGCGATAGCCCCCACCAGCCCCGCGCCCATCACGCCAAATAATGCGCTACGTTCGTAAATACACAACACGCAAGGTTTTAGCAGCATGACGTGCTGGAACCACAGCGCGACAAGCTCCAGCGCAAAGGCGGTTAACGCCAACAATAACCATGCACCACGACCTCGGGAGCACTGGTTTAAAAATCGCAACATAATAATTTCCCTGCAACATGCGTAGAGAGCGCAGTTTAAACCAATTCAATTTATGCGCCACTAGCAGGAATTGAAAATTTGAGTAATCGGATAATTATCATGCAAAAAGTCAAACCGGGCAGTGATTTACCCGGTAAATTGTTATGAAAGTGTAGCTAACCAACCCGCCTGGGTCATCCACTCAGTCACCGGAACAAGCGTGAACTCGACGCAAAGCAGACCAACCAGCGTCAGGACGAGAGTATAAGGCAGAGCCATCCACACCATGCGACCATAAGAGAGTCGAATCAATGGTGCCAGCGCGGAGGTCAGCAGGAACAGGAATGCCGCCTGGCCGTTTGGCGTAGCAACGGAAGGCAGGTTAGTCCCGGTATTGATCGCCACCGCTAACAGCTCAAATTGGTTAAGGCTGATGGTCCCATGTTCCAACGCGGCTTTGGCTTCGTTAATGTAAATGGTGCCGACAAACACGTTATCAGAGATAGAAGACAGCAGACCGTTAAAGAGATAGAACAGCGTCAGTTGAGCATGTTCAGAGGACTGCAAAACAAACTGAATAATCGGTGAAAAGAGCTGTTGATCGATAATAACCGCAACGATAGAGAAGAACACGGTCAGCAGGGCGGTGAAAGGCAGCGACTCGGTAAACGCTTTACCAATCGCGTGTTCGTCAGTAACGCCGGTCAACGACGTGGCCAGGATAATGACGGACAGACCGATTAATCCGACTTCCGCCAGATGCAGGGCCAGGGCAACCACCAGCCAGATACCGATAATCGCCTGAACAATCAGTTTGATTTTTTCCTGACGAGTACGCTGCTGACGGCTTTGATCGTCAAACTGTTGCAGGACATCGCGGACGGTCTCCGGCAGCGTTTCGCCATAGCCAAACCAGCGCAATTTCTCAACCAGCATGCAGGTTAACAGGCCGCAAATCAGCACCGGGACGGTGACCGGCGACATGCGCAGGAAAAAGTCACCAAAATGCCAGCCAGCCGCTTTGGCGATAATCAGGTTTTGCGGTTCGCCGACCATAGTCATTACGCCGCCTAACGCCGTACCGACACCCGCATGCATCATCAGGCTGCGCAGAAAACCACGGAACTGCTCCAGTACGACCTTATTGTGCTGATCGATATGGCTATCATCGAGCATATTGTTGTCTTCCGTGCGGGAAGAGGCGAAGCGATGGTAAATACCATAAAAACCAACTGCTACGCTGATTACCACGGCAACGACGGTCAGCGCATCCAGGAATGCAGAAAGGAAGGCGGCGGCAACGCAAAATGCCAGCGACAGCAGCATCTTGGAGCGAATCGTAAGCAGTAGGCGGGTGAAAATAAACAGCAGCAACTGCTTCATAAAGTAGATGCCAGCCACCATAAACATCAGCAGCAATAGCACCTCAAGGTTAGCGGCAACCTCTTCACGCACATGTGTGGCGCTGGTCATGCCGATGATGACCGCCTCGATGGCTAGCAGCCCGCCTGGTAGCAGCGGGTAACATTTTAACGCCATCGCCAGCGTAAAAATGAACTCGGCCACCAACAGCCAGCCCGCAATAAAGGGATTGATGAAAAATATAACCGGGTTAACGACTAAGAATACGAGTAGTGCAAGTTTGTACCAGTCAGGTGATTGACCTAAAAAATTGCGCCACATAGCGCGGCCCCATGATAGCTCCATGGTGATTTCCCTACCTTTAAAAATGAAATCATGTTTTTATGTTTGACCGCAAAGCTTAGCGGGAGGAGGGAGTACAGGCAAGCTATTCACGCGACGGACAAGGCTGGCTGTGCTTCAGCGTAATCTGGAAAATGAAGCCTTGATCCACTTTTTCTTCATTGCGTCAGCTATCAGCCATGTAGCCCGTCTGGTATGATAACTGTAACTATGTTTTGCTGTGTAATGGAATTATCACTATGGTCATTAAGGCGCAAAGCCCGGCTGGGTTCGCGGAAGAGTACATCATTGAAAGTATCTGGAATAACCGCTTCCCACCTGGCACTATTTTGCCTGCTGAACGTGAACTCTCTGAACTGATTGGAGTGACACGTACCACGTTACGCGAGGTATTACAGCGTCTGGCGCGGGACGGCTGGTTGACCATTCAACACGGCAAGCCGACGAAGGTGAATAACTTCTGGGAAACCTCCGGGCTAAATATCCTTGAAACGCTGGCGCGTCTCGATCACGAGAGCGTGCCGCAGCTTATTGATAATCTGCTGTCCGTGCGTACCAACATCTCGACGATCTTTGTTCGTACCGCGTTTCGCCAGCATCCTGATAAAGCGCAGGAGGTTCTGGCAACGGCAAATCAGGTGGCCGACCATGCTGATGCGTTCGCCGATCTGGACTATAACATTTTCCGCGGTCTGGCATTTGCCTCTGGCAATCCGATTTACGGTTTGATCCTCAATGGAATGAAGGGATTATATACCCGCATTGGCCGCCATTATTTCGCCAATCCGGAAGCCCGCGCGCTGGCGTTGAGCTTTTACCGTAAGCTGTCAGAACTTTGTGATCAGGGTGCTCATGAGCAGGTATATGAAACGGTGCGTCGCTATGGTCACGACAGCGGCGAGATTTGGCATCGTATGCAGAAAAACCTGCCGGGCGATTTAGCTATTCAGGGGCGCTAATCGCAGCTTATCCGGCCTACGAAATGCATTGTAGGCCGGATAAGACGTTTTCGCGTCGCCATCCGGCAATAAGATTTACAGACCGTTCATCCTCGGCGGGCAACGCTCCAGCAGTTCCACACTGCCGTCTTCATTCTGCTGCTCCAGCATCACGTCAAAACCCCAGAGCCGGTGCACATGCTTGAGCACCTCTTTGCGTCCTTTATCCAGCGGAGCGCGGTTATGCGGAATATAGCGCAAGGTGAGCGAGCGGTCGCCGCGCAGATCGACATTCCAGATTTGAATATTCGGCTCAAGGTTGCTCAGGTTATATTGCGACGACAGCCTGTTGCGGATCTCACGATATCCTTCCTCGTTGTGAATCGCGGAAATCTCCAGATAATTATGACGATCGTCATCCAGCACGGTGAACAGGCGGAAATCACGCATAACCTTCGGTGACAGAAACTGGCTGATGAAGCTCTCATCTTTGAAATCGCGCATCGCGAAATGCAGGGTTTCCAGCCAGTCAGAACCCGCTATATCCGGGAACCAGTATTTGTCCTCTTCGGTAGGCGACTGACAAATTCGTTTAATATCCTGGAACATGGCAAAACCCAGGGCATAGGGGTTTATGCCGCTATACCACGGGCTGTTGTACGGCGGCTGGAATACCACGTTGGTATGGCTATGTAAAAACTCCAGCATAAACCGTTCGGTGACTTTACCTTCGTCATAAAGGTGATTAAGGATGGTGTAATGCCAGAAAGTGGCCCACCCTTCGTTCATCACCTGCGTCTGTTTCTGCGGATAAAAATACTGGCTGACCTTGCGCACAATGCGCAGCACTTCGCGTTGCCAGGATTCCAGCAGCGGGGCGTTCTTCTCCATGAAGTACAGAAGGTTCTCCTGCGGTTCAGAAGGATAACGTCGGGCTTCCGCAACGGTTTTCTCTTCCTCTTTCTTCGGCAGCGTACGCCACAACATATTTACCTGGCTTTGCAGATACTCTTCACGGCTTTTCTGTCGGGCTTTCTCTTCCTGTAGGGAGATTTTTTGCGGGCGTTTGTAACGATCCACGCCGTAGTTCATCAGCGCGTGACAGGAGTCGAGGAGCTTTTCGACTTCATCCACGCCGTAACGCTCTTCACACTGGGTAATATAGTTTCGCGCGAAGATCAGGTAATCGACGATGGAGCTGGCATCCGTCCAGCTACGGAACAAATAGTTGTTTTTAAAGAAGGAGTTATGTCCGTAGCAGGCATGCGCCATCACCAACGCCTGCATGGTGATGGTGTTCTCCTCCATCAGATACGCGATACACGGATTGGAGTTGATAACAATCTCATAGGCCAGCCCCTGCTGACCATGCTTATACAAACGCTCGGTTTCAATAAATTTTTTACCAAACGACCAGTGCGGATAGTTGATTGGCATCCCGACGCTGGAGTAAGCGTCCATCATTTGTTCGGAGGTGATCACCTCGATTTGGTGCGGGTAGGTATCCAGTCTGTAAAGTTTCGCCACGCGGTCTATTTCCGCCAGATAGACATCCAGCAGATCAAACGTCCAGTCGGGTCCATCGCTTAACCGTGTGCTGTCCTTGTTCATGGAATCAATCGTAGCCATTCGCGCACCCTCATTGTTGGCGGCACTCTCTGTCTGGAGTACCTCATTTCAAGCATAGATCATGGTGTTAAAAAACGTGCTGCGGCTGAAATTTTTTCTTTGCGATTTCTTGTTAGCGAGGCGTCGAAAAACGGTATGACCGCAAAATTTTATGCTGGATAAAAATAACGCACAGCAGGAGATACCAAAGCAGGGAGTTCCCCGCCATCACCGCCATATGTGAGATAAGTCACCATAAAAAAGCCATATGTTGAATAATATTTTCAACTGAGTTATCAAGATGTAATTAGATGATTGTTCTTTTACTGTTAACGGAGTGGCTATGCGAGTTGTCATACTGGGAAGTGGCGTCGTTGGCGTGACCAGCGCCTGGTACTTAAGTCAGGCTGGACACGATGTCACCGTCATTGATCGTGAGCCCGGTCCGGCACTGGAAACCAGTGCGGCGAACGCGGGGCAAATCTCTCCAGGTTATGCAGCACCCTGGGCGGCGCCAGGCGTACCGCTTAAAGCAATTAAATGGATGTTTCAGCGCCATGCGCCGCTGGCCGTTCGCCTCGACGGGACGCAGTTCCAGTTGAAATGGATGTGGCAGATGCTACGCAACTGCGACACCAGCCATTACATGGAAAACAAGGGCCGGATGGTGCGACTGGCGGAATACAGCCGTGATTGCCTGAAAGCGCTACGCGCCTCTACCGGTATCGAGTACGAAGGACGCCAGGGTGGAACGTTGCAACTGTTCCGTACCGCTCAACAGTATGAGAACGCGACCCGCGACATCGCCGTCCTCGAAGACGCTGGCGTGCCGTATCAGCTCCTGGAAGCAAGCCGTCTGGCGGAAGTTGAACCGGCGCTGGCGGAAGTGGCACACAAGCTGACCGGCGGTCTGCGTTTACCGAATGACGAAACGGGTGACTGCCAGCTGTTTACCCAGCGTCTGGCGCTGATGGCGGAGCAGGCGGGTGTGAAATTTCGCTTTAATACTCCGGTCGATAAGCTGTTGAGCGATGGTGAGCAGATTTATGGCGTTCAGTGTGGCGAGGAGATAGTCAAAGCCGATGCCTATGTAATGGCGTTCGGCTCGTACTCTACGGCGATGCTGAAGGGGATCGTTGATATTCCGGTCTATCCGCTCAAAGGCTATTCATTGACCATTCCGGTGGCGCAAGATGACGGCGCGCCGGTTTCAACGATCCTTGATGAAACCTACAAAATCGCCATTACCCGCTTTGATAACCGTATTCGCGTTGGCGGCATGGCGGAGATTGTCGGCTTCAATACGGAATTGCTGCAACCCCGTCGTGAGACGCTGGAGATGGTCGTCCGCGATCTCTTCCCACGCGGTGGGCATGTGGAGCAGGCAACCTTCTGGACCGGGCTGCGTCCGATGACGCCGGACGGTACGCCAGTGATCGGGCGAACGCGCTTTAAGAATCTACTGCTTAATACCGGCCACGGCACGCTGGGCTGGACCATGGCCTGCGGTTCGGGTCAGTTGCTGAGCGACATTCTGTCTGGCCGTACACCAGCCATTCCTTACGACGATCTGAGCGTGGCGCGTTACAGCCCGGGGTTTACCCCATCTCGTCCACGGCATTTACATGGCGCACATAACTGATAAGGACGTGAGATGACTCGCCCGATACTGGCCAGCATTGACCTGCAGGCGTTGAAACAAAACCTGACCATTACCCGCCAGGCCGCGCCGGACGCCCGCGTCTGGTCGGTGGTGAAAGCCAATGCCTACGGACACGGCATTGAACGTGTCTGGAATGCGCTGGGCACAACCGACGGTTTTGCCATGCTCAATCTTGAAGAAGCGATAACCCTGCGTGAGCGCGGGTGGAAAGGCCCGATACTCATGCTGGAGGGATTTTTCCACGCCGAAGACCTGATGGTGTATGACAAATATCGTCTAACCACCTGTGTACACAGTAACTGGCAATTAAAAGCGCTGCAGAATGCGCGCCTCAACGCGCCGCTGGATGTTTACCTGAAGGTGAACAGCGGCATGAACCGACTGGGTTTCTTACCGGAAAGAGTATCAACGGTCTGGCAACAGCTGCGGGCAATGCCCAACGTCGGTGAAATGACGCTGATGTCCCACTTTGCAGATGCGGAGCACCCGGAAGGTATTCAGGACGCCATGGCGCGGATTGCACAGGCGACAGAAGGGCTGGAGTGCAGACGGTCGCTGTCCAATTCGGCCGCCACGCTGTGGCACCCTGAAGCACATTATGACTGGGTGCGCCCGGGCATTATTTTGTATGGCGCATCACCTTCGGGACAGTGGCGGGACATCGCCAATACCGGCCTGAAACCGGTCATGACCCTGAGCAGCGAGATAATCGGCATACAGACGCTGAAAGCTGGAGACCGGGTGGGTTACGGGGGACGCTATACCGCCAGCGGCGAGCAGCGTATTGGCATTGTGGCGACCGGGTATGCAGACGGTTATCCGCGCCATGCGCCAAGCGGAACGCCGGTGCTGGTGGACGGCGTACGCACTACAACGGTGGGGACGGTCTCAATGGATATGCTGGCGGTAGATCTGACACCGTGTCCGCAGGCGGGGATCGGGACGCCGGTAGAGCTGTGGGGCAAAGAGATTAAAATTGACGATGTGGCCAGCGCAGCGGGTACGGTGGGCTACGAGTTGATGTGTTCTCTGGCGCTGCGCGTGCCGGTTGTGACGGTGTAACGTATATGAAGCCGGATGTCGACGCTGATGCGCTTCATCCGGCTCCACCGTTTATGCGACGCAGAGCGCAAACCGGGCAAAGCGCTGCCGCCGCCCGGCAAAAAGCATCAACGCGCCTCATCATCATCTTCAGCAACGCGAACACCGACCTTCAGCACCGCATTATCTTCTTTCTCAGCAACCGTCCAGATCATGCCAGCAAATTCAACCTGGTCACCGACGACCGGCGCGGCGCCAAGCAGATGCTGGACAATTTCACCCAGCGTTTGCTGTTTATCACGATACTCTGTGCCATCTTCCAGGCCATAAATCAGTGCCACATCGGCGTATTTTGCGCTGGCCTCGAGAATGAAATCACCGAAGAAGCGCTGGTCTAACGATACCGGCGGCGACTGGCTAAACAGCTTGCCGAGAGCAGGGAGATCGCGCTCACGACCAATGACGCACAGAACATCGCCTTCACGCAGCCGCGTACTGCCGGATGGGTGAAACAGCACGTTGTCACGAAACAGGGCGGCAATTCGCGTCTCTTCCGGCATATGCAAGTCGCGCAGTGCGGCTCCTACACACCACTTATCCGCGCTGAGCTGATAAACAAACTGCTCCCAGGGGTTTTCCGGGTGAATATCCAGACCAATGCGCGAAACGGGCCAGCCGACGGGAGGAACCACCACTTTGGCTTTTTTGGCGGCCCAGGAAAGCGACGTTCCCTGAAACAGCAGCGAGATCAGAACCACGAAGAACGCGACGTTAAAGAACAGGCGCGCATTCTCCAGACCCGCCATCATTGGGAACACGGCGAGGATGATGGGGACTGCACCGCGCAGGCCCACCCAACTGATGAAAATGCGCTCGCGCAGATTGAAGCCACGAAACGGCAGCAGTCCGGCGAAGACCGACAGCGGACGGGCAATGAATATCATCCATGCAGACAAAATCAGCGCAGGTATCGCGATAGGCAGCAGGTCGGACGGCGTAACCAGCAGTCCCAGCACCAGGAACATGGCGATTTGTGCCAGCCATGCCAGACCGTCGAAGTTTTGCAGAATGCCAAATCGGTTGCGGATGGGGCGATTACCCAGCAGGAAACCACACAGATAGACCGCCAGAATACCGCTGCCTTCCAGTGCAGTGGTCAGGGCAAAAATCAGGATCCCACCGCTTAAGGCCAGTAGCGGATAAAGCCCGGCAGGCAGTGAAATGCGGTTAATCATTTGCTGAAGCAGGTAGCCCCCACCGAGGCCCAGTATGATCCCTAAGCCGAACTGCTGGATAATATGCACCGCAAACATCCAGCTTAATCCAGTCTCGTGATTTTGAATCATGGCGATAAGCGTGATGGTTAAAAACACCGCCATCGGGTCATTACTCCCGGATTCAATTTCCAGCGTAGAGCCAACACGTTCGTTAAGCCCCTTGCCGCCGAGCAGGGAAAAAACCGCCGCGGCATCGGTTGAACCGACAATCGCGCCAATCAGGAGTCCTTCGATAAGATCCAGATGAAACAGCCACGCGGCCATCATGCCGGTGAGTCCGGAGGTAATCAGCACCCCGACGGTCGCCAGCGACAGCGCCGGGCCTAACGCGACACGAAATGAGCTGGCCTGGGTGCGCATCCCGCCGTCGAGCAGGATAACCGCCAGCGCCAGGTTACTCACCATATAGGCGAAAGGGTAGTTATCGAAAGGAATACCGCCCACGCCGTCGACTCCCGCTAACATACCGATAGCGAGAAATATCACCAGAATAGGGATACCAAGACGTGATGAGAATGAACTGAGTAAGATACTGCAGGTGACGAGTACGGAACCCAAAATAAAAAGGCTAATTATTGCTGCGGCATCCAACGTTCGGTTACTCCTGAATTACGCTGTTTCGTATTTATAAACCCTAACATAATAACGACAGAAACAGCGTTTTACTTAGCCCTGTTAACCGCTTTTTTTACGATTTAAGTACCGGATGCCCACTTAAGGTGAGCTGAGCGCCGTTTTTATCATTTTTCAGTACCGCTCTGGCCCCCAACGGCAAGGTGACGGTGCGTTGTTCATGACCAAAATCGAGGCCGTCGATCACCGGAACCGATAACCTGGCGCGTAGAAAATCACAAACTGAGTCAAGACTGTAACCCGCGTCGTAATCATTAGGTGCGCTGCCGCTAAAACTGCCGAGGATAATGGCGTTTTGTCGGGCCAGTATTCCTGCGTGATACAGTTGCAGCAGCATGCGTTCAATGCGAAAAGGATGCTCGTTAATGTCTTCCAGCACCAAAATGCCGTTTTCGATAGCGGGCATCCACGGCGTGCCCATCAGAGAAATGAGCATCGCCAGATTTCCGCCCCATAGCGTACCTTCGGTCGCACATGCCGGACCGTTACCTTGCCACTCGAGGGTAAATTGGGCATTGCGAACAGCCTGCCAGAAATGGTGCTCGGTAAATGCGTTCATCTCCTCGGCGCCAAAGTTAGCCGCCAGCATCGGGCCGCTGAAGCTAATCACATTCCCCTGCGCCAGCAGACCACACTGGATCGCGGTAAAATCGCTGTGTCCGCACAGCAGCAGCGGGTTGTGTTGCTGACGGTTCGCCAGCGCCTGCCAGTCAATCTCTGCCAGTAAACGGCTCGCGCCATAGCCGCCGCGTACTGCCATCACAATGGTATCGGGCGTGTTCAGATTTACGAGCGCGTTCACATCAGCAAGCCGTTCTGCTTCTGTACCCGCAAAACGCTGGCAGCGGCGCGCAATGACCGCTGAATTGTCGACCTGATGACCGGCCTCAGTAAGACGCGCCAGCCCGCGTAAGGCAGCCTGCTGGTTGATACAGTAGCCCGACGGGGCAATTAAGTGAAACCGGGACATGGCATTTCCTTGCTACAACTAAAACCAAATGTATATCATGCCGCGTAGGTATGTCGTTGTCACCTCAGCGACAGGTTCCGGCTATAAGGATAGATGACGTGAAATTGAGATGGTTTGCTTTTTTGGTTGTATTACTTGCGGGCTGTAGTTCAAAACAGGATTACAAAAATCCGCCGTGGAATGCTGAAGTTCCGGTTAAACGCGCAATGCAATGGATGCCGATCAGCGAAAAAGCCGGTGCGGCCTGGGGTGTCAGTCCACAATTGATTACCGCTATTATCGCCATTGAATCAGGTGGAAACCCGAATGCGGTCAGTAAGTCTAATGCGATTGGCCTGATGCAGTTAAAAGCCTCGACGTCAGGGCGTGATGTTTATCGTCGCATGGGGTGGAGTGGCGAGCCGTCGACCAGCGAGCTGAAAAATCCTGAGCGCAATATCTCGATGGGGGCCGCATACCTGAGCATTCTTGAGACCGGGCCGCTGGCCGGGATCAAAGATCCGCAGGTGATGCAATATGCGCTGGTGGTATCGTACGCCAACGGTGCGGGCGCGCTGCTGCGAACGTTCTCCTCCGACAGGAAAAAAGCCATTAATAAGATAAACGATCTCAGCCCGGATGAATTTATTGAACATGTTGCGGATAATCATCCGGCGCCGCAGGCTCCGCGCTATATCTGGAAGCTTCAACAAGCGCTGGATGTGATGTAATTCAGGTGATGCTAATCGCGCACCTTATTCGACTTTTCCCGGGCCTCGCGCTCGAGGGAAAAAATAATCCGCTGTAGGTTACGCTCCACCGCCGGGCCGACGTTGAGAAAACGAAAGCTCAGGCGGGGAGTGGTAATTGTTTCGTTTTTCCCGTCGATAACTTTGCGTTCGCTAATGGAAATTAGCTGGGCGTCCACCTGATACACTCCCCATTGCTCCATGTTCAGTTCAACCTGTGAAAAGCGCATGCCTTCTACCAGTCCCTCTGGTTTTGCCGTTTCTAACAGCCCGCCCATACCGCCAAGAGACAAATCGAATAAGCGAAAACACAGCGTGCTGTTATCTGGCATTTTTACCGTGCAGCGATAGGGGGGATGCAGTGGAGCACCGATACGGAAATATTCCCGACGCTGGACGAACCACAGAGATGGCGGCAATGATGAGATAAATGCGGGTAGCCGCTGGTATTCGCCTTTTTTCAGCTGTGGCAGGGTGAACTCCACTTTGGCTCCCTGCGTTTCGGCGATAATCGTAATTTGATTGGCTCGCTGCACGGCCTGGTTTTCATATTCCTGACTACCAAAATCCATGATCAGTTCGTCCGGGCTGACCGCCAGTATTTTGCTGATGAACTGGCCACCTGACCAGGAGATACGCAGCGGAACCTGCTGCGAATTTAAGTCCCGGAGTACGCCTAACACCGCTAATGGATTTTGCTTCAGGAACTGCTCATTGTAGTTACTCACACCTAATGACTCCTGGATGCCTGGTTTATCGTTGGATTATCGGCATCAATCAACGGAACTTAATACAAATGGATGAAATTTTTTACCAAACCCAATGAATTAAGTCTGAGGGAAAAAGCACGTAGCGATGGCTTGCCTATACTTAACGTGCTGGCGCAAGAATGTCTTGCGCGTGCGTTCACTGGAAAGAGGGCCTGGAAATGGGAATTATTACCTGGATTATTTTTGGTCTGATTGCGGGGGTTATCGCCAAACTGATTATGCCGGGGCGCGATGGCGGTGGATTTATCCTGACCTGCATTCTCGGTATTATCGGTGCTGTGGTCGGTGGATGGCTGGCTACGATGTTCGGTATCGGCGGCGATATCAGCGGGTTTAATCTCCACAGCTTCCTGGTGGCCGTGGTCGGCGCGATTGTTGTGCTGGGTGTCTTTCGGCTTGTACGACGAGATTAATCGAACGGCCCCTAACGGGGCCGTTTTTCTGCATTGTTAAGTCAGAACTGATACTCAATACCCGCCCAGTAAT
This sequence comes from Citrobacter sp. 172116965, assembly GCF_013458095.1. Classification (NCBI taxonomy): domain Bacteria; kingdom Pseudomonadati; phylum Pseudomonadota; class Gammaproteobacteria; order Enterobacterales; family Enterobacteriaceae; genus Citrobacter; species Citrobacter sp. 172116965. Next base: position 2,775,780 of record NZ_CP046673.1, on the reverse strand, counting down.
TACGCCCCTCTTCAATAAATCCTTCACTGTAAACGTACTGCGTATCGAACAGGTTATTGACCGAAGCGTTAACGCTAAACCCGTGGCCAATGGCGTAATCAGCGCGCAAATGGGTAATGGCGAAACCAGCGGCTTTCTGCGAGCCGTCGGTATTGCTATAGCTTGACGAACGGGCCTCTTCGGACAGCGTAATGCTGAGTGGCTCCCACGGTTTCAGCGTCATCCAGGCGGTCAGGGTTTGCGTCGGCAGATCGGTAATCTTACCGATATCGCTGCGTTTGGCGTCCGCATGAATAAGGCCGTAGCTCAGCCCGACGTCCAGCATATCAAAAATTTTACCTTTAACGCCTGCATCCAGGCCGGTGTAATCCACCCGACCACTGTTTTGGTTCTGGATGGTGTCGGCATCAATATTGTGCGAAAGAATCGCGTCGCTGATGCGGTTGTAATACACGCTGGCTTCGAATCCCCAATTCTGGCTAAGTGAACCATTCCATGTCAGGTCGACGCTGCGGGCGCGCTCCGGTTTAAGCTGTGGATTGACCAAGGCCACCTGGTTATAGGCCGGTTTCGAGGTCGTGTAGCGTTCTTTTAACGTTGGGAAACGCGTTCTGTCAGAGTAAGACAGCGCTAATGTGTCTGAATTTTCAAAGTGGTATTTGGTCATCACCTGCCAGTTAAAGGCCGACTGATTGTTGTCATCGTAGTGCGTGACGCTGCCGTTTTTCTCGTGCTTCATACCTTCCAGACTGTCTCGCCAGTCATAGCTTATTCCCGCCACCACATCGACATTATCCGCCGCAGCCCACTGGTATTCACTGGCTACGGACCAGGTGCGGTCTTCGTAGCGGTCGTAAGCCGCATTCGGTGCGCCTTTCTCGCGGTGAACATCGTCCTTCCAGTTCATGGCGAAAGAGAGCAGATCGTTTTCTCGCATATCCGCAGCGAGCTGCAGGCCAGCCCCATCGCTATAGTCCGAATAATGGCTGTAGCTGCCTTTCTTATTTTTCAGATCGGCCAGCGAGTTGTACATCATCAACGTATTTTCAAAGGTGTCGCGATACAGACGGCTTTTCAGAGTAAAACGGTCGCCCAGATGCGTGGTTCCCTGATAGTAATAGCTCTCTTTATCGTATTGTGGCCATTGCCAGTAGCGTGATTTCTGGCTGCTGGTTCCGGCGTACGGTGGATTATCTTTTTCACCGTCCTGATTTATATAGGTCAGCACATATTCATCATCTCCACGAGGGGTAAAGCCCAGCTTCACGATGCCACGCTTGTCATCAGCGGAAGAGTTGATCATCTTGCCGTGACTGCCCGCAACCGGGTTGTCCACGCCATGCGGTAAACCAAGAAAATCCTGCTTCAGCTGACTGCCGCTGAGCTGGATATAGCCGAGATCGTTACTGGCGCCAAATGAAGCGTGCATATCGTGGGCGTTGTCTTTGCTGCGACTCCAGCCCTGGCGATAGCCAATGCTGCCTTCAAGCGGTTTGGTCGGTTTTTTTGTAGTGATATTGATGGCGCCGCCCATCTGGTTTGGCCCCTGTAACAGAGACGAGTAGCCTTTGGAGACTTCAACCGAAGCGATATCGGATGTCAGAAAACGGCCTAAATCGAGGTTGCCGTCATAGGGGATGTATACCGGCACGCCGTCGAAAAAGACGGGAACCTGACGGCTGTCAAATCCGCGCACTTTTACCTGTTGCTCGTTGCGGTTGCCTGACTTTTGCAGCACGACGCCGGGGACGACGCTCAGCGCCTGCGCTACGTTCTGTTTATCCAGCTGTTGTATCGTTTCCTGGCCGAGAACCGTGGTGGTTGCCGCGGAGACCGGACTAGACCAGACGGTCATGGTTTCGCTTTCCTGCCCAGCAAAAGCACTGTGCGCGAAAGCAAACGACAGGGCTGTGTAAAGACAACTTTTGTTGAAATTCATTATTTTTAGTCCATTTTTTGATGTTATAGGCCACGTGCGTCCGGGCTCAGGCTCACTTTGATATCCGCAGGTGGAGCGTAGTAAGGCGCGGAAGTGATAAAGAGTCTGATACCGCAGTCGAGATAACCCGCCAGCGAGGCGAGGGTAATGCCGCCGGTCAGTGCCAGCGTGCAATGGGGGGCCAGAGCAGGGGCCTGACGGGCAATTTCTGCCGCCTGCTCGGGGGTAAATTTGTCGAGTTGTAAGACATCAGGGGCGGCGCGTAGGGCGGTCAATGCCTCATCTGGCGTATCCGCTTCGACCACGATCTTTTTTTCTGGCGCATGGCTGCGTAAGCGCGCAATCGCGCCTGTCCAGTCGTTTGGGTTGGTAAGAAAACGGCGGTGATTAGCAAACAGCAGTACCGTTTCGGCGCATCCTCCCCGATGGATAATGCCCCCGGCGGCAAGTATTGCCTGAGTCGCCAGTAAACGCGTACCGGGAATGGCTTTGCGGGTGCAGGCAATCTGCCCATCGGGATAGCGTTGATGCAGCATGCTCAGCATCTCGACGAGATAGCCCGACACGCCGCAGCTCCACTCCAGTACATTTTGTACCGCTTTCCAGCCCTGGTGCAGCGCCGCCGCTGGTCCGTGTGCGCGAATCAGTCGCTGTCCGGCGTTCGCCCGTTCGCCATCGGACAAAATATCGGTGACGGTTAATCCCAATGAAGTCAGCATTTGTCTGGCAACAGCGGTACCGCTAACGCATCCGCCCTGGCGATGGTTAAACTCGATGACGCCTGGTTGGGCGCCGATACCCAGCGCGCGGGTGGTCAGATCGCCGCCCTGAATATCTTCCAGCAGCAGCGCGTCAATTTGCGCCTGCGAAAAGTAGATCATCGCAGCGCCTCCCGCGGGATGCTGTCCCACCAGATAAGCGCCCAGTCACGGCTGGCGGGGGCAATAGCGCGTGGATCCTGCTGTTGATACCAGTTTTCCAGACGTTCGACCTCGTCTGCGCTCAGTTCACCCATACTCCAGCGCACGTTTTCCAGAAAACGCGTCCAGATGCTGTTGTCCTGCTGACAGTTGGGACCGCGGATAAAATCAACGTGCGCGTGGATCCCCATCTGATACAGAACATTAAGCGCATAGATATAGTTGGGCAGTTCAATCACTTCGCGGCCAAGTGCGCGCTGAATGGTGGGAGAAACGAAAGATGAACTGACAAGGTGGGTGGTATAAACCCGCAGCCGGGCCTGATTATTCAGCTTGCTCATTGCCTGGCGCATATCGGCAACCAGCGTGGAGCGCGAGGCGACGGCGATATCGCACTGGGGTAAATCATCCCAGTGCTCTTCCCAGGCTCGTTGCACCCATTGTACGTGACGGGCGTTCATTTGTGCGGCGCGGCGGGCAGCTACGCTCAGCATTCCCTGGCTGTAATCTACGCCGTAAATTATTGGCATTTTTTTAGCCAGCGCCAGCGAGACTGTACCGGGGCCGCAACCCATATCAAACAGCGACTCTGCACCTTGCAGGTCGATTTTCCCCAGCAGTTGCAGCAGATAGCTGTCGGTTAATGAGGCGCAATTCTCCGCCATTTTTTCCGCACGTTTGTCCCAGTGCTCCGGCTTTTTCTCGGTTCTGTTCGCCAACTGTAATTGCTTACGGTAAAGATCGGCAAAATCAATGTCGTCAATGAGCATGAGTATTCCTTAATTGAGTGAACCATAAAGATGGTGGGTAATTTGTGACGGTGTAACGCGATACAGCGCGGCCAGGCGGTCGGCGGCGAGCTGATGTTCAGGCAGCCCCTGCGACACCTCGCCGTTTGGTTCAACCCGTACCACGCTGTCGGCGATTGCCCGGGCGTGCAACGGGTGATGGGTCGACATCAGCAGGGCCATACCGGAATTTTTCAGCGTCACCAGCCTGTCGAGCAGACGGATTTGATGCCCAAAATCAAGGCTGGATGCGGGTTCATCCAGCAATAAAAGACGCGGACGTTGCGCCAGCGCGCGAGCGATCAACACCAGTTGCCGTTCGCCGCCGCTCAGGGTGTTCCAGCGTCGAAGTGCCAGGTGAGAAATCTCCAGCATCGCCAGTTGCTGATGTGCAATTTCACGCTCTTTAGCGCCGGGAACCGCAAATGCCGCCAGTTGCGGGGCCAGTCCCATCATCACCATGTCCAGCGCGGTGAAGGCAAACGCGCCGTCGTGCGCCTGAGGAACCCAGGCGATGGCTGCGGCGCGTTCCCGATCGCTGAGATGATTCACCGCGACGCCATCAAGCAGAATGTCACCGCGAAGCGGCGGAAGAACGCCGAGAATGGTGCGCATCAGGGTGGTTTTACCGCTGCCGTTAGCACCAATCAGACAACAGACAGAACCGGGCGAAACCTGAAAGGAGATATCACGTAACACGGGTTGTTTACTGTGGTATCCCAGCGACGCGTGGCGCACGAGTAATAGCGTCATGGGCGGTTTCCCCGCAGCAAAAGCAGCAAAAAGAACGGTGCGCCAATAAATGCAGTCAGGATCCCCAGCGGGATTTCCGTGCGGCTCAGCGTGCGGGCGAGGGTGTCGGTGAGCAGGAGTAAAATGGCGCCGATCCCCATGGACACCGGCAGTAACTGCTGGTGGTTATTCCCGCTGAGGAGTCTGCCGATGTGCGGCACCACCAGTCCAATCCAGCCGATAATGCCGGCAATGGCGACGGTACAGGCGGTGACTAACGTTGCGCAGACGATCAGTCCCAGCCGCAGTCGGGAGACGTTGATCCCAAGCGATCGGGCTTCATCATCCGACAGAGTGAGCAGGTTCATGCGCCAGCGCAGCAGCAATAACGGGACCAGTCCAGCAAGGATCAGCGGTGCTGAGAACCACAGATCGTGCAGAGTAATTGTCGATAAACCGCCGAGCAGCCAGAAGGTGATCGACGGGAGTTGGGTATACGGGTCGGCCAGCGTTTTGATGAGCGAGATTCCCGCGCCGCAGACCGTACCCAGCGCAATCCCGACCAGCACCAGCGTTAACACCGGATCGTGACGCTTGACTCGCCGGGTAATCAGCCAGACACCGGCGACCACTAACAAACCGCCAGTGAACGCATACAGCTGAATAAACAGGATTGGTAGCCCCAGCAGGATTGCCGTACAGGCGCCCAAACCGGCACCGGCCGCCACGCCGAGGATATCCGGCGAAACCAGTGGGTTACGGAACATTCCCTGATAGGTGGTTCCTGCACCAGCCAGCGCTGCGCCGAGTAACAATGCAGCCAGAATGCGTGGCAGTCGGATTTGCCAGAAGACGATTTTGTCCTGCATCGGGACGCCATCCCTGCCTGCAATAAGATCCACAACCTGTTGTGCATCGAGGCGATAAGCACCCGACACCGCGGCGATGCTCGCGCAAAGCACCACCGTCGTAATCATCAGAAAACCGAGGGTAGATGTTTTCATCAGACGCTCACCAGTTGTTGATACTGTGCGTCGCTTAACGTGGTGTGCCAGAACAGTTCACTGTAGCGCTGCATATCGGTTTTAAAGCCCGCTTCAACCTGTGGATCAAGCCAGGCATGCAGACGGCGTAACCCCAGCAAACGATTGATGCCGGGAGGCGCGTCCAGCCAGCCAAACGGCAGGCCGCTGAGAAACAGAATGCGCCGGTCGGCAACCGCTTTGACTCCTTGCCAGACGGGATCTTCTCGCAGGTACTGTGCCGTAATCGCATCCTGTACCAGAATAATATCGGGCTGCCAGCTCAACAGGTTTTCCATTGAAACCTGCGCCAGCCCGTGCCGCCCAGGAATTTGCGCCACATTGTGTAATCCCAGTAGTTCTGCCGCTTCGGTATGCAATGAACCTTGTAATCCTGTTTCAAGTCCGCGGGCGCCGCGCGCGGCATAAAAACGCAGCTTTGCTGCGGGAGAGTGTGAAAACGCGAGGGCTTCATCAATAAAACGCTGGGCCAGTTTGGCCTGAGTCCTTGCCCGCGTTGCGACTCCCAGCGCTTCACCTGCCGCGAGTAGCTGTTGCGGGCTGAGCCGGAGTTCGCCATTAATCAGCAGCCAGGGAATTTGCGTTTGCGCATTCACTTGTCTGGCCTGAGAAAGCCAGGTTTCATCGGCATTGCCGCAGTCAATCACCAGGTCGGGTTTAAGCGCCAGTAGCGCTTCAAGCGAGAGTGTGCTGGCGCGTCCCGCCAGCTTGCCCAGTTTCGGTAAAGCCCGAATGTCTTCGTGAAACGGGATGGCGGTCTGACGAGAAAAATCAAAGGATGAAAAACCAACCAGTTTTTCCGGCGCGACGGCCAGCAGCAGCATGTCGGCGGGTGCGCCTGCGCTGACCACGCGTTGGGTCGCCTCTGGCGCTGGGTGGCCTCCAACGGCAACGGTTAGCGGCGTTTGAGCCAAGGCGGGAAGATGGCGTAGCAGCAGTGCAGATGCCACAAGCTGGGCAAACATCCATCTTGTCAGTGGCATAATTGTTATCCTGAAGGTGATAAAATCGCTATATATTTACATATACATCGAATAAAAACATGTTCAGAATCAATTTCTCACGGATGAAAACCCGGAATACCCCATAAGGGCTAGATGGCGTAGAGACAACAGGAATGGCGAAATATAAGCCAGAAAAAATCCGCGACGCAGCGCGGATTCGGGGAGTAAAACGCTTCAGGTAACGGCATTAAGACGTCGGCTGAGCCTGTTTTTTAGGCTCGACTGGCGTGGTACTTGCCGGGGCCGGGCGCGAAGCGGGCACGCTGTCACAGGGCTTTTCTTTGGCGCAGATCAGGTCGAGCATTTTAAGCGTTACGCCGTTGGTCCAGCCAAAACCATCTTGCAACGGATATTCGCCGCCGCCTCCGCCAGTGCCTGTGCTGCTCACGTCATACTTTTCAACCAGCTTTTTCTCACGATCGTAGGTGTGCTGCACGTTGGTGAGGAATCGCCAGGTTACGTCCATGGCGACGTTATCCTGACCGTAATTCTGTAATCCGGATGCTGCGACCCACTGGAGCGGGGCCCAGCCGTTGGGAGCATCCCACTGCTGACCGCTTTTCACCGACGTGGTGGCCAGGCCGCCGGGTTGCAGCAAATGCGCCTGGGTTGCCGCGGCCACTTTACTGGCGCGATCTTTTGCCGCTGCATTGACATACAACGGGAACAAGGCGGCGGCCGTGAGTTGGTTACGTACTTTGTGGCTCTTCAGATCGTAATCGGCATACCAGCCTTCTTTGTCGTTCCACAGGTGCTTTTCGATCCCTTTTTGTCGGGCATTAGCGAAGCCTTCATATTGTGCAGCTTTGGCATTATCCCCGGCGGCCTTGCTGGCGAGGGCGATCATCTTTTCCATTTTGTACATCAACGCATTGAGATCGACCGGAACGATGCTGGTGGTGCGCAGGGTGCTTAGTTGATTGGGGTTATCCATCCAGCGGGAACTAAAGTCCCAACCCGACGCGGCGGCAGAACGCAGGTCGCGGTAGATTTCTGTGGCCGGTCGGTTCGGATTGCTTTTCGCTGTGGCGATATCCTCCACCCAGGACTCTGGCCGCGGCGTATCGCGGTCATCCCAGTAGCGATTCAAAATGGTGCCGTCATCCAGTTTAACCACGCGCTTATTCTGCTGACCGGGCTGGAGCGTTTCGACGCCTTCCATCCAGTAGGTGTATTCTTTGAGCATCTGCGGGAGGTATTTTTTCAGCGCGTCATCCCCTTCATGCTGCGCCAGCAGTTCCACCATAAAGGCAAAGAATGGCGGTTGAGAACGGCTCAGATAGTAGGTGCGGTTGCCGTTAGGAATGTGTCCCCAGGAATCAATCTCGTAAGCGAAGTTTGCCACCATGTCGGAGACCTTATCCCAGTGATTGCTCTCGGCAAGCCCCAGCATGGTGAAATAGCTGTCCCAATAATATATTTCGCGAAAACGCCCGCCAGGCACGACATACGGCTCCGGGAGCGGCAGCAGAGAGTCCCATTTTTCAGCGTCGGTTGTCGAACGGGTGAGTACCGGCCACAGTCCATCAATATGCTCGCGCAGCGATTGCCCGGCTGGGGGGACGTATTTCTCGCCAGCTTTCGGCAAGGTGAAATTCACTTCCACAAAATGACGTAAGTCGAATCCGGACTGATTTTTCTGCATCCGGTAATCGGCAAGGATCATTAATGGATCGCTGTTAGGAACGGCGTCAGCAAAGGTTTTCTGGTCAGGAAACAGTTTGGCCGTTTGTACATCGTTAAACAGTGGGCCAAGCAAAATATCAGGCGGCTGAGGCGTTGCGGTTGGCGCGTCCTCGGCGTTGACGGCAAAAGAGGAAAGGGCAAAAAAGGTGCTTGCGAGCGTCAGTTTTATTGCAACAGAGAGCAGGCCTGGATGGCGAGTTGCAGGCGTTATCATCGGTTAATCTCCTTAGGGTGTGCCGAAGCAGCGGCATTTACCATGAGAAAACCTTAGTTCAGGATCGACCGTTGCGCGTGATCGACGCCCCATTTTGCGAATAAACAGACATTTCCCGACGCGAATCGAAAAGATGCACACCCTTTGTCGGGAAAGGGCGTGCAACCGACATCAGCCCGCGCGGGTTATCCGCTGGGCCACGCTGTCAAGGGTCAGGGTATCACCCATCGTGATACTCTCGATGGCCTCGCCTTGCTGACATAACCAACATAACCCCATTGCACGGGCGATAATCGCCGGGTGGGACGCTTCGCTCCCGTCCCGCAGGCAGATGCCTTTGATGGTCTTCGGATCGAGTTGCAGCACCGTAGATGGATAGATGACCTCCGCGACCAAAATAGTGGGGCGGATGAACGCGGGAATTTGTGCAGTCTCTCCCGTTAAATACTGCAGTGAACGAGACAACAAATCTTCAATATCGATGTATCGCGCCTGCAGGTAAGGATCGTCGAGCTGTAAATACTGCTGGCTGAGATCGCTCAGCACGTGATGCCAGGCCCAGGCCGCGCTGCACTGCGTTTCACGCATTAGATCACAGGCCATATCGAACAGATCCGGATCGTCCAACAGCGTGTGGTGACCGGAGAAAATAGCGGCGATATCTGCGGAATATCTCTCTTCTGCAAGCGCGGTTAGCTCGCTTAAGTCGTTCAGCGTGCTTTGGATAGCGACCCGTAACCGTTGCTGCTCAATCTGGAGTGAGGCTACAGGCTGCTGGCTTACCTGTGGTGAGAACGGTGTGTAACAGAATGCCGTCCCCGTGACCTGTGAGGGAACCTTCGTCACTACGGTATCAGCATGCGCGGGCTCGAGTGATTCACCAAAATTCTCAGCCGCCAGCTGTTTGAATGCGGCCAGCGCATCCTCTGCCTGTTCGCCCTTGGCAATCAGGCGCAGCGTGTCGTTACAGCGTACCTGCAGCAGGGCAATCTGATTCAGGCTATCAGGGACGACGCATTTGCCATTTTTCTCCAGCCACATATCGGCGTTAAAGCCAGACAGCGCGGAAACCAGCCGTGAAGCCGGACGCACATGAATGCCGTTTGGGTTTTTCACCACAATGGCCACTGAATGAGCATCTGCATCGGGCGCGAATTCGGCGGATGTCGGCTTTGCTGCAGATGGCGAAGGTAAACCCAGTTGCTCACATTTGGCGTCGAGGGCGTTCATGGCATCACAGATGACCCGCTCGATGTCAGCACCTGCGGCAGCGCTAACCGTTGCGGCGAGCGTGCCTTCGACCAGCGGCGCGGCGCACAAACGTACTTTGGCGGCAATGGCCGGATCGAGCAGTTCCAGCGCGGTTTCCGCACTCAATAGCGCACTACCGATATCCATCATCACCAGCACGTGATCCGTATCGGCCACGGACTCAATGGCTTCCATCACCTTGATAGGATCGGTGCCAATCGGATTCTCAGGATCGTCAATGCCTGCGGCAATAGCGATTTTGCAACCATCACCCATTAACATCTGCCGGGCTAGCGCGCCGACGCCTTCGCCCAACTGGGCGCTGTGAGAAACAATAACCAGGTTTACCATCGCTTTATCCTTACTCTCTGGACGCCTGAGCCAGCATTTGCATCATAAACATTACGGACGTTGCGCCGGGATCCTGATGCCCAATGCTGCGCTCACCGAGATAGCTGGCGCGGCCTTTGCGGGCCTGCATGGTGATGGTGCTTTGCGCTGCTGCTTCCGCTTGTTGGCTTGCCGCTTCCAGCGCCGCCTGTACGCTCAGCTTTTGCTCGCAGGATTGGCGTAAAGATTCCACTACCGGCAGCCAGACATCGCACATGGTTTTGTCGCCAGGTTCAGCTTTACCGCGGCTAATCACACCTTCTGCGCCATCACGAATCATTTGATACAACTCCTCAAGCGTCAGGCTTTGATGAGCCTGGGTCACCTGGGCGGCGCGGATAAAAAAGGTACCAAACAGTGGACCGCTGGCCCCCCCGACGCTTGAGAGCAGCACCATGCCGGTGTTTTTCAAAATAAAACCAATGTCTTTATCGGCGATGGACGGCAGCTTTTCGACGACTTTGCTAAAGCCGCGGTGCATGTTCAGACCGTGGTCGGCATCACCAATTTCCCGATCAAGACCGGTGAGAAAATCACTTTCGGTGGTGAAGATCTCACCGCAGCGATAGAGCCAGTTAACAATTTGTGTTCTGTTGAGGGACATCATGTATCTCCTTATTTACCCCAGTTGAGAGCAGGGGTGTGAACCGGTGCATCCCATAAGCTCAGCGTGTCGTCATCCACCTGTAACAGGGTGATTGAGAAGCCGGTCATATCCAGAGAGGTACAGTAAGAACCGATCAGGTTGCGCTCAATGACGATGCCGGCGTCCTGGCAACGGCTTTCGAGGCGGTTATAAACGCCGAAGAGTTCTGACAGCGGCGTTGCACCGAGATTATTGACCAGCGCAATGACGCGATCGCCGCTTTGCAACGCGCGTTTGCTTTCTTTGCCTTCCTGCCACGCGCCCTGAACGTTGTCCCAGTGGCGGAGCGTACGGCTGTAGTTGCCGTTTTCCAGCAGGGTATCGAACATTTCATCAACGGTCTGATCGAGGGAAGTGAAGGTGCGGCGGTCAATGCCCGGTTCCCCGTGGATACCCACGCCAAACTCCATTTCGTTATTCTGCAACGTGAACGACGGTTGTCCGGCGGCCGGAACGGTACAGGCGCCAATGGCTATCCCAATGGAGTGGCCCTGATTATTCAGTTTACGACCCAGCGCTGCACAGACTTCCAGTGAGTCACCGCGTTCGGCGGCAGCGCCGACCAGTTTTTCGATCAATACGGTATTCGCCACACCACGACGACCGGCGGTATACAGACTGTCTTTCACCGCCACGTCGTCATCCACTACCATGGTGGTGACTTTGACGCCGCTTTCATGCAACAGCTCGGTGGCGGTTTCGAAATTAAGAATATCGCCGGTGTAATTTTTGATGATCAGCAGTACGCCTTCGCCGCCATCAATTTGCATGGCGCATTCGAACATTTTATCCGGCGTGGGTGAGGTAAAAATTTCACCCGGGCAGGCACCAGAGAGCATGCCCTGACCAATATAGCCGCAGTGCATAGGCTCGTGTCCGCTGCCGCCGCCGGAAAGCAGCGCCACTTTGCCCATTACCGGCGCATCTGCGCGGGTGACATATACCGGATCCTGATGCAGTGCCAGGGAAGGATACGCTTTCGCCAGTCCGGTGAGTTGTTCAGTCAGTACGTCTTCAACACGGTTAATCAATTTTTTCATTATTTATGCTCCGCAGACAGTCCTGGATGGCTGCCAGATTCGGGCAGGCATCTGATGTAGGGTATCGGGTTATACAACGCCACGGCGACTGCTCGCTGCCGATAAGGTAATTTTGCACACGGGTTGGCAAAAGAAAATTGCTGCAATGGGTGTTTCAATACGAAACGTAGCAACATAATAATGTTCCGTATTGGAACGTCATGGTGCATAAAACAGCGAAAATGAGAGGTTGGGCCGTATTTGGCCGGGAAGCTGATTAACGGGTGTTTATGGAAAACAAACCACCTGCAGAGCAGGTGGTTTGTAGGCAAGGTCGATTTCGGCGTTAGCCCGGATAAATTCCGCGATCTTTACGTGCCAACAGAATGCGTTCGCAGGCAACAATGTAGGCTGCCGTACGCAGTGAGCAGGATTTCTCTGCCGCTTTTTCCCACACGTGTACCATCGCATCGGTCATGATTTTGTCCATGCGATTGTTAATCTCTTCTTCGCTCCAGAAGAAGCTAGCCATGTCCTGAACCCATTCGAAGTAGCTGACGGTTACGCCGCCGGCGTTACAAACAACGTCTGGGACAACCACGATACCGCGGCTTGCCAGAACGTCGTCGGCGTCCGGATAGGTTGGGCCGTTAGCGCCTTCGAGTACCAGTTTACAGGTCAGCGTTTCCGCGCGGTGACGGGTGATCTGGCCTTCGAGCGCGGCCGGGATCAGAATATCCATCTCCAGGCTCCAGAAGGCTTCGCTGGCAATGGTTTCAGCGCCCGGGAAACCGGCAATCTGTTTGTGCTCCAGTTGCCAGGCAGACAACGCGGCCATGTCGATACCCGTTGAGTTAAACAGCGTTGCGGTGTGATCCTGAATCGCGACCACGCGTGCTCCTGCTGCCGCGAACAGGCGGGCGGCTTCGCTGCCGACGTTACCAAAACCTTGCACCGCTACGCGAGCGCCTTCAACGTCGATGTTGGCACGACGCGCCACTTCCAGACCGCTGACGAAAACACCACGACCGGTGGCTTTATCACGGCCTAACGAGCCGCCGAGGTGAATAGGTTTACCGGTGACCACGCTGGTCACGGTGGTGCCGTGGTTCATGGAGTAGGTATCCATCATCCAGGCCATTACCTTTCCGTTAGTCCCCACATCCGGCGCAGGAATGTCTTTCTGCGGCCCGATGATAATGCCGATTTCGCTGGTATAACGGCGGGTTAAACGCTCCAGTTCACCTTCGGAAAGCGAGAACGGATCGACGCGCACGCCACCTTTCGCACCGCCGTACGGCAGGTTCAACGCCGCGCATTTGATGGTCATCCATGCGGACAGGGCCATCACTTCATTAAGATCAACATCAGGATGATAACGCACACCGCCTTTGCCCGGCCCGCGGGAGAGGTTATGTTGCACGCGATACCCTTCAAAATGACGGATAGTACCGTCATCCATCTGCACCGGGATATCGACAATCAGCGCGCGTTTTGGGTGGCGCAGGGTATCCACCCAATGGGAAAGTTCGCCCAGGTAAGGGGCCACACGCTCGATTTGTTGCAGGTAGGTATTCCAGGCAGATGTGCTGCTATCTGAAGCGTAAGATAACTTATCCATGATAAACCTTAGTTATAAAAGTAATATGTTCTTAATTTGGCCGTGGTATACAGTGAATCACACCATATAAACCTAAATTTAACATTTATTTCATAGAATGGCCTGTCCGGCTAACACGGTTTATCGGCATGAAGCGTGTGGGCTTTAGCTGAGAAGTGAATAGTTATTCTTTGATTGTGCTGATATTTCGGTATTTTTGCTGGCTGGATAATTTAATATGCATGATTTATAAAAATCGCAATTTGTCAGATTTATGACGCACCTCTAAAAGTAAATAATATGATAATAAAATGTATTTGCTTTATTGCGATTAAGCTGGGGTCAGTAGGTCACGGCGATGGTAACGGTATCAGTATAGTTGTCAGGCGTGTAGTTCGCGCTGGGAACGGTGGCGTAAACCGGGTAGGTGGTGGTGGTTCCCGTACCGTTGCCCGCGACAGTATTGAGCGATGAATTGCCCCAAACCGTACCGGACGGCCCCGGCGTCGAGCTAAGCTGGTAGGGGACCTTGTCCGTATTTGACCCCGTGCCGGCCATCACGCCGCTGCCTGCCGTATTGCCGTTAGAGGGCTGAAGTCCGATGGTGTAAGGCGTGTTATTGGAACATGCTACGCCCACGGTATTTGAAGCCGTTAGGTTACGCCCGGTTGCCCTGGCGGGCGCAAAGCTAATATTGGTTGCAGAGGTGATATTGCACTGTTTGCTGACCGTCGCCGATACGGTGAAGGGAAGCCTGGCGGCAACGGTATCGCCACAGGTGGTCGGCGGGAAAAGCAATCCAGGATTGAGGGTGACAAGGGCTGTCGCCGCCGTATAGCTATCCTGATAGCTTCCGGGGACCGCTGAGGTTTGTGGCGTGACAATCTGTGCTGATACCGTGAGTGAGCCCGTCACTGGCGTCAGATTCAGCAGGTTAAGCTGTACCATTGGAAAAGTTGTTCCCGACTGATACTGACTCCCCCAGACTTTGGTGTGTCCGGCATCCTGGTAAAGCTGGTATGCCAGCGTTCTGGCAGGTGTTCCGTTTAATGACATATTTCGGGGTGTCACCTGGCCACTGACGGCTGAGGCGCCAATATTAAAACAGAGGTTGATCCCTGCCAGCGCGTCGCCAAGCTCTTTGGTGCAGGTGTAGTTGAACGTCATTGATGACGTTGCGCCTGTCGCAGACAGCGGATTGACTGAGCCCAAATTTATGGGTTGTACATTGCTCACCGAACAGGTTACGGCATGGCTAATCGCCGGACAAAAGAGTACGGCTGCGATGAGTAACAGATGCCTTAACCTCATGAGCGCACTCCTGTTAGTGTGGCCGGCAAACCAGTGGACCTATTTGCACAATCCCCTTTGCGGAAGCGGGATAGTCAAATTGCACGCGACAACTGCCGGTGTCTGTCTCAACGCGTAGCGCGTTGTGCTGTTCCAGCGTGTCGAACCAGGTCATCCCATCAAAACCAACGACAGACGATTGTCCTGCTCCGCTGATGGCGTATGCCATGCTGCCTTCGGGAATGGGTTTACCCTGATTGTCGACGAGGATGACCTGCGCAGCGCGCACCGGGGTAATGCCAAAGCTAACCAATGTACCGGAACGATCGGCAGGCGTTGCATTCGTCTCAACGCGTGCGATCCGCATATTGGCGGGGAGATCCATAGGGTCAATACTGATCAGGTTTTTTTGATAACTGTTCAGCGGCGTGACCAGCAATAGCCCCTGGTCGTCGCTGCGACCAATCAGGTTATTTTGTAATTTAATCGGGACGTCAGGAACGCCGTCAGTTGATACGACGGCAAAGCCATTGTTGATTTCACGTGCTGCAAACAGGCCGCCGCCCATGGTAACAAGCGATCCGGTGGCGCCTGCGTAGCCGTAATGGTTATCCGGTAAACGGCTAAATCCCGCGTACGCTTTACCATAACGACCCAGATATCCCACTTCTCCCTGACCGCTTTGCCGGGAAGCCTGCTGACTTGCGGCCAGATTCCAGCCCCAACCGCCGTCGGCAGGAGGCGTCAGGCTGGCGTTGAGCTGGTAGCCGGTCTCATCATTGGTGCGTTGTAGGGTGCTGCTGGCACTGAGATTGTTATCAGTGGTCATTGTCACCATCAGATAGAGACTGCGATCGCGGTTATCGTCGATGTTTTGGTTGAATCCGGCATTCAGTGAAATGTTGTCGGTAATCGATTTGAACCAGCTGGCGTTGGCGTAGCGCACCGCATTTTCGTGCGGATAACGAAACTGCAGGTAACTCAGGCTGACATTACCGGCAGCCTCCAGCGAATAGCCAATGACCGTATTGCTGTTAAGCGTCGGTGGCGGCTCGCCATAATGGGTGGCGACATCACGATAATCGCCGGAAGTGGCCGTCGTACTGGTACTGAAATTAAACCGTTCGCCGGACCAACGATAACCAAAACTGTACAGAAAACCGTTCTTTCCTGCGTCGGTACTTGCGGCAATTGAGGTCGAAAACGTGCCGCTGCGGGTGCCTGGGATCCAGTCGTTACTGAAGCCCGCGTTAATCAGTCCATCGCTGGTTTCAGCGTGAGTCCCGGCAGTGAACGTATTGCTAAACCCACGACGCCATGTACCGCTCAGTACCGGTGCGCTGGCATAATCAAAAGAGGAGTAACCATAGTTTTCGCGTACCGTACCCAATTCTGCAGACCAGGCAGTTAATCCTTCCCGCAGGAGTTGCTGATCGTTGTAGAACGAGAAATTTTGTACGCTCGTTCTGCCCAGCGCATCCGTCATCATTACCTGACCCGTTCCCGCGCCGCTGATGTTCGGCATTGTGTTGATCTGAAAGCTACCCGCGGGGACTTCTCCGTTGTAGTACCTGACGCCGTCGACGTACAGCTCAACGTTTGACGGCAACGTCGCGGAGCCAAGATATGCAGGGAGCGGGGTGGTTGGCATATAGGGCCGCAAACCAAAATCGGTTCCTATCTGAATGCCGCCGATACGCGTCGGTCGGGACCAGATAAGTGAACTGGTCAGGGTATCGCCAACGGTTACCGCCAGCATCGTTTCGGGAAATGACGTACGCCAGCTGGTATCGAGTCGCTCAACGCTGTTATCCGCATTTTCCTCGGTGGAATACTGCGTCAACTGGGTGGTGCTGAGCACGCCTGCAGCATTGAAAGCGCGGAATTCGCTGAAGGTATTTATTGCGCTTTCATCCCCCTGTTGGGTATAGATATCGTAATTGAGCAGCGCTCCGCGTGATGTTGTCGCCGTCGGCGCGGTCTCCACGGGGGAGTTAAGCTGCGTGGTCGCAAGATCGAGTGAACTGAGTGGCGCAGTAAGCGAAAGCGTTTGCAACTGAACGTTATAGTCAATGGTTAGCTCGGGGATATCGTTCAGGCAGACGGCGTGAGTGGCGTCAGGCGCAAAGCGAAAGCCCATTTTTCGGGTGATGCTGCCAACTTACTGATTTAGTGTATGATGGTGTTTTTGAGGTGCTCCAGTGGCTTCTGTTTCTATCAGCTGTCCCTCCTGTTCAGCTACTGACGGGGTGGTGCGTAACGGCAAAAGCACTGCCGGACATCAGCGCTATCTCTGCTCTCACTGCCGTAAAACATGGCAACTGCAGTTCACTTACACCGCTTCTCAACCCGGTACGCACCAGAAAATCATTGATATGGCCATGAATGGCGTTGGATGCCGGGCAACCGCCCGCATTATGGGCGTTGGCCTCAACACGATTTTCCGCCATTTAAAAAACTCAGGCCGCAGTCGGTAACCTCGCGCATACAGCCGGGCAGTGACGTCATCGTCTGCGCGGAAATGGACGAACAGTGGGGATACGTCGGGGATAAATCGCGCCAGCGCTGGCTGTTTTACGCGTATGACAGGCTCCGGAAGACGGTTGTTGCGCACGTATTCGGTGAACGCACTATGGCGACGCTGGGGCGTCTTATGAGCCTGCTGTCACCCTTTGACGTGGTGATATGGATGACGGATGGCTGGCCGCTGTATGAATCCCGCCTGAAGGGAAAGCTGCACGTAATCAGCAAGCGATATACGCAGCGAATTGAGCGGCATAACCTGAATCTGAGGCAGCACCTGGCACGGCTGGGACGGAAGTCGCTGTCGTTCTCAAAATCGGTGGAGCTGCATGACAAAGTCATCGGGCATTATCTGAACATAAAACACTATCAATAAGTTGGAGTCATTACCTCCTCGCTCATACCAGACCGTCACATTCCCATTTTTTTTTGATAAAAATGACATTTATAGTGAGCCTTCACTAATGAAGGCTCAATACTAGCTCTTCCTATTGTAGATCTTTTTCCTCCAGGAATTTACTCACCATATCAGCAATCTGCACATTATTTAAATCAGAGAACGGGAAGTGGGTATTCCCTTTGATTCCCACTTCAGGCAGATGCGTCACAGTGACATCCCCGCCATGCTTGTTCACCACGTCACGCCACTCGCGAGCCATTGCCAGACGTACGCGCCAGCTGTCCTGCGCGGGCATGGCGACAGGTTTATCCGGGATGTTATCGCCGTAAATAATCAGAATCGGAATTTTAGTCAGTGCCATAAACTGCTCCATCGGCACCGGTTCACCCTTCAGCGTGTCGAACGCGCTTGGCATTGGGGCAGGGAGCTCTTTCTCCAGGAAGACAAAGCTGCTACCAGGCTCGAAGGCGACAATGGCTTTGACCTTGTCATTTTTCATCGCCGTGTACCAGCCTGGTCCGCCACCCTGAGAGTGGGTGAAGAGGATAGCCGGGCCGGATTTTTCCACGACGGCGGACATCGCATCAGAGATAACATTGATATCAAACGGCCCGGTATTTGGGGTCATCTGACGGAAATACTGATTCAGGGCTTCTTTGTCGTGAGAAAACTGAACGCCCTGAAAATACTCTGGCCACACGCCAACGCGGAACTGGTTAAACCACATCTGTTCATCCGGTTTAGGCGTAACCGTACCTTCTACCGTCGTGCGCCCGGCGCTGCCCCGGCGGGGCTGATCGACAAGATAAGTAGAGAATCCACGACGCAGGAATATGTTCTGGAACCCTTCGCGACCATCCGGCGTGGTTTCCCAGGTGCGGGAAAACTGACCTGCGCCGTGCAGCATGACGATAGGGTATTTATGCGGATTTTCCGGAATTTGGTAGAACACAGACGCATGATCGCCATGCCAGGTTTGACCCGCAGAGTCCAGCGGCGTTTTCGCGTCAAATTTCCCTGGTGCGGTGATGATAGTGCCACCAGCAGAAAAGCTTCCCTGTTCCTGAATGACCAGCGGCTCGGCGTATACCGACTGAGCCACCATGCCACCCGCCATCGCGCAGATGGCCAGCGTTTTTAAGACAGTTTTCAAGATTACATCCTCTGTTATGTTTGCCGTTCAATCATATCTGAGTTGTCAGCGTGAATTATTTAGCACCTTTGATTGCCCTTATTTGGCAGACTCATGAATGCGGAGTATTAGCACCGTATCGTCTCAAACCAACGCCTAACTGTTTGCTAACGCCCGTTGCAGCGCCTGTTCCGCCCGCGTAGCCGCATCTTCTTCGCCATGTTCACGCAGAACTTGTGCCAGTTGGCGCAGTTGCGCTGCCGTCAGGCCGACTCGCATGCTGGCTCGCGTATGCGATAACAGCTGAGCTTCAACGCCCGGCGTGGCGGCTAATGCGCCAACCGTTGCCAGCTCGCGGCTTTGCCAGTCGAGGTTATCGCGGGCGAAAATGTCGCCGAACAGATGCGTTTGTAGAAATTGATTAATGACCGGGGCAAAATCAAACAGAGGTCCCTGGACGGGGGCGCCGGAGATTTTAGTCTGGTTTGCGGTACCGACACGGCGAAGCTCATCTCCGACAGGGATGGCGGCGACCGGCTCTTTACCTTCAACGTCTTCAACGCCACGTTGTTTACGTGCTTCGACGACTTTCATCAGTTCATTCAGCGCGTTCAGGCTACGGGGAAATCCCGTATAGGCATAGAGCTGGACGAGAATCTCTTTGGTCTCGTTTATCGTGAGTCCTGCATCAAGCCCCTGATTCAGTGCCGCATTCAGCTTATCCATCTGACTGCTGGCCATTGATGCCGCAATCAACGGGATGGCTTGCTGGCGAGCTGACAGCGTATCTGAAACCGTTTGTTCGTGGTTCATTTCTGAGGCTCCTTTATTGACGGGCGCAGCATGTGCCGTGAGACCCAAACCAAAGGTCAGCAGTACCGCTGCCGTTAATGCCTTAATGGGCGTGGTATTGTTCATCTGTCACTTTCTCCATCCAGTTAACGCTTTTGCCATCCACAATCCCGGTTATCGCCAGGTGCGTCATTGCGCTGCCGGGTGCCGCCCCGTGCCAGTGTTTGACGCCCGCCGGGCAAGAGACAACGTCGCCAGCGCGGATGACCTGCACCGGCTGGCCTTCTTGTTGGGTAAGCCCAATTCCCGAGGTCACAATCAGCCGCTGCCCTGCCGGATGCGTATGCCAGGCGGAACGAGCACCTGGCTCAAAGGTGACATAAGCCCCGGAAACGCTAATTTCGTTATCTGGTTTGAAGAGAGGATCAACCCGGACGCGACCGGTAAAGTTCTCTGCTGCCCCGTACACCGCATTCTGGCTTCCGGCGGTGGCGATATGGACAGCGGGATTTTGCTCCGCCGCCCAGGATGAAAACGTAAAGAGGGGCAGTAACAGCCCGAGGTAACGTAAATGTCTGATCATGCAAAGCGTCCTTATCTACAATGATGGAGAGGGTCTGCAATGATTCTAATCAGGGGGAGATGTCGTCAGACTGACGCCAGCCTGACAATTCTGTCAGTTAACCCTTATTATGGTGATGCTGCTTTGTCTTTTCTAAAAATAAGGCACCAAAGCGAAAACCGTGTCATTAATGAAAATAAAACAATGATGGCCAGGTAGCGTAGATAAAAAAGTAGGGCAGATTCATCGTAATCGAAAAAGGAGAAATCGACCTTCATCAACAAATAATCGAGATAGTCCCGGTTTAGTAATTCGTACAATCCCAGTAGTGCGATTAGCGAAAAAACTCCTGGCATCATGACATTTGCAAAGAATGAATTGCTGGAGATGTTCAGGACCCGGCAGAAAAAGGTTGCCAGCATTTTCCAGTGCAACCCGATATGCAGCGCCAGAATGAGCATTCCCCAGTGGACCGACGTCATGTGTACTTTCCTGACCCAGCTCGCAGGGTTGTGGAACGCCTGGTCCAGAAGGATATGTCGGGACAGCATCATGCCCGATACAATCGCGGTCAGAATGACAACGAATGTCACTGCATTAATGATTCTGTTAACTACCAGCATGGTTAACGGAATATTGGGCGACAGTGACCACAAGCGATGCCGGTTAAGATATAAATGCAGCATGATGAGCAGCGTAAAAATAATACCCGCCCATTCATGCACGATTTCACCGTGAAGGTGAAATCCCATCAATACCAACAGAAGTAACGTCATCAGCGCATCCTGCATGACCTGAAAAATATAAATTTTCTTCATGTCGAGGGATTAACGCTGTGGCTGGACTTGTTTTACCCATTGCTCAACCTGCGCGGGTACGTCAGGAGCTGAAATATCGTTGCGCGAGATCGCGAGCGCACGAGTGACTAATTTGGCCTGTGGCTGCATGCGAGCAATTTCTCGCAGGGAGTCGGCTAACCTGCTGCCACCATGGGTGGTAAAGGGAACGACCGTTTTGCCTGCAAAGTCATTTTGCTCAAAGAGGCTGTATATCACCATTGGCATGGTATACCACCAGATGGGGTAGCCGACGTAAATGGTGTCGTAACTGCTCAGGTCAGGGAGCGGCGTTTTTAGCGAGGGTCTGGCTTTCGTTTGCTGTTCCTTTTCGGCAACGCGCAAAAGTGCATCATGCTGGCGAGGGTAGGGAGTGGCGGTTTCAATGCGAAACAGGTCGCCGTGAGTCTGCTTCTGAATCAGTTGCGCAATAAACTGCGTGCTGCCGGTCTCTGGCGTATTTTTTTGTAATACGCTGGCCCCGGAAAAACCATCCACGGCACCAGGTTTCATCTCCTCTGGTTGTGAAAAGTAGATAATCAGCGTGCGGGCGTGTGCGGATGAATCCTCTGATGCGAACGCGGGCTGCCCCAGAAGCCCCATGACCATCATCGCCAGAAACCCGCTAAATACCTTTTTCATTCTCACTGTTTCATTCCTTCAATCAGCCGTGGTGAGTATCAGCAGTGATTCTGGCGCAGATAGCCTGACATCAGACTGACGACTCTCTGACAATTTTGTCAGAAGTCTTTGCGCGCGGAGATCCCGATTTTGTCTCTGAAATCAGTCTCCCGGGTCGGATAGCGTCAGGCTGTTTAGCAAACGTCAGGCCAAAGGTATTGATACCGTTCTCGCTACGGGCAAAGACATCTCCCCGGTGCATAATGGCGACGGCGCGGACGATCGACAGGCCCAGCCCATGATGGGTATCACTCCTGGCTCGGGAGGTGTCAACACGATAGAACCGTTCGAAAAGCCGGTGTAAGTGCTCTGGCGCTATCGGATCGCCAGGGTTAGAAACGTCTACACAAGCTTGATTGCCTTTTTCGCTTAAGCGCACCGTAACCGTGCTATTGGAGGGGGAATGCCTGGCGCTATTTTCCAGCAAATTAGCCAGTGAACGGTGAAACAGCCGCCTGTCGATATGCGCCGTGACGTCGCCCTCAACCTCCAGCGAAAGCTGTTTTTCAGCAAAAGAGGGTTCAACATATTCCGCTGTTTTCAGTGTTTCTTCGCGCAGGGAGACTTGCGTAAGCTGGGAAGCATGTTCACCCGCGTGCGCATGAGACAGGAACAGCATGTCGTTAACTATCGACGTCATGCGTTCAAGCTCTTCCAGATTGGAACCCAATAACTCTTCCAGTTCATCTTGTGAATGTCGGCGTGATAGCCCGAGTTGCGTCTGACCGATCAGGTTAGTCAGCGGGGTACGAAGTTCATGCGCAACATCGGCATTAAAGCTCTCGAGCTGTCGCCAGGCGATTTCCTGACGCTCTAACACGCCGTTAAATGATGATGCCAGTTGCTGCAGTTCTTCGGGCAACGCGCGGGTATTCAGGCGCTGGCCATGGTCACCTGGTGCAAGGTGTTGTGCCTGCTGACTGAGCATGTCCACCGGACGCAGGCCAATCCGTGAAACAACGTATCCCAGTAAGGCGACAATCAGTACGCCCAGCGCGGCAATAATCAGCAGCGTCCGTGTGAACGCATCAAGTGTGCCCATATACGGCGTAGAGTCGATGGCAACCACATAGCGCAGCTCAGGCCTTTCACCGTTGGCAGGGATGGTTTTCACTAACAGGAACAGTGAGCATGCACCTTCCGATGCGCCGGGCACTTTATTAAATCCCTCCTGCAAAGAAGACCACTGAATGCCCACCGGTGGTATTCCCCCCATGCTAAAGCGCGGGTTATCGCTCACTATCCAGTAGCGAACGCGCTCACCTTCAGAATTGGTTAGCAGAGTAAATTTATTAGCCAACGTCGACCAGCCGTCAGCCGAGGTTCGTGCGGCGATCCACGGACTCATTAATGATTCCCGGAACAACAGTTCGTTGTGCATCTGCTTTTGCAAAGAGTCATGTAAGGAGCTTCTGAGCAAGATACCGATAATGGACACAATCAGCAGCGCGGATAAGGCAAACATCAGCGCCAGGTGAACGGAGATGGAACGTTTAGGCATGCTGAGCCTCTTCATTTATTTCGACCGGACTTCGAGGACATATCCCATGCCACGAACGGTATGTAACAGTTTGACGTCGAATGGGGCATCCACTTTGGCTCGCAGACGTTTAATGGCGACTTCAACCACATTGGCATCGCTGTCAAAATTCATGTCCCATATCTGCTCAGCAATCATCATTTTTGACAGGATCTCCCCCTGATGCCGGGCCAGAAGACTTAACAGGGAAAACTCTTTTGCGGTCAACTCAAGTCGCGTTCCGGCGCGAAATACGCGGCGGGCCAGCAGGTCGAGATGCAGATCGTGAATTTGCAGTTGGGTGATGTCTGCGCCATCCGTGGAGCGGCGACGCACCAGAGCCTGAATGCGCGCCACTAGTTCGATAAGAGAGAAGGGTTTGGGGAGATAATCATCCGCGCCAAGCCGAAGCCCTTTGACGCGCTCGTCGACCGAACCGCGGGCCGAGAGCATCAGTACCGGCGTTTGTTTGACGGCCCGCACCCCCTCGAGTACCCGGTAGCCATCCATCCCCGGCAGCATCACATCAAGGATTATCGCGTCGTAGTCAAGCTCCAGCGCGTAATGAAGACCTTCTGCGCCATCTGCAGAGACATCTACCGTAAATCCGGATTCACTCAACGCACGGTTGAGATAGGTTGACGTTTTTTCTTCATCTTCGACTAGCAACAGGCGCATAACGGGATTTCCTCTTAACTGTTCAATCGGGCTTATTCTGCCTCTTGATTGCCAACATAAAGCTGACGCTTACCTGACAGCATTGTCAGAAACATGAAGCCATCTCAGCCTGCTTGCTGACAAAAATGTTATTTACCTGTCACGATGCTGACAGGCCTCTCTCTCTAACCTGAGTCTGCACATTTAAATCCGCAAGCCTGAAACTCATCGGGAGAGACCATGAAATTCAATCTGTTAACTGCAATACTGCTCACGGCAATAACCGGGGCCACCTCAGTCAATGCGGCTGATTACAAAAAAAATCCATTCACCCTGGCCTATGACGGCGCCATTACTGAGAACGTCAAAGGCAAGGTCAACATTCATCCGGTGAAGTACGATCTGCATGGCATACAGATAGCTGCGAATGTCTATACCCCTGCTAACTACGATCCCGCCAAAAAATACCCTGCCGTGGTGGTTGCACATCCGAATGGCGGCGTAAAAGAGCAGGTCGCAGGTTTGTATGCCCAGCGTCTCGCCGAGCAGGGCTACATCACGATTACTGCCGACGCGGCTTATCAGGGCGCGAGCGGTGGGATGCCTCGCAGCGTGGATAAACCCGCTAATCGCATCGAGGATATCCACGGCATGGCTGACTACATCAGCCAGTATCCGGGAGTGGATACTTCCCGCCTCGGTCTGCTGGGTATTTGCGGAGGTGGCGGTTATTCACTTGTTGCGGCCGAAACGGATCAACGGTTTAAATCGATCGCAACCATCAGCATGTTTAATTCAGGCCTGGTGCGCCGCAACGGTTTTCAGGACTCACAGCTGGATACTATTCAGCAGCGTCTTCAGCAGGCTTCTGACGCACGTGCTCAGGAAGCTTCCGGAGGCGAAGTCCTGTACTCCGGTGATGCCAATCTGACTGATGAACAGATCGCTAAGTTACCTTTTGCCTTATATCGACAGGGCTATGAGTACTACTGGAAAACTCACGCGCACCCGAACTCTACGTTTAAATACACGACAAGTAGCCTGTTAGATTTGATGAGTTTTGACGTTACGGACCATATCAATCTCATCAATAAACCGCTGCTGATGATTGCTGGTACAAAAGCCGATACGCTCTATATGACGGAAGATGCGTTTGCGAAAGCCACCGGTACAAAAGACAAAGAACTCTTCCTGATCGATGGCGCTACCCATATCGAGACGTATTGGGTTCCTGAGTACGTCGACAAGGCTTTGCAAAAGCTGGACGTCTTCTTCGATAAGAGTATTTAACCCCTATCAGACGATACCTTTGGCCAGCCACTCAGGCTGGTCATATCAGGACATAATGAGTGTGTCCGCATGTGACCAAGACTAACGAAGTCGGGAGGAAAGATAATTACGCACATTAAATAGCCGCTATGAATGAAATTCATAAAACGGCAGCGACATCTGAGGGTTATTTTGTGCCTGTAAGGTTTTACTTCGTGGTCCAGGCCAACTTTAGGTTTAGCATTACGGCATTGAGTGCCGGTGAGCATAACGAGTCCTTGTTTGTACTGTCTCGTTACGAGACAGATGCACACTCTATGAAATGAAAAAATCCACGCAATTGCGTGGATTTTATAGACTTTTTCGATATTCATGAGATTTGATGAAACCTCATGAGACGAGAAGTTTTATTTAGACGTTGAACAGGAAGTTCATCACATCGCCATCTTTAACGATGTAATCTTTACCTTCTGCACGCATCTTACCGGCTTCTTTCGCGCCCTGTTCACCTTTATAGGTGATGAAATCTTCAAACGCGATGGTTTGTGCGCGGATAAAGCCTTTCTCGAAGTCAGTATGAATTTTACCCGCCGCCTGCGGAGCCGTTGCGCCAACAGGAATGGTCCATGCACGAACTTCTTTCACGCCAGCGGTGAAGTAGGTCTGCAGGTTCAGCAGTTCGTAACCAGCGCGGATTACGCGGTTCAGACCAGGTTCTTCCAGACCCATTTCAGCCATGAATTCTTCACGGTCAGCATCATCGAGTTCTGCGATGTCAGCTTCAACGGCAGCGCAAACTGCAACAACCACGGAGCCTTCAGCTGCGGCGATTTCACGCACTTTATCGAGGTATGGGTTGTTTTCAAAACCGTCTTCGTTGACGTTGGCGATATACATGGTTGGCTTCAGCGTCAGGAAGCTCAGGTATTTGATAGCCGCTTTGTCTTCATCGGTCAGCGTTTTCAACGCACGCAGCATGCCAGCGTTTTCCAGCTGTGGCAGGCATTTTTCCAGTGCAGCCAGTTCCGCTTTAGCGTCTTTATCGCCGCCTTTGGCCTTCTTCTGTACGCGATGGATAGCGCGCTCACAGGTATCCAGGTCAGACAGCGCCAGTTCGGTATTGATAACCTCAATGTCGTCAGCCGGATCCACTTTGTTATTAACGTGGATGATGTTGTCGTTTTCAAAGCAGCGAACCACGTGGCCGATAGCTTCGGTTTCACGGATGTTCGTCAGGAACTGGTTACCCAGACCTTCGCCTTTGGACGCGCCTTTTACCAGACCGGCAATGTCGACGAATTCCATCGTTGTTGGCAGGATACGCTGCGGTTTGACGATTTCGGCCAACTGATCCAGACGCGGATCGGGCATCGGGACAACACCTGTGTTCGGCTCGATAGTACAGAACGGGAAGTTTGCCGCTTCAATACCCGCTTTTGTGAGCGCGTTGAACAGGGTGGATTTGCCTACGTTTGGCAAACCGACGATACCGCATTTGAATCCCATGTTTAAATCACCTTAATCTTTTGATATTCAACCTGTTATGGAAAACAGATTGTAGAAAAGTAAATAACTCTGCCTATTATACACAGCACGCGAGAAAAATGCCGCACATCCCTGCTTATTGCGCTTTAAAGGTGTGTAACCGGCTCGTTGCCTTGGTCAGGCCATCTTTGAATAAAATCTCGGTACAACGTGCCGCTTCGTCAATTGCTTCATCAATTAACTTCTGTTCTGAAACAGGCGGTTTGCCTAAAACAAATCCGACAACTTTGTTTTTATCACCCGGATGACCAATTCCCACGCGTAAACGATGAAAGTTGGGGTTATTGCCCAACTTGCTGATGATGTCTTTCAGGCCATTATGTCCGCCATGACCGCCACCGAGCTTAAATTTTGCCACGCCAGGCGGCAGGTCTAATTCGTCGTGCGCGACCAAAATTTCATCGGGATTGATACGATAAAAACTGGCCATCGCACCTACTGCCTTGCCGCTGAGATTCATAAATGTGGTCGGTACCAGCAAACGGACATCTTCCCCTTCGAGCGTTACTCTGGAGGTGTAGCCGAAGAATTTCGGCTCATCACGCAGGGGCGCGCGTAATCTCTCTGCCAGTAAATCGACATACCATGCGCCTGCGTTGTGTCGCGTTGCCGCATACTCTGCGCCGGGGTTCGCCAGGCCGACAATCAATTTAATCGTCACGTGTTTTGTCCTGAGTGTTTCCATAAACGACGTGTAGTTTACTGTCTGACGCTGCTCTTGACAAAAAACTGCGTACTAATCGCCAAAAGCTGAATAATTGCACAAATGGACTATTAGAAATTGAGTATGTTCAGTAGCTTATTTGTAAAGTTTTGTTGCGCGAGTGTTTGTAATTGTGATCGCTCCCGCACTTGCGAACGGCAGTGTTGTCTATACTTTACACATAAGGATTAGGGGTATTCCCTGTAGCAACCCAAAGTTCCGGAGGTGACACATGAAACGCAAAAACGCTTCGTTACTCGGTAACGTGCTCATGGCTTTAGGGTTGGTGGTGATGGTGGGGGGTGTTGGTTACTCTATTTTAAACCAATTGCCGCAATTTAATCTGCCACAGTTTTTCGCACATGGTGCCGTGCTCAGTATTTTTGTAGGTGGTGTTCTGTGGTTGGCGGGAGCCAGAGTGGGCGGGCACGAGCAAATCAGTGACCGTTACTGGTGGGTACGCCATTATGACAAACGCTGTCGTCGCGGTGATACCACTCATCGTCATAACTAAATCGTTTCCCGGCAGAGAGGGCTGCGGTTTGAATACAAAGTCCTGGTTGAAAAACCAGGACTCTGCTTGTTCATTATCCTTGCATAGAACGCACTTTTATATTCGCTACGGAATATAAGAAACGTTATTCGAATAACCGATAATGTAACGTTTTAACCGCGCTATCCGCGTCTTCAGCGGGCAACAGGAAACACAGGTTGTCATTTGACGCGCCGTGGCAAATCATTCGCACCGTATGCCCTTCAAGCCAGGCAAAAACGTCTTTGCAAACTCCCGCCGCCTGAGTCAGCCGATTCCCCACCAAAGTCACCAATGCCAATCCGGTTTCCACTTCCACACGACAGTGGGAGGATAATGCGGTAAACAATGCGCTGGTCAGTATATGATCTTCACCTGAGGTAGCGTGAGTCGCGTCCAGCGCCAGCGCAATACTGTTCTCTGAGGTTGTAACCAAATCCACCGTGACCGCGTGGCGAGCTAAAATGGCGAAGGACTGCGCCAGGAAAGAACCGGACGGTTGTGTCTCCAGACTATGTAATCGCAACAGCGTCTGTTTACGGCGCACGGCAAGCGCACGATAGCGAGGTGGGTTGTCGGTGGTGTTATGCACCAGCGTACCACCGGCAGCCGTATCCTTACTTGAGCCAACAAAAACCGGAATGCTTTTACGCATTGCCGGAAGCAGCGTAGCCGGGTGGAGGACCTTCGCACCGAAGGCGGCCATATCGCTGGCCTCGGAAAATGAGATGTGGTCAATCCGTTTGGCCCGCGGCGCAATGCGCGGATCGGTGGTGTAGATCCCTGCGACATCGGTCCAGATGTCCACGCGTGCGGCGTGAAGCGCCTCACCGAGAAGCGTCGCCGTGTAATCACTACCACCGCGTCCCAGCGTAGTGGTATGCCCTGCGGCATCCCGGCCGATAAACCCCTGGGTCACCATAATCGCTTGCTCAAGACGAGGGCGCAGGTGAGTCTCCACCAGGTGGTGCAGGGTACTGAGTTCGGGTTCGGCGCAGCCGAAACTCGAGTTGGTACGCATCACGCTGCGGACGTCAAACCACCCGGCCTCGGCATGCCGTTCACGTAAGACTTCAGTAAACAGTAAAGAGGACATCAGCTCGCCGTGACTGACCAATTCATCGCTTAGCGCATCAGACGGTGAAACGGTCGCCGTTTGTGCAAGATGGCGGATGTTGTTGAGAAGATTATCGATTTCCGTGCTGATAACGGACGGCTGCTTCAGGCGGGAAATAATGTTGTATTGGATGGCGCGTAAGGTCTCAAGCTTATCTAATTGTTGATGCGTTTCCAGACCTTCAGAAAGCTCGACCAGTAAGTTTGTAACGCCTGCTGAAGCAGACAGCACGACTAAACGGACATCTTGATCAGCAAGGACAATGCTGGCGCTTCGGTTCATCGCATCAAAATCAGCGACGCTGGTGCCGCCAAATTTGGCAACGACGGATGGTGGATAAATGCGAGTCATAACAATCTCATATCAGGGCGCCATAAAAGTATGGCTAGAAAATTTTCATTCTCGGCATAAGGGGAAACGGTGTTCGCCTTACGAAATGTCCGCCCGCGAACATTTCTGCTGACAACCCAGGGAATTCCTGTTGTCGAAAACGCGTGTCGCCTGTACGCGTTACCGGGTGCTGCGCATTAATTTTATTTACATAGCCTGCAAATAAGCGCGCCATACTAAGTGATTTATATTTAGGGATCGACTTTTTTATTCGATTTATCGACAAATAAGTGAAAAATCATGTCGTAACAAGAAAACGCGTACATTATTAATGGTAAAAACGTGTAAAAAAATAATAAAAACATGAAAATTACATGGTTTTTATAACATCGTATGCGTTGCAATTGGCTACGGTAATTGTTAATTAAATAGATATATTTCTTTAGGATTTCGTAATGAAGGGTGGCTGTTACACTTTGAATTATAAAGAAAAAACACCCGCTAAATGTGTTGAAAAATAAATGATTGAGTCCAGGGCTAAAACAACATATATTAGCCGCGCTTTTTTACAGGTAACCCTTATAACCATTTATTCAATCAGGCGTTAATCTACACCTGGTTGTAGGAGTGATATGATGACGGATAAAGTCCGTATTGATACTTTAAGTGCTAATTCATTACCACAGAGCAATGATACCTTTTTAGCAAGACAGGCTGAGTTCTGATGAATCCCCTAATGATTTTGGTAAAAATCATTAAGTTAAGGTGGATACACATCTTGTCATATGATCAAATGGTTTCGCGAAAAATCAATAATCAGACAACAAGATGTGCGAACTCGATATTTTACACGACTCTCTTTACCAATTCTGCCCCGAATTACACTTAAAACGACTCAACAGCTTAACGTTGGCTTGCCACGCATTACTTGACTGTAAAACTCTCACTCTTACCGAACTTGGCCGTAACCTGCCAACCAAAGCGAGAACAAAACATAACATCAAACGAATCGACCGATTGTTAGGTAATCGTCACCTCCACAAAGAGCGACTCGCTGTATACCGTTGGCATGCTAGCTTTATCTGTTCGGGCAATACGATGCCCATTGTACTTGTTGACTGGTCTGATATTCGTGAGCAAAAACGACTTATGGTATTGCGAGCTTCAGTCGCACTACACGGTCGTTCTGTTACTCTTTATGAGAAAGCGTTCCCGCTTTCAGAGCAATGTTCAAAGAAAGCTCATGACCAATTTCTAGCCGACCTTGCGAGCATTCTACCGAGTAACACCACACCGCTCATTGTCAGTGATGCTGGCTTTAAAGTGCCATGGTATAAATCCGTTGAGAAGCTGGGTTGGTACTGGTTAAGTCGAGTAAGAGGAAAAGTACAATATGCAGACCTAGGAGCGGAAAACTGGAAACCTATCAGCAACTTACATGATATGTCATCTAGTCACTCAAAGACTTTAGGCTATAAGAGGCTGACTAAAAGCAATCCAATCTCATGCCAAATTCTATTGTATAAATCTCGCTCTAAAGGCCGAAAAAATCAGCGCTCGACACGGACTCATTGTCACCACCCGTCACCTAAAATCTACTCAGCGTCGGCAAAGGAGCCATGGGTTCTAGCAACTAACTTACCTGTTGAAATTCGAACACCCAAACAACTTGTTAATATCTATTCGAAGCGAATGCAGATTGAAGAAACCTTCCGAGACTTGAAAAGTCCTGCCTACGGACTAGGCCTACGCCATAGCCGAACGAGCAGCTCAGAGCGTTTTGATATCATGCTGCTAATCGCCCTGATGCTTCAACTAACATGTTGGCTTGCGGGCGTTCATGCTCAGAAACAAGGTTGGGACAAGCACTTCCAGGCTAACACAGTCAGAAATCGAAACGTACTCTCAACAGTTCGCTTAGGCATGGAAGTTTTGCGGCATTCTGGCTACACAATAACAAGGGAAGACTTACTCGTGGCTGCAACCCTACTAGCTCAAAATTTATTCACACATGGTTACGCTTTGGGGAAATTATGAGGGGATCTCTCAGGGCTGAGTTTGAATCTAATGTCCGCAGCTATCCACGTAAACTGCCATTAGCGATTGCTAAAGCGCAGGGCGTCTGGATTACTGACGTAGAAAATAATCAATATCTTGATTGCCTGGCAGGTGCCGGAACCCTGGCGCTTGGTCATAATCATCCTGAAGTGCTGCAGAGCATTCAAAGTGTCATCACAAGCGGCTTACCGTTACATACGCTTGACCTTACCACACCGTTAAAAGATGAATTCTCATCGTATTTACTTTCTTTATTACCGGGCCAGGGCAAAGAGTATTGCCTGCAGTTCACCGGGCCGTCCGGTGCCGATGCCGTTGAAGCGGCGCTGAAGCTGGCGAAGAAAGTTACCGGCCGTTCCAGCATCATCAGCTTTTCCGGTGGCTACCACGGGATGACCCACGGCGCGCTGTCCGTGACCGGCAACCTGTCGCCGAAAGAAGCCGTCAGCAACATGATGGCGGAAGTGCAGTTTATG
The DNA here is from genome assembly GCF_013458095.1 of Citrobacter sp. 172116965. Lineage (NCBI taxonomy): Bacteria > Pseudomonadati > Pseudomonadota > Gammaproteobacteria > Enterobacterales > Enterobacteriaceae > Citrobacter > Citrobacter sp. 172116965. The sequence goes on along the minus strand of NZ_CP046673.1, from coordinate 2,744,126 downwards.
CCGTATCCGCATCAGTACCGTTGCCCGCTGGGTATCGGCGGCGACGCTGGCGTCAAAGCATTGACCTACTACTTCGAAAACCTGATCAACGACGTTGAGAGCGGCGTGCGTAAACCGGCTGCCGTGATCCTCGAAGCGGTGCAGGGCGAAGGCGGGGTAAACCCGGCTCCGATCGAGTGGCTGCAGCGTATTCGTAAAGTGACCCAGGAACACGGCATTCTGCTGATTATCGATGAAGTTCAGGCTGGCTTCGCGCGCACGGGTAAACTGTTCGCCTTCGAACACGCCGGTATTGAGCCGGATATCATCGTGATGTCCAAAGCGGTTGGTGGCGGTCTGCCACTGGCGGTACTGGGCATTAAAAAGCAGTTCGATGCGTGGGCCCCGGGCCACCACACTGGCACCTTCCGCGGCAACCAACTGGCGATGGCGACCGGTCTGACAACGCTGAAAATCCTCAAAGACGACAAGATTGCCGATAAAGTTGCTGCGCAGGGCGAGTGGCTGAAAGGCAAACTGACTGACCTGCAGAAACGTTACCCGGTTATCGGCCAGGTACGTGGTCTGGGCCTGATGATTGGTCTGGAAATCGTTAAGCCGAACGAAGCGCAGGATCACATGGGCTGCTACCCGGCCGATGGAGAGCTTTCCGCGCTGCTGCAGAAAAAATGTTTCGAAAACGGCCTGATTCTGGAGCGTGGCGGCCGTAACGGTTGCGTACTGCGTCTGCTGCCGTCTCTGTTGATCACCAACGCAGAGCTGGAGATTTTCCTCGATAAATTCGAAAATGCCCTGCTGGGCGCTGGCGTGAAGCCGGTTTAAACGGAGTTGGATCGAATGTCAGACGTAAATCCGATTCTGTCCGGCTCGGCACAAAGCATTGCTGCCTACCAGGACGCTATCGAGCAGAGTACGCAAGCGGTCGTTGAATGGTTGAAGCAGCCTGAGATGTATCAGGGCAAAACCGTTGAGCAACTGCGCGAACGTATCAACCTGAATTTTACGTCTCAGGGCCTGGGCAACCAGGCCGCTATTGAGCGTGCGGTTGAATACTTTCTGAAAGACAGCTTGTTGGTTCACCATGCGCAGTGCGTGGCGCACCTGCACTGCCCGAGCCTGGTGATTAGCCAGGCGGCAGAAGTGTTGATCAACGCCACCAACCAGAGTATGGACTCCTGGGATCAGAGCCCGTCGGCGACCATCATTGAGATCAAACTGATCGAATGGTTGCGTGAGCAGGTGGGCTATGCGGCAGGCGACGCGGGCGTGTTCACCAGCGGTGGCACCCAAAGCAACCTGATGGGCCTGATGCTGGCGCGCGACGCCTTCTTTGCCCGCCAGGGGCATTCCATTCAGCAGAATGGTCTGACCGGCGACCTGAGCAAAATCAAAGTATTTTGCTCTGAAAGCGCGCACTTCTCTGTGCAGAAGAACATGGCGCTGATGGGGCTGGGTTACCGTTCCGTCACCCAGGTGAAGACCGATGCGTTCTCACGCATGGATCTGGCTGACCTGAAAGACAAGCTGGCCCAGGCGAAAGCCAACGGCGAACAGGTGATGGCGATTGTCGCCACTGCTGGTACTACCGATGCGGGCGCAATCGATCCGTTAGCGGACATTGCGGCGCTGGCGGCAGAACACCAGATCTGGATGCATGTGGATGCAGCATGGGGCGGGGCGTTACTGCTTTCTGAGCAGTATCGTCACTTCCTGAACGGCCTTGAACTGGCGGATTCCGTGACGCTGGACTTCCACAAACAGTTCTTCCAGACCATCAGCTGCGGCGCGTTCCTGCTGAAAGACGCGCGTCATTACGAGCTGATGCGTTACCAGGCGGCGTACCTGAACTCTGATTTTGATGAAGAGGCGGGCGTACCGAATCTGGTGTCGAAATCGCTGCAGACCACGCGCCGTTTTGACGCGCTGAAGCTGTGGATGGGGCTCGAAGCGCTGGGCAAAAAGAAGTATGCCGAAATCATTGATAACGGCGTAACGCTGGCGCGTGATGTGGCTGCGTTTGTGAAAACGCAGCCACACCTGGAACTGGTGATGGAGCCGCAACTGGCAAGCGTGCTGTTCCGTTTCCGTCCGCACAGTGACGACATGGCGTTCGTTGCGCTGTTGAACCAGCGTATTGGCGACGTTCTGCTGGCTTCTGGTAGCGCCAATGTTGGCGTGACCGAAGCGGATGGCGTAACCTGCCTGAAGCTGACGCTGCTGAACCCAACGGTGTGTCTGGAGGATGTTAAAGTCCTGCTGGCAAGCGTGAAAGCGACAGCTGAGCAACTGCTGAACGCGTAAGCAATAAGCTGATTATAAAAATGGCTCCCACACCCGGGAGCCATTTTTTTGCCTGTCATTTGTAGTCCGGCGGCGCTTCGCTTGGCCGGGCTACACGTCAGCTGATATCTGCCAGCGCGGCGTCTTTATTCGGGAAGAACGTCAGGCGTCCAGCAATCGGCTGAATGCCCGCGCGCGCCATGGTACGTAACGGCTGGAATTCCAGATTACTGATCCGCAGTTCACATCCTTCCGGGAGGCGTTTTACAAAACGCTGGAAAGCGTCCAGACCACCGGCATCCAGTACCGGGACCGCGTCCCACTTCAAGACCACGATACGTTTACCTGCAATACGCGATTCGAGATCGGTAAATAATCCCTCCGCAGCGGCAAAGAAAAGTGGGCCAATAACGCGCAGCACCAGCACATCGTCAGGTACGTCTACGTTGACCGGCGCCAGACGCGTCATGCGCGCGATACGACGCATAAACAGCAGGGAGGCGAGAACGATACCGACGCTGATGGCGATCACCATGTCGAATAGCACCGTCAGCGACATACACATAAGCATGACAATGATGTCGTCTTTTGGCGCATGACGCAGCAGATCCACCACTTTATGCGCTTCACTCATGTTCCATGCCACCATCAGCAGCAGGGCGGCCATGGCGGAAAGCGGTAACCAGGAAAGCAGCGGCGCAAGCACCAGCAGGGCAAGGATCACCAGAATCGCGTGGATGACCGCTGAAATTGGTGAGGTCGCCCCGGCGCGGACGTTTGCCGCAGAACGGGCAATTGCCGCCGTGGCGGTGATACCACCGAAGAACGGTGCCACGATGTTACCCAGGCCCTGGCCAATCAGCTCACTGTTGGCTTTATGCTTGGTGCCAGTCATCCCATCAAGTACGACGGCGCACAGTAGAGATTCAATCGCCCCGAGCATCGCCATGGAGAAGGCGGCCGGTAACAGCGCCTGTAACGAACTCCAGCTCAGGGTAAAGTTTGACTCCGGCATGTCCCACGGTAATACCAGTTGCGGCAGCAACTGCGGGATGCCATTACCCTGCGAGCCATCAGCCAGAATGTAGTGGAACTGAGAACCGATGGTGGCGACATGGCCGCCGGTCAGGTTCACAATCCCCATTACCGCACAGCCTGCCAGCAGTGCAGGAAGGTGGCCCGGCAGTCGGATCCCCAGACGCGGCCAGAAAATCAGGATCCCCAGCGTCACCACGCCAATTGCGGCATCGCCAACGTTGAGGGTTGGCAGGGCCATAAACAGCGCGCCGACCTTTTGCAGGTAGTGCTCCGGGACATGGGCCATTTGCAGACCGAGAAAATCTTTAATCTGCATGGTACCGATGGTGATACCAATACCCGATGTAAAACCTAACGTAACGGATACCGGGATATATTCGATCAGGCGACCAAAACGGGCGAGGCCGAAAAGGATCAGGAATATCCCGGACATTAGCGTTGCGACCAGCAGGCCTGCCAGCCCAAACTGTTGCGACACCGGATACAGAATCACCACGAAGGCGGCAGTTGGTCCAGATACGCTAAAACGTGAACCCCCGGTAAGGGCGATAACAATCCCAGCCACGGCTGAGGTATACAAGCCGTACTGCGGCGCCACGCCACTGCCTATTGCCAGGGCCATCGCCAGCGGAATGGCAATGATCCCAACGGTTATCCCGGCGATCAGGTCGCGGGTAAAGCGAGAAGCGGTATATTTTTCTTTCCAACAAGCGTCGATGAGGGCGCGGAAAGGCATCACATGTGAGGAAAATAATCTGTTCACAATAATGTTTCATCCATGAGCGCATCATCTGTCAACTAAATGGCAGGTGAAGGAGGCATAAGTCATACAAATAGATGTTGCAGATAAAAAAACCCGCCGCAGCGGGTTTTTGAGCCGGGCTCGATTAATGCTCGAACATAGCAGAGATGGATTCTTCGTTGCTGATACGACGAATCGCTTCGGCCAGCATACCCGATAGGGTCAATGTACGCACGTTTGGCAGTGCTTTGATTTCGTCAGTCAGTGGAATAGTGTCACAGACAACGACTTCATCAATCACTGAATTGCGCAGGTTGTTTGCCGCATTACCTGAGAAGATCGGGTGGGTAGCGTAAGCAAATACGCGTTTTGCACCACGTTCTTTCAGTGCTTCTGCTGCTTTACACAGCGTACCGCCGGTATCGATCATATCATCAACCAGCACGCAGTCACGACCTGCAACGTCACCAATAATGTGCATCACCTGAGAAACGTTCGCGCGCGGGCGTCGTTTGTCGATGATAGCCATGTCGGTATCGTTCAGCAGTTTAGCGATAGCGCGGGCACGCACGACACCACCGATGTCCGGAGAAACCACAATCGGGTTGTCCAGATTCAGCTGCAGCATGTCTTCTAACAGGATCGGGCTACCGAATACGTTATCAACCGGTACGTCAAAGAAACCCTGGATCTGTTCAGCATGCAGGTCAACGGTGAGGACGCGGTCAACGCCAACGCTGGACAGGAAATCAGCGACGACTTTAGCAGTAATCGGTACACGAGCGGAACGTACGCGACGATCCTGACGTGCATAGCCGAAGTAAGGAATAACGGCGGTGATACGGCCTGCGGAAGCACGGCGCAGCGCATCAACCATAACGACCAATTCCATCAGGTTGTCGTTAGTAGGGGCACAAGTGGACTGGATGATGAAAATATCACCACCGCGTACATTTTCATTAATTTGTACGCTGACTTCGCCGTCGCTAAAGCGACCTACAGCGGCGTCGCCGAGTGAAGTGTACAGGCGGTTGGCAATACGTTGTGCTAGTTCCGGGGTGGCGTTACCAGCAAAAAGCTTCATATCAGGCACGAGAAGAACCTCAGGCATGCGTCCATTGGTGGAAAGAATCTGCCGAAAACTGTGCGGGCCAGGCAGTATCCTCTCCATGCGGTGTATTAAAGAGCGCGATGCAACGTCTGGAACAGGGTGACGTTGTCACCGCAACTCAGCTTGCCCGGCTTACTCGTCATCTTTCACGTTTCATGTGTGCTGGCATATTTCGCCATCTTCCTGAAACCCGAACGATTTAGAGTAACGCTCTGTGCAATGGGGAGAGGTTGACACCTTTCGCCACAAAGCCTTTGAGCCATTCCGGGGCTTGCTCAAGCACCTGGCGAGCACGAGACTCAGTGTCAAATTCAGCAAAGACACAAGCCCCTGTACCAGTCAGGCGCGACGGCGCGTATTCTAACAGCCAGGAAAGCGCCGCATCAACCTCGCGAAAACGTTTTCTTGCGATAACCTCGCAATCATTGCTGAATTCACATTTTAGTAACGTTTTTATTGACCTTTTTGGCGTGTTGCGCGGGAGGTCGGGATCTTTAAAAATCACCGGCGTCGGAATACTGACTCCCGGGTGTGCGACCAGATACCATTTTTCCTCTGGCTCGACCGGGGTCAGAATTTCACCTACGCCTTCAGCAAAGGCCGCATGGCCGCGCACGAATACGGGAACGTCCGCCCCCAGCGTTAAGCCGAGTCCTGCCAGTTCATCAACCGAAAGTCCGCACTGCCAAAGGTGATTCAGCGCCACCAGGACGGTAGCCGCATTCGACGAACCTCCGCCAAGACCGCCGCCCATCGGTAGGCGTTTTTCGATACTGATATCGGCGCCGCTCCCTTTGGGAAGGCGATCGCTTTCAGACGCCGCCTTCATCAGCAAGCGCGCCGCACGGACAATGAGATTGTCTTCATGTGCAACGCCTTCCACCGGCGTTAACAGGCGGATTTCGCCGTCGCCACGCAGCACAATACCTATCGTGTCGCCATAATCAAGAAACTGGAATAGCGTTTGCAAAGTGTGATAACCGTCCGCACGCTGCCCGGTGATGTATAAAAACAGATTCAGTTTTGCCGGAGAGGGCCAGTGGGTCATCATTTCACAATCCAGTTATCCATTTTCAGCTTAATACGCTGATCGCCGTCGGACAGTTCCATGTTTGCCGGCATCGCAGGATTAATTTTGCTGTCGTAGGCGCTATAGACCACTTTCCAGTTTTTACCGTCTTTGCTGTAGTTCACTTCACTCAGACGATACTGATCGTCGAGTTTGTAATCGCTGGCGTCTCCCGGCAGGCCAAGGATCCACTGGCGCAGGCTATTCAATGGAATAGGCATGCCGGTCAGCTTACCAATCATCTCTTCGGCGTCGTCAGCGGTGTAGTGCTTGCCTTTGTTATCGACAAGTTCGACGTTGCCCGGCTGGGCATTGAGTTCCAGTTCAGTGCTGCCCAGGGGATTGGTCAGCAGGAGACGGTAGCGATCCTGTCCGGTTTGTTGCCAGAAAAAGCGGGCATAGACTTTCTGTTGATCGGAAATATACGCAAATGCACCGCGCGTCTGATATTGGTTCAGGGCGCGTACTTCCTGCTGGTGCTGGCGCCACTGTGGAGAGTCAGGGCTTTTGCCGGGACCTTTCGGCGCATTGAGCGTACAGGCGGTAAGAGCCAGGGCCGCGAGCGGCAGCAGGCGAATCAGGCGAAAATCAGGCAGGGTCATAATGATGACAAATCCTTGAGATACGTTGCAGTTATAACTCTTAATGCTAGCGCCGCCATCATACATCGTCTACGTTCAAGTTATCTTAAATCGCTCAAATTTGTGCACTAAGCTATTACTCCAAAAGGGGGCAGTCTCTTTTATTGACCGCACGCATCCTGTATGATGCACCCAGTCTAACCTTATCAACGCTGGTACTATTCCCGCACACATGACCCTTTTAGCGCTTGGTATTAACCATAAAACGGCACCTGTATCGCTGCGAGAACGCGTAACGTTTTCGCCGGATACGCTCGATCAGGCGCTGGACAGCCTGCTTGCGCAGCCAATGGTGCAGGGCGGGGTGGTGCTGTCGACGTGTAACCGTACGGAACTGTATCTCAGCGTTGAAGAGCAGGATAACCTGCAAGAAGCGCTGGTTCGCTGGCTGTGCGATTACCATAATCTTAATGAAGAAGACTTGCGCAATAGCCTGTACTGGCACCAGGACAACGACGCCGTCAGTCATTTGATGCGTGTTGCCAGCGGTCTGGATTCGCTGGTGCTTGGTGAACCGCAGATTCTGGGGCAGGTGAAAAAAGCTTTTGCGGATTCGCAAAAAGGTCACCTGAACGCCAGTGCGCTGGAGCGCATGTTCCAGAAATCATTCTCTGTCGCTAAACGTGTACGTACAGAAACAGACATCGGTGCCAGCGCCGTGTCCGTGGCTTTTGCCGCCTGTACGCTGGCGCGGCAGATATTTGAATCGCTCTCCACGGTGACCGTGCTGTTAGTGGGCGCAGGCGAAACCATTGAGCTGGTGGCGCGACACCTGCGTGAGCATCAAGTGAAGAAGATGATCATCGCCAACCGTACCCGCGAGCGTGCGCAGGTGCTGGCGGATGAAGTCGGCGCCGAAGTGATTTCGCTGAGTGATATCGACGCGCGTTTACAGGATGCCGATATTATTATCAGTTCTACCGCCAGCCCGCTGCCGATTATCGGCAAAGGAATGGTGGAGCGCGCGCTTAAGAATCGCCGTAATCAACCTATGCTGCTGGTGGATATCGCCGTACCGCGCGATGTCGAGCCGGAAGTGGGTAAGTTGTCCAACGCCTATCTGTACAGCGTTGACGACCTGCAAAGCATCATTTCGCATAACCTGGCCCAGCGCAAAGCGGCGGCCGTGGAAGCCGAAACCATTGTGGCGCAGGAAACCAGCGAATTTATGGCCTGGCTACGCGCTCAGGGCGCAAGTGAAACTATCCGCGAGTATCGCAGTCAGTCAGAACAGATCCGTGATGAACTGACTGCCAAAGCGTTGGCTGCTCTTCAACAGGGTGGTGATGCGCAAGCCATTATGCAGGATCTGGCCTGGAAACTGACCAACCGCTTGATCCATGCACCAACCAAATCACTTCAACAGGCCGCCCGTGACGGGGATAGTGAACGCCTGAATATTCTGCGCGACAGCCTCGGGCTGGAGTAGCAGCACACCAATCTTATTTTTTACAGGGTGCATTTACGCCTATGAAGCCTTCTATCGTTGCCAAACTGGAAGCCCTGCATGAACGCCATGAAGAAGTTCAGGCGCTGCTCGGGGATGCGGGTACTATCGCAGACCAGGAACGCTTTCGTGCGCTGTCGCGCGAATATGCGCAATTAAGCGATGTATCTCGCTGTTTTACGGACTGGCAACAGGTTCAGGAAGATATCGAGACGGCTCAGATGATGCTCGACGATCCTGAAATGCGTGAAATGGCGCAGGATGAACTGCGTGAAGCAAAAGATAAATGCGAGCAGTTGGAGCAACATCTGCAGGTTCTGCTGTTGCCTAAAGATCCTGATGACGAACGTAACGCCTTCCTCGAAGTGCGTGCGGGAACCGGTGGTGATGAGGCCGCGCTGTTTGCCGGCGATCTGTTCCGCATGTACAGCCGTTACGCTGAATCGCGTCGCTGGCGGGTAGAGATCATGAGCGCCAGCGAAGGCGAACATGGCGGGTTTAAAGAAGTCATTGCTAAAATTAGCGGCGAAGGCGTGTACGGTCGACTGAAATTTGAGTCCGGTGGGCATCGTGTGCAACGCGTACCTGCGACGGAGTCACAGGGCCGTATTCACACCTCGGCCTGTACGGTCGCGGTCATGCCGGAACTACCAGATGCCGAACTGCCGGACATCAACCCGGCCGATCTGCGTATTGATACCTTCCGCTCATCAGGCGCAGGGGGTCAGCACGTTAACACCACCGACTCCGCAATCCGTATTACCCACTTGCCGACCGGTATCGTAGTGGAATGCCAGGACGAACGTTCGCAGCATAAAAACAAAGCGAAAGCGATGTCGGTGCTGGGGGCGCGAATTCGTGCCGCCGAAGTGGCAAGACGTCAACAGGCCGAAGCCTCTGAACGTCGCAATCTGTTGGGCAGCGGCGATCGCAGCGATCGCAACCGTACCTATAACTTCCCGCAGGGTCGCGTGACCGATCACCGCATTAACCTGACGCTCTACCGTCTGGATGAAGCGATGGAAGGCAAACTGGATATGCTCATTGAGCCAATTGTCCAGGAATACCAGGCCGACCAACTGGCGGCGTTGTCCGAGCAGGATTAATGGATTATCAGCACTGGCTGCGTGAAGCGATAAGCCAATTACAGGCAAGTGAAAGCCCGCGCCGTGACGCCGAGATTTTGCTCGAGTTTGTTACCGGTAAGGGACGCACCTTTATTTTGGCTTTCGGTGAAACGGTATTAACCGAGGCGCAGCGTCAACAGCTCGACACATTACTGGAGCGCCGTCAGCGGGGTGAGCCGGTGGCGCATTTAACCGGCGTGCGGGAGTTCTGGTCGCTGCCGCTGTTTGTGTCTCCGGCTACGCTTATCCCTCGTCCGGATACTGAGTGTCTGGTGGAACAGGCGCTGGCTCGCCTGCCGGCGTCAGCGTGCCGCATTCTCGATTTGGGAACCGGCACGGGCGCCATTGCGCTGGCATTGGCAACCGAACGTCCGGATTGCGCGGTAACGGCGGTTGACCGCATGCCGGATGCTGTTGCGCTGGCCACTCGCAACAAACAGCATCTGGGCATCGACAATGTTTGCGTGCTGCAAAGCAACTGGTTCAGCGCTTTGCAGGGACAGCAGTTTGATATGATTGTCAGCAATCCGCCGTATATCGACGAACAGGATCCGCATCTGGCGCAAGGCGATGTACGCTTTGAACCTCTGTCGGCACTGGTGGCGGGCGATCGGGGGCTGGCGGATATTGTGCATATCATTGACCAGTCTCAGCGCGTGTTAACGCCCGGCGGCTATCTGTTGCTGGAACATGGCTGGCAGCAGGGGCAGGCCGTCCGGGACGTCTTTACTCGTGCGGGTTACCAGGCGGTTGAAACCTGTCGTGATTATGGCGGCAACGAGCGTATTACGCTTGGACGCATCCCATCATGAGTACCTTCAGTGTGTTACTCAACATTCATCTCATCAGTATTGCGCTTTCCGTTGGCTTGCTGACGCTGCGTTTTTGGTGGCGTTACACCGACTCGCGTCTTGCCTGCGCACGCTGGACGCGCATTGTGCCACCGGTTGTGGATACCGTTTTATTACTCAGCGGCGTGGCGTTAATGGTTAAAGCGCACATCCTGCCATTCACTGAGCACGGGACATGGCTGACTGAAAAGCTGTTTGGGGTTATCATTTACATCGTTTTGGGTTTTATTGCGCTCGATAATCGTCGGGCGCGCAGTCAGCAGGCGCGATTAGTCGCATTTCCGCTGGCGCTGGTGGTGCTGTACATCATCATTAAACTCGCCACCACAAAAATACCGTTACTGGGGTAAGCATGAGGTCGTTAGCTGATTTCGAATTTAATAAAGCGCCATTGTGTGATGGGATGATCCTGGCGTCGGAGTCTATCCGTCTGGATTTTCCAACACAAACTGTCTATGACGAACTGGAACGTCTGGTCAGTCTGGCGCAAGAAGAAATTAGCCAGCTCCTGTCTCAGGATGAGCAACTGGAAAAACTGCTGGCACTTTTTTACGGCGAATGGGGATTTACGGATACCCACGGCGTCTATCGTCTTTCTGATGCACTCTGGCTTGACCAGGTACTGAAAAATCGGCAGGGTAGCGCCGTGTCTCTGGGGGCGATCTTATTGTGGATTGCCAACAGACTGGAGCTGCCGCTGGTACCGGTGATTTTCCCGACGCAACTGATCCTTCGTATTGAGTCGCTCGATGGTGAAATGTGGCTAATCAATCCATTCAATGGCGAAACGTTAAATGAGCACACGCTGGAAGTGTGGTTGAAGGGGAACATCAGCCCGGTCGCGGAGCTGTTTAACGAAGACCTGGATGAGGCGGATAACGCGGAAGTGATCCGCAAACTGCTCGACACGCTGAAATCATCACTGATGGAAGAGCGGCAAATGGAGTTGGCGCTGCGTGCCAGTGAAGCACTATTGCAGTTTAATCCTGAAGATCCGTATGAAATTCGCGATCGTGGTTTAATATACGCGCAGCTCGAGTGCGAACATGTTGCGCTGACAGATTTAAGTTATTTCGTTGAACAGTGTCCGGAAGACCCGATCAGCGAAATGATTCGTGCGCAAATTAATAATATTTCGCACAAACAAATTGTATTGCATTGATTAATCACACTTTACCTACCGTTTAAGGCGATCCTATGAAACAAAAAGTGGTTAGCATTGGCGACATCAACGTGGCAAATGACCTGCCGTTCGTGCTGTTTGGCGGAATGAACGTGCTGGAATCCCGCGATCTGGCGATGCGCATTTGTGAGCACTACGTAACCGTTACTCAAAAACTGGGTATCCCTTACGTGTTTAAAGCCTCCTTTGATAAAGCCAACCGTTCTTCCATTCACTCCTACCGTGGACCGGGCCTTGAAGAAGGGATGAAAATCTTCCAGGAACTGAAACAGACTTTTGGCGTAAAAGTGATCACCGACGTTCACGAAGCCAGCCAGGCACAGCCTGTTGCTGATGTGGTGGATGTGATTCAGCTTCCGGCATTCCTTGCTCGTCAGACCGATCTGGTGGAAGCGATGGCGAAAACCGGTGCCGTAATCAACGTGAAGAAACCGCAGTTCATCAGCCCGGCTCAGATGGGCAACATCGTGGATAAATTCCATGAAGGCGGCAACGATAAGGTTATTCTGTGCGACCGTGGTGCGAACTTTGGTTATGACAACCTGGTTGTGGACATGCTGGGCTTCAGCGTGATGAAGAAAGTCTCCGGCAACTCACCGGTGATTTTTGACGTTACCCATGCGCTGCAGTGCCGCGATCCGTTTGGCGCAGCAAGCGGTGGTCGTCGTGCGCAGGTTACCGAACTTGCGCGTGCCGGTATGGCCGTTGGTCTGGCAGGTCTGTTTATTGAAGCGCATCCGGATCCAGCCAATGCGAAATGCGATGGCCCATCCGCGCTGCCGCTGGCGAAGCTGGAACAGTTCCTGACGCAGATTAAAGCGATTGATGACCTGGTGAAAAGCTTCGACGAGCTGGATACCGAGAACTAAGTGAGTGTGACAGGCCGGAGTTTCCCTCCGGCCTGCTGTTTGAAAAGGGTATAAAGGTCGCCGTCAGGCACCAGACGCGCCATTGATTGTGTTATATCGGCAGAAAAGAAAACGGCCCTGAAGAGGACCGTGGGGTACGTCTAAAATAATAATCAGGCAAATATTGTCATCAGATAGGCGATAAACAGTGCCAGATGCGCTGCACCGTTAAGCACATTGGTGCGTCCGGTGGAGAAAGAGATCTGACACAGAACCAGTGATGAAACCATCACAATCATCTCTGGCGCACCCAGCGCAAACATCAAATCATTCCCGGTTGCCCATGCAATCAGCGTCACCACCGGTACGGTCAGCGAAATTGTGGCTAATACCGAACCGAAGAATAAATTCATTGCCCGCTGTACCTGATTGCTCAGAACCGCTTTCAGTGCGCCCAGTCCTTCAGGCGAGAGGATCAGTAACGCGACCAGGAAACCCGTAAATGCGACTGGCGCATTCAGTTCAGTCAGCAAGGTCTCAAGCGGGCTGGCGTTCATCTTGGTCACGGCAATAACAGCGATCAGATGAATGATAAGCCAGGCGGCGTGCCACAGATTGCTGTGCGCAGACGGCTTACCGTGATGCGGGTCATCGTCGTCACCCTCGTCTTCATGCTCGTAAATGAACAGACTTTGGTGCGTTTTAGTTTGAATCAGCAAAAATACGCCGTACATCGCCGCAGAAATTAACGCCACCAACAGCGCCTGCGCGGTAGTGAAATTTGCCCCCGGCAACGCCATCGGGAATACCAGCACAATAATGGCCAGTGGGAACAGGGCGATTAAATACTGCTTAATACCAAATAGGTTCATATACTGAGTGGCAAATTTACGGCCACCTAACAGTAATGAAAAACCGACCAGACCCCCGGTTACGATCATAATGATTGAATACAGCGTATCGCGCATGAGCGTAGGTGCGGCATCGCCGGTTGCCATTAATGCGGAGATTAAGCTGACTTCAAGAATAACAACGGACAAACTGAGTATCAGCGACCCGTAGGGTTCGCCAAGTCGATGCGCTAATACGTCCGCATGACGGACAACGCTGAATGCGCTGCTTAATATACCAATAAGGGCCAGCGCATTAATACCGATGACCACTGGTAGTGACTGACTGCTCCCCCAGAAGAACAGTACTACCAGCGCCAAAATCGGGAAGACGAGAGAGGTCTCCTTGTGGCGGGTTTTTACCGCCTCATGTGCTTGTGTCATTGCATTAATTCTCCATCTCTGCAGGTATTTATAATTATAAAAAGTATTAAAGAATGTAAAAAATAACAGAAAACGTGGTTTTGTAGGTGACATTTTACGAAATTTTACTACATCACCTGTTTTCCCTCTCAAAGCGGCCAAAAACAAATTTCTTGTTTATAGACTGTTTAATTAACAGAAGGTTAGGTAAAGAAAATTTCTAAAAATGTCCATTATTGGCGTCTCGCCGCATTGTTAACCACACTTAAGGTTTAGCCTAAAAAGAGGAGTTCACAATGCCCTATAAATCTAAAAGCGATCTGCCTGACAGCGTGCAGCACGTTCTGCCAGCCCATGCTCAGGACATTTATAAAGAAGCTTTCAACAGCGCCTGGGAACAGTATAAAGACAAATCTGACCGCCGTGACGATGCCACCCGAGAAGAGACGGCACATAAGGTGGCGTGGGCCGCGGTTAAAAATGATTACCAAAAAGGTGATGATGGTAAATGGCATAAAAAGACGTAACAGTATCAATTATAATGCCTTTATAAACTCGCTTGCATCAGGCGTTAGCGAATCGTGCTACGCCGCGCGGTTACTGGCTTGCAAGCGAGCGGTGAATTGCCTATTGTCCAGCTATTGGTTTCAAAATGAGCAGTAAAAAAGCCCGGAAGGCGTCAAAAAAAGTTGTCGCAGGGAAGCAGCAGTGGCGGAGGTGTAAGGTGTTAACGCGTGATTTTTTATTGAATGCCGACTGTAAGACGGCATTTGGTGCTATTGAAGAATCACTACTCTGGTCAGCGGAACAACGTGCAGCCTCACTGGCCGCCACGCTCGCTTGTCGACCAGATGATGGACCGGTGTGGATCTTCGGTTATGGATCGTTGATGTGGAACCCGGCCTTAGAGTTTGAAGAGTCCTGTACCGGGACATTAGTCGGCTGGCACCGTGCATTTTGTCTGCGCCTGACGGCGGGGCGAGGAACGGCGTGTCAGCCAGGCCGCATGCTGGCCCTGAAAGAGGGCGGACGTACCACCGGTGTGGCCTACCGCTTGCCGGACGCGTCGCTGGAACAAGAGCTTTCTCTGTTGTGGAAGCGAGAAATGATCACCGGATGCTATCTGCCGACCTGGTGCCAGCTGGCGCTTGATGACGGCCGTACGGTGAACGCGCTGGTGTTTATTATGGATCCGCGCCATCCGCTGTTTGAGTCAGACACGCGCGCGCAGGTGATCGCGCCGCTTATTGCCGCGGCCAGCGGACCTTTAGGCACTAATGCCCAGTATCTGTTCTCGCTGGAACAAGAGCTGGTCAAGCTGGGGATGCAGGATGATTGTCTTAATGATCTGGTGATCACGGTCAAACGATTGTTGGGAGAGAACCTGCCGGAAGGCATTATGCGGCCAGGGTTTGCCTGAACCCGGTGTGGAATTGTATGCCCGAAAGCCAGGTGCTTTTCGGGCATGTCACGCTTAGGCTGCAATATAACTTATCGAATGCTCAAGCGACTGACTGTGGCTGTCGATCAGCACGTTCCAGACGCCGGTATAGGGCACGGTCAACCATGCGTTATCACGATCCTGCACGCTTAAGATGTCGGACTGCGTGTCTTTGACGTGATTTTTTTCGCTCATCAGATGGATGTGACAGCGCTCGGAACAGCGCACAACCACCGTATCGCCACCAAATAACTTTAAACTTGCCTTCACTAATGCCATTTTTCACCCCGTTCTTGAAAACAACGTACTTTCTGTCGAAAGTGCTGCGTGATGTTGTTCACATTTCACTCATTGCATAACACCAAAGGGGGAGCAACAGGATGCTGATTTTGATCAAAAAATGGCATAACGATTAAACAAAAGTGACAAAACACCTCAAAAGGGTTGAACGGGCGTGCTAACGTTCAACGAAACCGCGCCCATCAAATATTAAATCCGGAAATTATCGACACTTTCAGTGCGCTTGCCTGAAAACGGTGTATCAGAAGGTCAACACTTTATCTGCAGCCAGCGTCCATTGAGCCAGTTCTACCAGCGTGCCGACGGCCACTCCATCAATTAACGGCAGCGCCGTGATCCCACGACCATCGGTGCAGGTTTTGCATAGTTTTACCGGAACATTTTGCGCTGTCAGGATCTCCAGCATTTGCTGAATATTGTAGCCTTCCGCGGGTTTCTGACCACGTAATCCTGCGGTTACGGCATCAGACATTAAAAACAGACGCAGGTCGAGAGCGGCTTCTTGTTCGCGCAGGGCGATAGCCAGACGCAGGCTGTTAAATAACGATTCGCTTCCATAAGCCGCTCCGTTTGCGACGATCACTATCTTTTGCATTTTTACTCCTGTTACTGCATGTAAGCGTTAATAACCGACACGTATGTTACACCTATTTCTCAATGCCAGGATAATGCCGAAAAAAGGGGGAGGGGCTGAAAATCAACGCTGAAAACGTTATGGTTTAAGATAAGTATGCCACTGTGGCTAATTGATGTAAGAAACCACTAACGATTTGAGCCGTATTATCTATTCTTCTCTTGCTGTATTCGCACTCTTGCCGCTGGCAGGCGGTACTGCTAACGCGCAGTCGTCCTTTGTGCACCAGGCTGAAAACCCTTTCGATAACAATAGTGATGGCTTGCCCGATCTTGGTATGGCCCCGGAGTCGCGGGCAGGCGAAAAGCATTTTGCCGAAATGGTCAAAGCGTTTGGTGAAGCCAGCATGACTGATAACGGGCTTGATACCGGTGAACAGGCGAAGCAGTTCGCGTTTGGCCAGGTGCGTGATACGGTCAGCGAACAGGTGAATCAGCAACTGGAGTCCTGGCTCTCTCCCTGGGGAAATGCCAGTATCGGGTTGCAGGTTGATAACGAAGGCAGTTTTACCGGGAGTCGGGGAAGCTGGTTTGTGCCGTGGCAGGACAACCAACGTTATCTTACCTGGAGCCAGCTAGGAGTGACGCAACAGGACGACGGCTTAGTCAGTAATGCGGGGATTGGGCAACGTTGGGTACGCGACGGTTGGTTACTGGGTTACAACACCTTTTATGACAACTTACTGGATGAAAATCTGCCCCGCGGAGGCCTCGGCGCAGAGGCGTGGGGCGAATATTTGCGCTTATCCGCTAACTATTATCAACCGTTGTCTTCCTGGCAGGATCGTTTTGCAATCCAGCAACAACGGATGGCCCGCGGCTACGATCTGACCGCGCAAATGCGGATGCCGTTCTATCAACACCTCAATACCAGCGTCAGCGTGGAACAGTATTTTGGCGACCGGGTGGATCTATTTCATTCGGGAACCGGGTATCACAATCCGGTGGCGGTGAACCTCGGGCTGAGCTATACACCGGTGCCGCTAATCACGGTGACAGCGCAGCATAAGCAGGGGGAAAGCGGCATCAGCCAGAATAACCTCGGCTTAACCCTTAGTTACCGTTTTGGCGTGCCGTTAAAAAAACAGTTGATGGTCAGTGAGGTGGCGAACAGCCGTTCACTGCGCGGCAGTCGTTATGACGATCCGCAGCGTAACAATTTGCCGACGCTGGAGTATCGCCAGCGTAAAACGCTGTCGGTATTTTTGGCCACGCCGCCCTGGGATCTCAAACCGGGAGAGACGGTGGCGCTGAAGCTGCAGGTGCGTAGTTTGCATGGGATCCGCCACCTGACGTGGCAGGGCGATACTCAGGCGTTGAGCTTAACGGCTGGCAGCAATAACCGAAGCGCGCAGGGCTGGACGATTATTATGCCGAAGTGGGACAGCAGAGAAGGTGCGACGAACCGCTGGCGGTTGTCTGTGGTGGTAGAAGATGAGCAGGGCCAGCGTGTCTCTTCCAATGAGATCACGCTATCACTGACCGAACCGTTTACTAGCGTTTCGGAAAATGATCCTCGTTAACAATGACGCATGCGCGCGTTATCAGAAAATACGTTCCTGGTGCACCCATACCGCGGCTTCAACACGTGATTTGAGCTTCATTTTCTTCAGCATATGCTTCACGTGAACTTTTACCGTGCTTTCGGTGATGTCCAGGCGGCGGGCGATCATCTTGTTAGGCAGGCCCTGGGCGATGAGCTTAAGAATATCGCGTTCGCGCGGCGTCAGTTGAGTAACATCACGGTCGGACGTTGCACGATTGGCGCGTAGGCTGGCGGCCAGAACCGGCGTTAAGGCTTCGCTCAGCACCATTTCACCGGCAGCCGCTTGCTGCAATGCTTTCAGCAAATCTTCCGGCTCCATATCTTTCAGTAGATAACCGTCGGCACCGCGCTTCAGTGCAGTAACCACGTCTTCTTCATGGTTGGATACGCTAAACACGACGATACGGCCTGACAGTGATTTCTCACGCAGCTTGTCGAGTGTTTCCAGACCGTTCATGCCGGGCATGTTGAGATCAAGAAGGATCAGATCGGGATCAAGGGATTCTGCCAGCTCGATACCCTGCTCACCATTGCTGGCTTCGCCGACAACGGTGATATCGGGCGCCATGCTGACAAGCTGTTTTACACCGGTTCGCAGCATCGGATGATCGTCGATCAACAGGATGGTTGCCGGTTCCAGATTACTCATGGGTATCTCCTTGGACTTCTGTGAAGTTTGTTTCGGGAATAAAAGTGACAGCAACTTCAGTACCGCCTGTCTCGCGACGGCGTACACGGCAATCGCCGCGCAAGCTCTGCGCACGGTCGCGCATGATTATCATGCCGTAGTGGTTACTGCGTTCGGCGTTTTCCGGTACGCCGCAGCCGTTATCTTGCACTGTTAGTTTGACCTGCTTACCATTTTGCACCACCGTCACGACCACTTCATCGGCCTGAGAGTGTTTGAGGGCGTTGCTCAGGGCTTCGCGCGCAATTTGTAGCAGGTGAATCGCCTGATGCGAAGGGACCAGACGCGGTGGCAGCTGATAATCCAGCTTAACCGTAAAACCAAAACGCGCGCTGTATTCCTGACAGCTGGCTTCCAGCGCCGGTCTTAATCCAGGTTCCGTCAGCTGTAAACGGAATGTCGTTAACAGCTCGCGCAGTTGCGCCCAGGAGGCGTTCAACTCGTTACGAATCTGACTGAGCAGCTCGCGGCAGTTATCTGAAAGCGCATCGCCCTGCATCTGCAAACAGCTCACCTGCATCTTCATACAGGAGAGCGATTGTGCAATAGAATCATGAAGTTCGCGCGCAATGGTGGCACGCTCTTCCATCACGATCAACTGCTGCTGACGCTCCTGATGCCTGTCGAGTGCAAGCGTTGCGGTCAGTTGCTCAACCAGGGTATCAACCAGTTGCTGCTGATCGTGGCTGAGATGGCGTCCGTACGGCAAAGTCGCGAGCAGGATACCATACTGGGTATGGGCGTCGGTTAGCCGCCATTTCAGTGTGATACCGCCGTCAATGGCGGGTAGCGTACCGCGCGGACACAAATGGCAGCCTTTCTCATCACAGCTAACATTGGACTGGCAGGTAAATTCCTGATGATTATCTTCATCTTCCAGATCATAGACCCGCAGTTCAATATCATGCAGCAGGGTCAAATTTTGCAGGCCGTTCAGTACCGGAGAGAGGCGTTCGCACAACGGCACCTGAGAGTGCAGGCGGCGGTTGGCTTGCCACAGGAAAGAGAGGATCTGATTTTTGTGCTCCAGACCCGCCGTTTTCTCCTGTACCCGCTGTTCCAGCACCGCGTAACTTTCGGCCAGTTCTTCCGACATATTATTCAGCGCCGAGCCCAGCGCTGCCATCTCATTACGCCCACTGATATGTGCGCGTTGGGTAAAATCACGTTGACTGACGGCTCGCGCCATCGCCAGTAGTTGTTTCCACGGCTGTAACAGGCGCACGCGCAGCCAGATAATGGTGAAGACCAGCAGCAATGCCATAAATACGGCCATCAGGCGATGCAGCAAGACGACGCGTTCAATGCGTAACTCGGTGGTATGGTCAAAGGCGGTGACTAGCTTATCCAGTCCGCCCACAAAGCGCCTGACATCCTGCGCTACCGCATCAGGCGTTTGCGCATGCGCAAGCCCCGGTGCCAGTTTGGTGTGCCAGTAATCCTGTAAGGCTTTTAACTGCGCCTGTTGTCCGTCACGCTGCGCGGCACGCGTCAATTCCGGGCTAAACGCCGTTTGCTCCATTTCATCCAGCAGTGGTTGATCGTTGGCGTCCAGCGGTATGGCCGCCAGCAGGCGATAGCTTTGCATGCGTAGCGATCCCGCTTTGTTGATTGCATGCGCGCTACCCTGAACGCCCTGAACCAGCCAGCCAGAGACTGCCATACCCGCCACGCCGATGGCAGTAGACAATAAAACAATCAGCGCCACCTGGTTGACCAGCGTAAGCGGGGAAAGACAACGTTTAAACATGGTGACTTGTTCCTTCGGGTTTTCGTAAAACCGAAAACCTTATTGAATGACGATTCTGCTGCAGGCAGTGGCGTTATTCTCGGCGATACACTGGAGTATACCCATACCTCAAACGGGCTACCCCTTAATTGCCGCAAGAGGGAGAGATCCTAAACGAGGGGGAGTAGGGGACGACAGAAGCGTGAAAAACCACATCTTTTTTATCGAAGTTATGTACTCATTTAGGATGATGATAAATTTCAGGCATCAATAATGACACCTTTTCCTTTGATTTATATCAATTTACCTCCAGCTGTAAACCCTAATGTGGCAGGCATCGAAACAAGTATCAGAGGTGTCTATGAGTCACTCATCTGCCCCGGAAAGGGCATCTGGAGCTGTAATTACTGAATGGCGGCCGGAAGATCCCGCCTTCTGGCAGCAGCGTGGTCATCGAATCGCCAGCCGTAACCTGTGGATTTCCGTCCCTTGCTTGCTGCTGGCGTTTTGCGTGTGGATGTTATTTAGCGCCGTGGCGGTGAACTTACCGAAAGTCGGATTTGATTTCACCACTGAACAACTGTTCATGCTGACGGCATTACCTTCGGTGTCCGGCGCGCTGCTGCGTGTACCGTACTCCTTTATGGTCCCCCTGTTTGGTGGACGTCGCTGGACGGCGTTCAGCACCGGTATCCTGATCATTCCTTGCGTATGGTTAGGTTTTGCGGTGCAGGATACCTCCACGCCATTTAGTACCTTTATCATTATCTCGCTGTTGTGCGGTTTTGCCGGTGCGAACTTTGCCTCCAGCATGGCAAACATCAGCTTCTTCTTTCCAAAACAGAAACAGGGCGGCGCGCTGGGTCTGAACGGTGGTCTGGGTAACATGGGCGTCAGCGTGATGCAGTTAGTCGCTCCGCTGGTGGTTTCACTGTCAATCTTTGCCGCATTTGGCAGCCAGGGTGTTGAACAACCGGATGGTACGCAGCTGTATCTGGCAAACGCCGCATGGATTTGGGTCCCGTTCCTGGCTGTATTAACGCTGGCCGCATGGTTTGGTATGAATGAACTGGCAACCTCAAAAGCTTCGCTGAAAGAGCAACTGCCGGTGCTGAAACGCGGGCACCTGTGGATTATGAGCCTGCTGTATCTGGCAACCTTCGGTTCATTTATCGGTTTCTCTGCCGGTTTCGCGATGCTGTCAAAAACGCAGTTTCCTGAGGTACAGATCCTGCATTACGCCTTCTTTGGACCGTTGATTGGCGCTCTGGCTCGTTCAGCAGGCGGCGCAATCTCTGACCGACTGGGGGGGACCCGCGTAACACTGGTGAACTTCGTGCTGATGGCTATTTTCAGTGCCTTACTGTTCCTGACGCTGCCATCAAACGGTGTCGGTGGCAACTTCATCGCCTTCTTTGCGGTGTTCCTGGCGCTGTTCCTGACGGCTGGTCTGGGGAGTGGTTCAACCTTCCAGATGATCTCTGTTATCTTTCGCAAGCTGACGATGGACAGAGTGAAAGCTGAAGGCGGTTCAGAAGAGAAAGCGATGCGCGAGGCGGCGACCGACACCGCGGCGGCGCTGGGCTTTATCTCAGCTATTGGTGCGATCGGCGGCTTCTTTATCCCGAAAGCATTCGGTACGTCCCTGGCATTAACTGGCTCCCCGGTCGATGCGATGAAAGTATTCCTGATCTTCTATGTCGCCTGTGTGGTTATCACCTGGGCGGTGTACGGACGTCATTCTAAAAAGTAAAAAAAGTAGTAACTGTTGATTATCCATTGCGCGGTGTTAGACCGCGCTTTTTTTTGCCCGCCATTAGTTACAACATACTTTTATATTGTGACGCGACAACAGCCTGTTAGAACGGTGCTCGTAATATGCTAAACAGGGGGGATACCCCTTAATACCCACTTATAAAGAATTTAACATTTGTATGATGAGTGGGTTTAAAAAACTCAATAAAATTCAATATGTTGATTGATTTGTCGATATCCCACTAAGGGGGTATGTGAAAATCGACCCTTAATTTTCATCCCTGCCTGCCTTGATCGTTATCAATTCTCACGCCCTTTCAGAGCGTTACCTTCGCTCTCAATCAAGCAATGTCGATTTATCAGAGAGCCGTCAGGCTCCTACAGGAGAAAACCGATGAGTAAATTCCTGGACCGGTTTCGCTACTTCAAGCAGAAGGGCGAAACCTTTGCCGATGGGCACGGCCAGCTTCTCAATACCAATAGGGACTGGGAGGATGGATACCGCCAGCGTTGGCAGCATGACAAAATCGTGCGTTCAACCCACGGTGTAAACTGCACCGGCTCATGCAGCTGGAAAATCTATGTGAAAAATGGTCTGGTGACCTGGGAAACCCAGCAAACTGACTACCCACGCACTCGTCCAGATATGCCCAACCACGAGCCTCGCGGCTGCCCGCGTGGTGCAAGCTATTCATGGTATCTCTACAGCGCTAACCGTCTGAAATACCCGTTGATGCGCAAACGTCTGATGAAGATGTGGCGTGAAGCAAAAAGACTGCACAGCGATCCGGTAGATGCATGGGCATCCATTATCGAAGACGCCGATAAAGCAAAAAGCTTCAAACAAGCGCGTGGTCGTGGTGGATTCGTTCGTTCTTCCTGGCAGGAAGTGAATGAGCTGATTGCCGCATCTAACGTTTACACCATCAAAACCTATGGTCCTGACCGCGTCGCAGGCTTCTCGCCGATCCCGGCGATGTCGATGGTTTCTTATGCGTCCGGCGCACGTTATATGTCGCTGATTGGCGGGACCTGCCTGAGCTTCTATGACTGGTACTGTGACCTGCCGCCAGCTTCCCCGCAGACCTGGGGCGAGCAGACCGACGTACCGGAATCTGCCGACTGGTATAACTCCAGCTACATTCTGGCATGGGGCTCTAACGTACCGCAGACCCGTACCCCGGATGCGCACTTCTTTACTGAAGTTCGTTATAAAGGCACCAAAACAGTAGCAATTACCCCGGACTACGCAGAAATCGCCAAACTGTGCGACCTGTGGCTGGCTCCGAAGCAGGGAACCGATGCGGCGATGGCAATGGCGATGGGTCATGTCATGCTGCGCGAGTTCCACCTCGATAACCCGAGCCAATATTTCACCGACTACGTTCGTCGTTATACCGACATGCCAATGCTGGTGATGCTCGAAGAGCGCGACGGCTACTATGCTGCTGGTCGTATGCTGCGTGCTGCGGATCTGGTTGACTCTCTGGGCCAGGAAAATAACCCGGAATGGAAAACTGTCGCTTTCAACAGCAACGGCGAAATGGTTGCGCCAAACGGTTCAATTGGTTTCCGTTGGGGCGAAAAAGGCAAATGGAACCTTGAGCAGCGCGATGGCACGTCCGGTGATGAAACTGAACTGCAGCTCAGCCTGCTGGGTAGCCAGGATGATATCGCTGAAGTGGGCTTCCCGTACTTTGGTGGCGAAGGCACCGAGCACTTCAGTAAAGTCGAACTGGAAAACATTCTGCTGCATAAGTTGCCCGTTAAACGCCTGCAACTGGCCGATGGCTCTACGGCGCTGGTGACCACCGTTTACGATCTGACGATGGCCAACTACGGCCTGGAACGTGGTCTGAACGATGAAAACTGCGCGACCAGCTACGATGATGTGAAAGCGTACACGCCAGCGTGGGCAGAAAAAATTACAGGCGTATCACGTTCTCAGATTGTACGCATCGCCCGTGAATTTGCGGATAACGCAGATAAAACGCACGGTCGTTCGATGATTATCGTCGGCGCCGGTTTGAACCACTGGTACCACCTCGATATGAACTATCGTGGCCTGATCAATATGCTGGTGTTCTGTGGCTGTATCGGCCAGAGCGGCGGCGGCTGGGCCCACTACGTAGGGCAGGAAAAACTGCGTCCGCAAACCGGCTGGCAGCCGCTGGCGTTTGCTCTTGACTGGCAGCGTCCGCCTCGTCATATGAACAGCACCTCCTACTTCTATAACCACTCCAGCCAATGGCGCTATGAGACGGTGACTGCGCAGGAACTGTTGTCCCCGATGGCAGACAAATCCCGCTATAGCGGTCATTTGATTGACTTTAACGTTCGCGCTGAACGTATGGGCTGGTTACCGTCTGCGCCGCAGTTAGGGACTAACCCGCTGTATATCGCGAAAGAAGCGCAGAAAGCAGGTATGACGCCGGTGGACTACACCGTTAAATCCCTGAAAGAAGGTTCTATTCGCTTTGCGGCAGAGCAGCCGGAAAACGGTAAAAACCATCCGCGTAACCTGTTTATCTGGCGTTCAAACCTGCTCGGTTCTTCCGGTAAAGGCCACGAGTACATGCTCAAGTATCTGCTGGGTACTGAACATGGTATTCAGGGCAAAGATCTCGGCCAGCAGAGCGGCGTGAAGCCAGAAGAAGTGGAATGGCAGGATAACGGACTGGACGGCAAACTGGATCTGGTCGTTACGCTGGACTTCCGCCTGTCGAGTACCTGTCTGTATTCCGATATCGTGCTGCCGACCGCTACCTGGTATGAAAAAGACGACATGAATACCTCGGATATGCATCCGTTTATTCATCCTCTGTCTGCGGCCGTTGACCCGGCCTGGGAATCGAAGAGCGACTGGGAAATCTATAAAGCCATCGCCAAGAAATTCTCTGAAGTTTGTGTGGGGCACCTCGGTAAAGAAACCGACGTCGTTACGCTGCCGATACAGCACGACTCCGCCGCTGAACTGGCGCAGCCGCTGGACGTGAAGGACTGGAAAAAAGGGGAATGCGACCTGATTCCAGGTGTTACGGCGCCGCACATCATGACCGTTGAGCGTGATTATCCGGCAACGTACGAGCGTTTCACCTCCATCGGTCCATTGATGGAAAAAATCGGTAACGGCGGTAAAGGGATTGCCTGGAACACCCAGAGCGAAATGGATCTGCTGCGTAAGCTCAACTACACCAAGGCTGACGGTCCGGCGAAAGGCCAACCGATGCTGGATACCGCCATTGATGCTGCTGAGATGATCCTGACGCTGGCTCCGGAAACTAACGGTCAGGTTGCCGTTAAAGCCTGGGCGGCGCTGAGTGAATTTACTGGTCGTGACCATACGCATCTGGCGCTGAATAAAGAAGACGAAAAAATTCGTTTCCGTGACATCCAGGCGCAGCCGCGCAAAATTATCTCCAGTCCGACCTGGTCAGGTCTGGAAGATGAACATGTGTCTTATAACGCCGGTTATACCAACGTTCATGAGCTGATCCCATGGCGTACGCTATCTGGTCGCCAGCAGTTGTATCAGGATCACCAGTGGATGCGTGACTTCGGTGAGAGCCTGCTGGTGTATCGTCCGCCAATCGACACCCGTTCGGTGAAAGCGGTGATCGGCGAGAAATCTAACGGTAACCCGGAAAAAGCGCTCAACTTCCTGACGCCGCACCAGAAATGGGGTATCCACTCCACCTACAGCGACAACCTGCTGATGCTGACGCTGTCTCGCGGTGGTCCGATTGTGTGGATGAGTGAAGTTGATGCGAAGGATCTGGGTATCGAAGATAACGACTGGATCGAAGTCTTCAACAGCAACGGGGCGCTGACGGCGCGTGCAGTTGTCAGCCAGCGTGTGCCGGCCGGGATGACCATGATGTACCACGCGCAGGAACGTATCGTTAACCTGCCGGGTTCTGAAATCACCCAGCAGCGCGGCGGGATCCACAACTCGGTAACCCGTATTACGCCGAAACCAACTCACATGATCGGTGGTTATGCGCAACTGGCATACGGCTTTAACTACTACGGTACCGTCGGTTCAAACCGCGATGAGTTCGTAGTTGTACGTAAGATGAAGAACATTAACTGGTTGGATGGCGAAGGCAATGACCAGGTACAGGAGAGCGTAAAATGAAAATTCGTTCACAAGTCGGCATGGTGCTGAATCTCGATAAGTGCATCGGCTGCCACACCTGTTCAGTGACCTGCAAAAACGTCTGGACCAGCCGTGAAGGTATGGAGTACGCCTGGTTCAATAACGTCGAAAGTAAGCCTGGCGTTGGCTTCCCGAACGACTGGGAAAACCAGGAAAAATGGAAGGGCGGTTGGATCCGTAAAATCAATGGCAAGCTGCAGCCGCGCATGGGTAACAAAGCACTGCTGCTGGGTAAAATCTTTGCTAACCCGCATCTGCCGGGCATGGATGATTACTATGAGCCGTTTGATTTTGACTACCAAACGTTGCACAACGCCCCAGCAGACAGTAAGGCGCAGCCGATTGCCCGTCCGCGTTCGCTGATCACCGGTCAGCGGATGGATAAAATCACCAGCGGTCCGAACTGGGAAGAAATTTTGGGGGGCGAGTTCGAAAAACGCGCCAAAGACCAGAACTTCGAAAACATGCAGAAGGCGATGTACGGTCAGTTCGAAAATACCTTCATGATGTATCTGCCGCGTTTGTGTGAGCATTGCCTTAACCCGGCGTGCGTGGCGACCTGCCCAAGCGGCGCTATCTACAAACGTGAAGAAGATGGCATCGTGCTGATCGACCAGGACAAATGCCGCGGCTGGCGTATGTGTATCACTGGCTGCCCGTATAAGAAGATCTACTTCAACTGGAAGAGCGGGAAATCTGAGAAGTGCATTTTCTGCTACCCGCGTATCGAAGCCGGTCAGCCGACCGTTTGCTCCGAAACCTGCGTAGGCCGTATTCGTTACCTCGGCGTACTGCTGTATGACGCAGATGCGATCGAAAGTGCGGCAAGCACGGAGCACGAGAAAGATCTGTATCAGCGTCAACTGGACGTGTTCCTCGATCCGAACGATCCGGCTGTTATTGAACAAGCGCTGAAAGATGGTATTCCGCTGAGCGTCATTGATGCAGCACAGCAGTCGCCGGTTTACAAAATGGCGATGGACTGGAAGCTGGCGCTGCCGCTGCATCCGGAATACCGCACGCTACCGATGGTCTGGTACGTGCCGCCTTTGTCACCGATCCAGTCTGCCGCCGATGCGGGCGAGCTGGGCAGCAACGGTATTCTGCCGGACGTTGACAGTCTGCGTATCCCGGTTCAGTACCTGGCGAACCTGCTGACCGCAGGCGACACTCAGCCGGTACTGTTGGCGCTGAAACGTATGCTGGCGATGCGTCACTACAAACGTGCGGAAACCGTTGACGGTAAAGTTGATACCCGTGCGCTGGAAGAGGTGGGCTTAAGCGAAGCGCAGGCACAGGAAATGTATCGTTATCTGGCGATTGCTAACTACGAAGATCGTTTCGTGGTACCGAGCAGCCATCGTGAACTGGCGCGTGACGCGTTCCCGGAGAAAAGCGGTTGTGGCTTTACCTTCGGTGACGGTTGCCACGGTTCTGATACTAAATTCAATCTGTTCAACAGCCGCCGCATCGACGCTGTCGATGTGACCAGCAAAACGGAGCCGCACCAATGATTGAACTTGTCATTGTTTCGCGTCTGCTCGAGTACCCGGATGCTGCCTTGTGGCAGCATCAGCAGGAACTTTTCGATGCACTCGCGTCATCTGAGAACCTGGATAAAGAGGATGCCCAGACTCTGGGCATTTTCCTGCGCGATCTCACCGCGCAGGACATGCTGGATGTGCAGGCAAGCTATAGCGAACTGTTTGACCGTGGCCGCGCCACCTCGTTGTTGCTGTTTGAACATGTACACGGCGAGTCCCGCGATCGTGGTCAGGCTATGGTTGACTTGATGGCGCAGTATGAACAGCACGGTCTGCAGCTCGACAGCCGCGAACTTCCCGATCATCTGCCGCTGTATCTGGAATACCTTGCGCAGTTGCCGAAAAGCGAAGCATTAGGGGGGTTACAGGATATCGCGCCGATTCTGGCGCTGCTCAGCGCTCGCTTGCAACAGCGTGAAAGCCGTTATGCGGTGCTGTTCGATCTGCTGTTAAAACTGGCGAATACCGTTATCGACAGCGATAAAGTGGCTGAAAAAATTGCAGATGAAGCGCGTGACGATACCCCACAAGCGCTGGATGCGGTCTGGGAAGAAGAGCAGGTGAAATTCTTCGCCGATCAGGGGTGTGGTGAGTCGGAAATTTCCGCTCACCAGCGTCGTTTTGCCGGGGCTGTTGCGCCGCAGTATCTGAATATCACCACCGGAGGACAGCAATAATGCACTTCCTGAATACGTTCTTCTTTGACATCTATCCATACATCGCGGGTTCTGTCTTTCTGATTGGCAGTTGGCTGCGTTATGACTATGGGCAGTATACCTGGCGCGCGGCTTCCAGTCAGATGCTGGATCGCAAAGGGATGAACCTGGCGTCAAACCTGTTCCACATCGGGATCCTGGGGATTTTTGCCGGGCACTTCCTTGGCATGCTGACACCACACTGGATGTATGAAGCGTGGCTGCCGCTTGAAGTGAAACAAAAGATGGCGATGTTCGCGGGTGGTGCCAGTGGTGTGATGTGTTTGATTGGCGGCGTCCTGCTGCTGAAACGCCGCCTGTTCAGCCCACGTGTGCGGGCGACCACTACCGGAGCGGACATTCTGATCCTCTCCCTGCTGGTGATCCAGTGTGCGCTGGGCCTGCTGACCATTCCGTTCTCCGCCCAGCATATGGACGGCAGCGAGATGATGAAGCTGGTGAACTGGGCGCAGACAGTGGTGACCTTCCAGGGTGGTGCGTCTCAATATCTGGATGGCGTTGCGTTCATTTTCCGTATGCACCTGGTGCTGGGTATGACGCTGTTCCTGTTGTTCCCGTTCTCGCGTCTGGTGCACATCTGGAGCGTTCCGGTCGAATATCTGACGCGCAAATACCAGATTGTTCGTGCGCGTCATTAATCGGTTATCTGTGTCAGACAAAACCCTGCTCCGGCGGGGTTTTTTTACGACTAATTGTCGGATAAGCATTGTGCATCAGGCAAATTGCCGACCCGAATTGAGGCTTGATCGAGGGTCGGGTATGGGGCATTACAGATGGATGGGATGCTGGTGCTTTATGGGGTGATGGTGGTGGGGGAAGGATTACTCAGCGCGGTGCGCTTCGCCCTTCGGGTCGTTACCTGCGGTAACGCTTTCTCGCTAACGCTCGAATCGAACCTTAGTCGAAGCTTCTCATCCTTCCCGTCTGGGCAGAATATGAGGCATAACAGATGGATTTGATACAGGTGCTTTATGAAGTGATGGTGGTGGGGGAAGGATTACTCAGCGCGGTGCGCTTCGCCCTTCGGGTCGTTACCTGCGGCAACGCTTTCTCGCTAACGCTCGAATCGAACCTTAGTCGAAGCTTCTCATCCTTCCCGCTTGGGCAGAATATGAGACATTACAGATGGATTGGATGCTGGTGCTTTATGAGGTGATGGTGGTGGGGGAAGGATTCGAACCTTCGAAGTCGATGACGGCAGATTTACAGTCTGCTCCCTTTGGCCGCTCGGGAACCCCACCAGGGGTATACTAATTTTATGAATCTATCGGAATGAATGGTGGTGGGGGAAGGATTCGAACCTTCGAAGTCGATGACGGCAGATTTACAGTCTGCTCCCTTTGGCCGCTCGGGAACCCCACCACGGGGTAATGCTAGTTACTGGCCTGCTTCCGTTGGAAGCGGGGCGCATCATATCAAATGATGCGCCCCTGTAAAGTATTCCGTTGATAAAAAAGAACTGGTTGCCTGATTTTTACGCGTAAAGATGTAAAGGTAACCAATTCAATTATCAATCGATTACAGAATAATCGTTCGGTTACCGTAAACAAAGACGCGTTGAGCCAGAACCTGATACAGCGCGCGGCTTAATACATTTTTCTCAACGTCGCGGCCCGCACGCATCATGTCTTCCGCGGTGTAGGTGTGATCCACATGAATTACGTCCTGCATAATGATTGGGCCTTCATCGAGGTTATCATTCACGTAGTGGGCTGTCGCACCGATGATCTTCACACCGCGCTCATAAGCCTGATGGTAAGGGCGAGCGCCAATAAACGCTGGCAGGAATGAATGGTGAATATTGATAATCTTATTCGGGAAGCGTGAAACAAACGTTGGTGTTAGAACGCGCATGTATTTTGCCAGCACGACATAGTCAGGTTGGTGCGCGTCGATAGCGTCGGCCATTTTCAGATCATGTTCGTCACGCGTTAAACCTTCGTGGCTGACCAGCTCAAACGGGATATCAAACCGTTCAACCAAAGGTCGCAGCGTCTCGTGGTTGCCGATCACAGCGGCGATTTCAACATCCAGCCCGCCATAATTGGCCTTCATTAACAGATCACCCAGACAATGTGCTTCCTTGGTGACCAAGATGACGATACGGCGGCGTCCTGCTGGTGTTAATTCACGAATGGAGCCATCTGGTAGGGCACTATCCAGATCGGCAAGCAGCGTGACGTCGTTAAAAATACCCTCCAGTTCGGTACGCATAAAAAAGCGCCCGGTACGGTGGTCCACGAACTCATTGTTCTGCACGATGTTCAGTTCATGCTTGTAACAGATATTCGTAATGCGCGCGATCAGACCTTTTTGGTCCGGGCAAATAGTACGCAGCACTTTTCGTTGTAATGAATGCATTTGCAGCGGTGATCCTGTTGAGAATGTTTGCAAAATTGATACTGTCGGGCGTTGATTAGCCGCAGCACTTTTTAAATTTTTTACCGGAGCCACAAGGGCAGGTATCGTTTCGTCCAATTTGAGGGCGTGTACCGTCTATATAGTACCACTGACCGTTTTCTTTTAAAAAACGAGAGCGCTCGATAATTGCACCTGTTTTACCTTGTTCAGAAAATCGCGCAACAAAGCTGACATAGCCGATATTTTCTGTGTCTGCCGTTTGTTGTTCAAAAACGGTCAGCCCGAGCCATTCGGTGTGGCTAAATCCTGCGATAATGTCGTCGCGAAACTCGGCTGCATGACAGTCCGGATGCCAGGTCTTGATAAGGTAATCTGCGTCTTTCATCACAAAAGCACAGTAACGAGAACGCATGAGGTGTGACGGCGTAGGTGCTACTTGCGCGCCGGACACATAACGGTAGCAACATAGGCTATACTCGACAGCGCTACCACAGGGACAAAGCTGAGACACAAAGTACTCCCTGGAATAAAAAAACGGCGTAAAAACGCCAGGGTAGCACTATGTTAACTGAGCGGTAGCGATGTTGCTACGTCTGCAAGCCAGGGGAAGTTTGTACGTACAATGAGAAAAATAAAAATTGGGCTGGCGCTAGGTTCCGGCGCGGCGCGAGGTTGGTCGCATATTGGCGTTATTAAGGCCCTAAAGCATATGGGCATTGATGTTGATATTGTGGCAGGGTGCTCCATTGGTTCGCTGGTTGGTGCAGCCTACGCATGCAATAAGTTACCTGCTCTCGAACAATGGGTTTGTTCTTTCAGCTATTGGGATGTCTTACGTCTGATGGATCTCTCGTGGCGCAGGGGCGGTTTACTGCGTGGTGAACGGGTATTCAATCAGTACCGTAATGTCATGCCGGTAGAAGCAATTGAGCAATGCACTCGCCGTTTCGCAACTGTGGCTACTAATCTGAGTACGGGTCGGGAGCTCTGGTTCACGGAAGGTGATTTGCACCTGGCTGTTCGGGCCTCCTGCAGTATTCCTGGTCTGATGTCCCCTGTAGCGCATAATGGTTACTGGCTGGTCGATGGCGCGGTGGTGAATCCCGTTCCTGTATCCTTAACTCGCGCGCTGGGCGCTGACATCGTTATTGCCGTCGATCTGCAACACGATGCGCATCTTATGCAGCAAGATTTACTCTCCTTTAACGTCAGCAGTGATGCCGAAACGGGTGATGATGTCGACGCGCTTTCATGGCGTGCCCGACTGAAAGAGCGCTTGAGCAACATAACGGCCAGGCGTGCGGTAACCGCGCCGACGGCGATGGAGATCATGACGACTTCTATTCAGGTTCTGGAAAACCGTCTGAAACGTAACCGCATGGCCGGTGACCCGCCAGATATCCTGATTCAGCCGTTTTGTCCGCAAATATCCACGCTGGATTTTCACCGCGCCAGCGCAGCCATTGCTGCTGGACAACTGGCGGTCGAGAAGAAAATGGATGAGCTTCTACCCCTGGTGAAAACCAACATCTAACGCATTTTTTATCAACACTTAAGCAAATTCTGACAGGCGTGAGTAGCAATAGCATGCCACTATTTACTAAAGCCAGTCAGGGGGGAGAATATGACGCAGCCATTGGTCGGAAAACAGATTCTTATCGTTGAGGATGAGCCGGTATTTCGCTCACTCATGGACTCATGGTTTTCCTCTTTGGGAGCGACAACGGCGGTAGCTGGCGATGGACTTGAAGCACTTGAATTACTCGGGCACTTTAACCCCGACCTGATTATCTGCGACCTGGCTATGCCACGAATGAACGGCCTTAAGCTAGTAGAGTATCTGCGTAATCGTGGCGATCAGACCCCAATCCTGGTGATATCAGCGACGGAAAACATGTCTGATATAGCCAAAGCACTGCGATTGGGTGTGGATGATGTGCTGCTAAAGCCGGTAAAGGACCTGAACCGCCTACGCGAAACCGTCTTTGCGTGTCTGTATCCGAATATGTTTAATTCACGCGTGGAAGAAGAAGAGCGGCTGTTTCGTGACTGGGATGCGATGGTTGGTGATCCCGCCGCTGCAGCAAAGCTGTTGCAAGAATTACAGCCTCCTGTGTCGCAAGTTATTTCACGATGTCGGATCAACTATCGTCAATTGGTGGCTGCCGATCAGCCGGGGCTGGTACTGGATATTGCACCGCTATCGGACCATGACCTTGCGTTTTATTGTCTGGATGTGACGCGGGCAGGGGATAATGGCGTTCTGGCAGCATTGTTACTGCGGGCGCTATTTAACGGTTTGCTGCAGGAACAGCTCGCGCATCAAAATCAACGATTGCCGGAGCTCGGTGCGTTATTGAAACAGGTTAACCATTTATTGCGTCAGGCTAATTTGCCCGGACAATTCCCTTTGCTGGTGGGTTATTACCACAGCGGATTAAAAAACCTGATTCTGGTATCAGCAGGGCTGAATGCGACATTAAATACAGGTTCCCACAATGTACAAATCAGCAATGGCGTTCCGTTGGGAACCTTAGGGAATGCGTATCTTAATCAACTGAGCCAACGTTGCGAATCCTGGCAATGCCAAATTTGGGGGGCAGGTGGTCGGCTGCGCCTGATGTTGTCTGCAGAATGAACAACCGAGTGGCGTGAGAATGAAATTGGCTCACCCCCCTCATGCTGTGAGTGCTACTATCAGCGCCAGATTTATTCGTATTTATCTTAATTATACCGACGCGCGTCCTTTTCAGACCAGAAGCTTGTCGCGGTACTGATATACTTGGATGCGATACAGATTGATGAACACGTTCAATACATGAACAGTCCAGGAGAGTTTTAAATGGCTGCCCTTAATTCAAAAGTCAAAAAGGCCGTTATCCCGGTTGCGGGATTAGGAACCAGGATGTTACCGGCTACGAAAGCAATCCCGAAAGAGATGCTACCGTTGGTTGATAAGCCATTAATTCAGTACGTCGTAAACGAATGTATTGCTGCGGGCATCACTGAAATTGTACTTGTAACTCACTCGTCTAAAAATTCGATTGAAAACCACTTCGATACCAGCTTTGAACTTGAAGCTATGCTGGAAAAACGTGTAAAACGCCAGCTTCTGGAAGAAGTGCAATCTATTTGTCCGCCACATGTCACTATTATGCAGGTGCGTCAGGGACTGGCCAAAGGTCTGGGCCACGCGGTATTGTGCGCGCACCCGGTGGTTGGC
Organism: Citrobacter sp. 172116965; assembly: GCF_013458095.1. Lineage (NCBI taxonomy): Bacteria > Pseudomonadati > Pseudomonadota > Gammaproteobacteria > Enterobacterales > Enterobacteriaceae > Citrobacter > Citrobacter sp. 172116965. Next base: position 2,710,441 of record NZ_CP046673.1, on the reverse strand, counting down.
GATGAGCCCGTTGCGGTTATCTTGCCGGATGTCATTCTTGACGAATACGAATCTGATTTATCACGCGACAACCTTGCCGAAATGATTCATCGTTTCGATGAAACAGGCAGCAGCCAGATTATGGTTGAGCCGGTAGAAGATGTTACCGCTTATGGTGTTGTTGATTGTAAAGGCGTTGAATTAGCGCCGGGCGAAAGCGTACCGATGGTTGGCGTTGTTGAAAAGCCGAAAGCGAATGTGGCGCCATCTAATCTGGCCGTCGTGGGGCGTTACGTCCTTAGCGCGGATATCTGGCCTCTGCTGGCAAAAACGCCTCCGGGAGCCGGTGACGAAATTCAGCTGACTGATGCTATCGATATGCTGATTGAAAAAGAAACGGTTGAAGCTTATCACATGAAGGGCAAAAGCCATGACTGTGGTAATAAGCTGGGCTATATGCAGGCGTTCGTTGAATATGGTATTCGCCATAATACTCTCGGCGCTGAATTTAAAGCCTGGCTGGAAGATGAGATGGGTATTAAGAAGTAACCTGCTGGTATTATCAGGTCTGAACGGTGCTGTTAATCCAGCACCGTTTTTTTATACCTGAACTGGGTAGGGACTGTGCGAAGTACAGGTAAAAAAAATCCCGCCACTGGCGGGATTTTAAGCAAACTATTTCTGAATTATTCTTTGATTAAGAAATCGTCCAGTTGTTTACCTTGTTCTTCCATCGCTTTTTTGATCACTGCCGGTGTACGACCCTGACCAGTCCAGGTTTTAGTTTCACCGTTTTCGTCAACATAGCTATATTTAGCCGGACGTGCAGCGCGTTTAGCTTTGGTGCCAGATTTAACAGCAGCCATGCTATTCAGCAGTTCGTTCGGGTCAATGCCGTCAGCGATCAGCATTTCACGATATTGTTGCAGTTTACGAGTACGTTCTTCAACTTCAGCAGCTGCAGCGCTTTCTTCTTCACGGCGCTCGCTAACAACAACTTCTAATTTTTCCAGCATTTCTTCAAGCGTTTCCAGAGTACATTCTCTTGCCTGCGCACGAAGAGTACGGATGTTGTTCAGAATTTTAAGTGCTTCGCTCATTGTAGTAATCTCAAACTTATATTGGGGGTGGTTTGTTGAGCTAATAATAGAGCGATAAATTCAGTTGTGCAATAGCCAGGAATGTAAGGAATTCAAAATTGCGCTTTATTTAGTATCAGAATTAATTCATCTGTCTTAAATTCACCGCGACGTTGGGCATAAAAAAGGCTTATTGGTGAGGGGGCTTCTCAGCGGCTGAGAGTAAAAATTCAAGATTCAGGTCACATTTTATGGTGTACAAATAGTATCTCTTTGCAGTGATTTCAACCTTTTGTATTAGTTTTGCTTACATGAATTCGCTAATACATGGCGACAGTGGGTAGATTCAATAACAATAAGGGAAGGGTTTCTTTATTGCCGTAAGAAGATAAGAGGTATGGATAAATTTCATGAGCACTATTTGTGAAAGAGTGTGTATATACCCATCGAGTTTCAGGCTACCTGGGCCATGGCTGGAGTGTACTCACGCTCCCGTGTCACTTAAAGGATCGGTTATTTAGGCGACACTGAGCGAGTCTGAACGCCTATTTATACGCCTATGCAGGCAACGCTACACCGACACGTTCGTGAAATATGGTACAATCCTGCCCATATTTATTTCCCCGGGTGAGGGCCTACGGTCAATGGCACAGCTATATTTTTACTATTCTGCAATGAATGCCGGTAAGTCGACTGCATTGCTGCAATCTTCGTACAATTATCAGGAACGTGGGATGCGTGCCGTGGTATATACAGCGGAAATTGATGACCGCTTTGGTGCTGGAAAAGTAAGTTCGCGTATAGGTCTGTCGTCACCTGCAAAATTGTTTAACCAAAATTCATCATTGTTCGAAGAGATTCGGGCTGAGAATGAGCAGCAAAGAATTCACTGTGTACTGGTTGATGAGTCGCAGTTTCTGACTCGACAGCAGGTTTATGAATTATCTGAGGTTGTCGATCAGCTGGATATTCCCGTGTTGTGCTACGGCTTGCGTACCGATTTTCGTGGTGAGTTATTTGGCGGCAGCGAATACCTGTTGGCGTGGTCAGATAAACTGGTTGAATTAAAAACCATTTGTTTCTGTGGGCGTAAGGCCAGCATGGTGTTGCGTCTTGATCAGGCAGGACGACCTTATAACGAGGGCGAACAGGTGGTGATTGGCGGGAACGAACGCTATGTATCGGTGTGCCGTAAGCATTATAAGCAAGCACAGTCTGAGGGCTCTCTGACGGCGATACAAGAACGACACAACCACGACTAACTCTACGCGCTTCTGGGCGCTTATTAGCACAGGGTAGGCTGAGCATTCGCTAATGTTCGCTACCCTATCAGACACTCTCCTGACGCTATTCTCGCATCCTCCTAAGCATCCTTTTACAGGTCCATACTTTAAACGTCGCTGAATTGGTCATGTTTCGATTCTGATAACGTAAGATGCAAAAAAAAACGGCCCCAATTCGGGACCGTTTATGGTGAAACTAAAACTTATCTGGATGAATTAAGCGGATTTCTTCGCTTTCTTCTCAGCTTTCGGAGCAGCTACTGCTTCAGTCTTAACGGCGGTTTGATCTTCGCTGTATTCACGACCGTAGTAGGTATCCATCAGGATCTGTTTCAGTTCAGAAATCAGCGGGTAACGCGGGTTAGCACCAGTACACTGGTCATCAAACGCATCTTCAGACAGTTTGTCCACGTGTGCCAGGAAGTCAGCTTCCTGAACGCCAGCTTCACGGATAGACTTAGGAATACCCAGTTCAGCTTTGATTTCGTCCAGCCAGCCCAGCAGTTTCTGGATTTTTGCAGCAGTACGGTCGCCCGGTGCGCTCAGACCCAGATGGTCTGCGATTTCAGCGTAGCGACGACGAGCCTGCGGACGGTCGTACTGGCTGAATGCAGTCTGTTTAGTCGGGTTGTCGTTCGCGTTATAACGAATAACGTTGCTGATCAGCAGGGCGTTCGCCAGACCGTGAGGAATGTGGAACTGAGAACCCAGCTTGTGCGCCATTGAGTGACATACACCCAGGAAGGCGTTAGCAAACGCAATACCGGCGATGGTTGCTGCACTGTGTACACGCTCACGCGCTACCGGGTTCTTAGAACCTTCGTGGTAGGACGCTGGCAGGTTTTCTTTCAGCAGTTTCAGCGCTTGCAGAGCCTGACCGTCGGAGAACTCAGAAGCCAGCACGGATACGTAAGCTTCCAGGGCGTGAGTGACGGCATCCAGACCACCGAACGCACACAGGGACTTAGGCATATCCATCACCAGGTTGGCGTCAACAATCGCCATATCCGGAGTCAGCGCATAGTCTGCCAGCGGGTATTTCTGACCAGTTGCATCGTCAGTAACAACCGCAAACGGAGTAACTTCAGAACCGGTACCAGAAGTGGTGGTGACGGCAACCATCTTCGCTTTTACGCCCATTTTCGGGAACTTGTAGATACGTTTACGGATGTCCATAAAGCGCAGTGCCAGTTCTTCGAAGTGGGTTTCTGGGTGTTCGTACATAACCCACATGATTTTCGCGGCGTCCATCGGGGAACCGCCACCCAGCGCGATGATCACGTCTGGTTTAAAGGAGTTAGCCAGCTCAGCACCTTTACGTACAACGGTCAGAGTTGGGTCAGCTTCCACTTCAAAGAACACTTCGGTTTCAACGCCAGCAGCTTTCAGCACGGAGGTGATCTGGTCAGCATAGCCATTGTTAAACAGGAAGCGGTCGGTCACGATCAGCGCACGTTTGTGACCATCGGTAATCACTTCATCCAGTGCGATTGGCAGAGAGCCACGACGGAAGTAGATAGATTTCGGAAGTTTGTGCCACAACATGTTTTCAGCTCGCTTAGCAACGGTTTTCTTGTTGATCAGGTGCTTAGGACCAACGTTTTCAGAGATGGAGTTACCACCCCAGGAACCACAACCCAGAGTCAGGGAAGGCGCGAGTTTAAAGTTGTACAGGTCACCGATACCACCCTGAGAAGCTGGGGTGTTAATCAGGATACGTGCGGTTTTCATCATCTGACCGAAGTAAGCAACACGTTCAGGCTGGTTGTCCTGGTCGGTGTACAGGCAAGAGGTATGACCGATACCGCCCATCGCAACCAGTTTTTCAGCTTTAATAACGGCGTCTTCGAAGTCTTTCGCACGGTACATTGCCAGCGTCGGAGACAATTTTTCGTGAGCGAACGGTTCGCTTTCGTCAACAACTGTCACTTCACCGATCAGAATCTTAGTGGTTTCTGGTACGGAGAAGCCTGCCAGTTCAGCAATTTTGTATGCCGGCTGACCAACGATAGCCGCGTTCAGCGCGCCATTTTTCAGGATAACGTCCTGAACGGCTTTCAGCTCTTTGCCTTGCAGCATGTAGCCGCCGTGAGTCGCGAAACGCTCACGTACTGCGTCGTATACAGAGTCAACAACGACAACGGACTGTTCAGAAGCACAAATTACGCCGTTATCGAAGGTTTTAGACATCAGAACAGATGCAACAGCACGTTTGATATCAGCGGTTTCATCGATAACCACAGGGGTGTTACCTGCGCCTACACCGATTGCCGGTTTACCGGAGCTGTATGCTGCTTTAACCATGCCTGGACCACCGGTCGCAAGGATCAGGTTGATGTCCGGGTGGTGCATCAGCGCGTTTGACAGTTCTACGGAAGGTTGATCGATCCAGCCGATCAGATCTTTCGGTGCGCCAGCAGCGATTGCTGCCTGCAGAACGATATCAGCCGCTTTGTTAGTGGCATCTTTAGCACGCGGATGCGGAGAGAAGATGATGGCGTTACGCGTCTTCAGGCTGATCAGTGATTTGAAGATTGCAGTAGAAGTCGGGTTAGTGGTTGGAACGATACCGCAGATGATACCAATCGGTTCAGCGATGGTAATGGTACCGAAAGTGTGGTCTTCAGCCAGTACACCACAGGTTTTTTCGTCTTTATATGCGTTATAAATGTATTCGGAAGCAAAGTGGTTTTTAATCACTTTATCTTCGACGATGCCCATGCCAGATTCGGCAACGGCCATTTTCGCGAGAGGGATTCGAGCGTCTGCGGCAGCCAGAGCGGCGGCACGGAAGATTTTGTCAACCTGTTCTTGAGTGAAACTGGCATATTCACGCTGGGCTTTTTTTACGCGCTCTACAAGTGCGTTAAGTTCAGCGACATTAGTAACAGCCATAATGCTCTCCTGATAATGTTAAACTTTTTTAGTAAATCATCTGCTCGATACGAGAGTATAGACAGATCGACGAAAATTTGTGTAACGTTTTGAAAATCAAACGGTTAATTAACGTCCACTTTACCTTGATTTACTAAAAGAGCTTATACGCTAGCGCCACTTAATTCTAACGCGCTACCTCCAGGTGGCGTAAGCAAGATTACTCACTTCTGAGTAGTAATTGCGTGATCTGGATCAAAATTTCGCAAAGCTGACACCTTTCAGCAGGCCCTTTTAGCGTTTATCGGTAAGTGTTAATGAATTGGTGGGATGAATGCTATTAACATTAGCATATTTAATACATATTAATAACACTAAGTATTGGAAGTGTATTTACGTAGATATACACAGATAGAAGGTGAAGTATGCTGACAAAAGGCGTATCTTCAGCGCGGATTTTATCAATTTTTATGACTCATTTTATCCGGCTAACGCTTCGGAGCTAACCGTGATCCAAACGCTATTTGATTTTCCTGTCTATTTTAAATTTTTCATTGGGTTATTCGCATTGGTTAACCCGGTCGGGATCATCCCTGTCTTTATCAGTATGACCAGCTATCAAACGGCTGCTGCGCGAAATAAAACCAACCTTACGGCAAACCTGTCGGTTGCCATCATCCTGTGGACTTCGCTGTTCCTTGGTGACGGTATTCTTCAGCTCTTCGGTATCTCGATAGATTCGTTCAGGATTGCCGGCGGCATTCTGGTGGTGACTATCGCAATGTCGATGATTAGCGGAAAACTGGGCGAAGATAAGCAAAACAAACAGGAAAAATCAGAAACAGCAATCCGCGAAAGTATCGGCGTAGTGCCGCTGGCATTGCCGCTTATGGCGGGGCCAGGGGCGATAAGCTCAACTATTGTTTGGGGTACGCGTTATCACAGTGCGATTAACCTGTTTGGTTTTTTTGTGGCGATTGCGTTGTTTGCCCTGTGCTGTTGGGGACTGTTTCGCATGGCACCGTGGCTGGTACGGCTGCTGGGCCAAACCGGTATCAACGTCATTACGCGTATTATGGGGTTGTTGTTAATGGCCTTAGGGATCGAATTCATTGTGACTGGAATCAAGTCCATTTTCCCCGGTTTACTTGCCTGATATTCCTCTTCGGCATCAACGGAGCCTCTTTCGGCTCCGTTTCCATTCGTTATTAGTAAAACTTCTCACTAAAGTTGAAAATCAGCATAGAAATATAAAAATATCTGATGGTTATTCATTAATTTATTCATTGATTTTATGGATATAACACTCAATGGTCCACCAGAGGGATCCCGATGTCACTGTTATTTTATTAACATCATACTCTGGGGCTTGCTGAAGGATTATCGAAATGTTATTAGTTATTTCAGCGTTTTTTTTAGATGAATGTGCTAATTAATAACCAATTGTTAAATTTATGTGCATTTTGGCGTGGTGTTGACACAGGACTGGGGAGTTAACACTGCGCGTTATGCAATGTATTGATTTTCATCGTTTTATTGTCATAATCTTTCATTCGTAAGACTTTTTTAGTGAGATTTATTTCCAATAAAAGAGAATTGGTTAACAAATTTGTAAAATGTATTGGCGGTTAAGAAACGCATTTGATACTTTCCGGCCAGGTATTATGCAGAAGAATTCACGTTGATGAGAATCATTTTCAATTAGTTTCTCTCAACAGGGTAATAACGTGTTTCCGGCAGGGGAGGCACGTAGATAATCGACGCAAGGCGGTCATACGAATCGCCAGAAATAAATAAAGTCGGTGATAGCAAGCAGTAAAACAAGAAACTACCTGACGGCAGAAAATCTCCGGTGCCGTACAGGGATCCTGACAGGATTAACAGTCTGGTTAAAAAACCAGCCATAATAATGAGGGAGTACAAACACAATGACTAACATCACTAAAAAAAGTTTAGTAGCTGCGGGGATCCTAACTGCGCTAATCGCTGGGAATGTTGCTACGGCGGCAGTTGTGCCAGCAGGTGTGCAGCTTGCTGAAAAGCAGACTCTGGTGCGTAATAACGGTTCGGAAGTTCAGTCACTCGATCCACATAAAATCGAAGGTGTACCTGAATCCAATATCAACCGTGACCTGTTTGAAGGTTTATTAATCAGCGATGTCGATGGCAAACCATCGCCTGGCGTGGCTGAAAAGTGGGAAAATAAAGACTTTAAGGTGTGGACATTCCATCTGCGTAAAGACGCTAAATGGTCTGACGGCACGCCTGTTACCGCGCAAGATTTCGTGTATAGCTGGCAACGCCTGGCTAATCCAAATACCGCGTCACCGTACGCCAGTTATTTACAGTACGGTCACATTGTCAATATTGACGATATTATCGCCGGCAAAAAGCCGATCACCGATCTCGGTGTCAAAGCTCTCGACGATCATACATTTGAAGTCACCCTGAGCGAGCCTGTTCCTTATTTCTACAAATTGCTTGTGCACTCATCCGTTTCTCCGGTTCCTAAAGCAGCGGTTGAAAAATACGGTGAGAAATGGACCCAGCCCGCTAACATCGTCACCAACGGCGCCTATAAGCTGAAAGACTGGGTGGTCAACGAGCGCATTGTACTTGAGCGTAACACCAACTACTGGGACAACGCCAAAACGGTTATTAACCAGGTTACCTACCTGCCAATTTCTTCTGAAGTGACTGACGTTAACCGCTATCGCAGCGGCGAAATCGACATGACCTATAACAACATGCCGATCGAGTTATTCCAGAAACTGAAAAAAGAGATCCCGAACGAAGTTCACGTTGACCCGTATCTGTGCACCTATTATTACGAAATCAACAACCAGAAAGCACCGTTCAACGATGTTCGTGTTCGTACCGCCCTGAAACTGGCGTTGGATCGTGACATTATCGTCAACAAAGTTAAAAACCAGGGGGACCTGCCGGCGTATAGCTTTACCCCTCCTTACACCGATGGCGCGAAACTGGTTGAACCTGAGTGGTTCAAATGGTCTCAGGAAAAACGTAATGAAGAAGCGAAAAAACTGCTGGCTGAAGCCGGGTATACCGCTGAAAAACCGTTGACCTTTGACCTGCTGTATAACACCTCAGATCTGCATAAAAAGCTGGCCATCGCTGCGGCATCTATCTGGAAGAAAAATCTGGGCGCCAACGTGAAGCTGGAAAACCAGGAATGGAAAACGTTCCTCGATACGCGCCATCAGGGTAACTATGATGTTTCGCGTGCGGGCTGGTGTGCGGATTACAACGAACCAACATCCTTCCTGAATATGGTGCTGTCTGACAGCTCCAACAACACAGTCCACTATAAGAGCCCTGCGTTTGATAAGCTGATTGCGGATACGCTGAAAGTGACTGATGAAGCGCAGCGCAGCGAACTGTATTCGAAAGCGGAACAGCAGCTGGATAAAGATTCTGCGATTGTACCGGTTTATTACTATGTTAACGCCCGCCTGGTGAAACCATGGGTTGGCGGATACTCCGGTAAAGACCCGATGGATAATATCCACGTTAAAGACTTGTATATTATCAAGCATTAATGGCAAGACGTGGGGCAATCATTTTGCCCCACAGTGTCTTTTTTCTTCGAACTATTAACACCGCTTTACCTGAACGTCGGGGTAGAAGAGGTGTAAAGGCACACGCCAGAAGGTACGGGCAATGTTAAAATTTATATTACGTCGCTGTCTGGAAGCGATTCCGACGCTGTTTATACTTATTACGATTTCATTCTTTATGATGCGCCTTGCGCCGGGAAGTCCATTCACTGGGGAACGCGCGTTACCGCCAGAGGTACTGGCTAATATCGAAGCGAAATATCATCTTAACGATCCTATCTCGACGCAGTACTTCAGCTACCTCAAGCAGCTGGCGCATGGCGATTTTGGGCCATCTTTTAAATATAAAGACTATACGGTAAACGACCTTGTGGCATCGAGCTTTCCGGTTTCTGCGAAGCTGGGAGCTGCGGCCTTTATTCTGGCGGTCCTCGTTGGCGTTAGTGCAGGGGTGATAGCCGCGCTGAAACAAAATACGCGTTGGGACTACACGGTGATGGGGGTGGCAATGACCGGGGTAGTTATCCCCAGTTTCGTGGTCGCTCCCTTATTGGTCATGATATTTGCCATAACCTTGAAATGGCTGCCCGGAGGCGGCTGGAACGGCGGGGCGTTGAAATTTATGATCCTGCCGATGGTGGCCTTGTCACTGGCTTATATCGCCAGTATCGCCCGTATTACCCGCGGTTCGATGATTGAAGTGCTGCACTCTAACTTTATTCGTACCGCGCGCGCTAAAGGGTTGCCGATGCGGCGGATTATTTTCCGCCATGCGTTAAAACCTGCGCTGTTGCCTGTGCTGTCCTATATGGGACCAGCATTTGTCGGCATTATTACCGGTTCGATGGTTATTGAAACCATCTATGGTTTGCCGGGCATTGGCCAGCTGTTCGTCAATGGTGCGTTAAACCGCGACTATTCGCTGGTCCTGAGCCTCACCATACTGGTAGGGACGCTGACCATCGTGTTTAACGCGATTGTTGACGTGCTGTATGCCGTTATCGACCCGAAAATTCGTTACTGATACTGGAGCTCGCTATGATGTTAAGTAAGAAAAACAGCGAAGCGCTGGAGAATTTCAGTGAAAAGCTGGAGGTCGAGGGCCGCAGTCTGTGGCAGGACGCGCGTCGACGCTTTATGCATAACCGCGCGGCGGTAGCAAGCCTGGTCGTGCTGGTGATTATTGCGCTGTTTGTGACGCTGGCGCCGATGCTGTCGCAGTTTACCTACTTCGATACCGACTGGGGCATGATGTCCAGCGCGCCGGATACGGAATCCGGACACTATTTCGGCACCGACTCGTCAGGTCGAGACCTGCTGGTTCGTGTGGCGATTGGCGGTCGCATCTCGTTGATGGTCGGCATTGCCGCGGCGTTGGTCGCGGTAGTTGTCGGCACGCTATACGGTTCTCTGTCGGGCTACCTCGGCGGTAAAATCGACTCCGTGATGATGCGTCTGCTGGAAATCCTCAACTCCTTCCCGTTCATGTTCTTCGTGATTCTGCTGGTCACCTTCTTTGGGCAAAATATCCTGCTGATTTTTGTCGCTATTGGGATGGTATCCTGGCTGGATATGGCGCGTATCGTGCGTGGACAAACGCTGAGTCTCAAGCGCAAAGAGTTTATTGAAGCTGCGCAAGTGGGTGGGGTATCTACCGTGCGCATCGTTATCCGTCATATTGTGCCGAACGTGCTGGGCGTGGTGGTGGTGTACGCTTCGTTGCTGGTGCCCAGCATGATCCTGTTTGAATCCTTCCTGAGCTTTTTGGGATTAGGGACGCAGGAGCCGTTAAGTAGCTGGGGGGCGTTGCTGAGTGATGGTGCCAACTCGATGGAAGTCTCACCATGGCTGCTGCTCTTCCCGGCAGGATTCCTGGTGGTCACTTTGTTCTGTTTTAACTTTATTGGCGATGGCCTGCGTGATGCCCTCGACCCGAAAGACCGTTAAGGAGTGCAGCCATGAGCGTAATTGAAACCTCAACCGCGCCGCTCGCGCAACAACAGGCTAACGCACTACTGAACGTTAAAGATCTGCGCGTGACGTTTGCCACCCCCGACGGCGATGTGACTGCGGTAAACGATTTAAACTTTTCTCTGCGAGCTGGAGAAACGCTGGGTATTGTTGGGGAATCCGGTTCAGGGAAATCGCAAACGGCCTTTGCCCTGATGGGCCTGCTGGCGGCAAATGGCCGTATCGGAGGTTCTGCAACTTTCAACGGACGTGAAATTCTGAATTTACCGGAACGTGAGTTGAACAAACTGCGCGCCGAGCAAATCTCGATGATTTTCCAGGACCCGATGACCTCTCTCAATCCGTACATGCGAGTCGGCGAGCAGTTGATGGAAGTTCTCATGCTGCATAAAGGCATGAGCAAAGCGGAAGCCTTTGAAGAATCGGTCAGAATGCTGGATGCGGTGAAAATGCCGGAAGCGCGTAAGCGTATGAAAATGTATCCGCATGAATTCTCCGGCGGGATGCGTCAGCGCGTGATGATCGCCATGGCGCTGTTGTGCAGGCCTAAATTACTGATAGCCGATGAGCCGACTACTGCGCTTGATGTTACGGTACAGGCACAAATCATGACCCTGCTGAATGAACTGAAAAGCGAATTCAACACTGCGATTATCATGATCACCCACGATCTGGGAGTAGTGGCCGGTATTTGCGATAAAGTTTTGGTGATGTACGCCGGACGCACCATGGAATATGGCAGCGCGCGGGATGTCTTTTATAAGCCCGTTCATCCGTATTCGATTGGTTTGCTGAATGCCGTACCTCGTCTGGATGCCGAAGGGGAAGAGATGCTGACTATTCCGGGCAATCCGCCGAACCTGTTGCGTCTACCAAAAGGCTGTCCATTCCAGCCGCGTTGCCCGCATGCGATGGAAATCTGTAGCAGTGCTCCGCCACTGGAAGAGTTTAGTCCGGGCCGCCTGCGCGCCTGCTTTAAACCGGTGGAGGAACTGGTATGAATGCGGTCACCGAACAACGAAAAGTGCTCCTTGAAATTGCCGATCTTAAAGTCCATTTCGACATTAAAGACGGCAAGCAGTGGTTCTGGCAGCCATCTAAAACCCTGAAAGCGGTTGATGGCGTGACTCTGCGACTGTATGAAGGTGAAACCCTGGGCGTGGTCGGCGAATCAGGCTGTGGAAAATCGACTTTTGCCCGTGCGATTATTGGCCTGGTGAAAGCCACCGATGGAAAAGTCGCCTGGCTGGGTAAAGATTTGCTGGGCATGAAACCCGATGAGTGGCGGGAAGTGCGTAGCGATATTCAGATGATTTTCCAGGATCCGCTGGCATCACTGAACCCGCGCATGACCATCGGTGAAATCATCGCCGAACCGCTGCGGACTTATCATCCGAACCTGTCTGGCCAGGAAGTCCGCGACCGTGTGAAGGCGATGATGATGAAGGTGGGGTTGCTGCCTAATCTGATTAACCGCTACCCGCATGAGTTTTCCGGCGGCCAGTGTCAGCGTATTGGTATTGCCCGGGCGCTGATCCTCGAGCCGAAGCTGATTATTTGCGATGAACCGGTTTCGGCGCTGGACGTATCCATTCAGGCCCAGGTGGTCAACCTGTTACAACAGCTACAGCGTGAAATGGGATTATCGTTAATCTTCATTGCTCACGACCTGGCGGTGGTGAAACATATCTCCGATCGCGTGCTGGTCATGTATCTCGGACACGCGGTGGAATTAGGGACTTATGATGAGGTGTACCATAATCCGCTGCACCCTTATACCAAAGCGTTGATGTCTGCAGTGCCAATTCCCGACCCGGATCAGGAAAGGAACAAGGTTATCCAGTTGCTGGAAGGCGAATTGCCGTCGCCGATTAATCCTCCTTCCGGCTGCGTGTTCCGTACGCGCTGCCCGATTGCCGGACCGGAATGCGCAAAAACCCGCCCGGTTCTCGAAGGAAGTTTCCGTCACGCAGTTTCCTGCCTGAAAGTAGACCCGCTATAATCCAGAGGGCTGACAAAGGTCAGCCCTTCTTTTTGGTGAGGTATATGTGTCAGGTTTAGTCTCTTCTGTCCGCCGCGCGCTCTATCGCAAATTATTCGATTTAAACACCCGTTCAGGGCGTCGCTTTGAAGGTATGTGCGCGCTGTTCGCCTTGCTCAGCGTTATTGTTATCTTCATTGAGTCCGGGGTCGGGACGCAATACCATTTAACCTTTGAGGAATGGCGCATTTTTGTCTGGCTGGAGATCTTTATTACTCTGGTCTTTACCCTCGAATATTTTCTTCGCTTATGCAGCTGGGCCAATCCCGCAAAATATGTGTTTAGCTTCTGGGGGATTATCGATCTGGCCACCATTTTACCGCTGTACGTGATGTGGCTATGGCCTGAAATCAGTCTGAGCTATGTCTTCGCCTGGCGAGCGATGCGTGTCCTGCGCGTCTTGCGTATTCTCAAGCTGCTGCGTTTTATGCCTTCTCTGCGAGTGTTCTGGAATGCGTTAAAAAGCGCCCGTCATCAACTGATGTTGTTCTATTCCTTTATTGCCATTCTGATGGTTGTTTTCGGCGCGATGATGTATCTGATAGAAGGGCCCAAATATGGCTTTTCTACGCTGAATGCGTCTGTGTATTGGGCAATTGTTACGGTCACCACCGTCGGCTACGGTGACATTACACCGCACACGCCGTTGGGACGCATGGTGGCGTCAGTGCTTATCCTGATTGGATACTCTGTGATTGCGATACCGACCGGATTGATAACCACACACATGAGCAGTGCGTTCCAACAGCGAGGATATCAGCGTAGATGCCCACAGTGTCAGCAGGCGCAGCATGAACATAGTGCGCAGTTTTGTAACCGCTGCGGAAGTAAACTGCCGGGATAAAAATGAAAAAAGCTGCGAGAGCAGCTTTTTTGTTTGTTACTCGCGCCAGAGAATATGGCAGAGTTTGTGATCTTTTTCGCGACATAATAAAACGCGCGCAAAAATATCGTTAATCTCGCCGTCTTCTGTATCTGCCAGACCAATCACCACTTCGGCAAAGAAGTCAGGGTTCAGGTCAAAATCAACATGCTCCTGCCAGTCTTCTGCCGGGTCGAATAACTCGGCACCACCGCGCTCTTCAAACTGTAAATTGAACAGAATGATGTCGGCTGGATCCAGGTTGTCCGCAGCCAGTTCGAGAAAAATATCATAAGCCTGCTCAAGCGTTTCGTCTTCAGTCAGGCGATTGTTCAAATCCATATCCATAATGACTACCTGTTTACTGTCTGATGGGCACGTTTTACAGCAACGGACTAAAGAAGTAAAACAGTCGCTCAGCGATCCGCTGCCAGAGTGGTCGTTTTACCCACAAACGGGCATCAAGCAGACGGGAACGCGAAATATAATCATCCTGTACTGCCGCGAGATCGCCACCGAATCCGGCATCATCAATGACCAGCGTGATTTCAAAATTGAGCCACAGACTGCGCATATCCAGGTTAACGGTACCGACCAGGCTCAGCTCGCCATCGACCAGTACGCTCTTGGTGTGCAGTAAGCCACCTTCGAACTGATAGATTTTAACGCCAGCGGCCAGCAGCTCAGTGAAAAAGGCCCGGCTTGCCCAGCCAACCAGCAGGGAATCATTCTTGCGTGGAAGAATAATACTGACGTCAACCCCGCGCTGCGCCGCTGTACAGATCGCGTGCAGCAGATCGTCACTGGGAACGAAGTAGGGCGTGGTCATAATTAAATATTCACGCGCCGAATAAGCCGCGGTTAACAGCGCCTGATGAATCAAATCTTCAGGGAAACCAGGTCCCGAAGCTATAGTGTGAATGGTGTGGCCGCTGGCCTGCTCAAACGGCATGATATTGACGTCTGGCGGCGGGGGCAGAATGCGCTTGCCGGTCTCAATTTCCCAGTCGCAGGAATAGACAATGCCCATAGCGGTGGCTACCGGGCCTTCCATTCTCGCCATCAAATCCACCCATTGCCCGACGCCTGCATCTTGTTTGAAGAAACGGGGATCGACCATGTTCATGCTGCCGGTATAAGCAATATAGTTATCGATCATGATCATTTTGCGGTGCTGACGCAGGTCCATACGTCGTAAAAATACACGCATCAGGTTTACTTTCAGCGCTTCAACAACCTCGATACCCGCGTTACGCATCATCGCCGCCCATGGGCTGCGAAAGAACGCCACGCTACCCGCGGAGTCCAGCATCAGGCGACAGTGAATTCCACGCCTTGCGGCAGCCATTAATGACTCGGCGACCTGATCGGCCATACCGCCCGGTTGCCAGATGTAGAACACCATCTCGATGTTGTGACGCGCCAGTTGAATATCACGGATCAATGCCTGCATCACGTCCTCTGAACTGGTGAGCAACTGCAGTTGATTCCCTTTAACGCCAGCGATTCCCTGACGACGCTCGCACAGCTTAAATAAGGATGACGCGACGCTGCTGTTTTCCTGCGCAAAAATATGCTTACAGGCTTTAAGATCGTTCAGCCACTTGGCCGTTGACGGCCACATTGCCCGGGCGCGTTCGGCGCGACGTTTACCCAGGTGGAGCTCACCGAAGGAAAGATAAGCAATGATCCCTACCAATGGCAGAATATAGATGATCAAAAGCCAGGCCATTGCGGAGGGCACTGCGCGTCGTTTCATTAGAATGCGTAATGTTACGCCAGCAATGAGTACCCAGTAACCCAGAATGACCAGCCAACTCACCACGGTGTAGAAGGTTGTCATAAATTTAAAAATCCTTTTGAAAGCGTATTGTTAAGAGTTTACGCATCAGGATTAATCTGGCAAATAAAAACACGGGAAAACCACTGGTCTGCATTCGGTGTGGCGTTATAATGGCCGCTCAGTGACTGAAAGAGTAGTAAACATGAAGCGTAGTAGAACGGAAGTGGGACGCTGGCGGATGCTGCGTCAGGCTAGCCGCCGTAAAGCACGTTGGCTTGAAGGACAATCGCGCCGTAATATGCGTATCCATACCATCAGAAAGTGTATTCTCAACCATCAACGTAACTCGTTGCTGTTTGCGATCCACAACATCTGATCTCAAAAGGGCACCGCTGTCGGTGCCCAATGTCTGCTTTTCGTTTTGTTTTTAAAATACTTTTTTGTACGGTTTTACTGAAACCTGCGCGTAAACACCTGCCGCCACGTAGGGATCGGCTTCCGCCCATGCCTGCGCGGCTTCTAAAGATTCAAATTCTGCAATCACCGTTGAGCCGGTAAAGCCTGCGGCGCCCGGATCGTTACTGTCAACCGCTGGCATAGGACCCGCCGTGAGCAAACGGCCTTCGTCATGAAGGAGTTGCAGACGAGCCAGATGAGCAGGGCGTACGGAAAGACGTTTTTCGAGAGAGTCTGCGATATCTTGAGCGTAAATAACGTACAGCACGGGTAGAGCTCCTTGAACGGTAAAAGGTCATATTTACGTTATTGGAAAGGCCTGGTAACTGCAACGGAAAGATAACTAATATGTTAAGGCCATACTTTGAAAATGGTTTTTTATCATAAAATCGCGTTTTAAATGCCAGTTAGCTTCACGGTCTTATTGAATATGATTGCTATTTGCATTTAAAATCAGGGCCTGGTTTTTTTACTGAAACGATTATGACTTCAATGACCCTTGATTTACCTCGTCGCTTTCCCTGGCCTACGTTACTTTCTGTCGGCATTCATGGTGCTGTAGTGGCAGGTTTGCTGTATACCTCGGTACATCAGGTTATTGAACTGCCTGCGCCAGCGCAGCCGATCTCCGTTACGATGGTTGCGCCTGCCGATCTTGAACCTCCTCAGGCCGTTCAGCCGCCGCCGGAACCCGTCGTCGAGCCTGAACCGGAGCCAGAACCGATCCCCGAACCGCCAAAAGAAGCGCCGGTAGTGATTGAGAAACCGAAGCCCAAGCCTAAACCGAAGCCAAAACCGGTGAAAAAGGTGGAAGAGCAGCCGAAGCGTGATGTTAAACCAGCAGAGCCGCGTCCGGTATCCCCGTTTGAAAATACGGCGCCTGCTCGTCCAACAACCAGTACCGCTCCGGCAACCACTAAACCGGCGGTGAGCGTACCATCGGGTCCGCGAGCCTTAAGTCGTAATCAGCCTCAATATCCGGCACGTGCACAGGCATTGCGCATTGAAGGCCGTGTGAAAGTCAAATTTGACGTGACCTCGGATGGCCGGGTTGAAAATGTGGAAGTTCTGTCCGCACAGCCTGCAAATATGTTTGAGCGTGAAGTGAAAAATGCGATGCGCAGATGGCGTTATGAAGCCGGTAAGCCAGGTTCCGGGCTGGTGGTGAATATTGTTTTCCGCCTGAACGGCACAACACAGATCGAGTAAGCATCAGGCCGGATTTGGCGTTACGTCGCCAAATCCGGCAGAATGATTGCCGGATGGCGATGCTTGCGCGTGCTATCAGGCCAGGGAGGGAATCGGCCGCGGTTTACCGTCTTTATCAACGGCAACGTAGATAAACAGGGCTTCGGTAGCTTTATAGCGCTGGCCGATAGGTTCTGAAGCGACTTTCTTCACCCAGACTTCAATATTAATGCTGATCGAGGTCGTCCCGCGTTTCACGCAGCGTGCATAGCAACAAACCACATCGCCCACGGCAACCGGGCGCAAAAAGCTCATTCCTTCAACCCGCACCGTTACCACGCGACCATGTGCGATCTCTTTGGCCTGAATAGCGCCACCTATATCCATTTGTGACATCAGCCAGCCGCCAAAAATATCACCGTTTGCGTTGGTATCGGCAGGCATAGCCAGAGTGCGTAAAACCAGTTCGCCCTGGGGAGTGTTATTCGTTGTTGTCATTGTAGAACCGACTATAGAGAAAGATTACAGGCGCGATGCTACTAGAATTTACGCGCTGAGAACAGAGGGGATGCGGCCTGCGCGGCGGAAGTAAGCCAGGTTGATGGCAACAAGGAACGCGAAGGGATAAAAATTCGCCAGATCCGGAGATCTGGCGAGCATTTATTACGATTTATCTTCCTGCGGAAGGTGGCGGTAAATATAGACTCCGCTCAGTAACGTAAATAGTAAAGTCAGGGCGGTCAGGCCGAATACTTTAAAGTTGACCCAAATATTCTGCGGTAGCCAAAACGCGATATAGATATTCGCCAGACCGCACAGGATAAAGAAGACGGCCCAGGCGAAGTTAAGTTTTATCCAAACCGGCTGTGGCAAGCTCAGCTCTTTACCTAACATGCGCTGAATCAGCGGCTTTTTCATTACCCATTGGCTAACCAGCAGCGCACCGGCAAACAGCCCGTAAATCACCGTTACTTTCCACTTAATGAATTCATCATTGTGGAAGAAAATGGTCAGGCCACCGAACACGGCTACCAGAACAAAAGTGATCAATGCCATCTTCTCGACCTTGCGATAGCGGACCCAGCTGTAAATCAAAACCACAGCCGTCGCAACAATCAGCGCCGAGGTCGCCGCGTAGATGTCATAGAGCTTATAAAAAGCAAAAAAGACAACCAGCGGTAAAAAATCAAGAAACTGCTTCATTCTTCGATTCCGTCATCAAAAGCACCGGGTACAAGCCCGGAATGCGTTCAGGGTTTATTGGCGAATTAGCATGTACAGGCGGAACAAATAGATCAGCAATACGGCGGAGATCATATTGCTCAGCGTATTCGCCAATACCGCGCCTACATTTGGCGTAAGTACCGCAAAACTTGGCGCAAAAAGCAACAACAACGTTTTTGCCAACAGCCAACCGATCACTGCTGGTGCAACCAGGCGCATATTCGACCACGCCAGACGCATACTGTTGCGCATCGCGGCAAAGACACCCATTTTGTCCTGTACTAACATCACCGGTGCAAGTGCCAGCAGGATAGCCAGCAGAATACCGGGTACCACCACCAGCATAATACCGATTTGCACCAGCAGAGTAGTCAGAAAAATCAGAATAAACAGCTTCGGCAAAACCGGCGCGCTGGCACCGATGGCGCGTAACGCGCTGACCCGATGACCGGCTGAAATCAGCTGAATCATCAGGATAATGCCTCCGGCGAGGATGGCATTACCAATCAGACCGGAAAACGTCGACGCCGCGGAAGCGCGTAGCAAAATTTGCTGTTGCTCCGGGGTCATGTTTTGCACCAGATCGAACAATCCCACGCTGCTGGTTAACTGATCGCCTTCACTAAGTTGCGCAATTTGTGCGTCGGTGGGAGAAAAGGCATGCCCTAACACCACTGTGATAAACGCGCACAACAACGATACCAGCAAGATGGTAATGAATTGATTACGGAAAAAGTTTCCCGTGTCACGGTAAACGGATTTCGCCGTGATAGACATGCACTCTCCTTGAGTTTTGCAGGTGTTCATTTGTGGGCAATTGTACCCTGGATAACTCTACAGTGGCAGCATCGCGCGGTGTATGGAAAAGCATATCTTTGTAAAGCCCCGGTAATTTTTGACTATGACTTCAGCGTCATGCAAGAACGTTGGTTGTTCTCTGCGCATCACGAACAAATAACCATCGCTATTCTGCAACGGAGGCCAGGTACTTGCGTGGCGAAAATATATCAAAATTGATCTGAATTAGGTTAACCAGGATTTTGAATGCAAGTTCTAACTTAATTTGGATCAATAAATGTTAAATTATCAAAGTCAATGTGATCCAGGTTAGATCACTTATTACTCCAATGTGGGTATATTCGTTCCGCTTTTATAACCATAACGATGGAGCGGACATGAAAAAATTAACAGTTGCAGCAGTGGCTTTAACAACTCTTCTCTCTGGTAACGTATTTGCGCATGAGGCCGGAGAATTCTTTATTCGTGCAGGTTCTGCCACCGTCAGACCGACGGAAGGCGCGGGTGGTACGCTGGGAAGCCTGGGTGGCTTTGATGTCAGCAATAACACGCAGTTGGGTCTGACATTTACCTACATGGCAACCGACAATATCGGTGTTGAATTACTGGCAGCTACGCCGTTCCGCCATAAAATTGGCACTGCCACAACAGGTGATATTGCGACCGTTCACCATTTACCACCAACCTTAATGGCACAGTGGTATTTCGGCGATTCCAGCAGCAAACTGCGTCCTTACGTTGGTGTCGGTGTGAACTACACCACCTTCTTTGACGAAGGCTTTAACAATAACGGCAAAGAAACCGGTTTATCTGACCTGAGCCTGAAAGACTCCTGGGGCGCAGCAGGGCAAGTGGGTATGGACTATCTGATTAACCGCGACTGGCTGATTAACATGTCGGTCTGGTACATGGATATCGACACCACCGCGAGCTATAAACTGGCTGGCGCGCAGCAGCATGACAGCGTCCGCCTCGATCCGTGGGTGTTTATGTTCTCCGCGGGTTATCGCTTCTAAGTCCGTGATTAAAATACGGAAAAGCTGATCGTTCCACGGTCAGCTTTTTTATTACCAGTTTATTTCTTCCTGCCTTTCTCCCCGTCGATGTAATGCTACTCTTTAAGCAAACTGGCTTTGAGGGCATTGACGATGATGTTGACTCGCCACCTGCTACAACAAAAAATCACACTTTTGGAACCATTCACCGGAGATGAAACGGCAGAGTTCGCCGTGAGCGCCGCGCGTGACTTATTGAATTTTATGGATAAAATTGAAGTGCTGGAGAAACGCATTGCGACTCCGGTTAAACTACCTTATTGCAGCGCCAGTCCTGTTTGTGAGATCGAAGCGGGCTATGCCGCAGGCGTGAGCGATTGTCGTGAGGCTATTCGTCGGGCAGGGTATCCGATTGAGGGTGATGATTAGTTTGCATTTATGTTAACAAAAATGTGCTTTTATTGTATAAGTCTGTAACTTTAGCGCACACAACGGCGGGCTTCTAAGGCATCAGCTTAGGGACGGTTAACATTCTCAATCAACATACAGCGCAGCTATGCAATGACAGAAACGGGTAACCGGTTTGGCAATATGTTAACTATCAGGGTGAACTCGTGAAGATTGTGCAGGACAAGCTCAGAAACAGGCAGGCACTGCTGGTATCAGGGCTCATTACGTTGATATTTACGTCGTTGTTTCTGTTTATAATTTATGAGCAGCGGATGGCTGCAGTCAGTGACGGTGTTAACCGCATGCAAGCGCGCATGATGGACATTTTTAACGATAATGAGCTGATCGCCGATGCGATTGGTGAGCGCTATCACCATATTAAATCGGGTGAGCAATGTGGCGATATTTCACAATTTGTTCCCCGCAATGAGATTGAATGGGGAATTAACGCCGACCCAAAGCGTCTGCATTCAGTAACGGGGACAATTATTGCCCAGCAAGCCAGCCACAACGCGCTGTGTATGTATACGGCGGCGGAGTTTATTCGCGGTATGGTTAATGAGCTAAATCCGGGCAGCTTCGATGCACATCGTTATATTATCGCCAAAAATTCAGATTATTTTTACTGGTTTATGGCTTCCGATTCGCGCAACTTCAGTTTCTCAAATTCTGAAATGGCGCGGGATCTCACCAACTTTTTCTATCCGCCGGTCGATTTCTATACCCGACTGTTGCAAAAAAACGTCAAAAACAAAGCCCTTAGTTCAACGAACTTCTATACCGATAAAATTACCGGTGAAAAAGCTTACAGCGTGGTGAGCTATATCTACGATCTGTCTGGCAAAGAGATATCAGACCAAATCGTGGCCTATCTGGTTTATGACCATTCAAAGCCCGAATTGCAGGAAGCGTTGGCTCAAGCATTTGACTACCAGCTCCCACCAGAGCTGAATGTGGAATTGGTAAATTTGACCAACAATGAAAGTCTCTGTTTATCCGGTAAATGTACAGGTCAATCCCGTTTTTTAGTGCGCAATTTTTCGGAGAAATATGCGCTGCACTATTCGCTTTCATTAGGCCGTTTTATGACGCGCGATACCCATGCCGGGATCGTGATCCTGCTGGCGCCGTTCTTTTTCATCATGATTAGTTTCTCGCTAAAATCATGGCTAAACGAAAGCGACCTGAAGGTTTATATAGACACCCTGACCGGTTGCTTTAATCGCCGAATACTCGACATCATCAAGCGCCGAGATTTATCACACTGTTCGGTGGTGCTACTGGACTGCAATAAGTTCAAGGCCGTCAATGATACCTGGGGTCACGCGGCAGGCGATCGTGCGCTGCAAATTGTTATCAAACACCCGCACCAGCCACGATATTGTGATTCGTACCGGCGGGGATGAATTTATGATCCTGCTGTTTCGCTCGCAGGCAACTGATGCCATCGCAATTGCTCAACGTATCAGCGGGCAGGTGACCAGCCATGTGTTTGTAGTGGACGGTCATACCGTGCCATTGTCAATATCGTGGGGGATTGCAGAGGTGAACGGTGAACTGGATGTGGCTATTCAGAATGCAGATAGCGCCATGTATAAAATGAAGCACACGAAAGAAGCGTAAAACCGCCAGAAGTCTCTGGCGGTTGATTTAGCTTACTGCCGGGTGGCGGCTTTCATCGCGCTGACAAAAGCTTTCAGCTCAGTCAGCATCTGTTCCGGTGCCGCAACATTTTTCTCAATGATTTTCACTATTGCCGAGCCGGAAATAGCGCCGGCAGCGCCAGCGTCAATAGCGCCGGTTACCTGCTCAGGCGCAGAGATACCAAACCCCTGTAAAGAAGGCGGAGCATCATATGCTTTCAACTTTTCGACCAGGTGATGCAGCGGTAATGCCGCTCGATTTTCTGCACCGGTCACGCCCGCACGCGAAAGCAAATAGGTATAGCCGCGGCCATGAGAGGCTATCTGGCGCAGCAGTTCTTCATCAGCGTTCGGTGGGCAGATAAAAATTGGCGCAATGTTGTGGCGGAGCGCCGCAGCTCTGAATGGCGCGGACTCCTCAACGGGAACATCGGCCACTAACACGGAATCCACGCCCACTTTTTCACACTGGGCGTAAAACTCGTCAATGCCCTTGCTAAACACCAGGTTGGCATACATCAGCAAGCCAATGGGAATCGTAGGGTGCTTCTGGCGAATCAACGCCAGCATTTCAAAGCATTGCGACGGCGTGACGCCGGCGGCAAACGCACGCAGGGTGGCTTCCTGAATGGTTGGACCGTCAGCCAGCGGATCGGAGAACGGAATACCGAGCTCAAGGGCATCGGCACCGGCTTCAATCAGCGTATCAATGATTTTCAGTGACTGCTCAACAGACGGATCGCCCAGAGTTACGAAGGGGACAAAAGCACCTTCTTTGCGGTCCTTCAGCTGTGCAAACAGGTTTTCGTAACGTTCCATCAGATTTCCCCTCGCGCTTTCAGAATATCGTGTACGGTGAAAATGTCTTTGTCGCCGCGACCGGAGAGATTAACCACCAGTAACTGCTCTTTTTCCGGGTTTTCACGCATCATTTTCAATGCGTGTGCCAGGGCATGGGAGGACTCCAGCGCCGGAATAATCCCCTCGTGCAGACACAGCGTTTTGAAGGCCTCGAGCGCTTCGTCGTCGGTGATCGAAACATAATCGGCGCGACCAATGCTGTTCAGATACGCATGCTGCGGCCCGACAGACGGGAAATCCAGCCCCGCGGAAATAGAGTAAGACTCTTCAATCTGTCCTTCTTCGGTCTGCATCATCGGGGACTTCATGCCGAAGTAAATCCCGACACGACCATGCTTCAACGGTGCGCCATGTTCCCCTGATTCAATCCCATGACCGCCAGGCTCGACGCCAATCAGACCGACGCTGGTTTCATTAATAAAGTCCGCGAACATACCGATGGCGTTAGAACCGCCGCCCACGCAGGCGATAACCGCGTCCGGCAGGCGACCTTCTTTTTCAAGGATCTGCGCTTTAGTTTCCTCGCCGATCATGCGCTGAAATTCACGAACAATGGTCGGGAAGGGATGTGGACCCGCCGCCGTACCGAGCATATAGTGCGCGGTATCGTAGCTGCCAGACCAGTCGCGCAGCGCTTCGTTACAGGCATCTTTCAGCGTTGCAGAACCGCTGTGAACCGGGATAACTTCAGCCCCCATCAGACGCATACGGAAAACGTTTGGCGACTGGCGTTCAACGTCTTTTGCACCCATATAAATACGGCATTTCAGCCCCAGCAGTGCGCTGGCGAGAGCTGATGCAACACCGTGCTGGCCCGCGCCGGTTTCGGCGATGATCTCCGTTTTCCCCATACGTTTCGCCAGCAATGCCTGGCCCAGCACCTGGTTGGTTTTGTGCGCGCCGCCGTGCAGCAAATCTTCACGTTTGAGATATAGCGTAGTGTTGGTGCCTTGAGTAATGTTCTGGCATTTGGTCAGTGCAGTTGGACGACCAGCATAGTTTTTCAGCAGGTCTGTAAACTGCGCCTGAAATTCAGGATCCTTTTGCGCGCTGACAAAAGCTTCTTCCAGCTGGCGCAGGGCAGGCATCAGAATCTGTGGCACATACATACCGCCAAATTCACCAAAATACGGATTGAGTAATGTTGTCATGTCCTTTTCCTTAATATGCGCGCAGCGTCTGAAAGACCGAAGCCAAAAGACGTGCATCCTTGATGCCCGGCTGTGACTCTACGCCAGAATTGAAATCGAGACCGGCACAGCCGGTTTTTGCCGCGTCAACGCAGTTATCAGCGCCGAGTCCGCCAGCCAGTAAAACGTTATCCAGCGATTGTCCGCCTAAAAGTGACCAGTCGAAGCGTTGACCGCTGCCGCCCTGACCATTGTCGAATACGTATTTATCGACGTGCTGATAATCACGAGCTGGCAACGTTTCGCTGACGCTTAATGCCTTCCAGATTTGCACCTGTTCGGGTAGCGCGTCGCGCAGGGCGTCAACATAGGCCTGGTCTTCGCTACCATGCAATTGCACGGCTGTTAGCCCCAGAGCCACCGCTGTTTCGCGCACGTCGGTGATCTCTGTGTTGCGGAACACCCCGACATATTGCAGCGGTGCGCCGGTCATGACCTCGCGTGCGCGTTCAACGCTGACCGCGCGTGGCGATGTGGACACAAAAATCAACCCGCCGTAAATGGCACCCGCTTCGTATGCCGCGTTTGCATCCTGAGCCCGGGTTAAACCGCAGACTTTATTTTCGCCGAGCAGAACGCGACGCACGGCAGCATGCAGATCATCATGCGACATCAACGCAGAGCCAATCAGAAAACCGTTGGCGAAGTGGCTGAGTTCTCGCACTTGACCATAGGTATTGATACCGGACTCGCTGATGACGGTTACGCCATGACCCAGTCGCGGCGCCAGTTGGCGGGTGCGATTCAGATCGATCGACAGGTCGCGTAAATCACGGTTGTTGATACCGACGACTTTGGCACCCAGTGCGATAGCACGCTCCAGCTCTTCATCGTTACTGACTTCAGTCAGTACGCCCATTTTCAAACTGTGGGCGACGGCGGCGAGTTGACGATATTGCTCATCATCAAGCACCGACAGCATCAGCAGACAGGCGTCCGCCTGATAGAAACGCGCCAGGTAAATCTGGTAAGGATCGATAATAAAGTCCTTACACAGAATCGGTTGCGGTGCGATGCGGCTGACGATGGGCAGGAAATCAAAGCTCCCCTGGAAATATTTCTCATCGGTCAGTACGGAAATCGCAGAAGCATATTGTTTATATACGCCCGCAATCTGTGCCGGGTCGAAGTCATCACGGATCACGCCTTTTGACGGAGACGCTTTTTTGCACTCCAGAATAAAGGCGGTGCGTGCACCTTGCAGCGCATCGTAGAAATCACGAGAGCTGGGTTGAACATCATTCTGAAAGCTGGCCAGCGGTTGTTGCTGTTTGCGGGCTTCTACCCAAATCGCCTTGTCTGCGACAATTTTCGCTAAAACGGTTTGCATCATTTACCCTCTTGCTGCCAGTGCAGTGACACGGTCATAGGCCGCGCCGCTGCGCAGTACATTAATCACGGTTTGCGCATTGGCTTTTAAATCTTCTTCACCGTGCAGACGCATTAACATGGCGACATTCGCGGCAACAGCAGCTTCATGAGCGGCTTCACCTTTACCTTGTAACAAGCGACTAAGAATGTCACGGTTTTCTTCCGGCGTGCCGCCAGCCAGCTGTTCCTGGTGGTAAGGTGTCAGGCCAAAGTCTTCCGCCGTCAGTTGATAGCTCTTGATTTCGCCATCATGCAGCTCCGCCACAATGGTCGGCGCATGCAGCGAAACTTCATCCATGCCGCCGCTGTGCACCACGGCTGCCCGCTGATACCCCAACACGCGCAGCGTTTCGGCAATTGGCAGCACCAGTTCCGGACTGTAAACGCCGATCAGCGCCAGCGGCGGATGTGCCGGGTTGATCAACGGGCCGAGGACGTTAAACAGCGTACGGGTTTTCAACTGTTGGCGTACCGGCATGGCATGGCGAAAACCGGTGTGGTATTTCGGCGCAAACAAGAAACACACACCGAGGTCGTCAAGTGCCTGACGGGATTTATCGGCGTTCATATCCAGATTGATGCCAAAAGCCGCTAACAGATCTGAAGAGCCCGACTTGCTGGAGACGCTGCGGTTGCCGTGTTTGGCGACTTTCAGTCCGCAAGCGGCCGCCACAAAGGCGCTGGCGGTGGAAATATTGATACTGTTGCTGCCATCACCGCCGGTACCGACAATATCGGCAAACAGATAATCAGGTCGCGGGAACGGGGCGGCGTTTTCCAGCAACGCGGTTGCCGCACCGGCAATTTCATTCGGGTGCTCGCCGCGAATTTTCATGCTCACCAGCGCCGCAGCCAGTTGTTCCGGCTTCAGTTCACCGCGTACCACGGCGGAGAACAGCTGGTGGCTTTCCTGCTGAGACAGCGTCTGGGCCTGATACAGTTTCTCCAGAATAGGTTGCAGCGTATTAGTCTGTTCGAGTTTCTGTTGCGCCCAGGCCAGCGTTTGCTCCAGCAGACGTGCGCCCTGGGTGGTCAGAATGGATTCTGGATGGAACTGGAAGCCACATACGCGATCGGTATCGTGACGTACCGCCATCACCATGCCGTTAAAGTGGGCGTTGATGGTCAATCCGGCCGGAACGTTGCTGCCAACCAGCGAGTGATAGCGTGCCACCGGCAGCGGATTTGCCAGCCCGGCGAACATTGCCTGACCGTCGTGTTCAATGCTGGACGCTTTGCCGTGCAGGATTTCCCCCGCCTGTCCCACGTATCCACCATAGGCCTCGACAATGGCCTGATGCCCCAGACAAATGCCGATGATCGGCAGCTTGCCGCGCAGGCGGGTTAACAGCTCCGGCATGCAGCCCGCTTCGCTTGGCGCACCTGGACCTGGGGAGAGCATCAGCACCGGATTTTTCATGGTCGCTAAGCGGTCTATTAATGTCTGGGCCGGAATATGGTTGCGGTAAATCACCACGTTATGACCGTTAGTACGCAGCTGATCTGCCAGGTTATAGGTAAAAGAGTCGATATTATCGAGCAGCAGAATGTCAGCCATTAGAAGGTCTCCTGTGCGTGGTGTGCGGTGGCGATAGCACGCAGAACCGCACGCGCTTTATTACGGGTTTCATCGGCTTCTGACTGCCCAACGGAATCCAGAACAATTCCGGCGCCAGCCTGTACGGTGGCAATACCGTCTTCCACGAGGGCGGAACGAATCACAATACAGGTATCCAGATCGCCATGGGCCGTGAAGTAACCTACTGCACCGCCATAGCTGCCGCGACGACGGCCTTCGGCCTCGGCGATAAGTTGCATGGCGCGAACTTTCGGCGCGCCGCTTAGCGTACCCATGTTCATACAGGCGCGGTAAGCATGCAGCACATCCAGATCGCTACGCAGCTCGCCGACTACGCGGGAAACCAGGTGCATAACGAAGGAATAACGATCCACTTTGGTGAGGTCAGCAACGTAGCGGCTGCCGGGCGTGCAGATGCGCGCCAGGTCGTTACGCGCCAGGTCTACCAGCATCAGGTGCTCGGAAAGCTCTTTATGATCGGTACGCATCTCCAGCTCAATACGGCTGTCGAGATCGCGGTCCAGTGAACCGTCCGCACGACGACCGCGTGGGCGGGTCCCGGCAATCGGATAGATTTCAATCTGCCGGCTGGTGGCATCGTATTTCAGCGAGCTTTCCGGAGAGGCGCCGAACAGTGTGAAATCGTTGTCCTGCATAAAAAACATGTACGGGCTGGGGTTACTTTTCTTCAGCACATAGTAGGCCGCCAGCGGTGACGGGCAGGGCAGCGAGAAACGACGGGATGGAACCACCTGGAAAATTTCGCCAGCGCGAATGGCTTTTTGCATACCACGAACTACGGCGGCAAACTCTTCATCGCTCTGATTGCATTCGCAGCGCATGTGCGGAACTTCAGTAACGGGCAGCGGCGGCGCAGGTTCGGTAAGCTGCTGGCTCAGTTGCGCCAGACGGGCATTAAGACGCTGTTTTTCTGCATCGCTGGGGGTAAATATGCTGGCCTGAATGCGGGTGCTTTTCTTCTGATGGTCGATGACCATGAGCGTTTCTGCCAGATAGAAGCAGTAGTCAGGGCAACGGTTGCCCGCTTCAAGCTGAGGTAAATCTTCAAAACCGGCAACCAGGTCGTAGGAAAACAGACCGCCGAAGAACATCGCTTCACGTTCTTGCGCAGGAACATTAACCAGCTCCTGCAATAAACGGAAGGCATCAAATACGGACAGGGAACATAAGCGGGCGTCTTCATCCAGCAGCGGGCTAACGGCAGGGAATCGCAGATGGCGACCATTCGGCTGTTGTTTGTTCTCAACACCCGCTGGCAGGGCAGCATCCAGCAGCGGCAGCAGCGATGCGCCGTTAGCGGATAATGCCTGAATGGTGACAGTGTCACCGATGGCGGTAATGCGTAATGCGCTGTCGACCAGCAGCAGGCTCTTCAGATCGTCTTTGCTGTCGATATCGGCAGATTCCAGCAGCAGCGTTGCCGGACGTGCGTCACACACCTGATGAAACAGCGCCGTCGGATTTTCACGGTAGGCGGCATCGCAGGCAAGCAGTTCGAGTGTCGGTTTTTGTGTTTGCATCGTTATTCTCATTAATTTTGTTCAAAAAAAAGCCCGCTCATTTGGCGGGCCGGGTATCTGGTTGCATATTGCAGACGTAAGACACTGCCCGAAATCAGGAAGTGCGCCACCAACCGTGCAGAACAAATGTTGCTTTCATCTCAGATACCTTCTTCATGTGAACTTGCGTACTAGTTAACTAGTTCGATGGAATAAAGTCAACACCTGATTTCAGTATATTTGTCTAAACCGCTATGATGAGCGGGTTAAGACATTTAGTGAAACGGGAGCCGCATTGAGCGACACGAATTACGCAGTGATTTATGACCTGCACAGTCATACTACAGCCTCCGATGGGCGATTAACGCCAGAAGCCTTAGTACACCGTGCGGTAGAGATGCGAGTCGGTACACTGGCGATCACCGATCATGACACCACGGCGGGTATTGCGGCGGCAAGAGAAGAAATTTCACGTGCGGGTTTAGCGTTAAATTTGATCCCTGGCGTCGAGATATCAACAGTCTGGGAAAACCATGAGATCCATATCGTGGGTCTGAACATTGATATCGCCCATCCAATGATGTGCGAATTTCTGGCGCAGCAAACGGAACGTCGTCAGCAGCGCGCGCGCCTGATTGCTGAACGACTCGACAAAGCGCATATTCCCGGCGCGTGGGAAGGGGCATTACGCCTGGCTGATGGCGGGGCGATCACTCGGGGGCATTTCGCGCGTTTCCTGGTGGAGTGCGGAAAAGCCACAACCATGGCGGATGTCTTTAAAAAATATCTTGCTCGTGGGAAAACCGGTTACGTTCCGCCACAGTGGTGTACAATAGAACAATCTATTGATGTCATTCATCATTCTGGCGGTAAGGCAGTTCTGGCTCATCCTGGGCGGTACGATCTTAGCGCTAAGTGGCTGAAAAGACTGGTTGCGCATTTTGCTGAACATCACGGCGACGCGATGGAAGTGGCACAGTGCCAGCAGTCTCCCAATGAACGCACCCATCTGGCGACGCTTGCGCGTCAGCATCAACTGTGGGCATCGCAAGGGTCTGATTTTCATCTACCCTGCCCATGGATTGAGCTGGGTCGTAAACTCTGGTTGCCCGCAGGCGTAGAAGGCGTCTGGCAACTTTGGGAACAGCCCGAGACCACAGAGAGGAAAGTATGAGCCAGTTTTTTTATATTCATCCCGAAAACCCACAGCAGCGCCTGATCAATCAGGCCGTTGAAATCGTGCGTAAAGGAGGGGTGATCGTCTATCCAACTGATTCCGGCTATGCGTTGGGTTGCAAAATTGAAGATAAAGGCGCAATGGAGCGCATTTGTCGCATCCGTCACCTGCCGGACGGGCACAACTTTACGCTGATGTGTCGTGACCTGTCCGAACTGTCGACCTATTCGTTTGTCGACAACGTGGCCTTCCGTTTAATTAAAAACAACACGCCGGGCAACTACACGTTCATCCTGAAGGGGACGAAAGAAGTACCACGTCGACTGTTGCAGGAAAAACGTAAGACCATCGGTTTGCGTGTACCCTCGAATCCGATTGCGCTGGCGCTGCTGGAAGCGCTGGGCGAGCCTATGCTCTCTACATCACTGATGCTGCCGGGCAGCGAATTTACCGAGTCAGATCCGGAAGAAATCAAAGATCGTCTGGAGAAAGTGGTGGATTTGATTATCCACGGTGGATATCTCGGTCAGCAGCCAACCACGGTCATTGATTTAACCGATGATTCCCCGGTGGTATTGCGCGAAGGCGTTGGCGACGTTAAACCTTTCTTATAAGGGCGCGAACCGCTATACTACGCGGCCTTAAAATGGCGCTGACTGGCGCCGTTGATTCTCCTGTTCGACGCCTGTGAAGGCGACATCTAAAGGAAGCTCTATGAGCGAAAAGTTACAAAAAGTGCTGGCGCGCGCTGGCCACGGTTCTCGCCGTGAAATTGAATCCATAATTGCCGCGGGTCGCGTGAGCGTTGATGGCAAAATTGCCACGCTCGGCGATCGCGTTGAAGTTACGCCGGGTCTGAAAATCCGTATCGACGGTCATCTGATTTCGGTGAAAGAATCTGCGGAGCAAATCTGCCGTGTTCTGGCTTATTACAAGCCAGAAGGTGAACTGTGTACCCGTAACGACCCGGAAGGTCGTCCGACCGTGTTTGATCGTCTGCCAAAACTGCGCGATGCGCGCTGGATTGCCGTGGGACGTCTGGACGTGAATACCTGTGGTTTACTGCTGTTTACCACCGATGGCGAACTGGCGAACCGTCTGATGCACCCAAGCCGCGAAGTTGAACGTGAATATGCGGTGCGTGTGTTTGGTCAGGTTGATGACGCAAAACTGCGCGATCTGAGTCGTGGCGTGCAGTTGGAAGATGGTCCGGCCGCATTTAAAACGATCAAGTTCAGCGGCGGTGAAGGGATCAACCAGTGGTATAACGTCACGTTGACCGAAGGGCGTAACCGTGAAGTCCGTCGCCTGTGGGAAGCCGTGGGCGTGCAGGTAAGCCGCCTTATCCGTGTACGTTACGGTGATATCCCACTGCCGAAGGGCCTGCCGCGTGGCGGCTGGACGGAACTTGACCTCGCGCAGACCAACTATTTGCGTGAACTGGTGGAACTGAAGCCGGAAACCACCTCTAAAGTTGCCGTCGAGAAAGATCGTCGCCGTATGAAGGCAAACCAGATCCGCCGTGCGGTGAAGCGCCACTCTCAGGTTGGCGGCAGCCGTCGTCCGGGCGGTCGCAGCAACAACGGTTAATCATGAGTAGGCCTGATAAGCAACGCGCCATCAGGCGTTAGCGTGGAGCCGGATGCGGCGTAAGCGCCTTATCCGGCCTACTGTCAGTAATCGATCCCCATCTGGGCTTTCACACCCGCTTCAAAGGCGTGCTTAACCGGCCGCAGCTCGCTGACCGTATCCGCTAACTCCAGAATATCGCGATGACATCCACGACCGGTGATAATGACCGTTTGATGGGCAGGGCGCGCGTTTAGGGCATTGATGACCTCGTCGAGCGGCAGATAGTCGTATGCAACCATGTAGGTCAGCTCGTCCAGTATCACCATATCCAGCTCAGCGTCGGCCAGCATCCGCTTGCCGTGTTCCCACACGGCCATACAGGCTGCGGTGTCCGACTCGCGGTTCTGCGTTTCCCAGGTAAATCCTGTCGCCATGACCTGAAACTCAACGCCGTGGGGTTCGAGTAAGTTACGTTCACCGTTTGGCCACGTCCCCTTAATAAATTGCACTACGCCGACTTTTTTACCGTGGCCTACTGCGCGCGTGGCGGTACCGAACGCGGCGGTGGTTTTACCCTTACCATTTCCGGTGAACACAATAATAATCCCGCGCTCGTCTTTGGCGGCGGCAACACGGGCGTCAACCCGGTCTTTTACGCGCTGCTGGCGCTGCTGATAGCGTTCTTCACTCATTGGGCGATTCCTGGTTTACGGCCCGGCTGGGCATCGAAAGTCATACCGGTTTTACGGCGGCTGTCATCGCCCATCAGCCACAGGTAGAGCGGCATAATATCGGCGGGGGTTTTCAATTTTTGCGGATCTTCCGTCGGGAACGCGCTGGCTCGCATGCCGGTACGCGTTCCACCAGGATTGATACAGTTTACGCGCAGGTGGCGGTTCTGATATTCATCAGCCAGAACCTGCATCATTCCTTCGGTAGCAAATTTGGAGGTGGCGTATGCCCCCCAGTTGGCGCGCCCCTGGCGACCGACGCTGGAGGAGGTAAAGACCAGCGATCCGGCATCGGATTTGAGCAACAACGGCAGCAATGCCTGAGTCAGCATAAAGGTGGCGTTTACGTTTACCTGCATCACGTCCTGCCATACCTGCGGGTTTTGCTCGCTCATCGGGCAAATGTCACCGAGCAATCCGGCATTATGCAGTACGCCATCCAGACGCGGGAAATGCGCGGCAATGCGCTGTGCGAGCTGGTGGCATTCGTCAGACGTACAGGTGAGCAGATCCAGCGTGAACCAGTGTGGTTGCGTACCTTTTTCTTCGGCGATGGAGCGGGCAACCTGACGCAGTTTTTCTTCGTTACGCCCTAACAGAATAACGGTCGCGCCGTAACGCGCGTAGGTCTGTGCGGCTTCACGCCCGATACCATCGCTGGCACCGGTGACCAGAATAATGCGGTCCTGTAGAAGATCTTGTTTCGGTTGATAATGCACGGCTACTCCTCGGCGACGTCCTGGCCATCTCGTTCGCGATAACTTTTGGGCTTTATGCCTTAAACCCTGTTCTTTTTCAATCAGCCAAAGGCAATAACACCGCAAAATGAACGCGTTGTCATGCTTTTTACTGAATGGATGAAGCAAGACGGGTTAACAAGGCTGTTGTACACTGAGCGAAAGTAGCGTTGTTTAACCAAGGTGGGTCACGTGGAATTGTTGTCTGAATATGGGTTGTTTTTGGCAAAAATTGTCACTGTCGTGGTGGCTATTGCGGTGGTAGTTATGCTGATCGTAAACGCGACACAACGCAAACGTCAGCGTGGGGAATTGCGGGTTATTAATCTCAGCGATCAATATAAAGAGATGAAAGAAGACCTGTCGCTGGCCTTATTGGATGGGCATCAGCAAAAATTCTGGCATAAGGCGCAGAAAAAGAAACACAAGCTTGAGGCGAAGGCCGCTAAGGCAAAAGCGAAACTGGGAGACAGTACGTCATCTGATAAACCACGGGTATGGGTACTTGATTTTAAAGGCAGTATGGATGCCCATGAGGTCAGCGCATTACGCGAAGAGGTGACGGCAGTGCTGGCGGTCGTTAAACCCCAGGATCAGGTCGTGGTTCGTCTGGAAAGTCCGGGCGGCGTAGTACACGGCTATGGCCTGGCCGCGTCCCAGTTACAACGTCTGCGCGATAAGCAGATCCCGCTGACCGTTACGGTAGATAAAGTCGCTGCGAGCGGCGGATATATGATGGCTTGCGTGGCGGATAAAATTGTCTCGGCGCCGTTTGCTATTGTCGGCTCTATTGGCGTTGTGGCACAGATCCCGAACTTTCACCGCTTCCTGAAAGGGAAAGATATTGATATCGAACTGCACACCGCCGGACAGTACAAGCGTACGCTGACCTTACTTGGTGAAAACACGGAAGAAGGGCGGCAGAAATTCCGCGAAGACCTGAACGAAACCCATCATCTGTTTAAAGATTTTGTACAGCGCATGCGTCCGGCTCTGGACATTGAGCAGGTTGCCACGGGTGAACACTGGTTTGGTCAACAGGCGCTGGCCAACGGGCTGGTGGATGAGATCAATACCAGTGATGAGGTGATCCTCGGACTGATGGACGGTCGTGACGTATTGAACGTACGTTATCTGCAGCGTAAAAAACTGATGGACCGTTTTACCGGCAGTGCCGCCGAGAGCGCCGATCGTCTACTGATGCGTTGGTGGCAGCGAGGACAAAAACCGCTGATGTAAAATTGTAATTGCCGGATGAGGCGCAGCCGTCATCCGGCAAATCATTTCTCGTGTTAATCGATCAAGTGATACTTTTCAGAAAGTACGTGCGCCAGATGTTTAAACATATTAAACACCGCCGTACTTTTTGGCGTCGGTAGCCCTTGCTCGTCTAAAAAGTAATCTCCGCTGAAAACCAGCACGCCATTTCGCTGCGTTACGCCGGTGGCGACAATCCCCGCCAGCGTGTCCTCATGCTCACGAATGATTTTGTTGGCTTCAATCAGCAGTGTTTCGCGATCGATGGGTTGAGTGTCTTTATGCATTATTTACTCCTTAAACAAGGACATTAGTCTACGCCGAGCCCGGCTTATGGGCAAATATTCCCTGACTTAAATGAAGGTCTTACGACAGTGTTGCAAGTGGCGAGATTTGTTTTTGCATGCTAATAAAGTTGCGTAACGCATTTTATCAGGTACAGTGTGACGCTTTCGTCAATCTGGCAACAGATTTGCTTGACATTCGACCAATACTCCGTCGTGCTATAGCGTTTGTGAGCGAAAAAGCCTGTTAACTCAGTTACATGAGAGTTACATTACAAGCGCGAATCAGTTTAAGGGTTGATATCCGCCGACGCAGAGACCATATCGATGTCTCGTCGCCAGTGGAAGGTGAATCAACGTGCGACGCATTCTGGAAGAATCAAATTAGGTAAAGGTGAATATGGGTAAAGCTCTTGTCATCGTTGAGTCCCCGGCAAAAGCCAAAACGATCAACAAGTATCTGGGTAATGACTACGTGGTGAAATCCAGCGTCGGTCATATCCGTGATTTGCCGACCAGTGGCTCAGCAACTAAAAAGAGCGCCGACTCAACCTCCACCAAAACGGCTAAAAAGCCCAAAAAGGATGAACGTGGCGCTCTCGTCAATCGTATGGGTGTTGACCCGTGGCACAACTGGGATGCGCGCTATGAAGTGCTGCCCGGTAAAGAAAAAGTTGTTTCTGAACTGAAGCAACTGGCTGAAAAAGCCGACCACATCTATCTCGCAACCGACCTTGACCGCGAAGGGGAAGCCATTGCGTGGCACCTGCGGGAAGTGATCGGCGGCGACGACACCCGCTACAGTCGCGTGGTGTTTAACGAAATTACCAAAAACGCTATTCGTCAGGCGTTTGAAAAACCGGGCGAGCTGAACATCGACCGCGTCAATGCGCAACAGGCGCGCCGCTTTATGGACCGTGTTGTGGGCTATATGGTGTCGCCGCTGCTGTGGAAAAAAATTGCGCGAGGCCTGTCAGCAGGCCGCGTACAGTCGGTTGCCGTGCGTCTGGTGGTTGAGCGTGAACGCGAAATCAAAGCATTCGTTCCAGAAGAGTTCTGGGAAATTGATGCTAACACGACGACGCCAGGCGGCGACGCGTTACCGCTTGAGGTGACGCATCAGAATGATAAACCGTTCCGTCCGGTCAACCGGGAACAAACGCTTGCCGCCGTTAGCCTGTTGGAAAAAGCGCGCTACAGCGTTCTGGAACGTGAAGATAAGCCGACCAGCAGCAAGCCGGGTGCGCCGTTCATCACCTCCACGCTACAGCAGGCCGCCAGCACGCGTCTGGGCTTCGGCGTGAAGAAAACCATGATGATGGCGCAGCGCTTGTATGAAGCGGGCTACATCACTTATATGCGTACTGACTCAACCAACCTGAGTCAGGATGCGGTGAACATGGTTCGCGATTACATCAGCGATAATTTCGGCAAAAAGTATCTGCCGGAGAGCGCGAACCAGTACGCCAGCAAAGAGAACTCGCAGGAAGCGCACGAAGCTATCCGTCCTTCCGATGTCGCCGTTCAGGCGGAATCGCTGAAAGATATGGAAGCCGATGCGCAAAAACTGTATCAGCTGATCTGGCGCCAGTTTGTTGCCTGTCAGATGACGCCTGCTAAATATGATTCCACCACGCTGACGGTGGGCGCGGGTGATTTCCGTCTGAAGGCGCGTGGTCGTATTCTGCGCTTCGATGGCTGGACGAAAGTGATGCCTGCGCTGCGTAAGGGCGATGAAGACCGCATTTTACCAGCGGTGGATAAAGGCGATACGTTGACGCTCATCGAACTGACACCTGCGCAACACTTTACCAAACCGCCTGCGCGCTTCAGTGAAGCTTCGCTGGTGAAAGAGCTTGAAAAACGTGGTATTGGTCGCCCATCCACGTATGCGTCGATCATTTCTACGATTCAGGATCGCGGTTATGTTCGCGTTGAGAACCGTCGCTTCTACGCTGAAAAAATGGGTGAAATCGTCACCGATCGTCTGGAAGAAAACTTCCGCGAACTGATGAACTACGACTTTACCGCGCAGATGGAAGACAGCCTCGACCAGGTGGCAAATCACGAAGCCGAATGGAAGGGCGTACTCGACAACTTCTTCACTGATTTTACTCAGCAACTGGATAAAGCCGAGAAAGATCCTGAAGAGGGCGGTATGCGTCCGAACCAGATGGTGCTGACCAGCATTGATTGCCCAACCTGCGGTCGCAAGATGGGTATTCGTACCGCCAGCACTGGCGTTTTCCTGGGTTGTTCTGGCTATGCGCTTTCCCCGAAAGAGCGTTGCAAAACCACCATTAATCTGGTGCCGGAAAACGAAGTGCTGAACGTGCTGGAAGGCGACGATGCGGAAACCAACGCTTTGCGCGCCAAACGTCGCTGCCAGAAGTGCGGCACGGCGATGGACAGCTACCTTATCGATCCTAAGCGCAAGCTGCATGTATGCGGTAATAACCCTACTTGTGATGGCTATGAGATCGAGGAAGGCGAATTCCGCATCAAGGGTTATGACGGTCCTATCGTTGAGTGCGAGAAATGTGGCTCTGAAATGCACCTGAAAATGGGACGTTTCGGCAAGTACATGGCGTGTACCAACGACGAGTGCAAAAATACCCGTAAGATCCTGCGTAACGGTGAAGTTGCTCCACCTAAAGAGGATCCGGTTCCGTTGCCAGAACTGCCGTGTGAAAAATCTGATGCGTATTTCGTGTTACGTGATGGCGCTGCAGGTATCTTCCTGGCGGCAAATACGTTCCCGAAATCACGTGAGACACGTGCGCCGCTGGTTGAAGAGTTGTACCGCTTCCGCGATCGTCTGCCGGAAAAACTGCGCTATTTGGCAGATGCGCCGCAGACTGACCCGGACGGCAACAAGTCGATGGTTCGTTTCAGCCGTAAAACCAAGCAGCAATACGTTGCTGCGGAGAAAGACGGTAAGGCGACCGGCTGGTCCGCGTTCTTCGTTGACGGTAAATGGGTAGAAGGGAAGAAATAACAGCATTCCGGCTGAGTTTCTCCTCAAAGGGTCGCGTAAGCGGCCCTTTTTGTTTCTGGCGTATTATTTTTTGTCATCCCTATACAGCTCACATAGAAATGATATAGTGGTTATAGTTAACACACTTTTTATTATTAAATCGTATTAGCAGCGCCAACGAGCCTGCTCTGAAACGATGATTTGATGGCGCAAATCGGGATGGCTTAACATGAAATTACAGCAGCTTCGCTACATTGTTGAGGTGGTGAACCACAACCTTAATGTCTCCTCAACGGCGGAAGGGCTTTATACCTCGCAGCCAGGTATCAGTAAGCAAGTTCGTATGCTGGAAGATGAACTTGGCATCCAGATTTTTGCCCGTAGCGGTAAGCACCTGACCCAGGTTACGCCAGCGGGGCAGGAAGTCATTCGAATCGCGCGAGAAGTTTTGTCGAAGGTGGACGCCATTAAGTCCGTTGCTGGCGAACATACCTGGCCGGACAAAGGCTCACTGTATATCGCCACCACGCACACTCAGGCGCGTTACGCTTTGCCGAACGTCATTAAAGGCTTTATTGAGCGTTATCCTCGGGTCTCATTGCATATGCACCAGGGATCGCCGACGCAAATCGCCGAAGCCGTCTCGAAAGGGAATGCAGATTTTGCTATCGCGACGGAAGCCCTGCACCTGTATGACGATCTGGTGATGCTGCCTTGCTACCACTGGAACCGTTCGATTGTCGTTACGCCGGACCATCCGTTGGCGGGCAAATCCGCCGTGTCTATTGAAGAACTGGCGCAGTATCCGCTGGTGACCTACACGTTTGGATTTACCGGACGTTCGGAACTGGACACCGCGTTCAACCGTGCGGGGCTTGAGCCGCGTATAGTTTTTACCGCGACCGATGCCGATGTCATTAAGACCTATGTACGCCTGGGCCTCGGCGTGGGGGTAATTGCCAGTATGGCGGTTGATCCTGTCTCCGACCCTGACCTGGTGCGCGTTGATGCCCATGATATCTTCAGCCATAGCACCACCAAGATTGGTTTTCGTCGCAGCACTTTTTTACGCAGTTACATGTATGATTTTATTCAACGTTTCGCGCCGCATCTGACGCGTGATGTGGTGGATACGGCGGTGGCGCTACGTTCCAATGACGATATTGAAGCCATGTTTAAAGATATTAAATTGCCTGAGAAATAATAACGGCTGTTACCTCGTCGGTATCCTCAAACATAAAGCGATACCGACGGCAGAGTCTGAATCTATTCAATATTTTTCCTCTATATATTAACCATATATTGTTTATGGTAAACACTTGCTAAAGTAGTTTCAAATTAGTAAGGTCGCCAAAAATCCCTCTCAAATATTTATAACCGATCAAATAATTAATTTATTTATCAGGTCGAGTATGAAAATTAACTGGCTTTTTTTGACCTTTTTTATTAGGATTCCTCCTATCTGATGATTAATTGTACCGATTGTTTGGTGCTTAAATGATAAGTGATTTCGATAGTATGAGGTTAGCGATGCCTTCAGGAAACCAGCCAGCACGCCGGGATCCCGTGATGAAACGTAAAGCTTGGTTCGCTGTGTTTCTTGGCTCTGCCGTGTTCTGGATTATTGTCGCGCTCGTGGCCTGGAATGTGTGGGGGTAGGTCATGTCCACACTGGAACAACGCTCCACCGTGATGCCATCTCCGGAAGACCACGAACAAGAGAGTCAACGCAGCGCAGAGAATAAGCCGAATATTCCAGCGACTTGGAAACTCTCTCCTGAACAACGGGCGTTTATCGATCTGTTTGCGGATGATGATGAACAGAAACAATAATTGATACGAATTTTAAAATTATTATTAGTTCGTTGGCTTGAACTGCAAATATTTTATTCCGGGCAATCGTGATGAGCCATGCTTATCACCGTATTAACCTTGACCGCTTAAACCTTTCTCCTCGCCAGATACTTCAGTTCCCCCTTTTGTAGCCCTCCACTTTTATCAATTTGAGTTGTTATCAAAGCGTTACATTTTGTTTGTGTTATCTTTAATACTAACCCTGAGGAAAACCAGGGGATCCAACCCTGTCATTAAGGAGGAGCTATGTCGTCGACCCTACGAGAAGCCAGTAAGGACACATTGCAGGTTAAAGATAAAACCTACCGTTACTACAGTCTGCCGCTGGCCGCTAAATCACTGGGTGATATCACCCGTTTACCGAAATCGCTAAAAGTTTTGCTGGAAAACCTGCTTCGCTGGCAGGACGGTAATTCCGTTACCGAAGATGATATTCATGCGCTTGCGCATTGGCTGAAGACCGCTCATGCCGATCGAGAAATTGCCTATCGACCTGCTCGTGTTCTGATGCAGGATTTTACCGGCGTGCCGGCGGTGGTCGATCTCGCCGCCATGCGCGAAGCGGTGAAACGTCTGGGTGGGGATACGGCAAAAGTGAATCCGCTTTCGCCAGTGGATCTTGTCATTGATCACTCTGTAACGGTGGATCGTTTCG
The DNA here is from genome assembly GCF_013458095.1 of Citrobacter sp. 172116965. Taxonomy (NCBI): domain Bacteria; kingdom Pseudomonadati; phylum Pseudomonadota; class Gammaproteobacteria; order Enterobacterales; family Enterobacteriaceae; genus Citrobacter; species Citrobacter sp. 172116965. The sequence goes on along the minus strand of NZ_CP046673.1, from coordinate 2,670,472 downwards.
GTGATGATGATGCTTTCGAAGAAAACGTGCGCCTGGAAATGGAACGTAACCATGAACGTTATGTGTTCCTGAAATGGGGACAGCAGGCATTTAGTCGCTTCAGCGTTGTACCGCCGGGTACGGGGATTTGCCACCAGGTTAACCTTGAATATCTTGGCAAAGCTGTCTGGAGCGAGTTACAGGACGGTGAGTGGGTGGCTTATCCCGATACACTGGTCGGTACCGATTCCCATACCACGATGATTAATGGTCTCGGTGTGCTGGGCTGGGGCGTTGGAGGCATTGAAGCTGAAGCGGCAATGCTGGGTCAACCGGTCTCAATGCTGATCCCGGATGTTGTGGGCTTTAAACTGGTGGGTAAACTGCGGGAAGGCATCACTGCCACCGACCTGGTTCTGACCGTCACCCAGATGCTGCGTAAGCACGGTGTAGTCGGTAAATTCGTTGAATTCTACGGTGATGGGCTGGACACCTTACCTCTGGCCGATCGAGCAACCATTGCGAACATGGCACCGGAATACGGCGCAACCTGCGGTTTCTTCCCGATCGATGACATAACCCTTGAGTATATGCGTCTGAGCGGGCGCAGTGAGGAACAGGTTGAGTTGGTCAATGCCTATGCCAAAGCGCAGGGAATGTGGCGTAACCCAGGGGATGAACCTGTGTTTACCAGTTCGTTGGAGCTGGATATGGGCAGCGTAGAGGCAAGCCTTGCTGGACCGAAGCGTCCGCAGGATCGGGTGGTGCTGGCTGATGTGCCGAAAGCCTTTTCGGCGAGTAATGAACTCGAGGTGAATAGCTCGCTGAAAGACCGTCAGCCAGTGGACTATACCATGAGCGGTCAGCAGTATAAGCTGCCGGACGGCGCGGTGGTGATAGCCGCTATCACCTCTTGTACCAACACCTCAAACCCAAGCGTATTGATGGCGGCGGGGCTGCTGGCGAAAAAAGCCGTCACGCTTGGTTTGAAACGTCAGCCATGGGTGAAAGCCTCGTTGGCGCCAGGATCGAAGGTGGTTTCCGATTATCTGGCAAAGGCTGGGTTCACTCCGTACCTTGATGAGCTGGGATTTAATCTTGTGGGTTATGGCTGTACCACCTGTATTGGCAACTCTGGACCCTTACCCGATCCTATCGAAACAGCCATCAAAAAAGGCGATCTTACAGTTGGGGCAGTGCTTTCTGGAAACCGTAACTTTGAAGGTCGTATCCATCCGCTCGTGAAGACCAACTGGCTGGCGTCTCCGCCGCTGGTGGTGGCCTACGCGCTGGCGGGTAATATGAATATCAACCTGACGAAAGATCCGTTAGGCCATGACAGAAAAGGCGATCCTGTTTATCTGAAAGATATTTGGCCGACAGCCAAGGAAATTGCCCGCGCCGTTGAGCAGGTCTCTACCGCCATGTTCCATAAAGAGTATGCTGAAGTCTTTGAAGGCACGCCAGAATGGAAAGCAATCCAGGTTGATCGCGCTGATACCTATGGCTGGCAGTCTGACTCGACCTATATCCGTTTGTCACCGTTCTTCGATGGTATGCAGGCTACGCCGGATCCGGTTCAGGACATTCACGGTGCGCGTATTCTGGCGATGCTCGGAGATTCTGTTACCACCGACCATATTTCTCCTGCCGGCAGTATTAAACCAGACAGTCCGGCGGGGCGTTATCTGCAAAGCCATGGCGTTGAGCGTAAAGATTTTAACTCCTACGGTTCGCGACGCGGGAATCATGAAGTGATGATGCGTGGTACCTTTGCCAATATTCGTATTCGCAATGAGATGGTACCTGGCGTGGAAGGTGGCATGACGCGTCATTTGCCGGGAACCGAAGTGGTGGCTATTTATGATGCGGCCATGCAATACCAGCAGGAGAACGTGCCTTTGGCGGTGATTGCCGGGAAAGAGTATGGTTCCGGCTCCAGCCGTGACTGGGCGGCGAAAGGCCCACGTTTGCTGGGCGTTCGCGTGGTTATCGCAGAGTCTTTTGAGCGAATTCACCGTTCTAACCTGATTGGCATGGGCATTTTACCGCTGGAATTCCCGCAGGGCGTCACGCGTAAAACGCTGGGATTAACCGGTGAGGAGGCGATCGATATTACGGACCTACAAAACATTAAACCGGGGGCGACAGTTCCGGTGAGTATGGTACGCGCAGATGGGCGTAAAGAGGTGATTCTATGCCGCTGTCGCATTGATACCGCGACGGAGCTAACGTATTACCAAAACGACGGCATTCTGCACTACGTGATTCGTAATATGTTGAATTAAAATGCAAAAAAGCCTGCGAGAGCAGGCTTTTTGATAGGCGGTGACAACGATTATTTGCCCAGCAAATGTCCCATCTTGGCGGCTTTGGTGTCCAGATAATGTTCATTTTTTGGATTACGGCCCACGATCAGCGGCACGCGTTCAACAATATTGATTCCCGCTTCGGTCAGGATTTCTACTTTCTTCGGGTTATTGGTCAGCAAACGTACCGCATCCACGCCCAGCAGCTTGAACATATCGGCACACAGCGTGAAATCGCGCTCGTCTGCCGCAAATCCCAACTGATGATTCGCTTCAACGGTATCATAACCCTGGTCCTGCAACGCGTAAGCGCGGATTTTGTTGAGCAGGCCAATGTTGCGTCCTTCCTGACGGTGATAAAGCAGAATACCACGCCCTTCTTCAGCAATGTGGGTGAGGGCCGCTTCAAGCTGGAAACCGCAATCGCAACGCAGGCTAAACAGCGCATCACCAGTCAAACATTCGGAGTGGACGCGCGCCAGGACAGGTGTTTGGCCTGTGATATCGCCAAAAACCAGTGCGACATGATCGTGTCCGGTTGCCAGTTCTTCAAATCCCACCATCAGGAAATCACCCCAGGGGGTTGGCAGTTTGGCTTCTGCCACACGTTTAAGCTGCATGTAATTCTCCAGATTATGCTGGCACTTGTCGTGCCTTCGCCTGTCGGCTTCTGTTCTGTATTACACTATTTTGCCATAAGGCAACGACGTTCACCTAATCGCGACCACGGATTCGCTTTTGGAATGGCACAAAATTGTCAATTTTCCCGACGTGTGAATTTTTCAGTTATGATTGTGATACTTATCGACGAAAGGAGAGGCAATGCTGTCTATTGCAAAGCGCACCGCAGTGGGGACCGGACTGCTACTTATCATGCCGGTTGCCGTATGGGTATCAGGCTGGAGCTGGCAGCCAGGGCACAATGTCTGGTGGTTAAAGTCCTTGTACTGGGTAACGGAAACGGTGACGCAGCCGTGGGGAATTATCACTCACGTTGCGCTTTGTGCATGGTTTCTGTGGTGCCTGCGTTTTCGTCTTAAAGCCGCGGTAATGCTGTTTGCTATTCTGGCAGCGGCGATTTTAGTGGGACAGGGCGTGAAGTCCTGGGTAAAAGACAGGGTGCAAGAACCGCGACCTTTTGTCGTGTGGTTGGAAAAAACGCACCATATTCCGGTTGATGAGTTCTACACTTTAAAACGTAAAGATCGTGGGCATTTAGTCAAAGAACAATTGGCCGAACAGCAGGATATTCCAACGTTTTTACGCAAGCACTGGCAAAAAGAAACGGGGTTTGCCTTTCCGTCCGGACATACGATGTTTGCCGCCAGTTGGGCTTTACTGGGCGTAGGGCTGTTATGGCCGCGCAGACGTACGCTGACGATTGTGTTTCTGCTGATCTGGGCGACCGGCGTGATGGGCAGTCGCTTGCTGTTAGGCATGCACTGGCCCCGTGATTTGGTGGTGGCAACGCTGATTTCGTGGCTGTTGGTGACGCTGGCAACCTGGCTTGCACAGCGGGTATGCGGACCATTAACCCCACCAGTGCAGGAGGAAAAAGAAATCGCGCAGCGAGAACAAGAAAGCTAGCGATGATTGATTTTTCAAATTTTGCCCTCAAATCAGAAAGTGGAAAGCGCTTTTCCGTTTCGCACTCGTTGTGAAAATGGTAATTTAAAGGGCTCAACGCGGTAAGTTGGACACGATTTATTCGCTCAAACCACATAACGGGAAGTAATGTGAAATATTTACTCATTTTCTTACTGGTGTTGGCGATTTTTGTTATTTCGGTGACATTGGGTGCGCAAAACGATCAACAGGTTACGTTTAATTACCTGCTGGCTCAGGGTGAGTATCGTATCTCTACGCTGCTTGCTGTATTGTTTGCCGCAGGGTTTGCGATTGGTTGGCTAATTTGCGGCCTTTTCTGGCTGAAGGTTCGTGTGTCTCTTGCGCGCGCCGAACGTAAAATCAAACGACTGGAAAACCAGCTTGCGCCTGCGACCGACGTTGCGGTATCTGCCGATTCGTCGGTTGTGAAGGAATAATTATTTATGTTGGAGTTGTTGTTTCTGCTTTTACCTGTAGCCGCTGCCTATGGGTGGTATATGGGTCGCAGAAGTGCGCAACAAACCAAGCAGGATGAAGCTAACCGTCTTTCTCGTGACTATGTCGCCGGGGTTAACTTCCTCCTGAGCAATCAACAAGATAAAGCGGTGGATCTGTTCCTTGATATGCTAAAAGAGGACACAGGCACCGTTGAGGCTCATCTCACCCTCGGAAACCTGTTCCGCTCTCGCGGTGAAGTCGATCGCGCAATCCGCATCCATCAAACGTTAATGGAAAGTGCCTCGCTGACCTACGAGCAGCGTTTGCTGGCCGTGCAACAGCTGGGGCGCGACTACATGGCCGCGGGACTGTACGACCGCGCGGAAGACATGTTCAATCAGCTTACCGATGAAACTGATTTTCGGGTTGGCGCATTACAGCAACTGTTGCAAATTTATCAGGCCACCAGCGAATGGCAAAAAGCCATTGATGTAGCAGAGCGTCTGGTGAAACTCGGCAAAGACAAGCAGCGTAATGAGATAGCCCACTTCTACTGCGAACTGGCCTTACAGCAAATGGGTAGCGACGATATGGATCGCGCCATGACGCTGTTGAAAAAAGGCGCGGCGGCAGACAAAAACAGTGCACGGGTATCCATCATGATGGGTCGCGTGTACATGGAAAAAGGTGATTACGCGAAGGCGGTTGAAAGCCTGCAACGGGTCATTTCCCAGGACAAAGAGCTGGTCAGCGAAACGCTGGAAATGCTGCAAAGCTGCTACCAGCATCTGGGGAAAAACGATGAGTGGGCGGAGTTTTTACGTCGGGCCGTCGAGGAAAATACTGGTGCCGCCGCCGAACTGATGCTGGCTGATATTCTTGAGGCGCGTGAGGGGGCTGATACCGCTCAGGTCTATATCACTCGTCAGCTGCAACGTCATCCTACGATGCGCGTGTTCCACAAGCTGATGGATTATCATCTCCACGAAGCCGAAGAAGGGCGTGCCAAAGAGAGCCTGATGGTTCTGCGCGATATGGTCGGAGAGCAGGTACGCAGTAAACCGCGTTACAGCTGCCAGAAGTGCGGTTTTACCGCGTATACGCTTTACTGGCACTGTCCATCCTGCCGTTCATGGTCAACCATTAAGCCCATTCGCGGACTTGATGGGCTGTAATTTTTAAAAAAACCTTATTTTAGTTACAACATACTGTTGGTGTGTAATCGATCCATCCTCAACCTCCGCTGCCGGTTCGCCTGGCAGAAATGTAATCGCGCCTGTTAATTTTCTATTACCGCAGGTAGAATGCACGCCGTTTACCCATTTCGCGCCGCCGTGGGCGCCCATCCTCAAGAAGGTCTGGTCATGACGTTTACTGCTTCATCTTCTTCTCGTGCTGTTACCGATTCTCCTGTCGTTGTCGCTCTCGATTATTCTAATCGTGATAAAGCATTAGCTTTTGTCGACAGAATTGATCCTCGTGATTGCCGTTTGAAAGTGGGCAAAGAGATGTTCACGCTTTTTGGACCTCAGTTGGTTCGCGATCTACAACAGCGTGGTTTTGACATCTTTCTTGATTTGAAATTTCATGATATTCCCAATACCACCGCGCATGCAGTTGCCGCTGCTGCCGAACTTGGCGTCTGGATGGTTAACGTTCACGCTTCTGGCGGGGCGCGTATGATGACTGCAGCCCGTGAAGCCTTAGTGCCTTTTGGCCAGGATGCGCCGCTGCTGATTGCCGTGACGGTTCTGACCAGTATGGAAGCCAGCGACCTCGCCGATCTAGGCGTGACGTTGTCACCTGCGGATTATGCTGAAAGACTGGCGCGCTTAACCCAGAATTGTGGTCTGGATGGTGTCGTATGCTCAGCTCAGGAAGCGGTGCGATTCAAGCAGGTGTTGGGCCAGGCATTTAAGCTGGTGACACCGGGTATTCGTCCAGAAGGCAGCGAGGCGGGCGATCAGCGTCGTATTATGACACCGGAACAGGCGCAGTCAGCAGGTGTGGATTACATGGTGATTGGTCGCCCGGTTACCCAGTCGGCCGATCCCGCGCAGACGCTGAAGATGATCAATGCTTCCCTGAAACGAGGTGCGTAAATGAACGACTCAAACTCTCGTCTGGTCTACTCTACCGACTCCGGGCGTATTGATGAACCGAAAACAGCGCCTGAGCGTCCAAAAGGCGATGGCATTGTTCGTATCCAGCGCCAGACCAGTGGTCGCAAAGGGAAGGGCGTGTGCCTGATTACCGGTATTGATCAAGACGATGCCGAACTGACCAAATTAGCCGCAGAACTGAAGAAAAAGTGTGGTTGCGGTGGAGCAGTGAAAGATGGCGTGATTGAAATTCAGGGGGATAAACGCGACCTGATTAAATCGCTGCTGGAAGCTAAAGGAATGAAAGTTAAACTGGCTGGCGGTTAATAAAAAAGCCACGGAAAATTTCCGTGGCTTTTTAATAATACAGACCTGAAAAAGTAAACGTATTATTATATCGAGCCGTTTAACCGTAGATTATTTACCCACCTGGTGGCCAATAATACCACCTACTGCAGCACCACCCAGCGTACCCAGCGTGCTACCGTCAGTCAGGACTGCACCACCTATTGCACCTGCACCAGCACCGATTGCGGTGTTACGATCTCGTTTGGACCAGTTAGAGCAGGCACTCAGCGACATTGCCAGAGTAATCGCCAGAATGGCAGCGGTCATTTTTTTGCTCGTTACTAACATAATACTTTCTCCTGAATTATTGATTCACGGAATCCAGTGTTCTTTAAGGATAGCGTCAAATTAAGACTATCGAAGATATTTCCGTGAAACCGTTTAGCGAAGGCATTACAAACACTATCCTGAAGTTGGAGGTTCGTTCCTGTTATATCGCTAACATTAATTTTACGACTTTATCCTGTTAACGACAGGTAAAAAGTCTTAATTGGATTGTCAGATAACTCTCAGAGAGCAGATGATTTGTCTGCTGACAAACCATCTACTGAAGATTTTATGCGTGGGCATCAATGATATTGACGATTAATCCTGAATGTTCGAGCTGCATTTGTACGCTGGCGCTGAGTCTGGAGTCCGTTACTACGCGGCTGAATCGCTCTAATGGACCCAGCGTGTAAGGGTGAATGGCGTCGAATTTTGAGCTGTCGGTCAACACAATAACTTCTGCGCCTTTTTCCAGCACCGCGTTAACCACGTCAGAACGCATCATATCGCGTCCGGTAAAACCGGTATCAGCCTGCCAGCCGTCAATGCCGATAAAGGCCTTACTGAAATGTACCTGCTGGATAAACTGGCGAGTTAAAGGGCCGACCATGCTCTCACTTTTTTTCTGGTAAATTCCACCGAGAAGAATCACTTCACAGGGCGTTTCTTTGAGCAGATGAGCAATGTAGCTGCTCACGGTGATGATGGTGACATCTTTTTGCTCTGCCAGTGTTCTGGCCAGAAGTGCATTGCTGCTGCCATTCTCAATGAATACGGATTCGCCTGGACTGACCAGAGATGCAGCGAATTCAGCCAGTTCACGTTTCAGAGTGAAATTGGTCATCATGCGCGTTTCAACATCATCGCTGTTCAATGAAACAGCAAAACCGTGGGCTCGGCGTAAGTAACTCTGTTTTTCCAGCGTGTTCAGATCCTGTCGAATCGTCACTTCGGAGACACCGGTGACTTTTGCCAGATCGGCGACGCTCATCTGACCTTTATCGGTCACCATCTGCAAAATAGATTGTTGTCGGGAATTCATAGTATTAATTTTATTGCGATATCGTATCGGAAATTAAACGGAAACTGCATTATCTGCAGTTTGCTGATAGCAGCGACATCAAAAGATCACTGTCATCAGATCTCCCATGGCGCCTTCTGCTTTTTCGCCAAAGATTCGGCATCTTCTTTGACCGTGTTTAACAGTTCAGCTTTCAAAATTTCAAGATTGTGGATGGCTGAGTGGTAATCACCTGCAACGAGGATATCCAGCACGGTATCAATACGTTCGGCCAGACGCTGAGCGTCGATATCAGACATGGTCGTCATCCTAATGGCAATAGAGTTTGAATTTCATGATGCAGAATTTCATGGCAAAAGAGAAGGGAAAAATAGTATTAACCTGAACGATTGAAGAATATTATATATTCTGTGATTACATGCGGATAGCGTCGTCATGTAATGTCCATTTATGGCTATTTATCGCCTTCATTCTCTCTGCATTAGCGCAGTTTTTTACTCAGGTGGCGGCGATACCAACGTTCAAATGCGGCTGCTGGCATTGGTTTGGCGAATAAAAACCCCTGACGCTCATTGACGCCATTTTTGGTCAGAAACGCATCCTCTTTCGCGCTTTCCACGCCTTCGGCGATGACCTGCAGGTTGAGCGCCTGTGCTACCGCAACTATGGCCCGTACCAGCGATTGTGAAATGGATTGTTTGTGGATCTCTCTGACAAAGGTCTGATCCAGTTTAATGGCATCTAGCGGGAAGCGGGCCAGTTGAGACAGCGACGAATAACCGGTACCAAAATCATCCAAATGGATTTGCGCTCCTAACTGGCTAAACTGCTGAATGACTGACAACGCCAGTTGCTCATTTTCTATCAAACTGCTTTCCGTTAATTCAACATCGATGGGGCAATACTCAAAGTTGAGCTCGTGAAGTACCTGCTTAAGTGCGGTAAACAGCGTCTGGTCGGCGAGCTGGCGGGCAGAAACGTTTACCGCCACGCGCAGGTTTATTCCCTTGTCGCGCCATTTCGCGACCTGGCGCACAACGTCGAGAATAACCCAACGCCCCAGCGGGACGATGAGCCCCGATTCTTCGGCGTAGGAGATAAACTCCAGCGGTGGAATGAGGCCGCGTTCCGGAGATTGCCAGCGAACCAGCGCCTCCAGGCTGCGCACTTCACCGCGCCAGGTTATCTTTGGCTGATAATGGATAACCAGTTGATCGTTATCCAGCGCCTTACGCAGATTAGTATCCAGCCACAGATATTCAAATACCCGCTGATTCATTTCCGGAGAAAAAACACAAAACTGCCCACGGCCGCCTTCTTTCGCGGTGTACATGGCTGTATCCGCGTTACGAATGACGCTCTCGCAGTCCTGACCATGCTGAGGCGCGAGGGATATACCAATAGAGCATCCGGTATAGACTTCAATCAGACCGATGCGGAAGGGCTGGCGCAGGCGCGTCAGAATGCGTGATGCGGTGGCTTCCAGTGTGCCCTGGGATGTTTCGGTGGCAAGAACAATGAATTCATCGCCGCCAAATCGCGCCAGGATCTGGTTGTCTTCGAGGCAACTGAGGATTGCCAGCGACACGCTTTGTAGTAGCTGATCGCCAAACATATGCCCGTAGGCATCGTTTACCTTTTTGAAGTTATCCAGATCGAGGTACGCAATACCGACCTGCGTATCGCCCGCGTTCTCAATCGCATTACTGATCAGTTCATGAATTGCGTTGCGGTTTGGTAATCCAGTGATGGAGTCGGTATTCGCCAACACCCGCAGTCGTTCCTGCGCGCGGCGTTCTTCAGTGATATCGGTCCCGGAACAGATCAGAAAAATTTCGTTCTTGCCGCTACCGTTATGCACAAATTTATTGCGAAACAGAAACAGACGCTGGCCTTTGCAGGTCTTGACCCAGCGTTCAACCTCATACGAGTTACCTTCGCGAAAAAAGACCTCAATATTGCGCCGTGAAGCCGCCGCTTCACGACGGCTCATAAATAATGTGAATACACTTTGACCAATGACTTCACGTTCTTTGAGGCCGGTGTACTCTTCGCACAGGCGATTAAACCGCTGAATGTTGCCCATGCGGTCAAGAATGACAATAACGGAATTGGCTTCGGAAACGACTTGTTCGGCAAAAGAGAGGCCGTGGGCCAGATCGCGGGCGACGGAAGGGGTGTCATCCCAGGCGGATGCGCTACCGGCCCATTCGCGCTTATTGATTTTTCGACCGACCAGATGCACGGGAATGTCGTCATCTTCAATGGGCAACGTCATTAGCAGACTTGACGTGATCACCGTCATCTCGCGAATGCGATCGGCTTGTTCAGGTAATAATTCGATGGTCTGATCAGCTTCTGACGCTTCGTCGATAGAGAAATGCAGGATGTTGCAATCCTCTGACAAACGCCAGTAGGGGTTATGAGTGCCCACATAGCTATACAACGTAACCAGCTCCCGGACGTCTTTCATCATGTGTACTATCCCGTTTAAAGCGCATAGAGCCTCAAAAGTATGGGTAGCCATGATTCATTCGGGGTGATTATGGCTGAACGTATTGTTTTTTTTATATATTTATGTTTAATCCAGAATCCGTAAAAAGCAAAGCCAACGGAACTGAAAAAAGTAAAAAAATAAAATTGACCGAATGAAAGAAGTGTAGTGCGGTGGTGGGAATTTGGGCGGGAAAAAGAAACGACCTTTCACAAAATGAGAAAGGTCGCTGGATTGATACGTGTTACGCGGCTGGACGCGCGATAACGCTGCGGGTTTCCATGCGAACTTCGGCGATGGTTACGTCAATCACATCCGTGACTTTGTAAACCACTTCACCTTTAATTTGCACCGTGCCGCTTTCCTGGCTGCATACCAGCTCGTCCCGAACGGCGTGCAGGAATGGGGCAGGAATAAATGCTACTGCACCATTATCAACTAAACGTACGCGCATACCGCCGCGGCTGACGTCAATTATCTCGGCCGCAAAGCGGGTATCGGTCCCGGCTTTGTCACTCAGGAAACGGGCGTATAACCAGTCGCCCACATCACGCTCAGCCATCCGGTTCAGGCGACGACGTTCCGCCATTTGCACCGTGGTATCATCCCCAGGGCGGGCGATGGTTTCACCTTTGATGACGGCCTTAAGCAGACGGTGGTTAATCATATCGCCATATTTACGAATAGGAGAGGTCCAGGTGGCATAAGCCTCCAGACCCAGCCCAAAGTGCGGCCCTGGCTCGATACTGATTTCAGCGTAAGACTGGAAGCGGCGAATTCGGCTGTCGAGGAAACCAGAAGGCTGCGCATCCAGCTCGCGGCGCAGTTTGCAGAAACCTTCCAGCGTCAGGACTTCCTCGGCATCAACGTGCATACCATGGGTTTTTAGCAGCGCGGCCAGAGCGTCGGCGTTGGCCGGGTCGAATCCCATATGGACGTTATAAATACCGAAGCCGAGCTTGTCGCGAAGCACGCGGGCGGCGCAAATGTTTGCCGCAATCATGGATTCTTCCACGATTCGGTTTGCGATGCGGCGTGGCTCAGCGACGATGTCCAGGACTTCACCTTTTTCACCAAGAACAAAACGGTAATCCGGGCGATCTTTAAATACCAGAGCATGGTTATGACGCCATTCACCGCGGCTCAGGCAAATACGGTGTAGCAGACGGATTTGTTCAGCAATCGCGTCATTTGCAGGCTGCCAGTCGCCGGCGCCTTCCAGCCAGTCGGAGACGTTGTCGTAGACCAGCTTCGCTTTCGACTCAATCGTCGCTGCGAAGAAGGTGATGTTGTCTTCAATCGCGCCATCCGCCGCGATGGTCATACGACAAGCCAGAACCGGACGCACTTCGTTCGCGCGTAAAGAGCACAGATCGTCAGACAGTTCGCGTGGTAGCATCGGGATATTGAACCCCGGCAGATAGTTAGTAAACGCGCGAATTTTTGCTGTTTTATCCAGCTTGCTGCCTTCTGCAATCCAGGCCGTAGGGTCGGCAATGGCGACAGTTAATTGCAGTTTGCCGTCGGCCAGCTCTTCAGCATACAGCGCATCGTCCATATCTTCGGTGCTGGCGCTGTCGATGGTGACAAAGTTGAGGGCGGTTAAGTCCTGACGAACCAGACCTTCATCCAGCATCTCAGTTGCCACACCGTCCGGCGCTTCTTTTTCGAGATTATGGCGTGCCAGCGTGACCCACCACGGGACAAAGTGGTCATCAGCAAAAGTGATAAATTGGGTTAACTCGGCATAGAAGGTGCGATCGCCTTTCAGCGGGTGGCGACGCATTTCAGCGACGGCCCAGTCACCTTCTTTAAAATCGTGCTCAACGCCGCGGGCGGCACGGCAAGGGATCGCTTCTTTCAGTAACGGATGATCCGGCACAATGGACAGACGATCATTTTTGCCCTGAACTTTACCCACGAAGCGCGTCAGGAAGGGTTCGATCAGTTCTTCCGGCTCGGCAGATTCACGATCTTTTTCTGTATGGATAACCGCAACAATGCGGTCGCCATGCATCACTTTTTTCATCTGCGGCGGTGGAATGAAATAGCTTTTTTGTGCATCGACTTCCAGGAAGCCAAAGCCTTTTTCCGTGGCTTTTACCACCCCTTCAGCACGTGGCGTCTGGGAATGCAGTTGCTGTTTAAGCTGCGCTAGCAGCGGGTTGTCCTGAAGCATAATTGTCTATTTTCGTGGCTAAAAGAGCGGCTGACAGTTTTACGCGATTCTCTCAGTTGCGGCAAGCGCTCTTTCAGTAAGTGGATCGGTTAATAAGTCTCGCCCAGCGCGATTTTCAAGCGATTCAACCATCCGCACAATCCGCTCCAGGCCAGCAGGTTAATCGCTTGTTCAGAAGAGATGCCCTGATCGAACAAAGGGGTTAACAGCGCGGCGCTAAAACGGTCGGGCGCTCGGGTTAGCCATTGTACCGCCTGCAGGGTGACGCGCTCAACCGGATGTCGCTGTTCCCAACGCTGTAATTCACGTTCCTCCTGGCGAAGCAGGGCGATAACGTTGGCTAATTCATTGGCTGTATGTGCCTGTTCATTAAAGCAGGCCACGCTGCCGTTAATCCGTGACGTCATTAGCGCCGCCAGTGAAAATGCCCGCACCGGTACAGCGCTGCACCGGGTACTGGAAATCAGTGTCGTGAATAAATCTAAAATGACCGGTGAATGAATCAGTAATGGCACCAACGCTTGCAGCTCATCGGGAAAATGTCTGGCCGTCGTCTCGTCCTGAGCAGGATATTTTTCGATTGGGAATGGCGCAGCGTGCCAGGTAGCGTTTGTTGCACTAAATGGCGAAGCGTGAGCGAATTGCTGTATATCCAGCCCCGGTATTCGGCGCACCGGATGTCCAAACCAGGCCTGAAACAGGGCCACGATCCGGGCCTGAAAACCGACGAAGCCGATGATTTGATTCATCAAAATACTATCGCTGGTGGTCAGCCCGACCGCATCCAGATGCTGGCGATCGCGTGCGCCTATCACGTCAGGAGAGCTGGCAAGTTGGCGAGCATATTGGGTGATTTGCGCCAGCCGATGGTTACTTTCCCGTGACGAGTCAGGACCAGGAAGCGGTGTTAACCGCGCGGCATAGTGATTGCACAATCGCTGGACGCCATACACCTGAGCGACAGTTAGCGCCGTACTCATCCGCTCATAGGCGCTGAATGTGTGCATCTGATTCAGGTTTACGTGAACCGGGAAGAGAACCTGGGCAAGTTTACGGGCAGGGGTTAACCAGGATTGAAAAGGCAAAAGGGCGTCATCAGGTATCGCCAGATCCAGTAAAAAGCTGTCGTCGACATGAGCGGCTTCCGGCACCAGCGGCAGAATATCTTGCGGATGCTTGCTGGATTGCGTCTCATGATACCAGTGGCTTTTGCCTTCAATTCGGCGTTGTTCCATGGGCGGTCCTTGGTCTAAAAAGTGGCGACCCGGACACGTCGTCTACTACTACGCCGGATCGTTTGCGCTGCAATATCCTGACGTAAGCAGAAGAGGGGATGAAAGATTGTTCCGTGATAATAAATATCAGAAAAGCATATATGGCGGCAGGCAGAGGAGAGTCATGGGCGGGGCAAGACCGCCCATAGAAGACTTACGATTATTTCAGTTCCAGTTCGTTCATTGCCGCGATACTGAAGCCACCATCGACGTGAACGACTTCACCCGAGATGCCGGCAGCGAGATCGGAGCACAAAAATGCTGCGGAGTTACCCACATCTTCAATGGTTACAGTGCGGCGAATCGGCGTAACCGCTTCACAATGCGCCAGCATTTTACGGAAATCTTTAATGCCGGAAGCGGCGAGTGTACGGATAGGACCGGCGGAAATAGCGTTCACACGCACGCCTTCAGGACCCATCGCATTAGCCATATAGCGGACGTTCGCTTCCAGTGAGGCTTTTGCCAGGCCCATCACGTTGTAGTTAGGGATGGCGCGCTCTGCGCCCAGATAGGATAGCGTCAGCAGCGCCGAGCCTGGGTTCAGCATGGAACGGCAGGCTTTTGCCATCGCCACAAAGCTGTAAGCGCTGATGTCATGAGCAATTTTGAAGCCTTCGCGGGTGACTGCATTCACATAGTCGCCATCCAGTTGGTCTGCGGGCGCAAAACCAATCGAGTGCACAAAACCGTCGAATTTCGGCCAGGCTTTGCCCAGTTCGGTAAACAGTGCATCAATGCTGGCGTCTTCCGCCACATCACACTGCAGTACGATGCTGGAACCCAGTTGAGCTGCAAATTCCTCGACGCGGCCTTTTAGTTTGTCATTCTGGTAGGTGAACGCCAGTTCAGCCCCTTCGCGATGCATGGCCTGAGCGATACCCCAGGCGATGGACAGTTTGCTGGCAAGACCCGTTACCAGAATGCGCTTACCGGAAAGAAAACCCATAGCTTTAATCCTTATGGTCATTGCTTATTTTTAGCAATCAATGAGTTATGATCACAATTTGAAGGTGGTTCGAAATGGGGCAGCAATTATATCCCACTCTTTGTGCCTTGTAGAATAGTTATCATCCCTTACTGATAATCACTTTTCATTACGCATGAGGGTTATAACACTTTCGCTGGTTAAGTCTCATTCATTCTGCGAAGCGCGGGGGGGATGGAGAAAATACAAGGCTTTAAAGGCATCTCAATGGTATTATTAACTGCTAGCTTATGTTTTAAAACATAGCAATGTAGGAACTTTCTTAAAACAAAAAATATGACCGTATTCAGTTCGTTATGATATATTGTTTTTATCGATCGATATTTATTCATTGATCGATATTATTGATTGATTGTGATTAAAAGTGCATTATCAGGAAGTTATGATCAATTGGAGTGGTCTTATGCACTATCATTTCATCGCGGAACCGATGAGAGACACAACTGATACGTTACTGGGTGTTGAGATGAGCGTCCGGTTTGTTTCAGATACGGTTTCGCCGATACATCCAGAGTTCATCATTTCAGCGTGGAATAGCGAACAAAAACGTAATTTCATGCTCGAGCAAATTCGATTAATTGCCGAAAAGCGTAATTGGTTTGAGAGCCACAACCTTTTCTGTACTCTGAATCTCATTGATGAAATGGCGCTGCTGGCAATTGGCGACCCGAGCGTTAAATCGGCGCTACATGCCATGCCTTTTGTCGCCCTGGAACTTTCAGAGCGTTTTCTGACGAATACCGTATGTCTGAATAATCTGCTGATTAATTCACTTTGCGACGGTCCAAACGCATTATGGCTGGGCGATCTGGGCTCCGGCAGCATTGGGGCCAGTCCGCTGGTTTGCGGTCGTTTTGATGTTGTAAAGTTGGATCGTGGTTTTTTCCTGGATCAGGCTGAAAAACCGATGTTCCCGGTGCTAATTAAAAACATCCGCGAATATTGCGACCGCATTGCGGTGGAGGGCGTGGAAACCAAACAGCTTATCGACGAAGTAGGCGCGGCTGGTGTTTGGGTGATGCAGGGATCCCTTTTCCCTTCGGTCGCGTTTAGCGAGGTTGATACACTGCTCTTACCAAATGTTTGTCACTGATTGCAAAATTGCCCTCCGGTTGAGGAGGGCTGCATCTGCTAGCGATCTTTACGCCATGCGTCAGCGGTAAGCGCTTCGCCGAAATGACCGGCGATCAGGCGACGGGTCAGCTCATGCAACGGCGAGGCCAGAACATCTGCTGTACTGCCGCGTTCAACCACTTCACCCTGGTGCATGACTAATACCTGATCGCTGATGTGCTTCATCATGCCGATGTGCTGAGTCACATAGATATATGAAATTCCCTGTTTTTCCTGTAATTCCAGCATCAGATTGATGAGCTGCGAACGCATCGACATGTCCAGAGAGGCCAGGGCTTCGTCGGCGATAATGACTTTGGGTCGCAAAATGAGCGCTCGGGCAAGACCCAGACGCTGTTTTTGTCCCGGAGCCAGCATATGCGGGTAATAACTCACATGGTCAGGCAACAGACCGACCATGCGCATGGTCTCGATGATCTGTTTGCGGCGCTGTTCAGGCTCGAGGTCGGTGTTCAGACGTAGCGGAAAATCGAGGATCTGCGAAATACGTTGCCGTGGGTTAAGCGACGTTGATGGATCCTGGAAAATCATACGGATACGCTGACTACGGAATGAATAATCACCATATTTTAACGGGTGATCGTCAATCAGCAGCTCACCGCTGGTGGGCTCAATCATACCGGCCAGCATCTTCGCCAGCGTAGATTTACCGGAACCATTTTCACCTATGACGGCGAGCGTCTGACGCTCGCGCAGGGTAAAGCTCAGCGGCTTAACGGCCTCAACGGTCTGACGGCGGAATAAGCCCGTCCGGTAGCGAAAGGTTTTGCTCAGATTACGAACTTCGAGCAGGGTTTCTACCATCTCACTCTCTCTCCATGTTCAGCGGGAAATGACAGGCGTAGAGATGATTCTTTGCTCCGGTCAGTCTTGGGGTTTCGATACATTCGCGCTGAGCATAAGGGCAGCGCGGCCCCAGACGACAGCCGATAGGTAATTGTTCCAGCAATGGAATGGCTCCTGGCATGGTATTCAGGCGGCTTTTGTGCGGCATTGCGCTACCAAAATCAGGAATGGCGCGAATCAACGCTTGGGTATAAGGATGATGCGGAATAGTCACCAGCTCTTTACTGGGCGCAGTTTCCACCGTTTGCCCACAGTACATCACGTTAATTTTGTCAGCCCACTGGCTGAGCATTTGCAGGTCATGGCTGATCAACAAAATGGTGGTATTGCTGTTTTGGTTCAGCCGGGTCAGCAGGCGGAAAATTTGCGCCTGAGTGGTTGGCTCCATCGCGTTCGTTGGTTCGTCGGCAATCAGTAAACGCGGCTGATTAGCCAGGGCGATTGCGATCATCACCTTCTGGCATTCGCCGTCGGTCAGTTCATACGGGAAGCTGCGCATCGCATCTTTATGATCTTTTATCCCGACGCGGTGCAGGAGTTCAATCGCGCGGCGTTTACGCCAGCCGATGCGCTGCCACCAGCGGCCTTTATAAGTCCATGCCGGAATATTTTGCATCAGTTGTCGTCCAATGCGCTCAGACGGATCGAGACACGATTGCGGTTCCTGAAAGATCATGGAAACGTTATGGCCGACCAGCTTGCGTCGTTCACGCGCGGAAAGGCGCAACAGATCGATATCATCAAAGCGCATGCGGTCTGCGGTTACGCGCCAGTTATCTTTAGCGACGCCGCAAATGGCCTTGGCGATCAGGCTCTTGCCCGATCCAGACTCGCCAACCAGTCCGCGGATTTCACCTTCATTGAGGGTCATGCTGACGCGGTCAACCGCCTTCACCCAGTCGTCGCCGGTTCTGAATTCAATGGTCAGGTTGCGGATATCCAGTAATGGCATTATTCCACCCCCGCAATAATTGCCCGGCGCACGCCATCACCCAGCAGGTTAACCAGCAGCACGCTTATCATAATCGCCGCACCTGGCAGCATAACCGTCCACGGTGCGACATAAATCAGCTCCAGTGCGTCGCCAAGCATGGCTCCCCATTCTGGTGACGGCAACTGTGCGCCAAGGTCGAGAAAACCCAGCGCGGCGATGTCCAGAATCGCCATCGACAGCGCACGGGTGATTTCAGTGATAAGTCCGGCGGTAATATTGGGCAGAACGGCGAACCACAGGATATTGAGCGTGGTTGCGCCGTCCAGGCGAGCGGCGATAACGTACTCTTTTTCCAGCTCGTCATGCACCATGCTGTAGACGGAGCGTACCATGCGCGGCAGCAGCGCCAGCCAGACGGCAAACATCGCGTGTGTCAGATGCGGTCCGGCAAAGGCCACCACAATAATTGCCAGCAGCAGCGAAGGGATCGAGAGCAGGGTGTCCAGAATGTGGTTCAGCACCGCGGAGCGCAAACCGTGCGTTGCACCGGCAACCACGCCCAGTAACAGGCCACATAGTGTGGCGGCGAGGGTAACGACAAACGCGCCGCCAACGGTCGGGGCCGCGCCGCTGAGCAGGCGACTTAACACGTCACGCCCGAGATCGTCAGTTCCGAGGAAAAATGAGACTTCGCCATAGCGCGACCATGACGGCGGTAAAAGCTGATAGCCGAGAAATTGCTGGTCGATGCCATAAGGGGCAAACCAACCGCCAAAAATACACAGAATCGCCAATCCTGCGCAGCCATACAGGCCGATCATCGCAGTCGCATCGCCGTAAAAATTGCGCCATGCGGTGCGCAACGTACCCGGCGGGCGCTTTTCGCTGTAGACGCTATCGTAAGGCATACCATTCCTTATGTTTCAGAGGGTTAGCCATGGCACCTAAAATATCAGAGATGACATTAACGATGATAACCAGTGAGCCAATCACCATGACGCCCGCCGAAATTGCCGCGTAATCCTGTTGGCGAATTGCGTTAATCAACCAACGGCCAAGACCTGGCCAGCTAAAGACCATCTCGGTGATCATCGCCAGCGTCAGCATGGTGGAAAACTGTAAACCCAGACGCGGGATCACCGGCGGAAGGGCGTTGTGCAGAACGTGACGGCGCAGAATGGTTAAGCGTGACAGACCGCGCGTGGCGGCCGCCTTAACGTAGTTTTGATCAAAGACCTCAATGGTGCTGATTCGCATCAGGCGAATAACTTCCGTGGTAGGGGCTACGGAAAGCGTCAACACCGGAAGCACCATGTGACGGATTGCGCTGACCAGCATTTCATCGCGCCAGGGCGAGTCGGAGATCCACGCATCAATAATGGCAAATCCGGTAACGGGCTTCACTTCATAGAGAAGATCAAAGCGTCCCGAAACGGGAAGCCAGCCGAGAGTCAGTGAGAAGAGCAACGTGAGCAACAGCGCCAGCCAAAAAACCGGAATGGAAAAGCCCATCAACGCTAAGGCGCTGATGCAGCGGTCCTGCCACTTGTTCCGCGTGATCCCTGCCAGCATACCAACGGGGATCCCAACCATCAGCGCAAAACCAAAGGCCAGAATGCACAGTTCCATCGTCGCCGGGAACACCTCCTTCAACTGTTCTGAAATCAACTGGCCGTTAATACTGGATACACCAAAATCCCAGTGAATGAGGCCATTGAACCAGAATACCCAGGCGTTCCACAGCGATGCACCCTGTAACGGCGCATGAGGCGTGAAGTAGCTCAGGCTGAAACCAATAAAGGTCAGAAAGAAAAGGGTGACCAGCAGCAATAAAAAACGACGCAGGGTGAAGATAATCATGGCTTTTTCACCTCATCTTTCTTTTCCCTGGAAACCCCGGCAAAAGATGCATTGCCGAACGGACTCAGCACCAGTCCTTTGATATCGTAACGATAAGCCTGCAGACGCAGTGAAGAGGCCAGCGGCAGGATCGGTAACTCTTTCGCGAGAATATTTTGCGCTTCGTCATAGGCATCAATTCGCGATGAGAGTTGCTGCGAAGAGAGGGCCTTGCGCAGAACGCTGTCAAATTCCGGATTACACCAGTGGGCGAAGTTAGTCTGCGAGTTGATGGCGGCGCAGCTTAGCAACGGTCGGAAAAAACTGTCAGGATCGTTACTGTCCGTCGCCCAACCGGATAACGTTAGATCATGGTTCATATCCATTAATCGCGCCTCCTGAAAACGACCTTCTACCGGAATGATTTTAACTTTCACACCCACCTGAGCCATGTCAGCCTGAATCAGCTCGGCGGTTTTCAGTGGACTGGGGTTCCAGGCCTGAGAACTGGTGGGTACCCAAAGCTGTAATGTCAGGTTCTCCAGCCCCAGTGCTTTTAACTGCTCGCGCGATTTTGCCGGATTGTACTCTGTAATTTTAGCTTCGTTGTCATAAGCCCACGAGGCGCGAGGCAAAATAGATGCTGCGGTTTCCGCCGTCCCGTAGTAGATGGACTGCATCAGCCGTTGGTTATTAATGGCCAGCGCCAGCGCATGCCGCACGGCGGGATTATCCATCGGTGGTTTATTGGTGTTGAATGCCAGATAGGCGATGTTCATCCCTGGGCGAAGGGTCAGACGCAGGCGCGGGTCATCACGCAAAATGCTGAGCTGACTGGCGGCGGGCCAGGCCAGAACATCACACTCACCGGTCAGGAGTTTCGATAGACGTCCGGTGCCGCCAGAGCCGAGGTCCACAACCACCTGCGGCATCAGAGGAGTACCACGCCAGAATTTTTCATGGCGCTGCAGTCGAACATATTGCCCTGCGCGATTCTCCGAAAGCTGGTACGGTCCGGTGCCGACGGGTTGTCTGTCGAGCAGCTCCTGACGATCCTGTTTTGCTAATTTAGCCGCATATTCTGCTGACATCACGGAGGCATAATGCGTGGCGAGGTGCCACATGAAGGAGGCGTCGGGCTGAGTTAAGCGGAACTCAACGGTGTTGTTGTCCATCTTGCGAACGCTTTGGACGTTATCGGCGAACTGTAGGCTGTCGAAGTAGGGGAAACTGCTACCGTTTACATTGTGCCACGGATGCTGGCGATCAAAGATGCGCTCGAAGGTAAACACCACGTCGTCCGCATTCAGTTTGCGGGTGGGGGTGAACCAGGCCGTCTTCTGAAACTGGACGTCACGACGCAGATGGAAGCGGTAGGTTGCGCCGTTATCCAGCACCTCCCAGCTTTCAGCCAGCTCAGGCACCAGTCGATAGGTGTACGGATCGACATCGAGTAGTCGGTCATACAGCTGGGCTGCCAGGGTGTCGACGATAAGACCGCTGCTCGCTTTTTGCGGGTTGAACGTATTGACCTGCCCGCTAACGCAATAGACAAAGCCGCTGTCACGAATATCAGCATGCGAAGCCTGTTCAGGCGCGGCAGCAGCCTGACCACTCAGAAATCCAGCCATCACGATCAGAGATGATAAAACCAGGCGCATAATTTTAAAGGATTATAAATAAAGAGGCTATCTTACTAATATTTAATGACATTTGCCATTACCGTTTGTGTTTGGGAGTAACAGGCTCGATAAGCGCGAGTTCAACACCGCGACATGGTCAAAATTCATACCTGCTATCCACTTTGAATCTACTCTGTTAACTATCTTAGCATTTTCATGGCCCATCTGACTTGCTATAAACGCGGTGCAGGATGTGGACAGTTGGCGTAATTTGTTACGGTTTCCTCGCTGTGACAAAATGCATAAGCGATTACAATGCGTTAGTGTACGAATCAAAGGGAATATTTAATAAATGAGCAACTTAGCGGATTACGTCAATGCTATAAAAATAGGCAAAAATGTTATTTGTATTGAGGATGTCAGTAAACGGGATGACATGGCTGAAGTTGAGATTATAAATAAGACATGGCTTCATGATTCGGGAGTGGTTATTCGTTGTTCTCGCGAAAATGAATTGGTTATATATTCATCAAGTTCCTGTCCAGAATGCAGCATTAGATGGCATCTCGTTGATGCGGCAGGTCAGGATATTCGTCCACTGGAGAAAACATTTCACAATGCTTGCCAGGAGTCGTACTGGTTAAAAGTAAATCGTCAAACGCATCTCCCGGTGTAAACGCTGAGCTAACCAATCACAGCGATGCCAAGCCGCTCCATGAGCAACGATGCCTGGTAGTTGTCTAACTTAACGCCTTGTAAATCAACACCCCGAATATCTAAGTCACCTAACTCCGAATTGGTCAGATCGCAATGTGTGAAGTTTGCTGCTCGCCAGTCGAAAGTCGAAAACTCGCCGCCGGAGAGATCTGAACCACTGAACGTCGCACCCAGTACCTGAGTCCCCATCCAGCGGTTTTCCCATAGCTCACACTTTTCCAACACGACTTTCGAAAAATTGGCGTAGCTTAGATTGGTATTAGTGATATATGCGCTGCAAAACCAGGTGCGCGTGGTGATCATATTCATAAAGCTTGCACCGCGGAAATCTGCGCCTTGTGCGCGGCAGTGGCGAATTTCAATGCCCAATGCGCTGACGTTGCGGAAATCTGCCATTGATAAATCACAGCTTTTGAAAATGGCATCTTTCAGCATTGCGCGACTAAAATTGCATCCTTTTTGACTTTCGCGATCATAGAACTGGCAGCCGATAAATTCAGTGCCGCTCAGGTCGGCACCTGAAAAATCGCAGTTAAAAAATGTACTATTTTCAACTTTCTCACCGGTGAAGCGATTTCTGTCAATTTTTTCGCCAACTAATGCCAGAGTCATATCTATACCTGTGTTTTTATACAGTAATGACGCCATGGTAAACCTTATGACGTTATGCGTCAAACCCGCCAGTATGACACCTGCAAATGCGTATTAGAGCTGGTGTTTCTTAAGCAACGCGCGTAGCTGATGGTAAGTCAGGCCCAGTAATTCAGCGGCTTTTTTCTGATTAAATTTCGCCTGCTGCAAACTGGTTTGTAGAAAGTCTTTCTCTTGTTGCTGCTGGAATTCACGCAGATCCAGCGGTAATGCTACAGATGTCTGCTTTGGTGGTGCTGCCTGTGGCTGCGCAACGTGGCGGCGGAAGGGGTCAATGATAATCTCATCCAGCGGGTAATCGCTGGTACCGTGCCGGTAAACGGAGCGCTCCACGACGTTTTTCAGTTCACGAATATTACCCGGCCAACGGTAATGGAGGAGGGTTTCTCTGGCCTCGGCGCTGAATCCCGGAAAAAGAGGTAACCCGATCTCGCGGCACATCTGAATGGCAAAGTGTTCGGCCATTAACATGATGTCGCTTTGACGCTCGCGTAGTGGGGGAAGTTGCACCACGTCAAAGGCCAGACGATCCAGCAGGTCCGCGCGGAAAGTGCCTTCGCTGACCATACGTGGCAGGTCGGCATTGGTCGCGCAGACCAGTCGCACGTTAACCTGCAAGGGCTGGCTGCCGCCGACGCGTTCCAGCTCGCCATACTCAATTACGCGCAGCAGTTTTTCCTGTACCAACATTGGCGCGGTCGCCAGTTCATCAAGAAACAGCGTGCCGCCGTCGGCGCGTTCGAAACGTCCTGGATGGCGTTTTTGTGCACCGGTAAACGCACCGGCTTCGTGACCAAACAGTTCGGAATCAAGTAAGTTCTCGTTGAGAGCTGCGCAGTTAAGCGAAATAAATGGGCCCTGCCAACGGCTGGAGAGGTAGTGCAGGCGGTTGGCAATAAGCTCTTTCCCCGTACCTCGCTCACCGATAACCAGTACAGGTTTATCCAGCGGCGCCAGATGAGAAACCTGTTCCAGCACTTCAATAAAGCTGTTCGCTTCGCCCAGAATATTGTCTTTGTATCCTGCCATGATGAAATTCACCACTTGTTAGTGTTATTCACCAATTTACCCTAATTCTCCCGTCAGGTAAAATTAGATATTTATATTAAAATCAATTAGTTAAAAAGTTGGCACGCCAAGTGCATTACGAAAACAGCAGGGCATAGCCCGATATCAGAACAGTAAGTGAGGATTACATTATGGGTATTTTTTCTCGTTTTGCCGACATCGTGAACGCCAACATTAATGCGTTGCTGGAAAAGGCTGAAGATCCGCAGAAGCTGGTGCGGTTAATGATCCAGGAAATGGAAGACACGCTGGTTGAGGTGCGCTCAAACTCCGCACGCGCTCTGGCAGAAAAGAAACAATTATCTCGCCGTATCGAACTGGCCAGCGCACAACAGGCAGAGTGGCAAGAAAAAGCCGAGCTGGCGCTGCGTAAAGAGAAAGAAGATTTGGCGCGTTCTGCCTTAATCGAAAAACAGAAACTGACTGATCTGATTGCTTCTCTGGAGCATGAGGTGACGCTGGTTGACGATACGCTGGCGCGAATGAAAAAAGAGATCGGTGAGCTGGAAAATAAACTCAGTGAAACCCGTGCTCGTCAGCAGGCATTGATGCTGCGCCATCAGGCTGCGAGCTCTTCGCGTGATGTTCGTCGTCAACTGGACAGCGGTAAGCTGGATGAAGCGATGGCACGCTTTGAATCTTTTGAGCGTCGTATCGATCAGATGGAAGCTGAGGCCGAAAGCCATAACTTCGGTAAACAGCAGTCTCTGGATCAGCAATTTGCTGATCTGAAAGCAGATGATGAAATCAGCGAGCAGCTGGCGCAACTTAAAGCCAAAATGCAGCAAGATAAGCAATAATAACATCTGGCGGCGCCCGAACGCGCCGCCGCTCATCACCTGTAAGGAGTACTCATGAGCGCGCTATTTCTGGCTATCCCATTAACCATCTTTGTGCTGTTCGTTTTACCGATTTGGCTCTGGCTGCATTACAGCAACCGTTCCAGTCGTGGCGAACTGGCGCAAAGTGAACAGCAACGTCTGGTAGAACTCAACGATGACGCACAGCGGATGCGCGAGCGCATTCAGGCGCTGGAAGACATCCTTGATGCTGAACATCCAAACTGGAGGGACCGCTAATGGGAGGCGTTAATCTGAACAAAAAACTGTGGCGTATTCCGCAACAGGGCATGGTGAAGGGGGTTTGCGCAGGTATTGCGCATTACCTCGATGTGCCTGTGAAGCTGGTACGGATCCTGGTGGTGTTGTCCGTCTTTTTTGGTCTGGCCTTTTTCACCTTCGTCGCTTACATCGTGCTGACGTTTGTGTTGGACCCGATGCCGGACAATGTGGTTTCCGGTGAGCAGCAGCCATCAAGCGGCGAGCTGTTGGATGCCGTCGATCGCGAGCTGGCGGCAAGTGAAAAGCGTTTGCGTGAAATGGAGCGTTATGTCACGTCTGATACCTTTTCATTGCGCAGCCGTTTCCGCCAATTGTGAGGATAGAAATGAACAATCGCTGGCAACGTGCCGGGCAAAGGGTTAAGCCGGGCTTTAAAATAGCAGGTAAGCTGGTGCTTTTAACTGCGCTTCGTTACGGCCCGGCGGGGGTAGCAGGGTGGGCGGTGAAGTCCGTCGCCCGACGCCCGCTTAAAATGCTGCTGGCGTTGGTCCTGGAGCCGGTTTTGAGTCGGGCAGCGGCAAAATTATCGAAACGCTATTCAGGTAATCAACGCTGATATCCGAATCAGCAAAAGCAAGCAACAATTAATCAACATTCCCACTGTTAATTT
The DNA here is from genome assembly GCF_013458095.1 of Citrobacter sp. 172116965. Taxonomy (NCBI): domain Bacteria; kingdom Pseudomonadati; phylum Pseudomonadota; class Gammaproteobacteria; order Enterobacterales; family Enterobacteriaceae; genus Citrobacter; species Citrobacter sp. 172116965. The sequence goes on along the minus strand of NZ_CP046673.1, from coordinate 2,644,923 downwards.
GCGGCAGCTCACAAATACGATTTTTTGGCTGCCAAAATTCTTTTATTATCCCCCTCCTGGCCACCTCAGCCGATTGACAGCTTATTTCCCGCAGAGTAGTCTCTTGATTCATGGGACCGCTACCACGAGAATTGAAGGTGAACCAAAAAATCCAAAAATGCCTGGCAGAAGTTTATGGTGATACGTTTACTTCATGCCACTATGAAGCGCTGATTGCACGTTTAGAGAAATCACAGGGATTAATTAAAAAAATCCGTAAAGCGCATTGGGACGAGGGCGATGTGGTTCTTATTACCTACGCCGATCAATTCCACGGGGCAGGCAAAAAACCACTGCCGATGTTTAATCAATTTTATAATGAATGGCTTAAGTCGACATTTTCTCATGTGCATCTGTTGCCGTTTTATCCGTGGTCATCGGATGATGGTTTTTCCGTAATTAATTACCATCAGGTTGCTGAAGAAACCGGTGACTGGAATGATATTAAGCAATTGGGTAAATCCAGTCGACTGATGTTTGATTTTGTTTGTAACCATATGTCAGCGAAAAGCGAATGGTTTAATAACTATTTGCAACAGCTTGACGGTTATGAAGATTTCTTTATTGCGATGGATCCTGATACGGACCTGAGCAACGTAACGCGTCCACGCGCATTACCGTTACTGACGCCTTTTACGCTGAAAGATAACACCGTACGCTATTTATGGACGACGTTCAGCGACGACCAGATTGATCTCAACTATGCCAACCCGATAGTGTTACTGGCGATGGTCGATGTGCTATTGAGTTATCTTGAGCAGGGCGCCGATTATGTCCGCCTGGATGCGGTTGGCTTTATGTGGAAAGAGCCTGGAACGACCTGTATTCACCTGGAAAAAACGCATCAGCTTATCAAACTATTTCGCGCTATTGCTGACTGCGCGGCGCCTGGTACGGCGATTATTACCGAAACAAACGTTCCGCATAAGGATAATGTGTCCTACTACGGAAATGGCCGTGATGAAGCGCATATGGTGTACCAGTTCTCGTTACCGCCGCTGGTGCTGCATGCGGTACAACGCCAGGATACCTCAACCTTGTGCCAGTGGGCGCAATCACTGGAACTGCCGTCCAGTGAGACCACCTGGTTTAATTTCCTCGCATCGCATGACGGCATTGGTCTCAACCCATTACGTGGTTTGTTACCTGAAGACGAGATCGTGCGCCTGGTGACGGAATTACAACAGGAAGGCGCGCTGGTTAACTGGAAAAATAACCCTGATGGTAGTCGCAGTCCGTATGAAATTAACGTGACATATATGGACGCACTGACGCCAGGCAATTGTAGTGATGCCGAGCGTTTTTCCCGCTTTATTCTCGCACATGCCATTTTGCTGAGTTTTCCGGGTGTACCTGCGGTTTACATTCAAAGCATTCTTGGGTCACGCAATGATTATAAAGGTGTCGAGGCGCTAGGTTATAACCGCGCGATCAACCGCAAAAAATATCAAATAAGCCAAATCGAAACGGAGCTGGCAGATGAAACCAGTTTGCGCCACGCTATTTATCATGAATTATCCCGATTAATTGTAATACGTCGTAGTAATAAAGCATTTCACCCTGATAGTGATTTTCAGATTATCAGTGTTACACCGGCTGTAATGCAAATTAAACGTACGGCGGAAACAGGCGAAAAAATTACCGGATTATTTAATGTCAGCGGTCATACGCAAACCATTAGTATTGATGTTGAAAATGGATTTGATTTGATTAGCGGTAAAACTATTTCAGGTAAAGAATTAACGTTGAACGCCTGGCAGGTCATGTGGGTTAAGTAATAAAAAGGAACATTTCATGCTTAAAACGGCTTTGTTGAATAAATCAGATTTCGGGTAAGTCTCCCCCGTAGCGGGTTGTGTTTTCAGGCAATACGCACGCTTTCAGGCATACCTGCTTTCGTCATTTTGTTCAGCGCTCGTACCAGGGCCATAGCCTCCGCAACCTGACCATCGTAGTCACGCAGCGTCAGTGAACCCCCGAACAGCTGTTTTACCCGGTACATCGCCGTTTCCGCTATCGAGCGACGGTTGTAATCTGTTGTCCATTTCCACCGCGCATTACTCCCGGTCATTCGCTGATTAGCCACTGCACGGTTACGGTCTGCATATTCACCGGGCCAGTAACCCGCACCTTTTCGGGGAGGGATAAGCGCGCTGATTTTCTTACGCCGCAGTTCATCGTGACATAGCCGGGTATCGTAAGCGCCATCGGCGGCGGCTGACCTGATTTTCCGGTGGGTTTGCCGGATTAACCCGGGAAGGCCTCTGAGTCCGTAACGTTGTTCAGCGACAGGTCAGCGCAGATGATTTCATGTGTTTTACTGTCAACGGCGAGATGCAGCTTACGCCAGATACGGCGGCGTTCCTGGCCATGCTTTTTGACTTTCCACTCGCCTTCACCGAAGACCTTCAGCCCGGTGGAATCAATTACCAGGTGTGCGATTTCACCCCGGGTGGGCGTTTTGAAACTGACATTAACCGACTTTGCCCGCCTGCTGACACAGCTGTAATCCGGGCAGCGTAGCGGAACGTTCATCAGAGAAAAAATGGAATCAATAAAGCCCTGCGCAGCGCGCAGGGTCAGCCTGAATACGCGTTTAATGACCAGCACAGTCGTGATGGCAAGGTCAGAATAGCGCTGAGGTCTGCCTCGTGAAGAAGGTGTTGCTGACTCATACCAGGCCTGAATAGCTTCATCATCCAGCCAGAAAGTTATGGAGCCACGGTTGATGAGGGCTTTATTGTAGGTGGGCCAGTTGGTGATTTTGAACTTTTGCTTTGCCACGGAACGGTCTGCGTTGTCGGGAAGATGCGTGATCTGATCCTTCAACTCAGCAAAAGTTCGATTTATTCAACAAAGCCGCTTAAAACTAAAATTGTGCTGATTTCAGCACTGGTTTCCTGCGCCCTGGTTTCCGGGTGTAAGGATGATAAAACGTCCTCTGTTGCGATTGAATTTATGCACTCTTCTGTTGAACAGGAGCGGCAGGCGGTTATTGCAAAACTGATTGAGCGTTTTGAAAAAGAGAACCCGGGGATCAGTGTCAAACAGGTTCCTGTAGAAGAAGATGCGTACAACACCAAGGTCATCACCCTGGCGCGGAGCGGTTCACTGCCTGAAGTCATTGAAACCAGCCATGACTACGCGAAAGTTATGGATAAAGAATCACTTATCGATCGTAAAGCCGTAGCGCAGGTCATCAACGCCGTAGGTGAAGGTACTTTTTATGATGGCGTGCTGCGTATTGTGCGCACTGAAGACGGTACCGCCTGGACCGGGGTTCCGGTTAGCGCCTGGATTGGCGGGATCTGGTATCGCAAAGATGTGCTGGCAAAAGCTGGGCTGGAAGAGCCAAAAGACTGGCAACAACTGCTGAGCGTGGCGCAGAAGCTAAACAATCCTGGTAGTAAGAAATATGGTATTGCGCTGCCCACGGCGGAAAGCGTTTTGACCGAACAGTCATTTTCCCAGTTCGCGCTCTCAAACCAGGCCAACGTTTTTGATGCGCAAGGAAAGATAACGCTCAACACACCTGAAATGGCGCAGGCGCTGCAGTATTACCGCCAATTGGCAATGAACACCATGCCGGGCTCAAACGACATCATGGAAGTCAAAGACGCGTTCATGAACGGCACGGCGCCGATGGCGATTTATTCCACCTATATCCTCCCGGCGGTGATTAAAGAGGGCGATCCTAAAAATGTGGGCTTTATGGTGCCGACGGAAAAAAACTCTGCTGTTTACGGCATGCTGACGTCGTTAACCATTACCGCGGGTCAAAAGTCTGAAGAGACAGAAGCGGCAGAGAAATTTGTCACCTTTATGGAGCAGGCCGACAACATCGCGGACTGGGTCATGATGTCGCCAGGGGCGGCGCTGCCGGTCAACAAAGCAGTGGTGAATACCCCGACGTGGAAAGATAACACTGTCATCAAAGCGCTGGGTGAATTACCCGATCAGCTGATTGCCGAACTGCCGAATATCCAGGTGTTTGGTGCCGTCGGCGATAAGAACTTCACCCGCATGGGCGACGTCACAGGCTCCGGTGTTGTGAGCTCAATGGTGCACAACGTGACGGTAGGTAAAGCCGACCTCGTCACCACGATTGAAGCGAGCCAGAAAAAACTGGATGACCTCGTTGAACAGCGCTAATGGGGAAATGGAAAGCCGTGATGAATAAGTTCTTTTCAGGTCGATCTGATATGCCATTCGCCATGCTGCTGCTGGCGCCCAGCTTGCTGTTGCTGGGCGGTTTAGTGGCGTGGCCGATGATATCAAACATCGAAATCAGCTTTATGCGACTGCCGCTGAATCCGCAAATTGAGTCTACGTTTGTCGGGTTGAGCAACTATATCCGTATCTTATCCGATCCCGGATTCTGGCATTCGCTGTGGATGACGGTCTGGTATACCGCGCTGGTTGTGGCAGGAAGCACGGTACTGGGGCTGGGCGTAGCGATGTTTTTTAACCGTGAGTTTCGTCTGCGGAAAACGGCGCGCTCACTGGTCATCCTCTCTTACGTGACGCCATCAATTTCGCTGGTGTTTGCCTGGAAATACATGTTCAACAACGGCTACGGCATTGTGAACTACCTCGGCGTGGATCTGTTGCATCTCTACGATCAGGCACCGCTGTGGTTCGACAATCCCGGCAGCAGCTTCGCGCTGGTCGTGCTGTTCGCCATCTGGCGCTACTTCCCGTATGCCTTTATCTCGTTTCTGGCGATTTTACAGACGATTGATAAATCGTTGTATGAGGCGGCAGAAATGGACGGCGCGAATGCCTGGCAACGGTTTCGTATCGTCACGCTGCCAGCGATTATGCCGGTGCTGGCAACCGTGGTCACACTGCGCACGATCTGGATGTTTTACATGTTCGCCGATGTTTATCTGCTGACCACTAAAGTCGATATTCTCGGGGTCTATCTCTATAAAACAGCGTTTGCATTTAACGACTTAGGCAAAGCGGCCGCTATTTCTGTCGTCCTCTTCGTCATTATTTTCGCTGTTATCCTGCTGACCAGAAAACGGGTGAACCTCAATGGCAACAAATAAGCGCACACTTGGCCGCATCGGCTTTTACTGTGGATTAATTGTCTTCCTGGGCATCACGCTATTCCCATTTTTTGTGATGCTGATGACCTCATTTAAAAGCGCCAAAGAGGCGATCTCGCTGCATCCGACGTTGTTACCGCAGCAATGGACGCTGGAACATTACATCGACATCTTCAACCCGATGATTTTCCCGTTTGTTGACTACTTCCGTAATAGCCTGGTGGTATCGGTCACTTCTTCGGTGGTGGCGGTATTTCTCGGCGTACTCGGAGCGTATGCGCTTTCCCGCCTGCGTTTTAAGGGGCGAATGACTATCAATGCCAGCTTTTACACGGTGTACATGTTTTCGGGGATCCTGCTGGTGGTGCCGCTATTCAAAATCATTACGGCACTTGGCATCTATGACACCGAAATGGCGTTGATTATCACCATGGTCACCCAGACGCTGCCGACCGCGGTGTTCATGCTGAAAAGCTACTTCGACACCATTCCGGATGAAATAGAAGAAGCCGCGATGATGGATGGATTGAACCGTCTGCAGATCATCTTTCGCATTACCGTGCCGTTGGCGATGTCCGGTCTGGTTTCGGTCTTTGTGTACTGCTTTATGGTGGCGTGGAATGACTATCTGTTTGCCTCGATTTTCCTCTCCAGCGCCAGCAATTTTACCTTACCGGTCGGTCTGAACGCGCTGTTCAGTACGCCTGACTATATCTGGGGACGCATGATGGCGGCATCGTTAGTCACCGCATTGCCGGTCGTCATTATGTATGCGCTTTCCGAACGTTTTATTAAAAGTGGTTTGACCGCAGGCGGCGTGAAAGGCTAAGCGGCCAGTTTAATTAAGGAGTTGTAAATGAAGAAGTTAGTTGCCACAGAACCGCGTGTTGCGGCGCTGGTGGAATATGAAGACAGAGCTGTATCCGCCAATGAAGTGAAAGTTCGCGTTCGCTTTGGTGCGCCGAAACATGGCACGGAAGTGGTCGATTTTCGCGCTGCCAGTCCGTTTATTGACGAAGATTTCAACGGCGAATGGCAAATGTTCATGCCGCGTCCGGAAGGGGCGCCGCGCGGGATTGAATTCGGCAAGTTCCAGCTTGGCAACATGGTGGTGGGCGATGTTATTGAGTGTGGCAGCGATGTGACCGAATACGCCGTTGGCGATTCAGTTTGCGGCTACGGCCCACTGGCAGAAACGGTTTTCTTTAATGCGGTAAACAACTACAAACTGCGCAAAATGCCGGAAGGTAGTTCGTGGAAAAATGCCGTGTGCTATGACCCGGCACAGTTCGCCATGAGTGGCGTGCGCGACGCCAATGTGCGTGTCGGCGACTTTGTTGTCATCGTCGGCTTAGGGGCGATTGGCCAGATTGCCGTCCAACTGGCTAAGAAAGCGGGAGCCTCGGTGGTCATTGGTGTGGATCCGATTGCCCATCGTTGCGATATCGCGCGTCGTCATGGCGCGGATTTCTGTCTGAATCCTATTGGCACCGATGTCGGCATGGAAATTAAGAAGCTGACCGGCAAGCAGGGCGCGGATGTGATTATCGAAACCAGCGGCTATGCGGATGCGTTGCAATCGGCGTTACGTGGTCTGGCCTATGGTGGAACCATCTCCTATGTCGCTTTCGCGAAACCTTTTGCTGAAGGCTTCAACCTGGGGCGTGAAGCGCACTTCAACAACGCCAAAATTGTCTTCTCCCGTGCCTGCAGTGAGCCAAATCCGGATTATCCGCGCTGGAGCCGCAAGCGTATTGAGGAGACCTGTTGGGAACTGTTGATGAACGGTTACCTGAACTGTGAAGAACTTATTGACCCGGTAGTGACATTTGCCAGCAGCCCGGAAAGCTATATGCAGTATGTCGATCGCCATCCGGAAAAGAGCATCAAAATGGGCGTGACGTTTTAATTAAGGAATGCAGAAGATGAAAATTGGAACACAGAACCAGGCTTTTTTTCCGGAAAATATTCTCGAGAAATTCCGTTACATCAAAGAGATGGGGTTTGACGGTTTTGAAATTGACGGCAAGCTGCTGGTTAACAACCTGGCAGAAGTGAAAGCGGCAATCAAAGAAACAGGCCTGCCCGTCACCACCGCCTGTGGAGGATATGACGGTTGGATCGGTGATTTTATCGAAGAGCGTCGTTTGAATGGCTTACAGCAGATTACCCGCATTCTCGAAGCGCTGGCCGAAGTCGGTGGGCAGGGCATTATTGTACCCGCTGCATGGGGCATGTTTACCTTCCGCTTACCGCCGATGACCTCTCCGCGCAGCCTGGCGGGTGATCGTAAAGCAGTAAGTGATTCATTGATTTATCTAGATAAAGTTGCCGAGCGTACGGGGACGGTGGTGTATCTGGAGCCGCTTAATCGCTATCAGGATCATATGATCAACACCCTGGCGGATGCCCGTCGCTATATCGTGGAAAACAACCTGAAGCATGTGCAAATCATTGGTGATTTTTACCATATGAATATCGAAGAAGACGATATGGCTCAGGCGCTGCATGACAATCGCGATCTGCTGGGACACGTCCATATTGCGGATAACCATCGTTATCAGCCGGGGAGCGGTACGCTGGATTTCACTGCGCTGTTTGATCAGTTGCGTGAAGATAATTATCAGGGTTACGTCGTGTACGAAGGGCGTGTACGGGCAGAGAACCTGCCGGAAGCGTACCGTCAGTCACTGGCCTGGCTGCGTACCTGCTAAGAGGATTTCTGTGAAAAGTGCACTGACAAGCTCTCCGCTACGCATCGCCATTATCGGCGCCGGGCAGGTGGCGGATAAAGTTCATGCTTCGTACTACTGCACCCGCAACGATCTGGAACTGGTGGCTGTCTGTGACAGCCGCCTGTCACAGGCGCAGGCGTTGGCAGAGAAATACGGCAATCCGCAGGTTTGGGACGATCCTCAGACGATGCTACGCGAGGCTAAGCCAGATATCGTCAGCATCTGTTCACCCAATCGTTTTCATTATGAACACACCATGTTGGCGCTGAACGCCGGATGCCATGTGATGTGTGAGAAACCTCCGGCGATGACGCCAGCCGAGGCGCTGGAAATGTGTAACACGGCGCGTCGAATGGGGAAAGTTCTGGCTTATGATTTTCATCATCGTTTCGCACTGGATACGCAGCTGCTTCGTGAGCAGGTGATGGCCGGCGTGCTGGGTGAAATCTATGTCACCAATGTCCGCGCTTTGCGCCGCTGCGGCGTGCCCGGCTGGGGGGTATTTACCAACAAAGAACTGCAGGGCGGCGGGCCGCTGATTGATCTCGGCATCCATATGCTTGATGCCGCCATGTATGTGCTGGGGTTTCCGGCAGTAAAGCGCGTTAACGCACACAGTTATCAACGCATTGGCACGCGTAAAAACAGCGGCCAGTTTGGGAAATGGGATCCCGAGACGTATACCGTGGAGGATTCTCTGTTCGGGACGATTGAATTTCATAACGGCGGTATCCTGCGACTGGAAACCTCTTTTGCGCTGAATATCCCGGAACAATCGATTATGAACGTTAATTTCTGCGGCGATCTGGCAGGGGCGACGTTATTCCCGGCCCAGGTTTATACCGATCGTGAGGGTACGCTTGACGTACTGCTTCAGCGCGAAATAGCCGATGACAATCGTCATTATCGCAGCATGGAAGCTTTTGTGAATCATGTCCAGGGCGAGCCTGTCACTATTGCCGACGCAGAGCAAGGCGTCGTTATTCAACAACTGGTTGCCGCACTGTATCAATCGGCTGAAACAGGGACCTACGTAGACTTATGACGAGGCCAGTAATGCTAACTGAACCGGCTTTTTGCCCACACAACCTGAATAAATATGCGTCCCTCATGACGACCGGTAACGGTTATATGGGGATTCGCGCCAGCCACGAGGAAGCCTACACCTTACAAACTCGCGGCATGTACCTTGCTGGACTGTATCACCGGGCAGGGAAAGGCGAGATTAATGAACTGGTTAATCTGCCTGATGTGGTGGGGGTGGAGATTTCACTCAATGGTGAGATTTTCTCGCTCACCAGCGGCGTTATCGAAAGCTGGCAACGTGAACTGGATTTTGCCAGTGGGGAATTACGCCGTGCGCTTACCTGGCGTGCGTCTGGCGGAGCGCGTTTTGCCATTGAGAGCCGGCGATTTGTCTCGGCACAAAAACTGCCGCTGTTTGCGATGGAAGTTGTCGTCACGCCACTGGATGGCGATGCCAGCATTGGTATCTCGACCGGAATTGACGCCACGATGACCAATCATGGTCGTCAGCATTTGGATGAAACGCAGGTCCGGGTCTTTGGCCAGCATCTTATGCAAGGGATTTACACCACCCAGGACAACCGCAATGATATCGCTATCACCACGTATTGCGATGTAGACGGTGCAGCGCAGCGCTGCTTCACCGCGAAAGAACGTCGGCTGTTACAACACAACAGCATGCAGGCGAAAGCCGGACAGCGCGTCACGCTGACAAAAATTAGCTGGGTAGACTGGGCGAGCGAACGCAGCCTGTCGCTTGAGACCTGGGGACGCCAGTCGCTGCGCAACCTGGAAGTATGCGCGCAGCAGGGCTATGACGCTCTGCTGGCTGAGTCGGCTGCTAACTGGCATGCCTGGTGGCAAAATCGTCGCGTTCAGGTCACCAGCACTGATGCCAGCGATCAGCGAGCGCTGGACTATGCGCTCTATCATCTGCGTGTGATGACTCCTGACCACGATGAGCGCAGCAGTATTGCGGCCAAAGGTCTGACGGGGGAAGGGTATAAAGGCCACATATTCTGGGATACCGAGGTCTTTCTGTTACCGTTTCATCTCTTTACCGAGCCGAAAACCGCGAGAAGTTTGTTGCGTTACCGCTGGCATAATCTGTCGGGGGCGCGTGAGAAAGCCCGCCGTAACGGTTGGCAGGGAGCGCTTTTCCCTTGGGAAAGCGCTCGCAGCGGTGATGAGGAAACGCCTGAATTTGCGGCGATCAACATCCGTACCGGACTGCGTCAGAAAGTGGCCTCTGCGCAGGCTGAACATCACCTCGTGGCGGATATTGCCTGGGCGGTAATCAATTACTGGCATGCCTCAGGGGATCTAAACTTCATGTCCCGTGAGGGAATGACGTTGCTGCTGGAAACGGCGAAGTTCTGGATCAGCAGGGCGGTCATGGTTAATGATCGTTTAGAGATCCACGATGTGATTGGCCCGGATGAATACACTGAGCATGTGAACAACAACGCGTTCACCAACTACATGGCCTGGTACAACGTGGAACAGGCGCTGGGTTTTGCCCGTCGGTTGGGCTGCGGTGATGAGACGTTTATTCACCGCGCAGAGTATTTTTTACAGCATCTCTGGCGACCGGAAGTTCAGCCCGATGGCGTGCTACCTCAGGACGATACCTTCCTGAGCAAACCGGCTATCGATCTGTCACAGTACAAAGCCAAAGCGGGCAAGCAGACGATTTTGCTCGATTACTCCCGTGCAGAAGTCAATGAGATGCAAATTCTCAAACAGGCCGATGTGGTGATGCTGACCTACATGTTACCGGAGCAATTTTGCCCGCAAACCTGTCTGGCAAACCTGCGCTTTTACGAGCCGCGCACAATTCATGACTCCTCGTTGAGTAAAGCGATCCACGGGATTGTGGCAGCGCGTTGCGGTGATCCGGCACAGGGCTATCGGTTCTGGCGTGAAGGATCGCTTATCGATCTCGGGGAGGACCCACATAGCTGCGATGACGGCATTCATGCAGCGGCAACGGGCGCCATCTGGCTGGGCGCAATCCAGGGATTTGCTGGCGTGAATATTCGCCGCGGGGAGTTACACCTTGCTCCTGCCTTACCGGCTCATTGGCAAACGCTGTGTTTCCCGCTGCGCTGGCAGGGCATCGATATGCAGGTAATCATTAATGCGGCTGAAATCCGTATTAACAGCACTGAGCAGATTGTCCTTTGGGTCAATGGTGAAAAGGTCTCCGTGCAGGGGGAAACCGTAATCCGCAATGACGCCATTATTTCGCCCACTTATGGGACCGCTACCACACAAAGGGGCGATGAATGATACTCAAACCACAGGCCATCATTTTTGATTTGGATGGCGTGATTACCGATACCGCGCATCTGCATTTTCTGGCCTGGCGGCAGGTAGCCGATGAAATAGGGATTGTGATCGACGAAGCATTTAATGACAGCCTGAAAGGGATTAGTCGCGGCGAATCACTACAGCGTATTTTGCACCATGGTGGGAAGGCGGGGGCGTTTTCTCCCGAGGCCTGCGCACAATTGGCCGAGAGAAAAAACAGACTGTATGTCCATTCTTTGCGCCAGCTGACGGTTAACTCGGTATTACCGGGAATACGTGAGCTGTTGATGACGTTGCGGGAAGAACGGATTCCGGTGGGTTTGGCCTCTGTGTCGCGCAATGCCCCGGCTATTTTACAGGCGCTTAATCTTAGCTCTTGCTTTGATTTTTGTGCGGATGCGGCATTGCTCACCCGCTCGAAACCGGATCCGGAAATTTTCCTGGCAGCCTGCGCGGGTCTTGGCGTTGACCCGCAACAATGTATTGGCATAGAAGATGCACAAGCGGGAATTGATGCAATCAACGCCTGCGGCATGCTTTCTGTCGGCATCGGTAAAGGGCTGAATGGGGCAGACTTGCTGCTTCCGGCAACCGAATTTCTGACGTGGCCGTGCTTATCGGCTTTCTGGCAACACGACAAGTAAAGGATTCAACATGGCACAGCTTTCGTTGCAACACATTCAAAAAATTTACGACAACCAGGTACACGTCGTTAAAGACTTCAATCTGGAAATTGAAGATAAAGAGTTTATTGTTTTTGTTGGACCTTCCGGCTGCGGGAAGTCAACTACGTTGCGCATGATCGCCGGTCTGGAGGAGATCAGCGGCGGCGATTTGCTGATTGACGGTAAACGGATGAACGATGTGCCGGCGAAATCACGCAACATTGCGATGGTTTTTCAGAACTACGCGTTATACCCACACATGACCGTCTATGACAACATGGCGTTTGGTCTGAAAATGCAGAAAATAGCGCCTGCTGTGATTGAGGAGCGCGTCAACTGGGCGGCGCAGATCCTTGGTCTGCGCGATTATCTGCAGCGTAAACCCGGCGCGTTATCCGGTGGTCAGCGTCAGCGTGTGGCGCTGGGGCGTGCGATTGTACGTGAAGCGGGGGTCTTCCTGATGGATGAACCCTTATCGAATCTCGATGCCAAACTTCGCGTTCAGATGCGGGCTGAAATTAGCAAACTGCATCAGAAACTCAATACCACCATGATCTATGTTACCCACGACCAAACCGAAGCCATGACTATGGCGACGCGTATTGTGATTATGAAAGATGGCATCGTTCAGCAGGTTGGTGCGCCGAAAACGGTTTATAACCACCCGGCTAATATGTTTGTCGCCGGATTTATTGGCTCACCGGCCATGAACTTTATTCGTGGCGCGATTGATGGTGATAAGTTTGTTACTGAAACACTGAAATTAACGATTCCACAAAATAAATTAGCACAATTAAAAGCGCAGGGTTATGAACATCAGGCGGTCACTCTGGGAATTCGTCCTGAAGATATACACCCGCAGCTTAATAACGAAAATAGTATATCGGCAAAAATTAGCGTTGCAGAATTAACCGGCGCTGAATTTATGCTTTATACCATTGTTGGGGGGCATGAGTTGGTGGTCCGTGCTGGGGCAGTGAATGATTATCATGCAGGAGAAAATATCACTATTCATTTTGATATGGCGAAATGCCATTTCTTTGATGCTGAAACTGAAGTGGCTATTCAATAAAATTCCGGGGGGGTAAATCCCCCCAAGCCTTGGGGCATTTTTGCGAGTATTTTAACAAGGAATAATAATGAAAACCCTACTGTCCGCTACTGCGCTGATTATGAGCGCAGGAATGGCCTGCGCGCAGGCTGCTGAAAATAATGACTGGCACTTTAATATTGGTGCTATGTACGAAATAGAAAACGTTGAAGGTCAGGGCGAAGATATGGATGGACTGGCTGAGCCGTCCGTCTATTTCAATGCCTCTAATGGGCCGTGGAAAATATCGCTGGCCTATTATCAGGAAGGACCGGTTGATTACAGCGAAGGTAAGCGTGGTACCTGGTTTGATCGTCCGGAACTGGAAATTCGCTATCAATTTCTGGAAAGTGAGGATGTTAATTTCGGTTTGACCGGTGGCTTCCGTAATTACGGTTATCACTATGTCAATGAACCAGGAAACGACACCGCTAATATGCAGCGCTGGAAAGTTCAGCCGGACTGGGATGTTAAACTGACCGACGACCTGCGCTTTAGCGGTTGGCTGTCGATGTATCAATTCGTTAATGATTTGAATACTACTGGCTACTCCGATAGTCGTGTCGAAAGCGAGACCGGTCTGAATTACAGGTTTAACGAAACGGTGGGCTTAACGGTCAACTATTACCTTGAGCGCGGCTTTAATCTGGCTGATTCGCGCAATAATGGTGAGTTCTCAACCCAGGAAATTCGTGCATATTTACCGTTGTCTTTAGGCAATACCACCCTGACGCCGTATACCCGTCTCGGGCTTGATCGCTGGTCAAACTGGGACTGGCGAGATGATCCGGAACGTGAAGGCCATAATTTCAATCGTCTCGGTTTACTGTATGCATATGATTTCCAGAATGGTTTATCAATGTCACTGGAGTATGCCTATGAGTGGGAAGATCACGACGAAGGCGAAAGCGACAGATTCCATTATGCTGGTATAGGCGTGAACTACGCATTCTAAAATATACTGGGGCATTTATGCCCCAGTTTTTACACCAGTGAGTCGGCCAGCGATATTTGTGTGCTCACCGTGATATTTTGTAATCCTTTCTCGCCCGCAATCAAGTTAAATAATAAATTACAGCTTTGTTCACCCAACTGCTGGGTAGGCACATCAATTCCCCCAGGAACGGGCGTGAGCATAAAAGACAACAGCTCATTACTGTAGCCCACAACGGCAAGTTGTTGTGGGATGGTTATATTTTTCTCAGCCGCCACGCGATATAAGCTCATTAATTTCAAGCTGTCGGTGGCAAATACGGCGTCGGGTAACGGCTGCTGACTCAGTAATTTTCGTGAAGCGAGCAGGGCTGTTTCATGGGTATAGCCCCCGTCAACAATCCATTCATCGCGCATTTTAATATTATGAGCCTGAAGGCTGGCTTTATATCCGTTAACGCGATCGATAGAAACATGAACATCAAGCGGCGCGTGCAAACAGGCTATATTACGGTGTCCACTCTCAATCAGCGCATCAGTTAGTGTAATGCTGTCGCGATAATTATCTGTGTCTACAGAATAGACATTGGCGTAATCGCCTTCAACCTTTCCAATAACCACGACCGGTACGTTGTATTTATCCAGCCTTGCAAAAAAAGATTCATCTGCGGGAGAGCTCAGCATAATGATACCTTTGATCAATTTCTGCTTAATTTTGCTCTCACATTTTTGTAAATCATCTTCAGTGCTTCGCGACGTCTGTAATATGACATCAAAACCGACCTCTTCAGCCTTGGCAGTAATAGCATGCAGCACTTCAGAGAAAAACGGATTACCGGCAGTTGTTTTTGCTGAACGGGTAGATATCACCATTATTGCATCAAACCCGGAAGAGGTGAGTGCGCGAGCAAGTTTATTGGGCTGGTACTGTAACTCATCAATAGCACGCAGCACTTTTTCAAGCGCTTCCGGCGAGATATTGGTTTGCTTATTAAGCACGCGCGATACCGTGGATTTTGATACGCCAGCGGCTCGTGCAATATCATAAATGGTAGGAGACATAGATCCCAAGCTCCGTCCGAGAGTCAATGGCGAACATATTATGGAGTTAATTGGCGAATGACAACAATATCGGAATGCGGGCAGAAAAATCAAAAAACTAACCGCAGTATGCGCAACCATAGGAAGAGTCGTCCACGGGTGCCGAGGGTGATAATGCAATCGCAATATTTTCTTAAGAACTGGCGTATAGTGTGTTGGTTAAATCCAACTATCAGTCAGGAAGATATTATGTTGAAAAAAGGCGTATTAGCGTTGGCACTGGTCATCGGCATGCCGGTTTTTGCAGCCGAGCACTGGATTGATGTTCGCGTTCCTGAACAGTATCAACAGCAGCATATTCAGGGGGCGGTCAACATTCCATTAAAAGAGATGAAGGCGCGTATCGCTGCTGAAGTTCCTGATAAGACCGACACTGTGAAGCTGTACTGCAACTCCGGGCGTCAATCGGGGCAGGCGAAGGATATGTTGACGGAAATGGGCTACACGCAGGTGACCAACGAAGGTGGCATCAATCAGATAGCGCTTCCTAAAGTCGAGAATCAATAAACCGCTCGCATTCCTTCTGCTTCAGGCGGTAAGAATAATGCTGCCTGTTACAGCTCAGGTAGTTGATAAGTAAGAATTGACCCCTATCTTTACTTCCTGTTTGTTATAATTTCTTCGGTTCCTTCAGCAAAACGGGATGGCGATGAAGCGACTTAAAAATGAACTCAATTCGCTGGTTAATCGCGGCGTAGACCGGCATTTGCGCCTGGCTGTCACCGGACTTAGCCGTAGCGGTAAGACGGCATTTATCACCGCGATGGTAAACCAGTTACTCAATATTCATGCCGGTGCGCGTCTGCCGTTGCTCAGTTGCGTGCGCGAAGAGCGTCTGCTCGGCGTTAAACGGGTTCCACAACGCGATTTTGGTATTCCGCGCTTTACCTATGATGAGGGACTGGCGCAGTTGTATGGCTCTCCACCGACCTGGCCGACACCTACGCGCGGTGTGAGTGAAATACGCCTCGCGCTGCGCTACAAATCCAATGATTCTTTACTGCGCCACTTTAAAGACACCTCCACGCTGTACCTGGAAATCGTCGATTATCCGGGGGAGTGGCTGCTCGATTTACCGATGCTGGCCCAGGATTATCTCAGCTGGTCGCGGCAAATGACCGGATTATTACAGGGACAGCGGGGCGAATGGTCGGCAAGATGGCGGCAGTTATGCCATGGGTTGGATCCGCTGGCGCCTGCTGATGAAAACCGTCTGGCGGAAATCGCTGCCGCCTGGACGGAGTATCTGCACCAGTGCAAGCAGCAGGGACTGCATTTTATTCAGCCGGGCCGTTTTGTTCTGCCCGGAGATATGGCGGGCGCGCCTGCGCTGCAGTTCTTCCCGTGGCCGGACGTTGATGCCTGGGGGGAATCGAAGCTGGCGCAGGCAGACAAACACACCAATGCGGGCATGCTACGCGACAGGTTTAATTATTACTGTGAAAAAGTCGTGAAGGGATTTTATAAGAATCACTTCCTGCGCTTTGACCGTCAGATTGTGCTGGTCGATTGTTTGCAACCGCTCAACAGCGGGCCACAGGCGTTTAACGACATGCGTCTGGCACTCACCCAACTGATGCAAAGCTTCCATTACGGACAGCGTACGCTGTTTCGTCGGCTGTTTTCTCCGGTGATCGACAAACTGCTGTTTGCCGCCACCAAAGCCGACCACGTCACGGTCGATCAGCACGCCAATATGGTGTCGTTATTGCAGCAGTTGATCCAGGACGCCTGGCAAAACGCCGCGTTTGAAGGTATCAGCATGGATTGTCTGGGACTGGCATCAGTACAGGCAACCACCAGCGGCCTGATCGATGTGAAGGGCGAAAAGATCCCGGCGCTGCGTGGTCATCGTCTGAGCGATGGTGAACCGCTAACCGTTTATCCGGGGGAAGTGCCCGCGCGTTTACCTGGACAAGCATTCTGGGACAGCCAGGGCTTTCAGTTTGAAGCGTTTCGCCCGCAGGTTATGGATGTTGATAAACCCTTACCGCATATTCGTCTTGATGCCGCGATGGAGTTTTTAATAGGAGATAAATTGCGATGAGCGAGCCGTTAAAACCGCGTATCGATTTCTCAGGTCCGCTGGACGTGGAACAAAACGCGGCGTTTAAAGCGCAGCAGATGTTCAATGAAACAGAGGCGCAGACTTTTTCTCCGGCGACAGTGGATGAACCTCTGCAAGACGAAGGTCAGGCAGAAGCCGTCATTGATGCGGTCCTACGCCCCAAACGCAGTTTGTGGCGCAAAATGGTGATGGGCGGGTTGGCGCTGTTTGGCGCGAGCGTTGTCGCTCAGGGCGTACAATGGACCATGAACGCCTGGCAGACTCAGGACTGGGTCGCGCTGGGAGGATGTGCCGCTGGCGCATTGATTATCGGCGCAGGTGTCGGATCGGTTGCGACCGAGTGGCGTCGGCTATGGCGTTTGCGCCAGCGTGCGCACGAGCGTGATGAAGCGCGAGATCTGCTCCACAGCCATGGAACCGGAAAAGGTCGTGCATTTTGTGAAAAGCTGGCGCAGCAGGCGGGTATCGATCAGTCCCATCCGGCGCTACAGCGCTGGTATGCCTCAATTCATGAAACGCAGAACGATCGCGAAGTCGTCAGCCTGTATGCCCATCTTGTGCAGCCGGTGCTGGACGCGCAGGCCCGACGTGAGATTAGCCGTTCAGCGGCGGAGTCCACGCTGATGATTGCCGTCAGTCCGCTGGCATTGGTGGATATGGCGTTTATTGCCTGGCGAAACCTGCGGCTGATTAATCGCATCGCATCGCTGTATGGCATTGAACTCGGTTATTACAGCCGCCTGCGTTTGTTCCGCCTGGTGCTGCTAAATATCGCTTTTGCCGGGGCCAGTGAGCTGGTGCGGGAAGTGGGAATGGACTGGATGTCGCAGGATTTAGCCGCTCGCTTATCGACGCGTGCCGCGCAGGGTATTGGCGCGGGATTATTAACGGCGCGTCTGGGTATTAAAGCCATGGAACTTTGCCGACCGCTGCCGTGGATCGATGACGATAAGCCACGACTGGGCGATTTTCGCCGTCAACTGATTGGTCAGGTGAAAGAAACCTTACAAAAGAACAAATCGCCGCGCGAAAGTTAGCTAAAAATTGGGCGCCAGTCGTTTAACTTTACGTCCTGGCGCCTGATTTTCCAGCGAGCTGTCAATATTTGTTGACAGAGTTCTTCCTGCAAACCCAATACTGTCTTATCATTTAATACATAATCCCTTGTCCAGGTGAAGGTTCCTATGCGTTTGGAAGTCTTTTGTGAAGACCGACTTGGTCTGACCCGCGAATTGCTCGATTTACTGGTGCTGAGAAGCATTGATTTACGCGGTATCGAGATTGACCCCATCGGGCGGATTTACCTCAATTTTGCGGAACTGGAGTTCACCAACTTCAGTAGTCTGATGGCTGAAATCCGCCGTATTTCAGGGGTTACGGATGTGCGTACCGTGCCCTGGATGCCTTCCGAACGAGAACATCTTGCGTTGAGCGCGCTGCTTGAGGCGTTACCAGAACCGGTCCTTTCTCTGGATATGAAAAGCAAAATCGAGATGGCGAACCCTGCGAGCTGTCAGCTTTTCGCGCACACTCAGGATCGGATGCGCAATCATACCGCCGCCCAGTTAATCAATGGGTTTAACTTCCAGCGCTGGCTCGAAAGCAATCCGCAGGATTCTCATAGCGAGCATGTCGTAATTAACGGACAGAACTTCCTGATGGAGATTACGCCTGTCCATTTGCAGGGTGAAAATCAGGAGCAGATGCTGACTGGTGCTGTTGTCATGCTGCGCTCCACCATCCGGATGGGGCGTCAGCTGCAAAATATGACTACGCAGGATCTGAGCGCGTTTAGCCAGATTATTGCCGTCAGCGCCAAAATGAAACACGTAGTGGAACAGGCGCGTAAGTTGGCGACACTGAGTGCGCCGCTGCTGATTACCGGTAATACCGGCACCGGCAAAGATCTCTTTGCCCATGCCTGCCACCTGGCAAGCCCGCGTGCGTCGAAGCCGTATCTGGCGCTGAACTGCGCGTCAATTCCTGAGGATGCGGTCGAAAGCGAGTTGTTTGGCCATGCCCCGGAAGGTAAAAAAGGCTTCTTTGAGCAGGCGAATGGCGGCTCGGTTCTGTTAGATGAAATTGGTGAAATGTCGCCGCGTATGCAGACCAAATTGCTGCGTTTTCTCAATGACGGCACGTTCCGCCGCGTGGGAGAAGATCACGAAGTTCATGTTGATGTCCGCGTGATTTGCGCAACGCAAAAGAACCTTGTGGAAATGGTGCAGAAAGGGCTTTTCCGTGAAGATCTCTATTATCGACTGAATGTACTGACGCTAAATCTGCCGCCGCTACGCGATTGCCCGCAGGATATTATGCCGCTTACCGAACTGTTTGTGGCGCGCTTCGCCGACGAGCAGGGCGTGCCGCGTCCGAAGCTGTCTGCCGATCTCAGCACGGTGTTAACCCGCTACGGTTGGCCGGGCAACGTGCGTCAGCTTAAAAATGCCATCTACCGGGCGCTGACCCAGCTTGAAGGCTATGAGCTGCGGCCGCAGGATATTTTACTGCCGGATTACGATGCGGCAACGGTTGCGGTCGGAGAAGAGGTGATGGAAGGATCGCTGGATGAAATTACCAGCCGCTTTGAACGCTCTGTGCTGACGCAGCTTTATATGAATTATCCCAGCACGCGCAAACTGGCCAAGCGCCTTGGCGTTTCGCACACCGCGATTGCCAACAAATTGCGTGAATATGGCCTGAGCCAGCAGAAAAAAAGCGAAGAGTAACGCGGTAAATGAAAATGCCTCCCTGCGGAGGCATTTTTGTATGCAGACGTGGTTTAAGCTTTCAGTACGTCCAGCGCAGCAGTGTAGTCTGGCTCGTTGGTGATTTCATTGACCAGTTGGCTGAAAACGACGTTGTCATTTTCATCAATAACGACCACGGCACGTGCGGCCAGACCTTTCAGTGGGCCTTCAGCGATTTCTACGCCGTAGTTTTTCAGAAATTCTGCGTTGCGCAGGGTGGACAGCGTGATAACGTTGCTCAGACCTTCCGCGCCGCAAAAACGTGAATGGGCGAATGGCAGGTCGGCCGAAATGCACAGTACGACGGTATTGTCGATTTCTGTCGCCAGTTGGTTAAACTTACGTACCGATGCCGCACAAACGCCGGTATCGATGCTTGGGAAAATATTCAGCACTTTGCGCTTGCCTGCGAACTGGCCCAGCGTAACGTCAGACAGGTCTTTAGCCACAAGGGTAAAAGCCTGAGCTTTGCTTCCAGCCTGAGGAATTGAGCCGGCAACTGTAACCGGGTTGCCCTGGAAATGAACGGTTTGTGACATGGTTATCTTCCTGTTTACATATAGTTAACGTCGACGCTAGTTTATGCCATCAGCAGTTAACACGGCAAACGCTATTTGCGGATATCCGCTTCAGGGACTGCATTAAGGAAAGCAAATGAGAACAGTTAAGGTGTATGAGGAAGCCTGGCCGCTGCACACTCCCTTTGTTATTGCCCGTGGGAGCAGAACCGAAGCGCATGTGGTAGTGGTTGAAGTGGCAGAAAACGGCGTCACGGGTATCGGCGAGTGCACACCGTATCCGCGCTATGGTGAAAGCGATGCCTCAGTGCTGGCGCAAATTATGAGCATTGCCCCACAACTGGAAAATGGACTGACGCGTGAAGAGCTGCAAAAGCTGCTGCCAGCGGGAGCCGCGCGTAATGCTGTGGACTGCGCGTTGTGGGATCTGAGTGCGCGTCAACAGCAATTGTCACTGGCAGAGTTGGTGGGAAGTGAGCTGGCGGAAGTGGTGACGACGGCGCAAACCGTGGTGATTGGCACGCCGGAACAAATGGCGGTGAGTGCGGCTGCACTGTGGGAAAATGGCGCGAAACTGCTAAAAGTTAAACTGGATGCGCGCTTGATTAGCGAGCGGATGGTTGCTATTCGTGCCGCAGTCCCTGATGCAACGATTATTGTCGACGCCAATGAATCCTGGCGGGCAGAAGGTCTGGCGGCGCGCTGCCAGCTGCTGGCTGATTTAGGGGTGGCGATGCTGGAGCAGCCGCTGCCAGCGCAGGACGATGCCGCATTGGAAAATTTTGTGCATCCGCTGCCGATCTGCGCAGATGAAAGCTGCCACACCCGCAGCAGCCTGAAAGCGCTGCACGGGCGCTATGAAATGGTCAATATCAAACTGGATAAAACAGGCGGCCTGACGGAGGCGCTGGCGCTGGCAACCGAAGCCCGCGAGCAGGGATTTACGCTAATGCTGGGCTGCATGTTGTGTACTTCCCGGGCGATTGGCGCGGCGTTACCCCTTACGCCGCAGGTTAACTTTGCCGATCTTGATGGCCCGACCTGGCTTGCCAGCGACGCGGAGCCGGCCCTGCATTTTACGACCGGACAACTTCATCTCTAGGGTGCCAGCGCAGGAGATTGGACATGGCCAGCAGGTATTTCTCGCTCGCTTCATCTGAAGAGATGGGCGGAAATTCGGCGGTTATACAGTGTAAGTTCAGGTCTGCGCACCAGCTTCCAAATGAGCCGGGCGTTTCATAACCTACGCTGGTGACGAGGGGTAATTCAAACGACTGCGCCAGCCACGCGCCTAATTCGCTGCGTCTGGGATCTTCAATACAGGCCAGCGGATCGTGAAAAGAGACCACCCACGCAGGATGAATTCGGTGAATAAGCTGGCACAGCGCCTGGGTTTCTGGTTCTGAGCCCGGATTTTCGCCGGTCAACAACACCACATCGCGTTCTTCTGCGCTGCTGTTCCAGCGATACACCGTTTCACCCGCTTTCCAGTTGGCAGCGGGAAAGTTACGGTTTAGATCCACTCCGTTCGCATTTGCGCGCAGCCCGAGCTGGCAACCGTCAGGGTTAACCGCCAGCACCACATGGTGACGACGTAAGGAAGGATTAAGCGTACGCAATGCGCAGGAAAGGGTGACAACCGATGCGTTTTCGTCGCCGTGCGTTCCTGCCAGTATCAGACCGCTTTCACGATCGGCCGCCATTGCGGGAAACCAGATTAGCGGCGCGCCTAATAATGAACGTCCGTAATGTTCGGTTCCAGGTGGGAATGCGCCGCGCTCGGCACGGGGTCGGGTAACGGTCATAGTCATCTCTGAATGCGTGGATTGTTACTCGCAGTGTTGTGCAAAATGTATGGATAATCAAATCGTTTTCACACACTTATCTTTTCAGATGTAATATTATTTCCTTGTCGAAAGTTAATTGCATTTCCTGCTGGCGATACAAATAATTACACATTCACTTAGTAGCCGGAATTGAGGGTATTTTATGCAGCATTCTGTTTCAGTAACCTGTTGTGCGCTATTGGTAAGCAGCATTTCATTATCCTGGGCTGCTGATGTTCCCAGCGGAACGGTACTGGCAGAAAAGCAAGAACTGGTGCGTCATATCAAAGACGAACCGGCGTCATTGGATCCGGCAAAGGCCGTCGGGCTTCCTGAAATTCAGGTTATTCGTGATTTATTTGAAGGGCTGGTCAACCAGAATGAGAAGGGCGAGATTGTGCCCGGTGTTGCCACTCAGTGGAAAAGTAACGATAACCGTATCTGGACGTTTACGCTGCGCGACAATGCGCAATGGGCAGATGGTACGCCGGTAACGGCGCAGGATTTTGTCTATAGCTGGCAGCGTCTGGTTGACCCGAAAACGCTGTCGCCGTTTGCCTGGTTTGCTGCGCTGGCGGGTATTAACAACGCACAGGCGATAATTGATGGAAAAGCCTCGCCAGATAAGCTCGGCGTTAGCGCGATCGATGCGCGTACATTGAAGGTCCAACTGGATAAACCGCTGCCCTGGTTTGCTAATCTGACGGCGAGTTTTGCTTTCTATCCGGTACAAAAAGCTAACGTTGAGAGCGGTAAAGATTGGACCAAACCAGGCAATCTAATTGGTAACGGCGCTTATGTGCTCAAAGATCGCGTGGTGAACGAAAAACTGGACGTTGTGCCGAACACGCATTATTGGGACAACGCCAAAACGGTGCTGCAAAAAGTCACCTTCCTGCCTATTAACCAGGAATCGGCAGCGACCAAGCGCTATCTTGCTGGTGATATCGATATTACCGAGTCGTTCCCGAAAAACATGTATCAGAAACTGTTGAAGGACATCCCGGGCCAGGTTTATACCCCGCCGCAGCTTGGCACTTACTACTATGCCTTTAATACCCAGAAGGGACCGACTGCCGACTCACGCGTGCGCCTGGCGCTCAGCATGACTATCGATCGTCGCCTGATGGCGGAGAAAGTTCTGGGTACCGGCGAAAAGCCCGCATGGCATTTTACGCCGGATGTAACGGCAGGGTTTGTGCCGGAACCTTCACCGTTTGAGCAAATGAGTCAGGAAGAGCTGAACGCTCAGGCGAAAACGCTGCTGCGTGCGGCGGGCTATGGTCCACAGAAACCACTTAAACTGACGTTGCTGTATAACACCTCTGAAAATCATCAGAAGATTGCTATTGCTGTCGCGTCTATGTGGAAGAAGAATCTTGGCGTTGACGTGAAACTGCAAAACCAGGAGTGGAAAACCTATATCGATAGCCGCAATACCGGTAATTTTGATGTGATCCGCGCCTCGTGGGTGGGCGATTACAATGAGCCATCTACGTTCCTGTCGCTATTAACATCAACCCATACGGGCAATATCTCCCGCTTTAATAATCCGGCGTACGATAAAGTGTTGACCCAGGCAACCCTGGAGAATACGCAGAAAGCACGCAATGCTGATTATAACGCTGCGGAGAACATTCTGATGGAACAGGCTCCCATTGCGCCGATTTATCAGTACACCAACGGGCGTTTAATTAAACCGTGGCTGAAAGGGTATCCGATTACTAACCCTGAAGATGTGGCTTATAGCCGCACAATGTATATTGTGAAGCACTGATATCGCTGGCCTGTTCGGGACGTTGCATTGGCGATTTCCCGAACAGGCAAGGCTGTGGGGAAGGTGAGTCATGAAAGCAATGGAAAAGTATCACCCAATAGAATGGGTTACACTGTATAAATACGAATGTCGTGCGCCTGAAACGCCGTGGCATACTCTTTGCTGATATTTTCCTCGACGACAATTACATCGATATTGCTGCTTTCGGTAACGACATAACGGGCGACAGCCGGGATTTTTTCAGCCGTCAGCGCGACAATGGTTTCATTACACTGTTTGATCACCGCTTTTTTGAACTCACAATCCGCGTAATCAAATCCGGTTAAGCCGGATTCTGGCGACATCGCGCAGCCGCCAATAAATCCCTGATCGAATAAAATGCCCTGCACCTGCGAGATAGCGGTGGCACCCACACACCCTCCAGAAGATCGTTGCACCGCGCCGCCCAGCATAATGACATCAAACAGTGGTTTTTTTAGTAAAACGGCGGCAATCTCCGGGGAATTTGTTACCACGGTTAACGCCAGCTCGGCGGGTAGGGCTTCAGCCATCGCCAGATTAGTACTGCCTGTGTCGATAAAAATGCAGCTTCCGGATTTGACCATCCGGGCGCATCTCTGCGCGATATTGCTCTTTTTCGCCACATTAATACTCTTGCGCACGGTGATGTCTTCGGATTCAGGGAGTGCAATGACCGCGCCGCCATAGACTTTTTTACACACGCCATCTTTACTCAGTTCATGCAGATCGCGGCGGATTGTATGTTCCGAAACGCCTAACCTACTGGCGAGTTCGGAACAGATGACTCTGCCGTTTTCCTGCAGGATCTGATAGATAAGCGCCTGGCGCTGTTCAGGGAATGCTGCGTAATCGAGCATCAATACTCCAGTGAAATAAACATCGAGCAATAACAAGCATAATTGTGCATTATGGTTCACGATGTCAACATCCCTTTAGGGAACCTATTGTTTGGATACAACAAGAAGAGGTTAGCTATGAAGGTTGCGCATATGGCGTTATGGACACGGGATCTTGAGCAACAAGCTCAATTCTGGGTCACGTTTTTTGACGCAAAGATCAACGAAAAATACTGCAGTAAAACCAATCCTGGATTTGAATCCTATTTTGTCAAAATTGGTGAGGATATCGCGATTGAGTTAATGACTAAGCCTGGACTGACAAAACATGCTCCCAACAATAACACCTCAGGCTGGGTGCATCTCGCCATTTCAGTTGGCGGCAGTGAAAACGTTGATGCCATGGCGATGCGTGCAAAAGAACAGGGGATATTAGTTTCTGACCCGCGCACCACCGGTGATGGCTATTACGAAGCGGTGATACGCGATCCTGACGGCAATTTGATTGAAATTGTGGCCTAAGGCTTCACGCCATCTCCAGTAGAAACGTTGTACCTGTTACCGACTATTGATGAGCATGATTCATAAGGTTGTCCTTCTTTTCACCTCTAATCACCCGCCTGTCGAGTCTCTATAATTTTTATAGTTTTCAGCATCGGTGGCGCGTGCTGCCACCGTTTTGGAGAGTCGAAATGCAAAATCAACGGAATACCGTCTCCAGCGCCGGCGCGGAGATTATGAGTCAACAATTTGATGGTAACAGCGTCTTTCCTCGCGGAGAGAAAAATGAAGCGTATGCGAAATATTTCACTGGCGACAGCTATCTGACTATGCTCTCCATGGAAGGCGTGGTCATTGGTAACGTAGCATTTGAGCCGGGCTGTCGTAACTTCTGGCATATCCATCATCAAGGGGGACAAATCTTGCTGGTGACCGGCGGCAGAGGCTGGTATCAGGCGTGGAATCAACCGGCGCGCGAACTGAAAACTGGTGATGTCGTACACATCCCGGCGGGAATGAAACACTGGCACGGTGCTGCGCGTGATAGCTGGTTTGCCCATATCGCTGTGGAAATCCCGGCAGCTGGCGCATCGAACGAGTGGCTTGAACCGGTAAGCGACACTGAGTACAACCTGCTCCCCTGAGCTGTGCGGGGCACGCGTTCTGCAGGTAAAGAATCCGATGCCCGAAGTGAATCAGTTTGAGCTGATTATTGATACAGTCCTGTATCTACATGACCTGAATCCGTATATTCCAACGCTGGCGCTGGTACTGCTTTGTCATTGATATTGCCTCATTGAAATAAGTGCAGAAAAAAGACGCGGATTTCCGCGCCTTTTCTTTTGTTAGTGTGTCGATGGCGATACTTCAGGATTATCCATATACAGCGTCTGGCTGGGGAACGCAAAGTCGGCGTCGTGTGCCTTGACTATCGAAATAATCTTTAAATAAACGTCCTGCTGTACCGCAAGCCATTCCTGCCACACGGTGGTTTTCGTGAAGCAATACACCATGATATTCAGCGATGAGTCGGCGAATTCATTAAAATAAACCAACAGGGTTTGTTTCTGGTCTATTCCCGGATGGTTTTGCAGCATTTCTCTGACCGACTCGACAACGGCACTGACTTTATCAGCATCTTCATATCGTAACCCGATCACCGTTTTGATGCGGCGATTCGTCATCCTTCCTGGGTTTTCTACGCTGATAGAGGAGAAAATCGAGTTCGGGACATATAACGGACGATGATCGAAGGTGTTTATTTTGGTCATTCGCCAGCCGATTTCCGTAACTGTACCTTCAATATTGCGGTCCGGGGAGCGGATCCAGTCGCCGATGCTAAAGGGTCTGTCGAAGTAGAGCATAATCCCTGAGAAAAAGTTGCTCAGAATGTCTTTGCCTGCCATACCTACAGCGATACCGCCGATGCCGCCGAAGGTTAACAGGCCGGATAAGCTCATACCGAAATGTTCGCCATACAGCAAAATGATGGCAACCACGATGGTAATCTTGATGATTCGCGACAGGATCCTCGCGCTGGTGATATCTCTACCTTTATTAATCTGCGTCTTTTCAAACTGATTAATTACCAGAAAAAGTTTGATGGTAAGGATCAGCGCAATCAACGAGGTGCAGATAAAGTCGACCACGCTGGAGGAGATAAATTTCAGGCTGTAATTTTCGATAACGTTATTAGCAATACTGCCTAACGTCCCGATGATAATGGCATAGACAAGAAATTGCGCAGCATGAAATATGAATCCTTTGCAGCGACGCTCTCCACGATGATACCAGACGCTCATCAGAACCAGCGCGGCACAGCAGCTGAGAATTACCGTCAAATTAAACGCATTATTTATAAACAGTTCAGCGATCATGATTCTTCCAACAGCTCCGTGGTAGTGAAATATCTTCTGATATCCTAATCCTCGAATATTTTACTCAGTTCTGGCGGTCAGATCATTAATCCATAGGGGAGATATATAATGCAATTAGCGCTATTTTCGGCGAAATAGCGCTGGTATCCACCCTGAAAGCGGTTTATGTAGCAGACAGTCAGTTGATGTCATGGTATTGTTAGCGCAAAGTAACAAGGTTTTCATCTGCAAAAGGACAGTACTATGATCATGGCTAAGCTGAAGACAGCGAAGGGACGGAAGTTTTTGTTGTGCCTGCTTGGGGTGTTTATTATCGCAGCGTCGGTCGTGACGCGAGCGACGATCGGTGGTGTGATTGAACAGTATGACATTCCGCTATCCGACTGGACCGCTTCAATGTACGCTATTCAATCGGCAATGATTTGTGTCTACAGCATGGTGTTTACGATTCTGTTGGCTATCCCGCTGGGAATCTATTTCCTCGGCGGCGAAGAGCAACACTAAGCGTTTGTTATGCCGGATGAGATCGCCATCCGGCATTGAGTTGTGTGGTTAATCGTCTTCTTCATCATCCAGTTCAACTGGCGTCTGATATTCATCCGGCTTGATGACCAGCAGGTCGCAGCGTAGGTGATCGATAACCTGTTCAGCGGTGTTACCAAGGAACGCGGCAGAAATACCGGTACGACCGACGGTACCCAGTACTACAATACCCGCCTGCAAGTGCTCGGCTAAATCAGGAATGACCTCTTCAGGCAATCCTTTTTCAACGTGCGTCACTTTCTCATCGATACTGAATTTCTGGCGCAACGCCTTCATGGCCAGCAGATGCTGTCCACGGATCGCGTCGTTATAAACGCTGGGGTCAAACTCTGGTAGTTCAATTGCGATATTGATTGGCGTAACAGGGTAGGCGCCAACCAGATGCACTTCAGTATGGTTAACCTGTTCTGCCAGTTGCAGCGTCTCTTTGACCAGTTTTTCATTGAGCGCGTTGTGATAAGGCTCTTCACTGGCGAGGTTCACGGCAACCAGCGCTTTACCCTCTTCAGGCCATGGCTGGTCTTTAACCATCCATACCGGGCTTGGACATTTGCGCAATAAATGCCAGTCGGTAGGGGTGAAAATTACGGCTTCGAGGCGGTCGTGTTGGTGTGCCATTTTGAGGACCAGGTCATGCTGAGCGCTAATGACTTCCTGGATGATGGCTTCAAAGGGACGGTTGTGCCATACCACTTTTATTTCAAGAGGGATCCCTGCTTCGATGTAGTATTTTGCTTGTTCACGGATCCATGCTGTTCGCTGGCTGATGACCCCCTGACGCATTGCCGTACGCTCATCGGGCGACAGCAGGGTAGTCATCTCGTAGGAAAAGTCATAGATTGGCAAAAAGGCTTTAATTTTGCCACCAATCCGTTGATGCAAATAAACAGCTCGCCGTAATGCTGGTTGATCGTCCTGGTTTGGATCGATGACGACCAGCATATTTTTATACATAGCCATACAGGGTCTCCTTACAACTGTCATCGCAGTTTGTAATTAAAAGAGTAACCCAATAATGTGGATTGAAACAGGGGAGAACCTCCTGCCAGATCAATAAATCGGGAAAATTTAGCGATTTGACAGAAGGATAACAGAAATGCTTGCGGAAAGATTACGCAACGTTACGTGTGTGGCCAGCAAGAACTGCCAGCGCGTCGCTATTCTCAATAGTTATGTATTTGCCTTTCACTGCCAGCATACCGCTTTTCTGGAAACGACCCAACAGGCGGCTGATGGTTTCAACCGTCAGACCCAGGTAGTTACCGATGTCGCCGCGGGTCATGGTCAGGCGGAACTCACGAGGCGAGAATCCGCGCTGGGCAAAGCGGCGAGACAAGTTGTAGATAAAGGCCGCCAGGCGCTCTTCTGCATTTTTCTTCGACAACAGCAGGATCATATCCTGGTCGCCTTTGATTTCGCCACTCATCAGACGCATCATCTGCTGACGCAGATTCGGCATTTTTCCGGACAGGTCATCAAGGGTTTCGAAAGGAATTTCGCAAACCATTGAGGTTTCCAGCGCCTGGGCAAAGCTCGGGTGATGTCCGCTGCCAATCGCGTCAAAACCGACCAGATCACCCGCCAGATGGAAGCCGGTAATTTGCTCATCGCCTTGTTCGGTAATGGTATAGCTTTTAATCGTTCCGGAGCGGATAGCGTAGAGTGATTTAAGTTCATCACCTGCTTTAAAGAGCGTTTGCCCCTTTTGGATAGGCTTTTTGCGCTCGATGATGTTATCGAGCTGGTCAAGCTCATGCTCGTTAAGTGTGAACGGGATGCAAAGCTGGCTGATGCTGCAATCCTGGCAATGGATAGCACAACCGCCAGACTGAATGCGCCGTATAATTCGCTTTTCCGGGATCATAGGTCTGCTCAAGCCGTAATTGATATTTGTCAATTTTAACATCTTTTTGGTGAGCACGTAAGCCTGAGCTACTCCCAATAGAGAATAATTCAGGTATAACCGGAATGAATGTTTGTATCTCCTTGATTAACCGCATTTAATTTGTGGTCACATTATGCGAAAGTGTGACGAATAAGGCATTAATTGCCTGGAATCTAGAGTAGCAAATAGCCTTCGTGACGCAATAACCACTCTTTTCGCTGTACGCCGCCAGCATATCCAGTCATGGTGCCGTTACGCCCAATGACGCGATGGCAGGGGACCACAATGCTTACCGGGTTGGCGCCATTGGCCGCACCGACGGCTCTTGCAGCACCGGCGCGCCCTAACTGTTCGGCCAGTTGACCATAGTGCATGACCTGCCCACAAGGGATAGTGCGTAATGCTTGCCAGACCTCACGCTGGAAAGGCGTGCCAGCCGTTGCCGTTTCCAGCGTGTCAATAATGCTGAGATTCCCGGCAAAATACTCCGACAGTTTATCGCTTAATCCGCCAGGGTTTTTGGCTGTAATACGCTGATAACCTTCTGTGCGGTAATGAATATCCAGCAATTGTTCCATGCGATCGCGGTGCTGATCCCATTCCACCGCGCGCAGGCGAAATTGCTCATCACAAATAACCCACAGCGGGCCCAGCGGCGTGTCGATGGTGTCTTCCAGTAAGTTCAGCATCCGTTTCTCTCATTACAGCGTTCAGGCGAGGTTACACATTATCACGGCAGCAACAGTTGCAGCTATACCCCTAAAAACGGATATCTGTATGTCGTGAGTAGATCTTTTCAGCGGAGCGAGCTAGGTGAATTATTGGAAATAATCGTAAACCGTTGTCGGTATAATAGTGCGCGGTTATGATAATGCTCGTCGTAATTCGCTGGAGGAAGAAACATGAATCTTGATGATGCTTCGCTGTTTCTGGATGCTATGGGGGATGTCCAACCACTGAAGGGCTGCGCCGATGTACACTGGCAGCCAACGCGTAATATCCGCACTCCGGCGCGTATCGATACGCTTCAACTGGATAACTTTCTCACGACGGGGTTTCTCGATATTATCCCGTTGAACGAGCCGCTGGAGTTTCGTCGCGAAGGTTTACAGCACGGCGTGACTGACAAACTGCGAACCGGAAGATATCCGCAGCAGGCGAGCCTTAATCTCATCCGCCAGCCCGTAGAAACATGCCGCCAGATGCTATTCAGTTTTATTCTGCAGGCACAGCAAGATGGATTACGTAACGTGCTGGTGATACACGGTAAGGGGCGTGACGATAACGCTCATGCCAATATTGTTCGCAGCTATGTGGCGCGCTGGCTGACAGAATTTGATGACGTCCAGGCCTACTGCGCCGCTTTGCCGCATCACGGCGGCAGCGGGGCATGCTATGTGGCATTACGTAAAACCGCGCAGGCAAAACAGGAAAACTGGGAGCGTCACGCTAAGCGCAGCCGCTGATCAACGTATTCATCAGGCGGCCAATACTCTGTTCCTGCCTTCGTGCTTGGCTTTGTACAACGCGTCGTCCACGCGTTTGAATAATTCATCAATACTTTCGTTCGTTTCGTGCCGCGCAACGCCAATGCTGACGGTAAAGCGGGGAAGACCAGGGAGAGTAACCTTGGCTACCGTTGCGCGGATCACTTCTGCAAGATTGAGGGCGACATCCAGCGAGGTTCGCGGCAGCAGCAGCACAAATTCTTCACCACCCCAGCGAAAAATAAGATCGTCTTTTCGTGCACAGGATTCCAGTGTGCGGGCCAGAGCGCAAAGCACTTCATCGCCTTTTAAATGACCGAAGAGATCGTTAATGCTTTTAAAACGATCGGTGTCGATCAATAACAGGCTGTAGTCCTGCGTCAATGATACCGCATGCGTCTGCTCCGGCTCGGTTACCTGATAAAAATGTCGGCGATTAAGTAATCCCGTTAAGGGGTCACGCAGAGCGGCATGCTCAAGCTCCTGTTCCAGCCGTTTTTGTTCGGTAATATCATGAATAATGCATAACATGAGTTTATTACCGTAAATTTCAATCGGTCCGGCGTAGGTTTGCACATGACGTGAGGTGCCGTCTGCCAGTTTATGGACAAAGTGCAAAGGCTTATGGCCGCCGGGCAGATGGGCGATTTCATGCATCACCGGCAATATATGGCGGCCCAGCATGTTGATCTCCCAAGTATGTTTCTGGCACATCACATCAAGGTTGTAACCATAAAAATTCAGGGCAC
This sequence comes from Citrobacter sp. 172116965, assembly GCF_013458095.1. Classification (NCBI taxonomy): domain Bacteria; kingdom Pseudomonadati; phylum Pseudomonadota; class Gammaproteobacteria; order Enterobacterales; family Enterobacteriaceae; genus Citrobacter; species Citrobacter sp. 172116965. The sequence goes on along the minus strand of NZ_CP046673.1, from coordinate 2,613,129 downwards.
TGAGGTTTGCATCAACGATCAGGCCATCGCGGGACGGATCAATCAGTAACATTGGCGCGGAGTTGGTCTGGAAAAAACGCGCATAAAAGCCCTGTTTTTTTCGTTGATAAGTTGCTGAACGGCTGGCTTTCAGGCCTTGCGCAGTTGGCGTTTCAATGCCTTCGAAAAGGATAACATCCCCCACGCCCGGCAGAGATTTAATGGACAGGCGGCTGGCCAACGCGATTTCCTCACCATCGCGGTAAACCGTGAGGATCTCAACAACGTGATGATGATTGCTCAAGTCACTGAGATACATGGTTAAATCATGTTGAGAATGCGTTGAGAATATGCCCTTGCGCAGTGGGGAAAAACAGAGATCCTGCATTAACTCACGTGCAACGATATTAGCGAACACCAGTTCTTCGGTTTGTGGCGAAACAATCCACACCGGAAAGGTTAACAAATCCAGTGAATGCAGCTCGGTTGTGCTCATCGATAATCCCGTTATCTTTATCTGCTGTGTTGCCCGTTTAATGGCGAATATTTTAGATATTACAGTCTCACAAAGTTATTGATTGTCGGTGAGACAAGGGTTGTACGACTGGCTTTTGTTTGATGCTGTTTTCTGATTGGATCAATTCATGAATCTTATGCGCTGGCAGCGGTTTTGCAAACAGGAAACCTTGCAGCATGCTACATCCCATCTGGGTAAGAAGTAATTCCTGCTCCTGGGTTTCTATTCCTTCAGCCACCACGCGCATATTCATGGAGTGAGCTATGTCAATAATGGTAGACACAATTTTTGTATTTTTACTGTTCTCGCTAATATCTTTGACAAATATCCTGTCGATTTTTAATTCCCGTGCCGGAAGTGACTTCAACATCAATATATTTGAATAACCAGTGCCGAAATCATCAATAGAAACGGTGATCCCCAAAGCAGAGAAAGCATTCAGGATTTCAATACTGCGTTTTAAATTTTTAAGTGCAGTGCTCTCCGTGAGCTCCAGCGTGAGACAGGCAGGTGAAATTTGGTATTGCGCCAGGGCGTTGCAAACAACATCAATAATATCATGCTGTTCAAACTGGGCGGGTGAGAGGTTAACGGCGAGCGTCCATTCTTTATTCCCTTGTAATGTCCACTGATGCAACTGCAAACATGCCTGTTGGATAACCCATCTGCCGACGGGGATAATCAGGCCCGTTTCTTCCAGCGCAGGCAGAAATTCAGCCGGTAGCAGCATGCCGCGCTCCGGATGATGCCAGCGTAATAATGCTTCAAAACCAGTCAGGGAATGATCTCCGGCGGTATATTTAGGCTGATACCATAGCTCAAACTGGTTGCGTTCAAGCGCTTGTGAAAGTTCCTGTAGAAATGTCGGCGGCGTATCAGCGATAGCTTCCATCTGGGGACTATAAATAGCCCAGCCGTTTCTGCCCGCCTGTTTGACATGATACATCGCCATATCGGCCTTCACTTTTAGCTCATGCAGTGTCGAGCCATGTTCGGGATAAATACTGCTCCCCGCACTTAACGAAACCCGAATGGTATGACCGAATAAGGTAAAGGGGTCACCGATCGCATCTGAGATTCGCGCAAGCAAGGCGGAGATAGCCTGCTGGTTGCAGTCTGGAACCAGCAGGATAAATTCATCTCCCCCCAGTCTTGCCAGCGTCATTGAATCATCAAGGCAACTGTAAATACGCTGTGTACTGGCAATCAGCAGTTGATCACCGATGTGATGCCCCCAGGTATCGTTAACGACTTTAAAACGATCGAGGTCGATAAATACCAACGCGAAATGCTGTTGATGCAATTTGGAATGCCGCAGGCAGGCCTGTAAGCAGGTATCTATTTGCGTTCGATTAGCAAGTCCCGTCAGCGCGTCGAAGTGGACCTGATGTTCAAGCTGGCAGTTCAACTGATGCAGGTTGTCAGCCAGTCGGGAAGTGCGCAGTTGTGAATCCACCATTGAGACGACCAGCATGATACCCAAAATAATCAGCGTGACGGCGCAGACCCAGACAGAGAGTTCCAGCGTACTGAGCCCATCGTGCGCAGTGTGTCCAAAATGGGTGAACGTTGCCGCTCCCATACCGGTGTAATGCATAGAAGCAATTGCCAGCGCCATAATAAGGGCAGCAATAAGTCGGTTAATCAGCACGCGACGGGTGTTTTGGCGTAAATGGAAGGCCAGCCATAAACCTACGCCAGACGCAACGACGGCAATAATTACAGAGAGCAATATCAGCGAGCGATCCCATGAGATGGCCACATGTTCGATAATGGCATACATGCCAACGTAGTGCATCGTGACAACGCCGGCACTCAATATGCTGGTGGCAATGACCAGTCGTTTTGTTGATAACGTATTACCGGAAATAGCGATATTGATGGCGAGGGTTGCAGAAATGAGCGCAATAAAGAACGAAAACGCGGTGAGTGATAGGTGATAATTGATCGGCATAGTCATTTTCATGGCCAGCATACCGATAAAATGCATCGACCAGATCCCCATACCCAGCGTAGCGCCGCCAGATAGCCGCCAGAAGGTAGATTCACGTTTGCTGGAGATTGCTACCTTACCCGCACTGTCGAGGGCAATAAAGGAGGCAATAAATGCGACAACAAAGGAAATCCCAATCAATACAGGGTCCCACGACACGTGCAACATCTTACTACCTATCGAAAAAAAGCCGTGATGATAAATCTAGCAGGTTTTGTCCAGTTAACCTGATAAAACCAGGAATGTTCTTGTGTTTTTACAATGAGTATTAGAGCGAAGGGCAAGATATTGAAAATGACAAGCCATTACTTATATAAACATTCATAAAAATTATGTTTCTGTGTGTTTTATGCTCGTCACGTGCTCGCCATCACAATAATCTGATGGTGGGGAACATTACCGCCATTGGCGGGATAAAGTGCTGAACTATTATGAATGGCTAGTGTAATTTATTGACTTAAGTAAAAGGTCTGCTGGCTCTCATTGAAAGTTCAGCTTTCGTCACAGAGCAATGGAAATCTGTAATGCAGATGCTATAAAAATAACATCCACGTTATTTCTTGGTGCACAGGGTTAAAATGTTAAATGATATTAGCGTCAGAACCTTCATTATTTTATTTCTGCTCATTACAGCCGTTGTGCTCAATGTTGTTGAAATGATTTTTTCGGCTACCCCAGAAATTATTATTGGTACTAATGCGGTAAGCATTATTTCTATATTATGTTTGTGGTGGTACATGACGAAATATCTGGTCATGCCGATTAATACGGTTAAAAGAAGCATTGAAGAAGTAACATCCGGGAATCTGGCAATCAGTATTCCCGAGTTTGGTAATAACTGTGCGGGTAGACTAATTCCTGGCATCAATAGCTTATCAAGTAATATTTCAGCATTCGTTAATGAGATCAGAACATCCTCGCAAACGGCGATGACGCTTTCTGAACAGCTGGCGGAACGCAGCGCCGAGCTTTCAGTGAAAACAGAACAGCAATCCGGAGCATTAATGCAGACGGCTGCCAACATGGATGAAATAGCGGTTAATACGCGAAATAATGCTGATAACACGCAAATAGCCAGCGCCCAGGCAACAATTGCCACGCAATGCGCCCGTCAGGGTGGCGAATTAATGGTGCAGGTTGCGACAAATATGCGTTCAATCACCGAATGCGCACAGCAAATGACAGAAATTATTACGCTGATAGATGGTATTGCATTCCAGACCAATATTCTGGCATTGAATGCTGCTGTGGAAGCTGCAAGGGCCGGTGAACATGGCAAAGGGTTTTCCGTGGTGGCCGGTGAGGTAAGAATGCTTGCACACCGCAGTGCAGATGCAGCTAAGAATATTAAGCAACTGATTGCCCAAACCCATCAAAATGTTCAGCAAGGCGCTGCTATTGTGCGTGAAGCTGAGAAAAACATGCATGATATTGTCGGGGGAGCCGGGCAATTAAACCAACTGATGGGCGAGATATTAACCACTACGCAGGAGCAGGAGAAAGGAATTATCAGAATTACCCATGCTCTGGCCGAACTGGAGAACGTCACCCAAAGTAATGCCATTATGGTTGATGAGCTTTCTGACTCATCAGGTATCCTGAAAAACCAGGTGATTGACCTTCAATCGCGAACGCATAAATTTCGCTTAAGTCATACGCTTGAATCAGAGAAACGCCAGCGGGCCTGAGAGGGGCATCTCTTAACCAGCGCCGCATTCGTCGGCGCTTTTCTTATTATCAGATACTTTTTATGAATCATTTCAGCACAATGGGACAATGAGATATTGCTTAACATATTCTGACAGCTAGACTAACGAAAAAAGCTGAATGTTTGTGGAGGCGCTGTGGAAGCCATTAAGGGAACGGATGTTAATGTGCCGGATGCCGTGTTTGCCTGGCTGTTGGATGGCCGTGGTGGGGTGAAGCCACTGGAAGATAACGATGTTATCGACAGTCAACATCCCTGCTGGCTGCATCTTAATTATACCCATCCTGAAAGCGCGCAATGGCTGGCGACAACGCCTTTACTTCCCAATAACGTGCGTGATGCGCTGGCGGGTGAAAGCACGCGCCCACGCGTAAGCCGGGTAGGGGAAGGTACGTTGATTACGCTGCGCTGTATTAACGGCAGCACCGACGAGCGACCTGACCAACTGGTTGCGATGCGCTTATATATGGATGAACGTCTGATTGTCTCAACGCGTCAGCGTAAAGTATTGGCGCTGGATGATGTGGTCAGCGATCTCCAGGAAGGCACGGGAGCGGCTGATTGTGGTAGTTGGCTGGTGGATGTTTGCGATGCACTAACCGATCATGCCAGTGAGTTTATCGAACAACTGCACGATAAGATTATCGATCTGGAAGATAACCTGCTCGATCAGCAGATTCCGCCGCGTGGTTTCCTGGCATTGCTGCGTAAGCAGTTAATTGTGATGCGCCGCTATATGGCGCCTCAACGCGATGTCTATTCCCGGCTGGCGAGCGAACGTTTTTCCTGGATGACCGACGACCATCGGCGGCGGATGCAGGATATCGCTGACAGGCTAGGGAGAGGGCTGGATGAAATAGATGCCTGTATTGCCAGGACCGGTATTATGGCGGATGAAATTGCGCAGGTTATGCAGGAGTCTCTGGCTCGCCGAACGTATACAATGTCATTGATGGCAATGGTTTTTCTTCCCAGCACATTTTTAACCGGGCTGTTTGGCGTTAACCTCGGCGGTATCCCTGGCGGTGGCTGGCAGTTTGGCTTCTCACTTTTTTGTATTCTGTTAGTGGTCCTGATTGGTGGTGTTACTTTATGGTTGCATCGTAGTAAATGGTTGTAACAACAACGTTTTTTAGTGACTTTTGCGCATGAAAACGTCCTGGTTTTTGAGCGAAGTCAATAAACCATCTACCTATTCGGGGCAATATCTCTCTCGCAGGTGAATGCAACGTCAAGCGATGGGCGTTGCGCTCCATATTGTCTTACTTCCTTTTTTGAATTACTGCATAGCACAATTGATTCGTACGACGCCGACTTAGATTAGTCGGCTTTTTTTTGCCTGCAGGAAATCAGCGTCTACCCTAAAAGAGCCAACCTGAATAACTGGAGGGGTATATGAACTGTCTGATTGCAACACCGCACACTGATTCGCTACCGACCGACCCGGTTCCCATTCCCGATCCCATACCTCGTCCGCAGCCAATGCCGGATCCGCCACCGGATGAAGAGCCGATTAAATTGTCGCATCGCGGGCGCAGATCTGCGAGGATACGCGCCTGCTGATTGTGAGTTTTTACCGCGAGATTAAATTGTGACCGCTTTTTCAACCCTGAATGTTTTACCTGCTGCCCAACTCGAGAATCTTAACGAGCTGGGTTATCTTGAAATGACGCCTGTTCAGGCTGCTGCGTTACCGGCAATTCTGGCGGGGAAAGATGTTCGCGTGCAGGCTAAAACCGGCAGTGGCAAAACGGCGGCTTTTGGTCTTGGATTATTACAGCATGTTGATGTCGCGCTGTTTCAGACGCAGTCCCTGGTGCTGTGCCCAACGCGCGAGCTTGCTGACCAGGTGGCGGGTGAGCTGCGTCGCTTAGCGCGCTTTCTGCCAAACACCAAGATCTTAACGTTGTGCGGTGGGCAGCCCTTTGGCGCACAACGTGACTCCCTGCAGCATGCGCCACATATTATTGTCGCCACGCCGGGGCGTTTACTCGACCATCTGCAAAAAGGCACTGTTTCTCTGGATGCCCTGAATACGCTGGTGATGGATGAAGCCGATCGCATGCTGGATATGGGCTTTAGCGATGCGATTGATGATGTCATTCGCTTTGCGCCAGCTTCGCGTCAGACCTTACTGTTTTCTGCGACCTGGCCGGAAGCCATTGCCGCCATTAGTGGCCGGGTGCAACAAAATCCATTAACGATCGAAATTGATACCGTTGACGCGCTGCCGGCGATTGAGCAGCAGTTTTTCGAAACTTCCAGCCACGGCAAAATTCCGCTGCTGCAAAAATTGCTCAGTCAGCATCAACCTGCATCATGCGTAGTTTTTTGTAATACCAAAAAAGATTGTCAGGCCGTGTGTGACGCACTGAATGCGGCGGGGCAAAGCGCGCTCTCACTGCATGGCGATCTTGAGCAGCGCGATCGCGATCAAACGCTGGTGCGTTTTGCCAACGGCAGCGCGCGCATTCTGGTTGCTACCGATGTGGCCGCGCGTGGTCTGGATATTAAATCACTTGAGCTGGTGGTTAACTTCGAACTGGCGTGGGATCCGGAAGTCCACGTCCATCGTATCGGACGTACCGCGCGTGCCGGCAACAGTGGTCTGGCGATTAGCTTCTGTGCACCGGAAGAAGCGCAGCGGGCCAATATTCTTTCTGAAATGTTGCAACTGAAGCTGAACTGGCTGCCAGCCCCAGCTAACGGCCCAATCCTGCCGCTGGAAGCTGAGATGGCGACGTTATGCATTGATGGCGGTAAAAAGGCTAAAATGCGTCCCGGCGATGTTCTCGGCGCGCTGACCGGTGATATTGGTCTGGAAGGCGCCGATATCGGCAAAATTGCCGTTCATCCTGCGCATGTCTATGTCGCTGTTCGCCAGACTGTAGCGCATAAGGCATGGAAGCAATTGCAAAACGGTAAGATAAAAGGCAAGACTTGCCGGGTTCGGTTATTGAAATAACCACTCGTCGGAGCGCCAGATGGCGCTCCGCTTATCCGGCACTATCGACTTACTTCACTTCCACGACGTTCAGGCGCAGCTCATCCAGTTGAGCATCTTCTTCTTCTGGCTGCCACCCCGCAGGCTGCAACGGGATCTCTTCACGATCGAACGCTAAATCACCGCCGTCCACAACCTCTGAACCGTGCCTGATGCCTTTAAAATCGAACAGATTGATATCGCTCAGATGTGAAGGTACAACGTTCTGCATTGCGCTGAACATGGTTTCAATACGCCCTGGATAGCGTTTGTCCCAGTCGCGCAGCATATCGGCAATGACCTGACGCTGCAGGTTAGGCTGTGAGCCGCACAGATTACATGGAATAATCGGGAAACCTTTCGCTTCGGAGAAACGCTCGATATCTTTCTCACGGCAGTAAGCCAGCGGACGGATAACGATATGTTTACCGTCATCGCTCATCAGTTTCGGCGGCATACCTTTCATCTTCCCGCCGTAGAACATGTTTAAAAACAGTGTTTGCAGGATGTCGTCGCGATGGTGACCGAGCGCAATCTTGGTGGCGCCTAACTCAGTTGCCGTGCGGTACAGAATGCCGCGACGCAGGCGAGAACAGAGCGAGCAGGTCGTTTTGCCTTCAGGGATTTTATCTTTGACGATCCCGTAGGTGTTTTCTTCGACAATCTTATACTCCACGCCCAGTTGTTCCAGATATTCCGGCAGAATATGCTCCGGGAAGCCAGGTTGTTTCTGATCGAGGTTAACCGCAACTAAGGAAAAACTGATCGGGGCGCTTTGCTGCAAATTACGCAGGATCTCCAGCATGGTATAGCTGTCTTTCCCCCCGGAAAGGCACACCATAATGCGATCGCCGTCTTCGATCATATTGAAGTCGGCAATGGCTTCGCCCACGTTACGGCGCAGACGTTTTTGCAATTTGTTCAGGTTGTATTGTTCTTTCTTACTAATATCTTGATTTTGCGACATTTAATAGAGGCTCAATTCATAGTGTGGCATCAGAAGAGTATGCATCACGCCGGATAGTCCGGCAAAAGAAGTCTGATATAAAAACTGTGGCGTGTATGGTACGGATAAGCGGGAAAAATGTCAGCACATTTAGGACAGGAATCGTGGGGTATAAGAGGTAGAAACAAAAAGCCCGCAGCGATGTGCGGGCCAGACAGCTTAGCGGACTACCAGTACCGAACACTCCGCATGACGCACCACGGCTGCGGCGTTAGACCCCAGCAGGTAGGTAGTGATGTCAGGTCGATGTGAGGCAATAATGACCATATCAGCCGGTAATTTTTTGGCCATCTCCAGAATCTTATCTTTTGGCGCACCTTCTGTGACATGAACGTGCACTCTGTCCGTTGGGATATTGAACTTCTTGATAATCTCTTCCAGTTGAGATTTTGCTTCGGCTTTCAGATCTTCCATGGCCGGTAACTCTGCCGAGTAGGCCAATCCCAGGGAAGCATAATAGGGCAGTGACGGAATTACGGTCAAAAAATGAACCTGTGCATCGTCAATTTTTGCCTCTGCTTCAACATGGGCAATAACACGTTGAGTTAATTCTGAGTCTGAAATATCGATGGGTACAAGAATCGTTCTGTTCATAAAACCTCCTGTTTAAGTATCCACCCAAAGCTTACCGCGTAATGGCACTTTATGTACAATGACAAAGATCACATTTTGGCATCACTTTATTTTTATTTCAGGAAACTTTCCTTTTATTACTCCATCGTAAAATCGACCTTTAGAAACGACGCTCAGGAAATCACGAAAAATACGAGCAGGGACATGCTGATATTGCAGAGTAGCCAACTGGTGAAAGCGAATTTCTAGCGTGCGGGAGGATTCGTCATAGCCGACGGATGCAATACGGGATGATTTTACAGGATGATGATTCATTGCAGGTATCCTCTACTACAGGTCTTAATGCAAGATATCATCTATCAGAGATGTGTTTTAGCGCAACAGATATAATGTTTTGATCTGGATAAAACAGAATTGTTAGAACATAAAGAGAGCCCGCTGTTGCCAGCGGGCTGACGGATTAGAACTGGTAAACCATACCCAGTGCTACTACGTCATCGGTAGAGATGCCGTTGTTAGCGTAGAAGCTATCGTCTTCGTCCAGCAGGTTGATTTTGTAATCAACGTAGGTAGACATGTTTTTGTTGAAGTAGTAAGTCGCACCTACGTCAGCATATTTAACCAGATCTTTGTCGCCATCGACATTGTTCAGATCTTTACCTTTAGACATCAGGAAAGACACTGCCGGACGCAGACCGAAGTCAAACTGGTACTGAGCAGTAACTTCAAAGTTTTGAGTTTTGTTTGCAATGCCACCGCCGTTATCACTATCCGTGCTTCCAAACGGAGTCATGTTGCGGGTTTCAGAATACATGGTTGCCAGATAGATGTTATTTGCATCGTATTTCAGACCCGCAGTCCAAGCGTCAGCTTTGTCACCGCCTGCATACTGACCAAGAGCATTACCTGCACTGACTTGTTCATTCGTACGGTCAGATGATGCGTATGCCACGCCAGCGCTGAAGCCCTTACCAAAGTCATAAGTGGTGGAAATACCAAAGCCGTCGCCGTTTTCATGACGAACATCGCGACCGTTATTGGTGCCTTCCTGACCATTAGAAGCACCTTCATTGTTACCCTGATACTGTAGGGCAAAGTTCAGACCGTTAACCAGACCGAAGAAATCAGTATTACGGTAGGTTGCCACACCGTTAGCACGACCTGTCATAAAGTTATCGGCGTTGGTGTAAGAGTCGCCACCAAATTCCGGCAGCATATCAGTCCAGCCTTCCACGTCGTACAGAACGCCGTAGTTACGGCCGTAGTCGAATGAGCCGTAGTCGCCAAATTTCAGGCCAGCAAATGCCAGACGGGTCCAGGACTGATTCTCTGAAGATTCAGTATTGTTAGCTTGAACGTTGTATTCCCACTGACCGTAACCAGTCAGTTGGTCGTTAATCTGAGTTTCGCCTTTGAAGCCCAGACGAACATAAGACTGATCACCATCTTTGGAAGAATCATCAGAGAAATAATGCAGGCCGTCTACTTTGCCATAGAGATCTAATTTGTTGCCGTCTTTATTATAAACTTCAGCCGCGTGAGCAGCGCCTGCAGCCAGCAGGGCAGGAATTACGAGAGCCAGTACTTTTCTGTTCATTGAAATAATCCTTTAGTTTTTTTATTAACCTGTGACTACCCATGTAGGGAGTAAAAGCATGCTAAAGGAGAAGTTCCGTAAAGGGATAAATATGAATTGTTACGCCTTAAGTAAAACCTTAAAGAAATAATTCTACGGAAATGATGATAATTGTGGTGAATGTATGGATGGTAAATATATAAAATAAAAATTATACAAGTGAATTGTGTTGGGCTATTCTGCGCGTGTTATATGCCTTTATTGTCACGTTTTATTTTTCGTTGACGTATTGATAGCTATTATTAATTAGCCAGCGAATAAATTGACAAGCCCGAACAACTGTTCGGGCTTTTTTTTTGGGTTCCAGGTTAATACTGAGATAAACGCATTACTCGGTACCGCTCTTTTCCGCTTTTCCAGCCAACTGCGCAAGGAAGTCGTAGCGTTTTTGCAGATCGGCTGCGGCGTCTTTCCAGAGCTGTTCTGCGACTTCTGGCTGTTGGGTATTCAGACGACGGAAGCGCTGCTCGTTAAGCAATGTTTCGGCCAGGGCGTCTGACGGTGGCCGAGAGTCCAGCGCCAGCGGCAGCTTACCTTCATCTGCTCGACGCGGATCAAAGCGGTACAGCGGCCAGAACCCGGTTGCCGTGAGCTGACGCATCTGATCATGGCTTAGTGCGAGATCGTAACCATGCTCTTCACATGGGCTATAGGCGATAATCAGCGACGGACCTGGATAGGCTTCCGCTTCCTGGATAGCTTTCACCGTCTGGTTCAACTGCGCGCCCAGAGAGATTTGTGCAACATACACGTGCCCGTACATCATCATACTGACGCCAAGATCTTTGCGAGCTTTGCGTTTGCCATGCTCACCAAATTTAGTGACGGCCCCGAGCGGCGTAGCTTTCGACGCTTGTCCGCCTGTATTGGAGTAACACTGGGTATCCAGTACCAAAATATTGACGTTCTCGGTCAGGCTCAGGACGTGATCCAGTCCCCCAAAACCAATATCGTAAGCCCAGCCATCACCGCCAATCAGCCAGATAGATTTCTCGACCAGCGCATCGGCATCGGTTAACAACTGCTGTGCGCCGTCGACATCTTTCAGGTGCTGGCGCAGTGCTGCAACTTGCTCACGGCGCACCTCTGGCGTAGCTTCAGCGTGCAGGGCGTCATTCAGTTCAGCCGGAATGTTATCGGCAAACTGTTCCACTAAACGCATGACGCGTACACGGTGCTGATCCACCGTCAGGCGGAAGCCCAGCCCAAACTCGGCGTTATCCTCAAACAGGGAGTTTGCCCACGCAGGCCCGCGACCATTGGCGTCGGTGGTGTAAGGCGTTGAGGGCAGGTTACCGCCATAAATTGATGAACAGCCGGTCGCATTGGCGATCAGCATACGGTCGCCGTACAACTGCGTAAGCAATTTGATATACGGCGTTTCACCACAGCCAGAGCAGGCACCAGAGTACTCAAACAGCGGTGTTATCAACTGCGAGGTACGAATATCAATGCGTTCCAGTTTAGTGCGATCGATTTCCGGCAGATTGAGGAAGTAGTCATAGTTAACTTTTTCTTCTTCCACGTGCTCAAGGCGCGACATCATATTGATGGCCTTGATCTCCGGGTTCTGGCGATCTTTCGCCGGGCATACTTCGACGCACAGATTACACCCGGTGCAATCCTCTGGCGCAACCTGCAGGACATATTTCTGACCGCGCATATCGCGTGATTTCACGTCCAGAGAATGCAGGCTGGCAGGGGCATTTTCCATCGCTTCTGGTGAAACCACTTTGGCGCGGATAGCCGAGTGCGGGCAAGCGGCTACGCAGTGGTTACACTGGGTACACAGCTCTTCTTTCCAGATGGGGATCTCTTCGGCGATATTGCGTTTTTCCCAACGCGTGGTGCCCATCGGCCAGGTGCCGTCTGGCGGCAGCGCTGAAACGGGGAGAGCATCGCCCAGACCGGCGAGCATTGCCGCGGTGACGGTTTTCACGAAATCAGGTGCGGCATCAGAAACCACCGGTGGGCGATTAGCGCTATGTGAGTCAACCGGCTGAAGCGCCACTTCGGCGACGGATTCACGCGCCAGGGCCAGCGCCTGCCAGTTACGTTCAACCAGATCCTGTCCTTTACTGCTATAGCTTTTCGCAATCGCACCCTGCAATTCAGCCAGAGCGCTGTCGCCTGGTAAGATTTGCGTCAGATGGAAGAACGCCATCTGCATAACGGTGTTAATACGTGCAGCCAGACCGCATTCGCGGGCAATTTTGGCCGCATTAATCACGTAGAAACGCGCTTTCTTCTGATTCAGAACAGCCTGAACTTCCTGCGGCAGACGTGTCCAGACTTCATCCACACTGTACGGGGTATTAAGCAGGAATATACCGCCAGGTTTCAGGCGCTCAGCCATCTGATACTTATCGATAAATTGCAACTGGTGACAACCAACAAAATCGGCTTGCGACACCAGATACGCTGAGCGAATAGGTTGTTCACTAACGCGCAGGTGAGAAACCGTCAGACCGCCTGCTTTTTTCGAGTCATAGACGAAATAACCCTGCGCATACCACGGCGTAGAGTTACCGATAATCTTGATGTTGTTTTTGGTGGCCGACACGCTACCGTCACTGCCCAGCCCGTAAAACAGTGCCTCGAGCTTCGCGGTACCGGGCAGGGTGTTTTCCGGTAACGGTAGCGACAGGTTGGTGACATCATCATAGATACCGACCGTAAAGCGAGATTTCGGCTTCGCGCTACTCAGCTCATTAAAGACCGCCATGACGCAGTCCGGGCCAAACTCTTTGGAAGAAAGGCCATAACGCCCGCCAATCACGCGCGGTAGCGTTTCTCGTTCGCCGCAGTTAAAGGCTTCCGCCAGCGCGGTCATTACATCCAGATACAACGGTTCAGCTTGCGCGCCGGGCTCTTTGGTGCGATCCAGGACGGCGATGCTCCGTACCGTTTCCGGCAGAGCGCGCAGTAAATGTTTGGCAGAGAATGGGCGGAACAGACGCACTTTCAGAACGCCAACTTTCTCGCCGCGTGCCAGCAGCTCTTCGACGACTTCTTCACTGGTTCCAATCGCCGAGCCCATCAAAATAATGACGCGTTCTGCCTGCGGGTGACCGTAGTATTCAAATGGCTGGTACTGACGGCCCGTCGCAGCAGCGAAATCGTTCATCGCCTGTTCTACGTGATCGTAAACCGCGTTGTACCACGGGTTTGTTGCTTCGCGTGACTGGAAGTAGGTGTCCGGGTTCGCAGACGTACCGCGAATAACCGGATGCTCTGGGTTGAGCGCGCGCGCGCGATGAGCATCGATTTCTGCCTGCGGCATCAGCCCGAGGATTGTGTCATCGGCCAGCGGCACTATTTTATTAATTTCATGCGATGTGCGAAAACCATCAAAGAAATGAATAAACGGGACCCGGCTTTTCAGGGTGGCCATTTGCGAAATTAGCGCAAAGTCTTGTGCTTCCTGAACGCTGCTGGCGCACAGCATTGCGCATCCCGTTTGGCGCACCGCCATCACGTCGGAATGATCGCCAAAGATGGATAATGCGTGAGTGGCAATCGTACGCGCCGCAACGTGCAGCACAAACGGAGTCAACTGACCGGCCAGTTTGTACAGCGTCGGGATCATCAGCAACAGGCCCTGCGATGAAGTAAACGACGTAGAGAGCGCACCGGTCTGCAACGCGCCGTGAACGGTCGCTATCGCACCGCCCTTCCGACTGCATTTCTACGACACGAGGGGTATCCCCCCACACGTTTTTAAGCCCGTTCCCGGCCCAGGCATCCGCCTGTTCAGCCATCGTCGAACTGGGCGTAATCGGGTAGATGGCGATAACCTCGCTGGTACGAAATGCGACCGAAGCAACCGCACCATTACCGTCAATTGTGATCATACTGACACCCTTACATTGCGCAAAAAAAGGGACACGCGTAACAGCGGCGAATCCTGTAGTTATCCTTTTAGTTTAGCAAAAGCGCTAAAGACAGATTTTCGCTTTTGTGTCCCTCGAATAAACAGAATGAATGGTTTGATCAAAGGAGCAGCCAAAAAATTGCCAGAAAATGTAAACAGTGCGCATAAATGCGCATATTGCCTCTCGACGGCGGTGTTTCCGCTGCCTATTATTTATGGCTGTGTCGTTTGGTTAATATTCAGAGGGGAGTAAGATGCGCGCAGCGTTTTGGGTAGGGTGTGCCGCGTTATTATTATCGGCTTGTAGTAGTGAACCTGTTCAGCAGGCAACCGCCGCGCATGTCGCACCGGGGATGAAGGCCGCAATGTCCAGTTCTGGAGAAGCTAATTGCGCCATGATTGGTGGTTCGCTCTCCGTTGCCCGTCAGCTGGATGGTTCAGCTATCGGAATGTGTGCGTTACCCAACGGCAAACGCTGTAGTGAGCAGTCGCTTGCCGCCGGAAGCTGTGGCAACTATTAAGCCACCGCGTTTCCTACATTAAATCCGCGAGTTTATACGTCAGCGTTTGTTCTGCTGTCGCCAGTGTTAACTGGTCAGCAGTCAGATCGACCTGTGCGCCTTGCTTAAACATGTCGCTGACGATCCCGTCGAGCGCGTTAAGCTGCGGATCGGCGCACATCATGCGGGTCATCGCCATATCTTTAACCTTCAACTCGCCGTCGGACAGTTTGCCCTGACCGTGGAATTGATTACACATCTTTCCCGATACCGTCATGTTTTCGCCAAAACTCAATTCGGGTGGGTTATTAGCGACGGTGACGGCTTTACCATTCACGCTCTGCAAAACGAAGCGGTGATGCTGCAACTGTTCGCGATTGACGGAAACTTTTCCATTGCTCACACAGCCAGCCATCAGCATGCTGAGCGCAACCAACGTGACAACTTTTTTCATTCAATTTCTCTACGTTTGTGACGGGAATACATTCAATATAATAATGATACTGAAGATTTTAGCATCGGTGATTATCTGAAAATGCCCCCCTGAATCCAGGGGAGCACAGGGATTAGAAGAGGGCGTTTGGACAGGTTTCGCCTTTGGAGATTTGTGCCAGATTTTGCAGCGTGGTCTCAGAAATGCTGGTCAATGCTTCGGCAGTCAGGAACGCCTGGTGACCGGTGAACAGCACGTTATGACAGGCCGACAGGCGGCGGAACACATCATCCTGAATCACGTCATTGGATTTATCTTCAAAGAACAGGTCGCGTTCGTTTTCATACACGTCCATACCCAGAGAACCAATTTTCTGGTTTTTCAGCGCATCGATAGCGGCTTGTGAATCGATCAATGCCCCGCGGCTGGTGTTAATAACCATCACGCCATTTTTCATTTGCTCAAAGGCTTCGTGATTGAGCAGGTGATAATTCTCCGGCGTTAACGGACAGTGCAGGGAGATAACATCGGACTCCGCGAACAGCGTTTTAAGATCGACATATTCAACGCCTAACTCCAGTGCGGCAGCGCTTGGGTAAGGATCAAACGCCAGCAGGCGCATCCCAAAACCTTTCAGGATCCGCAGTGCCGCAATCCCAATCTTACCGGTACCGATCACCCCAGCCGTTTTGCCATACATGGTAAAGCCGGTCAGCCCCTCAAGAGAGAAGTTGGCATCACGAGTACGCTGATAGGCGCGGTGAATACGGCGATTCAACGTCATCATCATGCCAATCGCATGTTCAGCGACGGCTTCCGGTGAATAGGCTGGCACACGGACGACCTGCAGGCCGAGCTCTTTTGCCGCGTCGAGATCGACGTTATTGAATCCGGCGCAACGCAGCGCAATATATTTCACGCCATGCTTTTTCAGCTCTTCCAGAACCGGGCGGCTGCCATCGTCGTTGACGAAGATACAGACAGCTTCACAGCCATGGGCTGTTTTGGCTGTTTTCTCCGTCAGCAGAAAGTCAAAGAATTCAAGTTCAAAACCAAAAGCCTCGTTAACCTGCTGCAGATACTTCTTGTCGTACTGTTTTGTACTATAGATGGCGAGTTTCATAAGACTTTCTCCAGTGATTTTGACGTCACATTAATCCAATTCAAATTATTTTACAAAATCTAAAAAGTTATTGATAGTCATAGGCGTAATGAATAATTTCAGCGCATCTGTTGTTAGTGTGGGCAGGTTACTCAATTTCAACAACTGGATATTTTTCCGTCCAACTCAATACCCGTAATCGATGCAGGTAAAAAGCCAGCCGAATCACATCCAGACAGCTACGCTTATACAGGTAGCAAATATCGGGAGGGGTCATGTTAACTCACTCTGAAGCAAAGCGATGGGCCACCTTAATGCTTAAGGCGGCATTATGTGATGGTATGAAACCTGAGGAGATTTCCCGGCAGGTACATCTGGTCTGCGATCATCATGGTAGGGAGTGCCTCGAAGAGCTCATTGAGGAAATCCTGATAGAAGCTGGTCGTTTAGGACCTAAACATAGCGATGGAGAACTGAGGCCTCATTGAGTCTGAGTTCTTTATATTCCCGACGGCACGTGTAATAGCGTGCCATATAAAATAACGCACTATCTTATTGAATTGATTATTATTTTATTAATTCTCGTTGATTGATAAATAGTGCATATACTTCATGGGAATTTATTCTTAATGTGGGCATATCCTGTTAAACATGCCACAATACTGGCCTAAACCGGCTTAAATTTTCGCTAAATCAGGATATTAACTACCCATGAAGGGTAAATATAAAGCCGCTCTGGCACTTCTCTTATTATTGATTCTCGTGCCGCTGACGTTGGTCATGACGCTTGGCCTGTGGGTTCCTACGCTGGTGGGCGTCTGGTTACCTGTTGGCACGCGCATCGCGCTGGATGAGAGCCCACGGTTGACACGGCATGGGCTGCATATCCCGGAACTCCGCTATCTGGTCGATGATTGCCCGCTAGCGCGCATTACTCAGGCCGATCTTTCCCATCCCAGCCGCTGGTTGCTCAATGTCGGGACAATTGAGCTGGATTCCGCTTGCCTGGCTAAATTACCGCAGACAGAAGCGTCTCCGGCAGCGCCCAAAACGCTGGCTGAATGGCAATCGATGCTGCCCAATACCTGGATTAACATCGACAAAGTTATTCTCTCCCCCTGGCAGGAGTGGCAGGGAAAACTGTCTCTCTCGCTAACGCCATCGACCCAGCAACTGCGCTACCAGGGTGAAAAAGTGAAATTCCAGGGGCGTCTGCACGGGCAAAATCTCACGGTAAATGAGCTGGATATAGCCGCGTTTGAAGGGCAACCGCCGGTAAAACTGGTCGGTGAATTTACCATGCCACTGGTTCCTGATGGACTACCGGTGAGCGGTCATGCGGTTGCTACTCTGAGCTTGCCGCAGGAGCCCTCACTGGTGGACGCCGAACTGGAGTGGCAAGAAAACAGCGGACAACTGATCGTCATGGCGCGGGATAATGCCGATCCGTTGCTCGATCTTCCGTGGGAAATAACCCGTCAGCAATTAACCATCAGCGACGGTCGCTGGAACTGGCCTTATCAGGGATTCCCGCTCAGCGGGCGGTTGGGCATGAAAGTTGAAAACTGGCAGGCCGGGCTGGAAAATGCGGTGGTGAGCGGGCGTCTGAACATATTGACCCAAGGCGATGCAGGTAAAGGAAACGCCGTATTAACGCTGGGGCCGGGTAAGCTGGGTGTGGATAGTAGTGATATGCCGTTACAGTTAATAGGCGAGGCGAAACAGGGTGACCTGATCTTCTACGCCAAATTACCCGCCAGACTCACCGGAAGCCTGAACGACCCGCAGCTTACTTTCGAGCCAGGAGCGCTGCTGCGTTCGCGTGGACGGGTGATTGACTCGCTGGATATTGACGAAATTCGCTGGCCGCTGGCGGGCGTAAAAGTAACGCAGCGCGGCGTAGATGGCCGTCTGCAGGCTATATTGCGCGCGCATGAAAACCAGATGGGCGGTTTTGAATTGCATCTGGATGGTCTGGCAAATGATTTTCTCCCTGACGCGGGTCGCTGGCAGTGGCGGTACTGGGGCAAAGGCAGCTTTACGCCAATGCATGCGCGTTGGGACGTGGCGGGTAAGGGCGAATGGCATGACAACACCCTGAAGCTTTTTGATCTCTCCACCGGATTTGACCACCTGCAATACGGCACCATGAAGGTGGAAACCCCACGCCTGGTGATGGACGAGCCGATCGTCTGGGTACGGGATGCCAACAAACCGACTTTTAGCGGCGCGCTGTCGCTGGACGCAGGGAACACCACCTTTACCGGGGGGAGCGTGTTACCGCCGTCAACCCTGAAGTTCAGCGTGGAAGGCACCGACCCGACGATTTTCCAGTTTAAAGGCCAGCTTCACGCGGGCGCGATAGGTCCAGTACAGGTAAATGGCCGTTGGGACGGGATCCGCCTGCGCGGACAGGCCTGGTGGCCAAAACAATCGCTCACCGTATTCCAACCGCTCATCCCACCAGACTGGAAAATGAAGCTACGTGAAGGTGAACTGTATGCGCAGGTTGCGTTTTCGGCTGCCCCGGAACAGGGCTTTGAAGCGGGCGGCCATGGGGTATTAAAAGGCGGTAGCGCCTGGATGCCCGATAACCAAATTAATGGCGTCGATTTTGTGTTGCCTTTCCGGTTTAGTGAAGGCGCATGGCAACTGGGTACGCGTGGACCTATTTCACTACGTATTGCGGAAGTGGTGAATCAGGTGACGGTGAAAAATATCGCCGCCGATCTACAGGGGGCGTATCCCTGGAGTGAAGACAATCCGTTACTGTTAAGCGATGTCAGCGCCGAACTGCTAGGGGGCAAAGTCATCATGCAACAACTGCGGATGCCGCAGCACGATCCGGCATTATTACGGGTGCAGAATATCTCTTCCAGCGAGCTTATCAGCGCGGTTAATCCCAAGCAATTCGCTATGTCTGGCCCGGTCAGCGGTGCGTTGCCGTTATGGCTGGATAACGAAAAGTGGATCATTAAAGACGGCTGGCTGACCAATCCGGGGCCTATGACGCTGCGTATTGATAAAGACACGGCGGATGCCGTCGTCAAAGATAATATGGCAGCCGGTGCGGCCATTAACTGGCTGCGTTATATGGAAATAAGCCATTCCTGGACGAAAATAAATTTGGATAATCTCGGTGTCTTAACCATGCAGGCAACCGTAACTGGCAATAGCCGGGTGGATGGCAAAGTGGGGACGGTTAATTTGAATTACACCCATGAGGAAAACGTCTTTACGCTATGGCGTAGTTTGCGTTTTGGCGACAATTTACAGGCATGGCTTGAACAAAATGCAGCGCTGCCAGAATCCCATTGCCCGGAAGGCAAGGAATGTGAGGAACAACAATGAAAACGATAGCTGCCATGCTGGGTCTGCTGGCTTCATCTCTGCTGATCGGGTGCACACCCAGAATCGAAGTGGCTGCGCCTAAAGAGCCGATCACTATTAATATGAACGTCAAAATCGAGCATGAGATCCATATCAAAGTCGATAAAGACGTTGAGAGCTTATTAAAATCGCGCAGCGATTTGTTCTGAGGTCACGATGAAAAAACAGCTTGCAGTGATCCTGGTGGCATTGAGTTTATTCAGTGGCAATGGGTGGGCATTGACCTTGAATGAAGCCAGATCCCAGGGGCGGGTGGGCGAAACGCTTAATGGTTATCTGGTGGCATTGCAAACCGACGCCGAAACGCAGGCGCTGGTGAGTGAGATTAATAAAGCACGCAGCGCCAGCTATCAGCAACTGGCTGAGAGCAATAACATTCCTCCAGATGAAGTGGCGAAAATGGCCGGACAAAAGCTGGTCGCTCGGGCTAAACCAGGGGAGTACGTCCAGGGCATCAATGGTAAGTGGTTGAGAAAATAATAAATCTTCTCTGCACACAACCGGAGAGGCACGACGCTGACTTATTCATCGACATCGCAATAGTTGCCACACGGCATCAAACTGAGGCTGATATAGTTCAACACCGGTCGCGTTGCGGAGTGAAATCATGTGGCTTTTCAAGTGGTATGTCTGGAATCGTTGGATATTCAAGCTGTTAAGCCGGGATGTTGCCGAGCCAGAACAATTTTTGCTGCATTGCTGGGAAGAGAATCTGGCGAAGTGCAGAGATTATGCAACCATCTGGCGCGATATTAACCGCATTCACGGCAAACAGGTGCAGGTAAAGAAGTAAATGCTGGAGAAACCCTCCCACCGGATGGTGAGAGGGTGAAGTATCAGGCAGCGACGACGCTGTCGATAGCGGCTTTCGCATCGGACTGAGCTTTGGACGCCACTTCCGGGCCGTACGCAATGCCTTCAGCAAAGACGACGTTCACGTCGGTGATGCCAATAAAGCCCAGGAATACGTTCAGATACGGCGTGATCAGGTCGGTCGGCGTATCTTTATGGATACCACCACGGCTGGTCAACACGACTGCGCGTTTACCCGTCACCAGACCTTCCGGACCTTTCTCGGTATAACGGAAAGTCACACCTGCACGGGCAATCAGATCGAAATAGTTTTTCAGCTGGGTTGGGATGTTGAAGTTATACATCGGCGCGGCGATAACAATCACATCATGCGCTTTCAGCTCAGCAATCAGCTCATCGGACAACGCCAGCGCTTCCTGCTGACGCGGTGTCAGCGGCGCATCGCTCGGGCGCAGCGCACCCACCAGTTCGCCATCCAGTACCGGAACAGGATTTGCAGCCAGGTCACGGACGGTGATTTCATCAGCGGAGTGCTTTTCACGCCACTGTTCAACAAAATAATCAGACAACTGACCAGACTGAGAGTACCCTGCCAGAATACTGGATTTAAGAACTAATACCTTGCTCATGGGTGTTTCCTTTTATGTGTTTGAAGGGGGAGTGCCCCGTTGCTTGTTGACACTTTATTCACAATCCTGTCGCAGTGATAGCGCAATATATCGAATCCTATGTTCGAAATTATTGAACAACACATGAAAAGCGCTGATGTGGTACTCTATACCTATCATCTAAAAGAGATTTAACCCGGCAGAGCACTGCCTTTTAACGCTATGACAGAACAACAAAAATTAACCTTCAACATGTTGCAGCAACAGCTGGATTCACTGATGCTGCGTGACAGACAGCGTTTTGCCCGCCGTCTGCAGGGCGTGAAGAAGGTTAAAAATCCTGATGCACAACAGGCCATTTACCAGGAGATGGCAAAAGAGATTGGTCACGCTGCAGGTAAAGTTGTGCTGCGTGAAGCCGCGCGTCCGGTCATCAGCTACCCGGAAAACCTGCCCGTCAGTCAGAAAAAACAGGATATTCTGGAAGCGATCCGCGATAACCAGGTGGTGATTGTCGCCGGGGAAACGGGGTCAGGGAAAACCACTCAGTTACCCAAAATCTGTATGGAGCTCGGGCGCGGGGTAAAAGGGCTGATCGGCCATACCCAGCCGCGTCGTCTGGCGGCGCGTACCGTGGCGAACCGTATTGCAGAAGAGCTGCAAACCGAGCCGGGCGGTTGTATCGGTTATAAAGTCCGTTTTAGCGATCATGTCAGCGACAACACCATGGTTAAGCTGATGACGGACGGTATCTTGCTGGCGGAGATCCAGCAGGATCGGCTGCTGATGCAGTACGACACCATCATCATCGATGAAGCGCATGAGCGCAGCCTGAATATCGATTTTCTGCTCGGCTATCTGAAAGAGCTTCTGCCGCGCCGTCCGGATCTAAAAATTATCATCACTTCGGCAACCATCGATCCGGAGCGTTTTTCAAAGCATTTCAATAATGCACCGATTATCGAAGTCTCTGGTCGAACGTATCCGGTGGAAGTTCGCTATCGTCCAATTGTTGAAGACGCAGATGACACCGAGCGTGACCAATTGCAGGCAATTTTTGATGCCGTAGATGAGTTAGGCCGTGAAAGTCAGGGCGACATTTTGATCTTCATGAGCGGCGAGCGCGAAATCCGTGATACCGCCGATGCGCTGAATAAGCTGGATTTGCGCCATACCGAAGTGCTACCGCTGTATGCGCGTCTTTCCAACAGCGAGCAGAACCGTGTGTTCCAGTCGCACAGCGGTCGCCGTATCGTGCTGGCGACCAACGTGGCGGAAACCTCGCTGACCGTTCCGGGGATCAAGTATGTGATTGATCCGGGTACTGCGCGTATCAGCCGTTACAGTTACCGCACCAAAGTTCAGCGCTTGCCGATTGAACCGGTGTCGCAGGCCTCTGCCAACCAGCGTAAAGGCCGTTGCGGTCGTGTTTCGGAGGGGATCTGTATTCGTCTGTATTCTGAAGACGATTTCCTGTCGCGCCCGGAGTTTACCGACCCGGAGATCCTGCGTACCAACCTGGCGTCCGTTATTTTGCAAATGACCGCCTTGGGGCTGGGCGATATCGCGGCGTTTCCGTTTGTTGAAGCGCCGGATAAACGTAACATTCAGGACGGTGTACGCCTGCTCGAAGAACTGGGGGCGATAACCACCGACGAACAGGCAACCGCTTACAAACTGACGCCATTGGGCCGTCAGCTCTCGCAATTGCCGGTGGATCCACGTCTGGCGCGCATGGTGCTGGAAGCGCAAAAACATGGCTGCGTACGTGAGGCGATGATTATCACCTCGGCGCTGTCTATTCAGGATCCGCGCGAGCGCCCGATGGACAAGCAGCAGGCCTCCGACGAGAAGCATCGCCGTTTCCACGACAAAGAGTCTGATTTCCTCGCATTTGTGAATCTGTGGAACTATCTCGGCGAGCAGCAGAAAGCGCTGTCGTCAAACCAGTTCCGTCGTCAGTGCAAACTTGATTTTCTGAACTACCTGCGCGTGCGTGAATGGCAGGATATCTACACGCAACTGCGTCAGGTGGTGAAAGAGTTAGGGATTCCTGTTAACAGCGAACCCGCTGAATACAGAGAGATCCACGTCGCGTTGCTGACCGGTTTACTGTCACATATCGGGATGAAAGATGCCGATAAACAGGAATTTACCGGGGCGCGTAACGCTCGCTTCTCGATCTTCCCAGGCTCTGGTCTATTTAAAAAACCGCCGAAGTGGACGATGGTAGCGGAGCTGGTGGAAACCAGCCGCCTGTGGGGACGTATTGCTGCACGCATCGATCCTGAGTGGGTCGAACCGGTTGCCCAGCATCTGATCAAACGTTCATACAGTGAACCGCACTGGGAACGTGCGCAGGGCGCAGTGATGGCAACAGAAAAGGTTACCGTCTACGGTTTACCGATTGTTGCAGCTCGTAAGGTGAACTACAGCCAGATCGATCCCGCGTTGTCGCGTGAACTGTTCATCCGCCATGCTCTGGTGGAAGGCGACTGGCAAACGCGCCATGCGTTTTTCCGTGACAATTTGAAGTTACGCGCAGAGGTGGAAGAGTTAGAGCACAAATCGCGCCGTCGCGACATTCTGGTTGATGATGAGACGCTATTTGAGTTTTACGACCAACGCATCAGCCATGATGTAGTCTCCGCGCGTCACTTTGACAGCTGGTGGAAAAAGATCAGCCGTGAAACGCCGGATCTGCTCAACTTTGAAAAGAGCATGCTCATCAAAGAGGGTGCGGAAAAAATCAGTAAGCTGGATTACCCGAACTTCTGGCATCAGGGCAATCTCAAACTACGGTTAAGTTACCAGTTCGAACCCGGAGCCGATGCGGACGGTGTGACCGTACATATTCCGCTCCCGCTGCTCAATCAGATCGAAGAGAGCGGTTTTGAATGGCAAATTCCGGGGCTGCGCCGTGAACTGGTTATCGCCCTGATTAAGTCTCTGCCGAAACCGGTACGACGCAACTTTGTGCCCGCGCCGAACTATGCGGAAGCGTTTTTAGGCCGCGTCACGCCGCTGGAACTGCCGCTGCTGGACTCGCTGGAGCGTGAACTGCGCCGCATGACCGGCGTGACCGTTGACCGTGAAGACTGGCATTGGGATCAGGTGCCCGATCACCTAAAAATCACCTTCCGGGTAGTGGATGATAAGAACAAAAAGCTGCAGGAAGGACGTTCGCTACAGGATCTGAAAGACACACTGAAGGGTAAAGTTCAGGAAACATTGTCTGCGGTGGCGGATGACGGTATCGAACAGAGCGGGTTGCACATCTGGAGCTTCGGTCAGCTTCCGGAGAGTTACGAGCAAAAACGCGGTAACTATAAGGTAAAAGCCTGGCCAGCGCTGGTGGATGAGCGTGACAGCGTTGCCATCAAACTGTTTGATAACCCGCTGGAGCAACAGCAGGCGATGTGGTGCGGTTTACGCCGCCTGTTGTTGCTGAATATTCCTTCACCAATCAAATATTTGCATGAGAAACTGCCCAACAAAGCCAAGCTGGGGCTGTATTTTAACCCGTACGGTAAAGTGCTGGATTTGATTGACGACTGTATATCCTGTGGTGTGGATCAACTGATCGACGCCAACGGTGGTCCGGTGTGGACCGAAGAAGGCTTTGCGGCGCTGCATGAAAAAGTGCGGGCTGAACTGAACGATACGGTGGTGGATATTGCTAAGCAGGTCGAACAAATTCTGACCGCGGTGTTTAATATCAACAAACGTCTGAAAGGGCGCGTGGATATGACCATGGCGCTGGGGCTTGCGGATATCAAATCGCAGATGGGCGGGCTGGTGTACCGTGGATTTGTTACCGGCAATGGTTTCAAGCGTCTGGGCGATACGCTGCGTTATTTGCAGGCTATCGAAAAGCGTCTGGAAAAACTGGCTATCGATCCGCATCGTGACCGTGCGCAGATGCTGAAAGTAGATAGCGTGCAGCAGGCCTGGCAGCAGTGGTTCAATAAACTGCCTCCCGCGCGCCGTGAAGATGACGATGTCAAAGAGATCCGCTGGATGATAGAAGAGCTGCGCGTCAGCTATTTTGCCCAGCAGCTTGGTACGCCGTATCCGATTTCCGATAAACGTATTTTGCAGGCGATGGAGCAGATTTCGGGATGAATCGGTACCAGACAGCATACCGGGTAAGGTGACGTCACCGCCCGGTATGCAACCCGATAAAGTATTAAGATCAGGAGTCATGAGTATGAGCCAGTTTCCTACACTTTCCGCAACCACGCTTGCGGCGATCAATACCGTAGGGCGATGGTTGGCGCAGAATGATTTTACGGGGAATATCACCGTTCAGTCAGATTGCGTGATTCTGGCAGGGAACGCGGTTATTCCGACCATCGACGCCGCTTGCCGGATCGCGAAAGAGCAACAGGTTCCCTTGTTGATTAGCGGTGGCATCGGTCACTCCACACGATTTCTGTATGACGCGATTGCAGAGCATCCTCGTTACAACATCATTCGTACCACCGGACGCGCGGAAGCGGCGATCCTTGCCGATATCGCACATCAGTTCTGGCAAATTCCGGGGGAGAAGATTTGGGTGGAAGACCAGTCAACAAACTGCGGTGAGAATGCCCGTTTTAGCTGTGCATTATTGAATCAGGCGACGGAAAGTATTCATACCGTCATTGTGGTACAGGATCCCACTATGCAACGTCGCACGATGGCAACCTTTCAGCGCGTAACCCGCGATGAGCCGCATGCGCCGCGCTGGTTGAGTTTCCCTGGATTCATCCCTGAGCTGGCCCAACAGCAAGACGGCGTGGATTTTGTGCCAGCAGCAGAAGGTTTGTGGTCAGTGGATCGCTATCTGTCTCTCATAACCGGTGAACTTCCTCGCCTGCGTGATGATGCCACCGGTTATGGGCCTTGTGGCCGCGATTTTATTGCCCATGTTGATATTCCTCAGAACGTTGAGCAAGCCTGGCAGCAGTTGCAAAATGACATCGTGCTGACTGACTTACTGGAGAGCCGCTCTCTGTAATTCCTGTTGCCCGTTTGTCGGCGTTTTGCGGCAAACGGGCAAAAATCACACCTGTTTTTTCCCTTCATCATCACTTTGCCAGACGCTTTTATGAAGCCGCTCACAGAACAGCCACTCCAGCCATAATACGACCTGCATGATTGATATTAATTAACAATAGTTTTACTTGTTAAAAACAAATCAATCACAGGAGAGCCGCATGTCAGTACCCGTACAACATCCTATGTATATCGATGGGCAGTTTGTGACCTGGCACGATGATGCCTGGATTGATGTCGTCAATCCTGCCACGGAAGAGGTGATCTCGCGTATTCCCGATGGACGTGCCGAGGATGCGTGTAAAGCGATCGATGCTGCACAGCGCGCTCAGCCGCAATGGGAAGCGCTGCCTGCCATTGAACGGGCGAACTGGTTACGCAAAATTTCTGCGGGTATCCGTCAGCGAGCCAGTGAAATCAGCGCGCTGATTGTGGCGGAGGGTGGAAAAATACAGCAACTGGCTGAGGTCGAAGTCTCGTTTACCGCCGACTATATCGATTATATGGCGGAGTGGGCGCGTCGCTATGAAGGCGAGATCCTGCAAAGCGATCGTCCGGGCGAGAATATTCTGCTGTTTAAGCGCGCTTTGGGCGTGACTACGGGCATTCTGCCGTGGAACTTTCCATTTTTCCTGATTGCCCGCAAACTGGCTCCCGCACTGTTGACGGGTAATACCATTGTCATTAAGCCGAGTGAATTTACACCGAATAACGCCATCGCCTTTGCCAAAATTGTTGATGATATTGGCTTGCCGCGCGGCGTATTTAATCTGGTGCTGGGACGTGGTGAAACGGTCGGTCAAGCGCTGGCCGCAAACCCGAAGGTGGCCATGGTGAGCATGACCGGTAGCGTCGGGGCGGGTGAGAAAATTATGGCTGCGGCGGCTAAAAATATCACCAAAGTTTGTCTGGAGTTGGGCGGCAAGGCCCCGGCTATCGTGATGGATGATGCCGATCTTGAACTGGCCGTAAAGGCAATTGTTGACTCGCGGGTGATCAACACCGGACAGGTATGCAACTGTGCCGAGCGCGTGTACGTTCAGAAAGGTATTTATGACCAATTCGTCAATCGTCTGGGCGAGGCGATGAAAGCCGTGCAGTTTGGCAATCCGGCTGAGCGCAATGATATTGCAATGGGGCCGCTGATTAACGCCGCTGCGCTGGAGCGTGTAGAGCAGAAAGTTGCACGAGCGGTGCAGGAAGGCGCCAGAGTGGTGCTGGGCGGTAAGGCCGTTTCCGGCAAAGGGTATTACTATCCACCGACGTTACTGTTAGACGTGCGCCAGGAGATGGCGATTATGCACGAGGAGACGTTTGGTCCGGTGCTACCGGTGGTAGCGTTTGATACGCTGGAACAGGCGCTGACGATGGCCAATGACAGCGATTACGGTCTGACCTCATCGATCTATACGCAGAATCTGAATACGGCGATGAAGGCGATCAAAGGGCTGAAGTTTGGCGAAACCTATATTAATCGTGAAAACTTCGAGGCGATGCAGGGCTTTCATGCTGGCTGGCGCAAGTCCGGGATTGGCGGGGCTGACGGTAAACACGGTCTGAACGAATATCTGCAAACGCAGGTGGTGTATCTGCAGTCCTAAGTTTTCGCCGGGTGAGCCTGTACGCCACCCGGCGCAATTCTCACACTTTGCTGGCGATCCATAAGAATAAGCCGGGTGAGCAAAAGTTAATGAATTTTTAACAAAAGCCCGTTATGGTGACGCATTATTGTTTTTATTCAGGAAGTGTTATGGGGAATAAGTATTCTGGCCTGCAAATTGGCATTCACTGGCTGGTCTTTTTGTTGGTCATTGTGGCCTACAGCGCTATGGAGTTTCGCGGATTTTTCCCGCGCAGCTATCGTCCCTTATTTAACATGGTGCACGTATCCTGTGGCATCACTATTTTAACGCTGATGGTGGCGCGTCTGCTGGTCAGGCTAAAATATCCGGCACCGCCGATTATGCCAAAACCGAAGCCGATGATGACCGGAATGGCGCATCTGGGGCATCTGGTTATCTATCTGCTGTTTATTGTTCTGCCGATTATTGGGCTGGTGATGATGTACAACCGGGGTAACCCGTGGATTGCATTCGGCATCGTTATGCCGCATGCGGCAGAGGCCAATTTTGATGTAGTGGATATGCTGAAGTCCTGGCACGTGACGCTGGCAAATCTGGGCTATTTTGTTATTGCTCTGCATGCCGCTGCGGCTCTGATGCACCACTATTTCTGGAAGGACAATACGCTGCTGCGCATGATGCCGCGAAAACGCTCCTGATGTAATGCCCCGCAAATGCGGGGTATTTTTTTAGCCGATTATTTTTCCAGACATCATAAAAACTTACCGACAAGATGGTTAAACAACGTCCAGTTCATCACACTCGCTACTTGATTGCTGCTCTTATTAAAACTACTGTATATAAATACAGTAAATGAGAGGCAGATTATTATGTTGTTTTTCCAGCCTGCGGAACGCCGCGAAATTAAACACTTTCCGTTATTTAGCGATCTTGTGCCCTGCGGTTTTCCATCTCCTGCGCAGGACTACGTTGAGAAACGTATCGACCTCAATGACCTGCTGGTACGGCATCCCAGCGCAACCTATTTTGTTAAATCATCTGGCGACTCTATGAGGGGAGCAGGGATCGGCGAGGGTGATTTACTGATTGTCGACAGCGCCAGAAAACCTGCCCATGGAGACATCGTTATTGCCGCCGTTGAGGGCGAATTCACCGTTAAACGCCTGCAATTACATCCGGTTGTGATGCTGAAGCCAGAGAACAGCGCCTACGCGCCGATCATGATTAGCAGCGAGGACACGCTGGATATATTTGGCGTGGTGACATTTATCATTAAAGCTGCGGGCTGATGATGTTTGCACTGGTGGATGTTAACGCGTTTTATGCCAGTTGTGAGTCGGCATTCCGGCCTGATCTGAAAGGGAAGCCCGTTGTCGTTCTTTCAAATAACGATGGCTGCGTTATTGCCAGTAGCGTAGAGGCAAAGGCGCTTGGCGTTAATATGGGCGCTCCGTACTTCAAACAGAAAGATCTGTTCAGGCGCTATGGCGTGTTCTGTTTTAGTTCGAACTACGAACTGTATGCGGATATGAGCAGCAGGGTGATGTCGATTCTGGAGGAGTTGTCGCCACGCGTGGAGATATACAGTATTGATGAAGCCTTTTGTGATTTAACGGGCGTGCGAAACTGCAGGGATCTTACGGATTTTGGTCAGGAAATCAGAGCAACTATTTTGCAGAAAACACGTCTCACGGTTGGGGTCGGCATCGCTCAGACCAAAACCCTGGCCAAACTGGCGAACCATGCGGCCAAAAAGTGGCAGGAACAGACGGGCGGAGTCGTGGATCTCTCAAATATTGAACGCCAGCGTAAGCTGATGGCAGCACTCCCGGTTGATGAAGTCTGGGGCATCGGACGCCGTATCGGCAAAAAACTGGACGTTATGGGTATTAAAACGGTTCTCGACCTGGCGGATACCGATATTCGCTTCATTCGTAAACATTTCAGCGTCGTGCTTGAGCGAACCGTCCGGGAATTGCGCGGTGAGCCTTGTCTGGCGCTGGAAGAGTTTGCGCCGGATAAGCAGGAAATTATCTGCTCAAGATCGTTTGGTGAAAAACTCACGGATTACAACGCCATGAGAGAGGCCATTTGCACCTATGCTTCACGTGCTGCGGAAAAGCTGCGCAGAGAACACCAGTACTGCCGGTTTATCTCTACGTTTATCAAAACCAGTCCGTTTGTCCTGAATCAACCTTATTACGGTAACAGCGCATCGATAAAACTGCTGACGCCAACTCAGGATAGCCGGGACATTATTACAGCAGCCACGCGCAGCCTGGACGCCGTTTGGCGAGAGGGGCTACGTTATCAAAAAGCGGGCGTTATGCTGGGGGATTTTTTTAGCTCTGGCGTTGCACAGCTGAATCTTTTTGATAATAACGCCCCGCGGCGTAACAGCGATAAATTGATGGACCTACTGGATACTCTTAATGCTGAAAAGGGGAAAGGAACGCTCTACTTTGCCGGGCAAGGGATACAGCAGCCGTGGGCGATGAAGCGAGACATGCTTTCACCACGTTATACAACGAGATACAGTGATTTGCTGCGGGTAAATTGATAGCCAAACAAGGCTTCCGCCCACCTTATTTATACCGGATCAATTATCCTTTCAATGACAGGACGTTGTAAATTGCCAACGATTCCATAACCTTGGATACCTTTCCAGCGCGGCTAAATTAGCGCTCCTTTAATACTTCGATAAGAGACAAAGTTGATATTCAAAAAGTTGGATTGTTGTGAACTCAGGAGTAGGATTATTTCTATCTGATAGAACCAGTTATCGAACTGGCTTATACGAGTTGTTTGTTTTTCACTTACGAAAAGGTGGTGCTGGTAATGAGTACATTCATCATTCGTTTATTATTTTTCTCTCTCTTATGCGGTTCTTTCTCAATACATGCTGAAGAGCAGAACGGTATGAAACTTGAGCGGGTTGTGATAGTGAGCCGTCATGGAGTAAGAGCACCTACGAAGTTCACTCCAATAATGAAAGATGTCACACCCGATCAATGGCCACAATGGGATGTGCCGTTAGGATGGCTAACGCCTCGTGGGGGAGAACTTGTTTCTGAATTAGGTCAGTATCAACGTTTATGGTTCACGAGCAAAGGTCTGTTGAATAATCAAACGTGCCCATCTCCAGGGCAGGTTGCTGTTATTGCAGACACGGATCAACGCACCCGTAAAACGGGTGAGGCGTTTCTGGCTGGGTTAGCACCAAAATGTCAAATTCAAGTGCATTATCAGAAGGATGAAGAAAAAACTGATCCTCTTTTTAATCCGGTAAAAATGGGGAAATGTTCGTTTAACACATTGAAGGTTAAAAACGCTATTCTGGAACGGGCCGGAGGAAATATTGAACTGTATACCCAACGCTATCAATCTTCATTTCGGACCCTGGAAAATGTTTTAAATTTCTCACAATCGGAGACATGTAAGACTACAGAAAAGTCTACGAAATGCACATTACCAGAGGCTTTACCGTCTGAACTTAAGGTAACGCCTGACAATGTATCATTACCTGGTGCCTGGAGCCTTTCTTCCACGCTGACTGAGATATTTCTGTTGCAAGAGGCCCAGGGAATGCCACAGGTAGCCTGGGGGCGTATTACGGGGGAAAAAGAATGGAGAGATTTGTTAAGTCTGCATAACGCTCAGTTTGATCTTTTGCAAAGAACTCCAGAAGTTGCCCGTAGTAGGGCCACACCATTACTCGATATGATAGACACTGCATTATTGACAAATGGTACAACAGAAAACAGGTATGGCATAAAATTACCCGTATCTCTGTTGTTTATTGCTGGTCATGATACCAATCTTGCAAATTTAAGCGGGGCTTTAGATCTTAACTGGTCGCTGCCCGGTCAACCCGATAATACCCCTCCTGGTGGGGAGCTTGTATTCGAAAAGTGGAAAAGAACCAGTGATAATACGGATTGGGTTCAGGTTTCATTTGTTTATCAGACGCTGAGAGATATGAGGGATATACAAACGTTGTCGTTAGAAAAACCTGCCGGCAAAGTTGATTTAAAATTAATTGCATGTGAAGAGAAAAATAGTCAGGGAATGTGTTCGTTAAAAAGTTTTTCCAGGCTCATTAAGGAAATTCGCGTGCCAGAGTGTGCAGTTACGGAATAAGTAACTAATTATTATATATATAGCGTATGGTGATGCTGCCAACTTACTGATTTAGTGTATGATGGTGTTTTTGAGGTGCTCCAGTGGCTTCTGTTTCTATCAGCTGTCCCTCCTGTTCAGCTACTGACGGGGTGGTGCGTAACGGCAAAAGCACCGCCGGACATCAGCGCTATCTCTGCTCTCACTGCCGTAAAACATGGCAACTGCAGTTCACTTACACCGCTTCTCAACCCGGTACGCACCAGAAAATCATTGATATGGCCATGAATGGCGTTGGATGCCGGGCAACCGCCCGCATTATGGGCGTTGGCCTCAACACGATTTTCCGCCATTTAAAAAACTCAGGCCGCAGTCGGTAACCTCGCGCATACAGCCGGGCAGTGACGTCATCGTCTGCGCGGAAATGGACGAACAGTGGGGATACGTCGGGGCTAAATCGCGCCAGCGCTGGCTGTTTTACGCGTATGACAGGCTCCGGAAGACGGTTGTTGCGCACGTATTCGGTGAACGCACTATGGCGACGCTGGGGCGTCTTATGAGCCTGCTGTCACCCTTTGACGTGGTGATATGGATGACGGATGGCTGGCCGCTGTATGAATCCCGCCTGAAGGGAAAGCTGCACGTAATCAGCAAGCGATATACGCAGCGAATTGAGCGGCATAACCTGAATCTGAGGCAGCACCTGGCACGGCTGGGACGGAAGTCGCTGTCGTTCTCAAAATCGGTGGAGCTGCATGACAAAGTCATCGGGCATTATCTGAACATAAAACACTATCAATAAGTTGGAGTCATTACCATAGCGTATTAAAAAATAGAAACCCCCGGTTTGTAGTCGGGGGTATTCGTATTGTTCATAATTACATGAGTCTTCAACTGACTGTTCTTTGCGAGTGACAATCCAGTTACGCTGTTCCAGAAAAAATCCGGACTGTTCAGCGATGCAGAATACATCGAAAAGCGCTCGGTGTTGCGGCTCTAAAACTGCTTTACACGGTGATATGTCCACATATATCTAAATGTGCTGTTTGTGCAACTCATTAAAGAATAACAAGTTATTTATTTTACAATTAGTTAAAAAGACTGATAGTATACCCCCCTATAGTATTTGGAGGGCGTATGCCGCATTCACCCGAAGATAAAAAACGCATTCTCACCCGTGTACGCCGTATTCGCGGTCAGGTTGATGCGCTTGAGCGCGCGCTGGAGTCCGGCGAGCCGTGTTTGGCTATCCTGCAACAAATTGCCGCCGTGCGCGGCGCATCCAATGGCCTGATGGGCGAAATGGTTGAGATCCACCTGAAAGACGAACTGGTCAGCGGGGAAACAACCCCAGACCAGCGTGCCGTGCGCATGGCTGAAATCGGCCATCTTCTGCGTGCTTATCTAAAATAACACCATCACCTCGCAATAATGGGAAGAGACAAATGAAATCACGTGCAGCAGTTGCATTCGGCCCCGGCCAACCGTTAAAAATTGTCGAAATCGATGTCGCACCGCCAAAGAAAGGTGAAGTGCTGGTTAAAATTACCCACACAGGCGTGTGCCATACTGATGCTTTTACGCTCTCAGGCGACGATCCGGAAGGGGTTTTCCCGGCGGTGCTCGGCCATGAAGGTGGCGGCATTGTGGTTGAAGTGGGTGAAGGCGTTACCAGCCTGAAACCGGGCGATCATGTGATCCCGCTATACACCGCAGAATGTGGCGAGTGTAAGTTCTGTAAATCGGGTAAAACTAACCTGTGTCAGGCCGTACGTGCGACCCAGGGCAAAGGTCTGATGCCGGATGGCACAACCCGTTTCTCGTATAACGGCGAGCCGATTTATCACTATATGGGCACCAGCACCTTCAGCGAATACACCGTTTGCGCGGAGATCTCTCTGGCGAAGGTTAACCCGCAGGCTCCGCTGGACAAAGTGTGTCTGCTGGGCTGTGGCGTGACCACCGGTATCGGAGCGGTCCATAACACCGCAAAAGTGAAAGAAGGCGATACCGTCGCCGTATTTGGTCTGGGCGGTATTGGCCTGGCGGTGATTCAGGGCGCGGCGCAGGCGAAAGCCGGGCGTATTCTGGCCGTTGATACCAATCCGGAAAAATTTACGCTGGCAGGTGAAATGGGCGCGACCGATTTCATCAATCCGAAGGATTACGACAAACCGATTCAGGATGTGATTGTCGAGCTTACCGATGGCGGCGTGGACTTTAGTTTCGAATGTATCGGTAACGTTAACGTGATGCGCGCGGCGCTGGAATGCTGCCATAAAGGATGGGGCGAAAGCATCATTATTGGCGTGGCAGGAGCCGGACAAGAGATCAAAACACGTCCGTTCCAGTTAGTTACCGGGCGTGTCTGGCGCGGTTCCGCGTTTGGCGGCGTGAAGGGGCGTACTCAGCTTCCTGGTATGGTTGAAGATGCGATGAGCGGGAAAATTCAGTTGGATCCGTTTATTACCCACCGTTTACCGCTGGAGCAGATTAACGACGCGTTCGATTTAATGCATCAGGGTAAATCCATCCGTACCGTTATCCACTTTGGCGATAACTGATTCATTGGCCAGCGGATTTCTCCGCTGGCACTTTCCTGAATTTTTTAGAATTATGTTGTGAAAGTGTGACGAATCCGGCGCTTTTCACGGTAAGTAAACTTCCCGGATTGCCGATGACTATCTAACGGGCGTGTTTTCACGCATAAACCCTACAAGAGAGTCGACGGTCATGGACAACACTACATCGATGCAAGCCCAGCATAAACTGGGCTTTCTGCATCAAATCCGGCTGGTTCCGCTGTTTTCCTCCATTCTCGGTGGCATCCTTCTGCTGTTCGCCTTAAGTTCCGGGCTGGCAAGCTATTTTCTTATGCAGGCCGATCGCGATCAGCGCGACGTGACCGATGAGATTCAGGTCAGGATGGGGTTATCTAACAGCTCTAACCACTTGCGTACCGCGCGTATCAACATGATCCACGCCGGCGCGGCGAGCCGTATTGCCGAAATGG
Organism: Citrobacter sp. 172116965; assembly: GCF_013458095.1. Classification (NCBI taxonomy): domain Bacteria; kingdom Pseudomonadati; phylum Pseudomonadota; class Gammaproteobacteria; order Enterobacterales; family Enterobacteriaceae; genus Citrobacter; species Citrobacter sp. 172116965. Next base: position 2,578,259 of record NZ_CP046673.1, on the reverse strand, counting down.
ATGACATGAAGGCCAATATCGCCGAGGCAGAAAAACGGATTAAGCAATCGCAGGACGGTTTCAATGCTTATATGTCACGCGCGGTAAAAACGTCTGCCGATGAAGCGTTAGACGCTGAACTGAGCGCCAGCTTCAAAGCCTATACCGACGGCTTACAGCCGATGCTGAAGTACGCTAAAAACGGCATGTTTGAGGCGATCATCAACCATGAAAATGAACAGGCCAGACCGCTGGACTCTGCGTACAACAAGGTGCTGTTAAAGGCGATCGACATTCGTACCACCAGGGCGAATCAGTTAAGCGAACAGGCGCATCAGCGTACACAGCTTGGTATGGCTTTTATGCTGGGCGCATTTGTTCTTGCGCTGGCGCTGACCGTGATGACGTTCATTGTTCTGCGTCGTACCGTCATTCATCCTCTGTTGCGTGCCGCCCAGCGCATTGAGCAAATTTCAGCGGGGGATCTGACCATGCCGGAGGAACCGACCGGGCGCAGCGAAATTGGTCGCCTGAGCCGCCATCTGCAAACAATGCAACGTTCGCTGGGGACAACGGTAGGCACGGTGCGTCAGGGCGCGGAAGAGATTTATCGCGGTACCAGTGAGATTTCGGCGGGGAACACCGATCTGTCTTCACGTACTGAACAACAGGCTGCGGCGATTGAACAAACGGCGGCCAGCATGGAAGAGTTGACGGCGACGGTGAAGCAAAACGCCGACAACGCGCATCATGCGAGCAAGCTGGCAGAAGATGCCTCCGGTAAGGCCAGTCGGGGCGGTCAGATGGTTTCTGGCGTGGTCAAAACTATGGGCAATATCTCAACGAGTTCGAAGAAAATCTCCGAAATCACAGCCGTTATTAACAGCATTGCTTTCCAGACCAATATTCTGGCGCTGAACGCAGCGGTTGAAGCGGCGCGGGCTGGAGAGCAGGGCCGTGGATTTGCCGTGGTTGCCAGTGAGGTGCGCACGCTGGCAAGCCGCAGCGCTCAGGCGGCAAAAGAGATTGAAGGGTTGATCAGCGAATCAGTCCGACTGATTGATCAGGGATCCGGAGAAGTGGTCGCCGCGGGCAATACGATGACGGATATTGTCGATGCGGTAAAACGCGTCACCGACATTATGCTGGAAATTGCAGCGGCCTCTGATGAGCAGAGCCGGGGTATCGTCCAGGTGAGCCAGGCAATTTCAGAAATGGATAAGGTAACGCAGCAAAATGCCTCGCTGGTTGAAGAAGCCTCTGCCGCTGCGGCATCGCTGGAAGAGCAGGCGGCGCGCTTAACGGAAGCTGTTGGCACATTCCGTTTAACAGGGACAAGTGCTATTAAACGCGCGCCTGTGACGACAAAGCCTGACCATTCACGCCCGCAGGCGGCAACTGCCAGTGGCGATAACTGGGAAACGTTTTAACAATAAAATCAATTAAGGGACCTGATGGTCCCTTAATTTTTGGCATCAAAACGGTACGGTTTTGCGTATTGCGGCGATCAGGATCTGCGCGGCCTGAGAGAGCTGCACATCGACACGGGTAAGAATACCGATGGGTTCACCCGCACCGTGGGTGGGTATCGGCAACGACACCAGCGTCGCCTGGCGTAAATCTTCTCTAACCGCGCCTGAAGGGACAAACCACACATAGTCGTAATCGACCGTCAGTTGGCGGGAGAGCGATGCTGACAGCGTTTCAATACAGCCCGGCGGCATTTTGCAGCCCTGACTTTGCAACAACGCCTCTGCGTGCTGGCGAGGGGCGGTTCCTTTTGGTGAAACCACCACCGGCCACTCCATCACTCGACTCAGCGTGATGGTTTCCTGCAACAACGGGTGGTTAGGGCGCACGACCAGTTTAAGCGATTCCAGAAATAACAGCTCGTAGTTCAGACCAACCATCAATTCCGGATCGGCCATACGGCCAATGCCGAGATCAATTTCCCCTGACTTTAAACCCGCCAGGATCATGGGATTACTCATGGTGGCAACCTGCAGCGTGGTCTCCATTTGCTGCTTATGGAACGGGCCAATGACCGCCGGCAGAATGCCCAGGGCCGCGGTGGGTAAGGCACCAATTCGTACGACATCCGTCTGTGACTCTTCGCGCTGGTTTAAGGCTTGTCCGGCGGTGTTGAGCGCATCCAGCACTCTGACTGCGTGGGTAAGAAACTGTTCTCCGGGCAGCGTTAATTGTGCGCCAAGACGGCCACGCTCAAAGAGCCGGGTACCGGTCAGTTGCTCCAGTTCATTCAGCGTTTTGGAGAGGGCTGGTTGGCTCAGGTTAAGGGTCTCAGCCGCGCGGCCCAACGTTCCCTGCTGTGCAACGGCGACAAAAGTATGAAGGTGGCGCAAGCGAATGCGCTGATTGAACAGAACATTTTTTTCCATAAGCGATGTTAAAAACAGAGTCGTATCGGTGACAAGTGAAGTTGTTCGATTTTGATAACTTGATAGCAAAATATTATTAACATTTATCCTATTTTACTTACAACTGATTTATTTTGCTTATGTTTTGTACAGCGTCACCGGGTGGTGGGATCATGGAAGAGAATCCGTCCAGTCGATATACTTTCGTTATTGTTTGCTTTTGAACCATTCTCTTCACAAGGTACTGATTAATGATAGATGTAATAGGGCACCTTAACCCCGATAGCGATGCCATTTGTACCGCCGCCATGACGGCGCGTTGGCTTACTTTACGTGGCCAGCAGGCGACGGCATGGCGTCTGGGCGAACCTAACCGCGAAACGCAATTTATCTTTGAACATGCAGGACTGACGATGCCCGAACGGCTGACGTTTGAACTGACCGATCGTGATGTGTGGCTGGTCGATTTCACCGAGCCTGCCCAGGGGCCGGCATCGCTGGCAGAAAGTAACGTCGTGGGAATTATCGATCATCACCGACTCGGTGGATTAGTCACTCGTCTGCCACCAGAAGTGTGGGTGAAGCCAGTCGGCAGCAGCGCGACGCTGTTATGGCAACTGATGACGGAAGAGGAGCGCAACCAGTTGTCTGCCGCTGAGGCCGTTTTATTGCTGGGTGCCGCATTAAGTGACACTGTCACGCTTCGCTCACCAACGACCACCTCTGACGATCGCCTGGCGGTGGAGGCCCTGGCCCAAAAAACCGGTGTGGATCTCGAGGCGTTTAGTCGCGACCTGCTGTCTGCTAAAACAAGCGTGGAAGGCATGAGCGCTCGCGAGCTTCTGCAGAAAGACATTAAAACCTTCACCATTCATGGACATTCGGTTTGTGTGGCGCAGCTTGAACTGTATGCGCTGCAACAGGTGGATGCGGTGCTGGACGATCTCCGTCTGGAAATGGCGCGCTATGCTGAGGAAAAGAATGCCGCGCTGGTTGTACTGATGCTCACCGATATTAATCTGGGCGACACCAGCCTGTGGTTTGCCGGTTCAGCGCTGTCAGACATCCCGCAGCCCTGTAAGGTGGAGGGGATGCTCAGCCGTAAAAAACAGATGTTGCCCTGGCTGGAAAGTCATTTAAAACCACGCCAGTAGGTTCTGTTCACTGTCTGTAGGGGTGGGAAATTTACGCGGGGTCACACTTTGTAAATTCTTCCCACCGGAGTCAGCGGCGTTTTCTACACTCCAGGTAATATTCACTGGAGGCATGACATTATGGCGAACACCATCACGGCAGATGAGATTCGGGAACAATTTTCGCAGGCAATGTCAGCAATGTACCAGCAGGAAGTCCCGCAATATGGCACGTTGCTGGAACTTGTCGCTGATGTGAATCTGGCGGTACTGGAAAATAATCCTACGCTGCATGAAAAACTGGCGAATGCAGATGAGCTGGCCCGGCTAAACGTTGAGCGCCACGGCGCCATTCGGGTGGGCACTGCGCAGGAGCTTTCTACGCTACGCCGGATGTTTGCCATTATGGGCATGTATCCGGTGAGTTATTACGATCTCTCCCAGGCCGGTGTTCCCGTGCATTCCACCGCGTTTCGTCCCATTGACGATGCGTCGCTTTCGCGCAACCCGTTTCGGGTATTCACCTCGTTATTGCGGCTCGAATTAATCGAAAACGCCGCGCTACGGCAAAAAGCCGCGGAGATCCTCGCGAAACGCGATATTTTCACCCGTCGTTGTCACGAGCTGCTGGATGAGTTTGATGTGCAGGGCAGTTTTACGCCTGAGCAGGCGCAGGAGTTTGTGCAAGAAGCGCTGGAAACTTTCCGCTGGCATCAGCATGCCACGGTCGATGAGGCGACCTATCACGCATTGCACAATGAGCACCGGCTGATTGCTGATGTGGTGTGTTTCCCTGGGTGTCATATTAACCATCTGACGCCGCGTACGCTGGATATCGACCGGGTTCAGTCGATGATGCCGGAGTGCGGCATTGAACCCAAAATACTGATTGAAGGGCCGCCGCGCCGCGAGGTGCCCATTTTATTGCGCCAGACCAGTTTTAAAGCGCTGGAAGAGCCGGTGTTATTTGCCGGTGAAATGCGTGGCACTCACACGGCGCGTTTTGGTGAAATCGAACAGCGCGGCGTGGCCCTGACGCCGAAAGGCAGAGCGTTGTACGACGAATTGCTGAATAAAGCGGGAACGGGAAAAGACAACCTGACGCATCAGCTGCATTTGCAGGAGGTGTTCAAAGCATTTCCGGACAGCGAATTTCTGCTGCGCCAGCAGGGGCTTGCCTGGTTCCGCTACCGGCTGACGCCGTCGGGCGAGGCGCATCGACAGGCGATTCGCCCGGATGACGACCCGCAACCGCTCATTGAGCGGGGTTGGCTGGTTGCTCAGCCCATTACCTACGAAGATTTTTTACCGGTGAGCGCCGCGGGGATTTTCCAGTCTAATTTGGGGAATGAAACTCAGGCCCGTAGCCACGGTAATTCCAGCCGCGACGCGTTCGAACAGGCGCTGGGTTGTGCGGTTTATGATGAGTTTGCGTTGTATCAGGAGGCGCAAGATCGCAGTAAACGGCGGTGTGGTTTACTTTAATTGAATTTACATGGGATTCGGTCTGTTCCCATCGACATAAAATATTTTCGATTTTGTACAGATAATCGGCGACCAACAATTGGATTATTAATGAATTTTGTCTAGAGTGAGCGGTCAGAAATGTGCACTCTCTTGCCGCTGATTATGGCCGGCGCGGGACCATTTACACGACCAGAAGGACTTACTTTCAGGCATGAATCGCAGACGATTTATTAAAGGTTCAATGGCAATGGCCGCCGTGTGCGGAACCAGTGGTATTGCATCACTCTTTTCCAGCGCCGCCTTTGCGGCAGAGTCTGACATTGCAGACGGAAAAACCGTACGTTTTGATTTTTCCGTTCTGCAATCGATGGCCCATGACTTAGCACAGAAGCCCTGGGGCGGCGCACCGCGCGCGTTACCTGACACGCTGGCGAAACTGACGCCGCAGGCCTACAACAGCATTCAATATGACGCAGAGCAGTCTCTGTGGAACAATGTTGAAAATCGTCAGCTTGATGCGCAGTTCTTCCACGTGGGAATGGGCTTCCGTCGCCGCGTACGCATGTTCTCGGTTGATGGCAGCACGCATATGGCGCGCGAAATCCACTTCCGTCCGGAACTGTTTAAATACAATGATGCGGGTGTGGATACCAAACAGCTGGAAGGGCAGACTGACCTCGGGTTCGCCGGGTTCCGCGTGTTTAAAGCGCCAGAATTAGCCCGTCGCGATATCGTTTCTTTCCTGGGCGCCAGCTATTTCCGCGCCGTGGATGACACCTATCAGTACGGTTTATCGGCCCGCGGTCTGGCGGTAGATACCTACACCGACAGCAAAGAAGAGTTTCCTGATTTCACCTCTTTCTGGTTCGAAACGGTCAAACCGGGCGCAACCTCCTTTACCGTGTATGCGCTTCTCGACAGCCCCAGCGTAACCGGTGCATTTAAGTTCGTGATCCACTGCGAGAAAACGCAGGTGATCATGGATGTACAAAACCACATCTATGCGCGCAAAGACATCAAGCAGCTCGGTATTGCACCGATGACCAGCATGTTTAGCTGCGGCAACAACGAACGTCGGATGTGTGACACCATTCACCCGCAAATTCATGATTCCGACCGTCTGGCGATGTGGCGGGGCAATGGCGAGTGGATCTGCCGCCCGCTGAATAACCCGCAAAAACTGCAGTTCAACGCCTATACCGATAACAACCCGAAAGGGTTTGGCTTGCTGCAGCTCGATCGCGACTTCTCCCATTACCAGGATATCATGGGCTGGTACAACAAGCGTCCGAGCCTGTGGGTCGAACCGCGTAACCAGTGGGGCAAGGGGACTATCGGCCTGATGGAGATCCCGACGACCGGCGAAACGCTGGATAACGTCGTCTGCTTCTGGCAGCCTGAAAGGTCGATCAAAGCGGGCGATGATCTGGAATTCAAATATCGCCTGTACTGGAGCGCTCAACCGCCGGTGCGTTCACCGCTGGCTCGCGTGATGGCGACCCGAACAGGCATGGGCGGCTTCCCGGAAGGATGGGCGCCGGGCGAGCACTACCCGGAAAAATGGGCGCGACGTTTTGCTGTTGATTTCGTCGGTGGCGATCTAAAAGCCGCCGCGCCGAAGGGTATTGAACCGGTGATTACGCTCTCCAGCGGTGAAGCGAAACAGATTGAGATCCTTTACGTGGAACCTATCGACGGTTATCGCATTCAGTTTGACTGGTATCCGACCTCTGACTCAACCGATCCGGTAGATATGCGTATGTTCCTGCGTTGTCAGGGCGACGCCATCAGTGAAACCTGGCTGTATCAGTACTTCCCGCCAGCGCCGGATAAACGTCAGTACGTTGACGACCGCGAGATGCGTTAATCACTCCCTTTACGGCTCTCCGAATGGGGAGCCGAATCTGTAATCCTCTTCACAACCATTCTGTACACTATTTACTCGATCCCGTTCGCATTTTTCTGTAAGTCAAGTGGGTACTCTGGAGGTGTGTATTTCTTATACACGTTCTTTTCCACTAACAGGGAGAAAGTATGTTTCCAGAATACAGAGACCTTATTTCCCGACTGAAATCCGAGAACCCTCGCTTTCTGTCCTTATTCGAAAAACACAACAGCCTTGATCATGAGATCTCCAGACTGGAAGGTTCGGATGGTCGGGGGTATAGTTTGGACATTGTTCGCCTTAAGAAACAGAAACTCCACCTGAAGGAAGATCTGCTCAAAATATTGCAAAAAGAGAGTGTCAGTGAGAGCTAAGTAAAACGGCGCTTGCTGTGTAAAAGGGCTTCCAAAAGGGAGCCCTTCCTGTTTTTATTTGATTGAGCAGGGTGGCCTGCTTAACCATCATAACGGAATGAAAATGTCAGAAGTGATTACCATCAATGACACGCTGGAACTGCGTGCCGTAGAAGAGCAACACGTCACGCCTCTGCATCAGTTGGTGCTTAAAAATAAAAGCTGGCTCCAGCAGTCGCTTAACTGGCCGCAGTTTGTTGCCTCTGAGGAGGACACCCGCAAAAATGTGCAGGGCAATATGATGTTGCACCAGCGCGGTTACGCCAAAATGTTCCTGATTTTTGCGCAAGAAAATGTGGTCGGGGTTATCTCGTTTAACCAGATAGAACCGCTGAACAAAGCGGCTTATATCGGCTACTGGCTAGATGAGGAGCATCAGGGTAAAGGCATCATGTCCCAGGCGCTACAGGCCTTAATTCATCATTATGCGCAGCGTCAGGAGATTCGCCGCTTCGTGATTAAATGTCGCGTAGAAAACGTTGAGAGCAACCAGGTGGCGCTACGTAATGGCTTCCAACTGGAAGGATGTATGCAACAGGCGGAATTCCTTAATGGTGATTACTATGATGTGAATCTCTACGCCCGCATCATTGATGGCTCTTCAGAATAAACCTGCGATAGGCGTGCGCGTAATGCGCTGTTCACCGTTAATCACTTTCGGTCCGCGTAGGTGAATGGCATCGCCATCAAACGCCTGGATATGCGCCTGACCGGTTATCTCAATGTGATGCTCGATCAGCACTTCGCCCAGCACGCAGACGTGGCCTTCAATCAGGATGTGGTCGTCTAACTGGAGCGGTCCACCGCGTAATTGCGCATGACCGCCGACCAGCACGTGGTGTTTCAGCACGCAGTTACCTTCAACTACCGCGTGCTCCGCCACCTGCGAGCTGTAGCGTAGGGTAGGTATGGCATCTTCTTCGCTCCCGGCGATGACGCGCGCATATCCATAGACTTTGGCGCAATCGCAAATCCAGACATTGTTCTCTTCATTACCTTCCACCTGTGCGAAATCAAAAACTTCCGCCCGATGTTCAATAAAGGCATAGTTGATTTTCGCATCGCCATAGATCTGCGCCTGATGCACCACTCGTGAGTGGCTGACAAAAGCCCGATCATAAATTTGCAGGAGCTGGTCGTTTTCACGGGTTAGCCCCCTGGCGGCGATGATTTCAGAGTCACACATCACGCGCGCATCACCAAAGAGAAGGCACTCGCCGCGAACCACAGAATCCTGAATGGTGACGTTGTCACGTATTTGCGCGTTATGACTGATTTCAGCCCGGTCAATCCACACGTCATCGCTAATTTGCGCGCCATCTCTGACCACGCTTGCCTGAGTAATGCGGGCGTTTCCTGTAATCGTCGCGCCGGAAAATGCGAGCGCGTTTTCATCGTAAATCCAGCAATCACCGCTTTGTGACAGCACGCTTTCATTGTCGATCCAGCCACCGGGCGTGCCGGCCTGGACATCATTAAAATCAGTGAGCGCAATGATTTGGCGTAGTAATACGCCTTTTTTATTGCCATTATCCTGGTAACTAAAGGATCGAGACTCATCGCTGAGACGATATTTGGTCATAGCTCATTTCCATGTTGCGCACCTTAGTTAAACGTAGCAAAGTTTTCCGCACTGGCTAAATCAGCGGAAATTCCATAAAATGCATTTCAAATATACTTTAAAAAATAAACAAAATGAGTAAGAACAAACAGAGTGAGCGGGTCCTCAATCTTCCGGCCGGTTATTTTGGCATGGTACTGGGCATCATTGGGATGGGGTTTGCGTGGCGTTATGCCAGTCAGGTGTGGCCAGTGAGTCACTTTATTGGCGACGGTTTAGTGATCCTCGCAATGGTCATTTGGGGGCTGCTGACGCTGGCTTTTCTGAGCCGTTTACTGCGTTTTCCGCATAGCGTATTGGCGGAAATTCGTCACCCGGTGATGAGCAGCTTTGTCAGTCTGTTTCCGGCCACAACGATGCTGGTCGCGATTGGTTTTGTCCCGTGGTATCGACCGCTGGCGATTGGGTTGTTCAGCATTGGCGTGGTGATACAGCTGGCCTACGCCGCCTGGCAAACGGCAGGGTTGTGGCGTGGTTCGCATCCAGAGGAAGCCACCACGCCGGGTCTGTATCTGCCGACCGTCGCCAATAACTTTATCAGTGCAATGGCCTGTGGCGCACTGGGTTTCAACGACGCAGGATTGGTGTTTTTAGGCGCCGGGGTTTTTTCCTGGCTCAGTCTGGAGCCGGTGATTCTGCAACGTTTACGTAGCTGCGGTGAGTTGCCTGCGGTGTTACGTACTTCACTTGGCATTCAACTGGCGCCTGCGCTGGTCGCCTGCAGCGCCTGGCTTAGCGTTAACGGCGGCGAGGGCGATACGTTAGCCAAAATGTTGTTCGGCTATGGTCTGCTGCAACTGCTGTTCATGCTACGGCTCATGCCGTGGTATTTGTCACAGCCATTTAATGCGTCTTTCTGGAGCTTCTCGTTTGGCGTGTCGGCTCTGGCAACAACAGGGCTGCATCTGGGCCACGGTAGCGAGTCAGGATTTTTTCATACGCTGTCGATCCCACTGTTTATTTTTACCAATTTTATCATTGCATTATTACTGGTACGTACGTTTGCATTGCTGATGCAGGGGAAACTGCTCATCCGCACGGAGCGTGCTGCATTACTGAAATCTGAGGATAAATAATGACCCTTTGCGACGAAAACTACTTTACTGAGAAATACGATTTAACTCGTACGCATTCCGATATTGTTGAAGCGGCAAACATTGTTAAGCCAGGTAAAACGTTAGACCTGGGCTGCGGTAACGGTCGTAACAGCCTGTACCTTGCGGCAAACGGTTATGACGTGACAGCATGGGATAAAAATCCCATGAGCATCGCTAACCTTGAGCGTATAAAAGCGGCGGAAGGGCTGACCAATCTGCACGCGAACGTCGCGGATCTCAACGCATTACACTTTGATGGCGAATATGATTTTATTCTTTCTACCGTTGTGCTGATGTTCCTTGAAGCCAAAACTATCCCTGGCCTTATTGAAAATATGCAGCGGTGCACTAAACCGGGCGGATATAACTTAATCGTCGCGGCGATGGATACCGATGATTTTCCGTGTACCGTGGGTTTCCCGTTCGCGTTTAAAACCGGAGAATTGCGCAATTATTACAGCGGATGGGATCTGCTGAAATATAACGAAGACGTGGGTGAACTTCATCGTACGGATGAAAACGGTAATCGAATTAAACTGCGCTTTGCCACAATGCTGGCACGCAAAACTGCCTGAACCTCCCGCCTGGGTTAACTCTTTCTGCGCTCAGCATTTTTTGTGCCGGGCGTAGAGAGAAAATTGTGCGGTGTTTACCATTTTTAGTACATCCAAAATGAAACGGTTTTGCTATCCTTTTTAAGCATCATTGCGAAAACTAAAGGGATCGTTTCATGCGTACTCAAACTTTATTTAAAGTTGCAGTGCTTACTGGCTTGTTGGCATTATCCGGCTGTGCGTCAAAAGTGACCGCGCCGGATAAATATTCTGGGTTTTTAAAAAATTACTCTGATTTGAAGGAAACACAATCAGCATCGGGACAAACCGTACTCCGTTGGGTTGATCCGAGCTACAACGAATCCAAATATGACAACATTGTATATAACCCGGTAACGTATTATCCGGTTCCTAAACCTACCACGCAGGTAGGGCAGCAGGTTCTTGATCAACTGCTGACCTACACCAATACCCAGTTGAAATCCGCCATCAGCAAGCGTAAGCCCCTGGTTACTACCCCTGGGCCACGTAGCCTGATTTTCCGCGGAGCGATTACCGGTGTTGCAACAAGCAAAGAAGGTCTGCAGTTCTATGAAGTGATCCCGGTTGCGCTACTCGTTGCGGGAACACAAATGGCAACGGGTCACCGTACCATGGATACCAACCTCTATTTCGAGGGTGAGTTGATTGATGCTGCGACCAATAAACCGGTAATTAAAGTTGTACGTAAGGGTGAAGGTAAAGATCTGAGCAACGAAAGCACGCCGATGGCGTTCGAAACGTTGAAGAAAGTTATTGATGACATGGCGACGGATGCCACCATGTTTGACGTGAACAAAAAACCACAATAATAATCAACGCACCATCTCAGGATGGTGAGTTTTTTTTATGCCACCCGGCGTCGATAGAATAGTTTACCCATCAGTACTTCTGGTCGGGCAAACATCACCATATTCCCCAGTAAAATCAACACCAATCCGGCAATAGCGTTAACCTGCCAGACGTATCCTTCATACAATGTTGACAGCGTTAGCGCAACCAGCGGGAAAAGCAGGGTACTGTATGCCGCCCTACTGGGACCAATGCGACCTACCAGTGTGAAATAAGCGCCGAAAGCAATCACTGAGCCAAAAATAGCCAGATATAACAGCGCGCTGAGATAGCTGAATGTCCACTGTGGCGTAAAATTGTCCCCGCGCATCAGCGCAATGGCAGCGATCAACAGCGTGCCGTACAGCATGGCCCAACTGTTGGTCGTTAACACTTCCAGCCCTTTTTTCTGGTGACGCATGCTGATCATATTACCCAATGAGAAACCGAAGGTTCCAAGGGCGCTTAAGCCGATACCCAGCAGCAAGGAATGATTGAATCCGCTGTTGAGCAAATCCTGCCAGAACAGAGTCACAATGCCCGTCAGTCCGAGACCAGCTGCGATATAGAAACGCAGCGGTGGTTTTTGCCCAAAAAAGATGAAGCTATTGACCGCATTGAACAGGACGGCCATTGAGAAAATCACCGACTCCAGGCCGGTATTAATCCAGGCCGCAGCCGTATAAAAACACCAGAAGTTGAAGCAAAAAACGCATCCACCCTGTAACAGACAAAACAGATGATCGCGACCAGACAGTTTGCGTAATTTACCGCTAACCAGCAGGATCACTATCATCAGCGAACTGGCAACGGCGAAGCGCCAAAAGATAGAAACCGGCGCAGAAACCGGGCCCTGCTGCAAATAAATCGCAATCCATGTCGTTCCCCAAATTACCACCACCAGGCAGTACAACAGTGCGTTCATACAACTCTCTCTTTTTTGGATTCAGGTTCACACTGTGTCATGTCTGGCGGCAGGAGGCTTTCATAGGTTTGCGGCGGACTTGCAAAATCTTGCGCTTTTTTAGCGTAAAAGCGAAAAGGAAGCTGTTAACAATATGTGGCTGTTATAGACTGAAAGCCTGCTAACTTATTTTGAATGTGATGGTATGCCTCAGCCCTACGATGCCTTTGAAAACTTACGCAAACATAATGCCGTGCTGCATGAATCGGTTGCGTTACATTCAGGGATCCAACTGGCGGCCTGGTCAAACAAGCGCGATACCATCACCCAGTATTGCGATCACCATACGCTCAGTTTATATATCGCGGATGGCTACGAGAGTTACCACAAAACGGCGGGGGGCTGGAAGAATGGCGGCGGACCGGACCGTTTTTGCCTGATGCCGAAAGAGAGCGAATCAAGTTGGGATATCCGCGACGATCTCTCCTTTGTTCATCTCTATTGTACCGACGAACATCTGCGCGAAGTGGGTGAAAAAGTCTGGGATAAAAGCCCCTATAGCTTCACGCTGGACGAGCACACGTTTGGCAGTGACCCGGGGATCACGGCGGTTTACCGTCAGTTTCTGCTTGATAACGACTGGCAGCAACCGGCCAATCACCTCACGCTCAGCGCGGCATCTTCGCTACTGTTAACGCATCTGATCCAGCATTACAGCAACGTTCAATGGCGGCTGCCCACCGTCATCGGGGGACTCGCGCCAGTCACCTTGCGTAACGTGCTGGCCTATATTGACGCGCATCTGGCGTACCCAATCACCCTGAACGATCTGGCTAGTGAGGCGGCGCTCAGCGAATTCCATTTTGCCAGAATGTTTCGCCAGTCGATGAATATGGCACCGCATCAGTACGTGATGCAACGTCGTATGGCGCTGGCGCAGCATCTGGTCTGTTACACTTCACGCAGTTTGTCAGATATTGCGATGACCTGCGGATTCAGTTCGGCAAGCCATTTTAGTAACCGGTTTAAACAGGTAACCGGTAAAACGCCAACGCAGCTACGTGCGGCGAAATAACGTCAACACGGCGTAGCAGATACCGCCTACGACCAGCCCCCAGAATGCAGATCCAATCCCCAATAACGTCAGGCCACTGGCCGTGACCAAAAACGTAACGATGGCTGCGTCGCGTTCCGCTTCATTATGCAACGCCTGATACAAACTACCGCTAATCGTCCCGAGCAAGGCCAGACCGGCCAGCATCTGGATCCAGCTTACGGGCAGTGCCGCCATTAGTCCTGTGACTGAACCGCCAAACACCCCAGCCAGAAGATAGAAGACGCCAGCCGCGGCGGCGGCGAGCCAGCGTCGTTTGGCATCAGGATGCGCTTCGGGACTTTGGCAAATTGCGGCGGTTATGGCGGCAATGCAGATGGAGTAGACGCCAAACGGCGAAAAAATCAGCGCCAGCAGGCCGGTAAAGATAATGAGCGGTGAAACGGGTAATGAATAGCCCGACGCATTCATAGTGGCAATACCTGGGGCATTTTGCGAAGCCATAGTAACCAGAAACAGCGGTAGCGCAATGCTGATACTGTGGGCAAATGAAAAGTGTGGGGCTATAAACGCAGGCATGACCGGCGACAAATCCACTCCGTTTGTGACAATGTCACCTTTTATTAGCGCGATAGCGATACCCGCCAGCATCGCGGCGATCGTCGCGTACCGTGGGGCTGTGACTTTAAATACCAGCCATGCCACCAGCATACTACCGCACAAAATAAGCTCACTGTTGAGGCTATTAAAGGCCTGCAGACCAAAGCGCAGCAGGATCCCGGCCAGCATGGCTGATGCCAGTGAGTGGGGGATTATTTTCATCAGACGGGCAAACAATCCGGTTATGCCGCACAGCACAATCAACGCGTTAGCTACGATAAAAACGCCGATAGCATCCTGAATCGATACCCCGTGCAGACCCGTAACCAGCAGCGCGGCGCCAGGTGTTGACCAGGCCGTGAGCACAGGAGCGCGATACCATAACGTCAGCGCCAGCGTACTGACGCCCATTGCAATCCCCAGCGCGGTCATCCAGCCCGCGATTTGATCGGTGGTCGCACCTGCGGCCAGGGCCGCTTGCCAGATAATGGCAGCCGAGCTGGCGTAACCGACCAGGACGGCCACAAACCCCGATAATACGGTGGGTAGTGGGATGGAAAATGCGCGCATAGTCACTCCGTGTGCGTTATAACGGTCAATCAATGTAGCACTGTGCGTTATAGCGTACAAGTGCTAAGCTGTAGCCTTGAGAAAGGAGAGTCAGGAAGGCGAAAAATGGAAAACTTAACCCACTATCTGGCCACAACGCTCCGCACGCTACGTCACCAGCGGGAATGGAGCCTGTCACGTTTGGCGGAGGAAACCGGCGTGTCAAAAGCCATGTTGGGGCAGATTGAGCGCAACGAATCCAGCCCAACGGTGGCGACATTGTGGAAAATTGCCACCGGACTGAACGTGCCGTTCTCGACGTTTATTTCACCGCCAGAGTCAGACGGCGCGCCAACATTCGATCCCCAGCAGCAGGCGATGGTCGTCACGCCATTGTTTCCGTGGGACCCACAGCTGTGCTTCGATCATTTTTCGATACAGCTGGCACCCGGCGCACTCAGTGAATCGACTCCGCATGAAACCGGCGTTATAGAGCACGTGGTGGTGATAAATGGGCTGCTGGATATGTGTATTGAGGGGCAGTGGCGCACCATGAAATCCGGCGAGGGGGTGCGTTTTGCGGGAGACAGGGCGCATAGCTACCGTAACAGTAGCGAACAAACGGTTCACTTTCATTCCCTGATCCATTACCCGCGCGGTTAATCGGGAAAACTATTCCGAAAAGCCGCGCTTGTGACTACAATAGCCGCCATTTTTACCACTTGTGGATGGTAACAACTGTATGCGCCAGCAGCCTCATCACCTTGAATTGTTAAGCCCGGCCCGGGATACCGCCATTGCACGTGAAGCCATTTTGCACGGTGCTGACGCCGTTTACATTGGCGGACCGGGTTTTGGCGCGCGTCATAACGCCAGTAACAGCCTGAAAGATATCGCCGAACTGGTGCCGTTTGCGCATCGTTACGGGGCGAAAATCTTTGTGACGCTGAATACAATCTTGCATGATGATGAGCTGGAGCCCGCACAGCGATTAATTACCGATCTGTATCAGACCGGCGTTGACGCCCTGATTGTGCAGGATATGGGGATTCTGGAGCTGGATATCCCTCCCATTGAGCTGCACGCCAGCACCCAATGTGATATTCGCAGCGTCGAGAAGGCGAAGTTTCTTTCTGACGTCGGATTCACCCAAATTGTCCTCGCGCGCGAACTAAGCCTTGAGCAGATACACGCCATTCATCAGGCTACGGATGCAACTATTGAATTTTTCATTCACGGTGCGCTGTGCGTGGCCTATTCAGGCCAGTGTTATATTTCACATGCGCAAACCGGACGTAGCGCTAACCGCGGTGACTGTTCTCAGGCTTGTCGCCTGCCGTATACCCTGAAAGACGATCAGGGGCGCGTCGTATCCTATGAAAAACATCTGCTGTCGATGAAAGATAACGATCAGACCGCCAACCTCGGCGCGTTGATTGACGCAGGCGTGCGCTCCTTCAAAATTGAAGGGCGCTATAAAGACATGAGCTATGTGAAGAATATTACCGCGCATTATCGTCAGATGCTGGACGCCATTATTGAAGAGCGCGGCGATCTTGCCCGTTCTTCAGCCGGGCGTACCGAACATTTCTTTACTCCATCCACGGAAAAGACCTTCCATCGCGGCAGCACCGATTATTTTGTGAATGCCCGTAAGGGGGATATCGGCGCATTCGACTCACCAAAGTTCATCGGTCTGCCGGTTGGCGAAGTCCTGAAGGTGGCAAAAGATCATCTCGATGTTGAGGTAACAGAACCGCTGGCCAACGGGGATGGTCTGAACGTGTTAATCAAGCGTGAGGTCGTCGGATTTCGCGCCAACACCGTTGAAAAAACGGGGCACAATCGTTATCGGGTGTGGCCGAATGAAATGCCCGCCGACCTGCACAAAGTGCGCGCCAACCATCCGCTGAACCGCAATCTCGATCATAACTGGCAGCAAGCGTTGACCAAAACCTCCAGCGAACGCCGCGTCGCGGTCGATATTGAGCTGGGCGGCTGGCAGGAACAGTTGATCCTGACGCTCACCAGTGAGGAGGGGGTGAGTATCACCCATACGCTGGAAGGCCAGTTTGAGGAAGCGAACAATGCAGAAAAAGCGTTGAGCAACCTGCAGGATGGCCTGGCAAAACTGGGACAAACGCTGTATTACGCCCGTAATATTCAGGTGAATCTGCCGGGAGCATTGTTCGTGCCGAACGGTCAACTGAATCAGCTGCGACGTGAAGCGGTCGACATGCTGGATGCAGCTCGTTTGCAAAACTATCAGCGCGGTCGCCGTAAACCGGTTGCCCAGCCGGCGCCGGTTTACCCGCAAACGCATCTGAGTTTTCTGGCTAACGTCTACAACCATAAAGCGCGAGAGTTTTATCACCGTTATGGCGTGCAGTTGATTGATGCCGCCTATGAGGCGCATGAAGAAAAGGGCGATGTGCCGGTGATGATCACCAAACATTGCCTGCGTTTTGCGTTTAACCTGTGTCCGAAACAGGCGAAAGGAAATATCAAAAGCTGGAAAGCCACGCCGATGCAACTGGTTAACGGCGATGAGGTCCTGACGCTGAAATTTGATTGCCGACCGTGCGAAATGCACGTGATCGGCAAGATGAAACATCACATTCTGAAGATGCCGTTGCCGGGCAGCGTGGTGGCTTCCGTCAGCCCTGAAGAACTGCTGAAAACGTTGCCAAAGCGTAAAAGCTAACGGTTAGCTCTGATGTGTATCGGGTTTGCGTGATTTTTGCCAGTAATGGTGTTCGCGAAGATCGGCGGCGGATTCTTCCGCCGTCATTCGTAGTTCATCGCTGTCGGCCGTGTGTCGTAATAAGTGATCGGCATCCTGCACCTGAAGATATTCATGTCCCTGATTAGTAACGAGAAGCTGACCGGAAAAAAGCGCGCTGGCCAGCAATAACACCGTTAACCCTTTCTTAAACATCATGCACCCTCTGGTACGTTAGCTGCGGAATTGACGATAATTTCGCCAGGTGACTATTCAATATTTTAATCGGGTTAATGACAATCTCTGTTTTGTCATTTCGATGTTTTTTACATTTTTGTTTAGATAACGTTGGGATTTGTCACAACCGGGCAGTGCAGCGCTGCCCGGTTATTATCAGGGAGAGAATCAGGATTTAAATCCGGCGGCCGTCATCAGGATACGAAAGAACATACCAACGGCGGCCAGGGCCAGCACGCTGCCGCCCCAGAGGATCACCAGCCACATCAGGCGTTTCCAGATTGTTTGTTGCATCAATGATACCCCTCACCATGTTGAACTTTGCCGCGGAAAACGTAGTAGCTCCAGAAGGTGTACACCAGGATTATCGGGATAATCAGCAGCGCGCCAACCAACATAAAGCCCTGACTCTGCGCCGGAGCTGCCGCCTGCCACAGCGTAATGGACGGTGGAATGATGTGGGGCCAGATACTGATCCCCAGCCCGCTGAACCCGAGAAAAATCAGCCCCAGCGTCAATACAAAAGGCAGCGTATGGCTGTTTTGCTGACCCAGCGAGCGCCACAGCCAGAGGCTAATCAGCGCAACCAGGAGCGGAACCGGCATCAGGAACCACAGATTGGGCAGGCTAAACCAACGCTCGGCAATGGCGCTGTGCGCCAGCGGCGTCCACAGGCTGATAATGGCAATGACAACCAGCATCGCCAGCAGCAGTTTTCTTGCCACGCAGCGCATTTTATCCTGCAACGGATTTTCGCTTTTCATCACCAGCCATGTTGCCCCCAACAGGGCGTAGGCTACAACCAGGCCCACGCCGCAGAACAGGGTAAAGGGGGTCAGCCAGTCGAAAGGACCGCCGCTGTAGCTGCGTCCGGTGACGGAAAATCCATTGAGTACGGCACCGACCACAATACCCTGAGTGAATGTCGCGAGGATTGAACCGCCGAGAAAAGCTTTATCCCAGAATGGTCGATGCGCCGGCGTGGCTTTGAAGCGAAACTCAAACGCGACGCCGCGAAATATCAGGCCGATGAGCATCAGGGTCAACGGGATCGTTAGCGCATCGACAATCACCGCATAGGCCAGGGGAAAAGCGCCGAATAATCCGGCGCCGCACAACACCAGCCAGGTTTCATTACCATCCCATACCGGGGCGACGCTGTTGACCATCACATCGCGGTCATCCGCATCCGAAATCGCAGGGAATAAAATACCGATCCCGAGATCAAAACCGTCCATCACGATATACATCAGCGTGGCGAACACGATAATTACAAACCAGATAACTGATAAATCGATACCCATTAGCGGTGTGCCTCCGGTTGAGAATCGAGAACAACAGCAGAAAGCGGCCGTGCCGGCGTGCCTGTTGGTGGAATGGTCGGCTCATCTTCCTGTGGCCCTTTGCGGATCAGGCGGATCATGTAGCTGTAACCCACGCCAAACACCGAGCTATACACCACAAAGAAAGACAGTAGGCTGATGCTCATATGTAAATCACCATGTGCGGAAACCGCATCCGCCGTACGTTGCAAACCGTAAACCACCCACGGCTGACGGCCAACTTCGGTGGTCACCCAGCCAGCAAGGATGGCAATCAGACCGGAGGGCCCCATCCACAATGCAAAACGCAGGAAAGGACGTGAGGTGTATAGCCGCTCCTTATAACGCAGCCACAGGGCAAACGCGCCCAGCAGGATCATCAGCATGCCTAACCCTGCCATAATGCGAAACGACCAGAACACGATGGTGGAATTGGGCCTGTCTTCCTTCGGAAATTCTTTTAACGCCGGGACCTGTTTATCCAGACTATGAGTCAGGATCAGGCTGCCCAGCGCCGGGATTTCCAGCCCATAGCGGGTGCGCTCCTGCTCCATATCCGGCCAGCCGAACAACAGCAGCGGGGTCGGTTCACCGGGCGGATTTTCCCAGTGTCCTTCAATCGCCGCAATTTTTGCAGGCTGGTGCTTCAGCGTATTCAACCCGTGCATATCGCCAATTAAGGCCTGCAGCGGGGCGACGATTAACGTCATCCACAGCGCCATTGAAAACATCGCGCGAATTGCTGGCGTGCTATTACCGCGCAATAAATGCCATGCGGCTGATGCCGCGACAAACAGCGCGCTGCTCAGGAAGGCGGCAACGGACATATGCAGCAAACGATAAGGGAAGGAAGGATTGAAAATCACGGCGAACCAGTCGACGGGAACGACTTGCCCGTTAACAATTTCATAGCCCTGTGGCGTTTGCATCCAGCTGTTGGAGGCGAGGATCCAGAAGGTAGAAATAATAGTACCCAGCGCAACCATACAGGTCGCGAAGAAGTGAAGTCCTGGGCCAACCCGGTTCCAGCCAAACAGCATTACCCCGAGGAAGCCCGCTTCGAGGAAGAAGGCGGTTAATACTTCATAGGTCAGCAGCGGCCCGGTGATGCTACCGGCGAACTCGGAAAAACCACTCCAGTTCGTGCCGAACTGATAAGCCATCACCAGCCCGGAAACCACGCCCATACCAAAGTTTACGGCGAATATTTTCGACCAGAAATGGTATAGCGAGCGCCAGGTCGGATTTTTCGTTTTTAACCATAACCCTTCGAGCACCGCCAGATAACTGGCGAGGCCAATGGTAATCGCCGGAAAGATGATGTGAAAGGATACCGTAAACGCGAACTGGATCCTCGCCAGGTGAAACGCGTCAAGACCGAACATGCTTAGCTCCGCAGGCAAAATTGATTTGGCGCAATTCTAAGGCTGCGAAGCAATGGAAGGCAGAAACAGAACAGTTCTTTTTAACCATAACAGTTGTCGTGCTGTTATAGGTTAGCCTGGCTGATATGAAATCTGGAACCTGGATTCCTGTTATTGAATCGCGTCCTCCCCACGCGAGTGATTTTACGCTATCACTCGCGAGGTAATGAAAAGGTAATCATAAATGTTTACTTTGTGTGTATAATAGACGACAGGGAGGCGCAGTGAAGCAAAGTGAGTTCAGACGCTGGCTTGAATCTCAGGGAGTGGCTGTTACAAACGGCTCAAATCATCTGAAGTTGAGGTACCAGGGAAGGCGTAGCGTTATGCCCAGGCATCCTGGTGATGAAATAAAAGAAGCCTTGCGAAAATCGATCCTGAAGCAGCTTGGTTTACAGTCATCATCAATATGAGGTTAATTATATGAGAGATTTTGAAAAAATCATGCGTTATCCCGTTAATCTAATCCCCGCCGTGGAAGGTGGATTCGTGGTTTCTTTCCCGGATATTCCTGAAGCATTAACCCAGGGCGAAACCCGTCATGGGGCTTTGCAGGCTGCGCAGTCTGCATTGGTGACCGCTTTTGAATTCTATTTCGACGATAACGAACCGATTCCTTTACCTTCGGCGGTTGGCACTGAAGGTGACTATGTGGAAATCCCCCTGAGCATTGCGTCGAAGGTTCTTTTGTTAAATGCCTTTCTTGAATCAAAAATCACCCAGCAGGAGCTGGCAAACAGGATCGGCAGGCCTAAGCAGGAAATTACCCGTTTGTTCGATTTAAAGCACGCGACAAAAATTGATGCTGTGCAAATAGCTGCACGCGCCTTAGGCAAGGAGCTGTCAGTAACAATGTTGTAAAACTGTTAACTATAACAGTTATAAAAAATGCCCTGATTATGTAAACTGATATATACAGTGCGTGTCACCGACACCGATTATCAGGACGAAAAATGAAAAAATACCAGCGACTGGCTGAGCAAATTCGCGATCAAATCGCGTCTGGCGTATGGCAGCCCGGCGATCGCTTGCCATCCTTGCGCGAGCAGGTGGTCAGCAGCGGCATGAGTTTTATGACCGTCGGACATGCATATCAGTTGCTGGAAAGTCAGGGCCGGATTATCGCCCGGCCGCAGTCGGGTTACTATGTTGCCGCGCGCCCTGAACGTGAGCTGGCAGCGCCGCAGGCGCAGGTGATGCGCGATGAAGCGGTGGATATCAACACCTATATTTTTGATATGCTGCAGGCCAGCCGGGATGCGTCAGTGATGCCATTTGCCTCTGCATTCCCCGATCCGCGTCTGTTTCCCCTCCAGCAGTTGAACCGCTCGCTGGCGCAGGTCAGTAAAACCGCGACCGCCATGAGCGTGATAGAAAACCTGCCGCCGGGAAATGATGAGCTGCGCCATGCCATTGCCCGCCGCTATGCTCAACAGGGGATGACCATTTCACCTGATGAAATTGTCATCACTACCGGTGCGCTGGATGCCCTCAACCTGAGCCTGCAGGCGGTTACCGAACCGGGAGACTGGGTAATTGTCGAAAACCCCTGTTTCTACGGGGCGTTGCAGGCCCTGGAGCGATTACGGCTGAAGGCGCTTTCGATTGCCACCGACGTGAAAGAGGGGATCGATCTTACCGCGCTGGAGCAAGCGTTGCAGGAGTATCCGGTAAAAGCCTGCTGGCTGATGACCAACAGCCAAAATCCGTTGGGCTTTACGCTCAGCCCAGAGAAAAAGGCGCACCTGGTCGCATTGCTGGAAAAATATCATGTAATGCTGATAGAAGATGATGTCTACAGCGAGCTGTACTTTGGTCGCGAAAAACCACTGCCTGCCAAAGCCTGGGATCGCGCCGACAGCGTTTTGCATTGTTCATCCTTCTCGAAGTGTCTGGTGCCCGGATTTCGCGTGGGCTGGGTGGCGGCCGGGAAGCATGCTCGACGTAT
Source organism: Citrobacter sp. 172116965 (assembly GCF_013458095.1). Lineage (NCBI taxonomy): Bacteria > Pseudomonadati > Pseudomonadota > Gammaproteobacteria > Enterobacterales > Enterobacteriaceae > Citrobacter > Citrobacter sp. 172116965. Next base: position 2,556,102 of record NZ_CP046673.1, on the reverse strand, counting down.
TCAGCGACTCCAGCTCATGAGCACGTTATCCACCAGTTCCCCCATGCAGCTTGCGCTCGTGGATTATCTGTCAACCCGGCGCTATGACGCGCATCTGCGCCGCTTACGCCGTCAACTGGCGGAACGCAAACAGCAGGCCTGGCAAACGTTGCTGCGTCATCTTCCGGCGGAAGTCAAAATTCACCATAACGACAGCGGCTATTTTCTGTGGCTGGAACTGCCTGAACCGCTTGATGCAGGCGTGCTCAGCACCCAGGCACTGGCGCACCATATCAGCATTGCACCGGGAAAAATGTTTTCGACCTCGGGGAGCTGGACTCGTTTTTTTCGCTTTAATACCGCATGGCACTGGGGAGAGCGTGAGGAACAGGCTGTGAAACAGCTGGGAAAATTAATTCGCGAGATGATGAAATAAAACGTAACGCGCTATTCAATATAAAAGAATAGCGCGTTCTTATTTTCGAAATAGAGAATACCTAACCCCGATGTTATTTATATCGGGTGCTACCATACAAAAAATTAATAGTTCTTACTATTGCCACCGTTGCACCTAACTCCTTGTCTATACTCCAGAAGATTAAAGCTCCCGATCAGCGTCAGTAGCGTAATGAGCGTTAGCTCACAACCTGATTAAATTTCCTTGCGCCAGCAGGAACGCTCACAACACCCCGACTATTTTTAGGAAAGGACATATATTTACGGCAAGGCTGCCGCTCAATATTTTTTAGACAGGAGTAAGACGTTATGAGCAAGCAGTTTGCCCTCAGTAGCCTGTGCGCACTCAGTATGACACTGATGACTGCACAGGCAGCCGAACCCCCGACATCCTTAGATAAACCGGAAGGCCGTCTGGATATTATTGCCTGGCCGGGCTACATCGAACGTGGACAGACCGATAAACAATATGATTGGGTCTCGCAGTTTGAAAAAGAGACCGGCTGCGCGGTCAATGTTAAAACAGCGGCCACTTCTGATGAAATGGTCAGCCTGATGGCAAAAGGCGGCTACGACCTGGTTACCGCTTCCGGTGATGCCTCATTGCGTCTGATTATGGGAAAACGCGTTCAGCCGATTAATACCGCGCTGATCCCTAACTGGAAAAGCATCGATCCGCGCGTGGTAAAAGGCGAGTGGTTTAACGTTGGCGGAAAAGTTTACGGTACACCGTACCAGTGGGGGCCAAACCTGCTGATGTACAACACCAAAATTTTCCCAACACCGCCGGATAGCTGGAACGTGGTATTTGTTGAGCAAAAACTTGGGGACGGAAAAAGCAATAAAGGGCGCGTTCAAGCCTACGATGGCCCGATCTATATTGCCGATGCTGCATTATTCGTTAAGGCGACTCAGCCGCAACTGGGCATTACCGATCCCTATCAGCTCACCGAACAACAGTATCAGGCGGTGATCAAAGTCCTGAGCGATCAGCACGCGCTGATCCATCGCTATTGGCACGATACCACCGTGCAAATGAGCGACTTCAAAAACGAAGGTGTGGTGGCGTCCAGCGCCTGGCCTTATCAGGCGAACGCCCTGAAAGGAGAAGGCCAGCCTATTGCCACGGTCTTCCCAAAAGAAGGGGTTACCGGATGGGCTGATACCACCATGCTGCACAGCGAAGCCAAACACCCGGTGTGCGCTTACAAATGGATGAACTGGTCATTAACCCCGAAAGTTCAGGGCGACGTCGCAGCCTGGTTTGGTTCTCTGCCAGTCGTGCCTGAAGGTTGTAAAGCCAGCCCGCTGCTGGGTGAAAAGGGCTGTGAAACCAACGGCTATAGCTACTTTGACAAAATTGCCTTCTGGAAAACGCCGATCGCAGAAGGTGGCAAATTCGTTCCTTACAGTCGCTGGACGCAGGATTACATCGCCATTATGGGCGGTCGTTAATTCCGCTGGGGGTTTTATGACGTACGCAGTGGAGTTTCATAACGTCTCGCGTCTGTACGGGGATGTTCGTGCAGTTGATGGGGTGAGTATTGCGATTAACGACGGTGAGTTTTTCTCTATGCTGGGGCCATCCGGCTCCGGCAAGACCACTTGTCTGCGCCTTATTGCAGGGTTTGAGCAACTGTCAGGCGGCGCAATCACCATTTTTGGTAAGCAGGCCAGCGAATTGCCGCCCTGGGAACGGGACGTCAATACGGTATTTCAGGATTATGCGCTATTCCCGCATATGTCGATTCTCGACAATGTCGCCTACGGGCTGATGGTCAAAGGTATTGATAAAAAACAGCGTCACGCAAAAGCACGTGAAGCGCTGGATAAGGTTGCGCTCGGTTTTGTTTATGAACGCAAACCATCGCAACTTTCCGGTGGTCAGCGGCAACGCGTGGCGATTGCCCGCGCGCTGGTCAATGAACCGCGCGTCCTGCTGTTGGATGAACCGCTCGGGGCATTGGATCTTAAGCTGCGTGAGCAGATGCAGCTGGAACTGAAAAAGCTACAGCAATCCCTGGGTATCACCTTCATTTTTGTCACCCACGATCAGGGTGAAGCCCTGTCGATGTCCGATCGTGTGGCGGTGTTTAATAATGGTCGCATCGAACAGGTGGATTCTCCGCGTGAACTGTACATGCGTCCGCGCACACCGTTTGTGGCAAGTTTCGTCGGGACGTCAAATGTTTTTGATGAAACGATGTCAGCGAACGTTTGCGGGCTACAGGGTATGTTTTCCCTGCGTCCGGAACACATTCGCTTGAATGATAGCAGTGGCGAAGTCCAGGCCCGGGGGGTTATCCAGGCAGTGCAGTACCAGGGTGCCGCGACACGTTTTGAACTGAAACTTGTCGGCGGTGAAAAATTGCTGGTTAGCCAGGCGAACCTGACGGGAGAAATGCTGCCAACAACGCTGTCGCCGGGTCAACAGGTGATGGCATCGTGGTCACGCGACGTGATGGTACCGCTGGTTGAGGAGAGGTGAATGGCTATGAATGTCTTACATTCGCCTCCACAGTCGACAAGTCTGAACCGGATCTCAGGGTTCTTCTGGCGTAATCCGGGTCTGGGGCTATTTTTGCTGCTCCTCGGACCGCTGATGTGGTTTGGGATCGTCTACTTCGGCTCATTACTGACGCTGTTGTGGCAAGGTTTTTATACCTTCGATGATTTCACCATGTCGGTCACGCCCGACCTGACGCTGGCGAATTTGCAGGCGCTGTTTAATCCCGCCAACTACGACATCATTTTGCGTACCCTGACGATGGCGGTGGCGGTCACCATTGCCAGCGCGATTCTGGCGTTTCCGATGGCGTGGTATATGGCGCGATATACCAGTGGCAAAATGAAAGCCTTTTTTTACATTGCTGTGATGTTGCCGATGTGGGCCAGTTACATTGTTAAAGCCTACGCATGGACGTTACTGTTGGCTAAAGACGGGGTGGCGCAGTGGTTTTTAACCCATCTGGGGCTGGAGCCGCTGCTGCTTTCGTTCCTGACGCTGCCTGCGGTCGGCGGCAATACGTTGTCGACTTCAGGGTTAGGGCGTTTTCTGGTGTTCGTCTACATCTGGCTGCCGTTTATGATCCTGCCGGTACAGGCCGCGCTGGAGAGACTTCCGCCTTCGCTCTTACAGGCCTCCGCTGATTTGGGCGCTCGTCCGCATCAGACTTTCCGCTATGTGGTCCTGCCACTGGCGATACCCGGTATCGCGGCAGGGTCGATCTTTACCTTCTCTCTGACGTTGGGCGATTTTATCGTGCCGCAACTGGTGGGGCCGCCAGGCTATTTCATCGGCAATATGGTGTATTCGCAACAAGGGGCGATCGGCAATATGCCGATGGCGGCGGCATTTACTCTGGTGCCGATTGTGTTAATCGCACTGTATCTGGCGTTCGTGAAGCGTCTGGGAGCTTTCGATGCACTCTGAACGCGCGCCCTGGTTACTCAAACTGGCGGCATGGGGCGGGGTTATTTTCCTGCACTTTCCTATCCTCATCATCGCCACCTATGCTTTTAATACTGAGGAGGCTGCTTTTAGTTTTCCACCGCAGGGGTTAACGCTGAAGTGGTTTAGCGTTGCGGCGCAACGTAGCGATATTCTGGAATCGGTGACGTTGTCACTTAAAATCGCTGCGTTGTCGACGGCCATTGCTCTCGTTCTGGGGACGCTGGCCGCTGCCGCACTGTGGCGCAGGGACTTTTTTGGTAAAAGCGCAATATCGCTGTTGCTGCTGTTGCCGATCGCGCTGCCGGGGATTATTACCGGTCTGGCGCTACTGACGGCGTTTAAAACTATCAACCTGGAACCCGGTTTTCTCACCATCGTGGTCGGCCATGCGACGTTTTGCGTGGTGGTGGTATTTAACAACGTCGTGGCCCGTTTTCGCCGTACCTCATGGAGTCTGGTTGAAGCGTCTATGGATCTTGGCGCCAACGGCTGGCAAACCTTTCGTTATGTCGTGCTGCCAAACCTGGCATCGGCACTGCTGGCGGGAGGGATGCTGGCGTTTGCTTTGTCGTTTGATGAAATCATCGTGACAACGTTCACCGCCGGACATGAAAGAACACTTCCTTTGTGGCTGCTCAATCAACTGGGTCGACCACGAGATGTGCCTGTCACCAACGTTGTGGCATTGCTGGTAATGCTGGTGACAACACTGCCAATTTTAGGGGCCTGGTGGCTAACGCGTGAAGGCGACTCTCTCGCCGGAAACGGTAAATAAACGACGATATGGGAAATTGCTATGCAACATCAATTACTGATTAATGGCGAGCTGGTCAACGGTGAAGGTGAAAAGCAGCCAGTCTATAACCCTGCCACTGGAGAACGCATTCTGGAGATTGCCGAGGCGTCAGCCGGGCAGGTTGATGCGGCGGTACGTGCAGCAGACAGCGCATTTGCCACCTGGGGACAAACCACACCGAAAGTCCGTTCCGAACTGCTGCTGAAACTGGCGGATGCTATCGCCGATAACGCGCAAACCTTCGCTGAGCTGGAATCGCTTAACTGTGGTAAGCCGCTGCACTGTGTCCTTAACGATGAAATTCCGGCAATCGTCGACGTTTTCCGCTTCTTCGCCGGGGCAGCTCGTACCCTGCAAGGACAGGCGGCCGGAGAGTATCTGGAAGGGCATACGTCGATGATTCGTCGGGATCCACTGGGCGTGGTGGCCTCTATCGCGCCGTGGAACTACCCGCTGATGATGGCGGCGTGGAAGCTGGCACCGGCGCTGGCGGCGGGTAACTGTGTGGTGATTAAACCGTCAGAAATTACCCCGCTAACGGCACTTAAACTGGCAGAATTTGCCAAAGATATTTATCCGCCAGGCGTTATCAACGTGCTGTTTGGCCGTGGCAAAACGGTGGGTGACCCGCTGACCGGTCATGAAAAAGTCCGGATGGTTTCCCTGACCGGCTCCATTGCGACCGGTGAACACATTATCCAGCACACCGCGCCTTCGATTAAGCGCACACATATGGAGCTGGGCGGCAAAGCCCCGGTCATCATTTTTGATGATGCCGATCTGGATGCGGTGGTGAGCGGCGTGCGAACCTTTGGGTATTACAACGCCGGGCAAGACTGTACCGCCGCTTGTCGAATCTATGCCCAGAAAGGCATTTATGACGCGTTGGTTGAGAAACTCGGTGCCGCGGTTGCCAGTCTGAAAATCGGTGCACCGAATGACGAATCGACGGAGCTGGGGCCGGTAAGCTCGCAGGCGCACCTCGATCGCGTTACTAAAGCGGTTGATGAAGCCAAAGCACTGGGGCATATCAAAGTCATCACCGGTGGTAAAAAAGTGGACGGCGCAGGCTACTACTTTGCTCCGACGCTGCTGGCCGGGGCGAAGCAGGAAGATGCTATCGTGCAGCGGGAAGTTTTCGGTCCGGTGGTCAGCGTCACCGTATTTGAGGATGAAGATCAGGTACTGGCGTGGGCTAACGATTCGAAATACGGCCTGGCATCCTCCGTCTGGACTCGGGATGTGGGGCGCGCGCATCGATTTAGCGCTCGCCTGCAGTATGGTTGCACCTGGGTCAATACCCACTTCACGCTGGTCAGCGAGATGCCGCACGGCGGACAAAAACAGTCTGGTTATGGCAAGGATATGTCGGTTTACGGGCTGGAAGATTACACGATTGTTCGCCATGTCATGATCAAGCATGAGTAATATCTGGAGCGCGAGCAATAAATGCGGCACGGATAGCTAAATACTGGCAAACGTGTGTCTATATTATTCGCGCCACTGGCCTCGTCGCCATCGGACGGCGGTAAGTTGGAAATATCCGCGAGGTCAGGCTATTAATACAACAAAGCCCCGGCTTATTAATGTCAGGGCTTTGTGCTTTCAGGAACCTCATCCGGTTATCCGCGGCGCAAGCTGCAAATCCAGGCGAGTAGCGCACAGACGCTCAGAACCAGCCCCAATTGTTGCACCATGCCTGCAGCCCCCAGCATCATTCCCAGCAACAGGTAATAGCTTAATCCGAATAATGCACCGGCGGCCCCGGCCTGTTCACGATAGTGGCGTAGGGCCTGACTCAGCACATTAGGGATCGCGATGCCATAGGCAATCACCGCGCCGAAAACCGGTATCAGAATCCACGCGGAGTGCTGTAACCACCACGCGGCGAGGCCTGACAATGCTGCCAGCGCACAGGCATAACGTACCCTCTGTTCCGACGTCAGGTCTGTCGTCAATAATCTCCGGTTCAGCAGGCTGCCCGACAGCGAAGCAAACGCAAGTAGTCCCCCCGTCCAGCCAAAGGCTCTGGAACTCCATCCCAATTGACCGAAAAGAAACGGAGCCAGGCTGTAATAGCTAAACAGCATGGTATTCAGCAGCGCAACCAGCATGGTATTTTTCCACAGCTCGCGGTCACGCATCATGCGGGAGAGCAGTGCAGCAAGGCTGGGTCTGAGCGTATTTTCGGGCCGGGTTTCTGGCAGCATGGTCGCAGTCAGTAGCAGCAGTAGCAGCGCCAGCAGCACAAGGGCAGTAAATACACCGGTATGACCATCCAGGCTGACCAGCCAACCTCCGCTTAGCAGGCCGAAAACGGGACTCAATGCCAGCGCAGCGCCCATCACGGAAAAGACGCGGGATAGCGCAGTTGATTCATATGTGTCCCGTAACATGGTCTGTACCACCACTGACCCGGCAGCCGCGCCGATGGCTGAGATCATCCGCGCCAGCAGCAAAACGCTGAAGTCAGTGGCAACCACGGCCAGGGCACAACCTGACCCATAGCAGATAAGTCCTGCCAGCATCGCCCAACGTCGACCGATGCAGTCGCTTAGCCAACCCCACATCGCCACGCCGATGGCAAAGGCAATAAAATAAACGGAGAGTGTTTGGGCCGCGCGCTCACTGCTTACGTGATAAGACGTGGCGATTCCTGGCAATGCCGGGCTATAAATGGTTTCCACCAGTTGCGGAAACATAATCAGCAAAGTAAGAAGCCACAGCGGCGGGCGGCGAAGAGAGTTCATAGCAATATCCAGAGAGACAGAAAAGTGGCGGGCATTATTGCTGAAAGGGAGGTGTCGTATTACCATTATCAAGACTTTAAATATCAAATATCGGACAGATAATGGTAATTGCCCCGGATGATGATTTCGATGCGGATAGCTTTGATAAACCGGTAATCGGGATTGCCTCCGAGATGGGCGTACACGATTCCGGCCGGCATAGCCATCTTCGTCATCAGCTACTTTTTTCGGCAGCGGGAAGCATTACGATTGAGCTGGAGCATGCCCTGTGTCTGCTACCGCCACGGCGCGCGGTCTGGATCCCGGCTGGTACGGTACATCGCGCCATAATGCGTGGCGTGATGGCTTATCGTTCGTTGTATTTTTCAACTACATTGCCGTTATCTAAATTACCGCTGCAGATAGTCGACGTTAATCCTCTCTTTTTTGAAGTAATAGAACGTATGGCTTTCTGGCCATGGGAAATGCCTGCCGCGCAGCAGGCCAGTCTTATCACCGTTTTCTGTGAGGAAATGCGGGCCGCCCGCAGTGAAAACTGGACGTTGCAGTTTCCCTCAGATCCACGGCTGAACGTGTGGCTTGAAGGAGTACGCATGGGCGAATTGCCACCACGACTAAATCAATTATCCCAACGGGTTGGGGCATGCGAGAGGACGATCAGTCGAATATTTACCAGGGATACCGGGATGAATTATCAGAGCTGGCGGCAGCAATTTAGACTATTAAAAGCCATGGAGATGCTGGCTGACGGGGGGCAGATCAGCCAGGTGGCGCAATATCTGGAATTTGTCAGTGACAGTGCTTTTATCGCTTTTTTCCATCAGCATACCGGCACAACACCGAGCCGTTATGCGGGCAATATAATGCCGCAGAAGGATTAGGGGGATTACATACTAAGGATAATTTACCGGGTGGCAGGAGAGTGGGAAAATCGTGTACTAATGGCAGAGAGAAGAGCCTCTCTGCCAGCGGACGCTGCAATTAATCAAGAAGAACGACATCAAGCAAACCAGCCAAACCTTGCGGAAATCAGACTGAAAAGTCCTACAGCAGCAAATATATTTATCAGCACCACAGTTTTACTGGAAACATTCATTTGTGCCACCTTTCGTTTTAACCCTTATGGGTATAGTACGGGTTATAACTATCCGCAATAGTACGGATTCTGAACATAATGAAAACGGCTTGTTTTACCGGCGTTTCTCTTAAAATAATTAATAAAACTTGATGTAGGTCATGAAAAAGAGCATATTGCGCGCGATTTTACCTTTCGGCCCGGATGCCTGACATGTCTCTGTACCAAAAAATGTTGGTTTTTTATGCGGTGATGGCCGCTATCACGGCAATCATCACCTGGTTTCTTTCCCGCGATAAAAAGCGGATTCGTTTTCTCAGCGCGGTATTAGTCGGGGCGACCTGGCCGATGAGTTTTCCCGTCGCGTTAATGTTTTCTCTCTTCTGATGACGGCGTAAACGCCGTTTCAGGAGGAAAGCAGGGCATCTAATCGTTTTTTGTCGGCTGCGCAAACATCCTGCGGATGCTGATATCCCACGTTTTCATTGGCGCGGGTATACAAAGCGACCAGCCAGTCGTAAACGTAACGGCTTGCGCCATGCGAAGGTTGTTCATCCAGTTTCGTCAACCGTAACATCGGCTGTTGCGCCGGGGCACTAAAAATAGCCGATCCTTTTTGGATCCTGCTGGCCGGACGCTGTTCCTCTGCCACGCTGGCAAATCCAAGCCAGGTAATAAAATCCCCAATATCGGCGTGAAGCTGCGCGGCGCAGACGTTTTCTCGCTGCATAATGCGCTGTAAGCGTTGCGGCATCTCCAGCCGATAGCTGGTGGTGACGAGGATATCGGCAACTTGCCTTAGCGTACGCGGCTCGAGACGTAAACGGCGCGCATTATTTTCATCGCGACACCACTGTCGCACGTGGTTAACCCACATTTTGTGCGCCTGATACCCGGCCTCTTTGCTTTCCGGCGAGTGCGGTGTGTCACGCACCTCGGCAAACAGGTCAATCTCTTCATTAAATAATCCGCTCACCTGTTCCTCGCGCGGCTGCTGAACACGCAGCAGCGACTCAAAGAGGCGCATCGGCGGGAGTAAACCGTCCAGGAGTTCGCCATGCTTTGCCGCCTGGGCCTGGAGCTGGCGGATCACCGACTCATTGCTACCCGATTCGGTTTCAACGGGGTTAATCCAGCCGATCAGGGTTTCGCGTACGCGCTGCTGGTGCTGCTCACGCAGGGAGGTCAATCTCGCCTGGCGTTGCTGGGGCGAGGTTGCCTGAGTCAGCCATTCGACGAGGCGTTGTAAGCTGTGTTTATCCAGCGCCTGCAGCGTGCCCCAGTGCAGTCCGGGCTTGCCCATTAATTGCTGCACAGATTCATCAAGATTTTGCTGAGTGCTAAACCGCGCATCCTGCGGAGTAATGGCCCAGACCACTCCCGGCAATGCGGCGTCATGTACGGGCTGAGTGTCGTTAACCCAGCCCAGTAGTTTGCGGGTGATGGCGGGCGTCTGGGAGCGGGTAGATACCGCATTACAGATTAAAAGTACATCCGGTTGCAGATGCTGGCGATAATGTTCCAGCATCCAGCCTAATTTGGCCTGCCACAATGGATGGGGATGAACATCCGGGGCGAGGGGAATATCCAGCAGATCGACATTTTCCAGTACCGCGTCTTCAACCGTCAGGACCAGCTCGCGCGTGAGCAGCGCCAGCGAAGCCTGAGAAAGGCTGACCGCATTGAGCAACTGATTATTTTCTATTGGATGAACCACCACATCGCTTTGCGCCTCATTCCCGTTCAATGCTACCTGAGTCAGGAAACTCTCGGCAGGTAAACCAAAATGGTCAACCAGCAGGCTCAGCGGAGCCGCGAGTTCTTGCGCGCTCCCGGTTTGTTGCAGCGTATGCGCCAGCGCCAACCACTGTTGCGTCAACTCTGGTTGTTCTCCCCACAGTAACGCCCAGGCGTTTGCCCGGGTAGTCAGATCCAGAGCGGGTAGCAGCGTGGCAAACTGATGCCATAGCGCGTCGTCAAATTGCTGTTGTCTGGCCGGTACGCAGGCGCGCCAGAAACGACCAATTGCCGCGACATCATGCGCGGTAATGCCCGGCACCGGATGACGCTGGCGCAACGTTTGCCATTTTTCCAGGCGCGCCTCAATAATCGATTTCTCGACCTGGCGGTTGTCCGCAAGCGCACAGAACTGGGTAATAAATAGCTGTACCAGTTCGGCTTCACTGAGTAGCCGCAGGCGCAACGGCCATTCACCATCGAGCGGATTTTCATCACGCGTAAAGCGGATCGCCATATTGGTTGGCGCATGACCAGGATTAATATGTGAAAAGTAATCAAAGCTGCGATCCGGGGTAACGATATTCACTTTGCCATTGGCGTTGCTGCACAATGCTGTGAGCAGGTGCGCTTTTGCCGATTGCGAATGTCCGTAAAGCCCAACGCATCCTCGCGATGAAAAGGTTGTCTTCAACGCAGATTCATTAACGGCGGCCAGGGTGAGCTGTGCCAACAGGGCATCCGCTTCATCATCAAGACGCGCCGCACGCTGACGGGTATCAGTTACCCACTCGATGGCGGCCTGCGCGGTGTTTAACATCTTACTCATTTCAGGTACACGCTCCCGCTATCAATCCAGTAATGGCTCCCGCTATGGCGTCGGTCTGCCAGCGTATTCAGTTTTAACGTTAAGGCATTGGCGGCAACGGGAGTGCCATCCTGTAACCACGCATCGCTCAGTACGAAAAATTCCGGGCCGCTTTCTTTGCTACCACCGCGTAGCTGCAGCCGTACATTCAACACGCCATCTCCGGCGATGGTTTTTGCCAGTTCGGCAGAATTTATGCTGAGCGTATACAGCGGTGTGGCAGGCCAACGGCTGTTGGCCAGTTGACGGAAACCTAACGTAACGTTGCCGCGCAATGGGAAGTGCAGGCGGGCATCCAGCTTCGCGCCGGGCTTATCCAGATCGATATCGTGATACCAGATGTTCTCATCACGCAGCGTATTGACCGTATTATCCAACACGCCGAGATAACGTACGGTCGAGTAAGCGCCGATATCGGCAGCTTTAAAGTTGAAACGCGGCAAGCGTAGATCCAGCGCCAGGCTACACAACATTGCACCAACTGCTGCGGTGGATTTGGGGTTACCAATCCGCCCTTGTTGGCTGAACGGATACCACTCATGTACGCGGTAGTTATCCATCCAGATCATACGATTAACCGGAACGGGCTGCAGATGGCGGATCAACGCCTGTACGCCAGGTAAACAGGCGGGTCTGCCGGTCACTAATAAAATATCGCAGCGATAGTGTGAAATGGCCTCACAGACCGCGTGCAGTGGGGAGGTCAGGGTAAACTGGCCCGCCAGTAACGCTTCTTGTAACTGCCTGAACTGCACCTGTAACGGCACGCTCAACACATCAAATGCTGGCGATCCCGCAGGCAACGCATGATCGATAGCCTGCTGGATGTAATTCAGCACGTTGCGCGTTGGTTGCTGGCTCAGGAGTTCGCCAAAGGTGGCATGCAGACCCGCTACCGGATCGTTAATATCACTTTGTTCCCAGGCTGAAAGTACCGCATGACCGAGCGGCATAAAGAGTTGTAACGCCGTTTGTTGACGCAAAATCGCCTGGGTGTCGATGCGCCCGGAATCGCCAAATAGCGTAGCCAGCAATGCGGCGGCGTCGGTCACGCCAGCCTGTTGCAGACGGGTTTGCAGCGCAGGCAACACGCAACGCTGAATCACGTCCAGCAGCATGTCATCGCCCGCAACCTTAAAGCCTTCACGGAACAGCAGATGCGGGGTAATTTTGACGTTTGTACCCACGCCGTCATCAAGCTGGTAATGGACGACGGCCATATCCGTTGTCCCGCCGCCAATGTCGATCGATGCCACGCGCAGCGCACGACCTTTAGTCTCACCAGGCTCCGGCAAACGGTCCGGGCGGGCAAGGGCGTTAAAGAACGATTCGGTGTGACCATCGTAGTGAGAGATAGCTTCGTTATACAGCCACACCAGTTGCCCGCAGCTGGCCTCATCCCATTCCATCTGGATCTCAGGTACGGGAACCACGCTCTTTTCCTGCTGTTTACGGGTGGTGAAGTCTTCATCCTGCGGGTGCCAGCCCATCGCTTTCCAGACCAACGCAATAGCTTCAAACATGCGCAGGCGGAAAATCTCACGCTCCTGTTTGGGCATCGCCGACGGCAGGGTCAGGATCAGCGTACGCAACTGACGAGGAGATGCCGGGAATCCGAGGCGCAAACGCGTCGCCACGCTGTTAATTTGCCCCAGTGCTTGGGCCAGTATTTCGCACAGCATATGCGTCATCAGCGTACTGCGGCTGTATTGCGGTGAGAATACCGGCAGACGATCATCCTGCGGCAGGCTGAACAGCGGTTGCCCGTCATCGTTCATCAGGTTCATCAGCGGGAAGGCGGTAGCCAGTGGTTCGCGCTGGGTTTTGCCATTCATCTGGCTAAAGCGCCAGTCATGCAACACCGGCGTTTCGTCCCACAGATAACGGCGCGGGCTGGAGATCCCACTGCTGCCTTCAGTGCCCATGCGCTGCATTGCCAGCTTTCGGGCTTCATCGCCAACGCGGACAATCGACGGCCAGATAAAGGCATCATCACGACCGCTCTCCACGGAAAAGTGCTGCTTACCAAAACGCGCTTCGGAAAACTCCAGTCGGCTGGTGAACAACGGATCGTTGAGAAACTGTGGCTCGCTTAACGAACGCACCTGCAATTCGGCTGTCTGGCGTAGTCCGTCATTGGCATCCCCGTGATCTTCAATCAGGACGCCACAGGTATGGGTGTTACCGATATCCAGGATAAGATCAACGGGAATGGCGGGCGTGCTGAGGGTATGCGTGACCAGTTTCACTTCCGGGACGGAAAGTTGCTCGCCTAACAGGGTCAGCACATTCAGCCAGTGCGCCTGATATTCAAAGTTACGCAGCGCCTGCTGGATCTCTTGTTCTGAGCGGTTCTCATGCTGTGTGACATGATGCATAAAGGATTCGCGCAACCAGCCGTCAATCCAGGTCTGGTCGAGGAAATCGGCAATTTCGTTGTCATGCCAGGCCAGCGCAAATCGCGTACCGTTCAGCAGGTCATTTTCGTTGGGGGTTAACGCCGCAGGGGCATTTTCAGTGAGCTGGCTGTCCAGCGCCACGGTGACGCGGTGGGTGTTGCCCGCGCTGTCAGGTTGCGCCAGCTTTCGCACCTGTACGCGCGCCCAGTTATCCGGGCCTTCAACGAACGTACGCGGCGGATTAAAGCGCAGGAACGGCAGCGGCAGCCAGACACCGTCGAGCACGTCCAGCGAATAATGCAGCTTCTGGGTGCTTTCCGGCTTCACCACTTCGGGCTGACCGCCGGTGCTGCCTGGTAAGGTATAACGTCCGGTTGTCAGATCGAAATCCAGCCGCAGCAGGGGACCATTTGCCGTTTTGCGCACAAAGCGGCCATGATGCGCAGATTCCTGCGGCGTCAGGCCAAAATCCAGAAATTGCACACCGCTATTGGCGATGAGCGTCACGCTCTGTTTGTAGTCACACAGATTCACCAACATAAAATCAGGCACCTATCTTTTTGATCGTCAGAGGGATTTCCGCGTGATCGTCATAACGTGCGGTACAGGCGGCGACGTCATTGGTTCCCGCTTTGCAGGTAATTTCCGGCATCGGATAACGTGACCCGTCCGTACAACGGGCATTCCCGCGACTCTTAATCATTAATTCACCTGACTGATGCAAACCGGAGAAAATCTCGGCACGACAAACAATATTGTCGCCATGAACCACGCGCGCAGTACCTTTATTGGCCTGGATCTGATAGCGCAGCGACGGCGCTTTACCGCTAACCGGATCTTTAACATCAACCATTACGCGCCAGTTACCGTTGAGAAAACGCGTCGTTCCTGCCTTCATCTGGTTGGCATCCATCACCAGCGCATCTTTCGGAATCGCGGCGATCACGACCGGTCCCTCGACAGGTTTTTCTTTTTTCGCAGCCGGAACCACTTCAGCCCGATGCAACGGCAGTGCAGATGTCAGTTCTGGCAGCGGTGCCATATCTGCCTTAGCGACGTCTCCAGGGGGAACAGCGGGTACGGGCTGGGTGGTCTGTTGCTTCCACAGCAGCGGTCCAACCATGGCTGCAATGATCACCGCGGCAACGGGCAGGCTCCACAGCGGCAGGCGGCGTGCGGGTTTCTTCTGTGCGAGCGGCGGCGAGACTTCAGGTTCGTTAACAACGACCGGGGGTTGTGGTTCAGGTTCAGCCGGTTTAGGTAGCTCAACGACTGGAGTCAACAAAGGCGCCTCGGCCTCGGCGAAGGTGATTTGGGCAGTGATTTCTTCTTCCGGCTCAGGCTCCGCTACGGTGACGACCGGAGGAATATCGGCAAGGCGCAGGCAATCGAGCACATCGTCGCGAGGATTTTCATTCAGATTGACGAAACCCCAGAACGTAATAACGGGTTTACCTTCAACAAGAAACACGTGATTCTCACCAGGAAACTGGATGGCTTTTTCCAGCAGGGAGCCAAACAGTTGCAGGGAGGTTTTACCCGATTGCAGACTTTTACGGCTCAGCGCCGCCGCATTTTCCAGCGTGCTCCCCAGATAGCGCAGCGCACGAAAACGGGCCTCTTCATCAGCGGCTTTCCATGCAACAGCTTTCCCTTCAATCGGCGAATACCAGTCAACGCGATCGCCGTTGTCGTTAATTTGTGGGATCGCCAGACAATCCACCATCGCCTGCTGTTTACGCAGGCGAAGCGTTTCACGAATTTGCAATGCTGAATCAAACACGGCCTGACCACCGCCGCCCACGGCCTGATAGTCATCCAAATTGCCGCTGCGCAAGAGAGTTTTTGCCACGTTGTTACCCCTTAGACTTCTTCACGTATCTACTTTACGTTTTATAAAAACGAGCAAACGGTGGAAGAGAGGCAAAAAGGGGCGAATTTTCATGGCATAGAGTGCCGGGAAAAATCTTGACGTTTTGAAAAAGACTTAAGGGAAATTAATTCGCTTAGGGTGATGAATTATTCAGCGAAATACACCGGATTAGAATAACCTGATAGTGATTTGTTATTGGTCAGTTTTTGTCAGCTATGCTCTGATATCCCGGTTAATAATAAAATAAGAAGGCTTATAACCATGATTGCAAGGAAAACGTTACTCGCGCTGGCGCTCAGCGCCGTCTTACCATCAGGCGCGGCGTTCGCGGCCAATACTGACACTCTCATTTACTGCTCAGAAGCGTCGCCAGAGTCATTTAACCCGCAAATCGCCAGTTCCGGTCCATCGTTTGTAGCCAGCTCACAGGTGCTCTACAACCGACTCATCAACTTTGATCCGGTAAAAAATACGCCAGTTCCGTCTCTGGCAACGGACTGGACGATTTCGCCGGACGGTAAGACCTACACTTTTACCCTGCGTCAGGGCGTGAAATTCAACAGTAATAAATTCTTCAAACCAACCCGTGACTTCAACGCTGATGACGTGGTTTTCTCGGTATTACGACAGAAAGATGCCGCTCATCCGTACCACAAAATTTCTCAGGGAAGCTACGAATACTTCAACGATGTCGGTCTGGATAAACTGATTAAAGAAGTGAAGAAGGTCGATGATTATCACGTTCAGTTTATCCTTAATGAACCTAACGCCGCGTTTCTTGCCGACTGGGGAATGGATTTTGCCTCCATCCTCTCTGCGGAATATGCCGACGTGATGCTGAAAAAAGGCACCCCGGAAAACGTCGATAACTGGCCAATTGGCACCGGGCCATACGTGTTGCAGCAGTACAAGCAGGATTCGCAAATCCGCTATCTCGCCAACCCGAACTACTGGGACGGTGCCGTCCCCACGAAGCACCTGATCTTCTCAATCACGCCAAACGTTCAGACCCGATTGGCGAAACTGCAAACCAATGAATGCCAGATAATTCCGGCGCCTGCGCCCGTACAGTTTGACGAGATTAAGAAGAATAAAGATTTGACGCTGCATTCGGTTGAAGCGCTGAACGTCGGCTATCTGGCGTTTAATACCGAGAAAAAACCGTTTGATAACGTGCTGGTGCGTCAGGCGCTTAACTACGCGACAGACAAAAAGGCCATTATTAACGCCGTCTTTTTAGGTTCCGGTACGGTGGCAAAATCGCCAATTCCGCCGAATATGTTGGGGTTCAATAAAGATCTGCAGGATTACGCTTACGACCCGCAAAAAGCGAAAGATCTGCTGAAACAGGCGGGACTGGAAAACGGCTTTGAAGCGACGCTGTGGTCAATGCCGGTTCAGCGCCCATACAACCCGAACTCCCGACGGATTGCCGAGATGATCCAAAGCGACTGGGCGAAGGTTGGCGTGAAGGCGAAAATTGTGTCGTACGAGTGGGGGGAATATCTCTCTGGAATGCGTAAAGGTGAGCATGACACCGCGTTGTTCGGTTGGATGTCAGACAACGGCGATCCGGACAACTTCGCCGATGTACTGCTGGGCTGTGACAGCATTAAAACCGGATCTAACGCCGCGCGCTGGTGCGATAAAGAGTATAATTCGCTGGTTCAAAAGGCGAAACTGGTGAGTAAACCGGAAGAACGCGCCGCGCTTTACCAGCAGTCGCAAGAAATTTTCTACCAGCAGGCTCCGTGGATTGCGTTGGCAAACGGGAAAACGTTTTACGCGACGCGCAGCAACGTCAGCGGATACAGCGTTAGCCTGATGGGCAGCGATTTTTCAAAAGCAAAATTAAATTAATGAGTTAAGGAGAGGTTATGTCGCATCTGGATGAGGTCAGCGCACGTGTTGATGCCGCCATTGAAGAGAGCGTCATTACGCATATGAATGAATTGCTGATTGAACTCAGCGATGATGTCGTGCTGAGCCGGGAAGAACGTTACACCCAGCAACAGCGTTTGCGTACGGCTATCGCACATCATGGCCGTCAGCATAAAGAGGATATGGAAACCCGTCGCGAACAGTTGACCAAAGGCGGCACAATCCTTTAATTCGTTGTTGCCAGATGGCGAAGTAACACCTTATCCGGCCTGCATGTTCAGGCCGGATAAGCGCAATTAAAACGAACGTCTCGCCACCAGCCAGGCCCCAACGACCAGCAGCACCGCGCCGCAGATCGGCCCCACCAACGCCCGCAGCGGCACGCCATGACTGCGCAGAATATCCAGCACCAGTCCGCCGATTAACTGGCTGGCCACCAGCACCGCGATAGTGGTTGCAGCGCCCACATTTTGGTATCCACTGATGCTGGCAAAAACAAAGAACGATCCCAGCAAGCCAGGGATTAGCGTCCACCAGCGCACGCTGGAAACCAGTTCCCCAAACCCCGCCATACCTTGCTTAAACCACAGTATGCTGACAAACAGCACGATCCCGACCAGCGAGTTAAGTAACATGGCGATGAGGATCGTCGAGGACGTCTGCGTGATGCGTACCATCAAGGTATTTTGCACCACCAGACCAATACCTGCGGCAATCAGAAAGGAGAGGGTTAGCGTCTGGTTCATCTGCTGGCATCCGGCTCGCGACGATCGTCTAACTGCAACTGCATAAAAGTCAGATCCAGCCAGCGCCCAAATTTCGTGCCAACCTGTGGCATTTGCGCGGTGGTTTTAAAACCCAGCGTGCTGTGCAGATGCAGCGACGCCTGATTCTGAGACTCAATGCCCGCAACCATCACATGCTTGCCGCACGCGCGGGCTTCTTCTATTAACCTGCTGAGCAGCGCTCGTCCCAGGCCTTTACCCTGATGAGCAGGATGGACATATACCGAATGTTCAACGGTATGACGGAATCCATCAAAGTTACGCCAGTCGCCAAAGGAGGCGTACCCTGTAATCACGCCATTCTCTTCACTCACCAGCACCGGATAGCCCATCAACTGGCGGGCTTGATACCATGAGATACGGTTTTCGGCATCGACCGTTTGATCGTTCCAGATAGCCGCCGTATGCAGTACCGCGTGGTTGTAGATTTCTGCAATGGCGGCACAATCTTCTTTGCTGGCAAATCGAATGGACATGTTGAACCTCAGGGATTGTTCACTATAGTATTACAATATGAATACTATTGAAGACAGCATAAATCAACGGATCGGTGCAAGAATTCGCATTGAGCGGGAGTCTCGCGGCTGGTCTCTGACGGAACTCGCTGAACGCGCAGGCGTGTCGCGGGCGATGATCCATAAAATAGAGCGCGGTGAGAGCAGCCCTACGGCCACGCTGCTGGGCAGGCTCTCCGGTGCCTTTGGTATCAGCATGTCTATGCTGATGGCGCGGGCCGAAATGCAGGAGGGCAAGCTGCTGCGCTTCGCTGATCAGCCTGTCTGGCACGACCCGCAAAGCCACTATCTGCGCCGCCACGTTTCACCACGCAGCGATCTGCCTATTGATCTGGTGCAGATAGAATTGCCCGCTGGAAGCGACATCCCGATGCCAGCCTCTTCCTATGTGCAGGCAAGACAACTTATCTGGCTACAACAGGGGGAATTGGTCTTTGTGGAAGGGGACGTGCGTCATGAAATGCGGGCTGGCGATTGCCTGGAGCTTGGCCCGCCGAATGATTGTCGGTTTATTAATGAAACCGCACAACCCTGCGTTTACCTGGTTGTGCGGTTAAATCATGTCGTCAGCTAACTGGCGGACAGAGGCTGCTACTATTGATGGAATCATGCCAAAAGCAGAGGAGCACATCATGGGTCAACAGACTAATCGCAATCGCCGCTGGGTACTGGCTTCCCGCCCGCATGGCGCGCCGGTCCCGGAAAACTTCCGTCTTGAAGACGATGAGGTGGCAACGCCGGGTGAAGGCCAGGTTTTGCTACGCACCATTTTTCTTTCCCTCGATCCCTACATGCGTGGACGCATGAGCGATGAGCCGTCTTACTCCCCGCCGGTAGAGATTGGCGGCGTGATGGTTGGCGGGACCGTGAGTCGCGTGGTGTCATCCAACCATCCTGATTACCAGCCAGGCGAGTGGGTGCTGAGCTACAGCGGCTGGCAGGACTATGACATCTCCGACGGTAACGGGCTGGTGAAGCTTGGCGATAATCCTGAACATCCCTCCTGGGCGCTGGGAGTGATGGGGATGCCAGGATTTACTGCTTATATGGGGCTGCTGGATATCGGTCAGCCAAAAGCGGGGGAAACGCTGGTTGTGGCCGCCGCCACCGGCCCGGTTGGCGCAACGGTAGGGCAGATTGGTAAGCTCAAAGGCTGCCGGGTGATCGGGGTTGCTGGCGGGGCAGAGAAATGCCGACATGCCACCGAGGTCTTGGGCTTTGATGTCTGCCTCGATCACCACGCACAAGATTTTGCGCAACAGCTGGCAAAAGCCTGTCCGCAGGGGATCGATATTTACTACGAAAACGTCGGCGGCAAGGTATTTGACGCCGTTCTGCCATTACTCAATACCTCTGCGCGCATTCCGCTGTGCGGACTGGTCAGCGGTTACAACGCCACATCGCTTCCAGGCGGACCCGATAGATTACCTTTGCTGATGGCAACGCTGCTGAAAAAGCGAATCCGGATGCAGGGCTTTATCATTGGTCAGGATTATGGTCACCGCATTCAGGAGTTTCAGCGGGAGATGGGGCGCTGGGTTAAAGAGGGCAAAATCCATTACCGCGAGCAAATCACCGACGGTCTGGAAAATGCGCCGCAGACCTTTATCGGCCTGCTGACCGGCAAAAACTTCGGTAAAGTGGTGATTCGTCTTGCAGACGATGCGTAAAACGGATGGCGGGAGTCATTCCCGCCAGTGTTACTCAAAACGCCAGGCCAGATTAATCCCTACGCCATAGTTTCGTCCTGGCGCCGGTTCGTAATATCGACCATTTGCCTCATTCACTATCACCGAACCGACGTAGGACTTATCAAACAGATTATCCACCCGACCGAACAGGTCGATCATCAGACTGCGGTAATAAAATTTATAGCCGGTATTTAAACCCACTACGGTATAGGACGGGGCTTGCGCCGTATTTTCATCATTGGCCATAATATTGCTCATATAACGAACATCAGTTCCCGCATACCAACCTTCATCAGGCACGTAGCCCAGCGAAGCAAATCCCATGTTTTGCGCAATGCCAGGCAGGCGGTTGCCGTTGCAGTTTTGATCGCCACAGACGTTGCTGCGGTAGGTTGCATCCAGCCAGGTCCATGCAGCTTTTACGCGCCAGCTTGCGGCAAAGCGTTGGTCCCAGGATAACTCACCTCCCTGACGGCGGGTTTTTCCAGCGTTTTTGTAGGTTGTCCGCCCGCCGCTACTGCTGTCAACCACGATCTCGTCATCGGTATCGGTCTGGAATAGCGCTGCGGTAAACAGCCCATCGCCGATACGCGTTTTACTGCCGATTTCCACGGTATCGTTTGTGGAAGGATGTAGGTCAAAATTCATCCCACTTTGGCCGTCGGAGCGGTAAGACAACTCGTTGATGGTGGGCGTTTCGAACCCACGTCCCGCGGCCAGGTAGACGTTCCAGGCATCGGTGATGGCGTATTTTAACGATCCAGCAGGTAACCACTGGTGATAGCTGGCGTCACCGCTGTCATCTCCGTTACCAGGCGTAATATAGCGATCGTTAGAATCAAACCACACCGAACTGTAGCGAACCCCGGCATCCAGCGAGAGTTTCTGCGTTAATTGCCACTGGGTTTGCAGATAGGGATCGACATTCCACATCAGGTTACGTTCGTTACGTCGTAAGTCGCCTTTCTGACCATATTCTGGCACGCCATCATCAAGGCGAAAGTTGTTGTAGCCTTTACGGTTTTCGCTCATGTTTTCGTAATTCAGACCGGTGGTGAAGGTCACGGGTACGCCCAGCTCGCCACGGTGAGTCCAGCGGTTGTCTATCCCCTGATAATGACGTTGCAGGGTAATAACGCCTCCGGCATGAGACGGTTTTAACTGCGGGGCCATCGGGATCGACTGATACTGAGTGGTTTCACGCTCCCCCGCATAAGTCATGATGCTGATATCATCCTTCGCGCTAAACTGGCGTTCATAGCGCAACCCCGCCTGGGTCTGCTTGATGGTTTTTCGCGCGTTGTATTGCTCAGCGCGGGGAGATTGCTGCGGATTGGCCTGCCACTCTGACTCGGTAAGACCACCAGGATCGTCAGCTTTACTCTCTACGCTATTGAAAATCAGGGTTAGTTTGCTCGTATCATCCATGCGCACGCCCAGTTTGGCATTGGCCAGATTTTTTTGTGCGCTGCTGCGATCGCGATAACCATGGGTAGTAAACCGGGTTGTTGAAACGGTGTAATCCACATCCCCTTGCTGTGTGCCATCGCCCAATGCGCCCGTTGCTTTTAACCCGTAGCGCCAACTGCCAAAACTGCCGTAATAACTGCTGGCTTCAATGGTTGGCGGCTCATGTCCCGTTTCAGTGCTGACATTTATCACTCCACCAGACGCATTGCCATACAGAGCAGAGAAGGGGCCGCGTAAAACCTCAATATTTTGTACGCTGCTGATATCAATATTGGATGTTTGACCCTGCCCATCCGGCATGGTTGCCGGGATCCCGTCGACATACAAACGAATGCCGCGGATGCCATAAGTGGTTCGCGAACCAAATCCGCGAATCGACAACTGGAGATCCTGGGCGTAGTTCTGCCGATTTTGCACCTGTAGCCCAGGGACGCTGGTCAGGGATTCAGACAGGTTAATTCGCGGCGTTGCCAGACGCATATCTTCTCCGTCAACGACGCTGACGGCGGCAGGGGTGTCCAGTTCAGAAATGGACTGTGGTGTCGCGCTAACGATCAGCGTTTGATCGTTTATCTCACTTTCTGCCACGGCATAAGGCGAGAGGAAGACAGGCAGTAAAGAAACAGGAAGTGCAGTGTAGCGGGATGCAAAAATCGTCATGAACAAGGCCAGTTAATGATGCTTACGCCGTAACACCGGCGATAAGCGCGTGAATTTTTTATAAAAGATGAATTTTAGCGCTGCTGAATTGCGCTAATTTTTCGGGCAATGACAACGATTGTAGTCAATATGTGAAGAAGTGCTCCACTTTGAGATGAATAATGATTACTATTCTCATTCTTAAAAAGGGCAAAACCATGATTTTGCTCATTGAAGCTATGTGAAGCAGTAACAAACGAATTTATCAAAGGGAGTCGTCATGTCTTTACGTCATCTGTTTTCGCCGCGTCTGCGTGGTTCTTTACTGTTAGGTTCACTGCTCGTTGCATCATCTTTTACTACGCAGGCTGCAGAAGAACTGCTGCGCAAAGCCGTGGGCAAAGGCGCCTATGAAATGGCATACAGTCAGCAAGAGAACGCGCTGTGGCTGGCGACTTCGCAGAGCCGCAAACTGGATACCGGCGGGGTGGTTTACCGTCTTGACCCGGTCACCCTCGAAGTGACTCAGGTTATTCATAACGATCTCAAACCGTTTGGCGCCACCATCAACAACGCCACGCAAACGCTGTGGTTCGGCAACACGGTAAACAGCGCGGTGACGGCAATGGATGCCAAAACGGGCGCGGTGAAAGGACGTCTGGTGCTGGATGCGCGTAAGCGTTCTGAAGACGTTCGCCCACTGCAGCCGCGTGAGCTGGTCGCCGATGACGCCACCAACACGGTATACATTAGCGGTATTGGTAAAGAGAGCGTGATTTGGGTGGTGGACGGTGATGCCATTACATTGAAGGACACCATTCAAAATACCGGCAAAATGAGCACCGCTCTGGCTGTCGACAGCAAGGCTAAACGCCTGTACACCGCCAATGCGGACGGTGAATTCATCACCATCGATACCACCACCAACAAAATTCTCAGCCGTAAAAAGCTGCTGGATGATGGAAAAGAGCATTTCTTCATCAACCTGAGTCTGGACACGGCGGGCAATCGCGCCTTTGTCACCGACTCTAAAGCGGCGGAAGTGCTGGTAATCGACACACGTAATGGCAACGTCCTGGCAAAAGTCGCCGCGCCGGAATCCCTGGCCGTGCTGTTTAACCCGGCGCGTAACGAGGCCTACGTGACCCATCGTCAGGCCGGCAAAGTGAGCGTGATCGACGCGAAAAGCTATAAAGTCGTTAAAACGTTCGAGACCCCAACATTCCCGAATAGCCTGGCGCTCTCCGCCGACGGTAAAACCCTGTACGTTAGCGTGAAACAGAAGTCCACCCGCGAGCAGGAAGCCACCCAGCCGGACGATGTTATTCGTATTGCGCTGTAATTAACCGGAGGGGGAAACCCCTCCTGTCACTTCTCTAAATCCCCCGATACGCCTCGTTACACCCCGCCAGTAGCCTGACCTACTTCAGGGACTTACACTACGCCCTCAACGGCTAACTGAATAACACGGGAATACCATGAAAAAGCCATTTATCTGTCTTTGTGCAGGCGTAATGCTGTTTACATTGGCAGGATGCACCACCGATTACGTCATGACGACCAAAAGCGGACAAACCATCACCACCCAGGGTAAGCCAAAACTGGATAAAGACACGGGAATGACCAGCTATACCGATCAGGATGGGAATGCGCGGGAAATTAACAGCAACGACGTAGCGCAGTTGATTGAAGCGAACTAAAAAAGAAGGCCTGAAGGATTAACCTGTCAGGCCTTCTGCCGTTATGGCGCGGTGCGGTGGATCTCTGCAACGCGTTTACGCACACCGAACCAGCCCGCGACCAGCAGGATGGCAATCAGCGGTAATGACGCGATGGTATAGGTGCCGTTTGGATAGTCAAACGCCATCAATACCAGTACGCTCACCAGGAACAGCAGCGTTAACCACGAGGTAAACGGTGCGCCCGGCAGTTTAAAGCTGACGTCTGCCGTTTTACCTTCTTTTATGGCCCGGCGCAGACGCATCTGACAGACCATGATAAATCCCCACGACGCAATAATGCCCAGTGACGCGAAGTTCAACACGATCTCAAACACCTGTGACGGCACCAGATAGTTCAGGAATACCCCGACGACATACACGACCAGCGTGGCGAGGATCCCGGCCCATGGCACCTGTTGACGGCTCATTTTAGCCATGAATTTCGGTGCCGAACCGCCCATCGACATGGAGCGTAAAATACGCCCGGTGCAGTACAACCCTGAGTTAAGGCTGGAAAGCGCCGCGGTGAGCACCACAATATTCATGATACTGCCAATGTACGGCACGCCCAGTTTGGAAAAGAATGTAACAAACGGGCTTTGCCCCGCCTGATAGGCGTTCCAGGGCAGTAGCAGAACCAGCAGCACGACAGAACCCACATAGAACAGACCAATACGCCAGATAACGCTATTGATTGCTTTCGGCACCATCGTTTGCGGATCTTTGCACTCACCGGCGGCGGTACCCACCAGTTCAATAGAGGCAAAGGCGAAAACCACACCCTGTACCAGTACCAGCGCAGGCAGCAGGCCATGCGGGAAGAAGCCGCCGTTGTCGGTAATCAGGTGAAAACCCGTGGCGTTACCATCCAGCGGCTTTCCGGTACCTAAAAAAACGGTACCTACCACCAGGAAAATCACAATTGCCAGTACCTTAACCAGCGCAAACCAAAACTCCATCTCCGCGAACCACTTCACGCCGATCATGTTCATGGTACCGACAATAGCCAGCGCGCCGAGGGCGAACACCCACTGCGGCACGTCGCCAAATGCGCCCCAGTAATGCATATACAACGCCACCGCGGTGATATCGACAATGCCGGTCATCGCCCAGTTGATGAAGTACATCCAGCCAGCCACATAGGCGGCTTTCTCACCTAAAAATTCACGGGCGTAGGAAACGAAGCTACCGCTGGAAGGGCGATGTAAAACCAGTTCGCCGAGCGCGCGCAGTATAAAGAACGAAAAAATACCGCATACCAGATAGACCAGCGCCAAAGCCGGGCCGGCCATCTGCAGGCGTGCGCCTGCCCCTAAAAACAACCCGGTACCAATTGCGCCGCCAATGGCGATCATTTGTACCTGTCGATTGCCCATCGCTTTGTGATACCCCTCTTCGTGAGCATTCAACCAGCGTCGTTTCGCCGCATGTTGTTCCGCGGCTTGCGTGTTGTTTGTGTTCATTACGATTCCTGTTGACCTGACAAAAATACAACATCCTTTTTGCCGCACCTGCTGCGGCGAAAACAGCCTTACCCTTCATTGTGTTACGGGGGAAAACTGCCGGCCGAGCATCCTACATTCAATTGATTGGTTCCGCAAAGCCCCGGTAACAAGAATTCAGCATTTTTATGCAGCCGGTACTGGCGCGGTGTGGCCTCGATTCAGCCAATAAAAGAGAAGGGCGTTTATACCTGTAGAGGAGTGCGCTTATCGAGGCATTTACCCAATAAGCGCCGTAACGTTATGCCGATACGCCAAAGACCTGAACGGCCTGCTGTAAGCGTGATGAACGCTGAGTCAGATCGGCGGTGGCGTCGGTCACGCGCTCCACCATCTCGGCATTATTGTGTGTCATGGTGCCAACGCGTGAAATTGAATCGTTAATCAGATCCAAAGCCTGGGTTTGCTCACGCGTGGCCAGACTAATGTCTTTGATCATCATCGACATCTGCAGTACATCCCCAATCATCCCGGTGAGATGCGTTTCTGTTTGCTCCACCATTTTGACGCCGCTATTAACATTGGCGACGTTCTTCTCAATAAGTTGTTTGATCTCTTTTGCCGCAGACGCCGAGTGTTGGGCCAGATTGCGGACTTCTGCCGCGACAACGGCGAAGCCACGCCCGGATTCCCCGGCTCGCGCGGCTTCAACCGCGGCATTGAGCGCCAGAATATTGGTCTGAAAGGCAATGCTGTCGATCACGCCAATGATGTCAACGATCTGCCCGTTGTCACGCGATATCGCCTGCATCATGGCGATAGTTTGTTTCATGATATCGCCGCCTTCTGCAGCGTTGGTGCTGGTTTTATCGGCCATGGTCATGGTATGTGCCGCCGTCTCAGCGGTTTGTTGTACCGCGCTACCAATTTCTTCAATGGCCGCAGCGGTTTGTTGCAGGTCGGCAGAGGTTTCTTCTGAACGCTGATGCAGCGCCGTACCTTCTTTTGACACCCGCTGACTGATAGCGCGAATACCGGAAATTTGCGTACTGACGTCATCGACCAGAGAATTCAGATTAAGCCCGGACTGATTAACCAGTCGCATTAGCATTCCGATCTCATCCACCCGATTTAAATGACAGTTATCAGGTTTACGTCCGGACACCACTTTCTTCATTTGCGTCAGGAGCGTATTAACTGGCTGACAAATTTGATACTTAAGGTAAATAGCCAGCGCCAGAAATAACACCAGCAAGCCACCCGACTGAATAAATGGATTAAACGGGGCGAAGATAAATAGCAAAGCGAGCAGGGCCGTCACCCCTAAAGAATAATTGACGCGCTGGCTGATATTCAGCCATTTAAACATGGAAGTCCATGCCAATAAGCCGCGACGAATGATAATCCCTTTAAAAAGTCGAAAGCCTTTAAACTGCTGACTATTCATTTTTTGGTATAAACTTTCGCTGTGAGTTATTTCATCACGCGAAGGAACGGTACGCACGGAGATGTAACCGGTGAGTTTTTCATTGTGCCAGACCGGCGTAACGTTGGCGCGAACCCAGTAATGGTCACCATTTTGGCGGCGGTTTTTCACCATACCCGTCCAGCTGTCTCCCTGCTGTAGCGTATACCACATATCGGCGAATGCAGCGGGAGGCATGTCAGGATGGCGAATAATATTATGCGCTTCGCCCATTAATTGATCTTCGTTAAATCCGCTGGCATCGATAAAAGCAGAATTAGCGTAGGTAATATGACTTTCTTTATCCGTCGTTGAAAGCAGCGTCGCTTTGTCGTTAAGTGCGTGCTCAATTTGTGTAACGGGCATGTTACTTTTCATAGAGGCCCCATAATGATATGCATAATCCATACAAAAATTCCCGCAATAAAATCGGGAGGAATATTAAAAAGCCGTTTTAAACCGTTTTAATAAGAAACGCGGTAATGACTCCAACTTATTGATAGTGTTTTATGTTCAGATAATGCCCGATGACTTTGTCATGCAGCTCCACCGATTTTGAGAACGACAGCGACTTCCGTCCCAGCCGTGCCAGGTGCTGCCTCAGATTCAGGTTATGCCGCTCAATTCGCTGCGTATATCGCTTGCTGATTACGTGCAGCTTTCCCTTCAGGCGGGATTCATACAGCGGCCAGCCATCCGTCATCCATATCACCACGTCAAAGGGTGACAGCAGGCTCATAAGACGCCCCAGCGTCGCCATAGTGCGTTCACCGAATACGTGCGCAACAACCGTCTTCCGGAGCCTGTCATACGCGTAAAACAGCCAGCGCTGGCGCGATTTAGCCCCGACGTATCCCCACTGTTCGTCCATTTCCGCGCAGACGATGACGTCACTGCCCGGCTGTATGCGCGAGGTTACCGACTGCGGCCTGAGTTTTTTAAATGGCGGAAAATCGTGTTGAGGCCAACGCCCATAATGCGGGCGGTTGCCCGGCATCCAACGCCATTCATGGCCATATCAATGATTTTCTGGTGCGTACCGGGTTGAGAAGCGGTGTAAGTGAACTGCAGTTGCCATGTTTTACGGCAGTGAGAGCAGAGATAGCGCTGATGTCCGGCGGTGCTTTTGCCGTTACGCACCACCCCGTCAGTAGCTGAACAGGAGGGACAGCTGATAGAAACAGAAGCCACTGGAGCACCTCAAAAACACCATCATACACTAAATCAGTAAGTTGGCAGCATCACCCTCGCCCTGAATGCCGCGGTTGAAGCCGCCAGAGCAGGTGATGCCGGGAGAGGGTTTGCCGTTGTGGCCTCCGAAGTACGCACGCTGGCCCAGCGCAGCGCCACTGCCGCGCAGGAAATAAAGGCGTTGATTGATGAATCCGTTTCTCATGTAGGTAGCGGAAGTCAGCAAATTCACAATGCGGGCGAACGTCTGGGAGAACTGGTCAGTAATGTACGTCAGGTACGTCAGTTGATGGGGGAAATACGCGTTGCGGGTGAAGAACAACGCAAGGGCGTTTCCGAAGTTACGCTGGCTGTTACCGAAATGGACAGCACCGTTCAGCAAAACGCCTCGTTAATAGATGATGCCGCCGCGCGAACGCAGGCGCTGAAAGAGGAGGCGGAACAGCTGGCGATGCTGGTCTCATCATTCAGATTGCCTGAGCCTTCAGTTGCCTGATGGATCGGTTAAGAGCGTCCGTATAACCGGACGCTTTTGCGTTATAAATCCAATACGGACGACCATTAACGCCCCCAACGACTGCGAATATAGGTCACGGCTTCCTGCGTTTGCGGCTGATTAAGGTAATCTTCGCGAAACAAAATTGTGCCGTTAATGTGCGGTTCAGACTCGTTCAGATCGAGCTGTTTTTTTAGCTCCGGCACGCCGCCTTTAACCGTCCAGTCAGGTTCTTTTCGCGACGGCTCACCGACTTTGTACAACGCCACCCCAATATACAGGCGTGTGTTGGTTGATTTGACGACATCTGCCCACCATTTCGCCAACACATCGTAACGCGCCGCGTCGCGGGCAAAAGGCCAGTACAGCTGCGGGGCGATGTAGTCCAGCAAGCCTTGTTGCACCCAGCGGCGGGTGTCCGCATACGATTCATCATAGGCTGCCGCGCCGCGCGTGTCGGAGCCCGCCGGATCGTGCGAACGGTTGCGCCACACGCCCGCAGGGCTGACGCCAAATTCAACTTCAGGTTTGAGTTTCTTGATGGTTCGTGAAACCTGAGCGATCAGGCGTTGCGTGTTATCGCGCCGCCAGTCAGCTTTGGAGACAAATCCCTGGCCGTATCTTCTGAAGGTCTGGCTGTCGTTGAGCGCAGAGCCGGGAGACTCGGTATAGAAGTAATCATCGAATTGCACGCCGTCAACCGGGTAATTCTCAACCACTTCAGCCACGATGCTGGTTATCCAGTCACGCACTTCGGGAATACCGGGATCTAACACAAAACGCTCGGCCGAGGTACGGATCCAGTCCCGATGCAGGACAAAAACGCTGGAAGGCGTCTGTGACAGCGTGTTGTTTAATTCGGTAACCGTTGCCGGTTTAGTGTTCACGGACACGCGGTAGGGGTTAAACCAGGCATGGACTTTCATTCCGCGTTTATGCGCTTCATCGAGCATAAACCGTAACGGATCGTAACCAGGATCCTGACCAATCTTACCGGTCAGGGTATCTGACCACGGCAAGATTGTAGAATGCCACAACGCAGTGGCATCGGGCTTCACCTGGAAAAAAACGGTGTTAATACCAAGACGTTTCAGGTTATCCAGCTTGTCAGTCAGCGCCTTTTGCTGCTGGCTGATACGAACGGCAGGCGAGCTGATGTTGACGGATGAAATCGGCGGCCAGTCAAGACGCGAAACCGTTGCCAGCCAGATACCGCGCACCGGCTCCTTGCTCTGCTGTGGTTTGCCCACCGGGGGCAGTGGGGTGATTTTTGAACCGGGCGGCTGTGAAGAACAACTGCCAAGTAGCAACATACTGCCTACGAGCAGCGCAAACCATTTCATGTTGGTTCGCGGCAGCCTGGCTCGGGAACGGGCGAGAATATTCGCCAGTTTTTTCTGATAATTTGCTGAAATAAAACCGGATGCTGACATCAGATTTTGCTCTTAATTCTTCTTGTTGCGGCTGTTAGCCCAGGGATCGAACGCCGGTTCGGTGGTGTTATTTGAGGCAAGGTCATGCAGTGAATCCAGGTACAGCGCTTCAACTTCTGCCCGCGCCCAGGGCGTGCGGCGCAGAAACTTCAAACTGGATTTAACGCTCGGCTCATTTTTAAAGCAGTTGATATTAATGCGTTGCGCCAGCTCAGCCCAACCATAACGATCAACCAGTGCATTGACCTGCATTTCAAGCGTTACGCCATGTAAAGGGTCTTTAGAAATATGAGCATTCATATGAAGTCCAGTTCAGTGGTTCCAGATTTTGTCAGTAGTGCAACGGGAAGAAGGTTACAAGAAAGCGGGGCGACCAGCAATGGCATCTGTTCCTCAGGCTTTCATGATTAAGAAGTAAACATCAGCCAGACATTGCTGAAGAAAAGATCTGGATTAGATGCGTTCATTAATCTTAAGTGGGTATTTATACCTGGATTGTTACTCCAGTTTCTCTTTATTTATGTATTATCGCTGTCATTCGACTATTAAAATAAAAAAACAAAAGATCTAAAAAAAACGAAAATAACATATCCATAATGTTAACTATTGATAAAATTAAAGTAACATTTAGTAAAACATGGATATTTTGTTTTTCATGGACGAGAGTTTACATATCATGATATAATATTGCGGAAAAATTTGCAGGCTATTAATCTGCATGTAATGTAAATGAATTTCTGAGGAGACTATTCCAGTGGGACGTAAATGGGCAAATATTGTTGCTAAAAAAACTGCTAAAGACGGTGCAACGTCTAATATATATGCAAAATTCGGTGTAGAAATCTATGCTGCTGCCAAACAAGGTGAACCAGACCCAGAATCAAACTCAGCTTTAAAATTCGTTATTGAACGTGCGAAACAAGCACAGGTTCCCAAACACGTTATTGATAAAGCAATTGATAAAGCCAAAGGCGGCAGCGATGAAACGTTCGTGCAAGGGCGCTATGAAGGCTTTGGTCCAAGTGGTTCACTGATTATCGCTGAAACGTTGACGTCAAATGTTAACCGTACGATTGCTAATGTCCGCTCAATTTTCAATAAAAAAGGCGGGAATATCGGAGCGGCAGGTGCTGTCAGCTATATGTTTGACAATACCGGGGTGATTGTATTTGAAGGAACAGATCCTGACCATATTTTTGAAATTTTGCTTAATGCTGATGTAGATGTTCGCGATGTAACCGAAGAAGAGGGAAACATCGTTATTTATACTGAATCTACAGACCTTCATAAAGGAATTGCAGCCCTGAAAGCCGCTGGGATTAATGAATTCTCAACAACAGAATTAGAAATGATTGCTCAATCAGAAGTTGAACTTTCACCAGAAGATTTAGAAATCTTTGCAGGACTCGTTGATGCCCTTGAAGATGACGATGATGTTCAAAAAGTCTATCACAACGTTGCAAACCTCTAATTATAAATAAAGGAATCTGTTATTGCGGCAGATCTTTAACTTATAAAGTTGTTACAAAAATATCTAGCCCGATACATTGATTATAAAAAAAGAAAAAATTTACGGTAGAAAATCAAAGTGACTGTCTGCTTTTGCTCAAGGCAGACAGTCATGTCCAGCAGTTTTCAGTCAGGATTAGCAGGGGGAGCTTTTCCAGGAATGAAAAAAACCGCTTCCTGGCTTCCTGACTCGAAGGCGACAACAGCTCTGACCTTATCGTTTTTCATCACTGTGTACCAACCGGAACCGCCAAACTGAGAATGGCTAAAGAGGGATCTGCATTCGGGGTCATCTGACGAAAACTTGTTACCGTAGCAGATAAGGGAAGGGTAAGGATTTGATGGAACGGCGTCAGCTAAGGGGTATGAACTAAGCATCCATCAAATACCAAATTGCATTTAACATAATATACATTATGCGCACCAGTGCGCAGATAAGCCAGAAATCAGCCTGTAACCGTCACCACGGCATTAAACGGTCATCGCTGGTACGTTCTTTCGTCTTCGACCGTCCGCCATTCGTATCGCTTCTGAGTGCGCCGGAATGAAAAACAGGCTATGCAGTGCCGGGAATGATTATGGCTGACGCCATAATGCTGTTTATGTCCTCGCTTCGCTGCGGGGCTTCCGGCGCTAAGCGCCTCCCATGCCTGACGGCATAAAAACCGGCCATTCCGTCACGTCACCGCCTGTCTGCGTCCGTCGCCACCATCACCGCGCGCGCTCCTCGTGGGAACTCGGTGCGTGCACGGCGCTGGCGCGCCTGACTTTTTTCGCCTGTAACACGACAAGAATATCCGTCTTGTTCTTCTCGTCAGATGAACTGGTGAGCCAGCCTTTTGGCAGAAAGCTGAACCCGGTATCGGCGTTTGTGACCTTCGATTCAGCCAGGCCACCCAGCAGAATAATATCCCCGTCAGCCGCTGATACCTCCGTATTAACCTCGCGCTTAATCAGCGTCGGGCTGTTATTCACGCCCGTATCCGTCTTCGCAAAGCTGGAAAGCTGCTGCTTAATCACAAGGTCAATATTGTCAGTCCGGATTTGCGGTTTCACGTCGAGGATAACGCCACTGGAGCGGTATTCAATCGACTGGATCGGCCTGTTGTCGGCGTAGCTCACCTGACCCAGCACCGGAACCTCGTTACCGACTGAAAACGTGGCAGATGCGCCATCCTTCACCCTGAGCCGCGGGGAACTGACGACATGAAAACGACTGTCCGTCCTGAAAAGCTCATACAGCGCATCAAGAGAGCCTGTATTCACCCGGATAAAGTTATCAAAGCCGCCAGACGCGCCAATCTGTATATTCAGCTTGCCGGAAAGCAGCTTCGCCGCCAGTGCCAGCCCGGAACCATTACGCTCACTGGTCTGAACCTCAAACACGTAAGCTGCGACAATCACTTCTTCAGAGGCAGTATCAATCAGCGGTAAAAGCGTCTGCAACCGCTTAATCTCTGACTTCCGGCCATAATAAACCAGCACATCCCCGGTACGGTTCATAAAGTCCGATGCCGTACCCGCTACGGCCGCTTCCGGCGATATCTGCCCGGACGGTAACGAGTTACGCTGACTGTTAAACTGCCCGGTAAACTGTCCGGCCAGAATGTCAGACAGATACGCCACGGAACGGAAGCGAGGCCGATAAACAAAGGTCTCCTGCGGCGGCACATACGCTTTCGGCGTGAACGGCGCCACGTAGTCAATGCCCTGTTTGTTATAAATCGCAATGTTCATATTGCCGAGATAGCGCTTAATAAATGCCCGTTCATCGATATCCGGCGTGATACGGAACGTCACCACCTTATCGGATTTGGCAAGCTCCGGGTCAAGCATAAACGGCTTATCGAACACCTGAACGTAAATCATGTTCAGCGCCTGCGGCAGCGGAACAGCGTTGAGCTCCAGACTGACGCCCTTCGCCATAACCAGCCCCGGAACCAGTAAAAAAAGTAAACCTGTTATCAGCTTCATCGTATCGCCCCTGAATAAACCGTCACCGTTTCGCCGTCGATTTCACCCGTCATCATCATGCCGTCAAAGCTGAACTGCGAAGCCGGCTCTATACGCAATCTGCCTGACGTGTCTGCAACAACAACCCATGCCTGACCATCACGTTTAAGCCGTCCGGCAAGTCGCCATTTGTCCGACACAACGGGCTTAGCTGGCGCGGCAGGTACAAAAGACGCTGAATTATTTGCGGCGGGTAAATCTTTAGTCTGCTGTTCAGGCTCTGAACTACCGTTTGACGTGAAAAACCAGAACAAATAAAAAATGGCAATTACCGCCAGAATCAGTAAACCAGCGGCTTTAAACCACAGCATTTTAGAACTAAAAATATTCTGACGCTTATCCGTAACAAGCTCCCTTCCCTGCCCGTTTTCATGGGATTTATATAAAGGGAATATCGCCTTGTCATATTTATTCTGATAACTGTTCGTCAGATTCGACTTAAACAGTTTGATACCCGTAAATACGTCCACACGGTAGCGGTTATGCAGACCCAGCGCCACATGCTTACTCATGCGATACGTTGTTTCCACCCGGTCTTTAATGAATCGCGGAAGGTTGGCAACCGACTGATTCATAACCACTAAATCACAGGTTACGCCCGTTTTTTCATCGGCAAAATGGCGGTGTTCTGCAATGAAAGAGCGATGATTTGCAGGAATCCCTTTATCGTTCTCCCATATGCGCCATGCTTCATCAATACAGATTAAATCCCCCGGACGGCAGAACGTATCATCCGCAATGCCTGAATCCGTTTTGTAGGGAAAGAAATTCTCGTTCTGAACGTCTTCATTCTGAACAAGTAAAATTTCTCCAAGTGATTCTCTGTCTGCCTTTTTAATATCAACGCAGTAATCATAAATACTTTGCGTGGCAAGGCCGTAAATATTACTGACAATGCGACGCCCCGCGATACAGGCGGGAATAATGACGCTTGCCACCACTTCGTAAGATTTACCGCTCCCGGGGATGCCCACATACGCAGAAATAGCCATAAATTAACCAATCAAAGGAATGCGACGAATAATAAAGCGCGTTAACAATGCTGAAAACATCAGTTTAATCCCTTCCGTGACCATAAACAGATTCACGAAATACCATACACTATCAGGCAGTGAGGAAAACAACCCGGCAATATCAACAGATTTTGGCAACAGTGACGCCAGAACCGGAACAAACGCCTGTACGACAAAGTACAGGCCAAAAAACAGAATAAATTTGACAACCACCGTTCGCAGCACAAAACCCAGCGCCACGTTAAAGGCTGAAACCAGAATACCAAACATAACGCCTCCGTCACGCAGTCAGAATGATACGCAGCGAAATAATGCCCCAGATAAGCAGGAATACCGCTTTCAGAAGTGGCCTGATTTTTTCCAGAAGCTCGCAGTGAGAATCAATTGAATATTTATTGTCCCAGAGTTCGAACGACCATACCGGACACTGAACATCCTTCGATGAAATACTCAGGTTTTTAATGTCCGGCATTAATTCCGTAATTGGCTTGAGAATTTCCTCACCTGTAGGCGGTTTTTCAAGTTCCGGCGCTTTAATGCCGGGGTCTTCACCTAAATCAACAGAAGTATCGGTATCTGTGCCTGTACCAGGGTGTACACCTGTATCCGTTCCCGCACCGGGTCTGGCATTAACCCACGACTGAGGAACGACAACCGGACTATAAAGCAAGCCCTTATCAAGTTTTACGCCAACAGCATTAGCCGCAGCCGTCAGTTCAGCCGCCGTAAAAGGTTTATCAAGCGGTATCCCCTGATATCCTTCCTGAACAACAGTCTGACCTGCAAGGCCATTAATAAGATTAACCAGCGCAGCCGGGTTTAACTGTTCCTCCGGCTTGAAATCTATATTATCAATAACCTCGCCATTAATTACCTGAGGTAAATTTGATGTATCAAATTCTGTATTAAAAAATATCTGGTCTTTAACATCCTGAACATCATTCGTCGTTTTATACACGGCCTTCTCAGGGTGGCAAATACTTTTCCACTGCGTTTTGGGATTATCAGCCGTACTGCCCGGCGCAGGTACTTTCTCGCTTTTACATAAATCCCATGAATTTTCAAGCGTAACCGTTGTTGTCGCAACAGATAAAACAACAGTTACAATCGATGAATATCCACCAAAATAAGGATTCGGCTTTTCATACTGAAAGTCTTTAACGGAAACCGAATAAACCTTAAAATTTCTTGGCATCCTGATATGTAAGTTATTGTCGTCAGAAGCCTCATGATAAGTCACATTGGAATGAGAATAACCATTAATCGACTTATAAAGCGCAATCATTACCGGATTATCACTGACAAGTACAGCATCGCCCTTTGCATCCCTGATATCAGTCGAATAAGGATATTTCGTACCCTTTACTGACACACGATATACATCATTCGGAAATGGCTGGCTTATCGGCGGTGGTGCGTCAATATTGTAATAGGTTGGCGCAATCTGAACAGGTTTAACCTGCTGATTATAAGGGGTTATCGAGTCCTGAATATTCTTCGCAGAAAAGCCAGTAGCATCAGAGGGCAAATAAACAGCAACAGGGCTTTTAGGTGAAGGTGCAACAGAAGAAGTAACAGTAGCGCCATTGGACAAATTAAGTAAATAAGTTCCATCATCCTGTTTTATTCCACTTGTAATATATTCAACAGCTTTTGCGCCCTGCTTTAAAGCAAGGTCAGCAACGGAAATAACACCCGCAGCCTGCCCCAGCAATCCCCATGTTGTCTGTCCGGCAGCCATCATATTACTGCCAAAACTTGAAATACCCGTAGATATCGAATCGTCAATTGTATGCTTCGCAAGGCCATAAGCAGCCGCGAAAACTGACGTTCCGGTGCAAAGCTGAGGATTGCCAACTTTCTCGCCACACATGCGGATTGAATCAAAAACGTCAGGACGTTCGCGTATAACCTCCGCAGCGACAGCGATACCCGCGCCCATACCGAGAGAACTGGCACCCGTTGCGAATACACGCCCCGCAGATTGAGAAACAACCTGAGCTTCACGGGTTTCAACCATTTGCTGAATTACACGTCCAAATCCGTCTGCTGTTACTGCATCAGCATGTACACCGGATGAAACCAGTAAGGACAATATAGTAATACCTAACCTTCCAGACCCTGAATGACCGCCCAGGCGCATAAAAGCCCCCATAAAAAACACATAAAATCAAAAAGATATTGAGCCATAAATATAAAGGGGCTGTTACGCCCCTTACCTTTATGAATTAAGCGCCACGAACCATACGCAAAATCCAGCGGACGCCCGCAGAACCTGCATACAGAACAATAAGAGAACCCGCTACCGCCATAATTCCGGTCAGGACGGAACCGAAATTAACGCTGTTAGTCAGCGGCGTAAGGTCAATACCTTTACCACCAACAACATCACCTTCAGCAGCAAATACAGCAGGTGCAGCAACAGCCAGAGTAAAAGCACCAATACGGGTTAAAGCCTGTTTAGTCTTACCAAACATAAAAACTCCTTTTATGCATTTCTTACGTGTTTAAGAATTTCACCTATTCCCTTTGCAAAGAGCCACAGGAAAAAGGTTGTCGTAAAAGCCAGCCCCCAGAATTGCGCCGCGACTGAATAATCAATATCGGGAACAGGCTTATCCTGAGAAACTACCGAAGACTGTAATTTAACAACTTCTGACTTCGGTAATTTCAAAGTCACTTCATCGCATCCGTCAGGGCTACCAAAGCTCATATTCGGATTGCAATATTTTGTCTTGATGATTACCTCATCTGACATAAAAGTATCGCCTTAACTCATTCTAATAATTCAAGCAGCATATCAACGTTATACCCTTTAGACTGCTCACCTGTCTGCTTATCAGTGTATGGGAAACTCCGTTCATAACCAGTAATACGGCAATGTACGTCTGTAATTTCATCACCAATACGGCCTAATGATTTCTTTGATTTAATACGAATGACAGGCGGAAAGCTATAAGCATCAGCCGCAGGAGAAACAATTGTTGTATAATAAAAACCGCCACTATTATTAAAGCGTTTAATCTTTCCGGTAACAGTAGTTTCTAAATTAAGTAAATTACTCATAATAACACCTTATATTCTATGCAACTCGTAAATGAGACGGTTTTACATACCACGATGGAATAACACAATCAGAAACTTTAATCTCTCGCGTTTGCTTGACAACAACAGGAGAGAATTTCGAAACATTACATTTTTGCGCAATGTCAATACCAATCTTGCGGAGTCTTGCTCGATGAATACGCACTTGATTTTTACTTAAATCAAAAACATGACCATGAAACCATTGGATCGCGTACATAGCTGTAGTATTAGCTGCCCGTGTAGTTTCAACTATTCCACGGGTAATAAGATGTTCACTAATAGTTTCAAAATCCATAGCATTCACCGATAACTTTTCATCAAGCGCCAGAAAATCAGAATGTAACTTATTTAACACAGAATAATCAGATAACCCCCAAAAACCTAGAGAGTGTTTTTGAATAAAACGAGACTTCAATTTTTGTTCAAATCTGACTATTCCATTTTCCTTACAATAATCAATCACACTAACAATATAATTAAACTCTTTTGACTGCTCAGAGAATTTATTTTTTATTTTTAATAAACTATGTAACTCAATCTCATGTGACTTATTATATACAGTCGGATAAATAAGATTAACATTCCCTTTTTTAGACAACCAGTCAACAGATTTACCGTTTGAATGCAACCGTGGGACACTATTCCTATAGGGTTGAGTCGAAAGCCCTGAAATATAATCGTCCTCATTCCCTTTGCCAACAGATTTATTAGATGTTATGTGAAGCTCTTTAATTAACGCCCCATCAGTGACCATATGAGATTTTTCGGTTTCTTTAGACTGACCGGGCATTAAACGAGTGCATTTTGTGAAAACAGGCAATTTAAGATCAAGAAGGATCTTATTGAAAACCATAACGCAAGCATCAACGGTAGGTAAGCCAAATAAATTATCAAGCCGCCCCCACCGCGAAGGGTTGCCCGTCATTTTTAGAACAGATCCACGGATAGAGATAGAAACGACATCACAGAAAGATCCCCGGTGCTGAAAAGTTGGCTGAGAAAGCGCACTAGCCTCACCACTTTCAAGATGAATACGCTGGTAAGCAACATCCGAGAGAATAGGAAGTTGAAAGCCGAAATCCTGTTCAATACTTAACCAGTCGAAGAACATAGCGCCCTTTCTTAGATTCTCAGAAATTATTTCATGGTGCTTTTATAAGACCTGAGAAACTAAGTGTCAACATTTCTAAGAATTTAGAGATATGATGCAAAGCTAGCAGAATGAGGAAAGAGCATGCCTACAAAGCACATAAACGATGTTCAATGGCGAAAAATAGAGAAAGAAACCGTTAGAGCGGTATCAACTCTAGCTGTTCCAGTTAAAGATACCAAAATGCTCGAATGGATAATCGCCAAAGGGCTAGAGACGATCACAGAAGACGACTACCGCAAGTTCCTGAAGACAGAAAGCAAAAAAAAATAAGCGAGCAGGGAGAAAATACGGGAAACCGTACTAAAGTTCGGGTGTCACAGAACCCCGAACCGCTTCGCGGCGAAAAAACGAACAACAGCAGAGCTTGCGAAATCGGAATTAAGATAAGCTGGACGTCAAACGATTAAACAAAAATACGCCATTATGCAAAGATCAAATGACGCACTATAAAAGGTATAGGTAATGAACAAAGACCAGATAATACAAGTACTTAATGAAACAGAGAATGACAGCCCCGTAGCAAGAGCAGAATTAGCAAGATTCCTCGTAAAAACAATCTACAATTTTGTCAAAATGGAGAGGCCAGAAGGTGAAGGTCTGGACGGACGTGATGGCCCAGAAAGGCGCAGCATGGGAAAAATTGTAGATGCGGCAGAAAACCACTACTTTAACATGATAAAAGAAAGCCATGAAAAACAGGGGATTGGAAGAAGAAACCCTGAGGAATGACGCCCTAATGCGCATAATGACGTTATGCTAAAGAGGCCGCTGCGGGATTCTATTTTCGCAGCGGCCTTTTCAACATAACGCGTTGACATTATGCGCACCAGTGCGCAGATAAGCCAGAAATCAGCCTGTAACCGTCACCACGGCATTAAACGGTCATCGCTGGTACGTTCTTTCGTCTTCGACCGTCCGCCATTCGTATCGCTTCTGAGTGCGCCGGAATGAAAAACAGGCTATGCAGTGCCGGGAATGATTATGGCTGACGCCATAATGCTGTTTATGTCCTCGCTTCGCTGCGGGGCTTCCGGCGCTAAGCGCCTCCCATGCCTGACGGCATAAAAACCGGCCATTCCGTCACGTCACCGCCTGTCTGCGTCCGTCGCCACCATCACCGCGCGCGCTCCTCGTGGGAACTCGGTGCGTGCACGGCGCTGGCGCGCCTGACTTTTTTCGCCTGTAACACGACAAGAATATCCGTCTTGTTCTTCTCGTCAGATGAACTGGTGAGCCAGCCTTTTGGCAGAAAGCTGAACCCGGTATCGGCGTTTGTGACCTTCGATTCAGCCAGGCCACCCAGCAGAATAATATCCCCGTCAGCCGCTGATACCTCCGTATTAACCTCGCGCTTAATCAGCGTCGGGCTGTTATTCACGCCCGTATCCGTCTTCGCAAAGCTGGAAAGCTGCTGCTTAATCACAAGGTCAATATTGTCAGTCCGGATTTGCGGTTTCACGTCGAGGATAACGCCACTGGAGCGGTATTCAATCGACTGGATCGGCCTGTTGTCGGCGTAGCTCACCTGACCCAGCACCGGAACCTC
Organism: Citrobacter sp. 172116965; assembly: GCF_013458095.1. Taxonomy (NCBI): domain Bacteria; kingdom Pseudomonadati; phylum Pseudomonadota; class Gammaproteobacteria; order Enterobacterales; family Enterobacteriaceae; genus Citrobacter; species Citrobacter sp. 172116965. Next base: position 2,515,665 of record NZ_CP046673.1, on the reverse strand, counting down.
GTTACCGACTGAAAACGTGGCAGATGCGCCATCCTTCACCCTGAGCCGCGGGGAACTGACGACATGAAAACGACTGTCCGTCCTGAAAAGCTCATACAGCGCATCAAGAGAGCCTGTATTCACCCGGATAAAGTTATCAAAGCCGCCAGACGCGCCAATCTGTATATTCAGCTTGCCGGAAAGCAGCTTCGCCGCCAGTGCCAGCCCGGAACCATTACGCTCACTGGTCTGAACCTCAAACACGTAAGCTGCGACAATCACTTCTTCAGAGGCAGTATCAATCAGCGGTAAAAGCGTCTGCAACCGCTTAATCTTGACTTCCGGCCATAATAAACCAGCACATCCCCGGTACGGTTCATAAAGTCCGATGCCGTACCCGCTACGGCCGCTTCCGGCGATATCTGCCCGGACGGTAACGAGTTACGCTGACTGTTAAACTGCCCGGTAAACTGTCCGGCCAGAATGTCAGACAGATACGCCACGGAACGGAAGCGAGGCCGATAAACAAAGGTCTCCTGCGGCGGCACATACGCTTTCGGCGTGAACGGCGCCACGTAGTCAATGCCCTGTTTGTTATAAATCGCAATGTTCATATTGCCGAGATAGCGCTTAATAAATGCCCGTTCATCGATATCCGGCGTGATACGGAACGTCACCACCTTATCGGATTTGGCAAGCTCCGGGTCAAGCATAAACGGCTTTATCGAACACCTGAACGTAAATCATGTTCAGCGCCTGCGGCAGCGGAACAGCGTTGAGCTCCAGACTGACGCCCTTCGCCATAACCAGCCCCGGAACCAGTAAAAAAAGTAAACCTGTTATCAGCTTCATCGTATCGCCCCTGAATAAACCGTCACCGTTTCGCCGTCGATTTCACCCGTCATCATCATGCCGTCAAAGCTGAACTGCGAAGCCGGCTCTATACGCAATCTGCCTGACGTGTCTGCAACAACAACCCATGCCTGACCATCACGTTTAAGCCGTCCGGCAAGTCGCCATTTGTCCGACACAACGGGCTTAGCTGGCGCGGCAGGTACAAAAGACGCTGAATTATTTGCGGCGGGTAAATCTTTAGTCTGCTGTTCAGGCTCTGAACTACCGTTTGACGTGAAAAACCAGAACAAATAAAAAATGGCAATTACCGCCAGAATCAGTAAACCAGCGGCTTTAAACCACAGCATTTTAGAACTAAAAATATTCTGACGCTTATCCGTAACAAGCTCCCTTCCCTGCCCGTTTTCATGGGATTTATATAAAGGGAATATCGCCTTGTCATATTTATTCTGATAACTGTTCGTCAGATTCGACTTAAACAGTTTGATACCCGTAAATACGTCCACACGGTAGCGGTTATGCAGACCCAGCGCCACATGCTTACTCATGCGATACGTTGTTTCCACCCGGTCTTTAATGAATCGCGGAAGGTTGGCAACCGACTGATTCATAACCACTAAATCACAGGTTACGCCCGTTTTTTCATCGGCAAAATGGCGGTGTTCTGCAATGAAAGAGCGATGATTTGCAGGAATCCCTTTATCGTTCTCCCATATGCGCCATGCTTCATCAATACAGATTAAATCCCCCGGACGGCAGAACGTATCATCCGCAATGCCTGAATCCGTTTTGTAGGGAAAGAAATTCTCGTTCTGAACGTCTTCATTCTGAACAAGTAAAATTTCTCCAAGTGATTCTCTGTCTGCCTTTTTAATATCAACGCAGTAATCATAAATACTTTGCGTGGCAAGGCCGTAAATATTACTGACAATGCGACGCCCCGCGATACAGGCGGGAATAATGACGCTTGCCACCACTTCGTAAGATTTACCGCTCCCGGGGATGCCCACATACGCAGAAATAGCCATAAATTAACCAATCAAAGGAATGCGACGAATAATAAAGCGCGTTAACAATGCTGAAAACATCAGTTTAATCCCTTCCGTGACCATAAACAGATTCACGAAATACCATACACTATCAGGCAGTGAGGAAAAAACACCGGCAATATCAACAGATTTTGGCAACAGTGACGCCAGAACCGGAACAAACGCCTGTACGACAAAGTACAGGCCAAAAAACAGAATAATTTGACAACCACCGTTCGCAGCACAAAACCCAGCGCCACGTTAAAGGCTGAAACCAGAATACCAAACATAACGCCTCCGTCACGCAGTCAGAATGATACGCAGCGAAATAATGCCCCAGATAAGCAGGAATACCGCTTTCAGAAGTGGCCTGATTTTTTCCAGAAGCTCGCAGTGAGAATCAATTGAATATTTATTGTCCCAGAGTTCGAACGACCATACCGGACACTGAACATCCTTCGATGAAATACTCAGGTTTTTAATGTCCGGCATTAATTCCGTAATTGGCTTGAGAATTTCCTCACCTGTAGGCGGTTTTTCAAGTTCCGGCGCTTTAATGCCGGGGTCTTCACCTAAATCAACAGAAGTATCGGTATCTGTGCCTGTACCAGGGTGTACACCTGTATCCGTTCCCGCACCGGGTCTGGCATTAACCCACGACTGAGGAACGACAACCGGACTATAAAGCAAGCCTTATCAAGTTTTACGCCAACAGCATTAGCCGCAGCCGTCAGTTCAGCCGCCGTAAAAGGTTTATCAAGCGGTATCCCCTGATATCCTTCCTGAACAACAGTCTGACCTGCAAGGCCATTAATAAGATTAACCAGCGCAGCCGGGTTTAACTGTTCCTCCGGCTTGAAATCTATATTATCAATAACCTCGCCATTAATTACCTGAGGTAAATTTGATGTATCAAATTCTGTATTAAAAAATATCTGGTCTTTAACATCCTGAACATCATTCGTCGTTTTATACACGGCCTTCTCAGGGTGGCAAATACTTTTCCACTGCGTTTTGGGATTATCAGCCGTACTGCCCGGCGCAGGTACTTTCTCGCTTTTACATAAATCCATGAATTTTCAAGCGTAACGTTGTTGTCGCAACAGATAAAACAACAGTTACAATCGATGAATATCCACCAAAATAAGGATTCGGCTTTTCATACTGAAAGTCTTTACGGAAACCGAATAAACCTTAAAATTTCTTGGCATCCTGATATGTAAGTTATTGTCGTCAGAAGCCTCATGATAAGTCACATTGGAATGAGAATAACCATTAATCGACTTATAAAGCGCAATCATTACCGGATTATCACTGACAAGTACAGCATCGCCCTTTGCATCCCTGATATCAGTCGAATAAGGATATTTCGTACCCTTTACTGACACACGATATACATCATTCGGAAATGGCTGGCTTATCGGCGGTGGTGCGTCAATATTGTAATAGGTTGGCGCAATCTGAACAGGTTTAACCTGCTGATTATAAGGGGTTATCGAGTCCTGAATATTCTTCGCAGAAAAGCCAGTAGCATCAGAGGGCAAATAAACAGCAACAGGGCTTTTAGGTGAAGGTGCAACAGAAGAAGTAACAGTAGCGCCATTGGACAAATTAAGTAAATAAGTTCCATCATCCTGTTTTATTCCACTTGTAATATATTCAACAGCTTTTGCGCCCTGCTTTAAAGCAAGGTCAGCAACGGAAATAACACCCGCAGCCTGCCCCAGCAATCCCCATGTTGTCTGTCCGGCAGCCATCATATTACTGCCAAAACTTGAAATACCCGTAGATATCGAATCGTCAATTGTATGCTTCGCAAGGCCATAAGCAGCCGCGAAAACTGACGTTCCGGTGCAAAGCTGAGGATTGCCAACTTTCTCGCCACACATGCGGATTGAATCAAAAACGTCAGGACGTTCGCGTATAACCTCCGCAGCGACAGCGATACCCGCGCCCATACCGAGAGAACTGGCACCCGTTGCGAATACACGCCCCGCAGATTGAGAAACAACCTGAGCTTCACGGGTTTCAACCATTTGCTGAATTACACGTCCAAATCCGTCTGCTGTTACTGCATCAGCATGTACACCGGATGAAACCAGTAAGGACAATATAGTAATACCTAACCTTCCAGACCCTGAATGACCGCCCAGGCGCATAAAAGCCCCCATAAAAAACACATAAAATCAAAAAGATATTGAGCCATAAATATAAAGGGGCTGTTACGCCCCTTACCTTTATGAATTAAGCGCCACGAACCATACGCAAAATCCAGCGGACGCCCGCAGAACCTGCATACAGAACAATAAGAGAACCCGCTACCGCCATAATTCCGGTCAGGACGGAACCGAAATTAACGCTGTTAGTCAGCGGCGTAAGGTCAATACCTTTACCACCAACAACATCACCTTCAGCAGCAAATACAGCAGGTGCAGCAACAGCCAGAGTAAAAGCACCAATACGGGTTAAAGCCTGTTTAGTCTTACCAAACATAAAAACTCCTTTTATGCATTTCTTACGTGTTTAAGAATTTCACCTATTCCCTTTGCAAAGAGCCACAGGAAAAAGGTTGTCGTAAAAGCCAGCCCCCAGAATTGCGCCGCGACTGAATAATCAATATCGGGAACAGGCTTATCCTGAGAAACTACCGAAGACTGTAATTTAACAACTTCTGACTTCGGTAATTTCAAAGTCACTTCATCGCATCCGTCAGGGCTACCAAAGCTCATATCGGATTGCAATATTTTGTCTTGATGATTACCTCATCTGACATAAAAGTATCGCCTTAACTCATTCTAATAATTCAAGCAGCATATCAACGTTATACCCTTTAGACTGCTCACCTGTCTGCTTATCAGTGTATGGGAAACTCCGTTCATAACCAGTAATACGGCAATGTACGTCTGTAATTTCATCACCAATACGGCCTAATGATTTCTTTGATTTAATACGAATGACAGGCGGAAAGCTATAAGCATCAGCCGCAGGAGAAACAATTGTTGTATAATAAAAAACCGCCACTATTATTAAAGCGTTTAATCTTTCCGGTAACAGTAGTTTCTAAATTAAGTAAATTACTCATAATAACACCTTATATTCTATGCAACTCGTAAATGAGACGGTTTTACATACCACGATGGAATAACACAATCAGAAACTTTAATCTCTCGCGTTTGCTTGACAACAACAGGAGAGAATTTCGAAACATTACATTTTTGCGCAATGTCAATACCAATCTTGCGGAGTCTTGCTCGATGAATACGCACTTGATTTTTACTTAAATCAAAAACATGACCATGAAACCATTGGATCGCGTACATAGCTGTAGTATTAGCTGCCCGTGTAGTTTCAACTATTCCACGGGTAATAAGATGTTCACTAATAGTTTCAAAATCCATAGCATTCACCGATAACTTTTCATCAAGCGCCAGAAAATCAGAATGTAACTTATTTAACACAGAATAATCAGATAACCCCCAAAAACCTAGAGAGTGTTTTTGAATAAAACGAGACTTCAATTTTTGTTCAAATCTGACTATTCCATTTTCCTTACAATAATCAATCACACTAACAATATAATTAAACTCTTTTGACTGCTCAGAGAATTTATTTTTTATTTTTAATAAACTATGTAACTCAATCTCATGTGACTTATTATATACAGTCGGATAAATAAGATTAACATTCCCTTTTTTAGACAACCAGTCAACAGATTTACCGTTTGAATGCAACCGTGGGACACTATTCCTATAGGGTTGAGTCGAAAGCCCTGAAATATAATCGTCCTCATTCCCTTTGCCAACAGATTTATTAGATGTTATGTGAAGCTCTTTAATTAACGCCCCATCAGTGACCATATGAGATTTTTCGGTTTCTTTAGACTGACCGGGCATTAAACGAGTGCATTTTGTGAAAACAGGCAATTTAAGATCAAGAAGGATCTTATTGAAAACCATAACGCAAGCATCAACGGTAGGTAAGCCAAATAAATTATCAAGCCGCCCCCACCGCGAAGGGTTGCCCGTCATTTTTAGAACAGATCCACGGATAGAGATAGAAACGACATCACAGAAAGATCCCCGGTGCTGAAAAGTTGGCTGAGAAAGCGCACTAGCCTCACCACTTTCAAGATGAATACGCTGGTAAGCAACATCCGAGAGAATAGGAAGTTGAAAGCCGAAATCCTGTTCAATACTTAACCAGTCGAAGAACATAGCGCCCTTTCTTAGATTCTCAGAAATTATTTCATGGTGCTTTTATAAGACCTGAGAAACTAAGTGTCAACATTTCTAAGAATTTAGAGATATGATGCAAAGCTAGCAGAATGAGGAAAGAGCATGCCTACAAAGCACATAAACGATGTTCAATGGCGAAAAATAGAGAAAGAAACCGTTAGAGCGGTATCAACTCTAGCTGTTCCAGTTAAAGATACCAAAATGCTCGAATGGATAATCGCCAAAGGGCTAGAGACGATCACAGAAGACGACTACCGCAAGTTCCTGAAGACAGAAAGCAAAAAAAAATAAGCGAGCAGGGAGAAAATACGGGAAACCGTACTAAAGTTCGGGTGTCACAGAACCCCGAACCGCTTCGCGGCGAAAAAACGAACAACAGCAGAGCTTGCGAAATCGGAATTAAGATAAGCTGGACGTCAAACGATTAAACAAAAATACGCCATTATGCAAAGATCAAATGACGCACTATAAAAGGTATAGGTAATGAACAAAGACCAGATAATACAAGTACTTAATGAAACAGAGAATGACAGCCCCGTAGCAAGAGCAGAATTAGCAAGATTCCTCGTAAAAACAATCTACAATTTTGTCAAAATGGAGAGGCCAGAAGGTGAAGGTCTGGACGGACGTGATGGCCCAGAAAGGCGCAGCATGGGAAAAATTGTAGATGCGGCAGAAAAACCACTACTTTAACATGATAAAAGAAAGCCATGAAAAACAGGGGATTGGAAGAAGAAACCCTGAGGAATGACGCCCTAATGCGCATAATGCGCATAATGACGTTATGCTAAAGAGGCCGCTGGGGATTCTATTTTCGCAGCGGCCTTTTCAACATAACGCGTTGACATTATGCGCACCAGTGCGCAGATAAGCCAGAAATCAGCCTGTAACCGTCACCACGGCATTAAACGTCATCGCTGGTACGTTTCTTTCGTCTTCGACCGTCCGCCATTCGTATCGCTTCTGAGTGCGCCGGAATGAAAAACAGGCTATGCAGTGCCGGGAATGATTATGGCTGACGCCATAATGCTGTTTATGTCCTCGCTTCGCTGCGGGGCTTCCGGCGCTAAGCGCCTCCCATGCCTGACGGCATAAAAACCGGCCATTCCGTCACGTCACCGCCTGTCTGCGTCCGTCGCCACCATCACCGCGCGCGCTCCTCGTGGGAACTCGGTGCGTGCACGGCGCTGGCGCGCCTGACTTTTTTCGCCTGTAACACGACAAGAATATCCGTCTTGTTCTTCTCGTCAGATGAACTGGTGAGCCAGCCTTTTGGCAGAAAGCTGAACCCGGTATCGGCGTTTGTGACCTTCGATTCAGCCAGGCCACCCAGCAGAATAATATCCCCGTCAGCCGCTGATACCTCCGTATTAACCTCGCGCTTAATCAGCGTCGGGCTGTTATTCACGCCCGTATCCGTCTTCGCAAAGCGGGAAAGCTGCTGCTTAATCACAAGGTCAATATTGTCAGTCCGGATTTGCGGTTTCACGTCGAGGATAACGCCACTGGAGCGGTATTCAATCGACTGGATCGGCCTGTTGTCGGCGTAGCTCACCTGACCCAGCACCGGAACCTCGTTACCGACTGAAAAACGTGGCAGATGCGCCATCCTTCACCTGAGGCCGCGGGGGGGAACTGACGACATGAAAACGACTGTCCGTCCTGAAAAGCTCATACAGGCATCAAGAGAGCCTGTATTCACCCGGATAAAGTTATCAAAGCCGCCAGACGCGCCAATCTTGTATATTCAGCTTGCCGGAAAGCAGCTTCGCCGCCAGTGCCAGCCCGGAACCATTACGCTCACTGGTCTGAACCTCAAACACGTAAGCTGCGACAATCACTTCTTCAGAGGCAGTATCAATCAGCGGTAAAAGCGTCTGCAACCGCTTAATCTCTGACTTCCGGCCATAATAAACCAGCACATCCCCCGGTACGGTTCATAAAGTCCGATGCCGTACCCGCTTACGGCCGCTTCCGGCGATATCTGCCCGGACGGTAACGAGTTACGCTGACTGTTAAACTGCCCGGTAAACTGTCCGGCCAGAATGTCAGACAGATACGCCACGGAACGGAAGCGAGGCCGATAAACAAAGGTCTCCTGCGGCGGCACATACGCTTTCGGCGTGAACGGCGCCACGTAGTCAATGCCCTGTTTGTTATAAATCGCAATGTTCATATTGCCGAGATAGCGCTTAATAAATGCCCGTTCATCGATATCCGGCGTGATACGGAACGTCACCACCTTATCGGATTTGCCAAGCTCCGGGTCAAGCATAAACGGCTTATCGAACACCTGAACGTAAATCATTTCAGCGCCTGCGGCAGCGGAACAGCGTTGAGCTCCAGACTGACGCCCTTCGCCATAACCAGCCCCGGAACCAGTAAAAAAAGTAAACCTGTTTATCAGCTTCATCGTATCGCCCCTGAATAAACCGTCACCGTTTCGCCGTCGATTTACCCGTCATCATCATGCCGTCAAAGCTGAACTGCGAAGCCGGCTCTATACGCAATCTGCCTGACGTGTCTGCAACAACAACCCATGCCTGACCATCACGTTTAAGCCGTCCGGCAAGTCGCCATTTGTCCGACACAACGGGCTTAGCTGGCGCGGCAGGTACACAAAGACTGCTGAATTATTTGCGGCGGGTAAATCTTTAGTCTGCTGTTCAGGCTCTGAACTACCGTTTGACGTGAAAAACCAGAACAAATAAAAAATGGCAATTACCGCCAGAATCAGTAAACCAGCGGCTTTAAACCACAGCATTTTAGAACTAAAAATATTCTGTGACGCTTATCCGTAACAAGCTCCCTTCCCTGCCCGTTTTCATGGGATTTATATAAAGGGAATATCGCCTTGTCATATTTATTCTGATAACTGTTCGTCAGATTCACTTAAACAGTTTGATACCCGTAAATACGTCCACACGGTAGCGGTTATGCAGACCCAGCCCACATGCTTACTCATGCGATACGTTGTTTCCACCCGGTCTTTAATGAATCGCGGAAGGTTGGCAACCGACTGATTCATAACCAAACTAATCACAGGTTACGCCCGTTTTTTCATCGGCAAAATGGCGGTGTTCTGCAATGAAAGAGCGATGATTTGCAGGAATCCCTTTATCGTTCTCCCATATGCGCCATGCTTCATCAATACAGATTAAATCCCCGCGACGGCAGAACGTATCATCCGCAATGCCTGAATCCGTTTTGTAGGGAAAGAAATTCTCGTTCTGAACGTCTTCATTCTGAACAAGTAAAATTTCTCCAAGTGATTCTCTGTCTGCCTTTTAATATCAACGCATACGCAGTAATCATAAATACTTTGCGTGGCAAGGCCGTAAATATTACTACATGCGACGCCCCGCGATACAGGCGGGAATAATGACGCTTGCCACCACTTCGTAAGATTTACCGCTCCCGGGATGCCCACATACGCAGAAATAGCCATAAATTAACCAATCAAGGAATGCGACGAATAATAAAGCGCGTTAACAATGCTGAAAACATCAGTTTAACCCTTCCGTGACCATAAACAGATTCACGAAATACCATACACTATCAGGCAGTGAGGAAAACAACCCGGCAATATCAACAGATTTTGGCAAACAGTGACGCCAGAACCGGAACAAAACGCCTGTACGACAAAGTACAGGCCAAAAAACAGAATAAATTTGACAACCACCGTTCGCAGCACAAAACCCAGCGCCACGTTAAAGGCTGAAACCAGAATACCAAAATAACGCCTCCGTCACGCAGTCAGAATGATACGCAGCGAAATAATGCCCCAGATAAGCAGGAATACCGCTTTCAGAAGTGGCCTGATTTTTTCCGAAGCTCGCAGTGAGAATCAATTGAATATTTATTGTCCCAGAGTTCGAACGACCATACCGGACACTGAACATCCTTCGATGAAATACTCAGGTTTTTAATGTCCGGCCATTAATTCCGTAATTGGCTTGAGAATTTTCCTCACCTGTAGGCGGTTTTTTTCAAGTTCCGGCGCTTTAATGCCGGGGTCTTCACCTAAATCAACAGAAGTATCGGTATCTGTGCCTGTACCAGGGTGTACACCTGTATCCGTTCCCGCACCGGGTCTGGATTAACCCACGACTGAGGAACGACAACGGACTATAAAGCAAGCCCTTATCAAGTTTTACGCCAACAGCATTAGCCGCAGGCCGTCAGTTCAGCCGCCGTAAAAGGTTTATCAAGCGGTATCCCCGATATCCTTCCTGAACAACAGTCTGACCTGCAAGGCCATTAATAAGATTAACCAGCGCAGCCGGGTTTAACTGTTCCTCCGGCTTGAAATCTATATTATCAATAACCTCGCCATTAATTACCTGAGGTAAATTTGATGTATCAAATTCTGTATTAAAAAATATCTGGTCTTTAACATCCTGAACATCATTCGTCGTTTTTATACACGGCCTTCTCAGGGTGGCAAATACTTTTCCACTGCGTTTGGGATTATCAGCCGTACTGCCCGGCGCAGGTACTTTCTCGCTTTTACATAAATCCCATGAATTTTCAAGCGTAACCGTTGTTGTCGCAACAGATAAAACAAAACAGTTACAATCGATGAATATCCACCAAAATAAGGATTCGGCTTTTCATACTGAAAGTCTTTAACGAACCGAATAAACCTTAAAATTTCTTGGCATCCTGATATGTAAGTTATTGTCGTCAGAAGCCTCATGATAAGTCACACATTGGAATGAGAATAACCATTAATCGACTTATAAAGCGCAATCATTACCGGATTATCACTGACAAGTACAGCATCGCCCTTTGCATCCCTGATATCAGTCGAATAAGGATATTTCGTACCCTTTACTGACACACGATATACATCATTCGGAAATGGCTGGCTTATCGGCGGTGGTGCGTCAATATGTAATAGGTTGGCGCAATCTGAACAGGTTTAACCTGCTGATTATAAGGGGTTATCGAGTCCTGAATATTCTTCGCAGAAAAGCCAGTAGCATCAGAGGGCAAATAAACAGCAACAGGGCTTTTAGGTGAAGGTGCAACAGAAGAAGTAACAGTAGCGCCATTGGACAAATTAAGTAAATAAGTTCCATCATCCTGTTTTATTCCACTTGTAATATATTCAACAGCTTTTGCGCCCTGCTTTAAAGCAAGGTCAGCAACGGAAATAACACCCGCAGCCTGCCCCAGCAATCCCCATGTTGTCTGTCCGGCAGCCATCATATTACTGCCAAAACTTGAAATACCCGTAGATATCGAATCGTCAATTGTATGCTTCGCAAGGCCATAAGCAGCCGCGAAAACTGACGTTCCGGTGCAAAGCTGAGGATTGCCAACTTTCTCGCCACACATGCGGATTGAATCAAAACGTCAGGACGTTCGCGTATAACCTCCGCAGCGACAGCGATACCCGCGCCCATACCGAGAGAACTGGCACCCGTTGCGAATACACGCCCCGCAGATTGAGAAACAACCTGAGCTTCACGGGTTTCAACCATTTGCTGAATTACACGTCCAAATCCGTCTGCTGTTACTGCATCAGCATGTACACCGGATGAAACCAGTAAGGACAATATAGTAATACCTAACCTTCCAGACCCTGAATGACCGCCCAGGCGCATAAAAGCCCCCATAAAAAACACATAAAATCAAAAAGATATTGAGCCATAAATATAAAGGGGCTGTTACGCCCCTTACCTTTATGAATTAAGCGCCACGAACCATACGCAAAATCCAGCGGACGCCCGCAGAACCTGCATACAGAACAATAAGAGAACCCGCTACCCGCCATAATTCCGGTCAGGACGGAACCGAAATTAACGCTGTTAGTCAGCGGCGTAAGGTCAATACCTTTACCACCAACAACATCACCTTCAGCAGCAAATACAGCAGGTGCAGCAACAGCCAGAGTAAAAGCACCAATACGGGTTAAAGCCTGTTTAGTCTTACCAAACAATAAAAACTCCTTTTATGCATTTCTTACGTGTTTAAGAATTTCACCTATTCCCTTTGCAAAGAGCCACAGGAAAAAGGTTGTCGTAAAAGCCAGCCCCCAGAATTGCGCCGCGACTGAATAATCAATATCGGGAACAGGCTTATCCTGAGAAACTACCGAAGACTGTAATTTAACAACTTCTGACTTCGGTAATTTCAAAGTCACTTCATCGCATCCGTCAGGGCTACCAAAGCTCATATTCGGATTGCAATATTTTGTCTTGATGATTACCTCATCTGACATAAAAGTATCGCCTTAACTCATTCTAATAATTCAAGCAGCATATCAACGTTATACCCTTTAGACTGCTCACCTGTCTGCTTATCAGTGTATGGGAAACTCCGTTCATAACCAGTAATACGGCAATGTACGTCTGTAATTTCATCACCAATACGGCCTAATGATTTCTTTGATTTAATACGAATGACAGGCGGAAAGCTATAAGCATCAGCCGCAGGAGAAACAATTGTTGTATAATAAAAACCGCCACTATTATTAAAGCGTTTAATCTTTCCGGTAACAGTAGTTTCTAAATTAAGTAAATTACTCATAATAACACCTTATATTCTATGCAACTCGTAAATGAGACGGTTTTACATACCACGATGGAATAACACAATCAGAAACTTTAATCTCTCGCGTTTGCTTGACAACAACAGGAGAGAATTTCGAAACATTACATTTTTGCGCAATGTCAATACCAATCTTGCGGAGTCTTGCTCGATGAATACGCACTTGATTTTTACTTAAATCAAAAACATGACCATGAAACCATTGGATCGCGTACATAGCTGTAGTATTAGCTGCCCGTGTAGTTTCAACTATTCCACGGGTAATAAGATGTTCACTAATAGTTTCAAAATCCATAGCATTCACCGATAACTTTTCATCAAGCGCCAGAAAATCAGAATGTAACTTATTTAACACAGAATAATCAGATAACCCCCAAAAACCTAGAGAGTGTTTTTGAATAAAACGAGACTTCAATTTTTGTTCAAATCTGACTATTCCATTTTCCTTACAATAATCAATCACACTAACAATATAATTAAACTCTTTTGACTGCTCAGAGAATTTATTTTTTATTTTTAATAAACTATGTAACTCAATCTCATGTGACTTATTATATACAGTCGGATAAATAAGATTAACATTCCCTTTTTTAGACAACCAGTCAACAGATTTACCGTTTGAATGCAACCGTGGGACACTATTCCTATAGGGTTGAGTCGAAAGCCCTGAAATATAATCGTCCTCATTCCCTTTGCCAACAGATTTATTAGAGTTATGTGAAGCTCTTTAATTAACGCCCCATCAGTGACCATATGAGATTTTTCGGTTTCTTTAGACTGACCGGGCATTAAACGAGTGCATTTTGTGAAAACAGGCAATTTAAGATCAAGAAGGATCTTATTGAAAACCATAACGCAAGCATCAACGGTAGGTAAGCCAAATAAATTATCAAGCCGCCCCCACCGCGAAGGGTTGCCCGTCATTTTTAGAACAGATCCACGGATAGAGATAGAAACGACATCACAGAAAGATCCCCGGTGCTGAAAAGTTGGCTGAGAAAGCGCACTAGCCTCACCACTTTCAAGATGAATACGCTGGTAAGCAACATCCGAGAGAATAGGAAGTTGAAAGCCGAAATCCTGTTCAATACTTAACCAGTCGAAGAACATAGCGCCCTTTCTTAGATTCTCAGAAATTATTTCATGGTGCTTTTATAAGACCTGAGAAACTAAGTGTCAACATTTCTAAGAATTTAGAGATATGATGCAAAGCTAGCAGAATGAGGAAAGAGCATGCCTACAAAGCACATAAACGATGTTCAATGGCGAAAAATAGAGAAAGAAACCGTTAGAGCGGTATCAACTCTAGCTGTTCCAGTTAAAGATACCAAAATGCTCGAATGGATAATCGCCAAAGGGCTAGAGACGATCACAGAAGACGACTACCGCAAGTTCCTGAAGACAGAAAGCAAAAAAAAATAAGCGAGCAGGGAGAAAATACGGGAAACCGTACTAAAGTTCGGTGTCACAGAACCCCGAACCGCTTCGCGGCGAAAAAACGAACAACAGCAGAGCTTGCGAAATCGGAATTAAGATAAGCTGGACGTCAAACGATTAAACAAAAATACGCCATTATGCAAAGATCAAATGACGCACTATAAAAGGTATAGGTAATGAACAAAGACCAGATAATACAAGTACTTAATGAAACAGAGAATGACAGCCCCGTAGCAAGAGCAGAATTAGCAAGATTCCTCGTAAAAACAATCTACAATTTTGTCAAAATGGAGAGGCCAGAAGGTGAAGGTCTGGACGGACGTGATGGCCCAGAAAGGCGCAGCATGGGAAAAATTGTAGATGCGGCAGAAAACCACTACTTTAACATGATAAAAGAAAGCCATGAAAAACAGGGGATTGGAAGAAGAAACCCTGAGGAATGACGCCCTAATGCGCATAATGACGTTATGCTAAAGAGGCCGCTGCGGGATTCTATTTTCGCAGCGGCCTTTTCAACATAACGCGTTGACATTATGCGCACCAGTGCGCAGATAAGCCAGAAATCAGCCTGTAACCGTCACCACGGCATTAAACGGTCATCGCTGGTACGTTCTTTCGTCTTCGACCGTCCGCCATTCGTATCGCTTCTGAGTGCGCCGGAATGAAAAACAGGCTATGCAGTGCCGGGAATGATTATGGCTGACGCCATAATGCTGTTTATGTCCTCGCTTCGCTGCGGGGCTTCCGGCGCTAAGCGCCTCCCATGCCTGACGGCATAAAAACCGGCCATTCCGTCACGTCACCGCCTGTCTGCGTCCGTCGCCACCATCACCGCGCGCGCTCCTCGTGGGAACTCGGTGCGTGCACGGCGCTGGCGCGCCTGACTTTTTTCGCCTGTAACACGACAAGAATATCCGTCTTGTTCTTCTCGTCAGATGAACTGGTGAGCCAGCCTTTTGGCAGAAAGCTGAACCCGGTATCGGCGTTTGTGACCTTCGATTCAGCCAGGCCACCCAGCAGAATAATATCCCCGTCAGCCGCTGATACCTCCGTATTAACCTCGCGCTTAATCAGCGTCGGGCTGTTATTCACGCCCGTATCCGTCTTCGCAAAGCTGGAAAGCTGCTGCTTAATCACAAGGTCAATATTGTCAGTCCGGATTTGCGGTTTCACGTCGAGGATAACGCCACTGGAGCGGTATTCAATCGACTGGATCGGCCTGTTGTCGGCGTAGCTCACCTGACCCAGCACCGGAACCTCGTTACCGACTGAAAACGTGGCAGATGCGCCATCCTTCACCCTGAGCCGCGGGGAACTGACGACATGAAAACGACTGTCCGTCCTGAAAAGCTCATACAGCGCATCAAGAGAGCCTGTATTCACCCGGATAAAGTTATCAAAGCCGCCAGACGCGCCAATCTGTATATTCAGCTTGCCGGAAAGCAGCTTCGCCGCCAGTGCCAGCCCGGAACCATTACGCTCACTGGTCTGAACCTCAAACACGTAAGCTGCGACAATCACTTCTTCAGAGGCAGTATCAATCAGCGGTAAAAGCGTCTGCAACCGCTTAATCTCTGACTTCCGGCCATAATAAACCAGCACATCCCCGGTACGGTTCATAAAGTCCGATGCCGTACCCGCTACGGCCGCTTCCGGCGATATCTGCCCGGACGGTAACGAGTTACGCTGACTGTTAAACTGCCCGGTAAACTGTCCGGCCAGAATGTCAGACAGATACGCCACGGAACGGAAGCGAGGCCGATAAACAAAGGTCTCCTGCGGCGGCACATACGCTTTCGGCGTGAACGGCGCCACGTAGTCAATGCCCTGTTTGTTATAAATCGCAATGTTCATATTGCCGAGATAGCGCTTAATAAATGCCCGTTCATCGATATCCGGCGTGATACGGAACGTCACCACCTTATCGGATTTGGCAAGCTCCGGGTCAAGCATAAACGGCTTATCGAACACCTGAACGTAAATCATGTTCAGCGCCTGCGGCAGCGGAACAGCGTTGAGCTCCAGACTGACGCCCTTCGCCATAACCAGCCCCGGAACCAGTAAAAAAAGTAAACCTGTTATCAGCTTCATCGTATCGCCCCTGAATAAACCGTCACCGTTTCGCCGTCGATTTCACCCGTCATCATCATGCCGTCAAAGCTGAACTGCGAAGCCGGCTCTATACGCAATCTGCCTGACGTGTCTGCAACAACAACCCATGCCTGACCATCACGTTTAAGCCGTCCGGCAAGTCGCCATTTGTCCGACACAACGGGCTTAGCTGGCGCGGCAGGTACAAAAGACGCTGAATTATTTGCGGCGGGTAAATCTTTAGTCTGCTGTTCAGGCTCTGAACTACCGTTTGACGTGAAAAACCAGAACAAATAAAAATGGCAATTACCGCCAGAATCAGTAAACCAGCGGCTTTAAACCACAGCATTTTAGAACTAAAAATATTCTGACGCTTATCCGTAACAAGCTCCCTTCCCTGCCCGTTTTCATGGGATTTATATAAAGGGAATATCGCCTTGTCATATTTATTCTGATAACTGTTCGTCAGATTCGACTTAAACAGTTTGATACCCGTAAATACGTCCACACGGTAGCGGTTATGCAGACCCAGCGCCACATGCTTACTCATGCGATACGTTGTTTCCACCCGGTCTTTAATGAATCGCGGAAGGTTGGCAACCGACTGATTCATAACCACTAAATCACAGGTTACGCCCGTTTTTTCATCGGCAAAATGGCGGTGTTCTGCAATGAAAGAGCGATGATTTGCAGGAATCCCTTTATCGTTCTCCCATATGCGCCATGCTTCATCAATACAGATTAAATCCCCCGGACGGCAGAACGTATCATCCGCAATGCCTGAATCCGTTTTGTAGGGAAAGAAATTCTCGTTCTGAACGTCTTCATTCTGAACAAGTAAAATTTCTCCAAGTGATTCTCTGTCTGCCTTTTTAATATCAACGCAGTAATCATAAATACTTTGCGTGGCAAGGCCGTAAATATTACTGACAATGCGACGCCCCGCGATACAGGCGGGAATAATGACGCTTGCCACCACTTCGTAAGATTTACCGCTCCCGGGGATGCCCACATACGCAGAAATAGCCATAAATTAACCAATCAAAGGAATGCGACGAATAATAAAGCGCGTTAACAATGCTGAAAACATCAGTTTAATCCCTTCCGTGACCATAAACAGATTCACGAAATACCATACACTATCAGGCAGTGAGGAAAACAACCCGGCAATATCAACAGATTTTGGCAACAGTGACGCCAGAACCGGAACAAACGCCTGTACGACAAAGTACAGGCCAAAAAACAGAATAAATTTGACAACCACCGTTCGCAGCACAAAACCCAGCGCCACGTTAAAGGCTGAAACCAGAATACCAAACATAACGCCTCCGTCACGCAGTCAGAATGATACGCAGCGAAATAATGCCCCAGATAAGCAGGAATACCGCTTTCAGAAGTGGCCTGATTTTTTCCAGAAGCTCGCAGTGAGAATCAATTGAATATTTATTGTCCCAGAGTTCGAACGACCATACCGGACACTGAACATCCTTCGATGAAATACTCAGGTTTTTAATGTCCGGCATTAATTCCGTAATTGGCTTGAGAATTTCCTCACCTGTAGGCGGTTTTTCAAGTTCCGGCGCTTTAATGCCGGGGTCTTCACCTAAATCAACAGAAGTATCGGTATCTGTGCCTGTACCAGGGTGTACACCTGTATCCGTTCCCGCACCGGTCTGGCATTAACCCACGACTGAGGACGACAACCGGACTATAAAGCAAGCCCTTATCAGTTTTACGCCAACAGCATTAGCCGCAGCCGTCAGTTCAGCCGCCGTAAAAGGTTTATCAAGCGGTATCCCCTGATATCCTTCCTGAACAACAGTCTGACCTGCAAGGCCATTAATAAGATTAACCAGCGCAGCCGGGTTTAACTGTTCCTCCGGCTTGAAATCTATATTATCAATAACCTCGCCATTAATTACCTGAGGTAAATTTGATGTATCAAATTCTGTATTAAAAAATATCTGGTCTTTAACATCCTGAACATCATTCGTCGTTTTATACACGGCCTTCTCAGGGTGGCAAATACTTTTCCACTGCGTTTTGGGATTATCAGCCGTACTGCCCGGCGCAGGTACTTTCTCGCTTTTACATAAATCCCATGAATTTTCAAGCGTAACCGTTGTTGTCGCAACAGATAAAACAACAGTTACAATCGATGAATATCCACCAAAATAAGGATTCGGCTTTTCATACTGAAAGTCTTTAACGGAAACCGAATAAACCTTAAAATTTCTTGGCATCCTGATATGTAAGTTATTGTCGTCAGAAGCCTCATGATAAGTCACATTGGAATGAGAATAACCATTAATCGACTTATAAAGCGCAATCATTACCGGATTATCACTGACAAGTACAGCATCGCCCTTTGCATCCCTGATATCAGTCGAATAAGGATATTTCGTACCTTTACTGACACACGATATACATCATTCGGAAATGGCTGGCTTATCGGCGGTGGTGCGTCAATATTGTAATAGGTTGGCGCAATCTGAACAGGTTTAACCTGCTGATTATAAGGGGTTATCGAGTCCTGAATATTCTTCGCAGAAAAGCCAGTAGCATCAGAGGGCAAATAAACAGCAACAGGGCTTTTAGGTGAAGGTGCAACAGAAGAAGTAACAGTAGCGCCATTGGACAAATTAAGTAAATAAGTTCCATCATCCTGTTTTATTCCACTTGTAATATATTCAACAGCTTTTGCGCCCTGCTTTAAAGCAAGGTCAGCAACGGAAATAACACCCGCAGCCTGCCCCAGCAATCCCCATGTTGTCTGTCCGGCAGCCATCATATTACTGCCAAAACTTGAAATACCCGTAGATATCGAATCGTCAATTGTATGCTTCGCAAGGCCATAAGCAGCCGCGAAAACTGACGTTCCGGTGCAAAGCTGAGGATTGCCAACTTTCTCGCCACACATGCGGATTGAATCAAAAACGTCAGGACGTTCGCGTATAACCTCCGCAGCGACAGCGATACCCGCGCCCATACCGAGAGAACTGGCACCCGTTGCGAATACACGCCCCGCAGATTGAGAAACAACCTGAGCTTCACGGGTTTCAACCATTTGCTGAATTACACGTCCAAATCCGTCTGCTGTTACTGCATCAGCATGTACACCGGATGAAACCAGTAAGGACAATATAGTAATACCTAACCTTCCAGACCCTGAATGACCGCCCAGGCGCATAAAAGCCCCCATAAAAAACACATAAAATCAAAAAGATATTGAGCCATAAATATAAAGGGGCTGTTACGCCCCTTACCTTTATGAATTAAGCGCCACGAACCATACGCAAAATCCAGCGGACGCCCGCAGAACCTGCATACAGAACAATAAGAGAACCCGCTACCGCCATAATTCCGGTCAGGACGGAACCGAAATTAACGCTGTTAGTCAGCGGCGTAAGGTCAATACTTTACCACCAACAACATCACCTTCAGCAGCAAATACAGCAGGTGCAGCAACAGCCAGAGTAAAAGCACCAATACGGGTTAAAGCCTGTTTAGTCTTACCAAACATAAAAACTCCTTTTATGCATTTCTTACGTGTTTAAGAATTTCACCTATTCCCTTTGCAAAGAGCCACAGGAAAAAGGTTGTCGTAAAAGCCAGCCCCCAGAATTGCGCCGCGACTGAATAATCAATATCGGGAACAGGCTTATCCTGAGAAACTACCGAAGACTGTAATTTAACAACTTCTGACTTCGGTAATTTCAAAGTCACTTCATCGCATCCGTCAGGGCTACCAAAGCTCATATTCGGATTGCAATATTTTGTCTTGATGATTACCTCATCTGACATAAAAGTATCGCCTTAACTCATTCTAATAATTCAAGCAGCATATCAACGTTATACCCTTTAGACTGCTCACCTGTCTGCTTATCAGTGTATGGGAAACTCCGTTCATAACCAGTAATACGGCAATGTACGTCTGTAATTTCATCACCAATACGGCCTAATGATTTCTTTGATTTAATACGAATGACAGGCGGAAAGCTATAAGCATCAGCCGCAGGAGAAACAATTGTTGTATAATAAAAACCGCCACTATTATTAAAGCGTTTAATCTTTCCGGTAACAGTAGTTTCTAAATTAAGTAAATTACTCATAATAACACCTTATATTCTATGCAACTCGTAAATGAGACGGTTTTACATACCACGATGGAATAACACAATCAGAAACTTTAATCTCTCGCGTTTGCTTGACAACAACAGGAGAGAATTTCGAAACATTACATTTTTGCGCAATGTCAATACCAATCTTGCGGAGTCTTGCTCGATGAATACGCACTTGATTTTTACTTAAATCAAAAACATGACCATGAAACCATTGGATCGCGTACATAGCTGTAGTATTAGCTGCCCGTGTAGTTTCAACTATTCCACGGGTAATAAGATGTTCACTAATAGTTTCAAAATCCATAGCATTCACCGATAACTTTTCATCAAGCGCCAGAAAATCAGAATGTAACTTATTTAACACAGAATAATCAGATAACCCCCAAAAACCTAGAGAGTGTTTTTGAATAAAACGAGACTTCAATTTTTGTTCAAATCTGACTATTCCATTTTCCTTACAATAATCAATCACACTAACAATATAATTAAACTCTTTTGACTGCTCAGAGAATTTATTTTTTATTTTTAATAAACTATGTAACTCAATCTCATGTGACTTATTATATACAGTCGGATAAATAAGATTAACATTCCCTTTTTTAGACAACCAGTCAACAGATTTACCGTTTGAATGCAACCGTGGGACACTATTCCTATAGGGTTGAGTCGAAAGCCCTGAAATATAATCGTCCTCATTCCCTTTGCCAACAGATTTATTAGATGTTATGTGAAGCTCTTTAATTAACGCCCCATCAGTGACCATATGAGATTTTTCGGTTTCTTTAGACTGACCGGGCATTAAACGAGTGCATTTTGTGAAAACAGGCAATTTAAGATCAAGAAGGATCTTATTGAAAACCATAACGCAAGCATCAACGGTAGGTAAGCCAAATAAATTATCAAGCCGCCCCCACCGCGAAGGGTTGCCCGTCATTTTTAGAACAGATCCACGGATAGAGATAGAAACGACATCACAGAAAGATCCCCGGTGCTGAAAAGTTGGCTGAGAAAGCGCACTAGCCTCACCACTTTCAAGATGAATACGCTGGTAAGCAACATCCGAGAGAATAGGAAGTTGAAAGCCGAAATCCTGTTCAATACTTAACCAGTCGAAGAACATAGCGCCCTTTCTTAGATTCTCAGAAATTATTTCATGGTGCTTTTATAAGACCTGAGAAACTAAGTGTCAACATTTCTAAGAATTTAGAGATATGATGCAAAGCTAGCAGAATGAGGAAAGAGCATGCCTACAAAGCACATAAACGATGTTCAATGGCGAAAAATAGAGAAAGAAACCGTTAGAGCGGTATCAACTCTAGCTGTTCCAGTTAAAGATACCAAAATGCTCGAATGGATAATCGCCAAAGGGCTAGAGACGATCACAGAAGACGACTACCGCAAGTTCCTGAAGACAGAAAGCAAAAAAAAATAAGCGAGCAGGGAGAAAATACGGGAAACCGTACTAAAGTTCGGGTGTCACAGAACCCCGAACCGCTTCGCGGCGAAAAAACGAACAACAGCAGAGCTTGCGAAATCGGAATTAAGATAAGCTGGACGTCAAACGATTAAACAAAAATACGCCATTATGCAAAGATCAAATGACGCACTATAAAAGGTATAGGTAATGAACAAAGACCAGATAATACAAGTACTTAATGAAACAGAGAATGACAGCCCCGTAGCAAGAGCAGAATTAGCAAGATTCCTCGTAAAAACAATCTACAATTTTGTCAAAATGGAGAGGCCAGAAGGTGAAGGTCTGGACGGACGTGATGGCCCAGAAAGGCGCAGCATGGGAAAAATTGTAGATGCGGCAGAAAACCACTACTTTAACATGATAAAAGAAAGCCATGAAAAACAGGGGATTGGAAGAAGAAACCCTGAGGAATGACGCCCTAATGCGCATAATGACGTTATGCTAAAGAGGCCGCTGCGGGATTCTATTTTCGCAGCGGCCTTTTCAACATAACGCGTTGACATTATGCGCACTAGTGTTGAGTAAGGTAGAATCTGATGCTTTATGGTAATCCTTGTGCTGCTCGATAATGATGGTCAAACCTCTTTTCAAATGCCGTTACCAGCGCTAACCATTTTCGACCTCTGCCACATCACTCACTGAACATCAAAATTGATAACTGTATTTCACGCAGGCAAACCACAGACATGCCAATCTGTCTTCCTGGCATATTTCTGCCCTTATCCTTCATTATCATATAATCTTCTAAATGAAATGGCTCACCGGCAAGGACTTATGCGGTCCTTTCTGCCTTTTTCTCTCATACTGGAGATTCATTCATGGCTGACTGGAACCCTTCGCTTTATCTGCAATATGAAACTGAACGTTCAAGACCCGCAGCGGAATTACTCAACAGAGTGGCGTTAGAGAGTGTTCGTTCAGTTGTTGATCTTGGCTGTGGTCCGGGAAACAGCACGGCATTACTGCATCAGCGCTGGCCTTCGGCTGTAATAAACGGGGTTGATTCCTCACCCGCCATGCTGAATGAAGCGCGCAACGCATTACCGCAATGCCATTTTATTGAAGCGGATATCAGTCAGTTCCAGCCCGAGCATCCTGTGGATCTGCTTTACGCAAATGCGTCTTTACAATGGGTACCCGATCACTATGAACTGTTGCCGAACCTGGTATCGCTGCTGGGTCGCAACGGCGTTCTGGCCGTACAAATGCCGGATAACTGGCTGGAACCCACGCATGTTCTGATGCGCGAAGTGGCTTATGAACAGGGTTTCCCGGACCGGGGCCGTGCGCCACTTCCTGGCGTACATGCCTACTATGATATTTTGACCGAAACTGGCTGTGAGGTGGATATCTGGCGCACCACGTATTATCACATTATGGATTCTCATCAAGCAATTATCGACTGGGTAAGTTCTACAGGCCTGCGCCCCTGGTTACAGGATTTGAGAGAAAGCGAGCAACGTCAGTATCTGGCGCGCTACCACGAACTACTTCAGGAGCAATATCCACTGCAGGAAAATGGCAAAATTTTACTGGCATTTTGGATAATACTGACCCATGCCAGACGAATATCAGGCGTAGCCAGTGTTGTTGGGGGCGAACGATCATGGTTTTCTTCGGGAAAATGTGAAATCCATCACATTAGACGCGATCATGATCAATGTTGCAAGTTAATCGCAACATTAACTAAACAACTTTTGCGCTGCCAGAACCACCGCGCACCGGAGTTACAGAACGGTGTAGTTATTAATAAACAATAGTATGTTGTAACTAATGAATGTTCTATAAAAAACCCGGCCTGAGCCGGGTTGTCTTCTTAGCACAATGGCTTAACGGCTTCACGCATGCCTTTGGCCAGAATGGTATCCAGATCGGCTGAAACCTGCTCCACGAGTCCGGAAACCTGAGTCAGATCCTGTTCCCAGTGTTCTTTAACGCCCAGTACCGATTTGACTAACTCGTCGGTGCTTATCTGGCGGTCATGATGCTGGGACCACAGCTGTTGAAAACGTGCCACCCAGTGCGCATCATCCTGGACCGGATAAGCCTCACCGTTACGCTCTCCACGATAGAAAGCAATCAGCGCGGCAAGCGCAAACGTCAGGCGCGCCGGCAGTTTGCCGCTGGCCTGTTGCCCTGCCAGCAGCTGGGGCAAAATACGGGTACGGAATTTAGTCATGCCGTTCAGGGCAATCGACAGCAACTGATGCTTGATGTACGGGTTGCAGAATCGACCGGTCACCGCGCTGGCGAAAGACGCCAGCTCATCGCGGGGTAAATCCAGTACCGGAATGATCTCTTCATAAATCGCTTTTTCAACGAAGGCGCAAATCTCTGCGTCATTCATCGCCTCACCCACGGTGTCCAGCCCTGCCTGCCAGGCAACGGGAACCAGTGCGGTGTGTGCCCCGTTGAGAATCGCCACTTTTCGTTCTTTGTACGGTTTGATGTCATCAACAATCAGGACATTAAGCGGATATTTATCCAGACGCAGCTCTGCAGCTAATGACTTCGGTCCCTGAATAACGAACAGATAGAAGTGTTCTGCAGTGTCGAGGAAGGCATCGTGATAGCCCAACTCAGCTTCCAGTTTCTCCACTTCGTCACGCGGATAACCGGTAACAATGCGGTCCACCAGCGTGGAGCAAAATGCGTTGGCCTGATCCAGCCACTGAATAAATGCCTCCGGCAGCGCCCACTCCTGAGCGTAGCGCAGGACCAGTTCACGCAGCGCATCACCATTGTAATCAATCAGTTCGCAAGGAATGATAATCCAGCCTTTATCCGACGCGCCGTTAAAATGGCTGAAGCGTTCGAACAACAGTCGGGTCAGTTTAGCCGGATAACTCACCGCCGGTGCATCCTCAAACTTATCGCCCGCGTGGTAGCTGATGCCAGCTTCAGTCGTGTTGGAGAACACAAAACGCATATCTGGATTATGCGCCAACTTCAGGAACTCATCGTATTCGCTATAGACGCTGATTTCGCGGTTAACCGAACGGATCAAACGGGCATCGCTTACGGCCTCGCCCTTCTCATTCAAACCACGAATGATGGTGGTATAGAGACCATCCTGCGTACTCAGCGATGGCGGGAAGGTACTTTCGATAGGACGAACAATGACTACACCAGCGTTCAGATCGGTATGTTCGTTCAGCAAATCGACTTGCCAGTCAACAAAGGCGCGCAGGAAGTTTCCTTCACCAAACTGAATAATGCGTTCAGGATACTGAGCACCGGGGAAATCGCGACGATTTAGTGTTTGCACAATGGGTTCCCTTTTTAATTAGTCATACAACCCGATTGAATTGGTCCAATAGGTTAGCAAACTTTAATACATTGAAACCCTGTTTTGATCAATCCCCGGCGACAAATTAGAGAGTTTTGTAGAAAAGTGTGGTCCCGGTCAGCTTCCCGTCAGGCATTTTTGCATAGTCCGGTATCACCCCTACTTTTTGCCATCCACAATTGTGGTAGAACAACTCAGCGCTGCTGCCCGTCGCTGTATCAAGCACCAGCAGCGTTTTCCCTTGCTGACGCGCGCAGTTTTCGAGTTCGTTCATCAACGTCCGGGCAACACCACCGCGCCGCGCTGAGGGGTGAACCAGCAGCTTGGCGACATCAGCACGATGAGGTTGGTTTTCGGGTTGATCGATAATGAGCTGGACGGTACCGACAAGCCCCCCCTGTGCGTTCTGCGTTCCCAGAACAATCCTTTCTCCACGGTCAACGCTTTGCGCGACACTTATCCAGAAAGGCCGTGATTTATCACCACTAAAAGGGAGCATAAAGCTGACAGAGGCGCCATCATTGACGCATGTTTCAAGGATGTCGCTGAATTCATCGATTCTCGACAGAATCTGGGCCGCACTCAGCACAAAGCAGGGTTTACAGGAAGCCATTTTTTTCTCCTTAGAATGACCCCTTCATACTGCTTTTAACAATTGCACAACACAAGGAGTCATATCATAGGATTATGTTATCTATGGCTTGTTCATCTGGATCACTAGCCAGTGATAGATAACCGTGACAACGTAACGCTGCTGTTCATCGTTTAACGCCACACCCTGAGGGATATCATGCCATTTCGCCAGACATCCCCGACAACAGGTCGCCGTGGCATGTTGAGCGATAAATACCGGATGCCCGCGCATGGGCGTCTGCTTACCGTCATTGGCAGGAAACGCAGGCGCCAGCCGTTTGGCAATAAAATCCGTGGCGTGTTGTTCGATAACCGGCGCGCCTTTATCCAGACAATACTGCCTTTCTTTCTGGCCAAGGCGAAACCGCGAGCGAAATGTTGATTTCGCCAGCCGGGCAAAAAGAGGATCGAGCGTGTTCATCAGTAAACCGAGCGCCCCAGTTGTTGCGTTAATTGTTCCAGCACGGCGATACCCGCCAGCGAATTTCCCGCCGCATCCAGTTCCGGACTCCAGACGGCAATCGCCATCTCGTGAGGCACGATAGCCACGATACCGCCCCCCACACCAGATTTCGCCGGTAAGCCCACTCGCCAGGCAAATTCCCCTGCGTTCTGATACATGCCACTGGTCGCCATCAGCGCGTTGATTTGCCGGGCCTGCATGGGCGTCACCACGGGCTCAGCAAGATGAAAAGCATGTCCCTGATTTGCCAGAAAGACGAACGTGCGCGCCAGCTCCACACAGCTCATTTTCAGTGCGCAGTAGTGAAAGTAATTTTGCAAAACGGTGGTCACGTCATGGTGAAAATTGCCAAAGGACTTCATTAACCAGGCAATAGCCGCGTTACGCGCCGAGTGCTCA
Source organism: Citrobacter sp. 172116965 (assembly GCF_013458095.1). NCBI lineage: Bacteria > Pseudomonadati > Pseudomonadota > Gammaproteobacteria > Enterobacterales > Enterobacteriaceae > Citrobacter > Citrobacter sp. 172116965. Next base: position 2,489,097 of record NZ_CP046673.1, on the reverse strand, counting down.
AACTCAGAACGCGCCACCGTCGCATCATAGGCGATATCCGAAACGCCGCTTAGCGCCCGTACCACTTCCAGCATCCGTTGACGCGGTGCGCTCAGACGTCCTTGCAGCATATCGCAAACCACCAGCGCCCCGGCGTTGATAAAGGGATTGCGTGGGATCCCTTGCTCCATTTCCAGCTGCACCAGGGAATTAAAAGGATGCCCGGAAGGATCCTTGCCGACACGTTGCCAGATCTCATCTTCCTGATAGTGACGCATCGCCACGACCAGACTGAGCACCTTTGAAATTGACTGAATTGAAAAGCGCTCTTGCGCATCCCCCGCCTGATAGTGCTGTCCATCGACGGTGCAAATAGCAATACCCAGTTTTGAACCGTCGACAGAAGCTAAGGCAGGAATGTAATCAGCGACTTTACCCTGACCAATCAGCGGACGAACCTGCTGCACAATGGTCTCTAAAATTGAATTGTCCATGGCCCTGGCCACAACATGCTCCTTGCTCGCAGGTATGAAAGGCCTGCGAGTATAACAGAGCTGAATACGCAGCGTCAGGCCGGAAGGCGGAATCTGGCCACGGTCTGCATGAGCGGGTGAGATTCATGCCGTAGACAGAAACATTGCAGAATTAAGGCCGGTGCCCCCGTCGGAGGCACCCACACCATCAGAGGCGGTTTTTCCAGACGGTCTGTACATTACAAAACTCATGCAGACCAAAGTGTGAAAGCTCGCGGCCAAAACCACTTTTCTTCACGCCGCCAAAAGCAACGCGGGCATCGCTGGCGCTGTAACCATTGATAAATACGCCCCCACACTCCAGGCGTGACGCCATCTTCTGCGCCAGAGCTTCATCCGCGGTGAACACCGTGGCTGATAAGCCGAAATCACTGTCATTAGCCAGCGCTAAGGCATGTTCCGCATTCTTTGCAACGGTAATCGCTGCAACAGGGCCAAACAGCTCCTGACGAAAAGCCGTCATCTCCGGGGTGACATCCCCCAGAACCGTCACGGCATAGTAATTGCCCTGACCCGCGATTTTTTCCCCGCCGAGAAGTAACCGCGCGCCTTCGGCAAGGGAGGCTTCGACCTGCTGATGCAGCTCATCGCGCAGATCAAATCTTGCCATCGGACCCAGATCGTTTTCTTCGTTCAGCGGGTCGCCCATTTTGAGCGCGCTCGCGGCCGCCACAAAACGAGCCGTAAATTCTGCCGCAATTCCTTCTTCGATAATAAAGCGCTTTGCTGCCGCACAAACCTGCCCGGTATTCTGATAACGACCGGCGACCGCCGCCTTAACGGCCAGATCGAGGTCAGCATCATTAAGAACAATAAACGGATCGGAACCCCCCAGTTCAAGCACGCATTTTTTCAGCGCCGCACCCGCCTGAGCACCAATCGCCGCACCGGCTCGAACGCTGCCCGTCACCGTTACCGCCGCGATACGCGGGTCATTGATCATCTGACTTACCCCGGCGTTATCGGCATTCACCCAACCATAAACACCCGCGGGAACGCCCGCATCAGCAAAAACCTGCGCGATAATCGCAGCACAGCCGGTTACGTTTGGTGCATGCTTTAACAGATAGCCATTTCCGGCCAGCAGAATTGGAACGGCGCCGCGAAGTACCTGCCAGAGCGGGAAGTTCCACGGCATGATCGCCAGAATAGTTCCAACGGGGCGATACTCAATCACCGCCTGGTTGTTCTCCACCAGCGTAGGTTCCGGGTTGAGCATCGCCGGTCCATGTTCGGCGTACCAGTCACACAATGCGGCTGATTTGGCAACTTCACCACGCGCCTGCTTGATGGGTTTCCCCATTTCACGTGAGATACACTGCGCCATCTCTTCCGCGCGATGACGCAGAGCCTGCCCGATATGACGCAGCGTTTGCGCACGGTGCTCAACGGCAGTGTGTTTCCATTCACTGTAGCCATTCGCGGCAAGGCTCAGCGCATGTGCAATCTCTTCAGTACTGGCCCACGGCATTGCCGCCAACCTTTCACCGTTGGTAGGGTTAACGGAAATCGCATGTGTTGCTGCTGTGATAGTCATAAATGCCTCTCTTTATCGCAGGGTATGGTCATATCATGCGCATATTTACTCTTTCTGAAAAATGAATAATATTAACCACACCATTCACGAACAGAGAATATTATGGATCTGACGCAACTGGAAATGTTTAACGCCGTCGCGGAGACAGGCAGTATTACGCAGGCCGCCGCGAAGGTGCATCGCGTGCCATCCAATCTCACCACCCGTATTCGCCAGCTTGAAGCCGACCTTGGCGTCGATCTGTTTATTCGTGAAAATCAGCGTTTGCGGCTTTCCCCGTCCGGGCACAATTTTTTACGCTACAGCCAGCGGATCCTCGCCCTGGTTGACGAGGCGAGAATGGTCGTCGCCGGCGATGAACCGCAGGGGTTGTTCTCTCTTGGCTCGCTCGAGAGTACTGCCGCTGTGCGGATCCCTGCCACGCTGGCTGAATATAATCAGCGTTACCCCAAAATTCAGTTTGCGCTGGCGACAGGTCCTTCAGGCACGATGCTGGACGGCGTGCTCGACGGGACGCTGAACGCCGCCTTTGTCGACGGCCCAATTACTCATCCAGGTCTTGAAGGAATGCCGGTCTACCGTGAAGAGATGATGATAGTCACTCCGCACGGTCATCCCCCTATCCAGCGGGCCAGCGACGTTAACGGTTGCAGCATTTACGCCTTTCGCGCCAACTGTTCCTATCGTCGCCATTTTGAAAGCTGGTTTCATGCCGATCGCGCAATGCCTGGCACCATTCATGAAATGGAGTCGTATCACGGCATGCTGGCTTGCGTCATTGCCGGTGCGGGTATCGCGCTGATCCCGCGTTCGATGCTGGAGAGCATGCCAGGACACCATCAGGTCCACGCCTGGCCGCTAAGCGAAAACTGGCGCTGGCTGAATACGTGGCTGGTCTGGCGCAGAGGGGCAATGACGAGGCAACTGGAAGCGTTTATTGAGGTATTGAACCCTCAGTTGTCGAAAAGCACGGAATAATTCGCGATTCTCAAACAACGCCATAAATAGCGTTCCGGGTGAATTCGCACGTCCGGAATTTCATTAATAATGAAATAGTTAAAATTACGCGAAATGTTCGGCAGTCAATTTTGCCACCCAGTCAATGAAATGAGATCTGCATCACGAAATGATTGTATTTTAGCCAGCAAAAGTTTTAAGATCGTGGCCTTACCTTTTCGCAGCTAATCCACCTAATTGATATGACAACAGACACTGTTTCCCGCAAGGTCGCGTGGCTTCGGGTAGTTACGCTTGCCATTGCCGGTTTTATTTTCAATACCACTGAGTTTGTCCCTGTCGGTTTGTTATCCGACATCGCACAAAGTTTTAATATGCAGACCGCTCAGGTCGGGATCATGCTGACGATCTACGCCTGGGTTGTCGCCCTGATGTCGCTGCCTTTCATGCTGCTTACCAGCCAGGTAGAACGCCGCAAACTTCTGATCTGCCTGTTTGTCGTTTTTATCGCCAGCCACGTTCTCTCTTTCCTGGCATGGAATTTTACCGTGCTGGTGATCAGCCGTATTGGTATTGCTTTTGCCCACGCGATTTTCTGGTCGATCACCGCATCGCTGGCGATTCGCCTGGCTCCTGCCGGGAAACGCGCGCAGGCTCTCAGCCTGATTGCGACCGGTACCGCGCTGGCGATGGTGTTAGGCCTGCCTATCGGGCGCATCGTTGGCCAGTATTTTGGCTGGCGTACTACCTTCTTCGCCATCGGTATGGGGGCGTTAGTCACCCTACTTTGCTTGATTAAGCTCCTGCCAAAATTACCCAGTGAGCATTCCGGTTCATTAAAAAGCCTGCCGGTTTTATTCCGCCGTCCGGCATTGATGAGCCTGTATCTGCTGACGGTGATTGTGGTCACCGCGCATTACACGGCCTACAGCTATATCGAACCGTTTGTACAGACCGTCGCCGGGCTGAGCGCAAACTTTGCCACCGTGCTGCTGCTGGTTCTGGGTGGCGCAGGTATTGTCGGTAGCGTCATTTTTGGCAAGCTGGGTAATCAACATGCTTCCGTATTGATTAGTAGCGCCATTGCCCTGCTGACGGTGTGCCTGGTGCTGTTACTGCCCGCAGCGGACAGCGAAATGCATCTGGCCGTCCTGAGTATATTCTGGGGCATCGCCATTATGTTGATAGGCCTGGGTATGCAGGTCAAAGTGCTGGCGCTGGCCCCGGATGCCACCGACGTCGCAATGGCCCTTTTCTCTGGTATCTTTAATATCGGGATAGGCGCTGGCGCGCTGGTGGGAAATCAGGTGAGTCTGCACTGGTCAATGTCTACGATTGGTTACGTAGGTGCAGTGCCTGCGATTGTGGCGTTCATATGGTCGGTGATTATCTTCCGTAAATGGCCAGTATCACTGGAAGAGCAGCCTCAGCATTCATAAAAGCGTGCCCGGTAGACAATACCGGGCACGTTGTTTTAAGCGTAAGTTTTAATGATTTCCAGCACGCCGTTAATAATAAACTGCACGCCCATACATACCAGCAGGAAGCCCATCAGACGGGAGATCGCCTCAATACCACCTTTACCGACCAGGCGCATAATTCCGCCAGAACTGCGCAAACAGCCCCACAGGATAACCCCGACCACGGCAAAAATAATCGGCGGTGCGACCATTATCACCCAGTCAGGAAACTCAGCCCCATGACGCACGGTGGACGCCGAGCTGATGATCATTGCAATCGTACCCGGACCCGCGGTGCTTGGCATGGCCAGCGGAACAAATGCAATATTCGCCGTCGGTTCATCTTCCAGTTCTTCTGATTTGCTTCTCGCTTCCGGAGAGTCATGTGCCTTCTGCTGTGGAAACAACATTCGAAAGCCGATAAACGCAACGATTAACCCACCCGCGATACGTAACCCGGGAATCGAAATCCCGAAGGTATTCATCACCAGTTGTCCGGCATAATACGCCACCATCATGATGGCAAACACGTAAACGGACGCCATGAGTGACTGACGGTTACGCTCTGCGCTGTTCATGTTGCCGGCAAGGCCGAGGAACAACGCCACGGTGGTTAACGGGTTTGCCAACGGTAACAGGACTACCAGCCCCAGTCCTATTGCTTTAAACAAGTCCATCATAATGTCATCTTTCCTGTGCGTTAATCGTCAACGGCAAGTATACGGTGAAATCCGGGAGATAAGCCATTTTCGCGGTGTAAGGATTCATTTTTCATCCGCACGTATAAGCCATAATTTTCAAACCGTTAAAATTCCACTCGCCAAAAATTGAGTCTGATGATTTAGCAAAACGTGGCATTTGCTGACCCATTCATTTGACTTATATTTGCCTAAGCAATAATATCAGCCGTGACTAACTACTTGCCAGGGCAACCATTGTGAAAAGCACCAGTGCTCTGTTTAACGAAATCATCCCACTGGGTCGTTTGATCTACATGGTTAATCAGAAAAAAGATCGTTTACTAAACGACTATCTGTCACCGCTGGATATCACGGCATCACAGTTCAAGGTGCTCTGCTCCATCCGTTGCGCGGTGTGTATTACCCCTGTCGAATTGAAAAAAGTGCTGTCTGTCGATCTCGGTGCCCTGACGCGGATGCTGGACAGGCTGGCCTGTAAAGGCTGGATAGAAAGGCTTCCGAATCCACATGACAAGCGAGGCGTGCTGGTGAAACTCACCGAGCATGGCGCGGCAATTTGCGAGCAGTGTCATCAATTAGTAGGGCAAGACCTGCACCAGGAACTAACAAAAAACTTAACGGCGGATGAAGTGACCACGCTTGAGCATTTGCTGAAGAAAATCCTGCCGTAAACAGAAAGAGGTATGACGATGTCCAGACGCAATACTGACACAATCACTATTCATAGCATTTTGGACTGGATCGAAAATAACCTTGAATCGCCGCTCTCGCTGGAAAAGGTGTCAGAGCGTTCAGGTTACTCCAAATGGCACCTGCAACGGATGTTTAAAAAAGAAACCGGTCATTCACTGGGTCAATACATCCGTAGCCGTAAAATGACTGAAATAGCGCAAAAATTAAAAGAGAGTAACGAGCCAATCCTTTATCTGGCGGAGCGTTACGGCTTTGAGTCCCAGCAAACGCTGACCCGGACATTCAAAAACTATTTTGATGTTCCGCCGCATAAGTACCGTATGACGAATATGCACGGCGAATCACGCTATTTGCTGCCACTCAATCAATGTAATTGCTAATCGCCAGTTAACGACGTAACCGAGGAAATCATGAAACTTCTGTCTTATGCGATGCTGGCCCTGCTGTATGTTGTTTCGGGCCAGAGCATGGCGGAACAGACCGCGCAACCTGCCACACAAAACAGTCGTGACGCGATGATTATGCCGCCTGCGCACGATCGGTCCCCGTTCGATTTTAATCATATGGGTGCAGGCAGCGACAAATCCGACGAATTAGGTGTGCCTTATTACAATATGCGCAACCTGTAATTTTTTTGCCCCGTCACTGCGGGGCTTTTTTTTACCCTCTCGCCTGCGCAGTCTTACGCAACCGAAAGCCAAACACATTAATGTACAATCCTGCCATGATCAGCAGCGCACCGAGCAGTTGTAATCCGGTAAGCGTTTCATCCAGCAGCACGGCCGCGCTCGCCAGTCCAACAACCGGCACCAACAGCGACAACGGCGCGACACGCCAGGTTTCATAACGCCCGAGTAAAGATCCCCAGATGCCATAACCCACAATGGTCGCCACAAACGCCAGATAAACCAGTGACAGAATGGTGGTCATATCTATCGTCACCAGACTTTGGATAATTTGCGTTGGGCCATCGAGAAGTATTGAGGCGAGGAAGAATGGGACAACAGGAATCAACGCACTCCATACCACCAACGACATCACCGCCGGGCGTGACGTATGCTGCATGATTTTTTTATTAAAGATATTACCGCTGGCCCAGCTTAGCGCCGCCGCCAACGTCAGCATAAAACCGAGCATGCCAACATGCTGTCCATTCAGACTGGCCTCAATCAGCACCAGCACGCCAAATATGGCCAGTGCGATTCCTACCCGTTGTTTACCTTGCAGACGTTCACCAAAGGCGAATGCCCCCAGAATGATGGTGAAAAACGCCTGAGCCTGTAATACCAGAGAAGCTAACCCGGCAGGCATACCGAATTTGATGGCGCTAAAGAGAAACGCGAACTGCCCAAAACTGATGGTCAACCCATAGCCGAGCAGCAGTGAAAGCGGAATTTTCGGCCGGGCAACAAAGAAAATCGCCGGAAATGCCACCAGTAAAAAACGCAACCCTGCCAGCATTAACGGTGGCATATTGTGCAGCCCCACTTTGATGACGACAAAGTTCAGCCCCCAAACCACAACAACCAGTAACGCTAATAACCCGTCTTTACGCGACATACCACCGCCCCTGCGAATATTAAATTTTTGTAAACAAATTAAAGTAACGGAAATCGTTGTGCCGTAACAGATCATTAATTCAGGTAGGCCACACAGGGCATTTTCGGACAACTTATTGAGTGTACATCACACTTTTAGCATGCTATTTGTTTCTGATATCTAAAAAAACATAACAACATGCATTGTCGGGCAGGAAAATGAATATCTCTCTGAGAAGGTCCACTCTCGCGTTACTCGCGTCATCATTGTTATTAACGATTGGGCGTGGCGCCACGCTGCCCTTTATGACGATCTACCTCAGCCGACAGTACAATCTGAGCGTTGACCTGATCGGTTATGCGATGACGGTCGCACTGACCATTGGCGTCGTGTTCAGCCTTGGCTTTGGTATTCTGGCCGACAAGTTTGATAAAAAACGCTATATGCTGCTGGCTATCTGCGGCTTTGCCTCTGGCTTTATTGCTATTCCACTGGTGCATAACGTAGTGGTAGTGGTTTTGCTCTTTGCCCTGATCAACTGCGCCTACTCCGTCTTCGCCACGGTGCTGAAAGCCTGGTTTGCCGATAATCTCTCTGCGACCAACAAGACTAAAATTTTCTCGCTTAACTATACCGTGCTGAACATCGGCTGGACCGTAGGCCCACCGCTGGGCACGCTACTGGTGATGCAAAGCATTAACCTGCCGTTCTGGCTCGCTGCTGCATGTTCAGCATTCCCTCTGGTGTTTATCCAGACCTGGGTAAAACGTTCACCAGCAGCATCAGAAGGTTTGAACGCCGCAGTTTGGTCCCCCTCGGTACTGCTGCGCGACAGAGCATTATTCTGGTTTACGCTGTCAGCATTTTTGGCGTCATTCGTTGGTGGTGCCTTTGCGTCCTGTATTTCGCAATACGTTATGGTGGTTGCAGACGGCGATTTTGCCGAGAAAGTGGTGGCAGTCGTCCTGCCTGTTAACGCCGCCATTGTGGTATCACTGCAATATGCCCTCGGGCGCAGGCTCACCGCCACCAATATCCGCCCGCTAATGACTTTAGGCACGCTGTTCTTTGTGGTCGGTCTGGTTGGCTTCACCTTCTCCGGCAACAACCTGGTGTTATGGGGCATTTCTGCAGCCTTTTTCACTATCGGCGAAGTCATTTACGCACCGGGTGAATACATGCTCATCGACAACATCGCGCCTGCAGGAATGAAAGCCAGCTATTTTTCCGCCCAGTCGTTAGGCTGGTTGGGCGCAGCGGTAAACCCATTAGTCAGCGGCGTCATTTTAACCACATTGCCGCCGTGGTCGCTGTTTGTGGCGCTGATGGTGGCGATCGTTCTTGCCTGGGCGCTAATGATAAAAGGCATGCGCGCCAAACCCTGGGGCCAGACGGCGGTCTGCTAATGATGATCGCGACAGAGCCAAAGCCGCTCTGTCGCGAATCTCAAATGGCGACCAGCCCTCGAACGCCTTCGGATTCCATATTTTTACCGTCACCGCTTTGAATAATGCTGCCTCGCGACATGAGTAAGTATTTGTCGGCCAGTTGCTGCGCAAAATCATAGAACTGCTCCACCAGCAAAATGGCCATGTCACCCCGGTGCGCCAGTTGAGAAATCACCTGCCCAATTTCTTTAATCACTGACGGCTGGATCCCCTCCGTGGGTTCATCGAGGATCAACAACTGCGGGCGACTGGCCAGCGCTCGTCCAATCGCCAGTTGCTGTTGTTGCCCGCCGGACAAATCTCCGCCCCGCCGATGTTTCATCTCCTGTAGCACCGGAAAAAGCGCATAGATATCATCCGGCACACGTCTGGCCTCCTGTGCTGAAAAACGGGAAAGGCCGAGCAGCAGGTTCTCTTCTACCGTCAGACGCGGGAAAATATCGCGACCCTGTGGTACATACGCCACACCGGCCCTGACCCGCTGATGCGGCTTCCAGTGAGTGACATTTTTCTCCTGCCAGAACACACTCCCGCTGCGGGCAGGAATAAGCCCCATCAGGCACTTCAGAAGCGTCGTTTTCCCCACGCCGTTACGCCCCAGCAGACATGTCACCTCGCCGATACGCGCCTCAAAGTTCACACTTCGCAGAATATGGCTGCCACCATAATATTGATTCAGTTCTTTCACCTGCAGCATCTGTGCTCCTTAACGCCCGAGATAAACTTCAATAACCTGCTCATTGGCCTGCACTTCGCGCAGACTTCCCTGAGCCAGAACGCGTCCCTGGTGTAAGACCGTGACGCGATCGGCAATGGTTTCGACAAATCCCATATCGTGCTCAACAACCATCAGCGAGTGCTTCCCGGCAAGCTTACGAAACAGCTCCGCAGTGTATTCCGTCTCCGCATCCGTCATGCCCGCCGCGGGTTCATCCAGCAGCAGTAAATGCGGCTCCTGTACCAACAGCATGCCAATTTCGAGAAACTGTTTTTGCCCGTGAGAAAGCAGCCCGGCGCGGCGGGCCCGCTCGTTGCCCAGCCGCAACAGCGCCAGTATTTCATCTATACGATCCCGTTGTTCGCCGGTGAGGTGCGCCCGTAAAGAACCCCAGACAGATTTATCGCTTTTCAGCGCCAGCTCCAGATTCTCCTCTACCGTTAACGCTTCAAACACCGTGGGTTTCTGAAACTTCCGCCCAATCCCCTGACGTGCAATGGCGATGGGGTCCAGCGTTGTTAAATCGGTCGACTGATCGTATATCGCCCGACCACTTTGCGGCCTGGTTTTACCGGTAATAACATCCATTAGCGTCGTTTTTCCGGCACCGTTGGGACCAATGATGCAACGCAGCTCCCCAACGCCAATATTGAGCGTGAGATCCGTTAACGCCTGGAATCCATCGAAGTTAACGTTAATTTTTTCCAGCTGGAGCACCGGGTCCGTTTGGTTGCGAAACCGATCGCCTGGCATCTGGCGAGTAAAAAGCCCTTCATCTGGCTGCATTATTTGTCTCCCTTGCGAAACAGACCCATCACACCACGAGGTAAAAACAACGTAACGCCAATAAAGATCAGGCCAAGAAACAGTTGCCAGTATTCCGGCATAATGACGGTAAACAGGCTTTTAGCGCCGTTCACCAGTACGGCGCCAAATACCGGGCCAATCAGGGTTCCACGCCCGCCGAGGGCAACCCAAATCGCCGCTTCTATCGAGTTGGTCGGCGACATTTCGCTGGGGTTAATGATTCCCACCTGCGGGACATACAACGCCCCCGCCAGGCCACACAGCACAGCGGAAAGCGTCCACACCAGCAGCTTGAACCCTTTCGGATCGTAACCACAGAACATCAGACGGTTCTCGGCGTCGCGCACGGCAGTGAGAATTCGACCAAACTTACTGCGGGCCAGCGCCAGTCCCAGCCATATTGCCAGCACCAGCAGCATGACCGTCGCCAGAAACAGCGCGATACGGGTTGAGGTCGCGGTCACCGGAAATCCCAGAATGGTGGTAAAACCGGTAAAACCGTTATTTCCCCCAAAGCCGGTTTCGTTGCGGAAAAACAGTAACATTCCGGCGAAAGTCAGGGCCTGAGTCATGATGGAGAAATAGACCCCTTTGATTTTTGAACGGAAGGCAAACCAGCCAAATACCAGCGCCAGCAGGCCCGGCACCAGCACAACCAACAACATCGCCCAGATAAAATGTTGCGTTCCCCACCAAAACCAGGGCAGCTCGGTCCACGACAGAAACGACATAAAGGCCGGTAATCCTTCGCCGGAAGCCTGGCGCATCAGATACATTCCCATCGCATATCCCCCCAGCGCAAAGAAAATACCGTGGCCCAGCGAGAGCATTCCCGCATAGCCCCACACCAGATCCAGCGCCACCGCCACAATGGCATAACAGAGAATTTTCCCGGCCAGAGTCAATGTCCACACCGATATGGCCAGCGGATGATCCGCAGGTAACAGCGCCAGAAACGGCAGAATAATCAGCGCCAGCAGTAAACCCAGCCCCAGGACGCGTGTCGCGCGCGGCGCTTTACGCGCCAGCGTTAATGTCATTGGCATCGTCATCAGTCAATAACCCTCCCTTTCAACGCGAACAGCCCCTGAGGACGTTTCTGAATAAACAAAATAATCAGCACCAGAATCATAATCTTACCGAGAACCGCTCCCACCTGAGGCTCAAGAATTTTGTTGAAAATCCCAAGCCCAAACGCAGCGGCTACACTCCCCGCGAGTTGTCCCACGCCGCCCAGCACCACCACCAGAAACGAATCGATAATGTAGCTTTGCCCCAGCTCCGGTCCTACGTTGCCTAACTGCGAGAGCGCTACGCCCCCCAGTCCGGCAATCCCTGAACCAAGACCAAAGGCCAGCATATCCACTCGTCCGGTAGGTACGCCGCAGCAGGCCGCCATATTGCGATTTTGCGTCACCGCACGTACGCGCAGTCCGAGACGGGTTTTATTCAACAACAGCCAGGTGAAGAACAGCACCAGAATGGCAAAGCCAAACACCACAATTCGGTTCCACGGCAAAATCAGATTGGCATAAACCTGAATGCCCCCGGAAAGCCAATCCGGATTAGCGACTTCAAGGTTTTGCGCGCCGAAGGACATACGCACCAACTGGATAAGCATCAGACTGATCCCCCACGTTGCCAGCAGGGTTTCGAGCGGACGCCCGTATAAATGGCGGATCACTCCGCGCTCGAGTAGCATTCCAACCCCAGCGGTAAGCAAAAAGGCGACCGGAAGCGCAATAACCGGATACCAGGCCAACCATTGCGGGAAAAACTGGCCCATCAGCTGTTGCACCATCCAGGTACCGTAAGCGCCGAGCATTAACATCTCACCATGCGCCATATTAATGACGCCAAGTAAGCCGTAGGTTATCGCCAGACCCAATGCCGCCAGCAGCAAAATGGAGCCTAGCGACAATCCCATAAATGCCTGTCCAAGAAGATCGCCAACCTTCATGCGATGCGCGATGGCATTCAGGCTTTCGTCAGCGGCAGCACGAACGCGGGCATCAGGTTCATGTTCAGCATGGGTGAATGGCTGCAGACGCGCCTGGGTTTCAGGATCGTTCGACGCCCCTAGCAGTACGATTGCCTGACGTCTGATTTCAGGCGAGGTGCTGGTCAGTTGCAGGTTTGCCAGTGCAATAGCCAGTAAGGATTTCACGTCAGCATCGGACTCCTGGGCCAGTCGTTGCTGCAAAAACGGCAGCATCCCCGGCTGGGCCTCACGCTGTAATGCACGCGCTGCCCCGCCCCTTTGCGTGACACTGTCACTTAAGAGCTGGTGGACGGCCAAGGTTCCGGCAACCAGATTACGCAGGCGGTTAGTCAGGCGGATTTTTTTTAGCTCGCCGTTCGGGCCTGCCGCCGTTCCTAGCGGTTGTACGTGCGAGCCGTTCATGATGAACGCGTTTTTCGCGTTATCTGTCAGCAGGTTCTCATCACTCAGCGCTTTGAGCACCGGCAAGCGTTGAACGTCGGGTTTTACCGACCATTGTTCAAGCAAGGCGGCCTGCTGAGTCCGGTTGGCGGCGGTAAAGGTATCGGCATCTGCGGCCTGCGCTATCCACGGCAAAAGCCACGTCAGCAACAACACACCACGAATAAAGCGCATGGCTTTCATGAGCATTCTCCAAAGCGTTGCCCTCCCGCAGGAGGGCGTAAGATCAGTTGCTGGCGGTTTTAACGGGCTGTTCAGATTTTTTATCATTACCGGCGATATATGGACTCCACGGCTGGGCGCGAACCGGCGCTTCGGTTTGCCACACCACGTTAAACTGGCCGTTGCCTTCAATCTCGCCAATCATGACGGGTTTATGCAGGTGATGGTTGGTCGCATCCATGGTCAGGGTAAATCCTGATGGTGCCGCGAATGATTGTCCTGCCATAGCCGCCCTGACTTTATCCACATCGGTAGTTCCGGCTTTTTCTACTGCCTGCGCCCACATATGCAGGCCAACATAAGTGGCTTCCATAGGGTCGTTGGTCACCACCGAATCAGCATTCGGCAGCTTATGCGCTTTAGCATACGCCCGGTAATCCGCGACGAACTTCTTGTTGGCCGCATTATCTACAGACTCAAAGTAGTTCCACGCAGCCAGGTTGCCCACCAGCGGTTTAGTATCGATACCGCGCAACTCCTCCTCACCCACAGAGAATGCCACCACCGGAACATCCGTGGCTTTCAGGCCCTGGTTCGCTAACTCTTTATAGAATGGAACGTTAGAATCCCCGTTGATGGTCGATACCACCGCCGTTTTTCCTCCTGCGGCGAATTTTTTAATACTGGCAACAATGGTCTGGTAATCGCTGTGTCCGAATGGGGTATACACCTCTTCGATGTCTTTATCGGCCACGCCTTTCGAATGCAAAAAGGCGCGTAAAATTTTGTTAGTCGTACGCGGATAGACATAGTCCGTACCCAGCAGGTAGAAGCGCTTAGCGCTGCCGCCGTCCTCACTCATCAGATACTCAACCGCCGGGATCGCCTGCTGGTTAGGCGCAGCGCCGGTATAGAAGACGTTAGGCGACATCTCCTCACCTTCATATTGCACCGGGTAAAACAGCAGACCGTTCAATTCTTCAAATACCGGTAAAACCGATTTACGCGAAACCGATGTCCAGCAGCCGAAAACCGCCGCTACCTTGTCCTGACTCAGTAACTGACGTGCTTTTTCAGCAAATAACGGCCAGTTCGAAGCCGGGTCAACCACCACCGGTTCCAGCTTTTTGCCCAATACACCGCCCTGCGCATTGATTTCATTAATAGTCATCAACGCCACATCTTTCAGCGGCGTTTCGGAAATAGCCATGGTGCCGGATAACGAATGCATGATGCCAACCTTAATAGTATCGGCCGCCTGAACACTAAAACTCATTCCCATTGCGACAACAGAGGCGGAAAGCGCAAAAGCTTTTAAAAATGTACGACGCTGCATAGTTTCACTCCTGAAATTAGTCTTGTTGAAAGCTCCGGTGCAGCCGGGCAGACAAAACGGTGCAAATTAAGGGTATTCAGAAGTGATAAGGCAAAAACGATGCCAGATATTAAAACATCATATAAAATCAATGAATTATAATTTTAGGCACAAAAAGCAGTATTAATTTTTGCCGCCAGAAGGATTAATCGCGTGAAACATTGAACCACAATGAGACAACTCTGCATTATAAACGTGCAACAATCTGTGTCTGTCACACACGGTCATAACGGCGTGCCCCGGTATAAAAACATGGTTATTTGTTCGCAGATAACCGTGCCTTGTCACTATTATTTATTTTTCCCGACGTAATCACGTCAAAATTTTACTTTTCCGCCGAAATAATCACACAGTTCAGCCTTTGTTTAAGATTGAATTGCTACTATAGTCATAAGCGAGGTGAACTTAAGGTAAGAGAGGAAACTCACAAATAAAGGAGCATTTACTATGCTGGGTAATATGAATATTTTTATGGCTGTTCTGGGAATTATTTTATTTTCCGGTTTCCTGGCCGCGTATTTTAGCCACAGATGGGATGATTGATGAACGGAGATAGTCCTGAACCGACCCGGCCCCTTGCTGCGTAGCTGCACAAGGGGCCATTTTTTTACCTGAACTCCCCCTCCCGGCACCTTTTCCCTGATGTACAGATAAAAAAAACCGCCGGATAAACCAGCGGTAAATGCTTGCATGGATAGATTTGTGTTTTGCTTTTATACGCTACCTGGCAATTCCCTGCGAAGATAACGGATAGTTGGCTAATCTATCATCGACAACCCCAATGAACGTTAAACGAAACGTAACTACCTTCTATAAGACATGTTGGCCGCTAATGAGATTCTTGCAAACCGTACAGTAATCCATGTCATCGCAATGGTTATAAAATGAGCTATTTATTGCTTCATAGTGTATGGTAAGCACCCCATCACAAGGACAATCAATATGTCGATACTCAAAGATATTAAGATGCGTACTTTACGACCAGTGAAAAGTACCTGTCCTCACTGCTGCCGCCAGTCAATGCACAGCCTGTCGAGAATAAAAAACAACATAACGTTAGTCTGCCCCAACTGCGGCAATACCTACCTTCCTTCCCAAAGCAAACCAGTCAAGTAACGTAAGGACAGGAAAACAATGCCGACCTTTCACCAGCAGCACTCCCTACCCGAGCGTCTCTATGAGATGCAAGGCATCAATACCCAACAACGATTCATTTTGCTGAAGAAAAAATCCAGCTAACAACCGGGCACCACGCCCGGTTCAATTTTCTGGCTGACCTGTCTTAAGCGCTCAAGCCACGATGTTCCAGCATGGGTTCCATGCGCGGTTCACGCCCGCTCCACTGGCGATAAAGTTCAGTTAAATCAGTGCTGTTTCCGCGGGACAAAATTGCTTCGCGGAATTTCTGTCCGTTTTCACGGGTTAATCCGCCCTGCTCTACGAACCACTGGTAGCCGTCATCGGCCAGCATTTGCGTCCACAGATAGGCATAATAACCTGCGGCATAACCGCCACCGAAGATATGGGCAAAATAACTGCTGCGATAACGCGGCGGCACGGCCTTGAGATCCAAACCTTCCGCCGCCAGCGCCTGCTGTTCAAATTGATCGACCGGATGAGATGACTCGCTCAACTCCAGAGAGTGCCAGCGCATATCCAGCAATGCAGCGCTGAGCAGTTCGGTCATGTCGTAACCTTTGTTAAACAGACTGGCCCGCTGCATTTTATCCCGCAATGCCTGCGGCATTTGCTCCCCGGAATCAACATGTCGGGCAAAACGGGCAAAGACCTGAGGATGGCTCGCCCAGTGTTCGTTGATCTGTGAAGGAAACTCGACAAAATCACGCGGAGTGTTGGTTCCAGAAAGCGTGGCATAACGCTGAGTGGCGAACAGACCGTGCAATGTATGTCCAAATTCATGAAATAGCGTAATAACATCATCCCACAGCAGCAATGCAGGCTGATCCTGCGCAGGTTTTTGATAATTACAGACGTTGTAAATAACCGGTCTGGTTTCGTTAAGCAGCGATTGCTCGACAAAATTGCCCATCCAGGCTCCGCCGCTTTTTGATTCCCGGGCAAAGAAATCACCGTAAAATAGCGCCAACCCTACGCCATCATGATCGAATATTTCCCATACCCGAACATCCGGGTGATAAACCGAAATATCGAATCGTTCAACGAATTTGATGCCAAAGAGTTGATTGGCCGTCCAGAAAACGCCCTCGTTCAGCACCGAATCCAGGGCAAAGTAAGGTTTGAGCTGTGCCTCATCAAGGTCATATTTCTCACGACGGACCTGCTCGGCATAAAACGACCAGTCCCAGGCCTCGGCGCTAAACGACTCGTGTTCTTGAAAGATAACGTTCTGGATTTCAGCCTGCTCATCCAACGCCCGCGCCCGCGCGGCTGGAACAATAGATCGCATAAATGTCAGTGCCGCTTCCGGCGTTTTTGCCATCTGGTCGGCAATTTTCCAGGCTGCGTAATTGGCAAAACCAAGCAGTTGCGCCTGCTGCATCCGGATTGCTACCAGTCGCTGAATAATAGCTCGCGTGTCGTTGCCATCATCATTTTCAGCCCGCGTCCATGCGCGGGTGAACAGTTTTTCGCGGGTCTGACGATCGCGTAAAACCGCAAGCGCCGGTTGCTGTGTTGTGTTTAATAGCGGGATAACCCAACGCGCTTCAAGCCCTTTCGCCCTTGCAGCTTCGGCAGCAACGGCAATTTCTTCTGTGCTCAGCCCCTCCAGCTGCCGGATATCATCCACCACCATAGCACCTGACGTGTTTGCTGCCAGCAACCGTTGATTGAACTGGCTGGTCAGCGTGGCTGACTCCGTATTGAGCGCTTTAAGTTTAGCTTTATCGGTCTCGTTCAGACGGGCGCCGGCCAGTACAAAACGCTGATACACGACCTCCAGCAGACGTATTGATTCGCTATCCAGACTTAACGTACCACGCCGTTGCCAGACAGCTTCGACACGGGCGAAAAGCGCGCCATTGAGATAAATATCATTGGCAAGGTTCGCCAGCTCTGCGGAAAACTCTTCGTCAAGGCGCTGTAGTTCATCGTTGGTGTGCGCCGCCGTCATCGCGAAGAAAACGCTGGTCACGCGCGTGAGCAGCCCCCCGCTTTGTTCAAGCGCCAGCAACGTATTAGCAAAATCAGGAACCTGTGAGTTTTGCACAATAGCGTCGATCTCGGCGCGTTTTTGCCTCACGCCTTCATCAAACGCTGGACGATAATGCTGCACGTCGATCTGATCAAACTGCGGCGCCTGATACGGCAATGTGCTGTGGTGTAAAAATGGATTCGTTAACGACATCTTTCACTCCTGAAAACGATTTGTTTACCAGAGTAGACTTCCCGGGAATCGACCGCAATCGCGTTAAGCAGGAATAGCTCTGAACGGAAATGACGTGCTATGGTAGTACTACATAAAAAGCGTTGAGGAACAGTGAGATGATCGTTTTAGTAACCGGAGCAACCGCAGGTTTTGGTGAGTGCATTACGCGTCGTTTTATTGAGAATGGGCATAAAGTTATTGCCACCGGACGCCGCCAGGAGCGCCTGCAGGAACTCAAAGATGAGCTGGGTGACCGCCTCTATACCGCGCAACTGGACGTACGTAATCGTGCATCAATTGAAGAGATGCTGAACGCCTTACCCGCTGAATGGCGCGATATTGATGTTCTGGTCAACAACGCGGGTCTGGCGCTGGGCCTTGAGCCAGCCCACAAGGCCAGCGTTGAAGACTGGGAAAATATGATCGACACCAACAACAAAGGCCTGGTTTATATGACCCGTGCCGTTCTGCCAGGCATGGTTGAGCGCAACCGCGGTCATATTATCAATATCGGTTCTACCGCGGGAAGTTGGCCATACGCTGGTGGGAACGTCTACGGTGCGACCAAAGCGTTTGTTCGCCAGTTTAGCCTGAATTTACGTACTGACTTACACGGCACTGCGATTCGCGTTACCGACATTGAACCTGGTCTGGTTGGCGGTACGGAATTCTCTAACGTACGTTTTAAAGGCGATGACGCTAAAGCTGAAAAAGCCTACGAAAATACCACTGCGCTGACCCCGCAAGATGTTACAGAAGCGGTATGGTGGGTGGCGTCCTTACCCGCTCATGTCAACATTAACACCCTTGAAATGATGCCTGTCACACAGTCTTTTGCCGGACTGAGTATTCATCGGAGCTAATTTCTCTGCCCGGCCTTGCGCCGGGTATAGATAGCCTGAAATAAGTGATAAGATCTCCGGGTTAACTCTCTAAAAAGTAAGAATGAATGACCGTAGAAACGCAGCTCAACCCTACACAACCGGTAAATCAACAGATTTACCGTATTCTTCGTCGTGATATCGTGCACTGTCTGATTGCACCCGGTACGCCGCTGTCGGAGAAAGAGGTTTCCGTACGCTTTAATGTGTCACGCCAGCCGGTACGAGAAGCATTCATCAAACTGGCAGAGAACGGTCTGATTCAGATCCGCCCGCAGCGTGGCAGCTACGTAAACAAAATTTCGCTGTCGCAGGTGCAGAACGGCTGTTTTGTTCGCCAGGCAATTGAATGTGCCGTGGTCCGCCGCGCCGCATCACTGATCACTGATAAACAGTGCTATCAGCTCGAACAAAATCTGCATCAGCAGCGCATCGCGATTGATCGAAAACAAATCAATGATTTCTTCCAGCTAGATGACGAATTTCATCAGAAACTGGCTTTAATCGCCGAGTGCCAACTCGCCTGGGACACCGTTGAGAATATTAAGGCCACGATTGACCGCGTTCGTTATATGAGCCTGGATCATATCTCTCCGCCTGAAATGCTGCTGCGTCAGCATCACGATATTTTTACCGCACTTGAGAAACATGATGGCGATGCCGTAGAGCGCGCAATGATGCTGCATCTCCAGGAAATTGGTGAGTCCGTTCAGCTAATCCGTCAGGAAAATAGCGACTGGTTCAGCGAAGATTAATATTACGCTCACCTCACACCGAGGTGAGTTTCTCCTGCCTTCCCCCTCTCCCGCACATCTGCATAAAAAAAGCTGTGATTTTGATCGAAAACAAAAAAAATCATTAACGAGAAGCGTATTTATATTGCGCCCGTTACGTGGGACTAGAGCCCACGGGCTTTGACGGTAAGTTGGAAAGGAGAAAACACCATGAAAACATACGATCGTAACCGTAACGCAATCACCACTGGCAGCCGCGTCATGATTAGCGACACCGGACTTACAGGCCGCATTACAGCGATAGATACCGATGGCCTGACCGCTGAGCAAATTCGCCGCGGGAAAACAGTGGAAATCGAAGGGTGTGAAGGTAAATATGCCCCCCTCGAACTGATTCGTTTGGGCATGAACTAATTGGTGTGAATGCCAAAAAACAATGCGCCATCTGGCCTGTTTATAGCCAGATGGCGACTTAAATGATGTTCTCGTTACTTCAGTTTTGCAGCATACTTCGCAACGGTTGCTTTCGCCCCTTCAGCCAGTAAAGCAAGATAGGCTTGTGTGACCTGGTTCTTGAACAATTCTACCTGCGGCAGTTCACGACCAAAAATAGCATCGATCGCCAGCAGCGCCTGGACACGATCTTCGCCCTCGTTACTGCTATGCACCGTTTTCTGGATCACCGGTAACAGCGGATCGCTGATTTCAATCGCCTGACCCTGATCATCGACACCGCCGACGTAACGCATCCAGCCGGCAACGCCCAGCGCCAGCAGTTCAAAGTGGCTACCGTGCGCAATGTGCCAGCGAATGGAGTCCAGCATACGCTGCGGCAGTTTTTGACTGCCGTCCATCGCGATCTGCCAGGTGCGATGACGCAGTGCCGGGTTGCTGTAGCGCTCAATTAACAGATCGGCATAGTGCGGAAGATCCACACCTTTCACTTTTAACGTGGGCGCTTGTTCCTGCAACATCAGCGCGCGCGCGGCGAGGCGATAATTTTCATCGCCCATGCAATCGTTAATGTGCTGATATCCCGCCAGATATCCCAGATAAGCAAGGAAAGAGTGGCTGCCGTTGAGCATACGCAGTTTCATCTCTTCAAACGGAATGACATCAGCAACCAGCTCCGCTCCCGCCTTCTCCCATTCAGGGCGGCCAGCGACAAAGTTATCTTCAATAACCCACTGACGGAACGGTTCACATGCCACGCCTGCCGGGTCGCGTACGCCGGTGATGTGTTCAATTTTGTCCAGCGTATCCTGGGTAACTGCAGGGACAATACGGTCAACCATAGTCGACGGGAATGTGACATGTTGTTCGATCCACGCAGCCAGTTCCGCATCCACCGCCCGGGCATACGCGGTGACAACATTGCGTATCACATGACCGTTTTCCGGCATGTTGTCGCAGGACATCACGGTAAAAGCGGGTAACCCCGCAGCTTTGCGGCGTGCAAGCGCCTCAACCACAACGCCTGGCGCAGTTTTTGGCTGTTTTGGATTTTGTAGATCGGCGGAAATCATCGGGTTGTCTAACATCAATTGACCGGTCGCCGGAGAATGGCAATACCCTTTCTCGGTAATGGTCAGGGAAACAATCGCAACCTGCGGTTCACTCATCGCAGCCAGTACGCTTTCCAGACCATCAACCTGCGCATGCAGCGCATTTTTCACCACGCCCACGACTCTTGCAGTCCATGCATCCGCAGACATTTCTGCAACGGTATACAGGTTATCTTGCTGTTTCAGATCGGCAATCTGCTGCTCGCCGCCAATCAGGTTCACTTCGCAATAGCCCCAGTCACTGCCGTGATCCGCAGCGAGAATGTCAGCGTAAACCCCCTGATGTGCGCGGTGAAATGCGCCAAACCCCAGATGAACAATACGCGGGACCAATTTTGTACGATCGTAGTCGGGAAGTGCAGCCTTTGCCGTTAAGAGCTTGTTTTGCATGGTATGACCTACTTATCAATGAAATCAGGATTGATTCAGAGTAACGCCTGTATGGTTGTATGTTTTGATTTGCATTAAGCTTTTAATGATTGGTATGACATCACTTAAAGCTGTGTACCATAAAAGGTAAATTTGGCGGCATATTGCCGCCAAAGGATATTAATGTTTCTGCCACTGCTGGTATTCACGTTTAAGCCTTTGCGGTGCAGTTTCCGGCATCATCAGCAAACCAATAACTGAGATGACGCCAAGTACAATCACATAGGTTGCGAGTCCATAATAATGTCCACCAGTTACTTGCAGAATTTTTACTGCTACTAAACCAAGAATCCCACTACCAATTAGCGATCCCAACTGCCAAATTAATGCTATTCCGCTACAACGAATATGAGTCGGGAAAAGCTCTGGGAAATAAGATGCCTGAGGTGCATAACACATACTATGCCCAACGCTCAGTACCAGGATCATTACTATTTGCGTAAGCCAAAAGCTATCCTGATTGATTGCAAGGAAGAAAGGAATAATCATAACAACCTGGAGCAATGCGCCGATAATATAAACTGGTTTACGCCCAATTTTGTCGCATAGCGAGCCCATCATCGGTATTGCAATTATTTCTATAATCACCGCAACAATCATTGTCTCCATCAAGATATTTGGATCGAGATTGTTTGCCTTACCGTATGCAAGGACAATCACTGTAAACATTGCAAATGTGCAGGCCTCAATCAGCTTCGCACATACTCCCTTAACGACAATTCCCGGAAAATCACGGATAACTTCAACTAATGGACGTGATTCTTCTGCTTTTGTCTCCCTAATCTGAGCAAAGACTGGTGATTCATCAATTTTTAAGCGGATAAATAACCCAACAATAACCAGCAACAGACTTAACAGGAACGGTATACGCCACCCGTAATCCATCATTGCCTCTGGAGAAAGTGTGGCATTTAACAACGCAAAGAGTGCTAACGGCAGAAGAAAACCAACTGGGGCACCGATTTGAACCCAACTCGAAAAAAATCCACGATGTTTGGGCTCAGAATATTCAGCAGTCATCAATACTGCACCGGCTTGTTCTCCTCCAACACCAAAGCCCTGTAATACACGAATAAATATAAGTAAAGCTGGAGCCCATACACCTATTTTTTCATATGTAGGTAACAACCCAATACAGAATGTCCCTAAGCCAACGATTAATATAGTAATAACCAGTGCTTTTTTGCGCCCGACCTTATCGCCAATATGCCCAAAGACAATTCCTCCTAATGGTCTAGCCAGGAAACCAACGGCATAGGTTGCAAAAGCAGCCAGCGTACTAATTAACGGATCGTCACTTGGGAAAAATAAATGACCAAAAAAGAGTACGGCTGCTGTCCCATATGCAAAGAAGTCATAGTATTCGGCAGCAGTACCAATTGCGGAGGCTGAAGCCACTCTGCGAATAATGGGTTTATTATCTACGTTATTTTTAATATCGACTGAACTAACCATAAGTTTTACCTTCTGTAGGGTATTGAGTTAATCAACATCTTTCGTACGTAAAATTTATATTTACCAGTTCCACAACGTGCCATCTTCCAGACGAGCAACAGGCAGATATGCAGGGTCATACGGATATTTCGCCGCCAGCTTTTCATCAAACTCGATCCCAAGACCTGGTTTGTCTCCAGGATGCATATAGCCGTTATCAAAGGTCCAGTTGTGCGGGAACACTTCCAACATTTGCTCGGAATACCCCATATATTCCTGTACGCCGAAGTTCGGCACCCACAGATCAAAGTGCAACGCGGCGGCCATGCATACTGGAGACAGATCGGAAGGTCCATGCGAACCGGTACGTACCTGATACAGCGACGCGAAATCGGCAATTCGACGCATGCCAGTGATACCGCCCGCATGGGTGATGGTGGTGCGGATATAGTCGATCAATTGCTCTTCGATAAGCTGTTTGCAGTCCCAGATGCTGTTGAAAACTTCCCCTACCGCAATCGGCGTGACCGTATGCTGGCGGATCAGGCGGAAGCATTCCTGGTTTTCAGCCGGGGTTGGGTCTTCCATCCAGAACAGACGGTATTGCTCGATGCTTTTGCCGAAACGGGCCGCTTCAATTGGCGTCAGACGGTGGTGCATATCGTGCAAAAGATGTTCGTTGAAACCAAACTTGTCGCGCACGGCTTCAAACAGTGTTGGTGTGAAATCGAGGTACTTCTCCGTTGACCATAACTGCTCTTCTGGCCACTGCCCTTTGGTGGCGGGTTCGTAGGCCAGTCCTTTGCCTTTAGACATACCGTAAGTGGTTTTCATACCCGGCACGCCGCACTGCACGCGAATTGCTTTAAAGCCCATCTCTTTATGACGCGCATAATCTTCGAGTACGTCATCAACGGTATGGCCTGTGGTGTGACAGTAAACCATAACGCCTTCACGAGATGCACCGCCGAGCAGCTGGTACAACGGCATATTCGCCGCTTTCGCTTTGATGTCCCACAATGCCATATCCACCGCGGAAATCGCCGACATGGTGACCGGACCACGACGCCAGTACGCGCCTTTGTAGAAAAACTGCCAGATATCCTCAATTCGGTGCGCATCGCGACCAATCAGCTGCGGACAAACATGATCTTTCAGATAGGACGCTACGGATAACTCGCGTCCGTTTAACGTGGCATCTCCCAGCCCAGTGATCCCATCGTCTGTCGTAATTTTCAACGTGACAAAATTACGCCCCGGACAGGTGACAAACACTTCAGCCCCAACAATCTTCATCTCTTATTCCTTGCATTTGTTCTTGTGATGCAGGAAATTTACCCAACTGAGCTACTACCATACAAGTATGAAGATCAAAAAAGCGCTGATTGATCACAAAAAAGGCGCTATGCGCGCCCCCATCCAACCACAATAATCAGCATGCCGCACAGGGCCACCAGCGCACCTGACCAGTCGTACAGGCTAAGTTTTACGCCGTCAACAATGCGTAGCCAAAGCAACGCAGTCACCACGTAAACTCCACCATAGGCCGCGTACACACGCCCACTTGCTGCCGGATGCAGCGTCAGTAACCAGACGAATAAGGCCAGTGACATCCCGGCGGGTATCAGCAGCCAGGCCGTAGCCCCTCGCTTAAGCCAGAGCCAGGGTAAAAAGCAGCCAATGATTTCGCATAACGCGGTGATGAAAAAAAGGAATGTGGTCTTAAGCATTGATGTTATTCAGTTACCTTCGGTTTAACCATGATACGACAGAATGTCGTTAGCGTATCCATCACCGCAGAGTGGGTATGCCCGCAAGCCAGAATAGTGTAGAATTTAGCCCTGTTTTATTGTTTTTTCCCTTTCCCATAAAAGGAATTCACCATGAATATTACACTGACCAAACGCCTGTGCCTGACGGCTATGCTGACGCTGGCTGCGGCTGTGTACACCTCTTCCGCATTTGCTGAAACCAGTAAATTGATCATTGAATCCGGGGACAGTGCGCAAAGTCGTCAACAGGCAGCAATGGAAAAGGAACAATGGAACGATACGCGTCAGTTACGCCAGAAGGTCAACAAGCGTGCAGAGAAAGAGTGGGACAAAACCGACGCAGCTTTCGATAGCCGTGATAAATGCGAACAGAGCGCTAATATTAATGCGTACTGGGAGCCCAACACCTTGCGCTGCCTCGACCGCCGCACTGGCCGCACCGTTGCCCCATAATGATTGCACTTTGAAAGATATTGAAAGGATACGATATGACTAGCGCCCTCAGTGTTAAGCTGCGCCCGCTGGAGCGTGAAGATTTACGATTTGTCCATCAGCTTGATAACAACGCCAGCGTAATGCGTTACTGGTTTGAAGAACCTTACGAAGCATTTGTTGAGCTGTCAGATCTGTATGACAAGCATATCCACGACCAAAGTGAACGTCGCTTTGTTGTGGAATGCGACGGTGAAAAAGCCGGACTGGTGGAGCTGGTTGAAATTAACCATGTGCACCGCCGGGCAGAATTCCAGATCATTATTTCGCCGGAGTATCAGGGCAAAGGCTTGGCTTCCCGGGCTGCTAAGCTGGCGATGGATTACGGCTTTACCGTACTTAACTTATATAAGCTGTATCTGATCGTTGATAAAGAGAACGAAAAAGCCGTCCACATCTACCGTAAACTCGGGTTTATGGTCGAAGGCGAGCTGATTCATGAATTCTTTATCAACGGTCAATACCGCAACACTATCCGCATGTGTATCTTCCAGCAGCAGTATCTGGCAGAACATAAAACGTCAGGTCCCAACCTGCTGCAACCTACCGCTCAATAAAGACTGACTAATAGTAATCGATGGTGTTTTCAATCGAGTAATGGTGTTCAACTGCCGGCTTCACGCTCTCGTCAACGATAATAAGCTGGCAGTTGACCGGATTAGCATAGTCATCATACTTGCACGTTTGTTTTACATTACCTAACGGATGGTTATTGAGCAGGCTTACCGCGGTGTAATCCAGCTTCTTCAACGGGTCAACCGACGGTTTGGCATCAACCTGCAAGGTATTGTCCTTATTGACGGTGGTTTTACCCAGCGGGTAACCTTCCGCATCATAGCGATATTGCACCTTCATCTCTTTTCCCGTGGCGGAAACGACAAAACCGTTATCGTCGGTATCCCATACCACGCCCGCCGCAGGCAGTTCTGCTAACTGACATTTACCCTGTAAGCGGATCCGTTTTTCCAGCGTTTTGGCGTCCCGGTAATAGTTAGCATCCAGGACCAGCGCCATGCCGGTATTGCTTTCAATATCATGCAATTCAAGCGTATCGAAGCACCCTTCCTGTGAGAGCGTACCGACAACGCGCTTGGTGACTTCACCTTTGTCATTAAGCAGCGTCTGGCTGAAATCTTTAACCGGCCCGCGCAGCGGATCGAAATCAAATTCATTGGAAAAACTGGCCATTTCCGGCGTAAAGGAATCCAGGCCTTTGGCGTTATCACACCCGGCCAGCACGACGCACAGGAAACCTAATAAGATCTTTTTCTTCACATTTTTCACCGGGATAAGAAGATAATTCTCAATCATATTAGCAAATACAGTTATTTACACCAGAAATGCTAATCTTAGTCCAGGTCGATCATAAAGGAGCTGATGATGAAATACATAACAGGAATTGCCGCGCTCTTACTGGCCGTCGCGTCCCCGCAGGTTTTGGCGGCACCGGCGTCATGTGAACGCGTGAAAAGCGATATCGAACAGCGGATCATTAATAATGGCGTTGCTGAATCCAGCTTTACGCTGAACATTGTTCCCAACGATCAGGCCGATCAGCCTGATTCACTGGTCGTGGGACATTGTGCAAACGATACGCACAAAATTCTCTATACCCGAACCAACAGTGGCAACGCCCCTGCCAATAGCACCCCTGCCCAGGACGGGCACGTCGCCGAACCGCAATAAATCACGCCCTCCGTGCGCGGAGGGTCACTCCAGTTTGATATGCATTAAGATGACATACCCATAAGTGGGTAAACTCAAACCATTATTAGCATGCTATTAATTTCGTTATAGAAATTAATATATAGCGATAACTATAATGGGGTGAGTAATGTCAAAAACTGAGCAATATGGAGGCATTAGCCGCAGGACGTTAGTGAAATCCTCGGCAATCGGTTCGCTGGCGCTTGCCGCGGGTGGGCTGTCGTTACCTTTCGGAATGCGCACTGCCGCCGCAGCGGTACAGCAGGCGATACAACCCGTTGAAGAAAAAGTGGTTTGGGGCGCTTGTTCCGTAAACTGCGGCAGCCGTTGTGCCCTGCAACTCCACGTCAAAGATAATGAAATCGTATGGGTGGAGTCCGATACGACCGGGAACGATATTTATGGTCAACACCAGGTTCGCGCCTGTTTGCGTGGCCGCTCAATCCGTCGACGGATCAATCATCCGGATCGCCTGAATTACCCCATGAAGCGCGTGGGCAAACGCGGTGAAGGTAAATTTGAGCGTATAACCTGGCAGGAAGCACTGGATACCATCAGTGCCAGTTTGAAAAATACCGTGCACAAATACGGTAACGAGGCCGTGTATATCAACTACACCTCTGGCATTGTAGGCGGCAACATTACTCGCTCCTCCCCTTATGCCTCGCTGGTCGCTCGCCTGATGAACTGCTATGGCGGATTCCTGAGTCATTACGGCACCTACAGTACCGCACAAATCGCGGCGGCAATGCCTTATACATATGGTTCAAACGAAGGCAACAGCACCTCCGATATCGAAAACACGAAGCTGGTGGTGATGTTCGGCAATAATCCCGCCGAAACGCGTATGAGCGGAGGTGGAATAACTTACTTCCTGGAACAGGCCAGGGAGCGCTCTAATGCCCGGATGATCGTCATCGACCCGCGTTATACCGATACCGCAGCGGGTCGTGAAGATGAATGGATCCCTATTCGTCCGGGGACCGATGCCGCATTAGTAGCCGGAATCGCCTGGGTCCTGATTCACGAAGATCTCGTTGACCAGACGTTTCTGGATACATACTGCATCGGTTACGACGAGAAAACCCTGCCCGCCGACGCACCCGCTAATGGGCACTACAAAGCCTATATTTTGGGCAACGGTGATGACGGTATCGCTAAAACTCCCCAGTGGGCCTCACATGTTACCGGGATCCCAGCCGAGCGCATTATCAAACTGGCTCGGGAAATCGGCAGTACAAAACCCGCATATATTTGTCAGGGCTGGGGTCCGCAACGCCAGGCTAACGGCGAGCTGACCTCACGCGCAATCGCGATGTTGCCGATCCTGACCGGCAACGTTGGCATCAACGGCGGCAATAGCGGTGCACGAGAATCAACCTACACCATCACGATTGAGCGTATGCCGCTGCCAGAAAATCCCATTAAGACCCAGATATCCTGCTTTAACTGGACCGACGCAATCGTCCGGGGCCCGGAAATGACCGCTACCCGCGATGGCGTACGTGGGAAAGATAAGCTCGACGTGCCGATTAAATTTATCTGGAACTTCAAGGACTTGAAGCGAGACCGCATTACACCTGAGGTCCTACATTGAGTCAAGACCTTGTGTCAGCCTTTGTGTCAGCCTTGTGTCATTCAGGCATCCAGTTCCAGTGCTTGTAGTCAGCTAGCAGCGTCTCGACCACCAGCCTAAGGTGAGGGACTATCCGTCCGACCCCCGGTCTATTGGACTCTCAGCAGGGCCTATGGGGGAGCTGTCGTCTGCTTAAAGAGTGATATGGGTCCTCACATTTTTCAGTCAAAACTCATCGTCTAAGAACCACCATCAGCGAGCTGACACCAGCACGACCACCAGCGCCATCTTGATGAGGAAGACCACGAGATAGACTTTGTGTAGGTCCATGTGTCTACCTCCCACCATTGATATACTACCATACCTGAAATAAGGCCAAGACCCGAAGGTCCTGACCAGTTGTTAGCTCTTACGGATTAGTGCGGTCCCAGACGAGACGCTGTACGACAAACAGCAGAGCGTTAACACTGCCCGTCCCCATCTTAATGGTCGCCGCTGGTTCTGCGACTACGTGAACCTTACCGCGAATCTCTAGGTCGTGGGACTGGCTGTTACCATCACGAGACAGGACCACATTGATATGCTCGCCATCAGTACGCAGACAACCGAAGCTCAGCGCAGTGAACCTTTTAGCCAGCATGAAGGCCCCTCGGTCTCGACCATTATAGTAGGCGATGTCAGTTCCCAGCATATCCTTAATTGCGTCTTCACCACCGAAGCCCTTAGACGTAGCCAGTCGACCCAGAGCACGAATCTCGTCCTCGTGCATCAGGATTCCGTAGTCACACAGCGAAGCGCCCATAGAGGACTCGGTATAGGCATACAGTCCATCCAGCAGTGATTCTGCGTAATCAACCATCTTACCAGTGGTCACAGGGACCTCGTGATGTGTCTTCACCAGACGGGAGGTCATCAGCACGTCAACCATCTTGGAGTTGATGGACCGAACGACAGACTCGCAGATGTTCAGGGCGTCCTGTTGAAGTGTGCCAGTCGTGAAGCCAGAGAGGGTCTTAGTGTCCCAGAGCTTGGTTTGATAGCTGACAAGGATTGCTTGCTCAATCGGCTCAACAGTTATCTCAGTCCCAGCCGCAGCAGTAACTACAGCAGGAGCCTTACCACCGCCCATCGGAACGACCACAGAACGGTCAGCCAGAGTATGGGCAATAATCGGGGTCGGTAAACTGTTACGGGTCGGCAGCAGTTCAACCGGGAACGGGATGTTAGACTCTGCGTCCTGAAGTGCTGCATTCAGCATAGCCTTGACGGTCTTGGCTAGCTGAAGCGCGTAGACCTGCGGCTCGGTAGCTGTCTGCTCAGAGACCTGAATGTTGTCAGTGTTGGTGATACGGGCTGGCTCAATGCCGAACTGGAAAGCGTCTTTAATAGTTGTCATGATAATCAATCTCCTTAATCGTAAATACTTGAGGTCCCAGCTTTAAGTCCGGGACCGAATGTGGCTGTGATTACAAGCTGTCCATCCAGTTGTCCATGCCGTCAATCTCCACCAGCTTAGAGGCTCGTGAGCGACCAGTGGAAGACACAGCGTTGCGAATAGAGTCACCATAGGCCTGACGTTCAGCTTTCTGCTGGTCACGCTTCTGGGCCGCTGCGAGTCTCTCTTCTGGGGTCATGTTCAGCTCAGCCATACGCTCAGCCTGAATGCGTACAGTCTCAGCAGCTTCAGCAGCAGCTTTGGTCTTGGCCTGCTGGCGGAGACGATATGCGGACATAAGGTCTTTGCCGAAGAAGTTAGCGATGGTCACGCCAGCCTCAGCGAGGACTTCCAGCAGCTCCATCGGTTCGGCAGCTCGCGGACTAAATCCAGACACATAGCCGGGGATGAGAGTCTTTAACGCCAGTGATAACAGGTATGGCTCACCGTCCAGCTTGCAAGTATTTGCGTAAAGGTCGATGTCGGTGACTTGGAGTTTCCAGTCGTTTTGGTCGAATAACATTGTTAATACTCCTCTTGAGAAGGTTGAGACTATCGGTCGCGCAGGCACAGTTATGCCTACGGTCTCCCCGCATCGGTCATCTCAAAAGGTTTTAAATAGGGTAGTGAGTAGGCGAGCTACTAACGGTTAGGTTTGATCACTCTGAACGATCAATTGAAGACATTACGATTGGAACAAACGATCAATAGGTATGTGGTTATTTGCTAAGCTGCGACAACCTTTACAAAGACACTCAGGAATGTTTCATGCCTAAATTAGCTATTAGCTTATTGCTTTACTTAGCCTGCTTTTATGCGGTTGGATACGGCGCTGGATATATAACAGGTGGGATAACTTGGCACACACTGTATATGCTTGAACGCATAATCACCGTAGCCCTACTTGCATTCATTCCAGTGTTTATCTTTGCGGTTTTAATAAACTCACCTAGAAGACAAGGAATAATGAAATCACTTTCAGTCGCAGCAATTAATATCATCCCTTCGGCTATCGCATTACTTATAGGATTTACTGACGCAGTGACCAGAAAGTTTCTTACTTACTTTCTCGGTTAACTGACATATTGCGAATGACCAACTGTTCTATTAGCTCATTACGAGAATAAAATGGTCGGTCATTCGTAGCCTCTTTATCTACACCAAGCATCGACAATAGAATAGAAGTGGGAAGACCCCGGTAACGCAGGGTTAATTTACCGCTAGGTGTGCGCGGGTCAATCATCTCAGAGTCCCTCCAGCTTGCCGGATTGGGCCTGCTTCAGGAGGTGCTCTTGCTTCTGCTGGTCGGTGCCAGTAAAGGCAATAAGGATGCCTCTCAGTTTATCGACTGTCGCAGGCTTACCGAAGACCTCAAGCCCCTTAGGGTTGAACCGGAAGTTAAAACCACCTGCTGAGAACTTCTGGTCAGATGGCTTAAGGATACGAAAGCAGTCGGAATACTTCGGATTTACAGACCACTCGTTACTGATTGGGTTCTTACGAAATAGACCACGATGCTGAAGAAGTGCGGTCATTAGCTTCTGAGCGGGTAGACCATAGGTTTTGCAGTAGTCGCCCCAAGTCACGCCTCGACGGTTAGCAGACTGAGTGGCTGCTCGCGTCTTCTGGTCTTCCAGTTGAAGGACTCGACGCTCTAACGTCTGAATATGGTCGTAACACTTGGCGCGGAGGTGAACGGAATAGCCAGCGACCAGAATAAAAGTATGCTTACGGTCGAGACGATACAGCGGCTGCTGTTTTCCCTGCGCGTTTAGATAGACATCTTCAGTCACCCCGATATGACTGCTCAGTTTTGAGCACTGCTCAGTTTTGAGGACGTTAAGCTCCTCAGCCATATTGCGAATATCACGCAGGACATTTCGGTGCTCCTTGCCTGTCAGCTCCGCAATTTCAACTGAGGTCATGGACACAAGCTGGTCGAGGTTAATGATGCTGATTTCTTGTTGGGACATTTACGTGTACTCCTTTTGTTTGCACCCTGAAGTCGCACCCCACTGACCTACTCAAGCCCCCACGTAAAGGGAGACCAGCAGGCAACAGGACGCAAACAGAATGACTTGGGGTAATTGTGATGTGGTCTGCGATGACCAGTAGTGATAAAGGTGCAAGACAGCATGTCCGACGTCCAGATGGTGAGCGGCGATAGACCCAAGTCATAATGAAGACACGAGAACGCTAACGGGCTGGGAGTCTGACAGAGGCTGTCTTGCTAGCCTTGGTATGGAGAAAGACTTAATGTCGGGAGAGCTTCCGCATAACTTGACGCATCAAGGCCAGAGGCGGAATGTATGGTCCCTATAGTGATAGCTAAGGGTCCAGTCCCTATAGTGAGGGTATAAGATTTGCTACCTGATAAGGCCATAATCTGACCTCCAGTTAGACCCGAAGCATGGAGACCACATCATAGCGACCATAGTTTACTTCGGGCTGACAGGACTGCAGGCTGGACTTAAAGTTCTCTTTATTGGAATTGTGATAACACAATCCATAACAAGATAAACTCATGGTCTCTCCAGCCTGCTGGTCAGGACTCAAAGTCCAACCTCAGACACCACTACTGGTCTAACCTCTTTGAGTTTCCGCCTGTCCACAAATGGATGGCAGACCTCAGCAATGATGTCTTGGTTCTTCACAATCTCGCACACCGATGGTCTCATAGACGGAAGTTCCGCTGAGGTCTGATGTTCTCCGCCTGTCAAAGGAGAGAGATAGCTACGTTAAAAGAGAATGGTCTCAGGCCAAGGTGATTTAACACTAGGCGTCTGCGGATGGTTTCCAATCGGGTCCGCTGCCGGAAGCCTGAGACTAAATGAATGTGTGTATGGGTCGAGGGCTAGGGGCCCCCTATAGTGATAGTTTAGTCCCCTTCCCTATAGTGAGGGTATAATGCCCGCTAATTGTAACACTTGTAAACTATATCAATTATAATATTTCGCAGAACCATATCTATTCTCAAAATGCTAGTTAAGCCCCTACGTTCAGGCGCTAGGCCACATTGACACCCCACTGACGCCGAAAGCTAACATCAGGTTTCTACGCTCGGCTGCCGGGAGGTCCTCTTCAGAAGGCCTGTAACCGTTATCATAAATCTCATGGTCAATATGCTTTGCCATCTCAATGTATTTCTTAAGGAGGTCGGCAGTTAATCCCCGGAATTGTTCGGAGTTTACCGCCAAGACACCTCTTGCAATATCGTCTTGGTTATCCAAATAATCCGCTGAGAAATTAAAGCTGGAAGTGTACGAATCGCCGTGAGCAATTGCATCTCTTACCTCAAGACACTCTTTGATAATTTGATAAGGTTTTGTCCCCATATAATTAGTAAAGCCGCACAATTTTAACGTTTTCTTGTGCATTGTCTTTCTGCACTCTGGTTTCGTCTTATCGTAACCGGGGTCAACCTGTTTTCTATAGAAGATGAACATAGCCTCAATAGCAAAGGCAGTGAATATGATACCTGTACGATAATGGTGCTCACGCTCCCACTCCTCGGTCGCCAGACCTGCTAACCCCAAACAGGTTTCAGCAGTAATCATACATTCATATGACGGCTTATTTTCTTTACGGACTTTAAACTCTTTAACCATTACGATTCTCCACTCACATCCCTACCAGTGCCAGATTTAGCGCATCAGCCAGACGTCCAACCGCGTGCCCCTTCCCGTACAGGTCGTAAGTGATTGACTGCGAGCTATGACCCAAGATGCCCTGAGCGTCAACCAGATTGACACCACGCTCTTTCATGCGGGTCGCCAGCCAATGCCTCAGACTATGAAGTGAGACGTTATCAGCGTCTGGCAGGGCCTCAGTCAGGACCCTTGAGTTAAACCAGCTAGAGTAGGCGCTCGGTGTCATCCCGAAGAGAGGACCATCATCAGGCTGAGTGTCTACCCACTGCTGGAAAGACTCAAGGTCGAACCCATAGGCACCACTGGTCAGCGGTACAAGTCGGACTGAATGCTTGTTCTTTACGGACTTCCCGTCCCCATCTTCATTAATGTCGATACAAACCATATCGTCGATAGTAACAATGTCACGTTTAGTCAGGTGGCAGACCTCAGCAGACCGAGCGCCCGTGACCACAGAGACCAAAGTCGCCCATCTGCGAGCCTCAGAGGTCGTGTGAGCGGTGTGTCGTGTGAACTGATACTCAGCCTCTACCCGGACAAGAAGTCTCTCCAGCTCCTCGTCAGTGAATGCTCTACGCTTCGAGTCGACATCCTTGGTCAGCTTCATGCGCTCAATCGGATTGCGGCCCTCAAGTTGCCCATTCATCAGACCATAATCAAGACACATCTTCGCCTTGGTCAGCAGCTTGTTAATCGTCGATGGTCTCACCTCAGCAGACAGCATAGCGTCCCTCACTGCCAGCCACTCAGAGCGGGACATCAGGTCCATGCCAGAAGTAAGGAACCGGGAGACGGTATTCAGTGAGGACGACAGGTCCTTGTAGCTGGATGACTTCAAGGTCTGGACCTTCTCAGCCAGCAGTGAGGACACAAGCTCAGAAAAACTACAGATAGCGACCTCAGGTTGGCGCTCCTGCGTGAATACTTCTGGGCTGCCCCCCTGCTCGTTACTCAGAATTGCCGTAGAGTCACCTATAGTTGAGTAACCTGTATGGTTATTCATCACAATATCAATCAGACCGGAGGTATCCCCAGTGTCTACGCGCTGCTGCGCTGCGGTCAGGACTTCCAGCGCCAACCTTATGCCCTTCTGCTGGTCAACACTCAGCGCCTGCGTTGCGGCTAGCTCCCTCAGGTTCGACTTCTCGTCGACCAGAGTAGCAACATCTACCCCATTCCAATAATCATCACTAGCGTCTGTCAGGAACTGCTCAGCCATAGACCTCAGGTGGGCTGTAAGAGCCCGTAGTGAGACTTCCGGCTTATCCAACATGAATGCTTTAGCTGTAGCGGCTAACTCTTTCTGACGCATGACGGCGACTCTCCTGTCTGTATTGCGGGTCGATACTGAAAGAAATGGCTTGGTGTCCCCTTTAAGCCGTAGACGGATAGTATACCGACCGTTAGCTCTGCGGACTATCTGAGGCACTGCAAGGTCCTTGATTTGTGTCAGCCTTGTGTCAGGACTTGGGGTGTAACCTTGCCCATACAGATAGGGAGACCCTAGCAAACAACTGGATGGATATACAGTATTATCATGATTAATGTCAGTCATATCAAGACCTTAAGTAGCGTTAAGTCAACTACTTCAAGTCCGTCCATCCGTCTGACAATGGAGTCCATCTGGAACTACGCGGGCAACACCATCACCAATCAGCACTCAGATATCAATAAAACGCATGAGATCCTTCAGGACGACACGAAATGCGAAATGATTGTGGTCATTGAAAACTTCATGACCTCTTCGGCCAAATATGCCGATATTCTGCTGCCTGATTTAATGACCGTCGAACAGGAAGACATCATTCCTAACGATTATGCAGGCAACATGGGTTACCTCATTTTTATTCAACCCGCGACGTCGCCTAAGTTCGAGCGCAAACCGATCTACTGGATAATGAGTGAAGTCGCAAAACGTCTTGGCGATGATGTCTATCAACGGTTTACTGAAGGCCGTACCCAGGAGCAGTGGCTTCAGTATTTGTATGCAAAAATGCTGGCTAAAGACCCCGCGCTCCCGACTTATGACGAGCTGAAAAAATGGGGATCTATAAACGCAAAGATCCTAACGGACACTTTGTCGCCTATAGAAAATTCCGCGAGGATCCACAGACCAACCCGCTCAAAACGCCGTCTGGCAAGATTGAAATATACTCCAGCCGACTGGCGAAAATTGCCAGTACATGGGAACTGCAAAAGGACGAAGTAATCAGTCCGCTTCCCGTTTATGCATCCACATTTGAAGGCTGGGATGACCCGAAACGCAGTTCATTCCCGCTGCAGATGTTTGGTTTCCACTACAAATCCCGCACCCACTCCAGCTACGGCAATATAGATGTTCTCCAGGCGTCCTGTCGTCAGGAAGTATGGATAAATCCCATCGATGCCCAAAAACGGGGGATTGCAAATGGCGATATGGTGCGAGTCTTTAACGATCGCGGTGAACTGCGTATCCCAGCAAAAGTAACGCCACGAATTTTGCCCGGAGTAAGCGCAATGGGCCAGGGTGCATGGCACGATGCCGATATGGCTGGCGATAAGATTGACCATGGCGCCTGCGTCAATACGCTGACAACTCAGCGCCCGTCGCCGCTGGCAAAAGGCAACCCACAGCATACTAACCTGGTCGAGATCGAGAAGGCATAAGGACTAACCCATGACAACTCAGTATGGATTTTTTATTGATTCCAGCCGTTGCACGGGGTGTAAAACCTGCGAGCTGGCCTGCAAAGATTACAAGGATCTCACTCCCGACGTCAGTTTCCGGCGTATTTACGAATACGCTGGAGGCGACTGGCTGGAAGATAACGGCGTCTGGCAACAGAATGTCTTCGCCTATTACCTCTCCATTGCCTGTAACCACTGCGAAGATCCGGCCTGCACCAAGGTTTGCCCCAGCGGCGCTATGCATAAGCGTGAAGATGGTTTTGTGGTGGTGGATGAAGACGTATGCATAGGCTGTCGCTACTGCCACATGGCCTGCCCTTACGGCGCACCGCAGTACAATGCCGCCAAAGGTCATATGACCAAGTGCGATGGCTGTCATGACCGCGTGGCCGACGGCAAAAAGCCCATCTGCGTCGAGTCCTGTCCGCTGCGCGCGCTGGACTTTGGTCCAATTGATGAGCTGCGCAAAAAGCACGGTGAACTGGCGGCGGTCGCTCCGCTGCCAGGTGCGCACTTCACCAAACCGAACATTGTGATCAAACCCAACGCCAATAGCCGCCCGACCGGGGATACCACGGGTTATCTGGCGAATCCGCAGGAGGTGTAACATGGGCAATGGATGGCATGAATGGCCGCTGGTCCTGTTTACGGTGCTGGGCCAGTGCGTGGCCGGAGCGCTGATAGTGAGTGGCTATGGCTGGCTGACCGCTAAAGACGAGGTGGCAAAACAACGTATCGTGCGCAGCATGTTTTTTCTGTGGCTGGTGATGGGCATCGCCTTTCTCGCCTCGGTAATGCACCTGGGTTCGCCACTGCGCGCCTTTAACTCGCTGAACAGAGTTGGCGCATCTGCGCTGAGTAACGAAATCGCCAGTGGTTCACTGTTTTTCGCCGTCGGTGGCCTGTGGTGGCTGGTGGCGTTTCTCGGTAAAATGCCCGCAGTGTTAGGTAAAATCTGGCTGCTGGTGGGCATGCTGCTGGGTCTGGTATTTATGCTGGCGATGACCAGCGTCTACCAGATAGACACTGTCCCGACCTGGTATAACGGCTACACTACGGTGGCATTTTTTATGACGATGTTGCTGAGCGGACCGCTGTTTGCCGCCCTGCTGCTGCGTGCTGCGGGTGTTTCCTTTGGCACCGCCAGATTCGCCTACGTAAGCGTTTTGGCCCTACTGGTGATCGTGGCGGTTATTGTTCTGCAGGGGCTGTCTCTCGGCGGGATCCACAG
The DNA here is from genome assembly GCF_013458095.1 of Citrobacter sp. 172116965. Taxonomy (NCBI): domain Bacteria; kingdom Pseudomonadati; phylum Pseudomonadota; class Gammaproteobacteria; order Enterobacterales; family Enterobacteriaceae; genus Citrobacter; species Citrobacter sp. 172116965. Next base: position 2,451,823 of record NZ_CP046673.1, on the reverse strand, counting down.
TTCGGTGCAATCCGCCAGCGCGCTGGTTCCCGACTACGGAAGCTTGCAGGTCTGGCGCATCATTCTGCTAGCCGCCGGTCTGGGCTGCTGGATATGCCCGCTGATCCGTCGTAAAGCACCATCCGTCGGCGGCCTGGCGCTGGGCTTGGTGTTAGTCCTCGCCGGTGAAATCATTGGCCGCGGATTGTTTTACGGTTTACATATGACAGTCGGAATGGCTGTTGCAGGTTAACTTTCGGGTGCGGGGCAACCCGCACTGTTCAGGATTGTTTGCATGACCCATTTTTCGCAAGGTGACAACTTTTCTACCGCGGCGCGCGTACTCGGCGCACTGTTTTACTATGCGCCAGATAGCGCGGAAGCCACTGCATTAGTCAGCGCGTTAAGAGCCGATGGCTGGCAGGCGCAGTGGCCGCTCGATCAGGCAATGCTTTTCCCGCTGGCTGCACGGCTACAAGCCGAGGTCGATGAGCCTCTCCCGCAGGCCTGGCAACGCCTGTTTGTCGGTCCATATGCGCTACCCTCTCCGCCCTGGGGATCCGTCTGGCTGGATCGTGAAAACGTGTTGTTTGGCGACTCTACGCTGGCACTCCGTCAGTGGATGCGGGACAACGGCATCCAGTTTGCCATGCAGCAAAATGAGCCAGAAGATCACTTTGGTTCACTGCTGTTGCTGACGGCCTGGCTTGCTGAAAATGAACGCCACACCGAGTGCGAACAACTACTGGCCTGGCATCTGTTCCCGTGGTCATCCCGCTTCCTTGATGTGTTTATCGAAAAAGCTGATCACCCGTTTTACCAGGCGCTGGGGGAGCTGGCCCGTCTGACGCTGGCGCAATGGCAGTCGCAGTTACTGATCCCGATAGCCGATAAGCCACTTTTCCGTTAGTTTCATCACAGGCAGGATGTGTCCTGCCTGTGTAGCATCCTGTTGCGCACGCTGAGCTTTTGCTTCTGTTGCCAAATAGCCGCAAAATAAAGCGTCTGAAATTTCCTGTCTGGCCACTCATGCATCATTTACATGCTTATCCTGACCTGCGCGCCATGTTCCGCCGCCTGCTGATTGCTGCGCTGATTGGTATCCTTGCTGCGTTGGCCGTCGCAGGATTTCGCCACGCCATGCTCCTTCTTGAATGGTTGTTCCTGAGCAATGACACAGGGAGTCTGGTCAACGCGGCAACAAACCTTTCCCCTGTAAGACGCATGCTGACACCTGCGTTAGGAGGGCTGGCGGCGGGTTTGCTGCTTTGGGGATGGCAAACGTTCAACCGGTTACGCCCGCAGGCTCCCACTGATTACATGGAAGCCTTGCAAACTAACGGACAATTTGACGTCAGTGCAAGCCTGGTGAAATCGCTTGCCTCGTTACTGGTCGTCTCCAGCGGGAGTGCCATCGGGCGCGAAGGTGCCATGATTTTACTGGCAGCGCTGGCAGCCTCCAGCTTTGCTCAACGCTTCACCCCGCGCACAGAATGGAAGTTATGGATTGCCTGCGGAGCCGCTGCGGGTATGGCCGGAGCGTATCATGCCCCACTGGCGGGCAGTCTATTTATTGCTGAAGTGTTGTTTGGCACGTTGATCCTCGCGTCACTGGGACCGGTGGTGGTATCCGCCGTCGTCGCCTTGCTCACCACCAATATGCTGAGCGCCAGCAATGCGCTGCTGTATGCCGTGCACTTCACACGGGAACTGCATGCGCTGGAATACGTCATGATCATCAGCACCGGTCTGGCTGCCGGCGTTTGCGGACCGCTATTCATGTGGTTGATGACCGCCAGCCATAATGGGTTTTTGCGCTTAAAACTCTCGCCCCCGTGGCAACTGGCGCTCGGCGGGCTGATCGTTGGCCTGCTGTCATTGCTCACGCCTGCGGTCTGGGGTAACGGCTACAGCGTGGTGCAGTCATATTTACTCTCCCCACCGCTGCTGGCCGTGGTGAGCGGGATCTTCATCTGCAAATTACTGGCGGTGCTTGCCAGCAGTGGTTCCGGTGCGCCTGGCGGTGTGTTTACGCCAACGCTGTTTGTCGGTCTTTCGGTGGGTATGCTGCTGGGACGAGTGTGGGGATTATGGCTTCCGGGTCCGGATGAGATTGCCATTCTGCTGGGATTAACGGGGATGGCCACGCTGCTGGCAGCGACCACGCATGCGCCAATAATGTCGACACTGATGGTTTGTGAAATGACCGGGGAGTATCGTCTGCTCCCCGGATTGCTGATTGCCTGTGTGGTGGCGTCTGTGCTGTCGCGAACGTTACGCCAGGACTCTATCTACCGACAACACGCTGCCGAGCATTGACAGACGGATGTACTGAGACAGCTCGCGCTGCTCTGCACGAGGCAGATAAGGCAGTTCACCGATCAGCGGTGCGGGTAATTTTTTGCCCAGCACATCAATGATTTCCGCATAATGCGCTAGCCCCGGGTTGATTCGGTTCGCGACCCAGCCAATCAAAGGCAGTCCGTCGCTGGCAATCGCCTGCGCGGTGAGAATGGCATGATTAATACAGCCTTCCTGGATACCCACCACCATCAGCACCGGCAGTTGTTCCTGCACCACCCATTCAGATAACGGACGCAGATCGTTCATCAGGCTCCGCCAGCCTCCGGTGCCTTCCACAACTACGTGATCCACTTTTTCGCTGAGGCTTGCGAGGCCGTTGGATAACAGGGTGTAATTGACCGGACCACTATGCGCTACGCTGCTTTCATCCTCACTCAACGCAATCGGGTTGACCGCCTCGTAGGGCAGTTCGATAGTGGAGACGCTTTGCAGCACCAGCGCATCTTTGTTGCGCAGACCTTCAGGTGTCTCTTTGCTTCCTTTGGCCACGGGTTTGTAGCCCGCAACGCTTTTACCCCCTGACGCTAACGCTTGTAGTAATGCGCGGGAAACCACGGTCTTCCCAACAGAAGTGTCTGTACCTGTAATAAAGAAACGCTTCAGCATCACTAACTCCACCGTTATGCTTTGAAAATATAAGTCAGGAAAATAATACAGTGGAGAAAGTCTAAGGTATGACGACGAGAATCGGCTTGAGATAGCGCAATTTTTCGTACAACAGTTAAAAAATGTTAACCCTGTAATAGACGAATCAACAAAGAACCGTTATACATCGCGTCCTTCACGAGCGCCGCCCCTGCCATCGTCCCTTGATTGGTGAACTGCGTACTTTCGACGACAATATGCTGACTGTAGGCCGGGAGCGCTTGCTGACGAATGCTGTCAGCAATAGTGGGAAACAAAATATCCGCCGCTTTACTGAGCGGAGAACCAATCAATATCTTTTGCGGGTTGAACAAATTCACCATGATGGCCAAAATCCGTCCAACATGGGTCCCGACGCCGCTAATGATATCTTTCGCCAATAAATCCCCCTGCATCGCCGCCAGACACAGCGCGTCTACCGTTAACGGTTGCCCGTGTAGAGAAGAACTCATCGACTGCTTCAAGCGTACCTGTGCCAGTTCGAGCACGCTGTCGACGCTGGCGATCGTTTCCAGGCAACCATGGTTGCCGCAATAACAGTGTTTGCCGTAGGGGTCCACCTGGGTATGACCAATTTCCACCAGGCTACTGCTGCCGGCATGCAGTAGATGACCGTCGGTGATTACTCCGGCCCCCACGTTATGATCGATCACCACCTGAATGACGTCGCGCGCGCCGCGCGATGCGCCAAAAAGCGCCTCGGCCATAGTCCAGGCGCTGATATCGTGCTGAATATAGACCGGCACGCCGGTATGATTTTCAAGCGCTTCACCCAGCGGCATCTCTTTGACATCGTCGTAGAATGGCATGCGATGAACGATACCGTTTTCAGTATCAATAATGCCGGGTAAGGTAATGGCGATGGAGGTTAAGCGCTCCAGCTTTTGCTGGTGGCGGATGAAAAACTGATCGACCTGGGTAATAACGCGTTCCAGCAATGGTGTTTCACTGACCAGCGCCATTTCAAGACAATCTTCAACCACCAGTTTGCTGCTTAGATCGCGCAGCGCCAGAAAGATCTCGCCGCGACTGATACGAATGGATAAATAGTGCCAGGCTTCCGTTTCCACAACCAGCCCAACGGCCGGACGTCCACGGCTGCCCGCTTCCTTGATTTCCAACTCTTGCACCAGGTGCGCTTCGAGCATTTCGCGGACAATTTTAGTAATACTGGCAGGCGCCAATTGTGCCAGGCGAGAGAGATCAATACGCGATACCGGACCCAGCTGATCAATCAGGCGATAAACCGCGCCCGCATTGGTCTGCTTAATTTGATCGATATGCCCAGGCTGACTATCAGCAACCACCACTTACTCCCTTTATTTTCGCGCTCCGAAATAATCTGCGGGCTATGGTGAAGCACTTCAATGGCTTCCGTCAACTTTTTACTTAGCCTTGTGATTTACTGCACATTTTCGCCCATTTTTAAACTAAATTAATCGCCTGAACGGCCGCCAACAGTTGCTCGCGAAAGCGTTGCGCGGCGTGACTTTGCTCATGATGTTTTGGCCACACCAGCCACATTTCCGAAACGGCATCGTCTTCCGCTATCGGGATCCAACACATTTCATACAATTGCACCCGTTTAAAGGAAGCGGGAAGAATGGAAACACCTAATCCTGCGGCCACCAGCCCGATGATAGTCATCGCCTCGCCAACCTCCTGAGTGATAGTCGGCTTCAGTCCATAGCGACGCATGAGGCCAAGAATATCGTCATACAACCCCGTCCCCACATGCGGATCAAAAAAGACAAATGGCTCATTGGCCAACTCCGCCAATGTGACCACCGGCTTTTGCGCCAGCGGATGCGCGCGCGGGATCATCGCCATCAGCGGCTCATGCAGAATGATTTCACGCTCCAGCGTTTCCGGAAGCTGCGTGTTGCGCAGAAGTCCCAAATCCAGCGTTCCTTCATTGAGCGGGGCAATTTGCTCGCGCGTGTTCATTTCACGGGTTTGCATATGTACAGCGGGGTAGCTCTGGCGAAAGAGGGATAACGTATCTGAAACCGCTTTGATAAACGGTGCCGATGACGTAAAGCCGATACGCAATTCCCCCGCTTCACCCAGATGCAGACGCTCAGCCCTGGCAGCGGCCTCATTAACCAGCCCCAGGATCTGCCGACTGTCTGCCAGAAACTGCTTTCCGGCTGAGGTCAGCGCCACGCTGCGGTTAGTGCGCGCCAGAAGTCGGGCGCCGACCTGCTGCTCGAGGATCTGGATTTGCTGGCTCAGCGGCGGTTGCGAAATATTCAGCCGTGCCGCCGCCCGGCCAAAATGCAATTCTTCGGCAACCGCTACAAAGTAACGTAAATGACGCAGCTCGATATTCATATTTTTAAAATATCATTTGAGATTATTAATATATTAGACAGAATAATGCGATTTTCATACTCTTAAAGCTAGTCATGTAGAGGTAATTGATTGAGCAAGGATTTCAAGTGAGCCGTACAACAACTGTCGATACCGCGCCGACAAGCAATGTTGATGAACAGAGAGTTACCCCGCCGGATAGTTTTATCAAACGCGGAACATCCCCATTTATGCGCGTCACGCTGGCGCTGTTTTCGGCCGGGCTGGCGACATTTGCTCTCCTCTATTGCGTGCAACCCATACTGCCAGTGCTCTCGCACGAGTTTGGGGTCTCTCCCGCCAGCAGCAGTATTTCGCTTTCCATCTCAACGGCGATGCTCGCGATCGGTTTACTGTTTACCGGTCCACTTTCCGATGCGATAGGCCGCAAGCCGGTGATGGTTACCGCCCTACTGCTCGCGTCCTGTTGTACATTGCTTTCGACGATGATGACCAGCTGGCACGGTATTTTAATCATGCGTGCGCTGATAGGTCTTTCGCTCAGCGGCGTGGCGGCAGTGGGAATGACCTATCTGAGCGAGGAAATACATCCCAGCTTCGTCGCCTTCTCAATGGGCTTATATATCAGCGGTAACTCGATTGGTGGTATGAGTGGCCGTTTGATAAGCGGCGTGTTTACCGACTTTTTTAACTGGCGTATCGCGCTGGCGGCGATCGGTTGTTTTGCCCTCGCCTCCGCGCTGATGTTCTGGAAAATCTTGCCGGAATCTCGTCATTTCAGACCAACGTCGCTGCGACCGAAAACGCTGTTTATCAACTTTCGTTTGCACTGGCGCGACAGAGGGTTGCCGCTGCTGTTTGCGGAAGGTTTTTTACTGATGGGGTCGTTTGTCACGCTGTTTAATTACATCGGCTACCGTCTGATGCTCTCGCCGTGGGAACTCAGCCAGGCGGTTGTCGGTCTGTTGTCCGTGGCCTATCTGACCGGGACCTGGAGCTCACCGAAAGCGGGGTCGATGACCACCCGCTATGGACGTGGTCCGGTAATGCTCTTTTCAACCGGCGTGATGCTAGTTGGACTGTTGATGACCCTGTTCACGTCGCTGTGGCTGATCTTCGCCGGGATGCTGCTCTTTTCAGCCGGGTTCTTTGCCGCGCACTCCGTGGCAAGCAGTTGGATTGGACCACGGGCAAAACGCGCTAAAGGCCAGGCATCTTCCCTGTATCTGTTCAGCTATTATCTGGGTTCCAGTATTGCCGGTACGCTGGGTGGCGTATTCTGGCACAGCTACGGCTGGAACGGCGTGGGCGGATTTATCGCTCTGATGCTGGTGCTGGCGTTGCTGGTCGGTGCACGTCTGCACCATCGTCTGCACGTATAATCCACGATGCCCGGGTTCCGGGCATCACCTTCATCAACCAGGCTGTAACGTCTGAGCCCCCATTTGCAGGGCAATAACCGTCCCGTTCATCGCTATATGGAGTATAACCGGCATCAACAGGCCGTTGCTTTTCAGTCTGGCGATGATCAAAACCTGCGACACAAGAAACAGCATCAGCAACGTGCGCAGATCCACATACTGGGTATGCATGATGGCAAAAATGACCGATACCACCACCGACGACAGCCAGGTTTTATTATTGAACCAATACTGGAATGCATTGAATAAACAGCCCCTGAAAACAATCTCTTCATACACTGGCGCAATAAATATCAGGGTCAGAGTGGATAACCACAGCGCGTAGCTGTTTAGGGATATCTGGCTGGTTACCCACGCTTCGGTTTGTCTGAGGCCCAGAAACCATGGCAGGATAAGCTGAATAAACAGCAGCGCCACGAACAAAATGACAAACCATCTGGCGTTGAAAATTCCCTTTCCCAGCCCCTCTCTTTTTCTAAAGAAGAAGTAATACAGCGGGACCAGCACAACAAATTCCAGCGCAAACAGCAGCGGAAAAAGTAGCCCTTTGGCAAGCAGAACCTGGCTGGCGGGGAAAAACAACGGAAGAAACGTGAGGCCAAACATCAGCAAAAACATGGTAAAACAGCCAGCAACCGCTTGGGTCCTGACGATATACAGGTTGTCGGCATCCAGTGACATACGATCTCCTTGCGCTTATCAAAGATAACTTGATGAATTATCAATATATGATAAAAATTCTCATTATCACTGACAACCTACCAACTTTTACGCAATGCCCACGATTTACAACGCGTATAGCGTTACAGACTCTTTTCAGCGGAACATTCTCATCAGCTACTCAGTGGGGATTCCGCCAGCGGCAACGAAAAACGGAAACAGGCCCCTGCCGTCGAATTAATCAGGCGGATATCTCCCCCATGCAGTTCGAGCATTCTGCGCACGATCAGTAAGCCCAGACCACCACGCTCAGCCCGCTGCTCACGGGGTAGTAACGCCGTCGGGCGCTGAAATAATACTTCGCGAACAGCCTCTTCGACGCCAGGCCCGCTGTCCTGCACTTCTGCTAACAAGCGGTCTTCCTCACGCCAGACTTTTAACCACACTTCGCCCCCGTCAGGCGTATGACGGATAGCGTTATCCAGCAAATTCGTGACGATTCTTTCCATCATCGATAAATCGGCATTCACCAGCGGTAACGGACCAATTACGTCAAGGTGCAACTGCAAATGACGCGTGGCAACGGGTAGATCAAATTTCTGTGCCACATCCTGGATCAGCTCGCCAATAGCAAAACGTTCACGCTGTGGTTTTATGCCGCCATGCTCAAGTCTCGCCAGCTCAAAAAGCTGTTGTGACAGATGGCGAACCTTATGCCCCTGGCGCAGTGCAATGCTTAGATAATGCCGATTTTCCTCCGGCGTCATCGTATCGGCTTTCAGTGACAGCATTTCCAGATACCCCAGCAGTGAAGTGAGCGGCGTACGTAAATCGTGCGAAATATTAGCGATAAACTCTCTGCGCTGACGATCGCTGTCAGCTAATAAATCCCATTGGTGAGCAATTTTCTGTGCTAACTCAATAAATGCATTGTTCAGCAACGCAATTTCATTCGCCGGAGTTAAATCGGGCTTTTTATGCGCCAGCTGTTTGATGACGCTAATGCTGTCCTGCTCCAGATTAACCACCTGACCGGTCAGCCTTTTCACCGGATTCGTCACCCATCTCCACACCAGGTACCCCGCGATTGCACCGGCTAATAAAACCAGTATTAACGTCCCGGTCACGGTGTTCCAAAGCGTTTTTTGCCAGGCGGTATTCGCCAGCATATTGAGATCTTCGCCCTGGAGAATAATGTACAAATAGCCATGCAGCTTGCCATTAAATAAAACTGGCGCGGCGCTGAATACCTTTTGCTGGCTGCTGCGCGGATCATTGCCATAAACGGGCAGCTCGTCCGAATTAAGGAAAACCTGGATCGGCTGTACGCTAATGTTCTGGCGCTGAATATGCCCAGGCGGAGCGGCATCAGCAAGTATCTCGCCTGACGGTGAAACCAGATACAGCTCCACGCTAGGGTTGAGCGTCATCAGGTGATTAAACAGTCCTTTTAAGGTCTGCCGATCAACCTGCCCGCTGGCATCAATAAGCGACTCACTTTTGACAATTTTGCTTGCCAATTCCAGCGAGAGCCTTTGCACCATGGCGTCGCCATACTGTTTACTGCTGCGGATCTGGACAACGCTGACCGCAACCGCGCAAATCAACATAATAGCGGTAAAGACCAGGGTCAGACGCTGGCTCAGCGACAATCGATAAATCATGGTTGATGCTCCGCGTTAACCGCAGCAAGCTTATAGCCTCGTCCCCAAACGGTAAGAATAATTTCCGGCTCCGCAGCATCTTTTTCAATTTTGGTGCGCAGGCGATTAATATGACTGTTCACCGTATGCTCATATCCTTCGTGCTGGTAGCCCCACACCTGGTCTAACAACGCCTGACGCGAAAAGACCTCCCCGGGATGGCGGGCGAAAAAATAGAGCAGATCGAATTCACGCGGCGTTAAATCGAGGGATTTACCCTGCAGGCGGACTTCCCGGGCTAATGGATCAATCTCCACACCATGGACGGTGATAATCCCCGCCTCCATACGCAGGTTCTGACTCATCGCCTCCTGACGGCGAAACAACGCCTTCACCCGGGCCATCAATTCCAGCACCGAGAAAGGTTTGGCTAAATAATCATCAGCGCCCATTTCCAGCCCCAGTACGCGGTGAGTTTCACTGGTGCGAGCGCTGATAATAATGACAGGTAGATAGAAACTCATTTGCCGAATGCGACGACAAATTTCCAGACCGTCCCCCCCCGGCAGCATTAAATCGAGGATAACGGCATCCCAGACGTGCTTCTCCAGTCGCTCGACCGCTCGTGCCCCATCAGCCTCATGAATAATTTCGTACCCCTCATCCTTCAGGCTAAGTTGCAAAAGTGAGGCAATATCGCTGTCATCTTCCACCAAAAATATCTTTTTTGCGCCTGCCATCAGTGTCATCCCCCTCTCGTCATGCTGAAAGCTTACCTCAGGCAAGGGGCGGAAGTTATCACAAAATTTTTAACTTTTCGTGAGGAATCAGGGATACGCATGCGTCCAGTATGACGTTATAGATAGGTCAGGCATCAACAGGGAAACGTCGATTTGTTTTCCTTAACATGAAAATAAAAAGGAAAAGTTATGCAGAAAAAACATCCACTTCGGGAAGCTGATGTTACCGCCGAGTCCGTTTTTTTTATGCAACGACGACAGATCCTCAAAGCTCTTGGGATAGGTGCGGCGGCGGCTTCGTTCTCTTCCCCGACACAGGCCGGTCTGCTGAATTGGTTTAAAGGCAACGATCGTCCGTCTGCACCGGCGGGCAAACCGCTCGAGTTCACAAAACCCGAGATCTGGCAAAACAATCTTCCCTTGACGCCGGAAGACAAGGTAACGGGCTACAACAATTTCTACGAATTTGGTCTGGATAAAGCCGATCCTGCCGCGAATGCCGGTAGCCTGAAAACCGATCCCTGGACGTTAACCATCAGCGGTGAAGTGAACAACCCTTTAACGTTGGATCATGATGCGCTGACGACTCGTTTTCCATTAGAAGAGCGTATTTACCGGATGCGTTGCGTTGAGGCGTGGTCGATGGTTGTACCGTGGGTCGGCTTTCCTTTGCATAAATTATTGGCGCTGGTTGAACCCACCAGCCACGCCAAATACGTCGCCTTTGAAACACGCTACGCGCCTGATGAAATGCCCGGCCAGAAAGATCGCTTCATTGGTGGCGGGTTGAAGTATCCCTATGTTGAAGGTTTACGTCTGGACGAGGCCATGCACCCGCTTACCCTTCTGACCGTGGGCGTTTATGGCAAAGCGTTGCCGCCGCAAAACGGAGCGCCAATACGCCTGACCGTACCCTGGAAGTACGGCTTCAAGGGAATTAAATCGATAGTCAGTATTAAGCTGACGCGTGAACAGCCGCCGACGACCTGGAATATGTCGGCACCTAACGAATACGGTTTTTACGCCAACGTCAATCCGCAAGTCGATCACCCCCGCTGGTCTCAGGCCACAGAGCGTTTTATCGGTTCGGGTGGCATTCTCGATGTTCAGCGACAGCCCACGTTGCCTTTTAATGGTTATGCCGATGAGGTGGCTTCTTTATATCAGGGCATGGATCTACGGGAGTATTTTTAAGTGAGGTTAACCGCAAAACAGATAACCGGCCTGAAAGTACTGCTGCATCTCGCCGGTTTTTTACCCCTGCTATGGCTCTTCTGGGCCGCACAGCGTGGTGAGTTGGGGGCCGACCCGGGTAAAGATATCCAACACTTTACGGGCATCACCGCGCTGAAGTTTCTGCTTGCTACCCTGCTGGTGTCACCGCTTGCCCGCTACGCAAAGCAGCCGTTGTTGTATCGCACCCGTCGATTATTAGGGTTATGGTGTTTTGCATGGGCCACGCTGCATATGACCAGCTATGCGCTGCTGGAGTTGGGTATACAAAATCTGGGATTATTGGGACGTGAATTGGTTTCACGCCCATGGCTAACGTTGGGCATGACTGGTTGGATAATCTTATTCCTGCTGACGCTGACCTCCACGCAAGCCGCGCAACGTAAAATGGGCAAACGCTGGCAAACATTGCACAACTACGTCTACCTGGCGGCCGTTTTGCTTCCGCTGCATTATCTGTGGTCGGTAAAAGTGTTATCACCGTTCCCCATTATTTATGCCCTCTGTTTTCTCGTGCTACTGGCTTTTCGCTATAAAAAGCTGTTACGCAAAGTCGGGTACAAAGGTGTGTTTATGAAAAGTGAATGAATCACGGTAAACTTCTCACCACACCTAAACAGAACGAGAACAAAAAATGAGTAACAATGATAATTACCATCAGCTCACCCGCACGTTCCAGCGGCTCTCTCGCTTCTCCCACCTCTCGGCAATCGCCAGTTGGGACATGTTTACCATGATGCCATCTGGCGGCAGCAAAGCTCGCGGCGAAGCACTGGCCGAGCTGAGCGTGCTTGAGCACCAGTTGTTAACCGACCCGAAGGTGGCAACGTGGATCGCCGCAGCCCAACAGGAAGACCTTAACGATGTTGAGCAAGCCAACCTGCGCGAAATGTCGCGACTGCATCATCAGGCATCCTTACTACCTGAATCGTTGGTAGAAGCGAAATCACTCGCGGGTAGCCGCTGTGAGCATGCCTGGCGCAGCCAGCGACCAGCCAATGACTGGGAGGGATTTTCCGAAAACCTGAAAGAGGTCGTGAAGCACAGTCGTGAAGAAGCCCGGCTGCGTGCCGAAGCCACAGGCTGTTCGCCGTATGACGCGCTACTGGACATATTCGAACCAGGGATGACCAGTGCCCAATTGGATGTCTTGTTTGCAGACGTTAAGAGCTGGTTACCGGATCTGCTCAACAAGGTGGTGGCAAAGCAGTCTCAGCAGTCGCTCATCGCCCCGGTTGGTCCTTTCCCAACCGCAATCCAGCGAGAGTTGGGCCTTGAAACGATGGCGCAGTTGGGATTCGATTTTACGGCTGGTCGACTGGATATCAGTGCGCACCCCTTCTGTGGTGGCGTACCTGAAGATGTGCGTATCACCACCCGCTATGATGAAAACGAATTACTTAGCGCGCTGTTTGGCGTGATCCATGAAACCGGTCACGCCCGCTATGAGCAAAATCTGCCGCACAGTTGGTCAGGGCAACCTATCGCCCTGGCACGCTCAACCGCCATTCATGAGTCCCAGAGTCTGTTCTTTGAGATGCAACTGGGGCGCAGTAAAGCATTTCTGACGCGGTTAATTCCTGCTGTGACGCGCCACTTTGGCGATCAGGCTGCGTTTGAAGAAAGCAATTTCATCGCCTGGAACCAGCAGGTTAAACCCGGTTTTATCCGTGTTGATGCCGACGAGGTGAGCTATCCTGCTCACGTTATCCTGCGTTATGAAATCGAACGCGCGCTCATTAATGGCGATATTGAAGTGGATGATATCCCGGCATTGTGGAATGAGAAAATGCAGTCCTGGCTGGGACTGTCAACCATCGGCAACTATCGTAACGGTTGTATGCAGGATATTCACTGGACCGACGGCGGCTTTGGCTACTTCCCTTCTTATACTTTAGGCGCCATGTATGCGGCGCAGTTATTCAGTGCCGCTAAGCGCGCATTGCCTGATTTAGAGCAGTCTATTGCGCAAGGTGAGTTTGGTGCCCTGTTTGACTGGTTACGTCAGAATATCTGGCAGCATGGCAGCCGTTTCACCACTGAACAGCTTATTACCCAGGCCACCGGAGAGCCGCTCAGCAGCCGTTATTTCCGCGCTCATCTGGAAGCCCGCTATTTGTAATCTCATACCGTGAGTCATTGTACATATCGTTACACGCCGAAACCAATGACTCACGGAAGCCCTGTGATTACAGCGATATAGTTATTTCAACGGCCCCGCAGTGGGGTTGAATGAAAAACCAAATCGAGGGTATGAGAATGAAAAAAGTATTAGCTCTGGTTGTTGCCGCTGCTATGGGTCTGTCTTCTGCTGCATTTGCTGCTGAAACAACTGCTACCACCGCTCCGGCTGCTGCTGCAACCACCAAAGCAGCTCCGGCAAAAACCACTCATCATAAAAAACAGCACAAAGCAGCGCCGCAGAAAGCGCAGGCTGCCAAGAAACACGCTAAAAAATCCACCACAAAACCGGCTGTAGAACAGAAAGCGCCAGAGCAGAAAGCTCAGGCTGCTAAAAAACACACCAAAAAAGCAGCGACCAAACCCGCTGCAGAACAAAAAGCACCAGAGCAGAAAGCTCAGGCAGCTAAAAAACACACCAAAAAAGCCGTAAAACACGACACCGCTAAACCCGCTGCTCAGCCAGCTGCATAACACATTTGTAGTTACTATGGCGTCCCCCACGCCATAGCATACGGCGCTAAATCGACCTGATTTAGCGCCGCCTTTTGGAGGGTAAAATGGTGTCACATTATCGCTTTGAGTTCATTCTTATTACCCTGATAATTTGCGCCCTCATTGCCATGCATTTTTATCTTTCCTGAGTGTAGTTATCTGATTTTACTCCCACTTTCCCGCCGTCCCGTCTATAGTATTAACTGAGGGTTTGCTGTTAAAAATCATAATTCCCCACCAGAGTGTGATATGCATAAAACCATTGCTGTGTTACTGGGTTCAATTTGTTTACTTCCTGTCGTTGCGCATGCGGACCAGCCTGCAACGGCCAGCGCTGAAGCTGAAAACGTAAAAACGCTGTTTTTTGGTCATGACGATCGCATAAAAGTTACTGACCCAACGCAATCTCCTTGGGACGCTATCGGGCAACTGGAAACCGCCAGCGGTAACCTGTGTACCGCCACGCTCATATCACCACGTCTGGCACTGACTGCCGGACACTGCTTACTCACCCCCCCGAAAGGCAAGCCGGATAAAGCCGTGGCATTACGCTTCGTGTCGAAAAAGGGTGTCTGGCGCTACGAGATCCACGGCATTGAAGGACGGGTAGATCCCTCGCTCGGAAAACGTTTAAAAGCCGATGGCGATGGCTGGATTGTGCCGTCTTCCGCTGCCCCGTGGGATTTTGGTCTGGTGGTGCTGCGTTACCCACCTTCTGGCATCACACCGCTGCCATTATTTGAAGGTGATAAAGCGGCATTAACCGCGGCGCTGAAAACCGCAGATCGTAAAGTTACGCAGTCGGGCTACCCGGAAGATCATCTCGATGATTTGTACACGCATCAGGATTGCGTGGTGACCGGTTGGGCACAGAATACCGTCTTGTCGCATCAGTGCGACACACTCCCGGGCGACAGCGGTTCACCATTAATGTTGAAGACAGATACTGGCTGGCAGTTGATTGGCGTACAAAGCTCCGCTCCGGCGGCGAAAGATCGCTGGCGGGCCGATAATCGCGCCATATCCGTGACCGGTTTTCGCGATAAGCTGGATGAGTTGGCGAAGGAATAACCTATGCTGCCCGTAGTAACGGGCAGCACTGAGATCAGGCAAGTTTAATCATTACCATTCCGGCAAGCAGCAGCGCCACACCGATCCAACCTTTATGATTCAGGCGCTGACCAAACAATACCCAACCTGCCGCTAACGTCGCGGCAATCCCGAAGCCGCCCCACAAGGCGTAGGCAACAGAAAGGTCGATACCTTTTACCGCCTGGGACAGCGCGCTAAAGGCCGCTAACACGGCTACCAGCGACAGCACGCCATAAGTCTTGCGGCGAAACCCATCTGAAAATTTCAAAAAGACGTTAGCGACGATTTCGAGCACAATGGCTATGCCAAGCCATGCGCCGTGAACCCACTCAAACTGCTGCATGGCTCACCTCTCTGCCCGCCTTTGTCGGTTTTCGTGTACCGGATTTAATCAGCACAATACCTAACACCAGCGAGACCAGTCCAGCCACCTTCATCGTGGACAAGGTTTCGTCAAATAACAGCACGCTGAACAGCGTAATAAATAAAATACCGATACCTTCCCATAAGGCATAGGCCACACCAAGGGCAATTTTTTTAACGGCAAAACTGAGAAAAATATACGATAAGGCAATCATTACCAGCATTAAAATAAAGCCCGAATTACCATGACCGACACTTGCCCATTTCATTGACAGCGTACCAGTAATTTCAGCCGCGATGGCCAGACCTAATAATATCCAGTAAAACATAATGCTTCTCCTGCTTGAGAATATAGTCCTTTGGGCCTACTGCATGCAGTAAACCAAAAAATAAAATTAGTTAGCTCAGCGCACAGCGCCAGCTCAGGCAGAAGAAGGGACTAAAGCGCGTTGCGCCAGTGTTGCTCACCCGCAAGCAAGAAAGTGGAGGAGGTACGAAGAAGTGAAGGTAAACGCAAAAACATCCTGAACATATTGTCCATAATATTACAATTATCCGCAGTGTTGCTTCTCATCATCGCGGATGATAATTGTCCTCGGTAGTTAAACACAGATGATTTGTACCATAGCTTCAATGCGAACTCAAAGTCTTTTCACTTCTTTACCTGCCCCATTTGATTTTTGTTATAACGGCTCGACGCAAATCACATTATTATTCAGATTCAAAAATGAAAAATGCAGGAATACACATGGCGAAACCGATCATCACGCTTAACGGCCTAAAAATAGTCATTATGCTGGGCATGCTGGTTATCATCCTGAGCGGCATCCGCGTTGCCGCAGATATCATCGTCCCATTTATTCTGGCGTTATTTATTGCCGTCGTGCTTAACCCCGTGGTGCAGCGGATGGTCAAACTTCGCATACCGCGCGTAATAGCGGTATCATTGCTCATTGTTATTATTGTGATGCTAATGGTGTTGCTATTAGCGTATTTAGGTACATCCTTAAATGAGCTTGCGCGAACGCTGCCGCAGTATCGCTCTTCACTGGTTATCCCACTCAAAAACCTTGAGCCGTGGTTACAGCGCGTAGGGATCGGCGTTTCCGTGGATGAACTCGTCAAATATATCGACCCGAACGCGGCAATGACGCTGGTGACCAATTTACTGGCGCAGTTGTCTAATGCCATGTCTTCGATATTTTTACTGCTGTTGACGGTGGTTTTTATGCTGCTGGAAGTACCGCAGTTACCCAACAAACTCAAACAAATGATGAGCCGTCCCATTGAGGGAATGGCGGCGATTCAACGCGCCATCGACAGCGTTTCCCACTATCTGGTGCTCAAAACGGCGATCAGCATTGTGACCGGGCTGGTGGCCTGGGGCATGCTCGCCGCACTCGACGTGCGTTTCGCTTTTGTCTGGGGACTGCTGGCGTTTGCGCTCAACTATATTCCTAATATCGGTTCGGTGCTGGCCGCCATTCCC
Organism: Citrobacter sp. 172116965; assembly: GCF_013458095.1. Taxonomy (NCBI): domain Bacteria; kingdom Pseudomonadati; phylum Pseudomonadota; class Gammaproteobacteria; order Enterobacterales; family Enterobacteriaceae; genus Citrobacter; species Citrobacter sp. 172116965. Next base: position 2,435,205 of record NZ_CP046673.1, on the reverse strand, counting down.
CCTATTGCTCAGGTGCTGGTATTTAGCGGCCTTTATGACGCCCTGGTGGTTTTCGCAGGTTATCTGGTCATTAACCTGGTGTTCGGGAATATCCTCGAACCGCGGATCATGGGACGTGGACTTGGGTTGTCTACGCTGGTGGTGTTTCTGTCGTTAATCTTCTGGGGCTGGTTACTGGGGCCTGTCGGGATGCTGCTTTCTGTACCGCTGACCATCATCGTGAAAATCGCGCTTGAGCAAACCAACGGCGGTCAAAGCATTGCCGTGTTGCTGAGCGATCTCAATAAAGAGTGAATTCGCCCCGCCATTGCGGGCATTTTTATCGTTTAGCGCATAGCACGTAGCGCCAGAACGGCGCTACACAACGTAAATAACGCAATTATCCAGGCCATAGTCCATGGCGTTCCGTCGCTGAAGGCGGCCAGCAGCAATGACGAGATAATGCCGCTACCGTATTGTAACGCGCCAATCAGCGCGGAGGCTGAACCGGCGATGCTCGGTACCGCGTCCAGCGCGGCAGCGGTTGAAGTAGCAGCAATAATGCCATTCATTGAGAAAAACAGAAAAACGGTGATGATAATGGCTTCAACGCCACCAGACTCCAGCTTAACCAGCACTGCAAGCGCCACTGCAGCCAGCGCTGCCAGCATCGTCGCATACTTTAGCAGTTGCTCCAGAGAATGCCGTTGCACCAGACGACGGTTTACTACGCTCATGACCATGACTCCGACAATATTGAGCGCAAACAGCCAGCCGTAATGCTGTGGTTCAACATGATAATAGCTAATATAAACAAACGGCGAACCGGTAATAAACGCATACGCGGCAACGTAATAACACGTCAGGCTCAGGGTGTAGCGCATAAAACGTCCATTGGCGAATAACGAACGATAATTACGAAATGCGCCAGCTAAAGAAGCTTTCACCCGTTTCTCTTCCGGCAATGTTTCCGGCAGCCAGTTTAAGGAGATAAACATCAGCGCCCCTATCACCGCCAGCAGCCAAAAAACAGAATGCCAGGTGCTCAGGCGAATAATTTGTCCGCCAATCAACGGTCCTGCTATTGGCGCAATCGCCATGACCAGCACCAGAGTTGAAAGCATTTGCGCCGCGCGAGTACGTGCAAAGAGATCGCGGATCATCGCTCGCGCCAGCATAGGTCCGGTACAGGCCCCAAGCGCCTGAAAAACTCGCCAGAAAACAATTTGCGTAATACTCGTGGACATCGCACATCCTGCGGAGCCGATGATAAAAAGCACCATGCCAATTAACAGCGGTTTACGCCGTCCCAGATGATCGCTTATCGGCCCCCAAATCAATTGCGCAATGGCGAAACCTACCAAAAAACCGGTGATCGTCAGTTCTACATTGCCATATAAATCCTCTGCCATTGTCGGCATTGCCGGAAGATAAATGTCGGTGGAAAGCGAGGCAAAGGCCATCAGGCCACTGAGGATCAGAATAAAAGTAAGACCAGTCTGGCTTGCTATAGCCGCCGGTGAGGCATGTTTACGTGTACGCATAGCGCCCTGTTATGTTCTAAAAAGTCAGGAAGCAGTATATACACGGCGTTTTACGGTGATTAGACGGTTAAAACCGTATGGGTTTATGAGTGGTAATCATGAATAGCGGAGTATTAAAAAAACGGCCTCCGCAGAGGCCGTCTTGGTTTGCGCTGACGATTACAGCGCTTTCAGGATCGCATCCACGCTGGCTTTGGCATCGCCAAACAGCATATGGGTGTTTTCTTTAAAGAACAGCGGGTTCTGCACGCCAGCATAGCCGGTGTTCATAGAGCGTTTGAACACGATAACGTTCTGCGCTTTCCATACTTCCAGCACTGGCATACCGGCGATTGGGCTACGCGGATCGTCCTGCGCCGCCGGGTTTACCGTATCGTTGGCGCCAATCACCAGCACGGTATCGGTATCGGCGAAATCATCATTGATTTCATCCATTTCCAGCACGATGTCATAGGGTACTTTGGCTTCCGCCAGCAGCACGTTCATATGACCTGGCAAGCGCCCTGCTACCGGGTGAATACCGAAACGTACCTTGATGCCGCGCGCGCGCAGTTTCTCGGTGATTTCAGCAACCGGATATTGCGCCTGTGCCACGGCCATGCCATAGCCCGGGGTAATTATCACGGAGTGCGAATTCTTCAGCATTTCTGCCGTGTCTTCCGCATTAATCTCACGATGCTCACCGACTTCTTCATCAGACCCCGTAGAAGAACCGTCAGAACCAAAGCCACCGGCAATCACGCTGATAAACGAACGGTTCATCGCCTTACACATGATGTAAGACAGGATCGCACCGGAAGAACCGACCAGCGCACCGGTGACGATCAGCAGATCGTTGCTGAGCATAAAGCCCGCCGCCGCCGCCGCCCATCCTGAATAGGAGTTAAGCATTGAAACGACGACCGGCATATCCGCACCGCCGATGGACGCCACCAGATGCCAGCCAAAGGCTAACGCAATAATGGTCATCACCAGCAGCGCCAGAACCTGCAGACCCACGCTTTCGGTACGAACAAACACCACCAGCAACAGGAAAGAAACAACCAGCGCCGCCAGGTTCATTTTGTGACGATTCGGCAGCATCAGCGGTTTAGAGGAGATCTTACCGCGCAGTTTGCCAAACGCCACCACGGAACCGGTAAAGGTCACCGCACCGATGAAGATACCAAGGAACACTTCCGTCAGGTGAATGTTCACCAGAATCGGTTCCAGGCCCGTGTCGTGATACAGGTAGCTGTTGAAACCCACCAGTACCGCCGCCAGACCGACGAAGCTGTGCAGAATCGCCACCAGCTCCGGCATCTCGGTCATCTCGACTTTCTTCGCCAGACGAATACCAATCGCGCCGCCGATGATCATCGCCACCAGGATCCACGCAACGTTGCCGGTCTCCGGGCCAAAAATCGTGGCAATCAGCGCAATCGCCATCCCGGCGATACCGTAGTTGTTACCCTGTTGAGAGGTTTCGTGTTTCGAAAGCCCCGCCAGGCTGAAAATAAACAGGATCGCGGCAACAATGTATGCAGCTGTAACTAATCCTCCAGACATATGTTACCCCTTAGTTTTTCCGGAACATTTTCAGCATGCGCTGAGTCACGGTGAAGCCACCGAAAATATTAATGCTGGCAATAAGCACCGCGATAAAGCTCAGGAAACTCACCCAGCCACCCTGGCCAATTTGCAATAACGCCCCGACAACGATGATCCCGGAGATAGCGTTTGTCACGGACATCAGCGGAGTGTGTAGCGCGTGCGACACATTCCAGACCACGTAGTAACCCACTACACAGGAAAGCGCGAACACCGTAAAGTGACCCAGGAACTCTTTCGGCGCGACATCAGCAAGCCAGCCAAACAGTATGACTACCAGTGCCATCAACGCATATTTGCGCCACGGTGAGGCCGGTTTTTTCTCTTCTTTCGGCGCGGGCGCGGCTTTTGGCACAGCCTGCGGCTGAGCTGAAACCTGGATAGGCGGCGCAGGCCAGGTGATTTCACCCTCGCGAACCACCGTAACGCCACGTACGACCACGTCGTCAAAATCGACGGTGATATTGCCGTCTTTCTCTTTGCACAACAGCTTGAGCAGGTTAACGAGGTTCGTGCCATAAAGCTGGGAAGACTGCGTCGGCAGTCGGCCTGGCAGATCGGTATAACCGATAACCTTCACCCCGTTCTCGGTGGTGGTCACCTGGTTGGGCACGGTATATTCGCAGTTACCGCCGTTTTGCGCGGCGAGATCGACAATCACGCTGCCCGCCTTCATCGAATCGACCATTTCACGGGTGATCAGTTTCGGTGCCGGTTTGCCCGGAATCAACGCGGTGGTAACGATAATATCAACGTCTTTCGCCTGCGCGGCGAAGAGCGCCATTTCGGCTTTGATGAACGCTTCGGACATCACCTTGGCGTAACCGTCGCCGCTGCCGGCCTCTTCTTTAAAGTCCAGTTCGAGGAATTCAGCGCCCATACTCTGAACTTGCTCTTTCACTTCCGGACGGGTGTCAAAAGCACGAACGATAGCGCCCAGGCTGTTTGCCGCACCGATAGCAGCCAGACCTGCCACACCCGCACCAATCACCATGACCTTGGCAGGTGGAACCTTGCCCGCGGCGGTGATCTGCCCGGTGAAGAAGCGGCCAAATTCATGAGCGGCTTCAACAATGGCACGATACCCGGCGATATTCGCCATCGAGCTTAAGGCATCAAGCGACTGCGCGCGCGAAATACGCGGCACGGAATCCATCGCCATAACCGTCACGTTGCGCTCTGCCAGCTTCTGCAACAGCTCAGGGTTTTGCGCGGGCCAAAGAAAACTCACCAGCGTCGTGCCCGGGTTGAGCAACGGGATTTCCGCCTCTTCCGGCGCGTTGACCTTCAGGATGATCTCTGACTGCCAGACGGCATTTCCGTCAACAATTTCTGCGCCTGCTTGTACAAACGCCTTATCGTCAAAACTTGCCAGTTGACCTGCACCGCTTTCAACCGCGACGCTGAAACCCAACTTAAGCAGCTGCTCAACCGTCTTCGGCGTAGCTGCGACGCGGGTTTCATTGGTTAACCGTTCTCTTGGTATGCCAATTCGCATAATGTTCCCTTCCATCTGTATTTGTGATGATGGTTTATCAATGTTCGCACGAGGCATGCGCGCACTCTCGAAAGAGGTCAGTGTTACCCCAATAAAATAAAACAGTAACAAACTCTGTATAACCTACTGAAAATGACGCCTGTGATCTAGCGCCAAAAAACAGTATTTATTATGAAATTCGCGAAATAGAGATGAATCGAACCGCTGGCAGATAAAATACCCTAAAAATAGCCCACAAAGGCCGATAATTCGCTCAAGCGAAGCGGCAAAACATGATTACGTGCCTGCCAAAAACAATTGATTAACATTAAATTAACTTATGAAATTCAACTGCTTTATCAGTTTTGGTCGCCAAACGCCGAAATTTTCGACATATCACAAAATGTTATCTGTGTTGTTACGTCACGTGGCACGATGAGTGAAAAATGACGCAGACACTGACACAATTTAAATGCAATAATCAGCGACGTTTCTAGTCAATAACAATACCAGTACCTGGTTTGCGCAAGGCGAAGGATTATTTTTATGAAGCTTAAGAACACTCTCCTGGCGTCCGCACTTATTTCTGCGACTGCTTTTTCTGTAAATGCAGCGACAGAATTGACGCCGGAGCAAGCGGCTGCCCTGAAACCCTATGACCGCATTGTGGTTACCGGTCGTTTTAATGCTATCGGTGACGCGGTGACCGCCGTATCACGCCGTGCAGATAAAGACGGTGCAGCCTCCTTTTATGTTGTTGATACCTCAGATTTTGGCAGCGGCGGTAACTGGCGCGTTGTAGCCGACATCTATAAAGCCGATGCTGAAAAAGCGGAAGCGTCCAAAAACCGTGTCATTAACGGCGTGATGGAATTACCGAAAGATCAGGCCGTTCTGATAGAACCATTCGATACCGTTACGGTGCAGGGCTTCTACCGCAGCCAGCCTGAAGTGAACGATGCCATCACCAAAGCAGCGAAAGAGAAAGGCGCTTACTCCTTCTACATCGTGCGCCAGGTCGATGCCAACCAGGGTGGTAACCAGCGTATTACCGCATTCATCTATAAAGCTGATGCGAAAAAACGCGTAGTACAAAGCCCTGATGCGATCCCAGCAGATTCAGATGCCGGACGTGCCGCATTAGCCGCCGGTGGCGAAGCCGCGAAGAAAGTTGAGATCCCAGGCGTTGCGACTACCGCGTCTCCGAGCGCTGAAGTCGGTCGTTTCTTCGAAACGCAATCCACCAAAGGTGGGCGTTACACTGTCACGCTGCCGGATGGAACCAAAGTTGAAGAACTGAATAAAGCAACCGCCGCTATGATGGTGCCGTTCGACAGCATCAAGTTCACCGGTAACTATGGCAACATGACTGAAATCTCTTACCAGGTTGCCAAACGCGCAGCGAAGAAAGGCGCTAAGTATTATCACATCACCCGCCAGTGGTCTGAACGTGGTAATAACATGACCATCAGCGCTGACCTGTATAAGTAATACTCAGTACCTTATCAGGTCTACAGCCTTGTAGACCTGATAATTTCCCGCCATCCTCCCCTCGGGCGAAACAAAAACAGCAGTATTAAGACTACTTTTCACACTATTAGTCACAAATCTCTCTATCCCCATTGCATGCGTTCTCTTCTCTCCGTAAAATCCCGCGCCTTAGTGGCTTTCACCATTTTTATGCGGTTTGCCAAAATAATTATTCTCTCACTCTCGTTTTTGTCACTGGATACAAATGGAAAAGAAATTGGGTCTGAGCGCACTCACCGCGCTGGTTTTAAGCTCAATGCTCGGCGCTGGTGTTTTCAGCCTGCCACAAAATATGGCGGCGGTAGCAAGCCCGGCTGCATTACTGATTGGTTGGGCGATTACCGGTGCGGGTATCCTTTTGCTTGCCTTTGCCATGCTGATTCTGACGCGTATCCGTCCTGAACTGGATGGCGGCATATTTACCTATGCACGTGAAGGTTTCGGTGAGCTGATTGGCTTTTGCTCCGCGTGGGGATACTGGCTGTGTGCTGTTATCGCTAACGTTTCGTATCTGGTGATTGTTTTCTCTGCGCTCAGCTTCTTTACCGACACGCCGGAGTTACGTCTGTTTGGCGATGGTAATACCTGGCAGTCGATTGTTGGCGCATCGGTGCTGTTGTGGGTGGTCCATTTTCTGGTGCTGCGTGGTGTGCAAACAGCAGCCAGTATTAACCTGGTGGCGACGCTGGCGAAATTACTGCCGCTTGGTCTGTTTATCGTGCTGGCGTTTATGCTGTTTAAGCTCGACACCTTTACCCTCGATTTTACCGGCGTAGCGTTGGGCGTTCCCGTTTGGGAGCAGGTAAAAAACACCATGCTCATCACCCTGTGGGTTTTCATCGGTGTGGAAGGCGCGGTGGTGGTTTCAGCTCGTGCCAGAAACAAACGCGATGTCGGACGCGCTACGCTGCTGGCGGTACTCGCCGCGTTGGGCGTTTATCTGCTTGTCACCCTGCTGTCTTTGGGCGTTGTCGCGCGTCCCGAACTGGCGGAGATCCGCAACCCGTCAATGGCCGGTCTGATGGTGAAAATGATGGGGCCATGGGGTGAAATTATTATTGCCGCAGGCCTGATTGTTTCCGTGTGCGGTGCTTATTTAAGCTGGACGATTATGGCGGCGGAAGTGCCGTTCCTCGCCTCCACGCACAAAGCGTTTCCACGCATTTTTGCGCGGCAGAACGCGCAAGGCGCGCCATCGGCGTCGCTGTGGCTAACCAATATCTGCGTACAGATTTGCCTGGTGCTGATCTGGCTCACAGGTTCCGACTACAATACGTTATTAACCATCGCCTCAGAAATGATTCTGGTGCCCTATTTACTGGTCGGCGCATTTCTGCTGAAAATTGCCACTCGTCCAATTCATAAGGCTGTCGGTATCGGAGCGAGTATTTATGGCATATGGTTATTGTATGCGTCAGGTCCGATGCACCTGCTGCTGTCTGTGGTGCTGTATGCGCCAGGGCTGCTGGTCTTCCTTTATGCCCGTAAAACACACGCGCATGAAAACGTATTAAAACGCCAGGAAATGGCGCTGATCGGCCTGCTGCTAGTTGCTGCTGTTCCGGCGACCTGGATGTTGATGGGGTAACATTGTCCCCATCGTTCGCGACACATGGAGATTACGATGGGTAAAAAACCCCCTTTGCCAATTCTTATCACCGGAGGAGGTCGACGTATCGGCCTCGCCGTCGCATGGCACTTTATTAATCAAAAACAGCCAGTTATCGTCAGCTACCGTACGCATTATCCAACTATTGATGGCCTGCGAGATGCGGGCGCGCTGTGTATCCAGGCTGATTTTTCCACCGATGAGGGCGTACTGGCCTTTGCGGATGAGGTCAAAGCACAGACGGATGGCCTGCGCGGTATTGTGCATAATGCCAGTGCCTGGCTTGCAGAAAAGCCCGGTGCGCCGTTAACCGAAGTGCTGTCGGCCATGATGCAGATTCACGTCAATACCCCCTACCTGCTCAACCACGCGCTGGAAGGATTGCTGCGCGGGCATGGACATGCGGCCAGCGATATTATCCATTTTACAGATTATGTTGTGGAGCGTGGCAGCGATAAGCACATCGCTTATGCAGCCAGCAAAGCGGCGCTGGACAACATGACCCGCTCGTTCGCGCGCAAACTGGCACCAGAAGTGAAAGTGAACGCGATTGCCCCCTCGCTAATCCTGTTTAACGAGGGTGACGATGCAGAGTATCGTCAGCAGGCATTGAACAAATCACTGATGAAAACAGCGCCGGGTGAAAAAGAGGTCATTGATTTAATTGACTATCTGTTGACCAGCTGTTTTGTCACCGGGCGTAGTTTTGCCCTTGATGGCGGGCGTCATCTGCGTTAGTGCAATTTAATCCAACAAAAAATAAGCAACCATGCGCTCAGGCCCCAGCACACCACTGAACCGCCGAGCGCAACGGGTAAGCGCATAAATCCGGTGAAATACCACAGCGAAACGAGGTAGACAAAATAGGGAATAATCGACCACATGCTGAAGACAATGGTTGTACGTAACGCTTCGATCCCACGTTCACTGGCCACGATATAGTGGGCAATCAACGCAAAGGTCGGGAACAACGGAATTAATCCGGCAATATAGTAGTTCTTTGTTTTCGCCAGCACACCAATTAACACCACCACCAGCGCACCGAGCGCCGCTTTTATAACGAGTCCCATCACCCTGCCTTAACACATCAATAACATCAGCCTCTAGCATAACGGAAGCGTTCTTGTTTAGAAAAGATTAATGGAAGGAAAAACCGGGGCGGTGTATGTTGGCGTTTTATATTCAAAATGAATGATATGAACACCATCGTATTTGTTGAAGATGATCCCGAAGTTGGCTCGCTGATTGCGGCCTATCTGGCCCGGCATGATATTGAGGTTATCGTTGAGCCTCGAGGTGATTTAGCCGAGGAGAAAATCCTGCAAGTTCAACCCGATTTGGTGTTATTAGATATCATGCTGCCGGGCAAAGATGGGATGACTATCTGCCGCGATTTGCGCGGACGCTGGCAGGGTCCTATTGTCCTGCTCACCTCGCTGGACAGCGATATGAACCATATTCTGGCGCTGGAAATGGGTGCCTGTGACTATATTCTGAAGACAACGCCGCCAGCAGTGCTGCTTGCTCGCCTGCGTCTGCATCTGCGCCAGAATGAACATTCAGTCCAGTCTAAAGGCATTCAGGCGGCAACCATCACGCCGCACACGACGCTGCGCTTTGGCACACTCACTATCGACCCAACCAATCGTTCCGTGCTGCTCGGCGGCGAGCAAGTCTCACTCTCCACCGCAGATTTTGAATTACTGTGGGAGCTGGCAACCCATGCCGGGCAAATTATGGACCGCGATGCGCTGCTGAAGAACCTGCGCGGCGTAAGTTATGACGGCATGGATCGCAGCGTTGATGTCGCAATTTCCCGGTTACGCAAAAAACTGCTCGATAACGCGACTGAACCCTATCGAATCAAAACGGTGCGCAACAAAGGTTATCTGTTCGCACCGCACGCCTGGGACGATGAACCTCAAATGTAATCCCTCCGGGCCGACCATTATACGTTACACCGTCACTTTTAATATCACCCAGATTTGGGTGATAAAGATGGTGTGTATCATCACCGCGAATTAGTCAGCCCTCAAGTAAGATCCAAGCCTTCCCTTTCACGGAAGGCTTTCTTTTGTGTCAACTAAACGTCAGCCCGTCGTATTTTTTCCAACGGTAATTTACTGCAGAAATAATCCAGCAGCCGATAAAGACGCCAATAATCGCAAACCCGACATTCCCCATATGGTCACTCAACTCGCTGACGGTATCCCACAAACCTCCCTGGAGCGAAAATGCGTCAGAGAGAAGCCCCAGCGCCTCCAGCCCGCCAATAAATAGCGCAACAATTACCGAGGTCCCGGTGATGGTCATATTGTAATAGAGCTTACGCTGCGGCTTATTGAATGCCCATCCGTAGGCCTCAACCATCAGGATACTGTCCAGGCAGTCAATCAGCGCCATGCCGCAGGTAAACAGCGCCGGGAACACGAGAATTGACCACACCGACATGCCACTGGACGCGCTTGAAGCAGAAATTCCGAGCAGAGAAATTTCAGTAGCGGTATCAAAACCCAGGCCAAACAAAAAGCCGACAAAATACATATGCCAGTCTTTGCCTACCAGCCGAAACGCCGAGCGGAAAAGCCAGTTCAGCGGGCCTGAAACTGTCATATCCTCTGTGGTGCCATCGTAAGTACCGGTGCGTTTTAGATGACGAAAAGCCTTCCAGACATGACAGAAAATAACGAGATTAATGGTAGCCAGAATCAGCAGAAATACGGCAGAGACCGTGGTACCTATCAGACCGCCGACATTCTGAAACCATGCCATGTGTTGCTTAAACACGCTGGTGGTCAACGCAATGCCAATGCTTGCCAGTACCACAATGGTGGAATGCCCCAGGGAAAACCAGGCTCCCGTCGTCAGGGCGCGTTTTTTCTGCTGCATAAGTTTGCGCGTAGCGCTATCTATCGCGGCGATATGATCGGCATCAACAGCATGGCGCAAACCATAGCACCATGCGATCAGACTAAGCGCCAGTAACGACGTGTTGTTGCTAAACGCGGTGAAAGCCCACAGCCACGCCACGATGTTTGCCCCGATGAGTAAGACCATCAACAAAATAATGTTCGGGCGCTTTTTTAATAATAAAAACAATGCGTTCATTGCTCACAGCCTGTCAAATTTGCGCTAAAAAACACACTACACCGCCATTCACTGATTGATTAATAAAACATTTACCAGGCTAATGATAACTCTAAAGAATTACCAGCCCAGTGTCGTAGATCAAAATTGATTACCCCCAAAAGCGAGTTCCGCGCTCGCTAACTCTGCGATGCGCAGGGGTATCGTGGCGCAGTCTCCTTCTTGCAGAAACCAGGCAGACGACAACCCACACCAGGCAATAATCCACATCAGCAAACGCTGCCGTTCAATCCTCGCGATTTCAGACACAATATTTACCCGTTGTGCGAATCTTTCTGGCTCAATGGCGACAGGTTTGGTGGGATCGGCAAGATCGGGATTAGTAAAAATATTGGCGTAATCAAAGCCACGCTCGCCCACCAGCCCTTTAGGATCGATAGCCAGCCATCCTTTCGTTCCGAAATCAAGAATATTGCCGTGGTGTAAGTCACCGTGCAATACGACTTCATTCTGGGGAGAGGAGAGCAATACCTTTGCCACCTCTGCACAATGCGTCAGGATGCCGCCATGCTTTTTCGCGGCAGGAGCCAGATCGCGAAACCAATAAAGTAGCGGTGTTAACGCAGGCGTTGACGCATTCCGGGGGAGATGGAGTCGACTGGCTGCATGGCAAATAATGCGACAGGCCTGCGCATCATTGCCGGACCAGGACATGTCCGCTAAAGACCCCGCCCCGGTTGCACGTTCTAACAGAATCGCCCCTGCTGCATGAGCAAGCACTTTCGCAGCACCATTCCCGTTCCACCAGACCATTAGTTCGCAGCCGTTTCGTTCACTGTCATCGTCGGTGAGTTTGAGTATGGCTTTCTGACCATCTTTGGTCACCACGGGCAAAAGCTGTGATGTGTGCGTCTCAAGCGGTTGGCCATCAGGAGTAAGTCCCCAACGGCTGAGCCAGGAGTTGAACAGACTATTTTCCAAACATTATCCTCATTTTTTTCGCCGGAAATGACCCTCGACAGGGACGGTGTAGACATTATTCCTGCTTTCTGCTGGTTGGGCCACAACGACCCACGCCCACCATTCCTGGCTTATCGTGTAGAGCACTAAAGGGCACACCCTTGCGTATCGGTGTGCCATGCTGACTGTGTTTTTTCAATAGAGGAAGACACGATGATCACGTTATGCAAAGCCTGTGGAACATCCTATGAGGTGGCAGACGCCCTTCCTGAACATTGCGATATCTGCCAGGACGAACGTCAGTATGTCCCCGCGACCGGGCAGGAATGGGTCGATTTTGCCGCACTTTGTGCTTCGCACACAAATAAGTGGCGGCAACATGACAGCACCCTCCTCAGCATCCGCACCGTTCCTGGTTTTGCAATTGATCAACGGGCGTTTATTCTGCGTACTCCGGAAGGCAATATTTTATGGGACTGCATTGCCACGCTCGACGACGCCACAAAAATGCTAATAACGTCCCTGGGCGGGCTTAAGGCCATCGCGATTTCGCATCCTCATTACTACACCACCATGCAAGACTGGGCTGACGAATTTAACGCTCCCATTTATCTCCATGCCAATGACCGCAAGTGGGTAATGCGCGACAGCCCATGGATTAAATTTTGGGATGGCGACACCCTGGAACTGACACGCGACGTCAGTGTGATACGCCTCGGCGGACACTTTGCTGGCGGCTGCGTTCTGCACTGGGCGCGAGATGAAGGCGTGGTGCTTTCCGGCGATATCGTTCAGGTCACCCCTGGGGCGCATGCCGTCTCCTTTATGTGGAGCTACCCCAATATGTTGCCATTGCCAGCCGCAACGGTCAGCGACATTACCCACCGCCTGAGTACGGTGAAATTTAAGCAACTCTATGGCGCGTTTGAAGGGAAAGACATAACGAAAAATGCCGATGACATCGTGCAGCGCTCAGGTGAAAAGTACGTTTCCTGTCTCAAGTAAGCAGGCTGCCTGTCACTGACGTTCACCAGGATGAAATGGGATAGAAATGATAGGCCGCTCCGATGACAGACACATTCACTATCACACTGATAATGAAGTAGGTTTTGAATGGCTGTTTTTGTGTTTTATGGCGAAAGAGTTGTTGAGCGGCTATCGCGCCCCCCCACCCGCCAATAACGCCAAACAGCAGCAAAGTGGACTCCGGCACTCGGCGCCAGGCCCTGCGCGCTGCCATTTTATCCGCACCGTACATTGCCAACGTCAGTATGTTGGCGAGCAAAAACCATATAACAAAGGGATGCGAGGTGAAAATGCAGCCTAACGCTGCGAAAATAAGTAGTAAATAACAACAGCGATTGAAATTCATATTTTTATATCACAGCAATTTTGAGAGTATCGGTGAGCATTATATTATGTATTCGGTGATTTTTTATGAAGAAGCTGTTTGTACAGTTTTATCTCCTGCTGTTTGTCTGCTTTCTGGTGATGACCCTGCTGGTCGGCCTGGTCTATAAATTCACTGCAGAGCGCGCAGGCAGACAATCCCTCGACGATTTAATGAAAAGCTCGTTATACCTGATGCGCAGCGAGCTTCGCGAGATCCCGCCACGTGACTGGGGTAAAACGCTGAAGGAGATGGATTTGAACCTCTCCTTTGACCTGCGCGTTGAACCGCTAAATAAGTACACGCTGGACGTTCAAACAATGCAACGTTTGCGCGAAGGCGATATCGTGGCGCTTGACGATCAGTACACATTTATTCAACGGATCCCACGCAGCCATTACGTGCTGGCCGTCGGCCCGCTTCCCTATCTCTATTTTCTCCATCAAATGCGTTTGCTGGACATCGCGTTGATGGCGTTTATTGCTATCTCACTGGCCTTTCCGGTACTTATCTGGATGCGTCCGCACTGGCAGGAAATGCTACGACTGGAAGCTGCTGCACAGCGTTTTGGGGAAGGACATCTGGGCGAACGCCTCCATTTTGACAGCGGTTCCAGCTTTGAGCGATTGGGTATCGCGTTTAACCAGATGGCAGACAATATCAATGCGCTAATCGCCAGTAAGAAACAACTTATCGATGGCATTGCCCATGAGCTTCGTACCCCACTGGTACGCCTACGTTATCGTCTGGAAATGAGTGATAACCTCACCGCGCAGGAATCCCAGGCGCTGAATCGCGATATTGGTCAACTGGAAGGGTTAATCGAAGAATTACTGACCTATGCCCGGCTGGACCGCCCGCAAAATGAACTGAAGCTCAGCGTACCGGATCTGGCCGTTTGGCTGACAACCCATCTGGAGGATGTGCAAAGCGTAAACCCTGAGCGTGCGGTGCACTTACGCCATCTTAATATTGGTGACTACGGCGCGCTGGATATGCGCCTGATGGAGCGCGTACTGGATAATCTACTGAATAACGCCCTGCGCTATTGCCAGTCTACGGTGCAAGCGAGCCTGTTATTGAATGGCAATCAGGCGACGCTGGTTGTGGAGGATGACGGTCCCGGAATTGCTCCAGACGCCCGCGAACAGGTTTTTGAACCGTTTGTACGCCTTGACCCCAGCCGTGACCGGGCGACCGGTGGTTGCGGGCTTGGGCTAGCCATTGTTCACTCGATCGCATTGGCTATGGGCGGTACGGTCGTTTGTGATGAAAGTGAACTCGGCGGCGCCCGCTTTTGTTTCAGTTGGCCCGTCTGGCATAACATTCCTGAAATTTCAGCTGCCTGACCCATTCGGCTCGGTGGTCAAATGGTGGAGGTTGTGCTATAAAAAAGTATGTTGTAACTAAAATGGTAAATCTATGGCCCGTTACGATCTCGTCGACCGCCTGAACGGCACCTTCCGCCAGATGGAGCAAGAACTGGCGCTTCTGAACAACAATCTTTTGCAGCAGACGCTGCTGATTGCGCGCGTCTTCTCGTTACCGGAAGTGGTCAAAGAGGCAGAGCATGCTCCACTGCAGAACATTGATGTTAAGCAGCATTTAAGTAAAGAGGCTGAAACGCTGGCGCTACGCCACTATCGTCATCTGTTTATCCAGCAACAGTCCGAGAATCGTAGCAGCAAAGCGGCCGTCCGCCTGCCAGGCGTACTGTGTTATCAGGTAGATAACGCAGCTCAGCGCGCTCTGGAAGAGCAAATACAGCGTATTAACCAGCTAAAAACCACCTTCGAGCGCATTGTCACGGTGGAATCAGGGCTGGCACCGGCAGCGCGTTTTGAATGGGTGCATCGCCACCTGCCGGGACTGATTACGCTGAATGCCTATCGTACGCTCACCCTTGTCAGAGAGCCTGCCACCCTGCGATTTGGCTGGGCCAACAAACACATTATTAAAAATCTGAAACGCGATGAAGTACTACAGCAACTGGAAAAAAGCCTGACGTCGCCGCGCAGCGTACATCCCTGGACGCGGGAAGAGTGGCAGGCGAAACTTGAACGGGAATATCAGGATGTCGCCGCCCTGGGCCAGCAGGCGCGCCTGAAGATTAAACGGCCGGTAAAAGTGCAGCCCATCGCCCGCGTCTGGTTCAAAGGAGAACAAAAGCAGGTGCAATATGCCTGCCCGACGCCCTTGATCGCGTTGCTCAACAATGAAAACGGCATGACCGTACCAGATATCGGCGAGTTACTGAATTATGATGCCGACAATGTTCAGCATCGTTTTAAACCTCAGGCGCAGCCGTTGAGATTGATTATTCCCCGGCTGCACCTGTACGTTGCGGATTAACTGCCTGGCCGCATACTGCCAACCATCAGTTCCGGGCGTACCCAGCTGTCAAACTCCGCTTCGGTTAGATACCCCAGCGCCAGGGAGGAGGCTTTTAACGTCAGCCCCTCTTTGTGCGCCTTTTTGGCAATTTCAGCGGCTTTATCATAACCGATATGGGTATTGAGCGCGGTCACCAGCATTAGCGACTCGTTGAGCAGTTGATCGATTCGTTCACGATTAGGCTCGATTCCTGTCGCGCAGTGCTCGTTAAAGCTTTCCATACCGTCAGCCAGCAGACGCACCGACTGCAGGAAATTGTGGATGACCATCGGACGGTAAACGTTGAGCTCAAAATTACCTGACGCTCCGCCCATGTTGATGGCGACATCGTTGCCCATTACCTGACAGCAAAGCATGGTCAGCGCTTCACACTGGGTAGGATTGACCTTACCCGGCATAATGGAGCTGCCCGGTTCATTTTCAGGAATCGAAATTTCGCCAATCCCGCAACGCGGACCGGATGCCAGCCAGCGCACATCGTTGGCGATTTTCATCAGCGACGCCGCCAGCCCTTTTAGCGCGCCGTGGGCGTGAACCAGTGCATCGCAGGTAGCTAGCGCTTCAAATTTATTCGGTGCGGTAACGAACGGCGCACAGGTAATGTCCCGCAATTCATCCGCGACCCGACGGGCATATTCCGGATGCGTGTTCAGTCCGGTCCCTACCGCGGTTCCTCCCAGCGCCAGTTCCGCCACGTGGGGTAAGCTGTTTTCAATGTGTCTGAGGTTATGTTCAAGCATTGCCACCCAGCCGGAAATCTCCTGGCCGAGCGTAAGCGGGGTTGCATCTTGCAGATGTGTACGACCAATTTTGACGATATCCGCGAAAGCGTGTGATTTATCACTGAGCGTTTTGGTTAACACATTTAACTGCGGGATCAGTGAGTTACGCAGTGCCAGCAGCGCGGCAACGTGCATTGCGGTCGGGAACACATCATTCGAGCTTTGGCTTTTATTAACATCATCGTTGGGGTGAACTTTCCGTTCCATCCCCCGCACGCCGCCCAGCAACTCGCTGGCCCGGTTTGCCAGCACCTCGTTCATGTTCATATTGCTTTGTGTTCCTGACCCGGTTTGCCAGATGGCCAGCGGAAACTCATCGCGGTGTTTATCCGCCAACACCTCATCTGCGGCCTGCATAATAGCCCTGGCTTTATCCTCCGCCAGTAGCCCGAGATCCTGGTTAACCTTTGCTGCGGCGCGTTTCGTCAGCGCCAGCGCATGGATCAGCGAGACCGGCATTTTCTCCGTAGAGATACGAAAATGCTCCAGCGAACGTTGGGTTTGCGCGCCCCAAAGCTTATCGGCTGGAACATCAATCGCCCCCATTGAATCATTCTCGCGGCGTACCGTTACCATTACCTGCTCCTTACATTAACAATTGATTAGGTTATGTTTCGACATTGCCTATTTGCATTGGTCTTATGAGTATTAACGAGGATTAATCTGTCGTTTGGTGGTTCGTGCGGTAAAAAAAACCGCCCCGAAGGGCGGCTGACGTTACTTAACGCAGCGTGCGCACTGCGACGTCTGAATCTGCTTGAAGAAATCGTTGCCTTTGTCATCCACCAGGATAAACGCCGGGAAATCTTCCACTTCAATTTTCCAGATGGCTTCCATCCCCAGTTCAGGGTATTCCACACACTCCAGACTCTTGATACTGCCCTGGGCCAGCACCGCTGCCGGGCCGCCGATACTGCCTAAGTAGAAGCCGCCATGCTTATGACAGGCATCGGTCACCTGCTGGCTGCGGTTGCCTTTCGCCAGCATGATCATGCTGCCACCTGCGGACTGAAGCTGGTCAACATACGAATCCATACGCCCTGCCGTGGTTGGTCCAAGCGAACCAGAGGCATAGCCTTCCGGCGTTTTTGCCGGGCCAGCGTAATAGATCGGATGATCTTTAACATACTGCGGCAAACTTTCGCCGTTATCCAGCCGTTCTTTCAGTTTCGCATGCGCAATATCACGGCCAACAATGATGGTGCCGTTAAGCGACAGACGTGTAGAAACCGGGTACTGCGACAACTGAGCCAGGATCTCTTTCATCGGACGATTGAGGTCAACGCGTACCGCTTCGCCTTCTCCCGCCTGGCGCAACTCTTCTGGTATATATTTGCCTGGATTATGCTCCAGTTTTTCGATCCAGATACCTTCTCGGTTGATCTTAGCTTTGATATTTCGATCGGCTGAGCAAGAAACGCCCATACCAACCGGACACGACGCCCCGTGACGCGGCAGGCGGATCACGCGGATATCATGAGCGAAGTATTTCCCGCCGAACTGCGCGCCCAGCCCCAAATTCTGTGCCTCAATCAGCAGCTCTTTTTCCAGCTCCACATCGCGGAATGCCTGACCATGTTCGTTACCTTCGGTCGGCAGCTCATCGTAATATTTAGCCGACGCCAGTTTCACCGTTTTCAGCGTGGCTTCCGCTGACGTTCCACCGATCACAAACGCAATGTGATACGGTGGACAGGCCGCTGTTCCCAGCGTTCGCATTTTCTCAACCAGGTAATTTTTTAATTTGCCCGGCGTGAGCAGCGCTTTGGTCTCCTGGTACAGATAGGTTTTGTTCGCCGAACCACCTCCTTTGGCAATACACAGGAATTTGTATTCATCGCCATCGACGGTATACAAATCTATCTGTGCCGGCAGGTTGGTACCGGTGTTCACCTCTTTATACATATCCAGCGCGGCGTTTTGTGAATAGCGCAGGTTGTCTTCGATGTAGGTGTTATACACACCGCGCGCCAGCGCAGCTTCATCCCCGCCGCCGGTCCAGACGTGCTGACCTTTTTTACCCACGATAATCGCGGTGCCGGTGTCCTGACAGGTTGGCAAAATACCTTTTGCCGCAATATCAGAGTTCCGCAGGAATTGCAGGGCCACATATTTGTCGTTTTCGCTGGCCTCCGGGTCACGCAGAATGTCGGCCACCTGCTGCTGATGCGCAGGACGCAGCATAAACGATGCATCATGGAAGGCCTGACGAGCCAGCAGCGTTAAGGCTTGCGGCGCGACTTTAACAATCACCTGCCCTTCAAATTCGGCAACGGAGACATGGTCGCTGGTCAGCAGATAGTATTCGGTATCATCCTTTTTGAGGGGGAAAGGATGCTGATAATGAAAGGGTTTATTTGACATTGTGCTCTCACTTACTGCTCGGTCTGGTTATTCTCTGGGCAGATGTTCCATTGCCCTGCTTCCCTGCCGCAGGTCGGGTTGTAGAAGGAAAGGCTTTCTGCAACCGGAATTACTCAGGGTATTAAAAGCGAGTCACCATATCCTACACAATTTTTTAACAAAAACTGAGACAAGTACGACTTTTTACATGTGCAGGTTACTTCGCTCAGGGTTTCTTGGTTTAATAGCCGTAGAAAATTCCACATTGAAACAGGGCTTGAGAATGCAAAAACTCATCAACTCAGTGCAGAACTACGCCTGGGGAAGTAAAACTGCGTTAACGGAACTTTATGGGATTGCCAACCCCACTCAGCAACCGATGGCTGAGCTGTGGATGGGCGCGCATCCGAAAAGCAGTTCACAGGTTCTGAACGCTGACGGCCAGACGGTCGCTCTGCGTGATGTCATCGAACACGATAAATCCGCACTGTTAGGCGATGCTGTTGCGAAACGCTTTGGTGAACTGCCTTTCCTGTTTAAAGTGCTGTGCGCCGCGCAACCTCTTTCGATTCAGGTTCATCCTAACAAGCACAACTCTGAAATCGGATTTGCCAAAGAAAACGCGGCGGGGATCCCGATGGATGCCGCCGAGCGCAATTACAAAGATCCTAACCACAAACCGGAACTGGTTTTTGCTTTGACACCGTTCCTGGCGATGAACGCATTCCGCGAGTTCTCTGAC
The DNA here is from genome assembly GCF_013458095.1 of Citrobacter sp. 172116965. NCBI lineage: Bacteria > Pseudomonadati > Pseudomonadota > Gammaproteobacteria > Enterobacterales > Enterobacteriaceae > Citrobacter > Citrobacter sp. 172116965. The sequence goes on along the minus strand of NZ_CP046673.1, from coordinate 2,415,778 downwards.
ATTGTCGCATTGTTACAACCGGTTTCCGCCGCGCATCCGGCTATTGCGCATTTCCTGCAGGAACCGAGCGCGGAACGTCTGAGCTATCTTTTCGCCAGCTTGCTGAATATGCAGGATGAGGAGAAATCCCATGCGCTGGCGATCCTGAAATCGGCGCTGAACAGCCAGCAGGGTGAACCGTGGCAAACCATTCGCCTGATCGCCGATTTCTATCCGAATGACAGCGGGCTCTTCTCCCCGCTGCTGCTCAATGTGGTGAAACTCAATCCTGGCGAAGCGATGTTCTTATTTGCCGAAACCCCACACGCCTACCTGCAAGGTGTGGCGCTGGAGGTAATGGCTAACTCGGACAACGTGCTGCGCGCCGGACTGACGCCAAAATACATTGATATCCCGGAGCTGGTCGCCAACGTTAAGTTTGTCGCTAAGCCAGCCAATCAACTGCTGACCACGCCAGTTAAGACAGACAGCGAACTGGATTTCCCCATTCCGGTCGACGATTTCGCGTTCTCCTTGCATGAACTGACCGCCAATGGCGCAGATATCAACCAGCAAAGTGCGGCCATTTTGTTCTGCGTCGAGGGTGAAGCCGTGCTGAGCAAGGGCGAGCATCGTCTGGTGCTGCAGCCGGGTGAGTCGGCCTTTATTAGCGCGAATGAATCGCCGGTAAACGTCAGCGGCACGGGCCGTTTAGCTCGGGTTTATAACAAGCTGTAGCAAGATACTGATATTTTTAACAACTCTTGCTAAGCTGTAGTGAGTTAAAGACATGTCACTCCTCCAGGCGTCTTCAAACGCCTGGTTTTATTTTATGGATATCAAAATGAAAAAATCGCTGGTAGCTGCGGGTGTGGTGGTTGCACTGGGTATCGTCTGGACGGGCGGCGCCTGGTACACAGGAAAGAAACTCGAAACGCATCTCGCCGAGATGGTGACGCAGGCAAACGATCAGTTAAAACGCTACTCCCCGGAGGCGGGCATTGAACTGAGTTATCAAAACTACCAGCGCGGCGTGTTCAATAGCCAACTGCAGTTGGTGGTGAAACCTGTCGCCGGGCAGGCAGATTCCTGGCTGAAACCGGGACAAAGCATCGTCCTGAATGAAACCGTGGATCACGGCCCTTTCCCGCTGGCTCAGCTGAAATCACTGAATCTTGTTCCGGCAATGGCCTCCGTGAAAACGACTCTGGTCAATAACGACGTGACGAAGCCGCTGTTTGATATTGCCAAAGGTGAGACGCCATTCATCATTAATTCCCGTATTGGCTACAGTGGGGATACCCGTTCCGATCTCTCCCTCAAACCGCTGAACTACGAGAAAGGCGACGAAAAAGTGGCCTTTAGCGGCGGGGAGTTCCAGTTTACGGCAGATAAGGATGGTAATGCGGTGTCGCTGACTGGCGAGGCGCAAAGTGGCCTGGTTAACGCCGTCAATGAGTATGATCAGAAAGTACAAGTTACTTTCAATAACCTGAAAACTGAAGGTTCCAGCAGTATTGCAAGCTTTGGTGAGCGCATCGGCGATCAGAAATTGTCCCTCGAAAAACTGTCGATTTCAGTCGAGGGCAAAGAGCTGGCGGTGCTGGAAGGCATGGGTATCGATGGCAAATCCGATCTGATTAACGATGGCAAAACCGTCAACAGCCAGTTGGATTACACCCTGAACAGCCTTAAATTGCAGGGCCAGGATATGGGGAGCGGTAAGCTGACGTTGAAAGTTGGCCAGATTGACGGTGAAGCGCTGCACCAGTTCAGCCAGCAGTACAGCGCCCAAACCAAAGCGCTGATGGCGCAGATTGATGTGGTCCAAAATCCTGAGCTTTATCAGCAGAAAGTCACCGAAGCCTTCTTTAATGCGCTACCGATTCTGATGAAAGGCGAACCGGTTGTCACCATTGCTCCACTGAGCTGGAAGAATGCAAAAGGTGAAACCACATTTAATCTGTCACTGCTGCTAAAAGATCCGACCGCAAACATGGTGGAGCCGCAAACGCTGGCCCAGGAAGTGGATCGTTCCGTCAAATCGCTGGATGCGAAACTGACCATCCCTGTCGATATGGCGACTGAGTTCATGACGCAAATTGCCAAACTGGAAGGATATCAGCAGGAAGAAGCGGCTGGTCTGGCGAAGCAACAGGTTAATGGCCTGGCGGCGATGGGTCAGATGTTCCGCATTACGACTTTGCAGGACAACGTTATCGGCACCAGCCTGCAATACGCAAACGGCCAGGTGACGCTGAACGGACAAAAAATGCCGCTGGATGAGTTTGTTGGTATGTTCGGTATGCCTTCTCTTACACAGCCGGACGCCCCTGCCATCCCGCAACAATAATCACTCGTCGGTGACAGGCCCGATAACAGAGTTTATCGGGCTTTTTTATTTCGCCGCCACCAGACGAGCGGAAAGCGTCAGATTGCGTGAATGACCTTCATCGTGGGCAATGCGTTGTAGCATACGTTCAGCAAGGGTGTATCCCATTTCACGCGCGGGCGAACAGGCCCAGGTAATGGGGATATCGTCCAACGCGTTTTCCGCCACATCAGCGAATCCGGCCAACGATATTTGCTGTTCGAAATAGCGATCGACACCAATTTCACCACTCTGACGTCCTGCTCTCATCAGGCCAAACCAGGCGCCTATGGCGATTATTTCGTTGTAGCACACCACCGCGCTGATCGTGGGATTGCGGCGTAACAGCGCCGTTACCTCTTCTGCGGCCTGCTTCTGGCTGGATGAGCACTCCAACACCCAGTCGCTATGAAACGGTAAACCATATTTTAGTAAGGTTGCACAATAACCGCCGACGCGCTCTGCGCGAGTCAATGAAGAACTCTGCCCGCCCAGCCAGGCAATACGCTGGTGTCCGTGGCGGATAAGATGTTCAACTAGTAACTGTGCAGCCTGCATGTTATCGGGCCTGACGGTGTCTGCGTCATCCAGGTAGCTGGCGCGTGATGCAAATACCACCGGGATCCCTTTATCAGCGGCCAACTGTTGCAGTGCATCACTGCTACCGGCGGCCCCGGCAATGACCACGCCATCCACCCCCTGGTTGAGTAACATCGCGAAACGCTGCGCCAGCTGCTCCCCATCTTTACCGCCGTGCAGTAAGAAGACCATGCGCCCCTGCGCTTCTAACGCTTCCGTCAGACCTGCCGTCAGCTCGGCGTAAAACGGCGTTGAAAGATCGCGTACAATCAAACCAACTACTCCGCTCTGCCCGCCGCGCAGCGCTGATGCCTGGCGGTTACGCACAAACCCCAGTTGCTCAATAGCAGCATTCACCCGCTCCCCGGTCGCTGATGAAATTCGCCCTTTTCCACTGAGCACCAATGAGACGGTGCTGACCGAAACCCCCGCAGCCAGCGCAACATCATGGATGGTTATTTTTTTGGCTATAGCCATAAAAACAGAAAACTCCCTGATAACGTGACGGATAAAACGTTTTATCAATCACTTATATTTATACCCCCTATTATCGTTCGATAATGTGATTTATACCGCACTAAAATTAGGTAAAACGTTTTATCTTCTCGCCATCATTAGTCAGCTAGCCTTTACAAGGAGTCGTTTGATGACGGCGAGAACCACACCAAAAATAACGTTATGGGAATTTTTCCAGCAGTTGGGCAAAACCTTTATGCTGCCTGTAGCGCTGCTTTCATTTTGCGGGATCATGTTGGGGATCGGCAGCTCGTTGAGCAGCCATGATGTCTTAACGCTGATCCCGGCGTTGGGGAATCCGGTGCTTCAGGCCATCTTTACCTGGATGAGTAAAGTTGGCTCATTTGCGTTTAGCTTCCTGCCAGTCATGTTCTGTATTGCCATTCCTCTGGGCCTGGCGCGCGAGAACAAAGGCGTTGCGGCGTTTGCCGGTTTTGTCGGTTATGCGGTCATGAACCTCGCCGTCAATTTCTGGTTAACCGCCAAAGGTATCTTACCCACCACAGATACGGCGATCCTGAAAGCCAACAACGTGCAAAACATTCTGGGGATCCAGTCGATCGACACCGGGATCCTCGGTGCCGTTATTGCCGGAATCATTGTCTGGATGCTGCATGAACGCTTCCACAACATTCGTCTGCCGGATGCGCTGGCGTTTTTCGGTGGTACGCGCTTTGTGCCTATCATCTCCTCGGTGGTGATGGGATTGGTCGGGCTGGTCATTCCCCTGATTTGGCCGGTTTTCGCCATGGGCATTACCGGACTCGGTCACATCATCAATAGCGCGGGGGAATTTGGTCCTATGCTGTTTGGCACCGGTGAGCGTCTGCTGCTGCCTTTTGGCCTGCACCATATTCTGGTGGCACTCATTCGCTTCACCGAAGCTGGCGGCACACAGGAAGTCTGCGGCCATAGCGTGAGCGGCGCACTGACTATTTTCCAGGCTCAACTGAGCTGCCCGACAACGCAAGGTTTCTCTGAAAGCGCAACACGCTTCCTGTCCCAGGGTAAAATGCCGGCGTTCCTCGGCGGTTTACCGGGTGCGGCATTAGCCATGTACCACTGCGCACGCCCTGAAAATCGTCATAAAATTAAAGGGTTATTAATTTCTGGCCTGATTGCCTGTGTCATCGGCGGTACAACTGAACCACTCGAGTTCTTATTCCTGTTCGTCGCTCCGGTTCTGTATGTAATCCACGCCCTGCTAACCGGTCTTGGCTTCACCGTGATGGCGGTGCTTGGCGTCACTATCGGTAACACTGACGGTAACCTGATTGACTTCGTGGTGTTCGGCATCCTGCACGGATTGTCCACCAAGTGGTACCTGGTCCCTGTTGTCGCGGCTATCTGGTTTGCGGTGTACTACGTGATCTTCCGCTTCGCCATCACGCGTTTCAATTTGAAGACGCCGGGCCGTGAAGTCGAAATTGCCAGCAATATCGAAAAAGTAATGGCCGGAGCGCCTGGTAAATCAGGTTATAACGTCCCTGCTATTCTGGCGGCGCTGGGCGGCGCAGAAAACATTGTCAGCCTGGATAATTGCATCACCCGTCTGCGCTTGTCAGTGAAAGATATGTCGCTTGTTAACGTACAGGCTCTGAAGGACAATCGTGCCATTGGCGTAGTACAACTCAATCAGCATAACCTTCAGGTCGTTATCGGTCCGCAGGTCCAGTCAGTGAAAGACGAGATCGCGGTTCTGATGAACACCGTACAGGCTTAAGGACAACAATATGTTTGATTTTTCAAAGGTTGTGGACAGGCACGGTACCTGGTGTACTCAGTGGGATTACGTTGCCGACCGTTTTGGTTCAGCCGACCTGCTGCCATTCACCATCTCCGATATGGATTTTGCCACCGCACCTTGCATTCTGGAGGCGCTGACTCAGCGCCTGTCACATGGCGTGTTGGGTTACAGCCGCTGGAAAAACGATGAGTTTCTGGCGGCGATAAGCCACTGGTTTCTTTCGCGGCATAACACTCAAATAGATCCTCAGTCGCTGGTATATGGCCCCTCGGTCATCTATATGGTGTCGGAGTTGATCCGCCAGTGGTCATCCGTGGGCGATGCGGTGGTTATTCATACTCCGGCGTACGATGCGTTTTACAAAGCGATTGAAGGTAATCAGCGCCAGGTGTGCGCAGTCGGACTAGAAAAACGCGCCGACGGCTGGTTTTGCGACATGGTTGCGCTGGAGAAAGCCCTGTCTCGACCTGAAAGCAAAATTCTTCTGCTTTGCAGCCCACAAAACCCAACGGGCAAAGTGTGGACGCGCGACGAGCTGGAAGCCATGGCGGAACTGTGTCAGCGCCATGGTGTAAAAGTTATCTCCGATGAGATTCATATGGATATGGTATGGTCAGACCGGCCGCACATCCCGTGGAGTAACGTCGCGCGCGGCAGTTGGGCACTGCTCACTTCCGGCTCAAAGAGTTTTAATATTCCGGCATTAACCGGGGCTTACGGACTCATTGAAGATGCTCAAAGCCGCAACGATTACCTCAGCGCGTTAAAAGGCCGCGATGGTCTTTCCTCGCCTGCGGTGCTGGCGCTTAGCGCACATATTGCCGCTTATCAACAGGGTGCAAGCTGGCTTGATGCGCTGCGCGATTATCTTGCCAGCAATCTGCATTACGTTGCGCGTGAGCTTAATGCCGCATTCCCCGAACTCAACTGGCAGATTCCTCAATCCACCTATCTGGCATGGATTGACCTGCGTCCGCTCAATATTGATGACCATGCCTTGCAGGATGTTCTCATCCACCAGCAGAAAGTGGCTATCATGCCGGGATACACCTACGGAGAAGAAGGTCGCGGTTTTGTACGTCTCAATGCCGGATGCCCAAGATCCAAGCTTGAAAAAGGCGTTCAGGGGCTGATTAACGCCATCCGTTCTGTACGCTAATTAAGTTTGCGCAATGAAATTATTCATTGCGCAACATAGCTTTTTATCCCGATTTTTTCATATAATACGACGCACTTTACCTAAATACACGAGTGCGACCATGATTGATACTTCCCTCCCCCTGACCGACGTCCATCGCCACCTTGATGGTAACATCCGTGCCCAAACGATCCTGGATCTGGGTCGTCAGTTCAATTTAACGCTTCCGGCACAAACGCTGGAAACGCTGATCCCTCATGTGCAAGTCACATCAACTGAGCCGGATTTAGTGAGCTTTTTATCCAAGCTCGACTGGGGCGTGAAGGTACTGGCCTCGCTGGATGCGTGTCGCCGCGTGGCATTTGAGAATATTGAGGATGCAGCACGTAACGGCCTGCACTATGTAGAATTACGTTTTTCACCCGGCTATATGGCGATGGCACATCAACTCCCCGTTGCGGGCGTGGTTGAAGCCGTCATTGCCGGCGTTCGCGAGGGCTGCAAGACCTTTGGCGTCGAAGCTCGCTTAATTGGCATTATGAGCCGTACCTTTGGCGAAGCCGCCTGCCTGCAGGAACTGGATGCGCTGTTAGCCCACCGTGACCATATTACGGCACTGGATCTGGCGGGTGACGAACTCGGTTTCCCGGGCAGTCTGTTCCTGTCGCATTTCAATCAGGCGCGCGACGCCGGCTGGCGTATTACCGTGCATGCGGGCGAAGCCGCGGGACCAGAAAGTATCTGGCAGGCTATTAAAGAGCTGGGCGCAGAACGTATTGGTCACGGCGTAAAAGCCGTTGAAGATCGTGCATTGATGGATTACCTCGCCGAACACCGTATCGGCATCGAATCCTGCCTGACATCGAACATTCAGACCAGCACCGTCGCCTCTCTGGCAACCCACCCGCTGAAAACATTCCTTGAGCATGGCGTTTTAGCCAGTTTGAATACGGACGATCCGGCGGTACAGGGTGTGGATATTATTCACGAGTACACCATTGCCGCGCCAGCGGCAGGACTCACGCGCGAACAGATCCGTCAGGCGCAAATCAACGGCCTGGAAATGGCATTTCTGAGTAACGAAGAAAAACGTGCCCTGCGCGAGAAAGTCGCCGCAGCGTGACGGTTAAAGTGCCGGATGAGATGCTGAGCATCGCCATCCGGCATTTGCCTAATCAGGCAAGGCACAGCGTCGAGCGATGTTTCGCCGATTCAAGACCCAGCTCAATCAGCTCCATGATTTGAATAGCTTGTCTCGCCGGTACCGGGTTTTCACCATGACCATTTAGCGCATCACGAATGCCAGCATAGTACGCCGGGTAATTACCCGGTACAGTCAGCCAGGTCTCTTCAACCTGCTCTTCGCCTTCTATTCGCGTCAACACGCCATCGCGCATGTCGTAACCCCAGTCTTCCTGAGGCAGTCGCTCGCCATTTTTCAGGCGCTCTTCCTGCGGGTCAAGACCATACTTCACATAGCTGCCACGCGAACCGTGCACGATATAACGGGCCGACTCAGCGGCAGCGAGCATGGTGCCGTGCAGAATCACACGACGCTGCGGATAAGTCAGGATGGCATGGAAGTAATCCGTCGCTTGCGCACCTGGGCGGAGCTGAGCCAGGTCTACCGTCATGCTGACGGGCAAACCAAACAGGTTAATCGCCTGATCCAGAAGATGCGGTGCTAAATCATACCAGATGCCGCTTCCCGGCCCCCCCTGTTCACGCCAGCGGTCACGAACCTGGGGGCGGAATCGATCGAAATGGGATTCGAAATACGCCACCTCCCCCAAAACGCCATCCGCCAGCAGGGCTTTCAACGTCAGAAAATCACTGTCCCAGCGGCGGTTATGGAAAACGGACAGCACGCGGCCAAGGCTACGCGCCAACGCATCCAGTTCGCGTGCTTGTGACAGTGTCACGGTAAAAGGCTTATCAACAACCACATGTTTGCCCGCTTCCAGTGCAGCCTTCGCTAACGGGAAGTGAGTGTCATTAGGCGTGGGGATCACAATCAGGTCGATATTCGGATCGTTAAAAAGGTGTTTAGGCTCAGCAACAACCGCCACCGTTGGCCAGTCTGCCTTCACTTTTGCTTCATCACTACTGGAAACCGCAGCCAGTTCGAGGCCCGGTGTGCCCACAATCAGGGGGGCATGGAAGGTTTTACTGGCGTAACCATAGCCAATTAGCCCAACGCGGATGTTGTCACTCATGTTATAGCCTCTCAATTCAGGACTGACCTATTTCACACCATACCCTGCAACGTCTCAATAGTTTAATAACCATTGCGCTACAAAGGTTGTTTATTAACTTAAGTCAAACATATGCCACTTATGCTTAACTTGCAGCGAAAAAGAGGGAGAAATCGTTCCCAATTATCTTGCTGTATTATTGAGAGATTAGTAACATTTGCAGCCTGTGTTTATGGATAAATCAAAGCAAATGTCATCAGTAATGAATCGTCTTATTGAATTAGCAGGTTGGATTGTTCTCACCGTCTCTGTGATCCTGCTGGGTGTTGCCAATCATATTGACAATTACCAGCCACCGGAGCCCGTTGCTGCTGTGCAGAAGAAATAAGCATCTGCAGTCCCTTATAACCCGGCAATTAACATCGAGTAACGGCAGGGGTTGGCTGCAAAAGATCGAATTTTGTCAAAAAAAGAGAATAATGCCGCATCCCACTCCGGTGCATATTGCCTGCTGTAGCGAAGCGCGTTACCCTTACCGCAGGTGCGCATAGCGCCTGCTTTTCCACAGGTATGAACACTCTTCTCACATTTGCGCGTCAATCCGCTTTTACCTGTGCATGTTGTTTATTATTTATATTTACTACTCCGTTGGTATTATTTTATTAATATGGATTTCCATTTATGACTGTTCAGGATTACTTATTAAAATTCCGCAAAATCAGTTCACTCGAAAGTCTGGAAAAACTGTTCGACCATCTTAACTACACGCTCACCGACGATAGCGACATTATCAATATGTATCGCGCTGCAGACCATCGCCGTGCGGAGCTTATCTCAGGAGGTCGTCTGTTTGATGTTGGTCAGGTACCCAAATCAGTCTGGCATTACGTGCAATAAAGAAGAAAGTAGCGCTCAACGTTAAAAGCTTTATAATAATTGCCCCAAAATGAATGGCATGTTTGATTGCGCGCGTAAACCTGGAGAAGAGATGACTACCACACCGGCACAACGTATCGGGGGCTGGCTACTTGGGCCACTGGCCTGGCTGTTAGTCGCATTGTTGAGCGCTTCGCTGGCGTTATTACTTTATGTCACTGCGCTGGCTACACCGCAAACCTTCCAAACGCTGGGTGCGCAAAGTACGGCAAATTTGCTGTTATGGGGCGTCTCTTTTATTACCGCGATTGCCATGTGGTATTACACGCTGTGGCTGACGATTGCGTTTTTCAAACGCAGAGCCTGTGTGCCTAAGCATTATATTCTATGGCTGCTGATCTCCGTGTTACTGGCGATTAAAGCGTTTGCGTTTTCACCGGTTCCGGACGCCTTTGCCGTGCGCCAACTGCTGTTCCCATTGCTGGCTGCAGCACTGCTGGTGCCCTATTTCAAACGCTCGCAACGCGTTAAATCGACGTTTGTGAATCCGTAATAACCCTACAGTTAACCTGTTGTCGCCTGTTGTAGATTGTCAGATAATAGGCGGCTTTTTTATTTCAGGCCGAAAAATGACTGATTACCTGCTGCTGTTTGTCGGAACTGTACTGGTCAATAACTTTGTACTGGTCAAGTTTCTGGGGCTCTGCCCGTTTATGGGCGTTTCCAAAAAACTGGAAACCGCAATGGGTATGGGCCTTGCCACGACGTTTGTCATGACACTGGCATCCATCTGCGCATGGCTGATTGACACCTGGATCCTCATTCCACTCAATCTCATCTATCTGCGCACGTTGGCTTTTATTCTGGTCATCGCCGTCGTCGTGCAATTTACCGAGATGGTTGTACGCAAAACCAGCCCTGCACTTTACCGCCTGTTGGGGATCTTCCTACCGCTGATCACCACTAACTGCGCGGTATTAGGCGTGGCGTTACTGAATATCAATCTCGGTCATAACTTTTTACAGTCGGCGCTATACGGTTTTTCCGCCGCCGTCGGCTTCTCGCTGGTGATGGTACTGTTCGCCGCCATCCGCGAACGCCTCGCCGTGGCGGACGTGCCTGCTCCGTTTCGCGGTAATGCGATTGCGCTGATTACCGCTGGTTTAATGTCATTGGCCTTTATGGGCTTTAGTGGTTTGGTGAAGTTGTAATGAATGCTATCTGGATTGCCGTTGCCGCAGTGAGTCTACTGGGTCTGGCGTTCGGCGCTATTTTGGGTTACGCCTCACGACGTTTTGCCGTCGAAGATGATCCTGTCGTGGAGAAAATTGATGAAATTCTCCCGCAAAGCCAGTGTGGACAATGCGGCTATCCGGGCTGTCATCCTTACGCTGAAGCGATCGGCTCTCAGGGCGAAAAAATCAACCGTTGCGCACCCGGAGGCGAAGCGGTGATGTTAAAAATTGCCGCCCTGCTGAACGTCGACCCGCAGCCGATTGATGGTGATGAACACGATGTTACCCCCGTGCGTATGCTGGCGGTCATTGATGAAAATAACTGTATCGGTTGTACAAAGTGCATTCAGGCCTGCCCGGTTGATGCGATCGTGGGCGCGACCCGCGCCATGCACACGGTGATGAGCGATCTCTGCACCGGGTGCAACCTGTGCGTTGATCCGTGCCCGACGCAATGTATCGAATTACGCCCGGTGGCCGAGACACCTGATAGCTGGAAATGGGATTTAAACACCATCCCTGTGCGCATCATTCCCGTGGAACAACATGTTTAAGTTATTCTCTGCAATCAGAAAAAACAAAATCTGGGACTTTGATGGCGGCATTCATCCACCAGAAATGAAGACCCAGTCGAACGGTACGCCGCTGCGACAGGTTCCGCTGGCGCCACGCTTTGTTATTCCGCTGAAACAACATATTGGCGCGGAGGGTGAGCTGTGCGTAAACGTTGGCGACACCGTGCTGCGTGGTCAGGCGTTAACCCTTGGGCGTGGTAAAATGCTTCCGGTACATGCGCCAACGTCAGGCACCGTTGTTGCTATTGCGCCGCATTCTACTGCACATCCATCGGCATTAGCTGAGCTGAGCGTTATTATTGACGCCGATGGCGAAGATCGCTGGATTGAGCGAGACGGCTGGGCCGATTACCGTTCCCGCAGCCGGGAAGAGCTGATCGCACGTATTCACCAGTTCGGCGTCGCCGGACTGGGTGGCGCGGGTTTTCCCACCGGCGTTAAGCTGCAGGGCGGCGGAGATAAAATTGAAACGCTGATCATTAACGCTGCTGAATGCGAGCCATACATTACGGCTGATGACCGCCTGATGCAGGACTGCGCGGCGCAGGTCGTCGAAGGTATCCGCATCCTGGCGCATATTCTTCAGCCACGCGAAATTCTACTGGGCATTGAAGATAACAAGCCACAGGCAATTTCCATGCTGCGCGCGGTGCTGGCTGATTCACACGATATCAGCTTACGCGTGATCCCCACCAAGTACCCGTCAGGCGGGGCCAAACAGTTAACGCAAATCCTGACCGGCAAGCAGGTTCCCCACGGGGGACGCTCCTCAGATATCGGCGTGCTGATGCAAAACGTTGGAACCGCCTACGCGATTAAACGTGCGGTGATTGACGGAGAACCGATTACCGAGCGTGTCGTGACGCTGACCGGCGAAGCCGTCAGCCGTCCGGGCAACGTCTGGGCGCGTTTAGGCACGCCGGTTCGTCATCTGCTCAACGACGCGGGCTTTTGCCCTTCCGCCGACCAGATGGTGATTATGGGCGGGCCGCTGATGGGCTTTACGCTGCCATGGCTGGATGTACCGGTGGTGAAGATAACCAACTGTCTTCTGGCGCCCTCTGCCAGTGAAATGGGAGAAACGCAGGAAGAGAAAGGCTGCATTCGCTGTAGCGCATGCGCCGATGCCTGTCCGGCCGATCTCCTGCCGCAACAGCTTTATTGGTTCAGTAAAGGGCAGCAGCACGACAAAGCAACGGCGCACAATATCGCGGACTGCATTGAATGCGGTGCCTGCGCCTGGGTATGCCCAAGCAATATTCCACTGGTTCAGTATTTCCGTCAGGAAAAAGCCGAGATTTATGCCATTAGTCAGGAAGAAAAACGTGCCGCTGAAGCGAAAGCGCGATTTGAAGCCCGACAGGCGCGACTCGAACGTGAAAAAGCAGCACGTCTTGAACGTCACAAAAGCGCTGCCGTTCAGCCTGCGGCTAAAGATCATGATGCCATTGCCGCCGCGCTGGCTCGCGTAAAAGAAAAGCAGGCTCAGGCAATGCAGCCGGTGGTCATTCAGGCTGGCGAAAAACCAGACAATAGTGCCGTGATTGCCGCACGCGAGGCGCGTAAGGCGCAAGCTCGCGCAACCCGGATGGAAAACCCTCCCCAAGCTGGAGGCAGCAGCACAGAGATCGATCCGCGTAAAGCTGCAGTGGAAGCGGCAATCGCTCGCGCCAAAGCCCGCAAACTCGAGCAGGAAACCGTAACGGAAACAGCCAAACCGGTGGATCCGCGTAAAGCTGCAGTGGAAGCGGCAATCGCTCGCGCCAAAGCCCGCAAGCTTGAGCAGGAAACCGTAACGGAAACAGCCGAACCGGTGGATCCGCGTAAAGCCGCCGTGGAAGCGGCTATCGCCCGCGCCAAAGCCCGCAAGCTTGAGCAGCAGACGGTTACGGAAACAGCCGAACCGGTGGATCCGCGTAAAGCCGCCGTGGAAGCGGCTATCGCCCGCGCCAAAGCTCGCAAGCTCGAGCAGCAGGCGGTTACGGAAACAGTCGAACCGGCGGATCCGCGTAAAGCCGCCGTCGCGGCCGCTATTGCACGCGCTCAGGCAAAGAAAGCCGCCCAGCAGCAGGTTGTAAACGAGGAATAAATGGTATTCAGAATAGCAAGCTCCCCTTATACCCATAACCAGCGCCAGACATCGCGTATCATGATGCTGGTATTACTGGCTGCATTGCCGGGGATCGCCGCTCAGCTGTGGTTCTTTGGCTGGGGTACGTTGTTCCAGATAGTTCTGGCCGCCATCAGCGCTATCGCCGCCGAAGCGGGCGTGCTTAAACTGCGCAAACAACCCATTGCCGCGATTTTAAAAGACAACTCCGCATTGCTCACCGGGTTACTGCTGGCCGTGAGTATTCCCCCGCTCGCCCCCTGGTGGATGGTAGTTTTAGGCACGGTATTCGCCGTTATCATTGCTAAACAGCTGTATGGCGGCCTCGGTCAGAACCCGTTTAACCCCGCCATGATTGGTTACGTGGTGCTGCTTATCTCATTCCCGGTACAGATGACAAGCTGGCTGCCGCCGCATGAAATTGCGGCGACTGTGCCTGGTTTTTTTGACGCCCTGAACGTTATCTTTAGCGGACATACCGCCAGCGGCGGGGATATGAACACGCTGCGTATGGGTATTGATGGTATCAGTCAGGCAACACCTCTCGATACCTTTAAGACTTCGCTGCATGCGGGACGTACTGTTGAGCAGGTGATGCAATACCCAATCTACAGCGGCATGCTTGCAGGTGCTGGCTGGCAGTGGGTTAACCTTGCCTGGCTGGTGGGCGGCGTCGTGTTGCTATGGCAGAAAGCGATTCGCTGGCATATCCCGGTTAGCTTCCTGCTGTCGCTCGCAGTTTGTGCCACTTTAGGCTGGATTTTCTCGCCAGATTCGCTGGCCTCGCCCCAGTTGCACCTACTTTCCGGCGCGACCATGCTGGGTGCATTCTTTATTCTTACCGATCCCGTTACAGCATCAACTACCAACCGTGGTCGCCTGATTTTTGGCGCACTTGCGGGCCTGTTAGTGTGGTTGATTCGCAGTTTTGGCGGTTATCCTGATGGCGTGGCTTTTGCCGTATTGCTGGCAAATATCACGGTTCCCCTGATTGATTATTACACCCGCCCTCGCGTGTACGGACATCGCTAAGGACTCCCTATGCTGAAAACGATTCGTAAACACGGTATTACTCTGGCGCTGTTTGCAGCGGGCTCGACGGGGTTAACCGCGGCAATCAATCAATTAACCAAGTCCACCATTGATGAACAGGCCGCGCTGCAGCAAAAAACGCTGTTCGATCAGGTTCTGCCAGGCGATCGCTACAATAATAACTTGTCAGAAAGTTGTTATCTGGTCGATGCGCAGGCGTTGGGTAAAGGCACTCACCGAGTGTATATTGCCCGCCAGGACGATCGTCCCGTTGCAGCAATTCTTGAAGCTACGGCGCCAGATGGTTATTCCGGGGCTATTCAACTGCTGGTTGGTGTCGATTTTTCGGGTACCGTGTTGGGTACGCGGGTGACCGAACATCATGAAACGCCAGGGCTGGGTGATAAAATCGAACTGCGACTGTCCGACTGGATCACACACTTTAGCGGCAAAACGATCGCTGCGGGTAACGACGCTCACTGGGCGGTGAAAAAAGACGGCGGCGACTTTGACCAGTTTACTGGCGCAACCATTACGCCACGTGCGGTAGTTAATGCAGTAAAACGCGCCGGTTTGTATGCGCAGACGCTGCCCGCGAAACTTCCTCAACTTAGCGCCTGTGGAGAATAAACCATGAGCGAAATTAAAGACGTTATTGTCCAAGGGTTATGGAAAAATAACTCCGCGCTTGTGCAGTTACTCGGGATGTGTCCGCTGTTGGCCGTTACCTCGACCGCCACTAACGCGCTGGGCCTGGGACTCGCGACTACGCTCGTCCTGACGCTGACGAACCTGACGATTTCTGCCCTTCGTCGCTGGACACCGCCTGAAATACGTATTCCGATTTATGTCATGATCATCGCCTCCGTGGTGAGCGCGGTGCAAATGTTGATCAATGCCTACGCTTTTGGCCTGTATCAGTCTCTGGGCATTTTTATCCCGCTGATTGTGACCAACTGTATTGTTGTTGGCCGCGCTGAAGCCTTCGCAGCCAAAAAAGGCCCTGCGCTATCCGCACTCGATGGTTTTTCCATCGGCATGGGCGCAACTGGCGCCATGTTTGTTCTGGGCTCGCTACGTGAAATAATTGGTAACGGTACACTCTTTGATGGCGCAGAGGGTTTGTTGGGTAGCTGGGCCAAAGTATTGCGCGTTGAGATCTTTCATACCGATACGCCGTTTCTGCTGGCCATGCTGCCACCAGGCGCGTTTATTGGCCTGGGTCTGATGCTGGCTGTTAAGTATCTGATTGATGAGAAAATGAAGAAATGTCGTGCCGAGGCGGCTGTCACGGACAGTCCGGCTGGTGAAACAGGGAATGTGTAATGAACAAAGCAAAACGGCTGGAAATACTGACGCGCCTGCGTGAGAACAATCCGCATCCGACAACCGAGCTAAATTTTACATCGCCGTTCGAACTGCTGATTTCAGTCTTGCTCTCCGCGCAGGCCACCGATGTCAGCGTCAATAAAGCGACGGCTAAGCTCTACCCCATCGCCAATACGCCAGCCGCGATGCTGGAGCTTGGCGTTGAAGGGGTTAAGTCCTACATCAAGACAATCGGTTTGTTTAACAGCAAAGCGGAGAACGTGATTAAAACCTGCCGCATTCTGCTGGAGCAGCATAATGGTGAAGTGCCTGAAGACCGGGCCGCATTAGAAGCCCTGCCCGGGGTTGGGCGAAAGACGGCTAATGTGGTGTTAAATACCGCCTTTGGCTGGCCCACTATTGCCGTAGACACCCATATTTTTCGCGTTTGTAATCGTACCCAGTTCGCCCCAGGTAAGAACGTTGAGCAGGTTGAAGAGAAGCTGCTGAAAGTCGTACCCAGTGAATTTAAAGTCGATTGCCATCACTGGTTAATTCTTCATGGCCGCTACACCTGTATAGCCAGAAAGCCGCGCTGCGGTTCCTGCATTATCGAAGATCTTTGCGAATTCAAAGAGAAAGTCGATATCTGATGCTGCCGGGGCATACTGCTTGCCCCTCGCTAACATAACGATTAGTTATGCACTCCCCTGAGTTTATTTTCCCGACAATGATGCCGCTCAACCGCCCATATCTAATGCAATATTCTTGTTAATTAACACCTGAGCAGGTTAATCGTTTTTTTAGTAAAAGAAATTTCTATCTATACGTGATCCAGATCATCCAGATAACATAATGTTAAAAAATATTTATTTTTTAGTTAAAGTGACAATCAGATGACCTAACTGAACAGTTTCTAAACAAAACATTACACTGGCTATTTTTCAGATCATGGCCTATATCACTGGATTCAAGCGCAAATAGCAGAACATATCGCCACATTGCGGTTTTTACCCTGATTAAACAGTGTAAAAATCTGCCATTTTTCAAATGAAGAAATTTAACGCTAGATAACATTTCACAGTCCCGACGATTTCACCAGTCATGATATATGTAACAGATTATTACAAACCACTTGTCTGAATGGTCAAGATAGTGAACATTACTTGCCGTTTCCCCTCCCACTATAACAATCGGACGGATGAACTTGACTCATCACGTGCCTGAACACCCCCGTTGATATGGGATGTAAAAAAAGAGGTAAAAGTGTCTACTGCAAACAATAAACCAACAGAAAGCGTGAGTTTAAACGCCTTCAAACAACCAAAAGCGTTCTATCTCATTTTCTCTATTGAGCTGTGGGAGCGTTTTGGTTATTACGGCCTGCAAGGAATTATGGCCGTCTACCTGGTTAAACAACTGGGTATGTCAGAAGCGGATTCCATCACCCTTTTCTCGTCCTTTAGCGCCCTGGTGTACGGTCTGGTTGCCATTGGCGGCTGGTTAGGTGATAAAGTTCTGGGTACAAAACGTGTCATTATGCTGGGTGCCGTTGTCCTGGCCATCGGTTATGCGTTGGTAGCATGGTCTGGTCACGATGCGGGTATCGTTTATATGGGCATGGCGGCCATCGCGGTCGGTAACGGCCTGTTTAAAGCAAACCCATCATCCCTGCTCTCTACCTGCTATGCCAAAGATGACCCGCGTCTTGATGGTGCATTTACCATGTACTACATGTCCGTCAACATCGGTTCATTCTTCTCTATGCTGGCAACACCGTGGTTGGCTGCGCATTACGGCTGGAGCACCGCGTTCGCTCTGAGCGTCGTGGGTATGCTGATTACCGTTGTTAACTTCGCATTCTGTCAGCGCTGGGTTAAACAGTACGGTTCTAAACCTGACTTTGAGCCGATCAACTTCCGTAACCTGTTGCTGACTATTGTTGGCGTCGTGGTGCTGATCGCGATTGCAACCTGGTTGCTGCACAACCAGCAGATCGCACGTATGGTTCTGGGCGTCATTGCTCTGGGTATCGTGTTTATCTTCGGTAAAGAAGCATTCACCATGCACGGTGCTGCGCGTCGTAAAATGATCGTCGCCTTCATTCTGATGCTGGAAGCGATTATCTTCTTCGTGCTGTACAGCCAGATGCCGACCTCACTGAACTTCTTCGCGATTCGTAACGTTGAGCACTCTATTCTTGGCATTGCTTTCGAACCTGAGCAGTACCAGGCACTGAACCCGTTCTGGATCATCATTGGTAGCCCAATCCTCGCCGCTATCTATAACAAGATGGGCGATACCCTGCCGATGCCAACCAAGTTTGCGATTGGTATGGTGCTGTGTTCCGGTGCATTCCTGATCCTGCCGCTGGGTGCTAAATTCGCTACCGATGCGGGCATCGTTTCCGTTAACTGGCTGATCATCTGCTACGGTCTGCAAAGTATCGGTGAACTGATGATCTCCGGTCTGGGTCTGGCAATGGTGGCTCAGTTGGTTCCGCAACGCCTGATGGGCTTCATCATGGGTAGCTGGTTCCTGACTACTGCCGGTGCAAACATCATCGGTGGTTACGTAGCCAACATGATGGCTGTACCAGAGAACGTCACTGACCCGCTGATGTCCCTTGAAGTCTACGGTCGTGTGTTCCTGCAGATTGGTGTTGCTACGGCTGTTATCGCTGTTCTGATGCTACTGACGGCACCGAAACTGAATCGTATGACTCAGGACGATGACGTCAATGAGAAAGCCTCTAAGGCCGCGACAGCGTAATTCTCAGGGAAACTCTTTTTCAGGCCGCTAACTGGTGTTAGCGGCTTTTTTTTTGCCTGAGCTAGCACTACCATACGATATACCTCAGCCAAAAGGAGTTACCGATGAAACTGTTCTACAAACCGGGCGCTTGTTCTCTTGCTTCCCACATCACACTTCGTGAGAGCGGTAAAGATTTCACGCTGGATGGTGTTGATCTGATGAAGAAGCGTCTGGAAAACGGCGATGATTTTTTCGCGGTAAACCCAAAAGGGCAAGTTCCCGCGCTGCTGCTGGATGACGGTACGCTACTGACCGAAGGCGTCGCCATCATGCAATACCTGGCGGACACCGTTCCAGACCGTCAACTCCTTGCCCCGACCAGCAGCCTCTCCCGTTACAAAACCATTGAATGGCTTAACTACATTGCGACAGAACTGCATAAAGGCTTTACCCCACTGTTCCGTCCCGATACGCCGGAAGACTTCAAGCCAACCGTTCGCGCGCTGCTGGAGAAAAAAATGCAGTATGTGAACGACGCGCTGCAAGATAACCAATGGATCTGCGGTTCGCGCTTCAGCATTGCGGACGCCTATTTGTTCACCGTGCTGCGTTGGGCCTATGCGGTTAAGCTGAATATGGCAGGATTAAGCAATATCGATGCGTATATGGCGCGTATGGCTGAACGTCCGGCGGTTGCCGCGGCGTTGAAAGCAGAAGGGTTAAATTAATTGTTGTTGCCGGGTAGCGCTTGCGCTTACCCGGCCTACAGCCAAACGCAGGCCCGATAAGCGTGAGCGCCATCGGGCATTGGTTACAGCTGCGTCGCGCTGAAGTAGTGTTCAGGCTTCGCGATACAATCCTGCGCAGCCACGACCTGCAGCTCATACTCGTGCATTTTTTTGGTGGCAATCATCACTTCGTACACCGCCGCCGTCACGTGCTCCAGCGCCTGCTGTAAAGACGCGCCCTGCAGCAGTTTAACTAACAATAAGCCGCTGGTGACATCACCCACGCCAACCGGTTGACGTGCGCCAAAATCGACTAACGGTCGGCTGATATGCCACGCCTGTTCAGCAGTAACTAACAGCATCTCGAAACGATCTGCGCTGATACCCGCGCGAGCCAGATGCTTCACCAGCACAATTTCTGGTCCCTGAGCGATGAGCTCACGCGCTGCCGCCACGGCCTCATTGACATTGTTCACCGCATGCTCGCACAGAATTTCGAGCTCAACTAAATTCGGGGCGATAATATCGCTGGCCGGAAGCGCATGGCGCACATGAAACTCCGCTACGCCCGGCGCGACGATACACCCTTTTTCCGGATGGCCCATCACCGGGTCACAAAAATATTTCGCCTGCGGATTGGCCGCTTTTACTTTGCGTACAATACCCAGAATATGCTCGCCCTGTTCAGCCGAGCCAAGATAGCCGCTCAGTACTGCGTCACAAGTCTGGAGTTTATCGATATCGGCAATGCCCTGGACAATGTCAGTCAGATGACTCGGCGGCATAACGCAACCGGTCCATTTGCCGTACTGTGTGTGGTTAGAAAACTGAACGGTATTCAGCGGCCAGACATTTGCGCCAAGACGACGCATTGGAAATTCTGCTGCACTGTTGCCCGCATGACCAAAAACAACGTGGGACTGGATGGCGAGGATATTCTTCATTTTACTTACCACAACCCTGAAAAAATAAAGGGGCGTAGTTTCCCACGCCCCTGCTAACTAAATCTTACTTCCAGCAAATCAGACAATAGTTCTTCTTGCCACGGCGCAGTAAGGTGTAGCGCCCGAACAGGATATCACTCTCCTGGAAGAAATATTCCGGATCGGATTGCTTCTCACCGTTGATGGTCACCGCATTAGACGCGATAGTCTTACGTGCCTGGCCGCGAGAAGGTTGCAGCTCGGAGTCCACCAGCGCCTGCATCAGATCGGCACCTTTGTCCATCTCGATCATCGGCACGCCATCCTGCGCCAGCTGTTCGAAATCCGCTTCGCTCAAATCGCTCAGATTACCGTTGAACAAGCTTTCGGTAATACGTTTTGCCGCTACCAGACCTTCTTCGCCGTGAACCAGACGCGTTACTTGCTCAGCCAGAACATACTGGGCGCGCGGCGCTTTACCGCTATTTTTATCTTCTTCTTCCAGCGCATTGATCTCTTCAATGTCCATGAAGGTGAAGAATTTCAGGAAGCGATAAACATCCGCATCGGCGGTATTGATCCAGAACTGGTAGAATTTGTACGGACTGGTTTTCTTCGGATCCAGCCACACAGCGCCGCCTTCCGTTTTACCGAATTTCGTACCGTCAGCTTTAGTGATCAACGGAACGGTCAGACCAAACACCTGGTTCTGGTGCAGACGACGGGTCAAATCGATACCCGAAGTAATGTTGCCCCACTGGTCAGAACCGCCAATCTGCAGCGCAACACCGTGCAGTTTGTTCAGGCAGGCAAAGTCATAACCCTGCAGCAGGTTGTATGAAAACTCGGTAAAAGAGATCCCCTGATCGTCACGGTTCAGACGCTGCTTCACCGCTTCTTTGTTGATCATCTGGTTAACGGAGAAGTGTTTGCCGATATCACGCAGGAAAGTCAGTACATTCATACTGCCAAACCAGTCATAGTTGTTCGCAGCAATCGCCGAGTTGTCGCCACAGTCGAAATCGAGGAACGGCGCAACCTGTTTGCGGATTTTATCCACCCACTCCTGCACGGTATCTTCGGTATTCAGTTTACGCTCGGCGGCTTTAAAGCTCGGGTCACCAATCAGACCGGTTGCGCCACCCACCAGTGCGACAGGTTTATGGCCTGCCTGCTGGAAGCGTTTCAGGCATAACAATGGAACCAGATGCCCCAAATGCAAGCTGTCAGCGGTAGGATCGAAGCCGCAATAGAGCGCGATCGGGCCTTGCGCCAGTCGCTCTGCTAACGCTTCCTCGTCCGTCACCTGGGCCACCAGCCCCCGCTCTTGCAATTGTTTAATCAAGTTACTGCTTGCCATCAAAATCTCCATGTATAAAACGACTGCACCTTAGCCGGTACACGACTTTTCGCCTGATGCGAAAGAAACATAGAATAAAGCGCCGGATTGTTCAGCACCAGCGCTTAAAACAAGAATTTTGCATCTTTAGGGGGCCAGGCGATCAATTTTCCACGCGTTATCTTCGCGTTGGTATAAAAAACGATCGTGCAGACGGTTTTCGCCACCCTGCCAGAACTCCATCTGCTCAATACTCACGCGAAAGCCTCCCCAGAAACTGGGCAGTGGAACTTCACCTTGCTGAAACTTCTGCTTCAGTTCGAGGAATTTGCTTTCCAGAATACCGCGCGCGGAGATCCGACTGGATTGCTTAGAGACCCAGGCGCCAATCTGGCTATCACGTGGGCGACTGTGGAAGTATTTCACCACTTCCAGCGTGGATAGGCGCTCAGCCTTGCCGATCACCATCACCTGCCGTTCCAGCGTATGCCAGGGAAACAGGAGGCTGATGCGTGGGTTTTTCTCAATCTGATGTGCCTTACGGCTACCGAGGTTGGTATAGAAAACCAGCCCTTTGTCATCATAATGTTTGAGCAACACGATACGCTGATAAGGCTGACCGTTTTCATCGACGGTAGCAACGACCATCGCAGTGGGATCGGCCAGTTTGGCGTCACAGGCTTGCCCCAGCCAGCGCTCGAACAGCGCAAGGGGCTCGGCGGGAAGATCGCGGCGGCGGAGACCGCCTTTCGTGTATTCACGGCGCAAATGCGCGATTTGCTGCAATTCGTCGTTATCAGACATGATGTTGGCTACGGATTGTCAGTGGGTGACGCTATTGTGCGCCGCCCAGGTGAAAATCTCAACGCTTCGGGTTCTGTAACTGACAGTTATTTAGCACAATTCTGTCTCGTTTATAGACCGTTGCCTCATCGCCTTTAGACCAGAAGACGTAAATACCATCGGTATAGCGAGCACCTGATGCCGACACGCCCTGTTTGAGGTTCAATAGCTGATTATCATAAACAAAACTCGCCATCTGCCGGGTATTGTTCAGCTTCACGGTAAGCGGTTTTTCGTCACAGCGGTATTCAAGCGTATCCGTTTGCATACGCTCGACAAATTGGTTGTACACGCTGCACCCGCTAAGTAGTACCGGCAGACACACTAACAACAGTTTTTTCATAGCCATATCCTGAAGACTTTCCTGGTCCTGGAGGGTAATGGCACCCTCCCTAATATCCCTAGTTTATCGACATATGGCGCTGAATAATTTCAGTTAACTCTGAGTTCGTGGGTTAGCAGGATAAATCGCCCCTAAAACGCTCGGTTCTGATGCGCCGGTCACGGAAGGCAGATTTCCCGGTAATCCCGCCAGCGTTCGCCACGCCAGCCAGGCAAAAGCCAGGGCCTCCATATCATCGCCGCTGATCCCAGCCTCATCGGTTGAAGTGACCTCTGTCCCTGGCAATAACGCCGCCAGACGCATCATCAGCAGCGGATTACGGCTGCCGCCGCCGCATACCATTAGCCGTTCACAGCCTCCGCTTAGCAAGACCTGCTCGGAAATGGTCACGGCCGTCAGTTCGGCAAGCGTCGCCTGCACATCCCGCGGGCTTATTCCCGGGAACTGCGCCATATGACGTTCTATCCAGCCATAATTGAAATACTCGCGGCCAGTGCTTTTCGGCGCAGGCGCAGAAAAATAAGGATCGTTAAGCATATTTTGCAGTAAAGGCAGGATCACCGTTCCCGATGTGGCCCACTGCGCATCTTTGTCATAGGGTTGGCCGCATTGCCGCCAGATCCAGGCATCCATCAGCATATTGCCCGGCCCGGTATCGTAACCGCGAACGGGTTGCTGTGGGATAAGCAGAGACAGATTGGCAATTCCGCCGATGTTTAGCACCATCCGCCGCTCCGTTGGATGAGCCAACAGCGCCTGATGAAAAGCGGGAACCAACGGCGCGCCCTGCCCGCCGAGAGCGATATCGCGGCGACGAAAATCGCCGATCACCGTTATCCCGGTACGCGCGACGATTTGATTGTTGTCGCCAATTTGCAGCGTGTGCGGCGCGATTCCCGTCGGTTCATGCCACACGGTTTGCCCATGACAGCCAATCGCAACGATCTCATGCGGTTTCAATTTTTCCTGTGCCAACAGCGCATTCACAGCCTCGGCAAACAGATAACCGAGCTGTGCGTCAAGTTGGCCAAACTGCGATAGCGTAAGCTGCTGCCCCTGGCAGATATCCAGGATCGCCTGCTTTATATGGAGAGGGATAGGCCAGGTCAGACTCGCCTGTTGCGCAACCATCGTTTCATCTATTGTCGCCAGCACAACATCGACGCCATCAAGGCTGGTTCCAGACATTACACCGATAAAACGGCCCGATTTCATATGTCATCCTTTTAAGCAAATTAGCCTTGACACTCAACCATAAAGTGCCGACTAATGCCATGCTTCCTTAATGATTTTTGAGGGCTAATCATTACAATGGACGCTTTATTACATCAATTATATGAATGATTCGTTTATACTCGGTATATCCGATTTCGGTTAAGATTTTCATATTGTTCCAGTAGAACATGTGACCTTAGGCTCACAAGTGCCATATAATTTAGCCATGAAGGGTGCTTTATTAGCGTTTCGTGGTGTTAAAGGAGATTTGTAAATGATTAAACGTGTGCTGACTGTTGCATTAATGGGTGTATCTTTGGCGGGCTGCGTTAACAATGATAGCCTTTCAGGCGACGTATACACCGCATCCGAAGCGAAACAAGTTCAGAACGTTACCTACGGTACAATTGTTCATGTTCGTCCGGTGCAAATCCAGGGTGGCGATGACGCAAACGTGATTGGCGCCATTGGTGGTGCGGTACTCGGCGGGTTCCTGGGTAACACCGTCGGCGGCGGTACGGGTCGTTCATTAGCCACGGCGGCTGGCGCAGTTGCCGGTGGCGTAGCGGGTCAAGGCGTACAAGGTGCGATGAATAAAACCCAGGGTGTAGAACTGGAAATCCGTAAGGACGACGGTAATACCATCATGGTGGTTCAGAAACAGGGTGCGACCAAGTTCTCAGCTGGCCAGCGCGTTGTTATGGCTAACAACGGCAGCCAGGTTACCGTGTCTCCACGCTAATCGAATTCACGTGTGGTCAGGCTCTGGCCACACGTCATCTTATCGTTTCAGCCCTGTGACTGCAGTTCAATAATATTGTGTTCCAGTCTGGCGACCAGTTTAATCAGCAGATCAATTTCCTCAGCTGAAATCCCTTCCAAAATTTCTCCACGCGTCTTGTTGATAACCGCTTCCATATCTGCAATCAGCGGCTCTGCTTTTTCTGTCAGTTTAATTCTCTTAGCCCGACGATCGCTGGCGCAAGTCTGTCGTGAAATGAGTCCCTTTTCTTCCAGCTGGTCAAGCGTGCGTACCAACGAAGGCTGCTCGATGCCAATCGCTTTAGCCAACTGAATCTGCGATTGATCAGGCGGCAATTGATGAATGTTGTGCAGCGTAACCCAATGCGTCTGCGTCAACTCCAGAGGTTTCAGGCGATGGTCAATCAGAGCACGCCAAATGCGCACCAACCGTGCCAGATCAGAACCTAATGGCGATTCCAATTTCATCTCCTTATAATTAGCTTGCTAAGTTATTATGCTGATTTTAGAATAGTGTGCAGCAAATGTATTGCCAAATTTGCTTACCGGCTGACATTTTTTCAGACATTATGCGTTACAGAGACTCATTGTCTCTTTTTTGCTAAACCTATAGCAATGCTCTCTTCCGCCAAGGATTTTGCCCGTGAAGTTTATGTTTAATGCAACAGGATTGCCCCTACAAGATTTAATGATCGGAGCATCTGTCTACTTCCCTCCTGTTTTCAAGGCGTTTGTAGCAGGATTTATTCTCTGGCTGATTGTTCATCGCCTGCTACGCGACTGGATTTACTCCGGCGAAATCTGGCATCCCCTGTTAATGGATCTGTCACTCTTTACGCTTTGCGTATGTCTGGCCTTTGTAATGCTGATTGTGTGGTGATTATGTCGCTTAAAACCATTAAATACTTCTCCACCATTATAGTCGCTGCAATCGCAGTTTTCGCCGGATGGTGGATGTGGAATTACTATATGCAATCGCCCTGGACACGTGATGGCAAAGTACGTGCTGAGCAGGTCAGCATCACGCCGCAGGTCTCAGGCAGCATTAGCGAACTCAATATAAAAGATAACCAGTTTGTGAACAAAGGCGATGTCCTTTTTATCATCGACAAGACGCCGTTTCACATTGCTGAACTGAATGCGCAAGCGCAGCTGGCGAAGGCACAGTCCGATCTGGCGAAAGCCAATAACGAAGCCAACCGCCGCCGTCATTTATCGCAAAATTATATCTCAGCCGAAGATCTGGATACTGCTAACCTCAACGTGAAAGCCATGCAGGCCAGCGTTGAAGCAGCCGAGGCTAGTCTGCGCCAGGCACAGTGGCAACTGACACAGACGGTGGTCAAAGCGCCCGTAGCGGGCTGGGTCACCAACCTTTCAACTCGTACTGGAGACTACGCCTCAACCGGTAAGCCCCTGTTTGCCCTTGTCGACAGCCACTCTTTCTATGTGATGGGGTATTTTGAAGAAACCAAGTTGCGCCACATTCGTGAAGGTGCACCTGCGGTTATCACGCTCTACAGCGGCAACATAAAGTTACAGGGTCACGTATCCAGTATTGGTCGCGCCATCTACGACCAAAGTGTGGAAAGCGATTCCGGCCTGATTCCCGACATCAAACCCAATGTGCCGTGGGTGCGTCTGGCCCAACGCGTTCCGGTCCGCATCGAATTCGACGCTCTGCCGCAGGATGTCACCCTGGTTTCTGGTACGACCTGCAGCGTGTCTATCGGCCAGCGTAAATGAAACTGTCCCACCTGATGCCAGGCCATTGGCCGTGGTTTAAAGCCACGGTAGCGCAGTGGCGTTATGCGTTGCGAAATACCATTGCGATGTGTCTGGCGTTAACATTCGCCTATTACCTGAATCTGGATGAGCCCTACTGGGCGATGACCTCGGCGGCAGTGGTCAGCTTTCCCACCGTCGGCGGGGTTATCAGCAAAAGTCTGGGTCGTGTTGCGGGTAGCTTACTGGGCGCCACCGCCGCGTTGATTATTGCCGGTCATACCCTCAATGAGCCGTGGTTGTTTTTGCTGAGCATGTCAGTGTGGATCGGTTTTTGTACCTGGGCCTGCGCGCACTTCACCAATAACGTCGCCTACGCCTTTCAACTGGCTGGTTATACGGCGGCGATCATTGCTTTTCCCATGGTCAATACCATAGAGATTACGCAGTTGTGGGATATTACTCAGGCCCGCGTATGCGAGGTCATCGTCGGTATCCTGTGCGGCGGCATGATGATGATGATCCTCCCCAGCACCTCCGATGGCACTACGCTGCTTACCGCGCTGAAAAACATGCATTCGCGTTTACTGGAGCATGCCAGCTTACTCTGGCAACCGGAGACAACGGATGCGATTCGCACAGCTCATGAAGGTGTTATCGGTCAGATTCTGACCATGAACCTGCTGCGTATTCAGGCGTTCTGGAGTCACTACCGTTTTCGCCGTCAAAATGCGTTGCTCAATTCGCTGTTGCATCAGCAGTTACGTATGACCAGCGTGATCTCCAGTCTGCGCAGGATGCTCCTGAACTGGCCCACTCCCCCGGCTAATACCCGGCAAATCATCGAACAACTGCTCAGCGAGCTGGTCAAATCCAATACCGACACCTACACCGTCGCGCGTATTATCGCCCCCTTGCGTCCTCTCGATGCGCGCGACTATCGGCACGTCGCCTTCTGGCAACGACTGCGTTATTTTTGTCGGCTGTACTTACGCAGCAGTCATTATCTGCATTTACTGGAAAATGGCGTTACCGCCGAGCGTATTACTATCGCCCGCACGCCAGGACTTGCCCGTCATACCGATAATGCGGAAGCTCTCTGGAGCGGATTGCGTACGTTCTGTACCCTGATGCTTATCGGCGCATGGAGCATTGGCGCGCAATGGGAATCAGGCTCTGGCGCACTAACGCTCGCGGCCATCAGCAGCGTGCTCTATTCCGCCGTAGCCACGCCGTTTAAGTCGCTTTCTTTGCTGATGCGCACGCTGGTTCTGCTGTCGCTGTTTAGCTTTGTGGTTAAGTTTGGCCTGATGGTGCAAATCTCTGACCTCTGGCAATTTATTCTGTTTCTCTTCCCGCTATTCGCTACCATGCAACTCCTGAAGCTGCAAATGCCTGCGCTGGCGGGTCTTTGGGGACAGCTAATCGTGTTTATGGGATCGTTTATCGCGGTGACTAATCCACCGGTTTATGATTTTGCTGATTTCCTGAATGACAATATGGCGAAAATCACCGGCGTGGCGCTATCGTGGCTGGCATTCGCCATTCTGCGGCCTGGATCGGATGCGCGGAAAGGTCGCCGCCATATTCGCGCCCTGCGCCGGGATTTTGTCGATCAGCTCAGCCGACATCCCTCACTCAGTGAAAACGAATTTGAGTCGCTGACCTATCATCACGTCAGCCAGCTCAGCAACAGTCAGGATGCACTGGCGCGACGCTGGCTATTGCGTTGGGGGGTTGTCTTGCTGAACTGCTCGCACGTGGTGTGGCAACTGCGCACCTGGGAGGTGCGTTCAGATCCTCTGGCTCGCGTCAGAGACGTGTGTATATCGCTGCTTCGCGACGTAATGAGTGAGCGCGGCGTTCAGCAACGGCCGCTGAATGCCACGCTGAGTCAGCTACAGCGTATTTGCGACACGCTCGCCCACCATCATCAACCTGCGGCGCAAGAACTGTCGGCGCTTATCTGGCGACTACACTGCTCGCTTTCTCAGCTCGAACAGGCGCCTCCGCCGGGTACGCTAGGCAATTGATTATTTGATAACGCCACAGGCGTAGCGCGCTCCACCACCGCCAAGCGGTTTTGGTTGATCGGACATATTATCGCCACCGACATGGATCATCAGCGCTTTGCCTTTAACCTCATCGAGCGTTTTCAGCCGCGGCGCAATGACCGGTGTTGTGGCGTTACCGTCGTTATTCACCACCAGCAGCGGCAGGTCGCCCATGTGGCCTGCGCCTTCCGGACCTTCGTGCTTGCCGGTTTGGTGCGGATCATAATGGCCTCCAGCCGATTCCGCGGCTGAGGCTTTTCCTTCTTTAATCGCCGGTTGGCAACTGCCATTCGCATGCACATGGAAGCCATGTTCACCCGGCGGCAGCGCTTTCAGATCGGGCGTAAACTCCAGCCCTTTCCCGGTTTCAGCAATAGTGACCGTACCAATCGCCTGGCCGACGCCTTGCGACGTTACCAGATTCATTGTCACTTTTTCTTCACTGGCAGCCTGCGCACCTGCACAGGCGAGTAGAGTAATAATGGCCAAACTCAAACGCTTCATAAGACCTCCGTCCAAAAGGTGTCTGATTGATAAGTGTAAACCAGTGACACAAATTTGAACGGAGAAGCGTCAAAAACGCGATTACGGTACGTCGTAACCCAGCGCAGCTTTGCGAATACGGAACCACTGCTGGCGAGACATGTTCAATGACTCAGACTCAACGGCGGCGCGTACACGCTCTATCTTCCCTGAGCCAATAATCGGCAGCGGCTGAGACGGCAGACGTAAAATCCAGGCGTACACCACCTGCTCAATGGACTGCGCGTTTAACTCTTCTGCGATTGTGGCAAGTTCATTACGTAATGGCTGGAACGCATCGTCATTAAACAGACGACCACCGCCGAGGCAGGACCAGGCCATCGGACGAATGCGCAGTTGTTGCAGTTGATCTAAAGTACCATCCAGCAGGAGCGGCTGATGTACCGGTGAGATCTCAACCTGGTTAGTCGCCAGCGTGAACGGCAGACGCGATTGCAGCAGTGAGAACTGTGCCGGGGTGAAGTTAGATACGCCAAAGTGACGCACTTTTCCGCTATGGTGCAATTTTTTGAACGCGTCAGCGACGTCGTCCGCATCCATGAGCGGATCGGGACGGTGGATGAGCAGCAAATCAATATGATCGGTCGCCAGTAACTTCAACGATGCTTCCGCACTGGCAATGATATGCGCGCTGTCGGTGATGTAATGACCCAACGCATTTTCCGTGCGTGCCGTCGTGGCGATCCCGCACTTGGTAACAATCTGCATTTTTTCACGCAGATGCGGGGCCAGCTTCAGTGCCTCACCAAACGCCGCTTCACACTGGTATCCGCCGTAAATATCGGCGTGATCGACGGTGGTAACGCCCAGATCCAGATGTTCTTCAATAAAGCTGACTAGCTGGCGCGCGGACATATTCCAGTCCATCAGGCGCCAATACCCCATTACAAAGCGAGAAAATTCCGGACCTTGCGGCGCAATAGTAATACGCTGAACCATAGCAGCTTCCTTATAAGTGAATGTGCATCGAGTATACGCAATTACGCTTTTAAAAGAGTGAAGGTTGTTGCGGTTCTTCCGAAGGGTTGGCTTTGTTTGCTCGTAATTTACGCATCAGGCGCTGACGACAAAGCCGTAGCACTTCCTGCTTTTCGGCATCGCTCATCTTTTGCCAGTTAAAACGCTCATCCCGACTGCGAAAACAGCCGCGGCAAAAACCGCGCTCGTCAGACTGACATATTCCACGGCATGGGCTCTGGACGGGGAAAAACTCCAGCTGTTCGGCCACATCCCCTCCCTTTAGTAAGATTGATATACCTATTGAAGACGTTAACTGAATTTCTCGCAAGCGCTATTGCATTAGACCGACTGGTCTATTACACTCCTTTCCATGAACAAAATCACTGAACACGATACACGCGAACATCTGCTGGCGACTGGCGAACTGCTGTGCATGCAGCGCGGTTTCACCGGTATGGGCTTAAGCGAACTACTGAAAACCGCTGAAGTCCCCAAAGGTTCGTTTTATCACTATTTTCGCTCTAAAGAAGCGTTCGGTGTTGCGATGCTGGAACGCCACTATGCGGCCTATCATCAGCGACTGGCTACGCACTTTGATACGGGGGCAGGAAACTATCGCGACCGTATTTTGGCCTACTATCAGGAAACTCTGAACCAGTTTAGCCAGCACGGCATTATCAGCGGTTGTTTAACCGTAAAACTGTCTGCCGAAGTGTGCGATCTGTCAGAAGATATGCGCACGGCGATGGATAAAGGCGCGCGGCACATTATTGCGCTGTTAGCGCAGGCGCTGGAGAAAGGTCAGGCAAATCATTGTCTGTCCTTTGTTGGCGAGCCGTTACAACAGGCGCAGGTATTGTATGCTCTGTGGCTGGGCGCCAACCTGCAGGCCAAGATTTCTCGTAGCGCCACCCCGCTGGAAAATGCGCTGGCGCACGTTAAAACCATCATTACTACGCCTGCCGTTTAACAGGCGTTTTTATTTCTTTTATTACTAGACGACCGGTCTATTCAGGAGTGTCATATGTCATCTGAAAAACTTTTTTCCCCACTGAAAGTGGGTGCTATTACGGCAGCAAACCGCGTATTCATGGCGCCACTGACGCGTCTGCGCAGCATTGAGCCTGGCGACATCCCTACTCCGCTGATGGCGGAGTATTACCGTCAACGCGCCAGCGCGGGTCTTATCATCAGTGAAGCTACACAGATTTCCGCACAGGCGAAAGGCTATGCGGGGGCACCCGGCTTACACAGCGAAGCGCAAATTGCCGCATGGAAAAAAATCACCGCTGCCGTACATGCGGAGCAAGGTCATATTGCGGTCCAGTTGTGGCATACCGGGCGCATCTCTCACGCCAGTCTGCAGCCCAACGGTCAGGCACCGGTCGCACCTTCCGCAATTAGCGCCGGTACCCGGACCTCGCTGCGTGATGAAAATGGTCTGGCAACGCGTGCGGATACCTCAATGCCGCGTGCGCTGGAAACGGAAGAAATTCCCGGCATCGTTAATGACTTCCGTCAGGCGATTGCCAACGCGCGCGAAGCGGGTTTCGACATGGTTGAACTGCACTCCGCTCACGGCTATCTGCTGCACCAGTTCCTGTCGCCAACGTCTAACCAGCGTACCGATCAATACGGCGGCAGCGTCGAAAATCGTGCACGTCTGGTGCTGGAAGTTGTCGATGCCGGTATTAAAGAATGGGGTGCCGACCGCATTGGTATTCGCGTCTCTCCGATTGGCTCATTCCAGAATGTTGACAACGGCCCGAACGAAGAAGCCGATGCGCTGTATCTGATTGAACAACTGGGCAAGCGCGGAATCGCTTACCTGCATATGTCTGAGCCGGACTGGGCTGGCGGCGAGCCGTATTCCGATGCGTTTCGCGAAAAAGTTCGTGCACGTTTCCACGGTCCGATCATTGGTGCGGGTGCCTACACACCTGAAAAAGCAGAAGCACTGATCGAGAAGGGCCTGATCGACGCCGTTGCTTTTGGTCGCGCCTATATCGCAAACCCGGATCTGGTTGCGCGTCTGCAGCGTAAAGCGGAGCTGAATCCGCAACGTGCCGAAAGCTTCTACGGCGGCGGCGCGGAAGGTTACACCGATTATCCTACCCTCTAACGTCACAAACTCCGTTCTGCCATTGATAGCGGCGTCACAACGCCGCTATACTAAAACAACATTTTGAATGTATTAGCCATTTTCGAAGGGGAAAAAGATGCGTTTACTTCATACCATGCTGCGCGTGGGTGACCTGCAGCGTTCCATCGAGTTTTATACCAACGTGCTGGGCATGAAGCTGCTGCGAACCAGCGAAAACCCTGAATACAAATACTCCCTGGCCTTTGTCGGCTACGGTCCTGAAACCAGCGAAGCCGTGATCGAACTGACCTATAACTGGGGTGTCGACAAGTATGAGCTGGGCACTGCCTACGGCCATATCGCCCTGAGCGTAGACAACGCGGCCGAAGCCTGTGAACGTATTCGTCAGAATGGCGGTAACGTCACGCGTGAAGCCGGTCCGGTAAAAGGCGGCACCACCGTAATTGCGTTCGTTGAAGATCCAGACGGTTACAAAATTGAACTGATCGAAGAGAAAGACGCCGGGCGCGGCCTGGGCGACTAACCTCCCCACGGGCGCAGATCGTCTGTGCCCGTAGTTTTATACTCATCATTTTGCCATAATACGCGCTGCAATTTTCCCGTATTAAGAGACCCAGATGTCCGATAACGCTCAACTTTCCGGTCTGTGTGACCGTTTTCGTGGTTTTTATCCTGTCGTCATTGATGTCGAAACCGCAGGGTTCAATGCCAAAACCGATGCGCTGCTTGAGATCGCAGCCATCACACTGAAAATGGATGAACAAGGCTGGCTGATGCCGGACACGACGTTACATTTCCACGTAGAGCCATTTGAAGGCGCGAATTTGCAGCCGGAAGCCCTCGCCTTTAACGGAATTGACCCTAACAATCCGCTACGCGGAGCGGTCAGCGAATATGACGCTCTGCATGCCATCTTTAAAATGGTGCGTAAAGGCATTAAAGACAGCGGCTGCAATCGGGCGATCATGGTGGCGCATAACGCTACATTCGACCACAGTTTTATGATGGCCGCAGCAGAACGCGCCTCGCTCAAACGTAATCCATTTCATCCGTTCGTCACCTTTGATACTGCGGCCTTAAGCGGCCTGTCTCTGGGGCAAACTGTGTTGTCGAAAGCGTGCCTGGCGGCGGGAATGGAATTTGACGGGACTCAGGCGCACTCGGCGCTGTATGACACCGAACGGACGGCCGTGCTGTTTTGCGAAATTGTTAACCGCTGGAAACGTCTCGGCGGCTGGCCTCTTCCGGTACCTGAAGAGGCATAACGGACCGATAAAAAAAGCGACCATCACGAGGTCGCTTTTTTATTTACGCTGATATTATTCAGCATCCGGCTCTTCGGTTTTGTATTTCGCCGCTGTTTCTTTAATCAGCTGCTGCAACTCACCGCGCTGGTACATTTCGATCAAAATGTCACAGCCGCCAACCAGCTCGCCATCAACCCACAGCTGCGGGAAGGTTGGCCAATTTGCGTATTTCGGCAGCTCGGCGCGAATATCCGGGTTCTGCAGAATATCAACATAAGCAAAGCGTTCACCACAGGCGGACAGCGCCTGCACAGCCTGAGCGGAGAAACCGCAGCTTGGCAGTTTAGGGGAACCTTTCATGTACAGGAGAATCGGGTTTTCAGCGATCTGGCGCTGGATTTTTTCGATAGTGGTGCTCATTATCTTGCTTCCTTAAACTTCTTTTACGGCAGTAGTCTGACATTGTAGCGGGTCAGACAGGCAACGGAAAATAACATTTTCATTACGCGTTATTATTTTATCCCCTGACGCCAAAAGTTGCATTCACAATCTCACTTATCCCTTTAAAGCCTGTGGATTTGATTATTCGTTCACCAACGCCAACTTTAATTGCTGATTTTTTTTGCGGTCGGTTACGAAACGTAGTTTTAAACAAAAAAGCTATTAACTTTCCCTCTTTCTATAGATTAGAATCATCAAGTTTTGAAAATCACACGCAGGCATGATAGACCTGCCTTACCAGAGGATTGCTCAGTGGCGCGGATAAACCGAATCTCGATCACGCTCTGTGCTTTACTTTTTACTACACTGCCCTTTACGCCCATGGCTCATGCTTCCAAGCAGGCCAGGACGACACCTACCCATTCTCACACCATCAAAACGGTAGATAAAAAGAAAAGCGCAACAACCAGCCAAAAAATAACAAAAACCAGCAAGAAAACGGCGACAAAAACCACCAGCAAAACCAGCACCAAAACCGCTTCCTCTTCTAAACATCGCACTGCCGCTCCGGCAAAGTCGACTAAAACGGCAAACCGTCGTGGTAAAAACACCGCAGCACAAACCGCTGCCGTTACCTGGACTGAAAAATGCACACCGCGCAAAGGCCATAAGCCGCGCTGTGTAAAAGTGAAAACCACCGCACCAACGACGCTGGCTGACGCGCATAAAGTGAAAGTGCAGAAAGCCACTAAAACCGCCATGTCCACGCTGATGAACCAAATCGGCAAGCCTTATCGCTGGGGCGGCACCTCACCAAGAACCGGGTTTGACTGCAGCGGTCTGGTCTATTACGCCTATAAAGATCTGGTGAAATTCCGCATTCCACGTACTGCGAACGAAATGTATCATCTGCGCGATGCAGCGCCGATTGAACGTGGCGAACTGAAAAATGGCGATCTGGTATTTTTCCGTACCCAGGGGCGTGGAACTGCCGATCACGTTGGCGTTTATGTTGGCAACGGTAAGTTTATTCAGTCACCGCGCAGCGGCCAGGAAATTCAAATCACCTCTCTGAGTGAAGATTACTGGCAGCGCCACTATGTGGGCGCTCGTCGGGTAATGACGCCAAAAACAATTCGTTAAAAACTTACCCTACAGTACCTGCTGTAGGGTAAGTTCTTCTTTTGCATAACCTTTCAATTTGCTACCCTATCCTTACTCACAATGAGGCTATTGTGCGTACTCAATACAAATAATAAGGAGAGAAGCAATGTCGTTTGAATTACCTGCATTACCGTATGCCAAAGATGCTCTGGCACCGCACATTTCTGCCGAAACGCTGGAATATCACTATGGCAAACACCATCAAACTTACGTGACTAATCTGAACAACCTGATTAAAGGCACGGCGTTTGAAGGCAAATCACTGGAAGAGATCGTACGTAGCTCTGAAGGCGGTGTATTCAATAACGCAGCACAGGTATGGAACCACACGTTCTACTGGAACTGCCTGGCACCGAACGCAGGTGGCGAACCTACCGGTAAACTGGCCGAAGCAATTGCCGCCTCCTTTGGCAGCTTTGCGGATTTCAAAGCGCAGTTCACCGATGCCGCTATTAAAAACTTCGGTTCTGGCTGGACCTGGCTGGTAAAAGGAACAGATGGCAAACTGGCTATCGTTTCCACCTCCAATGCAGGTACACCGCTGACCACCGACGCGACGCCGCTGATGACCGTTGACGTATGGGAACACGCCTACTACATCGATTATCGCAATGCCCGTCCTGGCTACCTGGAAAACTTCTGGGCGCTGGTGAACTGGGAATTTGTTGCGAAGAACTTCGCAGCATAAAAAAGATGACGCAGAAGGAGAACCCTTCTGCGTTTTAGCATTAATTCGCGGTAGTGAAAGCCTCTTCAGGCTGTTTGCGCGCCGAGATAAAGACCAGCAGCAGCGCAAGCCCCGCCACAATTGCCCCCATCACTGGAACAAAGCTGTAGCCCAACCCACCGGAAATCACCGCCCCACCGGCTGCGGCACCCAGAGCATTCCCCAGATTAAACGCGCCAATGTTGACTGACGATGATAATCCAGGCGCTTCGCTGGCAACGCGCATCACGCGCATCTGCAACGGCGGAACGACCGCAAACGTCGCTGCCCCCCAGACCACCATACTAACTGCCGCACCCAGCTCATTACGCGCCAGGAAAGGAATGGCCAGCATAATAACCATCAGCAGCAGTAAAAAGCCTTTCAGCGTACCGTTGACGGAACGGTCAGCCAGTTTGCCACCAAGATAGTTACCGATTGAGAAGCCAACGCCAATCAGCACCAGCATACCGGTCACAAACGCCGGTGTGGCATGTGTGATCGTATGTAACACTGGTGAGATATAGGTATAAAGCGTGAACATCGCCCCGGCTCCCAGAACGGTCGTCAGCAGCGCCGACAGCACCTGCGGACGCATAAGTACCGCCAGTTCGCTACGGACGTCCGGGCGCTCTCCCGCCCCACCTTTGGGTAAAGAGAAGAACAGGCTGACCATGGCGATGACGCCCAGACCCGCCGTTGCCATAAACGACATACGCCAACCGATGGTTTCACCAAGCCAGGTCGCCGCAGGAACGCCGCCAATATTGGCAATGGTCAACCCCATAAACATGGTTGCCACGGCGCTGGCCTGCTTATGTTTGGGTACTACGCTTGCAGCGACAACGGAGCCAAGACCAAAAAATGCCCCATGGTTCAGACTGGTCAAAATACGCGATAACATCAGGGTGGTGTAATCCGGCGAAATAGCCGAAAGCACGTTGCCCAGCGTGAAAATCGCCATCAGGAATATCAACGCATTACGTCGCGCACGATGGGACAGCAGTAATGTCATCAGCGGAGCACCCACCATCACCCCAACCGCATACGCGCTGATTAACATTCCGGCCGCGGGAATCGAGACATCCACACCTTTGGCAATGACGGGCAATAATCCCATTGGCGAAAATTCAGTGGTGCCAATACCAAACGCGCCGATCGCCAGCGCCAGTAAAGGATAATTGAGTTTCATATTTCGACTCCGTAACGTCGAGCCGGGGCGCGACATAAAATAAGAGTCAAAAGCATGACATTGATCGCAAAATTAATAAAGTTAACAAAATTGCAAAAGACTTTTGCTTATTCGCAAACAATCGACGGGAAAGGCAAGCGGAAAGGATGAGGGAGAGCGAACTCCCTCGGGGGAAATCAATGCAGCGCTGCGGTCAGGCCACCCGCGACGATCAAACCCAGAACAATAATGGTAGTCACTAACGAAAATTTCAGATCGGTGCTCATCAAGTTTTCTCCTTTTTATTCCCACACAAAAAGTGATATTGCGCATTTTTACACACTTGAAAGCAAAAATCTCTCACGATTTATATTGATAACTGCTTTTAACTCTTCCCCTTTTCGTTAAGATCAGACAAAATTCCACGCTTACTTGATTAGCGTACCGGCCATTGACCCCTTCCTGACGTTCCGTGTCGTTTTCCCGGCGTGCCGCAACCCTTACGTTGCGCTAAGGGTGTGTTAAGGCAAACGTTTACCTGGAGTATTCTCAGGAGCTTAGGATATGGTCTGGAGTGAGATGTAATGGCAACAATTAAAGAT
Organism: Citrobacter sp. 172116965; assembly: GCF_013458095.1. NCBI lineage: Bacteria > Pseudomonadati > Pseudomonadota > Gammaproteobacteria > Enterobacterales > Enterobacteriaceae > Citrobacter > Citrobacter sp. 172116965. Next base: position 2,378,493 of record NZ_CP046673.1, on the reverse strand, counting down.
GTAGCGAAGCGAGCAAACGTTTCCACTACAACCGTATCACACGTAATTAACAAGACGCGCTTTGTCGCGGAAGAAACGCGTAATGCTGTCTGGGCGGCGATCAAAGAGCTGCACTATTCTCCGAGCGCCGTGGCGCGCAGCCTGAAGGTGAATCACACCAAGTCTATTGGCTTGCTGGCCACCAGCAGCGAAGCGGCCTATTTCGCTGAAATTATCGAAGCCGTTGAGAAAAACTGTTTCCAGAAAGGCTATACCCTGATTCTGGGTAACGCATGGAACAGTCTCGAAAAACAGCAGGCTTATCTGTCAATGATGGCGCAAAAGCGCGTTGATGGTCTGCTGGTGATGTGTTCAGAGTATCCGGAGTCGCTGCTTTCGATGCTCGAAGAGTACCGCCATATTCCAATGGTCGTCATGGACTGGGGCGAAGCTAAAGCCGACTTTACCGATACGGTCATTGATAACGCCTTCGAAGGCGGTTACATGGCGGGTCGGTATCTGGTAGAACGCGGTCATCGTGAGATTGGCGTGATCCCAGGCCCAATGGAGCGTAATACCGGAGCCGGGCGTCTGGCAGGCTTTATGAAAGCGATGGAAGAAGCGCTGATTAAAGTTCCTGAAAACTGGATTGTGCAGGGCGATTTTGAGCCTGAATCCGGCTATCGCGCCATGCAGCAAATTCTGTCACAGTCGCATCGTCCTACCGCCGTCTTCTGCGGTGGCGATATCATGGCGATGGGTGCGCTGTGCGCCGCTGACGAGATGGGACTGCGCGTACCGCAGGATGTTTCGCTCATCGGTTACGACAACGTGCGCAATGCCCGCTTCTTCACGCCAGCTCTGACCACCATTCACCAGCCTAAAGATTCACTGGGGGAAACGGCCTTCAACATGCTGTTAGACCGTATCGTGAATAAACGTGAAGAGTCGCAGTCTATCGAGGTTCATCCGCGCCTTGTAGAACGCCGCTCCGTTGCCGACGGCCCGTTCCGCGATTACCGTCGTTAAGACTGTTGTGCGGGAGCCTCATCGGGCTCCCGCAACCATTCCTTATTCAGCGTTTCACTATCCCCTAAATAGTCCAGCAGCCAGCTCAATGCCGGCGACGTATCGTTCTGTTGCCATGTCAGGCAGCATGCGGCATCAGGAAATGGATTCTCCAGCTGTAGCGCGACCCATTTGCCGCTATCAATCCACGGTTTGGCAAAATGCGTCGGTACCATGCCCACGCACAGACCTGCAGATAAACAGGTAGCAGAAGATTCCCAGTCAGGCACCACAACGCGCTTTTGGTTATCCAGCAGCCAGGTAATACGCTTGGGAAGCGTACGCGACGTGTCTTCACGCACCAGCGACGGCCAGTTGCGCAACGTGTCGTCGCTTAGCGGTCCGGGCATTGACGCCAATGGATGATGGCTTGCCACCACGCAGCTCCAGCTCAGCATTCCCATGTCGCGGAAGGTATAGCGCCCCCCCACCGGAATCGCCTGCGTGGCGCCGATTGCCAGCTCAACGCGCCCATCGGACAGCGCATCCCAGACACCGTTAAACACCTCCTGGAAAACCAGCAGTTCCACATCATCAAAATGACGATAGAAATCCACGATCATCTGTCGGGTACGATCCGGGCGGACAATGTTATCTACCGCGATCGCCAACTGCCCGCGCCAGCCGTTGGCAATTTGCTGACATTGCTGGCGGGTGATCTGCATTTTTTTGATAACAGAGCGGCCTTCTTTGAGAAACCATGCACCGGCAGGCGTCAATTCCACATCCCGATGGCGTCGCTCAAAAAGCGGCACCGCCAGCCACTCTTCCAGTTGACGCACGGTGTAGCTTACCGCCGAGGGTACGCGGTGCAACTCCTGCGCGGCCGAACTAAAGCTACCGTTACGCGCAACCGCATCCACAACTTCAAGTGAATATTCCGACCACATATTCTGCCTACAAAAAATTTGAAATCAGTAAGCAAATATTAGCGTTTCACAGCAAGAATTACACTCACTACACTCAGCGGCATTGTTCTACTGCTAAAAAAAGAGAAATGATGATGCAACCTGGGAAAGGATTTTTAGTCTGGCTGGCGGGTCTTAGCGTACTCGGCTTTCTGGCAACGGATATGTATCTGCCCGCCTTTGCCGCAATTCAGTCCGATCTGCAGACGCCTGCATCTGCCGTCAGCGCCAGCCTTAGCTTATTCTTAGCGGGTTTTGCCGTCGCGCAACTTCTGTGGGGGCCGCTCTCTGACCATTATGGCCGCAAGCCAGTTTTGCTGCTGGGTTTATCCATCTTCGCGCTGGGCAGTCTGGGCATGCTGTGGGTTGAAAATGCCACCGGTCTGCTGGTACTGCGCTTTGTTCAGGCCGTTGGCGTTTGTGCGGCATCGGTTATCTGGCAGGCGCTGGTCACCGATTATTATCCTTCACAAAAAGTAAACCGCATCTTTGCCACCATTATGCCATTGGTCGGGTTATCCCCGGCATTAGCGCCGTTATTAGGCAGTTGGATCCTGGTACATTTTTCCTGGCAGGCCATTTTCGCCACCCTGTTTGCCATTACTCTAATCCTGATGCTTCCGGCTCTGCGCTTAAAACCAACAGCTAAAGCACGCGACGACAGCCAGGATAAACTGACTTTCGCTACCCTGTTGCGCTCAAAAGTTTACCGCGGAAACGTGCTGATTTATGCCGCCTGCTCCGCGAGCTTCTTCGCGTGGCTGACGGGTTCCCCGTTCATCCTCAGCGAAATGGGCTACAGTCCGGCGGTGATTGGCCTGAGTTATGTTCCGCAAACCATCGCTTTCTTAATTGGTGGTTACGGCTGCCGCGCTGCGCTGCAAAAATGGCAGGGCCGTCAGTTGCTGCCCTGGTTACTCATTCTGTATGCCTTTAGCGTAGTGGCCACCTGGGCAACCGGCTTTATTCACCATGTTGCGCTGGCTGAAATCCTCATCCCATTCTGCGTTATGGCGATTGCCAATGGAGCAATCTACCCAATTGTTGTGGCTCAGGCGTTACGTCCTTTCCCACAAGCTACGGGACGCGCAGCGGCATTGCAGAACACACTGCAACTGGGTTTATGCTTCCTGGCAAGCCTTGTGGTTTCCTGGTTGATCGCCACCCCGCTGCTCACCACCACCAGCGTGATGCTGACAACGGTGCTGCTGGCGGCCGCGGGTTACAAAATGCAGTCGCAGAAGGCTAAAGCCCCGCACACAGATGATCGGGCGCAAATTGCCCACGGTGAGTCTCACTAGTAATCACCTTTGATGATTGATTAGCCTGCTAATATTTATTGGTTGAATCGTCAAAAATTCAGGCCTATACTGATTTCCGGTTGTTAAAAAAACGATAATTGTTATGTGTTAACGGGGACAAGAACGTTCCCGTTTTCCCATGGATGGTCTTTTCGGCAAGGGTTCCTCCCTTCCTCTGTTCTACGTCGGATTATAGATTCGCGGATTAATTCCGTGAGAGTTCTCACAAAGCCCAAAAAAGCGTCTACGCTATTTTAAGGTTCTGATCACCGACCAGTGATGGAGAAGCTATGAGTTCATCGTGTATAGAAGACGTCAGCGTACCGGATGATGACTGGTACCGCATCACCAATGAATTATTGAGCCGTGCAGGTATTACCATTAATGGTCCGGCACCGGCAGATATTCGCGTAACGAACCCCGATTTTTTCAAACGCGTATTGCAGGAAGGATCGTTAGGGTTGGGCGAAAGTTATATGGATGGCTGGTGGGAATGCGACCGGCTGGACATGTTTTTTTGTAAAGTCCTGCGCGCCGGTCTTGAAAACCAACTCCCCCGCCACTTTAAAGACACGCTACGTATCGCCACGGCTCGCCTGTTCAATTTACAGACCAAAAAACGTGCGTGGGTCGTCGGCAAAGAACACTACGATTTGGGCAACGATCTCTTTATCCGCATGCTGGACCCTTATATGCAGTATTCCTGCGCCTACTGGAAAGATGCCGATACCCTGGAATCTGCCCAACAGGCGAAGCTAAAAATGATTGCCGAAAAACTGCAGTTGAAGCCAGGCATGCGGGTGCTCGATATCGGCTGCGGCTGGGGCGGCTTATCCCAGTTTATGGCATCACAATATGGCGTTAGCGTGGTGGGCGTGACCGTTTCGGCAGAACAGCAGAAAATGGCGCAGGCGCGTTGTGCGGGGCTGGATGTCACAATTTTGCTGCAGGATTATCGCGACCTGAACGACAAATTTGATCGCATTGTCTCCGTCGGCATGTTTGAGCATGTGGGGCCGAAGAACTACGCGACTTATTTTGAAGTGGTTGATCGTAATTTAAAACCCGACGGTCTCTTTTTGCTGCATAGCATCGGCTCCAAGAAGACTGACAATAACGTTGATCCGTGGATCAATAAATATATCTTCCCGAACGGCTGTTTACCGTCAGTTCGCCAGATTGCCAACGCCAGCGAGCCGCATTTTGTGATGGAAGACTGGCATAATTTTGGCGCGGATTACGATACAACGTTGATGGCATGGCACGAGCGTTTCATGAGATCCTGGCCTGAAATCGCCGATAACTATACCGAACGCTTTAAACGGATGTTCAGCTATTACCTGAACGCCTGCGCCGGTGCGTTTCGTGCTCGCGACATTCAGCTGTGGCAGGTGGTTTTTTCCCGCGGCGTTGAACACGGCCTGCGCGTTCCCCGCTAATCGTTATCACCCCCGTGCCAACGGGGGTTTTACACTCTGGCTTAGGCTCCCGCCTCACCCGTTACGTTACTGATGGCGTTTTCACGCGCCGCCAGTACGCGCTCAACGGTATCAACCACCGCCTGGGTTTGAGGATCGATTTCGATATTGACCCGCGCGCCTAACTTTTTCTTACCCAGCGTCGTACGTTCCAGCGTTTCCGGGATCAAATGCACACAGAAACGCGTCGGTGTCACCTCGCCGACCGTCAGACTGATGCCATCAATTCCGATAAATCCTTTGTACAAGATGTATTTCATCAGCGACGGGTCCTGAACTTTAAACCACACCTGGCGGTTGTTCTCCGAGGTCAGAATTTTCGACACTTCGGCGGTCGTCATAATATGGCCCGACATTAAATGTCCGCCAATTTCATCACTGAATTTTGCCGCACGCTCAACGTTGACCAAATCCCCAACCTTCAGGTCACCCAGATTGGTGATACGCAGCGTTTCTTTCATCAGATCAAAGCTTATCTGGTTACCGTTGATTTCGGTTACCGTCAGGCAGCACCCATTGTGGGCAACCGATGCGCCGGTCTCCAGCGCATCCAACATATATTCAGGTAACTCCACAACATGCGTACGAAAATTTGGTTTTTCATCAATGGACACCAATTTCGCGGTGCCCTGCACAATACCCGTAAACATACTTCTAACTCCTGAACTGAATTAAGACATCTCTGCACAGCACAATAGCAGGTGGAAATTCAGGTTGCCAGCGATGCGCAGCTACTGCCTGTTTTTTCACTGGAGAATTACGTATTCCTCGCTACAATAGACTGAAATTTCCCCTGCTTTTTCTCCTTGCTGCCATATAAGGCGGCTTTTTTAGTCTCTCAAATAACAACAATATAGTGGTGTACACGTGCAAAAGTATGTAAGTGAAGCGCGTCAGTTATTAGCTCTGGCAATTCCGGTGATTCTTGCGCAAATCGCTCAAACCGCAATGGGATTCGTTGATACCGTCATGGCGGGCGGATACAGCGCCACGGACATGGCGGCCGTCGCCATTGGCACATCTATCTGGTTGCCGGCCATTCTGTTTGGTCACGGACTGCTGCTGGCCTTGACGCCAGTGATTGCGCAACTCAATGGTTCCGGGCGCCGCGATCGCATTGCCCATCAAATACGCCAGGGTTTCTGGCTGGCGGGCAGCGTCTCCATTCTGATTATGATCGTGCTCTGGAACGCGGGATACATTATTCGCTCCATGCATAACATCGACCCGGCGCTGGCAGATAAAGCCGTCGGCTACCTGCGCGCGTTGCTGTGGGGCGCGCCGGGGTATTTGTTCTTCCAGGTAGCCCGTAACCAGTGTGAAGGTCTGGCCAAAACCAAACCGGCGATGGTGATGGGATTTCTCGGCCTGCTGGTGAACATTCCTGTTAACTATGTTTTCATTTATGGGCATTTTGGCATGCCGGAGCTAGGCGGCGTGGGCTGCGGCGTGGCAACAGCGGCGGTTTACTGGGTGATGTTTATCGCCATGCTGTCATACGTTAAACGCGCACGCTCGATGCGTGATATCCGTAATGAGCGTGGTTTCCAGAAACCGGACACCGCCGTAATGAAGCGCCTGGTACAGCTGGGTTTACCTATCGCGCTGGCGTTATTTTTCGAAGTGACGCTGTTTGCTGTGGTGGCGCTGCTGGTTTCCCCGCTGGGGATTGTCGACGTGGCCGGACACCAGATCGCGCTCAACTTCAGCTCGTTAATGTTCGTCCTGCCGATGTCTCTGGCTGCAGCCGTCACCATTCGAGTCGGTTATCGTCTGGGCCAGGGTTCCACGCTGGATGCGCAAACCGCAGCCAGAACAGGTCTGGGCGTCGGCGTCTGCATGGCGGTTGTGACGGCGATTTTCACCGTGACATTCCGTGAGCACATTGCCCTGATCTACAACAATAACCCGGAAGTTGTCGCTCTGGCAGCGCAGCTCATGTTACTGGCCGCGGTGTATCAAATATCGGACTCTATCCAGGTTATTGGCAGCGGTATCCTACGTGGTTATAAAGATACGCGTTCCATTTTCTTTATTACCTTTACGGCATACTGGGTACTGGGTCTGCCGAGCGGTTATATTCTGGCGCTGACCGATCTGGTGGTTGACCGGATGGGACCGGCAGGATTCTGGATGGGCTTTATTATCGGCCTGACCTCTGCGGCAGTGTTGATGATGCTGCGGATGCGTTTTCTGCAGCGCCAGCCGTCAGCGGTTATTTTACAACGCGCCGCACGATAATCCCCAAATAGCCGCCATCTGGCGGCTTTTTTATATCCTCAAAACGGGCTGGCGTTTTGGGCCGTTATCCATTCCTGACTGACCGGATGCCTGAAATGCAGTTCACTGGCATGCAGCATCAGTCTTGACGTCCGTTCGGTGCCTGGCAGCAGACGCCCACCATATAAATCGCACCCCAAAATGGGATGCCCCAACTGCTGACAGTGGATCCGCAACTGGTGGGTACGCCCGGTTTCAGGCGTCAGCCGTACCCGCGTCAAAGCGAGTAACGTCCCATCTTGCTGGCGATGATGAAAACGCTCAATAACCTGATAGCGCGAGCGCGCGGGTTTACCGTTAATGGCGCAAATCGACATCAGTGGAAACAGCGCCGGGTCCTTGGCAATCGCTGCGTCTATAACGCCTTCATCGTTTTTCAGATGCCCGCACAACAACGCACTATACACCTTGCTTACCGCGCGCTGACTGAACTGCTGGCAAAGCGCGGCGTTGATAGCCTTGTTACGGGCAATCACCATCAGCCCTGACGTCCCAAAATCAAGCCGATGTACCAGCGTACAGCCGGGGTAAATCTGTACCAGCCGGTGATGTACCGAATCGAGATTCTGCGGGTTTTTCCCCGACAAGCTAAGCAGTCCGGTAGGTTTATTGATAAGCACCAGATGCTCGTCCTGATAGAGGATCGCTATCTCCTCATGACAAGGCGGGGCAATAAAGGTATCGAGGATCGTAGACATGAGCGGCCAGGATGAAGTGTGGAAACGGATGATAGCGAATTTTTACCACGCAGGCGAATCAGGGCGATTAACCAATGACAATCATTGCATGATAGAGTGTGGGATATCCTGAGTGCGATGAGAGGGTTACACCGTGCAACAAATCGATTTCTACATGGTAGATGCCTTTACCACTACGACGTTTGGCGGTAATGCCGCAGCAGTATGCCCGCTCGATGACTGGTTGCCCGATGAAATATTATTAAAAATGTCGCAGCAGCATAACCAGTCGGAAACCGCTTTTTTTGTCGCCAATGAGAATGGCTTCGAGCTGCGTTGGTTTACCACGCAAGGCGAAATTAATCTGTGTGGGCACGCCACGCTTGCCGCCGCACATGTCATCTTTGAACATCTGGATTTCCCGGAAGCGACCATCCATTTTGCCACCCGTTTTGTGGGTCCACTGACGGTCACGCGCAGCGGTGATTGGCTGACTCTTGATTTTCCTGCCTGGCAAAGCGAACCTGCCGAACCGCCCGCCTTACTGCTGGAAACATTGGGCATCACCGAATATAAAGAAGTGCGCGTCGCGCGCGATTACATGGTCGTGATGGAGAATCAACAGCAGGTTGAGGCTGTGCGCCCGAATATCCACGCCATGATTCCCCTCGGGAAAATGGTATGTATCACCGCGCCGGGTGACGGGGAATACGATTTCGTCAGCCGTTTCTTCTGCCCGGGTGAAGCGGTCGCGGAAGACCCGGTCACCGGTTCGACGCATAGCATGCTGATTCCTTATTGGGCTGCAAAACTGAATAAAACGCAGATGCTGGCGCGCCAGGTCTCTGAACGCGGCGGCGATTTACGCTGCCAGCTGACAGGAACACGTGTTTATATCGGTGGACAAGCTGTAACTTATCTGACAGGTAAAGTGCTGTTACGCTAGCAGCCTTACCCGAATTAACCAATCCATGGAGGATTTATGGCGAACAAACTCGTGCAGATACACTTTGATTTTCCTGGTCCGTTTGGCACTGAGATGTCACATCAGCTTGTTGAACTGGCCGAATCCATCAACCAGGAGCCGGGTTTCATCTGGAAAATCTGGACCGAGAACGCAGCAAACCACGAAGCGGGTGGCATCTACCTGTTTCAGGATGAAGACAGCGCTCTGGCCTATATCAAAAAACACACGGCCCGCCTGAAGCACCTGGGTGTGGATGACGTGACGTGCAAAATCTTCGATATCAATGAACCGTTAAGTAAGATTAACCACGGCCATATCGGCTAATTTTTGGCTTTAACGCCCCGCCCCGGGGCGCTTCTTCACTCCCCAGCTTTACCCTCATCAAAAGCGTTCCCCCTCTTTCACCGCGCCAGGATAGCTATATAACGTGGGTCACGTTTGCCTTAGTTCACAAAATCATCATCTGTGAAAACTATCACTAGCCGAACGCGGTATGAAAGCGTATAAAATAATACAAACAGTATTATTTTATACAAAATGGATTATCAATAACTACAGGAGATTCACTTATGTCCGTGGACATTACATTGAACTCATCTGCAGGAGGTTTTCCGCCTGCAGGTCATTACTCACACAGTACAACGGCTGGCGGATTCGTCTTCATTTCTGGTCAGTTGCCGGTCACAAGTGATGGCGAAAAAAAAACGGATGCCTCTTTTGAAGAGCAGACGCGGCTGGTACTGCAGAATATTGATGCCTGCCTGGCTGGCGCTGGGGTTTCTCGACAGCACCTGGTGTCAGTACGCGTCTATGTGACAGATATCAACCAATGGCCAACGTTTAACAAAATCTATGGGGAGTGGATCGGTGATTTCCGGCCCTCCCGCGCGGTAGCGGGCGTTGCAGAGCTTCATTATGGTTTCGCACTGGAAGTTGAAGCTATTGCCCTGGCCCCACAAGCATGACGTTTAACGACATACAGGTGAACAACAATGACTGAAATGACACTGCCTGATTATAACGATGTTGCCGCCGCGGCAGAGCGCATCGCCGACTATGCCAACAAAACGCCGGTGATGACCTCCCGAACGGTTAATGACGAATTTGGTGCTGAAGTTTTCTTCAAGTGCGAAAACTTCCAGAGAATGGGCGCGTTTAAATTTCGCGGAGCCATGAATGCGTTACGCCAGTTCACGCCAGAACAACGCGCTGCGGGCGTCGTCACCTTTTCGTCCGGCAACCATGCGCAGGCCATTGCCCTGTCGGCAAAATTGTTGGGGATCCCGGCGACGATTATCATGCCGCATGATGCCCCGGCGGCTAAAGTTGCAGCCACAAAAGGCTATGGTGGAAATGTGGTGATTTACGATCGCTATACCGAAGATCGTGAAAAAATCGGACGGGAGCTGGCAGAGAAACAAGGATTGACGCTGATCCCGCCATACGACCATCCGCACGTGATTGCGGGCCAGGGTACCGCCACAAAAGAGCTGATTGAAGAAGTGGGTCAGCTAGACGTTCTTTTCGTGTGTCTGGGCGGTGGCGGCCTGCTTTCGGGCTCCTCACTGGCAGCCAGACATCTGTCACCTGACTGCATCATCTATGGTGTCGAGCCGGAGGCAGGAAACGATGGTCAACAATCGTTTCGCAGCGGAAAGATTGTTCATATCGATACGCCGAAAACCATTGCTGACGGTGCTCAGACCCAACATCTCGGGAATATTACGTTTCCGATTATCCAGCGAAATGTGCACGATATTCTGACTGTCTCAGACGATGAATTAGTCGCCTCGATGAAATTTATCGCTGAGCGAATGAAAATTGTCGTGGAGCCGACTGGCTGTCTGGGTTTTGCCGCCGCCAGAGCGCGCAAAGCTGAGCTTCGCGGCAAGAAAATCGGCATTATCATCAGCGGTGGGAACGTGGATATCAGCCGCTACAGTGAATTCCTTGCCGGGTAATCAAGAAGGTATCTGCCATGCGGATACCTTATTACCGTCTGAACACTCGCGTCTGGAAAAGCGAACCCTGCTCACTGTAAACTGCCCGCAATCATGGCAACAAGCATCACCGCAGGAGACTGGCATGCCAAAAACCGATAACAACTCACTTCTCAGCCAAATTGACACTATCGCCAGGGGCTTGAGCGAGACCTTCTCGCCGTTTTGCGAAGTGGTGGTTCATGATCTCAAAAATCCTGAACATGCCATTTTATCCATCCATAATAACCTGTCCGGGCGAGAACCCGGCCAACCGGCAACAGAACTGGGTCTGGCGCGAATCGCATCGCCTGAATTCCCCAGCATTATAGCCAACTACAGCAACCAGTTTGCCGATGGCCGCCCGGTGAAAAGTACCTCCATCGGCATCAAGGATGATGAAGGCAAATACGTAGCAGCACTCTGTCTGAACGTGGATATGACGCTGTTTCGTGGCATGCAGAGTGCCCTTGCGCGTTTTACTGAAACCGCTGACTCTCCCATTAAGGAACATATCGATCCCGGCAGTAACGAAGTCATCCGCCAGCGTATCGATGACTTTGCCGCTAAATGCGCAACGACGGCCCGCGCCCTGAAACCTGAAGACCGTAAACGACTGATTCAACAATTACGCAAAGACGGTTTGCTGAACGTACGAAAATCTATGGACACTGTGGCGCAGCATCTGGGCGTCTCCAGAGCGACCGCGTATCTGTATGCCCGCCAGTCGGCTCAGGCTGGCGAATAAACCAGGTTATGCGGCGCTCAGCAAGGTTTATCCGCCTGGCTCATGCAGCAAGCCAGCGCGGCATATTCCCCCAATCTCGGTGTATCCAGCCATTGATAAGTTCATTAAGTTGCTGACGATCCCGTAGGTGATTTTGCATATTTTGAATTCCTGATAATTGACTATTTTTGAACGTCTGCTACGCCTGTGTAATCTAATCCCGGGAATAGGCAAAAGTTCGATTTATTCAACAAGGTGGTGATGCTGCCAACTTACTGATTTAGTGTATGATGGTGTTTTTGAGGTGCTCCAGTGGCTTCTGTTTCTATCAGCTGTCCCTCCTGTTCAGCTACTGACGGGGTGGTGCGTAACGGCAAAAGCACTGCCGGACATCAGCGCTATCTCTGCTCTCACTGCCGTAAAACATGGCAACTGCAGTTCACTTACACCGCTTCTCAACCCGGTACGCACCAGAAAATCATTGATATGGCCATGAATGGCGTTGGATGCCGGGCAACCGCCCGCATTATGGGCGTTGGCCTCAACACGATTTTCCGCCATTTAAAAAACTCAGGCCGCAGTCGGTAACCTCGCGCATACAGCCGGGCAGTGACGTCATCGTCTGCGCGGAAATGGACGAACAGTGGGGATACGTCGGGGATAAATCGCGCCAGCGCTGGCTGTTTTACGCGTATGACAGGCTCCGGAAGACGGTTGTTGCGCACGTATTCGGTGAACGCACTATGGCGACGCTGGGGCGTCTTATGAGCCTGCTGTCACCCTTTGACGTGGTGATATGGATGACGGATGGCTGGCCGCTGTATGAATCCCGCCTGAAGGGAAAGCTGCACGTAATCAGCAAGCGATATACGCAGCGAATTGAGCGGCATAACCTGAATCTGAGGCAGCACCTGGCACGGCTGGGACGGAAGTCGCTGTCGTTCTCAAAATCGGTGGAGCTGCATGACAAAGTCATCGGGCATTATCTGAACATAAAACACTATCAATAAGTTGGAGTCATTACCCATGAACGGCAACAAGAGCTACAGAAACTGACTCACTACACCGATTCCTGGTCTGCCGCTCAGTTGGTATCTCAATATTACCGATTTGAATCGTTGCTTGGTCTTTACACTATCGATGATACGATGAATCTTGATGATGTACGCATGCGTCTCGACATTATGCTCAGCCAGAGTGATTTGATAAAAGAAGGTGATTTGGGGCGCTACATAGAAAGCAACATTGCCCACCGTGAGCTAGCGGTAACACTTGAAAATACCCTTAGTTATCTGGATGATAATCTCGAGAAAATGAACCGTCCAGCACTCCAGGCGTATCTGAAAAAAATGCATACCCTGGATGCACAACTTGGCCGTCTTTCATCCGGCGCATTAAACAAAGATGTTAACTCGATTAATAACGCCAACCAAAAAATTCAAACGCTGTACTATATTTACTCAACGACATCTGTACTGCTAATAATACTGAGTGCGATTCTGGGTGTGCTCATTTTTTATCAAAACAGAAATATTCTGCGGGGGCACCTTCAGGTCAAGAGTCTTGCCGAAGAACTGCAAAAATCGAAGGAAAAGCTACAAATTCAGAATGCCAAGCTGGAATATGACGTCTACCATGACTCGCTCACCGAGATGAATAACCGCCAGCTATTCTGGAGCGATTTAAATAAAACAATCGAAATGGCAGAGAAAAATAACGATGCTGTGACGGTGATGTTGTTTGATTTAGATCGATTCAAAGAGGTCAATGATACGTATGGTCATGATGCCGGTGATATGTTACTGCGCCAGATATCCGATCGTCTGATTTCGACAAGCCTAACGTCGGATACGTTGTATCGCTTAGGCGGGGATGAGTTTGCGTTTCTCTCAAGTGGTCTGACAGAAAGTCGGGCCGTTTCGCGAGCCCAGAAAATATGTGAGTTTATCAGCCAGCCCTACACTATTTACAACACAATTATCAACATAACCACCTGTGTTGGCATTGTTATCTCAGAAAATGAGCGCCGCTCCGACTATCTTTATAAATTTGCCGATCTGGCCCTTTATGAAGCCAAAAATGAAGGCTCTGGCAAGATAAAAGTCTTCCGGCAACGAATGTTAGAAAAATTGCAAGAAAGCAGAACGCTTGAGCATGATATGGCATTAGCAATAGTGAACAAAGAGTTCGTGGTGTATTACCAGCCTATTGTCGATTCTTTCAGTCAGAAAATATACAGCTATGAGGCGCTAATTCGTTGGGTCCATCCTCTCAAGGGCCTCCTGTCGCCGGATAGCTTTATTCCTGTTGCTGAAAAAACAGGGATGATTAATGAGATGGGGAAAGCGGTGCTGGAAATTGCCTGCAGGGAAGCCGCGGGTTGGGCGGTTCCGGCTAAAATTTCAGTCAATGTCTCCCCTGTCCAGCTAAGCAGCAAGGCCTTTGCAGGAATCGTGTTAACCATTCTGAAAGAAACTGGACTTCCACCTGACCGCCTCGAACTGGAAGTGACTGAATCCTCTCTCTTTACCGAGAGTGCTACACCGATAAATACGCTTAATAAGCTCCGGACCCTGGGGGTAAAAATCTCCATCGATGATTTTGGTACCGGATACTCTTCTCTTTCGCGCCTCAGCAGACTGGCCTTCGATAAAATCAAAATAGACAAGTCCTTTGTGCATTCGATATCTACGCAGGAAGACGCCCTGACTATCATCAAACTGATCACGGGTATGGCGAAATCTCTCAATATGAAGGCTGTTGCAGAAGGTGTTGAAACGCAGGAGCAACTGACAAGACTTCAGGCTCTGGGCTGCGATTTCGCGCAAGGATATCTGTTTGGCAAACCTCAGCCTTGTATCGATGAGGAAATCAGAAACGGTTAAATCGCGGTCGGCACATTTGCCCGTGGGTGCAGGGCCGCATTTTCTCATCGATGACACACCGTGAAAGTTATCCCTGCTTAAACGCATCAGAAAACGGCAGGGATAACCTTCGCGAACAACGGATATTTCTGCCCCAGATTTACTCGCTATCAGGCTAATTAATCATTAACCGTAGGGCTAAATCCTTCGGATAAGGATCAAAATAGTTCTGGGTAAGTAAATAGCTGTCTGGGTATTCAGCAAGGTAGTGCTTGAGCAGAGTCAGTGGCGCCAATATTGGCAGCAGGCCGCCGCTATAGTTGAGGATAACGTCACGCAACTCTCCGCGCTGGCGGGTGTTCAACCGATCGCGGAAGTAGCCCTGAATATGCATCAGTACGTTGGTATGATTTTTCCGTGAGGCGGGCTTTTTGAGGATCGCCATTAGCTTTTCGCGATATACCACGAAAAAAGCGTCCAAATCATCCCATTGATGGAGCGAGGCCACGAAAGGGCCAATATCCCGGTAACCCGCCTGGTGATGAGCCAAAAGCTGGAGCTTATAGCGGCTATGGAAGTTGAGTAAACCGTGGCGAGTAAGACCAGTGGCTCGCAGCATATTAAGCTCATGTAACGCGAACACCTCGCTCGACAAAGTTCTCCCTCAGCACCGGATCGTGCAAGCGGCCATCTTCTTCGACCGGCAACCACGGGTAGGTTTCCATTAAGGTGCCGGTAAACAGACCGGTTCCCTCTTTTCGCCCGCGATTTCCCTTTTCGTCATACAGCCTCACTCTCTCCATTCCGCAGCTCGGTGATTTAGCACAGACGATAAAACCCGACAGACCGCCAAGCCCATTGATATATGAAGCGGTGAAATCGGACATTTTATCGGTTACATCCTCACCAGGCGCATGGCTAAAACACATGCGGATATTCCCCTGGGCGGTTTGAACCAAACGCAACGCGGGGCGTGGTACAGGCAAACCGATAGACATCTCCGGGCAGACAGGTTTAAAAGTCACCCACTGAGCCAGCTCGTCCATCACAAATCCCATCCGTTTATGCCCGCCGTCAAATCGCACGGCTGAGCCGGTTAAACATCCACTAATCCCGATTACAGGTTGAGTGTTCATAACGCCCCCTCTTTTTTTGACGCCCTTTTTCGGGAAGAAAAGTATGACTGTTTCACTAATAAATCATAGCGTACGTTATTTATCTGTCGCAGGCTCCCTACGAAAAACAGGTTAACCAATTTAAGAAAATATGCGCAGCGAAAGTTGGTAATTCCCCTGAACGGTTCTATAGTCGGGACTGCTTCTCATTACAGGGTTCACTAATGCGATTTAACGGACTGACTAAAGGTTTCTTCATTTTCATACTTGCCCTCGTGACCTGGGCGTTCTTCGATGTGTTGTCTCCCTATTTCTCTGCCATTTTGTGGGCCGCAATCTTAACCACCATCTTTAACCCGGTGAAAAACAGACTGCGCAGCGCGCTTGGCGAACGTAACGGGCTGGCGTCACTGCTCACCATCGGCATCATCTGTCTGATTGTTTTTATCCCACTGATGGTGATCTTCTCCTCGTTGGCTATTGAGCTGAACGTGGTGTATGCCAAATTACAACAAAACGACACTCAGTTCCCGGAAGTGGTCACCGCCATTATTTCGTATCTTCCTGACTGGGCCAGAGGATTCCTCGCAGAACATAATCTGGATAACGTCGCGCAGATCCAGAAAAAACTGTCCGACGTTGTACTGCAGGGTGGACAGTACCTCGCCGGCAGCGCGTTCCTGATTGGTAAGGGGACATTCGGCTTTGCTATTAGCTTTGGCATCATGTTGTATCTGCTGTTTTTCTTACTGAAGGACGGGCCGTACCTGGTGCGCCAGATTCTGGACTCATTACCGCTTTCTGATTTTGCCAAACAGCACCTGTTTGCCAAATTCGTCGGCGTGACGCGGGCAACAGTCAAGGGCACAGCGGTCGTGGCGTTGGTTCAGGGTATTCTTGGCGGCATCGCGTTTGCAATTGTCGACATCGACGGCAGCGTCCTGTGGGGCGCGCTGATGGCGTTTCTCTCCCTCGTGCCCGCGGTCGGCTCAGCGATCGTCTGGGTACCTGCGGCAATATTCCTCTTCGCCACGCACCAGCTGTGGCAAGGGCTGTTTATTGTTGGCTTCTTCGTGATTATCGTCGGGCTGGTGGACAATATCCTGCGCCCGCTGCTGGTGGGTAAAGACACCAAAATGCCGGATTATCTGATTCTGATTTCCACTCTCGGCGGAATGGAGATCTACGGCATTAACGGCTTTGTGATTGGCCCCCTGATTGCCGCACTGTTCATTACCTGCTGGAACCTGTTTTCCGGGCGCGATCATGAAGGTAACGTGGAAGGAATCGACGAAGCCTTTATGGAAGAAGGAAAAAATCCTCCAGATTTATGATGGCAGGACGATAACAGAGGGCGGTCCTGAGACCGCCTTTTTTATTTTCACGCAAAATCATACGTTTCCTATAATTTCAATCATGCTTATTCATTAATCGTCGCAGAAGGAACTAATCAGTGCGAATTGCCACAATCACCAACTGGGCCTACAGCGCGACGGTGTGTCTGACCATAGCCTCCGGCGTTGTCATGTTGATGGCCTCCAGCGCCGATAACACCGAACGCCAGGTGGTGGAGCAGCGTTATCAATTCGATCAACTGACCGAAGAAGTCGAGCTCGATGCCTGGTCGCTGTCCGATCTGGCACGCGAATATGTTATTGCAAAAGACCCGGAAGCGCTTAACGCCTACCGCCAGAAAGAAGCGTCGCTGAAAGCCGTTGAACAGCGACTGTCGAAACTAAAAGACATTGGGGCGACGGATGAAGAACTGGCGCTATTGCATGAAGGGCTGCAGATTGTTGATGCCCTGCAGGATGAGCAAGCTGCGGCGCTTGCCAGCGTCGCGCGCGGTGAAGAGTCGCAGGCCATCGCCCTGCTGTATGGCAAATCCTATGAACAGGAACTGGAGCGAGCCCAGGACCGGATAGATCATTTCCGTCAGTTACTCGACAGCCGCGTACGCAACACCATTGAAGATGCCACTCAGACATCGCGCACGCTACGTACGGCTTCGGAAGTGATGGTCGGGCTGACGGCGCTGTTATTTTTGTTCGTTCTCGGTTTTATTTTAAAACGCCGCGTACTGCGTCCCGTGGTGCGTTTGAGCGATGTGGTTAACCGTCTGGCATCGCAGGATTACGCCGTTGAGACACCCAGCTTTAATCAGATCGATGAAATCGGCGATATGGCACAGGCGATCCGCATTTTTCGCGAGAACGGCCTGGCACGTCAGCGACTGGAGAAAGAACGAGACGCCGACTGGGCAATCCGCGAGCTGCTCGCACGTATGACTCAACGTTTGCAAGGCTGCGAGAATTTTGCCGATGTCATTAATGTGGCAGAGCTGTTTGCGCCGAATGTTGCTCCCGGTATTGCCGGGCGGCTTTACATACTGGATCGAGAGCCCTGGCAAATGCGCTGCGTTGCGCAATGGCTTTCACCGCAGGGCAAAGCGGATGCTTTCCACCCGGACGAATGCTGGGCAGTGCGCCGCGGTCAGAGCCATCCACCGGTGCAAGGCGAACCCGATATCGCCTGCTACCATCTACCGGAATCATGCCAGCAGCATACCCTATGCGTGCCACTGATTGCCCAGGGTGAAGCCATCGGCCTGCTCTCATTCCAGAACCTCAGCAATGATTCCGCTCCCTCTCGCGCGTATCTGGAACTGATGGCGGAAGCACTCGGTCTGGCGTTAGCCAACCAGCGCCTGCGTGATGCGCTGCTGGAGAAAGCACTCTACGACCCGCTAACCGGCCTGCGCAACCGTCATCATCTGGAAGATACGCTGCGCACCCAGATGAGCCAGGCAGTGCGTAACAAAGAGCCAATCAGTTGCCTGATGATCGATATCGATCATTTCAAAAATATTAACGACCGCTTTGGCCATGAGGCGGGCGATAGCGTGATAAAAAGTATCGCCACCACTATTCAGCGCGTTGTCCATGACAGCGGCATGGCCTTCCGCTACGGCGGTGAAGAGTTTCTGGTGTTGCTGGCCAATACGGATGAGCAGGCCGCCAACCGCTTTGCGACAGATATTTATAATGGTGTACGCGAACTGTCGCTGCGCTTTGGACTCTCAGAGATTGGTCACGTTGATGTCTCTATCGGCGTTGCCAGCTATCCGCAGCACGCCCAGAGCGACAACCTTCTGCGCGCCGCAGACGTGGCGCTGTATCGCGCGAAAGAGTTAGGGCGTTCGCGCATCGTGAGCTTTGGCATGCTGGAAGCGAGCTAAGATACGTCTGTACGTCGTGCATTGCTTTACCTCTGCGCCAGGCGGTGATATGTTGACTGGATGAACACAAAACACAATATCACCGCGTTTAATCACAACCTGTGGTGGCTGCCTTCTTAAAGGCGGTCAGAATGTGTTTTCCCCATTTTAAATAACCGCCGAAAGGCGGTTATTTGCATTTAAAGACCCCTTTCGGTTTTTTGATTAAGGAGTCTTACATGAACAACAAAACTATCATCCTCACTGGCGATCGTCCCACTGGCCCGCTGCATCTCGGCCACTATGTTGGCTCTCTGCGCCAGCGCGCCACGCTGCAACATGATTATCAGCAGTTTATATTGGTTGCTGACCTGCAAGGGCTAACCGATAACGGCAGCACACCACAAAAGATCCGCAACAATATTCCCGAAGTGCTGGCTGATTACCTCGCCGCAGGAATCGACCCGTCACTCACCACCATTTGTCTGCAGTCGGCCCTGCCCGCCCTCGCTGAGCTGACCGCGCTTTATATGAACATTGTTACCGTGGCTCGCGTGGAGCGAAATCCTACGGTCAAAAACGAAATTGCGCAGAAAGGATTTGCCCGCTCGTTACCGGTTGGCTTTCTGGTTTATCCCATCAGCCAGGCAGCAGATATTACCGCTTTCAAAGCCGAGGTGGTTCCCGTCGGCGACGATCAGTTGCCCATGATCGAACAGACCAATGAGATCGTGCATAAGATGAATAGTCTGTTACCGACCTCTATCTTGTCGCATTGTAAAGCGCTACTGAGTGAGACCAGCCGTCTTCCAGGGATCGACGGTAATGCCAAAATGTCAAAATCGCTCGGCAACACTCTACTCCTGTCTGCCAGCGAAGAGGCTATTCATCATGCGGTCAGCGCAATGTACACCGATCCCAATCATCTAAAAGTGTCCGATCCGGGGCAGATTGACGGCAATATGGTATTTACTTACCTCGATGCTTTTCATCCGGATAAAGCAAAAGTGGCGGAGATGAAAGCACATTATCAGCGCGGCGGGCTGGGCGACCGGACATGCAAAAACGAGCTGGAGATGTGCTTGCAGGAGCTTATCGCCCCGATGCGCGAGCGGCGGGCAACCTACATCCAGGATAAAGGTATGCTGATGGCGATGCTCAAAAAAGGAAGCGAAGAGGCGCACGAGGTCACGCAGCAGACATTAAAAGAAGTAAAGCAAGGGCTGGGTTTGCCGGTGTTCTGAACTCAAAGCACTACAGGTTCGATAATTAAAGATAGCTCCCGACGAATGACAATCGCCGGGAGTGGCGCAGCTATGCGTTGACGCGTAAAGATAACCTCTGTCACAGAGGCTAATTAATTCGCTGTTTAATAATCCACTCAATACGATATGTCGTTTTTTATGCAGTGTTATTTCCACCCTGCACCTTCAATTATTTCAGCTAATCATTATGAATTACCCATTACATGTACGGGTTCGAGATCCTCACCTTGCCTGAGATATGATTATTTGTTAAATTAACCGCATTAGCGTTAAATACATTGAGCATTACACAGACGCTATTTATACAATAATGAATGATGGAGTTATAATGAAGTATGCGTTTGCATTAATGTTGAGTATGGTATTATCAGGTTGTACCGCAAATGATTGGGTGGATGCTGCAAGTGGGATAATGCAGGCAAAAGACCAACATGATAAAGACGCAAGAAACAATCGCATCAAAGAAGCCAACAGGGCTGCAGGCTACTGATATCTAAATGATTAATACATCCCTCTTCTTGTCTTTATAAACAGAAGAGGGATGGTATTTTAAGCAAATTTACTGACTAAATAGCACAATTAAAATTGGTTTATAGCGCATACATATCCTTGCAGAGAATATAATAACCTAACGCTCAGTCCGCTCCGCGCCAGACGCTGGCTTTGCAAGTCCCCTATCCCTATTCCTCATGTAAAAATGGCACTAATTGAAAGATGCCAATCCACCTCCTCATGTATATCTATATCCACACATAGTCATAAAGAAAAGGATGGATGAAGATGCTAAGAGGTAAAAGAGCTGTAATTACGGGTGGAGGCGGAGGATTTGGTCAGGCGCTGTGCGTGTGGCTGGCGCAAGAAGGCGTCGAGGTGGATTTTTGCGCGCGGCGTGCTGATGATATTCAAAAAACTTGCAGTATCATCGCGGCTGAAGGAGGGATTGCAAAAGGATATATCTGTGATTTAACCCAGCCTGAATCCCTTTCGCAGTTTTCTTCACAGTTGTTAACTTCAGACAAGCCCATCGACATTTTAATCCTCAATGCCGCCCAGTGGCTGTCAGGAACGTTAGACGATCAACCAGACGCAGAAATTATCAATACCATCAGTTCAGGCCTGACAGGTGCGATTATATTGACTCATGCATTGTTGCCTGGGTTAAGACGTTCAGAAAGCGCGGATGTCGTCTCAATAATATCTTCATGTGGGATTCCGAATTTTACGGATTCAATTGCGCATCCCGCTTTTTTTGCCAGCAAACACGGGCTTAGCGGATTCACATCTAAACTGTCACACCAGTTGTCCGAAGAAAATATACGTGTGACCGGGTTGTATCCACCGGATTTCGAACTTACAGGGTTAGATACGTTTGTCGATAGTCAATCCAGAATGGGGGAACGTTTATTAAATGGACGCTCAGTCTGGGAAACAATTCGTTTTGTGCTGGCTCAACCGCGTAGTTGCCATATAGGTAGTATCTACTTTCAAGGTCCGACTCGCGAGAAACTGAGTTCCAGGGGCTGAATTTGGTGACGTTGAACAACGTGCTCAACGTCCGCTCTTGACATAGCAGCTCTTGAGGGGCGCCAGCCAGACTGCTCCGTGCCAGAGGCGGACTTCTCACACTTCGGCTTATGTGGTCAAAATCTGTATGTCACTACACTTTATAGTATTTATATCAATAGTTAAGATAAAATTAAGGTTAACTGGCATTTCATTCGAATACGTAGCCCCACCCGTTAAATGAATGATGGCCTTAGACAGGAGCATTGCCAAGGTTCATGTAAACGATACAGGAAAGAGAACATCAGATGCCATGTATATACTCACTCAATGACCTGCTCGGACTGCTTATTTTTTCAAGAAAATATCACTTTCTCTACGATAATCTGGACTGCCTGATCATTGCATGGGCTGAAGATAAAATTACCGAAGGAAATGATTCGGGGACTCTCTTAATTCTCGCTTCACTGGGTCATGATAATCAACCTGAACGGAATGAGGTTGAATTATATCTGTCACGATACATGATAGAGCAGCGGATTGTACTGCCACCGCTAAAAACAGCAGCATTGGTCTGGATAAAGCTATTTATGAGTCAACTTTCCCAGTGCACATCCATTCATGATGCAGAACAAAAAATGTATTTTCTGGTGTGTCATTGGTTTGAACCTGACGTAAAGATTTTCGAGGCAGCGGTCGATATGCTGAAATCGCTTTACTGGCGTCTCTTTGATGAATGGAAAGGGCCAGGTACAAGCAAAGCGGTAAGGATGGTGGAGTCAGAATTCTTTGATCTGATTAATCGTGCGATGCTGCCCTATTCCCATAAAATTGAGAATCCAGATTGGCAGAATCTGCTTGTTCGGTAATTTTTACCTGCATCCTGAAAGATGTCTTTCATGTGTGAAAAACTCCATCCAATTTGAATTCCTTTTCGCATTTAACTTAAGCATATTCTGCCAAAACCTCATCGTTCCCCCTTTGAACCTGGAAACAAAGTTAAGCAGACTGAATAGCCGCTTTGTGCCAATGGCAGACTGGCAACGAACGAATCAGAGAGCAGATGCCGTTCTTACTACAAAACAGTGGTCAAATTTCTTGACCAATCCCAGGAAAGAAATCTTCAGCAACTCTATTAAATTGCATTAGTCAATCCTGAAACTGAAAGCCTGCATCGATAATAGATCCATATAGAGTATTTACCAGCCCAAAAGCCCTAACGGCACAATATGGTTGTGGAATACCTCAGTGGGATGAAACAAAGGAAACAAAGCAATTCAATACCCGGCTAACCTCACGATTTTTAAGCCATATCATCATAGTATTGACATTACCAATGTGAGGAGTAATAGAGTGGCACCGTATGGGGAAGCTCGTTTCATACTGTTTGACGACGCTCTCAGGCAATAATGCAATGCCCATTCCGGCACTTACGCAACCAAGTATTGCCTGAAAAGAACCAAACTCCAGCGGGTCGTCATAATCGACATTTTGTAGCCGTAACCATTGCCCAAGCCGGGAACGATAATTACATCCTTTCACAAAGACGAGCGGCCTTGTCACCTCCAGATCGGCTCCCGTCACGACATCACCATGCTCTGCGGCCGTAACCAGAACCAGGGTTTCCTGACACAGCACCTGCGTTTGTAGCCTTGAATTGTCTACGTGCAACACCTTGTGGTCAGCGACGAAGGCAATTTCAAGTTCACTATTCTGGATCTGACGAACTAACACATCTGTCGGTGACGTTTTTAAGTTTAATTCTACGGAGGGCATTTCACGGTGGAAGTTTGCCAGCAAAGCAGGAAGTCGGACGGCGGCAGTGGTTTCCATTGCGCCAATGCGCAGAGGGCCAGCCGCTTTCGTTCCCTGCATAGACAACTCGGCTTCGTCTAAAAGCGCGAGGATTTTGTTAGCGTAACGCAGAAGCAGTTCACCTTCAGGGGTGATGTGAAGACGATTCTTCTCGCGAACAAACAACGAAACATCCAGGCTGGACTCCAGTTGCTTGAGCCGCGTCGTGACGTTTGAAGAAACGCAGTGCAGATTACGGGCTGCTGCGGTGATAGAGCCGGTTTCCGCGACGGTTTTAAACAAATTTAATGAGGTACTGTTCATCGTGTCTGTCACTCAAAGTGAAGGTTTTCGTCATTTTTATTAACTTTTTATTAGCATTTCTTTATGTAACATAACAATCAAATCTGATTGACATATTGAGCCTGAAAAATGGATCTTGATCACAATGTTATTGGCCATCGCCAGTTGAGCACGGCTGTCTTCGGTATGATTGTTTTAACGCTGGGGATGGGAATTGGTCGGTTTTTATATACTCCGATGCTGCCGGTCATGTTGCATGAAGGCATTTTTAATTTTTCGCAATTATCGTTAATCGCAAGCGCGAATTACGCCGGATACCTGGTTGGCAGCCTCCTGTTCTCGTTTGGTATTTTTGGTGGCCTGAAGAATATCAAAACGATGTTAATTTGTGCTGCATTAGTCACCGGCCTGCTTATTTTTGCGATGGCAGTAGTCACGCACCCTGATATAGTAATTGTTATTCGATTTATCGCCGGTGTTGCCAGCGCAGGCATGATGATATTCGGGTCGATGCTTATGCTACAGCATACCCATAATCCGTTTGTCATTGCTTCTTTGTTTGCCGGCGTCGGGGTGGGTATTTTTATAGGCAATGAATATGTTATAGCCGGTATCGCATATGCATTAAATTCAAAGCTACTATGGATCGGCGCGTCAATCATTTCAGCTGTACTCTTCATCGCGCTGATTATCTTGCTGCCTGCAAATAAACACGTTCTACCTCCTCAGAAAAAAGCTTCGTCATCCGAGCCGAACATCCAGTGGTGGAATTTAGCATTGTTATATGGACTGGCAGGCTTCGGTTATATCATTGTAGCTACTTATCTCCCTTTAATAGCCCGGGGAGTGGGTAATGAATTTCTGGCCAACCATATCTGGTCTATTGTTGGCCTTGCCGTTATCCCAGGATGCTATGGTTGGTTATGGGCTGCACGCAAGTGGAGCATATTGTCCTGCCTGAGTGTTAACTTAATTGTGCAGGCGAGCTGCGTTGTGATGGCCTCGTTTATCCATTCCCCGCTTTTATTGACCTTGAGTTGTATTGGCTTTGGTGCAACTTTCATGGGAACCAGTTCTCTCGTTATGCCACTCGCGAAAAAGATTTCTGCACCACAGAAAATTAATCTTCTGGGTCTGGTGACGTTAACATATGGCATTGGGCAAATTGCCGGGCCATTAATCGTGAGTGCGTTTCAGAACAATAAAAACGGGATGACTATTTCAATATTATCTGGCGCTTGTGCGTTATTTATCGCAGCAGGGATTAGGGAAGGTGCGAATAAGCAGGTCATTTCTTCCCAAGCTGACTCGCTGATTAAAATTTCGCGGATCTGGGCCGATTTTTTTCCCGCAAACACATCGAATCAGCCTATTTAGGCTATTTTTTCCACCATTTCTGGCGTTATTTCCGGTTTTTACTGAGATCTCTCCCACTGACGTATCATTTGGTCCACCCGAAACAGGTTGGCCAGGGTGAATAACATCGCCAGTTGGTTATCGTTTTTCAGCAGCCCTTTGTATCTGGCTTTCACGAAGCCGAACTGCCGCTTGATGATGCGAAACGGGTGCTCCACCCTGGCACGGATGCTGGCTTTCATGTATTCGATGTTGATGGCCGTTTTGTTCTTGCGCGGATGCTGCTTCAAGGTTTTTACCTTGCCGGGACGCTCGGCGATCAGCCAGTCCACATCCACCTCGGCCAGCTCCTCGCGCTGTGGCGCTCCTTGGTAGCCGGCATCGGCTGAGACAAATTGCTCCTCTCCATGAAGCAGATTACCCAGCTGATTGAGGTCATGCTCGTTGGCCGCGGTGGTGACTAGGCTGTGGGTCAGGCCACTCTTGGCATCGACACCAATGTGGGCCTTCATGCCAAAGTGCCACTGATTGCCTTTCTTGGTCTGATGCATCTCCGGATCGCGTTGCTGCTCTTTGTTCTTGGTAGAGCTGGGGCCTCAATGATGGTGGCATCCACCAAAGTGCCTTGGGTCATCATGACGCCTGCTTCGGCCAGCCAGCGATTGATGGTCTTGAACAATTGACGTGCCAGTTGATGCTGCTCCAGCAGGTGGCGGAAATTCATGATGGTGGTGCGATCCGGCAGGGCGCTATCCAGGGATAATCGGGCAAACAGGCGCATGGAGGCGATTTCGTACAGGGCATCTTCCATGGCACCGTCGCTCAGGTTGTACCAATGCTGCATGCAGTGAATACGCAGCATGGTCTCCAGCGGATAGGGCCGTCGGCCATTGCCCGCCTTGGGATAAAACGGCTCGATGACAGCGGTCATATTCTGCCATGGCAGAATCTGCTCCATGCGGGAGAGGAAAATCTCTTTTCGGGTCTGACGGCGCTTAGTGCTGAATTCACTATCGGCGAAGGTGAGTTGATGGCTCATGATGTCCCTCTGGGATGCGCTCCGGATGAATATGATGATCTCATATCAGGAACTTGTTCGCACCTTCCTTAGGTGAATACTTAAATTGGTTTTATCACGAAATTATCAAAAGTTTGCCTGACAATATCTCGGTTACACAGATAAATCAGCAGGCCAACAACATTCTGATTCAGGACGATGCGAAGTCTATTATTGTCTTGGAAGACAGTCAGCGTGTGGTGGCCGATTACGTCTATTTAACCACTGGTCACAGCGACAACGCCAAAACGTTTGACGATCATCTTGTTGAACGATTTATTGCCAATAATTATAAGAAAAATGAACGCCTGGACTACTATCCGACTCCTTATCCAATAAATAATTTGAATAAAATAACAGCGGAATCAAATGTGATTGTTCAGGGTATTGGTCTGACTGCCTATGATGTCATTTCGCAACTCACTATCGGCAGGGATGGAAAATTTAGCCGGAAAGAGGGTGAGCTTCGCTATCATCCTTCCGGAAAAGAACCGGGTATTTTTATCTATTCACGTAAGGCTCTACCTTTTAGCAGTCGCGGCGCGAATCAAAAAGGCGTTTCTGGGCAGTACTCCCCACGCTTCTTAACGGCAATGGCTATCAGAGAATTGCGGGTGAAAAATGTGTTTGAGAAAGGATCTTCAAAAATCGATTTTCTTGAACAAGTTTTCCCCTTACTGCATAAAGAAATGTGTTATGCCTATCGTTCAACCCTAAATGGGCAGTGGTTAGATGCTGGCTCTTATGAACCGAGCGCTGAAGACATCGCGGTAATTGACAGTGTGCTTTATCCACATCAATCGCAGGAACATCTGAGTTTAAAGGATTATACTCAATGGTTTATGTATTTCCTGCGTAAAGATCTCCAGGAGTCTGAGGAGGGCAATGTCCATGGCCCGATCAAAGCGGCGACAGACATTATTCGTGATGTCAGGGATATTTTACGAGAAGCGATTGATAATTCAGGGCTTGAATCGCGGTCACATCAGTATTTCCTTGAGCATTTTAATCCTATTTTTAACCGCATTGCCGTTGGCCCGCCGAAGTTAAGAAATGAACAACTATTAGCATTAATGGAAGCGAATGTGGTGAGTCTGGCCGGTGGTAAAGATTCAAGGTTAGTATTGAACGACTGCGAAGGAAAATTCGAAGTTCACTCACCTTTTAAAGAAGAGAGTACTGAGATTCAGGCTGATGTTTTAATCAAGGCGAAAATTGCCAGTTTTTCGCCACTACATGACGCTTCACCGTTAATCAGAAATATGACAGCCAATGGTATTGTTCGTCCATTTATGAATGAGGGGTATCACCCGGGTGGGCTGGATATCGATCAATGCCAGCATCCTATTAATCGCATGGGGGAAGCGCAGACGGCTTTTTGGGTGCTGGGCAATCCTGCGGAAGGCGCGAATTTTTACACCTACGTCCTGCCACGTCCGCTGGTTAATTCAAGATTCCTGGTTGATGCAGGCCGTTGTGTCGCAGATATGTATCATCAAATGATGGTGCGGCAGGCTCAGCCAGAGGTAGCGATAAATGCAGACTGAGCAAATCCAGGCCCGTGGCAAGGCGTGGCAATCATTGCAACCTGCGTTAGCGATAACATCATTGCTGGTATTTCTGTTCGCTTGTGCGTTGACGGATAAACATGCGGCGATGTCGGCTATTGCGGGAGTTACCGCCGTGCTCTACTTCGCATCGACATTTGCTTTCTGGTCAAAAAAATCATCCGCCAGAAGTGGTGTGATTATTTTTCTCTGCTCGATGATGTTTCTTCTTGCTACAAACAACCTGAAAGGCATTGCGCCCCCTGCAATTTTTTCGCGATATTTTGATGTGATTTTACTGCTTGTTGGTATTGCCTTATTACGACAAGTCATGGCCTCTCTTAATTTTACAGCTGTTCTGGGAGGATATTTTTCGCGTAGAAAAACATCGAACATGACTTTTGGGGTTACGTTATTGACGGCGTTCTTAACATGGCCAATGAGTCTGGGGGCAATATCATTGCTGCTCGATGGCCTCAAGTCAGTTATTGGGCCAAGATTCAACCTGGCAAAGATTATTACGCGCACCGTATGCATTACGATGGTACTGATGCCAACCACCATCGGCGCTGCTGCCGTTTGGGCGGCAATGCCTGACGTACCGCATCTTAAGGCGATGCTGGTGGGTATCCCTCTCTTTTTATTCAGTATCTTGTTCAACCAAAGCGCAAAAGTGACGGTAATCGCTGAAAACGAGACGGTGACACCCAGCCGTGATGGGATGCGGTATATCCTGCTATGTGTAGGTCTGTTCTGGGGAGTATTCATTTTTTCATTAACGGTACTGAATCTTAATTCACTGCAAAGTATTGCCTTTACAGCAGTTGTGCTCTTTGTTGTCGATCATCTGGTTAAAAAGGATAAACCCTGGGCTGAGCAATTAACTGAATCAGCACAGAATATATCCGGTGAGGTATTGTTGCTTTTAAGCTGTAGTGTGTTGACCTCAGTTTGTTGGCTGCTTTTTTCCCATGTACCTGAGGGTATCACTGCTTATGTTGGCGGGCTGACAACGTTGCAGATCTACGCGATTATTTTGTTCATCGTACCGCTTTTTGGTTTATTAGGTATCCATCCACTGATTATCTTTAGTATCGCATGGTCGATATTTTCTGATTATCTTACGGGGGGGATGGTTGATTATCAGATATGGATTTGCTTATTTATTGCAACTCAGCTTATTTCTCCCGTATCGATCAATGCTATTTTCGCCGCAAACAGTCTGAATGTATCACCCAGTAACACCAGTTTTAAAATGCACTACGGTTATGTTCTATCGTTTAATCTCTTTGCACTTGTTTATCTTGGTGCAATGTCAAAAACTATCTAATAAAAGGAGTTCATATGCCCTACGTAAATATTAAAATTACTAATGAAGGTGCTACCGTTCAGCAAAAGAAAAAATTAATGGAGGGAGTGACACAACTATTGGTTGATGTCCTGAATAAAAACCCCAGCACAACCATCGTGGTCATTGATGAAGTGGAGACTGATAACTGGGGAATTGGTGGCGTGCCAGTGACGGAGTTACGTAAAAAAAGCAAGTAGAGTTATTTAAAAAGTAAGGAGCCTGCCTCCTTACTTTTGCCCATAGATTATCAGTATAAAAGAGTCTGCAATATTATTTATTGTTGGATATGCATTTCATATCTTATAAGTAGACTGCTCAAACTACCGTATTAAGGACGTTATCTATGCACGCCTATCATCATATTCGACTGGGGAAGACTTCAGCGAAAGTCAAAAATAGTTTTGATGAATTACTACCCGATCCATGGCTTAAGGCTGAAGATGGTATTTTTCGGTTCAGAAGTTACATGCAGGCCAGGGCCGGACGTGAAAAGTATTTTGATCTGTGCGCAGTGGGTGAGTTTTTTCAAGCGGAAAAACTGAACAATTACGCTGGCGGTATTGCAAGAAAATACCCAGAAATAAAACAAGACGTTGCTGAAGAAGTGATGAATCTGGTGTTTCGTAAGCTTTTGCCATTGCTTCCAGACACGACTTACAATATTGGCATTCATCAAATAAGAATAACGACAGATGACCGAAGGCCTGGATATCCCGCTCCAGAGGGTATTCATAAAGATGGTTTTAAGTACATTGCAATCTATTGCAGCGAAATTGAGAATGTGACTGGTGGAGAAACCACGCTTATTCCTAATCATGATGGGGGCAATGATGCCTCTACGTTCAAACTGCATGCGGGCGATGCAGTAATATTCAATGATGTGAATTATCAGCATTATACCGCGGCAGTGGTTCCTTTGTTGCCAGGAAAAGGTTATCGGGATGTATTTGTCATTACATTTGATATTGAATGAGAAAAACAATGAATATCTTGCTGTGTCCACCAAAAATTATTTTTCAGCACTCACGTGAAGAGTGGCAGTCATTGCAATCAGTGGCCCCGGTTCTGATTGCAACGTGCGCAAGCCAGATCGATAATATTCTTGATCATATGGGGGCAGGTTTTTATTTCCTTTTTTATGAAAACTTTAATGATAATCCCTTCGTGGAAATGGATATTTACCACTACGCCCAGGACAATAAAGCAACGGGTATCTTTTACCTCGCCGAAATCGATGTTCTGAGGGCCGCGCGAATCAGCGATCGTCTGGGTTTGACACACGACCGTGAAAAAAAGGCCATGTTCTTCCGTGATAAATTTATGATGAAATCGCTTGTTCAGTCTCATCAGTTACCGGTTCCTGCTATGGCACGCGTCGACAGTGCGACTGCGATGGCGCGATTCATTGCCGAACAGGGATATCCCTGCGTCATCAAACCTAATGATGGGCGTGGATCACAGGGCGTGGTGGTTCTTAAAAATGAAGGCCAGCTTTATAAATATCTGGCGCAGGTTAAGCCGCCAGAGTATCACAATCTGCTCATTGAAAAATTTATCGAAGGCGAAGCTTATCAAATTAATGCTTTGTATTTAAAAGGAAAGGCGATATTTGTTTCTGCATCTCGTGCAACCGTCTCCTGCCTGGATTTTCTATCCGGGAAAACATTAGGTCTGGTTATGGAAGATGACACGCCGCTGCATCGTAAACTGATTGCCTACACCAAATATCTTGCTGAAGAGGTTTTTCCAACGGAAGAAAACGCATTGCTTCACCTTGAAGTTTTTGTTGATAAAGATAACAACATTATTTTTGGCGAGCTTGCTTGCCGATTAGGTGGCTGCTTTGTCAATGAAGAATTAGGGGCCGCTTTTGGTCTTGATCCTCGAATGACCTGGCTTAAAGCCAGTTTATGCGAAATCTATCCGCAGGATTTATCGCAAAGACAACCCGTTTTACGGGTTGGCCAATTAAATGTGCCGCCTGCACAGGGCACGCTCCTCTCTATTGCGGAAAAATGTCCATTGCCTTTTGTGGTTAAATATCGGGCAACAGGTGTCGTCGGCCGCCAATATGACGCGATGAAATTAACAAATGGCGAGATCGTGAGTGCTATTGTTCAAGCGGAGTCCAGCCGGGAAATACACGAACGTCTTGATGCATTGACCCAATGGGTTGCTGAAAATACCCTTTGGGTTAACGAAACCGTTCACTGAGTATTTAACACTCCCGGTAGCCAGGAGAAAGGTGTATGAAATTATTGTTAGGTTTTGCTCTTTGTATCCTGGCTGGGTTGGGTTTTACCTATTGCAACGTTCCGTTAGGTATGATGTTTGGCCCCCTTATTACCGTGCTGGTGTTAAAACGTACCGGTCTTTCTGTGCCAGTACTGCCGGGCAGCCTGACGGTGATTCAACTCTCTCTTGGTACGTCAATTGGTCTTTTATTTCGCGATTTTTCTTTTGGGGCGCAAGGAAATATCGCATTTTTACTGGTGTTGTTATTAGTATGCTTATCCCTGCAATTCACCGCATGCTACTTGTGGTGTATTCACCGATTACGCTGGAGTAAGGAAGAGGCGTTATTGGGCGCCGTTCCGGGGGCAATGGCAGCGGTATTAGCGCTAGCGTCCCATGTTAAAACGCCGCCGCAAAAAATTATCATTTCGCACTCGCTTCGGCTCATCACATTGACCTTATTTGCCGGATATATTACCGGCGGTGCGCAAACCCATATGGCCATGCCGCCTGTATTGTTTGCAACGACTAATGTGCTCTGGCTATTGGGTATTGTCTTTGCGGGCTATGTGTTGGGCAAATGCCTTGAACGCTTCCACTTTCCTGCGCCCTTTATGATCACGTCGTTGCTTTGTGCAGCACTCCTGCACCCTTTGTCATCTCAGACTGTGTTTTTTCCCGATATTTTCAATCAGTTCAGTATGATCCTGATGGGCATATTACTGGGGCATCATTTTATTGCGTTTACGTTGACTGCATTTTTGCGTCATCTTTGGTCTTCAATACAGCTCATTGCTATTGGACTGGGTGTGACGGTCATGATGGCATTTACAGCGGCGCATCTTCTGGATTATCCATTTTATGTATTGATGCTCTCCTGGGTTCCCGGGAGCGTGGAATCAATGTCCTTTGCGGCACTGGCGCTTAACGCGAATGCGAGTTTTGTGATGGCAAGCCATATTATACGCATGTTGCTCATCCAAACGATCCCTGCAATAGTTATCTACCGCAAAAGAGAGGTTATAGAAGGTAATAGCGCTAAAACCAGTAAGCCGACGAGGCCGCTGTAGGGGGTTATGACCTCCGTTATGAGCATAACGTTCGTTGCGAATTTTATACAGCTCATCATGAACAGCCCGTAGGTGGACAGGGAGATCATTCCGCTGGAAAACGCAAGTGCCATTGCTTTTGGCGAACGCTTTTTTGGGTGCAGGCAATATTATATTCCCGCCGCTGGTCGGCATGCAGGCGGGCGCAAACGCCTTTAATGCAGGCTTTGGCTTTATCATCACAGCGGTTCTGTTCCCGGCGCTGGCGATTATTTCCCTTGCCATTAATGGCGGTGATATCGCGGAATTAACGAAACCCTTAGGCAAATGGCCGAGCCTGATTTTTATTGGCATTTGCTTTTTAACGCTGGGGGTTTTATTTGGTACGCCACGCACCGCGACGATTAGCTACGAAGTCATCACCGATGGCGCAGCTAGTTCCCTGATGCAGAAGATTATATTTTCCGCCGCGTTCTTTGGCCTTGCTGGCGCGACGCTGGCTAAGCCGGGGAAAATGCTGGAAATCGTCGGTTTCTTCCTTTCGCCCATTAAAATTAGTGCCCTGATTTTTATCGGCATATGTGCCTGGTTACATCCGATTGGTGACCTCACGACCGCCACAACCGCATATCAAACTCGCGCGTTCGATACAGGGTTCGTCAACGGTTATCAGACCCTGGATGTGATCAGTGCGCTGTGCTTTGGCGCCATTATCACCCACACGCTTAAGCAGCGCGGGATCCACCATCCGCGGTGCATCTTCACCCATTCCATCGCCGCAGCCTTTATCGCCGCGGCAGGTCTGGCCGTGATTTATATCTGCTATCTGTCGATGGGGTCCCACAGCCCGGTGCGGGGCGCAACGAACGGTATGCAGGTGATGAGCGCCTATGTCGAGACTGTTTTTGGCGTTTATGGCCGGGTGTTGTTGGCGGCGATCATTACCCTCGCCTGTCTGGTCACGGCCATTGGTCTGACAACCGGAACGGCGCGCTATTTCAACCAGACGACCGGTGCGTCTTATGGGCTGCTGGTGACGCTCTCCCTGATGGTGTCAGCAGCACTTGCCGTGCTGGGACTGAATTCCCTCACCGCAATGGCGGTTCCCGTGCTGTGCGCCATTTACCCGGCTGCGCTGGTCGTGGTCGCGCTGGGCATCGTTAGAAAATGGACAGAAGTGCCGACGAATCTGTATCAGTTGCTTTTCTATAGCGCCCTGGCAGTGGGAATAATGAGCTTGTTTGTAAAATCCTGAATGAACAGCCGCAAGTTCGGAAGATGTCTTTTCATTTTCGCTCAAAGCAGACCAGGCAATCAGTTGGCCTGTCTGCTTCGAGCCAGAAGCTAACATCGATAAAAAATAACTTAATGGTCGAGCTCCACCAACTTCATACCTTAGATTGCGTATTCAAAGTTTGAGGGTAAGACAGTCACAACGGACATGTAGACTTAACAGGCCGTATATATTACAAATTTAATATCACTTTTCTCTCATAAAGTAAGGGCCTATCCCATGTCTTTAATCATACGACAAGCAACATTAGCCGATTCGGGATTACTAAATGAGCTTGGCTACCGCTTCTATACTGCGCACTTTAAGCATATGTGGAAGTCAGAATCAGAATTTGATAATTATTTGGAGGGTGAATATTCACTTCCTGTTATTGAGCAGAGTATTAATGATAAAAACATTAGCTGGTATATAGTTGAAATCGAGCAGCCGATTGGTTTTGTGAAGCTAACATGGCAAGCAACTATCCCGAATACAGACATCAGCGGTGTTTTACTTAATAAACTCTACCTTGCCCCAACCAAAACGAATCAGCATTACGGTCAACTAATGTTTAATAAAGTCATAGATCTTGCCCGAAGTCAGGGGAAAAAATATTTATGGCTGGAGGTTCTTGAACAAAATGAACGTGCTCAAAAATTCTATAAAAAGCAGGGAATGAAACACATCAGCGACATCATTTTCGAAACAAATTCACAGAGGAGCATACTCAAGTTAATGGGGATGTGTATATAAGGCCCGCTCCTCGCTAAGACCCGTTACCCTGACACGTGTGCAGCCTGGCCTTCATTCATAAATTCTCAGTGTATCGATAACTGCTCGCAGAGCGGGTGACACATTGCGGTGCGGATAATAGAGAAATGAGCCTTCCAGGCGTTGACTGTAACGTTGTAAAACTCTGATGAGTGAACCCTCTTCTAAATCATCGGACACCAGTTCTTCCGGAACATAAGCCAGCCCCAGCCCCAGTCTGGCGGCTTTGGCTTCCATATAACTGTCAGCAAAAGCCCATTGTCCCTGCGGCTGATGAGTTATTTTTTTACCATCCTGTTGAAGCTCCCATGTATAGAGGCTTCCATCGCCAAATTGATAAGCGATGCAGGGATGAACCGCCAAATCTGCCGGGACTTGTGGAAAGCCATAACGGCGAAAGTGTTCTGGCGTACCAACAATGGCCATCTCCATATCGGGGGAAATACGGACCGCTATCATGCCACCGCCAACTTCCGGTCCGAGACGTACACCGGCATCGAATCTTTCCGCAATAATATCGACAAACCGACTTTCGCTGATGAGTTCCAGCCGGATGTCAGGGTAGCGTTGCTTAAACACCGCAAGCTTTGGCAGGAGCAGTTTATCAATAGCGTGCTGACTGGCATTAATCCGTACCGTACCTGACGGGGACTGGCGATAATGGGCCAGCGTGGCAAGCCCCATATCTAAAGCGTCGAATCCTGACTCAATGGTCCGGTAGAGTTGTTCGCCGGCATGTGTGAGCGATAGCCTACGCGTAGTGCGAGCCAGAAGCTGAACGCCCAGTCTTTCTTCAAGTTCGCGTACAGAACGGCTTATACCTGATTGTGCCAGGCCGAGTCGTTGCGCCGCAGCGGTAAAACTCCCTTCCCGCACCACCTGCATGAACAGGTATAAATCATTATAGTTTTCCCGTTTCGCCATCACGTTTCCCTCGCTATCGCATCACTATTTAGAACAATATGGTATTAATTCTAGCAATTTTACCCCTCTAATAAGCACTATTACTGCTCACTATAATGCTCGCATTGCAACAAAGCACAGCAGTGTTGTCCGTATGAAACCTGTATCTATCACGTTTTATGAGGGGATTTTGATGACTGCCTTCACCAAAAAACTGACAGCCGCGATACCAGCCATGCTGCTCTGCGCATCATTAAGTGGAGTTACAACGATGAGTTATGCCAATACAACCAATCCGAACGCGCCAGTTTCACTGGTCGAGACATGGGATAAAACCTTCGCTAAAAGTACGAAAATTAATCACCGTAAAGTAACCTTTCAGAACCGCTTCGGGATCACCCTGGTCGGTGATCTCTACATTCCAAAGGATCGCGGCGAGCGCAAACTGGCGGCCATTGCCATCAGCGGGCCTTTCGGCGCGGTGAAAGAGCAGTCCAGCGGTCTGTATGCGCAGACGTTGGCTGAGCAGGGATTTGTTACCCTGGCTTTTGACCCTTCATATACGGGGGAAAGCGGTGGCTATCCGCGTAACGTTGCCTCTCCGGATATCAACACCGAGGATTTCAGCGCGGCTGTTGATTTCCTTGGCCTGCAAAATGAGGTTGATCGAAATCGTATCGGATTACTGGGTATCTGCGGATGGGGCGGGATGGCCTTAAACGACGCCACGATGGATACCCGCGTGAAAGCAGTGGCGACCAGCGTGATGTATGACATGAGCCGTGCGATGGGGCATGGCGTAGGTGATGGTAAAGACCGTTATACCACTGCGGATCGTCGCGCCGTATTACAGTATCTGAACGCACAGCGCTGGGAAGATGCGAAGAACGGAGCTTTCGCGCCCGGCGGGCATGACATTTATGTTGATGAAAAGGGGGACGTCAGTACGTCGAAACGTATTCTGCCAGAAACGTTACCCGCAAATTCTAATCCGGTTCTGAAAGAATTCTTTGATTATTATCGCATGCCGCGTGGTTTCCATGCGCGTTCGGTCAACTCAACCGGGGCCTGGAATGCGACGATGCCGCTGTCATTTATGAATATGCCACTGCTGAGCTACGCCAATGAAGTCACTATCCCCACGCTTATCGTGACCGGCGAAAAAGCCCATTCACGCTATTTTGCTGAAGATGCCTTTAGGGCGATCGGCAGCAATGAGAAAGAGCTGGTGATTGTGCCGGGGGCAAATCATGTTGATCTGTACGACAACGTTGCGGGTAAGATTCCGTTTGCTAAATTTGAGCAGTTTTTCAATACCAACCTAAGATAACCGCCCCAAGCCGCCTGATATTTGCAGGCGGCTGTAAATCGCCTGCAGATCATTTTCATCCATGTTTTGACGTGATTTCCTGAATGACGTCTGTCCGGACTGCGCCTGAACCTGGCCGATTCGATATTAAGAGATCTGATAATGTCCACAGTAAGACTAAAACCGCATTACGAAAAAAAGCATGCGCATTGGGGGGGCGTGTTTGCCATGACGCTGTGCGTGTTTGTGCTGATCGCTTCCGAGTTTATGCCGGTCAGCCTGCTTACGCTTATTGCCAGTGATTTACACATTACCGAAGGGCTGGCTGGCCAGGGAATTGCAATCTCTGGCGCGCTGGCGGTCATTACCAGCCTGACTATCTCCCATATTGCCGGAGATCTGAACCGAAAACATCTCCTGCAGGGGCTGACGGTTTTAATGGCCATATCGGGGATAGTCGTCGCCCTGGCACCCAGCTACCCGGTTTATATCCTGGGGAGGGCCCTGCTTGGGGTGGTCATTGGTGGATTCTGGTCCATGTCTGCTGCAACCGCCATTCGGCTCGTTCCGCAGCATCAGGTTCCCCGCGCGCTGGCGATTTTTAACGGTGGGAACGCGCTGGCTACCGTTGTAGCGGCACCGCTTGGCAGCTATCTGGGGACGACCGTGGGCTGGCGAGGGGCTTTTTTATGCCTCGTTCCCCTGGCTATAGCCGCGTTCATCTGGCAGTGGGTCAGCCTGCCATCGATGGAAAACGATAAAAAACAAAAATCCCAGAAATCTATGCATCATCTGTTCCGCATCACCATTGTCCCTGCGGGACTCCTGGCCTGCGGGCTCTTCTTCATGGGGCAGTTTGCCTTATTTACCTACGTGCGCCCCTTTCTTGAAACCGTAACCCGCGTAGGCCCTTCTGGTCTCTCTCTGATTTTGCTCGCAATAGGCGTGGCGGGTTTTGTCGGCACACTGGCCGTATCAATATTCCTGAACACATGTTTTTATAAAACTTTAATCATGATCCCCCTGCTTATGTCAGCGACTGCCGGTGCGTTACTGCTGGTTGGACACAGCATCTGGGCTGTTGCCGTATTGCTCAGCCTGTGGGGACTACTAGCAACGGCTGCGCCAACGGGATGGTGGACATGGATAGCGCGGGCACTACCCGAAGATGCAGAGGCGGGTGGTGGCTTAATGGTTGCGGTGATCCAGCTATCAATTGCACTGGGTTCAACGGCAGGTGGGTTGGTATTCGACACTCTGGGATGGCGCAGTACTTTTGGCTTGAGTGGTTTCTTACTTCTGGCGGCGGCAGCAATGACGATTGTCACATCCCGTCAAAACAGCAAAGCAAACTAGAACTATCCATTCATTTCTGGCGTGCTCTCTGTCATGGCATAGGGCAGAGAGCCGAGTGTCCGCCCTCGCTGATCGCGGACCTTTAGCCCAGTTATCTTCTATTTTTTCACCAAATATTTTCGCATCAGTGCATTTTGTAATGTCACTCCGCGACAGGCAGGAAACCCACGTTCCACAACATGAAAACCGTGTCGTAGAAAGAACGCCTCCGCAGCCTTACTGACATTTGAAGTCAGTTCGCCAATTCCACGTTGTCTGGCTTCTTCATGAATGCGATTCATCAATAGTGTCCCTACTCCCTGTCTCGGGTAGGTTCCCGAGACAAAGAAATGGTCAATGTACCCATTTGGCTGAACATCTGCATATCCAGCTATTTCACCATCCACTTCAACAACAAAGGGGCGTAATTCTTTCATATGATTGGCCCATTGTTCCGGGTCGATATCCGTTGGGGCCCACGCATCTATTTGTTCCTGTGTGTAGTAATGTGATGCGAGGGTATGTACAGAAGATAAAAAGACGCTGAATAACGAAATTTCATCTCCATTACTAAACCTTCTGATTTTCATAAGACCTCGTCAGGAGAGTGACTTGTAGAACAAGTCCATTTTTGGTGCAGCGGAGCGTCAGCTCCTCGCGGTGAGTTTAATGGGTCAATGCAACGCTATTCTTAATCAAGGGAGATGCCCAGGCAACGCCGTTGAGTCAACATCAAACCATCGACCAGTGGCGGTAATGTCGCTGTGCCACGGGTAAGACTTTTTCCATTTGAGTATGTAACATTGACTTATTGTGTAAAAAGATTACTTTTCAGGACATGAAGAAGATACTCATTATTGTTCCCGATGGCGGTATGCTGTTTGAGTCCGCCGGTATTGCCGACATTC
Source organism: Citrobacter sp. 172116965 (assembly GCF_013458095.1). Taxonomy (NCBI): domain Bacteria; kingdom Pseudomonadati; phylum Pseudomonadota; class Gammaproteobacteria; order Enterobacterales; family Enterobacteriaceae; genus Citrobacter; species Citrobacter sp. 172116965. The sequence continues at coordinate 2,339,974 of NZ_CP046673.1, read as the reverse complement.
TGATGCAGGCCAATCGCCTGCATCCCAAAGGCGCTACGGAGACGTGTTACCAGGTTCAGTTAGCGACAACGCAACCGCATCAGGTGATCCATGGTCAGTCCGGCCTAAATCTACTGGCAGATCACCGCCTGCATGAGATAGATCCTCGCGAACCTCTCGATACCATCATCATCACTGGCAGAGGTCAAAGCCCGCAGGAAGGGATTGCGGTGGTTGACTGGCTACGCCTTGCCGCTCCCCACGCCCGCCGCATTGCATCCATTTGCGGCGGCGCGATGCTGCTGGCAGAAACCGGGCTGCTGGACGGCCGACGAGCCACCACCCACTGGAAGCTACTGGAAACCATGCAGGCAGAATTCCCAAAGGTGCGCGTCGAAAGCGGTCCGCTCTATATCCAGGACGAACACATCTGGACATCAGGTGGCGTCAGTTCCGGCTTTGACCTGACGTTAGCGTTAGTTGAAGAGGATTACGGCTTCAGTCTGGCGCGCGACGTCGCTCAGGATTTCGTCATGTACCTGCGCCGTCCCGGGGGACAACTCCAGTTTAGCCGCTACAACCTTCAGCAGACCAGCACCCTGGGCCCGATTAACGATCTGCTCGCCTGGCTGCTTGAGAACCTCACCGCCGATCTCAGTGTGGATAAACTGGCGGAAAAAGTCGCCATGAGTCCGCGTAATTTCACCCGCGTGTTTACCCGAGAAACGGGCGCATCACCGGCACGCTACGTGGCCGAAGCCCGTCTGGCCGCTGCCCGACAGCGTCTGGAGCAGACCAACGAGACGCTGGAGCGTATCGCCGAACAAACAGGATTTGGTAGCAGCATTAACCTGCGAAGGCTGTTTGAAAAACAGCTTCACCTGACGCCTGGTGAATATCGCCAGCGCTTTCACTGTCGTAAAATGGCGTAAAGTGATCCTTTTTTGTCATTTACGCCAACACGTGACCGGCCTAAATTTACTCCAGAGACAACAGATAAGGAGTTCATCATGGTAAAGGTCGGTATTAACGGTTTTGGCCGTATCGGACGTAACGTACTGCGTGCTGCACTGGGTAACCCGGAGATTCAGATCGTGGCAATCAACGATCTGACAGACAGTAAAACGCTGGCGCATCTGCTGAAATACGACTCGCTGCTCGGTAAACTCGACGCCGACGTCACCGCCGGTGAGGGGCAGTTGGTGGTTAACGGTAAATCCATTACCGTGTTCAGCGAACGCGACCCAGCCAACATCCCATGGCGTCAGCGTGAAGTCGATATCGTCATTGAAGCAACCGGCTTCTTCACTGAACGTGACAAGGCGGCGGTGCATATCCACAGCGGTGGCGCAAAACGAGTGATTATCTCCGCCCCCGGTAAGAACGATGATTTAACCATCGTGATAGGCGTTAACGATCACCTCTACTCCGCGGATAAACACTTTGTCGTCAGCAACGGTAGCTGCACCACTAACGGTCTGGCACCTGCCGCACAGGTTTTGCACCAACATTTCGGCATTAAGCATGGTTTGATGAATACCACCCACGCCTATACCAACAGCCAGGCGCTGCACGACCAGCCGGAAAAAGATCTTCGTGGTGCCCGCGCCGCTGCATTGTCGATTGTGCCCTACTCCAGCGGTGCCGCGAAGGCGCTTGGCAAAGTCATCCCCGAGCTGGATGGTCGCTTAACCGGTTACTCGCTGCGCGTACCGGTTCCGGTGGTGTCCATTGTCGACCTGACCGTAACGCTTGAGCGGGATGTTACAGCAGAGGAGGTCAATAATGCGTTTCGTGACGCCGCCGCGACAGGGCCACTGAAAGGGATCCTCGGCTATAGCGATGAACCGCTTGTCTCAAGCGACTATCAGGGTGATCCGCGCTCATCCATCATCGACGGCCTGTCAACGCTGGTGATTGGCGGCAATATGGTCAAAATTCTGGCGTGGTACGACAACGAATGGGGATTCTCTAATCGCCTCGTCGACCTGGCACTGCTAATGGCAAGGCACGAACGTTAATCCCCTGCTCTCACACTCTCTCTAAATCCACGCCAGGCGTGGATTTTTTATATCTGTTACGTGTTTGTCGCAGTAACAATCGCGCACAACGTCACGTCCCCCATTTTTAGTCGTCACCTAACGATGCTGCTGGGGTGACGCGTTTAAAAGCGTTAGCGATAACCCGACAAAATAATAAATCGCCATCACTTTAACGGTCAGTTTATTAATCAGACAGTTGCGACCATAATAAAATGAGTAATGCGATCTTATTTGAGGATTCCGGCATGATCACCTTTTATCAACTTACAGCCACCCGTCTGCATGGTGAGCCCGTCTCTATGGCCGACTACGCTGGCAAACTGGTTCTGGTGGTCAATACTGCCAGCCATTGTGGCTTCACGCCGCAATATGCAGGCCTCGAAGCGCTTTACAAGAAGTACGCCGCGCAGGGTCTGGTGGTGCTTGGTTTCCCCTGCAACCAGTTCGGTAATCAGGAGCCCGGCGGGGCCGACGAAATCTCGCAAACCTGTCACATCAACTACGGTGTGAGCTTCCCGATATTTGAGAAAGTGGAAGTCAACGGTGCGGCTACACATCCGGTGTTTCGTTACCTGAAAAACGAATTACCCGGGGTGCTGGGTGGGCGTATCAAGTGGAATTTCACTAAGTTCCTGATCGGGCGTGACGGCAAACCTCTCAAGCGTTTTGCGCCGTTCACTACCCCTGAGAAAATAGAAACCGCGATCCTTGCTGCGCTTAAAGTCTGAGCGCACCTGTCATTCAAACCGTCCCCATTATGCCCCAGCTCACTGTCTGAATAAAAAACACGCTGCAAAATCAACAAAATATAATCAACTTGCTTAATTACTCTGCAATCGCGTGAGTTCAGGAAGAAAAATGCTATTTCCCTCTTGCCTCATTCGGTCTGTGCCGCTAATATTCGTCCCCGTTGTCACCTACAACGTTGCGTTCATAGCTCAGTTGGTTAGAGCACCACCTTGACATGGTGGGGGTCGTTGGTTCGAGTCCAATTGAACGCACCATCTTGCGTCCGTAGCTCAGTTGGTTAGAGCACCACCTTGACATGGTGGGGGTCGGTGGTTCGAGTCCACTCGGACGCACCAAATTATTTCTATGATTTGGTGCTATTTCCCTTCGTTACACCTCATAATTTCTTTTTATTGCCTCCTGTTCGTAACCTTAAGCTTAATCATTACTCCGTATGATGCTGGCACAAAGCGATGCGCCAAAGCCTTCTAAACTCTATGCTCAGCGCGTATCATTTATCCTCTTCGCAAACCTTTTTCGCCAGAGATCGGATACCATGCCCTCTTCCATTATTCTGTTTGCCGCGGGCAGTTTACGCCTGGCATTTGCCCCTTTGATAAGCCAGTTCTCGCGCCATAGCGGAATAGACGTGAAGGTGGAATATGGTCCGGCTGGTTTATTACGCGAGCGTATTGAAGCCGGTGAACCGTGTGCGCTCTTTGCCTCAGCCAATCGGGAGCACCCGCAACGCCTGCTGGCTTTGCAAAAAGCTGTCCTCACGCAAACCTTTAGCTGGAATCAACTGAGTCTGGTCAGCAACCGAAACGGCGCCTGGCTGGATTTGCTCCGCGACCCAACGCTAAGAATAGGTACATCCACGCCCGGCTGCGACCCTTCCGGAGACTATACCTGGGCATTTTTCGACAATATGGATGTACTGGAGCCAGGACTCGGACAACAGCTTCGGGCGCGCGCCATCCCGCTGGTTGGTGGGCGTGATACGGTGAAAATCCCGTCTGGTGAACTGGCGAGCGCCTGGATCCTTCGCCAGGGACTGGCCGATCTGTTTATCGGCTACGCGCATTACGCGAATACGCTGCGCGCCCAACCCGACGTGCATTATGTAGCTATCCCTGATGAGCACAATATTCGCTGCGAATACCAACTGGCGGTGCTCGACGCATCCAACGAGGTGATGGCGCTGGTTAAATTCATGCTCTCCAACGGCGGTCAGGCGTTTCTTACCGCCGCCGGTTTTTTACCTCTTAACGACGAACAGAAAACAGCGGTGCGATAAACGGCGTCGGGTAGTTCTCCAGACTGAGTTTTCGCAGCGGTAAGCCATAGGCCTGGAACAGATTCTCTTCCGTCACAATGCTGTCCGTTGGCCCTGCCCGCCATTTTCCTTCGGGGAGCAGCAGCAAAGTATGGGTGGCTATTTGTAACGCATGCAGCGGATCGTGGGTCGAAAAAAGAATGCTGCATCCCTGTAGATGGGCCAGATCGCTGATGAGCTGAAGCACCACCTGCTGATTGGCGAGATCCAGCGCGGAGCACGGCTCATCAAGCAGCAGCGTTTGACACTCCGTCACCAGCGCCCGGGCTATCATCACCAGTTGCTGTTGACCCCCGGAAAGTGAGCTAAACGAGTGGGAAGCAAGCTGGGCAATATTTAACTGCTCCAGCGCCTGGGTCGCTCTTAGTTGATCCTGCTGGCTGGGTTGCGCAAAAAGCTTCACGTGCTGTGCCCGCCCCATCAGCACCACGTCGCTCACCGTATAAGGAAATGGCAGGTGGCAATGCTGCGCCACAATTCCTATCCCGCCGTCATTTTCAATGCTGCCGTCCAAAGCTGGCAGCGTGCCGGTTAGCGTATCGAGCAGCGTACTTTTCCCCAGGCCGTTACGTCCCAGCACAGCCCAGATCTCACCTTTCTGACAACTGAATGTAAGCGGCTCAAATAGCGGCACGCGATACCCATAAGTAAGCGTATTTACACGCAATGCGGCAGGTTTCATGATGTCCCCCGGCGGCTGGAGCGGATGAGTAAAAAAGCAAACAGCGGCGCGCCGAATATTGCGGTGATGATCCCAAGCGGTATCTCCGCGTGCATCAGGGTACGCGCAATATCATCCACCACAATCATAAAACCGCCTCCCATCCAGAAGGCGCACGGCAGTAGACGACGATGATCAACCCCCACCAGCAAACGCGCCAGATGCGGAATAACCAACCCAACCCAGGCGATACTGCCGCTGACCGCTACCTGAGCGGCGACTAAAAAAGCGCAGCACAGCAAAACGCTGCGTCGCAGAGGAACTACCGCGACGCCTAGCGAACGGGCATCTTTATCATTGAGTGATAACAGGTTTATCCGCCAGCGTAGCTGGTACAAAACTGTCGCAGCGATACCGACTGGAATCGCCAACAGCAGAACTTTATGCCAGTTAGCCGTCGCAAAGCTGCCGAGCAGCCAGAACACGATATTGGGTAACGTTTCTTCGGTATCAGCCTGATACTGAATCAGACTCACCAGCGCGGCAAAAAAACCACTCAAAATGATACCCGACAGGATCAGCACCAGCGTATTCTCCAGCCCCTGCAGCGCAGCAATGGCATACACCAGGACCAGCGCCGTCAGACCGAAGAAAAACGTTGAACCCATCATCAACCACGGCGACAGGCCGAGCAGAATAGCCAGCGTTCCGCCAAAAGCGGCCCCGGACGTCACGCCAATAATATGCGGGTCGACCAGCGGATTATGAAATACCCCTTGCAGCGTCGCGCCACATAACCCCAACGCACCACCCGCCAGCAGCGCCATCAGAATTCGCGGTAGCCTGACCGTCCAGATAACCTGACCGGCAATCCCTTCAGCGTCGCTATAGTGCATCAGGTGATAAAAGACTTCGCTTAACGACAGCGGATATTGTCCGAGGCACAACGAGCCAAGGCCCAGCAACAGGACCGTCGCAATTAAGAGTGGTTGCTGGGGTAAAATGTGGTTACTTAACTGCATCAGGCTGCCAGTTCACACGATAAAAACGCTGATAGTAGTCTTGCGCCTGCGCATCAACATCCACGTCTTTATAGGCGTCCGGGTACAATTTTTTGGCCATCCACAGCTCACCAATCGCCAACGCTTCTGGCATCGGATAGCCCCAGGCTTTGGCGTACTCAGGCATCAACCAGACGCGATGATTTTTCACCGCATCAATCCCCTGCCAGTTAGGATCGTTTTGGATCTCCGTTACCACCTGCGGGTAGCGATCCTGAACAAAAATTACCTGCGGGTTCCACGCCAATACCTGTTCCAGCGCAACCTGACGGGCGCCTTTTACACTGGCAGTCGCCACGTTTAGCCCACCCGCGTGCTGCATCATGAGTCCCGTGTACTTCCCGGAGCCGTAAGTCATCAGGTCGGGGTTAGCCATATAAATACGGACTTTTTGCGCATCCGGGATTTTTGCGACCGGCGCATTGAATTTTGCCCGCGCCGCAAAAACGTAGTCGATCAACGTCTCAGCTTGCGGTTTGCGCCCCACGACGTCCGCAATCAGGCGAATCCCCTGCTTTAACCCTTCGTTGTAGACCTGCTCTTCATCGGCCATGGTCGGGTTCATTTTATTCTGTTGCCCGGCTGCATCCTTGCGCAATGAGATTGCCACGACCGGAATACCGACGTTCTGAATCTGCTGGATCATCTCCGCAGGCGCATAGTTGGCGACAAAAACCACCTGTGGATGAATCGCCAGTAGGCTTTCAATATTCACGCTGGTGAGATCGCCCGGCGTCGGCAATGTGGCAATTGCCGGCATAAAGCGCGCAAACTCAGGCCCGAGCTGTTTTTTCCAGCTCGACATCACGCCAATAATGTCCTGCTGAGCATTAAGCTGGACCAGAATATTCAGCGTCTGGTGTTGCAGCACGACCACTTTGTCGACGTGGTCCGGAATCGTGACCTGACGACCAAGCTGGTCGGTGATCGTACGGTCGGCCTGGGCAGAAAACGCAAACAACATGCTGGCGCATACCAGCACAAAAGAGCGGAAAGTTAACATGGGATACCATCTGGATAGCGGAGTAAAAACGATGTGTATTAAATTATATAACGATATGACAGGCAACCCATTCGCGATAAATACCGCACGACACACGAGGAAGATCAATTTATGCCGACAAAAAAGCCGACGGTGATGACCACCGTCGGCTGTGGGTAACACTAGGACTAACGGATTATTTGGTTGCCGCTTTAATGATATCGAGCGCTTTGGCGAACTGATCCTGCGGGATCGTCAGCGGATAAAGGAAGCGAATAACGTTGCCATACTGACCGCAGGTCAGCAGCAGTAATCCTTGCTCAAGGGCTTTCTTCTGCACGCGTTGTGCGGCGGCTGCGTTGGGTTCTCCCGTCGCTGCATCACAGAATTCAGCGGCGATCATAGAGCCTAAGCCGCGCACTTCGGCCAGTTCAGGACACCCGGTTTGCGCGTCAGTCAGAGTGGCGCGCAGTTGTTCGCCAAGAGCTGCCGCACGCTGGCACAGCTGTTCATCACGAATGATATCCAGCACCGCATGAGCTGCCGCAATTGACAGCGGGTTTCCGGCGTAGGTTCCGCCCAGACCACCCGGCGCAGGCGCATCCATAATTTCAGCTTTGCCCACGACGCCAGACAGCGGCATGCCGCCTGCAAGGCTTTTTGCCATAGTCATCAGGTCAGCTTTGTCAGCGTAATGGTCCATCGCAAACAACTGGCCCGTACGGGCAAACCCGCTTTGCACCTCATCGGCGATCATCACGATGCCATGCTCGTCGCAAATACGGCGGATGGCAGCCACAAACTCCGGCGGCGCCACCACGAAGCCCCCTTCGCCCTGGACGGGTTCGAAAATGATCGCCGCGACCTGGGTGGGATCGATATCGGCTTTAAACAGACGTTCAATCGCTTTGATGGAATCCGCCGTAGAAATCCCCTGCAACTCGCAAGGATACGGTGCGTGGTAAACGGAGCCAGGGAACGGGCCGAACCCTTTTTTATACGGTGCCACCTTGCCGGTTAACGCCATCGTCATGTAGGTACGCCCATGAAAACCGCCGCCAAAAGCAATAACGCCAGGACGGCCGGTATGTGCGCGCGCAATTTTCACCGCATTTTCGACCGCTTCAGCCCCGGTGGTGAAGAATGTGGTTTTGCGCTTGCCGTCGATTGGCGCAACGGCGTTGATTTTCTCCGCCAAAGACACATAGCTTTCGTACGGGACAATCTGATAAGCCGTATGGGTAAAAGCCTGCAGTTGCGCTTCGACTGCCTGCACCAGGCGAGGATGACGGTGTCCGGTGTTCAGCACGGCAATCCCGGCGGCAAAATCAATGTACTGATTGCCTTCGATATCGGTAATTGTGCTGTTTTCTGCTGACTGGGCATAAAAATCACACATTACACCCACGCCACGCGGGGTGGCATCCAGACGACGTTGTTGCAGGTTTTTATTGTTCATTCTCTACACCTTGTCCATTAATACATTTAGGTTGAATTACCCTTTAAATTTAGACGCCATCTGGTACTTTAATCGAGAGCCAAATCGTTTTATTTTAAGGATCCAAATGCGTTCACTTGCCGGAGATGTGATCAAGCAGGCATTTAGCCAGCAGACCGATGAAAAGCTGCATCGTCGCCTGTATGCCGCCATCTGCAGTTGCATCCTCGAAGGTAGCCTGAAACCGGCTACCCGAATGCCTCCGTCGCGTGACCTGGCAGGCGAACTGACGCTATCGCGCAATACCGTCCTGCGGGTTTACGAGCAATTGCAGGCCGAAGGTTATATTTCCGCGCGCACCAGCAGCGGCACGTTTGTCACCGACAGCGTGCTGGACAATCTTGACCTGCGTCCCCACAAAGAGCCCGTTGCCGCCACACTGGAGGATCACACCCGCTTATCTGCCCGCTGCCTTGAGCTGCTGGGCCATGCCAGCGCCAGCCCTCGTCAATGGGGCGCATTTATTCCAGGCGTGCCTGATGTGGAGCATTTCCCTCACCGGGTGCTCAAAAAAATTCAGGATCGGCTGGCGAGACGGTTGCGCCCGGAGTTTCTCACTTACGATGCCGCAGGCGGCGTGACTGAGCTGAAAGAAGCGCTGGCAGACTATCTGCGCACCGCACGCGGGGTGCGGTGTTCACCGGAGCAAATTCTGATTACTGAAGGTATTCACCAGGCGCTGGATCTGGTGACCCGGACGCTATGCAACCCGGGGGATAACGCCTGGATTGAGGAGCCGGGCTACTGGGGAATCAAAAATATTCTGCGCATCAATGCGGTTAACTTTTCGGCGATCCCGGTTGATGAACAAGGTATGGTGCCGCTGGAGGCTGGCGAATCTGCGCCAAAGCTGATTTTTGTGACACCGTCACATCAATATCCGCTCGGTTCGGTAATGAGCCTCAACCGCCGTCGGGCACTTCTCTTTCGCGCACGTGAAACGCGAAGCTGGATAGTGGAAGATGACTACGACAGCGAGTTTCGCTTTTCCGGCCAGCCAATTCCATCATTGCAGGGTCTGGAAGAAGAGACGCCGGTCATCTATATCGGGACATTCAGTAAAACACTCTATCCCGCACTGCGGCTCGGTTATGTGGTACTGCCCAAACCGCTCGCCGCGCCGCTGAAGAAGGTTCATAACGACCTCTATCGTGGTGGACATTTGCTGATTCAGGCAGCGCTGGCGGAGTTTATCCGCGAGGGTTACTACGCGGCGCACATTCGTAAAATGCGCCAGTTGTACAGTCGTCGCCGCCAGACGTTGGTGGAGCTTATCAGTCGCCAGTTGGGCGAGCAGTATCTTGGCTCCTTCAGCAGCAACGCCGGGCTGCACATGATTCTACAGTTGCCCGTCGGGAGCGATGACGTTGTCATTGCCCAACAGGCAAATGCGCAAGGGCTGCTGGTGCGCCCGCTGTCTCGCTACTACGTGAATGAAGAGAAACGCAGCGGCCTGCTGCTGGGATTTGCCAGTATTGCAGAGCATGAAATGGCGGCGGCGTTTACCCGACTGGTGGGTATTATCAGAGTAAACACCGTTTAAGCACTGCCGGATGGCGCTGCAAGCACCTTGTCCATCCGACATGCTGTTTAATGTGACGCTTTTTTAATCCCTGCCAGGTCCTCCTGGCTCACTTCGCCATTCCCTTCTCCCCAACTTTTACGCACGTAATTAATCACGTCGCGCATTTCGTTGTCGCTTAACATGCCACCGTAAGCCGGCATCTTAAAGGAGACGCTGCCACGCGTTGTCGGTGTTTCTGCGCCGTGGGCAATCACTCTGAATAGCGGCGTCGGGTCATCAACCATCACCAACGGATTGTTGATCAAAGAAGGGACGTTATCATCCGTACCTTTCCCCTCCAGACCGTGACAGGTGGAGCAGTAACGGTTATAGGTCACTTTGCCCGCCTCGGATGAATTCGACCAGGACACCGTAGTTGCCGCTGCGCGCACCGTTTCAGGCTTCTCGCTTTTCAGGCTCAGCAGATATTGCGCGATCGCCGTGGCATCGTCATCGGTCAGGTACTGTGTACTCTGCGTAACGACTTCAGCCATCGAACCTGAAACCGCGGCATGCTTGCTTTTACCGGTCAGCAACAGCGATTTTAATTCCTGCTCAGACATTCCCGTACCGCGCAGCGAAGGCGCATACCAGCCGTCGATCATCGCGCCGCTCAGGTACTCGGCATCAGCATTGGTATACGCTTTTTCGTTCATCGCCATGCCTCTCGGGGTATGGCAAGAACCGCAGTGTCCAGGACCTTCCACCAGATAAGCGCCCCGTTTTACCAACGCAGCGTTGTCATCCGTTTTCGCACGTTCTACAGCCGTCGCTGGCGCGTCGGTAAACAGCCAGTTCCAGATATGCAGCGGCCAGCGGGCGGAGAGTAGCCACGGAATGGCATTCTTTTTATTGGGCTGCGCAGAGGGGGTGACATCATGCATAAAATAGCGATACAACACCTGTACATCGTCATCAGAAAGTTTCGCGTAAGAGGGATAAGGCATGGCCGGATAGAGCGGATGACCATCTTTAGCAATTCCCTGACGTACGGCCTTGTCAAAATCCTCGTATGAGTAATTACCAATACCCTGGGTCTTGTCTGGGGTAATGTTGGTCGAATAAATATCCCCTACCGGAGTAGGAAACTTTTTGCCACCCGCCATCGCCGCGCCCCCTTCGGTGGTATGACAGGCCACACAGTCAGAGATACGGGCGATATATTCGCCATTAGATTCCGCTGCACTCACAGAGGCGGTAAACAAACAGGCGGCAAGAACGGTTACATTACGCATAGATCACCCCATATCCTTGAGTTCATTAACCGCACGCCATGCCTGGTCGATGGCCGTATGGGCATAAGCCCCCCAGTCAGAATCGGAATTAGCGATGGCAATGCGACCAACTGGCTGACGCGCCCGCTCGATAATTTCTGGCATTTTATCCATATCATCGAACAACGCGTTGGCGTAATACGCATAGCCATGCGCCCAGCGGTTAACCGTAATGGCGGAGATATCGCGTTGATTATCAAAGCCCGTTGAGCCAAACATTTCCTGTAACTGGGAGCGAATCATCTCCTCATGCGTCGCAAATGTGGTCCCCAGTAAATACGCTCGCCCCAGACGAAATTGCTCTCTGGCCGACAGATTACTGCCTGGATAAGTAGGCACATAGACCATGTGAATGACCATCGGATCGTCCGGTGAGGCCGGGTGTTGATACCCGCCGATGCTGACCGGATAGTCGAGCTTAATCCGGCTGTATGGTGCCGCCGGTGAGTAAAATTCATGCACGCCAAGCTGTTTGAACGCCTGCCAGTTTTTGACCACCACGTTGGTGTACACCAGCGGTGCCTTCACGTTCAGTTTGAGATCCTCCTGCTGCTGTTCCGGCATCTCAGGCACCAGATACGGGATCATCATGTTATAGCCCGCCATGATGGTGTTTTTACCGCGCACGCGATGCATTTTGCCGTCACGCAGATAGGTCACCACCACGCCATCCTTTGTGTTGGCCGCATTAATCACCGTGCTATTCAGACGCAAGCGCGTGGTGTTTTCCGGCAGATCCAGCTTTTCGTAATGCAGTCTGGCCAGGACAGAGTCTTCCATCGTGTTACCCGGTAGCGCATCCGGCAGCATATACCTGACTAACAGTCGGGCCAGCCCGGCGTTACCGTCAGGGAAATGGTAAACATACGGCTCTTCGAGGTCGGCCAGCGACTCGCCGTCCAACGGCGGTATTCCCAGCGCCTCCATGCCGGGTAATGCGCACGCCCTGGCATCGCTACAGGAAATGCCTTCAATGCCGATGGCGAAGAAGTCATTAGAACGCTGCTGAAAATAGAGCAGCGCCATTTTGCTCAAACCAACTTTTGTGGCCAAAAATTCACTGTAGCTGTGGGTATCCAGCCATTCCATTTTCTCATCGACCGTCATGCCCGGAAGATAATCGCCAGGATGGACGTGCAGGTCGATCAACGCCTTTCGGTCATGCTCACTTAGCGGAAAATCATTGATAAAGTCTTCAATTTTACGGCCATTGAGCCTGTTCGGCGGGATATCATCAGATACCGCGCGCCCCGGATCGCCGCTGACGATTTTTGTTTCGCCAAAATTCTTTTTGTCGAAGAACACGCCACGACTGAGCTGCCAGTCGGGATAGAAGTTTACGTCAAAGCTCTCTTTTAACCGCGTGACGCTGACGCCCACGGTTTCCATCAGTTTTTGCACCTCAGGGCTGAAATTGTGCGCGGGCGACTGGAATGCTTCGCTACCGCCATAGCCGAGTAATTTCTTACCTGAGCTCGTAAATTCGTTACGTTTGGCGTGCCCGCCAAAATCGTCATGGTTATCGAGGATCAGGATCCGGCTATTTTGCCCGGCAAGCTGGCGCCAGAAACAACCGGCAGCCAGCCCGCTAATACCGCCGCCCACAATCACCAGATCGTACTCTTCCTCAACGGGCAGAGCGTTTAAATCAAAATGTTTATGCTCGCGGCCTACTGCATGCGCCATTTCAAACGATCCAGGATGATTACCCCGCAGCCCCGTCAGCCCTGGCGGATAATAATTTCCATCTATAAATGCGTTTCCCTTTCCTGCCGCCCTGACCCATTCCAGCGGGGTAAGCCCCGCCGCAATAGCCACCGCGACGCCGTTGAGAAAATCACGTCTGGTAATTGCCATTAACTTTTTTCCTTATTGCTACACACTGCCCTAAATACGACACAAATAAGAGATGTCCCCCTTCATAGTAATAAAGGGGTACAGCCGACTATTTCCCTGGCTTTAACTCTTCATCCAGTTTTTTAGAATCATAATAATCACCCTGCCAGGTGATTTTACCTGCTTTAACATGAATATAGCTGACACCTTCAAATTTTATCGGATTATTTGTCGGCGGACTCCCTGCCCATTCACCACTATTTTTGCCAGAAAATTCCCAACGAAACGCCACGGTATCTTCGTCGTAAACGGGTTTGCCGACCATTTTCCAGCTCAGGTCTGGCACCGCCTTAATAAAGGCACCGATAACGTCTTTTTCAGCTTTTTCTCTGCCATTTATCGGTTCGCCAGCGGCGGCATCATAATAGACTGCGTCATCAGCAAGATATTGCGCGGCTCGCGAAGCATCGTGTGCATTCCAGGCCGCCATGTACTCTTTAACGGTATTCAGCGATGTGCTTTCTGCCAGGCTATAGCCCGAGAACATCACGAATGAAAGCACCGCTATGTTTAATGTTTTCATCGACATCCTCTCTATTCAGAAATGTCACACATGATATGTTTCACCCGAGTATATTCTTCGAGCGAATAGGATGAGAGATCTTTGCCATAACCCGATTTTTTGAACCCGCCGTGCGGCATTTCGGCGCACAGAGGAATGTGATTGTTAATCCACACGGTGCCAAAATCGAGGTCAATGCTGAAGCGCTGTGCGCGACCATGGTTACTGGTCCAGACGCTGGCGGCCAGACCATATTCCACATCATTCGCTTTGTGTAGACCCTCTTCATCAGTCGAAAACGGCTGAATAGTCATTACCGGTCCAAATACTTCATGCTGAATAGCTTCGTCATGTTGATGCAATCCGGAGACGATCGTCGGCTCAAAATAGAATCCCGGACCCGGCCCGGCACGCCCACCCGTTTCAATTTTTGCATGTGCCGGTAAACGCGCAATAAAGCCTTTCACCTGCTCCAGTTGGTTTTTACTGTTCAATGCGCCATATAGCGCAGCCTGATCCGCTGGCGGTCCAAATTTAATACTCTTCGTTTTCTGAACCAGCTTTTCTAGGAATTCAGCGTAGATGGATTGTTCGACCAGAATACGCGTAGCCGCCGTGCAATCCTGGCCGGCATTGAAGAAGCCTGCCGTGGTGATCGTCGCGATCGCCTTGTCCATATCTGCATCAGCAAACACCACCGCAGGCGCTTTCCCGCCCAATTCCAGATGCGCCTTGGTCAGGTTCGCCGCTGCCGAAGCCGCAACCTGTAGGCCCGCTCGGACCGAACCGGTAATCGAAACCAGTGAGGCCTTCGGGTTTGAAACCACCAGCGAACCGGTGCTGGCTTTACCTAATACGACGTTAAACGCCCCTCTTGGGAACAACGGCGCGGCCAGTTCAGCCAACAGCAGCGTGCTGACCGGCGTGGTGTCGCTGGGTTTTAATACGACCGTATTGCCTGCTGCCAGCGCTGGCGCAATCTTCCATACCGCCATCATGAACGGGTAGTTCCATGGCGTGACTTGTCCAACGATACCCAGCGGTTCACGGCGGATAGTCGAGGTAAACCCAGCGGAATATTCCCCTGCCGCTTTCCCTTCAAGACAGCGCGCCGCACCGGCAAAAAAGCGGATGGCATCGCAGGATGCCGCGATCTCTTCCTTCTCAATAAAATGGCGAAGCTGACCGGTCTCCTGACTCTGCGCGTTCACCAGCCGCTCAACGTTTCGTTCAATCTCATCTGCCAGCTGCAATAACGCCTTTTGCCGCTGTGCCGGCGTCGATTTTCGCCAGATGCTAAACGCCGCCTCCGCCGCCGAGTAGGCCTGCTCCACCTCTTCCGCATTGGCGTTGGGTGATAATGCATACGTTTCGCCGTCGACCGGACTCACCAGTTCGAAGGTATCTTCGCTACGACCTGCTACATATTGCCCATTAATAAAATGCTTCAGGGTTTTCATGTCTGTCTCCCGCCCGTTAATACATAAAGAATCTTATGTAATATATATATTGTAAAAGATTTTCAAATGCGCAACATTGACACTATGATAAGCCTCGCATTTTTAACTTAATTTTTACATTTTCGGGATAAGGCTTTTCATCGTGAGCCGAGGCTTTATGCTCAGCTCATCATGAGGTTATCGGGACACACATCCGCTTGTGCAGTGACGTTGCGCATAGGCATGTAAAATAACTCGGCCATTCTTACCTTCCTTGCCTGACGGGCATGTGTTAAAAATGGTCGTTGTTTCAGGGAATTGAGTGCAGAAAAGATTATGATTACTCACGCGGTCATATTTGCGCCTATCGGGCAGGTCAGTCGTTCAGACCAGATAGTGCAGCGCCTGTCAAACGCCATTATCACGGGGTTGCTGGAGCCAAAAGAACAGCTCCCCAACGAAACTGATTTAGCAAAGATGATGGGTGTCTCACATATCACTATCAGAGAAGCGCTAAACACGCTTCGGGCTAATAATCTTATCCATACGGTTCGTGGTCGTAATGGCGGGAGCTTCGTTTGCGAAAATATTGATGGCAAAAACAGCGCCCTGCATCCGTTCAAAGCGATCAGTACGGATTATCTTTCTGACCTGGGCGAAATGCATTGCGCCATTATCAGCCATAGCGCAAGGCTGGCTTCCAGACGGATGACCGGCGCGGATATCGCCAAATTTCGCGAGTTTGTTGAGGTGCTCAGCAAGGCAAACTCACCAGAGCTGATGACCCAGGCCGATATGCGCTGTCTACTGGCGATAGCTGCCAGTTCACATTCGGCGCGACTGGCCAATCAGGAGCTGCAGGTCCAGGCTGAATGGGCATCGCTGGTGGCGATACTTTATCGCGCAGACAACATTCATGCCGAAATTATTGCGCTTTACTCGGCACTGGCCGATGCGCTGGCTGCTCACAACGAGGCAGAATCCGTGCAGCTTGCCACACGGATCATCGACACGTTTACCTATTACCTTATTGAAAAAAAGCTGAAATATAACTCGAACTGACAATCAGTGAAGGCAGGACAGACAATGAGCTCTTCGACATCCTTAAGCGCATTAATTCGTAAGATTGATGATATTACCGCCTCTACCGTAGATTCTACCGTTGCGCTGACGAGGAGCATCCATGAGGCGATTTCCGGGGTGCAAAAGGCCTCAGCAGAAGTTGTCCTCGATCCATCGGTGAGATCTACCGTTCAGCAACACATCAAGCGCACCCTCAGTAACAATCATTACTGTTCAGGGGCCGGGTTCGCCAGCCATATTGAGAGCACTGCCACCACAAAAGAGTATTGGCTGCTGGAATGGTGGTATAAGAAAGATAATGGTTTGAGTCAGGCGCACCTCGATTTAGATCAGGCCACCCAGCAACGTCTGGATTTCAGAACCTTCGAGTGGTTTAAGCACTCACCTCCGGCAGGAAAAGCCTATATCCACGGTCCCTACGTCGACTATATCTGCAATATTTCCTACACCCTGACCTCGGCAGTGCCGATCTACTACAACGATCAGTTTCTTGGCGTTGCCGCCGTCGATCTGCTGGTCAGTCAGATAGAGGCCGAACTGCTCTCCTGCGCTCATCCTGACTATGTCATTCTGACCAATCTGGAAAACAGAATTATCTTTTCCAGTTGGCCACGTTTTCGCGTGGGTGAATTACTCTCTCCCGCAAACAGTACCGTTGTTTATCAGAGCGACTACTTTATCCTTTATCACTATCAAAACTAAGGGCCCGAAGGCCCTTAGTGTTTAGTTATCCTGCCCCATATTCAGCTTGTTAGCGTAGGCAATGGCGTCGTTTTCCGGTGCCGCAGAGCGACCAAACGGTCGGGTCAGGAACATATAGATAAGCCCGGAGCCAACGACAATCGCCAGGCCGAACAGTACCGTCCAACGGTCGATAAAATCGCTGCTGTCTGCCGGTTGCGCCAACAACCAGATCCCACACAATCCATAGGCTAGCGCCAGCACGTTCACAATCACGCCCCAACCGCCAATGGTCCACTCCCCGGCCGGTTTCCAGCCTTTCAGGCGCTGGCGCAGTGCGGCAAGCACAACCATCTGGAACGAGATATAAATACCGATGACGGCAAACGCGGTAATACGCGACAGGTTGTCTGGCTGGAAATAGACCCAAACGCAAATGATGACTGGCAGCAGACAGCTAACAACCATGGCATTATCCGGAACGCCATTTTTAGAGATCTTTGACATCCACTCACTTCCCGGCAGCATTCTGTCGCGGGAGAAAGAAAAGATAAGACGGCTTAACGCAGCCTGCAGAGACAAAATGCACGACAGCATCGCCACAATCGCGACGATGATAAAGATAGTTGCACCAGTTTCACCAAGAGCTTCATTAAGGATGGCCGGAATCGGGTCAGATGTTTTGCCATTCACGATACTGACCAGATTTGGTGAAGCCAGGAGGTATCCCATGACGGAAATAATCGCCGAAATCGCACCAAATACGATACTCAAAATCATCGCAACCGGGATCTTTTTACTTGGATTCTGTACCTCTTCCGCAACGTTACCGCAGGCCTCAAAGCCAAAGAACATAAACAGCCCCATCAGCGCGGCAGACATAAATGCGGTGGAATAGCTGCCGTCATGCGCCAGCACGCCCATCGAATCAAAAATTACGGAGAATGGCTGCGAACGGTGGAATATCAGCAGATAAATTCCCAGCGCAATCACGCTAACGATTTCACACCAGAAGCCAATTTTTGCGACCCGAGCCAGATTTTTAGTCCCGGACATATTAACAGCCATCATCAAAAGCAGCAGCAGGACGGAAGTCGCCAACATAGTGGCTGGCGTCTGACCATAGTGGAAGAGCGACTCAACAAATGTTGAAGTATATTCCGCGATTGACGTAATGGTGACCACCAGTGCCCACAGGTAAATCCAGGCAGCGATCCACGCATATTTCTTGCCCCATAACCTTCTGGCCCACGGATAAAGCCCGCCGGTTATCGGATACTGGGAAGCGACCTCACCAAACACCAACGCCACTAAAAGTTGTCCACATGCGACGATTAAAATCCACCAGACTGCGGGCGGCCCCGCCAGCGTTACGGCCAGTGCAAACAGCGAATAGACGGCGGTAAGCGGCGAAAGGTAGGTAAAACCCAACGCAAAGTTTGAAATAAGACCGATCGAGCGATTGAACTGTTCTTTGCCATCTTTTTGAAAATTATCGTTTTTCTTATCAGGTGTCTGTTCCATATAGCTTTCTCTTTTGTGGAATAGTCGCAGGGTTGAACAATTAATGTATAAAAGATATTAAGTTATATGTATAGTGATTTTGTCGCTAATTTGTTAAAAATGATCGCGCATCACGTTAATGAAAAGGTGGGAGTAGAACAGTCGAGGGCACAAGCATTTTTCGGTATTTACGCTTCACGGTTCTTTAGCAATGGCGAACTGTTGGTCAATTGACGGGTAAACAGGCACCCCGAATTGAGTTCGACGCTAAGTAGCAAGAATCGCTGCTGTTAAGCAACATTTTTGCAATATAATAATGTGATGTTAAACGCTGAACCTGAGCAGGTGAATGATGGAAATTGATCTCGATAATCTGGTCTTTGATGGACTGGAAGAAGCGCAAGAGCGTAATGCTGAACGTCTGGAAGATGCAGACAAGAAAGCGCAGGACATTATTGCTGATAATGACTGCGGCGACGCCTGTAAAATCTGATTTCCAAACCGGCGCAATGCCGGTTTTTTTACCGCCAGGCTATGCCCCTCCTCTTATCTACATATCCCATCGCGTTTACCCATTGTTAACACCGTTTTCACTAATAACATTTTGTAAATAGATAAGAATTTTTTCTTATTTTGTCCTGAACGTAAGTTATGGGAGCGTAAAAAGCACAAACTAAAAACGACAGGGATTTACATCATGATGGCAACGAAAACTTACCGCGCTAAAAAAACATTGCTGGCACTCGGCGTGCTGCTGGCCACCGGCATTGCCGCCTCGCAGGCTGAGGCTGACCAACTAGCCGATATCAAAGCCGCAGGCGTAGTAAAAGTTGCGACATTCGACGCGAATCCGCCATTTGGCTCCATCGATGCCAAAACGCATAAGATTGTCGGCTATGACGTTGATTTTGCTGAAGCGCTGGCAAAATCCCTCGGCGTAAAACTGGAGCTGGTAGCGACTAATCCGGCAAACCGCATTCCGTTATTACAATCCGGTAAAGCCGATTTAATCGTGGCGGATATCACGATTACGCCTGAGCGGGCGCAGGTCATTGACTTCTCCGTCCCCTATTTTGTTACCGGGCAGCAGTTCCTGGTACCGGCCAAATCCCCGGACCAGCTCGATGCATACAGCAAAGCGCGAATCGGTGCGGTGAAAGGCACTACCGGTGAGCAGGCGCTACATCAGCGCTTCCCGCAGTCACGTGTGCTGGCCTACGACGATATTCCACTGGCGTTAACCGCGCTACGCAATGGCAATGTTCAGGCCATCACCCAGGACAGTACGATTCTGGCCGGTCTATTAAGCGGTGCGCCGGATAAAGCAGATTTCAAAATTCTGCCTGACCTGTTGAGCAAAGAAGAGATTGGCGTGGGAGTAAAAAAAGGTGAGCCAGCGCTGTTAAAAGCCGTCAATGATGAACTTTTGAGGCTGGAATCTACCGGGCAGGCGGCAAAAATTTATGATGTCTGGTTTGGCCCTGAAACCAAAAACCCGCAACCCCGCGCCTTTAAAATAGAAGCTAAGTAATATGCTCTCAGCCCTGTTTCATCGTTGTGCAGTTTCCGCGGCGGATTTTAACCATTTGCGCCAGGCAAGCGTCGAACTGCGCAATGTCATCAAACAGTTTGACACTCACACCGTACTTAACGGCGTCAGCCTGTCAGTTGAACCCGGTGAAGTGGTGACTATTCTGGGCCCTTCTGGCTCGGGAAAATCCACACTTATACGCCTTATCAACCAGCTTGAGTCGCTCAGCGGTGGCGAGATTTTCATTGATGACAAACCAATTAGTCAGTTGCGCGGGGCAGCATTACGCCAGTTACGCAGCCGTATCGGTTTCGTTTTTCAGCAATTCAATCTCTATTCGCATCTGACGGCGCATCAGAACATCTCGCTGGCGCTGGAATATGTTCACGGCTGGAACAAGGCGGCAGCCGCGCGTCGGGCACTCGAATTGCTGGATCAGGTGGGACTGGCAGAAAAAGCGAGCGCTTATGCCGCACAGTTGTCCGGTGGGCAGCAACAGCGCGTGGCCATCGCCCGCGCGCTGGCCTCATCGCCACAAATCCTTCTGTTTGATGAGCCCACCTCCGCGCTGGATCCGGAAATGATCGGCGAAGTATTACAGGTGATGAAAAACCTGGCCCACAGCGGTATCACCATGATCGTCGTGACCCATGAAATGCATTTTGCCCGTGAGATTGCCGATCGCGTGGTATTCATCGATGGTGGAGAAATTCTTGAAGTGGCCGCGCCGGAGGATTTTTTCACCCGACCACAGCACCCGAGAACCCAGCGTTTCCTGAAAAAAGTGCTCGACCCGTTACACCAGGAGTCATCGCTATAATGCTTGCAATGGACTGGCAGGGAGTGCTGAGCGGGCAACCTCTGCAATGGATAATTTCCGGTTTTCTCACCACGCTCTGGGTGACACTGGCAGGTATCGTACTCGCCACGCTCATTGCCATCTTCCTACTCGGCCTGCGTCTGACGGGCAATCGCTTCAACAAAGCGGTGGTCAGTGTATGGGTTTCGGTGTTTCGCAACACGCCTTTACTGGTGCAACTGATGTTCTGGTATTTTGCCGCATGGAACTGGCTGCCCCGCAACGTCATTACCTTCATCAATGCAGAGCATCCCTGGTCTATTCTGCCAGGCGATGTCTGGTGGTTAACACCAGAGTTTATCTGTTCAGCATGGGGGCTGGGCGTATTTACCTCGGCATTTTTGGTCGAGGAGATCGCCTCTGGTTTACAGGCGGTTTCTGCCGGACAACGTGAGGCTGCCGTGGCGCAGGGTTTTTCATCCTGGGCGACGTTTCGTCACATTCTGCTCCCTCAGGGACTGGCGAACGCCTGGCAACCCATTGTTGGGCAATACCTTAACCTGATGAAACTTTCCTCGCTTGCCAGCGGTATTGGATTTGCTGAGCTCACCTACCAGGTGCGGCAAATTGAGAGCTACAACGCGCACGCGCTGGAAGCCTTTGCTGTTGGCACTGCGCTCTATCTGTTCACAGGCATCGTTCTGGGTATGCTGCTTACGCGTCTTGGCCCACGGCCTGCATCGGGTAAATCGTCCAAGGTTAAAACGCGTATCTTCAGCGTCAGGAGCATACTGCATGATCGCTAATATTTCGGTCATTACCGACAATCTTGATTATCTCCTGTGGGGACGGGTGGCCCAGGGACAACCCGGCGGCGTTCTGCTCACGTTGTTGATGGCTCTCGGCGCAGCGCTGCTGGCCTTGCCTGGTGGGATAGTTCTTGCCTGCTGCGCCTGGCGTTTTCCGGGCACGGTTCGCAACGGGTTGTTTATCTGGGCGGAGTTTATTCGCGGCATTCCGCTAATCTTTGTGATTTTCTGGATGTGGTATTTGCTACCCATGCTGACCGGAAGCGATCTCCCCGGAGCCGTTACCGTGACGCTGGCGCTGGCATGGTTCACCGCTGCCTCGGTCATGCACTCAGTGTATGCAGGAATTAGCGCGCTGCCTGGCGGGCAATATGATGCTGCCGTGGTTCAGGGTTTTCGCCCGTATCAGGCCCTGTGGCTTATCTTATTGCCGCAGGTGCTGCGTAACGTACTGCCATCGCTGACGGGGATTTTTATTGGATTACTGAAGGACACGTCGCTGGCGTTTATCGTTAACGTGCCGGAACTCACAACGGTTGCGGGTCAGGTTAACAGCCGGGTACAAATCTATCCGGCAGCCATTTTTATTTTTACGGGACTGGTCTATTACCTGCTGTGCCTGAGCCTGGAGAAAATCACCCAACGCCGCTTCGCGTTAAAATGAGATCACGGCTCAACATTCCACAAACTGGTGGTCTTCGTTGAGCCGATATTTCACGCCCGCCCGGATGTTATTTTCCCCCTCAACGGCAAGCGCAAAACGCATTCTCTCGCCATCGTGATAGGCCAGCGCCGCGCAGCCGCCGGGACCGAGTATTATCGAATCGACAACACCGGTACTGGCAACAACGGCGTTCTCTCCGCTGGCAATAATGTGGATGTTGTCGGCGCAGTTGGCGATTTTAGACTCTGCGCCAAAACAGGCCAACTGGGTTAAATCACCACCGCAGGCAATCCGATTTCTGTCGCCGAGCGAACTGATGCGTACGCGCATGCCGGTACTGGCGATACGCGTCCCGTCACCCACACTACTGATACGTGCCGAATTTCCCGCAACCGCAATTCGCCCGCGATCGCCTGAACTGCCGATATGCGCGTTATAGCCTACGCTACCAATACGTGCGCTGTAACCTGCGCTGGCGATCTGTGCGGCATACCCGGCGCTGGTGATTTTAACGTTATCGCCTGCACAACTGAATCGGGCGTTATCTTCCGCACTCGCCAGCGGACGGCTGATTTCCCCCGCCGTTTGCACACGGGAAATATTCCCCATCGCGCGAATATCCTGCTGGGCAAAACTCGCCTCTTCCCGCCATTTTGACCAGCCGTATTCCACCAGGCTATTTGCCCAGTCTGTATACCCATCCCGCTGGAGCGCACGATGGACATCAGCGTAGCTTCCGCCAGTTGGAAACGCGCGTAGAAACCAGCGATACATTACGGGCCCAACGCGCCAGGCCCGTAAGTCACTTCGCGTAATCATCATCGCTTAATGCCGGTGATAGCCATCCACCATACACTTGAAGGTTTCGCCCGGCGTACGACCTGTCGTGCAGAGATAAAGATGCCCAAAAATGAAAAACAGACTGATTATTGCCAGCGCGAAGTGCGCCTGGAGCAACCAGTAACGCACGCCGGGGAACAGGTCACCGACAACCGTCGGATAGAGCGATAACAACCCTGAGATCAGCAGCAGTGGCAGTAAGCCATACATCACGCCAACATAGGCCGCCTGCTGTAGCGGGTTGAATTTACAACGCTTTGATGCCGGGAATGGGTGTGACTCGCCCTGCATAATGCCAAACAGGTAAAAACGCGTTTGTCTTTGCGCTCGTCCGATCCAGCCCTGACGTTGAATAATATAGTGATGCCCGTTGCCGCCAATCAGATTGATCAGGACAAAGCCAATCCAGCAAGCGAGCAGCAAAAAGCCGCAGACCTCATGCACGGTAAGCAGGCTTTTCATCACCGACGCACTGACGACGGAAAAGTGATTGACCAGGCCACTGACCAGAAGTAGCAGAAATAGCAGCGCATTCGACCAGTGCCACAAACGAACGGCCTTCGAGTATAAATAGACTTTCTCACCGTGCCCTGCCGACGCTTTATGTGCGGCCCGAAAGCGCAGCATGGCGTGTAGCGCCAGCACCAGCCACATCCCCACCAGCATTAATCCGGCGATGACCAACCACACAGGCCAGTAGTCCGGTGAAAACAGGGGAACATACTGCGCAAGCTGGGCGTGAAACTGTTCGGCATTCTGCGACGCGTTCATACATTTTCCTTTTTAATCAAATGTTGACCGAACCGACGATACA
Source organism: Citrobacter sp. 172116965 (assembly GCF_013458095.1). NCBI lineage: Bacteria > Pseudomonadati > Pseudomonadota > Gammaproteobacteria > Enterobacterales > Enterobacteriaceae > Citrobacter > Citrobacter sp. 172116965. Next base: position 2,316,287 of record NZ_CP046673.1, on the reverse strand, counting down.
GATGGGGTTTCCCGGCGCCTGCAAGTTGATGCTCGTAATACTTATTTTCTCTCAACCAGGTCTGAATTTCCGGGCTATCTTCGCGACCAAAAATCAGCGCATGTTCCGGGCAGGCGTTAACACAGATCGGCGGGAAACCTTTCGCCAGACGAGATTCAGCGCAGAAGTCGCATTTATCCGCCACTTTGGTCTGCGGGTTGAGATAGCGCACCTGATAAGGACACGCGCCAATACAGTAACTGCAGCCGATACAGGAAGACGTATCTACCCGCACAATGCCGTTGTCATCTCGCCATGAGGCGCCGGTCGGACACACCTCAATACAGGGGGCATCATCACAGTGCTGGCAGGACTGACGGAAGTAGTGATACAGCGTTTCGTTGTCGTTGTCCGAAACCGGAATATGAGCTATCGACAAACGGCTACCCTGCGCAGGAACATGGTTGGTTTTCCTGCATGCGCGGGCGCAGATATTACATCCGTTACACAGTGATTCATCGTGAATCATGACGTAATGTACGTCTTTAGAACTCCTGGTACTCGCTAACAGATTTTGACCTGGGCCAGTGAAAAAAATCACCGTCCCCATGCCAATGACAAATTTTCGTCGGGTGAAGGACATCGGGTTATCCTCTAATACTGTGACAGTGGTCGTCCACACGTTCCATGACATCAACCTGAATAATTCAGGGGTTCTGATACTGCTCAACCTCAAGCCATTCGCACAGGCCGTACGCTTTGCCATAACTCATAAAACGTTCGCTGAACAAATAAGGCTCCGCATTTGACGATTCCACAGTCCGTATATCTGCATAATCAGGATGCGTTTCCATGGCCGTGAGCGCAGCGGCAATCTGTTGAGACTCAAAGCGATACGGCGGTTGCGTCAACATGGCGACCTTATAAGGGCGAGGATACGTTCGACAGTCGAAGCGTACCGCCTCGGCAATCGCACGGCAGATGTCGTTTTCCACCACCTGCACACACATGTCGGCGTAATTTGCCGTCATGGTTTGCGTCGAATAGAAATATGCTTCTTCCGCACCCTGCACACAGGTGATATCCGCACCATTCGCGTCCTGGCCCAGCACATCCAGCAGCGCGGAAAGATCGGTTTCAGGAACCGAATAAGGCGGCAGCAAAAAGACACTGCGCGCCACCAGTTGCCCCGATGCTGAATGCTGACGGATAAAATCTGCCACAATCGACTCCGGGCTGGCTGGTTCCTGAACCTGGGGCGCATTCATCTGTTCTACAGGCGGGTGAAACGCCTGCAGCCACTGTCTCTTTCGGCTATCCACTTCGTCAGGAAACGCCTCAACGGGGGTCAGAACGTCGCTCACGTTAGTCATCTCGCATTCCTTACGCCGGCAACAGATCTTGTGCAGCCAAATCAGCGGCTACATCTTCAAGTCCGAGTCGGTTCAGGGTTTCACGCGTTGGGCAACCCAGCTCTGGATCCCAGCCCATTTCCTGATAGAACATCGTCAGCGACTGACGCATATCCTCCCGGTCCATCTTGTCGGTCCCTTCAGTGAAGACCGGGATCTTCGGATCTTTATCAAACACCCAGGAGCAGATGAGATCGTGCTCATTGCGCATATCTTTGGTTTGCATCAATTTGACCGTATAGGCACGGTGCAGAGTAAAGATGCGTTCAGCGGCCAGGTCCAGACTCTCCTGCGTGGTTTCATCGCCGGTGACCGCCTGGAAGAATTTTGCTTCCAGATCCAAATCGCCGCGATAGTTACGGCTCTTGAGTGGTGAAACCGTCATCGGCCACACCCAGTTGCACAGCGTAACCGCGTTATGCAGGCAGACTTTCAGCAGCGTCCATTTGGCGTATTTGATCTTGGCGGCATTGATCGGGGTGTAGTTTTTGGTTTCGTCGTATGCATCCTCCGAACCAAATAGCTCGCCCGCCACTTCGCGCTGTAATTTCAGCGGTAAACCGGAACCGATGAAGTTGATATGGGTGTGCGCCATACAGTCACGGTTAAACATACAGTTGGTGATAGCCCCCACCTGTGCAGAGGCCTCGTTTGCATGGTGGACAGGGAAACCAAACGGCGACCACAGTTTATTTTTGGCATAACCCCAGTACTCTTCGCCCAAATCCCAGCGTTCAGCAATGGCATACGATCCGTCCGCAAGATGGCTGAGTTCCCCCACGCGATGCGCCAACCGGTAGTAAAAATCCTTAATAAAATGAGGATCGCCCGCTTCCAGCTGATCCCAGCGGATCTCCGCATACTCTTCAGCTGGCAGTACGCGCTTAAAGACGCCTTTCGAATAGCAGTAAGTAAAATCACGGTGCAACTGCCCGTAGTTACACCAGATGCCATAATCGTCAAACAGGTTCAGGCCAATCAGATTTCCCACCACGCGCCCATCGTCTTTATCGTCGAAATCTTTCGGGCCATTGGGGAAAATGGTGGTGTGGACAAAGTTCGCCACGCAGGTGTTACCGCCGGTACTTGGCACGCCAAAATCTTTCACCCGCGGGACATTGAGCTGCGACATACAGCGAATGGGGCATGAATGGCAGCCGCTCATTTTGACCGTGTATTTCTCAGCGGCTGGCCCCAGATCGAACACGGATTTATAGGTACGGAAACCCACGGTATTCTGGTTACCCGGCGGGATTTCCCCGGTTTCGATTGGTCCCCCTTCTGCCGCGCCCCAGAACAGTCCCTTACGGGCCGTCCAGCGCGAGTTTGGCGAAGAGTATTCTGCCCAGGCCTGCGGGGTGCTTGGCACAACGTGGTTGTTGTTGGCACCGATGAGCTCGGTCATCATGTAATCATTGAGCCGCTTCATCTCTTTGCGATCGGCAATATTGACCCCTTTGGTCCCTTCTACCGCAATGGCCTTCAGGTTTTTCGACCCCATTACCGCGCCAGTACCGGCGCCTCCGCTGTGGTTGCGACTGTTGATCATGCAGGAGAGCGGCACCAGATTTTCACCCGCCTGACCAATAGCGGCGACGCAGGTTTCCGGGCTGGTAATACGGCAAATCTCTTCGGTTGTGGCGCGCGTTCCCTTACCCCACAGGAAATCGGCTTTTTCGATGCTGACCTTTTCATCTTTGATGTTGATCCAGACAGGCGTCGCGGACTTGCCTTCGATAATAATGGCGTCGTAACCAGCGAATTTCATTTGCGCAGCGAAGAAGCCGCCCATATGAGCATCCACCACTAAATTGCCTTTGGTAAAAGTCGATAAGGAGGTGATATTGACGCGGGAGCTACAAGGGGCACCAGAGCCCGTTAATGGCCCGGTGGCGAAAACCAGTTTATTCCCTTCATCGAAAGGCATGGTGCCTGGCGGGACTTCGTCGTACATAATTTTATAACCAAAGCCCATCCCGCCGACAAATTTTTTAAATTTACTGGAATCTTCAAGGGTGATATTCCCCGTGGTGAGATTGACCCGTAAAATATTACCTGTCCAACCATTAGCCATCATGTTTTCCTTTGCAAGAAGGTTTAATAGATATACCCGCCATCCTTCAGGCAGTTTTTTTGCAAAACTGCGATATTTTTGGCAATTAATGACGCGTATCAGGCATACCTGCTATCTATCAAACAGTAATATCTTTCCACTCGATAATTTTTAATGCCCCAGTCGGACAAGCATTGGCGCACTCCCCACATAACACACATTTTGAGGATTTTTTTGTTTCGGTATTCACGGTCGCCATCATCCACGGGCAGGCGGTGGTACAAGCGCTGCAGCCAATACAACGTTTATGATCCACCGCAATACAGCCGTCTTCCTGTTTCCAGGTAATAGCGCCAATGGGGCAGACCTTCATGCATTGCGGATCTTTGCACTGACGGCAGGTATCAGCGGTATAGTTTAAATCGCCATAAAGTCCGCCACCGGACCCGACGCCATCATCGCCAAAGAAGAAGTTGCGATGGATTTTTATACGGGAAAAGAAAGTCCCCACGGCACCATCGTTATAATTGGTACAGGAAATTTCACAGCGGTGGCAGCCAGTACAGCGCGCTCGCTGGGTCACCAGCACCCCTTTCGGCGTATTGATAAGCCCCACGGTACCGCTGTCGATATCTTCCTGCTTACAGCCAAAAAGTGATAACAGTGCAGGGGCGATGGTTAATCCCGCCAAACCTTTTCCTGATATCCGCAGAAATTCAAGCCGCGTTAGACCACAATCTAAAAATGGACGATCAACCTGATTCATTTATTTCGCATCCTCTTCGCAAACGCTGTGTTAGCAACACCTCCAGGCTAAATTAAACCCGTGCAACTCAAGCCATTTCGGGCGGTTAATGTTGCCAACAACACGTAAATTTTTGCCCTAACCTGATCGCGTAAAATGACGGTGGTTAAACTGAATGAATCTAATCCTTTAGGGTTAGGCGTAAAGATAATGTGGTTATTCAGCGCTCATAGTTTTGATCGTCATCAATTAAAAAACGGAAGGGAAATAATTAATGTGGAGTGAGATTTATTATCATTAAGATAAGTTGAAATAATATTTCACATGCTTTGCAAATATTTGTGACTCTACTCGCATATATATTTTTATAAATCATCCGGGATATAACTTAATATACAGCGGAGATTACTCCTCTAATTGCAGCACTAAATTATATATATTGATAGATTAACGTGACGAGAATAAAAGGACGGCGAACGAGACCACCATCCTCTTTTTGTGGATTAACCGGCTAATGCTTTAATTACGGTCTCAATAGCCTGTTTTTCTAACTCGCTGCGCTTCACGCGCTGGTTGGCGAGGGTGGTTCTCAGTACTCCCGCAATGACGATATGCTTAGGCTCTTGTCCCAGATCGCGCATTTCCAGCACTACTTTACCGACTACTCTGCACATTTCACGGTACAACTCATCGTCTTTGGTCTGATTTCCCATTTTTTCCCGCTCGTCATTAACTCAAACCAACAGCATATATCAGTCTGACGGATTAGACAAAATTCAATGAAAATCAAATAAATGTCATAAATTTACTGAATCCTCTGCAGTCGATTAACCAGTTCAGCAAGACTCCCCGCCTGCATTTTTTCCATCACCCGCGCCCGATGAACCTCAACCGTGCGCACGGCAATATTCATGGCATCAGCAATTTCCCGATTCATTAACCCTTTTGCTACCAGTTGCGCCAGTTCTCGCTCCTTTGGCGTAAGCTGCTGATAGCAAACCACGATCTCTTGTCGCGAAAAGGCGGCGTGAGAAATCTGCACTGCATGCTCTAACGCCGCTTGCAGAGGCGCGGCGGAAACCGGCTTTTGCAAAAAATCGACCGCACCGCGTTTCATTTGCTCAACCGCCATCGGCACATCGCCATGCCCGGTGAGAAATACCACCGCCAGCGTACTCTCACGCTGGCGCATGGCTTCATGCACAGCATGCCCATCCAGTACAGGCATACGCATATCCAGCAAAAGTACGCCCACCTGATGCAGATTTGCCTCGGAGAGGAATGTTTCGCCTTGCTCCCAGCAACACACCTCATATCCCAGACTTTCCAGTAAAAACGCGCAAGCCTGGGTGACGGCAATATCGTCATCCAGCAGATGAATGATTGCCACGACGACCTCCCTCCGGATTTTGCTTAAAATGTAATGTCACTACCACGCCCGCTTTTTCATCTGGAGCCTGATGATTTTTGATCTCAATGTCTCCGTTTGCGTAGCGCACCAGCCGCTGGCAAATGGCTAGCCCCAGCCCCATGCCCTCTTTACGGGTGGTCATAAACGGCTGAAAAGCTTGGTACAGCTGCACCTCATCAATACCTCCGGCGTTATCCTGCACCTGAATACTCATATCACCATCCTCACGCTGAGCGCTAAACCACACGGTGGTTGCCCCCGCCTGGGCGGCGTTGAGAACCACATTGGCCAGTACCTGTTCGAGGAGAACACTTGGCAACGTTAATGTTAACGCCTTACCGATCTGCGTTTGCAGCGCTACCGCCGGGAATTGCTGGGGCATGCGTAATAATTGCCAGACGTGATGGATAGCATCATGAACGTTGACGACCTGCCAGTCATCGGTCATCACCGGATTGCCCTGTGCCTGGCTGACCCACTGGCGAAGATTGTGCAGCGTATCAGCCCCCCGCTGCGCCTGGGTATCAATGTGCTCCAGCGCGGGCAGCAGTGGATGCTGTTGATCCTGACTACGCAGGCGGATCAGACAGCCCTGCGCATAATGACGGATAGCCGATAGCGGCTGATTGAGCTCGTGGGCAAAACCCGACGTCATCTCGCCAAGCACGCTCATTTGGCGAGCGGTTTCCAGCTCCTGTTCCTGTTTGCGCAACAATACGTTGTTTCGCTCCAACTGCCTGCCGCGTCGGCGGACCAGCAACATCACCCAGATGTAATTGAGCGTCAGCAACAACAGTACGAGAGCCGCGGCCCCCATCGCCAGCCGATGTTGAATAAACCAGCTTTTGACATCCAGCCACAGCTGGCGCTGCTGCGGATGCTGGCGGACATCGCGCAGCAGCGCTTCCACCTCGCGGGTCGAGGCGGGCGCCCCCCAGCGAAACGTCGCGTTCTGCGGCGCATTGAACAGGGCCCGCGTGACGCGATCGGCCAGCTCGTCGCTTACTGCAGGCAGTGCCGCAAATGACCAGTCAGGATAGAGCGGCGTACTGGTTAAACAGGGTATCGGCGTTGGATGGTTAAGCACGGCCGTAAAATCTGTTTTACGAATAAGCCCTTCTTCGTCCATTTTTTCCAACAGGCACACCGGCACAATCACCGCCTGTACGGCTTTTTCACGTAATAAATAGAGTAAGGCATCGGCGGGAAATCCGGTAAACGTCAGGCGCAAATCGCGCTCCGGGCGCAGGCCGGCATCGCTGAGCGCTTTATATCCCAGCAAATAGCCGCCAAATGCCTGAGCGTCAATGGCACCCACCGTTTTGCCGATCAGATCGTGTGCGGAGGTTATCCCGCTATCGCGCCTGACGAGGATCGCGCTGCCAATCACATTACTGGTGGCTTTCCCCCCGCGAGTAGAACGGAGTGACGCCAGCCAGCGTAGCGCAGCGCGGCTGTTTAGTTGAACAAATTGCGCCGGATTAGTGACCACAAATTGTACCGTTCCACGATTCACCGCCTCCTGCATCTGCCGCAGGTCCAGCGGTTGAATATGAAACTGTTCGCCGGGAATTTGCTGATTCAACAGGGTTTCCAGCGGCTGCCAGTGATTACGCGTGGAGACCTCCCCACGCATCGCCAAAACGCCAATGTTCCATGTCTGAGCCCTGACCACACCGCTTAGCATCCATAGCGACACCAGCACCGTCAGACATTTTGCTACGTTGCGTCCCACTCAATTATCCCTGTCAATTATGTTGTTTTAGATCAACAACAAGCCGGGTATGTGGTTAACCACAATAGAGTACCCCCCGTCACGATTTTTACACTGTAAATCATCAAGATTCTTTATTCATCACACGCAAACCAACGGCGTGACCAATGTTTCGTTGTTGCATCGTGACGGGAGAAAATATGGACAGCAGTAAACGGCAGTTTCTCCAGCAACTGGGCGTCCTGACCGCTGGCGCATCACTGGTACCCTTGGCTCAGGCGCAATTTCCCTTCTCGCCTGAACGCCATGAAGGCTCACTTCAGCATCGCTACGCCATGCTGGTTGACCTGCGACGCTGTATCGGCTGCCAGGCCTGTACTGTCAGTTGCGCCATTGAAAACCAGACGCCGCAGGGTGAATTTCGCACCCTCGTTAACCAGTACCAGGTGCAGATTGAAGGTCAGCAGAGCGTCACCAACGTCCTGCTGCCGCGGCTGTGCAACCATTGTGATAATCCTCCCTGCGTGCCCGTTTGCCCGGTACAGGCTACTTTCCAACGCGAAGACGGCATTGTGGTGGTCGACAACACGCGCTGCGTGGGCTGCGCCTACTGCGTGCAGGCCTGCCCTTATGATGCGCGGTTCATCAACCATGAAACACAAACCGCCGATAAATGTACCTTTTGCGTTCACCGCCTCGAAGCAGGCCTGCTCCCGGCCTGCGTGGAATCCTGCGTCGGCGGCGCGCGCATCATAGGCGATATCAAAGATCCGCACAGCCGAATTTCTCAAATGCTGCGTGAACACCATGACGCCATCAAAGTCCTGAAACCGGAAAACGGGACATCACCGCACGTGTTCTATCTGGGTCTGGACGAAGCGTTTGTAACCCCGTTGATGGGACGTGCTCAACCCGCTCTCTGGCAGGAGGTTTAAATGAACCATTCACTGGTTATTGAAGAGGTTCTGGCCCATCCCCAGGACGTAAGCTGGTTACCCTGGGCCGTACAATATTTCTTTTTCATCGGCATTGCCGCCTGCGCCGCGCTGTTCGCCTGCGTACTTCACTGGCGTAAACAAGAGATGCCGGAGCTGGAAAATCTGACGCTGTTAATCGCCCTGACCTGCGCGATTACCGCGCCGCTGGCGCTGACCGCTGACTTACACCAAACCGCCCGCGTCTGGCATTTCTACGCCTGGCCGACGCCGTGGTCCTGGATGCCCTGGGGCGCGCTGTTTTTACCACTCTTTACCGGCTTCTTAGGTCTGTGGTTTCTGGCGCAGCATGTTAAACGGTTAACGCTTAAAAGTTACAGTGTCACTAAGTGGCTGGCGATAGGTAGCGCCTTGTCAGCCATCGGGTTGCTGGTATACACCGGCCGCGAAGTGTCGGTAGTGCAGGCGCGTCCCGTCTGGTTCAGCTACGCCTTTCCGGTTGCGATGTTCCTCAGCGCGCTGCAAACGTTTCTCGCCCTGCTCATCGCCGCGACAAAACGCGAGGGAACATTGACCCGCAAACTGGCGTGGGGGCAGACAGTCACCCTGATGGTACTGGCTTTAGTCGTAGTGATATGGGTGAGCGGCAATACGCTTTCCGGTTCGGCTATTCGCCAATGGCTGAACGTTGCCCCGTTAGCACGACACTACGCCATCGGTTGGGTTGCGCTATGGCTTGTTTCGCTTGTCCTGTGCGGGCTGGTGCTCCGTAACCCCTTATCGCTGCCGCTGCGCATATTACTTGCATTTAGCGCGATGGCGCTGTGCTGGCTGATGCGCTGGACGTTACTTATCCAGGTGCAGACCATACCGAAATTTAACGCGCTGTTTAATCCTTACACCCTGCCCGGTGGTACCGATGGCTGGCTGGCCATTGTGGGCACCTTCGGCCTGTGGATAGCACTGATCATTATTGTTCGTGAAGCCCTGAACGCGATCGCAAGGAGAATGCAACATGGCTAATTTAACCCGTCGTCAGTGGCTTAAAGTAGGCCTTGCCGTAGGTGGCATGGTGACTTTTGGCCTGAGTTATCGGGATGTGGCAAAGCGCGCGATAGACGGTTTGCTGGACGGCTCCTCGGGCAAAATTACCCGAGACCGCATCTTTGGTAACGCCCTCATCCCCGAAGCCAATGCCCAGCCGCGCTGGCAGCAGAACCCGCAGCAGGTTATCTCCATGACGCAGTGCTTCGGCTGCTGGACGCAGTGTGGCGTGCGGGTGCGCGTTGACAGCGAAAAAGGCAAGGTGTTGCGCATTGCGGGCAACCCCTATCACCCATTGTCTCACGAGCACCATATTGACGCCTCCGTCCCCTTTGCCACCGCAATGGAACAACTGGCGGGCGAAACGGGTCTTGACGCGCGTTCCACGGCCTGCGCCCGTGGCGCAACCTTACTTGAAGGTTTATACAGCCCGTTACGCATTCTCCAGCCCATGAAACGTGTCGGCAAACGCGGTGAGGGAAAATGGCAGCGCATCAGCTTCGAACAGCTGATCAAAGAGGTGGTGGAAGGCGGCGACTTGTTTGGTGAAGGCCACGTTGACGGCTTGCGGGCAATCCATGACACCAACACGCCGCTTGATGCCAGGCATCCCGGCTATGGCCCTAAATCCAATCAACTGCTGGTCACCAATACCAGCGATGAAGGACGTGATTCATTTTTGCGCCGCTTTGCATTAAATAGTTTTGGCAGTAAAAACTTCGGCGCTCATGGCGCTTACTGTGGTCTGGCATACCGGGCCGGTTCCGGTGCGTTAATGGGCGATCTGGATAAAAATACCCACGTGAAGCCCGACTGGGACAATGTCAAATTCGCGCTATTTATGGGAACGTCTCCGGCGCAATCCGGTAACCCGTTTAAGCGCCAGGCTCGCCAACTGGCCAGCGCCCGTTTACGCGACGACTTCCGTTACGTGGTGGTGGCACCGGCCCTGCCATTGACCACAGTGCAGGCTGACAATCGCGGCCACTGGCAGCCTGTACGTCCGGGAAGTGACTCCGCGCTGGCGATGGGGATGATCCGTTGGATTATCGAAAAACAGCGTTATAACGCCGATTATCTCACCATTCCCGGCGTACAGGCCATGCAGCAGGCCGGAGAAAAAAGCTGGACTAACGCCACGCATCTGGTGATTACCGATGAGCTTCCAACCCTTGCCGGACAGCATTTAACCCTCGCGCACCTGAATGCAAACGCCGCCCAGGAGCCGGTGGTCATTAACGAGGCCGGCGAAATTGTCGCCGCCAGCAGTTGCCCACGCGCGCAGCTGTTCGTCACCCGCCAGGTCACGCTGGCAGACGGTCAGACGGTGACGGTAAAAAGCAGCTTCCAGTGTATGAAAGAGTCCGCCGGGAAACTAACGCTGACGCAGTACAGCCAGCAATGCGGCGTGTCTGAAGCTGACATTGGCGCCCTGGCCGACGCGTTTACCCGCCATGGCCGCCAGGCAGCGGTGATTACGCACGGTGGAATGATGGCAGGCAATGGATTTTATAACGCCTGGTCGGTGATGATGCTCAATGCGCTGATTGGCAATCTCAGTCTTGAAGGCGGCGTATTTGTCGGCGGCGGCAAGTTCAATGGCGCCACCGACGGTCCGCGCTACAACATGGACAGCTTCGCCGGGAAGGTAAAACCAAAAGGATTAAGCATCGCGCGCAGTAAAACTGCTTATGAGTCTTCCGAAGAGTATCGCAATAAGGTGGCGGCCGGACAATCGCCCTTCCCGGCCAAAGCCCCGTGGTATCCGTTTGTCGCAGGCCAGCTTACCGAACTCCTCGTCTCGGCGCTGGAAGGCTACCCTTATCCGCTGAAAGCCTGGATCTCAAACATGACCAACCCGTTCTACGGCATCGCAGGGTTGCGCGGCGTGGCGGAAGAAAAGCTCAAGGATCCTGCGCGTCTGCCGCTGTTTATCGCTATTGACGCCTTTATGAACGAAACCACGGCGCTGGCCGATTACATCGTGCCGGATACCCACAACTTCGAAAGTTGGGGATTCAGCGCCCCGTGGGCCGGCGTTGCCAGTAAAGCCACCACCGCGCGTTGGCCGGTAGTGACAGCGGCAACCAGCAGAACCGCTGATGGTCAACCCGCCTCGATGGAATCTTTCTGTATCGCAGTGGCAAAACGTATCGGGCTCCCCGGATTTGGTGACAATGCGATTACCGATCCGCAGGGCAATCACTATCCGTTGAATCGTGCGGAAGATTACTACCTGCGACTCGCCGCCAATATTGCGTTTATGGGCAAAGCGCCGGTCGCTGAAGCGCAACCGGAAGACATAGCGCTGACTGGGGTACAGCGGATCGTGCCAGTGATGACCCAAACGCTGAAAGCCGATGAAATCAGCCGGGTGGCGTTTATCTACTCCCGCGGTGGGCGTTTTGCGCCGGACAACAGCGGGCGGGTTGAGAATCGGATAGGCAATGCGTGGGAAAAACCGCTACAAATCTGGAATGCGGACGTCGCCGCGCACCGCCATGCAATTACCGGCGAGCGCTACAGCGGCTGCCCGGCCTGGTATCCTTCACGCCTGTCAGATGGGCGTGCGGTCGAGGAGTTGTTCCCGGAACAAGAGTGGCCGCTGAAACTGATTTCTTTTAAATCCAATACCATGTCCAGCGCCACGGCGGTGATCCCACGTCTGCATCATCTGAAGCCGGTTAATCTGGTGGCGCTTAATCCGCAGGATGGTCAACGATATGGTTTAGCGCACGGCGATATGGTGCGTATCACCACGCCTGGCGGTCAGGCGCAGGCGCAGATAAGCCTGCTTAATGGCGTGATGCCGGGCGTGATCGCCATTGAACACGGTTATGGGCATAAAGAAATGGGCGCGGCGCAGCATACGCTCGACGGCAAGCCGATGGCGTTTGACGCACAAATAAGGTCGGGGATTAATCTCAACGATTTGGGCTTTGCGGATCCTACCCGGCAGGTAGCCAATACCTGGCTTGACTGGGTGTCAGGTGCAGCGGTGCGCCAGGGGTTGCCAGCGAGGATTGAGCGAGTGAAACTCTAGCGCCGGATGGCCACGCCAACGCGTTTTATCCGGCCTACAGAACGTCGTAGGCCGGATAAGGCAACGCCCGCGGATCAGTTATTTACCGGGATCACCGCACCTTTATATTTGGTGCGGATCCAGTCCTGGATCTCTTTTGAGTGCAGGACATCAACCAGCGCCACGATATCTTTTTTCTTCTCGTCGCCACGATGCACGGTAATGATGTTGGCATACGGGTTGTTTTCACCACTTTCGACGGCGATAGGATCTTTCACCGGATCCAGCCCGGCGTCGATGGCGTAGTTGGCGTTAATCACCACCGCATCGCCTTCGTCGTTGTTATACATCTGCGGTAACAGCGCGGCTTCCACGTTAGGCAGGAACTTCAGTTTTTTCGGGTTCTCGACGATATCGCTAATGCGCGCGGTGACTTTATCCACGCCCGGCTTCAGCTTGATTACGCCCTCTTTTTCGAAAATCGACAGAATACGGCCTTCCTCAGATACCGCATCGCGCATGATGACCTTGCCGCCTTCCGGCAGATCTTTAAGCGATTTCACTTTTTTCGAATAGATCCCAATTGGCTCGATGTGAATCGCTCCGGCGCTGACGAAATCATACGTTTTATCGCCCGCATGATCTTTAATCACGCTGTTCAGGTATGGAATATGCTGGAAGTAGTTAGCGTCAATCTCACGGCCAGCCAGCGCGGTGTTGGGCAGAATGTAATCCTGGAACGGTTTAATCTCTAAATCGATCCCCTGCTTCGCCAGAATAGGCTTAGCCTGCTCAAGGATCTCCGCGTGCGGCACGTTTGAGGCGCCAACGGTCAGAGTATCGGCCCAGGAGGCAAAGCTCAGGGCGCTTAAGGTTGCTGCGGCGAGTAACGTCAGTGATTTTTTCATGATAATGGTTTCCGTATTTTATTAGCGTTTATCTAACAGAGAGGTGATCACATCGCCGCAAAGCTGGATGATGAAGACAATGAGCAAAATCGTCACCGTCGCCACCAGCGTGACGTCGCTGTGGTTGCGCTGAAAACCTTCCAGATAGGCAAGATTCCCTAAACCACCGGCGCCAATTACCCCTGCCATCGCGCTGTAGCTGACCAGCGCAATCAGCGTCACGGTGATCCCGGACACCAGAGCAGGAGAGGATTCCGGCAGTAAAACCCGAAAAATAAGCGTGCTTAGCCGTGCGCCCATCGAACGCGTCGCCTCAATAACCCCTTTGTCGACTTCACGCAGGGCAATTTCGACCAGACGCGCATAAAACGGTGCGGCCCCTACGATCAGCGCAGGCAACGCGGCATTAGCGCCGAGAATGGTGCCAACCATCGCTTTGGTAAACGGGATCAGCAGCACGATCAGAATGATGAACGGGATGGAACGAAAGATATTCACCACCAGCGAAATAACGCTATACACCGCGCGATTGTGAAACAGTCCGCCGCGTGCGGTCAGGAACAGAGCCAGACCAAGTGCAACGCCCAGGACAAAGGTCGCTGCGCCAGAAAGGACCGTCATGTAGAGCGTTTCCTGGGTTGCTGCCAGCAGTTGCTCCCACTTCAGATGAGGAAACAGTTCTTCAGACATGGTTGATCACCTCGCCTTCAATGTCGCTCTGGCGCAGATCGGCCAAAATATTGTTCAATTGTTCCTCAGAGGCCACAACATGCACCCAAAGCTGACCAAACACACCGTGCGCGGTTTGCGTCATCTTGCCGTGTAAAATGTTAAACGGCAGGCCATAGCGCAGGGTCAATTCGCCAACCACAGGCCGATGCGTACGTTGCCCGGTAAACGTTAGCTTGATCACCACACCGCCCAGCTCGCTGGCCAACTGTGGGTTAAACTCGTCTTCCTCGGTGTACTGACTCACCTGACGAACGAACTGTCGGGTGATCGGCTGCTGCGGATGGGTAAAGACGTTGAGCACGTCGCCTTCCTCAACGACCCTGCCGTTTTCCATTACCGCGACGCGATCGCAGATTTTTCGTACCACGTGCATTTCATGCGTGATCAGCACAATGGTTAATTTGAAGCGGCGATTAATATCGAGCAGCAAATCGAGGATCTGATCGGTAGTTTGCGGATCCAGCGCCGAAGTGGCTTCATCACACAGCAGAACGTCAGGATTGTTCGCCAACGCACGGGCAATTCCTACCCGCTGTTTTTGCCCACCGCTCAGCTGAGACGGATACGCATTTTCACGACCGCTCAGCCCCACCAGCGAAATCAGTTCAGCAACTCGCGCTTTAATTGATGCTTTTGGCGCTCCAGCAATTTGCATAGAGAACGCAATATTTTCACTAACCGTTCGTGACCACAGCAAATTGAAGTGTTGAAACACCATGCTGATTTTCAGTCGCGCCTGACGTAAAGATTCCCCACGGGCGGCAGAGATATCGTGGCCGTTAATCGTTACGCTGCCTGAAGTCGGTTTTTCCAGACCATTAAGTAAGCGTATTAAGGTGCTTTTCCCCGCCCCGCTGTAACCAATAATTCCGTAAATCTGTCCCTGTTCAACCGTCAGGTTGACGTTATCGACAGCGGTAATGGCAAGCCTGCCTGGCGTAAACACTTTCGAAATATTTTTCAGGACAATCATGTCGTTTAGGTATCCGCTGCTGCTTATTGTTCTGCTGCTAGCGCTTTTGGCTGTTTAGCAGTATGGATGTCCAAACGAGTGTAATCAGTGAGATTGGCTTTTAAAATGAATTAAAACGCATTTGATATAACTTTTAGAAATATGTCGATTTGGTCGGCGTTATACACAAAAAGTCAGGGATTGGGATGACAATTACACCTTGTTGCGCAACAAATGCTGCTGCGAATAACCTCTTTATCCATACCTGGAAACAAATTAATGAATATTTTCTGTAAAACTGCACAGAAGTGTTTTGAAACGCTGTTTCCATTTTCCTTTTTGATAATTTTCAGCGTATAATGCGCGCCAATTGTCTCTTGAATGGTTTCAGCACATTGACCTGTAAAACTCAACGACTACAAAACTCACCATCCCGTTGGGCTGAAACACAAGCACACATTCCTCTGCACGCTCTTTCGATGTCACCTATCCTTAGTGCGAGGCATCACAACTTTCGTAACTCAGGTTTAGCTTCCCGTCCGTGCGCGGCGGGAGCCAGATTTCCATATCCTTCTCAACTTAAAGACTAAGACTGTCATGAAAAAGACGAAAATTGTTTGCACCATCGGTCCGAAAACCGAATCCGAAGAGATGTTAACCAAAATGCTGGACGCGGGCATGAACGTCATGCGTCTGAACTTCTCCCACGGGGACTATGAAGAACACGGTCAGCGCATCAAGAATTTGCGCAACGTCATGAGCAAAACCGGCAAGAAAGCCGCAATCCTGCTCGACACCAAAGGTCCGGAAATCCGTACCATCAAACTGGAAGGCGGTAACGACGTTTCCCTGAAAGCGGGCCAGACCTTCACCTTCACCACCGACAAATCTGTCGTCGGCAACAACGAAATCGTTGCTGTTACTTATGAAGGCTTCACTAAAGATCTGTCCGTCGGCAATACCGTTCTGGTTGACGATGGTCTGATCGGCATGGAAGTTACCGCTATCGAAGGTAACAAAGTTATCTGTAAAGTGCTGAACAACGGCGACCTGGGCGAAAACAAAGGCGTTAACCTGCCGGGCGTTTCCATCGCGCTGCCAGCACTGGCTGAAAAAGACAAACAGGACCTGATCTTCGGTTGCGAGCAAGGCGTTGACTTCGTTGCAGCATCCTTTATCCGTAAACGTTCTGACGTCGTTGAAATCCGTGAGCACCTGAAAGCGCACGGCGGCGAAAACATCCAGATCATTTCCAAAATCGAAAACCAGGAAGGCCTGAACAACTTCGACGAAATCCTCGAAGCATCTGACGGCATCATGGTTGCTCGTGGCGACATGGGCGTTGAGATCCCGGTTGAAGAAGTTATCTTCGCGCAGAAGATGATCATCGAAAAATGTATCCGTGCACGTAAAGTCGTTATCACTGCGACCCAGATGCTGGACTCCATGATCAAAAACCCGCGTCCGACCCGTGCTGAAGCCGGTGACGTAGCGAACGCCATCCTCGACGGTACCGATGCAGTCATGCTGTCTGGCGAGTCTGCAAAAGGTAAATACCCGCTGGAAGCCGTCACCATCATGGCAACCATCTGTGAGCGTACCGACCGCGTGATGACCAGCCGTCTGGACTTCAACAACGACAGCCGTAAACTGCGCATCACCGAAGCCGTTTGCCGTGGCGCGGTTGAAACTGCAGAAAAACTGGATGCTCCGCTGATCGTTGTAGCAACCCAGGGCGGTAAATCTGCTCGCGCAGTACGTAAATACTTCCCGGATGCCACCATCCTGGCACTGACCACCAACGAAACTACCGCGCGTCAGCTGGTGCTGAGCAAAGGCGTTGTTGCACAGGTAGTTAAAGAAATCAGCTCTACCGATGATTTCTATCGTCTGGGTAAAGAAGTCGCTCTGGAAAGCGGTCTGGCTCAGAAAGGTGACGTTGTGGTGATGGTTTCCGGTGCACTGGTTCCGAGCGGCACGACCAACACGGCATCCGTTCACGTGCTGTAATAATTCCAACGCGAATTAATTTGCTTAAAAAAGCGCCCTGGTGGCGCTTTTTTTATTTTATCGATAGCTACAATTAATAAAAAATCAAATCGGATTTCACTATCTAATCCGTGATTATCTAAGATGAATCCGATGGAAGCTTTCTGTTTTCACTCGGGTTTTTAGCCGTTTTTGCACAATTCGATGCTTCTTTGAGCGAACGATCAAAAATAAGTGCATTCCCATCAAAAAAATATTCTCAACATAAAAAACTTTGTGTAATACTTGTAACGCTACATGGAGATTAACTCAATCTAGAGGGTATTAATAATGAATCGTACTAAACTGGTACTGGGCGCGGTAATCCTGGGTTCTACTCTGCTGGCAGGTTGCTCCAGCAACGCTAAAATCGATCAGCTGTCTTCTGACGTTCAGACTCTGAACGCTAAAGTTGACCAGCTGAGCAACGACGTGAACGCAATGCGTTCCGACGTTCAGGCTGCTAAAGATGACGCAGCTCGCGCTAACCAGCGTCTGGACAACGCAGCTACTAAATACCGCAAGTAATAGTATCTGTGTAATAAAAATGGCGCACATTGTGCGCCATTTTTTTGCTCTGAATTTCCCTTCCCTGTTATTGCGTAGCACGCACCTCTGCATCCTCTCCCGGCACGCCATTCTGTGCAGACTTCACTTCCGCGCCATTGCTTACGACCGACGCTTGCCCGGCCGTTACGGTGACCGGATAGCCCGCACGACGATACAAGGCTCTTTCCACCAAACTGTTATCCACGGCTTTATTGTCTTTAAACTGGGTAAAACCGGCTGGCAGCACATACGGCATGGTCTGGACGTTTTGCTCCTCTTCCGGCGACAGCGGTCGATGCACCTCGACATAGCGCATTCCGTTCGGCTCTATCGAATATTTTATCGGCTCATTAATCACCCGAACCGGCGTTCCTGTCCGGACCTGAGCAAACAGTGCTTTGATATCCGGCGCATTCATGCGAATACACCCAGAACTTACGCGCAGCCCCACGCTGTCCGGCGCACTGGTGCCATGGATCAGATATTCACCGTTTCCATGCGCCAGACGCAGTGCAAAGCGTCCTAACGGGTTATTTGGCCCGGCAGGCACTACCGGCGGTAATGTTATGCCGCGCTCCAAAGAGCGTTTACGGATGCCTGCTGTAGGGGTCCAGGTCGGATTCGGGATTTTCTGCCCAACCCGGGTTTCCATTACCGGCGTTTCCAGCCCCTGCAAACCGATACCAATTGGGAAAACCTGAACAATATTCTCTCCCGGCGGGAAGTAATACAGACGCAGTTCCGCCAGATTCACAATAATGCCTTCTCGGGGTGCATCCGGTAGCAGTAGTTGCGAGGGAATAGTAATTAGCGTTCCGGGTTTAGGTACGGGGGCAATCGTATTATTGGCTTCAAGGATCAGCATTGCGGCGGTATCAAACTTACGGGCAATCGCCTGTAGGTTTTTATCGCCTTCCTGCACGGTGTAAGTTTGATTTTGCCCAACAAGACGGCTGTTCGCCTGAGGCAAAGGATAATCGACCGCCCATGCGGCCTGAATAGCGCTGTAAGCGCCGATTAGCATTAACGTAATAACAGACGCGCGTTTCATACTCACCCCCCTGGCGTTCCTGCCGGACGGCGTCGAGCGCCCGATCCGACCTACGAGTCACTGCGTTGCACTACCTCACTCTTTCACGTCGAGCTGAAAATTGACGTGTTTTATCAGTTTAGCTAAGAGTTGCGGCTTTGGTGCGAATAGCCCGAATCATCGCCTCCAGCCCTTGTGAACGAGACGGTGTGAGATGCTGTGCGAGCGCCATTTTTTCAAACCACGGACGCACATCAAAATTCACAATATCCTGGGCGGTCATGCGGTCATATAAAATGAATACGACAGCGATAAGCCCTTTCACAATTGCCGCATCGCTGTCGCCCTGTAATTCAATAATTCCTTCAGCATTCTGACGCATGACAATCCATACCTGACTTTGACAGCCCTGGATGCTATTTTCCGTATTACGATCGTCGTCGTTTAATTCCGGCAAACGCTGACCCAGTTCAATAATGTACAGGTATTTCTCTTCCCAATTAGCGCAACGCAGAAAATTACGCAACAACTTTTCTTTATCCGGCAGCGCAGCCATAACGCCTCCCTGTTATCCCAGTAAGTGATGAATACGCTTGAGGCCCGTTACCAGGCGATCCACTTCTTCGTGGGTGTTGTACATGGCAATCGACGCCCGGCACATCGCAGGAACGTTATAGTAGGCCATCAGCGGCATAGCGCAGTGATGCCCTGTCCGCACGGCGATGCCATAGTTATCAAGAAAACTTCCGACATCATAGGCATGATGTTTGCCGAGGTTAAACGCAATCACCCCCAGACGATTATCCGGCCCGTAGAGCGTTAAATCCGGCACATCCGCCAGCTGTTCCAGCGCATAGCGCATCAGGAATTGTTCATATTCGCTGATTTCAGTAAGCCCCAGCGCGGAAACATATTCAATAGCCGCGCCGAGTCCAATAATTCCCCCGGTGTTTGGCGTTCCGGCTTCAAACCGCCAGGGGGCTTTGGCCCACGTCGTCCCCTGGCTCAGGCTCACCGTCGCAATCATCGACCCACCGCCTTCCCACGGCGGCATCTCCTGCAGCAATGACTCTCTGGCATACAGAACGCCAATACCGGTTGGCCCGTAGAGCTTGTGCCCAGAGAAAACATAGAAGTCGCAATCCAGCGCCTGCACATCCACCTGATGATGCATAACTGCCTGTGCGCCATCCACCAGCACTTTCGCGCCGTATTGATGCGCCAGCTCAATCATCTCAACCAATGGGTTTTCCGTGCCCAACACGTTAGACACATGGGTAATCGCCAGCAGTTTCGTGCGATCGTCAAACAGCGTCGGCAGCGTTTCCAGTTGCAACGTACCCTCTGTATTGAGCGGAATAACGCGCAGTTCTGCACCTACGCGGGCGCACAACATCTGCCAGGGCACAATATTGGCGTGGTGCTCCATTTCGCTGATGATAATGTTATCGCCCGCCCGCACATTGCTGCCGCCCCAGCTGTTAGCTACCAGGTTGATACCTTCCGTTGTGCCGCGAACAAACACCAGTTCTTCAGCTGAACGGGCATTGATAAACAGCGAGGCGAGCTTGCGCACATTCTCCATTTTTTCCGTGGCCTGCGCGCTCAGCGTATGGATCCCGCGGTGGACCGCGGCATAGCCGTGACGGTAAAACTCGGCTTCGGCATCAATCACCTGGTTAGGCTTTTGCGCACTGGCGGCGCTATCCAGATACGCCAACGGTAAACCGTTCACTTCACGCGTCAGGACCGGAAAATCAGCCCGCACTTTTTCAATGGGAAATGTCATGCTACGCCTCCCGGCAAGCGTTGGGCGATCCGTGCCAGGACCTGTTGTTTCAGCGTTTCCTCGCCCAGGGCTTCCGTCAGCTCAGCGGCAAACGCATAGAGAATCATTTGTTGGGCATCCTGCTGGCCGATCCCGCGCGAACGCAGATAGAACATCTGCTCGTCGTCGATCCGCCCTACCGTCGCCCCGTGGCTGCATTTCACGTCGTCGGCATAAATTTCAAGCTGCGGTTTGGTATCTACTTCCGCCAGTTTTCCGAGCAGCAAATTATTGTTGGTCATCTGACCGTCGGTTTTAATGGCGTGCTGAGCGACGTTGATCAGGCCATTGAATACCGCCCGCCCCTTATCGCTGACAATCGTTTTATGCAGTTGTCGACTGTTGCAATATCCCTTGTTGTGCGCAAGCCAGGTGCGGGTATCGCAGACTTCATTTTTCACCGGCATCGCCAGGCTGTTAAGCCGAAGCGTGGTGTTTTCGCCGTTAAGCTGGGTGCTGGTGTTATGGCGCAACACCGCATCACCGAGTAAAAAGCTGTGGCTGGCGGCCGTGGCATCAGCGCCCAACTGAATATCATTATGCGCGAAGTGGTGGCTGAGCGGATTCTCAAACGCCAGTTTGATGTGACGCAAGTGTGCGTTTGCCGCGACGTTCATCGTTAATCGTGCACCGGTAAAATGGCGATATTCGCTGAGGCTGACATAGTGTTCAATGACGGTGGCTTCTGCGCCTTCTGCCAGATCCAGATGGTGGCGATAGTGCGCCGTGTTCACCTCATCACCCGCCAGCCCCTGGGTAATGTGCAGCAGCAGCAACGGTTTTGCCGGTCGCTGGTTACGCTTCACCTGAATGTGCGTTACGCTGCGGGAGAGGCTTTCGGTCAGGTGCAGAAAGACTTCCGGTTGGATAGCCGCCGGTAGCGACTGGCGCACATCATCAACGGTAATGTTAAACCCGCTACCTTCCACGCTGTCGCTGAGCGTTGGGCAGAATTGCCCGTCAACAAACACCAGGCGGACAGCATCAATAGCCGGCGCTAACGCTTCACACTGGGCGGACGTTATCTCAGTGACATGACTGACAAACTGGCTGTTGGTTAATCCTTCCAGCGGTGTGTATTTCCAGTCCTCATGCTTACGCGTTGGCAGTCCCAGACGCAGCATCTGCTGCAGGTGCTGATGGGCATGGTGCGAGCGCGTCTCCCCTTGCGTTTCAAACAGATGATGCCACTGTTGCAGCACGTTACTGCTGTTCGCTAAGCCAGCCATAACCTTGCTCCTCCAGTTGTTTGACCAGCGTGAAATCACCGGATTTCACAATTCGCCCCTGGTAGAGAACGTGCACATAATCGGGTTTGATGTAATCCAGGATGCGCTGATAGTGGGTGACGATAATGAATGAACGTTGCCCGTCGCGCAGCGAGTTCACGCCATCCGCAACGACTTTCAGCGCGTCGATATCCAGCCCGGAGTCCGACTCATCAAGAATGCACAGCTGAGGTTCCAGCACCGCCATTTGCAAAATGTCATTACGCTTTTTCTCGCCACCTGAGAAACCAACGTTGACCGAACGCGTTAGCAAATCTTCCGGCATCTTCAATAACGCGATTTTCTCTTCCATCAGATCCTGGAAGTCAAACCTGTCCAGAGACTCTTCGCCACGGTAGCTGCGCACCGCATTCAGTGCCGTTTGCAGGAAAAACTGATTACTGACGCCGGGGATTTCTACCGGATACTGAAATGCCATAAAGATCCCTTCACCGGCCCGGTCTTCGGGTGACAGTTCCAGTAAATCCTTACCGTTAAATTCTACCGTCCCGCCGGTGACTTCGTAGTCATCGCGCCCGGCGAGCGTTGCGGAAAGCGTACTTTTCCCGGAACCGTTCGGCCCCATAATGGCGTGTACCTCTCCGGGGCCAATATCCAGGCTCAGCCCACGCAGGATCGCCTTATCTTCCACACTGACCTGTAAATCTTTAATGCTTAACATGTGCTTTCCTTAAATTTTAACCGACGCTGTGTTCAAGACTTATGGCGAGAAGTTTTTGCGCTTCAACGGCAAATTCCAGCGGCAGTTCAGAGAACACGTCTTTACAGAAACCATTGACGATCATCGAAATGGCATCCTCTTCGCTGATGCCGCGCTGCAAACAGTAAAACAGCTGGTCTTCACCAATGCGCGAGGTCGTGGCTTCATGCTCAAGCTGGGCGCTATTGTTACGACACTCCACATACGGGAAGGTGTGCGCTCCACAATCCGCGCCAATCAGCATCGAGTCGCATTGGGTATAGTTGCGGGCGTTGGTTGCGGTCGGCATGATCTTCACTAAGCCGCGATAGCTGTTTTGACTGTGTCCCGCAGAGATCCCTTTCGAGATAATGGTCGATTTGGTGTTCTTGCCGATGTGGATCATCTTGGTGCCGGTATCGGCCTGCTGATAACCACTGGTCAGCGCGACGGAGTAGAATTCGCCGATAGAGTTGTCGCCGCGCAGAATACAGCTTGGGTATTTCCAGGTAATGGCCGAGCCGGTTTCCGACTGCGTCCACGACATTTTGCTGTTTTCGCCTTCGCACAGAGCGCGCTTGGTGACGAAGTTCAAAATGCCGCCGGTGTTACCATCACCAGGGAACCAGTTTTGTACCGTCGAGTATTTCACTTCGGCATCTTTGTGGATGATGACTTCTACCACCGCGGCATGCAGTTGGTAGCTATCGCGTACCGGGGCTGAACAGCCTTCGATATAGCTGACGTAACTGCCCTCATCCGCAACCAGAATGGTGCGTTCAAACTGACCGGTTTTTTCCGCATTTATACGGAAATAGGTCGACAGTTCCATTGGGCAACGCACACCTTTCGGGACATAAATAAACGTGCCGTCGGAGGCCACCGCCGCATTTAGCGCCGCAAAGAAATTGTCATTACCCGGGACAACCGTACCCAGATATTGTTTTACCAGCTCAGGGTGATCGTGAATCGCCTCACCAAACGAACAGAAAATAATGCCCTGTTCCGCCAGTTTATCGCGATAAGTTGTCGCCACCGACACCGAGTCAAAAATGGCATCAACCGCCACCTCTTTGCCTTCGCGGACCGGCACGCCAAGCTGCTCGAATGCGTCCTCAACTTCTTTACTTAAAAACGCATTTGCCCCCGTTTGCTGCACCGCGCCCGGCTCAGACGCGCAGGTTTCATCGCAATTACCGCAGGACGGCGCGGAGTAATAACTGTACTCCTGGTAGTTCAGCTTATCGTAATGCGCTTTTAGCCAGTGCGGCTCTTCCATGGTTAGCCACGCTTTAAAGGCATTCAGGCGAAATTCCAGCATCCAGTCGGGTTCATTACGTTTTGCCGAAATCGCGCGCACGACATCTTCGTTGATCCCTTTCGCCAGCTCATCGGTTTGTAGATGGGTGAAGAAGCCCTCTTTGTAATTAAGGTGCCCGCCAGCCCAGGTGTTGACATCGTCAGTTGCTTCAGTATTACGAGACATAGTACCGCCTATACCCCAAAACTTTCGCCACAGCCGCATTCGTTCTGGGCTTTCGGGTTATGAAATTTAAATAGCTGATTTAATCCTTCGCGCACGAAATCAACTTCTGTGCCGTCGATAAACGGCATCGCCTGTAACGGTACATAAAGTCTGGCCCCCTCCGTTTCAAACAGCAGATCGTCTTTTTCCGCCTGGCGAACGGTGTCCAGCACGTAGCCAAATCCCGCGCATCCCGTTTGCTTCACGCCTAAACGCACGCCTAACATGTCGGGTTGCTTTGCCACCAGCTCGCGGATGTGCGCCGCAGCCGCTGGCGTTAACGTCAGACCACGCCAGGCAAAATCGTCCGGGTTAAATGTTCCTGAATGCAATTCCATAGGGTTACCTCGAGTCACTAGCTTTCAAGCTATAACAACATGTTAGTGATAATGATTATCACTTCAACCCCTCAACAGCAGGGGCATTCGGGTTAATCGCCCTTTTTGCCCCCTTTTACTAAGCATAGACCCTGCTGCGTGGGTTAACAGGGATGGATTTTTTTGTTCAATGTATTGATTAATAATGGGTTTTAACAATTGAATCGTACAGACAGGTCAAAAACTAAAAGATGTATAGATAATGTCTATTTAAGTGATAAGTTTTAAAAATTTAATGAAATCATACGACTATTGTATAATTATTAACTTAATCTCTTCTTGTTATAGCCAAAAACGGACTAGTTAATCCTCTAAATTGCGCCCCAGTGCGTTTTTGCCCCCCAAACTTCACCCTTTTTCATGCGCCCTCTGCGCGTGATTTATCCAAAACACCACAACGCCTTCCGAACAAAATCGACGGTACGGTTTGCGCGTCTACTTTTAAGATCCTGCTTGATAGCATTACAAAGACTTTCTCAATATCAGAATTAAGCAATATATTTCGCTTCAAAATCTCACTATTCTTATATGTGCACCATTACTATTCATTTTTAATTCTAAGCTTTTTATTTCTCTCATAAATATAAATAAAACATAATAAAAATGTATGACATTTATTGCCTTGCGTATTCATGCGTCATGTCGTTTATTACAGTTACCTTGCGTATGTGAAATGGAGTTTTAAATGGCTATACCTGCGTATTTGTGGTTAAAAGATGATGGAGGAGCAGACATCAAGGGTTCTGTAGATGTTCGCGACCGTGTGGGGAGCATTGAGATCTTAGGGTTTAGTCATGGCCTGCACCTCCCTACCGACAACAACACAGGGAAAATAACAGGAACACGAGTACACACCGCTCTTATATTTGAAAAGGAGTTTGATAGCTCCAGTCCATATTTTTACAAAGCAGTAGCCACTGGACAAACCCTTAAAGAAGCCGAATTTAAATGGTACAAAATCAATGATGCAGGACAGGAAGTTGAATACTTCAATATGCTACTCGAAACAGTGAAGGTGGTTTCAATTTGTCCTCTAATGCATGACGTGAAAAACGCAGCCACTGAAAAACACAATCACCTTGAAAGTATTGCTCTTAGATATGAACGAATAACCTGGAAACACTGCGACGGGAATATAATATTTTCTGATTCCTGGAGTGAACGGTGATTCGTTGCACATTTCATTTAAACGGTGGGCAGCTATCAAGTCTTAGCTGCCCCGGAGTTGGCTTCTTCCCTGCATATTCAGGTAACAGTGGGGAGCATAGAAACAACCCTGAATCGATAGCAATTAAGGATATCGGGCCGCTTCCTCCCGGTAAATACTATATTGTTTCGCGTCCGAAAGGCGGGATTTTCAGCGCAATTAAAGATTATACTGCGTCAGAGATTAGCGGTTCAGACCGCGATATCTGGTTCGGATTATTCAGAGAGGATGAAAAATTAGATGACGTTACGTTCTATAACAAGGTCAGCCGTGGGTATTTCAGATTGCACCCTGCGGGGTATACTGGCGTCAGTAATGGCTGCATAACTCTTCCCAGCAGAGCTCATTACAACATACTCCGGGAAGCACTTTTAAGCACTCCACAAATGCTGGTTACCCCCAGTCTTCGTGCATACGGCACTATTCAGGTGTATTAATGAAACATATTAAAAAAGTCATCACATGGTATTTATTTGCAATATCTTGGGTTTGTTTTTTTCTATTTATTTTCAAATATTTACCTGAAAATAAATTATTTGATTTAATCTATCCCGATGTGAAAGAGATGGACCCCAGCGTCTGGGACAATACACACATGACCATTATCTTTATGGGCGCATTATTATTGAACGGAATTTTTATATTGTTCATGTCGATGATAATGGAAAGATGCAAAAATTAAATGAAAATGCTGAACAGTGGGACTTCAGTCCCACTGTTTTCAGTATCGAACCTACCCCACTGCCAATTTAGGCGAGTTCACATTCCACAACCCAATTGGCTGGCAACAAGGTCATCTAGTCAGTATGCGTCGTTGATAGCCAGTTGCCTACAGCACTGTCCTCAATCGCAAGGCTGGTAAAAAAAATTCTTTAGATTTAGATATATACTCATTTTACAGAATTAATATCTATTTAGAGAGACGTAGGAATGACGGGAGGGAAAAAATTCAAATTATGAACAAACAACAAAAAACCCTTAAGGCTGCTTGCTGGCAGGCTTAAGGGTTCCGGCCCCATCCGGCGCTTATCTCCGGCACTCACGATGGCTTAGCTCTTGAAGGGGCGATAAGAATAATCTCACTTCCGGATATGTTTTGTTTAACACAAATTGCGATTTGACTATTTTATAAGCGTATTCAATCAATTATTAGGCGCTGTTTTTCACTGAGCGCGTCCAGCAACAGGCGCAGCCCTGCAGGCTGATGCTCCCGCGAAAGATATAAACCATAAATTGGCAGGCTTTTTGGTTGAAGCTCGGGCAAGAGTCTAACCAGCTTTCCCTGTGCCAGCCCTTCCCGCGCCTCCAGTTCCGGCACCAGCGCAATGCCCGTTCCCGCCAACGCCGACTCACAGAGCAACGAAGAGATCCCGGCGCTCAAATTGCCTTTAATCGCAACAGCGGCAGCCCGCCCCTGGGCATCCAGAAAGTGCCAGGATTTTCCGGCAAACCCGCTGTAGTAGAGACAATTATGCTGCGTAAGGTCGTCGATAGTCTCAGGAGTGCCATGTTGATGCAGGTACTCTACAGACGCGCACAGTACCGATTTACAGTCGCCAAGGCGACGGGCGATAGTTCCAGGTTCAGGGTTTTCCGTTATACGGATCGCCACATCAATGCGTTCTCCAACGAGGCTTACCGGTTGATTATTGATCTCCACCTCGATACGCAGTTGTGGATACTTCGTCAGAAACGCGGGCAGTACCGGCGCTAAAATATGCATAGCTGTAAAATGCGCACAGGCCACACGTAGCGTGCCAGAGGGAGTTTGCGCGGCGCTGGCGGCACCAATATCCAGCGAAAGCTGCGCCAGAGAACGCGTTTTCACTAATGCCTCTTCACCCGCTGGCGTGATCGTCAGACGGCGCGACGAGCGATGGATAAGCCTTGCACCCGCCCATTTTTCCATCTCGTCGAGGTAACGACTGACCATCGGACGGGAAAGCCCCAGCGCACGCGCGGCGGCGCTCAGACTGCCCAAATCACAGATATGGTTGAATACCGTTGCCGCCATCACTCTGTCCATTGCATCCCATCCGATCGTTTTATGAAACTCAGCATGTCCTAATAAGGGAATTCTAACAGATCCGAATTTCCTTAAAATACAGGAACTATCAAAAGACAATTCCCTGCACAAGGATACCTGGCATGAAAGTTAAAACGCTGGCCCTGCTGTTACCTCTGTTCGCCTCTTCAGCCTTTGCCGCGACGCTACAGCTGGACGTCTACAATCCACAGGACAAGGCTATTTTCCCGGTCTCTTCAACGCTGGTTTCAGGACCGAAAGAAGCAATATTGTTTGACGCACAGTTCAGTACTAAAGATGGTGAACAGCTGGTGCAGATGATTCGCGCCAGCGGTAAAACGCTGAAGGCCATCGTGATCACCTCCGGCGATCCGGATTTCTATTTCGGACTGCAGCCTATCGTCAAAGCCTTCCCACAGGTAAAAGTCCTGGCAACACCGCACGTAGTAGAGCATATCCGTGCCACCAAAGAGGCCAAACTGCAATTCTGGGGTCCGCAAATGAAGGATGGCGCGCCAACATCGCTCACTGTTCCGCAAGCGACAACGCAAACGCATTTCACGGTTGATGGTGAAACGCTGGAACTGCGCCACCCTAATGATTATGCAGCCTATGTCTGGATCCCGGCAAACCGTGCCATTATTGGCGGTACCGGCGTGGCGTCTGGTATACACGTCTGGACGGCGGATACGCAATCTGCAGAACAGCGTAGCGCGTGGCGTAGCGTACTGAGCGAAATGCAGAAGTTACAACCCACCCAGGTGGTCCCGGGGCATTACATCGGCGAACGCCCTGCGGGCGATAAAGCGATTCGCTTCACACAGGACTATCTGCAATCGTTTGAGCAGGCGTTAGGGGCGAAGAAAGGTTCGGATTATGTGATTAAAACCATCACCGCGGCATGGCCAGGTCTTGCAGACGCAAGTTCTCTGGAGCTAAGTGCGAAGGTTAATACTGGTGAGATGAAGTGGTGATTGAGATTTAACGCAAAAAATAACCCCGAACGCGTGTCGGGGTTTCATTACGATAAGCATACCGGAATCAATGAACGCCCATGCGCCAGGCAAAATAGATCTCTTCTTTAAGTTCAGTCGAAGAAAGCGTCAATAAATCCGCGAACTCCAGCTCTAACTGTTTCAGTCTTTTCAGGTACTGAGCTGGTGAAAGATCGGTTTTATCACGACGTAAAAACTCTATTGCCAGTTGGGCCGGGTCTAATTGGGTAGACATATCATCCTCGCTTGTGTTCAAAACCTGCACAGTATAACACCATTCCCTGTGCAGATAATGACCAAAAGCAATATGCATCACAAAATTGCTGTTGTCAGACGCGACGTGCAGCACAATCGTCCCTGCTCATCGAAGATTTCGATTTGCCATACCTGATGACGGGAGCCGGTATGCACCGCGCGACATACCCCTCTGACGCGCCCTTCCCGCGCCGAGCGAATATGGTTGGCGTTGACCTCCAGGCCCACCACTTTCTGCTCACCCTGAGTACACAGGTAGCCAGCCACCGAACCAATGCTCTCAGCCAGCACCACGGACGCGCCGCCGTGCAGCAAACCAAATGGTTGTTTAGTACGGTGGTCTACCGGCATTGTGGCTTCCAGCGTGTCATCGCCAATGTGCACAAAACGAATATCAAGCAGCCCAACCATATTTCCTTCACCCATGGCGTTGAGCGCTTCGAGTGTGACTTCACGTTTCCAGATCATCCTATAATCTCCAGCAGTGCCTGTAATGGATGGCGAACGCCCGTGCCTTCAACGCGTTTAACCTGACTGCGACAGGAGTATCCGGTAGCCAGACAACGGTTACGCGGCAATCGTTGCATTGCCTGGTGCCATGATAGCTCATAGATCCCCAGTGAGTTCTGATGATTCTTCACTTCGTGGCCATAGGTGCCCGCCATACCACAGCACCCTACGCTGATGTTCTCCAGCTTCGCGCCAAAGCGGGCAAAAATAGCCGCCCACTGAGCAGGCGCGCCCGGCAGGGCCGTCACTTCGGTACAGTGTCCAAAGAAGTACCACGGTTCACCGCCCACAGCGACTGGCGGCTGTGACTCCACAACTGTCGATAACCATTCGTTGGCGAGTAACACATGGAAATCGCCCCGATGTTCCCCGAGCGCCAGTTTGTATTCATCGCGATAGCAAAGCACCAGCGCCGGATCGACACCCACCATCGGAATATTCAGCTTCGCCACCCGATTGAGAAACTCAGATGTTTTCTTTGCGGTTTTAGCAAAACGGTTTAAAAAGCCCTTAATATGCTGGGCCTTGCCGTTTGGCGAGAACGGCAGCAGTACCGGCTGCAAACCCAGCTTTTCAACCAGACGTATAAAATCAGCCACCACCTGTGCATCGTAATAGCTGGTGAACGGATCCTGCACTACCAGCACCGTACGGGCTTTTTGCTCAAGGCTGAGTAATTCGAGCTGTTCCAGCGTCATATTGGCGGAACGATGGCCAACCAACTGACGTTGAAGCGACGGCGCAGACAGCAGCGGTAAGTCGACCATGCCGATGTGCTTTTTAGCCAGATTACGCACCAGCGGCTGGTTGATGAAGAAGTTAAACGCGTTGGGCGCCCGCGCCATTAACGGCGCATAACTCTCAACGGTCGCCACCATGTGATCGCGCAACGGCCGCAGATAACGCGTGTGATACAACTGCAGGAAGCGTGAGCGGAACTCCGGCACATCGATTTTAATCGGGCACTGTGTGGAGCAGGCTTTACACGCCAGACAACCCGACATTGCCTCTTTCACTTCGTGCGAGAAATCGTATTCACCTTTGCGCGCATGCCAGCTGTTGCGGGTACGGGCAATCAGCGTACGTAAACTGGCACGTTTTTCCGGTAGCTCTTTTTCCAGCTGTAGCGGGTCAATCCCGCGATCTGCCAACAGACGCAGCCATTCACGCACCAGCGTAGCTCGCCCTTTCGGTGAATGGATGCGGTTGAGGCTGATTTTCATCGACGGACACATCGGGCTTTTCGCATCAAAGTTAAAGCATAACCCGTTGCCGTTACACTCCATCGCCCCACGCCACTCCTGGCGTACGGCCAGCGGGATCTGACGGTCATACGTTCCGCGCTTCACCGCGTCCACTTTCATCATCGGCGCATCAACATCTTCCGGTGGACAGATTTTGCCCGGATTGAGCCGGTTTTGCGGATCAAACACCGATTTCACTTTACGCAGTTCACGATACAGTTCCTCACCGAAGAACGCCGGGCTATATTCTGCACGAAAACCTTTCCCGTGCTCGCCCCACAGCAGACCGCCATATTTTGCCGTCAGCGCGACAACATCGTCAGAAATGCGTTTCATCAGCACTTCCTGCTGCGGGTCGCACATATCCAGCGCAGGTCTGACGTGCAGCACACCTGCATCCACGTGACCAAACATGCCGTAACTCAGGCCGTGGCTATCGAGCAGTGCGCGGAACTCGGCAATATAGTCAGCCAGATGTTCCGGCGGAACGCAGGTATCTTCAGCAAACGGAATCGGCTTCGCGGCCCCTTTCGCATTTCCCAGCAGACCGACAGCTTTTTTACGCATCGCGTAAATGCGCTCGACGCCTGCCAGCTCGGTACATAGCTGCCAGCCTATAACGCCCGCTTCCTGACGCGCGATTAAGCCATCCAGCCGTTCGCACAGTGCGCTGACTTGCGAATCAATCAATGCTTCATCGTCACCGGCAAACTCCACAATATTCAGACCCAGCATCTCTTTATCCGCCACATCGGTAATCAATTCACTTACCGAGTGCCAGACAATATCTTCCCGTGCCAGGTTAAGCACTTTGGAGTCGACGGTTTCTACCGACAGCGCGCGCGCTTCCACCATCACCGGGGCATTACGCAAGGCCGAGTCGAAAGAGTCGTACTTAACGTTAACCAGTTGTCTGACTTTGGGTAGCGGCGTGATATCGAGACGGGCTTCGGTGATAAACGCCAGCGTACCTTCAGAGCCAGTAAGAATGCGGGTTAAATCAAATTCGGTCATCTCATCGTTAAAGACGTGCCGCAGATCGTAACCGGTCAGGAAGCGATTAAGTTTCGGGAATTTATCAATGATCAGCTGTCGGTTGTCGCGGCAACGCTCATAAACCGTCTTGTAAATGCGGCCAATAGTGGTGTTGCTATTACCCAGCGTTTGGGCAAGTGCGACCGGCATTGGCTGGGTATCAAGAATATCGCCGCCCATCAGCACCGCGCGGATACCCAGCACGTGATCGGAGGTTTTACCGTAAACCAACGAGCCTTGTCCGGATGCGTCGGTATTGATCATCCCACCCAGCGTTGCCCGGTTACTGGTGGATAACTCGGGGGCAAAGAAATAGCCGTAAGGCTTCAGAAACTGGTTGAGCTGGTCTTTTATCACCCCGGCTTCAACCCGCACCCAACCTTCCTGCACATTGATTTCAATGATGCGGCTCATATAGCGGGACATATCAACAATAATGCCCTGATTCAGCGCCTGACCGTTGGTCCCGGTGCCGCCGCCGCGTGGGGTAAAAATCAACGAAGAGAAAAGAGGTTCCGCCGCCAGACGAGCGATGAGCGCCACATCTGCGGTTGAACGAGGGAATACGACAGCATCAGGAAGCAGCTGATAAATACTGTTATCCGTCGACATTGTCAGACGATCGGCATAGCTCGTTGCCGTATCGCCCGTAAATCCTTGCTGCTCCAGTGCCTGCAAAAAATTGAGCACCAGTTGAACGACACCTGGCGCCTGAGAAATTTGTGGAATCATTATAGTGACCCTTTCCTGCGGTCTGTGTTGTGAATTTAATCGTTTGCGTGTTGCTTTGTTTGTTGTATCACATTTTTTTCTAATACGCTCAGCAGATTTACAGGCAGAATCCGCCTGTTAAAAACCGCTGAAATTGCTCATCATTACAGGGTGTCATTTAAGTGTTCACGTCGCGTCAACGTTCTGGCGCAAAGACAAAGGTGAAAAGTATTTATGGTAAATTTCCGCCAGCCCAAGGATATTGCACAAGTGCTGCTATCGGCGCTGTTTTTAGCCGTCATGATTGTGGCCTGTCTTTGGATTGTTCAGCCCTTTATCCTCGGTTTTGCATGGGCGGGGACGGTGGTCATTGCGACCTGGCCGATCCTGCTACGCTTACAAAAATTGCTCTGGGGCCGTCGCTCGCTGGCCGTGCTGGTGATGACCCTGCTGCTGGTGCTGTTGTTCATCATTCCTATCGCGCTACTGGTCAATAGCATTGTTGATGGCAGCGGGCCATTGATCCATGCCGTAACCGCAGGCGATATGACCCTGCCGGATCTGGCGTGGCTGAACAGTATTCCGTTGGTCGGCGCCAAATTGTATGCCGCTTGGCACAGTCTGCTGGATATGGGCGGCGCGGCCATCATGGCCAAGGTTCGTCCTTATATCGGCACGACGACGACCTGGTTTGTTGGCCAGGCTGCACATCTTGGCCGCTTTATGATGCACTGTGGTCTGATGCTGCTGTTCAGCGCCCTGCTGTACTGGCGCGGTGAACAGGTGGCGTTAGGTATTCGCCACTTCGCTTGTCGCCTGGCATCCAAACGTGGCGATGCCGCCATTCTGCTGGCAGCACAAGCCATTCGCGCCGTCGCATTAGGCGTTGTGGTCACCGCGCTGGTGCAGGCAGTGCTTGGTGGCATTGGTCTGGCGGTAACCGGCGTGCCGTACGCCACGCTGCTGGCGGTATTGATGATCCTGTCTTGTCTGGTGCAACTGGGGCCATTGCCGGTGCTGGTCCCGGCCATTATCTGGCTGTACTGGACGGGCGATTCAACCTGGGGCACGGTGCTGCTGGTGTGGAGCGGCGTGGTCGGAACGCTGGATAACGTTATTCGCCCGATGCTGATTCGCATGGGGGCCGATTTGCCGCTGATCCTGATTCTCTCAGGGGTCATCGGCGGACTGATTGCCTTCGGCATGATTGGTCTGTTTATCGGCCCGGTGGTACTGGCCGTGTCCTGGCGTCTGTTCTCCGCCTGGGTAAACGAAGCCCCTGCGCCAGGTAGCGATCCCGACGAAATCCTCGAAGAAATTGCTGAAATCGAACGCAATAAGTAATCCCACGTCAGGCGGCACCGCCGCCTGATTGTTTAACATTGCTAATCAATTCCGCCCACTTACTGAATAAGACCCAACGTTATTCTTCTTTAAATACTCATTTGCTTCGCAAATTATTTACAGTTTTTAAACTATTGAGATGAATCTGATCGACGTAAAAAATCAGTATGCCTACTATTAGCCCATGGCTTTAGATCAACACATTGATTTATAAGCATGGAAATCCCCTGAGTGAAACAACGAATTGCTGTGTGTAGTCTTTGCCCATCTCCCACGATGGGCTTTTTTTTGTCCTTCGCGCGCCTCGCCACCAGCCTTACCGCACCACAGCTCCCCTCTTCCCCGTTGATAAACAAATAATATTGCACAAGATACTGTGACTCTCTTCAAGCCGAAATATCCACAGCAATGTTATTACTATTCCACCGTCTTTTATGAGGTGATCAAATAATGAACGCATTGGAACTCCAGGCTATCCGCCATATTTTTGCTATGACGGTAGAAGAAAGCGCTATGTATATCTCGCGGGATCACAATGTTGCCGCCTGGCAACAATGGGAGAATGGCGAAAGGGAAATCCCGGAAGACATCACGCGCATTTGTGCAGAAATGAAAGCCAGACGAAAGTTAAGAATTAACGCCATTATCGAAAAAATAAATAACCGTATCGGTAATAACACCATGCGTTTCTTTCCCGATCTGATCTCTTTTCAGGCAGTTTATCAGCACGATGATTTTCTCGACTGGAAAATCTATCAATCGGCCGCTGTTGAACTGTATGCCCACGACCTTGAGCGTTTGTGTTAAGAGACCGCAGCGCCACACTCATTTAGCCTCTTCGCTGAGTAACATATTATGAAAAACACCTATTTCTCCACTGCGATAGGGCTGTACTTTAATTACCTGGTACACGGCATGGGGGTCATTCTGATGAGCCTCAATATGTCTTCACTGGAACAACAGTGGCACACCGATGCCGCAGGGGTCTCAATTGTTATTTCCTCACTCGGCATTGGCCGTTTAAGCGTGTTATTGGTGGCGGGCATGCTTTCCGATCGCTATGGCCGCAGACCGTTTATTATTTTCGGTATGGTCTGCTACCTGCTGTTCTTTGTAGGCATCATCAATACTCACAGCATTTATATTGCCTATGCTTTTGGATTTTTAGCTGGAATGGCAAACAGTTTTCTTGACGCCGGAACTTACCCCAGCCTGATGGAGGCGTTTCCCCGCTCTCCCGGCACGGCTAATATCTTAATTAAAGCGTTTGTTTCCATCGGTCAGTTTCTGCTGCCGATGATTATCAGTCTGCTGGTGTGGGCAGAACTTTGGTTTGGCTGGTCCTTCCTTGTGGCGGCCGCGGTAATGCTAATCAATGGCGTATTTTTGTTTCGCTGTCGATTCCCGGCCCATCCTGGGCATCAAGCCCCCCTCAAGGCATTACCCGTTGAACAGAAAAGCATACAATCTGAACATCGTTGTTCTCTTCTCGATCTCGCCAGTTACACTCTGTACGGCTACATCGCCATGGCGACATTTTATCTGATAAGCCAGTGGTTGGCACAGTACGGACAGTTTGTCGCCGGGATGTCCTACACCTTATCGATCAAGCTGTTAAGCATTTACACCTGCGGTTCTCTACTGTGTGTGTTGATCACCGCGCCACTGGCACGAAAGACGGGGCGCGCAACCTCTCTGTTAATGCTGTACACCTTTATCTCATTTATCGCCTTGCTGATGGTTTGCCTGCATCCGTCGAGCTACATGGTGATCGTCTTCGCATTTGTCATCGGTTTCTCTTCAGCCGGAGGCGTTGTACAAATCGGTTTAACGCTGATGGCCGCACGCTTTCCCGATGCGAAGGGCAAAGCTACCGGGATTTACTACAGCGCGGGCAGCATTGCGACCTTCACCATCCCACTGATAACGGCAAGACTCTCGCAGACCAGCATTGCTCACATCATGTGGTTTGATACCGGCATAGCCGCGGTAGGCTTCCTGTTAGCATTGTTTATTGGCTATCGCAGCCGTATCGCGACAAAGCAGCAACTAAACATGGCGACGGTCGTAAAATAACGCGGATGCAATATTGTTCTCTCTCGCTGCAAAATAATTGGTCGCGGTTTTAAAACTTCAGCAAATTGTTGGTTGAAAGAATTAAGTTTCACAGTTGAGCATGCAACATACCTGGTAACTTAAACGCCATGCTATGTAGGCACAATATCAGCACCCCAGTATATTAATCACAAGGTCGCCGCAATTTAAACAAAATCGACGAGCACAGAACAATTTTAAAATCCGCAAGGAGTTGTGAACATGTCTCAAAATAAGACCTTTAATACGCCATTTCTTTTGGCGATAATCTGTATTTATTTAAGTTATTTTTTACACGGCATTAGCGTCATTACACTGGCGCAAAACATGAGCTCTCTCGCAGAAAAATTCTCCACTGACAATGCTGGGATAGCCTATTTAATTTCCGGAATTGGTCTTGGCCGCCTGGTGAGTATTTTATTCTTTGGTGTGCTCTCAGATAAATTTGGTAGACGGGCTATCATTCTGTTAGGGGCAATTCTGTACATGCTGTTTTTCTTCGGCATTCCCGCCAGCCCGAATCTGATGATTGCCTTTATTCTCGCTGTTTGTGTCGGCGTCGCTAACTCGGCCCTGGATACAGGTGGCTATCCGGCATTGATGGAATGCTTCCCTAAGGCATCTGGGTCAGCGGTTATCCTGGTTAAAGCGATGGTCTCATTCGGGCAGATGATCTACCCCATCGTCGTCAGCACCATGCTGCTCAACCATATCTGGTACGGCTATGCGGTCATTATCCCGGGGATACTGTTCGTCATCATAACGTTGATGCTGCTCAAAAGCCGTTTCCCCAGCCAGATGGTGGATGCGGGCATTGCAAAAGAGCTACCACAGATGAACAGTAAACCGCTGGTCTGGCTGGAAGGCGTAGCCTCCGTTATGTTTGGGGTGGCCGCATTCTCGACCTTTTACGTCATCGTAGTCTGGATGCCGAAATACGCGATGGCATTTGCCGGCATGGCAGAAGCCGACGCGCTGAAAACCATCTCTTACTACAGTATGGGTTCGCTGGTCTGCGTGTTTATTTTTGCTGCACTGCTCAAGAAAATGGTTCGACCCATTTGGGCGAATGTGTTTAACGCCGGGCTGGCAACCCTCACCGCAGCGGTTATCTATTTATATCCATCCCCATTGGTGTGTAACGCCGGTTCATTTCTTATCGGGTTTTCTGCCGCAGGCGGTATTTTACAGCTCGGCGTTTCGGTGATGTCAGAGTTTTTCCCCAGGAGCAAAGCCAAGGTCACCAGTATTTATATGATGATGGGGGGCGTAGCTAACTTTATTATCCCATTAATCACCGGATACCTTTCTAACATTGGCCTGCAGTACATCATTTTGCTGGACCTCGCATTTGCTTTGCTGGCCTTCATCACCGCCATCATCGTCTTTATTCGTTACTACCGCGTATTTGATATTCCCAAAAATGATGTGCGGTTGGGCGAACGTTATTTTCAATAAATTGCTTAGAAGGAGTATCAAATGGACGTAACTGCAAAATATGAACTGATTGGTCTGATGGCCTACCCGATCAGACACAGCCTGTCGCCTGAAATGCAAAATAAGGCATTAGAAAAAGCGGGATTACCTTTTACCTACATGGCATTTGAAGTCGATAACTCCACGTTTGCTAATGCGATTGCCGGGCTGAAGGCCTTAAAAATGCGCGGTACCGGAGTCTCAATGCCCAACAAGCAACTGGCATGTGAATATGTTGATGAATTAACGCCTGCAGCCAAACTGGTCGGCGCGATTAATACTATCGTCAATGATGATGGTTACCTGCGCGGCTACAATACTGATGGTACGGGTCATATTCGTGCCATCAAGGAAAGCGGTTTCGATATCAGGGGTAAAACCATGGTACTGTTGGGCGCAGGCGGCGCGTCAACGGCCATTGGCGCCCAGGCGGCGATTGAAGGCATCAAAGAAATCAAACTCTTTAACCGTCAAGATGAGTTCTTTGCCAAAGCGCAGGAATTCGCCAAACGTGTTAATGAAAATACCGATTGCGTGGTCACCGTTATCGATCTCGACGATCGACAGGCTTTTGCGGACGCACTGGCCAGCGCGGATATTCTGACTAACGGTACGAAAGTGGGAATGAAGCCGCTGGAGAACGAATCTCTGGTGACCGACGTTTCCCTGCTACGCCCGGATCTGCTGGTGACTGAATGCGTCTACAACCCGCATATGACCAAATTATTGCAACAGGCACAACTTGCCGGTTGCAAAACGATTGATGGTTACGGCATGTTGTTATGGCAAGGGGCTGAACAGTTTAAACTCTGGACCGGGAAAGATTTCCCTCTTGAGTATGTGAAACAGGTTATGGGTTTTGCAGCCTGATGGGCAAGCATTTGTAAAATATTTAAAGGGTAATCGATGAAAACCGTAACCGTAAAAAACCTCGTCATTGGCGAGGGTGCGCCGAAGATCATTGTCTCACTGATGGGTAAAGACATCGCAACGGTAAAAAGCGAAGCGCTGGCCTATCGCGAGGCGGATTTCGACATTCTGGAATGGCGCGTTGACCATTTCACCGAGGTGTCCTCCGTTGATGCCGTACTGGAAGCTGCACGCGCCATCCGCGAGGTGATGGCTGACAAACCGCTGCTGTTCACTTTCCGTAGTGCCAAAGAAGGTGGTGAACAGACGCTGGCTGTCGAAAACTATATTGCGCTAAACCGTGCGGCGGTAGATAGCGGTCTGGTCGATATGATTGACCTGGAGCTTTTCACCGGTGACGAACTGATTAAAGCCACCGTCGAATATGCACATGCAAAAAATGTCGCCGTCATTATGTCGAATCATGATTTCCATAAGACGCCAGCGGCACAAGAGATTGTCCTGCGCCTGCGTAAAATGCAGGAGCTTGGCGCTGATATCCCGAAAATCGCCCTGATGCCGCAAAACAAGACGGATGTATTGACCCTGCTTGGCGCAACTCTGGAAATGCAGGAACGCTATGCCGATCGCCCGATCATTACTATGTCGATGGCTAAAACAGGGGTGATTTCACGTCTGTCCGGTGAGGTTTTCGGTTCAGCGGCAACCTTTGGCGCGGTGAAAAAAGCCTCTGCCCCTGGGCAAATTTCGGTCACCGACCTACGTACCGTTTTGACCATATTGCATCAGGCGTAATAGTACCGTTTATCCATATTAATATCAGTAATGCCCTGCCCCAGATATTCGCTTAATCACGAATATCGGGCAGATGGCCGGACATTATTAAATAACTCACATTATTATTGTCGAATATAGCGACAGGTAGTCGCACGCATATAATCTGGAGTTCACATGAAATTATCAAGACCAAAACGCATTGATGGTCGGGTCCCCGTATTATCCGCAGCGGATGCCATTAATTATATTCCTGATGAGGCAACGCTCTGTGTATTAGGCGCAGGCGGCGGTATTCTCGAAGCAACAACATTAATTAACGCGCTGGCTGAAAAATATAAAAACACACACTCCCCCCGAAACTTATCATTGATTAGCCCAACGGGATTAGGTGACCGTGCTGACCGTGGAATTAGCCCGTTAGCACAAGAAGGTTTAGTCAAATGGGCATTATGCGGCCACTGGGGACAATCACCACGAATTTCCGACCTCGCTGAGCAGAATAAAATTGCCGCCTATAACTATCCTCAGGGCGTATTAACCCAGACCCTGCGTGCCTCGGCAGCCCACCAGCCGGGTATTCTGAGTGAGATCGGTATCGGAACATTTGTCGATCCCCGCCAACAGGGCGGAAAGCTGAATGAAGTGACCACCGAAGATCTGATCAAGCTGGTGGAAATTGATAACAAAGAGTACCTCTACTACAAAGCCATTGCGCCAAACATCGCCTTTATTCGCGCCACCACCTGCGACAGCGAAGGTTACGCCACGTTTGAAGATGAAGTTATGTATCTCGACGCGCTGGTGATTGCTCAGGCCGTTCACAACAACGGCGGCATCGTCATGATGCAGGTGCAAAAAATGGTGAAGAAAGCCACACTGCACCCAAAAGCCGTGCGTATTCCGGGCTATCTGGTCGATATTGTGGTCATCGATCCCGATCAAACTCAATTGTACGGCGGTGCGCCGGTTAACCGCTTTATCTCGGGCGATTTTGTCCTTGATGACAGCCAGCAGACTGCCCTGCCGCTCAATCAGCGTAAACTGGTGGCCCGACGCGCCCTGTTCGAAATGCGTAAAGGCGCGGTCGGCAACGTTGGCGTGGGTATCGCCGATGGTATTGGTCTCGTTGCTCGCGAAGAAGGCTGCGCTGACGACTTTATTCTGACGGTCGAGACCGGCCCGATTGGCGGAATTACCTCCCAGGGCATCGCTTTTGGCGCCAACGTCAACACCCGCGCGATTCTGGATATGACCTCCCAGTTTGACTTCTACCACGGCGGTGGGCTGGATGTATGCTATTTAAGCTTCGCCGAAGTGGATCGCCACGGCAACGTCGGCGTACATAAATTCAATGGCAAAATTATGGGGACCGGCGGTTTTATCGATATTAGCGCCACCTCGAAGAAAATAATATTTTGCGGCACCTTAACTGCCGGAAGCCTGAAAACGGAAGTTGCCAATGGCAAATTAAATATCGTGCAGGAAGGCCGGGTGAAAAAATTCGTAAACGAATTACCTGAAGTCACTTTCAGCGGAAAAATTGCACTCGAGCGCGGACTGGATGTCCGTTACATCACCGAGCGCGCTGTATTTACGTTAAAAGAAGATGGCCTTCATTTAGTCGAAATTGCGCCAGGAGTCTCTTTGCAGGAAGACATTCTGGACAAAATGGATTTCCCTCCGGTTATTTCTCCGGAACTGAAACTGATGGACGAAAGATTATTTATCGATGCTTCGATGGGTTTTATGTTGCCCGATGCCGCCAATTAAAAGGAGTACCCTGATGGATTTTTCATTAACTGAAGAACAAGAGCTGCTGCTTGCCAGCATTCGCGAACTGATTACCAGCAATTTCCCGGAGGAATATTTCCGTACCTGCGATCAGACGGCGACCTATCCGAAAGAGTTTATGCGCGCCCTTGCGGACAACGGTATTTCAATGCTGGGCGTTCCGGAAGAGTTCGGCGGTATCCCGGCAGATTACGTCACGCAGATGCTGGCACTGATGGAAGTTTCCAAATGCGGCGCACCCGCTTTTTTAATCACGAACGGTCAGTGCATTCACAGTATGCGTCGTTTTGGCTCCGCCGAACAGTTACGTAAAACGGCAGAAAGCACCATGGAAACGGGCGATCCGGCTTATGCGCTGGCATTAACCGAACCGGGAGCAGGTTCAGACAATAACAGCGCCACCACCAGCTACACCCGCAAAAACGGCAAGGTATATCTCAACGGACAAAAAACCTTTATCACCGGCGCTAAAGAGTATCCTTATATGCTGGTACTGGCTCGCGATCCGGAGCCGAAAGATCCGAAGAAAGCCTTTACACTGTGGTGGGTGGATTCGAAGAAACCCGGCATTAAGGTTAATCCGCTGCATAAAATCGGCTGGCACATGCTCAGCACCTGCGAAGTCTATCTTGATGATGTTGAAGTAGACGAAAGCGATATGGTCGGCGAAGAAGGCATGGGCTTCCTCAACGTCATGTACAACTTTGAGATGGAACGGTTGATCAACGCCGCGCGTAGTACCGGTTTCGCCGAGTGCGCCTTCGAAGATGCCGCCCGTTACGCTAATCAGCGCATCGCATTTGGTAAACCGATTGGCCATAACCAGATGATCCAGGAAAAACTGGCGCTGATGGCGATTAAAATTGAAAACATGCGCAATATGGTGTTGAAAGTCGCCTGGCAGGCCGATCAGGAACAGTCGCTGCGGACCAGCGCGGCGTTGGCAAAACTGTACTGCGCCCGCACGGCAATGGAAGTGATTGATGAAGCCATTCAGATCATGGGCGGGCTGGGTTACACCGATGAAGCGCGCGTTTCCCGATTCTGGCGCGATGTTCGCTGCGAGCGCATTGGCGGCGGCACCGACGAAATTATGATTTACGTCGCCGGACGCCAAATCCTGAAAGATTACCAGAATAAGTAAGCGGTAATTCGTGCCGGATAGCGCACAAGCGTTTTCCGGCACGAGCCAGGATAATCAGACCTCTGGCATCAAGCATTCCTGCTCAACCAGATTATTTTTAAACTGCTTGCGATAATCACTGGGGGTACAACCCACATGCCGCTGAAAGAGTTTGGCAAAGTGATCGACATTTTCATACCCTACCCGCCAGGAGATTTCCGCTAACGAAGCTTCCGTATTCGTCAGGGCAAATTTCGCCTCGGTCATTCGTCGCTGAATCACATAATTGATCGGCGAAATTCGATACTCCTTAGTAAATTCATGGCAGATATAACTCACGCTGGCCCGGAATTTTTTGGATAACTGATCGAGAGTAATTTTTTCTCGGAAGTTATTATTTAAATAAACCAGCACATCTTTAATTAAGACATCTTTTTTAATATAACCTTGCTCAGAACGATAGGCATTTTTAAAGTTTTCGTAAAATAAAACGGTTAAAGCATAAGCAAAAGCGTCGTAGGCTGAAGATGTCAGGTTATTTTTGCTCTGGGGGAGCATAACCCCCAGCTCATTAAAGATACTCTTAATAACCTCCTTCCCCTGAGTAACGCTAATCACCGGACACGAGTGCATCTGCAATAGCTGATTATCCTGCCAGCCGTTGAAACGAAAA
Organism: Citrobacter sp. 172116965; assembly: GCF_013458095.1. Lineage (NCBI taxonomy): Bacteria > Pseudomonadati > Pseudomonadota > Gammaproteobacteria > Enterobacterales > Enterobacteriaceae > Citrobacter > Citrobacter sp. 172116965. The sequence goes on along the minus strand of NZ_CP046673.1, from coordinate 2,273,944 downwards.
CCGTAGAGCGCGCAGGTGTAAGTCGTTGCAGGCGCGCTACTATCCGAAGCAACCGCATGGAGTCGCCCTTGCTCTATCACCACGATATCCCCGGCATGCGCGACATACAGCGACGAATCGATAATTAATCTTGCGACCCCTTTTTTGACATAAATAAGCTCTGTTTCATTATCGTGAACGTGATGACCCGACTCCCAGTTAGGGTCATCACTGATGACGAATCGCGAGAATCTCGGGGTTTTCCCCTGTTCAAAAAGGGTCTCCACGGCATTATCAAAGCAGCGTTGATACATGACAACCTCCACCTAAAGGCAGCAATTTTGGGATTATTAATATCAGAAAATAAAAATGATAATGACGTTATACAACGTTATTCCTTCCCGGCGAAACAAAATTATTTGCCCCGTCTGCAAGATGACACCTTTTGCTTTGGTACATTGCTGCCATTGATTATTTGCGTTTTATAATAATCAAAAAGAATAAATGTTATTAAGTCTGCATTAATAATTTACATATAAGAAACAAATTCAGCGCAGAGGCGATTAAAAACATGACGCATTTCGCAATTATTTTCACTGTCTTTGTGTTCCCGTTTTTTCCTCTGGTACGCACCGTCTGATTATTGCTGATAAACCAGGCATTCCCGGGACGTTTTTTTTGCAAGATTGTTGGCAATGAAAACAGATTTCCCCGTCGAAAACAGCCCTCCCTCTGTCGCACACTATTTTCAGTCAATTTTCCCTACTGTCGATAATGACGCACCACGTCATCATCCACACGAGAATCACTGGAGATGCCATGAAAATAATAACCTGCTTTAAGTTGGTGCCTGAAGAACAGGACATTGTTGTTACCCCACAGCGCTCGCTTAACTTTGACCGGGCCGATGCCAAAATCAGCCAGTTTGACTTAAATGCGATAGAGGCCGCAGCGCAGCTTAGCGCGGAGGGTGATGAAATCATCGCCTTAACGGTGGGCGGGTCGCTACTACAAAACTCCAAAGTGCGTAAAGACGTGCTGTCCCGCGGGCCGGACAGTTTGTATATGGTGCAGGATGCACAACTGGAGCATTCATTACCCCGGGATACCGCTCAGGCGCTGGCCTGTGCGGCCAACAATATGGATTTCGACCTGATGCTGTTCGGTGAAGGATCGGGGGATATCTACGCGCAGCAGGTCGGCTTACTGGTTGGCGAACTATTACAGCTCCCGGTGATTAATGCCGTCAGCAGCATCCAACGTAACGGCGATCGCCTTGTGGTTGAGCGCACACTTGAAGATGAAGTCGAAGTAATTGATCTGCCGCTCCCCGCCGTACTGTGCGTGACGTCGGATATCAACACACCGCGTATTCCCTCGATGAAGGCGATTCTGGGCGCGGGTAAAAAACCGGTCACCCCGTGGCAAGCCAGCGATATTGGTTGGATACCTGCATCACCGTTAGCGGAACTGGTGAGCCTTACCGTGCCGCCGCAAACCGAACGTCAGCACATCATTCTGGAAAATGACTCAGCAGAAGCCATTGCCGAACTGGCTGAACACCTGAAAAAAGCCCTGAACTAAGCCCAACGGAGAGAAATCATCATGAGTAAATTAGCCAACGTCTGGGTGTTCAGCGATAACGTAGAACGCTATGCAGAATTAATGGCCGGCGCTCGCCTGTGGGGTGAGCAGGTACACCTTATCGTACAAGGCAGCGACCAGGCCAATCAGTTGCAAGCCCTGGGTGCCGATAAGATAGTCGTGCTCGACGCAACCTCCGGTTTACAGCGTGTTGAAAATTACGCTGAGACCATCGCCGCCCTGATGCAGGAACACGCCGGGCTGCTGCTGATGTCCGCGACTAAACGAGCCAAATCCCTTGGCGCACGCTTAAGCATTCAGCTCAACGCAGCGATGGTGAACGACGCCACATCGGTAACGCTGGATGCAGGCATTTTGTTCGCCGAACACCGGATGTATGGTGGTCTGGCATTTGGCAAAGAAAAAATCAAAAGTACGCTGGCGATTATCACGCTTGCTCCAGGCCAGCTTGAACCGGTCGCGGAAAATGCCTCGCACAACTGCCCGGTTGTCTCAGCAACGTACATCGCGCCGCACCATGAAGTGATCTGCCTGGAGCGTCGTGCCAAATCCGTGAGCAGCGTGGATCTCAGCAAAGCCAGGCGCGTGGTGGGTGTGGGTCGCGGTCTGGTGGCGCAAAACGATCTGGAAATGGTGCGCCAACTGGCATCTGTGCTGGGTGCTGAAGTGGGTTGTTCACGACCGATTGCCGAAGGCGAAAACTGGATGGAACGCGAACGCTACATTGGCGTTTCTGGCGTGTTATTGAAATCAGACCTGTATCTCACGCTGGGCATCTCAGGACAAATTCAGCATATGGTCGGCGGTAACGGCGCGAAAGTCATTGTCGCCATCAACAAAGATAAAAAAGCCCCTATTTTCAATTACGCCGATTACGGTCTGGTGGGCGACATCTACAAAGTGGTTCCGGCCCTTATCGACCATCTCAGCCGCTAATCCCGTTAACGCACATCTCCCGCTGCCCTCGCGGCGGGAAAGGAGCATAAAGCATGTCAGATGAAAAATTTGATGCCATTGTGGTCGGGGCTGGTGTAGCGGGTACAATGGCAGGTTACGTTATGGCCCGGGCCGGACTGGACGTACTGGTCATCGAGCGCGGCAACAGTGCGGGCAGTAAAAATATGACCGGCGGGAGACTCTACGCGCACAGCCTTGAGCGCATCATGCCCGGATTCGCGCAGGAAGCGCCTCTCGAACGTAAAGTCACCCGCGAAAAAATCTCCTTCCTGACCGAAGAGAGCGCCGTTACCCTCGACTTCCATCGTGAAAAAGACAACGCGCCAGCGCAGGACTCTTATACCGTTTTGCGCAACCGGCTTGACCCATGGCTCATGGAAAAAGCGGAACAGGCTGGCGTGCAGTTCATCCCCGGCGTGCGCGTCGACGCGCTAATTCGCGAAGGCAATAAGGTCACCGGAGTGCAAGCCGGGGACGATATCCTCGAAGCCAATATTGTCATCCTTGCCGATGGCGTTAATTCTATGCTGGGACGGTCGCTGGGGATGGTTCCCCCCTCTTCTGCACAGCACTATGCCGTTGGCGTAAAAGAGCTGATCGGCTTACCGTCGGCGGTGATTGCGGATCGGTTCAATCTGTCAGGCAACGAAGGTGCAGCCTGGCTGTTCGCAGGCTCACCGTCTGATGGACTGATGGGAGGCGGATTTCTGTATACCAACCAGGATTCCATCTCTCTGGGCCTGGTGTGTGGTCTGGGGGATATTGCCCATGCCACGAAAAGCATTCCGCAAATGCTGGAAGACTTTAAGCGACACCCGACTATTCGTCCGCTGATTGCCGGCGGTGAACTGCTGGAGTATTCCGCACATATGGTACCGGAAGGCGGTCTGGCAATGGTTCCGAAACTGGTTGATGACGGGGTAATGATCGTCGGCGATGCCGCTGGTTTCTGTCTGAATCTGGGTTATACCGTGCGCGGCATGGATTTGGCGATAGCTTCCGCAGAAGCCGCCGCCCAAACAGCCATTGCTGCAAAAGAGCGCCAGGATTACTCGGCCAGTAGCCTGATGGATTACAAACGCGCCCTCGAACAGGGCTGTGTGATGCGTGATTTACAGCATTTTCGCAAGATCCCGGCGCTGATGGAAAACCCGCGCCTGTTCACCCAGTATCCCCGCATGGTGGCCGATATCATGAACGATATGTTTACCGTCGACGGAAGCCCAAATCAGCCCGTTCGCAAGATGATCATGTCCCATGCCAGGCAGATTGGGCTGATGAACTTACTGAAAGACGGCATCAAGGGGGCCACCGCACTATGAATCAGGACACTAACGTTAACGTCGACGTCAAACTGGGCGTCAATAAATTTAATGTTGATGAAGGCCACCCGCACATCATTCTGGCTGAACATCCCGACCTTAATGAATTTCGCAAGTTGCTGAAAGCCTGCCCCGCCGGACTGTATAAACAGGATGAGAGTGGAAATATTCATTTTGATTCCGCAGGCTGCCTGGAGTGCGGCACCTGCCGGGTGCTGTGCGGTGACACGATCCTCACACAATGGGAATACCCGCTCGGAACATTTGGCGTTGATTTCCGCTACGGCTAACGGATTTTGCATGTTGTACGCCGGATTGGCCCCGCCTGGCCATCCGGTCAGATGTATGCCGAAATAATCCTGGGAATAACTTCATGAGTATCACACTTACGTTTAACGCCGAACGTCGCCAGGCCTGGCGACAACTGGGTTTATGGGGAGATGCTTCGCTTGGCGATTACTGGCACCAAACCGCCAGAGCCATGCCGGATAAAATCGCCGTGGTTGATAATCATGGCGCTTCATATACCTACGCTGCACTCGACGATGCTGCCAGCAGTCTGGCAACCTGGTTTGTAGCCTGCGGGATCCAACCCGGCGATCGCATTGCCTTTCAGTTGCCTGGCTGGTGCGAGTTCACCATTATCTACCTGGCCTGCCTGAAAACCGGGGCCGTTTCCGTACCACTGCTGCCTGCCTGGCGCGAAGCGGAACTGGTGTGGGTACTGAACAAATGCAAAGCGAAGATTTTTTTCGCACCGACGTTGTTTAAACAGACCCGACCGGTCGATCTGATCCTCCCCTTGCAAAACCAGTTGCCGCATCTGCAACAGATTGTCGCCGTAGATAAACTGGCACCGGCCACCGCCTCGCGGGCGTTCAGCCAACTGCTTCAGGCTCCGCCATTAACCCAGGTTATTAACGTTCACGCCGATGAACTGGCTGCCGTGCTGTTTACCTCCGGGACAGAGGGAATGCCGAAAGGCGTAATGTTAACCCACAACAATATCCTTGCCAGCGAACGCGCCTACTGTGCCCGACTCAATCTCACCTGGCAGGATGTGTTTTTGATGCCCGCCCCACTGGGACACGCTACCGGTTTTTTGCATGGCGTTACCGCGCCGTTTTTAATCGGCGCACGCAGCGTATTGTTGGATATATTCACCCCAAGCGCCTGTCTTGAACTGCTCGAGCAACAACGCTGTACCTGCGTGCTCGGTGCAACCCCCTTCGTCTACGACATGTTGTGTAGTCTGGAAAAACGGCCCTGTGATCTCACATCACTACGTTTTTTCTTATGCGGTGGCACCACTATTCCGCAAAAGATTGCCCGTGACTGCCAACAGCGCGGCATTAAATTGTTAAGCATCTATGGTTCGACGGAGAGCTCGCCGCATGCGCTGGTCAATCTCGACGATTCACTTTCACGCATGATGAACACCGATGGATATGCCGCCGCAGGCGTGGAAATTAAAGTCGTCGATGAAGCGCGCAATACGTTGCCTGCAGGGGTCGAAGGTGAAGAGGCCTCGCGTGGTCCCAATGTTTTTATGGGCTACCTCGATGAGCCTGAACTGACCGCCCGCGCGCTGGATAAAGATGGCTGGTATTACAGTGGCGACTTATGCCGCATGGACGAAGCGGGATACATCAAAATTACCGGGCGTAAAAAAGATATTATTGTGCGCGGTGGGGAAAACATCAGCAGCCGCGAAGTGGAGGATATTTTATTACAGCATCCGCGCATTCATGATGCCTGCGTTGTCGCGATGCCAGACGATCGGCTAGGTGAAAGGTCGTGCGCTTATGTGGTACTGAAACCGCCGCATCATTCGCTGTCGCTGGAATCAGTGGTGGCCTTTTTTAGCCGCAAACGGGTGGCAAAGTATAAATATCCGGAACACATCGTCATTGTCGAAACGTTACCGCGCACGGCGTCAGGCAAGGTACAAAAATACCAGCTGCGTCAGGATATCATTCAGCGTTTAAGCGTGGAGAGTGTGGAAAGCGTTGAAGGGTAAAGTACCGGATGGCGATGCTAACACCTCTAATCCGGCCTACGTTGCATACTAACCGTAGGCCGGATAAGGCATTTACGCCACCATCCGGCATGATGTTACTTCTTCAGTTCAGCCAGGCTCAGCCAGGTCTGCACGACGGTGTCCGGGTTCAGCGACAGACTGTCGATCCCCTCTTCCATCAGCCAGGCGGCGAAGTCTTCGTGATCGGATGGACCCTGACCGCAAATACCCACGTATTTGCCCTGCTTCTTGGCTGCACGAATCGCCATCGACAGCAGCGCTTTCACCGCGTCGTTACGCTCATCAAACAGTTCAGATACCACACCAGAGTCACGGTCCAGTCCCAGCGCCAGCTGCGTCATGTCGTTTGAACCGATGGAGAAGCCGTCAAAGTACTCAAGGAACTGCTCGGCCAGCAAAGCGTTGGACGGGATCTCACACATCATGATGATCTTCAGTCCGTTCTCACCGCGTTTCAGCCCCTGACGCGCCAGCTCTTCCACTACCGCTTTCGCCTGGGCAACGGTACGTACAAACGGTACCATCACTTCTACGTTAGTCAGGCCCATATCGTTACGGACACGTTTCACTGCGTCACATTCCAGCGCGAAACAGTCGCGGAAGCTATCAGCAATGTAACGGCCCGCCCCGCGGAAGCCCAGCATCGGGTTCTCTTCATGCGGCTCATAACGCTCACCGCCGACGAGGTTGGCATATTCGTTGGACTTAAAGTCTGACATACGCACGATAACGCGTTTTGGATAGAACGCTGCACCCAGCGTAGCGATCCCTTCCGTCAGACGACCAACGTAGAATTCACGCGGGGAATCAAAACCTTTCATCATGCCGCGGATTTCGTTTTGCAGCTCAGGCGTCTGGTCATCGAACTCCAGCAACGCACGCGGGTGTACACCAATCATGCGGTTGATGATAAATTCCAGACGCGCCAGGCCGACACCTTCGTTTGGCAGACAGGCGAAGTCGAAAGCCCGGTCCGGGTTACCCACGTTCATCATCACCTTCAACGGCAGATCCGGCATGGTCTCCACGCTGGAACTCTTCACGCTGAAGTCGAGCATCTCAGCGTAAACATAACCGGTATCACCCTCGGCACAGGAGACAGTGACTTTCTCACCGTCCTTCATACGCTCGGTGGCATCACCACAGCCAACCACGGCCGGGATCCCCAGTTCACGGGCAATGATCGCCGCGTGACAGGTACGACCGCCACGGTTGGTGACAATCGCCGCCGCTTTCTTCATGATCGGTTCCCAGTCCGGGTCGGTCATGTCGGTAACCAGGACATCGCCAGGTTCGATACGGTTCATTTCGCTGATGTCCTGAATGACTTTGACCGGACCCGCGCCAATGCGGTGACCGATAGCACGACCTTCAGCAATAATTTTACCCTGAGCATGCAGCGTATAACGCTCCATCACCTGGCCGCGCGAGCGCACGGTTTCCGGACGCGCCTGCACAATGAACAGCTTGCCGGTATGACCGTCTTTCGCCCATTCGATGTCCATCGGACGACCGTAGTGCTTCTCGATCTGTACCGCCTGCTTCGCCAGCTCCTGCACTTCTGCGTTGGTCAGGGAGAAAATGTCGCGCTGCTCCTGCGGTACATCTTCAATCGTCACCTGCTTGCCGTGTTCCTGGGTTGGCGCGTAGACCATGCGGATTTTTTTCGAACCCATTGTGCGACGGACGATCGCTGGACGGTTTGCCGCCAGAGTCGGTTTGTGCACGTAGAATTCATCCGGGTTAACGGCACCCTGCACAACCATCTCGCCCAGGCCCCATGCGGAAGTGATGAACACCACCTGATCGAAACCGGATTCGGTATCGATGGAGAACATTACGCCGGAAGACGCGAGGTCTGAGCGCACCATCCGCTGAACGCCAGCAGAGAGCGCCACGCCACGATGGTCATAACCCTGGTGAACACGATAAGAGATTGCACGGTCGTTAAACAGCGAGGCAAAGACGTGTTTGATAGCAACCAGTACGGCATCAAATCCCTGGACGTTGAGGAAGGTTTCCTGCTGACCGGCAAATGACGCATCTGGCATATCTTCTGCGGTGGCGGAAGAGCGCACGGCAAAAGAGGCATGGGCATCGTCTGCTGACAGCTGCGCGTAGGCATCGCGGACGGCATTTTCCAGCTCCGGCTGGAAAGGAGTGTCGATAATCCACTGGCGGATCTGTGCGCCGGCTTTCGCAAGCTCGGTGACATCGTCAATATCCGTTTTATCCAGCAGCTCATAAATGCGCTGGTTTACACCGCTCTGGTCCAGAAACTGGTTAAACGCATCGGCGGTCGTTGCAAAACCATTCGGTACGGAAACACCCATACCGGAAAGGTTAGTAATCATTTCACCCAGGGAGGCATTTTTGCCCCCAACTCTGTCTACATCATTCATGCCGAGTTGGTTATACCAAAGCACCAGCGGTGACGAGCCATTGTTGGACATCGAACAATCCTTATATATGAACGAGGTTAGGAAACTCAATTTTGCGTAATTATCTTTGCATATTTACTTCAGCGAAAAAAACGGTGAATCGTTCAAGCAACTTTATTTTTTATTTTTTCAGATTGTTTCCGCATTTGCGCAAACCCGCGAGCCACAGGGGATCACCACAAAAACTACCGGTATAAACATTTGTTCCGAAAAATGAAATGTACTTTTCAGTAAATATAAAAATACCGTTTCATTTTACAAAATAGATGCAGCAATATTCGCTTCTGGCGAATTTTAATTTATGCTTTCAGAGAATTATGTCAGCCCCAGGATGAGCAAAATGGATAATGCTGTTGATCGTCACGTATTTTATATTTCTGATGGTACGGCCATCACCGCCGAGGTATTGGGCCACGCGGTAATGTCGCAATTTCCGGTTACGATCAGCAGCATTACGCTGCCGTTTGTGGAAAATGAGAGTCGTGCGCGAGCGGTTAAAGACCAGATTGACGCGATCTATCAACAAACTGGCGTGCGCCCTCTGGTGTTTTACTCAATCGTTTTGCCGGAAATTCGCTCGATCATTTTGCAAAGCGAAGGATTTTGTCAGGATATCGTGCAGGCGTTGGTGGCCCCACTGCAGCAAGAGATGAAGCTCGACCCTACGCCGATCGCCCATCGTACCCACGGCCTGAACCCCGGCAACCTTAACAAGTACGACGCGCGCATTGCCGCCATTGATTATACCCTCGCCCATGACGACGGCATTTCGTTGCGCAACCTCGATCAGGCGCAGGTGATCCTGCTTGGCGTTTCCCGTTGCGGTAAAACCCCGACCAGTTTGTATCTGGCCATGCAGTTTGGCATTCGCGCGGCCAACTACCCCTTTATTGCCGATGATATGGATAATCTGGTGCTGCCAGCATCCCTGAAGCCGTTACAGCATAAATTGTTCGGCCTGACCATTGACCCTGAGCGCCTGGCGGCCATCCGCGAAGAGCGCCGGGAAAACAGCCGTTACGCCTCGATGCGCCAGTGCCGGATGGAGGTTGCTGAGGTGGAAGCGCTATACCGGAAAAACCAGATCCCATGGCTGAACAGTACCAATTATTCGGTAGAAGAGATTGCTACCAAGATCCTCGACATCATGGGGCTGAATCGCCGCATGTACTAGAATGCTAGTGCATTGGTTCGATTTTTTGTTATTATGCTCGCCACCAGGCAGGATGAGTATGATATTGTGATATACATCACTTCCCGGTAGTCCTGCCGTTGAAGCAACAAATTTCTGAGACAAGTAATGAACAGAACCGATGAACTCCGTACTGCGCGTATTGACAACCTGGTCACTCCAGCAGAGCTTGCGCAACGGCATCCTGTTTCGTCCTCCGTCGCCCGTCATGTTACGGACTCCCGACGCCGGATAGAAAAAATATTAAATGGTGAAGACGCTCGTTTACTGGTGATCGTAGGTCCCTGCTCGATTCACGATCTTGATGCCGCCATGGAATACGCGACGCGTTTACAGGCGCTGCGCGAAAAACATCAGGCGCGTCTGGAAATCGTGATGCGCACTTATTTTGAAAAACCACGCACCGTAGTGGGCTGGAAAGGCTTAATTTCCGACCCGGATTTAAACGGCAGCTACCGCGTGAACCACGGCATTGAACTGGCGCGTAAACTGCTGTTGCAGGTCAATGAACTGGGCGTACCCACGGCAACAGAATTCCTCGACATGGTGACCGGTCAGTTTATTGCCGATTTAATCAGTTGGGGAGCCATTGGCGCACGCACCACCGAAAGCCAGATCCACCGTGAAATGGCCTCTGCGCTCTCCTGCCCGGTCGGCTTTAAAAACGGTACGGATGGCAATACGCGTATTGCCGTCGATGCGATTCGCGCCTCCCGTGCCAGCCATATGTTCCTCTCTCCGGATAAAACCGGCCAGATGACCATTTATCAGACCAGCGGTAATCCTTACGGGCATATCATCATGCGCGGCGGTAAAAAGCCGAATTATTATGCTGAAGATATTGCCGCCGCCTGCGATACCCTGCACGAATTTTCCCTGCCTGAACATCTGGTGGTCGATTTTAGCCATGGCAATTGCCAGAAGCAGCATCGTCGTCAGTTGGATGTTTGTGATGATGTGTGCCAGCAAATTCGCAATGGTTCGACGGCGATTGCCGGGATTATGGCGGAGAGTTTCCTGCGTGAAGGTACGCAAAAAATCGTTAGCGGCCAGCCGCTGGTTTACGGCCAGTCCATTACCGACCCGTGCCTGAACTGGGAAGATACTGAACTGCTGGTTGAAAAACTCGCCTCTGCGGTTGATAGCCGTTTTTAATGCTGTTCGCCGGGTAACATCACGTTGCCCGGTGCTAATCCTTTGTTTTCCCCCTCCTTATTGTACAAAATTTATTCTCGTCACAATTATTTCACAAAAAGGCTTGCCGCAATTTTGCAGTTTGATGATAATGATTATCATTGTTAAATTGATTGTTATTTTTAAAAACTATTCACGTATGGATAACACAACAACGCCCGCAAAAGAAAAAACACCGCCTGCCGTCGCGCCAAACGAGCGCCGAATTGACAGTAAAAGTCTGCTGGGCAAAGAGGGGCGCGTGATCATAGAACACGATGGCCAGCTCTATTTGCTGCGCCAGACACAAGCCGGAAAACTCATTCTGACCAAATAAACACCACTTTTCGCCAGCCACCCAGGTAATACCCAGGCAGCCAGCGCTTTTCGATTTCCTAATGGAGAGTTGCTATGCCACACCTGCACACTGCATCCTTGCGCCCTTCGCTCTTGGCGCTGGCGATTATCAGTAACCTGCCCACCGTCGCGTATGCGGCGGTAGAAGATATGACCGTCACCGCTACCGGCAATGCCCGTAGTGCTTTTGAAGCGCCGATGATGGTCAGCGTGATTGATGCCACCGCGCCGGAAAACCAGACCGCCAGCTCAGCAGCCGACCTGTTGCGTACGGTTCCGGGCCTGACCCTTGACGGCACCGGTCGCACTAACGGCCAGGACGTGAATCTGCGCGGCTACGATCGACGTGGCGTTCTGGTGCTGGTTGATGGCGTTCGTCAGGGAACCGACACCGGACACCTGAACAGTACCTTCCTCGATCCGGCGCTGATCAAACGCATCGAGGTCGTCCGTGGCCCTTCTGCACTGCTGTACGGTAGCGGCGCGTTAGGTGGAGTGATCGCCTATGACACTGCGGATGCCAAAGATCTGCTGGAAGCCGGACAAAACAGCGGTTATCGCGTGTTCGGTACCGCGGCAACCGGCGATCACAGCCTCGGTATGGGCGCCAGCGCGTTTGGTCGCACCGATACGCTGGACGGACTGCTTGCCTGGTCCAGTCGCGATCGCGGTGATTTGCGCCAGAGCGACGGTACTACGGCACCAAACGACGAAGCGATTAACAATATGCTGGCGAAAGGCAGCTGGAAAATTGACAGCGCCCAGACGCTGGCCGGCTCGCTGCGTTACTACAACAATGACGCCCGTGAACCTAAAAACCCGCAAACCAGCGCAGCGGATGCCACCAGCAACCCGATGACCGATCGCTCAACCATCCAGCGCGACGCGCAACTGACCTACTCGATTGCTCCAGCAGACAATGACTGGTTGAACGCGGATGCCCGCATCTACTGGTCCGAAGCACGCATTAATGCGCAAAACACGGATAACACCGGCGAGTTTCGCAAACAAACCACCAAAGGCGGCAAAATCGACAACCGCAGCCGCCTGTTTACCGACTCTTTTGCATCTCACCTGCTGACCTACGGCGGGGAATACTATCGTCAGGAACAACAGCCAGGCGGCGCAACCACCGGTTTCCCGGAGGCAAAAATCGATTTCAGCTCCGGTTGGTTACAAGATGAAATCACCCTGCGCGACCTGCCGGTTACGCTGCTGGGCGGTACCCGTTATGACTCTTATCGCGGCAGCAGCGACGGCTATGAAGATGTCGATGCCGATAAATGGTCGTCCCGCGCCGGGCTCACCGTTGCGCCAACTGACTGGCTGATGCTGTTCGGTTCATACGCTCAGGCCTTCCGTGCGCCGACCATGGGCGAGATGTATAACGATGCGAAACACTTCTCGATTGGCCGTTTTTACACCAACTACTGGGTACCGAACCCTAACCTACGCCCGGAAACCAACGAAACCCGGGAATACGGATTTGGCCTGCGCTTTGGCGATCTGTTGATGGCGAGCGATGCGCTCGAATTTAAAGCCAGCTATTTCGACACCAAAGCGAAAGATTACATCTCCACCAGCGTCGACTTTGCCGCCGCGACAACCATGTCCTATAACGTACCCAACGCCAAAATCTGGGGTTGGGACGTGATGGCGAAATATTCCGCCGATCTGTTCAGCCTCGACATGGCCTATAACCGTACGCGCGGCAAAGATACAGACACCGGCGAATACATTTCCAGCATTAACCCGGATACCGTCACCAGCAAACTGAACGTACCGGTTGCGCACAGCGGTTTCTCCGTTGGCTGGATAGGTACATTTGCTGACCGTTCAACGCATATCAGCAGCAGCTACACGAAACAGCCCGGTTATGCGGTAAACGATTTCTACGTGAGCTATCAGGGCCAACAAGCGCTGAAAGGCATGACCACCACGCTGGTACTGGGCAACGCCTTCGACAAAGAGTACTGGTCGCCGCAGGGCATTCCGCAGGATGGTCGTAATGGAAAAATTTTCGTGAGTTATCAGTGGTAATCACTTTTCCCCGGTTCGCCGGGGCAGCAATCTGGAAGGAAGAGACAATGAATCATTACACACGCTGGCTGGAACTGAAGAAAGAAAATCCTGGCAAATACGCACGTGATATTGCGGGATTGATGAATATTAGCGAAGCCGAACTGACCTTCGCGCGCGTCGGTCATGACGCCTGGCGCTTACGTGGCGAAGTGCGTGAAATCCTCGGCGCACTGGAAGCAGTCGGCGAAACCAAATGTATATGCCGCAACGAATATGCTGTGCATGAGCAGGTTGGTGCGTTTACCAATCAGCACCTGAACGGTCATGCCGGACTGGTACTCAATCCGCGCGCTCTCGACCTGCGCCTGTTCCTCAATCAGTGGGCAAGCGTGTTCCATATCAGCGAAACAACCGCCCACGGCGAGCGTCAGAGCATTCAGTTCTTTGACCATCAGGGGGATGCGCTGCTGAAGGTCTATGCCACACAGAATACCCTCATTGAGGAATGGGCTGCGTTGCTGACCCGTTTCATCTTCGCTGAAAACCCGCCTCTGGCGCTGCAACGCGCCACCCCTTCTGCTCCAGCCACCGTCACGGTCGATGCGCAGACCGTTGATCAAGAGTGGCGAGCCATGACCGATGTACACCAGTTCTTCGGTCTGCTGAAACGCCACGATCTCACCCGCCAACAGGCGTTTAACCTGGTGGGCGACGATCTGGCCTGTAAAGTCGCAAATAGCGCTCTGGCGCAGTTACTCGACACCGCGCGCCAGGATGGCAATGAAATAATGGTCTTTGTGGGTAATCGTGGCTGCGTACAGATTTTCACTGGTGTGATAGAAAAACTGGTGCCGATGAAAGGCTGGCTGAACATATTCAACCCGACATTTACCTTACACCTGCTGGAAGAGAGCGTGGCAGAAACATGGGTAACGCGCAAACCGACCGCCGATGGCCACGTCACCAGCCTGGAACTGTTTGCTGCCGACGGCACGCAAATCGCCCAGTTGTATGGTCAACGAACGGAAGGCGAACCGGAGCAGACGCAATGGCGCGCGCAAATTGACGCACTGACGCCGAAGGGGCTGGCCGCATGAAAAAACTGCTGGTCCTGATTGCGCTACTGCCCATCGTAGCGCTGGCTGCGTCCAGGGAACGGGTTGTTGCTCTCGGTGGCGATGTCACCGAGATTGTATACGCACTGGGAGCACAGTCTTCCCTTGTGGCGCGAGACAGCACCAGCCAGTGGCCTGAAGCAGCAAACGCCCTACCTGATGTCGGTTATTTGCGCCAACTCAACGCCGAAGGGATCCTTGCCACCCGCCCTACGCTGGTCCTTGCCAGCGCGCAGGCGCAGCCCTCTCTGGCGCTAAAACAGCTCGAACAGAGCAACGTCAGGGTTGTGACGATCCCGGCAAGCAACGCGCTTAATGTGATTGATGAAAAAATTCGCGTCATCGCCGAAGCCACCCATAGGGAGGCCGATGGCGAAACGCTGCGCACCCGCTTACGTCAGGAACTGGCGGCGCTGCCGTCATCTGAACTCAACAAACGCGTGCTGTTTATTCTCAATCATGGCGGGATGACCGCGATGGCGGCGGGCCAGCAAACCGCAGCCGATGCGGCTATTCGTGCCGCCGGTTTGCGCAACGCAATGCAGGGTGTTAACCGCTATCAGCCGCTGTCGCAGGAAGGTGTCATTGCCAGCCAGCCCGATCTGGTGGTGATTTCACAGGACGGCGTTGAGGCGATGGGGGGCGAAGATAACCTGTGGGCGCTGCCGGGCCTGGCGCAGACGCCTGCCGGACGAAATAAACAGGTATTGCAGGTTGACGATATGGCGCTGCTCGGCTTTAGCGTACGCACCCCGCAGGCCATTTTGCAGCTTCGCGCTAAAGCTGAGCAATTGCCCTGATGTCGCGACGTATCCGTTGTTCTTTATGGACACTCGCACTCATGTTGGTCGTGATGACAATTATGGCTACCGGTTTTGGCGCGTTGCGCCTGCCGGTAAGTCTGCTGTGGCGTGATGGCGATGAGGCACTGCGTCAAATCTGGCTCACCATTCGCCTGCCCCGCGTCCTGCTGGCGCTGGTGATTGGCGGTTCTCTGGCGCTCGCGGGCTGCGTGATGCAGGGCCTGTTTCGCAACCCGCTTGCCGATCCGGGATTACTGGGGATAAGCAGCGGAGCCGCCTGCGCCGTCGCCCTGTGGGTAGTGCTGCCGGTCTCTTTGCCCGCGCTGTTGATGCTGTACGCCCCCATGCTGGCCGCTTTTCTCGGTGCGCTGGCGGCAACGGTGGTTATTTTTATCCTTAGCCAACAGCGCGACGCTTCACTCTCACGTCTGCTGTTGGTCGGTATTGCCATCAACGCGCTGTGCGGGGCGGCGGTTGGCGTTCTGTCGTGGGTCAGTAATGACGCGCAACTGCGCCAGTTGTCGCTATGGGGGATGGGCAGTCTGGGGGCCGCGCAATGGTCCACGCTGCTGGCTGTCACTTCATTGACTGTCCCGACGGTGCTGATCATCTGGCGTCTGGCACCGGCGCTGAACCTGCTGCAGTTAGGTGAGGAAGAGGCGCATTACCTCGGCGTAGATGTGCGTACCGTTCAGCGTGTTTTGCTACTTTGTAGCGCATTGCTGGTTGCCGCAGCCGTGGCGGTAAGCGGCGTAATAGGCTTCATCGGGCTGGTTATCCCGCATCTGATGCGCATGTGGCTCGGCTCAGACCATCGGGCCGTTATCCCAGGTTCCGTGCTGGCGGGCGCATTTTTATTGCTGATAGCCGACACGCTGGCCCGTACGGCGGTTGCGCCTGCGGAAATGCCGGTCGGTTTGCTAACCAGTCTTCTGGGCGCACCGTGGTTTTTATGGCTTATTTTTCGTCAGCGAGGACCTCATGGCTGAACATTTCATCGCTGAAGGGCTTCACTATCGCGTCGCGGGCAGAGCGGTGATTGACGACGTCACTCTTGCTCTCGAAAAAGGTGAACTGGTAGCGCTCATCGGCCCAAATGGTGCGGGAAAATCCACCCTGCTGCGCCTGCTGACCGGTTTTCTGAAACCGGCTACAGGGCGCTGCGTGCTGGCGGGTAAACCGCTGGATGAATGGCATAGCCAAACACTGTCGCGGCATCGGGCGGTGATGCGCCAGCAAACACAACTGGGATTTGACTGGCCGGTAGAGGCCGTCATCGCGATGGGGCGTGCGCCCTGGACCCAGCGGTCGGAACCTCGACTTATCGCTCAGGTGATGGAAATGATCGGATGTACACCGCTGGCGGGCCGGCAATACGCCGCGCTTTCCGGCGGCGAACAACAGCGAGTACAGTTAGCCCGTGCACTGGCGCAACTTTGGTGCGACGGCGCGCCTCGCGGCTGGTTATTCCTTGATGAACCGACCTCTGCGCTGGATCTTTACCACCAGCAGCATCTGTTGCGCTTGCTGAAGACGCTTACCGCTTCACAAGAGCTGCATGTGTGCATTGTGCTTCACGATCTGAATCTCGCCGCACTGTGGGCAGACAGAATAGTGTTGCTGCACAACGGCAGACTGGTGTCGCAGGGAACGCCTGAGGCCGTGTTACAGGCCGATGACCTGAAGCGCTGGTATGGCGCGCAGGTACACGTTGGCCAGCATCCGACCAACGGATCCCCGCAGGTGTTTCTGGCCCCTTAGCTTGAACAGCTCACTTCCAGCCGTTTACCCCAGTCAGGTGGACGGCTGACATAGTCATCATCACGATCGACAAATGGGGTACGCAACGCTTCGTGTAACCGATGCAGCTCGGCGTAATCCCCCTGCTCTGTCTGATTAATCGCCCGTTGCGCCAACCAGTTACGCAATACCATCGCCGGATTAGCCGCCTTCATCTGCGTTTGTCTGTCTGCGTCGGCAATGTTGTCTTGCTGCAGGCGTGAGCGATACCGCGTGAACCAGTCGTCAAACGCTGCGCGGTCGATAAACTCATCGCGCAGCGGGGATTGCGCGCTGTGTTGTTCCGTCTGACTGAGCATGCGAAACGTTCGGGTATAGTCGCTTCTTTCCCGCGCCATCAGGTTAAACAGTTCACTAAGCAGTTCGTTATCGTTTTTTTGCTCGCTAAAGAAGCCAAGCTTTTGTCGCATCCGCTGACCGTAGCGTGTTAACAGCGCCAGTTGATAACTGTCCAGCGCATCATTAAGCGCCTCGACCGGGATAAATGGCGACAGAGTTTGCGCCAGACGTTGCAGGTTCCAAAGCGCCGCGGCCGGTTGATTATCGAAACTGTATCGCCCCTGGTTGTCTGAGTGGTTGCAGATAAAATCGGGCACGTAGTCATCAAGGAAACCGAATGGGCCGTAATCCATCGTCAGTCCCAGAATCGACATGTTGTCGGTGTTCATGACACCATGCGCAAATCCCACCGCCTGCCAGTCTGCGATTAACGTCGCAGTACGCGTTACAACATCGTTAAACCACAGCTGATACTTATCGGCTTCTTCCTGCCATTGCGGCCAATAATAGCGAATCGCAAAGTCAGCCAACTGGCGCACTTTTTCCGGCTCGCGGCGATAGTAAAAATGCTCAAAATGGCCAAAGCGCATATGGCTTTGCGCCACGCGAATGAGCATCGCCCCTGATTCTACCGTTTCGCGATACACCGGCGTGTCGCTGGTAACAATCGACAATGCCCGCGTGGTCGGTATTCCCAGGTAATGCATCGCTTCGCTGGCCAGGCTTTCGCGAATTGTCGAGCGCAGTACGGCGCGACCATCCCCCATACGGGAATAAGGCGTAAGTCCGGCGCCTTTCAGGTGCCAGTCACACGTTGAGCCGTCAGCGAGCTGTTGTTCGCCCAACAGGATCCCGCGTCCATCGCCAAGCTGGCCCGCCCAGACGCCAAACTGATGTCCGCTATAAACTTGCGCTAAAGGCGACATCCCGGGAAGCAACGATTCACCGCCCCAAACACCGGCTCCGGTCGGAATATCAAATAGCGTCTCTGGAATAGCTAATTGCTCCGCCAGCGCATCGTTATGCCAGATCAGGCGCGCGTTTTTCAGGGGAGTGGGTGAAAGTGCTGTATAGGTTGCTGGTAATTCATCACGCCAGCGGGTGGTAAAAGACAGGGTCATAGGGCCTCCTGTCTCTAGTGTAGACTGTTAAAAGCCTGTTAAACACCAGCAAATATGAGGGTTATATCTTCGCGAGCGAAATTATCTGCGCGGGGGGCACAGCAGGCCACAGCGCGCCCTGCATGGCGCTGAATCCCAGAGGCAGTACGCGCGCTAACATCTCGGGTGTATCAATACCGCTAATGATAATTGACTCACTGCTGGGAAATAGCTGTGCCAGGATAGCCCGCATAAATGGCTCAAACGAAATATGTGTAATCCTTTGTTGAACAAAGTTTTTATCGAGCACGACGCGTTTGAACAGCCCATCAAAAATTGCCCGATTTGATATGCCACCAGCACCATAGTTTGTCAGTACTAATGGAAATCGCGCCGCCAGTGCTGCCAGCGTTGGATTCGCTTTTCCATTATTTAACTCTGGATAGTTTTCATTAATAGCCAGTTCCAGAAATGACAATCGTTCAACTTGTGAAGCAAATTTAGCATCTGATAATAAAGTATTAGCAATTGCCGGCGTTAAATTAATCCAGGCAGAAACCTTTCGTTGAATAAAAAAATGTTGGCACGTTTCGATTAATTCAAGCTTTTCGGTAAATAAGCGACATTGCTCTTCGTCCGACATCCGAGGTAAGACCAGCTCGGTGGGTATACGCACATCCCCCTGCGCACTGGCAAAACTGGTAATGATATCTACGTATTCAAGATCGCCTTTTTCGTTTCTCGCAGGGAGAAAAGAGAACTCTGAATGGTAAAGAGTATCCATTGAAACAATCATCGTGCCAGCCCCTCTGCATAGGTGTTATCCGGCATCCTGTAGCAAAGGATGGAGAAATACGTTATTGCTGATGCAAGTAGAGGCCCTTTCATTTTTCCCTTTATAGCCAGTAAATCGAATCCCTTTTTTTTAGCTTATCCTGATTATAAGCGAATATCCAGCTTTGCACTTTTTAATATCTCGGAATAAATCATATTTTTAGCAAGATACGCTCTTAATGTTCAGGGGTATTGTCCGGCTGGCGGCAGAAATAAGAAGTTACTAACAAATGGAAATGTCGAGGCTGCTCAGCCGTAGGCAGCCTCGTGACTGATGAGGATTAAATACGTCGCGCCTGCCAAAAGTTTTTGCGCCAGTAAACGTTGTCCAGTGACGAGCGCATCACACCACGGCTGGTTGAGGCATGAATAAATTGATTATTGGTGTCGTAAATTCCGACATGCAGACCGCTTTCCCCAGACCCGGTTTTAAAGAACACCAGATCGCCGGGCAGCAAATCATCTTTATCAATTTCGGTACCAATCTTTGATTGCGTGCGGGTATCACGCGGGAGTTGCAGATCGAATTTATCGCGCATTGTCATCAATACAAATCCAGAACAATCCACTCCGCTACGGCTCATGCCGCCATAACGATAGGGTGTGCCATGCCAGGTTTGTAGCTGGTCATTAAGCCCGGCGATAACGGCGATAGAATCCGACAAGCGGGCATTTGGCGCAGGAGCACGATGGCTGCTGCAGCCCGCCAAAAACAATGCTGTGATGAAAAGAAGCCAAAAGCGCATTCAGGACGAATCCTCTGAATTATATTTTTATGTCAATTTAGCGTGGAAATTATATGATTTTCAAGAACCCATTTAACTTAAGTGGTTGATATGAGCATTCTGTGGCCTTCAATATCCAAACGACGGAAGTTCACGCCATAAGCCGCAGACAGATTGGCCGGCGTTAGTACCGTATCACGAGCACCACTGGCAAGCAGCTTCCCGCGTTTGAGGAGCCAGGCCTTGTGCGCATGACGTAAGGTATGATTAAGGTCATGGCTGCTCATTACAATCGCGATGCCCTGCAAACACAGCTGACCCAGCATCCGGTCCAGCGCATTTTGTTGCGCCACGTCCAGGCTGTTCATCGGCTCATCCAGCAGCAAAAGCTGGCCGAATGGATTCGCTTGTGGGCAAATCTGCAGGATAACCGCAGCCAGGCGCACGCGCTGCCACTCACCGCCGGAGAGCTGATTCACGCTGCGTCCCAGCTTATCCCCAAGCCCAAGCGCATCGGCGACTTCCTGTAACAGATCGGTGCGTGCTTTATCGGGTTGATGCAGCGTCAGAAAATGCCAGACCGGCATCGCAAACGGCGGGTTTTGCTGTTGCGCAAGATAAGCGCGATATTGCGCCAGCTTTGCTGCCGGCCATTCATCCAATGACACATCACCAAAGGTGATGCTGCCCTTGCCGGTCGTCAGCCCCGCCATTCGCGCCAACAGTGTGCTCTTTCCTGCGCCGTTAGGCCCCACTAAATGCAGGATCTCCCCTGCTTTTATCTCACCAGAAAGCGGGCCGAGCCGGGTCGATTCTGCTACATCCTGTAGCTGCATCAATCGAGACATTAGTTTGCCAGCGCCATCTTGATGGATTGCACCAGAACAGGATCCTCAGGCGTCATATCAGGTGAAAATCGTTGCAGTACCTGACCATCCCGACCCACTAAAAACTTCTCGAAATTCCACAGAATATCGTCCGGGTAGAGCGGCGCCCGACCTTTACTCGCCATTCGCTCATAGAATCCACTATCCGCAGGCGCGACGGCGGTTGGCGCGGCATCAATCAGTTTCTGATACAGCGGATGGCGTCCCTCGCCATTGACCTCAATTTTGCTGAACATCGGGAAGGTAACGCCCCAGGTAGTACTGCAGTACGTTTTTATTTCCTCTTCACCGCCCGGCTCCTGGCCCAGAAACTGGTTGCAGGGGAACCCAAGAACGGTAAAGCCCTGCTGATGCCAGGCTTTCTGCAGATTCTCCAGTTGCTCATATTGCGGCGTTAGCCCACATTTTGAAGCAACGTTGACGATTAACAGCACATTTCCGGCATACGGCTGCAGTGAGGTCACCTCGCCGTCGATGGTCGTCACGTCTGTATCGAGGATAGTGTTTTGCATAGCATCTCCAGAACAACAGGTGGATTTTCAGTTTTTAATCATAGACCGAATCAACGCGTTCTAGCGCGCGGCTTTTAACAATAGCCAGATAAATACCGGTGCGCCCATGGTGGCCGTCACCACGCCAATTGGCAGCTCAGCCGAGGCCAGCACCAGACGCGCGACAACATCAGCCAACAGTAACACAATAGCGCCAGCCAACGCGCAGCCCGGCAGTAACACGCGATGATCGGTTAAGCCGCACAGCCGCAGAATATGTGGGATCACAAGCCCAATAAAGCCAATCGCTCCTGCCAGAGCCACGCTTACGCCAACCATCCAGCCCGTGGCGACCACCAGCAGGTTGCGCCAGAACCATAATGGCAATCCCAACTGACGTGCAGAAGTCTCCCCCAGCGCCAGCATATTCATCGGCTGCGACTGACAGCAGATCCACACCAGCACCGGAATCAACGCCACCATGAGCCAGGCCTGATGCCAGTCAACGCCACCAAAGCCCCCCATCATCCAGTACATTAGCTGTCGCAAATCAAATGAAGTGGAGAAGTAGATGGCCCATGTCATTAGCGCGCTACAGATAATCCCCAGCGCCACCCCCGCCAACAGCAGACGGCTGGTAGACAAATGACGGCGGGCAAAACGGAGCAGAATAAGCGTGATAATCAGCGCCCCAGCGATGGCGCATAAACCCAGCGCCCAGCCGGGGAGCTGCCCCTGCCCCAGCAGCACCGCCGCGATGAGCCCGACCCCCGCGCCATTAGACACGCCCAGTAATCCAGGCTCTGCGAGCGGGTTTTCAAAGAGAGCTTGCATCACTGCGCCAGATAAGGCCAACGCAGCGCCTACCAGCAAAACGGCGAGGGTACGGGGAAATCGGATTTGCCAGACGAACAGATCGCCGCGGGCGCTGAACCAGTCGCCGGGGGCGATCCACTGTTCTCCTGCGCATAAGCTAATCACGAGCATGACCAATAGCAACAGCGATAAAGTGCCTAACCAGTATCGGTCTCGCCGACGTTGTAATTGTGCAAAAGGTTGCATGTTTATACTTTTTTTATGGGTTATCTCATTAATTTTACGATGAAAGCAAAAAACATGGAAGGAAGCTCTACCGCAAATGAGGCAATGGCCCAAAACAGCATGAACCTTAGACTTTTGCATAATGCAATGCTGGCAGCAATACCAGGTAGTACCTGTCATTATTAATATCGTTCCTGAGATTAAATAAATAACCACAACCGGACAGGATGTCCGGTTGCAGAAGTTTTGTGTGATTGTCTTCTCATCAATACGTAAATATATTGTGTAGTCTTCGTATCATCATAACACCCTCAGGAATTATCTTATGGATATAATTCTTTCGCTTATTGCTGGTGCAATTATTGGCTTCATATTTACATTAATAAAACTCCCCATCCCAGCCCCTACTGTCTGGCCTGGTGTATTTGGTATCATCGGTGTACTTAGTGGTAATCAGATCTTTAACTATTTATTCAACAAATAAATTCATTCACCAAAAAATTAACGCATAGACAAAATAAACTTATTACATGGACCTCTCATCACATTCATGAAAAGTGAGGATTAGATGCCCTGTCGTTACAAAAAACAACGTCTTCGCTATATTTTAACACTACTCAAAAAACAAGGAAGTGTAAAAATATCATCTCTTGTTAAGGTACTTGATGTTACGGAAAGAACACTCCGCCGCGACATCAATGACCTCGTAAAAACAGGACATGTCCGCTCATGCTATGGAGGTGCTGTATATAATCACGACAATGCATTCCCATTATATGAGAATAACTCTCTTTATTTGCACCAAAACATCATCATTAACCAATCAAAGATCGAACGAGAAATATCAATGAACGAAAACAATGGGAAAGTTTACATTCTGGGTTCATTTAATACTGACTTAGTATATCGGCTTCACCGTTTTCCTATTTCAGGGGAAACTACGCGCGCGCTTTTTTCCTGTTGTTTACCCGGAGGGAAAGGCAGCAACCAGGCGATAGCATCCGCACAAGCCAATGCTCGCACTTATTTTACAGTCAAATTAGGTGAAGATGAGTTTTCAACCAAAGCCCAGCATTTTTTAAATGGCGTAGGATTAGAAAAACTAACCATCTTTACCAAAAATGATGCACCAACCGGCAGTGCCGTAGTGATGATATCCGAAGAGGCTGGCGATAATGTAATCGTTATTAATCCAGGGGCTAATCAGGAAATAACGAGTGAAGAAATTATATCCTGTTATGACGAGATTGGCACCGCCAATGTTTTTTTGACGCAGATGGAAAACAATCCTGACGCTACAGCTCAAGCTATTAAGTTCGCACAAGCCGCCGGGGTGATGACAATCCTGAATCCAGCACCATGGCGCAAGGAGGTGACAGACCTTCTCCGCTGGACACACATCCTGACCCCAAACCTCACAGAAGCAGAGGCGATAATTGGCAAGGCTATTCGTACGCCAGACGATATTCGTCAGGCCGCCGAAACCATGCACCAAATGGGACCACAATATATTCTAATTACGTTAGGCAAAGATGGGTGCTGGTTATTTGATGGATCTACACACCAACAGTTCCCGGCATATCCCGCCGTTAATATTGATACCTCCGGCGCCGGTGATGCATTTAATGGTGCACTCGCTGCACGACTTGCCTGTGGAGAAAATATTGCTAGCGCAATTCATTACGCCTGTGTATTTGCAGCACTGGCCGTAGAGCGTGAAGGCGCAGCCAATATGCCATCCCATGAACTCGTATTAAAACGATTAGCTTGTACTAAATACTGATATTTACCCACCACCAAAATAGGGATATAAAATGAAAAAAATCGCCTTCGGGGCTTTATTATCGTGCGTAGCTTTTTCCTCATTAGCTGAACAACAATACGGTTGGGGGAATATACATTTTGACTATCAATCCTGGGATGCCGGTGTTAAAGACCTCGAATATGAACAAGCCTTAATTGGTATTGAGGGAGGTATTGGTTTTGATTGGGGTGAAATGTACGGTTTTTATGATTTTGAAAACATTCTAGATGACGAAGGAAATCAGGGGCAGACTGCGAATGGTGAAATTCATACCTACCTCTGGAAAACGGGTACCAGCCTATTTACAAAAGTCTATAATTCGCAAAGCCCTAATTTTAAAGAGACGAATCAATTTATTGGGCTTGGCTATACCGACCTGAAAGGCGATGGATGGTGGTTTAAACCCTGGATTGCTCGTCAGTAACATTACCGCACACAGTAATTTTGGCCCAGCTTATGATATTAATGGACTCAATGGTTTCTCAATTGGATGGAACGCTGGTTATGCTTTCAATCTCCTCAACCAGGACTTCTTACTGTCCAATTGGAATGAAATAGAACTTGACCGTAATGAGGACTATACCGCTAACAATCATGGTAGCAATGGTTTAAACGGCGGCCTGAATATTACCTGGAAAATCATGCCTCATATATCCACCACATTAATGTATCGGTACTTTTATAACAAACTTGGTGCGGATGGATATGGCGATATTCTCATTTATCGACTGGCCTACGACTTCTAACTTAAGGAACATTAACGATGTTAAGTATCCACTGGCCTGAATTAACTTCAGCGCAGCGTATTACCTTAATTACGCCACCTAAGTATGGCAAAGTGCCTATCGTTATTGACAGCGATACCTACAATGAAATTGACGATCAGATGGCCATTGCCTGGGCATTCTTGCACCCGGAGCGCCTCGATCTGCAAGCTGTTTACGCCGCTCCGTTTACCAACCACTATTTTGGTAAAGAGGGCTCGCACACATATGTTGACGATCCCGCAGTAGGCATGCAACTGAGCGTCGATGAGATCTATCGCGTATTTAACAAACTCCCCCGCCGCGAAAACATACCGCAAATATTCCAGGGTTCAACACGCTATCTGAAAGATAGCAACCAGCCGGAGATGTCAGCAGCAGTACAGGATTTGATTAACCGGGCAAGAACGGCTGAGCAAACATTACATGTACTCGCAATCGCCGCGCCGACCAATATCGCTAACGCACTGCTCCTCGCGCCGGACATCGTCACAAAGATTCATGTCATCTGGCTTGGGGGTAACAGTTATGCCTGGAAAGATAATCATGAATTCAACCTGATGCAGGACATTGCGGCGAGTCGGGTACTTTTTGATAGCGGCGTAGCGCTCACCCAAATCCCCTGCTTTGGCGTGGCTAACACTATGGCCTCATCGGTCCCAGAGATGCAGCACTATTTTGCAGAGACCAGCCGCATTGGTAGCTACTTTGCTGAAATTGCCCCGCGATGCCCCTGGATTGGTTTTGCATCCCGCAAAGTCATTTGGGATATCACTACGGTTGGCTATGTCCTGAATCCTGACTGGTTCACCTGTGAATACCTTACATCCCCTTTGATCAATGACAATCTGAGCTGGAGTTTTGATAACCGCCGTCACGTCATTCAGGTCGCAAAATTTATTGAGCGGGATGCGCTCTTTAAAGATCTTTTCCGAAGCATCATTGATGCCGATGAGGGATAAACCATGCAGATACTCATCGTCATACTTGGCATTGTTGTCCTGTTACTCGTTGCCTGGCTATGTTCAGAAAATCGCAAAGCTATCCGGTTTCGCACTGTTGGCGGCGCCTTTGCAATCCAGGCTCTTTTTGCTGCATTTATCCTGTATGTCCCCTTAGGGGAAAAAATCTTACTCGCCATATCAAACAGTCTGTCCGGCATGCTGAACTATTCGTCGGAAGGGATTAACTTTCTCTTCGGTAATCTCGGACAGTTCAAAATGGGGTTTGTATTTGCCGTGCATGTTCTGCCGATTATCATTTTTATGTCAGCATTGTTCTCCGTGCTGTACTACCTGGGCATCATGCAGTGGATTATCCGTCTCATCGGTACGGGTATCCATAAACTGCTGCGCACCAGCCCGGCAGAATCCATGGCTGCAACGGCCAATATTTTTGCGGGCAATACTGACGTCTTCGTCCTGATGAAGCCTTATGCACCACGCATGACGCGCTCAGAACTGTTTGCCCTCATGACAGGTGGTGTGGCCTCTATCGCAGGCTCAGTGCTGGTTGGCTATGCCAGTATGGGGATCGAAATTCGCTATCTGGTAGCCGCCTCTTTTATGTCAGCACCAGGCGGTCTGTTAATGGCGAAAATGCTGTTTCCAGAAACGGAACCCGAAAATACTGCCGACGTGTCAGGCGATATGCTTGGTCAAGAGGAAAAGCCTATCAACATCGTTGAAGCGGCGACAAATGGCGCGACTATCGGGCTGAAGCTAGCCGCTAACGTGGGGGCAATGCTTCTGGCACTGATTGCATTAATTGCTATGGTGAACGGCTTGTTGGGCTGGTTTTGTGGCTTTTTCGGCTATGGTAACGTCACGCTACAATTTATCTTCAGTTACCTCTTTGCTCCGGTTGCCTGGCTGTTGGGCATTCCCACTAATGAAGTCTTGCAAATTGGCAGCCTGTTAGGTCAAAAATTGGTGTTGAATGAGTTCGTCGCGTATACCAGCTTTATTCCAATGAAAGACCAACTGTCGGAATATTCGCAGGTAATAACGATCATGGCGCTGGCAGGGTTTGCCAATTTGTCCTCTCCTGCCGCATTGATTGGCGTACTGGGGGGGATTGTGCCGGGGAAAAAAAGTTTCATTGCTAAAATGGGGCTTAAAGTGATCCTGGCGGGCACGTTGTCTAACCTGCTGAGTGCAGCACTGACCGGGCTGTTTTTCCTTCTGGCTCACTAAGAAAAAAGGCCGCATTCGCGG
This sequence comes from Citrobacter sp. 172116965, assembly GCF_013458095.1. Taxonomy (NCBI): domain Bacteria; kingdom Pseudomonadati; phylum Pseudomonadota; class Gammaproteobacteria; order Enterobacterales; family Enterobacteriaceae; genus Citrobacter; species Citrobacter sp. 172116965. The sequence continues at coordinate 2,246,996 of NZ_CP046673.1, read as the reverse complement.
CCTTTTTAGTTAGTTCAGATTACTCTTCTTTCGGCGTTGCGTTTTCAACCCGGCTTTTTAACTTCTGTCCGGGTCTGAAGGTCACCACGCGCCGTGCTGTAATGGGAATATCTTCGCCCGTTTTCGGATTACGGCCCGGACGTTGATTCTTATCACGCAGATCGAAGTTACCAAAACCAGAGAGTTTTACCTGCTCACCATTTTCCAGAGCACGACGGATCTCTTCGAAAAACAGCTCGACCAGTTCTTTGGCATCCCGCTTGCTAAGCCCAAGCTTATCAAACAGATATTCTGACATTTCAGCTTTTGTAAGCGCCATAGGTTCAATCCCTCAATGATGCCTGGAATCGCTCTTTTAATGCCTCTACACATTTGGCGACGGTAGCGGCAATCTCCTCTTCTTCAAGTGTACGGCTGGTATCCTGAAGGATCAGGCTGATAGCGAGGCTCTTATAACCCTCCGCAACACCCTTACCGCGGTACACGTCAAACAAGTTTACGCCAACTACCTGATTTACGCCAACTTTCTTACATTCGGATAAAATATCCGCAGCGGGAACGTTTTCTGCCACAACGACTGCGATGTCGCGACGGTTCGCCGGGAAGCGAGAAACTTCACGCGCCTGAGGCACCACGCGGTCTGCGAGCTTGTTCCACTCCAGTTCAAACACCAGAGTGCGACCGTTCAGATCCAGTTTACGTTCCAGTTCAGGATGAACAACCCCAATGAAACCAATGCGTTCACCTTTCAGATAAATCGCCGCAGACTGCCCCGGATGCAGTGCTGGATTCGCTTCAGCTTTGAACTGAATATCCGCCAGCTTGCCGGTCAGGTCGAGAACCGCTTCCAGATCGCCTTTCAGATCATAGAAATCAACGGTCTCTTTTGCCAGATTCCAGTGTTCATCATGACGGTTACCGCAGATCGCGCCAGCCAGCATCAGATCCTGACGGATCCCGAGATTGGCCTGCGTGTCCGGTACGAAACGTAAACCCGTTTCGAAAATACGCACGCGGTTTTGCTGACGATTCTGGTTGTACACTACCGTAGACAGCAAGCCGGTCCACAGAGATAAACGCATTGCCGACATATCAATCGAGATTGGGCTTGGCAGCAGCAGCGCTTCTTCACCCGGGTGCAGCAGCGCCTGGACTTTCGGGTCGACAAAGCTGTAGGTAATAACTTCCTGGTAGCCTTTGTCATTCAGCATGGTTTTTACGCGTTTCAGCGACAAATCCGCTTCACGATGCGTACCCATGATAAGACCCGCCTGAATTGGCGTATTCGGGATATTGTCATAACCGTATACGCGGGCGACTTCTTCGACCAGGTCTTCTTCGATCTCCATATCGAAACGCCAGCTCGGCGCTACCGCTTTCCACTCATCTTGCCCTTCCGTGACATTACAACCCAGACGGCGCAGAATATCGCTCACCTGCTCATCCGCAATATGGTGTCCGATCAGACGATCCAGTTTGCTACGGCGCAGCGTAATGGTTGCGCGTTTTGGCAGCGAGGCTTCGTTCGTCACGTCAATGATTGGACCCGCTTCGCCGCCGCAGATATCGATCAGCAGGCGCGTAGCACGTTCCATGGCTTTATGTTGCAGCGCCGGATCGACACCACGCTCATAGCGGTGAGAGGCATCGGTGTGCAGACCGTGACGACGTGCGCGACCGGTAATAGACAGCGGGCTGAAGAACGCGCATTCCAGCAGGACGTTTTGCGTTTCATCATTCACACCGGAGTGTTCGCCACCAAAGATGCCGCCCATTGCCAGCGCTTTGTTATGGTCCGCAATCACCAGCGTATCCGCATTAAGCTTCGCTTCGCTGCCGTCCAGCAATACCAGGGTTTCACCTTCTTTTGCCATGCGGACAACAATCCCGCCTTCAATGCGGTCTTTGTCGAATGCGTGCATCGGCTGGCCCAATTCGAGCAGCACATAGTTAGTCACGTCAACCACGGCATCGATCGAGCGGATGCCGCAACGACGCAGTTTTTCTTTCATCCACAGCGGGGTTGGCGCTTTAACGTTAATGCCTTTCACCACGCGGCCCAGATAGCGTGGGCAGGCTTCCACCGCGTCGACCTGAATCGGCAGGACGTCGCTAATGGTTGCGGCTACTGGCGCTATTTCCGGCTCAACCAGAGGGGCTTTGTTCAGTACAGCAACGTCACGTGCCACACCGATAATGCCTAAGCAGTCGGCGCGGTTCGGAGTGACGCTGATTTCGATAGTATTATCGTCAAGCTTCAGGTATTCACGGATATCGGTACCAATTGGTGCATCGACAGGCAGTTCGATAATACCGTTGTGATCGTCGGAAATGCCCAGCTCGGAGAACGAGCACAGCATGCCTTCAGACGGCTCACCGCGCAGTTTTGCGGCTTTGATTTTGAAATCGCCCGGCAGAACGGCACCAACGGTTGCTACAGCCACTTTCAGCCCTTGACGGCAGTTTGGCGCACCGCAGACGATATCCAGCAGGCGGTCGCCGCCGACATTCACCTTGGTGACGCGCAGTTTGTCAGCGTTCGGATGCTGAGCGCACTCAACCACTTCGCCCACCACAACGCCGTTGAACGCGCCAGAAACAGGATCCACACCGTCAACTTCCAGACCCGCCATCGTGATTTGGTTTGACAACGCATCGCTATCAATCGCCGGGTTTACCCATTCGCGTAACCACAGTTCACTGAATTTCATTGTTTTATCCTGCCTTTATTTAAACTGTTTGAGGAAACGCAGATCGTTTTCGAAGAAAGAACGCAGATCGGTTACGCCGTAACGCAGCATGGTCAGACGCTCCATACCCATACCGAATGCAAAGCCAGAGTAGATTTCCGGATCGATACCGACGTTACGCAGCACATTCGGATGAACCATTCCGCAACCCAATACTTCCAGCCATTTGCCATTTTTACCCATCACATCAACTTCCGCAGAAGGTTCGGTGAACGGGAAGTAGGAAGGACGGAAACGAACCTGCAGGTCTTCTTCAAAGAAGTTGCGCAGGAAATCGTGCAGCGTGCCTTTCAGGTTGGTGAAGTTGATGTTGGTATCAACAATCAGCCCTTCCATCTGATGGAACATTGGGGTGTGCGTCTGATCGTAGTCGTTACGATATACGCGACCCGGAGCGATAATACGGATCGGCGGCTGTTTTTCTTTCATAGTGCGGATCTGCACGCCGGAAGTCTGCGTGCGCAGCAGACGCGTCGCATCAAACCAGAAAGTGTCATGGTCAGCGCGCGCCGGGTGATGGCCAGGAATGTTCAGCGCATCGAAGTTATGATAGTCATCTTCGATTTCCGGACCGGTCGCCACGGTAAAGCCCAGCTCACCAAAGAAACTTTCAATGCGATCGATAGTCCGCGTTACCGGATGCAAACCGCCGTTTTCGATACGACGCCCAGGCAAGGAGATATCGATCGTTTCTTCAGCCAGACGAGCATTCAGCGCGGCATTTTCTAATTCGGCTTTACGCGCGTTCAGCGCTTGCTGAACCTGCTCTTTGGCTTCGTTTATCACCGCACCTGCTGCCGGGCGCTCTTCTGCCGGCAGTTCACGCAGGGTAGTCATCTGAAGGGTCAGGTGCCCTTTCTTGCCCAAATATTCGACGCGGACATTGTCTAACGCGGCAACATCTGAAGCCTGGTTAATGGCGGCCGTTGCACTGGCAACCAGCTCTGCGAGATGTGACATGGTTTTCCTCGTTATGTTGCGATATTCACTAGTCGCTCGTATATACACAAAATCATTCTGGCTGAGTCAAGGCAGCAGTAGAGCGCTAATCCTCAGGAGCGTACACAAGTACGAGACTGGGGGAAGCGACTGCAGCCAATGCAGAGGCAGCCTGAAGGATAACGTGTATAAAAAAAGCCTCCACCAGGGAGGCTTTTAGGCGCTGTTTTCCGTTTCTTCTTTCACGCGCAAGCCTCCTGAGTTCAGGTGCTAAAGTAAAAGAAGAAGCGGAAAATAGCAGCATTCATGCTTGCGTTACCTTGTGTGGTAAAAACCGGACAACCTTTATTGAAAAGGCTTACGGATAAATTGTCAACCAATTGATTGCACTACAAATAAAAGAGAGGGAGCCAGGCTCCCTCTTTTCACCGGCTTATGCCAGAGCTGCTTTCGCTTTTTCGACCAGAGCGGTGAACGCTACTTTGTCGAATACTGCGATGTCAGCCAGGATCTTACGGTCGATTTCAACAGAGGCTTTTTTCAGGCCGTTGATGAATTTGCTGTAAGAAATACCGTTCTGACGTGCTGCTGCGTTGATACGCGCAATCCACAGTTGACGGAACTGACGCTTTTTCTGACGACGGTCACGATAAGCGTACTGACCAGCTTTGATAACAGCCTGGAAGGCAACGCGGTATACGCGAGAACGCGCACCGTAGTAGCCTTTAGCTTGTTTCAAAATTTTCTTGTGACGTGCACGGGCAACTACACCACGTTTTACGCGAGCCATATGTGCTCTCCTGTATCTATATTCTTAGTAAAAAAATTAATTAAACGTTAACGGCTTATGCGTACGGCAGGCACGCGATAACCAGACCCAGATCGCCTTTAGAAACCAGGCCTTTTGGACGCAGGTGACGTTTACGCTTAGTAGATTTTTTGGTCAGAATATGACGCAGGTTTGCGTGCTTACGCTTAAATCCACCACCACCGGTTTTTTTGAAGCGCTTAGCAGCACCGCGTACGGTCTTAATTTTTGGCATTTTAATAACTTCCACTTCGCATTGTTAATAAACGAAACGTAGGCGAACAACGGCTGTGGAACCCGCAGGCTCCACAGACATTGCTACTTGAAGGCCTTACTGTTTCTTCTTAGGAGCGAGCACCATGATCATCTGGCGGCCTTCGATCTTCGTAGGGAAGGATTCGACTACTGCCAGTTCACTCAGATCGTCACGGACGCGGTTGAGCACTTCCATACCGATCTGTTGGTGGGCCATCTCACGACCGCGAAAACGCAGCGTGATCTTAGCCTTATCGCCATCTTCCAGAAAGCGTACCAGGCTGCGGAGTTTTACCTGGTAATCGCCATCGTCGGTGCCAGGACGGAATTTAATTTCCTTAACCTGGATAACTTTTTGCTTTTTCTTCTGTTCCTTAGAAGACTTACTCTTTTCATAAAGGAACTTGCCGTAGTCCATAATACGACAAACTGGCGGTTCGGCGTTAGGGCTGATTTCAACTAAATCTACTCCAGCTTCTTCAGCTTTTTCGATCGCTTCTCTCAGACTCACAATACCCAAAGCTTCGCCTTCCAGACCTGTTAAGCGAACTTCCAGGGCGCGAATCTCGCCATTGATACGATTCGGACGTGCCGTTTGAACTCGTTTTCCGCCTTTAATACCTTATTCCTCCAGTTGTTGAAGACTGCGGCTGCGAATCTCTTGTTGCAGCTTCTCAATCACTTCATTTACGTCCAGGCTGCCCAAGTCTTTGCCACGACGGGTGCGCACGGCAACTTTGCCTGCTTCTACCTCTTTGTCGCCACAGACCAACATGTAAGGGACACGACGTAAAGTGTGCTCGCGGATTTTAAAGCCAATCTTCTCATTTCTCAAGTCTGCTTTTACACGAATACCCGCATTTTGTAGTTTCTGCGTTAATTCGTTGACGTATTCAGACTGTGAATCGGTGATGTTCATGACGACAACCTGAACTGGCGCAAGCCAGGTCGGGAAGAAGCCAGCGAACTCTTCGGTCAGGATACCGATGAAACGTTCCATCGACCCAAGAATTGCACGGTGAATCATAACCGGCACCTGACGCTCGTTGTTTTCGCCAACATAAGAGGCGCTTAAACGGGACGGCAGAGAGAAGTCCAGCTGTACAGTACCGCACTGCCATGCACGATCGAGGCAGTCATACAGGGTAAATTCAATTTTCGGACCGTAGAATGCGCCCTCACCCAGTTGGTACTCAAACGGGATGTTGTTTTCTTCCAGCGCAACGGCCAGGTCAGCTTCAGCACGGTCCCACATTTCATCGCTACCGATACGTTTTTCGGGGCGAGTGGACAGTTTGACGACGATTTTCTCGAAGCCAAAGGTGCTATACATATCGTAGACCATACGAATGCAAGCGTTAACTTCATCACGGATCTGCTCTTCTGTACAGAAGATATGTGCATCATCCTGAGTGAAGCCACGAACACGCATCAGGCCATGCAGCGCGCCTGACGGCTCATTACGGTGGCAGCTACCAAACTCGGCCATACGCAACGGCAGATCACGATAGGATTTCAGACCCTGATTGAAGATCTGCACGTGGCCCGGGCAGTTCATGGGCTTAATGCAGTATTCACGGTTCTCAGAGGAAGTCGTGAACATCGCATCTTTGTAGTTATCCCAGTGACCTGTTTTTTCCCACAGCACGCGGTCCATCATGAACGGACCTTTAACTTCCTGATACTGGTATTCTTTCAGTTTTGAGCGAACAAAGACTTCCAGTTCACGGAAGATTGTCCAGCCATCATTGTGCCAGAACACCATACCCGGCGCTTCTTCCTGCATATGATACAGGTCAAGCTGCTTACCGATTTTACGGTGGTCGCGTTTGGCCGCTTCTTCCAGACGTTGCAGGTAGGCACTCAGGGCTTTTTTATCGGCCCATGCAGTACCATAAATACGCTGCAGCATCTTGTTATTGCTGTCGCCACGCCAGTATGCCCCAGCGGTCTTCATCAGTTTGAAGTGATGACAGAAACGCATGTTCGGCACGTGCGGGCCACGGCACATATCGACATATTCTTCATGATGGTACAAGCCAGGCTTGTCATCATGGGCAATGTTTTCATCAAGAATGGAGACTTTATAGGTCTCGCCACGCTTCACGAAGGTTTCACGCGCTTCGTACCAGCTGACTTTCTTCTTAATGACATCGTAGTTTTTCTCAGCGAGCTCGTGCATCCGCTTCTCGAGCGCGTCGACATCTTCCTGGGTTAGCGTACGGTCAAGATCGATATCGTAGTAAAAACCGTTATCAACAACCGGTCCGATCGCCATTTTGGTGTGCGGCCAGAGTTGTTTGATCGCGTGCCCTAACAGGTGCGCACAGGAGTGACGAATGATCTCCAGACCTTCTTCATCCTTCGCGGTGATGATGGAGAGCTTCGCATCATGCTCAATCAGATCGGAAGCATCTACCAGCTCACCGTCAACACGGCCAGCAATAGTGGCTTTCGCCAGACCTGGACCGATGTCCAGCGCAACATCCATGGGGCTTACAGCGTGGTCGTAATGGCGTTGGCTGCCATCAGGAAGAGTAATAACAGGCATGTTATATCCTTATTTGCAGTGGTGACCCACACGTAAGATCACATACAAAGATTCAATATTTAAAATCATCAAAAAGGTGTGGGCTGATTCCCGCTTCACTCTGCGAAATATGTCACTGGTCGCCTTAATGGCTACACTGGACCTACACCCGCTTTTTGATAACACCGTTTGACAGTGTACACGGCATTACGAGCCGATCAAAGCAACAATCAACGCGCACTCTATGATGTAAATCAATTCACTGACACCCTGACGTTTTTGTTACACTTGAATAAAGTCATCTAACCTGAGCAGGAAAAGGACAATGCCAACAAATCGCTTTGCGAAGAAACACTGGAAGATGGTTGTGATACTGCTCGTTATTTGTGCGGCAATGCTGATGCTACGTTGGGCTGCGATGATCTGGGGTTAAAATACTGGCACACGCTGTTCCGGTTCCGTTGTATTTATCAATTAAATCGAATTCGTCTGAAAATAGCGCGTTATTGATAAGTATTAAAAATAAAACACAGATTTAATATTAAATAAATTTAACGTTAATTGAGAAAAGCCGGGCCAATTATTTGACCCGGCTTGTCATTACATACGATAGCCGAGTGACACAGTAGTACGACGATCGGTATGCTCCGGCGCTGTTGCCGGTGGTTCAGAGTTCCAGGTAACGTTGTAAGCCACCTTTAACCCAAAGTGTTCGTTGATAGCAACGTTCAAGGCCGTTTCAGAATTGAGCGTTGTATCGTCAGCACCAAATACCGACACACCTTGCGTAAACTTAGTATTGTCCGTCATCTGCCACGCATAGGCCCCGGACGCATAGCCCAGCGGCTGTGTTTCGGTGGTGCCATCCGTGTGCTCGTCATAGCGCACACCTGGACCGAATTCAAAACGGAAGCTGTGCACCGGTCCGTTGAGGAACTGACGACCATAACCTGCGGTCAGCACGTCACGCTCGCGATAGCCGTTATAACGGTCGGTCAGCCAGCTTGCCTGACCAAAGAGATAATCATAGTCGGTCATGTTATAACGACTACGGCCACCTACGGCATATTTCTCTGATGAACGCTCATCATTTGAGGAGGTATTGCTGGCATTTCCCCACAAAGACCACGCCGTAGTTTGACCGTACCAGGTCATGGTGGTGTCTGCAGTTAAAGAAGAACTTTTTGTGTTGCCTGACTGGGCGAGATATCCCGCGTTCAGGTTACCTTCAAAGGGTTTTTTCGCGCTGGAAGGGTCATCCATGACAGTAAAAACGGAATCATCGGCGGCAGCCTGCATTGACGCAAGCAGGCCACCCGTCAGCAGTAACGCTGCGGGCACTGTCTTCAAAAGCTTCATTTATTAAGAGTCCGTACAACAAAAAAAGAGACCATAACGGTCTCGGAAACTTTCATATGGATCAATGACAAAAGACCCTTGAAAGGTAACAAATTATAAAAAGACTCGAATAACATAGCAATAAATTCTTATTTCGTTTTTTGAATAAGAGCGTTCCTAAACCGTTTTTTTATTTATATATCTTTAACGCGATTATTTTAAATAAAGATATGAAAAATCATGTTGTTAATTACTTCACTTTCGGGGGGTTAAGTGCCAGACTGAGGACAGCCTAACAGGAGGTAAAGATGGTACGTATCTATACGTTAACACTTGCGCCCTCTCTCGATAGCGCAACAATCACGCCGCAAATCTACCCGGAAGGTAAGCTTCGCTGTACCTCGCCGGTTTTTGAACCCGGCGGCGGCGGCATCAACGTCGCTCGCGCAATTGCCCATCTTGGCGGCACCGCTACGGCCATCTTCCCTGCGGGTGGCGCCACCGGAGAGCATCTTGTTACTTTGCTCGCCGACGAAAATGTTCCCGTATCCACCGTCGAAGCTAAAGACTGGACCCGACAAAATCTCCATGTGCACGTTGAGTCCAGCGGCGAACAGTATCGCTTCGTCATGCCAGGCGCTGCGCTCACCGATGATGAGTTCTACCAGCTTCAGGATCAGGTGCTGGAAATTGAGTCTGGCGCACTGCTGGTTATTAGCGGCAGTTTGCCGCCTGGCGTACAGCTTGAGAAGCTGACCCGGCTCATTATCACAGCACAAAAACAAGGGATTCGCTGTATCGTCGATAGTTCTGGCGAAGCGCTGGCAGCAGCATTAACCATCGGCAATATCGAACTGGTCAAACCCAACCTCAAAGAACTGAGCGCGCTGGTGAATCGCGAACTCACGCAGCCCGATGATGTGCGCAACGCCGCACAAGAAATCGTGCAAAGCGGAAAAGCGCATCGCGTAGTAGTCTCGCTTGGACCACAAGGAGCGCTGGGCGTTGATCGTGAAACCTGTGTCCAGGTGGTTCCGCCACCGGTGAAGAGTCAAAGTACCGTAGGCGCGGGCGACAGTATGGTCGGGGCCATGACGCTTAAACTGGCTGAGAGCGCACCTTTTGCAGATATTGTTCGTTACGGTGTCGCCGCAGGTAGCGCCGCCACCCTGAATCAGGGTACGCGTCTGTGCGCTTTAGACGATACGCAAAAAATATACGCGTATCTGGCTCAGTAATGACGGCTTCCCCTTGTCTAGATACAAGGGGATTTCCCCGTAAAACTGTCGGCATGGGTGTTATACGTCTATGATAAAAAATCACATGATTACAAAGAAGTGAATCATGTGCGACCAGGCGTCTTCACAACGATGCGAGGTGAAGAAGAACGACACACATTAAGTGCCTTTCCAGCGATGACGCGTCCGTGGTGTGCGTCAGTTCGTGTTTTTTAACCGCATTCTTGCGCTAACCTTATGATCTGGCAGACAACATGGGGAGAGACATCATGTGGCAGGCTATCAGTCGTCTTTTAAGCGAGCAATTAGGTGAAGGCGAAATCGAACTGCGTAACGAACTGCCCGGCGGAGAGATCCACGCCGCATGGCATTTACGCTATGCGGGGCGCGATTTTTTCGTTAAATGCGATGAAAGAGAGCTGTTAACCGGCTTTACGGCGGAAGCCGATCAGCTGGAGCTACTTTCTCGCAGTCAAACCGTATCTGTACCGAAAGTCTGGGCGGTAGGCGCAGACAGAGATTACAGCTTTCTGGTGATGGATTTCCTCCCTCCCCGTCCGCTTGATGCGCACAACGCGTTTATCCTCGGCCAACAGTTGGCGCATTTGCATGAATGGAGCGATCAGCCGCAGTTTGGGCTCGACTTCGATAATGCGCTCTCTACCACGCCGCAGCCCAACACCTGGCAACGTCGCTGGTCAACCTTTTTTGCCGAGCAGCGTATTGGCTGGCAGCTGGAACTCGCCGCTGAAAAAGGCATTGCGTTTGGCAATATCGACGCCATTGTCGAGCATGTTCAGCAGCGTCTCTCTTCTCATCAGCCGCAGCCGTCTCTTCTGCATGGTGATTTGTGGTCCGGAAACTGCGCTCTCGGCCCGAACGGCCCGTACATCTTTGACCCTGCCTGCTACTGGGGGGACAGAGAGTGTGACCTGGCAATGCTGCCGTTACATACCGATCAGCCGCCGCAACTCTATGACGGTTATCAGTCTGTTTCTCCGCTACCATTGGATTTTCTCGACAGACAGCCTGTCTACCAGCTCTATACGCTGCTGAATAGGGCTATTCTGTTCGGGGGACAGCATCTGGTCGTGGCGCAGAAAGCGCTGGACAGGTTACTGGCGGCTTAGCAAAGTCGCACGTTGCTTATCTGGCCTGGCGTTTCACAACGCGTCAGGCCTGATAGTGCAGCAGTTACAAAAAACCCAGTAATGAAAAGAAGAAGTAGCCAATCACGATAACGATCACCGGCAAAATATAGAGCGGGAAAATTTGTAAAAAGATCGTATGGTGCGGTACCACAATACGCGACTCAAGTTGCTCGCGTGATAACCCTTCACTGCCCTTTGCCTGTTCCAGAATCAACTGATCCTCAACGCCCTCGCGTAAATAACGCGCCTGACGGCTCATTCTGGCGCCTGAATCCTGCAACGCCAGACCGATAAAAATCAGAATGAAAATCAGCCAAAAAACGAGATTCAGTCCACTTTGAAAATCGGGCGTCGGCGAGTTATACCAAAACACGTTAAGAAAAGGTGTGTTCACACGCATCATGTCGATCATCACGTGTGCAAAATCGAGCATGACCGCGTTAATCCCTTCCTGCTTTTCGCTGTGCGCATACATAAACTTCAGTACTGAAACCAGGGTTGAAATCAGCGCGGGAATGAAAATCACCCATCCCACCAGCCTTTTCAAGATGGCAATGCGTCCAGCTTGTTGATACGTCATGAGTTCCCCTTGATTAAGACGTGTCATTTTGGCCTAAGTTTACCCGTTGATTATCGTTTTCGCCTGATCTTTAAAGGCGGTATACTGCTGAATTAGCCATAATGAACGCTCAGAGCCCGTCCAGGCTGGCTCTTAATCCCTTTTATCACCCGTAAAGGAGAGGTTGTGATGTCAACCCCGCGTCAAATTCTTGCTGCAATTTTCGATATGGATGGATTACTGGTCGATTCTGAACCGCTTTGGGATCAGGCCGAACTGGATGTGATAGCAAGTTTAGGCGTTGATATCTCCCGCCGCCATGAACTTCCCGATACACTTGGCTTACGCATCGACATGGTGGTTGATTTGTGGTTTGCGCAGCAACCGTGGAACGGTCCCTCACGTCAGGAAGTAACCGAGCGCATCATTACCCGCGCAATTGCGTTAGTTGAAGAAACAAAACCACTGCTGCCGGGCGTGCGTGAGGCCGTGGCATTGTGTAAATCTCAGGGGTTGAAAGTAGGACTGGCATCCGCCTCGCCGCTGCATATGCTGGAAAAAGTGCTAACCATGTTTGATCTGCGCAGCAGCTTCGACGCACTGGCTTCTGCGGAAAAACTGCCCTACAGCAAACCGCACCCGCAGGTTTATCTCGATTGCGCGGCGAAACTGGGCATTGACCCTATAAACTGCGTAGCACTGGAAGACTCGGTGAACGGCATGATTGCTTCGAAAGCCGCCCGTATGCGTTCCATCGTAGTACCTGCGCATGAAAATCAGGACGATCCTCGCTTCGTTCTGGCCGACGTCAAACTGGCCTCGCTCACCGAACTCACTGCCGCTCACCTGCGCGGCTAATCCTGCGACGGGCAATGATCGCATTGCCCGCCTGCCGGACGCTGGGGCACGCCTGATGATCTGAAAGGCCCGGTCGTGTTCCTCGCAAGTGCTGCCTCGGAATATATACATGGCTATACGCAGGCCGTGGATGGCGGTTGGCTGGCGCGGTAAAGGCGCACTTGTGACAAAGGGTTACAACGTCACCTCTTCCGCCTACTGTATAAAACCCCTATACTGTATGAATCGACAGTTTATTGGGTTTTATCATGACGGCGGAAGGTCACCTTCTTTTTTCTATTGCCTGTGCGGTATTTGCCAAGAATGCCGAGCTAACGCCCGTTCTTGCGCAGGGTGACTGGTGGCATATTGTTCCTTCAGCCATTTTAACGTGCCTGCTGCCGGATATCGATCATCCCAAATCCCTGCTGGGACAGCGTCTGAAGTGGATATCAAAGCCCATTGCCCGGGCATTTGGTCATCGCGGGTTTACGCATAGCCTGCTGGCGGTTTTTGCCCTGCTGACCACGTTTTACCTGAAAGTCCCTGATACCTGGATAATTCCAGCGGATGCCTTACAAGGTATGGTTCTCGGTTATCTCAGCCACATTCTGGCCGACATGTTGACCCCGGCGGGCGTCCCCCTGCTTTGGCCCTGCCGCTGGCGTTTTCGTCTGCCTATCCTCGTGCCGCAAAAAGGCAACCAACTGGAGCGGTTTCTGTGCATGGCGCTGTTCGCGTGGGCAATCTGGATGCCGCAGACCGTACAAGAGAACAGTGCGGTGCGCTGGTCATCACAGATGATAAATACGCTGCAAATGCAGTTTAATCGTTTTATAACGCACCAGGTTGACTAATAAATCAGCCATAAAGTTATTTTTGGCATAAACAATTCCATTTGAATATAAGAGGCAAGTCACAGTTCTGCTAATCTTGCGCCAACAGAATCACCGTCACACGGTGATACGCATAATAAGATCAGGAGAACGGGGATGAACTATCCATTAATCGCGAACATTATCGTGTTCGTAGTGCTGCTGTTCGTGCTGGCGCAAGCCCGTCACAAGCAGTGGAGTCTGGCAAAAAAAGTACTGGTCGGTCTGGTCATGGGTGTGGTGTTTGGCCTCGCCCTGCACACCATTTATGGTTCCGACAGCCAGGTTCTTAAAGATTCAGTACAGTGGTTCAACATTGTCGGCAACGGTTACGTCCAACTGCTGCAGATGATTGTCATGCCGCTGGTGTTTGCGTCTATTCTCAGCGCCGTTGCGCGTCTGCACAACGCCTCTCAGTTAGGTAAAATCAGCTTCCTGACCATCGGTACACTGCTGTTTACTACGCTGATTGCCGCGCTGGTAGGGGTTCTGGTGACCAACCTGTTCGGCCTGACCGCAGAAGGTCTGGTGCAAGGTGGGGCCGAAACCGCTCGTCTGAACGCGATTGAAACCAACTATGTTGGCAAAGTAGCTGACCTCAGCGTTCCACAGCTGGTGTTGTCGTTTATCCCGAAAAACCCGTTTGCCGATCTGACCGGAGCTAACCCGACGTCGATTATCAGCGTGGTTATCTTCGCGGCATTCCTCGGTGTTGCCGCACTGAAGCTGCTGAAAGATGATGCGCCGAAAGGCGAGCGCGTGCTGGTCGCTATCGATACCCTGCAAAGCTGGGTGATGAAGCTGGTTCGTTTGGTGATGCAGTTGACACCATACGGTGTTCTGGCGCTGATGACCAAAGTAGTTGCTGGCTCCAACCTGCAGGACATCATCAAGCTGGGTAGCTTCGTCGTGGCCTCTTATCTCGGTCTGGGCATTATGTTCGTGGTACACGGGATCCTGTTGGGTGTTAACGGCGTTAGCCCGCTGAAATACTTCCGCAAGGTGTGGCCAGTGCTGACTTTCGCCTTCACCAGCCGTTCCAGCGCAGCCTCAATTCCGCTGAACGTTGAAGCGCAAACCCGTCGTCTGGGCGTGCCTGAATCCATCGCCTCTTTTGCCGCCTCCTTTGGCGCCACCATTGGCCAGAACGGTTGTGCAGGGCTGTACCCGGCAATGCTGGCAGTAATGGTCGCCCCGACCGTCGGGATCAACCCGCTGGACCCGATGTGGATTGCCACGCTGGTCGGTATCGTCACCGTCAGTTCCGCAGGGGTTGCGGGTGTGGGTGGCGGTGCAACGTTTGCCGCGCTGATCGTCCTGCCAGCTATGGGTCTGCCGGTCACGCTGGTTGCGCTGCTGATTTCCGTTGAGCCGCTGATCGATATGGGCCGTACCGCGCTGAACGTGAGCGGTTCTATGACAGCCGGTACGCTGACCAGCCAATGGCTGAAACAGACCGATAAAACAATTCTGGACAGCGACGATAACGCCGAACTGGCGCATCGCTAAATCTGTTAGATCTGAAAAACAAAAAACCGCCGGAGTGTCATGCTCCGGCGGTTTTTTATATCCATTAATCGCTCAGTTCATTTTCCTGGCGAACCTGATTAGCCCAGCGTTGCGCTGATTCCGGGACCGTAAATGCAGGCGAACGCTGAAACGCCTCCCCTATTAAGACAAAAGCGACATATTTTCCGCGCAGTATCCATACGTCACGAAACGCATCCATTTTAACTGCATGCTCTGGTGGGGCTGGCTCCACGCGAGGAACATAGCTAATTACCGGACGATTTTGTTGGCGAAGAGGTTTCATAATCAGTTGCTTCACTAAAGACTAATTCTAAAAATCAGAAAACGGCTATCTTAGCCGATTTTGCCTCCTGACGTCCTGCCTTGCGTGCGCTGTTTGCCTGGTTCATCGCGCTTTACGCCCTCGGTCAGTTCCTGCACCACTGAGCAAGTGGTCTATAGTTAAAGCTTTTGACGGCAACAACGACCTTTAAGCGATGAAAACAGGAGACGAGTTTAATGTCACAGAATGATAAGCACCCACTCCATCACTCAGCGCCGGTTCATGATGCCAGCGAATCCCAGCCAGGACTTGACTCACTGGAGCCAGCAGACGGTTCACATCGGCCAACACCTGAACCCACGCCACCTGGCATGCAGCCCACTACGTCCGGCAGCTTAAAAGCGCCTGACACCAAAAGTGACAAACTCAACGCGCTGGAAAGTTTTCGCAAAGGCAGCGAAGATTTTGCTCTGACAACCAATCAGGGAGTGCGCATCGCGGACGATCAAAACTCTCTGCGCACAGGAAACCGTGCGCCAACTCTGCTGGAAGACTTTATCCTGCGGGAAAAAATCACCCATTTTGATCACGAACGCATCCCGGAGCGGATCGTACATGCTCGAGGTTCGGCCGCTCATGGTTACTTTCAGCCCTATGCCAGTCTCAGCGCGACGACGAAAGCGGACTTTCTGAGTGATGAAAATAAAATCACCCCGGTTTTTGTCCGTTTCTCTACGGTTCAGGGCGGCGCAGGCTCAGCGGATACGGTCAGAGATATTCGAGGATTTGCGACCAAATTTTATACTGAGGAGGGCATTTTCGATCTGGTGGGAAACAACACGCCAGTCTTCTTCATTCAGGATGCCCATAAATTCCCGGATTTCGTTCATGCGGTAAAACCGGAGCCGCATTGGGCTATCCCACAGGGTCAAAGCGCCCACGATACCTTTTGGGATTATGTCTCGTTACAGCCAGAAACGTTGCACAACGTTATATGGGCGATGTCCGACCGGGGTATTCCACGCAGCTATCGCACGATGGAAGGCTTTGGCATTCACACGTTCCGGTTGATAAATGCGCAAGGGAAAGCCACCTTTGTCCGTTTTCACTGGAAACCGCTGGCGGGCAAAGCTTCGCTGGTATGGGATGAAGCGCAAAAACTTACCGGTCGTGATCCCGACTTTCATCGCCGCGATCTGTGGGAAGCTATTGAAGCAGGCGATTATCCAGAATACGAACTGGGGCTGCAGCTCATTCCTGAAGAAGACGAATTCAAGTTCGATTTTGACCTGCTCGACCCGACCAAGCTGATCCCGGAAGAGCTGGTTCCGGTGCAACGCGTTGGTAAAATGGTGCTGAACCGTAATCCGGATAATTTCTTCGCCGAAAATGAACAAGTCGCTTTTCATCCCGGACACATCGTCCCTGGTATCGATTTTACCAACGATCCCTTGCTGCAAGGCCGCTTGTTTTCTTATACCGATACCCAAATCAGCCGCCTGGGCGGGCCCAACTTCCATGAAATCCCGATTAATCGCCCGACCTGCCCGTACCATAATTTCCAGCGTGACGGCATGCATCGTATGGACATCGATACCAACCCTGCCAACTATGAACCAAATTCCATCAATGATAACTGGCCGCGTGAAACGCCGCCGGGGCCAAAACGCGGTGGATTTGAGTCGTATCAGGAACGGATTGAAGGAAACAAAATCCGCGAACGTAGCCCCTCTTTTGGCGAATACTATGCGCACCCTCGCCTGTTCTGGCTAAGTCAGACGCCAATTGAACAGCAGCATATTATCGGCGGATTCAGCTTCGAACTCAGCAAAGTTACGCGCCCTTATATTCGGGAAAGAGTGGTCGAACAGTTAGCCCATATTGATACAGCCCTCGCCGAGGCGGTTGCCGATAATCTCGGTTTTGAGCTAACCGAGGAACAGGCCAAAATCGCCCCACCGGCTAACGTCAATGGTTTGAAAAGTGCGCCGTCACTCAGTTTATATGCGGGTGCGCAAGGTGAGATTAAGGGCCGCGTGGTCGCCATTCTACTTAATGACCAGGTGAAATCGGGCGACCTGCTTGCCATTATGCAAGCCTTACAGGCCAAAGGCGTTCACGCCAAACTGCTCTATTCCCGAATGGGTAATGTGGTTGCCGATGATGGTTCCGTCCTGACAATCGCCGGTACCTTTGCGGGTTCACCATCGCTGACCGTCGATGCGGTTATCGTTCCGTGTGGCAATATCGCAGATATCGCTAGTAACGGTGATGCCCGATATTACTTACTCGAAGCGTATAAGCACTTAAAACCTATCGCACTGGCTGGCGATGCGCGTCAGTTTAAAGCAACGTTGGATATCAAAACTGAAGGAGAAGAAGGCATGGTGGAGGCAGACAGTGCAGACGCACAGTTTATGGATACCCTGCTGACGCTAATGACTGCGCACCGCGTCTGGTCACGCGCCGGAAAAATCGACACGATCCCTGCCTAAAAAAATGCGGCGCATTATGCGCCGCAAACTCAGGAGTTAGACGTTCAGAAAACTGCCAAGACGATAACCGCGCTCCGCAATAGCATATTTCAGTGACGGAGACGTCAGTACGTCAAGCTCAGTTAAGCGGGGGTAACAGTAGGCACTTTGACGAATAATGTCATCGATAAAGGCCGGATGACACATCACTTCCAGCGAGGACTCTCCCCGGTCTGCTGACGCGTCAAGCGTTTGCAAAAACAGGGCTTCAGAAATCGCTTCGCCATAAAACTCGCTGCTGAATCCCTGGGAAGTCCGTAACGTCTGCGGAAAGTCAGACGCCTGGAATACCGCCTGACGATCGATCCGTAACGCAATCCCCCGTTGGGCAGCAAACCCGGCCACGATAAGGAAAATCTGCGGGAACATATGCACATGGTGATGGCTATCCAGATGCGTTGGCTCTCGCCCGAACAGGTCAATAAAACGCTGATACTGCGCGGCCAGTTCCTGAGAAATTTCATCCAACGGCAAGGTGTCTTCTTCAGCCATCTGCCAGATCCATTTTCCCAGTAACCCGTCACGAGTAAGGCCTGGCATTGCCGTCAACGGCCTGCCCAGCGTCAGAACAAAATGCATCCCAACGGCAAGTTCAGGTATATCGCGACTCAGCTGTACCGCATGGTCAATGGCTGCGCCATTAACCAGTGCGGTTGTCGAGGTAACCACGCCATTGCGACAGGCTTCAACAATGCCGTAGTTTTGTCCTTTACTCAGGCCAAAATCATCCGCATTTACAATCAGTACGCGTTCCATAGCCGACCTCAGTTAGTGTTGTTCGCTTTTGAGTTTCTCGATACACCCGGCGAAGTTTGGCAGCCATTTTTCATGCGCCAGAATCAGCTCACGCGCCAGAATCTCGGCATCGCTGTCAGAATGCACCAGCGGGCTCAGGTTCAACGCCAGCAGCACATCATTCAGCTCGCCGCTCAGTGCCGCATTGCTCGCCGCGACTTCAAAGCCTTTAATGGTATAGATAAGGCCGAGCACTTTCTCATCAAAATGGGTAATACGTGGGTGCGGCGTGGCGCCGTTGCGTCCCAGTGTACAGGTCATCTCAACCGCCCAGTCCGCCGGGATATTGTCAACATGCCCATGGTGCGGAACGTTGACATAGTGCTCGGTCTGTTTGTCGTTGTAGATGGCGTTGATCACTTCACAGGCCGCATCGGAGTAATAGGCTCCACCGCGCTGTTCCAGCTCTTTCGGTTTCACGTTCAAATCCGGATTTTTGTACAGATCAAACAGTTGTTTCTCCACTTTCTGTACCACCTGAGCGCGAGCGCCGCCCTTATAGTATTCACCCATTTCAATCGCCAGCATCTCTTTTGGCTTGAAGTAGTAAAGCAAATATGAGCACGGCAGCAGCTTCAGCGAGCGAATCAACCCTTCACTGAACGGCAGATCGAAGATGTTCTTCACGGTGGAGGCTTTCAGTTGACCTGAAGCCACGCCATCCAACAGTTCATCAAAGCGTGATTTACCATTCACCAGTACGTCTTTAATAAAGACCATATGGTTCAGACCGAACAGATCGATGGATAAGTCATCGCTCTCTTTCAGCGCCAGCACATCGCTAATGAACATTTTCATGCCGACAGGAATATTACATACACCGATGAATTTCTTAAAATTCGTATGGCGATAGACCGCTTCCGTCACCATCCCGGCCGGGTTAGTAAAGTTAATCACCCACGCATTCGGGCACAGTTCTTCCACATCTTTGACAATATCAAAGATAACCGGAATAGTACGCAGACCTTTGAACAGCCCACCAGCGCCGTTGGTTTCCTGCCCCAGATACCCGTGGCTCAGCGGAATGCGTTCATCCTTTTCGCGGGCTTTCAGTTGCCCTACGCGCAGCTGGGTGGTAACGAAATCAGCATCTTTCAACGCTTCACGGCGGTCCAGCGTTTTAAACAACTTCATCGGCACGCCAGCTTTATCGATCATGCGCTGGCAAAGGTCAAAAATAATGTCCAGCTTCTCTTTTCCATCGTCGACATCAACCAGCCACAATTCAGAAACCGGTAATTCATGATAGCGCTTAATAAAGCCTTCAAGTAACTCAGGGGTGTAGCTGCTCCCGCCACCGATAGTGACGACTTTTAATTTCTGGCTCATACTTTCTCCCTTCAGTGTCAAAACACTGACGTGTATTATGCTCAACCCGTTTGTCAGATATAGCGTGGCTGTCCCGACGCTATTTTGGGCAAGCTATAAAAAATGGGTTATTGGCTAATAATATCTACTGATTAAATTCAGTTAATTTCTTACGATAGCTATTAGGTGTAAATGACGTCAGCTTTTTAAACGTTTTAATAAACAGACTTGGACTACTGTAGCCAGATTCGTAAGCAATATCCGTTACAGAATAGTTAGTCATTTCCAGCTGTTTTTTAGCAAAGTTAATGCGGATTTCATTAATGATCTGCATCGGCGTTTTGCTGTAATAACGCTGGGTTGCGCGGGTCAGATACTCCTGGGATTTCGCGGACAGGTGTACCATGTTTTCCAGCGCATTCTCGCTAAACTGCCGTTTGTCATGCATGGTCTCCACGGTGGTTTTAAGCCACTGCGGAATATCATCCAGCACCTGCTCTTCGCGATGATGGCGCAACCGGTTAATAATATAGAAGGTGACCACTTCTACAAATTCATCCAGTCCGCTCTCGCGAAAGTTTAGTGATGCAATAACCGTTTCAATGTAAGTGAGAAACGAATTATTCGCCCGATAGACCTGCGATGCAACGAAACAAAATGGCAGCAGCGGGTGGTAGTGCTGTTCAAAAAAGCGTTTACTGATACCGACGTTCAGGATCCTTGTCGCCCCAAAATCATAAAAACTCTGGTGGTGCGATCCCAATGGAATAAAAACAAAGTCCCCGCGTTCGAGCAATACGCGTTTACCGTTGATTTCCTGATAATAGCGCCCGGTTAAAACCAGGGTAAATTCGTAGTAGTCATGCTGATGCAGCCCGCTGATGCTCTCAGTTTTGTTATAGATGAACACATGGAAATTTTTGCCATTAAACAGCTGCTGTTCATAGACGGTTTTGATTTCCGGTGCGTTAATCTGTAGCTGCATTATGCACTCCTCGCTATTTCAGCTTTTCGTGAAGCTCAATCAGTTCAGTCACCAGCTCACGCGCCAGCATTGATGTCATCAGGTGGTCCTGAGCATGAACCAGCACCAGGCTAACTTTCATTTTACCTTCGCCCTGATCGCCTTCAATCAGTTTCGTTTGCACGAGGTGCGCTTCGTTCAGCGCCAGACGGGACTGGTCCATCATAGCCTTAGCTGACTCGAAATCGCCTTGCTTGGCCATTTTGAGCGCGCCGTACGCCAGGCTACGCGCCTGACCAGAGTTGATGATGAGACCCATCACCACTTCTTCGAGTTCTTCTGCTTCTGACTGCGTGTCGACGATGTTCTCGATATCCAACATACTTTTTTCCTCTGGTTCAGTCCGGCATGACCGTGAAGCCATGCCGGATTAAATTTTAGAATTTCAATGCGTTAGCGATATCTTCTTCGCTTTCTTCTTGATCAATAACGTTCTGCGCTTTGTTGGCTACCACCACGAACGGCAGATAAACCAGCGTGGCGATACCAAGGTTGAACAGCGCAACCAGCAGAGCTGCGACGCTACCGTTGGTGTTAAAGAACGCGCCCAAACCGGTTGGCATGGTCCACGGTGCGATGTTGGTAATCGGTGGAATAATGCCGGAGTAATAAGCTGCCAGCGTAATCGCCGCCAGAATCGGTTGCACCAGAATGAACGGGATAAACATCACCGGGTTCATGATGATCGGCAGACCGAACAGGATAGGTTCGTTA
Source organism: Citrobacter sp. 172116965 (assembly GCF_013458095.1). Lineage (NCBI taxonomy): Bacteria > Pseudomonadati > Pseudomonadota > Gammaproteobacteria > Enterobacterales > Enterobacteriaceae > Citrobacter > Citrobacter sp. 172116965. The sequence goes on along the minus strand of NZ_CP046673.1, from coordinate 2,225,549 downwards.
ATCTGGAACAGGCCTGACGGCAGTGCCAGTTTAGCAACCTGACGATAATCCGGACGACGCGATGCCAGGAAGATAGCGATAATCAGACCCAGCGTAGCCCCGCTACCCCCGAGGAAAATATAGGAGTCGAGCATCGGTTTCGCCCAGACGTGGAAGGTCTTTCCAGCTTCCAGCGCGGCGTCTACGGAACCAAACTGTTGGTAAATGGAGATGTTTTCCAGCGCCCATGGCGTCATGATACCGCTGTCCAGCGCGGTCAGCGCCAGTGAACCGTGAATACCGAAGAACCACAGCAGCGGAACAAAAATCACGTAGGCCCAACCCACCACGCTGCCCAGCGATGCCAGCGGAGTTGAAATGGAATCCATGATGATCTGGTGGAAGTTCGTACCCCAGGTGTTCAATGCCCAGGCGATGATCCCCATAATGGAGAGGATAAGGAAGCCAGGAATCAGCGCAGAGAAAGAGCGCGACACGGATGTCGGTACGCTATCAGGTAATTTAATTACCCAATTGCGACGGACCACAAAGGTGAACATTTCCGCGACCGCGAGGCCGATAATAATACCGGAAATAATATTGGCACCGCCGAGCCAGTTCGCGCCAACGGCATAGGCTTCACCCACGCTATATGGCGTTACGGTCATAAACGCGGCGACGGATAACAGCCCGGCAGCCAGAGAGTCGACTTTGCGTTCTTCTGCCAGCGCCATACCGATAAAGAACGGCGCCATCAATGACATGATACCCAGCGTACCGTTATAGACGTTTCCACCAATGCCTTTCAAACTATTCAGCGTTTCAATAGTTGAAGCATCAAGTCGAATGCCCATTGAATAAAAAAACGACCCCTCCCCAAAGCTCAGGAAAACGTTATTGATTAATACAAACATGGCCCCTGCGAGGGTTAACGGCATTAAACGAATAAAACCGTTTTTGATTGCATTAACGTGTGGCTGCTTTCCAATTTTTACAGCAAAAGGAAGGAGTACCTTTTCAAGTGAAGCAATAGCGTTACTCATAGAAAAATACCCTTAAATACCGCAATTAATAATTGCGGTGAATGTTAATGAAATAACTCTTTGACGGGAAAAATTAAAATAAAATAATTAATTTGCTGCGGCTTTTTTAATTGCTGCAACCGCAGCCTTAAGCACGCCTAAACCATCGACTTTGCCATACAGCAGCGAGTCAATCACTTCCACAGGCTTGTTGGGTAACAAACGCTGAATTTCGGGCAACATATAAGCAATTTGTGGACCTAATAATACAACATCGGCCACTGGACCTTTTTCTCCGGCCAGCGTTTCAGGAAACGCTTCAATAATAACCGGTACTTCGTATTTTTCGGCCTGAGCACGCATCTTCGAAACCAACAATGAAGTCGACATGCCCGCAGAACAAAACAGATAAATGTGTTTCTTTTCCATTAAAACGATCCTCATGTGCGATTATCTGTCACCAGACACTCCGCAAGCCCTAACCTGCATCCATGCTCTGGGTAACTTGCGTCAGCTAAATTACTTTTTTAGGTGGCTGAAATGAGTATACGGGATTGCACCAGCGGATGGTATTTCCTTGACCAACTAAATTGTCTCTCCTTGACCTGGCGTTATGACCACCCTCACACTTCAGGTAAATAATTCGCGTCAATAATTAAGATCGTGTGACATAAAAAAACCGGCGCAGTGGCCGGTTTTCCCGAGTGCTCAGGCAATAAACAGTTGTTACTTCTTCGCTGCCTGCGGGTCGGTGTCGTACTCTGCGCAGGTCTGGTAGCCAGAGTTAATCACGTGTCCGGTGTCATCTAAAGCAACAAAATAGGTCTCAGCTTTACCATCTCGTTGACCCAGGATGTAGGTCTGACACGTCCCACGCGCATGGATCATACTGACTTCGGAAGACGGTTTACCGGCAATCTGCGCTACCTGCGCCCGGCTCATCCCTTTCTTCACATCTTTCACCACGGGCTGAACAAATTGGTCTTTCGTACGATCGTAGGCCGTACACCCTGCCAGCATAGTCAAAACAGCCGCTGCGCTCAGAATTCCTGTTAGATTCTTGTTCATATTCCGTCCTCTTGTATTTCAGCGTGTTATATAAGCCTGGAGCACAACAACGCATTTTTCAAGCAATCAGAGGATACTTAGGTGGTTTCGGAAAATTCTATTAAAACAAAATGATGCTATATCAGGCTCGCATCCCTTGTCGTTTGGGCCTCAACGCGTTAGCTTTAACACATCATTTTTTTGATCATTTTATTTTTCGGAGGGGGTTAAATGACTCTGCAGCAAGAGATAATCCAGGCGCTTGGCGCAAAACCGCACATCGATGCAGAAGAAGAAATTCGCCGCAGCGTGGATTTCCTGAAATCGTATCTGCAGACCTACCCCTTTCTGAAATCGCTGGTGTTGGGAATTAGCGGCGGACAGGACTCAACGCTCGCGGGAAAACTGTGCCAGATGGCGATCACCGAGCTGCGAAAAGAAACGGGTAATGACGCACTGCAGTTTATTGCCGTACGCCTACCGTATGGCGTTCAGGCCGATGAGCAGGACTGCCAGGATGCCATCGCCTTTATTCAACCGGACCGCGTACTGACCGTCAATATTAAGGGCGCGGTGCTGGCCAGCGAGCAGGCCCTGCGTGAAGCGGGTATTGAACTGAGCGATTTTGTGCGTGGCAATGAAAAAGCCCGTGAACGTATGAAGGCACAATACAGTATCGCCGGCATGACCAGCGGCGTTGTCGTGGGTACCGATCATGCTGCAGAAGCCATCACCGGATTTTTCACTAAGTACGGCGATGGCGGTACCGACATTAACCCACTATTTCGTCTGAACAAGCGCCAGGGCAAACAACTGCTCGCCGCGCTGGGGTGCCCGGAGCACTTATATAAGAAAGCACCAACTGCCGACCTCGAGGACGATCGCCCTTCTCTGCCGGATGAAGCCGCACTCGGCGTCACTTACGACAATATCGACGACTATCTGGAAGGAAAAACGCTGGATCCCGACGTCGCGAAAAAAATTGAAGGCTGGTACGTGAAAACTGAGCATAAACGTCGCACACCGATCACCGTGTTTGATAATTTCTGGAAAAAAGCGTAATCCTTTTCCCTTCAAAATGCCGGGTAGCGCCAGGATTGGCACTATCTGGCATTAGCCTGCTGAATCTCATGCCGCTTTTTTAATCGCCCTCAAACTGCTATACTGGATGAATAACCAGCATCTGGAGTCAACAGTGGTACAGCGTCAATCAGCCCCTCGTCTGACATTTGAGGCAGCGGCAATCTATGAATATCCCGAGCACCTGCGCCCGTTTTTGAGTGCGCTTCCCACCGCGCCAGGCGTCTATCTGTTTCACAGTGATAGCGACACCATGCCGCTTTATATTGGTAAAAGTGTCAATATTCGCAGCCGTGTGCTGGCGCATCTGCGTACCGCAGACGAAGCGAGTATGCTGCGTCAGGCCAGGCGCATTAGCTGGATTTGTACGGCCGGAGAAATTGGCGCCCTGCTGCTGGAAGCGCGGCTTATCAAAGAACAGCAGCCCCTGTTTAACAAACGGCTGCGACGCAATCGCCAGCTGTGTGCCTTGCAGCTTACCGACCGAACGGTTCAGGTGGTTTACGCACGAGATATTGATTTCTCCCACGCCCCCAATCTGTTTGGCCTGTTTGCCAACCGCCGCGCAGCGCTACAGACGCTGCAAAGCCTCGCCGATGAACAACAGCTATGCTACGGCCTGTTGGGGCTGGAACCCCTGAGCCACGGGCGCGCCTGTTTTCGCTCCGCGCTTAAACGCTGCGCCGGAGCCTGCTGTGGGAAAGAAAGCCCTGAAGCGCATCATGTGCGTCTGGTAGAAGCCCTGGAAAGAGTGCGCGTAATCTGCTGGCCGTGGAGCAATGCCATTGCGCTGCAGGAAACCCGCGCTGAAATGACGCAGTACCATATCATCAATAACTGGCTGTGGCTGGGAGCCGTTTCAACGCTGGATGAGGCAGCTACACTCGCGCGAATGCCGGCCGGCTTTGATCAAGATGGCTACAAAATTCTCTGCCGGCCTATTCTGTCTGGTCAATATGACATTATTGAACTGAGTCCGGAGAATGCCCCGGCATCCAGTTAATCTCGCTGAACAGCAGTTTCCCCTCGCGCTCCAGCAGTCGTAACGTGTGTTTACCGTCGTGCCAGCTTGCACCCTGATCGACGGTCAACAACTTATCACCCAGTTGCCAGGCTCCACTGATAACAAACACCACGCCGCCGCGCGAACCAAAGGTCGTAAAGGTGCGATCGGCAACTCTGACTTTTGCCTGGCAGACATCCCGTCGGGTCATGATATTAAAATCCATCGACATCTGCCCTTCCGTCAGCTTCGCTTTTACCACCTTGTCACCGGCAAAGGTAAAAGGCTGATGCTGTTTCAGGGTATGCGTGAAGGTGTTCGACTCTTCCAGCGTCACTTCTCCGCCTTCCAGCAGAGTAATCACGCGTTCTACGCCGGGAAAAAGAGAAAACTCTCCATTCGCTGCGATGGAGGCGATACTCGCCCGCCAGTGAAAATCTCGTGTTGCTGGCGGAAAACAGCAAATCTCACGCGTTTCTCCCGCACCATTTCGCCACAGATTGACCGGCATTTTGCGGATATCAAAGTATTCCATCATCCCTCCAGAAAGGCGCAGCACGGCAGCCCACCGTAAACAGGCAGCCATAATTCATCATTGTTATGTTCACCCTGCAGATTATTGTTATCGGCAGCAGAGTTGATTTGCCTTAGCGATGAACCCGGTGTTTTGCAAAAAAGAACAACGCGCCCTCCAGGTGGAATTTTCGCGGGCTTCAGGAGAATAACGTGTCACAAGCGCGGTGCAAGAGGCAGCAAAGAAAAAACCGCCGATCCTGCCCACCTCGTTAAACGTGTTGTGGACAAGAGCGGCGGTCTTGAGTTTGGTTTCACACTGTGCGGCAATCAGCACACACAGCGTGAATGATATAGTGTAGACGCTGAACGATTACTCAGCAGCTTGCGGCATTTTACCCTTCTGCGCGGCACGTTCTGTCAGACGCTTCTCAAAATTGGCATTAAACTGCTTTTTCTGTTCCGGGGTCAGAATGTTGTAAATCTTGTTCTGAGTTTCCATGTGCGCCAGCATGTTGGCTTTGCGCTGTTCTTCCATCTTCGCAATCTGCGCTTCCGCTTTCGCTTTATCAAAGCTATCGCTGGCGATGATGTCGTGCATTGCGCGGCGCTCTTCCAGCGGCGGTCGTTTCATCTGATCACGCTGACCTTTCATGATCTCGCGAATCTGCTGTTTCTGCGCATCGGTCAGGCTCAGGTCTTTAAACATCATGTCATGATGCGGGGCAAACTTACCGTTGTGGTGCATCATTGGTTTGGCATCAGCTGGCGCAGATGTTGTCGTGTCAGCGGCGTGGGCCAGGTTAGCAGCGCCCAGCGCCAGGGTAGAGGCAACAAACAGAGCAGTCAGTTTACGCATAATTTCTATCCTTTCTTTCAGTTATTTTTACGACACTCATGCGACTCTTATGCAATGTGATGTCGTGTTGACGAGATTAACTTTACCGGCTTAAGCGTCAATTAATCAGAGCAACGGTAAAACAATGAAAGTGTAAAAAACAAACTTTCATCAATTATGGAGAAAAAAAGAATAAATTGCGCAGAGTTGCAATAAAAAATTACAACAGGATGATTTTGAAGGGATTATGAAGAACTATACCTTATCCCTGATTATTAAGAAAGCAATTCACCAGGAATAATCCGTAATAAATAAAAACAGCACGTAAAAATAAGCCCTTAGGGATAAACCAAAAGGGCATATATATTTGTCACAATTTTTCGAGCATCAATCCGGCACGTAAACCACAGGCCACGTTTGGATTTGGAAAGAGAACGTATTCAACATCATGGGTGACGGTAAAACGTTCATCACCGTCCTGCGCCAGCAAGGTGCCCTCTGTAAAAGGGGTAAAGTTGAGCGTCTGGTTATCCATGTGAAGAATGAAATCGTCGCTACGCCGCGTGATTTGCGACACCACGCGGTAACGCAGCGGAGATGTTTCTCCCGGTGACATTCGCTCGCCCTTTAGCAGCTTCGCCAGCGCATCTGCCGTCTGCGCAAACTGAGTCAGATCGTTTTGTCCAAACGGCAGCGCTTTACCCAGTTCCAGCGTGCAGGCCAGCGCGCCAAAATGTTCAGCGCTAAAATGGGTGAACGTGCCGCCAGGTGTCTGATGGAAAACCAGCGCCTCCAGCCCTGCCTCTCCCAGCCATCCCAAAAAATCTTCGTCCCAGGCAACGTTGCGTTGTGGCAACACGCCAAAGCGCAGATGCTGCGAACCGCGAATCGCGGTGTGCAGATCCAGATGCCAGCGTACTGGCTCTTTCGCCCGCGAATAAAAATCCTCCAGACACAGCTCAAGCTGATGGGCTCGGTGCGTTTCTTCACTCGCGGCAAAAATCTGCCAACGGCCGCCAAACATACGGTTCAGGTCGCTATGACAATAACGTTGTCCCGCCGCCAGCGCCTGCGGGTTCCCCAGAATCACCAGCAGCCGCCATGTCAGCGTTAGTTCACCGCTAAACAGCCTGGAGAGAATTGAATCAAGTATCTCTACCGGGGCCGTTTCATTACCGTGGATCCCCGCAGACAGCACCAGCGAATATTCCGCCGGAGTGTCCGGCGTCAGCTCCAGAATCCCATGACCAATCCACTGCCAGGAAAAGCCGCGAGCTGTGCCCTCGGTTGTCTCGGGGGTTATCCCTGCCAGCGTCTGGGCCAGAAAATTATCCATGGCTGGTCCTCTCCTGCTGGAAGGGATACACAGAGCCGAGATTGAGCAATTGCGTCAACGTATCCAGCGCTTCACGCCCCTCACGCAACAGCTGCGGGTCGGCAAGGTCGGCGGCGGTAAGACGATCGCGATAGTAACGGTCGACCCAATTATTCAGCGTGTTAAACAGCGTATCGTTCATGATAACCGCCGGATTTACGGCCTGCAGCTCCTGTGGCGTAAGCACCACTCTCAGGCGCAGACATGCCGGACCGCCGCCATTGGACATACTTTCACGCAGATCGAATACCTGCAGGTCATCGATCGGATTGTCTTCCTCGAGCAGATGGTTCAAATACCGCCACACGCCCGCATGCTCCCGACACTCCTGCGGCAGGACCAGCATCATCGAACCGTCATCACGGCTCAGTAACTGGCTGTTAAACAGATAGGTAGTCACCGCATCCTGCACCGACACTTCCGCAGCCGGGACTTCCAGCGGGGTAAAACCTGCCACCTGACTGCGTAACTGCTCGAACAACGCCTGCTGTCTGACAAACGCCAGCTGATGACAAAACAGTACCTGGCGATTCGACACCGCAATCACATCGTTATGAAACACGCCAAGATCGATAACGTCCGGGTTTTGCTGGGCAAAAATGCGCTGATGCGGGTTAACCTGATTCAGTCGGGCGACCGCCTCGCTGGCCTCACGGGATTGCCTCGCCGGATAGCGCTTCGGATGGGACGCATTCCCTTCTTCACGACCGTAAACAAACAGCTGTACGCCAGGGTCGCCGTAATCCCCGCCGAGGCGGTTATGGTTTGCCGCACCTTCATCACCGAATAGTGCAACCTGGGGTAACGCACCGTGGACCGTAAAACTATTCTCATCACGGAAAATCGCCCGTAGCAACGCTTCGGTGGTCGGCGCTTCCAGCGAACGGTGAAACTTATTATTCAGATTCGCCACCGTCAGATGCACTTTCCCGTCCAGCGCATCGGCTGAAGGGCAGACCGTTGCCGCATTCGCCACCCACATAGACGATGCGGAGCTGGCGCTGGAGAGCCAGTGAGGCGCCTGACGCGCCACGTTCTCCAGTATCTGTTCGTCGCGGCCGGTAAAGCCCAACTGACGCAGCACCGGAATATACGGTCGCTCATGAGGCGGGATCACCGCCTGGGGAAATCCCGCATCCGCCAGCGCTTTCATCTTTAGCAGACCCTGCTTCGCCGCCAGACGCGGGTTCGATACCTGAAAACGATGTTTGGTTGAGGCCTCATTACCAAATGACAGCCCCGCATAGTGGTGGGTCAGCCCCACCAGACCATCAAAATTTACCTCACGGGCTTTCATAGCTTATCCTCGCGAGAAAAATCCAGGCCGGGGCTAAGCGTCGTTGGCAGCGTTAAGGCCGGTGATTCCAGACTTGCCATCGGCCAGGCGCAATAATCTGCGGCATACCACGCGCTGGCGCGATGGTTCCCGGAAGCGCCAACGCCGCCAAACGGCGCTGTACTCGCCGCGCCGGTTAACGGCTTATTCCAGTTGACGATCCCGGCCCGCGCCTCGAGCAGCAGTTGATCAAACTGGTTGCGATCGGGGGAAACCAACCCACACGACAATCCAAAGCGGGTGTTGTTCGCCATACGAATTGCGTCATCAAAGCTGTCATAACGCCAGACGCCAAGCAGCGGTCCAAAGACCTCTTCATCGGGTACGTTCGCCGCCCCGGTCAGTTCTATGATCCCTGGGGTGAGCAGTGACGTTCCGGCTTGCACCAGACGTGGCGCTAACAGCGTCCGGCCCCCTAACGACTCCAGACGCTGCCAGGCATCATAGACATGCCGCGCGGCCTGTTCGGAAATCAGCCCGCCAATAAATGGCTGCGGTTCTGCGTCCCAGTTGCCGGGCATTAAACTCTGGCTGACGTCCACCAGGCGCGTCAGGAACGCATCCCCCTGCGCGCCTTTTTTAACTAACAGGCGACGGGCGCAGGTACAACGCTGTCCGGCGGTGACAAACGCGGATTGAATAGTCAGATGCACTGCGGCATCAATATCTTCCGGGTTCTCAATAATCAGCGGGTTGTTGCCCCCCATCTCCAGAGCGAGGATTTTTTCCGGCTGGCCGGATAGCTGTCGATGCAGTTGATAACCCGTATTGGCACTGCCGGTAAACAGCAGGCCATCGAGATCGTCCTGCCCGCTCAGCGCCTGCCCCGTATCGCGACCGCCCTGCACCAGGTTCAGCACACCCGGCGGCAATCCCGCCTGCTCCCACAGCTTTGTCACGGCTTCACCGGTCCACGGCGTCAGCTCGCTGGGTTTGAAAATCAATGTGTTGCCTGCCAGCAGTGCCGGAACAATATGACCATTGGGTAAATGGCCGGGGAAGTTATACGGGCCAAAAACCGCCAGCACGCCGTGCGGGCGATGGCGCAACGTCGCTGCGCCATCCGGTAATTCGCTGTGATGCTCTCCGGTACGCGCATGCCAGGCTTTCACGGAGATGGCAATTTTATTGATCATCGCCGTCAGTTCCGTAGCGGCTTCCCAACGGGGTTTGCCGGTTTCCCGGGCGATAATCTGTGTGAGTTCGGCTTTATTGCTTTCCAGCAATGAGGCAAATTTTTCAACAATGGCCTGGCGTGCGCCAAAGGGCTGTTTAGCCCAACTGGCAAAGGCTGCGCGCGCGGCCCGGCACGCCTGCGCCACCTGGGCTGCATCGGCATCATTGCCCTGCCACAGTACATCACCGCTTACGGGATTGGTTTTCACCCGACGCTCGCCCAGCCCCGTCACCCAGTCGCCGTTTATCCATAATGTCATGCTGTTTTCTCCTCTGCACAAAGACGCACAAAACGTACATGGTCGCCCGCGTGACATTTCAGGGCGTCAAGTTGCGCCGCCGTCAGTACCAGACGCTGAGTATCCGGGTCGGCACGAACCAACATGACGCGGAAGTTTTGATAATTTTCATTGGCAACCAGACAAGCAGGATAGTCGCCCGGCGCAGGCTGCCCTTCAGCCACCTCCACCAGCCTGCTCTTACGGATAGCCCGTACCCGGTCAATATCGCACTCCAGGGTCGGTCCGCCGTCGAAAATATCGACGTAGTTGCGGTAGCGAAATCCTTCTTTCTCCAGCACCGCCCGCGCAGGAGCCGTTTGCGGATGCACCTGACCAATCACGCTTTGCGCTTCGTCAGACAGGAAATGGGTATAAATCGGATGCTTAGGCATCAGTTCAGCAATAAAGGCTTTTTGCCCGGTTCCGCAGAGAAAATCCGCCCGGCTGAACTCCATTGAGAAAAAACGTTTGCCGAGGCTTTGCCAAAACGGAGAGTAACCGTGTTCATCGATCACGCCGCGCATCTCGGCCACGACCTTCTCATTGAACCGGTCACGAAAGGCCGCCATAAACATAAAGCGCGACTTCGACAACAAATAGCCGTTGCCTTCTTTACGCCAGTCCGGATCGAGAAACAGAGAACAAAGTTCGCTACTGCCCGTGTGATCGTTACTCAGAAACAGCGTCGGCAGCGCGTTATACACGTTCAGCTCTTTCGAGGCGTGCACCAGTGTACCGACCCGGTAGTTGTACCAGGGATCGTTAAGCCCCACCGCCACCTCAATGGCGCAAATCCCTGCCACGGTTCCGCTGGCGCTGTCTTCAAGCACAAACACATATCCCTGCTCACTTTTGGGCAACTCACCGCGCCAGGTTTGTAGCGAACGTTCGATACGCGCCATCAGCGTAGCTTCATTCGCCGGTAGCGAGGTCAACCCGCCGCCGGTCTTACTGGCAAGCTGCATCAGCGCGGTGATATCAGCGCGTTCAATGGGACGAATCACCATCATGATGAACCTCCTGCTTTAATGCGTTCGCAGGCCAGCGCAAAGCGATCCAGTCCGGTGGCGATTTCTTCTTCGCTGACGTTTAACGCTGGCGCAAACCGCACCACATTAGCGCCAGCAATCAGCACCATCACTCCGGCAACCGCCGCTTCTTGCGAGATGAGTTTTGCTTTCCCGGCAAATTCCGCGTTCAGCACACAGCCAATCAGCAGTCCGAGTCCACGAATTTCACTAAACAGTCCAAAACGTTCGTTAATAGCGTTAATACGCTCCACAAACCAGTCGTGACGCTGTTTCACTCCGTTAAGCACTTCCGGCGTGTTAACAATTTCCAGCAGTTTTCCCGCCACCGCAGTGGCCAGCGGGTTTCCGCCATAGGTCGTACCGTGCGTACCGACCGTCATCACACTGGCGCAACTCTCTGTCGCCAGCAGTGCGCCGATGGGGAAACCACCGCCCAGCGCTTTTGCTGTCGTCAGCAGGTCCGGCGTAACGCCGTAGTGCATGTAGGCATACAGTTCGCCGGTACGGCCAACCCCGGTCTGAACTTCATCAAAAATCAACAGCGCATTATGGCGATCGCATAATTCACGCAGCCCCTGCAAAAAGGCGTTTGTTGCCGGCACTACGCCGCCTTCCCCCTGGACCGGCTCCACAATAACCGCACAGGTGTTGTCATCAATCAGTTGGCTGGCAGAGTCGAGATCGTTATACACCGCATGGCGGATATCCGGCGGCAGCGGCGCGAAGTCCTGTGAATAGGCGGGCTGTCCTCCGGCGCTGACGGTAAACAGCGTGCGACCATGGAAAGCATTTTTAAACGCCACAATGCCGCTCTTCTGGCTACCAAAACGATCGTGGGCATATTTACGTGCCAGTTTTAATGCCGCTTCGTTAGCTTCTGCGCCAGAGTTACAGAAGAAAATGCGCTCGGCAAAAGTGGCATCAATCAGCTTTTTCGCCAGGCGCAGCACCGGCTCGTTGGTGTAGCCATTTCCCGTATGCCAGAATTTGCTCGCCTGGTCGTTTAATGCCTCGCGCAATGCCGGATGTGCATGACCCAGCGCGTTAACCGCAATGCCTCCCGCGAAATCGATATACTCTTTACCCTGCTGATCCCACAGACGTGAACCTTCGCCACGCACCGGAATAAAAGGGGCCGGAGCGTATACGGGCATCATCCATTCATCAAAATTTTCACGCGTAATTGACAGAGACATAGCGACCTCAATGGTAAATAAAAGGTTATTTATATGTTAATAAATATAGTGTTTGCGGTGTAAATGTAGATTGCAGGCTTCGTGCCAGCCAGCGAAAAAAGTGCATAAACGGAGGGCGGTGACGGAATATCAACGAGTTACAACCTGACGATATTCACTGTATGTGCATATAAAGTGAATATGTTTGCGTACCAGATGACTAAACAGAGGAAAAAACGCAATTTTATTCAGTCGCCAAATATAATTCTGGAAATGTGATCGTATACGAAATTTATCGGAAATTATTGCTCTATTCCGACGCGCTACGCGCCAAAACGGTGCAGTTTTTGCTCCATCGTTAACACCATTAGCAATCATTGTTGGAATCAGGTGACAAGAAGCAGTCAGCCAGCAGAAATTCTGCTACCATCCTTGCACTATTCATCTTGCAAATTGGCAGCGACTATGAAATTTGTCTCTTTTAATATCAACGGCCTGCGTGCCCGTCCCCATCAACTGGCAGCCATTGTCGAAAAACACCAACCGGATGTTATTGGCTTACAGGAGACAAAAGTCCACGACGATATGTTCCCTCTCGAAGAGGTAGCAAAGCTGGGTTATAACGTCTTTTATCACGGTCAGAAAGGCCACTACGGCGTAGCACTATTAACGAAAGAAACGCCGATTGCGGTGCGTCGTGGCTTCCCGGGTGATGGCGAAGAAGCGCAGCGTCGTATCATCATGGCGGAAATTCCGTCGCCTCTGGGCAGCATCACGGTGATCAACGGCTATTTCCCGCAGGGCGAAAGCCGAGACCATGAAACCAAGTTCCCGGCCAAAGCCGCGTTTTATCAGAACCTACAAAACTATCTGGAGACTGAACTGAAGCGCGACAATCCGGTATTGATCATGGGCGATATGAATATCAGCCCAACCGACCTCGATATCGGTATTGGCGAAGAGAACCGTAAACGCTGGCTGCGTACCGGCAAATGTTCCTTCCTGCCAGAAGAGCGCGAGTGGATGGAGCGTCTGCTGGGCTGGGGCCTGGTAGATACCTACCGTCACGCCTGGCCTGAAAAGAACGACCAGTTCTCGTGGTTTGATTACCGCTCAAAAGGCTTTGATGATAACCGTGGCCTGCGTATCGATTTGCTGCTGGCGAGCAAACCGCTGGCGGAGCGCTGCGAAGAAACCGGTATCGACTATGAAATCCGCAGCATGGAAAAGCCGTCCGACCATGCGCCTGTATGGGCTAAATTCCGCGTCTGATCGTCTGCGTATTTTCACTCTCCGGGCCTTGCCTGGAGAGTCTGTTTATTCTGTGCAAAATCAATAAAGCCACGGTAATACATTGTTGCGGCCGGAAATTTATTATATCTTCGCGCGCACTTTTCGCTGACGAAAACGCTACATTGCATTCGGTTTTACAGGAGAACCCCCATGAAAAAGAAGTTCGCATAACGCAGAATACCGGCTGCTAATTGTTGCGGTATTGTTCTGCGTTCTGGCGGGAGTTTTCCATCATTACGGTCTGACCGATCTGATCACCAATTTCCATCATTTACAAGATGTCATCCGCCAAAGCGGCCTGTTCGGCTATACCCTTTATATCCTGCTGTTTATAGTTGCCGCGCTGTGTCTGATCCCTGGCAGCATTCTGGTGATCGTCGGCGGTGTGCTGTTTGGCCCGGTGACAGGGACGCTTATCTCGTTGGTGGCGGCAACCATGGCTTCGGCGCTGTCGTTTATGCTGGCTCGCTGGCTTGGCCGGGAATTGCTGCTGAAATACGTTGGCCATACGGCAACGTTTCAGGCTATCGAAACAGGCATTGCCCATAGTGGAGTAGACTTTCTGATCCTGACCCGGCTCGTGCCACTGTTCCCCTATAACATTCAAAACTATGCCTATGGGCTGACGGCCATTCCGTTCTGGTCATTTACCGTGATATCTGCGCTAACCACCTTGCCCGGCATCTTTATCTATACGCTGATGTCGCACGAACTGGCCAGCGAAGGGATTAGCTGGGCATTTATCGGTAAGCTCAGCGTTGCGGGGCTGGCGCTATTCGTCCTCGTTCAGGCCGCCAAAGCCTGGGCGCGACATAAACATGTCGATCCGGCGCCCGGTCACGAGTACGCGGGTAAATGATCAAGATGAATAAAGCGCGGCGGACACGCTATTACCGTATAAGCTTGCTTGCCCTGCTGCTGCTCGCTCTGATGGCGTGGGCGTGGATACCTGGCGTGAGTGATTTTCTTCACGCCAGCCTGGCGGCATTTACCACGCTCGATCAGCATGCTCTTGAGAACTTCATTCGTTCTTACGGAACCCAGGCGGCGGTCGTGTCGTTCTTCCTGATGATCTTACAGGCCATCGTCGCGCCGCTTCCCGCCTTTGTGATCACCTTTGCCAACGCCTCGCTGTTTGGCGCATTTTGGGGCGGCGTACTGTCCTGGAGCAGCGCGATGGCAGGCGCGGCGCTGTGCTTTTTTATTGCCCGCGTTTTAGGTCGCAGCGCGGTGGAAAAACTGACCGGAAAAACGGTGCTGAACAACATGGACACTTTTTTCGAGCGCTATGGCAAGCACACAATTCTTGTCTGTCGCCTGTTACCTTTTGTGCCGTTCGACCCGGTAAGCTACGCAGCAGGCCTGACCTCGATTCGTTTTCGCCATTTCTTCATCGCCACCGGCATCGGTCAGTTACCGGCCACTATCGTCTATTCATGGGCTGGTAGCCTGTTAACCGGCGGCACATTTTGGTTTGTTACCGGCCTGTTCTTCCTGTTCGCTCTGAGCGTGGTGATTGCCGTGGCCAGAAGCCTTTATCTTGAGCATCAACGGAAAAAGACCTGAGTCTTTCCCCCCATTTTTAGCAATGGAGATATTATGCGTTACTGCTTATTGTGCCTGAGTTTGCTGCTCTCTCCGCTGGCGGCTTTCGCCGAGGACACCAGTTGGCAGCAAATCAAAAATGACGCCCGCGGTCAGACGGTGTGGTTCAACGCCTGGGGTGGCGACAACGCAGTTAACCAGTATCTCGACTGGGTTAGCGGCGAGATGAAAACGCACTATGCCATTAACCTGAAAATCGTACGCCTGGCGGATGCCGCCGACGCCGTAAAACGTATCCAGACGGAAGCGGCATCCGGGCGAAAAAACGGTGGATCGGTCGATTTGCTGTGGGTGAACGGCGAAAATTTCCGCACGCTGAAAGAAGCCGGGCTGCTACAGACCCAGTGGGCGCAAACGCTGCCTAACTGGCGCTATGTTGATACCCAGAAACCGGTGAACGAAGACTTTTCCATTCCAACGGAGGTGGCTGAATCACCGTGGGGCGGCGCACAGCTTACATTTATTGCCAGGCACGATCTCACCGCGCAGCCGCCGCAATCCCCGCAGGCACTGCTTGAGTTTGCCCAGACGCACCCTGGCACGGTGACCTATCCGCGTCCGCCAGACTTTACCGGAACGGCTTTTCTTGAGCAGTTGTTAATTTCGCTCACCAACAAGCCGCAGGCGCTGAAAATAGCGCCAGATGCGTCCACATTCGCCGATGTTACCGCTCCATTGTGGCATTACCTTGATGCTTTGCATCCTGCCCTGTGGCGCGAAGGTAAAGATTTTCCGCCCACGCCCGCGCGAATGGATGCGCTGCTCAACGGTGGCACCCTGCGTTTATCAATGACCTTTAATCCTGCCCACGCGCAGCAAAAAGTGGCCAGCGGTGAATTACCCAATAGCAGCTATAGTTTTGGTTTCTCACTGGGCATGCTCGGCAACGTGCATTTTGTCACCATTCCAGCGAATGCGCGTGCCAGCGCCGGAGCGAAAGTCGTGGCAAATTTCCTGCTTTCACCCGAAGCGCAGCTGCGTAAAGCCGACCCGTCAGTCTGGGGAGATCCTTCGGTGCTTGATCCACAAAAATTGCCTGTCGACCAGCGTAATGCGCTGCTGGCGCGGATCCCACAAGGGCTCCCTGCCGTACTGCCAGAACCGCATGCTGCATGGGTAAACGCTCTGGAACAAGAATGGCTACGCCGCTACGGTACACATTAATTCTGCTACTCTGGGCCATCATGGCGGGCGTTTATCTGCCGCTGGCGCCAGCGGCTTTTTCTCTGATAACGCCGGCGCTGAGCACCAGACACTGGCTGGCGCTATTTAGCGATCCTCAACTCCCGCAGGCGTTACTGGCAACGCTGGTTTCCGTAAGCCTCGCGGCTGGCGGCGCGCTGATCATCGCCCTGCTGGCGATCCTCGCCTTATGGCCCGGCGCAGGCTGGGCGCGTCTGTGCACGCGTCTTCCGTGGCTGCTGGCAATTCCACATGTTGCCTTCGCCACCAGCGTGCTGTTGGTTTTTGCCGAAGGCGGCATGCTCTGGCAATGGCTCCCGTTTCTCAGCTCCCAGCCTGACCGCTACGGCATTGGGCTTGGCGTGACGCTGGCGGTAAAAGAGAGTGCCTTTTTGTTATGGATCCTCTCAGCTCTGCTGAGTGAAAAACAGCTTTCGCAGCAGGTTATCGTCCTGGATTCGCTGGGTTACAGCCGACTGCAATGCCTGAACTGGCTGGTTCTGCCCTCTCTCGCCCCCGCATTAGGCAAAGCCATGCTGGCGATTGTCGCCTGGTCGCTCTCGGTAGTGGATGTAGCAATCGTCCTTGGTCCCGGAAACCCACCAACGCTTGCCGTGTTGAGCTTGCAATGGCTCAGTCAGGGCGATGCCGAGCAACAGGCTAAAGGAGCACTCGCCAGCCTGCTGCTGGTACTGCTGCTACTCATCATCGCGCTGGCGGGGTATCTGCTCTGGCGCGCCTGGCAACGCACTATTCCCGCAGTAAACGGGGAACGCCTGCGTTTTTCATCCTGTACAATCGGCCTTTCGCTGGTACAACTTTTGCCCTTTGGCGGTGTGGTGTGCGCGCTGGTTCTGGCGCTGATCGCCAGCTATTCGTCGCTAAATAGTGAGGCGCTCAGCACTAGCCTGCAACTGGGGCTTATCTCCAGCGTGCTGGCGCTGCTGATACTTTTTGCCTGGCTGGAATGGGGTCCGCAAACCGGACACCGTTGGGTCTGGCTACCGCTCATTTTGCCTGCGCTGCCGCTGGTAACTGGACAGTATCTGTTGGCGTTATATGCCGGACAGGATGGGCTGATGATAACCATTGTCTGGGGACACCTGCTGTGGGTGATGCCATGGATGCTGTTTGTGCTCAAACCGGCGTGGCAACGCATTGACCCACGGTTGATTTTGATTGCGCAAACGCTGGGTTGGACCCGGGGCCGCATATTCTGGCAAGTAAAATGTCCGCAGCTGGCGCGCCCGGCGCTGGTTGCCTTCGCGGTAGGGTTCTCAGTCAGTATCGCCCAGTATATGCCGACGCTGTGGTTAGGCGCCGGGCGCTATCCCACGCTGACCACCGAAGCGGTGGCATTAAGCAGCGGCGGTAGCACCGCCATTCTGGCAACCCAGGCGCTATGGCAGCTTCTGTTACCGCTTATAATTTTCGCACTGGCGGCGTTTCTCGCTGCGTGGATTGGCCGCTTTCGACAAGGACTCCGCTAATGCTCATTGTACAAGGCGTTTCGTTGTACCAGGGTACGACAGCGCTACTGAAGGACGTTAATTTTCAGGTTAATAAAAGTGACATTGTCACCATTATGGGACCTTCCGGCAGCGGTAAGTCTTCGTTATTTTCGTGGATGATCGGGGCGTTGTCTCCTCAGTTTCAGGCGTCAGGCGAACTGTGGCTCAACGAACAGCGCGTAGACACACTGCCTACCGCGCAGCGCCAGATTGGCATTCTGTTTCAGGATGCGCTGCTGTTTGACCATTTCAGCGTTGGGCAGAATTTACTGCTGGCCTTACCCGCCAGCGTGCAAGGTCCCGCCAGACGCCATGAGGTGGAAAGCGCCCTCGCACGCGCGGGCCTGGCAGGATTTTATTCACGCGATCCGGCTTCGCTCTCCGGCGGGCAACGCTCGCGTGTCGCCCTGCTTCGCGCGCTGCTGGCGCAACCCCAGGCGCTGTTACTCGATGAACCCTTTAGCCGGCTGGATGCGTCGCTGCGCGATACCTTTCGCCAGTGGGTCTTCACCGAAGTACGTAAACTGGGTATTCCGGTGGTCCAGGTTACCCACGATGCGCAGGACGTTCCGCCAGCAGGTCGCGTATTACAGATGGAAAACTGGGCGTGAATGTGCCGATATGCTGCGTTAACGCAAGGTTTTTACTTAACTGGCGGCACAGAATGTCGTCCTCTTTTTCAACGTCGGGCTATTCGATGAAACGTGTTTCTCAAATGACCGCGCTGGCACTGGCTTTAGGGCTCGCTTGCGCTTCTTCCTGGGCTGCTGAAACAGCACAGACGCTCACCCTCAACCAGTTACAGCAAAAGCAAGGCGCGGCGATCGATACCCGTCAGAGCGCTTTTTATAACGGCTGGCCGCAATCGCTTAATGGTCCTTCAGGACACGAGCCTTCCGCACTGAACCTGTCTGCCGCCTGGCTCGACAAGATGAATGATGAACAACTCAGCGCCTGGGTTAAGGCACATCACCTGAAAACCGACGCGCCGGTGGCATTGTATGGCAGCGATACTGACATGCAGGCCGTCAAATCCCGCCTGCAGAAAGTCGGCTTTAACGCTATCTCAACCCTCAGCGATGCGCTTACGGACCCTGCCCGCCTGCAACGTCTGCCGCACTTCGAACAGTTGGTTTACCCGCAGTGGCTGCACGACCTTCAGCAGGGTAAAGAGGTGACCGCCAAACCGGCCAGTGACTGGAAAGTGATTGAAGCCGCCTGGGGCGCGCCGAAGTTGTATCTGCTCAGCCATATCCCTGGCGCGGGCTATATTGATACCAACGAAGTCGAAAGCGAACCGCTGTGGAATAAAGTGTCCGACGCGCAGCTCAAAGCGATGCTGGCGAAACACGGCATCCGCCACGACACCACGGTGATTTTATACGGCCGCGATGTCTACGCCGCCGCGCGCGTGGCGCAAATTATGCTGTATGCAGGTGTGAAAGATGTTCGTCTGCTCGACGGTGGCTGGCAGACCTGGTCTGACTCAGGTTTACCGGTCGAACGCGGTACGGCACCAACGGTGAAGCCTGAACCTGATTTCGGCGTGACGATCCCTGCCCAACCGCAACTGATGCTGGATATGGAACAGGCTCGCGGGCTGCTGCATCGCCAGGATGCGTCTTTGGTGAGCATTCGTTCATGGCCGGAATTTATCGGTACGACCAGCGGCTATAGCTACATTAAGCCAAAAGGTGAGATCGCAGGGGCGCGTTGGGGCCATGCAGGCAGCGACTCCACCCACATGGAAGATTTCCATAACCCGGATGGCACCATGCGCAGCGCCGATGACATCGCCGCCATGTGGAAGCAATGGAATATCCTGCCAGAGCAACAGGTCTCATTCTATTGTGGTACCGGCTGGCGTGCTTCGGAAACGTTTATGTATGCCCGCGCAATGGGCTGGAAAAACGTCTCCGTCTACGACGGCGGCTGGTATGAGTGGAGCAGCTCTCCGAAAAACCCGATCGCCAGCGGTGAACGGGGTCCGGACGCCAGCAAGTAAGATTGTCATTTTTGCCGGATGCAGCGAGAGCGCTTTACCCAGCCTACATAAACCATCGTTGTAGGCCAAATAAGCGAAGCGCATCCGGCAACGCACTACGTTACGCCTGACGCTGGACCGCTTTCAGCGTCAGATATCCGCTCCAGATCCGGGTGAACGTCGTCATCCAGCACAGCGCGCCAAAGACCCACGCCATTACGGCAAAATATTCCGGGAACAGACATCCCAACACAAACAGCAAAATCGTCTCGGTTCCTTCGGTCAGTCCACCCAGATAATAAAAAGATTTATGCGCATAACCGGGGTTATCAATCTGATGCTTTGCCGCCAGCGCGGCGAAGGCCAGGAAGCTGCTGCCGGTGCCAATAAACGCGAACAACAGCCAACCGCCTGCCAGCGCATTTTGCGCCGGCGCAGCAAGAATAAAACCAAACGGCACTAAGGCGTAAAACAGAAAATCGAGCGAGATATCGAGAAATCCTCCCGCGTCCGTTAGCCCTCTGCGCCGTGCCAGCGCCCCATCCAGCCCGTCAAACAGCCGATTGAGCACAATAGCCACCAGCGCCGCCATATACCAGCCTAACGCCAGAAATGGCAACGCCAGCACGCCAATAGCAAAACCGACCAGCGTAAGTCCGTCCGGGGTAATCGCCGGTTGATCAACGATGCCCACGCAGCGATGCAAAAGCGGTTTTAATCGCGGATGAAGATGGCGGTCAAGCATGCGGGCGTCCTTTAAAACTGTCGCACAGTCCCTGGGAGGGAATATCGAGAGCGGCATTAAAACGCGCCGAGAGATTTTGAAACGCAATCAGCGCGGTCATTTCAGTAATGGCGTCATCGGTAAAATACTGCTTCATCTGCGCTTTCAGCGCATCGTCAACCTGTGGTGGCGTTGCGGTGACCGCATCAGCATAGGCCAGCCCTACACGTTCTTCTGCGCTAAATAGCGTTGATTCTTGCCAGTTGGCAACCTGTAAGACTTTATCCAGCGCGCCGCAGCGTTCAGCCAGCCGTAAACTGTTGGCGTCAACGCAGAAAGCGCAGTGGCACACCTGAGAAACGCGGGTCATCAACAGCGCGCGCATCACCGGCGACAGGCGCGCCTTTTTACGCTCCAGATACCCGACAAACAGCGCCACCAGCCAGAACAGGAACGGCATCCGCCCCCACCAGCGCGTGGGATGCAGCACATCGCCATAATGTTTTTTCTGCGTAGCAACGAGCGGTTGCAAACTGGAAGGGATACGCGTTAACGGTTTTACCCACGACTGAGGATCGTTCAACGGTGGCTCCTGAATACTTTAGATAAAACAAAGATAACGATAGTATGTCATTTTCTACCGTTAGATCTTGATGAATATAATGAAAACCCTCGACGTGGTCGCCGCTATCATTGAACGTGATGGCAAAATTTTACTGGCTCAACGCCCGGAGCATGCGGATCAGTCAGGTATGTGGGAGTTTGCTGGCGGTAAGGTTGAGCCGGGGGAAAGTCAGCCAAAGGCGCTGGTCCGTGAACTGCGTGAAGAGTTGGGCATCGAGGCGGTCGTTGGGCGCTACATTGCCAGCCATCAACGCGAGGTTTCAGGCCGACTCATTCACTTACATGCCTGGCATGTACCGTCATATCAGGGGGAGCTGAAAGTGTATGAACATCAGGATATCGTCTGGTGTTCACCCGAAGAGGCGCTGCGTTATCCGCTGGCGCCTGCCGATATCCCGCTATTAGAAGCGTTTATCCTTTTACGCGACGCCAGACCAGCGGATTCGTGCTGATCGTTTTATCATCGCGCTGGCACTGAAGCAAAACGCCATCCGCTTTAATCACCGCCCCTTCTGAGTAGTTTTGATCCTGATAAATACAGCACTGACTACAGGGTTGCGCCCGCTGACCGCTGGAACTGAACACTTCCGGCGGGACATTCACCTGCACGTCCGGGCGATAGGGCTGATTTGCCAGCGTCGCGCTGGACACCAGTGCCAACGCTCCTGCCATGATTATACGGCGCATATTCTTTCCTTTTTGACTGACAGTTATGCTCAGTATAACGGTATAAACCGGCAGAAACTTTAGCCCTTGCCATCATCGCTTTTGGTTATGACCCACGCCGCAATATTAATTTACTTAGCGCGGTTAATTTTTTCTTGCGTCCCGTCACACTGCTGATGTTATAGTCAAAAACTGCAAAACACTTAACACAAAAATCAAAAATATAACCATATCAATACATAAGAGGTACTTATATCTATGGATCAGACACGTTCTCTGGAGTCATTCCTTAACCATGTGCAAAAGCGCGACCCTAATCAGACCGAGTTCGCGCAAGCCGTTCGTGAGGTAATGACGACACTGTGGCCCTTCCTCGAGCAAAACCCGCGTTATCGTCAGATGTCGTTGCTGGAACGTCTGGTTGAACCGGAGCGCGTGATCCAGTTCCGCGTCGTCTGGCTGGACGATCGCAATCAGGTGCAGGTCAACCGCGCGTGGCGCGTGCAGTTTAGCTCCGCCATTGGCCCATACAAAGGCGGGATGCGTTTCCACCCTTCCGTGAACCTGTCGATCCTGAAATTCCTTGGCTTCGAGCAAACATTTAAAAACGCCCTCACCACGCTGCCAATGGGCGGGGGTAAAGGCGGGAGCGATTTCGATCCGAAAGGTAAAAGCGAAGGCGAAATCATGCGTTTCTGCCAGGCGCTGATGACCGAACTGTTCCGCCATTTAGGGCCCGATACCGATGTTCCGGCGGGCGATATCGGCGTAGGCGGTCGTGAAGTCGGTTTTATGGCCGGGATGATGAAAAAACTGTCCAACAACAGCGCCTGCGTCTTTACCGGTAAAGGTCTCTCTTTCGGCGGCAGCCTGATTCGCCCGGAAGCTACCGGCTACGGTCTGGTGTACTTCACCGAAGCGATGCTCAAACGCCATGGCCTGGGCTTTGAAGGCATGCGCGTGGCCGTCTCTGGTTCCGGTAACGTGGCGCAATTCGCCATTGAGAAAGCCATGGAGTTTGGCGCGCGAGTAGTCACCGCCTCCGATTCCAGCGGTACCGTGGTCGACGAAAGCGGATTTACCAAAGAAAAACTGGCGCGTCTGTGCGCGATCAAAGACAGCCGCGACGGCCGCGTGGCGGATTACGCCCGCGAATTTGGCCTGACCTATCTGGAAGGCCAACAGCCGTGGTCGGTTCCGGTTGATATCGCCCTGCCGTGCGCCACCCAGAACGAACTTGATGTCGATGCGGCACGCGTGCTGATCGCCAACGGCGTGAAGGCTGTCGCCGAAGGGGCAAACATGCCTACCACCATCGAGGCCACCGATCTGTTCCTGGAAGCGGGTGTATTGTTCGCGCCGGGTAAAGCGGCCAACGCGGGAGGCGTAGCGACATCCGGTCTGGAAATGGCGCAGAACGCCGCACGTCTGGGCTGGAAAGCGGAGAAAGTGGATGCACGCCTGCACCACATCATGCTGGATATTCACCATGCCTGCGTCGAGTACGGCGGCGAAAGCAAGCAAACCAACTACGTACGTGGCGCCAACATCGCGGGATTCGTGAAAGTTGCCGACGCGATGTTGGGCCAGGGTGTGATTTAATTCAGATCTGTTGTTCCCGTGGGCTTGATGCGGCACACATGCCTTATCCAGCCTAAGAGCGCACTACAGGCCCGCCTCTTCAGATGGCGGGCTTTTTTTCGCCGTGCGTTTACGCGGCGCGCTCTTTTTCTTGTCACCACCACTACTACCCGGTGCGGCAATACCACGGAAGCGTCGTACCGGCGTGCTGCGCGCCTGATCGATTAGCTGATACAGCGTCCCCACCAGCGGCTGCATGAAATCCTGATATCGACACTGCTTTTCGCTGATTTGGGTCAGGATAGATTCCCAGTGCGCGGTCATATCCGGACGCGTCGCCATTTCAGGCAGCGAATGAAACAGCGCTTTTCCGGCATCGGTAGAATGAATATAGCGCCCCTTCTTCACCAGGAAACCACGCTTAAACAGCAGCTCGATAATCCCGGCGCGCGTCGCTTCCGTTCCCAGTCCGTCCGTTGCGCGCAGGATCTTTTTCAGATCTTTATCCTGCACAAAGCGCGCGATTCCGGTCATCGCTGACAGCAGCGTGGCATCGGTAAAGTGCCGCGGAGGCTGGGTCTGTCGTTCAACCACTTCGCCTTTTTCGCACAGCAGCTCGTCGTCTTTTGCCACCACCGGCAGCGGCGTCCCGTCGTTATCTTCGTCGCGCTCTTTGTTGCCTAGCAGCGTACGCCATCCAGCTTCAGCCAGAAAACGGGCTTTGGCGACAAACTTACCTTTCGCGATATCCAGCTCAATAACGCACTTCCTGAATACCGCATCCGCGCAAAACTGCATCAGATATTGACGGGCAATCAGGTTGTATATCTTCGCTTCATTATCGTTCAGGTTGATGGACGAACTGCGCGCTGTTGGAATGATGGCGTGGTGCGCATCCACTTTTTTATCATCCCAACAGCGGTTTCGCGTATCGGGATTGACCGCCGGTTGCGGAAGCAGATCCGGCGCATGGACGCTAATCGCGTTCAGCACCGCGTGACGTCCGGCAAAGTGTTCTTCCGGCAGATAACGGCTATCCGAACGCGGATAGGTGATCAGTTTATGGGTTTCATACAGCTTCTGGCAGATATCCAGAACGTTTTGCGCACTTAAGCCAAAGCGTTTCGCCGCTTCAATCTGCAACGCCGACAGCGAAAACGGCAGCGGCGCGGATTCTGATTCCCGTTTATCGTTATAGCTGGTGACGATCGCCGGCTGACCGTTAATGCGGTTTACCACGTGTTCAGCCAACGTGCGGTTTAGCAAGCGCCCTTCTTCATCCTGATACGGCTCACACGCTTCGCTCGGCTGCCAGATAGCGGTAAACCGCTCATCGGCGGGCGTCACGATATGCGCCTTTACCTCGAAGAAGTCTTTGGCAACGAAGTTTTCAATCTCTTCATCGCGACGCACAACCAGTCCGAGCACCGGCGTTTGCACGCGCCCGACCGAAAGTACGCCCTGATAGCCCGCGTTACGCCCCAGAATGGTATAAGCGCGCGTCATGTTGATACCGTACAGCCAGTCCGCCCGCGCTCGCGCCAGTGCCGACACGCACAGGGGGATGAACTCACTGTTGGCGCGCAGACGCTCAATCGCCCGCTCGACGGCCTGCGGGTTGAGGTCGTTAATCAGGCAGCGTTGCACCTGCTGGCGCTTTTCAGGGGCCAGTTGCAGGTAATCCAGCACTTCATCCACCAGCAGCTGTCCTTCACGATCAGGGTCACCTGCGTGAATGACTTCACTGGCCTCATGCAAAAATCGCTTAATAACGTTGAGCTGTTTGGTCACCGAGGGACGCGGCTGCAGTTGCCACTTTTCCGGGACAATCGGCAGATCAACCAGACTCCAGCGAGCATAACGACTGTCATAGGCATCTGGCTGCGCCTGCTCAAGCAGGTGACCAATACACCAGGTCACCACTTGCCCGTTTCCGCATTCGATAAAACCGTCACCTTTGCGATGCGGCTTCGGCAGCACATCGGCGATAGCGCGCGCCAGACTCGGTTTTTCGGCAATAAACAACCGCATCGAGTTAACGGATCTCAACCATGGCGCGACCGCCACGAGCTTCCACTAACTCACCAATCGCGGTGAGGTCGATGCCAAACTGCGCCGCTGCCGCTTTAACTTCGGCTTCAGCTTCCGGCGTTACCGCTAACAGCAGACCACCGGAAGTTTGCGGATCGCAGAGCAGATCGCGAACCGACTGCGGCATTTCCCCCATCAGGTGTCCGTAGCTGGCAAAGTTACGCTGGGTACCGCCCGGCACCGCGCCCTGCGCGATGTATTCTTCAACACCTGGCAGCTTAGGAATTACCTGGTAGACGATCTGCGCCTGAACGCCGGCCCCCTGACACATCTCGCTCAGATGCCCCAGCAGCCCAAAACCGGTAACGTCGGTCATGGCTTTCACGCCGTCGATATCGGCAAATGCCGCCCCGGCAATGTTCATCCGGCACATCACTTCCGTCGCCAGTCCTTTGTGCTCGTCCTTCAGCAGCGATTTTTTCTCTGCGGTGGTCAGGACACCAATACCCAGAGGCTTGGTCAAAAACAGCTTGCATCCCGCCTCGGCGGTGCTGTTTTTCTTCACGCGTTCAGTTGGAACAACGCCGGTTACCGCAAGACCAAAGATAGGCTCAGGGGCATCGATAGAGTGCCCCCCCGCCAGCGCGATACCCGCCTGACGGCAGGCAAAGCGTCCGCCCTCGGTTACTTCGCGGGCGATTTCCGGCGCCAGCTTATCAAGCGGCCAGCCCAGGATAGCAATTGCCATAATCGGTTTGCCGCCCATGGCGAAAATATCGCTGATGGCGTTGGTGGCGGCGATGCGGCCAAAATCAAACGGATTATCGACAATCGGCATAAAGAAATCGGTGGTGCTGATTACGCTGGTGCCGTTCCCCAGATCGTATACAGCCGCGTCGTCGCGGGTTTCATTACCCACCAGTAAGTTTGGATCAACAAACTTCGCCTGCTCGCTGTGCAGGATGGTTTCCAGCACTTTTGGGGAAATTTTACAACCGCAACCGGCTCCGTGGCTGTATTGCGTTAAACGAATAGCTTGCTCGCTCATGGACATCTCCTGTCATTGCAATCCGGATATGGTAGCGCTCATTCCATGATGTGGTAAGAGTGACTGTCTGAATTCGGGTGCCTTTGCTCATAATCCAGACAGTTTTGCCGTTGATATCAGAAATAACGGACGAATGCGCTCGGATCGGCAAGGGTAATCGTCGTGGATGCTTTCAACTGTGGTGTGCCCAGATAGAGAAAACCGACGATTTTATCCTGTGGGCGACAGTCAAACGCTTCGCGGACGACCTCACTTTCGGTTAATGCGCCACTGCGCCAGATACCGCCAAAGCCCTGGGCAATGGCAGCCATCTGCATGGCCATCACCGCACAACCGGCAGACATTTCCTGTTCCCATAGCGGAACCTTGTCGTTTGCTTCACATTTCGCCACCACGGTAATAATCAGCGGCGCGCGAAACGGCGCGCTGCGCGCTTTTTCCTGGGCCTTCTCATCGCTGCCAGATGCAATAGCGCCTTTTTCAAGCACGGCGGCAAAGCGTTCACGCCCTTCGCCCTCAATGACAAAGAATTGCCACGGTTGCAGCGTTTTGTGGTCCGGCGCGCGCATTCCCGCACGCAGAATATTTTGCAGTTGCTCTCCTGCCGGGGCCGGTTCGACGAGACGTGAGGCGCTACGACGGGTCATGAGTAATTCGAGTGCATCCATTTGCTTAACTCCAACAATGAAATTTGTTCACAAAATTAACACGTGAGCGGATTTTGTTACAGCACAGGCGGTGATTCCTGCTGACAAGTGCCTGTCGGGTCATTACGATAGCCTCATCTTATCGCCTTTCTCCGGGATTTCGGGGTGGCGTGTTGTTAATTGGTAGGGAGAATACATGCGAACCCTGTGGCGATTTATTGCCGGATTTTTTAAATGGACATGGCGATTACTCAATTTCGTCCGTGAATTTGTGCTTAACCTGTTCTTCATCTTTTTGGTGCTGGTTGGCGTGGGCATCTGGATGCAGGTCAGCAGCAGCAACACCAGCGAACACGCTGAGCGAGGCGCGCTGCTGCTGGATATCTCCGGGGTGATTGTCGATAAGCCTTCGAGCACCAGTCGTTTAAGCGTTATTGGCCGTCAGCTGTTTGGCGCCAGTTCCGATCGTCTGCAGGAAAACTCCCTGTTCGATATCGTGAATACGATTCGCCAGGCAAAAGATGATCGCAACATCACCGGCATCGTGATGGATCTGAAAAATTTTGCTGGGGCAGACCAGCCTTCCATGCAGTATATCGGCAAAGCACTGCGGGAATTCCGCGACAGCGGTAAACCGGTCTTTGCCGTGGGCGATAACTTCAGCCAGGGGCAGTATTACCTCGCCAGTTTTGCTAACAAAATTTACCTCTCTCCGCAGGGTTCCGTTGATCTGCACGGCTTTGCCACCAACGGTCTGTACTACAAGTCCCTGCTCGATAAGCTGAAAGTCTCCACGCACGTGTTCCGCGTCGGGACCTATAAGTCTGCCGTAGAGCCGTTTATCCGCGATGATATGTCTCCTGCCGCGCGTGAAGCCGACAGTCGCTGGATCGGCGAGCTGTGGCAGAACTATCTCGACACGGTCGCCGCCAACCGCCAGATCCCAGCTCAGCAGGTGTTCCCTGGCGCACAGGCGATGCTGGACGGTTTGACGAAGGTCGATGGAGATACGGCGAAATATGCGCTCGACAACAAACTGGTGGATGCACTCGCCTCCAGCGCCGAAGTCGAAAAAATGCTGACCAAACAGTTTGGCTGGAGCAAAGCGGATAAAAACTATCGCGCCGTCAGCTATTACGATTATTCGCTGAAAACACCGGCGGATACCGGAGACAGCATTGGCGTTATCTTTGCGAACGGCGCGATTATGGACGGTGAAGAAACCCCAGGAAATGTGGGGGGCGACACCACTGCCGCACAAATCCGCGAAGCGCGTCTCGATCCGAAAGTGAAAGCTATTGTTCTGCGCGTGAACAGTCCTGGCGGCAGCGTCAGCGCCTCGGAAGTCATTCGTGCTGAGCTGGCTGCGGCAAAAGCGGCGGGTAAACCGGTTGTCGTGTCTATGGGCGGCATGGCGGCCTCCGGTGGCTACTGGATCTCCACCCCAGCCAGTTACATTGTGGCAAACCCCAGCACTTTAACCGGTTCAATCGGGATCTTTGGTGTGATCAACACCGTAGAAAACAGCCTGGATTCCATTGGTGTACATACCGATGGCGTGGCCACTTCCCCGCTGGCGGATATCTCCATCACCAAAGCGTTACCGCCTGAAGTGCAGCAAATGATGCAATTGAGCATTGAAAATGGCTATAAGCGCTTTATCACGCTGGTCGCGGATGCACGTAAGACAACCCCTGAGCAGATTGACAAAATCGCGCAGGGTCACGTCTGGACCGGTCAGGATGCGAAAGCCAACGGACTGGTAGACAGCCTCGGTGATTTTGACGACGCCATCGCGAAAGCGGCTGAGCTTGCCAAGCTGAAACAGTGGCACATTGCGTATTATCAGGATGAACCGACATTCGTCGATATGGTAATGGACAGCATGTCAGGCTCCGTTCGCGCCATGCTGCCCGAAGCTATTCAGGCCATGCTCCCGGCGCCGCTTGCTTCTGCGGCCAGTGCAGTTAAAGCGGAAAGCGATAAGCTGGCCGCGTTTAACGATCCGCAAAACCGATATGCGTTTTGCCTGACCTGCGCCAACGTTCGCTAACAATTGCCCCCTCTTCGGGATGAAGAGGGGTTTTCATTGAGACAGAAGAAAAGTCATGCAAAAGAAATCGATTTACGTTGCCTATACCGGCGGCACCATTGGTATGCAGCGCTCAGAACAGGGTTATATTCCTGTTTCTGGTCATCTCCAGCGTCAACTGGCATTGATGCCTGAATTCCACCGCCCGGAGATGCCAGACTTCACCATCCACGAATACGTCCCGTTGATGGATTCCTCCGACATGACGCCGGAAGACTGGCAGCATATTGCGGAAGACATTAAAGCACACTACGACGATTACGATGGTTTTGTCATTCTGCACGGCACCGACACCATGGCGTTTACGGCTTCGGCGCTCTCTTTTATGTTGGAGAACCTGGGTAAACCGGTCATTGTGACAGGGTCACAAATTCCGCTGGCAGAGCTACGTTCAGACGGGCAAATCAATCTGCTCAACGCGCTGTACGTTGCGGCAAATTATCCGATCAATGAAGTAACCCTGTTTTTCAACAATCGACTGTTTCGCGGCAACCGTACCACTAAAGCGCACGCCGATGGCTTTGACGCCTTTGCCTCACCCAACCTTGCGCCGCTACTGGAAGCCGGGATCCACATCCGTCGACTGGGAACTCCGCCAGCACCGCACGGCGCAGGTGAACTGATTGTTCATCCTATTACTCCACAACCGATTGGCGTAGTCACCATTTACCCAGGTATCTCCGCTGATGTGGTGCGTAACTTCCTGCGCCAGCCGGTAAAAGCGTTAATTTTGCGCTCCTACGGCGTGGGCAATGCACCGCAAAATAAAGAGTTTCTGCAAGAACTTGAAGATGCGAGCTCGCGGGGCATTGTGGTGGTGAACCTGACCCAGTGTATGTCCGGCAAGGTAAACATGGGTGGCTATGCGACGGGTAATGCCCTCGCCCACGCTGGCGTGATTGGCGGCGCGGATATGACCGTCGAAGCCACGCTCACCAAATTGCATTATTTACTCAGTCAGGGACTGGATGTGCAGAGCATTCGTGAAGCAATGACGCAAAATCTGCGCGGCGAGCTCACCCCGGACGAATAAAGGAGTCTATGCCCATGGCCCGAGCCTTACTGTTGGTCGATTTACAAAATGACTTTTGTGCCGGCGGCGCTCTCGCTGTTCCGCAAGGCGACAGCACAATCGAGATTGCCAACCGTCTGATTGACTGGTGCGCCCTACGCGGCGACACGGTTGTTGCCAGTCTGGACTGGCATCCGGCTAATCACGGTAGTTTTGCCAGCCAGCATCAGGTCGCCCCCTACAGTCAGGGACAACTGGATGGTCTGGCGCAAACGTTCTGGCCCGATCATTGCGTGCAAAACAGCGAAGGGGCGGCCCTGCATCCGCTGCTGAACCAGCGTGCAATAGCGAAAACCTTCACCAAAGGCGAGAACCCGCTGGTCGACAGTTACAGTGCATTTTTTGATAACGGTCGTCGTCAGGCAACCGCGCTGAACGCCTGGCTGCTCGAACACCGTATTGCTGAGCTTATTATCATGGGTCTGGCTAGCGACTATTGCGTTAAATTCACCGTTCTGGATGCGCTCGATCTTGGTTATACCGTCAGCGTTATTACCGACGGCTGCCGTGGCGTCAATATTCAACCCCAGGACAGTGCAGAGGCGTTTATGGAAATGGCCGCAGCGGGCGCAACGCTGTATACGCTTGATGACTGGCTGGAAACCCATCGCTAATACTTTAAAACGCCTTATCCGGCCTATTGAATTTGCGCATGTATGCAAATCTGTAGGCCAGAAAAAGGACTTGCGTCAACAATCAGTAATGTTTGCCCCAACCGATACAACCTACCAGAAATGGTTTGCCGCTTCGCCGACATGACGTGAACCTCTTCGCATTTTTCCTGTTATGAAACTGTTAACCTGCAGGTGCTGCTTTTTTCGCCACGCCATTTCCGTGGCGTGTTTGCTTGTTTAAATGTCAAAGAGGAACACCGATGAAACTATTGCCTTTGTTGGCAGCATTACCCCTGCTTTGCGCCAGCGTTGTTTCCGCCAGTTCACTGATGTCAGTTGGCTACTTCAATGGTGGCGGCGACGTCACTGCCGGTCCTGGTGGTGACATCAATAAACTGGATGTTCGTCAGATAACCCATCTCAACTATTCGTTTGGCCTTGTCTACAACAACGAAAAAGACGAGACCAATAACGCCTTAAAAGACGCTAGTAAGCTGCATCAGATTTGGCTTTCACCGAAAGTGCAGGATGATTTACTGAAAATTCCACAGTTGCGTAAACAGAATCCGAACCTGAAAGTATTGCTTTCCGTCGGTGGTTGGGGGGCACGTGGATTCTCAGGCGCGGCGGCAACGAAAGAATCGCGCGCGGTGTTTATTCAGTCGGCTCAGGAGATAATTGCGAAATATGGCCTTGATGGCATCGACCTCGACTGGGAATACCCGGTCAACGGCGCCTGGGGACTGGTCGAAAGTCAACCGGCCGACCGAGCTAACTTTACCGCACTGTTAAAAGAGCTCCGCGCCGCATTGGGGCATAAAAAACTACTGACTATCGCCGTGGGCGCAAATGCGGAAAGCCCGAAAAGCTGGGTGGATGTGAAAGCCATTGCGCCATCGCTCGACTACATAAACCTGATGACCTATGACATGGCTTACGGTACGCAGTATTTCAACTCGAACCTGTACGATTCGACACAATGGCCGACAGTCGCCGCGGCGGATAAGTACAGCGCTGATTTTGTGGTCAACAACTATCTTGCTGCCGGTCTAAAAGTGAGTCAGATGAACCTGGGCATTGGTTTTTATGGTCGCGTACCGAAACGCGCTGTTGAGCCTGGCATTGACTGGAGCAAACCTGACGCACAGAAAAATCCTGTTACCCAGCCCTATTTCGGGCCCGCGCAAATTGAATTGTTCAAATCACTGGGCGTCGATCTGAGCAAAGATACCTATGTGAAGTACAACGATATCGTGGCGAAATTGATCAACGATCCGCAGAAGCGCTTTAGCCAGCATTGGGATGATGAAGCAAAAGTGCCGTGGCTGTCAGTGCAGTCTGTGGAGGGAAAAGCGCTCTTTGCCCTCTCCTATGAAAACCCGCGCTCGGTAGCGATCAAGGCTGACTATATCAAGAGCAAGGGGCTGGGAGGCGCCATGTTCTGGGAATACGGTGCGGATGACCAAAACCAGTTGGCGAAGCAGCTAGCCGATTCGTTAGGCATCAAACACTGATCCCAACGCCTGACACAATAGGTTATGATTATCGCATTCTGCTGCGCCAGCTTTTGGCGCAGCTTTTCATTTTCTACTGGAGGCATGAGCTTTATGGCTTTTATCCCTAAAAATTACGCCCGTCTGGAAGTCGGTTACCGGGAAAAGGCGCTTAAACTCTTCCCCTGGGTCTGCGGACGTTGTTCCCGTGAGTTCGTGTACTCAAATTTGCGCGAATTGACGGTACACCATATCGATCACGATCACTCCAATAACCCTGAAGATGGTAGTAACTGGGAAATGTTGTGCCTGTACTGCCACGATCACGAACATTCCAAATATACGGAAGCGGACCAGTATGGTTCAACGGTGGTTGCAGGCGAAGATGCGCAGAAAGCGGTGGGCGAAGCGAAATATAATCCGTTCGCCGATCTGAAGGCGATGATGAACAAGAAATAACTTCAACTGCCGGCCCGACATAGATGTTTGCCGGGCCTGAGTAATCAGGATTTAAACGTCGCAATGGGTTCGGGCGTAATACCAAACTCCACTTTCAACTGCTGCTTACTCTTCATCACCATCTCACCATTGGTATCAATCGTCATATGCTGCGCGTCAATATTGTTTCGTGCCTGCCATAACATCACCAGCTGTAAGCAGTTCTCTTTTTGTTCTGCCGTTAGCGCCACGCCATCCGGCCATTTTCCGAGTTCAACGGCAGTTGATAAGCGCTGATAAACTTCCGGCGTCATGCTGTTGATCATCTCATCAAGATTCATGTTAAATCCACTCTCCGTAGAATAATTTGCTGAATCGTTTCTTCAGCCTTTGGTCTGCTCACCGTTTTCACCATCGGTGAAGTTCAAAGAGGCTGAGTTAACGCAGTAACGTTCACCGGTAGGTTGCGGACCATCCGGGAAGACGTGCCCCAGATGCGCATCACAGTTACCACAGCGGATTTCAATGCGCTGCATACCGTGTGAAGTATCTTTAATGTAACGGATAGCCTCTGCGCTGACAGGCTCGTAAAAGCTGGGCCAGCCGCAGCCAGAGTCATATTTTGTCTCGGAACGAAATAGCGGTTTGTCGCAGACCAAACAGTGGTAGATGCCGTCACGCTTGTTGTGCAGCAAACGCCCGGTAAATGGCGGTTCTGTCCCGTGATTCTGCGTCACGTAGAACTGCATTTCGGTTAAATTTTTTTTTAGTTCTTCTGGAGAAGGTTGATTAGCCATTTGCTCACATCTCGCTTTATCTAAACTCACATCGCGAGACAGATTCTAACAAAACATTAACACCAGAGTGCGAACTTTTGTTCTAAACTTGATCCGTGCGAAATGGCAGCCTGCAATTCGTGATCACAATCACGTTTTTATCTTGATTGCCCTTTAAAATTCGGGCCGCCGACCCCATGTGGTTTCAAGCCCAAAGGAAGAGTGAGGCGAGTCAGTTGCGCAAAGCTTAAGCAGCAGATTGATTTGTCGCAATGATTGACACGATTCCGCTTGACGCTGCGTAAGGTTTTTGTAATTTTACAGGCAACCTTTTATTCACTAACAAATAGCTGGTGGAATATATGACTATCAAAGTAGGTATCAACGGTTTTGGCCGTATCGGTCGCATTGTTTTCCGTGCTGCTCAAGAACGCTCTGACATCGAGATCGTTGCAATCAACGACCTGTTAGACGCTGACTACATGGCTTACATGCTGAAATATGACTCCACTCACGGCCGTTTCAACGGTACCGTTGAAGTGAAAGACGGTCATCTGATCGTGAACGGTAAAAAAATCCGTGTTACCGCTGAACGTGATCCGGCTAACCTGAAATGGGACGAAGTTGGTGTTGACGTAGTAGCTGAAGCTACTGGCCTGTTCCTGACAGATGAAACCGCTCGTAAGCACATCACTGCTGGCGCGAAAAAAGTGGTTCTGACTGGTCCGTCCAAAGATAACACTCCGATGTTTGTTAAAGGCGCTAACTTTGACAAATACGAAGGTCAGGACATCGTTTCTAACGCTTCCTGCACCACTAACTGCCTGGCTCCGCTGGCTAAAGTTATCAACGACAACTTCGGCATCATCGAAGGTCTGATGACTACTGTTCACGCGACCACCGCTACTCAGAAAACCGTTGATGGCCCGTCTCACAAAGACTGGCGCGGCGGCCGCGGCGCATCCCAGAACATCATCCCGTCCTCTACCGGTGCTGCTAAAGCTGTAGGTAAAGTACTGCCAGAACTGAACGGCAAACTGACTGGTATGGCGTTCCGCGTTCCTACCCCGAACGTATCTGTTGTTGACCTGACCGTTCGTCTGGAAAAAGCTGCTTCTTACGAAGAAATTAAGAAAGCAATCAAAGCTGCTTCCGAAGGCCCAATGAAAGGCGTTCTGGGTTACACCGAAGACGACGTAGTATCTACCGATTTCAACGGTGAAGTTTGCACTTCCGTGTTCGATGCTAAAGCTGGTATCGCACTGAACGACAACTTCGTGAAACTGGTATCCTGGTACGACAACGAAACCGGCTACTCCAACAAAGTTCTGGACCTGATTGCTCACATCTCCAAATAAGTTGAGATGAAACAGTAATCTGTAAGAGCGACTCAGGTCGCTCTTTTTTTTGCCTGAAGATACCCGTCATACTTCAAGTTACCGGTGTGTTGGCAATGCTCTCTCACCCGAATCACTTACTTCTGTAAGCTCATCGGGATCGTTCACTTGCCGCCGTCCTGCAACTCGAATTATTTAGGGTAAAAAAAAGGATTGCATAATGATTAATAAAATTTTTGCACTTCCGGTAATCGAACAAATTACCCCGGTCCTCTCCCGCCGCCAGCTTGATGAACTCGAGATTCTTGTGGTCGATCATCCACAGGTTAAAGCATCTTTCGCACTGCAGGGCGCACATCTTCTTTCCTGGAAACCCAACGGCGAAGAGGAAGTCCTGTGGCTAAGTAACAATACCCCGTTTAAAACCGGCGTAGCGCTGCGTGGCGGCGTACCAATTTGCTGGCCGTGGTTTGGTCCGGCTGCTCAGCAGGGCCTGCCTTCTCATGGTTTTGCCCGCAACCTGCCATGGACGCTGAAAGCGCACAATGAAGACGACAATGGCGTGGTGCTGACGTTTGAATTGCAAAGCAACGCTGAAACGCGTCAGCTATGGCCGCACGAGTTCTGCCTGCTGGCCCGTTTCAAAGTAGGTGCCACCTGTGAAATGGAACTGGAAGCCCACGGTGAATTTGAAACCACCTCTGCGCTGCATACCTATTTCAACGTCGGTGACATTGCGGCAGTAAAAGTCAGTGGACTTGGCGATCGCCTGATCGACAAAGTGAATGATGCTAAAGAAGATGTGCTGGCTGATGGTATCCAGACCTTCCCGGACCGCACCGATCGTGTCTATCTGAATCCGCAAGCGTGCAGCGTTATCCATGATGATGCGCTCAACCGCAATATCGACGTCGTCCATCATCACCATCTGAATGTCGTGGGCTGGAACCCGGGTCCGGCGCTGTCCGTTAGCATGGGCGACATGCCGGATGACGGCTATAAAACGTTTGTTTGCGTAGAGACGGCTTACGCGACCGCGCCGCAGAAAACCCGCGAAGAAAAACCATCACGCCTGGCACAAACTATCCGCGTTGCTAAACGCTAAAATTGTGTCTGTAGCCTGACGGAACTTGCGCCTTATCCGGCCTACCAAACATTGCGTTGGCCGGATAAGAAGCGTGAGCATCGCCATTCGGCAAATCAGGCCATATCCAGCGCCGTTTTACCCTTTGGCGCTGGATATGCCTTATCTAACTGCTTCAGCTCATCAACAGAGAGCGTTATCTCCAGCGCGGCGGCATTTTGTTCGACATGCGCTATGCTTGCCGCTTTTGGAATCGCCATCACGCCCGGCAGACGGATCACCCATGCCAGCAAAATCTGCGCAGCACTAACATTGTGCGCGTGCGCGATGTCGTTCACCACAGAATGAGAAAGCAAGTCACCGCGCAATCGCCCCGCCTGAGCCAGCGGACTGTAAGCCATGACCGGCATCTGCTGCTGCTGGCACCACGGCAGTAAATCATATTCAATACCGCGCGATGCTAAATGATAAAGCACCTGGTTAGTGGCACATTCCCGCCCACCTGTGACTTGCCATAACGCCTGCATGTCATCGTAATCGAGATTAGAGACGCCCCAGCGGCGGATTTTCCCCTGCGCAATGAGTGCTTCCATGGCATCAACGGTCTCAGCAAATGAAAAACTGCCCGTCCAGTGGAGCAAATAGAGATCCAGATAATCGGTTTTTAGTCGACGCAGGCTCGCTTCACAGGCGGCAATGGCTTTCTGACCACCGGCATTCCAGGGATATACTTTCGAGACTAAAAAAGCGCTATCACGACGCCCGGTTAATGCTTCACCCACTACCTCTTCCGCTGCACCATCTGCATACATTTCGGCGGTATCGATCAACCGCAGACCGAGATCCAGACCAGCCCGCAGCGCTGAAACCTCTTCCCGGCGTCGGCCAGGATCCTCGCCCATGTACCATGTTCCCTGCCCAATAGCAGGCAGCGATACCTGCTTTGTAAACATCACCTGTTCCGCTGTCATAGCGCCCTCCTGTGTTAATGCACCACAGTAAAGCAAAACAACTGGCATGTGTCCTGTTAGGGTGCACAAATTGCACCTTCTAAGATTGGAAGTTGACCGCTATGGCAACGGCAATAAAAAACCCGGGAACAAACAATGCTCCCGGGCCGAATGACAGAAAATCTTAACTGCACTGCGGTTATTTTAAGCGACCTAAATATTTCCCTTCTTTCATCGCGTTAATTTTCCCGTTTTTATAGACAATAACGGAAATCAAGCCCGCGCTATAAGACTGAGCGTCTGCATTGTTCTCATCATTTACCGCAGCTTTGCCATTAATATAAGCAATACCATCAGCACCACGTTTAAAGTCTACGCCCAGTTTATTCACATGTACGGGTGTGATTTTACTGGCGTGCACCGGAGCATTAGCATCGCTGACCATCGTTTTATGTTCATGCTGTAACTGCTGACGGTAAGCCTCGCTGATGGCATAGGCTGGTGCAGCAGCAGATGTTGCGACCAGTGCAGCGATAATTATTAATTTCTTCATAAGTTACACCTTAATAATTATTGTGTTTGTGGTGATGACTGGAATTAGTATCATTTGAGTTATATACGTTTTGCGCGTTCTCCATAGCTTGTTTTTCAGCTACGGCATTGATTGTCGCCTGACGGTTTTGCTCAGCGATATAGCAGGCATCGCGGCTCACGCCCTTGCTTTCGCAAGCACTCATGCGTGAAGCCTCGGTGGAACATCCCGTCAGAATCCCACCCATCACTGCTATCATGATTACCTTTTTCATTATCTCTACCAGGTTTATTCGCAAGAAAACCACATGACATTTAATATCTGAGCCATGCAGCGTTACTGTCTTTACTTATTAAGTTGGAGTAATATCTGCAATCGCTTATTTAATGTCAATTTTAATGTTTTCAGATAAATACCTAAAAGATGTAAAATAAAAATTAACTTAATGATTTTATTTTTTCAAATGAAAGTTAACTTTCATCGTCTCACAAAAATAATAAAATAGTTATCTTGCTATTTTTAGTGGCGAGAGTTTCACGATAAAATTATACCGTGATTATAAAATAGAATATTATCAATATATTGCGAAACCAGAAATCACTCTCCCAGAACAATAATTCGTGAAACTGTACAGATACTCTTCCATTCACAAACGAATAGATTTCAGTCTCATCAAACAACAGGTTTAATTTTGGTAATTGCGGCAGGAAAAATACGTTAACTATTTGTTGCGGCCGATGTAATGCCAAAACAGCACAAAAAATCAAATCACATGTTTTGGATCAATATTCATCTCTGATATGCACAAAAAAGCCCGCATCTCTGCGGGCGAGTGTTTGACACACAGTGGTATCAGAACTTGTAGGTAACACCCGTTGAAATCAGACCCGTCCAGGATTTGTCCACCATCGGGCTGTCTGTCACTTCATCAGACAGGCGGGTATAACGCGCAGTACCGTATACGCTCCAGTTGCCCAGGAAGTTATAGTTTGCGCTGAGCTCCAGATACGGGTTCCAGGAGCTTTCAGGATCGTAGCTACGCAAGCCGCTACGGGCAGATTCATGGCGTGAAACACCATAATAGTATTCATTCTGGTTTTCACTGTTCCACTCGACACCAATCCCCGGAGTCAACGTCAGACCGCCATTGGTATAGCGGTATAACCACGCCAGATCCCATACAATACCATTGCTGTTATCCAGCGTGTCCCCTGCAAGGCTGGTACGCAGGAAACCGTATTGCGTGTTGTGAATGTAAGAAAGGCCAGCCATCATGGTGCTCTTACGTTTATCCAGACTACGCAGACGGTTGTCGTCGCTGTCACCCGGTTTGAAGTACATTGGCGACCAATAGGCCATCACCGACAGCTTATCGGTATCGTCATTCCACAGGTAGTAACCACCGCCCAGACCACGGAACCAGAAGTTATCGCTTTCATAAGTCACAACCGGGACCGGGTAAACGTCACTATCGTAATCTTTGTAAGGGTGCTCAACCACACCAACGCCTGCGCCCAGCGTCAGGTTGCTCTCTGCCTGTGCGACGTTAGCGGAAGTGGCAATAAGCACGCTAAGTGCCAGAAGTTTGAGTTTGGTCACAGTCAATAATTCCTTATTTAAATGTGTAGCGGTCAAAGTTTAACCGTCAATACGCTTCAGCCCAACTATTTTACGGATTCGCCCCAGAATGTAACCCCCTAATTTCTCAGCGAGTGATGACATTTTGCTTGCAGGACAGTGAACACCGCATGAATCCTGCCCCATAGATTTACAAAAGATATGCTTTTTTTGCTGATGAGTTATTGATATGCCATTGAAATTCATTTGCGCACACAGGCAAGTTTTGCAAATGCCATCTACGCTTAATTTTAGAAGGTGTATCACCGAATACGTTGATCTCCTGACCACCACAATGGCATGAGAGTTGCTTATTTCTTCAGCAGCGACGTCGTTCAGTTTACCTCTTCAGGGGCCTCTACTATTCATATGAACGGCTCTTAACATGTGCTAAAAAAACGAAAGGACGGCATACCATGAATATATTCGATCACTATCGCCAGCGTTATGAAGCTGCCAAGGACGAAGAGTTCACGCTGCAGGAGTTTCTTACCACTTGTCGGCAAGATCGCAGCGCTTATGCCAATGCGGCAGAGCGGCTATTAATGGCTATTGGTGAGCCTGTCATGGTCGACACTGCCCACGAACCTCGTCTTTCTCGACTCTTTTCGAATCGGGTGATTGCACGATACCCCGCTTTTGAAGAGTTTTATGGCATGGAAGAGGCCATTGAGCAGATTGTTTCTTATTTGAAGCATGCGGCTCAGGGTCTGGAAGAGAAGAAGCAGATTCTGTATCTGCTGGGGCCTGTGGGAGGGGGGAAATCATCTCTTGCTGAGCGGCTGAAGTCGCTGATGCAGCGAGTACCGATTTATGTCCTGAGCGCCAACGGCGAGCGTAGCCCGGTAAACGATCATCCGTTATGCCTGTTTAACCCACAGGAAGACGCGCAGATCCTGGAAAAAGAGTATGGGATCCCACGTCGTTATCTCGGTACGATCATGTCGCCCTGGGCTGCAAAACGTCTGCATGATTTTGGCGGGGACATTACAAAATTCCGCGTTGTCAAAGTCTGGCCGTCTATTCTGGAGCAGATCGCTATTGCCAAAACGGAGCCTGGTGATGAAAACAACCAGGATATTTCTGCGCTGGTCGGGAAAGTGGATATTCGTAAACTCGAACACCACGCCCAGAACGATCCTGATGCCTACGGTTATTCGGGCGCACTGTGCCGCTCAAACCAGGGGATTATGGAGTTCGTTGAGATGTTTAAAGCACCAATTAAAGTGCTGCATCCTCTGCTGACCGCAACCCAGGAAGGAAACTACAACGGGACAGAAGGTATCTCTGCCCTGCCGTTTAACGGAATTATTCTTGCCCACTCGAACGAGTCCGAATGGGTGACGTTCCGTAATAATAAAAACAATGAGGCGTTCCTTGACCGTGTTTACATCGTCAAAGTGCCTTATTGCCTGCGGATCTCCGAAGAGATCAAAATTTACGAAAAACTGCTTAACCACAGTGAGCTGACCCATGCGCCTTGCGCACCGGGCACGCTGGAAACGCTCTCTCGCTTTACCATTCTTTCTCGCCTGAAAGAGCCTGAGAACTCGAGCATTTACTCGAAGATGCGCGTTTACGATGGGGAAAGCCTGAAAGATACCGATCCAAAAGCGAAGTCCTATCAAGAGTATCGGGATTACGCCGGGGTCGATGAGGGAATGAACGGTCTTTCCACGCGTTTCGCGTTTAAGATCCTCTCACGCGTCTTTAACTTTGACCACGCCGAAGTGGCAGCTAACCCGGTGCATCTGTTCTACGTACTGGAGCAGCAAATCGAGCGCGAACAGTTCCCGCAGGAGCTGGCAGAACGTTATCTTGAGTTCCTGAAAGGCTATCTGATCCCGAAATATGCTGAGTTCATTGGCAAAGAGATCCAGACGGCTTATCTCGAATCCTATTCCGAATATGGACAAAACATTTTCGACCGTTATGTCACTTATGCGGATTTCTGGATTCAGGATCAGGAGTATCGCGACCCGGATACCGGTCAGCTGTTTGACCGCGAGTCGTTGAACTCAGAACTGGAGAAAATTGAGAAACCGGCGGGTATCAGTAACCCCAAAGATTTCCGTAACGAGATCGTCAACTTTGTTCTGCGTGCCAGAGCGAATAACAGCGGTCGCAATCCAAACTGGACCAGTTACGAAAAACTGCGCACGGTCATTGAGAAGAAAATGTTCTCCAATACCGAGGAGCTGCTGCCGGTCATTTCGTTCAACGCCAAAACCTCAACTGACGAGCAGAAAAAACACGACGATTTTGTCGACCGGATGATGGAAAAAGGCTACACGCGTAAACAGGTGCGTTTACTGTGCGAATGGTATTTGCGCGTACGTAAATCGTCTTAAAATAAGTGCCCGGAGGCGCGTACGCTTGCCGGGCCTACAATACACATCCGTAGGCCGGATATGCTCAGCGCATCCGGCGTTACTGATGTAGCATAAAGTTGGCAAATGCAGTACGGGGGGCTTATGACCTGGTTTATTGACCGGCGTCTTAACGGCAAAAACAAGAGCACGGTAAACCGCCAGCGCTTCTTACGCCGTTATAAATCGCAAATTAAACAGTCGATCTCCGAGGCCATTAACAAGCGTTCGGTGACTGATGTGGATAGCGGCGAATCTGTCTCTATTCCGACTGATGATATTAGCGAACCGATGTTCCATCAGGGGCGTGGCGGCTTGCGCCATCGCGTGCATCCGGGTAACGACCATTTTGTGCAGAACGACCGCATTGAACGCCCGCAGGGCGGCGGCGGTGGTTCAGGAAGCGGACAAGGCCAGGCCAGCCAGGATGGCGAGGGTCAGGATGAGTTCGTCTTCCAGATCTCTAAAGATGAATATCTCGATCTGTTGTTCGAAGATTTAGCACTTCCTAACCTGAAGCAGAATCAGCAGCGTCAGTTAACGGAGTACAAAACGCACCGGGCAGGTTTCACCTCTAACGGCGTGCCTGCCAACATCAGCGTGGTGCGCTCCCTGCAAAACTCACTGGCGCGCCGCACAGCGATGACGGCAGGTAAGCGTCGCGAATTGCATGCGCTCGAAGCGGATCTGGAAACCATCGCAAAAAGTGAACCAGCGCAGTTGCTGGAAGAGGAACGGTTACGCAAAGAGATTGCCGAACTACGGGCAAAAATCGAACGCGTGCCGTTTATCGACACCTTTGATTTACGCTACAAGAATTATGAAAAACGGCCCGATCCTTCCAGCCAGGCAGTGATGTTCTGCCTGATGGACGTCTCCGGTTCAATGGATCAGTCGACCAAAGATATGGCCAAGCGTTTTTATATCTTGCTGTATCTGTTCTTGAGTCGGACCTACAAAAACGTGGAAGTGGTTTATATTCGCCACCATACCCAGGCGAAAGAGGTGGATGAGCACGAGTTCTTCTACTCTCAGGAAACCGGGGGAACCATTGTCTCCAGCGCGCTGAAGTTAATGGATGAAGTGGTAAAAGACCGTTACGACCCGGCTCAGTGGAACATCTATGCCGCACAGGCCTCGGACGGTGATAACTGGGCGGATGATTCCCCGTTGTGTCATGAGATTCTGGCGAAAAAACTGCTGCCGATGGTGCGATATTATAGCTATATCGAAATCACCCGTCGCGCGCACCAGACCTTGTGGCGTGAATACGAACATCTGCAATCAACGTTTGAAAACTTTGCGATGCAGCATATCCGCGACCAGGATGATATTTATCCGGTCTTTCGCGAACTGTTTCATAAGCAAAGTACAACCAGCAATAGCTAACCACATACATAAATCAGCCAGAGGTTATCTCCTCTGGTTGATTTTTATGACTTCGCGTTTCGACCACATGTCATGTCATTTAGCATTTTGTCTCAGGCTAGCCACTTCCACTTCGAGCGCGGAAATATCGCCAGAAGACAACAGCGGTTGCATTTTCACGAGCGACTCTTCCGGAAGTTGATACAAATTAAGAGCCAGTATTCGTTCAATATCCCCCACCGGCAGGCGATATTTTATTATTTTTGCCGGATTGCCGCCGACTACCGCATACGGTGGCACATCTTTAGTCACCACCGCACCTGCTGCGACAACAGCGCCTTCCCCGAGCGTAACGCCAGGCATGATCATGGCGCGCATGCCTAACCAGCAACCATCATGCAACACCGTGTCACCCCGAAACTCGTAGGCATCTTTGATCGACGCCATAAAGGGATAAAGACTGATCCAGTCAAGCCGGTGCGTACTATTTCCCCCCATCAGAATAACGCTCTCAGCGCCAATGCAGACGAAATTCCCAATAATCAACTTATCCAAATGCCCAAGCGGTTCCCAGTCCCGGCTGATCTCATCACCGAGTAAATACCGCACCACCGAACGTTCGAATCCATGATCCCAGCAGTCACTGTAATAGCTATGCGTACCCTTAATAACTATATTAGGGTTGGTTACTGTCTGATGAAGGTATTCCATTCTCGACCAGTGTTTTTCTGACACTTCGCCCTGATGAATCCCCTAATGATTTTGGTAAAAATCATTAAGTTAAGGTGGATACACATCTTGTCATATGATCAAATGGTTTCGCGAAAAATCAATAATCAGACAACAAGATGTGCGAACTCGATATTTTACACGACTCTCTTTACCAATTCTGCCCCGAATTACACTTAAAACGACTCAACAGCTTAACGTTGGCTTGCCACGCATTACTTGACTGTAAAACTCTCACTCTTACC
Source organism: Citrobacter sp. 172116965 (assembly GCF_013458095.1). Lineage (NCBI taxonomy): Bacteria > Pseudomonadati > Pseudomonadota > Gammaproteobacteria > Enterobacterales > Enterobacteriaceae > Citrobacter > Citrobacter sp. 172116965. The sequence goes on along the minus strand of NZ_CP046673.1, from coordinate 2,182,081 downwards.
GAACTTGGCCGTAACCTGCCAACCAAAGCGAGAACAAAACATAACATCAAACGAATCGACCGATTGTTAGGTAATCGTCACCTCCACAAAGAGCGACTCGCTGTATACCGTTGGCATGCTAGCTTTATCTGTTCGGGCAATACGATGCCCATTGTACTTGTTGACTGGTCTGATATTCGTGAGCAAAAACGACTTATGGTATTGCGAGCTTCAGTCGCACTACACGGTCGTTCTGTTACTCTTTATGAGAAAGCGTTCCCGCTTTCAGAGCAATGTTCAAAGAAAGCTCATGACCAATTTCTAGCCGACCTTGCGAGCATTCTACCGAGTAACACCACACCGCTCATTGTCAGTGATGCTGGCTTTAAAGTGCCATGGTATAAATCCGTTGAGAAGCTGGGTTGGTACTGGTTAAGTCGAGTAAGAGGAAAAGTACAATATGCAGACCTAGGAGCGGAAAACTGGAAACCTATCAGCAACTTACATGATATGTCATCTAGTCACTCAAAGACTTTAGGCTATAAGAGGCTGACTAAAAGCAATCCAATCTCATGCCAAATTCTATTGTATAAATCTCGCTCTAAAGGCCGAAAAAATCAGCGCTCGACACGGACTCATTGTCACCACCCGTCACCTAAAATCTACTCAGCGTCGGCAAAGGAGCCATGGGTTCTAGCAACTAACTTACCTGTTGAAATTCGAACACCCAAACAACTTGTTAATATCTATTCGAAGCGAATGCAGATTGAAGAAACCTTCCGAGACTTGAAAAGTCCTGCCTACGGACTAGGCCTACGCCATAGCCGAACGAGCAGCTCAGAGCGTTTTGATATCATGCTGCTAATCGCCCTGATGCTTCAACTAACATGTTGGCTTGCGGGCGTTCATGCTCAGAAACAAGGTTGGGACAAGCACTTCCAGGCTAACACAGTCAGAAATCGAAACGTACTCTCAACAGTTCGCTTAGGCATGGAAGTTTTGCGGCATTCTGGCTACACAATAACAAGGGAAGACTTACTCGTGGCTGCAACCCTACTAGCTCAAAATTTATTCACACATGGTTACGCTTTGGGGAAATTATGAGGGGATCTCTCAGCACTTCGCCATCCTTTTATCATTGTGTTTTAAAACACCCTACATCCTTTCCACCAGCGGATAGAAGTCTTTATTTTCTTTTTGCATACGCACATACACTTTGCGTAGAACATTGTTGGCATCACGTCTGAATGCCTCATCATTACCTTTTAATTTACTGGCAATATTCCAGCGCCGAGAGAAAACTTCATATTCGCTGACGATATCCGTCATTTCACGTTGAAATTTTGAGCTAACCTGTCTGAGCGTACTATTTCCATCCTGCTCAATATGTGGATAAAGGAACTGATCTTCAGCAGACAAATGTGTTTTTATAATGGCACTCATGCTAACGATCGCAGTTGCAATTTCCTGGGCATTGGATGATACGCCTGCATGGCTCAAGGTACGTAGAAATGATATTTTTTCCAGAATTTCAACATGCTGATTTTTCATTTTATCAATATTCATCCGTTTATCCTTTTTTATTTTCCCTTTACGGAGCAGCAGGCAATGTAGTTTAGCTGGTGACGTTGCGAACGGAAGAAGCGAAACATTTTCAGGAACCGGCGACGATTTTCGCGTGTGCGTAAGCCGTTAAACACAATTTTAACCGCCCCAGTCAGCCCTTCATCACGAATTAATCCTCGCGGCGACATCAGCGACATATCACCATTCTGCTGCAAGACCTGTGCAAACCCACCGTTCAGAAATAAATCGCGCCAGCCTTGGCTGGTCATCGGGCTAACGTTTGATTTCACTACCTCTACAAGCTGGCCCTGCTCGCCCGTGCCCAGTTTTTGTGCGGTGAACATAATGTCGTGAGTTAACAGACGCCCGCCGGGCTTCAATACGCGATAATATTCGGCAATTAACTTCGCCTTCGCTTTATCGGCATACATTGTCAGCATGGCTTCGTTGATCACAACGTCGAAACTGTTATCCGCAAATGGAAGGGTGTTAGCGTTAGCTGCCATAACGTGAATGTGATTTTCCAGACCATTTGCCGCCACGTTATTTCTGGCGTTTGCCAGTGCGGTTTTATCCATATCAATGGCGTATACCGTACAACCAAAACGTTGAACTAACTCTATCGCCGTCGTGGCCATGTTACACGCCACTTCCAGCACCTGGCTGTCGGGCGTCAGTTGTGACTGGCTGAACAACCACTCTGTTGCTTCAACGCCCCCCGGACGCAGACGGGTTTTGCCCAGACTGGCTAAGAACGTATGGCCCGCTTTATCAGTCGCGCTCATCTGCTTGTCTCCTTTCTTATAAGTTGCATTATAAATACAACAATAAGAGTTAAAGGTGAAGCACGCGAATGATTTTTATTACAAAATGCCCTTCCCAGTAGCGTTAGAGCGGATGAATGCCGTGTGATAGACTGAAGTATCAGACTTACAGGGCTGTACATCATTATGCAATTGCATCATAAAGCGCTCAGGCTCTTTATCTCCGTCAGCGTAGTTGTTTTGACATTTTCTTTTTTGGTTTATGAGCTCATTGCCAGCGATAAAGCAATGAATGCGTACATGCGCTATATCAATGAGAAAGCCGACTCATCGTTTCTCTATGATAAGTATACTAATCAAAGTATTGCAGCCCATCTGATGCGCACATTTTCATCCCCCCAGGTACCCGCTTCTATCGAGCAACAAAAAGCACTTTGCAACGCTTTCGACAGCGTTAACGGCACTCATGGGCTCAACCTCACCCAGCATAACTACCTACCATTACACGGTACGTTGCAAACCCCCACTACAAAATGTAGCGAGAAACTTGAAGACATATTTCTACTGCCCTCTTTTGACCGGGCGGTAAACGTTAATCGTGAGCAGAAAGATTACGGTCATGGTTTAGGTATGCAGGAGTATAAATTTCGATATTACGTCGATCTCAAAAATAACTACGTCTATTTCTTTGATCTGGTCGATTCGCGGAAATTTGCGATACACAACTGGTCGTTTTTGCAAAAAGGAAACCTGGGTATCAACCAGAATGATATTGACGGTATTTTCACTGGCCGCACGGTAATCTCCCGTATTTATGAAGATAACCTGACCGAGAAAAAAGTGATGAGCTTTTTAACACCGGTCTACTATGCCGGTAAGTTAAAAGGCGTGGTGATGGTGGATATCAACAAAGAGAATTTAAAGAATATTTTCTATACCAGCGACCGCCCTCTCGTCTGGCGCTATCTTAACGTGACGCTTTCGGACATCAACTCAGGTAAAGAGATACTCGTTCACCAAAGTGAGAACAACCTGTTTAGCTATGTTCACTACCAGGAGGACATGCCCGGCGGTATACGCATCACCTTATCGCTTGATTTTATGTACTTTATTGTCTCCTCCTGGAAAGTATTCGCCTTCTATCTGCTGGCGACAATACTGTTGCTGAATATGGTCAGAACGCATTTTCGGCTGTATCACAACGTCACGCGTGAAAATATCAGTGACGCAATGACCGGGCTCTACAACCGCAAAATTTTAACGCCGACGCTCGAACAGCGTTTACAGCAGTTAGTAAACGCGGGAACCCTCGTGACCTTTATCGCCATTGATTGCGATAAACTAAAAGTCATTAATGATACGCTGGGGCATAAGGAAGGCGATCGCATTATCACCATTCTGGCTAGAGCCATTCAAACCTCGATTCGCAAAAACGACTATGCCATCCGCCTCGGTGGGGATGAGTTTTGCATTATCCTCATTGATTACCCCGCTGAATTAACGCCTCGTCTGCTGGAGAGGATTCGCTATAACTTACAAATTATTGCGCAAGATAGAGCAATCAGCTTCTCCGCAGGGATTTATAATATGCAGCCAAACGACACCATTGATGATGCCTACAAAGCATCCGATGCACAGCTCTACCTGAACAAACAGAAAAAACGCGCGGATGCGTAATCATTTTTCTGACAGGATTTTCATTGTTGTACCAGGAGTAAGTCATGACGGAAGTGAACAAAGGTAACGCAACGCATCAGCGTTTAATTTCGCTGTTGTCAGAACAAGGCGCGACGTATCGCGTGGTAAGCCATGAAGCGGTCGGCAAATGTGAAGCGGTTTCTGAAATTCGCGGTACCGCACTGGGCCAGGGAGCAAAAGCGCTGGTTTGTAAGGTCAAAGGCAACGGCGTTAATCAGCATGTCCTGGCGATTCTTTCTGCCGACCAGCAGGCCGACCTGAGCCTGTTAGCCAGTCATATCGGCGGGTTAAGAGCATCACTTGCCAGCCCGGCGGAAGTCGATGCACTGACAGGTTGCGTATTTGGCGCTATCCCACCGTTTAGCTTCCATCCAAAACTTAAGCTGGTCGCCGATCCGCTATTGTTTGAGCGTTTTAATGAAATTGCGTTCAATGCCGGAGTGCTGGAAAAATCCGTGATTATGGATACCGCAGATTACCTGCGTATCGCGAAACCGGAATTACTCCCGTTCCGCCGCGTACCATAGCCGTCCGAGTCAGGTGTAAAAACGTAGCATCGTGCATTAGCCCAAAAAAAATCATAATCATTAAAAAAAGCCTGTTCCGTCACGCGTTTACGCGTACAGTAAGCAGGCTTATTTTTTCTTTTGGCAAGGAAACTACGATGTTTGATGTCACTCTGCTGATCCTGCTCGGACTGGCAGCTCTGGGCTTTGTCAGCCACAACACCACTGTCGCTGTTTCAATTCTGGTGCTGATCATTGTTCGTGTTACCCCTCTGAATACTTTCTTTCCATGGATAGAAAAACAGGGCCTGACCGTCGGGATTATAATTCTAACCATTGGCGTCATGGCGCCGATCGCCAGCGGAACGCTCCCCCCCTCCACGCTTATCCACTCCTTTGTGAACTGGAAATCACTGGTCGCTATTGCCATCGGGGTATTCGTCTCCTGGCTTGGCGGGCGCGGTGTCACGCTCATGGGTAGCCAGCCTCAGCTTGTGGCCGGTTTACTGGTGGGTACGGTACTGGGCGTGGCGCTATTTCGCGGTGTGCCGGTGGGACCGCTCATTGCGGCAGGTCTGGTGTCATTGATTGTTGGGAAGCAGTAGCCAGTCCAGCCAGATAACGGCCTGGCGTCTGTCCCAGGCCTTTTTTGAACATGGTGATAAATGCCGTGGTCGAATCGTAACCGAGCATGTGTGCAACCTGTTGCACGTTATGACCATCTATCAGCGCCTGCAGCGCCAGAATCAATTGAAGCTGGTGACGCCAGCGGCGAAAACTCAACCCCGTTTCTTTAACGACCAGACGGGCGAGGTTCCGCTCACTCATCGCAAATACGCTGGCCCACTGTCCCAGCGTCTGCCACTGCGCGGGCTCCCGCGCCATCGTCGCGACCATTCTGCGGATTTTCGGGTGATCGGAAACCGGCAACTGCATTTGCTCCTGCGGCTGCTGCGGGAGTTCATCAAATAACACTTGCGTCAGCCGCTGGGTAGACGGCTCCAGCCGTTGATCATCCGTTTTGGACGCCAGCGCCAGAATGAGCTCCCGACATAACGGGGCGATTTTCAGGGTGCAGCAGCGTTCAGGCATCACTACTGCCTGCGGCTCAATAAACAAAAAGCACAGTTGCGCCCCAACGGTAACGTGGTTGCTGTGTGGAATTTCACCGGGGATCCATACCGCATATTGTGGAGGCACCATCCACATAGCATTTTCAACCTCACAGGTGATCGCGCCATGCAAGGCCAGAATCAACTGCCCCTTACGGTGCTGATGCAGCGGACTGAAGAGTTCATCTTCCCGGGCCTGTATACAAAACGCCACCGCCGCATCGTGGTAAAGGTCGGGCTCATACCCATCCAGCCTCAGTCCTAACATAAAAATGTCCGTTTTTAGCGATAAACTGTCATTTTAGCTTGATTCATCCATTGAGTAAAAACGCTAAAGTATCGCCTCGCCTGACGATATGAGAAAAAAATGACAAATATGCCTTCCTCCCGCGGCAAAAACGCAGCCTGGCTGATCGCGGGGATCCTGATGATTGCCACCACGCTGCGCGTCACCTTTACCGGAGCCGCCCCGTTGCTGGATGCAATTCGCACCGACTACGGCCTGAGTACCGCCCAGACGGGACTTCTGACCACCCTGCCGCTGCTGGCCTTCGCACTGGTATCGCCTCTGGCCGCCGCCGTTGCACGCCGTTGGGGTATCGAACGCAGCCTGTTTGCCGCAATGCTACTGATTTGCGTAGGTATTGCGATACGTTCGCTGCCCACGCCAGGTTTCCTGTTTAGCGGTACCGCTATCATTGGTTGCGGAATCGCGCTGGGAAATGTGCTGTTACCTGGGCTGATTAAGCGTGATTTTGCTCAGCATGTGGCAAAACTCACTGGCGCATACTCGCTGACTATGGGCGCAGCGGCGGCACTGGGTTCAGCTATTGTGGTTCCGCTGGCGCTGAACGGGTTTGGCTGGCGCGGTGCGCTGATGGTACTGATGGTCTTTCCGCTGCTGGCGCTGATTATCTGGTTACCCCAATGTCGCCAGACGGCCAATGCCAGTTTGAGCAACTCGCGCGCTTTGCATTCCCGCGCGATCTGGCGCTCGAGCCTCGCCTGGCAGGTGACGCTGTTTCTCGGGATCAATTCACTTATCTACTACGTGATCATTGGCTGGCTACCCGCCATTTTAATCAGCCACGGCTACAGCGAAGCGCAGGCCGGTTCGTTGCATGGTTTACTGCAACTGGCAACCGCCGCGCCGGGGTTATTGATCCCTCTCGTCCTGAACAGATTTAAGGATCAGCGCGCCATCGCCGCACTGGTTTCGTTAATGTGCGCCATCGGCGCAGCGGGATTCGCGGTAATGCCCGGGCAGGCTTTGCTGTGGACCATACTGTTTGGCTTTGGCTCAGGCGCTACGATGATCCTTGGTTTGACCTTTATTGGCCTGCGCGCAAGCTCAGCGCATCAGGCCGCGGCCCTGTCCGGCATGGCACAGTCCGTCGGGTATTTACTGGCTGCCTGTGGGCCACCGCTGATGGGTAAGATTCACGACCTCAATGGTAGCTGGCTGATTCCATTAGCTGGGGTTGCCGTGTTAGCGATACTGATGGCGGTGTTTGGTCTGTGCGCAGGGCGTAATCGGGAGATCGCAAGCGCATAATGCAGCGGGCAGGTTTGGGTACAACCTGCCCGTTTTTTTATCCTCGCGCAGCGCGCAGCATTGCCTGAACTAACGGCACGGGTTTTCCCGCCAGCGCTCCACGTTCATGCTGAAAGAGTGTGCCGACAAAAAAAGGATGCGTCACCAGCTCAATGGCACGGATATCACCAGCCTCATCCCAGCCAGTCACACGAAGATCACCGCTCTCAATCTCGGCGGCAAAATCTTCCGATACGCCATAGTTGCAGTGATACCCCTCGGAGATAACACCCCGTCCGTGGGCTTTGGCAATCAGCGTATTGGCCCTCAGTTCAATATCATCCGTTTTTTCTACCAGCGAGCAGGTCAACGGTGCGATGACCATCCGCCCCGTGGTATCCGTTTCCGCATGGGCAGCATCACTCCAGCCCAGCACGTTGCGGGCATACTCCAGAATCGCATGTTGAAAACCGCCACAGGTCCCGAGGAATGGGATGCTGTTTTCACGCGCGTAGCGTATCGCGATCAGTGCGCCTTCCAGGTGCCGATATGGACTGCCAGGAACGACCCAAATAGCATCATAGCCAATCAGATCTTCACTGCTGCTAATATCAGAGGTGGTTAGCCAGTCATAATCAGCCACTAATTCCAGGACGGCAGCGGCATCATCGATGGCAAGAGGAATGGCCTGATGCGCCACAATATCAGGGCTGTAATCACCCACCAGCGCAATGCGAAGCGTATCTTTAAACGGGGAAATTTCCATTAAGCTTTCCTTATGTCCAGACAATGAGGGACAATATAAGGAGCCTCAGCCTACCGATTTTTTGTTGGTATCACAATCCCTTAAATTGGGAGTCAGGACGGGCAGAATGTTACAATTGTCACGTTTTACGATCTTATTTAACCGTAATAAAGGTGTCGAAATATATCAAAGCAGTGGATTAATGGAGCGGATGAAAAGATGAAAATTCAATGTAAACGCGTGTATGACCCAGCAGAAAAAAATGATGGTTATCGCGTACTGGTCGACAGGTTGTGGCCTCGCGGGGTAAAAAAGACCGACCTTATTTTTAACGAATGGAATAAAGCGCTTACGCCGTCATCTGATTTACGCAAGGCGTTCCACGCAGAATTGATTGATTTCACACACTTTTCCGAGCAATATCGCGCTGAACTCGCCCAACAGCAGCAGGAAGGAAAGCGTCTCGCAGAGATCGCCCGACAGCAAACCTTAACGCTACTGTATGCGGCGAAAAACACCCAGCAAAACCACGCGCTGGTGCTGGCTGAATGGATACGTCAATGCTAACCGGATTTCATTTGCCCCTTGTCGGATGATCTCTGCGCCAGAGCGCCCATTCATCAATCACTTCCCCGCCCGGTAATTTGCAGTCCGACCTTACGCCTTGCGGGGTCTGCACCGCAATCAGCGAACCGCCCTTTTGTTCGCAATATACCGAAGCCGGATTCGCCAGACCAATATTCGGCGGTTTGGGGGCTTCGGGCTGAGTGGTACATCCCGCTAACACCAACAAGCCGGGCAAAATAATAGACGCCAGTTTCATATCGACTCCTGTTAAAAACCTTATCCCGGCAGGTTACCCCGACTTTCCATCTATCTCCATGTTTTACTGTCAGCTTTCAATTTAATGTTTAAGTTTTGAGCGGGATGGCGTGTTTCATCTTTCATCTTGATGTTCTATCATGCGGGCCACGTCAGCCCAGTCATTACTCAGGAGCATTTACACCTCATGTCGGACATGATCCTTGCCAGAGTCTCACAATCCTTAGCCACGGAGCAGTCAGTTGAGAGCCTGGTTCGGCAACTTCTGGAGATGCTGGAAGTGGTGACTGAGATGGAATCCACCTATTTAACTAAGGTCGATTTAGATGCCCGCCTGCAGCATATTTTGTATGCGCGCAATAGCAAGCAGATGCAGATCCCTGAAGGGCTGTCCGTACCCTGGGATGAGACGCTATGCAAACGCGCCATAGACGAAAACTGTCTGTACAGCGACAACGTCCCCGCTCGCTGGCCGGAGTGTACCGCCGCCCGCGCGCTGGAGATAACCACTTTCCTGAGCACGCCGGTTCATCTTCCCGACGGAACGTTTTACGGTACGCTCTGCGCCACCAGTCGCCACCAGCACGCATTAAGCCAACGTGGCGAACAGGTGTTACATCTGTTTGCGGGCCTGATCGCCCAGTCAATTCAAAAAGAGTCGCTGGTTGCTCAGTTACGCGAAGCGAATGCCGCGCTGATTGCTCACTCCTACACCGATGCCCTGACCGGATTACCGAATCGGCGCGCCATTTTTGAAAATGTTGAGACGCTTTTTTCCCTTGCCCGACATCTCAGGCAGAAGATTATCTTTGCCTATATTGATTTGGATGATTTCAAATTGATCAATGACCGCTTTGGCCACGAGGTTGGCGACCAGTTTCTGATCCAGATTGGTCAGCGTCTGCTTCGCGAATGCGGTGACAATGATATCCTTGGCCGACTGGGTGGTGACGAATTTTTAGTCGTGAGCCTGTCACCGGAAGATGACAGGGATCCGCGAGACCGCCTGCAGCAGGTGAAAAATCAGCTACAACTGCAAATTTGCGGTGACTACCACCTGGGTGACATTCATCTATTTTATCCTGGCGCCAGTCTTGGCATCGTGGAAATTAATCCGTTGGAGACTGATGTAAACTGCGCGCTTCACCTCGCAGACAGCGCAATGTACAAGGATAAAAAGCGTCAGGATAAAACCACTTTTGTCGTACATTAAGCCCTGCTATGCTAACCCGTCTTTAAATAACTCTGGCAGATAATCGTATGCGACTCGGTATTATTTTCCCCGTCATCATTTTCATTTCCGCTGTCGTTTTCTTATCCTGGTTTTTTATTGGCGGCTACGCTGCGCCGGGAGCATAACGATGAAAAAAACAACGCTTATTATGATTGGCGTGGCTATCATCGTCGTTCTGGGAACAGAATTCGGCTGGTGGTGACCTAAGAAAAAGGCCACATATTAGTGGCCTCTATTGTCTGTATGTTTACTTAGCTTTTGATTTTTCTGTAGATAAACAACACCACAATCGCACCGATCACCGCCACGGCGAAACTGCCGAAGTTGAAACCATCGACTTTACCAAAACCAAAGAAGGTGCTGATCCAGCCACCCACTACCGCACCGACAACCCCTAAGATAATGGTCATAAAGAATCCGCCGCCATCTTTACCCGGCATAATCCATTTTGCCAAAATCCCAGCAATAAGACCGAAAACCACCCATGAAATAATGCCCATAATTTCCCTCACTTATGTTTTTAAATTAACGATTCACTCGTCGTATAAAAGCATAGCATAGCGCTGAAAAATTAAAATTTGTGATCGCTATCACTTCTGTTTTTCATCTTTTTCCGATGTTTCATAAGGTTACATCGCTGACTGGCAGACTAATTTTGTCGCGCCTCGTCATTAATGTCGAATCGTCAGTCATTCTGCTTAACGCTTTGGCTGTCAGCCCCTGCTATTGCTGGGTTTTCACTTCTGGCACACTTTATGCTTAAACAGCCCGTCACTACGACACATCGTAGTCCGCGATGCATATCGCGTGACTGCGTCTACAATTCGCGCTATTTCAGCATTTAACAGGTCTGTTATTGATGAAAAAAATCACCAGTGTATGCCCATACTGTGGGGCCGGGTGCAAGCTCAAGCTTGTTGTTGAGAATAACAAAATCATCCGCGCTGAGGCCGCAGAGGGTGTAACGAACCAAAATCAGTTATGCCTGAAAGGCTATTATGGTTGGGACTTTCTTAACGACACTCGCCTTCTGACTCCCCGTCTGACCCGCCCGATGATCCGTTATGAAAAAGGTGGAAAATTCACTCCCGTTAGCTGGGATGAAGCCATTCGTTACACCGCAAAACGCTTAACTGAAATCAAAAATACCTATGGCCCTCGTGCCATCATGACCACCGGATCTTCCCGTGGAACAGGGAATGAGACCAACTACGTGATGCAAAAATTCGCACGTGGCGTGCTCCATACCAACAATGTCGATTGCTGTGCCCGCGTCTGTCACGGCCCTTCCGTGGCCGGGTTACAGGAAACGTTAGGCAATGGCGCCATGAGCAATTCCATCAGCGACATTGAAAACTCAAAATGCCTGCTGATCTTTGGTTATAACTGTGCCGATTCACACCCAATTGTGGCCCGCCGGGTAATTAAAGCTCGCCAGAACGGTGCAAAAATCATTGTCTGCGACCCACGCCGGATTGAAACTGCCCGTATCGCTGACCAACATTTGCAGTTGAAAAACGGTTGCAATATGGCGCTGGTCAACGCCTTTGGCCATGTTCTCATCGAGGAGCAACTCTACGATCGCGAGTATGTACAAAAGCATGCGGAAGGACTGGAAACATACTGGGAAACCGTTAAGGAGTATGCGCCTGAAGACGTTGAACATTTAACCGGTGTTCCCGCACAGCAGATTCGTCAGGCGATGCGTACATTTGCTGCGGCGCCATCGGCCACCGTGATGTGGGGGATGGGCGTCACCCAGTTTGGTCAGGCCGTTGACGTGGTTCGTGGTTTGTCGAGCCTGGCCTTGCTGACCGGAAATCTGGGACGCCCTAACGTCGGTGTTGGCCCGGTGCGCGGGCAAAATAACGTGCAGGGCGCGTGCGATATGGGGGTGCTACCTAACCAGTTTCCAGGGTATCAGGACGTAACCGATTTCGCCGTCAGGGAGAAATTTGCCACCGCATGGGGCATTGACGTTAATCAGATGGATGACAAGGTTGGGACCCGCATCACCGAAGTTCCGCATCTGGCTATCGAAGGCAAAATCAAAGCCTACTACATCATGGGAGAAGACCCACTGCAAACCGAGGCCGATTTGGGTCTGGTCCGCGAAGGATTTAACGCGCTCGATTTTATCGTCGTGCAGGATATCTTCATGACCAAGACGGCGGAAATGGCCGATGTCCTCCTGCCTGCCACCTCATGGGGTGAACACGGTGGCGTCTTTACCTGCGCCGATCGCGGTTTCCAGCGTTTTGAGAAAGCGATTGAACCCACCGGTGATGTAAAGCGTGACTGGGAGATTATCAGCCTGCTGGCCAGCGAAATGGGTTATCCAATGCAGTATCAAAATAACCAGCAAATCTGGGATGAGATGCGCGAGCTGTGTCCACTGTTCTACGGCGTGACCTATGAGAAAATGGGTGAGATGGGTCATGTTCAGTGGCCATGTCCCGATCTCGATAGTCCTGGTACGCCCTACCTTTACGCGCACAGCCAGTTTGATACCGCCAATGGCAAAGGCAAACTGTTTGCCGCACCGTGGCGAGCGCCTGCAGAAGTTCCTGATGAACAATATCCGCTGGTGCTGTGTACCGTGCGTGAGGTTGGGCACTACTCCTGCCGTTCGATGACCGGCAACTGCGCAGCGTTGCAAGCACTGGCAGACGAGCCTGGGTATGTGCAAATCAATACCCATGATGCTGAAAAATTGGGTATTCGTCATCGCGATCTGGTATGGGTCAGCTCGCGCCGCGGTAAGGTTATCAGCCGCGCGGATGTCTCCGAGCGCATCAATGCCGGAACGGTCTATATGACCTATCAATGGTGGATTGGCGCGTGTAACGAGTTAACCCAGGACAATCTCGATCCTATTTCGAAAACGCCGGAAACCAAATATTGCGCCGTAAATATTGAGCACATTACCGATCAGGGGTGGGCAGAAAAATATGCCGCACAAACGTATAGCGATATGAAGTCACGTCTATGTGAGGCTATTGCGTAAATCACCGCCATCATCGCCTGAGTCTGGCTTTCCAGACTCAGGCCTTATCTCATGACTTCGCCAGCTGTGGTTCACTGAAGCGGATGGATGCAGCTTCCTCCTGCTTATCCCGCCGCATAAAGCCGAGGTTCATCAGAAACAATCCCGCCATAAACGGTAGTTCGTACAGTTCTTCAATCAGATCGCCATACTGAGCATTGTGCAGAAAGATGGGAGCCAGCAGACGATGATGCTCTACCGTATCGGAGATCAAAAATGCACAGGTGGTGATCGCTAACAGCCACAGAGGTAGCGGTTCATTGCGAAAGCGACGGGCAATATCCTGGCGTAAGCGCTTCGAAATCAGCACTGGCAGAATAATCATGGCAATCAATACCACTGAGATAGCCCGGAACAGGAGTTTGGGATGCTCAGGAAAATAATCGCGGCCCCAACTTGTGCTTCGACCCAGTAATACCAGCCACCACGCTGCCGCCCAAAGCCAAAATTGCTTCTCGCCTTCGGGACGTGATAAGGGCCTGATGTAGCTGAGTGTAAATATGGCACCAAACAGCAGCCATAGCGCCTGGCCATTTTCAATCCAGCTGACGACAGTACCGTTGAGTAGCGGGAGATGCCAGTTCGCGGCGAACGGGATCGCCACGATGGCTAATCCGAGAATGATTGTGGGTAATGTAAGTCGGGTATTGAGTTTCATAAGCGCGATGTTCTGTTTTATATCTGGTTCGCGATCATAACCCCTGTGAATGATCAACTATTAGCAATCAATGCGAATCTCTTAAGGTATTCTTAAGGAATCCTTTCTGGATATTTCCCTGTTTCGCCCAGAAAAAAAACGCACTGCGCCGTCAAAGCGCAGTGCAGTTTTTAGATTAAAAACTAATATACTCAATCAGTAGCAGTGACTAATGCCTACCACCCGCAGACTTCGTGCTCATTTTCGGTATCGTACGAACGCACGGTATTGACCAGATCTTTGACCACTTCAGCTGCCACATCCGGCACCAGTAATGTCATTGGCGCCTCTGTTTCATAATCAACAGAAACACCGTTGCTGTTATTGGTCACGGTTACGGTATAGGTTGCTTTACCCATGATTTACTCCTTGCCGGTGCGCACGACTTTTCGTTGATTTGCACTCTCCATCAGAACTTCCGGGGCGACGAAAAAATCGATATTAAAGTAAGTGTCGTCGGTCATCACTTCGATGTTATGCCATTTTTCCGGTGGAAAAACGCCAAACTGACCGGCTTCAATAATCATCACCTCTACTGGCTCCGGACTGTGTTCGTCTGCGTATCCGAGATATTTGACCGCCCCCTGCATAACCGAAAGTCGAGGATAAACCCCGGCACGGGTCCCTTTATCAAGGTGGCGTTCGAAAATTCCGGCAGGCGCCGTTTCTTTGTTCCAGAATGGCGTAGAGCGTGTATGGATATGATTCTGTGGAATTTGAAGCATTTTTCTTCCCTTTTCCAGTCGACAACCAGCGAGTCATATTGAACCGCTGCTGTACACAGGGTACGCCTCAAAATATACATTTAAAATACCATTTATTGGTTACAACCCTACGATTATAAATGAAAAGCAGAGCGCAATATTAAAGGCCCGCCGCAATCAGCGGGCCGATGGCATCACGATTGAAGCGTGGCCAGACGGGCGGCAAAACCAACGAAAATCAGGCCGATAAGGGAATTCCCCACTTTCGCCAGTTTCTTCTTCGTACGGATATATTGCGTCACAAACGCGCCGGAGAAAATAAGGAAGCTCAAATAGAAAAAGCTCACTATCTCAAGCGTAATAGCCAGAATAAAGAATGACAGCCCTGAATGCGGCGCATTGACATCAATAAACTGCACGAAGAACGACACATAAAACAGAATAGCTTTGGGGTTGGTCAGGCTCAGGATTAATGCGCGCTTAAAAATAGCGCCAAACGGGACTTCCTCGGGCGCGGCGTCGCTTGCTTTCGATTTCAGTGTTGCATACAGGATCTTCGCGCCAAGATACAGTAAATAGAAAGCGCCAAGATAACGAACGATATTGAACAAAACAGGCGTTGTTTTAATCAATGCAGCAACACCGGCATAGGCCAAAAACATCAACACGGCATCACCAATAAACACACCGCTGGCGGCGAGATACCCCCCCTTTACTCCCCTACCGACGCTGTTCTTCAGCACAAATATCGTATTTGGCCCCGGTACCAGCACGATAAAAATAGCCCCCACCAGATACGTCCAGTAATTCAGAACTCCATACTCTGCGAACACGTTAACCTCTTCCTGAAAAAACACATGCACTTGCTGCGATACAATATGCTAACGAATGCGACAGGTGATGGAAAGAGCAGGTTATTAATTAAAAAAACCCGCCACTGGTGGCGGGTGTGTACAGATAAGGTTAGCCCAGATTAATGGTGCAGCATCTCATCCACTACTTCTTCGCCCTTCAGCTGATAAGGGTAGTAGGTAGGCCAGTTTTCCATCTCCTCAAGCAAGGCAGCCTGCGAGGTATTTCCCATAAAGATATGGAAGTGGCTCGATTTACGCGGCGCGATAATATGATCGCTGAATTGCACGTATTTAGGCGCTTTGCTGTCAGCGGCTTTACACTCAAACAGATACCGTACACCTTTCTTGCCTGATTTATAGTGCAAGATTTTATACCCGGCATAATCGTATTTGCACGATGCGACCTGATTACCGGTGTGAAATTCCATCACGCCATCTTCGATGCCGATGGTGTCTACATTGGTTGCATAGCCTGTACGGTAATAAGCTTTAATTTGTTCTGCCGTTTTGCTTTTATCTTTCTCCGCTTTCTTTTTGAAAACCGGATCAAGTTCGCCGCTGACCAGATACGGATAGACAGATTGCCACATGCCATCCCAGTCGGACAGCGCCCGGTTCTGCACCTGGTTATCATCAAATACCCCTTCCGACGCCTTTTGTTCTGCTTCACTCATCGGCGCACCATGGGAATGATGACCATGCGCCAAAACCTGCCCACTGACTAAAAGCATCCCCAGAGCGATTGTCAGTTTGTTAAAACGAATAGCCAAAATTTCACCCTCAAATCGTTTGTGAGTGAATTGTTATAATATAACGTAACAATTTAATCAATAGACATTACTGCACGTTATTGCCTCACGCTTCAATGAGTTTTCTGGAGCAGATCTGATCAAGCAGAGCCTGCTGATGGCTGATAATGAGCATACCTAATGGCCGACGCTGGCACTCTTCAAGCAGCAATACCCAGATATCTTTTTGAATGGAAGGATCGAGCTGGGCGGTAATTTCATCGGCAATAAGAAAACGTGTCCGCGGATCCAGCGCGCGAAGTAAAGTAATTCGCGCCAGTTCACCGCCAGAAAGCTGTCCGGGACGGCGGGTTAACCACTCAGGGTTGATGTGAAGACGGGTAAGCAGTTCAGCATCAGGTCGCCAGGCATCATGAACCGCATCGCCGGTGCTACGCCGCGGGTTAAAGGTTAATTCCGGATGCTGTGGCACCAGTTGCACCGGGCAATACTGGTGCATTGGCAGCGGTTGGTCATCAACCAGAATGTCACCCGAGGTCGGTTTTTGCCAGCCCGCCAGTACGCGCCCCAACGTTGTTTTGCCGGTTCCGCTGGGTGCGCAAACCCCAATGCGTTCTCCGGGGCGCAGAGAGAAGGTCAGATTTTGCCATAGCACCTTTCCTCCCTGACAAATCGTCACCTCACGACAGCACAGCATCGCGCTCTCCAAAAAGTTGATTTCTTTCAGGCAGGGCCCGCCATTGGCGTTGCAGATGCTCGCTGATCTCTCCGCGTAACAGCTGTTCCCGGCTGACGTTATCCGACACCCTTCCCTGATGCAGCGCGACAATGCGGTCCGCGTGGCGAGCGGCCAGCGTAAGGTCGTGCGTTACCCATAAAACGCCAGCCCCTTGCTCACATTGCTCACGTAGCTGTTCAAGCAGTTGATTAGCCAGCGGTGCATCAAGCCAGGCGGTAATTTCATCAGCCAGAATATAGCGAGCCTGGCTCAGCGACGCGTGACAGGCCAGAACACGTTTCGCCATCCCCCCCGAAAGCTGGCGTGGGAAGGCATCTAATACGCGACTTTCTAGTTGGCTACGCTGGAGCAATCGTTCAATTTTTCCGGCATTCCAGGCCTGGCCAGAGAGCTGACTTGCCCTGCGCAGATGCTTTTCAATCGAGAGCAGCGGGTTAAGTGCCTGAACACCTTGCGGGACATAGCTGAAAGTATTGCCACGACATTTGCGAATATCATCACTGTCCAGCGTTTTCCCCTCCAGGGTGATGGAGCCGTTGAAGCGCAAATTGTCCGGTAAGAGATCAAGCAGACATTGCAGCAACAGGCTTTTACCTTCCCCACTTCCCCCGACTAACGCCACCATCTGACCAGGCGCTACGTCGAAAGAGATATCCTGCAACAGCGAAGACCAGTTTCTCGCGCCGTACCAGCGATAACGCGCCACGTCCAGCGAGACCTGTCTTAAACTCAACATGCGTCACCTCGTAACCATAAACGATGCACTGCCCTTGCGAGCTGATCGAATAACATAACCAGACTGAATAGCATCAGCCCGGGAAACAGCACTAACCACCAGTCGCCATGACTGATAAACCTCAGCGCATCAGCCAGCAACAGGCCCAGCGATGGTTCATGCGGCGCCAGCCCAAAACCGAGGAAGCTCAACGCCGCGCTGTGCAACACCGCGTGGGGAAACATCAGCAAGGTTCCCGTTAACCACTGGGGTAACAATGCCGGGAGATAGTGATGCCGCCAGCAGTAAAAATGTCCGTGTCCCAGACGCCAGGTTAACGTCAGATAGTCACTGTGGGCCACGCGCTGCGCTTCGGCACGCAGGATTAGCGCCAGACGCGGCCAGTGGGTCAACGCAACCGCCATAATCACCCCATTCTTTCCACCACCCAGAGTGAAACAGATCAATATGAGCAACAGCAGATGCGGCATTGACAGTATGGCATCGGTAATCAGACGCATTAGTACATCCATACGCGGATGTATACGTGAAACCGCCGCCATCAGTAATGCGATGAAGCCGCTGCACAATGCCGCGCCAATACCAATTTGCAGACTGGTTAACGCGCCCTGAAAGCAACGAATCCACAGATCGCGACCGAGGTTATCGGTGCCAAACCAATACAGCGCATCAGGCGGTAAATGACGGGCAAGCAGATTAACGCTCAATGGGTTATCCAGCGTCGCTGCGCCATACACCGCAATGCCTAGCAGGCAGCTAAAAGAGAGCAGAAGACGAATCAGCGTCGGCGTCGGATTATAGAGCATCAGGTCGCTCCAGAGCACGGTTCAACACATGGACAAGCCAGGTAGACAGCGAGTTACCAATGAACACTAACACGGTACTGAACAACACAATTCCCATCAGTAACGGCAGATCGCCGCGTAATCCGGCATCAATAGTGGCCTGTCCCAGTCCCGGATAAGCAAAAACTTTTTCCGCCAGCAGTGCGCCGCCCAGCAATTCTCCCAGCGAGGCAAACTGCAGGCACAGCGCGGGCGTGATAGCATGGCGCAGAACCTGATGACGCAGCAGCGACCAGCCTTTATCACCCTGAGAACGCGCAAAACGGACAAAATCGCTTTTCATCACGCTGGCGATACTTTCCCGCGTATGAAGTGTAATTTGGCCAAGTCCCAATAAACTTAGCGCGCAAACGGGCAGCACTAAATGGCGCAGACGCTCAGCCAGCGTGGCCATATCACCACTGTTGCCCGGCTCCCACGCGCAGCAGACCGGAAATACCGGCCAGCGCACGGCAAATAACGCCAGCAGCAGCATGCCAATCCAGAAGGTCGGCAACGACGAAAGCAGATAGCTGAGTCGACAGATTGCTTTATCCGGCCAGCGATTCAGATAACGACCCGCGACAAATCCCATTGCCGTTCCCAGTATGCCGGAGAGCAGCCACGCGCCGCCAAGCAAGGCAAACGAAGTCGCAAAGCGCTCCTTGATTACGCTGGCAACCGGTGCATTAAACAACATTGAGTAGCCGAGATCGCCCTGCAATACACGTATAAACCAGTGACCAAAACGCTCCCATAACGGCTGGTCTAATCCCCAGCGGGCAGCGATACGCGCATATTGTTCCGGTGGCACGTGCAGGAGATCGTTGCCGATATAGGCGCGAATCGGATCGACAGGAGAAAAGCTGAGCAGCATAAAAGTGCCAGCCGCAACCAGCACTAATAACACTATCAGCCGTAGAAAATGGCCTACAACAGACTTCATCAACGGCAGGTCCAGGTCCATTCATCCAGATTATTGAGCAGGGACCAGCTACCGTGGATCTCCGGCGCGCCTTTGCCCAGGTCAATACACGGATTTGCCAGATAAGTGTGCTGAATGTTCAGCAGCCATGCCCAGGCGGCATCGCCCTGCACCCCAGCCCCTTGCTTGCCATCCCACTCCACCTGTTGCCAGAAAGGCAACGCTTTTTGCCAGTCCGGAGCATCAATGGCCTGTTTAAGATGTTGTTCAACGACGGGATTGCTGTAATAGCCTGGATTGTAGTATTCCACGCCCGCGGCCTGATTGCTGTAGTGATGGAAAAGCTCCATCGGATCCAGGCTTCCCCAGCCAAACAGCGTCGGATTCGCATGCATATGCCGCTCAACGGTTTCCCAGCTTCCGGATTGCAGCGAGACCTGAATACCCACGGGCTCCAGCATCGCACGTACGGCCTCGGCTAAATCCCGGCGCGTACTGTCACCGCTGGCGTACCATAGAGTCAGGCGAGCCTCTTTACCGTCTTTCACGCGTACGCCGTCTTTCCCCACCTTCCAGCCGGCTTCTTCCAGAATCATCCGTGCTTTTTCGCTGTCGCCATCTTTGAACGCAACTGACTGTCCCTGCCATGGCAGGCCCTGAACCGCGCTATACGCCGGAATCGCATGACCTTCCATGACCTGATCGGCAAGTTGTTTACGATCGATGGCGTAGTTGATGGCGCGTCTGATGGCGATATCAGCCGTGATATCGTTGCCGACCGGATAACCATTGGCGTCTTTTTTACCCGCAGGGACCATCGGGAACACAATGCCACGGTTTTCCACGCTGTCGCGTACCCAAAGCTTCAAATTCTGCTGTTGAGGGGCGACCGCCATCGAAGGCGCAATACGCACAAGTCCCAGTTGGCCACTGCGCGTTGCGGCATAAGCGTTATCTTCATCAAGGAAGACAAACACCAGCTTACTGAAATCATTTTTCTTACCGGCATACCAGGGGTTCGCCTCCACGATCAACTGCTGCCCCGGCTGAAAACTCACCAACCGATAAGGGCCCGCGCCAATCGGATTTTTGGCGAATGTTTTTTCGTCATACCGTTTTTCGGGAACAATACCCAAAGAGCCCAGCACGTTCACAAAGGTGCTCTGCGGGCTGCGCAGCGTGATTTCTACCGTGCGGTTATCTTTCAGGCTGGCATGAGTAAAGTTTCCCATGTCGATTTTGCCGCCGCTCTTTGCGGCTTTATTATAGGTGAACACCACATCTTCAGCGGTTAGCGGGGAACCATCGGAGAATTTAAGGTCGGGTTTTAACGTCAACGTCCAGGTTTTGCCGTCAGCACTGGTTTCAACTTTTTCCGTCAGCAGGTTACCCCAGCTCATATCTGCGTTTTGTTTTAATAATGGTGCATGCAAAAGCAAATAGCTGCCATGACTCCAGCCCAGCATCGGGTCAAACCCTTCCGTTGGCTCAGGTCCAATTGCCAGCTTCAACGTCTGCCCCTCGCTCACATTTTGCGCGGCGAGAAGTGGTGAGGTTAATGCGAGAGTCAATGCGCACGTAAGCAGTGCCAGCTTGCCTTTAATCATTATGTTATCCAGATTTGCGTTATTTTTATGCCGCTCAACGATTCATTGCCGTTAAACGGTCTCCTGGGGAAGGGATTATGGCGGACTGAAATGACGAAAAAAATGATGCGGCGCAGAAAAGTATGACGATTCTATAAAATTATCATACTTTTTTCTGATACTCCTAATTGAGTACCCTCTGAATCACAGAAAATAGATTAAATGTTAGCCAGTCAATTAATGGCAAATTAATTACAACCTAATGATTACAAATACTAATTATTGGTCATTTCCGCTATTTACTTAGCTAAAACTAATGACAATTTATGTATATTTATTCAAGAAAAACACCAGAAGTGATAAGTTATGTAAACATATAATGATAATTATTTTTATTATCATTCCCATCAATTATCTTACTTCCTTTGAATTTTTAACAAAGGAAGTTTGACTATGCGCTTAAAACCTATTGCTTCTGTTGTTCTGTCCTGTCTAGGATTTTCCAGTCCCCTGACCTTCGCTGAAGATGTTATGGTGGTAACCGCTTCCGGTTACGAAAAGAAAATCACCAACGCTGCCGCCAGCGTCTCCGTTATTTCACAGCAAGAGTTACAAACCAATAAATATAATGATTTAGGCGAAGCCTTGCGTTCTGTTGAAGGGGTGGATGTCGAAAGCAGCACCGGTAAAACCGGTGGCCTGGAGATCAGCATCCGTGGCATGCCCGCCAGTTATACTCTGATCCTGATTGATGGTATTCGTCAAAACGGCAGCAGCGATGTGACGCCAAACGGCTTCTCAGCTATGAATACCAGCTTTATGCCTCCACTGGCGGCAATCGATCATATTGAGGTGATCCGCGGCCCAATGTCGACGCTTTATGGCTCCGACGCAATCGGTGGCGTGGTGAATATCATCACCAAAAAAAGCACCGATAAATGGAGCACCTCCATCAATACCGGCGTTAACCTGCAAGAGAGTAATAAATGGGGTAACAGCACGGTCGCCAACTTCTGGTCAAGCGGCCCGTTAATCGCTGGCGTACTGGATATGCAGGTTCGGGGTAGCACCACCCAACGTCAGGGTTCCAGCGTTACCTCCCTGAGCGATACCTCCTCCACCCGCGTACCTTATCCTACCGAGTCAGAAAACTATAACATCGGCACGCGACTCGACTGGAAAACGAATGAAAGCAATACGCTATGGTTAGATCTCGACTCCGCCAGACAGCGCTATGACAACGATGACGGTCAGTTGGGTAACCTGACGGGGGGTTACGATAAAACGCTGCGCTATGAGCGTAACAAAGTCACCCTCGGCCACGATACCGCCTTAACGTTCGGCACATGGAAATCCTCCCTCGGCTGGAATGAAACTGAGAACAAAGGACGACAATTGGTCTCCTCCGCACTCACGCCAGAGAACGCAGGCCGGGCTGGTGACGCACGTGAACTGAAGAACACCAACGTCATTCTGGACTCAGTACTGCTGACGCCATTAGGTGATTCGCACCTCTTAACCCTCGGCGGGGAATATTGGGATGCGCGGATGAAAGACGGTGTGGTGCTGGCCAATACCGGCGAGACGTTCCATCAAAAAACGTGGGCAGCCTATGTAGAAGATGAATGGCATATTCTCGACTCGTTGGCCTTAACCGCAGGGACACGCTACGAGCATAACGATGTCTTTGGCGGTCATTTCAGCCCACGAGCGTATATGGTTTGGGACGTATCCGACGAATGGACGCTCAAAGGCGGCGTGACGACAGGTTATAAAGCACCATCACTGAGCCAGTTACATAACGGGATCAGCGGCGTAACCGCGCAAGGAACCGTGAATACGGTCGGTAATCCGGACCTAAAACCTGAGGAAAGTATCAGCTACGAAACCGGGCTGTATTACGAGAACGACACCGGGCTGAACGCCAACATTACCGGCTTCTATACCGAATACAAAAATAAAATTGTCTCGTATTCTATCGATGATAATACCAACAGCTATACCAACAGCGGCAAGGCAAGGACCGATGGCGTTGAATTTGCCAGCACCTTCCCTCTGTGGTCGGATGTGCTGACTTTATCCCTCAACTACACCTACACCCAGAGCAAGCAAAAAGATGGTGACAATAAAGGCGCGCCGTTAAGCTACACGCCAAAACATATGGCTAACGCTCGCCTGAACTGGCAGGCAACGGAAGATATGAATGCCTGGCTGAGCGCACGTTATCGCGGTAAAGCCCCACGCTTTACCGAAAATTACAACAACCTCAGCGCAGTACAAAAGGCCGTCTATGACGATAAAGGCGCTGATTTAAAAGCCTGGACCGTTCTCGACATGGGGATGTCTTATAAGCTGACCAAAGATCTGACGCTGAATACGGCGGTCAATAACGTGCTGGATAAAGACTTTAGCGAGGTTAAACTTTACCAAGTGGGCCGTAATAGCACCTACGCAGGAGATTACTATCAGACTGCACAATCCACTACGGGATATGTAAACCCGGGCCGTAACTATTGGGTATCGTTAAACTACCAGTTCTGATTTAGTTTTTTCCTACCAGACGGGCTGTCAATGATAGCCCGTCGACCACTGGGTTTCACCAAATGCCCGGCACTGTTCTTTTTGCCAGCCAGCGGGGCTCTAATGTTTTTACCAGAGATAAAGCGACAAGGAATATTTTCGTCTCCGGCAGAGAAAAAATGGCGGAATGAGAGGTAAAGCAGAACTGGGACAGAATAGTCTGGGCGAGGCTTTAATCGATAGCTTTAAATAGCCATTATGTTTTATGAGTCACGGAGCAACGGGTGCCCCGTGACAGCCATTAACTTACTTCAAATACTCTCCGCTGCGCAGCGCTTCAATACGTTTATCCAACGGCGGGTGAGTCATAAACAGCTCACTCAACGACTTGGATTTACCGTTGATGCAGAACGCCATCATGCTGGTCGCTTCCTGCGGCTCATAGCTGGTTTTCAGACGCTGCAGCGCGGCGATCATTTTCTCACGCCCCACCAGTTTTGCTGAACCGGCATCCGCATGGAATTCACGATGACGTGAGAACCACATGGTAATAATGCTCGCCAGAATACCAAACACCAGTTCCAGCACCGTCGCCACTGCGAAGTAGATCAATGGGTTGCCGTTACTGCCCTCACCCTCATCGCGGTTTCCGCCCATAAAGCCAGCGGCAATTTGCGCCAGAATACGTGAGATAAAGATAACGAAGGTGTTCACCACACCCTGAATGAGCGTCATGGTAACCATATCGCCATTAGCAATGTGGCTGATTTCATGCGCGATAACGGCTTCAGCTTCGTCCGGGCTCATGTTTTGCAACAGGCCTGTACTCACAGCCACCAGCGAAGCATCCCGGCGCGCACCGGTGGCAAACGCGTTAATATCTGGCGCATGGTAGATTGCAACCTGCGGCATAGCGATCCCAGCCTGGCGAGCCTGATTCGCTACCGTATTCATCAGCCAGCGTTCTCTTTCATTGCGAGGCTGTTCGATCACTTCCCCACCAACGGATTTTAACGCCATCCATTTGGACATCAGCAGCGAAATGAAGGAACCACCAAAACCAAACAGCAGTGCCATGATCAACAAGCCTTGAACGCTGCTTGACTGAATCCCTGTCAGGCTCAATACCAGCCCGAAAACGACCATCACAGCCAGGTTCGTCAGCAGGAAGAGCGCGATTCGCATCATAATTTTCTTTTAACCTCAATTTAACAAAACGCACTATGCGATTACCCATATCGTATGGGTCTTATGGCTATTTTCAAGCATCCATAGGTGCTAAGTCACCAGAAAGACACAACTTTACATTTTATCGTATCACACTGACGTCTTCATGCGTTTGTTAAAAAAACAGGCACAATTTCTTGTGCCTGTTGGAGGTTATTTACTGGTTGCGGGCTGTTCCGCTGGCTTTTCTTTTTCAAGATGCGCCAGGTCAAGCGCAATTTTTACCGTTTCATCCAGGTAGGGATCTGGTTCCTGGTAATCCTTCGGTAAATCGTCCAGTTTTTTCAGCGGCGGCTTACCTTCTCGCTTAAACCGATCGTTGATACGCGCCAGACGCATTGCGTCATCTTCGTTATTCTCTTTCTCACGCTGAGCATAATTGAGAGAAGCGATGTTGCGTTTATCCTTCATCGCATTGAAACGCGCAATATCCTTCATGATGTACTGGAACTCAGGATCGTTGGCAATACGTGCATTGTGCTCTTTTAACAATTCAGGTCCGAACGGCGTCAGATTCTCTGATTTGGTGTAGGTCGCAGCATCAATGCTATCCCACGGCAGCGCGTTATCTTCAAACTTCTCACCGGTTTCCGTTTCTTCATTACCTGTCGGCATGATGATGTCCGGCGTAACGCCCTTACGCTGTGTACTGCCACCGTTTACACGGTAGAATTTCTGGATCGTATACTGAACAGAACCCAGCGCCGGCCATTCCGGACGCAGCATCTGATCATAAATACGGTTCAGAGAGCGATACTGCTGTACAGTGCCTTTCCCGAAAGTCGGTTCACCAACGATCAGCGCACGACCATAATCCTGCATTGCCGCAGCAAAAATCTCTGATGCCGAAGCACTGAAGCGATCGACTAACACTACCAGCGGGCCTTTGTAGTACACAACGCCGTCGGTATCGCTGTCTTCACGCACTTTACCGTTATTGTCACGAACCTGAACCACCGGGCCGGAAGGAATGAACAGACCGGAGAGCGAAACGGCTTCGGTCAGCGCGCCGCCACCGTTAGTACGCAGATCGATAATGATGCTGCTGATGTTCTGTTTTTCCAGCTTCTGCAACTGAACTTTGACATCATCCGTCAGGCCAACATAGAAGCCAGGGATATCCAGTACGCCGACTTTTTCTTTGCCAACGGTTTTCACGGACATTTTCACGGCGCGGTCTTCGAGACGAATACGTTCACGCGTTAACGTGACGGTACGCGTCTTGGTTCCTTTACCGGCAGGCAGGATTTCAAGGCGAACTTTGCTGCCTTTGGGTCCTTTGATCAGCGCAACAACGTCATCCAGACGCCAGCCAATCACGTCGACCATTCCCTTACCGGTCTGACCCACGCCGACAATACGGTCGCCAACGCTTATTGCTTTGCTCTTGGCTGCCGGGCCGCCCGCCACCATGGAGTTAATGACGGTGTAGTCATCATCCATTTGCAAAACCGCGCCAATACCTTCCAGAGACAGGCTCATTTCAGTATTGAACTGTTCGGTATTGCGTGGAGAGAGATAGTTAGTATGCGGGTCGATCTCACGGGCGAAAGCCGTCATCGCCAGAGAGAACACATCTTCGCTGTTGGTCTGCGCCAGACGGCGAATCGCAAACTTGTAGCGACGCGTCAGCGTTTCACGAATTTCCGCATCGGTTTTGCCGGTCAGCTTCAGGCTGAGTTCGTCAAATTTAACCTTGCCGTCCCACAGCGCGTTAAGCTCTGCTTCGCTCTTCGGCCATGGCGCTTTGCTCCGGTCGAGGTTAAAGGTGTCGGTACCGGTGAAATCCATTGGACGTGCCAGTACGCTTAAAGCGTACTGATAACGTTCAAATCGGCGTTTTTGCGCCAGATTATAGAGATCGTAAAAGACATCCAGCTTGCCGGTACGCAGTTCATCGCCAAGGACCGTTTTCTTTTTTGCATACTGTTCAATATCGCTCGCCAACAGCACGTTGTGGCTGTAGTCGAGCAGATTCAAATAGCGGTCAAAAATTTTTGCCGAAAACGCCTGATCAAGATCGAACTGGCGATAGTGCGAACGCGTAAAACGCGATGTCACACGTTCACTTACCGTCGCATGCTGGGTTTCTTCCTTTAAAACGGGGATTTGATCGGCACGCGTGATATCTTCCACAGCAAGTGCCTGGCCTGCTAATGCAAGCAGACCAGCTAACGCAGTAAGCCTAAAAAAAGTGTTCATGCCAAGCCTGGCCTCCGTTTCAGAACACCAGGTGTTCTGCGCGTACAATCAAAGACATACCCGAATTCAGCTGTACACGGACGCCATCTTTGGTGATTTCTAATACGGTGGCATCCATCGCATTATTACCTGCTTTCACCTTCAGAGACTGCCCTACCGTCAGTACTGAAATATCAGATACCGGGGTATGCTGTTCTTCACGAGGAGCACGCGGTGCTTTTGCTGCTGGTTTCTCAGCGCGAGGTTTACGCTCAGCGCCTTCTTTACGACGCGGTGCAGGACGCGGCTTACGCTCGCGACGCGGTGCGTCTTCTTTTTCACCAGCAGCAGCGGCTGCTTCGCGTTTTTTCGCCTGTTGCTCTGCACGTTGCGCCTGAACGCGGGCTTTAGCTTCTTCCAGCTGTTTGCGAGCATGTTCAACGTGCTGCTCATCCAGCTCACCACAAGGGTTGCCGTCGAGATCAACACGCGTTGCGCCCAATTTAACGCCATACAGATAGCGCCAGCTTGAAGTATAGAGACGTAAGGCAGAGCGGAGCTGCGTCTTGCTGAGGTTCATTTCGCCCTCAACACGCTCTACCAGATCCTGAAAAATGCCAATTTTCAGTGGGCGTGCTTCGCCTTCCGCACTAAAACACTGCGGGAAGCGTTCGGCCAGAAACGCGATGACTTCTTTACTGCTATTCAACTTAGGTTGATTTTCCATGAAATTTCCTGATTACAACGGACGTAGCCAACAAGCGCAGGCATGAACAGGCGACATTATAATGACGTCATCAGTAATTGCTACGTTATCCGTTGATTATCCTGCGACGCGCGCAAAGAATTTTTTGTAATCCGTCGTTGCAAGCACGGTTTCAAGCTGTGCCACCAGCGTTCGCAGCCCCTGTTCATCCTCGTCAGTAAAGCGGCCAAACGCCGTGCTATCGATATCCAGCACGCCGATTATCTGATTTTCGACGGTGATTGGCAGGACGATTTCAGCGTTGCTGGCGGCATCACATGCGATGTGTCCGTCAAAAGCATGAACGTCCTCAATGCGCTGAACCTGGTTCTGCGCTACTGCGGTCCCACACACCCCGCGTCCTACCGGGATCCGCACGCAGGCGATTTTTCCCTGGAAAGGTCCCAGCACCAGCATATCGTTTTCGAGCAGATAAAAACCGGCCCAGTTCACTTCTGCAAGACGTTCGAACAACAACGCGCTGGTATTTGCCAGCGTTGCCAGAAAACTGGTTTCACCTGCCATTAATGCCTGAAAGTCACGGTTCAGATCCGTGTATAGCTCTGTTTTGTTCATTATGTAATCACTTAGTTGTCTTACTTAAAGCTGCAGCCTACTAAAATAAACATTAAATGCGTTAATGCTCAAGATCATTCCCGTCATGAGTTAAGATAACATTACTTCAACAATTTGATTCGCGATACATGGCCTTAACGACACCACGCATCACGCCGACTAAAAAAATAGCCATCAGGTCCATTGGTGATGCACTCCCTCGTGCGCATTACCATCGTTGCCCTGAATGTGACCTGATCTTTAGCTTGCCTAAAATGCGTTCGCACCAAAGTGCATTTTGCCCACGCTGCCAGGCAAAAATTCGTGACGGACGCGACTGGTCATTAACACGACTGGCGGCTATGGCTTTCACCATGCTGCTGCTGATGCCCTTTGCCTGGGGAGAACCGCTTCTGCACATCTATTTATTAGGTGTGCGCATTGACGCCAATGTGCTGCAAGGCATCTGGCAAATGACCCGACAAGGCGACCCACTCACCGCATCCTTCGTACTCTTTTGCGTTGCCGGTGCGCCCATCATTCTCGTGACCTCAATCGCTTATCTGTGGTTTGGCAATATTCTTGGGATGAACCTGCGCCCAGTGCTGCTGATGCTGGAAAGGCTCAAAGAGTGGGTGATGCTTGATATCTATCTGGTGGGCATTGGCGTCGCATCAATCAAAGTTCAGGACTATGCTTTTTTGCAACCCGGTGTAGGTCTGTTTGCTTTTATTGCGCTGGTGATCCTCAGTGTTTTGACGCTGTCGCACCTTAACGTTGAGCAGCTTTGGGACCGTTTCTACCCGCAAAGACCAGCCCGTCGGCCCGATGAAAAACTTCGCGTCTGCCTCGGCTGCCACTTTACAGGTTATCCGGACGCCCGAGGTCGCTGCCCTCGCTGTCATATCCCGTTACGCTGGCGCAGGAATCAAAGTATCCAAAAGTGTTGGGCTGCTCTGCTGGCCTCGATCGTCCTGCTTTTGCCTGCTAATCTGCTGCCCATCTCGGTAATTTATGTCAATGGCGGCCGCCAGGAAGACACGATCCTGTCTGGCATAATGTCCCTGGCGAACAGCAACGTCGGCGTGGCGGCGATTGTTTTTATCGCCAGTATTCTGGTGCCATTCACCAAAGTGATTGTGATGTTTACGTTGCTCATCAGCATCCATTTTAGATGTGAGCAAGGATTGCGTACCCGCATCAAACTGCTGCGTATGGTGACCTGGATTGGTCGCTGGTCGATGCTGGATCTCTTTGTTATCGCTTTAACCATGTCGCTGATTAATCGCGATCAGATACTTGCTTTTACTATGGGGCCAGCTGCGTTTTATTTCGGCGCAGCGGTAATATTGACTATTCTTGCTGTGGAATGGCTGGACAGCCGCTTACTTTGGGATGCACATGAGTCAGGAAACGCCCGCTTCGCAGACTGAAGCGCAGATTAAAACTAAACGCCGTATCTCTCCGTTCTGGCTGCTGCCTTTCATCGCGCTGATGATTGCAGGATGGCTTATCTGGGGAAGCTATGAAGATCGCGGCAATACCGTAACCATTGACTTTATGTCTGCTGACGGCATTGTGCCGGGCCGTACTCCCGTTCGCTATCAGGGCGTTGAAGTGGGCACCGTGCAGGATATCAACCTCAGCGAAGATCTACGCAAAATTGAAGTACGCGTCAGCATCAAATCGACCATGAAAGATGCTCTGCGCAAAGATACCCAGTTCTGGTTGGTCACGCCGAAAGCGTCGCTGGCGGGGGTTTCTGGCCTGGATGCGTTGGTTGGCGGCAACTATATCGGCATGATGCCCGGAACCGGCGAGCCGGAAGATCATTTCGTCGCCCTCGATACGCAGCCCAAATATCGTCTGGATAATGGCGATTTGATGCTGCACCTGCGCGCCCCTGACCTCGGGTCGCTCAATAGCGGTTCGCTGGTTTATTTCCGCAAGATTCCGGTGGGCCGGGTGTATGACTACACCATCAACCCAAATCATCAGGGCGTAACCATCGACGTGCTGATCGAACGTCGCTTTACCAACCTGGTGAAAAAAGGCAGCCGTTTCTGGAACGTGTCCGGTGTGAATGCGGATGTCAGCCTCAGCGGAGCGAAGATCAAGCTGGAGAGTCTGGCGGCGCTGGTCAATGGCGCCATTGCTTTTGATTCGCCCGAAGACTCTAAACCCGCGGTGGCCGATGACACGTTTGGTTTGTATCAGGATCTCGCGCACAGCCAGCGGGGAGTGATCGTCAAGCTTGATTTACCCAGCGGCGATGGACTCAAGGCTGGCTCAACGTCGCTGATGTATCAAGGATTAGAAGTCGGGCAACTGACCAAACTGGATTTAAATCCTGGCGGTAAAGTGACCGGCGAAATGACGGTCGATCCCAGCGTCGTAACGCTGCTGCGCGACAATACGCGGATTGAATTACACAGCCCTAAATTATCGTTAAACGATGCCAATATCAGTTCGTTACTGACGGGCAAAACTTTCGAGCTGGTACCTGGCGAGGGCGAGCCGCGTAACCAGTTTGCGGTTATTCCTGCTGAGAAGTCGTTGTTACACGATCCGGGCGTCATGACGCTTACGCTGACCGCGCCGGAGAGTTACGGTATTGATGCCGGTCAGCCACTGATTCTTCACGGCGTACAGGTCGGTCAGGTGATTGATCGCACGCTCTCTGGCAAAGGTGTTTCATTTACCGTTGCCATCGAACCACAGCATCGCGCCCTGGTGCAAGGTGACAGTAAGTTTGTGGTCAACAGCCGGGTTGACGTCAAGGTCGGGCTTGATGGCGTGGAATTCCTTGGCGCCAGCGCCAGCGAATGGCTCAGCGGCGGCATTCGTATTTTGCCCGGTACCAAGGGTGAAATGAAAAAAAGCTACCCGTTGTATGCCAACCTGGAAAAAGCGATTGAAAACAGCCTGAGCGATCTGCCAACTACCACGCTCAGCCTGAGCGCCGAAACGCTGCCTGATGTGCAGGCCGGTTCGGTGGTGTTATACCGCAAATTCGAGGTCGGTGAAGTGATTAGCGTTCGCCCACGCGCCGATGCGTTTGATATCGATCTGCATATCAAACCGGAATATCGCAACCTGCTGACCAGCAACAGCGTATTCTGGGCCGAAGGCGGGGCAAAGGTTCAGCTTAATGGTAGCGGATTGACCGTACAGGCATCTCCCCTGTCGCGAGCGCTCAAAGGGGCGATTAGCTTCGATAACCTCAGCGGCGCCAGCGCCAGCCAACGCAAAGGCGACAAGCGTATTCTGTATGCTTCCGAAACCGCCGCGCGTGCGGTGGGCGGGCAGATAACCCTGCACGCGTTCGATGCCGGTAAACTCGCGGCCGGCATGCCAATTCGCTACCTGGGGATCGATATCGGCCAGATCCAGACGCTTGAGCTGATCACCGCCCGTAACGAAGTTCAGGCAAAAGCGGTTCTGTATCCGGAATACGTGCAGACTTTTGCCCGTAGCGGTACCCGCTTCTCCGTGATCACACCGCAAATCTCAGCGGCAGGCGTCGAGCATCTGGATACGATCTTACAGCCGTATATTAACGTTGAACCAGGACGCGGTAACCCGCGCCGTGATTTTGAACTGCAGGAAGCCACCATTACCGACTCTCGTTACCTCGATGGTCTGAGTATTGTGGTAGAAGCGCCGGAAGCAGGTTCGCTGAATATCGGTACGCCAGTCCTGTTCAGAGGCATTGAAGTGGGGACCGTCACTGGGCTGACGCTGGGCTCGCTTTCTGACCGCGTGATGGTGGCGATGCGCATTAGCCAGCGTTATCAGCATCTGGTGCGGAACAACTCCGTGTTCTGGCTGGCATCCGGATACAATCTCGACTTTGGTTTGACCGGCGGCGTCGTGAAGACCGGTACCTTCAATCAGTTCATTCGCGGCGGAATCGCCTTCGCTACGCCACCGGGTACGCCGTTGGCCCCGAAAGCGCAGGCAGGTAAACACTTCCTGCTGCTCGAAAGCGAACCAAAAGAGTGGCGTGAATGGGGAACCGCCCTGCCACGTTAATCTCTCCCCTTGCTCCGGCGTACATACTCGCGCCGGAGCACTTATGCTACACTGCGCACCTGTTTTTTTGCCGGTGGTACCAAGTGGCTTATTTTCCCGACGCCTTTCTAAACCAAATGCGTGAAGCAATGCCTTCCACGCTCTCATTTGATGATTTTCTCGCTGCCTGCCAGCGTCCGCTGCGTCGCAGCATCCGCGTCAATACGCTGAAAATCTCCGTTGCCGACTTCCTCGCTCTGACAGCACCTTACAACTGGTCGCTCACTCCGATACCCTGGTGCGCTGAAGGTTTCTGGATCGAACGCGATGATGAAAAGTCAGTACCGCTCGGCAGTACCGCGGAACATTTAAGCGGCCTGTTTTATATTCAGGAAGCCAGCTCAATGCTGCCGGTAGCCGCGCTGTTTGCCGATGGCAATACCCCGGATCGCGTGATGGATGTCGCGGCAGCCCCCGGCTCCAAAACCACGCAAATTGCCGCAAAAATGAAAAATCAGGGTGCGATTCTGGCGAATGAGTTTTCCGCCAGTCGCGTCAAAGTCCTGCATGCCAATATCAGCCGATGCGGGATAGCCAATGTCGCGCTAACCCAATTTGACGGGCGGGTATTTGGCGCAGCGTTGCCAGAAGCCTTCGATGCCATTTTGCTGGACGCCCCGTGTTCCGGTGAAGGCGTGGTGCGTAAAGATCCCGATGCGCTAAAAAACTGGTCGCCAGAAAGTAATCTGGAAATTGCCGCAACCCAGCGCGAACTTCTCGACAGCGCCTTTCATGCCTTGCGTCCCGGCGGCACGTTGGTTTACTCGACCTGCACGCTGAACCGTGACGAAAATGAAGACATTATGCAGTGGCTGATTGAGACCTACCCGGACGCCGTCGAGTTTTTACCACTGGGCGATTTATTCCCGCAGGCTGAACGCGCCCTGACCCCGGAAGGATTCCTGCATGTGTTCCCGCAGATCTACGATTGTGAAGGTTTTTTCGTCGCGCGTCTGCGCAAAATCACCGCGATCCCTGCACTACCGACGCCAAAATACAAAGTCGGTAACTTCCCGTTCAGCCCGCTTAAAGGACGTGAATCCGCGCTTGTCACTCAGGCCGCTAACGCCTGTGGATTGCAGTGGGAAGACACTCTGCGCCTGTGGCAGCGTGATAAAGAGATTTGGCTATTCCCAACTGAGATTGAAACCCTGATCGGCAAAGTCCGCTTTTCCCGACTCGGCATCAAACTCGCTGAAACGCACAATAAAGGGTACCGCTGGCAGCATGAAGCCATCATTGCTCTCGCCAGCACAAATCACAGCCATGCGTTTGAACTGACCCTTGCCGAAGCCGAAGAGTGGTACCGCGGACGAGATGTCTACCCGCAGACCGCACCGACCACAGACGATGTGCTGGTTACGTTCCAGCATCAGCCTATTGGCCTGGCGAAACGTATTGGATCGCGATTAAAGAATAGCTACCCGCGCGATCTTGTCCGGGATGGCAAACTCTTTACAGGATAACGCACGTTTTTACTGGCGCTTTTGCTAACGTTGACTACGCTGAAAAATGGACGGCCTAACTGGTCGTACCACAACCAGCAAATAAACGGAGAGCACGATGATGAAAACCAGTGTGCGCATTGGCGCTTTTGAAATCGACGACGCCGAGTTACATGGCGAATCGCCAGGGGACCGAACGTTAACCATTCCGTGTAAATCCGATCCGGATTTATGCATGCAACTTGATGCCTGGGATGCCGACACCAGCGTCCCGGCCCTTCTTAACGGAGAACATTCAGTTCTATTTCGCGAGCACTACGATCGTAAGTCAGATGCCTGGATCATGCGCCTTGCCTGATTCAAAAAGAACCCGTCGCCAGACGGGTTATTTCTTGGTTAATTTCCCTCATCTATCAACATCTTCTACACTACAGCTATGGCTTTACCATTTGAGGATGGAATGTTCACGCTGGTTCTTTTTGTGTGCTACCTGGGTGGCGGTTGTGAAGATATCGTTGTTGATGTCTACAAAACTGAGCAGCAGTGCCTGATATCGATGGACGATCAGCGTATTCGTAACGGCGGATGTTTACCCGCGGATGACTACATCGACAGCTTCTGGCGTCCGGCCCAGGAATACAGCGATTTTTGATTATTGCAGTTGCACCAGCGTCAACTCGCCGCCAAACACCGCACCGGTATCAATATAGTGCAGATTCTCGTGATCCAGCCGCTGACGCAGAGGCGTATGGCCAAACCAAAAGTGATCCGCGCCACGAATGCCGTTGCCTTTATTCATCAGCCTTGTGCGATCCCACAGTACCCGCTGTAAATCGACCTCTTTTTGCCACTGATAATTATCATCAGGGTAATCTGCGTGAGCAATAACGTGTATGCCGTTCTGGCAACGCAGCTCCAGAATCCAGGGTAATTGCCGACACGTTTCAA
Source organism: Citrobacter sp. 172116965 (assembly GCF_013458095.1). Classification (NCBI taxonomy): domain Bacteria; kingdom Pseudomonadati; phylum Pseudomonadota; class Gammaproteobacteria; order Enterobacterales; family Enterobacteriaceae; genus Citrobacter; species Citrobacter sp. 172116965. Next base: position 2,147,566 of record NZ_CP046673.1, on the reverse strand, counting down.
GAGCGGTTGTCGCCGCTGGCTGCTCCGCCTGCGCAAACCACGAACCGCCATTCATAAACCACAGGAATTGCTCCCCGGTTGCCAGCGCGTCCAGCCCCATCTGTTCATGATTCCCTCTGACCGCGATAATCCAGCGTTTACGCAGTAGTTTCAGGCAACGCAGACTGTCTGGTCCGCGGTCGATAACATCCCCCACTGAAACCAGCAGGTCCTGCCACGGATCAAAATGACACAGGCGCAATTTCGCCATCAATAATGAGAAGCAACCGTGGATATCCCCGACCACCCAAACATGTCGCCAGCACGTCGCTTCCACTCTTTGATAAGCATTGTCAGGTAGTCCCATTTGATCTCCTGTACATAGTTCTCATGCAACTTTAATTTTAGCAAATACATCAGAAAGGCGGGGACGTTTCTATTTATATCCGAGACATAATTATTTATGGATATGTAATCGGGCATCCATTTTAATCCCATTCGCTGTAATAACGACAAGTGGTGTTGGCTTTAAATCGTAACAGTCAAGTATTCTTGAAAGTAAGTCATGAGGAACCTCCGATGAAGCCATAGCTTTCATGACAAAAGATTTATCATTAATGGTCCGTAGAAGCAGGCTATTAAAAACTTCTTGTTTATATGCATTGAATTCATAATAACGCCTGGCTTTACAAAAAGCCTTAACTAACGATTCCCCAATTTGTATTTCTTTTTCCGGATCATGGTCTTTCATAAATCCATCATACCAACCCGCAAGATCGTTAGGGAACACCTCAGCTAATACAAGCATCAATATTTCGATTCTATCTTTTTGCTCGCTATTTAATTTAGAATTATATTTTTCTTGCATAAGTATATCTTTCATAGATATCAAAAAGTTAGACTCATGATACTTTTCAATTTCAATAGCGATCTCTTTCTTTTCCACCAATATTATAGGATTAATACAATTGAAATTAAGTCGTGCATTTATCTTATTACATTCATCTAGAACTACCTTACTGCAAATTTCTATTGGTAGTTCAAAAAACTCTCTTCTATGGTTTACTCTATAAGGTTTTAAGCGAAGATGAATATTCTTTTCTGCTTCCCGATAATTTCCTACTTTACATGCCATAACAACATCGAATGGTAGTGGAACACCGGTCACTCCATTAAACAATTGCTTAGCCCGATGCTCAGGCATGTTCTTTGTAAACCCTATCTTAAAAAGATTATCCTGATATGCATCATTCTTTAAAATATAAACATAACCATCTGAGTCATTCATATATCCATTCCATCTTTAATAATTTTATCGCTATAACCCGTTCATAATAAATCATAATCCTTAGATTATTACCAATTAACTTTATCCGATATCCCCATGGCCATGAAAAAATTAATATACTGTCATTTTCAATAGTACAACATTTAAATCATATCCATCTGCCACGTTACGAGAACATTTGCATAAAGGGATGCAGATAGCACCGAGTCCAAGACCAAAGTGAAAAATGACAGAAAAGTACTTGGATATGGGGGCAAAAATGTTTAGATTGTTGTAGCAGGCATAAAATGCCGCACAAAGAATTTCGTGTGTTTTGGCACCGTGCATTCTAACCTTTTGGTTTATAAAGTACACAAAAAGAGACCGAATACGATTCCTGTTTACAATTCAAACCTCAATAACCCATATACTTCAGTAAGTTAACACCAAAAACCCACTAAAAAACACCTCCTGATACTTACTATTGCAATCATTCAAGATCAATCAGTTGCCATTGGTTTCGTGGCGCCGTCGGGAAATCTTCGGGATCAAAACTCCAGGACAGAAATTTCTACGGCACGCCGTTACGCATGCTATCTGTAATGTGAAAAATCAGGTGGCAGAGCTAATGCAACCAATATGACTGCACGCGCCCATTCCATCAAAGGTTGGTTTGGGAACAGCGGCGAAAAAGGATGTGGGTACCGGATCGGGACAAATCCCGGACATGAGCAAATGGACATCGCTGAAAGCGGATTACGGGTGGCGGTTGACTCCAGACGGATTTCTGGAGCAGTGGGGGCGCGGTAATTATGGAAACGGCGATGGGGATTTCGTCATCCCGTTCCCGAACCGTTGTGTGTTCGTTTTGATTAGCTCAGATCCGAATGACACGTCATATGCTGAGATTTCACAGGCATTCCCTGTCAGTAACTCAAAATTCAGAGTTGGCTGCGCAACCGCAGAGGGTAATAACGTCAATCCGGCGAATTTGACATGTAACTGGTATGCGAAGGGGTGGTGATAATGAATATTTACTTTTATAGCGCGTCAATGAATCAATTTTACCCGACAGTGTTACTCGACGCATACCGTGCAAATGGCGTTTTGCCTGATGATATTAAGCCCGTCGATGACGATATGGCTCTGGAGTTTTTAGGTGTACCACCGGAGGGAATGAAGCGTGTTGTGGGTAGCAATGGGCTACCCACGTGGGGAATGGCAAACTAAACGGACAGTTCAGGCCATTTGATATCGGGGGCGGTTGTCACATCAACCGCCTTCACATCGGTTTTATAAGCCAGCCATGCCGACAGTTTCGCTCTGTTGGTGTCGCTGATTTCACCCAGCATCAGTTCCGTTCGCCAGTCGAGCATTACCGCGTCAGCCTGGGTCAGTAGTTGCTGGCGTACCTGCTCGGCAATGGCGATCAATTCTTCATGGGTGGGCGGCGGGGTATCACCCCATGCAGGCAGGCCGTCACTACCTGCAACTCTCATTTTGCCTGGTTCAGGCGTGGCGGTGAACTCACGAAATACATCCTCAGAAACGGGTGCTAAATCATTGGGCAGAGTCCCTGCATTTTCATATGCAGAAAGCAAATCATCCGGATAAAACGAATTTGTAGATGGTGAATACTGGTACATTTTAGTGCCTCCTTACCAGCCAATAACGATATAGCGACAGCTAACCTGCCCAGCTCGCGAACTTAATGATGGAGCTGTTCCTCCTGATGCGAAGAAGCCGTTCCAGGTAAATTTATCTAATGGAGTTGTGCTGTTAAGCGTTACGTATGATTGCTGGTTTCCAGCAACCTGAAAGCCAATCGGGATTACCTGAAAAACCTTTTCCGGGAATGGAATAGGGTATGAGGTCTGAGATGTGGCTGATGGTGTGTTATTTCCCTGTCCCCATTGAATGATGAGTGTCTTCTTAACACCTCCAATGATAGCTGGGACTTTCAGGTAGCCATTGGTATCAAAAACGCCTGTCATTGTCCCTGCCAGAGCCAATTCTCCCAGACCAAGGTTTGCGAGACCGTTTTTTGACGTTAATACAGGAGTCCATTTTGCTGATGGCGGCTGGCTACCAATATTTGCATTTTGTAAGGACTGATAAGATTCACCGTTATGTGTACAGATCGAACCGATATGGTATTCCTGCCGTGCATGCCACTCTGGAACCCCCATTTGGTGCTGATACGCAATGAACTGACTCATTGCATACATTGCCGCATTGAAGTCCTCAAGCGAGGGGTGTTCGGAAGCGCCAACAATGCCCCATCCGCGAAGGAAAGATGCCGTGATCTGCGAGGTCAGGTCATCCGCCTGATTTGTTCCACCAAACACGGTTCTTTCCATTCCCTGTGCATCAGAGGCAAAAGCCCGAACATTTCCCTGATATCGTGCAATCTTAGACATGGATTTTCCTCGAAAAAAATCCGCCCTGGTAGGCGGTATTAAACTTGCTGGCGAATCCTCTGGTCGAAGGGTTTCGCGAGAAACCGAATGTCAGACCAGGAGTCACCTGATAAAAATAATCGTATCGAACGCCCGCAGGTTTCGGCAGCAGGCCAAGCTTCACAATCAGGCGTAACTCTTCAACTGATACCCGCGGCGAAACGTTCAAAGCAAGCGTCATGTCTTTTCTGTCGGTCACGTAAGCTTCGCCGTTGAAAGCCGTCTGTATAACATCCTGCAGGCTGACCCGATCGTCTGACGCTATCGTTGCACCTGCGGCGTTTCGCGCAATTTTGACCCGAAGGAACCTGCGATACTCATTGTCAGCCAGTTGATAGTCACCATATGCCGGGGAAAACTTGCTGTAGAAAGGTGCTCCGACATACGCGGCATTAGATTTACTGTCGAAGCCCGCGGTATTCAGATGTCCTTCAAACCCGAAAAATACACGTGCAATAACAGCCGGCACACTGCGGGGAAGGCCGACTATCCGGCCAATAACATCAAGCCGGTATCCGGTAACCCGGTCGAGATCAAAGTTATCTGGGTTACGAATAAAATCGGCGATGATTTGCCAGTGCCTGAGCATGGCCTGTATCTCTGACCTTGCATTTTTCTTTTCCCAATATTGCTTGATGAGCATTAGCGTGTAGCGGTTAATGATGTCGTCATTCACTGGACCACCTCGTTAACGTCTATATTTTCCACACTCAACGTGAACTTTCCCTGAAAGCCTGGCGATAACTCAGCATCGGTGTAATCTGCCCCATTACTGCTAATTTGCAGATTGGTCAGCACAAAATTTACCCGTCCTACCCCATACCCATTCTCATAAAATTCATTGGCATCCACAGACTCACCAATATGCATGGTGCGTGATGCAAGAGATTTTTTGAGAGTATCGATATCTATCGGTTCGCTTTGAATCTTCCGGCGGGCATTAATCCTGATATGAAGCGGCTTATAGATGGGCCGATCAAACTGAAGTTCATGGGCTATCAGAAATGAAGTGCCGTCAGGCCGAATCAGGGTCTCGGTAAAACGTCCGGTTATGCTGCCTTTCGTTCCCGTTCCACCGCCTTTCTGTTTAACCATCACCTCCACAATTTCTGAAATCGCTCCCCCCTCAACGACCAGCCATATTGAATTGGCCGGGATCCCCGTTGTCGGATTATCAATTTTTGTGTCGTTCTCTCCGATATTCAGATCAATTACACCTGTCAGTTGAGCAACTTTAGCGAAAGCCGCCCCAGTGCTACCTGTTGCCGGGTTCTCAAGCGACCGGTTCCGGCGTTGCCTGAATTCTTCAGGCGTTTCCTCATCCCGACCGACCACAACCGCAGAATCAGAGATAATGCTCACAATCCCTAGTTCTGGTGTGAGTTGAGTGAAGGTGTCGTTCACAAGCCCAGTAACTTTCCCAAAGTTTTGAGCAAAAAAGGTGGCTGTTGTGACGCCCGCCGGAACGGTCACGTCCTGTCGGATAGCCCAGACCTGATTTGCCTGGTCCCGTATCTTGTACCCGCTATAGAGAAGCACCGGCCTGTCTGTTGTGACTTTAAGGTCACGCTGAGACCGGGAGCCGGGGCGCATGAAAAGACCGTGAAGTTTGGCAATAATCTGCTGCATATCACCAGTATTAAAATCGGGGTCCATTTGGGAATAAAGCCATTGCAGCGCGGCTTCAATATCTGCCCGAGCCTGAGCTTCGATTGCCACGCGTTGACCGTCGGGAGATTCCTGGTCCAAATCGATATCCTGACCATAAATTCCCTTATATCCGTCGCTCAGTTCCTGAAATAACTCCCGGAGAGTGTTTGTCTCAAGGCCGTTGTCGCTAAACTGTAGTGCCATTCTTCAACTCTCCGTTGACCGGGAAGGTGATCGTCTGCTGGTCATAGACGGTCTCAATGCTGAGTTCGATTTTTTGTGACCGGGTGGCCTTATTGACCTCCATCGCCAGGGCGGTAATGCGCATAACCCCATCCGTCGCCAGCGTCACACGCTCTATCTCCCGCAGAATCTCCTGCTCGGTGTTTTTTTCTGATAACAGGTAAAGCCAGTCGATGTTGTCATCCATGTTGAGAGGATTATCGTTTTTGAACGAGCGGATCCGGCATTTGGCTTTTTGCGCAATAGCTGCGCCGCCGGTAATATAATTTGCACGCCCGCGTCCAAATCCCCAGTCGTCATCTTTATCCAGTGCTGAAACAATCACTGCGGGCCTCCTGTAGTGCCTCCACTGTCGCCTTTATGTTTATGCGTGCCGAAGTCAATCCCGCAGATAGTAGCCGCCGCAACCGTCAGCCTACCTGCGCAGTTGATATCCCCTGACACCGACAGGTTGCCTGTTATGGAGACGTTGCCCGTAAGATTCAGGTCTCCTTCATGGTCGGTATCTCCTTTCATCATCCGGTTGCGCTTCGGGATGGAAATTGCGGTTGCTTGCGGATTAACGCCACATAATGCAAAACCATCGGAGTAGTCATGCATACGCATTTCAAGTGGTGAAACAAAGTCACTACCGGCATACCAGGCGTCATAGCAGCGCTCAGAAATCAACACCAGGCAGTAATCACCGGCTTTAATCGGCTCGGCGATATAGCTCCCCCCACCCTGTAAAATCACGGGCGGGACTTCGATAAACTCTGGTAAAGGCTTACTTTCACCTTTCACAACCCGGTTGATAACCGGGACGCAACTGATCGTGTTGTCATTTACAACCGTTATTTTTGCGACAACAATGGTGTGAACATCGGCCAAGGCGAACTCAACGCCAAGGTCGATAGTGTCGTGAAGTTCTTCGATCATAAATTAAGCCCATAAAAAAACCTGCGATTAGGCAGGTTTAGTGTCTGTTGCGTCTGGAGTAGTTTTTCTAACTATGCTGCTTCAACGGCTTCCTGAACCTCAAAGAAACGCTGGCGGAAACGCATTGGGTCCTTAATAAACCGTATTGGTGCATGTGCTGAGCCAGTATCACTGATAACCAAGGATCCATAACCAAAGATACGACCAAAAATCCCTTGCTTAATCTGAAGGCTTGATACTTTTTTGATCGGAATTTCTACGGTGTCACGCTTAATAAGCCCGGCCTTGGCAATCAGTCTTTTGTTAGTAATACCAGCCTCGCTAGACCTTAATACCAGATACCCCAAGGGGATCAGCAACAACCCAAACCCAACAGTAAAGGGAGCCAGAATTAGTCCCCATATAATCCATGGGATCAGTGCCAAAAGTGTTACTTTCCCACGGTACAAAACTTCTTCATTGCCAATCAAATTAGAGTCGATATAAGACATTTCCCAAAATCTCCTTTGCAAAGGGAATGTGATGATAGCAAGTTAAATAAATGCTTCCAATTGTTTATAAGTATGAACAGCAATGAATACCTTTATCTAACAACGTGATAATTCCCTGCAGGCTGGCACACGACCTTCTGATGCCACGCAGTACCGTTGTTCTGCCCGCTGGTTTCAATCTGGTATATCTTATAAACCCCGTTCAGTGCGGGGTTCGTGACACTCTCAAGCGCACAAAGACCACCAATCCGAAGCATTGGGTTCAGCTTGGTATCGAATACAAGCTGTCCTTTTGATTGAGGGGCTAGCGTGCTTGAGTCGGTGTCTTTTTTGCCCGCCGGGTCGGAATCAGGCTCATTGGTTGGCGTTTTGGCTTTCTTCCCCCCGTCATCCTGTGCGCTGATCTTCGTTGCCTGAGGCGTGTTTAGCAGGCCACTACGCGCATTCACGACTGGAATGTTACCCGATGTAACCTCATTAGCCTTTAGGATGTGGACGCGCTCATCTTTGATGAAAAATGACTCGTCAGGCGCAAGGGTATCGGTAAGAATTTTACTGGAGCTACCTACCAGAACCCTCGGCCTGATAAGCGCCTGTTGCTTCGTCACAGAGCCTTTTTTCGTGTTTGGCATGTCCTGTAAAACGGAATCGACGACCTGATCCTTACCGCGCACCGTGCGCGATGTGAAGGAATTGATATAGTCGTGACCGCCGTCTTCGCATTCAAGGCTGACGATGTGGATCGCACCTTCACGTTTTACCGCCCCGCTTTTAACCGAACCCTGAAATACCTGGCGCAGCTTGCCTTCGTAACCCACCTCGAGGCGAACGGGGATATACTTCTCTTCATCTTCGGACTTGAGCAATTGCAGGCGTGTGGAGGGCTTTAAACCGTTGATGGACACACTCAACTTGCCGAGTGACTTCTTGTCCACGGTTTCCAGCGCCTTGAATGACACGGTGATCGGTGGCTCAATAATCACGCTCTGGTTGCCAATTCCCACTGTTAGCCGGTAGTCACGATAAAAAGTATCCATTACGGTACATCTCCCCCTCGTATCTCCGCCATTTCTTCTGGTGTGACCATGTGCATTTCGATGCGACCACTGGCGAAGTCATCAGCCCGATACGGGTCAATGCCGGAGCTGTCAGTACAAAGTAACGCGATATCGAAAGGCCAGTTCTTGTGCCGAAAATGAAGCGTTCCCAGCGACAGTTTCACGCCGTCGATGTAATCGCCGTTGTACTCGACGCGCATTTTCCACATTTCTACCGTGGGCAGATAACGAATAGTGACCACAGCCTCACCACGGTCAAAAATCAGAATATGCCGCTGGATAGGTTCGTCAGTGATGTTGGTTATCGGATCCATACGTTGATCTCATTAGAATAAAGATTTCGCCGCCCCTTTTAACGAGGTCATGACTGATTTTGACTGGCTGGTCCCGTTACTTTTTTTAGAATTATCAGCGGGCGTCTGCGCCCCCTTATTAGCAACGCCTGCCGTTTTTGATTTAGCAGCTGCCGAGGGGGATTTGAAATGCTGCTCAATCGGTGCGGTAGTCAGTTGCGTGAAGGTGATTTTTGTAAAACTGGCCTCAAACTTTGTTTCCAATGTCTGATTGTCGGTGCTGATGGTCAGGCCGCTTAATGCCATATTTTCATGAGTGCGATAATCCACCTCCACGGAAATAAGCTGCTTGCCGTAGTAGACCCCCTCAATGAAGTCGAGGAACTGCTCACGGATCCCCTTCGCTCCGCCAGTAGACGGGCTGCCCACCAGACCAAACAGGTCGGCGCCTTTATCAGCCAGGCGTTTTGCCTTTAAGATGGCCTGCTCTGCGCGATCGGCAATCTCATTCATTTTCTGCAACTGCTGCTGCGTCTTTGTGGGGATGTACTCCAGCACCTCACCATACTTCGAATAATCTGGCATCAGGCTAAAAGAAGAGTTTGGTTTCGCATCGACATAGATATCGGCAACAACACCGCTGATTTTTATCGTCAGCGGGCCATTGATAATGTCGTCTGACGCGTTACTGCCATCCTCCAGCACGTCTACAGGAACCTGAGACGGGTATTCAGTAGCATCGCTCACTCGGGCAAACATTGAGAACCCGCCGATCCCTACCTTTTTAACAGTATCTTTGCCAGAAGATTGCGCCTGCATGAGGCCGTCTAGAATTCCCATCAACGCCCCCCTCTGCCGCTCAACCGGTTGGCATCTTTCATGTTTTGTTGCAGGTTATCTGCCGCGGTATTCCCGGCCACAACCGGATCGGATGTGTTGATGTGAATCGTGTTCTGCTGGCTGACATTTGAATTGCTTGTCATACCTCCACCAGCGAGACCCACCGCCGCATTCATGCCGTAAGGAATACCACCAGGACTCATGCCGCCGTTACCGCCGCCAGTTACACCCTGCTGCTGTTCATCCTCACCGAACCCGAAGAATGACTTTGTCGCATTCCAGGCATTTGAAGCAGCGTTGCTGATCGTGTTTTTAATTGTCTCACCGAGGTTTGCGAACAATCCCATCACCCACTGCATAAATTCATCAAACGGCTTTCTGAGCAGAGCGACACTTTCAGTGAAAGATTTCACGACATCATCCCATGCCCCCTGAAAATCACCTGTGACCAGCTTACTCAGCGCGCTAAAGAGCAGTTTGATATTCTCAATACCCTGTTTGAATACCTCGATGATGTAATCGACCACCACCATGACCGCGTCTTTAATCGCCAGCAAACCGGGTACGATATCGATCCCCCAGGTGTCTTTGAAAAAATCAGCAATAACACTTTGGCCGCCCTGCATTGCCACGACCAGGTCATCTATGACAAGGATGATGGCTACTATGGCGGCGGTTATCAGAAGGACTGGAGAAAAGACAGTCGCTAGCACCGTTCGCAGCCCAATAGCAGCTATTTTCCACACAACAAATCCGGCAGCGATTATGGCGATAAGCGGCATCAGGCGCCGGATCATTCCCGCCACTGAAAAAATGATTTCACCTAAATGATGCAGTCCGTTCTTTATCAGGTCGGAGTTTGTGTGAAGCCACTCCCTCATGCCGTCAATGACATCCTTCAGCATGGGAAGAAAACCTAACGCCACCTGTGTGGATACAGAGTCGTAGCCCATCCGAAGATCTTTAAGGGATTTGTTAAACTCGGCTGCAGCATCGGCCTGCTCTGTGGTTACAACACCCCAGTCACGGGCCTGTTTGAGTGACTTATCCAGCTCCTCGCGGCTGAGTGACAGCATCTGCACCATTGATCGGTCTATGCCCATCTTGTCCAGGACAGAGAATTTCTCAGCCTGGCTCATGCCGCGCATTCTATCTGATAACTCGGTGAATGTTTGCGTGGCGTCTTTAACATTGCCTTTGGCATCCTTGAACTGAAGACCCAGCCGCTTGCTAATATCAGCCATTTCACCTTCGCCAGTTGAAACAAACTCGCCAATCCTCATGGTCATTTCGCCGATGGAATCGGTCACTGCCTCCATGCTGGAGCCGTTAAGCTCTGCCACGCGTCCAAGCTCTTGCAGCCCTTCCACAGAAAGCCCGGTCTCGCGGTGGAACTGGACAAGGGGATCGAGGCCGTCAATGATAGAAGTAAACCATGCAGCCATCGTCCCAGCAGATCCCTGAATCGCGGTCCCAAGCCCTGCAAGCAAACCAATAGACGCTTTCAGATTCGCATTGAAGGTTTCCTGCGGCGCCAGATTACCGATAAAACCGAATTTGGTAATAAGCTCGTTAACTATCGCCATTCCGCGCCTTCTCCATCTCGTAGTGTTGAATGTCTGCGCTGATATTCTCGAACTCAAGCATGTCAAACAGCTCTGGTGTGTCTAATTTAACAAGTTCGTGATAGGGGCCGTATCCGGCCTTTGACAGCGCCAGATACATGCTCATGTCGTCGCTTATGTTCGAGGATTTAACGTAAATTTCTGAACGTCTGGAGCTTCTGAACGTGAGTTCATATTGCTCCCGCCCATAAAAGGCAGGCTGATAACCTGAAGCGCTGTTGTGATTAGCATGACGTAATCACCAGGGTAGGATTCGAAGTGTTCCGGCTGCTTGGACAGTTGCACACCGTCAAACAGAACGTAATCGAACATCAGGCGTTCAATTTCCTCGAATCGCTCTGAGTCCAGAAACTCAAGAGACTGCCGCGATAACTCAGATGCAATGCCTGTGAAGAAGGCAAAAACCTTGCGGCGTTTTTTGTGCGTCATCGCTGCAAAGTCGTAGCGGTTGCCGTTAATCTCAGCAAAACCGTCATCGTAGACCGCCTTGATCATCTCGAGTGCTTTTTTCTGCTGTTCTTTAGACATATCTGGCCTTATACGTTACGCACGACATTGCGGTACTCAATGGTGTATTCCATAAGTGCGTTAACGTCCTGGTTGTTTTTGGTTTGCGTCGGTTGTGTGGTGATAGAACCGGCCTGAAGATCGTAGGTTTCCTTCAGTGCCGCGCCGTCGCGCACGAACGACTCTTTAACTGAGCCGTTAAGGACAACGGGGATCGCGGCGTTGCGCTGCTGGTTAAGCCAGATATCATCGTTAGAAAATTTCTGGACACGTATCACCATCACATGCACCCCGGCATCAACACGCCCGGAGATTGTGACGCCGTTATTCGCACTATTGGCGCGGCTTGTAAGAGGATTGGATGGCGTCAGCGTGACGTAGTCCCCCGCAGCGATATCCGTGATGATTCGCCCATTAAGAACGATGGTCGCGGTATCTGCACTGATAACAATCTGAGACATTTACCGCTCCTTATTTATTGAAATTGATGATGATATCGGCACTGTGAACAGCACCAGCATTCTTCACTGCAACCTGAACAACCGGGGATTTGCGTTCCTGCCTGTCTGCGGTTGACTGGTCTTTCAGATCACCGGCCAGCACGTAATACCCGTTTTGCTCGATATTTCGCAGAAACATTTCCCGATCCCCAAAGAAGTCAGGCAGCGTCCAGGCACCCGGATTGAACACACCAGCACGAACAAATCCGACTGTGGTCTTTTCAACACAGTCTTCGAGCTGGTCAACACCGTAGTAAGTTTGCGGGACTTTGGTTGGTGTGGTTTTCAGCAGATTGAAGCTATCCGTTTGCACTGCGTCAACGTAAGCCATCAGGTTGTAGACGTTATCCACAAAGTCATTTGCACCGCTGGTGAGTACACAGGGCACATCCTTAATCGTTGTGTAAATGTCCAGCCCCACACGCTTAGCTTTATCGATCTCTGTTTGCGAATAATCTTCTGCCGGGACATTCATGGTTTTGAGATGCAGGGTTATCGCCGTGCGTTCCCCGTTAAAATTAACGGTATGCGTACGGGCCATATAGCTGATACCAAATTTCCGGTTGCCTGCTTTGCTGTAGAGCATGCGGAAATTACTCTGACTGGCGAGTGTTACCGCCCATGCCGGGTTAGTCTGGTCAACTTCCAGAGCTGCCGAACCGGTAAATGTCTCATACACGATTACCGCGTTCGCTTTAGACCATGAAGCAATCAACGGCACCTGCGCATCGAGAATTTTGTCGATGAAGGCCGCGCCTTTTACGTTGACCTGCGCTTTGAGTTTGCTGAGAGATTCCAGTTGGGTTTCCGGTGAAACATCTGTTGATGCACTGCCATTAGTCTGTGATGCGCCAGAACCCTCAGCAATCGCCAGCAGATCACCAATAAAAGAACCACCAGCGATTGCTTTCGAATAACCAACCACAGAGTCAGCCCCTGTGGATTTGCTGGTGACCACTATACGGCTGCCATCAAAAACAACCGATGCGACCTCTGGCGTAATTTTCGCCTGGATTTGGGCGATGACATCTGCCAGTGTCGCCGCAGTCATGCCATTAATTGCGGTTACATCGTGCTTCGTTCCGTCAATCTCAATACTGAATGACCAGTCAGACTTCTCGCGTAACGCTGGCAGTACGGCTGCCTGAGAAATCTCACCACCACGCAGTACACCGCTGGTCGCTGGCAGCGTTTCCCCGGCAGCATTCCAGTAACCGACGATCAGCGTGCCGCCCGCGGATACCGGGTTAGGACTGGTCCCGAAAAACACATTCGCAAAAGCTGCGGTGACCGAAGAAGCCCCCCAGTCCTGTTCGACAGCGGGTGCGCTTTTGTATGAACGCCAGCGCTCTGCGGTGCTCAATACCCCCGTCTGGCTGGTAATAATTGCGCAAACGTTGATGTTATCGCGCGCCGCCGCACGCCCCTCTTCGAGAAGCGTCACATTAATGACGTTATTGATTGATGCCGACATTTATTTGTCCTCTATAAATTGAAACTGCGGCGTATCGATGCGCAGCGTCTGCTCGTCCCGCGCAGTGGCATACTGAACATTGAAACTCAGGTGAACACGGTTGCTGTGGGACTGTCCCAAGAGTTGCCCCACATCGATGATGTTTGAGACGGCCATGATGGTGAGTGAATGCGTGCGGCGCAGTTCGTTAGCGTGCTGGCTTTCACTCAGCATCAGGAAGCTTTCAGCGTTGTTGTATGCACCGTCCCCGTAAAACTCCAGGACAATCGAGTGGCTCACTGAGGCGCTATAAGTCATCACTTCCGTGTCACCATTAAAGCGCTGGCCTCTGGCCAGAATCGATTGCGGTAGCGATCCGTTGACCACGATATAACTGGTGGAAAAGTCGGACGCCTGCACATTCCGACGGTCGAACTTGATCAACTGCTCGTCGTAGTCCAGAAGGTCACGCACGAAGCGAGCGACCGCTTTCAAATGAGGTTGTGTCATGGCGTTGGCACCAGTAGCGGGAGCCGGGTTTCCTCGGCGATGACAGCGCAGAATCCGTAATCCATAAAATCGGCCGGGGACACGACTTTGTAGTCCTTGCCTCCCTTCTCGATAAACTGACCGGTTTCAATTTTCAGCCGAGCATGAATCAGCAGATACTCTTTCGACCAGTCCAGACTATCCAGCGTCAGATTCTCTTTGTTCGCACTTTGTACCACCGCCAGAATGTCCTGGCAGCTAACAGTCACGGACGGTTCAAAATCGATAGTGGTTTCAGTTCGGGTTTTGAGTTTTACAGGCTGCTCCCAGCCGATTAATGCGTCGCTCATATCAAGGTCTGATAAGTCGCTCACTTACGAACCTCCCACGTTATGGCACCACGCAGGGCGCCTGTATCAATTAACGGCGCAGACGATCCTTTAGCCTTTTTAGTTGCAGCAGTGATATCCGGCCACGTGCCATAGCCTGCTGTTTCAAAGGCCTTCACGCTGATATTTCGCGCCGTCGCGCCTATCAAATTTAAAGCGGTGTCAGCATTCATACGGCCGGAGCCTACGGCCTCACATGCTTTTTCGATTGCCCGGTTAATTTCCGACTTTTTGAGGGTGAAGGGAGCGCGAAGAAAGGATCGTTCAGGAATCGTTATCTTGTGAGCCGCTGTAAATCCGCTAACCGGTCCCATGAAGGTCTTGCGGGTGAAAGTAGCTTTTCCACCGGTTGCCATATACCCCGTCCCGCCAGGGTGATCAATTTCAGCACCGAACTCGTGAACCGCACCAATTTCAATAATCGATGTTCCGTCATCGTGAGTTTTATTACCCACCTTGCCTGCTGGCAAACCTACTGCAACGTAATGCGTTTTCATCGCCTGCAGGTTCTTCAGGTATTCGGTGGTAAGTTTTAGCGTTTCTTCCGGAGTCATAACAAACACTTCCTGTTAACTACCGTATCGCCAGCACATGCACACCTACCAGCTTACGAAGCCTCAGGTACTCCTGACCGAATGAGCTTGAGCCGTACCCATCATGGCTGGTCCCAAACCCGGCATCCGGCGCGGAAAATCCCAAAGAGACCCCGGCGACTGACCGACTTGTCATGCTCTGGACAGGCTTGCCATTACTACTGCCCGAAGGAGTGAGCGCGCCAGCCGCATACAGCAGATGCGCCGCTAAAGCATGAAGCCCTTGCTCGTAGAGCTTGTTCCACACCTTGCGGCTCATCTGGTTAGCTGCATCCTGTAGCGCCCCCTCTATGCGTGCAGGGGCAACACTGGCGAACTCGGGGTAACGAACGGTGAATTCCATGCTACCCCCTGTGATTACTCTGCCGGAGAGGATTTGTAATCCACGTACACCGCGGACTGCGGCTGTTTCCACATCGCGCCACCGAAGGCAGAACGATAGCCACACTCATATGTCAGCAGATCACGCTGTCGTGCTGCCAGCAGTTCCGGCATATGCACTTCCATTTCGACGTAATCGGCTTCGTAGGTGTAGATGGCCAGGCGGGTTTTACCCGCTTTGATACCTACCGCGTAATTGCTTGGAACTTTTACGAAGGAAATGTTGAAGGACTCATTACCAGAAGCCTTGCGCAGCGCCGCCATAATGCGATCCATTGCCGCAATCGGCAGCAGGTCAGTACCCACAACGATCGGGTTAGGGTCGAATTTCTGCATGGCAAGCATAAAGTCGCTGGCGTCCATTGCGATATTCGTCGGCTGAATGCGATAGTTGGATTTGCGCCAGGCCACGTTGTAAGCATCCAGAACCAGCTTCACGAACTCATCAGAGGTCATGTCAGTAATGGTCTTTCCTGACGAGTCAGTGACGAGTTGAACGCTCTTGCCTGTCAGCAAGCCTTCCTGCCCTTTTACACCCTGGTGGCCGACGTAGCCCGCATACTGAATTGTCGCGAGGGCGTTGGCATACAGATCATCCTGCTTTTTCGTCTGCAAGTTGATGTTGAGGCGAGCGATTTTCTCCAGTTCCTGCTGAGTCCAGGTTGCGCTTTTAGCCCACTGGCCAACAGGAGCCTTCAGCCATTCAATATCGCTATCAATAGTTTTCAGGCTGTTGGTTTTGTTACCAATGATGCCGTCTTTAACAGAGCCCATCACTTCAGATACACCGAAATCAACGTAATCAAGTGAGTAATCTAGACCTTCTTTAACCGGCAATGCTTCACCGATGTTAATTTCCGGCAACTCTTTTTCCTGCAACTGCATATCGCGCTCCGTTAGCGCCTCTTGCAGTACGTTTTCAAAATCTGCGGCTTCCATTGGCATTGGTTATACTCCTGCTGCCGTTTGCTGTACGTAACCCAGGGTGATCGCTACGCATTTATTACCTGCGCTTACATCCTCAACCCAGTAACCCAAATCAATGTTGCCGGCTGCTTCTGTTGTCACCTTCCCGGCATCGGCACCCGTCGCCACGATGTAGGCCGCCGCGCCACGAGTAAAATCAGCGTCATCGACTGTCAGCGCGCCAACACAATCGCCGTGGGAAAAATGCCCCACGTTGACCTGTTTGTTATGCGGTGCACCGTCACCGTAGATATCACGCACCACAATCCCATGAATGCGCAGGCCAGCGGCGAGAGGCATCACGCCGCCGTCCGGGTTGACAGCTACGAACGTGCCATAGGGCAACTTCGTTTCGGTCAGGTTCTCTTCTCCCCAGACTTTATCGTTAGAGCTGGAGGCGCGTTTGATTGAACCTGGTTTAATAGTGCCGTCGGCACCATCCCAATCAGTAAATCCGAAAGCCATAGTTATTTACCCCCAAGGCGTTGAGTTGCGGTTTTAGTGCTTTTGTTCGCGGAGTCGTTAAACAGATGAGCACCGATTTCACTGCGTGGCTTCGAGGTGGCCTGAATAGCTGCATAAGCTGCACGGACTTCACTGTCAGTCATTGCTTTGACCTCAGCATCGTTAAATGCTTTAGTGCTCACCAGTACGGCGGCGCGCACGTCACGCGCTGATTTGGCATCATTGAAGCTGACTTTAGGAAAGCGGGCTTTCGCGTCTGCCAGTGTGGTGCTGGTTTCATTGCCGGATTTCAGCTTCTCCAGTTCTTCTTCCAGCGTTTTAACTTTCGCTTTCAGATCGGCGTTTTCGGTTTCCAGCGCGGTGATTTTCGCGTCCTTGTCGTCACCAGCACCGGGATCTTCATCATTCGGCGCTGGTGTACTCGTCGCGCCTTCCAGTTGCTTTTTCAGGTCTGCGAGCTGCGCCAGCACTTCCTGTGCTTTAGCAGTGGCCTCTTCAGTCCCTTGCCCCTGTAGTTCTTCGAGCGCCTTTTCCAGCGCGGCAATCATGCCGACCAGCTCATCAGGAGTTAACGCGACACCGTCTGCATCCTTCAGTTTTTTGCCCTTCAGGAAACTCAGGGCGTCAGTTAATGTTTTGAACATTGGCTTACCTTTTTTATCGTTTAACTTACACTGAGGCCCGTAGCGCCCCGCTGCCACGCCCGCGACGTGATTGCCGCGAATGTTAATGTGGTAAAACTTCCCGCCTCTTTCCTCGAGTTCGGCAGGCTCATACCCAACGGACACTTCTCGGATCCCCGTCTCTTCCAGCGTCTCGATTCCCGCGGCATCCGTCAGAAAAACGTCACAAACCACTTCACCGCCCTCGATGCGAGTGTTGGCAATGTGTCCGGATGCTTTGTCTTTGTGGTCTGCTGCGGTGACCTCCCCGTCGTCGGGGTGGGTTATGGTGAACGGGAGCCCATTGAATGAAGCGAGTGTTTCTGGTTTTGAGAGTTCGTCGAGGGTTCGAACTACAGTGAATTTTTTGTTGGCGTTGCTGCCAGTTTTTCCCAGCTCATGACCGTAATACTCAATCGGCCCGGCACGGGTGATAGTCGCAGTGGTAATCACATACCCCTGCGCTGTTCGTTTCCACTTCATTGATTAGCCCCATAAGACGCGAGGGAGAGCCAGACATCGGCATTGGTAGTCTTCTCCGGGTTTGCCGATGAATGCCCCGATGGTTGAGCGTTTCTTCCAGGTTTTGCCGTCGTCGTCTGAGTAGACCGTCGAGTCGGAATATTTGCAGAGCATGTGATTCAGAACGAAGTGACTATCACGCTCGCGTTCGTCGCCAGTGCCGCCCCACTCATACAAGTCAAGGCCAAGCGCCACATTACGTGCTTCAGTCAGGTCTGCGTTAAGTTTCGAGGTCTGGTCACGTGCGATTAGCCTGGCGCGGTTGCGGGTGACGTTCCCGCGCTCCTTAATTATGTCAATCAGGTTTTCATGTCGGCCACCGTCTTTCATGTTCTCGAAGACCGCCGCGCCGATATCGTGGATAAAGTCGGTATGGATGGAGGTGATCAGGTCAACGTTGTCATTAACCGCCTTTTCCATTTCTGGCTTTATCGCGCCATCCCCGAGCATCCCGGTCAGATCAATACCAAAAGCCTGAGAGAAAGTGCGCTGCGTCTGCTCTTTGTTCTGCAGGTTTGCCCGCGTAACGAATCCGGCAGAGAGTCGGGCGGCAACCTCCTGAATTGAAATGCTCGCCAGACGCTGCATGACTGCCGCAAGGCGCGCCGTAATCGACAAAGGAGTGGTATCGGGTGCGTCGGTGAGCGTGGGCTTGTCCAGCTCATCCAGGAGCGTCTGAAGCATGCTATCGACAAACTCTATCAGCCTGTCTCGATACCAGACCTCTGCGCGCTTACTGGCGGTTGGTGGACGCATTCGCCGGCGACGCGGTTTCAAACGTCCCTGCTTACGCTCAAGAAGCAGTTTTAATTCCATAATCCCCTCAGAAGCCAGCATTCGCCCCGACGCTGACTATCGCCTTGATTTCAGCTTCGGTAACAGTCTTCAGCACGCCGCGGTTTACCATCTCCCTGATGGCAACCTCTTCCGTCAGAATTGACGACGTTACCAGCGTATTGAAGCCCGTCGCATACTGGCTAAACCGGTTAGCTTCGTCAGCCTCGTTAATGCTGTCGATTGTCGGATATTCGTAGGTAAGGCTTTCTGTGATGGCGAGTTTGTCCAGTGTGAACTGGTCGGCGAAATCCTGCATAGGGCGAAGCCTGGACTCCTGCAGGCCGTTAATCGTCTCGTAATAGGATTTGTTATCTTCCTCGCCGCTGCTGAACCCGCTGGCCGACTCACCAAACAGAACCGTTATCGGTCTGTCCAGCGCCCCGGCCAGTACAATCGCCATTTTGCTGATCACATCCGACAGCCCGGTAAATTGCGCGTTTTTTTGCTCATAGCGCCCCTGCGCCTGAGTATCACCAGCATCAATCAATAACATCCCGGTTGAAGATTTGGTGTCCTTCATCACCCTGGCGTACTCGCGCACCTGTCCTTCCTGACCCGCTGCGATCTGGTTATTCATGCCGGGGATAAACAGCACATCGACGTTTGCCTCCTGAATGGTGTCGCCGGTGCTCAGAATTGCAGTGTCGAACGTTTTGATGTGCTCGTAGGGCGCCTGTAGGTCTGACGTGCCAAACTTGGCGCGGTCCTTGATGCTGTGATTTCCAAGCTTCGTTCGGCAGCAGCGGGAGTGGTGAAACCTGAGTTGCTTTGTCCCGACATCAAGTTGATACGTCAGCGGTTCACCAAAACAGTCCGAACGTATGTCGGTGATGACATTACTGTCCGGCGTGTACTCCCCTTTACGGAACACCAGAAATTTAACGATATCTTCGCTCTGCAAATTGAGCGGCAGGGCTATCTGGTCATCGGCACAATCAGTGATAGCCACGATTAGCGAATCTCCCAGCAGGGAGGCCCATCCCAGCGCGCTGTGAAAGACTGCGTTCAATTTCAGTTCTTTTTCAGCATCAGCGATGCGCTTGGTTATGGAGCTATCGACATCGCCCGAAAATTTACGGGGCAACTTCAGCATGTCGTCGGCGGTTTTGTTGATGTACTTTTTAACCACCCACGATTTTTTATACATCGCGAGCAGCTCTTTATCAGGTACGTCAGGCTTACTGCTGCTATACCGCACTGCGCCAATCTTCTCGCCGAGCGAGGTCATTAAGCTAACCAGGCCATCATTCAGACGACCAACGATATTTTTTCTCGTCATTACATGATGTCCAGTGGGCTGAGTGTTTTTCTCTGATACAAATCGCGTAACCCCTGCGTCATTGCATCGACAACGTCATCGTTCGCGCCAACAGGGAACGTGGTAATTTCCTCAACCGTCTCGGTGATCCACGGAGCGATGTCTTTATGGGGAAGGAAAACGTTACCCGCTTCCCATACAGCGGTGATCGCATGCGCCCTCGCAACTTTACTGCCGTCCGGTTCGACAGGTACGAGACCTGCCACTGTGTTTTTCAGTGAATCAATAACTGCCGGGCCGTTGGCCTTATCCTCCACCAGCTTGCGCAAACCTTTGGGGAATTCGTCAGCCATGCGTTTAACGGCTTTAAGCGTTGCGGTGAAACTCATGCGGGCTCGTACCTGATGAAGCAGATAAGCATTGGCGCCCTTTTTACCCCATACCTGACCGACAACGTAGTCAGTACCTTCGCTGTCTTTAAACGTCATATCCCAGCTGTGGATGACGATGTCGAAGTTGGTCGGCAAGTCTTTCGGGAGGTAATACTTGATCCACTCATCTTTGAAGATTGAGCCGCCAGCCTGCTTCGGTGACTGCTGATACATCGCGGACCAGAAGTAATCCCCCAGGATAGCTTTTGTCTCTAACAGCTTGTCGATCGGGTGCAGGTCTGGCACCAGCGCTTCGCCCCGTTCGTTGATGGCGGGGAACGCCAGCACTTTAGCTTTCGGGGTTTTCTCCACCACTCGACCGGACAGGTCATCTGTCGCCCAGCGGGTCGCCATGATGATTTCGCCACTGTTTTTGGACAGACGCGTTTTGAACGTGGATACGTACCAGTTCCAGATCGATTTTTTGGTAGTCGGGGACAGCGCCTCTTTGGCGTTTTTTATCGGGTCATCAATGATACCGAGATCGATTTTCTTACCCGTTAACGGGCCGCCTACACCGGCACAAACATACGTCCCCTTATGGTTGGCTATGCCGAATTCGTCGGTGTTACGCTTTACGGCGACACCATCGTCGGGCTTATTACCCAGCCATGCGCCCGGGAATATGTTGCGGTATTCCTGCGTGGACATAATGCGCTGAACATCGGCGTTCATGTCTCCAGCCAGGTCAGCAGAGTACGACAGCGCGCCCACACGCATTTCCGGGTACTTTCCGAAGAAATACGCTGGCAGGTAACGCGAAACGATATCCGATTTACCATGCTGCGGCGGCGCACCGAGAATCAGTATCGGGCGCACTCCATTCATCATATCCAGCAGGAACTGATCCAGAGCTTCGCAAACCGTTTGCGAGAACTTGCTGGTTATATATTCGGGGTTGATGTACTGAATAAAGTCGTGAAGGCTGGCCCTGGCGTTGCGCCGCTTGAGTAACTCTGCCGCTGCTTCCTGCTTACTTACCAGCGATAATTGCGGCGAGCTGCTCATCAGTCAGATCCTCCGCGCTTACTGTGTGATTATGCTGTATGGGCTCACCATTCGGCCCGCTCAGTTCGGTTTTTGTTTTCAGCATGCCGAGGTGTTGGGCCACCATCTTCATTGCTTCATCCTGATTACGGGTGATGACCTCAAGGCCAGATTTGCCCTCTTTAATCCCAGCGAATAATCGCCGCTCCGCACCAGTTAAATCACGCGTGTCGTGAAATACAGAGCGACCGATGCCGACGCCATTGCAGCGCGGGCAATCCGGGTTCGGGTCTACGGTGCCGTCGTAACCATAGCCGCCAGTGTCCTGCGGTAGCTTGGCTCCTTCCTTCCCGGCAACCTTTTCCTCGGCTTCCTTGAATTCGACGGCGTCGCGCCATTGGTAGTTATGACCGAGCCCCCAGCAGTAACGGCAACAGCCGCGGTGGTGTTCAGTCAGCTGCGTGGCGTCTGCCGTCGCAATGTCCCACCACCATTTCAACACTTCGTCCTGCGTTACCTTCACTCTTCGCGAACGTTCATCCAGCGCGTCGCGGATTGCCTGGCTGACCTTAGCATTTCTTAGCAATCGAGAGGCGTTAACGTAAGCCGTATTGCCTTCGCCTTTGTAGCCAGCCCGTGTGTATGCAGCGGTCCTGTTCAGATCGAGAAGATACTCTTCGACAAACCTGATCTGCATATCGTTAAGGCCGTAATTGCGCAGGTTGAAGGGTTGCGCACTTTCCTGTATATCGGTCTGCGCATCAGTTGAGGATTGCTCATACTGCGCAGTGGTAGGGGCTTGTTCAGTCTGCGCATTGCGCACTTTCTTCTGCGCAATTTTTTGCGCAGTTGGCTTTTTGATATAGCGCCGCGCAGATGTGTAATTCAGTCCCTGCGCTTCACACCAGTCTTTGGGGGAAATACCGGATTTAGCATGCTCGGCGAGGAACTGGTGTTGCAGTGCTCCCCAGTCCGGTTTTGCCATATCTGATCACCTGCCTGTTTGTCATTATCGCAGACACTCATGGAATGCCTGCTGTAATGCCGTTAGTCGTCAAGCTGCAATACACCGTGATCCAGTGAATCTGAGTAAGCGAGTAGTCCTTTATATTCGGGGATAACCTCACCATCATCAGCTTCGAACTCAGGGATTGTCCCGGTAGTGATAGTGTATTGTGGCTGGCCATCTTCTTTCGCGAATGCTGCCAGGTCTTCAATCTGCGTAGCTGTAAGAACTACTGTCATGCGCATACCTCAGTTGTTAAAAAGCCCCGCAATTGCGAGGCCTGGGGTTATTTGTATCGCGACCGACTACCTGTGAATGATAAAAAGCGATTTACACTTTGGGCAAAGTAATACCTGTTGCTGACGTACTTTCGTGGTCGACTGAGTAGATTTATGTCCACATATCGGACACGTGACAGTCATATTGGCTACAAGCCCAACACGCTGCATTGCGTAATCGAAGAATGACATGATGGCTGACCTTTTAATGAATGGGGCTTATTATACCATGCATAGCTCAATTATTAATCAATCATCATCGCATGCTTGATGCCATTTAGCTTTGTCGCAGGCACTCAGTGAATGCCTGCTGTAATGCTATTGCCGTTCCTGTTCGATCCGGCGTATTCCTGCCAGTTGGTTATTCGCTTTTTCAATAGCAGCCAGCAACGGCTTAATCCATAGAACAGCCTGGCAATATGTCAGGGTGCTGGCGGTAGTGGCGTTATCACTGGCTGCGTCAGCGCTCCCGGAATCGGTGTGCATTGCCCCGGTACGTAAACGGTTCGCGTAGTCGAGCAACCCACCAGCGACATCAGCAGGAACAGGCAGGTCACAAGTTTTTTCACGTCGAAGAATCTCCCGGTATTCGATGACAGTCTTTTCGGTACCTGCATCGATCAACGAATTAAGGCGGCTGGCATTCTCAGCCACCTGATTGAAGCGGTTGAAGTTGAAAGCCTGCACCGCGATAACCCGTCCCTGTAGCGCGTTATCATGCTCCAGAACTCGCTTATCGCTTTGCGCTGTGCTCAGGTCAGCCTGGCTGTGTGCCAGCAGAACACCGAGAATAGCGACAGCGCCAACGACAATAACCACCGCGATAATTACCAGCCACCAGCGCCATGACGTTTTCAGTGATGCGAGTAGAGCTTCAATCATGATTCTTTCACCGAACTGGTGCCATTCATCAACGGTAACATGCGGCTATCCCTCGGCTCGTTAACCGGCCAACGATAACCCGTCACGCGGGAACGTGAGAATGCACGAATATTGATAGCGTCGGACTGATTACCACCGAGGACCATCAGGTCACCATTCTGGTGCTGCCCGACCACAAATCCGACATGGCCGCCGCCGTCGCGACTGAATACCACCACACATCCATAGGCTGGCTCGCGAAGTTCGACGCCCCAGTTGAGATAGGATTTTGCAGACTCGAAACGGGTGGATTTGATTCCGACGCGCTCAAGCATCGACCCGACGTAAGCGGCACACCAGGGCGTTTCATCATCTTTAATTCCACCTCGTTTAATGTCCTTCCAGAACTGGAGGATTAACGGATTGTGTCGCGGGCCTTTAATTTCCATCTGCCCCATGTATTTACGGGCTTCCACCAGCCAGCGCGGTTCATTGCTGATTGTCATCGTTCACCCCTGCCCTTTTTCTGAGTGCGCTGATAGCGATCTCGCGCAGTTTGTCCACGCCAACGAATCCAATCACACCGCCAACAAACGGTGATATCGATACCGGGAGTCCGACCACATCAAGCGCACTGGTGATACATAAAGAAAGAGCGCCACAAAGGACGCCCTCAAGCCATTTATTCTTACGGGTGGCACCGCCATATATCAGGCGACCGTAGGCAATGAGGCCAGCAAACAACGCCCCCGATATCTGGGGCCAGGAGTTTTTCAGGCCGTTCAGTACCTCTGCCCAGAAGTCAGGAGTTTTTTCGTTCATTTTCATAGTCTCTCACCTCCGATAGTTCGGATGGCGCTGTGTGTTTGAAAAGGGTCAGGCTTCACGGGCTGGATTTATCAACAAAGCACGTAGCGGATGATTCCCGTGAGCCTGAAATAAAAAAGCCCCAGCGGGTGCCGGGGCGAGTTATAGATAAGTGCATGCTCTAGCAGCAAATCACTGTATTTGATATCGTTAAATCGCCAAAAATAACCCTATCAAACATGGAGAATTATATGAGTGAATCAAACAAACCATCTGGAGAAAATAAGCCTCAACCCGCACCACAGCCTAAACCGGCTCCACAGCCAGCCGAAAGAAATCTGAGGACAGGTTATACCTTTGTTGCCGACTCTGCTGAAAACATCAGAAAAAAAGGTAAGTAAGTACTGAGATAACAAGTGCACAAACAGGGGTGAGGATTGTAGCGATCCTTACCCTTTCTAGTTCTCGGCCTATTCTGGCATTCTCTTTTTTACTCATTTCAGCCATTCTGGTTAAATCCGCAAGCCGGTAGCGCCGCAAGACGTTCAATGTTGAACGCTTTGCTGAAAATCCTTTCGACTCAAAACCAGTGTAATCATCTTCAGTAAACCCTTTATAGCCATCATGGTAAAGCGCAAAGGGTGTCGATGACACGAGAGCTCGTGACCTTACAACGAGGACGCAGCGAACAAGATAAGCCGCACACATTGCCCAGTAGACTAAAAAAACAGACATTCCAGCGGTGAGGTAATCAAAACCTGTGCGTTGCGTTAATAACAAAAATGACGAGCCCACGCCAGCAATGAGTATACTCAATAACTTCTGGCCATTTTCTTTGTTTAGTGCGTTGGACTGGTGAATTTCGCGTATACAATCCTCGCCCTGCTTCTCCAGAAAAGCAACGAGTTCGTCGTCCGCATCCAAAAAGTAATCATCGGGTAGATTATTCATTCCCCAACCTCACATCCTGTAATGCATCAATTTTACCTGAATGTCTCGAACCTTGGTATTGCTGTCTCCAGAAACGCAAAAAGCCCCACGGTGTTATCCGCAGGGCTTGAAACGAAGGCATTAACCCATCGTTGGGACAAAACTAACACAGATTCGGGAAAAGTAAATAGCCCAAGACAAAATCATAGGCTATCGCTATAGGCGTTACCGCGTTATCTGCTTAAGCTGTTTTTCGGCCCAGGCCTCTTCGATATCAAATTTCGTGATCAGCAGGTCGTAGAATGGCTTAACAGACTTTTTCCAGGTGTCCAGGCTAATGGCGTCAGTAATCTGGCATACAGCAGCATAGGCTTCAGTCGACGGAAGTCGTTCATACCCACGCCCTCCGCAGCGCTTACAGTCAGCCAGAACAGGAACGCCCTGTTTCTCAGTAAGAGCCTGGTTCACTGCCTTGCCGCGCCCATGGCAATCACTGCACGAAGCACTAACCACACCAGAGCCATTACACTTTTTGCATAGCACTTTGATGGATTCTTTGACCTTCACCATCCCGGACACGGTCATTTTCCCTTCTGGCTTACGGAATTTATTGGTAAACACGTCAGCCTCAATGAAGCCCTGACCGTCACAACAATCGCACTGCTTCACACTGGCTGCGCTGCGGGAATAATCCTCAAATGCGAAGGTGGCCAACTGGTGCATCACCTGAGGCTTAACCCCGAAATCCAACTTACGCAGCGCGGCAACCTTGTCACATTTGGTCATCGCGTACTCAGCCAGCAGTCCGATAGCCCGATCCCGGTCGTTATTGCTTATGCCCATCTTGCCGAGGAAAGCACTGTACCCCATAGCAGCGCGTTCCTGAGTCATGCCTATTGCCGCCATGATGTCGGTACCGGTCAGTGAATCGGAGGCGGTAGCGCGCGGAGAATCGCTAATCAGCGTGGATTTTGCGAAGTGGTATTTCACTGTGTTTTCAAGGTTCATAGCGCTTCTCCAGCATAAGTTTTCACGTAATTCTTCAGTATTCGGTAGTCCGACAGCACAGAGCCGGGAAAGTGATATAAGCGCAATCGTTGCCAACGAACGCGGAGGTGATCGGCAAAATAGGTTTCAAATGTCACGCTGCCTCCCTTGCTTTGACGAGTTGTCGCCTCAGCGCGCTGTAATGCTTTCTGATGGCTTCGAGTTCTTCGATGGTGTATCGGTGCGGGGTGTTATTGTTTTCGAGCGCCTCAACGCGTTCAGCTCCAATTTTCTCTATAAGGCCAAGGCGGTACTGCTGCTGATTGCCCGACAGCTGAACGTTACAGTGGTGGCACTGTTTACGGATATTGTCTTCGTGATAGCGGAGATGTGACGCTTTCCCACGTGAGCGGTAATGCCCGGCTTCCCACTGGACGGTGTCGAACGTCCCACAACTGATGCATGGCAAATCATGGTCACGCTCGCGAATATAGTCATTGACTACACGCTGCGTTAAATCTTCCCAGTGCTTCAGCGGCTTAACCGCAGCTTTACGCTGGCGCCAGGCGGCTCGCTCTTTCTTCTCAGTAGCGCGCTGTTTGGCGGACTCTTTGCGCTTAGCGTCTTCACGGGCTTTTCTGGTCTGCTCTTTGCCGACAGCGCTGGCGCACTCATAACCGCAGACAGTCTGCGTATCACGCACCGGGTGAAACCACTGGCGGCATTCTTTGTTGGCGCACTTACGGCGCGGTAGCTTAGCCATGCTCAACCCCACGCCCTGTTTTGCCAGACCTTACTCGGGCGCGGCGCTTTCTCGCTTTCCGGCAACTGCACGCTGACAGTCCAGGTGATGTTGTCGCGATTAAGGCTGCGTTCTACCGTGGCGCCACGACGGCGGTAACTGGCCACCAGCTCGTCGGCCTGCTCGGTTGTGCATTCGTGATGGTGGAAAAAGGAGTATTTCATCGCTGATACTCCGGTACTTTGAAAAATTCGCCATGCAAAACTTCAGCCTCAGAACGATAGGCTTTTGCAGCCTCTTCCTCTGAAGAAAAAGAACCAATTCGCTTGTTCTTTTTAAGTTCCTTCAGCCATATGCATGCAACCCATTTTTGGCGTTGGGTATCAAAGATAACGCCCTTGAAGCGACTAACCGTTCCTTTCCTATTACCTCTGTTCTGCGCATTTTGAGATTTCGTTGCAGCACGCAGATTGCTGAAAGCGTTGTTTGAAGGGTTATTATCAACATGGTCAATTTCATTTTCAGGCCAACTACCTGTCATGTATAACCATGCCAAGCGATGCGCAGAGTAAACCCTCTTGGACACACTTATTTTGATGTAGCCAGAAGGAACTTTAGAGCCAGCGACACGACCAATCCGAGCTCGCTGCCCCACACTCCTAGCCCATGTGAAAACACCAGTTTCAGGGTTGTAGTGAAGCAACTCTTTCAGTTGCCCTACGGTTAGTTGCTTTTCATTTTTTTTCATCGTCATCACCCCGCAAAGCTCATGAGCTGCGATGCGGCGTTTTCCGCTTCTCGCTGAGTCTTGAATGCCCGGGACAATACCCAGCGCCACAGAACATCGAGCGCGGCTTTGTACAGTTGCTGGAACTCGGTTTCGTCCATGTTAGCGAAGGCAATACTGCGGGGATGTTTGCGAAGTGTTCCGTCAGGAAGCTGAATAGCGTCATAGTGACCAGACTCGACGATCACCCAGGCGCGATAAGCATCATAGGATTTGCAGATGCTGATGCTACCGGCGCGCTTATCGGCGATGCGGTCCAGATACTGCTCGGCAGCATCCAGGAGTGCTGCTTCGCTTCCCGCGAATGAGGCAAGGAATTTAGCGTACCCGGTTACCAGCTTGCGTTCGTTGGAGGAGATCGCCCCGCCAGTAGGTTCCCAGTATTCAAACCCGAGATTCAGGAGCGCAAAGAAACGGCGATGGAAAGCGGGATTCCTCACCTGACGAAATTCGGCTACCAGTACGGCACCGAGTTTGATTTTTGATTGCAGAATATCGCTGGTCTCGGGAGTGGCCGGGATCAGGATTCCTGAAGATTGCTTGATGAGTTGTAGTTCGTGCGCCATGGTTTCTCTCCGTGGCGCAGTAGGTTACGGTTGTTCAGACCGTTGATTTCATATTATCAGAAGGTGGGATTACCCGGTAGCCGAGACGGTGAATAAACTGCATAAAACCATTAGGAGTAAAGACCTCTTCATCATCCAGCAAAGGCCGCATAGAAACCATGCCATTGACGCGATAAATTAGATGCCTGCCCGATGAAGGAAAGCTAAACACCACGCAGCCGTCAGACCTTCTTACAATGTCATACCAGTTGTCTTCTGACGTTTGCAAAGCTGAATCACTCACATTTATGTTCTCCCTTCGAGCGACTAACAGACGCGATTAAAGATTGTCGGCAGCAGCATCAGAGGGTTACGCAAATTGCGGTATTCTGAAAAATGCGCGCCAGCCTTAAGCGCAATTCTAATAAAACCAGTCGTCAGCGCTTTCCCAGGTATCCTGGAGGATTGATTCAATTTTCTTTTTATCGTCCTTGTCGCCACCAAAAACACTTAACCCATCGGACCCGGCACGGCGGATTGTGAGCCTGCAATTGTCATAGTGATCATTCAGGCGCTTAAGCAGTTCTTTCTCCAGTGCTGGTACTGCGCCTTTAGGAAGTTCTTTCATGCGATCAATGGTTAATTCAACTTTCATAATGGCCTCCATTGCATGTACTGTGTTTTTATACAGTATACCTATGCACGGAAATGATCAACGTTTTAAGAGCACAAATTGTTAATTTTCTGTCAGTAGTAAAAAAAGAAAACCCGCCGTAGCGGGTTGAATTAGCAATGTTTTATTAAGCCGCTATTTGTTTCTGCTGACAAAGCTCCGGCAAATTAGCACGCACCAGCGCCTCAGCGAGCGCTGGAGGCACAGCGTTACCACAGCCCGCTACCAGAAAGAAAAAACCCGCCGTAGCGGGTTTAATTTTGATGGTGAGTGCTATTTATTGATAACTATTTCTGGCAAACCTTCTTGGACTTGCTGATAGAGCCATCATTACAAACAAATTTTTCACCCGAACAATGCGATATTCCGCCTT
This sequence comes from Citrobacter sp. 172116965, assembly GCF_013458095.1. Classification (NCBI taxonomy): domain Bacteria; kingdom Pseudomonadati; phylum Pseudomonadota; class Gammaproteobacteria; order Enterobacterales; family Enterobacteriaceae; genus Citrobacter; species Citrobacter sp. 172116965. The sequence goes on along the minus strand of NZ_CP046673.1, from coordinate 2,118,314 downwards.
TCTTACCTGAGCATGGCTTGTTTGCTGCCGTTGCTGTCAGTGAAAAAAGTGACACCAATAAAACAACAAGAACTTTCTTCATATCCCTATTCCCATCAGTAAAAGTAAGTGAATCGTAGCAGGGATCGATGAAGCGAAAAAGAAAACCCGCCGTAGCGGGTTATATTGTCGATATGGGAATTCACATATCGCTTGTATGGCAGGTTATATCAATCACCAGCATCTGCGAGTTTTTGCATAGCCCCTGCGTAACGGGACATGCCGATTTCCAATGCTAACCTCACGTCCTGCTGAGGTGCTGCTGCGAGCATAGCCCTGTATGTCGGGTTAATGGCATCATGTTCGTTCATTGCTGCCCATCCTGCTTTATTCATAGCCTCCGTTGGCTCTTTTGGAACCAACTGCCAACCATCCGGAGTTACCGGAGAGTTGCCAGCCTGGAGAATAGATTTCAGCGCTGCCCTTGGCATTGCCGACCAGGCAAGAAATACGTCTGGCCTGTCGACATCTTCTGTCGGGAGAGTGTTTTCGATTTCGCCCAGCGCATCACTTAGCTTCTGAAATGCGTCGTCTGGAACAACGTGGCACTCTTCGCCATCAACATCTTGCTGACAGCTATCATCTGCGAGTTCGAATGCGGCCCCGCAAATATTGAGCAGCATTTCAATAACGCGACGGTGTTCTGCTGTTACGCAATTCTCCGGCACTACCTGCGCTGGCGGGGCAGTGTAGAGCGGTATCACTTTGACGCCATCCCAAGCCAAATCCCTTGCTCGCTCCTCATCATTGGTAACATGCCATTGATTTAGGTGGAACCATCGCCACGCCACAGGCTCAGCACCAAACGCTGCAATAGCCCCATCAATCACCTTCACAGCATCAGCCATTGCGTAGCCGAGATTACCGCCGTCACTTTGTGCTGCTGCCTTGCTGAGTATTTCGCTTATCTGGTGCAGGCGATCGAGTGATACAGGACCGTGCGCCGGGTGGTTAGTTGTCATGATGCATGCTCCTGATTACGGTTAGAGCGACATACCAGAGCCCAAAAATTCATATCGCAAATCAGTGCTACGCGCATTTCCGCCGTAAAGCGACATCCGAGTTTATTTGACTTGCCGACTGACCGCCGACGCTTGCGCATTATCTTGCGCACGTGCGCCGAATTCACTTCAACCTGACGATGCCTTGAGGCATAAACACCCTTAGCTGGTATCTTCCGAGCTTGTTTCTGGTACGCGGTTAACAGGTCATGTACGTCTGTAAATTTGCTCATCTCTCACTCCCCCTTCACGCCAATGCCAGCGGCGGTGGCAGATTCTTCATGTGCGCGCTTAGCGGCGTTCAGTATTGCTGCCAGTGGCGTATAGCCGCCATCCATTCGGATTGTGTTGTGGATTGCCGCCATTGCGTCGCGCAATTTGCTATGGCTCGCAGACAGTTCTGCTATGCGCTTCTCTGCGGCTTCCAGTTCATCCAGCAGCGCCAGAACGGTGGACGGGTTAGCGGCAGCGATGAATGCCGAATCAACTTTAAGGCAGTGTTGGGCAACCGCTTTTGCACCAACTTTTACTTCATATCCTCTCGCGCCTTTGTGTGGCTTATACGACTCCCATTTACCCCATGAAGCTATGTTTGCGGCATTGGCCGCTTCACGCAACGCCTGTTTGTTGAGTGCTGTCATTGGGGTCTCCATCCTTCGCATGAGTAGTCGCGGCAACCTTCAAAATCATATGGGTTGTACTGCCAACTGATTTTTCCGCAGTGCGGGCAATTCCAGAGAACCTTTCCGCTTCGCGCCTTTTTCCTGCGGTTTTGTTTTTTCAACCATTCAGGCATAACCAGCCCTGCCGCCTGTACCATGGTGCGGCGATTAAATTCATTGATGCTGAATGTGCGGCGCTTAGCCTTGTCAGCCAAGGCAAAAGGAATCCAGACAATTCCAGGCTCCGCTGTGTTAGCGGAAACAAAAATGAATGCCTTACTGAAGTCATCTGTTGGAAGTCCGCCATGTTGCAGCCAGTACACATCGTTGCCGTTCCAGCTTCCTTTTTTGTAGGCCACGTAGGCCTCGCATCCGGGCTCAATAACACTTTCAGCAGGAATGTACTGGCAGTCGACATGCCAGGTAGCCAAGGAATCAACGCTGTCTGCGCAAACTGGCTGATCAATCTCTCTGCCTAAATCCCAGCTGTGTTGTGCCTCTTCGCGGGTATACACGTGAGCGCGGTCGATGTTTGAGCTATATCCGTTGCCGTTATGGCAATGGAATGACGCGTTGCTCCCAACGGTTTCGCGTGTGCACAGCATGTAGAATCGGTTGCTCATTGCGCGGCTCCTTTGCGAAGGCATTCTGCGTAATACAACGCCTGACCAGCCGCGAATTGGCATTCGTTTTGGCCTGAGCAACCAGGGGAAATCTCATAATATTTTTTGGCTTGCTCATCCTGAGCTTTGGCAAATTCGTCGAGTGTGCAGGCCCGCACTTCAGCCAGGAAAGCGTCGGTGGCTGGGGTTTTCTTCATGACGTAAACGGTATCCTCTCCAGCCTCATGCCCGCAGATATATCCGTGCAGTACTGGCTGGTAGATTTCACGTCCGAACAAACCAAGACGCTCACCAAGTTTCTGAATATCATCGCCATCCATAGAGCCCCCATCAGCAGCTGCGCGGAAGCAGGTTTTGATGAACTCCTGTTTAACCCCATTCTCAGCAGCCAGCTCCCTGCACTTGCTCTCGGCGTTAGCGAGCTGTACTGCCGTGGATGCTTCTGATGCTTGCCATGCCCACCATGCAACCTGCATATCCCAGGCCATGTACTCGCCATCAGAGTTTTTGCATACCCGGTAATCAATCAAGTCGCCGAAACGAGCCTTAATGGCTTGCTCAAATTTTTCTCTGCTGCTCATGCTGATACCCTCCCGTAAAACGCCAGAACCCGCTGCATAGCCGGACTTGTGCGGCAAACTGATGTGACCATGTTTTTGCTCATGTTCGATTTGAGCTGCTTAATGTTCAACTCCCCGCCGGGCTGAAGTGAATAGACCGGGCGATGTGGTTCGCCAGTGCGGATTACTACCGCTTTGCGTGTCAGGTGAAGCAGCAGGTTGTGTGCTTTCTTGCAGTCGCATCCCAGCAAGTTCTGAACCTGACGCGGGGTTATGGTCTGGTTAACCCGAAGGAAATCGACAATTGCCCATAGTGATTTGCTTGCCATAGTGATTTGCCCTCCAAGTTATTTAACGATCCGGAGATGGCTAACGTTCTTGCGATAGCTGCCCCAGTCAAAGTTCACCCACATTCCGCCATCCATCTGGAGACGGTCGATAACCCGCGCGCCCAACGCTCCGAGAAGTTCTTCGTGGTTCAGGTTCGTCAGGATCCCCACCGGACGCATCGACGACAGGCGACGGTCGATAACCTGATTCAGAATGACTTTCTCGCCGTTGCTTCCGCGCTGAATACCGACTTCATCCAGTACCAGCAGATCGACTTTGCAGAGGTCATCCAGAAGTGAAGCCTCTGACTGGCCACCGTCGTAGCACTCGCGAACACGCAGCATCAGGTCAGGGATTGTCACCACCAGCACTGATTGTCCACCGGACAGGAGATGATTTCCGATCGCTGCCGCCAGATGGTTTTTCCCGGTACCAGGACCGCCACTGAACACGAAGCTCGCAAAGCCAGCCCCAAAGTTCTGCGCGTAGCTTTTCGCCATGGTGTAGGCCTTTCGCTGTTGCTCTCCGGATACTTCGTAGTTGGCGAACGTGCAGCTGCGGTGCAGGCTTTGAATTCCTGAGCGGCCGAAGATTTTCTCTGTGCGCGCTTTCTGATTCAGCTTGTCCAACTCTTCGCAATGTTTCAGGCCTTCTTCCCGCTGCCACGCCAGCAGCTCTGCTGCGCTGGTGAACTTCGGCTGAACGCCTGGCGGAATGAGTTTCTTCAGGCGCTCAAGAGCGCTGCCAGAATTAACAATGTTTTTCACCGTTACCCCCTAAACCCGGTCGGGATGGTTTTATCTGGCTCAGAAATTCGGTTGGGATCTCGCTGTCCAACATGGACGGTCCTTTGGCCGTGACCACGCGATTGCAACAGACTGTTGGCAAAGGTCTGCTCCCAAGCCAACTGGTGTTTAACCTTGCCGTCAGGTATCCAGTAATCACGGAATTGCTGAAGTTCTTCAGCGGTGTAACCCGGCTCAGTGCCGACGTTCTTACCCCAGAGCGCAGCCTGACGCACGAAGTCTGGAGACGGGGTCCATGAGTCAGTGATCGGAAATTTACCCAATGGGCCAAAATCCAGACCGGGCCCAAAATCCTCGTTCTGAGGTTTGGGAGGGATAGCTGGCAGAGGTGGGTGATTTCCAGAAATATCATCCCCAGAATGACTTCCGCCCGCGCGTTCTCTCTCTGGGTTTAGATCTTCTCTTCTCTTCTCTTCTCTGTGGTTACGCGTTACGTTATTAGTAACGTTACTCGTTACGTTACTTTCCTGGAGTTTTTTCCGTTCACGAAACTCCTTCTGGCGCTGCGCATTTGTCTTGGCCGTAGCTGAGCGCATATCACCTGACGTATTGTATTCATTGAAGTTTGGAAGAATGACGCAGTTATTCTCCGCATCATAAATGGCCCAGCCTACGGTTGATAATGCAGCCCCAAAACCGGGTACTCCGACAATATCATCGATATCAGACAGGTCTGCATTTTCAAATACACCGTTACGCGAGTGTTCATTTGCCGCAGACCAAAACGTTACTAGTAACGACACCGTAACGTTACGGGTTACGTTACGCGTTACAACGTCTGATAACGTGGTGTTATGCGAAAGTGTGAACATTTTTCCCACCTCCGGTGAACGCTCCAGTATTCGCGCAATTCCGTTCACCTTCGGGCTGGTGACCAGTGATGTACGCATCTTTATCCAGTCTCCGGCCATTAAGTCCTCCTGAAGAATAATTAAGGGAAGATTTATCCAGTCGCGGTCCGACACGCTGGCAAAACAATTTGTTGTTAGGCATACTTACCCCGCAATGATTTCGCAATGAATTGCACCAGAAAGCCGTTGGTGTTCGCGCACCGCGGCTTTCGCCATTTTTGAACCGGTCATATAGCCCCCAGCATCATCTGCACCATCTCCATCAGCGGCCCGGTTAACCCAGGGTCAACGCGGTACATTTCCACGATCCCCTCGCTCAACTCTTTCAGCTTCTGATGACGTGGAGCATCCATCGCGACGGCTATCTTCGCTTCGCTGGTTTCTTTCTCCAGCCGCGCCAGACGGGCCATAACGTTGTCTTCTGGTAGCAGGCGGTTGCGGAACTCAATCGGCAGAACCGCGAGGATTGCCGGAGTCAGCTGGAGGACGTTCTCGCGGTATCTTTCACTGTTGAAATGGTTATCCAGAAAGCGGAAAAGCTTCTGACGCTGTCGGCTGAGGTCATCAGGGAAAGTGATCTCGTCTCCCCCTTGCGCCTGGTACTCTTCGACGATCAGAGCAGAAACGACATCCTGACCATCTACACCCGCCCACGCACGAACGGCATCGCGGATCTGGTCATGTTTATCTACCGAGACAGGTTGATTGCGATTTATCATCGCAGCCGGTTGATATCCGCTATTTTGATGAAGTGACAGTGACTGCATGGTTATGCCCCCGCTTCCTGAGCTGGTAACCCATCCGTAGGGTTGAGGTACAAATCAGGGCGTAACTCATGTGGAGTTACACCTGTAGCATTGAAAATAGGAATGACACGGTTAGCCGGTACGAATCCATTGTCACGGTGACGCCAGTGACTGACCGTCATTGGGGATACATTGAGCTTTTCTGCTAAACGGGTTGCACCCCCTACGATGCATATTGCTTTATCAAGTGCTTTCATATTTGGCTCCAAGTAATAACGAACCAAATTAAACATTATGTTTATGTTCAAGTCAACATTATGAATGTTGAGGCGATAAACTTTTAGTTTAGAATCTTGATATATGAGAAAAAACACACACCAAACAGATAACCCGCAGGTTCGGCGGTTAAATGAAATCATCGAGAAGAAGCGCATATCCAAAGCGGATATAGCGAGAATCTGTGGTGTGAGCGCACAATCAGTCAACAACTGGTTTGTCAGAGGAGCGATAGGAAAAAGCTCAGCAATAAAACTTGCCGATGCGCTAGGCGTAAGTCTTGAGTGGGTTCTAGGTCAGGACGTGGATGCTAAGGACGGTTTGAGACACGACGAACGGAGACTGTTGGAACTCTATAATCAACTCCCAAACGAAGAAGAACAACAGAACATGTTGCGGATCGTATCTCTACGATTGAAAGAACTCGATGAACTGTACGCCAAGTATATGGGGCGGCGGATTAAGGGTGATTCTGAGTAAGTAGCATCTGATGAAAATGGCGAGGGACATTATTGAAAACTGGCCTGTTTTTAATTTCCATCGCTGTTCTTTGCTTTACCTTCATTTTCATCTGGATCATGCTCATTGGTCCTGTGAATGGGCATGAAAAGACTTACTTTAAGGACTCAACAACTTTTGCGGTCATCGTTATGGCAGTGCTATTGATAGCATTCGTAGTGGTTACAGTAATGGTGTTATTGTGAAGCGGAAAAGTAAGTTTTGTGAGTTTTATCGCTAACAACCAGAAGAAGAGCAACAAAATATGTACCGCATCTATGTGCTTTTCCTGAAGTCCTAGATGTTTTTTTATTCTAAGCACATGAATCTTGGAAATAAAGGTGAGCTTCGTCTGTCAACAATCGCAGCCGCTACCATAGTGGGGTAGCTAAGTTGCTAACAACGATTTTGGATTATCTGTGTACGATGATGGTGGCTCGCGTGCATTTTGTGAGTTAATATATATGTTAACTATGGATTAGTAGATGGTTCAACATACATTTAAAGGTAACTGCTTCACAGTAACTCATTGTAATGGGGCTCTTAAAACGCTATCTGATGTCATCCGGAGCGTGACTCCAGCCAAAAAGCAAAAAACTATGGTAGTCAATCTTAGACTACAAATAGAGCGATTAGCCTCTGGTAAGAGGACTCCCGACCTAAGTGTTAGAAAGGAGGGGGTTTTACCTTCTTACAATGGAAAACCCAGCAAAAATTTTTGGGCTATAAAGAAGATACCCATCAGAGGTTATTACTGGGAGTCAGAAAGAGTATTCATGACTTATTTCATAAGTCATTACATCTACAAGGATTTTGATGACCTAAGTGATTCTGATACCCAGAAGGTCCGTAACAACTGGGAACGAATCGAGAGAGGATTAGATGACTGTTGACAACAATTCTGCAGGCGAAGTTTTCGAACTTCCCTATGTCAGTGAAAGGGAGATGGCTTCCGAACGATTGGTGTTCAACACCACGGAGGATCTCCTACTAGCCATGCAAGATGCAGGCATCACCAAAGGTGAGCTTGCCAGGAAACTTGGTAAATCACCTTCCCATGTTTCGCAGCTGCTTGATGGAACCAGAAACATGACCCTGAGAACATTATCCGACATATCATACGCACTGGGTGCTGAAGCAAGGGTCTCTGTTTTCAGAAATGGGGTTGATGTCTCACATCACATCATTCCACCATTAAGGCAATATGAGACTAGTGAACCCGAACTGAAAGATACTAGTGAAACAAAAATTGTGCGCTTTGTGATAGGAAGTAAGTTTGGCTCTAGCAACGACAACAATGATGTGGGTATTTTATGTTATCAGAGATAAGGCTCATTGAGGTCAGCACTAGCAACATACATTTCAAGCATACCCCTTTGAAAAGTGGTACTAATAGGGGCAATTTTGAAGCTGAGATCGGTGAGATTACTGTCGAAGCCGGTAAAAAATTAAAATCCGATGAAGCACTAAGTATAATTGAGATAACTGCTTCCCCAAAGGTTGTAGGTCTCAGCACGACCAGTGATGGGGCAATCCATGAAACGTTTAACCTGCAATTTGGTTTACGTTTAGTATTCACTTATCCAGACAGTATCGATTTAACACCAGAATTACTTGATGAAAACCGATGGTTCTTTGAATATAATGTAAAAATATTCTTTAAAACACAATGTGAACAAATACTTAAGCCAACAACTATCAAGAATATTGAGCTACCATTTGGGTAGAATCGACCCGGCCACCGCGCCGGGTTTCTTTTGCCTACCCTTTTCGCACTTCCTCAGCTGCAAACCTGAACACCTGTCGCCAAAAATCGTTCTGCTCAATATCCCCCAGCGACTCAAGCATTGAAATGATCGCCTCAGTAGTTGGCGCGTCTCCATGTGATATCAGATTCAGCGTCGCTCTACCTACCGCCTGACATACATCGTTGTAACCCACGTAGAACTTTTCCATAGCCCGCCCTCATCGATGTTTTTATAACCACAAAATAGACCACAAAACATACTACTCGTGCCAACGAACGCAACCTACTAAACTTTTTGTTTATACAAAAGCACTCATTATGTTGACACGCAAATAAACATTGTGTTTAATTACTCCATCAACACAACCACCAAAGCAGGACGCCCACGAAGTAGCCGTCCGGGGCATACGAAAACCGGAATGAGGTGGTGATATTAACGCGCAGTAGGTTTGAAACGTTCCGCCAGCCTGGCGACAAGGGCAAACGAGGGGATTGAGATGAAAGGTAATACGAAAAAAACAGGTGGGGTGGCAGTGTCCGTGAGTTTAGACACCACCGATATTGATTTTCAAATATCTGAATTGCAGAACTTATTAAATTCAGCGCTTGAAGGCGTTCCTGAGGATCTCATCCGCTCGCTTCTTAGCAATCTTCCTGCTGTGCTCGATGACATCATCCTGAGTAATAACCTTTCCGCATGCGGCGCACGATTCGAGATTATCCATCGTGCACGGCTCGGCGCTAAATATGAACGATTTACTGCCGCAATCAGGGCAGGTGAATTTAACCTCGAAAGTCTCTGACATTTCACTTCCTTATTTTGACTGTGGAATGACCAAATTATCAGTTTCCTTCGACTGTGGAAAGCAAGGAACCCTGAAGCCTAACAGGGATAACAAACAGGCACATAAGAGTGGGTTTCGCGGTGGTGAACTGCAGAGTTAAAACGCTCAACTGTGAAGATCAGCATCACGGCACCACCAGCGAAGTTCACTCAGTAATAGTGGAGAACATCATGGTTCATCAGCACTACGGTACACAGACAGTAAACCGCGGCGCAGTTCAGCCGGGAATGCTCGTCAAACACAAAGACTCAACCTGGACGGCATCAGCTAACGCTCGCGGACGTTTGTATCTGCATCGCGGCGTAGAAATGACCTACACCAAGGATTTGCTGGTTGAAGTTTATCTGAACGGTCTGGGGCATGGACTCAGCCACTAGCGGAGGATGTCATGTTAGACAAGAAATGCGGATATTGCGGCAAGCCGGTTAAACCGGAAGAAGTAATCAAAAGCACCCTTCTCTATCGCAACGGCTCACAGCTGGCGCGTAAAGAGAAAGAGTATTGCTCCAGACGTTGCGCTTCGCACGACCAGATGGCTCACGAAGGCTAACGTAAAACCCGCGCAAGGCGGGATCTACGTCCGGTGCCACCGACCAAAGTTACACCGGAAACAACATTAAAACCAAAGTTAACCCAATGGGCGCTATCAATGGTCCGGGGATTCTAACACCCAAAAATGAGGATCTCACATGGAATTCTTTAATGTGGTTAAAGCCACTCAGAAATCCGGAAAGCAAGATGCAGTGGTCTGGTTCACTGCAAAAACTGAGGCTCGCGCCAACCTAATGCTGGATGTCGCACTGGAAGATGCAGGCATCGAAACAGGTCGTGGCAAGGACTACGCCAAACCGATTCGCACTGATTTCCCGGTTGTTGATGACCTTCCGGAAGAAGGTGAAGTTGATTTCACTTGGTGTGATCGTTACGAACTGGCCGAAGACCAGCGCACCTGGAATGTTAAGCAACAGGCTGAAGATGAGTCTGTCGACGACGCCGATACTGAAGACAGCACCGCAGAAGAATCTCAGCAGTCAGAGCAGCCGAACCTGATCGTCGTTGCCACCCTGCCATTCCGTCAGCGTGTACTGGCTCAGTTCATCGGTGATGGTGAATATCTCTATCACATCGACGCTGGGCAGAAAAACGAGATTGTCCGCCTTGAGATGGACACTGATGACACGTACATCCAGAACCTGTTGCTGGCTGCAGAGAATGTGGAAGCATTCAAAAAAGCCATTGAGCACGATATTCATAAGGTCGTGAATGCCGTTAAGAAAGTCTTCCCTGTCGACGGTAAAAAACCGGAGCTGGCAACAGTTATCCAGTTCCTGACGGTGTGGTTCAAAACTGAATACATCGATCGCGGCCTGCTGGTCAAGGAATGGCAGAAAGGCAATCGTGTAACAACCATTAATCGCACACCTTCAGGTGCGAGCGCCGGCGGCGGCATTGTCTCTGACCGTAAATTCCCGCAAACCATTCTCGGTCTGGAGCATGAGATTGCTCTGGCTTTACGTGCACGTGACCGCGAATTTGATATTTACAACGTCCCTCTGGATATAGAACTGCAGGCAAACTCCATCATGAATAAGATGGACGATCCCGAATGGCTGGCGACTCGAGAGAGATTCGTTTCAATTCCTGGTGGCCTGGACTACTCACGTGCCTGCATCATCGCAACAGTAAAAACCACACCAGAGGGGCTTTATGCTGATCCTGTAAAACACCAAGAATATTTGAATAGAGTACTTACGGAAACCGACCACGCCAACCCTGATCCATTGCTCGTTGATATAGCCTGCGGTCGTTCGTCTATGCCTGTACCTATGAAACAGGAAAAAGTAACGGCCGAAGAGGTAAACAAAATTCTTGCAGCTTCCCGCGGCGAATATGTCGAGGGGATTAGTGACCCTACAGACCCGAAATGGATCACAGAAGACCTCGCATTCACCGCCCAACAAATAGATGACCGTTCACCACTTAATGAGGAAACCACCAGCGATGTGCAGATGGAAGAAACTATCAGTGATGAAGAACAGGCTGGTGATGAAGTGCTGTCAGGCGAAAGCAGTCTGGAAACTGGTGAAGAGTCACATACCGGCCAGCAAGCCGATGTAAACCAGAATACGGATTCTGTCGCCCAAAATAGCGATTCTGTAAACCAAACCGAACCAGTTGCTACGCAAACCGAGCCAGAAGCGCAATCTGACGAACCGGCTGTTGTGTACCCTGCTTACTTTGAGCCAGGCCGCTATGAAGGATTGCCGAACGAGGTTTATCACGCAGCGAACGGTATCAGCTCAACCCAGGTGAAAGACGCACGTGTGTCCCTGATGTACTTCAATGCCCGCCACGTAGAAAAGACCATCGTCAAAGAGCGCTCTCCGGTGCTGGACATGGGCAACCTGGTGCATGCGCTGGCGCTGCAACCAGAACAACTGGACGCCGAATTCAGCGTTGAACCTGTAATCCCGGAAGGTGCGTTCACCACGACGGCAACGATCCGCGCTTTTATCGATGAGCACAACGCCAGCCTGCCGGCGCTGCTGTCTGCCGACGACATCAAAGCGCTGCTGGAAGAATACAACGCCACCCTGCCGCCGCAGGTGCCGCTCGGCGCTTCGCTTGAAGAAACCGGACAGAGTTACATGGCGCTGCCCGCGGAGTTCCAGCGAATTGAAGATGGCCAGAAACAAACCGCAGCGGCGATGAAAGCCTGCATCAAGGAATACAACGCCACTCTGCCCGCACAGGTGAAAACCAGCGGTAGCCGTGATGCGTTACTCGAGCAACTGGCAATCATCAATCCCAACCTGGTGGCGCAGGAAGCTCAGAAGCCGCAACCGCTGAAAGTGTCCGGTACCAAATCGGATCTGATTCAGGTCGTTAAGTCTGTTAATCCAGACGCCGTCTTTGCCGACGAACTGCTGGATGCGTGGCGCGAGAATCCGCAAGGGAAAGTGCTGGTCACCCGTCAGCAATTGAGCACCGCGCTGGCTATTCAGTCGGCATTACTGGCACACCCAACCGCCGGGATGCTGCTTCAGCATCCGAGTCGCGCTGTTGAGGTGAGCTACTTTGGCTTTGACGACGAAACCGGTCTGGAAGTCCGCGTTCGTCCAGATCTTGAGATCGACCTGGACGGCGTGCGCATCGGCGCCGACCTGAAAACCATCAGCATGTGGAACATTAAACAGGAAGGTTTGCGCGCCAAACTGCACCGGGAAATCATCGACCGTGACTACCACCTGAGCGCCGCCATGTATTGCGAGACCGCGGCACTGGACCAGTTCTTCTGGATTTTCGTCAACAAAGACGAGAACTACCACTGGATCGCCATCATCGAGGCATCCGCTGAACTGCTGGAGCTGGGCATGCTCGAGTACCGCAAGGCGATGCGCGCTATCGCTACCGGCTTTGACACTGGCGAATGGCCAGCGCCGATAACCGCTGATTACACCGACGAACTGAACGACTTCGACCTGCGCCGCCTTGAAGCGCTGCGTACTCAGGCATAAGGGGAACGATGATGGAAAACATGAATATCGTAACTGCAGAGCAACAGGCTCCGAACACTATTTCCGCCAGCAACGCCATTTTTAATGTTCAAGCATTAACGCAGCTTCAGTCTGTGGCGGGATTGATGGCACAGGCTGCCGTTACGGTTCCCGAGCATCTTCGCGGGAATCCTGCCGACTGCATGGCAATCATCATGCAGGCCATGCAATGGGGCATGAACCCTTACGCAGTGGCGCAGAAAACGCACCTGGTCAACGGCGTGTTGGGTTACGAAGCGCAACTGGTTAACGCGGTGATTTCGAGCTCAAACGCAATCGTGGGCCGCTTCCACTATGAGTACGATGGCGACTGGTCAAAATGCGCCAGCAGCCGTGAAGAGATAGTCAAGAAGCCTGCAAAAGGCGGTGGGACGTACGACAAGAAAGAAATGGTACGGGGCTGGAACAGCGCCGATGAGCAAGGTTTGTCGGTTCGTGTGGGCGCCGTCATTCGCGGCGAAAGTGAGATTACCTGGGGCGAACCGGTATTCCTCTCCAGCGTGATTACACGTAACTCTCCACTGTGGATTTCGAACCCGAAACAGCAGATCGCATATCTGGCCCTTAAATACTGGGCGAGGCTGTACTGCCCTGCGGTCGTTCTCGGCGTGTATACCCCGGATGAAGTCGAGCAGCGCACAGAAAAGGAGATTAACCCGGCGCCGCAACGCGTTAGCCTGGCGGATATCTCAGGTGACACCGTCACAACCACACAGAGCGCACAGGAATCATCGGTAAATATCGGCTCACTGGCCGATGATTTCCGCGAACGCATCGATGCTGCACAGGATGTTGATAGCGCCAAAGCGCTGCGTGCTGATATCGAAAGCGCGAAGGTCACGCTCGGTTCTGCCCTGTTCACCGAACTGAAGAACAAAGCGGTGAAGCGCTACTACCTGGTTGATTCACGTAACAAGGTTGAAGCCGCGATCAACTCTCTGCCGTCTCCGGACGAACCGGGCGCAGCAGAACGATTCGCCGAAGTTGAGCGAGTGCTGGCAACCAATAAGCGTCACATGGGCGACGAGCTGCACGATCAGTTCAGCATCACCCTGGCTGATATGAAACCGGAATACGTGGGCTAAGGGAGGCGGGAGGGTTCGCCCTCCCGGTAACGATATGAGTAAATCTTTAAACGCGCGCTGCATCCGTCGCTGGGAAATTGAGTTCAAAGGCCGTTGCGACTCGAAAGTAAGTCCTTGGTGGCGCAAACACCACCTCCGCGGTTACATCCGGGAATGCGCCCTGACAACTGCCGACTGCATGGTTGAGTGCATGGCTGAGGACAACGCTCTGGTTGATTTTCAAGGTAATGGTCGCGGTTGGTCACCTGCGTTCTCTGCCTGGTATGACCAACGTCGTAAGCAGTACCGAAAAGAAGCGTTGAGCTACCTCAATGAAGATGCCAGCAACGACGAGATCGACGAAGAGATTCAGAACGAGCTGGAGGCCTGGAATGACTGAGCTGAATTATAACCCGGCAGCCCCCGACAAAATGCAACTCCCGAAGGGTAAGACCTGCGGCGACTGCGCCCATATCCGTCGCTGTAAGGCAATTTTCGGGCATACCGAAACCGATGCATATTGCGACTGGTCGCCATCCCGAGCGGTTTTCCGTCAACCATCCAACCCAGAAGGCGGTGACCATGCGACTAATTAACCGCGGAAATCAGCAATCCCCATTAGCACGCCAGGCATGCGACATCGCACTGGCTACCCACCAGCAACGCTACGGCGACTATGGCCGCAGCAAGATGAAGGAGACGTACACGGTGAGAGTTGAAGGTGTGAAGGTCTGGGTGGAAGTGGTTAACCGTAAAGCCAGCTACGTGGCCACGGCGATGACAGGTATGCGCCGACTGCGTGCGCTGCCGGGTCAGGTTTCTTGATAACGATATTTCATTAACAGTTTTCCGGCAGCTCTATAATGAGTTGCCGGATCCGGAGGTAGTATGGCCAAGCTTCTTAATCTGCAGGAATGGGCGAATTCAACTTACTCAACCCCGCCGTCTCTTTCAACACTTCGCCGCTGGGCGCGGGAGGGGCGCATTTACCCTGCTCCGGAACTTCACGGCAAAGAATATAAGGTTCAGCCTGACGCCATCTATGTGGATCCGAGCAAGAAGAACCTTCGCCCCAAATCAAAACGCTTAGCGCTGCCAACTGGCGGCACTCTACTGGAGAGACTGACTCATGGCGAAAAGGCCAGTACGTTACGACGCTAACCTGCCCCGTAACCTGACCTATCGTAAAAGAGACAGGCTTTATAGCTGGCGAAACCCGATTACCGGTCAAGAATTATCTCTTGGCCGGATCGACAGAAAGGACGCCATTTCTCAGGCCATCGAGGCCAACAACTACATCGACCAAAATTACCTTCCGTCAGCGCTGCTGGACCGCATAAAGGAAACACCTACATTTACGGTGAAAGCGTGGCTCGAGCGCTACGAAGTAATTCTTGAGCGAAGAGAATTGAAGCCCAACACGATGAAGGTCAGGCGCAATCAGATCGCCACTATCAGTGATGAATTCGGACGTATGCCGCTATCGGCGGTCAGCACAAAGGACGTATCTACTTTCCTGGAGAGTTACATACTCTGCGATAAGAAGAGCATGGCCTCAGGCCTGCGATCGGTATTGTTGGATATTTTCAGGGAGGCGATCGTCGAGGGACATATTGAAAGGAACCCGGCAGAGCCGACAAGAACGCCGACGCCAAAAGTTAAGCGTGAGCGTCTTTTACTCGAGCAGTTCGAGATAATAAGGGATGCCGCAACCGCCCATTCCGAATGGGCTGCAAACGCATGTGATCTGGCACTTGTCACCGGGCAAAGAAGAGAGGACGTATCGTTGTTCAGATTCAGCGATATCAGGGATGGAAGGTTGTTTGTCACGCAGGAAAAGACAGGTCACAAATTGGCGTTGTCACTTGATTTGCGACTGGACTCTGCTGATTTGGTGCTGCAGGATATTATCGACCGTTGTCGTAAAAACAACCCGTCAGACTTCATGCTTTATTCTGCGGTAAGGCGTGGCGGCAGGAAGCCAGGTCCGTTAACCCCGGACGGAATCACCCAAGCATTTTCTGATATCAGGGATTCCACAGAGTTAAAGTTTGGCCCCAACCCTCCCCCGTTCCATGAGATCAGGAGCTTGTCGAGCAGACTCTATGAAAGAGAGCGCGGAGAGGATTTCGCACAGAGACTGTTGGGGCATAAAAATTTAACAATGACCAAAAAATACCTGGACGCACGCGGTGCAGAATATGTCATGGTTTAGACAGGATATGGAAATTTCGAGTAATTTTCGTGGGATTTCGTGAAAGCACCGAAAAAACCCAATGAAAACAGATAGATAAAAAGAGACCGAATACGATTCCTGTATTCGGTCCAGGGAAATGGCTCTTGGGAGAGAGCCGTGCGCTAAAAGTTGGCATTAATGCAGGCTAAGTTACCCTGCCATTTAAGAATAGATGACAGCGCCAGGTTTTCCAGTCCGCGACTAAAGTGGCCTGAAAAAAAGGACGATTGTCACACATCCAAACGTAAAAACCGCAAGTTCTCCTGAGAGAGCCTTGCGGTTTTTTATTGGAAATCAGAACGCTACATCTGACAATTAGCAGAGCTTTTCTGCACGCTCCACAAACGGTGCGAGGCTCATTTTTTCGCCCGGTTTCGCCGGGTCGTCAATCTGGATAATCTCGATTGGCTTCGCCGTAGTTTTCCCACTCTCTACCTGCTGTCTGGCAACATCATTCAATGGGTATTGCACCAGCGTACTGGGATTGATGACATACAGCGCGTTACCTGGACGGCAGGTCAGCATCACCTCTTCCCGATTAAACGCCCACTTATCCTTGCCAACCTCAAAACGGCTGACGGTGATGACCTGTGGCGCAGCCAGCGCGGCCCCTGAACTTGCCAGTAGTAATAACGAGATAATGATTTTTTTCATGCGTTTCGCCAATCCATCAATCAGAAAGGTTCGAGGGTTGCAAACAGGCTGACAATCGCCAGCACAACGGCCCCAATTCCCCATTCCAGCTTAGTCATCCAAACAAAATAGAGTGTCATACTGCGGTTATCCTGCCGCATGCGTGGTACCAGAACATACCGATTCACCAGCGCAATCGCCACCATTAGCATCACCAGAGCACCTTTTAACAAAAGCAGTTGCCCGTAAGCCATGTGCCAGGGAACAGAAAAACCAACAATAAACAGCGCATTCATGATACCGGTAAGTAAAACTCCGATAACGAAAAGATGCCCGTAGCGGGAGAAACGCATCATAGTATTGATGGCCTGTTCCCGCCAGCGGCCTTGCGCCATTTGCATACAGTAAAGTACGGGCAGCAAACCACCGAACCAGGCGGCAGCGCATACCAAATGCAAGGCGTGGTTAACCTGCTGGATTGCCCCTGCGATACCGCTATGCAGCGTCGCGTGTCCGACGCCAGCCAGCAAAATAAACTGCGCAATCGTCAGCATTAACAGCCGTCGCGGCATGCTGCGCGGTACTATAATTACCACCACCAGCGTGACCAGTGCGAGGATAATCTGCCATAACCACACGCCGCCAAACTGCGTTTGCAACACGGCGCCCCATATGTCACTAGAAATAACATCCCGCCAGCCTGAGCCCATTAAACCACCCTGGATCGCCAGCATCAGCGTCGCGCTAATAAAGCTCCACGCTGCGGCATGTCGTTGTAGACGCAAAAAACGACGCATCATTAAACGACGAACCGAAATGGGAGCCAGCCATGCGCCGTAGAGCGCACAGCCAAACACCAGCATCAACGTGGTAAAATGGATAAACCGTAGTGCAACCCAGGTAAATTCCAGCATTGGTTATTTCACGCTAAAGGTATATTGCCCCTTTGTCTTATGGCCATCCACGGAGACGACGTGCCAGTCGACAGTATATTTTCCGGCCTCAAGCGTTTGAGCAAGTGGAATAATCAGTTGTGTTTTGTCCTGTTCACTGCGTGTTGCCTTGCCCGTTTTGATCTGTTCTTTGTTTGGGCCTGTTAGCGTTGCGCCGCTGAATCCCGGCTCGACACCTTCTGAGAAATTCAGCGTCAACGCCTGAGGAGATACCGCAACATCGGCATTAGCCGCCGGGCTTTGTTTCGTCAGGTGAGCATGAGCCAGGGCGGCGGGAGTTGCCAGAACGCTGGCGAGTACGATGAGAGCGTTACGAAGCATAGATGCAGATGAAGCCATTTCAACTATTCCTTTTTGTTATGTCTAATCTATAGAGAATAACCTTCTACAATGATCGAGTCGAGAATCATCATTTCGGTCTTGCCATTAATGCACACTCTTAGTAACTTTGCGCGCCGAAAGACAGAGAAAAGGAGAAGCCCATGAACATCAATCTGGCCAAACTTGAGCAAGCTGAAATGGATAAGGTCAATGTTGACCTGGCCGCGGCGGGTGTCGCATTTAAGGAGCGATACAACATGCCGGTTGTTGCCGAAGTCGTTGAGCGTGAACAGCCCGAACATTTACGCGACTGGTTTCGGGAAAGACTGATCGCGCACCGTCTGGCATCCGTTTCCCTTTCACGTTTACCCTACGAGCCTAAAGTTAAATAAAACTTATATTACGTTACGATTCCTTACATGATGCCTGCTACAGTATAAGTATATTCTTAATCTATACTTTAAAGATGGTTGTAGACACTATGAAAAGGAAATCATTATGTCACACTGGAAAATCGCAGCAGCACAGTACGAACCTCTTCAAACCTCAGTTACCGAACATGTCGCGCATCACCTGCAATTCATTCAGGCAGCCGCTCAATGCCAATGTGAATTGCTGGTTTTCCCCTCCCTTTCCCTGTTGGGTTGTGTTGATGAGAATGACGCGCTCCCTGCCCCACCCGATGAAGCGTTGTTAGAACCTCTCGCGCATGCTGCCGTGACTTATCGCATGACGATTATTGCGGGGCTATCGGTAGAACATAACAATCGGTTCGTAAAAGGTATCGCGCTTTTCTCTCCCTGGATGACCTCCCCCTTAACGTTTCACCAGAGCCACGGGGCCTGTATCGCCAGACAGCAAAATGCCATCAGCGTTGTGGATAGCCAGCCGGAAGGTATCGATATCGACCCGGCGTACTCGCTATTCACCAGCAGTCAGTCTGTCAGTGAGCCCGAATTGCTCTCCTCCACATCTCGTCTACAGAGTTTCTCGCATAAATTTGCCATCGCGGTATTAATGGCCAATGCGCGTGGCAGCAGCGCGTTATGGGATGAGCAAGGTCGATTGATTGTTCGCGCAGACAGCGGTTCCTTACTCTTAACCGGTCAACGCACGCCACGGGGTTGGCAAGGTGATATCATTCCTTTACGCTAATCGTTTTGGGTCAGGAGCATGGCATGTTGCGCATAATAGATACAGAAACCTGTGGTCTGCAGGGAGGCATTGTTGAGATTGCTTCTGTCGATGTGGTTGACGGAAAAATAGTCAATCCTATGAGCCACCTGGTGCGTCCTGACCGCCCCATCAGCCCTCAGGCGATGGCAATTCATCGCATTACGGAAGCGATGGTGGCCGATAAGCCGTGGATTGAAGATGTCATCCCCCAATATTACGGCAGCGAATGGTACGTGGCGCACAATGCAAGTTTTGATCGCCGCGTATTACCCGACATGCCCGGGGAGTGGATTTGCACCATGAAACTCTCCCGTCGTTTGTGGCCAGGAATCAAATACAGCAACATGGCGCTGTATAAATCCCGCAAGCTGAGCGTGCAGACGCCAGCTGGCCTGCATCATCACCGTGCCCTATACGACTGCTACATCACCGCGGCACTGCTGATCGACATCATACAGACGTCAGGCTGGTCAGCAGAACAGATGGTCGATATTACCGGCCGTCCTGCGTTACTTACTACTTTCACTTTCGGCAAGTACCGCGGAAAACCTGTATCCGAAGTGGCTGAACGCGATCCGGGCTATCTGCGCTGGTTATTTAATAACCTCGACAGTATGAGCCCGGAGCTGCGCTTAACGCTAAAGCACTATCTGGATAACGCCTGAGCAGACGCCTGCCCAGGCAGTGTCCCCTGCGCCAGTCCGATCAAAAACGCGTATTCCAGGGCCACGCCTTCGTATGATTTAAAACGCCCTGATTTTCCGCCATGCCCGGAATCCATATCCGTGCAGAGTAACAGCAGACGATCGTCCGTTTTCAGCTCGCGCAGTTTTGCCACCCATTTTGCCGGTTCCCAGTATTGCACCTGGGAGTCGTGTAATCCCGTCGTAACCAGCAGATGAGGATAATCCTGCGCTGTAACATTGTCATACGGGCTGTAGCTTTTCATGTAGGTGTAATACTCTTCATCCTGCGGATTCCCCCACTCTTCAAACTCACCGGTCGTCAGGGGAATGGACACATCCAGCATCGTGGTCACCACATCGATAAAAGGCACCTGCGCAATGACGCCATGGAAGAGTTCCGGGCGCTCATTAATGGCAACACCCATTAACATTCCTCCGGCGCTCCCCCCCATGCCATAACACAGCGAAGGCGCGCCATAACCCATTTTTAGCAGCGCGTCGCAGACGTCGAGGTAGTCATTGAAGGTATTTTTCTTGAGCAGAAACTTACCGTCTTCGTACCACTGCTGTCCTAACTCGCCGCCGCCACGCACATGAGCAATGGCATAAACAAAGCCGCGATCCAGTAAGCTCAAGCGGCTGCTGCTGAAATCGGCGTCCATGCTGGCACCATACGAGCCATAGCCGTAGACCAGTAACGGGTTTTTCCCTTTCAGGAAATACTTTTGATGGTAAACCAGCGAAACCGGAACCTCGGTGCCATCACGCGCGGTGATCCAGACGTGTTCGCTACGGTAGTTCGCCGCATCAAACCCTGGGACCTCCGTCTGTTTGAGTACGCGACGCTCTCCGGTGTCCATATCCAGTTCAAACAGCGTGTCCGGTGTGGTCATGGAGGAATAGCCATAACGCAGGCGCGATGTCTCAGGTTCTGGATTATAGGCAAGCCATGTCACATACGCCGGATCATCAAAAGCGATACCGACCACTTCGCGCGTTTTACGATTAATCTGTCGCAGGCTGGTTAAGCCCCGCTGACGCTCTTCCACCACCAGCCAGTCTGTGAACAGCGTAAAGCCCTCCAACATGACGCTGTCGCGCGGCGGGATCAGCGTCTCCCAGGCTTGTTCATCACGCACACGGGTACGGTACAGGCCGAAATTTTTACCCTGCCGGTTGGAACGCAGATAAAACGTATGCTGATAGTGATCGAGGCTGTACTCGTGATCTTTGCGTCGCGCTAAAAAGACTAACGGCTCGGCATCCGCCAGTTCTGCGTCAAGCAGCAAAACCTCACTGGTGGTCGCGCTGGCGATATGAATAACCACATAATGTAACGAGGTGGTTTTATGCAGACTGACATAAAACATGTCATCGGCTTCTTCATACACTAGCTCATCCAGTGATGACGGCGAGCCGACGGTATGCCGCCACACTTGATACGGGAGCAGCGTCGTTGCGTGTTTGCGCACGTAATAGAAGGTTTGCGAGTCATTCGCCCAGACCAGATCCGCTTCAACGTTTTCCAGCACTTCCGGATACCAGTTGCCGCTTTGCAGATTGCGAAAACGCACGCCATATTGCCGACGAGAGAGATAATCTTCGGCCAACGCCATGATGGTGTTATCCGGAGATATCGCCAGTCCCCCCAGCGTATAAAACTCACTGTGGGCCGCGCGCTGGTTACCATCCAGCAAGGTGTCCCATTCATCCCACTCTTCACTGAAGGCAGACTGACGCTGATAAATGGCATATTCGCACCCCGGTTCATAAATATGCCGGTAGCGATAACCATTCTTCACATAGGGGGCGGAAGCATCCTGAGGCGGGATACGGTCGATAATCTCTTTCAGGACGCGATCCTGCAATGCCTGCTGCGAGGCCATAATCTGGCGGCCATACGCATTTTCTTGTTGCAGATAATCCAGCACTTCTGGCTGCGAGCGGGTGTCATCTCGCAGCCAGTAAAAATTATCAACGCGGGTATCGCCATGATTCGTCATGGCGTGGGGGATACGAGAAGCTTTTGGTAGCATGTCATTGTTCTTTTGCTTAAACATCCTATAAGGGTGGCAAAAGACAGCAATGATGCAAGCGAAACATGCGCCTTAACGGTAAGTAATTAACCCGGTAAAGCCTGTTTTTGTTCCTTGAGATCCTGTTCAATGCCTTCACGAACATCCTGCGGGATCTTCAACGCATCGCCCAGCGCGTTCAGATAGCTACGCTCCATAAAGTGGTCGATATCAATCGCTGCACAGCTCAGGAAGTAAATTTCCAGCGCCTCTTCTTCGTTGCGGATCCCTTGTGCCAGGCGCTGAGGATCTAACGGTTGTTCAATCGCACGTTCGATCAGAATGCGGCCCTGCTCTTCCACGCCTGCTTCACGGAGCTGCTGCTCAATGGCGGTACGTTCTTTGGCATCAATATGACCATCGCTTTTCGCCGCAAAAACCAGCGCCAGGATCAGTCGTTCGGTTCGCTCATCCAGCGGTGAGCTTTGTGCACCGAACTGCGGTTCACCCTGATGCGCCGCGCGAACCTTATCCTTGTATTTGTTCCATAATACGGTACCGGCAACCGCACCGCCGCCCACCAGAAGCGCGCTGGTGCCGTATTTACTCAGTAATTTCCGTGAAGATTTGTTGGCAACCAGTAATCCTGCCAGACCGCCTAACGCGCCGGGAACCAGAAGTTTACTCAGCCCTTGCTCACCAGAAGATGACGCGGAAGATCCTTTTTGCCCAAGAAGAGATTGAAGTTGATTCAGCCAGTTAGCCATGTTGCCCCTCAAGTACAGACGAATAATCATCAAAGCGTACCCGAGGGGATGTCAGGAAGTGTTCAGGTCATCAAAAGAAGTGCAAATACCTTCTACCTTCGTTACTGCGACTGATACTCCGCCGTTCCGGCTTTGCAGTCGACTTTTACCTGGTAGTGAATATCCGCGCTTTTACCGCGAACCGTGAGGGGAACTGACCATTTCCCATCTTTGCCCGTAATATCGGGCGTGTTGACCCAGGCGACAGGATCGGCTTGCCCGACGCGTTTTTGATCGTCAGCCCAGCGCGCGATGCGATTTTGCTGATAATCACGTTTCACGCTCGCCGCGATACCGTCAGCATTCAGTCCTTCGCACTTGGGGAACTGAACATTCTTGCTTTCCATATTTGCCGCAAATACAGATACGCTGGCAGATAACAACAGCAGGCTCAGCAACGCTCTTTTTTTATACATTCTTTTCTCCTTAATCTCCCCTTCGTCCTTCAGGCTGCCTGTTGCAACGTGAAAAGACGTCAGGGATTGCACAATGATTCAGGGAAAAGCATGGTACAAAACGTCAGGAGCGCAAGTCGTTTCAGGCAGCCTGAGTATCATCCTCAGCGTGCGCATCGTTTTCGACCGCCTGCGGAGAGGGCAGCTTGCCGTTTTTCAGAATGGCGCTCAGCACATCTTTCTGCTCAGCCAGCCACAGGGAAAGCGCTTCGCGCTGCTCGTCTTCGAGCGCTACCGGCGATTGCTCCAGCCATGTGTCGAGCAAATCTGCTGTATCAAGCATTTTGTCATACGCATCGGCTTCCTTTTTGCTGGTAAACGACATTTTTTCCTCACCTTCCCGAATGACTACGTATTTAACTTCAACCGCCATTTTTGCAGCCTCTTAAATTACCTGTATTTATGTACAGTATATTCTTTTTGCGCCTTGAAATCAACCTGGTAATAAAGACAGACGCAAACGTTTTCGTATATACTGCGCCCAGATAAAACAGGGGATTAATTTATGACGTTATTAGGCACAGCGCTGCGTCCCGCAGCAACGCGAGTGATGTTATTAGGTTCAGGTGAACTGGGTAAAGAGGTAGCGATTGAATGCCAACGCCTGGGTGTGGAAGTCATTGCCGTGGATCGTTACCCCGACGCGCCAGCCATGCACGTTGCCCATCGCTCATACGTAATCAACATGCTGGATGGCGATGCTTTACGCCAGCTCGTCGAGCGTGAAAAACCACATTATATCGTGCCGGAAATAGAGGCGATTGCCACGGATATGCTGGTAAAACTGGAACAAGACGGTCACAACATCGTGCCGTGCGCCCGAGCGACGCAGTTGACCATGAACCGCGAAGGAATCCGTCGTCTCGCCGCCGAAGAATTATCTCTACCGACCTCTTCTTACCGCTTTGCTGACAGCGAAGCCCGCTTTCGCGAGGCCGTCGCCGAAATCGGCTATCCCTGCATCGTGAAGCCGGTAATGAGTTCCTCCGGTAAGGGACAGAGCTTTATTCGTTCCGCCGATCGACTCACTGAAGCCTGGAATTATGCTCAACAAGGCGGCCGAGCAGGTGCCGGACGCGTTATCGTCGAAGGCGTAGTGAATTTTGATTTTGAAATCACCCTGCTTACCGTCAGCGCCGTTGATGGCGTACATTTCTGCGCACCGGTAGGACATCGTCAGGAAGATGGCGATTATCGCGAATCCTGGCAGCCGCAGCAGATGAGTGACCTGGCGCTGGCTCGAGCGCAGGAGATTGCCCGTAAGGTGGTGCTGGCGCTGGGCGGCCACGGTCTGTTTGGGGTAGAGCTATTTGTCTGCGGTGATGAGGTCATTTTCAGCGAAGTTTCCCCTCGCCCTCACGACACGGGTATGGTGACCTTGATTTCGCAGGATCTGTCTGAGTTTGCCCTGCATGTACGCGCATTTCTCGGTCTGCCGGTTGGCGCAATCCGTCAGTATGGACCTTCTGCTTCCGCCGTTATTCTGCCGCAGCTTACCAGCCAGAATGTCACGTTCGATAACGTACAGGCCGCTGTGGGCACAGGTATGCAAGTCAGATTCTTCGGCAAGCCAGACATCGACGGGAGCCGTCGTATGGGCGTTGTGCTGGCAACAGCGCAGAGTATTGAAGACGCGGTGACACGCGCGAAAGACGCGGCGGCACAGGTGAAAGTCGCAGGATAAAAAACGGGCCAGATGGCCCGTTTCAGACTCGCAGGCCCGGTAATGATTACCGGGCATTTTGCGTTATTACAGCTTCGCGCCTTCGACTGCTTCACGAGCCAGCTTGGTAATGCGTGCGTAATCACCAGCTTCCAGGGCATCTGCCGGAACCAGCCAGGAACCACCGATGCACAGCACACTTTTCAGTGCCAGGTAATCACGGTAGTTCGCTGGAGAGATACCGCCGGTTGGGCAGAAACGGACCTGAGAGAACGGACCCGCAATTGCCTGCAGCGCTTTAGTACCGCCGTTTGCTTCTGCCGGGAAGAATTTGAACTCTTTCAAACCGTAGTCCATACCCAGCATCAGTTCAGAAACGGTGCTGATGCCTGGGATCAGCGGAATAGTGCCTTCAGTTGCAGCTTTCAGCAGCGGCTCGGTCAGGCCCGGGCTGATAGCAAACTGCGCACCCGCTTCAGTGACTTCAGCCAGTTGCTGTGGATTCAGTACGGTACCTGCACCCACGATAGCGTCGGGAACTTCTTTTGCGATCGCGCGAATGGCATCCATCGCACATGCGGTACGTAAGGTCACTTCCAGAACGCGCACGCCCCCTGCAACCAGCGCTTTTGCCATTGGCACCGCGTGTTCCAGTTTATTAACCACGATAACCGGTACAACCGGGCCAGTGGTCAGGATTGCTTCTGCACTTGTCTTCCAGTTTTTCATCAGAGTTTTCTCTCGCCTGATTACAAAATAAGTCTTAAAAAGTGATACAGGTTGCGCCCTGCTCCGCACCGGACAGCTTTTCACGCAACGCGCTGAACATTTCACGTCCCGTACCCACGCGCGATGCGCTGAGATCAGGAATGTGTGGCTGACGGGAGGCAAGTTCCTCTTCATCCACCAGCAGCGTCAATTCACCTGTCTGTCCATTCACACGAATGATGTCGCCATCGCGTACTTTTGCCAGCAGCCCGCCATCATAGGCTTCCGGGGTTACATGGATGGCTGAAGGCACTTTACCTGAAGCACCTGAAAGTCGTCCATCGGTAACTAACGCAATTTTGAAACAACGGTCCAATAATACACCAAGTGGCGGCATGAGTTTATGTAATTCTGGCATTCCGTTCGCTTTTGGTCCCTGATGGCGCACAACCACCACGCAATCCCGGTCAAGCAGACCCGCATCGAACGCGGGTAAGACATCATGCTGACTTTCAAAGACAACTGCCGGCGCTTCAATAATCTGGTTTTCTACCGGTACCGCCGACGTTTTCATCACCGCACGGCCGAGGTTACCGCTCAGCACTTTGGTGCCGCCGTGGTGGGAGAATGGTTGGTCAAAGGTGGCGATCACGTTGCTGTCCAGAGACTTCGCTGCCCCTTCGCGCCAGTCCAGTTCACCCTCGTTAAGCCACGGTTCCATGGTGTAGCGGGATAAACCGAATCCGGCAACGGTGTTCACATCTTCATGTAGCAGACCCGCATTGAGCAGTTCACGCATTAACACCGGCACGCCACCCGCCGCCTGGAAGTGGTTAATATCTGCCGGACCATTCGGGTACAGACGCGCCATCAGCGGCACGATATCGGACAGATCGGAGAAATCATCCCAGTTAATCAGAATCCCGGCCGCACGCGCCATAGCCACCAGGTGCATCGTATGGTTGGTAGAGCCCCCGGTCGCCAGCAGCGCCACAATACCGTTCACTACCACTTTTTCATCGATCATTTTACCGATCGGCATCCATTCATTGCCATTGCCGGTCAGGCGTGTTACCTGACGGGCTGCAGCCGCGGTCAGCGCTTCACGCAGCGGCGCATCAGGATGTACAAATGAGGAGCCAGGCAGTTGCATACCCATAAACTCCACTACCATCTGGTTAGTGTTCGCCGTGCCGTAGAACGTACAGGTACCCGGAGCGTGATAAGACGCCGCCTCGGATTCAAGAAGCGCCATGCGATCGACTTTACCTTCAGCATACAGCTGACGGATACGCACTTTTTCTTTGTTCGCCAGACCGCTCGCCATCGGACCGGAAGGAATAAAGATTGACGGCAGATGACCAAATGACAGCGCAGCCATTACCAGGCCCGGGACAATTTTGTCGCACACGCCGAGGAACAACGCGCCGTCGAACATGTTGTGGGAAAGGCCCACTGCAGCAGACATCGCAATCACTTCACGACTGAGCAGCGAAAGCTCCATCCCATCCTGTCCCTGGGTCACACCGTCGCACATTGCAGGTACACCGCCAGCAACCTGGCCTACTGCATTGGCTTCATGCAGTGCTTTACGAATGATGGCCGGATAGTGTTCATACGGCTGATGCGCGGAAAGCATGTCGTTATAGGAGGTAATGATCGCGATATTGTTACGCAGCATGCTTTTCAGCGAGGCCTTATCGTCCGGCTGACACGCAGCAAAACCATGCGCCAGGTTACCGCATGCCAGTTGCGAGCGATGAACGGTAGTTGATTTCGCTTGTTCAATACGGGCGAGGTAGGCGGAACGTGTGTCACGAGAACGTTCGACGATACGTTGTGTTACGCGTAACAAATTCGGATTCATAGAGGCTCCTAAAATTTATCTGTCAGAGCGTTGGATCAACAATGTGTTTCAGTTGGGTAAAAATAGCTGAATCGCTTGTTGGCCGTAGCTCAGGGGCAAAATCGTTTCAGGCAGTGTAATAAAAAAAGCCCCGCGGGTGAATCCACGCGGAGCTTAAAAGTGCAAAAATTATTCTACAATCTGTGTTAGATCATGTTACCGGTAAAATAACACCTATGGGCTAGATGATATTTTACTCGAATTCGTTCCAGGAACGACCATCTCGGGTAATCATCGCCACAGAAGCAACCGGGCCCCAGGTCCCTGCCTGATACGGCTTCGGCGCGTCGTTGTCCATCGCCCAGGCTTCGGTAATTGAGTCGACCCACTTCCATGCTTCCTCAACTTCATCACGACGCACAAACAGCGCCTGAATTCCACGCATTGTTTCGAGCAGCAGGCGCTCATAGGCGTCGGCAAGGTGCGTCTGGTTGAAGGTTTCGGAATAGCTCAGATCAAGCTTGGTAATTTGCAGATTATGCTTGTGATCCAGACCCGGCACTTTGTTCAGTACCTGGATATCGACACCTTCATCAGGCTGCAAACGGATGGTCAACTTGTTCTGCGGCAGATCCTGCCAGGATTCTCTGAACAGATTCAGCTCAGGCGTTTTGAAGTAAACCACCACTTCAGAGCACTTCGTCGGTAAACGTTTACCGGTACGCAGGTAGAACGGAACTCCCGCCCAGCGCCAGTTATCGATATCCACACGGATCGCCACAAACGTTTCCGTGTTGCTGCTCTTGTTTGCGCCTTCTTCTTCCAGATACCCCGGCACTTTTTTGCCCTGGGCAAAACCCGCGGTGTACTGACCGCGAACCGTTTTTTCACGTACGTTCGAACGATCGATACGACGCAGCGATTTCAGTACCTTCACTTTTTCATCACGAATGCTGTCGGCGCTCAGATCGGACGGCGGAGACATCGCAATCATGCACAGGATCTGCAGCAGGTGGTTCTGAATCATGTCGCGCATTTGACCTGCCTGGTCAAAATAGCCCCAGCGGCCTTCAATACCCACTTCTTCCGCCACGGTAATTTCTACGTGATCGATAGTGCGGTTATCCCAGTTGTTCACAAACAGGGAGTTGGCAAAACGCAGTGCCAGCAGATTCAGGACCGTCTCTTTGCCAAGATAGTGGTCGATACGATAAACCTGACACTCTTCGAAATACTCGCCGACCTGATCGTTGATTTCACGGGATGTTGCCAGCGACGTACCCAGCGGTTTTTCCATCACAACACGGGCTGGTTTAGCATTCAGCTTTGCTTCACCCAGGCCTTTGCAGATCGCGCCAAAGGTGCTCGGCGGCATCGCGAAATAGTTAATGGTGGTACGTGATTTTTGATCCAGCATTTCGCCCAGACGGCTAAACGCGGCGGTGTCATTGACGTCCAGATTACAAAACTCCAGACGACCGCTGAGAGTCTCCCACAAACCTTCGTCGATTTTTTCTTTCATGAAGGTTTCGAGCGCTTCACGCACAACCTTGGTATAGGCTGCTTTGTCCCAGTCGGCACGCCCTACCCCAATGATACGGGTTTCCGGGTTAATCTGGCCGGCCTTTTCCAGTTGATACAGGGAAGGCAGCAATTTCCGCCGCGCCAGGTCGCCCTTCGCGCCGAAAATGACCAGATCACATGCCTGGGCTGTTTGCGTTACCGCCATGTCATTCTCCTCAATTAAGTGCCTGGTGCTTTTGCCAGACACTGGTTGTAATTTTATTACAGTGCACTGTACTGCTTTTACGTGAATCCGGAAACCGTAAACGCTTATCCAGCCGTGCTGTTACCGCGAACAGTCGCTTTATGGGCGTTTGCCGTCGCAAATTGGACAAAAAAGTCGTCTTTTTTCGTACCCCTGAAGACGTAAGAAAACCCGACTCCGATCATGTAATGAAAAAAAACAACAACTATTCTGTCCATTTTGCCCCGTTGCTGCATTAGCAGGGGTAATATCTATACACGAAATTATGCCCCGATTTCTCCGTATCATTGAAATCGTTTTTGCCCATGACCCATGAGTCTACCTACATCATGAATATGCTGGAAAAAATCCAGTTAAAACTGGAACAGTTGAGCAAGTCAGAGCGTAAAGTCGCCGACATTATTCTTGCCTCTCCCGAGCGGGCAATCCATTCAAGCATCGCCACACTTGCTGTGGAAGCCAATGTCAGCGAACCGACGGTGAACCGTTTCTGTCGCAGCATGGATACCCGCGGCTTCCCTGATTTTAAACTGCATCTGGCGCAAAGTCTGGCAAATGGCACCCCATATGTTAATCGCAATGTGGATGAGGATGACAGCGTAGAATCTTACACGGGGAAAATCTTCGAGTCAGCGATGGCAAGCCTCGACCACGTCCGCCAGTCTCTGGATAACGCAGCGGTAAACCGGGCAGTAGATTTATTAACTCAGGCGAAAAAAATTGCCTTCTTTGGCCTCGGTTCTTCTGCCGCAGTGGCGCATGACGCAATGAATAAATTTTTCCGGTTTAACGTACCGGTAATCTATTCCGACGATATTGTTCTGCAACGCATGAGTTGCATGAATTGTAGCGACGATGACGTCATTGTGCTTATTTCTCATACCGGAAGAACCAAAAGTCTGGTTGAACTGGCGCAGTTGGCGCGGGAAAATGACGCCATGGTTATCGCCCTCACCTCTCCCGGCACGCCACTGGCGCGTGAAGCAACGCTGGCAATTACTCTCGATGTACCGGAAGATACTGACATTTATATGCCCATGGTCTCTCGACTTGCTCAACTGACCGTGATAGATGTGCTGGCTACAGGATTTACTTTGCGCCGTGGGGCAAAATTTAGAGATAACTTGAAGCGTGTCAAGGAAGCGCTCAAGGAATCGCGTTTTGATAAAGAATTACTCATCAAGAGTGATGACCGCTAAAAGCAATAACAATGTTCTACCCTTTTATCATCCGGGTCGTTCATTTACCGTTAATATTTGAGAACGACCGGATTAATGTTCACGCAACACCAAGTTGTTTCAGTCAACGGAGTATTACATGTCCAGAAGGCTTCGCAGAACCAAAATCGTTACCACGTTAGGCCCGGCAACTGACCGCGATAATAACCTTGAAAAGATTATCGCCGCGGGTGCGAACGTTGTACGTATGAACTTTTCTCACGGCTCTCCAGAAGATCACAAACTGCGGGCGGATAAGGTCCGTGAAATTGCCGCAAAACTGGGACGTCATGTAGCTATTTTGGGTGACCTGCAGGGACCTAAAATCCGCGTATCAACCTTTAAAGAAGGTAAAGTATTTCTTAACGTTGGCGACAAGTTCCTGTTAGACGCCAACCTCGGCAAAGGCGAAGGCGACAAAGAAAAAGTCGGTATTGATTATAAAGGACTACCTGCTGACGTCGTCCCGGGCGATATCCTGCTGCTCGACGACGGTCGCGTGCAGCTTAAAGTGCTGGAAGTTCAGGGCATGAAAGTCTTCACCGAAGTTACCGTCGGTGGCCCGCTGTCCAACAACAAGGGCATTAACAAACTGGGCGGCGGTCTCTCTGCTGAAGCCCTGACCGAAAAAGACAAAGCCGACATCGTCACCGCCGCGCAAATCAGCGTTGACTATCTGGCCGTCTCCTTCCCGCGCTGCGGCGAAGATCTGAACTATGCCCGCCGTCTGGCGCGCGACGCTGGCTGCGATGCGAAAATTGTCGCCAAGGTAGAACGTGCAGAAGCCGTCTGCGACCAGAATGCGATGGATGACATCATCCTTGCCTCCGACGTGGTGATGGTGGCGCGTGGCGACCTGGGCGTTGAAATTGGCGATCCTGAGCTGGTAGGTATTCAGAAAGCGTTGATTCGCCGCGCACGTCAGCTGAACCGTGCGGTCATTACCGCCACGCAGATGATGGAGTCGATGATCACCAACCCAATGCCGACCCGTGCGGAAGTGATGGACGTGGCTAACGCCGTCCTCGACGGTACCGATGCCGTTATGCTCTCTGCAGAAACTGCAGCAGGTCAGTACCCGGCTGAAACCGTCGCGGCTATGGCACGCGTCTGTTTGGGTGCTGAGAAGATCCCGAGCATCAACGTCTCTAAACACCGCCTTGACGTGCAGTTTGATAACGTTGAAGAAGCGATTGCCATGTCAGCGATGTATGCCGCTAACCACCTGAAAGGGGTCACCGCTATCATCACAATGACGGAATCCGGTCGTACTGCGCTGATGACTTCACGTATCAGTTCTGGTCTGCCGATTTTCGCGATGTCTCGTCATGAACGTACGCTGAATCTGACTTCCCTGTATCGCGGCGTCACCCCGGTTCACTTTGACAGCGAAACAGACGGCGTCGTTGCCGCCAGTGAAGCAGTGAACCTGCTGCGCGATAAAGGCTATCTGGTTTCCGGCGACCTGGTCATTGTGACGCAAGGCGATGTCATGAGCACCATTGGCTCAACGAATACCACGCGTATTCTGACCGTCGAGTAACGCCCCGTTTGATGTAAAAAAGCCTCTCGTTTGAGAGGCTTTTTTTATTTCTTCGGATAAAGATCTTTGCGCTTATAAGGCTCAATTTCACCGGGTTTGCGCGTCTTAAGCAGTTTTAGAATCCAGGTGTATTGCTCGAGATGCGGCGTCACAAAGATTTCCACTTCTTCGTTCATTCGTCTGGCAATGGTGTGGTCATCCGCCGTCAGGATGTCATCCATCGGAGGACGAACCTGAATCGTTAAGCGATGCGTTTTCCCATTGTATACCGGGAACAGCGGCACCACACGGGCGTGACACACCTTCATCAGGCGGCCAATCGCCGGTAACGTGGCTTTATAGGTAGCAAAAAAATCCACAAACTCGCTGTGCTCAGGGCCATGGTCCTGATCCGGCAGGTAGTATCCCCAATATCCCTGACGTACAGACTGAATAAACGGTTTGATGCCATCATTACGCGCATGCAAACGACCACCGAAACGACGACGTACCGTGTTCCAGACAAAATCGAATACCGGGTTTCCCTGATTGTGGAACATCGCAGCCATTTTCTGTCCCTGGGAAGCCATCAGCATCGCTGGGATATCTACGCCCCAACCATGAGGAACCAGAAAAATCACTTTTTCATCGTTGCGACGCATCTCTTCGATGATTTCCAGCCCCTGCCAGTCAACCCGATGCTGAATTTTTTCCGGGCCGCGTATGGCGAGTTCCGACATCATGACCATCGCCTGAGGTGCAGTCGCAAACATCTCATCGACAATAGCTTCACGCTCAGCTTCGCTGCGCTCAGGAAAGCAGAGGGATAAATTGATCAGTGCTCTGCGACGCGAGCTTTTTCCCAGCCGCCCGGCCATTCTTCCGAGCTTTGCCAGAATTGGATCGCGAAATGATGCCGGCGTTAACGAAATACCTGCTATCGCCGCCACACCAAGCCATGCACCCCAGTAGCGCGGATGGCGAAATGATTTGTGAAACTCTGGGATATATTCAATATTCTTTTTTTTCGTTTCCATGCTCTTCCAGTGTCTGGTGCGGCGAAAAGTAGATCTGCTGATAGTGTAGCGGCGCGCGATGCGCCGTACAAAATAAAAAAGCCGGCACGCATAGCGTACCGGCTCTGTCAGCGTGTTAATTAATCGAAACGCAACTGAGGAACAACCTCTTTCACCTGTGCCAGGTAATCGGTGCGATCCGACCCGGTCAGACCTTCTGTGCGCGGCAGTTTCGCCGTCAGAGGATTCACTGCCTGCTGGTTGATCCAGACTTCGTAGTGCAGATGCGGACCCGTTGAACGCCCGGTATTGCCAGACAGCGCGATACGATCGCCACGTTTCACTTTTTGTCCTGGTTTGACCAACAACTTACGCAGGTGCATATAACGCGTGGTATAGGTGCGACCATGACGAACCGCAACATAGTATCCGGCTGCGCCGCTGCGCTTCGCTACAACCACTTCGCCATCACCCACCGACAGCACCGGCGTCCCCTGCGGCATCGCAAAGTCGACACCTTTGTGCGGCGCAACGCGTCCGGTCACCGGGTTCAGACGACGCGGGTTAAAGTTGGAAGAGATGCGGAACTGCTTAGCCGTCGGGAAACGCATAAAGCCTTTCGCCAGTCCGGTACCGTTGCGGTCATAGAACTTACCGTCTTCAGCACGGATTGCGTAATAATCTTTGCCTTCAGAACGCAAGCGTACGCCCAGCAGTTGGCTTTGCTCACGTTTACCGTCCAGCATTTCGCGAGACATCAGTACCGAGAACTCATCGCCTTTTTTCAGTTTGCGGAAATCCATCTGCCACTGCATGGCCTTAATCACTGCGCTGATTTCAGAGCTGGTCAGTCCGGCATCTTTGGCACTGGCGACGAAACTTCCGCCCACGGTGCCTTTGATTCGGCTGTTAACCCAATCGCCCTGCTGCATTTCGCTGCTCATTTTGAAACCCGTCGCGGTGCGATCGTAAGTACGGGTTTCACGACGGGAGACTTCCCAGGTCAGGCGCTGCAAGTCACCTTCCGCGCCTAACGTCCAGGAAAGTTGCTGACCAATTTTCAGGTTACGCAGTTGTTTGTCGGAAGCCGCGAGTTGGCTGATGTCACCCATATCAATGCCGTACTGATTCAGAATACTGCTCAGCGTATCGCCCGTGGAGACGACATACTCATGCACGCCGGCTTCACCAGACGTTTTGTCATCCAGTTCATCCTGTGGGATGGCTTCGTCTTCCTGAGCGGCCTGATCGATAGGTTCGCTGGCCTCAGGCAATAGTGAACGAATCTCGCTTTTTTCCAGCTCGATAGTTTTGACGATAGGTGCAGAATCAGGATGGTAAACATAGGGCCGCCAGACAGCGACGGCCAATGTCAGTACGGTAAGCGACCCCAGCATAACGCGATGGGGCCGCGGCAGATTATTAAATGCCAGAGCGACAGAGCGGGCTATCTGTTGCACGTAATCACTTCCTCATTAATCTCCTTTCAGGCAGCTCGCATACTGGTTGGCTAATTGGTTCAAAAACGCTGAATAGCTTGTTTTACCCAGTTTGATATTCGTTCCGAGCGGATCCAACGTTCCCATTCGAACGGATGTCCCTCTCGCGACGGCTTCAACGACCGCTGGCCTGAACTGTGGCTCAGCAAAAACGCAGGTTGCTTTTTGCTCAACCAACTGTGTTCTTATTTCATGTAAACGCTGCGCACCAGGTTGAATCTCAGGGTTCACGGTAAAGTGACCAAGCGGTGTTAGTCCGTAGTGTTTTTCGTAGTAGCCATAGGCGTCATGAAAAACGAAGTAACCTTTTCCCTTGAGCGGCGCGAGCTCGTTACCTACCTGCTTATCGGTTGCGGCTAATTGTGCCTCAAAATCCTTCAGGTTGGCGTCAAGTTTGGCTCGACTTTGCGGCATAAGTTCCACTAATTTTTCATGGATTGCAACCGCTGAGGCCCGTGCTATCTCTGGGGAAAGCCAAAGATGCATGTTGTAATCGCCGTGATGGTGATGCTCGTCACTTTTTTCACTGCCGGCATCATTATGTCCATGATCGTCATCATCGTCGTCAGCACCTTTCATGAGTAACGGCTTCACGTCATTGAGCTGCGCAATCGTTACCTGTTTTGCGTTAGGAATATTCTTGACTGATTTTTCCATAAACGCTTCCATCTCAGGTCCAATCCAAACGACTAAGTCCGCGCCCTGTAAGCGTTTTACGTCTGAAGGACGCAATGAGTAATCGTGTTCGGAAGCCCCGTCAGGCAGCAGAACCTGGGTGTCAGTAACCCCGTCAGCAATGGCTGAAGCGATAAACCCCAGTGGCTTAAGAGAAGCCACGACAGCGGCATTTGCCGACTGTGTTGCACTACCCCAAAGAGCAGCGGATAATGCTGCGAAAAGAAGCGTATTTTTATGTAACATAATGCGACCAATCATCGTAATGAATGTGAGAATTGTGATATTATAACATTCCATAACTTCTGCAAGACTAAAATTGATATGACGACTTTGGTTTCACTGGAAAATGTCTCGGTCT
This sequence comes from Citrobacter sp. 172116965, assembly GCF_013458095.1. Classification (NCBI taxonomy): domain Bacteria; kingdom Pseudomonadati; phylum Pseudomonadota; class Gammaproteobacteria; order Enterobacterales; family Enterobacteriaceae; genus Citrobacter; species Citrobacter sp. 172116965. The sequence goes on along the minus strand of NZ_CP046673.1, from coordinate 2,083,153 downwards.
CTTATGGTCAACGCCGCGTCCTCTCTGACGTATCGCTTGAACTTCGACCCGGTAAAATATTGACGCTTCTCGGCCCAAATGGTGCCGGGAAATCTACGCTGGTGCGCGTTGTATTAGGGCTGGTAGAGGCTGATGAGGGAGTTATCAAGCGTAATGGTCGATTGCGGATTGGCTATGTGCCGCAAAAACTGTACCTAGATACTACGCTTCCGCTGACGGTAAGTCGGTTTATGCGCCTGCGTCCCGGCACCAAAAAAGAAGATATCCTTCCGGCACTGAAGCGTGTTCAGGCCGGACATCTGATGAATGCGCCGATGCAAAAACTCTCTGGCGGGGAGACACAACGCGTCCTGTTGGCCCGTGCTTTATTGAATAAACCTCAGCTACTAGTGCTTGATGAGCCAACCCAGGGCGTGGATGTCAATGGGCAAGTCGCGCTGTACGATCTTATCGACCAGTTGCGACGTGAACTGGATTGCGCCGTACTGATGGTTTCTCATGACCTGCATCTGGTGATGGCAAAAACCGATGAGGTACTGTGCCTGAACCATCATATTTGTTGTTCTGGTGCGCCGGAAGTGGTTTCCATGCACCCGGAATTCATCTCAATGTTCGGACAACGCGGTGCCGAACAACTCGGAATTTACCGTCATAATCATAATCACCGCCACGATTTACAGGGTCGTATCGTCTTACGCCGAGGAAATGGTCACTCATGATTGAATTGTTATTACCCGGTTGGTTAGCCGGGATCATGCTGGCCTGTGCCGCTGGCCCACTAGGCTCGTTTGTGGTCTGGCGTCGAATGTCTTATTTCGGTGATACGCTGGCCCACGCTTCGCTGCTGGGGGTCGCCTTTGGCCTGCTGCTGGATGTAAACCCTTTCTATGCGGTCATCGTCGTCACCTTGTTGCTGGCAGGCGGTCTGGTATGGCTGGAAAAACGCCCCCACCTCGCAATCGATACTTTATTGGGCATTATGGCCCACAGTGCACTGTCATTAGGGCTGGTTGTCGTCAGCCTGATGTCCAACATCCGTGTGGATCTGATGGCCTATCTGTTTGGTGATTTGCTCGCCGTGACGCCAGAAGATCTTATCTCCATCGCCATTGGGGTGGTTATCGTTCTGGCGATTTTGTTCTGGCAGTGGCGCAACCTGCTGTCGATGACCATCAGTCCGGATCTGGCATTTGTGGATGGCGTGAAGCTGCAACGCGTTAAGCTACTGCTGATGCTGGTCACAGCATTAACTATTGGCGTGGCGATGAAATTTGTCGGGGCGTTAATTATCACCTCGCTGCTTATTATCCCTGCGGCAACCGCCCGTCGCTTTGCCCGTACGCCAGAACAGATGGCAGGCGTTGCCGTTGGTGTGGGAATGGTAGCGGTTACAGGCGGGCTGACCTTCTCGGCCTTCTATGACACCCCGGCAGGTCCTTCCGTGGTGCTGTGTGCTGCACTGCTGTTTATCTTCAGCATGATGAAAAAACAGGCGAGCTAATGCGTATTTTAGCCGGATGGAGGCTATCGCCTTATCCGGCTTTTTATTTCATGAACGAAATGACTCCCTTCCCGCGGTTTATTAAATGTTTATCCCCACAGCCACATAATCAGCGTTAAACTATTTATACCGTTATTTTAGGGAGAAACGATGATGCGCGTACTGGTTGTCGAGGATAATGCTTTATTACGCCACCACCTCAAGGTTCAGTTACAGGATTTAGGGCATCAGGTGGATGATGCAGAAGATGCGAAGGAAGCGGACTATTATCTGAATGAACATCTGCCGGATATCGCGATCGTTGATTTAGGACTCCCCGATGAAGACGGTTTGTCATTGATCCGCCGTTGGCGTAGCAATGAGGTTTCGTTGCCGATTCTGGTGTTAACCGCGCGTGAAGGCTGGCAGGACAAGGTGGAAGTACTCAGCGCCGGAGCCGACGATTACGTCACCAAACCGTTTCATATCGAAGAGGTGGCTGCGCGCATGCAGGCACTTATGCGTCGCAACAGCGGTCTGGCATCGCAGATTATCTCTCTTCCTCCTTTCCAGGTGGACCTCTCTCGGCGCGAGTTATCCGTCAATGATGAAGTTATCAAGCTCACGGCGTTCGAATACACCATTATGGAAACACTTATCCGTAATAACGGCAAAGTGGTCAGTAAAGATTCGCTCATGTTACAGCTTTACCCGGATGCCGAGCTGCGTGAAAGCCACACCATTGATGTTCTGATGGGGCGTCTGCGTAAAAAAATACAGGCGCAATACCCGGATGATGTCATCACCACCGTGCGTGGCCAGGGATATCTTTTTGAACTGCGCTAATGAATAAATTATTGCGTCATTTTTTCCCGTTATCACTGCGGTTGCGCTTTTTACTGGCAACCGCGGGCGTGGTATTGGTGCTTTCGCTGGCCTACGGCATGGTTGCCCTGGTGGGCTACAGCGTCAGCTTTGATAAAACAACGTTCCGCCTGCTGCGGGGTGAAAGTAACCTGTTCTATACCCTGGCAAAATGGGAGAACGGTAAGATAAACGTCGAGCTGCCTGAGAATCTCGATATGCAAAGCCCAACAATGTCGCTGATCTATAACGAAGACGGTGAGTTGTTGTGGGCGCAGCGCAATGTTCCCTGGCTGACGCACAGTATCCAACCGGAATGGCTAAAAGCGAACGGTTTTCATGAGATTGAAGCCAATGTAGATGCCACCAGCACCTTACTGGGCGAAGATCACTCCGCTCAGCAGCAGCTAAAAGAAGTCAGAGAAGATGACGACGATGCCGAAATGACCCACTCGGTCGCCGTGAACGTCTACCCCGCCACTGCCAGAATGCCACAGTTGACCATTGTGGTTGTCGATACCATTCCTATTGAGCTAAAGCGCTCGTATATGGTCTGGAGTTGGTTTATTTATGTGCTGGTCGCCAATCTGTTGCTGGTCATTCCGCTGTTATGGGTAGCCGCCTGGTGGAGTCTGCGGCCTATCGAATCGCTGGCGCGTGAAGTCCGTGAGCTTGAGGAACATCATCGAGAGATGCTAAACCCCGCCACCACGCGCGAACTGACCAGCCTGGTCCGCAATCTTAATCGACTTTTAAAAAGCGAACGCGAGCGCTACGACAAATACCGTACGACGTTAACAGACCTCACCCATAGCCTGAAAACACCGCTGGCGGTATTACAGAGTACGCTCCGCTCGATGCGTAATGAAAAAATGAACGTAAGCGACGCGGAACCCATCATGCTGGAACAAATCAGCCGTATTTCCCAGCAGATTGGCTATTACCTGCATCGCGCCAGCATGCGTGGTAGCAGCGTGCTGCTTAGCCGCGAACTGCATCCGGTCGCGCCGTTGCTGGATAAACTCACCTCGGCGCTAAATAAGGTGTATCAGCGTAAAGGCGTGAACATAAATCTCGATATCTCACCAGAAATCAGTTTTGTGGGCGAACAGAACGATTTTGTCGAAGTGATGGGCAACGTGCTGGATAACGCATGTAAATATTGTCTGGAGTTTGTCGAGATTTCAGCGCATCTGTCCGAGGATCAGCTACACATTCTGGTTGAAGATGATGGTCCTGGTATTCCGCAAAGCAAACGGGAAGTGGTGTTTGACCGTGGACAGCGTGTCGATACGCTACGACCAGGGCAAGGCGTTGGACTGGCGGTGGCGCGAGAAATCACCGAACAGTATGACGGGCAGATTATTGCAGGCGATAGCCTGCTGGGTGGCGCGCGCATGGAAGTTATTTTTGGCCGCCAGCAGCCGGGGCAGATAGACGAGTAATCGCCGCATGTAATAAATATGTACTGATTTCCCGCTTGCGGTTAAGTATCCGTTATAATCGGTTGCAGATACCAGCCTGCGGGATGCTCATTATGGAATACCAACTCACACTTAACTGGCCCGATTTTCTTGAACGCCACTGGCAGAAACGCCCGGTGGTCTTAAAACGCGGGTTTAACAACTTTATTGATCCACTCTCTCCTGACGAACTGGCTGGACTGGCAATGGAAAGCGAAGTCGACAGCCGACTCGTCAGCCATCAGGATGGTAAATGGCAGGTTAGCCACGGTCCGTTCGAAAGCTATGATCATCTCGGCGAGAACAACTGGTCGCTGCTGGTACAGGCGGTCAATCACTGGCATGAACCCACCGCCGCGCTGATGCGTCCGTTTCGCGAACTGCCGGACTGGCGGATTGACGATCTGATGATCTCCTTCTCTGTCCCCGGCGGCGGCGTTGGCCCACATCTTGATCAGTACGATGTGTTTATCATTCAGGGAACCGGGCGACGTCGCTGGCGCGTGGGCGAAAAACTGCAGTTGAAGCAGCACTGCCCTCACCCGGACCTGCTGCAGGTCGCCCCGTTTGAAGCCATCATCGATGAAGAGCTGGAACCCGGCGATATCCTGTACATTCCACCAGGATTCCCGCACGAAGGCTATGCGCTGGAAAACGCCATGAACTATTCGGTCGGTTTCCGCGCGCCGAATACTCGCGAACTGATCAGCGGGTTCGCCGATTACGTTTTGCAACGTGAGCTGGGCAGCACGTATTACAGCGATCCTGACCTGCCGCCGCGCGATCATCCGGCTGACGTTCTGCCGCAGGAAATGGACAAGCTGCGTGAAATGATGCTCGGACTGATTAATCAGCCGGAACATTTCCAGCAGTGGTTTGGCGAGTTTATATCTCAGTCTCGTCATGAGCTGGATATTGCTCCACCGGAGCCGCCGTATCAGCCAGACGAAATTTACGATGCCCTGAAGCAAGGGGATGTGTTAGTGCGTCTGGGCGGATTGCGCGTATTGCGCATCGGCGATGACGTCTACGCCAACGGTGAGAAAATTGATTCCCCGCATCGCCCTGCCCTGGAAGCGCTTGCCAGCCATATTGTTCTGACGGCCGAGAACTTTGAGGATGCGCTGGAAGATCCGTCTTTCCTTGCCATGCTTGCCGCACTGGTTAACAGCGGATACTGGTTCTTCGAAGGATAATACGAACGTTGCCTGATGCGACGCTAGCGCGTCCTATCAGGCCTTTTGGAGTGAAATATTGTAGGCCGGATAAGCAAAGCGCTATCCGGCATCTATCGATAAATTTACTGCTGCTTTGCGGTTAACTCCGCAATACGTACAATCACCCGCACCGCTTTTTCCATTCCTTCCAGGGTTACAAACTCATGTTTACCATGATAGTTGTAGCCTCCGGTGAACAGATTCGGACACGGTAATCCCATAAACGACAGCTGCGCGCCGTCGGTGCCGCCACGAATAGGTTTCAGCACCGGCTCAATATCGCAATCGCGCATCGCCTTCTGGGCGATATCCAGCACATGCGGATGCTCAATCACTTTTTCGCGCATATTGTAGTAGCTGTCTTCAATCACCAGTTCGATATAGCAATCCGGGTGTAACCCTTTGCCGACCTTTTTGGCGATCTCCATGATCTTGCGTTTGCGCGCTTCAAACTGCTTGCGGTCAAAATCACGGATGATGTAGTGCATATCCGCCCGATCGACCGTCCCTTTCATGCTCGCCAGATGATAAAAGCCTTCGTAGCCTTCCGTCGTTTCCGGGCTTTCGTCTGCCGGAACCTCAGCATGAATACGAGCAGCCAGCGACAGCGCATTCACCATCACCCCTTTTGCGGTACCGGGATGGACATTGTTGCCGACAATTTTGATATTAACCGACGCAGCGTTGAAGTTTTCAAATTCCAGCTCTCCCACGCCACCGCCGTCAACGGTATAGGCCCACTGCGCATCAAATGCCGCAACGTCAAAATGCTTCGCCCCTTTACCTACCTCTTCGTCCGGCGTAAAGGCCACGCGGATATCACCGTGCGGAATATCTTTTTGGATGAGCACCGCCAGCGCGGTCATGATTTCCGCCACGCCTGCTTTATCATCCGCGCCCAGCAGCGTTTTACCGTCTGTGGTGATCAGCGTCTGACCCAGAAGTTGATGCAGCACCGGGAACATCACCGGCGACAGAACTTCATCACCAATGCCTAACGCAATATCGCCGCCGCGATAGTTTTCAACGATTTGCGGATTAACGTTTTTACCGCTGAAATCCGGTGAGGTATCCACATGGGAAATAAAGCCGATCGCGGGAATATTGCCAGCAACGTTAGCGGGCAACGTGGCCATCAGCGTCCCCTTTTCGCTCAGTGAAATGTTAATCAGCCCCATCTCTTCGAGCTGTTGTTTGAGCAGTTGTAATAACTTCCACTGTCCTTCGGTGCTGGGTACCTGCCGCACGCCCGATTTTGATTGGGTGTCCAGCGACACGTAGTGTAAAAAACGCTCAAGTAGTTTATCCATGCAGTCACCCTCACTTTTTGTGACAACATTATCAATAAGCAACAAAAGACAAATATTGCGTCAGGTCACTTTTATCCCCGCAAGTGAGAATATTTCGCCCTGACATCCCCTCTGACTATAGGGCTAAGTCAGTAATTCGCAACAAGGATTGGCGATTACCATGGTTTGCCGTAGAATAACGGCCCTCATTAAGAGTCATCAAGGTGGTTAACCACGAACCCCGCAGCGGTCAGCCATCCGTTGCGTTTACATGGGACAGAGTAAAAAATTGAATAAACAACCGCGTTCGCTTTCTCCACTGGTGCAATTAGCGGGAATTCGCAAAAGTTTCGATGGCAAAGAGGTGATTTCCAGCCTGGATTTGACCATCAATAATGGCGAGTTTCTCACGCTGCTTGGCCCCTCTGGCTGCGGTAAAACAACCGTTCTTCGCCTGATTGCCGGTCTGGAAACGGTTGATTCCGGTCATATCATGTTGGACAACCAGGACATCACTCACGTTCCTGCGGAAAACCGCTACGTGAACACCGTCTTCCAAAGCTATGCGTTATTTCCCCACATGACCGTTTTTGAGAATGTGGCCTTTGGCTTACGCATGCAAAAAACGCCCGCAGCCGACATTCCTCCCCGCGTTACCGAAGCTCTGCGCATGGTGCAGCTGGAAGAGTTCGCCCAGCGAAAACCGCATCAACTCTCCGGTGGACAGCAGCAGCGCGTAGCGATTGCCCGAGCGGTGGTCAATAAACCCCGTTTACTCCTGTTAGACGAATCTCTCTCTGCGCTGGACTACAAACTGCGCAAGCAGATGCAGAACGAACTGAAAGCGCTGCAACGTAAGCTTGGTATCACCTTTGTCTTTGTCACTCACGATCAGGAAGAGGCGCTGACCATGTCAGACCGTATCGTGGTGATGCGCGATGGCAAGATTGAGCAGGACGGTACGCCGCGTGAAATCTACGAAGAGCCGAAAAATCTGTTTGTCGCCGGGTTTATCGGTGAGATCAATATGTTTAACGCGACGGTGATAGAACGTCTGGACGAACAGCGCGTTCGTGCTAACGTTGAAGGTCGCGAGTGCAATATTTATGTCAACTTCGCGGTGATTCCCGGGCAGAAGCTGCACGTCCTGTTACGCCCTGAAGATCTGCGCGTTGATGAAATCAACGACGACAATCATATCGAAGGACTGATCGGCTACGTGCGTGAACGCAACTACAAGGGCATGACGCTGGAGTCGGTTGTGGAACTGGAAAATGGCAAGATGGTGATGGTCAGTGAATTCTTCAACGAAGACGATCCTGACTTTGACCACTCTCTCGACCAGAAAATGGCGATTAACTGGGTAGAAAGCTGGGAGGTCGTACTGGCTGATGAAGAACACAAGTAAATTCCAGAGTGTGGTGATCGTCACCATTGTCGGTTGGCTTGTGTTATTTGTCTTTCTGCCCAACCTGATGATCATCGGCACCAGCTTTTTGACCCGCGACGACGCCAATTTCGTCAAAATGGTCTTTACGCTGGAAAACTATACACGCCTGCTCGATCCGCTCTATTTTGAGGTACTGGTTCACTCCCTCAATATGGCGCTGATTGCCACGCTCGCCTGTCTGGTGCTCGGCTATCCGTTTGCCTGGTTTTTGGTGAAACTGCCGGAAAAAGTGCGTCCATTGCTGCTGTTCCTGCTGATTGTTCCGTTCTGGACCAACTCGCTTATTCGCATCTACGGACTCAAAATATTCCTCAGCACCAAGGGCTACCTCAACGAATTTCTGTTGTGGCTCGGCGTTATCGATACCCCCATTCGCATCATGTTTACCCCCAGCGCGGTGATTATCGGCCTGGTGTACATCCTTCTGCCGTTTATGGTGATGCCGCTCTATTCCAGCATTGAAAAGCTCGATAAACCGCTGCTGGAAGCCGCGCGCGATTTGGGCGCCAGTAAACTTCAGACCTTCACCCGCATCATTATTCCGTTAACGATGCCGGGAATTATCGCCGGATGCCTGCTGGTTATGCTGCCCGCAATGGGGCTGTTTTACGTTTCCGACTTAATGGGCGGGGCGAAAAACCTGCTGATTGGCAACGTGATTAAAGTTCAGTTCCTGAACATCCGCGACTGGCCGTTCGGTGCTGCCACCAGCATTACGCTGACCATCGTCATGGGTCTGATGCTGCTGATCTACTGGCGCGCCTCCCGCTTGCTGAACAAGAAGGTTAGCGACATTGATAGTTAACCGCTATTACTCAATAAGTTAAAATGATCATGGCATGTTTTTTACCCTCAAGTAAACTGCATGCCAGGTCACGGACGGGGATAAGATTTGTAAAATCAGAAAGGAATTGTAAACGCGCAAAATTATGCCGTCATGATACGCATGAATTTATTATCGATATTCAAGAAATTGTCTTCTGGATTCATCATCTTCAAGGTACTCAAATGAGAGAAGGCGAATTTTGGTAAGGTTATAAAACCACTCGCAATCGTTTCGTTGAATAATTTCGCCAGGCTTGAAACATATTCCTGATGCTTCCCGGATAATCGCATATTTACCATTATTAAACCTGGCCCTGTGGATACAGAAAGATTGACCAACCTGCCCATGACAGCTGTTCGAAAGGATATGTCCTTCAATAAAAATAGATTTTTTAGATTTCATCATCATATCCTCTCAAACTGCAGTACAGGAGCAATATTGTCATTTCCCAACATCACTCACGTTAGGTGGCAGAAGCCGATCAGCCGCCGATACACCAGCATTCTGATGGTCTGAACAACAGCCCGCAGGCAGGGCACTCCAGAACCGCATCTTTTCTTAGTTTACCTGCTTTCTGATCGGCTCTGTATGCGCATACCGGGCAGGCAACATGCACCGGTCTTTCTTTAAAGTGCCTGAGTCCTTTTGTATAAGACATAAATAATTCTCTGAGGAACACAGTAATTATTATACGCCTTAATATAAAAATAACTGGCTTAAGTTATGTTAATTTATGATTAAATCAGGATATCAGATATTGAAAATTAAACGTCTGATTTATGATATAATACCCTTCCGTGAGAAATTTATCATGAAATCAGAAGACACCCTTGACTGGTACCCGGCCCAATTGCCACCAGTGAAAATTATTCTTGGCGAAGCCGTGCTGGCAGTGGGAAAACAGGGCCGACCTATTAATACCCGAACTTTGCTGGAATACCTTCAGGTCATGCAGGACAAGCAAAAAAAACGAGATGACAAAATCGCCATGCAGACAGCGATTGAGGTTCTCAGGGATAATCAGCGCATTAACGGCAGACGTTAATGCGCGTCCGGACTCAGTGTCAGTTCTGAATAATCTCAACCGTATGGTTTTGTCCATCATTCCGCAGCGGTATTCTGTCATCAGGGAGGAGAACACCATCCAATGTAACGCGATATTCTGCATCGCCGTGTGAGACACTAATCTGATAATGGCTTTCGCCATATTGATAAGTCATAGAAAAAGACGGCCACCCATCCGGCAACCGGGCATGAACCGTAAGGTCAGCACCGGAACGTTTTATCCCCAGTAATTCCTCGGTAAGTAAACGCCAGGCCCAGCCTGATGAACCGGTATACCAGCTCCATCCGGCACGTCCGATATGGGGAGCGACGCTGTAGACATCAGCGCTCATGACATAAGGCTCGGCTTTATAGATCCCGACTGAGTTCGCATTCAGAGTATGATTTATCGGGCTGAGCATCGACCAGAGTTGCCAGGCACGTTCGGCATTCCCCATTCGGGCAAATGCCATTACAGCCCAGATAGCGCCATGTGTATACTGCCCTCCGTTTTCCCGCACACCAGGCAGGTAGCCCTGTATGTAACCCGGATTTGGACCGTGCCCATCGAAAGGCGGTGTTAATAGTTTTATCAGTCCCCCCTCGCTATCCACAAGATGCTTATCCAGCGCCTGCATGGCCTTTGCGCACCGTCCCGGGCTAGCGGCCCCGGACAATACTGACCAGCTCTGGGCAATCGCATCAATCCGGCAGTCCTGTGAGGCTTTCGACCCCAAGGGAGTACCATCGTCAAAATATCCACGCCGGTACCATTCGCCATCCCAGGCGTGGGCTTCGAGATTGCTTTGCAAGCGCACAGCCTGTGAACGGCACATTGAGGCGACACTTTCATCCAGCCTGCGATCAGCCAGCGCCGCAAACCGCTGCAAAATGTCGAACAGAAAGAAGCCCAGCCAGACGCTTTCACCCTTGCCGTCGATCCCCACCCGGTTCATGCCGTCATTCCAGTCACCCGCCCCCATCAGCGGCAGACCATGCTCCCCGAACTGTTGTCCATACTTAATGGCTTTGACGCAGTGTAACCAGAGTGTCTCTTCGGTACCGCTGATCACCGGCGTATCATAGGCAGACTCTTCACCAGGCTGAAGCGGACGTCCCTCCAGATAAGGAATACGTGTTTCCAGTACATCCATATCCCCCGTCGTTTCAACATAGTGGCAAACGGCAAGCGGAAGCCACAGATAGTCATCGGAACAGCGGGTGCGCACCCCGTTGCCGTGTGGCGGGTGCCACCAGTGCTGTACATCACCCTCAATAAATTGCCGTGATGCACACAGGATTATCTGTTCTCTCATCCGGTTCGGATCAGCATGACTCAGCGCCAGCGTATCCTGCAGTTGATCGCGAAAACCAAATGCGCCGCCGGACTGGTAGTAACCGCTGCGAGCCATCAGGCGACAGGCTACCGTCTGGTACAATAGCCAGCCATTCACCAGTAAATTTACCGATGTGTCGGGGGTGTTAACCACGATTTTATCGAGCACATTGTGCCAGTGGTTGTGAACCCGGTTCAGCTCCTCGCGGACCGTCTCCTCATTCATATAACGGGCAAGCGTCTCCTGGGCTCGAATATGATTCTCCTCTGCGCCGAGGATAAAAATAAACGTCCTCTGATCCCCATCAATTAATGTTACCGCCGATTCTACTGCCCCGCAGGGATCCAGACCGGCGCCCGTTTTACCTGAAAGCCTGCGTAGCTTCATAACCGACGGGGCGTGCAGAGAACCATTACGACCGATAAACTCCCGGCGGTCCCCGGTCAACGAACAGTCATTACCGCTGACGGCAAAAAAGGCAGTACGACCGCTACCGTTATCACCATAAAAGTTGTTCGCCAGCACTCCGCAGCCGCCAGGCGGTCTGGTCGCATGAGTCACAATGTGAGGGGCTGAGCGAGTTCGTGTTCCTCCGAGCGTCCACTCCACATAGCCGGTGACGGAAAGTTTTCGTGTCCGCCCCGAAGAGTTACTGAGCGTCAGGAGCGCCAGTTTAACCGTAAGCGTGCAGCGAGAACCGTATTGACGGGGATGTGTTATTCAGTTGGCAGTGCTACGCGCCAGGGGAGTAGTTCGCTGACCCGGTTTATCGGCCAGTCAGCTATAACATCAAGCACATGGCGAAGGTAGCTTTCTGGCTCCACTCCGTTCAGTTTGCATGTCCCGATCAGGCTGTACAGCAGCGCTCCCCGCTCTCCTCCATGATCCGAACCGAAGAACAGGTAGTTTTTGCGGCCCAGGCTGACCATCCGTAGCGCATTCTCAGCTATGTTGTTATCTGCCTCGGCCCAGCCGTCGTCAGTATAGTAAGCCAGCGCCGGCCACTGGTTCAGTACGTACGTGAACGCTTTCGCCAGTTCTGAGTGTCGCGACAGCGTTTTCACCTTTTCACGCAGCCAGCTTTCCAGGGATTTCAGCCGCGGTTTAGCTTTTTGCTGACGTTCTGCAAGGCGTCGCTTCGCCGGCATCCCCCTTATTTCCGCCTCGATGGCATATAACTCACCGATCCGTTTCAGGGCTTCCTCCGTCAGCGCTGACGGGGTGCGAACGTGCACATCGTGGATCTTGCGGCGGGCATGAGCCCAGCAGGCAGCTTCCGTTATCTGTCCATTGCGGTACAGTTCGTTGAACCCGGCGTACGCATCCGCCTGCAGAACACCGCTGAAGCCAGCGAGATGGCTCTGCGGGTGGATACCTTTTCTGTCCGGGCTGTAAGCGAACCACACTGCCGGCGCCAGCTCTGACCCGGCGTTACGGTCGTCACGAACGTACGTCCACAACCGCCCGGTCTTCGTTTTCTTATTACCTGGCAACAGCACCGGGACAGGCGTGTCATCAGCATGGAGCTTACCGTCAGTCAGCACATAGTCCTGAAGCGCCCCTTCCAGCGGTGACAGTAGCCGGCAACACGCATCCACCCAGCCCGACAGCAGTGAGCGGCTCAGCTCCACACCCTGGCGGCCGTATATTTCAGACTGGCGGTACAGCGGGGTGTGCTCTGCATACTTTGAACTCAGCACGCGGGCCAGCAGCCCCGGTCCTGCGATACCCCGCTCGATGGGCCGTGAAGGCGCGGGGGCCTGCACGATGGCATCGCACTGAGTACAGGCATGCTTTTCACGTACTGTCCGGATAACCCGGAAGGCGCTGCGCATCAGCTCCAGCTGTTCGGCGGCATCTTCACCCAGGTAACTCAGCGCACCACCACATTCCGGGCAGCATGACGCTGCCGGCAGCAGCCGTTTTTCGTCACGGGGAAGTGATTCAGGGAACGGTTTGCGGGTACGGGTCTGCCGCAGCGGGCGCTGCACGGCCGGGTCATCCACCCGGCCGGTAAGGGTATCGCTTTCTTTCTGCAACTGCTTAAGGTCGGCTTCCATCTTCGCGATACGGCGGGAGACTTTTTCGGAGCGGCTGCCGAAGTTCATCCGGCGCAGCTTATCCAGTTGCGCCTGCAGGTGATCTATTTCGCGTTCACGCTCGTTCAGCTTTTCCAGAAGGGCACGGTTCAGCGCCTCCTGTTCGGCAAGGAGACGTTTCAGTTCATCGATATCGTCAGGAAGTAAGCTGTTCATACCGGGTATATTACCAGGCTCATTCAGCGTCGACCAGGATAAAGAGGCCTACAACATAGTCAGTGACGTAAGCAGTCTTTTAGGCTGCCGCCAGTCGATACCTTCAAGGAGCATCGCCAGCTGTGCCGGTGTGAGGAACACTTTGCCATCCCGGGCTGACGGCCAGGCGAAGCGGCCGCGCTCCAGCCGTTTGGTCAGCAGACACAGTCCATCGCCGGTAGACCAGAGGAGCTTTACCTGACTGCCATTACGCCCACGGAAGATAAAAACGTGACCTGACATCGGATCGTCTTTCAGCATCGTCTGCACCTTTGCCGCCAGGCCGTTGAAGCCGTTTCTCATATCGGTGATGCCAGCGACCAGCCAGATCTTTGTCCCTGATGGTAATGGGATCAACGTTTGAGCTCCCGTATCAGCAGGTTCAGGATATTTTCGCTGATGGCACCATTCAGACGGAGTGATCCGTGCCGGAACGTCACTTCACAGCTGATATTGAGTGATTCAGGTGCCGCAGCAGCTACAGGTTGTGACCGGGGGGAGGTTGCAGGGACAACATCTTCGGCATCAAGTGTTATCGGGAGCAGCTCAGGCACGTTGTTTTCTGTTGTTGAAGGAGGACGTAGTTTTCCTTCGCGCCAGTACTGGCGCCACTTGAACAGCAAATTATCGTTGATCCCATGCTCACGAGCGAGTTGCGCTACGGAGATCTCTGGTCGATGCGAGAGTTCAACCATTTTGATTTTGAACTCAACGGGATAATTAGGGCTTTTTTTACGCACTGCGGTTAATGATTTCATGGATAGCGTCCACCATATTTGGTGTCCATTATCCTCTCAGGAATTTCAGGATCTGCCAGACGGTGCTGAGACGACGCTTACGTTTAACCGGCGCCTCTTCGGCAACCAGAACCGTCAGCTCGCTGTCTATACCATTCTCTCGATGGGCAAACACGCTGTAACCAAAACCATGGCGGGTCAGGTAATCACCATGTCCGCGAACAGGTAAAGCCGTCGGTGACCAACACTCACCGCTCTCTTCATCGCGCAGATAAAACGCCTCGCCGCTGCGATCGCTCACCGGATCGTTCTCCCACGGTGTCAACCGGTATTCATGTGCATTCTCATACCAGGAGTAGGCCTGTCCCGCCTCTGAAATCACAGTGCCAAAACGGGCATTTGCCAGTACGTTTGACCAGGGAGCCGGTGTCTGCGCATCTTCGCGCAGGACAATCTGATATTCCCGACCATCCTGAGAAAATCCACCGTACCCATTGAAATGGCATAACTGACTGATATCGGGACTCCAGTCCGTATGTTGATTACGCTCGCGTACAGCCCGTGGAATGAGTGCTCTGGCCTGAGGTTTAAGGGTGTGAGTACGCTGATTAAGCTGCTCATTAATACTGCCTGTGCGGTCATCAAGATAAAGACAGGCCACGCTCATCAAAAGCAACTTATCCTCAGCAGAGAGATGCTCGCCATTACGAACAAAAATACCGCCCGTTTTGTCCAGCAGACTGGCTTCAGACCCGGCATAAATTAAGTCCATAATCTGATTTTGTAAGCCCTGCTGGTAGCCGCCGGGACTGTTATTCAGGATAACCAAATCAACATCCAGCCCTTTCTGTCTCCAGTAACGGTGCGCCTGAATCAGTGTGGTCACTGAGGCAATACTTTCCTCGCTGGTAATACTGAGAAGCACTATCGGCAGATCGCCTGAAATTGCCCAGCCCCACAGACCGGACTGACCACGCCGGTTGCGGCTGATCGCCTGGCCTTCGGCGCGCAGCTCCTGGACAGGGTAAAGCACCGCGCTGGCAAGACGATTAAACAAAGTGGCATCATCTTCACTGGCGTTCATCTGGCGTAATACCACCAGACTGTGAGACCAGGCCAGTTCAAAGACGCGATCAGCGATAGGGTAATCGCGGTATTTTTCCAGCAACGCCAGGCTCTGCTGGCGGGTCTCGCTGATGCCATAAATGATATCAATCGTGACCGGCTGCCCCGGCTGCAGAGTGATGGTGTGGCGTATTGCCAGGATCGGATCCAGCACTGACCCCGACGTGTTGCTGAGCGCCCCGCCTGCCTTTATTGCCTGGGCATCCGCAGGGTTTCTGCCACGGCCAAGAAATTTTGCCCTGTCTGTTTCAAACGAAACGTTATGACGGTTATCGCCATGCACCACCATCATGTGAAACAGGCAGGGACTCGCTTCACCCGGTGAACGCGGGCGCCGGTGGCAAAGAATAGCGTCACGCTCAGGATCCAGTTCCGTCTGAATAAACAGATTGCTAAATGCCGGGTGTGCCAGATCGCTGGCTTCAGGCGCCAGTACTACTTCGGCATAGGTTGTCAGTTCCAGAGAGCGAGGCTGGCGACCACGATGAATCAGTGTGAGCCGTCGCAACTCAATATCATCCTCCGGGGAGATCACAACCTGAGTTTTGACGCTGAGCCCATCGAAAGTGCGTCTGAATTCAGCACTCGCATCGGTGAATATCACTTCCTCGTCATGCCCGCTGGTGTGGGCTGTCGGTTGCCAGGTATTGCTCGACACATTCCCCGTCTGTATATCGCGGATATAGCAGAATGCTCCCCAGTTATCGCGGGTGGTATCACTGCGCCAGCGCGTGAGCGCAATATTATTCCAGCGACTATAGCCGCCGCCGCCCGTGGTCAACATCAGATGATAATGGTTGTTGGACAGCAGTTGAATATCCGGGGCCGGCGTGTCCACGCCATAGAAAATACGGGGTTCATAGCGAACGGGTTTGACCCTGCCCTCATGAGATTCAAAATGACGGCGCGGACTGTACAGATCGACTGCATCCGGCACGCGTTCCTGTAACAGCAGGCTCGCTGATCGGAAGACCGTACTGGACATGAAGCGTTCAGTCATCGGGGCGTCAAGTAGCACATGAGCCAGCGCCTGAAACGCCATGCCCTGGTGATGCGCCATCCAGGACTGAACCACCGCATAGAGCTGACCGGTTGCGAGGCGTGAGGGAGTATAGTCCAGCGCTTCATAAAAACCGTATTCACCATGTGCGCCATTTTTTTGCAGCCTGATCAGGTTCTCACAGGCTTTCTGTGGCGAGACCATCAACGCCAGCAGTGTGGCGTAAGGGGCGACAACCATGTCATCAGCAAGCCCCCTGCGCAGGCCGAGACCCGGCACACCAAATGCCTGATATTGATAATTATGCTGAACATCAAAAGCATGATAACCAGACTCTGAAACGCCCCACGGTACTCCGCGTTCTTTCCCCCAATGAATCTGGCGCATTACCGCCGACTGACTCATTTCATCGAGCAGGCTGCCAGGCCAGGTGGGCATTACCAGATTCGGCATCAGGTATTCAAACATTGACCCGCTCCAAGACATCAGGGCGGTTTCATTGTCAATGGTGGTGAACAGTCGCCCCAGCGCGTACCAGCTTTTAAGAGGCAGTTGATTAGTGGCAATGGCAAGAAAGCTGGTCAGGCGGATTTCAGACGGCAGAAGATCGTAGTGGCTCTTGTCAGGCATATTCGTGTCACAGTTATAGCCAACACTGAGCAGACTGGTTGCTTCGCTGTACAGAAAGGCGAAATCCATCCGGGCATGCTCATCCAGCCGTTGTTCAAGTTCAGTGATAATATTGAGTCGCATCCGGGCCTGCTCCGTCGCTGACGCCGGGGGGGTTCCTACACCAGTAAATGTTGCGCGGGCAAGCTCGCACAAAGTCGGCAGCGTCTGTTCGTTCCAGGATGCAGGTAACCAGCCAAGCAGCAGCGACCACTCATGGCAAAGCTGAACCAGTTGATGCTCCAGATGTCCTGCCCAACGCATCTGAAGAGGAGATCCCTGATGGCATAGCGTGTTCAGGTGATTGCACTGGGTGCGCATATTTTTCAGCTCGCTGAAAAATGTCTGCGGAGAGAGCGACACCGCGCTCAGGCAGTGTTTTCGCAGCAACCGCAAGCTGTCAGGCGGGTTCTGACCCCACTGTTTTTCCAGAATATCCAGCGTATCGTTCAGTCCTGCCAGTATCTGTTGGCGATTTAAAACTGGCTGATGACGCATGGCGGACAGCCCTGCACGCAGCGTCAACAAATGCCCTGCCATGTTGCCGCTGTCGACGCTTGAGATATAGCGTGGGCTGAGGGGGGCCAGCGTACGAGTGTCATACCAGTTGTAGAGATGGCCCCGGTAGTGCTCCATTTTATCCATTGTGTCGAGCGTGAGCGACACGCGCCGGAGCACTTCCCCGCCGGGCAGGTAGCCAAAGTCCCATGCCGTCAGGTTAGCCATGAGGGAAAGGCCAATATTGGTAGGAGAAGTTCGATGGGCCACCGTCGGCTGCGGTATTTCCTGGTAATTATCAGGCGGAAGCCAGTTCTCTTTTTCTGTGGCAAAGGTTTCAAAAAACGCCCAGATTTCACGGCTTGTCTGGCGCAACAGCTGTTTTTGTTCCGGATTGGGCGAAAACACCTTACGCGCAGGCTGACGACTCAGCCAGCTCATCAGCAGCGGTGCCACACACCATAACAAACCGATCGGCAACGCAATCCCCAGCAGTTGTGGAGCAAATTGTCCGGTCAGTATTATCAGCATCACACCACATGCAACATTCAGCCACATCGCCTGATAAAAACGCGCGACAGTGGGTCCGGCCTGATTGCTGTCCTGGCTGTGGCTGACCCACTGGCTGAGGTGACGCCTGCTGATCCCCAATCGCCATAACGTCACGGCGATCGCTTTTAGCGAATATCCGGCTTCGTGCGGCAGTATCGCAAAATTAAGGCCGATACCTGACAAACGCTTCAGCGCGCCCGCCCCTACCAGTAACAGATGCGGCTTCAGGCGGCGACGCAGAGGTTTATGCAGCAGGTCATGGGTGATGCAGAGGATGGTTGGCAACAGCCATATCAGCGACAGTACGCCCAGCCAGTAAACCGGATTAGGTACCCCAAGCAGGGTGAAGAACAGCAATACCAGTAATGAGGGGGCGACCAGACTGCGACGCAGATTATCGAGTAATTTCCAGTAAGAAAGCGCGGTCAGCGGATTCCTGGCCCGGGTTCCATCGGCTCTTCTGACACGTGGTTTCAGCCAGTTAAGCAGTTGCCAGTCACCCCGGATCCAGCGTGAACGGCGTGCAACATCCGACAGATAATTATTCGGGTACTGTTCATAGAGTAACACCTCACTGAGCAGACCCGAACGTGCATAGCATCCTTCGAGTAGATCATGGCTGAGAACCAGGTTTTCCGGGCAGGTGTTGGCCGTGGCCTGCATAAAAATGTCAACATCGTAAATCCCTTTCCCCACGAACGATCCTTCCCCAAAAAGATCCTGATAGATATCCGAAGACATCATCGAATAGGGATTATTGCCCGGTATGCTGCTGCGCATGGCGGCGTAACGTCCCTGACCGTTGCGTGGTATCTCCTCCGCAAGGCCGGGTTGTAAAATGCCAAATCCTTTGACAACCCTCTGGCGTACCGGATCATACTCTGGCGTATTCAGCGGATGCGCCATCGTCGCGACCAGTTTGTGCGCCGTATCTCGCGGCAGCACCGTATCACTGTCCAGGGTAATGACGTATTTAATATGGCCCGGTAAAAGGTTAGCAGGCATGTCTGCAACGCTGACGAATTGTGTCCCCGGATGGCGCAACCAGCTGTTCAGTAACGCCAGTTTTCCCCGCTTGCGTTCATAGCCCATCCACGTTCCTTCCGCGGGGTTCCATTCAGGTTGGCGGTGTAGCAGGTAAAAACGTGGGCGACTGGAGGGATAGCGGCGATTCAGCGCCTGCGTATCGGCGATCGCCTGTCTGAGCAGCTTCTGGCTTTCCGGCGAGGGTTCATTTGCAGAATCAGCGAAATCAGTGAGCAGCGCAAACCTGAGATTTTCGTTTTCATTCCCCAACCAGCAGACTTCAAGACTGGTGAGGAGTTGGCTGAAACTTGCGTGGCTGGTCAGCATGCAGGGGATGACTAACAGAGTGGCGCTGTCAGGGGGAATGCCGGTTGAGAAATCCATCCGCGGCAAGGGGCGAGGAACGCGAAAACGGGTGGTGGCGTCACTGAGTAAATCGCTCATCAACTGAGTTACAGCGATAATCAGAGGGAATATCACCGCGATTAACAGCCAGTCTGCGCCTTGCATGGCTGTTTCGTGCAAAATCGCTGCGGTCGTTGCGGTTGTCAACAACGCCAGGCTTCCAAGCCATGACAGCAGGGTTATTCTGTTGAAACTGTGCCGCAAGCGCATGAGCCTTGAGGTGTCTGCTAACAGATGAATTTCCAGCGCCTGCCGACCTTCGCCTGCGAGATAATAACCAACATGATGTTCCAGTGTATCGGGAGCACTGTTTCCTGAAAGCGTCAGCACCCTGTCAGCAACGTCAGGCTCGCTGAGACCACTGTCTCTGGCCAGGACCTCAACAACGTGCCGGTAATGATCCCGGGTATTAAAGTGCATCCGAGGATAGATACCGGCAGGATCATTGCGTAATGCCTGTTCGACGACACTTATCGTTTCGGCGAAATCAGCCCAATCCGTTTCACTCAGTAATCGCAGACCCGCGATACTGTTACTGACAGATAGCTGGCTGGCGGCAAGCTGTTGATTGAAATTATGTATGAGAACGTCGGTGGTGATCCCCTGTTCCCGAAGGCACTGATCAACCCAGGTCAGAGGTAACGACAGCGCATTGCCATGCCCCTGCAGGCGCCGCACCAGCTCTGCGACAAACGCACTGGTTAACGTAGGTCGGGAGCGTGCCATATCGGCAACCACCATGATTAAATCGCCAGGGGCATTCTCTGCACATCCGAAAATCTTTGTTATCCACATATCAGCCAGCGTTCTGTCCTGCTGCGCTTTGATCACTTCGATACTGATACGACGAAGATTTTCTATCAGCGCCAGGCGCAGCATTCCCGGTAACGCCCAGACTTCACCTAATGTCAGCGGGGTCACCTGTTGATAGGCGGTGAGATAGCTGGTCAGGCTGGCGGCATCCCAGCGCCCGTCACCGTGAGCAATGGCCTCTGATGCAATATTGTAAATTCGTGGGCAATTCAGCGGCGACATCAGCGACGGGAGACCTTTACCAAAGCTTTTCGGCAAGTGCTGGCGGACAGTGCGGATTTGTTCCTCAATCAGATAATAATTGTCCAGTAACCACTCCCCGGCAGGCATGATACTGGTCTTTTTACCCGCGTTAAGCTCATAACAACTTTGGGTAATGATGGCCTCATTCTCGCCGAGTCTTTTTAGAAGATAATAAGGATGTTTATCCGGCGATAATTTATGGGTCCGTGCGAGCTTCTGACCGTAGCGTTCCATCTGGGCGGTCGAAAAGAGTTCTGACTGCAGCGTGCTTTCACCGGCAGGATCGTTCGCCGAAAACGTTACGCTTTCGGGAGCATTCATCGGAATATGGGAGCGGTTAAACCACGCCCTGGGGTTCATTTTCATAGCATTGCTCTGATGCAGAGTTAGCATGCAGGAGCAGTTGCGAAATCAGTTCAGAAACGTTCTCTCAGGATGGGCGTAAGGCATCAGGGATTTAACAGCTGCCGGGATTTGACTTAAGTATAGAACACCGGGTTTAGGTGCAACTAAGTGTCAGGATTATCGTGGTGAAACAAACAGTGTTTTACAGCCAGGGCACAGCATTGTCTGCTTAAGGCGAATTTTAGAAATAGATTGGGATGAACGTAAGCCGCAGGCCGGGCAGATGACAGTAGTCGTCGATACGCCGCCGAGGTACTTCATTGCGTAATCGATGAGAGACATGATGATTACCCTTTCGATGAATGAGATTCACTGTACCACGTTTGGATAAAATTTAACCATTTAATTTATCTTCCTATTTTTTATCCAAAAGGGGGATATCACAGTGTAGATGACGACGTTTGCCAAGATAGATATTTGCAGCCACAGGGGCCGTTGAGACCGTTGATCCGCCACTCTTCGATACGGCTCCCTGCAGTCCGCCCTGGTATACAATGAGCCGCTCCGATATTTTTTCCGGGAAATACTATGATATTTACCCTGAACTTTTCCTTTATGTCTTAGTCTAATAATCAAATCCATCTGAAATGAAGAAAATTTATGATTACCAGCCTTTCATTGGTATTTACCGTCATTACCGCTCTGTGCATTATGTTGTTTGCTGCGGTAAAAGTAGGAGTTGGGTTATCTAACAATCCCGACCGAAATGATAATTAACCCATTCGCAGGCTACTACGTCATCCCACTCCCCTCAATGTGATACACACTGACCACGAAATTTCCGACAAGTGCATCCCTGCCCTGAGCCAGCAGTAGCCCGATAGCGCGGGCTGGCATCGGAAAGACCCCATTAAAAAGTCAGGACTTGTCTCTATGATTAAAAATGAAGGTTTTGACAACATCCAAATTTTTTGACAGCAATAAAAAAGCATTACCTTTTAAGATAATGCTTTTCATTCGACCTGGGTTTTTAACGATTAGATCAATGTAATTTTAATATCATAGCTTTCAAGCCCAGTCATTTTTTCACGAGCAGTAAACTGGATGTCGGAAACTTCTTTTCCTGTCTTTTTTTTGAGTTCAACAATTTTTTTTGTAATGAATTCAGAAATATCCGCTTCAGTTTTTGTTTTTAACTCTTCGACGTTCATTATTTACCTCTCTTGATCTCTAACGTATCAACGCCAAGTATGTAACATTCCCCGTGGAGCACTTATAACAGCGCTGACATGTTTAAAAGATAGAATGGAAAGACTCAATAATCAAGAGGTTGCAGTACAATCTTCATACAAGAAAAGCGCAAAACATCTGCAAACCACTGGACTACTATCTCGGTCGGTAAAGAAACAATCAGATGTCACTTCAAAAGCTTCGATGCTGCCTCGAGAATCTCTTCGGAACTGACATCGCGATCAGAGGCAACATAAACTATTTTATGGTCTCCTGTCAGAGATGGAAATCCTGCTGACATCACGGACAGGTGTGCTTTTTCCCCATTGGGAAACTCACGCATTATCGAAGTAATTCCCTTCATTACGGATACAACAACTGCCGGTTCTGAGTTAAAAAAAACGATTACTTTTTTCATAATGATACCGTGATGGTTCGTACAGAGATGAACGGTTTAGCATACAAAAAAGGCTCCATAAGGAACCTGAACTTTATTTTCTAAAATCTAACAAAGTCTGACCAGACCGAATGTATAGCGCAACATTGTCAAATGTAATCATTACCGATTTGCAAAAAATACATTTTGCTCCGAAAGGATTTTTTTCAGTAACATCAAAGCTCGACGTTCTGTACTGAGATCCGTGGCAACACGGGCATCTGAAGTGAATATGATGTGTAATAACAGTTACCTTATACAACCACGAC
The DNA here is from genome assembly GCF_013458095.1 of Citrobacter sp. 172116965. Classification (NCBI taxonomy): domain Bacteria; kingdom Pseudomonadati; phylum Pseudomonadota; class Gammaproteobacteria; order Enterobacterales; family Enterobacteriaceae; genus Citrobacter; species Citrobacter sp. 172116965. Next base: position 2,060,541 of record NZ_CP046673.1, on the reverse strand, counting down.
ATCAACTGCTGAGGGGCCTTTAGGTCCCTGTTCAACACTAAACTCAACTTCCTGATTCTCATTCAGCGTCTTGAAATCGTTACTCTGGATAGCAGAAAAGTGTACAAACACATCTTTACTGCCATCTTTAGGGGTGATAAACCCAAAACCTTTTTCAGGATTGAACCATTTAACTAAGCCAGTCATTTTATTAGACATAATTATTACCTTTCTTGAGTAAGCCCTTGGGCAGAATGGTCCGAAAAAATCATCAGAGAGAAAAGCCAGCAAGGAAGTCTCAACAGGAACAAGAAATAAAATTATTACAGCACTTGCTTTAGATAAATTCGTTACAAACCAAGAATTCATTAACGCATGATTAACCAAACATAGCAAGATTTAGTTTTATAGGGAAATCGCACATGATTCTTATCATAAAAATGAATTTAAATAGCTTAAATCGAAAATTATGTCATGCTGCTTAAGACCTTTATCTATCACCCTAAGTTTTCAGGGATTTTGACTCACGGAAGAGTCGTATTTCCTCCATCTCAGCATAATATTTAGCGTCTACCACGAAATTTCCGAGCATGTCAGAGAGGATTACAACGTCAGCTCCGGCTGTTTTGCTTTTGGCAGGAACGGCAAGATTTCCAGTGTGCTTTGCGGCATTCAGGCGGCGGGCAAGCTTTGTTGCATCGGTGTGCAGCTGGCAAAGAGTGACAGACAGGATAGAAAAAGCCGCATATGGCTGCCTGGGTTATATTTATCAGTAGATTGATCGTGTCTTAATGCCCGGCTGACTGACACTAAGCTCACCATAACAATGCAAGAATCTTATTGTTGGTGCAAACGCACTGTCATAGAGCACCACTGAAACAATATGAAACAATCAAACAATCAATACCCATGCTTTTTTGTTTGTTGTTGACATTTAAATCTGCCATTAATTAGGAACCGAATCTGTGGAGGATATTTATGCTCAAACTTTTCCATTACCATTCTCAATACTGGATATTTCTCGCACTTGCACTTTCTGTTTACGTAGTTGCTTTTCGATAACACATGAATAGGTTGTGTACTGCTTCCATCTAATGTAACCAGAACTTATATCTCATGAGCTTTGGTCCGGGCCTTAGCTCATCAAAGTGCATATGTTATAAATATAATGATACCGTTGCTGATATAAAGCCGTGCACAGAAACCATCTGACCTGTTTTGCTTAGCCTTATAACAACCTGAAAAAGAAAACGTTTTAAACATGCTAACCAGTATTTTGGAAGTCCACAACTTTTTAATATCTGTCAAAGTCAACATATTGAATTTAAGTCAGGGGGCCACTCAATATGTGTAGAACCGCTTACCACCATAATGGCAAATCCACAGATAATGTGGGCATTAAAAATCACCTCTTCTTTCGCTACTGCATTAGCAATTGATTAACAATAACCTATGTCAGGCATCGCCCTCCTTTTTTATAAGTTAAAAAAGTAAGACGAGATTATTTTTTCAGTGTATATCTGAACATCCTTTATAATTCTGTCTATGTTAAAGATTTTAACCAATGAAAAACAATATTTTTTCCATTGAACGGAATAAACCGATAAGTCCTTTAGAACTTAAGATTTACCGCAACTATCGCGTAGTTCATGGGATCCGTATTGCTTTAGCATTTGTTATAACTTTCTTACTGATAAGAATGTTGAATTTACCAGACCACTCCTGGCCCCTGATTACACTGGTTGTGGTCATGGGACCAATTAGTTACATGGGCAATGTGATACCCAGGGCACTTGAACGTATGGCGGGAACTGTAGGGGGTGCGATTTTGGGGATCATCGCATTACACATTGAAATGTACTCTCTCACTATGATGATGCTGTGGTGTGGATGCGCAGCTTTCCTTTGTGGTTTTCTGGCCATGAGTAAACGTCCCTATGCCGCATTATTGATTGGTATCACGCTAGCGGTTGTCAGCAGCGCTCCTGCAGGAGACTTACAAACAGCATTGTGGCGAAGCACCAACATTATTATAGGATGCATTCTGGCGATGTTGTTTACCAGCATTTTTCCCCAAAGAGCATTCATTAACTGGCGTATACAACTTGCTGACTTTCTTTCTGATTATCTAAAAATAACAACTGCGGGAGTCTCCCGAAACGTTCTTGCGCCCCCGAGAATGGCCAAACTTCAAACGCGAGCGCTGAATAATGTAGTAAAAATGCGCAGCCTTATTACACCAGTAAATAAAGAAACAAAGATTGCGAAGAGTCTACTTGAAGATATTCAATCGATAACCCGCGATATGATAGCGGCGCAAAAATTTCAGATAAATGCCCACTGGGCATCCCGTGGCAGTCGATTTCTCATATTGAATACTCACACGCTGTCAGATATGGAACAAATGACCCGTAGCACCCTCAACACCCTCGCACATGCCTTGCATGAAGGAAACCCAACGCCGATAGCATCAAATAGCGAGCATCTTCTCGAAATTACTAAAGAGTTGCATTGTCTTTTACTCGCCAATGAGGGCGAGGAAATCATTGAAAGCGCCGTTCACGGATATGTTTGGTTGAGCATTCAGCTTGCTATCCAACTTGAAGCACTATCAACCTTAATCACAAAAGCGCTTACAGAACAGATTTTTTCCTGATAAATATCAATATTTCTCTTATCTCATCGGCCTTTTGACCGTGCAAGGCATGACTTTTCCGTTCGAGCAAATCAATGATATTCTCTGTCGTAACCCTTTTGCCATTTTCAAGTAGCTGGATAACTGTTTCACCAATTTCCTGGGCCATAATATGGTTTTGTATGATTCTCAATGCGTTGCCCTTTATATGGTTATTAGTAATACCGTTACACATCAGACATGATGTTAAAAGCAAAACAAAAAATACAATTCTTTGCCCAACTTACTTGTATGTTGCACGGATAACCCTGAAATGACGAAACCCCGTTAGAACGAGGTTTTTATTCATGGTGTAACCATAGAGGATCAAACCCTCGTCTCCTGCAAGTTCAAAAGTCGCCCGCTCAATTCGATGAGGTAGTAGCAGACTGACGGCCCTTGTTGGACTTAAACCAGTGCCTGGCAATGATAATGAATCTTGCCGCCTTAACTGGAAGGTCAGAGCCAAATGTTACTTTCGCAACACCTGTTCATTTGATTTACTGGAAGTATATGGCGCATAGTTATCAGGTGTGATCATTGATGATTTACAAAAAATACACTTTGCACCAAAGGGATTTTTCTCAGTCACATCAAAATGGGAAGTTCTGTACTGTGACCCATGACAACAAGGGCACTTAAAATAAATATGGTCGGTCATGATGTTAGCCTTTATTTGCTACAACACTCACTACCGCAGTGATATCCAAAAGATCTATTTAACTAATAATTTCTCTTGGTTTTCAGTACCAGGTTACAACTCACTATTAAAAGCAATAAAAAATAAATATTTCTTATCAGTTCACATGAGGAATCTAAAATAATATAATTTTCTTTATATTATAGCACCAGCGATTTTTGGGATGTTGTTAGCTTTTACGAATGCACTTAAGCGTGCAAGAAAAACTACAGAGGTAAAACAACAAATGACATTCATAAAATAATCATTTCAACTGTTCTACCCAATGATTAGACTCAGACATCTGTTCAGCTTTATGTTGGCAGATGTTGAGTTTCTGAAAAACCAATATATCTACTCAGGCATTCACCGTCTTCGCTATCGTATATTGGTTTACATCAGGAAAAATATCAGGCAGCAACTACGTTTTCAGCTGACGGCCCTTTTGCACCAGCAGTAATGCTGAACTCAACTTTTTGGCCTTCATTCAGCGTTTTAAAGCCACCACTCTGAATAGCAGAGAAGTGTACAAACACATCTTTACTACCATTGTCAGGGGTAATAAAACCAAAACCTTTAGACTCGTTAAACCATTTTACTAAACCAATCATTTTATTAGACACAGGTAATTCCTTAAATTCTATGTAGCCTTACGGCGAAAAGGGCTTCGCACACAATCTAATTAGTAACGATAAGAAGGCTCAAAAGAAAGGATTATCTGTGGATAACGCTTGAGATGAGAACTGCTTTACTAAACCGCTTTAATGGGTCTGTGTACCTAACCAACCCCTCATTAATCACACACCCCACAAACAATAGCAAGTTATTTTTTCATTTAATTTTTCGCAAAATCTTAGAAATAGAAACTGAGACAGCATAATCAATGAGTTCTGTTCACTAGCAATAACATACTGCCGGTCGTCCCCTGGATAACGAAAAATAAAATAGAATATATTTATCAGCAACTTAAAGGAAACCCCGTTTCAATCCGTAAAAATCCAGCAACGAATTTTCGTGCTATTTTTCGCATCTGAGGAAATTAATAGCAACAAAGAAAATCATTTCTTCCAACCAGTAAATTCTGAAACAGCCATAACATTTACAAAACTATGCTCCTTTTGTTTCATATCAGTGTATTATCAGAGAAGGAAAATTAAAAAAATTGAAGGAGAAAAAATGCAACGACAGGCAATGATTTCATCAAAAATAAAATTTATTGGTTACTACCCATTAGAAAAGATACTGGAGATTGGTTTCGTAAATTCTTCAACTTTCCAGTATGTGGGCGTTCCTGAAAGCATCTATAACTCTTTTCTCACGGTGCAATCTAAAGGCCGTTTCTTTGACGGTGTCATTAAAGGTAAATTCTTGTGTCGTAAAACAGGGTGATTCAAGAAATTTACGCTGTAGATAGCGTAAAACGCCGTTCTGGTGTTTTCTGTTTTTGTTAGCACCGGGCCAGGAAATTGATATCCCAAAAACCACTATTCCCGTCAATTTTGTTACCCTTCGTTAAGCATGCTCCCTGCAGCGTTCACAGGTTTCAAACACTGGGACGCCATGCTCTTTCGTGGCTTTGCAGTCAAGTACCTCCCCTTTACCACCACAGCGGTAGCGTGCGCTAATTGTTCCCTGAACCGATTGCTATACCGCCACTCGCAGTCAGGAATGGGTAAAGCGGGTCATTTAAATGGCCTTTTTTTCCCGATCATCCTAAAAATTGTTGTAAAATTCGCGGCCTTAGTGATAGCTGCTTCTTTTTTGGCTATCTGTTTTGGCGGGAAGTTTTGGAGAGATTTTGGAGAAGAGAAAAAGTTGATTATTTTCAATACTCTGAAAACATCGCGCCTTCTGAACAAGAAGGTGAAACGCGAATGATCGGTCGGCTGCTCAGAGGCGGTTTTATGACCGCCATCTACGCGTATCTGTATATTCCAATCATTATTTTGATTGTGAACTCCTTTAACAGCTCGCGCTTTGGCATCAACTGGCAGGGTTTTACCACCAAATGGTACGGCCTGCTGATGAACAACGACAGCCTGCTACAGGCAGCGCAACACTCGCTGACGATGGCGGTGCTATCCGCCACGTTTGCCACGCTGATCGGCTCACTCACAGCGGTTGCACTGTACCGCTACCGTTTTCGCGGTAAACCGTTTGTCAGCGGCATGCTGTTCGTGGTGATGATGTCGCCGGATATCGTAATGGCGATTTCTTTGCTGGTGCTGTTTATGCTGATCGGCATTCAACTGGGTTTCTGGTCACTGCTGTTCTCGCATATCACTTTTTGTCTACCTTTTGTGGTGGTGACGGTTTACTCACGTCTGAAAGGTTTTGATGTACGAATGCTTGAAGCCGCCAAAGATCTCGGCGCCAGTGAAGTGACTATTCTGCGCAAGATTATACTGCCTCTGGCAATGCCTGCAGTGGCTGCCGGCTGGTTGCTGAGCTTTACGTTGTCGATGGATGATGTCGTCGTGTCGTCCTTCGTTACCGGGCCTGGTTATGAAATTTTGCCGTTAAAAATCTACTCAATGGTAAAAGTCGGCGTATCACCAGAGGTGAACGCGCTGGCGACCATTTTGTTGGTTCTGTCGCTGGTTATGGTGATTGCCAGCCAGCTTATTGCACGTGATAAAACCAAGGGCCGCTAAGGCCCTTAATTCAGGGGACGTTAAATGATGAAAAAATGGTCACGCCACCTGCTCGCGGCGGGTGCTCTGGCACTGGGCATGAGCGCCGCTCACGCTAATGACAACAACACGCTCTATTTCTATAACTGGACCGAATATGTCCCGCCTGGACTGCTGGAGCAGTTCACCAAAGAGACCGGCATTAAGGTTATCTATTCGACCTACGAGTCGAACGAAACCATGTACGCCAAGCTCAAAACCTATAAAGACGGCGCATACGATCTGGTGGTTCCGTCCACCTATTACGTCGATAAAATGCGCAAAGAAGGCATGATCCAGAAGATCGACAAGTCGACGTTGACCAACTTCCACAACCTCGATCCGGAAATGCTCAACAAGCCATTCGACCCCAACAATGACTACTCTATCCCGTATATCTGGGGTGCGACGGCCATTGGCATCAATAGCGATGCCATCGACCCGAAAACAGTAACCAGCTGGGCCGATCTGTGGAAACCGGAGTACAAAGGTAGCCTGCTGTTAACGGATGATGCGCGTGAAGTGTTCCAGATGGCGCTGCGCAAGCTGGGATACTCCGGCAATACCACCGATCCTAAAGAGATTGAAGCCGCCTATAACGAATTGAAGAAGCTGATGCCTAACGTCGCGGCATTTAACTCTGACAACCCGGCCAACCCGTATATGGAAGGCGAAGTCAATCTGGGGATGGTGTGGAACGGCTCCGCGTATGTGGCGCGTCAGGCAGGTACACCGCTGGAAGTGGTATGGCCGAAAGAAGGTGGGATTTTCTGGATGGATAGCCTGTCTATTCCAGCAAACGCAAAAAATAAAGAAGGTGCGCTGAAGCTGATTAACTTCCTGCTGCGCCCGGACGTGGCGAAAGAAGTCGCGGAAACCATCGGTTATCCGACGCCAAACCTGGCAGCACGTAAGCTGTTAAGCCCTGAAGTCGCGAACGATAAAACCCTCTACCCTGATGCAGAAACCATCAACAAAGGGGAATGGCAGAATGATGTCGGTTCCGCCAGCGCTATCTATGAAGAGTATTATCAGAAGCTGAAAGCAGGACGTTAATTCAGCGTTGTAAGGAATGCCCGATGGCGCTGCGCGTATCGGGCATAAAAATCACAGTCCTTTCAATAATTTCTCAACAAACTCAGGCACCACCTGGCTTGCCGGACCGTAATACTTCTCTTCAAACTCGCTTCCTACCTGGCTCGGTTCGAGATTTAGCTCTACCGTATGCGCCCCGTGTAGTCTAGCTTCATGCACAAACCCCGCTGCCGGGTATACATGGCCCGATGTACCAATCGCAATGAACACATCGGCCATTGCCAGTGCCATATAAATTTCATCCATGCCCAGCGGCATTTCACCAAACCACACCACGTGCGGGCGCAGCGGCGCCGGAAACTGGCAACAATGGCATTTATCTTCCGCAGTCACATCGCCAGTCCACTCCAGAATCTGCCCGCTTTGCGAACAGCGAACCTTGAGCAGTTCGCCGTGCATATGGATTACGTTCTGGCTGCCCGCACGTTCATGCAGGTTATCAATGTTCTGCGTCACCAGTAAAAAACGGTCGCCCAGCTCGGCTTCGAGTTTTGCCAGCGCGATATGCGCCGCGTTAGGCTGGATTTCTGATTGTTGCAACTGATGACGACGGGCGTTATAAAACGACTGGACCAGTTGCGGATTACGACTAAATCCTTCCGGAGTCGCAACGTCCTCTACCCGATGTTCTTCCCAGAGACCATCCGCCGCGCGAAAGGTTCGAATTCCTGACTCAGCGGAGATTCCCGCTCCCGTCAGTACCAGCACTCTTGGTTTTTCCATCAATTCAGGCACCACTCTGTCTCTGAAAAAGATTCGTTGACGCAGGCGATCGCGCATATGGCGTTTATTTTTACGAAAGCGGCTTAACCGATGACCCCGGCGCGACAGCATAACAACCTCTTTGTATTAATCGGTAAGATGTAGGAAAGCGGCTCCGCGCATCCCGCCCGCATCACCGTGCCGCGCCTGCTCAATACGCGGCACCCGGGCAACCGGCAGCAGATGACGTGGCAGTCGGTCCGCCAGTTGCGTCGTAATAGCGGTAAAATTCGACAAGCCTCCGCCAATCACCACCAAATCAGGATCGACGATAGTCAGGATATTCCCAAGGCACACCGCCAGCAAATCCAGATAGCGTTCAACATGGGCACGTGCTTGTTCATCACCCTGCTCCCACAGCGCGATAATTTCCCGGGCATCCAGCGATTGATGGTAGTAATGCTGATACAACCATGCAAATCCACCGCCGGAAAGATAGCTTTCGATGCATCCCAGTTGACCGCACCCGCAGCGGCGCAATGGGAAATCAAAGCCCATCAACGTCAGCGCATCGACTGGCAAACGGATATGACCAAACTCGCCGGTGATATAGCTGCGTCCGGTGATGGATTTCCCGTTAAGCACCAGACCGCCGCCAACACCGGTGCCGAGGATCAACCCCATCACGAGCGGATATTGGGTGAACTCGTCATCCCAGGCTTCGGAGAGGGCAAAACAGTTAGCATCGTTATCCAGACGCACATCGCGGTCAAGGCGAGCGCTGAGATCGGCGCGGAGCGGCTTACCACTGGCAGCAGGAACGTTGGCCGCATACAGCGTGCCGTCTTCCGTTTCCGGCATGCCAGGAATGCCGATACCTACCGAACCTTTAACGCCGAACCGCTGGTCCGCTTCCGTCACCAGATTGCAGACCGCATCAAGGAAAGCGTCATAGCTGTCGCGAGGCGTAGGGACGCGAGTTTCCCATTGCAAACGACGTTGCTTATCAAACACGCCAAGCGCAATTTTGGTCCCGCCGATGTCAAATCCGTAATACATCACCGCTCCTTGATACACGTCATCCTTCAAGATGCCTTGGGGTCGGCTGCGCCCTCACCCTCCAGTCACATCGTTATCTATGCTCGTGGAGATTTCGGTTTGCCGCCTTACCGCCGCATGAATGCTTTCGTGTATATATTGTTATTGGCCGCTAAGTACTCTCGCAGGATCAATATTGCTGGCGCGACGCGCCGGATACCAACTTGCCAAAAGACTCAGCACGAGTGCTGTCACCAGCACGTAAATCACATCCAGCCAGTGTAATTCCGATGGCAGGAAGTCAATGAAATAGATATCGCCGGACAGGAACTGATGGCCGATAAGCGCCTCAATCCCGTTAATGATCGGCGTCAGTTGCAGCGAGACAACCACCCCAATGACGACGCCTATCAGGCTACCGAACAGCCCCGCCAGCAGGCCGTACCAGACAAAAATGGCACGGATAAGGCCATCTTTAGCCCCCAGGGTTCTTAATACCGCAATATCGCCGCTTTTGTCTTTTACCGCCATCACTAACGTGGAAACGATATTAAAACAGGCCACGCCAATCACCAGCACCATCGCCAGATACATAATGGCGCGGATCATCTGGATATCGCGATACATATAACCATAAGTACCGATCCAGCTCTTAATGTACACATAGTTATTGGTGACTTCACCCGCGTCTCGCACCAGCTTATTGGCGTTAAACACGTCGTTCACTTTCAGCGCGATCCCGGAAACGCTGGATCCCATATCCAGGTATTGCTGCGCATCTTCCATTGGGATCATGGCAAAGCTGTGATCGAGCTGACCGCTCAGTTGCAGGATCCCCGTGACGTGCAAACGCACGCGTTTAGGCTGCTGTAACTTATGATCCGCACTGGCGTTAGGGATCATAATCGATACCCAGTCGCCCTGCTTCACCTTCAGCGCATCGGCAATTCCCTTACCAATAATGATTTGTTGCTCACCAGCTTCAAAATTATCCCATGCGTGGTTTTGCACAAACGAGGGTAGCGCGCTTAAACGCTGCTCCTGCTGCGGATCAACGCCCTTCACCTGCACTGCGCGTAGGTTCGCCCCACTCTCCACCAGCCCGGTAAAGTTAATATAAGGCGCCGCAGCGGCAATGCCTGGTACCTTCTGTACCTTGTCGAGCGCTTCCTGCCAGTTATTCCACGGCTGATTCACGGCTTCAATCTCACCGTGCGGCACCACGGCCAGAATACGGTTGTTAAGCTCACGCTCAAATCCGTTCATGGCGCTTAAGCCTACGATCAACACCGCGACGCCCAACGCAATGCCAACGGTGGAAATCACGGAAATCAGCGAGACCATGCCGCCGCGCCGCCGACCACGGCTAAAACGCAGACCAATCAATAACGATAAAGGCGAAGCCATTACTCAGCTCCCATCAGGCTCAGTTCAGCCGTCAGGCGACCATCGCGCATTTCAAGCTGGCGGCTCATGCGCTTCGCCAGTTGCAGATCGTGTGTCACCACCAAAAATGCCGTGCCCTGAGAGCGGTTCAGCTCACCCAGAAGCTCGAAAATGCTGTCCGCGTTACGCGCATCAAGGTTACCCGTTGGCTCATCCGCCAGTACCAGGCGCGGGTTATTCACCAGCGCACGAGCAATGGCCACGCGCTGGCGTTCACCGCCTGACAGTTCAGACGGGCGATGGCTGGCACGATGGTCCAGCCCTACTGCTTTCAGCATATCTCGTGCGCGTTCGGTGATTTCAGCCGGTTTTTTCTTGCCGATCAGCAACGGCATCGCCACGTTTTCCAGCGCGGTAAAGTCCGGCAGCAGATGGTGGAACTGATAAATGAAGCCCAGCTTCTGATTACGCAGTTCCGCTTTCGCCGCCGACGAGAGTTTGCTCATCGGCTGACCGCTAAAAATGACATCGCCGGAAGTTGGCGTATCCAGACCGCCTAACAGATGCAGCAACGTACTCTTACCGGAACCGGAGCTGCCGACAATCGCCATCATCTCACCTTCACCGACGCAAAAACTGACATCGTGCAGTACATCGGTCTGCACTGTGCCTTCCTGATAGCGTTTGCACAGGTTGTCGCATTGCAACAGGATCTTATTCATAACGTAAAGCCTCAGCGGGTTGAGTGGCGGCAGCGCGCCAGGAAGGATAAAGCGTAGACAGCAGCGCGATGGCCATCGCCACCAGCGCAATGACGATAACCTGCAGCGGCTCAATGGCGACCGGCAGCGCAGCCCCATCCAGAAGCACACCGATAATTGGCATCAGGTTGTTCAGTTGACTGGCGAGTAATGCGCCCAGCACCGCACCCAGCAGCGCGCCGATAATCCCGGCACTGGCCCCCTGCACCATAAACACCATCATTATCTGCCGCGGCGTCAGCCCCTGCGTTTGTAGAATCGCCACTTCCCCTTGCTTCTCCATTACCATCAGACCCAGCGAGGTAATAATATTAAATGCCGCCACCGCCACGATCAGGCTAAGCAGCAGCCCCATCATGTTTTTCTCCATACGCACGGCCTGGAACAATTCCCCTTTGCGCTCGCGCCAGTCCTGCCATTTGGTGCCTTGCGGCAGCGTTTGCTGGCTCAGCGTATCAACCTTTAACGGTTCGTTGAGCCACAGACGCCAGCCGGTAATATTGCCCACCGGGTAACGCATCAGACGTGACGCATCCTGGATGTTGGTCAGCATCTGGTAGCCGTCGACTTCGCTGTTGGCGGCGAAGGTGCCAATTACCGTAAACAGACGCTGGCTCGGCAGACGCCCCATGGGGGTAAACTGGCTGGCTGAGGGCACCATCACGCGAATTTGATCGCCACGATTAACACCCAGTTGCCCGGCAAGCTGCTCTCCGAGGATGACATTATACTTACCCGGCTGCAGATCTGTTTGCTTCACATTGACCAGATATGGCGTTAATGGATCTTTTTGCGCCGGGTCAATACCCAGCATCACGCCGACTGCCACGCTACGCGCACTTTGCAGTACCACATCCCCCGTGGTTATCGGTGCGACGCGGTTGACACCGTTCAACACCACCGCTTTTTCCGGCAGTTGTTGCGGGTTTAGGGAACCCTGTTCAGACGAGAGGACGGCCTGAGGCATCAGGCCAAGAATATTGTTTTGCAGCTCGCGCTCGAAACCGTTCATCACCGACAACACCGTAACCAGCGCCATTACCCCGAGAGTAATGCCAATGGTGGAGAGCCAGGAAACGAAGCGACCGAAGCGATCTGCTGCACGCCCACGCATATAACGCAGGCCGATGAATAGAGCGACAGGTTGGTACATGAAATCCGTCTGGTTGCTGTTAGCAAAGTCACGAGTATATAAGCGAAAGCGGAATGGGTAAATGACTGAACCGTAAGTGTTCGTCAGCACTATTCTTAAAAGTATAAATAAATCAAACCGCTAAAGTTGTCCCTCTTCCCTACAACCCTGATCCCTGACCTTTATCCTAAAAAAACAAAATGCAGACAGTTACGCATTACAGCGCACAGCGGGTTGCGCAGGATGGCAGGCTATTGCAATCAATATGGATGCGCCGTCTCAATGAATAAAAAAGAACTATGGATTAATCAAATCAAGGGGTTATGCATTTGTCTGGTGGTGATTTACCACTCGGTGATCACATTTTACCCGCACCTCACCACTTTTCAGCATCCACTGTCAGAGGTGTTGAGCAAATGCTGGATTTACCTCAATTTGTACCTGGCACCGTTTCGCATGCCGGTGTTTTTCTTTATTTCGGGGTATCTGATCCGTCGCTACATCGATAACGTCCCGTGGACAACCTGCGTGGATAAACGGATCTGGAGTATCGCCTGGGTGCTGGTGCTTTGGGGAGTGGTGCAATGGCTGGCGTTGGTGGCGCTCAATAACTGGCTCGCCCCGCAGCGCGATCTGACCCATGCCGCCAACGCCGCTTATGCGGATTCGATTGCGGGTTTTACCCACGGGATGCTGACCGCCAGCACCAGCCTGTGGTATCTGTACGCACTGATTGTCTATTTTGTTCTGTGTAAAATTTTCAGCCGTTGGGCGATGCCGCTGTTAGCGTTATTTGTGGCGCTGAGCGTGGCGATCAATTTTTTCCCGACCCCGTGGTGGGGAATGAACAGCGTGATTCGCAATTTGCCCTGGTATAGCCTCGGCGCATGGTTTGGCGCAACGCTGATGGCGTGGATCAAGGAGGTGCCCCTGCGCCGCCATGCGGTCATTGTCCTAGGTTGCACAATCGTCGCCATCATCGCGTGGCTGGCACATGTCTCGCTATTGCTTTCTCTCCTTTCCATTGTGTTGATCATGAAGCTGTTTTATCAGTTCGAGCTCCACTTTGGCATGCGCGCGTCCAGTCCGTTAAGCATGATTGGCGCCAATACCATCGCCATCTACACCACACACCGTATTCTGGTTGAGCTGTTCAGCTTAACGCTTATCCCCAAAATCAATCATGCCGCCTGGCCTGCATACGCGGAGCTGGCCCTGCTACTGGTGTATCCGTTCGCCTGTCTGCTGCTGTGCACCCTGTTTGGCCTGCTGGTGCGTAAGATTTCACAAAAAACCGTGGCCGATCTGCTCTTTTCCCCGCCCTCTTTATCGCTCGCCTCGCGCTAACCCCTTCGCGCTTTTTGCCCCCATTCGGGGGCGAATCAATTTGCTTATGAGAAACGATCACGGATAATAAAGAACATTGCTTATCAGATGTATATCTAAACGAGATCCTGACAACCGAATGCCTGAACAACATCGTTACACGCTCCCAACGGGCGCTTCCGATCAGCGCCAGTTGGGTGAGCTTACGGGTGCCGCCTGCGCAACGCTGGTCGCCGAAATCGCCGAACGTCACGCGGGTCCAGTGGTGCTGATCGCGCCGGACATGCAAAATGCTTTGCGTCTGCATGATGAAATTCGTCAATTTACTGACCAGATGGTGATGAACCTGCCTGACTGGGAAACGCTTCCCTATGACAGCTTTTCTCCCCATCAGGAGATTATCTCCTCACGGCTCTCCACGCTGTATCAACTGCCCGCCATGCAGCGCGGTGTGCTGATCGTTCCGGTAAATACGCTGATGCAGCGTGTCTGTCCGCACAGCTATCTGCACGGTCATGCGCTGGTCATGAAAAAAGGCCAGCGGCTTTCGCGCGACGCCCTGCGCGAACAACTGGACAGCGCTGGCTATCGCCATGTTGATCAGGTCATGGAACACGGCGAATACGCCACGCGTGGCGCATTGTTAGATCTGTTCCCGATGGGCAGCGAATTGCCTTATCGTCTGGATTTCTTTGATGACGAAATCGACAGCCTGCGTCTGTTTGATACTGACACTCAGCGCACGCTGGAAGAAGTCGATGCGATTAATTTGCTGCCCGCACACGAATTCCCGACTGACAAAACGGCCATCGAGCTGTTCCGTAGTCAGTGGCGTGATACGTTTGAGGTAAAACGCGACGCCGAGCATATTTATCAACAGGTCAGCAAAGGCACGTTACCTACGGGGATTGAATACTGGCAACCGCTGTTTTTCAGCGAGCCTCTGCCGCCGCTGTTCAGCTACTTCCCCGCCAATACGTTATTAGTAAATACTGGCGATATCGAGACCAGCGCTGCACGCTTCCAGGCCGATACCCTGTCACGCTTTGAGAATCGCGGCGTTGATCCGATGCGCCCGCTTCTGCCACCGGAATCGCTGTGGCTGCGGGTTGATGAGCTGTTTTCTGAACTTAAACGCTGGCCGCGTGTTCAGCTGAAAACCGAGAGTCTGCCGAAGAAAGCGGCGAATACCAACCTCGGGTTCCAGAAGCTGCCAGATATCGCCGTTCAGGCACAGCAAAAAGCACCGTTAGATGCATTACGTAAATTCCTGGAGGGCTTTACCGGTCCGGTAATTTTCTCGGTGGAAAGTGAAGGACGCCGGGAAGCGCTAGGCGAACTGCTCGCCCGCATCAAAGTCGCGCCGAAGCGGATATTGCGACTCGACGAAGCCGTAGACAACGGTCGTTATCTGATGATTGGCTCAGCCGAGCACGGCTTCATCGATAGCAAACGCAATCTGGCGCTGATTTGTGAAAGCGATCTGCTCGGTGAACGCGTGGCGCGTCGCCGCCAGGATTCTCGTCGCACCATCAACCCGGATACGTTAATTCGTAACCTCGCGGAGCTACATCCCGGTCAGCCAGTGGTGCATCTGGAGCACGGCGTCGGTCGCTATGCCGGTATGACCACGCTGGAAGCAGGCGGCATTACCGGTGAATACCTGATGCTCACCTATGCCAACGACGCCAAACTGTATGTGCCGGTGTCGTCGCTGCATCTGATCAGCCGCTACGCCGGCGGCGCGGAAGAGAATGCGCCGCTGCATAAACTGGGCGGCGATGCCTGGTCACGCGCCCGACAGAAAGCCGCTGAGAAAGTCCGCGATGTCGCGGCTGAGCTGCTGGATATTTATGCCCAGCGCGCAGCGAAAGAAGGCTTTGCCTTTAAGCATGACCGTGAACAGTACCAGCTGTTTTGCGACAGCTTCCCGTTTGAAACCACGCCCGACCAGGCGCAGGCGATCAACGCGGTACTCAGCGATATGTGTCAACCGCTGGCCATGGACCGCCTGGTGTGTGGCGATGTCGGCTTTGGTAAAACCGAAGTCGCAATGCGTGCCGCCTTCCTCGCCGTAGAGAATCACAAGCAGGTTGCCGTGTTGGTACCGACCACTCTGCTCGCTCAGCAGCACTTCGACAACTTCCGCGACCGCTTTGCCAACTGGCCGGTACGCATTGAGATGCTGTCCCGTTTCCGTAGCGCCAAAGAGCAAGCGCAGATTCTGGAGCAGGTTGCCGAAGGTAAAATCGATATTCTCATCGGCACTCACAAACTGCTGCAAGCGGATGTGAAGCTAAAAGATCTGGGGCTGCTGATTGTCGATGAAGAGCACCGTTTCGGCGTTCGCCACAAAGAGCGTATCAAGGCAATGCGCGCGGATGTGGATATTCTGACTCTGACAGCAACGCCAATTCCACGCACGCTCAACATGGCGATGAGCGGCATGCGCGACCTGTCGATCATCGCCACACCACCCGCTCGTCGTCTGGCGGTCAAAACCTTCGTGCGCGAATATGACAACCGGGTGGTACGCGAGGCTATCCTGCGTGAAGTTATGCGCGGGGGACAAGTTTATTATCTCTTTAACGACGTCGAAAATATCCAGAAAACCGCTGACCGATTAGCGGAACTGGTGCCGGAAGCGCGCATTGGTATCGGCCACGGGCAAATGCGCGAGCGCGAACTGGAACGCGTGATGAACGATTTCCACCATCAGCGTTTTAACGTGCTGGTATGTACCACCATTATCGAAACCGGGATCGACATTCCCACTGCCAACACCATCATCATTGAACGAGCTGACCACTTCGGTTTAGCGCAATTGCATCAGCTACGGGGTCGTGTGGGACGCTCACACCATCAGGCATACGCCTGGCTGCTAACGCCGCATCCAAAAGCGATGACCACCGACGCACAAAAACGCCTGGAAGCCATCGCCTCGCTGGAAGATTTAGGTGCAGGTTTTGCGCTGGCGACCCACGACCTCGAAATTCGTGGCGCAGGGGAACTGCTGGGCGAAGATCAAAGTGGCTCCATGGAAAGTATCGGTTTCTCACTGTATATGGAGCTGCTGGAAAACGCTGTCGATGCGCTCAAAGAAGGGCGTGAACCGTCGCTGGAAGATCTCACCAGCCAGCAAACCGAAGTCGAGCTGCGCATGCCATCGCTTCTGCCGGATAACTATATCCCGGATGTCAACACGCGACTGTCGTTCTACAAGCGCATTGCCAGTGCGAAAGGCGAAACCGAGCTGGAAGAAATTAAGGTCGAGCTGATAGACCGTTTTGGCCTGCTGCCCGACCCGGCCCGGACGTTGCTGGATATTGCCCGTTTACGCCAGCAGGCGCAGAAACTGGGGATCAGAAAGCTCGAAGGCAATGAAAAAGGCGGTACTATTGAGTTTGCCGAGAAAAACCACGTTAACCCGGTCTGGCTAATTGGTTTACTGCAAAAACAACCGCAGCACTTCCGTCTGGATGGTCCAACACGCCTGAAATTCATGCAGGAGTTGGGCGAGCGTAAAGCACGGATCGACTGGGTTCGCCAGTTTATGCGCCAGCTTGAAGAGAACGCCGTAGCCTAGCGTCAAGCCGGGTGAGTCCTCCACTCACCCGGCCTGATGAATTTACAAACTCTTTGCACTTCCCTGCACTTCCCGACACTGCAAACCGCCATAATTCTTGTTTACTTTTACATAATAAAAACCACGTAAAAACAATGGATTTATGGTGATGTTAAACAATAAACGACTCTCTCGCTGGTTAACATTTTTTACGCTTGCCGCGACCTTCGCGTTAGCACTTCCGGCCCAGGCAAACACCTGGCCGCTACCGCCACCGGGAAGCCGCGTGGTGGGTCAGAATGCCGTTCATGTTGTCGAAGACAATGGCGGTTCTCTGGAAGCGATTGCGAAAAAATACAATGTCGGCTTTCTGGCGCTGCTACAGGCCAACCCCGGCGTTGACCCTTACGTACCACGACCTGGCAGCGTGTTGACTATTCCGTTGCAAACCCTGCTGCCGGACGCGCCGCGCGAAGGCATTGTTATCAACCTCGCCGAACTGCGTCTTTATTATTACCAGCCAGGGACAAATTCGGTGACCGTGTATCCTATTGGTATTGGCCAGTTAGGCGGTGACACGCTGACGCCCACAATGGTAACCACCATCTCTGATAAACGTGCCAACCCGACCTGGACGCCTACGGCAAATATCCGCGCGCGATACAAAGCGAACGGGATCGACCTTCCTGCCGTAGTGCCTGCCGGGCCGGATAACCCGATGGGCCATCATGCCATTCGCTTAGCGGCATACGGCGGCGTGTATCTGCTGCACGGAACTAATGCTGATTTTGGCATCGGAATGCGCGTCAGTTCCGGCTGTATTCGTCTACGCGACGGTGATATCGAAACTCTGTTCCGTCAGGTGAAGCCAGGAACCAAGGTCAATATTATCAATACGCCAATCAAAGCATCTGTTGAACCTAACGGCGTGCGCCTGGTTGAAGTGCACCAGCCGTTGTCCGAAAAAATCAATGACGACCCGCAATTGCTGCCGATCGTGCTGAACGCATCCATGCAGACGTTTAAGAATGCGGCGCAAACGGACTCTGCCGTCATGGAACATGCGATGGAGATTCGCTCAGGCATGCCGGTCGATGTCACCCGTCATCACGACGTTACTCAACAACCGCTGTAAACTCAGCGCATAAAAAAACCCCCGCTGGATTCTATTCCGCGGGGGTTTTTATTTAACTCGCAGTGGCATTGCGATGGGTTAAATCTTATTTGTAGATAACTGCAGTCCCGTGGAGGGTGTTAGGACCGGTAACGGAAGTAATACGGAAAGACTTCGCCCCCATCTCATCCGCTTTCTGCGCCAGTTGATCTTCCAGAGAACCTAAGTTAGTCCCCGCATTCGCAGAAATAGTACCAACTTTCTGTTGGCCCGCAGGTGTGGCCTGAACTTCAACGGCAGCAAAGCTTGCAAATGAGAGTGAGCTAAGAACAGCAGCAACAAACAGAGTTTTTACGTTTTTCATGATAGTGACCTTTAGCAGATGAATGTGTGTCGCAAAGATTAACTTAACGATCGATAGGTAAATCATAGATGCGATCCAGGTCACACGTCAACATTTTTTTATAATGATCGTTATATAAAACACAAAGACCTTATTTTTCATATCAATAGCGTTAAATTATTTTTATCGCTAATCCGCTGGAGTGTGCAGTCGAATATTTTTATAATGGTTATTCAATAAACCCAACAAAGGTACATCGGCGCCATGACAACTGAAATGACAGGTTGTGCTAAAAAAAGCCGTGGCCGACCAAAAGTGTTCGACAGGGAAGCCGCGCTTGATAAGGCCATGACACTCTTCTGGCAGCACGGGTATGAAGCGACATCGCTCGCCGATCTCGTAGAAGCAACCGGCGCAAAAGCGCCCACGCTGTATGCGGAGTTCACCAATAAAGAGGGGTTGTTTCGTGCCGTACTGGACCGCTACATCACCCGCTTCGCGGCGAAACATGAAGCCCAGTTATTTTGTGAAGAAAAAAGTCTTGAGTGCGCGCTGGAAGACTATTTCACCGCAATAGCGACCTGCTTTACCAGTAAAGACACCCCGGCGGGATGTTTCATGATTAACACATCCGCGACACTGGCGGCCTCTTCCCGGGATATTGCGCACACGGTGAAATCCCGCCATGCCATGCAGGAACAGACGCTTACCCAGTTCCTTCACCAGCGCCAGCAACGAGGCGAAATTCCGGCCCATTGCGACGTGCAAAAACTGGCCGAATACCTGAACTGTATTTTACAGGGTATGTCGATCAGCGCCCGTGAAGGCGCAACGTTTGAAAAACTGATGCAGATCGCACACACGACTCTGCGACTGTGGCCTGAACTTATCAAAGTTTAACCCTTTCCCGCTATTTCCCCGCAGTACTGACACCACCGGGAGCTGATTAAGCCCCCGGTTAGATTCCCGCGGATTACCCCTACATTATTCAGTGTTTTCATCATCTTATCCGATCATTTTTTGTAAAATGTATTGATAACAACAATTATTATCAGCAATATTCGCATTTGTTTTAACGCCTGTTTCACAATGTAACTATCGGTTTCTCTACCGCCATAACAAAAACAGATCGACTCTTTTTTAAAAGGAATACAAATGCATAAGCGTCTCTGGGTGCTCAATCCTCTCTTGTTGTCTTTAACTCTCCCAGCCATCGCGGCTGAGGAAGATAACCTCATCGTCAGTGCCAACCGTAGTCAACGCACCGTGGCAGAAATGGCACAAACGACCTGGGTTATTGAAGGAAGCGAGATTGAACAGCAGGTTCAGGGGGGGAAAGAGTTCAAAGATGTTCTTGCTCAGTTAATCCCAGGAATCGATGTCAGCAGCCAGGGGCGCACAAACTACGGCATGAATATGCGCGGTCGTGCCATCGTAGTACTGATAGACGGTGTCCGTCTGAACTCCTCGCGTACTGACAGTCGCCAACTGGATTCTATTGACCCGTTTAACATCGCACACATTGAAGTCATCTCAGGTGCAACCTCACTGTATGGCGGCGGCAGTACCGGTGGGTTAATCAACATTGTCACCAAAAAAGGCCAGCCGGAGCGTGAAGTAGAACTCGAACTGGGGAGTAAAAGCGGCTTCAATAACAGTAACGATCATGATGAACGCGTTGCCGCGGCGGTGAGCGGAGGAACCGATCGCGCTTCCGGGCGCATGTCCGTCGCGTATCAACGGTTTGGCGGCTGGTATGACGGCAATCACGATGCCCTGCTGCTGGATAACACCCAAACCGGCCTGCAGCACTCCGATCGTCTGGACGTGATGGGCACCGGAACGATTGAGCTTGACGACAACCGTCAGTTACAACTGGTTACGCAGTATTATAAGAGCCAGGGGGACGATGATTACGGACTGGATCTTGGCGAGAACATGTCCGCCGTGACGGGAAACGGTAAGGCTTATACCAGCAGCGGACTGAATTCCGATCGTATTCCCGGCACTGAGCGTCATCTGATCAGCCTGCAGTATTCAGACGCGGATTTCTTCGGCCAGAACCTGGTCAGCCAAATCTATTACCGTGACGAATCGCTGAAATTCTACCCCTTCCCTACGCTGAGCAAAGGCAAGGTCACCAGTTTCTCCGCATCCCAGCAGGACACAGACCAGTTTGGTGCCAAAATCACCCTCAACAGCCAGCTGATGGATAACTGGGAGCTGACGTGGGGAGTCGATGCCGATCACGAAACCTTCGATTCCAATCAGAAATTCTTCGATCTGGCCTGGTCCCTGCCCTCCGGCGGTATGGACAACCGAACCGCTTATACCACCGGGCGTTACCCCGGTTACAGCATCACCAACTTCGCGCCTTTCCTGCAGAACAGCTATGACATTAACGACATCTTTACCCTCAGCGGCGGTGTGCGCTATCAATGGACCGAAAACAGGGTGGATGATTTCGTGGGCTATGCCCAACAACAGGGAATTGCCACCGGTCTGGCAAACTCCGCCGATACCATTCCTGGCGGTAAAACCGATTACGATAATTTCCTGTTTAACGCCGGTATCCTCGCCCACCTGACCGACCGTCAGCAGACATGGTTTAACTTCTCTCAGGGCGTGGAGCTTCCGGACCCGGGGAAATATTACGGTAACGGCACCTATTCCCTGGTTGGCGATCATTACCAGCTCCAGCGCAGCGTCAACGTGGCGGACTCACGCCTGGAGGGGATTAAAGTTAACTCCTACGAACTGGGATGGCGCTACACTGGCGACAGTCTGCGCACGCAGCTGGCCGCTTACTACTCTACTTCGGATAAATCGATCGTTATCAACCGTAGCGATATGACCATTAACGTCCAGCCCGATGATCGCCGTATTTATGGCCTTGAAGGTGCGGTGGATTATTTCATTGCGGATACGGACTGGAGTCTGGGCGGCAACTTCAACGTCATTAAATCGGAAGTGAAGCAAAACGGTAAGTGGCAGAAATGGGATGTCAACCTGGCTTCCCCGTCCAAAGCCACCGCGTGGGTCGGCTGGGCACCTGAACCGTGGACATTGCGCGTACAGAGCCAGCAAACATTTGATCTGACGGACGCCAGCGGCAATAAGCTGGACGGCTATAACACGATGGACTTTATCGGCAGCTATCAGCTCCCGTTGGGTAAACTGACCTTTAGCGTGGAAAACCTGCTGAATGAAGAATACACCACGCTGTGGGGACAACGTGCGCCACTGCTGTACAGCCCCACCTACGGTAGCCCGTCACTGTATGAATACAAGGGCCGGGGCCGCACGTTTGGTCTGAACTACGCCTTAACCTTCTGATAAAAAAAGCCCCCCAGCCTGAGCGAATGGGGGGCTAATGTTCAGGATAATGCTATTTTACGCTTTGTTATTTAGTACCAACTGTCCGTTGTTATCCAACGGAATTTGCGCGCCGGGGTCCTTATCCATACGGATTTTCCCCTGCTGATCGCCAATTTTGTACGTCACGTCGTAGCCCAGCATTTTTTCAGATTTGTCATACACCGTTTTACAACGCTGCTGCGTAGTAGTGTACGTATCATTTTCTTGCATCGAACCCTGGATCTGGTTACCTGCATAACCGCCGCCTAAAGCGCCGGCCACGGTAGCAATATCTTTACCGCGTCCGCCGCCAAACTGATGGCCGATAACGCCACCAGCAACCGCACCCAGCACGGAACCCGCGATACGGTTTTCATCTTGTACCGGCTTACGGTGCGTGACCGTCACGTTCCGACACTCCTGGCGCGGTGTTTTTACCGACTCTTTAATCGGTGTTGCAGAGACAACTTGTGCATACTGTGGGCCACGCTCGAAAACGTTAAGACTGGCCACCGCTGCAACACCCAGCGCAGCAGCTACGCCAATCCCTATACCCGCCAACATAGATTTATTCACGGGACTTCCTCCTTTTTTGCTATTAGCAACAACTTTGCAACAGAAGGTAAGGAATGCCAATCAGATTACGGATGAAAATAGCACTAGGAGGAGCGAAGGCAGGATGATTCGGAGAACTCTGAAGGAAGGCGCCGGATAAGTACAATCATCCGACGCCATAAGCCGTATTAATGCAGTTTCAGACGCGGGCGGATCACCCGGTTAATGCTGCCAACCAGCATCATCAGACCGGTTTTAAAGTAACCGTGCAGAGCAATCTGGTGCATGCGGTACAGTGAGATGTACACAAAGCGCGCAATACGCCCTTCTACCATCATCGAACCACGGGTCAAGTTACCCATCAGGCTACCCACGGTAGAGAAGTTAGAAAGTGAAACCAGAGAGCCGTGGTCTTTGTACTGATACGCTTTCAGCGGCTTGCCGTTCATCTGCGCCAAAATGTTGTTCATTGCGCAGCTTGCCATCTGGTGCGCAGCCTGAGCGCGCGGCGGCACAAAACCACCTTCCGGGCGAGCGCAGGAAGCGCAGTCGCCAATCGCGTACACGTCGGGATCGCGCGTGGTCTGTAGAGTCGGCTCAACCACCAGTTGGTTAATACGATTGGTTTCCAGACCGCCAATGTCCTTCATAAAGTCTGGCGCTTTGATCCCCGCAGCCCACACCATCAGATCGGCTTCAATGTACTCGCCATCCTTGGTATGCAGTCCGCCTTCATCAGCGCTGGTTACCATCGTCTGGGTCAGTACGCGTACGCCCAGTTTGGTTAACTCATTATGCGCAGCACTGGAAATACGCGGCGGCAACGCAGGCAGAATACGCTCACCGGCTTCTACCAGCGTAACGTTCAGCGCTTCGTTGGTCAGCCCTTTGTAACCATAGCTGTGCAGCTGTTTTACCGCATTGTGCAGCTCGGCTGAGAGTTCAACCCCCGTCGCACCGCCGCCGACAATGGCGATATTTACTTTGCCGTTAGCGCCCAGATTCGCGGAATACTTCAGGAACAGATTCAGCATCTCCTGGTGGAAACGACGCGCCTGATGCGGGTTATCCAGGAAAATGCAGTTTTCTTTGACACCCGGCGTATTGAAATCGTTGGAGGTACTACCCAACGCCATCACCAACGTGTCATACGGGACTTTGCGCTCAGGAACCAGCAGCTCGCCCTTCTCATCGCGCAGCTCGGCAAGAGTAATGGTTTTCGCTTCGCGATCGATATCCACCACCGAACCCAACTGAAACTGGAAACCGTGGTTACGGGCATGCGCCAGATAGCTCAGCGCATCCACGCCTTCGTCCAGGGAACCCGTCGCGACTTCATGCAGTAACGGTTTCCATAAATGGCTGTGGTTTCTGTCCACCAGCGTGATTTTGGCCTTTTTCTTGCGCCCCAGCTTTTTACCCAGCTGCGTCGCCATTTCCAGTCCGCCAGCACCGCCGCCGACAATCACGATTCTTTTTAATGGTGTAGTCAACGTGACCCCCTTAAATTTATTAACCAATTGTTAATTAAAAGTTATAGGCATAGCCTTTAATTAACAACAAGTTACGATAATGAAAATGTTCTTCGAGAGTGAGAATAACACGAACGGTGCATTGGTCATACCAAAATTGATGTGTATCAAGTTTTGATGCTGAAAAGATAGACAACACGAACTCTAAGAACAAAAAAACCAGCCCGAAGGCTGGTTTTTTACACGTTCATTGAGGATTAACCTAACGTCTTGAACGCTTTGATGCGCTGCAAATGCGGGGAGATATTCTTAAACTTGTGCGTCTGCTCTTCGTCCCAGACTATCTCGTAAAAATGATGCAGCTCTTCTGACGAACGCTGACTATTGAGCGCTTCATCATGACGTGACAGGATCACCAGGCAGCGATCGCGATTCTTTTCGCGGAAATTGGTCACGCATTTTGTCGCGATATCGGCATACTCTTCAGGCCTGTCGATTTTTCCTTCCATGTTCTCATACGGGAACAGGTTGGGATTAAACACTACCTGACGAATATCACACAGGAAACCAATCCGTTCAGCCCAATATCCCCCGAGCCCCACGCCACAAATCAGCGGACGGTCGTCCACATTAAGCTGCAGCATTTTGTCCACTTCTTTCAGTAGATGCTGCATGTCATGTTTAGGATGCCGCGTACTGTAGCTAATCAGCCTGACATCCGGGTCGATGAACTGCAGCTGCAACACCTTTTCGTGGTTGCCCGGGCTGTTAGAGTCAAAACCGTGTAAATAGATAATCATCGCATCCTCGCCAAACTTGCGTTAATGACCTGCTTTCTCTTCCTGCCAGCGCTCATGAAGCTGGTTGAGCTGGGCGCTTACCGTCTTCCAGCGTGCCGAGTCCATCAGTTCCTGACGTGAAAATGAACCTTTATGATACAAACGTGTAACACGTTCTGCATTGATCGGCGACAGATTATCTAACACACTGACCGCGCCTTTACGATTATTGCAGACCAGGATCATATCGCAACCCGCATCCAGCGATGCCTGACCACGCTCCGCATAGCTTCCCATAATCGCCGCCCCTTCCATCGACAAATCATCGGAGAAAATGACGCCATCGAAACCAAGCTCCTGACGCAGCACCGTTTTCAGCCAGTGTGGCGAACCGCTCGCCGGACGCGGGTCCACGTCACTGTAGATGACATGCGCAGGCATAATGGCATCGAGTTTGTTTTCCGTAATCAATGTCTGGAACACGGACATATCTTTTGCACGAATTTCGGCTTCTGAACGTGGATCGGTTGGGGTTTCTTTATGCGAATCCGCCGTCACAGCCCCATGCCCGGGGAAATGTTTACCGGTAGTTTTCATGCCAGCAGCATGCATACCGTCAATGAAGCGGGTCGCCATAGCCAGCGCTTTCTGCGGATCGGCATGGTAAGAGCGTTCCCCAATCGCCGCGCTGATATGCCCCACATCCAGCACCGGCGCAAAACTGATATCTATATCCATTGCGATCATTTCGCTGGCCATTAGCCATCCGGCGTCCTGAGCCAGATTGCCGCCGTCTTCCAGACCGTGCAGCGCAGCAAAGGATTGGGCCGCGGGCAGACGCGTAAATCCTTCGCGAAAACGCTGTACCCTGCCGCCTTCCTGATCTACCGCCACCACCAGATGATTGCGTGATGCCGCGCGAATCTGGCGCACTAATTCACGCAACTGTTCCGGGTCATGATAATTTCGGGTAAAGAGGATCAACCCACCTACCAGCGGATGCGCCAGAATCTCACGCTCTTCAGCGTCCAGCTCATACCCTTCGACATCCAACATTACTGGGCCCACACTGCTCTCCTTATCCTTTCATTATTAGCTGCCGCCAGGTTTCATCGGCCAGCCTGATAAATTGTCGATCGCCGGTTTGTCGCCAGCGATACTCAAACCACCCCGCTTTCAGCATTATGACCCAGGGCCGCCATCGTCTGACCTGCCGCCACAGCGCGTTTTGTTCAATGTGCGCTCGTTGGGCGTAGGCGCGAACCAGCCGTTGGTGCTGAGATTCGTCGTTGACCCAAACCGCCGCCAGCTCCAGAGCGATATCACCGTCTCCGGCATATTCCCAGTCAATCAGCCGCAGCCCTGATGCTGTACGTACGATGTTGTCACCGTGGACATCCATATGCAGAGGTCCCAGACGCAAAGGTCGAGGCTCACCGCTTTTCCTGAGTCGCTTCAACGCTCGCAACCAGCATGGCGTGCGACGCGCCGGATCGCCAAACTGCCAGTACTGTTCGAGTAGCGGCAGCAGACTGATTCGCCAGCCCAATTGGGGTTGTTGGTGCAGATGATACAATAAGCCAGCGAGTTCGTCGGCGTCCGGTAATCTGGATTCAACCTTACCGTGAAAAAAGTCGACCGCCATCCACCCACGTATATAAAAGCGGGGGCGCGGCGCAAGGCTTTCAGGCAGATGCTTTAACGCGTGATAGTGGCGTAAGAAATGCGATTCCGGCGCGTCAGGGTCGTGATGACAGCGCAACACTAAGCGGTGGGTATCGTGTTCGATGATGCAGCTCCCGCCGCTCAGGCCGCTCTGGTTGGCTACGACGGGATAATACTGCGGGAAATAGCGCGACAACACCTCGTCGCGCGTCAGTCGGTTATTGTTGCTGTACGGCACCTTTACCTGACCAGATTATCTCGCCAGTTTGTACCAGCATTAATTGCATTTGCAGCGCCGGCGAATTGACGTTGCCGGAGGCGCTGGAATAGAGCACATACTGTGCGCCAACGTTACGGGCGATACCAATCGCTTTGCTGCGCGTTCCCAGACTGTCGTTCGGTGACAGACCTAACTGCTGTTTGGCGACAGCCAACTGCTGGGCGGAAACCAGGGTAAACTTGCCGTTATTCGCCAGCGCGTTCCTCAAGGTCTCGGTGGCTTCACCGGCGTTCAACGAGCCGTTGGTCCGGTTATTCACGCTATCAACCAGCAGAACGCCTCCCGCTTTGACGCCGTCAGCCTGCAGCATTTTACCGACCATCGGTTGCATAGCTCCGTTCCAGTCATAGTGACGTTGACGTGGCGTCGGCTGCGCCGTTTGGTCCTCGTGCTCAATCGGACCCGGCTGCTGCGGTATGCTTGGCACCGTTGGTACAACCGGCACCGGCTGTTGCGGCTGCGCGGGCTGTTCCGGCACTGGCTTCACTTCCTCTACTGGTGCGGGCTCACGTTGCGCCACACAGCCAGAGAGAAACATCGCCAGCGCGGCAATCAGTGCGTAGCGATTCATTTTGATCATCAAGATTCACCCCTTACAAATAAAGATAAAGTCTAACCTTGTGCGCCCCCAGAAAATTGGCGCTGCCGTACAGCGTCACCGACGAATGAGCCGGGATAGTCACGCTGCGTGGCGCTTCCAGAGGATGCATTTCCAGTCCTCTGGCGTCATACCAGTAAAACCGATAATGAACGGTAACGGGTTCTTGTCTTTCGTTATAAAGTCGCGAGGATGCTGAGGCCTGAATATCAGACGTGGTTAACGTCGGCTGTTCTGCTGTAATGCCCGACGCCAGAATCGTTGATTCCATCACCAGCGACTGTTCATCACTTACCGGAATTTCAGGATGTGCCCGACAGCCAGCCAGTAGCAGCAAGCTCAGTGAAAGTGCAATGCATCCTCTGGTCATGCTTACAGACCTTTATGCGCAAGCATTGGACCCAGCGCACGTCCACCCAGCAGGTGCATATGAATGTGATACACCTCCTGACCGCCGTGACGATTGGTATTCATAATTAAACGATACCCATCCGCAGCAATGCCTTCCTGCTCGGCGATTTTCGCCGCTACGGTGATCATGCGACCCAGCGCCTGCTCGTGTTCCGCTGTCACATCGTTGACGGTCGGGATCAGGACGTTAGGAATGATCAGAATGTGCGTAGGTGCCTGAGGGGAAATATCACGAAACGCAGTGACCAGTTCATCCTGGTACACGATATCTGACGGAATTTCACGACGGATAATTTTGCTGAATATAGTTTCTTCTGCCACGACGTTTTCCTTTTTCATTAACAGCCCAAGCGTTATGCCATGCTACGCCGGGTCACTCTGCGAGTATAGAGTATGAGCGAGTTACTCACGCTCTTTCAACTTTAACCCTCGATTTTTTAAGCAAAAAGCCCTGCCACTGCTGTTCTTATAACCATTTCCCGTCGCTATTGCTTAAGCATAGTACTGAAACAACATTTCACTTATGCCGTAGCATCTGTTTACACACTGAATGTGAATGCGTATATTTCGCATTTGTATTCGCGTGCGAACTTAATAATTTACAACCAAAAGGTTCATCACAACCTCAGTGATTCGAACTTAATATTAATAATTATCAAGGACTTTTCGATGTCTTTCACAACACACAACGGGGATGACCAACGCCAACCGAGGCTTGCCCCTTCTGTACTGGCAGCCTGCATCACGTTAGCACTATTGCCTTCCACCAGCCTCGCAGCCCCTGCTGAAGAGACGGTTATCGTTGAGGGCTCTGCTCCAGCCACATCCAGCGAGGAGCAGGATTACAGCGTTAAATCAACGACTGCTGGCACCAAAATGCAGATGACGCAGCGCGATATTCCGCAATCGGTCAGCATTATCAGTCAGCAGCGCATGGAAGATCAGCAACTGCAAACGCTGGGCGATGTGATGGACAACACGTTGGGGATAAGCAGAAGTCAGGCGGATTCAGATCGCAGTAGCTATTACTCTCGCGGATTTCAGATTGATAACTATATGGTCGATGGGATTCCGACCTATTTTGAATCCCGCTGGAATCTCGGTGATGCCCTTTCCGACACGGCCCTTTTTGAGCGTGTCGAAGTTGTCCGTGGCGCAAACGGGCTAATGACCGGGACGGGTAACCCCTCAGCGTCGATTAATATGATCCGTAAGCATGCCACCAGCCGCGAGTTCACCGGTAATGTTTCTGCGGAATATGGCAGTTGGAATAAACAACGATATGTGACCGATCTGCAAAGCCCGCTCACGGCAGACGGCAACGTGCGCGGGCGCATCGTGGCGGGCTACCAGAATAACGACGCCTGGCTTGATCGCTACAATAGCGAAAAAATGTTCTTCTCCGGGATTGTCGATGCCGATCTGGGCGACACCACCAGCCTGTCTGCGGGTTATGAATACCAGCGCATTGATATCAACAGCCCAACCTGGGGTGGATTGCCGCGCTGGAATACCGACGGCAGTAAAAACAGCTATGACCGCTCGCGCAGCACTGCGCCGGACTGGGCGTACAACGATAAAGACTTCAACAAAGTGTTTGTCACCATCAAGCAACGTTTTGCCGATACCTGGCAGGCGACCATGAATGCCACCCACTCCGAGGTCAAGTTTGACAGTAAAATGATGTACGTCGATGCCTATGTCAATAAAGCCGATGGTACGCTGATTGGCCCGTATGGCAGCTATGGTCCGGGCTATGACTACGTCGGAGGTACCGGCTGGAACAGCGGCAAGCGTAAGGTGGATGCCGTCGATCTGTTCGCCGACGGCGGTTACGACCTGTTTGGTCGTCAGCATAATCTGATGCTGGGCGGCAGCTACAGCAAACAGAATAACCGTTACGAAAGTGCGTGGTCGAACGTATTCCCCAACGAAATCGGCAGCTTCTATACCTTCGATGGTAACTTCCCGGAAACCAACTGGAACCCGCAGTCATTGGCCCAGGACGATACCACGCACATGAAATCGCTCTACGCCGCAACACGTATTTCGCTGGCCGACCCACTGCATTTGATTGTCGGCGCGCGTTATACCAACTGGCGTATCGACACCCTCGCCTACAGCATGGAACAAAACCACACCACGCCGTATGCGGGCCTGGTGTATGACATTGACGATAACTGGTCTACGTACGCCAGCTATACCTCAATCTTTCAGCCGCAGAACAAGCGCGACAGTTCCGGTAAATATCTTTCCCCAATTACCGGCAATAACTATGAACTTGGCCTGAAGTCCGACTGGATGAACAGCCGTTTAACCACCACCCTCGCGGTGTTCCGCATTGAACAGGATAACGTGGGCCAATCAACCGGCGTACCAATTGCCGGTAGCAATGGCGACACGGCCTATAGAGCGATGGATGGAACGGTCAGCAAAGGGGTCGAATTCGAAGTTAACGGTGCGATCACCGATAACTGGCAGATGACGTTCGGCGCGACACGCTATGTTGCTGAAGACAACGAAGGCAATGCGGTAAACCCGAACCTACCGCGTACCACAGTAAAACTGTTTACCCGTTATCGCCTGCCAGCCATGCCGGAACTGACCGTGGGCGGTGGGGTTAACTGGCAGAATCGTGTTTATAGCGATACGGTCACGCCGTATGGCACATTCCGCGCGGAACAGGGAAGCTACGCCCTGGTCGATTTATTCACCCGCTATCAGGTGACGAAAAACTTCTCTGTGCAGGGTAACCTCAATAATCTGTTCGATAAAACCTACGACACCAATGTCGACGGTTCTATCGTCTATGGCGAGCCGCGCAACGTCAGCGTCACCGCCAGCTATCAGTTCTGATTCGAAACACATCACGCTCCACCTGCTCGTCAGGTGGATGCATTGGACTGAGAACACAAAAAGCCCACTTAAGTTTCCTTAAGCGGGCTTCTCTAAATTTGGCTCCTCTGACTGGACTCGAACTTCATCTACATCTCCTGTTATTACTGACTTTGTTAAATATAGCCATATTTTTACCAACATATTTACCATCATTATTGTTTTCTTGTGGTAAGAATGTCAATTAAAACCAATTGGTTGTTGTCATAATCATCTGACTATACGTATCTAAATTTGCTTTCATTATCAACATGATGTTGTCGTTATTTTTGTTAAAATAAATGATGAAAAACAATTGGTTATTTTTTATTAAATAAATCATGTTTAGTCAAGATTAAAGCACTTACATCCAAGATCACTTATCTGCTCTCACACCATTTTGAAAACCCGCCCCTCTTTTCCACTTTCTCTATCATGATGAATGGGTTAACTTTTATGAAACTTAAAAGCAATCGGTAGAATAATGACTACACAAAAGGAAATGGAAGAAATCAGGACTGCATTATCTTGGTTTGATGTACGCCGATACGATGGCCTGAAAGACCTGACCCTAGAACAAATCTATGCAGAGCTTGAAAGACGGATGTTGGCTTACAAAACAAGGCAACAATGGGAAACAGCAGGCAAAGATAATCAAATGCAAGCTATATACCATGATGCCAAAATCCGATGTGGTGATGTGATACTTCAATCGGACTGGATTTCAGGCAATCACAGACTGTCACATAGCTATGCTGTAAGACCAATGAGCAGAGTTCAATTGTTCAACTATGGGCGGGCTATGTATCGGCTGGAGAATTCTGAGCAAACAGACCCTGTTGCTGTGAGTTCTGACTACATCTCTGAGTATCTGAAACAAGGTGGCATGAATCCTGCCAACAAAATACTGGTTGAAATTGACTTGGAAGAAGCCAGCAGCGACGATCTCGCAGAACACCTGAAAGTACTGATTGCTCTATGGCAAAAGCACCTAAAAACGCCTAAGCCACCTAAACGAATGTTTCGGTTTGGTCATAAGACCTTTGAAAGAATACTTGATTACAAAGTCATCCCTTTGATGGATTTGATCTCATGGGAACAGCTCTACAACGAAGGTAAGAACATACCTTTCAACATCTTAGCTGACATTCTACATGGTACTGGTGGGATTCGGAGCCGTGATAACATCAAAGATACTGATTATGACTACGCGAAAAGTTATCTCGAAAAGGATGAGTACTTCAAGGTTTTAAATGATTTCTATATTAAAAACAATATGTTAAAGGACTGGAAGATCACTGACGTGATAACATTTAACGATAAAGCCACGGATAAAAACAAAAAGTAAACACAAGGGATGTTCACAACCTGCGAACATCCCTAAAAAGCGTATCCCTCCAAAAATTTCCGCGAAACTCACGGTTGGTGAACATCCCTAGTTTAGAACTAGCCAAAATCCTAGAATTATCTCCATCGAACAACATACTAAAAAACGAAATATCCAAGATATTACGTAAAAAAAAAGGAGATAATATGGTTCAAAACAAAACAGATAAACATCCGAAACTGATTCGTTTACCAGAAGTAAAAAGAAGAACAGGGTTTGGTAAAACGTGGATATATACCTTAATAAGAGCGGGTAAATTTCCTAAGCAAGTAAAAACCGGATTGCGCTCTATAGCATTTATTGAAAGTGAGATTGATGAATGGATTTACAAAATCATTTCTGATTCTCGCAATCATATCTAAAAAAGTTTATTAAATAATGAGAGGTTAAGATGAAAAGTAAAAACGTACTGCCTTGTGTGGTGACTGTTACGAATGATGAGACAGAAGTATTTATGGAAATGGCAATAAATAACTTTAGAAAACATCTTCAGGTCATGATTGATTGTATGGGAAATGATTATGAGCGTCATTTTAAAGACCGGCTTTATATTGAAGAAGTGATTGGAAAAGTGATCGAACGAACAAAACAAGAGTTTGCTGAATCAATGAAAGATAATAAAGGGAAAGAATATTATCTGTTCTTGGATGAGGTGAGAAGGAATCTGAGAGTTATTTACTCTGCGTATCGTACTAACTATTAATGAGAGAGGAAAATATGAACGAAAAATGTTTAGGCTGGAATGAAATACCCGTTAAAATATCCGCAAGTAATGCTGAGACAGCAAACTTTGCTACTGATGTTGTAAATACCTATAACGAGTTAATACATTACTTATACTTTAATCTAAAGGATGATGCATTTCTGAAAAAAATGAAGGATGGATTTTACAGGGAGATATTCATAATGGATATTATTAATCTCACGCTACAGGAATGGTTTGAAAGTGCTGAAGAGATAAAGATTAAATACATATCAGTTCCAGAGGTTAAAACTATACTAAGTAGTTATCATGAGTTTTTGATTAAATGCTTTAATGGTGATGATTATGTTCTTTATTACAAAAGAATAGAAATCAGCGCAAATAAACAGTCTGTAATATAAATCAAAAGGTAGAGACATGAGTGAAAAACTGATAAAAGAATCTCAAAAAGTATTTATGCATATGGCAGGTTTGTTTTATGAAATGAAAATAAATACGCTTAAGGAAGTCCGACCCGATGAAGCAGAGATGTTAATGGAGGATGATGCATTCATGGATAGTATTTATAAGGATTGTATCAAAAATGCAAGCGCATCTTTTAAAAAGGTAGTCAGATGGGAGTACTTTGAACAAGGGCATTCAGTAAAAATGGTTGATAAGGAGGTGGTGTTGATAACATTACGTGTTAATCACAAACGAAGATAAAAAGGTTATTTAATAAATCATTTTTAGCCTCATTCATGGGGCGAAAAAATAAAAAAGCAAACAAATATCATTTAATAGTGAGGCGTAACCATGAGTAAAATTTTTGAAATTAAAAGTGTATCTACAGAAACGTTTTATAATATTGCAGAGCGTTCGTTTGAGGCTAGTTGGAAGGTTATGCAGGATATGGCCTCTGATAATGTCTCATACTTGGTATATGATGCGGATTTTATGTGTGTTTTCATCGGCAATGTTATTGAGCATATCAGTAAAAATTTTTACATCATTATCCAATGTGAATGTCTGGAAGGAAAGCTTGAAGAAGTAAACTTTGAAGAGGTAGCGGAACGTCTGGTCCGGCATTCATGGGAGTTTTGTAAATAATATCAAAATAAAAATAGATTAAGAAATCATGGGCAGAGTTGTTATCTACTCACTGATTTAGATTATGTGGCCCCGTAATGGGGCTGTACATCGATTACAAGAGGAATATGATATGAATGATGTGGTATTATACGAAAAAAATGAATCAATGTTTTTTGCCATTTGCACGGTCTTATCATTATATTGCGATTTCATATACGAAATAGCATCTGGATTTCATAATGAAGCGGTAATGATCATTGAAAATGAAAAGTGTGTGGGACAGGCACTTAAAATACAAATAAACAATCTATTCGATGATTTCGATTACTACAAAAAAGTGAATGGAACAGGAAAAGAAAAACGGGAAGATATAGATGAAAAAGAACTTTTTAACAAAGTAATGGCAGCACATAACCAAGGAGTAAAAGCGCTAATCATGAAGAATCTTGAGGCCAATCTTCGAGAGAAAGAGGAAGGTTCTGAATATTGGAAGTTAAAAATATTTAATAGGTTTAATGGGATATAGAAGTCAATGTAGGCTTCTATATATTCAGATAAAGAAAGTAGTCATGATCTTTATCTCATCGGAGAAAGTGTTTTTCATGGCTGGATATTTAAAAAATTATTTTATTTTGTTTCTCATTATTTTTTCGACTTCTTTTTTTTGTGATGTAGATAAATTCCTTTTAATCTCTTTCATTTTGTTTTTAAAATTAAGATTATCTCTTTCATCATGCAAGGACTTCATTTTATTATATGCTTCCTCACTGAAAGGATTAAAATCATCATCTGTTTTTTCATCTGAGCAAGGAAAAAGGAAACTTCTGTTAAGATAATCGCGCCTAAGCTCATCGTAAACTTTACCACCATCAATAATTGTTTCATTTTCCTGTGCTTTTTTTATATAGTCTTTCATGTTATATTCTCTAATTTTAGTTAATCGGGTATATATTATATATTAATATATAAGGGATAAGTGTCAAATTTAATGGAGAGGCATGGATTTAATTATCTATTTTTCTTGTCATGTCTCTATAATTTAGCCTTGCTGAATAACCTCGTTCAATAAACTGTGTTTTATCGTAGCTATAAAGATAATCTGCATCGATTCTTCCACAAGACTTACAAAAAGAGTATTCCCATCTCAAGTTGCATTTCTTAGAAACAGAAAACCTCTCTGTCATTTCTCTACCACATGAACATTGCATATCATACCTCTCTTATTTGTTTTTATAGCTTTCAAAAATTAGTGTTCCAGAAAGATCATAAAGTTCAACCTTGCCGACTTTACCTTCATCATTTTTAATGGACATTCGTATTATTCTGGAGTCATGATATTTTTCTAACAAATCAGGTTTATTGGCTAGGTATTTTGCTATTACAGAACGGCTCTTTATATAGTCAAAGCTTGAACATATTGTTCTTTTGAACTCTAAATCAGTTAGGCCGCTTTCCATGATCTTTTTTGTAATGAGTGATTTCAATGGACGCTCAAATTCCTCACGCTCTTTACGCCTTTGTTCCTCTTCTTGTTTACGTCTCAGTTGGTTGAGGAAGTAAAGTTTATCTCTTTCTAATTGTAGTTGGCTTTCTTTATCTTGAATGATGTTGCTGACTACTGATGATGGAATGACTTGAATATTGTTAGACCAATATCGATACGGATTATGTTTTCTGAATACTTCCAACTGTTAAACGTATTCTATCTACATCGATATTTTTATCAAAAGAGACGATTCTTTTATTACCATCTTTTGAAATTATTTTTGCTGTGTTCTCAAGTTTCTCATTACCTTGTAAGTCAAATGAATTTACAACAGTATTATGTTCTTCATGATAAAAGGACTGTTTTTTACTATCAATATAACATTCAAGAAAAGAATAGAGTTTGAACTCTTCAATGCCAAATGTTTCCTCAAGCATCGTCATATGTTCTGCTAAGACATTCAGAATGTCGTTTTTTGATAGTTTTTCATGAAGTTTTATTTCAAGTGAACCGGGTAGCTTTTTCATTTTCATTCCTTGTTATTATTTAGGAAACAGCTTTTAAGTGGTTAGTGATATTAACTAAATCTTGTCTATTTGCTTCATTTTCTTTTGTTCGTTTATATACCTTGCGGGGTTTATCTATCTTGATACTGTTTTTAGCATTAGGAACTGCATTGTTCTTTTTCTTCTTGCTAAAAATAAAAGCATCTGTATAAACATTTTGATTTACTGTTTCGAGGGCTAATCCTCGTCTTTCCTGTTGAGAAAGATTTTGATAACCATCAGGGTATTGTTCAATCTCAGCCTGAACATTTCTTGCATTGCTCAAATGCTCTTTACGTTTTTCATCAAGTTGATGACTCATACCCTTGGCAAAAATATTAGAGTTGATATACAGGTGTCCATGATGTTCAACGAGAATACCTTTTTGTTTTAGCTTTTTGAATATGTTTGACATATTACCGGATGCGATATTCAACGCTTTACAGAGTGATGACTGTGAGAGGTTGATTAGGTTTCCAAACTCCATGTATTCCAAGATGTAAGTTAATACACGGAATTCATTCTTAGATATGTCCAGATCAGAAAAAACACGAAAGTTAGATGTGAAAGCAAAAACATAAGGCTGGGAAAATGAGATCGCTTTATCTTCTTCTTTGGCGATAACTGTAGTTGATTTAATATCTTTGTTTTGCAGTAAGTGTCTGGCGATATCAATCTTTTGTTCTGTAGTTAATGTATCAAATAAGCGAAGTAGTTCAGTGTCATTAGTATTCATATTTTCTCTCTTATTGTTTTTATTATATATTTTAAATACTATGCACAAAATGGAAAGTCAATAGTAAAACTATAAATAAAATAAGTATTTTATTATTATGATCTTATCATATGTTAAAAAACCTATGTTTAAACATAAGTCTTGCTATGTTTAAACATAGGACGGATCTATGTTTAAACATAGGTATATGCTATGTTTAAACATAGCAAAAAAAGGTGTGAAGCCTTGATTTTATTGGGCTGGGAGGGTGCTTATAATTAAATAATTAGTAAGAAGTTAAGAGAGTCCAGTTTTTCTTTTGTGTTATATATGAGGATTTTTTCGCAGGGATATGTATTTTTCTTGACACTTATTTCAGCGAAGTGATTGTTTCGTACAATCACTTAGTGCTGCTATTGGGGATATAGTTTT
Organism: Citrobacter sp. 172116965; assembly: GCF_013458095.1. Taxonomy (NCBI): domain Bacteria; kingdom Pseudomonadati; phylum Pseudomonadota; class Gammaproteobacteria; order Enterobacterales; family Enterobacteriaceae; genus Citrobacter; species Citrobacter sp. 172116965. The sequence goes on along the minus strand of NZ_CP046673.1, from coordinate 2,023,745 downwards.
ACTATGTGTTAAAGAGCAAATGCTATATTGATTTAGTGCGTTACTATTTCTAGGTGAAAGTAAGGTTATTAGATTTGATAACTCTAGTTTGTAAAATCAATAACCTTTGATATTCAATAGTTCTTATTTTTAATAACCTTTCACTTTATAATCATATGATAATAAAGTTAAAAACAGCTCGTAATATCTAGTACTAATATAGTAAAAGGGAAACTTGTGCCAAATAAATGGCACCATGTTATTTTGCAGCGTTTTCTTTGTATTTTATTTGCAGCAAAGTGATTGTTTCATACAATCACGAAGTGCTGCCGATGACACGGAAGTATTGTTTTCCTCCTATTTACTGGCGGCTACTGCCGCAATTCTTCATGGATAAATCCATCATTAACAGGGGCAAGCCCTGTTTCAGCAATGTGATTGTTTAGGACAATCACTCAGTGCTGCTATGGGGATATAGTTTTACTATGCGTTTAAGAGCGAATGCTATAACCTTGATTGATTCCTCGTTAATATATAGATAAGGGGCGGAGCCATGAGCGAAAGATCATAAGAAAAGATCTGTTTTCAATATGAGGTTTTAATTAATTTCAAGGTAAAGCTAGCGTATATAAAATCTTAAGAACTAAATCGAATATGAATTGATAAGATTAATTATACTATTATTAGGTCAGCGGCTACTGCCGCAGTTCTTTATGGATAAATCCATCATTAACAGGGGCCAGCCCTGTTCCAGCAATGTGATTGTTTTGGACAATCACTCAGTGCTGCTATTGAGGATATAGTTTTCCTATGCGTTTAACAGCAAATGCTATAGCCTTGATGCACTTCTAGTTAATATGATGAGTAAGGGCGAAGCCTATGAGCTTTAGCTCATAAGATGAGAAAGTTTTCAAAAATAATTTATTAAATCAAAAGTAAAGGCAAAATTAAAAAGAACAAAAAAAGCCAGAAGTCAAGGTTGGCTTTAGTAATGCAATCAATATAAAGAAAGAAATTATCAAGAGAAATGATCACAATAAATATATTACTATCTTAGAAGTTCAAACTTGTTAAACTAACAGATTATAAAATTAAAAGGAAAGAAGCCAGATAAACTGGCCTCTTCAGAGTATTGTAATAAATTTTTGGAGTAGTCATTTATTTACTTTTAAACAATAATCAAAAATAAAGTCATTGTCAAATAAAATTATCATTATCTTGATTAATTCTATTTTATTTAATATATATTAATAAGGCATTGTATTTTTGTTTAATCACAAGAAGAAAATATGGTGAATTAAATGTAATAAATCAAAGGAGTATCAAATGAATAAACTTAAGAAAAATAAATGGCGAACAAATGTCTGTAACTGCATTTTCAAAATAATCCTTCCCGCAACAATATTAATTTCAGCAACTACAGCTAACGCAGCAGTCTGTAGCCCGGATGTCAGCTCATCATTAAAACAAGCGCAATACAACGCCATGAAGCAGGATGCGGCTCAGTTAGAGCCGGTAGCGAAGAATTTCATGGATAACATCAATCAGTCGCTTGAGACTATTGGCTGCACGGACGCATGGCCCGCCGGAAACCTCGGCATTAATCTTCCCTCTGTGGATTCAATAATTAAAAAAACTAAGGAAGCGGCAATAAGTAAAGCCTGTTCGATTGCGAGAGAAAAAGTCAGTCAACTGACCGGAAATATATCCGAAAGCATTTCCATTGATATGCCCGTCCTTGGGAATGTCGCAAGTGGAAGTGTGTCTACAGGAACAGGCTCTTCATCAGGATCGGGAGCAACTGTCAACGGAACCGATGTCTGGAACAGCATCAGTAACTCAATGAAGTAAACAACAAAGGAATGTGATAATGATAAATATAAAGAAAAAAGAAGTGTTGATATTATTAGCAATATTAGTTTGTTTGTTCTTAACTCAGTCAGCTCATGCTGCAGATTTATTTACTGTCCCCGATACTGATAAGTCAAAGTTGTGGTTTCTGGATATCTTATTCCCTGAAAATTTAGCCCAGAGTCCATTAGCGAGCACAATGACAATCCTCAACAGCGCTGTTTTACTGGTTGGTGGTATTTTAGCTGCCTACACGCTGATTGCCGGAACCATGTCAACGGCACATGACGGAGAAATGCTGGGTAAGAAATGGTCTTCCATGTGGTTGCCCGTAAGAACTGCATTAGGCACGGCAATGATACTCCCGGCAGCAGGTGGTTTCTGTGCCGCTCAGGTTATGGTGCTGTGGATGATTAATCAGGGAGTCGGTCTGGCAGATACCGTCTGGAATACCTATGCATCCAACCCCTCAGATGGGGCTGTTATCACAACATCGGCGTCTTATCAGGAACTTGACCGTATAGCGAAAACTGCCTTTATCAATAACGTCTGTATGTTGAAGGCGGGTGAATTATGGAAGAAATCAGCAGCAGCCGATCCTTTCCCGCACGTCACGCCTGCGTTTGAAATGACGCCGGAGAAAGGTCCCTATTTATACACATACAGTTATGGGGCCAGAAATGCCGGTAATGATATGAATAAAAATTTACTGGTATCAAAGGCTGCCTGTGGAAGCATCACGCTTACAGACCCCAAGGCCAAAGCTTCTTATGACGAACAGGCGAAAGCTCAGGCTACCATTGCAGGGGGCGGAATGTATATGGCCTATATGCCACAGGATATAAAGACGAATATTTCAGATGTTATTGAGGCACACAATGCCGCATTCATCGACCTCAATAACAGTATGAAAACGCTGGCTGAACAGTATGTGGCCGATAATAATATTGATATTCAGACCGGAATAAACAGCGCAACGGCCTCATATGTATCCATTATTGATACTGCAGTACGAACAGTTTTCTCCACTGGCAACCAGTGGGATGATTTCAAAGAGAATGTCCAGAAAGACGGATGGTTTATGGCTGGCGCATGGAGTATGAAACTTATCCGTGTTCAGGACGCGATTAACGGTGCCGCTCATAATCTTCCTGTCGCTGGGCAAGCGACAATGGAATACGGCGATATATTCGATAACAGCATGAACGCGATTATGGCAAAAGTGGCTCAGGATATGGCGAAATCAACGACAGCTTCAAGATACGCGAATGGGATTGATGCGCAAAACCGGACAGAAGCCAATACCAGCGGTAAAAGTGGCGCTGGCCCTAAAACAGATGATGCCGGAAAAATTGTTTCTTCTCTTCAGAGTGAAGCCAATAAGAGCATTTCTGGTGCAATGGCGGGTTTTCTCAGTTCCAGCGTTATCAATGGCAGAAAACAAGGGAAAATTGTTTCATTTTCAACCGACACAACCGCTGCCAATTTACAGGCGATAAACCCGTTATTAGCCGTTAAAGGGCTTGGGGATACAATCAGTGCTGCTGGCTGGACGTTATTAGGGAGTTCTGCGGTTGTTGGCGCAGGTCTTGGTGCATGGACTTCATGGACTGCAAGCTGGGTATCAGGTGCATTTGGCGCTATGGGCATTGTGATGCCACTGGTTATCCCTTTATGGATAGCTGGTGATACCTTAGCCGTCGTTATTCCTATGTTGCCTTACGTGATGTGGTTTGGTGTTTGCGTAGGCTGGATGATCCTGTGCCTTGAAGCAATGGTCGCAGCACCATTATGGGTAATAACACATTTGCATCCAGATGGTGATGGCGTAGTGGGTCGTGGAGGCGCTGGTTATGGTCTGGTTTTATCGTTAACCATGCGACCAGCACTGATGATAACAGGCTTGATAGCAGCCTATACGATGCTCCCTATCCTTGGTGGGATCGTCAATGAAACATTCTCCGGCGCGTTTGGCATGATGTCAGCCAATGCCGGGATAGGTATCATCGAGTCACTGGCTCTCATTGCTGTTTATATTGCGATGATGTTTACGGTAGTGAAAAAATCACTTTCACTGATTCACATCATCCCTGATGAAATTATGAAGTGGCTTGGTGTTCATGGTGGTCAGAGCATGTCGGGTTACGCACAGTCGGCATCAAAAGGTGTTGAAGGTGCTATGTTTACCAAAACCGTGTTGGATCAGGTTTCTCATACCTCAAATGCGATGGGTAATCAGATCAGGAATGCGCAAATCAACAAAGACCGTGAACAGCAACGTGAGCTTCAACAACAGCAACAGGCCCAACAGGGGAAAGCACAGGCGACTAATAGAGCCAATGATACGGGATCTGCATTCAGAACTCATATGAGTAATGCTGGCCCACTTGATCAGCAGGATGAATATCAGTCTCTTGAAAGTGCTAACTCGGCTTACAATGCAGCTGAGGCAGCAGATGCTATTGGTGACACAGCAGGCGCAGCGGGTTATATGAATGTAGCTCAAAAGGCTGCTAACAGAGCAGTATCATTTGGTGAACATAACAGACCGTTGCTGCCTGTAAGTTTACAGGCCCAAGCTTCACCAATTGAAAGCTTTAAGGCTCCAGATAAAGGGAATGGTAGTGGATCTTCCGGTGGTAGTTCATCATCAAAAGAAGGTAATGATGGAATGTGATATTAAGAGGGCTTAGGCCCTCTTTGATTACAATGGATGTATGATATCCTTTAGTTAGTGTACTATTGTAATTATTTCTGAGTAAATAGTTTTATTGGCAACTATATGCGTGAGGTTGGGAGAATTCAAAAGTAAAGTTTGATGTAGAGCACAATTGAAAGGATGAATAGAAATGTAAAACCCTTAACTTATTGATATGTAGATATTTAATTAGTTTCAATTTTATGCAGTAGTGGTTTAATCTTATCAATAGAGTAGATAAAGATGTAGGTTATAAAATTCTTTCTTAATACCTAAATGGGATTATTCATGACTACCACAACTCCAGCTAATAAAATGGTCGGCTTAGAATTAAACAACGAATGGCTTGTTGAAAGAATTATACCAGTAGGAACAAAAACGGGCATCGGAACGGGGGGGAACTTTTCGGTGTCTTATGAAGTGAAAAATAAAAATACAGGAAAGATGGCATTTCTCAAAGCCTTTGATTTTGAAAAGACAATGCAGGAAGCTTTGTCTAAAGGCCACGATTTTATGAAGATAATGTCAGTGCTTACGTCTGATTATCAGTTTGAGGATAAACTAAATGAAATTTGCATTGAAAAAAGAATGCGAAATGTTATTAAAGTTCTTAACAAAGGACAATCGGTAATTGATGGTAGAATAGTACCATATTTAATTATGGAGCTGGCCGAATCCGGAGATATAAGGATGTATGTCGAAAGAACAAAGGATGTCAGCCTTGCAATGAAATTAGGATACCTGAAAGATGTTACAATGGGTATTAGACAATTACACTCTGCAAATATTTCACATCAAGATTTGAAACCTTCAAATGTAATGGTGTTCGATTCTTTAAATGCTAAAGTTGGTGATTTAGGCAGAGCAAGTTTACAAGGTGTACCACATCGTTTTGATAACTTTCCGATTACTGGAGATCAAAATTATGCGCCTCCTGAACAACTCTATGGGCTGATAGCCCCTGAATGGATAAATAGAAGGCAGCGTTGTGATATTTATCAGTTAGGTTCAATAGTTGCTTTTTTATTTACTGGCAGAACCGTTAATAGTTTGATGAGAGAGTTTGTTCCTACAGAAATAGCACCGCCACGTTGGGGGGGGAGTGGGAATCAATACGATCTCGCTTTACCTTATTTAGAGAAGGCTTTTTTTCAAAGCTTAGAGGTATTTGATGGGGTTCATCCAGATTGGTTAGGTTTAGGTTTGAAAAACATAGTGTTGCAGTGTAGTCATCCAAGTTATGAAAACAGAGGAATGCTTAAAGGAGGCGGGATAGCAAAGATAGAATTAGGTTTGGATCGACTTATAACTCAATTCGACCTTTTAATTCAAAAATTGAAGGTTTTTGGTCTCAGCAATAAAATATAAGGAAGCAAAATGAGCCTGTTTGATAAAGAAGAAAGACTATTGCTTCCTGAATGGACGAAGTCAATCGACTCCCTAAAGTCTCCTGAAATTAAACCTTTTAATGGTGGAGATTTTTCCTCATTGTCTGATAATACAGATGACTTATATGAAAATTTTGTTCTTAATAAAAATTTAGGCTCAGCAATAGAGTTGTTAAATGTTGCTTATATAGAAAACCGAGAAGCAGAATCGAGAGTTGCGGCAAGATTTATTGTGCAGGGATTTGATTTACCACCACAAATCCTACAATTTGCTAAATTCATTTTAAGAGGTGGTAAGCATGATAGTGAACCAACTGAAACTCAAAAACCAATCATCTCAATATTAAGAGGATGGTTGCATAATAATCCCAAAGATGCATTAGCATGGCTTGATTTAGCAAGGGCTTACGTATCAATTGGTAAGCTGGATTCAGCTGAGAAAGCTGTTACAGTCGGTACAAATCTATTACCTAATCATCGTTGGATCATTAGAGTTGCTTCAAGATTTTATGTTAATAATAATCAAAGTGATAAAGCCCATTATCTATTGTCTAAGCATCCAATGTTAAAAGAAGATCCATGGTTACTATCAGCCGAGATCGCGGTGGCGGAAAGTTATAATCGCCCTTTGAAAATGGTATCTCAAGCGAGAAAACTTATTGAGTCTGAAAGATTTTCTCCTTTGCATCTTACGGAATTGGAGAGTTCAATAGCGACAATAGAATTGTCTAATGGAGCATTAAAGAAAGCAAAAAAATTATATGTAAGTTCATTACGAAAACCTAATGACAATTCCTTGGCACAAGCAAAGTGGGCAGAAAGGAATGCGAATCTTTCGAATTTAGTTAATAGTGAACTTTTGTTTAGTCAACAAGGTGCATACGAAGCGAAAATGTGGGAGAAATACTATAATTATGATCTTTCTTCTGCTATAGATTTTGGAATTAAATGGTTTGAAGATGAGTCCTATTCTGTTCAACCTGCAATAATGGTTACCTATTTGTCGTCAGTTTTAGACAACTATGCATTATGCTATGAATATGCTGTCAAAGGTTTGGGAATAGACAAGCACGATGAAACGTTAATTTTAAACAAACTATTTTCTGAGATATGTCTCTTGGATAGAGTGGAGCAATGTATTAACTGGGAAAGGGTAAAAGAATGGGAGGGGGCTCTCAAAAGTCTTGCTGCTGTTGATAACGAGAATACGGCTGCCCATGCTAATGCTAACTTGGGCCTTTTGCATTATAAAACAAACAGATTTGAATTAGGTAAAGAGTATTATGCAATTGCCTGTGATCTTTTCTCAAAAAGTAAAAATGCGTCAGGCATTGTAGCAAATATGAATCACTATCGTGAGTGCGTTCTTGCTGATGTTTCATGGAAAGACGAAGTGTTCTATGAAATGGAACAGGCTTATAAAAACAGTCTAGCCAGAAAAGAACCTGCTTTAGTTTATTATTTCATAAAAATGAATATGTTAAAAGAGAATCCACTGAAATGGGATGAAATAAAATCGACGAGTTTAGATTTAAGCAATCTTATTGCGAAAGAAGAAAAAAAAGATAAGATTGTAACTTTCGATTTCGATCCTAAATCACCGAAGATAATAATATCCAAATAACAAATAAGCCTAATGAAATCATTAGGCTTCGTTTTTCATTATCTAATTGCGTAAGCGAAATAATAAATTATCCTTTATTAATAATATGCGGTGTTCAATTGTATCGAACTTCATACTACATTTTTATTGCATGAAATAAATCAGTATTTTTAATGCAAGCATTAGTGCATTATGGGGGGATGTGTGTGGGTAATAAATGTTTGAGAAAACTACTGCGTGATGTGAAAATTGTAAAATTAATTACACGAGGTTGGGTTGGTCACATAAAAAATGGTTGTTTTCCAAGTCTTTAATCTATTCTATTATAATTTTTAATAAAATTGACAAACTGCTTTTAATGGATTAATTAAATAATAGGTAGTGAATAAAGAGGAGTGGGCTGTGAGAGGGGGATTTAAAATAAAAAAATTAAACATAGCGAGCGTAATATGTTTGACAATATTGTATTCAAGTCATGCAGAGGCTGTTTATCCGGTCACAAACTATACTCTGGATCCTTATTTGATGGGGCGATCACCTCAATCTATGGGAAATGGAATAATCGAAACATTAGTTTCAATGAACGACAAACTGGCACAAGCAACCATAACAGCAAATGAGAATCAGAAGAATGCTGTTGTCAGTAATGCAAGTCAGGCAATCCAAGAACAGCGTATGAAAAATATCTTAAACAGAATACCTGATGCCAACGCCTGTGAAGAAGTCACAAGCGCAGGTGGTCGTGGTGCAGCAGGATCGAATACAAGCTCAGCGAAAGAGGCTTTATCTGAAAACAGCGTTAAGATGTTTACGCAAGCAAATACCGGAATAAATGAGGCCAAGAAAAACATCATGGGCAGAGTATCAATAAATGTTTGCTCTGAAGATGATGTGAAATATAACAGAGGTGGGTGCAATGCTATAGGTCAGTATCCTGATAAAGATAAATCGGCATCAAGCCTAATTACACCACCATTATCTACATCAGATGCATTGTCTAATAAGGTTTCGAATCAGTCTTATTCTGTGGAGCAGATTGAAGTTGCTGAAGCGGCAAAAAGAAATCTTATAGGTAACTTGCCTGTTGAACCATTGAAGAACAAAGGGTTAGAAGACACAAATGAAGGTCGAGAATATTTATCCGCCTTTTCGAGCTTTGTCTCCAGAAGCACTGCTGGAACAAACGCCATTGATTCCGTACTGGCAATGAAAAAAGCAAGTAATGTATCAGTGAACTCCAGAGGGGCCAAAATAGGATCCACATTAGGTTCTACGCAGGGAGCAAACCTTGCTTGGTCAGATGCTTCCGTAAAAAACAAGTATGCGACCTTATTTCCCGGCACAACATTCCCGGATAATCCTTCAGAGTGGGAAATGTTAAGATATGAGATCTATTCACGCTATGCAGATACAACAGGTGCTGACGCTTGGCAGGTAAAAATCAGTAGTGCTGATGAAAAAGAAACTGCGCATGAGCAGGCAAGAATGCAGGCACTTGATTTAAGATTACAAATGCTTCAAATCGAAAGAACAGAAGACACAAATATTTTGCTTGCGGCTCTGTTAGGACAACAACTACAACCGGTTGATAAGCAAATGCTGAATAATTTAAAAACTAATGCTACAAGAGCGACTCAGGCAACAAGATAATTGAAGTCATGAATAAAACCGCCAGCGACGGGCCAGCGGATTTGGTAGACTTGGTATGAAGATTATTTGATCTCGAAATCTTCCAGCGTCTTACCGGCTTCGAGGGCAGCAGCGATAGCACGAGGAGTTCGGCCCTGACCTGTCCATGTTTTTTCAGAACCATCGGTATCGATGTATTTATACTTAGCTGGACGTGGGGCGCGCTTCGCTCCGGTCTTGGAAGAAAATGGGCTAACAGTTGAAAGTAATTCTGCCGGGTCTATGCCATCTTCCAACAGCTTCTGACGGAATGCTTCCAGCTTGGCCTGTTTCTCTTCCTGCTGTTTGAGAAATGAGGCTTCTTCTTCACGACGTTCTTCTACAACGATAGTGAGTTTTTCTAACATCTCTTCCAAAGTCTCAAGTGTTAGTTCACGAGCCTGAGCACGGAGAGTACGAACATTGTTGATGATCTTTAAAGCATCAGACATGCGATTTCCCTAATGTTTGTGGTAAAGAATATAAGCAATAACATCATAGTTTTAATCGTTCCTGTGCACAAAATCAATACATTATATGGTATAGACCTCAGATCCATCCTGAGTTCAAATTTTTATTTGGGTTTGGGATTATTTTTAGCTGGGCGGGTTTCTTCAGATGATATATTATCAATGCGATTTTTAAACTTCCTTGAAAATCTATTTTTCTCAATGCATTTTTTCTCGGCCTCTTCCTGATTATTAATGTAGTGTTCGATTGTAATGCCGTTATCCAAGTCATAAATGACAGAAATCAAGATGTTGATATTTTCATCTCTACTGTCATGTGTAATGTCAAACTTAGATATTAGCTTTGATACAACAACGTAATTTGGATGCAAAATAGTTGTCATGATGGTATTCCATAAAATGGATGGTTGATGTATAGGCGTGTTTTTAGGAGACACAGCAGGTTAGTGTCTTATTAAAATAAATATAATGTTATGATCGAATAGTTAATTACTTATTATGGTTTGTTTTTTACCTCTCTATTAGGAAATGGAAACTCAAGATAATCGTCAGCAAGATTATTATCTTTTATGGCATTCCACCATCTTTCTCTATAATCCTGTTGATTACACAAAATTCTTTGTCTTTGCATTTCATCAAGGATGAATTCCTTTTTATCCGGCCATTCCTCCTGAAGTCTGCGAACCGTTCTGAAGAGAATGTTTTTATGTAAAGCTACACGAAAGAAATTTTGTTTATATTCTTCAAGACGTTGCTCATAATCAGCGACAACCTTCTTATGGCTATTGATTGTGTTATTCAACTGCATCTGTATTCTACTAACCCTGTCATTAGCCATAGATGCTTCAAACTGCGACTGTTGAGAATCCAGCCTTGCCTCATTTGCCTGTTGGTAAGAGTCTACAATTTCTCTATTACGTTGCGCCGCATTATAATCATAATTCCAAAACGGATTTTTTCCAGACATAAATATACCTCGATATCAATTATTCTATGTGTATATAATTAAACATTAACTTTATAAAAAGCAAATAATTCTATTAATTAATATCATTAGTCAGATATTTAATTTCCTTTTGTTTAATACTTCGTTTATGGGCCAAAGAAAATATGGTTATTAAATACTTCCACCCATTGCTCGCAAATATAATATGCATGAGATGGAACCCTGAACGTCCAGACTGGATTTAATACATCACCAGTCATAATACAGATCTCGGCATCATCGGATCTGCAATCAGGCAGCGTGTAGTTGATTTCCCTGATGTTGCTATATGGGTATATAAATGTGCTGTTCATATTTTTACGCAATGTCGAAGACATTACGTTTTTCTTTATATTATTTTTACGCAACTGCTTGGCAGTTACGTTTTTCTTTATATTATTTTTACGCAACTGCTTGGCAGTTACGTTTTTCTTTATATTATGGTTAAAGAGAAGAACCGAGCGTTGCATTAAATTAATGGTGAAGCCCGCCTGTTCGTATTCGTAAGACAAAGCAGCATCGCTGAACGAGTCAACAAAAGCGATTTTTTGATCTTTTTCGAAGATTTCCATAAAGCTTTGCTCGTTGTTGTTTTCCATGCTCATCCCTCGCTGTTTTACTGCTTTATCTCAGCCCAGCATAGTCGCCAGTGCCAGCATACTCAAGCAAATGATCTGTAAAATCGATCGATAAGCTTATATTGATAGATTCTAACGATTAGAAAGGATTTATCGATCGGTTTTTTAATTGCTTTAATCGATCGATATGTTATTTATGATAGCCTGTGACTATCATATGTTTTGTATCGATCGATTTAAACGATGTGACGAACACTAAAAATAATTCAATTCTATCAATTGATTAGACGATAACTCCTGATCTATAGGTCAGTGCGCCGGGATTGGGGTATACGAATCTGACTAAATCCTTGAGGAATAAATGAAAGGACATAACTTCTTACCACTGGCGGTCTCTCTGGTGTTTCTTTCTGGCTGCCAGCAGCTCAACGATGGCGTGAATACAGTTAATGGAGCAATCAGTTCTTCGTTGTCTTCAGTAGGTAAAGCGCTGGGGGGAACTGCCACCACTCAAAGCCTTGGCCCGGTATCGTCTGTATCTGGCCTTGGTGCTGTCTGCAAAGACTATGAAGAAAACGCAATGGCAGCAGAGAAAAAATGGACGGGAAAACGGATCTCAATCGCAAATGCGACTGTTCTTGAAGTTACGAAAGGCAGAAGTGCCAGCGATATGATGACGGGGATGCCTAAATCAGCCCCTAACTATTATCTGCTCTTTAAAACAGCCGATACAAGCTACTGCGGCGGGATGGTCTGGCTGGATTACTACTCCGGCCTTGATGATGCCGTTCTGACTTACAAGAAAGGCCAGAAAGTCAGTGTCACTGGAACAGTCAACAACTTCGAAGTCCGTGGATTCGCTACCGTCAACAATGCCGATATGCCAGTTCGTCTGGTTGTTCTGAAAAACGGCACTATCAGTCACAAAAAGGGATAAGAACCATGCGTAAATTTATAGCCATTGCGGGCCTTACCGTGTTGTTATCAGGCTGCGGTGAAAAAGGTGATTTTGAGAAAGCTATCAATGCGAAGATTTCACATTCAAAGCTGTGCTACTCCTTACAGGATAATGACATTGTGTTCAATAAGGGCTTCCCCATCCGGGTCAACCATGGCTACCGTTCAGCGGGGTATAGTGCCAGTGATGAAATATTGAAAGGTCTGGCTAATCAGGGCTGCTTGATGTTTCTCAACAAGCAAATGGTTTCAGTAGTGTCGATGTTCTGGAAGTAACAGACAAAGGCCAAGCGGTTGAGTTTTGGATCGAGATGGTGCCTGTGTGGTCATCGGGGTTGCTGAGATAAAGGAATGGACCGAACCGGGAAACGGTAATCAAAATTGTTCGCGTGTCATAACATGGAAGTTGGCGGATGTTCCTGCATGGGTGGACAAAAAAGCGTTCTCCAGCGTCAAGGGTATGAATGAACCTGAAGACGGCATGATTAATCTTGTTAAAACCAGCAATGGCTGGAAAGCGATCTAAGGGGCTATCATGGAAAACAATACCATCAAGTGTCCATTTTGCCTGAAAGAAAGCCAAAGGGGTGTCCATGTCTGCACCGGCTGCATGGCGACGGTTCTGTATGGAACCTACCCCGGCTGGTATGCTTTCGTGGTTATATTATTGACCTTCGGCCTGTCTATACTGATCGGAATGTCTACAGGTATGGCGGGAGCTACTATCAGCCTACCAATCATTGCGGCTGTTGGGTTTGTCGCAGGTAAGGCAATTTTCTCTGATAATGTTGTGTTTAGAAGAAGGATGTAATCAGACTTAATACAGGAAACCATACCATTGACTTATCTAGGTATGGTTTTTTTGTATGTAAAAAGTTGAAACTGATACAACAAACAATTACAGACAGACTGATCTGTGCCATAAGTGGACAATGCTAACATCTTGAAATGCTAATCTGTTAGCCTCACTTCATTTGAACATTCAGATACTTTGAATCAAACCAAATCTGAACAACAGATTAGAAAGCTCCCCTACAGGGATATTTAGCTGGCGAGAAATCACCGGTAAGGTTATACCATCATCAGCTAGGGCGTCGAGTAATGAGTCAATGATCATAGATCTTTCTCGCTCCATTACTTGATCCTCTCTCAATCTAAACCCACGTGCAGAAGCTTCTCTTACAAGATTATTATATTGCCAAGTAGTTAATGCTCCCGCTTGCCTCATACGGTAAATAAGAGCAAAGGTAGATACTTTCCAGTTATGACGAAGTTGAAGCACGGCATCTAAAGATGGATTGCGCATTTTTGCAGCTAGAATATTCTCTTTTGGCATTAAAAACGCTGAAGCAAATTCATTAGCCTCAATTTCAATATCCTTGCCTTGAGGTGTTCCATGTTTATGCAGAACCAAATGCCCCAGTTCATGAGCTGCATCAAATCTACTTCGTTCAGCAGTTTTTTGGTTGTTCAGAAATACATATGCCTTTCCTGCTTTCCAAAACGAATAAGCATCAACATCCGCTGTATTTTCTGATAATGAAAATACTTTAATCCCATTCATTTCTAACAAATGAACCATGTTAGAAATGCTTTTACTGCCAAGTTTCCAGTAATCACGAAGTGCTCGTGCAGCTGATTCAGGTGTTTCGCCTCTTAAATCAATTAGGTTGAGTTCTGGTAATTTAAAATACTGTTCAAAATAGTCACTAACAATCAATCCGAGTTGACCTGCACCAATTGCTGCACCTTCCTGTGCAGATGTCATTTTCTTCAGAGAACGAAAAGATACTGTAGAAGGATCAATTGATTCAATATCTTCACCGAAGAAAAAATCGGCAGGATATTTTAAAACATCTACAAATGAAGCTATAGTTTGCTCAGATGGCTCATATAGGCAATAATCTTTCTCATAATCAACGATCATTCTCAAAGAAAGCCCTGCTTTTTTTGCTAAGGCTGTCATTGTTAATCCTCTTCTTGTCCTTGCAAGTTTAAGGCGCGAAGGGTTAAATTTTGCCATGTGATATCCGAACTACTCGTTTCTAATAACTGTGAACGCAGGGGTTTCGTTAAACTCTTCTTTAAGAGGGATAACTTTATTAACAAACGGAATCGCTTCGAAAATGTATCGTTCCTTCCATGAAGCTATTCGCGTTTTACCAGCAGAATTGCTCATTCCATCGGGAATGGATAATTCATAGCGCACTTCTTTATTACCATAATCGAAAAAGTAAAGGAGAACAAAGTTGATCATCGAATCAACAGGTTCTGATGCGACAATGGGAGAAATCCCTTTTTCAGGATTAAACAATTCAAAGTTTTCACCGACCAGAACTTCAGTAGCAGCCCCTTTAGGGTTTTTGCTCTTGGGATTCCCATCTAAAAGACCAGTGTACTTGTCGCCACTCATAACGAGAATATTTAACCCTTTATCCTTGTTATGAGTCAGGTTTAACCCGCTAACAAATGAAAAGCTCCATTCTTCACTATCAGTAAGCAATTCACGGCGCAAGCCACGAATAACCGCTCCCCAAGCACGAGACCCCGGATCTGTTTTAGCATCTAGATCAGTACTTTGTCTGATCTCCAGAAGACCATCTTCTATAGCTGCTTGAAGTGCATACTCGCTAATCCCATATTTAGAAACATTGGCAATTGCCTCATCACCAAAAACTACCTTACGCTGCATTTGATTGTTCATACGGTTCTCGCATCACTCGTCACTTCCTGATTTTATACCTAAAATTAGGGGGTAAATCAAGAAGTGAACTGATGATTTTTACAGTATCTATGTGTAAAGACTAAGAGCCTATCCTATTAGCCTATTTAATTGGTCATTTTGAAGCGAGGTGGTGCTTAAAATCCTTACGTACTACCTGTACGCTCCGGGATTGAAGCGTTGTTTGTGCTTAAACTGCCTGCAACAATTACGCCTAGCCTAATGGATAGGCTCTTAGTAGGAAACTGTATAAATAATTGACAAAAAGAGATTTTTGGCTTAAATTTATTTAAGAGTGATAGGAGGTTATTATGTTGAGTTTAAAGCCTAAAGAACATGAAATGCTTCTCAAGCGTGGTGAGCACATTGACGAATCGGACCTGATCAAAGCACCTGTTTGTGATGGCACAAGAGAAGAGCGTTTACAGTCTCTTCTAGAGTGGCAACGTCAGGTTGCAAAAACAGTTCTTGGTGAAGAGCAAGAGGCTACCCCTCACCTTTTTTATAAATAATCTATTATACGTTAATTTACTATGCCTGCTATCGTTTATTATCATCCTGATTTTATTAGTGGTAATTATAGAGGAGAGAAATTTTGTGATTTCTCACTCTTGACTAATGATCTTACTTCTAATTGCGAAGCTGGTCTTTTAACACTATTTGTTCTTGATGTAGAAGATGGAAAACTTCTTCGAGGGAAAAATAAGCCGTCTTGGACTGATACTAATGGTGATGAAATATCAATCCTTATAGGATATAAAGCAGGCGGTCATTGGCATTATCATATTGGACCATATGATCCTAACTCAACATCTACCCAAGCCAAGATCCGTGATTTAAATATATCTGGGGCAACATCTGCAGCAGTTATTCATTACAGATGGTATGACCCTACAACTAAGAAAAAGCTAATAATACTATCTTTTGGTCCGAAACACCGTAAATTTCCCAAAACCAGAGAGTTGCCTAATCATTTGACTTCTCGGGGTGGGCTTATCAGCTTTGGTAAACTAATCAAAGCTATAACTGATAAATGATATTATAGTTTCATTCTGTTATAGCTCTACGAATCTCTACTTCGTAATCCCGGTGGCCTGAACTTTGGATAGCTATCCTTTCCCATCTGCTCAAGTGGTACAGACGGGGTGAGATTCTCACTTTGATTGTGTTCTGCCTGATCCTGCTTAAGACGGCTTGGGAAACGTCGAATCTCATCAGGTGTTGGTTTATAGTCATCTTGGTTAAACTTGGCTTTTTTCTCATATTCAGTGCGAGAGATATGACGGCCTAATACCTCGTCAAAGACGTAGTTTTCAGCAATACGTTTATCATGTTCCTCACTGATAATATCAACTTTAATTTTGTCTGTTTTAGCCCATATGAATTTATCCCTGATAAAATCAACTAAGAGGGCAGTGAAGCGTTTAAAAATATTATCCTGACGTGGAGTAGTCTTATGCTTTCTTGCACGGTCAGGGGCGCTTCTGGATGCCCTGTTTGGGTTTTGAGAGGTGGATGTTTTCAGAATAGTATTTGTACCAGAATCAGAAATACTGATTGATGGCGGAATACCAGCAACAACCTTACTGACTTTTGTTTTATCACGGTAAGATTTGACTCCACGCATACGAGTATGAGGAGCTGGTGCTACCAGTAAAGGTCTATGTTTTTCTGACGAAATCTCGGAGAGATTACGTTTTTCTTGGTTTTGTTCTTCATTGGTAGAAGAGCTGGATCGCGTTTCTGGTAAAACAATTTCTTCTGGTTCAGCAAGATGTGTAATCGTAAAGCTTCTGACATCAACGACGATTTCAAGATCAAGTTCGCTGAATGTTTTGTAGACTTCAACTGCTTCCTGCTTCGCTACATCACGAACAGCCTGTTCTGCGGCTCTTTGCTCCTGAGCAGCCTTACTACGCCATTTGGCACTGTGGATACGTTTCATCGCAGGGCGATTTGTTTCAGCGGCTTTGGCAAGCCATAGTGCTTTTTCTTCATTATCCAGAGCAGCCGCCGCTTTTTCTAATGCCTCTTCGTGCTGGGCTTGAAGGGAACGATGATCAATACGTTCTGGCGAACCAGCAGCAGCGAGGTAGCTGTTCGCCATAGATGCCCATGATTCACGCCACAACACAGACATTTTTCTGTCATTCCAGCTTCTTTCTTTTTTACCAAAACCTTCCGGGCCTATGGTTTTTAAGGTTAACATAACGTGAGCATGAGGGTTATCACTATCAAGATCATGGAAAGCGATGTCAGCAATCATGCCTTTATCAACGAAATTTTTCTGACAATACTCAAGGACAAGTCTTTTCTTGTCGTCATTGTTTAACTCGGCAGGAATAGCAACATCGAAATAACGGGATGTTTGACCATTGTTCTGGCGCTCAACTCTTTCAACTTCATTCCACAATGCTGTAGAGTCTTTTACGATGTGTTCTGGTGCATTAGCTGGAGCTAATATGAAGTGCCCATATAAATCAGTACGGCGACTGTAATCATACGTATCACCTGTTCTTTCATCTGTTATACGTGTACGAGCATGATAGGCAGCCTTCGCAACGGAAGACCTGCCTTCTGAACGTTTCACAATTTTAAAATCAAGATGAAAAATAGCCATACAATGAAAACAACCTCAATATAAATATCAAACCAAAATATAAATCTCCAATGCGACTATGCTGGTTTTAGTTTTTCGCAAGAAAAACTCTGGTGTTGACGTTGACCTTGTTTCCGAAGGAAACGGTGTTAGCCTGCGGCAGGCAACCGTCGGTAGACCCCACACACTGCGTAGCAGTGTATAGGTGGGCATTGCTTTATTTTTATATCTCCTAAAGGAGCTAAAAATAACGACAATGTTTAAAGTTTTTCTATACTTAAATAATAACTCTAGTTTTACTGTCTGTGAAATTTACAAGGCTAGAATCGGATGAACGGCTGAGGTATTACACGAATATTAATGATTATGGTTTTAGAGAGCGCCCGTAAGGGCAAAAGTAGTTTAATTAGTCTCCCGCCGTAGGCGGGAACGTGAATTTTATTAAAATTGAGTTGAAAATCTTTAGTTGATAACTGAAATTCCTAAAATAACAGACTCTTTTATGTGCTGCACAAATCACAGCTTAGTTATGAGAAATAGAATGGATATTAACAGGTTAAATGAAAAGCACTAATATGTAAAAATAAGTAACGCGGAGAGGTCTGGTTTTGAAAGCTAGGTGGATTTTACATATCATGTTTTTAAATTTCATTATTTCCAATATTCCATCACTTTTAGTTTAAGTGGTCTAACCTGTTTTATGTGAGTGAGCGCTAGCAAGGTATGAGAATAAAACCCATGATTGGAACAAACCATCATTAATAGGGCAAGCCCTATTCAGCATAGTGATTGTTTATGACAATCACGAAGTGCTGTTTTTGACAAAAGCAAATAAATATAAGAAGAGTATTATCTATTTAGCTGAGGGTGGATAAGATGAGTGAATATAATTCAAATAATAATGAGAAGAAAAACAAAAAACAACTTGAACATATTAATCTATGCATTACACGAGATTTTTATTTTTATGGTAAGTTTTACGATGAGCTAAAAGGTATCATCAAATCATATAATGATGAGATAATGGAAATCAAAAGCGATATAGGCGAAAAAATATCTTTAAGTCTTTTGTGTGATCATGGTGATAAAATTAATAGCGAAATAAAAGAGGTGATGGATGATGCTGATATATCATTTAAAACTGTGACTGAACGTTTCAGAGAGAGTGTTTTGGAAAAAATGATTAATTGGCTAGATAGTGGGAGGATTGTGCATTCTGACGTTCCGATGATTATTACAATTTTTCAACAGGAAGTTTATGGGTTCAATTTTAGAAAATTAAAAATAAGATCATATATAAATGACGGGTTAATTAAGAAGTTCGGTAAAAGTATTGATCATGGGATGGTTAAATGGTAGAAGGCTCAGGCTGCGAAAAAGAGAATATGATTGGCTATAGCTCAATACATAATAATTTGAAAGCTATGTGTGGAAAATATTTTATTGATTATTATTTGACAAATAAAAAATGTCGATGTAAATAAAATGAAGATACAAAAAAAGCCAACTTCATAAAGTTGACTTTTTAAGGACTAAAAAAGTTTTGCCGACTTTTGAAGTCTTGTAATCAGTTCAACGACAACGTGATTACAAATATAATAAAGTATTAAATAATCTTTTCATATTTGTCAAATCTAAATCGAAACTTTTTACAAGCCTGTCAAATACCATTTCCAAAAACATTTTAGTTCTCGAAAGCAATAACGTTAAACCTGATTGTACGGGTCTGAGAAGGTAGGAGCGACAGTGTTTGATTCATTCTCAAGGTTATTGTTGATGCCAAAGCGGGGAGTCTGCGTAACATCAACTTGAAGCGCACATCTAAGGCTTTTAGAAACAGCAGTATAATTTCTTTAGTAAAACGAGAAATGTTTTTAAAGTTATGATGTTGTCTATGGAAGTGCAGAAGGGTGTCGCAATATGGAAACGTATTGTAGCTCTAAGCCATAGCATGAGAAGCGCCTTTTCCTATTACGTATTATAAAAAAAATTAAACCAGTTTCAACAATCAGTTTTAATACTGGTATGTTTTGATTTTTGTTTTTTATATGCGGATTAGGAGAGGCGAAGCTCTAAGCAAAACCAAGTTTTCCTGACGGAAAACTACTACGACTGAAAGTCGCTATCTAAAACCCCAGATCCTAAATTAATTAAATTAAAGTACTACTAGTACGAATTTTTTGAAATAAAATAAAAAAGTTAAATTTCAGAGAATAAATAAGTAAGGTGCCATTTTATAAAGGCACTAACGACAAATAATTAGAATTATAAGATAAATAAATTACATAGATTAATTTGAGTTTCTTTTGTTTTAGTTGTATTAATTAGTAAATTATGAAAAATAAGGAGAGAAGATAGTGATTAATAAAATACAAGCGGCTGAAAATGTAACTGATAACACTTCAAAAAAATTAAAAAAAGAAAAGCAACATAGTGCTGGAAGGTTGCAGCGAGTGTCATTAACGGAAAAGCGATTTCTTGATGACGCTGTTCATGCAGCGGCTAGAGTTAAAGGGAAAAAATTAACAGCAGAGGAGCGAAGGAAAGTATTATGTGTTGCAAGAGAACAAATACGTTCTCAACGTAAGGCTGAGCAGATTAAAAATGAAAGAAATAAAGAAAGGTTTGAAGCAGAGTTTGAATGGAAAAAACCAGTGTCATTTCGTCGTTAAAGCATCCATTCATTAATGATGATATTATTATTTTTTATAAGAGGGAATACATGGGGAAATTGAAAACAAAAAATCTTAAGGAAAGTGAGTTTATAAGATATATAGAAACTCATCCAGTTTTTTCAGAGTCTTTATGTAAGAAGCATGGGGTTTCTGTTGTATCACTAGGTTATTCCCTTTATGTCCATAGTAATCATTTTTTTCTGGAGAATGGTTATGTGTCAGATGATATTCATTATGACATGGTTAAAAATAACTTAATCATCATGAAACCAACTCTTAAACGATTTTATAAAAGAACAAGGCAGGTAGATTATAATGATTATACTTTCATATCGGGGATTAAAGAGCATCAAGACTATTGTATGTTATTAACGCTTTGTTGCTATCATTGGATTGCCGATGTGTTCACTGTCTATAATCATAATAAAGGGAGTGATATAGTCGTTGACGTTGCCAATGAGCTTTTACAAAGAAGCATTGACTACTTTTCAATTGAACATCAAAACGTAGTTGAATGTTTTAATGAGTTAAAACATAAGTTCCCACATTATAGAAAGCGATAAGAATAATTACTTGAATGTCGGATCTTTTGTAAAAGTCGATTTGACGATAAAGTTCTATTGTTGTATATGATCCATATATAACCGATAAGAGGAACGATTATGGATGACATATCAGAAAAGCAAAAAAACAGAACTAAGCCACGTATTAAAAAGACATTAGAACAGCAGTTGGCTTCAGCTCAGATGCGTTTGAATCGCTTACAACATAAATCCAAGCAAGAAACTAAACAGATTGAAACTCGTCAGAAGATCATTCTAGGTGCAGAAGTTGCTAAAGCATTAGATTGTGATGTTTTCACGGTTGATAAGGAACTAGTTTTAGGAATGCTGTTGGAGATCCCAAATCTACATCCTGACGATAAGGTGAGATTTAGAAAAAATGGACTGTTATTTCTGGCTAGCATTAAAGGTAGGAAAACTTAATATAATCTTCAATTTTTAATTTGACATACAAACAATAATATTTTAATTAACATCATATGTTGATTTCTAAATTAACACATTCAATCCTTATATAATAAAATACATTTTTTCACGTCCTGACAACAAGCCGCCCTATTTAACCCTTATAGGGCGGTTGTTGTTTTTTTAATTTCTTAATTAACTGCATATTTCTTAAAAAAGATTTGACAAACAATCTTATTTATTATATTTTTTAAGTACTACTACAGATGAATAACTCCATATTCAATCTTGTAAATCTGCGGTGGTTTTAATAAAGTCAGGAAGTTATCTTCCAGTTAAAGGGTTGGGTTTATCCCAGCCCTTTTTCTTTTAAAATAATCATCAATTATCTAAGTATCCATTAAATTGAAAGTATTATTTATCATCCAATAGAAAAAATCTTGTTTTTCCTCTGTGTTTTTTTGTGCTTTAAAGGTCGTCCGTTTATCGGTTAAATTGCGATAAAGATTTTATTTGGTATTGTTTTATATTATGTTTCCGCTATCTATTTTATATCTTTCCAGTTAACCAAGGAGATATAAAGGAAATGAAAAAAACAGTATTAATTAAAAACAAAAAAAGTAAAAAAGGTTTCTCTCTTTTAGAACTATTACTTGTTTTGGGTATTATAGCAGCCTTAGTTGTAGCCGCTTTTATAGTATATCCTAAAGTACAGGCATCACAGAGAGCACAGGCTGAAAGTAATAACATCGCAACGATACAGGCTGGTGTGAAAGCACTCTTCACTTCTGCCTCCAGTTTTACTGGATTAACTAACTCTGTTGCTGTTCGGGCGAAGATATTCCCGGATAATATGTTAAGTGGTTCTGGTTCAGCCGCTAAGCCCATCAATGCTTTCAAAGGAAATGTTACATTGGCTGCGGATAAAACTGGTCCGTCAGGGGCGGATGGTTCTTCATTTACCATCACTTATGAAAATGTTCCGGCATCTGAATGCACGAAGATCATCACGGCAGCAGCAGGAAACTTCTATACTGCAGGTGTTGGCACAGCAGGTAATGTTAAAGCTGCAGGTGGAGTTTTAAATGTGGCGTCTACTGCTACAGAGTGTGATAAAGGTGGAAACAGTAATAAGTTGATTTTCACGTCCATATAAATTGTTTTTCTCTCTCGTGTAATAATCTCACCATCACAGTGAGATTATTATTTTAATAATAAGTATCATTTTCTTAGAATACATCCAGTAGCCCGTCCGTCTAATTTTCATACATGCTTTCTATATTTGTGTTTTTGCGGCCTTGATTTATTTTACACCTCTGTTAATTGTAGAGTTATATATTTTATTATGTGAGGTGGGAAATGAAAATGTTTGGTATAAAAAAGGGATTTTCACTATTGGAGCTGATCCTTGCTCTAGGCATCGGCAGTGCAATAGCTTTAATAAAATTCCAAGATATGAAAGTTGAACAAGAGGATTTAGTTGCTAAAACAGCAGGGGAACAAATTAAACAATTAGGTGAGGCAGTTAATGGTTATATCAGTATGAGATATGATAAGTTATCTACACTGACATCAAGCAGTAATCAAAGTAGCGATCCGGGACCAAGAACCTGTAATTCTACAGGCTGTGAAATTGATTACCATACTCTTGTTAATGAGGGGTTACTACCTGCATCATATAACGGGAATAACATATATAAGTCTCCCTATAAAATTATACTTAAACGTGAAGGAACCGCACCTAACTATGTTATTAACGGTTTGATTACAACATCATCAGCATGGATCGAAGGCGGACACATCCGTTATGATCTTCTTGGTAAAGCAATGCAAGTTGCTGGTGTTGACAGTGGTATGACAAAGGATGCGACCTCTGTTGCTGGATTCCAAAGCCAGTGGAAGGAACAAAACACCGCATTCAACAATATTACAAGAGATGGATTACTTGCCTTCAGAGTCGGGTATAACAGCTCGTTATATGCTATCTATCTTCGTCGTGATGGAACACTACCTATGACCGGCAACCTGAATATGGGTGGTAATAGCATCACTAATGTAAAAGACATTAAGCGGCAGGGGCAGGGAGTTTTGGTGGTAATATTACATCGAATGGAAATATAAATGCAGCACATGAAGTTATCGCACATAATGGATATGGGGATACAATTACATTAGGGGGTGATGCATCAGGGGAGGATTATGAAATAAGATTAAGTAATGGGGTAAGGCCATTAAGCATTTATTCTCCTAATGCTGCGAATTATACAACAGTATTACAAGTGTGGAAAAACGCAAAAATACAGCAACGCCTTGCGACTAATGGTCTTGATCCTAATGAATTGCCTTCAGGCTGGAGTGGTGGTCTAAGAACTAATGATGTTTATGCTGCCGGAACAGTTGGTGCAGGCTCTGGAGGTGCTGTTAATGCTTATTTAAATAGTAGTGGTAATATTTATGCATCAAATGACATTAATGTAGGGCATCAGGTCAATACTCAATATGTCTGGGCATCAGGAAACTTAAACTCAAACTATGTTCATTCTAATGGAAATATTGATGCTAATGGTCGAATAAACGCTGGTGAATTTGTTTATATAAATGGACAAGCCAATATAGGGTGGGGATGTTCTCCAAATGGTGTTGTAGGAAGAACACCAGAAGGTAAAGTTATTTCTTGTGTTAATGGAGTATGGAGCGGATCAACAGGAAGTCCAGTAATAAGAACAGCATATGCCTCTGCTTATCGTTTCCCCGGAGCTGTTGCTTATTGCGCTGGTTCAGAAAAAGTTGTAGGTGGAGGCGGTCAATGTAATACAGCAGAAGGATATGTTTGGTTAACGGTCTCCAGACCTAATGGTGATAACAGTTGGTATGCAGGATGTGATACAACTAAAAATATTACAGCTACTATAACTGTTTATGCTATATGCCAATAATATTAAAAACTAAACAAATGTAATAAAAATTAAATAAACAAGATTTCTATTAACTCACTGAATCTATTAAGCACGGATATTCTTATGATTTTTTAAATGGCCTCCTGAAAGGCCATTTTATATAGTTTAGAGGCTACCCATTATTTCTGTAAGATCTGTAGCTCTAACATATTTTGCTGCATTACTCTGTTCTTCTTTTAGGGCACTAAAATGCGCAGTTCCACAGGCTATCTTCGCATCTTCTTCATGACCAAGACCAATGTGTTTACTTTTAGTTTCGACAACAAAATAGATATGTTCTTCACCATTATCCTCAATGACTAAGGCCCAGTCAGGATTATAAGTCCCTAATGGTGTCGGGATTTTAAACCATCCCGGCAGCTTCACATAAAGCTTAACTTCATCCTGTTCTTCGAGTTCTTGAGCGAAACGGCTTTCGACTTCAGAATCTTTAGGAACATATTCGTAAACTGACTTAGACGAGGTTTCGAAAAGATTGCGGGCATATCCTGTTAGCTCCTTATCCATAAAGAGACTTTGCGCATACACCTCTCCTTTTAGTGGATAATATTTAATACCATCAACAATTGACAGGCGTTTACAGTAGTTGATTCGGCCTATAGCTTCACTGATGAACTGCTGTGGATTTTTAGCAAAATCAGCAAGTTTTTCACTCTCTTTAAGGATGGTGCATAAACTGCGTCTTGTCAGGCCCGTTTTTTCCTGTAGAACACCAAGAACATCTGGCAGTGGCTGTTCTTCAACATCAATAACAGAGCTTGTCGTTCCATTTGACTGAGCTTCAACACCAAGACCTGACTGACTTTGTTTTATTGTGGCTTTACTGAAACTGACCATTGCTTTTGCTACAGGCTGCATTTCAGAAAGTGATTTCGTACAGGATTTAATCAATAAATCTTCATCAAATGCCAGACGATACAATGTTTTTTGACTAATGCGCTGCCATAACGCTTCAAATTCCGGGCTGTTTAAGACCTCTTTCCGGTATTTGATTACTTTACGCTCATCAGCATTATTTATATTGAGTCGTCCTGCTGATTTACGCAGGATAGATTCAATTTGCTCCTGAAGGGTAAGGAACTTTTCGCTAACAGTAAAAGTGCCATCGAAAAGAGTCTCTTTCAGTGTTTTGGTGATTTTCCCGGTTTTTTCCAGATAACCTTCAGCATGTAGTTCAGACCATATCTCCTGTGAAGCGATGATACCTACAACTTGTGAGGAATCAGAGCATATCAGATGGGCAAACGCATCTTTTTCGACGATGCCAAAACGGATGCCTGTTTCGTTCTCAATTTCAGACTGTAAGCGCTCGGCGTAGGCTTGATAATTTTCACTGGCAACTACAGTCAGAATGTTAATGCTGTCATCCCGGACACGCTCACCATCTTGGTTAACACACAGGCGAAGCCCACGGCCTAATGTCTGACGGCGTTCGCGTTCACTCCCCATCTCACGAAGGCTACAGATCTGGAATACATTTGGATTATCCCAGCCTTCTTTCAAAGCAGAGTGTGAAAAAATAAACCTCACTGGATTCGAGAAACTCAAAAGCTTCTCTTTATTTTTCATGATGAGGTTATAACCACGTTCAGCATTTTCGCGGCCTGCATTATTGCTTTCGCTTGTTTCAGCCCATGCACCTTTTTTATCAATGGAGAAATAACCATCATGAACGTCTTTAGCATGTTCTGGATGAGAAGGGAGTAAATCTTTATAGGCAGGACTTTTGATGGCTTTAAGGTATTCTTCCTCAAAGATACGGGCATATTCACCCGGCTCACGTTGTCCTTCTTCAGTGAACTGACGGTAGAAATCAACCTTATCGATGAAAAACAGGGTAAGAACCTTGATTTGCTGAGTATTCAGGCGAAGTTCTTTATCCAGATGTTCACGGATTGTACGTCTGATCATATGACGCTGGATGAGCATAGGGTCAATATCCCCCACGACATCACCGACTTTCATATAGTAGGTATCAGAAGGTGTTTCCAGTGTAAGATAACCCTCTTTGCCCGTTCGGATCTCGCTTATCCGGTAACCCTGATAAATATCACGTCCTGTTTCGTCATCGAGTGTCATACCGTCATATACGGTAATCTCTGAACGATTTACGTTCCCTTTTTTATCGGCTATATCAACAAGAACAGTACCGCTGATAACATTTTTCTTACTATTAATACTGACCAGTTTCACATAAGGACTGTTGCTTGCATTCTGGACTTCAAGCCCGGCAACCTCGATCTGTTTGACCAGTTTTTGGTTGTAAGCATCAATGGCATCAAGGCGGTACACCATATGATGTTTATGAATATGTGTTGCTGAATAGCGTAAGGTGAACATGGGGTGCATAGCATCAAGTGCGGTTTTACCCGCACCGTTCAAGCCACCATCAACACTTTGCGGTTCATCGACAATAATAATTGGACGTGTAGCACGGATTAAATCAATGGGCTTATCCAGATCGTCCACAGTTGTTTTTTCACTGGACTGATAGAGCTTGTTAACATCTTTTTTGTTAATCGCACCCACAGTCATTACCATGATCTGCATAACAGAACTGGTTGCAAAATTTCGAACATCCGCAGGTTTTGCCGAATCATACAGATAGTATTCGTATGGAACTCCCGCATACAGGCTTTTGAAATGTTCTTCAGTGATTTGTAGTGTTTTATAAACGCCTTCCTTGATAGCAACTGAAGGAACCACAATAATAAATTTACTCATGCCATAGCGTTTATTCAGCTCCAGCATGGTGCGAAGATAAACATACGTTTTACCTGTCCCTGTTTCCATTTCGACAGTAAAATCATGGCTGTCGAGCACAGGTGAAGGTGGAAGCTGGTTTTTTAACTGAACATTGTTCAGATTTTTAAGCAGTACATCATCTTCGGGTATTTGTGGGTTAACAGGCATTGAACCTGTTGCGCCTTCAAATGAGAGTGCACCCTGAGCTGGGGCCAGCACAGTCATTTCGCTTTCCCATTTCTCTTGCCCTTCAAACAAATCACAGACCGATGTTATGGCGTTTTGCTGATAGGTAAGGTCAGATTCAAAATGTAGTTTCATCTCATTCCCTTACAGGCTGTGCAGGTTAGTCAGGCCGTGTTGTTCCAGAATGGCGCAAAGATTAGTTTTAGCAATATTATTTTCAAATGCGTCATCAAGGAAATAGCAGACAGTATCTTTGCCAGCTTTCAAACTCTTATGCCAGTCGATGATCCCCTTGGTCAGTTCTTCTACTGAAGATGCAGGGATTTGTTTAGCAAAGCAGGTAAACAATTTGCCACCGTCAACGCAAGAAACGGTTAATCCATCAAACTGACGGATTTCAATGTTTACACTCAAGTCAATGCCACGCTTTAGCATTAACTCTGTGAGCAAATCTTCTTCACTACGGCCTTCAAGGATTGGGCTTACATAGGCATCTATCTGTTCTGAAAGGGTTTCTGCTGTGGCTTCCCACGGACGGATATTAGATGTATCGAGTTTGAAAACACGAAAACCAACGTCACCTTTCCACTCTGGATTGTCTTCACGAACCTTTTTACCCGCGCGGCGTAGGCGCTCTTTAGTAAGTTCACTTATTGTTGGCTGGAGATTGTTTTTCATACAAAAAGAGTACGCGGCTTTCTGTTCACGATTGCTTTCTAATAAAACTTCAGGAAGTTGCACGATAATACTTTTGCGAGAAATGCCATCTTCCTTGTTTTGTTCAAAAATAGCATGAGCTGTTGTTCCTGAACCCGCAAAAAAATCCAAAATGATATCATCGTTTTTATTTGATGATAGTTGAACTATTCTTCTTAACAATTTTAGTGGTTTTGGTGTATCAAATACTTGTTCACCAGAAAATAGTTCCTTTATTTCATTCGTCGCTTGTTGAGTATGACCTACATCGCCATAATTCCAGATGGATCTTGGAACAACATCATCCATTTCTGAAAGATATAATTTTACACGCGGGAATTTTGCAAGCCCATCAATTCCCCAATATAAACGTTTTTCATTTATATATTTTTCAGTTATGTCTTTTGAGTATTTCCATACTGCTGTTTCTTTAGGCCATACCTCTTCCATAGTATTTGGGTTTACTATTGGGTAATAAAGGTTTGGCCTCTCATGCATGCTTTTATTACATGTGTATGTTGCAGAATTCCATTCTCCTTTAGGATCATGATCAGGGTTCTTATAATAAGATAGCTGTTCGCCAGTACGTTTAAGCTTTTTGGGTCTCCAAATATCTTTATTCTTCGCATAAACCAAGATGAAATCATGATCCGAACTGAACCATTTAGCATCATTTGCAGGAGACACTTTTTTTTGCCAACAGATAGAAGTGATTTTGTTTTCTTCTCCGAATACATTATTTAACAAGTGTTCTAGATTCGAAACCTCTGTTCCATCTATCGATAGAAAAATAACTCCATCTTGAGTCAATAAGTTTTTTGCTAAAATAAGGCGTGGATACATCATGTTCAACCAATCAGTATGATAACGTCCACTAGTTTCTACATTCGAACCTACGTATATTCCTTCTTCTGTTTGGCCTGTTATTTCAAGATAATTTTTTATATTATCTTGAAAGTTATCAGGATAAACAAAATCTTTTCCTGTATTATACGGAGGGTCAATAAATATTAGCTTTACTCTATTTACATAACTTTTTTGAAGAAGTTTTAACACTTCAAGGTTATCACCTTCGATCATGAGATTTTTGGTGTTATCCCAATCAACACTTTCATCTTTACATGGGCGTAAGGTGCCACGAGAAGGGGTAAGCGCAAGCTGACGAGCCTGACGCTTACCATGCCAGTTCAGGCCATAGCGTTCTTCTTTGTCGTCTACATTCTCACCCAAAAGCTGCTTTAAAACCTCAAAATCAACACTGCCTTCATTAAAAACTTCAGGAAACAATGATTTAAGCTTGGTGATGTTATCAGCAGTGATATTCATTGATTGCAGTTCGGGCATTTCAGGCGAAAGTTTGTTCATTGACCATTCCACGTTTCTGTATCAGGTTACTGTGTGATGGGGGATATTTTACGGTAAATAGTGCATTTCATCAATGAACAGCGTGCTACAGATTTCTTTTTAAATCATTATGTTAATGCTTTTATTGAATGTTCTGTCCTCGTGTTAGTACAATTAGTTTTTCTGCGTCTACCAAACATTATCAGGATGTGATGATGGCTAAACTGAACAAGAAACAACTTGCTTTACTCAAAGAAATACCTGCCGATCAACTCATGCAAATAATTTGTGATATTGCAGAGGATAATGGTCAGGCAAAATCCTTTCTTATTAATAAATATCTGTTAACTCCAGAAGAATCACTGAAAAAGGCTGAGGCTGAATACAAAAGGGTAATTAAAACAAAACGCTTTTATGATTATTATGAAGCAGCGATTTTTTTTGAGGGGCTATACAGGAATGTCATATTTCCACTTGAAAAGACGGTATCAACGCTGCCTGAAAAAACCGAGGCGTTTTGCCATGATTTACTGCTCTCATTTGATAAAGTCAGCGAAATTGCTGATACATCAGATGGATCATGGATGGACTATTATAATGGTGCTGTCGAAATATGGTTAAAATCCCTGTCCCTACAAAAAGACAAAAGCATTGATGTTATAGCAGATAAAATAATTTCCGTACTTAAAGGTGATGTGTATTTTAACTTTGATATTTTTGATAAGTATAAAAAAGAACTGGGATACAATGTTATTCGTGTTTTAAGGGAAAGTCTTCTTAAGACAGGTGATGTCAATGGTGCTGTTGAGTTAAGTCTGTATATCAGGGATGTTGATTTCATCAGGCAATGCTTTGAGAAAAGAAAACTGAATCAGCCAGAATATATCATTAAGTTTGCTGAGTTGCTGGTTGATGAACTGTGTACTGAGGAGGCCATTCAGGTTCTCAATAAAATCAAAGAAGATAAATCAGTTGATCAGGCAGGGCTTCGTGATAAATGGACTGAGGTGTTGGCTCTGGCGTTGATTGAAGAAGGCGAGATTCAGCAGGCAAAAACAATTTGTATAGACGGATTTAAGAACAGGTGTGATGTTATTTTTTATAATATCTATAATCGGGTAGAGAAAAATAATGACTCACTGGATTTGTTCTCTGGCATAGCAAAGAAAAAAGGCTTTCCGTTTGTTATTCTTTTCTTGTCCGGGACAGATAGTTATGGAAAACTTGATTCTGAAGTCATGAATGCGAGTGAAAATGAAATCGCAGAGATGATGTCTTTATTACGCGGTTCTTTTGTTCGTACCTTATCGAGTGAGCTTTACAGGCATGGCTATGCATGTTCTGCAACTCTGCTCCGTAGAGTGCTGGCAGAGGACAGTATCAGCCGTTCTCAGAGTAAATACTACAGCTATGCGGCATCTGATATGAAAAAAAGCATTGATTACAGTAAAGATATTACATGGACTGAAAAAATCCCTTCAACAGAAGAGTATTTAAAATCCCTGTTTATTGAGCACAAAAGAAAATACGCACTCTGGGAAATAATGCTGGAAAAAATCGCTGGTTTAGCGATAGAGAAAGATTCAGTATCATATTCAGCATAGATTGTAATTAAGCATGAAGTTGAAAGGCCGCGAACGGCCTTTCCCTTTATTTATTTGAAGCAAACTCAAACGGCCTGACCATATCGTTGCTGTTAGCATCAAGGAAATCAGCCCACCACTGAAGCATCAGGCGACGCTGCTCAAGATGTTTTGCCTTGTGGGTATAAGCAGCACGGACGCTGTTGCTTTCCTTATGGCTCATTTGAAGCTCTACAGCGTCTTCTGACCATAGCCCGGACTCAATTAAGGCACTACAGGCCAGAGTGCGGAAACCGTGTCCACAGATGTCCTGCTTCGTGTCATAGCCCATATTGCGGAGGGCTTTGTTGATGGTGTTTTCACTCATGGGCTTAAACGAGTCATAACAGCCAGTAAAGATTAACCCATCATCTTGACCTTCTTCATAAGTCAGTTGTCGGATCTCTTTGAGTATCTTCATGGCCTGCTTACAAAGGGGAACGAAGTGCTTACGCTTCATTTTAGCCCCACGAGTCGAATGTTTGACGTTTTCAATTGCTTCACGCTGTTCGGGTATCACCCATAACTTACTTTTGAAATCAATTTCTGACCAGCGAGCGAAACGCAACTCACTGGAACGAATGAAAATCATCAGATTGAGCTGTATTGCCAGTATGGTTAACCTGCGGCCTTTGTATTCGGCAATTTTGTTCAGTAGCTGGGGTATTTCTTCCAGCTCAAGTGCAGGGCGGTGTTCAGTTTGTGGTTTCTGAACTGCACCTTCCATATCATAGGCTGGGTTATGGCGTATCAGCTTTTGCTGGACGGCATGACGCAGGATTGCCGTAATGTATTGTTGAATGCGCATGGCAACTTCAAGATAACCAAGTGCCTCAACCTTTTTCACCGGAACCAGCAGATCACCCGTATCCAGTTCGGCAACATCTTTGTCACCGATTACCGGGAAGACATAAGTTTCAAGGCGCTTCCATACGGCATCACCATAATCATCAGACCATTTTGTTTTCGTAGAGAACCACGCTTTGGCTACTGTTCTGAAGGAGCGTGTATTATCACGTTTGGCTTTAAGCTCTTTAACCTCTGCCTGTTTCTTTGCATTAGGGTCAATACCCTGAGCCAGAAGCCTTCTGGCCTCGTCACGGCGTTGTCTTGCGTCAGAAAGAGAAACTGCAGGGTAAACACCAATAGAGAAGAGTTTTTGTTTCCCTTCGAAGCGGTAAGCCATTTGCCAGTATTTCGAACCTTTAGGGGTAACACGAAGGAACATACCAAAGCCATCAGTAAGCTTGTATTCCTTCTCAAGGGGTTTTGCATTTTTTGCTTTAATATCAGTCAGTGACATGAAAACACCCCCTCATTTGTTGGTAAAAGGGAAATCGAACCAGCATTACCAGCATTTTTACCATCAAAATGATATGGCTTCGAGTGGTTTTTAGTGAACGAGGGTGAACGACTGAGAGGGGATAACCAATTGATAGAAATGCAGAAAGCAGACGTTAGTGAACGTCTGCTTTCTTGAAAATGGCTCCTCTGACTGGACTCGAACCAGTGACATACGGATTAACAGTCCGCCGTTCTACCGACTGAACTACAGAGGAATCGTTGTGGAGGCTTATCTTAGCGGCGAAAAAAATTTTGTCAAACCCCATTTCCCCGAATAAGTTTCAATTGATGCTTCTCTCGACAGTTTGTTGCATTTCCAGACATTTTAAATGGAAAAAACTTTGCAGCTTTTTGGTTTCTCCCTCATCATTTGAAATGAGGTTTCAACTTTCTTCTTTAAGGTCCACTTTGAACGTCTCCGCTGCCTTACGCCAGGTCGCTTCCCGCACGCCCTGGTATGCCAAACGCAAGAGTTATAAGGTTCTCTTTTGGCGCGAAATCACTCCGCTTGCTGTCCCCATTTTTCTGGAAAACACCTGTGTGCTGTTGATGGGCGTACTGAGTACCTTCCTTGTTAGCTGGTTGGGAAAAGAAGCAATGGCTGGCGTTGGTCTCGCTGACAGTTTCAACATGGTCATCATGGCGTTTTTTGCCGCCATCGATCTGGGAACCACGGTGGTGGTAGCATTTAGCCTGGGAAAACGAGATCGTCGACGGGCAAGGGCAGCAGCCAGACAATCGCTGGTGATCATGACGATTTTTGCTACCGTGCTGGCAGCGGTCATTCACTATTTTGGTGAACAGATTATTGACGTTGTCGCCGGTGAAGCAACCCCCGATGTTAAGGCTTTGGCACTCACCTATCTGGAGCTAACGGTGCTCAGCTACCCGGCGGCGGCTATTGCTTTGATCGGTAGCGGCGCACTCCGCGGAGCCGGTAATACCAAAATTCCGCTGTTGATTAATGGCGGTATGAATATCCTAAATATCATCATCAGTAGCATCCTGATCTACGGGGTCTTTTCCTGGCAAGGGCTGGGATTTGTGGGGGCAGGACTCGGGCTGACCATTTCACGCTACATCGGTGCGTTCGCCATTATCTGGGTGCTGATGATTGGTTTTAATCCGGCGCTGCGTATTCCTTTCAAAAGCTATTTTAAACCGCTCAATCTCGCCATTATCTGGGAAGTTATGGGGATCGGTATTCCGGCAAGTATTGAGTCAGTGCTATTTAATGGCGGTAAACTGTTAACACAGATGTTTGTCTCCGGCATGGGAACCAGCGTAATTGCCGGAAACTTCATTGCATTTTCCATCGCCGCGCTCATCAACCTGCCGGGGAATGCTTTAGGCTCCGCGTCGACAATCATTACCGGCAGGCGTCTGGGAAATGGTCAGATTGCCCAAGCGGAAATCCAGTTACGCCATATATTCTGGCTCTCAACAATCGGCTTAACCGCCATCGCCTGGCTAACCGCCCCCTTTGCCGGCGTTATGGCCTCATTTTATACCCACGATCAGGATGTAAAAGAGGTCATAGTCATCCTAATTTGGCTCAACGCAGCGTTTATGCCGATATGGGCAGCATCCTGGGTGCTACCATCAGGGTTTAAGGGCGCACGTGATGTGCGTTTTGCGATGTGGGTATCGATGTTGGGCATGTGGGGCTGTCGCGTTGTGGCGGGTTACACCTTGGGAATTGTATTAGGATGGGGCGTAGTCGGCGTTTGGTTAGGGATGTTCTTCGACTGGGCCGTGCGCGCCGCGTTATTTTACTGGCGTATGGTTACAGGCCGCTGGTTATGGAAATATCCTCGCCCCGAGCGTGAAAAGTGCATAAAACAACCGGTTGCGTCTGAATAAGCGGCGAAATGGGGAATATTTCAGCAAACGATCGCATTTATCTATTCAGGCTTTGACAACGCTGAGTGGCATCGCTAATATTCGCCTCGTTCACACGATTCCTCTGTAGTTCAGTCGGTAGAACGGCGGACTGTTAATCCGTATGTCACTGGTTCGAGTCCAGTCAGAGGAGCCAATTTAAGGGAAGCAGACGTTCACTAACGTCTGCTTTCTGCATTTCTATCAATTGGTTATCCCCTCTCAGTCGTTCACCCTCGTTCACTAAAAACCACTCGAAGCCATATCATTTTGATGGTAAAAATGCTGGTAATGCTGGTTCGATTTCCCTTTTACCAACAAATGAGGGGGTGTTTTCATGTCACTGACTGATATTAAAGCAAAAAATGCAAAACCCCTTGAGAAGGAATACAAGCTTACTGATGGCTTTGGTATGTTCCTTCGTGTTACCCCTAAAGGTTCGAAATACTGGCAAATGGCTTACCGCTTCGAAGGGAAACAAAAACTCTTCTCTATTGGTGTTTACCCTGCAGTTTCTCTTTCTGACGCAAGACAACGCCGTGACGAGGCCAGAAGGCTTCTGGCTCAGGGTATTGACCCTAATGCAAAGAAACAGGCAGAGGTTAAAGAGCTTAAAGCCAAACGTGATAATACACGCTCCTTCAGAACAGTAGCCAAAGCGTGGTTCTCTACGAAAACAAAATGGTCTGATGATTATGGTGATGCCGTATGGAAGCGCCTTGAAACTTATGTCTTCCCGGTAATCGGTGACAAAGATGTTGCCGAACTGGATACGGGTGATCTGCTGGTTCCGGTGAAAAAGGTTGAGGCACTTGGTTATCTTGAAGTTGCCATGCGCATTCAACAATACATTACGGCAATCCTGCGTCATGCCGTCCAGCAAAAGCTGATACGCCATAACCCAGCCTATGATATGGAAGGTGCAGTTCAGAAACCACAAACTGAACACCGCCCTGCACTTGAGCTGGAAGAAATACCCCAGCTACTGAACAAAATTGCCGAATACAAAGGCCGCAGGTTAACCATACTGGCAATACAGCTCAATCTGATGATTTTCATTCGTTCCAGTGAGCTTCGTTTCGCTCGCTGGTCTGAAATTGATTTCAAAAGTAAGTTATGGGTGATACCCGAACAGCGTGAAGCAATTGAAAACGTCAAACATTCGACTCGTGGGCTAAAATGAAGCGTAAGCACTTCGTTCCCCTTTGTAAGCAGGCCATGAAGATACTCAAAGAGATCCGACAACTGACTTATGAAGAAGGCCATGATGATGGATTAATCTTCACTGGCTGTTATGACTCGTTTAAACCCATGAGTGAAAACACCATCAACAAAGCCCTGCGTAATATGGGATATAACACGAAGCAGGACATCTGTGGACACGGTTTCCGCACTCTGGCCTGTAGTGCCTTGATTGAGTCCGGTTTATGGTCAGAAGACGCTGTAGAGCTTCAGATGAGCCATAAGGAAAGCAACAGTGTCCGGGCAGCTTATACCCACAAGGCTAAACACCTTGAACAGCGCCGCCTGATGCTTCAGTGGTGGGCTGATTTCCTTGATGCTAACAGCAACGATATGGTCAGGCCGTTTGAGTTTGCTTCAAATAAATAAAGGGAAAGGCCGTTCGCGGCCTTTCAACTTCATGCTTAATTACACTCTATGCTGAATATGATACTGAATCTTTCTCTATCACTAAACCAGCGATTTTTTCCAGCATTATTTCCCAGAGTGCGTATTTTCTTTTGTGCTCAATAAACAGAGATTTTAAATACTCTTCTGTTGAAGGGATTTTTTCAGTCCATGCAATATCTTTACTGTAATCAATGCTTTTTTTCATATCAGATGCCGCATAGGTGTAGTATTTACTCTGAGAACGACTGATACTGTCCTCTGCCAGCACTCTACGGAGCAAAGTTGCAGAACATGCATAACCATGCCTGTAAAGTTCACTCGATAAGGTACGAACTAAAGAACCGCGTAATAAAGACATCATCTCTGCGATTTCATTTTCACTCGCATTCATGACTTCAGAATCAAGTTTTCCATAACTATCTGTCCCGGACAAGAAAAGAATAACAAACGGAAAGCCTTTTTTCTTTGCTATGCCAGAGAACAAATCCAGTGAGTCATTATTTTTCTCTACCCGATTATAGATATTATAAAAAATAACATCACACCTGTTCTTAAATCCGTCTATACAAATTGTTTTTGCCTGCTGAATCTCGCCTTCTTCAATCAACGCCAGAGCCAACACCTCAGTCCATTTATCACGAAGCCCTGCCTGATCAACTGATTTATCTTCTTTGATTTTATTGAGAACCTGAATGGCTTCCTCAGTGCACAGTTCATCAACCAGCAACTCAGCAAACTTAATGATGTATTCTGGCTGGTTCAGTTTTCTTTTCTCAAAGCATTGCCTGATGAAATCAACATCCCTGATATACAGACTTAACTCAACAGCATAATTAACATCACCTGTCTTAAGAAGACTTTCCCTTAAAGCACGAATAACATTGTATCCCAGATCTTTTTTATACTTATCAAAAATATCAAAGTTAAAATATACATCACCTTTAAGCACGGAAAGTATTTTATCCGCTATAACATCAATGCTTTTGTCTTTTTGTAGGGACAGGGATTTTAACCATGTTTCGACAGCACCATTATAATAGTCCATCCATGATCCATCTGATGTATCAGCAATTTCGCTGATTTTATCAAATGAGAGCAGTAAATCATGGCAAAACGCCTCGGTTTTTTCAGGCAGCGTTGATACCGTCTTTTCAAGTGGAAATATGACATTCCTGTATAGCCCCTCAAAAAAAATCGCTGCTTCATAATAATCATAAAAGCGTTTTGTTTTAATTACCCTTTTGTATTCAGCCTCAGCCTTTTTCAGTGATTCTTCTGGAGTTAACAGATATTTATTAATAAGAAAGGATTTTGCCTGACCATTATCCTCTGCAATATCACAAATTATTTGCATGAGTTGATCGGCAGGTATTTCTTTGAGTAAAGCAAGTTGTTTCTTGTTCAGTTTAGCCATCATCACATCCTGATAATGTTTGGTAGACGCAGAAAAGCTAATTGTACTAACACGAGGACAGAACATTCAATAAAAGCATTAACATAATGATTTAAAAAGAAATCTGTAGCACGCTGTTCATTGATGAAATGCACTATTTACCGTAAAATATCCCCCATCACACAGTAACCTGATACAGATACGTGGAATGGTCAATGAACAAACTTTCGCCTGAAATGCCCGAACTGCAATCAATGAATATCACTGCTGATAACATCACCAAGCTTAAATCATTGTTTCCTGAAGCTTTTAATGAAGACAGTGTTGATTTTGAGGTTTTAAAGCAGCTTTTGGGTGAGAATGTAGACGACAAAGAAGAACGCTATGGCCTGAACTGGCATGGTAAGCGTCAGGCTCGTCAGCTTGCTCTGACGCCTTCCCGTGGCACCTTACGCC
This sequence comes from Citrobacter sp. 172116965, assembly GCF_013458095.1. Classification (NCBI taxonomy): domain Bacteria; kingdom Pseudomonadati; phylum Pseudomonadota; class Gammaproteobacteria; order Enterobacterales; family Enterobacteriaceae; genus Citrobacter; species Citrobacter sp. 172116965. The sequence goes on along the minus strand of NZ_CP046673.1, from coordinate 1,986,348 downwards.
CATGTAAAGATGAAAGCGTTGATTGGGATAACACCAAGAACCTTATGATCGAGGGTGATAACCTTGAAGTGTTAAAGCTTCTTCAAAAAAGCTACGCTGGAAAAGTTAAGCTTATATATATTGATCCTCCTTACAACACCGGGAAAGATTTTGTTTATTCTGATAACTTCCAAGATAACATGAAAAATTATCTTGAAATGACAGGACAAACAGAAGATGGGGTACGAATCACCACAAACGCAGAAACCAGTGGGCGTTATCATACTGACTGGTTAAATATGATTTACCCCAGATTAAAACTTGCTAAAAATTTACTTAGGAATGATGGTATATTTATTGCCAGTATCGATGATGCGGAACTGAGCAATTTTAAAATCGTGCTAAATGAAATTTTCGGAGAAGAAAACCACCTCGGCACTCTGGTTTGGGATAGAAATAGAAAAAATGATGCCAAGTTTATTTCTGTAGGCCATGAGTATATGTTGGTTTACGCTAAAGATATTCAGTCATTAATAAATAACAACATAGTCTTAAGAGAAGAGAGAGAAGGATTAGAAGAAGCCAAGGTAATATATAAAAGATTAGTTAAGGAATATGGCGACGATTGGGATAAAATAAAATCCGGATGGATTAAATGGTTTGATAACATTCCATTATCAGATCCCAAGAGACGCATGATGCGTTTTGTAAAAGTTGGTTCTCGGGGACCATATCGAGACGATGGAAATATAAGCTGGCCCGGCGGAAATGGACCAAGATACGAAGTTTTGCATCCTATAACAAAAAAACCAGTTCCAGTTCCTTCAAGAGGATGGGTTTATCCAAATGAATTGAGATTCTGGGAGGAGTACAATAAAGGGAAAGTCGTATTTGGGCCTGATCATACAACATCAGCTAGAATTGCATCATATCTTTTTGAGAGTGAAGGACAAGTTTTACCTAGTGTTTTTTATAGTTATGCACAAACTTCTACTCAGGATTTTTTATCATTAATGGGTGAGAAAGTTTTCGATAACCCCAAAAGCAGAAAAGATATAGCACGCTTGATTAATTACTTTACAAAAGAAGACGATCTTATCTTGGACTTTTTTGCTGGTTCTGGAACCACGGGACATTCTGTTTATGACATTAATGCGCAAAAGAGTGCCAACAGACGCTTTATCCTTGTTCAGTTGCCAGAGCGTTTACATACAAGTGTGAAAGAACAAAAAATCGCTTACGAATTCTGTAATAAAAATGGAAAAAAAGTAAATATCACTGAAATAACTAAAGAACGTCTGCGCCGAGCAGGTAAAAAGGTTCGTGAAGATAATCCAGACTGGAATGGTGATATTGGTTTTCGTGTTTTCAAACTCGATACATCTAATATCCGTCCGTGGGAAGCCACAGCAGAAACCCTTTCAGAACAGATAGATGCCTATGTAAGCCCAATCCTTGAAGGCCGTAGTGAAGAAGATTTGCTCACAGAGTTAATGCTAAAGCGTGGCATTGACTTGAGTGTAAACATTGAAACCCGTCAGTTTGATGAATTAACTGTTTCTTGTGTTGATGGTGGCAAATTGTTTACCTGCTTTACCCGTCAAATCCCTGCATCTTCAGTAGAAGAACTGACCAAGGGGATCATCGACTGGCATAAGAGTTTGAAGGCTGGCAAAGATACTGTCTGCTATTTCCTTGATGACGCATTTGAAAATAACGTTGCTAAAACAAATCTTTGCGCCATTCTGGAACAACATGGCCTAACTAACCTGCACAGCCTGTAAGGGAATGAGATGAAACTACATTTTGAATCTGACCTTACCTATCAGCAAAACGCCATAACTTCGGTCTGTGATTTGTTTGAAGGGCAAGAGAAATGGGAAAGCGAAATGACTGTGCTGGCCCCAGCTCAGGGTGCTCTCTCATTTGAAGGTTCTACGGGTTCAATGCCTGTTAACCCACAAATACCCGAAGATGATGTACTGCTTAAAAATCTGAACAATGTTCAGTTGAAAAATCAGCTTCCTCCCTCACCTGTGCTCGACAGCCATGATTTTACTGTCGAAATGGAAACAGGGACAGGTAAAACGTATGTTTATCTTCGCACCATGCTGGAGCTGAATAAACGCTATGGCATGAGTAAATTTATTATTGTGGTTCCTTCAGTTGCTATCAAGGAAGGCGTTTATAAAACACTACAGATCACGGAAGAGCATTTCAAAAGCCTGTATGCGGGTATCCCATACGAATACTATCTTTATGATTCGGCAAAACCTGCGGATGTTCGAAATTTTGCAACCAGTTCAGTTATGCAGATCATGGTAATGACGGTGGGTGCGATTAACAAAAAAGATGTTAACAAGCTCTATCAGTCCAGTGAAAAAACAACTGTGGATGATCTGGATAAGCCCATTGATTTAATCCGTGCTACACGTCCAATTATTATTGTCGATGAACCGCAAAGTGTTGATGGTGGCTTGAACGGTGCGGGTAAAACCGCACTTGATGCTATGCACCCTATGTTCACCTTACGCTATTCAGCGACACATGTGCATAAACATCATATGGTGTATCGCCTCGATGCCATTGATGCTTACAATCAGAAACTGGTCAAACAAATTGAAGTTGCCGGGCTTGAAGTCCAGAATGCAAGCAATAGCCCCTATGTAAAACTGGTCAGTATTAACAGTAAGAAGAATAGCATTAGCGCGACTGTTATTGTTGATATAGCCGATAAAAAAGGGAATGTAACTCGTTCTGAAATTACCGTGCATGACGGTATGACACTTGATGACGAAACGGGGCGTGATATTTATCAGGGATACAGGATAAGTGAGATCCGCACGGGCAAAGAAGGCTATCTGACACTGGAGACGCCTTCTAATACCTACTATATGCAAGTGGGTGATGTCGTGGGTGATATTGACCCGATGCTCATCCAGCGTCATATGATTAGGCGTACAATTCGTGAACATCTTGATAAAGAACTTCGCCTGAATTCCCAGCAAATCAAGGTTCTCACCCTGTTCTTCATTGATAAGGTTGATTTCTATCGCCAGACTAATGAAGAAGGACTTCGTGAACCGGGTGAATATGCTCGTATCTTTGAAGAAGAATATCTAAAAGCGATCAAAAGCCCCGCATATAAAGATTTGCTCCCTTCTCATCCAGAACATGCTAAAGACGTTCATGATGGTTATTTCTCCATTGATAAAAAAGGTGGATGGGCTGAAACAACCGAAAGCAATAATGCAGGCCGCGAAAATGCGGAACGCGGTTATAACCTCATCATGAAAAATAAAGAGAAGCTTTTGAGTTTCTCGAATCCAGTGAGGTTTATTTTTTCACACTCTGCTTTGAAAGAAGGCTGGGATAATCCAAATGTATTCCAGATCTGTAGCCTTCGTGAGATGGGGAGTGAACGCGAACGCCGTCAGACATTAGGCCGTGGGCTTCGCCTGTGTGTTAACCAAGATGGTGAGCGTGTCCGGGATGACAGCATTAACATTCTGACTGTAGTTGCCAGTGAAAATTATCAAGCCTACGCCGAGCGCTTACAGTCTGAAATTGAGAACGAAACAGGCATCCGTTTTGGCATCGTCGAAAAAGATGCGTTTGCCCATCTGATATGCTCTGATTCCTCACAAGTTGTAGGTATCATCGCTTCACAGGAGATATGGTCTGAACTACATGCTGAAGGTTATCTGGAAAAAACCGGGAAAATCACCAAAACACTGAAAGAGACTCTTTTCGATGGCACTTTTACTGTTAGCGAAAAGTTCCTTACCCTTCAGGAGCAAATTGAATCTATCCTGCGTAAATCAGCAGGACGACTCAATATAAATAATGCTGATGAGCGTAAAGTAATCAAATACCGGAAAGAGGTCTTAAACAGCCCGGAATTTGAAGCGTTATGGCAGCGCATTTGTCAAAAAACGCTGTACCGACTGGCATTTGATGAAGAAGAATTGATTAAATCCTGTACGAAATCACTTTCTGAAATGCAGCCTGTAGCAAAAGCAATGGTCAGTTTCAGCAAAGCAACAATCAAACAAAGTCAATCTGGCCTTGATGTTAAAGCTCTGTCTAATGGGACAACAAGCACTGTAATTGATGTTGCAGAGCAGCCATTGCCAGATATTCTTGGTGTTCTACAGGAAAAAACCGGACTGACAAGACGCAGTTTAAGCACCATCCTGAAAGAGAGTGGAAGACTCGCTGATTTTGCTAAAAATCCACAGCAGTTTATCAGTGAAGCTATAGGCCGAATCAACTACTGCAAACGCCTGTCAATTGTTGATGGTATTAAATATTATCCACTAAAAGGAGAGGTGTATGCGCAAAGTCTCTTTATGGATAAAGAGCTAACAGGATATGCCCGTAATCTTTTTGAAACCTCGTCTAAATCAGTTTATGAATACGTTCCTAAAGATTCTGAAGTCGAAAGCCATTTCGCTCAGGAACTCGAAGAACAGGATGAGGTGAAGCTTTATGTGAAGCTTCCCGGTTGGTTTAAAATCCCGACGCCACTGGGAACCTACAATCCTGACTGGGCCTTAGTTATAGAAGACAATGGTGAAGAACATATTTACTTTGTTGTAGAGACAAAAAACAAACACATTGGTCTTGGTAATGAAGAAGATGCGAAAATTACTTGCGGTAATGCTCATTTTAGCTCGCTCAAAGATCAGATGAGTAATCCTGCGAGATATATGCGTGCTACAAATATAAATGAAGTTTTAAGTGGCAAATAAAAGAGAAAAGGGCCTTTTGGCCCTTTCTTTTACCGTCAAGGGAACTACACATTGGGTAGGGTACATATCCCATATATGAAGCATATCAGACAATTTATGAAGTAAATATTCGAAAGTATATTTTACTGGATATAATATTAAACATTGATTATCAAATATATTTATCCATTTAAATAAAATATCATCATAGTTACTCACCCTGAATAAATTTAATCCTCCACAACAGTCTGTCTGGAGGATCAAATCAAGTCTCTGACGCCTTGTAATATCATACAAAAGGATAGTTATATTTTAGAATATCAGGACAAGGTATATAACAACCTAACATCAATGAGAGAGAAAAATTAAAACATCTGGCAGCCAAAATAAAAACATGTTAGCTATAAATAGATATAGCACTCTTTATTCTTAAGTCAAGTTACTATTTAAGTTTTATCTAATCATCTCGCTTTACCTATATCCCCATCGAACTATTTATTAAAAATAAGTAAGTCTATCAATTTTTATTTTGACTACCAGAATTTCCTTTAACCCACTCCCCATTAGCAAGAACCTCACCATGACCATATTTATCATGATTTAACGGTGCATTTTTTATTTTAATCTTTGAAACTACCTGTTTATCTGACTGTGGAAAAGCATACTTTGGTTCACTAGCATGGGACATAGTTGAAAAACAAAATAAAGCTGACAATACTAATATTCTCTTATTCATAAATCACTCCTGTTATTTTTTGGTTTAAGTTCCCCTGAAATGTAAAACATAAAAAACTGTTAGAAAATCGGGATGCATTAAATATATAATTACATCCCGATGGAAATCAAATTTATCTTGCATAAATTAAGATAAAATCAAGTATAATAAGACAATCATCCTTATCTACATTGATATAATATTCTATCTTTAACCACTGTTGTGCCGCCACCATGACTACCACCACCTAACTGTTCAGTTGATGTTGTATAAAACAATTCTTTCGCTATAGTTCCTGACTGACATGAGCAGGCATTTGTTTCCGGGTTATTAACCAAGCAAGAACCTTGGTTTTTTGTAAAAAATCCTGAAGTTCCAGAGGCTTTAACCCATTTACCACTAACACATGATAATAGTAATCCATTTGATGCAGTTGCCTGTAAACCATTTGGAGAGCAACCCGACCCTACATTTGCTTTTCCATTTATGTATAAAAACTCCCCGGCATTAAGTCTACCATCAGCATCAATATTTCCATTAGAATGAACATAGTTTGAGTTTAAGTTTCCTGATGCCCAGACATATTGAGTATTGACCTGATGCCCTACATTAATGTCATTTGATGCATAAATATTACCACTACTATTTAAATAAGCATTAACAGCACCTCCAGAGCCTGCACCAACTGTTCCGGCAGCATAAACATCATTAGTTCTTAGACCACCACTCCAGCCTGAAGGCAATTCATTAGGATCAAGACCATTAGTCGCAAGGCGTTGCTGTATTTTTGCGTTTTTCCACACTTGTAATACTGTTGTATAATTCGCAGCATTAGGAGAATAAATGCTTAATGGCCTTACCCCATTACTTAATCTTATTTCATAATCCTCCCCTGATGCATCACCCCCTAATGTAATTGTATCCCCATATCCATTATGTGCGATAACTTCATGTGCTGCATTTATATTTCCATTCGATGTAATATTACCACCAAAACTCCCTGCCCCTGCCGCTGTAATGTCTTTTACATTAGTGATGCTATTACCACCCATATTCAGGTTGCCGGTCATAGGTAGTGTTCCATCACGACGAAGATAGATAGCATATAACGAGCTGTTATACCCGACTCTGAAGGCAAGTAATCCATCTCTTGTAATATTGTTGAATGCGGTGTTTTGTTCCTTCCACTGGCTTTGGAATCCAGCAACAGAGGTCGCATCCTTTGTCATACCACTGTCAACACCAGCAACTTGCATTGCTTTACCAAGAAGATCATAACGGATGTGTCCGCCTTCGATCCATGCTGATGATGTTGTAATCAAACCGTTAATAACATAGTTAGGTGCGGTTCCTTCACGTTTAACCTTCACGTTTAAGTATAATTTTATAGGGAGACTTATATATGTTATTCCCGTTATATGATGCAGGTAGTAACCCCTCATTAACAAGAGTATGGTAATCAATTTCACAGCCTGTAGAATTACAGGTTCTTGGTCCCGGATCGCTACTTTGATTACTGCTTGATGTCAGTGTAGATAACTTATCATATCTCATACTGATATAACCATTAACTGCCTCACCTAATTGTTTAATTTGTTCCCCTGCTGTTTTAGCAACTAAATCCTCTTGTTCAACTTTCATATCTTGGAATTTTATTAAAGCTATTGCACTGCCGATGCCTAGAGCAAGGATCAGCTCCAATAGTGAAAATCCCTTTTTTATACCAAACATTTTCATTTCCCACCTCACATAATAAAATATATAACTCTACAATTAACAGAGGTGTAAAATAAATCAAGGCCGCAAAAACACAAATATAGAAAGCATGTATGAAAATTAGACGGACGGGCTACTGGATGTATTCTAAGAAAATGATACTTATTATTAAAATAATAATCTCACTGTGATGGTGAGATTATTACACGAGAGAGAAAAACAATTTATATGGACGTGAAAATCAACTTATTACTGTTTCCACCTTTATCACACTCTGTAGCAGTAGACGCCACATTTAAAACTCCACCTGCAGCTTTAACATTACCTGCTGTGCCAACACCTGCAGTATAGAAGTTTCCTGCTGCTGCCGTGATGATCTTCGTGCATTCAGATGCCGGAACATTTTCATAAGTGATGGTAAATGAAGAACCATCCGCCCCTGACGGACCAGTTTTATCCGCAGCCAATGTAACATTTCCTTTGAAAGCATTGATGGGCTTAGCGGCTGAACCAGAACCACTTAACATATTATCCGGGAATATCTTCGCCCGAACAGCAACAGAGTTAGTTAATCCAGTAAAACTGGAGGCAGAAGTGAAGAGTGCTTTCACACCAGCCTGTATCGTTGCGATGTTATTACTTTCAGCCTGTGCTCTCTGTGATGCCTGTACTTTAGGATATACTATAAAAGCGGCTACAACTAAGGCTGCTATAATACCCAAAACAAGTAATAGTTCTAAAAGAGAGAAACCTTTTTTACTTTTTTTGTTTTTAATTAATACTGTTTTTTTCATTTCCTTTATATCTCCTTGGTTAACTGGAAAGATATAAAATAGATAGCGGAAACATAATATAAAACAATACCAAATAAAATCTTTATCGCAATTTAACCGATAAACGGACGACCTTTAAAGCACAAAAAAACACAGAGGAAAAACAAGATTTTTTCTATTGGATGATAAATAATACTTTCAATTTAATGGATACTTAGATAATTGATGATTATTTTAAAAGAAAAAGGGCTGGGATAAACCCAACCCTTTAACTGGAAGATAACTTCCTGACTTTATTAAAACCACCGCAGATTTACAAGATTGAATATGGAGTTATTCATCTGTAGTAGTACTTAAAAAATATAATAAATAAGATTGTTTGTCAAATCTTTTTTAAGAAATATGCAGTTAATTAAGAAATTAAAAAAACAACAACCGCCCTATAAGGGTTAAATAGGGCGGCTTGTTGTCAGGACGTGAAAAAATGTATTTTATTATATAAGGATTGAATGTGTTAATTTAGAAATCAACATATGATGTTAATTAAAATATTATTGTTTGTATGTCAAATTAAAAATTGAAGATTATATTAAGTTTTCCTACCTTTAATGCTAGCCAGAAATAACAGTCCATTTTTTCTAAATCTCACCTTATCGTCAGGATGTAGATTTGGGATCTCCAACAGCATTCCTAAAACTAGTTCCTTATCAACCGTGAAAACATCACAATCTAATGCTTTAGCAACTTCTGCACCTAGAATGATCTTCTGACGAGTTTCAATCTGTTTAGTTTCTTGCTTGGATTTATGTTGTAAGCGATTCAAACGCATCTGAGCTGAAGCCAACTGCTGTTCTAATGTCTTTTTAATACGTGGCTTAGTTCTGTTTTTTTGCTTTTCTGATATGTCATCCATAATCGTTCCTCTTATCGGTTATATATGGATCATATACAACAATAGAACTTTATCGTCAAATCGACTTTTACAAAAGATCCGACATTCAAGTAATTATTCTTATCGCTTTCTATAATGTGGGAACTTATGTTTTAACTCATTAAAACATTCAACTACGTTTTGATGTTCAATTGAAAAGTAGTCAATGCTTCTTTGTAAAAGCTCATTGGCAACGTCAACGACTATATCACTCCCTTTATTATGATTATAGACAGTGAACACATCGGCAATCCAATGATAGCAACAAAGCGTTAATAACATACAATAGTCTTGATGCTCTTTAATCCCCGATATGAAAGTATAATCATTATAATCTACCTGCCTTGTTCTTTTATAAAATCGTTTAAGAGTTGGTTTCATGATGATTAAGTTATTTTTAACCATGTCATAATGAATATCATCTGACACATAACCATTCTCCAGAAAAAAATGATTACTATGGACATAAAGGGAATAACCTAGTGATACAACAGAAACCCCATGCTTCTTACATAAAGACTCTGAAAAAACTGGATGAGTTTCTATATATCTTATAAACTCACTTTCCTTAAGATTTTTTGTTTTCAATTTCCCCATGTATTCCCTCTTATAAAAAATAATAATATCATCATTAATGAATGGATGCTTTAACGACGAAATGACACTGGTTTTTTCCATTCAAACTCTGCTTCAAACCTTTCTTTATTTCTTTCATTTTTAATCTGCTCAGCCTTACGTTGAGAACGTATTTGTTCTCTTGCAACACATAATACTTTCCTTCGCTCCTCTGCTGTTAATTTTTTCCCTTTAACTCTAGCCGCTGCATGAACAGCGTCATCAAGAAATCGCTTTTCCGTTAATGACACTCGCTGCAACCTTCCAGCACTATGTTGCTTTTCTTTTTTTAATTTTTTTGAAGTGTTATCAGTTACATTTTCAGCCGCTTGTATTTTATTAATCACTATATTCTCCTTATTTTTCATAATTTACTAATTAATACAACTAAAACAAAAGAAACTCAAATTAATCTATGTAATTTATTTATCTTATAATTCTAATTATTTGTCGTTAGTGCCTTTATAAAATGGCACCTTACTTATTTATTCTCTGAAATTTAACTTTTTTATTTTATTTCAAAAAATTCGTACTAGTAGTACTTTAATTTAATTAATTTAGGATCTGGGGTTTTAGATAGCGACTTTCAGTCGTAGTAGTTTTCCGTCAGGAAAACTTGGTTTTGCTTAGAGCTTCGCCTCTCCTAATCCGCATATAAAAAACAAAAATCAAAACATACCAGTATTAAAACTGATTGTTGAAACTGGTTTAATTTTTTTTATAATACGTAATAGGAAAAGGCGCTTCTCATGCTATGGCTTAGAGCTACAATACGTTTCCATATTGCGACACCCTTCTGCACTTCCATAGACAACATCATAACTTTAAAAACATTTCTCGTTTTACTAAAGAAATTATACTGCTGTTTCTAAAAGCCTTAGATGTGCGCTTCAAGTTGATGTTACGCAGACTCCCCGCTTTGGCATCAACAATAACCTTGAGAATGAATCAAACACTGTCGCTCCTACCTTCTCAGACCCGTACAATCAGGTTTAACGTTATTGCTTTCGAGAACTAAAATGTTTTTGGAAATGGTATTTGACAGGCTTGTAAAAAGTTTCGATTTAGATTTGACAAATATGAAAAGATTATTTAATACTTTATTATATTTGTAATCACGTTGTCGTTGAACTGATTACAAGACTTCAAAAGTCGGCAAAACTTTTTTAGTCCTTAAAAAGTCAACTTTATGAAGTTGGCTTTTTTTGTATCTTCATTTTATTTACATCGACATTTTTTATTTGTCAAATAATAATCAATAAAATATTTTCCACACATAGCTTTCAAATTATTATGTATTGAGCTATAGCCAATCATATTCTCTTTTTCGCAGCCTGAGCCTTCTACCATTTAACCATCCCATGATCAATACTTTTACCGAACTTCTTAATTAACCCGTCATTTATATATGATCTTATTTTTAATTTTCTAAAATTGAACCCATAAACTTCCTGTTGAAAAATTGTAATAATCATCGGAACGTCAGAATGCACAATCCTCCCACTATCTAGCCAATTAATCATTTTTTCCAAAACACTCTCTCTGAAACGTTCAGTCACAGTTTTAAATGATATATCAGCATCATCCATCACCTCTTTTATTTCGCTATTAATTTTATCACCATGATCACACAAAAGACTTAAAGATATTTTTTCGCCTATATCGCTTTTGATTTCCATTATCTCATCATTATATGATTTGATGATACCTTTTAGCTCATCGTAAAACTTACCATAAAAATAAAAATCTCGTGTAATGCATAGATTAATATGTTCAAGTTGTTTTTTGTTTTTCTTCTCATTATTATTTGAATTATATTCACTCATCTTATCCACCCTCAGCTAAATAGATAATACTCTTCTTATATTTATTTGCTTTTGTCAAAAACAGCACTTCGTGATTGTCATAAACAATCACTATGCTGAATAGGGCTTGCCCTATTAATGATGGTTTGTTCCAATCATGGGTTTTATTCTCATACCTTGCTAGCGCTCACTCACATAAAACAGGTTAGACCACTTAAACTAAAAGTGATGGAATATTGGAAATAATGAAATTTAAAAACATGATATGTAAAATCCACCTAGCTTTCAAAACCAGACCTCTCCGCGTTACTTATTTTTACATATTAGTGCTTTTCATTTAACCTGTTAATATCCATTCTATTTCTCATAACTAAGCTGTGATTTGTGCAGCACATAAAAGAGTCTGTTATTTTAGGAATTTCAGTTATCAACTAAAGATTTTCAACTCAATTTTAATAAAATTCACGTTCCCGCCTACGGCGGGAGACTAATTAAACTACTTTTGCCCTTACGGGCGCTCTCTAAAACCATAATCATTAATATTCGTGTAATACCTCAGCCGTTCATCCGATTCTAGCCTTGTAAATTTCACAGACAGTAAAACTAGAGTTATTATTTAAGTATAGAAAAACTTTAAACATTGTCGTTATTTTTAGCTCCTTTAGGAGATATAAAAATAAAGCAATGCCCACCTATACACTGCTACGCAGTGTGTGGGGTCTACCGACGGTTGCCTGCCGCAGGCTAACACCGTTTCCTTCGGAAACAAGGTCAACGTCAACACCAGAGTTTTTCTTGCGAAAAACTAAAACCAGCATAGTCGCATTGGAGATTTATATTTTGGTTTGATATTTATATTGAGGTTGTTTTCATTGTATGGCTATTTTTCATCTTGATTTTAAAATTGTGAAACGTTCAGAAGGCAGGTCTTCCGTTGCGAAGGCTGCCTATCATGCTCGTACACGTATAACAGATGAAAGAACAGGTGATACGTATGATTACAGTCGCCGTACTGATTTATATGGGCACTTCATATTAGCTCCAGCTAATGCACCAGAACACATCGTAAAAGACTCTACAGCATTGTGGAATGAAGTTGAAAGAGTTGAGCGCCAGAACAATGGTCAAACATCCCGTTATTTCGATGTTGCTATTCCTGCCGAGTTAAACAATGACGACAAGAAAAGACTTGTCCTTGAGTATTGTCAGAAAAATTTCGTTGATAAAGGCATGATTGCTGACATCGCTTTCCATGATCTTGATAGTGATAACCCTCATGCTCACGTTATGTTAACCTTAAAAACCATAGGCCCGGAAGGTTTTGGTAAAAAAGAAAGAAGCTGGAACGACAGAAAAATGTCTGTTTTTATGGCGTGAATCATGGGCATCGATGGCTAACAGCTACCTCGCTGCCGCTGGCTCGTCAGAACGTATTGACCATCGTTCTCTTCAGGACCAGCATGAAGAGGCATTAGAAAAAGCGGCGGTAGCTTTAGATAATGAAGAAAAAGCGCTATGGCTTGCTAAAGCCGCTGAAACAAACCGTCCTCCAATGAAGCGTATCCATAGTGCCAAATGGCGTAGTAAAGCAGCACAAGAGCAAAGAGCAGCAGAACAGGCTGTTCGTGATGCTGCCAAGCAAGAAGCCCGTTGAAGTCTACAAAACATTCAGCGAACTTGATCTTGAAATCGTCGTTGATGTCAGAAGCTTTACGATTACACATCTTGCTGAACCAGAAGAAATTGTATTACCAAAAACAAGCTCCAGTTCTTCTGCCAATGAAATGCAAAGACCTGTACTTGTAGCACCACCTCCTCATACTCGTATGCGAGGTGTTAAATCCTATCGTGATAAATCCAAAGTCAGTAAGGTTGTTGCTGGTAAGAAACCATCAGTCAGTATTTCTGATTCTGGAAAAAATACTATTCTGAAAACATCCTCCTCTCAAGCCCTAAACAGGGCATCCAGAAGCGCCCCTGAACGTGTTAAGAGAAAACAGGCTATCCCACGTCAGGATAATATTTTTAAACGCTTCACAACTCTTGTAATTGATTTTTTCAAGCAGAAGTTTGTATGGGCTAAAGCAAACAAATCCCAAATTGATCTTATCAGTGAAGAACATGATAAACGTATTGCTGAAAACTACGTCTTTGACGAGGTATTAGGCCGTCATATCTCTCGCGCTGAATATGAGAAAAAATCCAAGTTTAACCAAGATGACTATAAACCAACACCGGATGAGATCAACCGTTTCCCAAGTCGTCAGAATAGCGAGCACAACAATGCCAATAGGGACATGGTTCTCAATCCGTCGATACATGAAAACAAAAAAAACAATTCACCACAACTGAGACCATCCAGTTATCGTGTTAATAAATAATTTTATTACACATTAATCGTAATCCGTAATAAATCGATGACAATCCAGTATGATTTACCCGTAACTTCTCAATCAGTTAGTTATTAATTTTACATTTACAGGTTTTATATTCAGCATCCAAAATGGCAGAAACACTTTTAGATGTATAGCCTAATGGTTTTAACTTTGAATATAACGATCTTAATTTCCTGATATCTTTAACCTTTCTCATTTTCCTGATTGATTTTATTGCCTCCTTTTTATCAACACCAGCTACTAACTGATTAGCTTGTTTTATATACTCTGCATGATTCTTATCACCTTGCTGCTTTAATGTATTTATTAATCCTCTAATTTTAAAATACAACGTAAGGACATCCATAACACTTTCTTTTTCAATCACTTTTTTCTTCAAATTAAAAAGACACACCCTTATATTATCTTTTCTTTTTTGTGTTGGTCTAAGCTCTTTGATTACTTTTACACCATGTACAATTTTAGACTGACCATTCCTCAAAACCCTTGATTTCTTCCTATTTAATCTAACCCCACTTTTGAGCGCCATTGACAATATCATTAATTTTATTTTTGAAATATCATCATTATTAACTTCAGATTCGAAACTAATAGTTATGTCATCGACATATCTCGTGTAAATTCCACCTAATTTTCTAACTTCCTCACTGAGGAGAGCCTCTTCTTCTAAAAATATTAAGTTGGCAATGTCAGTACTTAACTTAGTCCCTTGAACAAGTGAGCCTTCAAGTGTTGACAGATTCGCTATTAATAACGAAACTTCAGGAGAGAAGTTCATGTAATATTGAAAAGCTTTAGCTATCAGATCTTCTTTTATAGAAGGAAAGAAATCCTTCATATCTTCTTGAATAATAATTGACTTATTAAGATGGGATTTACAATCATCAATATAGCTGACTCCTTTCCTACCTCCAGTAATATACTCTGGGAGTGATATCTTAGAAAAAATACGCTGTTTAATAAGCTCATGTACCTTTAATAATTCACCAACCACTTTATACGTCGTTCTTTTTTTACCTTTTCTTATTACCGGCACCGTTTTGAAATATTTTCTTTTGTTTTTTAAAAGATAAGTGAGCCTCTCTTCATTTGTTTCCAGCATTTTGAATAGAGACTCTAAATTAGCAAGTGGTTTATTTGAATAATTCCAATTTTTATGCATTAACTAATGTATCCATTATAGTTTTTTTGAGCATATTATTGATGTCAGAAAACTCATCATTTGTCTCTTCACTTTCAGAAAGAAGGATGATTATATTTAGAGGGATATGTAGCGCTAATGATATTCTTTCTAACGCTGTAATAGTAGGATCTCTTTGATTGTTCTCTATACGAGATAGATAAGATTTCGTTAAATCCGTTCTATCTGAAAGTTCTTGTAAGGTGAGCTTACGTGCTTCACGGCATAGTTTAATGGTTGAACCAATATCTAACATAGTGCACCTCAGATAATGGGATTGACATGGCTGGCTGCTCGTTCAAAAAATGAAGATGGATACATAACAAATCCCCTTAGTAGGTAGATATCAATGAAAATCAGAATCACCGCTCAGAAGTTTAATTAAAGCAAAGATCTTCGCGATATAAGAAAGATAATCTAAGGCTGTGTGGCCTTTAGAATTCTCCTCGATTCTCTTTTCAAGGGTCAGAATCGCATCATCCAGTTTTTTCAAAGAGCTATTGTCTACAGTGTGTTTGCTCTTTTCACGCACTTGGCGCAAAGTGTCTAAAACATCTTTCATAAAAACCTCTCATTTTAACAACACGATGCAACTTGCATCCCCGCCAAAATGTCTTGTGGATCGTGTTGCACACCGTAGACAAAGCCAGCCAACACCCATCCAACACAACTGATTGGATACCCCGCCATTTCAGCATTAAACAATGCCGTATCGTAGATAGACGATTGCAATATACATTTCGCATTAAGTTACGATCACAATGAAGAGGGACATGGGCCACGTCTCGTATTGGAGAAATGGTTGACTGAAAGTTTCACTCAGTCCTTTACCGATCCTAGAGGTTTTTAAAGAGCAAAGACAAACGAGTTCGTTCGTCCATGATTTGATAATAGATAGTTGTTGCCTGACAGGCAACATGTTTTATATGTTTTTTTGGAATATAAAATACTTTGTTATGCAAAAAAACCACACTTAGTTCAACAGATATGGTTTCTTTGCATTTACGGTAAGGGTTTTACATCTTTCGCCTAAACACAACATTATCAGAGAAAATTGCCTTACCTGCGACAAACCCAACAGCCGCAATTATTGGTAGGCTGATAGTAGCTCCCGCCATACCTGTAGACATTCCGATCAGTATAGACAGGCCGAAGGTCAATAATATAACCACGAAAGCATACCAGCCGGGGTAGGTTCCATACAGAACCGTCGCCATGCAGCCGGTGCAGACATGGACACCCCTTTGGCTTTCTTTCAGGCAAAATGGACACTTGATGGTATTGTTTTCCATGATAGCCCCTTAGATCGCTTTCCAGCCATTGCTGGTTTTAACAAGATTAATCATGCCGTCTTCAGGTTCATTCATACCCTTGACGCTGGAGAACGCTTTTTTGTCCACCCATGCAGGAACATCCGCCAACTTCCATTTATAAGACACGCGAACAATTTTCTGATTACCGTTTCCCGGTTCAGTCCATTCCTTTATCTCAGCAACCGCACGATGACCAACACAGGCACCATCTTTACGATCCCAAAACTCAACCGCTTGGCCTTTGTCTGTTACTTCCAGAACATCGACACTACTGAAACCATTAGCTTGTTGAGAAACATCAAGCAGCCCCTGATTAGCCAGACCTTTCAATATTTCATCACTGGCACTATACCCCGCTGAACGGTAGCCATGGTTGACCCGGATGGGGAAGCCCTTATTGAACACAATGTCATTATCCTGCAAGGAGTAGCACAGCTTTGAATGTGAAATCTTCGCATTGATAGCTTTCTCAAAATCACCTTTTTCACCGCAGCCTGATAACAACACGGTAAGGCCCGCAATGGCTAAAAATTTACGCATGGTTCTTATCCCTTTTTGTGACTGATAGTGCCGTTTTTCAGAACAACCAGACGAACTGGCATATCGGCATTGTTGACGGTAGCGAATCCACGGACTTCGAAATTGTTTACAGTTCCGGTGACGCTGACTTTCTGGCCTTTCTTATAAGTAAGAACGGTATCATCAATACCAGAGTAGTAATCCAGCCATACCATGCCACCGCAGTAGCTTGTATCGGCTGTTTTAAAGAGCAGGTAATAGTTAGGGGCTGTTTTGGGCATTCCCGTCATCATATCGCTGGCACTTCTGCCCTTCGTAACTTCCAGAACAGTGGCATTGGTGATAGAGATCCTTTTGCCAGTCCACTGTTTCTCTGCTGCCATTGCGTTTTCTTCATAGTCTTTGCAGACAGCACCAAGGCCAGATACAGACGATACCGGGCCAAGGCTTTGAGGTGTGGCAGTTCCCCCCAGCGCTTTACCTACTGAAGACAACGAAGAACTGATTGCTCCATTAACTGTATTCACGCCATCGTTGAGCTGCTGGCAGCCAGAAAGAAACACCAGAGAGACCGCCAGTGGTAAGAAGTTATGTCCTTTCATTTATTCCTCAAGGATTTAGTCAGATTCGTATACCCCAATCCCGGCGCACTGACCTATAGATCAGGAGTTATCGTCTAATCAATTGATAGAATTGAATTATTTTTAGTGTTCGTCACATCGTTTAAATCGATCGATACAAAACATATGATAGTCACAGGCTATCATAAATAACATATCGATCGATTAAAGCAATTAAAAAACCGATCGATAAATCCTTTCTAATCGTTAGAATCTATCAATATAAGCTTATCGATCGATTTTACAGATCATTTGCTTGAGTATGCTGGCACTGGCGACTATGCTGGGCTGAGATAAAGCAGTAAAACAGCGAGGGATGAGCATGGAAAACAACAACGAGCAAAGCTTTATGGAAATCTTCGAAAAAGATCAAAAAATCGCTTTTGTTGACTCGTTCAGCGATGCTGCTTTGTCTTACGAATACGAACAGGCGGGCTTCACCATTAATTTAATGCAACGCTCGGTTCTTCTCTTTAACCATAATATAAAGAAAAACGTAACTGCCAAGCAGTTGCGTAAAAATAATATAAAGAAAAACGTAACTGCCAAGCAGTTGCGTAAAAATAATATAAAGAAAAACGTAATGTCTTCGACATTGCGTAAAAATATGAACAGCACATTTATATACCCATATAGCAACATCAGGGAAATCAACTACACGCTGCCTGATTGCAGATCCGATGATGCCGAGATCTGTATTATGACTGGTGATGTATTAAATCCAGTCTGGACGTTCAGGGTTCCATCTCATGCATATTATATTTGCGAGCAATGGGTGGAAGTATTTAATAACCATATTTTCTTTGGCCCATAAACGAAGTATTAAACAAAAGGAAATTAAATATCTGACTAATGATATTAATTAATAGAATTATTTGCTTTTTATAAAGTTAATGTTTAATTATATACACATAGAATAATTGATATCGAGGTATATTTATGTCTGGAAAAAATCCGTTTTGGAATTATGATTATAATGCGGCGCAACGTAATAGAGAAATTGTAGACTCTTACCAACAGGCAAATGAGGCAAGGCTGGATTCTCAACAGTCGCAGTTTGAAGCATCTATGGCTAATGACAGGGTTAGTAGAATACAGATGCAGTTGAATAACACAATCAATAGCCATAAGAAGGTTGTCGCTGATTATGAGCAACGTCTTGAAGAATATAAACAAAATTTCTTTCGTGTAGCTTTACATAAAAACATTCTCTTCAGAACGGTTCGCAGACTTCAGGAGGAATGGCCGGATAAAAAGGAATTCATCCTTGATGAAATGCAAAGACAAAGAATTTTGTGTAATCAACAGGATTATAGAGAAAGATGGTGGAATGCCATAAAAGATAATAATCTTGCTGACGATTATCTTGAGTTTCCATTTCCTAATAGAGAGGTAAAAAACAAACCATAATAAGTAATTAACTATTCGATCATAACATTATATTTATTTTAATAAGACACTAACCTGCTGTGTCTCCTAAAAACACGCCTATACATCAACCATCCATTTTATGGAATACCATCATGACAACTATTTTGCATCCAAATTACGTTGTTGTATCAAAGCTAATATCTAAGTTTGACATTACACATGACAGTAGAGATGAAAATATCAACATCTTGATTTCTGTCATTTATGACTTGGATAACGGCATTACAATCGAACACTACATTAATAATCAGGAAGAGGCCGAGAAAAAATGCATTGAGAAAAATAGATTTTCAAGGAAGTTTAAAAATCGCATTGATAATATATCATCTGAAGAAACCCGCCCAGCTAAAAATAATCCCAAACCCAAATAAAAATTTGAACTCAGGATGGATCTGAGGTCTATACCATATAATGTATTGATTTTGTGCACAGGAACGATTAAAACTATGATGTTATTGCTTATATTCTTTACCACAAACATTAGGGAAATCGCATGTCTGATGCTTTAAAGATCATCAACAATGTTCGTACTCTCCGTGCTCAGGCTCGTGAACTAACACTTGAGACTTTGGAAGAGATGTTAGAAAAACTCACTATCGTTGTAGAAGAACGTCGTGAAGAAGAAGCCTCATTTCTCAAACAGCAGGAAGAGAAACAGGCCAAGCTGGAAGCATTCCGTCAGAAGCTGTTGGAAGATGGCATAGACCCGGCAGAATTACTTTCAACTGTTAGCCCATTTTCTTCCAAGACCGGAGCGAAGCGCGCCCCACGTCCAGCTAAGTATAAATACATCGATACCGATGGTTCTGAAAAAACATGGACAGGTCAGGGCCGAACTCCTCGTGCTATCGCTGCTGCCCTCGAAGCCGGTAAGACGCTGGAAGATTTCGAGATCAAATAATCTTCATACCAAGTCTACCAAATCCGCTGGCCCGTCGCTGGCGGTTTTATTCATGACTTCAATTATCTTGTTGCCTGAGTCGCTCTTGTAGCATTAGTTTTTAAATTATTCAGCATTTGCTTATCAACCGGTTGTAGTTGTTGTCCTAACAGAGCCGCAAGCAAAATATTTGTGTCTTCTGTTCTTTCGATTTGAAGCATTTGTAATCTTAAATCAAGTGCCTGCATTCTTGCCTGCTCATGCGCAGTTTCTTTTTCATCAGCACTACTGATTTTTACCTGCCAAGCGTCAGCACCTGTTGTATCTGCATAGCGTGAATAGATCTCATATCTTAACATTTCCCACTCTGAAGGATTATCCGGGAATGTTGTGCCGGGAAATAAGGTCGCATACTTGTTTTTTACGGAAGCATCTGACCAAGCAAGGTTTGCTCCCTGCGTAGAACCTAATGTGGATCCTATTTTGGCCCCTCTGGAGTTCACTGATACATTACTTGCTTTTTTCATTGCCAGTACGGAATCAATGGCGTTTGTTCCAGCAGTGCTTCTGGAGACAAAGCTCGAAAAGGCGGATAAATATTCTCGACCTTCATTTGTGTCTTCTAACCCTTTGTTCTTCAATGGTTCAACAGGCAAGTTACCTATAAGATTTCTTTTTGCCGCTTCAGCAACTTCAATCTGCTCCACAGAATAAGACTGATTCGAAACCTTATTAGACAATGCATCTGATGTAGATAATGGTGGTGTAATTAGGCTTGATGCCGATTTATCTTTATCAGGATACTGACCTATAGCATTGCACCCACCTCTGTTATATTTCACATCATCTTCAGAGCAAACATTTATTGATACTCTGCCCATGATGTTTTTCTTGGCCTCATTTATTCCGGTATTTGCTTGCGTAAACATCTTAACGCTGTTTTCAGATAAAGCCTCTTTCGCTGAGCTTGTATTCGATCCTGCTGCACCACGACCACCTGCGCTTGTGACTTCTTCACAGGCGTTGGCATCAGGTATTCTGTTTAAGATATTTTTCATACGCTGTTCTTGGATTGCCTGACTTGCATTACTGACAACAGCATTCTTCTGATTCTCATTTGCTGTTATGGTTGCTTGTGCCAGTTTGTCGTTCATTGAAACTAATGTTTCGATTATTCCATTTCCCATAGATTGAGGTGATCGCCCCATCAAATAAGGATCCAGAGTATAGTTTGTGACCGGATAAACAGCCTCTGCATGACTTGAATACAATATTGTCAAACATATTACGCTCGCTATGTTTAATTTTTTTTTTTAAATCCCCCTCTCACAGCCCACTCCTCTTTATTCACTACCTATTATTTAATTAATCCATTAAAAGCAGTTTGTCAATTTTATTAAAAATTATAATAGAATAGATTAAAGACTTGGAAAACAACCATTTTTTATGTGACCAACCCAACCTCGTGTAATTAATTTTACAATTTTCACATCACGCAGTAGTTTTCTCAAACATTTATTACCCACACACATCCCCCCATAATGCACTAATGCTTGCATTAAAAATACTGATTTATTTCATGCAATAAAAATGTAGTATGAAGTTCGATACAATTGAACACCGCATATTATTAATAAAGGATAATTTATTATTTCGCTTACGCAATTAGATAATGAAAAACGAAGCCTAATGATTTCATTAGGCTTATTTGTTATTTGGATATTATTATCTTCGGTGATTTAGGATCGAAATCGAAAGTTACAATCTTATCTTTTTTTTCTTCTTTCGCAATAAGATTGCTTAAATCTAAACTCGTCGATTTTATTTCATCCCATTTCAGTGGATTCTCTTTTAACATATTCATTTTTATGAAATAATAAACTAAAGCAGGTTCTTTTCTGGCTAGACTGTTTTTATAAGCCTGTTCCATTTCATAGAACACTTCGTCTTTCCATGAAACATCAGCAAGAACGCACTCACGATAGTGATTCATATTTGCTACAATGCCTGACGCATTTTTACTTTTTGAGAAAAGATCACAGGCAATTGCATAATACTCTTTACCTAATTCAAATCTGTTTGTTTTATAATGCAAAAGGCCCAAGTTAGCATTAGCATGGGCAGCCGTATTCTCGTTATCAACAGCAGCAAGACTTTTGAGAGCCCCCTCCCATTCTTTTACCCTTTCCCAGTTAATACATTGCTCCACTCTATCCAAGAGACATATCTCAGAAAATAGTTTGTTTAAAATTAACGTTTCATCGTGCTTGTCTATTCCCAAACCTTTGACAGCATATTCATAGCATAATGCATAGTTGTCTAAAACTGACGACAAATAGGTAACCATTATTGCAGGTTGAACAGAATAGGACTCATCTTCAAACCATTTAATTCCAAAATCTATAGCAGAAGAAAGATCATAATTATAGTATTTCTCCCACATTTTCGCTTCGTATGCACCTTGTTGACTAAACAAAAGTTCACTATTAACTAAATTCGAAAGATTCGCATTCCTTTCTGCCCACTTTGCTTGTGCCAAGGAATTGTCATTAGGTTTTCGTAATGAACTTACATATAATTTTTTTGCTTTCTTTAATGCTCCATTAGACAATTCTATTGTCGCTATTGAACTCTCCAATTCCGTAAGATGCAAAGGAGAAAATCTTTCAGACTCAATAAGTTTTCTCGCTTGAGATACCATTTTCAAAGGGCGATTATAACTTTCCGCCACCGCGATCTCGGCTGATAGTAACCATGGATCTTCTTTTAACATTGGATGCTTAGACAATAGATAATGGGCTTTATCACTTTGATTATTATTAACATAAAATCTTGAAGCAACTCTAATGATCCAACGATGATTAGGTAATAGATTTGTACCGACTGTAACAGCTTTCTCAGCTGAATCCAGCTTACCAATTGATACGTAAGCCCTTGCTAAATCAAGCCATGCTAATGCATCTTTGGGATTATTATGCAACCATCCTCTTAATATTGAGATGATTGGTTTTTGAGTTTCAGTTGGTTCACTATCATGCTTACCACCTCTTAAAATGAATTTAGCAAATTGTAGGATTTGTGGTGGTAAATCAAATCCCTGCACAATAAATCTTGCCGCAACTCTCGATTCTGCTTCTCGGTTTTCTATATAAGCAACATTTAACAACTCTATTGCTGAGCCTAAATTTTTATTAAGAACAAAATTTTCATATAAGTCATCTGTATTATCAGACAATGAGGAAAAATCTCCACCATTAAAAGGTTTAATTTCAGGAGACTTTAGGGAGTCGATTGACTTCGTCCATTCAGGAAGCAATAGTCTTTCTTCTTTATCAAACAGGCTCATTTTGCTTCCTTATATTTTATTGCTGAGACCAAAAACCTTCAATTTTTGAATTAAAAGGTCGAATTGAGTTATAAGTCGATCCAAACCTAATTCTATCTTTGCTATCCCGCCTCCTTTAAGCATTCCTCTGTTTTCATAACTTGGATGACTACACTGCAACACTATGTTTTTCAAACCTAAACCTAACCAATCTGGATGAACCCCATCAAATACCTCTAAGCTTTGAAAAAAAGCCTTCTCTAAATAAGGTAAAGCGAGATCGTATTGATTCCCACTCCCCCCCCAACGTGGCGGTGCTATTTCTGTAGGAACAAACTCTCTCATCAAACTATTAACGGTTCTGCCAGTAAATAAAAAAGCAACTATTGAACCTAACTGATAAATATCACAACGCTGCCTTCTATTTATCCATTCAGGGGCTATCAGCCCATAGAGTTGTTCAGGAGGCGCATAATTTTGATCTCCAGTAATCGGAAAGTTATCAAAACGATGTGGTACACCTTGTAAACTTGCTCTGCCTAAATCACCAACTTTAGCATTTAAAGAATCGAACACCATTACATTTGAAGGTTTCAAATCTTGATGTGAAATATTTGCAGAGTGTAATTGTCTAATACCCATTGTAACATCTTTCAGGTATCCTAATTTCATTGCAAGGCTGACATCCTTTGTTCTTTCGACATACATCCTTATATCTCCGGATTCGGCCAGCTCCATAATTAAATATGGTACTATTCTACCATCAATTACCGATTGTCCTTTGTTAAGAACTTTAATAACATTTCGCATTCTTTTTTCAATGCAAATTTCATTTAGTTTATCCTCAAACTGATAATCAGACGTAAGCACTGACATTATCTTCATAAAATCGTGGCCTTTAGACAAAGCTTCCTGCATTGTCTTTTCAAAATCAAAGGCTTTGAGAAATGCCATCTTTCCTGTATTTTTATTTTTCACTTCATAAGACACCGAAAAGTTCCCCCCCGTTCCGATGCCCGTTTTTGTTCCTACTGGTATAATTCTTTCAACAAGCCATTCGTTGTTTAATTCTAAGCCGACCATTTTATTAGCTGGAGTTGTGGTAGTCATGAATAATCCCATTTAGGTATTAAGAAAGAATTTTATAACCTACATCTTTATCTATTCTATTGATAAGATTAAACCACTACTGCATAAAATTGAAACTAATTAAATATCTACATATCAATAAGTTAAGGGTTTTACATTTCTATTCATCCTTTCAATTGTGCTCTACATCAAACTTTACTTTTGAATTCTCCCAACCTCACGCATATAGTTGCCAATAAAACTATTTACTCAGAAATAATTACAATAGTACACTAACTAAAGGATATCATACATCCATTGTAATCAAAGAGGGCCTAAGCCCTCTTAATATCACATTCCATCATTACCTTCTTTTGATGATGAACTACCACCGGAAGATCCACTACCATTCCCTTTATCTGGAGCCTTAAAGCTTTCAATTGGTGAAGCTTGGGCCTGTAAACTTACAGGCAGCAACGGTCTGTTATGTTCACCAAATGATACTGCTCTGTTAGCAGCCTTTTGAGCTACATTCATATAACCCGCTGCGCCTGCTGTGTCACCAATAGCATCTGCTGCCTCAGCTGCATTGTAAGCCGAGTTAGCACTTTCAAGAGACTGATATTCATCCTGCTGATCAAGTGGGCCAGCATTACTCATATGAGTTCTGAATGCAGATCCCGTATCATTGGCTCTATTAGTCGCCTGTGCTTTCCCCTGTTGGGCCTGTTGCTGTTGTTGAAGCTCACGTTGCTGTTCACGGTCTTTGTTGATTTGCGCATTCCTGATCTGATTACCCATCGCATTTGAGGTATGAGAAACCTGATCCAACACGGTTTTGGTAAACATAGCACCTTCAACACCTTTTGATGCCGACTGTGCGTAACCCGACATGCTCTGACCACCATGAACACCAAGCCACTTCATAATTTCATCAGGGATGATGTGAATCAGTGAAAGTGATTTTTTCACTACCGTAAACATCATCGCAATATAAACAGCAATGAGAGCCAGTGACTCGATGATACCTATCCCGGCATTGGCTGACATCATGCCAAACGCGCCGGAGAATGTTTCATTGACGATCCCACCAAGGATAGGGAGCATCGTATAGGCTGCTATCAAGCCTGTTATCATCAGTGCTGGTCGCATGGTTAACGATAAAACCAGACCATAACCAGCGCCTCCACGACCCACTACGCCATCACCATCTGGATGCAAATGTGTTATTACCCATAATGGTGCTGCGACCATTGCTTCAAGGCACAGGATCATCCAGCCTACGCAAACACCAAACCACATCACGTAAGGCAACATAGGAATAACGACGGCTAAGGTATCACCAGCTATCCATAAAGGGATAACCAGTGGCATCACAATGCCCATAGCGCCAAATGCACCTGATACCCAGCTTGCAGTCCATGAAGTCCATGCACCAAGACCTGCGCCAACAACCGCAGAACTCCCTAATAACGTCCAGCCAGCAGCACTGATTGTATCCCCAAGCCCTTTAACGGCTAATAACGGGTTTATCGCCTGTAAATTGGCAGCGGTTGTGTCGGTTGAAAATGAAACAATTTTCCCTTGTTTTCTGCCATTGATAACGCTGGAACTGAGAAAACCCGCCATTGCACCAGAAATGCTCTTATTGGCTTCACTCTGAAGAGAAGAAACAATTTTTCCGGCATCATCTGTTTTAGGGCCAGCGCCACTTTTACCGCTGGTATTGGCTTCTGTCCGGTTTTGCGCATCAATCCCATTCGCGTATCTTGAAGCTGTCGTTGATTTCGCCATATCCTGAGCCACTTTTGCCATAATCGCGTTCATGCTGTTATCGAATATATCGCCGTATTCCATTGTCGCTTGCCCAGCGACAGGAAGATTATGAGCGGCACCGTTAATCGCGTCCTGAACACGGATAAGTTTCATACTCCATGCGCCAGCCATAAACCATCCGTCTTTCTGGACATTCTCTTTGAAATCATCCCACTGGTTGCCAGTGGAGAAAACTGTTCGTACTGCAGTATCAATAATGGATACATATGAGGCCGTTGCGCTGTTTATTCCGGTCTGAATATCAATATTATTATCGGCCACATACTGTTCAGCCAGCGTTTTCATACTGTTATTGAGGTCGATGAATGCGGCATTGTGTGCCTCAATAACATCTGAAATATTCGTCTTTATATCCTGTGGCATATAGGCCATATACATTCCGCCCCCTGCAATGGTAGCCTGAGCTTTCGCCTGTTCGTCATAAGAAGCTTTGGCCTTGGGGTCTGTAAGCGTGATGCTTCCACAGGCAGCCTTTGATACCAGTAAATTTTTATTCATATCATTACCGGCATTTCTGGCCCCATAACTGTATGTGTATAAATAGGGACCTTTCTCCGGCGTCATTTCAAACGCAGGCGTGACGTGCGGGAAAGGATCGGCTGCTGCTGATTTCTTCCATAATTCACCCGCCTTCAACATACAGACGTTATTGATAAAGGCAGTTTTCGCTATACGGTCAAGTTCCTGATAAGACGCCGATGTTGTGATAACAGCCCCATCTGAGGGGTTGGATGCATAGGTATTCCAGACGGTATCTGCCAGACCGACTCCCTGATTAATCATCCACAGCACCATAACCTGAGCGGCACAGAAACCACCTGCTGCCGGGAGTATCATTGCCGTGCCTAATGCAGTTCTTACGGGCAACCACATGGAAGACCATTTCTTACCCAGCATTTCTCCGTCATGTGCCGTTGACATGGTTCCGGCAATCAGCGTGTAGGCAGCTAAAATACCACCAACCAGTAAAACAGCGCTGTTGAGGATTGTCATTGTGCTCGCTAATGGACTCTGGGCTAAATTTTCAGGGAATAAGATATCCAGAAACCACAACTTTGACTTATCAGTATCGGGGACAGTAAATAAATCTGCAGCATGAGCTGACTGAGTTAAGAACAAACAAACTAATATTGCTAATAATATCAACACTTCTTTTTTCTTTATATTTATCATTATCACATTCCTTTGTTGTTTACTTCATTGAGTTACTGATGCTGTTCCAGACATCGGTTCCGTTGACAGTTGCTCCCGATCCTGATGAAGAGCCTGTTCCTGTAGACACACTTCCACTTGCGACATTCCCAAGGACGGGCATATCAATGGAAATGCTTTCGGATATATTTCCGGTCAGTTGACTGACTTTTTCTCTCGCAATCGAACAGGCTTTACTTATTGCCGCTTCCTTAGTTTTTTTAATTATTGAATCCACAGAGGGAAGATTAATGCCGAGGTTTCCGGCGGGCCATGCGTCCGTGCAGCCAATAGTCTCAAGCGACTGATTGATGTTATCCATGAAATTCTTCGCTACCGGCTCTAACTGAGCCGCATCCTGCTTCATGGCGTTGTATTGCGCTTGTTTTAATGATGAGCTGACATCCGGGCTACAGACTGCTGCGTTAGCTGTAGTTGCTGAAATTAATATTGTTGCGGGAAGGATTATTTTGAAAATGCAGTTACAGACATTTGTTCGCCATTTATTTTTCTTAAGTTTATTCATTTGATACTCCTTTGATTTATTACATTTAATTCACCATATTTTCTTCTTGTGATTAAACAAAAATACAATGCCTTATTAATATATATTAAATAAAATAGAATTAATCAAGATAATGATAATTTTATTTGACAATGACTTTATTTTTGATTATTGTTTAAAAGTAAATAAATGACTACTCCAAAAATTTATTACAATACTCTGAAGAGGCCAGTTTATCTGGCTTCTTTCCTTTTAATTTTATAATCTGTTAGTTTAACAAGTTTGAACTTCTAAGATAGTAATATATTTATTGTGATCATTTCTCTTGATAATTTCTTTCTTTATATTGATTGCATTACTAAAGCCAACCTTGACTTCTGGCTTTTTTTGTTCTTTTTAATTTTGCCTTTACTTTTGATTTAATAAATTATTTTTGAAAACTTTCTCATCTTATGAGCTAAAGCTCATAGGCTTCGCCCTTACTCATCATATTAACTAGAAGTGCATCAAGGCTATAGCATTTGCTGTTAAACGCATAGGAAAACTATATCCTCAATAGCAGCACTGAGTGATTGTCCAAAACAATCACATTGCTGGAACAGGGCTGGCCCCTGTTAATGATGGATTTATCCATAAAGAACTGCGGCAGTAGCCGCTGACCTAATAATAGTATAATTAATCTTATCAATTCATATTCGATTTAGTTCTTAAGATTTTATATACGCTAGCTTTACCTTGAAATTAATTAAAACCTCATATTGAAAACAGATCTTTTCTTATGATCTTTCGCTCATGGCTCCGCCCCTTATCTATATATTAACGAGGAATCAATCAAGGTTATAGCATTCGCTCTTAAACGCATAGTAAAACTATATCCCCATAGCAGCACTGAGTGATTGTCCTAAACAATCACATTGCTGAAACAGGGCTTGCCCCTGTTAATGATGGATTTATCCATGAAGAATTGCGGCAGTAGCCGCCAGTAAATAGGAGGAAAACAATACTTCCGTGTCATCGGCAGCACTTCGTGATTGTATGAAACAATCACTTTGCTGCAAATAAAATACAAAGAAAACGCTGCAAAATAACATGGTGCCATTTATTTGGCACAAGTTTCCCTTTTACTATATTAGTACTAGATATTACGAGCTGTTTTTAACTTTATTATCATATGATTATAAAGTGAAAGGTTATTAAAAATAAGAACTATTGAATATCAAAGGTTATTGATTTTACAAACTAGAGTTATCAAATCTAATAACCTTACTTTCA
The DNA here is from genome assembly GCF_013458095.1 of Citrobacter sp. 172116965. Classification (NCBI taxonomy): domain Bacteria; kingdom Pseudomonadati; phylum Pseudomonadota; class Gammaproteobacteria; order Enterobacterales; family Enterobacteriaceae; genus Citrobacter; species Citrobacter sp. 172116965. The sequence goes on along the minus strand of NZ_CP046673.1, from coordinate 1,957,545 downwards.
CCTAGAAATAGTAACGCACTAAATCAATATAGCATTTGCTCTTTAACACATAGTAAAACTATATCCCCAATAGCAGCACTAAGTGATTGTACGAAACAATCACTTCGCTGAAATAAGTGTCAAGAAAAATACATATCCCTGCGAAAAAATCCTCATATATAACACAAAAGAAAAACTGGACTCTCTTAACTTCTTACTATTATTTAATTATAAGCACCCTCCCAGCCCAATAAAATCAAGGCTTCACACCTTTTTTTGCTATGTTTAAACATAGCATATACCTATGTTTAAACATAGATCCGTCCTATGTTTAAACATAGCAAGACTTATGTTTAAACATAGGTTTTTTAACATATGATAAGATCATAATAATAAAATACTTATTTTATTTATAGTTTTACTATTGACTTTCCATTTTGTGCATAGTATTTAAAATATATAATAAAAACAATAAGAGAGAAAATATGAATACTAATGACACTGAACTACTTCGCTTATTTGATACATTAACTACAGAACAAAAGATTGATATCGCCAGACACTTACTGCAAAACAAAGATATTAAATCAACTACAGTTATCGCCAAAGAAGAAGATAAAGCGATCTCATTTTCCCAGCCTTATGTTTTTGCTTTCACATCTAACTTTCGTGTTTTTTCTGATCTGGACATATCTAAGAATGAATTCCGTGTATTAACTTACATCTTGGAATACATGGAGTTTGGAAACCTTATTAACCTTTCTCAGGCATCACTCTGTAAAGCGTTGAACATCGCATCTAGTAATATGTCAACCATATTCAAAAAACTAAAACAGAAAGGCATTCTCGTTGATCATCATGGACATCTTTATATTAACTCAAACATCTTTGCCAAAGGTATGAGTCATCAACTTGATGAAAAGCGTAAAGAGCATTTAAGCAATGCAAGAAATGTTCAGGCTGAGATTGAACAATACCCTGATGGTTATCAAAATCTTTCTCAACAGGAAAGACGAGGATTAGCCCTCGAAACAGTAATTCAAAATATTTATACAGATGCTTTTATTTTTAGCAAGAAGAAAAAGAACAATGCAGTTCCTAATGCTAAAAACAGTATCAAGATAGATAAACCCCGCAAGGTATATAAACGAACAAAAGAAAATGAAGCAAATAGACAAGATTTAGTTAATATCACTAACCACTTAAAAGCTGTTTCCTAAATAATAACAAGGAATGAAAATGAAAAAACTACCCGGTTCACTTGAAATAAAACTTCATGAAAAACTATCAAAAAACGACATTCTGAATGTCTTAGCAGAACATATGACGATGCTTGAGGAAACATTTGGCATTGAAGAGTTCAAACTCTATTCTTTTCTTGAATGTTATATTGATAGTAAAAAACAGTCCTTTTATCATGAAGAACATAATACTGTTGTGAATTCATTTGACTTACAAGGTAATGAGAAACTTGAGAACACAGCAAAAATAATTTCAAAAGATGGTAATAAAAGAATCGTCTCTTTTGATAAAAATATCGATGTAGATAGAATACGTTTAACAGTTGAAAATATTCAGAAGCATAATCCGTACCGATATTGGCCTAACAATATTCAAGTCATTCCATCATCAGTAGTCAAGAACATCATTCAAGATAAAGAAAGCCAACTACAATTAGAAAGAGATAAACTTTACTTCCTCAACCAACTGAGACGTAAACAAGAAGAGGAACAAAGGCGTAAAGAGCGTGAGGAATTTGAGCGTCCATTGAAATCACTCATTACAAAAAAGATCATGGAAAGCGGCCTAACTGATTTAGAGTTCAAAAGAACAATATGTTCAAGCTTTGACTATATAAAGAGCCGTTCTGTAATAGCAAAATACCTAGCCAATAAACCTGATTTGTTAGAAAAATATCATGACTCCAGAATAATACGAATGTCCATTAAAAATGATGAAGGTAAAGTCGGCAAGGTTGAACTTTATGATCTTTCTGGAACACTAATTTTTGAAAGCTATAAAAACAATTAAGAGAGTTATGATATGCAATGTTCTTGTGATAAAAATGGTGCTGATTTAAAAGGCATAAAAGGTAATAATCATCCATTTTCTATTGAGGAAAGAAAATGGGCTGCCGAGGCAGTAGCTGATTGTTATAAAAGAATTGAAAATGTAAATGCAAAACGGCTGAATTCAGAATGTTAATTTAATGAATTCGGTAATTATCGCAAATAATATATCTGATATACACGTCGAAATAATTCTAGTGGAGGAAATAACATGCAATGTTCATGTGGTAGAGAAATGACAGAGAGGTTTTCTGTTTCTAAGAAATGCAACTTGAGATGGGAATACTCTTTTTGTAAGTCTTGTGGAAGAATCGATGCAGATTATCTTTATAGCTACGATAAAACACAGTTTATTGAACGAGGTTATTCAGCAAGGCTAAATTATAGAGATATGACAAGGAAAATAGATAATTAAATTAAAACCGCGCCCCTGACCATGAAAGAAAGGATAAGACTACTCCACGTCAGGATAATATTTTCAAACGTTTCACAACTCTTGTCATAGATTTCTTCAAAGAAAAATTTGTATGGGCTAGATCAAGCAGAGTTAAGCATGATCCTGTCAGTACAGAACATGATAAACGTATTACTGAAAACTTTGTCTTTGATGAAGTATTAGGTCATCATGTTTCTCGTGCTGAATATGAGAAACAAGCTAAGTTTAACAGTGATACTTACAAACCAACACCTGATGAGATTCGACGTTTCCCAAGCCGTCCTAAGCACGAACGAGTCAATGCAGATAATAACATGGATTTTATACCGACTGTTTCAACAATAAATGATAAAAATCATACTCCTCGTTTAAGGCCACCTACACGCCGTGGCCTAGATAAACTATAGAATAACTTATATTGCTGTTATGCAATTAGTAACACAATTTTGTTTATTCATATTAATAAGATCGCATCTGCATAATCATTTAATAGCCTCTATATATTTTATGAAATCATTTTCCCATCCTTTTATTCTGATTGTTTTAGGGTGAGGCGCTCTAATCGTATGTTCTGGGAGGTCTGGATGGTATAATCTTACGAAATGTTTTTCTGGCAATCCATTTATGTTTTCAAACATTAAATCTTCATATAAAGACGTTAGTCGATGATCATATTTATGATTTGTGAAGAAAACACATATATCAGGAGTAAGAATATTAATTTCCTCCTTTAATATATAATCAAACGATGATATATCTCTAGCTAGCTCGGTATAATCTGGTGATCCGCAATCAACATCAAACCGATTCAGATTTGACCATGCAATTGCATATGGTTCAATACTAAGCGCTCGCTCTACTTTCCTTATGATATTCCAGAATGGACTGCTATAATATGATACGCCAAAATCGAACTCCTCATATGTTTCAAGCTGTTCATTAATATCGGGAGAGTTGCACCATCCATAGGTTTCCTGTCCAATAACCATCAATTTATTATGCTGATGAAAATAATTTTTTAGCTTTAAAAGGAGGGGGCCATGTAAGTTATTATCTGAATGTTTCTCACGGTAATTATTTAATGCGTTAATGTTGTTGACATATAGCATATTAAGTCTTTTATTCATATTCTTTCCATTTTTAACTAATATCATAATAACATAAATAGTTATCATGGTATTATTCGATTTGTAGAAAGTCAACCTCTGTTTATAATAGGGTTATTATTTTTTATTTCATCATGGTTACAATAATCACATTCATTTATACTGCTAAAATAATATGAGCATGTATTTTTAAAACATTCTTCCTGAAAATTCCATCTACTACTTACACACGGCTATGCCCTAATACTGAATCAATTATTTCGTTTTAGCGTATAACTTAAATGGTAAATTTAAATTATCTAGTTTCGTTATAGATCATTTCCTTATGATAATTGATAATGATCACATCTTGAAATATAGCATGTTATTTACAACCTATGATATTTGATCTTAAACGTATAATAAAACTATATTTTCAGCAGCAGCGCTTAGTGATTATTCCAAACAATCACTAAGCTTAGATATAAATGCAAGAGAGGAAACTAATGCAATAAAAGGTAAAACTGCCTCCTAAAGCATCTATGATTAGTTGTTCTCATCTTCACTAACTGAATAATGAAGAAAAAAAATGCTCTCAGGCCAGTTATAGCTAAAAAAAGCACCGACTTCCGGGAGTTAAAGTCCCGAATCCCGGTACTTAAGTTGATAGCTATTTTTCAAATAAACATGTAAAAACATTCTTATATAATTCAGCATTGAAAGCTTCAAAATACCATTGAACGTTATTTTGAAAGAACATTTAAATTTGACACTTTGAACCAATCCCTTAAAATAAAATATATACACAATCCACTAAAAATAAGAGGAGTCAACATGACAGACCATATAAAAAAAGAACCGGAAGATGAAACAATTATTGATAGTGCTAAAATTTACGATGCGCTTAGAAAAAATTATTTTGATAGATGCTTCCTTTCTTCTTACTTAGATGAAAAAATAGATGATAACTTACATCCTTTCAGTGACGAAGCATATAATAAAATGAAGTCCTTGCATGATGAAAGAGATAATCTTAATTTTAAAAAGAAAATGAAAGAGATTAAAAGGAATTTATCTACATCACAAAAAAAAGAAGTCGAAAAAATAATGAAAAACAAAATAAAATAATTTTTTAAATATCCAGCCATGAAAAACACTTTCTCCGATGAGATAAAGATCATGACTACTTTCTTTATCTGAATATATAGAAGCCTACATTGACTTCTATATCCCATTAAACCTATTAAATATTTTTAACTTCCAATATTCAGAACCTTCCTCTTTCTCTCGAAGATTGGCCTCAAGATTCTTTATGATTAGCGCTTTTACTCCTTGGTTATGTGCTGCCATTACTTTGTTAAAGAGTTCTTTTTCATCTATATCTTCCCGTTTTACTTTTTCTGTTCCATTCACTTTTTTGTAGTAATCGAAATCATCGAATAGATTGTTTATTTGTATTTTAAGTGCCTGTCCCACACACTTTTCATTTTCAATGATCATTACCGCTTCATTATGAAATCCATATGCTATTTCGTATATGAAATCGCAATATAATGATAAGACCGTGCAAATGGCAAAAGACATTGATTCATTTTTTTCGTATAATACCACATCATTCATATCATATTCCTCTTGTAATCGATGTACAGCCCCATTACGGGGCCACATAATCTAAATCAGTGAGTAGATAACAACTCTGCCCATGATTTCTTAATCTATTTTTATTTTGATATTATTTACAAAACTCCCATGAATGCCGGACCAGACGTTCCGCTACCTCTTCAAAGTTTACTTCTTCAAGCTTTCCTTCCAGACATTCACATTGGATAATGATGTAAAAATTTTTACTGATATGCTCAATAACATTGCCGATGAAAACACACATAAAATCCGCATCATATACCAAGTATGAGACATTATCAGAGGCCATATCCTGCATAACCTTCCAACTAGCCTCAAACGAACGCTCTGCAATATTATAAAACGTTTCTGTAGATACACTTTTAATTTCAAAAATTTTACTCATGGTTACGCCTCACTATTAAATGATATTTGTTTTCTTTTTTATTTTTTCGCCCCATGAATGAGGCTAAAAATGATTTATTAAATAACCTTTTTATCTTCGATTGTGATTAACACGTAATGTTATCAACACCACCTCCTTATCAACCATTTTTACTGAATGCCCTTGTTCAAAGTACTCCCATCTGACTACCTTTTTAAAAGATGCGCTTGCATTTTTGATACAATCCTTATAAATACTATCCATGAATGCATCATCCTCCATTAACATCTCTGCTTCATCGGGTCGGACTTCCTTAAGCGTATTCATTTTCATTTCATAAAACAAACCTGCCATATGCATAAATACTTTTTGAGATTCTTTCATCAGTTTTTCACTCATTTCATTACCTCTTATTTTATATTACAGTCTGTTTATTTGCGCTGATTTCTATTCTTTTGTAATAAAGAACATAATCATCCCCACTAAAACATTTAATCAAAAACTCATGATAGCTACTTAGTATAGTTTTAACCTCCGGGACTGATATGTGTTTAATCTTTATCTCTTCAGGACTTTCAAACCATTCCTGTAACGTGAGATTAATAATATCCATTATGAATATCTCCCTGTAAAATCCATCCTTCATTTTTTTCAGAAATGCATCCTCCCTTAGATTGTAATATAAGTAATGTATAAACTCATTGTAGACATTTACAACATCAGTAGCAAAGTTTGCTGTCTCAGCATTACTTGCGGATATTTTAACGGGTATTTCATTCCAGCCTAAACATTTTTCGTTCATATTCACCTCTCTCATTAATAGTTAGTACGATACGCAGAATAAATAACTCTCAGATTCCTTCTCACCTCATCCAAGAACAGATAATATTCTTTCCCTTTATTATCTTTCATTGATTCAGCAAACTCTTGTTTTGTTCGTTCGATCACTTTTCCAATCACTTCTTCAATATAAAGTCGGTCTTTAAAATGACGCTCATAATCATTTCCCATACAATCAATCATGACCTGAAGATGTTTTCTAAAGTTATTTATTGCCATTTCCATAAATACTTCTGTCTCATCATTCGTAACAGTCACCACACAAGGCAGTACGTTTTTACTTTTCATCTTAACCTCTCATTATTTAATAAACTTTTTTAGATATGATTGCGAGAATCAGAAATGATTTTGTAAATCCATTCATCAATCTCACTTTCAATAAATGCTATAGAGCGCAATCCGGTTTTTACTTGCTTAGGAAATTTACCCGCTCTTATTAAGGTATATATCCACGTTTTACCAAACCCTGTTCTTCTTTTTACTTCTGGCAAACGAATCAGTTTCGGATGTTTATCTGTTGTGTTTTGAACCATATTATCTCCTGTTTTTTTTACGTAATATCTTGGATATTTCGTTTTTTAGTATGTTGTTCGATGGAGATAATTCTAGGATTTTGGCTAGTTCTAAACTAGGGATGTTCACCAACCGTGAGTTTCGCGGAAATTTTTGGAGGGATACGCTTTTTAGGGATGTTCGCAGGTTGTGAACATCCCTTGTGTTTACTTTTTGTTTTTATCCGAGGATTTATCGTTAAGTGTTATCACATCAACGATACCCCAATCCTTCAACATATTGTTTTTAATATAGAAATCATTTAAAACCTTGAAGTACTCATCGTTATCAAGATAACTTTTCGCGTAATCATAATCAGTATCTTTGATGTTCTCACTACTTCTGACCCCATTATTACCATGCAGGATGTCAGCTAAAATGGTGAAAGGTATGTTCTTACCTTCGTTGTAGAGCTGTTCCCATGAGATCAAATCCATCAAAGGGATGACTTTGTAATCAAGTATTCTTTCAAAGGTCTTATGACCAAACCTAAATTTTCGTTTCGGGGGGTTTAGGCGTTTTCAGGTGCTTTTGCCATAGAGCAATCAGTACTTTCAGATGTTCTGCGAGATCGTCACTGCTGGCTTCTTCCAAGTCAATTTCAATCAGCATCTTGTTAGCAGGATTCATGCCTCCTTGTTTCAGATACTCAGAGATGTAGTCGGAACTCACTGCAACAGGGTCTGTTTGCTCTGAAGTCTCCAGCCGATACATAGCCCGCCCATAGTTGAACAATTGAACTCTGGTCATTGGTCTTACAGCATAGCTATGCGACAGTCTGTGATTGTCTGAAATCCAGTCTGATTTAAGTATCACATCACCACATCGGATTGTGGCATCATGGTATATCGCTTGCATTTGATTATCTTTGCCTGCTGTTTCCCATTGTTGTCTTGTTTTGTAAGCCAACATCCGTCTTTCAAGCTCTGCATAGATTTGTTCTAAGGTGAGGTCTTTCAGGCCATCATATCGGCGTACATCAAACCAAGATAACGCTGCCCTGATTTCTTCCATTTCCTTTTGTGTAGTCATTGTTCTACCGATTGCTTTTGTGTTTCCTAAACGTTAGCCCATTCAACATGATAGAGAAAGTGGAAAAGAGGAGCGGGTTTTCAAAATGGTGTGAGCACAGTAAGTGACCTTGGAGGTCAGTGCTTTCACCTTGACTAAAAATGATTTATTTAATAAATAATAACCAATTGTTTTTCATCATTTATTTTAACAAAAATAACGACAACATCATGTTGATAATGAAAGCAAATTTAGATACGTATAGTCAGATGATTATGACAACAACCAATTGTTTTTAATTGACATTTTTACCACAAGAAAACAATAATGATGGTAAATATGTTGGTAAAAATATGGCTATATTTAACAAAGTCAGTAATAACAGGAGATGTAGATGAAGTTCGAGTCCAGTCAGAGGAGCCAAATTTAGAGAAGCCCGCTTTTAAGCGGGCTTTTTGCTTTTCTGTTTTTCATTCGTCTTATTTTTCATGTAGCCCTCTGGTGAGGGAGATAATCGTTTTCTCTTCCCGTCTGTCGCGGTAATCTCATAACGGTCGTTAATATATCGACTGCAATGTGTGTAGCCCAATTCAAATACTAATAACTAAAAGACAGTACAGACAGGATAACTATGGATTCCACTCTCACCTCCGCGGGTCCCCAAGAGGACGTCTCTTCGCTTCACCGTGCCCGACGCGCTGCGCTTGGTAGCTTCGCTGGCGCCGTGGTCGACTGGTATGATTTTCTGCTTTATGGCATCACCGCCGCACTGGTCTTTAATCGCGAGTTCTTCCCGCAGGTTAGCCCGGCAATGGGAACACTTGCCGCATTTGCCACCTTTGGCGTCGGATTTTTGTTCCGTCCGTTAGGCGGGGTTATCTTCGGCCACTTTGGCGATCGCCTTGGCCGTAAACGCATGCTGATGCTCACCGTCTGGATGATGGGGATTGCCACTGCGCTGATAGGGATTATTCCTTCTTTTGACACTATTGGCTGGTGGGCCCCTGTGCTGCTGGTGACGCTACGCGCCATTCAGGGATTCGCCGTTGGTGGTGAATGGGGCGGCGCGGCGTTGCTCTCGGTCGAAAGCGCGCCAAAAAATAAAAAAGCCTTCTACAGCAGTGGCGTTCAGGTCGGTTACGGCGTCGGACTGCTGCTTTCTACCGGTCTGGTATCACTGATTAGCTCGCAAACTACCGATGAGCAGTTCCTGAGCTGGGGCTGGCGTATTCCGTTCCTGTTCAGCATCGTACTGGTTTTGGGCGCGTTGTGGATGCGTAACAGAATGGATGAATCAGCCGAATTCGAACAGCAGCAACAGGCAGCGCAACCAGAGAAAAAGCGGTTACCGGTGATCGAGGCGTTAATCCGTCATCCGGGCGCATTCTTAAAAATTATCGGCTTGCGCTTATGTGAACTGCTGACGATGTATATCGTCACCGCGTTTGCCCTTAATTACTCTACGCAGAACCTGGGCCTACCCCGCGAGCTGTTTCTGAATATCGGTTTGTTAGTGGGAGGACTGAGCTGTCTGACCATCCCCTGCTTTGCCTGGTTTGCCGACCGCTTTGGTCGACGGCGCGTGTACATTACCGGTGCACTGGTCGGTACACTGAGCGCCTTCCCGTTCTTTATGGCGCTGGAAGCACAGTCTATTTTCTGGATCGTGTTCTTCGCGATTATGTTGGCCAATATTGCGCACGATATGGTGGTCTGCGTACAGCAGCCTATGTTTACCGGTTTGTTTGGCGCAAGTTATCGCTACAGCGGCGCAGGCGTTGGCTATCAGGTGGCAAGCGTGGTTGGCGGTGGTTTTACCCCTTTCATTGCTGCAGCACTGGTGACATTCTCTGGAGGAGACTGGCACAGCGTGGCCATTTATCTGATGGCCGGGTGTCTTATTTCCGCCGCCACTGCATTGCTGATGCGGGATAAGCAGCACAGTTAAGCCCTGATGCGAAGGTCATTCGGCCTTCGCACAATCTTCCTCAACGTCTGACTTTTGTTTCATATTCCTGTGACATACTATCGGGAGAGCAGTACATCTGTGGAACAAGGAGACAGACATGAACAATAAGGGCTCCAGCCTGACCCCAACTCAGGCTCTGGATAAACTGGACGCACTGTACGAGCAGTCGGTTAAAGCACTGCGTAGCGCCATTGGTAAGTACATTGAAACAGGGACGCTCCCTGACATAATCGCCCGCCATAATGGTCTTTTTGTTTACCCATCGCTTTGTGTCACCTGGGATGGCAGCGCCACCAATCCTCCGAAAACCCGCGCCTATGGCCGTTTTACCCATGCGGGCAGCTATACCACTACGATCACCCGTCCGTCGCTTTTTCGTCCCTATCTTGAAGAACAACTCACGCTGCTGTATCAGGATTATGATGCGCATATCTCCGTCGAACCGTCGCAGCATGAAATCCCTTATCCCTATGTGATTGATGGTTCTGAACTGACGCTCGACCGCTCGATGAGCGCCGGATTAACGCGCCATTTCCCCACTACCGAGTTGTCACAAATTGGCGATGAAACAGCCGATGGTACCTATCATCCGGCGGAATTCTCCCCGCTGTCGCACTTCGACGCCCGACGAGTAGATTTTTCGCTCGCACGACTGCGTCACTACACGGGAACGCCGGTTGAACATTTCCAGCCATTTGTGCTGTTCACCAACTACACCCGCTATGTCGATGAGTTCGTGCGCTGGGGCTGCAGCCAGATCCTCGATCCGAACAGCCCTTATATCGCGCTGTCATGCGCGGGCGGGATCTGGATCACCGCTGAAACGGAAGCTCCGGAAGAGGCCATCTCCGATCTCGCCTGGAAGAAACATCAGATGCCCGCCTGGCATCTAATCACCGCCGACGGTCAGGGGATCACGCTGGTCAATATCGGCGTTGGCCCGTCTAACGCTAAAACCATTTGTGATCATTTGGCCGTCCTACGCCCTGACGTCTGGCTGATGATTGGACACTGTGGCGGCCTGCGCGAAAGTCAGGCGATTGGCGACTATGTTCTGGCCCACGCTTATCTGCGTGACGACCATGTGCTGGATGCCGTGCTACCACCGGATATTCCGATTCCGAGCATTGCGGAAGTACAACGCGCACTGTATGACGCCACCAAAGAAGTCAGCGGCATGCCCGGCGAAGAGGTTAAACAGCGCCTGCGTACCGGTACCGTCGTCACCACCGACGATCGCAACTGGGAGTTACGCTATTCCGCTTCTGCGCTGCGTTTTAACCTCAGTCGCGCGGTGGCTATTGATATGGAAAGCGCCACCATCGCCGCCCAGGGTTACCGCTTCCGCGTCCCTTACGGCACACTGCTGTGCGTTTCCGATAAACCGCTGCACGGCGAGATCAAACTGCCTGGTCAGGCCAACCGTTTTTATGAAGGTGCCATTTCCGAGCACCTGCAAATAGGTATCCGGGCAATCGATCGTCTGCGTGCTGAAGGCGATCGACTGCACTCCCGTAAATTACGTACGTTCAACGAACCGCCGTTCCGTTAAGGCCTGAAGGTAACTATGCACAACTCAACTCCTCTTTCCGCTCTGCGCAACCTGCTGTTAGCGCAAGGGCTGGATGGCATGATTGTTCCGCGCGCCGACGCTCACCAAAGCGAAGATTGTACACCGCATGACAATAAGCTGGCCTGGCTGACCGGTTTTAGCGGCTCCGCTGGTCTCGCGTTGGTCCTGCGCGACCGCGCATTAATGTTTGTCGATGGACGCTATCAGGTCCAGGTGCGCAATGAAGTCTCGCTGGATGATTTTGAAATTCACCATTTACATGACGAACCGCTGGCCGACTATTTGCAGTCTCACGTTGCTGCGGGCGCGCGTATCGGTTTTGAACCGTTGCTGATGGTCAACAGCCAGTTTGAAGCACTGTCGGCGACCCATTGCGAGCTGGTGCCTCTTGAGCAAGACCCTTTCGACCAGGTATGGCTTGACCGCCCGGCTGCACCCTGCGGCATCATTCGTGAAATGCCCATTGAAATCAGCGGGGAAAGCAGCACACAAAAACGTGCCCGCGTCGTGGATCTGCTCACGCAACAACAGGCCGACGTTCTGGCGATCACGCTGCCGGATAACATTGCCTGGCTGCTGAATGTGCGCGGTTCCGATCTGCCAATGGTGCCAGTGCCGTTTTCGTTCGCCCTGCTCCATCGCAGCGGCGAGCTGGAATGGTTTGTTGATAGCAACAAAGCCCAGCAGCTCCCTGCTGCACTGCTGAATACGCTCACGCTGGCCCCACAAGAGAGTTTTCTTGCCCGCTGCCAGCAGTTGGCCAAAGGGAAACGCTTTTTGGTCGATAAAGACTACGCCCCGGTCGCGCTGCGTTTTGCCATTGTAGAACACGGTGGCGAAGTCTTATGGGCACCCGATCCCATCACCTTGATGAAAGCGCACAAGAATGACGTTGAACTGGCGGGCTATCGGGAATGCCATGAACAAGATGGCGCGGCCTGGGTTAACTTTCTGGCATGGCTTACGCATGAAGTTCCCTTGCGCGAAGCGGCAGGCAATCCGGTCACTGAGCTGGAAGCGCAGGCCAGGCAACTGGAATTTCGCCAGCAGCAGCCGGGATTTATCGAGCAAAGCTTCAACACGATTTCGGCCTCAGCCAGCAATGCCGCAATGTGCCATTACCATTCCAGCGAAAAAACCAATACGCCCATTACCTCTCAGGCCATGTATCTGAATGATTCCGGCGGCCAGTACCATAATGGTACGACGGATACAACGCGCACCCTCGCGTTTGGTCCACAGGATCCGCAGCGTCGTCTGCATTACACCGCTGTGTTGAAAGGCTTTTTGTCGCTTATCTCGCTGCAATTTCCCAGCGGCACTCAGGGTCATCAACTGGATGCCTTTAGCCGTCGGGCGCTGTGGGATCTGGGTCTGGATTTTGATCACGGTACGGGACACGGCGTAGGCCATCAGCTCCTGATCCATGAGCAGCCCCATCGCATTGCCAAAAAAGTAAACCCCTGGCCTCTGGTTGCGGGCAATATCATTACCATCGAGCCGGGTTATTATCTGGCCGGAGAATATGGGATCCGTATTGAGAATCAGGTGGAGATTATCAACAGTCGTCCTGGCTTCTGTCGCTTCTCAACGCTGACGCTGGTGCCGATTGATTTAAGTCTGGTTGAACTGCATCTGCTAAGTGAGGCTGAAAAGCAGTGGATTGATGATTATCACCAGCAGGTCAGAGAGACGTTATCCCCACGCGTGAACGCAGAGGCTCGTCCGTGGTTGTTCGCCGCCACTGCGCCGATTCGCGTTCAGGCCAATTAATGCATTAAAAAAGGCAGCCCGCAGGCTGCCTTAATTCTCCCCAACTTTTTACTGCTTAGCTGTGACGGATGTACTCATCCATTTCAGTTTTCAGGTTATCGGACTTAGTACCGAAGATAGCCTGAACACCGGAACCCGCCACTACAACGCCCGCCGCACCCAGTTTCTTCAGGCCAGCCTGATCCACTTTGGCAACGTCAGCGACGCTGACACGCAGACGAGTGATGCACGCATCGAGGTTAGTGATGTTTTCTTTACCGCCGAATGCCGCAACCAGGGCCGGAGCCATTTCGCCGGACGCACCCGCTTTGGTGTCTTCGGTAGCATCTTCACGGCCCGGAGTTTTCAGGTCCAGCGCTTTGATCAGCACACGGAAGATGGTGTAGTAAACAATCGCATAACCGATACCAACAATCGGGAACAGCCACAGTTTGCTGCTGTTACCGGACAGAACGATAAAGTCGATCAGACCGTGGGAGAACGACGTACCGTCACGCATACCCAGCAGGATACAGATCGGGAATGCCAGACCAGCCAGAATTGCGTGGATGATGTACAGGATCGGTGCCACGAACATGAACGAGAACTCGATCGGTTCGGTAATACCGGTCAGGAACGAGGTCAGCGCCGCGGAGATCATGATACCGCCCACTTTCGCGCGGTTTTCTGGTTTAGCAGAGTGCCAGATAGCGATAGCGGCAGCCGGCAGACCGTACATTTTGAACAGGAAGCCGCCAGACAGTTTGCCCGCAGTCGGGTCACCCGCCATATAGCGAGGGATATCGCCGTGGAATACCTGGCCCGCAGCATTGGTGTATTCACCGATCTGCATCTGGAATGGAACGTTCCAGATATGGTGCAGACCAAACGGCACCAGGCAGCGTTCAATGAAGCCATAGATACCGAACGCTACGACCGGGTTCTGGTATGCAGCCCACTGGGAAAACGTCTGAATAGCAGTCCCGATCGGCGGCCAAATGAAGGACAGAACCACACCGGTGAAGATAGCGGCCAGACCAGAAATGATAGGAACGAAGCGCTTACCCGCAAAGAAGCCAAGATACTCAGGCAATTTGATACGGTAGAAACGGTTGAACATATACGCTGCAATCGCACCGGAGATAATCCCCCCGAGAACACCCGTATCAGCAAGGTGTTTAGCTGCGATCTCTTCAGCAGGTAAATGCAGAACCAGCGGCGCAACAACAGCCATGGTCTTAACCATAATGCCGTAGGCAACAACGGATGCCAGTGCAGATACGCCGTCGTTATTGGTGAAGCCTAACGCGACACCGATGGCAAAAATCAGCGGCATGTTTGCAAAAACAGAACCGCCTGCTTCTGCCATTACGTGCGATACAACGGCTGGCAGCCAGCTGAAGTTAGCGGAACCGACACCCAGCAGGATACCTGCAATCGGGAGTACGGATACCGGCAGCATCAGCGATTTACCGACCTTTTGCAGGTTAGCAAATGCATTCTTAAACATAATTGAGAGTGCTCCTGAGTATTTGTGCTTTTCTACGTTCTCACGCATTAGCGAGGGGGGAGAACCTCGCCGTGTACAGGGCATCTAAGTACCCTTTATTTATTACACAGAGTAAAATAATTCAGTTTATTTTTGTTTGACGGCTATCACAATTCAGTCGTGGATGGCCGTAAAATCCGCACATTCCGATAAAATGCGTTTCTGAATGTGTCAAACCGGTTATTCACCGCCCATTTTGAGGCGGTGAACTTTACTCGCTTTGCTTATTAATTACGAGCTTTAAAAAAAGTCAGTTAACGAACGGATTGCAGGCGAGAAGCGTCGATGTGAAACAGGCGGGCAAAGTTATCAGTGGTTGCCTGCGCCAGTTCTTCAACGGCAACACCTTTCACTACGGCCATATACTCCGCAACGTCACGGGTCATGGCGGGCTGGTTCTCTTTTCCACGATGCGGTACAGGCGCAAGGTAGGGAGAATCCGTCTCAACCAGCAACCGATCCAGAGGAACATAGCGGGCGGCATCACGGAGCTGATCTGCGTTACGGAACGTGACGATGCCGGAAAACGAGATATAAAATCCGAGGTCCAGCAATTTGCCCGCCGTTTCTCTGTCTTCTGTAAAACAGTGTAGTACGCCACCACAATCCGTCACTTTTTCTTCGCGCAGAATAGACAGCGTATCGGCTCGCGCATCGCGGGTATGCACGATAACTGGCTTTTGTAACTCACGGCCAATCTGAATATGATGGATAAAAGATTCCTGCTGGCGCACCTTTGTTTCCGGCGTATAGAAATAGTCCAGCCCGGTTTCCCCCATCGCCACAACGCCCTCTTCGGCGGCAAAACGGCGCAGGTCTTCAACATCATAGGCTTCATCCTGATTTAACGGATGCACGCCGCAGGAGAACACCACATTGTCACGTTCACCGACCAGTTCGCGCATACTGCGGTATCCTGGCAGAGTGGTCGCGACGGCAAGACAGAATTTCACATCGCGTGCGGCTGCTTTCGCCAGCACGTCATCCACGTCCTTATGCAGAGATTGATAATCCAGGCCATCAAGATGGCAGTGTGAGTCGACTAAAAACATAATGTCTCTCTCAAAGATGGGGAACAGGCAGTACGGTGCCTGGTTGCAGGTAATGCTCAATACGCAGGATAAGATCGGTTAACACCAGTTCACGGTTTACGCCTGTTACGTTCAGCAACTGCTGACGGCAATGACAAACGTCACCGAGTATCGCCTGTATCCGGGCGACGGATAACCGTTCTGCGATAGAAGATATCAGGTCCAGCGCATCAGGATTGGTTAAATGGGAAACCCCATACGGACGCTTCAAGGCATCCGTCAACAACGTTGCCAGCCAGTGTAAACGGGCGGCGGCCTGATCGTGGTTTAACGCCGCGAGCAGGATATACCAGTCACCTGCGTTTAATGTGTTTGCCAGTGCCGCACAAAAATCTGTGCGATGCGCCCAGCTTTCAGCCTGTAACAACGAGAGTGCCGCACCAGGCGAACCCGCGCTCAGGCGTAATGCGCTCAACAGAGCTTCTGGAGATGCGGTCACTTCGCGGGCGAGCCAGGAGATTGCGTACGACTCAGCCGGCGGCGCAAGATGGTGTAACCGGCAGCGGCTGCGCAATGTCGCCAGCAATCGCGCAGGCTCTGTGCTGGCGAGGAAAAACCAGGTTTGTGCCGGCGGTTCTTCCAGCGTTTTTAGCAGGGCATTGGCAGCAGCATCAGTTAACTGGGCGGCATCAGGGATCCACACCACTTTCGCACCGCCAAGGCGTGAATGCTCGTACAGTTTTTCACTCACTTCACGTACCGCATCAACCCCCAGCGTGCTTTTGCCTTTTTCCGGCAGCAGCGAATAGTAGTCAGGATGCGTCCCCGCCTGCATCAGCTGACAGCCCCGGCAGTGTCCGCAGCTTTTATGCCCTTCCGGCTGCTGGCACATTAAATAGCGACTGAGCGCGTAAATCAGCGCGTCGTCACCCATTCCGGGTAATGCCTGAATCAGTAACGCATGGTGACCACGACCCGCCTGGTAGCTGGCTACCAGTTTTTCAAAATCTGGCCGTAACCATGGGTACCATTTCATGCGCCCTGCTCCTGCACCCACTGGGTGATGGTATTGCGGATATCAGCCATCACAGCTTCCAGCGGCTGCGTAGCGTCGATGGTACGAATGCTGGCATCTTTGGCAGCCAGTTCAAGATAGCGCGCGCGGGTGCGATTAAAGAAATCGAAAGATTCCTGCTCAATACGATCCAGCTCGCCGCGCGCACGGGCACGCTTCAATCCGACTTCTGGAGTCACGTCCAGATAGAGCGTCAGGTCCGGGCGAAAATCACCGAGCACAGCATCGCGCAGGGTTGCCAGCATGTTTTGATCGATGCCGCGTCCGCCCCCCTGATACGCCTGGGTCGACAAATCGTGACGGTCGCCAATTACCCATGCGCCTTTTGCCAGCGCAGGTTTAATAACGGTTTCGACCAGCTGTACGCGCGCGGCGTAAAACATCAGAACTTCAGCTTTGTCAGTGATGACCTCGTCACCCACCGACTTAATGTCCAGCACCAGACTTCTTAGTTTCTCCGCGAGCTGAGTTCCCCCCGGTTCGCGGGTAAAAACCATGTCACGAATACCGAGTTGCTCAAGTGTCTCTACCACCACGTTACGCGCAGTGGTTTTTCCGGCGCCTTCCAGGCCCTCGATGACGATATAGTTACTGCCCATTTTTTTCCTTAAGCACTTTCAGGTAATCCTGCACGGACCGGTTGTGGCTGGCAAGATTGGTGTTAAACGTGTGACCGCCTTTACCGTCAGCCACGAAATAGAGGTACGGCGTTTTTGCCGGATGCGCCGCGGCCTGCAATGAGGCCTCTCCCGGCATGGCAATCGGGCCAGGCGGCAACCCCGTAATGGTATAGGTGTTATAGGCGGTCGGGGTATCTAAATCCACACGCGACAACTTGCCATTATACCGTGACCCCATCCCGTAAATCACCGTCGGATCGGTCTGTAAACGCATGCCAATCCGTAAGCGGTTAATAAAGACGGAAGCCACCTGGTCACGCTCGCTGGCAACCGCAGTCTCTTTTTCGATAATAGAGGCCATGGTTACCAGCTGATTTTTGTCCTGATAAGGCAGGCCTTCAGCGCGCCCTTCCCAGACGGAGTCTACCGCTTTAACCATTTTCTGATGCGCGCGTTTTAGCAACGCCACGTCGGTTGTATTGGCGGTATACATCCAGGTATCTGGCCAGAACCAGCCTTCCACCCATTGCGGGTTCTCCAGCTTCAGCGCCTGAGCAACGGTCTCGTAATTATCATCGCTCAGCGTATGTTTTATGTACGGGGCGTCACGCAGTTGTTTGAGGTAGTCGCTCAGACGCATCCCTTCAACCAGACGTAACGGGAACTGCGCCTCTTTACCGCTTTCCAGCAGCTGCAACATGTCCCGTACCGTCATGTCGGGCGTAAAAAGGTAGGTTCCGGCTTTAAAATGCGACAGTTCGGGTTCCACACGCAGCAGCCACTGGAACACACGCGGACGATTGATAACGTTGTCCGCATACAACTGTTCACCGAGAGCCAGACGGCCCGTACCCGCTTTCAGCGTAAAAATCGTCTCTTCTTTAATCAATAACTTACTGTCCGCCAGATGGCGAACTTTCCACATTCCCACTCCCGCAGCTATGCCTAGCACAACCAGCAATAACAGGACAACAAGTAACAGTTTTTTCATGACTAATTCGGGTGCTCACAAAGTGGGGCTAAAAAATCGAACAACATACGTGCAGACAGCAGCGTGTCGCCACAGGTGCGTACGGGAATAACAGGCATTAACGCATTACAGACGACGATTTCATCGGCCTGCATAACCTCTTCCAACCCGGCATACACTTCGACAATGCTGAACGACGATTGTGCCAGCATCCGGATACAGAATTGTCGCATAATGCCGTTCACTCCGGCCTGATCCAGCCGGGGAGTGTAAACCACATCCCCCTTACGCCAGAACAAATTAGCCGCACAGCATTCCGTAACCCATCCCTCACTGTCAAGAACCAGTGCTTCATCAGCTGCCGTCTGCTCAAGATGAGAGCGAATCAACACCTGTTCCAGTCTATTCAGGTGCTTAAGTCCGGCAAGCAACGGATTACGCCCCAGACGCACTGGACTTAACGCCAGCGTTATCCCCTCCAGTCGCCAACGATCGTAATGATCGGGCCAGGCTGAAACAGAGAGAATACGTGTGGCACTGCGACAGTTTGCGCCGCTGTAACCACGGCCACCGCTACCACGGCTGATAATCACTTTTAACACGCCCCGCGCATGCCCTTGCGCCAGCATTTTCATTTCACTTTGCAGCTCTGACCAATCTTCGAAAGAGATCAGCAATTTTTGGCAGGCGTCTTGTAAACGCGCAAGATGCGCTGCAAAGAGGCAAATTTCGCCGTCAATAATACGCGCAGTGGTAAAACAGCCATCACCGAATTGGGTCGCTCGATCGCTTGCGGCCAGCATATTCTGCTCGCAGCCATTAATTAAGAACATGGTGGCTCCTTATTTCTGGTCCGCTAGTTTGGCAGGATGAACAACACAGGACAAGGGTGGAAAACCGAATAAAAAAAGGCCCGACAAGCGGACCTTTTTAAATTGCTATCGATGCTAACGCACCACCTGGCAGACTTAAATCTTTTTAAAGATCAACGAACCGTTAGTCCCGCCAAAGCCGAAGGAGTTACACAGTGCGTACTCCAGACCACTAACCTGACGCGCTTCGTGAGGTACGAAGTCCAGGTCACAACCTTCATCCGGGTTATCCAGGTTGATGGTTGGCGGAATAGCCTGATCGCGCAGCGCCAGGATAGAGAAAATAGACTCTACCGCGCCCGCCGCACCCAACAGGTGTCCGGTCATGGATTTAGTGGAGCTTACCATCACACGGCTTGCCGCATCGCCAAAGACAGATTTCACTGCCTGGGTTTCGGCTTTATCGCCAGCAGGAGTAGACGTGCCATGCGCGTTGACATAGCCAATCTGACCCGCTTCGATAGCCGCATCGCGTAGTGCGTTGACCATTGCCAGCGCAGCGCCCGCACCGTTTTCAGGTGGTGACGTCATGTGGTAAGCATCGCTGCTCATGCCAAAACCAACGACTTCAGCATAGATTTTTGCACCGCGCGCTTTCGCATGCTCGTACTCTTCCAGTACCACCATGCCTGCACCGTCGCCCAGCACAAAGCCATCACGTTCTTTATCCCACGGACGGCTTGCCGCTTGCGGGTTATCATTACGTGTAGACAGCGCACGTGCCGCGCCAAAACCACCCACACCCAGCGGGGTACTGGCTTTTTCTGCACCACCCGCAACCATCGCGTCTGCATCGCCGTATGCAATGATACGTGCTGCATGACCAATGTTATGCACACCTGAAGTACAGGCGGTCGCAATGGAGATGCTTGGCCCTTGCAGGCCGTACATGATGGTCAGGTGACCTGCCACCATGTTAACAATCGTTGACGGAACGAAGAACGGGCTGATCTTACGTGGACCGCCATTCACCAAAGAGGTGTGGTTTTCTTCGATCAATCCGAGACCGCCAATACCAGAGCCGATAGCGGCGCCAATACGGTGAGCGTTCTCTTCCGTAATTTCGAGACCAGAATCCTGCATGGCCTGAACGCCAGCGACAATTCCATATTGAATGAAAGCATCCATCTTGCGCTGTTCTTTGCGCGAGATAATGTCTTCACAGTTAAAATCCTTTACTAAGCCAGCAAATTTCGTTGCATAGGCGCTAGTATCGAAATGGTCGATCAGGCTGATGCCACTCTGACCGGCAAGGAGAGCTTTCCAGGTAGACTCTACGGTATTGCCGACAGGAGACAACATGCCCAGTCCGGTCACAACTACACGACGCTTAGACACGGTTGTCCTCCAGGGAGGGAAAATAATTCAAGTGGGATAAAAAGATAAAACTCAGGCGGTCGAATGACCGCCTGGAGATGTTCACTTACGCCTGGTGGCCGTTGATGTAATCAATGGCAGCCTGAACGGTAGTGATTTTCTCAGCTTCTTCGTCCGGAATCTCAGTATCAAACTCTTCTTCCAGAGCCATTACCAGCTCAACGGTGTCAAGAGAATCTGCGCCCAGGTCTTCGACGAAGGAAGCATTGTTGGTTACTTCTTCCTGCTTAACGCCCAGCTGTTCGCCGATAATTTTCTTAACGCGTTCTTCGATAGTGCTCATACTCTTAAATTTCCTATCAAAACTCGCTTTCGCGATGGTTTTCGTAGTGTATAAAATGTTGAAAAATTTGCAACTAAATCCCGGCAGGTCTTACCACGATTTTACGTTATTTTGAGGGCATTCACCCTAATAACGCAAATTTTTTTATCTCGTGGTTAAACCATGTACATCCCGCCGTTGACGTGCAAAGTCTCACCTGTGATGTAACTTGCTTCGTCAGAAGCTAAAAATGCAACCGCACTGGCGATTTCCTGAGCGCCGCCAAGGCGACCCGCAGGAACCTGCGCCAGAATACCCGCACGCTGATCATCAGACAGCGCACGCGTCATGTCCGTTTCAATAAAGCCCGGAGCAACAACGTTTACAGTAATGCCACGAGACGCAACTTCGCGCGCCAGTGATTTACTGAAGCCGATCAGACCCGCTTTCGCCGCAGCGTAGTTTGCCTGACCCGCATTTCCCATGGTACCAACCACAGAACCGATAGTGATAATACGCCCATGACGCTTTTTCATCATAGCTCGCATTACCGCTTTTGACAGACGGAAAACAGATGACAGGTTGGTTTCGATGATATCGTTCCACTCGTCATCTTTCATGCGCATTAACAGGTTATCACGAGTAATCCCGGCATTATTGACCAGGATATCGACTTCACCAAATTCTGCGCGAATATTTCCCAGAACAGATTCGATAGATGCCGGATCGGTCACATTCAACATCAGACCTTTACCATTTGCACCCAAGTAATCGCTAATGGCCTGCGCACCGCTTTCGCTGGTTGCAGTACCGATAACTTTCGCGCCACGGGCAACGAGTGTTTCAGCAATTGCGCGGCCAATGCCACGGCTTGCACCGGTAACCAGCGCGACTTTTCCTTCAAAACTCATGGTCTTCCTCTTTTATTGCTCTAGCGCCGCAGATAATGCCGCCGGCTCATTCATTGCCGAAGCAGTCAGGGTGTCAACAATACGTTTCGTCAAACCGGTCAGAACTTTGCCCGGACCAACTTCATACAGGTGCTCTACGCCCTGGGACGCCATGAATTCAACGGTTTTAGTCCATTGAACCGGGCTGTACAGCTGGCGAACCAGCGCATCGCGAATAGCGTCTGCGTCTGTTTCGCACTTCACGTCGACGTTGTTCACAACCGGAACAGTCGGCGCGTTAAAAGTAATTTTTTGCAGTTCAACGGCCAGTTTCTCAGCAGCTGGCTTCATCAGCGCGCAGTGAGAAGGAACGCTGACCGGCAGTGGCAGAGCACGCTTAGCGCCAGCCGCTTTACAGGCTGCGCCGGCACGTTCTACGGCTTCTTTATGCCCGGCAATAACCACCTGACCCGGTGAGTTAAAGTTTACCGGTGAAACCACCTGACCTTCGGCAGACTCTTCACACGCTTTAGCGATAGCAGCGTCGTCCAGACCGATAATAGCAGACATGCCGCCAGTGCCTTCCGGTACCGCTTCCTGCATGAATTTGCCACGCAGTTCAACCAGACGTACGGCATCGGCAAAACCGATAACACCCGCACACACCAGCGCAGAGTATTCGCCCAGGCTGTGACCAGCCATCAGCGCAGGTGTTTTACCACCCAGCTGCTGCCATACGCGATAAAGCGCAACAGAGGCAGTCAACAGTGCTGGCTGCGTCTGCCAGGTTTTATTCAGCTCTTCGGCCGGTCCCTGCTGAGTCAACGCCCACAGATCATAGCCCAGCGCAGCTGATGCTTCAGCAAAAGTTTCTTCAACAATTGGGTAGTTTGCTGCCATTTCAGACAACATCCCAACGGTCTGGGAACCCTGCCCCGGGAACACAAATGCAAATTGCGTCATGTTTAAATCCTTATACTAGAAACGAATCAGCGCAGAGCCCCAGGTGAATCCACCCCCAAAGGCTTCAAGCAATATCAACTGCCCAGCTTTAATACGCCCGTCGCGGACGGCTTCGTCCAGCGCGCACGGTACGGAGGCCGCGGAGGTATTGCCATGTCTGTCGAGCGTCACGACAACATTATCCATCGACATACCCAGCTTTTTCGCGGTTGCGCTAATAATGCGGAGGTTTGCCTGATGCGGCACCAGCCAGTCCAGTGCAGAACGATCGAGATTATTTGCTTCCAGCGTTTCATCAACGATGTGTGCAAGCTCGGTCACCGCGACTTTAAATACTTCGTTACCCGCCATCGTCAGGTGGATCGGGTTTTCCGGGTTCACGCGATCGGCATTAGGCAGCGTCAACAGTTCGCCATAGCGACCATCAGCGTGCAGATGCGTAGAAAGAATGCCGGGCTCTTCTGATGCGCTCAGTACAACGGCACCTGCGCCATCACCGAAAATAATGATCGTCCCGCGATCGGTTGGATCACAGGTACGAGCGAGGACATCTGAGCCAACCACCAGAGCATGCTTCACTGCGCCAGACTTAACGTACTGGTCAGCAACGCTCAGGGCGTAGGTGAAACCGGCACAAGCGGCTGCAACGTCAAACGCCGGACAGCCTTTGATCCCCAGCATACTTTGGATCTGGCATGCCGCACTTGGAAATGCGTGTGTGGATGATGTGGTGGCAACCACAATCAGACCAATTTGTTCTTTGTCGATGCCCGCCATTTCAATTGCACGGTTTGCGGCGGCAAAGCCCATCGTCGCAACTGTTTCATTTGGCGCTGCAATATGGCGTTCACGGATACCTGTGCGAGTGACGATCCACTCATCAGATGTCTCAACCATTTTTTCCAAATCGGCGTTAGTACGCACTTGTTCAGGCAGATAGCTGCCAGTACCAATAATCTTCGTATACATGTACGCTCAGTCACTTTTTGGTTATATACCGCCACGAGCAAATCGCTGATACGTTGGCAGCATTCACAAACGCACGGTTATCTGTGTGCTCGCGAGTTTGCGTTTTCGCCACCGTCCAGCAGTTCGAATCCAGCTGGGTATACAGATTCCAGGCGAGCGGCAATTCGCTGAGGAACTTGTCGCTGCACCGCCTGCACTGCCTGTTCAATCGCGACTTCAAATGCTCGCTGATTGGCCGCACCATGACTCTTAATCACCGTGCCGCGCAATCCTAACAGACAGGCGCCATTATACTGGTCGGGGTTGAGGTGACTAAATCGCCTTGTCAGGCTTTTTTGTAACCAACGTTTTAATAACAGCAGCCACCACGACCGTTTTTTGCCCTCACCCTGAGACTTCAGCAGTGAAAGGAACATTCTGACAACACCTTCCATCGTCTTTAATGTGACATTACCTGTAAAGCCGTCACAGACCAACACATCAGTTTTGCCAGTCAGTAACTCATTGGCTTCAAGATAGCCGATATAATTGATAGAAGGGATTGTTTTTAGCACTGCAGAAGCATCCCGAATACTGTCGAGACCCTTGGTTTCTTCTTCACCGATATTGAGCAACGCAACACGGGGATTGGCAATTCCAACCACCTCTTCTGCCAGCACGGAACCCATGACGGCAAATTGCACCAACATCGTGCTATCACAATCCACGTTGGCGCCCAAATCCAGCACCACCGTTTTGCCCTTTTGCTGATGGGGTAAAACCGTCACCAGCGCAGGACGCTCAATCCCCTCAAGGGGTTTGAGCAATAACTTCGCAAGTCCCATTAGCGCGCCTGTATTACCGGCGCTCACACAGGCTTCCGCTCGTCCTTCTTTCACGAGCTCCAGGGCAACGCGCATTGAGCTTCCACGACTGGCGCGAATAGCTTGCGAGGGCCGGGCATCACTGGCAATAACTGACTGAGCAGGGATAATCTGCAGACGTGAACGTTGTTCGAAGTCAGCTTTGGCAAGTAATGGCGTGATTGTATCGGGATCCCCGACTAAAAGAAGTGTGAGTTGCGAATTAGAATTCAGTGCCTGCAATGCTGCAGGCACTGTCACGGTAGGGCCAAAATCACCCCCCATGACATCTAACGCCAGGGTTAGACGTGTCAAGGTATCGTCGCTGCCCGGTTAGGTGTTTCCCCAGTTACCCGGGGAAAGCCTCACTAAGCTTCATCACGCGTGTGCTCTTTGTCTTTCTCACCGTAGCGGGAAAGCCATTGAGTCATGCGTGATTACTTAGCGATTACCTTACGGCCACGGTAAAAACCGTCGGCAGTGATGTGGTGACGCAGGTGTTGTTCACCAGAAGTTTTGTCTACAGACAGGCTGGTGACTGCGGTCAGAGCGTCATGAGAACGACGCATGCCACGTTTGGAACGGGTTGGTTTATTCTGTTGTACGGCCATGGACCTTACTCCTCAATTACTTACGCTTTAAGCTGGCTAATACGGCAAATGGGTTTGGTTTTTGCGCTTCATCAGGCAATTCGCCAAAGACCATGTCCGCCTCGGACACTTCACAGTGTTCAGAATCATGCACCGGAACTACCGGCAAGGAGAGGATAATCTCATCTTCAACCATTGCAAGCAGATCGATTTCACCGAATTCGTTAACCTCAATCGGCTCATACGCTTCCGGGAGTGCTTCAGCCTGCTCGTCAGAACGGACAGGACTAAAACAATATGTTGTGTGAACATGAAGTGGGAACGGTTTCCCGCAACGCTGACATTCGAGCGTAACCGACACCTTTACATCACCGGTTATAACGGCAAGGCGCTGGTTATCGATAGCGAACGACATGGAGCATTCCACATCACTGTCCACACTGACTACAGAATCGGCGACACGCTCAACCAGATCAGAAGTATAGATACCTTCATAATCGAGGCGTTTCTGAGCCGTACGAACCGGATCAAGAGTCAGGGGTAATTTTACCTTTTGCATAGGGCGCGCATATTAACTTTGTAACGTCATATAGTCAAAGAAAAAGGCAGCCTGTGGTTGCCTTTTGCCAATAATTCGCACACATTGCGGGTCATCGACTTAAAATCGCTCAACACAAGCCATTACAGCCAGCTTGTAGGACGAAGTCCATAGTTTAAAATGGCTCTCATCAATACGCTATATGCGAGGGAAAAAATATGCCTCAACTTATTCTTGCTTCTACCTCTCCCTGGCGTCGCGCTTTACTAGAAAAACTGGCAATCCCGTTCGAATGCGCAGCACCAGAGGTTGATGAAACGCCGTTACCGGGCGAAGCCCCCCGGCACTTAGTCTTGCGACTGGCGCAGAAAAAAGCGCAATCTCTCGCCCACCGATATCCATCGCACCTTATTATTGGTTCCGATCAAATTTGTGTTCTCGATGGTGAAATAACCGGCAAACCGTTAACAGAAGAAAATGCACGCCAGCAGTTACTCAAAGCCCGTGGCAATATTGTGACGTTTTATACCGGACTGGCGCTGTATAATTCTGCGACCGGACATTTACAAACTGAAGTTGAACCGTTCGACGTGCATTTTCGTCATTTAAGCGAAACGGAAATTGAAGATTACGTGCGCAAAGAGCGCCCGCTGCATTGTGCCGGTAGTTTTAAAAGCGAAGGATTGGGCATTGCACTTTTTGAGCGCCTGGAAGGTCGCGACCCAAATACCTTAATCGGTTTGCCGCTAATCGCACTGTGTCAAATGCTGCGACGAGAAGATATGAACCCGTTAAAAGCCTGACGGGTTGACGGCTGTTTAGGCCTAATCCTGTAGGCCTGATAGGCACAGCGCCATCAGGTCTACAGGTAATGCGCGATAATATCAATGCGCATCAGCCTTTACTACGTAACACCTCGAGGCAGCGCTTCAACTGCTTATCCATTGGCGCTTCAATACGCATTACTTCACCCGTCCCCGGATGAGTAAATTTCAACGCTGCGGCGTGCAAAAAGAGCCTGCTCAGTCCGGTATCCGCCAGTTGCTTATCGAACTCACGATCGCCATAGCGGTCGTCAAAGGCAATCGGATGTCCGGCATATTGTGTATGCACGCGAATCTGGTGCGTTCGTCCAGTCACGGGACTGCAGCGCACAAGCGTAGCGAACGCATAACGCTCTTCCACTTTAAAGCGTGTTTCCGATGGTTTGCCTTCCTGATTCACCCGCACAATGCGCTCGCCGCTTTGCAGAATGTTCTTTAACAGCGGGGCCTGCACGGTTTTGACATGGGACTGCCACTGGCCGCGTACCAACGCGAGGTAGTCTTTCTGCATGCCTTTTTCACGCAGTTGTTCATGCAACGAACGCAAGGCAGATCGTTTTTTGGCCACCAGCA
This sequence comes from Citrobacter sp. 172116965, assembly GCF_013458095.1. NCBI lineage: Bacteria > Pseudomonadati > Pseudomonadota > Gammaproteobacteria > Enterobacterales > Enterobacteriaceae > Citrobacter > Citrobacter sp. 172116965. The sequence goes on along the minus strand of NZ_CP046673.1, from coordinate 1,930,329 downwards.
GCACGCCGGAGGTATCCCGGTCGAGGCGATGCACCAGTTCAAGGAAACGCGCTTCCGGGCGCAGCGCACGTAAGCCTTCAATGACGCCAAAGCTTAATCCGCTTCCACCATGCACGGCCGTACCTGAAGGCTTGTTAAGCACCAGAATGTGGTCATCTTCATATAAAATGACATCGGTCAGCGCCGCGACCTTCTGCAAATTCGGTGAAATGGCCTCTTCTTCACGTTCAGCGACACGTACAGGTGGAATACGCACAATGTCCCCGTCTTCGAGTTTGTACTCGGGTTTAATGCGTTTTTTGTTCACCCGCACTTCGCCTTTACGCAAAATGCGATAAATCATACTTTTCGGCACGCCCTTGAGCTGGGTGCGCAAAAAGTTGTCGATGCGTTGCCCTGCTTCGTCGGCAGTAATGGCAACTGTTTTTACGGCTGGAGTCTCTGTTTTCATGGGGGCCGATTTTAAATAGCCATCAAGATTCGCGCCACACATTTTTCTATGCTTATATTAACTGCTATACCTTATTACTTAAGTTTGACATAGCCGATTTGGTGGTTATTAAAGCAATCACTACGCGGAAGTGAAAAAACTGTGAGTAACCGGGTGATAAATGGCAAAAGTCATCTTGCTATAACAAGGTTAGCAGTGGAATAATGAGGTTGTTTCCGTGTTGAATCTTGTTAAAACAAGAACTTTTCCGGAATGACCCAATTTTGCCCGACCGATCATCAACGCAGCAATGGCGTAAGACGTATTGATCTTTCAGGCAGTTAGCGGGCTGCGGGTTGCAGTCCTTACCGGTAAGTGCTCTATAGATTTCGCGTTGTAGGAAGGCGGCAAGTCTGGGAACCCCAGGTGCTTACTCCTGTAAGTGGTTGGGGTAAGAAGATGAAGCCAACGCACCCACAGCGTGAAAGACGATAAGCACAATGGAAGCTTCTCTGGAGAGTAACACCCAGACTGTTCCCCTGATAATTGCGCTGTGTTTCCGTATGAAATACAGGCAACCGACACTCTGCGCCTCTTTGAGCTGACGATAACCGTGAGGTTGGCGACGCGAATAGACACGAGGCCATCGGTTCACACCCGGAAAGGCATTACTCTGCCCGCAGCTTAGTCGTCAATGTAAGAATAATGAGTAAGTTACGATGAAAAGAATGTTAATTAACGCGACTCAGCAGGAAGAGTTGCGTGTCGCCCTTGTAGATGGGCAGCGTCTGTACGATCTGGATATCGAAAGTCCTGGACACGAACAGAAAAAAGCCAACATCTATAAAGGCAAAATTACCCGTATTGAACCGAGTCTGGAAGCTGCTTTTGTTGATTACGGCGCTGAACGTCACGGTTTCCTCCCGTTAAAAGAAATTGCCCGCGAATACTTCCCCGCTAGCTACAACTCCCATGGTCGTCCCAACATTAAAGACGTGTTGCGCGAAGGTCAGGAAGTCATTGTTCAGATCGATAAAGAAGAACGCGGCAATAAAGGTGCTGCGCTGACCACCTTTATCAGCCTGGCAGGTAGTTATCTGGTTCTGATGCCGAACAACCCGCGCGCGGGCGGCATCTCCCGTCGCATTGAAGGCGACGACCGTACCGAATTAAAAGAAGCGCTGGCAAGCCTGGAACTGCCTGATGGCATGGGGCTTATCGTGCGTACCGCAGGTGTCGGCAAATCTGCCGAAGCGCTGCAGTGGGACCTGAGTTTCCGCCTGAAGCACTGGGAAGCGATTCAAAAAGCCGCTGACAGCCGCCCTGCTCCGTTCCTGATCCATCAGGAAAGCAACGTTATCGTTCGCGCATTCCGTGACTATTTACGTCAGGACATCGGCGAAATCCTCATCGACAACCCGAAAGTTATGGAGATGGCGCGTCAGCACATCGCCGCGCTGGGTCGTCCGGATTTCAGCAGCAAAATCAAACTGTACACCGGTGAAATCCCGCTGTTCAGCCACTATCAAATCGAATCTCAAATTGAGTCCGCGTTCCAGCGCGAAGTGCGTCTGCCGTCCGGCGGCTCAATCGTTATCGACAGCACAGAAGCGCTGACCGCCATCGATATCAACTCCGCACGCGCGACCCGCGGCGGCGACATCGAAGAAACTGCGTTCAACACCAACCTTGAAGCAGCCGATGAAATTGCTCGTCAGTTGCGTCTGCGTGACCTCGGCGGCCTGATCGTAATCGACTTCATTGATATGACGCCGGTTCGTCACCAGCGTGCGGTTGAAAACCGTCTGCGTGAAGCCGTGCGTCAGGACAGAGCGCGTATTCAGATCAGCCATATTTCTCGCTTCGGCCTGCTGGAGATGTCCCGCCAGCGTCTGAGCCCGTCGCTGGGTGAATCCAGCCATCACGTATGCCCACGCTGCTCCGGCACGGGTACCGTACGTGATAACGAATCACTGTCGCTGTCTATTCTGCGTCTGATCGAAGAAGAAGCGCTGAAAGAAAATACGCAGGAAGTTCACGCTATTGTTCCTGTGCCGATCGCATCCTACCTGCTCAACGAAAAACGTACCGCGGTAAATGCCATCGAGACGCGTCAGAATGGCGTGCGCTGTGTGATTGTGCCAAACGATCAGATGGAAACTCCGCATTACTCCGTGCTGCGCGTACGCAAAGGGGAAGAAACACCAACCCTGAGCTACCTGCTGCCGAAACTGCATGAAGAAGCGATGGCATTGCCGACGGAAGAAGAGTTCGTCGAGCGTAAACAGCCAGAGCAGCCGGCATTGGCCACCTTTGCTATGCCAGAGGTGCCGCCAGCCCCTGCTTTGCAGGAACCTACTGCGAAGGCCGCCGCGCCTAAAGCCGCAGCAGCGACCGCGGCCGTCGCCGCGCAGCCAGGTTTGATTAGCCGTTTCTTCGGCGCACTCAAGTCCATCTTCAGCGGTAGCGAAGAAGTGAAACCGGTTGAACAACCTGCGCCGAAAGCTGAAGAGAAAACCGATCGCCAGCAGGATCGTCGTAAACCGCGTCAGAACAATCGTCGCGACCGTAACGATCGTCGTGATAATCGCGACAACCGTGGCGAGCGTGATAACCGTAACGAGCGTTCAGAAAGCGGCGAAAACCGTGAAGATAACCGCCGTAACCGCCGTCAGTCGCAGCAGCAAAATGCGGAAGCGCGCGATAACCGCCAGCAGTCTACTGAGGTCGCCGACAAAGCGAAATCCGGTGATGACCAGCAGGCTCCGCGTCGCGAGCGCAACCGCCGTCGCAACGATGATAAGCGTCAGGCGCAGCAGGAAGTTAAAGAGCTGAACCTGGCAGAACAACCTGCGCAGGATACCGAGCAGGAAGAGCGCGTTCGTCAGCCTCAGACTCGCCGTAAACAGCGTCAGCTGACTCAGAAAGTTCGTTACACAGACAGCCCGGCTGTTGAAGCCGAAGTCGCTACTGCCGAGGTGGTCACTGAAACGGCTGTCGCTCAACCAACTGAACAGCCCGTACCGGCACAGCGTACTGAACTGGCGAAAGTTGATCTGCCTGCCGTCGTTGCGACTGAGCAGGAAGACAACAGCGAAGCGCGTGACTCTAATGGTATGCCGCGTCGTTCCCGTCGCTCACCTCGCCATCTGCGCGTCAGTGGACAACGCCGTCGTCGCTATCGTGACGAGCGTTACCCGGTTCAGTCGCCGATGCCGTTAATGGTTGCCTGCGCATCTCCAGAATTAGCGTCCGGTAAAGTCTGGATCCGCTACCCTGTTGCTCGTCCTCAGGATCAGCAGGTTGCAGAGCAGCGCGAGCAGGAAACGCCAGTCGCCGTAGAGCCTCAGGTTGCTGCAGCTGCCGTTGAGCATATTGTGAACGCCCCTGCGTCGGTTGAAACCGTACAGCCAGAGGTGGTCATTGCTGAACCTCAGGCTACCGTCGTTGAAACCACGCATCCGGAAGTCATCGCTACTCCGGTCGAGGAACAACCGCAAATTATCGCTGAATCTGACGCGCCTGTTGCTGAGGATACCGCGGCGAAAGCCGAACCTGTCGCTGAAATTGTGGCTGCGCCGGTTGTCGAAGAATCTGCGGAGGTTGTTATTTCTCAGCCTGAAGTGGCTGAAGAGATTGCCGAGGTTGTGGAAACAGCGCCAGTGGCTGAAGAAGTTGCCGCGCCGCAAGAGGTTGTTGCCGCACCTGTCGTCGAAGACACAGTCGCTAAGGCTGAAGTTGTCGCAACCCGCATTGACGCAGAACATCTTCACAGCCACGCGGCCGCCCCGATGACCCGTGCTCCGGCACCAGAGTATGTGCCTGAAGCGCCGCGTCATAGTGACTGGCAACGCCCGGAATTCGCCTTTGAAGGTAAAGGTGCCGCAGGTGGACACAGCGCCACGCACCAGGCGACTGCGCCAGCAACGCGCCCGCAGCCCATTGAGTAAGTCATAATCAACATCAAAGCCGACCTTCGGGTCGGCTTTTTTTTATCTCTGCTCTACGCACTGGCAAACTGAGAAGGCGTGGTTACGCTGGCAATCTTTAGCGGTGCGATTGCGTGGGAAATAAGATTAACGGGGAATCTGTCGCTGAGAAAATAACAGTGGCCTAAAAAAATGCCCGCTCCGGGGTGTTAAAGGAGCGGGCAGACAAACATATCCAGTTTCATGATATGTTCAAAAAGGTGTTACCGGTTCAGTTGAAATAGCGACATTCCCTGCATATCGGTAAACGTTTTGTACGATGCCTGCAGTGCGGCCTGCTGCATCACGTAGGACGAAATCGCTGCGTTCCAGTCAACATCCACCAGATTGCTCATCTGCTGAGTCTGGCCCAATGCGCGATCGGCGCCCAGTGAATCCAGTGAACTTAACTCGCTGAGCTGAGTCCCTAATTCTGCACGAACAGAAAGCACGTTATTCAATGAATTTTTCAGGCCACGACTGGTTTTATCAATGGCTGCAGCGGCGGTAGCTTTTGCCGCGTCATTGCCCTCAATAGGGGTTTTGAGCGCATCAATAGCGGTATCCAGCATTTTGAACAGGTTCTTTTCCTGAGTACCGCCGCCTGGTTCCGGTACGGCATTACTGGTCAGATTAACAAATACTTTATCGCCAGTATGACCAATCACCATGGTACGGGAGGCATCGACCTGCTGGGTCACATTTGTTGTACCGCCGCTGTAAGCGCCATCTGCCTGAGCAAATGGTGCAGATTCTGTTTTATATCCGCCAAAAATATAGCGCCCATTACCGTCGGTGCTGTTCGCCAGGTTCATCAGTTGATCGCGGATCCCCTGCAGGTCGGTGGCCAGCGATGCACGGTCGTCATCGCTTAACGTGCCGTTCGCGGCATAGACAATTTTTTCCTGCGCGGTCTGAATTGCCGTCGTTACCTGACTCAGTACGTTCTCTTCCAGCGATACTTTTTGCGTCGCAAATGAACGCGCCAGCGTATATTGGCTGTTCTGCGCCTGTGCTTGAGAAAGCACCACGGCCTGCGAGGCGGCGATCGGATCGTCAGATGGGTTGATCACACGTTTTCCCGTTGACATCTGCTCGCCGAACTTCATCCATTCAGCCTGAGAGTTAGTGATGCCACGCATATTCTGCTGGTACATCATCTGGGTGCTGATACGCATTGTGTCCCTCTCCCTTAGCGAATATTAATCAGTGCATCAAACAGCGCATTTGCAGTTTGCAGCACTTGCGCGTTAGCCAGGTAATACTGTTGGTAGCGCTGTAAGTTACCGTATTCTTCGTCGAGGTTGACGCCGGAAATAGACTGCTGCTGCTTATAAAGCTGCGTTACCACGTTGTTCTGGGTAATGGCGCTGGTTTTCAGCGTCGCGGTTTTGTTCCCGACATCGCTTACCAGCGTGGCATATGCATCGTTGAAGGTCTTATTACCCACGGTAGCTTTGGTCTGCAGATCCAGCAGTTTCTGACCGTTACGGTTATCGCTTTTTCCCTTATCAATATCCGGGTCCGGATCATTTTTTGAGACCTGGGCCATGGCGATTTTCGACTCATCGGTCACCATGACTTTCATATCAACAACGGCGTTACTGACAGGTTTCACTGTGAAGCTGTCATTTGCTTTTGCGCCAGTATTTACGGTGATTTCCATCCCGTCAAAGGACATCTTCCCACCGGTAACGGTAGCTTTGAAGCTGGTATTATCCGCCAGGCGAGTAACCTGCCAGTCCGTCCCGTCATAAACGATTTTATAATCGGTCGCCTGTACAGCAGAGCTGTCGGTAATCTTCGCGCTTAACGATCCTGTTCCTGTATTTTTAGCGTTGTTGAATACTGCCGGGCTACCGATAGCAAAGAAATCCTTACCCTGATCGCCGTTCGCGTCAAAACCCTCTTTATGCTGGGTGTTAAACGCATCGGCAAACGCCAACGCCAGTTGGCCCAGCGTATTACGCGTCTGGTCAAGCTCTTGAGAACGGAAGGTCAACAGCCCGCCCAGTGAACCGGTATTCAACAGTTTTTCGGGAATTTCAACCTCGCCGGCAACCCCGTCGACGTAGGCCACTGTGGTTCGATTGGGATCGTCACTGGAGGGCACAGCCGCCAGCTGGCGTGCATTGCTGCCCTGCACCAGTGAATAGCCGTTCGCCATGGTTATGTTGTAAGTCCCGCCGTCCTGAACGCTGACTTCAACACCGACAATCTGGTTCAGTTCACTGACCAGTTGGTCGCGCTGGTCGAGTAAATCGTTAGGCGATGCGCCCGCGCCGACGCCGGTCAGACGGGAAATCTGATCGTTGAGGCTGGCAATCTGTTTTGAATAGTTGTTGATCTGGTCAACGCTGGCCTTGATCGCAGTATTAACCTGCTTGTCTTGATCGCGCAGATACTGGTCAGTTGTTCTGAACTGGTTGACTAAACCATCAGCTTTACCGATCAGCGCCTGGCGCGCCGCCGGGTCTTCCGCGTTACTGACAAGCGTTTGCAGGCTGGTAAAAAAGTCCTGCATTGAGGTCGAAATGGAACTGGTTTTGCTGGAGAGCAGATTGTCGATTTTCGACATTTGTTCATAGCGCGTTGTCAGGCCGCTGCTTTGGTTCTGCGCGGCACGTAACTGATTCGTGATAAAGGAGTCATACTCGCGCTGTACGCCAGAAACATAGACGCCATTGCCAACCCAGCCCCCCGCACCCAGCGTGCTGTTCGCTTGCGCCATAATTGTCGTTTGACGGGTGTATCCGGCAACGTTATAGCTGGAGATGTTATTACTGGCAGAATTCAACGCGGCCTGCGCTGCGGCGAGTCCACTCATCGCGTTATTAATCAAGCTGGACATGGAGGTTCCTTGTAATCCTTCAATACTCGTTATTATCGGCAGCAGGTTGGTAGACTTGAGCTATTTAAAAGAGATTATCGATATTCGTACTGTAGGTTTTGCTCACTTTTTCGCTCATCGATTTCAACTGCTGGATCATGCTGGTTAATTTACGCGCATAGTTAGGGTCAGTCGCGTAACCGGCATTCTGCAAAGCCTGTGCCCCTTGCTCGGCGGTAGCAGCGGCGGTTACCGCCGCATAGCGCGGGTTACGTGATATCAGACCGACATAATCCGACAGTGCCTCAAGGTAAGAGCTATAGACGCGGAATCGGGCTTTCACCTTTTTCGCCTCGCCGTTTTCATATTCGGTGGTGGTGATTTCGGTGGTTGGGCCTTTCCAGCTTCCCGAAGCCTTCACGCCAAAAATGTTAAAGCTCGGTTCACCGTTCTCACGGCGGATTTGTCGCTGGCCCCATCCGGACTCCAGCGCCGCCTGCGCCAGAATCAGATGATGTGGAACCCCGCTTTGCTGACTTGCCAGCTTAGCCGGCAGCGATAGCTGGGCGAGGAAGTCTTTACTGTCACCTGACAGCGGCTCATCATTGCTTTCCGTCGCGCGGGGAATGGCTTTACGGACCAGTTGCGTCAGCGCCTGGTTTTGATAGCTGGTCACCGTTTCCAGGGAGAACTTCATTGGCACCTGCGGCGCATCGTCTGCGGGTTGCGCCTGCCCTTCAGTCATCTGCTTAACCATCATTTCAGCCAGTCCCAGACCTTTACCTGCGGTCATCTGCTGCGCAATTTGTTGGTCATACATGCTGGTATACAAACGTGTTGAATCACTGCTAAAAACGCCATCTTTCGGCAGCGCTTCACGCATGCTTTTCAGCATCATTTGTACGAACATCCCTTCAACCTGACGGGCAACCGGGCGGATATTCGCCGCCGGGTCCTGACCCGCTTTCGCTTTCAGTTCGTTCAGTGATTGCGCATCCCAGGCGGCACTGGTCAGCAGTTTGCTGTCACCAATCATTAGATGATTTCCAGTTTGGCGCGTAAGCATCCCGCGCTCTGCATCGATTGCAGAATGGACATCAGATCCATCGGCGTTGCCCCTAGCGCATTAAGCGCACGCACAACATTGTTCAGGTTGGCGCTGGAACGCACGCTTTGCAGCGAACCGCCGCTCTGGCGCAGATCGATCTGGGTTTGAGGTGTCACCACGGTCTGTCCACCGCCAAACGGTGTATCCGGCTGGCTGACGTTCGCCTGGCGGTTTACCGTAATCGACAAGTTGCCTTGCGCGACGGCACAGCTATCCAGTGTGACTTCACGGTTCATAACGACGGATCCGGTGCGCGAGTTGATAATCACTTTCGCATCCTGCGGCGTGACGTTCACCTCCATATTCTGGATGTCAGCAAGGAAACGCACCTGCGAACTGTTGCCGCTTGGCACGCGTACCTGAATCGTCCGAGCGTCCAGCGCAGTGGCGCTACCAAAGCCGCGCGAACGGTTAATGGTGTCGGTTATCTGCTGCGCCATAGTGAAATCTTCATTATTGAGCTGCAGATTAATGGTGTTACCGCCGCCGAACTGGCTGGGTAATTCACGTTCGATGGTCGCGCCGTTGGTAATACGTCCGCCATTGAGCTGGTTTACCTGCACGCTGCTGCCACCCGCAGCCGCGCCTGCACCGCCTACCAGAATATTCCCCTGCGCCAGCGCATATACCTGGCTATCGACCCCTTTCAGCGGGGTCATCAGCAACGTTCCGCCGCGCAGGCTTTTGGCGTTCCCCATGGAAGAGACCACCACGTCAATGGTTTGCCCCTGACGACCAAAGGCCGGGAATTGCGCGGTCACCATCACCGCCGCCACGTTTTTCAGTTGCATATTGGTGCCGGTTGGCACGGTAATTCCCAACTGCGAAAGCATGTTGTTGAGCGTTTGCGTAGTAAACGGCGTCTGGGTGGTCTGGTCACCCGTGCCATCCAAACCGACCACCAGCCCATAACCGATCAACGAGTTTTCCCGCACGCCCTGAACGCTGGTCAGGTCACGAATACGGTCGGCATGCGCAAAGGTGGTTATCAGCACCAGTACCATTCCAACTAAAGATTTAAACACTGGCTACCTCGCTTACATCGGCGACAAGTTAAGGAAGAAACGCTGCAACCAGCCCATATTCTGCGCTTCATTGATGTAGCCGTTGCCGACATACTCAATACGTGCGTCCGCAACCTGAGTTGACGGTACGGAGTTGCTGCCACTGATGGTGCGCGGGTTAACGACCCCGGAGAAGCGAATGAATTCAGTGCCCTGATTAATGGCGATCTGTTTTTCACCCACAACATGTAAGTTACCATTCACCAGTACCTGATCGACCGTTACGGTCAGCGTACCGCTGAAGGTATTGCTGGCGTTCGCGCCGCCTTTACCGTTAAAGGTGTTACCGCCTGAAGCTTCTACGTCAGCACGCTCGTTGCCAAACAGTCCTTGCAAATAACGCGGTACGGTATCAAAGCCAAAGTTGGTTTTGCCGTCGCGGCTGGCATTAGCCGAGGAACTTTTGCTCGCGCTGACGTTTTCCTGCAATACGATGGTCAACGTATCGCCAATATTGCGCGGACGGCGGTCTTCGAATAGCGGCTGATAACCGTAGTTAATCGGTTGGGCCGACTGGAAGATTGATCCATTCGCCACCGGCGTCGGGCCAGGAACAGGCTGGGCAGACGTTGCGCCCTGCACGAGGGGCGTGGCCGGGATCCAGGCGCATCCTGTCAGTGAAACCACCAACAGGGCTAAAATTGGGTATGGGTGAAGCGCGTATTTTCGCATTGCGGTCATCTTCAAAATCAGTGTGCCGGTGAGGCTTTCACCCCACCGGGCCACACTTTAGAGTTGCGTCAGTTTTTGCAGCATCTGATCGGTGGTCGATACCGCTTTACTGTTGATTTCGTAAGCGCGCTGAACCTGGATCATGTTTACCAGCTCTTCCGCCACGTTGACGTTAGAGGTTTCAACATAACCCTGGTACAGCAGACCCGCGCCGTTCAGCCCCGGAGTGCTCTCATTCGGCGCACCGGATGACTGCGTTTCGGTGTACAGATTCTCACCAATGCTTTCCAGACCGGTATCGTTCATAAAAGTAGTCAGGTTAAGCTGCCCAACCTGAACCGGTGCTGCCTGGCCCTGCTGGGTTACGCTGACGATACCGTCGCGTCCAATGGTGATACTGAGCGAGTTAGCCGGGATGGTGATAGCCGGCTGAACCTGAAAACCACCCGCAGTCACCAGTTGACCGTTCTGATCCACCTGGAAAGAACCGTCACGGGTGTAGGCGGACGTGCCATCAGGCAGCATGACCTGGAAAAATCCCTGCCCTTTAATCGCCACATCTTTACTGTTGTTGGTCTGCGACAGGTTCCCCTGGCTGTGTAAACGCTCGGTCGCGACCGGGCGCACACCGGTACCAATCTGCAAACCAGACGGCAGTGTGGTTTGTTCAGAAGACTGTGCGCCAGGCTGGCGAATCGTCTGGTACAACAGATCTTCAAACACGGCACGTTGACGCTTAAATCCGTTGGTGCTGACGTTTGCCAGGTTGTTGGCAATCACATCCATGTTGGTTTGCTGCGCATCCAGGCCGGTTTTGGCGATCCATAATGAACTGATCATAAAATGTCCTGTATTAACTCATCGACAGCAGTTGGTTGGCGCGACCCGCGTTATCATCCACGCTACTGATAATCTTCATTTGCATTTCGAAACGACGGGCGTTGGCAATCATGTCACTCATCGCGGCTACCGGCTTAACGTTACTGCCTTCCAGCACACCCGACATAACGCGAATGCTGGGGTCGGCCTGTAACGTAGCGCCACGGGTAGCCTGCGCGGCCTGAGTCAGACGGAACATACCGTCATCGCCACGTTGCACTTCACTCCCCGTGGCCTTCACCAGTTTCAGTCGCCCAACTGGCGCAACGGTGTTAGCCGGATCGCCAGGGTTGAGCGCCGAGATCGTGCCGTCTGCCGCAATGGTGACTTCTGAACCTTCCGGTACGGCTATTGGTCCGGCTTCGCCAATCACCGGGTGTCCCTGAATGGTCAGTTCCCCCGTAGGGCTTACCTGAATGGCGCCATTTCGGGTATATCCTTCGCTACCGTCCGCGGTCTGCACAGCCAACCAGCCATCCTGTTGCAGCGCCACGTCCAGCGGACGTGAGGTATAGTCCATCTGACCCGGCGTCATATCGGCCCCCGGCGTGGAGGCCACCACCAGCGTACGCGTCGGTAAAGACAATCCTTCAACGGGAACCGCGCGCAGCGCATTGAGCTGCGCACGAAAACCCGGCGTTGAGGCGTTTGCCAGGTTGCTGGCCGTCACCGCTTGTTGATTCAGCGTCTGACTGGCCGCGCCCATGGCGGTATAAATTGCGTGATCCATTAAGCCATCCCGTCAGGCGCTTAGCGCAGGTTGACCAGCGTGTTGAGGATCTGGTCCTGGGTTTTGATGGTCTGCGCGTTCGACTGATAGTTACGCTGGGCGACGATCATATTCACCAGTTCTTTACTCAAATCCACGTTTGATGCTTCCAGCGCGCCGTTGGTCAGCTTGCCGAAGTTACCCTCGCCTGCGGTACCCAGCAGCGCCACGCCGGAAGACTGAGTAGCTGCCCAGACGTTGTCACCCTGAGAAGCCAGACCTTCGTTGTTGGCAAAGTTTGCCAGCACGATCTGCCCCAGAACCTGTTGCTGTTCGTTGGAGTAGTTACCGACCACAGTACCGTCATTGTTAATCTGGTAGCTCACCAGGTCGCCCGGCTTATAGCCATTCTGATTCGTGGCAACGATGTTGTTGGCGCCAGTGTTCTGCTGCATGGAGTTCAGGAAGCTCAGGGAGAAATTTGCCGCATCAGCACCGTTAATCTGCCCGGTTGTGATGTTGATTTCCTTTGGCCAGACGGTAGGAGGCGTTGGTACCGCCTCGGCGGCTGTGGCGCTAATCCCTAAGAACACACCATTTTCATTAAAGCGCATAAACCCTGCTGATTTTGCAGCGGCTCCGGTTGAAGCATCCTGTGTGTGAACTTCCCAGGTGTTGCTCTGCGCATTTTTGACATAAAAAATATTCATGTCATGGGCGTTACCCTGGCTATCGAAAACGGTAACGGTGCCTTTCTTGTTGTAGGAATCCGCATCGCTGGGATTAAACGGGGTCTTCGTTGGCACCTTGTCAGTGGAGTTCAGGTTGATCTGCATTGACGCAGTCGTGGTGGTTTTAGCCGCCATCAGCGTATTCGGGATAGTGATCGGCGCCGGGTTAGCACCTTGCTGTATCGTTGGCGGTGTACCAGTAGCCGGATAGCCCGTCAGCTGTAGCCCCTGCATGTTGACGATATTGCGGTTTTCATCGAGCTTGAACTGACCGTTACGGCTGTAGAAAACGGAACCGTTGCTGTCTACCATGCGGAAAAAACCGTTCTGGCTGATAGCGACATCCAGCCCGCGACCGGTGTTGGTCGTGGTACCGTCGGTAAAGTCCTGGGTAATGCCCGCAACTTTAACGCCCAGACCCACTTTAGAACCGGCGAACATATCGGCAAAAGAGGCCGTACCGGATTTAAAACCGTAGGTGGCGGAGTTGGCGATGTTGTTACCAATGACATCGAGGTTGGTCGCTGCAGCGTTCAGACCGCTGACCGCTTGTGAAAAGGCCATGACTTACTCCTGATAAGTGTGAAGGCTTAAATGATCTGCCGTACTTCGTCGAGGGTGGTGGTTCCATAGGTGCCCAGATCCAGCGTATTACCGCCGTTACTGCGAATAACGCCCTGCACCAGCGCAAACTGAAGCGGCTGAGCCACCAGTTGTGTTCCGCCATTACTGGCAGCAATTGACACGTTGTAAGAACCGCTTGGCGCATCCGTGCCATCGGTCATGGTGCCGTCCCAGGTAAAGGTATGAACGCCCGCTTTCAACCCACCAATATCAATGGTGCGTACCACCTTGCCGTCTTTATCGGTAATGGTTGCGGTAACCTTATCTGCCGGTTGCTGCAGTTCAACGCCAAACGGCGTAGTGGTGGTTTTTGCGCCCTCTTCCGTACCTTTACCGGTCAGGATGGTGGTACCTGGGATCATGACACCGTGGCCAATCAGCGTACTGGCCTGCAGCGACTGACTGTTGTCGATCTGCCCGGAGATCGATCCCAGCGTGGTGTTCAGTTTCTCAATTCCACTCACGGTACTGATTTGCGCCAACTGGGTGGTCAGTTCGTTGTTTTGCAGCGGGTTGGTTGGATCCTGGTTTTTCAGCTGTGCCACCAGCAGCGTAAGGAAGCTGCTTTGCAGGTCCGCGGCGTTGCTGCCCGTCAGCGAACTCTTCCCCGTTGCGTCATTCACACCCGTCGTGCTCGGGTCATTCATTTTTACAGCAATAGACATGTGCGCCTCCTTTTACTGGCCTAGCGTCAGCGTTTTGAGCATCAAGCTTTTCACCGTATTGAGCACTTCAACGTTTGCCTGGTAGCTACGCGAGGCTGACATGGTGTTGACCATTTCGCCGACGACGTCCACATTCGGCATTTTTACGTAACCGTTCGCATCGGCCAGCGGATTACCGGGTTCATAAACCAGCTTATCCGGCGCCTGGCTTTCAATGACGTCAGCGACTTTTACGCCACCGGTTGCCGCACCTGGCGCGGCATCAACCTGAAAAACAACCTGCTTCGCGCGATAGGGCTGACCGTCAGGTCCGGTGACGCTATCCGCATTCGCCATGTTGCTGGCTGCCACGTTCAGGCGCTTAGACTGAGCCGTCAGCGCAGAGCCTGCGATATCAAAAATATTTAACAGCGCCACGAATTAGTTCCCTCCTTGCAGCACGTTCATCATGCCTTTGATTTGTCCACCCAACGCGGTCAGCCCCATTTGATACTTGAGGCTGTTGTCTGCAAATTGCGTACGCTCCCGGTCCATATCTACCGTGTTGCCATCGAGAGACGGCTGATCAGGAATGCGGTAGAGCAGTTCCGTAGAAGGAGCGGAAACGGTCTGGGCCGGAATGTGTTGTGCAGAGGTCAGCGTCAACGAGACACCGCCGGTTTCTTCCCGTCCCCGCACCATGACTTTTTTTAATTCACTGGCGAAATCCAGGTCGCGCGCCTGATACCCCGGCGTGTCGGCATTGGCTATGTTGGCCGCCAATACTTCCTGGCGTTGGGCGCGCAAATTCAGCGCTTCCTGTTGAAAACGTAAGGCGGCGTCGAGCTTATCGAGCATATCTCCTCCGCAAATGACAAAATTCAGCCGACAGCTTAAATCCCATTACGCGCGCGTTATCGCCGGAATAAACGCAAAATGCGTCGCTATTTGTTGCGTTGATGACTGCGTCACACAGGTAGAATCCTGTCACTACCTGAAAAAGCGCGAGGTTTTGATGCAAACGTTTAAACGTGGAGTCGTCGTGGCAGCACTGCTGTTCAGTCCTATGACGCTGGCGCAAGACCTGAATTCACAGCTGACGGCATGGTTTTCCCAGCGACTGGCCGGATTTAGCGATGAGGTCGTCGTTACTATCCGAACGTCGCCAAACTTATTGCCGAGCTGCGAACAACCAGCATTAAGCGTGTCCGGGAGTGCAAAATTGTGGGGTAATGTGAACGTGCTGGCGCGCTGCGCCAACGAGAAACGTTATCTGCAGGTGAACGTGCAGGCCACGGGAAACTACGTTGTTGCCGCCGCGCCCGTCGCTCGGGGTAGCGCCCTGACTTCGGCCAGCGTAACGCTAAAACGAGGTCGACTGGACCAACTCCCTCCGCGCGCCGTGCTGGATATGAATCAGGTGCAGGATGCCGTAAGCCTGCGCGATCTGGTGCCCGGTCAGCCGATACAGCTTTCCATGTTGCGTCAGGCATGGCGAATCAAGGCCGGTCAACGCGTCCTGGTTATCGCCAACGGAGATGGCTTTCGGGTGAATGCCGAAGGTAAGGCGCTGAACAATGCCGCCGTCGCCCAGAATGCCCGAGTACGGATGATTTCAGGCCAGGTGGTGAGCGGTGTCGTCGATTCTGATGGGAATATTCTTATTAACCTATAATAGGTTAAAGATTTTTTAGCGTGTGCCGATAGATAAACAACCAATGATTACAGCGGGCCGCTATAGCGTAACCCCTCGATGAGGATAAACAAAATGAGCATTGATCGTACCTCACCATTGAAGCCAGTAAGTACCGTTCAGCCACGTGAAACCAGCGATGCGCCGGTACAAAAAACGCGGAAGGAAAAAACCACCGCCACCACCAGCACCAGCGTCATGCTGAGCGACGCCCAGGCCAAACTGATGCAGCCCGGCTCCAATGACATCAATATGGAACGCGTGGAAGCACTCAAAACCGCAATCCGTAATGGCGAGCTGAAAATGGACACCGGAAAAATTGCCGACTCGCTGATCCGCGAGGCGCAGAGCTACCTACAGAGTAAATAAAGTATGACTCGTTTGTCAGAAATACTTGACCAGATGACGACCGTCCTCAATGACCTGAAAACGGTAATGGATGCTGAACAGCAGCAGCTTTCCGCAGGATATATTAACGGCAGCCAGCTACAGCGTATTACAGAAGAAAAAAGCTCTTTGCTGGCAACCCTTGATTACCTGGAGCAGCAGCGCCGTCTGGAGCATGACGCCACGCGCAGCGCCAATGATGAAATTGCCGAGCGTTGGCAGACCATTACCCGGAAAACACAGGACCTACGCGAACTCAACCAGCACAACGGTTGGCTGCTGGAAGGGCAGATCGAGCGTAATCAACAAGCGATTCAAGTGCTGAAACCGTACCAGGAACCGGCGCTATATGGCGCAAACGGTCAAACCTCTGCTGCGCACCGCGGCGGGAAAAAATTCTCTATCTGATGCTAGCCTGATAACGTTTTGCTTATCAGGCCTACGCGTTTTGTAGGCCGGATACGGCGTCATGCCGCCATCCGGCATTAATCTGTTACGCCATCCGGCGCACAAACTCTTTCACTTTAAAGCCCAGCACCGCGAGCGCAGCGAAGTAAGCAGCAATACCTGCCACCACAACGGCCATCAGACGCAGCAGACGCCATAACATCGTTCCCTGCGACCAGTCCGGCATGATGTATAGCATCCCAACCAGCGCCGCCGACATCACCAGCACAGAAATCACCAGTCGCGCCAGGAACCAGGCCCAACCCGGTTGTGGGGTAAAAATTTTCTGTTTCCGCAGTTGCCAGTACAGCAGTGAAGCGTTCAGACACGCCGCCAGACCAATCGACAGCGACAGCCCGGCATGTTTCAGCGGCCCAATAAACGCCAGGTTCATTACCTGGGTCATAATCAGCGTGACAATGGCAATCTTGACTGGCGTTTTAATATCCTGGCGCGAATAAAAACCAGGGGCCAACACTTTCACCACGATCAAGCCAATCAAACCTACCGAATATGCCACCAGCGCGCGCTGCGTCATCGCTGCGTCAAAGGCGGTAAATTTACCGTACTGGAACAGAGAAACCGTCAGCGGTTTGGCCAGAATCCCCAACGCCACGGCGCTCGGTAATGCCAACAGAAAACACAAACGCAGGCCCCAGTCCATCAGACGGCAATACTCATCATGATTACCGCTGGAAAAACTTTTGGATAGCGAGGGCAGCAGAATAGTCCCCAACGCGACGCCAAGTACGCCAGACGGAAACTCCATCAGACGGTCAGCATAATACATCCATGACACTGAGCCAGAGGCCAGAAATGAAGCGAAAATCGTATTGATGATCAGTGAAATCTGGCTGACAGATACCCCAAGGATCGCCGGGCCCATTTGCTTGACGACGCGCATCGCCCCCGCATCACGGAAGTTCACGCGCGGCAGCACCAGCATGCCAATTTTCTTCAGGTGCGGAAGCTGGTAAATCAGCTGCAGCACGCCGCCAACGGTAACGGCCCACGCCAGCGCCAGCACCGGAGGGTGAAAATAAGGAGCAGCAAACAGCGCGAAACCGATCATGCTGATATTCAGAAAGGTCGGCGCAAACGCCGGAATGGAAAAGCGATTCCAGGTATTCAGGATCGCACCCACCAGCGAAGCCAGTGAGATCAGCAGAATATACGGAAAGGTGATCCGTAGCAGTTGAGTGGTCAGCGCAAATTTGTCCGCGGTGTCGGCAAACCCTGGCGCGGTGACTAAAATCACCCACGGGGCAGCCAGCATTCCGGCGACCGTCACCACGGCCAGCGCCAGAGTCAACAGCCCGGAAACGTAAGAGACAAAGACGCGGGTCGCATCCTCCCCCTGCTTACTTTTATATTCGGCAAGAATAGGCACAAACGCCTGCGAAAAAGCGCCCTCAGCAAAGATTCGGCGCAGCAGGTTAGGAAGTTTGAATGCCACAAAAAAGGCATCAGTCGCCATCCCTGCGCCAAAGATTCTGGCGACAATCGCATCACGCGCAAAACCCAGCACACGTGAAAACATCGTCATCGAGCTGACGGCTGCCAGCGACTTTAATAAATTCATCTATGTTGTATTCCAGACTCTGAGGCAAAACCCCGACAAACCTGCCCGTAGGTCGGATAAGGCATGATCGCCGCCATCCGGCACTTTTGCTGTGCCTGATGGCGACGCCGTAGCGTCTTATCAGGCCGACAAACCAGCCTATGGTTGAAAAGAGGTGTTATTTTTGAGTTGGCATATAGTACCTGGATTACAATGAATTACTACCGCCAGATGTTACAGGGGGTTATTCAGCCATTGCCTCCCGCCACAGCTTTTCGACAACGCGCTGGGCCAGGAGCGCCTGCTCACCTGCCGTCTGGGGAACCGTCTGATTTTGCACGCACTCAATGAAATGACGTGCGCATCCGGCAAAACCACGCTGCTCCAGGGTAGTTTGCCAGCCTGCTACCGGCTTGTGCACCACACCTTGCCCGCGCTCTTCCCGCCATTCCCGCATATCCGTAACGTCAATCAGGCCACCATCCGTCACCGCCTGCACGCTCTCGCGCTGGCTACCGGCGCGGCGATGCATACTGGTCGTTACCTGCATTTGCCCGGCAGAAAAATGGTGCTCCGCATAGAGCATCGCGCCGGAGTCATTGGTTAACAGCGTACCGTTATTTAACTGCGCTTTCTCTCCCGCCAGCCACAATGCGGTATCGACAACGTGCAGATAGTCGTCCAGCAAAGTGAAGCGCAGATCGTGCGGCCCGACGCTGTCCGTCCGGTGCTTATCCATGCGTACGGACGCCGCATTGCCCAACTGGGATTTGAGATCCTGATACAGCGGCGCAAATCGACGGTTAAACCCCACCATCAGCGTCAGCTTTTTCCGCTCGGCCAGCTCCACCAATTGTTCAGCCTCGCGCAGGCTTTCCGCCAGCGGTTTATCCACGCACACGTGAACCCCGGCATTCAGCAGTTCGCTGACCACCGCATAGTGCGTTGCGGTACTGGAATGGACGAAAACCGCATCGCAGGTTTGCGCCAGATTAACCAGTGAATCAACGTAGGGTATCCGCCAGGTATCACAGATACGCTGCGCTTTTTCCCGCGAAGGTGAAAATGCCCCTTCCAGCGTCCAGTCTGCACTAGCGCCCAGCACGGGCAGCCAGGCCTTTTGCGCAATCCCGCCGAGCCCGACAACGCCGATACGTAATTTATTCACATCAGTCTCCCAGGTGCGCCAGCAAGGAATCAAGCCGTTGCTTAAGCTCCGCGACGTCTGTTTCCAGCGCTTCAACGCGCGCCTGTAGATCGCCCGAAGCTGCCGGAAGTTCATCTACCGTTGTCATCGCTTCATCAACGTCACCGCAAAACAGGTGCATATAACGGCTTTCACGTTTGCCCGGCTCACGCGCCAGGCGAACGACATAAGGACCATCTTCCCGGGTTGCCAGTTTCTCCAGTGTCGACTCTACTTCGGCCATGTCGCTGAATTCGTACATCCGGGAAGCGCGGCTACGTAGCTCACCTGGTGTTTGAGCGCCGCGCAGCAACAGCGTGGTAATGAGCGCGACTTCCCCCGCGCTGAGCTTAAGATTACCAAACTCAGAGTTGCAGAAACGCTGCTCATATTTCGTGACGCGATTACCAAAGCCACTCACCGTACGCAGGAAATGCCGTTTCACCAGGTTATCAAGCTGATCCTGCACGTCGGATTCCGACAGGTTCATCACGGGTTCACGATTCGTTTTTTGATTGCAGGCGGTTACGACTCCGTTAACGGAGAGCGGATACTGTTCAGGCGTAGTCACTTGTTTTTCTAATAAACAGCCAATCACCCGTGCTTCAGTGGCGGTTAATTCGTATTTCATCGTCTTCTCCATTAATCATGGCTGCATCTGAAACTTAGCGGCCGGGGGTCCATTCTGATGTGGTCAACGCCGTCAGCACGTGATCGCGCCACTGCCCGTCAATCAGCAGGTAGTCTTTGGCATACCCTTCTTTTTCAAAACCCAGTCGCGCCAGCAGGTCACCGCTGCGTTTATTATGTGGCATGTAGTTAGCCATAATGCGGTGAATATGCTGCGTGCGCTGCATATAGCGGATGGCCGAGGTTAAGGCTTCATACATCAGCCCCTGCCCCTGCCACTTCTGCGCAATGGAGTAACCGAGATAACAGGCGTGGAAAGATCCCCGCACGACGTTCGAGAAGTTCGCGACGCCAATAATCTCTTTTTCTTCCGGATCGAGCAGCGCAAAGTAATAAGCGGTGCCCTGTTTATGAAACTCAGAGATCATGCTCAGACGCGCCTGCCAGCCTGACGGATAACAGTGGCTTTCATCGCGAATAGGCTCCCAGGGTTTTAAGAAATGACGATTTTCTGCGTAATAATCTGCCAGACGCCAGGCATCACGCTCATGCACTAAACGCACGACCAGGCGGTCCGTGGTTAAGCGCACTTTTGGCACGTTACTGCGATAGCCAAACATTCTATACCTACTCCTTCCCGTAACGTCTTCAATACGCTATTCGCATTACTATACCTGCGCAAATACGCCCTGTGAAAAGAGCAAAATGCCATTTTTTGAATTATTCACACATTTTGATGAAAACTCTCTATCAAGACGGACTTTTGATAAAAAAATATTGTCCCGCGAAGGGTGGGAAAAGCGATGACGACACCGCAGAATAGGAGGTGCTTATCTTTTAAACTCTATCCAGAGTGACGAGTTTTTCCCTGGAGGGGAAATGTCGCAAGTCTCGCAGGCAAGGAACCTGGGTAAATACTTCCTTCTTATCGATAACATGCTGGTCGTGCTGGGTTTCTTCGTCGTTTTCCCGCTGATCTCAATTCGTTTCGTCGATCAAATGGGCTGGGCCGCCGTGATGGTCGGTATCGCGCTTGGATTACGTCAATTTATCCAGCAAGGTTTAGGTATCTTCGGCGGTGCTATTGCTGACCGTTTCGGGGCAAAACCGATGATCGTCACCGGCATGCTGATGCGCGCTGCCGGATTCGCCACCATGGGCATTGCCCATGAACCGTGGTTGCTATGGTTTTCCTGCTTTCTTTCCGGGCTGGGCGGCACGTTGTTCGACCCTCCCCGCTCGGCGCTGGTGGTCAAACTGATCCGTCCGGAAAAGCGCGGGCGTTTTTTCTCTATTCTGATGATGCAGGATAGCGCCGGGGCAGTGGTTGGCGCGTTGCTCGGCAGTTGGTTATTGCAATACGATTTCCGTCTGGTGTGTGCCACCGGCGCAATTTTGTTCGTTCTGTGCGCGGCGTTTAACGCCTGGCTACTTCCGGCATGGAAGCTGTCAACGGTGAAAATTCCGGTGCGCGAAGGAATGAGCCACGTGATGCATGACAAGCGCTTTGTCACTTATGTGCTGACGCTGGCGGGCTATTACATGCTGGCGGTACAAGTGATGCTGATGCTGCCAATAATGGTAAACGACATCGCTGGCTCACCGGCCGCTGTGAAATGGATGTATGCCATCGAGGCGTGCCTCTCTTTAACGTTGCTCTACCCGATTGCCCGCTGGAGTGAAAAACGCTTTCGCCTTGAGCATCGCCTGATGGCCGGTCTGCTGGTGATGTCTTTAAGCATGATGCCCATCGGCCTGGTCGGGAATTTGCAGCAGTTGTTCACCCTGATTTGCACGTTCTATATTGGCTCAATCATCGCCGAACCGGCGCGTGAAACCCTGAGCGCCTCGCTGGCGAATGCACGTGCCCGGGGAAGCTATATGGGTTTCAGTCGACTGGGACTCGCCATCGGCGGCGCCATTGGTTATATCGGCGGCGGCTGGCTGTTTGACATGGGTAAAGCCCTGGCACAACCGGAGCTGCCCTGGATGATGCTCGGTATTATCGGCTTCATCACTTTCCTGGCGCTGGGCTGGCAATTCAGTCTCAAACGCCCAACGCGTGGTATGCTGGAGCCTGACGCCTGATAGCCAATCTGGTGTACGCGCATTTTTCAGTTTTTTCTGCTGTTACCCGCAGCGCTGGTGCTCGATGATGCTTTGTGTCACGATTACACCACAAGCATCATGTTGAGGAACCCCATGAAAAAGTTTTTTTTTGCCGCTGCACTAATTGTCAGCGGCCTGTTGGTTGGTTGTAATCAACTCACGCAATACACGGTTAGCGAGCAAGAGATTAATCAGGCCCTGGCGAAGAATAATAACTTTTCAAAAGATATCGGTCTGCCTGGTGTCGCTGAAGCACATATCGTACTGAACAATCTCGCCAGCCAGATAGGCCGTGAAGAACCCAATAAAGTGACGCTGACCGGAGACGCCAACCTGGACATGAACTCCCTGTTTGGCAGTCAGAAAGCGACCATGAAGCTGAAGCTAAAAGCCTTACCGGTTTTCAATAAAGAAAAAGGCGCGATTTATCTGCAAGAAATGGAAGTCGTGGACGCTACCGTCACGCCGGAAAAAATGCAGTCGGTACTGCAAACGCTGATGCCTTATTTAAATCAGTCGCTGCGCAACTATTTCAACCAGCAGCCAGCGTACATTCTGCGGGATGACAGCAGCCAGGGGGAAGCGCTGGCGAAAAAACTGGCGAAAGGCATTGAGGTGAAACCGGGAGAAATCATTATCCCGTTCACCGACTAATATGACAGAGGGCGCCGATGCGCCCTTTTTTTTCGTGCAAACGAAAACGTTTCCGCTTATCCTTTGTTTCCGGCAAAAAAGACTATCCTCAGCCGGAGCATATTGATGACTGCACCATCCCAGGTTTTAAAGATCCGCCGCCCAGACGACTGGCATCTTCACTTTCGCGATGGCGACATGTTAAAAACTGTCGTGCCCTATACCAGCGAAGTTTATGGCCGCGCCATTGTCATGCCGAACCTGGCTCCGCCCGTCACCACGGTGGACGCGGCTATCGCTTACCGCCAGCGAATTCTTGACGCGGTACCTGCCGGACACGACTTCACGCCATTAATGACCTGCTACTTAACGGATACGCTGGATCCCAATGAGCTGGAACGTGGATTCAACGAAGGCGTGTTCACCGCCGCAAAACTCTATCCGGCCAATGCCACCACCAACTCGACGCATGGCGTAACCTCTATTGATGCCATCATGCCAGTGCTGGAACGGATGGAAAAATTGGGTATGCCTCTGCTGGTGCACGGCGAAGTGACGCATGCGGATATCGATATTTTCGATCGCGAGGCGCGCTTTATTGAGACGGTAATGGAACCACTGCGTCAGCGTTTAACTGCGCTGAAAGTGGTGTTCGAACATATCACGACTAAAGATGCTGCCGAATACGTGCGCGACGGCAATGACCTTCTGGCGGCGACCATTACGCCGCAGCACCTGATGTTTAACCGCAACCACATGCTGGTCGGCGGGATTCGCCCTCATCTGTACTGCCTGCCGATCCTCAAACGTAACGTCCATCAACAGGCGTTGCGTGAGCTGGTCGCCAGCGGGTTTAACCGCGCCTTCCTCGGTACCGACTCAGCGCCGCATGCGCGTCATCGTAAAGAGTCAAGCTGTGGCTGTGCGGGCTGCTTTAATGCGCCGACCGCACTGGGCAGTTATGCCACCGTGTTTGAAGAGATGAATGCACTGGACCATTTTGAAGCCTTCTGCTCACTCAATGGCCCACAGTTCTACGGTTTGCCGGTGAATGAAACCTTTATTGAGCTGGAACGCGTGCAGCACCAGGTCCCAGAGAGCATTGCGCTGCAAGATGATACGCTGGTGCCTTTCCTGGGTGGCGAAACGGTACACTGGTCCGTGAAAAGCTAAAAAAAGTGTAGCCAACTGGCGAGAATAACTGTATAAATAAACAGTATATTCCACAGGGGGCTACTATGCGTATTGAAGTCACTATTGCCAAAACTTCACCTTTACCTGCTGGTGCAATTGACGCGCTGGCAGGTGAACTCTCCCGCCGTATTCAGCACCATTTTCCGGATAACGAAGGTAACGTTACCGTCCGTTATGCCGGCGCAAACAATCTGTCGGTTATTGGTGCCACCAAAGAGGATAAAGAACGCATCAGCGAGATCCTCCAGGAGACCTGGGAAAGCGCGGATGACTGGTTCATCAATGAATAAATAATGATATGCAGTGATGTTTGTTTGCCGGGTCGCCCCGGCTTTTTTATACACACCATCTTTTAATCAATAGTTCATTCCTTCTGGCAAACTGATATTTTAATAATAAATTCCTGGCTATCTTTTAACCACAACACCAAAATAATTGTGCAACATGCTTAAAAAAAATGAATAACATGTCGGTTTGTTAGTCAGATAACGCTGAAAACGAAAATTTTATGTGCTTACCTCTTTAAATTTTCAATGAATACCCTTATTTATTGATATACTGAAGTTGCTTCAGAAAAAACGCATTGAACCTCGAAAACCGTTGTCTAGTAACACGAATTAGGGGGCATGATGGAAAAGAATAATGAAGTCATTCAGACTCATCCGTTAGTAGGATGGGACATCAGCACTGTTGATAGCTACGATGCGCTGATGCTGCGTTTGCACTACCAGACCCCGAATCGTCCAGACCCGGATGGGACTGAAGTTGGTCAAACGCTCTGGTTAACCACTGATGTTGCCAGGCAATTTATTTCGATATTAGAAGCAGGAATCGCTAAAATTGAATCCGGCGATTACCAGGTAAATGAGTATCAGCGACATTAAATCTGATACATCCAACCATCAAAAGGCACCTTTCCGGTGCCTTTCTTATTTCCAGGTTGAATATTCCGGGTCACTTATTTACCCTGCTACTATCGCGATTGCAGAGAGAAGCGGATGAAATACGACTTAATCATAATTGGCAGCGGTTCCGTGGGCGCCGCAGCCGGATACTATGCCACTCGCGCCGGTCTGAAGGTTCTGATGATCGATGCGCATATGCCACCGCATCAGCAGGGCAGCCACCACGGCGACACTCGATTAATTCGTCATGCCTATGGCGAAGGTGAAAAATATGTTCCGCTGGTGCTGCGTGCGCAAACATTATGGGATGAATTATCCACCCAAAATGAAGAACCGATTTTTGTGCGCTCTGGTGTCATCAACCTTGGTCCGGCAGATTCAACCTTCTTAGCGACCGCGGCGCAAAGCGCAAAACAGTGGCAACTCAATGTTGAACAACTGGATGCAGCAGCCATTATGGCGCGCTGGCCAGAGATTCGCGTACCTGAAAACTATATCGGTCTGTTTGAAGCGGAGTCTGGTTTTTTACGTAGTGAGTTAGCGATTAAAACCTGGATCCGTCTGGCGGAAGAAGCAGGCTGTGCGCAGCTATTTAAATGCCCGGTCAGCGCAATTCGTCATAGTGATGATGGCGTCACGGTAGAAACCGCCGATGGTGACTATCACGCGCAAAAAGCGGTGATCAGCGCCGGAACCTGGGTACAGGCATTAGTCCCTGAACTACCGATACAACCGGTACGCAAAGTGTTCGCCTGGTATCAAGCCGATGGGCGTTACAGCGTTAAGAATAACTTCCCTGCCTTCACCGGAGAGCTACCAAATGGCGATCAATTCTATGGTTTCCCGGCAGAAAACGACGAGCTAAAAATTGGTAAGCACAATGGCGGACAGGTAATTCATTCGGCAGAAGAGCGCAAGCCGTTTGCCGCTGTAGCCAGCGATGGTTCTGAAGCCTTCCCATTCCTGCGCACAATACTGCCAGGCGTGGGTTGCTGTCTGCACGGTGCGTCCTGCACCTATGATAACTCACCAGATGAAGACTTTATTATTGATACTCTACCGGAGCATGACAACACGCTGATCATCACCGGGCTGAGCGGACATGGCTTTAAGTTTGCCTCCGTCCTCGGAGAGATTGCGGCAGACTTCGCCCAGGACAAATCGTCTGACTTTGACCTGACGCCCTTCAGGCTAAGTCGTTTTAAGCGATAATAAATGAATGGCCTCGTTGGTGAGGCCATTTTTAATGACAGGAATAACGTTGATGCGCCGCATCTTTCACTATCTGGTTAATAATATTCGCGAGCATCTTATGCTCTACATTATTTTATGGTCGCTGCTGGCAATTATGGATGTGATATATATTATGTTTTTCTGAACCCACAACGCTGACACTAATTGACATAAACTGATATTAACTTAATTTCCATTGCAATTAACTGAACAAGAAAAATACCTTAAACACCCAGAAACCAAGCCTTAATGTCATCCACCCCTACTAATTCCTTGATGATTACTTCACAATTCAATCAATTTTATTGAATCAAAAACAAATATCACCATTATTGTTATTTATTAGTTGCATTAATGTCTTTTACGCGCCATTTTCATTCACTTCTGAAATATCTAACGGTGTACTTATGCAATTCAATAATACTCCACAACGCTATGGCGTGGTGTCTGCCGCTTTACACTGGCTGATTGCGATTGCTGTATATGGCATGTTTGCGCTGGGATTGTGGATGGTCACGCTCAGCTATTACGACGGCTGGTATCACCAGGCCCCTGAACTGCATAAAAGCATCGGCGTTGTGCTCATGATGGGGCTGGTTATCCGCGTCGTCTGGCGGTTGATCTCCCCTCCTCCTCCTGCGCTGGCAAGTTATTCCCGTTTCACCCGCATCGCGGCGGCACTGGGTCACCTCGCGCTATACACATTGCTCTTTTCAATTGTCATCAGCGGGTATTTGATTTCCACCGCTGATGGCAAAGCGATAAGCGTATTTGGTTGGTTCGACATTCCTGCCACCCTTGCCAATGCGGGCGCTCAGGCCGACCTCGCCGGTAGTCTGCACCTGTGGCTTGCGTGGACTGTGGTGGTTTTATCGCTTCTGCACGGACTGATGGCCCTGAAACATCACTTTATCGATAACGACGATACCCTGAATCGCATGTTGGGAAAATCGTCATCTGACTATGGAGCTTAAAATGAAAAAAAACCTGCTGGGACTTACACTCGCCTCTCTATTATTCACCACCGGGTCAGCCTTGGCGGCAGATTACAAAATTGACAAAGAAGGACAGCATGCCTTTGTTAATTTCCGTATTCAGCACCTGGGTTACAGTTGGCTGTACGGCACATTTAAAGATTTCGACGGGACTTTTACCTTTGATGAGAAAAATCCCGCAGCCGATAAGGTTAACGTCACCATCAACACCAACAGCGTTGACACCAATCACGCCGAACGCGACAAGCACCTGCGCAGCGCAGATTTCCTTAACGTGGCCAAATTCCCGCAGGCGACCTTTAGCTCTACCAGCGTGAAGAAAGAGGGGAATGACCTGGATATCACCGGTAATCTCACCCTGAACGGCGTCACTAAACCGGTTACGCTGGATGCGAAGCTGATTGGTCAGGGCGGCGATCCGTGGGGTGGCACGCGTGCAGGTTTTGAAGCACAAGGTAAAATTAAGCTGAAGGACTTCAACATCACCACCGATCTCGGCCCGGCGTCTCAGGAAGTCGATCTGCTCATCTCAGTGGAAGGTGTCCAACAGAAGTAACGTATGAGTTGCCGGATGGGGCTAAAGCCGCCATCCGGCATGATGACTATTGCGCAGGGTCCGGAATACCCAGTTTGGTATTCAGACGACCGCGTGACTTATTAAATATTTTGTTGCCATTTTCACGTCCTGCTCGAAGACGACGTTGCTCTTCTTCCGGCAACTTACTCTCTTCGCTACACAACTCGCTACAGCAGCCGTTATACTTCTGCGCGCAGGCCGGACACTGGATAAACAACAGATGGCAGCCATCATTTTTGCAATTAGTATGGCTGTCGCACGCCGTTCCGCACTGATGGCAATGCGCAATAACATCTTCAGAAATCCTTTCGCCCATACGCTCATCAAAAACGAAGTTTTTACCGACAAAACGTACAGGAAGCCCCTGTTCACGTGCCTTGCGGGCATATTCAATAATACCGCCCTCAATGTGCCAGACTTTGCTAAATCCGTTGTGTTTCATCCAGGCGCTGGCTTTCTCACAACGGATCCCGCCCGTGCAATACATAACGATTTTTTTATCTTTATGCGCCTGCATCATTTCAACGGCTTTCGGTAACTGGTCGCGGAACGTGTCTGCCGGGATTTCTAGCGCATTCTCGAAATGGCCCACTTCATATTCATAGTGGTTGCGCATATCAATGAATACCGCGTCAGGATCGTCCAGCATGGCGTTTACTTCCGCCGCCTTCAGGTAATCACCTACGTTGCTGGCGTCAAATTGCGGATCGTCAATACCATCCGCCACGATGCGTTCACGCACTTTCATACGCAGCACCCAGAACGATTTACCATCATCATCCAGCGCGATATTCAGACGTAACCCGGCGAATGCGGGATCAAACGCATAAAGCTGCTGGCGGAATGCCTCGACGTTGCTTTGCGGTACGCTGATTTGCGCATTGATTCCTTCATGGGCAAGATAAACGCGCCCGAAGACGTTCAATGCAGTGAACATCTGGTACAGCGCATCACGCGTGTGCTGAGGATTGGCGATGGTGAAATATTTATAGAATGAGATCGTCGTGCGCGGCTCGGTCTCAGCCAACATTTTGGCTTTGAGCGCATCGTTCGAAATGCGGTTGTGTAACACTGGCATGGTGTACGTATCCTGCAAATAGGGAGAAAATGAAAATCGGCGGCATAATAAAGCAAACACCGCCAATTTACATCCACACATTTTACGCTACATTTCTTACTCCAATATAAAAGTGCAACAACAATTGCTGGTTTAATCACCGTTCTCCCGTCACAAATTTTTGATATGCGCGAAAAAATGCGACAATACAGGCAATTGGTCGTTTGAAGACAGGATAGACATGACGAATTTACCCAAGTTTTCGGCTGCGTTACTGCATCCACGTTATTGGTTAACCTGGCTGGGCATTGGCATCCTTTGGTTAATCGTGCAGTTACCCTACCCGGTTCTTTACAAGTTGGGCTGCGCATTAGGTCGTCTGGCATTACGTTTGATGAAACGTCGGGCAAAAATTGTTTCCCGTAATCTGGAACTGTGCTTCCCGCAAATGAGCGAGCAGGAACGCCAGCAGATGGTAGTCAAGAACTTCGAGTCCGTGGGCATGGGCGTGATGGAAACCGGAATGGCCTGGTTTTGGTCTGACAAGCGCATTTCACGCTGGACGGAAGTTATCGGGATGGAACATATCCGCGACGTTCAGGCGCAAAAACGGGGAATTTTGTTAGTGGGTCTGCACTTTCTGACCCTTGAACTGGGTGCGCGTCAGTTTGGTTTGCAGGAGCCGGGGATAGGCGTATATCGCCCTAACGACAACCCACTGCTCGACTGGCTACAAACCTGGGGCCGTATGCGCTCTAATAAATCAATGCTCGATCGTAAAGACCTGAAAGGAATGATTAAAGCGTTGAAAAAAGGCGAAGTGGTCTGGTATGCGCCGGATCATGACTACGGTCCCCGCGCCAGCGTATTTGTCCCGCTTTTTGCTGTTGAACAGGCCGCAACAACCTCCGGGACCTGGATGCTTTCACGCATGTCGAATGCCTGCCTGGTACCGTTTGTTCCCCGCCGCAAACCTGACGGTAAAGGTTATCAATTGATTATGCTGCCTCCGGAGTGTTCACCGCCGTTAGACAACGCGGAGACTACGGCTGCGTGGATGAATAAGATTGTTGAGCAATGCATCATGATGGCCCCAGATCAGTACATGTGGCTACACCGTCGTTTCAAGACGCGTCCTGAAGGTTCACCTTCCCTGTACTAAAGCACGGTTGCAGTCCTGTGGACTGCAACACCTTCCCTGCCCGCTTTAGGTTTAACTGCTATCCGCATTGCAGCAACTATCTACCAGGCGCATAATTAGCCTGCTTGCTTATATTCAATCGATAGCGCAAACAGCGCGCCACACTGCGGAACGCTATGTCACCCTCAGATGCTCCCATAAACTGGAAACGTAACCTCACCGTTGCCTGGTTGGGTTGTTTTTTAACCGGTGCAGCATTTAGCCTGGTTATGCCCTTTTTGCCCCTCTATGTCGAGAGCCTCGGCGTTACGGGTCATAGCGCCCTGAATATGTGGTCAGGTCTGGTCTTCAGCATCACTTTTCTCTTTTCCGCCATCGCCTCTCCTTTCTGGGGTGGCCTTGCCGATCGCAAAGGGCGAAAAATCATGCTGCTGCGTTCCGCATTGGGTATGGCGATTGTGATGCTGCTGATGGGGCTGGCGCAAAATATCTGGCAGTTCCTGGTCCTGCGTGCCCTGTTGGGTCTGCTCGGCGGTTTCATTCCCAACGCCAATGCACTCATCGCCACCCAGGTTCCGCGCAATAAAAGCGGCTGGGCGCTGGGAACGCTTTCCACCGGCGGCGTCAGCGGCGCACTGCTCGGACCGTTAGCTGGGGGGCTGCTCGCGGATCAGTACGGACTACGCCCGGTATTTTTCATCACCGCCAGCGTACTGCTGGTCTGTTTTATCCTGACGCTATTTTTTATTCGCGAACGTTTCCAACCGGTGAGCAAGAAAGAGATGCTGCACATTCGCGAAGTCGTGGCCTCGTTAAAAAATCCCAAACTGGTGCTGAGCCTGTTTGTCACAACGCTGATAATCCAGGTGGCAACCGGGTCCATCGCGCCAATTCTGACGCTGTACGTTCGAGAGTTGGCTGGCAACGTCAGTAACATCGCCTTTATCAGCGGGATGATTGCTTCCGTACCAGGCGTGGCTGCGTTAATTAGCGCCCCGCGGCTCGGCAAATTAGGTGACCGAATTGGCCCGGAGAAGATCCTGATTGTTGCTCTGGTCATCTCCGTGCTGCTGCTTATTCCAATGTCGTTTGTACAATCGCCCTGGCAACTTGCCGTTCTGCGCTTTTTATTGGGGGCCGCTGATGGGGCTCTGCTCCCGGCAGTACAAACGCTGCTGGTCTATAACTCAACCAATCAGATCGCCGGGCGTATTTTCAGTTATAACCAGTCATTTCGCGATATCGGTAACGTAACGGGACCATTAATGGGGGCGGCAATATCCGCCAACTACGGTTTTCGCGCCGTCTTCTGCGTGACCGCGGGCGTCGTACTGTTTAACGCTTTCTACTCGTGGAATAGTCTGCGCCGTCGCCGGAGCACTGAGGCTACGGGATGATTTTTGTGCATTCATACTTGCAATACCGGAGAATCAACTATTATTTTCCTGAATACTTCATTAAATCAAAGGGAGACTCTGATGACCATGTATGCCACGCTGGAAGAAGCCATTGATGCCGCTCGTGAAGAATTTCTGGCTGATAACCCTGACCTTGAGCCCGACGAAGCCAGCGTTCAACAGCTAAGCGTACAAAAATACGTGCTACAGGATGGTGACATTATGTGGCAGGCGGAATTCTTTGCTGATGAGGATGAGGGCGAGGGTGAATGCCTGCCAATGCTGAGTGGTGAAGCGGCCCAAAGCGTTTTTGATGGCGACTATGATGAAATTGAGATCCGTCAGGAGTGGCAGGAAGAAAACACGCTTCACGAATGGGATGAAGGTGAATTCCAGCTGGAACCTCCCCTGGATACCGAAGAGGGTCAGACCGCGGCCGATGAATGGGATGAGCGATAGCTTACTCGTAAGGTCCGTGGTGAATGTCGAGCGGGAGCAGCAAGGTATCAAACACCAGCGAAAATGGCAGGTCGAGGATGGTGACGTAGCGCCACGCGGAGTCCCGGACATCCCATTGCACGCCAGGATAGTATTGGTTTCCGTGCCCTTGCCCTGGGATAGTTCGGCTAATAATACTGCCGCATCCGCTCAGCAAGCACACCATGATTGCCACTGCCAATATTCGCACCTGATACCTCACGGCTCTTTTATTTAGTATAAAAAAATACCGGCACCAGGCCGGTATTTTCACGTTACATAACGCTTACTTTTTCCTGAGCGCCAGCGGATTCAGGGTCAGTCCCTGGTAGTAATTCACCCACGAAGAATACTTATCAGGTGAATTCCAGACGCGATAGTGCAAACGCGCCATCGTCACCGGATCGCTCAACAGCACCAGACGGCGGTCACGGTTTAGTTTCTCCGGCGTTTCGTTCAGCGCCTGCTCCACATGGCGGTCACGGGCAATCTCAAGCACGTTACTCGCGCGGTGACGTGCAGTCGCCATTGCCGTTGCCAGTGCGTTAAATGACGGGTTAAACACCGCATGCATAAAGCCGTCGTCCAGCGTACGATTGCGGTTCATCACCAGATAGGTATCCGTATCAACCAGCACCTGCGGCGGAGAATACTCTTCCGGGATCAGGAACAGCTTCCAGCGCTTGGTACGTAACCCAACCGTGGAACGGCTGGAAATCACGGAAACAAACGGCGACAGGATCAGCGAGAAGACAATCGGCGCCAGCCAGAACAGGAAACGCAGATCCAGCCAGGCCATACCTACCGCCCACACCAGCCCCAGCAGTAACTGAGAACCGTGACGCATAAATGCTTCACCCCACGGGGTGGAATCGTCATCACGCTGCGGTGAATTCCACACCACTTCCCAACCGAGGAAGGCGCTCACGACGAAGACGGTATGGAACAGCATACGTACCGGCGCCAGCAGCACGGAGAACAGAACCTCCAGCAGCAGCGACAGCGTGACGCGGATAAACCCGCCGTACTCTTTCGTCCCTTTACACCAGATGAGCAAAATACTCAGCAGCTTCGGCAGGAACAGCAGCACCATCGTAGAAGCAAACAGCGCGATCGCCAGTTCAGGACGCCACTGCGGCCATACCGGGAACAGCTGGCGCGGTTGCAGGAAGTACTGTGGTTCCGTCAACGCATGCACCACCTGCAATGCGGTCGATAACGCGAGGAACATAAACCACAGCGGCGCGGACAGATAGGACATAACGCCGGTCAGGAACACCGCACGGTGAACCGGGTGCATCCCCTTCACCAGGAACAGACGGAAGTTCATCAGGTTGCCATGACACCAGCGACGGTCACGCTTGAGTTCATCCAGCAGGTTCGGCGGTAGCTCTTCATAAGAGCCCGGCAGATCGTAAGCAATCCACACGCCCCAGCCGGCACGACGCATCAACGCCGCTTCGACGAAGTCGTGGGAGAGAATCGAACCCGCAAACGAGCCTTCGCCCGGTAACGGCGCAAGCGCACAGTGTTCGATAAACGGCTTCACGCGAATAATCGCGTTATGGCCCCAGTAGTGCGATTCCCCCAATTGCCAGAAGTGAAGTCCAGCGGTAAACAACGGACCATAAACACGGGTCGCAAACTGCTGACAGCGTGCATACAGCGTATCCATACCGGAAGCCTTCGGTGAAGACTGGATAATCCCGGCATTTGGATTCGCTTCCATCAGGCGCACCAGTCCGCTCAGACAGTCACCGCTCATCACGGAGTCAGCGTCCAGCACCACCATGTAGCTGTACTGATTTCCCCAGCGACGGCAGAAGTCATCAATGTTGCCGCTTTTACGCTTCACGCGACGACGACGACGACGGTAGAAAATCTGCCCTTCGCCTTGCACTTCGGCAATCAGCTCCATCCACGCTTTTTGTTCTGCTACGCAGATATCGGGGTTGTAACTGTCGCTCAGGATGTAAACATCAAAATGCTCGGCGTTGCCCGTCGCTTTGACCGACTCCCACGTGGCGCGAAGTCCCGCGAATACGCGGTCAACGTCCTCGTTACAGATCGGCATAATCAACGCGGTCCGGTGCTCGGGATTTAACGGCTCGTCCCCAACCGTTGAGGCGGAGATACTGTACTTATCTCGCCCAATCAACAGTTGCAGGAAACCCATCAGCGCGGTCCAGAATCCTGCTGAAACCCAACAGAAAAGCACGGCAAACAAAATGAGAATGCCGGTCTGGAGCATGTAGGGCAGCAGTTGCATAAAGGAGACCCATAAATCCTGCCCCATCATGTCAACAGGATTAATGAATGCCCAACCCTGATACGGAAGGATCGTCTTCATATACCAGGTTGCGACGACCGTTTGCGCCAGCGTTAAGATCAACAACGTATAGCGGCGGATGGTGCCAACCGTACGCCATTTTTGCTCGCTCTCCTGTTCTTCTTTCGTCAAACGCGAAAGATAACGCGGAGTCACATCGCGCCCGCGCAGGCGATCCCAAAAGCGGCCAACCGGGTTGGTACGCCAGGGATCGGGGAACATAGAGGTACGCGTTGCTTTTGGCATCGCCTGCAGCTGATCGCGCCCCTCATCGTCCTTAACCAACTGCTCTTTGGCCAGAGAATCAGGCCACGCCTGCTCCAGGCGAGCTTTCACCGAACCCTGCGGTGAATCATCTTCGCGCGAGTACGTACGATGCTCGGCATCCAGCGCCTGATGAACGGCGCGGATGTCAGTTTTCGGCAGTGCCGCTTTTTCGATATCCGAAAGCGGCATTGCGTCAATATACTCAGTTGTCTTATTCATTGGCAGGTAACTGGTAGCTCCAGGTTTCACTCAGCGTCTGATCGGCATTGACCAAGGCAGCACGCATTTCAGTGGTTTTCTTCACATCTTTCACTTTCACGCGCAATACCAAACGCCAACCTTTAGTTACCGGGTTGTAGCGCACAGTACTTTCAACGATCTCGCCGTTGTCGCCAATACTGGTTTGTGCGGTAACCGGGGTATCCTGCGGCAGCTTTTTCATATCCGTGCCGGTAAAGTCCACCACAAACGCGATAGTGCCATCAGGCTGACGAATGAGGTTAGACTGTTTTACATCACCGGTAGAACGACGAGTCTGCTGGACCCAGGCGCTATCAGGGGCATGAAGCTTGTCTTCGTCACGCGTGAACGTCAGGGTGTACTTGAAGTTCATCTCTTTGCCGGCTTCAGGCAGTTGATCCGGCGTCCAGTACGCAACGATGTTATCGTTCGTTTCATCGTTAGTTGGGATTTCAACTAACTCAATCTTACCTTTACCCCAATCACCTTTTGGCGTGATCCAGGCGCTTGGGCGCAGATCGTAACGATCGTCGATATCTTCAAAACGCGAGAACTGACGGCCACGCTGCAGCAGGCCGAAACCTTGCGGATTTTCCATCGCAAAGCTGCTCACCGCCAGATGTTTCGGGTTATTCAGCGGACGCCAAATCCACTCGCCGTTGCCAGCGTGGATCGACAAACCGTTAGAGTCATGCAGTTCCGGACGATAGTTGGTCGCCGGAGAAGGCTGGTTTGGTCCGTACAGGAACATACTGGTTAACGGTGCCACGCCCAGCTTGCCCACTTTGTCGCGCAGATAAACTTTGGATTGAACATCGACGACCGTGTCACGACCCGGAATGATGACAAAGCGATACGCTCCGGTTGCGCGCGGAGAATCCAGCAAGGCATAAATGGTCAAACGTTTGTCAGTCGGTTTCGGACGCTCGATCCAAAACTCACGGAAGCGGGGAAATTCTTCGCCAGAAGGCAGAGCGGTATCAATCGCGAGACCGCGCGCAGACAGACCGTAGACCTGCCCTGCCCCCAGAACACGGAAATAGCTGGCACCGAGCATGCTGACGATTTCGTCGTTTTTATCTTTGCTGTTGATCGGATACAGCACTTTGAACCCGGCGAAACCGAGATCTTTTACCGTGTCTTTATCATGCTGAACATCGCCAAAATTAAAATAATCCGGGCTGTATTTGATTCTTTTCACCGCTGTAGCGGTAACTTCGTTGATTTTGACCGGCGTGTCGAAGTACATACCTTGGTGGTAGAACTCGAGCTTAAATGGGGTCTTGAGATTGCTCCAGTAGGCTTTATCGCGGTTAAACTGGATCTGCTGATAATCCGCATATTTCATGTCGCGGAAAACGGAGGGCAAGTTACTTTTTGGCGCCTCATAGCCTTTACCGGCTAAGGATTGAGCTTGTTTTGCAACATCATCGATGCTGAACGCCCAGCTCGATGATGTGTACAGCGTTAACATAACTGCTGCACCCAACCAACGCATTTTCATCATTTGTAGTTTATGTTTCATAATTAGTAAGCACTTCCCCCTTTGTGTGCTTATATTGATCCGATCCATTTTAATGGATAATCGGGTATTCCGACAACTGAATCCCTGTATTGTTCGCGCGCTGGCTCATGGTTTAATCAGGTTCAACTACCTGTTTTCACTTTGCGTGCTTATCCTGGAGACAGGTTGTTGGACTTCGTGTAGGGTTGCCCTCGAATGTAACCATTATTCGTCTTAGGGATAAGACGAAAAGTCTGAGAATACATAACTGTCTATGAGCTCTGTATCACCACCACGCGAATATTTTCTTGACTCCATCCGTGCCTGGCTAATGTTGTTAGGGATCCCATTCCATATTTCATTGATTTACTCGACCCACACCTGGCACGTGAACAGCGCGGAACCGTCGTGGTGGTTAACCCTGTTTAACGACTTTATCCATGCTTTTCGCATGCAAGTCTTCTTTGTCATTTCGGGTTATTTTTCCTACATGCTATTTTTGCGCTATCCGCTAAAGCGCTGGTGGAAGGTGCGTGTAGAACGCGTTGGGATCCCAATGCTGACCGCGATTCCATTACTTACGCTGCCGCAATTTATCATGTTGCAATACGTAAAAGGAAAAGCAGACAGTTGGCATACTCTCAGCGGCTACGATAAATACAATGCGCTGGCCTGGGAGCTGATTTCCCATCTGTGGTTTTTACTGGTTCTGGTCGTATTAACGACCGTGAGCATGTGGGTGTTCACCCAGATGAAAAACAGACTGACGCGTAGTGACGCCGCCAGCGCCCCGGCGGTGTCGATGACTAAATTATCGCTGATTTTCATATTGTTAGGTGTCGGTTACGCTGCCGTCAGAAGGACAATTTTCATCCTCTACCCTTCGATTCTCAGCGATGGCATGTTCAATTTTATCGTTATGCAAACGCTGTTCTATGCGCCTTTCTTTATGCTCGGCGCACTGGCGTTTATCAACCCGAATCTGAAAGCGCTGTTTACCACGCCGTCACGCGGTTGCACGCTCGGTGCTGCATTCGCATTTGTGGCATACCTGCTCAATCAGCGTTATGGCAACGGCGATGCCTGGATGTATGAAACCGAATATGTCATTACCATGGTCATGGGACTGTGGATGGTGAACGTCGTCTTTTCGTTGGGTCACCGTTTGCTTAATTTCCAGTCTGCCCGCGTGACCTATTTTGTCAACGCGTCGCTGTTTATCTATCTGGTGCACCACCCGTTAACGCTGTTTTTTGGCGCTTACATCACACCGCATATCACGTCGAATCTGCTGGGTTTTCTCTGCGGTCTGCTATTTGTGGTTGGGATTGCGGTAATACTGTACGAAATCCATTTACGCATACCGGTGCTGAAGTTTCTCTTTTCGGGTAAACCGCCCGTTAAGCAGGATAAAAACAAGGCCGTAGCCGGCTAGTTTTTCCCTCAATCATTGTGTGGTTCAAAGCAGCCATTCAATGGGTAACACGGACGCCAGCTTTACCAGAATCCGCTTCCAGAATCCTGTGGCGGGTTCTTTTTTCAGGACCTGTTCACTGCCAGAAAGTCGGTCGACCCAATTAATTCTCCCCCAACGGTCAAGGCGTAGCTGCCAGGCCATATCACGCTGGCTTTGCATAAACCGTTTATGAATCAATTCGGCCAGCACTTCACTCTCAATCACAAATCCCATTTCTGTATTGAGCAGCGTCGAACGAGGATCAAAATTAAGCGAGCCGATAAACACTTTGCGATCATCAATACTGAACGTTTTCGCATGCAGGCTGGACCCTGAATTCCCGGTTAATCCACGATCGTGAACGACCGAGACGCGATCGCGGGTCGGTTTAAGTTCGTATAATTCTACACCGTAGCGCAGTAGTTTTTTTCGCCATCGCGCATAGCCCGCATGGACGATCGCCACATCATTCGCCGCCAGTGAATTGGTTAAAATGGCAATCTTGACGCCTTTTCTTACCAGTCTCAGGAGCTGCGCCACACCGGCACGCGTCGGCACAAAGTAGGCAGAAATAATATCAATACGTTCGGTCGGCGAGCCCATTACATCAAACAAACGCTGCGGTAATAGCGAGTGGCGCGGCGCTTTCCCTTCCCCTTTTGCAGGATCATCGCTCAGCAAACGCGTTTTGGCCCAAATCAGCGGCAGCGACCTTTGATCGAGACTGGACATAAACTGGCTGGTTTCCAGTTTATGCAGATAGCGGCGGGTAATATCATCGTTATACCAGGATTCGGGTAGCTCAATACGCTGCACAGAATCTGGCTCAGACATCTCAAGCACATTTTGTAACGTTGAAACCGAGCGACAGTGCCAGTAACGCTCAAAATCATCTGCCACATCTTTGACAACCGGCCCGATAGCCATGACGTCCAGGTCGGAAAACAGCGGTTGCTCACCCGCGCCAAAATAGGCATCGCCAATATTACGCCCACCAACGAGGGTCACCACGCCGTCAGCGGTATAACTTTTATTGTGCATGCGCCGATTAAGCCGGGCAAAATCGGTTAAATAGCCCAGCGCGCGCAGGATGCGAAAGGAAAACGGATTGAAGAGGCGAACTTCTATATTGGGGTGCTTATCCAGCAGACGCAGCGTGTCGTCCAGACCCGGCGTGTTGTTATCATCCAGCAGCAAACGCACCCGTACGCCTCGCTTCGCTGCGGCCAGCAGAACGGAAAATAACAATAGCCCAGACATGTCGTTTTCCCAGATGTAATACTGCACATCCAGGGTACGTTCCGCCATTTCCGTTAACCGATAGCGAGCAGCAAACGCATCCAGGCTGTCATCCAACGCAAGAATGCCGCATTCTCCCGGGTGGTCTTCGCAAAGGGGCGTGATGGCACGCTCAAGTCGCGTCATATCAGTCCGTGTGATCATCACCTTGTTGTGTTAGCAATCTCTTATAAAGTTGAGCGTTTTCGTCATCAAAGCACACGAAGTATATCTGATCAGGAAGTGCGCGGCGGGTAATAAATTTCAGCACCGTTTTCACCGCTATTTCTGCCGCTGCGGCGCGTGGATAGCCATAAGCCCCGGTGCTAATCGCCGGAAAAGCAATGGAGTGATAACCATTGGCCAGGGCCAGTTGCAGGGTGTTTAAGTAAGCTTCTTCGAGGCGTTCGGCCTCATGATGACCTCCCCCTTGCCAGACGGGTCCTACGGTATGAATGACCGCTTTTGCCGCAAGCGCCCCCGCCAGAGTGATCACCGCATGCCCTGTCGGGCATTCTCCTTGTTGCTGGATAACCTGTTTGCAGGCCTCCAGCAATGCTGGTCCGGCAGCGCGATGGATTGCGCCATCGACGCCACCGCCTCCCAGTAGCGATGAATTCGCCGCATTGACAATCACATCAACAGCGACAGTCGTAATATCGCCATGTAACACATGAACACGGGATTGCATAAGTTCCCCCTGACAAAACACCATTCGTTAAGTGTACAGCAGGGTTTTCCCTTAAATCTCTCTTTTTAACCGTAAGTGTGCATATCTACGCCACAGCGAGTCATTTATATTCAATATTAAGAATCGCCATGTTTTTCTGTTCATTGAGGTAGTGCATTTTGACTGTGGCAATTTCCTGCACATTCTGAGGGGCTGTCGCGAGCTGTTGCGGGTTGTAAAGACTATTCTGGTTGGTGCCGTTGCGGATACATGACAATTCAATTTGCTGCTGCTGTCTG
Organism: Citrobacter sp. 172116965; assembly: GCF_013458095.1. Lineage (NCBI taxonomy): Bacteria > Pseudomonadati > Pseudomonadota > Gammaproteobacteria > Enterobacterales > Enterobacteriaceae > Citrobacter > Citrobacter sp. 172116965. The sequence goes on along the minus strand of NZ_CP046673.1, from coordinate 1,891,005 downwards.
TTAACGTCGCAAGGTGATTCAACTATCGCTCCGCGAAAATGAATAACCCCGCCGGTTGTGATTTGCTGCGCAATTGCAGGGAGGGTTAAAAGAGAAAAAGCACATAAACTGGTACTTAAAATACGCTTTAATAATGTACACATAAGGGTTCCTCAATGATTAGCCATCTTTGAGGGATCGAAATGATCCTTCACCGCTACGATTAACGATCAAATACAAACGCTCACACGCTTCTATATTCATAGAACAGCAGCGCATTCCCAGCCACACCCTTAATGCAAATACAGCAAAAAATTATGGGTGACTGTTTGAGTCAGGCCATTGTTGCGACAGATGCAGAGACTGCCCATCTGAAACGGTAACGATAATTTTGACCGAATCCTCAGATGAAATATTAAAGCTCAGTTTGGTTAATTCAATCGGTCGATTAGCAGGGACCGAAAGGCTTATTTTCTGCTGCGACTGGCTTTGTCCCCCCTGCCCTTTACGTATGGCAAGGACTTGTACCTCACATACGCACGGTTGGGTTAACGTCACCTGAGGAATAATGGTGTACATATCACCTTGCTGAGTTGTATTGAATGTTATTTGATTTGCCAGCGCGGCAATGAGTAATAGCGTATGCATCATATTCTCCCGAAAAAAAAACAGGGCTCACGCCCTGTTTATTATCAGTCAGAAAACTGAATTAGTGTTGGTTAGCTGTAGCGTTGTTGCCAAAGCCAACTTGCTGAATCAGCACATTGGAGTCAGAAGCGGTCTGATTAACCAACGCACCGTTACGGCCACCGAACTGGGTTACACTAATATCAGCATTTTTAGCATTCCACTGATCGATAGTGGCATTGTTCTGGAAGCCAGTCTGTTTCAGGCTAATGGTACTGTCATCAGCGCCCTGACCAACTACAGCCCCGTTACCACGCCCCTGTTGTGTGATAGTGACATCTGATTTACGCGCATCACTTTGCAGAGCATTCGCAGCGTTGTTTGACCCATATTGGTAGATACTCAGTGAAGAGTCTGGGCCATAATTACTACCGCCACCATGATGATTGCCGCCCCATTGCGGAACAACACCAGCCAGAGCACTGCCAGAAACTACGATTGCTGCGAATGCTGCCACTTTTAAAAGTTTCATGGTAAACCCCCATCGGATTGATTTAATCGTCGTTAATGGATTAGCGTTGAGTAACGCGAATTGCCATTTGCGACTGTCTCTGCACCACAACTGCTGTTTTTTGTGTACCGTACTGAGTAATATTGGCTTTATTACCAGAACCTTTCTGGATAATTACCGCCGTATTACCGTATGAACCTTGTTTAATACTCGCGTCATTGGAACTACCCGTTTGATCAATATATGCAAAGTTATATGACCCCGTCTGGTCTGTTTTCGCTCGGTTACCAGAACCTTCTTGCGAAATAACCGACAATAACTTCGAGCCCCCCTGTCGAGTATTTGCACTGTTCGCAGTGCCAACCTGACCAATAATGGCTGCCTGATTAAATGAAGACTTACTTAATTCATTTACCGCAAAGTTATATTCTGAGTTAGCTAAATCATAACTTGTAGCGGATGCAATCCCAGGCACACCCAGCATTGTAAACATCATAAATAACAACTTGTTTTTCATGTTGTCACCCTGGACCTGGTCGTACATAAGGTTAAATTATTTACCACTCAAATTATTGTTAACGTGACTTACATTTGTTAACGCCACGTTACGATGAAGAGTATGTCCGTTGAAACATTTTAAATAACTCACCCACCAGTTGTATTTTTATATCCAGATTCACCCCAAAGTACTAATTAACCGCAATTAACACCGTTATAGCTCTGGATTTTATTTCTTTTGTAACCCGATGAGTGAATTTCTATGCAGTAACAAAAAAACGCGTTTCCCGCGTTTTCTGGGCCTTGCAGACGGTAGTGGGATTGTCCTCGGTACAAGTCGTGACAAGTGTCATTTTTTTCTATCTAAAATTGTTCAACTTAAAGTGAGACAAAAAAATCAAAATTCATTAGAAATCTAAAACCATCTAATTATAATTTTATTTCTTAAAATTCAATAAGATATTATAATTTGTATGATTTTTTAAATCTATGCAATAACGCTAAAATGTACAACTTTACTATCAAATCTAAACTCCACAAAAACGCAAAAATCACATTTTAATATATAAATTTACATTATGTAACATGTTTAACACTTGCTTTAAGATTTGTAATAGCTAGATTGAAATCAGTTGAAGTCCATTTGTTTTAATATTTTCACCCCGTTGGGTCGAAGTTTTATTTCTACACAGCAGTGCAACATCTGTCAGTACTTCTGGTGCCTCTATTTTAGTAGAGGCAACTGTCAGGTGTGCGACTAAAAAGTGGAGTTTCATCATGTTTAATGAAGTCCATAGTATTCATGGTCATACATTATTGTTGATCACTAAACCATCCCTGCAGGCAACTGCGTTATTACAGCATTTAAAGCAATCGCTGGCGTTAACCGGAAAACTACATAATATTCAACGTTCTCTGGATGATATATCCTCCAGCTGCATTGTTTTACTGGATATGATGGAGGCAGATAAAAAACTGATCCATTACTGGCAAGATAATTTGAGCAGAAAAAACAACAATATAAAAACTTTATTGTTGAATACCCCAGATGATTATCCTTACCGGGATATTGAAAACTGGCCGCATATCAATGGCGTATTTTACGCAACTGAAGATGAGCAGCGTGTAGTCAGCGGTTTGCAGGGTGTGTTGCGGGGCGAATGTTACTTTTCGCAAAAGCTCGCCAGCTACCTGATCACGCATTCCGGGAACTACCGCTATAACAGCACGGAGTCGGCATTACTTACGCACCGTGAAAAAGAGATCCTTAATAAACTGCGTATCGGCGCCTCAAATATTGAAATCGCGCGTTCACTATTTATTAGTGAAAATACGGTGAAAACACATCTTTATAATCTTTTCAAAAAGATAGCTGTCAAAAATCGTACGCAGGCGGTCTCGTGGGCCAATGATAACCTCAGGCGATAAAGCCATGAAACGCTATTTGACCTGGATTGTGGCAGCAAATTTGTTCCTTGCTGCCGGGAATCTACACGCGGCTGTAGAGGTGGAGGTTCCCGGACTGTTAACCGACCACACTGTCTCTTCCATTGGCCATGATTTTTACCGGGCCTTTAGTGACAAGTGGGAAAGTAAGTACACAGGAAACTTAACCATTAATGAAAGACCCAGTGCACGTTGGGGAAGTTGGATCACCATAACGGTCAATCAGGACGTTATCTTCCAGACTTTTTTATTCCCGACGAAAAGAGACTTCGACAAAATTGTGGTCTTTGCATTGGCAGAAACAGAGGAAGCATTAAATCGTCGGCAAATAGATCAAACACTATTAAGCACGAGCGATTTAGCGCGCGATGAATTCTAAAACATGATTTTGTCCGGAGGCTTTCATGCGTGTCAAACATGCAGTGGTTTTGCTCATGCTGATTTCACCATTAAGTTGGGCCGGAAATATGACGTTCCAGTTCCGCAACCCTAACTTTGGTGGTAACCCAAATAACGGCTCTTTTTTACTGAACAGCGCCCAGGCGCAAAACTCGTATAAAGATCCGAGTGCCGGCGACTACGGCATTGAAACCCCAACAGCGCTGGATAACTTTACCCAGGCGATCCAGTCACAAATACTCGGTGGCTTACTTACCAATATCAATACCGGTAAGCCGGGAAGGATGGTAACCAGCGATTTTATCGTTGATATCGCCAACCGGGATGGACAACTGCAACTGAATGTCACGGACAGGAAAACGGGGAGAACGTCGACTATTGAAGTGTCGGGTTTACAAAATCAGTCGACCGATTTCTAAATTATAGCCACGAAAGGAAAAAATCATGCAGCGCTTACTTATCATGGTGGCAGTAATTTTACTCAGCGGATGTTTAACAGCCCCGCCGCAAGAAGCCGCTAAGCCGACATTAATGCCCCGAGCCCAAAGCTATAAAGACTTGACGCACCTGCCCATGCCTACAGGTAAGATTTTTGTCTCGGTATACAATATTCAGGATGAGACTGGCCAGTTTAAACCTTATCCGGCAAGTAACTTCTCAACCGCCGTCCCGCAAAGCGCCACGGCGATGCTTGTCACCGCATTGAAGGATTCTCGTTGGTTCGTTCCGCTGGAACGTCAGGGATTGCAGAACTTGCTTAACGAACGAAAAATCATTCGTGCAGCTCAGGAAAACGGCACAGTTGCCATTAATAACCGGATCCCTCTGCAGTCTCTGACCGCGGCAAACATCATGGTAGAAGGGTCAATTATTGGTTATGAAAGCAACGTTAAATCGGGTGGCGTTGGTGCGCGCTATTTCGGTATTGGCGCCGATACGCAGTACCAGCTCGACCAGATAGCGGTCAACCTGCGTGTGGTTAACGTCAGTACCGGTGAAATCCTCTCATCGGTGAATACCAGCAAAACTATCTTGTCTTATGAAGTGCAGGCTGGGGTATTCCGCTTCATTGACTACCAGCGACTGTTGGAAGGTGAAATTGGCTACACCTCTAACGAACCGGTTATGCTTTGTCTGATGTCAGCAATTGAAACCGGCGTTATCTTCCTGATTAATGACGGGATTGATCGCGGATTGTGGGATTTGCAGGATAAGAAACAAGTTGATAATGACATCCTGGTTAAATACCGCCATTTGTCGGTACCTCCGGAATCCTGAGTGGTCGATACAGCATAAAAAGCGTGAGGAAAACCCTCACGTTTTTTTTATTTACTGGTCAGCGTCGACGATAGCCGATTCTCACGACGAGATGCCAGCCACAATCCGCTGTTTTTCATCGCATAGCCGAATACCAGCCCCAGCGCCAGAGAAGGCACGACCAACTGCCAGTCACCCTGCCCTGCAAACGTTGCGCATGCGCCAATAAAGGTACCCGGCACAAATGAAAGCAACCATTGCTTTGCCTGAATACACATGAGAAACGCGACAATTCCCGTCATGACATAACCAATAATGTCCATATGCGGGGCAAGCGCGCTACCGTTAATAATCACCAACGCCCACACCACACCGCTTAGCAGCGTACACGCCGAGATCCACAACCCTTTCAGCCCACCCTGCGGACAGGCAAAATAGGCCGTGCAGCCCAGAAAGCCCGCCCAACTGAGTAAACCAAGAGATACGGCCACCCATCCCCAAATCCCAGAGAGAATGCCCGTTGTGATTGCAATTGAGAGAAGTATGTTCATGCCGCGTATCTTAGCAGAAAAACGGCATGGGAATGAGATCGTGCACACAATTCATGCAATGATGTAATTTGAGTTGCAGTTTAATGAGATCTAAATCACATTTATTCTTCAGTATCTTCCTGCAATTCGTCCCACATCGCGCCAATGGCATCACGCGTTAACGGTGCCATGGTACGCCAGAACTGTGTGTTTGCGTGCGCTTCAACTTTGCCAAGGAACGTGCCACACCAGGGCAACAGGTATTCCACAAACAAGGTTTCGAGTGCTTCACTTTCATCTTCCGCAGACTGATCTTCAAGCCATGAAGCCGCCAGCAACAGCGTGCCAATATGATCTGCAGGTGTACCTGCCAGCGGCATTCCGCGGGCAGAAAGAAAAGCACGAACATCGGATTCTTTCGCCCCTTCTACCCAGGCGCTACGATAAGGCGGCACCGCACACTCGTCGCCGACAAACAGCGCGTTGTAATCCGCAGCCAACTGAGGCATATCGCAGCTTTTCTGCAGACGAGTGAGCAGTTCGTCCTGTTCCAGCGGCCAGTTGGCGGACAGTTTACCTTCACTAATCAGGGTAAACAGAGGAACCAGTAAAGGGTCCTGCGGTTGGCGGTAAAACAGCGAGCCCAGTACACGACACAGGATAGAAAACTCGTTCATTGATATATTCCAGTTAGTAACAATTACAGTTCAGCAAATTCCGCGATCGGCTCCATGCCTCGCGATTCCAGAAACGCCAGCAGGCGTTTAGGGGTGACGTTTAAAATTCTGTCTTCCGGGAAATTTACATCATCCAGAATTTTACGGCATTCACCAAATTCACCCAGTGTGAAAGCGGTATGTGAATCCGATCCTAACGCCACCCAGCCTCCGGCATCACGCACTGCCGCAGCGACCGCGCGACAATTGTCCTCACTCCCCTTACGCGAATGCAAAAACGAGGAGTTATTGATTTCCAGCGCGACCTGGTATTTTGCCGCCGCCTGCGCAATCGCTGTGATATCAACGGGATATTTAGGATTCCCCGGATGGCTGATGATGTGCACGTGACCACTGGCCATCGTGGCTATCATTGCCTGGGTATTGGTGTCTTTATCGTGAGGTGCAAAAACCGGCTCATGGAAGCCCGCAATGATGAGATCCAGGGAGGTAAACATCGGACCTGAACAGTCGATTTCGCCTTCAATATTCTTAATATTCGCCTCGATACCGCGCAGGATCCCTACGCCATCGACGATACGAGGCCAAATGCGCATATTAATAAAGTGCCAGTGATGAGGCGCATCCGCCATGTCCGGTCCATGATCGGTTATGGCAAACAGCTTGATGCCTTTGCGATGGGCTTCGGCGATGTAATCACTTAAGGTGCTGTAGGCGTGGGTACTGGCGACGGTATGCATATGCAGGTCAACGGGATACATAACTCTCTCCTGTAGTCATTTTCCGTCAAGGATAGCAGGTATCGTCGCCATTTATTAGCTGAAACCCGGCACTTGCCGGGTTACCATCAATATCCCCGAACGCGATCGACCTGACCCGTTACGGATTTCCCACTTTCCAGGCCCAAAATCGTAAGGGAGATGTAGTCCACCGCCTCTGCCGGGCGTGTTACCGCGGCGATATGCGGCGTCATTGCCACACGCGGATGTTTCCATAGCGGGCTGGTTTCCGGCAGCGGTTCACGGCTATAGACATCCAGCATGGCACCTTTCACTTTGCCGCTGTCCAGCGATGCCAGAAGATCGTCTTCATTGAGATGAACGCCGCGCGCCAGGTTGAGCACGTAAGCGCCATCCTGCAATTGGCTGAGTAAATCAGCGTTAATAATGCCTACGGTTTCTGCCGTATTAGGCAGGAGGTTGATCAGCACGCGAGTTTGACTCAAAAACGCGCTCAGTTCCTCGGTACCGGCGAAGCTTTCCACACCAGACCAGGATTTACGCGTACGACTCCAGCAACGTAGCGAGAACCCCCATGCTTGCAGACTTTCTGCAACTTTTGCGCCTAAAACACCAGCGCCCATGATCCCGACGCTAAACTCATCGCGAGTATATTCTGGCAACGGTTGCCATTTCGCCTGGTTTTTTAATGCCTGGTAGTCATCAAAGCGACGGAACCAGTGCAATACCTGACTAACCGCATATTCCTGCATTTGCAGGCCCATCCCCGTATCTTCCAGACGGAAAAGCGGGATCGACGCATCCAACATTTCCGGATGAGCGTTTAGTTTACTGAGAATAGAATCGACGCCCGCACCCAGCGCAAATACGGCTTTTAATTTTCGTCCGGCGAGCATTTCAACCGGAGGATGCCAGACCAGCGCGTAGTCAGCATGCGCATTATCACCTGCCTTCCACTCACGGACCCGCGCGCCAGGTATGGCCTTTGTCAGCGCATTAAGCCACCAGGTTGTATCGAATGTTGGGTGATAGAAAATTATATCCATAGCGTCTCCTGAACATTGTTATGCGGAACGTACTCGCACTTATAATCATCATTTTTCGAGGGAACATCAGAGTAGCAAATTTTAGGGTGCTGGCAAAAAAAACAATTCCCGCTTATTTAAGCTGCATATTGATTGAAGTTTGTGTAAATGCACGTTTTTTTCAAAAAGTTGATTGACGCCGGAGCGGTATTTCCCTAAATTAGCGCCCGTTCCGGTAGCACAGGGACAACAATATGGTGAGGTGTCCGAGTGGCTGAAGGAGCACGCCTGGAAAGTGTGTATACGGCAACGTATCGGGGGTTCGAATCCCCCCCTCACCGCCATATTCGAGAAAGAGCTCGTACGCAAGTACGGGCTTTTTTTTCGCATGTTGCACGCCTGCGGGGGGATGAGAAGCCCCGACCGGGGGTCGACAACTGGCGCAGCCAGTTGGACAGACTGAGAGCGCAGCGAACAGGCTGCCCGAAGGGCGAGCGAAGCGAGTCAATCCCCCCCTCACCGACATATTCGAGAAAGAGCTCGTACGCAAGTACGGGCTCTTTTTCGCATGTGAGCCGTCCTGAATAGCGTTAACCTGTAGGTCTGATAAGCAACGTGCTATCAGGCATCATCCCCTGCCCCGTTGCACATTATCTAAACCACTCTTATGCTGTAACTACCGCTTTCTCAAGCAATCAGGAAAATAACGGCATGTTAAACATAGAAGGAACTTTGCTTGATGAGATCATGTCGCAGGCAGACGAAGCAGGATTTATTCCGTTGAAGGTTTTCTCGCGAAAAATCCTCAAACGTACACCGAATGAAATAAATACGTTTTTCGATCCTGACAGCCGATTCTACGAAGAGTATCAGCGAACGGTTATTTGCAACGTCAGGCATAACGTCACCATTAAAAAAACCTACACCAGCAATCGGATCTTACGAAAAGAAACTACGGAAGGTGGGATTTATAAGGATGACCTACTGACCTTTCTGGCACAAGCGCTAAAGAAAATAGACGAAAATAACCAGCTGTTTGACCAGGCCTGCGCCAACTACTGGAGCAGCAAAAGAAAGTAATCTGCTGACGTCAAATAACAAAGCCCGGTTTCCCGGGCCTTGAAGACGGAGTACTTATCAGTTGTAAGCATTGAGCGTCCGCTGACAGAGTGCCGAACGGACGCAATCGTCTTTATTGAAACGAACAATCCCAACCATATCATCTTCTTCGAAACGGGCCAGCGCATCGCTTAGCCCTGAGCGAACGTGGGCGGGTAGATCGCACTGGGTCACATCCCCGTTCACAATCACCGTCACATTCTCCCCGAGGCGAGTCAAAAACATCTTCATCTGTGCTGCAGTAACATTCTGAGCCTCGTCAAGAATGACCACTGCATTTTCAAATGTGCGTCCACGCATATAGGCGAATGGCGCGATTTCCACCTTACCAATCTCAGGCCGCAGGCAATATTGCATGAAGGAGGCGCCCAGACGTTTCACCAGCACGTCATACACTGGACGAAAATAAGGCGCAAACTTCTCGGAAACATCTCCAGGTAAGAAGCCGAGGTCTTCATCAGCTTGCAGAACTGGACGGGTTACAATGATCCTGTCCACGTCTTTGTGGATCAGGGCCTCTGCTGCTTTTGCCGCGCTGATCCAGGTTTTCCCACACCCGGCTTCACCGGTAGCGAAGATCAGCTGTTTACTCTCAATAGCATTCAGGTACTGGGCCTGAGCTTCATTCCGCGCCGTGATTGGCGTGGCGTCGCGACTATCACGCGCCATACCAATCGCTTCTACGCCGCCCATCTGCACAAGCGAGGTGACCGATTCATCTTCACGTTGTTTATGGCTACGCGAATCCCGCCTCAGCACACGTTTTGCTTCACGACGAGCTTTGATCACTGCTTTTTGTCTTCCCATGGATAGCACCTTGAGTTGTAGGTATACATCACACGCGCCGTTGGCGGCACGATTATGCGCACGAACATCTGAGGGTTGGCTTCCTTGTAAGCCATTGCTTGCTTTCGGATAAGACGCCACACACGGCTACGCGCACCGTACAAGGTGTCAGTTACGAAGATAAGAAGTGAAAGGGTGAGAGATTTAGCGATGACGAGGTGGCTACCGGAAGAGAAACGTCCGCGTAACGTACTGCAGCTACTGTGAAAAATGTGTCCAATACAGGACTTTTCCATCGCGATCTCCATAGTGAACGACTATCACCGCCGGGAACTACCGCTGTTTCTTATAATTACATCATAATCTTTCGTTAATGCAACAATATTTTTACTTGTCGTTAACTTAAATTCTATCTAATCACCAGAGACAGTCTCTTGCAGAGAGATGACAAAATTATTTCAGTCTCGTACCGATCATAAAAAATAATTTGTTCATTCATACAGATGTCAGGAAAAGCCCCGCTGTACAACGGGGCGTGATCATCAGGCTTTGAGTAGAGACTGTCCCAGATATTGATCTGCGGTTTTGACACCCGGCAAAGCAAAGAAGTAGCCCCCACCAATTGGTTTGACATACTCTTCCAGCGCTTCACCGTTGAGGCGTTTCTGCACAGTCAAAAAGCCTTTTTCCAGATCGTGTTGATAGCAGACAAACAACAGTCCCATATCCAGTTGACCGGATGGGGTCACACCGAGCGAATAGCTGTAGCCACGGCGCATCATCAGGCTGGACTCGGTCTCTTTCGTGCGCGGATTCGCCAGGCGGATATGACTGTCGAGCGCAATCACCTCACCTTCGGGATCGCTGGCATAGTCAGGCACATCGTGCTCGTGCTGCATACCCAGCGGCGCGCCGGTGTGTTTATCTCGACCAAATATCGTTTGCTGCTCTTTCAGCGGCGTACGATCCCAGAACTCGACGCGAAACTGAATGAGCCTGACGGCCTGATAGCTACCACCTTGCGCCCAGACAGGTTCGCCCTGCCCGTCCGTAACCCACACCACGTCTTGCATCAACTTCGCATCCGTCGCGTCCGGATTCGCGGTGCCGTCCTTAAAGCCAAGCAAGTTGACCGGGGTCTCTTTGCCTTTGCTGCGCGCGGCATGGTCGGAAATAAACCCTTCACGTTTCCAGCGCACGCTAAGGAGATCGGGCGTATGTTTAATGATATCGCGCAGCGCATGGATAACGGTGTCCTGCGTGTTGGCACAAATCTGCAGCAGCAAATCACCATGGCACAACGCCGCATCCAGCGAATCATTCGGGAAGCGGGTCATTTTTTGCAGCTTTTTCGGCATCTGCGATTTCAGGCCATAACGTTCATCGAATAGCGAGGCGCCGACTGACAACGTCATCGTCAGGTTGTCTGGCGCAATGTATGCGCCGAGGATACCGGAATCCATAGGGGGTAAACGCGGGTTCGGCGTATCCGGTGCCGGCCCGCCCGTGGTCAGAAACGCAAATCGGGCGGTCAGCAAGCGGAACAAGCGTTCCAGATCAGCCTTATCGCTGGCGAGAACATCGAACGCCACCAGCATCATCGATGCCTGCTGTGGCGTCAGGATCCCTGCCTGATGCTGACCATAAAACGGCTGCGCTTCACTACGCGCATCAGGGGACAGCGTTCCCGGCGCGCTTTGTGGTTTTTGCGCGTGGGCAACCGGACATCCACCCGCCAGCGCCAGCGCCCCACCCAGGGCGCCCATCCCTTTCAGTAAACGTCGGCGTGAAGGTTCGCTCACGCCGTTTTCATTATCTTGCTGCATTTTGCTTAATCCAGACCCAGAACACCGCGTAATTGCGACAAGTCTTCCGCCAGCGTCGTGATTGGCCCTTTCAGCGCATTGCGATCGGCGTCGGTCAGTTTGTCATAGGTTTCAAAACCGTCTTTGGTACGGTACTTGATCAGAATGGTATCGACTTTTTTGAAGTTCGCATCCACCTTCGCCAACAGCTCAGCATTGGATTTTTGTAACTGAGGGCGCAGGAGATCGACGATTTTCTGCGCGCCATCGATATTGGCCTGGAAATCCCACAGATCGGTATGGCTGTAGCGATCCTCTTCTCCGCTGATTTTGCTGGCAGCGACTTCTTCAATCAGTCCTGCTGCCCCGCCAACCACTTTTGACGGTGGGAAGGCCAGCTCGCTAATACGCGTTTGCAGGTCAAGAACATCGCTGTTTAATTGGTCGGCATACTTGTCCATGCCTTTGGTGGTGTTGTCGCCGAACAACGCTTTCTCCAGACGGTGGAAGCCGGTGAATTTAGGATCGGCGGCTTTTTGCTCATAATCATCTTCACGTGCATCGATGCTGCCGTCGAGATCAGAGAACAGTTCAGCAATCGGTTCAATACGCTCATAATGCTGACGGGTTGGTGCATACAGCGATTTCGCTTTTTCCAGATCGCCAGCTTTAATCGCATCGGTGAATGCTTTGGTGCCCGCAACCAGTTGTGCAGTTTCAGCTGTCACATAGGCTTTGTATTCAGTAATCGCGCCACTTAGGCTCAGCAGAGCATCGCCCTGCGCGGCATCCGCCGTTGCGCTACCTTTTACAATTAGTTTGCCTTTCGGGTTGGTCAACAGACCGCAGGTCATATCATATTCACCAGGCTGCAGGTTAGCTGTCATTTTCTGGCTAAAGCCCGGCGCAATGTTTTCACGTTCTTCAACCACCATAACCCCTTTAAGGATCTCCCACTCCAGCGCTTTCTGGCTGTGGTTCTGGATGATGAACTGCGTTTTCCCAGCGTTAACCGTGATCGTCATCGGCTCACACTGTTTGTCGTTAACCGTGACTTTCACCTGCGGAATATCGGCGGCTTGTGCAGAAAAAGCGGAGGTAAACAGCGCGGCAATACCCAACTGCAGCGCACTACGGCGAAAATTAAACGTCATAACCTATCCCTATAAATAAGTATGTTGTAACTAAGTAGTGTTCTGCATCGCGTTTTTATCTGGGTGCGGTACGCGATGCCGTAGTGCCTGAACGCGGCGGCAGTGCAAACATAATCAATGCCGGAATCAGGTAGATAAACCAAATGGCGACTTCACTGACGCTCGGCGCTTCCTGATAGCCGAAAATACCTTCCATCAATGTGCCAAACAGCGAATGCGTTGAAAGCACGCTGCTCATGTCAAACGCCACATCCTGAAAATGATTCCATAACCCGGCTTCGTGGAACGCGCGGATGGCCCCAGCGGCAAGACCAGCGGCCACCAGCAAAATGAACAGGCTGGTCCATTTGAAGAATGCCCCGAGGTTGAGGCGAATGCCGCCGAGGTAAATCAGGTAACCCAGTACCACTGCGGTGGCCAGCCCCAGCATCGCACCTAACGGTGGCCAAATGCCTACATCCTGCTGGAATGCCGCCAGCAGGAAGAACACCGATTCCAGGCCTTCACGGGCAACGGCAAAAAAGACCATCATCACCAGCGCCCAGCCGTGATGATTGCCGCGTTGCAACGCGTTATCGACAGCCTGTTCAAGCTGGACTTTGACGTTGCGCGAAACTTTACGCATCCAGAACACCATCCAGGTGAGGATCACCACGGCAATGACCGCCACGATGCCTTCAAACAGCTCCTGTTCCTTTTGCGGAAATTCACCGGTGGTTTCATTGATGAAAACGCCTAACGCCAGACATAACGCCGCCGCCAGCAGAACACCAATCCACATCACACCAATCCATCGACCACGCTGAGTCCGTTTCAGGTAGCTGGCAATCAGGCTGACTATCAGCGCGGCCTCTAACCCTTCGCGCAACATAATAAGAAATGGAACAAACATGCGAAGAACCCTTAAACGTTATTCTCAGTCAATTGATGAAAAGAAAAGTAAATTACAGTGATAGTGATTATCATTACAGTAAAGAAAAACTCAAGCAGAATGTTTTGAGAATGATGACTTAATGTAAACAGTTAGGCGGGTAACGATTAGGGCGGTTTTGCAGCGGGGACAAATAAAAAAGCCCGCACGCGGCGGGCTTAAGGAGCGAGGCGGATTACTCTGCCTGTAAACGTGATGGCGGAGCTGTGTGATAATGCGCATCAGCCTCGGCAAAACGTTGCTGCATAGCGGCTGAAGGCGCTTTACCCAACAGGCTGAAGACCACAATACCGATGCTGCCGAAAATAAAGCCCGGGATGATTTCATACAGACCCAACCAGGCAAACTGCTTCCAGACGATTACCGTCACCGCACCGATGAGCATCCCGGCCAGCGCGCCGTTACGCGTCATACGCGACCACATTACGGAGAACAGAACCACCGGACCAAACGCCGCGCCAAAGCCGGCCCAGGCGTAGCTTACCAGACCAAGCACACGGTTCTCCGGGTTCGCCGCCAGCGCGATAGACACCAGCGCCACAACCAGCACCATGATGCGACCAATCCATACCAGCTCTTTCTGGCTGGCATTTTTACGCAGGAACGCTTTATACAAGTCTTCGGTGATTGCGCTGGAACACACCAGCAGCTGGCAGCTCAGAGTCGACATTACCGCAGCGAGGATCGCAGACAGCAGAATACCGGCAATCCACGGGTTGAACAGGATTTGCGCCAGTTCAATAAACACGCGTTCGGCGTTCTGGTTAACGGCACCGGCAAGCTGTGGGTTGTTGTTAAAGTAAGCGATACCAAAGAAGCCAACGGCAACTGCACCTGCCAGACACAGGATCATCCAGGTCATACTGATGCGGCGGGCATGAACAATGCTATGGTGAGAATCAGCCGCCATAAAGCGCGCCAGAATATGCGGCTGACCGAAATAGCCCAGACCCCAGCCCATCAGGGAAATAATGGCAACAAAATTCAGCCCTTTGAACATGTCCACGTTCTCAATGCTCTTTTGTTTAATCACTTCCAGCGAATCGTCAAACCCACCCACGCCAATGACTACCATCACCGGCGTCAGGATCAGGGCGAAGATCATCAGGCTGGCCTGGACGGTATCGGTCCAGCTTACCGCCAGGAAACCACCGATAAAGGTATAAATAATCGTCGCGGCCGCCCCCGCCCACAGCGCTGTTTCGTAGCTCATGCCAAAGGTGCTTTCAAACAGACGCGCCCCTGCCACAATACCGGAAGCACAATAGATGGTGAAAAACAGCAGAATAACCAGCGCGGAGATAATACGCAGAATACGGCTTTTATCTTCAAAGCGACCGGTAAAGTAATCCGGTAACGTCAGCGCATTGTTATTGTATTCGGTATGCACGCGTAAACGTCCGGCCACCAGTTTCCAGTTGATCCACGCACCCAAAATAAGGCCAATTGCGATCCAGCTTTCTGAAATCCCCGACAGGAAAATCGCGCCAGGCAGACCCATCAGCAACCAGCCGCTCATGTCAGATGCCCCGGCGGATAACGCGGTCACGAATGGACCCAGACTGCGTCCACCCAGAATGTAATCGTCAAAGTTTTTGGTTGAACGCCATGCAATAAACCCTATCAATATCATGCCGAAAATATAGACACAGAATGTCACTAACATCGGTGTGCTAATAGCCATCAAAACTCTCCAAAATTATGTATCAGCAATGCCGTGGCTTGCCGTTTTATTACCCTGCCGGAACGTGGCAAAGATATCTATGTTTACCAGGGCGACCGTATCCTGCCGGAAGCGATGGTCATTCACAATCGATTTAACACACCATTTACATCAAATTTGATCCAGAGTAGATAGCATTTTTCTGTAGGTTGCACTCTCTCACACTTTTTTCGGTTGCACCTTTTAAAAGTGTTAACTACCGCAGAGAAAAAGATTCGGCAACTTTTATAGCCCCCGTCAAAACACTCACGTTTATTAACATTTCATTCATTTCCAAGCTTGCAAACCAAGTCACATTTAACACGGTTGCACAAAGTTGCAACATAGTGGATATTTCTCGGTAACTATCAGACCCGTATTTCAGTACAACAGGAGTAAACGGCATGGGAACCACCACGATGGGGGTTAAGCTGGATGACGCCACTCGCGAGCGTATTAAAACAGCAGCATCACGAATCGATCGCACGCCACATTGGCTGATCAAACAAGCCATTTTTAATTATCTCGAAAGACTGGAAAATGACGACGCGCTTCCTGAACTACCGGCCCTGCTGGCGGGTGCTGCGAATGAGGGCGATGAGTCGACCACGCTGCAAAATGAAGCGCATCAGCCTTTCCTGGAATTTGCTGAACAGATCCTGCCGCAGTCAGTTTCCCGCGCGGCAATCACCGCTGCTTACCGCCGCGCCGAAACTGACGCCGTACCGATGCTGATGGAGCAGGCTCGTCTGCCGCAGCCTATCGCCGAGCAGGCGCATAAGCTGGCATACGATCTGGCAGACAAACTACGTAACCAGAAGACCGCCAGCGGTCGCGCCGGGATGGTACAAGGTTTATTGCAGGAATTCTCCCTTTCTTCACAGGAAGGCGTCGCGCTGATGTGTCTGGCCGAAGCCTTGCTGCGTATTCCAGATAAAGCGACCCGCGATGCGTTAATCCGCGACAAGATCAGCAACGGTAACTGGCAGTCGCACATTGGCCGCAGCCCGTCTCTGTTCGTCAACGCGGCGACCTGGGGGCTGTTGTTTACCGGTCGTCTGGTTTCAACGCATAACGAAGCCAGCCTCTCACGCTCACTCAACCGTATTATCGGCAAGAGCGGTGAGCCGCTAGTGCGTAAAGGCGTCGATATGGCCATGCGCTTGATGGGCGAGCAGTTTGTCACCGGGGAGACCATCGCTGAAGCGCTGGCTAACGCGCGTAAACTGGAAGAAAAAGGCTTCCGTTACTCCTATGACATGCTGGGCGAAGCGGCCCTGACCGCCGCCGATGCACAGGCTTATATGGTTTCATACCAGCAGGCGATCCACGCCATTGGTAAGGCCTCTAACGGGCGCGGTATCTACGAAGGGCCAGGCATTTCTATCAAGCTGTCGGCACTGCATCCGCGTTACAGCCGTGCGCAGTACGATCGCGTGATGGATGAACTCTATCCTCGTCTGAAATCGCTTACTCTGCTGGCACGTCAGTACGACATCGGCATTAATATCGACGCCGAAGAGGCTGACCGACTGGAGATCTCCCTCGATCTGCTGGAAAAACTGTGCTTTGAACCCGAACTGGCAGGCTGGAACGGGATCGGTTTTGTTATCCAGGCCTACCAGAAGCGCTGCCCGTATGTTATCGACTATCTGATTGACCTCGCCACGCGCAGCCGTCGCCGCCTGATGATCCGTCTGGTTAAGGGCGCCTACTGGGATAGCGAAATTAAACGTGCCCAGATGGACGGTCTGGAAGGTTATCCGGTCTACACCCGTAAGGTGTACACCGACGTTTCTTACCTGGCCTGTGCGAAAAAACTGCTTGCCGTACCGAATCTGATCTACCCGCAGTTCGCCACCCACAACGCCCATACGCTGGCGGCGATTTATCAGTTAGCCGGTCAAAACTACTATCCGGGCCAGTACGAGTTCCAGTGCCTGCACGGCATGGGCGAACCGCTGTATGAGCAGGTCACCGGCAAAGTTGCGGATGGCAAACTGAATCGTCCATGCCGCATTTATGCACCGGTCGGCACGCACGAAACGCTGCTGGCGTACCTGGTGCGTCGTCTGCTGGAAAACGGCGCCAACACCTCGTTCGTCAACCGCATTGCCGACACGACCCTGCCGCTGGATGAACTGGTTGCCGATCCGGTCGAGGCTGTTGAAAAACTGGCGCAGCAAGAAGGTCAGGCCGGTCTGCCGCATCCGAAGATTGCCCTGCCGCGTGACCTGTACGGTAAAGGCCGCGAAAACTCAGGCGGGCTGGATTTAGCTAACGAACATCGTCTGGCCTCGCTGTCCTCTGCCCTGCTCAACAGCGCGCTACAAAAATGGCACGCTAAACCCATTCTGGAGCACCCGGTTGCTGACGGCGAAATGACGCCAGTCGTTAACCCAGCCGAGCCGAAAGACATTGTCGGTTACGTGCGTGAGGCGACTCACGCTGAAGTAGAACAGGCGTTACAGAACGCAGCGAATAACGCGCCAATCTGGTTCGCCACACCGCCGCAAGAGCGCGCCGCCATTTTGCATCGTGCCGCCGTTCTGATGGAAGGTCAGATGCAGCAGTTGATTGGCATCCTGGTACGCGAAGCGGGTAAAACCTTCAGCAACGCCATTGCGGAAGTGCGCGAAGCGGTAGACTTCCTGCATTATTATGCCGGTCAGGTTCGCGATGATTTCGATAATGAAACCCATCGACCGTTAGGACCCGTGGTTTGTATCAGCCCATGGAACTTCCCGCTGGCCATTTTCACCGGGCAGATTGCCGCCGCGCTGGCGGCGGGTAACAGCGTGCTGGCGAAACCGGCGGAACAAACCCCGTTAATTGCCGCCCAGGGCATCGCTATTTTGCTCGAAGCGGGTGTACCGCCGGGCGTGGTGCAACTGTTGCCTGGTCAGGGTGAAACCGTCGGGGCGCAGCTCACTTCCGATGAGCGCGTACGCGGCGTCATGTTTACCGGCTCAACGGAAGTCGCCACGCTGTTACAACGCAATATTGCCACCCGCCTTGATGCTCAGGGGCGTCCAATCCCGCTTATCGCCGAAACCGGTGGGATGAACGCAATGATTGTCGACTCCTCCGCGTTGACGGAACAGGTCGTGGTCGACGTTCTGGCTTCAGCGTTTGACAGCGCCGGACAGCGCTGCTCCGCGCTGCGCGTCCTGTGTCTGCAGGATGATGTAGCCGACCATACGCTGAAAATGCTGCGCGGCGCGATGGCGGAATGTCGCATGGGTAATCCAGGTCGCCTGACCACCGATATTGGGCCGGTAATTGATGAAGAAGCCAAAACCAATATTGAGCGCCATATTCAGGCCATGCGCGCCAAAGGACGCCCGGTGTTTCAGGCCGTGCGCGAAAACAGCGACGATGCGCGTGAATGGCAAACCGGTACCTTTATTGCTCCGACGCTGATCGAGCTGGAAAGCTTCGACGAATTACAAAAAGAGGTGTTTGGTCCGGTACTGCACGTCGTGCGCTACACCCGTAACAATCTGGGCAACCTGATTGAGCAAATTAATGCCTCCGGCTACGGCCTGACGCTGGGCGTACACACCCGTATCGATGAAACCATCGCCCAGGTCACAGGATCGGCACACGTTGGGAACCTGTACGTTAACCGCAATATGGTCGGCGCCGTCGTCGGCGTGCAGCCATTCGGTGGCGAAGGCTTGTCTGGTACCGGGCCAAAAGCAGGTGGACCGCTGTATCTGTATCGCCTGCTGGCTAACCGCCCGGAAAATGCGTTAGGCATTACGCTTGCCCGTCAGGATGCAGACTACCCGGTCGATGCGCAGCTTAAAGCTGCACTCGTTCAGCCGCTGGAAGCACTCAGCGAATGGGCAACCGATCGACCCTCGCTGCATGCGCTCTGCCAGCAGTTTGGCGAACTGGCGCAGGCCGGTACTCAGCGTCTGCTGCCAGGACCCACTGGCGAGCGCAATACCTGGACGCTGTTGCCGCGTGAACGCGTACTGTGTATCGCCGATGATGAACAGGACGCGCTGGTACAGGTTGCCGCTGTGGCTTCCGTTGGTAGCTTAATCCTGTGGCCAGATGATGCGTTCCATCGTGAACTGGCAAAACGTCTGCCAGCCGCCGTCTCCGGGCGCATCCAGTTTGCCAAAGCGGACAACATCACCACGCAGCCGTTTGATGCCGTTATTTTCCACGGCGATTCCGATCAACTGCGTTCACTGTGCGAAGCGGTAGCTGCCCGCGAAGGGGCGATTGTATCAGTCCAGGGCTTTGCCCGTGGCGAAAGCAATATTCTGCTGGAGAGGCTGTACATTGAACGCTCCCTGAGCGTCAATACCGCCGCTGCCGGGGGGAACGCCAGCCTGATGACAATCGGCTAAGGTTGTGGTTAATTAAGGCTCCGGTAACGGGGCCTTTTTTATGGAGCCAGAGGGAAGCATGAAACGAATCGTACTGACATGTGCAGCGCTGCTGTTGAGCGGCCAGGCGCTGGCGGATGACTGCGCCAACGCGAACACTCAGATTGAGATGAACACCTGTGCGGCAGAGCAGTTTAAGGCGGCCGACACCAAACTTAATGACACTTATCAGAATGCGCTTAAGCGCGCCGCCCCGACCCAGCGCGATTTACTGAAAAAAGCGCAAATCTCATGGATAACCCTGCGCGATGCGGACTGCGCGTTAATCAGTTCCGGCACCGAAGGCGGTAGCGTCCAGGCGATGATTTCCAGCCAGTGTCTGACGGATAAAACCAACGAGCGTGAAGCGTTTCTCGCCTCGCTCTTACAGTGCGAAGAGGGCGATTTAAGCTGTCCGTTACCGCCAGCCAGTTAACGCACGCGGATCCCTTCAATAATCATCCGCTGCACGCTCTCCACCGTTTGGTTAAAAAAGGCTTCATCACGCAGCGTTGCGCCCGTTACCGCCTCTACCTGTGGGGCAAAGTCGGCGTAGTGCTGGGTTGAAGCCCAAATCATAAAAATCAGATGATGCGGATCGACCGGAGCCAGTTTCCCACTTTTGATCCAACCGGCAATCAGCGCCGATTTCTCATCAATTAGCGTTTTGAGATCGCCCGTTAATTCAGCCATCAATAAAGGCGCACCTGCCAGCATCTCCATACAAAACAGTCGTGAAGCCTGAGGGTAATCGCGCGACACTTCCAGCTTAAGGCGAATGTATTCTTTAATGGCCACCAGCGGCGCAAAGTCTTCGCGAAAAGCCTTCAACGGAGCCAGCCAGACGTCGAGGATTTGCCGCAAAACGGCAATATAGAGCACCTCTTTTGACGGGAAGTAATAAAGCAGATTCGTTTTTGACACACCCGCCTGCTCAGCGACCTGTTCGAGACGCGTGCCGTGGATCCCATATTGGGAGAAGATATTTAATGCCGCGGTTAATATGGCCTGGCGTTTTGCACTGACGGCCTGCGAGCGCTTACCTGTTTTTTTCTCTGCGCGTTGGACCATGCGCCCTCTCCTTCTTGTGAGGGCGTCAGCATACCAAATCACGCGGTGAATGGTTAAATTAAAGCGACTCCGGCGGTGCCTCTTGCACTACCCCTTTTTTCTTTTTGAACTTCAGTTCGCTGACCAGCACGCCAACAATAATGAATGCTGCGCCGAGCAAAGCCAGTAGCGGTAAGCGTTCCCCCGCCAGGCGACCAAAGATCCCCGCCCACACCGGCTCCCCGGTATAAATGACCGTCGCGCGCGTCGGCGAAACGCTGCGCTGTGCCCAGTTCATGGTGACCTGAATAATCGCACTGAAAATCCCCAATCCCAGCGCCACCACCAGCAATCCCGTAGACATCGGTGGTACGGTCTCTCCGGCCGGTCCCATCGCAATAAACGCCACTATCGAAGCGGTTGCCAGTTGTACCACCGTTACCCGCCGCACATCCACTTTTCCCGCCCACGCGCTAATCAGGATAATTTCTGCCGCAATCGCCACCGCGCCGGCGAGTGTGATCCACTCGCCTTCGCCTAAAGCCAGCAAATTGCCTCCTGGTCCGGCGAGAAAAATCAACCCGATAAAGGCCAGCACAATGCCGACACACGGCATCAGGGCGGGCATACGCCCCAGACACAGCCATTGTAAAAGCGGGACCAACGGTACGTACATCGCGGTAATAAACGCCGATTTACTGCTGGGAATAAACTGTAGCCCCCAGGTTTGCAGACTATAGCCCAACGCAATTGCGATACCGATCGCAACGCCTGCTTTGACTTCCAGCCACGTCAGTTTATGCAATGTGCGTAGTGACAAAAGCGCGACCGCCAGCGCAGCGGTGGCAAAACGCACGCCGACAAAGAAAAAAGGTCCACTCAGGGTAACGGCATATTGCACTGCCAAAAACGTGCCACCCCAGAACATAGTGATCACAATAAGGATCGCTTCCTGAGGTTTAACAGAGAAGGAATAACGAGAAAGTAATGACATGAGACACCCGATTAACTGAATGTCGTTAGTCTGCGTTGCGTTTTGTTACAGTTCAACCTTGCAGACAAAAAAAACCGCCGGAAGAAACCGGCGGCGGTGGGTGGCTACGTAACGTCTGACTCTGATCCTCAGCCGTCACGGCATATCTGACAGCTAGCCCGGCAATTACGATTTGTTGTTGCCGTGGCTATTTTTGCCCCCTTTTTTGCCTGCCTCTGAAGCGCGTTGCGGGTCATTCTTAAAATTGCCCCCGCTGTGCTGGCCACCTTTTCGACCTGCTTCTGATGCTCTTTCGCGATCTTCCGCAAAGTTGCCGGAACCGCCTCGATGGTTTGCCATTACTGACCTCCGTCATTGATTAGACATCATATTGCATAGGTACTGAGGAGTGATACCTCACGCAGCGTTACGGGCGATACCCTGAAAATAACTGCGTGGGATTAAGCATAGTGAAGCGTGGCCTGAGCAGCCGCTAACTGTAATATCCTGCAACAGGATTGGCGGTGATAGAGAAATAATCACAGCGAGAAATCAATAAGTCTTTCTTATGACTACCAAATTCCACCCGGTTAAATATGTATCATTTTGCAACAAGAGAAGTTGTTATAAAAATTGTTATAAATCAAAGAAGTGATTGTGAAATTTGCACTCCTGACAGTACGTCATATCTTTAAAGGTAGGTAGCGAGTCGCTACGGACACGGTTAACTCGAGGAGTAGTGTAAAATGGCAAAAGTTCTGGTGCTTTATTATTCCATGTACGGACACATTGAAACTATGGCCCATGCAGTCGCAGAAGGCGCAAATAAGGTTGATGGCGCGGAAGTGATTATTAAACGCGTACCAGAGACCATGCAGCCGGAGATTTTCCTCAAAGCTGGCGGCAAAACACAAAACGCACCAGTCGCAACCCCGCAAGAACTGGCAGATTACGATGCCATTATTTTTGGTACCCCCACACGCTTTGGCAATATGTCCGGTCAGATGCGCACCTTCCTCGACCAGACTGGCGGGCTGTGGGCTTCAGGCGGCCTGTACGGCAAACTCGCCAGCGTATTCAGCTCGACAGGAACCGGCGGCGGTCAGGAACAAACCATTACATCAACCTGGACTACGCTTGCTCACCATGGGATGGTGATTGTGCCTATCGGTTACGCGGCGCAAGAGCTGTTTGATGTTTCTCAAGTTCGCGGCGGTACCCCTTACGGCGCAACCACCATCGCCGGAGGCGACGGCTCACGCCAGCCAAGTCAGGAAGAATTATCTATCGCCCGCTATCAGGGTGAATATGTCGCAGGTCTGGCAGTAAAACTCAACGGCTAATCTTCAACAGGAGGATTCGAATGCCAACTCAAGAAGCGAAAGCCCATCGCGTCGGCGAATGGGCAAGTCTGCGCAATACATCGCCGGAAATAGCCGAAGCCATTTTTGAAGTCGCGCATTATGACGAGAAACTGGCGGAAAAAATTTGGGAAGAAGGTAGCGACGAGGTGCTCATCAAAGCCTTTAAGAAAACAGACAAAGATTCGCTCTTTTGGGGTGAACAGACTATCGAACGCAAAAACGTCTAGCGCTCAGACTCCCCCGCGAACACGGGGGAGTTTTTCTTTTACTTAGCCGCCTCATTCAACACGCTGTCGAACTTATCTATCGGGCAAAAGCCATCCGCATCTATCGGACACCCTTTCAGCTCCAGCGTTACACGCTGCGCCGGGGATTTCAGGGTCAGAACGTCAGCATTACGCAACTGCTGCGAGCTCTGATACACGTACTCGATTTTCATCAGATCACGATTCGCGTTGCTGTCATGCCAGCGCTGGAAGACAATCTTCCCGCCAATCGGCGTACGCTCGTTCTGATCGTGAAGCTGGTACGGTTTGAAATCCAGCGCGGTGAGCAGCGATGCGATGTTTGAGTCATGCCCCACCAGCACGGTTATTTTTGGCGCTTTTACGCGTTCAGTAACCAGCGCATTATCAATATACTTCACCAGCGGTTTGGCGACATTCTGCGCCACTTCCGGGGAGGTGAACAGGCTGTCCTGATAGCCATTTTTCAGCTTCGACAGAACCTTCCACTGTTGATCGGATTTAATCTCGCCCCAGGCGACCTTGTCCATCGGGAAGCCTTCGTAATATTGCAGCGTGAAGGCATCAACCAGCGAATTCCCGACCTTCAGCGGCCCCGAAACCCCAGGCTCCTGCTGGTATTTCGCGCTAAACGTATCTTTAGCATCGGTCAGGGAACACTGCTGTTTTTCTTTGCAGGACGGTGAGTCTTTGTAGTCGGTCATTTGCTCAAGCAACTGATAGCTGTCGTTGAGCTGCATTTGGCTACGCTCTTTCTCCATTGCCTGAACCGCCTGCTGGCTGAAGGCGGCGGAATCATCGGTGATCACCGGGTTAAAGGTGGGATCCATGGTGCCCATTTTTTCCTGATGATGGACCGGGACGTCGCAACCCGGGAAAGCACCGGTGACAAAGAACTGCGCCGTCGCGACCGTACGCTGCAGGCTGTTAGCATAGGTATAGACCGTACCCGGCGCCGGACATTCGCCCGATTTCACCATCCCCTGCTCTGCCAGCCACTCTCGCATATAGTGGCCCAT
The DNA here is from genome assembly GCF_013458095.1 of Citrobacter sp. 172116965. NCBI lineage: Bacteria > Pseudomonadati > Pseudomonadota > Gammaproteobacteria > Enterobacterales > Enterobacteriaceae > Citrobacter > Citrobacter sp. 172116965. The sequence continues at coordinate 1,866,783 of NZ_CP046673.1, read as the reverse complement.
ATAGATTTCCAGTACGCCGCCTTTGGTGGTGAGTTGTCCGCCGGGGACATCCCATTCTGGCCATTGTTTGGGGGTGGACTGCTCAAGAACACTGCCATTATTGGCTAAAGGTGCGCGTAAGTTATGCCGACTCATCATCAATACTTGCTGAAGCTGATAGCCTTCCGGCGCGGTCTGCGCCTGCGCGGCGGTTGACATTAATACAGCCCCTGCCACGGCTGCGGCGATTAACGATTTATTCATCCCTACGACCTCTTGTTGTTATCAATCACAACAGAGTGTGACAGAAATATGACATATTTCCCGGAACGCTTTCGCAAAACGAACCATCTACGGTGTCGTTTTAATACCGAACTCGGTTTCTAATTTGCGAATGCCAAGCGGGGTGAAGGTGACGCGGCGACCACTCAGCTCCGTTTTTATCCATCGTTTTTCAATCAGCCAGCGTAGCAGCGATGCGCCAAGCACGCCGCCGGGATGGTAACGTCGTTCACTCCAGTCCAGACAACCGCAGGTTAATTTCCGCCGCGATGCGCTCGCAGCAAGGACAATCCCCATTTGTGCCAGTTTTTCCTGCCCAAGAGAGGTCAGCGTTTCACCATCCGGCGTTAACCATTGACGGGAAACCAGCGTATCGAACAGCCTCACCGCCACCTCGCCAGCGAGATGATCGTAGCAGGTTCGGGCATGTCGTAAGCCTGGCGGCGTCGTGATTTTTCGTGGCGTAGATGTAGCCCACGCCACGCCCATCAGGCGCTCCAGCAGTTCAGCGATATCGGAGCCTGCAAGGCGAAAATAACGATGCCTGCCCTGCGCGAGCGCCACAACAAAACGTTGTTCGCACAGACGCGCCAGATGCGCACTGGCGGTCGACGCTGACACATCCGCCACTGCGCTGAGTTCGGTCGCGGTCCAGGCGCGGCCATCCATCAGGGCGCACAACATTCGCGAGCGCGATTTATCGGCCATCGCCGCCGCGGTGAGCGCCATTCGTGACTCCAGAGCGCCCTCTTCCTCACTTAACATCACTGATGCCATAGCGACCTCTTTGACACTGAATGTCTGAATTAACGATGCCATGAATGCGTTCTAAAGTCACCGCACAGGTCACACCGCACGCAGCATCATCTCAATACCCAACCCGACCAAACAAAACAGAAAACAGCGTTTAAACACGAGCGGAGAAATAACCCGTCGTACACGGGTTCCTAACCACTGACCAATCAGCGCAGGAACAATGGCCAAAGCCGATAAGCTCAACGACTGTACGGGCAGCGCGTTGTGCCACCACAGACCAAGCGCCAAAGCCAATGTCGAAAACGTAAAAGAGATCCCGAGCGCCTGAACCAGTTCATCTTTCTCAAAACCCAATGACTGGATCCAGGGCACGGCGGGCATCACAAATACACCGGTTCCGCCAGTCAATAAGCCAGTAACAAATCCTATGACGAGGGAGTACGGTTTTTCATGCTGCGGAGCCACTGCAATTTTCTTTCCGGCCAGCGTCCAGATAGCGTAAGCCACCAGCGCCACGCCGAGCGCAAACTGGGTACGGGTGGTATCGCCGCCGGTAATCCAGGCGCTGGCAAGCAGTGTCGCCACCACCACCGTCAATAACATTGGCCACAGTCGTTTGACTAATTGACGCGTATTTCCGCCACCGCCAAACTGAAACAGATTGCTAATCAGCGAAGGCAACAACAGCATGGCCGCCGCCGCAACCGGCGAAATAAGCGATCCGAGGATCCCCATAGCCACGGTGGGCAATCCCATACCAGTGACGCCTTTTACCATCCCGGCGAGGACAAACGTGGCGGCAATCATCATCACCAGAGCGGGCCCAAACGCTAACGAACTCGTCATGCTGCACTTTCCTGAAAAAGAGAAGATGACCCATTCTGGACGTTAATCGCAATGCTCGCTTCGCCAGGCAACGAAATATGTCTTCCCGCTTACGGGTCATAATATAAAAATGCCGGGTTTCCCCGGCACATTATCAGAACGTTTTTGCCCACCACAGCCGAAGCTTCATGCCCCAGTAGCTGGTCCAGCCGCTGGTTGTTGACACCACCCGACCTTGTGACACTACCACCAGCGTGGGCGTGACGCTAATCGCCCAACTGCGGGAGATTGCCCCGTTCGCATCATTGATGACCGGAAAGTCCACGCCTTTACGCGACAGCCAACGAGACACCTCAGCTTCACTGCCGGAGCGTAACGCAATGGTCATCACGTTTTCCCCTTCCGAACGCAGCCTGGCGACTTCCGGCGTCGTGAAGCGGCAAACGCCGCACCAGCTCGCCCAGAAATAAAGCAGCACCGGCTCGTCTTTGCTGAGCGCCGCCAGCGTGACGGTTTCACCATCCAGCGTTTGCAAAGGCGTGCTGTCAAAAGAGCCAGGGAGCTGCGGCGCACGCCAGGCATCCATCAGCAGCATCGCCCCTGCCAACAGCGCCAGTAAGATCAGTCCTTCGCGCAGCCAGCGGCGCAGTTTACTGAGCATTGGCCGCCGCCAGCTTTTCTTTGACCACTTCCTCAAGGGTTTCCCACGGCACCGCACCGGGAATAAGCTCATCACCAATAATCGTTGCGGGGGTGCCCTGCACGCCCACCAGTCGCGCCAATTGCAGGTTAGTGCTTAGCGTTTCAGCACTTTGGGCATCCAACGTCACCGGACTGGCTCCCGATTTTTCCTGCGCCTGTTTGATACTGACGTCGGTATGGTAACCCTTTTTCTGCATCAGTTTTTCATGTAGCGCCAGAAACTGCTGCGGATGCTCAAGCCAGGTAGTCAGCACGGTCCGCGCCGCCAGTTCCGAACTTTCCCCTTTAAACGGCAGCGGTTTAATCACTACCGCCACGTCAGGATATTTCTGCACAATTTTTTCCAGCATGGGATCCAGTTGCTTGCAGTACGGGCAGTTGTAATCGGTGAAGTTTATCAGGGTCAGTTTCGCCTGCTTAGCGCCAATCCGCGGGCTGTTGGGATCGTTAAACAGGGCATCCTGGATTAACGCTTCAATTTGCTTTTCCTGTTCCGGTGTAAACGGTGCAGGCTCTTTCGCTACGCTGACGGCAGAAAACAGGGTTAACAGCAGAACAATCATTATTTTCATGGGGTTACTCCTTTGGCGTCGGTCAACGTTTGCAATACCGCATCGCGGGTCAACAACGTTGGTAACGCCTGGCCTTCCGGCAGACCGGGGCCATAAATTTGGTTATACGGCACAGCAACCTGGCCGCGTTTTTTCAGAAATTCGGTGATGGCTTCAGAAGGGAGCGTCCAGTCGCCGCGCAGCGCCACTACATCCGGCTGTTGCAAAGCGGCCTGTACGTCATCTTTATGCAATACGTTGTATTTGTTGACCTTACAAGTGATGCACCAGTCGGCAGTGACGTCAATGAACACTCGCTTATTTTGCGCCAGCGCATCCTCAATCGCCTGCTCGCTAAGCGGTTGCCAGTTCACGCTTTCTTTAGCGCTAGCGTGTCCGGCCAGCCCTAAATGTGGGAGCAGCAACGTCGCAAGCCAGATAGCCGACCCCAGCATCATGACACCGAGAAGACGCCGCAAAATATTCATCCAGCGTCCCGGACGCGGCAAACGCAGCGCCAGACCGGGACGCAGAGCCACCAGCAGCCACGGCAAGCTCATCCCCAGGCCAAGTGCGATAAACAGTCCCCACAACGTTGGTAACGAAGCGGTCAATGCCACCGCTACCGCTGTTCCCAGAAACGGGGCGCTGCACGGCGTGGCGAGCAGGGTCGCAAATGCGCCTTGCCAGAAATGTCCCGACAAGCCGTTGCCACCGTGAGTCGCTAGCGTGGTGGTCATCGCCGAAGGCAGGCGGAATTCAAACCACCCGAACAGGCTGGCGCTGAACGTCAGCATCACCACGACCATGACTCCAATGAACCACGGGTTCTGAAACTGGATCCCCCAGCCCAGCGCCTGATTGGTTAAACGTAGCACCGTCATCAATAGCGCCAGGGCCATAAAGGAGACCAGGATCCCGGCTACCGATGCGAGGAACTGACGGCGGATCTGGCGACGGCTTTTTTCCTCAACCAGCAAAATAGAGCCCAGTTTCATGCCGAGAACCGGTAACACACAGGGCATCAGGTTGAGGATCAAACCGCCCAGCAGCGCCATTAGCACCACCTGCCACAATGGGAGTGAGGCGTTCTCAATAACCGGGGCTTCGCCAATCGCAAGACGACTTTCCTGGGCAACACCGTTATCTGACAGCACCAGCGTGACCGACTTACCGCGTAAATCCGGCGCGCCTTCCCCCCAACCATCATGAACGGGCACCGTGGCGCGTAACGTCTCACCTGCGACGTGAATTTGCGGCATGCCAAAATCAGCATCATCAACGGCGTCCAGATACAGCCCAGGCGCAGTCCAGCCTCCCGCGCGGTGAGCCTCGACGACCAACTCGCCGGCCCGTACGCCAGCGCGCAAAGTATCGGTCAGGCCGCTGGCAAGCGGGATCTGCCCCATTGCCTGCGCATAGTCATGCGCAAAAGTCGGGTCCTGGGTCGTGGAGGTCACGGAAAAAGGAAAATCCGTCAACAGGCAAACGTTGCTACAGGTGGATAGCGTCAAAACACCGCTAAGCGTGGCGGGCGATCTGCCGCGCACAACCATCGGGAACGTCACATTATCGTGATAGCCCTGGGTCGTGATATTAGCGACCTCAAAGCGTGCAGGGGTTGGCCAGAACCAGTCGACCGCAGGTATTTCCCCTTGCCAGGCGATAGATGGCGCGACGCCTCCCTCGCCCGGCGAACGCCAGTAGGTTTTCCAGCCGTCCTCCAGTTTAACATCCAGCAACAGACGAGTTTCGCCGCCTGAGGACGTATCAGCGCGTAACCGTACGCTGGCGTGATCGTTATCGGGTGAACGCAGCCAGCCGGGTTCAGCCGCCCAGGATACGGGCAGCCATAGCAATAACAGACAGAGCAGCGCCTGCCTGAAAACAGTCATCATATATTTTCTCCGTGAATAATTATCTAACAGTCAGCAACGGCTGTTCTGTCATTCACGGAAGACGCAAAATCGCAGATGTACCCTTAGTGTGGGCGGCGAGATGGCTCGCGGTGGGAAAAAAGGCAGACGAAACGCCCGCACTGGCGCCAGCAGCGACAGTAGCAGACACAGCACCAGAATAGCGCCTTCGAACAGTACCGGGGGCGCCGCCAGTAATGACTTCGCGCTCAGTTCACAAGGGGTAACGGACGAGGCCTCATCGGTCTGCGCTTGTGCGCTTACGACCACGCTTGTGGCAACGGTGTCCATCTGCAACGCGTGCAGGCCCGCCATGCGTTGTGCGGTGCAAACCATCACCACAACACATGCCAGACAGAGGAACCACCATCCCATCCGTTGACGTTTCGCCATTATACCCTCACTGATTGATGCGAGTTATCTTAACCACTCACCAGGTTTTGGCAACCTTTGCGCTGTAAAGTTATGTCCTGTCATCAGCAGGATATACCGCGATTTCAATCAGATTGAGATCGGGATCTCTGACATAAACCGAGCGAATCGGTCCCATCGCACCGGTTCGTGCAACCGGTCCCTCAACAATATCGACCCCGTGCGTTTGAAACGTGGCTATCACCTCTTCCAGCGCACGCGTGGTGATAAAACACAAATCCAGCGCCCCCGGCGTTGGCGCGTAAGCTTTGGGTTCAAACTCTTTTCCCCGAATGTGGAGGTTAATTTTCTGATTGCCAAAGACGAAGGCTTTCCGCCCTTGCGCGAAGGTTTCCAGCCTCATCCCTAAAAGTTCGACATAAAAACGAACGCATGCCTCTTCATTATTGGAGGTCAATACCAGATGATCCAGGTGGTCAATCATAGCGATATCCATTTTGGTTGCTCATCTCAGACACTTACCCTATTCATTCAAACGCTACAAGAAAAAGAAAATCTTACGGCTGCGTTGACAGAACATAGCGCAACGCGTTGCGGCTCACGTTTTATAAATCAAATGATAATTAATCATATTTCCGTTTTTATTTATTACAATATAACATTGCCAAAGTAATTACGAAAATATCACGGAAGTGATCATTCACTATTTACGAAGAGTACCAAAGGATATTCGCAGAACAGTACATAAATACTGTCCCGCTACGTATTGATGCGTAAATGAAAGTAAGGGGCAGCGCATTTTTAGGTGATTATCGTATTATAGCCCGACGCAATGAAGAGCGTATTCATTCGCAGAAAATTTGTTTATTGAATGTTATTTAGAGTATATGGAAATGAAAAAATATTTATTACCCCTGATTGGGTTACTTTTTACCGTTAGCGCTCAGGCAGCACCATTTACCGACGGCAAAGAGTTTATCTCACTGGAAAAACCCGTCGCTTCAGCCCCGGCAGCGCTGAAGTTTTTCTCATTCTATTGTCCTTCCTGCTATCAGTACGATGAAGTTTTTGAAATCACTGATAACGTGAAAAAAGTTTTGCCTGCTGACGTCAAACTCACCGAATACCACGTCGACTTTTTAGGCCCTCTGGGGCAAGACATGACGCAAGCCTGGTCCGTCGCCATACTGTTGAACGTGCAAGATAAAGTTAAACCGTTGCTTTTTGATGCCGTGCAGAAAAAACAAACCATTAAATCGGCGGACGATATTCGTAACGTATTTATCAGCGCGGGCGTCAGTGCCAGTGATTATGATGCTGCATGGAATAGTTTTACCGTGAAATCACTAACCGCCAAACAGCAAGAAATGGCTAAAGCTGTAGATTTAACCGGTGTGCCCGCCTTTTTTATCAACGGTAAATATATGATCAATCCGAAAGGACTGAAATCTGATGACCTTAACGCGTTCGTACAAAACTATGCTGATACGGTCCGCTTCCTGATCACTAAATCCTGATGTTTAGCTAATCTCACTATTCGCACCACACAACAGACGTCATAACGTTAAAAAGCGCTGTTGGTGGTGCAACGCCCGCATCGTTTATAGCAATATCCTCCCTTCCCGGTTGGCATTCTCCGTTATCAGGATTACCCTAAACTTAGCGGTGATACCTGTTGTCAGGGTTCACCTTCTGCAAGTGTTGATTTACACGAGAGAACGCTATGGAATTAAAGGATTATTACGCCATTATGGGCGTGAAACCGACAGACGATCTCAAGACAATCAAGACCGCCTATCGTCGACTCGCCCGTAAATATCATCCTGATGTCAGCAAAGAGACTGACGCGGAGGCCCGGTTTAAAGAGGTTGCTGAAGCCTGGGAAGTCCTGAGTGATGAACAGCGACGCGCCGAGTACGACCAGTTGTGGCAGCACCGCAACGACCCACAGTTCAACCGTCAATTCCAACAAGGAGAGAATCAACGCTATAACGCCGAAGATTTCGACGATATCTTCTCCTCCATTTTTGGTCAGCATGCGCAACAGTCTCGCCAGCGTCATGCCAGCCGCGGGCACGATATTGAAATTGAAGTCGCCGTATTCCTCGAAGAAACGCTTACTGAGCATAGCCGCACGATCAGTTACACCCTGCCAGTTTACAATGCGTTCGGCATGGTCGAACGTGAAATTCCTAAAACGTTGAATGTGAAAATTCCGGCTGGCGTCGGTAACGGTCAGCGTATTCGTCTGAAAGGCCAGGGCACCCCCGGTGAAAACGGTGGGCCAAACGGTGATTTGTGGCTGGTGATTCATATCGCGCCACATCCGCTGTTCGATATCGTTAATCAGGATCTGGAAGTGGTCGTTCCCCTGGCGCCGTGGGAAGCCGCGCTGGGCGCGAAAGTAACCGTTCCGACGTTAAAAGAGAGCATCCTGCTGACCATTCCTGCGGGCAGCCAGGCCGGGCAGCGGTTACGCATTAAAGGCAAAGGTCTGGTAAGTAAAAAACATACCGGCGATTTGTATGCGGTGATCAAAATCGTCATGCCGCCGAAACCTGACGACGCCAGCGCCGCCCTGTGGCAGCAGTTGGCGGATGCACAAAAGACCTTTGATCCGCGCAAAGAGTGGGGGAAAGCATAATGGCTAACGTCACCGTCACCTTTACCATTACCGAGTTTTGTCTGTACACCGGTGTGTCAGAAGAAGAGCTACATGAGATTGTCGGCTTAGGGGTGATAGAACCTCATGAAGACGAGACTTTTGACGATCATGCGCTGAACGTCATGCGTCGCGCGATACGCCTGCGTCAGGAGCTGGAACTTGACTGGCCGGGAATTGCCGTTGCGCTGACGTTGCTGGAAGAGAACGCTCAACTGCGGCAGGAAAACCGCCTGCTGCGCCAGCGATTGTCTCGCTTTATCAGCCATCCTTAATGTGTCAAGGCCAGCATGGTGCTGGCCCTTTTATTATCCGCAACCCGCTCTTAATGACATTGCGCAGCAGATGGCATACAGTCAGCGATAAGAATTATCTCAAACAATAAGACGTTGAGCCATGCAGCTTAAACCCCTCACAAAAGGACGTTTTCACAATATCTGGCAGCAAGATGATGCCTTAATTGAGAAGATATTCCAGGAGTTGCTCTCTGAAACACAGATTATCCAGGAAGATGACTATCTTTACCGCCAGGGACAGGTAGTCGATCGACTGATCATGGTGCAGTCAGGAAGAATTTCTCTGCGTTATAGCGCGGAGAATGGTCGCCGTTTTCAACTGGGTGCAATGGAATGTGATGAGCAACTGTTTGGCGAAATGGAGTTTTTTACCGGGTATCGTTGCCAGCTTGATATCGTAGCCGAAGAACCGCTGACCGTGGAGGTATGCAACTGTGACCGTCTGGAGGAAGCGCTGAACCAGCACCCCAGACTGGCGATATTTTTCGCCAGCGCAATGGCCGTTGATTATCAGGATATGCTGGAAATCTTCCTGCACCGGATGCTCTACCCTATCGTACATAACGTGGCGTATGACCTGTATCGCCAGCATCAGGACAAGCAGCCAATGGATGGTTTTCATAAAAAATACCAGGAAGCTGAGCGATTTGGCACCACCGACCGGGTCTATCGGCGGGCGGTGAAAGCGCTGACGGATGCCGGGCTGGTAACGCGCACGAAGCAAGGACTGGAGATTAAGGATCTGGATGGGCTGCGTAAATTTCTCGGCAATGACATCATTGACTGACACACCAACCCTGACAAACAGAGCATTGGTGTGTCATTTCAGCGCAATCAGAACTTATAGGTGAGGTTGAAATAGTGACCCAGCCCGGTGGTACGCCCTGCTCCACCGTGTTTTTCCATCAATGCCATGTTGCGGAAATATTTTAAGCCATAACCTACTGCATAATGCTCTGAATGCCAGTAGATGCCGTTATACCATTCAATCGCGTTATTGCTATATAACGGCTGGTTAGCAATCTTGTTCGCGGCGAACTGGTAGTCAAAGTAACCCTGATAGTTCAAATAACTGCCGTTGGCGAACGTATAGAACGGCGTCGACCAGTTGGTCGAGAACATGTAACCATCCCACTTGCCTTCGTTATCCGCACCGTAATTTTCACGTACATAGTGCGCATAAATGTTCATTCCCACCAGACCAAACCACGGCACTTTAACATCCGTGCCGAGACCAACGTAATGCTCAAATAATTCCCGGTCACCAATGTTATTTACCGTTGCGATATAGAATTCGTTAAATGGCCCTACGGATAAATCTTTATTAAAAATGGCGTCGAGGGAAAAACGTGGAGATATCTTGGCAAAGAAGTTATCTCCCCCGTGACGATCGTCCTGCTCGCGATCCAAAATATCAAAGAAATCCACATAGCCATACAGATCGATAATCCCGGATCGTGCGCCAAATTCCAGCTCAAGATAGGTGTCATTACGAATACCATAAGGCACTTTCGCATCCACACTTTGCATTAAGTTCATCTGCATCCAGTTAAAATCATTTTTGCGGATGTTGCCATCAGCATAATCAGCCGCAAGCGCTTGCGTACAGCACATCGCAATTACCGCACCCAGAACTGTTTTTTTCATCATTGATTTATTTTTCTTCAGCATTTTCAATTCCTTTGAGCAAGGTTGAGTGTCGCCCCACCAGATAAATGGCGTGACGGCGGGCTATCTAATTAAAGAGGTAAGCGTTATTACTGTGTTTAATTACGTTTGAGTTTTAATGTACCCATCAACATAATAAAGATAATTAAATACAACACCGGTATTGCGTACATAATTTTCTGCAACCCCATAGTTTTTTCCATTAGCGCACTGATCGCCGGACTAAACATGGCGCCAGCACTACCGCTAATTAAAATATAAGAAACGTTCTGGCTACTCGCGCGCTTCACGAAAGAAACCCCGTAGGCAATAAAGGAGTTATACAGCGCTGCACAGACAAACCCGTAACTATAGGCCAGATAATCAAGCCCGGAGATATTTTCCTTCGTGACAATGATGGTGGTAATAACGCAAGCTAACAAAATAATGCTAAGCAAGAAATAATGTATCTTTACGCGGGAAACAATAACGGTTGAGACTAACGCGCCGACCAGCGCAGCACCCCAGTATTGCGTAATAATATTACCTGCTTCTTCGAAGGGAATACCAAATTTGTTCTTCACAAATAATGGTGCCCTGGTCAGGAAGGTATACAGCGCCAACATACCTAAGAACAGGCCGATGCCTCCGCTGATAATCCCTGGATTCCACTCGGATTTCACCGGGTCTGCGCTATCCGCTGCACGAGCCGTTTCACAGGCGGTAAAGCGGGTGAGAGCCACAACGCCCAGCGTGAGTAAGGCCACTATGCCTACGCTCAGATAGCTGTAACTCCACGACATATTGTGCGTCAGGGCGAAGGTGGTAATCAGCGGGAAAACTACGCCCGCGACGTTAAAGGTGGCGTCCTGCACCACCAGCATCGTACTTTGAATGCGATCCTGCCAAACCGAAACCACGATCGTTCCCGCCACGCACAGACCAATCCCGCCGCAGAAACCCACCAGGGTCATGGCGACCATCACCGGCCATAAGCCAGGGCTTAAGTGCATTGCGAGAGCGCAGAGGAACACTATCGAATAGATAATGAGCGTCATACGCTTAACGCCGATTTTCTCAATCAGGAAAAAGGCGGCGATGGTCCCGGCTAAAGCCCCACCGTTAAGCAACGAAAATATCGAGGCGACGGTATTCACATCGGCACTGTAGCGTACTGCAATCGGTTCAATCAGCATGCCAAACTGACTGGCAAATCCTGCCATAATAAAATTTGCCAGAAAACTAATCAGCGTAAGTGCTATTTTATTCTTCATATAATGCCATCTCTGATTGGTTCATTTAAATGCTGATGCTAAGCCGTAACAGCTGTATTTAGCGCCAGCTCTATCATATTTTTAAAGGTTAACTGCCGTTCTTCCGCCGTTGTTTCTTCTCCTGTCAGGCAATGATCGGATACGGTTAATATAGCCAACGCTTCAATATTAAACTGATGCGCTAAAGCGTATAACCCTGCCACTTCCATATCCACACCCAGCACACCAAACTTTTCCAGTGCAGGTATTAAATTTTCGTCAGGATCGTAATAAAGATCGCCACTGAAGACATTGCCGACTTTAACGTCAATACCGGCCTTCTGCGCCAATGCCCACGCCTGCTGCAATAATGAGAAATGGGCAGATGTCGCCATCGCGTAGCCCGCGCTACGTTTTAAATTAGTGACGGAATCCGTTCCGGCGGCGATGGCAAGAATAATATCTCGCATTTTGACATGATGTTGTGTTGCCCCCAGACTGCCGACACGAATAATTCTCTGTACACCGAAGTCATGTACCAGTTCATGAGCATAAAGCGTCATTGACGGAATACCCATGCCATGTCCCATCACCGAAACAGGTTGCCCAAAATAAAGACCGGTATAGCCCAGCATATTGCGTACATTGGTGACTTCGCGGTAATCCATTAGATAATTTTCGGCAATAAACTTAGCGCGAAGCGGATCGCCCGGCATAATAACGGTTGGCGCAAAATCACCCGCTTTGGCATTAATATGTGCAGTCATAACAATTCCTGAATTATGGGTATTGAAGATATGCAGGGATTGTAACCAGAGGATTGCAGAGGATTGAGGACAAAAGTCCTGCTCAGAGGATCGGCCTCTCATTTCTGAGAGTTAGTGTTGCGGGCAGATGGAAAAGCAGAAAACGGCGTCCCCGCCGCGCAGGCAGGGAAAACGCGCAGGACTATCAGGATTTATCGTTCTGTCTGAACAATAGAGCGGTGTAACGAGTATTCACTTTCCCGCTACGCTTACCATCTGGCCCGAAATAGCGATCGTTTCTACACAGACGCTCGGTGCCAGTCTGGTTAGTCCGGTCGTTGCTGCGTATGCTGACAATGGCAAAACGCTCATCGCTAGCAAGATGCTAACTTTTGTCATCGTGTTGTCCTTATCTCATTTTGCTTTCGCCGGATAACAGTCCCAACAATGACATATTAAACTAAAGAGTTGTAAATATTTCGGTAAGATTAAATTTTTTATATGCTTTTTCTTTTATAGTGCCATTCGATATCAACGTGCTCATTTCAGTGACAAAATTTATAATATCATCACACTTGCTATTATCGGGTAAATCGGTGTAATTATAGTTCCACCATTTTATTTTTAACAACTGTTCAATAATATCTGACTCAAATCTGTATTTGATAATTTTCGCAGGAACCCCTGCGACAATAGCATATGGAGGCACATCTTTAGTAACAACGGAATTTGCTGCAACAACAGCACCATCACCAATTGAAATACCACCTTTTAAAACGACATCATTGCCAATCCAGACATCATTGCCAATCGTTGTATTTTTAGGCTTTGTAATAAATGGTTTCAATACCCAGTTTTGTCCGAACTCGTTGGCAGCGTATTTATCAAACTCGCCATTATAAGTAAGCATATGAGTTGTAAAACGATTCATAGGATGGTTTCCTCCCATGATTTTTACGTTTGATGCAATACTACAAAATCTTCCGATATTTACATTACCCGGAAAATAACAGGTTGGAAATGAAAACGCACCAACGCTAGAAAAACTTTTTACTGGCATTGTGGAATATTGTTCAGCAATAACATCAGCTTCAATTCTAATTTTGTCACCTTTCGCGAACAGTAACAAATTTCTTTCTTTATAAACTTTCTTACCTCTATGATTCAAAAAGATATCGTTATCCATGCAAAATTCATAGTGCTTCCGAGTCCATCTAAAAACAAAAATTTCATTTGTGTCTTCTGAAAAATTATAGAGTCTGGTTTTCATACTGTTATTGTCTGCTTTTATTTGAAAATCTACGATTAGATTAAAGATACTCTAAACCCTAACCTTAATCAACTATTACAGTATGAAATAATCCATATTGTAAATCACCTTGTTGTGACATTTACTCTTACCACTCATAATTTAGTTTCTATAATATTCTGCTTAGAGAATGAATACAGATATGTTTTGAGACGTCGTTTTCAAAAACAAAATGTCAGATGCTTTTCTATTAGGGCAATCCAGGTAATGAAGAAAAAAATGCAGCCTCAGTTGCAAATACCTGGCAGCCCAATAGGATGCAATTCTTTTTTCTGTCCCAAGAAGACGCTGAAAACCTTAGTTCTCGCGACAGCCTGACCTTCTGCGCGAAGAGTTTTGTTAAGTGTTTCTGCCTGATTGCACTCTGTGGTGGCCGCCCAAACACCCATTTATAACCCGTAATGAGAATAGCTCCGTATGCAATTGCGAGTCTGTCTCTTACTGCTCAATATTGTTTTTAAAGTGGTCTTATTGTTATTATCATTTTCCGTTCTAAATTTGAGTTATGCTGCCATGATCCCATTTAGGTTTAGTGAGATGACTCCCGCCGATATTCCTGCTGTTCAGTCGTTTCTTGTTGAGCATCTTAATTTATACTTCAATGCCGGCAGAGCCATGCCTTCTGCCGAAGAAGATCTCTTTGATCTCGAACAACAGTATATCTTGCAGGAAAGGAATTCATTGCTTTGCGCGTGGAGTGAAAACCAGGAATTAATCGCCACACTGGCGGTATGTCAATATGATGATCGTATTACTGAACTACGTGGTCGCTATAACTTGTCTGAAACGGCGGAAATTTGTCGTTGCTACGTGGATGAGCGCTACCGCAGACAGGGGATCGGAAGTCAATTGTTTGCTTTAGCTGAGGTATTCTGTCAGCGACATCAATATAAGACTTTGTATCTCCATACACATCATTTTTTACCCGGAGGGTATTATTTCTGGTTGCGTAACAATTTTAACGTGATTATGGATATGCAGGATGAGTGGCAATTGGTACATATGGAGAGTACACAAAAAAAAGAGTCAAGCGCTGATATGCGGAACTTTTGATGGTGATCAATATGTTTCATACACAGAAATTTCAGTATGCGTGTAATTTGATCAATATCAACCAATTCTCATTTAGCTTCCTGTTGTTATTTTCATTTACAACACCGCAGTAACCAACAAAATCATAACTCACTGTATTAAATGGGCATTTCTTTCTACACCACTACCTTTTATCTCTTACCCTCTATGGTTGACCTTGTTAACAATTGCCGTTAGAGTCGCTTTCGACAGCATTTCATTACATTTTTGTATATGAATAGGAATATGGTGAGAATTATTCAATTCAATTCCATAACTGCCCCCGCAACTGTAGGCGGATGCAGAATATCCCTGTGTGGCTCATAAACCACAGGTCACTGTAAAGTTCATCTTTATGGGAAGGCCGATATTCTGATTACCGTGAGTCAGGAGACCTGCTGTCAAAGGTGTATGCCATTGAGTGGACGGGATGGTCCATGGGATGAATTATTTGACGCAAGCGGTAGTGTATTTATGAATAAGATTTTGGCTGAGTAAAGCTTATTTGCATTTTTTGCATATCTTCATTCTTAAATTTCACGATTCAATGTCATCTATCTTCATGTCTCCTCCCGATATATGGAATGAAATAAGCCATGACCAGACCTTTAGATTCTGGCATCAACGGGACGATGATAATGCACGCTAATTCTACCTTTTACTTCTCTAAAAAAACGCTTCTGGCTATTTTTGGCACGACTGCTCTCCTGCTTACTTCCGGTTTTTCCGAGGCAGCAAAAACCGAATATCCTCTGACGATTAAAAACTGTGGCCGCGATATTACCTTCAATCAGGCACCAACTCGCGTGGCGACGGTGGGTCAGAACAGTACCGAGATTCTCTATTCACTGGGGCTGGCCGATCGCGTCGTGGGTACTTCGCTGTGGTTTGGCCCAGTACTGGAGGCTTATAAAACAGCAAATGAAAAAGTCCCCGTTATCGCGCAAAATATTCCAAGCTTTGAAGGGATCGTGGCGAAAAAACCGGATCTGATCGCCAGTCAGTTTGAGTGGCAAATCGGCCCTGCTGGCACGGTTGCCTCTTACGAACAGTTTAGTGAACTTAAAATTCCCGTTTACACCGCGCCAGCTGACTGTGCGAAAGATAACGAAGATGGTGGTGATGGTGTCCGTAAGGGCATGTTTGATATTGCCATGGTGTATCAGGAAGTCGCCGATCTGGCGAAAATCTTCGATGTTCAGGATAAAGGCGAGGCGTTGATTGCCAGCCTTAAAGCACGTGAAGCCGCAGCGAAAAACAAAATTACCGGAATGAATGAGAATGTTTCCGCCGTGTTCTGGTTCTCAAGCGCCGACCTCCAGCTTGACCCTTACGTTGCCGGGAAGTTTGGTCCGGCGGCATGGATCGCCCAAACGCTGGGAGTGAAGAATGTGATTGATTCTGCTGAAGAGTGGCCAACGGTGGGTTGGGAAACCATCGCAAAAGCGAATCCTTCACTCATTGTGCTCGGTGAAATGAGCCGTCGCCGCTTCCCGGCGGATGACTGGAAGGTCAAGATGGAATACCTCAAGTCCGATCCTGTCGCCAAACTGGTTCCTGCCGTCAAGGAAAACCATCTACCGGTCATTGACGTACAGACCATGAATGCCGGGATCAGAACTATTGATGGTGTGGAAAAACTGGCTGATGCCCTTGTTGAATATGGCTTAGCACATCCGCAGGCTGCTCATTAATCTACGTTTTGCGCTATATCCTCACACGGTATAGCGCATCTCCGTTACTCAGGAACGCAGATAATCATGAGTGATTCACGCAGGATGCGTCGCGCTGTTGGTCAGCTTGCGGTGAGAGTCAGTGGACATGCCGTTTGGGTCAGTGCGCTAATGTGTGGCGTACTGCTGGCGGGGATTTCCATCGGCGAAACGCTTATCCCCTGGCAGCATGTTCTCAGCACGCTGGCAAATCATCTTTTTGATACACACTATCCTGTCGATGCGCTGGATGCAGGGATCGTCTGGAACTACCGCCTGACCCGAGCGCTGGTCTCGGCCAGTTGCGGCGCGTGCCTGGCTGTTTCCGGCGTAGTGTTACAGTCGCTGCTACGCAATGCGCTCGCCGAACCCTATCTACTGGGGATTTCTGCCGGAGCGTCCACCGGAGCGGTGCTGATTGCTCTCACTGGACTTGGGGCTGGCATCATCAGTATGTCATTGGGCGCTTTCATTGGTGCGCTGACGGCATTTCTGTTCGTTGCGCTATTGGCGATGGCCGCTGGCGGTAGACAAGGTGGGGGTGTGACAACCCAAATCATCCTTGCCGGGATCGCCAGCTCCCAGCTTTTCAATGCGATTACATCGCTTATCATCACCCGCTCAGCAAACGCCGAGCAAGCACGCGGTATTATGTTCTGGCTGTTGGGCAATTTGAGCGGTGTACGCTGGCCCGATGTAGTCTTAGCCATTCCTACCGCTCTGGTCGGTATCGCGCTGTGCTTCTGTTATGCCCGCCATCTTGATGCTTTCTCCTTTGGCGCGGAGTCTGCGGCATCGCTGGGCATTCCGGTAAAACGTACCCGTGCAGTGCTGATTGCCGCCGTCACCGGCATGACGGCGATTATGGTCTCCATTGTGGGTGCGATCGGTTTTGTCGGTCTGGTGATCCCTCATGCTGCTCGTCTGCTGGTCGGCAACCAGCATCATCGACTGCTGCCGGTTAGTGCGCTTACCGGAGCTATTTTCCTCATTATCGCTGATGTTATTTCCCGCACGTTACTACCCGGTCAGGTACTCCCAATAGGCGTGATCACGGCTCTGGTTGGCGCTCCTGCGTTTTCAATCATTCTGATTAGAGGAAACCAGAACAAATGACGGTGAATCTCGTACAGCCACTCGTTACCTCTGCGCAAGCCGTTATTGAAGCCTGTAATTTGTACTGGAAGGTAAAAGGTAAGACGATTGTTGAAGATATTTCACTCAGCGTAACGCCCGGCGAGTTTGTCGGCATCATCGGTCCCAACGGCTCGGGAAAAACGTCACTGATTTCACTGCTGGCCGGTTTGCTGAAGCCAACTTCCGGGCGTATCACCCTGCAGCAAAAGGCGCTCCAGCATTATTCGCGGCGTCACCTTGCGCAGCGGGTGGCATTGGTCGAACAACAGGCAGAAACCAGCGAGCGTCTTACCGCTTTACAAGCCGTTTCTCTGGGGCGCACGCCCTGGCTTAGCCTGCTCTCGCCCTGGTCCGCCAAAGATGACGATATCGTGCAAACTATGCTGGAGAAGGTCGATCTCCGTGAATTACAGCACCGATGCTGGCATACCTTTTCCGGGGGAGAAAAACAGCGCCTGCATATCGCCCGGGCGCTGGCGCAGCAGCCGCAGTTGTTACTGATGGATGAACCCACCAACCATCTCGACATTCAACATCAGATTGGCCTGCTTAGTCTGGTTAAACGTGAAAAGCTCACGGTCATTGCCGCTCTGCACGACCTCAATCATGCCGCGATGTTCTGCGATCGCATCATCGTCATGACATCCGGGCATATGGCGATGCAGGGGACTCCTTGCGCCGTGTTTACCCGCGAAAACCTCCATGCCTGGTTTGGTATCGACGCCATTGTTGAACATGAAACAGGCGCTGAAAACTGTTTTATCCGTTATCAAAGACCTGATGAATTTTAAGGAAGAATCGATGAAATATCTCAAACAGAGTCTGAAAGTTTTATGTTTACTCGCCCTCGCCTCTTCAACCTTCGCACAAACTCACGACGTTTTGATGAAAAATCGTGGGTCTGCGGGACCAATGGTCTATGAGCCGGATTATCTGGAGATCCAGCCCGGGGATACGGTGAAGTTTATCCGTAAACATAAGAGCCACAACGCGGCTTCAATCGCTGAATTGTCTCCGGCTAACTATCCCGGTTTTTTGGGAAAAATAGATGAAGAGATCGAAGTAACTTATGACAATGCCGGATTTTACGGCATCAAATGTACACCACATTACGCTCAGGGCATGGTGATGCTGATAAAGGTTGGAGATGCCAAGTTACCAGCAAGCTATCGGGCATTCAAAGCACCGGGTATTGCTGATAAACGCTTTCAGGAAATTTACGCGCGTATCGACAAACGTTAATCCGCGATACTCAGGGAGAAATACGAGGTGACAGAGAATAAACTTGCAGATGGCGAAATCCAGGAACAGCGCCGGGAATGCCTGTGTAAACTGACAAAATTCGTCGGCGCGGCAGGCGTCGCTGCTGCCGTCTGGCCGCTGGTTTCGGCCCTGGGCCCGGATGAGAAGACTCTTGCGGAACATGAACCGATTGATGTCTCTCTTGCGGGGGTTGCTGCTGGACAAACCGTCAGACGCGTATGGCAGGGAAAGCTGATTCTTATTCACCATCGCACCCAGAATGAGATTATTACTGCCAGAAGTGCCGACTGGCATACGCTTATCGACCCACAACCGGACAGCGAGCGGGTCTCAGCAGCTCATCCTCAATGGCTGGTGGTTCAAGGGTATTGTCCACATGCCGGGTGCGTACCCAACGCCCGACCAGGAGGGGTGGGTTGGATCTGTCCGTGCCACGGCTCAGAGTTTGATACCTCCGGGCGCGTAACGCGCGGCCCCGCGACGACCAACCTGGCAATCCCGGACTACGTTATTCATTCGGATGGTCAGGCCGTGCGTATCGGCACGAAGGAAGCCTGAAATGAGGAGTGAGCGCGTCTATTCGCTTCGCTGGCGTATCCCGTTTCCTCGCTCGATTGCCGGACTCTGGGTATTCGCAATCGGCGCCATCCTGCTGGTTATACTCGGTGTGCAGATCCTTACGGGTATCGTGCTGGCAATGTTTTACGTGCCGACGGCCGAGCTGGCATTTGACTCCATTATTCATATTATGCGTGCGGTTCGCCATGGAGAACTGTTACGCAACATGCATGCTATTGGCGCGTCGCTCTTTTTCTTTGCCTGTTATCTGCATATTTTTCGTGGCATGTACTACAGCGTTTACCGCAAGCCCTGGACGACAATGTGGATGATTAGCGTGACGCTATATATCCTGCTGATGATGACCGCATTTCTTGGTTATAGCCTTATCTGGGGGCAAAAAAGCTACTGGGCGGCCACGGTAATTACCCGCTTTGCCCAGGCCATTCCGCTGGTGGGTGATACCCTTTACGCATATTTAGTCGGCAGCCATACTCCGGGAACGCCGATGCTTGGCCGCTTTTTTGTTCTCCACTTTATTCTTCCCTTTGTGATTGTTGGAGCAACGGTTTTTCATATTCGCACCGTACAGTCGGCGTTTGCGCAGGCGATGAAAAAGAGGTTTAGCGAGAAAGAGTCCAGGAGCCTGCTGTTCGATTACAAAATTACCGATCTTGATGCCATCAAAATCATCCTTTTTTTGATGATCTTCGCCTGGTTCTTATTCTTCGCGCCGCACTATCTGAGCAGCGCCGATAACTTTATTCCTGCGGACCCAACAGTTACACCCGCGATTGTTGCGCCGGAATGGTATTTTCTCCCCTTCTTCTCCATCTTGCGTTGCTTCCCAAATGAATTCGTTGGCTTAGCCGCAATGTGCAGCTCGGTACTGATTTTCTATTTCCTTCCCTGGCTTGATACTTCCCGGGCTCGTTTTCGCCATTACAGCAAACTGGTTAAATGCGGATTCTGGCTGTGGGTCATTAATGCCTGCTTTTTAGGCTGGTTAGGGTCGAAAGCGCTGGTTGGCCCCGATCTTATTGACGGTTTCCGTAACGAAGAGGGCTGGATCCGTGCCGCATCGCAGCTTTCGACTCTCATTTGGTTTGCCTGGTTTTTAATCGTATTACCTTGCCGTCGTTTTCTGGAAAAACAGGACTGATGATGAAACAACTATTGAAAATCAGCATTCTGTCCTTTTCTCTGTTGGGACTGGGTTCCTCTTATGCGCAGGAAGCCACGCCTGAACGGCAGGAATGGAGCTTCAGCGGCATCAATGGCCAGTATGATAAAGCGCAGCTTCGACGTGGCCTGCAGGTTTATGAAGAGAAGTGTCGCGCTTGTCACGGCATAAAGCACCTTAGCTTTCGGTCGTTGACCAGGCCCGGCGGTCCGGAACTCACGGCTGAAGAAGCAAGAAGTATCGCCAGCGGCTATCAGTTTCCTGAGCTTCAGGATGACGGCCAGATTGGCGAGCGAGACGGGACGCTAAATGACAGCTTCATCTCGCCGTATCTAAACGAGCAGGAAGCACGATACCTTAACAATGGCGCTTCTCCCGTTGACCTGAGCTATATCGTGCGTGCCCGCTCATACGATCGCGGATTCCCGCAATTTCTGTTGGATGCTTTTCTGCCCTACACGGACCAGGGAGCAGATTACGTCTACGCACTGCTAACCGGTTATCAACCTGCCGATGCCGAACTGAAGGCTAATCGCTATTTTCCCGGTGGCGTGATTAACATGCCGAAACCGCTGACCAGCGGAGAGATTCAATGGCGCCCGGCGTCGCTACAAGCTGAAACGGAGGAGCAATATGCCAGGGATGTTACCGCCTTTCTGGCATGGGCGGCCGACCCAACGCTCGCAGAACGAAGACAGCAGGGATATTACGTTATGGGCTACCTGGCCTTTATGCTGGGGCTGCTATGGATATTACGACGAATGAAAAGACGTTCGCTCATGTAGGCATTGCCAGATATGAAGATGATTCAGTTCGTCAGCTTTCCGCCGGGCAGCAGCGCTGAGTTGCCCTTGCGCGACTAAGGCTGGAGAAAGATGGCATGACATAAACTGCACAAAACGAAAAAACCCCGAGCTATTAAATAGCTCGGGGTTTATGTTTGGCGGAAGCGTAGAGATTCGAACTCTAGAACCCTTTCGGGTCGCCGGTTTTCAAGACCGGTGCCTTCAACCGCTCGGCCACGCTTCCAATGAGGCGCACTATAAACATCCCGAACGGACCTGTAAAGCACCAATGCGTTCGTTTGCCTGAAAAACAGCCAAAATATTGTTAATCGACTGAAATAACAACAGATTGACCGTTTATTCAGCACAAATACTGGCTACAGCGCTTAATGTTTTTTGATGAACATATCTTTGGTGTAGTAATTTCCCCGGTTATCTGGCGCAAATCCTCCCACCCACGGCTTCACAAGATGCGTGCGGACATAGTGGTAAACCGGAATCGCTGGCACATCCTCTCCTAAAAGGTCTTCAGCCTGCTGGTAGTATTTGCCTCGCTCCTCCAGCGAAGATGCTTTCGCCGCCTTGCGCATCGCGTCATCAAAAGCGGGATTGCTGTACCTGGTGGTATTCTCGCTATCGCCGGTACGGAAAATATTGAGGAAACTTGAGGCATCATCATAATCGGCGATCCATGCGTAACGCACGACGTCAAAATTACCGGTGTGCATGGTATCCAGCATGGTTTTCCATTCCTGATTTTGCAGCTTCGCCTCTACGCCGAGGTTTTTCTTCCACATTGACGATGCGGCAATGGCAATACGCTGGTGCGTTTCGAAAGTGTTATAGAGCAGATTTAGGCTAAGCGGATGCTCAGGGCCATAACCGGCTTCAGCCAGCAGTTTCTTAGCTTCGGCAATGCGTTTTTCGAGCGGCCACGCCGCATATTCCGGCGCATGCAATTGCACTCCCCCTATTTCCGGCTGGCTGATAACCCACGCCGCGCGTTGCCCCTGCCCCATCACCTTTTGTGCGATGATGTCTTTATCTAACGCCATATTCAGCGCCCGGCGCACGCGCGGGTCATTAAACGGTGCTCGAGTCGTATTGAACTGATAGTAATAGGTTGAAAGCTGAGGTGAGACATGGAGTTCATCGCCCATCGTCTTTTTCAACTGCGCGAACTGATTGACCGGGACGCTATACACAATGTCGATTTCGCCGGCCTTATAGCGGTTAACGTCTGCGGACTCTGAACTGATGGGCAAATAAGTGACCTTATCAATGACGGTGTGCCGATCGTCCCAATAATGCGGGTTACGCACGGCAACGATGCGCTCATTGACTACCCACTGCGATAACTTGTACGCCCCGCTGCAGACAAAATGTTCTGGCCGGGTCCACTTATCACCAAAACGGCCGATCAGCACTTTATCCAGCGGAACCAGTGACGGGTGCGCCAGCATCGCCAGAAACGCCGCCGTTGGCTGCGTCAGGGTAATTTCCAGCGTGCTATCATCCAGGGCTTTGACCCCGATATCGGCAGGATCTTTTTTCCCTTGGGCAATATCGAGGGCGTTTGCTACGTGCATATTGCCCAGATACGAGGAATAAGGTGAAGCTGTTTGCGGTGAGACCAGACGCTGCCAGCTCCAGACGACATCCTGTGCGGTAATGGCAGACCCATCTGACCAGGTTATGCCCGGACGTAAATGAAAGGTCCAGACGGTGTTGTCTTTGTTCTCCCAGGACGCGGCAAGCCGGGGTTCGATAGACCCATCCGGCTTAACCGCCACCAGTCCGTCGAACATATCGCTGATTAAATTAAATTCAACGTTGCTTTCGACTTTATGCGGATCCAGCGACGCTGGCTCACTGCCATTGTTTCTGACCAGTTCCTGTTTTTCTGCAAGAATTGTTCCTGCGGGAACATTTGCCGCCATCGCCGCGCCGTTGATAGACATCAAACAGACAGTCAACAGCGTAAACGTCAATATCTTCGATTTATGTTGAATCATTCCCTTTACCTTATTGCTCTGTTTTATGTAGACACCGCTGTCACTGTCAGAGAGAAACAGGAATAACGCAATATTTTTCAGTTACCTGGCAGATATCTAACAGGCATTTTTACACATATAGTGCTAACATCTGATTCGGGAGCTTTTGTTGAAATAATATGCTTAAGCCTGGCGGGTTAAAATGCGTAAAGATGGGTAAAACCGCTGTGTCATTCCCCTTGATTTCATTATCCTCCATCATTAATTACATCTGTCATAAGAGAGTGACTCATGGATCGTATTATTAGTTCTTCACGCGATCGTACATCGCTACTCAGCACGCATAAGGTGCTGCGCAATACCTATTTCCTGCTCAGCCTGACGCTGGCGTTTTCGGCGCTCACTGCGACTGCCAGTACCGTACTGATGTTGCCCTCTCCGGGGCTTATCCTGACGCTGGTGGGTATGTATGGTCTGATGTTCCTGACCTATAAAACGGCGGATAAACCGGTTGGTATTCTGTCAGCTTTCGCTTTCACCGGCTTCCTGGGCTACATTCTGGGACCGATCCTGAACACATACCTGTCTGCGGGCATGGGTGATGTTATCGCCATGGCTCTGGGCGGTACGGCGCTGGTCTTCTTCAGCTGCTCAGCCTACGTGCTGACCACGCGGAAAGATATGTCCTTCCTCGGCGGTATGCTGATGGCAGGGATCGTGGTGGTGCTGATTGGTATGGTTGCGAATATCTTCCTGCAGTTGCCGGCTTTACATCTGGCGATCAGCGCGGTGTTTATTCTGATTTCTTCAGGCGCAATCCTGTTTGAAACCAGTAATATCATCCGTGGCGGTGAGACCAACTACATCCGTGCCACCGTCAGCCTGTACGTTTCGCTGTACAACATCTTCGTCAGCCTGCTGAGCATTCTGGGCTTCGCCAGCCGCGATTAAGCAGCATCACTGATACGAAAAAAGAGAATGCCAATGGCATTCTCTTTTTTTATACCTTATTGACCCCGGCAGATATAGGTAGGATAGCGCCGGTCCTGAATAAGCCACACAGCAGGTGAAAGTTCAGAGATCGTCAGGTAGTAGCGTGAGGTCGGATAGGCGAAACTCCCCCATTGGGCATTCGGCGTATTGTCATTGTGGCGAAGCCAGGTTTTGGTGTAGGTCAATACAATGACGTTGTCATCGTCCCGCTGCTCCCATGTAAAGTCTACATCCCTGTCAACGATAAAATTTTGCCCGCCAGCTCTTGCCGCACCTTTATAGGTGGTCAACCCTGTACCGTCCCGATGAAAATAGAACTGAGCAAGGGCATTTACCTTCACTTCACTTGCTTTCCCTTCATTGCGCGTAAAGTTAAATTCAGTGCTGCAGGCCAGCACATCGCTTTTTCCCGTCGCGCCGCAATAGTAAAACAGCGCCAGCGCGCCGCCGACCAGGGCTCCGCCCAGTCCAAAAAGAAGCCTTATTTTCATTTTCCAGCCCCGTTTTTATAGCGAATGGTCTTGCACAGACGTGTTTTATTGACCGGGCAGGCCCCGATAAACAGTTCATCAGCAGTTGCAAGCGAAAAACGGGCGCTGAAAAAATAAATAGCATACTCCTCGCGCTCGCAAGCCACGTCATTGGCCTCCAGTCGCTCAGCTAATTTTGATAGCACTAACGGCCGTCCATGATCTTCGATAACCCAGATACTACAACGCGCGATTTTTTCCTGGACCGGCTTTAATTTCGCCGGAACAGTTATCTCCTGCGGGCGGCTAACGTAAAAGATCGCCCCCAACGGCACGGCAATCAATGCCCCTATTCTGAACCACTTTTTCAGGGATACTCGCCGGGGCAGAACGTCTTGTTGCGCTGAGGGGAGTTGCGGATCAACGGCTTGAATTTTCTCTCCAGGCTGAAAAATCACATCAGCATCAAAACGGAAACCATAGCGCGGGACAGTGACGATCAATTCGTGCCCCTCTCCCAGAGACTGGAAGCTTTTACGCAGTTCGCTTACCGCTTTATTGAGATTATTTCCTGATGGCGTAAAGCCAAATTCTTCCCACACGCGAGCGATCAATTCCTCCCGGCTTAAGTCGCGTCCTCGGTGTTTAATGAATTCCTGTAAAAGACGAACGGCTGGCGCCGAAAGTGTTAATACAGACTCGGGTTGTCCAACAAGACTTATTGCATGTGCTTCAGGATCAAATAACAACGAATTATTGCATATAAAAAACATCTTTTATTCTCGGCTGTTACCGCATGCTTTTTATTCCCTGGTACGTCGATATGAAAACCGCCCCCTGACCTGCTTATTTTTTCATCAGAAGGAATTTTCCTCCCATCCTTGGCCGCGGTATTTTCGCTTAACTATACAACCTTAAAGCCAGAAAAGCAGGATAAAAAACTGTATATAACGAGTTAACTAATACAAATTTTCACAAACCGCTGTTCTGGTTAAAGTTTCCCTGCCCTGAAGCGATACGAAAGCAGACGGTGTCCTGGTGTTAACGCGCCGCCTTTAAACTCAGAGCAGGCAGACTGATTGTGAAACAGAAAAAAAGAGTGAGCATGACAACCGCCTTTTATGTCGCCGCGCTGTCATTGCCATTTTTCTCAGAAATGACAATGGCCAATATGAGCGTGTATCCCATGGAGCTGAATGTAGACAGATCCGGTGCGGCGCAAATAAAGGTGGCTTCAAAAACGGATGATATTCAGTTCATTCGGGTGAGGCAAAAGAAAATTCTTAATCCCGGAACAGCCCAGGAAAAAGAAATTGACGTCGCTTCGTGGAAAGAAGGTGGCGTGGTGGTTACGCCCGAGAAATTTGCTCTGGCTGCAGGCGCGATGCGCGTTGTTCGTCTGGTATCGCTTATACCGCCGAAAAAAGAGACCACCTGGCGTGTCTATTTTGAAGGGGTAAAACAACCTGACAGCATTATTCCAGGCAAGGCAGAAACCCCTGCCGCAATGGCGACATTAGGTGTCAATGTGATCTGGGGCGCACTAGTCCACATTGCTCCAGAAGAAAGCGTAATTTCACTGTCGATTGACCCTCGCCGGGGAACGTTAAAAAACAACGGTACATTGCGTGTGCCGCTCAGAGAGATTGGTATTTGTGATGCTGTTTCATCGTGTAAATGGATAAAAGAAGACGCGACGATTTATCCGGACACTGAACGGAAATTAAAAACGCTCACTATGAAACAGGGTCAGAAATATAAGTTCCGCTACTTCAACTGGGTGAATAAAACCGCTGAAGAAGCTGATTTACCCGTCGTGCAATAACACGACGGCACAGTAAAAACCCACGTAGTTTGTTTAAAGAGCCAAGGTGCTCATTTGTAAATATGGAGATATCAATGCGTAACTATATTAAACCTCTGATGATTGTTGCCGCGATGGCCTCGTCCTTTAGCGCGCTGGCGATTCAAAAAGATATTACCGTCAACGCCAGCGTTGACTCACAGTTGGATATGACTCAGGCCGATAACACGCCACTGCCGGCCAGCATCGACATGCAGTACCTGCCAGGTCGTGGGCTGGAAAGCTACCGCCTGAACACCAAGGTGTGGTCTAACTCCGCCACCAGCAATGTCAAAGTGCGCCTCGTTAGCGCAGCTAAGCTCACCAATATGGATGGCGACGAGACTGTACCGATGACGGTGATTCTGGGTGATAAAACACTGTCTACCACCGATGCCGAATTTACCGGAACTGAACTGTTCCCAGGCAGCATTGAAAACGGTTCAGCGGTACTGCCACTGACCATTTCTCAGACCACCAAAGGCATTCTGAAAACCGGTCAGTACAGCGGCGTTGTCAGCCTGATGCTGACGCAGGCGACGACCACGGAAGGCGGTGCGTAACACCACAGTACATAAGGGATAACGTCAGAGGGTGCCCACCCTCTGACGTCAGGATGATGTCGAGGCTTGGTCATGGCGTTTCACAGAAATACTCTCCTCTTAGTTGCTTTATTACCCGCATCCATCCAACTCGCCTGCGCCGAGATGGCCGTCCCGGCAGGTTTCGAAGATCTGGCGAAAACGCAGCGTCTGTGGATAGAGGTTAACCTCTATGGCGAATCGCTTGGCCTTTTTGAAACGGATATCACACTTGAATCGGTAAGTTTTGTCGCACCCGAAACCGTGGTCGCGGCTATCAAACGTCAGTTTAATGACGCTCCTGCCCTCGTTGCCACCGTGTCCGCAGCTCTCGCCGTTCCACTTGCCCGTAACGGCAACCTGGCGTGCAGCAGCAATGGCTCCGCAACGGGATGTGATTACATTGATACCCATCGTGCGGCCATTATCTATGATGAGAATAACGCGCGCATTAGTCTGTTTTTGGACAAGAAATTTCTGCCTAAACAGACCACAGAAAACCAGTGGTATCAGCCTACGCAGGGCACTGAGAATGCGTTGATCCATCAACAGAATATCAATTTTGTTGCCGACAGGGATTACCAGTCAGCCACCGTTCAGGGCAATGGCGCGCTGGCCATGACGCAGGACGGCTACTTTAATCTCGACTGGACCTGGCTGGGGCAGCGTTCAAGGCACCAGCAGCAACAAGAAATAACCGTCAACAATGCCTGGTTTCGCCAGGATATCTGGCGTCAGTATTATATTCAGTTAGGCGAGATGGATACCCGCGATCTGTTCAGTAATGCTGGTGGGAATATCAACCTCAGCCAACTGCCGCTGGGCAAAATTCGCGGCCTGCGCACAGGCTCGACAAGGGCATGGATCAATCCGGTTCAGCAGTCAAAGGGTACCCCCATCACCGTGCTGCTTTCCCATGATGCGCGTATTGGCGCCCGCCGGGGCAATCAGCTGCTGGCCAGTTTTTATCTCAATGCCGGGGCTCAGACCCTGGACACGCGATCGTTCCCAGACGGGAGCTATACCGTGACGCTGTCCGTCAATGAAAATAACCGGCTGACACGTACCGAGCAGATACCGTTTACCCGCACCGGTATTACGCCGTTTGACCGCGTCGAGTGGTTCCTGCAGGCGGGCGAAACCGACAATAACAATCAAAACGATGAACGTAGCGCGGTCGCGCAAGCGGGTGTCCGCCTGCCTATCACTCCAACGCTGGCACTCACCAGTGGCGCAGCGATAAAGAAAAACCAACGTTTTCTGGAAAATGCATTCGACTGGAGTCGTGGTTTCAATGCGGGTCCGATCGATGGCGTACTCTCGACCCGGTTTAGCTACCTTTACGGCAGCGAAGGACAACGCGGCAATATTCAGCAAATCAGCTATAACGACGGTTTTTCACTGAGCTTCTATCGCAACGCGTTATCAGCGGAAAACTGCAATACCCGAAGCGCGGGATATGACGCCGTAAATGGCTGTTACCGAAGCCTGTCGGTGATGTTCTCCGTCCCTGTCGGCACCTGGTACGCCAGCCTGGGATATTCGGATAACCGCAACGAAGGACGATACGTTTCTCGTCGGGAACTCCCGGATAGTGACGATCGCCACGATGCAGGCTTGCCCTGGGAGTCGGTTTATATAACCCGCTCACGCACGCGGGCCTGGCAGGGTGGCTTGAGTACGGCTTTCAGCACGCGCGGTCTGAACATCAACAGCAGTATTAACCTTTTCATGCGTAACGATGACTCGCGCGAAGGCAGGGATAAAGGCGGCTACCTGAGTGTGAGTCTGTCAATGGCGCATAACCGTCAGGGCAATGCGACAAGCTATACCTCTCTGGGAGCGACATGGCAGCACCAGCAGCATGATAAAAACCAGCTGAGCTATAACGTGGCGCACAACTGGTATGCCGACGCACGTGGTGAAAATGAGTATGGACTGAGCGCATCAGGTATTAACAGCGATTCACTCAATACCTCTGCCTACACGCGCCAGGGCGGACGATATGGCAACGGGAGCCTGACAGTCAGCGATGCCTGGGATCGTCAGGATCGGCGCCATACCCTGAGCAGCAGCGGCAATTACAACTCCACGCTTGCGCTGTCGCGCTCTGGTCTGTGGCTGGGCCGCTGGAGCGACGGACGTCCTGCTTCAGCCATCGCGGTTAACGTTGCCACACCGGAAGATTCCCAGGATCCGAGCATTGCCGTGTCGCTGGATAACGGCGGCAGTGCAGACATTCCAGGCAATAGCCGCGCCCTCTTCGCCGTGCCGGGCTATCAGCAGACTACGTTGACGATTAACGAATCGCTGGATGTCTCGCGGGGTGCCAGCAGTGAAATCACACAAGGTTCAGGCAGCAGAACGTTGTTTATGGTGCCTGGCAAACTGCTCCGCCGGGACGTGCAAACCACGGCAAGCTACACCTGGCTCGGCCAGTTAACTGACGAGCAACATTCGCCGTTTATCGGCGGCGTGCCACTGAACGTTAACGGCTGGAGCGACCTTGGCAACGGCGGGTTTAGCGCTCAAAGCGACGCTCTGCTGCATAACCTCTACCTGGTGCGTCAGCAGCAGTTTTATCAGTGCGAGCTGAACGTAAAGAGTATGCGCGACGTCGTGCGTTACGTCGGGTCGATCCCTTGCCGGGAATTAACCTTCTCTGCCCTGCCGGATACTGTCCAGCAACAGGCTCAGCTGATGCTCGCCGGACGATCGGTACCAACGGGTCCAACTGCCATGAATGCAAACAACGTCACAAAAGGGAAATGATGTGAACAAGCACTTAATTATTTTACTTTTTTTAAGTCTGTGGGCGGGCCAGACCCAGGCAGCGGCCCCTGCCGGAAGAAACACCAGCGTCGATATCAGCTTCGATCGCATGGCCCCCCCCGCGCGCTTTGATATCTGGGTTCATGAACCGAGCGGCTATGATGTCGCCGATCCGCAAAAATGGGGACGTAATACCCTGACGTGTCTGTCCCGTACCGACTCCGCAGTGGGCGCCTGCATGACCGCCCCGGTCTGGTTCACGGCGAACCCAGGGACACCTTATGCCATCAATTTACGTTTTACGCATGCCCTTACCAGCAAAACGGTGGATCTTAAGATTTATGGCGACCACTACATGTTTATCAATAATAAAGTTTTTACCTATGCCAGTTTTGTCACGGGAGGGACAAATATTGTTGCAAACTGGAACAGAGAACCTTACTTCGATTTCTATATCGTGAAAAGCGAGCTGGAAAAGCTCGCTCTGCCGGGTATCTGGACCGCAACGCTGAAGCAGAACCTGCGTGAATGGGATACTGCCAACTGCGGCGGGAACTTCAACGACGTCAATACCGGATGTCCAGGCTATCGCGCCATTGCTAGCTGGCAGGCCACGATACGCATTGAGGTTGTCGATCCGGGTAATCAGCAGATTTATCTGCCGGCATTTCCGCACTCAACGCCTGTCGTTAACCTCAACCTGACCAACTTCCCGGGGCGGCCGGGTGGCAGTGAAATCCAGGGTGAAAACACGCTGGATATGTGCCTGTACGACGGCAAAAACAGTACCAGCACCCGCACTTATCTTCGGTTTGAGGACGACGGACTCCCCTCAACGGACCGTGCGGAAGAGGCATTTTCAATCCGGCGACGCGGCGGAAGTCAGACCGATGCGCGGGATCGTCTCGACTATCAGGTTTTCGTCACTAATCCCGTCACGGGCGCAACCGAAACCA
Organism: Citrobacter sp. 172116965; assembly: GCF_013458095.1. NCBI lineage: Bacteria > Pseudomonadati > Pseudomonadota > Gammaproteobacteria > Enterobacterales > Enterobacteriaceae > Citrobacter > Citrobacter sp. 172116965. The sequence continues at coordinate 1,836,169 of NZ_CP046673.1, read as the reverse complement.
TCGCCAACGGTAAAACCCTGGTCTGGCAAGGCACCAACGATCCGCAGCATCTGCGTCAGGTCGTCCTGCCCGGCGGACGTGAGAGCGTACTGTGCGTACCTGCCCCTATTGTTCTGAAAACTCCAGCGTTTGCAGCCAGCAGTAAAAACGCCGGGGATTACACCGGCACGCTACGCATCATCTACACACCCAGTACGTTATAAAGAGGCCGCCGTGAATTACGTCATTCTTGATAATAATCGTTTTTATGCCGAAGGGTTGCGCTACGCCCTTCTGCGCCGTAACGCTCACACTCAAGTTGAGAGTGGCGCGTTACAGTGGCACCGTTCGCTGTTGGCCTGCGACACCCTCGTTGTGCGTTGCCGCTTTTCCGTCGCGAGGACGCATCTGGCGCTGGTCGACATTCTGCTTCAACTGGAGGCCAGGCGCTGGGCGGGAACGGTTTATCTGGTGTGCAATGAAAAAGGCTGGGCACTGGCCACGCATTTACGAAAGCGTTTTGCCACGCTGACCTTACATATCATTGATGACAGAATTGCCGTCGTGGATGCGGCGTATCTGCTTGCTAAAGAGCCCCGTCGGGTACGCAGTCTGAATTGCTGCCTGACTGGCATGGAGTTCAATGTTCTCGACAGGCTGGTTAACGGTCAATCGGTAAAACATGTTGCGCAAATGACGCAGATTAGCGAAAAACAGGTATCGACGTATAAATGCAACGCGCTGAAGAAGCTTAATGCCAACAATCTGCTACAGCTACTTCTGTAGGTCGAGGTTTCTCACGCCGCCCCTTATTTGCTAAACTAAGGGCGGTTTTTACTTTATCGACAGAGCACTATGTTCATTTTTGCAGGCCATGAAATTGAGACCGATAGCGAAGGCTATCTGAAAGACACCACGCAATGGAGCGAGCCGCTGGCGGAGAAAATCGCCGAAAACGAAGGTATCGTTCTCTCCCCCGAACACTGGGAAGTGGTGCGTTTCGTTCGCGAGTTTTATCTGGAGTTTAATACCTCCCCCGCAATCCGCATGCTGGTAAAAGCGATGGCCAACAAGTTTGGCGAAGAAAAAGGCAACAGCCGTTATCTCTATCGCCTGTTTCCGAAAGGCCCAGCTAAGCAGGCAACTAAAATTGCCGGCCTGCCGAAACCGGTGAAATGTATTTAATAGCGGATACTAAATCCCTTTAGCTCGTCGCCAGGGCGGTGCGGTTCGCTGAGAACCCGATCAACCCTGGCGCTGCGCGGTCCCCCGGCTTTCAACCACTTCATCAGTTGTTCCACCCGCTCGCTTTCACCACAGGCGACAACTTCTACGCTGCCGTCATCCATATTCTTCGCATAGCCGGTCAACCCCAGCCGTTGCGCTTCATGCTGGGTGGTGTAGCGAAATCCTACCCCCTGAACCCGGCCATAGACCCAGGCGATGATGCAGACTTTCGACATTGCGGTTCTCCTTATCAACATAAATGAAAGAACAGGTACCGATGGACAGATGACCGGTAATCTCCTGATCTGTCCATAGATTAGCAGGGGATAACAGAATAAGTTGTCGCACCTGTTCAGTGAGATTAAACCGTCGCTCGATAAGCAGAGGTCCCGCCATACCATCATGCAGTAGCGCCAGACGCTGATGATTGACCTCATCATCTGTGCTACTCTACGCGCCATTTTATTTTAATGGTTTCAGGTTGGTACTTTCATCCAACCCGCGTCACTGTTTGTGAGAGGTTGCTCCGCATGACTGAATCTACAATTCCACATTATCCTCGTTTAGTGTTAGCCAAGGGGCGCGAAAAATCATTACTTCGCCGCCATCCATGGGTATTTTCCGGTGCTGTCGCACGTATGGAAGGCAAAGCCAACCTCGGTGAAACCGTTGATATTGTTGACCACCAGGGGAAATGGTTAGCGCGCGGTGCGTTCTCTCCGGCGTCGCAGATCCGTGCGCGCGTCTGGAGCTTCGATAAGTCTGAATCCATCGACATTGATTTCTTTACCCGTCGTCTGCAGAAGGCGCTGACATGGCGTGACTGGCTGGCGAAAAAGGACGGTCTGGACAGCTACCGTCTGATCGCCGGAGAATCCGACGGCCTGCCGGGTGTCACTATTGACCGCTTCGGCAACTTCCTGGTATTGCAGTTGCTCAGCGCGGGGGCTGAATACCAACGCGCCGCGCTGATTAGTGCTCTGCAAATTGTTTTCCCGGACTGCGCTATTTATGACCGTAGCGATGTGGCCGTGCGTAAAAAAGAAGGTATGGCGCTGACCCAAGGGCCCGTCACGGGCGAACTGCCGCCTGCTCTGCTGCCTATCGAAGAACACGGGATGAAGCTGCTGGTTGATATTCAGCACGGTCACAAAACCGGCTATTACCTCGATCAACGCGATAGCCGCCTGGCGACGCGTCGTTATGTGGAAAACCAGCGTGTCCTGAACTGTTTCTCCTATACCGGCGGCTTTGCGGTCTCAGCATTAATGGGCGGATGCCGTCAGGTGGTCAGCGTCGACACCTCTCAGGAAGCACTCGATATTGCCCGCCAGAACGTGGAACTGAACAAGCTGGATCTGAGTAAAGCCGAGTTCGTGCGAGATGATGTGTTCAAACTGCTGCGCGCCTATCGCGATCGCGGTGAGAAATTTGATGTCATCGTGATGGATCCGCCGAAATTTGTCGAAAACAAAAGCCAGTTGATGGGTGCCTGCCGCGGTTATAAGGACATCAATATGCTGGCTATTCAGTTGCTGAACCCAGGCGGCGTACTGCTGACATTTTCCTGCTCCGGGCTGATGACGACCGATTTATTTCAGAAAATCATCGCTGATGCCGCAATAGATGCTGGTCGTGATGTACAATTTATAGAGCAGTTCCGTCAGGCCGCCGATCATCCGGTGATCGCTACCTACCCGGAAGGGCTGTATCTGAAAGGGTTTGCCTGTCGCATCATGTAACTTGAAAAGTGGAATATTACCCTTACATAGAGGGTATCTATTTCCCGGGAGGTGACTATGATTGCCAGCAAATTCGGTATCGGCCAGCAGGTCCGCCATTCCCTGTTAGGTTACCTCGGAGTGGTCGTGGATATCGACCCGGAATATTCGCTTGATGAGCCGTCAGCCGATGAGTTGGCGGTTAACAGCGAACTTCGCGCCGCTCCCTGGTATCACGTGGTGATGGAAGACGATAATGGTCTGCCAGTGCATACGTATCTGGCCGAAGCGCAACTGAGTAGCGAGCTACAGGAAGAACATCCGGAGCAACCGTCAATGGATGAACTGGCGCGCACAATCCGTAAACAGCTTCAGGCTCCACGCCTGCGTAATTGATACTAACACAGGCCCGATGGCGCTTCGCTTATCGGGCCTGTGCGTTTCATCCGGCGACAATCCAACTTTACTTCGCCAGTCCCAGTCGCGGGATCTCAATCGCCGGGCAACGATCCATCACCACCGTCAGCCCCGCATCACGCGCCAGCACGGCCGCCTGCTCGTTAATTACGCCAAGCTGCATCCATAGCGTCTTCGCGCCAATGGCGATAGCCTCCTGAGCGACGCCCCACGCCGCTTCAGAATTACGGAAGACATCGACCATATCCACTTTCTCTGGCACATCCGCCAGCGTTGCATAGCCCTGCTGCCCCAGCAGCATTTTCCCGGCAACCTTCGGTGAAACGGGAATAACGTGATAGCCCTGATCGAGTAAATACTTCATCACGCGATAGCTTGGGCGATCGGGTTTATCGCTCGCGCCAACCAGTGCAATCGTACGGGTAGATGTCAAAATGCCAGCAATATCGGTCTCTTTCATCGTTTTCCTCCAGGCTGTTTAACAAAGTGTACGACAAACCTGCCCCCGCAACCATTCATCCCATACTGGCGTATGAGAGCTAAACTCAAAAATATGTCTATATGTTAGTAAACGTGATTATCGAAAAATTTAGATACATGTTTGCAGCTATTTTCTGGACAGGAGAAACCTATGAAAGCCGGCATTGTGACAGCCTTAATTGCCCTGTGTTTGCCGGTTACCGTTTTTGCTACCTCATTACGCCTGTCTAATGATATTGACCTTTTGGTGCTGGACGGAAAAAAAGTCTCCAGCTCATTACTGCGTGGCGCCGACAGTATCGAGCTGGAAAATGGTCGCCACCAGCTCGTATTTCGCGTAGAAAAAACCATTCGCTTGTCCAGCCACGAAGAACGTCTGTATATTTCGGCTCCGCTGGTCATCAGCTTTGATACACAACTCGTCAGCCAGGTTAATTTTCACCTCCCGCGTCTGAACAATGAGCGGGATACAGCGCATTTTGATGACGCTCCACGCGTGGAATTGCTGGATGGGGACTCCATGCCTATCCCCGTCAAGCTGGATATTCTGTCAATCACATCCACAGCAAAAATCGTGAATTATGAAATGGAAACTGAACGCTATAACAAAGCGGCTAAACATGCGTCATTACCGCAGTTTGCTACGATGATGGCCGATGACAGCTCGCTGCTTTCCGGGGTATCTGAACTGGATCGCGTGCCGCCTCAGTCGCAAACGCTGACCGAACAGCGTTTAAAATATTGGTACCAGCAGGCCGACGCGCAAACGCGAAGTAACTTTTTGCAATGGGCTCAGAAACAGCCTCCTTCATGACATTTATGTTCGCATACGCATTTTTTTTGTCTTTCTCTTGCAGCATCAAGAGCTTCCAGTACTCTGTAACCAGGTTAACTTGGGAGCTGTACTATGGAATTAACAACTCGCACATTGCCAGCGCGTAAGCATATTGCGCTGGTTGCACACGATCACTGTAAAAAGATGTTGATGAGCTGGGTGGAACGCCACCAGCCGTTGCTGGAAAAGCACGTTCTGTACGCCACAGGAACGACGGGAAACTTAATCCAACGCGCAACGGGAATGGACGTCAACGCCATGCTGAGCGGTCCGATGGGGGGCGACCAGCAGGTGGGCGCGCTGATTTCAGAAGGGAAAATTGATGTGCTGATTTTCTTCTGGGACCCGCTGAACGCCGTACCTCACGATCCTGATGTCAAAGCGCTACTGCGTCTGGCGACGGTATGGAACATTCCGGTTGCCACCAACGTGTCGACCGCCGATTTTATTATCCAGTCGCCAAACTTCAACGATGCAACGGACATTTTGATCCCAGATTACGCCCGCTATCTGGCAGAGCGCCTCAAATAAACGCCGGGCAGGCGGCAATTGCCGCCTGCTATTCAGGGTTTTCTTGCTACCGGAACATCCAGTTGTTTAAGCTCATCAACAAAGCACGACGGTGTTTCTTTATTAAACAGCAGCCATACCCGATACCGTGCACGCGTTAGCGCCACATACAGCAAGCGTCTCTCTTCAGCATCCGGGAAATCCTCCACCGCCGGAAGCAACGCCTCTTCCATAATCGACTCGCGGGCCGGGGCGGGAAAACCATCATTCCCATCATGAAGCCCCACAACAATAACGTAATCTGCCTGCTGTCCTTTACTGGCATGGATAGTCATGAAATCCAGCTGTAGCTTAGGCCAACGGGTGGCAGCTTTCTCCAGACTGGCAGGTTTCAGGTGATGGTATCGCGCCAGCACCAGAATTCTCTCTTCTGCCTTCACAAATCCCGACAGCTTATCCAGTAGCAGATCCAGCTGGCTTTCATCGAGCAACGTGACGGCTTTTTTATCGCCTGCCATCAAACTGTTGAGCGGTTTCGTAAGCTGATGAGGGTTTTGCTGGATAAACTGGTTTGCGACTTCACCAATGCGGCTATTAAAACGGTAAGTCGTATCCAGATTACAACGGTCGCCCTCGCCGAAGTTTTGCTGGAATGCGGTGGTCAACGAAAGCTGTGCTCCGCTGAACCGGTAAATTGCCTGCCAGTCATCCCCTACGGCGAACAGCGTAGTGTGTGAGTTTTGCTTGCGCAGTGCGGCTAACAGGGCGGCTCGCTGAGGAGAAATGTCCTGAAATTCGTCGACCAGAATGTGTTTCCACGGACTGATAAACCGCCCTTTTTCCAGAATGACAATGGCCTGATGAATCAACCCGGAAAAATCGACGGCATTCTCATCCTTCAGGGCGCCCTTCCAGGCTTTGAGCAGGGGAGACATCAGCTTAATGCGTTTACTGAAAAGATCGCGAATCTCCTCCGGAGCATTGGCGATCATCTCCGCCTGCGCTCCGCCATGCATACGCATCAGGCTAACCCAACGATCCAGCCGGGAAGCCAGCCGGCGCTGTAATTTTTCGTCATCCCAGAAGTTACCTTCGGGTACAGACCACTGCATCTCTTCTTCTAACCATTGCCGCCAGCCTTTGGCCTGTGCTTTTTTCTCACTGCACTGCTGACGCCAGGTCGTGATAAAAAGTTTGCTGCGCGCGGCAACATCATTTTCCAGCTTGCTAACCGTCGGGACTTTTTTGCTCCCCTGCGAAATAATGTGCAACGCCAGTGAATGAAACGTCCTCGCGGTGATCTCTTCCGTATGCAGACGTTCACGGATGCGATCGTCCATCTCCTGGGCCGCTTTGCGTCCAAACGCCAGCAGCAGGATTTGTTCGGCCGCCGCTTCCCCTCGCGCAAGTAGCCAGCCCGCACGGGCGACCAATACGGATGTTTTGCCGCTTCCGGCCCCCGCAAGAACCAGTAATGATTGTTCGCCGTTCACCACCGCCCGCGCCTGGGCCGGATTCAGCGGCGAGGACTCAATTTGCTGGAAAAAATCGGCATGTTCTTCCAGCATGGCATCGGTATACGCCTGGTTGTGCTGCAAGCGACAAGCTTCAATGTCCTTCAACCATGCCTGGCATTGACGTAACGCCTCACGGCAATTTTCAAATTCTTCCAGCCGGTTGATCGGGAGCGGCAATGCGGCAAAGGCGCGGCGGATCTGCTGCTGTAGCCCTGACGTCTGCTCGCGCGTCAGCCATTTATTCTCACTGGTGCGGGTGGCGATCGCCTCCAACTGCTGCTGTAAAACTCCCGCAGCGACGTCGCTCATTTCCTGACTCCACTGCTGCCAGAGCGAATTCAAATGGTGATGGAAGCGCTGGGTTTCTGCCCATTCAGTGCCGTGAAGACGAACCACCTTATCATCCGGGAGCACAAACTCCAGCTCTCCCCATACCAGGCCGCGTTTACAATGAATAGCCAGTAACTGATTGAAGGGAATAAGATACTCGTGACGATCGCCGGAAACCTTAATCCCGGCATTGAGAATAACGGCCCGATCGTAAGGGTGTTGTGCCAGACGTTTTCCAAGAGAAGTTGCTTTCAGTTCCATAAGACTCAAGCGGATCCACACGAAGAGGTTTGCTTATCAGTGTAACCGCCAGAGAAAACGTGCTCCAGCCCAAAAAAACGTTACAATTGCCGAATTCACAGAAAACCAGAGTTAACCGAGGGTTTATGCGTACTGTTCTGAATATTTTAAATTTTGTGCTCGGGGGATTCGCCACCACCTTAGCCTGGTTACTGGCTACGCTGGTCAGTATTGTGCTGATTTTTACTCTCCCCCTGACCCGCTCATGCTGGGAAATTACCCGACTCTCGCTGTTTCCCTACGGTAACGAAGCGATTCATGTCGATGAGCTTAATCCAGCGGGCAAAAACGTCCTGTTGAATACCGGAGGCACCGTGCTCAATATTTTCTGGCTGATTTTCTTCGGCTGGTGGTTGTGCCTGATGCACATTGTCTCAGGTATTGCCCAGTGCATTACGATTATTGGTATCCCGGTTGGCATTGCGAATTTCAAAATCGCGGCGATTGCACTGTGGCCGGTGGGTCGCCGGGTAGTGTCAGTTGAAGTTGCACGCGCAGCGCGTGAAGCCAACGCGCGTCGTCGCTTCGAATAATCAGGACCGATGGCCTTTATGTTAAGTCCTCTGCTCAAACGCTATACCTGGAACAGCACCTGGCTGTACTACGTGCGGATTTTTATCGCGCTTTGCGGCACAACAGCGCTGCCCTGGTGGCTGGGTGACGTTAAGCTGACCATCCCGCTCACGCTGGGTATGGTCGCTGCCGCGCTTACTGACCTGGACGATCGTCTTGCAGGCCGCCTGCGCAATTTGATCATCACGCTGGTGTGCTTTTTCATTGCCTCGGCCTCGGTCGAACTGCTCTTCCCATGGCCATGGCTGTTTGCCCTTGGGTTAACGCTCTCCACCAGCGGCTTTATACTGCTGGGGGGATTAGGGCAGCGCTATGCAACCATCGCCTTTGGCGCGTTGCTGATCGCCATTTACACGATGCTCGGCACCTCGCTTTACGATCAGTGGTATCAGCAGCCAATCCTGCTGCTCGCGGGCGCCATTTGGTACAACCTGTTAACCCTGACCGGACATCTTCTGTTCCCTATTCGCCCGTTGCAGGACAATCTGGCGCGTAGCTATGAACAGTTAGCGCACTATCTGGAACTGAAATCGCGTCTTTTTGATCCCGACATAGAAGATGAAAGCCAGGCTCCGTTGTATGATTTGGCTCTTGCGAATGGGCAACTGATGGCGACCCTAAACCAGACAAAGGTGTCGCTGCTGACCCGCCTGCGCGGCGACCGCGGACAGCGAGGAACACGTCGCACGCTACATTACTATTTTGTAGCGCAGGATATTCACGAACGCGCAAGCTCCTCGCATATTCAGTACCAAACGCTTCGCGACCATTTCCGCCACAGCGATGTGATGTTCCGCTTCCAGCGCCTGATGTCGATGCAGGGGCAAGCGTGTTCGCAACTGTCTCGCTGTATTTTATTACGCACGCCTTATCAGCACGATCCGCACTTTGAGCGCGTCTTCACCCATATTGATGCTGCACTTGAGCGCATGCGCGCGAGTGGTGAGCCTGCCGACCTGCTCAACACGTTGGGATTTTTACTGTCAAACCTGCGGGCCATCGATGCTCAGTTGGCTACCATTGAGTCCGAACAGGCTCAGGTACTTTCGCGCAATGAGTCTGAAAATCAGCTTGCCGATGACAGCCCGCATGGGTTCAGTGATATCTGGTTGCGTCTGAGCCGTAATTTCACGCCTGAGTCCGCCCTGTTTCGTCATGCTGTTCGCATGTCGCTGGTGCTCTGCGTCGGCTATGCCATTATCCAGATAACCGGAATGAACCACGGGTACTGGATCCTGTTGACCAGTCTGTTTGTCTGCCAGCCAAACTACAACGCCACCCGACATCGTCTGGCACTAAGGATTATCGGCACATTAGTCGGGATCGCCATTGGGTTACCGATCCTGTGGTTTGTACCTTCTCTCGAAGGGCAATTGATACTTCTGGTGATTACCGGCGTGTTGTTTTTTGCCTTTCGTAACGTCCAGTACGCGCATGCCACCATGTTTATCACGCTGCTGGTGCTGCTGTGCTTTAACCTGCTCGGTGAAGGTTTTGAAGTTGCACTTCCGCGCGTCATCGATACGTTGATCGGCTGTGCCATCGCCTGGGCTGCTGTCAGTTTTGTCTGGCCAGACTGGCGTTTTCGGAATCTGCCGCGAGTGATTGAACGGGCCACTGACGCTAACTGTCGTTATCTTGATGCTATTCTCGAACAATATCATCAGGGGCGTGATAATCGTCTGGCATACCGTATCGCCCGCCGTGACGCGCACAATCGTGATGCGGAACTTGCTTCGGTGGTGTCGAACATGTCGAGTGAACCGGATGTCACGGCCCAAACACGCGAAACGGCGTTCCGCTTGCTGTGTCTTAACCATACGTTTACCAGCTATATTTCCGCCCTCGGCGCACATCGCGAGCAGTTAACCAATCCTGACGTCCTGGCATTGCTGGATGATGCCGTCTGCTATGTAGATGATGCGCTTCATCATCAACCTGCTGATGAGCAGCGCGTATACCAGGCGCTGGAAGATCTGAAGCAGCGAATTCAGCATCTCGAGCCACGTCCGGACAGTAAAGAGCCGCTGGTCGTACAGCAAGTTGGGTTACTGATTGCCCTGCTCCCGGAGATTCGGCGATTACAGCAACAAATTGCCGTGCTGCCATCTAATACCCCGGTTCCGGCGTAAGAGAACTTACCCACTCCACCAGCTCCTGGCGACGCGTCGCCGGGAGCGCGGCTTCATGCACCCCGTCAACCGCCCCTTCAAGGGCATAGAGTATTTTTACCGTTAAGGCAGGGTTATTTTGCCGAAGTTTCAACCAGCACATCTGAGCTCCCAGCGATCGCAATGTCCCCTCATCCTTAATTCCTGCTTCATTTAGCAAGGTCTCCAGATGAAACGTCATATTCGGTAATTCCCGCAGGCGATGTTGTGCAAAGCGACTCTGTTTTTCCTTAACGGCTGCATCGAGTGAAAATTGTGATAGCGATACTAACTGCTGCTGGTTTTGCCACAGGGTATCGTTCACCTGGTAATAATTGAGTACAACCGGACGCCCGCGCTTGATAAATGTTAGCCAGACAGGAGAATTTTTTACACAGTACTGGGCGCTCTGCTCACAGGCGCGAAGATATAACTCACCGCTGGCAACCATGGCAAAGACCGTATCACCAACCGTCAGACTATAGCCGCCAAACAGTGAGCGGTAGTGAATTGTTCCCAGAGAAGCCAGATATTCTTGTGATTTATAGATTCTTGCATAAGACTTTTCTTTCATAAAAATCCTTTTAAATCATAACGTAAGCAAATAATTTGCAGTAGCAGATCCGTTAATGACGAAAATAGGCAACTTATGCGTATGGGGCAAGATGAATTTTATTTTTCCCGTGATGATGACTAAAAATTGCGAACCTGTTTCCGAAAATTAGGTTGATCTTTATTGATGGCGGGGTTACTGTATATCCATACAGTAACTCACAGGGCTGGATTGATTATGTACACTTCAGGTTATGCAAATCGTTCTTCGTCGTTCTCTTCCGCATCGAGCAGCATTGCGCGCGTTTCAGCAGAGAACGCTACCGCTGGGCTTATCAGTGAAGTGGTCTATCGCGAGGACCAGCCCATGATGACGCAGCTCCTGCTGCTTCCCCTGCTGCAACAGTTAGGGCAACAATCACGCTGGCAGTTGTGGCTGACGCCTCAGCAAAAATTAAGCCGTGAGTGGGTGCAGTCGGCCGGGCTTCCATTGACCAAAGTCATGCAAATCAGCCAGCTCTCCCCCTGCAATACGCTGGAATCGATGGTTCGTGCGCTGCGCACAGGTAACTACAGCGTCGTCATCGGCTGGTTGACGGAAGAATTAACCGAAGATGAACATGCCGAACTGGTAAAAGCGGCAGATGAAGGTAATGCGATGGGGTTTATCATGCGTCCTGTTCGCGCTCAGTCACTTGCGGGGAGACAGCATTCCGGGCTAAAAATTCACTCGAATTTGTATCATTGAGTAAAATTAGGATTTATCCTGGAATTTTTTTTCATGTTTTAATTTGCCATTGAGCTGTAACGCGTTTTCCGGCTGAAGGCCTGTCTGAAGCGGTTTTCAGGAAATCTTCAGTACATTTATTCATCTATAAATGTTAAATATTGTGTACACAAGCCTTTTTTTTTCATATGCCTGACGGACTTCACACTTGTAAGTTTTCAACTACGTTGTAGACTTTACATCGCCAGGGGTGCTCGGCATAAGCCGCAGATATCGGTAGAGTAACTATTGAACTGGTCCCCGGGTGAAGGATTTAACCGTGTTATCTCTCTTCGGAGATATTCATGGCGAATTTTGGATGATAACGAGGCGCAAAAAATGAAAAAGACAGCTATCGCAATTGCAGTGGCACTGGCTGGTTTCGCTACCGTGGCGCAGGCCGCTCCGAAAGATAACACCTGGTACACTGGTGCTAAACTGGGCTGGTCTCAGTACCATGATATTGGCAACAACCAGATCAACAACTCCGGTCCTACCCACGAAAGCCAACTGGGTGCTGGTGCATTCGGTGGTTACCAGGTTAACCCGTACGTTGGTTTCGAAATGGGTTACGACTGGTTAGGTCGTATGCCGTACAAAGGCGCCACCGATGCTACCCACAATAATGGCGCTTTCAAAGCTCAGGGCGTTCAGCTGACCGCTAAACTGGGTTACCCAATCACTGACGATCTGGACGTTTATACCCGTCTGGGTGGTATGGTTTGGCGTGCAGACGCTAAAAACAACGAAGGCTTCAAAGACCACGACACTGGTGTTTCCCCAGTATTCGCAGGTGGCGTAGAGTATGCAATTACTCCTGAAATCGCTACCCGTCTGGAATACCAGTGGACCAACAACATCGGTGACGCGAACACCGTTGGCGGTCGTCCGGATAACGGTCTGTTGAGCGTTGGTGTTTCCTACCGTTTCGGTCAGCAGGAAGAAGCAGCTCCAGTAGTTGTTGCACCGGCTCCGGCTCCGGAAGTACAGACCAAACACTTCACTCTGAAGTCTGACGTTCTGTTCAACTTCAACAAAGCAACTCTGAAACCAGAAGGCCAGCAGGCTCTGGATCAGATGTACAGCCAGCTGAGCAACCTGGATCCGAAAGACGGTTCCGTAGTGGTTCTGGGCTTCACTGACCGCATCGGTTCTGACGCTTACAACCAGGGTCTGTCCGAGAAACGTGCTCAGTCCGTTGTTGATTACCTGATCTCTAAAGGTATTCCTTCTGACAAAATCTCTGCACGTGGCATGGGCGAATCCAACCCAGTTACTGGCAACACCTGTGACAACGTGAAAGCTCGCGCTGCACTGATCGACTGCCTGGCTCCGGATCGTCGTGTTGAGATCGAAGTTAAAGGTATCAAAGACGTTGTAACTCAGCCTCAGGCTTAAGTTATCGTCTTATGAAAAAACCCCGCTTTGCGGGGTTTTTTTTTCACTTTTTATCAATCAAAGCACGCCTGTACACAACACATTTAGCCATTCTGTGGTTATTCTTTTCCCAGCAGCGCCTGTAAATCCTGCTTCAATGTCGACATTTTATTCGCGTACTTCTCTTTATGCTCTGCGTCTTCAATCAGTTGCACAATAGTTTCAGAAAGCGTTTTGCCGCGCCGCTGCGCAAGCCCCGCTAAGCGCTGCCAGACCATAAATTCCAGATCGATAGATTTCTTTCGCGTATGCTGATGCTCCGCGTTAAAGTGCCGCTTACGCCTCGCCCGTATGGTTTGTTTCATACGATTTAGCAGCGCAGAGTTCATGTGTTCTTCAATCCAGGTATTGACCCGAACCGGTTCATTTTCGAGGGTTAGCAACAAATCAACGGCTTCTTCGGCAGCGCTGGCCTCTACGTAACGGGTGATTAATTCCCCCTCACGATGCTTCTTCACCAGATACTTCCATTTCCAGCCGCTTTCAAGGTTTTCAAGTTGTTGATATTTCATTGCGATCTCAATGTTACCGTGTAACTCTTATCAGAATATCAGCTTTTTCGGCATCTGAAGAAAAGAATATCCAGCCTGTGAACTGTCGCGCGTCATCGCATTCGTTTCACAGCGCTTTCCACGTGTGCAGTGATGATGGTTACGGTATAATCTCGTTTTTTACAACAGACTAAAAAACATCAACTTTGACCATTACGAAACTTGCATGGCGTGATCTGGTTCCTGACACCGATAGTTATCAGGAAGTATTTGCACAGCCGCACGTCACTGACGACACCGATACCTTACTTAGTGATACTCAGCCACGTTTACAATTTGCGCTGGAGCAGCTTCTTCAGCACTGGACGACGTCTTCGTTCATGCTGGTAAAAGCGCCGGAAGAGCTTGAGTACATCAACCTTATTGCACAGGCCGCGCGGCCTCTGCACTCGGATGCCGGAAGTCTCACCGGAGGTCATTATGATATCTCCGGTCACACTATCCGCTATCGTACAGCTGAGACAGCAGAAGACAATTTTGCGACATTAACCCAGGTAGTCTGCGCTGACTGGGTTGAAGCCGAACAACTGTTTGGCTGTCTGCGTCAGTTCAACGGCGAAATTACCCTACAGCCAGGCCTTGTGCATCAGGCCAACGGTGGTGTGCTGGTTATTTCGTTGCGCACGCTACTGGCCCAACCGCTGCTGTGGATGCGCCTGAAAGCCATTGTCAGCCACGAGCGTTTTGACTGGGTAGCTTTTGATGAGTCTCGCCCGCTGCCCGTCTCCGTTCCACCTATGCCGCTTAAACTCAAAGTGGTATTAGTCGGTGAACGTGAATCACTGGCAGACTTCCAGGACATGGAGCCGGAGCTGGCTGAGCAGGCTATTTATAGCGAGTTTGAAGATAATCTGCAGATAGTGGATGCCGAAACCATGACGCAGTGGTGTCAGTGGGTAACACATACCGCTACGCGCAACAATTTGCCCTACCCGGCCCCTGATGCCTGGCAAGTGCTGATCCGTGAAGCCGTTCGTTATACCGGCGAACAGGATACATTGCCGCTTAACCCGCTGTGGATCACCCGACAGTTCAAAGAAGTGGCCCCGTTATGCGAGGGCGAAACCTGCAACGCTGAGCAGTTCAGCCTGATGCTGACCCAGCGTGAATGGCGGGAAGGTTTCCTCGCCGAACGAATGCAGGATGAGATCCTGCAGGAACAGATTCTGATCGAGACGGAAGGCGAGCGTATTGGCCAAATCAACGCCCTGTCAGTGATTGAATTTCCTGGCCACCCCCGCGCGTTTGGTGAGCCTTCTCGTATCAGTTGTGTGGTTCATATTGGCGACGGCGAATTTACGGATATTGAGCGCAAAGCCGAGCTTGGCGGAAATATTCATGCGAAGGGTATGATGATTATGCAGGCGTTCCTGATGTCGGAACTCCAGCTTGAGCAGCAAATCCCCTTCTCTGCCTCGCTGACCTTTGAGCAATCCTACAGCGAAGTGGACGGCGACAGCGCGTCCATGGCAGAACTTTGCGCATTGATTAGCGCCCTCGCCGACGTTCCTGTTAATCAAAGCATCGCCATTACCGGTTCTGTCGATCAGTTTGGTCGGGCACAACCTGTTGGTGGTCTGAACGAGAAAATTGAAGGCTTCTTCGCCATCTGTCAGCAGCGTGAGCTGACAGGCACACAGGGCGTTATCATTCCTTCAGCGAATGTCAGACACCTGAGCCTGCAGCCCGCTCTGCTACAGGCCGTAGAAGAAGAAAAATTCACTATCTGGGCGGTGGACGACGTGACCGATGCGCTGCCACTGTTATTAAATCTGGTGTGGGATGGTGAAGGCCAGACAACG
This sequence comes from Citrobacter sp. 172116965, assembly GCF_013458095.1. Taxonomy (NCBI): domain Bacteria; kingdom Pseudomonadati; phylum Pseudomonadota; class Gammaproteobacteria; order Enterobacterales; family Enterobacteriaceae; genus Citrobacter; species Citrobacter sp. 172116965. The sequence continues at coordinate 1,821,022 of NZ_CP046673.1, read as the reverse complement.
CTGATGCAAACTATCCAGGAGCGTATTGCTACGGCAACGCAGCAGGAAGGTCGTCACCGTTTTCCCTGGCCGCTACGTTGGCTGAACTGGATTATTCCGAACTGATCGGACTTGTTCAGCGTACACGTGTTAGCTATCCTGCGTGCTTCAATAAAATAAGGCTTACAGAGAACATGGTAGATAAACGCGAATCCTATACAAAAGAAGACCTTCTTGCCTCTGGTCGCGGTGAGCTGTTTGGCGCAAAAGGGCCACAACTGCCTGCACCAAGCATGCTGATGATGGACCGTGTCATCAAGATGACCGAAACCGGCGGCAACTTTGACAAAGGTTATGTTGAAGCTGAACTGGATATCAACCCGGACCTGTGGTTCTTCGGATGCCACTTTATCGGCGATCCGGTGATGCCGGGCTGCCTGGGTCTGGATGCCATGTGGCAGCTGGTTGGATTCTATCTCGGCTGGCTGGGCGGCGAAGGTAAAGGCCGCGCGCTGGGCGTAGGCGAAGTTAAATTCACCGGCCAGGTTCTGCCGACTGCGAAGAAAGTGACTTACCGCATTCACTTCAAACGCATCGTTAATCGTCGCCTGATCATGGGCCTGGCTGATGGTGAAGTGCTGGTTGATGGTCGTCTGATCTATACCGCAAACGATCTGAAAGTGGGTCTTTTCCAGGACACTTCCGCGTTCTAATCAAGGTCAGCTTAGCAGCCAGACATTAACGTTTATTCGTCTTGTCTGGTGGGCAAAAAGGCGAAACCTCCGCTCTGCGGAGGTTTCTTTTATCTAAAGAGACAGAATCAGGCCATTAAAACCCTATCCCCCATGGCTTCTCGCCAGCCTCCCAGCCAGTATGACCTCTGATTCAGCGTCTGATAGGGACACATTTCTTTTGAGCGTCCGGCAATGCCGGCCTGATATCCACGTTGATGTGCCCGTTCCAGGCGATCTCGTTTTTGTCTCTTCATGCCTCGTTTCCCTCATCTTTGGGTCTGGTGGAAAAGAAAACAGTGATTACTAAGTGTGCAATCACACTAAAACGAATACCCCTAAACATCAGGCTCGTCAATGCGCAAAATTCACGCCAGTGTCATATTTGTGAGCTACCCGCAAAATCATTTGTACAAAAATAGTCTGTCAGAACAGCTATCTCCACGGCTAAAAAAATAAAAAAAACCGCCCCGGGCAATGAACCAGGGGCGGCATAATTTACAATTATTTAAGCTTAAGGGATGCGTTTCAGCTCCTGAGCCATTGCCGTCGCTTCCTGGCTCCAGGCGTTGGCCAGAACCTTCACCATCTCATCGTAGCCGTCTTTAGTCTGTACAGCTTCGATGTGGAATGGACGCTTGATCAACTGCCCCTGGTGATTCAGCAGCCATTCACCGCTCACGATGACCTTACCATCGTACCGACCGTGGAAGCCGGTCACGGTAACGTTCAACGTGTCCTGAGTGCTTCCCAGCGGCTGCGAAGCGACAACCCAGCCAGGCAACTGCATACTGAGGTTCGTAACCAGGGTATTGCGCAATTGCTGATCTAAGGGGCTGGCCCAGAGATTATTATTCGCTATCACATATTGCACATCGCTGGTCTGGTAAACCACCCCATTACCCGCCAGATAGTCCGGGACCGCAATCTGTTCAACCCACAGCAGACGGTTACCCTGGTTAGCTGAGCTCTGTATGCCCCCTTGCGCGATAGGAAGCTGGTAATAGCTTTTATTTTCTCCGCTGGAGCTGCATGACGTCAGCCAGACCGCCATCATCGCCACTAGCCACTTTTTCATTGTTTCGCCCTCTTCGGCTCTGGATCTTTTTTGTCCTTCGCTTCAAATACCAGCGCATTGCTCTTATCGTTCAACGTTTTCAGTACCGGTTGCAGTTCTCGCAGCACCTGATCAAGACGCTGCATATCCGCCACCATCTTGTTGTATGCGGCAGACCCCGGCTGGAAGCCCTGCATACTACGGTTCAGTTCGCGCAGCGTGTTCTGCATATCCGCCGGAAGATCCTGCATCGACTGACTGGACGTGATCTTATTCATGTTGTCCAGCGTGGTTTGCAGATGCTTCATCGTACGCTGGCTTTCCGACAACGTATTGGTCGCCTGCTCAATCATCGGGTTCAACGGCAGATTGTTAATCTTATCCAGCGCTTCCATCAGTCGCTGCTGGATCTGCGCCAGACCACCGCTCACGGTCGGAATAATTTGATAACCGTTAAATTCGCGCACACCGGTAATCGGCGGTTCTTTCGGGTAGAAGTCGAGATCGACATACAGAGCGCCAGTCACCAGGTTCCCGGTTTTCAGCGATGCCCGTAAGCCGCGTTTAAGCAATTCTGCCAGATGAGCGCCAACATCAGTATCTTCTCCCAGCTGTGCCTTCAGACGTTCTGGTTCGATACGTACCAGCACCGGAATGCGGTAATCATTGTTGAAGACCTGACGCATATTCGGTGAGAAGAAAGGTACTTTGCTTACCGTACCCAAACGGATGCCACGGAATTCCAGTGGCGCGCCAGGCTGCAGGCCACGAATTGAATCTTTAAAGAACATCAGGTAATCAATATGATCGGTATACAGTGAATCCTGAATACTTTTTTGGTCGTCATAGAGATTAAACGCAGACTGTTGTGCGACCGGTTCGCCTTGTTCCAGCCCTTCTGGCACATCAAAACTTACGCCACCGCCAAACAGCGTGGAGAGAGAGCCCATTTCCACGCGCATACCTGCCGAAGTAAGATCCACGGCGATCCCACTGTCCTTCCAGAAACGCACATTGCTGGTCACCAGACGATCGTTAGGCGCATTGATAAATAGCTGATAGCTAATCGTACGCTTTTGCGCATCAAATGTGCTGGTTTCAACCGAACCTACACGATAACCACGGAACAGAACCGGGTCGCCCGGGCTCAGCTGACCGGCTTTTTTGCTGTCCAGAATCACACGGATCCCTTTCGCATCTGGCGGCGCCAGCGGCGGTGAATCCAGCAGTTGGTAATTTTCCAGCTTGCTGCCTTTATTGCCAGGCTGCAGTTCAATATAAGCCCCGGACAATAGCGTGCCGAGCCCACTGATACCTTCACGCCCAACCTGCGGCTTCACCACCCAAAAGACAGAATCTTTATGCAGCAGCTTTTCCATTCCGGAGTTAAGACGAGCTTTAATTTCCACATGGGTCAAATCATCAGTCAGGGTTGCGCTCTCGACGATACCGACATCCACGCTGCGGCTCTTAATCGTCGTTTTGCCCCCTTCAATACCTTCGGCATTGGTGGTAATCAGCGTGACTTGTGGCCCCTGATGACTGTAGTGATAAAACAGGACCCACGCGCCAATGAGGGCAGTGACTATAGGGAATATCCACACGGGCGACCAGTTTTTTACCTTTTGCACTTTGGCTTCCCCACTTTTAGATTCCATGCTGTCAGGACTCCTCATGATCTGGTTCACGGTCCCACGACAGACGGGGATCAAATGTCATCGCAGAAAACATTGTCATAATGACGACTAAAGCAAACATCAAAGCACCCATTGCAGGATAAATGTTCATTAACCCTCCCATGCGCACCAGCGCAGAGAGTACGGCAATTACAAAAACGTCGATCATTGACCAGCGACCGACAAATTCTACAACCTCGTAAATTAAATGCATTCGTTCACTGTCGCGTTTGCCGTGCCCTTTGGCATCCCAACACAGCCAGGCAATGGCGATCATTTTCAACGTCGGCACCATAATACTGGCGATAAAGATAACCGCAGCCACCGGGTAAGAGCCTTCGCTCCAGATTAAAACCACGCCCTCGAGTATCGTTGAAGGCAGCCTTGACCCGAGCAGATCGGTGATCATGATCGGCAGAATATTGGCAGGAAGATAAAGCATGATCGACGTAAACAGTAATGCCAATGTCCATTGCAGACTGTTTTTACGTCGCACATAACCTTTCGTCTGACAGCGTGGGCATACCAGCTCGTCTGCAGGAAGAATAGCGGTGCAGCAGGAACAGGAACGCAATCCTTGTCGGATGCCGGGCACACCAGGCTTTAATTCCTGCTTAATGGCTGGCATAGGGGCAATATCATCCCACAGCCAACGGCGATCCACACACTGGAAAGCCCGCAACTGGAGCATACAAAACATGCACCACGGGATGAAGCTGCTGCCCACGCCGATATCGCCGTAGGCCATCAGCTTAACAAAGCTCACCAGCACGCCCGCGAGGAAAATTTCTGCCATTCCCCAGCTTTTTAACTGAAACAAAATACGCGCCAGCCATGTTTTAAGCCGCTCAGGCATATGAACCCGATTCACCAACAGCAAAATGGTCAACAAGCAAAAAGCGGGAACCAACTGAACGAATAAGATAAAGAAGGTACCGAGGCTGGCGTAATCTTCCGAAAAGAGAACGCTGGGGATTTGCAGCAGCGTCACTTCGCTGCTCACCCCCGCAACATTCATATTCACAAAGGGAAAGAGGTTTGACAAAAGCAGCATAAATAATGCTGCTAACACATAGGCGGTAGGACGCTGCCGTGGCGCGTCCCACTCAACCGTTAACGTAGTGCCACATCGTGGACATGCCGCTTTCTGACCATGCTCAAGGCGAGGTAACGCCACCAGCATGTCACACTGCGAGCACAGAATATGCTTCGCGGCATGGTGATGTTCGCACATATGTGCTCCTTTAAATTATGCGCCGTTCTTCAAAGACTCAAGATACTCCCAGCGCTCAAAGGCTTGCTCAAGTTCTTGTTCAGCTTCGTTCAGATTAGCTAATACCTGTTGCGTTTGCTCATGCGGCTGACTGAAAAAAGCGGCGTCAGCTACCTGAGCTTGTAATGCTTCCAGTTTAGCTTCCAGTTCTTCAAGCAGCGCGGGGAGCAGCTCCAGTTCGCGCTGCAGTTTATAGCTTAGTTTGCTCGTGCTGCGTTTGACAATTTCTGCTTTAGGAGCAACGGTTTCCTCTGTTTTTTTCGCAACAGGCTGTTTAAACGCCACATACTGCGATTGCTGGCTGCGGGCATCATGATAACCGCCGACATAACGACCAATTTTACCACCGCCTTCGAAGATCCAGCATTCGGTTACGGTATTATCCACAAACTGACGGTCGTGGCTCACCAGCAGCACGGTGCCCTGGTAGCTATCAATCAGCTCTTCAAGCAGTTCCAGCGTTTCGACGTCCAGATCGTTCGTTGGTTCATCGAGAATCAAAAGATTACTGGGTTTGAGAAAAAGACGCGCCAGCAGTAGGCGATTACGTTCCCCACCAGAGAGCGCACGTACTGGCGTCATCGCCCGTTTCGGATGGAACAGGAAATCCTGGAGATAGCCCAGCACATGGCGAGGTTTACCGTTAACCAGCACCTCTTGCTTACCCTCAGCAAGGTTGTCCATCACGGTTTTATCCGGATCCAGTTCGGCGCGGTGCTGATCGAAATACGCCACTTCCAGCTTCGTGCCGACGTGAATGCGTCCGCTATCAGCCTGAAGCTGACCTAACATTAGCTTCAGCAGCGTTGTTTTACCGCAGCCGTTAGGTCCAATTAGCGCAATCTTGTCGCTACGTTGCACCTGCGCGGAGAAATCTTTTACCAATTGCTTTCCATCAACCTGGTAATCAACATTCTCCATTTCGAAGACAATCTTGCCAGAGCGGCTCGCCTCTTCGACCTGCATCTTCGCCGTGCCCATCACTTCGCGACGTTCGCCACGCTCGCGACGCATGGCTTTCAGCGCCCGCACGCGGCCTTCATTACGGGTACGACGCGCTTTGATGCCCTGACGGATCCAGACTTCTTCCTGAGCCAGCTTGCGATCAAATTCCGCATTTTGGAGATCTTCCACCCGCAGCGCTTCTTCTTTATCCAGCAGATACTGATCGTAGTTCCCCGGATAGGTCACCAGCTTGCCGCGGTCGAGATCGACAATACGCGTCGCCATATTGCGAATAAATGAACGGTCGTGGGAAATGAAAATAATTGTCCCATTGAAGGATTTCAGGAACCCTTCCAGCCAGTCGATAGTTTCAATATCCAGGTGGTTAGTTGGTTCATCCAGCAGCAGTACGCGCGGGTTGCTCACTAACGCGCGGCCCAGCGCCGCCTTACGCAGCCAGCCGCCCGAAAGCGAAGAAAGCGCGGCGTTAGGATCCAGTCCCAGTTGCGCCAGCACTTCATTAATGCGGCTTTCGAGCTGCCACAGATTATGGTGATCGAGCATTTCCTGAACCCGCGCCATTTCATTCAGGTTTCTGTCGCTGGGATCGGTCATCACCAGGCGCGAAATATCGTGATAACGCTTCAGATATTCAGCCTGTTCCTCAATACCTTCAGCAACGAAGTCATAGACGCTGCCCTCAACATTACGCGGCGGATCCTGCTGCAGACGCGCCACAACCAGGTCCTGCTCATAAATAATACGCCCGTCGTCAAGACCCTGTTCACGGTTGAGGATCTTCATCAGCGTCGACTTACCTGCGCCATTACGGCCAACCAGACAGACGCGTTCGTTATCTTCGATATGCAGTTCTGCATTATCAAGAAGCGGCGCATCGCTGAACGACAGCCATGCACCATGCATACTGATCAATGACATTTATTTATCCTTTCAGGCTGCGGTAATCAGCCAGCAATTGTGGATCTGACGGTTACGGGCAAAATCCTGGGAAAGCGTTTTTTGGGTGATTTCTTGTGCTTTTAATCCCAGTTCAGCCAGACCGTCGAGATCCATACGGAACCCACGCTTGTTGTTGGAGAACATGATCGTACCGTCTTTACGCAGCAGACGTTTCAGATCTTTCATCAGCGCCAGATGATCGCGCTGTACATCAAAAGAGTCTTCCATACGTTTTGAGTTAGAGAACGTCGGCGGATCGATGAAAATCAGATCAAACTGTTCATTGGCATCGCGCAGCCAGCCCAGGCAATCGGCTTGAATTAAACGGTGAGCGCGACCACTCAGGCCGTTCAAGCGCAGGTTACGCTCAGCCCACTCCAGGTAGGTACGCGACATATCAACTGTCGTGGTGCTACGCGCACCGCCCAGTCCGGCATGAACGCTGGCACTGCCGGTGTAGGAGAACAGGTTAAGGAAATCCTTACCTTTACTCATCTGGCCCAGCATGCGGCGCGCAATACGGTGATCGAGGAACAAACCGGTATCAAGATAGTCTGTCAGGTTGACCCACAGGCGCGCGTTGTACTCGCTTACCTCAATGAATTCACCCTTCTCATTCATCTTCTGATACTGGTTCTTCCCTTTCTGGCGCTCACGGGTTTTCAGCACCAGTTTATTTGGCGCGATTTCCAGGACCGACAGCGTTGCGGCAATGATATCGAACAGACGTTGACGTGCTTTTTGCGCATCGACCGTCTTCGGCGGAGCGTATTCCTGAACCACGACCCACTCACCGTAACGGTCCACTGCCACGTTGTATTCCGGCAGGTCAGCATCATACAGGCGATAGCATTCAATTCCTTCCTGACGCGCCCATTTTTCCAGCTTCTTGATATTCTTGCGCAGGCGGTTGGCATAATCTTCCGCGACCGTGGCTGGCTTGCTGTCCGCAGTAGTCTCTGCAACGTGATAGTTTTTCTGTACGCAATCCAGCGGACCGTTTTTCGCTTTGAACTGCTTGTCAGCACGTAATTGCAGGCTGCTGAGCAAATCCGGAGAGGCGCTGAACAGCGACAAATTCCAGCCGCCAAACTGGTTTTTCATCGTACGGCCCAGCAAGCTATGCAGGGCAATCAGCGCCGGTTCGCTATCCAGACGTTCGCCGTAGGGCGGGTTACTGATCACCGTACCATACGGTCCCTTCGGCAGTGGATTACTCAGTTTGGCGACATCTTTAACGTCAAATGTCATCAGATCGGCAATACCTGCGCGGCGGGCGTTACTACGCGCTTTTTCAATCACGCGCGCATCGCTGTCGGAGCCATAGAAGTGCGAAGTATAGTCAGCAAGCCCCTTACGCGCACGCACCTGAGCTTCGGCTTTAACCTCTTGCCAGACGGCTTCATCGTGCTGTGCCCAACCGCTAAAGCCCCAGTACCCGCGGTGCAGGCCCGGCGCGCGATCGGTTGCCCACATCGCCGCTTCAATCAGCAGCGTGCCGGAGCCGCACATCGGATCAAGTAACGGTGTGCCCGGCTGCCAGCCAGAACGCATAACAATAGCGGCGGCCAGCGTCTCTTTAATCGGCGCCTGACCCGCGCGATCGCGATAACCGCGCTGATGCAAACCGTCACCGCTCAGATCAAGTGCAATGCTGGCGGTATCTTTGTTCAACCAGACGTTGATACGCAGATCCGGAGATTCACGATCCACATTCGGACGCGGCAGATTTTTGCGGGTAAAGGCATCGACGATCGCATCCTTGACCTTCAGCGCGCCATACTGGCTGTTACGAATGGTCTCGTTCAGGCCGCTAAAATGGACGGCAAACGTAGCACCAGGATTAAATATCTCTGTCCAGTCGATTGCCTGAACGCCGAGGTACAGATCAAGATCGCTGTAGACCTTGCACTCTCCCATCGGCAGGATAATGCGCGAGGCCAGGCGGCTCCACATCAGGCTCTGGTAAACAAGCCGCGTGTCGCCCTTAAAATGGACCCCACCCTGAACGACCTGACACTCCAGCGCGCCGAGGTTTTCCAGTTCAGTTTTTAACAGCTCTTCCAGCCCGCGGGCCGTACTGGCAAACAGAGAATTCATAATGTCACTTTTACTCCTAGAAAATTGCTGCGCATTATAGCTAATATGGGCTGTATGTCATAAAGTTGAAGGCTTATTTTCGTTCAAGGGGCTGTGCAGTGGTAACGTTGACCCGACTTTTTATTCATCCGGTTAAATCAATGCGTGGAATTGGACTCACGCACGCCCTGGCAGACGTGAGCGGTCTCGCCTTGGATCGTATATTTATGATTACCGAACCCGACGGGACGTTCATTACCGCCCGACAGTTCCCGCAAATGGTCCGCTTTACCCCTTCCCCTTTCCACGATGGACTTCATCTCACGGCTCCAGACGGCAGCAGCGCGCTCGTGCGATTCGCAGACTTCGCCACCCAGGATGCGCCGACTGAAGTGTGGGGAAACCATTTTACCGCGCGTATTGCGCCAGCGGCTATCAACCTGTGGCTGAGCGGCTTTTTCTCCCGTGACGTGCAGTTGCGCTGGGTGGGTCCGCAACTGACACGCCGGGTGAAGCGCCACGCTGATGTTCCTTTGTCCTTTGCCGATGGTTATCCCTACCTGCTGGCCAACGAAGCATCTCTGCGCGATGTGCAACATCGCTGTCCGGCAAGCGTCAAAATGGAACAGTTTCGCCCCAATCTGGTGGTTTCGGGGGCTGATGCCTGGGCAGAAGACACCTGGAAAGTGATTCGCATTGGCGACGTCATTTTTGATGTGGCAAAACCCTGTAGCCGCTGCATTTTCACTACCGTTAGTCCAGAAAAAGGCCAGAAACATCCGTCTGGCGAGCCGCTCGCCACGCTGCAAACCTTCCGGACAGCGGTGGATAACGGCGACGTTGATTTCGGCCAGAATCTTATCGCACGCAACAGTGGCGTTATTCGCGTCGGCGATGAGGTAGAGATTTTGGCAACCGGTCCCGCCAGAGCTTACGGTGCGGCGGAGCCAGACGATACCGCACAGGAACAACAACCCGATGCCACGGTACTTATTGACTGGCAGGGCCAGACCTTTCGCGGAAATAATCAGCAGGTATTGCTTGAACAGCTGGAAAACCAGGGTATCAGGGTGCCCTATTCATGCCGGGCAGGAATTTGCGGATGCTGTCGAATTCGACTGTTGGAAGGCGAAGTTAGTCCGCTGAAAAAATCAGCGATTGGGGATGACGGGACGATTCTGTGCTGCAGTTGTGTTCCCAAAACGACAATCAGGCTGGAGAGTTAAACCGCCTGTTCAAGGCTGAAACTGTCGGCAATAACCTGCGGTTTCAGTCGGTCATTCATTATTTTAATCGCGTCGCCAAGCTGCATTGTGCGCCCGGCAATAACCACACCAGGTTGCGCAAGCAGACAAAGCGCGGCATTTTCACCCGGTTCAACCACTAACAGGTTTACCTGTTCATCGGTATCGCTTAAATCCACACAAGCAGCATCCCCCACGACTGGCGACCAGTTAATACCGTGTGCGACAAAGTGCCAGCTTTTTGGCATTTGCGGTTTAAGGTAACGAATCGCTACCAGCGCATTAAGCACCAGTTCCGCCTTTTGCTCTTTGGCTAAATCCAGGTAGCGACATTTTTCTTCAAAGGAAAAATAAAGCGCGGCGTCATCAACACAAAAACCCGACGGAGAAAATGCATCCGGAGTGAGCATTTTACGAGCAAAACGCGAACGGAATAACATGCCATTGGCTAAATCGAGCATCATACGATCGTGCTCTTCATCATAATACCAGCGCCAGTTATCGTCGGGTTTAATTCGCATCAGTTTCTCTCCTTTCCTTAATCATCACCATTACGACAGTATCCTTTTGCCGCTTCGTTTATTGCCTTAATAATAAAAGCTCAGAATGTTTAAATAAGCAACAGTAAAGGAATATAAAACAACCAGGGCCAGAAATAAAGCCCTGGATTGTGATTAAGGTAGCATTCAGATATTGGTGACGATTTCTTTAATCAACGGTGGGCCTTTAAAAATAAAGCCCGAATAAATCTGTACCAAAGAAGCACCGGCAGCTATTTTCTCACGCGCGGCGATTACTGAGTCGATACCACCAACCCCAATAATCGGCAGCTGACCTTTTAATTCCTGAGACAACTGGCGAATAATTTCTGTACTTTTTAATTGTAACGGTCGACCGCTGAGGCCGCCCATTTGATCGCAATTTTTCATTCCCTGAACGAGAGAACGATCGAGAGTGGTGTTAGTCGCAATTACGCCATCAATATTATGACGAACTAAACTGTCAGCAACCTGGATCAGTTCTTCCACAGAAAGATCCGGGGCGATCTTAACCGCCACTGGAACATATTTATGGTGGATCGCTTGCAGATCATTTTGCTTATTTTTAATTGCCGTCAGAAGATCATCCAGCGCCTCACCATATTGCAGCGTACGTAATCCCGGCGTATTCGGTGAAGAGATATTAATCGCGATATAACCAGCATAAGCATAGACTTTTTCCATACAAATCAGATAGTCATCTTTGCCGTTCTCTACCGGAGTATCTTTATTCTTACCAATATTAATCCCCAGAATACCGTCAAAATGCGATTTTTTGACGTTCTCAACCAGGTTATCAACCCCCAGGTTATTAAACCCCATGCGGTTGATCAAACCTTCTGCATCGACCAGACGAAACAGACGTGGTTTATCATTACCCGGCTGAGGACGCGGCGTCACGGTACCAATCTCAATGGAACCAAATCCCATCGCGCCGAGCGCATCAATGCACTCCCCGTCTTTATCCAGTCCGGCAGCAAGCCCGAGTGGATTTTTAAACGTCAGCCCCATACAGGTAACCGGTTTTGCGGGTACTTTCTGGCGGACAAGCGCTTCGAGCGGCGTGCCGGTAATGCGACGTAATTGCTGGAATGTCAATTCATGAGCGCGCTCTGGATCGAGCTGGAAAAGGGCTTTACGAACGAAGGGGTAGTACATGAACTCTCCTGGATTCCCGGTGTGCAAACCGGGGGCGTATTATGTGCGATCGCGAGCAAAAAGGGAATTGACCTGCGGCAATAAATAGCAATCGTTTTCCTGCTTCCTCCTTTTTATTCATTTTTCAACTTTTCTATCCCGTATAAATCATTTCGATAAAGAAAGTCTCTCTGCCAGACTGCACAAATTGTTATCAATGTTAATCAAAAGCAAACAATTGGTTATAAGGGGAGAATAAAATTATGCGCGTCATCACTCTGGCGGGAAGCCCACGCTTTCCCTCTCGCTCCAGCGCGTTGCTGGAATATGCCCGAGAAAAATTGAACGGCCAGGATGTCGAAGTCTTTCACTGGAACCTGCACAACTTTGCCCCGGAAGACCTGATCTATGCCCGTTTTGACAGTCCGGCGCTGAAAACATTTATCGAACAACTGCAGGATGCTGACGGGCTGATTGTCGCAACGCCGGTCTACAAAGCCGCTTACTCTGGCGCACTGAAAACGCTGCTCGATCTGCTCCCCGAGCGGGCGCTGGAAGGAAAAGTGGTTTTGCCGCTGGCGACTGGCGGCAGTGTGGCGCATTTACTGGCCGTCGATTACGCGCTGAAACCGGTGCTGAGCGCGTTAAAGGCTCAGGAGATCCTGCACGGCGTGTTTGCCGATGATTCACAGGTCATCGATTATCAGCATAAACCGCAGTTTACGCCCAACCTGCAGCAGCGCCTGGACAGTGCGCTCGACACTTTCTGGCTGGCGTTGCATCGTCGCGATCTCCAACTCCCGCAACTGAATGCCCTGCGAGGTGCCGCCCATGCTTAATCTGCTCAAGCGTCACACCCCATGGCTGGCATTAACCGGGCTGCTGTCCCTGTCATCCTTGGCGCATGCCGCAGAATCGGCTCCAGATGCCCTGCGCATTGGCTACCAGAAAGGAAGCGTCAGCATGGTGCTGGCAAAAAGTCATCAGCTACTGGAGAAACGTTACCCACAGACCAAAATCTCGTGGATTGAGTTCCCGGCTGGACCGCAAATGTTGGAAGCACTCAATATCGGCAGTATCGATCTCGGCAGTACCGGTGACATTCCGCCAATTTTCGCCCAGGCCGCCGGAGCCGATCTGGTTTATGTGGGCGTCGAACCGCCCAAACCGAAAGCCGAAGTGATTCTGGTGCCGAAAAATAGCCCGATCCAGAGCGTTGCGCAGCTCAAAGGGCATAAAGTCGCCTTCCAGAAAGGTTCCAGCGCCCACAATTTACTGCTCCGGGCGCTGCAACAGGCAGGGTTGAAATTTACCGATATTCAACCGACTTATCTGACCCCCGCCGATGCGCGAGCGGCCTTCCAGCAAGGAAACGTCGATGCGTGGGCTATCTGGGATCCCTACTATTCGGCCGCATTACTGCAAGGTGATGTGCGCGTGCTGAAAGACGGCTCAGACCTCAAGCAGACCGGTTCGTTTTATCTCGCTGCACGTCCTTATGCCGAAAAAAATAGCGCTTTTGTTCTTGGCGTACTGGATACCTTTAGCCAGGCGGATGCGTTAACTCTCAGCCAACGCCAGCAAAGCATTACTCTGCTGGCTAAAACCATGGGCCTGCCCGAGCCGGTAATTGCGTCTTATCTGGATCACCGTCCGCCAACCACCATTACGCCCGTCAGCGCCTCTGTTGCCGCCCTACAACAACAAACCGCCGATCTGTTTTATGACAACCGTCTGGTGCCGAAAAAAATCGATATTCGCCAGCGTATCTGGCAACCCACTCAGCAGGCAGGAGAAAAATTATGAGTCTGAACATGTTCTGGTTTTTACCCACCCACGGTGACGGTCATTATCTGGGAACGGAAGAAGGTTCGCGCCCGGTCGATCACGGTTATTTGCAACAAATTGCGCAAACAGCCGATCGTCTGGGATTTACTGGCGTTCTGATCCCAACCGGTCGCTCCTGTGAAGATGCCTGGCTGGTCGCAGCGTCGATGATCCCAGTCACCCAGCGATTAAAGTTTCTGGTCGCGCTTCGTCCAAGCGTAACCTCGCCGACGGTCGCCGCCCGCCAGGCCGCGACGCTCGACAGACTCTCTAACGGCCGGGCGTTGTTCAACCTGGTAACCGGCAGCGATCCACAAGAGCTGGCGGGTGACGGCGTGTTCCTTGATCACACCGAGCGCTATAAAGCCTCTGCTGAATTCACTCAGGTCTGGCGGCGTTTGCTGCAAGGTGAAACCGTGGATTTCAACGGCAAACACATTCATGTCCGCGGCGCGAAACTGTTTTTCCCTCCTGTACAACAACCCCGGCCACCGCTTTATTTCGGCGGTTCGTCTGATGTTGCACAAGATCTTGCTGCCGAGCAGGTTGATCTCTATCTGACCTGGGGCGAGCCGCCTGAACAGGTGAAAGAGAAGATTGAACAGGTGCGGGCCAAAGCGGCGGCGCTCGGGCGCAAGATCCGCTTTGGTATTCGTCTGCATGTGATCGTCCGGGAGACAACGCAAGAGGCGTGGCAGGCAGCGGATCGTCTGATAGCCCATCTGGATGACGACACCATTGCCAAAGCCCAGGCCGCCTTCTCAAGAACGGATTCGGTTGGTCAGCAGCGAATGGCTGCACTGCACAACGGTAAACGCGACAAACTGGAAATCAGCCCGAACCTGTGGGCAGGAGTAGGACTGGTGCGCGGTGGCGCGGGTACCGCGCTGGTCGGAGATGGTCCGACGGTCGCGGCGCGTATCAACGAGTATGCCGCACTGGGAATCGACAGTTTTGTGTTGTCCGGGTATCCACATCTGGAAGAGGCATACAAGGTTGGCGAGCTGCTGTTCCCACATCTGGATGTCGCTATACCAGAAATTCCGCAGCCGCAGCGCCAGCATCAACAAGGCGAAGCGGTGGCAAACGAATTTATCCCACGCAAAATCGCGCAAAGCTAAGGAGCCTGCTGATGGCAACGCCGAAAAACAGGTGGTTACTGCGCCTCGCACCCTGGTTTTTACCGGTTGGGTTGGTCGCGCTCTGGCAGCTCGCATCATCAATGGGCTGGTTGTCCACCCGCATCCTGCCCTCTCCGGAGGGCGTTGTCGAAGCCTTCTGGACGCTTTCCGCCAGCGGCGAGCTTTGGCAGCATCTGGCGATCAGCTCCTGGCGCGCGCTGGTAGGCTTCTCCATCGGCGGATCGATTGGCCTGACGCTGGGACTGATTAGCGGTCTTTCGCGGTGGGGAGAACGCCTGCTGGATACTTCGGTGCAGATGCTGCGTAACGTGCCGCATCTGGCGCTGATCCCACTGGTGATTTTGTGGTTCGGCATTGATGAATCCGCCAAGATCTTTCTCGTCGCGCTGGGCACGCTTTTTCCGATTTACATCAACACCTGGCATGGGATCCGCAATATCGATCGCGGTCTGGTAGAGATGGCTCGCAGCTATGGGCTGTCTGGTTTTTCACTATTTATTCATGTGATCCTCCCCGGCGCCCTGCCCTCGATTATGGTTGGCGTGCGTTTTGCTCTCGGGCTGATGTGGTTGACGCTTATTGTCGCGGAAACCATTTCAGCCAATGCCGGCATTGGTTACCTGGCAATGAACGCCCGCGAATTTCTGCAAACCGATGTGGTCGTGGTGGCCATTATTCTCTACGCCCTGCTCGGCAAACTTGCCGACGTCAGCGCCCAATGGCTGGAGCGGATCTGGCTGCGCTGGAACCCGGCTTACCATGTGAAGGAGGCTACCGTATGAATACCGCTCGCCTGAACCAAGGCACGCCGCTTTTACTGAGTGCCGTGACGAAACAATACGCCGCCAATACGGTGCTCAATCAGTTAGATTTGCACATTCAGGCCGGACAGTTTGTTGCCGTGGTTGGCCGCAGCGGAGGAGGTAAAAGCACGTTGCTGCGTCTGCTGGCTGGGCTGGAGTCTCCCACCTCAGGTGCATTACTTGCCGGAACCACCCCGCTGGCAGAAATTCAGGAGGATACGCGAATGATGTTTCAGGATGCGCGTCTGCTACCCTGGAAGACTGTTATCGATAATGTGGGTCTGGGTCTGAAAGGTCACTGGCGCGATGCGGCCCGGGACGCGCTGGCCGCAGTTGGGCTGGAGAATCGTGCTCAGGAATGGCCTGCTGCCCTGTCCGGTGGACAAAAACAGCGCGTGGCCCTGGCGCGGGCATTAATTCATCGTCCCGGTCTGCTGCTGCTCGATGAACCCCTCGGTGCGCTGGATGCCTTAACCCGCATTGAAATGCAGGAGCTGATTGTCTCTTTATGGCAAGAGCACGGCTTTACCGTACTGCTGGTCACCCATGACGTCAGTGAAGCGGTGGCAATGGCCGATCGCGTGTTGCTTATTGAAGATGGAATAATCGGACTGGATTTAACGGTGGATATTGCGCGACCACGCCGGATTGGTTCGGTGCGTCTGGCAGAGCTGGAAGCAGAAGTGTTGAACCGGGTAATGCAGCGTAGCGAAACGGAACAGCTGATCCGCCGGCATGGATAAGCATTCAGAAAAATCAGGCCCAGTAAGCGCAAGCGCCACCGGGCCTTTTGCCGGATAGCGGCGTTACCGCCTAATCCGGCTTACAAAACGACAGGTCAACGTTTCAGGCTAACGCTTTGGTTACCTTCTCGAACAGATCGCCGGAGAGATTCTCCAGACCTTTCAACTGTTCCAGCGCCGCGCGCATCTGCGTCTGACGTTTTGCATCATACCGTTTTAAGCGAATCAGCGGCTCAATCAGACGTGACGCCACCTGCGGGTTACGGCTATTGAGTTCAGTCAGCATGTCGACCAGGAACTGATAGCCGCTGCCATCTTCCGCATGGAATGCCGCCGGGTTGCTGCCCGCAAAGGCGCCAATCAGAGATCGGATTCGGTTCGGGTTACTCATACTGAAGGAACGGTGCTTCAGTAAGCCACGTACCGTTTCCAGCACGTTTCTCGCCGGGCTGGTGGATTGCAGGATAAACCATTTGTCCATCACCAGACCGTCATGATGCCACTTATCGTCATACTCCTGCATTAGCGTGTCGCGGCAAGGCAGTTGCGCCGCGACTGCCGCGGACAGCGCCGCCAGCGCATCGGTCATATTGTTTGCTTCACGGTACTGCTTGCTGACCAGCGTGTCGGCCAGATGGGTTTCGCCAAAGGCCAGGAAACGCAGGCAGGCATTACGTAGCGTACGCTTGCCAATATCGGCATGTTCAACGCGGTACTCATCAAGATGGTTAGCGTTATAGATGGCGAGGAATTCATCCGCCAGTTCGGCCGCCAGCGTGCGAGTTAACGCTTCACGTACTTCCGTTATCGCCACCGGATCGATGATGTCGAACAGTTCAGCAATTTCATTCACCGAAGGCAGCGTCAGAATCTCTGCCGCCAGTGCCGGATCGATTTTCTCATCCAGCAAAATCGCCCGGAATGCATCGGCCACGTGTACCGGCAGCGACAGCGGCTGTCCCTGCTGATGGCGGGCTACGTTGAGCTTAATATAGGTCGCCAGCAAGCTTTGCGCCGCATCCCAACGAGAGAAATCGTTACGCGCATGACGCATCAGGAAAGTCAGCTGCTGATCGCTCCATTTGTATTCCAGTTTTACCGGTGCGGAGAATTCGCACAGCAGTGCCGGAACCGGCTGGAAGTAGACATTATCAAAGACAAACGTCTGCTCAGCCTGGGTGACATTGAGTACGGAATTCACCGGGTGCCCGCCTTTTTGCAGCGGGATCACTTTCCCTTCGTTGTCATACAACTCGAGGGCGAAAGGAATATGCAGCGGCTGTTTTTCGGCCTGATCCGGCGTGGCCGGCGTGCGCTGGCTGATAGTCAGCGTGTACTGCTCAGTGGATGGATTGTAGTCATCACGCACGGTCAGAATCGGCGTACCGGACTGACTGTACCAGCGGCGGAAATGCGATAGATCGACGTTGGACGCATCTTCCATCGCCTGCACGAAATCATCACAGGTTGCAGCGCTGCCGTCATGACGCTCAAAGTACAACTGCATCCCTTTCTGGAAGTTAGCCTCACCGAGCAGGGTGTGGATCATACGAATAACTTCAGCGCCCTTTTCGTACACGGTCAGGGTATAGAAGTTGTTCATTTCAATAACCATATCCGGACGGATAGGATGCGCCATTGGGCTGGCATCTTCGGCAAACTGCAGGCCGCGCATGGTGCGCACATTGCTGATCCGGTTTACCGCGCGTGAGCCGAGATCGGAACTGAACTCCTGATCGCGAAACACGGTTAGCCCCTCTTTCAGGCTCAACTGGAACCAGTCGCGACAGGTCACGCGGTTGCCGGTCCAGTTGTGGAAATATTCGTGACCGATGACGCGCTCAATATCGAGGTAGTCTTTGTCGGTGGCGGTATCGGTACGTGCCAGCACATATTTGGAGTTAAAGATGTTCAGACCTTTATTCTCCATCGCCCCCATGTTGAAGAAATCGACCGCGACAATCATATAAATGTCGAGGTCATATTCGAGGCCAAAGCGCTCTTCATCCCATTTCATGGAGTTTTTCAGCGAGGTCATCGCCCACGGCGCGCGGTCCAGGTTGCCGCGATCGACGTACAGTTCCAGCGCCACTTCACGCCCGGAACGGGTGGTAAAGGTGTCGCGCAGGACGTCGAAATCACCGGCTACCAGCGCAAACAGATAACACGGTTTCGGGAACGGATCCTGCCACTGTACCCAGTGACGACCATTTTCCAGTTCCCCCTGCGCCACGCGGTTACCATTGGAGAGCAGGAACGGATATTGGGTTTTATCGGCGATAATTTTGGTGGTAAAACGCGCCAGGACATCCGGCCTGTCGAGATACCAGGTAATATGGCGGAACCCTTCCGCTTCACACTGGGTGCACAGCGCGTCGCCGGACTTGTACAGTCCTTCCAGCGCGGTATTGGCCGCCGGGCTAATTTCATTCACGATACGCAGCGTAAAACGTTCCGGCAGTTGACTGATGACCAGAGCGCCCTCTTCTTCTTTATACTCTGCCCACGGCTCGTCGTTCACGTGGATCGACACCAGGGTCAGATCTTCGCCATTCAGGCGCAGGGGCGCATCGGACGCTCCATGACGGACAGCCTGGCTCACGGCGGTGACCACGGTTTTTTCAGCATCCAGGTCAAAGGTCAAGTCAATATCAGTAATCTGGTAATCCGGCGCACGATAGTCGTGACGGTATTTGGCTTGTGGCTGTTGTGTCATAAAAAACCTTTAGCATCTTTGGTAGAGTCTCGGCTTCAGTCTATTCCTGTTGCGTAAATCGCGCTACGCAGAATGTTCATCTTTTCAGGCACAAACACCCTTTTTGCTACATTTTTATAACACGCGGCACGAATTGCCCTCGACCAGAAAGACAGCTTATGGTGTGATCGGGGTTCAATAAATCGCTAAACAAGGTATACTCCAGCGGTTTTCTTAGTTGTTTATTGTACTAAACGCTCCCGTGAGAGGATGCTACTGCGCACCTATGACACAATTCGCTTCTCCTGTTCTGCACTCGCTGCTGGATACAGACGCTTATAAGTTGCATATGCAGCAAGCCGTTTTTCACCACTACTATGATGTACAAGTAGCGGCTGAATTTCGTTGCCGTGGCGATGACCTGCTCGGTATTTATGCCGATTCTATTCGTGAGCAGGTGAATGCTATGCAACACCTGCGACTGCAGGAGGACGAGTACCAGTGGCTCTCCGGCCTGCCTTTCTTTAAAGCTGATTACCTCACCTGGTTACGTGATTTCCGCTATAACCCGGAACAGGTTTGCGTCACCAATGATAACGGTAAGCTGAACATCCGCTTAACCGGGCCGTGGCGTGAAGTGATCATGTGGGAAGTCCCGCTGCTAGCGGTTATCAGCGAGATGGTACACCGCTACCGTTCGCCCGAATCAGGCGTCCCGCAGGCACTCGATGAGCTGGAAAGCAAACTAGTAGAATTCTCTGCTTTAACGAAAGATGTCGATATGTCCCGCTTCCATCTGATGGATTTCGGTACGCGTCGTCGTTTTTCACGTGAAGTACAGCAGGCTATTGTTAAACGCCTGCAGCGAGAGCCCTGGTTTGTCGGCACCAGTAACTACGATCTGGCCCGCCGCCTGTCATTAACCCCAATGGGCACGCAGGCGCATGAGTGGTTCCAGGCTCATCAGCAAATCAGCCCTGAGCTTGCCACCAGCCAGCGCGTTGCCCTGGCCGCCTGGTTAAATGAATATCCTGACCAACTCGGCATTGCGCTGACCGATTGCATCACCATGGATGCGTTTTTACGCGACTTTGGCGTCGAGTTTGCAACCCGCTATCAGGGTTTACGCCATGACTCAGGCGACCCGGTGGAATGGGGTGAAAAAGCCATCGCCCATTATCAAAAACTGGGCATTGATCCGCTGAGCAAAACGCTGGTGTTTTCAGATAACCTCGATTTGAAAAAAGCGATTGAGCTCTACCGCCACTTCTCTTCTCGTGTGCAGTTGAGTTTTGGTATTGGCACACGTTTAACCTGTGATATTCCCCAGGTTAAGCCGCTCAATATTGTGATCAAGCTG
Source organism: Citrobacter sp. 172116965 (assembly GCF_013458095.1). Lineage (NCBI taxonomy): Bacteria > Pseudomonadati > Pseudomonadota > Gammaproteobacteria > Enterobacterales > Enterobacteriaceae > Citrobacter > Citrobacter sp. 172116965. The sequence goes on along the minus strand of NZ_CP046673.1, from coordinate 1,800,832 downwards.
GTGGAATGTAACGGCAAACCTGTGGCGAAGTTATCTGATAGCCCGGGTAAAACCATCTGCCACGATAAAGCGTTCGTGCGCGCGCTACGCAAAGCCTTCGATTTGCCGCATATTAAAAAAGCCAGTTAAACCTTCCAGGGAGCCAGTTTGGCTCCCTTTTCACGCTAATTTCCGAAATCTTTCACTCCAGCTACGAATTCTGCTTGTCTGATTGCAGATGCCAGGTAACATAGGTATCCCCCCATTACGGGTGGACATGTGTTTATATATCCGACTATTAACAGAGAGAATATTATGAGCGTTGTGCCTGTAGCCGACGTACTCCAGGGCCGCGTAGCCGTTGACAGCGAAGTCACCGTGCGCGGATGGGTGCGTACCCGCCGAGATTCAAAAGCTGGCATCTCCTTCCTCGCCGTTTATGACGGTTCCTGCTTTGATCCTGTACAGGCCGTCATCAATAATTCTCTGCCCAATTACAATCAGGACGTACTGCGCCTGACGACGGGTTGTTCAGTTATCGTAACGGGTAAAGTCGTTGCATCTCCTGGACAAGGACAGAGCTTTGAAATTCAGGCCACTGAGGTTGAAGTAGCCGGCTGGGTTGAAGATCCTGATACCTATCCAATGGCGGCTAAGCGTCACAGCATTGAGTATCTGCGTGAAGTGGCGCACATGCGCCCACGTACCAACATGATTGGTGCCGTCGCGCGTGTACGTCATACGCTGGCGCAAGCGCTGCATCGCTTCTTCCACGAGCAGGGTTTCTTTTGGGTATCGACTCCGCTGATCACCGCTTCCGATACGGAAGGTGCCGGTGAAATGTTCCGCGTGTCTACGCTGGATCTGGAAAACCTGCCGCGTAACGATCAGGGCAAAGTCGATTTCGACAAAGACTTCTTTGGTAAAGAAGCCTTCCTGACCGTTTCCGGTCAGCTAAACGGCGAAACCTACGCCTGTGCTCTGTCCAAAATTTATACCTTTGGCCCGACGTTCCGTGCAGAAAACTCTAATACCAGTCGTCACCTGGCAGAGTTCTGGATGCTGGAACCGGAAGTGGCTTTCGCCGATCTGAACGATGTTGCAGGCCTGGCTGAAGCGATGCTGAAGTACGCGTTCAAAGCCGTACTGGCTGAGCGTGCGGATGATATGAAATTCTTCGCCGAACGTGTCGACAAAGACGCGATTTCACGCCTGGAACGTTTCATTGAGGCTGACTTCGCGCAGGTGGATTACACCGACGCGGTAAGCATTCTGGAAAAATGCGGCAAACAGTTCGAAAACCCGGTTTACTGGGGTGTGGATCTGTCTTCTGAGCACGAACGATACCTTGCTGAAGAGCACTTTAAAGCGCCGGTCGTCGTTAAAAACTACCCGAAAGATATCAAAGCGTTTTATATGCGCCTTAACGAAGACGGTAAAACCGTTGCAGCAATGGACGTACTGGCTCCAGGAATCGGTGAAATCATCGGTGGTTCTCAGCGTGAAGAGCGTCTGGACGTACTGGATGCCCGTATGCTGGAAATGGGTCTGAACAAAGAAGATTACTGGTGGTATCGCGACCTGCGTCGCTACGGTACCGTTCCACATTCCGGTTTCGGTTTGGGCTTTGAGCGTTTGATCGCTTACGTTACCGGCGTGCAGAACGTCCGTGACGTTATTCCGTTCCCGCGTACCCCGCGTAACGCCACGTTCTAACTCTGCATTTTTGATACAAAAGCCAGCATTGCTGGCTTTTTTTGTCACCGCTTCACGTTTTGGGAACCCCCTCCCGCGTTTAACACAACCCTTCGCCTTCCCCCTTCCTGTTACGTAATATTTCATCGCAACATATTTGAACAAAAAATAATCAGCATTTTTATTGTGGATTAGCATTTTCTGATTAAATAGTACATTTTCTAACCATTTGCACGGCATTCCAGACGTCCAGAAATGGCCATCTGTAAACCATGAACTTTATGGCAGAACAGAGAAAAAAGGAGTTTATCTAAATTAAATATAAGAAAATCATATAAATAGAAATAGAAGTGGTGATTTTTAGCGCACGGACATCTGAAATTTGAAGTTGTTCACAAAGTTGCACAAAAATAACACTTTGTTACACACTTTTTCTTTTTGAAACCAAATCTTTATATTTGTAGCACTTTGACGGTAGCGAAACGATAGTTTGAATGGAAAGATGCCTGTCAGACACATAAAGACACCAAACTCTCATCAATAGTTCCGTAAATTTTTATTGACGGAAATTATTGGCGGCAGTGGCAGGTGTCATATAAAAACCGATGAGGGTAATAAATAATGATGAAGCGCAATATTCTGGCAGTGGTTATCCCTGCTCTGCTGGTAGCCGGGGCAGCTAACGCTGCAGAAATCTATAACAAAGATGGCAACAAAGTAGACCTGTACGGTAAAGCAGTAGGTCTGCACTATTTTTCCAAGCACAACGGTGACAATGCCTACGCACCTAATGGCGATCAGACTTACGCCCGTCTTGGTTTCAAAGGGGAAACTCAGATTAACGACCAACTGACCGGTTACGGCCAGTGGGAATACCAGTTCAGCGGCAATAACTCTGAAGGCGGTGATGATGCTTAGAATGGCAACAAAACCCGTCTGGCGTTTGCCGGTCTGAAATTCGGTGATGCAGGCTCCTTCGATTACGGTCGTAACTACGGCGTCGTTTACGATGCACTGGGTTACACCGATATGCTGCCAGAATTCGGTGGTGACACTGCTGCTTCCGACCAGTTCTTCTCCCAGCGTAACGGCGGTCTCGCAACTTACCGTAACTCTAACTTCTTCGGTTTGGTTGAAGGCCTGAACTTCGCTGTTCAGTACCTGGGCAAAAACGAGCGTGATGACGTTCGTCGCTCTAACGGTGATGGCGTTGGCGGCTCTGTTAGCTACGAATTCGAAGGTTTTGGTATCGTAGGTGCGTATGGTGCAGCTGATCGTACCGATGCCCAGCAAAACCCACTTCTGCGCGGCCACGGCGACAAAGCTGAGCAGTGGGCGACCGGCTTGAAATACGATGCTAACAACATCTACCTGGCGGCGAACTACAGCGAAACCCGTAACGCAACCCGTATCGCTAACGGTTATGCTAACAAAACTGAAGACGTCCTGTTGGTTGCTCAGTACCAGTTCGACTTCGGCCTGCGTCCGTCCCTCGCCTATACCAAATCTAAAGGTAAGGACATCGAAGGAATCGGCGACGTAGATCTGGTGAACTACTTCGAAGTGGGTGCGACTTACTACTTCAACAAAAACATGTCCACCTATGTTGATTACATCATCAACCAGATCGATTCTGACAACAAACTGGGCGTAGGCTCTGACGACACCGTTGCAGTGGGTATCGTTTACCAGTTCTAATAGCAGACCTCTTTGTTAAATGCCTAAAAAACAGGACTTCGGTCCTGTTTTTTTATCTCTGCTAGCGGATTCTTGCGTCTTAAAAAAACACCTCGGCTTTTCGTCAGTAACGGTTGGCATTTTGTAAATCTACCGTTAACCTGATAGCGGACTTCCCTTCTGTAATCACTATGGAACCTCGTCATGTTTGAGAACATTACTGCCGCTCCTGCCGACCCCATTTTGGGTCTGGCTGATTTGTTTCGTGCCGATGACCGCCCAGGAAAAATAAACCTTGGGATCGGTGTATATAAAGATGAGACAGGCAAAACGCCGGTATTGACCAGCGTTAAAAAAGCCGAGCAATATATTCTGGAAAATGAAACCACCAAAAATTACCTTGGCATCGACGGTATTCCAGAGTTTGGTCGCTGCACTCAGGAATTACTGTTTGGTAAAGAAAGTTCGCTTATCAACGACAAACGTGCGCGTACAGCACAGACCCCTGGCGGCACTGGCGCACTGCGTGTGGCCGCTGATTTCCTGGCAAAAAACACCTCAGCTAAACGCGTATGGGTGAGCAATCCAAGCTGGCCAAACCATAAGAGCGTCTTTAACTCTGCCGGTCTGGAAGTTCGTGAATACAACTATTACGATGCCGCGAATCACTCATTAGACTTTGATGCGCTGCTGGCAAGCCTCAGCGAAGCGCAGGCTGGCGACGTGGTGTTATTCCACGGCTGCTGCCATAACCCAACCGGTATCGATCCTACGCTGGAGCAGTGGCAAACGCTGGCTCAGCTTTCTGTCGAAAAAGGTTGGTTGCCGCTGTTTGACTTCGCATACCAGGGCTTTGCCCGCGGTCTGGAAGAAGATGCAGAAGGTCTGCGCGCATTCGCTGCGCTGCACAAAGAGCTGATCGTCGCCAGCTCCTACTCCAAGAACTTTGGTCTGTACAATGAGCGCGTAGGCGCCTGTACTCTGGTTGCAGCCGATGCTGAAACCGTCGACCGCGCATTTAGCCAGATGAAATCCGTCATTCGTGCCAACTATTCCAACCCACCAGCACACGGTGCGTCGGTTGTGGCAACCATCCTGAGCAACGATGCCCTGCGCGCTATCTGGGAGCAGGAACTGACTGATATGCGTCAACGCATCCAACGCATGCGTTTGCTGTTTGTGAATACGCTGCAGGAGAAAGGTGCGAACCGAGACTTCAGCTTTATCATCAAACAGAACGGCATGTTCTCATTCAGCGGCCTGACCAAAGAGCAGGTTCTGCGTCTGCGTGAAGAGTTTGGTGTCTATGCCGTCGCTTCCGGACGTGTGAACGTAGCAGGAATGACGCCAGATAACATGGCGCCGCTGTGCGAAGCGATTGTCGCAGTACTGTAATCTATCGCGTACTAAAAAGGCCGCAATAGCGGCCTTTTTCATTTATCTGCGGTGTTACCAGACTGGCATTTCATCCTGCAGGAACGGATTATGTAGCCGTTCGTTGCCCAACGTCGAAAGTGGGCCGTGACCCGGAATAAACGTCACGTCATCGCCCAACGGCAACAGTTTACGTTTAATCGAATCAATCAATTGACTATGATCTCCGCGAGGAAAATCGCTGCGCCCTACGCCGCCTTTGAAAATCACGTCACCAGAAATCAGTAGCTTTGATTGTTCATCAAAGAAGACCACATGTCCCGGCGTGTGACCCGGGCAATGCAGTACCTGCAACGTCACGTTACCCACGCTTACCCGGTCGCCTTCATTCAACCAGCGATCGGGCGTCAGCGGCTCACAATCGCCCAGGCCAAACATGCGACTCTGAGCAGGAAGTCCTTGTAACCAGAACTCATCTTCTTTTTCCGGACCAATAACCGGTACACCATAATGCTGTGCCAGTTCAGCCGCCGCACCTACGTGATCAAGATGACCATGGGTGAGCAGGATCTGCATTAGCGTCAGGCCACTGGCATCGACTTCCTGTTTGATTTTCTCAGCATCGCCGCCGGGATCGACCAGCGCAGCCAGACGGGTTTGCTCACACCAGATTAACGAGCAGTTCTGGGCGAATGCAGTGACCGGAATAATACGATAGTTCATACGGCTCCTGTTTCATTAAGCTTATGGATCACCAATGACGCGCCGGTCCGGTGTCAATATGCACAAAGTTACTGCGTGGGTAGTATCCTACACCACCTGCGCGCATAGATAACGCAGCTTTGCGAATATTACTTAATGCGATGCCTTCAATATGGAAATCCATGGCCTGCCCTTTCGTGTGGTAGCTTTTCTTTGCCACACCGCGGCTGTGCGCACGTAATTCATTATTGGTATCAATAGAGCGGTAACCAGAAATAAGCTGTACGGGTTTACGCGTGCCCAGCAGGCCCTGCAGACGGAAGAGTTGATCGAACAATCCCGGATCGATGGATTTCACTTTATTCGCACGAAAATCACGGAAAAAGTGATTAAGTTTAGCTAATTCGTCCTGAATATAGCCCCTGCCATCAAAAAACTCTGCTTTTATTGACTCACCGGTATGCAGGTTATTCAGAGTCAAAATGCGCGGACGTGGGGTGGAGAGTGTAGCAAACGCAGGCGTAGGCAGGATGGCAGCGCCGAGGGCAATGCCACCAAGCGCCAGCAGTTTGCGGCGATTAGCGTCAAATTTGTCCATGGTTTTAAGGTCTACAAGGTCAATGTTATCGTATGTATGCTCTAGCGCACGCGGGAAACCTTATCTGGCTAAGTAGTCCACGTCAAGGCTCCCAACCCCAGGAAATACGGGGCTTGCAGCCATTTCGCCCCGTTTCCAGCATAACTTACGACAATTATTTTCCTCGAACTGCTTCATTTATCTGATTAATTGTTCAGCTTTTGACACAATTTGTGCACTGGATCGCGCTGTCTGATCGTAATTGTAAATATCTGTACGATACTGCGTGCGACCATCCGGGCCAACAAATGCGGTCAGATAGTAGAGGTTAACGGGGATATTCTGGCGAATATTCACGTACCTTGTATCCCCTTGCTTCAGGGCATCCGAGATGCGCGTATCATTCCACCCCGCATCCTGTAGCAGCATATTCGCCAGCTCAGATGCCTTGTTCACGCGCACGCAGCCGGAGCTTAACGCCCGCGAATCCTTCTGGAACAGAGTGTGGTTCGGCGTATCGTGCAGATAAATAGCATCCGAACTCGGCATATTGAATTTATAGCGTCCGAGCGAGTTACGCGCTCCCGGAGCCTGCTGGAAGCGGAACGGCAGATTGGAGGCGGTGATGGTGGCCCAGTCAACCTGCCACGGATCTATCGTCTCTTTGCTGTTCCAGCCGCGCATTACGGTATAGCCGTGACGCTCAAGATACCCCGGGTCATTCCAAACCTTAGGCAGAATATCCTTCCGGGCCAGCGTCGGCGGCACGTTCCACGGCGGGTTAACGACCACGTTATTCAGCGCACTGCTCATCATCGGCGTTTTACGATCGGGACGTCCGACGATAACGCGCGAGGCCAGCACCTGATTGCCGTTCTGATAATACACCAGCGAGTAGGCAGGAATATTCACCATAATACCGGTAGACAGCGTACCCGGCAGCAGGCGCAAGCGCTGAATATTTAACGCCAGCACGCCCGCACGTTGAGCGGGCGTCACGTTCAGCCAGTCACGCGTGGCAGGGCCAATCGCGCCATCGGCCCCAAGCCCCTGCCACGTCTGAAACCGCTTAACTGCGTCAACAAGTTCACGATCGTAAGCGCTACGGCCTTCTTTGGCAGCCGTACTGACAACAGACTCCAGCATCCCGGTACGGCGCAAAATTTCACGCAGCGCAGGGATGTCGTTACTCCACTCCCCCGGACGCAGCGTCGCGGTACTGGTCAGTTGCGGCCAGGGCCGCGTATCGCCCACCAGCTTGAGCAGCGATTCATGCATTGCTGCGTACTGCGGATGTTGCGGTGCCAGGCTGGCGACAAACGAAGTCAGTTGACCGTTATCCAGCGCGACTTGCCATTGGTTGATCACGGAAATCGGCGGCGTCGTCAGCGCATAGGGCTTATCGCTATAGAGCCAGCGATTGCCTTTGACGGGGATGTTGGCAATAAAGTGCAGATACCCCATCATCGCATCTGAGAGCACGATATCTCGCGCCTGACCGGTTACTGCCGGGTCAGTCAGTAGAGCAACCCAGGTGGTGAACTGCGGCTGAAAGCCGGCAATCGCCACTTCAGCTAACTGTTGCTGAAAGGCTTTTACCGCATCACGATTTTCCCACATCGGTTTCATTTCGCGTGCGGCATACAGCAGTTCCAGTTGGCTCATATAAACCGGTGTGAAGCCCGCTGGAAGTTGAGATTGTAATTCGGCGCGGGCTTTATCAACTGACACGCCCTCGGGCAGTGGTTGAATACCTGCCATGATAGCCGTCGCGGAAGATTGAGCCTGCGGCTGCGATAACGCTGTTGGCTGTTCACTGACGGTCGCTGAGCTATCGCCAGGGATCATTTCAGGCTCATCGGCCTGCGCATTGAACAGTGGAGCGAATGTTACGGCCAGGCACAAACTAATTGCCGACAGCCGACGACCACACATTTTATTAAGCAACATCCCTTGCCCCCTGTTTTTTTATCATACTTTGAGTAGCCAGGCCGTATGTCTTCCCCTTATTTTGGCGGGGCCGAACCTGTAAAACGCCAATACAAGCTGAAGTATGACGAGCAAGCCTGTGACGCGTTAGGCTTACCTTTAGTATATAAACATGAAAAAATTTTTGCCTAACCTAATGTAAAGAAGTTTAAAGAAATTACACCAGTTATTGAGAGTTTCCGGAAAAAAAAGAAGGCGGCCATTTAGCCGCCTTTTATTTAGCTTGCCTGCGAGGAGGCATCTTCGGTGCCAGGCAGCGGCTCAGGTAACTGAGGCGCAAACCCGCGCAGACCTACCACGTGAACGTGTTCGGTGTTCTGGAATACTTTACGCACCAGTTTGTAGGTGGTCCCTTTCTCCGGGCTAATGTTTTCTGGGGCTGCGATAATCAGTTGCATTTGCAGACGCTCGCACAGTTCAAACAGAGTCGCGATAGAGCGTGCATCAAGTCGCGCAGCTTCATCCAGGAACAGCAGACGGCAAGGAGAAATATCTTTCCCACGCAGTCTACGCCCTTCGTCTTCCCAGCTTTGCACAACCATCACCAGAATAGACATCCCGGTCCCGATCGCTTCACCCGTTGACAGCGCGCCAGATTCAGCACGCAGCCAGCCGTCAGAGCCACGGTTAACTTCAACTTCCATTTCCAGATAGTTACGGTAATCCAGCAGCTCTTCACCAATGGTTTGCGGCGTACGTTGCCCCATATCAATCTGCGGATTCAGACGCTGATACAACTTCGCCAGCGCTTCAGAGAAGGTCAGACGATTGCTGTTAAACAGATCCTGGTGCTGCTCATGCTGTTCGGAAAGTACGTCCAGCAAGGTAGCATGCGTCTCGCGTACGTTGACGTTCAGACGAACGCTGTTTACCTGGCCAAACGACACGCTTTGCAGCCCCTGGTTCAGCATGCGAATACGGTTCTGTTCGCGCTGAATGGTCTTACGAATGATATTCGCCACGCTGCGAGAGCTGATCGCCAGTTTCTGTTCGCGGGACGTTAATTCTTCCGTCAGACGGCTCAGCTCAATCTCCATCTGTTCGATCGCTTCAACCGGATCGTCGGTACGGATGATATCCTGACGAATACGTTCACGCAGATGCTGATAAACCGCGACAAAGAACTGAATTTTACGCTCTGGGCGTTTTGGATCTTCAGACATGCGCAGTACATCGCGCAGGTGTTCGTTATCCGCAACCGCCAGGCGCAGCGCACCGAGCGCCTTATCCGACATCGAGCGCAGTTCATCACCGGAAAGATACGCCAGCTCCCGACGGTGCAGGCGGCGTTCAACGCCGTTATCTTTCACCATCCGCATCACCGCACACCATCCGGCTTTCGCGGTAACCACCTGCTCGCGCATCTCAAAATAATCACGTTCCAGCTTGCGCAGCCTGCGGGTCAGGTTTTCCATCTCCGCTTCGCAGAAGGTCAGCGCTTTTTCCAGTTGGTTACGGCGCGCACGGTTATTGCTGAGCTGCGCATGCAGTTCATCACGACGAATACGCGCGCGCTCTTCGGCACCGCTGTCCGCACGAACGCCAATATCCTGCAGTTCACGTTGTAAATCGTTAAGCAGCTCTTTTTTGGTGTCATAGGAGCTTTTCAGCGACGCCATGACCTGGTTGTACTGGCTTAACTGTGCAGCGTGACTGCGTAGCGCTTCACGGGCGCGGGTACGTTCAGCTTCCGCCTGTTCCAGGCGCTCACGCAGTTTTTCGTTCAGATCGCTGTTGCCGCTAAGCATTTCAGCAGAGTCGGAATAGCTAAAGTGCGCCCGGCGCTGCACCACTTCGGTCAGAGCAAAAGCTTGCTGACGTGCATCGCGCTGCATCTGTTGGGAATACGCGTAGTCTTCCTTCAGTTGTTCAAACTGCTCAGGGTCATTTTGCAGGACCGAAACAATCGGTTCCAGTTTGGCTAACTGGTTGCCATGTTGCTGTACAAAACGCGCCGCTTCCTGGGCTTCATCCAGGCGCTCACGAATTTCGTCCACGCGATCGGCCAGCGTGTCATCCGCCAGCAGATTCAAACGCGGGAGAAGGCGGTTAAGAGCAGAGACCCCCTCTTTCGCCTGCTCAAACTGCATACGGCTTTGCTGATTATCATTTTCATGATTGCTCAGCGCACGTTCCAGTTCAACGCGACGGCCATTCAGTTGGCGAATTTCCGCTTCCGGATCGGCTTCAAACGCCACCGACAAATGACTGCCAATGAAACGACTGAACGCCTGATGCAGACGCTGGGTTTTCTGGACGTCAAAGGAGAGCGTTGCGAAACGTTCAGACAGCCCTTCACGCTCAGCATGCAGGGTTTCGATACGGCTTTCGCGCGCTGCACGGCCAAAAATCGGCACCGTCGGGAAGCGGGAATAACGCCACTGACGCTCGGCGGTTTTCACCACTACCGCTTTTTCCAGCTCATCAACGCTGAAAACGCTGTCATCAAACGACTGCGGATCCCCTTCGATGAAATAGAGATCTTCCGGACAATCCGTCAGCCCTTCAAGCTGCTCGGTAATCAGCGACAGATCCGGCACCACGATGGCATGACGCGAAGGACCGTACAGCGCAGAGAAGTACGGCGCATCTTCAAGGCTAACGTCGTCATAGATTTCTGACAGCAGAACGCCGCCGAAGCGCTCCGCCAGCGCGTTCAGACGCTGATCTTCCGCCCCGCCCGGCTGACTTAAACGTTCAATTTCTTCATCAACTGCATTTTTGCGCGCACCGACTTCATCACGCTCAACAATGGCTTCACGCTCGCGCTCCAGCAGTTGTTGCAGATACTCGGTCACGTCCTGGCTTGAGGTAAACTCTTCGCCACACTGCTCGCTAAGCTGATTCAGGCTATTCTGCGCGGCCAGCCAGACAGGCGCACGTTTCATCAGATGCTGGATACGAGACTGCAGCTGTTCCTGCTCCTGACGCAACGTCATACGCTGTTCGCTGGCAGAAGAGACGCTGTCCGACAAGGCGGCGATGCGTGCTTCCAGTTCCTGGTGCAGCGCTTCCAGCTCATCGATATCGAACTGTTTACCCTGACGCTTGCAGAATTCAGCCAGCAGACGCTCGGCATCTTGCTGTTCGCGCAGACGCTGCTCCAGTTCGCTGAGTCGCATACGCAACGGCTGAACCTGTTCCGCCAGGTGGCGCTGTTCAACGCCTTCCCGCAGCAGTTCACGCGCCACGCTCCAGGCTTCACCACGCGCCAGCGGGCCATTGATAGCCGCCACCAGCTGATAAGCCTGTTCGAACTGGCTGTGCGCGGTTTGCGCCACGCTCATTTTTTGTTCCAGCGTCAGCAGTTTTTCAGTGGCTTCCTGCTCTTTAGCCTGGAAGGTTTCCAGCCATTCAGCAGCGCTGTCGGCGGTCAGATCCGGTAAGTGGCAGAGCTCTTTCGCCCGATTCAGCGCCTGGATCGCCTGGGTATATTGGATGGCTCGCGTTTGCTGGACGTCCAGCGCTTGCTGATAATCGGCAAGCTGGCTTTTCAGCTCATCCACTTCCAGTTCCGCGGCTTCTGCGCGGGCTTCGTTTTCATCCTGGCGGTCAACGGCTTCCGCGACCACCTCATTTTGTTCTTCGAGACGGACCTGCAGTTCTTCGAGATCCGCTTCGTAGCGTTCAATTTTTTCCTGCTGACGCAGAGCGGTTTGCACCAGATTCAGGTGATCGCTCGCGGCCTGGTAATCAGCTTCCAGATCGCCTTCCGCGCCGTTATGCTCGCCCAGTTCGCGCGCCATATCCACGTGCTTATACTGCTCCGCGGCCAGCTGCTTACGTGAAGTATGCAGCTCACGACGATATTCCAGCGCTTTATCAAGATGGATACGACGTTCGTTGGCGTGACGCATATAATCCGCGGCCACATAGTTGGTCGCTTCGCTGATCAAATGCTTAAACAGATCGCGGTCAGACTGAGTTACGCGAATCGCTTCCAGCGTCATGCGGTTTTCACGCAGCGCAGCTTCCATATCCTGGAAGGCTTTACGTACGCCGCTGTTTTCCGGCAGCAGGTAGTCACGCAGTGAACGGGTAATGGCACTGGAGATCCCGCCGTACAGCGAGGCTTCAATCAGACGATAGAATTTACTACGGTCAGACGCGGAACGCAGACGACGGGCGATGATGCCCAGATCGAACATCAGTGAGTGATAATCGGTGATTGAGTTGAACTGTTTAAACTGCACACCTTCCATCTCATCAAGCTTCTCTTTCAGCTCAGAGAGGGACAGCACGCGCGCCTGGCGTTCATTCAGCGTTTCCGTCACCAGTTGGGTTGGCTGCACCGACATCGGCAGCCCCTGAATGGCAAACGGTTTGATATCCACTTTACGATCGCGACCGGCAACCTGTTGCAGACGCACCCCCACGACCACGCGCTGATGGCGCGAGTTGAGGACGTCGAGCATTGAGTAACAGACGCCCGCTTTCAACTTACCGTGCAGGCCCTTATCACGTGAACCACTGGTTGCACCGGCTTCGGTGGTGTTACGGAAATGCAGCAGGGTTAAGTCCGGGATGAGCGCTGTAACAAATGCCGCCATGGTGGTGGACTTACCCGCACCGTTACCGCCGGACAGCGTGGTAACCAGTTCATCAAGGTCGAATGTACGGGCAAAAAAACCATTCCAGTTAATCAGCGTAAGTGAGCGAAATTTACCGCGTTCAATCATTATTCTTCTTCTCCACTGTCCGGCTGATTCTCTTCGGGCTCATCGTTGAGCTGCAGGCGGTTCTCGACCGGCATCGCTTCGCCATCACGAATTAAGCGACGCTGCGCTTCGCGCGGATCGTCACCGCTGCGCACGTCCGCGCCAAAGCGGAAGACTGATTCCGTAATACGGAATTTGCTGCTGTCGTGACCCATAAACCACACCATGCCTAAACGGCGCAGACGGTTTAGCGAAGAACGAACTTTTTCCTGTAGCTTCTGGCGATCAACATCCGAACCGGTTGAACGGTTGTTCACCAGTTTCAGCAGCTTCGCTTCATCAGCCAGCGTTAGCAGCTCGTCGTACAACTCTTGCTGGGTAAAAATCCCTTCGTTCGCCAGGCGTTCCGGGCTGAGATAGAGATAGCAAAGAATTTTACCGACCATCATGTCCAGTTCAGACAGGACCGAACGGGGAATGAGCGTCGTTGAACGCGGGCGAAGGTAGAAGAACCCTTCCGGCGCACGGATCAATTCCACGTTATAGCGGCTGTAAAACTCTTCAAAATATTCCTGAAAATCCATCAGAAAGGCATGATTATCCAGTTCATCCAGACCGATATGGCGGCCCGAACGTAAGGCGCTGTCCAGCGCCGGAAATAACGGATTCGCCAGCGCCTGCGCCAGCTTTACCGGCATCACTTGTTCAATATTTGTCAATGACATGCGCCTGTACCTTGGCTCCGTAATCATTAATCGGCTGCCATTTGGCTGGCAGTCCGGTGAAATCTGCTTGCGCTACGCCAAGGCGTACCGCCTGATCGATAACTATGCGCGCGACGTCGAAATGACGCGCACGTGGGTATTGCGCCAGATACTCGCGCACGACCAAACCGAGATCCAGTGGTGTTTGTCTGGATTTGTAGATAGCCAGCTGTTCTTCGATGATCGCCGCCAACTGTTCACGGATCTCGTTAAATTCTTCATATTCCAGATCTTCCGGAAGCTCGCCGGTGACCTCTTCGTCACGCAACACCATCTCTTCGTCACGCATATCCAGCAGACGATCGGCGTTGGCATAGGTTAGCGCCCACGGATCGTCAAAGTATGTCTGCACGGACTGGCGCAGACGCTGGGCAAAGACGCGGTTTTTATCCATATCGATCGCGGTACGGATAAACTTATGCACGTGACGATCGTAGCCGATCCATAAATCAATGGACTGCTGACCCCAACTGATAATGCGGTCGAGCTTACTTTGTAAGTCAAACACCAGCCGATCGACGAAATGCAAATCGTCATGCGTCATCGTGGCGTCCTGGATGTGTAACAGGTGAGCCTGTAGCTTATCCCCCGCCGCTTCCAGCGTATCCTGCAGTTCACGCAGCGTACCAGACGTTTCAGAGAGCAGCAGTTCACAGCTGGAGATCGCCGCCCGCCAGTCTTTATTAAGCAACTGTGCGATGTCGTCTTTTACCTGCTGTTGCTGCTCATCCATGATGCGCTGAGTCAGATCGATACTGTCGAAAATCTCCGCCACCGAGTATTTCAATGGCGCGTAGACGTTACGATGCCAGTGGAACTCATCGCCACCTTCCGCTGCCGCATCCGCCGCGCGCTTTAGTTCACCTGCAACAATCGACAGCTGCATTGAAAGACGCAGCGTAGAGAATTCGCGCTGACGAATGTAGTAATCCGTGATGCCAATTCCCAATGGCGTTAAACGATATATAGCGTTGCCTTCCGCCTGCTCGCTGGTAAAGCGGTTCAGCAGACGTTGACGCACCATATCGTTGATCGCGTTGTTGGCGCGTACGCCGATGGTTTCGCTGGTTTGCTCAAACGCATCACTCACATGGCGGAACGCATCCACCAGCTCACCTTCACTCATCTCTCCGTCAAGTCGCTCACCGTTCAGGGTCGCGACCGCCAGCAGGAACGAAAGTCTGTCTACCGGCAGAGAGATGGAGAAGTCATTTTTTCTGGCCCAGGCAACCAGTTCGGGGACTGTCTGGGAAAATTCACTCATAAATTATCCTTGCATCTGCGGCTCGGGCCGAACTTTTAATCGCGGTGACATGAATATAGCGCCCAAGGCTGATATACGGTTCCTGGCGGCAATAGCGCGTTTCTAACTCAAGTAACATTTCAAAGTCGTCATGTTGTTTATGTTTATCTCGCAGATAATCATGAAACACGCGGACGCCCGTTTTACCGGTTATCTGCCAACCGATCTCGTCCAGCCACTGGTAGACCTGCCCCGGATCGCGCGGGTAGTCCGGTGAAAGCGTGCGCTTTTTACGTTTCGGCATCCCCACCTGCACATAGTCAAAGTTCCCTGCGACCATGTTATGCATCAACAGACCGTTAGCATTGTAGAACATTAACGACAGCGCGCCGCCTGAACGCAATACTGACCACAGAGTCTGCAACACGCTGACCGGATCTGTCACCCACTCCAGCACAGCATGAAACAATATCAGATCAACCGGGCTTTCCAAATGCGAAGCAACATCCTGAGCGGCGCATTGTATAAAATGCATGTTCCCGCTCACACCTTTTGCCTCTGCCGCCTGTTGCGCTCGGGCGATCATCTCGCCAGACAGATCGCATAATGTGACGAAATGTCCTCGTTCCGCCATTTTGATGGCCGTTTGCCCTTCACCACCACCGGCATCCAGAATGTGCAGTTTTTGCTCATCGAACGTTTCCAGTAATCGATCCAGATCCTGCCAAAGGATAGCCTGTCTTAATTGACCTTTGGTGGTGCCGTAAATGTTACGGGAAAACTTCTCTGCAATGTCATCAAAATTGCGGTCCCGCATCGGGCTCTCCACATACTGGCTTTAGGGTGACTAAGTAAAACCGCTATTTTGTCACACCCACGCCGAGAATGAACCTTCCTGGTGTAATATCCCTTCAGATCCCCTGCTGTATGGTTAAAAAAGGAACCAAAAAGGATGCTTTTTACGCTGAAGAAAGTGATTGGCGGTATGATGCTGCCGCTGCCACTGATGCTAATTATGATGGGTATTGGCCTGGCGCTGGTCTGGTTCAGTCGCTTTCAAAAAACAGGGAAAGTGTGTATTAGTCTGAGTTGGCTGGCACTGTTACTCCTTAGTTTACAGCCCGTCGCCGACAGCCTGTTGAAACCGATTGAGGACAGTTATCCAACGTGGCAAGGTTCGCAAAAAGTGGAATATATTGTGGTGCTGGGCGGAGGGTATACCTGGAATCCGCAGTGGGCGCCGAGTTCAAATCTGATCAGCAACAGCCTTCCACGTCTGAATGAAGGTATTCGCCTATGGCGCGCAAACCCGGGATCGAAGCTCATCTTTACCGGCGCTGCCGCAAAGACGAATAACGTCAGTACCGCAGAAGCTGGCGCCCGAGTAGCGCAGTCGCTGGGGGTGCCAGCCAATGAAATCATCACCCTGGATCACCCCAAAGATACCGAAGAAGAAGCCGCAGCGGTAAAGAAGGCCATCGGCAATGCGCCGTTCCTGCTGGTAACCTCTGCCTCCCACTTACCGCGGGCGATGATCTTCTTCCAGCAGGCCGGCTTGCATCCGCTGCCAGCGCCAGCCAATCAGTTAGCAATTGATTCACCGCTTAATCCGTGGGAGCGCGCTATACCTTCACCCGTCTGGTTGATGCACAGCGATCGCGTTGGTTACGAAACCCTGGGACGCATCTGGCAGTGGCTGAAGGGATCGGAACATTGACAGGAATGTTGCCTGATAAGGTGTTCACATGTTTATCATGCGAGCCACGGCAGCAATGATTTCGTTGCCAGGTCAAAGTTGGAACGATTAAAGCGTCCGGTGTTGACCAGTTGCGCCACTTCATCCCATAACACGTACAACCAGCGCCGCCAGATGAATGACTCCGCCACTGGCGCGCGCTGTAGGTATTGCCAAAGCAGGCTTTCCGCCAGCGCATTATCCATCAAGCGGAACAGTTCATATTCCCTTGGCGCCCACAGCATCAACCCCGGTCCCACCATAGCCAGAAGCTGATCGCTACGGGCGTCTTTGAGCATGCTACGTAAACTGAAATTACCGTGGATCAGCACGCAGTTATCATTGAATCCTTCAAATAAGGCAGGCAAACACTCACGCGTGCGAAACAGGATCCGCTTGTCCTGCATCGTTAGCCCGGTATTGTTGAACTGATTTAACGTGGTCCACAGCACCTCAACCCGCTGACGATACCAGGATGGCCAGATATTCTCTTGCGTGTTATCCACCATTCCCACGCAGCCAGCACTATCCTGCCGATGCCATGACAGCAGACCTTCTACGATCTGATCTTTTAAATGTTCCCAACGTTCGGGCGTTCGGGCAGGCGCTTCCACCGGCACTCCACGTAAACGCTCAAGCAGTAGCACATCAGGACCGGGATGTTCCTCATGGGTTAAGACCCCATAAATGACGGGCATACGCACCGTACCACTGCGCGCCAGCATGGAGGTTTTCCATGCCAACTGCTGCGCCATACCCGGCGTGGTGAAACTTCTCGCCATCAGTGGCATCGGATTTCCCTGGCTGTCGTACAGTGACCACAGGGCCGTATCCACTTTTTCATTCACGCATTCTATACGACTGAGTTTTTCACCCAACAGATGACTGAGTTCGGCACGCAACTGTTCCATTTCGGATTGCCCTCATAAATGCTACTGCTTTCATAATGAGCGTCGTGCAGACAGATGTCACCCGGATGAGATCAATTGATGAAAAGAAAAGTGGCGGGAAAGCGTAACGATATGACACTCCTCCCAAAAATTCGCGTCATCAGGGGGAGTGTCGTGAGAAAAACTAACGCATTTCGGCGCGAACGCGCTCAAGATCTTCGGCAGTGTCTACGCCGGTACCGGGTACTTCTTTGGCGACGGCAACATGAATTTTTTCGCCGTACCACAGCACACGTAGCTGCTCCAGCATTTCAATATGCTCAAGCGGGCTGGGCTGCCAGTTAACATAACGGCGGATAAAACCGGCGCGATAGCCGTAAATACCCAGATGTCGCAGGAAGGTGTCACCCACCGTTTCCAGGCTTTTAGCGAAACGGTCGCGATCCCACGGAATGGTCGCGCGTGAAAAATAGAGCGCATAACCTTCGGCGTCCAGAACGACTTTCACCGCATTCGGATTAAATGCCTCTTCCGCACTGTGAATCGGGGCAGCAAGGGTCGCCATACCGACCTGGCGCTGTGCCAGATTCTCAGCGACCTGGCGAATAATGACCGCCGGGATCATCGGCTCATCACCCTGTACGTTCACAATAACGGTATCATCGCTAAAGCCACATTTCTCGACGACTTCCGCCAGACGCTCCGTACCGGACTGGTGATCGGCTCGGGTCATGCATACTTCACCCCCTACCGCTTCTACCGCGCGAGCGACATCTTCGTGATCAGTCGCAACAATAATACGTTCAGCGCCAGATTCACGCGCACGCTCCAGCACATGCACGATCATCGGCTTGCCATTGATATCCAGCAGCGGCTTGCCCGGCAAACGTGTGGACGCATAACGCGCAGGAATAATGACCACAAAACTCATGATTTACTCTCATCAGCAGTCAGAACGCGAGCTTCGGTTTCCAGTAACACGGGAATGCCATCACGCAGTGGGAAAGCAAGGTTATCCAGTTTACAAATCAGTTCCTGTTTTTCCTGGTTAAACCAGAGTTTGCCATTGCATACCGGGCAGGCAATGATTTCAAGCAGACGATGATCCATAGTTCCTCCAGATGGACCGGATTGTGAATCCGTAAATATTAACATAATCGCTTACCGTGCTGGGTCTATTTCCCAACCATGGCGCGCATCAGCAAATAAACCTTCAGGATAGCGTCCCAGCGTCACACGTGTTGCCTGCTGCCAGCGGGCAAAATCATCAATCGCCTGAAACAATCCTTTTTGCAGAGTAACCCCAGGTTTGACGCCATCCTGTAACCAGAGCGAAATCACTTCCAGTACGCCCGTTTTGCGGTGCATTTTGGCATCCATCCGCCCAACTAACTGCCCGCGATGCAGCAGCGGCAGGACAAAATAACCATACTGACGTTTCGGTGCTGGCGTGTAGCATTCGAGGCGATAGCTAAAATCGAATAGCTGCTCTGCCCGTTTACGATCCCAGACCACCGGATCAAAGGGTGATAATACTGCGCTATGCGTCGCCGTTAATTTACCCGTCAATGCCTGCTCCAGCAGCGGCTGAAGGTGGCTATGCAGCCACAGGGTTCCTAACCCTTCGACATCGACAGGAATAATCTGTTGCTGCTGTGCACGTACGTTGCACCAGTTTTTTAGCGCCGGACGCTTCAGGCGATAGTAGTCTGCCAGCCATTGTTCGCGAAAAATCCCCAGACTGCGGGCACTGTTATCCAGCATGAGGCTTTCTGCTTCTTCCTGTGAAAGCCGGTCGCGTTCATCATCCCAGTGCGGCATGACGCGATGGGTTAAATCATACACTCGCTGGAAATTACGCCGTTCCACCACCATCACTTTCCCGGCGGTGAACAGGCCTTCAAGATGACGCTTATGCGGTTTCCATGCCCACCAACCGCTGGCCCCCTTGTGCAGATGCTCAAAATCGGCAGAGCGGACTGGTCCGTTATGCTGGATGTGCTGGAGCAGTTGCTCAATCTCATGCGCATGTTCTTTCATCCACTCCGCTTTATATTTCCAGCCCATTTTCTCCGGGGCCAGCATGCGGTGACGTATCAGCATAAAGTCGCTACGCGGCAAAAAGCAGGCCTCGTGCGCCCAGTATTCCATCAGTTCGCCCCGCTGCAATGCGTCATCCAGCCACTGGGGCGAATAATCACCCAACCGACTAAACAGCACCAGGTAAGGGCTGCGCGACACAATATTGATGGTATCGATTTGCAATAACGACATGCGCGAAATGGTAGCAAGAATATCTGCTGGGGTTGCCCGACGGCGTGTTTTTTTCAGCAGCCCTTGAGCGGCAAGGTGAAGATGACGGGCATCCGTCAAAGAAAGACGCGGCAACGACATTTATGGCCTCATAAATGATTCGCTGCCGCAGCGTGAATCAGTTAGCGAGTCAGCGAGATTAAGCTATCCAGCAACATATCAGGCCGATCGCCTGACAAATGAGCGTCAACAGGTAAATACCACCAGTTTTCATCGGCAAATGCACGGCACTTAACCGCATCTTTTTCCGTCATCACCAGCGTTTGCCCGGCGTCTGCAAACGCACTGACGTCACTGTAGGTCAGAGACTGATGGTCTGCCAGCGCAATACTTTTTTGCACGCTGGCACCGCATGCTTCCAGCGTGGCAAAAAAACGCGGTGGATGGCCAATGCCCGCCATGGCGACAATATTGGACAGCTGCGACACATCGCGGCGTTCACCCGTACGTAAATTAACGGCCAGCCCCGGTTCAAGTCGCATAGGGATTTCCCCTGGCTGCGCAACGCCACCGTTAACGATAGTCGCATCCACCGATTTAAGCCGGCCTGCGCGTTCCCGCATGGGACCCGCGGGAAGCCACCAGCCATTGCCAAACCGACGTTCTCCGTCAATAACCACGATTTCAACATCTCGCGCCAGACGGTAGTGCTGTAGCCCATCGTCCGTCACAATCATCTGCACATCGTGTTGGGCCAAAATGGCTTTGACCGCATCCGATCTTACCGGGGATACCGCTACGGGCACGCCGGTGCGTTGGGCGATCAGCACAGGTTCATCACCCGCTTCTGCCGTAGTGGTGTCTGCGGTCAGTAACAGCGGGTAAGCAGCCGCTTTCCCGCCATAACCACGCGACACCACGCCCACGCGAATCCCACGTTGACGCAGTTGTTCAACCAGCCAAATCACCACTGGTGTTTTGCCATTGCCGCCCGCGGTCAGGTTTCCGACCACCACAACCGGGACTGGTGCACGCCACGCGCGTTTAATCCCAAGCTTGTAACATAAGCGGATCCCCCCACTCACCAGGCCATACAGCCAGGAGAGCGGGAGTAACAGTCGCCACAGCGGCGACTCACCAGACCAGATTCGAGCGATCATTGACCGAATTGCATTTTATGTAATTGTGCATACACCCCACGCTGCTCAATCAGCTCGCTATGGGTTCCACGCTCAACAATAATACCGTCTTCCACCACGATGATTTCATCCGCCTGTTCAATGGTAGAAAGGCGGTGAGCAATCACCAGGGAGGTACGGTTTTTCTGAAGCTCATCCAGAGCAGCCTGAATCGCGCGTTCAGACTCGGTATCGAGTGCCGACGTTGCTTCATCAAGGATCAGAATCGGACTGTCACGCAACAAGGCGCGGGCAATAGCGATACGCTGGCGCTGACCACCAGATAGCAGGACGCCGTTTTCGCCAATCACCGTATCCAGGCCATTGTCCATCTTATTGATGAAATCCATGGCGTAAGCCATTTTCGCCGCTTTTTCGATCTGCTCACGGCTGTACAAATCGGTACGCGCGTAGGCGATGTTGTTGGCAACCGTATCGTTAAACAGGTGCACATTCTGCGAAACCAACGCGACCTGATCGCGCAAGGATGCCAGGGT
The DNA here is from genome assembly GCF_013458095.1 of Citrobacter sp. 172116965. Classification (NCBI taxonomy): domain Bacteria; kingdom Pseudomonadati; phylum Pseudomonadota; class Gammaproteobacteria; order Enterobacterales; family Enterobacteriaceae; genus Citrobacter; species Citrobacter sp. 172116965. The sequence continues at coordinate 1,779,621 of NZ_CP046673.1, read as the reverse complement.
ATATTCACGTAGATCGTGTCCGTCCATTAGAATCTGCCCTTCATCAATATCATAAAAGCGCGTGATCAAGCTGGCGATGGTGGATTTCCCTGAACCCGAACGGCCAACCAGGGCAACGGTTTTCCCCGCTGGAATATTCATGTTGATGTTGCGCAGCGCAGGTACTTCACGTCCCGGATAGGTGAATGTCACGTTGCGGAACTCGAGATTGCCGGTAGCGCGTTCGATTTCGCGCGTACCTTCATCTTTTTCCTGCTCGCTATCCAGAATCGTAAATAAGGTCTGGCAGGCCGCCATACCGCGCTGGAACTGTGCGTTGACGTTGGTCAGCGATTTCAACGGACGCATCAGCGCGATCATTGAGGAGAAGACAACCGTAATTGTCCCTGCAGTCAGGTTTTCCATTACGCTTGGGAAGCTGGCTGCATACAACACGAAGGCCAGAGCCAGAGACGCAATCAGCTGGATGATAGGATCGGAGATAGAAGAGGCGGAAACCATCTTCATGCCCTGCAAACGCATCTTATTGCTGACTTTATCAAAGCGCTTAGTTTCGACTTCCTGACCACCAAAAATCAGAACTTCTTTGTGGCCTTTCAGCATCTGCTCTGCACTGGTCGTAACCTGCCCCATGGTGTTTTGCATATTTTTACTGATGCTACGAAAACGCTTGGAAACTATACGAATCGCCACTGAAACAATTGGCGCCAGTACAATCAGGATCAATGACAGCTGCCAGCTGTAATAGAACATCATGATAAACAGGCCAATAATTGAAGCCCCTTCACGTACCACGGTGATCAGCGCGCCGGAGGACGATGATGCGACCTGCTCTGAATCATAGGTAATACGTGACAACAGCGTACCTGTAGACTGTTTATCAAAAAAGGACACCGGCATGCCCATCATATGGCCAAACAGGCGGCGACGCATGGTCATGACCACTTTGCCTGATACCCATGAGATGCAGTAGCTGGAGACATAGCTGGTGAATCCGCGAAGAACCATTAGTCCAATGACCACCAGCGGCATCCACAGCAGCACCGAGCGATCCGTTTTACCAAAACCATCATCCAGTAATGGCTTAAGGAGCGATAGCATGAAGGTATCGCTGGCCGCGTTCAGGATTAACGCTATACCCGCCACGATCAGACCCGATTTAAAAGGCGCTATGGTTGGCCATAGTCGGCGAAACGTCTGCCACGTAGAGAGATCTTTATCGTTATGCATTCAAAAAACCAGCATTTGTTAGAATAGCCGCATATTCTACCCGTTATCCTCCGACACGCCAAACCACTGATGATACCAACGAGGTAAAATCTGATCCCGCAAGCTGTTTATTCGCCAGTTTTTTTGATAAAAATCCAGCGTAATCTGCCCCTGGTGGGGTGTATCCAGCCATTGATAATTTTGTTGCCGATAACGTTGCTTCACTTTCCTGGACGGGAGACGCCAGGCATTGTAACGGGATGCGGAGGCTAACGCGGCCTGCCCGCCGACCCGCTGAATCAGCGCCTGCGATGATGAGCTATTGCTACCATGATGTGGAACCTGTATCACCGTAGACTGCAGATGCTGCCAGTAGTGACTGAGCATTTTTTGTTCAGCGGGAGACTCAATATCTCCGGTCAGCAGAATACTCTGATGCCCGTCATCGACCTTAACCACGCAGGAGTGGTTATTCCCCAGATCTTTATTTCCACGCACGGGCCAATGCGCACTAAAGGTTAACCCTTGCCATTGCCAGCGCTCCCCGCGTAAACACGGGAGATGCCCTTCCCAACCTAATGGGCTTCTTATCCATAGCGACGGCCAGGCTTGCTGCAGCGAACGCAACCCGCCCCGGTGATCCATATGCTCATGGCTTAAAATAACGCCTTCTGGCTCCAGGTTGTGCCAGCGTAGCCAGGGAATAATCAGCTGTTGCGCGCTATCGCCTTCAGGCCATGCCAGACCGGTATCGTAAAGAATCGCTTTCCCATTGCGCGAAATAACCATCGCCAGTCCCTGCCCGACGTCCAGCATATGCACTTGCCAGACATCAGTACGTAGCGTTCGCCAGAACGGGGCGCTCAGTAAAAGGAGCACAGTGACGCAAACTACCGGTATAGTTCGCCACGCGTTCAGCCGATATGCGATGAGCAGGAGTCCGGGTACAAATGCAAGCCATTGCCAACGTGCATCAATATTGATCCACCCTTCAGGCAGGCTCCTGAGCCCCCAAAATAATAGCGCGAGGGAGCGATCCGCTAAATACCATAGGTTCGACTCAACCATCGCCAGCCCGGTTAAATGCACGATCATGCCTGCTAATATCAATGGTACGGAAATAAACGTAACCAGCGGTACAGCAAACAAATTCGCCAGAAATGAGGTCAGGCTAAAACCGTGAAACATCGCGATTTGCACAGGCAGAAGCAGGAGCATAATTCCCAATTGCAAATGAGCAAGCGCCAGAAATTGGCGTCCAACGCGCGACAGCGGCCAATCCGGCATCGGAACCCATTGATACCAGAACAGCAGCGCCGCAACGGCAAAAGCAGACAACCACAGACTTTGTGAAAGAACGGCGACAGGATCCACCACCAGAATGGCTGCCAGACAGCAGATCCACACCGACCATCCACTCCACTGCCTGCCGCTGAGTTTTAGCCCTCCCCAGACCAGTAGCGCAACAACCGTACGTAATGCCGGGGGCTGTAGCCCCGTTAACCAGGCATAGAATGTTGCGCAGACGATCCCGCCAACTAACGGAACCTGCCAGCAAATCCATCTGGTTGGCATAAAAAATTGCCCCGCGCGAATTAATCCTGCTGCCAGAAGTGCGGCAAATGCAATATGCAGCCCGGAGATAGCCATCAAATGGGTCGTACCGGTATCACGCATAATGGTTTTCACCGCTTGTGATACGGACAAGCGCTCCCCCATTCCCAGGCCCAGTATAACCTGCTGCCAGGGATAGTCGGCGAGCGCGCTTTTCAACGAGGAGAGATACCGCGAACGCAAACTGCATTGTTGTGTGATAACCGAAGCCTGCAAAAATCTTCCCGTCAGCAGCTGGTGCTGCGCCAATGCGTAACGCTGGCTATCAAACCCGCCCTCGTTCAATTGACCGTGTATAGCACGAACCTTCAACGTCATCGCCCATGTCTGGCCCGCACAAACGTTGCCGGGTAAGTACTGCCCATACAGAGTAATTCCGATGGCAGGAAATACCCGCTTCCCCTGCAGATGCGTGATCTGGCCGTAGTGCGTTGTCATATTATCGGTTCCGGTTATCCGCACGATGGCCTGCTGACTTTTTGCAGGCAGCGTATTACCGGCCCACAGCGCATCTTTCGCAGCCTGAACTCCCCAAAGAAAAAATAGCAGGGTTAATCCGGCGAAACGTACAGGGCTGTGAGAAATAAGGCAGAGCAGAATTGCCAGACCAAATATAACGCCGATGCACAGCATGTCAGGTAACGCAGGTAATAGCATAAGCGGGAGAATGCCGAATAATGCACTCGTACTAACCGTTGTTATTTTCATCAGTCACCTCCCTGTAGCAGGAAGTGTGCAGTAATGTTCGACGGTTGTCTGGTGCCAATTTAGCGTTATACGGTATGCATTCCGCTAACATTTAGCGGCGCTTGTAACGTGCAAATTAACTGGGACCGGGATTCCAGGATGGGCTGGCAGAAATGAAAAAAGCACCCATGCGGGTGCTTTTCTCGGCGTTAAGTCTCGCTAAAAACTTAACCGTAAATATTGGCGCGATCGCGCAGTTCTTTACCTGGTTTAAAGTGCGGAACGTATTTTCCTTCCAGGTCCACTTTATCGCCGGTCTTCGGATTACGTCCGGTGCGCGGTGCGCGGTAATGCAAAGAGAAACTGCCGAAACCGCGGATTTCAATACGCTCGCCCTGCGCAAGAGTCGAGGCCATATGTTCCAGCATCTCTTTAACTGCATCTTCAACCGCTTTCGCGGGAATATGAGGTTGCTGGGTTGCAAGTCTTTCAATCAATTCTGACTTGGTCATGATTCCTCCGGTTCCTTAAAGGCATAATTAGCTGCTGCATTGATTAAGGGCGGCCTTAGCCGCCCTTTGTCATTGATTACAGGACGAATCCTGTAATCTGTCAAGCTACTCGTCACCCTTTGTGCTGTTAACAGCACAAAGGATTTAGGAGCACTCGATATTACTCGCCTTTAGCTGCTTTGAAAGCTTCAGCCATTGCGTTGTTAGAGAAGTTAGCATCTTCCTGTTTGTTAACAGTTGCGATTGCATCTTTCTCATCAGCTTCGTCTTTAGCACGAACAGACAGGCTGATTGCGCGGTTCTTACGATCAACGCCGGTGAATTTAGCTTCAACGTCGTCGCCTACGCTCAGAACCAGAGTTGCATCTTCAACGCGGTCGCGGGAAGCTTCAGAAGCGCGCAGGTAACCTTCAACGCCGTCAGCCAGTTCTACGGTTGCGCCTTTAGCATCAACTGCAGTGACTTTACCGTTTACGATTGCGCCTTTCTTGTTCAGTGCAACCCAGTTGTTGAACGGATCTTCTGCGAGTTGTTTAACGCCCAGAGAGATACGCTCACGCTCTGCGTCAACCTGCAGAACAACAGCTGCGATTTCGTCGCCTTTTTTGTATTCACGAACTGCTTCTTCGCCTGCAACGTTCCAGGAGATGTCAGACAGGTGAACCAGGCCGTCGATGCCGCCGTCCAGGCCGATGAAGATACCGAAGTCAGTGATAGACTTGATTTTACCTTCAACACGGTCGCCCTTGTTGTGGGTTTCCGCGAACTGCTGCCATGGGTTGTTTTTGCACTGCTTCAGACCCAGGGAGATACGACGACGTTCTTCGTCGATATCCAGAACCATAACTTCCACTACATCGCCAACGTTAACAACTTTGGACGGGTGGATGTTTTTGTTGGTCCAATCCATTTCGGAAACGTGAACCAGGCCTTCAACGCCTTCTTCGATTTCAACGAAGCAGCCGTAGTCGGTCAGGTTGGTCACGCGACCAGTCAGTTTGGTACCTTCCGGATAACGCTTAGCGATAGCTACCCATGGATCTTCGCCCAGCTGTTTCAGGCCCAGAGATACACGAGTACGCTCGCGGTCGAACTTCAGCACTTTAACAGTGATTTCGTCGCCAACGTTTACGATTTCGCTCGGATGCTTAACGCGTTTCCATGCCATGTCGGTGATGTGCAGCAGGCCGTCAACGCCACCCAGATCAACGAATGCACCGTAGTCAGTGAGGTTCTTAACGATACCTTTAACTTCCATGCCTTCCTGCAGGTTTTCCAGCAGCTGATCGCGTTCTGCGCTGTTTTCGGATTCGATAACGGCACGACGGGAAACAACAACGTTGTTACGCTTCTGATCCAGCTTGATTACTTTGAATTCAAGCTCTTTGCCTTCCAGGTGCAGCGTGTCGCGGACCGGACGAACGTCTACCAGGGAACCCGGCAGGAACGCGCGAATACCATTCAGCTCAACAGTGAAGCCACCCTTGACTTTGCCATTGATAACACCAGTAACGGTTGCAGCTTCTTCGTAAGCTTTTTCCAGCGTGATCCAAGCTTCGTGACGTTTAGCTTTTTCACGGGACAGCAGGGTTTCACCGAAGCCGTCTTCTACTGCATCCAGAGCAACGTCAACTTCGTCACCAACCTGGATTTCCAACTCACCCTGGGCGTTTTTGAACTGCTCTGCCGGAATGGCGGACTCAGATTTCAGACCAGCGTCAACCAGTACTACGTCTTTGTCGATAGCAACAACAACACCACGAACGATGGAACCCGGACGGGTTTCGATTTCTTTTAAGGATTCTTCAAACAGTTGAGCAAAAGATTCAGTCATGTTTAATCTTCAGGTTTCATATTTAACGTCCACCTGGCTCCATGCCGGATGGGGTTGTTTAACATACCCGCTGTCAATCCATTGCAACGGGGGTACTGCAAATTCGGTCGCACTTAAGCGAGTGCCAGTTTTTGGCGCGCGTATTGTAACGCTTTTTCAATCACTTGCTCAATGCTTAATCGGGTTGAATCCAAAACTAAAGCATCAGCAGCGGGAACCAGCGGCGCTACAGCACGATTACGATCGCGGAAATCGCGTTCTTCGATCTCGGCCAAAAGGCGTTCAAAGTTAACACTAAAGCCCTTTTCCTGCAACTGTAGCATACGTCTATGCGCACGTTCTTGCGAGGAGGCGTCCAGGAAAATTTTCACTGGTGCATCCGGGAACACCACGGTCCCCATGTCTCGTCCGTCGGCAATCAGGCCGGGCGCTTCACGAAACGCGCGTTGACGACGTAACAGCGCTTCGCGTACGCGAGGAAACGCAGCGACCTGAGATGCGGCATTCGCTACTTCCTGGGTGCGGATTTCGCCGCTGACATCTTCACCTTCCAGAATGACTTCCAGGTTGCCGTCCGTTGAGATAAAACGCACATCCAGGTGTGAGGCAAGCGGTACCAGAGCATCTTCAGATGTGACATCAACATGGTGATGCAACGCTGCGAGCGCCAGTACGCGGTAGATCGCGCCTGAATCTAACAGATGCCATTGCAATGCTTCCGCCATTGCCTTGCACAAGGTGCCTTTTCCTGCACCACTTGGGCCATCAATGGTAATAACCGGGGCAATTGCCGTCATCTTTTTCTCCTTAAACGGGCATACGTTAACGTGAACGCCGCGCATTATACGCGCCAACGCTAATAATCGTTAACACAGAGTGTAAAAACCCGATTAGTCTGTAACGATGTGAGGAAGAATTGCGCAATTATAGCGGGCAGGCGAGAAACCAGCCCGGAAGATGACACTGATTTACTTTTTATCTGCAGCGATGCGCTCACGAATATGCGGAGCGCGATCGTCAGATGTGAGGATCAGGCAGGTATACTAATACGCGCCAGCTGTTCGAAATAATCCGGGAAGGTTTTGGCGGTACATTTAGGGTCCAGAATGGTCACCGGCGTGTCAGACAACGCCACCAGCGAGAAACACATCGCCATGCGGTGATCGTTGTAGGTCGCGATCTCCGCAAACTGTAACGTCGCCGGTGGTGTAACGCGAATATAGTCTTCGCCCTCTTCAACGATCGCACCCACTTTACGCAACTCGGTCGCCATCGCGAACAGGCGGTCGGTCTCTTTGACGCGCCAGTTATAGATGTTACGTAAGGTCGTGGTGCCTTTAGCAAACAGCGCTGCCGTGGCGATGGTCATCGCGGCATCGGGAATATGGTTCATATCCATGTCTACCGCGTTCAGCTCACCGTGAGTACAGGCAATAAAGTCATCGCCCCAGGTAATGGTCGCGCCCATTTTTTCCAGCACATCAGCGAAGCGGATATCACCCTGCATACTGTTTCGGCCAATCCCGGTGACTTTTACCGTACCGCCTTTAATGGCTCCTGCTGCGAGAAAATAGGAAGCGGAAGAAGCGTCACCTTCAACCAGATATGCACCCGGTGACTGATACTGCTGCTGACCCTGCACAATAAAGCGCTGGTAGTTCTGATTCTCAATTTCAACACCAAACGTTTTCATCAGGTTCAGTGTGATATCAATGTAAGGTTTGGATACCAGCTCGCCTTTAATGGCGATCGTCGTATCCTGCGGCGCCAGTGGCGCAGTCATCAGCAACGCAGTCAGGAACTGGCTGGATACGCTGCCGTCTACCTCAACCTGTCCTCCGGTAAAGCCACCGCGCAGACGTAAAGGCGGATAGTTTTCCTGCTCCAGGTATTCAATGTTGGCTCCGCCCTGGCGTAACGCATCAACCAGATGGCCAATCGGGCGCTCTTTCATGCGCGGTTCGCCTGTCAACACGATGTCATTACTGCCCAGACACAGCGCAGCGGCCAGTGGGCGCATTGCGGTTCCGGCATTGCCAAGGAACAGTTCTACTGCGCCTTCGGCATGCAGCGCGCCGCCATTGCCGATAATCTCGCAACGCGTACGGTCGGCAGAAAGGGTATAGCTAATTCCTAACGCATTCAGAGCATTAAGCATATGGCGGACATCATCGCTGTCCAGAAGGTTGGTCAGGACAGTGGTGCCATTTGCTAATGCAGCCAGCAGCAAAGCGCGGTTAGAAACACTTTTGGATCCAGGCAGATTGATGGTGCCATCCACCCGCGCAATGGGTTGTAACGTCAGGGATTCCATGAAACTCGACTCTCAAAAACAGACATAAAAACCCCACAGACTGGCTGTGGGGATGAAAATACAGCAGATTAACCGCGGCGGCGCTCGAAATCGACCATGAAATCGGTCAGCGCTTTTACACCTTCTAGCGGCATTGCATTGTAGATGGACGCGCGCATACCGCCGACCACACGGTGCCCTTTCAACGCGTGCAGACCCGCAGCGAAAGACTCTTCCAGGAAGAGTTTATCCAGGGCGCTGTCAGCAAGCTGGAACGGTACGTTCATGCGTGAACGGTTCGATTTTGCCACGTCGTTACGGTAGAAATCGCTGTTATCGATTACGCCGTACAGCAGTTCCGCTTTTTGCTGGTTAATTTTATCCATCGCGTTAACACCGCCCTGCTCTTTCAGCCATTTAAAGACCAGGCCAGACAGATACCAGGCAAAGGTTGGCGGCGTGTTGAACATGGAGTCGTTGTCATTCAGCACGGTATAGTCGAGGATTGACGGGCATGACACATGAGCCTTACCCAGCAAATCTTCACGTACGATGACAATGGTCAGCCCGGCCGGGCCGATGTTTTTCTGCGCCCCGGCATAAATTACGCCATAACGGCTCACGTCAAGCGGTGCGGAAAGAATGGTAGAGGACAGATCCGCCGTAACCACCACATTGCTGGCAAAATTCGGCGTTTCATCGATCGCAATGCCATCAATGGTTTCATTCGGGCAATAGTGCAAATACGCCGCGTTGTCAGAAAGCTGCCATTCGCTCATTGGCTTAACAGCACGCAGTCCGTCAACGGTGACTTTGGCGTCGATAACGTTTGGCGTACAGTATTTTTTCGCTTCTTTAATTGCGCTGGCGGCCCAATAACCGGCATCAACGTAATCCGCCGTGGTTTTGTCACCCAGAATATTTAACGGGATACCCGCAAACTGCCCGCGCCCACCGCCATGGCAGAACAACACTTTATAGTTGGAGGGGATGCTGAGAAGATCGCGAAAATCCTGCTCCGCTTCCTCTGCGACCTGGATGAATTCTTTGCCACGGTGGCTAATTTCCATCACCGACGTGCCAAGACCGTTCCAGTCGCGAAGATCCTGTTGAGCCAGTTTAAGTACTTCTGCCGGTAACATTGCCGGACCTGAACTAAAATTGAAGACCTGAGCCATTTCCCCTCACCACGTTGTGTTGTTGTCCAATCAACATCCTGTCATTGGCGATAATCCGGTGACAGACATTGGTATAAGTTATTCCTGTGGATATCGGTTTTATCATTCAGTGACACGCGCCGCAATGGGTAAAACTGACCAGGGTAAAAATGTGTCATTGGTCACACAACAGAATCTATCGGATTGACGGGTAAAAACCGAGATTTTCGCTGTCAGGTGACCCGTTTTGCCCGACTGGCCTTCGACCATTCTGGATTTGCACAGCGTGGACATAATTGATGATCTCCGGCGTTCATTTGCACCACTTCACTACACCGTATACAGGCATAGTCCCCAGCTTCAGGTATCACTTTAAATCGCTGTGTGCAGCGTTTAGGCAAAATACTGAGCCCCGGCTTTACGTCTTCATCAGCAAAGAAATAGACGCTGATTTGCCCATTAGTCTCCAGGATGGCCAGTCTCACCTGTCCCAATTGCTCCACGCCGTTCAAACGCAATTCCATAAAGAATTCGAATTCCGTCATATTGGCGCTATTGAGCTTCGACCATGCCAGTTCGCCGTCCTCAATGATCACAACGGGCTTGCCCTCCAGCAAATCCTCCATTTTCTCGCTATGCGCCATCAGCCACATAACCAGCCGATACAGCACAGCAAGCGTAATAAAGACCACCAGCACCGGCAGCATCGGGACATCATCATAAAATGCCACGTCTCCCGCCGCGGAACCCAGCGTAAGGATAATCAGCACTTCAAAAAGCGACATCTGGCGTACGCCGCGACGTCCGGTGATTTTTAAAAACAGAAAAACCAATATAAAGGTATAGAGGCTGCGCAGAGCAACTTCTCCCAGAAAATCCATGGGCACCTTATCCAGTACCATTCGGTGTAAATCGAAAGCTTTCATTATTATGCTCTAAACTTGGTTGGCTGTAGGAAAGCATAGCTAATACTTTTATTTACGTCTGAACTCCGGCGACGATAGCGCCATTCATTTAAAACCCGTATCATTGCGCGCTTTCCGTACGACAAAAGTGATTTTCATGACGCAAACATTTATCCCCGGCAAAGATGCCGCTCTGGAAGACTCCATCGCTCGCTTCCAGCAAAAATTGCTCGACCTTGGTTTTCAAATTGAAGAAGCCTCGTGGTTGAATCCCGTCCCTAACGTCTGGTCTGTACATATTCGCGACAAAGAATGCGCGCTGTGCTTCACCAACGGTAAAGGCGCGACGAAAAAAGCGGCGCTGGCTTCCGCGCTAGGCGAATATTTTGAGCGTCTGTCGACTAACTATTTCTTTGCGGATTTCTGGCTGGGTGAAACCATCGCCAACGGCCCATTCGTGCATTATCCGAACGAAAAATGGTTCCCGTTGACTGAAGAAGACGACGTACCTGAAGGTCTACTGGATGCTCGTCTGCGTGCGTTTTACGATCCAGACAACGAACTGACTGGCAGCATGCTTATCGATCTGCAATCCGGTAATGAAGAACGTGGGGTCTGCGGCCTACCGTTTACCCGTCAGTCGGATAACCAGACCGTCTATATTCCGATGAACATTATTGGCAACCTGTACGTTTCTAACGGCATGTCTGCGGGTAACACCCGAAACGAAGCGCGCGTTCAGGGCCTGTCTGAAGTCTTTGAGCGTCATGTGAAGAACCGTATTATTGCGGAAAGCATCAGCCTGCCGGAAATCCCGGCCGAAGTCATGGCGCGCTACCCGGCAGTGGTGGAGTCCATCGCCAAACTGGAAGCGGAAGGTTTCCCAATTTTCGCCTACGATGGCTCGCTGGGCGGCAAGTATCCGGTGATTTGCGTTGTCCTGTTCAACCCGGCCAATGGTACCTGCTTTGCCTCCTTCGGTGCGCACCCGGATTTCGGCGTTGCGCTGGAGCGTACCGTCACTGAACTGCTGCAGGGCCGTGGTCTGAAAGATCTTGATGTCTTCACCCCACCAACCTTTGACGACGAAGAAGTGGCTGAACACACTAACCTTGAAACTCACTTCATCGATTCCAGCGGCCTGATCTCCTGGGATCTGTTCAAGCAGGATGCTGACTATCCGTTCGTTGACTGGAATTTCTCCGGTACCACGGAAGAAGAGTTCGCCACCCTGATGGCCATCTTCAATGCTGAAGATAAAGAAGTGTATATCGCCGACTACGAGCACCTGAGCGTTTATGCGTGCCGCATTATTGTTCCGGGAATGTCTGACATCTATCCGGCTGAAGATCTGTGGTTAGCCAACAACGCCATGGGCGCCCATCTGCGTGACACTATTCTCTCGCTCCCGGGCAGTGAATGGGATAAAGAAGACTATCTCAATCTGATCGAACAACTGGATGAAGAAGGCTTTGACGACTTCACCCGCGTACGCGAGCTGCTCGGTCTGGCAACCGGTGCGGATAACGGTTGGTACACCCTGCGCATTGGCGAGCTTAAAGTGATGCTGGCGCTGGCCGGCGGCGACCTGGAGCAGGCGCTGGTCTGGACAGAATGGACGATGGAATTCAACGCCTCTGTCTTTAGCGCTGAACGTGCCAACTACTACCGCTGTCTGCAAACGCTGCTGCTGCTATCTCAGGAAGAAGATCGTCAGCCGCTACAATATCTGAACGCGTTTGTGCGCATGTACGGTGCCGAGGCGGTTGAAGCCGCAAGTGCAGCATTAAGTGGCGAAGCGCCGTTCTACGGGCTTCAAACTGTTGATAACGATCTGCAGGCTTTCCCGGCGCATCAGTCTCTGCTGAAAGCTTACGAAAAACTGCAGCGCGCGAAAGCAGCACATTGGTCAAAATAGTGACAATCAGCCTGCGCTGAGTAGGCTAAAGGTATTGTCTGGGCTATATTACGGGGCGCTTAATGCGCCCTGTTTTTTATTTTGGTCAAATCAAAAAATAAATGTAAAAACAAGGTTAAATATTAGTAGTTGATATTAAGAAAATTAGCTTATTAATGTGGTTTTTTATCTCAATTACTCCATTTTAATTAACCGCCCCAGAGGAGACAGAAAGAAAAAATTCAACTCACTTTATAATTTTTAAAATTTATTTTTATTTGGATAATCAACAAGTTACACCGTAATCGCATAAAAACCATGCGCCTTACGGGCCTATAAGCCAGGCGAGATATGATCTATATCAAATTCTCATCTATAATGCTTTGTTAGTATCTCGTCGCCGACTTAATAAAGAGAGAGTTAGTGTGAAAGCTGACAACCCTTTTGATCTTATTCTTCCTGCTGCAATGGCCAAAGTTGCCGAAGAAGCAGGCGTCTATAAAGCAACGAAACATCCGCTTAAGACGTTCTATCTGGCAATTACTGCCGGTGTATTCATTTCAATTGCCTTTGTTTTCTATATCACCGCCACAACCGGTACCGGCACAATGCCTTTCGGCATGGCGAAGCTAGTAGGTGGTATCTGCTTTTCCCTGGGGCTGATTCTCTGCGTTGTCTGCGGTGCAGACCTCTTCACCTCAACCGTACTGATTGTCGTAGCGAAAGCCAGTGGTCGCATCACCTGGGGCCAATTGGCGAAAAACTGGCTTAACGTTTATGTCGGCAACCTGATTGGCGCCCTGATCTTCGTGTTACTCATGTGGCTTTCTGGCGAGTATATGACCGCTAACGGCGCGTGGGGTCTCAACGTCCTGCAAACAGCCGACCACAAAGTGCACCATACTTTTGTTGAGGCGGTAAGTCTTGGCATCCTGGCGAACCTGATGGTGTGTCTGGCAGTATGGATGAGCTATTCGGGTCGCAGCCTGATGGACAAAGCGTTTATCATGGTATTACCGGTCGCAATGTTTGTTGCCAGCGGTTTTGAGCACAGTATCGCAAACATGTTTATGATCCCTATGGGTATTGTAATTCGCGATTTCGCCACCCCGGAATTCTGGACCGCTGTTGGGTCTTCTCCGGAGAATTTTTCTCACCTGACCGTGATGAATTTCATCACCGATAACCTGATTCCGGTTACGATCGGCAACATTATCGGCGGCGGTTTGTTGGTCGGGTTGACATACTGGGTCATTTATCTGCGTGGTAACGATCATCATTAATCTGATGATGCCCATTACACGCAGTAAATAAAAAATCCACTTAAGAAGGTAGGTGTTACATGTCCGAGCTTAATGAAAAGTTAGCCACAGCCTGGGAAGGTTTTACCAAAGGTGATTGGCAGAATGAAGTAAACGTCCGTGACTTCATTCAGAAAAACTACACTCCGTATGAGGGTGACGAGTCCTTCCTGGCTGGCGCAACTGATGCGACCACTGCACTGTGGGACAGCGTGATGGAAGGCGTTAAACAGGAAAACCGCACTCACGCGCCTGTTGACTTTGACACCTCCGTTGCTTCTACCATCACTTCTCACGACGCTGGCTACATCAACAAAGCGCTCGAGAAAATTGTTGGTCTGCAGACTGAAGCTCCGCTGAAACGTGCGATCATTCCGTTTGGCGGCATCAAAATGGTTGAAGGTTCCTGCAAAGCGTACAATCGCGAACTGGACCCGATGCTGAAAAAAATCTTCACCGAATACCGCAAAACCCACAACCAGGGCGTATTCGATGTTTACACCAAAGACATTCTGAACTGCCGTAAATCCGGTGTTCTGACTGGTCTGCCAGATGCCTATGGCCGTGGCCGTATCATCGGTGACTACCGTCGCGTTGCGCTGTACGGTATCGACTACCTGATGAAAGACAAATACGCTCAGTTCGTCTCTCTGCAGTCCGATCTGGAAAACGGCGTAAACCTGGAAGCCACTATCCGTCTGCGTGAAGAAATTGCTGAACAGCACCGCGCACTGGGTCAGATCAAAGAAATGGCTGCTAAATATGGCTGCGATATCTCTGGTCCGGCAACCAACGCTCAGGAAGCTATCCAGTGGACTTACTTCGGCTACCTGGCCGCGGTTAAATCTCAGAACGGCGCAGCAATGTCCTTCGGTCGCGTATCCACCTTCCTGGATGCCTACATCGAACGTGATATCAAAGCAGGCAAAATCACCGAGCAAGACGCTCAGGAAATGATTGACCACCTGGTCATGAAACTGCGTATGGTTCGTTTCCTGCGTACCCCTGAATATGATGAACTGTTCTCCGGTGACCCGATTTGGGCAACTGAATCTATCGGTGGTATGGGCGTTGATGGCCGTACTCTGGTTACCAAAAACAGCTTCCGCTTCCTGAACACCCTGTACACCATGGGTCCTTCTCCGGAGCCGAACATCACCGTTCTGTGGTCTGAAAAACTGCCTCTGAACTTCAAGAAATTCGCCGCTAAAGTGTCCATCGACACCTCTTCTCTGCAGTACGAGAACGATGACCTGATGCGTCCGGACTTCAACAACGACGACTACGCTATCGCTTGCTGCGTAAGCCCGATGGTTGTTGGTAAACAAATGCAGTTCTTCGGTGCGCGTGCAAACCTGGCGAAAACCATGCTGTACGCAATCAACGGCGGCGTTGATGAAAAACTGAAAATGCAGGTTGGTCCTAAATCTGAACCGATCAAAGGCGACGTTCTGAACTTCGACGAAGTTATGGAGCGCATGGATCACTTCATGGACTGGCTGGCTAAACAGTACGTCACTGCACTGAACGTTATCCACTACATGCACGACAAGTACAGCTACGAAGCCTCTCTGATGGCGCTGCACGACCGTGACGTTATCCGCACCATGGCGTGTGGTATCGCTGGTCTGTCCGTTGCTGCTGACTCCCTGTCTGCAATCAAATATGCGAAAGTTAAACCGATTCGTGACGAAGACGGTCTGGCTGTCGACTTCGAAATCGAAGGCGAATACCCGCAGTTTGGTAACAACGACTCTCGCGTTGATGACATGGCGGTTGACCTGGTAGAACGTTTCATGAAGAAAATTCAGAAACTGACTACTTATCGTAACGCTATCCCGACTCAGTCTGTTCTGACCATTACCTCTAACGTGGTTTATGGTAAGAAAACCGGTAACACCCCAGATGGTCGTCGTGCTGGAGCGCCGTTCGGACCGGGTGCTAACCCAATGCACGGTCGTGACCAGAAAGGTGCTGTTGCCTCTCTGACTTCCGTTGCTAAACTGCCGTTTGCTTACGCTAAAGATGGTATCTCTTACACCTTCTCTATCGTTCCGAACGCACTGGGTAAAGACGACGAAGTTCGTAAGACCAACCTGGCTGGTCTGATGGATGGTTACTTCCACCACGAAGCGTCCATCGAAGGTGGTCAGCACCTGAACGTGAACGTCATGAACCGTGAAATGCTGCTGGATGCGATGGAACATCCGGAAAAATATCCGCAGCTGACCATCCGTGTTTCTGGCTACGCAGTACGTTTTAACTCCCTGACTAAAGAACAGCAGCAGGACGTTATTACTCGTACCTTCACTCAGACCATGTAATTGGTTTTGACTGAAATCGTACTTTAAAAAGCGTACAATAAAGGCTCCACGTAAGTGGGGCCTTTTTAATAGCCTGCTTTGTCAGCTATCTATACTTATGGATAGCAGCCAAAACAGACTCGACACAGTTAATAACTGTGCACTAACACTGGCCCCGGATGGGCCACACCTGGAGAAACACCGCAATGTCAGTTATTGGTCGCATTCACTCCTTTGAATCCTGTGGCACTGTTGATGGCCCGGGCATCCGTTTTATTACCTTCTTCCAGGGCTGCCTGATGCGCTGCCTGTATTGTCATAACCGTGACACATGGGATACGCACGGCGGCAAAGAAGTCACCGTCGACGAGTTAATGAAAGAGGTCGTGACCTACCGCCACTTTATGAACGCCTCCGGTGGCGGTGTGACAGCGTCCGGTGGCGAAGCTATCCTGCAAGCTGAATTTGTACGCGACTGGTTTCGTGCCTGTAAAAAAGAAGGTATTCATACCTGTCTGGATACCAACGGTTTTGTTCGCCGCTACGATCCGGTGATTGATGAATTGCTGGAAGTCACCGACCTGGTGATGCTCGATCTCAAACAGATGAATGATGAAATCCATCAGAATCTGGTGGGCGTATCTAACCATCGCACGCTTGAGTTCGCACGTTACCTGTCCAATAAAGACATCAAGGTGTGGATCCGCTACGTCGTTGTGCCTGGCTGGTCTGACGATGACGACTCCGCGCACCGCCTGGGCGAGTTTACCCGCGATATGGGCAACGTAGAGAAAATCGAACTGCTGCCATACCATGAGCTGGGCAAACACAAATGGGTGGCAATGGGTGAAGAGTACAAACTTGACGGTGTTAAGCCACCGAAGAAAGAGACCATGGAGCGCGTGAAAGGCATTCTTGAGCAGTATGGTCATAAAGTGATGTACTAATGACGACCACGGCGTCGCAGCGCTCTGCTTGAGTAGCGCGACGCCAACGTTCGATGCCTACGACATAAAATATTCTGAAAGTTTATTGGTCACGCTTTCAATAGAGAAAATACGTTTCTGGTGTGCTTTACGACACTGTACGTAACGCTCATCCTGCTCTTCCAGAGCACTGAGTATGCGATCCGCCACCATCATCGCACCAGCAATTTCAGCAAAACCAGACTCACCTTCCCCCTGTAATGCAACCGCCGCCTGCAAATTCCAGTCAGAAAGCCGATTTAATGGAGCAAACGATCCGCGAGTTAACGAGAGAATTTTTATGCCTTGTTCCTTCGCTAGCGTCAGCGACTGCATCATATCGGTAGAGATTTGTTCTGTATGAATAACAATAATCCCTGTTTTTTGGCTGTCCGCCAACGGAGAGATAGCCGCCGGATAAAATCGGTCGATATAACTGGCTATTTTCCCCATCTGCACCAGATTGATTTGCAGGAATAACGCCACCGGCACCGCAGTACCTACCGCATAAATTGCAATATTACTGAGCTGATTTAACCATGTCGCAACCGCCTGCAACTCTTTGCTGTCGATGATGGCATTGCTGTCACAAACGCTTGCCAGTACCGCCGCCGTCTCCTCACTTCCTCCATCATTCGGCCGTGCAGCTCCTTGCTCCAGAGCAAGAGCCGTTCTGAAATCAGAAAACCCCTTAAAACCAAAGGCACGGCAAAAACGAGTGATGCTCCCCTCGCTGGTATCAATAGAATCGGCCAGCTCGGTTATCGTATGCCGCATCACAAAATCAGGATTTTCAGTGATAAAACGCCCTACCTTTTCCAGGATTGGACTCAGCTCTGAAGCCCCATTTCTTATGTTAATCAATAAATTAGTATCTATCTGACTCATTTTTCGCCTTTTTGCACAAAATGCAAATGCTGTCACATACTTTGCCCGGCTTTGCGATAATAATTTTTATCGCACCAATGATAATTAAAAATAATTATTTTTACAAACAGGAGAACGTCTAATGAAAGGTCTGATCGTCTGTCGTACCGGTATGGGCAGTTCGCTAATGCTGAAAATCAAAGCCCAAAAAGTCATCGATAAACATGGCTGGGATATCGATCTTGAACACGATGTCCTGTCAGGGCTACGAACCTGGCAAAACATCGACTTCGTGATCACCATGAGCGACCTGACCGATGAGGTAGAAGCCGCCGGGTTCAGAGCAATCGGTATCACCGATCTGATGAACAGCGAAGAAATGGAATCTGCGCTCACCAGCGTTGTTCAAAACAACTAACCTCTCCGGGGGAAATATGGATCTCCTAAAGTTCATTGTATTCGACATTTTGGGTGTAACCCCACTTTTAGTTGGCTTTATTGCGCTAATTGGTTTGCTTATCCAGCGTAAGCCCATCGAAAAAGTGCTTTCTGGTACCTTTAAAACCATCGTCGGATTTCTGGTATTTGCCGGCGGAGCAGGGATTGCGGTGACATCCTTAGGTAATTTTCAGACCTTATTCAGCGATGGATTCGGTCTGAAAGGTGTGATGCCGTTAGCCGAAGCGTTAACTGGGCTGGCACAAACCAAGTTTGCCATGTGCGTTTCACTCATCATGGTCGTTGGTTTCGGCTGGAACTTGTTTTTTGCCCGCGTAACGCCGTTCAAATACATCTTCCTGACGGGTCAACATAATCTGTATCTGTCTGCCCTCTTAACCGTTACGCTTAAGGCGCTTGGCTACAGCGATGTAACAACAATTATCGTCGGCTCCATACTGCTGGGGCTTGCGGCCTGTGTCTATCCAGCTATCGCTCAGCCGTGGATGCGTAAGATTACCGGTAATGATGAAATCGCGATGGGTCATTACGTTACTCTGGCCTACGCGCTATCGGGATGGATCGGTTCGAACGTGGGCGATCCTAAGCAGTCAACAGAAAAGCTAAATCTTCCCGGATGGTTGGGGATTTTTAAAGACTACATCGTCTCCGTGTCCATCTCTGTCAGTATTTTCTATTACATCGCGGCGCTTGCCGCAGGCAAAGAAGCGGTAACGGCCGCCGCCGGTGGAATGCATTGGCTGGTTTATCCGCTATTCCAGTCACTCACGTTTACCGCATCGCTTTATATCATCATCACCGGCGTTCGCTTGCTGTTGTCAGAAATAGTCCCGGCATTTCTGGGCATCTCTGAAAAATTTATCCCGAACGCCAAACCCGCACTGGATTGCCCAGTCGTCTTTCCGTATGCCCCAACCGCCACCGTTTTAGGTTTCATCTCTTCCTTTGTGGGTGGATTGGTGGTTATGGGGGTACTCGCATTAATTGGGCAAACGGTCATTATCCCCGTCGCCATCCCCTACTTCTTCATTGGTGCTACCGCCGCCGTCTTCGGTAATGCGTCAGGAGGCTGGAAAGGGGCCATCGCCGGTAGCTTTGTCACTGGCATATTAATTGGTATTGGCCCGGCACTCATCTATCCCATCATGGAATCGGTGGGTTTGTCCGGTACTAGCTTCCCGGAGACAGATTTTGTCGCCCTCGGCTTAGTGGTTTATTACATCGGCAAAATGTTGCCCTGATAAGGAATGAACATGATTATTGATGAATTGAAATCCCATGCGCTGGCTGCTCGCCGGGATATTATCACCATGATTTATGAATCAGGCATTGGCCATCCTGGCGGTGCATTGTCCATCATCGACATTCTGACCTGGATTTACGATCAAGAGGTGGACTTCTCCTGCGCCCCTCGCGCTCGCGTGGTCATGAGCAAAGGTCATGCGGTTGCTGCTCAGTACGCCATGCTGCATCAAAAAGGCAAAATTGAGCGCAGCGAATTTAATACTTTTCGACAAATTAACTCACGTTTACAGGGGCACCCTAGCATCAAATCTCTGCCCGAAGTCGATGCAACAACCGGCCTGCTGGGCCAGGGATTATCCATTGCCTTTGGTATGGCGGCGGCCAAAAAACAGCGGGGGGAATCACAGCGCGTTTTCGCCATCATTGGCGATGGCGAAATGCACGAAGGGCAAATCTGGGAAACGCTACAACAGGCAGGCCATATGAAGATGGATAACCTGGTGGCGATTATCGACTACAACGGTTTTTCCTCCCACGACCCCGTTAATCAAGTGGTGAATCTGGAACCTCTGGCCGACAAAGTGCGTCTTTTCGGCTGGCACGTACTCGAACTCCATAACGGTAACGATATGCATCAGGTTGCCGACACGCTGATGCTTTCACGCCATCTGAAAGGAAAACCTGTCGCCATTATTGCGCATACCACCAAAGGCAGTGGCGTTAGCTATATGGAAAATAACGGTGACTGGCATTCAAAAACCCCAACCACCGAACAATATCAGCAGGCTATGGAGGAGTTGCAGTGATGAAAGCCCCACGTGATGAAATTGGTAACGCACTCATTGCCCTGAAAAAAAAGGGCTATCCCATTGTCGCCATTGATAGTGATTTAGCCAGCTCCACCCGCACTGACCAGTTCCAGGCCGTCTATCCAGACGCTTTCTTTGAAATGGGTATTGCGGAAGGATCGGCAATGAGCTTTGCCACTGGCCAGGCGTTGGAAGGAAATATTCCGTTCTACGTTAACTTTGCGATGTTTGTGACAGGCACCGCCTGGACTCAACTGCGCCAGGCGTGCTACGCCAAAGCTAACATTAAATTAGTTGGTAGCCACCCAGGAATGGATGATGGACCTGACGGCGCATCGCATCATGCGCTGGAAGATCTGGCCCTGACGCGCGTACTGCCGGGGCTCACAATTCTAACACCTGCCGACGCTGAAGAAGTTGAGGCCGCATTTGAACAGGCAGTAAACATTCCCGGTCCGGTCTATATTCGCGTAGCCCGAGAACCGATGCCCGTGCGCGATAAATCTACCGTTCCGCGAGTGACCGATATCGCCGCCGTGGAGGACTCAGGCAATGACTTCGCCATTCTCTATGAAGGGACCGTTCTGGAGCAGGCAAGCGCAGGTTATGTGCAGCTGTGCGCCCAGGGAAAACGTGGCAAGCTGATTCACGTCGCCATGCTAAAACCGTTTAACCGCCAGCGCTTTCTGCAACTGATTGCCAACTGCCCGCAGATCGCAACGATTGAAAATCACACGATCATCGGTGGGCTTGGCGGACAGGTTGCTGAAGTATTGGCGGAGGAAGGATTAACCACGAGATTAATCCGACTGGGGACACAAGATACGTTTACGGAATCAGGCAATAGCCGCCAGTTGAAAGAGAAATACGGTATTTCGGCGACCGCACTCTTTGAAGCCCTGAGATAGTTCGGGTTGGCAGACCGCAATGCGGTCTGCTGCTCTGAAATAAGGAGAACACAATGACATCTGCGCTATTTTCTGCCTGTCAGTTTCGTGAACAATGCCGATCCTGGCAGGAGGCCGTGACGCTGGCTTGCCAGCCTCTGGAAGAACTGGGCGCGATTACGTCCGCCTACGCACAGGCAATCATCCGTGAAACAGAACAACTGGGTCCGTGGTACATCTTAAGCCCTGAGTTTGCCCTGCCGCACGCTCGTCCGGAAGAAGGAGTGATAAGCAGTGAGACACATTTGTCGCTCTTGTGTCTGAAAGAGGCGGTGCCTTTTCCTGGGCATCCAGATGTGCGGTTAATTATTGTCCTGGCGGCTGCCAGCAGCACCCGACATATTGAAATGATTCAAAAACTGGTTTGCTGGCTGGATGAAGGGGAGCATTTACAACAGCTGACGAGTATGACCAGTCAGGCGCAGCTTCACTGCACGCTGAAAGCATGCGAATACCTCGCAACTTCCGGCATACCCGCAATGGGAAAATGAGTCACGGTATGCAAACATTTTGCCTGCATACCGTCTGGCGCGCTTTATACGTGAGCCACCGGAGTCGGTGTATGTCTGGCGCTACGCAACAACATCAGCAGATAAATAAACGATACGCTGGCAATCATAATGAATAACAGGTTATCGGAATAATTCTGCATCAGCATCGCGGTAAATGAGGGGCCCAGCAGGCTGCCAACGGTATAGCTTAATAACAATGCCTGATTCATGGCGACCAGCTGATGATGTTCAACCTTTTCACAGGCCCAGGCCATCGCCACCGGATAGAGGGTAAAACCTGCCGCACCTAACATAAATAACGCAGGCGCCATCGCCGCCTGATTCAGCATGGCAATACTTCCGACGATAACCACGAAGACCTGGACGCGTAAAACCAGCAGGCGTCCCAGCTTGTCTGCCAGGCGGCCAATCGGCCATTGCCCAAGAATACCGGCGCTAACCAGAACCGCCATCCAGAAACCAATGCTGGCGTTGCTCACCCCTTGATGGTTGAGATACAGCGGCATCAGGCCATACAAAGACCCCAGCACAATCCCGGAAATAATACAGCCGTTAACGCCCAGACGCGCCTGACGCAGCTTCAGCATAGAGGTAATAGGAGTAGACTGCTGTTCATCACCCTGCTGATTGGCAATGCGCGTAAAGAGCAATGGCAAAACACCAGCCAGGATCGTACCCGTCACCCACGGCAGGACGTTCATCAATTCTGTTGATACTTTACTAACCAGTAGCTGGCCTAAAAACGTCCCCACGTAATAGATCATCATATAGGCGGCAAGCAAGCGTCCGCGATTACGCGAATTCCCGCTGCACATCAGCGCACTTTCCACTACCACCCAAATCATGGCGCAGCCAACACCGGCGATAAAACGCCAGGTCATCCAGCTCCAGAATCCCACCATAACCCCCAGACCGATACAGCCCGCGGCAAAAATAAGCGAGGCAATGTAATAGCTGCGATTAAAACCAAGGTGTTTTATTAAATACCCGGTCAGCAACGTCCCTACCAGATTGCCAGTAAAGTAGGAAGAACTCACCACACCTACCTGCCAGGTGGGCAGATTTTCATGGGCGAGCCAAAGCGGGACGAGCGTGTTTAACACGGCGATCGCCAGGGTCAGCAGAAGCAGCCCGCACAGCAACAGCATGACGGGACGGGTATAGATGGACATGAATAAAAACCGTGAGGAAGTTCAAATTTCATGCGCATCATGCCACTGCCAAAAACATTGTCAATCGGCGCAATCAGAGGGCTGAGGCGCTTTCCGGACGATCGATTTGCATTACTGATTCTTAATGTGAATAGATAAAAAACACAAAAACACATCTGCTTGTTTTTATTGATCTAAAACAAAAATCTCGCGTTGCGTTCAGTCGAAAATTTTCATGGACTCCCCTTACTTTTATTTCTTACTAAACTCTATGCGGGATGCAGATCTGCATTGTCTTCAAAATAGAACAGTGAGTTCTTATTTAGGTATCTAATCCATATATCGTTCTTTCTGTAGACTTAAACTCATCAAATTTCCCCCACTGATGCTGAACAGGAGAAATATCATGACTAAACCTTACGTAAGACTTGATAAAGATAATGCGGCAGTACTGCTGGTCGACCATCAGGCTGGCCTGCTCTCTCTGGTTCGGGATATCGATCCCGATAAATTTAAAAACAACGTGCTTGCCCTCGGCGACTTAGCAAAATACTTCAAACTCCCAACCATTCTGACAACCAGTTTCGAGACAGGACCAAACGGGCCACTGGTACCGGAACTGAAAGCTCAATTTCCCGATGCGCCTTACATTGCTCGCCCCGGAAACATTAACGCGTGGGATAACGAAGATTTCGTGAAAGCAGTGAAAGCGACCGGTAAAAAACAGCTGATTATTGCCGGTGTCGTGACGGAAGTTTGCGTTGCTTTCCCTGCGCTCTCGGCTATTGAAGAAGGTTTTGATGTCTTTGTCGTAACCGATGCGTCGGGTACATTTAATGAAATTACTCGCCATTCAGCATGGGATCGGATGTCCCAGGCCGGTGCTCAACTGATGACGTGGTTTGGTGTCGCATGTGAGTTGCATCGCGACTGGCGCAACGATATCGAAGGTCTGGCGACGCTGTTCTCTAATCACATTCCTGATTATCGCAATCTGATGACCAGCTACGACACGTTAACTAAACAGAAGTAAAAAACCGGGGCTATGCCCCGGTTTGTCATTTAGCTGGCAACCGCCATACCGACGGTCATATGCAGCCCGTAGAACACGCCACGACCAATCAACTCGCCGACTAACAGCAGAATAAACGCGACGGAAAGCAGCGGAACTGCAGGCTGGTAGCCTTTCACTTGCGGTACAATCCAGCAGCACAACGCTAATGCCAGAGCGACAATCCGCCACGCCATCAGCGAGCCGTAATCCGGAACCAGCGCAGACGCCTGTTGAATGGAACTGTGGATCGTCGCCAGTTCAGCCCCCTGCATTACAGACATGATGGCGCTCACGACCAGAGCAAGCACTGAAATAGCCGGTAACAGGCGCATCGCCCAACCGTCCACGCCAGCAATTCTCAGCAACAGATATCCCAGCATCGGACCGCCCATAAACATCGTCAGGAAGAAGCCCAGCGGCGTCCAGATGCTGTACCAGGTCGGTACGGTATCGATGGTGTTATACACGCGCACCATCATCCAGACAAAAACCACGCCCAGTACCATGGTGACAACTAACCACAGATTGCGTAATACGGGCGACATTTTTTTTAACGGTGCCAGCAGCCAGCCGATGCCGCCAACGGCAAAGAAGATTGAGCCGCTGGCAATTTCATTACTCAACGCAGAAGACCCTACACGATTGAGTGAGTTAAAGGCGCGCATCGGTGAGCCCAGGTGGAGCATAGAAGCAATAAAGCCAATGCCCATTAATACCCACAGCCCGAACATGCAGGCAATCACGCGCTGCTGCGATTCAGGGCGTAAGTCCCCTTTCATCAACGCCAGCGCCAGAACGATAAAGCCACCAACTACACACTGTCCGAAGACAGTGAAGATCATCAGCGGCCATTCATGCCATCCACTTCCCATCTTACACCTCCTTCGGATTGGCCAGATAACCTGTAGTATCCCCGGTCGGGCGGCTATTGGCGTTAGGTTTGATGACAATACTTGGTTTGGTAAAGTGCGCGCCCGGCAGTGGCGCCACCGCAGCCAAAGTACCGTGTTTTTTGCGCAGCTCTTCAATCGGACCAAAATCCAGCGCACGCAGTGGGCAGGACTCCACGCAGATAGGTTTCTTGCCTTCAGCGACGCGCTCATGGCAGCCATCACATTTAGTCATATGCCCTTTTTCAGCATTGTACTGCGGCGCGCCGTAAGGACAGGCCATGTGGCAATACCGGCAGCCAATGCAAACATCTTCGTCGACAACGACAAAACCATCTTCACGTTTGTGCATCGCGCCGCTCGGACAAACCTTGGTACAGGCCGGATCTTCACAGTGGTTACACGCAATGGAGAGGTAATAAGCAAAGACGTTCTGATGCCAGACGCCGTTGTCCTCCTGCCAGTCGCCGCCTGCGTATTCATAAATGCGGCGGAAGCTGACTTCCGGGGTTAAATTTTTGAAATCTTTGCAGGCCAGTTCGCAGGTTTTGCAACCGGTGCAACGGCTGGAATCAATAAAAAATCCATACTGGGTTGTCATCGGTTACTCCTTACGCCTTTTCAACCTGAACAAGGTTCGTGTGTGACGGATTCCCCTTTGCGAGAGGAGACGGACGCTGGCTCGTCAGGACGTTAATGCAACCGCCCTGATCCACACGTTTTGCATCCGGGTCATACCAGGCCCCTTCGCCCAATGCCACCACGCCGGGCATCATACGTGGCGTCACTTTCGCCTCAATATGCACTTCACCACGATCGTTAAAGATACGTACCTTGTCGCCGTTGTTAATACCGCGTCGCTGCGCATCCATCGGGTTGATCCACATTTCCTGGCGGCAGGATGCTTTCAGGACATCGACGTTGCCATAGGTCGAGTGAACGCGAGACTTATAGTGGAAGCCGGTCAGCTGCAAAGGGAATTTCTCCACAAGCGGATCGTTTAAGCTTTCAAAGCCTGGGGTATAAATCGGTAGCGGATCGATTACATCACCTTCCGGCAGTTCCCAGGTTGCCGCGATCTCGGCAAGCTGCTGCGAATAAATTTCGATCTTACCTGACGGCGTGGTCAGCGGATTGGCTTTAGGATCCTCACGGAATGCCTTGTACGCCACATGATGTCCTTGCGGATCGCGCTGTTTAAAGATCCCTTGCTGACGGAATTCTTCAAACGTAGGCAGTTCAGGAATCGCTTTGCGCGACTGCTCATACAGATGGCGCATCCACTCTTCCTGAGTACGACCTTCTGTAAACTGCTGCTCGACGCCAAGGCGCTTCGCCAGTTCGCTGGTCATCTGGTAGATAGTCTTGCATTCGAAGCGTGGTTTGATCGCCTGATCGGTGAAAATCACATAGGACATGTTCCCGCATGAGGCATCCAGCGCAAAATCCATCTGTTCGGAGGCGGTGCAGTCCGGCAGCAAAATGTCCGCGTATTTCGCCGAGGAAGTCATATGACAGTCGATGACGACAATCATCTCGCACTTCTTCTCGTCCTGGAGGATTTCATGCGTGCGGTTAATATCAGAGTGTTGGTTAATCAGACAGTTACCGGCATAGTTCCAGATCATCTTAATAGGAACATCGAGCTTGTCTTTGCCGCGTACGCCGTCACGCAGGGCCGTCATCTCCGGGCCTCGCTCAATCGCGTCCGTCCACATTAACATCGAGATGCTGGTTTCAACAGGGTTTTCCAGCGTTGGCATACGCTCAAACGGCAAACTGTATGAGCCCTCACGCGCCCCGCTGTTGCCGCCGTTGATCCCAACGTTACCGGTCAGGATAGCGAGCATAGAAATGGCGCGGGTCGCTATTTCACCGTTAGCATGACGCTGCGGCCCCCACCCCTGGCTGATGTATGCCGGTTTAGCACTACCTAATTCACGCGCCAGTTTGACGATACGTTCAGCGGGAATACCGGTAATCTGCGCCGCCCACTCCGGGGTCTTGGCAATGCCATCCTTACCCTGCCCAAGAATATACGCCTTATAGTGACCGTTCTTCGGTGCGTCGGCCGGTAAGGTTTTCTCGTCGTAACCCACGCAGTATTTGTCGAGGAACGGTTGGTCAACCATGTTTTCGGTGATCAGGACATACGCCAGACCATTGACCAGCGCCGCATCAGTACCAGGACGGATCGGGATCCATTCATCTTCACGCCCCGCACCGGTATCCGTATAACGGGGATCGATAATGATCATGCGGGCATTGGATTTCTGTCGCGCCTGTTCAAGGTAATAGGTTACCCCACCCCCGCTCATACGGGTTTCACCAGGGTTATTACCGAACAGAACCACCAGCTTGCTGTTTTCAATGTCGGACGGGCTGTTACCGTCAGCCCAGCCGCCGTAGGTATAGTTCAACCCGGCAGCGATTTGCGCTGAAGAGTAGTCACCGTAGTGATTAAGATAGCCGCCGCAGCAGTTCATCAACCGTGCTACCAGCGTTTTACCCGGCGGCCACGAGCGCGTCATAGTGCCACCCAGCGTACCGGTACCGTAGTTCAGGTAGATAGACTCATTGCCGTAGTCTTTGATAAGACGCTGCATATTGCTGGCAATAATGTCGTAGGCTTCATCCCAACTGATGCGCTCAAATTTTCCTTCGCCACGCTTACCAACGCGTTTCATCGGGTATTTCAGACGATCGGGATTATAGACTCGGCGACGCATGGATCGACCACGCAGACAGGCGCGTACCTGGTGCAGACCGTCATAGTTGTCATCGCCGGTGTTGTCGGTTTCGACATACTTTATTTCACCGTCGACCACATGCATACGCAGCGGGCAGCGGCTGCCGCAGTTTACCGTACACGCGCTCCAGATCACTTTCTCATTAATCGGTGTCGGATTAAGGGCTTCTGCAGCATTTGCAATACGGGTAAATGGCAGGGTAAACGCGCTACTGGCCACCGCCAGTCCGCCTATCGCCGTCGTTTTCACCAAACCGCGGCGAGTAACCTCAGCTGCCAGCACGGCATCGGGGATCTTAGTTTTCATAGTGGCTCACTCTGCTGCTCACAATAAACAAAATACAAATATTCGATGTATAGTTTTTTATATAACGTTAATATCGATATACGGGCTGGTAGAAACTGAATTTGCTAAAAGACAGAGAAAAATACTGACTTTCATTCGAAGTCAGTATTACCCCTATGGGAGTAGTCGTTATTGTCCGACGTCAAACGGGCATAAAAAAAGCGCCCTGAGGCGCTTTTTTAGCAGAGAAAGGTAACTTAACCGATGAATTCCAGGCCATTCATGTACGGACGTAATACTTCCGGAACCTGAATGCGGCCATCAGCCTGCTGATAGTTTTCCATTACCGCAACCAGCGTACGCCCAACCGCCAGACCGGAACCGTTCAGAGTATGCACTAAACGGGTCTTTTTGTCGGATTTGCTGCGGCAACGCGCCTGCATACGACGAGCCTGGAAATCCCACACGTTGGAGCAAGAGGAGATTTCGCGATAGGTATTCTGCGCCGGGATCCACACTTCCAGATCGTAAGTTTTGCATGCGCCGAAGCCCATGTCGCCAGTGCACAGGATGATTTTGCGATACGGCAGACCCAGCAGTTGCAGGACCTTCTCGGCATGGCCGGTCATCTCTTCCAGCGCGTCCATCGAATCTTCCGGGCGAACAATCTGCACCATCTCAACTTTATCGAACTGGTGCATACGGATCAGACCACGCGTGTCACGACCGTAAGAACCTGCTTCAGAACGGAAGCACGGCGTATGCGCAGTCATTTTGATCGGCAGCGCATCTTCATCAATGATCTCGTCGCGCACCAGGTTGGTCAGCGGAACTTCTGCTGTTGGGATCAGCGCATAGTTGCTGCTGTCAGCTTCTTCATCCAGCGGACGGGTATGGAACAGATCGCCAGCGAATTTCGGCAGTTGGCCTGTACCGTACAGCGTGTCATGGTTAACCAGATACGGGACGTAGTTTTCGCTATAGCCATGCTGCTCAGTATGCAGATCCAGCATGAACTGAGACAGCGCACGGTGCATACGCGCAATCTGCCCTTTCATGACCACGAAACGAGAGCCGGTCAGCTTAACCGCAGCGGCGAAATCAAGACCCGTGTGCATTTCACCCAGGGTAACGTGATCGCGCACTTCGAAATCAAACTCACGCGGAGTACCCCAGCGGCTGACTTCGACGTTGTCATTTTCATCTTTACCCACCGGAACGTCGTCCGCTGGCAGGTTAGGAATAGTCAGCGCAATGTCGCGGATCTCGGCCTGTAAGGTATCAAGTTCAGCTTTCGCGGCATCCAGCTCTTCGCCCAGTTTGTTCACTTCCAGACGTAAAGACTCGATATCTTCCCCTCGCGCTTTTGCCTGGCCGATGGATTTCGATCGCGAGTTACGCTCTGCCTGCAGGTTTTCAGTTTGTACCTGCAGAACTTTACGACGCTCTTCAAGAGCGCGCAGCTTATCTACATCCAGCTTAAAGCCCCGGCTTGCCAGTTTTTCTGCGACTGCGTCTGGCTCATTACGCAGCAGATTGGGATCGAGCATGCTTATCCTGTGCTTATCGAATTAAAATAGGAGAAAGTGACCACAGCCTGCGGTCACAGGGATACAGAGACAACATTACCGCAACGATAACACTAACGGTAGCGTTTTATAGGGCTATTTTGATCCTGTCCGGCGAGCCAGGCGAGCTTTTCGCCAATCTTGCCTTCAAGACCTCTGTTTGTGGGGCGATAATAGCGCGTTTGTGCCATTTCCTGCGGGAAGTACTCTTCTCCGGCGGCATAGGCATTAGGCTCATCATGGGCATAACGATACTCCTGACCGTAGCCCATCTCTTTCATCAGCTTAGTCGGCGCATTGCGCAGGTGAACCGGCACGTCGTAATCCGGACGTTCGCGGGCATCAGACAACGCGGCCTTGAAGGCGGTATAAACCGCATTACTCTTTGGCGCACAGGCCAGATAAACAATCGCCTGAGCAATCGCGCGTTCGCCTTCCGCGGGTCCCACGCGGGTAAAACAGTCCCATGCGGAAATCGCCACCTGCATGGCGCGGGGATCGGCATTGCCGACATCTTCTGAGGCAATCGCCAGACAGCGACGGGCAACGTACAGCGGATCGCCACCAGCGGTAATAATTCGCGCATACCAATAAAGCGCCGCATCTGGGGCGCTTCCACGTACCGACTTGTGTAATGCGGAGATGAGATCGTAAAAACGATCGCCTTTATTATCGAAACGCGCACTACGTTCACCGGCAATTTCGGTGAGCAATTCTGGTTTCAATACGCGCTTGCCGGAATCATCAACTTCGGCCATATCGGCCATCATTTCCAGCGTATTCAGCGCCCGCCGCGCGTCACCATTAACCAGTTCGGCAATAGCCCGACGCGTTTCTGGCGGCAGAACAATATCCTGGTCGCCATAACCACGCGCTTTGTCTGACATCGCCTGGTCCAGCACCTGTTCAATGTCGTCGGAAGTTAACGATTTCAGTAGATAAACGCGCGCACGCGACAACAGCGCCGAGTTGAGCTCAAACGAGGGGTTTTCAGTGGTAGCACCAATAAACGTAATGGTACCGTCTTCAATATGCGGTAAAAACGCATCCTGTTGGCTTTTATTAAAACGGTGAACTTCGTCCACGAACAGGATCGTGCGTCGCCCCGCGTTACGGTTCTGACGCGCACGCTCAATCGCTTCACGAATTTCTTTCACGCCAGACGTCACTGCCGAAATTCGTTCGACATCGGCGTTGGCGTAACGGGCAATAACTTCGGCAAGCGTCGTTTTCCCGGTCCCCGGCGGTCCCCATAAAATCATGGAGTGCAGATGCCCGGCCTCGATAGCGCGCGGCAAGGGTTTGCCAGCAGCCAGCAGGTGCTGCTGGCCGATATACTGCGCTAAATTTTCTGGCCGCATACGCGCGGCCAGCGGCTGAAAAGTATTATCAGAAAAGTCGAGCGACAGATTGCTCACTCACACGCCTCTACTTACGTTGATCGTCAACCGTTACACCTTGCGGCGGGGTAAAGGTGAATTTAGAGGGTTCAATCGCACCATTCTGCTGAGATTTCAGCTGATAGCTGCTGCGCTGATCGTCTTGTTCAACGGCGCTGAACTGGTGGATCGTCCCGTCACGCCCAACATTGATAGTAAACTGCTTAAGGTTACCGCTGCTGGTTTTTGGCGTCAGCACGAAATCATCGCCATTTTGCTTAATATTGTACTGCTGCCAGTCGCTGGCCTGGTTACGCGCAATCAGCATGAACGGTGTGTTGCCCGTGGCATCTTTCAGCCATGTCGCAGTCGCCTGCTCAACAAACGGGTTAAAGAACCACAGCGTTTTACCATCGGAAACCAGGATGCTCTCGTCAGGCTGCGTCATATGCCAGTTAAACAGATTGGGACGTTTAACCCATAAGTCACCCTGACCTTCCTGCACCGCCGCACCGCTACCGTCCGTGACCTTCTGAGTAAAGCTGGCATGGAAGCTACTGACTTTATCCAGGCGGCTTTTCAGGTCGCTGGCAGCATCTGCCCAGACGCTGCTCACCACAAAGCTCGACAATAATGCACAGGTGATTGCGATTCTTTTCATTGTTATTCCTCAAAATACGTCACTCCCAACGGGGAGATCCCTCTGCTATCCATTTCAGGCCAAAAATCAGCATGAGGAAAGTAGAAAATACTGAATTACTTAACTTTGCAATCATTCGAAGGGCGGTGGAGCCAGCACTTCACGATTACCATTATGCCCTTGCTCGCTGACAATTCCCTGCGCTTCCATCTGTTCGATGATACGCGCCGCTCGGTTGTAACCGATACGGAACTGACGCTGGACGCCGGAGATTGAGGCTTTGCGTTTCTGGGTGACAAAGTTTACCGCCTGATCGAACAGCGGATCCAACTCTTCGCCACCATCAAAACCGCCACCGCCGCCTTCGCTTTCGCTGTCAGACGTTATGCCGTCAACGTATTGTGGACGACCGCGCGCTTTCCAGTCCTGAACCACAGCGTGAACTTCTTCATCGCGTACAAAGGCGCCGTGTACTCGCACTGGGATCGTTGAGTTTGGTGCGGAATAAAGCATGTCACCCATACCCAACAGCGATTCCGCGCCGCCCTGGTCAAGGATGGTACGCGAGTCAATTTTACTGGACACGGTAAAGGCGATACGCGTTGGGATGTTCGCTTTAATCAGACCAGTGATAACGTCAACCGACGGTCGCTGGGTCGCCAGCACCAGGTGGATCCCCGCCGCACGCGCTTTTTGCGCCAGACGAGCAATCAGTTCTTCCACCTTTTTACCCACGGTCATCATCAGGTCGGCGAATTCATCCACCAGCACAACAATATACGGCAGTTTTTCCAGCACCGGATGCTGAACATCCATACTGTCGCCCGGCTTCCAGTACGGGTCCGGAATCGGACGCCCCATACGGGCGGCTTCAGCAATTTTTTCGTTATAACCGGCAAGGTTACGCACACCAAGCGCCGACATCAGCTTGTAGCGACGTTCCATTTCATTGACGCTCCAGCGCAGGGCGTTGGCAGCATCTTTCATGTCGGTCACAACTTCAGTCAGCAAATGCGGAATGCCTTCATAAACCGACAGTTCCAGCATTTTCGGGTCAATCATGATAAAGCGAACGTCTTCCGGCTGCGCCTTGTATAACATGCTGAGGATCATGGCGTTCACCCCAACCGACTTACCGGAACCGGTTGTCCCTGCCACCAGCAAGTGCGGCATTTTCGCCAGATCGGCAACCACGGGTTCGCCCGCAATATCTTTACCCAGTACCACGGTCAGCGGAGATGAGTTATCACGGAATTTGGCGTTATCCAACACTTCGCGCAGATAAACGGTTTGACGTTTTTTGTTGGGTAACTCCAGCCCGACATACGGTTTGCCCGGAATGACCTCGACCACGCGTACCGCTGCGGTCGACAATGAACGCGCCAGATCTCGCGACAGGTTGGAAATACGCGCCGCTTTAACTCCAGGCGCAAGATTAAGCTCAAAGCGAGTAATAACCGGACCAGGAGAGTAGTTCACCACATCGGCTTTAATGCGGAAGTCCGCCAGACGAGCCTCCACCAGACGAGCCATTTGCTCCAGAGCAAAAGTATCTATCGGCTCAACCTCACTCGGCGGCGGCGTGAGCAGATCCAACGATGGCAGCGGCGTACTTGGACGGTGCGCCGGACGACTGTCGCCATTACGCATCAGGAGCGGATGGATCAGACTATCCTGCGGCGGTGGTGTAACAGGCTGCGCCGGCTGCTGATAATGCTGCTGCGGTGCGACTGGCTGCGCCGGCTGCTGATAATGCTGCTGTGGTGCGACAGGCTGCGCTGGCTGCTGGTAATGCTGCTGCGGTGCGACTGGCTGCGCTGGCTGCTGGTAATGCTGCTGCGGTGCGACAGGCTGCTGGTACTGCGGCGCAGGCTCCGGCATTACGCCTGGAGTAAATAGCGGCTCATGTGGACCATCATCCACCAGCGTTTTCATTGGCGAAAATTCAAAGTCATCAAGCGAGAACGGATTCGCTCCGGCAGGCTGTTCACCGGAATAGCGCTGCTGCTGGGAAGAGGCAAACTGGCGTGCCAGTTCTGCTTCTGCGGCTGAATCATCATCAGTCTGACTGGCATCATCCTGATACTCGTCGCCATAGCGGTGCTGCTGCGACTGGGCGAACTGACGCGCCAGCTCATCTTGCTGCATTGCGTCAATTTCTTCGTCACTGTACGCATCTGTATCAAGATGCTCTTCGCGCGCTTTCTCTTCAGCCATACGTTGTGACGGCAGTTTTATGCCATACGACGCCAGCTCCCGACGAGTAGGCACGCGCACACGATTCGGACGCGGTAACTGCGGACCAATCCCCTCTTTCACCTGTGGACGCGGCGCACCGCTACCCGCAAGACTAAAGACAGGTGCTGCGGCAGCCGCACCCGCCCCTAAAGCGGCGTTTTTCACCCCGGCGGCCAGCGGCGCAACGGCAGCAACTGACTCAACGGGCGGTATGGATGCTGCCGTCGGCATAGACGGCTTAACACGTTCAGGCTCCTGAGCAGGCTCTGGAATCGGCTGATACCAGGCAGCCAGTTGCTCGCGCTCACGTGCACGTTTCTCTTCAACTTCTTCAAAATAGTAGAGTGGCGGACGAGTCGGTTTAGCCTCTTCAACCACCGGCTCAGGTTCCACTACAGGCGGTTGTTCAACCGCAGGCTGCTGGAACGCGGCGTTTTGTTGAAAGGTTGATTCCGGCTGATAAACAGGTTGCTGCACGGGCTCCGGCTGATAAGCAGGTTCCGGCTGCCAGTTGTGCTCCGCGGTAAATCCCTGCGGCTGCGGACTCTCCTCCACTACCGGCTGCTGCCATGGTTCATACTGCTGCTGCACCGGTGGCTGAGCGTAGTGGGCTGGCTGAGGATAACCCTCAGGCGCTGGCGCAATCACCGCATCACCGGTTTGCGGACCAGGCACGGCTTGCCAGGCTACGGCTGGGGCCGGTTGTTCCATAACGGTATTGGTCACTGGCGATGTTTGCAGCAGCGGATCAACCGGTGCGCTCCAGGCCTGAGCTGCCGTTGTCGCTGCCGCTGCGGCGGCAACTGGCTCTGTCACCGAATGACCATTCAGCAGTGGGTCAAGTTCGTCATATTCAGGCAGCGTCGCACGATTACCGGAGAACAGCACATCGTTAGGATCGGCAACAACGCCACGAGCGCTGTATTCAATTTCGTCTTCATCATCCATGCGTTTGCCGGAAAACAGCGCGGCATCAGTATGACGGCCAAGCGGGTTGGTAAATTTCTCCGCCAGACGCTTACGGCGCGCTAACGCACCGCGCAGAATACGCGCCCGACGCGATTCATGAGGTTTGCCATCAGCGGTGTCGAAAGACTCATCTTCATCTTCATATTCTTCGTCATCGACCCAGGTATCGTCGCGGCGGGTACGGTTGCTGGCAAACGTCAGGATATTGAGTAACCAGCCGCCCAGTTTTTCCGCAATGCTCACCCATGACCAGCCGGTAAACAGCGTTAATCCCGCAGCCCAAATGCACAATAGCGTCAGCGTACCGCCGCTACTGTGCAGTAATGGTTGCAACGTGGTGCTGAGCAGGCTGCCGATCACGCCGCCAGAGGCGAAATACCAGATGTCATCGGCATTGATTGCGGCAAGCCCGCAGGAGGTAAGGATCAGCGCCAGAACGCCAATAATACGCAGCGAAACGGCAAAATAATCGACGTATTCGTCGCTGGCCTGGTGTCGCCATGCAAACCAGCAGCCGCCGACAATGATGACGGGAATGGTGTAGGCCATGACGCCAAAAATAAAGAACAGTGTGTCTGCCAGCCATGCTCCGGGTATTCCCCCCAGATTATGGATAGGTTCGTGCCACGCGGTTTGCGACCAACTGGGATCCGAAGGGTTAAAGCTGAGTAAGGCAGCCATCAACCAGACGGCAAAAAGGGCAATAAGGATCAGTAGCGCTTCCAGGAGTCGGCGCCCGCTGCTTAACTTCGTCAATGTGACGTCTTTGTCTTCAGTGTATTCCTGGCTCAAAAACGGCTCTCCAGGTTTCAGGCTTTTCCTGCCCGATGCTAAAACGGACAACAGCACCAGGTTACCCCGGCACTGTTGCTGTATGGATTAACAGGAGTGTAATCAAACTGCGTCGATTTTGCACCTGTTCCGTGTTAGCGCGTCTTAATTACCAGACGATTGCTCTGTTTGACTTCTTCCATTACGACATAAGTACGTGTGTCATTCACGCCAGGCAGACGCAGCAGGGTTTCCCCCAACAGCTTACGGTACGCCGACATATCCGGTACGCGTGTTTTCAACAAATAGTCGAAATCACCGGAAACCAAATGACACTCTTGAATTTCTTCAAGTTTTTGTACTGCAGAGTTAAATTGCTCAAACACATCCGGGGCGCCACGATTCAGAGTAATCTCAACAAAAACCAGAAGTGATGCATCCAGATAATGCGGGTTTAACAGCGCTGTATAGCCCTGAATAAAACCCTGTCTTTCCAACCGACGCACACGCTCAAGGCAGGGCGTTGGTGAAAGTCCCACACGTTTAGAAAGCTCGACGTTAGAAATACGCCCATCCTTTTGCAGCTCATTAAGAATGTTACGATCGATACGGTCGAGATCTTTGCCAGGGCGCTTCTTACTATCTACCATTATTATTGTCTCTCTGTATTCCTTCCCTACTCCTGCCTGACTCTACCAACATCACTGTTCAGAGTCGCTACCCATCAAAATAAACCGCAACCCAGAGGGATTTTCGGTTTGTAATGCCTGGGCTTATGGTGAGAAGACCGTTGCCTGTCGGCGGCTATCGACATCACGAATGGCATCTGTCCACACCATGCGTAGATTTCGCTAACACGGTAAACATGGTATCTACATGCATGATTATGCAGCACATACATGACACATTTTTTTTCTTCCTTGACTGTTTTCGCAAAACAGCAGGTGATTGTCAAAGCAAAACATCGATTTTTAGTACAACATGCCAGTTATTCATTCGCAGTGATGGAAAATCGTCATTTTATCACCTTATAACTGACCGATTTTTAGTAGAAATCGTTATAGTATTACGACTTATTCCCCCGCTCATCGGTTTCTGCTATTACACATATTGTTAACAAAATCGCCATACTCTTTTTTTACGCCTGTAAATTCCCTACAATCCTGCTCATTGCCTGCCAACAACTATGGGGATCTCATGGGCGCAACCAAACACAGTAAACTTCTTATTCTGGGCTCAGGCCCTGCGGGATATACCGCTGCGGTCTACGCTGCACGCGCTAACCTGCAACCGGTACTGATTACCGGTATGGAAAAAGGTGGTCAACTGACCACAACAACAGAAGTGGAAAACTGGCCTGGCGATCCGCACGATCTCACTGGCCCGCTGCTGATGGAGCGTATGCACGAACATGCGACCAAATTTGATACAGAAATCATTTTTGATCACATCAGCAAAGTTGATCTGCAAAACCGCCCTTTCCGTCTGACCGGCGATAGCGGAGAGTACACCTGTGACGCACTGATCATCGCTACCGGCGCTTCAGCACGTTACCTGGGCCTGCCTTCAGAAGAAGCATTCAAAGGCCGCGGCGTTTCCGCCTGCGCAACCTGCGACGGTTTCTTCTACCGTAACCAAAAAGTTGCGGTGATTGGCGGTGGCAACACTGCGGTTGAAGAAGCGCTGTATCTGGCGAATATCGCATCTGAAGTGCATTTGATTCACCGTCGCGACAGCTTCCGCGCTGAGAAAATTCTCATCAAGCGTTTAATGGATAAAGTTGAAAACGGCAACATCGTGCTGCACACCCACCGAACGCTGGAAGAAGTAACCGGCGATCAAATGGGCGTAACCGGGCTGCGCCTGCGCGATACGCAAAACACTGACAATGTGGAGTCACTTGACGTTGCCGGATTGTTTGTCGCTATCGGTCACAGCCCGAATACCGCCATTTTCGACGGTCAGCTTGAACTGGAAAACGGCTACATCAAAGTTCAGTCCGGTATTCACGGTAATGCCACACAAACCAGCATTCCGGGGGTCTTCGCAGCCGGTGACGTGATGGATCATATTTATCGCCAGGCGATCACCTCTGCGGGCACGGGCTGTATGGCCGCGCTTGATGCAGAACGTTATCTCGACGGTCTGGCGGACGCTTGCAAATAAGTTTTACAAATCAGTAACAAAAGTAAAAAAGGCGACTATAAGTCGCCTTTATTTTTGCCTCGTTGTAACATTGCCCTGCCCAAATATTCCAATAACTCACCTGCTAAGCGTGCAATGAATAAAACCCGTCAAAAAGAGCTGACCCGCTGGTTAAAACAGCAAAGTGTAATTTCCCAACGATGGCTGAACATTTCACGCCTGTTGGGGTTCGTGAGTGGTCTGTTAATCGTCGCTCAGGCCTGGCTCATGGCCCGCATTCTGGACCATATGATCATGGCCAACATTCCCCGAGAGGCGCTACTGCTTCCGTTCATCGTGCTGGTATTGATTTTCATCCTGCGGGCATGGGTCGTCTGGTTACGCGAACGGGTCGGGTTTCACGCAGGGCAACATATTCGCTTTGAAATTCGCCGCCAGGTGCTTGACCGTCTGCAACAGGCAGGTCCGGCCTGGATACAGGGCAAACCGGCCGGGAGCTGGGCCACGCTGATCCTGGAGCAGATTGACGATATGCATGATTACTATGCACGTTATCTGCCGCAAATGGCGCTGGCCGTATGCGTCCCATTATTGATTGTGGCGGCGGTATTCCCGTCAAACTGGGTAGCCGCCCTTATTCTGCTCGGAACAGCCCCGCTGATCCCGTTATTTATGGCAATGGTCGGAATGGGCGCTGCCGATGCTAACCGCCGCAATTTTCAGGCTCTTGCCCGCCTCAGCGGTCATTTCCTCGATCGTCTGCGGGGCATGGAAACGCTAAGAATATTTGGTCGCGGTGAAGCCGAAACGGAAAGCATCCGCGCTGCGTCGCAAGATTTCCGCCAGCGCACCATGGAAGTCCTGCGCCTGGCGTTCCTGTCATCCGGTGTCCTTGAGTTCTTTACCTCTCTGTCTATTGCGCTGGTGGCGGTTTACTTCGGTTTTTCCTACCTCGGAGAACTCGATTTCGGCCACTACGGGACAGGCGTCACGCTGGCAGCAGGCTTCCTCGCGCTCATTCTGGCGCCGGAGTTTTTCCAGCCCCTGCGCGATCTGGGCACGTTTTATCACGCCAAAGCGCAAGCCGTGGGTGCAGCTGATAGTCTGAAAAACTTCATGGAAACCCCGCTGGCTCATCCAGAGCGTGGCGACATTGAGCTGGCGACGAAAGACGCCGTTTCACTTGAGGCACACGATCTGATTATCACTTCGCCGGAAGGTAAAGTGCTGGCCGGCCCGCTCAACTTTACCCTGGCAGCCGGTCAACGCGCGGTGCTGGTTGGACGTAGCGGTTCCGGTAAAAGTTCGCTGCTTAATGTCCTGTCCGGTTTCCTCTCTTATCGGGGATCGCTGCGAATTAACGGCTTTGAGCTTCGCGACCTGTCACCTGATTCCTGGCGTAAACAGCTGTCATGGGTCGGGCAAAATCCGCAGCTTCCTGCCGCCACGTTACGCGAAAACGTTCTGCTGGCTCGCCCCGATGCCAGCGAAGAACAGCTACAAGCCGCACTCGACAGCGCCTGGGTCAGCGAGTTTTTACCGCTGCTGCCGCAGGGCGTGGATACGCCAGTAGGCGATCAGGCGGCCCGACTTTCCGTCGGGCAAGCGCAGCGCGTTGCCGTTGCTCGTGCCTTACTCAATCCCTGTCAGTTACTGCTGCTGGACGAACCCGCCGCCAGCCTTGATGCGCACAGCGAACAACGCGTGATGCAGGCGTTGAACGCGGCATCTCGCCGCCAGACCACGCTGATGGTAACGCACCAGTTGGAAGATCTTGCCGACTGGGACGCTATCTGGGTGATGCAGGATGGACAGATCGTTGAACAAGGTACCTGGACCGAACTTAGCTCAGCCAACGGGGCTTTTGCGACATTACTGGCTCATCGTCAGGAGGACATCTAAATGCGCGCTTTGCTACCTTATCTGACGCTGTATAAACGCCACAAATGGATGTTAACGCTGGGGATCGTTCTGGCGATCGTCACGCTGCTGGCAAGTATTGGTTTGCTGACGCTTTCAGGGTGGTTCCTGTCGGCTTCTGCGGTGGTTGGTGTCACCGGGATTTACAGCTTTAACTATATGCTCCCTGCCGCAGGCGTACGCGGCGCAGCGATCACCCGCACCGCGGGACGTTATTTCGAACGACTGGTCAGCCATGACGCAACATTCCGTGTGCTGCAGCATTTGCGTGTTTATACCTTCAGCAAACTGCTGCCGCTCTCCCCTGCGGGCCTGTCCCGTTATGGACAGGGTGAATTACTTAACCGCGTGGTGGCTGATGTCGACACGCTCGATCATCTGTACTTGCGCGTGATCTCCCCGCTGGTGGGGGCTTTTGTCGTCATCATGGTGGTCACGCTGGGGCTAAGCGTTCTCGATTTCACGCTGGCTATCACCCTCGGCGGTATTATGCTGCTGACCTTATTTATTCTGCCCCCACTCTTTTATCAGGCAGGCAAAAGCACCGGACAAAGTCTGACGCATCTGCGTGGGCAATATCGTCAGCAGTTAACCTCCTGGCTACAGGGCCAGGCTGAATTGACCATTTTTGGCGCCAGTGAACGCTACCGCGCTCAAATGGAAGCCACCGAGCTGCAATGGCACGAAGCCCAGAGGCGCCAGTCTGAATTAACGGCGTTGTCGCAGGCGGTCATGCTGTTAGTTGGCGCGCTGGCGGTAATTATGATGCTATGGATGGCCTCAGGCGGCGTGGGCGGTAACACCCAGCCAGGCGCACTGATCGCGCTGTTTGTCTTCTGTGCACTAGCCGCGTTCGAAGCGCTAGCGCCTGTCACCGGCGCGTTTCAGCATCTCGGCCAGGTTATTGCCTCTGCGCTGCGCATCACCGAACTGACCGAACAGCAGCCAGAAGTGACCTTCCCGGATGCGGGTTCCTCGGTTTCAGAGCAGGTAACCCTTACGCTACGCGATATGTCATTCAGCTATCCAGGACAGGCGCAAAAGGCGCTCGATACACTTTCCCTGCAGGCCAACCCCGGTGAACACATTGCGATTCTCGGTCGCACCGGCTGTGGTAAGTCAACATTATTGCAATTGCTAACCCGCGCATGGGATCCGCAGAGTGGCGAGATCCTGATTAACGAACAGCCGATTGCGACCCTTAGTGAAGCCACGCTGCGCCAGAGTATCAGCGTCGTGCCACAGCGCGTGCATCTGTTCAGCGCTACGCTTCGCGATAACCTGTTGCTGGCGGCACCGCACGCCAGCGATGACGCCTTAACCGCGATGTTGTGCCGCGTCGGTCTGGACAAACTGCTTGAGGATGATGGACTCAACGCATGGCTGGGCGAAGGCGGTCGTCAGCTTTCTGGCGGCGAGCTCCGTCGTCTGGCTATCGCCCGCGCCTTATTGCACGATGCTCCGCTGATGCTGCTGGATGAACCCACCGAAGGGTTGGATGCCACAACGGAAAGTCAAATGCTTGAATTAATTAGCGATGTCATGCGCAACAAAACCGTATTAATGGTTACACATCGTCTGCGTGGGCTGTCACGTTTTGATCAAATAATAGTAATGGACAACGGACAAATTATTGAGCAAGGTAATCACGCAGATCTGTTAGCCAGGCAGGGGCGTTATTACCAGTTTAAGCAACGTCTGTAAGCTATTATTGAACGATCAAACTCGCGTAGTGGAGTTTCGCTGTCATGCGCCTGGTGCAACTGTCCCGCCATTCCATAGCCTTCCCGTCACCGGAAGGCGCTTTACGCGAGCCTAACGGTTTATTGGCGCTTGGCGGCGATCTCAGCCCTGCCCGCCTGCTGATGGCCTATCAGCGCGGTATTTTCCCATGGTTTTCACCTGGCGACCCCATCCTTTGGTGGTCGCCCGATCCGCGCGCCATTCTTTGGCCCGAGAAATTTCACCTCAGCCGCAGCATGAAACGCTTTCATAAAAATTCGCCTTATCGCGTGACGCTCAATTACGCGTTTGGTCAG
The DNA here is from genome assembly GCF_013458095.1 of Citrobacter sp. 172116965. Classification (NCBI taxonomy): domain Bacteria; kingdom Pseudomonadati; phylum Pseudomonadota; class Gammaproteobacteria; order Enterobacterales; family Enterobacteriaceae; genus Citrobacter; species Citrobacter sp. 172116965. Next base: position 1,738,306 of record NZ_CP046673.1, on the reverse strand, counting down.
GTGATTGAAGGCTGCGCGAATGACCGGGAAGAAGGCACCTGGATAACGCATGATGTGGTGGATGCTTACCATCGCCTGCACGAACTGGGGCATGCCCACTCAATTGAGGTGTGGCGACAAAATGAATTAGTGGGCGGTATGTATGGCGTGGCGCAAGGTACGCTGTTTTGTGGCGAATCGATGTTCAGCCGTCAGGAAAATGCGTCGAAAACCGCACTGCTTGTTTTTTGCGCTGAATTTATCCGTCAGGGCGGAAAATTAATCGACTGCCAGGTATTAAATAGCCACACAGCCTCGCTGGGCGCCGTCGAAACACCGCGTCGGGAGTACCTTGAGCACCTGAGCAGACTGCGCCAGCAGCGGCTACCGAACCATTTCTGGATTCCCAGGATGTTATTTTCACCTCAGGAGTGAATGTTTTCGGCACATTTTTTGTCGGGGTGTTATAATTGTCGCGCAGAGTTGGTTTAGCCCATTACCCCGCCGCCGTTAAGGAACAGTTCGCGTCAGGCAACGCCTATCGTTTATCTCCTCGTTCCCTTACACGTTGCGCTTTAAGTGCGGCTTTGCCGTGTGTGGATAGAGTAATGCGCCAAACCCGATTTGCTGTGTTTTAAACGCACAAATCTTTACTTATTAAAAGAACTTCGGCATTATCTTGCCGGTTCAAATTACGGTAGTGATACCCCAGAGGATTAGATGGCCAAAGAAGACAATATTGAAATGCAGGGTACCGTTCTCGATACGTTACCTAATACCATGTTCCGCGTAGAGTTAGAAAACGGTCACGTGGTTACTGCACACATCTCCGGTAAAATGCGTAAAAACTATATCCGCATCCTGACGGGCGACAAAGTGACTGTTGAGCTGACCCCGTACGACCTGAGCAAAGGCCGCATTGTCTTCCGTAGTCGCTGATTGTTTTTAACGCCCGAATGGCGTCCAGATAATAAAAGGTCGGTTTAACCGGCCTTTTTTGTGGGCTGAAGCCTGGTATTTAATCCTCAATCATCCGCGCATATTCTTCCGTTAAGAAATCCACTAATGCGCGCACTGACGGTAATAATCCCCTGCGTGATGGAAAGACTGCGTGAATAATTTCTCGCTTAGGTTCCCAACCGTCGAGCAACGCCACCAACTCACCCGCAGCTAATTGATCTTTTACCATTAACTGTGGAAGTTGAACAACACCTACACCGGCGACTGCGGCTTCGCGTAACGCCAGCATATCGGTGGTGATCATACGCGGCGTGAAATGCACCTCCGCCCGCGCGCCCTGCGGGCCGAATAACTCCCAACGATGCACATGTTTACCAGAGGCCAGACTCAAACCTGGCCAACGGGTCAGCTCTGCCGGAGAGTGTAGCGCCCCCATCTGCTCAATTAACTGCGGGCTGGCATACAAGCGATGTCCTCTGTCCGCCAGGACGCGCATCACCAGGTCGCTATCCTCAAATGGCCGAGGTCTGACGCGAATCGCCACATCCAGACCTTCTCCAACGACGTCAACACGACGGTTAGTGGCCTCCAGTTGTACTGATACGTCAGGATAACGTGCCATAAAACGGGCAAGCATTGGCCCGATATGCACATGCAGCAACGTAACAGGACAAGTCAGCTTCACAACGCCACGCGGTTCAACCTGTAACGCGGCAATGGCATCCTGCGCCGCCTGCGCCTCCACCAGCATCGCCTTACAGTGTTCGTAAAAGGTTTGCCCGACTTCAGTCACGTTAAATTGCCGGGTGGTTCGCTGAATCAGCCGTACCCCCAGCCTCTCTTCAAGTTGCGCTATCCGTCGGCTCAGTTTTGATTTTGGTTCATCAAGCGCCCGACCCGCCGCCGCGAATCCCCCTTCCTCTACAACATGCACAAACCATGCAAAATCATTGAGATCCGGCCTTGTCATTTCATTGTCCTATTTTTGAGACAGTGAGAGCTATTTTAGCTACTACCCAGCTCGCTGTCATGAATATAAGCTTATTCACATCAAAACAACGCCACTGAGGAGACACATATGAAACAAGTAACAGGCGTCTACACCGCACCTCGCCCACACTGGGTTGGCGATGGATTTCCGGTTCGCTCGATGTTCTCTTACCAGTCTCATGCTGAGCAATTAAGCCCGTTCCTGCTGCTTGATTACGCGGGTCCGCATACGTTCACGCCGGGTAACGAAAAACGCGGCGTAGGTGAACACCCTCACCGCGGTTTTGAGACGGTGACTATCGTTTACAGCGGCGAAGTTGAACACCGTGATTCAACCGGTCGCGGCGGCATTATCGGCCCTGGCGATGTGCAGTGGATGACCGCTGGTGCAGGAATATTACACGAAGAGTTCCACTCCCCGGAATTTACCCGTCAGGGCGGTGAACTGGAAATGGTGCAACTGTGGGTCAATCTGCCGGCAAAAGACAAAATGGCCGTACCGGGTTATCAGGGCATCAGCAGCGATGTTATTCCCACCGTCGCCTTGCCCGATGATGCAGGCAGCGTTCGCGTGATCGCGGGTAGTTATCAGGATACGAAAGGCCCGGCACACACCTTTTCACCGCTGAACGTCTGGGATATGCGCCTGCAACGTAATCATCCGCTGACGTTGTCCCAGTCTGAAGGGTGGAGCACCGCTCTGGTGGTATTAAAAGGGAATATCACCGTAAACGGCACCACGCCTGCCAGCGAAGCACAACTGGTAGTGCTAAGCCAGCAGGGGAAAACGCTACACATTGAAGCCACCAGCGACGCCAGCGTGCTGCTGCTGTCTGGCGAACCGTTGAACGAGCCGATTGTAGGTTACGGTCCGTTTGTGATGAATACGAAACAAGAAATCGCTGAAGCCGTCCGCGATTTTAACTCCGGCCGCTTTGGCCAAATCTGAATCGAAGGAGAAGAATATGTCCAGTCCTGCAAACTTTAATGGTTCACGTCCGGTCATCGATGTGAATGATTCCGTCATGCTGCTTATCGATCATCAGAGTGGGCTGTTCCAGACCGTCGGCGATATGCCCATGCCGGAACTGCGTGCGCGTGCCGCCGCGCTGGCTAAAATCGCAACCCTGGCGAAGATGCCGGTAATTACCACGGCATCGGTACCGCAGGGGCCTAACGGCCCGTTGATCCCAGAGATCCATGCCAATGCGCCACATGCCCAATACGTAGCACGTAAAGGCGAAATCAACGCCTGGGATAACGAAGACTTCGTGAAAGCGGTCAAAGCTACGGGTCGTAAGACGCTGATTATCGCCGGTACGATCACCAGCGTGTGCATGGCTTTCCCGGCCATCAGCGCGGTTGCTGAGGGCTACAAGGTCTTCGCAGTGATCGATGCTTCCGGTACTTACAGCAAAATGGCGCAGGAAATCACCCTGGCACGTGTTGTTCAGGCTGGCGTGATACCGATGGATACCGCCGCCGTCGCTTCTGAAATTCAGGGGACATGGAACCGTGAAGATGCCGCTGAATGGGCGGAAGTGTATACCAAAATCTTCCCGGCTTATCAGTTGCTGATCGAGAGCTATAGCAAGGCCCAGGAAGTCGTGACCAACGGCGAAAAACTGGACTCGCAGCGCTAATCATATTCTCCGCGCCTGTCCGGGCGGAGGAATATGTACATTGCGTAACCAAACGAGAGTTAACACGTAAATTCTGCTTGACCGTTTTAGCGCAACTCCCTATAGTAGCGCCCCGTTGCCCCCCAAGCGGTCAGGCAGCAATACAATATGGTGAGGTGTCCGAGTGGCTGAAGGAGCACGCCTGGAAAGTGTGTATACGGCAACGTATCGGGGGTTCGAATCCCCCCCTCACCGCCATATTCGAGAAAGAGCTCGTACGTAAGTACGGGCTTTTTTTTCGCATGTTGCACGCCTGCGGGGGGATGAGAAGCCCCGACCGGGGTTCGACCACTGGCGCAGCCAGTTGGACAGACTGAGAGCGCAGCGAACAGGCTGCCCGAAGGGCGAGCGAAGCGAGTCAATCCCCCCCTCACCGCCATATTCGAGAAAGAGCTCGTACGTAAGTACGGGCTTTTTTTTCGCATGTTGCACGCCTGCGGGGGGATGAGAAGCCCCGACCGGGGTTCGACCACTGGCGCAGCCAGTTGGACAGACTGAGAGCGCAGCGAACAGGCTGCCCGAAGGGCGAGCGAAGCGAGTCAATCCCCCCCTCACCGCCATATTCGAGAAAGAGCTCGTACGCAAGTACGGGCTTTTTTTTCGCATGTTGCATTTGCCGGATGCAGCGCATGCGCCTTATCCGGCCTACATTTCAACATCTCTGCGTAGCCTGATAAGCGTAGCGCCATCAGGCATGTCGGTTATTGTCGGCTGAGCAGTGTTAACACTTCGTAATGCGCGGTATGTGGGAACATATCAAAAAGTTGGACGCGTTCAATGCGATATCCAGGCAACTCGTGGATATCCTTCGCCATGGTTTGTGCATTACAGCTGGAGTAAACGATAAAACGCGGCGCCATGCGGGAGAGAAAATCGCACAGCGGCTTCCCAATCCCCCGACGAGGCGGATTCACCAGCACCAGGTCCGGCACTTCTCCCTGCGCGGTAGCAAACTGGGTTGAATCCAGCGCCTGAAAATGCAGATTCTGCAACCCAAGCTCCTGCGCCGACTGTTTCGCACAGGTAATGGCCTCTGGCGCAATTTCAATACCCGTCAGTTTCATCTGCGGCGTGGCGCAGTGCAAACCAAAACCCCCGACGCCGCAAAACAGATCCCACATGTGATTAACCGGAAGCTGTCGCACCCAGTCGCGCGCCGTGGCATATAAATACCCAGCCACCACGGGGTTGGTCTGGAAGAAGCTCTGTGGGCGTATCCACAATGGCACATCGTTAAAGCGTTCAGCCAGCGCCTGTTGTTCCGTCAGGTAGATTTCGCTCTCCCCTTCCATAATCGCCATATGCACAGGTTGAATATTGGCGGTGATCACTTTTAACTGCGGAAGCTGGGCCTGTAACCATGGCAGCGCCGTACGCAGTTGTGCCAGTTTCGCATCGGAGCGCAGAACAAAACGCAGCATCATACCGCCATCAAACCGGCTTTCCGTTAACAGCAGATATTTCAGCTCCCCGCGTTTGCGCGCCACGTTATAGGGCGTCAACCCCGCACGGGCGATAAACGGTTTTAGTGCGGCAAACACCGGCGCAAAAGACTCAGGATAGAGCGGACACTCGCACAAATCCTCCGGCGTACCGTCACGATGCAACATCCCCAGCAGCGGTTTTTCCACGCTGCCGCTGACCACCATTTTGGCTTTATTACGAAAAGCGCTCTCCGGGCCGCTGACCGGCGCGCACCATTCTCCGACCGGATAAGCGGCCAGCAGATTCTGCAGATCGGCTGTTTTGGCGAAGAGTTGATCGGCGACAGGCTGCGTTATCCACTGACAAGAGCGGCAGCGTTCGGCGTCATAAAGTGCGCACTGCATACAAAAACCTAAAAATTAACAGGGGGCGAAGATTATACACGTTATTGCAAGCGGAAGAACCGCCTGCTGGACGCAGGAACAAACAGCAGTAGCAACACCAGCATATCCGGTAATTTTTGCATTACCAGCGTATGCAGGATTTCACGTCTGGACTCTCCCGCAATACTGAACAGTTCCGGATATCCATAGCCCAATGAGGCCGCCCACAGATAGACGCTGGCGATAATCTGGGTCAGTAGATAGACCCAGCGTGCCCAGTTCCGACCTTTAACCAGCGAAAATGCGCAGTAAATTTCGATAAACAGCAGCACCAGGCTACCCAGAAATACCAGCGTCAAATTCCAGGTCTGGACGCTGCGATGAATAAACTCGCTGGTTCCGCGAAACCCGAGCGTATTAAAAATCATCAACAGATCGAGACAGCGGATCATGATAATAGCCAGCGCCGCCACCTGCACTAAAGTAGGGACGTTTAAACGGGCATGTGATGTGGATGATTTCTTAAAAAATCCCAACGCGTCGTCTTCCATGAAAACGGCGCAGCCACCGCAGCTGCGCCGTATAGACAGGTTGGCAGATTTTAGTTTTTTCAGCCGCGTCTTGCACGTTGGATATCGCGAATCCGTTGTTTTTCTGTTCGCGCCATCAGATACCACGCGATAAATCCGATAATTCCTACCACGCCAAGTATCAACGTCGCCAGCGCGTTGATCTCCGGATTGACCCCCATACGTACGCTGGAGAACACCAGCATGGGTAACGTTGTGGCGCCAGGACCAGAGACAAAACTGGCAATGACCAGGTCATCGAGCGACAGCGTAAAGGCCAGTAACCACCCTGAGATCACCGCCGGCATAATCATCGGCAGCGTGATGACGAAAAAGACCTTCAGCGGCGTGGCGCCAAGATCCATCGCCGCTTCCTCAATGGAGTGATCCAGTTCGCGTAAACGCGAGGAAATCACTACCGCCACGTACGCTGTACAGAATGTGACGTGCGCCAGCCAGATGGTCAACATACCGCGATCCGCTGGCCAGCCGATGGCGTGCGCCAAAGCCACAAACAGCAGCAGCAGCGACAAACCGGTAATGACATCCGGCATCACCAGCGGTGCGGTGATCATAAAGGCGAAACCATTTGATCCACGAAAACGACCAAAGCGCACCATCACCACGGCGGCGATGGTACCGAGAATTGCCGCCATCGTCGCAGCGCAGGCGGCAATCGTTAAGCTCATGCCGACGGCGCTTATCATCGCGCTATCGTGGAAAAGCTCACCATACCAACGCGTTGACCACCCCGCCCAGACCGTCACCAGCTTTGAGCTGTTAAACGAGTAGATAACCAACATCAGCATCGGCGCGTACAGGAAGGTAAAACCCAGTACCAGGATAAAAATACGCCACGGTGAGCGAACGACCGGTAAGTTATTCATCCGTGTTCCCCCACGCTTTTTTGCTGATATTTATGGAACCACATGATCGGCACAATCAGTAACAGCAGCATAATAATGGCGACGGCAGAAGCCACCGGCCAGTCACGGTTATTGAAAAACTCCTGCCAAAGCACACGCCCAATCATGATGCTGTCCGGGCCGCCCAGCAGTTCCGGGATCACAAACTCCCCAACCGCCGGGATAAACACCAGCATTGACCCGGCAATAATCCCGCCCTTGGTCAACGGCACGATCACGCTAAAGAAGGTTTTCAACGGTCGGGCGCCTAAATCCAGTGCAGCTTCCACCAGCGAGTAATCAATACGCGTCAGCGCGGTATAAATCGGCAGCACCATAAAGGGCAAATAGGCGTAAACAATACCGATATAGACCGCCAGATTGGTGTGCAGAATCGTCAACGGTTGGTCGATAACGCCCAGCCACATCAGAACGTTGTTCAGGACACCGTTATTTTTCAGGATCCCCATCCAGGCGTATACGCGAATCAAAAATGACGTCCAGGACGGCAGGATCACCAGCAGCAACAGAATATTGCGTGTCGAGGGTTTGCTGTGCGCGACCGCCCATGCCAGCGGATATCCCAATAGCAGGCAACAGACAGTCGAAATCCCCGCTACCTGCAAAGATTGCAGATACGCATCAAAATAGAGCGGATCGTCCGTCAGTTGCAGGAAATTGCCTAAATTGAGGGTGATGGATAACTGATCGTCAGCCCATGAAATGAGGTCGGTATACGGCGGAATAGCCCGCGCCATTTCAGCCAAACTGATTTTGAAGACGATCAGAAACGGCAGCAGAAACAGGAGCATCAGCCACACATACGGCAGCGCGATGACCAGCTTGCGCCCGTGCTTCATTTGCAGCCGCGACATAAACAGCGTGAAACGCCCCACGTTATCCACGCGCGCCGGAGGTTCAAGTGTACTCATCTTCGCTCCTTAAACCGTCAACACCACACAGCTGTCCGCATCCCAACATAAACGGACTTCGTCACCCCAGGTGGGTAATCCCTTGCGATAACGATGTTCATTTTGTAGCTGAGCGCTCAGCATCTGGCCGCTTTTCAAACGTACGTGGTACACCGACAAATCCCCCAGATAGGCAATATGCACCACTTCGCCTACCGCGAAGTTATATCCCTCTGGCGGAGGGGCTTCGCAGAGCATGATTTTTTCCGGGCGCAGCGCAACATACACCGGGACGTTATCGACAACGGAAGCGTCTGCGTCCACTTTCAGCGGATGTACCAGTCCTGGAGACTCAATAACCAGACCATCTTCCTGACGTTCTTTCAGCAGCCCCTCAAAGACGTTAACCGAACCGATAAATTCTGCACTGTAACGCGTAGTCGGATGCTCGTAGATCTCTTCAGGCTCGCCGATCTGGACAAATTTTCCACGGTTCATGATCGCAATGCGGCCCGCCATCGTCATGGCTTCTTCCTGATCGTGCGTCACCATAACGCAGGTCACGCCGACACGTTCAAGGATATCCACCACTTCCAGTTGCATGCGGTCACGGAGCTTTTTATCCAGCGCCCCCATCGGCTCATCCAGCAGCAGCAGCTTCGGGCGTTTCGCCAGGCTACGCGCCAACGCCACGCGCTGACGCTGACCGCCAGAAAGCTGATGCGGCTTACGTTTGGCGAACTCCTGCATATGCACGAGTCCCAGCATCTCACTCACCCGGCTGGCGATTTCAGTCTTCGGCAGCTTGTCCTGCTTGAGGCCAAAGGCAATATTCTGCTCTACCGTCATGTGCGGAAACAGTGCATAGGACTGAAACATCATATTAATCGGACGCAGATAAGGCGGGACATGCGCTAAATCGACGCCATCAAGCATAATTTGCCCGGTTGTTGGCTGTTCAAATCCCGCCAGCATCCGCAACAGGGTCGATTTACCGCAGCCGGACGCACCGAGCAGAGCAAATATTTCGCCTTTGTAGATAGTAAGATTGACGTCATCAACGGCGTGCTGACCGTCAAAGGACTTGGTCAGGTTGCGAATTTCAAGCAGCGGGGTCAGCGCCTTGCGGATTTTCGCTTGTGGGCGTGGGGTTGCATCATTCAATTAGGCGCTCTCCGGCATAAAACAAAGAAACGGTGCAAATAACGCACCACGGTGGTGCGTATTGCCGGGTTATATGTGTCCGGGTTCAACACTGCCCGGCAGGCGTAAATCCTGCCGGGTCACGTCCCGTACATCGGGTTATTTCCCGCTTTTTACCTTCGTCCAGGCGCGAGTACGTACACGGTCGATCTTCGGATCCTGTACTTTCAGCGTGAACAGCTTGGCGCGGACATCGGCAGGCGGGTAAATGCCCGGGTTGTCGCGAACGTCCTGGCTGACCAGTGCTGTCGCTTCTTTGTTGGCATTGGCATAGAACACGTGGTCAGAAATATGCGCAATTACATCAGGGCGCAGCAGGTAGTTGAGGAACTGATAGGCTTCGTCTTTGTTTTTCGCATCGGCAGGCATCGCGAACACATCAAAGAAGGCCATCGCACCTTCCTTAGGAATTGAGAAGGAAATATTGACGCCATTTTTCGCTTCTTTCGCCCGGTTTGCCGCCTGCCATACATCCCCGGCCCAGCCAATCGCCACGCAGGTATCACCGTTTGCCAGGTCGTTAATGTACTGCGAGGAGTGGAAGTAGCGAATATTTGGGCGCAGTTTCAACAGCAGATCGGTTGCCGCTCCGGTGTAATCATCCGCTTTGGTACTGTTTGGATCTTTACCCAAATAATTTAGCACGGTGGCAAACACTTCTTCGGGCGCATCGAGGAAAGAGACGCCGCAGCTTTTGAGTTTTTCCAGATTTTCTGGCTTGAGGATCAGATCCCAGCTATTAACCGGCGCATCCGGCCCCAGTACCGCTTTCACTTTATCCACGTTATAGCCAATACCGGTTGTTGCCCACATATACGGCATCGCAAACTTGTTGTCCGGATCGTGTTTACCCACCAGCTTCAGCAATTCAGGATCGAGGTTTTTCCAGCCAGGCAATTTGCTCTTATCCAGCGGCTGGAAGACGCCCGCGGTCAGTTGACGCTCAAGGAAACTGGCGGATGGAACGACAAGGTCAAAGCCGGTACTGCCAGCCATGAGCTTACCTTCCAGCACTTCATTGGAATCAAATACGTCATAGATAACTTTAATTCCGGTCTCTTTTTCAAAATTAGCCACCGTATCTGGGGCAATATAATCAGACCAGTTATAAATATGCAGCGTTTTTTGTTCAGCAGCGAGCGTGCCAGCAGAGATGGCCATCAGAGCACCCGCAACCAGGCCTGGTAACCATCGTTTATTTAAGGCGGTCATAATCTCTTTCCTTCTGAAAGTTCGTTAACAAACGAACAAAAATGTCACACTCTAATGATATGCAAGAAACGTGCATATTCTTTCAAGCGGCACCCATGAAAAGAGAGGCCTCTCCTCACGCCGCTATTGCGCGCTGGTATCCCCCCATGCATTCAATATGCATTGTGGCCACAGGTCAGGCCACAAGGGGCTGTTTGAATGATGACGTTGATAAGCTTCGCAAGAATAACTTTAGCCAGGATTTGTGGATATAGCCCAGATTAAAAAACGTCTTTTATCAATTTTTTATGCATGAATTGTCTATGACATACAGCGGAAGGCGCTGAATGGAGGTGAATAATTCTTTAATGAACGGTTAAATGCAGAATAAAAACAGGCAATACGCAACCGCTTTGGCAGCGGCTGCGCAATATATGTCCAGATTCAGGAAGAATTAATGGAGGAAATGAACTTCGGCGTTGCTGTTTTGCGCTTCTTCTTCAGCGTTAAATAACAGCTGATGCGCACCGGCCTCGAGGATCACCATCGATATTTGCTCTTCACTCTGGCGAACAAAATATTCGAACTGCTCAAACGTCACGCCCGGGATAACGGATAAAGACTGGCAGACCACCAGCTTTGGCAGATTATCATCCTGCATATCCAGAAAGGCTTTCACCGTCAGTGAACTGGCGTTAATCGCAGACAGATCAGCGGCCAGCGGCAGTAGTGCAGAAGGTCTGACTTCTGCCATCGCGGAAAACAGAATGACGTTATCGACCAAATCAACTTTTGCATCAAAGATGCCGTCAAAATTCTGCATGTGCGGCAAATGCAGCGCCTGACAGGTATCGCATTCAAAAAAACTCATGCCCAGGTCGTCGAGCCATTGACGCAACGTATCCAGAGTGGGAACGACCAGTGATGTCATAATAATGTGCGACCTCTATTGATGAAAAAATACCGGCACAGCTTACGCAAAAAGAGCGTGTCATACTACGATCGCAATCGATATTGTGCTTAGCCGCCGATTTTAAGGCAAAATTCAGGCGTAGCGTGACGCTCAATCCACTGGATCATCTTGCCGGCAATGTCTATTCCGGTAGTTTTCTCCACCCCTTCCAGGCCAGGAGAAGCGTTGACCTCCATGACCAGCGGCCCACGTTCAGCACGCAGAATATCAACGCCAGCAACGTCCAGACCCATTGTCTGAGCGGCTTTGAGCGCAATTTCCCTTTCGCGCGGCGTGATATTCGCAATAGTGGCAACCCCACCGCGATGGAGATTAGAACGAAAATCACCTTCTTTGGCCCGGCGCTCAATGGCGGCCACCACCTCGTCACCTACCACGAAACAGCGAATATCTCGCCCTTTCGCTTCTTTGATATATTCCTGAACCAGAATATGGGCATTCAACCCACGAAAGGCATCCACCACGCTTTCTGCGGCCTGGCGCGTTTCCGCCAGTACTACGCCGATCCCCTGCGTACCTTCAACCAGTTTCACCACCAGCGGCGCGCCGCCAACCATGTCAATCATGTCGCTGGTATCGTCCGGAGAGTGAGCAATCCCGGTGATGGGTAAATCGATTCCCTGACGCGCCAGCAGCTGCAGCGAACGCAGCTTATCGCGCGCACGCGTAATCGCTACCGACTCATTCAGCGGATAGCTACCCAGCATCTCAAACTGGCGCAACGCCGCGGTACCGTAAAAGGTAATCGCTGAACCAATCCTTGGGATCACTGCATCGAAATGAGGAAGCTGGCGGCCCTTGTAATGAATAGAGGACGCCGCCGGGCTGATGTTCATATAGCAAGAAAGGGGATCGATAATTTCAACCAGGTGACCACGCTGCATCGCCGCTTCACGCAGGCGCTTACAAGAATAGAGCGTTCCGTCCCGGGACAAAATGGCAATTTTCACCCTGCACCTCTCTGAATGACCTGGTAAAAGCTGGCGTATCATACACTGCGTTAAAATCTTTAGCGCGTAGCCCATCCCTGTTTATGCAAATATTCCAGGATAAAGGGACGACTTTCTTTAATGATGGTGCGGCGAATATGGTCGCTCCAGGTGTCACGGCGCGTATTGCTCCCGCGGGTCAGATAGTACTGCGCGAGCTGCTCATCATATTGCGACAAAACGTCTTTGTTGAGTGGCTGATACTGATTTTCGTGCACCACAAGCGACGCTGGCAGTCGCGGCTTGATATCCGGGTTATCAGCAGGCCAGCCGAGGCACAGCCCAAACAACGGCAGAACATGTTGCGGAAGCTTCAGCAGTTCAGTGACCGGCTCAATATTATTTCGCAGACCGTCAATAAACACGCCGCCAAGCCCCAAAGACTCTGCCGCCGTCAGCGCATTTTGCGCCATCATCGCGGTATCAACAACGCCCAGTAGCAGCTGTTCCGCCAGCCCGAGTTGCGCGTCAGGGCAAATCTGCAAATGGCGATTAAAGTCAGCGCAAAACACCCAGAACTCGGCGGCCTGCACCACATGTTTTTGTCCGCCGGATAAAGTAGCCAGTGATTCACGCAGGGCGTTATCCGTTATGCGAACGATGGTTGTGCATTGTAAAAAACTGGAGCTTGAGGTCCCCTGAGCGGCGGCAATAATCGCCTCCCGCTGCGCATCCGAAATGGCATCATCGGTGAAATGGCGAATGGAACGGTGGCTACGAAGTAAATCAATGGTTGGCGTCATCTCTTTTTTCTCTGTCTGAACGTGAAGAATCACCGGGGGTTCGTGACATCAGCTGCGGCGCAACCAGTTGAGCAATACGCCACGTTAATACCACCGCGGCGGGAAGCATCAGCAGCACACCCAGAAATATCATCACCACGCAGGCTAACGGACTGCCAAGCGGTGCGGGTAAAGTGAGGTAATCGCTAAGCGACAGCAGCGCCAGCGATAACAAAACCATCCCGATTATTTCCAGCATCAATACGCTTTTGGGTAATGCACCAATTGTGCGCATAAGCGGCCTCCCGGCGAAATGGCTTTCATTATAAAACGTTCCGGCTTGTCGTGTTTAACAGTTATAGCTTGAGGATATCAAAGCAACAGGCTGAACCTGCTTTTCATCTGTCACAAATCGCGGCATCATAACAAGTATTGCCATCCGGCCTGATAAGTTCGAGGAGAGAGAGATGTTTGCCGTTATTTTTGGTCGTCCAGGGTGCCCGTATTGCGTGCGCGCAAAAGAATTAGCAGAAAAATTAAGCAATGAGCATGACGATTTTAACTTCCGCTACATTGATATCCATGCCGAAGGTATTACGAAAGCCGATCTGGAAAAGACGGTAGGTAAGCCAGTTGAAACCGTTCCGCAGATTTTTGTTGATCAAAAACACATCGGCGGCTGCACGGATTTTGAAGCGTGGGCAAAAGAGAACATGAATCTGTTCGCCTGATCGCCGTTTCTACGCCCTCCGCTGGAGGGCGTCTTCAGTTCTTTTTCCGTCGATGATGCTGATTGAACAAGTTGCTGATAAACAAAAAACACAATGCGCCAAGCGCGCACCAAAACACCGCACTAAACAACCACGCCAGCTCTTGCCACAATGAACGCGTCGGCATAAAAACGAACCGCATCAGTAACAGACAGCACGGCGCTGCCAACATGGCACCAAGAAGGGGTTTGAGCACCTCCCGACGATGGGAGAAAAAGCTTGCTGCAGCACCAGGCAGGATAAAAAACAACAATCCGACCTCAGGATGCCCTGCCGCTCTGAATGCCCCTTTCACGTTCAGCGTTAATGAAAGACACACCACAATAAAGAGCACAAAGCAGCAGACCGCACCCGCCCAACTTTGCTTATGTTTCAATTGTTCCTCCTGACACATTCTCTATCGAACACTCTTTTCGCCCGCAGGCGTCCAGTCAGATAAAGTAACCAGGCATTCCATGCCAAAAACACACTCACACGATTCTTATAGCCGTTGATACGTAATGAGATTAAACTAACCGCATATATTGTTATGCTGCATTATTCGGGGCTGTGTACGAAGTTGTCGCCCCTTAATTTCTGGCAAAAACATTAGCGTAAATTGCCATTTCTTTCAATAGCTTACTAGTAAACAAGAAGTTAGTCTCCGTGAATATAAACGTCGCAGATTTGTTAAATGGGAATTACATCCTGTTATTATTTGTGGTCCTGGCACTGGGCCTGTGTCTGGGTAAATTACGTCTGGGTTCAGTCCAACTCGGTAATTCCATTGGCGTTTTAGTGGTGTCCCTATTATTAGGTCAACAGCACTTTAGTATTAACACCGATGCATTAAATCTCGGCTTTATGCTGTTTATTTTTTGTGTCGGCGTCGAAGCCGGTCCCAACTTTTTTTCGATTTTTTTTCGCGATGGGAAAAATTATCTAATGCTTGCTCTGGTGATGGTCGGCAGCGCCATGCTGATCGCCCTGGGGCTGGGTAAGCTATTTGGCTGGGACATCGGCCTGACGGCAGGTATGCTGGCCGGCTCGATGACCTCAACGCCGGTGCTGGTCGGCGCGGGTGACACCTTGCGCCATTCCGGAATGTCGGGGACATCGCTTTCAACCGCCCTCGATAACCTGAGCCTCGGTTATGCGCTCACCTATTTGATTGGTTTGGTCAGTCTGATTGTTGGCGCGCGCTACCTGCCGAAACTTCAGCATCAGGATCTGCAAACCAGCGCCCAACAAATCGCACGTGAACGAGGTCTGGACACTGATGCCAACCGTAAGGTTTATCTGCCGGTAATTCGTGCCTATCGCGTTGGCCCGGAACTGGTGGCATGGGCCGATGGCAAAAATCTGCGCGAGCTGGGTATCTATCGCCAGACCGGTTGTTACATTGAACGCATCCGTCGCAACGGCATTCTGGCCAATCCGGATGGCGACGCGGTACTGCAAATGGGTGATGAGATAGCCCTGGTGGGTTATCCGGATGCGCATGCCCGCCTCGATCCCAGTTTCCGTAATGGTAAAGAGGTGTTCGATCGCGATCTGCTCGATATGCGCATCGTCACTGAAGAGATTGTGGTGAAAAACCACAATGCCGTTGGCCGCCGCCTGGCCCAGTTAAAGCTGACCGATCACGGCTGTTTTCTCAACCGCGTGATCCGTAGCCAGATTGAAATGCCTATCGATGACAACGTCGTGCTTAATAAAGGCGACGTGCTGCAGGTCAGTGGGGATGCTCGCCGCGTCAAAACCATTGCCGATCGTATCGGCTTCATTTCCATTCACAGTCAGGTGACCGATCTGCTGGCCTTCTGCGCCTTCTTTATCATCGGTCTGATGATCGGGATGATCACCTTCCAGTTCAGTAATTTCAGCTTCGGCATCGGGAATGCGGCTGGACTGCTGTTCGCCGGGATCATGCTGGGCTTCCTGCGTGCCAACCATCCAACGTTTGGCTATATCCCACAGGGGGCGCTGAACATGGTCAAAGAGTTTGGCCTGATGGTATTTATGGCAGGCGTCGGTTTAAGCGCGGGCAGCGGCATTGGCAATGGCCTTGGCGCCGTGGGTGGGCAAATGCTGATTGCCGGCCTGGTTGTCAGCCTGGTGCCGGTTGTCATCTGTTTCTTATTCGGTGCTTACGTATTGCGCATGAACCGCGCCCTGCTTTTTGGCGCCATGATGGGCGCGCGTACCTGCGCTCCGGCAATGGAAATCATCAGCGATACGGCACGCAGCAACATCCCCGCATTAGGCTATGCCGGGACCTACGCAATTGCCAACGTACTGCTGACATTAGCGGGGACACTCATCGTCATTGTCTGGCCTGGGCTTGGTTAGCGCTGAAATTTACTCTTAAACGAAAATTTTTTGCAGGTAAGCAGAACTTTTCTTCAAGACGTCAGTCATAACTATTGCCACTGCTTTTCTTTGATGTCCCCAATTTGTGGAGCCCATCAACCCCGCCGTTTTGGTTCAAGGTTGATGGGTTTTTTGTTGCCTGAATTTTGCGATCGCTGACTCCCTCCCCCCGAAACTCTCTGTCACATTTGCAGCATGCTGGTTATGACACATACTTTTAGTCAGAGCTAAATGGTAATAGGTGGTTGCTATGTTACTCGCAGGCAAAGTCGCGGTAATTTTCGGTGGCAGCGGCGCTATAGGCAGTGCAGTTGCGCATGCTATGGCGCGTGAAGGCGCTCATGTGTATCTGGGCGCGCGCAGTCAGGAAAAGCTGGATTGGGCGGCCAGTAGCATTCGAACCGCGGGCGGTGCCGTCGAAACCTTTGTCACCGATGTCCTCGACGAATACGGTACCTCAAAACAAGTTACTCACCTTGCGCAGCAAACCGGTGGAATAGATGTGGTGGTTAACGCAACCGGCTTTAGGCATGAACAAGGCAAACGCATCGAGGCGTTATCCCTTTCTGAGTTTATGAGCGGTATCACCCCTTTCCTCTCGGCGCAGTTCAATATCGCAAAAGCCATAACACCACACATGGGCGGCAATCGTGCGGGCGTCATTCTCACCGTTGTTGCGCCCGCGGCCCCGATGGCGATGCCTGGACATCTGGGACACATCGTCGGCTGTGCGGGAACAGAGGCCTTTATTAAAGCGCTTGCCAGCGAACTGGGGCCGGCGAATATTCGGGTCGTCGGCGTGCGCTCGCATGCGATTGTGGATGCCGTTCAGGCCGGTTCCTATACCGGGGAAATTTTTACCACTAAAGCGCAGTCAATGGGTATTACCGTCGCACAATGGTTAGCTGGTGCGGCGCAAAGTACCATGCTTGGGCGTCTGCCTACGCTTGCACAAATCGCAGAGGTAATGACCTTTCTGGCTTCAGACCATGCCGGAGCAATCACCGCAACGGTGGTGAATATTACCGGCGGCGCTACGCACAACTGACCGTTGCGGGCAACCCCGCAATACGCTCCACCATCAGCAAGATATCTTCTCGCCGCAGCGGCTTTTTGTCCGTGACAAAATGCAGCGTCATCCCTTCAATAAACGCATCCAGCGCCCGCGCCGTAACCGGAGCAAACCACTGCTCCAGCGTTTGTTGGCTGCGTAACATCCAGTTTTGCATCACCGTTTTTAGTGCCGGTTTACGGCTGGCGAAGGCATACAGCTGATACATGAGTTCCATGTTATCGGGTGTCGTGACCTGGGAGCTGTAAATCATATCGGTAATCGCATGGCAAGCCTGCGACGCATCCGCAACGTCGGCAAAAAAAGCCTGATACTGCAGCATCATCCTGTCAGTAAAACGGTCAAACGCCTCCATTAAAAGCTCATCAATTCCCGAAAAGTAATAGGTCATAGAACCCAAGGGCACCTGAGCAATTGTCGCAATCTTTCGATGTGTAACCGCATGAATACCATGGGCTATTACCGCATCCAGAGTCGCCTGAACTATTTTTTCCCGCCGCTGCGGATCGTTCGCACGTCGCACTGCATTACCTCTTCTTGCATTTGTGTACAAATGTACACAACCTTGTTAAGGTTGTCTTCTTTCCTCTTTTCTTTGGCTCGAATTCATGACTGGCATCTCATCACGCAAAGCCTTAAGACGTCGCACCTGGGCACTGTTCACGTTCTTCTTTTTACCAGGATTATTAATGGCCTCCTGGGCAACGCGTACCCCTGCCATCAGAGATATCCTCTCCATCTCAACCGCCGAAATGGGCGCGGTGCTGTTTGGACTCTCAATTGGTTCGATGAGTGGCATTCTTTGTTCGGCCTAGCTGGTGAAACGATTTGGCACACGTAAAGTGATCCGCACCACCATGTCTTGCGCAGTCCTCGGAATGGCACTCCTCAGCGTGGCGCTCTGGCTGCATTCCGCATGGCTTTTCGCATTTGGTCTGGGCGTGTTCGGCGCCAGCTTTGGCGCAGCAGAAGTTGCTATCAACGTCGAAGGTGCGGCTGTTGAGCGCGAAATGAATAAAACCGTACTGCCGATGATGCACGGTTTTTACAGCCTGGGAACGCTGGCGGGTGCCGGAGTCGGGATGATGCTTACCGCCTTCAGCGTACCGGCGACCGCGCATATCTTGCTGGCGGCGATGGTGGCTATCACCCCTATCTTCATCGCCATCAAAGCCATTCCTGACGGCACGGGTAAAAATGCCGCTGACGGGTCTCACTCCAGCGAAAAAGGACTGCCTTTTTATCGCGATATTCAGCTATTGCTGATTGGCGTCGTGGTGCTCGCAATGGCATTTGCTGAAGGTTCCGCCAACGACTGGCTTCCGCTGCTGATGGTGGACGGACATGGATTTAGCCCGACATCAGGCTCGCTGATTTATGCCGGATTTACGCTGGGTATGACCGTTGGACGATTTACTGGCGGCTGGTTCATCGACCGCTACAGCCGCGTCGCGGTAGTACGCGCCAGTGCGCTTATGGGGGCTCTTGGGATTAGCCTGATTATTTTTGTCGACAGCACTTGGGTGGCGGGTGTTTCCGTTATTCTGTGGGGACTCGGCGCATCACTGGGCTTCCCACTGACCATTTCGGCTGCCAGCGACACCGGCCCCGATGCGCCAACCCGCGTCAGCGTTGTCGCCACTACCGGCTATCTGGCGTTCCTGGTTGGACCACCGCTGCTGGGCTACCTGGGTGAACACTACGGCCTGCGTAGCGCTATGCTGGTGGTGCTGGCGCTGGTGCTTGTCGCCGCCATCGTCGCGAAAGCGGTGGCAAAACCGGATCTCAAAAACACCACTGTGATGGAGAACAGCTAATGCGTATCAAACTGATTGCAGTCGACATGGACGGCACATTTTTAAGCGACCAAAAAACCTATAATCGTGAGCGCTTTATGGCGCAATACCGCCAGATGAAAGAACAAGGGATCCGCTTTGTGGTCGCCAGCGGCAACCAGTATTACCAGCTCATCTCCTTTTTCCCTGAACTGGCCAGTGAAATCTCATTTGTCGCCGAAAACGGCGGATGGGTGGTCAGTGAAGGGGAAGATGTCTTTAACGGTGAGCTGGCAAAAGACGATTTCCAGGCCATCGTGGAACATCTGCTGACCCGTACGGACATCGATATTATCGCCTGCGGTAAAAACAGCGCCTATACCCTGAAGCGGTACAGCGATGAGCATAAGACGGTCTCCGCCATGTATTATCATCGTCTTGAATTTGTGGATAATTTTGACAACCTCAATGACGTTTTTTTCAAGTTCGGGCTAAATATTTCAGACGATCGTATCCCCCGGGTGCAGGCTGACCTCCATGAGGCGATTGGCGACATTATGGTGCCGGTACATACCGGCTACGGCAGCATCGATTTAATTATACCCGGTGTGCATAAGGCAAACGGTCTGCGTCTGCTGCAACAACGCTGGAATATTACCGACGATGAGGTTGTTGTGTTTGGCGATGGCGGCAATGATATTGAGATGCTGCGTCAGGCAGGATTTAGTTTTGCAATGGCGAACGCCCATGAGCCGGTTATCCAGGCGGCAAAATATCGCGCAGGGTCGAACAACGAAGAGGGCGTGCTGGATATTATCGACCGCGTGTTAAAGAATGAAGCACCGTTTACGCAATAACGTCTCAGCACAGACGGCAACAAAATGATGGCATGATCTATTCATAATCCGCCTCAAATTAACCCGCTGGATTATTACCTCCAGTGAATATTCAGACGAGCGGATTATGAAGAAAAGTGTACTGATAGCGACATTGTTACTGGGTTTTGCGGGGAAAACATTTGCGCAAAGCGTTACCGTTGATGTACCAAGCGGTTATAAGGTGGTGGTAGTGCCCTCTTCCGTCAGCGTTCCGCAAGCGGTCAGCGTTACCACCGCGCCACAAACGGTGTATGTTGCTCCGGCGCCTGCCCCGGCCCCAGTCTATCGCGCACATCCTTATGCGCGACATGTTGCAAGCGTCGGTGAAGGAATGATCATCGAACACCAGATTGACGATCACCACTAAGTTTTTGCCTGGCCCGGGCAACCGGGCTTTAACCTTCCCGTGAATCCCCTACCCGTTTATCTTTCAGGAAGATAACCATCAGAATCACCCACAGTACGCCGCTTGCCAGATTGAACAGGCTGAACAAGCCGTTTCCTCCGAGCAGATAAGCGTGTTTACTCAGCTCAATACCGACGGTAAAAATCAGCATCTGCAACATACCCATTGCGGCAGAAACCGTGCCCTTACTCATTTCACTGGCAAACAGCGTGAGACGTACCAGTCCAGCATTCGCCACGCCAATACCAAACGCATAGATGCTTAAACCCGCCGTCATCCATAGATACGCATGGGATGACACCACCGTGGCCGCAGCGGCAATCACCAGCCCGACGGCGATTGGCCAGCCGCCCATGATAATCAGCGAACGTACGGTTTTTCGCGAGGTCAGGCGCGCCAGTACCAGGTTACCGGCAATCAACGCGCCAAAAATCGGCACCTGCAACAGGCCATATTCGTAACTGCTGAGATGTTCACCGCTGATGATAATAATCGGGGACTGCGCAATCCACGCCAGTAACGGCAGGCTGACAAAACCCAATGCCAGCGCGCCTGCAACGAAGCGCACGTTCCTCAGCACCAGCTTATAATCTTTGCCCAGCTCTTTAATCGACAGCTTTTCACCAAGCCGGGTTGCCGTCTCCGGCATCGCGCGTTGCAGACCAAAAAAAGAGATGGCGGCCAGGGCGGCAAACAGGATAAACATCCCTTCCCACGGCAGAACATGTACCCAGGCTGCACCGACCAACGGCCCCAGCAGGGGCGCAATCAACGCTACGTTTGCCATCAGCGCGGTAATTTTTATGCACACCGCTTCTTCAAAGGATTCCTGAATTGCGGCGTAACCCACCGCGCCAATAAAGCACAGGCTTATCCCTTGTAAAAAACGCAGGAAGGTAAATTGCTCAATATTCTGCGCAAGCAGGGTTGCAAGGCAGGTCACAATGAACCAGAGCACGCCGGTTAACATCACCGGGCGACGTCCAATTCGATCCGACAGCGGTCCTAATAACCACTGCAAAAACATGCCGCCAGCCAGATAGGCGGTCATGGATGTGGGCACCCAATCTAATCCGGCATTATATTGCTCCACCACCGCCAACATTCCGGGCTGGATCATATCGTTGCCGATATAAGTAGAGAATTCGTAAAGCACCAGACAGAGAGGGAAAAGTAATGCCTGACGCCCCAAACGGGCGCCTGAAGATAAACGGTTCTGCATGCAGTCTCTTAACTATAGAAAAATCGCGCAAAGTGTAATAAATGCGCCGTACTGGTGATAGTGAATTATGTGATTTGAAAGCAAATTGCGCACATTTTTACACTCATTTGCTCAGGAACATTTTGCGTTAAGGTTAATTTAAGTTGAGACCGCTATCATGTTCAATAAGTCTCATTAATTGTCTGAAAAATAGTCATTTAACAGACAAATAAGACAAGACCGCTTTTTATCCCGTGAAAGCAATTTTATGCTCTCCCCTCATGGGCCTTTTTAACGATTACACTGAGTCTGGACGTTATGCTGGAAAATCTGAACAACTCACTTTTTTATCTCATCAATGCCACGCCGGACTCTGCGCAATGGATGATATCGCTTGCCATTTTTATTGCCAAAGACCTGATTAACATCGTACCGCTGTTAGCCGTTGTGCTTTGGCTTTGGGGGCCGCGGGCCCAGGTTACTCTCCAGCGCCAGTTAGTTATAAAAATGGCGATTGCGCTGATCGTCGGTCTGACGATTTCATGGCTGATGGGGCATCTGTTCCCTCACGATCGTCCGTTTGTTAACCACATCGGTTACAACTTCCTGCATCATGCGGCGGATGACTCTTTCCCGAGCGATCACGGTACGGTTATCTTTACCTTTGCACTGGCTTTCCTGTTCTGGCATCGCCTGTGGACGGGCGCTCTGCTGATGGTCGTTGCTGTGGCGATTGCCTGGTCGCGGGTCTACCTTGGCGTACACTGGCCGCTGGATATGCTGGGAGGATTACTCGTCGGGCTGATTGGCTGCCTGAGCGCCCAGATGATCTGGCAGCGGTTTGGCACGCCCCTGTACCTCGGCTTGCAAAATGGCTATCGCGCCTGCTTCGCTCTGCCCATCCGTAAAGGCTGGGTGCGTGACTAACCCACGGTAAAAAGAGTAGTATTAAGCGCGATACTGAGCACTTATTCTACTCTCCAGGGGAACTATGGAAACTCGACGCGACGAGCGTATTGGTCAATTACTGCAGGCGCTGAAACGCAGCGATAAATTACACCTCAAAGAAGCCGCGACGCTGCTGGGCGTATCTGAGATGACCATTCGTCGCGACCTGAATAATCACGATGCTCCCGTCGTCTTGCTCGGGGGCTATATTGTTCTGGAACCCCGCAGCGCCAATCACTATTTAATCAGCGATCAAAAATCCCGACTGGTTGATGAAAAGCGCCGTGCCGCCCAGATGGCGGCAAGCCTCGTGCAGGCACATCAGACTATCTTTTTCGACTGTGGTACCACCACGCCGTGGATCATTGAGGCTATCGACAATGAATTGCCTTTCACCGCAATCTGCTACTCGCTGAATACGTTTCTGGTGCTGCAGGAAAAACCGCAGTGCCGCGTCATTCTGTGTGGTGGCGAATTCCATGCCAGCAACGCAATTTTCAAACCGCTTGATTTCCAGGAAACGCTGAACAACCTGTGCCCGGATATCGCTTTTTATTCCGCAGCTGGCGTTCATATTGAGAAAGGCGCGACCTGTTTTAACCTGGAAGAGCTACCGGTGAAACACTGGGCGATGTCGATGGCGCAGCATCACGTGCTGGTGGTCGATCACAGCAAATTTGGTAAGGTGCGTCCTGCGCGGATGGGTGAAGTAAAACGCTTTAATACCATCGTCAGCGATAGCCGTCCTGACGAGGCGTTTGTTGAGTACGCGAAAGCGCAACGTATCAAACTGATGTATTAAGCGATACTGCCGGATGGCGATAGCGTCATCCGGCAAACGCTAAGCTTAAGAGAACCAGCCGCCAAACCACTGGTGGAATTTCATCATCACAAAGTCCCACATGCGACTAAAGAATCCCCCCTCTTCCACGGCCTCCATCACCATCAGTGGACGCTGCTCGATGGATTTCCCGTTCAACTGGAAGTCGATAGTCCCCACAACCTGGCCTTTCTTCAGCGGCGCGGTTAACTGTGGTTCGGTCAGGGTAAAGCTGGCCTTCAGGTTTTTGAGCTGACCACGCGGGATAGTCACCGAGCCCGCTTCTCCGGCGCCCAAATTAACTTCACTCTTATCGCCAAACCAGACGCGCTGCGTCACGAAAGTGGCATCCGGTTTAATCGGCGTAACGGTTTCAAAGAAGCGGAAGCCCCAGGTCAGCAGCTTTTCTGACTCATTAAAACGAATGCGGTCGGTTTTCGCCCCCAACACCACGGAGATCAAGCGCATATCCCCCTGGGTCGCGGAAGCGACCAGGTTGTATCCCGCCCCAGCCGTGGTACCGGTTTTCATACCGTCCACGTTCAGGTTGGTGCTCCACAACAAACGGTTGCGGTTCGGCTGGCGGATTTTATTAAAGGTAAATTCTTTCTCTTTGTGGATAGCGTACTCTTCCGGTACATCGTGGATTAGCGCCTTCCCGAGCAGGGCCATATCACGTGCGGTACTGAACTGTCCTGCCGCATCCAGGCCATGCACGGTCTGGAAAGTGGTATTGGTCAGCCCCAGTTTTTTCGCGTAGCCGTTCATCAGACCAATGAAGGATTCCTGGCTGCCGGCAACGTAATCAGCCAGTGCGATACAGGCATCGTTACCAGACTGGATGATAACGCCTTTGTTCAGATCGGACACTGCAACCTGATCGCCAGGTTTGAGGAACATAACCGACGAACCGCGCAGGGCCGGATTACCTGTCGCCCAGGCGTCTTTGCCCACGGTGACCATATCGTTGAGGTTAATTTTCCCGGCCTTCAGCGCCTGACCGACTACATAGCTGGTCATGATCTTGGTCAGACTGGCAGGATCCAGTTTCTCATCAGCATTACCTTCCGCCAGAACCTTACCGCTGGCGTAATCCATTAGGATCCACGCGCGCGCGTCGACGCTCGGTGGGGCCGTTGGTTGCTCCGCCGCCTGTACGCTCGGCGCCAAAAGGATTAAGAGTGCAGAACCTGCAGCAAAGCTGCGAAGTGAAGAGAAGTATTGCGTCATAAATGCCACCCGAGTATCCATTCCAAAAAACCACGTCATACCACACCGTGTTTACACAAAACCAGCCAGGCGACCCTGGCCAACCCATGCAGAAAAGGTCTGATGGATGACGTGTAAAATAAGTGCGGTGAGTAATAACGCACTAACGAGCTTAAAGAAACCGTAAGTTGGTAAAGTTTTTAAAGTTTATGCAATAACACCGCGCTGCGCTGCTCCTGGCACGATTTTTTTAGACTTTGTTGCGTAAATATTAGGTTTACCCCACCATGTGGGCTAGTCAGATGGCATCTGCAGCCATAAAGCTGCTCAATTAATTTGCGGGGTTACTATGATTACACTGTGGGGTCGCAATAACTCGACCAACGTAAAAAAAGTATTGTGGACGCTCGAGGAACTTGAACTGCCGTATAACCAAATTCTGGCGGGCGGACAGCATGGCGGTAACCGCGATGCCGACTATCTGGCACTCAACCCGAACGGACTGGTCCCGCTGCTACGTGATGATGAAACGGACGTTGTTCTGTGGGAATCCAATACCATTGTCCGCTATCTGGCAGCTCAGTACGGACAAAAGCGTTTGTGGATTGACGCCCCGGCCGCGCGCGCCGTCGGTGAAAAATGGATGGACTGGGCAAACCAGACGCTGAGCCCTGCGCATCGGGTTATCTTGTTTGGCCTGGTCAGAACCCCTGCCGAGAAACGCGACATGGCGGCAATCGAGGCGGGTAGTCAGGTGTGCGATAACCTGTTTGCCATTCTGGATAACGCGCTGGCGGACCAGCCATGGTTCTCCGGGGCTGAATTTGGCACTGCCGATATCGCCGTTGCGCCGTTTATCTATAACCTGTTCAACGTTGGCCTGAGCTGGACCCCGTGCCCACATCTGGAGCACTGGTATCAGCAACTGACCGAACGTCCGGCGTTTCAAAAAGTCGTGATGATCCCGGTCAGCTAACTAAATCAGGGACTCACTTTCAGTAATTCCCCGTCGGACTCGTCGGTTAGTACGTATAAGTACCCGTCTGGTCCGACGCGCACATCACGGATCCGTTGCCCTCTTTCCTGCAACAGACGCCCCTCTTCGGTGACGGCATTCCCTTTGACGCTCAGCACGATCACTTCTTTATCTTTCAACGCGCCAATGAACAACTTCTGCCGCCACTGTGGGAAGGTATCGCTATTATAAAAAGCCATTCCGCTGACCGCCGGTGACTTTTCC
Source organism: Citrobacter sp. 172116965 (assembly GCF_013458095.1). Classification (NCBI taxonomy): domain Bacteria; kingdom Pseudomonadati; phylum Pseudomonadota; class Gammaproteobacteria; order Enterobacterales; family Enterobacteriaceae; genus Citrobacter; species Citrobacter sp. 172116965. The sequence goes on along the minus strand of NZ_CP046673.1, from coordinate 1,712,753 downwards.
CAGTAAAAGATGGGTTGCTCTGTACCAGCAACAATTGGGCCTTTTGCTTCGGGAATTTTAAGACCACTGTAGTTAACGCCCCAGGTCGCAAGCGGCCAGCCGTAGTTTTTCCCTTTCCCCGGGATATTGATTTCATCGCCCCCGCGTGGACCATGTTCATTGAGCCACAGCGTATCGCTCCAGGGATTCATCGCCATCCCCTGCGGGTTGCGGATACCATATGACCAAATCTCTGCCCGCGCTCCAGCCCTCTTCACAAACGGATTATCCGGCGGAATTTTTCCCTCATCGGTCAGTCGTACGACCTTGCCCTGCAGCTTATCCAGATCCTGTGCGGTAGAACGTTGATTGTTTTCACCAAGGCCAATAAACAGATAACCGTTGCCATCAAAAACCATACGTCCGCCAAAATGGTTTCCGCTGGAGAGCTTCGGCTGTTGGCGAAAAATGGTCTGGAACCCTTGCAGATGTTTGAGATCGTCGCTCAGTCGTCCGTAACCAACCGCTGTCCCGGCGTTACCTTCACTGTCAGCTTCAGCAAAGCTAAGCCACACCCGGCGAGATTGTTTAAAATCCGGTGCTAATGCCACATCAAGCAATCCCCCCTGACCATTCGCCCAGACTTTGGGTACGCCGGTCAGCGGGTCGGAAAGCCCCTTCCCTGACTGCCAAAGGCGAAGCTGGCCGCCTTTGAGCGTAATGAGCATACCGCGATTGTCGGGTAAAAACGCCAGCGACCACGGATGATCGAGTTTCGTTTGCAGCACTTCCACCTCTACCGCGGCGGGATAAGAGGAAAATAGCGCGAGTGGGACAGCACAGAGAAAGAGTCGACGCATAACACCTCCTTAATGGCTCTGCATAAAGCGTAGCCAGCAAGGGGAATTATCCCGCCACATTTACATAATCTTAACGAAAAGGGGGAGCGCCCTCCCCCTGATTCAGACGTGTTCCAGCGTTGAATAAGATTGCAAACACTGGATACTTAGCGTCAGCGTTGTCAGGCAGTTTTCCAGTTTCTCTGCGTTAACGGCGATAAAAGTTGGACAATCGTGATGTCCACTCATAAGACAAACAGCGGCGGCGGCTAACGCCCCTTCAGCACGATGAAGGGCATTCCACTCTTCCTGATCAAGATGCATACCGTGAGGCTGTGATTGCTCGTGCAATTCGCGATTCAGTGCAAAAAAATTATCACGCAGACGATCGCTCTCGCTGACTGACATGTAGCCTTTCGCTTTTCTCAACAGCAGATAAGCGGCAAGTTCGACACGGGCGTTTATCAATTTGTTGAGAAGATCGGTTCTCAGTCTGTCAACAACCATACTTTGTTCCTCCTCTTTCCAACTATGGTGCAACTTAATAGTATGGTCATTTTTTGAACAAAGTCGTGTCCAGGATCAATCCATCACCGAAAATTAACACAATTTACAAATAATCTTTAATTCCACGCCGGGCGTGGCCACTGATGGTATGAGATTGCGATACAATTTTTATTCAGAACTCTGTAGAATCCGTGCCCTGAATATTCCAATAACTGAACAATTTTTACGCTATGAGCAATGTAACCCACCAGCCGAAAATCGGCTTTGTCTCCCTCGGCTGCCCGAAAAACCTCGTCGATTCTGAACGCATCCTGACCGAACTTCGTACCGAAGGCTATGATGTTGTGCCAAGCTACGACGACGCGGATATGGTTATCGTTAACACCTGTGGCTTTATCGACAGCGCGGTTCAGGAGTCGCTGGAAGCAATCGGCGAAGCGCTGAACGAAAACGGCAAGGTGATCGTCACCGGCTGTCTGGGCGCGAAAGTCGATCAGATCCGTGAAGTCCACCCGAAGGTGCTGGAAATCACCGGGCCGCATAGCTACGAACAGGTTCTGGAGCACGTTCACCACTATGTGCCCAAACCAAAGCACAACCCGTTCCTGAGTCTGGTTCCTGAACAGGGCGTCAAGCTCACTCCGCGTCATTATGCCTATCTGAAAATTTCTGAAGGCTGCAACCACCGCTGCACGTTCTGCATTATTCCGTCGATGCGTGGCGATCTGGTGAGCCGTCCGATTGGCGACGTCCTCAGCGAAGCCAAACGTCTGGTGGATGCGGGCGTGAAAGAGATACTGGTCATTTCTCAGGATACCTCCGCGTACGGCGTGGATGTGAAGCATCGCACCGGTTTCCATAACGGCGAGCCGGTCAAAACCAGCATGGTTGATCTGTGCGAGCAGTTATCAAAACTGGGGATCTGGACTCGTCTGCATTACGTCTATCCCTATCCGCACGTTGATGACGTGATCCCACTGATGGCGGAAGGGAAAATCCTGCCGTATCTGGACATCCCGCTGCAACATGCCAGCCCGCGTATTCTTAAGCTGATGAAACGCCCAGGCTCCGTGGACAGACAACTGGCACGCATCAAGCAGTGGCGTGAAATCTGCCCTGAACTGACGCTGCGCTCAACCTTCATTGTCGGTTTCCCGGGTGAAACGGAAGAAGACTTCCAGATGCTGCTCGACTTCCTGAAGGAAGCGCGTCTGGACCGCGTGGGCTGCTTTAAATACAGCCCGGTAGAAGGCGCTGGCGCCAATGACCTGCCGGACCAAATCCCGGAAGAGGTGAAAGAGGAACGCTGGAACCGCTTTATGCAATTGCAACAGCAAATCTCCGCTGAACGTTTGCAGGAAAAAGTGGGCCGCGAAATTCTGGTTATCGTTGATGAAGTTGACGAAGAAGGCGCGATTGGCCGCAGCATGGCTGACGCCCCGGAAATCGACGGCGCGGTATACCTGAATGGCGAAACCAAGGTGAAACCTGGCGATATCATCCGCGTGAAGGTCGAAAACGCTGATGAATACGATCTGTGGGGCACCCGCGTTTAAATAAGCGCAACCCAACTGTAGGCCGGATAAGCGTTACGTCTTATCCGGCCTGTGATTTATCCTTTAATTTTCGGGTCCAGCGCGTCGCGCAGACCATCTCCGAGTAAGTTAAACGCCAGTACCGTCAGGAATATCGCCACCGCCGGGAAAATCGCCACGTGCGGCGCGATCACCATATCAGCGCGGGCTTCATTGAGCATTGCCCCCCACTCCGGGGTCGGCGGCTGCGCACCCAATCCCAGAAATGACAGGCTCGCGGCAGAGATAATCGACGTGCCAATACGCATGGTAAAAAAGACCACGATCGATGAAACCGTACCCGGCAAGATATGGTTGAAGATGATGGTCGCATCGCTGGCGCCAATACTGCGCGCGGATTCAATAAAGGTCTGCTGCTTTAGCACCAGCGTATTTGCGCGCACCAGCCGCGCGAAGGCCGGAATGGAGAAAATGGCCACGGCAATAATCACGTTTGCAATGCCGCTGCCCAGCACAGCGACCACGGCTATCGCCAGCAAAATACCCGGAAAGGCGAACAGCACATCGCAGATACGCATAATCAGTCGATCCCACCAGCCTTCGTAGTATCCCGCCAGCAGACCCAGCACGGTGCCAATCGCTGCGCCAATAAATACGGCAAAGACCCCCGCCGCCAGCGAGATTTGCGCCCCCACCAGCACGCGGCTAAAAATATCCCGCCCCAGCGAGTCAACGCCGAACCAGTGCAGCATCGACGGTCCGTCATTCAGACGGTCATAATCGAAGTAATTCTCGGCATCAAATGGCGTTAACCAGCGAGCAAAAATCGCCACCATTATCAGCAGCACGACAAATAACCCCGCTAACATCGCCATGCGCTGGCGACGGAAACGACGCCAGAATTCATGCCACGGCGTGCGTATCTGCTCAGGCTTAACAAGGGGCATCGCATTTAAAATCGCCTGTCGGCGCCAGTTAAAAAATCGCATCCTTACTTGTACCTGATAGCCGGATTAATGGCGGCATAGAGCACATCCACCACTAAGTTAATAAGAATAAACTCCAGAGAAAACAACAGCACCTCGGCCTGAATCACCGGATAGTCGCGCATTTCGACTGAGTCCACCAACAGCCGCCCAAGCCCTGGCCAGTTAAACACCTTCTCAACCACAATTGAGCCGCCGAGCAAAAAGCCAAACTGTAGCCCCATCATGGTGACCACCGGGATCATCGCATTGCGCAAACCATGTTTTAACACCACCCAGGTTTCACTCACCCCTTTGGCCCGCGCGGTACGCATATAGTCTTCACTGAGCACATCGACAAACGAAGCGCGGGTAAACCGGGCTAACACCGCAGCCACCGCCGCACCCAGGGTAATAGACGGGAGGATATAGTGCCGCCAGGTATCAGCGCCAACGGTGGGCAACCAGCCAAGCTCAACGGAGAATATCTGCATGAGCAGCATGCCGAGCGCAAACGCCGGGAAAGAGATCCCGGTGACGGCGAGCGTCATACTCAATCTGTCCGGCCAACGATTGCGCCATACAGCAGCAATAATCCCTGCCGTCATGCCGAATAACACCGCCCACGCCATGCTGGCAATGGTCAGCCATAGCGATGGCATAAAACGACTGGCTATCTCTTCGGAGACCGGACGACGAGAAACCATTGAGGTTCCAAAATCGCCTTGCAACACGTTAGTAATGTAATGCCAGAACTGAATATGCAGCGGCTGGTCCAGACCCAACTGCTGACGCACCAGTTCGATAACCTCAGCGTCAGCCTCCGGTCCGGCAATCAGCCGGGCCGGATCGCCGGGTAGCAGGTGAACAAATAAAAATACCAGCACCGCTACAATCAACAGAGTTGGAATCAACCCCAGCAGGCGCTTGAAAACATAGTTAAGCATCACACTCCCTTCGCCGGCCCCTGCGTGGCGGGGCCGGATGAATAGCTTATTTTAAATCCGCATCATCAAAGCTAAATCCGGTATCCGGCATGATCCAGAACCCGGTCAATCTGGTGTTGTGCGCCGAAATCAGTTGTTCCACTACCAGTGGGATCCACGGCGACTCTTTCCAGATAATATCCTGCGCATCCTTGTACAGCTTCGCTTTCTGGGCCGGATCGTTGGTTTGCAACGCTGCTGCTAAATCACTGTCCACCTGCTTATTGCTGTAGAACGCCGTATTAAACAGCGTTGGCGGCCAGTTTTGAGATGCAAACAGCGGTGACAGCGCCCAGTCTGCTTCACCCGTAGAGGCAGACCAGCCGGTGTAGAACATGCGTACCCCGCTCTCTTTCTGCGCTTTACCTTCGACTTGCGCCGCGCGCTGACCGGCATCCATCGCCGTCACCTGAGCCTTAACGCCCACCTGCGCCAGTTGCTGCTGGGTAAATTGCAGCACTTTCTGCGCGGTACTATGGTTATGAGAAGACCATAGCGTGGTGGTAAAACCGTTCGGATAACCCGCTTCTTTCAGCAGTTCGCGCGCTTTTGCCGGGTCGTATGGCCATGGCGTATAGCTTTGCGCATAGGCGATCGACGGTGGGAGAACGCCGGTTGCTGGCGTCGCGTAACCGGCAAACGCCACTTTCACCAGCGCCTGACGGTTGATGGCATAATTCAGCGCTTCACGCACCTTCGGGTTATCGAACGGTTTTTGCGTGACGTTCATGCTGATGTAACGCTGCATAATAGACGGACTGGCCACCAGTTCCAGGTTTTTATTCTTCGCCAGTAGCGCCGCCTGCTCGTAAGGGATCGGGAAGGCAAACTGCGCTTCCCCGGTCTGCAGCATTGCCGCACGCGTGTTGTTGTCGGTCACCGGACGCCAGGTAATCGTATCCAGCTTTGGCAGCCCTTGCTGCCAGTAACCCGCGAACTTCTTAACCTTTACAAAATCCGTCTGATTCCAGGTCTCAAGCTGATACGGCCCGGTCCCCACGGGATGGAAACCGATCTCCTTGCCGTATTTCTCCAGCGCGGCGGGAGAGATCATCGCCGTAGCCGGGTGCGCCAGAATATTGATAAATGCAGAGAACGGCTGCTTCAGCGTTATCTTCACCGTCGACGGATCGACGACCTCGGTTTTATCGATATTCTTATACAGGTTGTAGCGTTTCAGATGGTTTTCCGGATTGCTGGCCCGGTCGAGGTTAGCTTTAACCGCATCGGCGTTGAAGTCGGTGCCGTCCTGAAACTTCACGCCCTGTCGCAGCTTAAGGGTATAAGTCAGGCCATCATCAGAAACCGTATAACTCTCCGCCAGTACATTTTTCAGCTTCATCTCTTTATCAAGGCCAAACAGCCCCTGGTAAAACGACTTCGCTACCGCCTGCGACAACGTGTCGTTTGCGTCGTAGGGATCGAGGGTGGTGAAATTGGATCCTACCGCCACTACTACATCTTTGGCAGCCCAGCCAGGTGTGGCGGCCAGCGCAGAGGCCACTCCCACAGCAACCAGCCATTTTCGAGCAACAATTTTTGTCATGTTATTCTCCTTAAACCCTGCCTGCCTGTTATAAACGCGAAAGCGCATTTTCTGGTTGCGGACGCGCAACATAATGCCCCGGGCCAACTTGCTGGAGTGAAACGGGGGAAATCTCTTCACCGCGTTTGCGGATATTACTGGGGATATCATCCGACAACAGCACGCGCTGGGGCCGGTGATGTGAGGGATCGGCGACCGGGACTGCCGCCATCAGTTTGCGGGTGTACGGATGCTGCGGATTTTCAAACACCGCGCGTCGGGTGCCGATCTCGACGATTTGCCCAAGGTACATCACCGCCACCCGATGACTGATCCGCTCCACCACCGCCATATCGTGGGAAATAAACAGGTACGCAATCCCCATTTCTCGTTGGAGGTCGAGCAACAGGTTGATAATTTGCCCGCGAATTGAGACATCCAGCGCCGAGACTGACTCATCGGCAATAATCACCTTGGGATTGAGCGCCAGCGCCCGGGCAATACAGATCCGCTGACGCTGCCCACCGGAAAACTCATGCGGATAGCGCCAGGCATGCTCAGGGAGCAATCCTACGCGTTCCAGCAGCCATGCAACCCGTTTTGCCGCCGCATCGCCTTGCAGTAGCCCATGCACCCGCAGCGGTTCTAAAATGGAATATCCCACGGTCTGACGCGGATCGAGCGAAGCATAGGGGTCCTGGAAGATAAATTGAATATCCCGACGCAGCGGCTGTAGCTTACTGGCGGCCAGGGTATCGATACGCTGTCCGTTGAAAACAATCTCCCCGCGTTGAGACTCGACCAGACGTAGCAGCGCCCGACCGGTGGTGGATTTCCCGCAGCCTGACTCCCCCACCAGCGAGAGCGTCTCTCCGGGCCACAGGTCAAAGCTGACGTTTTCCACCGCATGCACCTCGCGGGTCACCCGATTAAGAATGCCGCTGCGCAGCGGAAAACGCGTCACCAGATTACGTACCTGCAAAATAGGCTCGCCTTCAACCACGGTATCCTGTTCAGTCTGTGGTTCTACATGGCTGGGATCGTGTAATGAAATGAGTGGAAACCGGAGCGGGTACGCTTGTCCGGTCATCGCCCCAAGCTGCGGCACGGCTGCCAGCAGCGCTTTGGTGTAAGGATGCTGGGGAGCGTGAAAAATCTGCTCAACGCTGCCGGTTTCTACCGCCTCGCCCTGATACATCACCAGCACGCGATCGGCAATATCCGCCACGACGCCCATATCGTGGGTAATAAAGATCACTCCCATCGACATATCCTGCTGCAGCACTTTTATCAGTTGCAGGATCTGTGCCTGAATAGTGACATCCAGCGCGGTGGTCGGTTCATCGGCAATTAAAACCGCAGGGCGACACGATAGCGCCATGGCGATCATTACCCGCTGGCGCATGCCGCCAGAAAGCTGGTGCGGATAGCGCGATAAAATAGCCTTCGCCTCAGGAATACGCACCTGGTCGAGCATCCGTTTCGCTTCCACCATCGCCTCTTCGTGGCTGGCCCCCTGATGCAAACGGATTGACTCAGCAATCTGCTCACCCACGGTAAATACCGGATTAAGCGATGTCATGGGCTCCTGGAAGATCATGGCGATATCCGCGCCACGCACGTGACGCATCCGCGACGCGCTCTGTTCACCCAGCTCAATAACCTGTCGGTTACGGCGTCGAAGGAGCATTTCATCGCAGCTCACCTCGCCGCCTGACTGTTCAATCAAACGCATCAGCGACAAGGCTGTTACCGACTTTCCTGAACCGGATTCGCCCACTATCGCCAGCGTTTCACCACGCTTCAGGCGAAATGACAGATTACGCACCGCACTGATGCGCTGCTGCTCCTGCTCAAAGGCAATGTTCAGGTTGCTGACTGCCAGCACGTCGCTGGCGTCAAGCTCATCACTGTGTGGCAACGGTATCTCCTTTTTCCCGATAAATACCGGTGGTTGGCGTATCGCCTGCATATCCCCAGGCACGGTACATGCCTTCGCTGTTAAAGGGCAAGGCGACGTTGCCCTCGTGATCGACGGCAATTAAACCGCCGCTACCGCCGAGCGCCGGTAATTTTTCCATTACTACGCGTTCGCACGCCTCCGATAAACTCAGGCCGCCATAGTCCATCAACGCCGCAATGTCATAGGCCGCCAGCGCACGAATAAAGACTTCACCGGTTCCGGTGCAGGAAACGGCCACACTTGCGTTATTGGCATAGCAGCCAGCGCCGACCAGCGGACTGTCACCTACCCGCCCCGGTAATTTGTTGGTCATCCCGCCGGTCGATGTTGCCGCCGCCAGATTGCCAAACATATCCAGCGCGACCGCACCCACAGTACCCATTTTGTTGTTTTCATCCAGCGGGGTCGCGCTATGATCCAGCACCGTTTCACCCGCCGATTGCGCTGCCAGCAGTTGAGCGTAGCGTTCTGGCGTCGAGAAAATATCCGCCGAAACGCGCTCCATACCCTGCGCAATGGCAAAGTTTTCAGCCCCTTCACCTATCATCATGACGTGGGGGCTGTGCTCCATCACCAGGCGAGCCGCGAGAATTGGATTGCGCAGATGGCTAACCCCGGCGACGGCTCCCGCGTTTAGCGTATTACCGTCCATCACACAGGCGTCCAGTTCATGGGTTTCATCACGGGTATACACCGCGCCAATTCCGGCATTAAACAACGGACACTCTTCCAACAAACGCACGGCTTCGGTGACCACATCCAGTGCGCTACGACCGTCTTCAAGCATCCGTTGGCCGGTTTCAACGATATCCGACAGCGCTTGTATATAACGCAATTCTTGCTCCTGGCTCAGTAACGCGCGGGTGATAGCCCCTGCGCCGCCGTGAATTGCAATGACTGCTTTACCCATTTTATTCGTCCATTAGGTGGCGGGTACCGGGGGGTTATAAATATCAGAATTTCGGTGACTTATTGATTCGATTTTTGAATATAGAAAGATGCAGACGTCATGTAAAGGTAAAGGCCCGCACCTCACACCCCGTCTCATCAGGTCATTCAGATGTGTTTAACGGAAAGGAGATCTCTCGACGTTGGTGCTAAATTATTCAAGCCGATCGGTAATCTGTTTTTTTGCATAAAACACAAAGCGTTCTACAGACGGCATACACGCTGCCCAGTTATGTTTGGTTAACCCCAGATATTCCGCACGCGCCGCTTGCAGCAAATCAGCATGCTCAGCGGGTAATTGCGGCAGAAGCCAGGATGCGGCCTCATCTTTAGCGACAATATTACCCGTAACCACGCTATACCAGATACGTGCCAGAGCAAGGATGATATTACGCTCGTCCCCCTCTAAATCAGCCGGTTTCTGCCACATCTCAAGGATATGCCGAAATGTTTGCAATACATCGCTAAACGGAATGACGTTAAATAACGTCTCAGCCGGTTCACCGAACAGCGGTACGCTGGCGCGCCGGGCCTGGGTCAGCAGAATAGAAAGATCAGGATCCACCATTGCCGGTTCAAACACGCCAGCGCGAATATCATCACGCAGCCATTCGCCAAACTGCATTTCTCTCGCCGGTGGGAATCGCCACGGCACGATCTGCGAGTGCAGAACCACGGTCACTTCCAGCGCACGATATGGCCCGGAGGTGCCGGGAGGCGCTGAAATGGTCAGCAAATCCTGCATCAGTTTTTTTCTTTGTCGGGCATTTATTGGTTCACGCAGGGTGACCAATAAATCAATGTCGCTTTGGGGTTTTAAGCCGCCTTCAACCGCAGAGCCATACAAATGAAGGGCAATGAGATTCCCCTCGAAAATCTGACGGATGCACGCACTGGCGGCCTCCACCTGTCGTCGAATTGCGTCTGGAATAATATTAGCCATTTAGCCCCCAGGGAAAAATGAGCGGAAATATTGAGTCTATACTGCATTCTTCCTGCAGCGCTATCCCTGGCACAAAACCTTTACCAGATCTGATTCTAAGCCTGAGGTAGCATACTGCCCGCGTCCATTTTCTGACATAATGAGCAGATTCGATTTTGCCCCGCAGGAGTCTTCTCATGGAATTTACCGCCGGACTGATGCCGCTTGAAACGGCTTTCTCTCAGATGCTTTCGCGTATTACCCCGCTCACCGCCGTCGAAACGCTGCCGCTGGTTCAATGCTTTGGCCGCATTCTGGCCACCGACGTTGTCTCCCCCATTGATGTACCGGGATTCGATAACTCGGCAATGGATGGCTATGCGGTACGATTAGCCGATTTACAATCTGATCAGCCGCTTGCTGTGGCGGGTAAAGCCTTTGCCGGTCAGCCTTTCCATGGCGAGTGACCTGCGGGAACCTGCATCCGTATTATGACCGGCGCCCCGGTGCCTGCTGGTTGTGAAGCGGTGGTGATGCAGGAGCAAACCGAACAAACTGACGACGGGGTGCGTTTTACCGCCGAAGTCCGCCGCGGGCAAAATATTCGTCTGCGCGGTGAAGATATTGCAAACGGCGCGGTGGTGTTTCCCGCCGGGACTCGCCTGACAACCGGCGAGCTTCCCGTTCTGGCTTCGCTCGGTGTTGCCGATGCTCCCGTTGTGCGCAAAGTCCGCGTGGCGCTGTTCTCCACCGGTGATGAACTGCAGTTGCCAGGTCAGCCGCTGGGAGACGGGCAGATTTATGACACTAACCGTCTGACCGTTCACCTGATGCTGCAACAGTTAGGCTGCGAAGTGATCAACCTGGGGATTATTCGCGACGATCCCAACGCGCTGCGTGCCGCGTTTATCGAAGCCGACAGCCAGGCCGATGTCGTCATCAGCTCCGGCGGCGTTTCAGTAGGCGAAGCGGATTACACTAAAACTATTCTGGAAGAGCTGGGAGAAATTGCCTTCTGGAAGCTGGCCATCAAACCGGGCAAACCGTTCGCGTTTGGCAAACTGAGCAACAGCTGGTTTTGCGGTCTGCCGGGTAATCCAGTGTCTGCGGCCCTCACCTTCTATCAACTGGTACAACCGCTCCTGGCGAAACTCAGCGGCAACACCGCCTGTGGACTACCGCCTCGCCAGCGCGTGCGCACCGCTTCACGCCTGAAGAAAACACCTGGCCGTCTGGATTTTCAGCGCGGTGTATTGCAGCGTACCGCTGAAGGCGAACTGGAAGTCACCACTACCGGGCACCAGGGCTCGCATATTTTTAGCTCTTTTAGCCAGGGTAACTGTTTTATCGTGCTGGAGCGCGATCGTGGTAACGTCGAAGCCGGCGAATGGGTTGAGGTCGAGCCGTTTAACGCACTGTTTGGAGGCCTGTAATGGCAGAACTCAGCGACCAGGAGATGATGCGCTATAACCGGCAAATCATTCTGCGCGGCTTCGATTTCGAAGGTCAGGAAGCGCTCAAGGAGGCGCGGGTACTGGTCGTTGGTGTGGGGGGACTGGGATGCGCAGCAACTCAGTACCTTGCAGGCGCTGGCGTCGGGCATTTAACCTTGCTCGACTTTGACACAGTCTCCGTGTCGAACCTCCAGCGCCAGACGCTGCACAGCGATGCGACCGTTGGACAGCCAAAAGTGCTATCCGCCCGCGACGCACTGGCGCGGATTAACCCTTATATCGCCATTACGCCGGTGAATGCGCTGCTGGACGAGAGCGAGATTCACACGCTTATTACCGAACACGATTTGGTGCTGGACTGTACGGATAATGTCAGCATCCGCAATCAGTTGAATGCCGGATGCTTCGCCGCCAGGGTTCCGCTGGTTTCCGGTGCGGCAATTCGCATGGAAGGACAAATTACCGTATTTACCTACCAGGAAGGAGAGCCCTGCTACCGTTGCCTGAGCCGTCTGTTCGGTGAAAACGCCCTGACCTGCGTAGAGGCCGGAGTGATGGCCCCGCTGATCGGCGTGATCGGCTCGTTACAGGCGATGGAAGCCATTAAGCTGCTGGCTAACTACGGTAAACCGGCGTCAGGAAAAATCGTCATGTACGACGCCATGACCTGCCAGTTTCGCGAAATGAAGCTGATGCGCAATCCCACCTGTGAGGTCTGCGGGAGTTAGCAGAGAAATCGTCGGCACCACACTATTGCCAGAGGGCGATGCTAACGCCTCCTGTCAGGCCTACAACAGCGCATTGTGTAGGCCGGATAAGGTGTCAGCCGCCATCCGGCAAAACAGACTTACAGAGAAGTGCGTCCAAATGCGCTCTGCCAGTCGTGCTCGAACTTCGCTACGGCAGCATCAACGGCCGGAGAGCTAATCATCTGCTGAGCGACATCCAGCGGCAGCGTGATGGACTCGCAGCCTGCCAGCAGGCAATCCAGCGCCTGACGCGGCGTTTTAAAACTGGCGGCCAGTACTTTGGCGTGCGGGGCATGCATTTTCAGTAAGGTCTGCAGATCGGTCACCGTCTGAATGCCGTCCCCCCCCTGCGCATCCACACGGTTAACATATGGCGCAACGTATTCGGCCCCCGCAAGCGCAGCTAATAGCCCTTGAGCAGCGCCGTATACCGCGGTACCCAACGTCGGGATCCCTTCTTCTTTCAGCAATTTAATGGCCGTCAGACCTTCTGCCGTGACCGGCACTTTGACCACGATATCCGCAATGATTGCCCGCAGCTTACGCGCATCGCTGACCATGCCTTCGGCGGTGGTTGCCATTACCTGAGCAAACAGGCGTCCTTGCCCTCCCATCGCTTCCTGCAGTTGCGGCAGTAACACGTCCAGCGTCTGCTTACCTGCCGCCACAATGCTTGGGTTAGTGGTCACCCCTGCTAGCGGAAAAACCCGCGCCAGAGCTTTTACCGCGTCAACGTCAGACGTATCTAAATAGAGTTCCATAACCTTTCCTCAAACGAATAATTAGCATGAATAAAAGGTAACACGGCGAAACCTCACGGTTAGTTGACGTACGTCAATATAACTTTCATTCGAAAGTAATTTAATCTTTATACGAAAGATGAGAGGCCGCTTATGATTTTCAATATCCAGCGCTATTCCACACATGATGGTCCCGGTATCCGTACCGTGGTGTTCCTTAAGGGATGCTCCCTGGGCTGTCGGTGGTGCCAGAATCCGGAAAGCCGCGCCCGCACGCAGGATCTGCTCTATGACGCGCGTTTGTGCCTCGACGGTTGCGATCTCTGTGCTCAGGCCGCACCGAAGGTGATTGAACGCGCGCTGAGTGGATTGCTGATTCATCGCGAAAAACTGACCGATGATGCGCTCACGGCGCTGACCCACTGCTGTCCAACCCAGGCGCTGACCGTCTGCGGAGAGGAAAAAAGCGTGGACGACATCATGGCGACCGTAGTGCGTGATAAACCGTTTTACGATCGCAGCGGCGGGGGCCTCACCCTGTCTGGCGGTGAACCCTTTATGCAGCCAGAACTGGCGGCAGCACTACTCAAAGCCAGCCACGATGCAGGTATTCATACAGCGGTTGAAACCTGTCTGCATGTCCCGTGGAAGTATATTGAACCGTCATTACCTGACGTCGACCTGTTCCTGGCCGATTTAAAACATGTCGCCGACGCGCCGTTTAAACAGTGGACCGATGGCAGCGCCTCTCGCGTACTGGAAAATCTGAAAAAACTGGCCGCCGCCGGTAAAAAAATGGTTATCCGCGTCCCCCTGATTCAGGGGTTCAACGCTGACGAAGCCGCTATTCAGGCCATTACCGATTTTGCTGCCGACGAGCTTCACGTCGATGAGATCCATTTTTTGCCCTACCACACGCTGGGCATCAACAAATACCACTTACTCAGTCAACCCTACAACGCACCGGATAAACCGCTTGATGCGCCTGCGCTGCTCGAATTTGCCCAGCAGTACGCCAGCCTGAAAGGTTTAACCGCGACCCTACGAGGATAATCGCCATGACCACTCTGAAACTGGACACACTCAGCGACCGTATCAAAGCGCATAAAACGGCCCTGATCCACATCGTGAAGCCGCCGGTTTGTACCGAGCGCGCCCAGCACTATACCGAGATGTATCAACAGCATCTGGATAAACCTATCCCGGTTCGCCGCGCGCTGGCGCTGGCCCATCATCTGGCGGAACGCACCATCTGGATCAAGCATGACGAACTGATCATTGGTAACCAGGCAAGCGAAGTGCGTGCCGCGCCAATCTTCCCGGAATACACCGTGTCGTGGATTGAAAAAGAGATCGATGACCTCGCCGACAGGCCGGGCGCGGGCTTTGCGGTAAGCGAAGAGAACAAACGCGTATTGCACGAGGTGTGTCCATGGTGGCGTGGTCAGACCGTGCAGGATCGCTGCTACGGGATGTTTACTGACGAGCAGAAAGGGCTGCTGGAAACCGGCATTATCAAAGCCGAAGGTAACATGACCTCCGGTGACGCACACCTGGCGGTAAACTTCCCGCTGCTGCTGGAAAAAGGTCTCGACGGCCTGCGCCACAAAGTTGATGAACGTCGTTCCCGCATCAATCTGACATGTCTGGAAGACCTCCATGGCGATCAGTTTCTGAAAGCGATTGATATCGTGCTGGAGGCCGTCAGTCTGCACATTGAGCGCTTTGCCACGCTGGCACGTAAAATGGCGGCCACGGAAACTCGCGCCAGTCGTCGTGATGAACTGCTGACCATGGCGGACAACTGCGATGTTATCGCCCATGAGCCGCCAAAAACGTTCTGGCAGGCGCTACAGTTGTGCTATTTCATCCAGTTGATCCTGCAAATTGAATCAAATGGTCACTCGGTGTCGTTTGGTCGCATGGATCAGTACCTCTATCCGTTCTACCGTCTTGACGTAGAACTGAACCAGAGCCTCGATCGTGAGCACGCCATTGAGCTGCTGCACAGCTGCTGGCTGAAACTGTTGGAAGTGAACAAAATCCGCTCCGGCTCCCATTCGAAAGCCTCGGCGGGTAGCCCGCTGTATCAGAACGTGACCATTGGTGGCCAAAACCTGGTCAACGGTCAGGCAATGGATGCCGTCAATCCGCTCTCCTACGCCATTCTGGAATCCTGCGGTCGCCTGCGTTCTACTCAGCCAAACCTGAGCGTGCGTTATCATGCAGGGATGAGTAATGATTTCCTGGATGCCTGTGTACAGGTGATCCGCTGCGGCTTCGGGATGCCTGCCTTTAATAACGACGAAATCGTCATACCTGAATTCATTAAGCTTGGCATTGAACCGCAGGACGCCTATGACTATGCGGCCATTGGTTGCATCGAAACCGCCGTTGGCGGCAAATGGGGCTACCGCTGTACCGGTATGAGCTTTATTAACTTTGCCCGCGTGATGCTGGCAGCGCTGGAAGGTGGTCGCGATGCCACCAGCGGTAAAGTATTTCTGCCACAGGAAAAAGCACTCTCGGCTGGTAACTTCAACAATTTCGACGAAGTGATGGACGCCTGGGATGCGCAGATTCGCTACTACACGCGTAAATCTATCGAAATTGAGTATGTTGTCGACACCATGCTGGAAGAGAACGTACACGATATTCTGTGCTCTGCGCTGGTAGATGACTGTATTGAACGCGCGAAAAGCATTAAGCAAGGCGGTGCGAAATACGACTGGGTATCGGGTTTGCAGGTGGGTATTGCCAACCTCGGCAACAGCCTGGCTGCGGTGAAGAAACTGGTCTTTGAACAAGGCGCTATCGGTCAGCAACAGCTGGCCGCCGCGCTGGCCGACGATTTTGACGGTCTGACCCACGAACAATTACGCCAGCGGCTGATCAACGGCGCACCGAAATACGGCAACGATGACGATAGCGTTGATACGCTGCTGGCCCGCGCTTATCAGACCTATATCAATGAGTTGAAACAGTATCATAATCCGCGTTACGGACGTGGCCCGGTTGGCGGCAATTACTACGCGGGTACCTCATCGATCTCCGCAAACGTACCGTTTGGCGCGGCAACGATGGCCACACCGGATGGTCGTAAGGCGCACACTCCGCTGGCAGAAGGCGCAAGCCCGGCTTCCGGAACGGACCATCTCGGCCCAACAGCGGTAATTGGCTCGGTGGGTAAACTGCCGACCGGTTCAATCCTCGGCGGCGTGTTGTTAAACCAGAAGCTGAACCCGGCCACGCTGGAGAATGAATCCGATAAGCAGAAGCTGATGATCCTGCTGCGTACCTTCTTTGAAGAGCACAAAGGCTGGCATATTCAGTACAACATTGTCTCCCGTGAAACGCTGCTGGAAGCCAAAAAGCACCCGGATCAGTATCGTGACCTGGTGGTCCGTGTAGCAGGTTATTCGGCCTTCTTCACCGCGCTGTCTCCAGATGCGCAGGACGATATCATCGCACGTACTGAACATATGCTGTAATCCCCCTTACCCGGCGGCATTTCGCTTGCCGGGTATTCTTCTTTCGAATGAAATAAATTTGTGCTTTAGCTCACATTGTTATTAAAATGTTTCTGGTCGCAGTTATGAGCCAGGAGCAAGTATGACCATCAAAGTTATCGTCACTGATATGGACGGAACTTTTCTCGACGACGCCAAAAAATACGATCATGCACATTTTATGGCGCAGTATCAGGAACTGAAAAAACGAGATATTGAATTTGTCGTGGCCAGCGGCAATCAGTATTATCAACTGATCTCCTTTTTCCCGGAACTCAAAAATGAGATCTCTTTTGTTGCCGAGAACGGGGCGTTAGTCTTTGAACATGGCAAACAGCAGTTTCACGGTGAGCTGACCCGCCACGAATCCCGCATTGTCATTGGCGAACTGCTCAAAGATACGCATCTCAACTTTGTAGCTTGCGGCCTGCAAAGCGCCTACGTTAGCGAAAATGCCCCCGAGTCCTTTGTCGCATTGATGTCAAAACACTACCATCGCCTGAAACCCGTGAAGGATTATCAGGACATTGATGATGTGCTGTTCAAGTTCTCGCTGAATTTACAGGATCAACAAATCCCATTAGTGATCGATCACCTTCATTCTGCCCTTGACGGTATAATGAAGCCCGTCACCAGCGGCTTTGGGTTTATCGACCTGATCATTCCTGGTTTGCATAAAGCCAACGGAATCAGCCGTCTGCTAAAGCGCTGGAACCTGTCCCCGCAAAACGTGGTCGCCATTGGCGATAGCGGCAATGACGCAGAAATGCTGAAAATGGCGCGCTACTCTTTCGCCATGGCCAACGCGGCAGAGAGTATCAAATCGATTGCCCGCTATCAGACCGACGACAATAACCATCAGGGCGCGCTGAACGTGATTCAGGCGGTGCTGGATAACACTTCCCCTTTTAATTGCTAATCCTGCCCAACCGGGGTATCCCCTTGCCCCGGTTTCCACGCTTTAACATGTTTCTCACACCATCAAATTTTAAACTTGCGTTAACTAAATTTTAACTTATATTATCACCTGTAAGTTAAACAAGTTTCGAATGAAAGTTAATGCGAGGTGGATATGGCTTTTACTTTTACCAGCGACACGTTGCCCACCGATCACAAAGCGGCAATCCGGCAGATGAAAAAGCAATTGCGTGAACAGCTTGGAGATGTTCAGTCGATTTTCAATCAGTTGAGCGAGGCCATTGCTAATCGCGTGGCGGAAATCAACGCCCTCAAAGCGCAAGGCTCTCCGGTATGGCCTGTGTTGTCCTATGCGGATATCAAGGCGGGTCGCGTGAGCGCTGAGCAGCGTGAAGAAATTAAGCGTCGCGGATGCGCGGTCATTAAAGGCCATTTCTCTCGCGAACAAGCCCTCGATTGGGATAGGTCAATGCTGGACTATCTGGACCGCAACCATTTTGACGACGTTTACCAAGGACCGGGCGATAATTTCTTTGGTACCCTGAGCGCGTCGCGACCTGAAATCTACCCCATCTACTGGTCCCAGGCGCAGATGCAGGCCCGTCAGAGTGAAGAAATGGCAAATGCGCAGTCATTTCTCAACCGTCTTTGGACATTTGCAGGCGAAGGTAAGCAATGGTTTAACCCGGATGTCAGCGTTATCTACCCCGACCGCATACGCCGTCGTCCACCGGGAACGACGTCCAAAGGGCTGGGCGCGCATACGGATTCCGGCGCGCTGGAACGCTGGCTTCTGCCGGCATATCAGCAGGTCTTTGCTAATGTTTTCAATGGTAAGCTGGAAGATTACGACCCGTGGCAGGCCGCGCATCGCACTGAAGTAGAAGAGTACACGGTGGATAACACCACCAAATGTTCAGTATTCCGTACCTTCCAGGGCTGGACTGCTCTCTCCGATATGCTGCCAGGTCAGGGGTTGTTGCACGTGGTCCCTATCCCTGAAGCGATGGCCTGGGTACTGTTACGTCCATTGCTTGACGATGTGCCGGAAGATGAACTTTGCGGCGTAGCACCCGGCAGAGTTCTGCCGATTTCTGCGCAATGGCATCCGCTGCTGATTGAAGCGTTAACCAGCATTCCGCAACTGGACGCCGGAGACTCCGTATGGTGGCATTGTGATGTGATCCACTCCGTCGCACCGGTAGAAAATCAGCAGGGTTGGGGCAACGTGATGTACATCCCTGCCGCACCGATGTGCGAAAAGAATCTGGCCTACGCCCATAAAGTGAAGGCCGCGCTGGAAAAAGGCGTATCGCCGGGTGATTTCCCACGCGAGGATTATGAAACTCACTGGGAAGGACGCTTCACGCTGGATGATTTGAATATCCATGGCAAGCGTGCGCTGGGGATTATTTAATCTGTAACTTACACAAGTTTCCCTAAGTATTTCGCGTTACAGGAAGGCGGCCAGCCTGTAAATCCCCGCAAGCTTACACAAGTAAGTGACCGGGGTGTACAGGTGCAGCCAACACACCTGTAACACGAAAGACGACGGGAAAATTATTCGACGCCCTTGCTACGCAGGTAATCTTCGTAGTTACCGGTGAAGTCGATTACGCGTTCCGGCGTAATTTCAATCACGCGGGTTGCCAATGAACTGACGAACTCACGGTCGTGAGAAACGAAGATCAGCGTGCCCTGGTACATTTCCAGCGCCATATTCAGCGACTCGATAGATTCCATATCCAGGTGGTTGGTCGGTTCATCCATTACCAGGATATTCGGCTTCTGCATCATCAGCTTACCGAACAGCATGCGTCCTTTTTCACCACCGGACAGCACTTTAGCAGGTTTCTTGATATCGTCCTGGCTGAACAGCAAGCGACCAAGGAAGCTACGTACTACCTGCTCATCATCGCCTTCCTGTTTCCACTGACTCATCCACTCGAAGACCGTCAGATCGTTTTCGAATTCGTACTCGTGATCCTGCGCGTAGTAACCAACCTGGGCGTTTTCAGACCATTTCACGGTACCGTTATCCGGCTGTAATTCGCCGACCAGCGTTTTCAGCATGGTTGATTTACCCACGCCGTTGGCACCCAGAATGGCAATTTTCTCACCGACTTCCAGCAGCAGGTTAAAGTTTTTAAACAACGGACCTTCATCAAAACCTTTCGTCAGCGCTTCCACTTCCAGCGCGTTTCGGAACAGTTTCTTATCCTGTTCGAAGCGGATGAACGGGTTCTGACGGCTGGACGCCTTCACTTCGTCAAGCTTGATCTTATCAATCTGACGCGCACGAGAAGTCGCCTGACGAGATTTAGATGCGTTGGCGCTAAAGCGGCTGACGAAGGATTGCAGATCGGCAATCTGCGCTTTCTTCTTGGCGTTATCGGCCAGCAGACGTTCACGCGCCTGGGTTGCCGCCGTCATATATTCGTCGTAGTTACCCGGATAAACACGCAGTTCGCCGTAGTCCAGATCCGCCATGTGCGTACAGACCATGTTCAGGAAGTGACGGTCGTGCGAAATGATGATCATGGTGCTGTCACGCTCGTTCAGCGTCTGCTCCAGCCAGCGGATGGTGTCGATATCCAGGTTGTTCGTTGGTTCGTCGAGCAGCAGAATGTCCGGGTTAGAGAACAGCGCCTGTGCCAGAAGCACACGCAGCTTCCAGCCGGGGGCGACTTCGCTCATCGGGCCATAATGCTGTTCTACCGGAATACCTACGCCCAGCAGCAGTTCACCCGCACGCGCTTCCGCAGAGTAGCCGTCCATTTCGCCATACTGAACTTCAAGGTCAGCAACTTTATAGCCGTCTTCTTCGCTCATTTCGGCCAGGGCGTAAATGCGATCGCGCTCCTGCTTTACTTCCCACAGTTCACCGTGACCCATGATCACGGTGTCAAGCACGGTGAACTCTTCAAAGGCGAACTGATCCTGACGCAGCTTACCAATGCGCTCGTTCGGATCGAGGGAAACGTTGCCCAGCGTCGGTTCGAGGTCGCCGCCGAGAATTTTCATAAAAGTGGATTTACCGCTACCGTTCGCGCCAATCAGGCCGTAACGGTTGCCGCCGCCAAATTTGACGGAAATATTTTCAAACAGCGGCTTACTGCCGAACTGCATGGTGACGTTGCTGGAAACTAACACTGGCGTATCCTGAAAGAGAAAGAAATATGTGACGAACCGCTTATTATGCCATAAGTCTGCAATAAGATCGCGCCTTGATGCTGAAGGGATAAAGTGAAAGCAAAAGGAAAAAAATGTGATTTAGTACACATCCGAATTCCTTGTTGCTCAGATTGCACATATAATGCGTGCCCAACACTACATAAATCTCAACCCACTAGCCTGCCTGGCACTGAATCTCGCATACATGAACATGAATATGAAATTAACAACGCTTTTCGCGGCGGCACTCGCAATAGTTGGTTTTTGTAACACCGCTTCTGCCGTCACGTACCCGCTGCCTACCGATGGCAGCCGTTTGATCGGCCAAAACCAGGTCATCACTATTCCTGAAGGCAACACCCAACCGCTGGAGTATTTTGCGGCGGAGTATCAGATGGGTCTGTCTAATATGCTGGAAGCCAACCCGGGCGTGGATACCTTCCTGCCGAAGGGCGGCACCGTCCTGAACATACCTCAGCAATTGATCCTGCCGGATACCGTGCATGAAGGTATTGTTATTAACAGCGCTGAAATGCGTCTGTACTACTACCCGAAAGGCACCAACACCGTTATTGTTCTGCCGATCGGTATTGGCCAGTTGGGCAAAGACACGCCAATCAACTGGACCACCAAAGTAGAACGTAAAAAAGCGGGCCCAACCTGGACGCCAACGGCAAAAATGCATGCGGAATACCGCGCTGCGGGCGAACCGCTGCCAGCTGTTGTTCCGGCAGGTCCGGATAACCCGATGGGCCTGTACGCGCTGTATATCGGTCGCCTGTACGCCATCCACGGCACCAATGCTAACTTCGGCGTCGGCTTACGCGTCAGCCACGGTTGCGTGCGTCTGCGTAACGACGACATCAAATTCCTGTTTGAAAATGTGCCGGTCGGCACCCGCGTACAGTTTATCGATGAGCCGGTAAAAGCCACGACTGAACCAGACGGCAGCCGTTACATCGAGGTACACAACCCACTGTCCACCACTGAAGCACAGTTCGAAGGCGGGGAAATCGTACCGATTACGCTGAACAAGAGCATTACCAGCATCACCGGTCAGTCTGACGTCGATCAGGCCGTCGTTGAGCAGGCGGTACAGAACCGTTCAGGTATGCCGGTTCGTCTGAACTAAGCATCAAAACTGTCCCTTCGCCTTATCGGGCCTACTTAACCTGTAGGCCCGATAAGCGCCAGCCCCATCGGGCACAATCCTCACATCACCTGCAATAAACCATACCCTACCAGCGCCGCCCATATCAGCATCGGCACCGAATACCAATGAAAACGCCACCAGATCCGTCGATCGTTTGCCATCCGTAAAGCAATAAGATTCGCCAGCGATCCCGGCAACAACCCAAAACCGCCCACATTGACCGCCCAGGCCAGCAGCAGCGTTGGCGGGACGTAGTTCAGCAGCAAAATCGTGCTGGGAACATTACTGATAAACTGCGACAGGCCAATGGCCGTCAACCAAAGCCCCGGTGCTGACAGCGTGCCAATCTGGTGGGTAATCTCCTGCAAGGCCGGGAGTTGCGTCAGCAAGTGCACATCAATGAACATCGCCATAAACACCAACAGCAGTGTCCAATCCACGCTGAGGATCACGCGGCGAGCCAGCACCATGAATCCTGCCGCAACGATCGCCAGGCCCCACAGCTCTTGTTTTAACTCCAGTGCCGCCAGGAAAATGATATACAGCCCCAGACAGCTCCACACCAGGCGCGGTTGCCAGTCAGGCGCGCGCGTACCGGTATGATAATGCAATGCTTTATGCGGGAAACTCAACCAGCACAGCACCACCAGCGTCAGCATCATGGTCCCCGCAAGCGGCGCCATCTGCCAGGTAAACGCGGTAAACGATAAGCCGGAGCGTCCCCACATCAGAATGTTTTGCGGATTACCAATTGGCGTGAGCAACGATCCGGCGTTTACCGCCAGCGCCTCAAAGATAATCAGGCGATTTACAGGAATGGCACACAATTTTTTCAGGGTGATCGTCAGCGGAACAACAATAAACAGCGCAACATCGTTGGTCAGAAACGTCGACAGCAGCGCCGCCGCCAGCACCATAAATATCGCCAATTGACGTTCGGTGTTAAAGCGCCGGGTCATCTTGCGCCCTAACACATCGAAGTAACCGCTTAGCTCCACGCCTTTGGTCAGTAACATCAGGCCGCTAAGTGTAATAATCGTGTGCCAGTCTATCGCCCCCGGCCACGACCGTGGCGTAAATGGCACGAACAGGCTCAGTACAACCCCGACAATGATTAACAGCTGAAAAAAGCGATCGCGCTGTAAGGCGCGTAGTAAAGGAAAACTCATTCAGAGCCAGCACCTTGCTGTTGCGTAAACCGGCTAAAAGCCTCCAGCGTTTCCTTACTGACGTGATGCTCCATTCCCTCCGCGTCGCGACGGGCAATTTCCGGGCTGATACCTAACATCAGCAGGAAATTCTCCACAATCTGGTGACGCTCCCGACTCTCCTGAGCCAGTCGCTCACCCTCTGCGGTTAAAAACACGCCCCGCCAGGGGATCATTTCAATCAACCCAACTGAAGCAAGACGCTTAAGCATTTTAGCAACCGTCGGCTGGGAAACCCCAAGCCGTGCTGCCATATCTACCTGGCGCGCTTCACCCACCTCAATAATGAGATCGGAAATCAGCTCTACGTAGTCATCAATCAGCTCACGGCGATGTGCCTCCCGGACCTGACGAAATCCTTCAACGTGTTCTTCGACATTCACCAATTGCGTCACTTTTTTTGTTGTTGGCATACCTGCGCGACGACTCATTCTGCTTCCTCGTTACTGTGACGCGTTAACGGCATCTGATTAGAGAACGCTCATTGTAAACCAGAGTTGCGTGGGCACAAAAAATTAACGTTTTAGCAATAGCTATATAATATAGCCTGTGCTATATCTGTATATAATAAAGACATCCCTCAAGGACTGATGGGATCGTGAAGTCAGGAGGTTTATATGAATGAATTTAAGAGGTGTATACGCGTGTTTAGCCACTCTCCCTTTAAAGTACGGTTAATGCTGATCTCTATGCTGTGCGACATGATTAACAGCAAACCAGAGCAGGATAAACCTGCAGATAAATAATGCGGCGTCGCGGCACGCCGCTTCATTTTCCTGCCGTAACTCGGATACGGTGATCGTTTTCGTGCCAATAACCCTTCTTTTTGTCAGTTTTGCCACGCCCCTCGCAAAACAATTTCTTAGTAGTAGTTGACCTTCTCTTGCACACACTCTATCTTTTCGCAGCCCTGCATATATTGCGGCTCGCGGATGCGGACCCTATCCCCCTTCTCGCTCTCTCAGGCAGGCAATGACCCTTAGCGCCAGGGTAAGCACATGGCGTTTTTGTAACAGTGGCATATGAATTTAACCCTCAAAGATTCAATCATTGCTCGTAGCCGGGCGATTAGTCCGTGGACTGGCCTCTATTTCTTACAGTCTCTGCTGATCAACCTTGCGCTGGGCTATCCGCTTAGCCTGCTCTATAGCGTTGCTTTCACCTGTATATTGATGCTGCTGTGGCGCAGCGCGCCGCGTGCGCAGAAAGTGCTGATTGGCATTTGCTCGCTGATAGCGGCAATGTACTTCCCGTTTGGCCAGGCTTACGGTTCGCCGAACTTCAATACCTTGCTGGCGCTGCACTCAACCAATATGGAAGAGTCTACTGAAATTCTGACCATCTTCCCCTGGTACAGTTATCTGGTTGGGGTGTTTATTTTCGCCCTCGGTGTTATTGCCGTACGCCGTAAAAAAGAGGTGCCGCAGCGTAGCTGGAACAAGTTCGACAGCATTTGTTTGCTGTTCAGCGTTGTCGCGTTCTTTGTGACCCCGGTGCAAAACCTGGCCTGGGGCGGCGTGTTCAAGCTGAAAGACACCGGCTATCCGGTTTTCCGCTTTGCCAAGGACGTTATCGTTAATAACAACGAAGTGCTCGACGAACAAGAGCGTATGGCGAAGCTGGCGAGCGTGAAAGACAGCTGGACGGTAACCGCCGTGAAGCCGAAGTATCATACCTACGTGGTGGTCATCGGCGAAAGCGCCCGCCGCGATGCGTTAGGCGCTTTTGGCGGCCACTGGGATAACACCCCGTTTGCCAGTTCCGTTAACGGCTACATCTTCGCGGATTACATCGCGGCAAGCGGTTCGACACAAAAATCACTCGGCCTGACGCTGAATCGGGTGGTGGACAATAAACCCCAGTTCCAGGATAACTTTGTCACTCTGGCCAACCGCGCGGGATTCCAGACGTGGTGGTTCTCCAATCAGGGACAGATTGGTGAATACGATACGGCCATCGCCAGCATTGCGAAGCGAGCTGATGAAGTTCAGTTCCTCAAAAGCGGTGATTTCGAAGCGGATAAAAATACCCGTGACGAAGCGTTGTTGAAGATGACCGCCCAGGTGCTGGCAACCGAGCGCACTCAGCCACAGCTTATCGTGCTGCATTTAATGGGCTCGCATCCGCAGGCCTGCGACCGTACGCAGGGTAAATACGAGACTTTCGTCCAGTCAAAAGAGACATCTTGCTATCTGTACACCATGACGCAGACGGATGACCTGCTGCGCCAGCTTTACGATCAGTTACGTAACAGCGGTAACAGCTTCTCGATGGTCTATTTCTCCGATCATGGCCTCGCGTTTAAAGAGCGGGGGAAAGAGGTGCAGTACCTGGCGCATGACGATCAGTTCCAGCAGAATTTCCAGGTACCATTTATGGTGCTGTCGAGCGATGATAAAGCGCACCGGGTGATTAAAGCCCGTCGCTCCGCCAATGATTTCCTCAGCTTTTTCTCGCAGTGGACGGGGATAAGCGCGAAGGAAATCACCAACAGCTATCGCTTTATTTCAGAGAAAAAGGCTGGCCCGGTGTATATCACCAACTTCAAATTGCAGAAGGTGGACTACAACCATCTGGGTACCGACATCTTTGAGACCAAATCTCGTTAATCTCTGAGTTGCGCACAAAAAAAATCCGCCCCGAGAGGCGGATTTTTTGTATCACCGAAGTGATTAGAAGCGGTAACCCACGCCAGCGATCCAGGTGCCAACGTCAACGCTACGAATACGGCTCTGCTCGTAGGAGAAGTCCAGAGCAACGTTTTCGATCGGGTTGAACTGCAGACCAGCACCGTAAGAGAAACCGTAGTCACTGGTGGTGTGGTTATCAGCCGGGGATGCTGCGTTCTGGAATTTACCGTAGCCAACACCCACTACACCGTAGATGCTTGCCCAGTCGTTCAGACGGTAAGCCGGGCCAGCAGTGATGCCGTAGTACTGGGTTTTGTTGTAGTCGCCAGACGCATCGGTACGATCTTTTTCAGTGTAAGTGAAGGAACCGATAACACCCAGCGGGTTGCTGTCCTGCTCGTAGCGATACTTCAGGTTAAAACCGTTCATTTTGTTCGCTGCGCCCTGAGCATCGCTCTGAGCGTAACCACCGGTAACGGTAGAAGTCGCAGCTACAGCAGTACCTGCGGAGAAAGCCAGAACAGCGGCCAGTGCTGAAAGACATGCAATTTTTTTCATAACCACCTCAAATGTGCTTCAAGTAAATCCTAAGTTTTAAATATACCAAAAATTGATGGGAAACTCTTTGCGATTCGCGATGTCTAACGGAGTCTTTCATGTAACAGAACGTTTCAGAAACCCGCTATCTCTTTCAATTAACATCACTTTTCTAACCTAAAATGCCATTATTGCGCGCACAATACGGCACATTCATCCAGAATATTCCTAATCACACAGATTATTAATCCATCACTTTCATGCCATTGTACGGAACTGAGCAATTTTTTTTTCAACGAATACTCAACCAGCGGTGCGTATTTCCATTACACTCGCTGTTTTACTTTTCTATACATCACGTCATCCGTGTCGTAGCAAATTTGCAACGTCACGCAGATGAAGGCGTGTACTTATCATTTGACAGGAGAAAGGATGCCGGGGTCGTCACGTAAAGCGCCAGTCTGGTTGCCTATTTTGGTTTTGCTTATTGCTATGTCCTCCATTCAAAGCGGAGCATCTCTGGCAAAATCGCTATTCCCACTCGTCGGTGCGCCGGGCGTTACCGCATTGCGCCTTGCGCTGGGCACCCTCATCCTTATTGCCTTCTTTAAACCCTGGCGTTTGCGATTCGCCAAAGAACAACGCCTGCCGCTGCTGTTTTATGGTCTGTCTCTGGGCGGGATGAACTATCTCTTCTACCTGTCAATCCAGACCGTCCCGCTGGGAATTGCCGTAGCGCTGGAATTCACCGGCCCACTCGCGGTAGCGCTGTTTTCATCCCGACGTCCGGTGGATTTCATTTGGGTTGCACTGGCTGTACTCGGGCTTTGGTTCCTGCTGCCGTTAGGTCAGGACGTTTCTCACGTGGATTTAACCGGTGCTGCGCTGGCGCTGGGCGCTGGCGCCTGCTGGGCAATCTATATTCTTACCGGGCAGCGTGCCGGCGCGGAACATGGTCCGGCGACCGTTGCGGTAGGGTCATTAATTGCGGCGCTGATTTTTGTACCCATCGGCGCGCTCCAGGCTGGGGATGCCTTGTGGCACTGGTCCATTCTGCCGTTAGGCCTGGCCATTGCGGTCCTCTCCACTGCGCTTCCCTACTCGCTGGAGATGATTGCGTTGACGCGGCTGCCAACACGCACTTTTGGTACTCTGATGAGTATGGAACCCGCACTGGCTGCGGTTTCAGGAATGATCTTCCTCGGTGAAACGCTGACGCTTGTCCAAACGCTCGCTCTGGGCGCCATTATTGTCGCATCAATGGGTTCGACGCTCACTATTCGCAAAGAACCACAAATTAAGCAAGTTGACGTGAATTAACCACTTAATATTCTGCATGGTTTGCATAATCATGCAGAATATTCAATTGTAAATCTGCGTGATAATTATTCTAATAAATATAATTTTCTCATCTGCATATTTCTTGAAATTTTTACATTAACATAAAAATAACACACCTCCATTAATAACCACTATATCCATATGATTTTATTAGTTATTTCATACCCACCCCCTCTCTTCGCTATTAAAGTGATAGGTAACACCAGAAAAATAAATCCAAAATTCACGCTATACTTATTCCCGTTGAAGAGCTGGGACATAATTATCAAGAGGATATGAAAATATGAGTACCGCAAAACTGGTAAAAACAAAAGCATCTGCCCTCCTTTATACCCGCAACGATGTAACAGATAGCGAAAAGAAAGCGACCGTAGAGCTGCTGAATCAGCAAGTGATCCAGTTCATCGACCTGTCTTTGATCACCAAACAGGCTCACTGGAACATGCGCGGCGCGAACTTCATTGCTGTGCATGAAATGCTCGATGGCTTCCGTACTGCCCTGACCGACCACCTCGATACCATGGCTGAGCGCGCCGTACAGTTAGGCGGTGTGGCATTGGGTACCACCCAGGTTATTAACAGCAAAACGCCTCTGAAAAGCTATCCGCTGGATATCCATAGCGTACAGGACCACTTAAAAGAGCTGGCCGATCGTTATGCCGTCGTCGCTAACAGCGTCCGTAAAGCCATTAGCGAAGCAAAAGACGAAGATACAGCAGATATCTTCACCGCCGCTTCACGCGACCTCGACAAATTCCTGTGGTTTATCGAAGCCAACATTGAATAACAGCAGACATAAGAATTACCTATATAACCCTCGCCCTGGCGGGGGTTTTGCACATCTATGGTGCATGACATTGATCGTTCGTCACTCCAAAGTAAATTATTTGTAATAATCACTTCACACAATCGTTAACGAAAGATTGTTTTATCAACAATTTTTACGCTAAATAGTCATACCGTTTGCACTGTGTCAGGTACGCACCAAATGAGTGCCCCAAAACAGTGCAGATTGCCCACTTTGCCCTACTTATTGTGCAGAGAAACGAGACACCCTCTTGTTAAAACAATGAGTTGCAAAACTGGCACGATTTTTTCATTAAGCCATATGTTCTCGCAGGGGATCGCCCCGTGGATATAAAAGGAAATCCTATGAAGTCTGTATTAAAAGTCTCACTGGCTGCACTTACCCTGGCTTTTGCGGTGTCCTCCCATGCCGCAGATAAGAAACTGGTTGTCGCAACCGACACCGCATTTGTACCGTTCGAATTCAAACAGGGTGACAAATACGTTGGTTTTGATGTGGATCTGTGGGCTGCCGTGGCCAAAGAACTGAAGCTGGATTATGAACTGAAACCAATGGATTTCAGCGGCATCATCCCGGCTCTGCAAACCAAGAATATCGACCTGGCGCTGGCGGGTATCACCATCACTGATGAGCGTAAAAAAGCGATCGACTTCTCTGACGGCTACTACAAAAGCGGTCTGTTAGTGATGGTCAAAGCGAATAATAACGACGTGAAAAGCGTGAAAGATCTGGATGGTAAAGTCGTCGCTGTGAAGAGCGGCACGGGTTCCGTTGATTACGCGAAAGCTAACATCAAAACCAAAGATCTGCGTCAGTTCCCGAATATCGATAACGCATATATGGAACTGGGCACCAACCGCGCAGACGCCGTGCTGCACGACACGCCAAACATTCTTTACTTCATCAAAACCGCTGGCAACGGTCAGTTCAAAGCAGTAGGCGAATCCCTGGAAGCCCAGCAGTACGGTATCGCCTTCCCGAAAAGCAGCGATGAACTGCGTGAGAAAGTGAACGGCGCGCTGAAAACGCTGAAAGAGAACGGCACATACAACGAAATCTACAAAAAATGGTTCGGTACCGAACCTAAATAACAAGAACGTTCTGTAACGCCCGGTAGCGCCAGCGCCGCCGGGCCTGCAATTTTGAGTCATCACGTTATGGCTCATTACTTTTCTCACCACGGTAACAGGAACGAAATATGCAGTTTGACTGGAGTGCCATCTGGCCCGCCATCCCGCTTTTGATTGAAGGCGCCAAAATGACCCTGTGGATCTCGGTCCTCGGTCTGGCAGGCGGTCTGATAATCGGGCTTGCAGCAGGGTTTGCGCGTACTTTCGGCGGTTGGATAGCCAACCACGTAGCGCTGGTGTTTATCGAAGTCATTCGCGGTACGCCAATCGTTGTGCAGGTGATGTTTATTTACTTTGCCCTGCCAATGGCATTTAACGATTTACGCATTGATCCCTTTAGCGCCGCCGTTGTCACCATCATGATCAACTCCGGCGCCTATATTGCGGAAATCACCCGCGGCGCGGTGCTCTCAATCCATAAAGGATTCAGCGAAGCCGGACTGGCGCTTGGGCTTTCACGTACAGAGACTATCCGCCACGTTATTTTACCTCTCGCGCTGCGTCGTATGCTGCCACCGCTGGGCAACCAGTGGATCATCAGCATTAAAGATACCTCGCTGTTTATTGTCATTGGCGTCGCTGAACTGACCCGTCAGGGCCAGGAAATCATTGCCGGTAACTTCCGCGCACTGGAAATCTGGAGCGCCGTTGCGGTGTTCTATCTGATCATTACGCTGGTGCTGAGCTTCATTCTGCGTCGTCTGGAAAGAAGGATGAAAATCCTGTGATTGAATTTAAAAACGTTTCTAAGCACTTTGGCCCAACCCAGGTGCTGCACAATATTGACCTGAACATTCAGCAGGGCGAAGTGGTGGTAATTATCGGGCCATCCGGGTCCGGCAAATCAACCCTGCTGCGCTGCATTAACAAACTGGAAGAGATAACCTCTGGCGATCTGATCGTCGACGGTCTGAAGGTAAACGATCCAAAGGTAGACGAGCGGTTAATCCGCCAGGAAGCCGGGATGGTGTTTCAGCAGTTCTACCTGTTCCCGCATCTGACGGCGCTGGAAAACGTCATGTTCGGACCGCAGCGTGTACGCGGGGCGAATAAAGAACAGGCCGAGAAACTGGCTAAAGAGCTGCTGGCGAAAGTAGGTCTGGCCGAGCGTGCGCATCACTACCCTTCTGAACTGTCTGGCGGTCAACAGCAGCGTGTGGCGATCGCCCGTGCGCTGGCGGTGAAGCCTAAAATGATGCTGTTTGATGAGCCAACCTCAGCGCTGGACCCGGAACTGCGCCACGAAGTTCTGAAAGTTATGCAGGATCTGGCGGAGGAAGGGATGACCATGGTGATTGTGACCCACGAAATCGGCTTTGCCGAAAAAGTGGCTTCACGCCTGATTTTCATTGATAAGGGACGTATTGCCGAAGACGGTAATCCGCAGGCCCTGATTGAAAATCCGCCCAGCCAACGTTTACAGGAATTCTTGCAGCACGTTTCCTGATAGCTCTCCCTCCCTTCGCCTGAAGGGAGGTTTTTCACCAGAATCCTCTCATTTCATTTCTCCCCCGCCCTGACATCTATACTTATCCTTTTGAATTTATTTTCTCATGGGAGGAGTCATGCGCTGGATCCTGTTCATCTTTGTTTGTCTGGTGAGTCTCCCGACTCAGGCGGTGACGATACCTGGCGTCACTACGCCAACGTCAACCAACGCGCAAACCGCGCCGGCGAAAGAGCCGGATGTTGAACAGAAGAAAGCGGCCTACGGCGCACTGGCTGATGTGCTGGAAAATGACGCCTCGCGCCAGGAACTGATCGGTCAGTTACGCAAAGTGGCGACAGCGCCCCCTGCCGAGCCGGTGCCAACCATTGTTCCGCCCACGTTAACGGAAGAAAAAACGGTGCTGGAAAACGTCACGGATGTCACCCGCCACTACGGTGAGGCGCTCTCCAGCCGCTTTGCTCAGCTTTACCGCAATATTACCGATGCACCACACAAAACCTTTAACCCGCAAACGTTCACCAATGCCCTGACCCATTTTTTAATGCTGGCGGCGTCAGTGTTCGGTTTTTTCTGGCTGCTTCGCCTGTGCGCGCTGCCGCTGTATCGCAAAATGGGGCAATGGGCACGACGGAAAAACCGCGAACGCAGCAACTGGCTCCAGCTTCCGGCAATGATCGTCGGCGCATTCATTATCGATTTGCTTCTGCTGGCGCTGACTTTGTTTGCCGGGCAGATACTGAGCGACAGAATGAACGCCGGTAGCCGCACTATCGCCTTTCAGCAAAGTCTGTTTCTCAATGCCTTTGCGCTGATTGAGTTCTTCAAAGCCATTCTACGCCTGATATTTTGCCCGACGGTGGCCGAACTGCGCCCGTTTAACATTCAGGATGCCGGTGCGCGCTACTGGAATCGCCGTTTAAGTTCATTGAGCAGCCTGATTGGATACGGACTTATCGTTGCCGTTCCCATTATCTCGAATCAAGTCAACGTGCAGGTCGGCGCGATGGCAAACGTCATCATCATGCTCTGTATCACGCTATGGGCGCTGTACCTGATTTTCAGAAACAAGAAAGAGATAACGCAGCATTTGCTGAATCTGGCGGAAAGATCGTTAGCGTTTTTCAGCCTGTTTATCCGCGCCTTTGCGCTGGTATGGCATTGGCTGGCCAGCGCCTACTTCATTGTGCTGTTTTTCTTCTCGCTGTTTGATCCGGGCAACAGCCTGAAATTCATGATGGGCGCTACGCTGCGCAGTCTGGTAATCATTGGAATTGCCGCCTTTGTTTCCGGCATGTTTTCCCGCTGGATAGCCAAAACTATTACCCTTTCGCCACACACCCAGCGCAGCTATCCGGAACTACAAAAACGGTTGAATGGCTGGCTGTCGACGGCGTTAAGCGTGGCCAGGATCCTGACGGTGTGCGTCGCGGTAATGCTGCTACTGAATGCCTGGGGATTGTTCGACTTCTGGAACTGGCTGCATTACGGCGCAGGAGAAAAAACGGTGGATATCCTGATCCGTATCGCGCTGATTTTATTCTTCTCCGCCATCGGCTGGACGATCCTTGCCAGCCTGATTGAAAATCGTCTGGCTTCCGATATTCACGGCCGCCCGCTCCCCAGCGCCCGTACCCGCACCCTGCTGACGCTGTTTCGCAACGCGCTGGCGGTGATCATCAGCACGATCACCATCATGATTGTGCTATCCGAAATTGGCGTCAATATCGCGCCCTTACTGGCCGGGGCCGGGGCGCTGGGGCTGGCTATCTCTTTCGGCTCGCAAACGCTGGTAAAAGATATTATTACCGGGATCTTTATTCAGTTCGAAAATGGCATGAACACAGGTGACCTGGTGACTATCGGCCCACTCACCGGTACGGTTGAACGGATGTCCATCCGCTCTGTGGGCGTCCGTCAGGACACCGGGGCGTACCATATCATTCCCTGGTCATCGATAACGACCTTCGCCAACTTTGTGCGCGGGATTGGATCGGTCGTCGCCAATTACGACGTAGACCGCCATGAGGATGCAGATAAAGCGAATCAGGCGTTGAAAGACGCTGTGGCTGCAGTGATGGAACAGGACGATATTCGCGGGCTGATTATTGGCGAGCCATCGTTTGCCGGGATTGTGGGGTTAACCAATACGGCCTTCACGCTACGGGTCTCATTTACCACATTACCGCTGAAACAGTGGACGGTACGTTTCGCGCTCGACAGCCAGGTGAAGAAATACTTCGATCTGGCCAACGTACGCGCGCCGGTACAGACGTATCAGGTTTTGCCTGCACCGGTGAATGGCCCTGCGTCGGCAGCAAGCGAACCGCTGCCGCCAACCGAGCCAACGCTTTAGCGTTTACGCGCCATAAAACGGCGACGCTGATCGTTATCCATAAAGGTCCAGGCAATAAAGCGACTCTGCTTTTGCCCCTGGGCCATCTCTTTCTTAACCACTTTCACCGCGCCCGCATCCGTTAACGCGTGGTACAGCGGAGGCAAATTCTCACCGCGCGAAACCAGCGTGGTGAACCACATCACCTGACGGCCAAAGGCCTGGCTTTCGGCGATCATTTTTTTGATGAATGCCACTTCACCGCCTTCACACCACAGCTCCTGCTGCTGCCCGCCAAAGTTCAGCGCATCATCTTTATCCTGCCCCAGATTACGACGTTTGCGCTCGCTTCCGGCACGGGCTGAAGCCGCAGAATCATGGAATGGCGGGTTACACAATGTGGCTTCATATTGCTCATTCTTGTGAATGATACCGTTGAAGATTGCCGTAGCATCTTTCTGGCGACGCAGACGAATAGCACGGGTTAACCCCGGATTGGCGTTTACGATCGCCTGAGCGCTGTTAAACGCTTCGCTACTGGTCTCACTACCGGTGAATCGCCAGCCGTATTCATGCACGCCGATCAGCGGATAAATACAGTTTGCCCCTACTCCCACGTCCAGCACGCTCGCATTTGCCGGAATGGTTCCGCTGGTTTCACCTAACAGGTCGGCCAGATGGTGAATGTAGTCAGCGCGACCAGGAACCGGCGGGCACAGAAAACCGTCTGGAATATCCCAGTTTTTCACCGCATAAAAATGCGCCAGCAGTGCTTTATTGAGCGCCTTCACTGCCTGCGGATTCGCGAAATCAACACTCTGCTCGCCGCCCGGCGTGAGGGTGAGAAATTGCGTCAACTCGGGTGTAACCTGGCATAAAGTCGCAAGATCATAACGGCCATTGTGGCGGTTGCGTGGGTGTAATCCCGGTTTCTGGGGGGACATAGCATTCTCCTTTTAACAGCGGCGTAAGATACCCGCATAACGCCACGCGGTAAACACACAGCAAGGAAATTTGCTTTTTTTATACCTATTTGATGGCTTGCGGATTGTTCAAAAAACAGACGGCTCATCACCAGTTTTTTGCGGTAAATGTCATCCGCTGACGGCCTAAACTTATCAGGCACGACCTGTTGTTTCTCAGAGGATATCACCATGAAGAAATGCCTCACATTCCTTGCCGCTACCGTACTGACCGGCATGACATTTGCGTCCTTTGCTGCACAGCCCTACACCAGCCCTCAAACCAGCCAGCTACAAGCTTCCGGCACTGTTTTCGCTTCCGGAGCTTCTAACCTGAGCGATCTCGAAGACAAGCTGGCAGAGAAAGCGAAAGAGCAAGGCGCAAAAGGCTTTGTCGTCAATTCTGCGGGCGGTAAAAACCAGATGTACGGCAGCGCAACTATCTATAAGTAGTCCCTCACCTTAGCCCAACTGCATTCACCCCGAATGCAGTTTGCTACCTGCTGTTCACGTCGTTCACCGCTCAAATTGTAATCATCGTGTAGCAATTTTGAATCCAATGTAAATAAATGTATTTATTTTTGAATTAATGAATGCTAAAACGTCGCACTGATTAGTAATGCTTATCAAAATCATTATCAATTACACATTCACTCCCGCGAGGCCTGCAGGGTATAACATCCACAGAGATGTCCCTTCGCGCGAGTGAAACCGTCTACTCAAAAAATAATAAGTCACTCACTAACATGGATAAAAATCGCAATTTGCCTGCCAGTAGTTTTCATTCACTGACTTTTTTTGCTGGTCTGTGTATTGGCCTGTCTCCGGTAGCTCAGGCTGTCGCCGCGGGCGATCAAGATAAAAAACAAGAAGATACGCTGGTTGTTGAAGCGGCCAAACCTTCTCTATACGCCCCAACGCAGTCTGCCGACCCTAAGTTCTCCCGCCCGGTAGCGGATACAACCCGCACCATGACAGTGATTTCTGAGCAGGTGATTAAGGATCAAGGTGCAACCAATCTGACCGATGCGCTGAAAAACGTACCGGGTGTTGGCGCGTTTTTCGCCGGTGAGAACGGTAACTCCACTACCGGTGACGCGGTGTACATGCGTGGTGCGGATACCTCGAACAGTATTTATATCGACGGTATCCGAGATATTGGCAGCGTTACGCGCGACACTTTCAATACCGAACAGGTTGAAGTGATCAAAGGCCCCTCCGGCACCGACTATGGCCGTAGCGCGCCAACGGGCTCCATCAATATGATCAGCAAACAGCCGCGCACTGACTCAGGGATCGATGCCTCGGCCAGCGTCGGTAGCGCCTGGTTCCGCCGTGGTACGCTGGACATTAACCAGGTCATCGGCGAGACCACCGCTGCACGGTTAAACCTGATGGGTGAAAAAACGCATGATGCCGGTCGCGATAACGTTAAGAATGAACGTTATGGTGTGGCCCCCTCGCTCGCCTTTGGCTTAGGCACTGAGAACCGACTGTATCTGAACTATCTGCATGTCACCCAGCACAACACCCCGGATGGAGGTGTCCCGACCATCGGTCTGCCGGGATATTCCGCGCCTTCCGCGGGGACTGCTGCACTGAATCAGTCAGGAAAAGTGGATACGCATAACTTCTACGGTACCAACTCTGATTACGACGATTCGACGACCGATACCGCAACGATGCGTTTTGAACATGACCTGAACGACAGCACCACTATTCGCAACACCACCCGCTGGTCACGCATTAAGCAGGATTATCTGATGACGGCGGTGATGGGCGGCGCGACTAACATCACTCAACCCACCAGCAGCGTCGACACCTGGACCTGGTCACGCCTGGCTAATACCAAAGATGTCAGCAATAAGATCCTGACCAACCAGACCAACCTGACCTCAAAATTTTACACCGGATCCATCGGTCACGACATCAGCACCGGCGTGGAGCTAACGCGTGAAACGCAAACCAACTATGGTGTAAACTCGATCACCCCGGCCGCCGGTAAATATCTATCATCCCGACAGCAATGTGAATATCGGCGGATTGTCTCGTAACGGCGCTAATGCTAACGGGCAAACCGATACCTTCGGTGTATACGCCTTTGATACGCTACAGATTACCCGTGAGTTTGAACTAAACGGTGGTATTCGCCTCGACAATTACCGCACGGAATATGACAGCGCCACCGCTTGCGGCGCTTCTGGTCGCGGCGCGGTCGCGTGTCCGACAGGCGTGGCGAAAGATTCTCCGGTCACCACCGTGGATACTGCCAAATCAGGCAATCTGGTGAACTGGAAAGCGGGCGCGCTGTATCACCTGACCGATAACGGTAACGTTTACATTAACTACGCCGTTTCTCAGCAACCGCCGGGCGGCAGCAACTTTGCCCTCGCTCAGGGCGGAAGCGGTAACAGTGCGAACCGTACCGATTTCAAACCGCAGAAAGCGAAAACCAGCGAGATCGGCACCAAATGGGAGGTGCTGGATAAGCGCCTGCTGTTAACTGCCGCGATTTTCCGTACGGATATTGAGAACGAAGTTGAGCAGAACGACGACGGCACATATTCCCAGTACGGGGAGAAGCGCGTTGAAGGTTACGAACTCTCGGTAGCAGGGAACATCACTCCCGCATGGCAGGTTATTGGGGGTTACACCCAGCAGCGCGCGACGATCCACAGCGGCAAAAACGTTGCTCAGGATGGTTCTTCATCCCTGCCGTATACGCCAGAACATGCGTTCACGCTGTGGAACCAGTATCAGGCTACCGATGATATCTCTGTTGGCGCGGGCGCTCGCTACGTGGGCAGTATGCATCGCGGTTCCGACGGGGCCGTGGGTACGCCATCCTACACCGAAGGTTACTGGGTCGCCGACGCGAAACTGGGGTATCGCGTGAATCGCAATCTCGATTTCCAGTTGAACGTCTATAACCTGTTCGACACCGATTATGTATCCTCCATTAACAAGAGCGGATACCGTTACCATCCGGGTGAGCCAAGAACCTTCCTGCTCACGGCAAATATGCATTTCTGATCTTTTACGTGGGGCGTAAGCCCCACTTTCAGGAGAAACACTGATGATGTATCACATTCCCGGCATTCTGTCGGCGCAGGATGTCGCTTGGTTTCGCGAACAACTGGACGCTGCCGACTGGGTTGATGGCCGCGCAACCACCGGCGCTCAGGGCGCGCAGGTTAAAAACAACCAGCAGGTGAATACGCAAAGTGAGCGTTACGGCGTTTTACAACAGGCGGTACAAAACGCGGTGAACAACAGCGCGTTATTCTTCGCCGCTGCATTACCGAAAACGCTCTCCACACCGCTGTTCAATCGCTACCAGGACAACGAGACCTACGGTTTTCACGTTGACGGCGCGGTGCGTAGTCATCCGCAAAACGGCTGGATGCGCACAGATCTTTCCGCCACCTTATTCCTGAGTAATCCCGACGATTATGAGGGAGGAGAGCTGCTGGTCAATGACACCTACGGCCAGCATGCGGTAAAACTTCCGGCAGGCGATCTGGTACTTTACCCTTCCAGCAGCCTGCACTGCGTTACGCCAGTGACCCGTGGGGTTCGGGTGGCATCCTTTATGTGGATCCAGTCGATGATCCGGGACGATAAAAATCGCGCCATGCTTTTTGAACTGGATAAAAACATCCAGTCCCTGAAGACACGTCATGGGGAGAGTAGCGA
This sequence comes from Citrobacter sp. 172116965, assembly GCF_013458095.1. NCBI lineage: Bacteria > Pseudomonadati > Pseudomonadota > Gammaproteobacteria > Enterobacterales > Enterobacteriaceae > Citrobacter > Citrobacter sp. 172116965. The sequence continues at coordinate 1,674,793 of NZ_CP046673.1, read as the reverse complement.
GATCCTGTCGCTTCTCAATCTCTACCATAACCTGCTGCGCGAATGGTCTGAAATCTGATACCGCTGACGCGTGGTCGTTTTTCAGCCATCACATTCGCTATACTTATTCTGTAGACATCAGCAGGAGGTAGATATGGCATCCGGATGGGCAAATGACGACGCTGTTAACGAACAGATCAACAATACTATTGAAGATGCTGTTGCCCGCGCCCGCGGTGAGTTACCGACGGGGGAAAGTCTGTATGAATGCGAAGAATGTGGTAATCCAATCCCTCAGGCCAGACGGGAGGCCGTGCCCGGCGTACGCTTGTGCATCACATGCCAGCAGGATAAAGATTCACATATCGCAGGATTTTCAGGATATAATCGCAGAGGTTCGAAAGACAGCCAGCTACGTTGACTTATCTTTACCGAAAGTTTCAGCGCATACGATTTCCTTTACGAGCACGCTTTTTTGCACTCTGTGTAGCAAAATGTGCCGTTGTCGGTTTCTCTGTAAAGCGCAATGACAAGAACTGTAAATCCCTCTTTCGAATTTATTAATATTCAATAAGTTATTTGTCATTCAATTTTTTTGATTGATGTCGTCAATTCTATTCGATTTTATCTCGCATAAAAAAACGTGATACTTCTCACATCGACGAAACAACGTCTTCTTAAAGAACACTGACTAACAGAACAAACCTGCGAGAAATTAATCATGAAAAATATCAAATTTGCTGTTGCCGCCATCGCTCTGTCTACCCTGTCATTTGGCGTTTTCGCTGCCGAGCCAGTTTCCTCTACTCAGGCGCAAAACATGAACAAAATTGGTGTGGTATCTGCTGACGGCGCCACCACGCTGGACGGCCTGGAAGCAAAACTGGCTGAAAAAGCGACTGCTGCTGGCGCAACGGGTTACAGCATCACTTCCGCTATCGGCAAAGACAAAATGAGCGGCACCGCGGTTATCTATAAATAACCGAAAGATTACCTGTACGACCCAATGCTCCAACCCTCATTGACCCTGTTTGTTACCCTTTGTTTGCCCGTCCGCCACTGGACGGGCTTTTTTTTTGCTTAGTGTTCCAGTCGTTGACGGAATTCCTGCAACACGGCGTCTGGCATCCCTATTTGCAACGCCGCCTCGCAAATCGCCTGCCAGCTTCCGGCATCCAGCGGAATACCTTGCTCCAGCCGTTCTTCACGAGTATTCACCTCCCACTCCCCTGGCAACAGGATCGGGGCATCTTCAGCATGGGGGGACGCTTTCACCCACTTAGCAAAGGCCGTGACCTGGTTGTCGCAGTCCGGCGCGCCAAACAGTTCCGGATTCATAATGATGGTCGTCATACAGTTAATGATGGCATCCGCGCTGGTCTGCAGGCTCTCTTCATGTGTGGTTTTACCACCAGAAAGCGCTCCCCCCATAATTTCGCACATTGCCGCCAGCGCATAACCCTTGTGTTGGGCGAAGGTCAGCAACGACCCCAGCGGAGAGACCTGCATTACGGCGGGATCGGTTGTGGGTACCCCATTAGCATCAATCAGGCATCCCGGAGCCACCGGCTCGCCCTTGTGCCATGCCACGCGGGTTTTGCCAAACGCGATGGCGCTGGTTGCATAGTCCAGCAACAACGGGAACGTATTTTTACGCGGGAACACCACGCAGAAGGGGTTGGTGCCAAATCGACTATCGCGGCCATGAAACGGTGCGACCATCGGGATCCCTACCACATTCACAAAGTGCACCGAAACAAAACCCGCCGCCGCACATTGCTCTGCCCAGTAGCCAATGCGTCCAATATGGTGCGAATTATGTAATGCCACGGCAGCGATACCGTACTGGCGCGCTTTTTCGATCCCAAGCGTAATTGCCTCGTGGGCCGCCACCTGACCAAATGCGCAGTCGCCGTCAAGCGTAATCACCGCTCCCGCATCGTTGACCACTTTGGCATGACGGTTGATCTGCAGGTGTCCCTGCGAAAATGAGCGAATATAGCTTGGGATCATGCCGATACCGTGGGAGTCGTGGCCGGCGAGGTTAGAGGCTATCAGATGATCGGCCACCAGCCGCGCCTCCAGCTCATTGCTTCCCATCTGGTGAAAAACGGCCTGGATAAAGGCGTGCAGCGTTGGCACATGGAAGCGATGTCCAGTGTTCATTGTTATCTCCTGTTGTGTCGCGTGTTGATTGTGGTTCTTATTTTTCAACAAACTATGCTGCGCCACAGCGCTCAGGAGATCAATAAACGTGCAGAAATTTCACGTTGCCGGAAAGCGTGAACCGACGGGACTGGCAAATGACCCGTCGGGAGAAAGAAAAATCAGAAGCTTTGCTCGACGCGGTCAAGTCCTTCAGCCAGCGTCGCGGATTCACCGGTTGCTACCAGGCAGCAGGCCATCTGGATTTTCAGCGATGCCGGAACCGGCTCACTGCCCGCCAGACAACGCTCAATCCAGCGCGCGGTAGTTTCCGGGTCTTTAGCCACCGGCAGTGGGACCGGCTCATCGGGCATCTCGCTCTGCCGGTCCTGTAGCACTCGCACGCCGGACGAATCTATCAGGCTTATCTGCGGGCAGCGCTGCGGGTTGGCGTACACTTCACCCTCGGTACCGTGCATCAACAGGGCACGCCCACCGATATCGCCGAAAAATTTCGCCACGCGCGATACGTATTCCGGGTGGGAAACGCTGGAAAGACGCAGCGCGGCATCTTCGGCAAACGGCGTGGCTAATTTAGCCAGCGTATGCGCACTGTTACGCACGCCCATTCGCCAGCGCATCGCCAGCTGTTTTTCCAGCGGAGGACACAGCGCACTCACCGGGATAAACACCGGCTCATGACCATCCAGCTTTGCCTGCGCCTGCCCGGCATGCAGCGTCGGCGCAATCCCCATCAGTTCGAAAATGGTTTCAGTCAGCACGCGGGTTGGATCCTCGCTGACACCGTGCACCACCACCGGGAAGCCAAGTTTATGCAGTAAAATCGCCAGCAGCGGAGTCAAATTTGCCTGCTTGCGCGCGCCATTGTAGCTGGGAATGACAATCGGCATGGGTTTGGCCACTGGCGGAGTCAGGCGAATGGTGTGGTTCTGCATCGCTTCGTAAAAGCCCAGCATCTCCGCTTCGCCTTCGCCTTTAATGCGCAGCGCAATCAGTACACCGCCCATCTCAAGATCGGGCACCTCGCCGTTCATCATATGGGTATACAGTCCGCGAGCAGTATCCTTATCCAGGTCACGCGCGTGATTTTTTCCTCGCCCAATCTCTTTGATGATTTTGCGGTAATCCATCGATAACTCCTTGCCTGTTGCTCGCATCGTTAACGCCGACGGCGACGCGTGGGTTTCGCTTTTTCTTTTGGTTTTACTATAACGTCTGGCACAGCAGGTTGCTCTATCGGAAATATGGGTAATGCGTTCAGTAAACGCTTGCCATAGCTTTTGGTCAATAAACGCTTGTCATAAATAACCACTTCTCCCCAGCAGCCGTGGCTACGAATGAGTCGCCCAACCTGCTGGATCAAATTGAATGACGCCGCGGGCAAGCTCTGCACCTCAAAGGGGTAGCGGTTCAGGCTTTTCAGCCACTCGCCCTCGGTGATCACCACCGGGCTGTCGATAGGCGGAAAAGCAATTTTGTGAATATGCACCTGGGTCAGCAAGTCGCCTTTCAAATCCAGACCTTCGGCAAAAGATTGCAGCCCAATCAGTACGCTACGCTCGCCGTTGGTCACCCGCTTGCGGTGCAGCTCCACCAGTCGATAGCGCGGCTGGTCGCCCTGTACCAGCAACAGCAGGCGCAGATCGGTAACGTGCTCAAGAAAACGCTGCATTGCCCGACCGCTGGCAAAGAGTACCAGCATGCCCTGATGCTTTTTACTTTCCAGCTGTTCGCGGAAATAGGCGGCCATTTCCGCGATATGCTGCTCTTCGTTATCAATTGACGGTTCGTAGCGCATCTGCGGAATGACGATTTTGCCTTGCTCAACGTGATTAAACGGTGAATCCAGCGCGATAAACCGGTCCCCTGCTTTTTCTTTCAGCCCGCTCATCTCCTGCAAACGCGAGAAGCTGTTGAGCGAACGCAGCGTGGCGGAGGTCACGATAATATGCGGTACGCTGCGCCACAGCAGTCGTTCAAGCTGATCGCTCACACGGATCCCCACACAGTGGAACCAGACGTGGATCTGCCCGTCACGCACTTCGCGCGTCGCCCATTTACTCACCGGCGCGCCTGACGACTGCGCGAGCGAAGCCAGCCGCCACAGTTTGCTTTGCGCCTCAAACATGCCCAAAGCCCGATTCATCTGCAAAATAACCCTATGCAGACGCACAATATCGTGGGTGCCGGTTTTTTCGCTGAGATCGTTGAGGAACAGTTCCGCCAGACCGCGCAGCATTTCTGTTAGCTTCGCCAGACGCTGACAAATCTCCATCACTTCCGCAGGCAGTTCGCCCATCGCGAAGCGGTGTTCCGCCTCCTGGGTCGCAGGCATATACAGATTAAGAATGTTATTGAGCGATGAAATCAGCTCATACAGTTCCTCACAGTGACCGTTCAGACGCTCGGCATTCGCCAGCGGCGGCGTGGTTTTTGGACGAAACTGTTCCAGGCAGGTGGCCACTAATTTGCAAAACAGATCCAACTGCAGTCGATACCAAGGGGCGCTGATTTCTGCGCTCATCTCCAGCGCATCGCGCGCGACGTCCGGCAAATGGTGACCTTCATCAAGGACCAGCAGCAGGTTCTTCGGCTCAGGCAAAACAGCTTCGCTTTCCATGGCCGCCATCACCAGCGCGTGGTTAGCCACCACCACTTCGGCTTCCTGAATCTCACGGCGGGCGACAAAAAAGGGGCATTCACGATAGTAGTGACAGTTACGATTCAAACAGCTGGCTTTATCAGTGCTCAGGCGCTGCCAGAGTCCGTCGTCGATAGCGATATCCGTGTGATCGCGCAGCCCGTCCCACTTGTAGCTGTCGAGATCGCCTTTTAGCCTGGCGCAGCGCTTTTGTTCTTCCTGGTTGTTGGGCGTCAGGTCATCGTCGAGAAAGGCCAACAGATCCTGCTGATTGGGTTCGCTACTGGCCAGCGCCGCTAAATTACGCGGGCAGACATAACGCCCGCGACCAAACGCGGCGGTAAAACGCAGGTCGGGGATAATTTTGCGCAGCAGCGGTAAATCTTTGCTGTAGATCTGATCCTGTAAAGCAACGTTGGCGGTACTGACCACCAGCGTTTTTTGTTCTTCACGCGCGATGGCAATACCGGGAATCAGGTACGACAGCGTTTTCCCCACCCCGGTCGGCGCTTCAATTGCCAGATGCCGCCCTTCTTCCCCAGTGAGCGTTTTCGCGACGTCAGCAATCATCTGCCGCTGCGGCGCACGGGGAATAAAGTCGGGGATCTGTTCCTGAAGCGCCTTATACCAGGCGGCAATTTGCGCTTTTAGCGCAGCCGTTAGTGCCATGAGAAAACCTGAAATACTGTATAAACAGCCACTATTGTGGCACTTTCTGATACGTGTCGCAAAAAGAAAAGCCCGACCTTTCGGCCGGGCTCGCAATTACTGCGCTGTAGACGGTTTGCGCGGACGGCGCGGTGGACGAGGCTTATCGCCCGCCGGTTTGCCTTCGCCGCTACGCGGTTTCGCTTTTGGCGCACCGCCATCCTGACGACGCGGCTGCTGACCACGCCCAGCTCCACCCTGACCGCGACCACCGCCGCCACGCTGCTGGCGACCATTCTGGATCGGCTCGGCTTTGATGGACGGGTCTGGCTCGTAGCCTGGCATCGCAATTCGCGGGATCTCTTTTTTCAGCAGCTTCTCGATGTCACGCAGCAGCTTGTGTTCATCGACGCACACCAGAGACAACGCTTCGCCGGTAGCGGCCGCACGACCGGTACGACCAATACGGTGCACGTAATCTTCCGGGACATTTGGCAGCTCGTAGTTCACCACGTGCGGCAGCTCTTCAATATCCAGACCGCGCGCGGCAATATCGGTCGCCACCAGCACACGAATATCACCGGATTTAAAATCAGCCAGCGCACGCGTACGCGCCCCCTGAGATTTATTACCGTGGATCGCCGCGCTGCGAATGCCGTCTTTATTCAGCTGTTCCGCCAGATGGTTCGCACCATGTTTGGTTCGGGTAAACACCAGCACCTGCTGCCAGTTGCCCTGACCGATCATCTGCGACAACAGTTCACGTTTACGCTTTTTATCAACAAAATGAACGTGCTGAGTCACCTGCTCTGACGCGGTATTACGGCGCGCCACTTCGATTTCCAGCGGATTGTGCAGCAGCTTTTCGGCCAGCGACTTAATATCATCAGAGAACGTTGCTGAGAACAGCAGGTTCTGGCGTTTCGCCGGCAGTTTCGCCAGAACGCGACGGATATCATGAATAAAGCCCATATCCAGCATGCGGTCAGCTTCATCCAGTACCAGAATCTCAACCTGATCCAGTTTCACCGCATTCTGGTGTTCCAGATCGAGCAAACGACCAGGCGTGGCGATCAGCACATCCACACCGCCGCGCAGCTTCATCATCTGCGGGTTAATGCTCACGCCGCCGAAGACCACCAGCGAGCGAATATTCAGATACTTACTGTAATCACGTACGTTTTCGCCAATCTGGGCCGCCAGTTCGCGGGTTGGCGTGAGGATCAGCGCACGCACCGGACGACGGCTTTTGCCATGCGGCTGATGGGTAATCAGGTGCTGCAACAGCGGCAGGGTAAAACCTGCCGTTTTCCCCGTACCGGTCTGGGCGCTGGCCATCAGATCGCGGCCCTCCAGCACGGCAGGGATCGCCTGCTGCTGAATAGGGGTAGGTTCACGGTAACCCTGCTCGGCAACGGCACGTAAAATATCAGGGTTTAAACCAAGGGAATCAAAAGACATAACAACTCCGAACCACCCTGACCGTTACCGGTGTCGTTTTCAGGGAGATACATATAATAAAGATGACAAAAACCACAATGTCATGAAGGGGCGGAGTGTAGCAGTTTTTGTGATGTGCCGCATAAATTATCCCTGCGCTGAAAAATAACGGTCCGGACTGGACAAGGTTACACATCAGTCATAATCTTAATCAATCGATTGATTAAGATCTGAGTCGTGCTATGAATACACCCACCATGACAACCAAAGGTGAACAGGCGAAAAATCAGCTCATTGCCGCCGCGCTGGCGCAGTTTGGCGAGTATGGTCTGCACGCCACTACTCGCGATATCGCCGCGCAGGCCGGGCAAAATATTGCTGCCATCACCTACTATTTTGGCTCAAAAGAGGATTTATATCTCGCCTGCGCCCAGTGGATTGCGGATTTTATCGGCTCACAGTTTCGCCCGCACGCTGAAGAAGCCGAGCGTCTGTTTGCTCAGCCGGAACCGGATCGTGGCGCGATGCGCGAACTGATCCTCCGCGCCTGCAAAAATATGATCATGCTGTTAACCCAGGACGATACCGTTAACCTGAGCAAATTTATTTCGCGCGAACAGCTTTCCCCCACCGCGGCTTATCAACTGGTGCACGACCAGGTTATCAATCCGCTACATACTCACCTGACGCGCCTGATTGCTGCCTATACCGGCGGCGATGCCAACGATACCCAAATGATCCTGCACACCCACGCCCTACTCGGCGAGGTACTGGCCTTTCGTCTGGGGAAAGAAACCATTCTGTTGCGTACGGGCTGGTCACAATTTGATGAGGATAAAACCGCGCTGATTGACCAAACGATCACCTGTCACATCGATCTTATTCTGCAAGGTTTAACGCAAAGGAGTCTGGAGTCATGAAAAAACCTGTCGTTCTCGGGCTGGTCATCGCGGCCCTCGTTGCCGTGATTGCCGGTGGAACGTGGTGGTATCAAAGTCGGCAAGATAACGGTCTGACGCTGTACGGCAATGTCGATATCCGTAGCGTCAACCTGAGTTTTCGCGTCGGCGGCAGGCTGGCCTCGCTGGCGGTTGACGAAGGCGATGCCATTACCGCCGGTCAGGTGCTGGGCGAACTGGACCGTGCACCGTATGAAAACGCATTAATGCAGGCAAAAGCGAATGTTGCCGCCGCGCAGGCGCAATACGATCTGATGCTGGCAGGGTATCGTGAAGAAGAGATCGCGCAAACCGCAGCGGCAGTCAAACAGGCGCAGGCAGCCTATGATTACGCGCAAAACTTTTACAATCGGCAGGTAGGATTGTGGAAAAGCCGCACTATCTCCGCCAACGATCTGGAAAACGCCCGTTCATCACGCGATCAGGCGCTGGCCTCTCTGAAATCCGCACAGGATAAACTCAGCCAATACCGCAGCGGTAATCGTGTGCAGGACATCGAGCAGGCGAAAGCCACGCTCGAACAAGCTCAGGCCGAGCTGGCCCAGGCAGAGCTTAATTTGCATGACACCACGCTGACCTCGCCGTCTGACGGCACGTTACTCACCCGTGCGGTCGAACCCGGCAGCATGCTGAACGAAGGGGGCACGGTACTGACGCTGTCACTCACGCGTCCGGTATGGGTTCGCGCCTACGTTGATGAACGAAATCTGAGCCAGGCGCAGCCAGGACGCGAAATCCTGCTTTACACCGATGGCCGTCCGGACAAACCGTATCACGGTAAAATCGGCTTCGTGTCGCCCACCGCCGAGTTTACCCCAAAAACAGTCGAGACCCCTGACCTGCGCACCGACCTGGTTTATCGCCTGCGTATTGTGGTGACCGACGCGGACGATGCGCTGCGCCAGGGAATGCCGGTAACGATAAAGTTCAGCGATGAGGCACGGCATGAATGACGCCGTCATTACGCTGAATGGACTGACGAAAAACTTTGCCGGAATGGATAAACCGGCCGTCGCCCCGCTCGACTGTACCGTTCATGCGGGCTACGTGACCGGGCTGGTCGGGCCGGATGGCGCTGGCAAAACCACGCTGATGCGAATGCTGGCAGGGCTGTTGAAACCCGACGCCGGTAGCGCAACGGTAATTGGTTTTGATCCCATCAAAGACGACAGCGCGCTGCATGCGGTACTGGGGTACATGCCGCAGAAATTTGGTCTGTATGAAGATTTGACCGTCATGGAGAACCTTAATCTCTATGCAGATTTACGTAGCGTTACCGGTGAAGCGCGAGAAAAAACCTTTGCCCGACTACTGGAATTTACCTCGCTGGGGCCGTTTACCGGACGCCTGGCCGGCAAGCTTTCCGGCGGCATGAAACAGAAGCTCGGACTTGCCTGTACGCTGGTCGGTGAACCCAGCGTGTTACTGCTGGATGAGCCTGGCGTAGGCGTCGACCCTATTTCCCGTCGCGAACTGTGGCAAATGGTTCATGAGCTGGCCGGGGACGGCATGCTGATCCTCTGGAGCACTTCGTATCTGGATGAAGCTGAACAATGCCGTGATGTGCTGCTGATGAACGAAGGTGAATTGCTGTATCAGGGCGATCCCACTCAGCTTACGCAAACCATGTCGGGTCGCAGCTTCCTGATGAGCAGTTCGCAGGAAAATAACCGCCGACTGCTGCAACGCACGTTAAAACTGCCGCAGGTTAGCGACGGGATGATTCAGGGGAAATCCGTCCGCTTAATCCTGAAAAAAGAAGCGACGGCCCAGCAGATTCAAAACGCTGACGGCATGCCGGAGATAACCATCAACGAAACCGCCCCCCGCTTCGAGGATGCCTTTATCGATTTACTCGGCGGGGCCGGAACATCGGAGTCCCCGCTGGGCGCTATCCTGCATACCGTGGAAGGCACGCCAGGTGAAACGGTGATCGAAGCCAAAGCGCTGACCAAAAAATTTGGCAATTTTGCCGCTACCGACCACGTAGACTTTGCCGTGCAGCGCGGCGAGATTTTTGGTTTGTTAGGACCCAACGGCGCGGGCAAATCCACTACCTTTAAAATGATGTGCGGCCTGCTGGTCCCCACTTCGGGTAAAGCGCTGGTGCTGGACATGGACCTGAAGGTCAGCTCCGGTAAAGCGCGCCAGCATCTGGGTTATATGGCACAGAAATTCTCCCTGTATGGCAACCTGACGGTTGAACAGAATCTGCGCTTTTTCTCCGGCGTCTACGGCCTGCGCGGTCGGGCGCAGAAGGAGAAAATCGAGCGGATGAGCGAGGCATTCGGCCTGAAGAGTATCGCCTCCCACGCCACCGACGAACTGCCGCTGGGCTTTAAACAGCGCCTGGCGCTGGCCTGTTCGCTGATGCATGAACCCGACATTCTGTTCCTCGATGAACCCACTTCCGGGGTCGATCCCCTCACCCGTCGGGAGTTCTGGTTACATATCAACAGCATGGTGGAAAAAGGCGTCACGGTGATGGTGACCACCCACTTTATGGATGAGGCAGAATACTGCGATCGCATCGGGCTGGTGTATCGCGGAAAACTGATTGCCAGCGGTACGCCGGACGACCTGAAAGCTCAGGCAGCTGACAGTGAGACGCCAGACCCGACCATGGAACAGGCCTTTATCACGCTAATCAATGACTGGGATAAGGAGCATACGCATGAGTAACTCCGTTCTCTCCTGGCGTCGCGTACGCGCGCTGTGTGTGAAAGAGACGCGCCAGATCGTCCGCGATCCCAGCAGTTGGCTGATTGCGGTGGTGATCCCGCTGCTGCTGCTGTTTATCTTCGGCTACGGGATCAACCTCGACTCCAGCAAGCTGCGGGTAGGGATTTTGCTCGAACAGCAAAGCGAAGAGGCGCTGGATTTTACCCATACCATGACCGGTTCACCGTATATTGACGCCACCATCAGCGATAACCGTCAGGAATTGATTGAGAAAATGCAGGCCGGGCGCATTCGCGGGCTGGTGGTGATCCCGGTGGATTTCGCCCAGCAGATGGCGCGACCCAACGACGTGGCGCCAATTCAGGTGATCACCGACGGTAGTGAACCGAATACCGCTAACTTTGTACAGGGTTATGTCGAAGGCATCTGGCAGGTTTGGCAACAACAGCGGGCGGAAGATCGCGGAGAATCATTTGAACCTTTGATCGACGTGCAGACCCGCTACTGGTTTAACCCGGCGGCCATCAGCCAACATTTTATTATTCCCGGGGCGGTAACCATCATCATGACGGTCATTGGCGCTATCCTCACCTCATTAGTGGTGGCGCGCGAATGGGAGCGCGGAACCATGGAAGCGCTGTTGTCTACCGAAGTCACCCGCGTAGAACTGCTGCTGTGCAAACTGATCCCCTATTACTTTCTGGGCATGCTGGCGATGCTGCTGTGTATGCTGGTGTCGGTGTTTATTCTCGGCGTGCCCTATCGCGGTTCGTTGCTGATCCTGTTTTTTATTACCAGCCTGTTTCTGCTCAGCACGCTCGGCATGGGGTTGCTTATCTCCACCATCACCCGCAATCAGTTTAACGCCGCGCAGGTCGCGCTAAACGCCGCCTTCCTGCCCTCGATTATGCTGTCGGGTTTTATCTTCCAGATAGACAGCATGCCGGCGATTATCCGGGCAGTAACCTATATTATTCCGGCTCGTTATTTCGTCAGCACCCTACAAAGCCTGTTTCTGGCGGGAAATATTCCGGTGGTGCTGATTATCAACGTGCTGTTTTTAATCGCTTCGGCGGTGATGTTTATTGGCCTGACGTGGCTTAAAACCAAACGTCGGCTGGATTAAGGGGACGGGCATGTTTCATCGCTTATGGACATTAATTCGTAAAGAGCTGCAATCGCTGTTACGTGAACCGCAGACGCGAGCCATTCTGATTTTACCGGTGCTGATTCAGGTTATTCTGTTCCCGTTCGCGGCCACGCTGGAAGTCACCAACGCCACTATCGCTATCTATAACGAAGACAACGGTAAACATTCGGTGGAACTAACCCAGCGCTTCGCTCGCGCCAGCGCCTTTACGCACGTTCTGCTGCTGAAAAGCCCGCAGGAGATCCAGCCCACCATCGACACGCAAAAAGCCCTGTTGCTGGTGCGCTTCCCGGCCAACTTTTCGCGTAATCTGGATACCTTCCAGCAGGCTCCCATGCAGATTATTCTCGACGGGCGTAACTCTAACAGTGCGCAAATTGCCGCGAATTATCTGCAGCAGATCGTTAAGGAGTATCAGCAGGAGCTGATGGACGGCAAGCCGAAACCGAACAACAGCGAGCTGGTGGTGCGTAACTGGTATAACCCGAATCTGGATTACAAATGGTTTGTGGTTCCGTCGCTGATCGCCATGATCACCACCATCGGCGTCATGATCGTCACTTCGCTCTCGGTTGCCCGCGAGCGCGAGCAAGGCACGCTGGATCAGCTGCTGGTCTCCCCGCTTACCACCTGGCAGATATTCATCGGTAAAGCGGTGCCCGCGTTAATTGTGGCAACGTTTCAGGCCACCATTGTGCTGGCGATCGGCATCTGGGCTTATCACATCCCCTTTGCCGGTTCACTGGGGCTGTTCTATTTCACGATGGTGATTTACGGGCTGTCGCTGGTCGGCTTTGGTCTGCTGATTTCATCACTGTGCGCCACCCAGCAGCAGGCGTTTATCGGCGTGTTTGTGTTTATGATGCCGGCGATTTTACTTTCAGGCTACGTCTCGCCGGTCGAAAATATGCCGGTCTGGCTACAGAATCTGACGTGGATAAACCCAATCCGCCATTTTACGGACATCACGAAACAGATTTACCTGAAGGATGCGAGTCTGCAGATTGTGTGGGGAAGTTTGTGGCCGCTGTTGGTAATAGCGGCCACGACCGGCTCAGCGGCGTATGCGATGTTTAGACGCAAGGTGATGTAGCTTTTTGTCTTTCGCCAACAGCGAGACCACGGCGGGTCCGGCAAGGATCACCAGCCCCGCCAGGGCCAGCAAGACGTTGTTTTGCAGCACGCGCGACAGCAACCACAGTACGATCATCGCGGCACCGAAATACCACGTGGTAGTCAGTTCTTCCAGCACATCAGCTACGTCGCGCCAGCGCTGCTCATGGTGACGTTGCAAGGCCAGCATTAATAAAACCGTTACGCCGTAAACGACGCATAATCCCAGGCCGACGCGCACCAGCGTACCGCTCATCCAGCCCATTACCAGCAACGCCACTACCAGTAAATGCAACACAATCTGCCAGCAACTTAGACCCGTTGCGACACGAACACGTTGTTGCCACCTCATGGCTTTTCTCCTGAAGGATTTTCAACTAATTATTCAGAGTACCGGACTTTACGGAAAATTCCGCAACACCGCATCTTTTTGTGACGACGACTACACTATTTTATTTAGGAAGTGACGCCAACGGGAGGCTCATGAGCGGATCGGGAGTTCAATTTTCATTCAATGTGCTCACCATTAATACTCACAAAGGGTTCACCGCCTTCAACCGGCGTTTTATTTTGCCTGAGCTACGGGAGGCTGTCAGAACGGTCGGTGCAGACATTGTGTGCCTACAGGAAGTTATGGGCGCGCACGATGCTCACTCGCTGCAGATTGAGAACTGGCCGGATACCACCCACTACGAATTTCTGGCGGACACCATGTGGAGCGACTTCGCCTACGGGCGTAACGCCGTGTACCCGCAAGGGCATCACGGTAACGCGGTGTTGTCGCGTTATCCTATTGAACATTATGAAAATCGCGATGTGTCCGTCGGCGCGAGTGAAAAGCGCGGGGTCCTCTACTGCCGCATCGTGCCGCCAATGCTCTCGCACCCAATTCATGTCATGTGCGTGCATCTCGGTTTGCGTGAAGCACACCGTCAGGCCCAGCTCGCTATGCTGGCTGACTGGGTCAATGCCCTGCCCGACGCGGAGCCTGTGGTGATCGCCGGAGATTTTAACGACTGGCGGCAAACGGCCAATCACCCGCTGAAAGCCAGGGCCGGCCTTGACGAGATTTTTACCCGCGCCCACGGTCGCCCGGCGCGGACGTTTCCGGTGCAGTTTCCCCTGCTGCGTCTGGACAGGATCTACGTGAAAAACGCGAATGCCAGTACCCCAACGACGCTGGCGCTGCGTCACTGGCGACATTTGTCCGATCATGCCCCCCTGAGTGCGGAGATTCATTTATGAAAAATGGCTGGCGTGAAGGCAATCAAATTCAACTGCTGGAAAACGGCGATCAATACTATCCCGCCGTCTTTGACGCCATTGAACAGGCACAGCAAAAAATTATCCTTGAGACCTTTATCTGGTTTGAAGATGCGGTCGGAAAACAGCTGCATGCCGCCTTGCTCGGAGCCGCCCAGCGCGGAATCAAAGCAGAGGTGCTGCTGGACGGTTACGGCTCGCCGGATCTTAGCGACAGTTTTGTCGAAGAGTTGACCGTAGCTGGCGTTGTTTTCCGCTACTACGATCCGCGCCCGCGTCTGTTCGGTATGCGTACCAATCTCTTTCGCCGTATGCATCGCAAAATTGTGGTCATTGATGACCGTGTTGCCTTTGTCGGCGGCATCAATTATTCCGCTGAACACATGTCTGATTACGGTCCCGAGGCCAAGCAGGATTACGCCGTTCGCGTGGAAGGTCCAGTCGTGGCCGACATCCTGAAATTCGTGCTGGAGAACTTACCGGGACAGAGCGCCGTACGACGTTGGTGGCGACGTCATCACCGGGCAATTGAGAATCATCGGCCTGGCGAAGCGCAGGCGCTGTTTGTCTGGCGCGATAACGAAGAGCATCGCGATGATATTGAACGCCACTATTTGAAAATGCTGACCCAGGCCCGGCGGGAAGTGATCATTGCCAATGCCTATTTCTTTCCGGGTTATCGCCTGCTGCATGCCCTACGAAAAGCTGCGCGACGCGGCGTTCGGGTAAAACTCATCGTCCAGGGTGAACCGGATATGCCGATTGTGAAAGTGGGTGCCCGCCTGCTGTATAACTATCTGGTTAAAGGCGGCGTCCATGTCTATGAATACCGGCGTAAGCCCCTGCATGGTAAAGTCGCGCTGATGGACGATCATTGGGCGACGGTAGGTTCCAGCAATCTCGACCCGCTCAGTCTGTCGCTCAATCTGGAGGCGAATCTTATTATTCATGACCGCACGTTTAACCAGACCCTGCGTGACAACCTGAACCCCATTATTGCGCAGGACTGCAAGCGAGTTGATGAATCAATGCTGCCAAAACGCACCTGGTGGAACCTGACCAAAAGCGTGCTGGCCTTCCACTTTTTACGCCACTTCCCGGCGCTGGTCGGCTGGCTACCGGCGCATACCCCGCATCTGGCCGAGGTAGAACCACCCGCACAGCCAACTCTGGAAACCCAGGATCGTATTCCAACTGAGGATGCAGGAGGGGAAACCTGATGCCAAAAAACCACCGACGCTGGCGCTTAGCGAAAAAGATCCTCACATGGCTATTTTTTATTGCAGTCATCGTATTGCTGGTCGTTTATGCCAGTAAGGTCAACTGGCAGGAAGTATGGACGGTAATTCGCGATTACAATCGGATCGCCCTGCTCAGCGCCGTAGGGCTGGTGATCGTCAGTTATTTACTTTACGGCTGCTATGACCTGCTCGGGCGCTACTACTGCGGGCACAAGCTGGCAAAACGCCAGGTCATGCTGGTGTCGTTTATCTGTTACGCCTTCAACCTGACGTTAAGCACATGGGTGGGCGGTATTGGGATGCGTTATCGTCTCTACTCGCGTCTCGGGTTACCGGGGAGCACAATTACGCGAATTTTTTCACTGAGCATTACCACCAACTGGCTGGGCTATATTCTGCTGGGCGGTTTTATTTTCACCTTCGGCGTTGTTGAACTGCCCGCGCACTGGTATATCGATGAAGGTACGCTACGCCTCTTAGGCATTGCGCTGCTGCTGATGATTGTTGTTTATCTGTGGTTTTGCGCTTTCGCTAAACATCGCCACATCACCATCAAGGGCCAAAAACTGGTACTGCCCTCCTGGAAATTTGCCCTCGCGCAAATGGCGATATCCGGTACTAACTGGATGGTAATGGGGGCGATTATCTGGCTGTTGCTGGGTCAGAATATCAACTATTTCTTCGTGCTGGGCGTGCTGCTGGTGAGCAGTATCGCCGGTGTTATCGTGCATATTCCGGCGGGGATTGGTGTGCTGGAGGCGGTCTTTATGGCGCTGCTGGCAGGAGAGAATACCTCTCAGGGGACAATCATTGCCGCCCTGCTCGCGTATCGCGTGCTGTACTATTTTATTCCGCTGCTGCTGGCGCTGATGTGCTATTTGCTGCTGGAGAGTCGGGCGAAAAAGTTGCGGGTAAAAAACGAGAAGGCGATGGCGAAATGATTCACCGGATGGCGGCTTACGCCATCCGGCAACAGAGAATTAACGACGATTGCCGAAGATACGCAGCAGCATCAGGAACAGGTTGATGAAGTCCAGATACAGCGTTAAGGCCCCAAGAATCGCGTATTTACGCAGATTGGAGCTGTCACGCAGGTCGATCTGCTCACCGATGTTTTTCAGCTTCTGCGTGTCATAAGCGGTCAGGCCGACAAACACAATCACCCCAATATAGGTCACCGCCCACATCAGCGCTTCGCTCTTCAGCCAGAAGTTAACCAGCGAGGCCAGCACAATACCGATCAGCGCCATAAACAGCATATTGCCGAAACCGCTGAGATCGCGTTTGGTGGTGTAGCCGTACAAACTCATGATCCCGAACATCCCGCCGGTGACCACGAAGGTGCTGGCGATAGACGAGTAGGTATAGACGATAAAAATGCTTGATAGCGTCAGCCCGGTTAATGCCGAATAGAGCATAAACAGCGTGGTCGCCATTCCCGCGCTGAGCCTTTGCACCACGCCGGACAGGACGAACACCAGCGCTAGCTGGGCGATGATCAGTCCAAAGAAAGTGATTTTGCTGGAGAAGACAAACATCATCACCGCGGGCGTATTTGCCGCATACCAAGCGATAAACGCCGTCAGCAACAGTCCGCAGGTCATCCAGCCGTACACCTGCGCCATATACGTTTGCAGGCCGGAACGGGCCTGTACAATAGAATCGGATCGTGGGAATCGGTCCATGACAATCTCCTGAATCAGTATGAGCCTACACCAATTGTACTCTACCAGCGTTTTGCTGCTAGCTTATCGCTGTCGCGGGCATCAACCCAGCGCTCACCTTCTGGCGTGGCCTCGCGCTTCCAGAACGGTGCGCGGGTTTTCAGATAATCCATAATGAACTGCCCGGCATCAAACGCGCTGCTGCGATGCGCACTGGTCACGCCAACAAAAACGATTTCGTCACCCGGCCACAGTTCGCCAATGCGATGAATGACCGTTACTCGTCCCAGCGGCCAGCGCGCACGTGCTTCGTCGACAATCTCCGCCAGCGCTTTTTCGGTCATTCCCGGATAGTGTTCCAGCGTTAACGCCTGCACGCTATCGCCGAGATTGTGATTGCGGACTTTACCGGTGAAAGTGACCACCGCGCCATCTTCATCGCGTTCGGCCAGCCAGGGATACTCTTCCCCGACGCTGAACGGCGCATGACCAACAACAATTCGCGTTTCAGCCATCTTAGCCTCCGGTTACCGGTGGGAAGAAAGCCACTTCGTCACCCGCATTAAGGGGATGGTCAAAACTGACCAGCGTCTGGTTTACCGCGGCCAGCAGCTTGCCGTCTTCCAGCGCCAACGCCCAGCGATCGCTTTTTGCCGCAAGACTCCGGCGCAGCGCTTCTACCGTTGCAAACTCAGCGGCGACTTCTATCGCATCCGTGTTCACCAATTCCCGTACCTGAGCAAAGAAAAGAACCTTAATCATGCGCATCCACCTTAAAATCTCCCGATTTGCCGCCGCTTTTAGCCAGCAGACGCACCGGACCAATCACCATATCCTTTTGCACCGCTTTGCACATATCGTAGATGGTCAACGCTGCCACGGAGGCCGCCGTTAACGCTTCCATTTCGACGCCGGTTTTCCCGGTCAGGCGACACAGCGTTTCAATGCGTACGCGGTTGTGTTCCGGCTCGGCATGCAGATTAACTTCAACCTTGCTCAACATCAGCGGATGGCACAGCGGGATAAGATCCCAGGTCCGTTTGGCGGCCTGAATACCGGCAATACGCGCCGTGGCGAAAACGTCGCCCTTATGGTGGCTGCCGTCGATAATCATCGCCAGCGTTTCGCTACGCATGGTAACGAATGCTTCTGCACGCGCCTCGCGTACGGTTTCCGCTTTGGCGGAGACATCCACCATATGCGCTTCGCCAGCGGCGTTAATATGAGTCAGTTGCGACATACTTATTTCTTCAAATGTGGGTGGAAATTACACGGACGCGTACGGGCATCGAGCTGCGGCGCAATGATATTTTCCCATGCGGTACGACACGCTTTAGTCGACCCCGGCATGGCGAAAATCAGCGTTTTGTTGGCCACTCCGGCAATCGCCCGGGATTGCAGCGTCGCGGTGCCAATCTCTTCAAACGACAGCATACGGAATACTTCACCAAACCCTTCGACTTCTCTGTCGAATAGCGGTTGCAGCGCTTCTGGCGCCTGGTCCCCTTCGGTTAAGCCCGTGCCGCCTGTAATGAGCACAACCTGCACATCCTCACTGGCAATCCATGCAGAAACCTGGGCGCGAATGGCGTAGCGGTTCTCTTTGACAATCGCCTTGTCGACAATCTGATGCCCCGCCTCTTGCGCCGAGTCACGCAGATAATGGCCGGAGGTGTCATCTTCTTCGCCGCGACGGTTGGAAACAGTAAGAATAGCAATGCGTGTCGGGATAAATTCAGCGCTTACCTGACTCATGAAAAACTCCTTTTAGCGATCAGCCGCCAATGTAAGATAAGTTTTGCGTAATACCGGTATTGTTCTGATGCAGGAAATGAGTCTGCTTTTTCTCCAGCAGCGCGGCTGAAATGCGTTCTTCCAGCGCCGACTGCTGAGCGTCATCTTCCAGCAAATCACGCAGGCTTACGCCGCCTTCACCAAATAAACACAGATGCAGTTTGCCGACAGAGGAAACGCGCAGACGGTTGCAGGTGGCGCAGAAGTCTTTCTCATAAGGCATGATCAGACCAATTTCACCAGCATAGTCAGGATGACAGAAAACCTGAGCCGGGCCGTCGCTGCGCTGTCGGATCTGGTGGATCCAGCCGCGACGCAGCAGCTCATCGCGCAGGACCTGGCCTGAGATATGGTGTTTACGGAAGAGAGAGCTGCCCTCGCCCGTTTCCATCAGTTCAATAAAGCGTAGTTGGATAGGACGGGGCTGAACCCACGCCAGGAAGGTGTCCAGTTGATGATGGTTTACGTCGCGCATCAGCACGGTATTGACTTTCACTTTTTCAAAACCCGCATCAAAGGCGGCGTCAATGCCTGCCATCACCTGCTGAAATTTGTCCTGCCCGGTAATGGCGTGAAACTGACGGGCATCGAGGCTGTCGACGCTGACGTTCAGTGCGGTCAGTCCGGCATCGCGCCAGGCAGCGGCATCACGCGCCAGACGATAACCATTAGTGGTCACCGCAATCTGACGGATGGCGTGGTTTTCGCGCACGGCGGCGATAATGTCGGTAAAGTCGCGACGCAATGAAGGTTCGCCCCCTGTCAGACGCACTTTTTCCGTTCCCAGACTGGCGAACGCGCGCGTGACGCGGCGAATTTCATCAACGGTCAAAAAGCCGTTATTGGTGACACCGCCGGGCTTATAGCCATCCGGCAGGCAGTAGGTGCAACGAAAGTTACACACATCGGTAATCGACAAACGTAAGTAGTAAAACTTACGTGCGAAAGCATCGGTAAGTTGAGAGCCCATGTACACCTTTCCAAATACGGGAGACGTAGTCATTTCTTCCTACGCCCTGGTGACAAACTTATTCAAGTATTGTCACGGCCAAAGCACCGTATCATTTGACCCAGGTGCAGAGGCTAGAGTGTTTATTCTCGTCATACTTCAAATTGCAGAAGCGTGGGCTTTATTCGTTCACCCCAGTCACGTACTTATGTCCGCTTACGGGGGATTCTCTCCCTCACTGCCTTCCTGCAACTCAAATTATTCAGAGTACATTGTGGTTATGCCGATACTAGCGTGTAAATGACGCTTTTGCCATGTACACTTTCGCTGTATAAACACATACATAGCGACATGATCGTGCAATTTCGCTACAGAATAAGCAAAAACCACAGTTTTGCATTGATATACATCATCTTGCCGGCAGGTGCATCTCGTCAGAAAGGAGTAGATCGCAGAAAAAAATTACGCCAGATTCCGCCTGGATAATTGCTGAAAACACACTATTTACGTTACTGTAGCGCCGATCAATTGATATCAGGAAAATATATGCGCACTCGCACGCTGGCAGATCTGGACCGCGTTGTCGCTCTCGGCGGAGGGCATGGACTGGGACGCGTTCTCTCCTCTCTTTCCCCTTTAGGCTCACGCCTGACGGGGATCGTCACCACGACCGATAATGGCGGGTCGACAGGTCGTATTCGTCGCTCTGAAGGAGGCATTGCCTGGGGAGACATGCGTAACTGTCTGAACCAGTTAATTACTCAACCCAGCGTTGCATCCGCCATGTTTGAGTATCGTTTTGGCGGTAATGGTGAGCTTTCCGGGCATAACCTCGGAAATCTGATGTTAAAGGCGCTCGATCACCTCAGCGTGCGGCCTCTGGAAGCCATCAATTTAATTCGTAGTCTGCTGAAAGTTGACGCGCATTTAATTCCGATGTCGGAGCTGCCGGTGGATCTGATGGCTATCGACGATCAGGGACATGAAGTCTATGGCGAAGTGAATATCGATCAGCTCACCATCCCGCCTCAGGAACTGATGCTGTCGCCAAAAGTCCCCACCACGCGGGAGGCAGTTGAAGCTATCGCCGAAGCGGATTTGATTTTGATCGGACCCGGCAGTTTTTACACCAGCCTGATGCCGCTCCTGCTGCTCGACGAATTGGCGCAGGCATTACGTCGCACACCTGCCCCGATGGTCTACATCGGCAATCTGGGTCGTGAATTAAGCCTGCCAGCAGCCAGCCTGACGCTTAACGATAAGCTGGCAATCATTGAACAGTACGTTGGCAGGAAAGTGATTGATGCGGTGGTTGTGGGCCCGAAAGTGGATGTATCCACCGTTACCGACCGCGTTGTTATTCAGGAAGTGCTGGAAGCCAGCGACATTCCCTACCGCCATGACCGCCAGCTATTGCATTACGCGCTGGAGAAAGCGGTACAGGCGCTGGGGTAATCTCAAGTGCGTGATTAGCATACAATCCTCATCGTAATGAGGATTGTACTTGTAGC
This sequence comes from Citrobacter sp. 172116965, assembly GCF_013458095.1. NCBI lineage: Bacteria > Pseudomonadati > Pseudomonadota > Gammaproteobacteria > Enterobacterales > Enterobacteriaceae > Citrobacter > Citrobacter sp. 172116965. Next base: position 1,653,593 of record NZ_CP046673.1, on the reverse strand, counting down.
TTACTGCATTAACCTCTCAGCACAGGTACCTGCTCGGCGGATATTGGCTCTTCGTATCTTGTGCCAAAATTAGACCACCGGGCAAGAATGGCAAAGAATACGGCCATAACCAGGCAACTTAAATTGAACAAAACCCAGGGTGCATAATCCAGCGTCGCTACCCCCAGCGTCTTCGCCATGAACATACCAGATATTGTCCAAGGGAAAAGCCCTTCAAGTAGCGTGGCTCCAGACTCCATTGATCGGGACATATTAACCATATGCAATTTTTTGTTTTTAAAACAAGGATCATAAATATTCTTCACCAGAAAGAAACTGATGACTGCATTGCCAGTGCAGGCAACTAATAAAGAACTTGTGAACATTGTCGCCAACAGAGTACTGGTCACCGTTTTTAATTTCTGAACCAGTCGCCCAAGCAGTACATTAAGGCCACCAGAAACATCAAGTGCCGAAGCGAACATAAATGCACAAAGCATAACCACAATTGGGCTAACCATTGAATACATACCGCCACGATTAAGCAATATATTAATATTTTTAGTCGTAGATTCATTCATCGCGACATCTGAAAAATTGCTGATCATATTGGTATTAAAGCCATTAATCGATGCTTGAACAAGGTCCATCATGGTAAACGGCTGAAAAATTGCGCATATTGCCAGAGCAAAAAAAGAAGATGCGATCAAAACAATAATGGTATCCCATTTTTTTATCGCACCAATAAAGACCAGCAATGTCGGTAATATTAATAAAGGGTTAAGCCAGAATAATGAGTTTAGCGCTTTTTTCATGACCGGGATAGTATCTAGTTGGATTGAATTTACCACATTTAAATCTAACCCCGCGATATAAAACCCCAGGCAGGCAAACAAAAAAGCAGGAACCGATGTATACAACATATTTCTAATACTTTGATAAAGCTCAGCCCCCGCAGCTAACGCGGCCATGTTTGTGGTATCTGATAAAGGAGATAATTTATCACCAAAATAGGCACCGGAGATAACGGCTCCAGCAGTAATCGGCAATGACACATTCATCGCCGCAGCAACGGCAACCAACGCCACACCAATTGTTCCTGCGGAACCCCATGAAGTGCCTGTAAATGTCGAGATGCAAACCGTCACTAAAAAAGCTGTAAGATATAAGTAAGCTGGGTTGATAATTTCCAGGCCATAATAGACCATTAACGGAATGGTACCACTAACCATCCAGCATCCAATCAACATACCGATCGACAGTAGAATTAACATCGCAGGGACGGCATCTTTTATTTTTTCTATAAAAGTCTGGAGAATTTCCTTCCAGCCCGCGCCATAGTATCTGGCAAAAAAACCTGTAATAATCGTAATAACAATTAAGATAAATTCAACTGGATAATTTAAAATCCCAATACCTATAAAGAAAACCAGAAAAATAGCCACTAATAACATCAATGCTGCATAAAAGCTCGGTTGCTTATTTGTGCTTACCATGTTATTTTCCCGCTATTAATATGTTTTTATAGAATCAAACGCATTCTCTAAGTCCGCGATTAACATCTCTGGAGATTCCTGTCCAATTGAAATCCTAATTAAACCAGGCGCCATCCCATCTTTGCATATTACATCCTGGTTATAACCGCGATTTGGAGAAATAATCAGGCTTTCATATCCCCCCCAACTGCACCCCGGTTTGAAAATTCTACAACTATCAATGATGGCTTTAACTTTTTCAAAACTGCCATCTTTAAGTTCAAAACTAATGAGACCAGAAGTACCAAACATTTGTTGTGAAACAATTTCACGTTGTTTTGCATCTGCCATAAGGGGGTGACAGATATTCTCAACCTCTGCTCTGCTATTGAGAAAAGTAAGAATTGCATAGGTATTATTCTGATGTTGTCTCATGCGCAGCGGTAACGTTCGTAAACCGCGAATCACTAGCCATGCACTATCCGGGGCCAGCACTGCGCCAAGAAGCTGATGTGAAAAATCACGAATAATATCAAGATAGACTTTTGCGCCTACCACAGCACCCGCCGTTAAATCACTGTGACCGCCGATATATTTAGTACAAGAGTGGAGCACTAAATCGAAACCAAGAGTCAATGGCTTTTGGAAGAGTGGCGTAGCCCATGTATTATCAATGGCAGTAATAATATTATTCTCTTTCGCCAACTCTGCTATCATCTGCAGATCCACAACTCGCATGGTCATTGTTCCTGGGGATTCCGTGTATATCATGCGAGTATTCGGCTTTATTTTCTGCCGAATATCCTCGACATCGCCACTGAGAACAATGTCATAGTCAATACCAAAGCGTTGTTGCATTTGCTTCACCAGCACAACTGTTGGACCATAAACATTATTCACCAGAATAATATGGTCGCCACTTTTCAGCAGGCCAAACAATGTTGCACTTATCGCGCCCATGCCCGAGCCAAAAACTTTGCAGGCCGCGCCACGCTCCAACGCTGCCAGTTTATGCTCTAACAGTTCCGTTGTTGGGTTAAGCCCCCGGGAATAGATGTAACGTTCAGCTTCGTGCTGCATATCATCACAGTATTGCTGATAGCTCTGCTGCACAAACAGACTGGTTTTTACTAGCGGAGGGCTGACTGCACCAAAATTTTTCTGGTGTTGTTCACCAACGCCAGAACATATCATGGCGTCCTGAACGGCATAATCATTCTCAGCGTAATTGCATATTATCTCTTTCATAATTTTCCTTTATATTTTCGTCAGGGAAATTTCTATAACAGGACAATTATAAAAAAAGGAACAATGACAGCCTTTTGCTTGCTGCCAAAATGCTGAAAGAATCGTCAGAAATGTAAAGAATAAAACGATGAGGTTCACAAAGCTGAAAAACAAAAATCAATTCAGCAAAGAATCAATTAGAGTGAGTGCATTAATTTTAAGAAAAATAAATGGCAATAGAAAAACGAATAATATAATTATAAATGATAATACATTCTGTATTTTTCCAATCGCCATGGCATTTACGCGATGGCGAATTGGAAAGTGGAAACAATCTTACGATGCCGCGATAAACAACTCGCGCAGCTGATGCAACTGGTCGCGGATCGTCGCAGCCTCTTCAAATTCAAGATTCTGCGCATGCTGCATCATCTGCCCTTCCAGCTCATGAATCTTCTGCTGCAGCGCTTTTGGCGTCATATCCAGTTCGACAATTTCAGACTTCGCGCCTGCGCGTGACTTCCCTTTGCCTTTCGCCTTAGTCTTCGCAATATTCTGACCCAGCGCCAGAATATCGACCACTTTCTTGTTCAGCCCCTGCGGCGTAATACCGTGTTCTTCGTTGTAGAGCTGCTGTTTCTCACGACGGCGTTCAGTTTCACCTATCGCCTTAGCCATTGAGGCGGTAATTTTGTCGCCGTAGAGAATAGCCTTCCCGTTGATATTACGCGCCGCACGACCGATGGTCTGAATAAGCGAACGTTCAGAACGCAGGAACCCTTCTTTGTCTGCGTCCAGAATCGCCACCAGTGAGACCTCAGGCATATCCAGACCCTCACGTAACAGGTTGATACCCACCAGCACGTCAAACTCGCCCAGACGCAGGTCACGAATGATTTCCATACGTTCCACGGTATCGATGTCTGAGTGCAGATAGCGCACCCGCTCACCGTGCTCTTCGAGGTATTCGGTGAGATCCTCTGCCATCCGTTTCGTGAGCGTAGTGACCAGCACACGTTCGTTAATCGCCGCACGGATGCGGATCTCAGACAGCAGATCGTCAACCTGCGTCGCCACCGGGCGTACCTCAATGATAGGATCCAGCAGGCCGGTCGGTCGTACTACCTGATCGACGACGTCATCACCGGATTTCTCCAGTTCATAGTTGCCCGGCGTCGCTGAGACGTAGATGGTCTGCGGGGCCAGCGCTTCAAACTCTTCAAATTTAAGCGGACGGTTATCCAGCGCCGACGGCAGACGGAATCCGTATTCGACCAGAGTCTCTTTACGCGCCCGGTCACCACGATACATTCCGCCAATTTGCGGGATAGTGACGTGGGATTCATCCACCACCAGCAGGCCGTCGGCAGGCAGGTAATCAAACAGCGTCGGCGGCGGCTCGCCGGGGCCACGCCCGGACAGATAGCGGGAGTAGTTTTCAATCCCCGAGCAGTAACCCAGCTCATTCATCATTTCCAGATCGAACTGCGTACGCTGACTTAGCCGCTGTTCTTCCAGCAGTTTGTTATTTGCCAGCAGGACCTTACGCCGCTCTGCCAGCTCAACTTTGATTTCTTCCATCGCCTGCACGATACGTTCGCGCGGCGTCACGTAGTGCGTTTTAGGATAGATGGTGTAGCGCGAAATCGTGGATTCAACCTGCCCGGTAAGCGGGTCAAACAGCGATAAACGTTCGACCTCTTCATCAAACAGTTCCACGCGCAGCGCGATATCGTCGGATTCAGCCGGGAAAATGTCGATCACTTCACCACGCACGCGGAAGGTTCCGCGCTGAAATGCCTGATCGTTGCGGGTATATTGCAGTTCCGCCAGGCGGCGCAGAATCGCACGCTGGTCGATAATCATCCCCACCGTCAGGTGCAGCATCATTTTCAGATACAGATCCGGATCGCCCAAACCATAGATAGCGGAAACTGACGCGACGACAACGACATCCCGACGTTCCAGCAGCGCTTTGGTCGCCGACAGACGCATTTGCTCAATATGTTCGTTAACCGAGGCATCCTTCTCGATGAAGGTGTCAGAACTTGGTACGTAGGCTTCCGGTTGATAATAGTCGTAGTAGGAGACGAAATACTCCACCGCGTTATCCGGGAAGAACTCTTTCATCTCACCGTACAACTGCGCGGCCAGCGTCTTATTGGGAGCCAGCACCATGGTAGGCCGCTGCAAGTCCGCAATTACGTTAGCGATGGTGAATGTCTTCCCCGAGCCCGTCACCCCCAGCAGCGTCTGATGCGCCAGACCATCCTCCAGCCCTTCTTCCAGACGGCGAATAGCCTCAGGCTGATCGCCAGAGGGTTTAAAAGCGGAATTTAGTTTGAACGGTTTACTCATGAGCAGCTACCTGAAGCAATGGGCGGGCAGGTGTGTAATTTTACTCGCAGTCGTATATTTTGCCAGTAAAATATACTGGATGAAAAAACAGTAACGCACCAGAATATTTCTGATACGCCATCAGAATGACCGTGACCGCAGGCTAAAATTTGGCCTCAGACAAGATAAAACACCAGCAAAAACGTGTTATCCCCAAAGCAATGACTTTTTTAACATTTGTCAAGCCGCCCGATGAAAGTTTTGTGGCAACGCATGACACTTCTGCGACAGCCATTGATTTTATCTAACATTCTGTAATTTAATGACTATTATCCCGAGCCGTCTTTCGCATCAATTTAGTCGCAGGCCGCGTCTTCTCTCGCTTACATTGTGTTTTCTAACTCTAATACACAAGGTTATCCACAGGAATAGTGGATAACTGCCTCCAGCCCGTATGGACTGTAGCCTGGCAAAAACGCCCTCACTCCCTTTTCCGGAGGGATAAAAAAAATTTATCGCTATTTTTTGATATTTATCAGCTAACGAAGCGGCCTGGAATGGCCGGGATCTTGCTCGCATTTTCATCATTTTCTTGCATGCACCATTACGACACCGCCAGGCACTGGCAATGTGCACAAAACAACGCCAGCCCTCCGGCCAGCCAGACGTTACCGCCTGCGCGGCACACTCTCCTGCTGTTTTTTGACCCCAATCCCTCTTCTGGCAAGAGAATTGCAATTTTCTTCCGACGACCTGTACGTGGGGCGGATAGCATCATGCTGGAGGAATCTATGTTGAGTCTTCGCGCAGTGAATCATTATTACGGTAATCAACACTCCCTATGGGATGTGGATCTCGACCTGCTGCCCGGTAAATGTACCGGTGTGCTGGGGCTTCCAGGAATGGGAAAGACTACGCTGACCAATTGCATTATCGGCAATTTACCGATCGAAAGCGGCACCATGTTCTGGCATCAGGCTGGCGCACCGCCGCGCGACCTGAGTCCCATTCCGGCGGCAAATCGCATCGCGCTGGGCATTAACTACGTTTCACAAGAGAGACGGATTTTTTCGCAATTGACGGTAGAGGAAAATCTGCATATTGCGCGCCAGGCGGTTGAGGAAAGCGAAACGATGAACAGCAGTGATATTTACCGCCTGTTTCCACAGTTGTTCGTACTGCGTCAGGCCAAAGGGGCGGCATTATCGGAAGATGATCAGCACCAGCTTGCGCTCGCCAGCGCGCTGGTCACACGCCCGCGCCTGCTGATCCTCGATGAGCCCACGCGGGGAAGTGGCCAGGCATATATCCACAAACTGGGGAACCTGGTTGTAAGATTAAGCCAGGAGCTCGGCATCGCCATAATGCTCGCGGAGCAGAGCCTGCCGTTTATTCGTCGGGTCGCTGACTGCTACTGCCTGTTACACCGTGGGCGCAACGTGGCTCAGGGGCAAATCACACAGCTCAGCAACCCGCTAATCAACTATTAGGTGACGCCACAGACAAAACGCTAAGATCGATATAACGTCCTGTCGATGCCCGCTCCGGCTCTTCTGCCAGCCAGGGAATTTCCCCCAGCAGCGGAGCCGCAAGCACACGCCTGAGCGTTGCCATATATTCAGCATGACGCTTGCCAGGTGGCGTCACATCATTAGCGACCCATCCGGCAAGCATCAGTCCGGCCTGCTGCACCGCCTGGGCGGTCAGCACAGCGTGGTTGATACAGCCGAGCTTAACGCCAACCACCAGAATAACCGGCAGTTGCTCTGTTTTCACCCAATCAGCAAAACTCAGCGTTGGCGAAAGCGGCGTAAACCACCCGCCGGCACCTTCCACCAGCACCCAGTCAGCCTGTTGTTCCAGCGCGCGTAAACCCGCAGACATTACAGAGGCCTGAATGGGGCGACCTTCGTCCGCGCTGATGATATGCGGTGAGGTAGGTTCTGCGAAGGTATAGGGGTTGATAGCCGCATAATCCACCGTCACAACGCTGTTGCGCTGTAATGCCAGGGCATCGCTATTACGCAGACCTTCAACCGTCATTTCACTGCCCGACGCCACTGGCTTATAGCCGACGGTTCGCAATCCCCTCTGCCCCGCCGCCTGTAGCAACGCGCAGCTGGCGATAGTTTTCCCCACTTCGGTATCCGTCCCGGTGACAAAAAAAGTGTTAGTCACGTTGAATCACTCCCAAAAATAGATGATAGGTCAGCGGATATTTCCCCTGCTGGCAGGGCCAGGCTAGCTGTAGCTGGCGCAACTGTGAGCGGGTGAGGACGCGCGGCTCGCGGCCATCATGCAAATGCGTCGCGCCAATGCCCTTCAGCGAGCGCATGGCGCTCAGCGCATCGTCAAACCACAGCGTGACGGCATGAGACTGGTATTCAACGTCCCACCCATGCAGGGCGTTTTCCAGTTGCTCCACGGGCAAAAAACGATTGGCGTGCTCCCGCTCATCAACCGCTCGCCACGCCTGACGAAGTTCCGGCATTGACCCCTGCGCCAGGGTACTAAACGCCACCGTCCCGCCAGGACGCACCACCCGGTAAAGCTCGCGTAACGCGCCGCGCAGGTCACTGCACCACTGTACGGCCAGATTGCTCCAGGCCAGGTCGAAAGTAGCAGCAGCCTGCGGAATGGCTTCAATATCCGCCAGCAAATAGCGGTGGGCGACATCGTGACGCTGCGCTTCAGTCAGCATTTGCGCCGACAGATCCAGCGCGCAGACCTCGCTCCCCTGCTCCCGCCAGTAACGGCTCATACGCCCGGGTCCGCAGCCCGCATCTAAAACCTGAGAGAATGCCCGACCATCGAGTCGCGCCAGTAACGCATCGGCGCTCTGACGCTGAAGTTCCGCGTGTTGCTCATAGTGAGTAGCCGCGCGACCAAACGCGGCAGCAATCGCCTGCTTATTGACCTGAGCCATGCAGCACCTCCAGTAAGCGATCGATATCCTGGACTTCATGCGCCTGGGTCAGCGTAAGCCGCAGCCTGGCCGTACCAACCGGCACCGTCGGTGGGCGAATAGCCGTCACCCAGCATCCCTGTTGACGTAATGCCTCCGCCAGCTGCAAGGCTTTATGATTGTCGCCCACGATCAGTGGCTGAATGGCGCTGTCTGACTGCGCCAGCGTAAAGTCCGGCGTATTCACCCCAGCGCGAAAACGCTGGATCAGCATCGCCAGTTTTTCTCTGCGCTCATCGCCTTCGCGGCTGCGGATCACCTCCAGCGCGGCACGCAAGGCCTGGGCCTGCGCCGGAGGCATACTGGTGCTGTAGATCAGATGACGGGCAAACTGCAGCAGATAATCGGCCACGCTGTCTGAGCACAAGATTGCCGCGCCGCTGACGCCAAACCCTTTGCCAAACGTCACCACTAACAGCTCGGGTTTCACCTGCTGTCGGGAGCACGAACCGCGCCCTTCCTCACCGCTGACGCCAATCCCGTGCGCATCATCCACCAGCAACCACGCGCCCTGCCGCTCTGCTACCGCGTGAATTTCCGCCAGCGGTGCGCTATCGCCATCCATGCTGAACACACCTTCAGTGACCACGAGTTGTTGCCCCGGACAGGGGGTGGTCAGCAGACGTTCCAGATGTTGGGGATCGTTATGGGTAAAGCGACGTAGCACGGCAGGGCTAAGGCTGGCAGCTTCCAGCAGTGAGGCATGGCTGAGCCGGTCAGCAACAATCCGGTCCTCTTTGCCCATCAGCGCGGCAATGACCGCCTGATTAGCGGCAAAACCGGAGATAAACAGCAGCGCCCGTGAATAGCCGAGCCATTGCGCCAGCTCATCTTCCAGCGCCTGATGAGCAACGGAATAACCGCTGACATGACCCGAGCCGCCGCTGCCGACGCCAAAACGCTCAGCGCCTTGCTGCCACGCGCAGATAATATGCGGATGGTGGCTTAAGCCAAGGTAGTCGTTGCTGGAAAAGTTCAGATACTGGCGACCGTCGGCCTGCAGCCAGCGACCGGCGCCCTGCGTCACCGCATAGCGCCGACGCAACGCATCAGCACGACGACGCGCCGTTAACGCATCGTCTATTTTTTGCTGCCAGGTCATACGGTTGCCGCGTTGTAGTATTCGTCGGTATCTGGGGTACGCAGCGCCTGTTCCAGGCGTTGCTGCTGTTCGTTATCGCCCGCCAGCACCGCCGTTTGCTGCGGATTGAGACCCAGCTTGCGAAACAACAGCAAATCCTTATCTTCGTTCGGATTCGGCGTGGTCAGCAGTTTGCAGCCGTAGAAAATCGAGTTAGCCCCGGCCATAAAGCACATCGCCTGAGTTTGTTCGTTCATCTGCTCGCGTCCGGCTGAAAGACGGACATATGAAGTCGGCATCATGATCCGCGCCACGGCGATAGTACGAATAAAATCAAAGGCATCCACATCGTCGTTATCGGCAAGCGGCGTGCCTTTCACTTTCACCAGCATGTTGATCGGCACGCTTTCTGGCGGCGTTGGCAGATTTGCTAATTGCAGCAACAGACCCGCGCGGTCGGTCACCGTTTCCCCCAGTCCCACAATCCCGCCGGAGCAAACTTTAATGCCCGCCTCACGCACTTTATCCAGCGTATCCAGACGCTCCTGGTACGACCGGGTTGTGATGATATTGCCGTAGAATTCCGGCGAGGTGTCGAGGTTATGGTTGTAGTAGTCCAGACCCGCATTGGCCAGCCGCTGGGCCTGATTTTCGTTCAGCGTACCCAGCGTCATACACGCTTCTAGCCCCAGTTCTTTTACGCCCTGAACCATCTGTTCCAGGTAAGGCATGTCGCGTTCGTGTGGATTCTTCCACGCCGCGCCCATGCAAAACCGCGTTGAACCGGCCTGTTTCGCTTTACGCGCAGAGTCCAGTACCTGTTCAACCTCCATCAAACGTTCCGTTTCCAGACCGGTTTTATAGCGGGAGCTTTGTGGGCAGTATTTGCAGTCTTCCGGGCAGGCACCGGTCTTAATCGACAGCAGCGTACTGACCTGAACCTGCCGCGGATCGAAGTGCTGACGGTGAACCTGCTGCGCTTCAAACAGCAGATCCAACAGCGGTTTTTCAAATAATTCGGTGACTTGCGACATTGTCCAGCGAGAAGAATGAGCCATATTGGTATACGTTTCGTTATGAGTTTGGTGTAGACTCGTAAACCTAAATCTTTTTAATTTGGTTTACAAGTCGATTATGACAACGGACGATCTTGCGTTTGACCAACGCCATATCTGGCACCCTTACACCTCCATGACCTCCCCGTTACCGGTTTATCCGGTGGCGCGTGCCGAAGGTTGCGAACTGATTTTAGCCAGCGGTGAGAGGCTGATAGACGGCATGTCGTCCTGGTGGGCGGCGATCCACGGTTACAATCACCCACAGCTGAACGCCGCGATGAAAACGCAGATTGATGCCATGTCACATGTGATGTTTGGCGGCATTACCCATGCCCCGGCCATTGCTCTGTGCCGCCAGTTGGTGGCGATGACGCCAGAGGCGCTGGAGTGCGTTTTTCTCGCGGATTCAGGTTCGGTCGCCGTAGAAGTAGCAATGAAAATGGCGCTGCAATACTGGCAGGCCAAAGGCGAATCCCGTCAGCGTTTCCTGACATTTCGAAACGGTTATCACGGCGATACCTTCGGCGCGATGTCGGTCTGCGATCCCGACAACTCGATGCACAGTCTGTGGAAGGGTTATCTGCCGGAGAACCTGTTTGCGCCCGCCCCGCAAAGCCGCATGGACGGCGAGTGGGACGAACTGGATATGGTGCCTTTTGCCCGCCTGATGGCCGCGCATCGCCACGAGATTGCGGCGGTGATCCTTGAGCCGATTGTGCAGGGCGCTGGCGGCATGCGCATGTATCATCCCGAATGGTTAAAGCGCATCCGTAAGATGTGCGACCGTGAAGGGATCCTGCTGATTGCCGATGAAATCGCCACCGGATTTGGTCGTACAGGCAAGCTTTTTGCCTGTGAACACGCCAACATAACTCCGGACATTTTGTGCCTCGGCAAAGCGTTAACCGGCGGAACGATGACCCTTTCCGCCACCCTGACCACGCGTCAGGTCGCGGAAACCATCAGCAACGGTGAAGCCGGATGCTTCATGCACGGTCCAACCTTTATGGGTAATCCGCTGGCCTGCGCCGTCGCCTCCGCCAGCCTGTCGTTACTCGAAACCGGCGAGTGGCGCTCACAGGTAGCGGCTATTGAAGCGCAACTGCGGACAGAACTCGCCCCGGCGGCAGACTCCAGTTGGGTAGCCGACGTGCGCGTACTCGGCGCCATCGGCGTGATCGAAACCACGCATCCGGTGAATATGGCGGCGTTACAGAAGTTCTTTGTTGAACAGGGCGTGTGGGTACGACCGTTTGGCAAACTGATCTATCTGATGCCGCCGTACATTATTCAGCCCGATCAGTTGCGTCGTCTGACCCAGGCCGTAAACGAGGCTGTGCGCAGTGCAACATTTTTTAGCGAGTAATCAGCGCCCGGTCCGGACGTGGAAAAGTGGTACAGCCCGGATTATTCGATGACTGATTAAGTAACAATATTTAGACATGAAGGCCGGATTATTCCGGCCTTTTTTTATTTGCATCAAAGAAATTGTAAATCGTTTTATATCGATGCTGAGCAAAAATTGACGGGTGATTTAATAAGCGATAGCGTGAATTTGTCACGTAAGTGATTAAAGTGAAAGGATTTTATGAGATTTTCCTTAAATGGAGTTTTAAGAAAATGGCTATTCCAGCTTATTTATGGCTCAAAGATGACGGCGGCGCTGATATCAAAGGTTCCGTCGATGTTCATGGACGTGAAGACGGCCCGCTTGAGGTTGTACGATGAAACGGCTCGCATTATTGCTACTACTTCCGTTTATTGTGGCCACTTCAGCAGTTGGCGAAGTGAACTGGCCCGATGCGCTGAAAGGCGTGGCTACGGGCGATCAAGCGTGGCTGAATAAAACGCCAGAACTCGCGGCTGCGGCAGATGTTAAGCAGGCCATTAAACTGGAAGATGCTTTATCTGCTGCCCTAACAGCAAATACAACCGGCGCTCTTGATGCGCTCAGCGTCATTGACGCGGGAAAATGGCCGCACATGATCGGGACTGATATTGTCTGCGGAGTGCCTGTTGAAGCTCCAGCAACCGTTGAGGATTTTTATCAGCGGACACGTCCTGCGTTGTTAAGCACTGATAAGGGCGCTCGCTGCTTGTGGTTCCTCGAAGCAACATATGAGGAATGGAAAGCAGACAAAGCCCGTCAGGTTAAGTAAGATAATTAACCCGGTCAATATGGCCGGGTCCTTTCCTCCGCTTCCCTTTGATTTTTCGTGCCGCAGCCGCTCCCTGAATACTCAACACCACACAATAACCGCTCATGCAGTGGGTTTAACCGACAGCACCGGCACCCCGCACACGTTCCGGCACCCAGTAAGGATTATTTAATGACATTTCCCGTCCCGACCGTTGCGGAAAGTACCGACCGCCAGTTACGCGATATGCAGAACACGCTACCCGATGAGAACGTCGACACCAGCAGCGACAGCGACTACGCCGTCCGGGCTAATGCTGTATCAGGCGTGGCGGACGATCTCTACGCCTATCAGGGCTGGATTATTCGCCAGATTTTCCCTGACACCGCCGAGAAGGAGTATCTGGAGTTTACTCGATGCCGCACTGGCTGGACTGGTCACCAGTGCGAATAAAGTACCCTACTTCACCGGAGAGGATAAGGCAGCGCTGGCTGATTTAACTTCTGTTGGTCGTGACATTATCAGCAAGAACACTATTGCCGACATTCTCACATACCTTGGTTTGCACGAAACCGGATTTGCCACCCTTGATTGAACGCAAAACAGTCCAGAATATTTCGCCACGCTACATACGGTTCCTGGCTACACTTTTTGGCTTACGAGAGGAGTCAGCATGAAACTAATCAGTAACGATCTGCGCGATGGCGAAAAGCTTGCGCATCGCCACGTCTTTAACGGCATGGGATATGACGGGGATAATATTTCCCCGCATCTGGCGTGGGATGACGTGCCAGCAGGGGCCAAAAGCTTTGTCGTGACCTGCTACGATCCTGATGCGCCAACCGGCTCCGGCTGGTGGCACTGGGTGGTGGTAAATCTGCCAGCAGATACCCGCGTACTCACGCAAGGCTTCGGCTCCGGGCTGGTTGCGCTGCCGGATGGGGTGATTCATACCCGTACGGATTTTGGGAAAGCAGGTTATGGCGGTGCTGCGCCGCCGAAGGGGGAAACCCATCGCTATATCTTTACGGTTCACGCGTTGGATGTGGAGCGTATTGATGTCGATGAGGACGCCAGCGGCGCGATGGTTGGCTTTAACGTTCACTTCCACTCGCTCGCCAGCGCCTCGATTACAGCGATGTTCAGTTAAGCTGTGTTGTGCCGGATGTCGGCTTCGCCGCATCCGGCCTACTAAACAAGGCTTATCTACAGAAATTCAGGCAACAATTTCAACAATGCCCCCTGGGCTAACAGTTCGGTTGCGCACTCAATATCCGGAGCAAAAAAGCGATCCTGCGTATAGTGGGCAACCTGCTCGCGCAGAGCCTGGCGCGCCTGCTCCAGCAGCGGGCTTGAGGTTAACCCTTCACGCAGGTCAATCCCCTGACACGCCGCCAGCCACTCCACGGCAATCACGCCGCGCGTATTCGCCGCCATCTCCCACAACCTGCGGCCCGCTGCCGGTGCCATAGACACATGATCTTCCTGGTTGGCGGAGGTCGGCAGGCTGTCAACGCTGTGCGGATGCGCCAGCGCTTTGTTCTCGCTCGCCAGCGCGGCCGCGGTTACCTGAGCAATCATAAAGCCGGAGTTCACCCCGCCGTTTTTCACCAGGAACGGCGGCAACTGCGACATATGTTTGTCCATCATCAGCGCAATCCGTCGCTCTGATAACGCCCCGATTTCCGCAATCGCCAGCGCCAGATTATCTGCCGCCATCGCCACCGGTTCAGCATGGAAGTTGCCGCCGGAAATGACATCGCCCTCTTCGGCAAACACCAGCGGGTTGTCGGAAACCGCGTTGGCTTCTACCAGCAGGACCTCCATTACCTGACGCATTTGCGTCAGGCACGCCCCCATCACCTGCGGCTGACAGCGCAAAGAATACGGATCCTGCACTTTTTCACAGTTATGATGCGACTGGGAAAGCGCGCTGGTGTCGGTCAACACGTGGCGGTACAGCGTTGCGGCATCAATCTGCCCACGCTGTCCTCGTGCGGCATGAATACGGGCATCAAACGGACGACGAGAGCCCAATACGGCTTCGGTGGTCAGCGCCCCACACACCGTCGCAGACGCGAACAGCTCCTGGGCTTCAATTAACCCGCGCAGCGCAAAGGCTGTGGAAGCCTGGGTACCATTGAGCAGCGCCAGCCCTTCTTTCGCCTCCAGCGTAATCGGCTCCAGCCCGGCCTTTTTCAGCGCTTCGGTCGCCGGAAGCCATTCCCCCTGCCAGCGCGCTTTACCTTCGCCCAGCAGCGTCAGAGACATATGCGCCAGCGGTGCCAGGTCGCCCGATGCGCCCACTGACCCTTTCGCCGGGATCAGTGGATACACCCCGGCATTCACCAGCGCAATCAGCGCTTCAATCACGCTGAGACGAATACCCGAAAAACCCCGCGCCAGGCTGTTGATTTTCAGCACCATAATCAGGCGAACCATCGCGTCATCGAGCGCCTCACCAACGCCTGCCGCATGGGAAAGCACCAGCGAACGCTGTAAATTCTGCAAATCTTCCGTGGCGATACGGGTCTGAGCCAGCAGGCCAAAGCCGGTATTAATGCCATACGCCGTACGGCCTTCAGCGACAATATTATTGACGCAGGAGACGCTTGCGTTGATCGCATCAATCGCCCCGGCATCCAAGCTCAGTTTGACCGGCTGCTGCCAGATGTCGCGCAGTTGCGCAAAGCTCAGATGACCCGGCGTTAATGTCATGGTGTTCATATCAACGTTTCTCCTGCGTCGCCGCGACCATCGGCAAATTCAGCCCTTCTTCGACGGCGCATTCCACCGCAATGTCATACCCGGCGTCGGCGTGGCGCATCACCCCGGTAGCCGGATCGTTATGTAATACCCGGGCGATACGCGCTGCGGCTTCATCAGTGCCATCGCAAACAATCACCATCCCGGCATGCTGGGAGAAGCCCATTCCTACCCCGCCACCGTGATGCAGTGACACCCAGGTTGCACCGCTGGCGGTGTTAAGCAGCGCGTTCAGCAGCGGCCAGTCGGATACTGCATCAGAACCGTCGCGCATGGCTTCGGTTTCGCGGTTCGGGCTGGCGACGGAGCCGGAATCCAGATGGTCACGGCCAATAACAATCGGCGCAGACACTTCGCCGCTGCGCACCATTTCATTAAACGCCAGCCCCAGTTTTTGACGCCATTCCAGACCGACCCAGCAGATACGCGCCGGTAATCCCTGGAAGTTAATCCACTCACGCGCCATATCCAGCCAGTGGTGCAGATGTTTATCGTCAGCGACGATCTCTTTCACTTTGGCATCCGTTTTATAAATATCCTGCGGATCGCCGGAAAGCGCCACCCAACGGAATGGGCCAATGCCGCGGCAGAACAGAGGGCGAATATAAGCAGGGACGAAACCGGGGAAATCAAAGGCGTTTTCCACGCCCATCTCTTTGGCCATCTGGCGAATGTTGTTGCCGTAATCAAACGTCGGCACGCCCATTTTGCTGAACGCCAGCATTGCCTCGACGTGCGTTGCCATTGAGCGTTTCGCCGCCTGTACCGTGCCCTGCGGATCGGACACCGCTTGCTCCTGATACGCTTCCCAGCTCCAGCCGGACGGCAGATAACCATGCAGCGGATCGTGGGCGCTGGTCTGGTCAGTGACCATATCCGGGCGCACACCGCGCCTCACCAGTTCCGGCACAACGTCGGCGGCGTTAGCGCATAGCGCAATGGAGACCGCTTTCCCCTCACGGGTGTACTTTTCGATACGCGCCAGCGCGTCGTCAAGCGATGTCGCCTGCTCATCCACGTAGCGGGTACGCAGACGGAAATCGATCCGGCTTTGCTGGCACTCAATATTCAGCGAGCAAGCACCTGCCAGCGTTGCGGCTAACGGTTGCGCCCCACCCATGCCGCCCAACCCGGCGGTCAGCACCCAGCGTCCGCTCAGGTTACCCTGATAATGCTGACGCCCGGCCTCAACGAAGGTTTCATAAGTCCCCTGCACGATGCCCTGGCTACCGATGTAGATCCAGCTCCCGGCGGTCATCTGGCCATACATCGCCAGCCCTTTGGCGTCCAGCTCGTTGAAGTGTTCCCAGGTAGCCCAATGTGGCACCAGGTTGGAGTTGGCAATCAGCACGCGCGGCGCATTGTCATGGGTTTTGAAAACGCCAACCGGTTTACCGGACTGGACCAGCAGGGTCTCATCGGTCTCCAGTTTGGTCAGCGCGTTGACGATGGCGTCATAACATTCCCAGTCCCGCGCGGCGCGACCAATCCCGCCGTATACCACCAGCTCATGCGGATTTTCCGCCACATCGGGATCCAGGTTGTTCATTAACATGCGCAGCGGCGCTTCGGTCAGCCAGCTTTTGGCCGTTAAAGTAGTGCCGCGTGGGGCACGAATATCCTGCTGACGGTACTTGCTATGAGACATGGTAGAGCACTCCTCGCGAACGATCGGACAGATAAGCAACATATACTTGTCTATACAAGTTGTCGCAAGCGTGCTTTTAACAAAAAAGATACAATTTTATTATACTGCGGCAGCAATCACGCTTTTCAGGACATAAACCGCCCTTGCAGGCGATAGCGGGAACCCGGGAAGAGCAAACGGGCATGAGAGACAATGGATGACGCAGACCAGGTTTTACGGCGGATCAACAGGCAGGGATCGTGTTCTTTGATATTCAGCAGCGCGCACTCTTCGGCACTGGCGCGGACCGCTTCAACAATATGCTCGCCTTCCGTTAAAGGGGCTATCAGCGACAGATACGCGTGCGGCGTAGTCTGGCTGTAATCCTGCGCCAGATACGCCGGCACAATTTCGGCATTCACGCAGCGATCTTCAATCTGCACCGGCAGTTCGTTCTCGTAGTGCACCATGACAGAGTGAAAAATGGAGGTGCCTTCTTTGACGTTTAACACCAAAGCCTGCTGCGCGCTTGCCTGGGTTCGTTCCAGCGTGATCACCTCGCAGCGGTGCTGATGCTGACGGGCGTTGATTTCATCCGCGATGCTGCGAATTTCAAACAGCGCAGACTGGCCCTTCGGCTCGGCGACAAACGTCCCTACGCCCTGCAAACGAACCAGTAACCCTTCATCCGTTAACTCACGCAGCGCCCGGTTGATGGTCATGCGGCTGAAACCATACTGCGCCACCAGCTCCGCCTCAGAGGGAATGCGATCGTGAGGTTGCCAGATACCGCTGGCAATCTTTTCGCTGATCTCCTGTTTGACCTTTTCGTAAAAAGGTGCCGGAGCAGAACGGGATGGGAGCATGCGTAAGCCTTCCTTAAGCTGAGAATGTGAGTGGGTACAGTTTACAGACATTACCCGAACCTGATAAGCGCAACGCCATCAGGTATATCAGTGCCACCAGTGCGCGATTTGCCAACCTAATCGCGCCGCAACGCGCGCCGCTCTGCCATCATCGTCAAAGCGTGGATTAAATTCAACCATATCCACCGCCTGCAGTTTACCGCTACGACACAGGGGTTCAATCAGATTCAGCAGCGTCGCCAACGGTACGCCCAGCGCAGCGGGTGCCGACACGCCGGGCATTTCCCACACCGGCAGCACGTCGAGATCGATAGTCAGATAGATAACATCCAGGTTGGCGACAAACTGCGCTAACTGCGCCTGCGCCGTTGCACAGTACAGATCCTCAACCACGGTCACACCGAGCCGCTGCGCCTCATCCCATAACGCCAGGGTGTTTGCCGCCCGACTGACGCCGATACAGGCATAGTGAAATTCACGCTGCTGTTCATCGCAAAGCTGCGCCAGTTGGCGAAACGGTGTGCCGGAAGTAGCCTGATCGGCATGGCGCAAATCGAGGTGCGCATCGAAGTTGACGATCCCCACTTTCGCCTGCGGGAACGCATCCAGCACGCCTGCGCCGTGCGCAAATGCGGTTTCGTGTCCTCCTCCCAGAACAAAGGTACGTATATTCTCCTGCTGACAGCGCTGCACCGCATTGCGTAGCGCCTGCTGCGCGCCCTCAAGGTCGGGGGCTTGGGCCACAATATTTCCCAGATCCACCAGCCGATGATGCCCATCGTGGCTGGCTAAATTCGCCAGCGCCTTGCGCAGCACATCAGGCGCTCCGGCGGCTCCCGTCCGGCCCTGATTACGTTTCACGCCTTCGTCGCAGGCAAACCCAAGCAGCGCTATCTGCTCGCGATACATTTCTGGGCTAAATGTCGGGCTCAGCGTGATAGTCTGAAACAGGCGCAGCGCATTCGGCGATTCGGCGCGGTCATCACGTCCCTGCCACAGCGCAGGTGAAACAGGTTGCCAGTGAGTCATACTATTTGTCCTTTGAATACGCGTTGGTAGATCGGGTTACGCCCCGGTTCATACAGGATCTCGACCGGGAGAGTTGCATCCCACACCACAAAATCGGCCACAAACCCGGCCTTCAATTGACCATGAGTGGCATGACGTCCCAGCGCCCGGGCCGCATGACGGGTGACGCCCGCCCATGCTTCTTCCGGCGTTAAGCCAAACTGAACGCAGGCCATATTCATCGCCCAGTGCAGGCTGATAAACGGGCTGGTACCTGGGTTAAAATCTGTCGCCACCGCCATCGGTACCTGATACTGACGCAGCAATGCCACCGGCGGACGCTGTTGCTCTTTAAGGAAATAGAATGCGCCGGGCAGCAGCACGCCGACCGTACCGCTTTGGCTCATCGCCGCTACGCCCGCTTCATCGAGATATTCAATATGATCGGCGGATAACCCGTGGTAGCGGCTTACCAGCTGTGCGCCACCCAGCAATGACAGCTGTTCAACATGACCTTTAATCGGGATGCCCAACGCCTGCGCGGCCTGAAACACCCGCTCGCTCTGCGCCAACGTAAAACCCACGCTTTCACAAAACAGATCGACGGTCTCGAACAGCCCTTGTTCCCACAGCTGCGGCAAAATGGTCTCACACACCAGCGTAATATAGCCGTCAGGATCATCCCGGTATTCTGCTGGAGTCGCATGGGCAGCCAACAGCGTGGGGCTTATTTCAATGATATTCTCCGCCGCCAGCGCTGCTGCCACGCGCAATATTTTCTCTTCTGTCTGCAAATCCAGGCCGTAACCGGATTTTATTTCCAGCAACGTAACGCCTTCTTTGATCAGCTGTTCCATACGCTGATGCGCTAGATGTAAGAGTTGCTCATCACTGGCGCTGCGGGTTGCTGATACCGTGGCATTGATACCCCCGCCCTGGGCGCTTATCTGCTGGTAGGAGACACCGTTTAGCCGCTGCTCCCATTCACCTGCGCGGTTTCCACCAAAGACCAGATGCGTATGACAGTCAATCAGGCCAGGTGTAATTAGCCTGCCCTGCATATCAAAGGTGTTGTCATGTGTGAGATAGAGCGATGACTCCGGGACGATATCGCGAATCTTCCCCTGGCGGACGATCAGCGCATGACCCTCTACCAGCCCATACGGGGTGTTACGTTCGGGATCCATGGTCGCCAGACGAACATTGCGCCAGATAACATCATCAGGGAAGAATTGCTGCATTCGACTCACCACTTGTCATAGGTTGTATAGACATTTATTTTTGATTATACGGATGTTGTCAACCTGAAGGACCGTAATTGTTATGTATTTGTGATATAAGAACTCTCCGCACCGGGCATTACGGCGATAAAAACAACTTTTTACCTTTTAACCTTCCCGTTTCGCTCAACTTAGTATAAAAAAGCAGGCTTCAATGGATAACTTTCAAAGCCCGGAGCAACCTGTGAACATATCATCAGTTTCCCGTCTGGCGCTGGCAATGGCTTTTGGCGTGACGCTGACCGCCTGTAGCTCTACGCCGCCCGATCAAATTCCTTCCGATCAGACCGCGCCAGGTACCTCTTCGCGCCCGATCTTGTCGGCCAATGAAGCGAATAACTTCGTTGCTGCACACTATTTTTCCGCGCTGACGCCAAACACCGCGCCGTGGAGCCCTTCTGCTATTTCTCTGCCTGCACAGCCTGACTTCGTGGTTGGCCCGGCTGGGACTCAGGGCGTCACCCATACCAGCATTCAGGCTGCGGTTGATGCGGCAATCATCAAACGTACTAACAAACGTCAGTACATCGCGATTATGCCGGGCGAGTATCAGGGCACGGTATATATCCCGGCAGCAACGGGGAGTCTGACGCTGTACGGTATGGGCGAAAAACCGCTGGATGTGAAAATTGGCCAGGCTATTGATGGTGACATGAGCACCGCAGACTGGCGTCGTACGGTGAACCCGGGCGGTAAATACATGCCGGGTAAACCGGCGTGGTATATGTTTGATAATTGCCAGAACAAGCGCGGCACAAATATTGGCGTGATGTGTTCTGCCGTCGTCTGGTCGCAAAATAACGGTCTGCAATTGCAGAACCTGACCATCGAAAACAATCTGGGTGACAGCGTTGATGCGGGTAATCACCCGGCCGTTGCGCTACGTACCGATGGCGATAAAGTGCAGATCAATAAGGTCAACATCCTCGGTCGCCAGAATACGTTTTTCGTGACTAACAGCGGCGTACAAAACCGTCTGGAAAACGATCGTCAACCGCGTACTTTGGTAACCAACAGCTACATTGAAGGGGATGTGGATATTGTTTCCGGTCGCGGCGCCGTGGTGTTCGATAACACCGATTTCCGCGTTGTGAACTCCCGTACGCAGCAGGAAGCCTATGTGTTTGCACCAGCGACGCTGTCAAACATCTACTACGGCTTCCTCGCCACAAATAGCCGCTTCACGGCGAGTGGTGATGGCGTGGCACAGTTGGGCCGCTCGCTGGATGTCGATTCAAACACAAACGGTCAGGTCGTTATCCGCGACAGCGTGATCAACGAAGGCTTTAACATGGCAAAACCATGGGCTGACAGCGTTATCTCGAAGCGTCCTTTTGCCGGTAATACCGGTGCACAAGATGACAAAGGTGAAATCCAGCGCAACCTGAACGACACCAACTTCAACCGCATGTGGGAATACAACAACCGCGGTATCGGTAGCAAAGTGGTTGCCGAACCGAAGCAGTAATCACAGCCATCAAACCGCTGGCGGGAACACTCCCGCCAGCCCCCTTCACCGCTTTCAACGTCTTTTCTTCACACAGGTCATATTTTCACCAACGCAGGTTTGAAATCGATCGCGTGAATCAATTTATTTATAGCCAAAATAATTCGAGTTGTATGAAGGCAAGCCCAGGCGCTAACATAAGTAAGTTACAGAAACGCTTAACTGGATAAATATTATTCTGCCGCTAAACTCAATTTTTAACCCAAAATAGATAAAAGCCAATCTATATTAATTTTAATACATTAACCCCATCAATATATATCACTCTCCGGAAAAGGAAAATTACCGTAACGTTATCTAAAAATAACTCAAAAAAACTTAGGATATTTGTTATATATAAAATATATATGAAAAAAATGATTCAAAAAAAACTCATCTGACCAGTCACCTTTTTTCCTAATTATCCCGTCACAACCTTTAGCTTCTGGTGCTTTACGAAAAATGCCGCATATAATGTTTTGGCACAATGTGTGCAGGGTTAATTTTTTACAGCAACTAATATCTAAGGATTTATGGATATGAAAAGCATGATTCATTCATGGAAAAGGAAATCAGCGCAGTATCGTGAGCTGAAAAAGCAGAAAGGCGTAACGCTGCTTGAAATTATCATTGTACTGGGCATTATCGGTATTATTGCCGCAGGCGTGGTTATTCTGGCACAGCGTGCGTTTACATCTCAGGATATTTCAGACCTGACCGATAATACGAACTCTGTCCGTGTTGCGATGACAGAGGCGTATAAAGACTCCGATCAATATCCGGCTCGCCAGGATTCAAATGCAGAAACAAAAGCTGGGATCGAGACATCAACTGGATTATCCGCAATCGTTGGTCTGGTCAAGATGGGTAAAATCGGTCCTAGTGAAGCGTTCAATGGATTCTCTAACGATGCTTTTGAAATTGGACCTGCAAAACTTGCCGCTGATGCCACGAAGAATAAGGCTTTCTTTATGGTAATCAACGGACTGGAGATGGAAGATTGCCGTAACATTGTGTCACAGGTTGGTTCTCAATGGGATTATGTGGCGACCACTACAGCGGCTGCAGGTGCAATGTCTGGTGTAGGTGCTGCAGCAATTGATATCAGTGTTGCTGCTAACCCTGCTAGTGGTATTTTGAAAACAACGACTGCTGATCAGTTAACGCCTGCCAATATCGTCGCAACTGGTGTCTGTGACACTGATCCAACTGGTCCAACTAACGCTATCGTTTTAGGTAGCCGTTAATAAATACTGGCAATATTTTTTTAATTTGTTGTACTTATTCTGCCCTCTTTATTAGAGGGCAGTCCTTCTAAATGGACTTTATAAATGATAAGTAAGCACAGCACGAATGCTCACGGCCGTCAGGCAGGCGTCACCCTTCTTGAAATGATTGTTGTGCTTGCCATTATCGGCATGTGCCTGATGACTTATGCCAATTATAAACGAAAAGAAGCCCAGCAAAGTCACCAACTGATTGTCGCTGATATGATCGCCCGTGATATTTCCGGCGTGATGCGCTTTGTGGCACAAGACAAGCTGGCTACCACAAATAGCGCACAACAAGCCAACCCACTATACGGAAAAAATACTCACGTCAATATCGCGAATTATGATAACCGCGTCACTAACAGGACATTACAGGATTCACCCGACAGGGATGATAATAATTTTTATTCCGGTTGGTCTGCTGCTGTGTCAACACAAACCGATGTATCGCCCACCCGGGGTTCTCGCTATCTGTTTCTGGGTAGCGAATGTAGAAATGGCAATATTGAGAAAGGGAAACTGCCCTTCAAGCTGACGGAATCCATGCTGCCGTGTGAACTACGCCCTGGAGCAGAATCGCTGGAGCTAGTGCTGGAACGCGTGGACTTCGTCAACAACAATCGCACCAGCGGGTTGGGCATTGAACGTGTCGACTTCTATCTCGTCTACCAGAACGAGGTCGAGAACGAAGGCCTCCATTTTGCCGGATTTATTAAGCCGCTGGAAAAAGCGCTGAAAAGCGTCGATCTCGGTTATCTGCAGGCGGTGGTGTTTGAAGTCAACAATAGCGGTAATTTTAACCTGGTAACAACGGCCGCAGACCAACCGCTGCAGATGGGGGACGTTCCCAATAATCTGGACAAGCTCGATGCGAATAAACGTTACGGCATTCGCTTAAGCTTAGACAAAAACAGTGAAGATATTGCGGCCGATGGTTCTGTTCCGGCTGCCAAACTGTGCTGGAACGATGCCAAAGGCGAGGCCGGACCGTGTATTACGGCGATTGATGAAGACCGCCTGCTGATTACCAGCAGCGATGCAACGGGCAAAGATAAAAACGAACCGGCGATGTGCTGGAGCAGAGAGCAAAACAAGAGCACGCTGTGCCTGGCGGCAATGAACAGCAACGGCGTCAATCCGGATGGCAGGCTTAATCCAGACGGCACGCCGTATAATCCGGACGATCGCATTCTGCATCTGCGTACCAGCGCGGATAAAACAGACGGTAGCGAAGTAGATCCTGCTTCGCCGAGCTCGCTCAAAGGCACCACCGGCACGCTGTACGCCAATATCGTGATGGAAAATACCTCGCGCAAGCATCCGGAAAAATGGTATGTGGCTTACAATGGAACTGATGCTGACAGGCTTAAAAACGGTACCCAGGATGATGATGATACCAGTAGCTTACCTAACCAATTTGCAGATGCTTTCCATGGTCAGTATGAGCTGGTGACGCCCACCACCACCTTTTATCAGTCATTCAAAAACGATTACCCGCAGGGTAAAGGTCCGACAGGAGCTGATCCTGTTTATACAGCCGCAAATGATAGTACAAATTACAACAAGCTCTTAAGTGAGCCGGGCGTGATTCGTTTACCGTTGCAAACGTGTCCTAAAGTCACCAGTATCGATAAAGACCGTAAAACCAAGCTGCGTAGCCTCTATCCCCGCCTGTCGGTCGCCATATCATCTGTCGCGGCAGATGAGGATGATGGGGCAAACAAAACCGGTGGCTATTTCGACTATACCCAGCAGGGGGCAACCCGGACGAATAGCTACAAGAGTAAGAACGATCCGAAACCTTTGGGCGCGGTAGCCGCTGTGGCGATCCAGGCCAACATCGTGGTGAACAAAGATATTGTCTCTGCCAACGTCCCGGATAAAGTGGACGTAAACGGAATCTTTGAGGACTGGATCGCGGAGAAATGGTTTAAAGGCACAGGTAATAATCTGGACGAGCCCTTCTGGTTAATCAGCGCCGCGTCGGCAACAATTACCCCAGGTGGCAAAAAAGATGTGAATAAAATAAACCCACAGTCTCTCTCGGTGGTAATTAACCAGTGGTGCAGCACAATCCCGCAGGGGGGAATGATTTCATCCGAAGGTTACGCCTGGACTGAGGCGGAGCCGAATAAGTATGTGCTCCATTCTCTTGTTGCGGAAGATAACGATCTTAAATTTTATAAAGAAAACGGTGATGAACTTAAGATTCCGGACCATGAAAGAAACACCTATTAATCATTGGAAGAGTAAGATGAAAAAAACATGGATAATTGGGGCTGCCGTGTCCGCATTATTAGGCAGCCAGGGAAGTTTTGCCGCCAGCGCGCCAGCCGGGCAAAAAATTGACGCAGGGATGTTAACCACCACGCCAGTGAAAGAAAGTACAACCACGCCGCGAAATCCCTTTTCCGGAGATGATACGGTGAAAAGCGTCGCGCCTGTCAGTGCGCCAGTGGTGGAAATAAAAATTGATTTACTGGAAGAGGAGTTATTAAGCCAGCAGCTTTCAAAATGGGCGCAGCAAAATGGCTATAAGCTGCTCTGGAACAGCTCAACTGATTTTGTTATTTACAAGGCAATTCATTTGCAGGGTAAATCAATACAGGATGTGCTGGTTAAACTTGGACAAGTATTTACGTCAGAAAACTACGGGCTGGTGATTAAAGACTACCAGGCGAATAACGTACTGATCATTGATGAGCAGTAATTACGCAAGGGAATAATGCTATGAAAATTAAAGTTTCGCTTCTGGCGTTGACGCTGGCTCTTCAGGGTTGTACGTCTATTGATACCAAGTACGATAAAAGTATTGTCCAGCAGGAAACCGGCAACCCGACCACTCCGGATGAGATGAAAACGACCGGTTATATGAAATATAACGAGCCCTATCTGGGCAAAAAGGTTGAATATAACTCCCGTAAACAGGCGCTGCTGCGTAAGCAGGTGAGTATTCAGTCTTACGAGCCTACCGATCTGGCGACAATCCTTGAGGCGGTAACCGCGCAAACCGGTATTAGCTACCGTATTAATACTTCCGTTCCCGGTGGAAAATCGGATGCGGGGGAACCGGAGTTCCGCAGCGTTAAGTTCAACGGAACGTTTGAGGAATTTACCCGCTATATTTCCGCGCTGTATGACGTGAATCCACTGCTGGATAACAACGGCGTGCTGGTCGTCTCTTATTTCCAGAACTATGTGCTGAAGCTCGATTTTTACGGCGAAGACAACAAGTTTGAGACCAGTCTCGATCTGTCCGGTAATGAAGCCACTTCCGGCGGCGGTCTGAAAGGCAAAGCCGAAACCAAGTTTGAATCCAGCTTCTGGGACGACGTTGAGGATATGGCGGAAAAATTTGTCTCCAGCGGCGTTTACAGTATTTTCAAAGACGCCTCGATTCTGACGATCACCGCGCGTCCTTCGGAATATCACGCGCTGAATGAGTCGCTGAAGAAATTCCAGGCGGATAATACCCGACAGTTTGTCGTGACTTACAAAATATTTACCCTTGATAAGCGCAAAACGAAAGAGCTGGGCGGTGGGGTCAATATGACCTTCAACGACGGGACCTCCTCTTTTGGTATCGACAGCTCAGAAATGCTGATGAAGCTCTCCGGCGGCTTAACCGCAGGCTGGACCAATCAGCATATGAATATCAGCTCTCAACTGGATGCCCTGTACGAACTCACCGGCAGTAAGGTGATCCAGAGCGGTTCGTTTATTACCCGTAATAACATCCCTATTCCGCTCAACATGACCACGTCGCAATATTATGTCTCCAGCCGTACCAGGGAACAAGATTCCAATACAGGAGACGTCAGTACGGAGGTGGAAACCACGGAACTGGTCACCGGCACCAGCTTTATTCTTACCCCGCGTATCTTAACCGACGGGCGAATTGAAGTGGCCAGCGGCTTTACCAAGCGCTACCTCAACTCAATCGATACCTTTGATGAAGTTCAGTTGCCGTCGGTAAGCACGACGGAAATGTTTAACATTTCCACAATTACGCCGGGTAGCCTGCTGCTGGTCAGCAAATACGAAGCGAAAGAGGATTCTGACGGTCAGGGATGGTCGGTGCTGGCAGGCTCGGTCACCAACAACGATCATGTCGAAACGGTGGTTATGGTAGTCGGTATTGATAATTACCGTGCCCCAACGCAGACCCGATGAGGGCATCATGCTTAAGCACTTATCAGAAAATCGGGTATTAATTGATCTGGTCTGGAGCTACGAGCCCACCTCTCACGAACCTTATTATCTTGACTGGCTGGCACATATACGGCGAACCCATCGCCAGTTAACGATCTTGTCGGATGAAGGGGAAATGGTTACGGGTTTCTGTACTAAACACTCCACCTTATATGAGCCTTTCGCCCTGTGGATGAAAGCCCTGTACGGTGACGGTATTTATTACTATGAGCAGGCGGAAAGCTACTATTTCCTGATTATCTCGCGCGGTGCTCCCGTTTCGGGCAGCGATCGTCAGGTCTCCAGACGCTTCTGGATGAAGCTGAAAGAGCAGCTGAAAGAATCGTCACAGTATGCGGAGCTACCGTTAATTCAGTTAACGGAACAGCACTTTGAGGCGGTGATTGAAGGCTGTACTGAACATCAGCGGCGGCAGAAAAAACGGCGACAGATGATGATCGGCGCTCTGTTAGCAGGCGGCATCGTATTTTTACTGGTGTTTATGACACTGCTGAAATTATTTATAAAAGGATGAGAACGTGGCGGTCTCTGAAAATCTCTATTTCTGGAAACGTCGTAATATTATAGGGGGCGGTTCTACCGGGCGAGGAGGTAATATTATCGTCTGGGTCGTTACGCTACTGATTTTATTAGCTGGCGGCGGCGGGGCGGGCTATTACTATTTTATCTGGAAACCGGAGCAGGAACGATTGGCCAGAGTCCAGGCTGAACAGGCTGCCCGCCAGCAAAAAATCAAAGCTATCGAAGATTTTTATCGCAACTCGCTCACGGGCGGCAGCATTTCTGATGCCAGCCTGCTGCTGGAGCAGCTCTTGCTGGCGAATAAAAAACTGTCGCAGGTAGGCTTTGCGCCAAAAAGTATTGAATGTACCAGTACGGGCTGTTCACTCAGCTATGCGCTGAATCCAGGGCGGATATTTAGCGTGGCCGATATTAATCTCTGGGGCAAAACCTGGTCGCCCAGTTTTTCAAAAAACACGCTGGACTATACGGGCGTTGAGTCCGGGATGAATAAACACCCATGGCTCAGCGCGTGGCAGAGTAAAAATACGGTCAATCTGCCGGTCTGTACCGATGTATTAAGTTATATCAGCACCTGGAACTCATTAGGCGGACGAAATACCGAACTGGTATTAACGGGAATGCCCTCCTCTGCCGTTGGGCAAAATGAAAGCGCGCTGAAAAGTGCGGTAACGTCATTCGGCATGCTGTTCGCCGGTTGGACGATCACCTCACCGACTAAAATGGATTTCTCAGGCGTGTCGTTGGTGTTGAATAAACAACCCTTTGCCGACGCGTTTATTATCAAATCAATCGTATTCAATGAAAACTCAACGCTCGTTACCGGAGGACTGGCATGCAAAAAGGGAAATTAATCATTGCGGGAATAGTGTTGACGCTTTCACCTGCTCTTTACGCCGCAGATACGGCAGAAATCATCCCCGCGCAGCAGGTTGTGCAAGCGGAAGGCACGCCGCCGTTAAGCGACGTATCGCCGATGCAGGATCACGTTGTTGAGATGATAGAAAAAGATTTCAACTTCGAGAGCCAGTACCGCGAGCTGGCGAATCAGCTTGCGCTGGAAAAAGTCCGCAGCGAGCTGCGTAAGCTGCGCGGTGAGAAAAAGGCGGATAGCGCAGCGGTTATGCCGGTGAGCACCGCCAGCACAATGGATGATATTAGCGCTTCCCCAGGAGCAACGTCAGAATCTGCGCCTGGGCTGCGGCCGCTGCTGATTTCCGAAATCGCGGGTCAAAAACGCGTGGCGATTGCCGGCGCCGACGGCGGCGTGAAGATGGTGCCGCTGAATCAGCGTTTTAGCTACGGCGGTTATGACTATATTGCGCGTCATAACCAGGCAAATGACGTGACGGTCGAGGTTGTGGGTAAGTGATCGATTATATCCAGTTTAACGAGGAGAACATTCATTCTCAGGAGTGGCAATTCCAGGAGTATGACGGCGATATTCTGGTTGCTGAACATGCGGATGAAGCCTGGTTACTGGTATCCACGCCTTTGATTGATAATCTGGCACCAATGCAGGCGGTGTGCCACCGCCTGCAGGTTTCCCATAATATTCAGGTTAAGGGAATAGCGCAGGTTACTGAGAAAAATTATTACCTGATCGTTGAACAACTGCTGTCGGCGGGAAGTAAGCTGCTTGAACAGGAAAGCAGTAACACACAGCTTGCGCTGGAAGAGATGCTGAAAAAGGCCGTGGCGTTGAAGGCCAGCGACCTGCATATCACGCGTAATGATATGGTGGCGAATATTGAGCTGCGCATTAACGGCGTGCTTTGTCCGTTTATACAGATGAAGGCGTCACGCTGCGATGAGCTGGTGTTCGTGCTCTACAACGTTGAGGCAAGCACCCGCGACACCACCTGGAACCGCAATATTGCGCAAAACGCCAATATCCTCTATTCGCTGGCGGGGAAAAGCTACCGCTTCCGCTATGCGCACTATCCGATATTTGGCGAGACCAGCGATTGCTACCACGCGGTATTGCGAATAATTCCATCGGGTCTGGACAGAGCCAGCGTCGCGAGTCTGGATAAGCTTGGCGTTTCCGATGAGGAAATTAGCGACCTCAAAAGGATCCTGAGCAACCCCTACGGGGCTTATATTATTGCCGGAACAACCGGTTCGGGAAAATCCACTACCTTGAAAAATCTGATGGAGTGGATGCAGATCAACCGCTATGACAATCGCGGCTGTTTTCTGACCGTAGAAGATCCGGTCGAATATCAGATCTATGGCGCGACGCAAAGTTCGGTATTAAGCGGCGAATCCGGAGGATTCCATTCGGCGATCAAATCCTCGCTGCGTCGCGACCCGGACGTACTGATGGTAGGGGAAATTCGCGACAATATCTCTTCTAACGCGCTGGCCGGGGCGGTGGAAAGTGGTCACTACTGCTTTACCACCGTGCACGCAGGCAACATCGTTTCGTTATTACAACGCTTATCCGCGCTCGGTATTACCAGCGATAAGCTTTCAACGCCGGGCTTTATTGCGGGCTTACAGTGCCAGAAGCTAATACCGGTACTGTGCCCGCAGTGTAAAACGTCGTTACGGACCACCGCCATTAAGGGACGCGAATTCCAGCTTTATGAAAAAAACGCTGAAGGCTGTCCGGCCTGCAAACATACCGGTATTGGCGGACGCCAGTTGGTGATGGAGTATTTGCTGCCGGTGTATGACGAGCTGGAGGCCATTGCTGAACAGAGGTGGCTTAAAGTTTATACCGTCTGGCGCGCGAAGCGATTAAAACAGACCGGCCTGAGCGAAGGATTCGAAATTAAAGAAAAAACGATGGCGGCGGTACTTCAGGGACGCGTGTGCGCGACCTGGTTTCAAATGGAGTTTGGGCAAATCGTTCAGGAAGAGCTGGAGGTAATAGTTGAAAAAATTCGGTAAGAAACAGCGTATTTATCTTTATCAGTTTTGCGCGGACATGATTAACGCTGAACTTCCGTTGTATGACGCGTTGCAAAAATTACGCGCGGAAGGGGAAAAACTGCTCGGCAAAGGATTTGCTAAACGTCTGGAAGAGCTGACCGCGAAAATGGCGAAAACCACCTCCATTGCAATGGTTTTCGAGGGGCTGGTCCCTGAATCAGAACTGAGCGTGATTAACGCGGCGGAGCGCAGCGGCAGCCTGGCCGACGGTTTTATCACCCTGGTAAACGTGATTAATTATAACGATGAACTGCGCAAGAAAATCGTCGGCGCCATCACCTTCCCGCTCATTATGCTGGTCCTGTCGCTGGTGGTAATTGCGGGTTATGCTTATAAAGTGTTCCCGGCTTTTGAAGGCGTTGTACCGGTTGAAAAATGGCCTGGCGTCACCAGCGCGCTCTATATTTTGGGGATGGCGCTGTGTAATGGGCTGTGGATATATATCCTCATTGGTTTTATTGCGCTGGTTACCGTGATAAAAACGGCGATGGGTAAAATGACCGGGAATATTCGTAATCAGTTTCTTGACCGAATTATGCCGTTCTCAACGTATAAGCAGTTGACCGCCTCTATTTTTCTCAACAACCTGGCGCTGATGTTAAAAAACGGCATTCCGCTCAATGATGCACTCAGCATTATTAACCTGAACTCCAGCCGCTGGCTGCGCTGGCACCTGGCCGGGATGCAGAAGAAAATGGCGGCAGGCGTCAGCTATGGGGAGGCGCTCAATTCGGGTTTACTGAACACGGAAACGCTGCTCAATATCAGCCTTTACGCCGCGCTACCTTCGTTTAATGAGGTGCTGCTGGCGGTATCAAATAAATCACGTGAACACATTCGGGAATATATCACTAAACTTTCCGGGTTATTAAAAGCGCTCTCCACGCTGATATTAGGCGGTTGCGTTATTTGGGTTTTTGCCGCGTTGTTTTCGCTCAGCGACAAGCTGGCGGCGATGGGTGCCAGCGGTTCTTTTTAGGAAAATTAAAGCATGGATCTGTTAATGCCATGGATGGTGGCTATTTTTATCCCACTTGGATTGCTGTTTGGCAGCTTAGCCAACGTGATTATTTATCGTCTGCCGCTGATGCTTGGCGTAATAGATGAGGATGATTCAGAAGGGGCGGCTGTTAATTTGTGGTGGCCGCCGTCGCACTGCCCTGCCTGTAAATCGGATATTAAGCCCTGGGATAATATTCCGGTTCTCAGTTGGCTGTTACTGAAGGGCAAATGCCGCCAGTGCGGCATTGCGATCCCGGTTATTTATCCGGTTTCTGAACTGGCGATGGGGCTGGTATGGGGGGCGCTGGCCTGGTTTTACCTGCCGCAATGGTCTCCTCAGCTCGCGCTGGCGTATGCACTGTTGTTTATGGTGCTCTACAGCGCGGCGGTTATCGATTTTAAACATCTGATTCTGCCGGACGCGCTGGTCTTCACCGTGCTCTGGGGCGGGCTACTGCTTGCCGCATCGGGCTACTCCATGGTGCGGGTGAAGGACGCGGTTTATGGCGTCGCCGTCGCCTGGCTGCTGCTGTGGGGCGTGATGAAGCTGTGGGAGACGTTGTGCAAACGCGACGGTCTGGGCTACGGCGACGTCAAGCTCTACGCCGCCTGCGGGGCATGGCTTGGCTGGCAGCGCCTGCCGGAATTACTCTGTTTTTCGGCGCTGGCCGGGCTGCTGTTTTACGCCTGCGTGCGGTGCTTTTATACGCAAGAGGATGACAAACATCGCTTTTATATTCCGTTCGGTCCGGCTATCGCGCTGGTCGCGTTTTTACTGCTGCTCTGACGGGGGTCGATCGTGTCGTGTCTGATATGGAGCATATGGCTGACAATGTCGCCGCTGGCGACGACCAGCTGCGAGCAGGCCTGGCAGCAGGCTTTCGTTCCGTCATTACAGGCGGCGCAAGTGTGGTCAGAAGAGAACCTGAGGATGCCGTCCAGCGCTGCGGCGGTGGTTGATGATAACGCGCCGGTACGCTTTATCTGGCCCGTGGCGAAGCGCCAGATCAGCTCAGGATTTGGACAACGCCTGCACCCTGTGCTGGGGCGCATGATGCAGCATAAAGGGATGGATATTCCTGTGCCATTCGGCAGCAGCGTGCATGCAATTGCCGACGGCGAAGTGGTGGAGAGCGGCTACGGTCGCGGCACCGGATACTTTATCACTCTCCGTCATGCAGACGGCTGGCTGAGTCGCTATTTTCATCTCGCCTCTGCGCGGGTGCGTAAGGGCGAAAAGCTGACGGCGGGCGAAGAGATCGCCGCATCCGGCAGCAGCGGTTTTAGCACCGGCCCGCACCTGCATCTGGAAATTGCCTGGCGGGGCGTGGCGCTCGACCCGCAGCCCTTGCTGAACAACACCCCGATGCTGGCGCGCGCCGGGCGGGCGTCCACGGAAGAAAAATCCGACGCTCAGCCTCGGGTCGTGCTGGTTTCTCAGGGACCGGGCGGAACCCGGATTACCGTCCGGTTT
Organism: Citrobacter sp. 172116965; assembly: GCF_013458095.1. Classification (NCBI taxonomy): domain Bacteria; kingdom Pseudomonadati; phylum Pseudomonadota; class Gammaproteobacteria; order Enterobacterales; family Enterobacteriaceae; genus Citrobacter; species Citrobacter sp. 172116965. The sequence goes on along the minus strand of NZ_CP046673.1, from coordinate 1,620,879 downwards.
AACAACAAAACGCGCACCGTGGCACCAGGCAGTATGGTGTTTGGCGACTATCAGGTCGTGCTGTTGCGCAGTGGTAAATATCAGATTATTTCCGCTGTATAACAAGGAGCTACACAATGGAAAAAAAGAAAAGGATCGCTTTATCGGCGGGGTTGCTGGCGGCAGCGCTGCTTTTTAACCCAGGAGTGTTGGCAAGTGACGACACTCAGGAGCCAGAGAACAGCAAAGGGCATTTTGGCTTTCTGCCTCCGCAGCCACCGCTGAAACTGCCGGGATCACATTATTTTCTCGTTAAGGTTTCGAGTGATTTTAACAGTCTGGGTATGCCATCGCTTGGTCGCTATCAGACCACAGGCGTGAATGTTTACTGGAAAACCAAGGGCGTCGATCAGGAGCGGGGGCGTCCGCGATTTTCTTTTATTGGACCGAATCTGCCAAATTGTCCATTTTCGTTCGGTGCGCCGTGTAGCGTTACTTTGGCTAATGCTGAAGGCGATGATGAGAGCACAGCCCGTAATAGAAAACTGTTTCAACTAGGATCATCGGAGCATCTGGAAGGGTTAGTCTGGGTTTATTCTAACACCGGTGCGGCTACTGGATCCACTTGGCTTGGTTCACCCAAAGCTAACGATGACATATATTGCTACGACCCAAAGTATTATAGAACTGATTATAGTAGGAGAACGCGATTTTTTCGGGGGTTTTATTTGGGATATAAAGATTGCGGAAATAACATAGAGGACAAAGCAGACATGCCTGAGCCTGATAATGATGTCCAGCTTTCTGCTATGTTCAATACGCAAGATCCAGAACTCTGCGAAGATGCGGGTTCCTTGTACTGTGGTGGTTATCAACGTCCTGGTGCTGCGGGAGGTAAACCCAGCGGCTATATCTATATCCCCAGTAATAATCTGGAGTATATGGTTATTGAGGTAATGGGGTTTGAAGCTCAACGGGGTAATCCGGGTTCTCTTTATACTTTCCCCATTATAGCGATAAAATATACCAGCGTGAGTCCAGAAAACTATGAGATGGAATTTCTCTCAACGAATGACTCCTCAACGAATGACTCGGGTGATTCGAATCCGCCCCCTATTCTGAAATCGTTTTATGAGAAAGGTTTTACCTCTTTCAGAAACATGAACCCAGTGGCGTCCGACCTCCACTTGAATGAACCGGAACGTAACGACAGCGACGGATACGGTCGCATTTTGGATTTCAGAAATATTGACTATCTGGAGGTGGACATTAAATCTGTCGCCCATATGGAGATACATGATGGTGGCACCCGCGCCCCCATGGCAAGGGATAATTACATGGGTTCGGGTATCGGTGGAGTAGGGGTTAAACTTCGCAAATATGACTGGAAATGTTCATCAGGCCCTAAGGAACTCCCTGAATATGTAGTCGTCCCTGCTGGGGAAACCAGTGAAAGTTATCTGAAGAAGATATGTGCCTACAAGACGCGCTATTAATAGCTGACCGGCGGCGTCTGCGCCGTATGAGTTAATTTGTTACCCGCGAGGTTCACACGGATGTAAACCTCGCTTTTATCTTTAAACAGGCTTTTCCTGCTCTGACTGATGGCGTTAGTAGGCGTTCACCACGACCCACATCGGTCCCTGCCCCACTGCATAACGCCCCTTCTCTGCCAGCAGCCCCTGCTCGCCAGCAATCTCATACACCGCGATATGGTGCGATTTTTGCCCGGCGGCAATCAGGTACTTACCGCTGTGATCGATATTAAAACCGCGCGGCTGAGTTTCAGTAGGCTGGAAACCCTCTTTGGTCAGCACGCTGCCATCTTCAGACACGCTAAAGATCGTAATCAGGCTTGCGGTGCGGTCACAGGCGTACAGATGACGACCATCCGGTGTAATGTGAATATCCGCTGCCCAACGGGTATCAGTGAAATCAGCCGGCATCATATCCAGCGTCTGCACACACTCAATCTTGCCGTACGGATCTTTCAGCGCCCAGACGTCAACGGAGCTGTTCAGCTCATTCACACAGTAGGCAAATTGCTTATTCGGATGGAACGTCATATGACGCGGGCCAGCACCTTCAACGGTGGTCACTTCCGCCGGTTCCTGCGCCACCAGATGTCCATCATCGCTTACCTCAAACAGACAGATACGATCCTGTTTCAACGCCGGAACCCACAGGATACGGTTATCCGGTGAGATGTTGGCCGAGTGGCAGCCGTCCAGACCTTCAACCACGTCAACCTGTTCCACCGGCAGGCCATCTTCCAGACGCGTGACGCTCACGCTCCCGGCGTTATAAGAGCCGACAAACACGAAACGTCCCTGATGATCGGTAGAAATATGCGTCGGGCTACCCGGCAGCGCAGACTCCGCCGCGAAGGTCAGCGCACCGTCATCAGGCGCAATGCGGTAAGCCAACACGCGAAACTCCGGGCGCACGCCAACATAGAGGTAGCGCTTATCCGGGCTGACGACCATCGGCTGTACCTGACCCGGCACATCAACCACCTGCGTCAGCGTCAAAGAACCATCATGATTCAGGCTCCAGACGTGGATTTGCTGACTTTCAGGGCTGGCGGTATAAACGGTTTGCTTCATGAATACTCCTTTGCTTTTTGGCAGGTGGCTGCAATTGCCTGACACACGCCTAAGGTAGACGCTTTTAACGGTGAATGCTTAATTAAGGCGCAGAATTTTGTCCGGCTCCCGTCTCGGTGTACCATTCCAGCAGATAAAATTCTCAACCTTAATCTGGAAATAACTATGACCGCACGCGTGATTGCCCTGGATTTAGACGGTACCCTGTTGACTCCGAAAAAAACCTTACTGCCATCCTCTCTTGAAGCGCTCGCGCGCGCCAGAGAAGCAGGATACCAACTTATCATTGTCACAGGTCGCCATCACGTTGCTATTCATCCTTTTTATCAGGCACTGGCGCTGGATACACCTGCAATTTGCTGCAACGGCACCTACTTGTATGATTATCAGGCAAAAACGGTACTGGAATCCGATCCCCTTCCGGTAAACCAGGCATTACAGCTGATCGAAATGCTGGATGAACATCAGATCCACGGGCTGATGTATGTGGATGAGGCCATGCTGTATGAGCGCCCAACCGGGCATGTGGTGCGTACAGCTAACTGGGCGCAAACCCTGCCGCCGGAACAGCGCCCGACCTTCACCCAGGTCCCTTCGCTGGCGCAGGCCGCACATGACGTTAACGCCGTCTGGAAATTTGCCCTCACCGACGAAGATATTCCGAAACTGCAGCAGTTTGGTAAGCATGTTGAACAACAGTTGGGGCTGGAGTGTGAATGGTCCTGGCACGATCAGGTCGACATTGCCCGTAAAGGCAACAGCAAAGGACGACGCCTTACCCAGTGGATTGAAGCACAGGGCGGGTCAATGGAAAACGTCATTGCCTTTGGTGATAACTTTAACGATATCAGCATGCTGGAAGCCGCAGGTACCGGCGTGGCGATGGGTAATGCGGACGACGCGGTCAAAGCGCGCGCCAACATCGTAATTGGTGACAACACCACCGACAGCATCGCGAAATTTATCTACTCCCACCTGCTGTAATCACGCGGTAATCGATACGCTCTTAATTTGCGCGTACAGCCACAGGCCAGGTTTGATACCCAGTTCATCCCTGGCCCACGGGCTGATCCTCGCCCACAGCGTTTTACCGCCCACTTCAAGCTGAACCTCCACCTGACCATTATCGTCATAGCACTGCGCGACTTTCGCCCGCAGCACGTTACGAATACTGGTCTGCTGCGGCGGTTGAAGCACCAGCGAAACATCAGATGCCTGAATACGAATACGCAGCGCAGTTTGCAGCGGTTGATTCAGCTTATTGACCCATAGATGCTGATCGCCAAGCGCCAGTGCAGTCATTGCGTAATGTGGATGATGTTCCAGCACGCTGACTTTCAGAATGCTGCTTTGCTGTTCCTTTGGTAGCCACGGGTGCATCACGCTGCTGCCCCAGACATCTTCCAGCGAACCGAACGCTTTGACCTGCCCGTTTTCCAGCACCATCACTTTGTCTGCCAGGTGCAAGATTTCATCGAGCGAGTGGCTGACGTACAGCATCGGAATATTAATTTCACGCGCCAGGCGTTGCAGGTAAGGCAACAGTTCGCGCTTACGCGGGATATCCAGCGAGGCTAACGGCTCATCAAGCAACAACAGTTCCGGCGCGGTAAGCAGCGCCCGACCGATGGCTACGCGCTGTTTTTCACCGCCAGAAAGCCCGCCGGGCAGACGGTCAAGCAGCGATTCAATGCCCAACAGGGCCACCAGCTTATCAAACTGTCCGGCCATACTTTTCGCCATACCGTAACGCAGGTTGCCGCGCACTTTATAATGCGGAAACAGGCGCGCATCCTGGAAAACATAGCCCACCCGGCGTTTTTCGGGCGTTAAACAGATACCGTTCTCGACGTCGTTCAAAACCCGTCCGTTAAGCACGATGCGCCCGGACTGCGGCTGCGTCAGGCCGCTGATGGCGTTAATCAGCGAGGTTTTACCCGCACCGGAAACGCCAAAAATAGCGGTGATCCCACTGGCTGGCAGCGTTTCGTTGAGCGTCAGGCAATGCGTCCCCAGCGTTTGGGAGAAATTAAGTTCCAGCATGATTACCGCCCCGTCCGTTCACGGCTAATACGCGCCAGCCATTCAGAAATCAGCAGTGAAATCAGCGCTAACACAATAGAAATGATACATAACCTTGCCGCCGCGCTTTCGCCGCCGGGGGTCTGGATCAGGGTATACATCGCCGATGGGATAGTGCGGGTTTCGCCAGGAATGTTGGAGACAAAGGTAATCGTTGCGCCAAATTCCCCGAGGGAACGCGCGAACGCCAGCACCGTACCGACAATAATGCCAGGTAGCATCAGCGGTAAAGTAATCGTGACAAATACGCGCCAGCGTCCAGCGCCCAGCGTGCGGGCCGCCTGCTCCAGCTTGACATCGACACCTTCCAGCGCCAGACGAATAGCCCGTACCATAAGCGGGAAAGACATCACCGCCGCAGCCAGTACCGCACCGCGCCAGCTAAAGGCAAAGGTAATGCCAAACCAGTCGTACAGCCATTCGCCAATGAATCCGCGGCGTCCCATGGCGACCAACAGCAGATAGCCCACCACGACCGGCGGCAGTACCAGCGGCAAATGCAGAACGCTGTCGAGCAGCGCTTTGCCCGGGAACTTGCATCGCACAAGCAGCCAGGCAAAGAAGATCCCAAACGGCAGACTAAACAACACAGCCAGGGAGGAAACTTTCAGGCTCAGTATGACGGCCTGCCATTCAGGATCGGTCAGTATCATTACTTGGTCGTAAATCCATAACGTTTAAAGATTTCAGCAGCCTGCGGTCCTTTCAGGTAATCATAGAACGCTCTGACCGTTGCGTTTTTGTGCCCATCAACAATTGCGATAGGGTATTCCACTTTTTTGTGTGAATCTTCCGGGAAAGTCGCAACAACTTTTACGCCCTTACTGGCGACAGCATCGGAACCATAGACGATCCCCAGCGGCGCTTCGTTACGCTCTACCAGCGCCAGCGCACCGCGCACATCTTCGGCAGGTGCCAGTTTCGGGGCCAGGGTATCCCATGCCCCCAGTTTTTGCAGCGCTTCTTTAGCATAAATGCCCGCCGGAACATGTTCCGGATCGCCAACAGCCAGACGCCCACCATTTAACAAACGGGTCCAGTTGGTTTTGCTGTCGATGGTGAAGTCTTTCTGCGCACTGTCTTTCGGTGCGACAACCACCAGGCTGTTACCCAACAGCGTTTCACGCGTGGCGGTATCAATCGATTTTTTGTCTACTGCGTAATCCATCCATTTCTGATCGGCAGAGATAAACAGATCGGCCGGAGCGCCTGCTTCAATCTGGCGCGCCAGCGTGGAAGAAGACGCAAAAGAAGAGACAACGTCAACGTTCTTCTCTTTTTTGTATTGCGTCGCAATATCCTGCATCGCGTTAGTCAGTGAAGCCGCTGCGAAAACAGTAATTTTTCCTTCATCCGCCAGCGCATGCCCGGCAACAGTAAGAGAAAGTGTTGCCCCGGCAAACAAGCGTAACCATGTACGTGCCATCTGTAACTCCTTTGCGTTTCGTTATGTAGTCGCAAATATAACGAGTAAACAAGGATTTTCCCAGTGGTTATTGATACCAATTTGAGGTTACACGAAGAAAATATCGGCAGGGAAAGCAGGATCTTGAGAAACGGTAGACAGAGAAAACGGGTTGGAAGGCATAAAAAATATAAACGCCCGACTGAGCGGGCGTTTGGGGAATCAATGATTCTGTCTGGACTGGTCTTTTTGACCGATACCGGAGAAAATGTTGAACACTTCACCCAGTCCGTAAATCAGACCCAGAATGATGGCCATTACCACAGGTACCATGATTACGGCGAATACCAGACTTTTCAATAACTCTAACATGGTCAACTCCAGATGTAGTCCTTAGCTGTATTCTAACCACATAACGCAGAAAAGCACTCCCCTTTTGTGCGGTCGGCTTTGCTCAGGCACGGTTTTCCGTCACAATACCCTTTTTTGCCAGGAGCTTGTGATGCAGGCCGAAATCCTTCTTACGCTGAAACTTCAGCAAAAACTGTTTGCCGATCCCCGTCGCATTTCTCTGCTTAAGCATATTGCGCTTTCCGGCTCTATCAGTCAGGGCGCGAAGGATGCAGGTATTAGCTACAAAAGCGCCTGGGATGCGATTAACGAAATGAACCAACTCAGCGAGCAGACGCTGGTTGAGCGCGCCACAGGCGGCAAAGGCGGCGGCGGCGCAGTGTTAACGCGCTACGGCCAACGCTTAATCCAGTTGTATGATTTGCTGGCGCAGATCCAACAAAAAGCCTTTGATGTTTTGAGCGATGACGATGCGCTACCGCTCAATAGCCTGCTGGCGGCTATCTCTCGATTTTCACTGCAAACCAGCGCCCGTAACCAATGGTTTGGCACAATCACCGCCCGCGACCACGATCAGGTCCAGCAGCATGTCGACGTCCTGCTGGCCGATGGCGAAACGCGCCTGAAAGTGGCGATCACTGCGCAAAGCGGCGAGCGTCTGGGTCTTGAGGAAGGTAAAGAAGTACTGATTCTGCTGAAAGCGCCGTGGGTGGGAATCACTCAGGACGACGCCATCGCTCAGGCCGCCGATAACCAGTTGCAGGGCACGATTAGCCATATTGAACGCGGTGCGGAACAGTGTGAAGTGCTGATGACGTTACCAGACGGCCAGACGCTGTGCGCCACCGTTCCGGCCCAAGACGCCGCAACACTGCAAGAAGGCGCTAACGTCACCGCCTGGTTTAATGCAGACAGAGTGATTATCGCCACGCTGTGCTGAGTAGATTGACATCAGCCTGAAGAACACGTATCCCTGTTATTAATCGCTGCAAATAATGGGATACAAAATGTCATCGTTGCAAATTTCGCAAGGCACGTTTCGTCTTAGCGACACAAAAACGCTCCAGTTAGATGCGTTGACGTTAAACGCGGGTGATAGCTGGGCGTTTGTTGGCGCTAACGGGAGCGGGAAATCCGCGCTGGCCCGCGCACTGGCGGGTGAGCTGCCGCTTCTGAAAGGCGAGCGTCACTGTCAGTTCACGCGTATTACCCGACTCTCCTTTGAGCAGCTACAAAAGCTAGTCAGCGACGAGTGGCAGCGAAACAACACCGATCTTCTTAGTCCCGGTGAAGACGACACCGGGCGCACCACCGCCGAAATCATCCAGGATGAGGTCAACGATCCCGCCCGCTGCGCTGCGTTGGCGCAGCAGTTTGGCATTTCTTCCCTGCTCAACAGGCGTTTCAAATACCTTTCCACCGGTGAAACACGCAAAACCCTGCTCTGTCAGGCGTTAATGTCCGCGCCGGATTTACTGATCCTTGATGAGCCCTTTGACGGGCTGGACGTGGCGTCACGCCGTCAGTTAGCAGAACTGCTCGCGGAGTTGCATCAGGCCGGCTTTACGCTGGTGCTGGTACTTAACCGCTTTGATGAAATTCCCGAATTCGTGCAGTTTGCTGGCGTACTTGCCGATTGCACGCTGACAGAAACCGGCGCAAAAACCGACCTTCTGCAACAGGCATTAATCGCTCAGCTTGCCCATAGCGAGCGGCTGGAAGGAATTCAGTTACCTGAACCGGACGAGCCTTCGGTGCGCCGTACGTTGTCAGATAACGAGCCGCGAATTGTGCTTAACGATGGCACGGTCTCGTATAACGATCGCCCTATCCTTCACCATTTGAGCTGGCAGGTAAATCCGGGGGAACACTGGCAAATCGTCGGCCCCAACGGTGCGGGAAAATCAACTCTGCTCAGTTTAATCACCGGCGATCACCCCCAGGGCTACAGCAACGACCTGACCCTGTTTGGCCGTCGCCGTGGCAGCGGTGAAACTATCTGGGATATCAAAAAACACATCGGCTACGTCAGCAGCAGTCTGCATCTGGATTACCGGGTGAGTACCACAGTTCGCAACGTTATTCTCTCTGGTTATTTTGATTCAATCGGCATCTATCAGGCCGTTTCCGACAGGCAGCACAAGCTGGTGCAACAGTGGCTGGATATTCTTGGCTTCGATAAACGTACCGCGGATGCGCCATTTCATAGTCTTTCCTGGGGACAGCAGCGGCTGGCACTGATTGTTCGCGCGCTGGTTAAACACCCGACGTTGTTGATCCTTGACGAGCCTTTGCAAGGGTTAGATCCGCTCAATCGCCAACTGATTCGCCGTTTTGTGGATGTGCTAATCGGTGAAGGTGAAACTCAACTGCTGTTCGTCTCTCACCACGCCGAAGATGCCCCAGCCTGCATAACCCATCGACTGGAGTTTGTGCCCGAGAACGACATCTACGCCTATCGACTAACGTCTCTGCGTTAGTTTTCATTGCAGGGCGTTTATCACGCCCTTTTTTTCTGCTTTTTTTCAGACAAACGCTGAAATAGCAACCTAACATAATGATTTAAAATAAAATAACCATTAAAAATGCGTGAAACTTATGGAGTGTAAACGATTCCACTAATTTATTCCATGTCACACTTTTCGCATCTTTGTTATGCTATGGTTATTGCATACCATAGGCTTAACGGAGCGAATTATGAGAGTATTGGTTACAGGTGGTAGCGGTTACATTGGAAGCCACACATGCGTGCAGTTGTTGAAAAACGGTCACGAGGTGGTGATCCAGGACAATCTCTGCAACAGCAAACGCAGCGTTTTGCCCGTCATTGAGCGTTTAGGTGGCAAGCAGCCGACCTTCGTGGAAGGGGATATCCGTAACGAAGCGCTGATAACCGAGATTCTGCACGATCATGCCATTGACACGGTCATTCATTTTGCGGGTTTAAAAGCCGTTGGTGAATCGGTTGCCAAGCCGTTGGAGTACTATGACAACAACGTCAATGGCACCCTGCGTCTGGTGAATGCAATGCGCGCTGCCAACGTGAAAAACTTCATTTTTAGTTCCTCCGCGACCGTCTATGGCGATCAGCCACAAATTCCTTACGTTGAAAGCTTCCCCACCGGCACGCCGCAAAGTCCGTACGGCAAAAGCAAGCTGATGGTAGAACAAATCCTGACCGACCTGCAAAAAGCACACCCCGACTGGAGTATCGCCTTACTGCGCTACTTTAACCCGGTTGGTGCTCATCCGTCGGGCGATATGGGGGAAGATCCGCAAGGTATTCCCAACAACCTGATGCCTTACATCGCACAAGTTGCCGTGGGCCGCCGCGAGTCGCTTGCCATATTTGGCAACGACTACCCAACTGAAGATGGCACCGGCGTTCGCGACTACATCCACGTGATGGATCTCGCCGACGGCCACGTCGTCGCGATGGAAAAACTAGCGGGCAAACAGGGTGTGCATATTTACAACCTCGGAGCAGGCATCGGCAGCAGCGTACTGGACGTGGTCAACGCCTTCAGCAAAGCCTGCGGTAAACCCATTAATTACCATTTCGCCCCGCGCCGTGACGGCGATCTTCCGGCTTACTGGGCAGATGCCAGCAAAGCCGATCGCGAGCTCAACTGGCGCGTGACCCGCACACTGGATGAAATGGCACAAGACACCTGGCACTGGCAGTCACGCCACCCGCAAGGATATTCGGATTAAGGACCAATCATGACGCAATTCAATCCTGTCGATCATCCACATCGCCGTTTTAACCCGCTCACCGGGCAGTGGATCCTCGTATCACCGCATCGCGCCAAACGCCCGTGGCAAGGCGCACAGGAAACCCCGTCTAAGCAGGTACTGCCTGCACATGACCCGGACTGTTTCCTGTGTGCTGGCAATACGCGCGTTACCGGTGATGTAAATCCGGATTACACCGGAACCTATGTTTTTACCAATGATTTTGCGGCGCTGATGTCCGATACCCCGGACGCGCCAGACAGTCACGATCCGTTGATGCGTTGCCAGAGCGCGCGCGGTACCAGCCGCGTAATTTGCTTCTCGCCCGATCACAGCAAAACGCTGCCAGAACTCAGCGTCCCTGCGCTGACAGAAATCGTAAAAACGTGGCAGGAGCAGACCGAAGACTTAGGGAAAACCTATCCCTGGGTGCAGGTATTTGAGAATAAAGGCGCGGCGATGGGGTGCTCGAACCCGCACCCGCACGGTCAAATTTGGGCCAACAGCTTTTTGCCCAACGAAGCTGAACGTGAAAATCGCCTACAGAAAGCATACTTCGCCGAACAGGGCGCGCCGATGCTCGTTGATTACGTCCAGCGTGAACTGGCAGACGGCAGCCGTACGGTCGTTGAAACTGAGCACTGGCTGGCGGTTGTCCCTTACTGGGCCGCGTGGCCGTTCGAAACGCTGCTGCTGCCGAAAGCGCATGTGCTGCGTATTACCGATTTGACCAACGAGCAGCGTGCTGACCTGGCGCTGGCGTTGAAAAAACTGACCAGTCGTTACGACAACCTGTTCCAGTGCTCATTCCCCTACTCCATGGGCTGGCACGGCGCGCCGTTTAACGGTGAAGAAAACGAACACTGGCAGTTGCACGCGCACTTTTACCCGCCGCTGCTGCGTTCCGCGACCGTGCGTAAATTTATGGTCGGTTATGAAATGCTGGCAGAAACCCAGCGAGATCTGACTGCAGAACAAGCGGCTGAGCGACTGCGTGCGGTCAGCGACATCCATTTTCGCGAATCCGGAGTGTAAATAATGAGTCTGAAAGAAAAAACACAATCTCTGTTTACAGAAACGTTTGGCTACCCTGCCACCCATACTATTCAGGCACCGGGTCGTGTAAACCTGATCGGCGAACATACCGATTATAACGACGGCTTCGTTCTGCCCTGCGCCATCGACTATCAAACCGTCATCAGCTGCGCGGCACGCGACGATCGAAAAGTACGCGTCATCGCCGCTGATTACGACAATCAGGTTGATGAGTTCTCTCTCGATGCGCCGATTATCGCCCACGACAGCCAGCAGTGGTCAAACTACGTGCGTGGCGTGGTAAAGCATCTGCAAAAGCGCAATAACGCCTTTGGCGGCGCGGATCTGGTGATCAGCGGTAACGTCCCGCAGGGTGCGGGCTTAAGCTCTTCTGCCTCACTGGAAGTCGCTGTTGGTACGGTATTCCAGCAACTCTATCATCTGCCGCTCGACGGCGCGCAGATTGCCCTGAATGGCCAGGAAGCTGAAAACCAGTTTGTCGGTTGTAACTGCGGCATCATGGATCAGCTGATCTCCGCACTTGGCAAGAAAGATCATGCGCTGCTGATCGACTGCCGTACGCTGGGCACCAAAGCCGTTTCTATGCCCGAGGGTGTAGCGGTGGTGATCATCAACAGCAACTTTAAACGCACGCTGGTCGGTAGCGAATACAACACCCGTCGCGAACAGTGTGAAACTGGCGCGCGTTTCTTCCAGCAGCCAGCGCTGCGTGATGTCAGCCTCGAAGCGTTTAACGCTGTCGCCCACGAGCTGGATCCGATTGTTGCCAAACGCGTGCGCCACGTCATCACGGAAAATGCGCGTACCGTTGAAGCCGCACAGGCACTGGAAAAAGGCGACCTGCTGCGCATGGGCCAGCTGATGGCGGAATCTCACGCCTCAATGCGCGATGACTTTGAAATCACGGTGCCGCAAATTGATACGCTGGTAGAGATTGTCAAAGCGACCATCGGTGATCAAGGCGGCGTGCGTATGACCGGCGGCGGTTTTGGCGGCTGCATCGTGGCGCTGATCCCGCAAGATTTGGTTCCTGCCGTACAGCAGGCTGTCGCCGCACAGTACGAGGCAAAAACCGGTATTAAAGAAACATTCTACGTCTGCAAACCTTCACAAGGAGCCGGACAATGTTAAACGAAATCCCCGTGCAGGCTCCGGACGGTCAACCGTTTCGCCTGCTCACCCTGCGCAATGACGCAGGGATGGTAGTCACGCTCATGGACTGGGGCGCGACCCTGCTCTCTGCGCGTATTCCGCTTAGCGATGGTAGCGTGCGCGAAGCATTACTCGGCTGCGCCAGTCCGGAACAATACCCGGAACAGGCTGCATTTCTGGGGGCTTCGATTGGCCGCTACGCGAACCGTATCGCCAACAGCCGCTATACCTTTGCTGGCGAAACCGTTGAATTACTGCCGAGTCAGGGCAATAACCAACTGCACGGCGGACCAGACGGTTTCGACAAACGTCGCTGGCAGATAGTCAATCAGAATGACCGTCAGGTGCTGTTCGCCTTAACGTCTGACGATGGCGATCAGGGCTTCCCAGGCCATCTTTGCGCCACCGCGCAGTATCGCCTGACTGATGATAATCGTATTTCGATAACTTATCGTGCCACGGTCGATAAACCCTGCCCGGTGAATCTGACAAATCACGTCTATTTTAACCTCGACGGCGATAAAACGGATGTGCGCCAGCATAAGCTGCAAATTCTGGCGGACGAGTACTTACCGGTTGACGAAATGGGTATCCCGCATGATGGACTGAAATCCGTCGCCGGTAGCACGTTCGATTTCCGCACCCCTAAAATCATCAGTAGTGAATTTCTGGCCGATGACGATCAGCGTAAGGTGAAAGGTTACGATCACGCCTTCCTGCTTCAGGCACAGGGCAATGCGCGTACGCCGGTCGCTCAGTTGTGGTCGCAGGATGAAAAACTGCAGATGGTGGTCTACACCTCGGCCCCGGCATTGCAGTTTTACTCCGGTAATTTCCTCGGTGGTACGCCTTCCCGCGGGCCAGAGGCCTACGAAGACTGGCAAGGCCTGGCACTGGAAAGTGAATTTCTGCCGGACAGCCCGAACCACCCTGAGTGGCCACAGGCGGATTGCTTCCTGCGTCCGGGTGAAGAGTATGCCAGCGTGACGGAATATCAGTTTATTCCAGCTTGATCGTTTCCCCTCCCAGGCCCGATGACGTATCTTTTCGGGCCTGGTGCTTGTTAATCACAGTAGAACCGCTCAAATCCCCACCACTCAAAGACAAAATCGCAACCTTGAGTTCACAAGAACCTTACACTGTAGCGCTATTTTCGCTATGGTTATGCGTAAGCATTGCCGCTTACACATTACGGCAATATAATGAGAATTATTATCATTCGATATGATTTATAGGAGTGAATGTATGGCTGTAACTAAGCTGGTTCTGGTACGTCACGGTGAAAGTCAGTGGAACAACGAAAACCGTTTTACCGGTTGGTATGATGTTGATCTGTCCGAGAAAGGCGTGGGCGAAGCAAAAGCGGCAGGAAAACTGCTGAAAGAGGAAGGCTACAGCTTTGATTTTGCTTATACCTCCGTGCTGAAACGTGCCATCCACACCCTGTGGAACGTACTGGACGAACTGGATCAGGCCTGGCTGCCGGTTGAGAAATCCTGGAAACTGAACGAACGCCATTACGGTGCGCTGCAGGGTTTGAACAAAGCAGAAACCGCGGAAAAATACGGTGATGAGCAGGTTAAGCAGTGGCGTCGCGGCTTTGCGGTTACCCCGCCGGAACTGACCAAAGACGACGAGCGTTACCCGGGTCACGATCCGCGTTATGCGAAGCTGACCGACAAAGAGTTACCGGTTACCGAAAGCCTGGCGCTGACCATCGATCGCGTTATCCCTTACTGGAATGAAACCATTCTGCCGCGCATGAAAAGCGGTGAGCGCGTAATTATCGCCGCTCACGGTAACTCTCTGCGTGCGCTGGTTAAATACCTGGATAACATGGGCGAAGATGAGATCCTTGAACTGAACATCCCGACCGGCGTACCGCTGGTGTATGAGTTCGACGAAAACTTCAAGCCGATCAAACACTACTATCTGGGTAACGCTGACGAGATCGCAGCAAAAGCGGCGGCCGTAGCGAACCAGGGTAAAGCGAAGTAATTTTCGCGGTAAGTTGAAGACAAAGCGTGGATTTCTCCACGCTTTTTTATTTCGGCCCTACCAGAAAATGTAGGCCAAATAAGGCATCGCCCCATCCGATAGTCTGCACCGGAATGCCTGATGGCGCTACGCTTCTCAGGCCTACGGGACTTGGTTAACCGCGACGCGCTTTTACCGCATCCGCCAGTTGACGCAACACCGCATCGGTATCTTCCCAACCAATGCAGGCGTCGGTGATGCTCTTACCGTAGGTCAGCGGCTCACCGCTATCCGGATTCTGATTACCTTCCACCAAATGGCTTTCGATCATCACGCCAATAATTGCTTTTTCGCCACCGGCGACTTGTCCGCAAACATCCTTAGCAACATCCATCTGCTTTTTGAACTGCTTGCTGGAGTTGGCATGGCTGAAGTCGATCATCACTTGCGCAGAGAGTCCTGCTTTGACCAGGCCTTCTTTCACGTCCGCAACGTGCTGAGCACTGTAGTTCGGCTCTTTGCCACCGCGCAGAATGATATGGCAATCGCCATTACCACTGGTATTCACGATCGCTGAATGACCCCATTTGGTGACAGACAGGAAGCAGTGCGGTGCCCCAGCAGCGTTGATTGCATCAATCGCCACTTTGATGGTGCCATCGGTACCGTTTTTAAAACCAACCGGGCAGGACAGACCCGATGCCAGCTCGCGGTGCACCTGAGATTCTGTTGTACGTGCCCCAATCGCGCCCCAGCTCATCAGATCGGCGAGATATTGTGGGGTGATCATATCGAGGAATTCACCCGCAGTCGGCAATCCGCTGTCGTTGATATCCAGCAGCAGTTTACGCGCAATGCGCAGCCCATCATTGATCTGGAAGCTGTTGTCCATGTGCGGGTCGTTGATAAGCCCTTTCCAGCCAACGGTGGTACGCGGTTTTTCAAAATAGACGCGCATGACGATTTCAAGCTCACCTTTTAACGCTTCGCGCAGCGCCAGCAGACGAGTGGCATACTCTTTGGCACCTGCCGGATCATGAATAGAGCACGGCCCAATCACCACCAGAAGGCGATCGTCGCTCCCTTTCAGAATTTTATGAATCGCCTTACGGGCATGAGCCACCGTATTGGCGGCATTTTCAGTAGCGGGGAATTTTTCCAGCAGTGCGACTGGTGGTAATAACTCGTTGATCTCTTTAATGCGTAAATCGTCGTTCTGATAATTCATGATTATTCCAGCGTTGCCATACTTATATAAATGAATGCAATCCCTCCAATCTATATCTTCAATCATAAAGTGTAAACGGGGTTTTACACTTTGGACGGATTAATCCTGGAATTGGCCAAAAAAACGCAATAAAGTAGCGAAAAACGAGATCCAAACTACAATTTCTAACTGTAACAGCTTTAATTTTCATAGATTTCAAGATTCTATGCTGGTTTTAATTTCCATAGCAAAACGATTAACCACATATTAATGATGTAACTGGCACATGCACTGTTGGAAGACGTTATCCGACATATCGACCTTAACAGGAGCATATTATGCATATGACAAAGCTGGCTTCACTCTTCCTTACCGCTACACTCAGCCTCGCCAGCGGCGCGGCACTGGCTGCTGAAAGCAACGCGCAGTCCAATAACGGTCAGGCAAATTCCTCGGCTGATGCAGGACAAATCGCCCCAGACGCCCGCGAAAACGTGGCGCCAAATAATGTCGACAACAGTAACGTGAATTCAGGTGGCACAATGCTGCACCCGGACGGTTCATCAATGAACCATGAAGGGATGACCAAAGATGAGATGCACAAAAACACGATGTGTAAGGACGGTCGCTGCCCTGATGTGAATAAGAAGGTTGAGACCGGAAACGGCATCAACAATGATGTTGACACAAAAACTGATGGCACCACGCAGTAACGCTGAAATTAAAGCTAATAACGGGAGAGCAATAGCTCTCCTTTTTAATTTTATCATCCCAAAAACGGTATGATGGCATACAGTAAAGATGAGAATAACAAAGGGATGGCATAATGGCGCACGCACATACTCATACTTCCTCTGAGCAACCCAAGGACAATAATGCCCGCCGACTGATGTTCGCATTCTGCATTACAGCCGGATTTATGTTGGTTGAAGTGGTGGGTGGAATACTTTCTGGTTCACTGGCCTTGCTGGCCGACGCAGGGCATATGCTCACGGATGCTGCGGCGCTGCTTTTCGCGCTGCTGGCCGTCCGGTTTTCCCGTCGCCCGCCCACAATACGACACACCTTCGGCTGGCTGAGGCTCACGACGCTGGCCGCATTTGTTAATGCCATCGCATTGGTCGTTATCACCATTTTAATCGTCTGGGAGGCGATTGAGCGCTTCCAGACACCTCGCCCCGTGGCTGGCGGCATGATGATGGTTATTGCTGTCGCGGGTCTACTGGCCAACGTGCTCGCTTTTTGGGTTTTACATCGCGGCAGTGAAGAGAAAAATCTGAACGTCCGCGCCGCGGCGCTGCATGTGATGGGCGATTTACTCGGCTCTGTCGGGGCAATCATCGCTGCGCTGATTATTATCTGGACGGGCTGGACACCCGCGGACCCAATTCTCTCGATTCTGGTTTCCGTGCTGGTGCTGCGTAGCGCCTGGCGATTGCTAAAAGATAGCGTTAATGAATTACTGGAAGGTGCCCCGCTGACGCTGGATATCGCCGCACTGCAGCGCCATCTCAGCCGGGATATCCCTGAAGTCCGCAACGTTCACCATGTCCATGTCTGGATGGTGGGCGAAAAACCGGTAATGACGCTGCATGTTCAGGTGATCCCGCCACACGATCACGATGCGTTGCTGGAGCGTATTCAACATTTCCTTATCCATCACTACCAGATTGAACACGCCACAATCCAGATGGAGTATCAGCCGTGCAATGGGCCGGACTGTCACCTGTATCAGGGCGTGTCCGGCCATTCACATCATCACCATTAATGAGAAAGCGCGTGGGAACCCCGCTCACGCGCGCTGTTAATCCACATCCTGCTACCGTTCAAGGCGATAACCGTCAGGATCATATATTCCAGCGACATGGCATATACGCCTTGCAGGGCAAAGATCACCACGCTAATGACGTTAATGATCACCCACAGCAACCAGTTTTCAACGTATTTGCGCGTCATCAGGATCATCGCCGCAATCGACAGCACCATCATGCAGGAGTCCCAGAACGGGAATGCATCGGGTTGTAGTTCAGGCACAACAACCTGTAATCCCAATGTCTGCATAATATTCACTGCAATGCCTGTCAGGAACGCAAAGACCGGATCGATATAGATCGACATCAGGCCGATCGCCACCACGCAAGCCGCCAGCCAGCCGATCGCTTTTGGAAGCGGTAGCCAGCGAATTTTCAGTTCCGCTTCATGCTGGTTGGTTTGCCGGGACCAGGCATACCAGCCGTAGATATTTGCGGCAAAGAAGAAAACTTGCAGCAACAAGCTGGCATAGAGCTGGATCTGAAAGAAGATAATTGCAAACAGCGTGACGTTTATCAGACCGAAGAAGTAATTGCTGATTTTCTCAAGGCTCGCCAGGCCAATACACAGCAACCCGGCGATCGTTCCCACGGCTTCGATCCACGACAAATCGTAACCACCCGCGCCAATCGGAATATGTACCAGAATGTTCTGCGTGCTAAAAAAGTCCATCTTTTCCCCCAGAGCAAAAATAAATAATTACGCTCGAAGTGTAGCCGCAAATTCCAACATACGGTTTAACGGCAAAAGCGCCCCTTCTCTCAGCGAGTCCTCAACATGTATCTCATGAGCCGCGCCGCCATGTTCCAGGCCCTCAGCAATCGCTTTCAGGCCATTCATCGCCATCCACGGACAATGCGCACAGCTGCGACAGGTTGCCCCCTCGCCAGCCGTCGGAGCTTCAAGCAGCTCTTTATCCGGAACGGCCTGCTGCATTTTGTAAAAAATGCCCCGGTCAGTCGCCACAATCAACTGCTTATGCGGTAACGATTTAGCCGCGTTGATGAGCTGGCTGGTTGAGCCAACCGCATCTGCCATATCAACGATAGACTGAGGGGACTCCGGGTGCACCAGCACCGCGGCATCAGGGTAAAGCCCTTTCATGCGTGTTAAGGCCTGGGTTTTAAACTCGTCGTGGACGATGCAGGCGCCCTGCCAACAGAGCACGTCTGCGCCGGTCTGTTTTTGCACGTAGTTGCCCAGATGTCTGTCCGGAGCCCAGATGATTTTTTCACCCAAACTATCAAGATGCTCAATAAGTTCAACCGCGATACTGGAAGTCACGACCCAGTCCGCACGTGCTTTAACGGCAGCAGAGGTATTGGCGTAAACCACCACGGTACGATCCGGATGCGCGTCGCAAAATGCGCTGAACGCGTCAATCGGACAGCCCAGATCTAATGAACATTCCGCCTGTAAGGTCGGCATCAGTATGGTCTTTTCCGGGCTGAGAATTTTGGCGGTTTCTCCCATAAACCTCACGCCCGCAACCAGCAGCGTAGAGGCAGAATGCTTTGCACCGAACCGCGCCATCTCCAGAGAATCAGAAATACAGCCCCCGGTCTCTTCCGCTAACTGCTGAATTTCAGGATCGGTGTAATAATGCGCGACCATAACGGCATCACGCTCTTTCAGCAGGCGCTTGATTTTTTCACGATAAAATTGCTTTTCATCCACACTTAGCGGTACTGGCTTCGGCGGAAACGGATAAATTGCTGCTTCTGGATCAAACATCACGCTCATTTGCTTTCTCGTTTCACTGGCTTAACGAAATGACCGATTAAAAGCGTGACGCACGCCATATTCGGTTTGATTTGTTTTGTATGCTAAACAAGATAGCGGATTGGCGCAGAAAAGTCACAATAATTGCGTGTGATAAATGCCAGATGGCGTCTGACGTCTTATCCGGCCAACGCGAGTAGTGTCGTCTGTAGACTGATAAGCAAAGGACATCAGGCAATCTTATAAATCGCAGATAGCAAAAAGGCGCCTTTAGGGCGCCTTTTTACACTGGTGGGGCGTGCAGGATGACTCGCTTCGCTTGCCCTTCGGGCCGTCGCCGTGAACGGCTCCGTTGTCTCACTGCGTTCGACCCGAACCTGCTGCAGGTTCGAATCTTATAAATCGCAGATAGCAAAAAGGCGCCTTTAGAGCGCCTTTTTACACTGGTGGGGCGTGCAGGATTCGAACCTGCGACCAATTGATTAAAAGTCAACTGCTCTACCAACTGAGCTAACGCCCCCGTATGGGGTTTACTGCTTCAATTATTCAGGATGGTGGGTCGTGCAGGATTCGAACCTGCGACCAATTGATTAAAAGTCAACTGCTCTACCAACTGAGCTAACGACCCGCTCGGATGTCACCTGAAAAATTCTTTACTCGACACCAATATAAGAATTGGTGGGGCGTGCAGGATGACTCGACTTCGTCTCGCCCTAACGGGCCGTTGCTAAAGCAACGTTATCCTTCACGTTTAACACCTAAGTACAATGTTAAAGTTGGTGGGGCGTGCAGGATTCGAACCTGCGACCAATTGATTAAAAGTCAACTGCTCTACCAACTGAGCTAACGCCCCGAGTGGTGGGTGATGACGGGATCGAACCGCCGACCCCCTCCTTGTAAGGGAGGTGCTCTCCCAGCTGAGCTAATCACCCGATACTACGCTGGATACTGCATTAAGTGGTGGGGCGTGCAGGATTCGAACCTGCGACCAATTGATTAAAAGTCAACTGCTCTACCAACTGAGCTAACGCCCCACTTTTTTCGCCGCTTTCGGGCTGTTTGATATCCCTTGGCAACGGCGGCATATATTACTGATTTCAGATTTTAGCGCAACAAAAATTTCGATGTAAATAACTCAACTGCTTAGGAATCACACGACACGACCAGAAATAACACGATTTCTGGTCGCATGGTGGTCATTACATCGCGCCAAGGCGTTTTTGCGCTTGTTTCGCGCCATCAGTGCCAGGATATTTAGTGATAACCTGCTGATAAACCGCTTTAGCTTTTGCTGTGTCACCTTTGTCCTGCATGATGACGCCGACTTTATACATCGCGTCTGCAGCCTTAGGTGATTTTGGGAAGTTTTTAACTACCGAAGCAAAATAGAACGCAGCATCATCTTTTTTACCCTTGTTGTAATTCAACTGACCCAGCCAGTAATTCGCATTGGGCAGGTAAGTAGAGTCCGGGTACTTTTTGATGAAGTTCTGAAATGCTTCAATTGCGTCATCCTGGCGGGATTTATCCTGCACCAGAGCAATCGCTGCATTGTAATCGGTATTCGCATCGCCAGTTTGCACGGGAGCCCCTGACGTTGCTGCTGCTCCCGCATCAGGTGCAGGGGTTGCCGCCCCACTCTGATCGCCACCTGTAGACTGTGCCGCAGGCGCACTACCGCTGCCAAGATTATTCATTTGCAGCAATATCTGCTTCTGTCGCTCAACAACCTGATTCAGTTGATATTGATTTTCCTGAATTTGACCACGCAGGGAATCGATATCGGACTGATTATCGGAGAGTTGTTGCTGGAGTTGGGTTAAAAGCTGACTGTGAGCGTTAGAAATACGCTCGAGTTGAGTGACACGGTCTTCGACCGAGCCTGAGCCGACACTACTGATTGGCGCCTGTGCAAAAGCGGCCCAAGGGGCCGCTATGCCAACCAGTAACGACAGACTCAACAGGTGATGTCTGAAGTTACTGCTCATGCAATTCTCTTAGTAAACCAGTACGGCGCGACGGTTTTTGGCGTAAGCCGCTTCGTCATGACCCAGTACTGCAGGTTTTTCTTTACCGTAAGAAACGATGGAGATCTGGTCAGCAGAAACGCCTTTACCCTGCAGGTACATCTTAACGGCGTTCGCACGACGCTCACCCAGGGAGATGTTGTACTCAGGAGTACCACGTTCGTCCGCATGACCTTCTACGGTGACTTTGTAAGACGGGTTGCTACGCAGGAAGTTAGCGTGAGCATCCAGCATTGCAGCGAAGTCAGAACGGATATCGTACTTGTCCAGATCGAAGTAAACGATGTTGTTCTGCTGCAGCTGT
Source organism: Citrobacter sp. 172116965 (assembly GCF_013458095.1). Lineage (NCBI taxonomy): Bacteria > Pseudomonadati > Pseudomonadota > Gammaproteobacteria > Enterobacterales > Enterobacteriaceae > Citrobacter > Citrobacter sp. 172116965. The sequence continues at coordinate 1,599,464 of NZ_CP046673.1, read as the reverse complement.
TGCATCTGAAGACGCGCTTGCTCTTCAGAAGACATGTTGCCGCTGCCGTTTGCATCCATACCAGTGCCGGCACCCAGCATGCCTTCGCTGCCGTCATTGCTGGCGTTCTTGTTAGAAGAACACGCTGCAATAGCCATAACAGGCAGAGCAATCATCAGCCCTTTCAGCACTTTGTTCAGTTGCATTTCAATGATTCCTTTATTAATCAATTATTTATTATCACAGATACGGCGACCAGGCAGGGAATTTAACCTGACCATCAGTTGCCGGAAGACGCGCTTTGAAACGCCCATCTGTAGAAACCAAATTCAGCACGGATCCCATCCCCTGAGAAGAGCTGTAGATTACCATAGTGCCGTTAGGTGCCAGACTTGGCGTTTCATCCAGGAACGTTGACGACAGGACTTGTACGCCACCCGCTACCAGATCTTGTTTGGCAATGTGCTGCTGACCATTGGCTGAGCTTACCATTACCATAAACTTACCGTCGCTGCTCACATCCGCATCCTGGTTTTGCGAACCTTCCCAGGTAATACGCTGCGGAGCACCGCCGTTGACGTTAACTTTATATACCTGCGGACGACCGGCCTGGTCAGAGGTAAAGGCCAGGTTTTGGCTGTCCGGGAACCAGGTAGGTTCCGTGTTGTTGCTGCGACCATCCGTCACCTGACGGATCTGACCGGAACCAATGTCCATGACATACAGGTTCAGGCTACCGGTTTTAGACAGGGCAAACGCCAGTTTGCTGCCATCCGGAGAAAACGCAGGTGCACCGTTGTGACGTGGGAACGACGCTACCTGACGAACCGCGCCATTAGACAACGTCTGAATAACCAGCGCAGAACGACCGCTTTCGAAAGTGACGTATGCCAGTTTCGAACCGTCCGGAGACCATGCCGGAGACATCAGCGGCTGCGGAGAACGGTGTACCACGAACTGGTTGTAGCCATCGTAGTCGGATACACGTAATTCGTACGGGAACTGGCCGCCGTTCGTCTGAACAACATAAGCGATACGGGTACGGAATGCACCTTTAATACCGGTCAGTTTTTCAAACACTTCGTCACTTGCAGTATGGCCCGCGTAACGCAACCACTGCTTGTTCACTTTATAGGTGTTCTGTGCCAGTACGGTACCCGGTGCGCCACCGGTATCTACCAGTTGATAAGCAACGCTGTAGGAACCATCAGGATTTGGCGTAACCTGACCTACTACCACGGCATCAATACCCAGCGCAGACCATGCGGCAGGTTGAACTTCCTGTGCGGTACCCGGCTGCTGCGGCAGGCGAGAACGGTCTAACGGATTAAATTTACCGCTGTTACGCAGGTCAGCGCCTACGATACCACCGATATCTTCAGGTGCAGCACCCGGCCCTGCCCACTGGAAGGGGACAACACCAATCGGGCGTGCCGAGTCCACCCCCTGGGTGATCTCGATACGTACTTCTGCGTGCAGCACCGCTGCCCACAGCATCAGAAAACCAAATGCTACTCGTAATGCCTGCTTCATCATATCTCCCTTATCTGGACGGAAAGCCCACGATAATTTAGCAGAATGTTAACAAACTCAAATACACAAAACTACCAGAACACTGTCTCAACCTTAGACCGTTTCCCCTGAATTCTCAGGGACGTTATTACAGTTTAAAGTCCAGCTTGGCATCTTTTACTTTTTCATAAACAGCCTGGCTAGGCGGTTTAGGAATTCTGGCTGTTTTCGCAGCCGTCAGCGCAGCCTGACACAATGCCGGATCTCCGCCCTCTTCGGTCACATCCAGTAACAGACCATCGGGTGCTAACTTGATATGTAATACGCAAGATTTACCCGCATACAAATCGGCACCATACAGACGGCTCTGGATCGCATTACGAATTTGAGATGCGTAAGCACTGATATCAGCGCCAGATGCACCGCCATTTGCACCACTTGTACCACTATCTTTCGCCGGTTGACCGTTTCCTTTCGCTCCACCACCTGATTTCGGTGCATTCTTACCGGAGCTTAAGTCACCCAACAAGTCGTCAACGCCAGAGGCTGCAGCTGCTTTTTCGGCCGCAGCCTTTTTCGCAGCCGCCGCTTTATCTGCCGCAGCTTTCTTATCGGCAGCGGCTTTCTCGGCTGCAGCTTTTTTATCTGCTGCTGCTTTTTCCGCTGCGGCTTTCTTATCAGCCGCAGCCTTTTCAGCAGCGGCAGCTTTCGCGGCAGCGGCTTTTTCTGCTTTCTCCGCAGCAGCTTTCTCGGCTGCTGCTTGCTTAGCGGCTTCAGCCTGAGCTTTCTTCGCAGCGTCTGCGGCAGCCTTAGCAGCTTGTGCTTCGGCAATTTTCTTCGCATCAGCGGCGGCTTTAGCGGCTTCAGCCTCTGCTTTTTTCTGTGCGTCCGCAGCGGCTTTCTTCGCGGCATCTGCCGCTTGTTTCGCCTGAGCATCAGCTTTGGCCTTCGCGTCTGCAGCAGCCTTCGCCGCAGCTTCTTCAGCCTGTTTCTGTTGCTCTTGCGCTTTCGCGGCGGCGGCTTCGGCCTGTTTCTGCTGTTCCGCCTGTTCGCGCACTTTTTCTTGCGCGGCTAAACGTTCTTTTTCAAGTTGCTTCAGTCGCTCTTGCTCGGCCGCCTGCTTCTCGCGAAGTTCCTCAGCTTGCTGCTGCGCCTGTTTTTCACGCTGCTCTTCTGCACGTTTAGCACTTGCCTGCTGTTGCTGTTGCCTGTCGTACTGTTGCACAACGGCGCCAGGATCGACCATAACGGCGTCGATGGACGAACCGCCACCGCCGCCGGCTGAAGCATCAATGTGCTCATCGAACGAACTCCAGATCAGCGCTGCAAATAAAATGACATGCAGCACCGCTGAAATAATTATCGCCCTTTTGAGCTTGTCGTTTTGTTCGGTTGCCTTTGACACTCTCGGTTCCCAAAAAACTGTTCGCCTGTTACGCGCTATCTTTCAAGCCAGCAAAACGCAGTCATCAGATTGGCTGCGTCATCAAGCCAACCGATTTTACGCCTGCACTGTGTAACAAGTTCAGCGCTTTAATTATTTCATCATAAGGCACGTCTTTCGCACCACCGATTAAAAAGACCGTTTTCGGATTGGTCTGCAGGCGACTTTTCGCTTCCGCGATAACCTGCTCCGGCGGCAGTTGATCCATACGATCTTTCTCAACGACCACGCTGTATTGCCCTATCCCGGAAACTTCAATAATGACCGGCGGTTCGTCGTTACTGCTGACAGCTTGCGATTCGGTCGCATCCGGCAGGTCGACTTCCACACTCTGCGTAATAATCGGCGCGGTTGCCATAAAGATCAGCAACAGCACCAGTAGTACGTCGAGCAGCGGTACAATATTGATTTCGGACTTGAGTTCGCGACGACCTCGTCCACGCGTTCTGGCCATGGCTTACCCCTTGTTGCTCTCGCTAACGGTAAACGCCTGGCGGTGCAGAATCGCGGTGAACTCTTCCATAAAGTTGTCGTAATTCAGTTCCAGCTTGTTCACGCGCTGATTCAGTCGGTTGTAAGCCATAACCGCCGGGATTGCCGCAAACAGACCGATAGCCGTTGCAATCAACGCTTCCGCGATACCCGGTGCGACCATTTGCAGCGTTGCCTGTTTTACCGCGCCTAACGCGATAAATGCGTGCATGATCCCCCAAACGGTACCGAACAGACCGATATACGGGCTGATGGAGCCGACGGTGCCGAGGAATGGAATATGCGTTTCCAGCGTTTCCAGTTCACGGTTCATCGAGATACGCATCGCACGGGATGCCCCCTCAACGACCGCTTCCGGCGCATGACTATTCGCTCGATGCAGACGCGCAAACTCTTTGAATCCGCTGTAGAAAATTTGTTCCGAGCCCACCAGGTTATCACGACGCCCCTGGCTTTCCTGATACAGGCGCGACAATTCAATGCCGGACCAGAACTTGTCTTCAAATGCTTCGGCTTCACGTGAAGCCGCATTAAGAATACGGGTCCGCTGGATAATAATGGCCCAGGATGCGATTGAGAAACCAATCAAAATCAACATGATAAGTTTAACCAGAAGGCTTGCCTTCAGGAACAAATCAAGGATATTCATGTCAGTCACTGCTTAAACTCCGCGACAATAGACTTGGGAAGCGCACGAGGCTTCATTTTGAGTGGATCAACGCAAACAATCAGAACTTCGGCTTCATTCAGCACGGTGTTCTCTGCGTTGACAATGCGTTGCGTGAAAACCAATGAGGTGCCACGCATTGACGTAATTTCGGTTTGGACTTCGAGCATATCGTCGAGCCGGGCAGGCGCAAAATACTCCAGCGTCATCTTGCGCACCACAAAGGCTACACGTTCGGCCAACAGGACCTGCTGACTGAAGTGATGATGACGCAGCATTTCTGTGCGTGCTCTTTCGTAAAAAGCGACGTAGCTGGCGTGGTAAACCACTCCACCGGCATCGGTGTCTTCATAGTAGACACGAACCGGCCATCGAAACATATACTTGTTCATTCTTACTGCCTCTTTGTTGGCTTCGCCCACTCACACCGGTCGCTTAACTTTGTAAGCGCCTGGTGACTCGCGTTCTTGCCGCCGCGATGCTTCAAGAATGTCGTTGTATATCGCGCTGTATTCACTTTACATCCCGGTAATGCAATTAAGTTGCGTCCTGATGGTCCAGTGTCGCCACCGCACACAACTCCAGGGCACAACCTTAGGTTAATGCTTTCAAACTTCGCTACTATACGCGCGGGAATGGTGGTTTGGAATGGGGGAAAGTAAACGGAGAGTAAAAATTTATGGGCTTATGCAAGCCCATAAATATTTAAGGATGTTTCTTATTCAAAAGAAGAAGAAAATCAGACCAACAACCAGGACGATATCTGCGATTAGCGGGCAGAAAATGCCCTGCCAGTGTACGGCGCGAGGACGAAAACCAACGCCGTGAATGATGCCTGCGCAGACCGCCCACATCAGCAGGAGACCATGCCAGATTTCCAGCTCACTGGTTTTGGCCGCGAAACGTGACGGATCCCAGAATATGCAACCAGCCAACACGATTGCCAGCACAAAGGAAAGCGCCCGCAAGGGGCGCTTGTCCATCGCGTTATACTGCATCGCGATAATGTTGGTCATCAGCTATCTTCTTGTCCGGCTTTGCCTGATTCAACGTGCTCAAGCGCCAGCGCTGTGATTATCCCAAATGCACAGGCAAGAAGCGTTCCCAAAATCCATGCGAAATACCACATTTTAAGCTCCTTACTTAGTACAGAGAGTGGGTGTTGCTTTCAATATCTTCTTTGGTGATGCGACCGAACATCTTCCAGTAACACCAGCCGGTGTACAGCAGAATGATCGGAACGAACACACAAGCTACATACGTCATCAGATTCAGCGTCAGCTGGCTGGACGTTGCATCCCACATGGTCAGACTTGCGTTCATCATGGTGCTGGATGGCATCACAAACGGGAACATTGCGATACCAGCCGTCAGGATGATGCAGGCTAACGTCAGTGAAGAGAAGACGAACGCCCATGCCCCTTTCTCCATACGAGAAGTCAGGATGGTCAACAGCGGCAGAACCACGCCCAGTGCAGGAACCAGCCACAGGATAGGTGCATTGTTAAAGTTCACCATCCATGCGCCAGCCACGCGAGCCACTTCTTTGGTCAGCGGGTTAGAGGCGGCATGATGATCCAGTGCTGAGGTCACAACATAACCGTCAATACCGTAAATCACCCACACACCAGCCAGCGCGAAGCAGACCATAGTGACCAGTGCGGCAACCTGCGACGTTGCACGCGCACGCAGATGCAGTTCACCTACCGTACGCATCTGCAGATAGGTCGCGCCCTGGGTGATGATCATCCCAACACTCACGACACCCGCCAGCAGACCAAACGGATTCAGCAACTGGAAAAAGTTACCGGTGTAGTACAAACGCATGTAGTCGTCTACGTGGAACGGAACCCCTTGCAGCAGGTTGCCGAACGCCACGCCAATAACCAACGGTGGAACGAAGCTACCAATGAAGATGCCCCAGTCCCACATGTTGCGCCAGCGCATGTCTTCAATCTTGGAGCGGTAATCAAAACCGACCGGACGGAAGAACAAAGACGCCAGTACCAGGATCATCGCCACATAGAAACCGGAGAACGCAGCGGCATACACCATCGGCCAGGCAGCGAACAGTGCGCCACCCGCGGTGATGAGCCAAACCTGGTTACCGTCCCAGTGCGGGGCGATGGAGTTAATCATAATTCGACGCTCGGTATCATTACGACCGAGGAAACGGGTGAGCATGCCCACCCCCATGTCGAAGCCATCAGTGACCGCGAAACCAATCAGCAGAATGCCAACCAGCAGCCACCAGATAAAACGCAATACTTCATAATCGATCATTTGACGACTCCTGTCTTAGCGTGCCGGCTGAGAAGTCACAGTGGACTGCTCGTAGTGATAACGACCGGTTTTCAGGCTACTCGGCCCAAGGCGTGCGAACTTAAACATCAGATACAGTTCAGCCACCAGGAACAGGGTATACAGGCCGCAAATCAACAGCATCGAGAAGATGAGGTCGCCAGCGGTCAGCGAAGAGTTCGCTACGGCTGTTGGTAACACTTCACCAATCGCCCACGGTTGGCGGCCGTACTCTGCAACAAACCAACCGGATTCAATGGCAATCCACGGTAGAGGAATCGCATACAGCGCGGTGCGCAGCAGCCATTTTTTCTCACCGATACGGTTACGAATCACGGTCCAGAAGGACACTGCGATGATTGCCAGCATCAGAATGCCGCACGCCACCATAATACGGAAAGCGAAGTACAGCGGCGCAACGCGAGGAATAGAATCTTTCGTTGCCTGCTGAATTTGCGCTTCGGTCGCGTCGGTGACGTTATCCGTATAGCGTTTCAGCAGCAGACCATAACCCAGGTCTTTCTTCATGCTGTTGAACTGGTCGCGAACGGCCTGATCGGTAGTACCCGCACGCAGTTCTTCCAGCAGTTGATACGCCTTCATCCCGTTACGGATGCGCTCTTCGTGCTGCACCATCAGGTCTTTCAGACCAATGACCGGTGTATCAACAGAGCGGGTGGCAATGATGCCCAGCGCATAAGGAATTTGAATCGCAAAATGGTTTTCCTGCGCATCCTGGTCCGGAATACCGAACAGGGTAAAGGAAGCCGGTGCAGGCTGCGTTTCCCATTCTGCTTCAATAGCAGCGAGTTTGGTTTTCTGCACGTCGCCCATTTCGTAACCGGATTCATCACCCAGAACGATAACAGACAGAATAGCAGCCATACCAAAGCTGGCGGCGATTGCAAAAGAACGTTTAGCAAACGCGAAGTCACGACCGCGCAGCATATAGTAGGAGCTGATCCCCAGAACGAACATCGCGCCACAAACATAACCAGATGCCACAGTGTGAACAAATTTCACCTGTGCTACCGGGTTGAGCACCAGTTCAGAGAAGCTCAGCATCTCCATGCGCATGGTTTCAAAGTTGAAATCCGCAGCGATTGGGTTTTGCATCCAGCCGTTCGCAACCAGAATCCACAGTGCGGACAGGTTAGAACCCAGGGCCACCAGCCAGGTGACGCACATATGCTGGACTTTACCCAAACGGTCCCAGCCGAAGAAGAACAGACCTACAAAGGTGGATTCGAGGAAGAAGGCCATCAAACCTTCGATCGCCAGCGGCGCACCGAAAATATCCCCTACATAGTGGGAGTAGTAAGACCAGTTAGTCCCGAACTGGAACTCCATGGTCAGACCGGTTGCCACACCCAGAGCGAAGTTGATACCAAACAACTTGCCCCAGAACTTGGTCATATCTTTATAAATCTGTTTGCCGGAAAGGACGTAGACCGTTTCCATGATGGCCAGCAAGAACGCCATACCTAGCGTCAGTGGCACAAACAGGAAGTGGTACATCGCGGTCAAGGCAAACTGTAAGCGCGACAGTTCGACTATATCTAACATCATGACTCCTTGCTCATCGCATGAAGACTCCGAGAGTGAACCCCGTTAGAAAGGGTCACACGCATGCCCCAATACAAATTTATCTGCTTCCCTCCGCCGCTGCTCTTTCTTCTCATTTGAAGAAAGGACAATGATGAAAGGTTACAAACATGTTAATAAAACACTCAAATTGATCCCGCAATTATATTACGCCGTAAAATCCTTACAATAAACAGGTTTTTATCGAGGTAAATTTGCATTTTTCGATAGTGATCAATTTATAGCTAATTTATCACTTTCAGACCAATTTGATCTGCAGCAATTTAACCTCTTTTGAGGCTGTTTACCAAGTTTTAAACATTGATTTAAATCAATTTTCAAATTTAATGTTAATAGTGTTTAACAGTCAGGCGACTAGTGAACGCCATGTTAACGGTATGTTTTTCAATGAGTAATTGCCGTTACTACAAATGATAGGATATTTATTTAAATCTACACGATCTTTTAACCCGCCCGACTGACAAAATTGCCAGCAGATAAAGAGTCACTATTGCTGGGTAGCTCACAGTTTTTTGTTTAGCAAGTCATGGAATTGTTATTTCATACAAATTATTCATTTAAATTTTACTTATAATTAACACCAAGATGTAACTATCTCAAATGGAAGCGAAAGCGTCCCTCATTGACAGACGCATTGGGTTTGACGTTCCTCAGCACAGCGCAGGCGTTTCGCTTAAAGCATCACTGAAAGTTATCACTCACTTCTCTTTTTCTCTTATGTGGCAACGTTTAAATATGCCACAAACAATTCATTATCATTTTTATCTTAAATTTAACAAAATATAATTATGTCATATAAGATTAAAAAATAAAAAACCGTTATCCCGTTCACAAGTTATTTAGTAAAGATAATTTTTTAAATTATAAAAAATGACACATGAATGAGACGCACAACAAAATAAGATTTCGATCACAAACATGGCAAGTCATTTATTCGTCATTTTCCTGGAAAATTAAAAAAATCCGCAAAAACAACATTCAACTACCTAATAAACAAGGATTTTTATAAATAAAAAATATAACAATCATTTTGCGCAGGATATTTTGAAAATAGATCAATTGCTTCCTTTTCCGCTTACACAGAAACTCCGACCCTATTAAGAGGTTGTCACAAACCATGTTCTAAATATTAGAAAATAATTTTCACTTATTGACCATCAGCCCTACAGAGGATTACCCATGAAGAAATCTACACTTGTTATTGGCGTCATCGGTGCTGACTGCCATGCAGTAGGTAATAAAGTTCTGGATCGCGTTTTTACTGCTCATGATTTTCACGTAATCAACCTCGGGGTGATGGTGAGCCAGGATGAATATATTGATGCCGCGATTGAAACAGGCGCCGATGCCATCGTGGTGTCCTCTATCTACGGTCATGGCGACATTGACTGCCTCGGGTTACGTGAGCGCTGCATCGAACGTGGCCTCGGCGACATTCTGCTGTACGTCGGTGGCAACCTGGTAGTTGGTAAACATGACTTCGGCGATGTGGAAGTGAAGTTTAAGGAGATGGGTTTTAACCGCGTCTTCGCACCGAGCCACGACCTGGAAGATGTCTGCGCGCTTATCACCAATGATATTCGCCAACACAATGGCCTCGAGCAGCGTTGCCTGGAAGAGGCTATCTGATGCAAACAGTTTCTGTCGATATCGGCTCGACATGGACCAAGGCTGCCCTCTTCGCCCATGAAGGCGAGGAATTAACCCTGGTAAACCATGTCCTGACCCCAACCACCACACATCATCTGGCAGACGGTTTTTTTGCCAGCCTGAATCAGGTGCTGAACGTTGCCGATGCTCGCCCGTTACTGAAAAGTGGTGAAGTGCAGTTGAAATACTCCTCCTCGGCCAAGGGTGGACTCGCCGTTGCAGCAATGGGGCTGGTGCCTTCCATTACGCTGGAATCAGCAAAAGTTACCGCCCATTCGGCAGGAGCGAAAATCGCGCAATATTATTCGTACAAACTGAACCGGCATGACATCCAAGAGCTGGAATCATCACCGCCAGATATTCTGTTGTTTACCGGCGGTACAGACGGTGGCGAAGAAAGCTACGGCCTGGCGAATGCGCACGCGCTGGCAGGCTCAACGCTTGATTGCGCCATTATCTACGCTGGAAATCGGGACATTCAGGACGAAATACAAACGATTCTGGGACATAAAGATCTGACCACGGTAGACAACATTCTGCCTGACCTCGATCACCCGAATCCGTTTGCCGCGCGCAAGGCGATTTGCGATGTGTTCTTGTCACGCATTGTCAAAGGTAAAGGTCTGGACGTCATCGTCGGCGAAACCGGCGAAGAGCCAATGCCGACGCCATGGACGGTATATGAGTTAGTCAAAGCCATTAGCGATTACGACAGCGCATGGAAGGAATTCATGCTGATTGATATGGGCGGAGCCACCACGGATGTCTATTCGGCCAGCGCGAATACCCTCTCCCCCGATACCGTCCTGCATGGTGTTCCTGAACCGTTCGTCAAACGTACCGTTGAAGGCGACCTGGGAATGCGCGTTTCCGCCGTCGTGGTGGGAGAAAGTACGCAGGATATGGTGAAAGTCATCTTCGCCCAACAACCGCAGCGCGAGGAAGCGTTTTACCGCTACCTGCGTCATCTGGTTGGGCAACCGGATTACCTGCCGCTCAGCGAGGAGGAGAAATATTTCGACACCCTGCTGGCAGGTTTGTGCGTGGGCTATGCCGCTGAGCGCCACGCGGGCACTAAAAAGCAGGTTTGCACCTGCGTGGGTAACGTGGATTTACAGATGGGTCGCGATCTCACCACCGTACGCAAAGTCGTCGGTTCAGGGGGATGGCTCTCTCGCGCCAGTCAGTTCGATATCCATAACTGGCTCAAATACCGGGAGCTGGACGACCAGGGTAAAAGAATTTTGTTACCGAATCAGTTTGAGTATTACCGCGATTCAAATGGCCTGCTCCCGCTACTGGCAAACGTCGCCAGGCTGTACCCGCAAGCCGCTGCTCGCACCAGCATTCAGTGTTTAACCCTATAAAACTTAAGGCAGCTACGAATGGAACTTCGAAATAAAAAATTGACCCATGACGAATTCATGACCGAAAGGCATCAGGTATTACAAACCTGGGAAACCGGCAAAGACGTTGAGAACTTCGAAGATGGCGTGAAGTACCAGCAATCAATTCCGGATAAAAAGCGCTTCTCCCTTGCTCTGCTGAAGGCCGATCAGGAAGGGAAAACCCTGAGCCAGCCGCGCGCAGGCGTAGCATTAATGGATGAGCATATTGCGCTGCTCAAAACATTGCAGGAAGAGTGCGACCTCCTGCCGAGTACGATCGATGCCTATACCCGTCTGAACCGCTATGAAGAAGCCGCCGTCGGGATCCAGAAATCTATCGAAGCAGGTACTTCCAAGCTGAATGGTTTACCGGTCGTCAATCACGGGGTTGCTGCCTGCCGTCGTATGACTGAAGCGCTGGAAAAACCGATCCAGGTTCGTCACGGCACGCCGGATGCGCGCCTGCTGGCAGAAATCGCCATGGCCAGTGGCTTTACCAGCTACGAAGGCGGCGGCATCTCCTACAACATTCCTTACGCTAAACGTGTCACTCTGGAAAAATCCATCCGCGACTGGCAGTACTGCGACCGCCTGATGGGCCTGTACGAAGAGAACGGTATTCGTATCAACCGTGAACCATTTGGCCCACTGACCGGCACCCTGATCCCGCCATTTATGTCCCACTCGGTGGCGATTATCGAAGGTCTGTTGGCTCTGGAACAAGGCGTGAAGTCAATTACCGTTGGCTACGGCCAGGTCGGTAGCCTAACGCAGGATATTGCAGCGATTCAGGCGCTGCGCGAACTTTCCCACGAATATTTCCATAACCACGGCTTCGACGATTACGAACTGAGTACCGTTTTCCACCAGTGGATGGGCGGATTCCCGGAAGATGAAGCAAAAGCCTTCTCCGTTATCGCCTGGGGCGCAGCGGTTGCCGGTATGTCAGGTGCCACCAAAGTGATCACCAAAAGCCCGCACGAAGCGTTCGGTATCCCAACGGCGGCAGCGAACGCCCAGGGTCTGAAAGCTTCACGCCAGATGCTCAACATGGTCAGCGACCAGAAATTCCCGCAGTGCGCTGCCGTGGAGCAGGAAGTTGATCTGATTAAGAGCGAAGTCCGCGCGGTGCTGAAGAAAGTCTTCGAACTGGGCAATGGCGACATTGCGCGCGGTACAGTGCTGGCCTTTGAAGCAGGCGTACTGGATGTACCTTTCGCGCCCGCCGCCTGTAACGCCGGTAAGATCCTGCCTGTTCGCGATAACACAGGCGCCATCCGTATTCTCGAAGCTGGCTCCGTTCCGCTGCCGAAAGACATTCTCGCCCTGCACCACGACTACGTCGCAGAGCGCGCGCATTTCGAAGGCCGCAAGCCTTCTTTCCAGATGGTCATTGATGACATCAACGCCGTATCCCACAGTAAATTAATAGGAAGACCATAATGAAAATTAAACAGGCCCTTTTCACAGCTGGCTACTCCTCATTTTATTTTGACGATCAGCAGGCCATCAAAAACGGCGCCGGTCATGACGGGTTTATCTATACCGGCGCTCCGGTAACGCCTGGATTTACGTCTGTTCGTCAGGCGGGTGAATGCGTATCCGTACAGCTGATTCTGGAAAACGGCGCAGTAGCAGTGGGCGATTGTGCAGCGGTGCAATATTCAGGTGCAGGTGGACGCGATCCGCTGTTCCTGGCTGAAAACTTCATTCCGTTCCTTAACGATCACATCAAACCGCTGCTGGAAGGCCGCGACGTTGATTCGTTCCTGACCAACGCCCGTTTCTTTGACGAACTGCGTATTGACGGCCATCTGCTGCATACCGCCGTACGTTATGGTCTGTCTCAGGCGCTGCTCGACGCGGCGGCACTGGCTACCGGTCGTCTGAAAGCAGAAGTGGTTTGTGATGAATGGCAACTGCCGTGCGTCCCGGAAGCCATTCCATTATTTGGCCAGAGCGGCGACGACCGTTATATCGCCGTCGACAAGATGATCCTCAAAGGTGTGGACGTCCTGCCGCATGCGCTGATCAATAACGTAGAAGAGAAGCTGGGCTTCAAAGGCGAAAAACTGCGTGAGTACGTCCGCTGGTTATCAAACCGCATCCTGAGCCTGCGCACCAACGAAACCTATCACCCGACGCTGCATATTGATGTCTACGGCACCATCGGTCTGATCTTCGATATGGATCCGGTGCGTTGCGCCGAATACATCGCCAGCCTGGAAGCCGAAGCTCAAGGCCTGCCGCTGTACATTGAAGGCCCGGTAGATGCCGGTAACAAGCCGGATCAGATCCGCATGCTCACCGAGATCACTCAGGAGCTCACCCGTCTGGGTTCCGGCGTGAAAATTGTTGCGGATGAATGGTGTAACACCTATCAGGATATCGTGGACTTCACCGACGCGGGCAGTTGCCACATGGTGCAGATCAAGACCCCGGATCTGGGCGGTATTCACAACATCGTCGATGCGGTGCTGTATTGCAACAAACACGGAATGGAAGCCTATCAGGGCGGTACCTGTAACGAAACGGAAATCAGTGCGCGTACCTGCGTACACGTCGCGCTGGCTGCGCGTCCAATGCGCATGCTGATCAAGCCAGGTATGGGTTTCGATGAAGGTCTCAACATCGTGTTTAACGAAATGAACCGCACCATCGCGCTGTTGCAAACTAAGGATTAAGAGATGGCACGCACATTTAAGATCTTATCGCCTACGGCTATCCTGGGTTATGGCTTCCCGGAAGAAAGTTTTCGTAAAGCCATGGAAGAGTCACCGGATCTTATTGCTGTTGACGCAGGTTCCTCCGATCCAGGCCCCCACTATCTGGGGGCGGGTAAACCCTTTACCGACCGGGCCGGTGTGAAACGCGATCTGCGCTATATGATCGTGGCAGGCGTGAAGAACAACATCCCGGTAGTGATCGGCACGGCCGGTGGTTCTGGCGCAGCTCCGCATCTGGAGTGGTGTCGCCAGATAATCCATGAGATCGCACAGGAAGAAAAACTGTCCTTCTCAATGGCGTTAATCCCGTCTGATGTCGACAAAGAAATCGTTCATCAAGCGCTGGATAACGGCAAAATCACCGCGCTCGATTTTGTGCCTGAACTGACTCACGATGCAATTGAAGAGAGCACCTACATTGTCGCGCAGATGGGCGTCGAGCCTTTTCAGCGTGCGCTCGAAGCTGGCGCGCAGGTGGTGCTGGGCGGACGTGCCTACGATCCGGCCTGCTTCGCCGCGCTGCCAATAATGCAGGGCTTTGATGAAGGTCTGGCACTTCATTGCGGGAAGATCCTTGAGTGTGCTGCCATTGCCGCCACCCCTGGCTCCGGCTCAGATTGTGCGATGGGGATCATTGATGACAACGGCTTTACGCTGAAGGCGTTCAATCCCAAGCGTAAGTTCACTGAAACTTCCGCTGCGGCGCACACCCTGTATGAGAAGTCCGATCCGTACTTCCTGCCAGGACCAGGCGGCGTGCTGAACCTGAAAGCGTGCACCTTTACCCAGGTTAACGAGGGCGAAGTGTATGTCAGTGGTTCACGTCATGAAGAAACACCGTATGCGTTGAAACTGGAAGGCGCGCGTCAGGTTGGCTTCCGTTGCCTGACCATCGCCGGAACGCGCGACCCAATTATGATTGCCGGGATTGACACCATTCTCGAAGAGGTACAGGCAAGCGTGGCGCGTAACCTCTCACTGAATGACGACAGTATCCGCATGACGTTCCACCTGTATGGTAAGAACGGTGTGATGGGCAACCATGAACCGATGAAAACCGCCGGTCATGAGCTGGGGATTTTACTGGATGTCGTTGCGCCGACGCAGGATATCGCCAACAGCGTTTGCTCGCTGGTACGCTCTACCCTGCTGCACTACGGCTATGAAAATCGCATTGCGACTGCGGGCAACCTCGCCTTCCCGTTCTCGCCATCTGATATTCAAAGTGGACCGGTGTATGAGTTCTCGATCTATCACCTGATTGAAGCGAGCGATGCGCTGCGATTTGATTTCCACATTGAACAGGTGACGCCAGAAGGAGTTCAGGCATGAAACACTCAATTTGTTCACTGGCGCAGGTTATTCGCTCCAAAAACGCCGGACCGTACGAACTGGTTTTAGATATTTTATTTAAAACCAGGGAAGACTATCAGCGGGTAAAAGCCTGCGAGCAATTAACACCGCAGCTCATTGCCAGTTTATATAATGTTGAACCTGACTTCATTCACAATATCGTGTGGTTCGATCCGGCGAATGCCGTAAAAATCGTCATGCCGCGCGATATTATTTCCGGCAACGTCGGTGATAATGATGTTTATGGTGCTCAGCAACACGCTCCATTATTAAGTATTGAGTTCGACTTGTAACAAAAAACACAATAACAACCATTGGAGCACAGAATTCAGCGGTATCACAGTGCTTCGAATTATTCATGCGGTTGGTCACAACAGGCGTGCGTCTGAGCTGCTGTCCAGGCTCAGGCGCACACCACCCTACACAATTCCAATTACCAGCCTTTATCCGATGGAGTACACATGAAGAAAATAAGTTTAACGAAGATGATCATATTAGGCCTGATACTCGGCATGATTGCCGGGGTGGCCATAAATAATATGGCCGCGGCTGAAACCGCAAAATCCTATGCAGCAGATATTTCTATTTTTACCACCATATTCTTACGCATGGTAAAAATGATTATCGCGCCATTGGTTATTTCAACTCTGGTTGTTGGTATTGCCAAAATGGGCGATGCCAAAACGCTGGGACGTATATTTTCGAAAACCTTCTTCCTGTTTATTTGCGCCTCTCTGGTGTCAATTGCACTGGGTCTGGTTATCGTGAACATCTTCCAGCCAGGCGCGGGGATCAACTTCGTGCCACATGACGTCGGGGCTGTTGCCGCCGTTAAGTCAGAGCCATTCACGCTGAAAGTGTTTATCTCGCACGCGGTACCGACCAGTATTGTCGATGCGATGGCGCGTAATGAAATTCTGCAGATCGTGGTGTTCTCAATTTTCCTCGGTTGCAGCCTGGCCGCGATTGGTGAAAAAGCCGAGCCTATCGTGAAGGTTCTGGATTCACTGGTACACGTGATGCTGAAGCTGACGGGCTACGTCATGCTGTTTGCACCACTGACCGTATTTGCCGCTATTTCTGGTCTGATTGCCGAACGTGGTCTGGGGGTGATGGTCAGCGCCGGGATCTTCATGGGTGAATTCTATCTGACCCTGGGTATGCTGTGGGCAATCCTGATTGGCCTGTCAACCATGATAGTCGGGCCTTGCATCGCGCGTTTGACCAAATCAATCCTCGAGCCTGCACTGCTGGCCTTTACTACCTCCAGCTCAGAAGCCGCCTTCCCGGGCACCCTGGACAAGCTGGAAAAATTCGGCGTTTCTTCAAAAATCGCCAGCTTCGTTCTGCCTATCGGTTACTCCTTTAACCTGGTCGGCTCCATGGCGTACTGCTCATTTGCCACCGTCTTTATTGCTCAGGCGTGCAACATTGAGCTGAGCATGGGCGAGCAAATTACCATGCTGTTAATCCTGATGCTGACCTCTAAAGGGATGGCGGGCGTACCGCGTGCATCAATGGTGGTTATCGCCGCAACTCTGAACCAGTTCAACATTCCTGAAGCTGGTCTGATCCTGTTGATGGGCGTCGATCCGTTCCTTGATATGGGTCGTTCTGCTACCAACGTCATGAGTAACGCAATGGGTGCTGCCATTGTAGGTCGCTGGGAAGGTGAACACTTCGGCCAGGGTTGTCGTGGCACTGCACCAGTGAAGACCCCGGAACAAGAACGTCCGGTTACCGAAACAGAAGTCGCGTTGTCCTGATACGACGTTATTGCCGGATGACGCTTGCGCTTATCCGGCCTACATAACGTTTAACTATCCGTTGGCCGGATAAGGCGGTAAGCCGCCATCCGGCACCATGATGAGCACACCAACAGGATTGCACCATGACTAAAACTCTTCTCGGCGTGAGTATTTTTTCCTTCAGCGTTTTGTTTAGCGCAACGACTCTCGCGCAAACCACGCCGGATTACGCAAAGCTTATCGACCAGGCACATCAAAAATATAAAAGTAACCACGATGGAAAAGTCGCCGACTACATCCCTGCCCTGGCGACCTACAGCCCGAATAACTTTGCCATCACCATTGCCACGGTGGACGGCAAGATCTACCAGGTTGGCGATGTTAACAAACCCTTCCCCATGGAATCCCTGAGCAAAGTCTTCACCATGGCGCTCGCCATGGAACAGCACGGCCCTCAGGTGGTGCTGGATAAACTCGGGGCCAATGCCACCGGCATGCCCTTCAACTCCGGTTTAGCGGTTGAGCTGACCAAAGGCGCACCTGAGAACCCGCTGGTAAACGCCGGGGCGATGAGCACCGTTAGCCTGATTGAAGCTAAAGACAAAACCGATCGCTGGAACAAAATCCTCGACAACCTGAACGTCTGGGCCGACGCCACGCTCACGGTTAATGAGCCGGTCTTTAAATCCGAGATGGAAACCAACCAGCACAATCAGGCGCTGGCGAAGCTGATGGAGTCCTATAACAGCTTCTATGGCAATACCGACGAAGCTGTCGAAATTTATACCCGTCAGTGCTCGGTGGATATCACCGTTGAGCAACTGGCCAAAATGGGGGCGGTACTGGCGAACAAAGGCAAATCTCCATTCAACGGCAAGCAGTTGCTGAATGAAAAATATGTTCCGCAGGTGCTGGCAGAAATGGCGATTGCCGGACTATACGACGGCAGCGGTAAATGGCTCTACACCGTGGGCATTCCGGCAAAAAGCGGCGTCGGCGGCGGCATGGTCGCCGTTGTCCCGGGCGAATATGCGATTGCCGTCTATTCTCCGCCGCTGGATGAAGCCGGTAACAGCGTTCGCGCCCAGAAAACGATCGAATATGTCGCCGAAGCGACAAAAGCCAATGTCTTTTTAGCGCATTAAGCAATTACGGATGGCGTGAGCGCCATCCGACATATTAACTAAAAGGTGAGATGTAAACATGTCTAAACCATTTGTCTGGCAGGAACTCTTTGTTCAGAGTAAAGATAATACCGAATATGAATTACTGAGTAACCAGCACGTTGCGGTAACGGAGTTAGACGGAGAGGAAGTGATTAAGGTTGCGCCAGAAGCGCTAACCTTATTAGCCCAGCAGGCATTTTATGAGGCTTCATTTTTCCTGCGCGCCGGACATTTAAAACAGATAGCCAGCATTCTGCACGATCCGCAGGCCAGCAGTAACGATAAGTACGTCGCATTGCAACTGCTACGCAATGCTGAGGTTTCGGCCAAAGGCGTCCTGCCCAACTGCCAGGATACCGGGACGGCAACCATTGTGGCCTGCAAAGGACAGCATGTCTGGACCGGCGGCGATGACGCAGAAGCATTAAGCAAAGGCGTGTACACCACCTTCACCGAAAACAACCTGCGTTACTCGCAAAATGCCCCGCTGGACATGTATACCGAGGTCAATACCCAGACTAACCTGCCGGCGCAAATCGACATCAGCGCCACGCCGGGTAACGAATACCGTTTCCTGTTCGTCAACAAAGGCGGCGGCTCTGCTAACAAAGCGGCGCTGTTCCAGGAAACCAAATCTATTCTGCAGCCGGAAAAGCTCACCGCGTTTCTGATCGAAAAAATGAAATCACTGGGTACAGCCGCCTGCCCGCCGTATCACATCGCTTTCGTCGTTGGAGGCTTGTCCGCCGACCAGACGCTGAAAGTTGCTAAACTGGCTTCAACTAAATATTACGATAACCTGCCCACCAGCGGGAACGAATTGGGTCAGGCATTCCGCGATACGGTGCTGGAAGCCGAGCTGCTCAACGCCAGCCGCGAGTTTGGCATCGGCGCGCAGTTTGGCGGCAAATACTTTGCCCACGATATCCGGGTGATCCGCCTGCCACGCCACGGCGGCTCCTGCCCTATCGCCATGGCTCTCTCCTGCTCAGCCGACCGCAACATCAAGGCCAAAATCAACAAACACGGAATCTGGCTGGAAAAACTCGAGCATAATCCGGGCAAATTTATTCCCGATTCACAGCGGGTGGAAAATGGCGCCCAGACCGTACAACTGGATCTGAATCGTCCACTGCGCGAGATCCTGCAGGATCTCACCACTCTGCCAATTGGGACGCGTTTATCGTTAAACGGCCCGATTGTTGTGGCTCGCGATATCGCGCATGCCAAAATCAAAGAGCGCCTGGATAACGGCGAACCGATGCCAGATTACATGAAAAACCATATCGTCTATTACGCGGGCCCGGCTAAAACCCCCAGTAATCTGGCCTGCGGTTCGCTCGGTCCTACAACCGGCGGGCGCATGGACGGTTACGTCGATGCTTTCCAGGCCGCGGGCGGCAGTCTGATCATGTTGTCGAAAGGCAACCGCAGCGCGCAAGTCACGGATGCGTGTCGCAAACATGGTGGTTTTAACCTTGGCAGCATTGGCGGCGCCGCAGCCTTGTTGGCGCAGCAGTACGTGAAGAGCCTGCACTGCCTTGAATATCCCGAGCTGGGAATGGAAGCGGTGTGGATGATGGAAGTTAAAAATATGCCGGCCTTCGTATTAGTGGATGACAAAGGCAATAACTTCTTTAGCCAGTTTGAGCAGCAGCACCGCTGCGCAACCTGTCCGGCAGGACATTAAGGAGTCACCATGGAAGCGCGAGCCAATAATGACAGACACCGCCAGCGTCAGCAGAAACTGAAAGAACAGGTTGATACCCGCGTGGCGGCAGCAACGGAGAAGAAAGGGATCCTGATTGTCTTCACCGGCAACGGTAAAGGAAAATCCACCGCAGCCTTTGGTACGGCAACGCGCGCGGTTGGTCACGGAAAAACCGTTGGCATCGCGCAGTTTATTAAAGGCCAGTGGGATAATGGCGAGTACAACACGCTGCAACCGCTCGGTGTCGAATTTCATATTATGGGCACCGGATTTACCTGGGAAACCCAAAATCGGCAAGCGGATATCGAGGCGGCAACGGTAGTCTGGCAGGAAAGTAAGCGCATGCTGGCTGATCCGCAGTACGATCTGGTGGTGTTGGATGAGCTTACCTACATGCTGGCTTACCACTATCTGGACACCCAGGAGGTTATCAGCGCCATCGAAAATCGCCCTGCGGAGCAAAGCGTCATCGTGACCGGGCGCGGATGCCATGCGCTGTTACTGGAACTGGCCGATACGGTCAGTGAAATTCGCCCGGTCAAGCACGCGTTTGACCGCGGGATTCAGGCACAGATTGGAATCGACTGGTAGCAGTTCTATTGCCGGATAACGATGCTAACGCGTCTTATCCGGCCTACCAATCGTTGTAGGCCTGATAAAGCGCAAACCACCATCAGGTAGCCGACACCACGGACTTGCTGAGCAACCAGTTACGAAATGTCTGTAAATGCGCAGACTCCGATTTCTCTTCACGCCACGTCATAATGAAACGGTTCCCGGTGCGCATCGGAACATCGCAAGGAATGACCATATCTCCATTGTCCAGATCGTGCTGAATGGCAAAACGAGGAAGCAGCGCAACCCCCAGATTAGAACGGACCGCCGCAATCAACATCGACAACAGATCAAATCTCGGGCCTTTATTTACCAGCGGGCTGCTGACGTTGGACAGCGCAAACCATTCCTGCCAGCCTTTGATTCGCGTACTCTGGTGCAACAGCGGGTATTCGTTCAGCAGTTCGTGGACTGACAGTTTCCGTTCCGGTTCAGCCAGCAGACAGCGGCTGCATACTGGCAGAATTTCCTCTTCAAACAGGTACTCAACCTCTGACCACGGTGAGTAGAAATCTTCGCGCATAATTGCCGCATCATACTCACGATTAAGAAAATCACCGATATTCGCCAGCGAATGGATGTTCACGATAATATCAGGATTGAGTTTGTTAAACTCGCGCAGGTTGGGGATCAACCAATGCGTACTGAACGTCGGATTTACCGCCAGCTCAATAACCTGTACGGTCGGTTGCCAGGTCATTATTGTGGTCGTATCGCGCTCGAGTTTATTTAACGTTTCTTTAACGATACTTAAATAGTGTTTGCCGGCCGCATTTAAAAAAATACGTTTTTTGGCATGATTAAATAGCGCGGTATTAAGAAAATCCTCCAGTGCATTCACCTGGCGGAAAACAGCACTTTGTGTTAACGCCAACTCTTCAGCTGCCCGGGTATAACTTTCGTGACGCGCAACCACTTCAAAAGTTACCAGCAACTCCGTCTTGGGTATTTTTCCTCTCATAACCTCTTCCATATGCAGCGTACAAAAATAGTTTAATTTATAAAAAATAATTCAAGGCACCCAGATAAGCACCGAGAGTTATATTTTATTTTCTCCATTGATGTCATTGATCCAATCCATGATTTGCTCACACTGATGGCGGATAAATATTAACCAATAATACTCAAGCACAACAATAAACACAATTTAAATAAGGTTAAACCTAAGTAAATAGTGCCAATAAGTTCTTAATAATTTTTCAAGTCTTCTTGTTTATTGCAGAAAAAACTTTGCGAGATTAATCAATATTATCCATGCGCTAATCCTGGATAATTTCACGTTATAACTTACGGGCAAACGACTGCTTTTAATCATTTATTGATGTCGTTTGTGCCATTTTTTGACAGACGTGATAAAGGACACATTGTGAAAACTTTCGGAAAGGTCTGGCTCGTTGGAGCAGGTCCTGGTGATATTTCATTACTGACCCTCAAAGCAATGATGTGCATTAAACAGGCCGACGTCATTATTTACGATCGGCTGGTCAATCCTAAAATTTTGGAATGGGCATTACCTGACTGCCTGCTTATCAATGTCGGCAAAAATCCAGGCTTCCATTGCGTTCCCCAGGATGAAATCAACGCACTGCTGGTCCAGTATGCCCAAACACACCACAACATTGTGCGCCTCAAAGGTGGCGATCCGTATGTATTTGGCCGTGGGGCTGAAGAAGTGGAGGATCTGGTTGAAATGGGCATCCCTTTTGAAGTTGTACCGGGTATTAGTTCTACGATTGGCGGCCTGACCTATGCCGGTATCCCGGTGACGCATCGCGATTTTGCCTCCGGCTTTCACGTGGTGACTGGCCACACGCGGGAAGGCAATCAGCAGCAGGACTGGCGTCAACTGGCGAAACTTAACGGCACGTTGGTCATCGTCATGGGTATCGCCAATCTGGCGTTTATCTGTGAAGAGCTGTTGATGGGCGGAAAATCAGCAGACACGCCCGCCGCGCTAATTATGTCCGCGACCCGAGAAAATCAACGTCGCCTGACCTGCACGCTCGGTTCATTATTGAGCAAGGCACAGGAAGCTAATATTGTTCCACCGGCGTTGATTGTAATCGGAGATGTGGTGACCCTGAGCGATCGGCTCTCTTTTATACCTGAAGCCATCACGCTGCCAGACAATCTTTACTGCGAAAGTCTGGCGTGACGAAAAGACTGGGGCGACGTTTGATGCGCCGCCCGGAAAACGCGGCAAAAGTAACTGGTTTGCGCGTATTGCAATTTCCTGGCAATACTGTCTATGGAATGAACCGGATCGTGTAATAACTCCCCTGCTTTTTGCATTTTTTTCTGACTCACCCAGGTTTTAAAATTAACACCCTGGCGTTTCTTGAAAAACCGGCTGAAATAGTTCGCGCTTAAGCACACATGAGCCGCGACAGATTCCAAAGACAATTCACCATACAAATTCTCGTCAATATAACGCAGCGCCGCCATAAGTTTTTTCTCGTGACGTGAAGGCTCAGTGAAATAATGATGAGCGTAACGGGTTGCCGGAACTACAATCTTCTCAGAGATCAATTGTTCTTTCTCAAAATTATCAACAATAAAACTTAACAAATTTGCCGACGCCACCAGTACATTATTATCCACCACCGCAGACTGGCCCCACTCAGCTTTAATTTCGGGGTTATTAATCCATGAGTTTTTGTTATCAATAGCGATAGTTTTATATTCCTGATATTTTACCCGCACCTGCCCGCAGATAATAAAACCGTGAAGGTGTCCCTCATGGATTAATGGCATCGAGAACAGGCTTAGCCCTGCATGACAGGTGAGTATTCTGGGTTTGAGCTGTTTTAATGCCTCAAAAGCACAGTACTTGTCGCACTTTTGGCAACCTGCTCGATAGCGCTCATCCGCACGCATTAATGTGCAAAACGAATTAAAATTATGACGTTCAGACAACGCTATACCGTTAATATCAACGACGACTGTGGCTAACCCAGTGGCTCGGGAGAAGAGTTCTGCGATAGAGAAAAAACGGTGTAAATAGTCATCCTGGATTTTCAGCGGCACGTTATCCTCCGGCATTAATAATATTAAGGCCGCTAATATGCTAAAATTAGCCTCAGGAAAGAATGATGCTCACCGCAAAAAATAATCTCATTTGTGCAGATGATTATGATCAATTGGCAAGAAAATTATAGCGACCACGATAATACTCTGCAGCACACCACCGACTCCGCTTTCTCAAAGATTAACGAATCTTCACACTCTCTTGTGAGACTCTTTTCGCAACACTCAACACCTAACCTCATTATTTTCAATAAATTACCCGTTTTTAATCTGAATCGATGATGTGCTTATTTGTGATAATCATCATGTGAATGTGAAAGGCCCTCCTGAATAATATGTTCAATTAGCAAACAATCTGAACGGAGTTGATCCATGGCCGTCACCACAGGCGTTATCGCCGACGATTTTACCGGCGCAACGGACATTGCAAGCTTTATGGCGCAGCAGGGGTGGCGCGTCGCGCTTCTGCCCGGTATGCCCGATACCGCGCAATGCTGGAATGAAGAGGTTGACGCTATCGTCATCTCGCTGAAAAGCCGCTCATTACCCGCAGAACAGGCCGTCACCCAATCCCTGTCCTGTGCCCGCTGGCTGAAACAAAATGCAGGTGTCCGCCAGATTTATTTTAAATATTGTTCGACGTTTGACTCCACGCCAACAGGCAATATTGGCCCGGTCAGCGATGCATTGATGAACGACCTGCAGGTTCCGCTGATCGTCCACTGCCCCGCTCTGCCGCAAAACGGACGCACGGTGGTGCATGGTCATCTTTTTGTACACGGCATACTGCTTAACGAATCCGGGATGGAAAAGCATCCGCTCAATCCAATGAACGATGCCAGCCTGCCGCGCCTGCTGAGCGCGCAAACGCCAGGCGCGGTTGGTTGCATCAACCTCACGACCCTGCGTCAAGGTGTGGAAGCGGTCACTTACGCCCTGGCCCAACTTCAGGCTGAAGGTACGCGTCACGTTATCGTCGATACGCTGGATGAAGCAGATCTCAACACGCTGGCGCAAGCTCTCCATGCCAGCCCTCTGTTAGCCGGTGGCTCCGGGCTCGGCGGCGCGCTGGCCGCCTGCAGCGGAGGCCAGCAATCCATGCCGCCGGACTCTTTTCCACTGCCTGCCAAAACGGTGGTGTTCTCCGGTAGCTGTTCGGCAATGAGCAATCGTCAGGTTAATCGCTATAAGGCCGCAGCAGCGTTCTCGTTTGCTTGATGTGTCCCGCTGCCTGTCTGATGCCGAACGCTACACTGATGAACTGAGCGCCTGGGCGATGACGCATATCAGCGACTCATTAGCGCCACTGATATACGCCACCCAGCCGCCAGACGTACTCAAACGTATTCAACAGGAGCACGGCGAACAGGTCGCCAGCCAGGCAATCGAACACGCTTTTGCCCGGCTGAGTTCAAAGCTACGAACTGCGGGTGTAAACACCTTTATCGTCGCGGGCGGAGAAACCTCCGGCACCGTTGTGGAAGCCTTGCAGGTGAAGCGTCTGTCCGTCGGCAAAGCCATTGCGCCAGGCGTGCCGTGGGTATTTTCCTCCGGTCTGGCGCTGGCGCTGAAGTCAGGCAACTTTGGTGACGACGATTTCTTTTTTACTGCCCAGGAGTACGCATTATGAATTCGGTGAGTGAACACCAACTGCGCGAACTACTCGTCCACTATGGCCGTTCCCTGTTTATGCGCGGTTACAGCAGCGGCGGTTCCGGCAATCTTAGCGTCAAAATGCCAGATGGCGGCTATCTGGTGACCCCGACCAACTCTTGTCTGGGCGAGCTTGATCCTGCCACGCTAAGTCGACTGGATGCCAACGGCGTTCATCTTAGCGGCGACAAACCCTCAAAAGAGGTGCCCATGCATCTGGCGTGGTATCGACATCGGCCATCCTGCGGTGCTGTCGTGCACCTGCATTCTCCATGGCTGACCGCGCTCTCCTGCCTGCCGTGCACCACGCCGAAAAACTGCCTGCCGCCGTTAACGCCGTACTATGTGATGCGCGTCGGGCAGTTACCGCTGCTGCCCTATTTCAAGCCTGGCCATGAAGGCATTGCCAGCGCACTGAGTGAAATCGCGGCAGACCATACGGCCGCGCTGCTGGCCAATCACGGGCCGGTAGTAAGCGGTCGCTCGCTGCGTGAGGCGGTGTTTAACGCTGAAGAACTGGAAGACAGCGCCCGCATCTGGCTGACGTTAAAACCGCTTGGCTATGTTCCGCTCTCAGAAGAAGCGGTGGCCGAACTTGAACATTCCCGGCAAGCGTGAGGTGACATAATGATCCCCGAGCAACGACGTGATTTTATCTACCGCTACGTGCACGAAAAAAATGCCGCCTCATTTAATGAACTGGCAGATTTGATGAGCGTGTCGCATATGACCGTGCGTCGCGACATCCAGTTGCTGGAAGAAGAAGGCAAAGTTATCGCCATTAACGGCGGAGTGAAGCTGAATAACCTGCTGAAATCCGAGCTGCCATGGCGGGAAAAAGCCGAGTTGAATCATGACGTGAAACGTAAAATGGGCCAGCTCGCCGCCATGCTCATTGAGCCCGGACAAACGCTGTATCTGGATGCCGGAACGTCGTTGTTTGAAGTGGCGAAAGCGGTCGCCGCCAGCCACTGTTTCAATCTGACGGTAGTAACCAACGATTTTTCCATCAGCCACTATCTGATGGATATGCCGCACATCACGCTCTATCACACCGGTGGTCTGGTGGATCAGCGTAACCGCTCATGCCTTGGAAAAAGCGCCGCCAGTTTTCTGCGCACCATTAATATTGACGTGGCGTTTCTGAGCTCCTCATCGTGGGATACCGAACGCGGCATGTCGACGCCGAGCGAAGGGAAAGCCTCGGTTAAAGAAGCGGTACTCACCGTTTCCCGGCGTCGGGTGCTGGTCTGCGACAGCAGTAAGTTTGGCAAATACGGCATGTTCCATATCTGTGGGCTGGAACAGTTAACCGACATTATTTCTGATAACCGGTTACCGGAAAACGCCCAGCAAACTATTGCCAGCCAGGGCGTTAAGCTGCATCTGGTTGATAACCGGGAGGGTGCGCGCCATGCTGAAGTTAGCGGCTAACCTCGACTGGTTGTTTACAGATTTACCGATAGCGGCGCGATTTGCGGCGGCGCAGGCGGCTGGTTTTCGCGGCGTTGAAGGGCTATTTCTCTGGCAGCACCCGCTGGCGCATTTGCACGCTGCACAGCGGGAAATGTCCCTGCCGGTGGTGCTGATGAACGCACCGGCGGGTAACTGGGCACAAGGTGAGCGGGGACTGGCCGCGCAGCCCGGTCGAGACCAGGAATTTCACCATAGCCTCAACGTGGCGCGTGATTACGCCACGGCGCTGGGCTGTCGTCGGGTTCACGTTATGGCCGGTTCGCGCTGCGGCGATCTGACGCTTCACGCTCAGCGCACTCTCCTGACCAACCGGCTGCGTATCGCCTGCGATATGATGGCTGAAGCGGAAATCGATGTGCTGATTGAACCGTTAAATTCGCAGGATATGCCCGGTTATTTTATTGACAGCTTTCCGTTGGCCGAATCTATTATTCAAGAGGTTGGCAAGAAAAATATCGGTTTACAGTTTGATATTTACCACTGTCAGAAAATTCATGGCAATGTGGCAAAAAATATTGAACGCTACTTCACCTTAATTAAACATTTTCAAATTGCTTCTGTCCCCTATCGCCATGAACCGGGAACAGGTGAATTAAATGAAACATGGCTATTCGATTTTATTAGAAAAATGAATTACCAGGGCTGGATTGGCTGTGAATATCAACCATCAACATCAGGGCCCGACTCATTAAACTGGATAACGCCTTACCTATAATTTAAATATCTCTGTACCGGAGGAAAATATGTCGGATACTGTTATTATTTCGCTGGCACCCGTTGCCGCGGATTGCCCCAGAGTTATACCCGCAGAACTGGCGCAGGAAATACTCGCCAGCGTAGAGCATGGCGCGTCCATCGTGCATTTACACGTTCGCGATAAACAGGGTCGCCTGACGCCGGATACCACCGATTTTCAGGCGACCATTGATAGCGTCATGCGCCATTCAGACCTGATTATTCAGGCATCTACCGGCGGCGTCTCTTCAATGTCCATCGCCGAACGCTGCGCGCCACTCTCCTGCCCCGGCGTAGAGATGGCTTCGCTGAACGTCGGTTCCGTCAACCTCGGAGATGCGGTGTACTTTAATCCCGGTCCGGACGTGGAATATTGCTCCCGGCAAATAGTCGAGCGCAATATCATTCCCGAGTTTGAAGTTTTTGAAATTGGCATGATTAATAACATCCTGAACCTTGAAGATAAAATAAAATTCCAAAAACCCATGCTCTTTAATATCGTCCTCGGTCATCGCGGCAGTACGCCAGCAACCATTGACGCTTTAATTGCTCTGCGTAGCATGATCCCGCGCGATGCCTTATGGGGTATTACTCATTTTGGCAGAAAGAACTTCGATATTATTGCCGCCGCCGTCGGCATGGGGGCCAGTGAAGTACGAATCGGCTTTGAGGATAGCTATTATTTAAGCGCTGAAGAAAAAGCACAGCATAATTACCAGCAGGTTGCCAAACTCGCCACGCTCATTCGCAGCATGGATAAAAAAGTCGCCACGCCAGAAATTGCGCGGCACATGTTATCTATTCCATCCCGGCAGCAATAACAACAGCAAGGACATTTCAACATGACTATGACCACTGTTATTCACAAAACCGGACTCGGCGTCAGCGTTGCGGGCGCGGCGCTGGCGATTATCGGCGCGTTAATCCAGTCCGCGGCGCTCTGGCAGCCAGGGCTGGTGATGTTCACCGCCGGATTCGCCGCCGGTGCAGGCTACTGGCCGGGTCTACGCAGCTATCAGTTTACGCTATGGATCATCGCAGGGTTTGTCGCCGCCATAACCTGGTCTACGGATCTAATCGTCTGGGGCGGTTTCAATATCACCCATAAATGGATCGTGTTCCTCGTCATTCAGGCCACCATGTTTAGCATGGGCACTAAGCTAACGATCCAGGATTTTATTGACGTCGCCAAAATGCCGTGGGCGGTGTTTATTGGCACCTTCTGCCACTTCGTCATCATGCCTCTGCTCGGCCTGAGCATTACGCTTATCTTTAACTTTCCGCCTGAGGTGGCGGTCGGGATTCTGCTGATTGGCGCCTGCCCAAGCGGACTCTCCTCTACCGTCATGGTCTATATCGCGAACGCCAACCTGGCGCTGGCGGTCTCGATCGCCGCAGTCTCAACGCTGGCGGCGACGGTGATGACGCCGCTGTGGGTTAATCTGCTGGCGGGGTCGATGATCGATATCCAGCTCACCGCGATGGTAATGGATGTGGTGAAAATCGTATTAATCCCCATCGGCGCGGCAATTCTGCATGACTATCTGAAAACCTATGCGGGCGTGCGAGGCCGCCGTGTCGTCCAGATGCTGGCCGGGATCGGCGCTCTTTGGCTGCTGTATATGATTGCTGGCGGCTGGGACGCGCTGTTTGGTCACGCCAGCGCCGACGCGCAAATGTACGCGGTGGTGCTCAACTTCGTGGCAGGCGGTCTCGTCTGGGCATTGTTCTACAACTGGCTGTATGGCCGCGTGGCGGGCGTGAAGAAAATCATGCCGACCATCTCAATGATGGGGATCATTTTCTTTACGACCACCGCAGCCGCAGCCGGGCGCGAGAACCTGGTGCAGGTCGGCTTCCTGCTCTGCTTCGCCATGTTGATGCATAACCTCGGCGGCTTCCTGATTGGCTATCTGATGAGCCGCTGGATCTTCCGCATGGACGTACAGTCTGCCCGCACCGTAGCCTTTGAAGTCGGCCTGCAAAACGGCGGCATGGCGTCCGGGCTTGCCGCAGCGATGGGCAAACTGGCAACGGTTGGCCTGGCCTCGGCGGTGATGACTCCGCTTGGCAACGTCAGCGGCTCGCTGCTCGCGAACTACTGGCGCAAGAAAGACGCCAGACAGGCGCAGGCCGCCGCAGCCAAAGATCCCGTTCAACCCGCTTGCGAAAATCTGTCAAAAGGATAATCACGATGACAACTCTCACTCTGGGGCATGCCCTGCGCGCCGTGGCCTCTACGCTCGACCTCGCCGAAACATGTTACGCAAAACGCCCGTTAAGCGTGGCCGTATGCGACGCCAATGGCGAACTACTCAGCTTTGTGCGGATGGATAACGCCAAACTGTTAACCATCGAGTTAACCCAGCGCAAAGCACGCACCAGTAGCCGCCTGGGCTGTACCACGCAGGCATTTTTACAGCGACTGCAGAAAGAGCAACTGGATATTGGTTATTTTGCCGACCCGCTGTTTACGGCGCTGCCGGGCGGGATCCCGATTCTGCACCAAGGAAAATGCCTTGGGGCCGTCGCGGTAGGCGGTTTATCCGCGCAGGAAGATCATGATGCGGCGCTGGCCGTCGCGGAAACGTTACTTAAGGAGATTGCCCAATGAAAAAGGTCGCCATGCTGCATACCAGTGCCGCCACGCTTACGATGATGCAACAGCTGATTGCCGACATCATGCCGGATGTTGAAGTCATGCACCTGGTGGAAGAATCCATGATCAAGCAGGTAATGAAGGCCCAGGGCGTGACGCCCAATATTGCCGCCCGCATCGCCGACTATGTACATATTGCCGAAAAGGCGGACTGCGATATCTTTATTACCGCCTGCTCCTCAATTGGTACTGCGGTGGAGCAATGCCAGTTTATGACCCCACTGCAGCTCGCGCGCATTGACTGCGCAATGGTGGAAGAGGCGATTGAAAAAGGTGAGCGGATCGCCGTACTGGCGACCGTGGCAACCACGCTGAAGCCAACGCTGGATTACGTACAGCGCAAAGTGCAGCAGAGCGGTAAATCGCGAACCATCACGCCTATATTAATGGAGGAGGCATTCCACGCGCTGCTGGCGGGAGACATGGATACTCATGACCGTATCGTCAGTGAAGGGTTACAGAGCGCCTTTACCCAGGCGGATGTTGTGATGCTGGCGCAAGCCTCGATGGCGCGCGTTTTACAGCAGCTCCCTTCCCCGCCGGTGCCGGTAATGACCTCGCCGGAAAGCGGAATTCGCTGGTTGAAAACACTGGCTGAAAGCTGAATTACAGGCCAAAAAAAAGGCCATCATCAGATGGCCAACCATGTCGAAACGGGACCAGCCCTTGACTATGCAGAGAGTCAGGGCTGTTTTTTTTCTTACTTAATCACTGTTTTCAGCGCTTCGCCGATATCGGCCAGGCTACGAACGGTTTTCACGCCAGCGGCTTCCAGCGCAGCGAATTTCTCATCCGCCGTACCTTTACCACCTGCGATGATCGCACCAGCATGACCCATACGTTTACCTTTCGGCGCAGTCACACCCGCGATGTAACCCACAACCGGCTTGGTCACATGATCTTTAATGTACGCCGCCGCTTCTTCTTCCGCGCTACCGCCGATCTCACCGATCATGACGATCGCTTCAGTCTGCGGATCTTCCTGGAACAGCTTCAGGATATCGATGAAGTTAGAGCCAGGGATCGGGTCGCCGCCGATACCCACACAGGTAGACTGACCAAAACCGTAGTCGGTGGTCTGCTTAACCGCTTCATAGGTCAGCGTACCGGAACGAGAAACGATACCGACTTTACCAGGCTTGTGAATATGACCCGGCATGATGCCGATTTTACATTCGCCAGGGGTGATAACACCTGGGCAGTTCGGGCCGATCATGCGTACGCCAGCTTCATCCAGCTTCACTTTCACAGTCAGCATATCCAGCGTTGGGATACCTTCGGTGATGGTGATGATAAGCTTGATGCCTGCATCGATAGCTTCCAGGATGGAGTCTTTGCAGAACGGAGCCGGAACGTAGATAACGGTGGCGGTTGCGCCGGTCGCTTCTACCGCTTCACGTACGGTGTTGAACACCGGCAGACCCAGATGCGTGGTGCCGCCTTTGCCCGGCGTAACACCGCCGACCATTTGCGTACCGTAAGCAATCGCTTGTTCAGAGTGGAATGTCCCCTGGCTACCGGTGAAGCCCTGGCAGATAACCTTGGTATCTTTATTAATTAAAACTGACATTATTTCCCCTCCACTGCGGCAACAACCTGCTGAGCTGCATCCGTCAGACTTTTCGCTGCAATAATATTCAGGCCGCTATCAGCCAATTTTTTCGCGCCGAGTTCAGCGTTGTTACCTTCAAGACGTACCACGACCGGAACGTTAACGCCCACTTCTGCTACCGCGCCGATGATACCGTCCGCGATCAGGTCGCAGCGTACGATACCACCGAAGATGTTAACCAGTACGGCTTTAACATTGTCGTCAGAGAGGATAATTTTGAACGCTTCGGTTACACGCTCTTTGGTCGCACCGCCGCCAACGTCAAGGAAGTTAGCCGGTTCGCCGCCGTGCAGTTTAACGATGTCCATGGTGCCCATTGCCAGGCCCGCGCCGTTAACCATACAACCGATGTTGCCGTCCAGAGCGACGTAGTTCAGTTCCCACTGTGCAGCCTGTGCTTCACGCGGATCTTCCTGAGACTGATCGCGCATTTCACGCAGGTCAGCCTGGCGGAACAGCGCGTTGCCGTCAGCGCCCAGTTTGCCGTCGAGGCAGATCAGATCACCCTGCTTGGTCACCACCAGCGGGTTGATTTCGATCAGCGCCAGATCGCGCTCAAGGAAGATAGTCGCCAGACCCATGAAGATCTTGGTGAACTGCTGAACCTGTTTACCTTCCAGACCCAGTTTGAACGCCAGTTCACGACCCTGATAAGGCATCGGACCGGCCAGCGGATCGAGCGCTACTTTGTGGATCAGGTGCGGCGTTTCTTCCGCCACTTTTTCAATTTCCACGCCGCCTTCGGTAGAGGCCATGAAGACCACGCGACGGGAACTACGGTCAACAACTGCGCCGAGGTAAAGTTCTTTACCAATGTCGGTCGCTGCTTCAACCAGAATCTGATTTACCGGTTGACCATGGGCGTCTGTCTGGTAAGTGACCAGACGTTTACCCAGCCAGTGTTCAGCAAAAGCGCGAATGTCTTCTTTGCTGTTCACAACCTTCACACCGCCCGCTTTACCACGGCCACCAGCGTGAACCTGACATTTCACTACCCACGGGCCTGCGCCGATTTTAGATGCAGCTTCTTCAGCTTCACGCGGAGTAGTACAGGCATATCCCACCGGTGCCGGTAAGCCATAGCGGGCAAAAAGTTGTTTTGCCTGATATTCATGTAAGTTCATGTGTTCTGTCCATCCTTCAGGTAATCGTTATCTTTTACCCGTAGGCCTGATAAGCCTCCAGACCTACGGGGCAGGTGATACTCTTATTTACTACACGTCCAGCAGCAGACGCGTCGGATCTTCCAGCAACTCTTTAATGGTTACCAGGAAGCCTACTGACTCACGACCATCGATCAAACGGTGGTCATAAGACAGCGCCAGATACATCATCGGCAGGATTTCAACCTTGCCGTCTACGGCCATCGGACGATCTTTGATGGCATGCATACCCAGGATGGCGCTCTGCGGTGGGTTGATGATCGGGGTAGACATCAGGGAACCGAACACGCCACCGTTAGTGATGGTGAAGTTACCGCCCGTCAGATCGTCGACCGTCAGCTTGCCGTCGCGACCTTTAACTGCCAGCTCTTTAATATTTTTCTCGATGTCAGCCATACCCAGCAGATCCACATCACGCAGGACCGGCGTGACCAGGCCACGCGGCGTGGAGACCGCCATGCTGACATCAAAGTAGTTGTGGTACACCACGTCATCGCCGTCGATGGACGCGTTCACTTCCGGATAGCGTTTCAGCGCTTCAACAACCGCTTTCACGTAGAAAGACATAAAGCCCAGACGGATACCGTGACGTTTCTCGAACGCGTCACCGTACTGCTTACGCAGATCCATGATTGGCTTCATGTTGACTTCGTTGAACGTGGTCAGCATGGCGGTGGAGTTTTTCGCTTCCAGCAGACGCTCAGCTACGCGTTTGCGTAGGCGGGTCATCGGAACACGTTTTTCGCCACGAGCGCCCAACTGAGCCTGTGGCGCAGGCGCGGCGGCCGGCGCTTTGGCTTCTGCTTTCGCAGCCGGTGCTTTGGCCAGATGCTTTTCAACATCTTCACGCGTGATACGACCACCGACGCCGGTGCCATTGATGGCGCTGGCTTCGAGGTTATGCTCACCCAGCAGGCGACGGATCGCCGGGCTCAGGGCATCGTTGTTCTGTTCAGCAAGAGACGCCTGCTGGCGTTGTGCCGGAGTAGAATCTTTCTCTTCAGACTTGGCGCTGGTCTCTTTGCCAGAGCTGTTGCCTTCACGCAGGCGACCGAGGATCTGGCGAGAAGTGACGGTTGTCCCTTCATCTTCCAGAACCGCATCAAGAATACCGTCCGCTGATGCCGGTACTTCCAGTACCACTTTGTCAGTTTCGATTTCTACCAGTACTTCATCACGACGTACTGCATCGCCCGGTTTTTTGTGCCAGGTTGCAACCGTTGCATCCGCTACGGATTCAGGCAGGTCGGGAACAAGAATATCTACGCTACTCATTATTTATCCTTTATTTAATCGACGTTCAGCGCGTCATTAACCAGATCTTGTTGCTGCTTCTGGTGAACGGACATATATCCTACTGCCGGAGAGGCAGAGGCCGGGCGACCTGCATAACGCAGAGCTGACCCAAATGGAATTACTTCACGGAAATGATGCTGGCTGCAGTACCATGCGCCCTGGTTGAGCGGCTCTTCCTGGCACCAGACAAAATCATGTACATGAGCAAACGGTTTCAGCGCTTCCTGCACCGCTTTATGCGGGAACGGATAGAGCTGTTCGATACGCACAATGGCGACATCTTTTTGGTCGTTCTTGCGGCGTTGCTCCAGCAGGTCGTAATAAACCTTACCAGAACACATCACGACACGCTTCACGCCTTTAGGATCAAGTTCATCTACTTCGCCAATGGCTGGCAGGAAGGTGCCATTTGCCAGTTCGTCCAGCGTGGACACCGCCAGCGGATGACGCAGCAGCGACTTCGGTGACATCACTACCAGCGGACGACGCATTCCGCGCAGCGCCTGACGACGCAGCATGTGGTAAACCTGTGCCGGGGTAGACGGGACGCAAACCTGCATGTTTTGCTCAGCGCAAAGTTGCAGATAACGTTCCAGACGCGCGGAAGAGTGCTCCGGACCCTGACCTTCATAGCCGTGTGGCAGCAGCATAACCAGACCGCACATACGGCCCCATTTCTGCTCGCCGGAAGAGATGAACTGGTCGATAACCACCTGCGCACCGTTGGCGAAGTCACCGAACTGCGCTTCCCAGATAGTCAGAGTGCGCGGTTCTGCCGTGGCATAACCGTATTCGAATGCCAGCACCGCTTCTTCAGACAGCACGGAGTCCCATACGCGGAACGTGCCCTGCCCGTTATGCACATGCTGCAGCGGAGTGTACGTTGAACCATTCGCCTGGTTATGAATAACCGCATGACGGTGGAAGAAGGTTCCACGGCCAGAGTCTTCACCCGACAGACGTACCGGAATACCTTCATCAACCAGCGTGGCGTAAGCCAAATTCTCTGCGCCACCCCAGTCGAACAGCTTCTCGCCTGCGGCCATGGCCTGACGGTCGCCGTAAATTTTGGCAACACGCGACTGCATTTCCACCGCTTCAGGCACGGTGCTGATGCGTTTTGCCAGCTCCTGCAGACGCTTCATCTCAACTTTGTTCGGGTAGTTTTCATCCCATTCGTGGTTGAGGTACGGAGACCAGGTGAAGGAGTGCATATTCATTGGACGCCACTCTTTCACCACGCATTCGCCTGCGTCCAGCGCGTCACGATACAGATTGACCATTTCGGTCGCATCTTCCAGCGTAGCGACGTTGTCCGCTTCCAGCTTGTCAGCGTAGATTTTGCGCGGGGTCGGATGCTTTTTGATTTTCTGATACATCAGCGGCTGGGTTGCGCTTGGCTCGTCGGCTTCGTTGTGGCCGTGACGGCGGTAGCACACCAGATCGATGAAGACATCGCGTTTAAAGGTATTACGGAAATCCAGTGCCAGACGCGTTACGAAAGCGACCGCTTCCGGGTCATCCGCGTTCACGTGGAAAATCGGCGCCTGAACCATCTTACCGATGTCGGTGCAGTACGGTGTAGAACGTGCATCTAGCGGGTTAGAGGTGGTGAAGCCCACCTGGTTGTTGATAACGATGCGAACGGTACCGCCCACTTCGTAACCACGCGCTTTCGACATGTTCAGGGTTTCCTGAACCACGCCTTGCCCGGTTACTGCCGCATCACCATGAATAGTGATTGGCAGCACTTTATTGCTGCTCGGCTCGTCCAGACGATCCAAGCGTGCACGTACGGAACCGATAACCACCGGGCTAACGATTTCCAGGTGCGACGGGTTAAACGCCAGCGCCAGATGCACCAGACCGCCTTCGGTTTCGATATCCGATGAGAAGCCCATGTGGTACTTCACGTCACCGGTACCGAGGTGTTCTTTATGTTTGCCCGCAAATTCGTCGAATAGATCCTGCGGCTTTTTACCCAGCACGTTAACCAGGACGTTCAGACGACCACGGTGCGCCATACCCAGTACCACTTCACGGGTACCGCTGTTACCGGCGTGGCGGATCATCTCTTTGAGCATTGGGATTAACGCATCACCGCCTTCCAGCGAGAAGCGTTTCGCGCCCGGGAATTTCGCGCCCAGGTAGCGTTCCAGACCTTCCGCTGCAGTCAGTTCGCTGAGGAAGCGTTTCTTCTCTTCACTACTGAACGCAGTACGACCAGACTCGATACGCTGCTGAAGCCAGCGTTTTTCTTCGGTGCTGGTGATGTGCATATACTCGGCGCCAATCGGGCCGCAGTAGGTTTGTTTCAGCGCGACAACCAGGTCGCTCAGCTTCATCGTGTCTTTGCCACCGGCAAAAGAACCCACGTTAAAGCTTTCCTGGAAATCCGCATCGGTCAGATCGTGGAAGGAGGGATCCAGATCGGCCACATTTTCTTGCTGCCACAGTCCCAGCGGATCGAGATTCGCATGCTGATGACCGCGGAAACGATAGGCGTTAATGAGCTGCAGGACTTTAACCTGCTTCACATTGGCATCAGGGTCGGAAATAGAAGAAGAGTAACGTGGGGTAATCAACGCCTGTCGACGGAAATAATCACGTGTTTTTGAGTGGAGTTGATCCGGTTTGACTCCGGTACCAGGTAACTGCTGGAACGTCGAACGCCAGTTAGCATCTACCGAGTCAGGGTCGGTTAAGAAGTCTTCATAGAGCTGTTCTATCCAGCTCTGGTTAGAACCAGAGAGGTAAGAAGAGTCCAACCAGGCTTTCAAAGCGCTGTTCTGCATCGTGATCCCTTAAGCATTTGTATGCTTATTTCGCCGTGGATACTACCACGCACACCGATGTGCGTGCCGGGGTTCACTTGTTGCGGACTGTCGTGTCATCTGCGTCCGCTAAGGAACCTTTAAAAACTGTCTAATAATCGTCGTCGTTCAGGCTGCGATTATTGCTATCAATGTGGCAGTTTTTAGAGGTTTCCCTGCACGGCCGGGGAATCTCTTCCCCGGCAACTACAACTACTTATGCACTACGTTTGAGCAGCATCGACTTAATATGTCCGATGGCGCGCGTCGGGTTCAGCCCTTTAGGACATACGCTGACGCAGTTCATGATGCTATGACAGCGGAATACGCTGAAAGCGTCACTTAAACCTTCCAGACGGCTGTCGGTCTCGGTATCGCGGCTATCAATTAAGAAGCGATACGCGGCCAACAGGCCTGCCGGGCCAATAAACTTGTCCGGGTTCCACCAGAATGATGGGCAGGACGTTGAGCAGCATGCACACAAAATACATTCATACAGCCCATCGAGCTTCTCACGCTGCTCTGGCATTTGTAAATGCTCACGAGCCGGAGGATTTTTCCCATTATTCAACAAGTAAGGCTTAATCTTCTCATACTGTGCGTAGAATTGCCCCATGTCTACCACCAAATCGCGCACAACCGGTAAACCTGGCAGCGGGCGAATGACAATTTTCTTGCCCGGCTGATTCAGCGCAGAAATAGGTGTGATACAGGCCAGTCCATTTTTGCCGTTCATGTTCAGACCGTCGGAGCCGCAAACCCCTTCACGGCATGAGCGACGAAACGACAGCGACGGATCTTTTTCTTTCAGCTGCATCAACGCATCCAGCAGCATCATGTCGCGCCCTTCTTCCGCCTCCAGGGTGTAATCCTGCATGCGCGGAGCGTCGTCAACATCCGGGTTATAGCGATAAACTGAAAACTCGAGTTTCATTGTCCTGTCTCCGCATTAATAAGTACGAATCTTCGGCGGGAATGCCGGGCGCAGCTTCGGTTCCATATTGACTTGACGTCGCGTCATGGATTCCGACTCTGGCAGGTACAGGGAATGGCACAGCCAGTTTTCGTCATCACGTTCCGGGAAGTCGAAGCGGCTATGCGCGCCACGGCTTTCGGTACGGAAGTTTGCAGATACTGCAGTGGCGTACGCGGTCTCCATCAGGTTATCCAGCTCCAGACACTCAACGCGCTGGGTGTTGAACTCGCTGGAGGTATCGTCCAGACGGGCATTTTTCAGGCGTTCGCGAATCGCTTTCAGCTCTTCCAGACCCTTCGCCATCGCATCGCCTTCGCGGAATACCGA
Organism: Citrobacter sp. 172116965; assembly: GCF_013458095.1. NCBI lineage: Bacteria > Pseudomonadati > Pseudomonadota > Gammaproteobacteria > Enterobacterales > Enterobacteriaceae > Citrobacter > Citrobacter sp. 172116965. The sequence continues at coordinate 1,561,370 of NZ_CP046673.1, read as the reverse complement.
GAAGTTATGCTGCATACATTCCTGCAGCGCTTTACGAATTGCCACCGGGTCTTCACCGTTACGGTTACCGTTCCAGCGATTCAGACGCGCCAGAGAAGCGTCGATTTCATCTTCGGTTGCATCCAGCAGGTCACCCTGCTCTGCGATAGATTCCTGCAGATGCAGACCCACAGCACGACCAAATACCACTAGGTCAAGCAGTGAGTTGCCGCCCAAACGGTTAGCACCGTGAACCGATACGCAGGCGATTTCACCGACGGCAAACAGCCCTGGGATCACCACATCTTCGCCCTGCTCATTCACGGTCAGCGCCTGGCCGGTGACTTTGGTCGGAATACCGCCCATCATATAGTGGCAGGTTGGGATAACCGGGATCGGCTCTTTCACCGGGTCAACGTGAGCAAAGGTACGGGACAGTTCGAGAATACCCGGCAGACGGGACTCCAGCACTTCTTTACCCAGGTGGTCGAGTTTCAGTTTGGCGTGCGGCCCCCACGGACCGTCGCAGCCGCGACCTTCGCGGATTTCGATCATGATGGAACGCGCCACCACGTCACGACCCGCCAGGTCTTTCGCATTCGGGGCATAACGCTCCATGAAGCGCTCACCGTGTTTGTTCAGCAGGTAGCCACCTTCACCACGACAGCCTTCTGTTACCAGAACACCCGCGCCAGCGATACCGGTTGGGTGGAACTGCCACATCTCCATATCCTGCACCGGCACGCCAGCGCGGATAGCCATACCGACGCCGTCACCGGTGTTGATGTGGGCGTTGGTGGTGGACTGATAAATACGGCCAGCACCGCCGGTCGCCAGCACGGTTGCGCGGGCTTTGAAGTAAACCACTTCACCGGTTTCGATACACAGCGCGGTACAACCAACAATCGCGCCATCGGCATTTTTGACCAGATCCAGCGCGTACCACTCGGAGAAGATGGTGGTGTGGTTTTTCAGGTTCTGCTGATACAGCGTGTGCAACAGCGCATGGCCGGTACGGTCTGCCGCTGCCGCGGTACGTGCCGCCTGCTCGCCGCCGAAATTCTTCGACTGACCGCCAAACGGACGTTGATAAATTGTGCCATTATCGAGGCGAGAGAACGGCAGCCCCATGTGGTCCAGCTCCAGAATCGCTTCCGGACCGGTTTTACACATATATTCAATAGCGTCCTGGTCACCAATGTAGTCCGACCCTTTCACGGTGTCGTACATGTGCCATTCCCAGTTATCTTCATGGGTATTACCGAGCGCAACGGTGATGCCACCTTGCGCAGATACGGTATGGGAACGGGTTGGGAACACTTTGGAGAGCAGCGCACAGGTCTGACCGCTCTGGGAAATTTGCAGCGCCGCGCGCATACCTGCGCCGCCGGCACCAATCACAACAGCATCAAATTCTCTGACTGGCAGTTTCATTACACACCCCACACCACAACAAATCCATAAATGACGTAAACCACCAGCGCAACGACGATAGCCAGTTGCAGAATCAGGCGCACGGCCAGCGGTTTAACGTAGTCGGTCAACACCTGCCACATGCCGATCCAGGCATGAATCAAGATGGAGAAAAGAGCCAGCAGGGTGAAGACTTTGGTGAATGCCGATGAGAAGAAACCGGTCCAGACTTCAAACGTCAGTTCGCCGCTGGTGGCGAAGAAGCCGACCATATAGATGATGTATAACGTCAGAACGATAGCGGTAGCACGGACCAGAATGAAGTCATGTACGCCGTTGCGTCCTAATGCGGAGGCGTTGCTTACCATACGAGGACTCCTGCGAGAAGTGAAAGCACGACAATGATAACGAAACAAATTTTGGCGGAACGTGTCCCTGCTTCGAGGGTTTCTTCGATATAGCCAAAATCCATCAACAGATGGCGAATGCCCATTACGGCGTGATATGCCAGCGCAATCAGGATCCCCCACAGAATTAACTCCACAAAGAAGTTATTCATAATGGATGACGCCGCGAGGAAACCTTCAGGGGAGGACAGGCTGGTACCCAATAACCACAACAGAATCCCGACCGCCACGAAGGTGATCACTCCGGATACGCGATGGAGAATGGACGCTATCGCCGTGATTGGGAACCGGATCGTTTGTAGATCCAGATTGACAGGTCTTTGTTTTTTCACATTTCTTATCATGAATAACGCCCACATGCTGTTCTTATTATTCCCTTTGGACTTCGGGTACAGAAGATGAAGACACCTGTAGCCTGAAAGACGACGGGATTTCCTTCCTCCGGTCTGCGTGCGGGTCAGACAGCGTCCTTACTATAACTACGCGTCATATAAAACACTGCTTCCAGATGCTAAAACGACACGTTACAACGCTGGTTGGCTCGGGATTGCAGGGTATTCCGGAGACCTGGCGGCAGTATAGGACGTTCACAAAATCATTACAATTAACCTACATATAGTTTGTCGGGTTTTATCCCGAACAGTGACATAGGTCACGATAACAACATTATTTTAATTTTTAACCATCTAATTTGACAATCATTAAACAAAGTTGTTACAAACGACACCAGAAAAAGCATATAATGCGTAAAAGTTATGGGGTCACTCTTTCACCGGACATTTAGTTATGTAACAGTGTGGAAGTATTGACCAATACAGTCAGGACAGTTATTAGTGATAGACAGGTTTAATAATTCGGATTGCTAAGTTCTTGATTTGCAGTTTATTCGCCATGAAAAGACCGTTTTACCTGCAAGCGCCCATAGCTCTGTACCCAGGTTATCCCCTCTTTCGCAGAGCGGCGAGCCAAATAACAAACTGGTAACGGTTCATTGATGTACGAAGGCAAATGTGAGTTCCAGCAGTCTTAAGCAATAAGGCGCTAAGGAGACCGTAAATGGCTGATACTAAAGCAAAAATCACTCTAAATGGTGACTCTGCTATTGAACTGGATGTGCTGAAAGGTACGCTCGGTCAAGATGTTATTGATATTCGTAGTCTTGGCTCAAAAGGGATGTTTACTTTTGACCCAGGTTTCACCTCTACCGCATCCTGCGAATCCAAAATTACTTTCATCGACGGTGACGAAGGTATTTTGCTGCATCGCGGCTTCCCGATTGATCAGTTGGCGACCGAGTCGAACTATCTGGAAGTGTGTTATATCCTGCTGTACGGCGAAAAACCGACGCAGGAAGAGTACGACGAGTTCAAAACCACAGTCACTCGCCATACCATGATCCACGAGCAGATCACCCGCCTGTTCCACGGTTTCCGCCGCGACTCTCACCCGATGGCCGTTATGTGTGGTGTTACCGGGGCGCTGGCTGCGTTCTACCACGACTCGCTGGATGTGAATAATCCGCGTCACCGTGAAATCGCCGCCTTCCGTCTGCTGTCCAAGATGCCGACCATGGCAGCGATGTGCTACAAATACTCCATCGGGCAGCCGTTCGTGTACCCGCGTAATGACCTCTCCTACGCCGGTAACTTCCTGAACATGATGTTCTCCACGCCGTGCGAAAAATACGAAGTGAATCCGATTCTGGAACGCGCAATGGACCGTATCTTGATCCTGCACGCTGACCACGAACAGAACGCCTCAACCTCTACCGTTCGTACCGCCGGTTCTTCTGGCGCTAACCCGTTTGCCTGCATCGCGGCCGGTATTGCTTCCCTGTGGGGACCAGCACACGGCGGCGCAAACGAAGCTGCGCTGAAAATGCTGGAAGAAATCAGCTCTGTTAAACACATTCCGGAATTTGTTCGCCGCGCGAAAGACAAGAATGATTCCTTCCGCCTGATGGGCTTTGGTCACCGTGTTTATAAAAACTATGACCCGCGCGCCACCGTCATGCGTGAAACCTGCCATGAAGTTCTGAAAGAACTGGGCACCAAAGATGATCTGCTGGAAGTGGCGATGGAACTTGAACACATTGCGCTCAACGACCCGTACTTCATCGAGAAGAAACTCTACCCGAACGTAGATTTCTACTCCGGCATCATCCTGAAGGCGATGGGTATTCCGTCCTCCATGTTCACCGTTATCTTCGCCATGGCGCGTACCGTGGGCTGGATTGCACACTGGAACGAAATGCACACCGACGGCATGAAAATCGCTCGTCCGCGTCAGCTGTACACCGGCTACGATAAGCGCGATTTTAAGTCTGATATTAAGCGTTAATTGTCTGCCGGATGGCGCCAGCGCCTGTCCGGCTTACAGCCATTAATTCTCCCGGGTCGGACAAGGCATTGAAGCCAGAATCCGACCTGTTTTTTTTGATGCATATTATTTTATTCTCATCATGCTTTCTCTATGATTTACTGAGATTTCCGTCATTTCACTCAGGAGCATGGGATGCCTGTTTTGCAGTGGAGCCTGTTGTTTCTGCTATCGCTCCTTCTTTCCCTGTTCTTTTTGTTTATACACCTTCCAGGACCGCTGCTGCTCGGTTCGATGATCGTCGGCATCATATTCAGTATGCGCGGCATCTCACTGCACCCTCCCCGCTGCACATTTCTTGGCGCGCAGGCGATTCTCGGCTGCATGATTGCCCAAAACCTGACGGGCTCAATCTTAACGACCCTTACGGCCCACTGGCCGATGGTGATTATCATCCTGCTGGCGACCCTTATCAGCAGCGCGATAATCGGCTGGCTACTGGTTCGCTACAGTAACCTACCGGGAAACACTGGTGCATGGGGCTCGTCACCTGGCGGTGCGGCGGCAATGGTGGCGATGGCGCAGGAATATGGTGCCGACATCCGGCTGGTGGCGTTTATGCAGTATCTGCGCGTACTGTTGGTGGTTGGTGCGGCGGCACTGGTCACCCGAGTGATGATGGGCGACCAGGCCCAAACGGTCAGTGAGCAAATCGTCTGGTTTCCGCCGCTGAGCAGCAATCTGTTCAGTACCCTGGCGCTGGCCGCCGTTGCCGGTACGGCCGGGCGTCTATTGCGTATCCCCTCTGGCGTCATGTTGCTACCGATGTTGGCAGGCGCATTGCTGAATGCTGGTGGCGTGATGGTGATCGAACTACCGGAATGGTTGCTCGCGATTGCCTATATGGCCATCGGCTGGCAAATTGGCCTGGGCTTTGACAAGCAGATCTTTTTAATGGCGTTGCGCCCCTTACCGCAAATCCTCTTGTCCATTTTTTCACTGATGGCGATCTGCGCCGCTATGGCCTGGGGACTGGCGCATTACATGCAGATAGATTTTCTTACCGCCTATCTGGCGACCAGTCCAGGCGGCGTGGATTCTGTTGCGGTGATTGCCGCGGGGAATCACGCCGATATGGCGCTGATCATGGCGATGCAAACCCTGCGGCTATTCAGTATTTTATTGACTGGCCCGGCGGTGGCGCGGTTTATTTCGCTACACGCGCCAAAGCATCCCGCTTAGTGCTGACATCCTGGACACCAGTAAAAGGGTCGTGAAGAGAGCGTCGTTTTTTCGATGGTTCCGCCACAGCGCTCACAGGCTTCACCATCCCGGTGAAAGACCTTAAAGCGAAACAGCGCGCCGTGATGTTTATTCTCATCCACCAGCCCGCGGGTGTTATAGGACAAACGAGGAATATCAAGCAGCGCATGCGCCAGCGCATCCAACTGCTCATCTCCGAGCATCGACGCTTTATGCTGCCCGGTCAGCCCTACCTGCCAGAGAATCTCTACTCGCAGGTAGTTACCTAATCCCGCCAGAAACGTCTGGTCCAACAGCAGGCCAGAAAACTGGCGATTGCGAAAACGCGGGGATAACAGACGCGCTTTCACGTCATCGGGCGTTAAACGTAAATCCAGAACGTCCGGCCCAACCCGTTGCAGGAACGGATGGGTAGCGAGCTGTTCCGGCGTCAGCATGTCGATATCAGAGGCGCTATAGAGCAGAATAGTTTTGTCGTGTGTTTGCAACCTGACACGCAGAACCCGCGAAGTCTGCGGTATTTTGCCGGTATCCACCACTCGCCACACGCCATAGAGCTGATTGTGACTGTACAGCGTCAATCCATTAGAAAAATGGGTCAGCAATGCTTTACCCCGCGTTTCAAGCTGGGTAACACTCTGCCCAATCAGTTGAGATTGATACGGTTTTAGCTGCTCAAAGGCAAACCAGACATCGGTCAGGGGTTTGCCTTTGACTGCCGCCTCCAGGTTATCCGCCGCGCGGCGGATCTCCGGGCCTTCAGGCATAATACTGTCCTTTTTTAATGTGTTGCACCGCCCGTCACTGCGATATCACTCTCCACCTGCAATGCGGTGGCAATCGCAACTTCCAGCGCCCGGCGCACCGTGTCCGCTGCCATACTTGGCGCCCCGGGGTGCTGTGCAGCCTGTTGCGGCAAATAAGGGATATGAATAAATCCTCCCTTCACCGCCGGAACGTCACGTAGTTTATGCAGCAGGCCATACATCACGTGGTTACAAACGAAAGTGCCCGCGGTCTGGGAAACCGAAGCCGGAATTCCCGCGTTGCGCATGGCAACAACCATCGCTTTGATCGGCAACGAACTAAACCACGCCGCCGGACCATCGGCCACAATCGGCACATCTACCGGCTGTTGACCCTGATTATCCGCAATACGCGCATCGTCAACGTTGATCGCCACGCGCTCCACGGTGACATCCGTGCGTCCACCCGCCTGCCCCACCGCCAGCACCAGTGATGGCGACAGCGCGTCAATCGCACCATTGAGTACGGCAAGAGACTCACCAAAGACGCACGGCAGTTGGCGAGCAACGATGCGGCATCCGCCGATGATAGCATTGTCGAGGCCCGAGACCACTTCCCAGGAAGGGTTAACTGACTCGCCGCCAAAGGGTTCAAATCCCGTGATGAGTACTGTTTTCATCCTGTCACCTTACAAGAACATCAGGAAATACATCAGGAACACGTTGACCAGCAGCAGCAGTATGCCGGTTGGCACCTGCGCTTTAATCACCGCGTTTTTATCCGGCAGCTCCAGCAGCGCTGCAGGAACAATGTTAAAGTTTGCCGCCATCGGCGTCATTAACGTCCCGCAATAGCCAGAGAACATACCAATTGCCGCCATTACTGCCGGATTGCCGCCGTGCTGCAGCACGAGGATCGGAATCCCAATTCCAGCGGTCACGATCGGGAAAGCGGCAAACGCATTGCCCATGACCATCGTCAGCAATGCCATGCCGAGGGTGTACACCGCCACTGCGATAAAGCGGCTATCCACCGCCAGGTATTCTTGCGTCAGCCAGGAAATACCGCTGCCTACGCCCGCTGCCGTAAACAACAGCCCGAGCGTGGCCAAAATCTGCGGCAGGATGAACGCCCAGCCGATGGAGTCCAGCAGACGGCGCGCCTCCTGAATCGGTTGATGAACCCGCTCATGGGTCATTTTTATCGCCATCGCCAGACCAATCAACGAGCCTGCGGTCATGGAAAAGAGCGTCACCAGAGTGGCGTGATTACCCGGCCCAAACAGCGCATCCTGTAAGCCCGGAATATGGTTGAACATCAGCACGCCAATAACCGTTACCACCGGAATTGCCAGCGCCGGGAAAAACAGGCGATTACCCAGACGACTGGCGCTTTCTTCGCGCTGTTGCTGCGTTCGTTGATGGTAGCTTCCCAGCTTCACGCCGCCAAAACCGGCGATCAGGGCCAGCACGACCACCGCGACGCCAACGGCAATATGCACCGTGCGTTTGTCGCCAAACAGCGAGTATGTCCAGTCGCCAAGCAGAAACAGTACGCCGTATATGCCCCAAAACAGGCCGGTGGTGAAGCGACGCGGGTTCGCTTTGTCCTGCCAGGACATCAGCGCCACAATCAGTAATACCGCTCCCGCCAGCCAGTAGAGATAGCTTTGTTGAAAATTCATTTCGCTTCCCCTTTCGCTGCGGCATTCGCTTTCGCCACCTCACGTTGCAAATAGCTATCCAGACGCCACAGACGCGTACCGTGGATCAGGAATGCACAAATTGCCGTTGGGATCCCCCACAAGGCAATATGCAGCGGTTCGGTCTGGATCCCACCAGACTCCAACATAAAGTTGTGCATAAAAATGATGGCACCGAAGGCAACAAAGATATCTTCACCGAAGAACAGTCCGACGTTATCGGTCGCAGCTGACATGGCGCGCAGACGATAGCGTACCGCCCCAGGTATCTCGCCGTGATTTTTCTCTGCGGCTCCTTCCGCCATCGGCGCCAGCAGCGGACGCACCATCTGAGGATGCCCCCCCAGACTGGTCAGCCCTAACGCAGCGGTCGCTTCGCGAATGAACAGATAGACAATAAGCAGACGGCCACTGGTGGCGCTGCGGATTTTTGCAATCCACGCCTGAGCACGCTCTTTGAGTCCGTGGCGTTCCAGCAGGCCAATAACCGCCAGCGGGATCAGCAGGATAAATGGCAGGTTGCGGGTGTTAAGAAAACCTTCACCCAGCTTCTCAAGGATAGTGGCGATCGGCATATGCGCCGCCAGCCCCGTGACGATCCCGGCAATAATGACCACCAATACCGGGTTAAAACGTAAAAGAAATCCGACCACGATGACGGCGATCCCCGTCAATGGCCAGAGAGAAATTACCTCTCCCATAATTCAGTCCTGTATATGTTGTTGTGTAATATCTTATTGTTTTTTATGAATAAATTTATGCGCTAATTTGAATATTGCATGCATTGAATGCGGCTCGCAAGCGACGGGCAAAAGCGAGTGCGTGCTCACCATCCCCGTGAATGCATACCGTCTGGGCTGTCACGCTCGCCCACGTTCCACTCTGGCTTTTTACTCTGCCGGATTGCACCATTTCTAGCGTTTGCGCCAGCGCCTGCTCTTCATCCTCAATCAATGCGCCCGGCTGGCTGCGCGGCACCAGACTGCCATCCGCCTGATAACCCCGATCGGCAAAAACCTCCTGACGTGTTACCAGACCATAGCGTTCTCCGGCACGAATCAGTTCGCTTCCCGCCAGTCCTACCAGAACCAGCGACGAATCGCAGGCATACACCGCTTTAGCAATAGCATCCGCCAACTGAGGATCTTTCGCCGCCTGGTTATAAAGCATACCGTGCGGTTTAACATGACGCATTACGCCGCCCTGCGCACGCGTGATGGCAGCCAGCGCACCAATTTGATACAGCGTCTGCGCATACACCGTTTCCACAGGCAGGGTCATGGCGCTACGGCCAAAATTTTCCCGATCCGGAAAACTCGGATGCGCGCCTATCGCTACGCCATTTTTTAGCGCTTCGCGCACGCTTAAAAGCATCGTCTGCGCATCACCGGCGTGAAACCCACAGGCGATGTTGGCTGATGACACCAGTTGCAGCAGCGCTGCATCGTTAGGGCATCCCTCACCGAGGTCTGCGTTGAGATCAATTTTCATTGTTAAGTCGCCATGTTAACTGTTCCAGATAACGCTGCCGATCGTGGCGCGCCTTAAGCGCTTCCTCCAGCGAACACTGCACAAAATGGATCGGCTGGCCGAGCGGGATCTGCGCCAGATGATACATATCTGCTTCGATGATACAGGCGATACGCGGATAGCCGCCCGTCGTCTGAGCATCGTTCATCAGCACGATGGGCTGACCATTATGCGGAACCTGCACTACGCCAGGGAGCAAACCATGCGACAATAGCTCGCGATCGGTCGTGCGCGTCAGCGACTGCCCCTGCAGGCGATACCCCATACGGTTGCTTTGCGGACTCAGCTGCCACGGGGAGCGCCAGAAAGAAGCCTGCGATACTTCGTCAAACTCCTGGTATTCAGGCCCGGGGAGCGCACGAATGTGGTTGCCCCACATCAGCTGTTTTACGCCCTGCGGCCCGCTGAATTGCCGGGTCGATGCGCCAATTGCAAGCCGATCGCCATCGCGCAGCAGACGCCCTTCCAGCCCGCCAATTCCGACTTTGAGATCGGTACTGCGCGAGCCCATTACTTCGGGCACATCAAAACCGCCAGCTACCGCCAGATAGCTGCGCATGCCGTGATGTGGACGTTTTAGCGTCAGACGTTGCCCGGCTTTCACCGGTAGCCGCCATCCGCTCCATACGGGAGTACGATCCAGGTGCGCTTCACATCCCGCACCGGTCAGGGCAAACCAGCCATCGGTTTCAAATTCCACCACCAACTGCCCCAGTGTGATTTCCAGCGCAGCTGCATTCGCATCATTACCCACCAGCAGGTTAGCAACGTTCAGCGCCGGTTTATCCAGCGCGCCACAGTGACTGATTCCGGATTGACGAAAACTATGGCGTCCCCCGTCCTGTACAGAGGTGTACATGCCAGCGCGAATGATGTTTAACATATCCCCTCCTTCTGCGGGACAAAACGCACGGTATCGCCAGCCCGTAACAGAATCGGCTCCTGCCGTTTTGGATCAAATAACGCAACGGAGGTACGGCCAATCAATTGCCATCCACCTGGCGTGGAAAGCGGATAGACCCCCGTTTGGGATCCGCCAATACCCACAGAACCTGCCGGAACAAGCAGACGCGGTTCCGCACGCCTCGGAGTATGGAGCGGTTCAGGTAAGCTCCCGAGATAGGGAAATCCCGGCTGAAAACCGATAAACCACACCACATAATCAACCGACGCATGAAGTTCGACGACCTGCTTGTCGCTTAATCCACTGTGCCGGGCGACCTCTGCCAGATCGGGGCCGAACTCACCGCCATAGGTCACGGGAATTTCAATAAAGCGCGAGTCCGGCTCCAGCGCCTCACTCTCTTCCCACCAGCGCTGCAGGCGTTCAATCGCATCCAGCGCCAGCGTTTTCGGGTCGCGCAGGGTAACCGTGATATTGTTCATTCCCGGAATAGCTTCCAGCACATTCGGGGCATCAACCAGACGCTGGGCCAGACGCCAGATGCGTTTCTGAGTCGCCAGCGTAATGGGAGGTTCCAGCTCAAGAACCACCGCACTTTCACCTAACAGATAACAACGCGCTCGCTGCACTTTCGTCCCTCTTTATTACGCTGGATTAGGAATATCGATAAAGGTTACGTCCAGATCGGTATTTTCATTCAGCCATTCGCTTAATGCGCGAATGCCGCCGCGTTCGGTCGCATGGTGACCAGCAGCATAAAAATGCAACCCTTGCTCGCGGGCTGAGTGAATGGTTTGCTCTGAAACTTCACCGGTGATAAAGGCATCGACACCAAACCGGGCTGCGCTATCAATAAAACTCTGACCGCCCCCTGTACACCAGGCGACGCGCTGAACTTTTTCCGGCCCGGTATCACCGCACCATAACGGTTTACGGCCTAAACGCGCTTCAATCCACGATGCCAGCTCCAGCCCCGGAACCGGCATGGAGAGTTCTCCCCATGGCACCAGCGGCTCGATTTCACCCATGACGGTGATCCCCAACAGCGCTGCCAACTGCGCGTTATTACCCAGTTCCGGGTGAGCATCCAGCGGCAGGTGCCAGCCATACAGGTTGATATCATTTTCCAACAGAGTTTTCAGACGATGGCGCTTCATACCGCGAATAACCGGAGATTCGCCTTTCCAGAAATAACCGTGATGAACGATGACCGCATCCGCCTGCAGACGTACCGCCTCGTCCAGTAACGCCTGACTTGCGGTCACGCCGGTCACGATCTTATGCACCGTCTCTTTGCCCTCAACCTGCAAACCATTCGGCGCATAGTCGCTAATGGCGGCGCTGTTCAGTTTGTCGTTGATCAGTTGTTCCAGTTCGGTGTTTTTCATCATCGTCCTCGTAGTCATAAATTCTGCCTGCCCAATCAGCAACACAGCTTAGGTTAAAATAGCGTTCCCGCTTGCGTTCGTCGATAGACATTTCACTGACACATCAAGAAACAATCACACCCGATTTGAACGCAATTTGCTTACCCCCACGCGATCTAATTCATGTATATTTATGCAATCAGACAGCATATTGCAAAAATAATCAGATCTGTATCAAAGTTAAAACTTTAAGGAAACACACTCGCGCAGCACGTTCAGTCTGTTGCGAGGCATTTACTTCGAGAAAAGAATGAATAAACAAGCATCTCAACCACGGGCGATTTATTACGTCGTTTCGCTACAAATTTGGGAATACTTCAGTTTTTACGGCATGCGTGCATTGCTGATCCTGTATCTCACTAACCAGCTTAAGTACGACGATAATCACGCATATGAACTGTTCAGCGCCTACTGCTCGCTGGTCTACGTCACGCCCATTCTTGGGGGATACCTGGCCGATAAAGTGCTCGGCAATCGAATGGCGGTGATGATCGGCGCATTTTTAATGGCAGTGGGACATCTGGTATTGGGCGCCAGCGAAATGGCCCCGGCGTTCCTTTATTTGTCGCTGGCGATTATTGTCTGTGGCTACGGTCTGTTTAAATCCAACATCAGTTGCCTGTTGGGCGAGTTGTATCAGCCTGAAGACCCTCGCCGTGACGGTGGATTCTCTCTGCTCTACGCTGCCGGTAATATTGGTTCAATCATCGCGCCCATTGCCTGCGGCTACGTGCAGGAAGAGTACAGCTGGGCGATGGGCTTTGCGCTGGCGGCGATTGGCATGCTGGCGGGGCTGGTGATTTTCGTATGCGGTAATCGCCATTTCGCCCATACCACCGGCGTCAACAAGGCCGTTTTGTGTGCGAAAAAATATATGCTGCCAAACTGGGCCTGGTTATTAGTTCTGCTGGTTGCAGCACCGCTGCTGATTACCGTTCTGTTCTGGAAAGAGTGGTCCGTTTACGCACTGATCGTTGCTACTGTTATTGGTCTGGCGGTTCTGGCGAAGATTTACCGCCAGGCGCAGACCCAGAAACAGCGCAAAGAGCTGGGGCTTATCGTTACGCTGACCTTCTTCAGTCTGTTGTTCTGGGCCTTTGCTCAACAGGGCGGCAGTTCGATTAGCCTGTATATCGACCGCTTCGTTAACCGCGATATTCTGGGATATTCCGTCCCTACCGCGATGTTCCAGTCGGTTAACGCCTTTGCCGTTATGCTGTGCGGTATCGTGCTGGCCTGGGTGGTCAAAGAAAGCGTTAGCGGTAATCGTACCGTACGTATCTGGGGTAAATTTGCCCTTGGCCTCGGTTTAATGAGCGCCGGATTCTGTATTCTGACCTTGAGCGCCCGCTGGTCCGCGGCTTACGGTCACTCTTCCATGCCGCTGATGGTATTGGGGCTGGCGGTCATGGGCTTTGCCGAGCTGTTTATCGATCCGGTGGCTATGTCTCAGATTACACGTATCGAGATCCCAGGAGTGACCGGCGTATTAACGGGTATTTACATGCTGCTTTCCGGGGCCATCGCCAACTACCTGGCAGGCGTTATCGCCGATCAGACCTCACAAGGCTCGTTTGATTCAGCGGGCGCTATCAACTATTCCATCAATGCATATATTGATGTCTTTAGCGAAATAACCTGGGGCGCGCTGGCCTGTGTGGTGCTGGTGCTGCTGATTTGGCTGTACCAGTCGTTGAAGTTCAGAAATCGTCCGCTAGCGGTAGAGTCCTGAGTTTACAGGCCCGATGATGTAATAAGATTCGGGCCTGTTTTTCTGGAGATTATGCATGGTTTACAGCCAAATCTGCTTCTGAAACACCGGTCACCAGTTTTACCATTTCGCGTTCTATTCCCTGCTCCAACATGGTTTGCGCTATACGCAATGCCGCTTCTTGTTTTCCTTGTTGTAGTCCTTGTTGTAGTCCTTGTTGTAGTCCTTGTTGTAGTCCTTGTTGTAGTCCTTGTTGTAGACCTTCCTGTAATCCATCTAACCGTAACCGCTCTGCAATAGTCATCAGCCTCTCCTTGTGTTGGGGGATCCGTTGTGCCATCTCTTGCATAAACTCATTAAAGCGAGATTCATCGCCAGATTGTAGAATGTAATTAAACATCGCTTGTAATTGCGTGTCATTAGCGCATCCAGTAAGTAGCAGCGTGGTCAGTTGCTCTACCAGCGCTATCACCACATTCTCATTCTGCTGGAAAGCATTACGCTGAAATCCACCATGCCTACTCTTTGCGCGCCGCCTCATAGGCCGCCAGCGTCGCCAGTCTTGCCTGTTTATGATCGACAATCGGACGAGGATAGTTAAGCGTAACCTGCGCTTTTTCAGCCCACGTCCACGGATCATGAATGGCTTTACCCGGCACATCGCGCAGTTCCGGCAGCCACTGGCGGATAAACTCGCCGTCGCGATCAAATTTTTCGCCCTGAGTCGTGGGGTTAAAGATACGGAAATACGGTGCGGCGTCGGTCCCGGTTGAGGCCGCCCACTGCCAGCCGCCGTTATTGGCCGCCAGATCGCCATCGATCAGTTGCGACATAAAATATTGCTCGCCTTTACGCCAGTCGATCAGCAGATCTTTCACTAAAAAACTGGCCGTAATCATGCGTAATCGATTATGCATCCAGCCCGTGGCGTTGAGCTGACGCATCGCCGCATCCACAATCGGGTATCCCGTGTTCCCTGTTTGCCAGGCATGCAAATGTGCCGGATTATTCTGCCATTGCACGCGATCGGTCCAACGGATAAACGGTTGATGCCGACACAGCGCCGGATGGTAAGTCATCAGATGACGATAAAATTCACGCCAGATAAGTTCGTTCAGCCAGACGCTGCCTTCCCCTCCTTCAAGCGCCTGCGGCTGCTCCGCGAGCAGTCGATTCAGGCACTGGCGCGGCGACAATCCCCCTGTCGCCAGGCTCGCGGATAATCGACTGGTACCGTCAACCGCAGGGAAATCACGCTGTTGCTCATATTCTCTCGCGGCCTGCTGGCAAAACTGGCGTAATTGCGCGATAGCCAGTTTTTCTTCTGCCACAAACCGCTGCGCATCAAAATCTTGCTGCGGATAGCTCAGCGTTATTGATGTTAACGGAGCGTCAAGAGCGCCGCTTTCTCTCACCTTCGGCGCACTAACGCATTCTGGAACACCCTCTTTAATCCGCTTCAGCCAGGCATTTTTAAACGGTGTAAAGACTTTATACATTTCGTGATTGCCGGTCATGACCGCCCCCGGAGGCAAGATCACGCTATCGTCAAACCCTTCACACACCACATGGGGTAGTACCTTCTCAACGGCGACATCACGCTGACGTTCGTTTATTTCGTATTGATAGTTATAAAACAATCGGCTGACGCTATGCTGTGCGCAGACGTTTTTGACGGTTTCCACGCTGGTCGCAAAATCTGCGACTTCATCAAACACAAGCGGGATGCCTTTTTCCGCCAGCGCCGTCTGCAACGCATTCAACTGCGCACTCACAAATGCCGCCTGACGTGGGGCCATTTCGTGCGCCTTCCACTGCTCAGGAGTAGAGATATATAGCGCGATGACCTGCGCAGTACGATCCCGACAAGCCGCCGCCAGCGCGAGGTTGTCATGCAGACGTAAATCACGTCGAAACCAGACCAGATGGGTGGTCATAATACTCCCGGATATAAATTAATCATTGCCACTCGTTATCTATTACACCGACAAGTGTAGACGTCGGCGCATAAAAAAAACCGCCACATTACTGTGAGCGGTTTTCTTGAGCAAGAACGATAACTTAGTAGAAATCGCAGGTGGCTTTTTCAGCCTGCTCCATCCACACCGGTTTATCACTGGTTTTAGACCAGACGCGGTGCAGGTAGCTGTAAAAACGAGCGCGGTCTTTCCAGAACAGCATGACCGGTAGCGCCAGCACGCCCGCCACTACGGCAAAGGTACGGCGCAAGAAAACAATGTGTGCTGGATATTCTTTATAAAAGTCCATAATCCTCTCCCATATATCTGCTCGGTGAATAGCACCGGAAAAATAAACTTGGTTAACTGATGAAAATAATACCGCCTTGTGTGTAATTTTGCTACTCATCCGACCACTTATTTTTATCTATTGATGCTCCGTTTAGCATAAAACCGTAATTAAGTTACATAAAGGTTAAATTAATACTAACCATTAGTTAAATAATGGTTTTTGCCATTTTTATACTTTTTTTACACCCCACCCGCTGATTTTTGCGAAATCTTTGCAAACAAAAACCTACGCTCTGGTTATCACATTTATGCCACTGGAGGTGCACTGTGAGTGCAGGCGTGATAACCGGCATTGTGCTGGTCTTTTTATTATTAGGTTACCTGGTCTATGCCCTGATCAATGCGGAGGCGTTCTGATGGCGGCCCAAGGATTTTTACTCATTGCCAGTTTCTTGCTGGTGCTATTTGTCATCGCCAGACCGTTGGGATTTGGGCTGGCTCGACTGATCAACAATACGCCCCTGCCGGGCCTGGTTGGCGCGGAGCATTTACTCTGGCGCGGTCTGGGCATCTCGCAGCAAGAGATGAACTGGCGGCAGTATCTGCTGGCTATCCTCGCTCTCAATGCGCTGGGCCTGCTGGTCCTGTTTTCGATGCTAATGGCGCAAAACCTGCTGCCGCTAAATCCCCAGCAACTGCCAGGGCTTTCGTGGGATCTGGCGCTCAACACGGCGGTGAGTTTTGTCACTAATACCAACTGGCAATCCTATGCTGGCGAAACCACCTTAAGCTATTTCAGCCAGATGGCCGGGTTGACCGTGCAGAATTTCCTGTCTGCGGCGACCGGAATTGCGGTGATTTTTGCCCTGACCCGCGCTTTCACACGCCAGAGTATGAACACGCTGGGCAACGCCTGGGTCGATCTGGTTCGCATTACGCTGTGGATCCTCGTCCCTATTGCGTTGCTCATTGCCCTGTTCTTCATTCAGCAAGGTACGTTGCAAAACATATTGCCTTATCAGCCCATCACCACCCTTGAAGGGGTGAAACAGCTGCTGCCAATGGGGCCAGTCGCCTCACAGGAAGCGATTAAGATGCTCGGCACTAACGGAGGGGGATTCTTTAACGCTAACTCATCGCATCCGTTTGAAAACCCAACCGCACTAACCAATCTGGTACAGATGCTGGCTATTTTCTTAATTCCCACCGCGCTGTGTTTTGCCTTTGGTGATGTAGTGGGCGATCGTCGTCAGGGGCGGACCTTACTGTGGGCCATGTCACTGATTTTTGCAGTCTGCGTTGCCGTCGTGATGTGGGCCGAAGTTCAGGGCAACCCGCACCTGATGGCATTCGGTGCCGACAGCAATATCAACATGGAGGGCAAGGAGAGCCGCTTTGGCGTGCTGGCCACGAGTCTCTTTTCCGTCGTCACCACAGCAGCATCCTGCGGGGCTGTCGATGCGATGCATGACTCCTTTACCGCACTGGGCGGCATGGTACCTATGTGGCTGATGCAGATTGGTGAAGTGGTCTTCGGCGGTGTGGGTTCAGGTCTGTACGGCATGCTGCTGTTCGTGCTGCTGGCGGTATTTATCGCCGGGTTAATGATTGGCCGTACGCCGGAGTATCTGGGTAAGAAAATCGACGTGCGCGAAATGAAAATGACCGCGCTGGCGATTCTGGTCACCCCTACGCTGGTCCTGCTCGGGACAGCGATCGCCATGATGAGCGATGCCGGGCGCAGCGCCATGCTTAATCCAGGTCCTCACGGCTTTAGTGAAGTCCTGTATGCCGTGTCGTCTGCCTCGAACAACAACGGTAGCGCCTTTGCCGGATTAAGCGCCAATAGCCCGTTCTGGAACTGCCTGCTGGCCCTGTGCATGTTCTTCGGTCGCTTCGGCGTGATCATCCCCGTGATGGCTATTGCCGGGTCGCTGGTCAGTAAAAAGATCCAGCCAGCAAGCCCAGGCACGCTACCTACCCACGGCGCGCTGTTTGTCGGGTTGTTAATCGGTACGGTGTTACTGGTTGGCGCTCTCACCTTTGTTCCTGCCCTGGCGCTTGGCCCGGTCGCAGAATACCTGTCATTACACTGAGTGATGCGGAGCACATTACTATGAGTCGCAAGCAACTGGCGCTGTTCGAACCCTCTCTGGTCGCACAGGCGCTGATGGACGCCGTGAAAAAATTAAGCCCACATACCCAGTGGCGTAACCCGGTGATGTTTATCGTCTGGCTGGGCAGTTTGTTAACAACCCTGTTAACGGTGGCGGTGGCAACAGGTCATATGCAGGGCAGCCCGTGGTTTACCGGCGCGATAAGTCTGTGGCTGTGGATTACCGTTCTGTTCGCCAACTTCGCTGAGGCGCTGGCAGAAGGTCGCAGTAAAGCTCAGGCTAACAGCCTAAAGGGAGTCAAAAAAACCGCCTTTGCCCGTAAACTTCGCGAACCCAAATACGGCGCGGCAATGGATCACGTTCCTGCCGATGATTTACGGAAAGGGGATATCGTGCTGGTGGAAGCTGGCGATATTATCCCGTGTGACGGCGAGGTCATTGAAGGTGGCGCATCAGTAGATGAAAGTGCCATTACCGGTGAATCTGCGCCTGTGATTCGTGAATCCGGTGGCGATTTCGCTTCCGTCACCGGCGGGACCCGCATCCTCTCCGACTGGCTGGTTATCGAATGCAGCGTAAACCCCGGTGAAACGTTCCTCGACCGGATGATCGCCATGGTTGAAGGCGCGCAGCGGCGTAAAACGCCCAATGAAATCGCCCTGACGATCCTGCTGATTGCCCTGACCATTATCTTTTTGCTGGCGACCGCCACGCTATGGCCGTTTTCCGCCTGGGGTGGTAGTGCGGTCAGCATCACGGTGCTGGTTGCCTTGCTTGTGTGCTTGATCCCTACAACGATAGGCGGACTGCTCTCAGCGATTGGTGTCGCCGGGATGAGCCGCATGCTGGGCGCGAATGTCATCGCTACCAGCGGACGTGCAGTAGAGGCGGCAGGTGACGTAGACGTACTGCTGCTGGATAAAACAGGCACCATTACGCTGGGTAACCGTCAGGCTTCGGATTTTCTGCCCGCCCACGGCGTGGACGAAAAAACGTTGGCCGACGCCGCACAGCTTTCATCGCTGGCCGATGAAACGCCGGAAGGCCGCAGCATCGTGATCCTGGCAAAACAGCGCTTTAATCTGCGTATTCGCGACGTGCAATCGTTGCACGCTACCTTTGTGCCGTTTACCGCCCAAAGCCGGATGAGCGGCATCAACATCGACAACCGAATGATCCGCAAAGGGTCGGTCGATGCCATTCGTCGGCACGTTGAAGCCAACGGCGGCCACTTTCCCGCCGATGTGGAGCAGAAGGTCGAAAGCGTCGCTCGCCTTGGCGCAACGCCGCTGGTGGTTGCCGAAGGCTCCCACGTACTGGGTGTGATTGCGCTGAAAGATATTGTGAAAGGCGGGATCAAAGAACGTTTTGCTCAACTGCGCAAAATGGGGATTAAAACGGTGATGATCACCGGCGATAACCGCCTGACCGCTGCCGCGATCGCCGCTGAGGCCGGAGTGGATGACTTCTTAGCTGAAGCCACGCCGGAAGCCAAGCTGGCGCTGATTCGTCAGTATCAAGCGGAAGGTCGTCTGGTGGCAATGACCGGCGACGGAACCAATGACGCTCCTGCCCTGGCGCAGGCCGACGTTGCGGTCGCCATGAACTCTGGAACCCAGGCAGCGAAAGAAGCAGGTAACATGGTGGATCTCGACTCCAACCCCACCAAACTGATTGAAGTAGTGCACATTGGTAAACAAATGCTGATGACGCGCGGTTCGCTGACCACTTTCAGTATTGCCAACGACGTCGCGAAGTATTTCGCTATTATCCCGGCCGCATTCGCCGCCACCTATCCGCAGCTCAATGCGCTGAACGTGATGGGACTGCATTCGCCAGACTCGGCGATCCTCAGCGCGGTTATCTTTAACGCGCTGGTTATCGTCTTTCTGATCCCGCTGGCGCTAAAAGGCGTGAGCTACAAACCTTTGTCCGCATCCGCGATGTTGCGCCGCAATTTGTGGATCTATGGTCTGGGCGGTTTGGTTGTGCCGTTTATCGGTATCAAAGCGATTGATTTACTGCTGACCCTGCTGGGTCTGGTGTGAGGTTTCAGATGAGTGGATTACGTCCTGCATTATCAACATTGATTTTCCTGATGCTTATCACCGGCGGGGCTTACCCGTTGCTGACGACCGCGCTGGGGCAGTGGTGGTTTCCCCACCAGGCTAACGGTTCGCTTCTTAGCGAAGGTCAGGTGGTTCGCGGCTCTGAGCTCATCGGGCAACATTTTACCGCTGCCGGTTATTTTCAGGGGCGTCCGTCTGCCACAGCTGAAATGCCCTATAATCCAATGGCTTCAGGCGGCAGTAATCTGGCAGCCAGCAACCCGAAACTGGATAAACAGCTGCAAAGCCGGATTGCCGCGCTGCGTGCCGCCAACCCGCAGGCCAGTCCTGCCGTCCCGGTAGAGCTGGTAACGGCTTCTTCCAGCGGGCTGGATAACAACCTGACGCCAGCCGCGGTGGCCTGGCAAATTCCCCGCGTGGCGCAGGCTCGCAACCTCAGCGTTGAAGAGGTTACGCGGTTGGTTGCACAATATACGCAAAAGCCGTTGGTCAGTTTTATCGGTCAGCCGGTGGTGAACCTGGTGGAACTTAATTTAGCGCTGGATAAGCACTGAGAAAAAGGACATGCATAACGAACCCTTACGCCCCGACCCCGATCGCCTGCTGGAGCAGACCACGGCCCCGCACCGGGGAAAACTGAAAATTTTCTTCGGTGCCTGTGCTGGCGTCGGCAAAACCTGGGCCATGCTGGCAGAGGCCCAGCGACTGCGGGCGCAAGGGTTAGATGTGCTGATTGGCGTGGTGGAAACCCATGGACGCAAAGAGACCGCCGCGCTGTTGGACGGCCTCAGCATCTTGCCGCTAAAGCGACAAGCGCGTCACGGTCGCCATATCAATGAGTTCGATCTCGACGCGGCGCTGGCCCGCCGTCCGGCGCTCATTTTGATGGATGAACTGGCGCACAGTAATGCGCCAGGCTCACGGCATCCTAAGCGCTGGCAGGACATTGAAGAGCTGCTGGAAGCCGGGATTGATGTTTTTACTACCGTTAACGTGCAGCACCTGGAAAGTCTCAATGACGTGGTCAGCGGCGTTACCGGCATTCAGGTTCGTGAAACCGTACCCGACCCTTTTTTCGATGCCGCCGACGATGTGGTGCTGGTCGATCTCCCCCCCGACGATTTGCGCCAGCGCCTGAACGAAGGCAAGGTTTATATCGCCGGTCAGGCAGAAAGAGCAATTGAGCATTTCTTTCGCAAAGGTAATCTGATCGCGCTACGTGAACTTGCCCTGCGCCGCACGGCTGATCGGGTAGACGATCAGATGCGCGCCTGGCGAGGACGTCCGGGAGAGGAGAAAGTCTGGCATACCCGCGACGCTATTTTACTGTGCATTGGGCACAATACCGGCAGCGACAAACTGGTACGCGCCGCCGCACGTCTGGCGGCGCGTCTCGGCAGCGTCTGGCATGCGGTGTATGTCGAAACGCCAGCGCTGCACCGACTGCCCGAAAAACAACGCCGCGCAATTTTAAGCGCTCTGCGGCTGGCTCAGGAGTTAGGCGCAGAAACAGCTACCCTTTCCGACCCCGCCGAAGACAAAGCGGTCATCCACTATGCCCGTGAGCATAATCTGGGAAAAATTGTGCTCGGGCGTCCGACTACGCGTCGCTGGTGGCGTAGCGATTCCTTTGCCGACAAACTCGCTCATCGCGCACCGGATCTCGACCTGATGATTGTTGCGCTCGATGAGCCCCCTTCACGCCCTGTGCTGCAAACGGCTGATAGTCGCACCTTTAAGGATAAATGGCGGGTACAAATTCAGGGTTGTGTGGTTGCCGTTGCGCTGTGCGCCATTATTACGCTAATCGCCATGCAGTGGCTAATGGCCTTTGACGCCGCCAACCTGGTGATGATCTATTTATTGGGTGTGGTGGTTATCGCACTCTTTTACGGACGCTGGCCATCAGTACTGGCAACCTTTATTAACGTCGCCAGCTTCGATCTCTTCTTTATTGCCCCACGCGGGACGCTGGCCGTTTCAGACGTTCAGTACCTGCTCACCTTTGCCGTAATGCTAACGGTAGGGCTGGTTATTGGTAATCTGACCGCCGGGGTGCGTTATCAGGCGCGGGTTGCGCGTTATCGTGAACAGCGTACGCGTCATTTGTATGAGATGTCGAAAGCGCTGGCCGTCGGTCGGAGTCAGACGGATATCGCCGCCACCAGTGAACAGTTTATCGCTTCAACGTTTCAGGCCCGCAGCCAGGTTTTACTGCCCGGTGAGAACGGTAAGCTGGCCCCGCTCACCCATCAACAGGGCATGACACCGTGGGATGACGACATTGCCCAATGGAGCTTTGACAAAGGGCAACCGGCCGGTGCAGGCACCGACACGTTACCGGGCGTGCCGTATCAGATTTTACCGTTAAAAAGCGCCGATAAAACGCATGGGCTGCTGGTGGTCGAACCGGGAAATTTACGCCAGCTTATGATCCCCGAACAGCAACGCCTGCTGGAAACCTTCACTCTACTGGTAGCCAGTGCGCTGGAGCGCCTGACGCTTACCGCCAGCGAAGAGCAGGCGCGGTTTGCCAGCGAGCGCGAAAGCATTCGCAACGCCCTGCTCGCTGCTCTGTCCCACGATTTGCGCACGCCGTTGACGGTGTTGTTCGGTCAGGCGGAAATCTTAACACTGGATCTGGCCAGCGAGGGATCGCCGCACGCGCGCCAGGCCAGTGAGATTCGCCAGCACGTTCTGAATACTACCCAACTGGTTAATAACCTGCTGGATATGGCGCGAATTCAGTCTGGCGGCTTTAATCTTAAGAAGGAGTGGTTAACGCTGGAAGAGGTGGTCGGCAGCGCCCTGCAAATGCTGGAGCCCGGTCTCTCTGCCCCGATAAATCTGTCGTTACCTGAACCGTTAACACTGATTCACGTCGATGGTCCGCTCTTTGAACGGGTGCTGATTAATCTGCTGGAAAACGCCGTCAAATACGCGGGGCCACAGGCGCAAATCGGTATTGATGCCAGCGTCGATGGCGCACATCTGCAACTGGACGTCTGGGATAATGGGCCGGGTATTCCGTCGGGTATGGAACAGCGCGTTTTTGACAAATTTTCCCGGGGAAATAAAGAGTCATCGGTGCCCGGCGTTGGGCTGGGGCTGGCAATTTGTCAGGCTATTGTGGACGTGCACGGCGGTACTATTTCGGTCCACAATCGCGCGCAAGGAGGAGCCTGTTTTCGTGTTACACTGCCCCAGGAAATTCCCCCTGAACTTGAAGATTTTCATGAGGATATGTGACGAACGTACTGATTGTTGAAGATGAACATGCCATTCGCCGCTTTCTGCGCACCGCGCTGGAAGCCGATGGCCTGCGTGTATATGAAGCGGAAACGCTGCAACGTGGTCTGTTGGAAGCCGCCACGCGAAAACCCGATCTCATCATTCTCGATCTCGGCCTGCCGGACGGCGACGGCATTGATTTTATTCGCGACCTGCGACAATGGAGCGCGATTCCGGTGATTGTGCTTTCAGCCCGCAGTGAGGAAAGCGATAAAATTGCTGCGCTGGATGCCGGTGCCGATGACTATCTCAGTAAACCCTTTGGTATTGGCGAGCTACAGGCGAGATTGCGCGTGGCATTGCGTCGCCACGCCAGCGGTGCGTCTCCCGAACCGGTGGTACATTTTTCCAACGTCAAAGTGGATATTGCCGCACGCCTCGTTCACCGAGGTGACGAGGAAATTCATTTGACGCCGATTGAGTTTCGCCTGTTAGCGGTTCTGCTAAATAATGCCGGGAAGGTACTGACGCAACGCCAGTTGTTAAATCAGGTTTGGGGACCAAACGCCGTCGAACATAGTCACTATCTACGTATTTATATGGGACACCTGCGCCAGAAGCTGGAACAGGACCCGGCCCGTCCGCGTCATTTTCTGACCGAAACCGGAATTGGCTATCGGTTTATGCCGTGAATTCTTATTCATTTTTTCTGATTAATTAATAAATATATTTTTCATTACTCACTCCACTGCATAATACTTATTATGCAGCCAGTAGAATATTGTAAAAAAATAATAAAATACAAATAAATAACATATAAACAACAAAGCAGCATCTTGTCCCGCACTATGCATAAATGGCGACTAAATATTTTATAAACGATCGTTTTTTATTGATCTTCTTCACAGTTCATAGCCATTTCCTGGATAAAATACCCGCACCTTCCACTTATCCAGTAAAGGTAACTAAAATGGAAAATAATAGCCGTACAATGCCACATATAAGGCGAACAACGCATATTATGATGTTTGCCCACCGCAACAGTTTCGACTTTCATTTCTTTAATGCCCGTTAGTCTTCCGACTAAGGGCACTCAAGTATACAGGTCTTCCTGACTCTCTGTATCGCAGGCTAACGCCTGTATCCGCAGTGCTCTCCCTGCATAACCCTGTATTACCTGTGACCGGACCGGTTAGGGTTTATTGCATCTTCAAAAAAGCAATTTACTGATTTATTTATCAGCGGTATGACTTTGCTTTTTTTTCCGGAGTTATCAATTTCTCATTTGAGAAATTGAGGACCTGCTATTACCTAAAAATAAAGAGATGAAAATGTCAGAATTAAAAATTGCCGTAAGCCGTTCCTGTCCTGATTGTTTTTCTACGCAGCGTTCTTGCGTAAATATCGATGAAAGTAATTTTATTGATGTTGCTGCTATCGTGTTATCCATCAATGATATTGAACGTGGAAAACTCGATGAAATTGACGCCACCGGCTATGGGATTCCTGTTTTTATCGCCACCGAAAATGAAGAACGTGTTCCATCTGAACATCTGCCGCGGATCTCAGGTGTATTCGAATGTAATGAAGCCCGTACCGCCTTTTATGGCCGGCAGTTAGAAACCGCCGCCAGCCATTATGAAACGCAGTTACGTCCGCCGTTCTTCCGTGCGCTTGTCGACTATGTCAATCAGGGTAACAGCGCCTTTGATTGTCCTGGTCATCAGGGGGGCGAGTTTTTCCGTCGCCATCCTGCGGGTAATCAGTTTGTCGAATATTTCGGCGAAACACTTTTCCGCTCCGATTTGTGTAATGCCGATGTCGCAATGGGTGATCTGCTGATTCACGAAGGCGCTCCCTGCATCGCACAACAGCACGCAGCTAAAGTTTTCAACGCGGATAAGACCTACTTTGTACTGAACGGGACCTCCTCATCGAACAAAGTGGTGCTTAACGCATTGCTCACCCCAGGCGATCTGGTGTTATTCGACCGCAACAACCACAAGTCAAACCACCACGGCGCGTTATTGCAGGCCGGGGCAACGCCGGTATATCTGGAAACCGCGCGTAACCCGTACGGCTTTATCGGCGGGATCGACGCGCACTGCTTTGAAGAAGGCTATCTACGTGAACAGGTGAGTGAAGTTGCGCCACAACGTTCGAAAGATGAGCGTCCGTTCCGTCTGGCCGTGATTCAGTTAGGTACCTACGACGGCACAATCTATAACGCCCGTCAGGTGGTGGATAAGATCGGTCATCTGTGCGACTACATCCTGTTTGACTCCGCGTGGGTTGGCTATGAGCAGTTTATTCCGATGATGGCCGATTGCTCTCCGCTGTTGCTGGATCTTAACGAAAATGACCCCGGCATTCTGGTCACCCAGTCAGTGCACAAACAACAGGCAGGCTTCTCTCAGACTTCGCAGATCCACAAAAAAGACAGCCATATTAAAGGCCAGTCTCGCTACGTGCCTCATAAACGAATGAATAACGCGTTCATGATGCACGCCTCCACCAGCCCGTTCTATCCGCTCTTTGCCGCACTGGACATCAACGCCAAAATGCATGAAGGCGTCAGCGGGCGCAACATGTGGATGGACTGCGTCGTCAACGGAATTGATACTCGTAAGTTGATCCTGGAAAACTGCCACCATATCCGCCCGTTCGTGCCGGAGATAGTAGAAGGTAAACCGTGGCAGGCTTATCCCACCGCTGAAATCGCCAGCGACCTGCGTTTCTTCCATTTTGTCCCCGGTGAACACTGGCATGCTTTTGAAGGGTATGCCGAACACCAGTACTTTGTGGATCCATGCAAATTGCTGCTCACCACTCCGGGTATTAATGCACGTAACGGCGAATACGATACCTTCGGCGTTCCGGCTACCATTCTGGCTAACTTCCTGCGCGAAAATGGTGTGGTGCCCGAAAAATGCGACCTCAACTCCATCCTGTTCCTGCTGACCCCCGCAGAAGATATGGCGAAGTTGCAGCAGCTTGTCGCCCTGCTGGTACGTTTCGAAAAACTGCTGGAAGCCGATGCCCCGCTAGCCGAGGTTCTGCCTTCGATCTACAAGCAGCATGAAGCCCGTTACGCCGGTTACACCCTGCGCCAGCTGTGCCAGGAGATGCACGATTTGTATGCGCGTCACAACGTGAAGCAGCTCCAGAAAGAGATGTTCCGTAAGGCACATTTCCCGCGCGTCAGCATGAATCCCCAGGATGCCAACTATGCATATCTGCGTGGTGAAGTTGAACTGGTGCGTCTGCCGGACGCTGAAGGTCGCATCGCGGCAGAAGGCGCGCTGCCTTATCCTCCGGGCGTACTGTGTGTGGTTCCGGGTGAAATCTGGGGCGGTTCAGTATTACGTTATTTCAGCGCACTGGAAGAAGGAATCAATTTGCTACCGGGTTTTGCGCCTGAACTCCAGGGTGTCTACATCGAAGAACAAGACGGTCGTAAACAGGTGTGGTGCTACGTGATTAAGCAACAAAGCGCGCAACACGCTCTGTTGAAAGGGGAAATGTTATGAGCAAAGCCAAATCCAACAAAATGGGCGTCGTCCAGCTCACTATCCTGACCATGGTTAATATGATGGGATCCGGAATCATCATGTTGCCCACCAAGCTTGCGGAAGTCGGTACTATCTCGATCATCTCGTGGCTGGTGACTGCTGTCGGTTCAATGGCGCTGGCCTGGGCCTTCGCAAAATGCGGTATGTTCAGCCGTAAATCCGGTGGTATGGGGGGTTACGCTGAATACGCCTTTGGCAAATCCGGTAACTTTATGGCGAACTACACTTATGGCGTTTCGCTGTTAATCGCCAACGTGGCTATCGCCATCTCCGCCGTTGGCTACGGTACCGAGCTGTTTGGCGCCACACTGACACCGGTGCAGATTGGCCTGGCAACCATTGGTGTACTGTGGATCTGTACCGTGGCTAACTTTGGCGGGGCGCGCATTACCGGGCAGATCAGCAGCATCACCGTTTGGGGCGTCATTATTCCGGTTGTCGGTCTGTGTATCATCGGCTGGTTCTGGTTCAGTCCGACGCTGTACGCTAACTCCTGGAATCCACACCACGTCCCGTTCTTCACGGCTGTCGGCTCTTCCATTGCGATGACCTTGTGGGCTTTTCTGGGTCTGGAATCGGCCTGCGCCAACGCTGAAGTGGTAGACAACCCGGAACGCAACGTGCCCATCGCCGTATTGGGCGGTACGCTGGGCGCGGCGGTGATTTACATCATCTCCACCAACGTGATAGCCGGGATTGTGCCGAATATGGATCTGGCGAACTCTACGGCACCGTTCGGTTTAGCCTTTGCACAAATGTTCACCCCGGAAGTCGGTAAGGTGATCATGGCGCTGATGGTGATGTCCTGCTGCGGTTCACTGCTGGGCTGGCAGTTCACTATCGCTCAGGTATTCAAATCGTCGGCTGATGGGGGTTACTTCCCTAAAATCTTCTCTCGCGTGACCAAAGTAGACGCGCCGGTACAGGGGATGCTGGCTATCGTGATCATCCAGAGTGGTTTATCGCTGATGACTATCAGCCCGTCACTGAACAGTCAGTTCAACGTGCTGGTCAACCTGGCGGTGGTAACGAACATCATTCCGTATATTCTGTCGATGGCCGCGCTGGTAATTATTCAAAAAATGGCGAATGTTCCGTCGTCGAAAGCGAAACCGGCAAACTTCGTGGCGTTTGTTGGCGCATTGTACAGCTTCTATGCGCTCTACTCCTCTGGCGAAGAAGCAATGCTTTATGGTTCTATCGTGACCTTCCTCGGCTGGACGCTGTATGGCCTGGTATCACCGCGTTTTGAACTGAAAAATAAGCATAGTTAAATCCTGGCATAAAAAAGCCCGGTAGCGCTAACGCTTACCGGGCCTACAAAACGCGTCAGTACAAACAAGACTTACGCGTTTTTCAGCACTTCGCTGACAATCTCAACAGCTTCTTTTTCGATCTGCTTGCGATGTTCTTCACCAAGGAAGCTCTCGCAGTAGATTTTATAAGCGTCTTCAGTACCTGACGGACGCGCAGCAAACCAGCCGTTGTCAGTCATCACCTTCAGACCGCCGATAGAAGCACCGTTACCCGGTGCCGCCGTCAGACGTGCCGTGATCGGGTCGCCCGCCAGCGTGCTGGCACTCACCATTTCCGGAGACAGCTTAGACAGCGCCGCTTTCTGCGCGGAGGTCGCGCTTGCCTGCAGTCGGTTGTAGCTTGGCGCGCCGAAGCGGGCAGCCAGTTCGTTGTAGTGCTCTTGCGGATTCTTACCAGTCACTGCGGTAATTTCTGCCGCCAGCAGGCACATGATGATGCCGTCTTTGTCGGTCGACCACGGTGTACCGTCAAAGCGCAGGAAAGAAGCGCCCGCGCTCTCTTCACCACCAAAGCCAAAGCTGCCGTCAAACAGACCGTCAACGAACCATTTAAAGCCAACCGGAACTTCGACCAGTTTACGCCCTAAATCATTCACTACGCGGTCAATCATCGCCGAAGAGACCAGCGTCTTACCAACGGCAACGTCTTTGCCCCACTGCGGACGATGCTGGAACAGGTAGTTGATCGCCACCGCCAGGTAGTGGTTCGGATTCATCAGGCCCGCCGGGGTGACGATACCGTGACGGTCGTAGTCCGGATCGTTGGCAAAGGCCAGATCGAACTTGTCACGCAGCGCCAACAGTCCCACCATCGCGCACTCGGAGGAGCAGTCCATACGGATTGCGCCATCTTTGTCGAGATGCATAAAGCGGAAAGTCTGATCAACGTGATCGTTAACGATAGTCAGGTTCAGGTTGTAGTGCTTGGCAATACGCTTCCAGTATTCGATACCGGAACCGCCAAGCGGATCGACGCCCAGCGTCAGGCCCGCTTTCTGGATCGCCGCCATGTCGACGATGTCGGCCAGTCCTTCAACAAACGGCTGAACCAGGTCCTGCTCTTTTACATGACCAGATGCCAGCGCAGCATCCAGCGACATACGCTTCACGCCTTGCAGACCGTCAGCCAGCAGAGCGTTAGCCCTGTCTTCCACCACTTTGGTAACGTTAGTATCTGCCGGACCACCGTTTGGCGGGTTGTATTTAATGCCACCATCTTCCGGCGGGTTGTGGGATGGCGTGATCACAATGCCGTCAGCCAGCGGGCCGCCTTTTTTGTTGTGGACCAGGATAGCATTCGACACGGCAGGGGTTGGCGTAAAGCCGTTATTTTCCTGCACGATGACGTCCACGCCGTTCGCTGCCAGCACTTCCAGTACAGAGATAAAAGCCGGTTCAGACAGCGCGTGGGTATCCTTGCCCACATAGCACGGGCCAGTGATCCCGTTTTTCGCACGTTCTTCAGCAATCGCCTGAGCGATAGCCAGAATATGCGGCTCGTTAAAACTATGACGACCTGCACTGCCGCGATGTCCGGACGTACCGAACTTGACGGCGTGCTCAGCGTTCCCTGCCGTTGGTTTCAGTACATAGTACTGTGCCGTCAGTTGGGCGACGTTAATCAAATCACTCTGTTGCGCAGGTTGACCTGCACGGTTGTGGATTGCCATTGCCTGGTCCTTCTAATGCAAGGATTAAATTGTTCCGCAAACCTTTTCAATCAATTCCGCAGGGAATTGCATTGACTGCATGATGTGCTCAACCATGCTGCATTTACGGCCGGTATTGGTATTGGTGATCACCCAGTACGGCGTGCCTGGCACGTGTTTCGGTTTGGTTTGATTACCATTTTTCAGCAGCGTCTGTTCATCTGCTGCAAAATAAACACGCGTACGACCATGCAACGATTCCGTTGCTTCGGCGAACGCGTTTTGATCCAGTGAATAGAGTGTAGACAGCACCAGCATAAAGCGATTTACTGCTTTCTTCTGCTCCGCATATTCGTCGGACAGCAGCAGTTCACGCATCGCGCGCACTTTATCTTTTACGGGGTTAACCGGCTTCGCTTCCACGACAGCTTGCACAGCGCGGACTTCTTTTACTACCGGAGTGACAGGCTGTGATGCGGCGGAAAACTTCAACATACGCCGTAAAATGTCGGATGCGCTCTCGCCGATATGCTTGGTGTGGCTGGCAATATAGCTATAGAGTTCATCATCAACTTCAATCGTTTTCATCTTAATCCAGTGCAGTGTTTAGCTGAATACAAGTTGTTGGGGTCAACACGCGTAGTGTAAAGGCAAATCCCAACAGCGGATAGCGTCAAGCCTGGTGGCTGGCAAAACTCAGAGTAACCGTAGTTGTTGCAGCCATGTGGCAGAATGGTCAACATGATACCCTAACCCGTGAGTGTGAAAAAAAGAACTTTGCCATGAAATTGAATATCCGAGCGCAATCTGCGCAAAACCTGCACAATAATTCTCCCATCGTCCTGGTGCACGGCCTGTTTGGCAGTCTGGATAACCTGGGGATCCTGGCGCGCGATCTGGTGGCCGATCACGATATCATCCAGGTTGATATGCGAAATCATGGCCTCTCCCCGCGTTCACCTGAGATGAATTATCCGGCCATGGCGCAAGATCTGCTGGATACGCTGGACGATCAACAAATCGAAAAAGCGATCTTTATTGGTCACTCAATGGGGGGTAAAGCCGTCATGGCGTTAACAGCGCTGGCCCCGGAACGTGTCGAACGGTTGGTAGCCATCGACATTGCTCCCGTTGACTATCATGTTCGCCGTCACGATGAGATTTTTGCTGCCATTAACGCAGTAACTGACGCGCAGTCCTCTTCGCGTCAGCAGGCGGCGAGCGTCATGCGCCAGCATCTGCAAGAGGAAGGCGTGATCCAGTTTCTGCTCAAATCCTTCGTGGACGGCGAATGGCGCTTTAATGTTCCCGTGCTGTGGGAGCAATATCCTCATATTGTCGGCTGGGAGACTATCCCGGCGTGGGAACACCCGGCGCTGTTTATCCCCGGAGGCAACTCACCTTATGTAACCGAAGCGTATCGCGAACAGCTGCTGGCGCAATTCCCGCAGGCTCGGGCGCACGTTATTGCAGGCGCGGGCCATTGGGTGCATGCCGAAAAACCGGAGGCGGTACTGCGCGCCATCCGTCGTTATCTGAGCGAGCAGGCTAACTGATTAAAAACTCAGCGTCTGCGCGTGATTACGCGCGTGGGCGTTGGCGTGTCTCCCCTGCTGATGTATTATGGCGGGCTATCCATCCGGGCAGACGCCTGGCTGATTGTTTCCCCGAAGTCACCAAGATCATGGCCAAAGAACAAACGGACCGTACGACATTAGATCTGTTCGCGCAGGAGCGTCGCCCGGGACGACCCAAAACTAATCCGCTCTCGCGTGATGAACAGTTACGTATTAACAAACGTAATCAGCTTAAACGCGATAAAGTTCGCGGGCTTAAGCGTGTCGAACTGAAACTGAACGCTGATGCTGTTGACGCTCTGAACGAGCTGGCCGAGGCGCGCAACATGAGTCGCAGTGAACTCATCGAAGAGATGCTGATGAACCAACTCAGCGCATTGCGCGGTCAGGCTTAGTCTGAATTTCTGCTCTAAATCATAAATCGTGTAGCACAGAGTGCAGTCCTGCGTGTTTGCTGTT
Source organism: Citrobacter sp. 172116965 (assembly GCF_013458095.1). Lineage (NCBI taxonomy): Bacteria > Pseudomonadati > Pseudomonadota > Gammaproteobacteria > Enterobacterales > Enterobacteriaceae > Citrobacter > Citrobacter sp. 172116965. The sequence goes on along the minus strand of NZ_CP046673.1, from coordinate 1,529,729 downwards.
TCCGCATGCCTGACTGTTCTGCTATGATTGCCCTTATCCGTGGGCAATGCGCCACCACCATTTCAATAAGTTTCAAGAGGTTATTTTACTCATGGCAATCACTGGCATCTTTTTCGGCAGCGACACCGGTAACACCGAAAACATCGCAAAAATGATTCAAAAACAGCTTGGTAAAGACGTTGCCGATGTACATGACATTGCAAAAAGCAGCAAAGAAGACCTCGAAGGGTATGACATTTTGCTGCTCGGCATTCCAACCTGGTACTACGGTGAAGCGCAATGTGACTGGGACGATTTCTTCCCAACCCTCGAAGACATTGATTTTAACGGCAAACTGGTTGCATTGTTCGGCTGCGGCGACCAGGAAGATTACGCAGAATATTTCTGCGATGCGTTGGGTACAATTCGCGACATCATCGAACCACGCGGCGCAACCATCGTTGGTCACTGGCCAACGGCGGGTTATCACTTTGAAGCGTCCAAAGGCCTGGCGGACGACGACCACTTTGTGGGTCTGGCCATTGATGAAGATCGCCAGCCTGAATTGACCGCCGAACGCGTAGAAAAATGGGTTAAGCAGATCTCTGAGGAGCTGCACCTCGACGAAATCATCAATGCCTGATTTTGTGTGGCGCAGATTTCCATCTGCGCCACATCAATAGATAAAACCAATCAAAATAATTGCTACAAATTTGTAACTTTTTCGTCTGACCCTGTACAATGGCCGGATGCCAATCGGGTATTGCACAGTGTGTTTGTCGGCGATACCACGTTTTGATTAACAATATATGCCAGAGACTTGCAGTTTTCATTTAGCCATGGCAGTTCTATAATGAATCGCATTATCTCAAGTGCAATTTCTGTCACTTCTGTTAATGAAGTGAATCGTTTAGCTACAGGACAGATTCCGCATGACTGACAACAATACCGCATTAAAGAAGGCTGGCCTGAAAGTAACGCTTCCTCGTTTAAAAATTCTGGAAGTTCTTCAGGAACCGGATAACCATCACGTCAGTGCGGAAGACTTATACAAACGTCTGATCGATATGGGTGAAGAAATTGGTCTGGCGACCGTGTATCGCGTGCTGAACCAGTTTGATGATGCCGGTATCGTGACCCGCCATAATTTTGAAGGTGGTAAATCCGTCTTCGAACTGACTCAACAGCATCATCACGACCACCTCATCTGCCTCGACTGCGGCAAAGTGGTCGAGTTCAGCGATGATTCCATCGAGGCGCGCCAGCGTGAGATTGCGGCTAAACATGGTATTCGTTTAACCAACCATAGCCTCTATCTTTACGGTCACTGCGCCGAAGGCGATTGCCGCGAAGATGAGCATGCTCACGACGGTAAATAATGTAATCCCTTTCTGAAAAGCCAACCATTCGGTTGGCTTTTTTTATGGGCGTTATTCCCCCCTTTTCCCCTTCCCTCCACTCCTGTGTTGCTTTAATGTAAAATCAATAGTCCCTTCCCGGAGAGTCGAAATGGAACTTCGCCAGCTACGCTATTTTGTTCGCATTGTAGAAACCGGCAGCATGGGTAGCGCGGCGCTCGATCTCAATATTGGGGTTTCGGCACTCAGCCAGCAAATGTCCCGCCTGGAAAACGAACTCGCTATTCGCCTGCTGCAGCGCACCTCGCGTGGCGTGACGCCCACCAGCGCCGGACTGGCTTTTTACTCCCAGGCGCAGCTGGCGCTCCGCCACGCAGACGATGCAATCCTCGCCGCGCGAGAGTCCCGGCTTTCCGGGCACGTCAGCGTCGGTATGGCCCCCAGTACCGCTTCCGTTCTCGGCATGCCTTTTATTAACGCCATGCGGGAAAGCTATAGTGATGTCCGCCTGCATGTGGTGGAAAGCCTCTCTGGCAACCTGGAACGGATGATTAATACCCGCCAGATTGATCTGGCCGTGGTATTTCAAAAAGAAAAGCTCCTGCGCTGGAGCGCCAGACCGATTCTCGAAGAGCGCCTGTTTTTGATTGGGACTCATGCCTTACTGGCCGATATTGCCGATGACAATATTGCGCCAGCCCAGTTGGCAAGTATCCCATTGATAATGCCCAGCCCAGGCCACGGTCTGCGCGGCAGGCTGGAAGCAATTTGTCAGGAACACGCGCTGCGCATTGAGATCGCTACAGAAATTGATGGTCTGGCGCTGCTAATGCGCGCCGTTCGCAGTGGAATCGGCGCTACTCTCCAGCCCGGCGCGGCGATTTCCCATCTAGATAAAGAGACGCTAAGAGTGATCGGCGTCCATAATCCAATACTCAGTCGCCCCAACTTTCTGGTCAGCCTTTCTGATGATGAGCTCACCCCCGCGGGCCTCGCCGCCCGCGTCGTACTAACGAAAGTGATGCATCAACTGGTGGAAGCAGGAAGCTGGCCAGGCGCCATCCTTTACAATAACTAAAGCCCTCTTTAGCACTTCGTCATAGCGCCTGCACAAGCTATGCGTATACATTTCAATTACAAATTTAACAATTAGTTAAATGGTAATGGAGTATACGATGGTTGATGTTCTGGTGATTGGCGGTGGCAATGCCGCGTTATGTGCTGCCCTAACCGCCCGGGAGCAAGGAGCTTCGGTACTCCTGCTCGAAGCGGCTCCACGGGAATGGCGCGGGGGAAATTCTCAACACACGCGTAATCTGCGCTGTATGCATGACGCGCCGCAGGATGTGCTAGTGGAAAGCTATCCTGAAGAGGAGTTCTGGCAGGATTTGCGGCGCGTCACCGAGGGAAATACTAACGAAGCCCTGGCGCGTCTGGTGATCCGCACCTCTTCACAATGCCGCGACTGGATGCGCCAACACGGCGTTAATTTTCAACCTCCTCTCTCCGGTGCTTTACACGTAGCGCGAACCAACGCCTTTTTTATGGGGGGCGGGAAAGCCCTCGTGAATGCCTATTATCGCAGCGCAGAAAAGTTAGGCGTGCAAATCCGCTACAACACACCGGTGCAGGCGCTTGAACTGCATAACGGTGAGTTTGTGGCAGCGCTGGCAGGCGAAGAGCGCATAACCGCTAAGTCCTGCGTGCTTGCCGCTGGCGGATTTGAGTCAAACCGCGAATGGCTGCGCGAAGCCTGGGGAGAGAACGCCCGCGGCGAGTGGCCTGCGGATAACTTCCTGATTCGCGGCACGCGCTTTAATCAGGGCGTACTGCTTAAATTTATGATGGATGCCGGGGCGGACATCATCGGCGAACCCTCCCAGTCACACTGCGTAGCCATTGATGCCAGAGCGCCATTATATGACGGCGGGATTTGCACCCGCGTGGACTGCGTTTCACTCGGCATAGTAGTCAACCGTGACGCAGAACGTTTTTATGATGAAGGCGAAGATTTCTGGCCCAAACGCTACGCCATCTGGGGACGCCTGGTCGCCCAACAGCCAGGACAGATTGGCTATTCCATTATCGACAGTAAAGCCATCGGCCACTTTATGCCACCGGTATTCCCCGGCGCACAGGCGAATACGCTGGCGGAGTTGGCGCATCAGTTGGGGTTGGATGCCGAACGCTTTACCCACACCGTGACGGCGTACAACAACACCTGCCAGCCAGGTCAGTTCGACCATACCGTCCTGGACAACTGCACGACGAAGAAGTTAACCCCCGCGAAAACACACTGGGCGCGACCGCTGGACCAGCCACCTTACTACGGCTATGCCCTGCGACCAGGGATCACCTTCACCTATCTTGGGTTAAAAGTGAACGAACGCGCTGCCGTACACTTTGCCGGGCAGCCAAGCCGCAACCTGTTCGTCGCCGGAGAGATGATGGCGGGCAACGTGTTGGGCAAGGGTTACACCGCTGGCGTGGGCATGTCGATCGGGACAACCTTTGGCCGCATTGCCGGAAAAGAAGCCGCGCTGGCAGCACGTAAGGAGGCACGTCATGAAGCAGCTTGAGAAACTGATCATCGAAGCACAAATTATCACCGAGCCGGAAGCAGAAGTTGAACGTGTGATGCAGGTCTGTAACGCCTGCCGCTATTGTGAAGGTTTTTGCGCCGTGTTCCCGGCAATGACTCAGCGCCTGGAATTCGGTAAAGCGGATATCAATTATCTGGCGAACTTGTGCCATAACTGCGGCGCCTGCCTGCACGCGTGTCAGTATGCCCCACCTCATGAATTTGCCATCAACGTACCGAAGGCGATGGCGGAAGTGCGGCTCGAAACCTATCAGCACTACGCGCAACCCGCCGCCTTTGGCGCGCTTTATCGTCGCGCAGGCATCACCGTGACGCTGGCGCTGGTTTTCGGTCTGATCCTGTTTTTACTCCTCGCCATGAGTTTAAAGGGCTCGTTATTCCATCCTCCGCTGGCCGGGGATTTTTATCAAATTTTCCCGCATAACCTGCTCGCATGGATGTTTGGTTCGGTATTTATTCTGGCGATAGGTCTGCTGATGGCGGGCGTTCTGCGCTTCTGGCGCGAAATCTCTCCGGGTGTACCGCGTTCCGCTGAAATTGCTGAAGCCTCGCACAATGCGCTGACGCTGAAGTATCTCGATGGTGGGCATGGCAAAGGTTGTAACGAAGCAGATGATGCCTTCACCCTGATGCGCCGCCGTTTCCATCACTTCACCTTCTACGGTTTTATGCTCTGCTTTGCCGCCACCGTGGTGGCAACGGGCTATCACTACTTTGCAGGTATAGAAGCGCCCTATCCGTTCTTCAGCGTTCCGGTAATGTTGGGCACGTTGGGCGGCATTGGCCTGACTGTCGGCCCGGCTGGCTTGCTATGGCTCAATTTTAAGCGCTCACCGCTGCATGGCGACGCACGGCAAAAACCGATGGATCGCGGTTTTATTTTGCTGCTGCTCCTGACCAGTCTGACCGGTTTAGCGCTGCTGGCGGGAAGAGACACCTCCTGGATGGCTATTTTGCTCGCCATTCACCTCGGCGTGGTCATGGCGCTCTTTCTGACCATTCCTTATGGAAAATTTGCCCACGGATTTTACCGCTGCGCAGCCTTACTCAAGTGGGCGATTGAGAAACGGCGCGGCAAACAGGCGGGGGTCGCAGGCGACTAACCCGCAAACTCTTACCTCTATAAATATTATGATAAGACAGTGGAGCAAACCCAATGACACAACAACCATCGCGCGCCGGAACTTTCGGCGCAATACTGCGGGTAACCAGCGGTAATTTCCTCGAACAGTTTGACTTTTTTCTGTTCGGTTTTTACGCCACCTATATCGCAAAGACCTTCTTTCCTGCAGAGAGTGAATTTGCCGGGCTAATGTTAACTTTCGCCGTGTTTGGTTCAGGTTTCTTAATGCGGCCTGTTGGCGCAATTGTGCTGGGTGCTTACATCGACAGAATTGGTCGCCGTAAAGGACTGATGGTGACGCTGGCGATTATGGGCTGCGGTACCCTGCTGATTGCCCTGGTACCTGGTTATCACAGTATTGGTCTGCTGGCCCCTGTCCTGGTATTACTCGGCCGATTATTACAGGGCTTTTCTGCAGGGGTGGAACTGGGCGGCGTCTCGGTTTATCTTTCTGAAATCGCCACCCCTGGCAATAAAGGCTTCTACACCAGCTGGCAGTCCGCCAGTCAACAGGTCGCCATTGTGGTGGCGGCTCTGATTGGTTACGGCCTGAACGCCACCCTGGGACACGATGAGATCTCTGAATGGGGCTGGCGTATTCCATTCTTTATTGGTTGCATGATTATTCCTTTGATCTTCGTGCTCCGCCGCTCGCTTCAGGAAACAGACGCCTTTTTACAACGTACACACCGTCCCGACACCAGGGAAATTTTTACTACCATCATCAAAAACTGGCGTCTCATCGCTGCGGGTACGCTGCTGGTGGCGATGACCACAACGACGTTCTACTTTATTACCGTCTACACACCGACCTACGGTAGGGCTGTACTTCACCTGAGCGCTCGCGACAGCCTGATCGTCACCATGCTGGTCGGTATTTCTAATTTTATCTGGCTGCCGATTGGCGGGGCGATTTCTGACCGAATTGGTCGTCGTCCGGTGTTGATGGGGATTACCATCCTTGCACTAATCACCACCTGGCCGGTTATGCACTGGCTCACCGCCGCGCCAGATTTCACGCGCATGACGCTGGTTCTGCTTTGGTTCTCGTTCTTTTTTGGTATGTACAACGGGGCAATGGTCGCCGCACTCACCGAGGTGATGCCTGTCTATGTGCGTACGGTGGGTTTTTCACTGGCATTCAGTCTTGCCACGGCGATTTTTGGCGGCCTTACGCCAGTCATCTCCACAGCGCTGGTCCAGCTAACCGGGGATAAAAGCTCACCGGGGTGGTGGCTGATGTGTGCGGCACTTTGCGGGCTCGCCGCCACGGCAATGCTGTTTGTCCGGCTGAGTCGGAGTTATCAACCGGTGGAATATAAACCCTGAAATGCAAACGGGCGGAAAACTCTCCGCCCGTTGTCTGTTTCATTTTTCGATTTACTGCGCAGTATTCTTGCTACGAATTTCCTGCCAGACCTTGTCGCAATCAGCATTAACGGACTGACCATTACCCGTGCGCGTAGCCTCGATGCATTGCTGATAATCCAGTACGCGTACGCTTTCTTCATTGGCAAACTGCTGATGCTGCTTTTCTTTCTTCAGCACATTCAACACGCTTTGGCAGGCTTCGATTTTCTCCGGCGATCCTTGCGCGGTAGTAATGCACGCGCTGTAGGCTTCTTTCAGACGGCTGTCTTCTTTTGGTGCCGGGGATTGCGCGCAAGCCACCAGCCCGGTTGCCATAACAGCGATGAGTATCAGTTTTTTCATAGCACTTTCCTCAACGATGCGGCAGGCGCCCGGCCTGCCGCTGTTGGCATTAGAAGATGGTGAACGGAGCAATAACGATGAATTTCACGTCGCGCTCATCCTGGAAGATGTTGCCGTAACCACCGCCCCAGCTCGGAATGTCTGAATGGTTGTCGTACTGGGTGAAGTGCAGTTTAAACATGGTGCCCTTCGCACGCCCCTCTTGCAGGGTATAGACCGCATCCAGGCTGTAAGAAGATTCTTCGATAGTGCGGTTTTTGTCGTAGTACGCATCCGGATTGATCTGCCAGGTTGATGGCTTGGCATCCCATGCGTAAACGTAGGACGCGCCCACTGCCCAGCCCGGCAAATTCCAGTTCTTCAGGTCATACATTGCGCCGAAGAAGACAGCCTTTTCGCCGTTGGCGTTGAAGTCGGAACGGTTATCCCACCAGATATCCAGGCGACCGTTTGATGAGGCGTAGGTCGGGGTCATACGCTGCAGGAAGTACCCCTGCTGCCCGTCCGCTTTAACCCAGGTCCCTTCCAGACGCAGGTCAACCACTTCCGCCACTTTGTAGCCAAAGGTCAGCGCCTGCAGCCAGGCCGTACCGTCATAAATATCGTTCACGGTGCGATCATCAACTTTGTCGCGCGCACCGTAGAACTGGTAGCTGGTGGTAAACGGGTTACCGCCTAAATCGAATTTATAGCTGGCTTTTGCGAAGTACTGATCGACGTAGCCTTCAGACTGACCAAATGCGGCTTCCAGCAACAGGTTATTTTTGAAGTCATATTTCGCGCCGATTGAGTGCAGATAATCTACGCTGGTCTTTTTATCAGCCTGATAGAATTTATCGACTTCAGTGTGCCATGGTGCTTTATATTCGTTGGCCCACATATAGGAGAAGCTCAGTGCACCAGCATCACCATAGTCGAAGTTGGCTCCGGCTTCAGCACCCTGATAGGTACCTGGCATAAAGCTCCAGTGCGGAGCCAACAGAGTCTGTCCGGTTGGTTGAATGTAACCAGCGCGCGCCCAGGTTGGGCCGAATTTAAATTTGGCTGCTGCTTTATAAAGGCTAATTCCGCTCTTATCGCCGGAGTAATCTTCATCATAGCCTTTATTTTTTGACGAGAATGCAATTTCGTTTGGATGGCCGCTTTCGCTACTTTCGTTCATTTCAATAGCGGTAAATGCTGCGATATCAATACCAAACATATCAGCCGCATAACCGGACTGGAAGTCGAGGTTAGCGTTCCAGGTGGAGTGAGAAAGGTTGGTTTTGTATTTGTCGTGATCGGTCACATCTTTACGGTCACGCTCACGCTGCCAGTAATAGATGCCGCCGGTTAAGGTTGAGTCATCAATAAATCCTTCGGCGTGTACCTGGGGAGCGACAACGAAACCCGAGATTGCTGTGATACCGGCGATAGCCAGCGCCAGCGTACTACGTTTGCCACTAAACGTACGCATATGTTAATCCTCTTTGACGTATAACCCTTCGTTTTTCAAGCTGCATCAGTGTTGGCTTTACTCGGCCTTTGGCCTCGCCCCATCGGGGACAGCGCACACGCTGCGTCTCCGCCTTGATGCAACTCGAAATCCATTGGGTATAAAATGCTGCCGACAAAAGCGGACAGCGAAAAAACAAAAATTAAAAAAGTAGCGCTGAGAAAACCTCAGTGACTACAATGAATAGACTATTTTTCGCGACGCGAATTATCAATCTCTTTCTGTAACGAGTATGTAATAGTATGAGCAACCGCACATATTTTCTTGTTTTCTGTTACATTTTGCTTTGGGAGTAAAAAAAGTCACAAAAACAAGAAAAAATACTTTATATACATATAGATATCTTCAATTTTATTATTATATATATAATTCCACCCCTAATAATTGTCTTTGCATTCGCAAAACAAATTAATTCTCGAACGTCATTAATTCGCTCTGCAAACAGAACGTTCGAGCTCCTGAATTCACTCTCCGTCGTTGATGTGACCGTCCTCGGATTTTCCACACAAATACACTCACTTTATAAGGTTTTTATTGACAGCTACCGGGTGTCCCATTATTCAAAGATGCAGGTTATACGTATAAGTTGATAAATAAATGACAAAACGCATCACGCAGAAAGACGTCGCGGCCCTGGCTGGCGTTTCACAGGCGGTGGTATCCGTGGTACTCACCAAAGGAAATCACACCTACCCACAGGAGACAGTGATCCGGGTTGAGCAAGCGGCTAATCAGCTGGGATATATACCGAACCGTTTTGCACAAGCGCTGAAAACCAATAAAACCATGTCGATCGCCTGCATCGTGCCGGATATCGCCAACCCTTTTTATGCCTCACTCGTCCGTGGCGTTCAGTCGGTGACGGATAGGTATCACTACGATGCGATCGTGGCCAGCACCGATGGATTACGGGAAAGAGAGCTGCATTTTTTGCGCTGGTCAGCGCAGGGGCGGGTCGACGCCGTGGTGGGGACATTTTTTAACGTCGGGATGAAAGATTTTGCCCCGTATCTTCAGGCAGGGATCCCGATTGCACGTATTGAAGCCAGAATGAAAAAAAACGGCCCGCTACCGCTGCATAATGTTTATATCGACAACGCCGCTGCCGCGCGCAGCGCCGTCGAATATCTGCTGGCACAGGGGCACCAAAATATCACGATGATCGCCAGCGCTGGCGGTCCTGAACCTGCCAGAGTGGAAGGATATCGCCAGGCGATGACCCAGGCTGGCCGCCTTCCGCGCATCAAAATTCTGCCTGGTTTTAACGAACAGAGCGGCTATCAGATCGCGATGCAGCTGATTAATGACGGCACGCTCCCGGATGCGATTTTCGCCGCCAACGATTTAATGGCTATCGGCGTGATGCGTGCCGCAAGGGAGAAAGGCATCACTATCCCGGAGCAGCTTGCGGTGATGGGTTTCGATGATATTCCCGCCGCCGGGCTGGTGACCCCTTCCCTGACTACTATCGCCCAGTACCCGGAGCAGCTTGGGCAAAAAGCGGCCGCCCTCCTCCTGGCGCAAACTGATATCACCGCACAGCTCCAGGGCAGCACCACTGAAATGCCCTGGGGCCTGGTAAAAAGAGAATCCGCCTGAACGGCTGATAAAACACCACACAAGGATCAAACAGATGGAATTGCCTTCAGATTATGAGTCGCGCGTTTATGCAGGGGTGTTAGGGAAATTAATCGGCGTCTACCTTGGCCGCCCTTTTGAAGGGTGGACCTACGAAAAAATTATGCAGGAGCTGGGGCCGATCCAGTATTACGTCCACGAAAAATTTAAGCGTCCGCTGGTTGTCACCGACGATGATGTCGCCGGAACCTTTACCTTTATCCGCGCACTGGAAGATTATGCCCTGCCGCCGGATCTGAGCGCGGAACAGATGGGGCACTGCTGGCTTAATTACATCATTGATAAGCGCACCATCCTCTGGTGGGGCGGAAACGGTAATTCGACGGAACACACCGCCTGGCTGAATCTCAAAAAAGGCATTCCGGCTCCGCTAAGCGGAGCCATTGCGACCAACGGGAAAACGATTGCCGAACAGATTGGCGCACAAATCTTTATTGATAGCTGGGCGCTTGTCGCACCGGGACAACCCCGTCTGGCGGCAGAACTTGCCAAAAATGCCGCCAGCGTGAGCCATGACGGTGAAGCGGTGTATGCCGCTATGCTCTGGGCGGCGATGGAGTCACAGGCCTTTATTTGCCAGGAGATCGAACAGCTTATTGACGTTGGACTATCCGTGATCCCGGCAGAGTCGCAAATAGCCCAGCTGGTTGGCGATATCCGTCGCTGGCGACGGGAAGATAACGACTGGCAGACGACCCGCCAGCGAATCGACGACAACTATGGCTATCACAAATATCCCAGCAATTGTCACATCATCCCTAATCATGCGCTGATGATTATGGCGATCCTTTACGCGCCGGACGACTTCCAGCAGGCCCAGTGCATTGTCAATACGTCAGGATGGGACACTGACTGCAATGCGGGGAATGTCGGCTGTCTGTCCGGCATTATGCTGGGACTCCAGGGTATTGACGCAGGCCCGGACTGGCGCGGGCCGCTGGCGGACAGAATGCTGATCTCCTCAGCCGACGGGGGGTTCTCCATAAACAACGCCGTGCGGATCACCGATTACCTGGTCGGGCTGGGACACCAGATTGCCGGTCTGCCGCGCCCTGAAGCCAAAAAATCCGGCGCGCAGTACCATTTCTCACTACCGGGCAGCGTGCAGGGTTTCCGCTGGCTTAATGAAGAAAATGCGGCCGCGGTTGAGGTTAAGAATGAGGCGCACCTGGGGCGGCAGATGTTGAGTCTGCACTATCGCCATCTTGCGCCCGGACTTCATGCCAGCGTGACCACGCAAACCTTTACCCCGCCTGAAATCGTGGAAATGCGCAGCTACGATTTAATGGCTACCCCACTTATCTACCCAGGCCAGCGTCTTCAGGCCACCCTGATTGCGCCACCGGATAACACATCCGCGTTAAACGTGCGACTCTGCTACCGGGTTTATGATGACAACAATCAGCTGACGCCCCAGTACGGCGACGCGCAGAGTATAGCCCCGGGCGAATCGCTAACGCTGGCGTTGGATCTCCCGGACTGCCAGGGCCAACCAATCGGCGAGATTGGCGTAACAATCAGCACCGATGCCCGCGTTGCCCGCGGTCGCCTGCTCATCGACAGTATGCGCTGGGACGGCACACCTGAGCTGACCCTGCGTAAACCCACAGGGGAAACTAATTTTTGGTGGCGAGCCTGGGTAAACGGCGTGGATCTCTTTTCACGCCACTATCCCACCAGCTTTCGTATCTCCAAAGAGTACGACGAGGGATTGATTATTCACGGAACGCGGCAGTGGGATAACTACCGCGTTCAGAGTGACATTACGCTGCATTCAGGGGAGTACGGCGGTCTGGCTTTTCGGGTGCAGGGGATGAGGCGCTATTACGCCGCGCGCATCCTGCGCGACGGGAAATTACAGATCGTCCGCGTGCGCGACACCAGTACCAAAGTCCTGGCAGAAGCGGCGTTGTCCGACGTGTACGAGCGCCCTGTGTCGTTCGATATCGCCATCAACGGGCAGATTATCTCCGCGACCGTTGACGGTAAAACGCTGCACGTGGAGGACGCTGAACACGAAGCCTTGATGGATGGCGGGATCGGTTTACTGATTTGTGCAGGTGCGCTGTCGACGGACGCTATCCATATCAGCGCCAGTTGTTAATTAACGGAAATGGACGACAACAAAGGATTAAAAATGAACATACCAAAAACAATGCTGGCGCTGGTAACCGCCGTTTTGCTTTCAGGCTGTGAGGATAAACCGCAGCAGGTGACCATCGAATTTATGCACTCCGCCGTTGAGCAGGAGCGCCAGACCGTCATTGCCGGGATCATCAACCGCTTTCAGCAAGAGAATCCGGATATTATTGTGAAGCAGGTTCCCGTCGAAGAGGATGCCTATAATACTAAAATCATTACCCTTGCCCGCTCAGGATCACTGCCGGAGGTCGTCGAGGTCAGCCATGACTATGCCAAAGTCATGGATAAAGAGCAGCTTATCGACCACAAAGCGGTGAAAACGCTGATCGACAGGCAAGGCGAAAGCGCCTTCTACGACGGCGTGCTGCGCATTGTTCGTACCGAAGACGGAACGGCCTATACCGGCGTGCCGATCAGCGCCTGGCTGCAGGGAGTCTGGTATCGTAAATCGGTACTGGCTAAAGCGGGAATCGACGAACCCAAAAACTGGACGCAACTGCTGGAAGCGGCACGCAGGCTGACCGACAGCACCAGTAAAAAATATGGCATCGCGCTGCCGACGGCTGAAAGCGTCATGAGCGAACAAACCTTCTCTCAGTTCGCACTTTCAAACGGTGCTAATGTGTTCAACGCAAACGGCGACATCACGGTTAACTCAGCAGAAATGCAGGCCTCGCTGAACTATTATCGCGAACTGGCCCGCTATACCATGCCCGGCTCGAACAACGTAACAGAGATCAAAGACGCCTTTATGAACGGCACCGCGCCGATGGCGGTCTATTCGACCTATATCCTGCCAGCGATTTATCAGGATGGTTCGCTGGCGGATTTAGGCTTTGTCGTGCCGAGCGAAAAATCACCTGCCGTATTTGGCGTTATCACATCATTAACGCTCACAGCCGGTCAGACTGAGGCAGAAACGAAAGCCGCCGAAAAATTTGTCAGCTTTATGGGACAGGCGCAGAACGCGGCTGACTGGGTATTGATGTCGCCGGGGGCGATGCTGCCGGTGACGAAGGCCGCCGCGCAAAACGTCAGCTGGAAGGACAACCCTGCAGTCAAAGTCTTTGGAACTCTCCCTGAACAGCTGATTGCCCAGTACCCGAATATGCAGGTCTTTGGATCGGTCGGCGAGAAGAACTTTACGCGGATGGGGGATATTACCGGCTCCATGATCCTCAGTGAAATGGTCAATCAGGCGACGGTGGGTAAGCAGGAGACATCGGTGGTGCTGGAACGCAGCCAGCAGCGGGTTCAGGCGTTAATGCAGCATAAGTAAAACAGAAAAATCCGCCTCAAACGTCGCGTTGGCGGCGTTTGAGGCAGTGTGGCAGGAATTACTCGCCGACTTTAGCCCACGTATCACGCAGACCTACAGTGCGGTTAAATACCAGCTTGTCAGCCGTTGCATAGCGGCTGTCCAGGCAGAAGTAGCCTTCACGCTCAAACTGGAACGCTTTACCTGCAATCGCAGCCTGCAGTGACGGCTCACCGTAGCCCTGCTTAATGACCAGCGATTCCGGGTTGATAACGGACAGGAAGTCTTCCGCCGCACCTGGGTTTGGCACGCTAAACAGACGATCGTACAAACGGATTTCAATCGGCAGCGCATGGGACGCGCTCACCCAGTGAATAACACCTTTTACTTTACGGCCATCAGCCGGATCTTTGCTCAGGGTGTCGGCATCGTAGGTGCAGAAAATGGTGGTGATATTCCCTTCTGCATCTTTCTCTACACGTTCAGCCTTGATCACGTAAGCATTACGCAAACGTACTTCTTTGCCCATCACCAGACGCTTGTACTGCTTGTTCGCTTCTTCGCGGAAGTCGGCGCGATCGATCCAAATTTCACCGCTAAACGGCACTTCACGGCTGCCCATTTCCGGTTTGTTCGGATGGTTAGGCATGGTAACCAACTCACTTTCGCCCTGCGGGTAGTTTTCGATAACCAGTTTCACCGGATCGATAACTGCCATCGCGCGCGGGGCGTTTTCGTTCAGATCTTCGCGAATGCAGGACTCCAGAGAAGCGATCTCAATGGTGTTATCCTGCTTGGTCACGCCAATGCGTTTGCAGAACTCACGAATAGCGGCAGCAGTATAACCACGACGACGCAGGCCAGAAATCGTCGGCATACGCGGATCGTCCCAGCCTTCAACGTGCTTGTCGGTCACCAGCAGGTTCAGCTTGCGTTTGGACATCACGGTGTATTCCAGATTCAGGCGCGAGAATTCGTACTGGCGCGGGTGAACCGGAATGGTGATGTTGTCCAGCACCCAGTCGTACAAACGACGGTTATCCTGGAACTCCAGCGTACACAGTGAATGCGTAATGCCTTCCAGCGCATCGCTGATGCAGTGGGTAAAATCGTACATCGGGTAGATGCACCACTTGTTGCCGGTCTGGTGGTGTTCGGCGAACTTAATACGGTACAGCACCGGATCGCGCATCACGATAAACGGCGAAGCCATATCGATTTTCGCGCGCAGGCAGGCTTTACCTTCTTCAAAACCACCGGTACGCATTTTTTCGAACAGCGCCAGGTTCTCTTCGACGCTACGATCGCGGAACGGGCTGTTTTTACCTGGCTGCGTCAGAGTGCCGCGGTATTCGCGGATCTCCTCCGCTGACAGTTCATCAACGTACGCCAGGCCTTTATTAATAAGCTCTACCGCATAGGCGTGAAGCTGATCGAAGTAATCCGAAGAGTAGCGAATATCGCCAGTCCAGTGGAAACCTAACCATTCAACGTCGTTTTTAATCGACTCAACGTACTCGATATCTTCTTTAACCGGGTTCGTATCATCAAAACGCAGGTTGCACTGGCCCTGGTAATCTTGCGCAATGCCAAAGTTCAGACAAATGGATTTCGCGTGGCCAATGTGCAGATAGCCATTTGGCTCCGGCGGAAAACGTGTATGGATAGTGGTGTGCTTACCACTGGCCAGATCTTCATCGATGATCTGACGAATAAAGTTACTCGGGCGGGCTTCAGCCTCACTCATCGTGGATTCCTCAAAGCGTAAACAACGTATAACGGAACATGATCTTATAAGCGACGTCAGGAGACAACTATTAGTTGCACAAAAAAGGTGTTTCAACAGGATATATGAGGGTATTTGCTGCAAAAAAAAGCGGCGGAGGAATATCCCCCGCCGCTTAAGGCACTTAACTCACTTTACTCAGGAGCAGTTATTTACCTTTAATCTCATACAGTGGTGTTTGACCAGCAACCACATGACCTTCGGCTTTAATGACCAGAGCACCGAAATCATCGCTGTTGCTGCACACAACCGGGCTAACCATGGAACGTGCGTTGGCGTTCAGGAACTCCAGATCCATTTCCAGAATCGGTTGACCTGCAGTCACTTCCGCACCTTCTTCAACCAGACGCTTAAAGCCTTTACCTTCCAGCGCTACTGTATCGATACCCATGTGGACCACGATTTCCGCGCCTTTAACGGTTTCCAGACAGAACGCATGGTTAGTGTTGAAGATTTTCACGATGGTGCCGGCAGCCGGAGCAACCACGATTTTATCCGTTGGCTTCACCGCCACGCCGTCGCCTACAGCTTTGCTGGCGAAGGCTTCATCAGGCACCTGCTCCAGCGCAACCACGTCACCGGTAATCGGAGAAACTAAAGTTTCAACGGTTACTGCGTTCGCTACAGCTTGCGGTTTAGCAACCGGAGCCGCTGCTGCTGGCGCACTTTCACCAGACGCTGCAGCCACCGGGCCACGCGCAACAACTTTCTTCATTTCGTCGCCGATAGATTCGGCCTTCGCACCCACGATGACCTGGATAGTTTGCTTGTTCAGCTTAACCACTCCAGATGCGCCTAAACGTTTACACATCGCATCATTTACGCGACCGGAGTCGGCAACGGTCAGACGCAGACGAGTGATACAGGCATCAATCGCTTTCAGGTTATCGGTACCGCCAACTGCTGCAATGTAGTTGGTTGCCAGTTGAGCCAGACCTTCTTCAGTGTTGCTGTTCGCTTCTTCAGTAACGATATCGTCTTCTTTATCTTCACGGCCCGGCGTTTTCAGGTTAAACATACGAATAACCGCGCTGAACAACACAAAGTAAATGACGAAGAACACCAGGCCCATCACGACCAGCATCCAGACGTTCTGACTCGCCGCCGGCAGGTTGTACATCAACACGTAGTCGATAGCACCTGCGGAGAAGGAGAAGCCCGCGTGGATCCCCAGCAGTGTTGCAACGAACAGGCTGATACCCGTTAACAGTGCGTGCAGGAGGTACAGCAATGGCGCCAGGAACATGAACAGGAATTCCAGCGGCTCGGTAACACCGGTCAGGAACGCGGTGATCGCAACGGACAACAGCATACCGCCAACCATCGGACGACGTGCTTTCGGAGCGGCGAAGTACATTGCCAGCGCCGCACCCGGCAGACCAAACATCATGATCGGGAAGAAGCCAGACATGAACATACCCGCAGTGCCGTCACCCGCGTAGAAGCGGTTGATGTCACCGTGGAATACGGTACCTGCAGCGTTAGTGAATTCACCAATCTGGAACCAGGCGATGGTGTTCAGCACCTGATGCAGACCGGTTGGGATCAGCAGACGGTTGATGAAACCAAAGATACCGGAACCCAGCGCGCCAGCGCCTACGATCCACTCACCTCCCGCATGGATGGCGTTCTGCACCGGCGGCCACACGTAGCCGAAGATAGCAGCCAGCACCAGACAGAAGAAGCCAGTGGCGATCGGCACGAAGCGTTTGCCGCCAAAGAAGCTCAGGAAGTCAGGTAGTTTGATACCAGACCAACGGTTATATACCGCACCGCCGACCAGACCAGTGATGATACCTGCCAGCACGCCCATGTTGATGGCCGGGTTAATGGTAACCATTGCTTTGGTCAATATGAAATAACCAACCGCACCCGCCAGCGCTGCAGCACCCGCGCTGTCTTTTGACCAGCTGGAAGCCACACCAATAGCGAAAATTAACGCCAGGTTATCAAAGATGGCCCCACCCGCTTGCGCGATGAAGGGTACGTTAAGTAAATCTGGTTGGCCGAATCGCAGCAGCAGTGCCGCGACTGGCAGCACAGCGATGGGGAGCTGTAACGCCCTACCCAGCCGCTGGAAAAAACCTAAAATATTCATTTTATTCCCCCTACGAGACCCCGATTAGGCTTCTTTGAAGCCATATTTTTATTGTGCGACCATTCCTGACAGCAAGATTCTGGAACAACAATATTAACCATTCATCTACATTCAGAGTGTGTGAAAATTTAATTCGTATCGCAAATTAAATGCGTGTTTTTTGTGATTCCAGTCACCAAATATCGTTATTAACCCTCCCTTCCACTGGCTAACTACGAAAACTTATTTTATCATTCAAAAAATCGAAACGGATTGATCCTTACCGATGCAAAACCAGGTTACGCTTAATACTGCACAGAGACTCAATCCGCCAATTGCTTACATTTACTTTTGAGGTGAAGAATGAGACTGATCCCCCTGAATACCGCTGAACAAGTCGGCAAATGGGCTGCTCGCCATATCGTTAACCGTATTAACGCGTTCAAACCAACGGCTGATCGTCCGTTCGTTTTGGGCCTGCCGACAGGCGGTACTCCGCTGACAGCCTACAAAGCATTGGTTGAAATGCACAAAGCGGGCCAGGTAAGCTTCAAGCATGTTGTAACGTTCAATATGGACGAATATGTTGGCCTGCCGAAAGAGCATCCGGAAAGCTACCATAGCTTCATGCATCGCAACTTCTTTGATCACGTTGATATTCCAGCAGAAAACATCAACCTCCTCAATGGTAACGCACCGGATATTGATGCAGAATGCCGTCAGTATGAAGAAAAAATCCGTTCTTACGGTAAAATCCACTTGTTTATGGGCGGCGTAGGCAACGATGGTCACATCGCGTTCAACGAACCAGCCTCTTCTTTGGCTTCCCGTACTCGCATCAAAACGCTGACTCACGACACGCGTGTTGCGAACTCACGCTTCTTTGACGGCGACGTCAGCCAGGTGCCTAAATATGCGCTGACCGTTGGTGTGGGCACCCTGCTGGATGCTGAAGAAGTGATGATCCTGGTACTGGGCCACCAGAAAGCGCAGGCGCTGCAAGCCGCCGTTGAAGGCAACGTTAACCATATGTGGACCATCAGCTGTCTGCAGCTGCATCCGAAAGCAGTTGTGGTCTGCGATGAGCCTTCCACCATGGAACTGAAAGTGAAGACGCTGAAATACTTTAACGAGTTAGAAGCGGAAAATATTAAAGGTCTGTAATTGATGTCTCCGCCCTGTCGATAAGTTGCAGGGCGGCATTTTTTGAAATCGGGGGTCGGAATGTATGCTTTAACCCAGGGCCGGATTTTTACCGGTCACGAAATTCTTGATGACCATGCGATTGTTGTCGCCAATGGCCTGATTGACAGCGTTTGCCCACTGACTGAGTTACCGTCAGGAATTGAACAGCGCTCACTGAATGGGGCCATTGTTTCCCCCGGTTTTATCGATGTACAGCTAAACGGCTGCGGCGGCGTACAATTTAACGATACGGCAGAAGCCGTGACCGTTGAAACGCTGGAAATCATGCAGAAAGCCAATGAAAAATCTGGCTGCACCAGCTACCTGCCAACGCTTATCACCACCAGCGATGACCTGATGAAACAAGGCGTTCGCGTCATGCGTGAATACCTGGCGAAACACCCGAATCAGGCACTAGGGCTTCATCTGGAAGGTCCGTGGCTGAATCTGGTGAAAAAAGGCACCCATAATCCGGGATTTGTCCGTCAACCGGACGCTGCGCTGGTTGATTTCCTGTGCAATAATGCCGATGTGATCACCAAAGTAACGCTGGCGCCAGAAATGGTCCCGGTAGAGGTCATTACCAAACTGGTGAATGCGGGTATTGTGGTTTCTGCGGGTCACTCAAATGCAACGGTAAAAGAAGCAAAAATCGGGTTCCGCGCAGGCATCACCTTTGCGACGCATCTGTTCAACGCGATGCCGTACATTACCGGCCGCGAACCTGGTCTGGCGGGCGCTATTCTTGATGAAGCCGATATCTATTGCGGTATCATCGCTGATGGCCTCCACGTTGATTACGTTAACATTCGTAATGCCAAATGCCTGAAAGGCGACAAGCTGTGCCTGGTCACCGACGCAACCGCACCAGCAGGTGCAAACATTGAACAGTTCATTTTCGCTGGCAAAACAATATACTACCGTAATGGATTGTGCGTTGATGAGAACGGTACACTGAGCGGCTCATCATTAACCATGATTGAAGGCGTACGCAATCTGGTCGAACATGCGAATATCGCTCTCGACGAAGTCTTACGTATGGCAACGCTCTACCCTGCTCGCGCCATTGGCGTCGACAAACAACTCGGCAGCATCGCGCCAGGCAAAGTAGCCAACCTGACTGCGTTCACGCACGACTTTAAAATTATCAAGACCATCGTTAATGGCAACGAGGTCGTTACTGAGTAAGAGAAAGAATGACACCAGGCGGACAAGCTCAAATAGGTAATGTTGATCTCGTAAAACAGCTTAACAGCGCGGCGGTTTATCGCCTGATTGACCAGCATGGGCCAATCTCGCGAATTCAAATTGCCGAGCAAAGCCAGCTTGCCCCCGCCAGCGTAACGAAAATTACGCGTCAATTGATCGAACGCGGGCTGATCAAAGAAGTCGATCAGCAGGCCTCTACCGGGGGCCGCCGCGCTATCTCTATCGTCACCGAAACCCGCAATTTCCACGCCATTGGCGTACGCCTGGGCCGCCACGATACTACGCTCACGCTCTATGATATGAGCAGTAAAGTGGTCGCTGAAGAGCATTATCCCCTCCCGGAGCGCACCCAGGAAACGCTGGAGTATGCGCTGCTCAACACCATTGCCACCTTTATTGAGAACTGCCAGCGGAAAATCCGCGAGCTGGTTGCGATTTCCGTCATTCTGCCAGGCCTGGTTGATCCTGAAAGCGGCGTCATCCGCTATATGCCGCACATTCAGGTCGAAAACTGGGGGCTGGTCGAAGCACTCGAAAAACGCTTTAAGGTCACCTGCTTTGTCGGTCACGATATTCGCAGTCTGGCGCTGGCCGAGCACTATTTCGGGGCAAGCCAGGATTGCGAAGACTCCATTTTGGTGCGTGTTCACCGCGGAACCGGGGCGGGAATCATCTCCAATGGCCGAATTTTTATTGGTCGCAATGGCAACGTGGGTGAGATTGGCCATATTCAGGTAGAGCCGCTGGGTGAGCGCTGTCACTGCGGTAATTTCGGCTGTCTGGAAACAATTGCTGCCAATGCCTCTATTGAACACCGCGTGCAGAACTTATTGAAACAGGGTTATCCAAGCCGACTCACGCTGGATGATTGCGGCATTAAAGCCATCTGTAAGGCGGCTAATAAAGGCGATAACCTGGCATCAGAAGTCATTGAGCACGTTGGTCGTCACCTGGGTAAAACCATCGCCATCGCCATCAACCTGTTTAACCCACAAAAAATCGTCATTGCGGGCGAGATTACCGAGGCTGACAAAGTGCTGCTGCCTGCTATAGAAAGCTGTATCAACACGCAGGCGTTGAAAGCGTTTCGCCACAATTTACCGGTGGTTCGCTCCACGCTGGATCACCGTTCAGCCATTGGCGCCTTTGCGCTGGTGAAGCGTGCGATGCTCAACGGTACATTGCTGCAACGTTTGCTGGAAAGCTAATACCAAGCAGCCTCTGCGTTAGCTGCATCTGCTCACCCCAGTCACTTACTTCAGTAAGCTCCCGGGGTTCTCAGACTTGCCGCCTTGATGCAACTCGAATGATTTAGTGTATTTTGTGTATAGTAATGCCTTCTTTTTTTGATGTCGGATTGTCCATGGCCATTAAGAATGTAATTTGTGATATCGACGGCGTGCTGATGCACGACAATGTTGCCGTACCGGGTGCGGCAGAATTTCTGACTGGGATCCTGGAAAAAGGCCTGCCGTTAGTTTTGCTGACTAACTATCCTTCACAGACCGGGCAGGATTTGGCAAACCGCTTCGCCACCGCGGGTGTGAATGTCCCTGATAGCGTCTTTTATACTTCCGCCATGGCTACCGCTGATTTTCTTCGCCGCCAGGAAGGGAAAAAGGCCTACGTGGTAGGTGAAGGTGCGTTAATTCACGAGCTGTATAAAGCCGGGTTTACTATTACTGACGTGAACCCCGATTTTGTGATTGTTGGCGAGACGCGATCCTATAACTGGGACATGATGCATAAAGCGGCATATTTTGTGGCCAACGGCGCGCGTTTCATCGCCACAAACCCGGATACTCACGGACGCGGCTTTTATCCCGCCTGTGGTGCGCTGTGCGCCGGTATCGAAAAAATCTCTGGCCGCAAGCCGTTTTATGTGGGCAAACCCAGCCCGTGGATTATTCGCGCGGCGCTCAACAAAATGCAGGCGCATTCGGAAGAGACCGTTATCGTTGGCGACAACCTGCGTACCGATATTCTGGCGGGCTTCCAGGCGGGTCTCGAAACCATCCTGGTATTGTCTGGCGTTTCGACGCTCGACGACATTGACAGCATGCCGTTCAGACCAAGCTGGATTTACCCGTCCGTTGCGGAAATTGATGTGATTTGATGCGTAAGCCGGATAAGACGCCCCCGCGTCATATCCGGCCAGAAGAAATCCTTCCATTTAATAAAACCGCCATAAAATTATCGATTCATTAATAAACCCGTCCATTCCGTAATCTTTTTTCACCAATCCACAATGACCATTGCGTTTTTTATTTTCTGACCCGTAATTCACTTGCGCCCTCTCCAGCTTTGCGGCATTTTCTTTATCAAGCAAACATAAAAAGCATCACGCAACAGGTTAACGGAGAAGGTTATGTGTTCTATTTTTGGCGTATTCGATATTAAAACTGACGCAGTTGAACTGCGTAAAAAAGCCCTGGAATTGTCTCGTCTGATGCGCCATCGCGGCCCGGACTGGTCGGGTATTTACGCCAGTGATAACGCCATTCTGGCGCACGAACGTCTGTCCATCGTCGACGTCAACGCCGGTGCTCAGCCGCTGTACAACGTGAAGAAAACGCATATCCTGGCGGTTAACGGTGAAATTTATAACCATCAGGCGCTGCGCGCTGAATATGGCGATCGCTATCAGTTCCAGACCGGTTCCGACTGCGAAGTTATCCTTGCGTTGTATCAGGAAAAAGGCCCAGAGTTTCTGGATGACCTGCAAGGCATGTTTGCTTTTGCTCTGTACGACAGCGAGCAGGACGCTTACCTGATCGGTCGCGATCATATCGGGATCATCCCGCTGTATATGGGTTACGACGAGCACGGTAACTTCTACGTTGCGTCTGAAATGAAAGCTCTGGTTCCCGTGTGTCGCACGATCAAAGAATTCCCGGCCGGTAGCTATTTATGGAGTAAAGACGGCGAAATTCGTCAGTACTATCAGCGCGACTGGTTTGAATACGATGCGGTAAAAGACAACGTTACCGATAAAAACGAGTTGCGTCAGGCACTGGAAGATGCAGTGAAAAGCCACCTGATGTCAGATGTTCCTTATGGTGTATTGCTGTCCGGCGGTCTGGATTCATCCGTCATTTCCGCAATCACCAAAAAATACGCCGCGCGTCGTGTTGAAGATCAGGAGCGTAGCGAAGCCTGGTGGCCGCAGTTGCACTCCTTCGCCGTAGGCCTGGAAGGCGCTCCAGACCTGAAAGCCGCACAAGAGGTGGCGAACCATCTGGGTACTGTACACCATGAGATCCACTTCACCGTGCAGGAAGGTTTGGATGCTATCCGCGACGTGATTTATCACATCGAAACTTACGATGTTACGACGATTCGCGCCTCGACCCCGATGTACTTAATGTCGCGTAAAATTAAAGCTATGGGCATTAAAATGGTGCTGTCGGGCGAAGGTTCTGACGAAGTATTTGGCGGCTATCTCTATTTCCACAAAGCACCAGATGCAAAAGAGCTGCACGAAGAGACCGTGCGTAAGCTGCAGGCGCTGCATATGTTCGACTGTGCCCGTGCCAACAAAGCTATGTCGGCCTGGGGAGTGGAAGCTCGCGTGCCCTTCCTGGATAAGAAATTCCTTGATGTGGCGATGCGCATCAACCCGCAGGACAAAATGTGCGGCAACGGCAAAATGGAAAAACATGTTCTGCGTGAATGTTTTGAATCCTACCTGCCAGCAAGCGTTGCATGGCGTCAGAAAGAGCAGTTCTCCGATGGTGTCGGTTACAGCTGGATTGATACCCTGAAAGAGGTGGCCGCTGAGCAAGTTTCTGACCAACAACTGGAAACCGCCAGCTTCCGTTTCCCTTACAACACGCCATCTTCTAAAGAAGCGTATTTGTACCGTGAGATTTTCGAAGAGCTGTTCCCGGTTGCGAGCGCTGCGGAATGTGTGCCTGGCGGGCCGTCTGTTGCCTGTTCTTCTGCCAAAGCAATTGAATGGGATGAGGCGTTTAAAACCATGAACGATCCTTCTGGTCGTGCGGTTGGCGTACATCAGTCCGCTTATAAATAAGTTAATCCTTAGAAAAGGGCCCTGCGGGGCTCTTTTTTATGTCTATTTTCTGTGCAAAAAAACAATTAATAACTAATAATTGCCGAATATTGCGTCATGCTGTTCGCAACCTAACCAAACAGTCACATTCCAGCTATTTTCAATGAAAAAGGGGTTGACGCTTCAAGGCTCAATACGCATAATGCGCCCCGCAACGCCGATAAGGTTACGCGAAAAAAAGATGGCTACGTAGCTCAGCTGGTTAGAGCACATCACTCATAATGATGGGGTCACAGGTTCGAATCCCGTCGTAGCCACCATCTTTTTTGCGGGAGTGGCGAAATTGGTAGACGCACCAGATTTAGGTTCTGGCGCCGCAAGGTGTGCGAGTTCAAGTCTCGCCTCCCGCACCATTCACCCGTAAGCGTTGCACGGATGGGGTATCGCCAAGCGGTAAGGCACCGGTTTTTGATACCGGCATTCCCTGGTTCGAATCCAGGTACCCCAGCCATTTTTTCTTCGATGTAGCGGTTCACCGCAACGGTCATTGGGGTATCGCCAAGCGGTAAGGCACCGGTTTTTGATACCGGCATTCCCTGGTTCGAATCCAGGTACCCCAGCCATCGAAGAATATGATAGTATCTGGCTACGTAGCTCAGCTGGTTAGAGCACATCACTCATAATGATGGGGTCACAGGTTCGAATCCCGTCGTAGCCACCATATTAAGGACGTATCGACTCGTTCGGTAAATCCAAAAAATTGTTGGGGTATCGCCAAGCGGTAAGGCTCTGGTTTCTGATACCAGCATTCCGAGGTTCGAATCCTCGTACCCCAGCCAATTTCAAAAAGCCGTCCATTCTGTGGATGCACCCGTTGGGGTATCGCCAAGCGGTAAGGCTCTGGTTTCTGATACCAGCATTCCGAGGTTCGAATCCTCGTACCCCAGCCATATTAAAAAAGCTCGCTTCGGCGAGCTTTTTGCTTTTCTGCATTTATTATCTGATGGCACTACGCTTACCAGGCCTACAACGTTCTCTGTAGGCCTGTCTGAATTACAATCCTAACGCGTACTTGAGTGCCTGACGTTTCAACATACCGGCGCGCTCTGCGGCCATTAGCCCAAGATTACGCATGATACGCAGCGGCTGCAGGTTGTTGCTAAATCCTGCGTAGAACAGATCCATGCCGCTTTGCATGATGAAATTGTCAGTCATGCGACGGTTCTGATAGCGCTTCAGCACCGGCTGGCTTGCCCAGGACTCACCGTAGCTGCGCGCATTCACCAGCACGTCAATCAGCGCATCCACATCACGGAACCCCAAATTAACGCCCTGCCCCGCCAGCGGATGAATGGTATGCGCGGCGTCACCCACCAGCGCCAGTCCTGGCTGCACATATTGCAGCGCGTGACGGCGCGTTAGCGGGAATGCCCCCGCTGCCACAGGCGTAACGTTACCGAGTCGCGATGGGAAATGTTTGGCGATCTCCACCTGCAGTTGCGACATATTCAAACCTTGCAACTGGCGGATACGCGCCGGTGAGTCGTACCACACCAGCGAGGCCCAGTTATCAAACAGCGGTAAAAATGCGCGCGGACCGTCAGGGGTGAATTGCTGCCAGGTGCTGTCTCCCGGCGAATTCTCGCATTGTACGGTTATCAACATACAGGACTGCGCATACTGCCAGGCATGGATACCAATCCCGGCCATTTTCCGCACCTGAGAATTTGCGCCATCGGCGCCGATGACCAGCTTCGCGCTGATTTTTTCGCCACCAGCCAGCTCAAGCTCATGCCGATCGTTATGTTGATGCAGAGAGATCAGCGACGCAGGCACGCGCAGCGTGACTTTGGGGTGAACGTCCAGAGCCTGCCAGAGCGCCTGTTGCAGGACCGTGTTTTCCACCATATAGCCCAGTAAGGGCAGCTTAAGCTCGGCGGCATCAAACATCACATGGGCATTTTCCCATTCCCACGTTTCCAGACGACGGTAAGGATGGCTGCGCATCCCCTGAACCGTATCCCAGACGCCCAGCCCTTTTAGCAACGACACGGAGGCGGAGCTGATGGCCGAAATTCTGACATCTGGCTGTCCGTCAGCCACAAACGGCGCGGGAACGGCATGTTCAATGACCGTTACCGTAAATCCATGCTGCGCCAGTCCTAGCGCCAGCGCGCCGCCGACCATCCCCCCGCCGACAATGGCAATTTCCGTTGGTTGATTTGTCATGGTCAATTATCCTGTTACATGTATTGTGTAAGTTTACAGGATTTTTTACCCCTTGAGGCTGACATCCGTCATACTGGTCACAACCGCGCCAAAGCAGTACACTATGCGCCCTGCATTTCAGCCACAATTTCGCAAGAGCAAGTCGATGACCAAAAAACTCCATATTAAAACCTGGGGCTGTCAGATGAACGAATACGATTCATCGAAGATGGCCGATCTGCTGGATGCCACCCATGGGTATCAACTGACCGACGTGGCCGAAGAAGCGGATGTGCTGCTGCTGAATACCTGCTCTATCCGTGAGAAGGCTCAGGAAAAAGTCTTCCATCAGTTGGGCCGCTGGAAGCTGTTAAAAGAGAAAAACCCCAAGCTGATCATCGGTGTCGGTGGCTGTGTTGCGTCTCAGGAAGGCGACCATATTCGCCAACGCGCGCACTATGTCGATATTATTTTTGGGCCGCAAACCCTGCATCGTCTGCCGGAAATGATTAACAAAGTGCGTGGAAGTACCACCCGTAGCCCGGTGGTTGATATCAGTTTCCCGGAGATCGAAAAATTCGACCGCCTACCGGAACCGCGTGCTGAAGGTCCAAGCGCTTTCGTGTCAATCATGGAAGGTTGTAATAAATATTGTACTTACTGCGTGGTGCCATACACCCGCGGTGAAGAAGTGAGCCGTCCGGCGGACGATATTCTGTTTGAAATCGCCCAGCTTGCGGCGCAAGGCGTGCGTGAAGTGAACCTGCTGGGACAAAACGTGAACGCCTGGCGCGGTGAAAACTACGACGGCACGACCGGATCTTTTGCCGATCTGCTGCGGCTGGTCGCGGCGATCGATGGCATTGACCGTATCCGCTTCACCACCAGCCATCCGATCGAATTCACCGATGATATCATTGAAGTGTATCGTGACACGCCAGAACTGGTGAGTTTCCTGCACCTGCCGGTACAGAGCGGTTCAGATCGCGTACTGAACCTGATGGGACGCACCCATACCGCGCTGGAATATAAAGCGATCATCCGCAAACTGCGCGCAGCGCGTCCGGATATCCAGATTAGCTCCGACTTCATCGTTGGCTTCCCAGGCGAAACTACGCAGGATTTCGAGCAGACCATGAAGTTGATTGCAGACGTCAATTTTGACATGAGCTACAGCTTTATCTTCTCTGCGCGTCCTGGCACCCCTGCCGCCGATATGGTTGACGACGTGCCGGAAGAAGAGAAAAAACAGCGCCTGTATATTCTGCAGGAGCGTATTAACCAGCAAGCCATGGCCTGGAGCCGTCGCATGGTCGGCACGACCCAGCGCATTCTGGTTGAAGGCACATCGCGTAAAAGCATCATGGAACTGTCTGGCCGTACCGAAAATAACCGAGTGGTGAACTTTGAAGGCAACCCGGAAATGGTCGGTAAGTTCGTGGATGTAGAAATTACCGATGTCTGGACGAACTCCCTGCGCGGTAAAGTGGTGCGCACCGAAGACGAAATGGGTCTGCGCATCGCTGAATCCCCTGAGTCGGTTATTGCGCGTACCCGCAAAGAAAACGATCTGGGCGTCGGTATTTATCAGCCTTAATCTTCAATGCCCGATGGCGCTACGCTTATCGGGCTTACTCTTCTGGGCTCGCTGCCCCGGCGGGCCTTGTAATCTACCTCATCATCCCCATATTTATCGCAATGCTTGCGCCTTTCCCCCATGGCGTGAATAATTTCCTTAGATGCCGGTAAATGTTCAGCGTCCGGCAAGACATGCAAAAGAGGAACAGTTTGAACATAGACACTCGTGAAATCACCCTTGAACCCGCAGACAATGCCCGCCTGTTGAGCCTTTGCGGCCCATTTGATGACAACATCAAGCAGCTGGAACGTCGCCTCGGCATCGAAATTAACCGCCGTGATAACCACTTTAAGCTGACCGGTCGCCCAATTTGCGTCACCGCGGCGGCAGATATTTTACGTAGCCTGTACGTCGATACTGCCCCAATGCGTGGTCAGACGCAGGACATTGAGCCTGAACAAATTCATCTGGCAATTAAAGAAGCGCGAGTGCTTGAGCAAAGCGCAGACAGCGTGCCGGAATTTGGCAAAGCGGTGAACATCAAAACCAAGCGCGGGGTAATTAAGCCGCGTACGCCGAACCAGGCACAATACATTGCGAATATCCTCGACCACGACATCACCTTTGGCGTTGGCCCTGCGGGTACGGGTAAAACGTATCTTGCGGTTGCCGCTGCGGTCGATGCGCTTGAGCGTCAGGAGATCCGTCGAATTCTGCTGACCCGTCCGGCAGTGGAAGCGGGCGAAAAACTCGGCTTCCTGCCGGGTGACCTCAGCCAGAAAGTCGATCCCTACTTACGACCGCTGTATGACGCACTGTTCGAAATGCTCGGGTTTGAGAAGGTCGAAAAGCTGATTGAGCGTAACGTCATTGAAGTTGCGCCGCTGGCCTACATGCGCGGTCGTACGTTAAACGATGCGTTCATCATTCTTGATGAGAGCCAGAACACCACCATCGAACAGATGAAAATGTTCCTGACCCGTATCGGCTTTAACTCCAAAGCGGTTATCACCGGCGATATCACCCAGATTGACCTGCCGCGAAGCACCAAATCCGGTCTGCGTCATGCCATTGAAGTACTGGCTGAAGTCGACGAAATTAGTTTTAATTTCTTCCATAGCGAAGACGTGGTTCGCCACCCGGTGGTCGCCCGTATCGTCACGGCGTATGAAGCCTGGGAAGAAGCTGAACAGAAACGCAAAGCCGAGCTGGCTGCAGAACGCAAGCGCGAAGCTCAGGAGCAGGAACAAAAATGAGTCAGGTTATTCTCGATTTACAGCTGGCATGTGAAGACGAATCTGGTTTACCAACAGAAAGTCAGTTTCAGGGTTGGCTGGATGCGGTGATCCCACAGTTTCAGGAAGAGTCTGAAGTTACCATTCGTCTGGTTGATGACGCGGAAAGCCACGAGCTGAACCTGACCTATCGCGGGAAAGATAAATCAACCAACGTACTCTCTTTCCCGTTTGAAGCCCCGCCGGGCATTGAAATGCCGCTGCTGGGCGATTTGATCATCTGCCGTCAGGTAGTCGAGAAAGAAGCGCAGGAACAAGGCAAACCGCTTGAGGCCCACTGGGCGCACATGGTGGTGCACGGTAGCCTGCATTTACTCGGTTACGACCATATCGAAGACGATGAAGCGGAAGAGATGGAATCCCTAGAAACAGAGATTATGCTTGCTCTGGGCTATGAGGATCCGTACATTGCCGAGAAAGAATAAGCATTTCGAAATCTTGTAAGCCTGATAAGGCGCAGCCGCCATCAGGTATTGCGCCTTATCCGGCTTACCTGGTTTGAAGTACGATGAAGAGACATGCCGTCAACAGCTGAATATACGCATGACGAGCTTTGTATTAACTAACATGAGAACCCATACGACGCCATGAGCGACGACAATTCACACAGTAGTGACACCTTAAACAGCAAAAAGGGATTTTTCTCCCTGTTACTGAGCCAACTTTTCCACGGTGAACCAAAAAACCGCGACGAACTGTTGGAGCTGATCCGTGATTCCGGGCAAAACGACCTTATCGATGAAGATACGCGCGATATGCTCGAAGGGGTGATGGATATTGCGGACCAACGCGTGCGCGACATCATGATCCCTCGCTCTCAGATGATTACCCTGAAACGCAACCAGACCCTGGACGAATGTCTCGATGTCATTATCGAGTCTGCCCACTCGCGTTTCCCGGTGATCAGCGAAGACAAAGATCACATTGAAGGGATTCTGATGGCCAAAGATCTGCTGCCGTTTATGCGCAGCGATGCCGAAGCCTTCAGCATGGAGAAAGTGTTACGCCAGGCGGTTGTCGTACCTGAAAGCAAGCGAGTTGACCGCATGCTGAAAGAGTTCCGCTCCCAGCGTTATCATATGGCTATCGTCATCGACGAATTCGGCGGTGTCTCAGGTCTGGTGACCATTGAGGACATCCTTGAACTGATCGTGGGTGAAATTGAAGATGAGTACGACGAAGAAGACGATATCGATTTCCGTCAGCTCAGTCGCCACACCTGGACCATTCGCGCTCTGGCGCCGATTGAAGACTTCAACGACGCTTTCGGTACCCATTTTAGCGACGAAGAAGTAGATACCATCGGCGGGCTGGTCATGCAGGCCTTTGGTCATCTGCCCGCGCGCGGGGAGACTATCGACATTGATGGTTACCAGTTCAAAGTGGCAATGGCCGACAGCCGTCGTATTATTCAGGTTCATGTCAGAATTCCGGACGACTCACCCCAGCCCAAACTGGACGAATAAACCCGAAACTGGATCTAAGACTACATGGCATTTGCCCCATTAATTGAACGCCAGCGCATTCGCCTGCTGCTGGCGTTATTATTCGGTGCCTGCGGGACGCTGGCTTTCTCTCCATATGACATCTGGCCCGCTGCGATCGTTTCGCTGATGGGCTTGCAGGCTCTTACCTTCAATCGCCGTCCGCTCCAGTCTGCCGCAATCGGCTACTTCTGGGGATTGGGGCTGTTTGGCTCCGGCATCAACTGGGTTTACGTCAGCATCGCGCAGTTTGGCGGTATGCCGGGCCCCATTAATGTGTTCCTCGTGGTTCTGCTTGCCGCATACCTTTCCCTCTACACCGGCCTGTTTGCCGGCGTGTTGGCGCGTCTGTGGCCGAAAACCACCTGGATACGCGTGGCGATTGCCGCACCGGTCGTCTGGCAAATAACCGAATTCCTGCGCGGCTGGGTACTGACCGGCTTCCCGTGGCTACAGTTCGGCTACAGTCAGATCGACGGTCCGTTAAAAGGGCTGGCTCCGGTGATGGGCGTTGAGGCGATTAACTTCCTGCTGATGGTGGTTAGCGGCCTGCTGGCGCTGGCGCTGGTGACGCGTAACTGGAAACCGCTGATTGCCGCGCTGGTGCTCTTTGCTCTGCCCTTTCCGCTGCGCTATATCCAGTGGTACACGCTTGAGCCGGAAAAAACCACTCAGGTCTCGATGGTGCAAGGTGACATTCCGCAGTCGCTCAAATGGGATGAAGGTCAGTTACTCAACACCCTGAAGATTTATCTCGACGCCACCCAGCCTGAGATGGGCCAATCACAGCTGATCATCTGGCCAGAATCCGCTATTCCTGACCTGGAAATTAATCAGCAGCGTTTTCTGGGCATGATGGATGACCTGCTGAGATCGAAAAACAGCACGCTGATTACCGGTATCGTTGACGCACGTCTGAACAAGCAGAATCGTTACGACACCTACAACACCATCATCACGCTGGGTAAAGACAGCCCGTACAGTTACGACTCCAGCAACCGCTATAACAAAAACCATCTGGTACCGTTTGGCGAGTTCGTCCCGCTGGAATCGATCCTGCGCCCGTTAGCGCCGTTCTTTGACCTGCCAATGTCGTCTTTCAGCCGTGGGCCTTATGTGCAGCCACAGCTGCATGCGCACGGCTTTAAGCTGACGGCTGCCATCTGCTATGAAATCATTCTTGGCGAACAGGTACGGGATAATTTCCGCCCGGATACGGACTACCTGCTGACGATTTCCAACGATGCCTGGTTTGGTAAATCCATCGGCCCGTGGCAGCACTTCCAGATGGCGCGTATGCGTTCCCTCGAGCTGGCGCGCCCTCTGCTGCGTAGCACCAACAACGGTATTACGGCGGTGATTGGTCCACAGGGTGAGATTCAGGCGATGATCCCGCAGTTTACCCGCCAGGTCCTGACCACCAGCGTGACGCCAACGACGGGCTTAACCCCTTATGCCCGTACCGGTAACTGGCCGCTCTGGCTGCTTACCGCGCTGTTTGGCTTTGGTGCGGTAGTAATGAGCCTGCGCCAGCGTCGTAAGTAACCTTCCTTTCCCGGCCGGATAACGTTTCGCTTATCCGGCCCACAAAACATTTCCCGCTCCCCATTCTGGCACGTCTATTGCTTTGTTCTACAAGACAAATGCAGTTTTGGCTGAATGTGCAACCTGGTCGCACCAACGTTGAGCGCCGGTAGCACCTGAAAAGTGCAACAAGATATTTTTGCCCCCAAATGGTGCGGCGCACCTCGCAAAAATAAACAATAAAACAGCAAATTCTTTACATTCATCCAAACTAAATGTTAACAAACATATACAAGACTGCACGTTTTAGTAGCAAACAATAACAACATCACAATGGGTATCAATGCGTCCCTGGCGCAGACGATAAAGGAGTTGGATATGCAATTACGTAAGCTCGCCACTGCCATGCTGGTCATGGGAATGTCCGCCGGTCTGGCGCACGCAGAAGACGCAGCACCAGCGGCAGGCAGCACGCTGGACAAGATCGCCAAAAACGGCGTGATTGTGGTCGGCCACCGTGAATCATCGGTACCGTTTTCTTACTACGATAACCAGCAAAAAGTGGTCGGTTATTCACAGGATTACTCCAACGCGATCGTTGAAGCCGTGAAGAAAAAGCTGAACAAGCCTGACCTGCAGGTGAAACTGATCCCGATTACTTCACAAAACCGTATCCCGCTACTGCAAAACGGCACCTTCGACTTTGAATGTGGCTCCACCACCAACAACGTCGAGCGCCAAAAACAAGCGGCTTTCTCTGACACCATTTTCGTTGTTGGTACTCGTCTGCTGGCGAAAAAAGGCGGCGACGTCAAAGATTTCGCCGATCTGAAAGGTAAAGCCGTAGTCGTGACTTCGGGTACCACCTCAGAGGTGCTGCTGCACAAGCTGAATGAAGAGCAAAAAATGGATATGCGCATCATCAGCGCGAAAGACCACGGTGACTCTTTCCGTACTCTGGAAAGCGGCCGCGCCGTTGCCTTTATGATGGATGACGCCCTGCTGGCTGGCGAGCGCGCGAAGGCGAAGAAACCAGACAACTGGGAGATCGTCGGCAAGCCGCAGTCTCAGGAAGCTTACGGCTGCATGCTGCGTAAAGATGACCCTCAGTTCAAAAAGCTGATGGATGACACTATCTCCAAAGCGCAGACCTCAGGCGAAGCTGAGAAATGGTTTGATAAGTGGTTTAAAAATCCAATTCCACCGAAGAACCTGAACATGAATTTCGAACTGTCAGACGAGATGAAAGCCCTGTTCAAAGAACCGAATGATAAAGCGCTTAACTAATTAATTAGAAGAGTACACAAAACCTTTCAAGTTATATCGAGGCGGCAACTGAGCGAATTCCCGGGCGCTTACATGAGTAAGTAACCGGGATGAATAAAGGCAGCCAACAACGAGATATCTTGAAGGATGAAGTGTAATCAGGGAGGCTTCCCCTCCCTCTCGATTGCTACTCAGCACGGACAGACTATAAGCCTGATGGTCGTTCCCCATCAGGCCTGAAAACCGCAAAACGCTGAATAACAATCTTCGGGGGTAGCGCTGCTACCCTTTTTTTTCTGGAGTAGATTTATGTCTATAGACTGGAACTGGGGTATTTTTTTACAACAAGCCCCGTTCGGCAACACCACCTATCTCGGCTGGCTCTGGAGTGGTTTCCAGGTCACTGTCGCGTTATCTATCACCGCCTGGGTTATCGCTTTCCTCATCGGCTCTTTATTCGGCATCTTACGTACCGTACCAAATCGTTTCCTTTCCGGGATCGGCACGCTGTACGTCGAGCTGTTTCGTAACGTTCCGCTCATCGTCCAGTTTTTTACCTGGTATCTGGTCATTCCTGAACTGCTGCCGGAAAACATCGGGATGTGGTTCAAGTCAGAACTGGATCCCAACATTCAGTTCTTCCTCTCATCCATGCTTTGTCTGGGGCTGTTTACCGCTGCGCGCGTCTGCGAACAGGTTCGTGCCGCTATTCAGTCTCTGCCTCGCGGACAGAAAAATGCCGCGCTGGCGATGGGACTGACGTTGCCGCAGGCCTACCGCTATGTTCTGCTGCCAAACGCTTACCGCGTGATTGTTCCGCCAATGACCTCAGAGATGATGAACCTGGTAAAGAACTCCGCGATCGCCTCCACTATCGGCCTGGTCGATATGGCTGCGCAAGCGGGTAAACTACTGGATTACTCCGCCCACGCATGGGAATCGTTTACGGCCATCACTCTGGCCTACGTACTGATTAACGCCGTCATCATGCTGGTGATGAATCTCGTCGAACGCAAAATCCGCCTGCCTGGCAATTTGGGAGGCAAATAATGTACGAATTTGACTGGAGTTCTATCGTCCCTTCCCTGCCGTATCTGCTGGATGGGCTGATCATCACGCTGAAAATCACCGTCACGGCAGTCGTCATTGGTATCGTCTGGGGGACCATCCTTGCAGTAATGCGTCTGTCCAGCTTCGCGCCGATTGCCTGGTTTGCGAAGGGCTACGTCAACGTATTCCGCTCCATTCCGCTGGTGATGGTGCTGCTGTGGTTCTACCTGATTGTGCCCGGCTTCCTGCAAAACGTGCTGGGTCTGTCGCCAAAAACCGATATTCGCCTGATCTCAGCGATGGTCGCATTTTCGATGTTTGAAGCCGCGTACTATTCCGAGATTATCCGCGCCGGTATCCAGAGTATTTCTCGCGGGCAGTCCAGTGCCGCGCTGGCGCTGGGGATGACCCATTGGCAGTCGATGAAGCTCATCATTCTGCCGCAGGCATTTCGCGCGATGGTGCCGCTGCTGCTTACCCAGGGCATCGTACTCTTCCAGGATACCTCGCTGGTCTATGTATTGAGTCTGGCAGACTTCTTCCGTACCGCCTCCACCATTGGCGAGCGTGACGGCACGCAGGTTGAAATGATCCTGTTTGCTGGCGCCGTTTATTTTGTATTCAGTCTGAGCGCATCGTTGTTGGTCAGCTATTTGAAGAAAAGGACAGTTTAATGATTACCCTGAAAAATGTTTCTAAATGGTATGGTCACTTTCAGGTGCTGACCGACTGCTCCACGGAAGTGAAAAAAGGTGAAGTGGTGGTGGTCTGCGGCCCGTCAGGTTCAGGTAAATCAACGCTTATCAAAACGGTGAACGGGCTGGAGCCGGTACAACAGGGCGTCATCACCGTTGATGGTACCGTGGTGAATGATAAAAAGACCGATCTGGCCAAACTGCGCTCTCGCGTTGGCATGGTGTTCCAGCACTTTGAACTGTTCCCGCATCTGTCGATTATTGAGAACCTGACTCTGG
The DNA here is from genome assembly GCF_013458095.1 of Citrobacter sp. 172116965. NCBI lineage: Bacteria > Pseudomonadati > Pseudomonadota > Gammaproteobacteria > Enterobacterales > Enterobacteriaceae > Citrobacter > Citrobacter sp. 172116965. The sequence continues at coordinate 1,494,772 of NZ_CP046673.1, read as the reverse complement.
CGCAGGTAAAAGTGCTTAAACGCGATAAAAAGCCGGCCCGCGACAAAGCGCAAAAGTTACTGGAACGCGTTGGTCTGTCAGCGCATGCCGAGAAGTTTCCAGCTCAGCTCTCCGGGGGCCAGCAACAGCGTGTCGCCATCGCTCGGGCGCTGTGCATGGATCCTATCGCCATGCTGTTTGACGAACCGACGTCAGCACTCGACCCAGAAATGATCAACGAAGTACTGGACGTCATGGTTGAACTGGCCAATGAAGGGATGACCATGATGGTAGTTACCCACGAAATGGGCTTTGCGCGTAAAGTGGCGAACCGGGTGATCTTCATGGATGAAGGGAAGATTGTTGAAGACTCACCGAAAGAAGAGTTCTTCGCTAATCCAAAATCAGACCGTGCCAAAGACTTCCTCGCGAAAATCCTGCACTAATTTTGCTGGCGCGCACCTCCATGTGCGCGCCACCTCACGATTTATCTCTTCACTTCTCGAAACAGGCATAGCCCAGCGTTAACCTTGTCACAAAGTCCCACTTACAAGGAGCAACAATGGCACTTCCTATCCTGTTTGATTGCGATCCAGGTCATGACGACGCTATCGCAATTGTTCTCGCCCTCGCTTCACCTGAACTGGATGTGAAAGCGATAACCTCCTCTGCCGGTAACCAGACCCCCGACAAAACACTGCGTAACGTATTGCGTATGTTAACGTTGCTCAACCGCACGGATATCCCAGTGGCCGGTGGTGCAGTCAAACCGCTGATGCGCGACCTGATAATTGCCGATAACGTCCACGGTGAGAGCGGGCTTGATGGCCCGGCGCTGCCTGAACCCGCTTTTGCTCCACAGGACTGTACCGCCGTGGAATTGATGGCGAAAACCCTGCGTAACAGTCAGGAACCGGTGACGATTGTCTCCACCGGGCCGCAAACTAACGTGGCATTGCTACTGAATAGCCATCCTGAACTGCACCCCCAAATTGCCCGTATCGTGATCATGGGTGGTGCAATGGGCCTCGGAAACTGGACGCCCGCCGCCGAGTTCAACATCTTCGTGGATCCAGAAGCCGCTGAGATCGTGTTCCAGTCGGGCATTCCGGTGGTGATGGCTGGACTGGATGTCACGCATAAAGCGCAAATACATCGTGAAGATACCGAACGGTTCCGCGCTATCGGCAATCCCATTTCGACAATCGTTGCTGAGCTACTCGACTTCTTCTTTGAATATCACAAAGATGAAAAATGGGGATTTATTGGCGCGCCGCTGCACGATCCATGCACCATTGCCTGGCTGCTGAAACCTGAACTGTTTACCACCGTTGAACGCTGGGTTGGTGTGGAAACTCAGGGCAAATACACCCAGGGAATGACCGTGGTTGACTACTACTTCCTGAGCGGCAATAAGCCAAACGCCACCGTAATGGTGGACGTGGATCGCCAGGGGTTTGTCGATTTGCTAGCGGAGCGTCTGAAATTTTACGCCTGAAATTTATCATTGAGTAAGATCGCTATGTTGAATCATAGCGATTTTACTGTTAGCTAATAGCGAACGTGAATACTGCGTTACTTCATTAATTTGTCAGGTAATACTGAATAAATCCCCCAGCAGATTAATGTATCATGCAACATCCGGCACAACAAATCAGAGGAACATTGAATGAATGCTTCAGATTATCTCAGGGTAAGATTTCAGAATGACAGGCAGTTATCTATATATATTGAGAATGGATTCACAAATACGATGTACACGGTTTACTGTAGCCTCAGCTATGGCGGAAGCTATTGCACAGTCAGCGTTTCTGTCAAAAGCCGTTGCGCGAAAACTGGCTGGTAAAATGCCAGTTGGCGTTTATCTTCTGCAGGTCTATGGGTTTCAGCAAAAAGCAGCTATGGCAGCCCGGGCACAGAAAGCAATAGATCCAAGTTATTATTGGATTCTTTACCAAGCAAAGCTGGAGATGCTCTATTACTTCGTTGAGCCAGCTCTTTCAGAAATAATTCAGAAAGTTCATGATGGTGTCTATTCTAACCTCGATCAGCTTGCCGACGAAATCATGGAAAGATTCGATGTTTAAGAGTCTAACATCAGTTGTACTATATAACCTTGTACTCCCAGCAATCTTGATAGTTTTTGCCGTGCTCTGGTTATATTTATTTCCTGAATACTGGTGGGAGCTAATGCTCATCAGTATTATTGCTATTTTTTGGTTTTATCCGTTCATTACAGAAAAATTCGAAAAATTCAAATAACCCAATATTATATATTTATATGGAAAAGGAGTATTTTAATATCATTCTAAACAATGTGAAAATCACATCCATTACCGCAGATCTTTATCCTGGAGCTTCAACCGGGACACATCTTGAAACCATTCTACTACGCTATGAAAGCATCACATGGAAGCATTGCGATGGAAATATCATCTATACGGATGCCTGGAATCAACGCGTTGTGGCGTAACACATTCGCAATCCCTCACAGAGCCGCGTTAGCGGCTCTCAGGTGAAAATCACGGCTCAAACGGTCGACGCTGGAACTGATCGTGTCCGCATTTCGGGCATAGCGGCAGCACATCAGGAGTGTACACCGCTAAATGGAAGTGGCACTTCTCGCACACCAGGTTGCCCAACCCGACCACCTCGCCGCTGTGATAAACCCCGTGATGGCTGAGGTCCTGGAACACTTCGCGCCATTCGAGCTGCGTTTTATCGGTAATATCGGCCAGTTCCTGCCAGATACTCTCTTTGATTACCCGCATAAAGACGCTGTCGGTCTCCTCATCGAGGCTTTCTTCATAGCTCAGAGCAAACTCTTCCAGGTCGCGTCTGACGGCCCGGGTGAGCTCTTCCACCTCGGTGCGCGTTAACTCCCCGGTCTGCATAACGCGCTGACGCGCCTGTTCCACCAACGCATCAATATCGCGTTCGCCATTACGCAGGCGTTCACTCAGTGAAGCCACCAGTTCACGGTAATATTGAGCAACCTTGTTCATCGCTTCGCCTCCTGGGTCGTTAACTGTCTATAATAATAGACGTTATTTACGCTACGCTTTGCAAGACTGTCCACAGAGTGTGTAAATTCGTGCAAGAATTATCCTTACGGGAATTCAACGTTGAATGCGCGAAAGGCTGTTTTGGCGCGGGCGTTTGGGCTATGCTATGCGGATCTAAAACACCACATCTAGAGCTACGTTTGTAGCTGTATTGAAAACAGGACCACTGGCTGCCATGCAAGAGCAATACCGCCCGGAAGAGATAGAATCCAAAGTACAGCTTCACTGGGATGAGAAGCGCACATTTGAAGTTACCGAAGACGAGAGCAAAGAGAAGTATTACTGCCTGTCTATGCTTCCCTATCCTTCTGGTCGACTACACATGGGCCACGTACGTAACTACACCATCGGTGACGTGATCGCTCGCTATCAGCGTATGCTGGGCAAAAACGTACTTCAGCCAATTGGCTGGGATGCGTTCGGCCTGCCTGCCGAAGGCGCTGCGGTTAAAAACAACACCGCCCCGGCACCGTGGACGTATGACAACATTGCATACATGAAAAACCAGCTCAAAATGCTGGGTTTCGGTTACGACTGGAGCCGTGAGCTGGCGACCTGCACCCCGGAATACTACCGCTGGGAACAGAAGTTCTTCACCGAGCTGTACAAAAAAGGGCTGGTGTACAAGAAAACGTCTGCCGTTAACTGGTGCCCAAACGACCAGACCGTACTGGCGAACGAACAGGTTATCGACGGCTGCTGCTGGCGTTGCGATACCAAAGTTGAGCGTAAAGAGATCCCGCAGTGGTTCATCAAAATCACCGCTTACGCTGACGAACTGCTGCGCGACCTGGATAATCTGGATCACTGGCCTGACACCGTGAAAACGATGCAGCGCAACTGGATTGGCCGCTCTGAAGGCGTGGAAATCACCTTCGATGTGAACGGTTACGACAACACGCTGACCGTCTACACCACACGCCCGGACACCTTTATGGGTGCGACCTACCTGGCCGTTGCTGCAGGTCATCCGCTGGCGCAGAAAGCCGCTGAAAATAACCCAGAACTGGCTGCCTTCATTGACGAATGCCGCAACACCAAGGTTGCTGAAGCCGAAATGGCGACCATGGAGAAGAAAGGCGTCGACACTGGTTTCAAAGCCGTTCACCCGCTGACTGGCGAAGAGATCCCGGTTTGGGCGGCAAACTTCGTGCTGATGGAATACGGTACAGGCGCAGTTATGGCCGTTCCGGGTCACGATCAGCGCGATTACGAATTTGCGACCAAATATGGCCTGACCATCAAGCCGGTAATTCTGACCGCTGAAGGCGCAGAGCCGGATCTGTCTGAACAAGCGCTGACTGAAAAAGGCGTGCTGTTTAACTCCGGTGAGTTTGACGGCCTCGACTTCGAAGCGGCCTTCAACGCCATTGCTGACAAGCTGGTAGCTAAAGGCGTGGGTGAGCGTAAAGTTAACTATCGTCTGCGTGACTGGGGTGTTTCCCGTCAGCGTTACTGGGGCGCGCCGATTCCGATGGTGACGCTGGAAGACGGTACCGTCCTGCCAACGCCAGAAGACCAACTGCCGGTTATTTTGCCGGAAGACGTAGTCATGGACGGCATTACCAGCCCAATCAAAGCCGATCCGGAGTGGGCGAAAACCACCGTTAACGGTATGCCTGCGCTGCGTGAAACTGACACCTTCGATACCTTTATGGAGTCGTCCTGGTACTACGCGCGCTACACCTGCCCGCAGTATCAGGAAGGTATGCTGGATTCCGACGCGGCGAACTACTGGCTGCCGGTTGATATCTACATTGGCGGTATTGAACACGCCATCATGCACCTGCTCTACTTCCGCTTCTTCCACAAACTGATGCGCGACGCAGGCATGGTCAACTCTGATGAACCAGCTAAACAGCTGCTGTGTCAGGGGATGGTTCTGGCCGATGCGTTCTACTACGTTGGCGCCAACGGCGAACGTAACTGGGTTTCTCCGGTTGATGCCATCGTTGAGCGTGACGAAAAAGGTCGTATCGTTAAGGCTAAGGACGCAGAAGGCCATGAACTGGTGTATACCGGCATGAGCAAGATGTCCAAGTCGAAAAATAACGGTATCGACCCGCAGGTCATGGTTGAACGCTACGGCGCCGACACCGTACGTCTGTTCATGATGTTCGCTTCTCCGGCTGATATGACGCTGGAATGGCAGGAGTCCGGCGTTGAAGGGGCGAACCGCTTCCTGAAACGTGTCTGGAAACTGGTTTACGAACATACGTCCCAGGGAGATGTTGCTGCCCTGAACGTTGATGTGTTGAGCGAAGATCAAAAAGCGCTGCGTCGCGACGTGCATAAAACCATTGCTAAAGTCACCGATGATATCGGTCGTCGTCAGACCTTTAACACCGCGATTGCGGCGATTATGGAGCTGATGAACAAGCTGGCGAAAGCACCGCAGGCAGACGAGCAGGACAGAGCCCTGATGCAGGAAGCATTGCTGGCTGTTGTACGCATGCTTAACCCGTTCACCCCACACGTTTGCTTCACCCTGTGGCAGGCGCTGAAAGGCGAAGGCGATATCGACAACGCGCCGTGGCCGGTGGCGGACGAAGCAGCAATGGTTGAAGACTCAACGCTGGTTGTGGTTCAGGTAAACGGCAAAGTACGTGGCAAAATCACCGTTCCGGTAAACGCCACTGAAGAGCAGGTTCGTGAACGTGCTGGCCAGGAGCATCTGGTGGCAAAATATCTTGATGGCGTTACCGTACGTAAAGTGATTTATGTACCGGGTAAACTCCTCAATCTGGTCGTTGGCTAAGCGCGGGAGGAAGCGTGCGACTTCTGACAACATTGTTGTTATCGCTGGCGGTGCTTGTCACCGCCGGGTGTGGCTGGCATCTGCGTAGTACTACGCAGGTTCCACCCTCAATGAAAACCATGATCCTGAACTCTGGCGATCCGAACGGCCCGTTAAGCCGCGCGGTGCGTAATCAGCTGCGTCTGAACGGCGTTACGCTGCTTGAAGACGGTACCATGCGTAAAGATGTGACGTCCTTACGTCTGGGTGCGGTCAGCCTTTCGCAAGATACGGCATCGGTATTCCAGAACGGTCAAACGGCTGAATACCAGATGGTGATGTCCGTAAGTGCTACTGTGCTGATTCCAGGTCATGATATTTACCCAATCAGCGCCAAAGTTTATCGTTCGTTCTTTGACAACCCACAGGCTGCGCTGGCGAAGGATAACGAGCAGGACATGATCATAAAAGAGATGTATGACAAAGCGGCTGAACAGTTGATTCGTAAGCTGCCAAGCGTACATCTGGCCGATACTCAGTCATCCAATGCTGATGCTGAGCCTGCGGTGAATAAAACCGCAGCGCCTGCGTCATCTCCGGCGCGTGTCTCCACCACGCTGGGTAACTGATGCTCAAGTTGTACCCTGAACAACTCCGCGCACAGCTCAATGAAGGGCTGCGCGCGGCGTATTTACTCTTGGGCAACGATCCCCTCTTATTGCAGGAAAGCCAGGATGCCATCCGTCAGGCTGCCGCAACGCAAGGATTCGAAGAACACCACGCCTTCACTCTGGACAACAGCACCGACTGGGGAGAGATTTTTTCACTCTGCCAGGCGATGAGCCTGTTTGCCAGCCGTCAAACCCTGCTTCTGCAGTTGCCTGAAAATGGCCCTAATGCCGCCATTAATGAACAGCTCGCGTCACTCGTCACTCTGTTACATGACGATCTGCTGCTGATAGTTCGCGGCAACAAACTCACCAGGGCACAGGAAAACGCCGCATGGTATACGGGGCTTGCAAATAACGCGGTTCAGGTAAGCTGCCAGACGCCGGAACAAGCACAGCTTCCTCGCTGGGTTGCCGCCAGGGCGAAACTTAACAACCTGCAACTGGATGACGCAGCCAATCAGCTTTTGTGCTATTGCTATGAAGGTAATTTGTTAGCACTGGCGCAAGCGCTGGAACGATTAGCGTTGCTTTGGCCTGACGGCAAACTAACGCTGCCTCGCGTGGAGAAAGCGGTTAACGATGCCGCGCACTTTACCCCATTCCACTGGGTAGATGCGCTGCTAATGGGCAAAAGCAAACGCGCGCTGCACATTCTGCAGCAGCTACGCCTGGAAGGTAGCGAGCCGGTTATTTTGCTGCGTACGATCCAGCGTGAGTTGCTGTTGCTGGTTAACTTAAAACGGCAGTCGGCCCATACGCCTTTGCGCACGTTGTTTGATAAACACCGGGTGTGGCAAAATCGCCGGGGCATGATGGGAGATGCGTTAAACCGGCTGAACCCGGCGCAACTGCGTCAGGCTGTTACGCTTTTAACGCGTACGGAAATTACGCTTAAACAAGACTATGGTCAGTCAGTGTGGGCGGAACTAGAGGGGCTTTCCCTTTTGCTCTGTCATAAATCGCTGGCCGATGTTTTTATTGATGGTTGATATGAAATCATTGCAGGCTCTGTTCGGTGGCACCTTTGATCCGGTGCATTACGGTCATCTTAAACCGGTTGAAATTCTGGCGAATCTGATTGGCCTTTCCCGGGTCATCATCATGCCCAATAACGTGCCGCCACATCGTGCGCAGCCCGAAGCGTCCGCTGAGCAACGTAAGCGTATGGTTGAACTGGCCATTGCTGATAAGCCGCTGTTTTCCCTGGATGAACGCGAGCTGAAACGCGATACCGCCTCCTACACCGCGCAAACGCTAAAAGAGTGGCGCGAGGAGCAAGGCCCGAACGTGCCATTAGCGTTTATCATTGGTCAGGATTCGCTGCTTACCTTCCCTTCCTGGCATGACTACCACACGATTCTGGGTAATACCCACCTCATCGTGTGCCGACGTCCGGGCTATCCACTCGAAATGGCACAGGAAAAACACCAGCAATGGCTGGAGGATCATCTGACCCATTCAGCAGATGACCTGCACAACCTGCCTTGCGGGAAAATTTACCTGGCCGAAACGCCGTGGTTTAACATCTCTGCCACGCTCATCCGTGAGCGCCTGGAAAAGGGCGAGCCGTGCGACGACCTGATGCCAGACGCGGTGCTTGACTATATCAATCAACAGGGACTGTACCGCTAAGCGCCTTGCGTAAGGCCGTCAGCAGGCGGTTATTCTCTTCCTGGCTGCGAACGGCTACCCGATAATAGCGCGCATCCAGCCCCGGATAATTGGCGCAACTGCGAATCAAGACATGCTGTTTCAGCAACGCAAGTTGCAGATCAATATCCGCACGATCGCAGCGTAATAAACGATAATTTGCCCGGCCGGGATACGCCGTCAGGCCGGGCAGATCTTGCAGTTGTTGATCAAACCGCTCCCCCTCTTGTTCCAGCCATTTCCACGTCGCCCGCTGATATGCGCTATCGCGTAAGATAATCTCGCCTGCCAGGGCAGCAAACGCATTAATTGACCACGGCATTTGTTGGTTGCGCATCTGTGCAACCGCCTGTTCGTTACTGTTGACCAGATACCCCAGGCGCAGTCCCGGGATCGCATAAAACTTGGTGAGCGAACGCAGCACCCAAATATGCGGGTTCTTGTGCAGTAACGGGATAAACCCCGACTCCTTGGCAATAAAATCGATAAACGCTTCATCAAGGATCAGGGCGATCCCCAGCGACTCACAACGCGTGGCAATTTCACGCAGCAGGCGGGTTTCGGGCAACAACCCGGTGGGATTATTGGGCGTACAGAGAAACAGGCAGTCCAGCTCAGGCGTTAACGCATCGAGGATCGCATCGGTAAGCTGCCAGCCATCTTCTTCGCACAGCGCAAACTCATGGATCGTACAGTCTCCCCATTGCAGCGCCCGACGATATTCCGCAAACCCAGGCGTCACGATCATCGCGTGGCGTGGCTTCAGGCCATGCACCAGGGTAAAAATGGATTCGGTTTCACCGTTCCCGGCCAGGATCCACGAGGACGGAATTTGATGATGCTCCGCCAGCGCGGCATGCAGTTGCGCGTAATCGACATCCGGGTAACGCTCCGTGCAGTCCAGATTGTCGATAATCGCCCGTTTTAAACTTACCGGCATACCCAGCGGGTTAATATTCGCGCTAAAATCCAGCAACTGTTCAGGCAAGATGCCCAACAATTCGGCGGCTTCTCGGGTGTTACCGCCATGTGCGCTCTTCAATAAAGACATCGTGCCGCTCCACGTAAAAAAGGGTATTTTAGTGAAAAATCACTGCGCAATCAGGGCAAACATCATATTTTGTGCGAATAGCCTCACGAGGAAAACATGAGACTCTGGTTAGTACGTCATGGCGAAACCGAAGCCAATGTCGCTGGTTTATATAGCGGCCACGCCCCCACACCGCTAACGGAACGGGGGATCGCTCAGGCACAAACGCTGGGTACGCTGTTACGCAATGTCCCTGTCGACAACGTTCTGTGCAGCGAACTGGAACGCGCCCGCCATACAACGCAGTTGATTCTGGCAGAACGTGAAGTTCCTGTGCGCAACATGCCTGAGCTTAATGAGATGTTTTTTGGTGACTGGGAAATGCGTCACCATCGCGATCTGGCGCGCGAAGACGCCGAAAATTACGCCGTATGGTGTAACGACTGGCAGAATGCGACGCCCACCAATGGCGAAGGTTTTCAGGCGTTTTCCCAGCGAGTGGAACGTTTCATTGCCCAGCTTGCTGATTATAAAGCGTGCCAAAATCTGCTGGTGGTGAGTCATCAAGGCGTGCTGAGCGTGTTGATCGCCCGTCTGCTGTCCATGCCCGCTGCGGCAATGTGGCATTTCCGCGTCGAACAAGGCTGCTGGAGCGCAATTGATTTTTGTGACGATTTTGCGGTTCTGAAAGTGCTTAACAGCCGGGCCGTATGGCGCGACGGGGAGTGAAAGCGCTGTTTTTTATGCCGAAGGGCCTCTCTCCCATTGACACCCCATGACAGGCTGTTATTCTCCGCAGCCTGACTTTTCCCGCCCTTCAGAGCTTTGCAGAAATTGTTTTACAAAAATGGCGATGCATTCTGTGGCGTGGGGTGGGATGATAGCGCACTTCACAAGCGCATTCGGAGACATTTGTCCCGATATCGCCTCTGGTTCAGGTATACTAACGGACGTTTTTAACTCTTTTCACCCAGGGGGAACACTTGCAGGGTAAAGCACTCCAGGATTTTGTAATCGACAAAATTGATGACCTGAAAGGTCAAGACATCATCGCCTTAGACGTTCAGGGCAAATCCAGCATCACTGATTGCATGATTATCTTCACCGGTACATCCAGCCGTCACGTTATGTCTATTGCAGACCATGTGGTTCAGGAGTCCCGCACTGCTGGCCTGCTGCCGCTCGGCGTGGAAGGCGAGAATGTCGCTGACTGGATCGTCGTTGACCTCGGCGATGTGATTGTCCACGTGATGCAGGAAGAGAGTCGTCGCCTGTATGAACTGGAAAAACTCTGGAGTTAATGCGTGAAGCTGCAACTTGTCGCTGTGGGTACGAAAATGCCTGACTGGGTACAAACCGGATTTACCGAGTATCTCCGTCGGTTTCCGAAAGATATGCCCTTTGAGCTGATCGAAATCCCGGCAGGAAAGCGCGGCAAGAACGCGGACATCAAACGCATTCTCGACAAAGAGGGTGAGCAGATGCTGGCTGCCGCAGGCAAAAACCGCATCGTCACCCTTGATATCCCGGGTAAACCCTGGGACACGCCGCAGCTGGCGACCGAACTGGAGCGCTGGAAACTGGACGGTCGTGACGTCAGCCTGTTAATTGGCGGGCCTGAAGGTCTCTCTCCTGCCTGTAAAGCCGCAGCGGAACAAAGCTGGTCACTCTCTGCATTAACCCTTCCACACCCTCTTGTTCGGGTTCTGGTTGCGGAGAGTCTGTACAGGGCGTGGAGCATTACCACCAACCATCCTTATCACCGTGAGTGATCATTGATTCTTGAGTAGATTAAGCAGCGGATGAAACTACAGAATTCTTTTCGCGACTATTCGGCTGAGTCCGCGCTGTTTGTGCGCCGGGCGCTGGTCGCTTTTTTGGGGATTTTGCTGCTAACTGGCGTGCTGATCGCCAACCTTTATAATCTGCAAATCGTTCGCTTTACTGATTATCAGACCCGTTCGAACGAAAACCGCATCAAACTGGTGCCTATCGCGCCGAGTCGCGGCATCATTTATGACCGCAACGGAATTCCTCTCGCCCTTAACCGCACCATTTATCAGATAGAAATGATGCCGGAAAAGGTAGACAACATTCAGGATACCCTCGACGCGCTGCGTAACGTCGTAGACCTGACGGACGACGATATTGCTGCCTTTAAAAAAGAGCGCGCCCGTTCACACCGTTTCACCTCAATTCCGGTAAAAACCAACCTGACTGAAGTTCAGGTCGCACGCTTTGCCGTGAATCAATATCGCTTTCCTGGGGTCGAAGTTAAAGGCTATAAACGCCGCTATTACCCATACGGCTCTGCGCTGACCCACGTAATTGGCTACGTATCGAAGATCAACGATAAAGACGTAGACCGCCTGGACAAAGACGGCAAACTGGCTAACTACGCGGCAACGCATGACATCGGCAAGCTGGGTATTGAACGCTATTATGAGGACGTGCTTCACGGCCAGACCGGGTATGAAGAAGTTGAAGTAAACAACCGCGGTCGCGTCATTCGCCAGCTGAAAGAAGTGGCGCCGCAGGCCGGGCACGATATCTATCTCACCCTTGATTTGAAACTCCAGCAGTATATTGAAACGTTGCTGGCGGGCAGTCGTGCCGCCGTGGTGGTTACCGACCCGCGTACCGGTGGCGTTCTGGCGCTGGTATCTATGCCGAGCTACGACCCGAATCTGTTCGTGGATGGTATCTCCAGTAAAGATTATTCCGGGTTGCTCAATGACCCGAACACCCCCTTGGTTAACCGCGCTACACAGGGTGTTTACCCCCCTGCTTCGACGGTTAAACCTTACGTTGCGGTTTCTGCGTTAAGCGCAGGCGTCATCACCCGCAATACCGGCCTGTTCGATCCGGGCTGGTGGCAGCTACCGGGCTCTGAAAAACGTTACCGCGACTGGAAAAAGTGGGGGCACGGCCATCTGAATATCACCCGCTCTCTGGAAGAGTCCGCGGATACGTTTTTCTATCAAATCGCCTATGATATGGGGATTGACCGGCTTTCAGAGTGGATGAGCAAATTTGGCTACGGCAAATATACGGGCATCGATCTTGCCGAAGAACGCTCCGGCAATATGCCAACCCGCGAGTGGAAGCAAAAACGGTTTAAAAAGCCATGGTATCAGGGTGATACCATTCCCGTCGGCATCGGCCAGGGTTACTGGACAGCAACCCCAATCCAGATGAGTAAAGCGCTGATGATCCTTATCAACGACGGTTTGATAAAAGTCCCGCATCTGCTGATGAGCACGGCAGAAAACGGCAAGCAGGTGCCGTGGGTACAGCCGCACGAACCGCCCGTTGGCGATATTCATTCTGGTTACTGGGAAATCGCGAAAGACGGTATGTACGGTGTTGCGAACCGCCCTAACGGAACTGCGCATAAGTATTTTGCTGGCGCGCCTTACAAAATTGCGGCGAAATCCGGTACCGCGCAGGTCTTTGGCCTGAAAGCTAATGAAACCTATAACGCACATAAGATCGCCGAGCGTTTACGTGACCACAAGCTGATGACGGCCTTCGCCCCCTATGATAAACCCCAGGTCGCTGTCGCCATGATCCTTGAAAACGGTGGTGCGGGTCCGGCGGTGGGTACCATTATGCGCCAGATCCTTGACCATATTATGTTGGGCGACAACAACACCAATCTGCCTGCGGAAAACCCAGCGGTTGCAGCAGCGGAGGACCAATAATCGTGACGGATAATCCGAACAAAAAAACATTCTGGGACAAAATCCACATCGATCCCACAATGTTGCTTATTTTGCTGGCTCTGCTGGTTTACAGCTCACTGGTCATCTGGAGCGCCAGCGGCCAGGATATTGGGATGATGGAGCGCAAAGTCGGCCAGATCGCAATGGGCCTGGTCATCATGGTAGTGATGGCGCAAATTCCCCCTCGGGTGTATGAGGGCTGGGCGCCCTATCTCTATATCTTTTGCATCATTCTGTTGGTGGCGGTAGACGCCTTCGGCGCCATTTCCAAAGGTGCGCAGCGCTGGCTGGATTTGGGTATCGTGCGTTTTCAGCCTTCTGAAATTGCCAAAATCGCCGTGCCGCTGATGGTTGCGCGCTTTATTAACCGTGACGTTTGCCCACCATCGCTAAAAAATACCGCCATTGCGCTGGTGCTGATTTTTATGCCCACGCTGCTGGTCGCCGCCCAACCTGACCTCGGCACTTCAATTCTGGTCGCACTTTCCGGTCTGTTTGTCTTGTTCCTTTCTGGTTTGAGCTGGCGCTTAATCGGCGTTGCGGTGGTTCTGGTCGCGGCGTTTATCCCGATACTGTGGTTCTTCTTGATGCATGATTACCAGCGTCAGCGCGTCATGATGCTGCTCGACCCGGAAACCGATCCGCTGGGCGCGGGTTATCACATAATTCAGTCTAAAATAGCTATTGGCTCCGGTGGGTTACGCGGTAAAGGCTGGCTGCATGGTACGCAGTCGCAGCTTGAGTTTTTACCCGAACGCCACACCGACTTTATCTTTGCTGTCTTAGCGGAAGAGCTGGGTCTGGTGGGGATCTTGATTCTGTTGACGCTCTACATTTTGCTGATTATGCGCGGATTATGGATCGCTGCCCGCGCGCAAACCACCTTTGGTCGCGTCATGGCGGGTGGCTTAATGTTGATATTATTCGTTTATGTCTTCGTAAATATTGGTATGGTGAGCGGTATTCTGCCCGTGGTTGGGGTTCCACTCCCACTGGTCAGTTACGGAGGCTCGGCACTTATCGTGCTGATGGCCGGGTTCGGGATTGTTATGTCGATCCACACCCATAGAAAAATGTTGTCGAAAAGCGTGTAAGGGGTACGCAATGCGTAAGCAGTGGCTTGGTATCTGCATCGCAGCAGGAATGCTCGCGGCGTGTTCGAGTGATGATGGTCAGCAACAGGTTGCTGTCGCGCCGCAGCCTGCGGTGTGTAATGGTCCGATTGTTGAAATCAGCGGGGCCGATCCGCGCTTTGAACCCCTGAACCCAACGGCGAATCAGGACTACCAGCGTGATGGTAAAAGCTACAAAATCGTGCAGGATCCCTCCCGCTTTAGCCAGGCCGGACTTGCCGCTATCTATGATGCGGAACCAGGAAGCAACTTAACCGCGTCTGGCGAAGCGTTCGATCCGATGCAGCTGACCGCTGCGCATCCGACGCTGCCAGTCCCCAGCTATGCCAGAATTACCAATCTGGCGAACGGCAGGATGATCGTCGTGCGCATTAACGATCGCGGGCCTTATGGTAACGATCGCGTGATTTCACTTTCGCGCGCCGCAGCCGATCGTCTGAACACCTCCAACAACACTAAAGTGCGTATCGACCCAATCATCGTCGCCCAGGATGGTTCATTGTCCGGACCGGGTATGGCTTGTACCACGGTCGCGAAACAAACTTATGCCTTGCCTGCGCGTCCTGATTTAAGCGGTGGCGGCAATATGGGAAGCATGCCTTCGCCATCAGATGCAGGTCAGCCGCAAGGCGATATTCGTCCGATCAGTAATTCCACGCTGAAAAGCGATGATCCAACCGGTGCGCCAGTAAACAGCAGTGGATTCCTCGGTGCGCCAACCACGCTCGCATCAGGCGTGCTGGAAAGCAGCGAGCCGACTCCGGTGCCGCAATCGACAACCACCGCACCGGTCACGTCAACCGCGCCGGCAGCAACACCAGCCGCCGTCACAGCTCCTGCGCCTGCGGCAACTGCCAACGGACGCTATGTGGTTCAGGTTGGCGCAGTCAGCGAGCAGTCGCGCGCGCAGCAGTATCAAAAGCGTTTAAGCCAGCAGTTTGGCGTTCCTGGCCGGGTGGTACAAAACGGCGCAGTCTGGCGTATCCAGATGGGGCCGTTTGCCAGCAAAGCCGAAGCCTCCACATTGCAGCAGCGTCTTCAATCCGAGGCGCAATTACAGTCCTTCATCACCGGCGTGTAATAACGTAAATCAGGTATCTGAACTGTCAATTTCTGTAAATGACATTAACAAAGTCACGCGGAAAGTCAGATGCCTGCCAGTTATGCATTTGCTATAGTAGGGCACTTTTTTAAATTTCATCACGGACGTCGTAGTTCAGACCATGAAGACCACTTTTTCCGCTCGTTTCGTGCAGCGTATGGCGCTCACCGCGGCTCTCTGCGCAGCCTCTCTCTCTGCTGCCCATGCCGATGACCTGAATATTAAAACCATGATCCCGGGTGTTCCGCAGATCGATGCGGAGTCGTATATCCTGATTGATTACAATTCAGGTAAAGTTCTGGCAGAACAGAACGCAGACACTCGCCGCGACCCCGCCAGCCTGACCAAAATGATGACCAGCTACGTCATCGGCCAGGCGATGAAAGCCGGGAAATTCAAAGAAACCGATCTGGTCACCGTCGGCAATGACGCATGGGCTACGGGCAACCCGGTCTTCAAAGGTTCATCGCTGATGTTCCTCAAGCCAGGCATGCAGGTTCCTGTTTCTCAGCTGATCCGTGGTATTAACCTGCAATCCGGAAACGACGCGTGCGTGGCGATGGCAGACTTCGCAGCCGGTAGCCAGGATGCTTTCGTCGGCCTGATGAACAGCTATGTGAATGCGCTGGGCCTGAAAAACACCCACTTCCAGACCGTTCATGGTCTCGATGCTGACGGTCAGTACAGCTCGGCTCGCGACATGGCAATGATTGGTCAGGCTCTGATTCGCGACGTGCCTAACGAATACTCTATCTATAAAGAAAAAGAGTTCACCTTTAACGGCATTCGTCAGTTAAACCGCAACGGCCTGCTGTGGGATAACAGCCTGAATGTCGACGGTATCAAAACCGGTCACACCGATAAGGCTGGCTATAACCTCGTTGCATCCGCAACCGAAGGCCAGATGCGTCTGATCTCCGCCGTTATGGGTGGTCGCACCTATAAAGGCCGAGAAACCGAAAGTAAAAAACTGCTGACCTGGGGCTTCCGTTTCTTCGAAACCGTGAACCCGTTGAAAGTGGGTAAAGAATTTGCCTCAGAACCCGCCTGGTTTGGTAACACCGATCGTGCGTCGTTAGGCGTTGATAAAGACGTCTACCTGACCATTCCGCGCGGCCGGATGAAAGATCTGAAAGCCAGCTATGTGTTGAACACCACTGAACTGCACGCCCCGCTGCAGAAAAACCAGGTTGTCGGCACTATCAACTTCCAGTTGGATGGCAAAACTATTGAACAGCGCCCGCTGGTGGTGCTGCAAGAAATCCCTGAAGGCAACTTCTTTGGGAAAATCATTGATTACATTAAATTAATGTTCCATCACTGGTTTGGCTAAAAATCGAACACTTGAAAGTGTGATTTACGTCCCCATATACTAGGTATCCAGATAACTCCCACGCGCAGTGGGAGTTATTATTTTTTGATGTAATGCCGGAGCTGACATGAAAACCAAACTTAACGAACTGCTTGAATTCCCTACTCCATTTACTTACAAAGTAATGGGGCAGGCGTTGCCTGAGCTGGTTGATCAGGTGGTTGAAGTGGTACAGCGCCATGCGCCAGGTGATTACTCTCCGACGGTAAAACCGAGCAGCAAAGGCAACTACCACTCGGTCTCAATCACCATCACTGCTACACACATTGAGCAGGTTGAAACGCTGTACGAAGAATTAGGCAATATCGATATCGTACGCATGGTGCTGTAAAAACCTGTCGGTTACCCGCTGCATCCCCGCTCGGGTAACCCCTCCCCCCTGTGATATACTTTTCCCCTCTTTAACATTCTCTACGGAGATGCCGTTTTGTATCAGGATAAAATTCTGGTCCGCCAGCTCGGTCTTCAACCTTACGAGCCAGTCTCTCTGGCCATGCATGAATTTACCGATACCCGTGATGAAAACAGTCATGATGAAATCTGGCTGGTAGAGCATTATCCTGTCTTCACCCAGGGTCAGGCAGGTAAAGCTGAGCACGTATTGATGCCGGGAGATATTCCGGTGATCCAGAGCGATCGTGGCGGTCAGGTGACCTACCACGGGCCAGGCCAACAGGTTATGTATGTGCTGTTGAACCTGAAGCGTCGTAAACTTGGCGTTCGCGAACTGGTTACGTTGCTGGAGCAAACCGTCGTGAATACCCTTGCGGAAATCGGCATTGATGCCCACCCGCGAGCCGATGCGCCTGGCGTATACGTGGGTGAGAAGAAAATCTGCTCTTTGGGATTACGTATCCGTAAAGGATGTTCATTTCACGGCTTAGCGCTCAACGTGGATATGGACTTGTCACCTTTCCTGCGAATCAATCCTTGCGGTTATGCCGGGATGGAGATGGCGAAAGTATCGCAGTGGGATAGCACAGCCACGACCGAGAGCATTCGCCCCCGCCTGCTGGCCAACATCTTCGCGCTGTTGGGTAACCCACCGCACGAGTACATCGCGGACTGAAAATACGGTCATACTTTGCCACGGCATATGTTGTGGCAAATGGCACAAAACAACAACTATTTTACATTTTGCCAGCCTGTCAGGCTGCTTTCTGGCCCGTTTCAATGATATACTGCGTATCACTAATTCAAAAATAGTTGATAAATGCAACATTCCCTTGAATTGAAACGCTTTCCTTCGTAATTCGCAACTGGAACACGCAAGCTATGAGTAAACCCATTGTGATGGAACGCGGTGTTAAATACCGCGATGCCGATAAGATGGCTCTTATCCCGGTAAAAAATGTGGCAACAGAGCGTGAAGCCCTGCTGCGTAAACCGGAATGGATGAAAATAAAACTGCCAGCGGACTCCACTCGCATCCAGGGCATCAAAGCGGCAATGCGCAAAAATGGCCTGCACTCTGTCTGCGAAGAAGCTTCCTGCCCTAACCTGGCTGAATGTTTCAATCACGGAACAGCAACCTTTATGATCCTCGGCGCAATCTGTACTCGCCGTTGCCCATTCTGTGACGTTGCCCATGGCCGTCCGGTTGCTCCTGACGCCAACGAGCCGTTAAAACTGGCTCAGACGATTGCGGACATGGCGCTGCGCTATGTCGTGATTACCTCCGTTGACCGTGACGATCTGCGTGACGGCGGCGCTCAGCACTTTGCTGACTGCATCACCGCGATTCGTGAGAAAAGCCCGTCGATTAAAATCGAAACGCTGGTGCCTGACTTCCGTGGTCGTATGGATCGCGCGCTGGATATCCTCACAGCCACGCCGCCGGACGTGTTTAATCACAACCTCGAAAACGTACCGCGTATTTATCGTAATGTACGCCCTGGGGCTGACTACAACTGGTCGCTGAAGCTTCTGGAACGCTTCAAGGAAGCGCACCCGGAGATTCCGACCAAATCGGGTCTGATGGTGGGTCTGGGTGAAACTAATGCTGAAATCATTGAGGTCATGCGCGACCTGCGCAGCCATGGCGTGACCATGCTGACGCTGGGGCAGTATTTACAGCCAAGCCGCCATCACCTCCCGGTTCAACGCTATGTAAGCCCGGATGAGTTCGATGAGATGAAAGCAGAAGCCATGGCTATGGGCTTTACCCACGCGGCTTGCGGTCCATTCGTGCGCTCTTCATACCATGCTGACATGCAGGCCAAAGGGCTGGAAGTGAAGTAATCGTGTAATACTCACTTACATATCAGCAATAAAAAACCGGCAAATCGCCGGTTTTTTTTCATGCAGAGTTTGCAGTATTACTCTTTATGAGAAAGCTTCTCAGCCTGAACGCTACCATCAGCCTCTTTCTTGGCATCGGCATTATCGTCGTTCATTGCTTTCTTGAAGCCCTTGATTGCCGTCCCCAGGTCTCCACCCAGAGTACGTAACTTCTTGGTACCAAACAGCAGAACAACCAGTGCGGCAACCACCAGCAGTTTGGTAATACTAATCTCACCCATAGATACCTTCTTGACTTAAACCAGGCTACATAAAGCGCCATATTAACCTGAGAATATTAACGGCCTTTCGACGCGCGCACACAATAGCAATCTGTAACAAGGTGAATCAAGCCTTGTTTAAAAAAACGTCATAATAATTGCGGTGGCGCAAAGCGTCGGTTACTTAACACCGGAAGTTGTGCCCTGACCTGCCTCACCCGCTCGGCGGAAACCTCGGCCATAATGAGCGCGGGCGTTTCAGCGGCCGCCGCAATAGTCACGCCAAAGGGATCGATGACCCGGCTTTGGCCGATATTCTTGTTACCGCATTCTCCAGCCGCAACCAGATAACACGTGGCATCCAGCGCTCTTGCCGCCAAAAGCGTGGCCCAATGATGCTCTTTTAACGATCCCCGCACCCAAGCCGCAGGTAAAACGAGAATCTCAGCCCCCTGCAACGCGTGCGCCAGCGCCAGCTCAGGGAAGCGCAGGTCATAGCAGGTCATTAGCCCTACTTTTAATCCGCCTACGTCCAGCAGCGGCGCTATGGCGTCCCCTGCATCGACATTACGTGACTCCTGAATCGAAAAGGCATCATAGAGATGTAATTTAGCGTAATGGGCCACTACCCGACCAGCCCGTAGCGCCACCAGCATGTTAAATGCCCGGCCTGGCACAGAGGGAACATGAATCGTCAGGATTGTCGTCATCTCATTTTGTGCGCTTTCTTGCAACAAACGCGTCAGAAACCCACCTTCCAAAAGCTGAGCTGATTTCACTGACAGGTCAGGGTCTAAATCGTCACGCGCCAGCAATGCCTCCGGTAATACCAGTAGCGACGCCCCCTCTCCTGCAGCCTGAGACATCAGTAAGGCGCAGGTTTCTGCATTTTTTTCCCATGAAGGTCCCACGGCAAATTGCCCTGCTGCAACGAACATATTCCCTCCAGAAAACTTTGTTAAGCTCGCCAACAACAATTATTCAGCGTTACACTCACCCTCTATACAATCAAATAGCAGGATTACGCAGTGTTACAACTCCTTTTAGCGGTTTTTATCGGTGGTGGCACAGGTAGCGTAGCAAGATGGATGTTGAGTATGCGGTTTAACCCGCTGCATCAGGCCATTCCATTCGGTACGCTGGCTGCAAACTTACTTGGCGCATTTATCATTGGTATGGGTCTGGCATGGTTTAATCGCATGACAAATATTGACCCAATGTGGAAGGTGCTGATTACTACTGGCTTTTGCGGGGGACTGACAACGTTTTCCACTTTCTCTGCTGAGGTAGTGTTTTTACTGCAGGAAGGACGCTTTGGTTGGGCTATGGTGAATGTACTGGTTAATCTGTTGGGATCATTCGCGATGACCGCCCTGGCATTCTGGTTGGTATCTGCCTCTCCCGCACATTGAAGCGAAAAAAACCCGCAATTAAGCGGGTTTTGAATGCTTGCTGTCGTATGCTTACAGAGCGATTACGTTTGCAGCAGAAGGGCCTTTGGCACCGTTAGTGATTTCGAACTCTACACGCTGACCTTCAGCCAGAGTTTTAAAACCATTGGTCTGGATTGCAGAGAAGTGTACGAACACATCTTTGCTGCCATCTTCCGGAGTAATGAAACCGAATCCTTTGGACTCATTAAACCACTTAACGTTACCTTTAATCTTAGACATCAAAATTACCTTTACATGAAAAATAGACACAAATGCTGTGTCGGGTATCAGTACAACAATTGTGGTGCACTTTGTCCAGTCGAACTTTATCAAAAAGTGATAAATGTCGCGTTATTTTTCAGTTAAACTTCCTATCACTATGTTTTTAAAAGACTTTTCAATAAACCACCTGACAATACAGGTAGTCCATCAAAACTGGAACCGCATCCACGCAAAGTAGACGTTGCCGTTGTTATACGTTCCAGGAATGTAGGTCATCTGAAACGTTGCCGGGCCATAACCAATTGATGCCAGCGGTAACAGCACCGGTACCGGAATGTAGTTCCAGTTATCACGCGCGGTGAAACCGGCGGTAAAGCCGAGACCTGTATGGAAGTTTTCATCAGCCAGCGGTCGCCAGGTTTTTTCCCAGCCATAGCCGCCAATGGGTTCCCATTTATTGTAGGAATCCTTAAACGCCATGATATAAAGTCCGTGCCAGTTACCTTTATCATCCCAACGGGATTGACCAAATCCTGCACCCCACGGCCGTTCATTGTAGCGATCCGTTTTTTCTTTATCGTAGGCAAAACGCGCATGCCAGGTAATAGCAGGTACATACAGATCATAATGTTCCGGCTGCTGCCAGGTTTCACTGACATTATCTTTAAAAGTAGCAAACCAGCCTTTATCTTCAGCAGCAGCCTGGGAAGTGAAAGCTAACTGAATAAAAATAAATGAAAAAATGAGAAAATATCGTTTAGCGAAAATCACAACTTAATTACCATCCTGGGATTTATTATTAATTTTAGCAAACCCAACCTTAATGTCAGCTTAACAAAAATGCGCAAATAAAAAATCAGAATATTCCTCAGCCTATAACCTACCCCTTTATTTACTGAGCCATTTCATAGGAACTATTTTCTCTTTATTGCCAATAAATTGTGCTTTCCTGCGGCGAGAGTTAAATAACATCACAATAAATTAACAATAAAGCATCAATGTCACCACAAAACACACACACCAACGCTGCGCTTCACAGTTTTTTATTGTGATATTCTTTTTTTAATCGCGATGCTGAAAAAACGGCTTAGCCATCGCTTGAATCCGTATTTTTATTGATTTCAATCAGCAAGAGTTATCGGTTTATTAGGCACATTCTGTCACCACTTTTTACTTTTTTTAGTTTTTTAACTTTCTGGGCAGCAATGCGACAGGGGAAACAATGTTGACATTTATTGAACTCCTTATTGGAGTTGTGGTTATTGTGGGTGTAGCGCGCTACATCATTAAAGGTTATTCCGCGACAGGCGTACTGTTTGTCGGCGGTCTGGTTTTGCTGATAATCAGTGCGTTGATGGGCCATAAAGTTTTGCCGTCTAGCGCGGCAACGACGGGCTATACGGCAACAGACATTGTTGAATATATTAAAATTTTGCTGATGAGCCGTGGCGGCGATCTCGGCATGATGATTATGATGCTGTGTGGTTTTGCCGCCTACATGACGCATATTGGCGCGAATGATATGGTGGTTAAGCTGGCCTCTAAGCCGCTGCAGTATATCAATTCACCTTATCTGCTTATGATTGCCGCCTATTTTGTCGCCTGCCTGATGTCCCTGGCGGTCTCTTCAGCAACCGGTCTGGGCGTATTGCTGATGGCGACATTGTTCCCGGTCATGGTCAACGTTGGGATTAGCCGTGGCGCCGCAGCGGCCATTTGCGCCTCCCCAGCCGCTATTATTCTTTCGCCAACATCCGGTGATGTAGTGCTGGCTGCAAAAGCCGCGGAAATGCCGCTGATCGATTTCGCGTTTAAAACCACGCTACCAATTTCCATTGCCGCCATCATTGCTATGGCGATTGCCCACTTTTTCTGGCAGCGTTATCTGGATAAAAAAGAGAACATTTCTCATGAAATGTTAGATGTGGCTGAAATTACCACTACCGCCCCGTCGTTTTACGCCATCTTGCCATTTACCCCGATCGTTGGCGTCCTGATTTTCGATGGAAAATGGGGCCCACAGCTGCATATCATTACGATTCTGGTGCTGTGCATGCTCATCGCTGCTGTACTGGAGTTCGTACGAGGATTCAACACCCAGAAGGTTTTCTCGGGTCTGGAAGTCGCCTACCGTGGTATGGCGGATGCCTTTGCTAACGTGGTGATGCTGTTAGTCGCGGCGGGCGTTTTTGCCCAGGGTCTGAGCACAATCGGCTTTATTCAGAGTCTGATTTCTATCGCCACCTCGTTTGGCTCCGCGAGCATTATTCTGATGCTGGTACTGGTGATCCTGACTATGCTGGCGGCAATGACCACGGGGTCCGGTAACGCACCTTTCTATGCTTTCGTTGAGATGATCCCGAAACTGGCGCACTCTTCTGGCATTAACCCGGCTTACCTTGCTATCCCGATGCTGCAGGCATCAAACCTTGGACGCACAATCTCTCCGGTCTCCGGTGTGGTTGTTGCTGTCGCAGGGATGGCAAAGATCTCTCCGTTCGAAGTAGTGAAACGTACCTCGGTTCCGGTTCTGGTTGGACTGCTGGTTGTGATTATCGCAACTGAAGTGATGGTGCCGGCGACGTCCGCCCTGATTGGCGGTTAACGATAACTGTCAGCATCTGACCTTGATACGCAAAATCATTTAAGCTGCCTCAAAGCGGCAAGTGAAGACATCCCCAGTACCATAGATAATTATGTGACTGGGGTTTCTTCACGCAGCCCACAAAGAGGCAGCTTCAAGGATGACGTGAATTAGCCGCCGTGATAAATACGCTGCGGCCTCCCCACCTTACCGTGAATAATCTCCGCAATAATCAAATGACGGCTGGCACAGTACTCCAGGTAGCGCCTGGAGGTGGTACGGCTGATAGTGAGCGCCTGAGCGATCGTTTCCGCAGTATGATGTACCGTCGGATCGGCAAATAATTTCAACACCGCATTCAGCGTTAACGCATCAATTCCGGTCGGCAAATCGCCTTTCGGTTCGCCGCGCGCATAAGCATTAAACATTTCATCAATCTGCTTTTGACTGGCGCTGTCATTACCGGCCAACATGCGTCTGCGCTGTTGATAACGCGTCAGCGTCTGTCCCAGGCGCTCGTAGGCAATGGGTTTAACCAGATAATCAAACGCGCCGCTGCGCACGGCCTCGGAGACCGTTTCCATGTCGCTGGCCGCCGTGGTAAACACCACGCCGCCCGGATAACGCGTCTGGGTTAGCTCATGCAACAACGTAATTCCCTTGCCGTCCGGCAAGTAGTTATCGAGCAGAATCAAACCGGGCTTAAAACGCTCAATCATCATCCTCGCTTGCGCAAGATTACCCGCCAGCCAAATCTGGCTGAAGCCGGGTATATGGCGGATATATTCAGCATGCATTTCCGCCAGTAGCGTTTCATCCTCAACGATCAATAGCGTTAATGGTTCCGTCATTATTTTTTTTCACTTTCGGAAGAAATAAAGAAAATAAGGTGCCGCAGGGGGAGTTATCTTCGAGTGTAATCACCCCGTTACAGCGCCTCACATAACTTGCAATCAGATACAAACCGATGCCATGTTCACCTGGTTCATCGGTACGGGTGCTCACACCCTGTTCAAATATTTTTTCACGCAATGCTTCCGGTACACCGCATCCCTGATCGGCAACTTCGATGATCACGTCATCCCCTTCATCACTCAAATAGAGTTCGACGATCTTGTTGCCTTGCTGGGTGCGCAAGCTCGCTTCAAATGCATTATCAAGCAGATTGCCAACAATTGCTGCAAACTCTGTGCTATCCAGCCCCTCAGGGAGTTGATGCAGTTGACTGCCAGGAACGATAGTCATAGTGAGGCCCAGTTCACGCGCACGCTGCACCTTGCCAAACAACAGACCGGCTACCTGACGATCGGCAAACGCGCCGCGCAGACTGTCAATCAGTTGCTGTTGCGCCTGCGACTCCCCCTGCACCATTGCCAGCACCCGGTCATACTCTTTCATTTGCAGCAGGCCATTAATGGTCGACATCCAGTTAAGGTGTTCATGACGCAGCGTTCTCAGGCTCTCTACATACTGTTTGATCTGCGTTAATTGCGCATTAAGAGTAGCAATTTCATCTTTACTACGAAAACTGATGATTGCCCCAAGCAGTTCATCGCCGGAGCGAATCGCCTCACGGTTAGCGATAACGCTCAGGCCATTAAAGTTCACCATCGCGTCCTGTCGTTTTTCCGCAATCTGCTGGGTGAAAAAGTCAGTCGGCTGAACCACCTCACTAACCGGTTTTCCAAGCCACTTTCGTCCAGGCGAAGACAGCCCCAGCATTTTCCTCGCGCTGCGGTTTATTGCGGTGATATACCCATCAGGGTCCACGGCGATCAAACCTTCATATACCGAGCTGAATAGCGCTTCCTGCTGACGCACTACCCGCGCGATTTGCTTAGGCTCCATCCCCAACATCTGCCGGCGAATATGGGCGGCAAATAACCAGGAGAGCAGCATAAGTACCAGCAACAGCAGGATAAACACCCCTGCCATTGGGAGTAAAAAGTCCGATCGCCAGCTATCGATTTTACTGATCAGATAGCCAATTGAGACCACGCCAATGATTTTGCCATCGTCATCAAAGATGGGCGTTTTGGCGCGCATCGCCATCCCAATCGACCCTTTGCCGGTAATAAAGTAACTCTCCCCTCTTTCCAGCGCGCCGGGTTTGGTGAACTGCATCGGGTAGCCAATTTTTTCCGGATTTGGGTGGTAAAGGCGGACAGAGTTGGTATCCCCGATAACCACATAGTCGAAGTCAGTCCCGCTCTGCAGTTTGTCGGCAATGGTCGCCAGACGCTTGTAATCACGATGCTTCACCGCCGCGATGATACTGTCGTTAGAGGCGATGATTTTGGCCTGGTTCATCGCCATATCGCGGACATGCGTTGCCAGATAATCTTCAAAACTGGCGGTAAAGTATTGTGCTAACGCGGCGATAATAAAAACAGAAACGACCAAAATAAGCAGAAAGATACGCAATGGAAACGCCAGACTGCGAAAAAAAGGAAACCGTGTTTTATTTTTCTGCTCTGCCATATTTCTTCCTCAGCGACGATACCCGAAACTTATTTCTCATTGTAGTTGTAATAAAAATGTTTTATTTGCAAGTCGCGGTATAAAACAGGATCGTTGCAGATTCCCCACCTTAAATCAATTAAACAAATTAAAACCACACGCTATTTCGGAGTTAAATTAATTAAAAAACTTAAAACCATAAAACACATTAAAACCTTCTAACTTATTGTGAAATAAATCAAAAATCACCTCCAAAATACTCCTTACGATGTATGCAGCAGGGAAAAAAAGAAATACTCCGTAATAAAAAAACATTCCCTTCAATTGCAAACAAAAAGTTATCAGGTTGCTAAACAGAGCAACAAAAACAGAAACCCAGTAACAAATATAGCATCGGGGCTCTATTCACTATGTTCGGTAATAATATATTCACGCAAGTTAAACGCTCAGAAAATAAAAAGATGGCGGCTATCGCGCAATTTCTGAAAGAGAATGATTTGAGCGTTGATACAACTGTCGAAGTATTTATCACCGTCACCCGCGATGACCGCCTGATTGCCTGCGGCGGCATTGCCGGCAATATCATAAAGTGCGTCGCCATCTGCGAATCCGTAAGGGGTGAAGGCTTAGCGTTGACGCTGGCGACCGAGTTAATCAACCTCGCCTATGAGCGCCACTGTACGCACCTCTTCATCTATACCAAAACCGAGTACGAGTCGCTGTTTAAGCAGTGCGGTTTTTCTACGCTGACCAGCGTTCCCGGCATTATGGTGCTGATGGAAAACAGCACCACACGTCTGAAACGCTACGCTGAATCACTGGCGAAACAGCGCCATGAAGGGAAAAAAATTGGCTGTATCGTCATGAACGCCAACCCCTTCACCAACGGACATCGTTTTCTGATCCAACAAGCGGCCGCGCAATGTGACTGGCTGCATCTGTTTTTGGTGAAAGAAGATACCTCGCGTTTTCCGTATGAAGACCGACTGGATCTGGTGCTTAAAGGGACAAAAGACATTCCACGTTTAACCGTTCATCGCGGTTCGGAATACATCATTTCCCGCGCCACATTCCCGTGCTACTTCATCAAAGAGCAGAGCGTTATTAACCACTGCTATACCGAAATAGACCTGAAAATCTTCCGCCAGTATCTGGCACCGGCTCTCGGCGTCACGCACCGCTTCGTCGGTACCGAGCCGTATTGCACCGTCACCTCCCAGTACAACAACGATATGCGCTACTGGCTGGAGACCCCAACGCTTCCCGCCCCACCGATTGAACTGGTGGAAATTGAGCGGCTGTGCTTCCAGGAGATGCCGATTTCTGCCTCCTGGGTGCGCAAGCTGCTGGTTAAAAAAGATCTCACGGCTATCGCATCCCTGGTCCCTGACGCCACGCTGCACTATCTGCAAAGCATGGTTGAGCGGGCCTCATCGGGTGCGGCAGTCCGCCAAAATACCCCCGCATTAGCAACAGGTGAAAAATGAAAATAAACCAGGCAGCCGTCGCAGGCACACTCGAGTCCGGTGATGTGATGATTCGCATCGCCCCACTTGATTCGCAGGATATTGACCTGCAGGTTAACAGTAGCGTCGAAAAGCAGTTCGGTGATGCCATCCGGGCCACCATTCTGGACGTTCTGTCCCGCTACAACGTACGCGGCGTGCAATTAAATGTTGATGATAAAGGCGCACTGGACTGCATTTTACGTGCGCGACTGGAAGCACTACTGGCCCGCGCTGGCGGTATTCCTGCACTGCCATGGGAGGATTGCCAGTGATTAGTGAATCTTTGCAGCAACGTAAAACCCGTACCCGCCGCAGCATGCTGTTCGTACCGGGCGCCAATGCCGCCATGGTCAGCAACTCGTTCATCTATCCGGCAGATGCGCTGATGTTCGACCTGGAAGACTCCGTCGCGCTGCGCGAGAAAGATACTGCTCGCCGTATGGTGTACCACGCGCTGCAGCATCCGCTGTATCACGACGTTGAAACTATCGTGCGCGTAAACGCCCTCGACTCCGAATGGGGCATTAACGATCTCGAAGCCGTGGTACGCGGCGGCGCTGACATCGTGCGTTTACCGAAGACCGATACCGCGCAGGACGTCATCGACATCGAAAGCGAAATCCTGCGTATCGAGAAAGCCTGTGGCCGTGAGCCCGGCAGTACCGGTCTGTTAGCTGCCATCGAATCGCCGTTAGGCATTACCCGCGCGGTAGAAATTGCCCACGCTTCCGAGCGCCTGATCGGTATTGCACTGGGTGCGGAAGATTATGTGCGTAACCTGCGCACTGAGCGCTCTGCGGAAGGGACTGAACTGCTGTTTGCCCGCTGCTCTATTTTGCAGGCGGCACGCTCTGCCGGCATTCAGGCGTTCGACACCGTTTATTCCGATGCCAACAACGAAGCGGGTTTCCTGCATGAAGCCGCACACATCAAGCAACTGGGTTTTGACGGTAAGTCGCTCATCAACCCGCGCCAGATCGAGCTCCTGCACAACCTGTACGCGCCGACACGCAAAGAGCTGGCTCACGCGCGCCTGGTCGTGGAAGCCGCTGAAGCCGCCGCTCGCGAAGGTCGTGGCGTAGTTTCCCTGAACGGCAAAATGGTCGACAGCCCGGTTATCGAGCGCGCCCTTCTGGTTATCTCCCGTGCAGAACTTTCCGGCATTCGCGAAGAATAAGGCAAAAAAATGACGCAGAAAATCGAACAGTCTCAACGCCAGGATCGCGTGGCGACCTGGAGCCGTCATGCAGAAAGTGAGCTTTCCGCTTATCAGAGCACCGCAAAAGTAGAATTACAGGCGCAAAAACCGCGCGACAAGAAGCTGTGCGCTAACCTGGAAGACGCCATTCGTCGTTCAGGTTTACAGGATGGCATGACCATCTCTTTCCACCACGCTTTTCGCGGTGGCGATCTGACGATTAACCTGGTGATGGACGCCATCGCCAGAATGGGCTTTAAAAATCTGACGCTGGCCTCCAGCTCCCTGAGCGACTGCCATGCTCCGCTGGTTGAGCACATCCGTCAGGGCGTGGTCAGCCGTATTTACACCTCCGGGCTGCGTGGCCCGCTGGCGGAAGAGATCTCCCGTGGCCTGCTGGCCGAGCCTGTGCAGGTCCACTCCCATGGCGGCCGTGTACACCTGGTGCAAAGTGGCGAACTCAGCATTGATGTGGCGTTCCTCGGCGTACCGTCCTGTGACCAGTTTGGTAATGCTAACGGCTATACAGGTAAAGCATGCTGTGGTTCACTGGGCTATGCCCGCGTCGATGCCGAAAATGCAAAACAGGTTGTCCTGCTGACTGAACAGCTGCTGACCTATCCGCATAACCCGGCCAGCATTACGCAGGATCAAGTGGATCTGATTGTACAGATCGATCAGGTCGGCGATGCGGACAAAATCGGTGCTGATGCGACACGCATGACCACCAACCCGCGTGAACTGTTAATCGCCCGTAGCGCGGCAGACGTCATTGCTAACTCCGGTTACTTCAATGAAGGCTTCTCACTGCAGACAGGAACCGGCGGCGCTTCTCTGGCCGTTACTCGTTTCCTGGAAGACAAGATGCGCAGCCGCGATATCCGTGCTGACTTCGCGCTGGGCGGCATCACCGCTACCATCGTTGACCTGCACGAAAAAGGCCTGATTCGCAAACTGCTGGACGTACAGAGCTTTGACCGTAACGCGGCTGAGTCGCTGGCCCGCAATCCAAACCACATTGAGATCAGTGCCAACCAGTATGCCAACTGGGGTTCAAAAGGCGCCTCCGTCGATCGTCTGGACGTCGTGGTGCTGAGTGCGCTGGAAGTTGATACCAGCTTCAACGTTAACGTACTGACCGGTTCTGACGGCGTACTGCGCGGCGCATCCGGCGGTCACTGCGATACTGCGGTTGCCGCTGCGCTTTCCATCATTGTCGCTCCGCTGGTTCGCGGACGCATCCCGACGCTGGTTGATAACGTCCTGACCTGCGTAACCCCGGGCTCCAGCGTAGACATCCTGGTCACTGACCACGGTATCGCCGTTAACCCTGCGCGTCCGGAACTGGCTGAACGTCTGAAAGAAGCCGGTATGAAAGTGGTGTCCATTGAATGGCTGCGCGAACGTGCACAGCAGCTCACCGGTCAGCCACGCGCTATCGAATTCACCGACCGCGTGATTGCCGTTGTGCGTTACCGCGATGGCTCGGTGATTGACGTTGTGCATCAGGTGAAGGAATAAGCCATGCGCCTGCTCCCTGAACACGCCACCCAACACGCGGTTTCGATTCCCGAGCTGCTCGCCAGCCGGGATGAGAGACAAGCAAGGCAACATGCCTGGTTGACGCGTCATCACGCGCCACTGGTCTCATTTACCGTGGTCGTACCGGGTCCGATTAAAGACAGCGCATTAACCCGTCGCATCTTTAATCACGGCGTAACCGCCCTGCTCGCGCTGGCGGAAAAATCCACCTGGATTATCAGGGAGCAAACGGCGCTGGTTTCTGCCAGCGGTCCGGAAGGTCTTTTGTCTATTGAGGCCCCGGCCCACGATCTCAAGCTCGCCACAATTGAACTTGAGCATTCACATCCGCTGGGACGGTTATGGGACATCGATGTCCTGACCCCTGAAGGGGAAATTCTGTCCCGGCGTCATTTCGCACTCCCTGCCCGCCGCTGTCTGCTGTGCGGGCAAAGCGCTGCCGAATGCGCGCGGGGTAAAACCCACGCGCTTTCCGACTTACTCTCTCAGATGGAGGCTCTGCTGCATGATGCCGATTCCCGCAACATCAACCAATAACGCAGTCCTTCCTCTGGATCTGCCTGACGCTTACGCAACGCTTGCGTGGCGGGCCATGTTGACTGAAGTCAACCTGTCGCCCAAACCGGGTCTGGTGGATCGTATTAACAACGGCGCACATAAAGATATGGCGCTGGAAGATTTTCATCGCAGCGCTGAGGCAATTCAGGCCTGGCTGCCGCGTTTTATTGAATATGGGGCGTTTAGCGCACAGCTGTCGCCCGAGGATGTGTTGAAAGGACTGCGCCCACTGGGCATGGCCTGCGAAGCCGATATGTTTCGCGCCACCGAGGGGGTAAACACCCATAAAGGGAGCATCTTTTCACTGGGGCTGCTGTGTGCCGCCATTGGCCGCCTGCACCAGCTCCAACTGACTGTTACCGCTGAAACCCTTTGCTCTACGGCAGCAACATTTTGCCGTGGCCTGACCGAGCGCGAACTGCGCCAGAACAATCAACAACTCACGGCTGGCCAACGTCTTTATCAGCAACTGGGATTAACCGGCGCACGGGGCGAAGCCGAAGCAGGATACCCGCTAGTCATCAAGCATGCCCTGCCGCACTACCGCGCACTGCTGACTCAGGGCCGCGATCCTGAACTGGCGCTACTCGACACGTTATTGCTGCTGATGTCTATCAATGGCGACACCAACGTGGCTTCACGTGGCGGCGCAGAAGGTCTGCGCTGGCTACAGCAGCAGGCCACAACTCTATTGCAGCAAGGGGGGATTCGCACCCCTGCCGATCTCGAATACCTGCGCCAGTTCGACCAACAGTGCATTGAACGCAACCTCAGCCCAGGAGGCTGCGCCGATCTGCTGATCGTCACCTGGTTCTTAGCTCAGATTTCACAAGTTCATCATTATCACAATTAAAGATCCTTTCCGGAGAATCACACACATGTCTTTAGCAAAAGATAAAATATGGAAATTACTGGCCCCATTGGTCGTAATGGGCGTCATGTTTCTTATCCCTGTCCCTGATGGAATGCCCCCGCAGGCCTGGCACTATTTTGCCGTTTTCGTGGCAATGATTGTTGGGATGATCCTGGAGCCAATCCCGGCAACAGCGATAAGCTTTATCGCCGTAACGATCTGCGTCATCGGCAGCAACTATCTGCTGTTTGATGCTTCAGAGCTGGCCGACCCGGCGTTTAAAGCGGGTAAGCAAGCGCTGAAATGGGGTCTGGCAGGCTTCTCCAGCACTACCGTGTGGTTGGTGTTTGGCGCGTTTATCTTCGCGCTGGGCTATGAAGTCACCGGTCTGGGTCGTCGTATCGCGCTGTTCCTGGTAAAATTCATGGGTAAGCGCACCCTGACGCTGGGCTACGCGATTGTCATCATCGACATTCTGCTGGCGCCGTTTACACCGTCCAACACCGCGCGTACCGGTGGTACCGTATTCCCGGTTATCAAAAACCTGCCGCCGCTGTTTAAATCATTCCCGAACGATCCGTCCGCGCGCCGTATCGGCGGATATCTGATGTGGATGATGGTAATCAGTACCAGCCTGAGCTCCTCTATGTTCGTTACCGGTGCTGCACCTAACGTGCTGGGTCTGGAATTCGTCAATAAAATTGCCGGTATTCAAATCAGCTGGTTGCAATGGTTCCTCAGCTTCCTGCCGGTTGGTATTATTTTGCTGATCGTTGCTCCGTGGCTGTCCTATGTTCTTTACAAGCCAGAAGTTACTCACAGTGCTGAAGTTGCCGCGTGGGCTGGTGATGAACTGAAAACCATGGGTAAACTGACGCGTAAAGAGCTGACCCTGATCGGTCTGGTTCTGCTCAGCCTGGGTCTGTGGGTCTTTGGCGGTAAACTGATTGATGCGACCGCTGTGGGTCTGCTGGCAGTCTCGCTGATGCTGGCGCTGCACGTTGTCCCGTGGAAAGACATCACCCGTTATAACAGCGCATGGAACACCCTGGTTAACCTCGCCACGCTGGTCGTTATGGCGAATGGTTTAACCCGTTCAGGCTTCATCGACTGGTTCGCCAACACGATGAGCTCGCACCTGGAAGGCTTCTCGCCTAACGCGACCGTGATCGTTCTGGTGCTGGTGTTCTATTTTGCTCACTACCTGTTTGCCAGCCTTTCCGCACACACCGCCACCATGCTGCCGGTTATTCTGGCCGTCGGCAAAGGCATCCCGGGCGTTCCGATGGAACACCTGTGTATCCTGCTGGTACTGTCCATCGGTATCATGGGCTGTCTGACTCCGTATGCAACTGGCCCTGGCGTTATTATTTACGGCTGCGGTTATGTGAAGTCCAAAGACTACTGGCGTCTGGGTGCTATCTTCGGCGTTATCTACATCTCTATGCTTCTGCTGGTCGGCTGGCCGATTCTGGCAATGTGGAGCTAATCATTCGGGTTCCCGCCTGATGAAAATGATGCCAGTCAGCTAAACCTGACTGGCATTTTTTATGATTAAATAGATGATATTCAGAATTTATATAAGTATCCGAAATCATCATGACATCAACATGGCGTTATTCTTCGCTGCTGGCAGCACTTCTGCTCCCAGTTTCTGCGGCTCAGGCCGATGAACTTCAGGCAAAACAGTACGCTGATTTTGACAGCTACGTGCTGGCCCTCTCCTGGCAAACCGGATTTTGTCAGAGCCAACACGAGAGAAATCGTCAAGAGCCCGACGAATGTCGTCTGCAAAAAGAGAGCGCGGACAAAGCAGATTTCCTGACCGTTCACGGTTTATGGCCCAGCCTGCCAAAATCCATCGCCGCCCGTGGAGTAGACAACCGCCGCTGGATGCGCTTTGGCTGCGCGACTCGCCCTATTCCCAACCTGCCTGAAGCGCGCGCCAGCCGTAAATGCGCGGCTCCCGACACGGGCCTGTCACTGGAAAGCGCTGCAAAACTCAGTGCCGTAATGCCCGGTGCCGGCGGGAGATCTTGTCTGGAACGTTACGAATATGCCAAGCATGGCGCCTGTTTCGGTTTTGATCCCGACGCATACTTCGGCACGATGGTACGGATGAATAATGAGGTTAAGAACAGCGAGGCTGGCAAATTCCTCGCGGAAAACTACGGCAAAACCGTCAGCCGCAGCGCATTTGACGCCGCCGTCGCTAAAAGCTGGGGCAGAGAGAACGTCAAAGCCGTGAAGCTAAGCTGCCACGGCAATCCGGCCTATCTAACAGAAATCCAGTTGTCCCTGAAAGCCGACACCATTAACCAGACGTTATCCGCACAGTCATTCTTACCGCAACCGCATCCGGGTAACTGCGGTAAACAGTTTATTATCGACAAAGTGGGATACTGAAAATAACGACCGGCGCGGCAAGCTGGCGTCGGTCCATATGGTTAGCGTTTTGAACGGGCATCCGGGCGAACTAAATCAAAGCGGTGTGTTTCACTGATCGAATAATACGCCGTTGGCCCGCCCGCACGCAGTACCGGTTTTGCTTTCGCCGTCTGGTAGATGCCGCCTTCCAGTAGCGTTTCATCAATATGAATACCCACCACTTCTCCCAGCACCAGCCAGGTTTCAACAGGCGAACCATCAGCGGTGGTCAGTTGCAGACTTTGCGATAAGCGACACTCAAAATTGACCGGGCTTTGCGCCACGCGCGGCACGCTGACTATCCGACTATCTGCTTTGCTAAGCCCGGCGGCAAAAAACTCATCCTCGCCGTGAGGCAAGCTGGCTGACGTTTCGTTCATCGCGCTGGCCAGCTCAAGAGTCGTCAGATTCCAGACAAACTCACCGGTGTCGATAATATTCTGCACGCTATCTTTCCAGCCGCTGCTGGCGAAACCGATAATCGGCGGGTGATAATTAAAGCAGTTAAAGAAACTGTACGGTGCAAGGTTATGCCGACCGTCGCTGTCGCGGGAGGCAATCCAGCCAATAGGGCGCGGTCCAATGATGGCATTCAGCGGGTCATGCGGTAAGCCGTGTCCTTGTGATGGTTGATAGAAATACATAGCGTTCTCTGTTGAAGTTAACATCAGCGCAGCACAAATTATGCTTCGCTCATCTCCCTGGAAAAAGAAGATCAGCGTAGAACAATCCGCTAAAGATTACGATTGAATAAAGTTGAGCAGATCGCCGTTGATCTGTTGTTTATGGGTAGTGCAAATGCCATGCGAACCGCCAACATACACCTTCAACTGCACGTCCGGCAGTATTTCCGCCGCAACCTTTCCGCAGGTTTCAAACGGGACAATCTGATCGTCATCACCATGGATCACCAGCGTCGGGATAGTCATCTTTTTGAGATCCTCACGCAGGTCAGTTTCTGAAAACGCGTGAATACAGTCGTACAACGCTTTGATAGAACCTTGTAAACCCTGTTCAACAAAGCTTTCACGAACGGCTTTCGACGCATTTACGCCCGGGCGGTTGTAGCCATAAAATGCAGCGGTCAGTTCATAGAAGAAAGCAGCGCGATCGTTTATCACTCCCTCACGGATGCCATCAAACACCTCTTTTGGCACACCATTTGGGTTAAAGTCGGTCTTGATCATTATGGGCGTCACCGCGCCGATTAACACCGCTTTGGCTACCCGCTGCGTTCCATGGCGACCAATGTACCTCGCCACTTCCCCGCCCCCGGTAGAGTGTCCGACATGTACGGCATCTTTAAGATTGAGATGCGCGGTAAGTTCAGCCAGATCGTCAGCATACTGATCCATATTGTGACCATCCCAGGGCTGGGCTGAACGCCCATGCCCACGCCTGTCATGGGCGATCACCCGAAATCCTTTCGACCCGAGGAACAGCATCTGATCCTCAAACGCATCTGCCGTCAGCGGCCAGCCATGGCTAAAGACGATAGGCTGCCCACTTCCCCAATCTTTAAAATGCAAATAGCTGCCGTCTTTCAAGGTAAGTTTGTCGTACTGGCTCATGAGATCTCCTGTCGCGGAACACTGAGTTGTTTGACGCGCCCGCAGCGAGCGCTTAAAAAGCATAATGCAAATTGGAGAACGATCGCGTTTTTCGGCTAAAATCACACCATACGCAACAATATTGATGATTTGCCTGAATGTGAACTAAATCACTTCAAACCAGGGGTAAGTCTCAGTATCATCATAAAAGCTAAACCCTTGCCGCCTGACGGTGAGGGTTTTCTTTTGGGATTATTTACCTGCGCACCCGCAGTATCGACGACATGGAGTAACAAATGTCCAGACCAACTATCATCATTAACGACCTCGATGCGGAACGCATTGACCGCCTGTTGGAGCAACCTGCGTTTGCTGGTTTACCGATTGCCGACGCCCTGAACGCCGAGCTGGATCGTGCCCAAATGTGTTCACCAGAAACCATGCCGCACGATGTCGTGACCATGAACAGCCGCGTGAAATTCCGCAATCTGAGTGATGGCGAAGTCCGTGTGCGTACCCTGGTGTATCCGGCCAATATGACTGACAGCAGCACACAGCTTTCGGTAATGGCACCTGTTGGCGCTGCACTTCTGGGCCTGCGCGTTGGCGACACCATTCACTGGGAACTACCAGGCGGGACCTCAACACACCTCGAAGTCATTGAGCTTGAGTACCAACCTGAAGCTGCGGGCGACTACCTGCGCTAACTCTGTCTTATCAAAGCCACTCGCTTTATCTTACAGGGGATGCATCCGCATCCTCTTTCCGGTTAGCCCCCAACTCCTGACCCTCACCTTATCTCCTGTTCGAAAACATAAATCTGTGTCGTGACTGACAGAATCATTTTTAATACTATGCTGATATGTGTTCATGTAATGACAAGGAGAATGTTTATGTACAACACAATCATAATGCCTGTTGATGTATTCGAAATGGAACTGAGCGACAAGGCTATTCGCCATGCAGAATTTCTGGCACAGGAAAACGGGGTTATTCATCTGCTGCATGTGCTGCCAGGCTCAGCAAGCTTAAGCCTGCACCGCTTTGCAGCCGATGTCCGTCGTTTTGAAGAGCATCTACAACACGAAGCGGAAACCCGTCTGCAAACGATGGTCGGTCACTTCAGCATTGATCCTTCCCGTATTAAACAACACGTCCGCTTTGGCAGCGTACGTGACGTCGTCAACGAGTTGGGTGAAGAGTTGAATGCGGATGTGGTCGTCATTGGATCGCGCAACCCATCAATCAGCACTCATCTGCTCGGCTCAAACGCTTCCAGCGTTGTTCGCCACGCTACTCTGCCAGTGCTGGTTGTACGTTAATAGCCTCTAATTTGCTAAAGAAAACCCCTGCCAGGTTAATGCCTGACAGGGGTTTTTATTGCCTGACGATCAGTACAAATGACCGATATTCACGATAGTACTAACCGTATCGCCAAAGAACGTCAGACGACCCAGGAATACGCCAACAAACAGCAGGACAAAGAGCGCTTTTGCACGACGCTCGCCCTGGCGGCTGAGGACAAAGGCCACCGCCAGACACACCAGACTTGCCAGATAAAGCGGCGACGTCAGCCAGGCATGTGCCGTCATCTGCATGATGGTGCCACCACTTAGCCAGATAATGGGCGCGGCAATCATGACCGCCATACAAACGACAATCCCCTGACGCAATGCGGCAACGGCAGGCGTGAGGTTAAGCAGCGGAATCGCCGCACAACCCATAACCCACACCGTGATGAAGAACAGCAGCATCGTCAGACCGTTGGCGATCGCCACCATCGCCGGGGCGGCATAGGTCATCCCCTGTACCGCCACCAGCGCGATCCCGAGAACAGAGGCCAGAACGGCCGGCGCTTTGTGCCCTTTTGCCAAAAACGTCACGCCCACCGCCGCGCCGTATAAAGTTGCGCCGAGAATCTCACGGCTCAGCCAGGCATGCTGGAGGTTAATCAGGGCATTGTAGGCGCGATCCGGATGCGCCAGGTGCAATACCGCCGCCACGGAAGCAGCCGCCAGAACCAGCCCGCTTACCAGCCAGTACAGGCGCTTGCTTTCCAGTTTCCCTTGCAGCGTGCGCAGCGTCAGAATGAGCGTTATACCAACCGACATCTGGCTCAATACGGTAAAAATAACCAGAGGGAATTCATACTTTTCCATTACTTGCCCTCCGGTTGCTTCGGTTGACGCGCGAGGATAAAACGCGTGCCAGGGTTAAGCTGCGGCATACGTGGGAATCCCGGCGGATACTGTACGGCATTGTTGGGGATCGGATCGGCATCCAGATCGATAAGCGTCAGGGCGCCTACCGGGCAGGCACTCACGCACGCCGGCTGCATACCGACATCGAGACGCTCGTAGCACATGCTGCATTTTTCCGCTTTTTTCATCTCTTCATTAAAGCGCGGCGCACCGTATGGGCAATTGCGGATACAGTTTTTGCATCCGATACAACGTTCCGGATTATGCACCACAACACCATCCTCGCGTTTGGTGTACGCCTCTACCGGACAAGCCGCCAGGCAGGCCGGATTTTCGCAATGGTTACAGGCCAGCGAGTAGAACGCTCGCTCCTCATGCGGGTAAATTTCTTTATCCAGCGGGTAGACATAGCGCCAGAAACGTTCAGGCTCCAGCTGATTAAAACTCTTACACGCCATCGCACAGCCACGGCAGCCGATGCACTTATCGCTATTGACTAAAAACGCGCGTCTCATGCCGCAGCTCCTTCATTTCCTGACAGAGTAATATCTACAAATTGACTGTGTATGGCCGCACCGGGCGCGCCTGTCGCCATTTTTCCCATATCGGCGGGCGTATCTTTGACCACATTCTGTACGTTGTAACTAAGCTTGTTGAACCAGGATTCGTACATCACAAGAAAATCTTCCGGCACATTAGTGGTAATTTTGGCTCGCAACTCAACATGGCCCACCTCGTTGAAGACTTTGACGTGAGCGCCCTCAGTGATGCCCTTTTTCTGTGCAGCAAGCGGGTGGATATAAACAAAGGGTTCTGGCCAGAAAACCTGCATCCAGTCCAGATTGACAAACTGCGAGTGCAGACCGTACTGAAGATGAGGTGTAAACAGGTGGAACGGCAGCGCACCCTGTGCACCCGCTTTATATTCCGGCAAAGCCGTGTGACCATTTTCCGCACAACGTTCTGATTTGAACTCGTACTTGCCTGACGGCGTTTTGAACTTGCGATCGTACCAGGCCGCGGTGCTGACCATTTTTGCTTTGCGTGGTCCTTCCAGCAGGTCATCCCAGCCCGCAATGCCAAACTGTTTCCCCATCCCCTCATTAAATTCCTGATCCAACCAGCGTTTAGCATCAAACGCCTGCGGGAAGGTACATGAACCGGGTTCCAGTTTATTGATGGTTTTGGACAGCAGCGCCGCGATTTCCGGATCGCTCTTGCACTCATACAGCGGTTTGATAGCCGGCTCGTTGACGGATAACCAGTAGTGCCAATAAGACGAAGAGACATCCCATTGTTCAAAGGTGGTAGTGACAGGCAGCACGATATCCGCATGTTGGACGGTTTCGTTGAAGAACTGGTCGACACAAACCACCATTTCCAGTTTATCAAACGCTTTGATCATCTTGTTGCGGTCGAAATCCTGAGCAAACGGGTTTTTAGAGGCCACCCACAGCATCCGTACCGGTGGTTCACTGGCGTCCAGAATTCCTTGCGCCGTCTGGTTGATATTCAGCGCACGATCGGAGTATTCGCTCTTCTCACCGCTATCGCTGACAAACTCACCCACCGGACCACCTGCGCCTTTTATTCCGACAGAACCTGCAGGAGGCTTCTGCATCATTCCATGGTAGTTATAACCCCATGTCTGCAGATGACCGTAGCGGGCACCGCCGCCCTCAATACCAATATTGCCGGTCATTGCCACAAAGGCATCGATCGCCCGTACGTTAGCGCCGCCGTTAACATGGCGCTGCATGCCGTAGCCAATCCACACGGTGGCAGGATTAACCGCCGTAAACTCTTCCGCTAACTGGCGAATGGCATCCGCCGACAGACCGCAAATTTCAGCGGCCCACTCGACGGTCACACTGCTGCGCAGATAAGCTTCGAATTCCGGGTATCCGTGGGAATAGTTATTGACGAAATCCTGATCAACTAAACCTTTATCCACCAGGTGACGCGCCATGCCCAGCGCCAGAGCGCCATCTGAGCCTGGGCGAACACGTAAATAAAGATCGGCTTTCGCGGCGGTCTGCGTTAACAGCGGATCGATAACGACAACTTTTGCGCCTTTCTCCCGCGCCTGATAGATGTATTTCATAGTGTGCATAGAGCACCAGGCCGGATTCGCGCCCCAGATGATGATATATTTTGCTTTTACAAAATCTTCCGGGTCGTTACACCACATATCCCCCATATCATAGTTCTGGGCGTCGATACCGGCTGGCCAGCAAGGTGTCCCGGCAAAACGGGTGGTGTAACCCAGCGAAGACATCATCCCTTCAACGGCATAACCCATCACCCCAAGGTTGCCTGAGTATTTTGACAGCGCCAGCCCCAGCATTGAGCCGTCTTTCTTTTTAATCTCCAGCATCTTGGTCGCAATGCGCTGCATTGCTTCGTCCCAGGAGATACGACGCCAGTTACCGCTGCCGCGAACATCCTGAACCATCGGATATTTAATGCGATCCGGGCTATACACCCGGCGAGGATAAGTCAGACCTTTTACACAGGGTGTTCCATGCGTAAACGTTGACTCAGGCGCGCCTTCCACAAAGGTAATGACGTCATCCTTCACCCAGGTTTTCAGGCTACAGGTGTCATAGCAGTTACGCGGACAGGCGTTGCGAGAAATTTTGTAAGTTTTAGGGTTAAACGGAATTGGCGGTTGCGCCAATGCGCAGCGTGAAGTCAGCAACCCCCCAGGCAGGGCAGCCACGGTTCCAAGGGCAACTAACCCTTTCAAAAATGAACGTCTGTTCAGAACTCCCGGTTCATTACTCATATTGATACTCTCGTGTTTAATTCATTAAGCCAAGAAGACAACCTTCCCGCTACGGTTTTCAGCGTGGCGGTTTGTGCATTTATATTTATTTTTTCGATATACTCGGGCACCCACAGCGCTATATACTCACTTACATATCGAGTGAAGGCGACCTGGTATTTAGCTGATGTTCTGGCATTAGCCGATAATAAAACCGCCAATTCCAATACATATGAAATATGATCATCCGGTATATTATTTTTGTGGTTTATAGATAAACCTATATTTGCCATGAATTCCCGAATGCTCAAAGTTGATTTACCCATTACGAGGGCATCTTCTTCGAGATAAACCGAAGCGAACGGCGCAGCCTTTAACGTCTGTGGCCCAACAAATAGCGCATTGAAGTCGTACTCCGCGTCCAACCACTCCTGTTCTGTTAGCCTCGAGGCATGTGCTTCCAGAGCTGAATAAGCCGCTTTCAGCGTGTGACTATCGTGAGAAATAAAAAAATCACGCAACAATAACCCTGTCGATTCAAAGATCGTCAGGGTTTCATATATTTCACCCATGAATTAACCAACCATTTATTCATAAAACAAATAAAAACGTAATGCAGGTTGATATAATAAAGAAAACGCCTCATCTTTCTTTGATGAAACTAATGGTCAGACTCATTAAATGAATGTGTTACACGGTTTATTGTTTCAAGAATTGACAATCTGAAAGCGTGGAAATAAAAAACCGCCAGCGGATGGCTGACGGTTTTGGCATTGCAGGTGAGTCTTACTTTTTTTATGCTACTGTCGTGCGAATCAGATAATCAAACGAACTCAATGAGGCCTTCGCGCCTTCACCGGTCGCGATGATGATCTGCTTATACGGTACGGTGGTGCAGTCACCAGCGGCGAAAACCCCCTTCACGCTGGTTTCGCACTTGGCATCGATGATGATTTCACCCATGCGATTACGCTCGACGGCACCTTCAAGCCAGTTGGTGTTTGGCAGCAGACCTATCTGTACAAAGATACCCGCCAGTTCCACACTGTGAACGTCGCCACTCACGCGGTCGCGATACTCCAGGCCGGTGACTTTGCTGCCATCGCCTTTCACTTCTGTCGTTTGCGCATTCAGAATAATATCGACGTTTTTCAGACTGCGAAGCTTATTCTGCAGCACCTGGTCAGCCTTCATTTCAGGTGCGAACTCCAGCAGCGTCACATGTTCAACAATGCCTGCCAGGTCAATAGCAGCTTCAACACCGGAGTTGCCGCCACCAATCACCGCAACGCGCTTGCCTTTGAACAGCGGGCCATCGCAGTGCGGGCAGTAGGTTACGCCTTTTGTGCGATACTGATCTTCACCCGGAACGTTCATGTTGCGCCATTTCGCACCGGTGGCAATGATAATGCTGCGTGCTTTGAGCACCGCGCCGGATGCCGTTTCAATCTGATGCAAACCGCCTTCCTGCGCCGCCGGAACCAGTTTACTTGCGCTCTGGCTGTCGATCACATCAACATCATAGTCATCAACGTGTGCTTTCAGCGCGCCCGCCAGTTTCTGGCCTTCGGTTTTCGGTACCGAGATGTAGTTTTCAATATCAACGGTATCAAGAACCTGACCGCCAAAACGTTCGCCCATCAGACCGGTGCGAATACCTTTACGTGCAGAGTACACTGCCGCTGCCGCCCCCGCAGGACCGGAACCAACAATCAGCACGTCATAAGCATCACGTTTGTTCAGCTCTTGTGCCGCACGTTTTTCTGCGCCGCTATCTACTTTCGCCACGATCTCAGTCAGCGTCATACGCCCCTGACCGAACTCTTTGCCGTTCATATACACCGCCGGAACGCCCATCACGTTGCGATCGGTAATTTCGTTCTGGAATGTACCGCCGTCAATCGCCGTATGCTTGATGCGTGGATTCAGTACCGACATCAGGTTCAGCGCCTGTACCACGTCCGGACAGTTATGACAGGAAAGCGAATAATAGGTTTCAAACTCAAAAT
Organism: Citrobacter sp. 172116965; assembly: GCF_013458095.1. Taxonomy (NCBI): domain Bacteria; kingdom Pseudomonadati; phylum Pseudomonadota; class Gammaproteobacteria; order Enterobacterales; family Enterobacteriaceae; genus Citrobacter; species Citrobacter sp. 172116965. The sequence continues at coordinate 1,452,495 of NZ_CP046673.1, read as the reverse complement.
CACCGTCGAGATCGCGGATCTGCTCCAGCAACGCCTGCGCCTCTTTTGACGGATGACCACCGGTCCACAGCAGCGCCAGCACCAGGGAGGTAAACTCATGACCCAGCGGAGAACCGGCAAAGCGCGGCCCCTGGTGAGAGCCTGGATTGGTGATCAGGAACGATGGCTTGCGTACCGCCAGAGTATTGTCTTCTTTAAAGGTGACTTTTTCTGACAGTTCAGCAATTTCAGTCAGCAGTTCCTTGATTTCTGCCGATTTAGCGCTGTCATCCAGCGTAGCAATCAGCTCAACAGGTTTGGTCAGTTTCTCAAGATAAGCCTTGAGCTGGGTTTTCATATTTGTGTCGAGCATTCTTCTTCCCTCTCTGAAAACATCATCATGCAAGCCGACTTTGCGGGACTGCATTAATGCAACTTGCGTCATGGTGCTGGAATGAAACAGGCGCAAACTGCGCCTGTGGAATGGCCGGATGCACTGCGTTTATCCGGCCTACAAATTATGCGACTTAAATCTTACCGACCAGATCTAAGGATGGAGCCAGGGTCGCTTCGCCTTCTTTCCATTTCGCCGGGCAAACTTCACCTGGGTGAGAGGCAACGTACTGTGCGGCTTTAATTTTACGCAGCAGGTCAGACGCATCACGGCCGATACCTTCAGCGGTAACTTCGATTGCCTGGATGATACCCTGCGGGTCTACAACGAAGGTTGCGCGGTCAGCCAGACCTTCATCTTCACGCATGTTGTCGAAGTTACGGGTCAGGGCGCCAGTCGGGTCGCCGATCATCGCGTATTTGATTTTCGCGATGGTGTCAGAGCTGCTGTGCCATGCTTTGTGGGTGAAGTGGGTGTCAGTAGATACGGAATAAACATCTACGCCCAGTTTCTGCAGTTCTTCGTAGTGGTCAGCCACATCACCAAGCTCGGTCGGGCAAACGAAAGTAAAGTCAGCCGGGTAGAAGAAGAAGACGCTCCAGCGACCTTCGGTATCTTTCTCGGTTACTTCGATGAACTCACCGTTTTTGAACGCCTGGTTTTTGAAAGGTTTAATTTTGGTATTAATCAAAGACATCTGTACTTCCTCCGTGTTTTCGTTGAGAGATAAGTTAACGAAAATCTCTTCGCAGGGCTAATGCGTTTCCTTTATCAAATCAATAAGCGTTAACTAACAACCCACTCAAACTCATGTTGTGAATCTAAAGATAAAAGTAAAAAAGGCCCCCTTTGCAGGGAGCCTCATTACCCGAGCTACCCGCAGGTAACGTCAGTGCCAGCAGGGCTGGCTATGTGTTGCGCTCTACATTACCTTAACAAAGGTCGTAACAGCGATTGGGATTACATCACCCCACTCAAGAAAGGGCAATCGACAGACGGTCGATCTTACCTATGGCTGCGATAGGTTTTGCAACTTAGCCCCCTTTCCTTCTGATTTTATAAGGAAAATCAATGTTTAAACGTACCTTACTCTTAACCCTGCTTCCTGCCGTGGTGCACGCCGAAGAACTTCCTGCCCCCGTTAAAGCTATTGAGAAACAGGGCATTACTATTCTCAAACCCTTCGACGCGCCGGGTGGAATGAAGGGCTACCTGGGAAAATACCAGGATATGGGCGTTACTATCTATGTTACGCCTGACGGCAAACACGCCATTTCCGGTTATATGTATAACGAAAAAGGTGAAAACCTCAGTAATACGCTGATAGAAAAAGAGATCTACGCCCCTGCCGGACGCGAAATGTGGCAGCGAATGGAAAAAACATCCTGGATTCTGGACGGGAAAAAAGAGGCTCCAGTCATTGTCTATGTGTTTGCCGATCCCTTCTGTCCCTATTGCAAACAGTTCTGGCAAAAGGCTCGCCCGTGGGTAGACTCAGGTAAAGTTCAGTTGCGCACAATACTGGTTGGCGTAATTAAACCCGAAAGCCCGGCTACCGCCGCTGCGATTCTGGCCGCAAAAGATCCGGCCAAGACCTGGCATGACTATGAGGCATCTGGTGGGAATATGAAGCTAGAAATCCCGACCTCCATTTCACCGGAGCAGATGAAGGTATTGAATATCAATCAAAAGTTGATGGATGATTTAGGCGCCAACGTCACGCCGGCTATCTATTACATGAGTAAAGACGATACGTTACAACAGGAAGTCGGCTTGCCGGATAAGGAGAAATTAAACATTATCATGGGTAATAAATAAAAGTAACAAAATGAGTGGTTGTTATCATTTTCATGTCAATCACTCATTTAAATTAACTTTTTTGGTCAAAATTATGCAATATGTGCTATTTTAGTTTAAATTAATAATTCATTAAGCACACAAACATAAATCACAAGAATAATCACAACTTAAAATATTTCAATATTAAATCTTTCAAAACATGACCATCACAGGAAGGTATGCATGGCTAACCTCTATGACCTCAAAAAGTTCGATCTCAATCTGTTGGTTATCTTTGAGTGTATTTATCAACATTTGAGTATCACTAAAGCTGCTGAAACTTTGTATATTACCCCCTCTGCCGTTAGCCAGTCACTGCAACGGCTACGCACACAATTTAATGACCCACTGTTTATCCGCTCCGGAAAAGGCCTAACGCCAACGATTATGGGGATTAACCTCCATCATCATCTTGAGAAAAACCTCAACAGTCTGGAGCAGACAATAAACATCATGAATAACTCCAGTCTGAAGAAAAAATTCATTATTTACTGTCCACAACTGCCAACCATTATCAACATCGAGGAAGTTATTCATTTTCTCAGAGAAGACTCACATGTCGAAATTGAGCACCATAACATACTCATCACTGCTGAAAGTACGGAAAATCTGTTGGCTTACAGAAAAGCAGATTTAGTCATTGCTACCGCCCCAGTGAGTAATCGCTCGATAATATGCTCACCATTTAAAACTGCTGAAACAATATTAGTTTGCAACAAAAACCATCCAAGAATTAATGGAGAAAGCACGCTTGAAACAATATTAAAAGAACAGTTCACGCAACTTATCTCTGAAGACCATGGCGTTAAAGAATACTGGCAAAAAACCAGCGCCTTGCTGGCTAATCGAGATATTGGTTTCCGCAGCGACTCATTAATAACGATCATTAATATTATTTCAAACACAGATATCATAGGTCTGCTACCAAGGGATGTTTACGAACAATATACCGGCTCATTTAATTTAAAAGAGATCTGTATCGATATCCCCTTACCAAAAATAAATTTATTTTTGATGTATAACAGAGCATCACTCAACAATACTGGCTTCGTTAATTTAATTAATAAAATAAATGATAAAAATGACCAGAGGACTAACAAATAGAGCTTTAGCTATTCATTTTATATTTTTATGAATAAAGGCAATTCAAAACAACCATGAATGTATTAAAACGTTGCACCTGAAAAAAATTAGCATATCTTATTGTCAGCATTTGTTATTGTTTTGAATAATAATTCTGATATGAGCTTAATATGTCTATTTATAAAATCCCGCTTGCTCAAAACGTGCTGGACGCCGCTCTGGAGCGCATAACCTGGGCGCTGGAAACTCTGCCTCGGGTTTGTGTCTCTTTCTCCGGCGGGAAAGATTCAGGACTGATGTTACATCTGACAGCTATGCTTGCACGCCAACTGCATAAAAAAATTGATGTACTATTTATCGACTGGGAAGCCCAGTTTTCCTGCACTATTGATTATGTTGAGGCGCTTCGTGCACGTTATTCTGATGTCATCGAGCGCTTTTATTGGGTGGCTTTACCGCTCACCACCCAGAATTCCCTCTCTCAATTTCAGCCAGAATGGCAGTGTTGGGAACCAGGTACTCCGTGGGTTCGCCAGCCTCCCACGGATGCCATAACCGATCCAGAGTATTTCTCCTTCTATCAACCCGGCATGACCTTTGAACAATTTGTTCGCGAGTTCGCTGACTGGTATTCAGAGAAACGTCCAGCCGGCATGATGGTCGGGATCCGCGCCGATGAGTCATATAATCGTTTTGTCGCCATTGCCAATTCGCAAAAGCAGCGCTTTGCCGATGATAAACCCTGGACCACCAGCGCCCCCGGCGGGCATACCTGGTATATTTACCCGATTTATGACTGGAAAACTGCCGATATCTGGACCTGGTTCGCAAAAACCAGAATGTCGTGCAATCCCTTATACAATCTCATGTATCAGGCCGGTGTCCCAACACGTTACATGCGTATTTGTGAGCCCTTTGGCCCGGAACAGCGTCAGGGATTATGGCTATATCACGTCATTGAACCCGAGCGCTGGGCAGCCATGTGTGCCCGTGTCAGCGGTGTAAAAAGTGGCGGAATTTATGCCGGTCAGGACAACCATTTTTACGGGCACCGCAAAATATTAAAACCCGAACATTTAAACTGGCAGGAATACGCCATGCTGCTACTCAATAGCATGCCGGAAAAGACCGCTGAGCATTATCGCAATAAAATCGCCATCTATTTGCAGTGGTATAAGAAAAAGGGCATGGACAATATCCCGGAAACTCAGGAAAAAGATATTGGCTCAGCGGATATTCCGTCGTGGCGGCGTATCTGTAAAGTCCTGCTGAATAACGACTACTGGTGCCGGGCGCTGTCATTCAGCCCCACAAAACCCAAAAACTACCAACGTTATAATGAACGCATGAAAATAAAACGCCAGCAATGGGGAATCTTATGCAACACCGACTAACTCAAGAACTCACTGGTTTTCTTTCTGGGCTGTCAGAAGAAGAACGAATTGAAGCAATCAACCAATTCAGAATGGCTATCCACAGCGTCAGCCCTTTTCGCGAAGAGCCAGTAGATTGTGTACTATGGATTAAAAATGAGCATATCTCACCCAATGACTATAACCCCAATAACGTTGCGCCTCCGGAGAAAAAACTGCTGCAGAAATCCCTCGAAGCAGACGGATTCACGCAGCCCATCGTGGTAGTTCACTCCACGGCGGAAGAATACGAAATTGTCGATGGTTTCCACCGTCATGAGCTAGGTAAAAGCAAACCGTCGCTGAAATCACGCCTGCATGGCTACCTGCCGGTCACCTGTTTACAGCGTGAACGCCATGAACGCATGGCAGCGACAATTCGTCATAACCGTGCCCGCGGGCGGCATAAAATTCATGCCATGTCGGAAATCGTTCGTGAATTATCGCTCCTGGGATGGAGCGAAGAGAAAATCAGTAAAGAGTTAGGTATGGACGACGATGAGGTTTTACGTCTGAAACAAATTAACGGTCTGCAAGAGTTATTTGCCGACCGTCGCTTCTCCAAAGCCTGGACAGTAAAATAACTACAGCGCAACCAGACGTTCGGCTGCCGCCAGCAGCGTCGATTCTTGCTTGGCAAAACATAGGCGAATCAGCTTATGCGGGAAAGGATCGGCGCAGAAAACCGACAACGGGATCGCGGCAACGCCCACTTCTTTGGTCAGCCACTGGCAAAACTCAACGTCGTTAAGCGTGGAGACGGCACTGTAATCGACCAGCAGAAAATAGGTGCCTTCACACGGCAAAATTTCCAGTCGGCTGTCACGCAGCGCGTTCACCAACACATCGCGTTTTTTCTGATAAAAGGCTGGCAACTCACGATAGTGTGTTGGATCCTCCCGCAGCATATCCGCCAGCGCCAACTGAGCCGGCGTATTAACTGAGAACGTCAGATACTGGTGTACCTTGCGTAATTCAGCGCTAATGGCGGCAGGCGCAACGCAGTAGCCGACTTTCCAGCCGGTCATATGGTAGGTCTTCCCAAACGATGAAACTGCAACGGCGCGTTCGCGCAGCTGTGAATGCGCCAGCACGCTGGCATGTCCTTGTCCGGCGAAGCAAATGTGCTCATAAACTTCGTCGCTGATGACAAAGATCTCGCGTTCTTTAATTGCCTGCCACAGGGCATCAAAATCGGCGTGATGCCATACGGTGGCGGAAGGATTGTGCGGCGTGTTAAGGATCACCAGTCGGGTACGTTCGCTGAGTACAGCGCTAAATTCCTGCCAGTCGACGCGAAAAGACGGCGGTTGCAGCGCGATACGTTTAACTACGCCGCCGGATAATTCGACCGCGGGCGCATAGCTGTCGTAGCTCGGGTCAAAACAAATCACCTCATCGCCAGGACGCACCAGCGCCGTAATAGCGGCGAACAGCGCTTCTGTGGCCCCCGCCGTCACGGTCACTTCACTATTCGCATCAGGTTTGTAGCCGTACAACTGCGCGGTTTTATCCGCAATGGCTTCGCGCAACGGCTGTACGCCCGTCATCGGCGCATACTGGTTTGCGCCATGCGCGACGTGATACGCCAGACGTTCCCGCAAAAAAAGTGGGCCGTCAAAATCAGGAAATCCCTGCGAGAGGTTAATGGCCTGATGCTGCTGCGCCAGCGCGCTCATTTGCGTGAAGATAGTGGTGCCAAGATTAGGCAGTTTGCTTTGCGGAATCAGCGGGTTATTACTCATTATTGTTATCCCAGCGTGTGATGTTGTGGTTGAAGCCACTATAGCACGATGCTAGTATTTGGCAATCAAGACGTTCAGACGTCTATATAAAAATAACCTGCATTGACAGGACAGCCAAAAGGACAACACAACATGAGTAATACCGAGATTCGCGTCGTCACCGGCCCGGCCAACTATTTTTCCCATCCCGGCAGCCTGTCAAGACTCAACGATTTTTTCACCGCAGAGCAACTCTCACGCGCCGTCTGGGTTTACGGTGAACGCGCCATCGACGCGGCCCGCCCTTATCTGCCTGAGGCATTTCATCTTGCCGATGCCAGACACCTGCTGTTTACGGGACATTGCAGTGAAACCGATGTTACTCAACTGGCAAAAGAGTCAGGAGAGAATCGCAGCGTGGTGATTGGTGTGGGCGGCGGGACATTGCTCGACACGGCCAAAGCGCTGGCTCGTCGTCTGGGTCTGCCTTTTGTCGGTATTCCTACTATCGCAGCGACCTGCGCCGCATGGACACCGCTCTCCGTCTGGTACAACGATGCAGGCCAGGCGCTGCATTTCGAAATTTTCGCTGACGCCAATTTCCTCGTGCTGGTCGAGCCAGAGATCGTTCTCAATGCGCCTGAAGAATACTTACTGGCGGGGATCGGCGACACGCTGGCGAAATGGTACGAGGCAGTCGTGCTCGCACCTGAGCCGGAAAACCTGCCTCTGACCGTACGTCTGGGTATCCATGCTGCGCAGACGATCCGCGACGTCCTGTTGGAAAGCAGCGAGCAGGCGCTGGTCGATAAGCAACAAGGTACGTTAAGCCGCACGTTTTGCGATGTAGTGGATGCAATTATTGCCGGAGGCGGCATGGTCGGCGGTCTGGGTGAGCGCTACACCCGCGTGGCGGCGGCGCATTCGGTACATAATGGCCTGACCGTGCTCCCGCAAACGGAGAAGTTTTTGCATGGCACCAAAGTGGCGTACGGCATACTGGTGCAGAGCGCGCTGCTGGGACAAAATGATGTGCTGACGCAGTTAATTACCGCCTATCAGCGCTTCAACCTGCCAACCCGGTTGGCTCAACTGGAAGTGGACATCAACAACCGCGCCGAAATCGACAACGTGATTGCGCACACCCTGCGCCCGGTGGAGTCCATTCATGCGCTGCCGGTAACGTTAACGCCACAGACGCTGCGCGCAGCGTTCGAAAAAGTAGAATCGTTTACGGTGTGATTATGGTGTGGGATGCCTGATGGCAGCAACGCAGCGAAACCCCTGGAGCTTACAAAGGTAAGTAACCAGGGTGAACACGCCTGCAGCTTGAATGATGAAGAGCATTAACAGCAGCGCGCGCCGCCTTTCCCCCCGTAGCGCGCATCCTGGCGTTCGCGGAAAAATTCTTCGTAGGTCATTGGTGTCAGGTCCGGATGCGTGACGCGCATATGCTCAACATAGTTGTCGTAATCCGGCACACCTATCATTAATCGGGCGGTTTGACCTAAATACTTCCCGGCTTTAGAGAGCGTTTCAAACATAGTGGTTCCCTGTCGAACAAACGCCCTCCCCATTCAGGAGAGGGCTCGTTGGTTAAGAGAATATTAGTGCGCGCCTTTCGCCTGCGCCACGATCTCTTCGACATTCTCAGGCATCGGTTCGTATGGCGTTTCTTTCGACGTAGGTTTGTCCTCTTTCAGTGCTGCCAGTGCAGTTTTGATGGAGAACAGACCCAGCACCACAACGACTACCATGAAGAAGATAGTGAGACCCGCATCCAGGCGGTTGTTAAACACCAACTGCGTCAGCTGCGACTGAGTGTACTGCGCCGGAATATTACCGCTGTCGATCATCGCCTGGAACTTGTTAGCGATGGCGAGGAAGCCAATTTTCGCATCCGGGCTAAACGCTTTCTGCCAGCCGGCGGTCAGGGTACAAATCAGCAGCCAGGCCGTTGGCACCAGCGCCACCCACGCGTAGCGTTGACGTTTCATCTTGAACAGCACCACCGCGCAAAGCATCAACGCCATACCGGCCAGCATCTGGTTGGCGATACCAAACAGTGGCCACAGGGTATTAATACCACCCAATGGATCCACCACGCCCTGGTGCAAGAAGTAACCCCAGGCCAGCACGCACAGCGCCGTTGCCAGCAGGTTCGCAGGCAGCGAATCGGTACGTTTCAGACCCGGTGACACCACGCCCAGCAGATCCTGCAGCATAAAGCGTGCGGCGCGCGTACCGGCGTCTACCGCCGTCAGAATAAACAGGGCTTCAAACAGAATGGCGAAGTGATACCAGAACGCCACATCCATCATTCCGCCCAGTGCACCATGCAGAATATACGCCATGCCCACCGCCAGCGTCGGCGCACCGCCTGCGCGGGAGATAATGGATTGTTCGCCGACATCGTTCGCAATCTGATGCAGCGTATCAGGCGTGATAACAAAGCCCCAACTGCTCACAACCTGTGCCGCTGACGCAACCACATCGGTGGTTCCGGCAGGTGCCAGTACAGCCATCGGGCTGTTCATCGCAAAGTAGACGCCCGGGTCGATAACGCAGGCCGCCACCAGCGCCATAATGGCGACAAAGGATTCCATCAGCATCCCGCCGTAGCCAATAAAACAGGCCTGACCTTCATTCGCCAGCATCTTCGGCGTGGTGCCGGAGGCAATCAGCGCGTGGAAACCAGAGACCGCACCGCAGGCGATGGTAATAAACAGGAACGGGAACAGGTTACCGCTCCAGACCGGGCCTGTACCGTCAACAAACTTGGTCAGCGCAGGCATGGTCAGCGTCGGACGCATGATCAGAATCCCTACCGCCAGACCAACAATGGTACCGATTTTCAGGAAGGTAGAGAGATAATCACGCGGTGCCAGCAGCAGCCACACCGGCAACACAGCGGCGACAAAGCCGTATCCCACCAGCATCCAGGTCAACTGTACGCCGGTAAAGTCAAAGTACGGTGCCCAGGTCGGGCTTTCAGCCACCCAGCCGCCGGAAATAATAGCAAACACCAGGAATACCAGACCGATGACCGACACTTCACCAATGCGGCCCGGGCGCAGATAACGCAGGTAAATCCCCATGAAGATCGCCAGCGGGATAGTAAAGGCGACGGTGTAGGTTCCCCACGGGCTGTGGGTCAGCGCTTTCACGACGATCATCGCCAGTACCGCGAGGATAATCACCATGATCATAAAACAGGCCACCAGAGCAATGACGCCCGCCGTTGGGCCCATTTCTTCTTTCACCAGTTCGCCAAGGGAACGACCATCGCGACGGGTAGAAACAAACAGCACCATAAAGTCCTGCACCGCCCCCGCCAGTACCACCCCGGCAAGCAGCCAGATCATACCCGGCAGATAGCCCATTTGCGCCGCCAGCACCGGTCCAACTAATGGACCCGCTCCAGCAATCGCCGCGAAATGGTGGCCAAACAGCACTTTTTTATCGGTAGGAACATAGTCCAGACCATCGTTATGACGCACAGCTGGCGTCATACGCGTCGGGTCCAGCGCCAGTACATTTTTCGCGATGTACAGGCCGTAGAAACGGTAAGCGATAAGGTAGACACAGACCGACGCCACGACTATCCACAACGCGTTGATCTGTTCGCCACGATTTAATGCGATATAGCCGAGGGCAAATGCTCCCATAACGGAGAGCACTGTCCAGACGAGGTACTTCCCTGATTTATTCATACTTGGTTTTCCGTTGTCCTGGTCAGAGAGATGTTACATTTTGTTTCTATAACATCTTTTCTGAATTTAACAACCTGACAACCATGTAAACCCGAAGTATCACTGAGTATTTACATTGCATTGTTAACTGGATCACTTCATTTAGCCGTTAACCCTGCAATTTCATTTTACTTTGTCGGGCGACTCACCCCATCACCGCAGTGCCTAAACGACAGGTGCAACAGCGTCGTCCCTGCTCATCAAAGATGACGATTTCCCAGCTTTGACTCTGACGCCCGAGGTGCAGCGGCTGGCAAACGCCGCGCACTTTCCCCTGCGCAACCGCCCGATGGTGCGTGGCGTTCAGTTCCGTACCCACCACACACTGCCCGTCGCGAGTCATCAGATAACCCGCCATCGAACCCAATGTTTCCGCCAGGGCCGCCGACGCGCCGCCGTGCAGCAGACCAAACGGCTGATGCGTCCGGCTATCCACCGGCATTTCGGCTTCCAGCACATCATCCCCCAGTCGGGTATAGACCATGCCTAAATGCGCCACCATCGTGTTCTGACTGGTGGCATTCAGTTCATCCAGCGTTAAATGACGTTTCCAGATCATCGTCATGCCCCCAGCGTGGAGCCGCCGTCCACCACGATATCCTGAAGCGTAATGTGGCTCGCCAGATCGGAAGCGAGGAATAAAATCGTGTTAGCGATTTCCTGTGGACGAGCGATTTTCCCCAGCGGAATGCCGAGCTTAAACTGCTCGCCAAACCCACGAATGCGCTGTTGCTCCGCGTCATCGCTGACCCACAACGTACGCTGCATGTCGGTGTCGGTCGAGCCTGGCGAAACCACATTGCAACGCACACCGCTGCCTGCCAGTTCAAGTCCGACGGTCAGTGCCAGGTTTTTCAGCGCGGCTTTTGACGCACCGTATGCGCTCATACCGATACGCGGCGTGTGCGCCGCATCCGACGCGACGGTCACGATTGCCCCGCCCTGCTGGCGACGAAACTGCGCCATCGTCTGTTGAAACAGATTGAACGCCCCACCAACGTTAACCGCAAACGTCTGCTGCCACTCCTCAATACTCAGCGCATCGGTGGCCCCCATACGCAAAATACCCGCCGCATTGACCAACACATCCAACCGCTCGCGCGTTTGCAGGACGCGCTGACACACCTCAGCCACCTGTTCAGCATTCGCCACATCCAGCACTTCGGTGGCAAACGGGTAGTTATTCTGAGAAAATTCACGATCGAATCCTGTCACCTCAGCACCCGCTTTCACAAACGCCAGCGCGGTGGTGTAGCCAATCCCTTTTCCCGCGCCGGTTACCCAGACGGTTTTCCCTGCGAAGTCAAATCCAGACATTACTTCACCTCGCGAGAGAGCAGCGTCCACCAGGCGTCAATGGTCGGGTTTTTCGCCAGCATCACGAAGTCAATATCGCCATGAACCTTACGCCAGCGCGCCGCCAGCGCCATCATGCGCACGGAATCCAGTCCGTAGTCGATCAGGTTTTCGTCATCCATCGGCTCTTCGGACTCATCCAGCAGCGGCAGAATAATGCTGCGTAACGCATCTTTGCTGGCCGGTACCGGCGTCGGTAATAATTCCTGTGTCATCACCACACGCCCGGAGCGTCCCGCCACGTATTTCAGCGACATCAGATGTTCGTCACGGCTAAAGTCTGCCAACGCATCGGCAACCATAAACGGCTTGATGTCGCGCATAAAGGCGTCTGTTGCGGTGGTCATACAGCCAATATGCGCATACACGCCGGTAATGATCAGTTGATTACGTCCGGTTTCCTTAAGCATCTGTTCCAGCGGGGAGCGATGAAATGCGCTGTAACGCCATTTCACCAGAATGGTATCCGCTTCATCCGGCGCCAGCGCCTCAACGATTTTCTGCTGTTCCGGCGAACGCGTCAGTCCCGGTCCCCACATATCATTGAGCAGAGCGCGGTCTTCATCACTCTGTTCTTTCGGCTGAGCGGTGTAATACACCGGAATGTTATGCTCTTTGCAGTACTGACGCAGTGCGGCGATGTTAGCGACGACCTGCTCCATCATCGGGCAGTTATCGCCCCAAAAACCGATAAAATAGTCCTGCATGTCGTGGATCAGCAGTGCGGCGCGTTCGGGGTCAAACGCCCAGTCCACTTTGTTCACCGGAACATCAAGCGCCGTGGGTAGCGCATAAGCCTGCAGTTTAGGAATTGCCATCTCTTATTCTCCTTCAGGCCAGTGAACGTGATGCCAGCCACTGACGTAATTGTTTTTTATCTACTTTCCCAACCGGAGTCAGCGGTAACGACTCAACGCACTCAACGCGGTCAGGTAATTTAAATTCCGCTACGCCCTGTTCGCGTAGAAAACGACGCACCTGCACCGCTCGCAGCGGCTCTTTTACCACCAACCAGGCACAGCTTTTCTCGCCCATCAGTTCGTCATCCATACTGACCAGCGCGGCATGGATCACCATCGGGTGGCGCAGCAGCAGGTTTTCAATCTCTTCTGCAGCGATCTTCTCTCCACCGCGGTTGATCTGATCCTTCTCACGTCCCTGGACGGTGATGTAGCCATCTCGATCGATGGCGATCAGATCGCCAGAGCAGTAAAAACCGTTGGCGTCAAAGGCGCTGGCATTGTGCTCAGGACTTTTGAAGTAACCGCGGAAGGTGTATGGGCCACGCGTCATCAGGCGCCCGGTTTCTCCCTGGGCTAAAGGGTTGCCGTCAGCGTCTGCTACCCAGACTTCATCATCGGGACACATCGGGCGGCCCTGGGTATTGATGATGCGTTCAGGGCTGTCGTCCAGACGGGTGTAGTTCACCAGCCCTTCCGCCATGCCGAAGACCTGCTGCAGCTGGCAGCCAATCTCCGCCGGAATACGCGCCGCAAGCGAGGCGGAAAGCCGTGCCCCACCGACCTGTAGCAGCTTCAGCGAAGCCAATTGCGCATTGCTCCCCCACTCCGCAATTGCCTGCAGCCACAGGCTCACCGCTGGCGGCACCAGCGCCGTGACGTTAACCTGATGCTGTTCAATCAGAGGGAAGCACAGGGTGGCGCTCGGGTCAGCCGCCAGCACGACGGTGCCGCCAGCCAGGAATACCCCCAACGCGCCAGGCGAACTCATCGCGTAGTTATGCGCCGCCGGGATCGCGCATAAATAACGCGTTTCCCCGGTGAAGCGGCAAATCTCATTGCTGCGACGCACGCTGTAGTAGTAATCGTTATGGGTACGAGGAATCAGCTTTGGCGTCCCGGTAGTCCCGCCTGAAAGCTGGAAATAGGCCACCTCATCAGCAGGCGATGGCGTGGCGGAAAAATCAGTCGCAGGCTGGCTTATCGCCGTTTGCAGATTGTGTTCGCCTTCGTCATTGCGCAGTTGCACCACGCGCACTGAATTGTGTTCAGCCACAAAAGCGTTAAGAAAATCGTCTCCGCTAAACAACGCATGCTGACGATCGGCAATCAGCAGCGCAGGTTCGATCTGTTTGGCATAGGCGTTAAGTTCGTTTCGCTGATGGCTGAATAATGCCAGCACCGGGGCTACGCCCAGCTTGAGCAGCGCAAAGAAAGTGATATACAACTCAGCCACGTTGCCCAGTTGTACCAGCGCGGTTTCGCCGGGTTTGATCCCCTGACGGCGCAGGCTGCAGGCGAGATTGTCAGTGGCCTGATTCAGTTGGCGATAGCTCAGATGGCGTTCGCCATCGATCACCGCTGTATGATCGCTGTCGGCGTGACGGGTCAGAATGTCGGTCAGCGGCAAATCCTGCCAGTAACCTTTTTCACGATAGCGGCGGGCAAACTCCTCCGGCCAACGGGTGAAAGGAATACTCATTATCGCTCCTTAGAGGCCTGGTCAATAAGGCTCTTAATGCAGTCCAAAAACATTCAACATCGTGGAGAGTTTGGCTCCCGTTTCACGCCATTCCGCAACCGGGGACGAAGCCGGAACAATCCCGGCACCGGCAAAGAAACGTACCTGATTACGCAGCAGCTTCGCACAACGGATCGTCACTACCCATTCGCCGTTGCCTTGGGCATCACACCAGCCGACAATGCCACCGAACAGTTCGCGATCGAACGGCTCCAGCTCGGCGATAAGTTTGCGCGCAACCTGATGCGGGAAACCGCTCAGCGCAGGCGTCGGATGCAGCAGGCACGCGAGCGTCAGGGCGTTTTCTTGCGCGTTGGCTTTACCCTCAAACGGCGTGCCGAGGTGCCAGAGCGTAGGCGTGGTGACCAGTTGCGGAGAAGAAGGGAGTTGCAGTTCACGGCTGCGATCGCGCAGGACATTTTTCATGGCCTGCGTCACCAGTTCGTGCTCATGACGATCCTTTTCGGACGCCAGCAGGCGGATGCCCGCCTCACGGTCCAGCACATCGTCCGGTTGACGTCGTGCCGAGCCTGCCAGCGGTAATGAGCTGAAACGATCGCCTTCTTTGCGTAACAGCAGTTCCGGACTGGCGCCAATCAATACGCCACCGTCTTCAAGGGGGACGTGGAAGTTGTAGCTCGCCGGATTTTGCGCCACCAGGCGCTCCAGCAGCGCCCCGCTGTCAATATTGGCATCAGCGGTGATATCGATCAGGCGTGACAACACCACTTTGTCGACTTCCGGGGTTGCCGTCAGCGCAGCCGCGCGAGCGACCATATCTTCAAAGAAGTTCTGTTCCGGGATCGATTTACGTTCAACAACGTTCAGCGACTGATGCGCGTTAAAGTAACGAGATGATTGCTGCTTCGCCGTTCGGGAGAACGTCTGCCACGACTGGGGAATAAACAGCGATGACGGCTGGCGGGTGTCAAAAGGAATCGCCCCGACCATGATGGGGTTAGCGATACCCTGCGCTTTGGCATCAGCAAACAGTGCATGCATTTTTTGTTGGAAAGGGCTGTCTGGCGAATCGCCATCAATTGCCGGTTCCGCATAGCGGGCGAAGCATCCTGACGTCGTAAAACTACGGTACGGCGACATAAAGAAAAAACTGTCGGGAGCGAGCGTCGGCATAGTCTGCGTTTTTTCCTCGGCCAGTGACGTTTCCATATCATCCTCCAAAAATGATAAAAGCTCTAATAATGATTATCATTTATATTTTCGGTCGCTAACCTAAAAGCAAAGCGGCGGTATGTCAACTCTTGTGGCAGCACAATGTGCGACTTTGGCTTGCATCCTTGCCCACTAACAATGAAAATGAGAAGCATTACTTATACTGATAACAGGATGCTGATTCGTGAGTCTCCCCTCTTTTTGCCGCACCGTGCTCTTACTGGCAGGTTTGTCTATTTCAGGAATTTCTTCAGGTTATGCCGCCGACTGGCCGCGTCAGGTTACCGACAGTCGTGGTACGCATACGCTGGAACATAAGCCGCAGCGAATTGTCTCCACCAGCGTCACCCTCACCGGCTCGCTGCTGGCAATTGATGCCCCGGTCATCGCCAGCGGCGCTACTACGCCGAACAATCGCATCGGCGATGCACAGGGCTTTTTACGCCAGTGGAGCGAAGTGGCAAAAGCGCGCAAACTGAGCCGCCTGTATATCGGCGAACCGAGCGCTGAGGCCGTGGCGGCGCAAATGCCGGATCTGATTCTGATCAGCGCCACCGGGGGAGATTCAGCCCTCGCGCTATACGATCAGCTGTCCACCATTGCGCCAACGCTCATCATTAATTACGACGACAAAAGCTGGCAGGCGCTGCTGACGCAGTTAGGTGAAATTACCGGTCAGGAGCAACAGGCGGCTGCGCGTATTGCCGAGTTTGATAAGCAACTGCAGGCGGTCAAGCAGCGTATTACCCTGCCGCCGCAACCGGTCAGCGCGCTGGTATACACCGCTGCAGCGCACAGCGCCAACCTGTGGACGCCTGAGTCGGCGCAGGGCAAGCTGATGGAGCAGTTAGGTTTCACCCTGGCACCGCTGCCTGCCGGATTGCACACCAGCCAGAGTCAGGGCAAACGCCACGATATCATCCAGCTTGGCGGTGAGAACCTGGCGGCAGGCCTGAACGGCGAAGCGCTGTTCCTGTTCGCTGGCGACAACAAAGATGCCGACGCCATTTATGCTAATCCGCTGCTGGCACATCTGCCTGCCGTGCAGAATAAACGTGTTTACGCCCTGGGTACGGAAACCTTCCGTCTCGACTACTACAGCGCGACCTTGCTGCTGCAACGTCTGTCAGCTCTCTTTTAATCGCCAGCGCCGGATACGGCTAACGCCTTATCCGGCCTACAAACCGTAGAGGACAACGCTATCCGGCATTCACAGGCATTTGTCGGAATCGGCGCACTTCTCCCAGCAACAGCAGCAGTAGCAGACCGACAATCACCAGCCCAAACCCACTTACGCTTGCCGAAGCAACCGGTGTCATCATCGCCCCCAATCCCCCTAACAGCGCCGCGCCGATCGCATCTCCTGTAACGTTCTGCGCAGTCCACAAACCGTTAATTCGCCCGAGCATCGCTTCTGGCGTCTGCGTCTGTAACAGGGTGTACTGCAACAAAGAGCTGACCGCACTCAGCCAGCCGAACAGCGCCAGGCAGACAACGCCAAGCTCCCAGACCGGCATCAACCCAAACAGACCGATAGCCAGGAACGAAGCCACGGTCGATATCAGCATGATCAGTCCCGGACGCACGCTGTGCGCCAGTTGCCCGCTGGTCAACGCGCCCACCGCCGCGCCAAGAGGAATGGCCGCATACAGCAGACCTATTTGCGCACTCGACATTTGCCAGTTAATCGCCAACGCGGGATACAACACGCGCACGGCGCTCGCCATAGTCAACAGACCGCCAAGCAGCGCAATGCCGCCAATCAGCGGGCTGGCAAGCAGAAAGCGAAATGCTGCCAGCAGCGATTTTAGCGGATGCTCGCGCGGCTGCGGCGGAGGCGGCAGCGCGGGAAGGCTCAGCAACGGCAGCAAGGTAATGAAAGTGCCCGCCGCCGCCAGACCGTAGTTCCAGGCCACGCCACCGGTCGCGAGCAATACCCCGCCAAGCATCGGCGAAATAACCGAACCCAGACGTACCGTCAACATGGTAATCGCCCCAGCCTGCATCAAATTCTCCCGACCAACCAGCGCCGGTGTTGCCGCCAGCAACGCGGTCACGCCCAGCGAGGCAAAGAAACCGTCCCATAAGCCAAGCAAATAAATCGCCAGTAACGACGGTTCGGGCAGCAGCGCATTCAGACACAGACCAATAAAGCCGATTCCGCAGGTTCCACGAGCCAACAGGATCACTTTTTTACGCTCATAGCGGTCGGCCAGCACCCCGCCCACCATCAGACCAATAAACATTGCGCTGCCGGTCAACGTCACTGACAAACCTACCTGCCAGGTCGACTGGGTCATCATCTGGATCTGTACCGGAACCGCCACGCCGAGTAGCCCCAGAGAGACAATGGAAATAAAACGGGCGAGGAAGACGGCGCGAAATGCAGGGTGGGTCTTTAACAGGCTGAGATTGAGCAGCCAGGATTGTCGATTCATTACAGAGCCTTACCAGGTACTTTTTCAATATCCATTCGATGGCTGCACATGCTAACATATCCAAATAAGATCGATAACGATAATTACTATCATTATCAGGGAAGTTGATATGTCATGCTCTGTTTCCGCGACACGTGCCTTCGCCGTTCCCGGACTATTGTTATTACTTGTTCTCACCACGATATTAAGTCTGGTTATTGGCGCCAAGTCGCTACCTGCCTCCGTGGTGCTGGATGCACTTACCAGCAGTTGTCAAAGCGCTGATTGCACCATCGTGCTGGACGCGCGACTGCCGCGCACGCTGGCGGGGCTGCTCGCCGGTGGGGCGCTGGGTCTGGCTGGTGCATTAATGCAAACGCTCACGCGTAACCCTCTCGCCGATCCCGGCATTCTGGGCGTTAACTCCGGTGCCAGCTTCGCTATTGTGCTGGGAGCCGCGCTGTTCGGTTTTTCCTCTGCGCAAGAGCAACTGCTGATGGCCTTTTCCGGGGCGCTGGTCGCGTCGCTTATAGTGGCCTTTACCGGCAGCCAGGGCGGCGGGCAGTTAAGCCCGGTACGCCTGACGCTGGCGGGCGTTGCGCTGGGCGCGGTGCTGGAAGGATTATCCACCGGAATCGCCCTGCTCAACCCGGATGTCTACGATCAGTTGCGTTTCTGGCAGGCCGGTTCATTGGATATCCGCAGCCTGCAAACGCTGAAGGTCGTCCTGGTGCCGGTACTGATTGCCGCGGCTGTCGCGTTATTCCTTAGCCGTGCTCTGAATAGCCTGAGCCTCGGGAGCGACACCGCCACCGCACTTGGCAGCAAAGTCGCTCGCACGCAGTTTATTGGCCTGTTGGTGATTACCGTACTGTGCGGCAGTGCGACCGCGATTGTCGGCCCTATCGCCTTTATCGGCCTGATGATGCCGCATATGGCGCGCTGGCTGGTGGGGGCAGATCACCGTTGGTCGCTGCCCGTTACCCTGCTGGCAACCCCCTCTCTGTTGTTAATTGCCGATATCATCGGTCGCCTGATTGTCCCCGGCGAACTGCGCGTTTCAGTGGTCAGCGCATTTATCGGCGCGCCGGTGCTTATCTTTCTGGTACGCCGGAAACCGCGCGGGGGTGGCGCATGATGCACCTCTCCCGCCGCCTGATAGTCAGCAGCCTGCTGCTGGTTGTAGGTTGTCTCGCCGTTGGCTTGTGGAGCCTGCGTAGCGGCGTCGTGACGCTGGAAACCCAGCAAATTATTGCCGCTCTGCTTGGCGATGCGCCGCGCAGTATTACGCTGGTGGTGACCGAATGGCGTTTGCCACGCGTGCTGATGGCGCTATTGATTGGCGCGGCGCTCGGCGTGAGCGGTGCAATATTCCAGTCGCTGATGCGCAACCCGCTGGGCAGCCCGGATGTGATGGGTTTCAATACCGGTGCCTGGAGCGGTGTGCTGGTGGCAATGGTGCTGTTCGGACAGCATCTCACCGCTATCGCGCTTGCGGCCATGGTTGGCGGGGTCCTGACGTCTCTGGTGGTCTGGGCGCTCGCCTGGCGCAATGGTATCGACACCTTTCGGCTGATTATTATTGGGATCGGTATACGCGCCATGCTGGTTGCGTTCAACACCTGGCTACTGCTGAAGGCATCATTAGAAACCGCGCTGACCGCCGGATTGTGGAACGCCGGATCGCTCAATGGCCTGACCTGGGCCAAAACCTGGCCTTCTGCCCCACTGATTATCATTATGCTGGTGTGCGCCACGCTGCTGGTGCGCCGGATGCGTTTACTGGAAATGGGTGATGACAGCGCCTGTGCGCTTGGCGTCAGCGTAGAGCGCTCACGTCTGATGATGATGCTGGTTGCGGTTGTACTGACCGCTGCAGCCACCGCGCTGGCTGGCCCTATCTCGTTTATTGCCCTTGTCGCCCCACATATCGCGCGGCGGATTAGCGGCACATCGCGCTGGGGATTAACCCTGTCGGCGCTGTGTGGCGCGTTGCTGCTGTTGATGGCGGATTTATGCGCCCAACAGCTGTTTATGCCTTATCAGCTTCCGGTGGGCGTTGTCACCGTAAGCCTCGGCGGTATTTATCTTATCGTCTTGTTAATTCAGGAGTCCCGCAAAAAATGATCGAATCAGTAGCCCGTTTGCGTGGCGACCAGTTAACGCTGGGTTATGGCAAATTTACCGTAGCGGAAAACCTCAATGTGTCGATTCCAGACGGTCACTTCACCGCAATTATCGGGCCAAACGGCTGCGGAAAATCAACACTACTGCGCACGCTTAGTCGTCTGATGACGCCCGCGCACGGTAAGGTCTGGCTCGACGGCGAGCATATCCAGCACTATGCCAGCAAAGAGGTTGCTCGCAGAATAGGTTTGTTGGCGCAGAACGCCACCACGCCGGGTGATATCACGGTACAGGAGCTGGTTGCCCGTGGGCGCTACCCGCACCAGCCATTGTTTACCCGCTGGCGAAATGAGGATGAAATCGCGGTCTCAAACGCAATGCAGGCGACAGGAATCACTCATCTTGCGTCACAAAGTGTGGATACCCTTTCCGGTGGACAACGCCAGCGCGCATGGATTGCGATGGTGCTGGCGCAGGAAACATCGATTATGCTCCTCGACGAACCTACCACCTGGCTGGATATCAGCCATCAGATCGATCTGCTGGAGCTGCTGAGTGAGCTAAACCGGGAGAAAGGGTATACGCTGGCCGCCGTTCTGCACGATCTTAATCAGGCGTGTCGCTATGCAACGCATCTGATTGCGCTGCGTGACGGAAAAATTGTTGCCGAGGGTGCGCCGAAGGAGATCGTCACCGCGCAGCTTATTGAAAAAATCTATGGTCTGCGCTGTATGATTATCGACGATCCGGTTGCCGGAACGCCGTTAGTGGTGCCGCTTGGGCGTACACCGAAAATTCATACCCAGTCATCTCTATAGGGATGACTACACGGGTCAGCGTTTAACACGCTGACCCGATGACGTTTATTGGATATTTTGGAGCAGGTCACGCATGACAGGCCCAATCTTCTCAAACGCTTCAGGGGTTATGATATCGACATGCGCGCAGTCCTGACGATATACATCCAGACTGGATATCCACGGTGACCAACTGCGTTCAGGACTGACCCCCGGCACTAAGGTGCGCTCAGCAACGAACAGCGTGGCGTGACCAGCAAACGGCACGCTGTGTGCCGTGGTGAGCAGGCGAACCGCATCGGCGTAGTTGCCTTCGATAGCATTAAATAAGGCCTCTGACGCATTCCCCTGCTGCGCTGCCAGAAACGCTTCACGTTCACGCTCGATCTCGGCCAGTACCGCGGGATCCAACCCATTGGCCTCCTTTTCCTGCCAGTTTTGCGTTTCCGGCGGCCAGGTATCCAGCAGCCCCAGGAATGCAACTGTCTCTCCTCTGGCATGTAAGCGTGCGGCGATTCCCTGCGCCAACGTCCCCCCCAGCGAGTAGCCTAATAAATAATAGGGACCATGAGGCTGCTGGCTGAGCAGCGTTGCCAGGTGATGTTCGCATACCGCATCAAGGTTTTCCGCCGTCTGCATAGGGCCATCCGGTCGCGGCGACTGAATGCCAATAATCGACCACTGCGGACTGAGGTAACGCGACAGCACGCTAAACTGCCAGGCGAAACCCGACGCCGGATGGAAGCAAAACAGCGTTGGCCCATGACTTTCACGCAGCGGCAGCAGCGTTTCGAATCCCAGACGCTGCGACTGTTCATCATCATTGCTCTCCAGCAGTGCACTCAGTTGTTCAACAGTAGAAGCCACCATTATTTGCCCAGGCGTTACCTGACGCTCAAAAATCCGGCTCAACTGCGCTGCCAGCTTCATCGCCAGCAGCGAATGTCCGCCAAGCGCAAAGAAGTCAGCCTCTACGTCATTAACCTCGCAATCCAGCAAAGCCGCAAAAGACTGCGCGATGGCGGTTTCAGTCCCTGCTCGCGGCGCACGTCCTGACGTACGCGACGTCAACTGCGGCATCGGCAGCGCTTTACGATCCAGTTTACCGTTTGCACTCAGCGGCAGCTCCGCCAGTTGCAACAATACCGTCGGCACCATATGCGCAGGCAGTTTTTCACGCAGAGTTTCTCGCAATGCAGACGTATCCAGCGGTAACCCCGATTGCGACACCAGATACCCCACCAACTGTCGCGCATCGCCGCCTGTCGCCGCCGCCTGGTTGAATACGCAGGCGTGGGCAACGGCATGTTCGACATCTGGCAGTTGCTGCATCACCCGATCAATCTCACCGAGCTCAATGCGCTGTCCGCGAATTTTAAGCTGGTCATCGCTGCGCCCGAGGTATTCCACTGCGCCATTCTCCAGCCAGCGCGCCACATCCCCGGTACGGTACATGCGTTCACCAGGGTTAAACGGATCGGCGATAAAGCGGCTCGCAGTTAGATCCGCTCGCCCGAGGTATCCTTGCGCCAGTTGGATCCCCGTCAGATAGAGATCACCTGCCACGCCAAAGGGCACCGGGCGCATCATGGCGTCCAGGATCCGTAAACCGGTATTCCATACCGGATAGCCAATCGGCACGCTATTGCCCGTTACGGCAGCGAGATCGTCCCCCCAGGCCGGATACCAGCTCACATCGACCGCCGCTTCCGTTGGCCCGTATAAATTGTGCAGTGGCGCATGAGTCAACTGTTCCCATTCGCGGCATAAATCTGCAGGTAAGGCTTCGCCGCTGCAGAATACCCGTTTCAGCGAGGCACAGCTCTCCCGCGCGGTTTCCGGCGTCAGTGAAGCAACAAAAGCGGCCAGCATAGAGGGAACAAAGTGCGTGGTCGTCACCCCTGACTGCGCAAAGAACTGCTGCATCGCCAGCGGATCGCGGTGCGCTTCAGGTTCTGCCATGACCAGTTTTGCCCCAGCAATAAACGGCCAGAAAAACTCCCATACCGAGACGTCAAAACTGCACGGCGTTTTTTGCGCCACCACATCATCCGCGGTCAGAGGATAGTGATTTTGCATCCACAGCAAACGGTTAACGATGGCTGTTTGCCCAACCATCACCCCTTTTGGTCTGCCGGTAGAACCGGAAGTAAAAATAATATAGGCCGTATGATTAGGTTGAGATAGCGCCAGCGGTGCAGCATCCTCTTCTGGCAGCGGCGCGTTGTAGCACAGACTTTCCAGCTCCGGAATATCGCTAAAGCGCGCCAGTTGCTCTTCGGTCGCGATCAACAATTTTGGCTTCGCGTCTTCGAGCATCATCCGCAGGCGATCGTCCGGGTATCCGGTATCCAATGGCAGCCAGGCGGCTCCCGCCTCAACAATACCGTGCAGCGCCAGCGTGAGGAACACGGAACGCGGTAATGCCACGGCAACGCTGTCACCAGGCTGTACGCCACGCTCGCGCAGGCGGCGCGCCAGCGCCACAACCTGTTGGCGCATTTCACGATAGCTAAACTGATAGCGGGCATCAGCCAGCGCCGGGGCATCCGGCGTTTTATCGGCCTGCTGTACCACCAGCGCGCTCAGCGTGGTGGACGGGATCGCCACGGTCGTATCGTTAATCTTCGCCAGCCGCTCATGTTCTGTCGGCAACAGCATCCCGGCATCGCCGCAGCATAGCGACGGATTGTCGGCAAACTGCGCGATAAGCGCGGTTAAACGCGATGCATGTTGCGCCAGCGTCGCGGCATCGTAGCGCTGTTTATTGGCCAGGATTTCAATACTCAGCCCGCCGTTTTCATCCGGGAACAGCGCCAGTTCCAGATCGTTCACCGGACCTGTCGCCAACGTATGGGTTTGCGCCTGAACGCCAGGAATATTCAGTTGATAGTCGAATATTTTCACGTTCAGTACCGGGCCAAACAGCGGTTCGGCACCGGCTGCGCGCCCGCTGTCGCGAACAATTTGCTCAGCATCATATCGCTGATGTCGGCGCATTTTCTTCAACTGTGCGGCCAGTCGTTGGGCAAGTGCAGGCAAGCTTTCTGCCGCATTCAACTGCACGCCAAATGGCAGGACGTTTAAAACCGGTCCGGTGGACGTGAGCGCCGCCGACCCCATACGCCGCATAAAGATAAACCCGGCGGCATATTCCATTCGGCTGCATAAACGTCCGAGCCACAGCGCCACCAGCGCAAGGGCCAGATCCGCACGCTGAACGTCTGGCATACGTGCCGCAAGCCGGCGAAACTCCCCTTCAGGCGCGGTTAACTTCAGACGAATAATACCCGCGCTGGCCGACCGCCCTGGCAGGGGTTTGTTAGACAGCGAAGCCGGAGGTGGGAGTTGCTTTCGCTGCTCGGTCCAGAAGGCGCCGTCACGTTGCCAGGCATCGCTTTGCCGATACTGTTGATACTCTTCCACCACCTCAGAAAATGGCGTAAAAGGTGATTCCGGCGTGGGCTCGCCATGCAGCCATGCGCGGTAAATTGCGGCTATCTGGCGGGTAATGGCCGGGAAACTGAAGCCATCAACCAGCAGATGATGGTAACGCTGATACCAATACCAACGCTTTTCTCCCACCTGAATGAGCAGGTGAAAAACCAGCGGCTTAGTGCCATCAGCACGGATGTCCTGCTGCAGGTCTGCCTGCATCAATGCGCGCGCTGACGCATGCGGATCGGATTTTTCGCGCAGATCGATAATTTCTGGTGGCGCAAAGGCAAGCGCAGAGTCTACCCATTGCCAGACCTCGCCGTTATCTTCGCTAAACCGCATCCTTAGAGTATCGGCCTGCTCCAGACCCGCCACTACCGCTTTCGCCAGCAACGGTGCGTCCAGTTCGCCGGTTAATTCTACGTAGTGCGCCACGCTCCACGCTGAGGGCAATGTGGAGAGTTTTTCTGCCATCCAGATCCCCGGCTGAGCCGCAACTAACGGTAAACGTTGAGTCATGGAGCCTCCTGCACATCGACGTAGTTCGCTGGCGTTAGCGTGGTCCAGTTGGCATCCAGCCATTGCTGGCAGGCTTCCTGTGATTGGGGTTCGCACGCGACCGTCCAGCCAGCAGGAAGTGAGCATTGCTGCGGCCAAAGGCTAAACTGACGTTGGGGATTTTGCAGAATGTAAAACTGGCCCTGCGGATTATCGAAGGGGTTACTGAATTCCATACTCAACTCCTGTCGTGGAACATCGTCCGGTTAAATCGTGTCGGTAAGCGGTTGCCAGAGCGTGATCAGCCCTTGCATCAGTCCGCCGCGCCAGCAAAGCGCATCGTGTCCACCATCAACCTGACGCCAGAAAATAGACTGTGGTGCAGAAGGTAACTGGGCATATAGCGCCTGATTTGCGCGATAAATAATGGGCTCGCGGATCCCGGCTTCCAGCACAATACGCAGCCCCTGGGCGCTTATCTTTCCGCTCTTCAGTTGCTCAACGATCGCCCCATCCTGATGACCACCACGATGCGGCCACCAATAAGAGCCCGACTGGCTGAGCACACAGCCAAAGCGCGCGGGCCAGTTCAGCCCGGCATACAGCGATGACAGCCCGCCAAAACTTTGCCCGGCGACGACGGTACGCTGCGGGTCGTCACTGAACGCGGTCGTGGTCTTCACCAGCGGCAATAACTCCTGCTGTACCGCCAACCAAAAATCCGCATTACACGGCAATTCGCGGCTGCGGTGAGCCGTGTCGATGGTATCAATCAGGAGATAAACGGCGGGCGGGAGGTGTCCGCGATGGGTGAGTGAAGTCAGCGCAGGCCAGACCGGCATACTCTGTGCCCAAAACTGTCCGTCCAGCAGGATGGCCAGCGGACGCGCTTCCGGTTGGGCTTCACCAGTGGTAAACACCCACACGCGGCGTGTATTGCCGAGTCTGGCGCTACGCCATTGCAGGCAAACTGCGGGCGAGTCGGGGTTTTCAGGTCGATCCCATCCCGGTTGTACGGGTGCATCAGGCATTTCCAGCGCAGACACCGCATGACCACGACCGCCCTGCCAGCTCTGCGGATTGAGGGGATCGGCAATAGCCTGCGGCAACAATTGCCGCCAGCCTTCACGCAGCACGGTTCGGTCAGGCGCTTCGCCCGGCGTCTGCGCGGCAAAAATATCATTTCGTTCTGTTGGGATAAAACAGTAACTGCCGCGCCAGTTGGCGCTGAGGGAAACACTCCAGCACCAAACATTTGTTCCGTCAATGCGTTGCATCGACTGCGGGGTGGCATTTTGATGGTGGTCGGTGACGCCGGTGATATAGACCCATACGCGATGAATGGCTGACTCTTTTTCCGTTCCCTGCGGGTCGCGCCACCAGAAGGTTACCCGATAATTTCCGTTGTCTTCACGCTCCCACTCCGGGCCTTTTTTTGACTGCCACCACGCCTCGCTTCCCATCTTTAACGTCGTCACCGCCATAACCCCATGTTTATTGTCGAATTTTATGATCTAGCGTGAAATATATTGATAATATTATTGATAACTATTTGCATTTGCAATAGCGTATTGTCGCGCTGTGGGAAGCGCGCACAGTTTTTCACCACTTATAAACCGGCCTGGCGCTGCGTACTTTTTCTGGAATGGAGGGTTTACGCGGATGCGGGCGACATCAGACCAAATGCCGCACCACGGCACATTGGTACTCGTGGCTAAAAGAACAGCAGGACATACAATGAACAACAAGATTCATTCACTGGCCTTATTGGTCAATTTAGGGATTTACGGGGTAGCCCTGCCAGCGATGGCAGAAGATCAAACCGATAGCGCCGCTGTCTCTCATGAAGACACCATCGTGGTTACCGCCGCCCAGCAGAACCTGCAGGCACCGGGCGTTTCAACCATTACCGCTGATGAAATTCGTAAGAATCCTCCCGCTCGCGATGTGTCGGAAATCATCCGTACCATGCCAGGCGTCAACCTGACCGGTAACTCAACCAGCGGTCAACGCGGTAACAACCGCCAAATCGATATTCGCGGCATGGGGCCGGAAAACACCCTGATTCTGATCGACGGCAAACCGGTAACCAGCCGTAACTCTGTGCGTCAGGGCTGGCGCGGCGAGCGTGATACCCGCGGCGATACCGCATGGGTTGCTCCGGAAATGATCGAACGTATTGAAGTGCTGCGTGGTCCTGCCGCGGCACGCTATGGCAACGGTGCAGCTGGCGGCGTGGTGAATATCATCACCAAGAAAGGCGGCGATGAGTGGCATGGCTCCTGGAATACCTATTTCAACGCCCCGGAACATAAAGACGAAGGCTCGACCAAACGCACCAACTTTAGCCTGAATGGCCCGCTGGGCGGGGATTTCAGCTTCCGCCTGAACGGTAACCTCGACAAAACCCAGGCCGACGCGTGGGATATTAACGATGGTCACCAGTCTGCACGTACGGGCGACTACGCAGATACCATGCCAGCGGGTCGTGAAGGGGTAAAAAACAAAGATATCAACGGCCAACTGCGGTGGGATTTTGCGCCAATGCAATCGCTGGAGTTTGAAGCCGGCTACAGCCGCCAGGGCAATCTATACGCTGGCGACACCCAGAACACCAACAACGATAACAAAACCAACGGACTGGTAAAAAAATACTACGGTAAAGAAACCAACCGTATGTACCGTCAGAACTATGCGCTGACGTGGAACGGCGGCTGGGACAACGGCATTACCACCAGCAACTGGGCGCAATACGAACATACCCGCAACTCCCGTTTGGGTGAAGGTCTGGCAGGAGGTCTTGAAGGGCTATTTAACAGTAATCATTTTACCGACACTGACCTGGCGGATGTCACCCTGCACAGCGAAATTAGCATTCCATTCGACCTGTTGGTTAACCAAAATCTGACGCTCGGTACCGAATGGAACCAGCAGCGCATGAAGGACATGAGTTCCAATACTCAGACCTTTATGGGCGGTAATATTCCTGGGTCCAGCAGCACCAACCGCAGCCCGTACTCAGACGCAGAGATTTTCTCTCTGTTTGCTGAAAACAACATGGAACTGACCGACAGCACCATGCTGACGCCGGGTTTGCGTTTCGATCATCACAGCATTGTGGGCGATAACTGGAGTCCGTCCCTGAACCTGTCCCAAGGTCTGGGCGATGATTTCACCCTGAAGATGGGGATTGCGCGCGCCTATAAAGCGCCAAGCCTGTATCAGCTCAACCCGAACTACATTCTGTACAGTAAAGGTCAGGGTTGCTACGCCACTGGCTCAGCGACCGGTATTGGTTGCTACATGATGGGCAACGATGATCTGAAGGCCGAAACCAGTATCAACAAAGAGATTGGTCTGGAGTTCAAACGTGATGGCTGGCTGGCCGGGGTAACCTGGTTCCGCAACGATTACCGTAACAAGATTGAAGCAGGAACCGTACCGTTAAGCAGAACATCGATTACCCAGAAAAACCCGACCACAGGTAAAACAACAACAACCTACACCGATATCTATCAGTGGGAAAACGTGCCTAAAGCGGTGGTGGAAGGTCTGGAAGGGACGTTGAACGTGCCGGTTAGCGAGACCGTAACCTGGACCAACAACATTACCTACATGCTGCAAAGTAAGAATAAAGAGACCGGCGAACGCCTGTCGATTATTCCTGAATACACGCTGAACTCAACCCTGAGCTGGCAGGCACGCGAAGATCTGTCATTGCAATCCACCTTCACCTGGTACGGCAAACAGCAGCCGAAAAAATACGATTACCAGGGGAAACCGGTGACCGGCAGTTCAGCCCAGGAAGTGAGTCCGTACAGCATTGTCGGCCTGAGTGCGACCTGGGATGTGACGAAAAACGTCAGCCTGACCGGCGGCGTGGATAACGTCTTCGACAAACGTCTGTGGCGTGAAGGTAATGCCCAAACCACCAGCGACAACAAAACTGGCTATTACATGGCGGGCGCTGGCGCGTACACCTATAACGAACCGGGCCGGACGTGGTTCATGAGCGTTAACACACACTTCTGATAATGTTTTTCCCTCTCCTCGCTGCGGGGAGAGGGAAACCGTAAGAAATCATGCACACAACGCACATCCCGCTCCCTTTCGCAGATCATACGCTGCACATTGTCGAATTTGATCCCGACACTTTCCATGAGCACGACCTGCTCTGGCTCCCCCACCACACTCAGCTCCACTCCAGTGGGCGTAAGCGTAAAGCTGAGCACTTAGCGGGGCGTATTGCTGCAGTCCACGCACTGCGTGAATTTGGCCACAAAACCGTGCCCGGCATCGGTGTGCAACGCCAACCATTGTGGCCGCAGGATCTGTTTGGCAGCATCAGCCATAGCGCAACAACGGCGCTGGCGGTCGTATCAACGCATCCCATTGGGCTGGATATAGAAGCTATTTTTACACTACAAACCGCAGTTGAGCTGGCTGATGGCATTATTGATAACCACGAACATCAGATTTTGCAGCATACCTGCCTGCCCTTTCCGCTCGCCTTAACCCTGGTATTCAGCGCAAAGGAGAGCCTGTATAAGGCGTTTTCCAATCAGGCATCGGGGCTACCAGGTTTCACCAGCGCAAAAATCACCGCACTCACGACTCAGCAATTAACATTACAAATCATGCCGTCATTTTCGGCAAACCTCGGCAATCAAGAAGTTAACGTTCATTGGTTTCAGCGTGATAAAAATATCGTGACGCTATTTCCATTCTCACCATCAGGATCGTGATCCTTTTCTCTTTTTAAGAAATTAGCTGCGCAAATCGTAGACAGTTCGATTATCTCGACTTATCGTTAACTTGAATAATAAATCATATTTGAATAAATATTCAAAGTGGAGAAAGAGATGAACAAGACCTTGATTAAATCCGTATTACTGGCCTCGATCCTTACCACATCGGGTTCGCTGTATGCTGCCGACAACGGACTGATTGCGATTATTACCCCTTCTCACGATAACCCGTTTTTTAAAGCCGAAGCCGACGGTGCAGTCGCCAAAGCAAAAGAGCTGGGATACGCCACGCTGGTTGCCTCTCATGATGATGACGTCAATAAACAAAACCAACTGATTGAGACTGCTATTGCTCGTAAAGCAAAAGCGATCAT
This sequence comes from Citrobacter sp. 172116965, assembly GCF_013458095.1. NCBI lineage: Bacteria > Pseudomonadati > Pseudomonadota > Gammaproteobacteria > Enterobacterales > Enterobacteriaceae > Citrobacter > Citrobacter sp. 172116965. Next base: position 1,422,903 of record NZ_CP046673.1, on the reverse strand, counting down.
TCTCGATAATGCGGGTGCAGATGCCACCGTAGGGCCGCTGGAAAAAGCCAAAGCAGCGGGTGTAGCTGCTTTTCTGATCGATCGCGAAATCAATAAAACCGGTATCGCGGTGGCGCAAATCGTGTCGAATAACTATCAAGGCGCACAGCTCGGCGCAGAGAAGTTCGCCAGGTTACTGGACGGAAAAGGGAAGTACGTTGAACTGTTGGGACGTCAATCCGACACCAACGCCCATGTACGCTCGCAGGGGTATCACGATGTACTCGATGACTATCCGGACATGAAAATGGTAGCCCAGCAGACGGCAAACTGGAGCCAAACCGAAGCCTTTACCCGAATGGAAGCCATTTTGCAAACCAACCCAGATATCGTAGGCGTGATCTCAGGTAACGACACTATGGCGCTGGGTGCAGAAGCCGCACTAAAAGCGGCGGGGAAAAATAATGTCATCGTGGTCGGTTTTGATGGCAGCGACTACACCCGCGATTCAATCATTAATAAAAGCAATATTAAAGCGACAGTACTGCAGCCCGGCTGGCAGCAGGCACAAATGGCTGTTGAGCAGGCGGATTACTATCTGAAAAACGGCAAAGCCCAGAAAGAAGAAAAACAGCTCATGGATTGCGTGCTGATTGACGAAACCAATGCCAGCAAGCTGAACAAGTTCAACCTGAGCCACTAAGCGGAGGCACTATGTCGTTAACACAATGGGGTGCCGCGCTGGTTGGATGCGCCACCCTGTTGCTGACGGCCTGTACGGTAGTTGACCTCGACGAAAACGGCAAACCAATTATCCCGGCCGATCCTCAGGCCAAAGCCAGTTTCGACAACCAGACTCCCGATCAGATCGCGCAACAAACCTGGCAATCCCGCGTCCTGGAAGCGGCACAGCAACATGTTCTGGATGCTTCAGCGCTGACCACTCGCCTGAAGGCCCCCTCACCCGCTCCTGAAAGCGTGTTTGTACGCCTGACCAGCCAGATTGATAGCGTCGACACCACCAATGGGCGAGAGCACACCATCGTGGTGAGGGTCAATAATATGCCCGTCACGATTCAGATTGGCCCGGTAATGCGTGGCAATGCTATTCGCGATGCCAGTGGTTTCAAGTTTGAAGATTTTACTAACCAGGTTCAGTTTGCCCAACTGTCACGGGCTTATAACCGTGAAGCGGCGAAACAGTTACCCGCCGTAGACACTAGCTGGCAAGGGAAAACTGCCACGGTGCTGTTTGCCGTGACGTTGAATGCTGGAAAAGCGGAAAACGCAGCAGCACTGACGCTGGAACAGGAGGCTCACTAATGCGCAATACCTCAGTTGATGACATCATCCTGCGCACGCATGCCATTTCAATGCTGTTTCCCGGCACAATTGCGCTCGACAGCGTCGATTATCAGGTCTGGCGTGGCAAGGTGAATGTGATTATTGGTGAGAATGGTGCGGGGAAATCGACGTTGATGAAGATCCTCGCTGGCGTTCAGCAACCCAGTAGCGGTGAGATGTCGCTCAATGGAAATCCCGTGCGCTTTGCCAGCACCCGGGATGCCGCGGCACATGGAATTGGTATGGTGCATCAGGAGTTAAACCTGTTTGAGAACCTCACCGTCGCGGAAAACATTTTCCTCGGTCGGGAGATTCAAAAAGGCATGGCTCCCATTAATGAGGCCGAGCAAGAGAAACGCACCGCGGAATTATTAACCCGGCTCGATCAGCCGATATCACCGCGCGACCTGGTTGGCAATCTCAAAGTAGGGCAGCAACAGCTGGTCGAAATCGCCAAAGCACTGGCTGAAGATGCAGATATCCTGATTCTTGATGAACCCACCTCAGCGCTCAGTAAAACTGAAGTCGAGATTCTGTTTCGCGTGATCCGTGAACTTACTCGCCAGGGCGTGTCGATAATCTATATCTCCCATCGTCTCGAAGAATTGATGGCAATTGGCGATGTGATCACTATTTTACGTGATGGTAAATTTCAAGCCGAAGCCAAGGTTAGCGACATCGATGTCCCGTGGATTGTGCGCGAGATGCTGGGCAGTGATCCGGTAAGCAACTTTCTCGAACCCGGCCGCACGTTTGGAGCTCCGGTTCTGGAAGCTGAACATATCACCTGCGTGAATACCGCTGGCAGCGCAGTCGTCAATGACGTCACCTTTAACGTTCATGCCGGTGAAATTGTTGGTATCTATGGACTTATGGGGGCTGGGCGAACCGAATTGTTCGAGTGCTTGTTAGGTACTGAGCGCAACTACCTCGGAAAACTGTGGCTCGACAGCAAACCGGTCCCGCAGCGCTTAACCACCGCCGATCGCATCCGTATGGGAATGAGTCTGGTGCCGGAGGATCGCAAGAGCACGGGGATTTTCCCCATTTCATCCGTCGCCACCAATCTGACTATTGCCAGCCTTTGGCGGCGTCTGCAACGTGGCTTTGCCATTGCCCGCAAAGATGAAGAGGCCGTGGTCGCCAGCACAATTGGCAATCTGTCGATAAAAGTCTCCTCGCCAGAGGTTGAAATTCAGGCGCTGAGCGGAGGGAACCAGCAAAAAGTGGTGATTGGTCGCTCTCTGCTCACCAATCCCAAAATTCTCTTTCTTGACGAACCCACACGCGGCATCGATGTCGGGGCGAAAGCCGATGTGTTCCGCATGATGGTCCAGCTTTCCCAGCAAGGTATTGCTGTGGTCTTTTCCACCTCAGATTTAAAAGAAATTATGGCGGTTTCTGACCGCATTCTGGTGATGTCCGGCGGCAAGCTAACTGCCGATATCGCCCGCGATCGTGCCGAAGAATCGGCGCTGGTAACCGCAAGTGCTCAGGGGTTCTGATATGAAAACACTACAATCTGCCACCATCGCGCCTCGCTCCACAGTCGCCTTCTCTCGGGAAAATATCCTGCTACTAATCCTAAAACTGCGCACTTTTATTGCACTGTTTTTAATCGTCGGGTTCTTTGCCTTCACCGTACCGGGATTTCTCTCTGGCGGCAGCATGGTCATTATGATCAAGCATATCGCCATTAACGCCTTTCTGGCGCTGGGGATCACGTTTGTCATTATTACCGCCGGGATTGATCTCTCAATTGGCGCTACGCTTGGGCTGTGCGGCATGGTCGCGGGATGGCTAATCACTAAAGGCATTGTATTGCCAATGTTCGGCATCGCAATTTTCCCCAGCGTCTGGGTGATTGTGCCTGTCGTCTTGTTGATTGGTGGGCTGATTGGCGCGTCGAATGGTTGGATCATCACCCACTATAACGTCGCACCGTTTATTTGTACGCTCGGAACCATGTACGTTTTGCGCGGGGCGGCGATGCTGACCTCCGATGGGCAAACCTTTCCCGGGCTTTCCGGCAATCCGCAGCTCGGCAATACCGGTTTTGATGAGATTGGTGCCGGTACACTGTTTGGGATTCCGTGGGCCATCTGGATGATGATTGTGCTGGCACTGGTCATTGCTTACGTCGCTCGTCGTCTACCTTTTGGTCGCCACGTTTACGCCATCGGGGATAACGAACGCGCTGCTGAGCTGTCAGGGGTAAAAGTAAAACAGGTGAAAATCTGGGTGTATACCCTATCCGGACTGTGTGCCGCGATTGCTGGAATTGTGGTCTCGGCACAGCTTTCCGCCAGCCATCCGGCCAACGGTACGGCATTTGAGATGAACGCCATTGCCGCAGTGGTTCTCGGCGGTACGTCACTGGCCGGTGGACGAGGCACGATTTTAGGCACGCTGATTGGCGCTTTCGTTATCGGTTTTCTGGCCGATGGTCTGGTGATGATGGGCGTCAGCGAGTTCTGGCAAATGGTGATTAAAGGTATCGTGATTATCGTCGCGGTCATCATCGACCAGATGCAAAACCGGATGCAGCAAAAAGCCGCGGTGGTAGCACAAAAGGCGGCGATGGAAAGTCAGTAATCGCCTCTGAAAAGTCTGATATGCACAACCAGACAGCTCCAGGAACCTCCTGGGGCTGTCAATTGTTTAACTCACCGTGACATCACCCTTTCACCAGACTGCGGGCTGTCGGGTAGTCGGTGATCAATACGTCAATATAATTCCCCTGCAATGCCCCGCGTATCGCATTCTGTTTTTCCACACCACCAGCCAAAGCAATCACGTGGTTACACTCCCGGATCTGCGAAAGCTCCATTCCGATGACCGGGTCTTCCTCATGGCTGAGTACCGGATTACCTGCTGCATCGTAATAATGCAGACAGATATCGCCTACTGCGCCGCGCTCGGCGAGCAGTCGCAACATTTCTTCGTTGTAGTAGTTGCCTGAGTTTTTCAGCAATTGAGAAGGCTCCAGTTCGCCAATACCGACAATTGCCACATCCACTTCAGCAAACTTTTCAACCACCGCGGCAACGTCAGGGCTGTTAACCAACCGTGTACGCTCTTCAACCGAATGCTCAATACTTTGTGAAGGCAGCAGCCAGGCCGGACAGCCAAGGTGCGCTGCCAACTGTTGCGTAAGAATCGTGGCCTGCACGTTACCATTCGGCCCTACGCCGCCCAGCAGTTGGATCACCCCCGCCGCACGGATATTTTGCGGGTGCATCTCATCGACCATACAGCGAATGGTGCTACTCCAGGAGGAAATTCCAACCAGGTCCTCGGCTCGCAAGCGGGTTTCAACGTAATGCGCCGCCGCGCTGCCAATTGCATGCTTAATTTGCGTATTGCTGGGGTTGTCACCGACATCCACGACAATCGCCTGACGAATACCAAACTGCTCTTCAATGGCTTTTTCCAGCGCCACAAAGATATTGGTCGGCTGTACGACGGTGATTTTCACCAGCCCTTCTTTCTGACAACGCGTTAAAGCACGGGAGACAAAGGACTGCGACAAATGCAGCAGCGTGGCGATTTCAGACTGTTTTTTATTTTCGGCGTAGTAAAGCGTGGCAATCTTAACCAGCAACCGCTGTTCATCCTGCTTTGACATGGCATTCCCCCTGATAAACTGCCTGTTATTTTTATTCATACCTGAATAGATAACAAGTCATCAGTACCTTTCCAGTTATCACGTTAGTGTGATCCTTTTCTCTTTTCTCCAAAATTTGGTGGCACAAGCCGTAGACAAACCGCCAGACAAGGCATATCTTTAATCATGAATAATAAATCAGTAGTGAATATTTATTCTAACCAATAACGACTGACTGTTTTATCTGCAGATTACGTGGTGGGTAGAGAGACAGTTGCACTACTGCACTCACATGGAATATTTATTCATTCAAGATTAAACATTCAAGAGGTGTCTTATGAATCCGTTTTCGCTCTCAATACCAGAGCTAGAAAAGAAAGCACGTGCCGTGCGTCGCCGCATTATCGTGTTGAATGCTGAAAGCCCGGCTGGCGGGCACACTGGCGCAGACCTGTCGCAGGTTGAACTGCTGACAGCACTCTATTTTCGCATCCTGAATTGCTCCCCGGAGATTAAAGAGAGCGACGAGCGCGATATCTACATCCAGTCAAAAGGTCACGCTGTGGGCGGTTACTACTGTGTCTTGGCAGAAGCCGGTTTTATTCCTGTGGACTGGCTGGCGACCTATCAACACGCTGATTCGCATCTGCCGGGGCATCCGGTAAAACATAAAACGCCAGGAATTGAATTGAATACCGGAGCTCTTGGTCACGGTCTGCCGGTTGCAGTAGGGATTGCGCTGGCGGCTAAACGCAGCAACAGCAAACGCCGGGTGTTTGTCGTCACCGGTGATGGTGAACTGGCCGAAGGCAGCAACTGGGAAGCAGCACTGGTCGCTGCCCACTATAAACTGGATAACCTGATTATCATCAACGACAAAAATAACCTCCAGCTTGCCGGATCAACCAAAGAGATCATGAACACCGATCCGCTGGATGAAAAATGGCGAGCCTTCGGTATGCAAGTCACAGAGTGTCGCGGGAACGATATGAGCGATGTGGTGCGCACGCTGGAAGGATTAACCCCTGAAGGCAAGCCATATGTCGTCATTGCACACACCACCAAAGGAGCCGGGATCTCTTTTATCCAGGGCCGCCCGGAATGGCACCACCGCGTGCCAAAAGGAGAAGAAGTTGAACTGGCGCTGGAGGAACTGAAAGATGCGTAATAGCGAACACCTCGCCACCGTCATGGTGAACACGTTAATTGCCGCGGTCAAACGTGGAATGGATGTTGTGCCGGTGGTGGCTGACTCAACATCAACAGCCAAAATCGCCCCATTTATGAAAGAATTTCCCGGTCGTCTGGTGAACGTGGGTATTGCCGAACAGACGTTGGTCGGTGCTGCTGCCGGACTGGCGCTGGGCGGTAAAATCGCCGTCACCTGTAACGCTGCGCCCTTCTTGATTTCACGGGCCAATGAGCAAATTAAAGTCGACATTTGCTACAACAATACCAACGTGAAGTTGATTGGCCTGAACGCAGGGGCCAGCTACGGCCCGCTCGCCAGTACGCACCACAGCATTGATGATATTTCCGTGCTACGCGGTTTTGGCAATATAGAGATTTACGCCCCGTCCTGTCCGGTGGAATGCCGACAGATTCTCGACTACGCCTTAAGCCACATAGGTCCGGTTTATATTCGCCTGGATGGCAAAGCCTTACCCGAATTACACGACGAAAACTACCAGTTCGCGCCGGGTAATATCGATATTTTGCGCAAAGGAAAAGATGTCGCACTGGTGGCAATGGGTTCAACTGTGCATGAAATTGTCGAGGCTGCCACAGTGCTGGAACAGGCGGGTATTGACGCCAGCGTAATCAGTGTACCGTCAATACGTCCCTGCAATACCCAACAGTTACTGGCAGCTTTAACCCACTGCAAGGCAGTGGTTAGCGTGGAAGAACATAACATTAATGGCGGCGTGGGAAGTCTGGTGGCTGAAGTGCTGGCAGAAGCTGGCTGTGCCATTCCACTGCGTAGATTGGGGATTGCCGATGGCCAATATGCAATCGCAGCCGATCGTGCAGCAACGCGCGCACGCCATGAAATTGACGCGGCGGGTGTCGTGAAAAACGCCACCGCACTGTTGCTGGCAACACGATAAAACAATAACAACAACAGAACACTTACTGGAGAAAGCGATGTCACGAATTCCTCATCAGTTGACCATGGCGGTGATTATTGGCAATCGGGGATTTTTCCCGAGCTATCTGGTTGCTGAAGCCCGCGAACAAGCCAGCGTGCTCTTTGAGCGGCTGGGCATTAACACCATTATGCTCAACGAAACGCAGACAGAACTCGGCGGTGTTGAAACCCGTCAGGATGCGAAAGTTTGTGCTGAACTTTTCCGCGCTCACCGCGACAAGATTCACGGTGTGGTGGTACTACTGCCGAACTTTGGCGATGAAAAAGCGATAGCGGAAACGCTGAGACTTTCCGGTTTAGATGTCCCGGTTCTGATCCAGGCGCAGGAAGACAACCTGGATAAAATGGGGCTTGCCACTCGCCGTGACAGCTTCTGCGGCAAGATCTCCCTGTGCAATAACATGCGCCAGTACGGTATTCCGTTTACGCTAACCACCCAGCATGTCTGCGACCTGTCAGGCGAGGTGTTTGCACAAGACCTGAAACGTTTCGAACAAATCTGTCGCGTGGTCGCCAGCATGCGCGGAGTTCGCGTCGGCGCTATCGGCGCACGTCCAGCTGGGTTTAACACCGTCCGCTACAGCGAAAAATTGCTCGAAAGACTGGGTATTGCCGTCGAAACACTGGATCTGTCTGAAGTCTTTACCCGCATCAAACGACTGCGCGACGACGATATCCGGGTGGATGAAAAACGCCGCCTGTTGATGGATAACGCCGACGCCAGCGCCATTCCAGCAGACAAACTGGTCACCATGGCAAAACTGTTTGTCGTTATCAGCGAATGGGTCATCGCTAATGATATTGATACAACTGCCATCCAGTGCTGGACCTCGCTGCAGGAAAATTTAGGCATCAACGTGTGCTCAATCATGAGCGTGATGTCCGGGCAGTTAATGCCCAGTGCCTGCGAAGTGGATGTGATGGGCGCGTTGTCAATGTATGCCCTCGCCAGCAGCAACTTAAGTCCAGCATCCATTGCCGACTGGAATAATAATTTCGGCGACGATCGTGATAAATGCGTTCTTTTTCACTGCGGTAATTTCGCATCAGCCAGTCTGGACAGCCCGAAGATGGGGACGGCGGATATCATCGGTACCACCGTCGGTAAAGAGAACACCTGCGGTGCAGTTCATGGTCGTATGAAAAGCGGTGCCTTGACCTACTTCCGCCTGAGTACCGACGATTTAACCGGCGAAATCAAAGCCTACGTCGGCGAAGGGCTATCGGTTGACGATCCGCTGGACACTGTCGGCTGCCGAGCGGTAATCCAGGTGCCTCATCTGGAGAACCTACTGGCCTGGATTTGTCGTAATGGCTTTGAGCATCACGTGGCAATGAACCATTCCGCCAGCGCAGAGGTACTGCATGAAGCTTTCACCCGCTATCTCGGGGTGGATACCTTTTTCCATCGCTAATACTCAGGGAAACCGAAGGGCTGGAGAAAACAATGTCAGCACAAAAAGACATTATTATTGCGCTTGATGAAGGCACCACCAATGCCAAAGCCGTAGCGCTGGATGGTCAGGGAAACGTGGTCGCGAAGTTCTCCCGCGCGCTGGCGATCCACACGCCCCGTGAAGGCTGGGTTGAACAGTCAGGTGATGCACTTCTGGACGCATCGCTGGATGTTGTGGCACAAGCCATTGCCTGCGTCGGCGCACAACGCGTCGCAGCGCTGGCGATCAGCAATCAACGTGAAACGGCGATAGGCTGGTATCGTGCCAGCGGTCGCCCTCTCGGCCCTGCTATCACCTGGCAATGTTCGCGTACGGCCGATTTTTGCCGTGCATTACGTGAACAGGGGCACGAGGCGTACATAAAATCCATCACCGGATTACCCGTTGCCCCACTCTTTTCCGCCTCTAAAATGCGCTGGCTGCTGGAGTCAGTTCCCAACGGTATGACGCTCGCACAGCAAGGGGAAATATGTCTCGGGACCATCGATAGCTGGTTACTGTGGAACTTAACGCACGGCGAGGAATTTCGTTGCGACATCTCCAACGCTTCACGCACGCAGTTGCTCAATCTCAACAGCGGACAATGCGATAACGAGATGTTGGCTCTATTCGGTATCCCGCAGCAGGCGTTGCCCGAAGTTTGCCCTTCCAGCCACCATTTTGGCGTAACAAAAGGTCTGGAGAGGATACCTGATGGAATCCCTATTCTGGCGATGATTGGCGACTCTCATGCTGCGCTTTTTGCCCATGGGCTGGGTATGGAAGGCTGCGTCAAAGCGACCTATGGCACCGGATCTTCCGTTATGGCTCCCGTATTCTCGGCGCAGTCCGAGGTGAGCGCGCTGGCAACGACCATTGCCTGGCATGACGCTGACACCCTGGTCTACGGACTGGAAGGTAATATTCCGCATACGGGAGATGCCGTCGCATGGATGGCCGATAGCACAGGTCTTAGCGAATTACCGGAAGAGCAACTGCTTCATGAGCTCAATACGCTGCCCGCCACGGTTGACTCCACGCTGGGCGTCTATTTTGTTCCGGCCCTTACCGGGCTGGGCGCGCCCTGGTGGGATGAAGATGCCCGGGGGTTGATTCACGGTCTCAGCCGCGGAGTGAAACGCGCACATCTGGTACGTGCGGCACTGGAGTCGATTACCTATCAGATTGCCGATGTTGTTTTAGCGATGCGCCAGCACAACGGTTTTCGACTCAGCGCGTTAATGGTTGATGGCGGGCCAACAAAAAATGACTGGCTAATGCAGTATCAAGCCGATTTATTGGGCTGTCCGGTGATGCGCAGCGATATCCCTGAACTTTCCGCTATCGGTGCCGGATTGCTGGCACGCAAGAAGCTGCAAGGTGCATCTACCAGCCAGTTGCGAGATTATCTGCCCGATCACGTATCGTTCCAGCCAAACATGGCGCGCCATGGGAGATTGCAAAAACGCTGGCATGAATGGCAAGGAGCCGTCGAACGCACCCGTTGGCAAACCCGTTAATAAATCAACGCTAATGATAAATGCGCCCGCAGCCATAACTGACTGTGGGTGCACTGTTAATTCTTCAAAAGCGAGTTACTGCGGCTGACACGCCGCCAGCGATCGGCGTTGCTGCCCTTTTTCATCGAAGTTGTCGGCAGCCAGCCAGCGCTGCAAAACAGCGTCGCACTGGGGCCATTCACTATCAATCATCGATAACCAGTCGCTGTCGCGATTACGCCCCTTGCGCACAATCTTCTGGCGAAAACGTCCTTCGAAGATAAACCCAAGGCGCTCCGCCGCCCGACGGGAAGCCGTGTTCAGAGAGTCACATTTCCACTCCACGCGACGATAGCCCAACGCAAACGCCTGGCGCAGCAACAGCCAGATGCTTTCGGTGCCGAGTACCGTATTTTTCATGCGCGGTGCTGATGAATCCCCTAATGATTTTGGTAAAAATCATTAAGTTAAGGTGGATACACATCTTGTCATATGATCAAATGGTTTCGCGAAAAATCAATAATCAGACAACAAGATGTGCGAACTCGATATTTTACACGACTCTCTTTACCAATTCTGCCCCGAATTACACTTAAAACGACTCAACAGCTTAACGTTGGCTTGCCACGCATTACTTGACTGTAAAACTCTCACTCTTACCGAACTTGGCCGTAACCTGCCAACCAAAGCGAGAACAAAACATAACATCAAACGAATCGACCGATTGTTAGGTAATCGTCACCTCCACAAAGAGCGACTCGCTGTATACCGTTGGCATGCTAGCTTTATCTGTTCGGGCAATACGATGCCCATTGTACTTGTTGACTGGTCTGATATTCGTGAGCAAAAACGACTTATGGTATTGCGAGCTTCAGTCGCACTACACGGTCGTTCTGTTACTCTTTATGAGAAAGCGTTCCCGCTTTCAGAGCAATGTTCAAAGAAAGCTCATGACCAATTTCTAGCCGACCTTGCGAGCATTCTACCGAGTAACACCACACCGCTCATTGTCAGTGATGCTGGCTTTAAAGTGCCATGGTATAAATCCGTTGAGAAGCTGGGTTGGTACTGGTTAAGTCGAGTAAGAGGAAAAGTACAATATGCAGACCTAGGAGCGGAAAACTGGAAACCTATCAGCAACTTACATGATATGTCATCTAGTCACTCAAAGACTTTAGGCTATAAGAGGCTGACTAAAAGCAATCCAATCTCATGCCAAATTCTATTGTATAAATCTCGCTCTAAAGGCCGAAAAAATCAGCGCTCGACACGGACTCATTGTCACCACCCGTCACCTAAAATCTACTCAGCGTCGGCAAAGGAGCCATGGGTTCTAGCAACTAACTTACCTGTTGAAATTCGAACACCCAAACAACTTGTTAATATCTATTCGAAGCGAATGCAGATTGAAGAAACCTTCCGAGACTTGAAAAGTCCTGCCTACGGACTAGGCCTACGCCATAGCCGAACGAGCAGCTCAGAGCGTTTTGATATCATGCTGCTAATCGCCCTGATGCTTCAACTAACATGTTGGCTTGCGGGCGTTCATGCTCAGAAACAAGGTTGGGACAAGCACTTCCAGGCTAACACAGTCAGAAATCGAAACGTACTCTCAACAGTTCGCTTAGGCATGGAAGTTTTGCGGCATTCTGGCTACACAATAACAAGGGAAGACTTACTCGTGGCTGCAACCCTACTAGCTCAAAATTTATTCACACATGGTTACGCTTTGGGGAAATTATGAGGGGATCTCTCAGCGCCGCGCTGCCAAAATCTCGTCTGCCGCTGGAAACAACACTGACGGAAGTTTAATCCCCGCATTTGCATAAGCTCTGCACAGCGGTCATCATAGACCGCTGTTTATTAAGGAGACGTTATGCAGGAATTGATATCTCAGGTAGAAGAACTCGGCATTGAAATAAATCACACCACCTCACTGGTGATGATTTTTGGCATTATTTTTATCACCGCCATTATTGTTCACGTTATTTTGCACTGGGTGGTATTACGCGCATTTGAAAAGCGCGCCAACGCCAGCTCCCGCCTGTGGCTACAAATCATCACGCAGAACAAGTTATTTCACCGGCTGGCATTCACCCTGCAGGGTATCATTGTCAATATACAGGCCGCACTCTGGTTACAGAAAGGCAGTGAAGCAGCAGAAATATTAGTAACCTGCGCACAGCTGTGGATCATGATGTACGCCCTGTTGTCCTTGTTTTCCCTGCTGGACGTCATTCTCAATCTGTCGCAAAAATTCCCTGCCGCATCGCAATTGCCGCTAAAAGGCATATTTCAGGGCATCAAGCTCATCAGCGCTATTGTCGTCGGAATATTGATAATTTCCCTGCTGATTGGTCAATCACCGGCAATATTGATAAGCGGTCTGGGTGCCATGGCCGCCGTGTTAATGCTGGTGTTTAAAGATCCGATCCTCGGGCTGGTGGCCGGAATACAGCTTTCAGCCAACGATATGTTGAAGTTGGGTGACTGGCTGGAAATGCCTAAATACGGCGCAGATGGCGCGGTGATTGATATTGGCTTAACCACCGTAAAAGTGCGCAACTGGGATAACACCATCACCACTATCCCAACCTGGTCACTGGTATCGGACTCTTTTAAAAACTGGAGTGGGATGTCGGCTTCCGGTGGGCGACGCATTAAACGCAGCATCAGCATTGATGCTACCAGCATTCATTTTCTTGATGAGGATGAGCGTCAGCGGCTGCATAAAGCGCACCTGCTGAAACCGTATTTGACCACGCGCCATCAGGAAATTGACGAGTGGAATCAGCAGTTAGATGCGCCTGAATCGGTATTAAACCACCGTCGAATGACGAATATTGGCACCTTCCGCGCCTATCTGAACGAATATTTGCGTCATCATCCGCGGATTCGCAAAGATATGACGTTAATGGTGCGCCAGCTTGCGCCAGACGATCACGGCTTACCGATCGAAATTTATGCCTTTACTAATACGGTGGTCTGGCTGGAATATGAAAGTATTCAGGCTGATATTTTCGACCATATATTCGCCGTGATCGAAGAATTTGGCTTGCGCATTCATCAGTCACCCACCGGAAATGATATTCGCGCGCTGTCAGGCGCGTTTCCACGCTAACGCTCAGGTACTGGCGCGTGAAATATAGCGCCAGTCCATCATCACCCTTTCCGTCTGCGCGTCAGGATTTTCTATTTTATTCAGCAGCAATCCTACCGCTTTGCGGCCTATATCCCGCGAGGGCTGCTCAATGGTCGAAAGCTGTGGGGAAACCATTTCTGCCAGTTCCGTACCGTCGAATCCCACGACGGCGATATCCTGGGGGATCTGTAATCCGGCATTGAGAATAGCACGCATCGCGCCAGCGGCCAGCGTGTCCGATACGGCAAACACCGCGTCGGGTTTCACCTCTGCGGCAAGCAATGTTTTCATCGCCGCAATTCCTGCGCTGGAACTTAATTCGCTGGCGTATTCTACGGCCTGATACTCAAGCGACAGCGCATGCAGCGCCGCTTTATAGCCACGTTCGCGCAACCGGGCGTATTTATAACTCAGATCATGATTGATTAGCGCAATGCGTCGATAGCCCTTTTCCACCAGGTGAGATATTACCGACTGCGCAGCGTCAACATCGTTAATCCCTACGCAGGAAACCGCGCCTTTATCAGCATATTCCGCACACTGAACCCAGGGAGCGTCGCCAATCAGCGTGGTCAGTTCCGGTAATTTTGAGAATGCATCCATGGTGATAATGCCATCAACGATTTTCCCCGACAGCAGCTTTAGCGCCGATTTTGAGCGGGCGGTATCCGAGCCGGAATTACACAGCAAAATGCGATAGCCATTCTTTTCCGCCTCTTCTTCAATGCCTTTAACAACCTCTGCACAAAAAGGGTTGGCAATGTTGGAAACCATCACCAGAATCATCGAACTGCGTGCCGTACGCAGCTGACGAGCCAGCAGGTTGGGCTGATAATTGCTTTCTTTAATAGCCTGTAGCACGCGCTCGCGATTTTTGGCTTTGACGGTATCACTGTGATTCAGCACACGCGATACCGTCGCCACCGACACACCGGCAAGCTGGGCGATTTTTTGAATAGACATAACGACGACAAGTCCTGCGGTTTAGGCTTTACGTTGAGGCTACCATAAAATCACTGCCCGGCGAACCGGGTGCGTGTTTAGCGCTGCACTGATACCCAGCGCTGCTGCTGATGGCTTTTTATAATCGCATCAATGATATACATCACATCCGCACCATCAGAAAATGACGCAAATCGACGCTCCGCCGTCGCGGGCATTTTGCCTGCCTGCACCGCCTGATAGAACTGTTGCATCATATTCTTGAACGCATCCGGCCAGCCCTCAATATGCCCACCCGGAAAGTGCGCACTGGCAGCAACATCCGCATTCATCAATCCTGGGTCATCCGTCAGGATCTGGTTCGCCTGCTGACGGTGCCCGATCCAAAGCTGTTGCGGCGTTTCCTGATCCCAGTGCAGTGAACTCTGGCTACCGTTAATTTCAAAGCTCAGGTGATTCTTGCGCCCGGCACTCACCTGTGAAACGCTAAAGCAGCCTTTGCTACCATCGTCAAAACGTACCAGCACCGATCCACAATCTTCCGTCGTCACCGCTTTATTCTCAAATTGCAGGTCAGCCGTTTGCTGGCCAAACGTAGCGTTACTGGCGATGCTGGCTTTTCGTACCGGCCAGACGATAGCCAGATCGGCCATCACCTCGACAATACGTTTTCCAGTGACGAATTGCACCGTGTCACACCAGTGGGAACCGATATCCGCAACCGCCCGTGAGTTGCCGCCTTGTTTGGCATCGACCCGCCAGTTGTAGTCAGTTTCCAGCAGCATCCAGTCCTGCAAATAGCTCCCCTGGACGGCAAACAGACGCCCCACGCTACCGCGCCTGACCATGCTGGCAGCCTGTTGTACCATCGCAAACTGACGATAGACAAAGCTCACGCCGTGCACCACTCCTACCTGCTCCGCCAGCGTTTCCAGTTCACGAGCCTCATCAGGCGTCATACACAGCGGCTTTTCTGAAAACACGTGCAGACCCGCGCGTAAAATCTGCCGGTTGATGTCGGCATGCAGATGATTCGGCGTACAGTTATGCACCACCTGCAGTCCGGGATGCGCCAGCAGCGCCTCAACGCTGCCGTACGC
The DNA here is from genome assembly GCF_013458095.1 of Citrobacter sp. 172116965. Classification (NCBI taxonomy): domain Bacteria; kingdom Pseudomonadati; phylum Pseudomonadota; class Gammaproteobacteria; order Enterobacterales; family Enterobacteriaceae; genus Citrobacter; species Citrobacter sp. 172116965. The sequence goes on along the minus strand of NZ_CP046673.1, from coordinate 1,407,705 downwards.
CTGAGGAATATGAAGAGCATCTGCACGTTCCTGGGCAACCGCCAGCGAGCTATCACAGAGCGCCACCACGTTCACACCGCCGAGTCGACGCAACGCCTCGATATGTGCAGGCCCAATAAAACCGCTGCCAATAATGCCAACCTGTATCATTTGCGTACCTCATCGCCAGCGGCGAAATCATCAAATGCGCGTGAAGAAACCGGAATAATGTGGCGGCGTATAAAATCGCTCCCCTCACGCGCCCCGGTTTGCGCGTCTTTCAGGCAACACTCCCATTCCAGTACCGCCCAGCCAGGGAAATCATATTGTGTGAGCTTGCTGAAGATGGTTTTGAAATCGACCTGACCGTCCCCCAGGGAACGGAAACGCCCAGCGCGATCGAGCCACGGCTGATAACCGCCATAGACACCACTGCGGCTACTGGCATGGTACTCAGCGTCCTTGACGTGAAACGCTTTAATGCGCGAGTGGTAAACATCGATAAACCCAAGGTAATCCATCTGCTGCAATAACAGATGGCTCGGGTCATAGAGAATGTTGCAGCGAGGATGATGATTAACCAGTGCCAGAAAGCGCTCGAACGTTACGCCATCGTGCAGATCTTCACCGGGATGGATCTCAAAGCAAACATCCACCCCATGATGATCAAAGCGATCGAGAATGGGTCTCCAGCGGCGTGCCAGTTCCAGAAAAGCCTCTTCAAAGCGCTGACGGTTATGCGGTGGCCACGGATAAAAGAAGGGCCAGGCGAGCGAACCTGAAAACGTAGCATGCGCCGTCAGCCCCAGCCTTTGCGAAGCCGCAGCGGCCTGGTGGAGGGTTTCGATGGCCCACGCCTGCCTGGCCTGCGGATTAGCGCGTACAGATGGCGGAGCAAATCCGTCAAAAGCGTCATCGTAAGCCGGATGGACGGCAACCAGTTGGCCTTCAAGATGGGTAGATAGTTCGCTAATCACCAGCCCATGCCCGGCCAACATCCCACGAATATCATCACAATAGGCCTGACTTATGGCTGCTTGTTCGACATCAAACAAAGACTTGTGATTACACGGGATTTGTAATGCCTTATAGCCCAGCTCCGCCGCCCATTTTGCCACGCCTTCCAGGGTGTTAAATGGGGGGCGATCCCCGATAAATTGCGCCAGAAAAATTCCAGGCCCCTTGATGGTTTTCATAACCCCTCCTGAAAATTACGCCTGCTCTTTGTCGTCATACTTGAAAGAGAAAAGGAAAATCACGGCAATCACTGCGGCAGCCACTGCCGGGATCCACCAGAATGTGGTCCACGCCTGAGGCACCGTTTGCCCCGCCACCAGACGGTTGTAAAGTGCGCCTGAAATTTGCGAACCAAGCAGCATACCGATCCCATAGGTAAACATAACGATCATGCTTTGCGCCTGACCTTTTACTTTCTCCCCGGCGATACGATCGGTGTAAATAAAGCCGACCACGAAGAAGAAGTCGTAGCACACGCCGTGCAGCAGAATGCCGAGATACAGCAGGAATCGGCCCTCTTCGCTGATGCCGAGGGCAAAGAATGCGTAGCGCACAAACCAGGCGCACATCCCGATTAACAACATGTATTTCACGCCCAGACGCCTGAACAGGAACGGGATCACCAGCATGAAGAAAATTTCAGACATCTGACCAAACGACATCGCCGTACTGACATCGCCAACGCCCGCATCAGCAAGAAACGACGCGGTATATGCGTAATAGGTTCCCAACGGTACAGAAATAAGCGTCGCGCAGAGCGAGAAGACAAAAAAGTGACGAACCTTGAGTAAGGCGAAAGCATCCGCACAAAACAGATCGCGTACTTTTACCGGCAGTCCTTTCGCCGGTGCGGGCGTGTTGGGCAGCGTCAGGCTGTAGAGCGCCAGAATCACAGAAATAACCGCCGCCAGCGTAAAGATGCCGGTAGTATCCGAGATTCCGGTTACGCCGATAAAAATCCCCGCGACAATCCAGCCAATGGTGCCAAACACCCGCACCACCGGGAAAGTTTTGTCTTTATCCGACAGGCTATGAAAAGCAATGTTGTTGGTAAGCGCCAGCGTTGGCATGTAGCACAACGTGTAGCCAAACAGCAGACCAATCAACAGCGCACCGTTTTGCGCCACCAATGCCTGCGGAACAAACCAGAGGATCGCCGCGCCTGCAAGGTGCATCACCGCCATCACCTTTTGCGAGGCAAAGAAGCGGTCTACCAGCATCCCTAAGACGAACGGCGACAGAATAGAGGCAATGGGCCCGGCTGAAAACGCATCGCCAATCAGCAGCGACATGTTGTGCTGGCTCATCACCAGCCCCAGCGTGACGGACCAACTTCCCCAGATAAAGAACTGTAAGAACATCATTAGCGACAGCCGGGGTACCAGCAGCCGGTACTGTACGTTCTGTTTTCCACTACTTTCGGTTGTTGACACCATTTTTTGCCTCACCTTTAAAAAGTAATCGATTACAAAATAGACTCAATAGAAAAGTAATCGATTACAAAATAAAGATCCTGCCAGCAAAGGCAAAATTGCGAGAGCGGTCACGATAAACATTGAGAGAAGATCCGATCCCATCCTGACGATGGGATCGGTAGAAACTTAGCGGGACTTACGACACAGCAGTTTGAAGGCAACGAACAGGAACAGGATCCACACCGGCAGGAGGATAGCTGACAGGCGCATATCGTCCATCGTACACATCAGCACCAGAATCATGCCAAGGAAAGCAATACACAGGTAGTTTCCTGCCGGGTACAGCAGCGCTTTGAAGTGCGTCTCACGTCCCTTACGACGCATCGCCGCCCGGAATCGCAGATGGGCCAGGCAGATCATAATCCAGTTCAACAGCAGCGTCGCCACAACCAGCGCCATCAGCAGGCTAAAGGCCTTTTGTGGCAGGACATAGTTGATCAGTACGACCAGAGACGTAATAGCACCGGAGAGGATCAATGAATTTACCGGTACGCCGCGACGGCTGACGCGGGTTAAGAACTTCGGCGCGTTCCCCTGGACAGAGAGACCAAACAGCATACGGCTGTTAGAGTAGACGCCACTGTTATATACCGACAGCGAAGCCACCAGAATGACAAAGTTCAGCGCAGAAGCCACCACGTTGCTATCAAGATTATGGAAGATCATCACAAACGGGCTGCTGTTGGATTTCACTTCCACCCATGGGTACAGCGCCAGCAGCACCACCAGAGAACCGATGTAAAACAGCAGAATTCGGTACACCACCTGGTTTACCGCCTTTGGAATGCTTTTCTGCGGATCCTGCGCTTCTGCGGCAGTAATCCCGATAAGCTCAAGTCCGCCAAAGGAGAACATAATCACCGCCAGCGACAGGATCAACCCGTTCCAGCCGGTGGCAAAAAAGCCGTTGTAACGCCACAGGTTATCAATGCTTGCATGTTCCCCGCCGTGACCGGAAAACAGCATCCACACGCCAAAACCAATCATGCCGATAATGGCCAGCACTTTAATCAGCGCAAACCAGAATTCCGTTTCGCCATACAGACGTACGTTGACCAGGTTAACCGCGTTGATGATCACGAAGAATGCCGCGGCCCAAATCCAGGTCGGGACATCGGGCAGCCAGTACTGCATGTAGATCCCAGCCGCGGTCAGTTCCGCCATGCCAACCAGCACAAACATCACCCAGTAGTTCCAGCCGGACAGAAATCCCGCGAACGGTCCCCAGTATTTATAGGCAAAATGGGCAAACGATCCGGAAACGGGTTCTTCCACCACCATTTCGCCCAGTTGACGCATAATCAAAAAAGCGATGATCCCGGCAACGCCGTAACCCAGTAACACCGCAGGTCCCGCCATCTGAATAGCCGGGCCAATGCCCAAAAACAGGCCGGTACCAATTGCGCCGCCCAGCGCAATTAATTGAATATGGCGGTTTTGCAACCCCCGCTGAAGCGTCGGCTCATTCGTTGACGCGGCATCAGACACGCTGGTGTCAGATGCAGTTGACGCGTTTTTCACGCCCTTCCCCTGTGTCGTTTTTATTGAAGGGGCTTCTTTTAACATTTCAACCTGGTTGTCGCAAGGCGCAATAAGGACCCGCTGTGCCCGTGGCATTGCGTTTGTTCATAATTACAGTGAATTATTCTGGACGAAAAGGCATCGCAGGCCACAGAATGCGCTTTACTGTTTTTCTAACATTTTCAAACGGGTGAACCCGCTGTGTTTCAGCCACTCGTTTTTGAGCCAGGCCAGGCAACGACTGTCATGAATAAGATCATCAAACGACTGGAAATCGTCAAAAGCGCTATTGAACTGGAAGATGAGGAGATTATTTTCCAGCAGGTAGATCATCTGAAAAATGAGCCTATGTCAGTCTTGCCAGGCGCCATCGTTCAGGCGCTCGAAGCACGGCGCTTTAGTGATGCCCTACGTGAAATCACGGCCTGGCTGCAATCTCAACGGGCAGTCTCAACGTGGCAGGATCCTGCCATTGCCGCCAGTAAACTGGAACTAAAAGCGCTCGAAACACAGCTGCGTGACCTGATCGATAAGCGCAACACGCGCATTCAAATCCTCGATGATTTCAACGATCTGTATCATCTTCGCCTTGGGCCTCTGATGAGCCGGATCCTCGAGTTGCGTAAACAGCTCGCCGCCAGCGCCCAGCGCAAACAGGAAGCGGAGCGAAAACGCCGGGAACAAGACTATCAATCCTGCCAGCACTATATTTCCCAGGCTGTTGATCAACTGGCCAGGCTTAAGCAGCTCTGGATGAACCAGAATTCAGATTCGCACGAATCAGTGGAAACACGTCAACGAATTCAGCAACAAACGGAGCTTATTACCGCCCTGCTGGCGGAGATTCGTGAGCTGGAAAACGACTTTTCTCGCCAGGACGACAGCGCAGCCCGTCAGGCACAGGAAGAAGCCAGCCATGAATATGATGAATATCAGGAGCAGCAGCAGGATGCGCAACATCGTTTTAGCCGTGACCAACGGCTTTCTTCTGAAGAGCGTAATGAGTTAAAACGCCTGTGGCGTCAGGCCAGCCGTCTTTGTCATCCGGACGTGGTGGCGGACGATCTGAAAGAGAAAGCGCATCAGATGATGGTGCAGCTTAACCAGGCGCGCCAAAATGCCGACCTTGCTGCCGTTCGGGCGCTACTGACTCAATTGCAAAGCGGCCTCGAACCGATGATGGCGAGTGACCGATTGAACGATCTGCAGCATTTACGCAGCAAAATACAGCAGCTCAGAGAACAAATTAACGCACTGCTCAAAGAGATTACCGAACTGGAAGCTGAGAACGCCTGGCGCCTTGCCACCTCCGTGACGGATAAAGAGGCTTACTTCTCCGATCAACAACGGGCGCTTACGGAAATCCGCAATACGCTGGAACAACAGGTGCAACAGGTTGAGCAGGAGCTGTTGGCGGGGTAAGCGCTATCAGCGATAGCAAGCAGAAAATACAACATCTTCAAGGGAGGTTTGAAGATTAAGCACCAAATGATAAAAATAGCACAAAATGCTTAGCCATTAAGATAAGTCAGAGTTATCAACTTAAATACTCGAATTTTAGGTCGATAACTGCAAATAAGACAATATTTCTCTCTCCCACCGCTCTCCCTCTCTCTTTATCCTGGCCTTGATTAAGAATTCTCCTACCTGCCAATAGTCCCATTAAGAAGAATGGTTATCTGTTTGAAATATAAGATTTTTCATATAAATCCCCTCCAGTACAAATAGGAATACCCTGTCTTTATAGAAATGGCTGAAACATTATTCGCGTGATCCATAAGCGAAATCTATCAATCATTTACTCAGAGCTGAAATAAACGATTTATCTTAAATTTTAACAAAGTGTAATATCTACTTTAAGAATAGTTAATGATTCAAATTAATACAGAAAATATCTGTTGAATCTGCAATAAATAAGGATGCGTTCACACCAAAGAACGTCATACGAGATTTAATTAACATTTCATGCGTCGCAAGAAACTCTTTTTTTAGCCTAAAAAAAGAGGCGACCGCCTGCACCAAAATTTCAAGGAGATCGTTATGTCTAAGGCTATTTTTTTGGGTGAATCAATTTATCCCTGGCTAGGCATGCGTGAAATCCTACGTGGTTCATCATTATATATTGATATCGCGTACTACTCCTCTCAGACGCTTTCTGCCGTCAACATAATCCCTTATGAAATGGATTGCATCATTATTAATCCTGACAAATCAGATTTTTTAAAATATGCCAGGATTATCCGCAACATGGCTTTACGCCCTGCCACAAAAATTATTGTTTTGGCAGATGAGGCTACTTTTTCTATTTTTCAAACCGTTTGCGGGAAAAACATGCTGTTCCTCGATCAAGACGCCAGCCTTGATCGGTTACTGCATGCCGTGACGTGCATATCACAAAACAAAAAACCAATTAATATCAAAGAAATAAATAACAAAATCACAGCAAACGAATTTAACGTAATGATGATGCTTGCCCGGGGTTGGTCATTGACTCAAATCGCTGGGGCATCACAAAAAAGTGAAAAAACCATCGGGGCGTACAAAAGCAACATTGCCAGAAAACTCGGGAAAAATAACACCCGGCTCAAGTACACCATTTCTCACTATAGCCAGCCGTAACTGACTTATTTAAGGACAATTATCACGGTTATTATTTAAAAGATTTTCTTTCGGCTCACTTTTTAATTCCGCATCGCACGGAAGGGAATCCTATTTCCAAAAATCTATTACCGGGTAGCACATCCGCGTGCCAACCATAGCCAACAACTCAATGTATTAACAATACACATAACAGGAATGTAGACGAGGGTTATATATGAACAAAGTTTACAGCATTATTTGGAACGCGGCGCTCGGTATCTGGGTGGTCGTTTCCGAATTAACCAAAGGAAAGAAAAAAAGCAGCTCACGTAAAACTGTCGCCGTACTGGCGGCCGGCGCATTAAGCGCCGCTTCAATGCAAGCTTCAGCAACTCCGATTATCGATATCGGTGGACATAATATCTTCGCCGACTACCAGACAGGTATTTCTGTTGGGGATTATGAGGGTGTCCACGACTACGGATTTTTATATGAAGATATCACTGCTGGTGAGGCACTCAATATCAGCGGCGCGATCCCAACCATCAGTCCGGGTCAAAGTGGCGTTGTTGAATCAACGACCATCAGAGAGCTACTGCAAACCGGCAAAATCACCCTGCAGGCCACCAGCCCTGCCCAGGGCGTAAAAACGATTACTACTGCCGAGGAACTGGCGGAATACCTGACTTATAACCAATCATCAACGCCTTCGCAGAGCACAGAATTTGAGATTAACGACCCGGCATTCCCCGGCGAAAAAAACAACCATTAAAGTCTTTGATACCAATGCGTTAAGTAACTTTCTTACCGAATCACAGATTGGCGATTCGGCATTAAACACTTACGATCCGACGCAGTCTAAAATCTACAAACAATTTGGCATCGCGCTGGCGACAAACGGCTCCACGGCCAATCTGAATATTGGCGACGACACGCTCAATGTACGCGCCAAAGCCAATACCATCGAATTACTGGCCAAAGACTCCTCCTTACTGGAGGCTCAGGACGCGGGTAGCCAGGTTTACTGGCAATCCGATAACTTTATAAAATTTAACGCCGCCCCGGTTATTCCTGAAAAAACCTTCGCCGGCTCAGCGCAAACCTCCGTGTTTGGCGATGATGTCACGCTCATGACCTACGGCTATGATACGGACGGCAAAGTCGTCGAAACGGGTGAGCGCACATTTAACATCACCAACACGCAGGAGTTGGCCGAATTTAACGACTGGCTGTTGGGCAATAGCAGCGACGCGGCGGAAAACCCGGAAGGCGAAAAAGTCAGCCAAATCCAACTGTGGCTGGAAGCGAATGAAGTCACTACCGTCACCGCAGCACAAACGAAGTATGCCGAGCTGATTGATGGTCTGATCAATTCCAGCAAGCCCTCAGACGTGCTCAGTTGGGATTACGACGTCTGGACAGACGGCTTATCGCATGCCAATAACGCGACCGCTGACCGCGGTGAGCTGCATGCTATTTACGCCAACGGCGCAGGCACCTCCGGCACCCTGAACAAAGATGCGATTCTTGCCGTTGACGGCAGTATTAATGGCGTCATGAAAGCCGTTGATAGCGGGGTTATCACAAACTTTGGCGAACTGAACGCATTACGAACGTCTACCGGGCAGAGCCTGGCGATTGGCATGCTGGCAAAAGACGCGACGGCAACCAACAACGGGATGATCAACTCCGGGCTGTTTATCGATAAAGACGGCAACCAAAACGTCAACAGCTATGGCGCATTTGGTATGCAAGGTCAAGGCACCAGCCAGATCGCTAACAACGGCATCATCAACCAGGCGATCACCACCGATAACTTTGGTACCGCTTCGGCAGCCGATCCCTGGAGCAAAGACGTCCCCGCTTCTTCGCTGACGCTGGCGATTGGTATGCAATTGTCTGACGATGCGCAAGGGGTCAACAATGGCGAGATTAACGTCGTAGACGGACGTAAAAGTGGTACATCCTTTGCCAGCGGCACCGCTTATGGCGTAGAAGTCGCCGGGAATGCCACCTTTACCAATGCTCAGAATGCCTCTATTTATCTTGGTCGCGACGCAAGCGATCCGGCTAAAGATGTCACCATGGCAGGCGGTTCCAGCCTGAGCGCCGGTATTATGATCAAGAGCGCCAAAGAGGTGATTAACAACGGCCTTATCACGCTGGGAACCGGCGTCCGTAACGCCGCAGGGATTTTGGTCGGAAATGCCACGGGCAACGTCCTCAATACCGGCAATATCGTGATCAATGGCGGTTCTAAAGGGGGCAGCAGTAAAAACTACGGCATCTCCGTACACGACAGCGGCGCAGAAAAAAATCAGGAAATCCGTAACGACGGCAAGATTAACGTGAATGGCACCAACAACGTAGGGATCCACGTTAGCGCCAATAACAAAAATGCCGAAGTCACCACCAGCGCTGCAGGCGCTATCGTGGTGGACGGTGAAGGCGGCGTCGGTAACCGTAACTACGCCATCTGGGCGGAAGGTGGCGCCAACGGTCAGGCAGTGGTCAACGTCTACTCTAATATTACGCTGGATAAAGCCGGTAACATCGGCGTCCACGTGCGTGATAACGCCATCGCTAACGTTGACAGCTTAAGTAGCCCCTCATTTAACAGCACCGATCAGATTGGTTATTACCTGTATGGTAAGGGCGCGACCGCCAATATTGGTCAGGCGGTGATGAATGACAACGGTCAGGATCGCACCACCATTTTCCGTATCGCCAATGGCGCATTGCTGGCCGGTAATACCACTAACCCGAAAGATCAGTCCACCTCCAACCTGGATTTGACTCTCAGCGGTAACAATTCCGTGGGCGTTCTCGCCACTGGCGCAGGCAGTAGCGTAGATACCGGTGAAGCAACGTTTACCGTTAAGGGTACTGACTCTGCGGCGCTGGTTATCGAAGGCGGCGCGAAAGGGACCATCAGCGATAAAACCACCATCAATTTAACCGGTGAAAGAACCGTTGCCGGGGTTGTGGATGGTCAGGCGCATCAGTTAAATGGTAATACGCAGGGCAATGCCACGAGCACGACCCTCACCTCAAACGCGAAGATCACCTCTGAAGCCAGCGGTAACAAGGTAATCGCCTATGTGGCGAGGAATCTGGGCAACCTGATCCTCGATACCAAATCGATTATTGATCTGGCCAGCGTCGACAGCATCGGTGTCGATGTTCAAAAAGGCGGTAGCTTAACCAATAACTCCTCCCTCGCCCTGCATGTCAGCAACGGCATCGGCGTACGCGCCTCAGGCTCCAGCGCGCAGATTAATAAGCTGGGCAAAATTCAGGTTGATGATGGCACCGCTGGCGTTCTGTTGACCCAAGGGGCAAGCCTGCTGATTAACGGCATGACTGGCGACAGCATTACCACCGATGGCTCCGCGGACGGTATTCGCCTGGCCGAAGGCGCTGGCGCTCTGGCCGCGCAAAGCGTGATGATCCGCGCTGATGGTACCGGTGCCGGTATTCAAAACGATGCCAACAACACCAATATCACGCTGCGTGATGTCACCATCGACTCCAACGATGGCCCAGGGATCCGCACCAGCGTGGCGCTGACCATGAACGATGGGCTGAACAACATCCTCAACGTCAACGGTAAAGGTACCGGCTTCGCCTTTGAACAACGTAATGGCGACGCGGTGACGGGTAATCTAACCATCGGCAAAGGCTATACCATTGAGGTACTCAACAGCGAAGGCAGCGGTATTCGCGCCAATACGGACGGTCGTATCACCACCAATGCCGACATCAACGTGCATGACAGCGCAGGTGGTTCTGCAATCATCGCGAAAAATGTTAGCGCATTGACCAACAGCGGCAAGATTATCTCTGCCAGTACCACCTCACCGGTAATAGACGCCAGCGGCGACAGCAGTAAAGCCATCACCAACACGGGAACCCTGCAGGCCATCAACGACTCGGCCGTGGCAGTTCAGTCTGGTAAAGGCAATGACACCATCGATATCAGCGGCGGTGTGACCAGCGGCGTAATCAACACCGGCGAAGGTACAGATACCTTCAACTGGCGTAGCGGCTCTTATGCTGGCGAAGTGAATTTCGCAGGTACTGGCGGTAACAATAAAGCCAATATCGGCAATGTGACGCTGGATAAAACGCGCCACATCCTTACCGCAGCGGGTACGGGCAACGCCCTCACCTTCACTGATACAAAAGATGCGAAGATTGGTACGCTGGCTAACGACAACCTGAATACCGGTACCAACATTGGCACCGGCTGGGATTCACTGACCATCAGCGGGTCAAATGCAGATGTACGCATCGTTGAAAACCTGAATCTGGCGAGCGAAACCCTTGCTGTAAACAATGGCGCCACGCTGCGTACTGGCGACCACGTCGAACCAACCAGCACTGCCGCAAGCATTGGCGATTACAATGTCATCACCCAGGGCGCAGACAGCAAAGTTATCTTCGATACTCAGGGGGATACCTCAGCAGCACAGATCTATCGCGGCATCATCAGCGGCGACGGGAAATTTGAACGTGCGGCGGGCGGTACCACGGTATTTACCGCCAACAATAGCTACACCGGATCTACCACCATTGATCAAACCGGTACGCTGCAGTTAGGTGACGGTGGAAATGAAGGCGAAGTGAGCGCCGTCTCTGACATCATCGACAACGGCGTATTGGCGATTAATCGCGCCAACACCGTGCTGCTCAACGGTGTGATCTCCGGTATCGGCGCGCTACAACAAATCGGCGACGGCATTACCCGTCTGAACGGCAACAATACCTATACCGGTAACACCACCGTTACTAACGGCACGCTGCTGGTGAATGGCGATCAAAGCGCGGCGCGCGGCGTCACCACCGTCAGCGGCACGTCCACACTGGGCGGTAAGGGCATTATCGGCGGCAACGTGCTGATGAACGATGCCACAACCATCAGCGCCGGTGACGGCGGTGCGGGTACGCTATCTGTTAACGGTAATCTGCAGCTTGGCAGCAAAACGACCTCCGCTTTCGAACTGGGACAGGCCTTTACGCCAGGCGGTGCGCTAAACGATCTGGTGAACGTGGCAGGCGATCTGCAACTGGACGGGACCCTGGATGTTACCACGTCGCAAGGCGGTAACTTCGGACCGGGCGTGTACCGTATCTATAATTACGGCGGTACGCTGGATAACCAGACGCTGGAGCTGGGCGCAATACCGGACAGTCAGGATAAGAGCAATATTTTTGTCCAGACCTCTATCGACAAACAGGTCAACCTGGTGAACGCCAACGGCGTTACCCTGCAATTCTGGGACGGAGCGACGGTAAGTCAGAGCCACGGCGCGTCGGGCATTGAGGGCGACAGCAAAATTGACGGTGGCAATGGCAAATGGATGGCGATCGGCAGTCAGGGTGATAACAACTGGACCACGGCAACGGGCGAAGGTAACGCACCTTGGGCGCAGAAGTCCTTTGCCGTCTTCACCACCAAAGGTGGCACCGTTACCGTGGATAACGCCGCAGGAGAAGTTAACTTCTCCGGGGCACAGTTTGACGCCGATGGCTATGTCGTTAAAGGCGACGCACTTAACGCTTATGCCACCACGGAAAACGCGACTCACGCCGGCCAGACGCCGGGAACCGGTGAACTGCTGCTGCGCGTTGGCGCGGGTGGCGCGGGGCAAAACTATACCGCGACCATTGAGTCCGTCATCCGCGAAGCCAGCACGACTGACAAGCTGACGCTGGTGAAAACCGACCTTGGTCGTCTGATCCTCAGCGGTGATAACGCGTATCGCGGCGGCACACGCATTGATGGCGGTACGTTGCAGATTTCCGCCGACAGCAACCTCGGTCAGAGCGGAACCGACCTGGCTATCAACAACGGCTCCACGCTGCAGATGGGCGCGGACCTAACCAGCAATCGCACCATTGCGCTGGGCGCGAATGATAACGCGGCGGTGTTTGACCTCAATTCACATAACTTCACGCCAACCGGTGAGATTACCGGCGACGGTAAACTGAAAGTCACCAGCAGCTCAAGCGATGCGGGCAGTACCCTGTCGCTCAATCGCGCGAACAGCTATAAAGGCGACACAGAAATTGCCGGTACCGGAAATGCCAACAATGTGACGGTCAACGTCAGCAAAACCGGGGCCTTTGGTAGCAATGAAAGCAGCACCGTGAACGTCAATAACGGGGCAACGCTCAACGTCAGCGGAACAGAGACCAGCCTGAAATCCCTGACCATGAACATTGCCGACAGTCTGTTAACGCTGGCGGATAACGTCACCGCCGCGAGCGCAAAACTGAACCTGACGGGCACAGCGAAAGCGCTGTTAACCGATAACGCCACCGCGGGCGAGGCGACGGTTAACGTGTCAAAAGACAGTACGTTGGCGCTGGAAGAAAACGCCAGCGGTGGTTCTGCTAGCGTGAATAACAGCGGACTGATGACCTTTGCGGACCAGGCGTTAGCAGAGAATACCGTCGTTAAAAACCTGGCGGGCGGCAAGGTCGATATCAGCGCAGTCGACAGCGCAACATCTATCGGCTCGTTGTCAGGCGCGGGGAATGTCGAACTGGGCAATAAAGAATTGTCGCTGGGTAATCTGCATCTTGATGACACCATCAGCGGCATTATCAGCGGCAACGACGGCAGCCTGGTGAAAATCGGTGACGGCACGTTAACGCTGACCGGCGATAACACCTGGACCGGCACCACGGACGTCAATGAAGGCGTACTGCTGGTCAACGGTAATCAGTCTGCCGCGACCGGTCAGGTGACGGTGAAATCTGGGGCAACGCTCGGCGGGAACGGTATTATCGGCGGCGCGGTTGATGTACTGGATGACGGCCATATTACCGCGGGTGCGGCCATCAACAGCGTGGGTAAACTGACTACCGGTTCACTGACGCTCAGCGATAACGCACAGCTTGATTACCAGTTTGGTCAGGCCTATACCCCAGGCGGAGCCTTCAATGACCTGATTGATGTCAATGGCGATCTGACGCTCGACGGTAAGCTCAATATCCAGACCTCTCCAGGCGGAAGCTTTGACGTTGGTGTTTACCGCGTCATCAACTACACCGGCACATTAACCAACAATGTGATGGACATTGCCGACGCGCCGGAAGCTGCGGACAGCCTGTACGTACAAACCTCGGTTAAAAACCAGGTTAACCTGGTCAACCATGCCGGGCTGACGCTACGTTTCTGGGACGGCACCGGCGGTGAGAATGGCGAGCTGAAAAACAACGGCGTCATCAACGGCGGCGACGGTATCTGGCAATCCAGCCAGGGTAATGACAACTGGACTACGGATGAATCAACGCCAGAAGGCGCGCTGAATGCACCGTTTACCGATGCCGCGTTCGCCGTCTTCCAGGGTGAAGCGGGCAACGTAACCGTCGATAACAGCAAAGGCGACGTCATCATCAGTGGCGCACAGTTCGCTACCGATGGTTATCGCGTGGGCGGGGAAGCCATTACCACCGATACGGCTAATACGCTGATTCGCGTCGGCGATGGCACAGTAGACGGCGCTAACTACACCGCGACTATCGACAGCATGATCCGCGGCACCGGCGGCTTGAATAAAGGCGACCTCGGTACGCTCATCCTCACTGGTGACAACACCTACAGCGGTGGAACCACCATCACCTCAGGTACGCTGCAGGTGGCGGGTGATACCAACCTTGGCGCACCAGAGACGGGAATTACCTTTAATGGTGGTACGCTGAAATATGGTGAAGCGTTTGATACCGCTCGTCAGGTGACTCTGGAATCCGGCGGCGGGACATTCGACACCAACGGACATAACGTTTCTCTGCTGACGGAAGTCGAAGGTAACGGTCAGTTGACCAAAACCGGTAAAGGCTCCCTCACCCTGACGCTGGATAACACCTACACCGGTGGCACCACCATCGAGCAAGGCGTTTTACAGCTGGGTAACGGCGGTGATATCGGCAGCATTCAGGGGGATATCGTTGATAACGGCGTACTCAACGTCAATCGTGGCGATACCCTGGCGCTGACCGGTAATATCAGCGGCGAAGGCCAGCTGCATCAAACCGGCAGCGGTGTTACGGAGTTGCATGGTGAAAACAGCTACAGCGGCGCAACGCTGATTGCCAACGGTGTACTGCAGGCGGGTAATACCAACACTCTGAGTAGCGCATCACACCACTACGTTGTCGCTGACACCACCCTCAACACGCAAGGTTACAACCAGACGGTAGCGGGACTGAGCAACGGCGGCGATGTTTCACTCATCGGCCAGCAGACTGGCACTACGTTAACCGTCAAAGGGGATTACACCGGCGAAAAAGGGACTATCAACATGGCGGCCACACAAAATGGCAGCGGCGCAGGCATTGCCGACCGTCTGATTATCGATGGCGGTAAAGCCAGCGGTAGTACGCTATTGGATGTCGATGGTTCTGGTCTCGGCGCACCAACCATTGGTGATGGTATCGAAGTGGTAACCGCGCTCAATGGCGCAACCACTACGGCACAAACGTCACGAGACGCCTTCCATCTTGCCGCCGATCGTATGGCAGCAGGCGCATTTGAGTATCAACTGCATGCGGGCAACGCTCAGGGTCAGGGTGAAAACTGGTATCTGAGAAGCGAATATCGTCCAGAAACTATGCTGTATTCTGGTCTCGCCAGCGTCGTTCGTCAGGGCGACATCAGCCTGTTAGGCAACATGCACCAGCGTATGGGTGACGAGGTTAAACCGGGTATTGATGAAGACAATCGCGCCTGGGCAAGAATGATTGGCTACTCCGGTAAAACCAAACTGGATGATGCGGCTGGAACGCAAACCAGCTCCCACACCATGGGGATTCAGGTTGGCGTCGATATGTATGCCAACGAAAGCTGGAAAGCCGGGATGTATACCAGCATTCTTGATATCGACAGCAACGTGAAAGGCACGAAGACAGGCAGCGACGGCAAAGGCGGCAACATCGACGACAACGCGTTTTATGTCGGCGGCTACGCCACCTGGTTCTCAGGCGACGGGATGTATGTTGATAACGTCCTGCAATACGGTAACCATAAATCCCGCCTGGCGGCGACCGGTAACAACGGCTCGTATACCGTCAGAGGCAACACGCTGACGGCGTCAACAGAAGTGGGTAAATCGTTCCGTTTAGGCGCCAGCGCATGGAGTCTGGAACCTCAGGCTCAGCTGATCTATCAATACAGCGACTTTGATAACGGGCGGCTTGATGGTGTGACCCAAACGAAAGTGAAAATGGATACCGCGGATTCCTTTACCGCCCGTCTGGGCGTGCGTCTGGTCGCTGACTATGACACCAACCATGGCAAATTCCAGCCTTACGGCAGGTTCAACGTCTGGCAGGGTCTGGGTTCAAAAGACAAAACGCACTTTAGCAATGCGGTAGCCACCACCACGCTTGAGTCTTCACAACAGTACTCCAGCACTGAAATTGCAGCCGGTCTGTCATGGTCTATCGACAGAAACCTGCAGGTTTACGGAGAACTGGGTACACAATTTAGCAACGGTGGCAGTAAGTCGCAGGTTGAAGCGCCGGTTAATGCCTCAATTGGCTTTAAGAAATCGTTCTAAGCTGACATAAACTCGCTAGCCCTCTGTTTAACAGGGGGCTTTTTTTTTGCCTGTCACGGATACAAAGCAACCTGATGCGCTTAACGTATCAGGCCTACGGACTTATTTTATAGGCAGGAAAAGCGCGGGAGCGGCCCTCTGGCAACGCGAAACAATCGAGGTTCAGGGGAACAACAGAGAGGGAGAAAATTAAGGATTATACTGCGTCAGGAGTAACGGGATATCTTCTGCCAACACTGGGGGAGAAATGAAAAAGCCTTGAATTTTGTCACAACCAATCTGCATCAGCCGGTCCAGTTCGGACTGGGTTTCCACCCCTTCAGCAAGAACTTCAATACCAAAATTGTGCGCCAGTGAAATTATACCCTCAACAATCTTTGTTGAGCGGGTATCGGGTTCAATGCCGGCGATAAATTCCTTATCAATTTTTAAGGTATCAAAAGGATATTTCAACAGATAGTTAAGATTGGCGTGGCCGGTTCCAAAATCATCAAGGGCAATTTTGACCCCTATCGCCTTCAGCTCCGTCATATTTTTAGCCGCGACCTGACTGTCGCACAGCGGCGACGTTTCCGTAACCTCTATCTGGCATCGATGGGGCGGGAGACCACATACAGTAAGATTTTTTCTGACGCGTTGGGGTAACAGCGGATCGCAGAATTCAAGCGCGGAAATATTGACGGACAATACAAGGGGCTCTGGCCAACGGGTTGCCACATCCCAGGGAGTGTGGGTAACCATATCTTCAATTGACATGATATTGCCGCTGTCTTCCAGCAAGGTAATAAAAATATCGGGAGAGATCATCCCCATCTGGGGGCTATTCCAACGCATTAATGCTTCAAACCCGCTAATACGCTGATTACGCAAATTAAAAATTGGTTGATAAACCATATAAAGCTGACTGGTATTCAATGCCTTTTCAAGCGCGGTTAACACCTCACTAGAATTAAACATTCCTCTCTCCCTCAACAAATCATAAAAATTAAAAACCAGTCAATATCACTCCCGAATTGTATCTACTATTAGGTGTGTTACATCAGAATAGAATGGCCAGGTTAGGGTAAAAAAGACATACGATGGGTAAATCTGACAATTAATTTATTTAATTCCGAGGTATTGGTCAGTCCCAGCTTGGTGACGACCCTCATTTTATGCGCCTGGATAGTTTTATAATTCAGGCTGACTAACTCTGAAATTTCTCTGGCGGTATATCCGTTTACCAATAAATTCAGAATCTGCTGCTCTCTCTCGGTTAATCTTTTCTGTGAACGATATAACCGGGGATTCCATTTCCCGGCCGTTAACGACGCCAGTTGACCGAAATCGCGCAGTGAAGATTTCTCCGTCAAAACTATCGTTTTTTCAACATATAATAACTCTACACATAATTTCGCCACCAAACTATCAGCAATAATTACCACGACATTATTATAAAACTTGAAGCGGTTTTTATTCAAAAACTGCACGATAGTTGAACATGGTTGTTCGTTATCAATGATATTAAAAACCATGGTTTGATGCTGGCATAATGATGACTGATGCAACATATCCTCAAACTGGAATGTTTGTATCGGTACATGTTTGCTTGTCAGGTAGGCGAACAAACCGTTGCCCACAAAATTATCACTGCCACACATCAACATCCTGTTCATCGCTCCTTATCAGCATCAAATCTTGTTACTCATTAAAAATTTAATAATAATCTTCTCGACCTCTGCCTCTTCACGACGATTTTTAAAATCGAACTCACATGAAATCTGATGACAGGCATACAATTGATTATCCTCATCAAATTCATTGATCATGACGACATCGATCACTTTCAAATCCAGCTGTAAACTGCCAAACGTATCAAAATCCAACGCGGCATTTTTAATCACCGCATCTTTATAGAGAAAACGGGAGTTCACATCTTTAACAATTAATGCACAACCGCCCTGCGAGATGTTTTTAATCTTCAGAGAGTAGTTTTCTCCGTTTTTGTAACGACCAAAACAGAAAAAGTCGTAACCCTTCAGGAAGGAAAAACGCTGATTTTGTCGCTGCTGGGCAAAGAAAATCATATCCGGGATGAAGTAGGATAATCCTGCTTGTGCACCTGCTGATAAGGTTTGTTCGAATCTGGCACTAAATTTTACAATCCCACTTTCACTGTGCAGGATAAAGTACTGGACCTTTTCAGGAACAATGTCTTCGTGTCCGGAGATGACAAACCGCTCGAAATCAATCTTCTCTAACTGCGTGATAACACTATGGTTTTCACATAAAACTTCCAGTTTCGTTTTCTTGTGCAACTCTTCACGAAGGGTAGCGATGATTTCAAACTTGTTGTCCTTTGCTAATCCAAAGCTCATTCTAAAACCCTTATTTCCATATTTAAGATATGTCTCGCTTTTGGTTGCTCACAAAACGCGAGATCAGCATCCACCCCTGGTGCTTAATTACCATAGTGGATTCCATGTCGAACAGTTGATTAAAAATTAAGTTTTTAACTATCTTTAGCCATTTATTGATACGTAAAAACATTTAATCAAAGTTAATTCTAGCTGAAGCCATGCCTAAAACCACATGAAGTTGTTGGCTAACTATAACAAAAGAGAATAATAAAATTTTTTGAGATGTCATTTTGAGATAACAAATAGCAAGAACTACACAGAAAAAAATAGAGGGAAATGAATGGGTTTTGAAGGAAGGACCACGCAGTATGCGGACTGGCGTGCTATCGCAAGAAGAAGAGAAAATGCTTACGGCACTATATCATTAACCAGGAATATAGCTCCGACTAGTTATTGTGAAAAAGTGAATAATTATATTTCACCTGTAAAATAAATTTACCTTAGGGCAGAAAAAAGGCCAGCATCCTGCTGGCCCGGTAATTACCGAATCGAACTATAGAGGCTTACTGTCTTACAGAGGGTACAACGTTAAAAATTCAATACTTTTGCTTAATAATTGATCGGGATGAATCTGCGATGATCATCACCGCTCCCGCCAGCATTAATGTGTCTTTCAACACCAGACGCCCGGCTCCGGACAAGTACGGAAAACCGTGGTGCATATCGCCCAGTGGCATCACCCATGCTTCCGGTGTGGTAATTAAAAATGATAACGTCACAATCGGAGTAGCAAATGCCAGTACGCCACCAATTAATCCCAACCAACGGCTAACAGGATTAGCCAGCACCAGCAATGCGATCAGCACTTCGACTACGCCCAGACCATTGGAGAACGTATAGGTGTTATTCGCCTTCTGCCATTCCCGCTCCTGCGGTTTAAACTCACCTTCGTGGGTTAAATGCTGCTTATATTCTTCTGGATGTTCATAAAAAAATGACATTACCGGACTATTGGCAACAAATGGCGTAATACTATCGGCTTCGTAAGGTACAAATTTCAATAAGCCAATCCAGATAAAAACAATGGCAATACTCAGGCGAATCAATGTTAATCCAATTCTATCGCCCTTGCTGAGTAAACGCAGATACTTTTCCATTCAGACTCTCCTCACTTGTACAAAATTGCGGTTGCGTGAGTGCTGCTATCAATGCGCATTGAGGTAATTTTCCAGGAAGTTGCCTTCTTTTCCTGCGCCAGTCTGGCGATTGCATGTTCAACAACAGAAGGTGCGGCGGCAATTGCCGACACGCTGACGCGGGCTACTTCGACTGGCTGCTGTGCCAGTGCAGAAAATGTCACCGGCGCGGTCAGTAAAGCAGTCAATAATAATGAAGTTTTAAGCATGTTCATTTCTATTTCCATTAACAAGTGATTTCACTCGTAATAGAATAAAACATTATTGCTTATCTTATTTCCTCCATAACGCCAGAATAACTGTTCATGAGTATTTCTTTATATATGATAAAAAAAAGCCCCACACAGGTGGGGCAATCATGCAAACTATATTATTATTTTATAAGAGAGAAGAGATCGTTCAGTGATTCGCTCATGCTCGGATGAGTAAATATTTGATCGCGCAATGTCGTGTAAGGTAAACCAGCGTCCATAACGGTCTTAATGATATTAATCATCTCATGAGAATCCACGCACAGCAGCGATACGCCTAATATCTGTTTCGTTTCGCGATTTACCACCGCTTTAAGTACGCCACGCGTGTCATTCATCACCCGGGCACGCGGGATAGCCGCGACAGGCAGGGTGACAACCTGGACCGCCGCGCCGCTGGCGCGAGCTTGTTCTTCTGTCATCCCCACACGGGAAAGCGGCGGCGTCATAAAGACAGAATACGGTACGTTTTGGCGATCGCCGGTGTTACGTAATCCCTCGCCTAACAGGTTGTCGCGCACAATACGGAAGTCATCCAGCGAGATATAGGTAAATTGTAACCCCCCCGTCACATCGCCCATGGCCCAGATATTGTCTGCCGAAGTACGCAGATATTTATTCACTACAATGGCACCGCGCTCGTTGACATCCACACCCGCTTTCTGCAACTGCAGATTTTCAGTTGCCGGTTTGCGACCCGATGCCACCAGTAGCGCATCCACAGTCTGGACGCCTTCCGGCATTTGCACCTGTACCGCGCCGTCATGGGACGAAACCGCCTGCACCCTGGCATTGAGGATAATCTCAACCCCTTTGTCGCGTAAAATGTTGGCGATAGCGTCGGCAATATCCCGATCTTCGCGGGCTAAAAACAGTGGGGCGGCTTCATAAATGGTGACCTTACTGCCAAAGTTGGCAAACATTGATGCGAATTCAACACCAATATAACCGCCGCCCAAAACCCCCAAACGTTCCGGACGTTGCGTCAAATTTAACAACCCGGTGCTGTCAAACACGCCCGGTGTAGTCATTAACCCTGCCACGTTTGGCATCGTTGCCTGTGCGCCGGTATTAATAAAGATCTTTTCGCCGCTTAGTTCAATCTCGCCTGTTGGCTGCACGACCCGCACCGTATGGTTATCAATAAATTCAGCACGACCTTCAATCACATCTACATTTTCCAGATCGGCAAGATTATGGAAGTTTTTATCACGCAGAAAGCTGACAACGGAGGCCTTGCGCTGCATCGCCGCAGCAAAGTCATGCTGAAGTTCAGCATCGTGTACCAGGGTTTTGGTGGGAATGCAGCCGATATTGATACATGTCCCGCCATACATGGTGTTTGACTGTTCAATAATCGCCACTCGCCAGCCCGTTTTCGCCAGGGTAGCCGCCAGCGTTTTACCCGCTTTGCCAAATCCGATAATAATCGCCTGATACTGATTCATGCTGTCTCTCCACCATGTCACTGTTCGTTTGTTGAACTGAAGTATAGGTTTAACGATGCATGAACAATGTATCCATATCGCGCAAATTACTGTCAAATCGTCTAAACAACTACTATCTCTCTTCCACTCAATCCATCGAGACAATAAACTAAGACCATAAATTTATTTAATAAATAATGAGTAACAGCGTTACTTTATCTCGACAAGCATCAACAAGAACTGCTCAGGAGTCTTTATGGATGCACTTAGCCGATTACTTATGCTTAACGACCCGCAGGGCTCGATTGATCAAAACTGCCTGCTGAGCAGGGACTGGCAACTGCCGCACGCGGCGGGCGAGCTGTCCGTTATCCGCTGGCATACGGTAACCCAAGGATTTGCTCAACTGGATATGCCAGACGGAACGTCTTCTACGTTACGCCCTGGAACAATAGTCATTCTGCCTCAAAACTCCGCGCATCGGCTGTGCCAGACAGGGGAAGAACAAACGCATATTGTCTGCGGAAGCCTGCGATTGCAGGCTTCTTCACGCTATTTTTTAACCGCCCTTCCGGAAGTATTAATACTGGCACCAGAAGATGACAGTCCCATTAGCCACTGGCTGAAGGCCATGATTGCGCTGATGCAGCAGGAATACATCAACGATCTGCCTGGCTCCAACATCGTTTGCAGCCAGCAATGCGCTACGCTGTTCGCGTTAGCCGTTCGAGAGTGGCTATCCCAGCCGACCCCCGCTAAAAATGTGCTGAATTTACTGCTGCACCCAAGGCTTGGGGCCGTTGTCTTCATGATGCTGGAGTCACCGGCTTTTCCCTGGACTGTCGAAGAACTGGCAAAGCGTGCCCATATGTCGCGGGCCAGCTTTGCGCAGCTATTCCGTGAAGTATCAAACTCCACGCCGCTGGCGGTGTTAACCGAGCTACGGCTGCAATTCGCCGCCCAGATGCTGTCACGCGGATCGCAGCCGTTGATCGTTATTGCCGAGTCGGTGGGTTACGCCAGCGAATCATCGTTTCACAAAGTCTTTTTACGGGGATTTGGCTGCACGCCGGGCGAGTACCGAAAACGCGTGAAAGCGCTGGCGGCATAACGCACCGCCTGCTTCGGCAACAAAACCGACGCAGGCGAGCGCTTCAAGGCATTACTTTTGGCTGCGATGCCTGTGCAGCCACATCAGCTTATAAGCTGCCGGAATAATAAACAGCGACAGCAATGGCGCGGTAATCATGCCGCCAATCATCGGCGCGGCAATTCGGCTCATCACTTCTGAGCCTGCCCCTGTCCCCCACAAGATTGGCAACAGGCCCGCGATAATCACCGCCACGGTCATCGCTTTCGGACGCACGCGCAGCACCGCGCCGTGATACAACGCTTCATCCAGCTTATCCGCCGTAAAGGTTTGCGGATTTTCCAGCGCAGGCTCGGCTTCAATAGCATGGCGCAAGTACATCAGCATCACTACGCCAAACTCCGCGGCAACGCCAGCCAGGGCGATAAACCCGGTTCCGGTCGCAACCGACATATGGAACCCCATCCAGTAGAGGAACCAGATCCCTCCTACCAGCGCAAAGGGCACGCTGGTGATAATCAGCAGCGCTTCACCAAAACGACGGAAAGCCAGATAAAGCAGGACGAAGATAATCATCAGCGTCATCGGCACCATCAGTTTGAGCTTATGGCTGGCGCGTTCAAGCAGCTCGAACTGCCCGGAAAACGCCACGCTGGTCCCCGGCTTTAACTGTACGTTTTCAGCGATCGCTTTTTTCAGATCGTTCACCACCGAAACCATGTCACGGTCGCGGGCGTCGATATAAATCCAGCTGGTGGGTCGCGCATCTTCGGTTTTCAACATCGACGGACCAGAGACCACTGTCACATCTGCAACATCAGCCAGCGTGATTTGCTGCTTCATGGGCGTCAGAATAGGCAGATTACGCAGCGCTTCCGGGCTATCACGATAGCTCTGCGCATAGCGAAGGTTAATCGGATAACGTGCAATCCCTTCCACCGTTTCGCCCACCATCGCGCCTCCGACCGCGGAGGTGACAAACAACTGTACCGCGCCAACGGTCATACCGTAGCGGGCTGCTTTCTCCCGATTAATGTCCACATTAATATAGCGCCCGCCCACCAGCCGCTCAGCCAGCGCCGAAGCGACGCCCGGCACGGTTCTGGCTACCTCTTCGATTTGTTCCGCCGTGGCGTCGATATCAGCCAGAACATTACCTGACACCTTTATCCCAATCGGGCTTTTGATGCCGGTAGAAAGCATGTCGATACGGTTACGAATAGGCGGAACCCACAGGTTCGCCAGCCCTGGCAAGCGCACGGTTTTGTCGAGTTCGGCGATGATTTTGTCCATCGTCATCCCCGGACGCCACTGATCCTGCGGCTTCAGTTGGATCGTTGTTTCGACCATTTCCAGCGGCGCGGAATCCGTTGCGGTTTCCGCCTTACCGGTTTTACCAAACACGCGCGCCACTTCCGGAACGGTCATGATCAGCTTGTCGGTTTTTTGCAGCATATCCGCCGCCTGCGCCGCCGAAATTCCCGGCAGGGTTGACGGCATATACAGTAGATCGCCTTCGTTAATCTGCGGCAGGAATTCACCACCGACTTTATTCAGCGGGTAGATAACCGTCAGTATCGAAAGCACCGCCACCAGCAGGGTGGTTTTAGGCCAATGCAGCACCTTCAACAACAGCGGATGATAAATACGGATCAGGAAACGGTTAAGCGGGTTACTGCTTTCCGCCGGTATTTTGCCACGGATCCAGAACCCCATCAGGATCGGAATGACGACAATAGCCAGAAACGCCGCGCCTGCCATGGCATACGTTTTGGTGAACGCCAGCGGGCCGAACAGTCGCCCCTCTTGCCCCTCAAGCGTGAAAATAGGGATAAACGACAAGGTGATAATCAGCAAGCTGATGAACAATGCCGGGCCGACCTCTACCGAGGCATCGGTAATGACCTTCCAGCGCGTTGCGTTATCCAGTTTTTCATCCGGATGCTGATGTCCCCACTCTTCGAGCCGCTTATGGGCGTTTTCAATCATCACGATCGCGGCATCGACCATCGCCCCGACGGCAATGGCAATGCCCCCAAGCGACATGATATTGGCGTTCAGCCCCTGGAAATGCATCACGATAAACGCGATACACAGTCCCAGCGGCAGGGAAATAATCGCCACCAGCGCCGAACGCAGATGCCAAAGGAACAGCGCGCATACCAGCGCAACAACGATAAACTCTTCCAGCAGCTTATAGCTCAGGTTATCAATAGCGCGATCGATGAGCTGACTGCGATCGTATGTTGTAACTACCTCAACGCCTTCCGGCAGGCTGCTTTTCAGCGTGTCGAGTTTGGCTTTAACGGCGGAGATCACTTCACGCGCATTTTTACCGGAACGCAGAATTACCACCCCGCCCGCCACTTCGCCTTCGCCATTCAGTTCGGCGATCCCACGGCGCATTTCCGGCCCAATCTGCACACGCGCGACATCGCGCAGGTAAACAGGTACACCGTCGGCCCCTGTTTTCAGGACGATATTATTGAAGTCATCAAGCGTTTGTAGATACCCACTGGCGCGGACCATATATTCCGCTTCAGCCATCTCAACAGACGAACCGCCCGCCTCCTGATTCGACGTATCCAGTGCAGATTTCACCTCCGCCAGGCTGATGCCATATTGCGTCAGCTTCATCGGGTCGATAACAACCTGGTACTGTTTAACCACGCCGCCTACCGAGGCCACCTCTGCCACGTTCGGAATCGTTTTTAACTCATACTTTAAAAACCAGTCCTGAAGAGTACGTAACTCTGCCAGATCGTGTTTACCGCTGCGATCGACCAGCGCATATTCAAAGATCCAGCCGACGCCCGTGGCGTCCGGTCCCATCTCCGCGCTGACCCCTGCCGGTAATTTCCCCTGAACCTGGTTGAGATACTCCAGTACGCGCGAGCGCGCCCAGTAAGGATCGGTGCCATCTTCGAAAATGACGTACACATAGGAATCACCAAACTGCGAGAAACCACGCACGGTCTTCGCGCCCGGTACCGACAGCATGGTGGTGGTCAGCGGGTAAGTCACCTGATTTTCAACGATTTGCGGTGCCTGCCCTGGATAGCTGGTTTTGACGATCACCTGAACATCAGAGAGATCGGGCAACGCATCAACCGGGGTATTAATGATAGTCCAGGTTCCCCAGATACTGAGAAACAGCGCCCCCATCATCACCAGAAAACGGTTTGCCACCGAACGGCGGATAATCCATTCAATCATTTATCATGTCCTCAGTGTGAATGGGTCGCCTGGGCTGGCTTTGCGGATGCGTCTTGCGCACCACTGTTCTGCGCGCGCATACGGTCCAGTGCGCCAGAGATATTCGCCTCGGAATCAATCAGGAACAGACCACTGGACACCACTTTTTCACCTTCAGTCAGGCCTGAGCGGATAGCCGTCAGCCCTTGAGATTCATGGAATACCGCAACCTGCTTCGGTACAAATCGACCTTCGTTATCGACGGTGATCACCCGTTGCTCGGTGCCTGTATCAATCAACGCCTTTGAGGGGATCAGCAGCATCGGTTCACTTTGCGTTTTCAGTTGCAGGTAAGCATTCATCCCCGGCTTGAGCGCCTCATCAGGGTTATTGACCTGCAAACGGATCTGCAGCGTACGCGTGGTGGCATCGACACTTGGCAAGATATTCCACTTGCTAATGGTGAAAGGCTTATCCGGCCAGGCGGGCACAGTGATGGTAAATTGCGAGGCGTCTTTGATCAGCCAGGCGATAGATTCCGGGACCGACGCGCTGACCCATACCGGGTCCATCCCCTGAATTTTCGCGACCACATTGTCTTTGGAAATGTTCATGCCGGTACGCAAATCGAATGCGGTAATCACCCCATCAATAGGGGCTTTCAGGGTAAAGCGGGTCTGAATTTTACGCGTCGATTTTAAGCGCTGAATATCCGCTTCCGGCATACCGGCCAGACGTAATCTCTCCAGAATCCCTTCCACCTGCGTCGCACTGCCGCCAGTCTCCCGCAGTAACAAATATTCGCTCTGCGCCTCAACCCAGTCGGGAATCGTCAGATCGATAAGCGGCGCACCTTGCTTAATTTTGTCGCCCACGGTTAGCGGGTAAACCTTTTCGATAAAGCCTGCGGAGCGAGCCTGGACAATAACAAACTGGTATTCGTTATAGCTAACGTTAGCCGGGAAAGTTTGCGCATAGTGCAGCGGGCCACGGCGCACAGGTTCTGTTTTCAGACCCAAATTTTGGGTCTGAGTAGGATCGATACGCACGCCAGGCGCTGACGCGCTCGCGGTCTCTTCATCGGCATATTTGGGGATCAGATCCATATCCATAAACGGTGATTTACCCGGCTTATCAAAGCGCGTGTTCGGGTACATGGGGTCATACCAGAACAACACTTTTCTGGCTTCTTTTTGCGAAGCCTGCCCGGTTTCAGCCGTTACGTTTGCTGATGAATAATAAGTATAAATACCGACAGAAATAACCCCACCGACAATCATGCCAGCGAGAATAAGCGCGGTATTTTTAATATTTAAAGACGCCATAGTGATTTCCATTGCGCGATAGTCTCACCCGCATTTCGAAGAATCCGGGCAAGAATAAAAGAGACCAGCGAGAACGTTATTTACTGATGTGAATATCGCGTAACACAGAGAGATTTCCCTGCTGAACAAACGTAAACGCAACCTTATCGCCGGGTTTAATATCGTCAGCCTTGGTGTCGGCAACCCGCGTAAAACGCATCGTCATGGCAGGCCAGTTCACCGCGGCAATGGGATCATGCTTGATCGTGATTTTTTTACTTTCTTTATCAATAGCTTCAATCACCCCGGTGGCGCTAATGACGTCTTCCTGTTGGGCCGCTGGCTGCATGTTCATCATCTCGCCATGCTGATGCTCATTGGCCTGAGCGTTAAACATGACCACAGAGAAAAAGCTAAACAACACGGCTTTGGCGGTAGTATTCATACTTGATGCTCCTGAAAAGTTAATATTAAGGATTACTCCACCCAACCGCCGCCTAAGGCAGCAAACAGCTTAATTTCATTAACCTGTTGGGCGTAATTAAGATCGAGCAGCGATTGCTGCGTAGCGAATAAAGAACGTTCGGCGTCCAGTACTTCGATGTAGCTAACCGCACCATTTTGATAAAGCGCTCTGGCGCGTTGTAAGGTGATTTGCAATGACGTCAGGTAGCGCTGCTGACCACTAATTTGATCGGCAATGCTTTGGCGCAACACCAGCGCATCCGCCACCTCTTTAAACGCGTTCTGAATTTTTTGTTCGTAATTCACCACCGACTGCTGTTGGCGAATTTCAGCGAGGTCGAGATTGGACTGATTACGTCCGGCGTTAAAAATGGGAATATCTATTTTGGGGACAAAATTCCACATACCGCTGGTCGCATTAAATAAGCTGGAGAGATCGCTGCTGCTGCTGGAAACCGAACTGGTCAAGGTAATCGACGGGAAAAACGCTGCCCGTGCGGCGCCGATATTGGCATTCGCCGCCATTAATCCGTGTTCAGCTTCCAAAATATCCGGGCGCTGCAACAGGATTTGCGACGAGAGCGATGGCGGCAGCGTTACTGGTTTGATATCCCCGCTGCTGCGCATCTGGTCGTTGGGTAATTTCCCGTACGTACCCAGCAACAGTTGCAGCGCGTTGTTGGCCTGCGCCAGTTCACCTTTACGCTTCGCGATTTCGCTGCGCGTGCTTTCAATCACGCCCCGCGCCTGTTCCAGCGCCAGCACGTTGGTGCTTCCGGTCAGCAACTGCTTCTCAACAAAAGCGTAAGAACGCTGATAGTTTTGCAGCGTTTCTTCGGCAATTTGCAGTTGTGCATAAGCCAGACGCTGATTGAAATAACTTTGCGATACGTTGGAGATTAATGAGATGTGTACCGCCCGACGCGCCTCTTCGCTGGCAAAGAAGTTCTGCCGCTCGGCTTCACTCATATTCTTTAGCCGACCAAAGAAGTCCAGATCGAAACTGAGATTGAGTCCAGCTTCCAATTCACGATCGGTGCTGCTATCGCCTTTTAATTTGCCGCTGTAAGTACCACTGGAACCTGCCGTGAGTTGCGGGTAGCGGTCAGCGTCCGTGACGCCATATTGCGCTCTCGCTTCCTGAACTTTTAGCACTGCCATACGTAAATCGCGGTTATTGACCAGCGCCTCGCCAATCAGCGCCTTTACCTGGGAGTCAACGAAGAAGCTCCGCCAGCCCGTGTCCTGATATCCCACCGGTGCAGAAACCAGGGCATTCTGGCTTAAGGAGAATTGCTGCGGCACAGGCAATGTCGGACGCTGATAGTCCGGCGCCAATGAACAACCGGCGAGAACGAATACAGCGCTGAGGGTAAGAAGCTTAAATTTGCTCATAGTTCTTCTCGTCCTGACCGGACTGATGGCCCTAAAAAATGTAGGAATTTATAGTGTTGTACTTTAACGAAGTGACTCTGTTTAAGCGGTGACAGGAAAATGACAAAACTGTCATTTTCCCAATAACCGATTGCTATCCGATCCCGCTTCCCTAGAATTGAAAGTCCGCACAACCCGTGTGAGAAGGAGAATGCGATGAAGGTGTTGATAGTCGAAGATGAGAAAAAAACCGGTGAATACCTGACGAAAGGCCTGACGGAAGCGGGTTTTGTCGTGGATTTAGCGGATAACGGCCTGAACGGGTACCATCTGGCGATGACCGGCGATTACGACCTGCTCATACTCGACATCATGCTGCCGGATGTAAACGGCTGGGATATCGTGCGGATGCTGCGTTCCGCTAACAAAGGGATGCCTATTCTTCTCCTCACCGCGCTGGGTACCATTGAACATCGGGTTAAGGGTCTGGAATTAGGCGCTGATGATTATCTGGTCAAACCGTTCGCCTTCGCCGAACTGCTGGCGCGGGTCAGAACGCTGCTGCGCCGCGGGGCGGCGGTGATTGTCGAAAGCCAGTTTCAGGTCGCGGATTTAATGGTCGATCTGGTCAGCAGAAAAGTCACCCGCAGCGGGACGCGTATTACCCTGACCAGCAAAGAGTTTACGCTGCTTGAGTTTTTCCTGCGTCATCAAGGGGAAGTTTTACCCCGCTCGCTGATCGCTTCCCAGGTTTGGGATATGAATTTTGACAGCGATACCAATGCCATCGACGTCGCCGTTAAGCGTCTGCGCGCCAAAATTGATAACGATTTTGAGCCGAAACTGATTCAAACCGTACGCGGCGTGGGATATATGCTTGAGGTTCCTGATGCCCAGTAAACGATGGCGGCGCCCTTTTTCGCTGGCGACACGACTGACCTTTTTTATCAGTCTGGCGACGATCGCTTCATTTTTCGCCTTTGCATGGATAATGATCCACTCCGTAAAGGTCCATTTCGCCGAGCAGGACATCAATGATTTACAAGAGATCAGCGCCACGCTGGAGCGGATTATTAACCAACCCAACGAGCCAGAATCACGCCGCCTGGAAACGCTAAAAAACGTGGTAGAGGGCTACTCGAACGTCATTATTTCTCTGGAAGACAGTAAGCAGAAAGCCATTTTTCATTCGCCAAATGCGCCGGATCTCCGGCAATTTATCGCCAGCGCAAGACCGGATAAAAATGCCCATGCCAGCGATGTTTTTATTATATCCGGCCCAACACTGCAAACGGCCAAACATATTCACGGACAAAAAACGTCGTCTAACTGGCGAATGATTCGCCTGCCGGTAGGAAAGCTGACTGATGGAAAAGCGGCGTATACGCTGTATCTGGCGTTATCGATCGATTTTCATCTGCACTATATTAACGACCTGAAAAACAAACTGATTATGACGGCATCGCTGATTAGCATGATGATTGTATTTATCGTGCTGTTCGCTGTGTATAAAGGCCATGAACCGATCCGTAATGTCAGTCGGCGCATCCAAAATATCACCTCAAAAGATCTTGATGTGCGCCTCGATCCGCAAGCGGTCCCTATTGAACTGGAACAGCTGGTAAGTTCGTTTAATCACATGATCGAACGCATTGAGGATGTATTTAAACGTCAGTCGAACTTCTCGGCGGATATTGCCCATGAGATCCGCACGCCAATAACCAACCTGGTCACGCAAACGGAAATTGCGCTCAGCCAAACCCGTAGCCAAAAAGAGCTGGAAGACGTGCTGTATTCCAATCTTGAAGAGTTTAGTCGTATGTCGAAAATGGTAAGCGACATGCTGTTTCTGGCGCAGGCAGACAACAATCAGCTTATCCCGGAAAAGACAGCGCTTAATCTGGCCGATGAGGTTGGTAAAGTGTTCGATTTTTTCGAAGCCTGGGCAGAAGAGCGCGAGGTTGGCTTACGTTTTGAAGGACGCGCATGCTGGGTTTCAGGCGATCCGTTAATGCTACGCCGGGCAATGAGTAATCTGCTTTCAAATGCCATGCGCTACACACCAAAAGGCGAGTCGGTAACCGTGCGGGTGAAAGAGGCGGATGGCCTGGTCCAGATAGTCGTGGAAAATCCCGGCCCCCCCATTCCCCCACAGCATCTATCGCGGCTATTTGATCGGTTTTATCGGGTTGACCCTTCGCGACAGCGTAAAGGCGAAGGCAGCGGTATTGGCCTGGCGATTGTGAAATCGATTGTTATCGCCCATCAGGGGAAAGTCTCGGTGACATCCGATCAGCTTGCCACCCGATTTATTCTGACGCTGCCCAAGCATGCGATGTAATTTATGGTAATGGCGTTGATACCTTAAACAATTCGAGTTGCAGGAAGGCGGCAAGAGAGGGAATCCCCAGTCACTTACTTAAGTAAATGACTGGGGTGAACGAGCGCAGCCAACGCATATGCAACTTGAAGTATGAACGATATATATCATCACCGATTCTCTGTCATAACCGTCATAGTCCTGTCACGCCGCTGACAGCCCTCACCAATTATAATTTCTTCCGTAAACCCAAACAGGAGAAATATGATGAATAAGATATCCTCTTTTTTCGCTATCGCGTTTTTTATTTCAGCTGGCGTTAATGCGGCAGACACACCCAAAATGCATCAGCAGGCCGCAGCAGCCCATGAAATGATGAATAACAGCAGTGCCCCTGCACATCAACAAATGGCGCAAGAACACGTCGCGCAGACGAATAATTCAACGTCAACACCATCCCAGGCACGCCCTTTTTCACAAATGAATAAACATGAAAAAGCGATGGTCGTTCACCAGTCAGTGAATAACGGTCATTCATATGCCCATGAGGTTCAGGCCAGGCAGCACCGCGCACAGATCCCCGCGCAAGGGTAACGTTGTCCTGTGTTGAATAAAATGTCCATCAATACGCTATGTATGAATATTGCGGACAAAACGCGCCACGCAGGCCTGTACATTTACAAGCCTGCGTTCCTGCCATTAATGTCAATATTAATATTTCTTTAAACACTTCATTAAAAAGTAAATATAATTAAGCGTTTTATCTTACTTGTATAAACTACGTGATTCACCTGCTTGTAATGTTGCATATTACAGCCCCCACGCTCTCACCATTAATATAAATTAGGATTCCCCCTGGTATGCGTCATTAATATTTAATGGGAGACTGCCGTCGTCGTAAACATGACATTCGAACAGTTCGTATTCCTATAAATAAACTTAATGATGATAGTGAGCAAAAAAATGAAAAAACGTCTGCTGACCCTCTTTGTCCTCGGCCTGACAACGGCCACAACAGCATGCGCAATTACCCCGGCAATGCAGAAAAAGTATGAACATTCAGGTTGTACACAAATGAGTGAACTCAATGGCTGCGATATCAATAAATCCTATCAGTGGAACCGCGATCATGGCTTTATTGAGAACGGCAACAGCCAGCAGAGCCGTCATCATCGTCATGGTGAAGAGCAGCAAAATACCGCTGACCGGGATAACCACGATAATGCCGATATTTACGGCAAATTCAGCGGAAATTACGTAGCCAAATTTGCCAATGGTCAACGCAGCGTTGATATTCACGTCGAGGGTTCCAGCGTGTACGTCAATGGTAATGAAGTGCGTGACGTAAATACCTATCAGGATACGATGACCTTCCGTGTCGGCTATGCCACTTACACCATTAAAACGAATGGTCGCGGTAGCTGGAATGACAGCGATGCCGGGAATGCTGGCAAAATTGTGCGCGAGTAACGGATACCGCCACAATGAAAAAACTGATTTCCACGTTGGTTATTATGGCTAGTCTGTCGGGCTGTGCCGAACATCCTTACCTTTCTGCAGCCGCTGCTGGTATTGGGGCCGCAGCAGTTGCCACGGCGATCGCTAATCACAAAAACCGTGAAGCCAACCGTGATAAAGAGCATGAACGCCAGGAGCGCGAGCAAAGGGAGAACCAGCATGCGTGGCGGCATAGTCACCATCACTCCGATGATGACGGCCATTACTATCACCGCTAAGTCAGCACAAAGAGCGCTGCGATCACAGCGCTCTCAACGGTCATGTATTACAGTATGCCGTTTTAATACTGGAGTCAGGCATGGCATTAACCCTCACGGTATTGCTTGAAAACAGGCGCGCTGCGAGCGCAGATAAATCATTACGGGCAAAGCCTGGATTAAGTCTGTTAGTTCAGGATGAAACCACCACCATACTATTTGATACCGGCCCGGACGACAGCTTCATACTTAACGCCGCGCAAATGGGCGTAGACCTGACGCAATTGACCGCCGTGGTTCTTTCGCACGGCCATTACGATCACTGTGGCGGCGTGCCGTGGCTGACGGATAACAGTCGTATCATTTGCCATCCCCAAATAGCCTGCGAACGATATGCCTCAATAACCCTGGCGGGAACGCCAAGAAAAATAAAAAAACTCTCGCGTGATAACGACTACTCTCGACTAATCATGGAATACACCCGTGAACCGTTGGCGATCAGCGATCGATTTTTGTGGTCCGGGGAAATTAGTGTCGCCACTCCACAGGCCTATGGCGTTATTAGCGAGAAAACACCTCAACCGGATTACATCAGCGACGAAGGCGTATTGATCTATAAATCTGATCGCGGGTTAGTCATCATTACCGGATGCGGGCATCGGGGAATAGAGAATATCGTACGCCATTGCCAAAACATCACCGGCGTTAACCAAATTTACGCCCTCGTCGGTGGGTTCCATTTACGCACTGCCTCCCCCGCTAAGCTATGGCGAACCCGACAATTTATTAAGCAACAACAACCAGAAAAACTACTCGGCTGTCATTGCACCGGTTCGTGGGGTCGATTGTGGCTACCGGGAACTGACGCCCCGGCAACGGGAGATGTGATTGTGCTGGCAGAGTAACGGCGATAAGACATTGCCATACCAGCAATAAAAAGCGGGAGCCTTACGGCCTACTGCCGATCAGTTAAATCTGTTTTGCTGTTCAGATAAAAAACGCAGGTGGGCAGGTGTGGGCTGGTCCGGCTGAAAATTGCCGACGTGTTTCCGTAAGGCAGGGAGAACCCGCAGGGATGCGGGTTCAGGGCGCGTTTTGCAGGGACGCTACCTCGCGCCCGGCCCGGTAGCCTGGAGGAATAAACGGAGGGGACCGCGGAGCGGCAATTTTCCCGCCGGGAGCCGGGATTGTTAAGGGTACGGCGATAGTACCCTTAACACGTTCACAGGGAGGATCGTTTCAGAGAAGTGACAAACATAAGGTGAACGTAGCAATATACCGGAGGCAATAGATTCATTACCTCCGTATGTGCCACTCTCCGTTATCGCTACGGCCACTCATCCTCGTTAACTGCCAGCATTCGAGCCTTACGGCCCCCGCTTTTCAACCATCATTACAGAGTGACGATTGCTGGCTCATCAAAGACGGTGAGTTTTGGCGCTTCGCCGGTGAATTTTTCTGCGTATACCAGGCTGGTATTCCCCGCGCAGCCATTCGCCAGCCTTGAGGTTGGGATATCCGCCGTCAGCACATTCGCGCCGCCATTTTTGCAGATACCGTTCTCAATATCTGGCCATGCGCCTTCATGGATACAGATGATTCCCGGTTTGATACCGTCACTGATGTGTGCCCCCACCAGCACCTGTCCACGCGCGTTCCATACGCGTACCAGATCGCCTTCGGCAATACCTCTGGCTTTCGCATCATCCGGGTGAATCGTTACCGGCTCACGATTGGCAATCGCGTACTCTTTGCGCAGCGAAGCGTAGTTCAACTGACTATGCAGACGATGTGCCGGGTGCGCCGTCAGTAGCTGCAGTTGATCTTTATCCGCAGTTCCTTTCCATTCATCGGGTTCAATCCATGACGCATGCGGCGGGCAATCTTTGTATTGATAGCCTTCAATCGTTTTTGAGTAGATTTCTATCTTACCGCTCGGCGTTCCAAGCGCATTCATCACCGGATCGCTGCGGAAATCCGCGTAGCGTACATATTTGTTATTCTTTTCATTCTCACGCATTTCGATCAGTTTGTTTTGCTGCCAAAACGCGTTGAACTGAGGCATGGCGATACGCTGGGCGCGGGCGGCTTTTTGCGCGGCATCATAGAACTGCTTCAGCCACGCCATTTCATCTTTGCCCTCGGTGTAGACCGCCTTACCGCCAGGCTTGAGCATCTCCGCCAGATCGGCAAATACGTCAAAATCACTGCGTGCTTCAAACTGCGGCTCAATGACCTGCTTCATCGGCACCAGATGTTGGTTACTGTAATCACCGGTCATGGTCAGATCGTTGCGCTCATACGACGTGGTGATCGGCAGGACTATATCGGCATGTTTGGCCGCTGCGGTCCAGTAGCACTCAGAGATGACAACCAGTTCAGGCTTCTGCCAGGCTTTGATTAGACGGTTAGTATCCTGATGATGGGTAAAGTTAGCGCCGCCCGCCCACCAGATCATTTTGATATCCGGGAAGGTTTGCTCTTTACCGTTATGCTGATATTTGCCGCCTGGATTTTCCAGCGCTTCGACAATTCGCGCTACCGGCAGGCTAGTCACCGCATCGGAAACCGCCCAGTCGTTACCCGCAGATGACCCACCCTCAATTTGGGCGGAGATGGCTGGCAATACTCCCCCGGTACGCGTTGGGTTACCACCGTTGGAATAGTGATAAGAGAATCCGAAACCACCGCCTTCGGTACCAATTTGCCCCAGCATCGCCGCCAGAGTCACCAGCATCCAGTGTTTTTGCTCACCGTATTGCTGGCGCTGAATCCCCCAACCCGCCATGAGCATGGTTTGATTGCTGGAGAAAATTTCCGCCAGCTTCTCCAGTTGCTCCGCAGGCACGCCGCACACGCCGGAAGCCCACTCGGCGGTTTTCTCTATTTTGTCGCTCTTGCCGAGCAAATACTCTTCAAACTGCGGATATCCAGTGGTGTATTTTTCCAGGAAGGCTTTGTCATGGAGATTTTTCTTCACCAGCGTATGGGCGATCCCTAACATCATCGCCACATCGGTCCCCATATGTGGCGC
Organism: Citrobacter sp. 172116965; assembly: GCF_013458095.1. Classification (NCBI taxonomy): domain Bacteria; kingdom Pseudomonadati; phylum Pseudomonadota; class Gammaproteobacteria; order Enterobacterales; family Enterobacteriaceae; genus Citrobacter; species Citrobacter sp. 172116965. The sequence continues at coordinate 1,371,854 of NZ_CP046673.1, read as the reverse complement.
AATCCAGGTCGCATTATCACCAAAGAACTCAATGGTTTCGGAACGCATCGGATCGATGGCGATGACGCTTTTCCCTGATTTCTTCAGCAGATTAAAGTATTCAATCCCCTGTTCATCCGTGCTGCTCCAGGCAATCTTGAGGGTATTGAGCGGGTTCATCCCCCACAGCACCACGACCTGACTGTGCTCAAGCACCATCGGCCAGGTGGTTTGCTGCTCATAGACTTCAACCGATCCCACAACGTAAGGCATGATCACCTGCGCGGCACCGGTTGAATAATCTCCGGTATGACCTGCGTAACCACCGGCCATGCTCATATAGCGTTGCAGTAAGGTTTGCGCTTTATGCAGAACGCCGCTGGAGCGCCAGCCATAAGAACCAGCAAATATCGACGCTGGGCCATAGCTGCTACGGATCCGGCTATGCTGCTCGTGTATCAGTTTCAGTGCCTGCTCCCAGCTAACCCGCACGAAAGGATCGCTTCCACGTTTACCATCCGCATTACCCGGGTTTTCCAGATAGCTTTTGCGCACCATCGGATATTTTACGCGGATATTGGTATGGACCTGATCCGGCGCGGTTTGCTGTAACGAGTTCGGCACCGTTTTAGGCAACGCGCCTTTTGAGGAAACCACTTTGCCATCTTTTACTTCCACGTATACCGCGCCCCAACGCGCTGCCGTCAGAATCGCTCCGCCATTTTGGCCTTCGGCCCAGGCCGGCATTGGGATCACCGAAGAAATCGCCATTGTCCCGGTTGCCGCGCCGGCCGTCTTAATAAAGTCACGTCTTGTGAGTTTCATGATTTCTCCTGATTTATCGCTTATTTGTTCATGTCTTTAGCGTTGTACTGGAAGTAACGGCTCAGGATATCCAGTTCGTTTTCACTGATATTGGTGCGAGCGCCCATCCCTTTTGCTACTGAAGGCCAGGCGTTGAGCGTGAAATGATTCGCCGGAATTGGCGCATGGCAGCCCGCGCAGTAGACATTGTCGAGTTTGCGTGCGTAATCCCACATCGGTTCACGGCTGGCGAGAGCGGAACCGCTCCATTCACCCTGCAGCACGACATCTCGCCACACATTGCCGTAATCATCTTTTTTCCAGTCGGAGAGGATCTTCAGCGATTGCTGACCTTTTTCACTCAGGCTGGCAAGAATCAAACGCTGTCCTGCCGCGTAGTAAATGACCTGTTCATTTCCCTGCATCTGGCTACCGCGAATCTCGACCTGTCGCGTATTGTCCGTTGTTTTCAGAACCTGCATTTTTGTTGCCGGGTAAACGGTTCCCAAATCGCCCAGCGCAGTGTTGCTTACGGCATAAAGCTCTGTTGCCGAAGCAGGGGTGGAGGCGGACTGCGCTTCAAGCCCTTTGAGCGCGCTGTCATCCATTTTTATTTCAGGTGGGAAATGGGCGACGCCTTTGTGGCAATCAATACAGGTTTGCTTTTCCTCGATGCCCATTTTGTGCATTTTCTGGGCCTCTGCGCTTTGTGCGGCAAGATCCATCGCGTCCATGCTGTGACAGCTACGGCAGGTCGCAGAATCGCTCGCTTTTAGCTGTGCCCAGACGGTTTGCGCCATCTCCAGACGGTGTTCTTCAAATTTTTCAGGGGTATCGATTTTTTTGGTTATGAACTGATGATAAACATCTTTTGAGGCCCGCAGTTTAGCCACCAGATAATCCAGGCCGCCCTGGGGGATATGACAATCAGCACACTCTGCACGAATACCTTTCTGATTCTGAAAGTGAACCGAACCGGTATATTCCTCATACGGTGCTTGCATCGTATGGCACGATAAACAGAATTCCGTGCTTGAGGTTTTGTGCAACGTCCATTGCCCTGCCAAAACGATAACAGCACCAAGAACAATGCACAGCAGCATCGTCCCGAGGATGGTTTTATTTATTTTTCTCATCTTTTATTCCCACAAGACGAATACCCTTTAATAGGTAGACAATAATTACCCTAACGCGGCTACTTATTGATATTCATCAAACGCAGACGGAAATGAGAATCAGCATGTGGGTAATTTTGAAGGCGCTCGCATAATTAATAAGAACGAAATTAAATATAAAATACCTTTTTAAAATCAGAGGATTGAACCAAGCCCAAGGTTTAATTAACCATTAATCATGGAAACGTCAGAATAAAAATTTAATGAGTGCTGAATGGCATTAAAATTATGCCCTTGGCAATAGTCGCTATATAATAAAATATACAATGAAAAAACATAAAAACGAACCCTTTTCTATTACGTGATAACACGTATTAATGAAGATACCCCTCTTGTGGTTGTGCTCAGATATACATTCACGACAAGAGTTGTGACACACACCAATCATTGACACGCATTTATGCATGCAACCTTGATCTGGTCACTTATTATACAGATTCGATTTTCGCTACACTCTGGGTAGAGGTAAACAAACAGGAGGTAGTGAATATGTATCGCTCAATTCTGGTGCCCATTGATATCTCTGAAACCGATTTAACCCGCCATGTTGTTCCACAGGTCCTGGCGCATGCCAAAACCGCTAAGGTCCACTTTTTAGCCGTTATTCCTACCGTTCCGTTCTATGCCTCGCTGGGGCTAGCTTACTCAACAGAATTCCCGGACAGAAGCGGTCTGCAGGCCAAGGCCAGCGAAAAACTCGAAGAGATTATTAAGCAGTTCAATATTCCTGCAGGCAGGAGTCAGACTCACGTCGTTTACGGCCCGCCGAAGGATCAGATCCTCAAACTGGCGGAGGCGGTAGACGCTGAGCTTATCGTCATTGCCTCACATAAGCCTGGTTTTAGCACTTATCTGCTGGGTTCAACGGCGGCTGCCGTAGTACGCCATGCAAAATGTCCCGTGCTGGTTGTGCGGTGATAAGGTTAAAATGGGGGCGAATTTGCACTAACGTTTATAAGTTAAGCATTCTTGAGAACATGTGATTCTTGCTCAGGGTTCCGTTCACCTCAGCGGTAAATGTAGCAATATACCGGAGGCAACAGATTCATTGCCTCCGGATGTCCCACTCTCAGTTACTCATTACGCCCATTCATTTTCGTTAAAATGGCAAGCATTAGAGCGAATGTATTCCCGGTGTTCTGTGGCTTAGGCCATCACTCAGTTCTGAATATCCAGTCTGACCAGTGCTAGCAACAGCTGACTCAGCGCACCGTAGAAACCAAAGTCATCATAGCGGCGGCATTTGGCGGTGAATTCCGGTAACCAGCGTAACAGCCCCGCCAGCGTTTCTCTGCGCAGCGCATCAATACGCTGGCGGCTAAGCCCGGACTCTCCCAGAGAAAAATGCAGATGACTCAGCAGTTCGATAAAAATCGCCAGATGATCGGCTGACTCGCTAAACGTTTCGCTTACCTGCATACCAGCATCGGCTAACAATCGTTTAATGACCCCGTAATTCGGCCCTCCTTCAAGATGGGCCGACGCATAGGGTAACGCCGCGTGTTTTTCCGACATCAGAAACAGGCTACAAAAATCAGCCGCCAGTTCGAGGGTTGCGTCCTCACGCACCTGAAGCGCAGCAATTTTCTCCTCCAGCTGAAGGACTTCCGCTTCAAGCGACGGTTCACCTTTTAGCACCGCGAACCACTCAGCCATTTCGCTGGACTGCAAAAGTGCCAGGCTGTCATCGTCACGTTCCCGGGAAAACAACTGCGCCAGCCAGGCGTAAACGCAGGCCATCTGTTCTGTTGTCAGGGAAGAGTGTTTTATCATGACGATACCTTCTCCGCCTGAACATATTCGCACTGCGCCACCATTTTTATCGGGCCGCTAAACGCCGTCACGTTATCCACCTTGCCGGTATATTTCTCAATTTCCACCAGCGTAGTATGAGCGCTGGTCGCCTGTGCCAGTTGAGACGTGCCGATATCGATTGTTAATACGTTTGGATTGCCGTATTTACACAGCGCCCCAGTTTCTCCGCCGTTATCAGGGTCGTACCAGGCACCTTCATGAATACGCGCCACGCCTGGCGAGTAGAGATCGGAGACAACCGCCCCGGCCAGTACTTGTCCACGTGCGTTAAACACACGGACAATATCACCATTGCGAATCCCCCTGACGCTGGCATCCTGCGGGTTGATAAACACCGGCTCTTTACCACTTACCGCATAATGCTTACGCAGCGCTTCAGATTCACAAAGCTGCGAGTGCAGACGGAAATCAGGGTGAACAGATTGCAGATGCAGTGGCCAACGCTGCGACCCGGGTCCACCATGTGAGCGTTCGATTTTCTCAAACCACATCGGATGCCCCTGGCAGTCGTCATACTGCATACCGGCAATGGTTTTCGAGAAAATTTCGATCAATCCGCTCGGCGTGCCCAGCGGCTCAAGATCGGGGTCTTCGCGGAATGCCTGATGACGTACAAACATCTGCGGATGTTCGAACTCAACGTACTCTTGCTGATTCCAGAAAACGTCAAAAGCGGGGAGATGAACGCCGCGCCCTTTCCCCTGCTGGCTTCCTTCCTGCCAGATCCGTTTCAGCCACCCCATCTCATCCAACCCTTCGGTAAAGGCTTCTTCACGATTAAAGCGGCGGCAGAGATCGCGGAAAATATCGAAATCATTACGTGCTTCAAATTGCGGCTGCACCAACTGTTTCATGGCGATAATGCCGCGGTTGGAGTGGTTGCCATACTGGTCAAGATCGTTACGCTCAAACTGGGTCGTCGCGGGCAATACGATGTCAGCGAATCGACAGGTCGAGGTCCACTGATTATCGATGGCGATAACGGTTTCCAGCTTACGCCAGCCCTCAATAATACGATTGATCTGCTGGTAACGATGGAAAGGGTTGGTCCCGGCAAAAACGCACATCTTCAACGGCGGCAACTTGACGGTTTTGCCGTTCCAGTTAATTTGTTTACCCGGCTCAAGAATCGCATCGATAAAACGCGCGATCGGGATGGTGCTGCTGTACCCCTTATAATCAGTGCTGTCATGCACAGGAGGTACGGTGGTGGAGCCAGAAAAACCGCTCAGGATAATCCCTTTGCGGCTTGGCGTGCCCGCGCCGTTGTAGTGCCAGCCAAAGCCGAAGCCACCGCCGGGTAAGCCGATTTGTCCAAGCATTGAGGCCAGCACCACGATCATCCACGCCCACTGTTCCCCGTGCTGCATACGCTGGACGCACCAGCCGGCAATAATCTGCGTTCTTCCGCCCGCCATTTGCCGCGCCAGTTCACGAATCGTATCGGCATCAATCCCGCATATTTTTTCCGCCCACTGGGCATCTTTAGGCTGTCCGTCACTTTCCCCCAGCAGATAAGGCAGAAACTGCTCAAACCCTACGCAGTAGTTATCGAGAAAATGCTTATCGTAGAGCTTCTCGGTATAAAGTGTGTGCGCCAGCGCCAGCTGTAGCGGCACATCGGCCTGCGGATTCACGGCGACGTGTTTAACCTTGTCGCGGCCCAGGTAGTCGTGCGTCGAGGTGATGACCGGATCAACACTGATAACCGAGATCTCGCCGCGCGCCACTTTTTCTTTCAGTTGTTCGTAGTATTCATAAACATCATGATCCGGGCACCACCAGTTCGCCTGCTGGTTTTTAATCAGGTCGGAACCCCACAGCACAATCGTTTTGCTGTTTTTCAGCACCAGCGGCCAGGAGGTCTGCTGTTCATATACCTCCATTGACCCGACCACGCGCGGCAGAATCACCTGGGCTGCACCAGTGGAATAGTCGCCTCCGGTACTTACGCTGTTGCCGTGCAGCGCAATGGCGCGCGCCAGCATCCCCGAGGCGTTATGGAACATGCCGGTTGATTGCCAACCGCTGGCCGTCAGCAGCGCGCTCGGGCCATAGGTCTTCTGAATTCGCTCCAGCTCCTGATAGAAGAAGTCCAGCGCTTCATCCCACGAAACGCGCACAAAGCGGTTATCTCCACGCTGCGTGGTATCGCTCTGATGGCGTTTACGCAACCAGTCGACACGGACCATTGGATAGCGAATACGCGCCCCGCCATGCACGTGATCCGGCAGTCCGGCGATCATTTTTGACGGGTACTTATCACGCTCAAACGGTTTGGCTTCAATAAAACGCCCATCAACCACGGTGGCGCGGATTGCCCCCCAGTGAGATCCGGTCAGGATCCCCTCTTTGACGCCAGTTCCCTGCACCTCTGCGGCGTTGGCGCTGCGCGGTGTGAGCAGCGAAGGTCCTAACATACCAGCGACGGTCAAGCCGCCCAACTGCAGTAGAAAACGACGGCGAGATGCCTGAAAGAGATCGTTATTTTTCATTGCTTTCTCCCTTATCGCCATGCGGCTTGTCCGTGGTGTCAGAGGCATTCATCTGCAGATATTTCAGTAAGGTACGTTCTTCACGTTTATCCAGACTGGTAAATCCAATCATGCCGTTCAACGTGCCAATCCAGCCGTTGGCGTCAAAGTGTTCTTTCTCAGGTGCGCCGTGGCACTGGTTACAGGTTCCGTTATAGAGCGAGTCGGCATAAGCCCAGATTGGCTTAATGTCGTTAACCATATCGCCCTTCTGCATCCAGGCGGTGGCCTGCAGCTTGCTCCACTGCGTATTCGTTTCCGCGACGGTCGTTTGCTCCAGGGTTTTCACGTGCTGCTGAATGTCGCCACGAATGGAGGCCACAAAAATGCGTTTACCTGGCAATTGCGCCAGCACGCGCTGACGCCCGTTACTCTCGGTCCAGCCCACAATTTCAATTTGCAGCCAGTCGCCGTCACGCTTTAACACTTTTACTTCAGAAGCAGGCAGCAGTGAGCCCGCAGGTTCTTTATCCCCTTTGGCGGCATAAATAGGTTTGATGTCCAGGGAATAGAGCGTATCGCCATCGTCGTTTGCGTTGGCGCGTAACTGGTCAAACTGCTTGCGGAAACCGCTGCTCATATCGGGAAGCTGATGCGCAATACCTTTATGGCAGTCAATACAGGATTGATTGTCCTTGGCCGCAATCTTCATCTGACGCGCAGCTTCAGGATGCTGTTTCGCGTGATCCATCGCATCATAGTTATGACAGGAACGACAGGTCGCGGAGTTGTTCTCCTTCATTCGCGCCCATTCGCGCTCCGCCAGCTCGGCACGTTTGGCTTCGAATTTCTCAGGAGTATCAATAGAGTGGGCAACAAAGGTCTGGTAAATATCGTTGCTGGCCTCCAGCTTACGTTTCACCATGCCAGGGATATCGGATGGAATGTGGCAATCATGACACTCTGCGCGCACCCCGGAGGCATTCTGAAAATGCGCAGACTGTTTATATTCTTCATAAACCGGCTGCATGCTGTGGCAGCTCACGCAAAATTCGGTTGAACTGGTTAATTTAATGCCAACGTGCGGTAAGACGATCAGCGCGATACCGACCACCATCCCGATGACGACCAGCGCCAACACTGACCAACGTGCGCTCGGTCTGAGCAGCGCCCTCCATAGTTTCCGCATAATAGCCCCTGTAAATATATGGTTTAGTTACAGAGGATCTTATTTCGCAAATGTGAACGGCAACACTGGTCAGGATGAATGGCTTACGGCACAATGTGAACAGATATGAACAGAAAGAGACAACAACCAGGATGTCGCATCACATTGTCATTGTTGAGGATGAACCCGTTACCCAGGCACGATTACAGGCTTATTTTGAACAGGAAGGTTATCACGTCTCGGTCACAGCCAGCGGAGCCGGCCTGCGTGAAATCATGTCACAACACTCTGTCGATCTTATTCTGTTAGATATCAATCTCCCGGATGAAAATGGCTTAATGCTGACCCGCGCCCTGCGTGAACGCTCAACGGTGGGGATCATCCTGGTCACGGGTCGTAGTGACCAAATTGACCGTATCGTTGGCCTGGAAATGGGTGCTGATGATTATGTCACCAAGCCGCTGGAGCTACGTGAACTGGTGGTGAGAGTGAAAAATTTACTCTGGCGTATCGACCTTACCCGCGAGGCGCGACCGGAGGCCAAAGACAATTGCTATCAGTTTGCCGGGTATTGTTTGAACGTCTCCCGTCATACTCTGGAACTGGGCGAAGAGGCAATCAAACTCACCCGCGCCGAGTATGAAATGCTGGTCGCGTTTGTCACCAATCCGGGGGAAATTCTCAGTCGCGAACGTTTACTGCGCATGCTTTCGGCGCGAAGGGTAGACAATCCGGACTTACGCACCGTGGACGTACTGATCCGCCGTTTACGCCACAAGCTGCGTGCTGATTTACTGGTAACGCAGCACGGGGAAGGTTATTTTTTAGCGGCTGACGTGTACTGATACAGATAAACAGGACGGAATCCGCCGGGTGACAACGAGCACTTTACATGCTGGCTGTCGGCATTTTTCGGGGTGAGCACCAGGATCGGTGGACTGATATTTTCCGGCACCGGTTGTCCTTGTAATACTCTGATAGCCTGCTGAATCGCCAGTTCACCTTGCCAGACCATTTGATCGCTGGCAGCCATAATGATTCTTTCGCGTTTAAGCCCGCGATATACCTGATGCGACAGATAAAAAGAGACGACAGTTAACGGCGCGCCCTGATTGCGCTTCTCCCCCATTGCCGCTTCAGCAGCAATTGCTGTACCGGCCACCACGTCGGCATCCGGGTGACGCTCAAGCATCTCCTGCAACAGGTTACGCTGTATTTCAATATCATTATCGCCCAACGCCACATCCACGATGCGCACCTGACTGCCGGCAATCGCCTGACGGAATCCGGCCACCATCTCACGACTGCCCCCGGCGTCATCAGGTCCTGGCAATAATAAGACCTTTAGCGGTTTGCCCGCGCTCCACTTAACCAAATAGCGGCCTGGCTGATAACCCATCTGGAACCACGGAACCCCAACCCGGGCTTTTACCGTTGCGTCATGGATAGCATTCACCACCTCGATAACCGGCAGCGTGCCAACCTGCGCCTGCAAATCCGGAAAAGTCGTCGTGCTGCTGCCCAACAAAATGGCATCCGCGCCCCATTGCTGGCATTGAGCGATTTGTGATTTTTGCGTGTCGAACTGGCGATACCCTCCCGCCTCGAGCACCTTCAGGCTTACGCCGTATTTTTTCGCCGCCTCCAGCATGCCGTAATTCACGGAAAGCCAGTAGGAATCCTTCAGGCTGGGATACAGCGCGCACAGTTTCCAGACTTTGTTCGCAGTAACGTCCGTTAGCGGCTCCGGCACTGCCTGCTGGGTATCCTGCCAGCGCAGCAGTGCGGACCCGGTCGCGTGACCTAAGCCGGGAAAAAGTGTGATAAGCAGGAAAACCAATACGCGCATGATAGCCTCAACATTGATAAGGCTTTATCCTAGTTGCTTTCCTCTTTTGGACTCAACCTTTTTAATCTGTGGCGACCCGACAGTGAATTTATCTCTGACCAAACGACTGTGGATAGGCTTCGGGCTGATGGCGGCACTGACCCTCATTAGTACGCTGGTAGGCTGGTATAACCTGCGTTTTGTCAGCCAGGTTGAGCAGGCCAATACCCAGGCGCTGATCCCGACCATGGACATGGCGCGCCAGCTCAGCGAAGCCAGCGCCTGGGAACTGTTTTCCGCGCAGAATCTGACCACCGCAGATAATGAAAATATGTGGCTGGCTCAGGGGCGTATGTTAACCGCCCAAAGCCTGAAAATAACCGCTTTACTGAAAACCCTGCGCGAGCAGGGCTTTGACACGTCGGCCATTGAACAACAGGAAAAAGAGATCGCCCAGTCGTTAAGCCATCAGGGGGAGTTGGTTGGCGAACGTCTGAAACTGCGCGATCGGCAGCAACAGCTCAGCCAACATATTGTTGAGGCTACCGCCGACGTTGCCGAAATGGCGCGCGGTCAGGCCAGTAATGCCGCCACCTCGGCGGGCGCTACGCAGGCAAGCATTTATGATTTGATTGAGAGCCATCAGGGCCAGGCGGCGGAACACGCTCTCGACAGGCTTATCGATATCGATCTGGAATATTATAACCAGATGAATGAACTGCGCCTGAGCGCGCTACGCGTGCAGCAAATGGTGATGAATCTGGGGAATAACCAGGCGCAGAATAACCTTGCAGCGCTGGAAACCCAGCTTAATGCCGCCGTCAGAGTGCTTCACCGCCGACAAATACGCATTGAAGATCCGGTGGTACGCACTCAGGTTGCCGGCGCTGTAAATTCGATAAGCCGTTATGTCGATCTGCTGGCCCTGTATCGTCAGGATAATGACATCACCACCCGCTTACAGATCTTATCGCAGAACAATATCGAGCAATTTACCCGTTTCAGTAGCGAAGTCAGTCAGTTGGTAGAAATCATTGGCCAACGCAATCAGACCGGGCTGGCGCATCTCAAACAGGCCAGCCAGCGCGGGCAAACGCTGCTGCTGCTGTTAGGTGCGGTGTCATTGTGCTTGTTAATTCTCATTCTTTGGCGCGTAGTTTACCGCTCGGTCACGCGTCCGTTGGCGCAGCAAACCCAGGCGTTACAGCGTCTGCTTGAAGGTGATATTGACTCCCCATTTCCGGAAACCGCGGGCGTTCGCGAACTGGATACCATCGGGCGGTTGATGGATGCCTTTCGCGGCAGCGTTCACGCCCTTAATAGCCATCGCGAACATCTGGCCGCTCAGGTAAAAGCTCGCACCGCCGAACTGCGTTCTATGGTGTCTGAACACCGTCAGGCGCGGGCAGAAGCCGAAAAAGCCAACCAGGCAAAATCGGCGTTTCTGGCCGCCATGAGCCATGAAATACGCACCCCGCTGTATGGGATCCTCGGCACTGCGCAGTTGCTCTCAGACAATCCCGCTCTGGCGCAGCATCAGGAGAATCTGCGCGCAATCACCGACTCTGGCGAGTCTCTGCTGACCATCCTCAACGATATCCTGGACTATTCCGCCATCGAAGCGGGCGGAAAAAATGTGGCGATCGGCGATGAACCTTTTGAGCCCAGACCCTTGCTGGAAAGTACGCTTCAGCTCATGCACGGTCGCGTTGTGGGTCGCCCGGTCGTGCTGGTTACGGATTTTGCCGACGACGTCCCCGACTCCCTACGCGGCGATCCGCGCCGCATTCGGCAAATCATAACTAACCTATTAAACAACGCGCTGCGCTTTACCGATCGCGGACACATCACCCTGCGTAGCCGATGTAAAGATCAGGACTGGTATATTGAGGTTGAGGACACGGGATGCGGGATTGACCCTGTCCATCAGCGCGATATTTTTCAGCCGTTTGTTCAGGTTAGCGGTAAACGTGGGGGGACCGGGCTTGGACTCACTATCAGTGCCAGCCTTGCGCAGGCGATGCAGGGAGAACTGAGCGTCACCAGTACGCCGGGAGTCGGAAGCTGCTTTCGTCTGCGTCTGCCATTACGGGCTGGCGCGATGCCGGTAGCTAAATCCGTTCCACGTGCCATATCGTTACAGGGTTTACGCTTGCTGCTAATCGAGGATAACCCCCTCACGCAGCGCATCAGTACAGAAATGCTCACCCTCAATGGCGCCCAGGTCACCGCTGCCGACAGTGCGGCTGCGGCGCTCACCATACTGCAGCAAGACGCCCAGTATAATGCCGCGCTGGTTGATTTTGATCTTCCGGATATCGACGGCATCACGCTGGCGCAACAGTTAACCCGCGAGTTTCCGACGTTAAAGCTAATAGGCTTTAGCGCACACGTCATCGACAAAACGCTAAGCCAAAGAACCAGCACCCTGTTTCTCGGCGTTATTCAAAAACCGGTTCCCCAGGATGAACTCAGTCGGCTCATTACCCATTATCTGCACGGTAACGCCCCTCTCCCGGCTGCATTAGAAAATGACAACCAACGGTTAGATACCCAGCAATTAGCCGGGGATATCCAGCTAATGGGATGGCAAAAGGTGCACGAATGGTTAGCGCTCTTTAAGCAACACACCCTTCCTGTATTAGATGAGATTGACGCAGCGCACGCAGCATGTGAGTACGAGAAGATAAAACGTCTGGCACATCAGCTAAAAAGCAGCTGCGCCAGCATGGGTATGCGTTCTGCCAGCCGGATGTGCGCAGCGCTTGAACAGCAGCCGCTAGCTGATTTTTCACTCAGAGAGGAAGTACAACTAAGTCTTACAGAAGTGGAAATGTGGTTGGCAAAAGAAAATTTGTCGCGATTAGCCGAAGCTGAACATCAGAAGTGACGTTGAAATGGTACGCCCTGTAGGATTCGAACCTACGACCTACGGCTTAGAAGGCCGTTGCTCTATCCAACTGAGCTAAGGGCGCATTGCGAAGTGATTACTTCATGCAGATGAAACGCGTGAATTATACGGTCAGCGCTTGCTGAGTCAATGCCTTTTGTTTCGGTTGCTGGCGAAGTGTACGAATGTTGATTTTTTCTGCTTGTTCAAAGGTATCCAGGAAATCACCTGGTAACAACTCAGCCCGCAAAACGTCAGATTTAGGGATGCATGTATTTAGAATATTTATGATTTTGCTTAACATTCCTTTATCCCCTCTCCAGTGGTCAGGAACTCTTTAATGTTAAGTATCGCCATCAAGGAAGAAAACAGTCACTTCGAACATGGACTGAAAATCATCATCTCCCATCTGGCAAATCAGTGGCATCAGGAGATTAGCTTTTTACCTGTCGAAGATATCGATCGCGCTGAAATCGCGTTTATCTCACTGGATGAAGATTGGCTCAGCGCCGATTGTTACATGGTTCCTGTCCACACCAGGCGCCAACACCGGGTGGTCATCTGTAGCAAAAACGACAAAGATAAGCTGATGTTCCGCCCCTGCCTGTACATGTTGCCACTGATTTATCGGGAAGATGACGTCGACGAGATAACCAAAAAACTGGTCCTCATCCTGCAAAAACGCGCACTGCGCACTAGCGTGCCCGCGACTATCTGCCATTACTGCACCACCCGCAACTTTTCTATCGAAGAACGCCAGTTCTTAATGTTTCTCGCCAGCGGGTATACGTTAGCCGAAACGGCTCATCTGCTCTCAGTCAGTGATATCCAGGCCAAAGCGACCCGCCGCAGCATTATGAAAAAGCTGCATGTGAAAAACGATCAGCAATTCTTAAGATACATCCGCGCACATCTGAACTTTCTGCAAAATTAGACGGGGTATCTCTGCCTAATTTTTATTGAGAAATATCTCATCATGGATTAAGCATCGGCTCCTACTGTACCTGGCTTCAGGCTGCGAGAATAATCCGGCCATACTATTTCCGGGGTAACAAAAAGACACACCCGGTAATATTTTATCTAATCTCAGAGAGAGGTTGAACTGGATAAAACGATCTTTTGGGCATTGAGTAAGACATCAGAAAACTTCCGGCAGATTATTCTGATGGAGTACGCAATTGCCAGTCTGATGATTGTTGAAGCACTGAAACCCAACGGCACAAGTCAACTCACCTTTGCGCTGACAAAAGTTTGGTTCAGGGATGCCTGTAGTCAGCAATTTATCCAGACCTGCCGCAACAGAAATGGAATGGAAAAGGATGCACAGTGCAAAACGCCGGGACCGCTATCGCCGTATACGAAACGCTAACTGTAGCTGGCAATTTCCCCACTGTACCTCACAGGTATTTGACCGGATCGAGTATCTGGCGCAAAAACTCGAATACACCTTACCGGACGGCACTATATCTCAGGCGATAATTACGACAGACTACTATCTGGCCTATGCGCTGAGTCGACATTTATTCTCAGGTACTCGCACGGCGATCTTCCAGAGCGTTGAATCGACTTTGCTCAGCATGCAAGAGCCGGTAATTAGCCAGTTAGTGATTGACATTGAAAGCTTAACAACCCCTTATTTCGATATACTTGAAAGCCTGCGCCAGCTAATTAAGAAGCATAATAACATCCAAATCTTCATAATGCTTTCCAGTCGCGATGAAGACCTCACTAGATTTATTTCACTGTCCGGTCCATTTTATATCTTGCCACGCAATTTGCGCCTCCCCGAGATGCGCCAGGCCTTATTATCTCCGGTTCTTAACTATATTCATTCCAGGCGTATAAATCAGTTCGACTGGGAGCTGATTACCTTAGGAAGGTGCGAACAAGTTCCTGATATGAGATCATCATATTCATCCGGAGCGCATCCCAGAGGGACATCATGAGCCATCAACTCACCTTCGCCGATAGTGAATTCAGCACTAAGCGCCGTCAGACCCGAAAAGAGATTTTCCTCTCCCGCATGGAGCAGATTCTGCCATGGCAGAATATGACCGCTGTCATCGAGCCGTTTTATCCCAAGGCGGGCAATGGCCGACGGCCCTATCCGCTGGAGACCATGCTGCGTATTCACTGCATGCAGCATTGGTACAACCTGAGCGACGGTGCCATGGAAGATGCCCTGTACGAAATCGCCTCCATGCGCCTGTTTGCCCGATTATCCCTGGATAGCGCCCTGCCGGATCGCACCACCATCATGAATTTCCGCCACCTGGAGCAGCATCAACTGGCACGTCAATTGTTCAAGACCATCAATCGCTGGCTGGCCGAAGCAGGCGTCATGATGACCCAAGGCACTTTGGTGGATGCCACCATCATTGAGGCCCCCAGCTCTACCAAGAACAAAGAGCAGCAACGCGATCCGGAGATGCATCAGACCAAGAAAGGCAATCAGTGGCACTTTGGCATGAAGGCCCACATTGGTGTCGATGCCAAGAGTGGCCTGACCCACAGCCTAGTCACCACCGCGGCCAACGAGCATGACCTCAATCAGCTGGGTAATCTGCTTCATGGAGAGGAGCAATTTGTCTCAGCCGATGCCGGCTACCAAGGAGCGCCACAGCGCGAGGAGCTGGCCGAGGTGGATGTGGACTGGCTGATCGCCGAGCGTCCCGGCAAGGTAAAAACCTTGAAGCAGCATCCGCGCAAGAACAAAACGGCCATCAACATCGAATACATGAAAGCCAGCATCCGTGCCAGGGTGGAGCACCCGTTTCGCATCATCAAGCGGCAGTTCGGCTTCGTGAAAGCCAGATACAAAGGGCTGCTGAAAAACGATAACCAACTGGCGATGTTATTCACCCTGGCCAACCTGTTTCGGGTGGACCAAATGATACGTCAGTGGGAGAGATCTCAGTAAAAACCGGAAATAACGCCAGAAATGGTGGAAAAAATAGCCTAAATAGGCTGATTCGATGTGTTTGCGGGAAAAAAATCGGCCCAGATCCGCGAAATTTTAATCAGCGAGTCAGCTTGGGAAGAAATGACCTGCTTATTCGCACCTTCCCTAACTGACATTAACAACCAGGATGTTGTAAGTCTTTTCCGAATGAGCAGAGCAGGTATAATCCCCACAGTTTCCTGATTAATTGTTAGTTTTCCCGGTGTGAAATGGATTTTCCACAAATTCATTGTTCTGCAGAAGAACAACCGAATAAACAAGGATGAAATAATATTTATTCGGCTCTCCCTCAGAACAATTCTTGGCTATTTGACAATATTATAACGCCTGATGTTTTATCAAATTCGCAAGATACGCAAACAGTTTGAGGCATACAACAATGAAACCAGCATCCGTTATCATTATGGACGAACACCCTATTGTCAGAATGTCGATAGAAGTACTACTCGAGAAAAACAGTAATATTCAGGTAGTGTTGAAAACCGATGACAGCCGTACGGCAATAGAACATCTGCGCACGTACCCTGTCGATCTTGTCATCCTGGATATTGAATTGCCTGGTTCTGATGGGTTTACATTACTCAAAAGAATAAAGTCATTGCAGGAGAAAACTCGGGTACTGTTTCTGTCCTCAAAATCCGAGTCGTTTTATGCCGGGCGTGCTATCCGGGCCGGTGCAAATGGGTTTGTCAGCAAACGAAAGGATCTCAATGATATCTACAATGCGGTAAAAATGATTTTATCGGGATATTCCTTTTTTCCTTCGGATACCCTTAATTTCATTAACAATATAAATGCACAAAAAGGCGTCTTACATGACATGCCGCTCTCTAACCGTGAAGTTACCGTTTTGCGTTATCTGGCAAACGGGCTATCCAATAAGGAAATTGCTGAGCAGTTGTTACTCAGCAATAAAACGATTAGCGCTCACAAGGCTAATATCTACTCCAAGCTCGGGTTGCACACCATCGTTGAGCTGATCGATTACGCAAAAATGCATGAATTAATGTAATAACACTCCCGGCGAGATTTCGTTCGGGAGTGTTTTGTTAGCGCATTGATTAGTTATAGTTAATCATGAACGTGGCATCAGCCCTGGCAATGCCAGGCTGAACCCCAGCAGCTAACGCGATATAGTTTGCGAAAAAGGTCAGCGTGGCATTGCCGTTCTCATCAATCCCCACCGTCTGACTGGCCTGCTCGAGCGGCAATCGCGTACGGTCGCTGTCGTGCAGTTCGATCGCCACCTTTTGCGCCATCACCGCGTCATCAAGCGCCAGCAACGTCGTGCCCGGGGCCGGAGTTCCGGAAAACGTTATCGAAGCGGAACCCGGCGGGCAGCCTTCTAGCTTCAGCGTAAACGCGACCGGTTGAGTAGTATCTCCGCTGTTCTGAAGCTGCTTGGTCGGCCAGGTGCCTAGCTCCACGGACTTATTGCTGTCGCTGGCAATTACCGCGCAGGTAAAGTCCACCACGTTTCCGCGCAGTTCAATATTGATTTCCCCCAGCGACGAAGCGGCATGGCACAACGAGCTGAATGTCAGCAGGCACACCATTGCCAGGCGTTTCCCTGCGGCTGGCGTTTGCTTGTTAGTCATAATCCACTCGCAGATAGCCACGGGCTGTAAAAGGTCCTTCGGTAGGTTTATTGCCCGTCACGCTAACCGGCCATGTTCGAATACCCACGCTCGCCGCGGCGTTATCATCCAGTTGAAACGGGATAGTGCTGGACAGATTATTGGGCGTCAGCGGTTTACCGCTGCTGTCGGCGACAATAAAACCTAAATCGGGATTGTCAGATACCATCATTTGCCCGGTGGCTTTCTCGGCCTCTACACGCATGGTTAAGTAGGCCTGTGCAGCGACGTTGGTGCATTTTATCGCTACCGTTTTGGTCTGCGGATTGATGCCTTCTGGCCGGTTTCCCGCTCCTGCCTTGCTAAACAGCGATGCGCCAATATCACCAAAATCAAACTCAACAATCTGCCCGGCGTTTACTTCGCAGTTTTGTGGAACCTCCACCTTGCCGCTGTAGCTGATGGTATAAACCGGCACGCTTAGCGCATCTCCGGTACTGGTCGTGACATAGACGCTGAACATCGTCTGCCGCGGAATCGGCACCATGTTAATAAACGGGCGGATCACTTTGAGCTTAAACACCAGCTTTGAATCCATCACGCCAAAAGGCTGCTGCTTAGGTACGTTAGGGTGAGTCCCCATGCGAATGTAATTACGCGGGGGATAAAATAACCCGGCATAGCTATCGGTTATGCTCATGGCCCCCAGCAGGTAGTCATTGAGCTTCAGATACTGGAAGCCGCCTTCGGTACTTTGAACCGGAAGTTCAGTGACATAGCTTCGATAGGTGTAATTTACCGTTGTCCCGGCCGGACAGGTGGCATTCACGCCAACCCAGCCAGATTTTTCCGGTAACGTCACCACCTGTCCCGGCTGGTTGTTACTACTGTTGAAGACATTCGACAGATCGTAAAAAACATCCGTTGGCGTGCCATTCGAGTTTTGGCAGACCGTCGCCCAGGACGAATGGGCCATCAGCAGTAAAGCGCTTCCCAGTAACAAACCCGTTTGTCGTTTCATCGTATTATTCCTGTCGTGCTGACGGAGATTCGCACGTCACGTTCGTGAGCGTTACCGCTTGTTTCAGGCTATCCTCTGGCAAGGCATAGCGCGCCACGCAGCGCGCGTTTGCGCCTTCCCCCCATTGGATCAACAACTCGCCTTTTAGCGGCAGGCCGCTCAGGTAGATTTGCCCGTCTTCACCCACCATGCTGGTCACGCCGCTGGTGTTTTCACGCACGACGGAGCCAAACGGCACTGGTTTACCGGCATGTTTGGCGGTAATCAGCGCCCGCACACCGATTCGTGTATCAAACGCCGCCCGCACCAGCGCCCCTTGCGTTGGCACTACGCTACTGACGTTATTCTCCACATCGGTATTGTTGTTCATGGAATTGGTGTCTAACGCGACGCGGTTATAACGATAGACGGTGGCATATGGCATCACCGCGTATCCGCGCCAGTCGGTTTGAACGCCGGTCTGGTTCTCTATCCGTACACCCTGCGCGCCCGGCGCTTTAATCAGCACGTTGGTATCGCCCAGAGGCTGACTGAGCGTAATGCCGTCCGCATGCCCCACCACGCCGCCGGAGAGCTGCCAGTTGTAGTCATGCTGGTCACGGTCGTAGTTGTAACCCACGCCCAGCGTGCCATAGGCCGCCTGCCAGTTGGCGCTGGCGTTTCCGCTATAGCCATTGCTGCTGCTGTGCCCCTGATTCACGCTGTAGCTCAGGTTGCGCCCATCCAGCAACGTACCGCCGATTCCGCTCTGCCAACTGTTCTGCCCGTTGCTATTACGGTTGGCATTAAAGGTGGCGTAGGTGCGATCGAGGGCGTTATCACGCGAGTAACGCCGTCCGCTCAGCAGGCTGAACGGTACAGACATATTGAACGCCAGAATACGATCGGTGTCGGAGATGCCAACCGATTCATTCCACGACCAGGAGAGTGAATAGCTAATCCCCTGCCAGCCGCTGGCATAGCCCAGTTGATACCAGGTATTGGTGTCTGAAGTATTCCAGTACGTCTGCTGACTACCCGAGATATACAGCGATCCGTAATCCCCCAGATTCTGCGAAATGTTGATCTGGAAACGGCCCTTTTTGCTGTAGCTCAGGTTGTGGTAACTCGTCACATTGGGCACGTCGTGGCGATTGCCCTCACTGTCGTATTCGTACTCATAGCCTTCCATACTGCGATACGCCACATCGTCGAGGGTATAGAAGCCACGCGTTGAGTATCGATACCCCAACAACTGGAAGTTAGTGCCAAAATTGTTCAGCGATTTCGCATACAAGAAACGCAAAGACTGCCCCTGGTGCGTACTGTCATCCGCCAGTTGGCTGCGCGCATGGGTGAGATCGACAGAAACCGCCCCCCAGTCCCCCAGGTTTCGACCGGTGCCTAAAACCACCGCGGTGTAACGTGAGGCCAACTGCGTACCACCGTATGCGGTATAGCCCTCTGGTAACCCGGCAATTAATGTTCCCTGGAAAAAGAACGGTGAAGATTGCTGGCTATTGCCGCTGCGAAAATCCCCGGCGACAACGTCATATTTGAAACGCCCTTCTCGCTGTAATAAGGGAACGGTGGAGTACGGCACCGTATAGCGTTGCTGGCTGCCGTCCTTCTCATCCACCGTGACCTCAAGATCACCGCTGGATGACGTTGGGTTGAGATCGGTTATCGAGAAAGCGCCGGGTGAAACATAGCTTTGATAAATCACATAGCCATTCTGACGAATGGTCAGTTTCGCTGCGGTACGCGCAATGCCGCGAACGGTAGGCGCGTAGCCCTGTAAGCTGTCGGGATACATACTGTCTGAGGAATAGAGCCGCGCACCGCGAAACCCGACGCTGTCAAAAACGTCGTTGCCAGTGTTGCTGTCGCCCATCACCAGTTCGCCCTTCAGCGGGACAATTGCGCGCTGAAGCCATGTACCGATGTTTTTCCAGCTTTGTGAGTGGTATCCGTCGCCCTTGGAGTAGCTCCACGCACCGTTGTTTCTCAGCCGCCAGGGGCCATAGTTCAGACCACTGAGCATACTGAGGAAATAGCTGTCAGTATCACTGCCACGGCTGCCGGTAAAGCTGTAGTTAACCAGCGCGGCCGGGATCCCTTCATCCCACTCTTCCGGTGGAATATAGCCGCGCGCGCTGTTTAACATTGACGCCTGTGGCAGGCTGACGTTTAAGCGCAGGGTAGAAAAATCAAACGCAATCTCGCTGCCAGGAATCGCCTCAGGTAGATTGATACAGGTATCGTTCGGATCCTTACTGAGTGCCGGAAACGCGGCGATATTGACGCCAAGGCGCTTCACCCAGTCGAGTCCAAAGCACGGCATCAACCCACCGGACTTCTCCCCGGCTTTTGCCGCACTGGTAGTAAAACGAATATCCTGAGTGGCAACAAACTCATCGTTGCGCCAGATATCCACGCGATAAACGCCTTCAGGCTGGTGATTGCCTTTTTCAAAACGTGATAAATCCGCCACGGTTGCCGTATCCGCAGATAAAAAGGCCGGATTAAAATAGCTTTCCCCATAGCTTAGAGAGGGAAAGAGCGCCGCCAGCGTGGACAACGCCACCCCCGCCAGCGGTGGCGTAACCCCCGGTAACAGGCCAGGAAAATACGTTGTCTTATTCATCGTTATCTCAACGCACACTAACCGTTTTAGCCGGGGTCACAGCGCCATAATCATTGACCGTCTGGAACGTGACGTTGCCCTGAACGCCCGTGGGTAGCAGGACCTGCGCATCGCTTTTCGGCGCAACCATCACGTTATCGACCTTCGTTTTCCCCACATTGAGATTGACCAACGTGACGTAATACGCTGACGGATTGTTGATCTTCAGGTGGTTGCCGGAGCGGGAAAAGGTCAGCATTCCTGGTGCATCTTCCGGGATTTGCGGCAGATTATTCGGACGAACGAAAAGTTTGATGCGTGACAGAATCGCCAGTTGCAGAACGTTTTTGCCCTCAAGGCTGTTTTTATTGACTGACGGAATGGCTTTGACGTTCATCCAGAACAGCGACTCACGGTCTTTGGGCAGCGGTTCACCGGCATAGATGATACGCAGCGTGTTTTCGCTTTTGGGTTCACTAACAAACAGCGGAGGCGTAACCACAAACGATTTTTCTTTAGCGCCTGCGCTATTCTCAATCCATGAATTTACCAGGTAACGTTCTTTGGTATCGCTATTGCTAATAGACAGGGACGTTTGTTTGGCATCGGCCGGATAAATAACGCGAGTGGCGCCTAATGCAATGCCTCCGGCAGCCTGAACACTGGCAGCAGAAAATAAGGCCAGTAAAAGGATAAAACCTGATTTTAGATAATTAAACATAGCTAAAAATACCTTTGATGCGATTATCGTTGGGAAATAAATCAGGGATAAACCAACGTAAACCACACGTCTGAGCGAAGCGTTCCCGGCGTTATATTTTCCGAGACAGCCCGATAGCGGGCAGTGAAATGAAACGTCATCTCTTGCGTTATAATCGGCACATAATGAAGCGGCAGGGCATTCGGTATAATTTGCCGTTGGCGCTCGTCAAATAACGCCAGGCCAATCCCCGAAGCCGCAGACGCATCGCCGCTGGCAAGAAAAACCTGCGGATCTTCCGCTGGCGTCACGCCCGCAAACGCAATCCCAACATGGTCATAAACATCGGAGCTGCACGACGTTAAGCGCAGTGAAAACGGTACGCTGGTAGAGGCGAAGCTTCCCGTCCCAGAGAAAGCATTGGTGCGATACTGCCCCATTTGCACCCGCATATCCTGACTGTCAGTGGCGACCGTACAGGCGCCGTTGACGAGCTGCCCCCGTAAGTGGACGCGGCCACTTTCCAGTATTACCGTATGTGAAAGCACAGGCATTACGCACAGCATTCCCGCCAGCGCCACGCCTTTCCCTATCATCTGCCGCATCCTTCATCATCCCCGGATATTGCCTCATCCATTGAGGCGAACGTCATCCTTGCGCAAATCAAAACGGCTTATTCGTACTTCATGATGAATGTCGCGTCGGCATTTGCCTGACCCGGCGTTGCGCTTGCGGCAGTGGCTTTGTAACGCGCAGAGAAACGCAGGGTGTTGGTCCCTTCTACCAGCGCCTGAGCGGTAGAGAAGGTTGCGCCATCCGGCTTCAGCGCGGTGGACGTATTGTCCAGAATTTCAATCCCAACACCGCCTGCAGTGGTACCGTTGTCTGCAGAAGTGACAGCCAGCAGGTTGTTATTGGTATTATCGGACTGGCCAGAGAAAGCAACGGCTGCAGTTGCGGCAACGTTCGGGTCACAGTCGTTCAGCACGATAGAGAACGGAATTTGTGCTGTAGTGTCACCCACTGCGGCAAAACTGGCAGTACGATACTGGCCTAACGTCACAACCTGATCGGATGACTGAGTACTGACTGCACAGGCTGCATTGACCAGTTCACCTTCAAAATGCACAGTACCGCCGCTAACGCTTACCGGATCGGCTGCAACCGCTGCACCGGCGACTAACATCAGGCTGGCAATAACAGAAGAGGTCATTAATTTACGTTTCATGGATTTCCCTTGAATTACACACATCCGGCTCCAGCATCCTGCGGGATCCGTTTGAATCATTATCGACATTAAATGTCAGGCTAATTATCTCTGCATCCTGTAAAGATATATATCGCATGAGAATTAGCTAACCTTTTACCCCAACTCTCCTGAGTATTTGATTCACTAATTATTCCTCGCGAATATGACTATTCGTCACAGCGATAAATTAAACATTTCAATTAATGAAAAATACCTGCAAATCCTTTTAATGACCCTGGCTAATTCTTAATGGGACCCAGGAAAAATCTGGGTGAGAATGAGGTAAAATCCCTCATAATTAACCGTAACAGACTGGTTTGTGGCGCATTACCCCTGAAAATACCAGGGTGATGAGTTGTTTCATTCACGTTAATTTTAATTAGCATGCTTATTAATTATCCGTAAGGCTTAAGCCTCTGTACTGACCCCATTCGCAGATCGTGACACCCCCTGGCGCACGTAAAAATGCAAACGAAAACTGACAGCACGTCCCGCTTCTGACAAAATAGCGGCATCCCCTT
This sequence comes from Citrobacter sp. 172116965, assembly GCF_013458095.1. Classification (NCBI taxonomy): domain Bacteria; kingdom Pseudomonadati; phylum Pseudomonadota; class Gammaproteobacteria; order Enterobacterales; family Enterobacteriaceae; genus Citrobacter; species Citrobacter sp. 172116965. The sequence continues at coordinate 1,349,086 of NZ_CP046673.1, read as the reverse complement.
CGATTTAACGTAACAGACGGAATCCTCTCTCTGATGGCAGCAAAGATTATTGACGGTAAAACGATTGCGCAGCAGGTGCGCTCTGAGGTTGCTCAAAAAGTTCAGGCGCGTTTAGCGGCTGGATTACGCGCCCCAGGCCTGGCTGTTGTGCTGGTAGGTAGCAACCCGGCTTCGCAGATTTATGTCGCGAGTAAACGCAAAGCCTGTGACGAGGTGGGGTTTGTCTCCCGCTCCTATGACCTGCCTGAAACCACCAGCGAGGCAGAGCTGCTCGAGCTGATCGATACGCTCAATGCAGATACCACCATCGACGGTATTCTGGTCCAGCTGCCGTTACCTGCGGGTATCGACAACGTTAAAGTTCTCGAGCGTATTGCGCCGGATAAAGACGTTGACGGTTTCCACCCGTATAACGTTGGTCGCCTGTGCCAGCGTGCGCCGCGCCTGCGCCCATGTACTCCGCGCGGTATTGTGACTCTGCTTGAGCGTTACAATATCGACACCTACGGTCTGAATGCGGTCGTTATTGGCGCGTCGAATATTGTTGGCCGCCCGATGAGCATGGAGCTGCTGCTGGCTGGCTGCACCACCACCGTCACCCACCGGTTCACCAAAGATCTGCGTCGCCATGTAGAGCATGCAGACCTGCTGATTGTTGCCGTCGGCAAACCTGGCTTTATTCCCGGCGAGTGGATCAAAGAAGGTGCGATTGTGATTGATGTCGGCATCAACCGTCTGGAGAATGGTAAGGTTGTTGGCGATGTGGTCTTTGAAGATGCTGCCGCACGCGCGTCATACATCACGCCGGTACCCGGCGGCGTAGGCCCAATGACGGTCGCCACACTTATCGAAAACACGCTGCAGGCGTGTGTTGAATATCATGATGTAAAGGACGTTTAAGATGGCCACATTTTCACTGGGTAAACACCCACACGTTGAACTCTGCGATTTACTGAAGCTGGAAGGCTGGAGCGAAAGCGGCGCCCAGGCAAAAATTGCTATTGGCGAAGGGTTAGTGAAGGTCGATGGTGCGGTAGAAACGCGTAAACGCTGCAAAATCGTTGCAGGACAGACCGTCAGCTTTGAAGGCCACAGCATTAACGTCGTGGCGTGATCCCAGGTGCCGGATGAGGTTAACCCCTGTCCGGCCACTTCCTCTCTCCTTTTCAGATAATGACTTCATCACCACTTCACAGTGAACTGTTAGCATGTTGTTTTTCCACACGAAGCGATCATCATGCCAACAATCGTTACCCACGCTGCCGTTCCTCTCTGTTTAGGATTAGGTCTCGGGCGTAAAGTCATCCCCCCGCAATTACTATTTACTGGCGTCATTCTGGCTATGCTGCCGGATGCCGACGTACTGTCGTTTAAGCTTGGCGTCGCCTACGGCAACGTGTTTGGTCACCGTGGTTTTACCCATTCGCTGCTGTTCGCCTTCGTGGTGCCGCTGCTCTGCGTATGGATGGGTCGACGATGGTTTAAGGCAGGCTTAATTCGCTGCTGGCTATTCCTGACGGTTTCACTGCTGTCGCACAGTCTGTTGGATTCGGTCACCACTGGCGGCAAAGGCGTCGGCTGGCTGTGGCCGTGGTCGGATGAACGCTTCTTTGCACCGTGGCAGGTGATTAAAGTCGCCCCGTTTGCGCTATCTCGCTACGCCACACCATACGGGCACCAGGTGATAATTTCGGAGTTGATATGGGTATGGCTACCGGGAGTTATGATGATGGGTGTGCTGTGGTGGTATCGGAAATATTAATTTGCCGGATACAGCAAGCGTCTTATCCGACCGACATTCGTACATTGATTGCCGGACAGGGCGCGAGCCGCCATCCGGCAATCAATATCATTACTTACGGCGCCAGGTAGTGCCCTGCGGGCCATCTTCCAGCACGATACCCATCTCATTGAGACGGTCACGCGCGGCGTCAGCTGCCGCCCAGTCTTTGGCTTTACGGGCATCCAGACGCTGCTGGATTAACGCTTCAATTTCAGCAACTTCACCGTCATCCGCCTGCGCACCGCTTTGCAGGAATGCTTCGGGCTCCTGTTCCAGCAGGCCCAGCACGCTGGAAAGCTTACGCAGATGCGAAGCCATACCGTTAGCCGCCGCCATATCTTCACCCTTCAGGCGGTTAACCTCACGCGCCATATCAAACAGCACGGAGTAGGCTTCCGGCGTATTGAAGTCATCGTCCATCGCTTCAATGAAGCGTGCTTCAAAGGCTTCGCCACCGGCTGGAGCAACGGACTTATCGGTGCCGCGCAGCGCGGTATACAGACGCTCCAGCGCAGAGCGCGCCTGCTTCAGGTTCTCTTCGCTGTAGTTTAACTGGCTACGGTAATGACCAGACATCAGGAAGTAGCGAATGGTTTCGGCGTCGTAGTATTTCAGCACGTCACGCACGGTAAAGAAGTTGCCCAACGATTTGGACATTTTCTCCCGGTCAACCATCACCATCCCGGAGTGCATCCAGTAATTAACGTATTCACCGTCATGCGCACAGGTGGACTGAGCGATTTCGTTTTCATGGTGCGGGAACATCAGATCCGAACCACCGCCATGAATATCAAAATGGTTGCCCAACTGTTTGCAGTTCATCGCCGAACATTCGATGTGCCAGCCAGGACGACCCGCCCCCCACGGAGACGGCCAGCTCGGCTCGCCTTCTTTGGACATTTTCCACAGCACGAAGTCCATCGGGTTGCGCTTCACATCAACCACATCAACGCGTGCGCCCGCCTGCAGCTGATCCAGATCCTGGCGTGACAGCTGACCATAGTTCGGGTCAGTCGGCACGTCGAACATCACGTCGCCGTTATCAGCGACATAAGCGTGACCTTTGGCAATCAGCTGTTCAGTGATTTCAATGATCTCAGCGATATGGTGCGTAGCGCGCGGCTCCAGATCCGGGCGCAGAATATTCAGTGCGTCGAAATCGCTATGCATTTCCGCGATCATTCTGTCGACCAACGCCACAAAGCTCTCACCGTTTTCATTCGCGCGCTTGATGATTTTGTCATCGATATCAGTAATATTGCGCACATATTTCAGCTTATAGCCGAGGAAGCGCAAATAGCGCGCGACAACGTCGAAAGAAACGAAGGTACGTCCGTGGCCAATATGACAGAGATCGTAAACGGTAATACCACACACGTACATGCCGACTTCCCCGGCATGAATAGGTTTGAATTCCTCTTTTTGGCGCGTCAGTGTATTAAAGATTTTTAACATCGAAGATTCCGTGTAGACGTGTGTGGATAGTAAAGTCTGTATAATACCCATAATTTAGACCGGAAGCAGCACACTTTGCGAGGTGATCGCAGCTTGCGGTTATGCTATAACACACCCCTAACTCTGACCCTTCACGGGGTCGAAGCACCAATCTATCGGAACAGGATGCAAAAATGGTTACTTTCCACACTAATCACGGCGATATCGTAATCAAAACGTTTGATGATAAAGCGCCTGAAACAGTTAAAAACTTCCTGTACTACTGCCGCGAAGGTTTTTACAACAACACCATTTTCCACCGTGTTATTAACGGTTTCATGATCCAGGGCGGCGGTTTCGAACCGGGCATGAAGCAAAAAGCCACGAAAGAAGCGATCAAAAACGAAGCGAACAACGGTCTGAAAAACACCCGTGGTACGCTGGCGATGGCGCGTACTCAGGCTCCGCACTCCGCAACCGCACAGTTCTTCATCAACGTTGCAGACAACGACTTCCTGAACTTCTCCGGCGAAAGCATGCAGGGTTGGGGTTATTGCGTGTTTGCCGAAGTTGTTGAAGGCATGGACGTGGTTGATAAAATCAAAGGCGTTTCCACTGGTCGCAGCGGTATGCACCAGGATGTGCCAAAAGAAGACGTCATCATCGAAAACGTGACCGTCAGCGAGTAATCGTGACGACACTGTTTATTGCAGATCTTCACCTCTGCACAGAAGAACCGGCGATCACCGCCGGTTTTCTGCGTTTTTTAGCCGGTGATGCGCGAAAAGCTGATGCACTGTACATTCTCGGCGACCTGTTTGAAGCCTGGATTGGCGACGACGACCCAACCCCACTGCATCATGAAATAGCCGCGGCGATAAAATCACTGGTTGATTCCGGCGTTCCCTGCTTTTTTATTCACGGCAACCGAGATTTTCTGCTCGGCAAACGTTTTGCCCGTGAAAGCGGCATGAGCTTGCTGCCTGAGAAAAAAGTACTCAACCTGTATGGCCGCAAGGTATTGATCATGCATGGCGACACTTTGTGTACAGACGATGCAGGCTATCAGGCGTTTCGCGCCAAAGTACATCAACCCTGGCTACAGAAGCTGTTCCTCTCCTTACCTCTGTTCGTTCGCCAACGTATCGCCGCGAAAATGCGCGCCAACAGCAAAGCGGCCAACAGCAGCAAGTCACTGGAGATCATGGATGTGAATCCGCAGGCCGTCATCACCGAGATGGAACAGCATCAGGTCCAGTGGTTAATTCACGGCCACACCCACCGCCCGGCAGTCCACGAACTTACGGCCAATGAGCAACCCGCTTTCCGTGTGGTATTAGGCGCATGGCACACCGAAGGGTCGATGATCAAAGTCACGCCAAATGACGTTGAACTGATCGCATTTCCGTTTTAATTCCGCAGATATCCAGTTCCTCTTTACACAAAACTCGTTGAGATGCAGCCAGCTACAGAGGCTGCTTGAAGGGTGAAGTGTAAAGCGCGCAATCGTTTTCCTTGACGGCGAATTATGCTATTCTCTGTGGCCTCAAAAGTCGAGTGTAGTGCATCACAGGAGTTTTCAGACGCATGTCTTCCCGCAATAACCCGGCGCGTGTCGCCATCGTGATGGGGTCCAAAAGCGACTGGGCTACCATGCAGTTCGCCGCCGAAATCTTCGAAATTCTGAACGTGCCGCATCATGTTGAAGTCGTCTCCGCCCACCGCACCCCTGACAAGCTGTTTAGCTTCGCCGAAAGCGCAGAAGAGAACGGCTATCAGGTGATCATTGCCGGTGCGGGTGGCGCTGCACATCTGCCAGGCATGATTGCGGCGAAAACGCTGGTGCCTGTTTTAGGCGTCCCGGTGCAAAGCGCGGCGCTGAGCGGCGTAGATAGCCTTTACTCCATCGTACAGATGCCGCGCGGTATTCCGGTCGGAACGCTGGCTATCGGCAAAGCGGGCGCGGCAAATGCGGCCCTGCTGGCAGCACAAATTCTGGCAACACACGACAAAGTATTACACCAGCGTCTGAACGACTGGCGCAAAGCACAAACCGACGAGGTGCTGGAGAATCCGGACCCGCGAGGTGCGGCATGAAGCAGGTCTGCGTACTCGGTAACGGTCAGTTAGGGCGCATGCTGCGCCAGGCCGGTGAGCCGCTGGGCATTGCGGTCTGGCCCGTCGGGCTGGATGCCGAACCAGCAGCGGTCCCTTTTCAGCAAAGCGTGATCACCGCTGAGATTGAGCGCTGGCCGGAAACGGCGCTCACCCGCGAGCTCGCGCGCCATCCGGCATTTGTCAACCGCGACGTTTTCCCGATTATTGCCGACCGTTTGACGCAAAAGCAGCTTTTTGACAAGCTCGGCCTGGCAACTGCGCCGTGGCAGTTGCTGGCGGATAAAAGCGAATGGCCTGCAGTATTCGACAAACTCGGCGAGCTGGCGATCGTGAAACGTCGCGTCGGCGGCTACGACGGTCGTGGGCAGTGGCGTTTGCGCGTAAATGAAACCGAACAACTGCCGGACGACTGCTACGGCGAGTGCATCGTTGAGCGGGGAATCAACTTCTCTGGTGAAGTCTCATTGGTTGGCGCTCGTGCGCACGACGGTAGCACCGTCTTCTATCCGCTGACCCATAACCTGCACCAGGACGGCATTCTGCGCACCAGCGTGGTCTTCCCACAGGCTAACGCCAAACAGCAGAAACAGGCCGAAGCGATGCTCTCTGCCATCATGCAGGAGCTGGGCTATGTCGGCGTGATGGCGATGGAATGTTTCATCACCCCGGAAGGTCTGCTGATTAACGAACTGGCTCCACGCGTGCACAACAGCGGGCACTGGACGCAAAACGGTGCCAGCATCAGCCAGTTTGAGCTGCACCTGCGCGCCATTACCAACCTGCCGTTACCCACGCCGATAGTGAACACTCCTTCGGTGATGGTAAATCTGATTGGTAGCGACCTGAACTATGACTGGCTGAAGCTGCCGCTGGTGCATCTGCACTGGTATGACAAAGAGGTGCGTGAAGGGCGTAAGGTGGGACACCTGAACCTGAGCGACAGCGATACCGCGCGTCTTAGCGCGACGCTGGAAGCGCTTATCCCCCTGCTGCCGCCTGAATATGCCAGCGGTATTATCTGGGCGCAGTCAACGCTGAAATAAGCCGATATGGGCGGCGTGTTTACACACGCCGCCCATTTTTTACAGACGGATACAGGTTCCGGCTTTGCCCGCCAGCGTATCTTCAATACGTGACAACGCGCCAATCCATGCCGGTTTCCCACGTCGTTTCACATATCCGCTGACGGCGGTGACCTTTGGTCCCATCGAACCATCGGCTTTCGCAAACGGCGCTAGTTCATCAGGAGAGGCCTGACGAATCGCGCGCTGCTCTGGCGTCCCCCAGTTTTCATAGACCGCATCGGCATCGGTCAGAATGACCAGACCATCGGCATCAATCTGTTCAGCCAGCAACGCCGCAGCGAGATCCTTATCAATGACCGCTTCAGACCCTAATCCTTCGCCAGTAACAGGTACGCCGCCTCCCCCGCTGCAAATTACCACATGCCCTTCTTTAAGTAAGAGCTTAATGGCATCGCTTTCTACAATCTGGCGAGGTTCTGGCGAAGCGACAACGCGCCGCAGATATTTGCCGTCACGCTTCATATGCCAGCCGTAGGTGGCTTCCAGTTGCGTTTGTTCTTCGGGCAAATATACCGGGCCGATAAATTTCTCCGGTGCCATAAACGCAGGATCGTCCTCTGACACAACAATCCGTGTTAACACCGTGGTCACCGGCGGCATCTCCGGTTCAGCGGTCAGGCTCTGGGCCAACATATAACCAATCATGCCCTGAGTCTCGGCAACCAGTACATCTAATGGATAAGGTTCGACCTCCTTCCAGGCAAGATTCTGTAACGACAGCAGGCCAACCTGCGGTCCGTTGCCATGTACAATAGCCAGGCGGTACGAGCGCGCCAGACGCGCCAGGGCAGGTACGGCGCTGGCAATATTACGATATTGATTTTCTGCGGTCAGCGCCTCGCCGCGCTGCAATAATGCGTTGCCACCAAGAGCAACAACCAGCGTTTTCATTCCCTATCCTTCTATGATTTGTTGCCCAATCCAGAACCCCAACAGGATGTCTGCACCGGAGGTATGCCCAAGCGCCAGCAGCGAATTTATCGCTGTGTCCAGCCTTTCCTGGCGACGCAAAGCATGGGTGAAGTGGAGTAAAGGTGAAGCGAAGTAACCTGATGCCGCGTAGCGTAGGTAGCTCACGCTAACCACAGTCGTCGCCTGCTCAAGGTAGCCGGAATCATCAAAGAAACGGTGACCGGAAACCTTATTCAGCGCGCCGAAATACCAGGCCGCCAGCAGCATGCCAGTCAATGTATCATCATGACTGGGCGTTAAACCGGGCCCTTTGCCTAACCACTGTCGCCAGTCTGTCGGCATCCCCGCAAGCGCCGAGAAAAAGCAGTGGCGGAACTGACGTAGCTCGGGGCACAAAGGCAGGTTTGCCGCCAGCATTAATGGCCCGAACAATCCCGTTTCCTCGCCGCGCTCCATCCAGTCGGGTGCAAGGCGCGGGGAATGTGGACGGTAAGTTATTCTCAATGAACAGCAGCGCCGCGGCTGGCACAGCAAAAATGGCCCCAACTGGATCCCCCTTGGGACAGCCAGAGGGGTTTCACTCCCACGTAACGCCGTACGCAGCGCATCAAAGTCATGCGTACGGATCACCCATCCTCCCGGGCTAAAGCCGCTACCCTGGCGGTGCAACGTCAACAGTGCGCCGCTTTCGGCCACAAGATTAATCGCGCGCCGCCAGATGCCGGACAACTGCCATACCTAGCGATAATCCGCAGACTGCTGGCTGCCGAGCAGAGGATGGATGATCATTATGCGCCCCCCTTTTAGCTAATGCCCATGCTTTCAGCCAGCGCTTCCAGGGCCAGCTCAAAGCAAGCTAACGGCGCACGGACGGTTCCCGCGCCAATCTGGCCAATACCGGCCTCTTTATGCGCAATACCGGTATTGATCAGCGGCGTAATCCCCGTTTCGACCACGCGACGGATATCGAGTCCCAGGCAGGCCCCCTGGAAATCCCAGCCGGGGATCTGCAACTGCATATTGCGCTCCAGATAGATTTCCGCCATCTCCTCAGACACGGATTTCGCGGCTTCCATCCCTCCTGCACCGACAAAACGCGTGACGCCAGGTGCGGCGATCATCGCTGCACCGCCAATGCCAAAAGTTTCGGTGATGGCGCTATCGCCCATATCCGGATTTGCCTGCTCCTGTGAAAAACCAGTAAAGAACAGTCCCTGCGGTGTGTTAACAGGTGCGGTAAACCAGCGATCGCCAAGTCCGCTCACCCGAATTCCGAACATGTCGCCATTACGGGTCATCGCCGTCACAATACTGCCAGAACGCACAATCGCTCCGGCGTCCATCGCTGCTTTGCAGTAAGCCATCGCCAGGTTGAGGAAGAACTGGTCGGTTACGCTGAGGAAATCCATTACCTCAGCAATCTGCTGCTTATCATGTTGCAGACGGGCAATTTGCGGTGCCAGGGTTCGCATTAGCAGGGCTGAAGAGGCAATGTTGCGCTGATGGAACTCGTCCCCCATCGTAATGCCCTGCGCCATCATGGCGGTCAAATCAATACCCTGCTCCAAAGTGCCCAACGCTGCGCTTAAGACTGGCATCAGGACATCACGCATCCAGCGTAAACGCTGCTGGACATCTTCTCCGTATGCGCCGAAACGCATCACTTTGCCAATGCCTTCGTTGAGATTGCAGTAAGCCCGGTTCCCTTCAGTGATGTTTTCCACCACCAGCATCGGCATGCTAGCAGAGGTGATTCCGCCCATTGGCCCCACGGCATTAACGTGATGGCAAGGTACAAAATTGATTTTCCCCTGCTCCAGTAATGCCAGCGCGCTCATTTCATCATTGGCCCACCCTTCGAAAAGGCATGCACCAATGCAGGCCCCTTTCATCGGGCCGGTCATCTCTTGCCAACGCATTGGCGGTCCTGCATGAAGCAGCGTTTTTCCTTCATTGAGTTCGCTGATTAACGAGGACGCGGGTTGCACATCCAGCCAGTGCGGGCGCGCACGACGAATTTGTTCGATTACTGCAGCATTGGCTTGCGCCACTGATGTAAACATTGGAACCCCTTATTGCAAACGTTCTAATAAACGAGCCAGTTTTTTGTTACCGCCAGCGACAGGCGCCCACTGGTAATGCACCACAGGCTTTTCTGCCGCCTGTAAATCCAGTGCAAAACTGCGTAACCCGGCATTAATGACCGCTACTTTTTCCAGTAGAGAAGGTGCGGATTGATGAGACAACGGTCGAGATGGCCGAATAAGTTCGGCGGCAAGCAGAGTTGCCTCAGGCAGTGAACTCACTACAGCGATACCGGCGTCCTCCAGCGTGGCAATTTGCAGTGAACGACACTGCGGATCGCGTTCTGTACCGGTCACCGTCGCAATCGCAAACAGCGGTTGCTCGATGTTTCGGGCAGCACATGCCTTTTGCCAGGCCTGAACCATTGATGCCGCAGGATCTGCCGTCGCACCGTAACCAATCACGACGTCGACCAATAACACCCGTACCTGCGGCTGCGAACCGAGATCCGTAATAAGCTGATTACGTAGTGCAGGATCGATCATCGGATGCGGCCGCCCGACGGTATAAAAATCATCCCCCAGGTCAATAATCTGATGCCCGGCGGCATCCAGCATCATGCCGTGATGATGCTGAGCATCCGCTGCAACGTTAAGGTGTGCGGCCAACAGTCCCGCCGCTTCGGCAGCCAGCGTTCCTCCGGTATATAGCCCACGAATCAGTCCATCTCCCGTGGCAGCAAGCGCGCAGCGTCGCGCCGTGACTCGCGCCAGTAAACAGGCTAGACGGGCCGCATCATCCAGCGTCGATGCAAACCAGACGTTCTCATCACGGGCCGCTGCGCAGGTGTAACCTAAAAACAGGGCCACAACGGGTTTTCCCGTGGCTTTCATCGCCGTGACAATACGCTGACGAACAGCTTCCGCCGGTGGTTTAGACACAAAAGCTAGCACCTGGCTTTTATCATCTGTACCGAGCATCTCCAGCGCGGTAAGTGCGCTAATGCCCCCCACCTCAGCGCTCAGATCGCGTCCGCCCAGCCCGATGGCGTGAGTGATGCCTTCCCCGGCCAGCGCTATCTGTGAACAGAGCTCCTGGATCCCTGTGCCGGAGGCGCCTATCACACCAATATTGCCTTCCGGCATTACGTTGGCAAAAGCCAGCGGCGTACCGGCGATCATGGCGGTTCCGCAATCCGGTCCCATCACCAGCAGACCTTTATCTTGTGCGCGGCGCTTGAGATTGTTTTCATCTTCCAGCGTGACGTTGTCGGAGAACATCATGACGTTCAGGTTGCGATCCAGCGCCTGGTTCGCCAGTTCTGCCGCGTATTCACCAGCAACAGAAATTAGCGTCATATTCGCCTCAGGCAATTTCTGACACGCACTTTCCCAGCGTCTGACCTGCAGTAGCGTTTGGCTTCCCCCGGTAGCCTGCGCCAGCTGCTGCAACGACTCATTCAGCTGTTGCAAAATGGCCTGCGTAATACTCTCATCTGCCGCTTCAGTACGAATAGCCACGCAAATATCATTCGGCGTAGCCTGATTAAAATCGTCATGCCAAAACCCGGTCGTTTCCAGTAACGATTTATTCGCCGGCGTTCCCATCATGACCGATACATCGTCTACATTTTCGGGTGATGCTGCCAACTTACTGATTTAGTGTATGATGGTGTTTTTGAGGTGCTCCAGTGGCTTCTGTTTCTATCAGCTGTCCCTCCTGTTCAGCTACTGACGGGGTGGTGCGTAACGGCAAAAGCACTGCCGGACATCAGCGCTATCTCTGCTCTCACTGCCGTAAAACATGGCAACTGCAGTTCACTTACACCGCTTCTCAACCCGGTACGCACCAGAAAATCATTGATATGGCCATGAATGGCGTTGGATGCCGGGCAACCGCCCGCATTATGGGCGTTGGCCTCAACACGATTTTCCGCCATTTAAAAAACTCAGGCCGCAGTCGGTAACCTCGCGCATACAGCCGGGCAGTGACGTCATCGTCTGCGCGGAAATGGACGAACAGTGGGGATACGTCGGGGATAAATCGCGCCAGCGCTGGCTGTTTTACGCGTATGACAGGCTCCGGAAGACGGTTGTTGCGCACGTATTCGGTGAACGCACTATGGCGACGCTGGGGCGTCTTATGAGCCTGCTGTCACCCTTTGACGTGGTGATATGGATGACGGATGGCTGGCCGCTGTATGAATCCCGCCTGAAGGGAAAGCTGCACGTAATCAGCAAGCGATATACGCAGCGAATTGAGCGGCATAACCTGAATCTGAGGCAGCACCTGGCACGGCTGGGACGGAAGTCGCTGTCGTTCTCAAAATCGGTGGAGCTGCATGACAAAGTCATCGGGCATTATCTGAACATAAAACACTATCAATAAGTTGGAGTCATTACCTCGCTAACATATTTGCCGCATAGCGCAGGTTTTCCACCAACGTCTGCTGGATCTGTTCGGCAGAAAACCCCGCAGGAGTTTTACCTACCAGGCAATTGATCTTCTTATTGCCGAGCCCCTTCGCATAACGAACAGCCGCCGCGACACCATCTCGAAATTCTTCTTCGCGACCTGGAATACAGGCGATACCGCGTTCACCCGCCGCCCAGTCTCCGGCAGGAAGATTATGCAGCGTATGCTCCAGCTGGTTGATCTGCAGCTTTTCCTTTAATACGTCAATGTCGTAATCGTAGGGAAACATAAACTCTACGCCACGAAATCCCGATTATGCCGCTTTATCGAAGCGTTCAAGAAAACTGTATTCCAGAAACAACATGGAAAGATTGGCTGAGAAACGTAACATCTGTCACCCCTTCTATTCGTATTTCATAAAACAGGTTTCGGTTGGTGCATCCATCGCACCGTCTGCAATCTCTTCAAACTCGGTGACATTATCCAGCTCACTGCCCATAGAGATGTTGGTCACGCGCTCAAGGATCACTTCGACCACAACCGGAACGCGGTACTGTGCCATCAGAGCTTTGGCTTGTTCAAATGCCGGAGCAAGATCTTCAGGTTTAAGTACGCGGATGGCTTTACAGCCTAATCCCTCAGCCACTTTGACGTGATCAACGCCATAGCCGTTTACTTCGCTGGAGTTGATGTTTTCGAACGCCAGTTGGACGCAGTAATCCATATCAAAAGCGCGCTGCGACTGGCGAATCAGGCCGAGATAAGCGTTGTTGACCAGCACATGGATGTAAGGAATGTTGAACTGTGCGCCCACCGCCAGTTCTTCGATCAGGAACTGGAAGTCAAAATCACCGGAAATCCCAACAACGTTACGCATTGGGTCAGCCACGCAAACCCCTAATGCCGCGGGCAGCGTCCAGCCAAGAGGGCCTGCCTGACCGCAGTTGATCCAATGACGATCCTTAAATACGTGCAGCATTTGCGCAGCGGCAATTTGCGATAACCCAATGGTAGTGACGTAGCAAACATCACGACCAAAGGCTTTATTCATCTCTTCATAAACACGCTGCGGTTTAACCGGGACATTGTCGAAGTGGGTTTTACGCAGTAGCGTCCGCTTACGCTGCTGACATTCATCAACCCAGGTATTCCGGCAAGGTAAACGACCGGCTTTCTGCATCTCCTGAGCAACGTCAATCAGCAAAGTTAGCGCAGCTTTGGCATCCGAAACGATTCCTAAATCCGGGCACAGGACGCGGCCAATTTGCGTCGGTTCAATATCGATATGAATGATTTTGCGCCCTTCGGTATATTTCGCGACGGAGCCTGTGTGTCGGTTAGCAAAGCGGTTACCAATACCGAACACCATATCGGAGGCCAGCAGCGTGGCGTTTCCGTACCGATGCGCCGTTTGCAACCCCACCATTCCGGCCATTAACTCATGATCGTCCGGGATGCATCCCCAGCCCATCAGTGTAGGAATTACCGGTACGTTGGTTAATTCTGCAAAACGTTGCAGCAATTCGCTGGCATCAGCATTAATCACCCCGCCCCCAGCCACGATGACCGGACGCTCAGCCTGAATCAGCATTTCCAACGCTTTCTCAATCTGTTTGCGGCTGGCTGCAGGCTTGTAGACTGGCAGCGGTTCATACATGTCGGGATCGAATTCGATTTCTTCAACCTGAATATCAAAAGGTAAATCGATCAATACCGGACCAGGACGACCAGAGCGCATGACATGGAATGCCTGCTGCAAAACCCGGGGAAGCAGTGCGGCTTCACGCACTGTTACCGCCATTTTGCTGACCGGTTTGGCAATAGATTCAATATCAACAGCCTGAAAATCTTCCTTATGCAGGCGAGCGCGAGGTGCCTGACCGGTGATGCATAAAATTGGAATAGAATCAGCAGAGGCGGAATACAGCGCAGTGATCATATCAGTGCCTGCAGGACCAGAAGTGCCAAGGCAAACGCCAATGTTTCCTGCCGTCGCACGCGTATAGCCTTCCGCCATATGGGAAGCGCCTTCAACATGACGAGCCAGAATGTGACGGATGCCTCCGTGCTTACGCATTGCGGAATAGAACGGGTTAATTGCCGCTCCAGGAACCCCAAATGCGGTGGTGATACCTTCTTTTTCCAGCACATACATTGCCGCGTCAACGGCTCTCATTTTTGCCATTTTCTTTCTACCTCTATTAATTGGAAAAATTTTCCAACTTTGAAAAAATCCAAAAAAGTCCCGCTCCTCTGAGCGGGTTGCGACTTAAGCTACGGGGGCTTTTAAACCCAGAGCCGTACTGATATCTCGTGCAGTATCCCGTACCAGCTCCCCTTGACTGATAAAACGATCTTCCGTCAGTCTGGATGCGGGCCCCGAAATAGAGATGGCAGCAACGACACTACCTACATCATCATAGATAGCTGATGCAATGCAATTCAATCCAATAACATGTTCTTCGTGATCGACGATATACCCATTCTCACGCGCCATTTCCAGATTGCGCAGCAGAGTAGGAAAATCCACCAACGTGGTTGGCGTAAATTGCTGCAAACCCGTTTTCACGATGATGTCCATTAGCTCTTCTTCCATCAACGGATAAAGCAGCGCTTTTCCCGCGCCGGAAGCATGTAACGGCATACGACTGCCTAAAGGTGCGCACATTCTGACCATCGATTTGCACTCCTTCTGACCAATCAACACCGCTTCGGTGCCATTGCGAATTGCGACATTAACCGTTTCGCCTGACAGCAGCATTAATCGGTGCATAAACGGTCCGGCTACCGACAGGACGTCGCGATTATGAATATACGCAGAGCCCACATTGAATACGCCTAAACCGATGTGCCACCAGCCTAACTGGCTGTCCTGATAGACAAAATCAGCACCCTGTAAAACCTTCAACAGGCGAAAAGTCGTGGAGAGCGGTAAATCCAGACTGCCGGAAATATCGCTAACTGACGAACTGCCTCCACTTCTTTCGAGATACTGCAAAATCGCAATGCCTCTCTCAAGCGCCTGAGCGCCTTTCTGCGCAACCGGCTCCGCCTGTCCAGGCCTGCCGCGCCGTCTTACTTCCGTCTCCACTACGTTTACTCCGGCCCAAAATATGAGCATAAACAATGAACAATATGCGCATATTAAGCAAGAAGGCCGATAGCGTCACGCAAAACAGAGCTCATGTGCCGGGATACTTTCAACATCGCAATTATCGCTACCACCACGATCGATGGTCAGAAAATTGGTCACGGTTTGCCAG
The DNA here is from genome assembly GCF_013458095.1 of Citrobacter sp. 172116965. NCBI lineage: Bacteria > Pseudomonadati > Pseudomonadota > Gammaproteobacteria > Enterobacterales > Enterobacteriaceae > Citrobacter > Citrobacter sp. 172116965. The sequence continues at coordinate 1,334,051 of NZ_CP046673.1, read as the reverse complement.
GCAAACAGCGGGTGATGCCAGACATTTCGGTGGTAATTCACACCCTGTTGGCCATTGGTGATAAAGGCTTTTAAAGTGGAAAGGTCAGGTTTGTCCTCGCCGAGCGCGACAATCACTACAAACGCTTCGCCATTCATAGGCATAAATGCCTGAGTGCCTAGCGGATGGCGCTCCAGTTCATGCACAACAATCGGCATCGCTGCTGGTTGCGCGCGGTTGATACTGATGAGCGTGCGATCCTGCTTAAGTATCTCCACATTGGCCAGGTCGTGATAACGTTCAACGAGCCCATCATTGATATGAAAAAAATCACGTTTATGAGTTTCTATCACATCGCCATAGGCGCTGAACGCGTGCTGATTTAACGGTAGTACCTCTAGTTTCATCATCATTTCCTTGTAACTGAATTCCGCTGAACCGCAGTCAGAACACTTAGCGGCTTCAATACCATGCAATCTAAAACCTTCGTGATTTAACATCAACACAAAAATTGGAAAAATTTTCCAAAACTAGATTTAGACCACAATTTAAACAAGGTCATTATGCAAAAATACTTATAAATCAGAGAACAAGAAATCAGGCTTGCAGATGATCATTTAGGGAGTAGCTGAAAATGTTTGACCCGGAAACACTACGTACCTTTATCGGCGTCGCCGAAACGGGAAGTTTCTCCCGGGCAGCGGATCGCTTGTGTAAAACCACGGCCACCATCAGTTACCGCATTAAGCTTCTGGAAGAAAATACCGGCGTCGCGCTGTTTTTTCGCACCACCCGAAGCGTGACGTTAACCGCCGCAGGTTCTCACCTTCTTTCCCAGGCAAAAGACTGGCTCGCCTGGCTGGACAGCATGCCCAGCGAATTACAGCAAGTGAATGACGGCGTAGAGCGCCAGGTGAATATTGTGGTCAACAACCTGCTGTACAGCCCTGAAGCCGTCGCTCGCCTGTTATCCTGGCTTAACGCCCGCTACCCCTTTACTCAGTTTCACTTTTCCCGGCAAATTTATATGGGCGTATGGGATTCACTCTTGTACGAAGGATTCTCGCTGGCTATCGGCGTAACCGGCACGGAACCGATGGCAAACACCTTTACCCTCGATCCTTTGGGTTCTGTTCAGTGGCGATTTGTCATGTCAGCGGATCATCCACTAGCAGACGTCAGCGGCTCATTAACGGAAGCGCAGTTGCGCCGCTTTCCGGCAATTAACATTGAGGACAGCGCGCGGACCCTGACCAAACGGGTCGCATGGCGTCTTCCCGGTCAAAAGGAGATCATCGTACCGGACATGGAAACCAAGATTGCGGCGCATCTTGCGGGTGTGGGTATTGGATTCGTTCCGCAGCCGCTCTGCCAACCGTTACTAGATAGCGGCCAACTGGTCAGCAGTATCATCCCGACCATGCGTCCCCCTTCCCCCTTAAGCCTCGCGTGGCATAAGTTTGGCGCGGGTAAGGCCGTAGAAGATATTGTGGCGCTGTTTACCCAGCGAAAACCGGAAATCGCCGGATTTTTAGCAATTTTCAACAATGCACGCGATTGAAAATCAAGTCATCCTCTCATTTGGCGCGTAAAATAGTACACAGGATGATTTGAGGTTTCGTTTTTTACTATGCAAGACACACAAACAGCACAGGACTATCGCGCAATTTTGCTCGCTGGTACGCCTATAATCGATGTACGCGCCCCCGTCGAATTTCTGCAAGGCGCAATGCCGGGCGCAATCAACCTTCCCCTAATGAACGATGACGAACGTGCCGTCGTGGGTACCTGTTATAAACGTCAGGGACCCGAGGCAGCCCTCACGCTCGGCCATCAACTGGTCTGCGGCGAGACTCGCCAACAACGTATGAAGGCCTGGCTGGATGCCTGTCGTCAAAATCCTGCGGGTTATTTATGCTGCGCGCGCGGCGGTCAGCGTTCGCACATTGTGCAGCAGTGGCTGCGCGAGTCCGGGATTGACTACCCGCTGATACACGGCGGCTACAAAGCCCTGCGTCAGGCGGCGATTCAACTGACTGAAGAATTAGTGCAAAAGCCGATCGTCTTAATTGGCGGCTGTACCGGGAACGGTAAAACGCAGCTGGTGCAACAGCAGCCGAACGGCGTGGATCTCGAAGGTCTGGCGCACCATCGCGGTTCCTCGTTTGGTCGCACCGTTGAACCGCAGCTGAGTCAGGCGAGTTTTGAAAACCTACTGGCGGTCGAAATGCTCAGAACCGACAGCCGTCAGGATCTGCGTCTGTGGGTACTGGAAGATGAAGGCCGCATGATCGGGGCTAATCATCTGCCCGAATGCCTGCGCGAACGCATGACCCAGGCATCTATTGCAGTGGTGGACGATCCTTTTGAGCGTCGTCTGGAGCGACTGCGCGAAGAGTATTTCGTGCGGATGCACCACGATTTTACCCATGCTTATGGCGAGAGTCAGGGCTGGCAGGAGTATAGCGAGTATCTGCACCACGGCCTGTTTGCTATTCGCCGCCGTCTGGGTTTACAACGTTTTGCCGAGCTGACGGCCCTGCTCGACGTGGCTCTGCGCGAACAGCAAGCGACGGGCAGTACCGACGCCCATATGGGCTGGCTGGTGCCGTTGCTCAACGAGTATTACGACCCGATGTATCGCTATCAACTGGAAAAGAAAGCCGCGAAAATCGTCTTTCGCGGCACATGGCAGGATGTTGCCGACTGGCTTAACGCACAGTGATCAGTGTCTGTCGCGCTTATCCGCGCGTTTCGCCAGCCAGTCGCCCAGCACCTGCACGACCTGCACCAGAATAATCAGCGCCACCACGGTGACGATCATGACCTGGGTTTCGTAGCGGTAATAACCAAAGCGAATCGCCAGGTCGCCTACCCCACCGCCGCCAACAATTCCGGCCATCGCGGAGTAACCGATCAGACTCACCAGCGTTATCGTCAACCCACGCAGCAGACCCGCGCTCGCTTCAGGTAACAGAACGGTGCAGATGATGCGCATCGGGCTGGCGCCAAAGGCTTCCGCCGCTTCAATAATGCCTTTATCGACTTCACGCAGTGCGCTGTCGACCAGACGGGCATAAAAAGCGATTGCCGCCACCGAGAGCGGGACCGACGCCGCAATCGGCCCAATGGTATTTCCGAGTAAAAACTGTGTGAGCGGCAGCAGCAGCACCAGCAGGATCACAAACGGCACCGAACGGATGATATTCACCAGCACGGAGCTGAGCAGATACACAAAACGGTTTTGCCAGAATAAATGCCGGTCGGTGACGAAAATAAGAAAACCGAGCGGCAGACCGCCAATAATCGCCAGCACCGTAGAGATGCTTAGCATCTGAAAGGTTTCATTAAACGCCAGCGTCAAATCAGGCAATAAATCATCCACGAATCACCTCCACCTGTGCCGTGCGTTGACGAATATGTTCCACGGCGACATCCACCGCAGAAGGGTTATGCGGCGCGGTCAGTTGCACCACCAGAATCCCCAGCGCACGCTCGCCGATATATTCAATTTTGCCGTGCAGAATGTTCACCGCCACACCAAATTTAACCGCGACTTCTGACAACACTGGCTGTTCCGCCGAATCGCCGATGAACAGAATTTTCAGCAACTGGCCAGGCAAATGCTGGCGCAAGCGTTCGGGTAGCGTCAGATTGAGGGTATGCGACACCAGTTGCTGCGTGAAAGCGTGCTGCGGGTGAGCAAAAACGTCAAACACCTCACCGGACTCCACCACCTTGCCGCCGGACATCACCGCCACACGATCGCAAATCGATTTGATCACGTTCATCTCGTGAGTGATCAGCACGATCGTGATCCCCAGCTGTTGGTTGATCTGCTTAAGCAATGCCAGAATAGTGGCCGATGTTTCCAGATCCAGCGCAGAGGTCGGTTCATCACACAGCAGCACATCGGGGTGATTGGCAATCGCACGGGCAATACCAATGCGCTGCTTTTGCCCGCCGCTGAGCTGCACAGGAAAGCGGTTCGCCTTGTCAGACAGCCCCACCAGCGTCAGGATTTCGCTGACGCGTGGGCCAATTTTACTGCGCTCCCATCCGGCAGCCTTCAGGCTGAAAGCGACGTTTTGCGCCACGGTACGGGTATGCATCAGATTAAAATGCTGAAAAATCATCCCAATACGCTGACGGGCTTTACGTAGTTGCGCCCCTTCCAGCGCGGAAATTTCTACGCCGTTAACCTTTACGCTTCCCAGGCCTGGTCGCGTTAAGGCGTTCAGGGTGCGCAGCAGCGTACTTTTCCCCGCGCCGCTGGTCCCGACAATGCCAAATATCTCGCCTGCGCCTATGCGCAAGCTGACGTCATCAACCGCCCGGGTTGATGGTCCACGGCCTGCGCTAAAATCCACGCAAACCTTTTCTATCTCAATCATAGCCACCTCAGAAATGCGAAAAGGGCAGTCGCCGCTGCCCCTGTTAACCTTGTGCGCAGCGATTATTGGGCTGCCGACATCCATTCCGGTTTCTGGAAGGCGCTGTAGATATTTTGCGGATCGTCGATCACCGCGCGATACGCCGGAGATTTCACCGCCGCCACAATATCTTTCGCGAACGGTTTATCCGCATCTTCACTGCGTACCGCTATGATATTTTTTAGATTTTCATCAAGATGCTCTTGCTTGATGGCGCTGGCGAGATCCAGTTTCGCCGCCACGGCAAAGTTACCGTTGACCAGCGCGCCGGTCACACCGTCCAGGGTACGCGGCAGTTGTGCCGCTTCCAGCGGTTTAAACACCAGCCCTTTCGGGTTGCTGGCGATATCGCGCTCAGAGGCTTTAGTCGGATCGATAGTGTCTTTGATGGTAATAAGGTCAATAGACTGCAGGAAACGCAGACCGCGAGCCAGATTGGTTGGATCATTGGAAAGCGTGATCACATCCCCTTTTTTTAACTCATCCAGGCTTTTGATTTTATGTGAGTAAAAACCCATCCCGGCCGTCGGGACCACAATCAGCTTGCTCAGCTTCAGTCCTTTATCAGCGGTGAATTTGTCAAAGTAGAGCGAGTGCTGGAACAAGTTGGCATCAATACTGCCGTTGGAAAGCGCCATGTTCGGCTGCACGTAGTCGCTGAATTCGCGCACCACTACCTTATAGCCTTTCTCTTTCAGCGTAGGGGCAATGGCCTGTTTCACCATATCGCCGTACGGACCAGGTGCGACGCCAAACACGATGGTATGCGGGTCACTGTTCGCATGAGCAAGTTGTAATCCACAGGCCAGTAACAGCGCTCCGGTCGCGACGCGTAAACTCTGACGCAATCCCATAATTTCTCCATTTTAACGTTGTGGTGTCATGTCTCACGCCGTTCTTGCGGCGTTGTTCTTGTTGGCCTGTTAACAGGCTGATTGTTAACATGACACAGATCACAACCTGCTGTCCTTGAAATTATTTCATGATGTTGCGGGATATGTCGTTGAATGTACGCTGAAGGTACTAATGTGTTTTTCAGCAAAGGATAGTAAAAAACCGGATAACCTTCTGGTTACCCGGTTTTGGCAGGGAAATTGACTTAGAAATCGTAACGCAGACGAACCAGGTTCATATCACCCAGATTGTCGGTGCTGGAGGTGAAGACGTGTTCGTAATCCACACGGAAACCGTAGTCCAGCTGGAAGCTGATACCCACACCATTGTCGGTACGCAGGTAGTTACGACCATTCACGTATTCAATACGGTCGCCCATAACGTAGGGTTGAACGGATTTCAGCGCATACTGACCAACCGGGAAGGTGTAACCCGCAAAGTATTCCAGACCCCAGGCATCACCGGCAAAGTAATCGTTAACAGAGACTTTTTTGGTGGTCATGAAGTTTTGATACCAACCGCCGCCCATCGAGAAGGTCCAGTTGTCCGGTTTCCAGCTCAGCGCGGTACCGACGATGTTTTGATCGTAGGTTTTGCTGGTGTCGCCACGCATTTCCGCGCGGGTGTAGTTCCACGCCGTACCCCAGGTCAGGTCATCAGTGATGTGATAATCCACACCCAGCGAGCCACCGCCTTTACGCTTGTAGCGCAGACCATTGTTCGGGTTGTAATCATCACTGAACAGATAAGACGCGTAGAGATCAACATCGCCAACCGTTTTCTTATACTTCAGTGATTTACGCGTACGATAGGAACCGTCATAGTCGCCATTGATACCGTTACCTGGTGCCTGACCGATCATGTCGTAGTCCCAGATATCCGTTTTCGCACCAACCACATCATAGTAAATGCTGTTCTGTTGACCGAAGGTCAGCGTACCCCAGGTCGCGCTCTTCAGACCGGTGTACAACATACGACGCGTGGTATCGTTGGCGCCGTTAGCATAGTGATTATCCCAGTTGAACATTGCCGGGAAGTTTACGCCCAGCTCGTAATAACTCACCCAGCTGATGTCATCAAACAGATAGTAATCAGCGGCGAAGCGGAAACGCGTCCCGCCGTCGAAACCATTACGTTTGTAGCCATTCTTACCATCATCACCGGCCATATTCTGGAACTGCGGACGAATACTCCCGCCAACGGTGAAGTTAAGACGGCTCAGCGGGTTGCCCGCCTGTGGATCTTGTTTCAGGACCGTGATTTCCGCCTGGGAGGCGAACGTCGTTAATGCCACTGCTGCGCCGATCGATACCGCCAGCGCCGTTTTTTTTATAGTCATTATTTGTACCTTGATAGATAGCCTGCCAATTATTCAGCATACAAATATTAACGTTTATTAATACACTCGTGTTGTCGGGTTTTTATTGTTCTGTGCTGTTAAATATCAATGAGTTATCAATTTGTGCTACATAGATAAAAAAACGCACCGATTTAAAAAACCGGTGCGTAATCATCACAAATATGAATTAACTACTGAATTGACGGAACAGCACTTTGCCTTTTAGCAGACGTGAACCGAGCCATCCGCCGCATAGCGAGAGCAACAATGCCCCACAAAGCGGCAACACGACCCACAGTCGCCAGTCTGGCTCCCACGGAAAATCAAACACTCGGGTTTGCAGCACCGCCAGTGCGGTTTCCGCGCCGATAGCAGCCACCAGTCCAGCGACCATCCCGAGCATGGCGAACTCGCACCATAGCGTGGTACGCAATAGCTTCTTACCCGCGCCCAGCGTGCGCCAGACCACCAGTTCCTGATGACGCTGACGCATTCCGACCTGGACCTGCGCCAATAGCAGCAACATACCGCAAGCGGTAACCAGCACCACCATCACCTCCAGTGCCCGGCTCACCTGCTCCAGCACCTGGCTCACCTGTTTGAGGATTGCGCCAATATCCAGCAGGCTGATAGTCGGGAATTCGCGGTTAAGCTGCGTCAGCATGCCGTTGCCGTTCTCCCAGCGAAAGCTGGTTAACCAGCTTTGCGGCTGAGCGTCCAGCGCGCCGGAGGGAAAGATAAAGAAGAAGTTGGGGCGCAGGCTTTCCCAGTCCACTTTGCGCAGACTGCTGACCGTAGCGCTGAAATCCTGGGTATCGCCCATAAAGGTCACCCGATCGCCAAGCTTGACGTTCAGCCGTTTCGCCAGCCCCTCTTCCATCGAGACTTCGCCCGCTTTTGGCGGCCAGCTTCCGGCAACGATCGGGTTATGATCCGGTCGGGTATCCTGCCAGGTCAGATTAAGCTCGCGGTTCAGCGCCTCATCGTGATTGCCTTCGGTCGGCTTCTCATTGATCGCCGTCAGACGCGCCCGCACAATCGGATAGAACGATTCCGGGATCACCTGATGCTCAGCCAGAAAAGCCTTGAGTGGAACCACCTGTTCGGTGGCAATGTTGATGAGAAAATAGTTCGGGCTTTCCGGCGGCATTTGCTGCTGCCAGCGGTCGAGCAGGTCGCCACGCAGTACCAGCAGCAGCGCCAGCAACATAAAGGAAAGCGAAAATGCCGACAGCTGACTGAGCGTTGACCACGGCTGGCGCAACAGCCGACTGACCGCTAAACGCAGCGGCAGCGAGGTGAGCGTCAGGCCACGCAGCACGTTGAGCAGCATCCAGCCGAGCACCCCGCACAAAAGCGCCAGCACTACCGCTCCGGCCAGCACGGCCCACAGCAGCGGACTTCCGCCCATCAGTCCGGCGAGCAGGGCAATCACGACTATCAATACCACCGGCAAATAAAACTTCAGCGGCCAGACGTTTGCCACCACGTCACGGCGCAGTACCCGCAGTGGCTGAGTCGCCAGCAGCAAACGGTAAGGGCGTAACCCCACCAGCAGAGAAATGACCGTCATGGTGCCTAATGCCCATAGCCACGGCCAGGGACTGGCAGGCGGCAGTTCGCCGGGCAGTACCGGCTTAAGTAATACCACCAGCACGCGTTCAAACAACAGCCCGAATAACCCTCCGGTCACGCCAGACAGCGCCAGCACCATCAGCCATTGACCAACAATCAGCCTGCGCAACTGTGCTCTGCCCGCGCCAAGGGTTTTCAGAATAGCCACCAGATCGTAACGACTGCGGCAGTAATGGCTCATCGCCACGGCAACCGCAGCGACCGCCAGCAGCAGGGTTAGCAGCGCCGACAGCAGCAGGAACTGTTGCGAACGCTCCAGTGATTTCCCCAGCGCCCCTTCATCCTGCTCCAGCCCATACCAGCGCTGTTCAGGCTTTAACTGCGGGAGCAGCCATTTTTCATAGGCTTCCAGTTGCTGCGGTGTCCCGCCAAATTTATAGCGCCAGGTCACCCGGCTTCCCGGCTGGACCGCCGCCGTTTTTTCGACATCCGCCATGTTCATCATCAGGCGCGGCGCTATCTGGAACGGATTAAAACCGGCGTCCGGCTCCTGCACCACTTCCCCGGCGATGCGCAGCGTGGCATCACCCACGTCGATGGAATCACCGATTTTTAAGTTCAGCAACGCCATCAGACGCGGAGCCAGCAGCACCGAGCCAGGCTGAGGTTTCAGTCCCGGCGGATTGGTTTGCAACGTGCCATACATCGGATACACATCATCCACCGCTTTAACGTTCGCCAACTGCGGTGTATCCCGGGCAAAGGTCATAGTGGCAAAGGTCAGCTGTTCGCCCACTTTCAGGCCACGCTGTCGCGCCTCGTCAATCCACGCTTTCGGCACGGTACGCGAACTTTGCAGCGACCGATCTCCCGCCATAAACTCACGGCTTTGCTGGCTCAGCCCTTTTTCCATACGATCGCTGATATTGCCCAGCGCCAGCACGCAGGCTACGGCCAGGCTCAGCGCCAGCCAGACAATCAGTAATGAAGGCGAGCGCCATTCTCGCCAGAACCAGCGTGCAATCATGCCTCCTCCTGCAACTGTCCGTTCACCAGGCGTAAACGCCGATCGCAACGCGCCGCCAGTTGAGAATCATGGGTCACCAGAATCAGGGTGGTGCCATGTTCCCGGTTCAGAGAAAACAGCAGGTCGGCGATTTTGTCTCCGGTCTGGCGGTCCAGATTGCCCGTCGGTTCATCGGCAAACAGCACGTCAGGACGACCGTTAAACGCCCGCGCCAGCGCCACGCGCTGCTGCTCCCCGCCGGAAAGCTGGGCCGGAAGATGATCAAGACGTTTTCCCAGCCCCAGTTGCTCCAGCAACGTTTTTGCCCCGTCGCGACTTTTTCCGCTGTTTTCGCCGCGCAACAACGCGGGCAACTCGACGTTTTCCAGCGCGTTTAGGGTCGGAATTAACATGAATGACTGGAAGACAAAACCCACGTGTCGCGCCCGCAGCTGTGCCCGGGCTTCTTCATCCATGGTGTGCAGCGCCTGCCCCACCAGGCTGACTTCACCGCTGGTGCCATCGTCCAGCCCGGCGAGGATCGCCAGCAGTGTGGATTTTCCTGAACCCGACTCGCCAATCAGCGCAATGGTCTCGGCGCGTTTGACAACCAGTTCAACTCCGGTAAGGATGGATAGCTCATGATCACCCTGACCGACGGATTTCTTAAGATGATGAACTTCAACAATGTTTTCCGCTGGCATTGGCCTTTCCTGTTCCTGGTCCTGTTAACTTTCCGCGCCGCCGCAGCGGACACGTTATTAATTCTGGGTGACAGCCTGAGCGCCGGATACCGTATGTCCGCCAGCGCCGCGTGGCCTGCGCTACTTAATGATAAATGGCAAACCAAAACGCAGGTGGTGAATGCCAGTATTAGCGGCGACACCTCGCAGCAGGGTCTGGCCCGTCTGCCTGCATTACTGAAGCAGCACCAGCCGCGCTGGGTGCTGGTCGAACTTGGCGGCAACGACGGTCTGCGCGGTTTTGCGCCTGCGCAAACCGAACAAACCCTGCGCACGATTCTGCAGGATGTGAAAGCAGCAAATGCCGAACCGCTGCTGATGCAAATTCGTCTGCCGGCAAACTACGGTCGCCGTTATAATGAAAGCTTTAGCGCGATTTATCCAAAACTCGCCAAAGAGTTTGATATACCTCTGCTGCCCTTTTTTATGGAAGAGGTTTATCTGAAACCCCAGTGGATGCAGGATGATGGTATTCATCCTAACCGTGACGCCCAGCCGTTTATTGCCGACTGGATGGCGCAACATCTTACTCCTCTAGTAAATCACGACTCGTAAAACAACGGAGATCCTGACAGGTAAAGTTATGCAAAAATCGGTCTTAATAACAGGATGTTCCAGCGGAATCGGTCTGGAAAGCGCGCTTGAGCTAAAGCGCCAGGGTTTTCAAATTCTGGCGGGCTGTCGCAAACCTGACGATGTGGCGCGTATGAACAGCATGGGATTCACCGGCATATTGCTGGATCTGGATTCACCCGAGAGCGTAGATCGCGCGGCTGATGCGGTGATCGCCCTGACCGATAATCGTTTGTATGGGATCTTTAACAACGCCGGATACGGCGTCTATGGCCCACTGCCCACCATCAGCCGCGAGCAGATGGAACAGCAGTTTTCCGCCAACTTCTTTGGCGCACATCAGCTTACCATGCGCCTGTTACCTGCCATGCTACCCCACGGCGAAGGACGAATTGTGATGACCTCGTCGGTAATGGGATTGATCTCAACGCCGGGGCGCGGGGCCTATGCCGCCAGCAAATATGCGCTGGAAGCCTGGTCCGACGCGCTGCGTATGGAGCTGCGCCACAGCGGGATTAAGGTCAGCCTGATTGAGCCTGGCCCTATTCGCACCCGCTTTACCGAAAACGTCAACCAGACCCAGAGCGATGCTCCCGTGGAAAACCCCGGAATTGCCGCGCGTTTTACGCTGGGGCCACAAGCGGTTGTCGCCAAAGTGCGTCATGCGTTTGAGAGCGACAAACCAAAGCTGCGTTATCCGGTTACGCTGGTGACCTGGGCAGTTATGCTACTGAAGCGCCTGTTGCCAGGCCGCATAATGGACAAAATTTTACACGGTTGAGTTGAAGCACGCGCGTCAGCCCCCATGTAACAAGAAATCGACAAAAGAGAGTAACTCCATGTCCACACAGAATATTGTTAACATTAACGAATCGAACCTCCAGCAGACCCTTGAACAGTCGATGACCACGCCGGTCCTGTTCTATTTTTGGTCTGAGCGCAGCCAGCATTGTCTGCAATTAACGCCGGTACTGGAGAGCCTTGTTGCTCAGTACAACGGTCAGTTTATTCTCGCCAAGTTAGATTGCGACGCCGAGCAGATGATCGCCTCCCAGTTTGGTCTGCGCGCGATCCCCACGGTTTATCTGTTCCAGAACGGTCAGCCGGTAGATGGATTCCAGGGCCCGCAGCCGGAAGAGGTTATTCGCGCGCTGCTGGAGAAAGTGTTACCGAGCGAGGAAGAGCTGAAAGCGCGCCAGGCGATCGAGTTCATCGAAGCCGGCAATCACGCTGATGCGCTGCCGCTGCTGAAAGAAGCCTGGCAGATCTCCAACCAGAGCAGCGAAATTGGCCTGCTGCTGGCGGAAACGCAAATCGCCCTGAACCGTTCTGACGAAGCCGAAGCGGTACTGAAAACTATCCCGTTGCAGGATCAGGACACCCGTTATCATGGCCTGGTGGCACAGATCGAACTGCTGAAGCAGGCGGCTGATACACCTGAAATCCAACAGTTGCAGCAGCAGGTCGCCAGCAATCCACAGGATGCGGCGCTGGCAACTCAACTAGCCATTCAGTTACACCAGGTTGGACGTAACGAGGAATCGCTGGAATTGCTGTTCAGTCACCTGAAGAAAGATCTCACTGCAGCCGACGGTCAGGCGCGTAAAACCTTCCAGGAGATCCTTGCCGCACTGGGCACCGGCGATGCGCTGGCCTCGAAATACCGCCGCCAGCTGTACGCGCTGTTGTACTAATCCGCTGCATTTGCCTGATGGCGCTTGCGCTAATCGGGCCTACAATCTCCCCGTAGGCCCGCGCCATCCGGTATTCCATTAGTTTTTTTTCAAATGCGTCACCACCAGTTGGTGACGTGGATTATAGAACTTCCGATAGGTCAGGTAGCAGGCGATAATGGTTGACAGACTGGCGGTCGAAAGCAGCATAAACGTCACCATAATCTGATACTTAATCGCTTTTACCGGATCAATACCTGCAAAGATCAACCCGGACATCATCCCCGGTAAACTCACCAGTCCCACGGTCTTCGCTGAATCAATCGTCGGGATCAGCGAAGCGCGAATACTGTCGCGAATCAGCGGCGCGGAGGCCACTTTCGGCGTCGCACCGAGGCTGAGTTTTTCCTGAATTTGCTGCTGTTCGCTGTTAAACCGCTGCCCCAGATTGTTGTAACACAGCCCTACCGCAACCATCGCATTGCCTGCAATCATGCCGGAAATTGGGATCACCTGCATTGGGGTAAACTCGATAGAGCCTGACAGAACCAGCACCGCCAGCGTTAACCCCGCCCCCGCCGTGATGGCGATAAATGACGAGAGAAAAGCTTTATCAATATATTTACTGCGCTTTTGCGCGTTATAGGCCGCGTTGAAACAGATAAACAGCACCATCAATAAGGTCAGAATGCTGTGGTTAACGCCGAAAATATATTTCAGCACATAACCAACGATAATAAGCTGAACCACCGCCCGGCAAACGCTCCAGAGAATATCTTTTTCCAGCGCCAGTTTTTCTTTGTTGCTGATCAGTATCGCGACCACCACCAGCATCATCGCTAACGCCAGTGATTCATTGGTAATATTATGCTCGTTCATTGCTTACTTCCTGCATTTCTCCGGCGTGCGGTTGAAGGGTTATGACATTATCCGCATGATTAATTTCATCTTTGTCGTGCGTCACCCACAGCACAGCAATATTCTTATCGCGAACATAGTGGTGAATTAATTCGTTCACATTCCGTTTATTGGCTTCATCCAGCGCGCTGGTGATTTCATCAAGCAGCAGGATTTTTGGCAGAAACTGTAAATTACGAATTAACGAGACGCGTTGCTTTTCGCCGCCAGACAGCTCATTGATGTTTTTTTTGAGGATCGTTTCGGGTAGCTCAAAACGGGCCAGATCGGCAAGAAACACATCCGGATCCGGACGTTTATCGCGGATTTGCCAGGGGAAAATGAGGTTGTCGTAAACGGTGTCACCAAACAACGCGGGCGTTTGCGCACAATAAGAGACCTGCTGGCGATATGTTTCAGGCTTAAGAGTGTTTATCTCCTTGCCCTCAAAGAGAATTTCACCGGCAGTCGGGCTAATTAATGACGCCACTATCTTGAGTAACGTACTTTTACCGCAACCAGACTGGCCGGTAATCAGCTTAAATTCTCCGGCCCGGAGATTAAAACAGATGTTATTGAGAACCTGCGTCGCCCCTGCCTGCCATGCGACATTTTTTAACTGAAGCAGAATGCTGCTTTCTTCCATTACCAATCCCTTTTTTACCTCTTTCGTGCAGACAGTCTATCCCTGTAATTTATTATAGGGGAGCCCACCTTGATAAATCGGGTATAATTTGACTAATGAGGCAGTAAAGGACAACACAACAGGAGGTTTCATCAATGCTCATTTTTATTCCTATTCTCATTTTTGTCGCGCTGGTCATCGTCGGTGCTGGCGTCAAAATCGTCCCGCAGGGATATCAGTGGACGGTCGAGCGTTTTGGCCGTTACACCAAAACCCTGCAACCGGGTTTAAACCTTGTTGTACCGTTCATGGACCGCATCGGTCGTAAGATCAACATGATGGAACAGGTGCTTGATATCCCCTCTCAGGAAGTCATCTCCAAAGACAACGCCAACGTCGCGATCGATGCCGTCTGCTTTATTCAGGTGATCGACGCGCCAAAAGCGGCTTATGAGGTCAGCAACCTGGAACTGGCGATCATCAACCTGACCATGACCAATATTCGTACCGTTCTCGGCTCGATGGAACTCGATGAAATGCTCTCCCAGCGCGACAACATTAACACGCGCCTGCTGCATATCGTTGACGAGGCCACGAATCCCTGGGGCATCAAAATCACCCGTATTGAAATCCGCGATGTGCGTCCGCCGGCGGAACTTATCGACGCCATGAACGCGCAGATGAAAGCCGAACGTACCAAGCGCGCCTATATTCTTGAAGCGGAAGGGATCCGTCAGGCAGAAATCGTCAAGGCCGAAGGTGAGAAGCAGTCGAAAATCCTCAAAGCGGAAGGTGAACGCCAGTCGGCATTTTTACAGGCTGAAGCGCGTGAACGTTCCGCAGAAGCCGAGGCTCGCGCGACGCAGATGGTTTCGGAGGCCATTGCAGCTGGGGATATTCAGGCCGTGAACTACTTCGTGGCGCAGAAATACACCGAAGCGCTGCAGCACATCGGTTCGTCGAATAACAGCAAAGTGGTGATGATGCCGCTGGATGCCAGCAGCCTGATGGGGTCCATTGCCGGGATAGCCGAACTGGTGAAAGACAGCGCCAGCGAACGGAAAAAATCATGATAGCGATGATTCTGGTGCACCCGCACATCTTCTGGCTCAGCCTCGGCGGTCTGCTACTCGCCGCCGAGATGCTGGGCGGTAACGGCTATCTGCTGTGGAGCGGCGTGGCGGCGGTGATTACCGGCCTGGTAGTGTGGCTTATCCCGCTTGACTGGGCGTGGCAGGGGGCGATGTTCGCCGTACTCACCCTGCTGGCGGCCTGGCTGTGGTGGAAGTGGCTGGCAAGACGCGTACAAGATCAGAAACCCGCCGACAGCCATCTTAACCAGCGCGGGCAGCAGTTGGTTGGCCGTCGATTTATTCTGGAAACTGCCCTGGTCAATGGCCGCGGACATATGCGCGTCGGCGACAGCTCATGGCCCGTCAGCGCCCGCGACGATTTGAGCGCCGGAACGCAGGTTGAAGTCATTGCCGTTGAGGGAATTACCCTGATTATTACAGCGGTATCACACTAAAAAGACAGGAAATAAGACTATGGTCAGGAAGACATCCCTTACCTTTGCCCTTTGCTCATTATTGGTCGCCGCCCCGCAGGTATTCGCCTCTTTCGATATGGAAGACTGCAAATGGAGCGACGACAGCTGCCTGCTGAAAGGCACGCCCACCTTCAACCCGGAAAACGACAGCCGCGATAACCTGCTGCGGCTGCTGAGCCAGGAGAAATCATTTGCTCTGCCGGTGCAGTCGATGCCGGCGGACATCACCCGCTCCCGCGATTTCTATTTTGCGTATCATCCGCAGTGGGATGACATTGCCCCACAGCCAGCCGCAGCGCAGGTATCTGCCGAAGACAGCACCCTGTCCCGACAGATAGCCGAACTGAACATTAGCGCAGACGAAATAAACGTCAACGACGCTGAGCTTGAGAACCGTCATGTTTCGAATAATACCGCGAGCGTCAGCGCGTTTTTTGCCGCACTGCTGGCCGACTCAACGTTAACGGCAAATCAGCGTCAGGCCCTGGCCCAGGCGCGTACAGGACTGTTATCCGGGGCAACCCGCGAGCAGATTGAGTCATCGCTTGCCACTCTCCCGGCAGATTCTCCAGCTCAGTCCTACAAAAGCTATCTGGCAGCGGCCGCCAGTTTTTATGCCGGTGATTATGCCAGCGCCGAACAGGATTTCGCTCAGCTAGCCAAAAGCGATCGTCCGTGGCTGGCTGAGACCGCGCAATACATGCTGATACGTGCGGCGTTGAACAAAAGCAGCCAGAACAGCGTGGGCGAGTACGGCGATTTTGATATCACAAAAATTAACCGCGAGGACGCTTCTCAGGCTCAGACGCTGGCGCAAGCCTATCTGCAACACTACCCGCAAGGCCTGTACGCCGCTTCCTCGCACGGTATGCTGCGTCGTATCAACTGGTATTTACAGGCGTGGCCGCAATTGGCGGGGTTGTATGAGCAGACGCTTCAGCAATCGGCTGACGCACAGCAACTGCGTGAGATCGTCATCGAATACGATAATGTCTACGGCATGGCGTTCTACGAACAGTCCGTGGTGGAGGCTTTCCCCGATGCGCCGCTTGTCAGCTATATCGAACTGCTGCGCGCGTTACGCCTGAATAACAACAACAAACCAACGCTGACGCAGGCCCAGCTTGACGCCAGCAAACCGGTGTTTGAGCAGAGCCAAAAACTGCCGCTATGGCGCGATCTGCAGCTGAATCTGTGGCTGGCAATGGGCAACTACGCGGCGATTATTTCGGCAGTTACCCCAGCGCAGAAACTTCCGGCCCACGATACGCTGGCCTTCAGCGAACAGGTGCTGTACGGCGAAGCGCTGATGGGCCAGCAGAAATGGACCACGGCACGTGATTTCTGGCAGACATTGCTGAAGCTCAGCCAGGACAATGAACAGCAGCAGTATGTGCAGGCTAAGCTAGCCGCGACGCTGGTTTATAGCGGCGACGTGGCGGCAATTTTCGCCCCAGAAAGCGCAGTAACTAACCTGCGCTTTCGCTCGCAGGTGCTGAAAACCCAGGCCACGCCTGAACTACTGCGCCAGCAAGCCGTCCACGGTCCTAATAACGAAGAGCGTACCATCGCCCTGCATACGCTGCTGGTGCGGGATCTTACTGAGCATCGCTTTGACGACTGGCTGAATGACAGAAAACTGGCCAACGCCATTACGCCGCCGGTCATTGGCGAAGCGTTTGATGACGTTAATCTGAGTATTTTCGACTGGAACGGCGACTCTGCCGAGAGCGGTTATACCTGTCGCAGCCTCAATGAAACGGTAACAGTTCTGAGCAAACAAGCGCATGATGCCCACGCCCTGAACTGCTTAGGCGAATTTTTCCGCACTACGCAAACCCACGTTGATTTATGGAAAAACAGTTCCGGCAACGATGTGCTTGAATCAGCAATCTCGCGCAAGAAACCGTTCGGCCAGTTCGACAGGCAAAGCTACTACCAGCAGGTGATCACATCGCCAAAAGCAGAGGTTGAAGATAAGAGCTTTGCGCTGTATCGCGCCATCATGTGCTATGCGCCGTCAGGCTCTAACGAGTGCGGCGGTGAGGAAGTGGATAAACTACAGCGTAAAGGCTGGTTCACCCAACTGAAAACGCAGTATCCGGGAAGTCCGTGGGCGCAAAAACTCAAATACTACTGGTAACTGCGCTGCTACTCGGCCAGGCACAGGCGGCGGAAATCGTCGCCGCCCGTGAACATCCGGCCTTCTGGCTATGGTCCGGAGTGAAGGCCAGTGACGAGCTGAAAAACGCACAAACAGTCTATCTGCATCAGGGCGAAGTCCTGGTTCGTTCAGGTCACGTGGTGTTCCAGCGTCTCGGGCTGCCGGTCAATCGCCTGACTTTCCCCTCTATCTGGTTGACCGTGCGCTTTACCACTCTCGACGTACCGGAGGAGATTCCGGCGCGCATCATACGCTTGATGCAACGCTGGCAGGCGGCCGGGAATCACGTCATCGGCCTGCAGGTTGATTTTGACGCGGCGACCCATCAGCTTGCCGATTACGCCTACTTTCTGCAGCAGTTACGCCAACGGCTACCGACCGAGTTTGCACTTGGCGTAACCGGACTACTGGATTGGGCAAAAACGGGCGACGTCGCCACGCTGAACGCGCTGGCGGTCGATGAACTGGTGGTCCAGAGCTATCAGGGACGTCACACGGTACCAAATTATCAGGCGTATCTGCCCGCCCTCAGTCGTCTGCACATTCCATTTAAGCTGGGGCTGGTACAAAACGGTAGCCGGGACCTGCAGGCTGAAGCACAGCTTGAGAAATCACCGTGGTACCGCGGCACGGTGGTGTTTATGCTTAATCCGCCACTCCGTTAAGCCTTCGCTTTATGGTGGCAGTAGCCGGAAAGATTATCAATAATCGGGCATTCGGCGCTGTCATCGCCAGGGCAACTCTCCGCCAGCGCCAACAAATGCAAGCGCATAGCCTGCAGCTCGCTGATATGGCGCTCAATGTCCGCCACCTTTTCTAACGTACGCTTTTTCACATCTGCGCTGTGACGCGCCGGATCGTTAAACAGGTTCACCAACTCGCCGCACTCTTCCAGGTTAAAACCAACCTGTCGTGCCTGTCGTAACAGCGTAAGCTCATTCAGATGCTGTTGGTTGTATGTGCGATAGCCATTTTCGCTACGCAGCGGCGGCGTCACTAACCCCTTTTCTTCGTAAAAGCGTATCGCTTTGCTGGTTAAACCGGTTTTTTTCGCAACATCGCTAATATTCACATTTCCCCCGCTGATCTTGTTGGTACTGAGCCACATTATAGCCCACATTGCCGTAATCCTTTACCCAAGAACCCCGCGCATTTCCCACCATCACAGCGATGCACAAATCCTTTTAATTCACATTGTTATATCCGATTCAGATCACATTTCAGCATTTATTGACCACGCAAAATTGACTCAAATCAAAAGATGTATCGGTTCTGCACCTTTCATCTTGAACAAAGGGAAACAATTTTATATACAAACGCGAATGATAATGATGATCATTTACATTCAATAAAGGTTCTCTTATGTTGCCACGGATTAACCAAAGGCCATTTATTCTTTCAGCCCTGACATTATGCATGTCCGGCGCTACTTTTGCAGCGACCTCTCCAACACACGGTTCAACGTCCGACGAAGATACGGTGATCGTTACGGCTAACCGCACAGAAAGTAGTCTCTGGGATAGCCCGGCAACCATTCAGGTTATCGATCGCCAGACGCTACAAAACTCCACCAGCGTTTCTCTTGCTGATGATTTACAAGATATCCCCGGCGTCGAAGTTACCGATAACGCTCTCGCAGGTCGGAAACAAATTCGTATCCGTGGCGAAGCTTCTTCGCGGGTGCTGATTTTGATAGACGGCCAGGTCGTCAGCTACCAACGTGCCGGACAAAACTACGGAGCCGGTTTACTGATTGACGAATCCGCGCTGGAACGTATTGAAGTGGTCAAAGGCCCTTATTCTGTCCTCTATGGTTCGCAGGCAATTGGCGGCGTCGTGAACTTTATAACCAAAAAAGGCGGCGATAAGCCTTTGGGTGGTAGCGTTAAGGCTGTTTATAACTCCGCAACGGCAGGATGGGAAGAGTCAGCGGCAGCCTGGGGAAGCATCGGTAACTTTGACTACCGCATCAATGGCAGCTATTCCGACCAGGGGGATCGCGATACACCTGACGGAAGATTGCCCGACACCAACTTCCGTAATAACGGTCAGGGAGTGTGGCTTGGCTACAACCTCGATCGCCACAAAATTGGGCTCTCACTCGACCGTTATAAGCTATCCACTCAAACCTGGTTTGACGATCCCGAAGGTCAGTTCGACGACTTTAGCGTCAAAATTCCTAAGCTGGAACGCGAGAAAATCGGTCTTTTCTACGACTACGCGGCCGACGGGGATTACCTGAAGAACATCCATTTTGACGCATACACCCAGACAATAGAACGCAAATTTGAAAACCGGGTCAAAACGACCCAGATTATCCCCAGCCCGATGATTAAAGCGCTGACGGTAAGCAATCAAACCAATACCAACGACAAACAATATACCCAGGGTGTAACGCTGCAGGGCAATATCTCCCTTCCGGCTAACAACACGCTGGTGATTGGCACTCAGTATCAGCATGACAAAATAAAACAGGACACGGACGGCATTACACGCCAGACCGCGGCTACCGGCTTCTTCGATACGCAAACCCGTACCCTGTCATATAACGAAGCAGAACAAAGCAACACCTCACTGTTCGCGCAAAACGACTGGCGCTTTGCCGATGACTGGACGTGGACCGTGGGCGCACGCCAGTACTGGCTGTCTTCGAAACTCAATCGCAACGATACGCAAACTATCCAAAGCAGCGGCACCACCTGGCAATCAACCGGGGGAAATTCCGTTCACGATGATGAACTGGTGACCTCGACCAGCCTGCGCTATTCCGGCTTTGAAGATCTTGAACTTCGGGCTGCATACGCCCAGGGCTATGTCTTCCCCACGCTTACTCAGTTGTTCATGCAGACATCCGCCGGCGGCAGCGTTACCTACGGCAACCCAAACCTGAAGGCGGAACACTCAAATAACTATGAGTTGGGCGCGCGGTATAAAGGGAATATGTGGCTGATTGACGGCGCTATTTATTACTCCGAAGCCAAAGACTATATCGCCAGTCTGGCCTGTTCAGGCCAACCCGTTTGCAACGGCAACACCACCTCTTCCCGCGGCGGCTATTACTACTACGACAACATCGATCGTGCCAAAACCTGGGGCATGGAATTAACCGCAGAATACAACGGCTGGGCGGTTTCGCCCTACCTGAGCGGTAATCTCATTCGCCGTCAATACGAAGGCAACACCATAAAAACCTGGGATACCGGCGAACCCACGCTGACCGGGCGCGTTGGCCTGAAACATACCTGGTTGATGAATGTCGCTAACGTGACGTCCGATGTCTTTATTCGCGCGGCGTCCCGCGCCAAAGATAATACCGGCACCACGGAAATAAACTACCCAGGCTGGGCCACGCTTAACCTCGCATTCAACACCGAGTTTGGTCCGCAGGACCAGTATCAGGTCAACCTCGCGCTCAACAACCTGACCGACAAGCGTTACAGAACCGCGCATGAATCTATCCCAGACGCTGGTTTCAATGCCGCTGTTGGTTTTGCGTGGAATTTCTGACGATGAAAAAACTCATGATTGGCTTACTGAGCCTCGCCTGTGTTTTCAGCGCCCAGTCCGCTGACCGCCTGGTGGTGGCGGGCGGTTCGCTTAGCGAACTGATTTACGCCATGGGCGTCGGCAGCCGGGTGGTTGGCGTCGATGAAACCACCTCGTACCCACCTGAAACTGCCGCACTCCCGCATATCGGCTACTGGAAGCAGTTAAGCAGCGAGGGCATTTTATCGCTGCACCCAGACAGCTTTATCACCTGGCAGGATGCAGGCCCTCAAATCGTTTTGGATCAGCTCCGGGCGCAGAAAGTTAACGTCGTTACATTGCCGCGCGTACCGGCCACCGTCGAGCAGATGTACGCCAACATTCGGGAGCTGGCTCAAACGCTGCGCATTCCTGAACAAGGTGAAGCGCTGGTCAATCGCCTGCATCAACGTCTGGATCGTGTTCAGCACAGCGTGGCGGCGAAAAATGCGCCGGTCAAAGCCATGTTCATTCTCTCCGCTGGCGGCAGCGCGCCGCAGGTCGCCGGCAAGGGCAGCGTTGCCGATGCCATTATGACCCTTGCAGGCGCACAAAATGTCGCCACCCACGCGCAGTATAAAAGTTACAGCGCGGAGTCGCTGATCGCCGCCAACCCGGAGGTGATCGTGGTGACGTCGCAAATGGTGGATGGCGATCTGGCTCGTCTGAGCGCGATTGCCGGTATTACCCACACTGCGGCCTGGAAAAATCAGCGCATTGTGGCGGTAGACCAGGCGCTGATTCTGGGAATGGGGCCTCGCGTCGCCGATGCGGTTGAAGCCCTGCACCAGCAATTCTGGCCTCACTAACTGGATTTATAAAAAAGAATGAAAACTGAACACTCGCTGGATCTCACCGCGCATTTTGCGCTTGAGGGAAGTCAGCCCTTTAAGGATCGCCGCGCCACAATGCCATGGCGCGGGGCGATCCCGATTGCCAAAGAGCTATTGTCACAAACCTGGCAGGATGTTATCAGCCAGCCTACCCCGCCGCGTAAACGGCTGGTGTACTTGCATATCCCTTTTTGTGCAACGCATTGTACTTTCTGCGGTTTTTATCAAAACCGGTTCGAAGAAGATCACTGCGCCCGCTACACCAACGCGCTGTTGCGCGAAATCGAGATGGAAGCCGATAGCGCATTACATCAGTCAGCCCCAATTCACGCCGTCTATTTTGGCGGCGGTACGCCTTCAGCGCTGTCAGCACGGGATCTGGGCAGAATCATCACCGCGCTGCGTGAAAAGTTACCGCTGGCACCGGACTGCGAAATTACCATTGAGGGACGAGTGCTCAATTTTGACGATGCGCGAATTGATGCCTGCCTTGACGCTGGCGCCAATCGGTTTTCGATCGGTATTCAATCTTTTAACAGCCGGATCCGCAAGAAAATGGCGCGCACCTCAGACGGCCCGACCGCAATTGCCTTTATGCAGGGGCTGGTAAAACGGGATCGTGCCGCCGTGGTATGCGATCTGTTGTTTGGTCTGCCAGGACAAGATGCAAAACTGTGGGGCGACGATCTGGCGATTGCCCGTGACATCGGCCTCGACGGCGTAGATCTTTATGCGCTGAACCTGATCCCCAATACACCGCTTGGC
Source organism: Citrobacter sp. 172116965 (assembly GCF_013458095.1). NCBI lineage: Bacteria > Pseudomonadati > Pseudomonadota > Gammaproteobacteria > Enterobacterales > Enterobacteriaceae > Citrobacter > Citrobacter sp. 172116965. Next base: position 1,311,478 of record NZ_CP046673.1, on the reverse strand, counting down.
AAAGCAGTTGAAACCGGGCGCACAACCGTTCCCTCTCCCGCCGAACGTCGCGATCTCTATCTTCAGGGTTGCGATTTCATGGACAGCGCGGGCTGGCGCTGCATCAGCAACAGCCACTGGGCGCGTACCACGCGTGAACGCAATCTGTACAACCTGCTGATTAAACAGGGAGCGGACTGTCTGGCATTCGGCTCAGGCGCCGGGGGATCAGTCAATGGCTATTCCTGGATGGTCGAGCGCAATCTGACGACATGGCATGAATCTATCGCAGCCGGGAAAAAACCGCTAATGATGATGATGCGTACCGCCGAGCGTGGTTTCCAGTGGCGACACTCTCTCCAGGCGGGCATTGAAACGGCCCGCGTCCCGCTGGATGAACTGACGCCTCATGCACAAAAACTAACCCCGCTACTGACCCAATGGCATCACGCAGGACTGACGCGAGATGCCAGCACCTGCGTGCGCCTGACCAATGAAGGGCGTTTTTGGGCGAGCAATATTTTGCAGTCTCTTGATGAACTTATTCAGGCACTTAACGCGCCGCGCATTGCGGTAGAACAACCATACCAGGAGTGAATTATGAGCCATGTCTCTTTACAGGATTTTTTGAAAACTGAACCGGACGGTACGCTGGAAGCTATCGCTGCCCAGTACAACACCACGCTGCTGGAGGTGGTGAAAAACCTCCCCTCCCCGACGCTGGTTTCCGGCGATCAATTTGATACTGTCTGGGAAACCGTCAGCGAATGGGGCAAAGTCACCACCCTGGTCCATACTGCTGATGTCATTCTGGAATTCACCGGGGAATTACCTTCCGGATTCCACCGTCATGGCTACTTCAACCTGCGCGGCAAAAAAGGCATGACCGGTCATATCAAGGCAGAAAACTGTACGCATATTGCCCTGATTGAACGCAAATTTATGGGAATGGACACCGCGTCCATTCTCTTCTTTAACCAGGCGGGTAGCGCGATGTTCAAAATTTTCCTCGGTCGGGATGAACATCGACAGTTACTGGCCGAACAGGTCAGCGCCTTTCACGCGTTGTCTTCATCTTTAAAGGAACATGCCTGATGGCTCCATGGCTCATTTTTGGTGCGGGTGGTAACGGCGTCGGTGCGAAAACGCTTGAACTCGCACTGGCGGAACAACGTCCGGTGATTGTTGTCGTTCGCAACGCACAGGTCGCTGCAGGGTTGCAGGAAAAAGGTGTGCAGGTCTTCATCGGCGACGCCTGCGATAGTCAGGTCACCGCCTGTGCCTGTCGCGCAGCGGGTCAACATGCCACGGTGATCTCCTCAATGGGCGGCGCCCAGGATTATCTGGCGCACAGAACCGTCATTGATGAAGCAGAAAAAGCGGAGATCAAGCGCATGATTCTGGTGACCTCACTCGGCTGCGGTGACAGTTGGCCTTTTCTTTCTTCACGCGCAAAGGCCGCATTTGGTCAGGCTGTACGCGAAAAATCGTTGGCTGAAAGCTGGCTACAAACCAGTCGACTGGACTACGCCATTCTCCGCCCCGGCGGTTTGCTGAACGGTGCAGCCACCGGCCAGGCGCAACGAATACAGGCTCAGGAGTGTCACGGCTTTGTAATGCGTGCAGATGTTGCGAAGCATATTCACGAACTGGCCACTGCGCCGGCACTCAATAACCAGATTTACAGTTTGGTTGAGCCGGGACTGAAACCCGCGTAAACCCCTCACGGCGCGGGAACTCCGCGCCGCAAAGACGTTATGGAGCGTTACGTGCTTAAGGACTCGCTTTCTTCCGTCAGCATCCTGACGGGTCTTTCTCTTTTGCTGGTTGCTCTGATGCTCTTCGGTGCCAGCCAGGGGGCGCTGAACATTAGCTTCAGCGCTCTGTTCAACGACGAATATCGTGATATCTGGTTAAACATCCGCCTGCCTCGCGTGCTGCTGGCCGTTCTGGTCGGTGCTGCGCTGGCGACGGCAGGGGTCATCATGCAGGGACTTTTTCGCAATCCGATGGCCGATCCTGGCCTGCTTGGCGTCAGCAGCGGCTCCGCGCTGATGGTCGGCATCGCGATAGTTATCCCATTTTCGTTCCCCGTAGTGCTGGTGCTGTATGAGCAGATGATTTTTGCCGTCGCAGGCAGCATGGTGGTCTGCACGATTATTTTCCTGATAAGCCAGCGTCATAACCACGGTGGAATGATGCAACTGCTGTTAGCCGGTATCGCTATCAATGCCCTGTGCGGTTCGGCTATTGGCGTACTGAGCTATGTGGGCGACGAGCAGCAGCTACGTCAACTTACATTGTGGATGATGGGTAATCTCGGCCAGGCCCAGTGGCCAACGCTGTTGGTTGCCAGCACGTTTGTTCTTCCAGCCATTGTTGTAACCATCTGCATGGCGGGAACGCTTAATTTACTGCAGTTGGGTGATGAAGAGGCGCATTACCTCGGCGTAAACGTCAAACGTAAGCGTCAGCAGTTACTGTTGCTCAGTTCGCTCCTGGTTGGCGCTGCGGTTTCCGTCAGCGGCGTAATTGGTTTTATTGGCCTGGTGATCCCACATCTGATCAGAATGACGACCGGCGCCGATCATCGCTGGTTGATTCCCTGCTCTACGCTGGCCGGTGCCTGTTTACTCCTGATTGCCGACACGTTGGCCCGCACACTTGTTCAGCCAGCCGAAATGCCCGTTGGCCTGTTAACCAGCCTGATCGGTGGACCGTATTTCCTGTGGTTAATACTGCGTAGCCGGAGGGTGTCATGATCGTCGCTGAAAATCTGGTCTACCACATTCAGGGAAGACGACTGACCGACGACGTTTCCCTGACGCTACCTGATGGAGAGATCATCGCGATTCTTGGCCCGAACGGAGCCGGGAAATCGACGCTGCTACGCCAGCTTACGGGATATCTGCAGCCCCACAGTGGGCGTTGTAGCATGTTTGGCAAGCCGCTGGACAAGTGGTCAATCACCGAACTGGCAAAAACCCGTGCCGTGATGCGCCAGAATAGTCATATGGCCTTCCCGTTTAGTGTTCAGGAGGTCATTCGCATGGGCAGACATCCGTATCGTACGCGCAACACGGGCGATGAAACGGAGTACATCATGGCATTGTGTGATTGCCAGACGCTGGCCGCACGCGATTACCGGCATCTGTCGGGAGGAGAACAACAGCGGGTACAACTGGCGCGCCTGCTGGTTCAGCTTTGGGAGCCCGAGCCTGGGCCGAAATGGTTGTTTCTTGATGAACCCACCTCCGCGCTGGATATTCACCACCAGCAGCACCTTTTTCGTCTGCTACGTCGTCTGGTGCGTGAACGGCAGTTTAACGTCTGCTGCGTCCTGCACGATCTCAACCTCGCGGCGCGCTATGCTGACCGCGTGGTATTGATGGAGCGCGGCAGGATAGTTGATAACGGATATCCGCAGGATGTCCTGAAGCAACGGTCGCTGAACGCGCTGTACGGTGCCGATCTCACGGTCATAAATGAACCGGAGCATCGAACGCCGATTATCGTCCTCAATCAATAACAGACCGGGAACCCCTGACGTGGCGTTCCCGTTTTTCTCCCTTTACACCCTTTTTTCACCTTTTCTAAAAACGCCCTTGACCTTCCCCTTGCTGGAAGGTTTAACCTTTATCACAGTCAGTTAATCCTGCAAAAAAGGAGTTGGTTATGTCTCAAACAATCGATCTAACCCTGGACGGTCTGTCCTGTGGTCACTGCGTAAAACGCGTTAAAGAAAGTCTGGAACAACGTCCGGACGTTGAGCAAGCGGATGTCACCGTGACAGAAGCGCATGTTACCGGGAGCGCCAGCGCAGAAGCGCTGATTGAAACCATTAAACAAGCCGGTTACGGCGCGGAGTTAAGCCACCCAAAGGCTAAACCGCTGACGGAGTCATCAATCCCGTCGGAAGCACTGGCAGCGGTCCCTTCCGAGCTTCCGGCAGCTACGGCTGATGATGACAGCCAACAGTTGCTGTTAAACGGCATGAGCTGCGCCAGTTGTGTGACCCGCGTACAAAATGCATTGCAAAGTGTACCGGGCGTCACGCAGGCACGGGTAAACCTGGCGGAACGCACTGCGCTGGTAATGGGCAGTGCCTCCGCCGCAGATTTAGTACAGGCGGTTGAAAAAGCGGGCTACGGCGCAGAAGCGATTGAAGATGATGCTAAGCGTCGCGAGCGTCAGCAAGAAACCGCCGTGGCAACCATGAAACGTTTTCGCTGGCAGGCAGCCGTCGCGCTGCTCCTGGGTATCCCGGTCATGGTATGGGGCATGATTGGCGACAACATGATGGTGAGCGACGACAACCGCAGCCTGTGGCTGATGATTGGTCTGGCAACGCTTGCCGTGATGGTTTTCGCGGGCGGTCACTTTTACCGCAATGCGTGGAAAAGCCTGATGAACGGCACCGCGACCATGGATACGCTGGTGGCGCTGGGTACGGGGGTGGCATGGCTCTATTCCATGAGCGTCAACCTCTGGCCGCAATGGTTCCCGATGGAAGCGCGACACCTCTATTATGAAGCCAGTGCCATGATTATCGGTCTGATTAACCTCGGACACATGCTGGAAGCGCGGGCTCGCCAACGCTCGTCTAAAGCACTGGAAAAACTGCTCGATCTGACACCGCCGACCGCGCGGGTCGTCACTGACGAAGGTGAAAAGAACGTGCCGCTGGCAGAGGTGCAGGCTGGAATGTTACTGCGCCTGACCACCGGCGACCGCGTTCCGGTTGATGGCGAAATCACTCAGGGTGAAGCCTGGCTGGATGAGGCAATGCTGACCGGGGAGCCGATTCCACAGCAAAAAGGCGCAGGCGATAGCGTCCACGCCGGTACGGTCGTACAGGACGGTAGCGTGCTGTTCCGCGCCAGCGCTGTTGGCAGTCACACCACGCTGTCGCGCATTATTCGTATGGTGCGCCAGGCGCAAAGCAGCAAACCGGAAATTGGCAAACTGGCCGACCGCATCTCGTCGGTGTTCGTTCCGGTCGTGGTCGCCATTGCGCTGGTCAGTGCGGCTATCTGGTATTTCTTTGGACCAGCGCCGCAGATTGTCTATACGCTGGTAATCGCCACCACCGTCCTGATTATTGCCTGCCCTTGTGCGCTGGGTCTGGCAACGCCGATGTCGATTATTTCCGGCGTCGGGCGTGCCGCTGAATTTGGGGTGCTGGTACGTGATGCCGATGCGCTGCAGCGCGCCAGCACGCTCGATACCATCGTGTTTGATAAAACCGGGACACTAACTGAAGGCAAACCACAGGTTGTTGCCATCAAAACGTTTGGCAATACCGACGAAGCGCTGGCAATTCGTCTGGCAGCGGCCCTTGAACAGGGTTCCAGCCACCCGTTAGCCAGGGCGATTCTGGACAAAGCAGGTGATGTCACGCTGCCGCAGGTCAACGGTTTCCGTACGCTGCGCGGTTTAGGCGTCAGTGGCGAAACGGAAGGTCACACGCTGCTGCTGGGAAACCAGGCGCTGCTCAATGAACAGCAGGTAGATACCACTGAAATGGAGGCTGAAATCACCGCTCAGGCTTCCCAAGGCTCAACCCCGGTACTGTTAGCGATTGACGGTAAAGCAGCAGCGCTGTTAGCGGTACGTGATCCTCTGCGTAGCGACAGCGTGGCGGCACTCCAGCGTCTGCACCGCGCCGGGTATCGTCTGGTGATGCTCACCGGCGACAACCCAACGACCGCCAACGCCATTGCCAAAGAGGCGGGTATTGATGAGGTGATTGCTGGCGTTCTGCCTGACGGTAAAGCCGAGGCAATTAAACGTCTGCAGAGCCAGGGACGTCAGGTTGCCATGGTCGGTGACGGTATCAACGATGCGCCTGCGCTGGCTCAGGCTGACGTAGGGATTGCCATGGGTGGCGGCAGCGATGTGGCGATTGAAACCGCCGCGATTACGCTGATGCGCCATAGCCTGATGGGCGTTGCAGATGCGCTGTCTATCTCCCGGGCAACGCTGCGCAATATGAAGCAGAACCTGCTCGGCGCGTTTATCTATAACAGCATCGGTATCCCCGTTGCCGCCGGGATTTTGTGGCCGTTCACCGGAACACTGCTCAACCCGGTCGTTGCCGGGGCGGCGATGGCGCTCTCCTCCATTACCGTGGTGAGCAACGCTAACCGACTGCTGCGCTTCAAACCTAAAGAGTAAGCCTTTACCGGATGTCGCTCTGAACGGAGCCCCAAATCATTCGCGTTGCCTCAAAGCTGCAAGTATAAAAACCCCAGGAGCATAGCCAACTATGTGACTGGGGTTTTTGCTCGCTGCCAATAAAGAGGCGGAGGGAATGATGAAGTGTATTTGCACCTTCCAGGACCACGCGCTAGCATGGAAGTCTACTTAGGGAGGCCGTATGGATCTGTTGTACCGGGTAAAATCATTTTTCACCGCGCTACGCGGCAACCACTATACCTGGCCTGCCATCGACATCTCCTTGCCCGGAAACCGCCATTTTCATCTGATTGGCAGTATTCACATGGGCAGCCGCGATATGGCGCCTCTGCCTGCCAAATTACTCAAAAAGCTCCAGCGTGCCGATGCGCTCATTGTCGAAGCCGATGTTTCCGGCGACGACGCGCCGTTTGCCAACCTTCCGACCTTTGCCGCACTGGAAGAGCGCATCAGCCCAGAGCTGCTAGATAATCTGCACAAAGTCACCGACGAGCTGGGTATTTCCCCTTCCCTGCTGTCTACCCAGCCGCTGTGGCAAATCGCCATGGTCTTGCAGGCAACGCAGGCGCAGCAGTTGGGGTTGCGGGCAGAATACGGCATTGATTACCAACTTCTGAATGCGGCAAAACAGGTGCATAAACCCATAATCGAGCTGGAAGGCGCATCCAGCCAAATCGAGCTGTTGTGTCAGTTACCCGATAACGGACTGGCTCTACTGGACGATACCCTGACGCACTGGCATACCAATGCCAGACTGCTACAACAGATGATGGGCTGGTGGCTTAAAACGCCGCCACGCAATAGCGAACTCACTCTACCCAATACTTTTAGCCAGTCGCTGTATGACGTTTTGATGCATCAGCGTAATGTGGCCTGGCGCGATCGACTCAGGGCGATGCCTGCCGGGCACTATGTCGTGGCCGTTGGCGCGCTGCATTTGTATGGAGAAGGAAATTTGCCGGAGATGTTACGGTAAAAAAATGGCCAATATTGCTATTGGCCCGTCAAAGAGGAATTTCATCATTATTATGATCCCGACGCTTAAAGCATCGGTGTAGTTCGATTGTCGCTCAAAGTCATCATCCTGCCAACACTATTGCGCAAGATGGTACTATTTTTTAGACAGACATCAGGCGTATGCTTGTGTCGTATTTTGTCTGGGCCAGGAAAATTGCTATGACACCCGCCGTTAAATTACTCGAAAAAAACAAAATTTCTTTCCAGATCCACACCTACGATCACGATCCGTCCGAGACGAACTTTGGTGACGAAGTGGTACGCAAGTTAGGTCTGAATGCGGACCAGGTCTACAAAACGCTACTGGTTGCCGTGAATGGCGATATGAAGCACCTGGCGGTTGCCGTTACGCCGGTAGCCGGTCAACTGGATCTCAAAAAAGTCGCCAGGGCGTTGGGAGCCAAAAAGGTCGATATGGCCGATCCGATGATCGCGCAGCGAACCACCGGGTATCTGGTAGGCGGCATCAGCCCGCTGGGGCAGAAAAAAAGATTGCCAACGCTCATCGACGCTCCCGCCCAGACGTTTGACACCATTTATGTGTCCGGCGGCAAACGCGGGCTGGATATTGAACTGGCAGCGGGCGATTTGGCGAAAATTCTGGATGCGAAATTCGCCGATATCGCACGCCGTGATTAATTGTCTTTTGCCCGGTGATACGGCGATTGAGCCTACTGCGATTACAGGGTGTGATTGGTGAAGACAGTTTGGACTCGGCCAGTGCGCAGGAACCGGAGCATAGAGGTAATAAGTAGGATTATTGGGCCGCCATGAAGGGCGGCCCGGAGGAGCGGATAAAATGATGCCCCAAATTGCCCTGTTACTGCCAGCTTACCTCGCCCTTCGGCTCATACGCACCGGCATCGAGCGGTGAGTTCTTCTGCACGTACTCTTTCAGCACCTCCGCATCAATAAACCCGGTATTCACATAGCCAGGCTTGTTATCAATTCGCGGATAGCCATCGCCGCCGGTGGCATTGAAGCTCAGCGTTGCCATGCGATAGGTTTTGGCTGGATCAACGGGTTCGCCTTTAATTTTCAAATCGTTAAGCTTGCCGTCTTTCGCCACGAAGCTGACATTGGCAAACTGCGGATAGGCCCCGGAATCCGGCTTCATTTGCGCCACGGCGGTCAGATAGTCAATCACCTCTTTCCCGCTCATGTCGGCGTACACCACGATGTTACCGAACGGCTGCACTTTCAGCACGCTCTTATAGGTGATATCACCGCCTTCGATGGAGTCACGGATACCGCCGCCGCTCATCACGCCAAAATCAGCGCTGGTTCGCGCCATTTGCGCAGCCAGCAGTAAATGCCCCATGTTGGTCTGCACGAAACGGACTTTGCTACGGTCGCCTTCGAGGCGCGCATTGACGCTACCAATTTTCACGTCGAGCTGCGCTTTACCTTTATTCTGGAACGGCGTCAGCAGAGAAAGCATTTGCTGATTTTCTGCAATTTCCGGGGTGTAGAGTACGCGCTCACTTTTACCGTTGTCCCAGGTCACTTTTTTCTTAAGGTTGACGGGGATGAGCTGGTAGTTAACCATTTTCATTTCGCCATTGCGGAACTCAAAGTCCGCCCGCCCCACGTATTTCCCCCACTCATGCGCCTGCACAATCCAGATCCCGTTTTGCTTGTCTGGCGCACACGGCGTACCCGGTACGTAATCAACCTGCTTCTTGTTTTCCGCGGCCATACATACCGGATCCTGCGAGTGACCACCCACAATCATTGCCAGCGATCCCGCCGGCAGGCTGCGCGCCATTTCTACGTCGCCAGGCGCGTTCGAGCCGTGATTGCCATTGTCATAATGTCCCATATGGGTGGTCGCAATAATGATGTCCGGCTTTTCCCCCATGTTCAGTTCCTGGATAACCAGTTTGGCTTCATCAGCAGGTTTACGGAACTCAATATCGGTAAAGAACTCTGGGTTGCCAATTTTCGCCGTATCGTCAGTGGTTAAACCGAGTACGGCAATTTTTAAATCCTGGCGCTTAAAGATGGCCCACGGCTTAAACAAACGCTCGCCGGTGCTTTTCTGATAGATATTGGCCGAGAGAAACGGGAATTTGGACCATTTTTCCTGCTGGCGCAATACGCTAAGCGGATTATCAAACTCGTGGTTTCCGACCGCCATCGCATCATAGCCAATCAGGTTCATTCCGCGAAAATCAGGTTCCGCATCCTGCAGATCAGACTCCGGTACGCCGGTATTAATGTCGCCACCGGAAAGTAGCAGTACACTGCCCCCTTCCTCAGCCACCTCTTTACGAATACCGTCCACCAGCGTTTTTTGTGCCGCCAGCCCGTATTCACCGTATTCGCTGCGCCAGAAGTGACCGTGATGATCGTTGGTATGCAGAATGGTAATTTTGTAGGTTTTATCTTTTTCGTACGCCTGTGCAGGTTGACCTGCCAGCGCAAATGCGGCTAATAACGCCAGCGCCACGCCCCGTTTTAAAAACTTCATATTTCACTCCCTGACTCAATATCAACCGACATACCCGTTATCCTTCAAATTACATGTGCGTTGGCTGCGCTCACTTCCCCCTGTCGCTTATGCAGTAAGCTCCTGGGACTCTCGCGTTTGCCGCCTACCTGTAAGTCGAATTAGTTCGGGCATAAAATTACAGCTACTGAAAATAATAGCCGAAAATGTTTTCAGAAATGAGACTTCCTTCAAACACCTTCCGCAGGTATGTTAGTCAGGTAATAATAACAAATTAGATTACCCTCATAATCGCAACCCAAACAGAAGTGACTTTCTATGGCAATAAGTGAACCAACCCAGCCAGTGGCTGGCGCGTCAGCGTCGGTTGCTAAAGCACGCACCTCATTTGGCATTTTAGGGGCAATCAGCCTCTCCCATCTGCTAAACGATATGATCCAGTCGCTGATCCTGGCGATTTATCCGCTATTGCAGTCAGAGTTCTCGCTGACGTTTATGCAGATAGGGATGATTACCCTGACCTTCCAGCTTGCTTCCTCACTGCTGCAACCGGTTGTAGGTTACTGGACGGATAAATACCCAATGCCGTGGTCGCTGCCCATTGGGATGTGCTTCACGCTGAGTGGGCTTGTTTTGCTGGCCATGGCCGGCAGTTTCCATATGGTCCTGCTCGCCGCAGCGCTGGTTGGTACCGGCTCTTCGGTATTTCACCCGGAATCATCCCGCGTGGCGCGAATGGCCTCCGGCGGTCGTCACGGTCTTGCCCAGTCAATTTTCCAGGTTGGCGGCAACTTCGGTAGCTCTCTGGGACCATTACTGGCGGCTGTCATCATCGCGCCATATGGTAAGGGTAATGTGGCCTGGTTTGTGCTGGCTGCGTTATTAGCGATTGTCGTTCTGGCGCAAATCAGCCGTTGGTATGCCGCGCAGCACCGGATGAGTAAAGGAAAACCGAAAGTCGCCATCGTGAATCCGTTACCACGGAATAAAGTGGTGTTGGCGGTAAGCATCCTGTTGGTGCTGATTTTCTCCAAATACTTCTATATGGCGAGCATCAGCAGCTATTACACCTTTTATCTGATGCAAAAATTCGGATTATCGGTACAAAATGCCCAGTTTCACCTGTTTGCCTTCCTGTTTGCCGTCGCAGCTGGGACGGTGATTGGTGGACCATTGGGCGATAAAATTGGCAGAAAATATGTTATTTGGGGCTCTATCCTCGGTGTAGCACCCTTTACCCTCTTTTTACCCTACGCAACGCTGGAATGGACCGGGATTTTAACCGTGATCATTGGTTTTATCCTCGCATCGGCGTTTTCTGCCATTCTGGTCTACGCACAGGAGCTGCTTCCTGGCCGTATCGGCATGGTTTCTGGGCTATTTTTCGGTTTTGCCTTCGGCATGGGCGGCTTGGGAGCCGCGGTGTTAGGGCTGATTGCCGACCATACCAGCATCGATTTGGTCTACAAAATATGTGCTTTCCTGCCACTACTGGGGATACTGACCATATTCTTACCTGATAACCGACATAAAGCGTGATTTCCTGACGGCCAAAAGTAAATTTTGGCCGTCAGACTTACAGTAGCCATCAGCCTTTGCCTCTCACATACCGCTGTACTTTTCCGATCCGTGCTTTTTTACGTCTAAAATCCTGTTTTCATCAAAATTCAATAATTATTCACAAACAAAAACATCAAAATTGTCATAAACTATTACTCGTCGTTTGAGTTTTCAGGATTATCACAGCAACCAAAGGAGACGGAATGCATCACGCCACCCCGCTTATCACCACCATTGTCGGCGGCCTTGTGCTCGCTTTTATATTAGGCATGATTGCCAATAAACTACGTATTTCTCCTCTGGTGGGATATCTGTTAGCGGGCGTTCTGGCCGGTCCATTTACACCTGGTTTTGTTGCTGATACCAAGCTAGCGCCTGAACTGGCCGAGCTTGGCGTAATCCTGCTGATGTTCGGCGTGGGGCTGCACTTTTCGCTGAAGGATTTGATGGCGGTAAAGTCTATCGCCATTCCCGGCGCGATTGCCCAGATAGCGGTGGCAACGCTGCTGGGCATGGCGCTTTCAGCGGTGATGGGCTGGTCGCTGATGGTAGGGATCGTGTTTGGTCTGTGTCTTTCAACCGCCAGTACCGTGGTGCTATTGCGTGCGCTTGAAGAAAGGCAGCTCATTGACAGTCAGCGCGGGCAAATCGCCATTGGCTGGCTGATTGTCGAAGACCTGATGATGGTACTGACGCTGGTTCTCCTGCCAGCCGTCGCTGGAATGCTGGAAAAAGAAGATGTCGGCTTTGCCTCGCTGGCCGTAGATATGGGCATTACCATCGGTAAGGTGGTGGCGTTTATCGCAATTATGATGCTGGTTGGTCGTCGCCTGGTGCCGTGGATTATGGCCCGTAGCGCCGCAACCGGCTCACGCGAACTGTTTACCCTGTCAGTCCTCGCCCTCGCATTAGGTATCGCATTTGGCGCAGTGGAGCTGTTCGATGTCTCCTTTGCACTGGGGGCATTCTTCGCCGGCATGGTGCTGAACGAATCTGAACTGAGTCACCGTGCGGCGCATGACACCCTGCCGCTGCGCGATGCGTTCGCCGTACTGTTCTTTGTTTCCGTCGGGATGCTCTTTGATCCCATGATTCTGATTCAGCAGCCGCTGGCGGTGCTGGGCACGCTGGCGATTATCATCTTTGGTAAATCCCTTGCCGCCTATTTCCTGGTGCGCCTGTTTGGTCACTCCCAACGCACAGCGCTCACCATTGCCACCAGCCTGGCGCAGATTGGTGAATTTGCCTTTATCCTGGCGGGTCTGGGCATGGCGTTAAACCTGCTGCCGCAGGCCGGACAGAATCTGGTGCTGGCGGGGGCGATCCTGTCCATCATGCTTAACCCGGTGCTGTTCGCGGTGTTAGAAAAATATCTCGCCAAAACAGAAACGCTGGAAGAACAGACGCTGGAAGAGGCTATTGAAGAAGAGAAGCAAATTCCGGTGGATATCTGCAATCACGCCCTGCTGGTTGGCTTTGGGCGCGTCGGTAGCCTGCTGGGCGAGAAATTGATGGCTGCGGGGATCCCGCTGGTAGTTATCGAAACCTCACGCACCCGAGTGGATGAACTGCGCGAGCGCGGGATCCGCGCGGTGCTGGGAAATGCCGCCAACGAAGAAATTATGAATCTGGCGCATCTGGATTGCGCACGCTGGCTGCTGCTGACCATTCCCAATGGCTATGAAGCGGGTGAAATTGTCGCTTCAGCACGCGAGAAGTGCCCGTCAATTGAAATTATCGCGCGCGCGCATTATGACGACGAGGTGGAATACATTACCGAACGCGGTGCCAATCAGGTCGTCATGGGTGAGCGTGAAATCGCCCGTACCATGCTGGAACTGATTGAAACGCCGCCTGCTGGTGAGGTGGTCGTTACAGGCTGATGTCGTTGCCGGATGACGCTATCGCTTATCCGGCATGTGCATGATTTAACGATCCCAGTACGACTCTTCGAGGCTATCTTCGCGTTCCGGCAAACCGCGCGTCAGGCGCGGGGAATGCTGGTTCAGCACCTGATAACTCACGCGATTCGCATATTTACACACCTGGGCTAACGACGAATAGGTCAGCCAGGTGAACTTGTGCTTGCTGGAGTTAGGCACGTTGCTGCGGTGATAGCTGTTAGCGGTAATATCATGCAGCAATGCCGCCAGCGCGCCGTCGCCAGCGCCGTTGGTATTCATGATCTTCTCTGGACCGCCCATATACGGTGCGATGTGCGAATACACACGCAGCGGATTGGTACAATCTTTATGGCGCATGGCGCGGCTAAACTCGTACTGGTTGAATTCGGCAATGGCCCCAGGCAGCAGCGGATGCTGGGTTTTACGTTTGACTTCTTCTTCCGTAAAGCCCGCCATATAAAGACCCGCCGGTCCCGCTGTGCACAGCACCAGATCCACCCAATCCAGCGCCTTGTCGGACGCCAGCAGCGGATCGTTTTCGCCGGTCAGCGCTTCGGCCTCTTCTTCATTCATCGCCAGAATTGAGACATGCTCTTTCAGGAATGCCTGCCACCACTGCGGATTATCGGCAATGACAAATTTGGTGCCCAGCGTCAGTACCACCGGTACATTGTGTTTTTTAGCAAATTCGATCGCCTTCATGGTCGCTTCCGGCATTGGCTCGCCCGGCTCGCAGCGCACCAGATAGGACGTTAGCACCAGCGCGGACGCTCCGGCAATCACCGATTCAGGGATGCTATCCGCCCGTAGCTTGTTCATATGCCCTGGGCTGATTGCAAAGGTACGCTCACCGGACTCGCCAATCAGCGTAAAGCAGCGACCAATCGGTCCATCTACGCCCTGCAGGTAGTTCAGATCTGTACGACTGGAGGTATTGCATAAATAGCGGTACGCATAGCTGCCAATCTCGATATTGCTGCACATCACACCCAGCAGCACCGAGCGGTCATCCGCCAGCACGGAGTAGTTGTGCATCGTATTACCGATAGTACCGCCCGCAAACTGATGGGTGATCAAATTTTCACGTACCAGTTCCTGGTAGAGCGCTTCAGCGACATCATCTGCAATCACCAGAGAGTACCCGGCGCTTAATCCATAACGTTTTACAAAGTTATCATCAACTTTGGCTTCAATATCCACCAGCGTCTGGTCAATACCCACCACCCAGGCTGCGCTGGTTTCATTTTCTGGCTGAATTTGTTGCAGCAACGGATCGCGCGCGCTGACGGGGAAATAGTGTTTGGATTTACGTTTACCGGGAAATTTCATGGTCGATTTTACGGGTGGTTAGCTGAGCGATGCATGGTAGCACATTCCCCGCTGCGCATGCGATGCGGCGCTGAGTTTCAATATCGGACGGTGAGATCGCAGTTTATCCGGGATGAATTTCTACAATAACTCACCTTCACAAGGAGCGCTTTATGAAGCCGGAAAACAAGATCCCCGTACTCGACAACATTTCGGATGAAATGAAAAGTGTAGTGAATTTTCATCGCGAAGATTTGCCGCCGTGGCCCGCTGCCGATGACTTCGTGGCCCAGCGTAAACACTACATTCATGAACGGCAGTTGTGGAATGCTGATGCCCCACAGATGAATACCCGAGAATGCGTTATTTCCACCGCATGCGGCCCCGTTGCCACACGAATTTACGCTCCGCTGCCCCATAGCCAGGCGACGCTATATTACCTGCACGGCGGCGGTTTTATTCTCGGTAATCTGGATACCCACGATCGCATTATGCGTTTACTGGCGCGCTATACGCAGTGCACGATAATTGGCATCGACTATTCGCTTTCGCCAGAGGCCCGCTACCCGCAAGCCATCGAAGAGATTGTCGCCGTCTGTCAGTACTTTTATCAGCACGCTGGCGATTATTCCCTTAATGTGAATCATATTGGTTTTGCGGGCGATTCCGCCGGGGCCATGCTGGCGCTTGCCAGCGCGTTGTGGTTGCGGGATAAACACATTGCCTGCGGCAAGGTGGCTGGCGTGCTGTTGTGGTATGGGCTTTACGGCCTGCAGGATTCACTGAGCCGACGGCTAATGGGCGGAGCCTGGGATGGTTTAACTCGCGAGGATCTGCAGATGTACGAAAACGCGTACCTGCGTAGCGCCGACGATCGTGAATCACCGTACTATTGCCTGTTTAATAACGACCTGACGCGCGACGTGCCGCCGTGTTTTATCGCCGGTGCGGAGTTTGATCCGCTGATTGACGACAGCCGCTTATTGTTCCAGACGCTACAGGCGCATCAGCAGCCCTGCCAGTACAAAATGTACCCCGGCACGTTGCACGCCTTCCTGCACTATTCGCGGATGATGAAAACCGCCGACGATGCGTTGCGGGAGGGCGCGCGTTACTTCAGAGCGCAGCTTTAACGGTAGGCTGCGGTCAGTTTAACCATCATTTCGATATGTTCCGGTGTGGCATTCAGCGCCGGAATATACTCATATTGCTTACCGCCTGCCTCGAGGAAAATCTCCCGGTTTTGCACCGCTATCTCTTCCAGCGTTTCGAGACAATCAGCCGCGAAGCCCGGACACATGACCTGGATATGTCGGGTCCCTTTCTCCGCCAGCATTTTTAACGTTTCATCGGTATATGGCGTCAACCACGGTTCACGGCCAAAACGAGACTGGAAGGTCATCATCACTTTTTCCGGCGGCAAGCCAAGCGCAGAAACCAGCTCACGAGTCGTATCACGACAGCGCTGCGGGTAGTCATCGCCTTCATCGGCGTAGCGCTGCGGAATGCCGTGATAGGAAAGCAGCAGCAAATCGGGTTCACCATGTTGAGCAAATGAATCACGGGCGCTCTTGGCCAGCGCATCAATGTAGCTGCTGTCATCGGCGTAATCACGAATAAATGAGATGCCAGGAATACTGCGTTTACGCGCTAAGATTCGCGCCAGTTCATCCCAGACTGCCGCCACGGTAGAACAGGAATATTGCGGGTACAGCGGTAACACCACCATGTGTTCAACTCCGCTTGCCAGCAGTTCATCGACCGCGCTTTCAAGCGACGGTGAACCGTAGCTCATCCCCAGCGCGACAGGCGTATTTGGCAGACGTTGTGCCAGCGCCTGCTGTTGCGCCTTGCTGTAGACCATCAGCGGGGAACCGTCTTCCATCCAGATTGACTGGTACAGCTTTGCCACACGTGGCGCACGCAGCGGCAAAATCACACCACGCAGCAGCGGCCACCACAGCGCAGGTGACGTATCGACTACGCGTTGATCGCTTAAAAACTGGCGCAGGTAGCGCTTAACGGCTTCGGGGGTTGGGGCATCGGGAGTGCCGAGGTTTGCCAGCAGGATACCGGTTTTCGTCTGACGCATTACCGCCTCTTATCGATTCAAATTGTTGATAATTGTAGCGGAAAAGCGATAAAGAAGAACTAATTGCTGTGAAAGGTAAGACGAGAATTTGCCTGATGGCGCTGCGCTTATCAGGCCTACATAAAATCGTAGGCCGGATAAGGTGTTGACACCGCCACCCGGCATTGACTGCGCTAAAACTTAACCGAGGATTTTTTCCAGCGCTGCGCGAACGTCAGCCACAGCCTGGGTGCCGTCAACTTTCGCGTATTTGGTGTTACCCGCCTGCGCTTCTTTAGAGTAGTAGCCGATCAGCGGAGCGGTCATCTGATGGTATTCCACCAGGCGCTTACGTACGGTCTCTTCCTGATCGTCTTTACGGGT
Source organism: Citrobacter sp. 172116965 (assembly GCF_013458095.1). Lineage (NCBI taxonomy): Bacteria > Pseudomonadati > Pseudomonadota > Gammaproteobacteria > Enterobacterales > Enterobacteriaceae > Citrobacter > Citrobacter sp. 172116965. Next base: position 1,294,605 of record NZ_CP046673.1, on the reverse strand, counting down.
GGTCAGCTCTTCGCCGGTCACGTCGTCTTTTCCTTCAACCTTAGGCGGGTTGAATTTGATGTGGTAAACGCGGCCAGAAGCAGCGTGTACGCGACGACCCACGATACGGTCAACGATCAGCTCATCCGGAACGTCGAATTCAAGAACGTAGTCCACGTTGATGCCTGCTTCTTTCATGGCATCAGCCTGCGGAATAGTACGCGGGAAGCCATCAAGCAGGAAACCATTACGGCAGTCTTCCTGAGCAATACGCTCTTTTACCAGCGCGATCACCAGCTCATCAGTCACCAGCTTACCGGCGTCCATGATGTCTTTCGCTTGTTTGCCCAGCTCGGAGCCAGATTTCACGGCAGCACGCAGCATATCACCGGTGGAGATTTGCGGAATACCATACTTCTCCATGATGAACTGAGCCTGAGTTCCTTTACCCGCGCCCGGAGCGCCAAGCAGAATGATACGCATTACGAAAATCCCCTTAAAGGTTGTCGATATTTTTTAAAAAGCGCTAAACGATACCACCATCACGCAATTGGCTCAAGGAAGACGCCCGACGCTGAAACGGTTAACGGTGGGAAAATTAAAAATGAGGAGAGAAAATGCCGGATCGCGGTGTAAACACCGTATCCGGCCAGGGATCGACGAGATGGTGTAAGCCGGACACGCGTTACCATCATCCGGCATTACCTTACGGCTATCAGGACACCAGCAACTGGTTCATACGACGAATGAACTGGTTCGGATCTTCCAGCGTGCCGCGTTCAGCAAACAGCGCCTGATCCAGCAGCAGTTCAACCCACTCTTTGAACTGTGCTTCGTCCTGGGTATCCGCCGTGCGTTTGACCAGCACGTGATCCGGGTTGAGTTCAAAGATATATTTCACTTCCGGTACGGCCTGGCCAGCAGCAGCGAACAGTTTCGCCATCTGGGTGCTCATTTCGTCCGCATCGGTGGTAACGATGGCCGGCGTGTCGGTCAGACGGTGAGTCAGACGCACTTCTTTTACGCGATCGCCCAGCAGGGTTTTCACGCGCTCAACGAACGGCGTCAGCGCTTTTTCCGCTTCTTTTGCCGATTCGTCAACGTCATCCGCCAGCTTGTCGATGGACTCGTCAGCTTTGGCTACGGACTGGAATGCCTTACCGTCGAACTCGGTCAGGTAGTTCATCATCCACTCATCGATACGGTCAGAAAGCAGCAGCACTTCGATGCCTTTCTTACGCAACAGTTCCAGGTGCGGGCTGCTCTTCGCCGCCGCATAGCTGTCTGCGGTGATGTAGTAGATTTTCTCCTGCCCTTCTTTCATACGCGACACGTAGTCTTCCAGCGACACGGTTTGTGCGGAGGAGTCAGTGTGCGTGGACGCGAAGCGCATCAGCTTAGCGATCGTTTCCTGGTTAGCGTTGTCTTCCGCCGGGCCTTCTTTCAGCACCAGGCCGAACTGTTTCCAGAAGGTCTGGTATTTTTCTGCGTCGTCTTTCGCCAGTTTTTCCAGCATCTGCAGTACGCGTTTGGTCAGCGCGCTACGCAGGTTACGGGTGACGGTGCTGTCCTGCAGGATCTCACGAGAAACGTTCAGCGGCAGATCGTTAGAATCTATCAGGCCACGCACAAAGCGCAGGTAATTCGGCATAAACTGCTCGGCGTCGTCCATAATGAACACGCGCTGAACGTACAGTTTCAGACCATGCTTGTGATCGCGGTTCCACATATCCCACGGAGCCTGAGACGGGATGTACAGCAGGCTGGTGTACTCCTGCTTACCTTCCACACGGTTATGACTCCAGGTCAGCGGATCAGTGAAGTCGTGCGCGATATGTTTGTAGAATTCGTTGTACTCGTCGTCTTTGATTTCCGACTTGTTACGGGTCCACAGCGCCTGCGCCTTGTTGATCTTTTCCCAGGAAACTACGGTCTCGCCGTCTTTCTCTTCGGATTTTTCGATCTCTACTGGCAGCGCGATATGGTCGGAATATTTGCTGATGATGGAACGTACGCGCCAGTCATCAAGGAACTCGTCTTCGCCTTCGCGCAGATGCAGCGTGATTTCGGTGCCGCGATCGTCTTTGGTGATGTCGGCAACGGTGTACTCACCTTCACCCGCAGATTCCCAGAACACACCATTTTCCGGTTTATCGCCCGCTGCGCGGGTACGCACGGTGACTTTATCCGCCACGATGAACGCAGAGTAGAAGCCAACCCCGAACTGGCCGATCAACTGGCTGTCTTTTGCCTGATCGGATCCCATGGATTCAAGGAAAGATTTAGTACCGGATTTCGCAATGGTCCCCAGATGATCGATAACGTCATCACGGTTCATCCCCACGCCGTTATCGGCAATGGTCAACGTACGCTTATCTTTATCGAAGGAAACACGCACACGCAGCTCACCGTCACCTTCATACAGGTCCGGGTTAGACAGTGCGCGAAAACGCAGCTTGTCTGCCGCATCCGAGGCGTTAGAGATAAGCTCACGCAGGAAGATTTCTTTATTGGAATACAGAGAATGGATCATCAGGTGCAGAAGCTGTTTTACTTCTGACTGAAAACCACGAGTTTCTTGTCCTTTCATGTAGGTCTACCTCAACAATGCCATTTTCAATGGTAAAAACAGGTTGAGGGTGAAATGGGGACAAGCGGGAAGGATTTCAAGCGGAAGCCGCCGTCGCGACCTCCGTTTGTTCAGAATTTAATCTTGTGTCGTCCTGCCAGAGAGTGCGACAGCGTGGTGCCATCGACCATTTCCAGCTCGCCACCAACCGGAACGCCATGGGCGATACGGCTGGCTTCAACGTCATATTGCATGCAAAGCTCAGCAATATAGTTGGCGGTCGCCTCTCCTTCGACCGTGGGATTGGTCGCCAGGATCAGTTCGCTGATTTGCTCAGATGCCAGCCGCTGCTCAAGACGATCCAGCCCGATATCATCAGGACCAATACCGTCCAGCGGCGACAGGTGTCCCATCAGCACGAAGTAACGTCCGGAAAATTGCCCGGTTTGCTCAATGGCGTAGATGTCCGCCGGACTCTCCACCACGCAAATCTGACCATTTTCCTGGCGACGCGGGTTCGAGCAGATGTTGCAGACGTCTTGTTCTGTGAATGTGCGGCAATCGGCACAGTGGCCGATTTCCGACATCGCCTTCGTTAACGCCTGCGCCAGACGCATCCCGCCGCTGCGATCGCGCTGAAGCAGCGTGAACGCCATGCGCTGCGCAGACTTCGGGCCAACGCCCGGAAGACAGCGCAGAGCTTCCATAAGCTGAGTTAACAGCGGGCTGGTTTGCATCAGAACGGCATCTTAAAGCCAGGAGGCAGCTGCATTCCGGAGGAAACAGAGGCCATCTTCTCTTTCTGCGTCTCTTCAATACGGCGCGCGGCGTCGTTGAATGCCGCAGCAACCAAGTCTTCCAGCATCTCTTTGTCGTCTTCCAGCAGGCTTGGATCGATCTCCACACGACGGCAGTTATGCGCGCCGTTGATGGTTACTTTTACCAGACCCGCGCCAGATTCGCCGGTCACTTCCAGCTTGGCGACTTCTTCCTGCATCTGCTGCATTTTTTCTTGCATCTGCTGGGCCTGTTTCATCAGGTTACCCAGACCGCCTTTACCAAACATAGGCTTCTCTCTCAATCACGTTAAGGGATGACGACCGTCAAACCGTAATGGCTGACGATCAAATGGGGCGAATACTCTCTTCGTCCAGGTCCGCATCGAAAAAACGACGCAGCGTCTGAATGTTATTATCCGCAATAATCGACTCACGCGCCTGCGCGAGTTTCTCTTCATAAATGGCCTGACGCCACTCCAGCGGCGTGCGCACCGCTGGATTATCATCTTCAACGATGGTCAATTCAACCGTTGACCCCGTTAAGGAACTCAATGCTTCGGCCAGTTTTTGCTGCGCGCCGCTGGAGTTAAGGTGTCGCTGCGTGGAACGCAGGTGCAGGCAAACCACGTTGCCATTCTCTTCTTTCCAGGCATTAAGCGCCACCTGCTCCACCAGTTTAGGCAGCGAGAGCTGGCTTACCTGTGCAGCCCACGGGTCGCGTTCGATGGCCTCAGCCGCCAGCTTTGCCGCCAGTTCTGGCGTTTTTTCATGCTCAAGCGCTTTTTTCAGCGCTTTCGGCGTAGCGACGACCTCTTTGACTTCTGCAACAGGATTGGTCGCTTTCCAGCGATACGCTTCTTTCTTCGCTGGCGCTTTTTCCAGCGCAGAGACCGCTGGACGCGCCTGAACACGTTCCGACACCGAAGCCAGTCTTTCCAGCGCAGCATTATTCACCGGCCGCGCGCGGGAAGCGGCTGCCGGTTCACTCTTTTTTGGTTTGGTTGCTCCCTGAGCGCGTTGCAGTTGGCTGCGTGCCGCCAGCACCTGGCTGGTAGCATCGGAGAGCGGTACATTCTGTTGCTGTTGCGCTGCCGCAGGCTGCTGCGGCACCTGCGTAGGGTTCATCACCGCAGTGGGGGCGACCGGGGCAAAAGACTGTCGCGGGGCTTCAGGTTCCGGGAGCGGCATGCGCGGATGAAAAGCCAGCGCACGTAGCAGCGTCATTTCAACGCCCATTCGCCTGTCCGGCGCATACGGCAGTTCTTTGCGCCCGATTAACAGGGTCTGGTAGTAAAGCTGCACATCGGTTGGCGGGACGATTCGCGCCAGTTCGCGCATACGCTGTTCAATGGCGGCCATATCGCTGCCGAGCGCGGCAGGTGAAAGCTGAACCATGGCAATACGATGCAGCAGAGCCGACATCTCAACCAGTAGCGCTTCCCATTCAATACCGCGCGCGGCGGCATCGTTCACCAGCGTCATAACGCGTTCGCCGTCCGCAGCCACAACCGCTTCAACCAGCGAAAGCGCCTGGTCGTCGTCCAGCGTACCAAGCATGGTGCTGACCGCGTCGGTCGAGACCTGACCATCGCCGCTGGCGATCGCTTGATCGGTCAGGCTCAGCGCATCGCGCAGGCTGCCGTCCGCGGCGCGAGCCAGCAGTTGCAACGCACGTGGCTCATGGGCGATATGCTCTTCTTTGAGGATATGCTCAAGCTGATGGCGAATCTGTTCGACATCCAACGCTTTAAGATGGAATTGCAGACAGCGCGACAGGATAGTCACCGGCAGCTTCTGCGGATCGGTGGTCGCCAGCAGGAACTTAACGTGTGCGGGCGGCTCTTCGAGCGTTTTCAGCAAGGCGTTAAAACTGTGGCGCGACAGCATGTGCACTTCGTCAATCAAATAGACCTTAAAGCGACCGCGCGCTGGCGCGTACTGGACGTTATCCAGCAGGTCACGGGTGTCTTCGACTTTGGTGCGTGAGGCGGCGTCGATTTCAATCAAATCGACAAAGCGCCCCTGCTCGATTTCACGGCAGTTATCACACACGCCGCACGGCGTAGCGGTGATGCCGGTTTCACAGTTTAATCCCTTCGCCAGCAAACGGGCGATTGACGTTTTCCCGACGCCACGGGTGCCGGAAAACAAATAAGCATGATGAATACGCCCTAACGACAAGCCGTTCGCCAGTGCCGTCAGCACATGTTCCTGGCCGACGACGTCAGCAAAGGTTTGTGGGCGCCATTTTCGGGCTAAGACCTGATAACTCATTGGCAGGCTCTGAAAGGCTGGAGGGTGGATTCACAGGGGGATAATGCTAACACAACCTCGCAGCGACGGCGAGGTTGTGTGTCTCGGTATTAATCTGCCGAGATAAGATAGCCCGAAATTAGTGGCCCGGGAATGGAACCAGGCTATAACAGGTCAGTCCCTGCTTTTCCAGACGCTGCTCGCCACCCAGATCAAACAGGTTAATGATAAATGCAGCATCGGTCACTTCGCCACCCAGACGGCGGATCAGTTTCACGGTCGCTTCAATCGTGCCGCCAGTTGCCAGCAGGTCGTCCACAACCAGGACTTTATCACCAGGTTTGATGGCATCTACGTGGATTTCCAGTTGATCGGTGCCGTATTCCAGCTCATAGCTCTCAGCAATAACTTCACGCGGAAGCTTACGGGGTTTACGTACCGGAACAAAACCAACGCCCAGACCCAACGCTACCGGCGCGCCAAACAGGAAGCCACGCGCTTCGGTACCAACCACTTTAGTGATACCCGCATTTTTGTAGCGTTCAACCAGCAATTCAATACTGAGGGCGTAGGCTTTCGGGTCTTCTAGTAAACTGGTGACATCACGAAAAAGAATGCCCGGTTTTGGGTAATCGTGGATGCTTTTGATGCTATTTTTGAGAAACTCAAGCTGCTGTGCAGTCGCGGTCATAAGTTTGTGCCTGATTAATACAGTATTACTTCACGGCGCACAATACACTTCATCCTCGACGTATCTTGAATGATTTTGTGTCTGTATAAGAGCCAAGGTTATATTTGCTTAACCTTTGACCACCTGCGCCTGTGCTCGAAAACGGTCGAATTTACTGGCTGTGAGAGACAATTGCAACAGCGTTTATTGCGCTTTACTGCTTTTGTTGTTTTTCATCAATCACCGGGATCCGCCACATAAAAATCAGTAAACAGGCGAGAATAACCAGCAGCAGGCCGCGTACCCACATCATATTGACCAGCCACAGTGAAAAACTAAACGTTACCAGGATCAACAAAATAGCGCGCGGCTTTGCTCCCGGCGGCATCGCGCGGTGTTTTTGCCAGTGGCGCAGATACCCGCCGAACCACGAACGGTACAGCAACCAGTCGTGAAAACGCGGCGATGAGCGAGCAAAACACCAGGCGGCCAGCAAGATAAACGGCGTTGTCGGCAACAGAGGCAATACAACGCCCAGCGTTCCTAACACTACCGCTATCCAGCCTATGATGATTAGAATAATGCGTTGCATAATATGAATACTTAACACAGAGAATCGCTACTTTATCATAACAGTTCTCATTTTCATCGGAGTGTTGTCGTGAAAACCGTCATGCTGCTTCAGACGCTCGAAAACCAGCTTAACCGCTTGCGGCAGCGTTGTGCCCCACTGGCACACCATGCCACGCTTAGCGCCCGCTTTGACAGGCATCTGTTTCACACCCGCAGCACGTTGCTACAGGCCTGTCTGGATGAAGCTGATGATAATCTCACTGCTCTACGTCGCGCAGTTGAACAGCAACAACTACCACAAATTACCTGGCTTACGGAACACCTTGCCTCACAGTTAGAGGCGATTTCACGTGAAACCGCCAGTTGGTCGCTCCGGGAGTGGGACTGCGCCTCTCCTGGTCTGGCGCGCTGGCAGCGTAAGCGAGTTCAACACCAGGAGTTTGAGCGCCGCCTGGTTGAAATGACGCGTGAACGTAAAGAACGCCTGGCACAGGTTACAGGCTTTGAAGAACAGCAAAAACTGCATCGCGAAGTAGAGGCATTCGAAGCACGACTGGCACGCTGTCGTCATGCACTGGCAAGAATAGATAACATGCTGGCGCGTTTAACCCGCTAATCCCCGGAGAATTTATGTCATTAGAGAACGCCCCAGATGAAGTCAAACTGGCCGTCGATTTGATTGTCCTGCTTGAAGAGAATCAGATGGAGCCTGAAACAGTTCTGAAAGCACTGGAGATTGTGAAGCAGGATTACGAGAAGAAACTACTCTCTTTATCTAAAAAAGAGCTGTAACTGAAAACCTGATGGCTTTGCACTTATCAGGCCTACGAATGAATCGAAGCTCGCAGGCCTGATGATTATTTCTGTTAACCTACCGAAGGCGTCGGATCGTCACCTTTAATGATGTCACGTTTAACCTCGGTCACGGTGTCACCTTTCGCGTTATGCAGGTGAACTTCGAGCTGGTTAAAGGCGATATCAATGTCATTTTCACGGCACAAACGATCGACCGCCCGGTTAAGTTCATCAACCGTGTGGCTACGATCGCGCAATTCACGCACGTATAAACGCAGCTCATGATCCAGCGTGCTGGCACCGAAGGCGGTAAAGAACACTGCAGGTTCCGGATCGTGCATCACTTTCGGGTGTTCTGTCGCCGCCTGCAACAGCACCTTCTTCACTTTGTCCAGATCCGAACCATAGGCCACGCCAATGCGGATCACCAGACGCGTGGTGGTATCGGAGAGCGACCAGTTGATCAACCGCTCCGTCACGAATGCTTTGTTCGGGATGATCACCTCTTTGCGATCGAAGTCAGTAATGGTGGTGGCACGGATACGGATCTTGCTGACCGTTCCGGAGAACGTACCGATGGTCACGGTATCGCCGATGCGTACCGGGCGTTCAAACAGAATAATCAGACCGGAAACAAAGTTACCGAAAATTTCCTGCAAGCCGAAACCAAGACCAACCGAGAGAGCAGCGGCCAGCCACTGTAGCTTATCCCACGAAACGCCGAGCGATCCGAAGACCGTCATCGCACCAATGGCGATGATGGCGTAATTCAGGATCGTGGTGATCGCATAAGAAGCCCCCTGGCGCATCTTCAGTCGCGAGAGCACCAGCACTTCCAGCAGGCCGGGTAAGTTGCGGATCAGCGCCCACGCGACCATTGACGCAATAATCGCAAACAACAGGCTGCCCATGGTGACATCTTTCACCACTGCCGCACCCGCTTCGGTGCCGTTGTAATGCCAGAGCGTTATGCTGTCGAGATAGCTGAACACGGTGATCAAATCAGACCAAATGGCCCAGAACAGAACACCAAACAGGGCAACCATCACCAGCATGGTTATACGCAGCGTTTGCTGGTTAACCTGTTCCAGCGCAATAGTCGGTTCTTCCTGCGGCTCTGCGCCTTCGGCCCCTTCTTTCACCAGGTTCTGACGACGCGCTAACGCACGACGCCAGGCGATACGGCGTGCCGCTACGCTCAACCCTCGCAGCACCGTCTGGTACAGCAGATTCCAGAGGATAACCAGATAGACCGTTTCAATCCAGCGGCCCGCCAGGCGCAGCGTGGTGTAGAAATACCCTGTCGCCGTCAGCACCATTAATGCAATCGGAATAATAGACAGCACGGTAATAGTGACCAGACGCAGACCATGCGACTCTTTGTCACGCCAGCTTTCGCGGCACATTGGCCATACCAGGAAGGCGATCAGCAGCAGGTTGAGGAAAATGACCACCTGGCCAAGCACATCGTCCATCAAATTAAGCGGCGACAGCTCAGCAATGACCGACCAGAAGTTAAGCGGCAACAGCGCAAGGCTAATACGCACAATCTGGCGACGCCAGTGGCTGGTCTGCTTCGCTGGCATGCCAAAATGACGTATCGCCACGCCATCTTTTTCCAGCACCTTCCAGCACAGACCAAACACCAGCCAGAAGATGGTCATCTTCTTACTGAACGCCCACAGCAGGTCGCTAATATTCAGTTGCATAGTCAGCAGAATCAGACCCACCGCGAGGATAATCAGACACGCCGGCAAGGCTCTGATGAGATCGATCAGAATCGCTTTTGGCGTATTAAGCTGACTGTCATTGCGCAGGTTCCCCACCGCGGCGGCTAATTTTGCCTGATAATCCTTCAGCCACTTCAAACGCCAGCGGATTAACCCGGCGATAAGCAGCAGCGGCAGCCCCGCCAGGAACGCAATAAATACGGCGGGCCAGGCTTTTTCCCAGTTCACCGTGATTTTCATCGACTTAAACTGGTCTTTTAGGGTTTGCGGGAAGGCTTTGATCCAGTCCCAGTCCATCGGACGGTTACTGTTAACCCAGAAGATTTGCTGCGTGAGGATCTCTTTCAGGTTTTTCGACACGCTCATTAACTGCTGCTGGTTGATTTGCAGATTAATCGCCATCATCAACTGGTTGCCCAGCTGCTTATTTAGCTGATCCAACAGTTCACGACGCATATCCACAACCTGCAGCAGGGCATCATGGACTTCAGGGTTAACGTCGTTGCTGTGCCCTTCTTCCAGTTTGGCGACAAACGCATCATTCTGGAACAACGTATCGCGCTGCTGGTTGACTTCGAACTGCTCCAGACGCAAATCGGCGATCCGGTTGGTCATATCGGCAAGCTCATCCGCCGACGGCAGCGTTTGTTGTTGCTGATATAAAATGCGCGACAGCAGCAGACTGCCTTTCAGAACGGCGATCTGCTCTTTAATGTTGCGTTCGGATTGCAGCGCGCGGTCAAGCCAGTTTTTGACCTTGATATTTTGCTGCATCAGGCTGTTGCCGTTTTCAGTCGCGGCAATCAGGCGCTGGCTGAGCTGATGGTTAACATCAAGTTCCTGCTTCACTAACGGATTGGACTGAATACGCTCGGCTTCGTCCGGCGTTACCGCTTCCTGTGCCGTCTTTTCGGTTAACGTCAGTCGTTTGCTGTTCACCGCCTCTTGCAGGAGCTGGAGCTGGTGTTCAAGGCGGTTACTGTGCGCCGTCACATAATCGCGTTGTTTTTGCAGGGTATCCTGCAAAACGGTATTCCCTTCGAGGCTCTTACGCTGCTGGTCGATCTGCGCGTTCAGCAACGCTTGCTGCGCCTGCAGCAGCACCTGCTGGCTGGGGCGTAAAGCCGCCTCTCCCACAGTGGTGCCATCGAGTCGATTGCGGATTTGCTGCATCTGTTGCGACGCGGTGTACATCGCATTTTGTACACGCTCTGGCTGTGTCTGCAGCGATACCAGTTGGCTGTTGTAAGCAGCCAGATCGTTTTGCGAGCTTTGCAGGTCATCCAGGACCTGCGACACGCGCGACTCAAGCTGTCGTAAGGAGAGCGTACTCAGCGTTTTTCGCGTTTCATCGTCATTATCGACATCGCTAAGCGAATTTAGCGCATCCGTCGCCTGACGCATTTTCTCCGGCGCCTGGGCAACTTTTTGCCGAAGCTGTACGGTTTCATCCTTCACACGATCGATTTTATCCAGCGTGGCAATGGTATCGATGAGATCCTGTTGAACCAGCTTATCCTGTGCGGAGAGATCTTTTTGTTTATTCAGCGTGTCTAACTGGCTCTGAATATCCGCTTTCGTCGGCAGTTCACCACTCTGTTGCGCCCGCGCAAATGCAGATGACTGGCAGGATAGCAATAGAATGAAGAAAAGAATGGTAATAGCAATAAGATGCTGTGAACGTTTATAGAGCTGCAACATAGTCATGAGAATGAAGGTTTCTGAACCGGAAAAGTGACCGAAAATAGTCAAGCGGCAAGAATATCACGGCTGTGACCGGCAGAATAGCAGGAGGCAAAATGACCAGGAGAATTCCTGGTACAGACCCAGAGATTTAACAGGTTTCCGCTACGTTAACCCGCAAGGTTGGGCAGAGAAGACACATCTCAAGCAGCACGGCGACGTATTCCCGTGCCTCTTTTTTCAGATCAAAAGATTCAGGGGCAAATAACCAGTTCTCGATAATTCCGGTAACATAACTACGCAGCAGCACCGCCACGCGACGCGTGTTCAGATTTTCCGGCAGCATGTTGGCGTTCATGCAGTGCCGCAATGTTTGTTCGATACGGTCGTAATTTTCAATACACAGACTGCGCTGAGCTAGCTGAACTGAGGCCATTTCCCCGACAAATTCGCATTTGTGGAATATAATTTCCAACAATAAACGTCGGCGTTCTTCTGTCACGGTAGCTTCAAGAACGTAAATTAAAATTTCTCTTAATACTGATAGTGGATCGTCGGGGAATTTTGCCTGATACTCAGTCTCTAACTCATCAATGTTAGGTTTTGCTAGCTCCCAGATTTCACTGAATAAATCCGATTTGTTTTTGAAATGCCAATAGATCGCGCCGCGCGTGACACCAGCGGCTGCTGCGATCTCCGCAAGCGAGGTGGATGATACCCCTTGTTGCGAAAACAAACGCAGAGCGACATCGAGAATGTGCTGTCGAGTTTCCTGTGCTTGTTGTTTGGTTTTTCGTGCCATAGGTCAGTGAATTTACAGGCGTTAGATTTACATACATTTGTGAATGTATGTACCATAGCACGACGATAATATAAACGCAGCAATGGGTTTATGGGCTTTCAGCCATTGATCAATTTGAAATCGGACACTCGAGGTTTACATATGAACAAAAACAGAGGGTTAACGCCTCTGGCAGTCGTTCTGATGCTCTCAGGCAGCTTAGCGCTAACAGGATGTGACGACAAACAGGCCCAACAAGGGGGCCAGCAGATGCCAGAGGTTGGAGTTGTTACGCTCAAAACTGAACCTCTACAGATAACAACCGAACTCCCGGGTCGCACCAGTGCGTATCGCATTGCAGAAGTTCGTCCTCAGGTTAGCGGTATTATCCTGAAGCGTAATTTCACGGAAGGTGGTGACATCGAAGCGGGTGTATCTCTCTATCAGATTGATCCTGCTACTTACCAGGCCGCTTATGAAAGCGCAAAAGGCGATCTAGCAAAAGCACAAGCCGCAGCAAATATCGCTCAACTGACGGTCAAACGTTATCAGAAACTGTTGGGTACTAAGTACATCAGTCAACAGGATTACGATAGTGCACTGGCAGACGCACAACAGGCGAACGCCTCCGTTGTCGCCGCGAAAGCCGCGGTAGAAACTGCACGCATCAATCTGGCTTATACCAAAGTGACGTCGCCGATCAGCGGCCGCATTGGTAAATCATCCGTTACTGAAGGCGCTCTGGTGCAAAACGGTCAGGCAACCGCACTGGCAACCGTTCAGCAGTTGGATCCCATCTATGTGGACGTGACGCAGTCAAGCAACGATTTCCTGCGCCTGAAACAAGAGTTGGCCAACGGCACGCTGAAGCAAGAAAACGGTAAAGCGAAAGTCGAACTGGTGACCAATGACGGCATTAAATTCCCGCAGTCCGGTACACTGGAATTTTCTGATGTCACGGTAGATCAAACCACCGGGTCGATTACGTTACGCGCAATCTTCCCTAACCCGGATCACACCTTACTGCCGGGTATGTTCGTCCGTGCTCGTCTGGAAGAAGGGACTAACCCAACTGCATTACTGGTTCCACAGCAAGGCGTTACCCGCACGCCGCGTGGCGATGCCAGTGCATTGGTTATCGGTGCAGACAACAAAGTTGAAACCCGTCAAATTGTCGCCGCACAAGCGATTGGCGACAAATGGTTAGTCACTGATGGACTTAAACCGGGCGACCGCGTGATTGTCACTGGGCTGCAAAAAGTACGTCCTGGCGCGCAGGTAAAAGCGCAGGAAATCACCGCTGAAAACAACCAGCAAGCTGCAAGCGGTAGCCAGCCTGAACAGTCCAAGTCTTAACTTAAACAGGAGCCGTTAAGACATGCCTAATTTCTTTATCGATCGCCCAATATTTGCGTGGGTGATCGCCATTATCATCATGTTGGCAGGGGGGCTCGCGATCCTCAAATTGCCGGTAGCGCAATATCCGACTATTGCACCGCCAGCAGTGACGATCTCCGCGACCTACCCTGGCGCTGATGCCAAAACAGTACAGGATACTGTTACGCAGGTTATCGAACAGAATATGAACGGTATCGATAACCTGATGTACATGTCCTCAAATAGTGACTCCACGGGTACCGTGCAGATCACGCTTACCTTTCAGTCTGGTACTGATGCGGATATCGCGCAGGTACAGGTGCAGAACAAACTGCAGCTGGCAATGCCGCTTCTGCCGCAGGAAGTACAACAACAGGGTGTGAGCGTTGAGAAATCATCCAGTAGCTTCCTGATGGTTGTCGGCGTAATCAACACCAACGGCACCATGACGCAGGAGGATATTTCCGACTACGTGGGCGCCAACATGAAGGACGCCATCAGCCGTACTTCAGGTGTGGGTGATGTTCAGCTGTTCGGTTCCCAGTACGCGATGCGCATCTGGATGGATCCGAACAAACTGAATAACTTCCAGCTGACGCCGGTTGATGTGATTAGCGCCATCAAAGCGCAGAACGCCCAGGTTGCAGCCGGTCAGTTAGGCGGTACGCCGCCGGTGAAAGGCCAGCAGCTTAACGCTTCGATTATCGCGCAAACCCGTCTGACCTCCGCCGATGAGTTCAGCAAAATTCTGCTGAAAGTGAATCAGGACGGTTCCCAGGTGCGTCTGCGTGACGTAGCGAAAGTCGAACTGGGTGGCGAGAACTACGACATCATTGCGAAGTTCAACGGTAAACCGGCATCCGGTCTGGGTATCAAGCTGGCGACAGGCGCTAACGCCCTGGACACTGCAAACGCTATCCGCGATGAACTGAAGAAGATGGAACCGTTCTTCCCGTCAGGTCTGAAGATCGTTTACCCGTATGACACCACGCCGTTCGTGAAAATCTCTATTCACGAAGTAGTGAAAACGCTGGCGGAAGCCATCATCCTCGTGTTCCTGGTAATGTATCTGTTCCTGCAGAACTTCCGCGCGACGCTGATTCCGACTATCGCCGTGCCGGTGGTGCTATTGGGTACGTTTGCCGTCCTTGCGATTTTCGGCTTCTCAATAAACACGCTGACGATGTTCGGGATGGTGCTCGCCATCGGCCTGTTGGTGGATGACGCCATCGTTGTGGTCGAGAACGTTGAACGTGTAATGGCTGAGGAAGGGCTACCGCCGAAGGAAGCAACGCGTAAATCGATGGGCCAGATTCAGGGCGCACTGGTTGGTATCGCTATGGTGCTGTCAGCGGTATTTATTCCGATGGCCTTCTTCGGGGGATCTACCGGTGCAATTTACCGTCAGTTCTCCATCACCATTGTTTCGGCGATGGCGTTATCAGTCCTGGTGGCATTGATTCTGACCCCTGCCCTGTGTGCGACCATGCTCAAACCGGTTGCTAAAGGCGATCACGGAGAAGGCAAAAAAGGTTTCTTCGGCTGGTTTAACCGCATGTTCGATAAGAGCACGCACCATTACACCGACAGCGTGGGCGGAATTCTGCGCAGCACCGGTCGTTATCTGGCGCTGTATCTGATCATCGTCGTGGGTATGGCCTATCTGTTTGTTCGTCTGCCAAGTTCGTTCCTGCCGGATGAAGACCAGGGGGTATTCCTCTCAATGGCTCAGCTGCCAGCGGGTGCAACGCAAGAGCGTACCCAGAAGGTGCTGGACGAAATGACGGATTACTATCTGACCAAAGAAAAAGCGAACGTTGAATCGGTGTTTGCCGTTAACGGCTTCGGTTTTGCAGGACGTGGTCAGAACACCGGTATCGCGTTCGTCTCTCTGAAAGACTGGAGTGAACGTCCAGGCGAGGAGAACAAGGTTGAGGCAATTACTCAACGTGCGATGGGCGCATTCTCGCAGATTAAAGACGCGATGGTCTTTGCTTTTAACCTGCCAGCGATTGTGGAGTTAGGGACCGCGACCGGTTTCGACTTCCAGCTGATTGACCAGGCAGGTTTAGGTCATGAGAAGCTAACCCAGGCGCGTAACCAGCTGTTTGGTGAAGTTGCGAAACATCCTGATCTGTTAGTCGGCGTACGTCCTAACGGTCTGGAAGACACGCCGCAGTTCAAGATCGATATCGATCAGGAAAAAGCGCAGGCTCTGGGTGTATCCATTAGTGATATTAATACAACGCTGGGTGCAGCATGGGGCGGAAGCTACGTAAATGACTTCATCGACCGTGGTCGTGTGAAGAAAGTTTACATCATGTCTGAAGCGAAATACCGTATGTTGCCGGAAGATATTGGAAACTGGTATGTCCGCGGTAGCGATGGACAGATGGTACCGTTCTCCGCCTTCTCTACCTCACGTTGGGAATATGGTTCACCGCGTCTGGAACGCTATAACGGTCTGCCTTCCATGGAAATCTTAGGCCAGGCCGCACCGGGTAAAAGTACCGGTGAAGCCATGGCAATGATGGAGGAACTGGCCAGCAAACTGCCATCCGGTATCGGCTATGACTGGACCGGTATGTCCTACCAGGAACGACTGTCCGGCAACCAGGCCCCTGCTCTGTATGCCATTTCACTGATTGTCGTATTCCTGTGTCTGGCGGCATTGTACGAGAGCTGGTCAATTCCGTTCTCCGTCATGCTGGTGGTACCGTTAGGTGTTATCGGTGCATTGCTGGCGGCAACGTTCCGCGGCCTGACCAACGACGTTTACTTCCAGGTAGGCCTGCTCACAACCATTGGGTTGTCGGCGAAGAACGCGATACTTATCGTCGAATTCGCCAAAGACTTGATGGATAAAGAGGGTAAAGGTCTGATAGAGGCGACGCTGGATGCGGTCCGCATGCGTTTACGTCCGATCCTGATGACATCGCTGGCCTTTATTCTGGGCGTAATGCCGCTGGTTATCAGCTCCGGCGCAGGCTCCGGCGCGCAGAACGCCGTTGGTACTGGCGTAATGGGCGGGATGGTGACGGCAACCGTGTTGGCTATCTTCTTTGTTCCGGTGTTCTTTGTGGTGGTACGCCGCCGCTTTAGCCGCAAAAGTGAAGATCTTGAGCATAGCCACTCAGTAGACCATCATTGATAGATCTCTAAAGATAAGGCCGCGCAAGCGGCCTTTTTTCTGGAAAAATCATAAAAATCACTTATTGCTATTTCGTTTATTTTCTCCAGGGTAAATAAGCGATATAATCCCTGTAGCCTTAAAGGCTATTCTTAAAAATCATTGAGAGTTCTTATTTACTTTAATAAATATTAAGATTATTCCTGGTAAGCGGTTCACATTGTCGATTGTTACCTTTCGTTGCTAAACCTAATCAAGATAACTCGATGATTGCCCGAAGAATAAAGAAATTGTCCGATTCCGAATAACCGCATTTATCTGTTAAAATGTAAAAATGACCTGACATCATAAGTTTGCATAATTGTAATTTTTCGTGATATGACGATGAAATCTTTTTTAGACTAGATTATAGTTAAATCATCAGGAGTCGCGGGCAAGTTCCAGGTAGTCTGTTGTATCCATCCCGAAGGTGTTCGGTTAGTTTAAGCCACGAAGAAGGGGATGCGTTATGGATGAATACTCACCCAAAAGACATGATATCGCGCAGCTTAAATTTCTCTGCGAAACCCTGTATCATGACTGTCTTGCAAACCTTGAACAAAGTAACCATGGCTGGGTTAATGACCCTACCTCTGCCACCAGCTTGCAGCTCAATGAACTGATAGAGCATATTGCAACCTTCGCACTTAATTATAAAATTAAGTACAATGAGGACAATAAGCTGATCGCGCAGATAGATGAATACCTGGATGACACTTTTATGTTGTTCAGCAGTTATGGTATTAATACGCAGGATCTGCAGAAATGGCGGAAGTCAGGTAATCGACTGTTTCGCTGTTTTGTCAATGCCACCAGGGCTAATCCTGTTAGTTTGTCTTGTTAAAAATTATTACAATCATAGGTAAGATTTATGTCCGATAAACCATTAACTAAAACTGATTATTTGATGCGCCTGCGACGTTGTCAGACAATTGACACACTTGAGCGCGTTATTGAAAAAAATAAATATGAATTGTCCGACAACGAACTGGCTGTATTTTACTCAGCAGCAGATCACCGCCTTGCGGAATTGACCATGAATAAGCTCTACGACAAGATTCCAACTTCTGTTTGGAAATTCATTCGCTAATTGCTCACGGGTTAAGTCAGGTATAGCGGTACATTTGTCTGGCTGACCATTTTTGTATTTACAATGGTTATTTAAATCAAATCACGTGACTACGATCACAGCGAAGAAGTGGGAACGTTCCCCTTGTTTGCATTGCGTTTTACTGTGTTGAAATGACCTCCAGTACACAGGAAATTCGTAATGAGTAATGAAAAGCAAAAAATGATCGCCGGTGAACTTTATCGCCCGGCGGATGAAACATTGCGCCACGACCGATTACGCGCTCGTCAGTTGACCCATCGCTACAATCTCACCGCTCCCGATGAAAAAAATGCGCGACAAGCTATCCTGCATGAGCTGTTGGGCCAGAGCGAAGGGGCTTACATTGAACCCTCTTTTCGTTGTGATTACGGCTATAACATTTATCTCGGTAAAGAATTTTACGCCAACTTCGACTGCGTTATGCTCGACGTCTGCCCGATCCATATTGGCGACAACTGCATGTTAGCCCCAGGAGTCCATATTTATACAGCCACCCACCCGCTGGATGCCACCGAGCGAAACAGTGGCATGGAGCTCGGCAAACCCGTGACTATTGGCAACAACGTCTGGATAGGTGGACGCGCAGTGATAAACCCTGGCGTAACGTTGGGTGATAACGTGGTTGTGGCCTCAGGCGCGGTGGTCACGAAAAGCGTTCAGGCAAACTGCGTGGTTGGGGGCAATCCCGCCAGGATTATCAAAACGCTGTGATCTTAAATGTAACTGTTATGCTAAATTGTGGTTAATCTGTTACTTTCTTCACAAGGTATCCCCTTTTAAAATAGGGCGATCGCATCTGAATATCGCAGACACTACAAAGGCAAGAGATGACAGAAATACAGCGCCTGCTTACCGAAACCATCGACGACTTAAATATTCGCGAAAAGCGCGACAACAAACCGCGCTTTAGCATCAGCTTTATTCGCAAACATCCCGGCCTGTTCATCGGCATGTATGTTGCGTGGTTTGCCACGCTGGCGGTGATGCTGCAGTCAGAAACGTTAGTCGATTCAGTATGGCTGCTGGTGGTTCTGTTCGTCATACTCAACGCGTTTTTCTTTTTCGACGTTGCGCCGCGATACCGCTTTGAAGATATCGACGTACTGGATTTCAGAGTTTGCTATAACGGGGAATGGTATAACACGCGCTTTGTCCCCCCTTCACTCATCGATACCATCCTGCACTCACCTTCCGTCGATAGCGAACATAAAGCGCAGCTGCAAAAGATGATATCGCGTAAGGGTGAACTCTCGTTTTACGATGTCTTTACGCTAACCCGTCCCCAGACCAGCCAGTAACCACATCTCAACGCAGATAAAAAAAGTGCGTCCCGATGAAGGAAACGCACTTTAATCCCTGAAATGTTGGTAAAGAAACTAACGTCTTTTTTTACGACCCTGAACAGCTTTAAAGCGCGGATTCGTTTTGCAGATTACGTACAAACGTCCTTTGCGTTTCACTATCTGGCAGTCAGGATGACGCTGTTTTGCACTACGAAGTGAATTGAGTACCTGCATCTTAACCTCGCTTAGTGCCAATAAAATGACCAAAACGTTTCTGGAAACGTGCTGCACTGCCTTCGTTATCAAAGGTTTTTTGTTTCCCGGTATAGTACGGATGCGATTTGGAAGAGATATCCAGGGTCACGTACGGATACATTTTCCCCTCAAACTCAATCTCACGTTCCGTTTTAATGGTCGAGCCGACCTTCAAAAATTCATTGGCGCTGGTATCGTGAAACACCACAGTACGGTAAAAAGGATGAATATCCGGCTTCATGGCAACCTCAATTTGTTACGTTATAACATAACCACAAAAATACACCACTCTTGTATAAATCACAACCTGGTTTACGCGATTAAGAGTTAAACGGGATGATAAGTGGCCGTAAATATATGATGCCAATCGAATAGCTTTTTCGGCTTTCGGATATACTTTCCCTACGCTGTGTTAATAAGGATATCACTGTGATAACACGACATCTGATAAGCCTGGTGACTGGGGTGCTGTTTCTTTCCATCCTCGCGCCCGTAGGTTTAAGCCTGTGGCTGGCGCATCGTCAGGTCGAAACGAAATTTATCGATGAGCTCGATATGTTCTCAACCCGAGTCGCATTACGTACGGAACGCGTAGGTGAACAGGCCAAAAAAGCGTTGCGCCATATTGAAGCTTTTCAGGGTGAACCTTGTAGTGAAGAGCATCTGCTTGAAATGCGTCGTTTGTCATATAGCTATCGCTATATTCAGGAAGTGCTGTACCTCAAAGATAACGTTCCACAATGCTCATCCCTGGAAAAAAGAAGCCGGGCAGCCGCGTTTCCTCCAGCAATGAAAATCACGCCCGATGGCTACCACGCATGGTTGACCATGCAAAACGATTTGGGCATCAAGCGTTTTATGGCGGCATTAGGTAGCAAGCATTACGTCGTGATGATCGATCCCGGTTCTTTTATTGATGTCATCCCGTTTGGCTCATGGCCGATTGAAGTCGCTATCATTGGTACCGCGCGTAACACGGTGGTAGCCAGTAGCACCGATCTGCCACCGGATGTTTTACAACATGTGCAACTAGAGCATTCGATTACCCATCTGCAGAAAGACGGCAGTATTTATAACGCCCGCCCCTTCCCCGAACTGGGCATTACGGTTGTAACCTGGGCATCCACTGTACCTTTGCAAAAGAGCTGGCACCGACAAGCGCTAATCTGGCTGCCGGCAGGGATCCTTCTCGGCTTACTCACCGCAGCCTTTATTCTGCGTATTTTGCGCCGTTTGCAGTCCCCTCATCACCAGTTGCAGGACGCTATCCAGCATCGGGATATCAAGGTCTACTACCAACCGATTATCTCGCTCAAAACGGGGAAAGTGGTCGGGGCAGAGGCGCTGGCTCGCTGGCCACAGGCCGACGGGAGCTATCTGTCGCCTGAGATTTTCGTCGCACTGGCGCAAGAGACCGGGCTTTCAGAGCCGCTCACCCGTTTGATTATTGAAAGCGTATTTGACGATTTAGGAAAATGGCTGCGTCAATATCCCCACCAGCATATATCCATTAACCTTGAGTCAGCCGATCTGACCTCCGAAACACTTCCTGCTCTGTTAAGCCAGAAGGTGAACCACTGGCAACTTAAGCCTGCACAAATCGCGCTGGAACTGACCGAACGCGAATTTGTCGACCCAAAAAACAGCGCGCCGTTTATTGCTAAATACCGACAGGCAGGCCATTCGATCTATATTGATGACTTTGGTACCGGCTATTCAAGTCTTAGCTATTTGCAGGATCTGGATGTGGATATCTTGAAGATCGACAAATCGTTCGTCGATGCGCTGGAGTACAACAACGTCACGCCGCATATCATCGAGATCGCGAAAACGCTGAAGCTGGAGATGGTGGCAGAAGGTATTGAAACCGAGAATCAGGAAGCCTGGCTACGCCAGCACGGCGTGCAGTACGGTCAGGGCTGGCTCTACAGTAAAGCGCTGCCGAAAGCGGAATTTATTCTGTGGGCAGAAAAACGGCTTTAGCATGGCTGTTGATGGTGAGATGGCTGGCGGCACGCCGCACAGCCAGTCACATCACTCTTCCATAATGGGCGCAAATCCACCGTAGATCATTCTCTTGCCATCAAATGGCATAGATTCACCGAATTCCTTCATACGGGGATCGGACATCATCTTCTGATTCGCCGCATCGCGGACCTCTTTGGAAGGGTATTCAATCCAGCTGAATACCACTTCTTCATGATCCTGCGCTTTCACAGCCATGCGAAAATCGGTCAGTTTGCCGTCGGGGACATCATCTGCCCAGCACTCCACCACGCGCAATGCACCGAACTCCTTGAAAAGCGGAGCTGCTTTTGCCGCCATCGCAATGTACGCCTCCTTGTTTTCAGCGGGTACGGCAACCACAAAGCCATCAACATACTTCATGAGAAAAACCTCCGAAGTGTACTGCGCGGCAAGCCGATTCCGGCCGCGTCAGTCGAGGTTAAGTTTAGTCGCCAGCAGGCGATCGTGCCCCAGGCGCATTCCTGATACGAATACGCGCCTGCGGCTGATGGCAAAACCATGGCAGGCAAATTTGAATCAGCGGCCCAATAGCCAGTGCATACAGCACCGTTCCAAACCCAACGGTTCCCCCCAGCAGCCAACCAATAAGCAACACGGACACTTCGATTGCGGTTCGAATTCGTCGTACTGGCCAGCCGGTACGCGCGTGAATTCCAGTCATCAGACCGTCACGCGGGCCCGCGCCAAAACCGGCACCAATGTACAGAGCGGTTGCTAACGCATTCAGTATCACCGCTGACACCAGCAGCCCGCTGCGCGCCAGCAGGGATTCAAATCCCGGAATCACCAGCAGCGCGACATCTGCCGCCAGTCCAATCATAATCACGTTGCTCAACGTGCCAAACCCTGGGCGCTGGCGTAGCGGTATCCACGCCAGAAGCACCAACACACCCACGGCAATAATCACCACGCCGATATTCATCGACAGTAAATTTGCCACCCCCAGGTGAAACACGTTCCACGGATCGGCCCCTAAATCGGCACGGACAAACATCGCCGTCGACACACCGTACAGCGTCAGCCCAATAAACAGCTGAAGTAAACGACGCAGCATGTTCTTCCCCTCTTACTCTCAGATAACTTTCATCTTCACCGCTATTGGCACTATGATTAATGTCCAGTTTTCAAAAAGTGGACTGCTATGTCATCTCGCCGTTACGGAAGCCAGTCTTTGCAACGCCTGCTCGGACACTGGCAAGAAAGTCCCTCGCGAACGCCCATCTGGCGACAGTTGGCAGAAGCGTTACGTTTGCTGATCCTCGATGGGCGACTGGCGCTGGATAGCCGCTTGCCCGGTGAACGCGAACTCGCTGCCGTTCTGCAAGTCAGCCGAACCACCGTCGCCAGCGCCATGGCGCAACTGCGTGAGGAGGGATATCTGGAAAGCCGACATGGTAGCGGTTCACGGGTGATCCTGCCGGAACACATTCGCCATGTGCCTACGCGGACCAGCACTGGCACAGCGCTTGATTTGTCCACGGCAGCGCTGAGTGCCGGTCCTGAAATTCATCAGGCTTACCAGCAGGCACTGTTCGCAATGCCGCAGCATCTGCTGAGCTCCGGGTATCTACCGCAGGGACTGTCGGTTTTGCGTGAATCCATCGCCCGGCATTATTGCGAACGCGGTCTCCCGACGCAGCCCGACGAAATAATGGTCGTGAACGGCGCGGTTAGCGGTCTGGCGTTGATCCTGCGTTTACTCACCGGCCCCGGCGATCGCGTAGTGGTAGATCACCCCACTTATCCGCTGGCCATTGCAGCAATACAAGGGGCGTCATGTCGCCCCGTCGGCGTGTCGCTGCCCGAGCACGGTTGGGATACGGCGGGTCTGGTCGCCACCATCGCGCAAACTGCACCGAGAATGGCCTATCTGATGCCGGATTTTCACAACCCGACCGGGCGCTGTATGGACACCGCTACTCGCCAGGTCGTGGCGGATATTGCTGAAAGAACCCGCACGACGTTGGTGGTCGATGAGACCATGGTGAACCTGTGGTATGACGCCCCACCGCCACCGCCGCTTGCCGCATTCAATCGCGATGCCCCGATCATCCTGCTCGGTTCAGCAGGGAAAAGCTTTTGGGGCGGATTACGTCTGGGCTGGATTCGGGCGTCGGCGCGTACCATTGCCGCGCTGGTCCAAACCCGCGACACCTTCGATTTGGGCTCCCCGGTGCTTGAACAACTCGCCACCAGCTGGCTGCTGGATAACGCCGAGGACTTTCTTCCTGACAGAAGACGCCGACTCACATCACAGCGAGACCTGTGCTCGCGCCTGATGAACTCACATTTCCCGGAATGGCAGTTTACCCAGCCACAAGGAGGACTCTCTTTCTGGGTTGAACTGCCTGATACGCTGGCGACGCTCTTTGCCACGCGCGCCGAAAGTGCAGGCATTCAGTTGGGAACCGGTACGCGGTTCGGCCTTGATGGCGCATTCGACCGATTTTTGCGTATGCCCTTCACGTTGCCGGATGACACAGCGTGTGCCGCCTTCAGAGTGTTGCAACCCATTTGGGATAGCCTGTGTTTGCAGGCCAGCAGCGGGAAAATGCGTAAAATAATCTAAACGACGAGTTAAAGGACTCGCTCTTGAATGCCGTGATGGACGAGGAGGTCCTGGCAATACTACCGCTGAGGAGGAACCGGAAAACCCTTCAGGGAAATCACGAAATTCTCACCGTCTTTCTTAATTTTTGCCCCGGCATCACACCAGTCGGAGGCAATACGGAAGAACTCATCGCTGCCGACATTCCAGCTCAGACGAACATGTTTCACATAACCGGAGCGCAGCATTTCACAGGCTTCGCCATAATTACAGGCGGTTGAGAGCGATTGTTGTTTCATTTTTTCTTCTTCAGTAATCTTCGCAATGCTTTGATTTCTTTAGGAGTCAGTGCGTCAACTACGGATTCTTCCGTATGCTGGCTATCGATATCCTCAGCGGAGACTCCCACCTCTTCAATGGCGGAAAACGCGATTAGTAGCAGTTTTTCCGTGGCGATACTCAAATTTTCATTATGCACTTCAGCATAATGGCGAAGCTTTTCTTTTAGCGCCTCATCAACTTTGACATTCAATACAGCGGTCGACATCGTAGAAAATCCTTGTGGTCAGCCACAACACACCGGATGTAAGACCATGTCATTACACCCCAATGGCGGCGGCAAAAGCTCAAATAACATCCCCGAAACACAGTGACAGTATTTGATGACAATAAAATGACGATCCGATGACAAAGAAAAGAAGATAAACAGAAGAGAAATTGCCGAACGGCAGAATTGGGTGGGGGCCCTGCCAGCTACATCCCGGCACACACGTCATCTGCCTTGGCTGCTTCCTTCCGGACCTGACCTGGTAAACAGAGTAGTGTTGCGGGAGAACCAACAGAGCCCCCATTGAGAGCGTTGTTAACCAACGCGCAGGCGCATTATCACTGCTGCACCCTGTAATTGCAACCCATCCAGCATCGGATGCTGTTTTCTTGTGCAATGCGGCTTCACTCCTTCGCCATTCGGCATTATGCTGGAGGATTAGCGCAGGAATAAATGATGGATATACAAGACTCTTTCCCCCAACGCGTCTGGCAAATCGTCGCTTCAATCCCCGAAGGTTTCGTTACCACGTATGGCGATGTTGCCCGGCTTGCGGGATCGCCGCGCGCTGCGCGTCAGGTAGGCGGCGTGCTTAAGCGTCTCCCCGAAGGCAGTACCCTGCCCTGGCATCGGGTGGTCAATCGCCACGGAGCCATTTCGCTGACGGGTCCCGACCTGCAACGACAACGTCAGGCGTTGCTGGCAGAAGGAATAGTGGTTTCAGGAAGCGGACAGATCGATTTACAGCGCTATCGCTGGGTGTACTAACCCTCTCCAGGCGGAGAGGGTTACAACGACCTTAGTACTGCGTGGGAGCCGGAACCGCAGATGACGGATTCACCTGGGTTGGTGAAGTAGACGGAACCGTGGAAGTAGCCCCACCGCTCGCCTGAACCGGTACTGCTGTTTGCTGTACCGGGACCAACGTCAGGTCGGCTTTAGTCCCACCCTGATTGATGACCGTCTGAACGGTATCAGTAATAAAGACCAGTTTATCATTTACCGTAATAGCCGCACTCAGCAGAATACGGGCGTTAGGTTGAATATCTGCCGGGTTAAACGGTAATACAAAGCTGAATGGCGCTTGTTTACCTTCAGTACGAACCGCTTTTTGCGACAGCACTTTTGACGGCGCATCGGCCAGTGAAGCATCTGACAGCGTAACGGTTAGCACCGCATCGGGTGGCAAGGCCACTTTCTGACGGATCCATACTGTACCGGAGACATTTGGCTGCTGAATTTTAGACTGTGTGTCAGAAATTGACGTATTAGGGCTTGGCGCAGGTGTCTGAATATCAGCGCTTTTATCGGCACAGGCCGCCAGAGCGACTGCAACCGCTAAACCACTTACCATGTGCACGAGTTTCATTAAATTCTCCTTATCATCTATGCACCAGCGAGAACTTTCCTCGCCAGAAGAGTGGTTAACAAAAACATAACGTGACTAAGTGTGGCACAAGACAGCTATTTTTGCCTGTAATAGGCCAGTAATTCAGACAATTGCACCCATCGGACCACTTTTAAAATTGCGTTATACTCTGCCTACCTCGCTGCGACATCGATATCACCTGGAGAGCACGTATGAGTCTGGCACTGAAAAATTTGCTGACATTGTTAAATCTAGAAAAAATTGAAGAAGGACTCTTTCGGGGCCAAAGTGAAGACTTAGGGTTACGTCAGGTTTTTGGGGGACAGGTTGTCGGTCAGGCGCTATATGCCGCAAAAGAAACCGTACCGGAAGAGCGTCTGGTACACTCTTTTCACAGCTACTTTTTACGCCCCGGCGATAGCCAAAAGCCCATCATCTATGATGTGGAAGTCCTGCGTGATGGTAACAGCTTCAGCGCGCGCCGCGTTGCCGCGATCCAGAATGGTAAACCCATTTTTTACATGACTGCCTCTTTTCAGGCACCGGAAGACGGATTTGAACATCAGAAAACCATGCCGGATGCGCCGGGTCCCGATGAGCTGAAATCAGAAACGGAAATTGCCCGCTCGGTGGCGCATTTGCTGCCGCCGCTGTTGAAAGAAAAATTTATCAACGATCGTCCGTTGGAAGTACGCCCTGTCGAGTTTCATAACCCCCTTAAAGGTCACGTCGCACCTCCGACGCGCCAGGTATGGATCCGAGCTAACGGCGTGCTGCAGGACGATCTGCGCGTCCATCAGTATCTGCTGGGTTATGCCTCAGACCTGAACTTCCTGCCTGTTGCGCTGCAACCGTACGGGATTGGCTTCCTGGAAAAAGGGATTCAGATCGCCACCATTGACCATTCCATGTGGTTCCACCGTCCGTTTAATATCAATGAATGGCTGCTGTATAACGTCGAGAGTACTTCGGCATCCGGTGCCCGGGGCTTTGTACGCGGAGAGTTTTATACCCAGGATGGTGTGCTGGTCGCTTCTACCGTACAGGAAGGGGTAATGCGTAATCGCAATTGAGAATTACCGGATGGTGGCGCAAAAGCGTTGCCATCCGGCAAATTGAGAATCAGGCGTTGTAAGCGTTCTCGCCGTGACTGTTTACATCCAGACCTTCGCGCTCCTGCTCTTCCGGTACGCGCAAACCAACCGTCATATCCGCCAGCTTATAGCCAATGAAAGCCACCACGCCAGACCAGACGATGGTGATCGCCACGCTTTCCAGTTGCACCAGCAGCTGATGCCCCATGGTCACGCCCTCGGCAAAGCCCACGCCTCCCAAAGAGCTGGCAGCGAAAACTCCGGTCAGGATACAGCCGACAATGCCGCACACGCCGTGAACGCCAAACACGTCACACGGATCGTCCACACGCAGAAAACGCTTCAGCATGGTCACGCCCCACAGGCCTGCCAAACCCGCAACGACACCGATTATCAGCGCGCCGCCGACACCGATGTAGCCACATGCAGGTGTTACGCCCACCAGACCCGCAATGGCACCAGAGCAGGCGCCCAGCAGAGACGGTTTACCACGCAGCGCCCATTCACCGAAGATCCATCCGAGGATGGCTGCAGCGGTGGCGACCACGGTATTGACGAAGGCCAGTGCGGCGATTTCATTTGCCGTACCCGCTGAACCAGCGTTAAAGCCAAACCAACCAATGTAGAGAATAGCGGTACCGGTGAAGACCATCGGCAGGTTATGCGGTTTAAAAGCTTCTTTGCCAAAACCGACACGTTTGCCAATCAGATACGCGCCTACCAG
Source organism: Citrobacter sp. 172116965 (assembly GCF_013458095.1). Classification (NCBI taxonomy): domain Bacteria; kingdom Pseudomonadati; phylum Pseudomonadota; class Gammaproteobacteria; order Enterobacterales; family Enterobacteriaceae; genus Citrobacter; species Citrobacter sp. 172116965. Next base: position 1,267,288 of record NZ_CP046673.1, on the reverse strand, counting down.
ACCGGCAATCGCCGCGTTGATGTGCACAACCGTTCCGCCGGCAAAATCCAGCGCGCCGTGGGAAGCCAGCAAGCCGCCGCCCCAGACCATATGGGCAATGGGGATGTACGACAGCGTTAACCATACCACCACAAAAATCAGCACCGCGGAGAAGCGAATACGTTCAGCCAGCGCACCGACGATTAGCCCAACGGTGATGCAGGCGAACGAGCCCTGAAAAGCAACGTGAATGTACTGGTAGAAGCTCCCCGTTACTGCCGTCAGCGCAATATTCTTCAGCAATACCCAGTTGAAGTTGCCGAAGAAATTATTTCCTTCGCCAAAGGCCAGTGAGTAGCCATAAACCACCCATAAAATACAAACCAGAGCAAATGTCACCGTAACCTGAGTCAGCATCGACAGCACGTTCTTACCGCGAATCAAACCGCCGTAGAACAGCGCAATGCCAGGGATGGTCATAAACAGCACCAGCGCGGTACAGATCATCATAAAAGCGTTATCCGCTTTATCCGCAACCGCCGGTGCCGCCATCGCCAGTCCCGGCAGCAGCGCCAGTGAAGCAATACCTGTTTTCATCGTTGCTATCTTCATTTTTTGGTTTCCTATCACTGTGTGCCAGACGTTACAGTGCGGCTTCGTCGGCTTCGCCGGTACGAATACGAATCACACGTTGCAGCTCGGCGACGAAGATTTTGCCGTCGCCAATTTTTCCGGTGTATGCCGCCTTACTGATGACATCAATCACGCCATCCAGTTGGTCGTCGGCAATCGCCACATCAATCTTCACCTTCGGCAGAAAATTGACGCTATATTCAGCCCCACGGTACAGCTCAGCATGACCTTTCTGTCGGCCAAACCCCTTCACTTCGGTGACGGTCAGCCCCTGAATACCAATAGACGACAATGCTTCACGGACGTCTTCCAGTTTGAACGGTTTGATTACCACGGTAACCAGCTTCATAGATCCCCTCCAGTCAGAATTCAGTAGTGGCTGCAGATACACGAGAGGAATATTGCAAGGGATGTGCCAGAAATGAAAAAGGCGGGATGATTCAGGTTCTCAGGGTACTTCCGGGAGAGAAAAAGAAAAAACGCACTATAACGGTGCATAGTGCGTTACATTTTTGCACCAGATTGTTGATTGCCGGATGGCAGCGTAAACGCCTTATCCGGCCTACGAGACCGTGCTGGCCCCAGACCGGATAAGCGCCGCGCCATCAGGCGATAACAGAATCGTCTTGCGTGCTGGCGGCTAACTCTTCACCCGCCAGCTGCAGCTGATACATCTGCCAGTAACGGCCTTGCGCCGCCAGTAATTGCTGGTGCGTACCACGCTCAACCGCCTGACCGCGATGCAGCACCAGAATGGTGTCAGCATCGACAATCGTCGATAACCGATGTGCAATCACCACCAGCGTGGTGTGTTCACGTACCGCCGCCAGAGCTTGCTGAATGGCCTGTTCAGTACCGGAGTCAATACTGGCCGTGGCTTCGTCGAGGATCAACACCTGTGGCGTTTCAACCAACACCCGCGCCAACGCCAGCAGCTGTTTTTGACCAACGGAGAGATTATTGCCCTGCTCGCCCAGCCGGGTATGAATCCCCTCGCTCAGACCTCGCGCCAGTTCTGCCAGTTGCACGGTCTCCAGCGCCTGCCATACCCGCTCTTCTGAGATATCGCGGCCCAGCGTGACGTTCGCCAGGAAGGTATCTGCCATCACCACCGGATCCTGCTGCACCATGGCGATGCCCTGACGTAACGCACCGTGGCTTAGTGAAGATAGCGGCCGTCCATCAAGGCAGATTTCCCCCTGCGTCAGCGGGTAGTAACCCATCAGCAGGCTGGCGAGCGTGCTTTTACCACTGCCGGTGTGTCCGACCAAAGCCACAAAGCTGCGCGAAGGCACGGACAAACTGATATTTTGCAGCACCAGATTGTCGTCGCGATAGGCAAATGAAACGTTATCCACCTCAATGTCCCCGCTCTTCAGCGGTCGCTCATCTTCACCATAGCGCTGACGTGGCCCATCCATCAGTTCGAACACTCGTTCACCGGCGACAACCGCCTGCTGCAACATTGATTGCTGAGTAGTCAACTCGATCAGCGGTTCGTTCAAACGGCCGAGGTAGCTGATAAACGCGTACAGCACGCCAACCTCGATCGCGCTGCCAGAGGTAAAACTGAACAGCATCAGCAATCCGCAGAGGATCAGCGCAGAGAAAAGGCTAAGCAGCGGGCGCAACAAAAAACCATCCAGTCGCAGGGTCTGCATACGCGCCATATAGTGCGAGCGGCTTGCTTCGCCCATTCTCTCGCCAAATCGCGCCTGCTGGCGGAACTGCTGGATAACACTCATGCCGTTGATGACTTCGTTAAAGCCATCGTTAATATCCGCCAGATAAGCGCGAACCCGGCGCACAATCGGGGTGCTGTAGCGTTGATAAATCACCATCACCACCAGCACGGCCGGGAAAATGGCCATCGCCACTAACGCCATGCGCCACTCAAGGCTGAACATCGCTACCAGCATGGCGCCAATTAATGCCGCGCTGCGCAGGACCGTTGCTACCACCGTCACGTACAGGTCGCGAATAACTTCAGTGTCGTTGGTCACGCGGGAGATTAGCTGCCCGACAGGTTGAGTATCAAAGGCGCTGAGCGGCTGGCGCAGCGCAGCGTCCATTACGTCGGTGCGCAACTGTTGTACTACGCCAACTGCCGCCTGGTTAAACAGCAATGACTGCGCGTAATGCAGGCCAGCCGCCAGCAGTTGTAGACCGATATATGCCGCAACCAGCCCGGCGACCATCGCCAGCGGCAGATTATTCTTCGCCACCATGTTATCGATAAAATAGCTAATCAGCAGCGGACCGCTGACTTCCGCCGCAGCCGCCACCCACAGCATGACTACCGCAATAGCCAGCTGTTTTCGCCATGGAGAGCCATACGCCAGCAATCTTTTCAGGGTCGGCCATAATTGCCCAAAACTACGCATTAGCCGCCTCCTCGTTTATCTCTGGTGCATCAGTCAGCGCCGCTTCCAGTTGCTGATAGCGGTACATATCGCGATACCAGCCAGGCTGCTGCACTAACGCATCATGCTCGCCGCGCTGGGCAATATGCCCATGCTGCATCACGATAATCTCGCTGGCTTCCGTCAGGGCCGATAAACGGTGGGCGCTAATAATGACGGTTCTGCCTTCGCCCCACTGGCGCAGGTTATGCAGGATCTGATGCTCGGTACGACCATCCACCGCCGACAGCGCATCATCCAGAATCAGGATTTCAGCGTTCAGGAGTAGCGCTCGAGCGATAGAAATACGCTGTTTTTGCCCACCAGACAGCATCACCCCACGTTCGCCCACTTCGGTGTCGTAGCCCTGCGGAAGACGTAAAATATCCTCATGAACGCTGGCAAGGCGTGCCACATACTCGATCTCTTCCTGCGTGGCCTGAGGGCGTCCTAACGCGATGTTATTGCCAACGGTATCCGAAAACAGGAATGGCGTCTGGCTGACAACTGCCAGCCGGCTGCGCCAGCTATCCAGTTGTAATCGCGTTAAGGGGATATCATGAAAGCGCACATCGCCGTGGGTGATATCAAAATGACGCTGAATCAGCGACAGCACCGTACTTTTCCCCGCGCCGGTAGGCCCACAAATACCCAACATCTGCCCAGGTTTAAGCTGGAAGTTCACATTTTCCAGCGCCGGATGTGCCGTTTGCGGGTAGCAAAATTCACGAATCGCCACCGCCAGCTCTCCACGCCCTTCCGGTACCGGTTCAGTGCCGTCATCCACCACCGGCGCTTCAGACAGCATGGCGCGAATACGGCTGTACGCCGCGCTGCCACGTTCGACGATGTTAAACATCCATGCCAGCGCCAGCATCGGCCAAATCATCAAACCGAGATACATCATAAAGCTGGTGAGCTGGCCGAGCGTCAGCGAGCCGTGCACCACCATCCAGCTTCCCCCAGCAATCGCCAGTAGGTTAGCCATGCCAATGGCGATATAAATCGTGGGCTCAAAGCGGGCGTCAATGCGCGCCACGCGCAGGTTTTTCTTACCGGTATCTTCGGCATCGGCGGCAAATAATGCCGATTGCCGATCCTCCAGACCGAAGGCCTTGATCATGCGAATACTGGTCAGGCTTTCCTGAGTACGGTCGTTGAGACTGGAAAACGCCGCCTGCGCCAGCTTAAAGCGGTTATGCAGTCGATCGCCGTAACGTTTGATCATCAACGCCATCACCGGCATCGGCAGCAGCGCAATTAACGTCAACTGCCAGCTTATCTGCGTTGACATCACGATCAGCACCGCACATCCCATTACCAGCGAATCTACCAGCGTCAGCACGCCTTCTCCGGCGGCAAATACGACGCGATCGACATCGTTGGTCGCACGCGCCATCAGATCGCCCGTGCGGTGACGCAGATAAAATTCTGGATGCTGGCGACTCAACTGACGGTAATAATCTTCCCGCAGCTCAACCGCTAGTTGGTAGGATGCGCCAAACAGCAGCACGCGCCAGACATAGCGCAGCAAATAAACCACCACTGCAATCAGGGCAATTGTTCCCACCCACATCAGCAGTCGCTCGGTGGTGAAGCGTTGAGTCGTCACGCCATCCACAATGATCCCGACCACTTTCGGCGGAATAAGCTGAAGGATAGCGATGATGATAAGCAGGGCCACCGCCCCGAGGTAGCGACGCCACTCCCGGCGGAAGTACCAGCTTAATTGAGCAAATAATCGCACGCGTTATGTCCTGACAAGATTTCCGGCAATAAGCGCCGGGAGAGTTATTCAATAGGGAGCGCAGTTGTGTATTTAATCTGTTCCATCGCAAAGCTGGAGGTGACGTCAGACAGGCCCGGTACGCTGTTCACCAGGCGCTTATAAAATTCATCGTAGCTTTTCATATCGGCGACCTGCACTCGCATCAGGTAATCATATTCCCCTGCCATACGCCAGAACCCCAGAACCTCCGGCATACCGGTGACTTCGGTGACAAAGCGGCAATACCATTCACTGCTGTGATGCTGAGTCTTAATCAGCACAAACGCGGTCAGCCCCAGCCCCAGTTTTTCTGGATCTAACAGGGCGACTCTACCCAGCAGGATACCGTCATCCTCAAGCCGTTTGAGGCGTTTCCAGCAGGGGGTGGTAGTCAGATTAACGGCATCTGCTAACGCCTGCAAAGAAAGGGTGCAGTCCTGTTGCAGTAAGCTAAGCAGCTTACGGTCAATTTTGTCTAACATATCCACTCCACAGAGAAGAATTTTCTCCTTACATTCTATTTTAAAGGCTAAATGGCAACAATTTTTTCCGTGCTTTTCGCTATTCTTGGCACAAAATGACAAATGGATATCTATTAATTATGAATAGCTCCTGGGTTAAAAACGCCATCAATGAAATCAACGCGGATTATCAGCGTTCTGCGGATACGCATCTCATTCGTCTGTCGCTACCGGCGTTCCCGGGCATTCAGATCTATTTAAAAGATGAGAGCACGCATCCCACCGGGAGCCTGAAGCATCGTCTGGCGCGTTCACTGTTTCTGTACGGATTGTGCAATGGCTGGATTAAAGAAGGTACCACCATCATTGAATCATCGTCCGGTTCAACGGCGGTCTCTGAGGCTTATTTCGCCCGACTGTTAGGGCTGCCGTTTATTGCCGTCATGCCTTCCTGTACGGCGAAGCGTAAAATTGAACAGATAGAGTTTTACGGTGGTCGCTGTCATTTCGTGGAAAGCGCCTGTGAAATCTATGCGGCTTCTGAACAGCTGGCGCGTGAGCTGAACGGTCATTACATGGACCAGTTCACTTATGCTGAGCGCGCTACCGACTGGCGTGGCAATAACAATATTGCTGACAGCATCTTCCGTCAGATGCAGTGCGAGCCCAACCCCGTCCCCCGCCATATTGTGATGAGCGCCGGAACCGGCGGCACCTCTGCAACCATTGGCCGCTATATTCGCTGTCAGGGCTACGACACCCGCCTGATGGTGGTGGATCCGGAAAACTCAGTCTTTCTGCCCTTCTGGCAGGATCGCGATGCAACGTTACGCAGCCCGGTAGGAAGCAAAATCGAAGGCATCGGCCGCCCACGTGTCGAACCCTCCTTCATTCCTGACGTAGTCGATGAAATGCTGCGCGTACCGGATGCCGCAAGCGTGGCCACCGCACACTGGCTGGAAACGCAGTTGGGCCGCAAAGTCGGCGCTTCAACTGGCACCAACATGTGGGGAACGCTGCAACTTGCCGCCCGTATGCGCGATGCAGGAGAAAGCGGTTCACTGGTCACGCTGCTGTGCGACAGCGGCGAACGCTATCTTGAAACCTACTACAACCCGCAGTGGATCGACACGCACATCGGTGATTTAACGCCGTGGAAAGCGGAACTCACCCGGCTTCTGAACACCCATTAATGGGATAAAAAAAGCCAGACGCGAAGTCTGGCTTGCTGGAAGGGATCTCTCATTCGGGGGAATAAGGTAGATGCGGATTGTCCAGCCAATGCGTCAAAAAGTGTGACACCGCCTGATTGCGGCAATGCCCAATCACCGACAAATGCGGCAGTTCAGCAATCAGTTGTGGCATCGCGTTGCCCATAATCAGGCCGCGCCCAACGCTGCCTAACATTTCGCGATCGTTCATGGCATCGCCAAATGCCATACATTCGGCCATTGAATAACCTAAGTGGTCGCTTAGTACCGCCAGCGCCGATCCTTTGTTACAGCCCACCGGCAGCACCTCAAGGCAATCAACCGCGGAAAAACAGAGATTTGCCTGCTCACCCAGCGCCTCATTCAGTTGAATGCGTAATTGGATCAGGGAGTCATGATCCCCACAGAAACAGACTTTCGTTACCTGATGAGCCGGGATACGTTTCACATCGACGATCTGGTAGCGAAATCCGCTATACACATGCGCCTGTAGCAGCGATGGGATCTCTTGTCCGGTGAACCAACCGTTGTCATTAAAGACATGCATGCTGGCTGTAGTATCCCACTTCTGATGTAACACGATATCCGCCACAATCGGATCCAGATCCTGACGGTGCAATACATCGCCCTCAACAGAGTGAATGCGCGTGCCGTTACCCGTGATCAAAAAGGCGTCCAGTGAGATAGAACCCAAAATATGGCGCATCTCCAGCACATGGCGGCCGGTGGCAAATGTCAGGGTGATCTCGCGTTCACGCAGGCGCGCCAGCGTTGAAAGCGTTTCGTCACCTAAATGGTGATTCGGCATCAAAAGGGTGCCATCCATATCAAATGCAGCCAGACGAGCCATTTCTTTCTCCACACTGTGACGCGGTTAACTTGTGATTCAGTATCACCTGAGATATACGGAAGTAATAGTGAATAGATAAAATGAATTGTTCCGGGTTTATTACACAAAATCATTCAAGTTGCATCCAGGCGGCAAGTGAATGAACGTCCAGGAGCATGCAGTGACTGGGGTGAATTAACGCCGCCAACAAAGAGGCAGCTTGAAGGATGACGTGTATATGAGATTGTTGAATCGCCTGAATCAGTACCAACGCCTGTGGCAGCCGTCGGCGGGAGAACCGCAGTCGGTGACCGTCGGGGAGCTGGCAGAACGCTGTTTTTGCAGCGAGCGCCACGTGCGTACCCTGCTGAAGCAAGCGCAGGATGCTGGCTGGCTGGAGTGGCACGCCCAGTCGGGGCGTGGGAAACGCGGGCAGCTGCGCTTTTTGGTGACGCCAGATTCGCTACGCAGCATTATGATGGAACAAGCGCTGCAAAAGGGGGAGCAACTTAGCGTACTGGAGCTGGCTCAGCTGGCGCCGGGAGAATTAAGAACGCTGCTCCAGCCGTTTATGGGCGGTCAGTGGCAAAACGACACGCCAACCCTGCGCATCCCCTATTACCGCCAGCTCGACCCTTTGCACCCTGGATTTCTCCCTGGCCGCGCAGAGCAACACCTCGCCGGACAAATATTCTCGGGCCTGACCCGGTTCGACAGTATTACGCAACGCCCCTGCGGAGATTTAGCCCACCACTGGAATATCTCCGCCGACGGCCAGCGCTGGGATTTCTATATTCGCTCCACCCTGTACTGGCATAACGGCGATGCGGTCAGCAGCACACAGCTACATCAACAGTTGCTGAAGCTGTTAGAGCTACCCGCGTTAAACAAGCTGTTTATCAGCGTAAAGCGCATTGAGGTGACGCATCCCCAGTGTCTAACCTTTATTTTGCATCGCCCCGACTTCTGGCTGGCGCATCGTCTGGCAAGCTACAGCAGTCACCTGGCACATCCCGAACTCCCGTTTGTTGGTACCGGTCCGTTCCGGTTGACGCTGTTTACCCCAGACCTGGTGCGTATCGAGAGTCACGATCACTACCACCTGAGTCATCCGCTACTAAAAGCCATTGAATACTGGATAACCCCGCAGCTTTTCTCCCAGGATTTGGGCACCAGCTGTCGCCATCCGGTTCAAATTGCAATTGGTAAACCCGAAGAGCTTCCCATGCTAAGCCAGGTAAGCAGCGGGATCAGCCTCGGTTTCTGCTATCTCACGCTCAGAAAAAGCGCGCGGCTGAATACGCAGCAGGCCCGTCGCCTGGTCAATATTATCCACCGCTCTTCCCTGCTACAAACGCTTGACGTGGATGAAAACCTGATCACGCCAAGCAATGCGCTGCTGCCGGGATGGACGATCCCCCAATGGGATGAACTGGACGACGTGCCGCTACCGGAAAAACTTACGCTGGCCTATCACCTGCCGGTAGAATTGCACGCCATGGCTGAACAGCTTCGCCAGGCGCTGGCGCTACTCGGCTGTGAATTAACGCTTATTTTTCATAATGCTAAAAACTGGGATGGCGACCATCCTTTAGCCCAGGCCGACCTGATGATGGGCGACAGGCTGATTGGCGAAGCGCCTGAATATACCCTCGAACAGTGGCTGCGTTGCGATCAGCTCTGGTCACATGTATTGAGCTCGCCGGCATATACTCATCTGCAAACCACCCTGGATGCCCTGCAAATCCAGGCCGATGAGGACGATCGTCATGCGGCTTTACAACACGTTTTCGCCTCGCTGATGCATGACGCGACCCTGACACCGCTGTTCAATTATCACTATCGTATTAGCGCTCCGCCGGGCGTGAACGGCGTACGCCTGAATCCTCGCGGCTGGTTTGAATTTACCGAAGCCTGGCTACCGCCCCCGTCGGCGTGAAGAAGCTGGTCGGCGACACGCCCAGGCGCTACCATAAGGGTTTCGTTATTTGTCAGGAAAAACCATGAAACGTGCCGTTGTTGTATTCAGTGGGGGTCAGGACTCCACAACCTGTCTGGCGCAAGCGCTGCATCAGTATGATGAAGTGCACTGCGTGACCTTTGATTATGGTCAGCGCCATCGCGCTGAGATTGATGTCGCACGTGACCTGGCCTTAAAACTTGGCGCGCGTGCGCACAAGGTACTTGATGTAACGCTGCTCAGCGAACTGGCCGTCAGCAGCCTGACCCGCGATAACATTCCGGTACCCGATTACGAACCGGATGCGAACGGCATTCCCAATACCTTTGTGCCAGGACGCAATATTCTGTTTTTAACGCTGGCGGCGATTTACGCGTATCAGGTGCAGGCGGAGGCAGTCATTACCGGCGTTTGTGAAACGGATTTCTCTGGATATCCGGACTGCCGCGATGAGTTCGTCAAAGCCCTGAACCATGCCGTAAGCCTGGGAATGGCGAAAGATATCCGCTTTGAAACCCCGCTGATGTGGATCGATAAAGCCGAAACCTGGGCACTGGCCGATTACTGGGGCAAGCTGGACCTGGTACGCGAAGAAACGCTGACCTGCTATAACGGCATCAAAGGTGACGGTTGCGGTCACTGCGCGGCCTGTAATCTGCGCGCCAACGGCCTGAACCATTATCTGGCAGATAAACCGGCAGTGATGGCGGCAATGAAGCAGAAAACAGGACTAAAGTGATCGTTTTGCCGGATGGCGGTGCACGCACCTTATCCGGCTTTCGACATTCACCATGGTCAATATCGCCCGTAAGCCTGATAAGCGAAGCGCCGTCAGGCTTCCTTCCATCACTTCACCATCTGCTCCAGTTTTTCGCGCAACTCCCCTTCCAGCGGTAGCGCCTTTTGCGTTTTCAAATCAATACAGACGAAGGTAATCAACGCGTCTGCCACCACCTGTCCTTCCGGCTCCAGGGTGATAGTCTGGTTCAACACACCGCTTTTGCCATTTAACTGTTGCACCTGACTGGTAATGGTCAGCAGGTCGCTCAGCACCGCAGGGCGGCGGTAGTTAATGTTAATATTCACGACCACAAAAGCGATGTTGTGTGCGGTCATCCACTGAAAGCTGTCACTGTTTTCCAGGCCATCCCAGCGGGCTTCTTCCAGAAACTCAAGATAGCGAGCATTGTTAACGTGCTGATAGACATCAAGATGAAAACCACGAACTTTGATTTGTGTTTGCATAGCGCAGGAGCCTTACGTTGTTTTTATAGGAACACACTTCAGGGTAAGAGGTCATAACTGGTATGACCTCTACAGTCTGGCAAACTTTCAGCACTCTGCAAGTTATTAAAGTGTTAAAACTGCCAGATTGCGCTCTACCAGCGAACTCCCCATGCCCGGTACCTGCTTTAAGTCCTCCACCGTTTTAAACGGCCCGTACTCCTCACGATAGCTGACAATCGCCTGCGCTTTCTTCAGACCTACGCCATTCATGACTCGCGCTAAATCCTCCGCAGAAGCGCTGTTGATGCTTACCCTGGTGCCTTCATCATCGCTCGCTTTAGCCGGTTGCGTGGCTTTGCTTTGTGCTCCCCCCGTAGCATCCGCTTTGACTTGAGTCGCCTGGCTTTTGGCGACTGGCTCTGCAGCCAGTGCGCTTTGAGCCATACCGGCGCAGGTCAATGAAAGGGTAATAAGCAGGGCTTTGATTCCATGTTTCATACTGTTTTCTCCTTGTTTGTTAACAGTGGAATCACGATAGCGAGGTGCAGAACGGCAGACAAACGGCAAATATCAGAAATGGAAAAGGCCGCGAAAGCGGCCTTTGGTTGATACAACTTTTTGCAATTTTTTGCGAGTAGCCTCGGTTATTGCTGCTGTTCCAGCGCGTCACCGACTTTAATTTTTGCGGCTTTACGCAGGTTGCTCATCAGCGCTTCAAAGACAATCTGCGCATTGTTCTGGGTAATCCCCTGAACCATCGCTTTCTTCTGCTCTTCAGGCATAGAACCGGCTTTCACCTCGTCCAGCGCCAGCAGTACAACGTTACCCTGCATGTCGTTCGCCACGCCGTAGCTCGGTTTGTCTTTCGCCGGCAGGCTCAGGCCAAAGGCCGCCTGACTCAGCGGATCCTGACCCGTACGGCTCAGCGTTTTCGCTTCGCCAAAGCTCAGACCCGCCGCTTTCATGGCTTCATCGCCCTTACCAGCTTTCAGATCCGCCAGCAGTTTATCGGCATCAAGCTTCGCCTGCTGCTCTGCTTTATTGTGCTTAACAAGCGCAGTTACCTGATCTTTCACTTCAGCCAGTGGTTTAACGGCTTCAGCTTTGTGCTCTGCAATACGCAGTACAAACGCGCGATCGCCATCCACGGTGATGATGTCGGAGTTACTGCCAGGCGTACCGTTCTCACCAACCAAACCACCATTGAAAATGATGTCAGCGACCGGTTTGAAGTTCAGCTCTTCCGGCAGGCTATCACGGCTAAACCAGCCCGTTTCAACCGCTTTCATACCCGCCGCCTGCTCCGCACCCGCCAGGGATTCGTTATCGTTGCTGGCGGCATCGCTCACTTTCTGCTGCAGCGCATAGTAGGCATCCAGCGCTTTTTCCTGCTTCACTTTCGCCGCAATGTCGTCGCGGGCTTCGCTCAGCGGTTTAACCTGCGCAGGCTGCACGTCGTCAAGACGCGCAACGAGGAAACCAACGGAAGACTTAATCACACCTGACAGTTGGCCTTTCTCTTTCAGACCGGCATTCTTCAGCTCATCCGGGGTGGTGGAATCTTCCAGCCATCCCATATCGCCGCCTTTACGGGCAGAGATGATGTCAGCAGATTTTTCTTTTGCCAGCGCAGCGAAATCACCGCCTTTGTTCAGCTCGTCCAGTACCGCTTTGGCTTCATCTTCCGTTTTGGTCTGAATGATGCTGTAGCGGTTACGCTGCGGCTGAGTGAACTGATCCTGATGCTGGTCATAATATGCCTGAATATCAGCATCGCTGGCCGTCTCCTGCATAGCAGCAGCATCCAGCTTGATGTAGCTCACGCGGAACTGTTCCGGCGTCATAAAGTTGTTTTTATTCTGCTCGTAGTAGCTGGCAACTTCCTGCTCGGTAACAGACTGCTTCGCGGCCAGTGCGTTAACGTCAATTGTCGCCTCGCGAACGATACGCTGCTGTGCGACCAGCGCCGCCAGCTCGTCCGTTTCGCCTTTCAGCATGAAGTCCGTACCGGCAACGCCGTTAATCAGTTGCTGGGTAGTAAGCTGATTACGTAATGCCTGAGCGTACTGGTCTGCGGTCATTCCCATCTGATTAACAATCGCGTTGTAGCGATTGTTATCAAATTTACCGTCCACCTGGAACGCAGGCGTGGCGAAAATAGCCTGTTTAACCTGATCGTCGCTGATGTTGAGATTAAGCTCGCGGGAGTACTGATCCAGCAGCGCTTCGTCAATAAGACGATTCAGCACCTGCTGACGCAGCGTTTTCATGTAGCCTTCGTTCGCAGCCAGCTCGGAGTATTGATCGCCCAGCTGTTGCTGCATGCGGTTACGTTCGCTGTTGAACGCATTCTCGAACTGCCCGCGGCTAATCTCCTGGCCATTCACTTTGGCGGCGAAGTTATTGCCCCCGCCAATCAGGTAACCACTCACGCCGGTCAAAATGAACGACACGATAATGATACCGAAAATAATCTTGAGCACGAGACTGTTAGCAGCCGTGCGTAAGCTGTCCATCATGGTGTAACCACACTCCGCTGTAGATGACTATACGCGTTATCTCTCAAGCCGCCTGCGCGTTGTCACAACAGCGGCGGCAAGGATTTTGAGTATATATGCTTCACGCAGCATAGCGTTTCCTGAACGCTGCGTACAAAGGCCTATTGTGACAAGAAACAGGGGCAATTGTCAGCCCACAACGCGTAGAAAGTACCGGAATTACAAATAAAAAAGGCACATCAGTCGATGCGCCCTTGTACTTCGTCACATCCCCAAAGGGGAAATCACTTAGTTTACCGCGTCTTTCAGTGCTTTACCTGCACGGAAGCCCGGTACTTTAGCCGCGGCGATGGTGATCTCTTTACCTGTTTGCGGGTTGCGACCAGTACGGGCAGCACGCTCTTTAACGGCAAAAGTACCAAAACCTACCAGCGCTACGTCATCACCTTCTTTCAGAGATTCAGTAACAGAAGCAATAATTGCATCTAACGCACGTCCAGCCGCAGCTTTGGAGATATCAGCCCCTGCAGCAATTTTGTCGATCAGTTGAGATTTATTCACTCTTCTCTTCCTCTTTATAATTTATATCGCACCTGAATCCTTCAAAGTGCGAACGCGCAGCAGTTATATCAGGCCTGCCATGCCCTTACAACACCCGTTAATGATGGCAAGCCCAATCCGTCATCTAAATTAGCTATACAAAAAAAGGCTGGCAAGTCCGAAATGGCCTGCCAGCCCTGTTTTTATTAGTGCTCTTTGCGCGAGGTCACTATTTTGCGGTCACAACCTGCATTCCGGAGGGCTCATTTTGCAACGCGAGCGTCAGAACCTCCTCAATGCGTTTCACCGGATGGATGTCCAGATCGGCAATTACGTTGTCCGGAATCTCTTCCAGGTCGCGTTTGTTTTCGTCTGGAATTAAGACCGTTTTAATACCACCACGGTGTGCTGCCAGCAGTTTTTCTTTCAAACCACCAATAGGCAGAACCTGGCCACGCAGGGTGATCTCGCCGGTCATCGCCACGTCGGCGCGAACCGGGTTACCGGTCAGACAAGAAACCAGCGCGGTACACATGGCAATACCCGCACTTGGACCGTCTTTCGGCGTCGCCCCTTCAGGTACGTGAACGTGGATGTCGCGTTTTTCGTAAAAGTCCGGATTAATACCCAGTTTTTCCGCACGCGCGCGCACCACGGTCAGCGCAGCCTGAATGGATTCCTGCATGACTTCACCCAGAGAACCGGTGTAGGTCAGCTTACCTTTACCCGGTACGCAAGCGGTTTCGATGGTCAGCAGATCGCCGCCCACTTCCGTCCATGCCAGACCGGTTACCTGACCTACGCGGTTTTCGTTGTCCGCGCGGCCATAGTCAAAGCGCTGTACGCCCAGGTAGTCGTGCAGGTTGTCGCCATTGATCTCAATATGTTTCAGCGACTTGTCGAGCAGCAGCTGTTTCACCGCTTTACGGCACAGTTTGGAAATTTCGCGCTCCAGACTACGCACGCCAGCTTCACGGGTGTAATAACGAATAATGCCCACAATGGCGCTATCGTCGACCGTCAGCTCGCCTTTTTTCAGCGCGTTACGCTCAATCTGTTTCGGCAACAGGTGACGTTTAGCAATGTTCAGCTTCTCGTCTTCGGTATACCCGGACAGACGGATCACTTCCATACGATCCAGCAACGGTGCGGGAATATTCATGGAGTTAGAGGTCGCAACGAACATCACGTCGCTGAGATCGTAGTCCACTTCCAGGTAATGATCGCTGAACGCCACGTTCTGCTCTGGATCCAGCACCTCAAGCAGTGCGGAAGCCGGATCGCCACGCATGTCGGAAGACATTTTGTCGATCTCATCAAGCAGGAACAGCGGGTTTTTAACGCCCACTTTAGCCATTTTCTGGATCAGTTTACCCGGCATCGAACCAATATAGGTCCGGCGGTGACCGCGAATTTCAGCTTCATCACGCACGCCACCCAGCGCCATACGGATGTATTTACGTCCGGTTGCTTTAGCGATGGACTGTCCCAGAGAAGTTTTACCTACCCCCGGCGGCCCAACCAGGCACAGGATCGGCCCCTTGATTTTATTCACACGGCTTTGAACCGCGAGATACTCAAGAATACGGTCTTTGACACGTTCCAGACCGTAATGGTCAGTATCGAGGATTTCCTGAGCCTGACGCAGATCTTTTTTGACCTTGCTACGCGCATTCCACGGCACCTGAACCATCCAGTCGATGTAGCCACGGACTACGGTCGCTTCCGCTGACATCGGAGACATCATTTTCAGCTTCTGCAGTTCTGCTTCCGCTTTCTCTTTTGCCTCTTTCGGCATTTTCGCCGCGTCGATTTTACGCTTCAACGCTTCGTTTTCGTCCGGCGCATCGTCCATCTCGCCGAGCTCTTTCTGAATGGCTTTCATCTGCTCGTTCAGATAGTACTCACGCTGGGATTTTTCCATCTGCTTTTTCACGCGGTTGCGAATGCGTTTCTCAACCTGCAGCAGATCGATTTCAGACTCCATCATCGCCATCAGATATTCCAGACGTTCGTTAACGTCTGACATCTCCAGTACGGACTGCTTGTCAGCAAGCTTCAGCGGCATGTGCGCAGCGATGGTGTCCGCCAGACGTGCAGGATCGTCAATGCTGTTCAGCGACGTCAGCACTTCGGGCGGGATTTTCTTGTTCAGCTTGATATAGCCTTCGAACTGGCTGATAGCGGTACGCACCAGCACTTCCTGTTCGCGCTCATCAATAGCAGGCGAGTCAAGGTACTCCGCTTTCGCAGAGAAGTGCTCGCCGTTGTCAGACAGCGCTGAAATACGCGCGCGCTGTAACCCCTCAACCAGCACTTTTACGGTGCCGTCAGGCAGTTTCAGCATCTGCAAAATAGAGGCCACGGTCCCGACGGTGAAAAGATCGTTTACACCCGGCTCATCCGTTGACGCTTCTTTCTGGGCAACCAGCATGATTTTTTTATCATGGTCCATAGCCGCTTCCAGACAACGGATAGATTTTTCCCGCCCTACAAATAAGGGTATGACCATGTGCGGATAAACCACCACATCGCGCAACGGCAATACGGGGATTTCAATGCGTTCAGAACGCTCAGGATTCATAGAGCTCTCTCTTAGTTTAGTTTCCGCCAGGTAATCAGGTGGTACGACTGTGCTCCACACCACCTTTAACATGTATGTCAGTATATGGGGATGTTTCCCACACATTCAACGCCATGTTTACGGAAAAATAAAAGGGGAGATAAAATCCCCCCTTATTAATTAAATGTCTGTATGAATTGATGAATTATTCGCCAGATGCCTGCTGCGCTTCCGGCTTACCGTAAATCAGCAATGGCTTGCTCTGGCCGCCAATCACCGACTCATCGATCACCACTTTTTCGACGTCTTCCATAGAAGGCAGATCGTACATAGTGTCAAGCAGTGCGGCTTCGACGATAGAACGCAGACCACGAGCACCGGTTTTACGTGCCATCGCTTTTTTGGCGATCGCATCCAGCGCTTCCTCACGGAATTCCAGATCAACACCTTCAAGATTGAACAGAGCCTGGTACTGCTTGGTCAGGGCGTTTTTCGGCTCTTTCAGGATCTGGATCAGCGCTTCTTCACTCAGTTCGCTCAGCGTCGCTACAACCGGCAGACGCCCGATGAACTCAGGGATCAGACCAAATTTGATCAGATCTTCCGGCTCCACCTGCGACAGCAGTTCACCTTCACTGGCTTTATCAGACTGCGCTTTTACCGTTGCGCCAAAACCAATGCCGGAGCCCGTTTCAACACGGTTAGCAATGACTTTATCCAGACCGGCAAAGGCACCGCCGCAGATAAACAGGATCTTGGAGGTATCAACCTGCAGGAATTCCTGCTGAGGATGTTTACGCCCCCCCTGCGGTGGAACGGCAGCAACCGTACCTTCGATCAGTTTCAACAGCGCCTGCTGTACGCCTTCGCCGGAAACGTCACGGGTAATGGACGGGTTGTCAGACTTACGAGAAATCTTGTCGATTTCATCGATATAGACGATCCCGCGCTGTGCTTTCTGCACGTCGTAATCGCACTTCTGCAGTAGTTTCTGAATAATATTTTCAACATCTTCACCCACATAACCAGCTTCGGTCAGCGTGGTGGCATCGGCCATAGTGAACGGAACGTCCAGCAGGCGTGCCAGCGTTTCAGCCAGCAGCGTTTTACCGGAACCCGTCGGGCCAATCAGCAGGATGTTACTTTTGCCCAACTCGACGCCATTGCTGGTGTCGCCGTTGCGCAGACGTTTGTAATGGTTGTATACCGCGACCGCCAGCACTTTCTTCGCCTGCTCCTGACCGATAACGTAATCGTCCAGGTGGTTGCGAATTTCATGCGGCGTCGGCAGCGCACTGCGTTCACGGTGCGGTGCTACTTCCTTAATCTCTTCGCGAATGATGTCGTTACATAAATCAACACATTCGTCGCAGATATACACGGATGGTCCGGCAATCAGCTTACGCACTTCATGCTGGCTTTTGCCGCAAAAAGAGCAGTACAACAATTTGCCCGAGCCATCTTTGCGTTTATCTGTCATGGGTCAAAACCTCTTCTTTGTTCTTTGTGCCGCACACGACGACGCAAATGCCATTCTCAGGCGCAAGACGCTAGTCAGCGTTGTGCCGCTCCAGGTAATTATAGCGGTACACCTGCGCGCTGGGCATTAATTACGATGGGTCAAAATCGAGTCGACCAGACCGTACTCTACCGCTTCAGAAGCGGAGAGGAAGCGATCGCGCTCGGTATCACGTTCAATCTGCTCAAGAGATTGACCCGTATGATGCGCCATAAGTTCGTTCATGCGCCCTTTTACCTTCAGGATTTCACGGGCATGAATTTCAATATCCGTTGCCTGGCCCTGGTAACCGCCCAGAGGCTGGTGGATCATGACGCGAGAGTTAGGCAGGCAAAAACGTTTACCTTTCGCCCCGGCAGTCAGCAGGAACGCGCCCATTGAGGCCGCCTGGCCCATACAAATGGTGCTGACGTCCGGCTTAATAAACTGCATGGTGTCATAGATAGACATCCCGGCAGTGATCACTCCACCAGGGGAGTTGATGTACAGGTAGATATCTTTTTCTGGGTTTTCTGCTTCCAGGAACAGCATCTGCGCCACGATCAGGTTAGCCATATGGTCTTCGACCTGGCCGGTCAGAAAAATGACGCGTTCCTTAAGTAGACGAGAATAGATATCAAAAGAGCGCTCACCACGTGAGGTCTGTTCAATGACCATCGGCACCAGCGCCATATGGGGTGCAAAGTTATCTCGTTCGCCGCTGTATGACATTTCCGTCTCCTGGATAAAATTTGAAAAAACCTGCTGTGCTGATTGTAACCTTATGGACGGATTATCAGCTAGTCCCTCTGTAATGGGTACGACATCGCCATAATTCAAGCATAACAATCTTTTGTTGTAACGCTAACACTGAAACGCTGTTTTCGCACTCTTCCCATGCAAAATCCGTGACAAAAAAAAACCCGCCACCAAAAGGTGACGGGCTTGCGTACGAAATTCGTGCTAAATAAGCGACGAATTACGCCTGCTGGTTCATCAGCTCGTTGAAGGAAGTGGCTTTTTCGGTCACTTTCGCTTTCGCCAGAACAGCTTCAACAGCCTGCTCTTCCAGAGCGACGTTACGCATGTTGTCCATCAGCTCTTTATTTTTGCTGTAGAACTCAACAACTTCTTTCGGATCTTCGTAAGCAGAAGCCATCTCTTCGATCAGGCCTTTAACGCGATCTTCGTCAGCTTTCAGCTCGTTGGTACGAATCACTTCGCCCAGCAGCAGACCTACAACTACGCGACGCTTAGCCTGTTCTTCGAACAGTTCACGCGGCAGTTCCAGAGCTTGTTTTTCGTTGCCGCCAAAACGCTGTGCAGCCTGACGACGCAGAACGTCGATTTCGCTGTCGATCAGAGCAGCCGGAACGTCGATGTCGTTAGCTTTTACCAGACCTTCGATCGCCTGAGATTTAACGCGGTTACGCACAGCGCCTTTCAGCTCGCGTTCCATGTTTTTACGTACTTCAGCGCGCAGACCCGCTACGGAACCATCTTCAACGCCGAAACGTTTGATGAATTCTTCAGTCAGTTCCGGCAGTTCGCGCTCTTCAACTTTCTTCAGGTTGATAACGAACTTAGCGGCTTTACCTTTCAGGTTTTCAGCGTGGTACTCTTCCGGGAAGGTCACATCAATAGTGAACTCTTCGCCAGCTTTGTGGCCTTTAACGCCTTCTTCAAAGCCTGGGATCATACGACCCTGGCCCATCGCCAGTACGAAGTCAGACGCTTTGCCGCCTTCGAACTCTTCGCCGTCTACAGAGCCGGTGAAGTCGATGGTTACACGGTCTTCTGCATCAGCAGCGCCGTCTTTGTCTTTCCAGGTAGCCTGCTGTTTACGCAGGGTGTCCAGCATCACGTCAACGTCAGCGTCGGTGACTTCAACAACCGGTTTTTCAACTTCGATTGCTTCCAGGCCAGTCAGCTCAACTTCCGGGTAAACTTCGAACTCTACCGCGTAAGTAAAATCTTCACCCAGTTTGTATTCGCCCGGAACGTAGTTCGGTGCGCCAGCCGGATTGATTTTTTCTTTGATGATCGCGTCAACGAAGTTGCGGCTCATCAGGTCGCCCAGAACGTCCTGGCGAACAGACGCGCCATAACGCTGAGCAACAACATTCATCGGTACTTTTCCTTTGCGGAAACCGTCAATACGCACTTTCTTCGCTACGTTGACCAGCTCGCTTTTCACAGCGGTCTCGATGCTGTCAGCAGCGATAGTAATCGTTACACGGCGGCCAAGGCCTTGAGTGGTTTCAACTGAAACTTGCATCTTGTTACCTCAAAAAATCACAGTGCTCGGTCAACTCTTCTCCGCAAGCACAGGTTGTTGGCTTCGCGGAACTGGGATGTTCTCATAAGCAATCACATTCCCTGTCGTCAGAATCATCCCGAAGACATTCCGAAAAATAAGACGCGCATTATAGCGGCATCACTTTTATGAGTCGAGAACGGTTATCGCGCGTTGCTGCGGCTTTTTTCACAATTCCCGGCTAATTTTTGTCTGAATACTGTACGACTGCCCCAGAATTCAGACAAAACAAAACGGCCCGCAGGCCGTTTTCACATAATCTGTAGCAACATACTGGAAAAGCGTCGGTTGTTGCAAATCCGTTTTTACGCGATGCTTCCCGCCCCACGACACGGAGGCGATGCAAAAATCGTATCCTGCAACGCTTCCCACTCCTTAATGGTGTAGGTATGCAGGGCAAGTGCATGAACGGTTGTGGAAAGCTCCACCGTTAAGGTGCTGTAAATCATCCGATGACGATTCAGAAAACGCTCACCTGTAAAGCGATCGCTAACCAGCACAACCTTAAAGTGGCTTTCAGAACCTGCCGGGACATTGTGACGATAGCTTTCATCCACAACTTCGAGGAACACGGGTTGGAACGCTGCCCTTAATTTTTCTTCTATTTGCTCACGAATCATCATGAAGTTTTTCCTCCGACAACGCTGAGATGTCACCCATCCCTTTAAATACTAGCCGCTTTTACCGCTTTCATTACACCTTAGCAACAAAAAATTAGCGTTTGTCTGATTTTCTCAGCCAAATGGATGAAGTTCACTAAATCCTCACTTCGATTTATTGCAAAAAGTCCGTTTATGGTCTCCACAAAGACATAAAACTGACAACACAATGAATTTACATGCGTTACCCACTTCCCCTCATCGTTGGCGATGTTATGATGGCGGGAATTTTCTCCAACCATACAATTTAGATTCGCTGAGAGCCCTGGCATGTTTAAAAAAATCCTCGTCCCGTTTGTCGCGCTGTTTATGTTAGCTGGATGCGCAACGCCGCCGACCACTATTGAAGTTTCCCCGAAAATTACCCTGCCACAGCAGGACCCGAGCCTGATGGGTGTGACCGTTAGCATCAACGGTGCCGACCAGCGTCAGGATCAGGCGCTGGCAAAAGTTACCCGTGACAACCAGCTTGTTACCCTGACCGCGTCCCGCGATCTGCGCTTCCTGCTGCAAGAAGTACTGGAAAAACAGATGACCGCACGCGGTTATATGATTGGGCCAAACGGTGCTGTTAACCTGCAAATCATTGTTAGCCAGCTGTATGCAGACGTGTCCCAGGGTAGCGTGCGCTATAACATCGCCACCAAGGCAGACATCGCCATCATTGCGACCGCTGCTAACGGCAATAAGATGACCAAAAACTACCGCGCAAGCTATTCTGTTGAAGGCGCACTGCAGGCCTCTAACAAAAATATCGCTGACGCCGTTAACAGCGTGCTGACCGATACCATCGCTGATATGTCTCAGGACACCAGCGTTCACGATTTCATCAAGCAGAACGCTCGTTAATTTCTGCCCATATGGCCCGGCGTTCGTCGGGCCTATAGAAGCCCATGTCCAGTCATTACTTACGTATTTTTCAGCAACCACGTTCAGCTATCCTGCTCATACTGGGATTCGCCTCCGGTTTACCACTCGCACTGACCTCGGGTACGCTTCAGGCATGGATGACAGTCGAGAATATCGATCTTAAAACTATCGGTTTCTTTTCTCTGGTCGGCCAGGCCTACGTGTTTAAGTTCCTCTGGTCTCCGCTAATGGACCGCTACACGCCGCCGTTTTTAGGTCGACGCCGTGGCTGGCTGTTGGCAACTCAGGTGCTGTTACTGATTTCTATCGCCGTGATGGGCTTTCTGGAGCCTGGCACGCAGCTACGCTGGATGGCCGCGCTTGCGGTGGTGATCGCGTTTTGCTCGGCATCGCAGGATATCGTCTTTGACGCATGGAAAACCGACGTGCTACCCGCCGAAGAACGCGGCACTGGCGCGGCTATCAGCGTGCTGGGCTATCGTTTAGGGATGCTGGTTTCCGGTGGGCTGGCTCTGTGGATGGCCGACCGCTGGCTGGGCTGGCAAGGAATGTACTGGCTGATGGCGGCGCTGCTGATACCTTGCATCATCGCTACCCTGCTAGCGCCCGAACCGACTGATGCCATTCCGGTGCCCAAAACGCTGGAGCAAGCGGTTGTGGCCCCGCTGCGCGACTTCTTTGGTCGTAACAACGCCTGGCTAATTCTGCTGCTTATCGTTCTGTATAAGCTCGGGGATGCCTTTGCCATGAGCCTGACTACAACCTTTTTAATCCGCGGCGTCGGATTTGATGCGGGTGAAGTTGGCGTGGTGAATAAAACGCTCGGACTGCTGGCAACCATCGTTGGCGCGCTGTACGGCGGGATCCTGATGCAACGCCTTTCGCTGTTTCGCGCATTGCTGATTTTCGGCATCCTGCAGGGGGCGTCGAATGCGGGCTACTGGTTATTGTCCATCACTGACAAACACATGTTCAGTATGGCCGCCGCCGTCTTCTTTGAAAACCTGTGTGGTGGCATGGGTACGGCAGCGTTTGTCGCCTTATTAATGACGCTGTGCAATAAGTCCTTTTCAGCAACCCAGTTCGCTCTGCTCTCCGCGCTTTCCGCCGTTGGTCGCGTTTACGTTGGCCCGGTAGCAGGTTGGTTTGTTGAAGCGCACGGGTGGCCAACGTTTTATTTGTTCTCTGTGTTTGCCGCTATCCCCGGCCTCATACTGCTGCTGGTTTGTCGTCAGACTCTGGAACATAGCTGGCAAAATGAGAGCTTCATTCCGCGCACGGAATTTCGTAGCGCGTACAGCCTGGCATTAATGACGTTGGTTGCGGGCTGCTGTCTGCTGGTGGTTTGGCTGCTGCTATTAACCATGAACGCGCTGGATTACACCAACTTCTCCTTCCTGCCGGAACTGCTGGAAATCTCGGTGGTGGTCGCGGTCTGCGGGGTCGTTTTTGGTGGATTGCTGGATTATCTGGCACTGCGCAAAACCCGCCTGGCGTAAAAATCCACATTAATATCGCCGTTGTAATCACCCTGCGTAATTATAACGGCTAAATAAACAACAATTACTAAAAATATTATTTGTTATTTTGTGCGCCAAAGAATTTGGAAATTATTGACGCCTTTTATATATACTATTTCCCTTACTCGATTCAGCCACTACAGATTTATTTTTTGCTCTTCAATTGTCTTTTTATTGATAATCAATTGTTAAACAATTGTTTTATTTTCGTATTGGTTATACCAATTGCCCTCAGCACGTCTCCCGCTTGCCCGCTTTCGTTATAACGTGATGTTGCAACAGGTTCTTAAAGTCAAAACGACATATATTGCAACATATGTGACATGCCCGGCAGAACCCAGTAACACAGATCCAAGGATGTTTACAGTAATGTAACCTTCCCGTAAAATGCCCTCACACTTTAAACGCCACCCGGTCCCGTGGAATTGAGGTCGTTAAATGAGACTCAGGAAATACAATAAAAGTTTGGGATGGTTGTCATTAATTGCAGGCACTGCATTACTCAGTGGCTGTAATTCTGCGCTGCTTGACCCTAAAGGACAGATTGGACTGGAACAACGTTCACTGATACTGACGGCATTTGGCCTGATGTTGATTGTCGTTATTCCTGCCATCTTGATGGCTGTTGGTTTCGCCTGGAAGTATCGTGCAAGCAATAAAGATGCGAAGTACAGCCCGAACTGGTCACACTCCAATAAAGTGGAAGCTGTGGTCTGGACGGTGCCGATCTTAATCATCATTTTCCTTGCCGTACTGACCTGGAAAACCACTCACGCTCTTGAGCCAAGCAAACCGCTGGCGCATGACGAGAAGCCCATTACCATTGAAGTGGTTTCCATGGACTGGAAATGGTTCTTCATCTATCCGGAACAAGGTATCGCTACCGTGAATGAAATCGCCTTCCCGGCGAATACTCCGGTTGAGTTCAAAGTGACGTCCAACTCCGTGATGAACTCCTTCTTTATCCCGCGTCTGGGTAGCCAGATTTATGCCATGGCCGGTATGCAGACTCGACTGCATCTGATCGCCAACGAAGTCGGTACTTATGATGGTATCTCCGCAAGCTATAGCGGACCAGGCTTCTCCGGTATGAAGTTCAAGGCTATCGCAACAAAGGACCGCGCCGAATTCGACCAATGGGTTGCTAAAGCTAAACAGTCCACGAACACCATGAGCGACATGGCTGCGTTCGAAAAAGTGGCTGTGCCAAGCGAATACAACCAGGTGGAATACTTCTCCAACGTGAAACCTGATTTGTTTAAAGACGTTATTAACAAATTTATGGCTCACGGTAAGAGCATGGACATGACCCAACCCGAAGGTGAGCACAGCGCACACGAAGGAATGGAAGGCATGGACATGAGCCACGCGGAATCCGCTCACTAAGGGGCCGAGGAAGAATACGATGTTCGGAAAATTGACGCTGGATGCAGTGCCGTTCCATGAACCAATTGTCATGGTTACGATCGCTGCCATTATCATCGGTGGTGCGGCCTTACTGGGCCTAATCACTTACTTCGGTAAGTGGACCTACCTGTGGAAAGAGTGGCTAACTTCGGTTGACCACAAACGCCTTGGCATCATGTATGTCATTGTCGCAATCGTCATGTTGATTCGTGGCTTTGCCGACGCCATCATGATGCGTAGTCAGCAAGCGCTGGCTTCTGCAGGTGAAGCGGGCTTCCTGCCACCTCACCACTACGACCAGATCTTCACGGCTCACGGCGTGATTATGATCTTCTTCGTGGCAATGCCATTTGTTATCGGTCTGATGAACCTGGTGGTTCCGCTGCAGATCGGCGCACGTGACGTTGCATTCCCGTTCCTGAACAACCTGAGCTTCTGGTTCACCGTTGTCGGCGTAATCCTGGTTAACCTGTCTCTGGGCGTGGGTGAATTCGCACAGACCGGTTGGCTGGCGTACCCGCCACTCTCGGGAATAGAGTACAGTCCAAGCGTCGGGGTCGATTATTGGATATGGGCAGTCCAGTTGTCCGGTATTGGTACAACCCTAACCGGGATCAACTTCTTTGTGACCATCATTAAGATGCGTGCGCCAGGAATGACCATGTTCAAGATGCCGGTATTTAGCTGGGCATCGCTGTGTGCGAACATCCTGATTATCGCGTCTTTCCCAATCCTGACGGTTACCGTCGCGTTGCTGACCCTGGATCGCTATCTGGGCACCCATTTCTTTACCAACGATATGGGCGGCAACATGATGATGTACATCAACCTGATTTGGGCCTGGGGCCATCCGGAAGTGTACATTCTGGTTCTGCCGGTCTTCGGTGTGTTCTCCGAAATCGCTGCAACCTTCTCACGTAAACGTCTGTTTGGTTACACCTCACTGGTGTGGGCAACCGTGTGTATCACCGTTCTGTCGTTCGTTGTTTGGCTGCACCACTTCTTCACCATGGGTGCAGGCGCTAACGTAAACGCCTTCTTCGGTATTACCACCATGATTATCGCCATCCCGACCGGGGTGAAGATCTTCAACTGGCTGTTCACCATGTACCAGGGTCGTATCGTATTCCACTCAGCGATGCTGTGGACGATTGGCTTTATCGTTACCTTCTCAGTCGGCGGCATGACCGGCGTACTGCTGGCGGTTCCGGGTGCGGACTTCGTGCTGCACAACAGTCTGTTCCTGATTGCGCACTTCCATAACGTTATCATCGGCGGCGTCGTATTTGGATGCTTCGCAGGTATGACCTACTGGTGGCCAAAAGCGTTTGGCTTCACGCTGAACGAAACCTGGGGTAAACGCGCATTCTGGTTCTGGATCATCGGCTTCTTCGTGGCGTTTATGCCGCTGTATGTGCTGGGCTTTATGGGGATGACCCGTCGCCTCAGCCAGCAGATTGACCCGCAGTTCCATCCGATGCTGGTCGTTGCCGCCTGCGGTGCCGCGCTGATTGCATTGGGTATCCTGTGCCAGCTGATTCAGATCTTCGTTTCTATTCGCGACCGCGAGCAGAACCGCGACCTGACCGGTGACCCATGGGGTGGTCGTACGCTGGAGTGGGCAACCTCTTCCCCGCCTCCGTTCTACAACTTTGCCGTTGTGCCGCACGTTCATGAGCGTGATGCCTTCTGGGAAATGAAAGAAAAAGGTGAAGCGTACAAGCAGCCTGCGCACTATGAAGAAATTCATATGCCGAAAAACAGCGGTGCCGGTATCGTCATTACCGCCTTCGCAACACTGTTTGGTTTCGCCATGATCTGGCATATCTGGTGGCTGGCGATTGCAAGCTTCGCAGGCATGATCATCAGCTGGATTGTGAAAAGCTTTGATGAAGACGTGGATTACTACGTGCCGGTCCCGGAAGTCGAAAAACTGGAAAACCAGCATTTCGATGAGATTACTAAGGCAGGGCTGAAAAATGGCAACTGATACTTTAACGCACGCGACTGCCCACGCGCACGAACACGGGCACCACGATGCAGGCCAGACCAAGATCTTCGGATTCTGGGTCTACCTGATGAGCGACTGCATTCTGTTCTCTATTCTGTTTGCAACCTATGCCGTTCTGGTGAACGGCACCGCTGGTGGCCCAACGGGTAAGGACATTTTTGAACTGCCGTTCGTTCTGGTTGAAACATTCCTGCTGTTATTCAGCTCT
Source organism: Citrobacter sp. 172116965 (assembly GCF_013458095.1). Lineage (NCBI taxonomy): Bacteria > Pseudomonadati > Pseudomonadota > Gammaproteobacteria > Enterobacterales > Enterobacteriaceae > Citrobacter > Citrobacter sp. 172116965. Next base: position 1,240,727 of record NZ_CP046673.1, on the reverse strand, counting down.
ATTACTTACGGCATGGCGGCGATCGCCATGTACAAGAACAACAAGAGCCAGGTTATCTCCTGGCTGGCGTTGACCTTCTTGTTCGGTGCCGGATTCATCGGGATGGAACTCTATGAATTCCATCACCTGATTGTTAACGGTATGGGTCCGGATCGCAGCGGCTTCCTGTCTGCGTTCTTCGCGCTGGTCGGCACGCACGGTCTGCACGTCACCTCCGGTCTTATCTGGATGGCGGTGCTGATGGTGCAAGTTGCTCGTCGCGGCCTGACCAGTACTAACCGTACCCGCATCATGTGCCTGAGCCTGTTCTGGCACTTCCTGGATGTGGTGTGGATCTGTGTGTTCACTGTTGTTTATCTGATGGGGGCGATGTAATGAGTCATTCTAACGAGAGCGGCGGCGCATCCCATGGCAGCGTAAAAACCTACATGACAGGTTTTATCCTGTCGATAATCCTGACGGTTATTCCGTTCTGGATGGTCATGACAGGTTCTGCCTCTCCTGCCGTCATTCTGGGAACTATTCTGGCAATGGCAGTGGTACAGATTCTGGTGCACCTGGTGTGCTTCCTGCACATGAATAGCAAATCTGATGAAGGTTGGAACATGACAGCCTTTGTCTTTACTGTGCTAATCATCGCCATCCTGGTTGTGGGCTCCATCTGGATTATGTGGAACCTTAACTACAACATGATGATGCACTAAGAGCGGCGATTATGATGTTTAAGCAATACCTGCAAGTAACAAAACCAGGCATCATCTTTGGCAACCTGATCTCGGTGATTGGGGGATTCCTGCTGGCCTCGAAAGGCAGCATTGATTATCCCCTGTTTATCTACACGTTGGTTGGGGTGTCACTGGTTGTGGCGTCGGGTTGTGTATTTAACAACTACATCGACAGGGATATCGACAGGAAGATGGAGAGGACCAAAAACCGCGTGCTGGTTAAAGGTCTGATTTCCCCTGCGGTCTCGCTGGTATACGCCACCCTGCTGGGTATTGCTGGCTTTATGCTGCTGTGGTTTGGCGCGAACCCTCTGGCCTGCTGGCTAGGGGTAATGGGCTTCGTGGTCTATGTGGGCGTCTATAGCCTGTACATGAAGCGCCATTCCGTTTATGGCACGCTGATTGGCTCACTCTCCGGCGCTGCGCCGCCGGTGATTGGCTACTGCGCCGTAACCGGTGAGTTCGATAGCGGTGCGCTGATTCTGCTGGCTATTTTCAGTCTGTGGCAGATGCCGCACTCTTACGCGATTGCGATTTTCCGCTTTAAGGATTATCAGGCAGCCAACATCCCGGTACTGCCGGTGGTGAAAGGTATTTCGGTCGCGAAGAACCATATCACGCTGTACATCGTGGCGTTTGCTATCGCCACGCTGATGCTAACCCTGGGCGGCTATGCTGGTTATAAATACCTGATTGTTGCTGCGGCGGTGAGTGTCTGGTGGTTGGGCATGGCGCTGCGCGGTTATAAAGTGGAAGATGACAGGGTCTGGGCGCGCAAGCTGTTCGGTTTCTCCATCATCGCCATTACCGCGCTTTCCGTGATGATGTCCGTTGACTTTATGGTGCCAAACTCGCAGAACCTGCTGACTTACGTCTGGTAACGATCTGCTGATACGAAAAGGGTGCCTCCGGCACCCTTTTTTATTGGCAGGGATGTTATTCAGTCATAAAGCCATTTCCCCGCCTTTGCTGACTCTATAATCATCTCTACTGTCAAAGGCTTTAATTCAATTTCAGGAGGATCTTTTTTCCAGAAAGGGTATTCTTGTTCAATATAATTCCTTCCATCAAAGTTCGAATATTCAATATCAAAATGCTCAAATAAATCAGCTAAAAAATCATATGCATCTTCCGGAATAAACTGAAAATCATCCTCCAGGGTCCATTCTTTCGTGACCTGCTTAAGACCAGGCCTAAACCAACGTTCCCTGATTGGGTAATTCTTCATGATGTACTCAATAACTTCAGCTTCATAATTTCTCATCAGAAAGATGTCCACTGTATGCGATCTTTGGGTCGTGCGATGAGGTTGTATTTATCGCGGGTATGTTTTGTCACCGCGAACAAAAGCACGATTAACTGAGCATGCCCGACAAAAGGAACCCAACGGCCTATGTAAGTTGCTATTTGGTTTGTTGGAACCATCTTCAATTTGGAAAACTTCCCCATAGGAGCGTGTAGTCTTAAACCAAACGGGAACCGAGCCCCTTTCAGAAGTTTTCTACATAGAATTGATGCAATACTAGTGCCTGGAGTGTTCGTGGCTGCTGATAGTTTTCCTTTGACAGGAATAAATGGTTGACCGATCAAAACCAGCATAACAGCTTCCGTGGTGATACCTAATGAATCTGCCAACTGCTCAATGAATATCAAATCAAACAGTTCACCCGACGTTACGTTAGCGTGACCATGATACCAATAGGTTCCATTCACCTCTTCAGTTGTGTCCATTCAATCCCCCATTATGCCGTCTGCCGGTCATTCCATGCGTCGGTATAGATAATGTTTCCGTCGCAATGCTTCCAGGTGATTTTTTCGTAGCGTAATTCTATGGTTTCAAGATGGTTATTATTCATGTCCTCTGGACCAGCCATCGAGGGAGAAACGGAGACAATCCGCACCCCTTCCAGAAACATATTGAAGTATTCAACTTCCTGACCGGCATCATTGATTTTGTACCAACGAATCTCTGCAGACTTAAGATTCTGACCAGAAGCGACAGCTTTGTATAAATACGGGCTAGAGTAGTCAAACTCTTTGACGATCATCATCGGTGAATGTTGGCGTGTGCCTGTTGGCTTGCCTGTACCGTTATCAGTGGGAATAGACAAATTGTGATGAAAGCCTTTAAATTCAATACTGTATTCTCTTCCCTTTACATCACACCCGCCCTTAATCAGCGCGCCACCATCGTCATAAATCCACATATTGCCCGGAATCGCCATTTTCCTTTTCCCTCTTTCCATTAGAAATAACCACAAAAAGACTACACCTGTAATTATCACAAGTAAATTAGTTGCAATTGTAATTATTTCGATTTTCCCACTACACAATTCCACATATCGTAGAGGTTTACCGCACTCCTTCCCCGCTTTACACTAGGCGCGAAATTAATACAGAGGTGGGAATGAACGATTACAAAATGACGCCCGGTGAGTTGCGCGCCACCTGGGGTTTAGGGACCGTATTCTCGTTGCGCATGCTTGGCATGTTTATGGTTCTGCCGGTTCTGACCACGTACGGTATGGCGCTACAGGGGGCCAGCGAAGCGCTGATTGGCCTTGCCATTGGCATTTATGGTCTGGCGCAAGCCGTTTTCCAGATCCCCTTTGGTCTGCTTTCTGACCGCATCGGTCGTAAGCCGCTTATCGTCGGCGGGCTGGCGGTGTTCGTTCTCGGCAGCGTGATTGCCGCACTCTCCGATTCAATCTGGGGCATTATTCTCGGTCGCGCTTTGCAAGGCTCTGGCGCGATTGCCGCCGCCGTGATGGCGCTGCTTTCCGACTTAACCCGTGAGCAAAACCGTACTAAAGCGATGGCGTTTATCGGCGTCAGCTTTGGTATCACCTTCGCCATTGCGATGGTGCTAGGACCGATCGTTACCCATGCGCTGGGGCTACACGCGCTGTTCTGGATGATTGCAGCTCTTGCAACCACCGGCATCGTGCTAACCATTTGGGTCGTTCCCAATAGCACCAGCCACGTGCTGAACCGCGAATCTGGCATGGTAAAAGGCAGCTTCAGCAAAGTGCTGGCGGAGCCCAAACTGCTCAAGCTCAACTTTGGCATCATGTGTCTGCACATTTTGTTGATGTCCACTTTCGTCGCTTTACCGGGCCAACTGGCGAAAGCCGGTTTCCCCGCCGCAGAGCACTGGAAAATTTATCTGGTGACGATGCTGCTGTCCTTTGTTTCCGTGGTGCCGTTCATCATTTACGCAGAAGTGAAGCGGCGGATGAAGCGCGTATTCCTCGCCTGCGTGTTACTGATCCTTATCGCAGAGATTGTATTGTGGAGCGCTAACGTGCGTTTTTGGGGGCTGATTGCGGGCGTTCAGATATTCTTCCTCGCCTTCAACCTGATGGAGGCCCTCCTCCCCTCGCTTATCAGCAAAGAGTCTCCGGCTGGCTATAAAGGCACGGCGATGGGCGTTTACTCCACCAGCCAGTTTCTTGGCGTGGCGATTGGCGGTTCGCTCGGCGGTTGGGTGGTCGAAATGTTTGATGGTCAGGCGGTATTCCTGGCCGGCGCGCTTCTGGCGGCAGTTTGGTTGTTGGTGGCAAGCACAATGAAAGAGCCGCCATATGTCAGTAGCCTGCGAGTGGAAATCCCGCCTGAGATTGCCGCAGATGACACCCTAAAGCAGCGTCTGCTGGCTAAAGAAGGGATAAGCGAAGTGTTAATTGTTGCGAAAGAGCATTCGGCTTACGTGAAAATCGACAGCAAAGTGACGAATCGATTTGAGGTTGAACAGGCCATCAGCCAGGCGTGAAGAGTGCCAGATGGCGACTATCGTTTGATCCAGCCTACAAATAGCGTGTGCAACCTGTAGGCCGGATAAGCGTAGCGCCATCAGGCATTACGACTTAATCGCGGAAGTTCTTAAACTGGAACGGCTGGCCGAGATCGCCGCCGCGAACCAGCGCCATAACGGATTGCAGATCGTCACGCGCCTTGCCGGTCACGCGGATTTCTTCGCCCTGAATTTGCGCTTGCACCTTCAGTTTGCTGTCTTTGATCAGCTTAACGATTTTCTTTTGCACCGCGCTTTCAATGCCCTGTTTCAGCTTAGCTTCAACAAACCAGGTTTTACCGCTATGCACGAAGGTTTCTGGTACGTCCAACGAAGTGCCTTCAATACCACGTTTCAGCAGCTTGGCACGTAAAATATCCAGTAACTGATTGACCTGGAAATCAGACTCGCTTAGCACCTTAATCGTCTTATTCGACTCGTTCAGCTCAAAAGTCGCTTCAACGCCACGAAAATCAAAGCGTGACTCCACTTCGCGGCTGGCGTTATCTACCGCGTTACGGGCTTCCTGAAGATCAACTTCAGAAACAATATCGAAAGATGGCATCTTTTCCTCTCCCTTCATTTTTGATGCGAAGCATAATACCTGCAAAGTTACACAACAGACAGCGCTATACTAGGCTGTATCCTTTAATTGTACGTGGTACTGATACCTGCGAACAATAATGGGGTACGGCCGATATGGATTAACACCTGGTGATGTTGCAGGTGAGGAGGAAGAATGAAAATTACCGTACTGGGATGTGGAGCGTTAGGACAGCTTTGGCTAACCACGCTGTGCAAACATGGACATGAGGTTCAGGGGTGGCTACGCGTACCGCAACCCTATTGCAGCGTTAACCTGATCGACACGGATGGGTCAGTATTCAATGAATCCCTGACGGCAAACGACCCCGATTTTTTGGCGAAAAGCGACCTGTTGCTTGTCACTCTGAAAGCCTGGCAGGTTTCTGATGCGGTCAAAGGCCTGGCCGCCATTCTGCCTGACACCACTCCCATTCTGCTGATTCACAACGGTATGGGGACGATTGAAGAGTTGCATAACATTAAGCAACCTCTATTGATGGGCACCACAACCCACGCGGCACGCCGTGACGGGAACGTGATCATTCATGTCGCTCAAGGAACAACAAGGATTGGCCCGGCGCGTGAACAAGACGGTGATTTCAGTTATCTGGCTGAAGTCCTGCAAGAGGTGCTGCCGGACGTCGCCTGGCACAACAATATTCGCGCTGAGTTGTGGCGCAAGCTGGCCGTCAACTGCGTCATTAACCCGCTGACCGCATTATGGGATTGCTTAAATGGAGAGTTACGCCATCATCCTGAAAAAATAGCGCTCATCTGCGAGGAGGTGGCGGCGGTCATTGAACGCGAAGGCCACCACACATCAGCAGATGATTTACGCTATTATGTTGAGCAAGTGATTGACAGTACGGCGGAAAATATCTCATCAATGCTGCAAGACATACATGCCCTGCGCCATACTGAGATCGACTACATTACTGGTTATTTGTTAAAACGCGCCCGCGCGCACGGCATCGCCGTCCCGGAAAATGCCCGCCTGTTTGAAATGGTTAAGAGAAAGGAAAGTGAGTATGAGCGCTCAAGCACTGGTATGTCTCGCCCCTGGTAGTGAAGAGACCGAAGCGGTCACCACTATCGATCTGCTGGTTCGCGGCGGAATTAAGGTCACGACCGCAAGCGTTGCCAGCGATGGCGGCCTGACGATCGTGTGCTCACGCGGAGTAAAACTACTGGCGGATGCACCATTAGTGGAAGTTGCTGACGGGGATTTCGACATTATCGTGCTGCCCGGCGGTATTAAAGGCGCCGAGTGTTTTCGCGACAGCCCTCTGCTTGTCGAAACCGTGAAACAGTTTCATCGCTCCGGGCGCATTGTCGCGGCAATTTGCGCCGCTGCCGCCACAGTCCTCGTCCCACACGATATTTTCCCCATCGGTAACATGACCGGTTTTCCGGCGCTGAAAGACAATATTCCCACTGACCAGTGGCAGGATAAGCGCGTCGTATGGGATCCGCGCGTCAATCTGTTAACCAGCCAGGGACCGGGAACCTCAATCGATTTCGGTTTAAAAATCATTGATCTCCTGGTGAGTCGCGAAAAAGCTTACGAAGTGGCATCACAACTGGTGATGGCTGCAGGAATTTATAACTACTACGAGTAATCTTCAGGCCACTCGCATTCAAGGAATTATGATGAAAGGATATCTGAGCGGAGTGGCTTTACTGCTCCTTTCCGGCTACGCCAGTGCGACTCAACTTGAAATTGAGAGCCTTGAGTATCGCTATCCCGCAAGCACTGAGATGCAATATCGCGTGCCGTGGTTTACCTCAACGGATAACCCACAGGTTGCAAAACGCATTAACGATTATATTTTCACAAGCTTTATCAATCAGCTACCGGGAAATAATCCACAAGCGACCGTGAATCAGTTTGCGAAATCAGAGATGAATCCCACCGCAAACCTTGACTACACGGTTGAGTATCGCGACGCCAAAGTGTTGACCCTCAACATGTTTGTCGTAGGCTGCGGGGCGTATTGCGAGTCGTACAATGTACCGATCAGCTTCGATTTAGCCAACGGCGCGACAATTACCCTTAACGACCTCTTTTCCCGCTCCACGATGACCGAATTAAACACCCGCATCAGAAAAGATATCCGCAGCCAAATTGATACCTTTGTTGTCGCACAGAAATCACAAAAGCCGGAGCAAATAAAAGAAGACGGTGGAGATTCTGGCTTTGCCGAATTCTACGCATCGTGTGCAACCTACACCGACGGTCTGTACTACATCGACAAATTCTCCCTGCAAAAAGACCATCTGGCTTTCCTGAACGGACGTTGTAGCAACCACGCCAATCGCGCGGGTGACGAACTGGGCGATTTCACCACGAAGATCCCGACCGTTGAACTGCATAATCAGCTCACGGCTTACGGCCAGTATCTGACTACCGCAAAGAGAACAACACCGGTTTCGCCAGCGCCCGGCATTGACGGCAAGGTGATGTACGGCACGTTGGGAAAAAGCATGCGTATTGTGTTGAAGGTCGGCTGCAAATACGGTGATTTTTTTGAAGGGGCTTACTTTTACCAGAAATTTGGCGCACCGATTGAATTAAACGGTAAATGCGACACAGCCGACAATCAACATTATGTACTGAAGACCTCTGCCGCTGAACAATCGGAAGAGAAGATAACGCTGGAGTTAAAAGACGGCGTCTATCAGGGTGTCTGGGAGTCGAACGGGAAAAAGCTCCCCATCCGTTTTGAATAATATTGTTATATTGCCGGATGGCAGCATAAACAATTTATCAGGCCTACAAAACATACCGATTGCAGGCCTGATAAGCGCAGCACCCTCAGGCAAAAGTCACTACGGGCGATATACCTTCACGTTTTCAAAGCCCTGCTCGCGCAGATACAGCGCCTGCAGACGGCTCATCACCCCGCGTTCACACCACAGCAGCCAGGTTTTACTCTGGTCCAGATCGCCGAATTTGGTGCTCAGTTTGTAGAACGGCAGAGAAACGACGTCCACACCGTCAACCTTCAGCGGTTTGTCATCCTGTTCATCCACAGAGCGGATATCCAGAATCACATCGTTCGGGCCGAAGCCGCTCACGGTTTCCACTTCCACCACGGTCTGCTGCGTCTGCTGGGCGATATCACGAATATCGATATTGTTCGCTTCTTCAACCACTTTATCGAGGATAGAGAAATCGAAGTTTTCTTCTTCGGCCTCAATCTTCGCTTTAATCGCTTTCACCGTCGGGCTTTTTGAAATCACACCGCAGTATTCCGGCATGGTACGGGCAAAGTCCTCAGTACCAATTTCACGCGCCAGATTAATGATGTGCTCCTTATCATGGGAGATAAGCGGGCGCAGGATCAGAGTGTCAGAAACGTTATCGATCAGGCGCAGGTTGGTCAGCGTCTGGCTGGACACCTGGCCCAGCGCTTCACCGGTTACCAGCGCCTGTACGCCGTAGCGCTCAGCGACTTTCGACGCTGCACGAACCATCATACGTTTAAGGACCACGCCCATCTGACCGTCGTCGACTTTCTCCAGGATCTCGCCAACCACCGGCTCAAAGTTGATCGCGACAAAACGCACGCGATGCGAGCTACCAAAGCGGTTCCACAGATAATGCGCCACCTGACGAACGCCGATTTCATGCGCTGCGCCGCCGAGATTAAAGAAGCAGTAGTGCACACGGCAGCCGCGACGCATCAGCATATAGCTGGACACGCCGGAGTCGAAACCACCGGAAATCAGCGACAGTACATCTTCCTGCGTCCCGATCGGGAAACCGCCAATACCTTCATAGCGGCCTTTAACCAGCAGCAGACGGTCGTTTTCGATTTCAAGATTAACCGTCACGTCCGGCTTCGTCAGCTTCACGCGCGCGGATTCAATATGCTGGTTCAGTCCACCGCCAACATAGCGTTCCACCTCAATAGAGCTAAACTCATGCTTACCGCGACGCTTAACGCGTACGCAGAAGGTTTTGCCTTCCAGTTGATCGCGATACTGCACCAGCGCTTTCTCGAAAATATCGTGCATATCGGTAAACGGCACGTCTTCAACTTCGAGAATATGGTGGATCCCCGGAATACGGGTCAGCGCGTCGCGAATATCCAGGCGCTGGCTTTCATCTTTAGCGCGAACCTCAACGTGATCCCAGTGGCGGACAACGGCAAGGTCTTCATCATAGTGCTTTAAAACGTTACGAATGTTCCCTGTCAGAATTTTTATAAAGCGCAAACGCACAGATTGGCTTTTGATGGTGATTTCTGGGAACAATTTAATGATAAACTTCATGGCGGCAATGGTTCTTTGGCAAGTCTGAATGACTTGTAATGGAAAAAAATACAGCAGCCCATACCCTGCGGCTGCATCCAGGCGCGCAAGTATACCACCATCATGGTCATCCTGTGCACATCGCCTTACCATTGTGCGTTATTTGCTTATCAGTGCGAGTCCGTTACCATAGCCTTGTGCTGCCAATACAGAGAGTCAGACATTCATTATGCCGAAGAAAAATGAAGCGCCAGCCAGTTTTGAAACAGCGCTGAGCGACCTGGAACAGATTGTTACCCGTCTGGAAAGCGGCGACCTGCCGCTGGAAGAAGCGCTGAACGAATTTGAACGTGGCGTACAGTTAGCACGTCAGGGACAGGTCAAGTTGCAGCAGGCTGAACAGCGCGTACAAATCCTGCTGTCAGATACTGAAGACGCCGCCCTTACGCCTTTCACACCGGATAATGAGTAAATGGATTTTACGCAGCAGCTACAGGCTTGCGTTGAGCAGGCCAACCAGGCACTGAGCCGTTTTATCGCGCCATTGCCCTTTCAGAACACTCCCGTGGTCGAAACCATGCAATATGGCGCATTATTAGGCGGTAAACGTCTGCGCCCGTTTCTGGTGTATGCGACCGGTCAGATGTTTGGCGTCAGCCTGAGTACGCTTGATGCTCCCGCTGCCGCCGTCGAGTGTATCCATGCCTATTCGCTGATGCACGATGACTTACCCGCGATGGACGACGATGACCTGCGCCGCGGTCTGCCGACCTGCCACGTAAAATTTGGCGAGGCTAATGCGATCCTGGCTGGAGATGCGCTACAGACGCTGGCGTTCTCCATTATCAGCGACGCCCCGATGCCGGAAGTTTCTGACCGTGACCGCATCGCGATGATCTCTGAACTGGCCCAGGCCAGCGGTATCGCCGGTATGTGCGGCGGTCAGGCGTTGGATCTGGACGCTGAAGGCCATCAGGTAGAATTGGATGCGCTGGAGCGTATTCACCGCCATAAAACCGGGGCATTGATTCGCGCCGCCGTGCGTCTGGGGGCGTTAAGCGCTGGCGATAAAGGGCGAGAATGCCTGGCAATACTCGACAAGTACGCAAAAAGCATCGGTCTGGCCTTCCAGGTTCAGGATGACATCCTGGATGTGGTAGGCGATACTGCAACATTGGGTAAACGTCAGGGTGCTGACCAGCAGCTTGGCAAAAGTACCTATCCTGCACTTCTGGGTCTTGAGCAAGCCCAGAATAAAGCCCGGGATTTAATTGAGGATGCCCGCCAGTCGCTAAGTTTGCTGGCCGCACAGTCACTCGATACCTCGGCACTGGAAGCGCTAGCGGACTACATAATCCAGCGTGATAAATAAACCAACATATCCCATGAGCTTGCGATGAGTTTTGATATAGCCAAATACCCGACCCTGGCGCTGGTCGACTCCACTCAGGAGTTACGCCTGCTGCCAAAAGAGAGCCTGCCAAAGCTTTGCGACGAACTGCGCCGCTATTTGCTCGACAGCGTAAGCCGTTCCAGCGGGCACTTCGCCTCTGGTCTGGGCACGGTGGAACTCACCGTAGCGCTGCACTACGTCTACAACACCCCGTTTGACCAGTTAATCTGGGATGTGGGACATCAGGCTTACCCGCACAAAATTCTGACCGGCCGCCGCGATAAAATCGGCACCATTCGGCAGAAAGGCGGTTTGCATCCATTCCCATGGCGCGGTGAGAGCGAATATGACGTACTGAGCGTAGGGCACTCCTCAACCTCCATCAGCGCAGGTATCGGTATTGCGGTTGCCGCCGAGAAAGAAGGCAAGGAACGCCGTACCGTTTGTGTGATTGGGGACGGTGCGATCACCGCAGGCATGGCGTTTGAAGCGATGAACCACGCGGGTGATATTAAGCCCGACATGCTGGTTATCCTCAACGACAACGAAATGTCGATTTCAGAGAACGTCGGCGCGCTGAACAATCACCTGGCGCAACTGCTCTCTGGCAAACTCTACTCCTCGCTGCGCGAAGGCGGGAAGAAAGTGTTCTCCGGTGTACCACCGATTAAAGAACTGCTCAAACGTACCGAAGAGCACATCAAAGGCATGGTTGTTCCGGGTACGCTGTTTGAAGAGCTGGGCTTTAACTATATTGGCCCGGTGGACGGACACGACGTGCTGGGGCTTATCACCACGCTTAAGAACATGCGCGATCTCAAAGGTCCACAGTTCCTGCACATCATGACCAAAAAAGGTCGTGGCTACGAGCCGGCGGAAAAAGATCCGATTACGTTCCACGCGGTACCCAAATTCGATCCATCCAGCGGATGCCTGCCGAAAAGCAGCGGCGGCCTGCCGAGCTATTCAAAAATCTTCGGTGACTGGCTGTGTGAGACCGCGGCGAAAGACAATAAGCTGATGGCGATCACCCCGGCGATGCGCGAAGGCTCCGGTATGGTTGAGTTCTCACGTAAGTTCCCGGACCGCTACTTCGATGTGGCGATTGCCGAGCAGCACGCGGTGACGTTTGCGGCCGGTCTGGCGATTGGCGGTTATAAGCCGGTCGTGGCTATTTACTCCACCTTCCTGCAACGCGCTTACGATCAGGTACTGCATGATGTCGCCATCCAGAAACTGCCGGTCCTGTTCGCCATCGACCGGGCAGGTATCGTTGGCGCAGATGGACAAACCCACCAAGGGGCGTTCGACCTCTCTTTCCTGCGCTGCATCCCGGAAATGGTCATTATGACCCCAAGCGATGAGAACGAATGTCGCCAGATGCTGTTCACCGGCTATCACTACAACGACGGTCCAACGGTCGTACGTTATCCGCGCGGTAACGCGGTGGGCGTTGAGCTGGCGCCGCTGGAACATCTGCCAATCGGCAAAGGCATCGTGAAGCGTCACGGTGCGAAAGTGGCGATTCTCAACTTCGGCACCCTAATGCCGGAAGCCGCTCAGGTCGCAGAGTCACTGAACGCCACGCTGGTTGATATGCGCTTTGTGAAACCGTTGGATGAAACGTTGATCCTCGAAATGGCAGCCCAACACGAGGTGCTGGTCACCCTCGAAGAGAATGCCATTATGGGCGGCGCTGGTAGCGGCGTAAACGAAGTGCTGATGGCCCATCGCAAGCCTGTTCCGGTGCTGAACATTGGCCTGCCTGACTTCTTCATCCCGCAGGGGACTCAGGACGAGGCTCGCGCCGAACTGGGACTTAATGCCGCCGGAATTGAGGCCAAAATCAAGGCCTGGCTGGCATAATCCCCTCCCCGCTCCTGCTATGCTTAACTCATCACGAGCATAGCAGGAGTGGATTAATGAAATATAACACCTTAGGAAAAACCGACCTACGGGTCTCCCGCCTTTGCCTGGGTTGCATGACGTTTGGCGAGCCCAATCGCGGCAATCACGCCTGGACGCTACCTGAAGAAAGCAGCCGCCCGATAATCAAACACGCTCTTGAAGGCGGCATTAACTTTTTTGATACCGCCAACAGCTACTCCGCTGGCAGCAGCGAAGAGATTGTCGGCCGCGCGCTGCGTGATTTCGCCCGCCGCGAAGATGTCGTGGTCGCCACCAAGGTTTTTCACCAGGTTGATGATTTAGCGGAAGGATTATCCCGCGCACAAATCTTGCGCTCAATCGACGATAGCCTCAGACGCCTGGGTATGGACTATGTGGACATCCTGCAAATTCACCGCTGGGATTACAATACGCCTATCGAAGAAACGCTGGAAGCCCTTAACGACGTAGTGAAAGCCGGTAAAGCTCGCTATATTGGCGCCTCATCCATGCACGCATCTCAGTTTGCTCAGGCGCTGGCCTTACAGAAACAACACGGCTGGGCGCAGTTCGTTAGCATGCAGGATCACTACAACCTGATCTACCGTGAGGAAGAACGCGAAATGCTGCCGCTTTGCTATCAGGAAGGCGTCGCGGTGATCCCATGGAGTCCGCTAGCGCGTGGTCGCCTGACGCGCCCCTGGGGAGAAACGACCGCACGTCTGGTTTCTGATGAAGTCGGTAAAAATTTATACAGTGACAGCGATGAAAACGACGCGCAAATTGCCGCGCGGCTGACCGGTGTCAGTGAGGAATTAGGCGTAACGCGTGCGCAGGTTGCGCTGGCCTGGCTGCTGAGCAAACCGGGGGTGGCAGCGCCGATTATCGGCACTTCACGCGAGGAACAGTTGGATGAGTTACTTAATGCGGTGGATTTGACGCTGAAGCCAGAGCAGATTGCCGAGCTGGAAACGCCGTACAAACAGCATCCGGTGGTCGGATTTAAATAATCTGGCATTGCCCGATGGCGCTACGCTTATCGGGCCTACGAAACCGCCATCGTGTTTCCAGGCCAGATAAGGCGTTTACGCTGCCATCCGGCAAGCCCATTTAAATGATACCTACCGGCCAGTGATGGCCGATAAAATACAAAATTCCGGCGGAGAGTATTCCGGCCACAATATCATCAATCATGATCCCCGTACCGCCATGCACGTTGCGATCGAACCAACGGATCGGCCACGGCTTCCACATATCCAGAATACGGAAAATCACAAATCCGGCGGCGACCCACTGCCAGTCGTGGGTCGGCAGCGCCATCAGGGTTATCCACATCCCGACAAACTCGTCCCAGACAATGCTACCGTGATCGTGCACGCCCATATCTTTCGCCGTTTGATGGCACAGATAAACGCCGATACAGATAGACAACATGACCACCAGTGAATACAGCTGCCACGGCAGAAACGTCATTAAATACCAAAAAGGGATCGCCGCCAGCGATCCCATCGTGCCTGGAACAATTGGGCTCAGCCCGCTGCCAAAACCGGTGGCCAACAGGTGCCACGGATTGCGCATACTCAGGCGGCTTTTGGCGACATCTTTTTTAAGGCGCGGCAAAATGGTCATATCCTTTCCAGTCGAACGTGACGGGTTTTCCGTCGCGCGTAAAGTGAATGCCTTCCACGTCCGCGCTCATCTGCCCAATGCAGGTAAACGATGCGCCGAGATTTCCCAGCGCCACGTCCAGTGCGCCACGGTTAATTTCCGGTACGGTAAAGCATAACTCATAATCTTCACCACCCGAGAGCGCCCAGCGCAGGGCTTGTTCCGGCTCAACGTGTTGGGCAAATGCCGTAGAGTATGGCAACGCATCGACGTTAACCCGCGCCCCACAGCCACAGGCATTGACGATATGCCCCAGATCGGAAATCAGGCCGTCGGAAATATCGATAGCCGCACTGGCCAGATCGCGCAGGGCTTGTCCCTGCAAAATACGCGGCGTTGGACGCAGATGACGTTTAAGCAGATAGTCTGCGTCTTTTGCATCTGCCACCTGCAAGCGATCCTGCAAAATCGCCAGCCCGGCCGCGCTGTCGCCCGGCGTACCGGTCACATAAATCCAGTCCCCCGGTTTCGCACCGGAGCGTTTTAAGGCCCGTCCAACAGGGACGTAGCCGTGGATACCCAGCGTCATCGACAGTGGCCCACGCGTGGTGTCACCACCTATCAGCTGCATATCATAGTAATTGAGGAGTTCAAACAGGCTATCGCTGAAGGCTTCAAGCCAGGCTTCATCGACGTCAGGCAGTGTGAGCGCCAGCGTCAGCCACGCAGGATCGGCTCCCATCGCCGCCAGATCGCTCAAATTCACCGCCAGCGCTTTCCAGGCGAGATCGGTGGGATCAATGTCGGGGAGGAAGTGGTTGCCTGCCACCAGCGTATCGGTGCTGATCGCCAGCGTCTGTTTTTCAGGGATGTTCAGAAGTGCGCAATCGTCACCAATACCGGTTTCGACATCAAGACGAGACGTTCTTACGCGGTCAAAATAACGGGCAATCAGGGAAAATTCGCCGCATGCCATACGTTATGCCTCAGCAGAAAAAAAAGAAAAAGCCGGGGGCAGCGGAAACAAGTTCCACCATCCAGCCGGCCTCGGGATTACTTTTTGTTGGGGCGAATCACAGGTGCTGCTTTATCCAGTACGCCGTTCACGAATTTATGGCTGTCTTCAGCGCCGAAGGTTTTCGCCAGTTCAATCGCTTCGTTGATGGCCACTTTGTACGGCACATCACTACGTTTAGACAGTTCAAACAGCGCAATACGCAGCACGGCTTTTTCTACCTGACCCAGCTCTTCCAACAGACGAGACAGATAAGGCTTCATTAATCCATCCAGGTACGCGCTGTTAGTCGCCACCCCGGACAGCAGTTCACGGAAATACAGAACGTCGACATCTTTTACGTCCTGTTCCGCCAGGAACTGGTATTCAACATCAGCGATGTCGTTCTGGGACAACTGCCAGGAGTAGAGCGCCTGGACGGCACACTCACGGGCGCGGCGACGAGCAGCAGGTTTCACGGATTTCCCCTTACAAAAATCAGGCCTTGATGGCTTTCAATACATTAATCATTTCAAGTGCAGTCAGTGCAGCTTCTGCGCCTTTGTTGCCAGCTTTAGTGCCAGCACGTTCGATGGCTTGTTCAATACTTTCGGTGGTCAGAACACCGAAGGCTACCGGAATGCCACTGTCCTGAGCGACATGCGCCAGGCCATTGCTTGCACCGCCAGCCACATATTCGAAGTGCGCGGTACCACCACGAATCACCGTACCTAACGCAATCACCGCGTCGTATTTACCGGATTTTGCAAGTACTGAGGCTGCCAGCGGCAGCTCATACGCGCCCGGAACCCAAACGACGGTAATGTTTTCATCTTTAACCTGACCAATACGTTTCAGGGCGTCGATCGCACCTTCCAGCAGGCTGTCATTGATAAAGTTGTTGAAACGCGCAATGGTGATGGCGACGCGAGCGTCCGGGGTAGCAACGTTAGCTTCAATAATGTTCATATTCTTCCTTCGGATTCACTAGACCCCGCAGGGGGGCGGATTTTATCATAATAATCTGTGCGCTGCTTCCCTTTCGAACCGGGAGATCATGCGCCCACTAAATGCAGGCAAAGGTCCGGACCTACATGGCGTATTTCATTGAATTTGAAATGGGGGGCGTCAGCCAGTTTCTCAAGGCCTGGAAGCACACATAATCCTCGTGCATCGCTGCCTAACAGTTTAGGCGCAACATACACGATTAGCTCATCGACCAAACCGGCCTGTAATAACGCGCCCGCAAGCGTTGGACCTGCTTCAACCCAAATGCTGTTAATTTGCTGTTTGCCGAGTTGCATCATCAGCACCACCAGATCCAGATGCCCGTTATGTTCCGGCACCTTCAGGCTGCGCACCGTCTCCGGCCAACTACGAGGATCATCTTTTGTCCGGGCAATCCAGGTTTCTCCAGGCTGTTGCACAATACGGTGTTCCGGCGTGACCTGATTCTGGCTATCAACAACAATGCGGATAGGCTGGCGCAGATTTTCCTGCGGGTAACTCGCCTGGGTTGACTCCCCAAGTTCCGACCAACGCACGGTAAGCTGAGGGTCGTCAGCCAACACCGTAGCGCTGCTGGTTAAGATGGCATGGCTTTGCGCCCGTAATCGTTGCACATCGCGACGCGCCTGCGGCGAGGTTATCCACTGGCTTTCACCACTGGCCATCGCCGTACGCCCATCAAGCGACGCACCAAGTTTAAGCTGCACGTAGGGGAATCCCGTACGCATACGCTTGAGAAAGCCTTTATTAAGCTGCTCAACCTCGCTCATCATCAGCCCGTGACTGACGTCAATGCCCGCCTGCTGCAAACGGTAGAGACCACGACCTGCTACCTGCGGATTGGGATCCTGCATCGCTGCAACCACACGTGACACGCCTGCGGCAATCAGCGCATCGCAGCACGGGGGGGTACGACCATGATGGCTGCAGGGTTCAAGCGTTACATAGGCAGTCGCCCCTTGCGCTTTTTCTCCAGCCATGCGCAGAGCGTGGACTTCGGCATGCGGTTCGCCCGCGCGGTGATGATACCCTTCACCGACGATCTCCCCATCTTTGACAATCACGCAGCCCACGTTGGGATTGGGGTGAGTGGTAAAACGTCCGCGCGCAGCAAGCTTCAGCGCGCGCGCCATGTACAATTCATCCTGCATGGCTTAGTCCTGTAGGCGAGCAATCTCTTCGCCAAATTCTTTGATATCTTCGAAACTCCGGTAAACCGAGGCAAAGCGGATGTAGGCGACTTTATCGAGTTTTTTCAACTGCTCCATCACCAGGTTGCCGATCATCTTGCTCGGCACCTCACGCTCGCCAGTCGCACGCAGTTGTGATTTGATATGGTTCAACGCCATTTCGACATCATCTGAGCTGACCGGACGTTTCTCAAGCGCTCTGAGCATGCCGCTGCGCAGCTTATCTTCATTAAAGGGTTCACGCACATCGTTGCTTTTCACAACGCGCGGCATGACAAGTTCAGCCACTTCAAAAGTGGTGAAACGTTCGTTACAGACCAGACACTGCCGACGGCGGCGTACTGAGGAGCCCTCGCCTACAAGACGAGAGTCAATTACCTTAGTGTCTACGGCGAAACAGAATGGGCAATGCATACGGCGTCCTGTCCTCAGTGGTTAACAGAAATCTATTTTACCCTGAACTGGCGTGACAACAAAGGCGCAGCGCTTTTGAGACAAAGGATCGATGCCTTCGTGCTCGGTGCGCACTACCATTATGCTATCGCGACAATGAAGGAAGTAATCACAATGACAAGACGTTACCTAAGAATTCTCCTGGTGGGAAGTCTCTTTAGTCTTAGCGCATGCGCACAGCAAAGCGAAGTACGCCAGATGCATCAAAGCGTTAGCACGTTGAATAAAGAGATGACACAGCTAAATCAGGAAACGGTAAAAATTACACAACAAAATATGTTGAATGCCAAATCAACCAGTGGAGCCTATCTGCTGCCGGGTTCCAATACACCAGCCCGACTGGACAGCCAAATTGGCATGTTACGGATGTCACTTGTCAATATTGCGCCGAACGCCGACGGCACGCGGCTCACATTACGTATTCAGGGTGAATCCACTACGCCTTTACCCGCCTTTAGCGCCACCGTCGAGTATGGACAAATTCAGGGCACCACGGATAACTATCAGGAAACGAACGTTCAGAACCAATTGGTAACGGCCCCGGCAAGTATCCTTGCTCCCAGCGACGTAGACATTCCGCTGCAGATAAATGGCCTCTCTCCGGACCAGTTAGGATTTGTTCGTATCCACGACATCCAGCCTGTTAATCAATAAACTTTTTTGCGGGACGTTTTGTGCGTTCCGCAACATCACTCCGGCCCGTTTTGTTACTCACCTGACATAACCGATATTTCTGGTAAAACTTGGCAACATTCATGGGAGCCAGTACAATTCGCCGCCTAAAGTAAGCAAACGTGAACGCAATCGATTACGTAAATGATAGAACTGTGAAACAACACATATTTTTGTGAACAATGATTTTTATAATAGGCTCCGAAGAAACACGAAATATTTAGAAACGCAATTTGCGCCTTTTTCACTCCCGAAAGGGATTTCAAACAGTGGCATACATATGAAAAAAACATTACTTGCAGCCGGTGCAGTGCTGGCGCTCTCCTCGTCTTTTACTGCCAACGCTGCAGAAAATGACAAACCGCAATATCTGTCCGACTGGTGGCACCAGAGCGTCAACGTGGTGGGTAGCTACCACACCCGTTTCTCCCCGAAACTGAACAATGACGTGTATCTGGAATACGAAGCGTTTGCCAAAAAAGACTGGTTTGACTTCTATGGCTACATCGATATTCCGAAAACCTTCGACTGGGGTAACGGCAACGATAAAGGCATCTGGTCTGACGGTTCCCCGCTGTTTATGGAAATCGAACCGCGTTTCTCCATCGATAAACTGACCGGTGCTGACCTGAGCTTTGGTCCGTTCAAAGAGTGGTATTTCGCCAACAACTACATCTACGATATGGGTGATAACAAAGCCAGCCGCCAGAGCACCTGGTATATGGGTCTGGGTACCGATATCGATACCGGTCTGCCGATGGGTCTGTCCCTGAACGTGTATGCTAAATACCAGTGGCAGAACTATGGCGCATCCAACGAAAACGAGTGGGATGGCTACCGTTTCAAAGTGAAATACTTTGTGCCGATCACCCAGGTTTGGGGCGGCCAACTGACCTACATCGGCTTCACCAACTTCGACTGGGGCTCCGATTTGGGTGATGATCCGAACCGCACCAGCAACTCTATCGCTTCCAGCCACGTCCTGGCGCTGAACTACGATCACTGGCACTACTCCGTAGTAGCGCGTTACTTCCATAACGGCGGCCAGTGGAAAGGTGGAGATACTCTGAACTGGGGCGAAGGCGACTTCAGCGCGAAATCTACCGGTTGGGGTGGTTACCTGGTCGTAGGTTACAACTTCTAATCCTGCCAATTTATCGCAGACAAGCCAGCTTAACCGCTGGCTTTTTTATGGCTGGTCTTCACAGCGTACTTTACGTAAAAAATCACTTAGCGAGCGATCTGCAGATTCACGAAAATGCCTGTCGAGCGGCGTGATCTTCAGACACCGATCAACGCGAAAGCAGCGATAATCGTCACGTTTCTCGCACCAGGCAACCAGCAACCAGTGCTCACCCCAGAAAAATAACCCCAGCGGCTGAACGTCGCGCCAGGAGAGATTCCCGGACTCGTCGCGATAATGCAGCGCCAACACATGCTGCGCCGAAACCGCGCGATGTATGAGATCAAAAGCACTGCGTGAATGCGGCTGATTGCCAAAATCTGGCGCGAAAACCCGCGTTTGCTCGGCTCTGCGCCGACACTCTGGCGGCAATATCGCCAGCACTTTTTCCTGCGCGGATTCCAGCGCCTGTGAGAGTGAATCCCCGCCCCATGTTTTCAGCAACCGAATCGCTACCATTAACGCTTCTGATTCGCGATGCGTTAACATCAACGGCGGCAGATCAAACCCCGCCATTAAGCGGTATCCACTGCCCACTTCACCTTCAATGGGCACGCCGGATAAAGAGAGATCGCGGATATCGCGATAAATCGTCCGTTCAGAAACCTCAAGACGTTCTGCCAGCAGCGCCGCCGTTGTCACTCGCCTGCCACGCAGGATTTGTACAATCTGAAACAAGCGGTCGGCGCGTCTGGTCATTTTAATCCTCAGTCCTGAAAATATTACGCGGGTTGATGTAAACCAACGCGATTGCCTTCGCTGTCAGTAAACAGCGCAATAGTGCCAATATCCTGCCCCAGTTCGAGCGGACCAAACACGCACTGACCGCCAGCGGTGGCGACGCGTTTAAGCGTTGCAGCCAAATCGTCCGTATGCAGATAAATAATAGCGCCCTGCGCTGAAGGCGTAATACCGTCAAATTTAGCCAGCGCCCCGCCGGGAGCGGGATCCTGATGTGGAAATACGGCCAGCTCCGCGCTGTCCATATTCTCACGACGCAAAGAAACCTGCATCACTGGCTCATAAAAAGCAATGGCGCGCTCCATTTGTGCCACGGGGATTTCAAACCAGCTAATTACGTTATTCATACTTCCTCCTGCCTGTGTGGGTAATCTCAGAAGGACTATAAGACAGGGCTACTGACAGCATACTGTCAGTAGTATGGCGACCGGATAAGATAATGGACTGCTAGCAAATCGCAGGCAAAAAAAATCCCGACCTTGCGATCGGGATTCCAGTATCTTCACTCTTAATAGTTTAAGGCAGAATTGACGGTTGATCCGCCCCTTCTTTCTCAACCTTCTGCTGCAGCATGTGCTCACGCTTCATACCCAGCTTCAGCGCCAGCGCCGATGCTACGTAGATAGAAGATGCAGTACCGATGGAAACACCGATCAGCATCGTCAGCGAGAAGCCTTCCAGTACCGGACCACCGAACAGGAACAGCATCAGAATAACCATCAACGTCGTACCGGACGTAATCAACGTACGGTGCAGCGTCTGAGTCAATGACACGTTAAAGATTTCGTAAGGCGTACCGCGACGAATTTTGCGGAAGTTTTCACGAATACGGTCAGATACGACGATACTGTCGTTCAGCGAGTAACCGATTACCGACATCAACGATGCGACGATAGTCAGATCAATCTCGATATGGAACAACGACAGGATCCCAAGTGTGATAATCACGTCGTGCGCCAGAGCGATAACTACCCCTGCCGCCAGTCGCCACTCAAAGCGGAAACCGACGTACACCAGGATGGATATTAACGCCGCCATCAGCGCCATTGCACCGGTTTGCGCCAGGTCTGCACCCACGCTCGGACCCACGAATTCAATTCGCTTCACCGCGGCGTTTTGGTTGGTGGATTCGTTAATCACACTCAACACTTTGCTGCCCAGTACCTGACCGCCGTCTGCGCCTTCAGTTGGCGGCATACGCACCATAATGTCGTGGCTGCTGCCGAAGTTCTGCAGAAGCGGATCAACAAAGCCCGCTTTCTCCAGCGCATCGCGCATCACGTCCATATCGGCCGGTTTTTCCAGCGTGATTTCAATTACCGTACCACCGGTGAAATCGAGCCCCCAGTTAAACCCGCGTACGCCCATCACCACGATGGCCGCAATCAGCAGGAAACCTGAAATGCCGAAAGCCCAGTAGTCCCAGCGCATAAAGTCCCAGACTTTACGGCCGTGGTTCAATTGTTCAACAGTATATTCCTGTGCCACTTCGCACTCCTCAGATTGACAGCTTTTTGACGCGCTTGCCGCCATACAACAGGTTTACGATGGCACGTGTACCGACAATCGCGGTAAACATCGACGTCGCCACACCAATACCGGTAGTAATCGCGAACCCTTTAATTGCCCCAGTGCCAACTGCGTACAGGATAATGACCTTAATCAGCGTCGTAATGTTCGCATCAAAGATGGAGCTAAATGCACCCGCATAACCTTCATTGATGGCCTGCTGCACCGAACGCCCGTTACTCAACTCTTCTTTGATACGTTCGTTAATCAGTACGTTCGCATCGACCGCGACGGCAAGGGTTAAGACGATCCCCGCAATCCCCGGCATACTCAGCGTAGCGCCCGGCAGCAGCGACATAATACCGACAATCAGTACCAGGTTAGCAATCAGCGCACTGGTCGCGATCAGACCGAACTTCTTATAGAAGAAGATCATGAACAGGATAGACACCACCAGACCGGCCAGACACGCTTCCAGCCCCTGTTTAATGTTCTGCATACCCAAGGTAGGACCGATGGTACGTTCTTCAACAATCTGAATCGGCGCAATCAACGCACCGGCACGTAACAGCAGAGAAAGCTGACGCGCTTCGTTCGGGTTGTTAATACCGGTGATACGGAAGCTGTTGCCCAGGCGAGACTGGATGTTGGCGATGTTAATCACCTCTTCCTGTTTCACCAGCACTGCGCGACCGTTGGCATCTTTTTTACCGCTGTCTTTGTACTCCACGAACAGGGTCGCCATCGGCTTACCGATGTTGTCCTTGGTGAAGTTGGACATGATGTTACCACCCGCGCTATCCAGCGAGATGTTAACCTGCGGCTGATTGTATTCGTCCTGGCTGGAAGTGGAGTCGGTGATATGATCACCGGTCAGGATCACGCGTTTGTACAGCACAACCGGCTGACCTTCACGAGACTGTTTCACTTCCGAATCACCCGGTACACGTCCGGATGCCGCAGCAGACTGGTCAACGTTGGTGTTCACCAGACGGAATTCCAGCGTCGCGGTAGCGCCCAGAATTTCTTTCGCACGCGCGGTATCCTGAATGCCTGGCAGTTCGACCACAATGCGGTCAGCACCCTGACGTTGGACCACCGGCTCAGCAACACCCAGTTGGTTAACACGATTACGCAGAATGTTGATGTTCTGCTGTACCGCGTACTCACGGGCTTCGCTCAGGCGCGCATCGGTCATCACCGCACGCAGAGCATTGCTGCCCTGGCTGGAAATAACCAGATCCTGGTGACGCTTGCTCAGGTAAGAGATAGCTTCATCACGAGCGCTGCTATCACGGAAGGTGATGCTCAGACCGTAGTTATCTTCTTTGCGAACGGTAGTATAAGGAATGCCTTTTTCACGCAGATCGCTGCGCAGGCTATCGATATTTTGTTCCTGCAACTTACTCAGCGCGGTGTCCATATCCACTTCCATCAGGAAGTGAACGCCGCCACGCAGGTCAAGACCGAGTTTCATCGGTTCTGCGTGAATGGCTGCCAGCCAGCGTGGAGTTGCCGGTGCAAGGTTAAGCGCCACGACGTATTGATCGCCCAATACGCCCATTAACACTTCACGAGCGCGCAGTTGGGTATCAGTGGAGTCGAAGCGCGCAAGAATAGCACCCTCTTCCAGAGCCACAGACTTAGGTGTGATTTTATCTTCTTGTAACGTTTTCTGGACCTGGATCAGCGTTTGCTCACTGGCGGCGGCACCGCGCACGCCAGTGATTTGAACAGCCGGATCCTCACCATACAGGTTGGGAAGCGCATAGAGCAGACCGACGACAATAACGACGATCAGCATGACATACTTCCACAAAGGATAACGGTTTAACACGGCAGTTCCCTTTGGGAAAACAATAAATTACAGCGCCTTCATGGTGCCTTTCGGCAGAACGGCAGCTACGAAATCACGTTTAATAACCACTTCAGTGGTGTCGTTCAGCGCGATAGCGATGTAGCCAGATTCTGCTACTTTGGTCACGCGACCCACCAGACCACCGTTAGTCAGCACTTCATCGCCTTTCGCAATGGAGTTCATCAGATTTTTGTGTTCTTTGGTGCGCTTTTGCTGCGGGCGCAGGATCATGAAGTAGAAAATCAGACCAAACACCACCAGCATCAGAATCAGAGACATCGGGCTGCCCTGCGCCGGAGCACCTGTTGCCGCTACCGCATCAGAAATAAAAAAGCTCATTCAAATTCCCTCATTATTAAAATTAATCAACGTTCACAGGTGGAACTGGTCTACCCTGACGTTGGTAAAAATCGGTCACGAAGCTCTCTAATTTACCCTCTTCAATAGCCTTGCGTAAACCCGCCATCAAACGCTGGTAGTAGCGAAGGTTATGAATCGTGTTGAGTCGCGCGCCCAATATTTCGTTGCAACGGTCGAGATGATGCAAGTAAGCGCGCGAATAATTGCGACAGGTGTAGCAATCACACTCAGCATCGAGCGGACTGGTGTCGCTTTTATGTTTCGCGTTACGAATTTTTACCACGCCGTCAGTCACAAACAAATGACCATTACGGGCATTTCGCGTTGGCATCACGCAGTCAAACATATCGATACCGCGACGTACGCCTTCAACCAGATCTTCTGGTTTGCCGACGCCCATCAGGTAACGAGGTTTATCTGCCGGAATCTGTGGGCATACATGCTCCAGGATGCGGTGCATATCTTCCTTCGGCTCACCGACAGCCAAACCGCCGACAGCGTAGCCATCAAAACCGATGTCTACCAGACCTTTAACGGAGATATCACGTAAATCTTCGTAAACACTGCCCTGAATGATGCCAAAAAGCGCATTTTTGTTGCCGAGGCTATCAAAACGATCCCGACTGCGCTTCGCCCAACGCAGAGACATCTCCATCGAGCGTTTAGCATAGTCCCAGTCGGCCGGATACGGTGTACATTCGTCGAAGATCATGACGATATCGGAACCGAGATCGTATTGAATCTCCATCGACTTCTCGGGATCGAGGAAAATCGGATCGCCGTTGATTGGGTTACGGAAATGCACGCCCTGCTCGGTAATCTTACGGATATCACCCAGGCTGAAAACCTGGAAGCCGCCGGAATCGGTGAGGATTGGCCCTTTCCACTGCATAAAATCGTGCAGATCGCCATGCAGTTTCATGATTTCCTGCCCCGGGCGCAGCCACAGGTGGAAGGTGTTACCGAGGATAATCTGCGCGCCAGTTGCTTCAACTTCTTCCGGCGTCATGCCTTTCACGGTGCCGTAAGTACCGACCGGCATAAAAGCAGGTGTTTCTACTACGCCACGATCAAAAACCAGGCGGCCGCGGCGAGCGCGACCGTCTGTGGTATCCAGTTCAAATTTCATCTTAACTCCTGCGTCAGAAAAACAGTCCGACGTTTTAAATACTCATATCGCGGATTTATTCCCCGACACGCTCAGAAATAGCCTGCGGATTGTACGTGATAAACATCGCATCACCGTAACTAAAAAAGCGATATTCCGCTTTTACCGCTTCATGATAGGCGTGCATGGTGTTTTTATAACCAGCAAACGCGGAAACCAGCATGATCAGCGTTGATTCCGGCAGGTGGAAGTTGGTTACCAGGGCATCAATCACCTGATATTTATAGCCAGGATAAATGAATATTTGCGTATCGCCGAAAAACGGCTCGATAAGGTCGTTTTTGGCCGCCTGCGCCGCGCTTTCCAGTGAACGTACGGAGGTGGTGCCCACCGCAATCACGCGGTTGCCGCGCGCTTTCGCCGCCAGCACAGCATCAACGACATCCTGCGGCACTTCCGCATATTCGGAGTGCATGATGTGATCTTCGATGGTGTCTACGCGCACCGGCTGGAAAGTCCCCGCGCCCACGTGCAGCGTGACGAACGCCATTTCAATGCCTTTATCGCGCAGCTTAGCCAGCAGCGGATCGTCAAAGTGCAGACCCGCAGTCGGCGCGGCGACCGCACCCGGTTTTTCGCTATACACGGTCTGATACAGCTCGCGATCGGCATCTTCATCCGGACGGTCAATATACGGTGGCAGCGGCATATGGCCGATGGCGTTAAGGATATCCAGCACGCTGCGCTCGTCGTTAAACTCGACTTCAAACAGCGCGTCATGGCGTGCCACCATCGTTGCTTTAATACTTTCGTCGTCGCCCAGCAGCAGCTCGGCCCCCGGCTTTGGCGCTTTCGAGGCGCGAATATGCGCCAGAATACGTTTGTCATCCAACATACGCTCGACCAGCACTTCGATCTTGCCGCCGCTGGCTTTACGGCCAAACAGACGCGCCGGAATAACGCGGGTGTTGTTAAAGACCAGCAAATCGCCAGGGTTGAGCTTATCGAGCAAATCGGTGAAAGTACCGTGCGTCAGCGCGCCCGTCGGCCCGTCCAAAGACAGCAAGCGGCAACTACTGCGCTCAGCTTGCGGATAGTGGGCAATCAGGGATTCGGGTAGTTCAAAGGTGAAATCGGTAACGCGCATGACACTGACTCAGACTAAAATAAGAGGCGGGTAGTCTAGTGCCGGGGCGTCCTCCCTGCAACCTTTACCCCTCAAGTTAAAAGACATAATCTATACACAAAATCATTCAAGATGCATCGAGGCGGCAACTGAATGAGTCCCCGGGAGCTTACTCAAGTAAGTGACAGGGGTGAGAGAAGGCAGCCAACAAAGAGGCAGTTTGAAGGATGAAGTGGATATGAATTTTCTTGCACATTTGCATCTGGCTCACCTTGCCGACAGCTCGCTTTCCGGCAATTTGTTGGCCGACTTTGTCCGGGGCAATCCGGAAACGCACTTTTCGCCTGACGTGGTAGAAGGCATCTTCATGCACCGTCGTATCGACGTGATGACCGATAACCTGCCGCAGGTGCGTGAAGCCAAAGAGTGGTTTCGCAGCGAAACGCGCCGTGTCGCGCCGATTACGCTGGACGTAATGTGGGATCATTTTCTGTCGCGCCACTGGTCGGAAATATCCCCCGACTTCCCGCTGGCGGACTTTGTCCGCTATGCACACACCCAGGTGACCACTATTTTGCCTGAATCGCCACCGCGCTTTATCAATTTAAACAACTATATATGGTCAGAGAAATGGCTTGAGCGCTATCGGGACATGGATTTTATCCAGAACGTCCTGAATGGCATGGCCAGCCGCCGCCCACGACTCGATGCCCTGCGTGACTCATGGTATGACCTGGATACGCATTACGATGCGTTAGAGGAACGATTCTGGCAGTTTTATCCGCAAATGATGGAACAGGCGCAGCGTAAAACCCTTTGACTACAGCCCATATTAGCCGCCGGATAAGCAGTAGCCGCCATCCGGCAAAAGATTGATAGACAAAACCTGTCTCATTGATTGCCAGCGCCTCTTTGTCTTATTCCCGAACACTCTCTATACTGGCCCGCGTTGCGTTCCAAAAACCCCTTAACATTGCAGGAGAATTATATGGTACTGGTAACTCGTCAGGCTCCGGATTTCACAGCAGCTGCGGTACTGGGTAGCGGTGAGATCGTTGAAAACTTCAACTTCAAACAGCATACCAACGGTAAAACTACCGTTCTGTTCTTCTGGCCGATGGACTTCACCTTCGTTTGCCCGTCTGAACTGATCGCTTTCGACAAACGTTACGAAGAATTCCAGAAGCGCGGCGTGGAAGTTGTTGGCGTTTCCTTCGACTCTGAATTTGTCCACAACGCATGGCGTAACACCCCTGTCGACAAAGGCGGCATCGGTGCAGTGAAATACGCAATGGTTGCTGACATCAAACGCGAAATCCAGAAAGCCTACGGCATCGAGCACCCGGAAGCGGGCGTTGCTCTGCGCGGTTCTTTCCTGATCGACGCTAACGGCGTTGTTCGCCACCAGGTGGTTAACGATCTGCCGCTGGGTCGTAACATCGACGAAATGCTGCGCATGGTTGACGCGCTGCAGTTCCACGAAGAGCACGGCGACGTTTGCCCGGCACAGTGGGAAAAAGGTAAAGAAGGTATGAACGCGTCTCCGGACGGCGTAGCAAAATACCTGACCGAGAACGTTTCCAGCCTGTAATTGGCATGAATCGTAAGAGGCCCGCAAATGCGGGCCTCTTTTATTGGTTTATGTCGGATTACCCTTTTTCACTTCACGCCAGATTCGCCACGCCATAAGCGCCAGTACGGCGACCCCAAGAATCAACGCCCCCCACACCAACAGCGTTTTCCACTGGCTTTGTTGCTCAGCTACTGACGTTGCCGTCAATCGCGCTTCACCACCAAGCGCCACGCTCTCCTGAAGAGTCGCCCACGGTAGATAATCTATCTCCTGCGATTTACGCAGCGACGCCGGGATCAGCATATCGAGACCAACATCTGCCTTTTTCGCCGCCCGGTTTCCCCACGCCAGCATATAAGGCCCTTTGCCCTGCGTATTAAACACCAGTTGATAACTGTCGCGCATGCCGCTCAACTCAGGCAGCCTCTCTGGCAACCGGGCGTTAATAGTCGTCATCCGGACGGCCTCAACCAACTGACCGGAAAGACGAATATCTTCCGCACTCCTCCAGTCCAGATTGTAAAGCATGGTTTTTGTCAGCGGCTGCCAGGGCTCTTTTTCAGCGCTGCGCCAGGCCAGTTCCACCGGTAAAACACCTTCACTTTCCAGATCGATGCGAAGCGAGGTCAGCGGCTGGGGCTGCGCCCATCGCCAGACGGCTTCGTCATCCGAAACCTTATTCCCCTGGGCTTCAATCACGATACGCTCGGATTCCGGCTCGCTGCTGGCCGCTATCGCGCTCACACTGTTTAACGTCAGCGCCGGACTTTGCGAGTCGAGGATCACCAGCAGGTAGCGAGTCGCCTCCACAGAGAGCGTGAGGCTGGCGCTGATGGTGTCCATTTTCAGGCGATCGTTATCACGCGTCAGATCCATTAACGGAGCATCTTCCTGCACGGGTCGCCAGTAGCGTAAATCACTGCTTGCATAAACCGAGGCTTTCCCCTGCCAGTTGCCCGCCTGCGAGTCCCAGTTCAGGCGTAACTGCGCCAGTGAAAAGGCATCTTTCGTCTCTTCCGGGAGCGTCAGTAAATAGCTCTGGCCGAGCGCTTTGACATCATCACTTTGCAAATGAATTTCAATGCCGCTCTTCGAACGTAAAACAATAGCGTCTCCGCCTCGTTGCCCCCCCTCACGCGGCGCAACCGGTGACATATCAAGCGGGAAAAAACGCAGCGCCACTGCCTCTGGCGTAACGGGCTGGGTTTTCTGCGCCACCAGAGTAAACGGCACCGTCTCCCCCAGATGGTTAAAGACCCGGACATCGCGCAAATCCGCCCAGGCGGTACCCGGATACACCGCCGGAGGTAGCGAAAGGCGATACCACGGTGATGTGCCCGTAGTTTCCAGCGTCACCCCCGTTACGTAGTCCGCCGGAGACTCTTTCACTTCATCGCTGCTTACCGCCGCGCCTGTCACGCCCAGCAGTACGCTGCATAACACCGCTTTCATCCATTTCATTTTTCTTCTCCAGCTTTGGGCGGTAATGGTGAAAAATACCCGATAATCAACACCAGAATGGCCACACCGATAAACGCAACCGCGCGCGCCAGACCGCCGCCTCCTGCGCTGTCCACCAGCATCAGTTTCACAATGACTATCCCCAGCAATACCGCGCCACACAGCCATTCCCGACGCGAGCGGCGCCGGGTCGCCCGCAGCATCACCACCAATGCCGCCAGCATCCAGAACAGAGCAAAACAGGTTTGAATCAGCCGTGAATCCCATAGTGCGTCTACACGCCACGCAACCTCGCCATACCAGGACAATGCGCGCAGCAGCACACCATTGAGCCACCAAAAGCTGAGCGCCATCAGCGCCACAACCGGCCATGGGCGAGATACCGAAAGCTGCACCGGGAAATAGCGTTCAGACGCGCGATAAAACACCACCAGGCCCAGCAGGGCAAAAGCTGCGCCCTCTTCCAGCGGGTTGAGCAACGGCAGATAAGTCTGACGATAAACCACGCCATCTTGTAAATTCGTCAGCACGAGCAGACCGACCAGCACCAGCACAACGGGAACCATCGCCTGAACAGAATAGAGGGCCGGCCAGATGCGAAACGGCCAGATTTGTCGATGAACAGACTGATAAATCAGGAAAATAAGCAGCCCGCCAGCCGCCATCATCAGGCCGCTACCCCACGCAGCCCTTCCCCACGGCAGCCCCTGCGCGAACCAGAACAGCTCAACCGCGAGCGCCAGTAAAATCATCCAGAAGAACGATAAATGCGCCAGTCTGGAAAGCATTGGCGGTAATATTTGTGCGTCACGCCAGAGCAGCGCTACCGCAACAATTAGCGCCGCGCACCAGGCCAGATTCGGCCAGCCCGCCGCAAAAATCTGCTGTACAGCGATCTGATAGATCAGCATCACCAGCATCATCGGCCACAGCAGCCATTTACTGGCATCCAGCTCCCGCCACGCCAGGCGACCCGCGATACTTCGCCAGCCCCAGCTCGATACCGCCATTAATGCCAGCACGCCAGACAGTACCCACCGATCCTGTTTCAGAACGAGTTGCGATACCGCAACGAGCGCAACAATCCAGAAAACCAAACCACCAGCGAGTAGCGCCCAACTGCCCGGCATCCAAATGTTGCGCCATAGCCATGCAGCAACCAGCCAACTGAGGCTGAGCACGGCAAAAATCAGCATGACTGAGAGCGCGGTTGTTCCGTTCGCCAGCGCCCATAGCGCGCTGCCCACGGCCAGCACGAGCAGCGCCGTACCGCTATAACTCATGCGTCGTTGCTGTTGTTGCACGCCCAGCCAGAGGATCCCAAGCCCCTCCAGCGACCAGGCCATCGCCGTCCAACGGGCTGAAAGCGCCAACGGGATAGCAAGCGTGGTAAACGCACCACCGAGCGCCAGGGCGGACAATACCAAAGGTCTCCCCAGAGAAGAGGAACGGCGCAACGCAAACTTTGCTAACACCAGATAGAAACCACCGTAGCCCAGCGCACTAAGCGCCGGACCATAAGCCATATGCCGGGTAATGGCATACTGCATTCCAAAACCGATCAGCGGTGGGGCAAACAGCAGTACGCCGTCAATAATCTGTTTGCCTTTTTCCTGCGCCCGGAGCGACAACGCCACGCTCAGCACGCCAAAAATAATCGTGTTGGCGATCAGGAACAGTTGGCAACTCAGGTAATACTCTGGTCGATAGCCCTCCAGGCCCCACACCCCGCCAACGCCGAAGGTGAACAGCAGGCCGAGCAGATTAAGCTCCCGCCAGTGCTGCCAGATGCTGATGGCGAGAATGCCGACCGAGAGCAGAAGATAGAATGAGAAGAGCGCGACATGACTGCCGCCGCCGGTGGAAAGCAGCAGCGGCGCGAGATAACCGCCAAGACTTGCCAGCATCGCCAGGCTGAGCGCCTTTTGCAGAATAGCCAGCCCCACACTCGCCGCACAAATCACCACCAGCAGCGCAAATGCCAGCGTCATTGGCAGCATTTGCCACAGCCGGAACGCGCCAAAGACGGTGAGATAGAGTGCTCCGGTAGCTCCCCCCTGTAATATCAGCGCATAGATCGGTTGCTTATGCCGCAGCCGCCAGCCCAACGCCAACAGCACAATAGCGAACAGCGCGGCCGCCACCAGACGCAGCTCCAGCGGAAACAGAGAATGTTCGACCGTATAACGCAGCAGGAAAGAAAGCCCCAAAAACAGGAGCAAAATACCGAGCTTTGCCAACGGGTTACCCTGCATAAACCAGCGCACCAGCGATGACATTACCCCGCCAAAAGCAGAAGGCCGCTCGACGTCGGGCGTAGATACCGCCGCATTATCCGGCTTCGGCTGTGAAGCCCACGGGTTAACGGGCTCAGGCGGCGGCTCAGTTACAGGCTCCGGTGATACGCTGCTCATCGCAGTCGTTGGCGCATCGGCAGGAACAATATCTTTTGCTGCCGTTGGCTCAACGGCGCTGGTCTGCACCACACCGCGCAGCTCCAGCTCCTCTACCCGACGGCGCAAGACCATCAGCTCAGAACGTACAGCCGCACTGCGTCTGAATGCCACGATCGCGAGGCCAGGAACCACTACCAGCGCGAAGAATAATACAATGCAGCCAAGGGTTAGCAGCTCATCCATGTTTCCACCTTCACTGTATAAAGACAGACCAGAATGACACAAATTGTTGCAGTTGCGCCATATCGGTTAACACGATGAACCGCTTTTCAGAATAGACAATCAGCCCCTGCGTTTGGCCAGGGGCTGTGATGAGGGATTAAAACGCGAAGCAGGAGCAGCCAAGCGCGCCCCAGAAAGCCCGGTCATCTGACACCGGAATTGCCGATTTACGCGCTATATCATGCTGATGACCGTGTACGCCGCAGCTGCCGCAGCACTGGTGCATCTGCACCATTGCGCCAATTTTCGCCGCAGCAGGCGGCGCTGAGCGATAGTGCCCCGGCACTTTTACCACCGGCGACCAGTCAGGTACAACCGGGATGGCCGGCGGCGCCAGCGGAGTGAAATGCCCGGCCGCATACACCACTTTGCCATCGACAATGGTCATTACCGACTCTATGCCTTTGATCTCCTCTTCCGGCACACTGAAGTAATCTTTAGACAGCACCACCAGGTCGGCCAGTTGGTCTTTCTCGATGCGCCCTTTCTTACCCTGTTCGCTGGAGAACCAGGCGCTACCGGCGGTCCACAATTCCAGCGCCACATCGCGCGGCAGGCGATTGTTATCATCGTACATCGCCATCCCTCCCACAGTACGTCCCGAAACCAGCCAGTAGAGCGCTGTCCACGGGTTGTAGCTGGCCACGCGGGTGGCATCAGTCCCCAGCCCTACCGGAACTTCAGCCGCCAGCATTTTCGCCACCGGCGGGGTATGTTTGACCGCATCTTTGCCGTAGCGATCGACAAAATATTCGCCCTGGAACGCCATACGGTGCTGAACAGCGATCCCGCCCCCCAGCGCTTTTACACGCTCGATATTCCGTTCGGTAATCGTTTCAGCGTGATCGAAGAACCAGTGCAGGCCATTGAACGGGATATCGCGATTCACCTTCTCGAATACGTCGAGCATTCGGCTGATGGATTCATCGTAGGTGGCGTGCAGGCGGAACGGCCAGCGGTGCTCCACGAGGTGGCGCACCACGCGCTCCAGCTCATCTTCCATACCTTCCGGCAGATCCGGGCGTGGCTGGATGAAGTCTTCAAAATCCGCGGCCGAGAAGACCAGCATTTCCCCTGCCCCATTGGCACGGTAGAAGTCGGTCCCCTGCCCTGGTTTGAGCATATCGGTCCAGCGTTCAAAGTCTTCCAGTTCCTGCTGCGGACGCTGGGTAAACAAGTTGTAGGCGATGCGCACCGTCATCTGTTTGTTGGCGTGTAACTGCTCAATTATCTCGTAATCTTCCGGGTAGTTCTGAAAACCACCGCCTGCATCGATGGCGCTGGTCAGCCCGAGACGGTTCAGCTCGCGCATAAACTGCCGGGTCGAGTTGACCTGCATTTCCAGCGGCAGTTTTGGTCCTTTTGCCAGCGTCGAATAAAGGATCATGGCGTTGGGTTTGGCGATCAGCATCCCGGTTGGGTTACCGTTGCTATCACGCACAATCTCACCGCCCGCCGGGTCCGGCGTCGCCTTGGTGTAGCCGACTGCTTTCAGTGCGGCACGGTTCAGCAAAGCTCTGTCGTAGAGGTGCAGAACAAAAACTGGGGTATCCGGGGCAGCTTCATTCAGTTCTTCGAGGGTTGGCATGCGACGTTCGGCAAACTGGAATTCGCTCCAGCCGCCCACCACGCGCACCCATTGCGGCGATGGCGTTCTGTCAGCCTGCTCTTTGAGCATGCGTAGCGCGTCCGCCAGCGACGGAACGCCTTCCCAACGCAATTCCAGGTTGTAATTCAGACCGCCGCGAATGAGGTGCAGGTGCGAATCGTTCAGGCCCGGGATCACCGTATGTCCCTGCAGATCGACAACCTGCGTCCCGTCAGTGGCAAAACTCATGATGCGATCGTGGCTACCGGTCGCCAGGATCTTACCATTGGCGATCGCCACCGCCTCGACCTGCGGGTTTTGTCTTTCGAGAGTATGAATTTTTCCGTGAGTCAGAATCAGTGTGGCAGTTTGAGACATAACAATCTCCTGAGAAACCGGTCAGGCTTTTTTCAGCCATCCGGCAAACAGACGGGTTACGATGGGCATCCAGAACCAGACCACCAGCGCAACCACACAGGCATCATTGATCAGATGCAGGAGTAACGAGCCCTTCATGGCAGGCAGCACAATGCCGGTCAACCACGGCACCAGATTGGTGCTGGGAAAAATCACCAGCAGGGTTATCAGAAACTGTTTCCAGCGCCTGGGCTGACGTACATGGGGCGCGGGCGGTGTAAACCAGAACGCTGCTTCGGTGCGGATTTCAGTTTTATCCCCTTCCGCCAGCAGCGGGGCAATCTCTTCGACCAGCACGCGGCGCGTATCGGACTGGGTCCAGTTATACAGATGCTCAAGCGTGTCGAAGCGGATAATGATGTTCCACAAATTGTTGCCATCTGCAGGACGAATCACATTCGCCCCAAGATGACCGGGAAACTCGGCCGCCACTGGCATGATTTTCCCCAGCCACTGCTCATACCGCTGCGCTTGTTCAGGCAGCAGGGTGTGGGAAATCACCAACGTCACATGTTTGTTCTGCGCCATAAAGGGTTCCTTGTGGAGAGGAAACAGGCCCGCTTAGGCCACGGAAGCAATACACAAAATCATTCATGGCGCATCGAAGCGGCAAGATTGTGTATCCCCGGAAGCTGACAAAGTGAGTGACTGGGGTACGCAAACGAAGCCTACAAAGAGGCAACATGAAGGATGAGGTGTATTTAGGCTTTACGTTCCGGCGCGCCATGCACCATGGTGTAGGCGTAATCCACGCCCATACCGTAGGCGCCGCTGTGCTCACGTACCAGATCCATGACGGCGTCGTAGGTTTCTTTGCGGGACCAGTCGCGCTGGTACTCGAGAAGAACCTGTTGCCAGGTCACTGGTACGGCGCCCGCCTGTACCATGCGGTCGATAGAACGCTCATGGGCATCCACGGATGTGCCGCCGGAAGTGTCAGTTACCACATAAACTTCGTAACCCGCTTCCAGCGCCATCAGCGCCGGGAAAGTCAGGCATACTTCGGTCCACAGCGCGGAGATAATCAATTTTTTACGCCCGGTCGCTGCCACGGCTTTCACAAACGCCGCATCTTCCCAGGAGTTCATCGAGGTGCGTTCAATTGGTTTAACATCAGGATGAACCGCTAACAATTCCGGCCAGATATAACCGCTAAAACTTTTCGTTTCCACAGAAGTATAAATCACCGGAACATTGAATATTTTCCCGGCCTTCGCTAATGCCACGGTATTATTTTTCAAAGTCTGGCGGTCAATATTCGCCACACCAAATGACATTTGCGGCTGATGATCAATAAAAATAAGCGTTGAGTTTTGAGGGTCAATCAGTTCCCGAATAGACATAGCACACCTTCTTAATCAATAAGTTAAAAGGCAACGGTCTGTATCTGCCGTCAGCAGCAGGATCCTGAATCAGAAAGCTTGTTGAGTATAGCGGGAAATTTCTAACGAGTTATTAAAGAAAACTTACCATCCAGTGAAACTATTAATTTTGTGTTGCGATATATCCTAAACAACATCAAAAAAATGCGCATGGCTCATCTAATTTATTCACTGGCATTGTTTTTCTCCATTCGGTACAACAGAGGGGTTTAATTTTCAGGATATTTTCTGCTTATGCGCATCAATCTGGATGTTTTGCTAATTCTCGACGCACTTGATAAACAGGGTTCATTTGCTGCGGCGGCCGAATCGCTGTTTAAAACCCCTGCAGCACTCAGCTATATGATTCAAAAGCTGGAAAGTGATTTGAATATCGAGTTGCTTGACCGTTCCGGTCACCGAGCAAAATTTACCGACACCGGTCAGATGATGCTGGAAAAGGGACGTTTGCTGCTGAGTGCGGCAAAAGATCTCGAAAAGCAGGCGGTGCAGCTGAGTTCAGGCTGGGAAAAAGAGCTGGCGATTGCGCTGGACGACTCCTTCCCTTTCGCCTCGCTGTTGCCCATTATCGATGAATTTCACGCGCTGAATAAGCAAACCCGCCTTAACTTCACCCACCATACGCTGGCGGGCTCCTGGGAGGAGCTGACGCATAATGGAGCAGATATTATTTTGGGGGCGATTAATGAACCGCCTACGTCAGCGGCCTGGTCCTACAAAATGCTTGGCACGCTGGACAATGTGTTTGTCGTTGCGCCTGAGCATCCGCTGGCCGCAGCACCGGATGGCCTGACTAACGAACAGCTGTGCCTGCACCGGGCGATTGTCATTAGCGACAGCGCCCGCTTTTGTCATCCGTTACAAACCAATCTGATGGAGGAGCAGGCGCAGATTCGCGTTGATGATTTCCACAGTAAGGTGATGCTACTGCGGGCCGGCTTGGGCTGCGGATTTCTCCCCCGCCATATTGCTAACCCGTGGCTTGCCACGGGCGAGCTGGTGGAAAAAACGGTCATCTCATTTCGCCAAAAAGACGTGGCCTATATGGCCTGGCGCAATAACCGCGATGGATTAGCGCAGCGCTGGTGGCGGGAAACGCTGCTGGCAAGCCCGGATGTTACGCGCTTATATCAATGACCCATCCACACCGAGGCGGAAATCGCCGGCAGCGTCAGGATATCCTCGGCAAGCACGCCTTTGCCCTCCTGGTGCTGCCATTGACTGACGCTCAGTAATGGCGAGGCTGGCAGGACCACTTCACAAGCGTGGCCACGGTTAATCGCCACCAATACGCGCTGGCGGTTTAGCACGCGTACAAACACCACCACGTTATCCTCGGCGTAAATCACCTGACAACCACCATGGCGCAGCGCCTGGCTCTGGTGGCGTAATGTTGCCAGCCGCTGATACAACGCCAGCAGGTTAGCGTCCTGTTTTTCAGGCTGCCACGGGAATGGTTTGCGACAAAACGGATCGTTGTTCCCATCCAGTCCCACTTCGTCACCGTAGTAAATACAGGGCACACCAGGCCAGGTAAACAGCCACACCACCGCCAACGGTAAACGTGCGACGTCTTTACCGAGCAGAGATTTAAAACGGGCGGTATCGTGGCTGTCGAGCTGGTTGAACATCCGCAACTGCTGCTGATGCGACAAACCCGCGCGATAGTTATCCATCCACGCCATACAGGTCCGGGCGTCAATGAATTGCGGATCGTATGAAATATCGGTATTGGCGAGAAATCCCCATATCGGAAAGGTAAAACCGCGATAGTTCATGGCGGCATCTTCCGCGTCGGCCTGCAACCATTGGCGCGCGTCGCCAAAATGCTCGCCCACCACATACGCCTCTGACTGGGTCTCTTTCGCCGCCTGCGTAATTCCGGCCACGTGCTGCAGGTTGTTGTGCGCACCACCGGCCTCTCCCAGCATATGCACCACGTCAAGACGCCAGCCGTCCATACTCCACGGCGCTTTCAGCCAGTGGCGAACGATGCTGTCTTCGCCGCGATAAATTTCATTCACCAGGCTTTCAGAGGAAAAGTCCAGCTTGGGCAGGCTGGAATACCCCAGCCAGTCGAGCGCGACGCCGTCGGCTGAGAAATGATACCAGTCGCGCCAGGGGGATTGCGGATTATGGCACGCGCCATCCGTTCCCCGATTATGTCGGTCAAACCAGGCGTGTGAATCGCCGCTATGGTTAAAAACACCGTCGAGAATCAGGCGCATCCCCTGCTGTTGGGTGGTGTGACGCAGGCGCAGCAGCGCCCTGTCGCCGCCAAACTGCGGATCAACATGACGGTAATCTTCGGTATCGTATTTATGCACGCTCGGCGCGGTAAATACCGGATTCAGGTACAGCGCCGTGACGCCTAACGTTTTCAGATACGGCAGCTTTTCGCTGATGCCGTCCAAATCGCCGCCATAAAACGTGGAGCCACCGGCCTGGGCCGTAAGCGGTTCATCCCACTCGCGCCGCACAATATCGTGTCCGGCAGCGTGGTGGTAATAGACGTTATCCTGAGTCGCTTCACGCGACTGGCTGCGGGCAAAACGGTCCGGGAAAATTTGGTAAAAAATCTGATCGGCGACCCACTGCGGACCGTTATCCGGCACATCAACAGCAAACTGCTCCAGACGCGCAGGCGGAAAACGGCTGAATCCCTGCGGGGTAAACCACAGCTGACGATCGAGCCAAAGTAATTTAAAGCTATAGCGTCGACGAGGCTGTCCGCTGGAGAGATCGATCACCGCTCTCCACGCGGTCACGCCCGGTTGCGGCTGGCTGCGTTGCTTGTGCATACCCAGCGAAATCTCTTCGTTATCGTTTTCTGCGCGTAGCGTCACCCGCTGGGGTGGATTTTCCCCCGCCAGCCATAATGTAATCGTCAGTTGATCTTTGTTTTGCTTAACAAATGGGGCAACCGGAAGGTGCCAGGCGTTCAACATCACGTATCCCCTTTGATGATAATGACGTCACCTTGCCATAGCGAAGTGCAGGATCACTCATCATCTTAACGATTATTGGGGGAGGAGTGCGGGGGAGGAGAAAATTGCCGGGTAACATTAAGCTACCCGGCAAAAATATTACTGCGCTTCAGCCAGTTGGCGCTCGCGACGGCGCTTGAAAACCCAGCCGGCAAGCAGCAGGATAATCCACGCAAAACCGACGTATAGCGAAATGCGGGTATCCTGATGATAGCCGATAAGCGCGATGATAAAGACCAGGAAAATCAGGCCAATGACGGTCGTCACAACCCCACCCGGCACTTTAAATTTCAGCGCCTTAACCTCTTCCGGCGGCAGACGACGACGGAAGGCAATTTGTGACAGCAGGATCATAATCCACACCCATACCGTTGCGAAGGTCGCCAGAGAGGCGATCACCAGGAAGACGTTTTCCGGCATGATGTAGTTAAGATACACCGCAAACAGCAGCGCGATGGTCATCACCATCACCGTCACCCATGGCACGCCACGACGTGACGTCTTGGCGAACATTTTCGGCGCGCTGCCCTGCTCCGCCATACCATGCAGCATACGCCCCACGCCAAAGACGTCAGAGTTGATGGCCGACAGCGACGCGGTCAGGACTACGAAGTTGAGGATCCCGGCGGCAAAGGTAATCCCCATATGCTGGAACGTCAGAACGAACGGGCTACCGTCGGTGCCGACCTGATTCCACGGGTAAATAGACATGATGACGAACAGCGTCCCCACGTAAAACACGAGGATACGCATCGGTACGGAATTGATGGCGCGCGGAATAGATTTTTCCGGGTCTTTGGCTTCGCCAGCGGTAATCCCAATAATCTCAATCCCGCCGTAGGCGAACATCACCATTTGTAGCGACATCACCATGCCGAGCCAGCCGTTGCTGAAGAAACCGCCGTTGCTCCACAGATTATGGATACCGGTAGGCTGTCCGCCGTTACCAATCCCCCAAATGATGATGCCAAAACCGGCGACAATCATGATGATAATGGTGGCGACTTTAAAGAACGAGAACCAAAATTCCAGCTCGCCAAACACCTTCACGCTCATCAGATTGATGGCGCAGATAATCAATACCACGCTGAGTACCCAAATCCAGTGCGGTACGGCCGGGAACCAGACGCCCATGTAAATACCAAAGGCAGTCACATCGGCAATGGCGACAATCAGGATTTCAAAACAGTAGGTCCAGCCGGTTATGTAGCCTGCCAGCGGTCCGAGGTTTTCCTGCGCATAGCGCGAGAAGGAGCTGGCAGCAGGGTTATGAACGGACATTTCGCCCAGCGCGCGCATAATGATATACGCCGCTACGCCGCCGATAATATAGGCCAGCAACACGCTTGGCCCCGCCATTTTAATGGCATCGGCCGAGCCGTAGAACAGCCCGGTACCAATTGCTGAACCTAATGCCATAAAGCGAATGTGCCGGGTGCTCAGCCCACGCTTTAGCTTGTTATTACTTTCCATCGATTCCTAACCTGTTAACACAATAAAAAACCACGGGGCCATGTTAATAGCCCCGTGGTTAAAACTTATTGTCAGTGATATTAGTGTGCGCTGGAGGTCACTTGTCGACCCGCTGCACGATCCCAGATAACTGCCAGGACCACCATCACGACTGTTGGCATCAACCACGCCAGCCCCTGCTCCGCCAGCGGTAAACGCTGGGTCCAGGCCGGTAACACGTCGCCAATTGCAGAAGCTTTAATGCCATCAAGGATACCAAAAATCAGGCTGATAAACATCGCAGGTGCAATGACGCGGGAAGAATTATGCCACCATGAGCGGGTAAAACTTAATACAACCAGTGCGATACATGGCGGATAGATAGCCGTCAGCACCGGAATAGAGATCTGAATCAGATGGCTCAGACCCAGGTTAGAGACCACCATCGAGAAGCCGCCGAGGATAAATACCAGCGTACGATAAGACAGTGGAACGTACTGGGCAAAGAACTCTGCGCACGCGCAGGTCAGGCCAACCGCGGTGACCAGACAGGCGATGAAAATCAACGCCGCCAGCAGGAAGCTCCCTGCGCCACCAAAGGTGTGCTGAACATACGCATGCAGAATTGCCGCGCCGTTAGCAGATTGATCGACCAGAATTGCGCTATCTGAACCCAGACGGAACAGCGCGAGATACAGCAGCGTTAAGCCCACACCCGCCATCAAACCCGCCCAAACGGTATAACGGGTCAGCAGACGCGCTTCAGTAACGCCACGCGAGCGAGCGGCGTTGACGATAACAATACCAAATACCATCGCGCCCAGCGTATCCATGGTCAGATACCCGTTCACGAAGCCATTAGAAAACGCCGCAGTTTGATAGGCTTCCATCGCATTGCTGATCGGGCCTGCTGGCCAGACGATTGCGGCGACAGACAGGACCACCAGCGCCAGGATTTTCAGCGGAGCCAGGAAATTACCAACCGTATCCAGCAGTTTGCCCGGATACAGCGAAACCAGAATCACAATCGCGAAATAGACCACGCTGTAGATAAGCAGTGGCAGAGCGGAGTCACCGGTCAGCGGTGCAATCCCGACTTCGAAAGAGACCGTTGCGGTACGCGGCGTAGCAAATAACGGTCCAACAGCCAGATAGCACACGGTCGCCAGCAGCAAACCAGCGACTTTACCGATAGGCGTGCTCAGTCGATCCACACCACCACCGACTTTCGCCAGCGCGACAACGGTAAGTACCGGCAGGCCAACGGCGGTAATCAAAAAGCCAAAAGCCGCAGTCCAGACGTGTTCACCTGCCTGCAAACCAACCATTGGGGGGAAGATGATGTTACCTGCACCAACGAACAGTGCAAATGTCATAAATCCCAAAGCGATAATATCGCGCGATTTTAACTGATGGGTCATAAAGTCTTACTGCCTGTGGATGTGGTGTTGAAAATAATAAATTTTTGCCTTTCCCTGGGGGACAATACAGCGGCATTTTTGCTCAATTCCAGCGGGAAACACTCCCAGACTGGCGCGGCGAAGAATAGTTTTTCGATTTACCGCGTAAATGCAGTCGGTATGACAGCACCTGGAGCGCAATTTAAACGCTTATAACGTTTTAAAGCAAGGTGGGATCCAAAAACCAGAACAATATAGCGATATGAAAAATGGGGTTAGCACAAAACACCATTTCATGGAAAAAGGTATGGGCAATAGTTCGAACAAAAAACAACCAAACGTCGTAAAATTCAGGATGGTTATATTGACCGCATAGAAAAAGCCAGCTTGCGCTGGCTTTTGGAAAGATTATCTTACGAATGCGCCTTAACCGTTAATTTTGGCAATTAAACGTTCCGGGAGCACGAAACTAAATCGCGTCCCAACGCCTGGTTCGCTTTCGATATTCAAGCGACTGTCGTGATGATGCAGCGCATGCTTAACGATGGCCAGGCCAAGTCCGCTGCCGCCCGTTTGTCGCGATCGCGCCTTATCCACACGATAAAAACGTTCGGTTAAGCGTGGAATATGCTCGGCGGCAATGCCTGGACCGTTGTCTTCCACGCAAAACTCCGCCCCCGACGCCACATGCTGCCAGCGTACGGTAATGTGCGTTCCCGCTGGCGTATGGTTCACCGCGTTGTAGACGAGATTCGAGATAGCGCTACGCAACTGCTCCTCGTTACCCCGCACATTCAGGCTGTTATCAACATCAAAGGTAAACGTATGTTTTTGCTGGCTCAGCGTTTGCGCTTCGTGTTCGAGCACGCGCAGCATCATGGGCACATCGACCTTCTCATTCAGCAGCAGCGTCGGCGCAGCCTCAATTTTTGACAGCGTCAGCAGCTGTTTCACCAGCCCTTCCATGCGATACGTTTGTTCGCGCATGGTATGTAGCGCTTTTTCACGCGTCGTCCCTTCCAGCGGATGCTCCTGCATCATTTCCAGGTACCCTTGTAACACCGTCAGCGGCGTACGCAGTTCATGGCTGGCGTTGGCGAAAAAGTTACGTCGTGAACCTTCCAGTTGATGCATCTGGGTAACGTCGCGCGCCACCATCAGCAGTTGCTTATCGGTATAGGGCATCACGCGAATTTCCAGATGCCGTCCGGTATTGAGTACCAGATTGATCGGTCGGCTAAAATCGCGCGTTTTCAGATATTGTGTAAATTCCGGGTAGCGCAACAGGTTAAGAATATTTTGCCCGCTATCGTCCGGCCAGCGCAGTCCCAGAACCTGCTGGGCCAGTCCGTTACACCAGAAGATACCGCCTTCTTCAGTGGTCAGCACCACCGCGTCGGGTAGCGATTCCGCCCCGCTGCGAAAACGTTTAATCAGATTACCCAGTTCACGACGGCGCTTTTTGTTGCGCAGTTGCATTTGATGCAGCCCGTACAACAACGGCTCCCAACTGCCTCGCCCCGGCGGCGGCGTCATGCTTCTGTCGACCCATAGCCACCAGGACAAACGTAATAAATTCCAGAAATGCCAGATAAGCAGGCCCGTTACCGACGCCAGTAAAAACCAGGGCAGGTAACCGAAAAAAGCGCTAAGGATAAATGCCGGTATGCAGCACAGGATCAGCTCCAGTACCAACCTTTTCCATGACAATCGTTCTAGCAAACGTCTTACTCCCTATACGGCCTATTCCTTCAGGCCTTGATTCTTGTCAGTCAGAAGCGGGTTGAAAAACGATATCCCGTCCCGCGAACCGTCTGCACCATACGATCGTGTCCGCTGTGCTCCAGCGCCTTACGTAAGCGGCGGATGTGCACATCCACTGTCCGGTCTTCCACGTACACATTGGTTCCCCAGACATGATTAAGGAGTTGCTCGCGACTGTAGACACGCTCGGGATGAGTCATAAAGAAGTGCAACAGTTTGAATTCGGTCGGCCCCATATCCAGCGGATCCTCGCCGGTCATCACGCGATGCGAGGTGGGATCAAGGCTTAGCCCCTGCATCTCTATAACCTCTTCCACCGCCATCGGTGAAATACGACGCAGAACTGCTTTAATACGCGCCACCAGCTCCTTGGGAGAAAAGGGCTTGGTAATATAATCATCCGCGCCGGTTTCCAGCCCCCGGACGCGATCTTCCTCTTCCCCCCTCGCTGTCAGCATCATCACCGGGATATCCCGCGTCATCGCTTCGCGCTTGAGATGTTTAATAAACTGTAGACCCGAGCCGCCTGGAAGCATCCAGTCAAGCAGGACGAGATCCGGCCAGGGTTCATTGAGTTGGTTCACAGCACTGTCATAGTCTTCGGCTTCAACGGGTTGAAATCCGTTTTGCTCGAGCACGAAGCAGACCATTTCACGAATTGGAGCTTCATCTTCTACGACCAGAATACGTCTCGCCATGATTTGCCCTGTTTGTAATTAAATCGTTTGCCATCAATACAGTGCCATTATGCGTCAGTTTTATGACAGATTTATGAAAAGATAGTCCAGGTTTAACGCAGCCCGGCGAATTATGACAGCCCGGAGACAAGATATTCCCACTCGTGAAGGGTTATAATCCCCGCCATTGTTTTACCGTCATGGAACTCTTATGCGCATCCTTCACACGTCTGACTGGCATCTGGGCCAAAATTTCTACAGCAAGAGCCGCGCCGCCGAGCATCAGGCCTTTCTCGACTGGCTGCTGGAAACGGCACAATCCCAGCAGGTGGATGCCATTATTGTGGCAGGCGATATTTTCGATACCGGCTCACCACCTAGCTATGCCCGTGAGCTGTATAACCGTTTTGTCGTCAATCTGCAGCAAACCGGCTGTCATCTGGTGGTGCTGGCAGGCAACCACGACTCCGTCGCCACGCTCAATGAATCCCGCGATATTCTGGCGTTTCTCAACACCACGGTGGTTGCCAGCGCTGGTCA
Source organism: Citrobacter sp. 172116965 (assembly GCF_013458095.1). NCBI lineage: Bacteria > Pseudomonadati > Pseudomonadota > Gammaproteobacteria > Enterobacterales > Enterobacteriaceae > Citrobacter > Citrobacter sp. 172116965. The sequence continues at coordinate 1,196,358 of NZ_CP046673.1, read as the reverse complement.
TGCGCCGCAGATACTGCCGCTACGCGACGGTACACCGGGGGCGATCCTGTGTCCGGTGCCTTTTTTACGTCCGCGCGACATCATCACCAGCCAGGCCGGGCTGACAGGACAAGAAAAACAGCAGCATTTACTGGGCGCAATCACCGACTATTATCAGCAGCAGTATCAGGATGCCTGCACGCTGCGCGGCGACCACAATCTTCCCATCATTGCGACCGGGCATTTGACCACCGTCGGAGCCAGTAAAAGCGACGCCGTACGTGACATTTATATCGGTACGCTGGACGCCTTCCCGGCGCAAAACTTCCCACCGGCAGACTACATCGCGCTGGGACATATTCACCGGGCGCAGGTTATCGGCGGCACGGAACATATTCGCTACTGCGGCTCGCCGATTGCCCTCAGTTTTGACGAGTGCGGCAAAAGCAAATGTGTACATCTGGTGAGCTTTGACGCGGGGAAACTCAGCGCCGTTGAAAATCTCACCGTGCCGGTTACGCAGCAGCTTGCGGTACTGAAAGGCGATTTAGCCGCCATTACTACTCAGCTTGAGCAGTGGCGCGGCGTGCAGCAAGAGCCACCGGTGTGGCTGGATATTGAAATCACCACCGACGACTACCTGCATGATATGCAACGTAAGATCCAGGCCTTAACCGAAGATTTACCGGTGGAAGTGCTACTGGTGCGCCGCAGTCGGGAACAACGCGAACGCATTATGGCCAATGAACGACGTGAAACGTTAAGCGAGCTGAGCGTGGCAGAGGTTTTTGACCGCCGCCTGGCGCTGGAAGAACTCGAAGAACCGCAGCGTGAGCGGCTTAACCAGCTGTTTAGCGCAACCTTACAAACGCTTGCCGGGGAGGCTGAAGCATGAAAATTCTCAGCCTGCGCCTGAAAAACCTCAACTCCCTGAAGGGAGAATGGAAAGTCGATTTTACGGCAGAACCGTTTGCCAGCAACGGGTTGTTCGCCATCACCGGACCAACGGGTGCGGGGAAAACGACCCTGCTGGACGCAATTTGCCTTGCGCTGTACCACGAAACGCCGCGCCTGAATACCGTGTCACAATCGCAAAACGACCTGATGACCCGCGACACCGCGGAGTGTCTGGCCGAGGTCGAGTTTGAGGTGCGGGGCGAAGCCTACCGCGCATTCTGGAGCCAGAACCGGGCACGCAATCAGCCGGAGGGCAATCTGCAGGTCCCTCGCGTAGAGCTGGCCCGCTGCTCCGACGGTAAAATCCTCGCCGATAAGGTCAAAGATAAGCTGGAGATGACCGCCGAGCTTACCGGGCTGGATTACGGACGTTTTACCCGTTCGATGCTGCTGTCTCAGGGGCAGTTTGCCGCATTTCTCAATGCCAAACCGAAAGAACGCGCCGAGCTGCTGGAAGAGCTGACCGGCACTGAGATCTACGGCCAAATATCCGCCATGGTATTTGAAAAGCACAAATCAGCGCGTACGGAACTGGAAAAACTGCAGGCCCAGGCCAGCGGTGTTGCGCTGTTAGCGCCACAGCAATTGCAATCTCTGACAGAAAGTTTGCAGGTACTTACTGATGAAGAAAAACAATACCTTACCAGCCAACAAGCCCAGCAGCAGCACCTCAACTGGCTCATGCGGCAAAATGAGCTACAGGCGGAGATAAACCGCCACCAGCAGGCATTACAGGCTGCACTTCAGGCGCAGGAAGACGCGCAGCCGCAACTGGCGGCGCTGAGTCTGGCACTCCCGGCCAGAGCGTTACGCCCACACTGGGAGCGAATCCAGGAACAAACGGCTACGATTAACCGTACGCGACAGAAGATTCAGGAAGTGAATGCTCGCTTACAAAGCAGCTTAGCGCTGCGCGGACGTATTCGTCAGCAGGCACAAACGCAGTCGACCGCTATGCTCGCCGGACAGCAAACGTTAACCGACTGGTTGAAGGAACATGACCGCTTCCGTTTGTGGAGTAGCGAACTGGCAGGATGGAAAGCGCTGCTGGCCCAACAGTCCGACGCCAGCGCCCAACTGCGCCAGTGGCAGCAGTTGCGGGAGAACGACACGCGCAAGCTCGATGCGCTGGCGCTTCCCACGCTGACCCTTTCGGCACAACAGGTAACGGAAGCGCTGGCGCAACATGTGCAGCTTCGTCAGTTACGCCAGCGTCTGAGTAATCTGCATGGGCAAATCGCCCCGAAGCAAAAGCAACTGGCGCAGCTACGCGCCACGCTTGTGCAGCGTCAGCAGGAGCTGGCCCAGCGCAATGCGGTGCTTACAGAAAAGCGTCAGCGCTATAAAGATAAAAATCAGCAGCTTGCCGATGTGAGAATCATTTGCGAGCAGGAAGCCCGCATCAAAGATCTGGAAAGCCAGCGGGCATTATTGCAATCCGGCATGCCTTGCCCACTTTGCGGCTCCACCACGCACCCGGCGATTGAGCGCTATCAAACGCTCGAACTGAGTGTGAATCAGACACGGCGTGAAGCGCTGGAAAAAGAGGTCAAAACGCTGGCCGATGAGGGTTCAACGCTACGCGGTCAACTCGAGGCGATAACCCAGCAACTTCAGCACGATGAACGCGAAGTACAAACGCTTTCTCAGGAAGAGCAAGCACTTACTCAAGAGTGGCAGACAGTCACCGCCAGCCTCAACGTGACGCTGCAACCGCAGGATGACATCGCCCCGTGGCTTGCCGCCCAGGAAGAGCACGAGCAGCAGCTTCACCAACTGAGTCTGCGTCATACCCTGCAAGCGCAAATCACCGCACACACAGAGCAGATTACTCAGCTCCAGCAGCATATTGACCAGCGTCAGGCAACGTTAACCGCCGAGCTGGCCCGTCATGGTCTGTCCCTTCCGGCCGAGGGTGAAGTCGCCTCATGGCTGAGCGAGCGGGCGAACGAAGCGCAAATGTGGCAGCTGCGCCAGAACGAACTGACTGAATTACAGGCCCGAATCGCCCAGCTTGCGCCGGTGCTGGAAACGCTGCCTGAAACCGATGCGCTTGGTGAAAACATTGAGAATCTGTCGCTGGAAAACTGGCGGCAGGTGCACGACGATTGCCTCTCTTTACAGGGGCAGTGGCAAACCTTACAGCAGCAGGAGGCGCAGGAGGTTCAGCGCGCTGCAGAAATTCAGGCGCAGTTTGATACCGCATTGCACGCCAGCATCTTTGCCGACCGCGACGCCTTTGTTGCCGCCCTGCTGGATGAAGAGACCTTTAACCGCCTTGAACAATTGAAGCAATCACTGGAAGGCCAGCGACAGCAGGCGCAAACGCTGCTTAATCAGGCGCAGCAGGCGCTGGCGACTCATCAACAACAGCTACCAACCGGGGTGGATCTCACGCTCACCGTGCAACATCTTCACGACGCGCTGGCGCAACTCACCCAGCAGCTACGGGAGAACACCACTCGTCAGGGAGAAATTCGCCAGCAGCTCAAGCAGGATGGTGAAAACCGCCAGCAGCAGCAGGCGCTGATGCTGGAGATTGCGAAAGTCGCACAGCAGGTCGAAGACTGGGGCTATCTGAACGCGCTGATCGGCTCGAAAGAGGGAGATAAATTCCGCAAGTTTGCCCAGGGGCTGACGCTGGATAATCTGGTCTGGCTTGCCAACAACCAGTTGACCCGTCTGCACGGTCGCTATCTGTTGCAGCGCAAGGCCAGCGAAGCGCTGGAGCTGGAAGTGGTTGATACCTGGCAGGCCGATGCCGTGCGTGACACGCGTACGCTTTCCGGCGGCGAGAGCTTCCTCGTGAGTCTGGCGCTGGCGCTGGCGTTGTCCGATCTGGTCAGCCACAAAACGCGAATTGACTCCCTGTTCCTCGACGAAGGTTTCGGCACGTTGGACAGCGAAACGCTGGATACCGCCCTGGATGCGCTCGATGCGCTCAACGCCACTGGCAAAACTATTGGTGTCATCAGCCACGTTGAAGCGATGAAAGAACGCATTCCGGTACAGATCAAGGTCAAAAAAATCAACGGACTGGGCTACAGCAAACTCGATAAAATATTTGCAGTTGATGCCTGATAGCAGCTCAGCACCTGGAGGCCGGATATGCGCCAGCGCTATCCGGCACGGCACATAGCACGATCGTGAATACACAAAGACGGATATGAAATGGCATTCCACTTCGCTTATCCGCAAGCTATCTCTATTGGCGGCGAACGTTCGCCGCTATGGCGCATATCGTGCGTCTTTCTTGTTGGCAGGTGGTATGAAAAAAGTCATTTTCTCTTTAGCTCTGGGGACATTTGGGCTGGGCATGGCCGAGTTTGGCATCATGGGTGTACTCACCGAGCTGGCGCGGGACGTGGGAATTTCCATCCCTGCCGCTGGCCATATGATTTCGTTTTACGCTTTTGGCGTGGTGCTGGGCGCGCCTATTATTGCGCTCTTTTCCAACCGCTTTTCTCTCAAGCATATTCTGCTGTTTCTGGTCACGCTGTGCGTGATCGGCAACGCCATCTTCACCCTCTCCTCCTCATATTTAATGCTGGCGGTGGGCAGGCTGGTTTCCGGCTTTCCACACGGCGCTTTTTTTGGCGTTGGCGCGATTATCCTGTCGAAGCTGGCCCGTCCGGGAAAAGTCACCGCCGCCGTCGCGGGCATGGTTTCGGGTATGACCGTTGCTAATCTGATTGGCATTCCCATCGGCACCTGGCTGAGCCAGGAATTTAGCTGGCGCTACACGTTTCTGCTGATAGCCGTCTTTAATATCGCCGTGATGGTCTCGATAACTTTTTGGATACCCAACATCAGCGATGAAGCCAAAGGGAAACTGCGCGAACAATTTCACTTTTTGAAAACCCCCGCCCCGTGGCTCATCTTTTCCGCCACCATGTTTGGTAACGCCGGGGTTTTCGCCTGGTTCAGCTACGTCAAACCGTACATGATGTTCATCTCCGGCTTTTCCGAAGCGCTGATGACCTTCATCATGATGCTGGTAGGATTGGGGATGGTGTTGGGAAATCTGCTGAGCGGTCGCCTTTCTGGCCGCTATACGCCGCTGCGTATTGCGGTAATAACCGACTTTATAATTGTGCTGGCTCTGCTGCTGCTCTTTGCCTTTGGCGGGATCAAAGCCGCGTCGCTGATCTTCGCCTTTATTTGCTGCGCGGGCCTGTTTGCCCTGTCGGCGCCGCTGCAAATTTTGCTGCTGCAAAATGCTAAAGGGGGTGAGCTGCTGGGTGCGGCTGGGGGGCAAATTGCCTTTAATCTCGGCAGCGCGATTGGCGCCTGGTGCGGTGGTATGATGCTGACGCTGGGCTTTGCCTACAACTACGTGACGTTGCCGGCGGCGCTGCTGTCGTTTTCTGCAATGTCGTCGCTGCTGCTCTATGGTCGCCTGAAGCGCAGCGTATCCCGGATGACTCCCGTTGCCGGATAGCCTCTGCGCTACCCGGCAACGCGAACATTACTCCTGCGGCCACAACCAGGCCGCGCCGCGCACGCCGCTGGAGTCACCGTGCAGCGCCTTGCGTAGAGGCGTTTCGCACTCGCCGCCAAAGACAAACTGTTTAATCAACGTTGGCACGTTTTGATACAGTCGGTCGACATTGCTCATTCCGCCGCCCAGCACGATTACGTCCGGATCGAGAATATTCACCACATGTGCCAGTGATTTCGCCAGACGCAGTTCGTACCGACTCAACGCCTGTTCGGCCTGGGCATCCCGGGCATTAACAAGACTGATAATTTCACTGCCCTTGAGCGACTTACCGCTCAGACGCTGGTAGTCGGTGGCAAAACCGGTTCCGGAAATGAAGGTTTCAATGCAGCCTTGCTTGCCGCAATAGCAGGGCACTTCCTGCCGATAACGCAGTTCGTCTTCGTCCATCCACGGCAGCGGATTATGCCCCCACTCGCCCGCAGTACCGTTCCCGCCCGTGTGCGCCCGGCCGTTCAGCGCCACTCCAGCGCCACATCCTGTACCGATAATCACCGCAAACACGGTTTGCGCCCCCGCCGCTGCACCATCAACGGCTTCAGAAACCGCCAGGCAGTTGGCATCATTTGCCAGCCGCACTTCGCGATTCAGACGCGTACTCAGGTCTTTGTCAAAAGGTTGCCCGTTAAGCCAGGTCGAGTTGGCATTCTTCACCACTCCGGTGTAAGGCGAAATTGAACCGGGAATGCCCATCCCCACGGTTCCCGACTGCCCGGTGGCCTTTTCCGCCATCTCCACCAGCGCGGCGATGGTTTCTATCGTTTGCCGATAATCATCACGCGGCGTGGGCAGGCGATGGCGAAAAAGCTGTTCGCCTGCATCGCCAAGCGCGATAACTTCCGTTTTCGTACCGCCTAAATCGATACCTATACGCACTGTTTGCTCCTCTTCCCGATTAACAATGCAAGCATAGCGACAATTCGCTATCATGCCCGCTGGATTTAACGACAAGGCCGTGGAAATTATCATGCTGTGGTTCAAAAATTTAATGGTTTACCGTCTTAGCCGCGATGTTTCTTTGCGTGCCGAAGAGATGGAAAAACAGCTGGCATCAATGACGTTCACCCCTTGCGGTAGCCAGGATATGGCAAAAATGGGCTGGGTTCCGCCGATGGGATCGCACAGCGATGCATTAACGCATACCGCCAATGGCCAAATTATTATCTGCGCCCGCAAAGAAGAAAAAATTCTGCCGTCGCCGGTTATCAAACAGGCGCTGGAAGCCAAAATTTTCAAACTGGAAGCTGAGCAAGGTCGCAAACTCAAGAAGACCGAAAAAGACTCGCTGAAAGATGAAGTTCTGCACTCATTGCTGCCGCGCGCCTTTAGCCGTTTCAGCCAGACGATGATGTGGATCGATACCGTCAACGATCTGATCATGGTTGATTGCGCGAGTGCGAAGAAAGCCGAAGATACGCTGGCGCTGCTGCGTAAGAGTCTCGGTTCGCTGCCGGTCGTTCCGCTGACGATGGAAAACCCCATTGAGCTGACGCTGACAGAATGGGTTCGTTCCGGTACAACGGCACAGGGATTCCAGTTACTGGATGAAGCTGAACTAAAAGCGATCCTTGAAGACGGCGGCGTGATCCGCGCGAAAAAGCAGGATCTGGTCTGCGACGAAATCGCCGTGCATATCGAAGCGGGCAAACTGGTCACCAAACTGGCCCTCGACTGGCAGCAGCGCATTCAGTTCGTGATGTGTGACGACGGCTCGATTAAGCGTTTGAAGTTTAGCGACGAGCTGCGCGATCAGAACGAAGATATTGACCGCGAAGATTATGCTCAGCGTTTTGATGCCGATTTCATCCTGATGACGGGTGAACTGGCGGCGCTGATTAAAAGTCTGGTGGAAGGATTAGGCGGCGAAGCGCAACGTTAAGCCGTACTTACCGAATGGCGGCATAATGTCGCCATTCGTCATTTCTATGCTTACAGATAGCGGCAAAGATAGGATGTTGGCTCTGCCACCTGCAGATGAAACTCGCTGTTGCCCGGTACGTTGAACACGTCCCCTGCGGCATACACCTTCCACTCGGTTTCCCCCGGCAGCAGCACGTTCAGTGCGCCGCTAACGACAGTCATCTCTTCAGGCGCCGCAGTACTAAAGGTATATTCGCCTTCAGCCATCACGCCAACACTGGCGCGGCCAGTACTGCTGCTGGTAAAACCGATCGATTTTACTTTGCCGGAAAAGTATTCATTACTTTGAAGCATACAACTGGCCCTATCTCGTGATTAAGTTGAGAACCAATATAGGGGGCTGACGTTCCACCTGTCACGCAAAATTACGCCAACAGCTCCGAAGCCAGTCGGGCAATCAACACATTAGACAGAAGAACCGGGACATCCAGCGATTTTTGCAGTAAATCACGATGGCGTTGATTGAACCCCAGACAATCCAGCATGATCACATCCGCGCCTTGCTCCAGCAGTTCTTTCCCGGCATCAATCAATTGTTGTTCGGTACCTTCGATCGGATTCGCCACGGCATACACTGGTGGAGTTTGTAACACCTGCTATTTTTGCGTCTGGGCTTTGAGCAATTCGGTGACGGGGACAATAACCCCGACCTGATGCCCATCGACAATCGAGGCCACCAGCGGGGGGATAATACGTAACGGCTCCAATAGAATGCTATTGCGGGCGGTCAGGCGAGCGATTGACGGTACTCATCAGCAGGATCACGTCAAAGCCCTGGTTATCCAGCACCTCCACGATACTTTGCAGCGAGCGCTCAACCTTCTGGCGTGAGACATGCGCAAGTTGATGGTCGCTGAGCAGCGTTAATAAAGGCTCGTCACCGGGCGAAACGCCGTACTCAGCCATCACATCTTCTCGCCGCATCTGTCCAAGCAGACTGTGGTGAGTAATGTGCTGTTCATCGATATATTCCGTCAGGAGCGGTAACACCTCACACATCGGCACCACGCCAATCGTGAGGATAGCCAACGACGCACTCATTTTGTTGCTCCACCATCTTCTTACTTTGCTGTGAAATCCCGGGCAAGTGCCGGGCGCTGACCTGCGCTACAAATGCTCAAAAGCGTAGCAGTTGATCGGCGGTGTATTGTGTAAAGATTCCAAATCATTCCGGTACTGGATTGTTATTGCTTAATTTTCAATTTTAACGGTATACGGCGAAATTTAAGAAAATGTGATGAACGCCCGTCGTGGCACTTTTCAGACTCGTGCCAGGACGGTGCTTAATATCAGGTTTTATCGGGGTCTTCGTAGCGTTTTTTGGCATCCATGGCTTCCTGCGCAGAAGGATGCTCACTGATCAGCGTATTCGGTTTAGGGTGATCGGCTCGAAGTTGATACCAGGTTACCGTCTGGCCTGGCGTCCCCTTTTCAACCGTAACAATGGTCGCTTGACGCGGGTAAGGTGGTTTTGTCGGCATAGTTCTTCCTTTTCACTGGATGAACATTAAGTATAGACACCGCCCTGTAACCGTGGCGCTGCCTGCGCCAGTATCTCAAGAATGTCTTCCACCACCTGCGCAGGTTTATGGGTGGCATCAACGATGTAGTGCGCAGCTTCACGGTACAGAACATCGCGCTGGGCGAGCACTTCCTGCACCTCTTCAGTCAACGGCTTACCGGTTAAGGTTGGGCGCAATGCCTCTTCAGGCGTGGCCTCCAGACGATCAACCAGTACTGATACCGGTGCGCTTAAATAGATAACCACGCCGTGGCTGCGCATGTAATGACGATTAAATTCGGTAAGAATGATGCCGCCGCCGGTCGCAACAACCGTTGCCGGGGCTGTGACGGCCTGCAGAGCGCTCGTCTCCTGGGCACGAAACCCTTCCCATCCTTCCCTTTCGACGATCTCCGCCACGGTCATCTGCACGTGCGATTGCAACCAGCGATCGGTATCGACAAACTGGAAATCGATAGCCTTCGCCAGCGCCATACCGGTAGTTGTCTTACCACACCCCCGGGGGCCGACAAGATAAAGAGGTTGCGTCATTACAGAAATTCCCCAGGGAGCCGCGAGCGAGCGGGATCTGATGCGGTTAAAGATATAATCATATCACCAAACTAGTACATCGCCAAAACGTAAAGAAAAAATTACATATAGGGTAGCAGTACCTATTAATCCCTACTATAACAAGAATTCACCATGAATAAAGTGTAAATAATAAATTACATTCTTTATTTTCTGCGCTGTACTTCCAGCCACCACTTATCAAGCTCAGCAGCAAAATGCTGCCTGTCTCGTGGTGAAAGACTGTCCGGCCCGCCGGTCTGAATACCGCTGGCGCGTAGCGTATCCATAAAATCACGCATCATCAGACGCTCACGGATCGTGGCTTCGGTATAACGTTCACCGCGCGGATTAAGCGCCGCCGCACCTTTTTCAATGACTTCTGCCGCCAGCGGGATATCCGCTGTTATCACTAAATCACCGGCACTACACTGACGTACAATCTCGTTATCCGCCACGTCAAACCCGGCGGGAACACGTAATGTGCGGATAAACCGCGAAGACGGGACGCGCAAACTTTGGTTGGCTACCAAAATAAGCGGCATCTGCATGCGCTCAGAAGCGCGGTACAAAATATCTTTAATCACATTCGGACACGCATCGGCATCCACCCATATTGTCATAATTTCTCCCCACTGATGTGCAGTTGCACATTGTCGCGTGCTTTTACTTGCAGGCAAAGTGCTGTTTATCCTTCTGCACATATTCAATCCGCGCTAAGCTTAGCTTTCCCAGGTAAAACAATGAATATCACGCATAGGGAGTGACAAAATGGACAAGAAAATCGGTTTTATCGGCTGCGGTAATATGGGCAAAGCGATACTTGGCGGCATGATCGCCAGCGGCCAGGTTCTCCCCGGACAAATCTGGGTTTACACCCCTTCCCCCGATAAAGTCGCTGCATTGCACGACCAGTACGGTATTAATGCGGCGCAGTCTGCGCAAGAGGTCGCGCAAATCGCTGACATCGTTTTTGGGGCCGTAAAACCAGGCATCATGATTAAAGTGCTGAGCGAAATTACCTCCAGCCTGAACAAAGACTCCCTGGTCGTCTCGATTGCCGCTGGCGTCACCCTCGATCAGCTCGCCCGCGCGCTAGGTCATGACCGTAAAATCATTCGCGCGATGCCAAACACGCCGTCACTGGTGAATGCCGGAATGACTTCCGTCACACCGAACGCCTTAGTCACGCCAGAAGACACCGCCGACGTGCTGAATATCTTCCGCTGCTTTGGAGAAGCGGAAGTCATTGCGGAGGCAATGATTCATCCGGTCGTTGGCGTCAGTGGTTCAGCCCCGGCTTATGTGTTTATGTTTATTGAAGCGATGGCGGACGCCGCCGTGCAGGGTGGCATGCCTCGCGCGCAAGCTTATAAATTCGCGGCGCAGGCAGTAATGGGGTCGGCAAAGATGGTGCTGGATACGGGTAAACATCCCGGAGAACTGAAGGATATGGTGTGCTCGCCTGGCGGAACCACCATTGAAGCGGTACGCGTCCTGGAAGAACGAGGTTTTCGTTCATCAGTGATTGAAGCGATGATTAAGTGCATGGAGCAGTCGGAAAAACTCAGCCGCTCCTGAGTTAACACCGCCGGACGTCAGGCCGCCGCCTCAGTGCGGTTACGTCCGGAATTCTTTGCTTTGTAGAGCGCCATATCCGCCGACTTTAACCATTCTCGATAATGCTCGGTTTCTGCGGTCAGCGGCGCAACGCCCACGCTGATCCGCAGAGCAACCTGCGGCGCGCAGGATAAACGCAGTTGGTCAAGTCGTTCGTGAACACGAGACATCGCCGCAATCGCGCTGGTTGCCGGCGTGCCGCACATAATCACCGCAAACTCATCACCGCCAAAGCGCCCGATCACGTCGCTACCGCGTAAGGTCATCTGCAACTGGCGGGTCAGCGCGACAATCGCCTGGTCCCCAACGTCATGACCCCAGGTATCATTGATGCTCTTAAAATGGTCGATATCGATAATCAGTAACGTGGCGTCACGCTGGTAGCGGCGGCAATTATCAAATTCATTACGCAGTAACAGTTCCCAATGGCGGCGGTTGTACACCCCAGTCATGCCATCTCGCGTACTCATCACCTGTAAACGGCGTTTATGTTCCGCCAGCTTGATGACCGTCTGGTAGCTGACCCAGGCAAACAGCAGCGGATAAATCACCAACACCGGCAGCGTCAATAGCACGCTAAGTTGAGTACTGCTAAAAGCGACGGAGATATCGGTTAACTGTAACGTCACCAGGCATGAAACCATCATCAAAACGGCGCCTGCGATGAATATTCGCATCCCGCCTGCGCCCATCAGGTTGATGCAGATAATCATCAGCAGCGCCGTGGATGGCAACAGGTTTACGCCCATAATCCCTATCCACATACCGGCAAGAATGGCATCGGCTTTTAAGTTGGTAAATTCTCTATGCAGAGGATCGTCGGCTTTGCTGGCCAACTGCCAGGCCAAATGCGGCCAGACAAACGCCCATCCCACCAGTAATAGCCACCAGCCACCGGTAATAGGCTGAGCAACTAATACCGACGCGATAGGGAAAAACATTCCCCCCAATCCCACCGCTCGCGGCAGCCTGATTCGTCGGGCGAATCGCAGACCGGAACGTTGGTGGTCATTTTGATGAAGCGATAAAAATGCTTCATTCGGGACGACCTTCTTTTGATAAAAGTTTTCATCATTCATTGTATTTGGGAATATTCTGAAACAAATTTCCCAAATTATAGGAAGGGGTCTGGTGGCGGAAGTATGATATTTCGGGTGAGCGATTTTACCTGCTCACCCGTAAGTGCTACGCAGATTTCTTCAGGCAAGCGCTCATAAATTTATTACGATCATCACCTTTCAGAGACTGCTCCGTCGCCTTAACGTTACATTCACGCATTTTTTGCTGCTGCGGCGTCAGGCTCTTTTCCTCCGGAGCAGATTTACTGTTTTTCAGGCAATCACTCATATATGTCTTACGCGCATCCCCTTTTAAGGTCTGCGCCGTTGCCTGCTGATTGCAGGTGGTCATACGCTGTTGTTGCGGGGTTAAAGTCTTCTCGGCAGCACCGACGGTAGTTAAAAAAATCAGACCAAAAAGCAGCGTCATTAATAATGTAATTTTCATAGCATCCTTCTTTTCTGAACGACAACACACAGGTAAGTTTGGCTGCTAACGATAAAAATACCACCCGGCGGCAAAAGTATTGCCGCCGGGCGTCGGGTTATTTCAGTCCTAACGCCGCTTTCATGGTGTAAAACAGGTCGGTTTGATCGGTCAGGCCGACCACATTCGCCGCATGCGGGCCATAGGCTGCAATTCGCAGTTGGCTGCCGGTGTGCTCCTGAGATTCCTCTTCAGAGTTGCCGTAGCTGATGACCATAACCGCGCCATCTTTGGTGTTCAGCGCCTGGGTCAGGCCTGGTGCTTTGGTATCCGGCGCGACAATCTGGCTGGCATGTGCGTGGTCAGCGGTTACCACCACCAGGGTGTTGCCATCTTTCTTCGCAAAGGCAAGCGCGCGCTGTACCGCTTCGTCCAGATCGACCGTTTCGCCAATCTGTCCGCACGGGTTGGCGGCGTGGTCCTGTTTATCGATTGACGCCCCTTCCACTTGCAGGAAGAAACCTTTCTCATTTTTGCTTAACAGCTCAATCGCTTTATCCGTCATCTGCGCCAGCGTTGGCACGCTGTCGTCACGCTTTGGATTTGGCGTACAGGTCACAACCGGCTTATCCAGATTGCCATGATAAGACGCTTTCGGACCTTCCCAGCGCACGGGCATATTGCCGTCAGAGAACAGGCCCAGCAGAGGTTTATCCTGATTAGCTTCGGTAATCGCCGCCAGCGTCGCGGTATCACTCACCATCTGATAACCGCGGGCCAGGGCTTGTTCACGCAACGTTTTACCCTGCCACTCGCCTGCCGCAGCGGTTTCCGCAAACGTTTTTGCCCCGCCGCCCAGCGTAACGTCAGCCCGGGCATTGAGTAATTGTTCGGTGATTGACCCTTTACCGCCTTTTTCCAGCGCATTGGTTGGGCATTTTTCACGTGTCACGCCAGGGCCATAGCACTTACGCGAAGTCACATGGGCAACCAGCGCCGCCGGGGTAGCATCCTGCAATTCAGCGGTAGAAACGTTGCCTGTTGCCAGCCCCGCCGCTTTTGCCATTTCAAGAATTGTGGCGTGATCTTTTTCATGAATATCAACGCCCAGCGCGCCATTATAGGTTTTCACACCGGTGGTCCACGCCGTCGCGGATGCCGCAGAATCCGTCACATAATCGGGTTTACCCGTTTTCTTATCCAACGCATAGTGCGTGTATTGTCCGGTCAACGGTAAAGCATCAATCCCTTTAAAAAAGCCGCCTGCGCCTTCGGCATAATTTCGCGCGGCCGTTATTTCTGAGTCACCCATCCCATCGCCAATCAATAAAATAATATTTTTGGCAGGTTTATCGCTCAGAGATTCGCGCAGAGCCGCCGTTTGATCGGCAGACAATCGGCGGGCGCCGCCCGGCGTGGTGATATCACCCTGAGCGGCACGATTATCCATAACCGTTATGGCAGAGGTTTCTGCATTAATAACCGGGGTAAACAGCAAAGGTAACAGGGCAATAGCGAGTGCGCTTTGTTTCACTTTATTTTCTCCATGTATAAATACGGTAAAATTAAAACAAAGCGACTATAAGTATTTGATGTGACACTTTTATGATAATTTGTGGATGACGCACCACGGATTACTCAAAACGCTTTTGGCACACTCTCGCCAGCGTTATGAACGTTGGTCAGAAACGCAGGCATACGGCCTTCTCCAGCCAAAGCCCCCTCAATTTGGCGAATAAATATTTGCCGATCGTTACACGTCATATTGCGCAGCATTTCGATGATTACCTGCTCCAGCGTTTCAACCTGCGCCGTCAGTTCTTGCGACTCTTCTTCTTTTTGGGCGAGCTTAAGTAACAACTCAGTAACGAGATTTTTCATTTACGTATTCCCTTAACCAAATATAGGCCACGTTATCATTAAGACTCACAACTGCCTAGAGGATGAAAGTTGTATTTTCATAAGAAATAAAACGTTTTGCGAAAACAATCACAACACAAAATAAGGGAGAAGGAGTCTTAGCGCAGAATTATTCCATATAAAAGGGTAAGGGGATTAATAATCACCTGGATATATAAATGCATAATGATGGATTAACAACGCTTGCGGGCAGCGTTGTTAATCAGGTACTCAGCGCTGATGAATCCCCTAATGATTTTGGTAAAAATCATTAAGTTAAGGTGGATACACATCTTGTCATATGATCAAATGGTTTCGCGAAAAATCAATAATCAGACAACAAGATGTGCGAACTCGATATTTTACACGACTCTCTTTACCAATTCTGCCCCGAATTACACTTAAAACGACTCAACAGCTTAACGTTGGCTTGCCACGCATTACTTGACTGTAAAACTCTCACTCTTACCGAACTTGGCCGTAACCTGCCAACCAAAGCGAGAACAAAACATAACATCAAACGAATCGACCGATTGTTAGGTAATCGTCACCTCCACAAAGAGCGACTCGCTGTATACCGTTGGCATGCTAGCTTTATCTGTTCGGGCAATACGATGCCCATTGTACTTGTTGACTGGTCTGATATTCGTGAGCAAAAACGACTTATGGTATTGCGAGCTTCAGTCGCACTACACGGTCGTTCTGTTACTCTTTATGAGAAAGCGTTCCCGCTTTCAGAGCAATGTTCAAAGAAAGCTCATGACCAATTTCTAGCCGACCTTGCGAGCATTCTACCGAGTAACACCACACCGCTCATTGTCAGTGATGCTGGCTTTAAAGTGCCATGGTATAAATCCGTTGAGAAGCTGGGTTGGTACTGGTTAAGTCGAGTAAGAGGAAAAGTACAATATGCAGACCTAGGAGCGGAAAACTGGAAACCTATCAGCAACTTACATGATATGTCATCTAGTCACTCAAAGACTTTAGGCTATAAGAGGCTGACTAAAAGCAATCCAATCTCATGCCAAATTCTATTGTATAAATCTCGCTCTAAAGGCCGAAAAAATCAGCGCTCGACACGGACTCATTGTCACCACCCGTCACCTAAAATCTACTCAGCGTCGGCAAAGGAGCCATGGGTTCTAGCAACTAACTTACCTGTTGAAATTCGAACACCCAAACAACTTGTTAATATCTATTCGAAGCGAATGCAGATTGAAGAAACCTTCCGAGACTTGAAAAGTCCTGCCTACGGACTAGGCCTACGCCATAGCCGAACGAGCAGCTCAGAGCGTTTTGATATCATGCTGCTAATCGCCCTGATGCTTCAACTAACATGTTGGCTTGCGGGCGTTCATGCTCAGAAACAAGGTTGGGACAAGCACTTCCAGGCTAACACAGTCAGAAATCGAAACGTACTCTCAACAGTTCGCTTAGGCATGGAAGTTTTGCGGCATTCTGGCTACACAATAACAAGGGAAGACTTACTCGTGGCTGCAACCCTACTAGCTCAAAATTTATTCACACATGGTTACGCTTTGGGGAAATTATGAGGGGATCTCTCAGTACTCAGCGTGCGCAGCGCCGACGTCGCAACGCGATAGCCAGTTGCCAGATGTTGATTAGCACAATGCACGCCGTGGCAATAAACACCCAGCGAAAGCCCGCCATTGCCGAAACCGTTGCTCCCATTAATGGCCCGGCTACGTTGCCGAGGTACATAAATGACTGGTTATAACCAAAAATGCGCCCGGTTATCTGGTCGCTGGAGTATTTCACCAGCAACGTCTGCACCGCGGGCAACATCGCGCCGTCGGCAAAGCCGAGCAGAAAACGTAAGATCCCCAACTGCAACGGCGTAGTGACCCATGACATGGCGAAAAACAACACGACGGCGAAGATTAACGTTGCCATTAAAATCCGCTCGGTCCCAATACGATCGCCTAATTTACCTAGCCGGGGCGCAGAAATCAGCGCCGAGATGCCCGGAACCGAAGCAATCAGCCCGCTGAGAAAGGCAATATTAGAACTGTCTGGGACCATTGATTTAATAAACAGCGCCAGAATCGGCCCAATTGAGCCGTTACACAACTGGATCACCATCGTAGTAAAAAACAGGCTGATCACCAGCGCCGGATAAGGCAGCGAGGCAAAGACGGCCTTCCCGCTCAGGCGTTCGCTTTTTTTGATTGTCGGGCGCACACCTTCTTTGATTAAGAACAGCGTGACCAGAAAACTCACTACCAGCAAGGCCGCGGTAATACAGAATACCGCCCGTAAGCCAACGTGGTCGGCAATAAAGCCCCCCATCAGCGGTCCGCCAATTACGCCGCTAATTTGCGCCGTCGAGAGCGTACTCAGCGCCCACCCGCTGCGTTCGCGCGGAACCTGTGAGGCTACCAGCGCCATCGCATTGGGAATATAGCCAGACGTTAACCCCATGACCCCACGCAGCAGAAAAAGCTGCCAGACGTTAGTGGCAAAGGCCTGCAGTAAAATCGCAATCGCCATACCCAAAGAGGCCCGCAGCAACATTAGCTTGCGTCCTTTACGGTCGGCTAAACTCCCCCACATCGGAGAGACGATGGCTGAAATCAGGAAGGTGACGCTAAACGTTAAGCCGGACCACATTGAGAGTGCTTCATGGGAGCTCACCCCCAGTTGGGAGATATAGAGCGGTAAAAAAGGCAGGATTTGGCTGATCGCCAGGCCGGTGAAAAAGCAACCGAACCATACGGAAATGAGGTTTACTCTCCAGGATTCCATAGGGACTCATAACGATAAGTAGCTGAAAACTGTGAGTAGCTTAACAAATTACTTAGCCAAATAAGGGTCCACAGGTGCGATATATCACAGTTTAGGATTTTATCTTCCCGCTCATCATATTTGTGATATACCTCACATCAACCCCACAATATCAGCAGGGGTTTATGCTCCGCGTCCGTTCTGCGCGTTTGCGCTTATCTGTTCCTCTGTTGCCCATCAAAACAATCTGCCAGAAGCCGAGGAAACCTGCGTTTTGTCGTGGTAATGTATGTGCTTTGCATTCATGGAATGGGTTTTTAAGATGGCAAAGTTGCGGGTAGGAATCGTATTTGGTGGTAAATCAGCGGAACATGAAGTGTCATTGCAATCGGCAAAAAATATTGTCGATGCCATCGACAAGACTCGCTTTGACGTTGTGCTGTTAGGTATTGATAAGCAAGGGCAATGGCACATTAGCGATGCCAGTAACTATCTGCTCAATTCAGATGATCCAGCGCATATTGCGCTGCGTCCTTCCGCGACCAGCCTGGCTCAAGTCCCGGGTAAACAAGAGCACCAGTTGATCGATGCGCAAAACGGTCAGCCACTGCCAACGGTCGATGTTATTTTCCCGATCGTACACGGCACGTTGGGTGAAGATGGCTCTCTGCAGGGTATGCTGCGCGTGGCGAATCTGCCGTTCGTCGGTTCTGATGTCCTGGGTTCTGCGGCCTGTATGGATAAAGACGTAACCAAACGTCTACTGCGCGATGCCGGATTAAACATCGCGCCATTTATTACGCTCACTCGCGCCAATCGCAACCGCATCAGCTTTGCCGAGGTGGAATCCCGCCTTGGCCTGCCGCTGTTTGTGAAACCAGCCAACCAGGGCTCGTCCGTTGGCGTCAGTAAAGTGACCAGCGAAGCGCAATACGATCAGGCCGTCACGCTGGCATTTGAATTCGACCATAAAGTCGTGGTGGAACAAGGGATTAAGGGCCGCGAGATCGAATGCGCCGTGCTGGGCAACGATCAACCGCAGGCCAGTACCTGTGGCGAGATCGTGCTGAACAGTGATTTTTACGCTTACGACACCAAATACATTGACGATAACGGTGCCAAAGTGGTTGTTCCGGCAGCGATCGCACCGGAAGTTAACGATAAGATCCGCGACATTGCTATTCAGGCTTATCAGGCGCTGGGCTGCGCCGGTATGGCGCGCGTGGACGTTTTCTTAACCGCAGAGAACGATGTTGTGATCAATGAGATCAACACGCTGCCGGGCTTTACCAACATCAGCATGTATCCAAAACTGTGGCAGGCGAGCGGCTTAGGCTATACCGATTTGATCACTCGCCTGATCGAACTGGCGCTGGAACGTCATGCGGCGGATAGCGCGTTGAAAACCAGTATGTAAACCCGCCTGGATGCCTGATCGATAGCTATTGGGCATCCTTTGCTTCTTCTTCATCTTCCACGCGGCGACGGATAATTAATCCGGCCAGCCAAAAGCTAATCACCCACGTCACCAACCCCACCGCATAGGTCTGCCATCCCTGCGCTTCAAAACCCAGTAAGCCGACCACACCGTTCAGAATAAAGATAAGCCCAATAGCGAAGGCATAGTAGTGCCAGTCTCGGCGAATTTTAACAGGCAGGTTCATAACGGCTCCGGTGGAAATACAACGTGAAAGCGCATCCTCGCACATTTCCTCATAGACGTCTGTGGCCTGTGCGGAATTTCTGAAATGTAACTTGATTTCACTTAAGGTTACGTAATTGTGACAATCAGCAAAAAACCGAGATCCAGGAATAATCTCTACCTGAAATTACCATCATTCTGATATTGACATTGCCGATCACCTGTCAGACTCACTGTCAGTTCCAGGTATCACGTCAAAAAAGCAGGTTATTTCCGGAGGTCTTTATGGCTGATTTTACGCTCTCAAAATCCCTGTTTAAGGGCAAGCATCGGGATACCTCCTCCCTGCCCGGCAACATTGCGTATGCCGTATTTGTGCTGTTTTGCTTTTGGGCAGGCGCGCAGGTTTTAAATCTGTTGGCCCACGCTCCCGGCATCTATGAACAACTGATGCAGTTGCAAATGCAAGAGACAGGACGCCCACGAGTTGAAATTGGCTTAGGCGTCGGTACCCTTTTTGGGCTGGTCCCTTTCCTTGCCGGAAGTCTGATTCTTGGCGCCATCGCGGCATTCGTGCGCTGGCGCCGCCGTCATCATAATGATGGCTGACCTATACATTTCGCCCGACGCTCGTCCACGCGTTTCGCAAACCACGCGGTGGTCAAATTACGTGTAATCTTCGGGCTTTCCAGCTGAATGCCTGGCAGCATTTCACGGGGTAGCGCTTTCCCAGTCTTCGCTTTCGCCAGCTTATAGACCTTCTCGTACAGCGCGGTATCCTCAAATGCCAGGCTGTCACCTTTTTGCAGTTGACGGTGGATCTCACTCTCGCTCATCCCCAGCTTCCCGGCCAGTTTACGTACCGCCAGCTCGGTTTTGCCCGGCTCGCTGCTGCCGTAGAGAATCAAGTCACCATCCATCGCCAGTTTCACTCCGCTGGCTTTACTGACCGCATTCTGGAAAGCCGCATTGCGGCTGGCATACCATCCCGCATTGAAATCAGCGAAACGGAAGATTGGCGCGCTGTAATTCGCCGGGTAGTTAAGCAGATGATACGTACCGAACCACAGCCCACCGCGGCGGCTGAACACTTCCTGACGTACTGTTCCCGCCATTTTCCACGGATACCCGTCGGCGTGCTGCTCGGCAAACGCGATACTGACCTGCATTGGCCCACCGGTATGTACCGGATTAAGCGAACCAAACAGCGTCTGCCCCATCGGTACCATATTGATAAAATCATCAAAAATGGCGCTAAGCTGTTTTTCCGTTTTCACCGTATCCAGACGCTCGCTGTAGCTTTTCCCCGTTGGCGAGTTAATCTTCAGTGCGGTATGCACCACAAACTGCGGGATATGCATACGCTCGGCGCGCCGGTCGATCTCTTTCCAGGCGATTTTACTTAAGTTTGGAACGGCCGGATCCGCCTGATAGTTTGACTCCTGTTGCGCAACCGCCAGCACCGAACAGATATTTTCAACCGTCGGCGCCAGCTTCTGGCTTTCAAACGTCTTCGCTAAATCCTGCGCCCATGCGTCCCGGTCTTTCACGCTGGCGGGCATTTTCTGGCGCACCACGCTCGCCACATCGACGGCTTTCTCCCCTTTTTTTAGCGGCTGCGCGGGTTGGCTACTACATCCCACCAGCACCAGAGCGGCCAGACCGGACAAGGGGTAAAGACGGGAAACCGTCGACATAACATCTCCTTTTTTATTAACTAAGCGTATGGGTAACTTCCTGAATATCCTGGCCATCAAGCTCACGTTCAAAGCTGCGCAGACGCTTATAAATAGACATCAGTTCGACTAACGTTGTCCAGGAGTTAATCAAATACTGGAACGAGCCTCGCACCTGGCCAAACACGTTGGTGATTTGCGTCATCAGGCCGAGCGTAATCGTACCGGCAACAATCGACGGGAACAGCAGGAACAAGCCGAAAACGTTATCAACCTGCAGGTATAGAATACGGGCGATATTGAAGTACATATAGTGAAAATAGAGGCGGAAGTAGTTCTGGCGCACCGCATGGAACAGTTCACGCACCGTCGGCGGGGTCGCACGATTAGCGTCATCTTCACCGTAAACCAGTTCTTTACGGTAGGCCGCTTCCACGCGCTGGTTTTTAAACTCCAGCCCCGGAAGTTTGATGCCGACTACCGCCAGCAAGCCGGTTCCCATCAGCGACCAGACAATCGCGGCAATCACCAGGCCATAAGGAACATGTCCAACAATGGGCAGGTCCGGCACATGGGCTGAGAGAGTGACCAGGACAGGTAAGAAGGCAATCAGCGTCATAATCGCATTGATAAAGCTGACCCCCATATCTTCAAGCGTGGAGGCAAAACGCATGGTATCTTCCTGCACACGCTGCGCCGCGCCTTCGATATGACGCAGATGCTGCCAGTGCGCCATATAGTGTTCGTTCATTGCGGTACGCCAGCGGAATACATAGTGGCTGACGAAGAAGTTGTTCATCACCCCAATGACCACGGCAATCAGCGCAATGCCAAGAAAGATGCCTACTTCATGATAGAACTGCTCAATCTTCACCTTATGCGGCGCACTCAACGCGGATTGAATCAGATCATAGAATGGCGCATACCAGGCGTTGACGGCGACGCCAACTTCAACCAGAAACCAGGTCACGAAAATAATCAGCGACGTGCCCAGTATGGACCAGTACTGCCAGCGGTGCGGGCTGTAGATAAACCAGAACAGCGCGAACACTCCAACACAAAGGATGTAATACGCATAAAAAATCAGGTAATCCAGTGACCAGAATCGGGCCGCGCTAATCGGTACGTCTCCCGACGCGCCGGTAATATGTGCAACCCAGGCTCCCCCACCTCCTTGCCAGAATACAACGGCGACCAGTGCCCAAATAAATGCCGAAATAAAGAACGGCCCCGGCTTTGGGAAAAAAGACTTAAACATAGTGCTCTCCTGCTAACTTCTTATCGTTATGACGACTGCTGTGTATTTGCCACCGTGGAGTGCGGCGGCCAGACGGCTTACGCCCAAAAACACAAGCTGAAACCGACAAGTGTGACCAAAACCGCGGCACTTAGTTCGCACCCGGGTATGAAGAATTGTTTCTGTGATTTTCACACTCGACAACGTTCCAGCAAGTGCAGATTATCACAGCGTGAGATCACAAAAGCGAACATCCGTAATCCGGGAAACGCTCGCGTTTACTCATCGTTACGTTTTTCACACTATCATTGGCTGATAAGCGCTTTGCAATACGCCGATGAGTAGTATAAATACGCATACGCACGACATCCTTTTTCACTTTCTCTAACTCATGGACACCACCGTTGAAACGTAGTCTGCTTTTTTCTGCCGCGCTGTGTGCGGCGTCATTGACATCTGTCCAGGCGGCACAGCCTATAACCGATCCGGTCTTCGCCTCTGATATCGTCGATCGTTATGCCGACCATATATTTTACGGCAGCGGTGCTACGGGGATGGCGCTCGTGGTGATTGATGGCAACCAGCGCGTATTTCGCAGCTTCGGCGAAACACGCCCTGGCAATAACGTTCATCCGCAGCTGGATTCCGTTATTCGAATTGCCTCTATTACTAAATTAATGACCAGCGAAATGCTGGTGAAATTACTCGATCAGGGTACGGTTAAACTCAACGATCCATTGAGCAAATATGCGCCGCCTGGCGCGCGCGTGCCGACTTATCAGGGCACGCCGATTACGCTGGTGAATCTGGCGACGCATACCAGCGCGCTGCCGCGCGAACAGCCTGGCGGTGCGGCGAAGCGCCCAGTGTTTGTCTGGCCAACCCGTGAACAGCGCTGGAGCTATCTATCAACCGCCACGCTTAAAGCCGCACCGGGTTCGCAGGCTTCTTATTCCAACCTGGCGTTTGACCTGCTGGCCGATGCGCTGGGAACCGCATCCGGAAAGCCTTATCCGCAGCTGTTTGAAGAAAAAATTACCCGTCCGCTGGGGATGAAAGACACCACCTTTACCCCATCCCCCGATCAATGCAGACGCCTGATGGTCGCGGAAAAAGGCGCCAGTCCTTGCAACAATACCCTGGCGGCGATGGGCAGCGGCGGTGTTTATTCAACACCCGGCGATATGATGCGCTGGATGCAGCAGTATCTCTCATCTGATTTTTACCATCGTAGCCAGCAGGCCGACCGTATGCAGACGCTGATTTATCAGCGTACGCAGTTAACCAAAGTGATAGGGATGGATGTTCCGGGTAGAGCCGATGCGCTGGGTTTGGGCTGGGTCTATATGGCGCCGAAGAATGGGCGACCGGGAATTATTCAAAAAACTGGTGGCGGCGGCGGCTTCATTACCTATATGGCGATGATCCCGCAGCAAAACGTCGGGGCATTTATCGTGGTGACCCGCTCTCCGCTAACCCGCTTTACCAATATGAGCGACGGTATCAACGATCTGGTTGCAGAGCTGAGCGGGAACAAACCGCAGGTTATTCCTGCATCCTGACTTAATACTCAAAAGGCAAACGGTTAATGCTCACCAGTTTGCCTTTATTCATTTCAATGTAACCACCTTTACGCAATGCCGCGAGAACCTCAGCGACAACTGAGCGTGAAATTCGCGTGCGTTGGTGAATATAGTTCATGACGCCGATACGCGAACGCAGTACGTCGTCCCATTTCATCATGGATATCAGCGTCGCGCGGATCTGATCGTAGGAGTTATTGCCGATCAGCTGCAGATCGCGCAACTCAAACATGGAGTTTTGCCATGCCAACCAGCAAAAGGCTTCACGCCAAAGCTGGCATTGTTCAATTATATTTATCGTTTGCGAAGCAGGCAGGTGGTATCCCGTACAATTACTTTCGGTTATTAATTTGTATTGTACATCTGTTTTCATCACGCCATCAGAAAGGCCCATAATAAAAGGCGCCTGTGCAATCCCGACCAGTACGCATTCCCCTCTACGTAAGGAAACAACACCACTTAAAATAATGAAAGTATCATCACTATTAATATCACCGGAATAAATTATTTCTTTTTCGTTCCCACACTCAAAGTGTTTACCATATTTCGCTAAACATTTATCAAGCTTACCAAACTCAAGAAGAGGTTTATTTGAAGATAGCATGTGCGCATTCCTTGCAAGAAATGCCCGTCAAATCCGTGACGGGCATTATTCTAAATTAAATTACCTTTTATTTCTCTGCGAGAAAGTTGTTACCAGGTATATTTAACACCAACGTTTGCAGACCAGTCTTGATCGACATCACCACCACCGAGGTAATTAGCATCGGTGTACGCGCTGAAGTTCTTGGTGAAGCTAAACTGAGTACCCAGTCCAACGCGTACCGCAGAACCTTCTACGCCGTTGTCGATAGAATCACCGTTTACATCAGAATCGTTGTTAGAGTCGTCGTAAACATAGGCCAGTTTGAAGTACGGGGTCAACGCCTGGTCATCGCTGTAGGCGAAGGTATAACCTGCATCTACACCAAGTTCATAACGCATGCTGTCATAAGACTGACCGTCAACTTTCATGTCGTTGCTCAGCTTATAGTCATCACCAGACTGGAACAGACCGGATACGCTACCGTAAGGGGTTACGTAACCTGCGTCACCCAGCTTCAGGTCATAACCCAGTTTCAAGCCAAAGCCCCAGGCATCAGAAGAGGTGCTGCCATCAACATACTGACCGTTGCTCATGCTGGCAGACAGATCGTTGTTGAAGTGGGAGTAGCTTAAGTTACTGTCAACAAAGATGTTGTTCGCAAAACGAGCAGAAGAGTAGATATAGGCAGTCTGGCTATCCTGATCTACCTGGCCGGTACGATCACTCATGTCACCTTTCGCAAAGCCTGCCGCAGCACCGACAATCCACTTAGCGTTGTTACCATCGATTTTGGAATCAACACCGACCATGATGCCGTTAACATCCTGATCATAGTTAATGTTGCCGTTATCCGCATCGAAGCTGCCGCCGAAGTAGCTCACCCATGCACCACCGTTATCTACCAGACCATGACGCGCGTTAGTCAGACGAGTACCAACGGTGTCTTGTTCCAGGTTCCAGATATTCGTATTGGCAGACGGAATGCTCAGCGCCATGTTCGCGTAGTCGGTCAGCTCCATCTGCTGCAGAACAACGGTGTTACCCTGCTGCTGAGCCTGATAGGTGTAAGCACCCAGGTCTGCTTTGTTGGCTGCAGAGAAAGTTGCGGTGCTGTTCGTGTCGTTAACGTAGATCAGCTCGTTACCGTTGTAATCAGCAACAGAACCTGCGCCAGTGGCGTTATCGATGCGAACTTTATAGTTACCGGTTGCCGCTGCTACGTGATCACCGTAGTTATCAACTTCAGACTGATCGCCTGAGGTGTCAGAATCGCCGTTACCGTTGATAGTCAGATGACCATCAGAGTTCATCGCGATCACACCATAACCGTAGTTAGCCTGGCGCGTATCGTTGGTACGATCGTTGGTCAGGTCAGCATTCAATACATAGTTAGCGCTGTTGATGTCGAAAACACCCGCATTAACATGGTTGTAAGCGTCGGTGTAGCTGGTCAGATTCAGGGTATCAACTTGCAGTGCGTTCCCGGTGCTGTTGCCCACATCCAGAACGCCGTTGTTGGTGACGTTAATGGTATTGGCATACAGCGCGGCATTAAGCACATTCCAGCCGGCAGAGACATCATCAGCAATCGTTACGGTACTGTTGTCAATAGACAGCGTATTAGTCGCAACACGACCATCTTCATTGATGTTCAGTGCGGAAGCACCGGTCAGAGTGATGGAGTCAGAAACCAGCGCAGAATCACCCACGTTGACAACGGAACCGCTGTTGATGCTCAAAGTGTCAATCAGAGAAGTTTTGGTGGTATCCCACTGGGAAGCGCCGTTCAGCGTCACGTTGAACAGACCGCTCTGATAAACGGTATTGCCAACCACATGACCATTTTCGTCATAGGAGGATGTGTCGCTATCGATACCGTAGGTTGAAGAAGGCCACAGGCTGTTGGCAGCGATATCAATCAGCGTAGCGGTGGCTTCAGTGCCCTCAGCATAGCTTTCGTAAACACCATCACCATCAACGTCAACCTGATGGACGGACATTGCCGCACCAACCCACTTGCTGCCGTGGTTCAGGGTCAGATCCAGACGGTCAGTACCATCCCAGCCGTTGGTATCCAGATCGGCATCAGTATCGCGGTAAGTATCAGCACCGTTCGGGAAGAAGTTCTCATCAAAGTTGCTGGAGAACAGCACATCGCCCATCAGCGTAGCGTTATCAAACGTGGCGGTGGTCTGCATCGCGTTATCTGCATTGGGATTAGCAATAACCGCCAATGCGATATCATTCGCGTTCCAACCGTTACCGTTGTAGTCGCTCGCATTGCTGGTGTTACCAAACCAGCCGGATCTTCCTTCATCAGACCAGGAACCTGAGGTCAGGGTAGAGTCGGTAACAGCGATAGTGTTGTTAAACACTTCGCCGCTGTTTACGCCGGTGATGACGGTATTATCGTCAATATCTTCCCACTCATAACCCTGAGTCAGGGTAATACCCGCGACGTGAGAGTTGTTGGAGATAGACAGATCAACTTCTTGATCCAGAGTGATAGCCGTACCCAGGTTATAAACGTCGACAACGTGCGTATCAGCCACGTCATTATAGGTACCGTTGTAGGTATAATGTTCGTAGTTGTCATCGATAGTGGAGTTGATGACGTTCATTGCCAGACGGTCGTAGTAATAGTCGGTACCCGTACGGTTAGTACAATCCGTGGTCATACACTCGGATGTCACCATACCGTGAATGGTACTGTTTTTAATCGTCAGGCTGTTATAATTGCCGTTAGTTGACAGTCCATCATCCAGATAATAAGTAGAAATAACGCCGTTTACAGTAGCGTTATTGATTACCGGATAAATATCACCGTTATAAATGCTATCAGTGCCGTAATTGTTCCAACCGACATAGCCATCGAAGTAAACGTCATCAACATGTGATGCGTCATTATAATGGGTGAACGTTGTGTACGTAGTTCCAGAAATATCAGTAGAAGCATTCGCCTGAGAAGTGATTGCCAAAGTACAGGCTAATGCTAATTGTGAGACTACAAGTTTCTTTTTCCAAGTGTGCATTTGTCATCCCTCCTCAGGGACGTAATATAGTTGATCCATCAATTATCAATGCAAAGAAAACATTTTATGTTTCGCGGGGACGATTATGCGGTTTCACAAAGGAAAGGTTCAATTATTCTTTGCTAGTCGTCCGAAACCGGACAACACTACGAATACTCCCGCCTCTGACACAAAAAACAAAAACACTTATCCTTTCAATGAAATACTGCACAACACACCTCTGAAACATATAATTAATAAATAACTCACCACACACCCAAACAAATAAACAATAAATAAAGAGAAATTATCACCAGCCCTACAGAAATAAACGCATCGATATTTAAAATAATAAAAACAGAAACAAGCAAAATAATGAATATAAATAACTTGCCATAAATGTGAATAAATTGCTCTAATGATTCAGCCTTCCACGATGGAAAATCCAGATATAACGCCAACTTTCGTAAACCACCCACCCTCAGGTTCGGGTATACTACGGCCTTCGATTCCACAAACATCAGGCATACCATGACAGACCTAATCCAACGCCCTCGCCGCCTGCGCAAATCACCTGCGCTGCGCGCTATGTTTGAAGAGACAACACTCAGCTTAAATGACCTGGTGTTGCCGATCTTTGTTGAAGAAGAACTCGACGATTACAAAGCTATCGAGGCCATGCCCGGCGTGATGCGCATTCCAGAGAAGCATCTGGCGCGCGAAATTGAACGCATTGCTAATGCAGGCATCCGCTCGGTAATGACATTCGGCATTTCTCATCACACCGATGACACCGGCAGCGACGCCTGGAAAGAAGACGGTCTGGTGGCGCGCATGTCGCGTATCTGTAAGCAGACCGTACCGGAGATGATCGTCATGTCCGACACCTGCTTCTGTGAATACACCTCGCACGGTCACTGCGGCGTATTATGCGAGCACGGCGTTGATAACGATTTAACCCTTGCCAATCTCGGCAAACAGGCGGTCGTTGCCGCCGCTGCGGGCGCAGATTTCATCGCCCCTTCCGCCGCAATGGACGGCCAGGTACAGGCGATTCGCCAGGCGCTGGATGCCGCGGGCTTTACCGATACCGCGATCATGTCCTACTCCACCAAATTTGCCTCTTCTTTCTATGGCCCATTCCGTGAAGCCGCAGGTACCGCGCTGAAGGGCGATCGTAAAACCTATCAGATGAACCCGATGAACCGTCGGGAAGCGATCCGCGAATCGCTGCTGGATGAAGCCCAGGGCGCAGACTGCTTGATGGTCAAACCGGCTGGCGCATACCTCGATATTCTGCGCGATATCCGCGAGCGCACCGAGCTGCCGATTGGCGCTTATCAGGTCAGCGGTGAATACGCGATGATCAAGTTTGCAGCCCTTGCGGGTGCAATAGATGAAGAGAAAGTGGTGCTGGAAAGCTTAGGCTCGATCAAACGCGCTGGCGCGGATCTGATCTTCAGCTACTTCGCACTGGATCTGGCTGAGAAAAAAATCCTGCGCTAATCACTTTGTTGCCTAATGACGGCTTCGCTTTACCGGACCTACAGGTCGTAGGCCCGGTAAATGAAGCGTCTCCGATAATCACCCCGCCCGAAAAAACGGCTTGTCTCCCAAAATTGTCGCCCGGTGCATAATGCGCCGCAGGGGCAGATAATCCGCATTCGCATAATGCTGCGTCACGCGATTATCCCAAATCGCCACATCGTTGGGCTGCCAACGCCAGCGCACCTGGAACTCCGGTTTAGTGATATGCGCGAACAAAAAGCGCAGTAACGCCTCGCTCTCTTTTTCCGTCACATCGACAATTCGCGTGGTAAATCCTTCATTCACGAACAGCGCCTGCTTCCCGCTCACTGGATGCGTGCGCACCACCGGATGCAGCAGGGGCGGATGCTTTGCCACCGCCTCCAGCCAGCGCTGATGCTCCTCTGGCGTCTGGCGGTATTTATATTCCTGGAAGGATTTACGAAAATCATGCTCTGCCCGCAGGCCGCTCAGCAACTGGCGAAACGGCTCAGATAATGCGTCATAAGCGGCAATCCCGCTGGTCCACAGGGTGTCTCCCCCTGTCGATGGCAGCTCTTTTGCCGCCAGAATCGCGCCCGCTGGCGGCGTGTCGATAAAGGTCACATCGGTGTGCCAGTTGTCGTTATCCGGCGGATTATCGTTATGAGTATCCAGCACGATAATCTCTTCAACCCCTTCGGCATGCGGATAGACAGGGTGAATATGCAGATCGCCAAAACGCAGCGCCAGCGCCCGCTGTTGTTGCGGCGTAATCACCTGCTCACGCAGAAACACCACCTGATGGCGCAGTACGGCGTGATAAAGCTGTTCAAACTGATTATCGCTCAGCGGGCGCGTCAAATCCGCACCGGTGATTTGTGCGCCAATGTTCGGCCCCAGCGGGGTAATGCTCAGACGTTCACTCATTGTACTTCTCCATGCCAGGGCGTCAGGCGGCGCTGAAGCGCGCGCAGACCCAGTTCTAAAATAAACGCGATAACGGCAATCACCGCGATCCCCGCCAGCACCACATCCGTTGCCAGAAACTCACCGGCTGACTGCACCATAAATCCTAAACCTCGCGTGGCGGCAATCAGCTCTGCTGCCACCAACGTCGACCAGCCCACGCCAAGCCCGATACGCAACCCTGTGAGTATCTCCGGCAATGCCCCCGGCAAAATAACAAACCACAGCACCTGCGTACGACTGGCTCCCAGCGACTGTGCGGCACGCACTCTCACCTGCTGCGCGCTTTTAACCCCCGCCAGCGCCGACATCGCTACAGGGGCGAAAATCGCCAGATAGATCAGCAGGATCTTGGAGGTCTCACCAATGCCAAACCAGATCACCATCAGCGGCAAATAGGCCAATGGCGGAACCGGACGATACAGTTCAATGATCGGATCGAGAATGCCGCGCATCGTCGGACTCAGCCCCATAGCGATCCCAACCGGAACGCCGAGCAGTACCGCCGCCAGCAGCGCGATAACAATACGCGTCAGGCTCGCCGCCAGATGCTGCCACAGCGTGGCATCCATAAACCCCTGCGGCCCGGCAATAACCATCAGTTTTTGCAAAACCTGGCCCGGCGGGGGTAAAAACAGCGGACTGATTAACTGCAGCGCCGCCACCGTCCACCACACCGCCAGAATGACGACCAGCGTACCGAAGCTTAAGGTAATCTGCCGCGAGAACGGCCAGCGCCAGTTCAGCGCGCGCTGGCGACGGGGTTTATCATTAATCACCACGCTCATGAGAATGCCTCCCGTTGTTCAAAGACACGACCTAACACATACTCGCGCATGGCGATAAACTGCGGGTCGGACTTAATGCTGCGGCTCGGCTCTCCGGCCACAAAGCGACGAGCGAAATTCAGCGGCAGACGCTCCAGTACCCGGCCAGGGCCTGGCGACAGCAATACCAGCTCCGTTGCCATAAAAACGGCTTCTTCAATATCGTGGGTAATCAACAGCACCTGTTTGCCAGTCTCATGCCACAACTTCAGCAGCAGGGTTTGCATCTGCTCGCGGGTAAAGGCGTCGAGCGCGCCAAAGGGTTCATCCAGCAACAACAGCTGCGGGTTGGCAGCCAACGCCCGCGCAATACCGACGCGCTGACGCTGACCACCAGAGAGCTGCCAGATAAAACGTTTTCCCGCATCCTCCAGCCCAACTTTCTGCAACATCTCCCGCGCGATTCGTTGACGTTGGGGCTTCTCCATCCCCGCCAGTTGCAGCCCGAAGGCCACGTTGTCCTGCACGTTGCGCCAGGGCAGCAGGCCTTCGTTCTGGAACACAACCCCGCGCTCTGCGCCTGGACCTTCAACCTTGTTGCCCGCCAGCATAATGCTGCCATGCTGATACGGCACAAACCCGGCAATCAGATTTAACAGCGTGGTTTTTCCGCAACCAGAAGGTCCGAGTACCACCAGCAGTTCGCCACTATCGAGCGTCAGGTTGATATCTTCCAGCACCGGTTTTCCACCGTAGCTGGCGGCAAGATGAGAGATTTGCAGCATCAGCGCCTCCTTATTTATTGCACGAAGCGATCGGTCACATACTGGCTGTAATCCGTCGCGACGGCGGGGACTTTACCCTGCTCTTTGAGGAACTGCGCGGTGTCGATAATTGCTTTATTCACCGGGCCGGTTAGCTCAGCGGTTTGCTGTTGTGCCGTCAAATAGGTGTTACCTTTCACCAGGCCCGGCACATCCGCCTCCGGTACGCCACTCAAACGCGACAGTTTGCTGATATTCTCCGGCTGTTTCAGCCATTCATCGGGATTAGCGATATAAGGCTGCTGGGCGTCGATGGCGCTTTTGGCAAAGGCTTTCACCACCTCAGGATGCTTCTCGGCAAAATCTTTGCGCACCACCCACACGTCCAGCGTCGGTGCGCCCCACTCGCCAACCTGCGATGAGTCGGTTAATACCTTGCCATCTTTTTCCAGCGCGTTTACCGCAGGCGCCCAGACATAAGCACCATCAATATCTCCGCGCTGCCAGGCGGCAATAATCGCGGGTGGCTGCAGGTTCACAATCTCCACCTGCCCTGCTTTGATACCCCAGTGTTTCAACGCCGCCAGCAGGCTGTAATGGGTAGTGGAAATAAACGGCACGGCAATGCGCTTACCAATCAAATCTTGCGGTTTACTGATGTTTTTCTTCACCACCAGCGCTTCAGAATTGCCGAGTTTTGACGCCAGCAGGAAAACCTCAATAGGCACCTGCTGGCTGGCAGCGACCGCCAGCGGGCTGGAGCCAAGATTACCGATCTGCACATCACCGGATGCCAGCGCACGGACGATGCTCGCACCGCTGTCGAATTTGCGCCAGTCAACGGTAGCCCCGCTCTCTTTAGCAAAGGTGTTATCCGCCTGCGCCACTTTGGCGGGTTCAGCGGAGGTCTGATAAGCAACGGTGACGTTCACCGCCTGTGCCTGAAATGCGATGAATGCCAGTGCGGCAAGTAGTGCGTTACGCGATGAAATAGCCATGATTGTCTGCTCCCCTGTCTTGTTATGAGGGCAGTATTTCGTTGCGGCACAATTTGATAAAGGAATTAAAAATTCTGGCTAATAGCGATCTGTTTTTAGAAAAAAAGCGGCAATGCTTAGCCCGGAAATGCATTTGATTGCAGGCCGGCAAATTATTGCGATTTTGTTACATTCGTTACATATCCGCGCCACGGGGATTGCCAGCGCGGCGCTGGCAGGCATCATAGATGCCATTGTCAGGCAAGAGAGCAAGATCATGATTCATGTTGTGCTGGTGGATGACCATGTGGTGGTGCGTTCCGGCTTTGCGCAATTACTCAGTCTCGAAGACGATCTCAACGTTGCTGGCCAGTACAGCAGCGCGGCCCAGGCGTGGCCTGCATTACTGCATGATGACGTCAACGTTGCGGTGATGGATATCGCCATGCCAGATGAAAATGGCCTGAGCCTGTTAAAACGACTGCGGACGCAGAAGCCCGGTTTTCGCGCCATTATTCTCAGCATCTATGACTCACCCACGTTTGTGCAAAGCGCACTGGATGCCGGTGCCAGCGGTTATCTGACCAAACGTTGCGGACCGGAGGAACTGGTGCAGGCGGTACGATCGGTTGGTATGGGCGGGCATTACCTGTGCGCCGACGCGCTGCGGGCGCTACGCGGCGGCGAACAGCCCGCGCAGGTACTGGAGGTATTGACCCCGCGCGAGCGCGAAGTGTTTGATCTGCTGGTCAAAGGCGACAGCGTAAAAGAGATCGCTTTCAAGCTCGACCTCAGCCATAAAACGGTGCACGTTCATCGTGCGAACGTGCTGGGCAAACTGCAATGCCACAGCACCATCGATCTGGTGCATTTTGCACTCGACCACCAGTTGCTGACGGGGCATTAATGTCACGCAGCCTTCGTCATTGGGTTATTTCTCTGTTTATTCTGCTGGCCTGGGGATCGGGCTGGTTGATGCTGTGGACGCTGGGGTTTTACCTGACCCACAACGGCCAGCAGGCAGCGCTATTCCTGCCGCACGGCGTCTATCTCGCCCTGCTAATCCTGCTTTCTCGCCGTTACTGGCCCGCGCTGGTACTGCCGCCGGTGCTGATGCTGTTCTGGCTACACAGCGAGCAATTAGTGAATGGCTATATCCTGCTGGTTGCGCCGTTGATTAGCCTGATCCCGGCGAGTATCGGCCAGTCATACTGGCACCGCTTCCCCCTTTACTGGCAGCGCTTAACGCTGCTGCTGGCCGCGGTGACGATCACGTCATTGCTCAATACCCTCCTGCTTTCACCGTTTATCCAAAGCCCGGCAACGTTAATTGGCCTGGCATCGTTTACTGGCGGCGTGCTGCTGACGCCGTTTGTCTATCTGATCTATGAATTTCTGCGCCAGCAGCACCGCTATCATTTGCTCGGACTGGATACCACCAATCCCCCCCTGCGTACCTCGCTTATCATCTGGTGTAGTCTGTTTTTCATTATCGGCATAGGTACCCAGATGGTGCTGTCACCGGAGATCGAGCGCCTGCTGCTAATCGTGGTGTTCTTACCAAACGTGGTGATGGCGTGGAAATTTGGCTGGCAGGGCGGCGTGTTGTCCGGACTGCTCGGCAGTATGATGATCACCATCGCCCGGCAAATCGGCGTCGGGTTCAGCAATTTACTGGAGCTGGAGATTTTCCTCGCCACCCAGGCGCTGCTGGGCATAGGGCTCGGGATCGCTATCAGCCGCCAGCAGCATCTGGCGCAAAACCTGCACCATTATCGCCAGCGTCTGGAAGCCGAACTGGCAGCGCGACGCGCGCTGACCGAACAACTGATCCGCACCGAGGAAAATACGCGCAAAAGCCTGGCGCGGGAACTACACGACGAAATTGGTCAGAACATCACCGCCATTCAAATTCAGTCGCAACTGGTCAAGCGCGCGCCGGGTCGCGAGCAAACGCTTGAAGCGGCAAATCAGATCAACGACCTTGCCCGGCGCATTCACCACTCCACCCGCCAACTGCTGCGCCAGCTGCGACCGCCCGCGCTCGATGAATTGGCCTTTAAAGATGCACTGCATCATCTGGTGAATGAATTTGCCTTTGCCGAACGCGGCATTCGCTGTTGGTTTGACTATCAGCTTGAAAATACGCCAGAAAATGAAACGGTGCGTTTCACACTGTATCGCCTGCTGCAGGAGTTGCTCAATAACGTCTGTAAACATGCCGATGCCAGCGAAGTATCGATTACGCTGCGCCAGCAGGAACACCGCGTGTTTCTGCACGTCGCTGACAACGGTGTAGGTATTCTCGCAGAGAAAATCCCCGGGTTCGGTATCTAGGGGATGCGTGAGCGGGTCAGCGCCCTTGGCGGCGAACTGACGCTCGAATCGAACAACGGCACGCGGGTAATTGTTAACCTGCCCACAAATTTGCAACAAATCAGCCGTTAACCAGGAAAAAGTCTTAGTCACTGCGGACTTTATCTCATCCCATTTTGCTTTCACTTTCCTATAGTCAGCACAAACGGAGGCTGCCATGCATGCACGTGCATCACGCGAAACAGACCAACAATACCGGGTGCTACGCCCCCGGCTGCTGATGTGTATGGTGATTGGGTACGCCGCGTTTTATCTGACGCGCAAAAGCGTTAACTACGTCCTCCCGGCGCTGCAAACGGATCTGGGTCTGGATAAAGGCGATATCGGCCTGCTGGGATCGCTGTTTTATCTGACCTATGGCCTGTCGAAATTCACCGCCGGGCTATGGCACGACAGCCACGGACAGCGCGCGTTTATGGGCATTGGCCTGTTTGCCACCGGCGTTTTAAACGTGCTGTTCGCCTTTGGTGAATCGCTGACGCTGCTCCTGGTGGTCTGGACGCTGAACGGATTTTTTCAGGGCTGGGGCTGGCCGCCCTGCGCCCGACTATTGACCCACTGGTACTCGCGCAACGAACGCGGCTTCTGGTGGGGCTGCTGGAATATGTCGATCAACATCGGTGGGGCCATCATCCCGCTGATTAGCGCCTTTGCCGCCCACTGGTGGGGTTGGCAGGCAGCCATGCTGGCTCCAGGAATAATCAGCATGGCGTTAGGCATCTGGCTCACCCTGCAACTGAAAGGCACGCCCCGGGAAGAAGGCTTACCCACGGTTGGGGAATGGCGGCAAGACCCGCTGGAGTTGCGTCAGGAGCAGCAAAGTCCGCCGATGGGGCTGTGGCAAATGTTACGCACCACCATGCTGAAGAACACGATGATCTGGCTACTCGGCGTGTCATATGTGTTGGTCTATTTGATCCGCATAGCGCTGAACGACTGGGGCAACATCTGGCTGACGGAAAGCCACGGTGTGAACCTGCTCAGCGCCAATGCCACGGTAATGCTGTTTGAAGTCGGCGGCTTGCTGGGGGCACTGTTTGCCGGATGGGGATCGGATCTGCTGTTCAGCGGTCAGCGTGCGCCAATGATTTTGCTGTTCACACTGGGGCTGATGGTCTCCGTCGCCGCGCTGTGGCTGGCGCCGGTGCACCACTACGCGCTACTGGCAGTGTGTTTCTTTACCGTGGGCTTTTTTGTGTTTGGCCCACAGATGCTAATTGGCCTCGCGGCCGTGGAATGCGGACATAAGGCGGCGGCAGGTTCAATTACTGGTTTTCTCGGGCTGTTCGCCTATCTGGGGGCCGCGCTGGCGGGTTGGCCGCTGTCGCTGGTCATAGAACACTACGGCTGGTCGGGAATGTTCAGTTTGCTCTCGGTTGCCGCTGTCTTTATGGGTTTATTGCTGATGCCATTGCTCATTGCGGGCATTCCCCCTTCTCTCAGTCAAAGGATAAAACAATGAAACTGACGCTTACCTCTACCCTAATTGCCTCCGCTCTGACGCTGGCAGCCTTCAGCAGTGTAGCTCAGGCGCAGGGTCGTCTGGTGGTGTATTGCAGCGCCACCAACGAAATGTGCGAAACCGAAACCAAAGCCTTCGGTGAAAAATATGATGTGAAGACTTCATTCATTCGCAACGGCTCAGGCAGTACGCTGGCGAAAGTGGATGCCGAGAAGAAAAACCCGCAAGCGGATGTCTGGTATGGCGGTACGCTGGATCCACAGTCTCAGGCCGGTGAAATGGGCTTGCTGCAGCCGTATAAATCACCAAACCTCGAACAAATCATGGAGAAGTTTCGCGATCCGGCAAAAGTGAAGGGCAACCTCTCCTCGGCGGTTTATGTCGGTATTCTGGGCTTTGGCGTCAATACCCAGCGCCTGAAAGAGAAAAACCTACCAGTGCCAAAATGCTGGAAGGATCTGACCAAACCGGAATACAAAGGCGAAATCCAGATTGCTGATCCGCAAAGCTCCGGTACCGCCTATACCGCACTGGCGACCTTTGCCCAACTGTGGGGGGAAGATCAGGCCTTTGACTACCTGAAACAGCTCAACGCCAACGTCTCCCAGTACACCAAATCCGGCATTGCCCCGGCGCGTAACGCCGCCCGTGGCGAAACGGCTATCGGCATCGGTTTCTTGCACGACTACTCACTGGAAAAAGAACAGGGCGCACCGCTGGAACTTGTCTCACCGTGCGAAGGTACCGGTTATGAAATCGGCGGTGTCAGCATCCTGAAAGGCGCGCGCAACCTCGATAACGCCAAACTGTTCGTTGACTGGGTACTGTCGAAAGACGCGCAGGAGCTGGCGTGGAAGAAAGGTAAATCCTATCAGATCCTGACCAACACCACCGCCGAGACGTCCCCTAACTCGCTGAAGCTCGACGACCTGAAGCTTATCAATTACGACATGGATAAGTACGGCTCGACCGACGTGCGTAAAGCCCTGATCAATAAGTGGGTCAGCGAAGTGAAGATGGGTAAATAACCCCAGATTTGCGTTCATTTGCCGGATACGGCCTCAACGCCATATCCGGCCTGAAATACCGGAACCGCTATGTCACACACACTTGCACTCCATCCCGTGAAAAAACGGGATGCGATATTTCTTTGGATTTTACTCGGCTGGCTGGCGTTTGCCCTGCTGCCGAGCTGGAGCCTGGACTACGGTCTGCTGGAATCGACGCGCGAAGAAATTCTCGCCGCCTACGGCTGGTCACAGTTCAATATCAGTTGGCTCTGGTATCTGCTGCCAAGCCTGCTGCTGGTGCGCCCGTTCCATGAAGCCAGACGCGAACAGCGCAGCCGCCATTATTTTGACGCGGGCTGGGCGTTTTTCTGTATGGCGTTTATCGTCGCCTGCGCGACTATTGAGGGACGCGGCTTAGGCTATGCCACCATCGTGCTGTTTGTGGCACTAGGCGCGATCATGACCCTGGCGCTCACCCGTCTGGAATGGCTGGGCGGCGACCGTTTCGTCATCGGCTCGCTCACCGCGATTGTCGCGCTGATCGGTATTTTTATCGTCTGGCCAAGTATCGCTATTTTCATTCCGATGTTCACCAACGACGCCGGGGAATTTGCTCCGCTGGCGTTTATGAATGTGCTGTCGCAGGCGCATATCATTCAGGTGATCCTCAACTCGATTATGCTGTCGATTGCCGTCGGCGTCGGCTGTACCTTCTTTGGCCTGGTGCTGGCTATCTACACCACCCGTATCGCGAAACGCAGCGCCATTATCGGACGAATTTTCTCGATTCTGCCAATCGTCACCCCGCCGTTTGTTGTGGGTTTAGGCGTAACACTGATGATGGGACGCTCCGGTTACATCACCGAATTTATGGTCGAATGGTTTGGTTTGACCAACACCAACTGGCTGTACGGTTTTACCGGCATCTGGCTGGCGCAGGTGCTGGCCTTCACTCCGATGGCGTTTATGATCCTCGACGGGGCGATCAAAACCATTCATCCGTCGCTGGAGGAGGCGTCATACACCCTGCGCGCCAGCCGCTGGCAAACCTTTAACGGCGTGTTTGTCCCGCTGCTAAAACCGGCACTGGCAAACGCCTTTTTAATTGTGGTGGTGCAGTCGCTGGCCGACTTCAGTAACCCGCTGGTGCTTGGCGGTAACTTCGATGTGCTGGCAACGCAAATCTACTTCTACATCACCGGTTCCCAGCTCGACTACCAGGCCGCCAGTACGCTGGGTGCCTTCCTGTTGCTGTTCTCGCTGCTGGTGTTCTGCGTGCAGTACATGTGGATTGGTAAACGCTCGTACGTCACCGTTTCTGGTAAATCCTATCGGGGCGACGTGCAGCCGCTGCCGGTAACGCTGGTATGGAGCGTGGTCGCGCTCCTGGCGGTGTGGATTGCCTTTAACGCCCTGCTCTACGGCAGCATTTTCTACGGAAGTTTCACCGTAAACTGGGGCGTGGACTACACCCTGACGCTGGCGAACTTTACCAAACTGTTCGGTCAGGGAATGAGCGACGGCGCGTGGCCTTCACTGCTCGACACCCTGCTCTACGCCGGGATTGCCGCGCCGATCACCGCTATCTTCGGCCTGCTGATCGCATGGGTTGTGGTGCGTCAGCAGTTTAAAGGCAAAAAGACCATCGAGTTCACCACAATGCTGTGCTTTGCCGTTCCGGGCACCGTAGCGGGCGTGTCGTACATTCTGGCCTTTAACAGCGCCCCGGTATACCTCACCGGCACCGCCGCCATCGTGATTATCTCAATGGTAATGCGTAACGTCCCGGTCGGTATCCGGGCGGGCATTGCGGGCTTAGGCCAAATCGATAAATCGCTGGATGAAGCCTCGCTCAGTCTGCGCGCCGGTTCCCTGCGCACCATTACGCACATCCTGTTGCCGCTGCTGCGCCCGGCGATCCTCTCAGCGCTGATCTACAGCTTTGTGCGCGCCATTACCACCGTCAGCGCCATTGTGTTCCTCGTCACGCCGGATACCCGCGTGGCCACGGCCTACATCCTGAACCGCGTAGAAGACGGCGAATACGGCGTGGCGATTGCCTACGGTTCCATTTTAATCGTGGTGATGCTGGCGATTATTTTCATCTTTGACTGGCTGATCGGTGAATCACGTACCTCCCGTTCAAAAGCCAAAAACCAGGCGTAATGGAGCGCACTATGACTCAGAAAAATTTCGTTGAACTGCGCAACGTCACTAAACGATTTGGCAGCAACACGGTTATCGACAATATCAATCTCACCATTCCGCAGGGGCAAATGGTAACGCTGCTCGGCCCGTCCGGCTGCGGTAAAACTACCATCTTGCGTCTGGTTGCCGGGCTGGAAAAACCGAGCGAAGGACAAATTTTCATTGATGGCGAAGACGTTACTCATCGTTCTATTCAGCAGCGCGATATCTGTATGGTGTTTCAGTCATATGCCCTGTTCCCGCATATGTCGTTAGGGGAGAACGTCGGTTATGGCCTGAAGATGCTCGGCGTGTCGCGCGCGGAGGTGAAAACCCGCGTCAAAGAGGCGCTGGCGATGGTGGATCTGGAAGGATTTGAAGACCGCTTTGTCGATCAGATCTCCGGCGGTCAGCAGCAGCGCGTGGCGCTGGCCCGTGCGTTGATCCTCAAACCGAAAGTGCTTCTGTTTGATGAACCGTTAAGTAACCTGGACGCCAACCTGCGTCGCAGCATGCGCGACAAGATCCGCGAGCTGCAAAAGCAGTTTGATATCACCTCGCTGTACGTCACCCACGATCAAAGCGAAGCCTTTGCGGTTTCCGATACCGTACTGGTGATGAACAAGGGACACATCATGCAGATCGGCTCGCCGCAGGATCTCTATCGCCAGCCCGCCTCCCGCTTTATGGCGAGCTTTATGGGCGATGCCAACCTGTTCCCGGCCACCTTCAGCGACAGATACGTTGATATCTACGGCTATCATCTGCCGCGCCCACTGCACTTTAGCGATCAAGGCGAGGGCATGGTAGGCGTGCGCCCGGAAGCGATCACGCTCAGCGACCGCGGCGAAGAGAGCCAACGCTGCGTAATCAGCCATGTCGCGTATATGGGACCCCAATATGAGGTCACGGTGGAGTGGCACGGACAGGAGATTTTATTGCAGGTCAACGCTACGCGTCTGCAGCCGGACGTCGGCGAGCAGTATTATCTCGAAATCCATCCGTACGGCATGTTTGTGCTGGCGGATGCGGCATAAAGTGTTACCCATGTTTCCGGTTCATACCGTATCGCCATCCGGCAAAAAATGCCCGATGGCGGCTTACGTCTTATCGGGCCTGAACTTGAACTTTTAACGCGGCAATATCCGCAGGCGTGGTGCGACAGCACCCGCCAATCAATCGTGCGCCAGCGGCCTGCCACTGTGGCAGATAATCCGCCAGTTGCGCACAAGACTCACCGTGATGATGCCAGGTTTTGCTCGCGGCATCGTACTGCTCGCCCGAATTCGGATACACCACCAGCGGCAGCGCCGTTAAGCCGTGTAAATGCTGCAACGCAGCGGTGGTGTTTTCCAGCGCAATGCAGTTAATGCCTAACGCCACCACCTGCGGATAATCCGCCAGCAACGCGACCACGTCACGCAGCGGCGTACCGTCGCTCAGGTGCTCGCTGTCACGCAGAGTAAATGAGAACCAGGCACGCGCACGCGGGTACGCGGTCAACAGCTCAGCCAGTGCGCCAATCTCGACAAAATTCGGCAGAGTTTCGCAGGCCAGCAGATCGGCCCCGGCATCCAGCAATGCTTCCACGCGCGGGCGATGAAACGCCTGGAACGCCTCGGCGCTGCGCTGGTAATCGCCACGGTATTCAGAGCCGTCCGCCAGATACGCGCCGTAAGGTCCGACAGATCCCGCCACCAACAGCGTGCCCGCTTGCGGGTTCTCTGCCAGATACGCTTCACGCGCTTTACGCGCCAGCTCCACGCTTTTGCCAATCAGCGCTTTCGACTGCGCTTCATCCAGGCAACGCGCGACAAAGCCCGCCGGTGTCGCCTGATAGCTGGCGGTGATCGCGCATTGCGCCCCCGCCCGGTAATAATCAAGATGCACTTCGCGGATAAGTTCCGGGTTTTCTACCAGCACTTTGGCTGACCACAGGCTGTCGGCTAAGTTACACCCTCGCGCTTCCAGCTCCGTCGCCATCGCGCCATCCAGTAACAGGACATCCTGTTTCTCAAGGAGAGCGCGTAACGGATTATTCTGCGACATGTTCTGGCTCCTGTTTTGCGTTACGGGGTTGAGTAAGGAAATATGCACCATAGCACAACGCAACAAACGGTAACCCGCACCACAACGCAATTCTCTGCGCTGGATCGAATGCCAGCCCCACACAAGCCACCAGGCACAGCACAAATCCCAATACCGGCACCAGCGGATACCACGGCGCACGATAATGTAATGCACTCAATGCCTTACCCTGTTGCAAATGACGGCGGCGAAAAACAAAGTGCGAGGCGCAGATGCTCAGCCACACCGCCACCACCGCAAACCCGGAGATTGCCGACAGCGCGACAAATACCGTATCCGGGGCCACCACGCTGGAAAACAGCGCCAGTACGCCGCCGAGCATACTGATCGACAGCGCCGTCAGCGGCACGCCGTTTTTCGTTACTCGCGCAAAACAGGCTGGCAGCGTACGTTCATTCGACAGCGACCAGAGCATGCGCCCGGAGGCATACAGCCCGGAGTTCGCCGCAGAAAGAATGGCTGTCAGGATCACGAAGTTAAAAATATCGGCGGCGTACGGAATACCTACCTTCTCAAACACCAGCACAAACGGGCTTTTCTCCACGCCCGCCTGCTGCATCGGGATCAGCGCCGCCAGCACAAACACGGTGCCGATAAAGAAAATAATCAGTCGCGCGATGGTGGTACGAATCGCCACCGGGATCACCTTGCGCGGATTTTCCGTTTCACCGGCGGCAATACCGATAAGCTCAGTTCCCGAAAAAGCAAAGTTCACCGCCACCATAGTCATCAGGATCGGTAAGCCGCCATGCGGGAACCAACCTTCCGCCGTGATATTACTCAGCCCCGGCGCGGGCGAGCCATCCTGCATCGGGATAAAGCCAAAAATCGCCGCCCCGCCGAGGATAATAAAGGCGATGATAGTGACAACTTTCACCAGCGAGAACCAGAACTCCCCTTCGGCAAAAAAGCGCGTGGAGATAACGTTAAGGCCAAAAATAATCACACAGAACACCACGCACCAGACCCATACCGGCACCAGCGGAAACCAGTACTGCATACAGAATCCGGCAGCGGTAAAACTCGAACCAAGCGCCACGGTCCAGGTCAGCCAGTAGAGCCAGGCCACGGTATACCCCGTCGCCGGGCCGAGATAGCGCGCGGCATAGACGTGAAACGCCCCGGTCTCCGGCATCGCGACCGACAGCTCGCCCAGACACTGCATAACCAGCCAGACCACCAGCGCGCCAATCAGATAGGCCAGCAGCGTTCCCGCGGCCCCGGTAGTGGAGATGATGTAGCCGGTATTGAAGAATAACCCTGTGCCAATCACGCCGCCTAAGGAGAGCATAATCAGGTGACGCGTTTTCATCGTGCGCTTCAGTGGCGCATTTTGTTGTGTTGTTTGCATATAACCTTCCAAACGTATGGACATCTAAACATCCAAAGAAGGTGTGTTATACCGCGTTTGTTAACACAATGCAAAATCAACCCTGCACCAGACGCAGATGACCGCGCCGGGCGCTTAATATCGGGTGGGGGTTAATTATCAAATATAAAAAGGGCCGCCAGCTCATAACGCCTCCGTTGCCAGGCTTTACATAAACTCTGGCAACGTCATCGCCGGCTGGCGTTCACCCGGAAGTGGGAACCGTATCTCCCCTCTCATACAACCGAACGATTGTTTATGAGCCACTGGTCGGGATCGGCATCTGCGATTTACGGCTCATCAGGAAAAATACCGCCAGCCCTGCCAGTAAAATGCCCGGCGCAGAAGCTGCCATCACGCCTACCGTTCCAGTGCCGAGCGCTAACATTTTTCCTGCCAGCAGCGGGCCGCTCATCGCCCCCAGACGCCCAACGGCGACGGCGGTACCCACGCCTGTCGCGCG
The DNA here is from genome assembly GCF_013458095.1 of Citrobacter sp. 172116965. NCBI lineage: Bacteria > Pseudomonadati > Pseudomonadota > Gammaproteobacteria > Enterobacterales > Enterobacteriaceae > Citrobacter > Citrobacter sp. 172116965. Next base: position 1,153,508 of record NZ_CP046673.1, on the reverse strand, counting down.
GATCTGCGTACTGTAAAACAGCGGAGCCAGCGCATACAGCACGCTTTGTCCTCCAGTGGCAAACATCCCCGCCACAAATCCGGCCATCAGCATACCGCTCAATGACGACACCGTCCCCAGCGCCAGCAACGAAGCCAACATCCCGGTGTAGATCAGAAGCGACATGACCACCGGGCGCAGTTTGTCCATTAACGCCCCGAGAATTAACGTGCCGCTGGCCGCACCGATTTGCAGAGCAAACATCACGCCAGCCGCCTGCGAGGGCTGAAAGCCCTGCTCCACCAGCAGCATCGGCAGCCAGTTGATCAGCATATACACCACCAGCAGGGTGAAGAAATAGCACAGCCACAGCAGCAGCGTGGCTGTGGCTGTAGCAGGTGCGAACAGGGCGCGCAACGGCGCGGCGGCCACCTGCGTTTGCTGGGCATAAACCTGTGATTCCGGCAGCCAGCGCATCAACAACGGCACCAGCAGCAGCGGGATCACTCCGCCAACCCAGAACACCGTTTGCCAGGCGGCGGCCAGACCGCTAAACCCGAGCGCCGCCGCTAACGCCGCGCCAATCGGCACGCCACAGTACATCAGGCTCACCGCCGTACCGCGAAAACGCGGGCCCGCCGCTTCGGAGGTCAGCGCGATCAGATTCGGCAACGCCGCGCCCAACCCGACGCCGGTCATCAGACGGGCAAACACCAGCGACGAGAAATCCCAGGAAATCGCCGTCGCCAGCGAGAACAGGCCGAACAGCGCCACCGAGGCAATAAGAATGCGCTTGCGCCCATAGCGATCGGCCAGCATGCCGCCCACCAGCGCGCCGGGCAGCAGCCCGAGAATGCCCGCACTGAAGATCCAGCCCATCTGCATTTTATCCAGCGAAAATGCCTGGGCGATACCGACGGCAGCGATCCCGGCGGCCTGTAGATCCAGCCCTTCCATCAGGGCAACTAAAAAGCAAAGCCCGACGGTCAACGTCAGGCGGTAAGATGTGGGGGTACGGGTAGTCATAAGATGTACCTCTGAGGTCACGATGCAGGTGAGTCGCGGCTGATACGTTGCCAGCCGCGTAATCATTTTTATTTGCTATTGCGCAGATCCAGCGCCACGTCGACGATCATATCTTCCTGGCCGCCCACCATTCGGCGTTTGCCCAGTTCAACCAGAATATCGACCGCGCTCAGGCCATAACGCGCCGCCGCCACTTCGCAGTGACGCAGGAAGCTGGAGTACACCCCGGCATAGCCCAGTGCCAGCGTTTCGCGATCCACCCGCACCGGACGGTCCTGCAGTGGACGCACCAGATCGTCGGCGGCGTCCATCAGCGCATACAGATCGGTGCCGTGCTGCCAGCCGAGCTTATCCGCAGCGGCGATAAACACTTCCAGCGGCGCGTTGCCCGCGCCAGCGCCCATACCCGCCAGGCTGGCGTCGATACGGTCGCAGCCCTCTTCCACCGCGGCAATCGAGTTCGCCACGCCGAGGCTCAGGTTGTGATGCGCATGCATTCCGGTTTCTGTCTCTGGCTTCAGCACCGCTTTCAGGGCGCGGAAGCGGGCGCGAATATCGCTCATATTCATCGCCCCGCCGGAATCGACCACGTAGATACAAGTCGCACCGTAGTTTTCCATCAGCTTCGCCTGCTGCGCCAGATTCTCCGGCGTGGTCATATGGCTCATCATCAGAAAGCCGACGGTATCCATGCCGAGCTCACGCGCGTACTGAATATGCTGGGCCGACACGTCCGCTTCGGTGCAGTGGGTCGCCACGCGCACCACTCGCGCGCCGGCCTGATACGCGTTTTTCAGGTCATGAAGAGTGCCGATGCCCGGCAGCAACAGCGTGGCGATCTTTGCGTGTTTGACCACGTCTGCTGCCGCTTCAATCCACTCGAGATCGCTGTGCGCGCCAAAGCCGTAGTTAAAGCTGGAACCTTGTAAACCGTCGCCGTGGGCCACCTCAATGGAATCAACCCGCGCGTCGTCCAGCGCTTTGGCAATCTGGCGCACGTTTTCCAGCGAATACTGGTGACGAATCGCATGCATGCCGTCGCGCAGAGTCACGTCAGAGATATAGAGTTTTTTACCGTTCATGCTGCTTCTCCTGCCTGACGGGTGAGTGACTGCGCCATCTGCTCAGCGGTCGCCAGCGCGCTGGAAGTCATAATGTCGAGGTTGCCCGCATAGGCGGGTAAATAGTGCGCCGCACCTTCCACTTCCAGATACACCGCGGTTTTCAGCCCGGAAAACTGACCAATACCCGGCAGATTCACCGGTTTATCCTGCGGGATGACTTCAAACTGGACGCGCTGTTTCAGGCGATAGCCTGGCACATACGCCTGCACCGCCGCCGCCATGTCATTAATCGACGCTTCAACTTCAAGCTGGGAGGCCGCTTCGCTCAACACATACACCGTGTCGCGCATCATCAGCGGCGGCTCAGCCGGGTTAAGTACGATAATGGCTTTGCCTTTAGCCGCGCCCCCCACCACTTCAATCGCCTTCGAGGTGGTTTCGGTAAACTCGTCGATATTGGCGCGGGTGCCCGGTCCCGCAGATTTACTGGCGATCGAGGCGATAATTTCGGCGTAATGGACTTTTGCCACGCGAGAAACCGCCGCCACCATCGGGATGGTCGCCTGCCCGCCGCAGGTCACCATATTGACGTTCTGTTGGTCAACGTTAGCCTCCAGGTTCACCACCGGGACGCAGTACGGGCCGATCGCTGCGGGCGTCAGGTCGATCAGACGGATCCCCGGTTTTACGGCGCGCAGCGCGGCGTCATTTTTCACGTGCGCGCCCGCGCTGGTGGCATCAAACACGATGTCAATGTCAGCGAATTCTGGCATCGCAAGAAGCCCCGTCACCCCTTCATGGGTGGTGGCAACGCCCATACGCCGGGCGCGTGCCAGACCGTCGGATTGCGGATCAATCCCCACCATCACCGCCATCTCCAGACGTACGCCGTGACGCAGAATTTTAATCATCAAATCGGTGCCGATGTTGCCAGAGCCGATAATGGCGACTTTACGCTTACTCATGACTGACTTCCTTTTGTAACCGCCGCTGAAAAGGTGGCGGCAACTGAACCAATACCGTCGATATGGGCTTCGAAACGATCGCCCGCATTCACCGCCACCATCGGGCCTAACGCCCCGGTGAGAATAATGTCCCCGGCACGCAGCGGCTCGCCGAGGCTGGCCATTTTGCGCGCCAGCCACACGGCGGCGTTGATCGGATGTCCCAGACATTCGCTACCGCGCCCGCTGGAAACCTCTTCGTTATTGCGCGTCATTTTCATCGCGCAGTTTTTCAGATCTAATCCTGCCGGATGTTGTGCCGGGCCGCCGACCACATACACGCCACAGGAGGCGTTATCCGCCACGGTATCAACAAACTTGATCGACCAGTCGCGAATACGGCTGCCGACCACTTCCAGCGCAGGTAGCACCCACTCGATGGCGTTGTACAGCTCGTCAAAGGTGGTATCGACATTGGGCAGATCGCGGTTCAGCACCAGCGCAATCTCCGCTTCAATACGCGGTTGTAGCACGCGGGCAAACGCAATGGTGTCGTTGTCGCCGTAGCACATGTCGGCGAACAGCGTGCCGAAGTCAGGCTGATCGACGCCCAGCTGCTGTTGCACTTTCGGGTGCGTCAGCCCCACTTTGCGCCCGACGACGCGACGCCCTCGCGCCACGTCATACTGCACATTGATACGCTGAATGGCGTAGGCCGCTTCGGCGTTATCCACGCCGATCAGTTCACGCAGCGGGGCGATAGCGTCCCCTTTTTCCTCAGCCTGACGTAAATCGGCGGCTAACTGCTCAAGATTAAGATTCGTCATGTCCGTTCCTTAAGGGCGTGCGAGGAAGTTCAGCACCAACTGGTTAAAAGCATCCGCATGTTCCCACTGTGCCCAGTGCCCGCAGTCGCGGTAGATGTGCAGCTCAGACCCGGCAATCCCGGAGAGCAGGCGCAGGCCGGCGTCCATCGGCACGAAGCGGTCGTTGCGTCCCCAGACAATCAGGGTCTGGGCTTTGATTTCCCCCAGGCGCGGGCTGAAATCCGGAAACTGTTTCGGGTTGGCTTCAAGGCTGTGGACAAAGTTTTCCAGGTGATCGCGACGCGACAGCATGTTATTCAGACGCGCCTCAAACAGCGCCTCGGTCAGGTCGCTGGTGTCGAAGACAAAGATCTCCATCATCAGTTTCAGGTTCTCGATGGTCGGTTCGCGGTACAGCTGATTCAGGCGCTTGATGCCTTCGGTCGGCATCGGGGTAAACAGGCTCATACCCCCCGTCCCGCCGCCCATCAGCACCAGCTTGCCCACACGCTCCGGCCAGCTCAGGGTGAACGCCACGGCACTGTGGCCCCCCATCGAGTTGCCCAACAGATGGATTTTCTGAATATCCAACTGATCGACCACGCTTTTCAGGATGCGAGCATTAAGATCGGATCGCGAACCGCGGTTAACGATGCCATCGCTTTTGCCCCAGCCAGGACAATCCAGCAGGATCACCCGGTATCCAGCCTCCACCAGCGGATCGATATTGCGGCTGAAGTTCGCCCAGCCCGTCGCACCCGGACCAGATCCATGCAACAGCACGACGGTCTCTTCGCCCTGCCCACAGTCATTGAAATGCACGCGCAGCGTTTCGCCTGCTTCCTGCACCTGCAGAAAACGACTGGTTGCGGCTTCGGTTTGCGGTTGGTAAGTCATGATGTTCTCCTGCATATTCAGTTCTGTTTCAGTTCTGTGTGGTGGCGCTCAGGGAGCCGAATCCAGCGATCCACTCTGGGATCGGGCGGTAATAACGGCCTTCGCTGCGCCAGTTGCCAAAGGCAGAAATAGCGGCGAAGGCAGCAACCCAGGTTTTAACTTCGTGCGTTGATTTGCCCGCCATCGCGGACAGTTCTTCGTTACTGACCGCGTCCAGCTCCTGCAAACGCCCCTGTTCAAGCAGCGTCATAAAGCGGTTATCCCAGACAGGGTTAAGCGGATGCAGCGTGTGTTGATCGGCCACAAACTTCTCGGCGGCGCTGATCACCCGCTGCTGGCGCAGCTCGCGCTCGTTTTCAGGTAGTTGTTTGCCGCTGCCGAGCAGGCGGTCGCGCATATGGGCATCAGCCTTCGCCAGCTCCGGGACCGGCGGCTGATGCGACAGGCCGCCGGAGCCTAAAAACAGCACACGCTGATTCAGCGAGCTGGCGAATCGGCCAATCGCTTCACCGAGCATGCGGGTACGCTGAAAGCCCGGCAGCGGCGTGGCGACGCCGTTAATAAACACCGGCAGCACCGGCACGTTATCCAGACCGCCGAGCAAAAACTCCAGCGGCTGCGCGAAGCCGTGATCGACCTGCATGTTGTAGGACACGGCGAGATCGATGCCGCTTTTCATTACCGCGTGGGCGCAGGCTTCAGCGAGATCTGTCGGCACCGGCAGTTCCCCCGCCGCGCTACCGAAATCGCCGATCGCCGTAGCGCCTACGCCTAAACAGAACGGCGGCATCACGTCGTAGAAAAATCCGTTGTAGTGATCGGGGGCAAACAGCACCACCAGTTCAGGGTCGAACGCCGCAATACGTGCCCGGGCGCTGGCGATCACACCGTTAACCTCGTCGAGCACGGCCTGCGCCGGGTCGACGTAACCCACCAGCGGCGAGTGGGAAAGACAGTGAAGATAAGCGTGCATATCAGGCCACCTTTTCAGCGGAAATGTGGGCATGAACGCGGGTGAGCGTCATCACCGACGCCAGTTTATTCAGGGTACTGCCCAAGGTTTGCGGAATGGCGATGGCGGCCACAAAGCGGTCCGGGCGTATCACCACCAGCGCGGCGTTGTGCTGGGCAAACCACGCGCGCAGGCGGTTTTGCGTATCGCCAATGCGGGTAACGCCGTCGTGGTTATCCTGATCGGTTTGTATCTGTGTATCCGGCACCACCTGGATAAACTGCGTCCCCAGCGCCTGCCACTGTTGGATCTGCGCCTCGCTCATGCCCCACAGCGGGTTACAGCCCCAACCGATCACCGCGAAATTCGGCCCGATGACGTTGTCGAGCAGCGTCACTTCACCTGATTCCAGCGTTACCTTCGGCTGGATAAACATCTTGCCAACGGGAGAGGTTTTCGCGTCGCCTTCACGCACCAGCGCCCCAGCGTGGTACTGCGGCATCGGCTTAAAGCGCATTTCAAGGAAGTAGCGTTTGACCGGCGGAATGTAGTTCAGCAGCCAGGAAACCCCGTCGCGCACCGCGCCGTGCCAGCGTTTCGGCGGCGCAAGTACGTTGCCTGCGGTCACCGAGAGATCGATCATCGCTTTGGCGTGGTCGCGGCGTTCCTGCTGGTAGGTATCCAACAGCGCATCACCGGCTTTACCCTCAATCACCAGCGCCAGTTTCCACGCCAGATTGAAGGCATCGCGCATGCCACTGTTGTACCCCTGCCCCTGCCAGACCGGCATAATGTGCGCCGCATCGCCCGCCAGCAGCACGCGGTCAATGCGAAAACGTTCGGCCAGACGTGCGTTATGGGTATATACGCGCTGGCGGATCAGCTCGACGTTGTCCGGGTTCGGCAGCACTTTGCTCAAAAGCTGGCGCATATTCTGCGGTTCGCTGAGCTGCGCTTCGGTTTCCCCTGGCATTACCATAAATTCAAAGCGGCGCACCGCGTGCGGCAGCGCGGCGGAGACATACGGGCGCACCGGATCGCAGCACAGATACACATGCGGCGTGCTGAGCGGATCGTTAGCGATATCCACCACAATCCACTGATTCGGCGCGGTTTTGCCTTCAAATGGCACATTCAGCGAACGTCTGACGTTGCTGGCCCCACCGTCGCAGGCCACCAGCCACTGAGCTTTCACCGTTTCACGCTGGCCATCCGGCGCTTTCAGGTTCAACGTCACTTCACCATTTTGCTGGCTGAAGGCTTCCAGTTCGCGGGAGAACAGGCAGCGCACGTTGGGAAAACGCGACAGCCCTTCCAGCATCACCGCGTCTACCTGCGGCTGAATAAACGCGTTGCGGCGCGACCAGCCAAATTCGTCAGTCATCGGCTGGATATCAGCAAAACAGCGCCCTTTCGGGGTGAGAAAGCGCATCGCATGCCACGGCGTGGTGTGCGGCAGAACATTTTCGACCAGACCGACGGACTGCATGGTGCGCAGCGCTTCATCGTCAATGCCGATGGCGCGAGGATAGTCGATAAGGGTATCGAGCTTCTCCACCACCAACACCTCAATGCCCATCTGGCCAAGATAGTTCGCCATCATCAGCCCTACCGGACCGGCTCCGGCAATCGCTACCTGCACGGTGTGCTGCACAGCGGGTTGGATATCTGGATTTATTGTTGTCATTTCAGAACCTCACTACTCGGACAAAATGCAATTGCAGACCCTGGTGAGGCGCAATTGTTTTTTGTTAAAAGAATGTGAATAATTTTTTATTGTGCGGTCAGTATAGAAGTGAGTTTTTGCGCTACAATCAAAACATGCCTGGATGTGCACTAAGTGCACAACGTTGTTTTAACTGTAGATTTGTCAATAAATATGAAAAGTGACGACGGTACCGAATACAAAACCGTGCGCGGGTTAACGCGCGGACTAATGTTATTAAATATGTTAAATCGTCTCGACGGCGGGGCCAGCGTTGGCCTGCTGGCAGAGCTGAGCGGCCTGCACCGCACCACGGTCAGGCGACTACTGGAAACCCTGCAGGATGAGGGTTACGTCCGGCGCAGTCTGTCCGATGACAGCTTTCGCTTAACCATTAAGGTCCGTCAGCTCAGTGAGGGATTTCGTGACGAGCAGTGGATTTCTGCGCTCGCCGCCCCGCTGTTGGGGGATTTGCTGCGCGAGGTCATCTGGCCGACCGACGTTTCCACGCTGGATGTGGACGCGATGGTGGTGCGTGAAACCACCCATCGCTTCAGCCGCCTGTCGTTTCATCGGGCGATGGTCGGGCGTCGTTTGCCGCTGCTGAAAACCGCATCCGGCCTGACCTGGCTGGCATTTAGCCCGGAGAATGAACGTCAGGAACTGATTGAAATGCTGGCTTCACGACCGGGAGATGAGTTCCAGTTGGCGCGCGAACCGCTGAAGCTCGACGCCATTTTGAGCCGTGCGCGAAAAGACGGTTTTGGCCAGAACTTTCGCGGTTGGGATCAGGAGGAGAAAATCGCCTCCATCGCCGTCCCCATTCGCAGTGAACAGCGGGTGATCGGCTGCCTGAATCTGGTGTATATGGCCAGCGCCATGACCATCGACCAGGCCGCGGAAAAACATCTTCCGGCCTTACAAAAGGTGGCGAAACAGATAGAGGACGGCGTTGAGTCGCAGGAGATTTTGGTTGCCGGGAGGTGAGATGGATCACAGTTAAGCGGATCATCGGATTAATAGCTGAGATAACTCACTCCCCGACCGATATAACACAGTGGCGTCTTGCCCTAAATATATCTTCATCACATAGTGTGCATTCGTTTTCTGCCAGGAGGCTGCATGTTAAAGGTCATTGCCGAAGATTTCATCAAACCTGAGTATATTGAAACCGTTCTCCCTTGGTACCGTGAGCTAATATCGGCGACGAAGAAAGAACCGCAATGCATTGCTTATGACCTCTATATTGATGAAAAAGATCCGGGGCATTTTATTTTTATCGAAGAATGGCCAAATCACGCGGCTCTCGATGAACATTGTGCCAGTGAGCATTTCCGGCGACTTGTGCCATTAATCGATCAATACACGCGCCAGGAAGCACGTTACATACTGATGGATGACGTGGTAAATCCAGGTGCCTCGTCAAAATAAAAAAACAGAATGGAATTTGCTATTTGGCTCAAATGGATATTCCCTTCTGACAAAAATACGCATAAAAAAACCGAAACCCCGCTTCTGAAAAGAGCTGGATTTCGGTTTTCATTCACTCTGAAGGGCTTCAGACCTTAAGCAGTTTCACCGTCTCGTCGATGTCGATTTCATCTTCCGAGAAGATCAGCGTCGTGCCCTGGAAGGTGGTGATGGCCAGCTTTTTCAGCGTGCGCATTTCACCAGGCTTCACGTCTGATTTCGGTCGGATGCTGTTCATCAGCACACCAACGGACAGCACCGCATTTTCTTTGTCGATACGAGTCTCAGCAGGGACTTCTTCGCTGTAGACCAGGTAAGACTTGATCGCCGTGAGCTTCAGACGCTCACCCGCGATATAGATGTATTTGCTGTCGGGTATGACTTTTACCGCGTAGGCAGATAAGCCTTTGTTGTTAGTGGTGGGCTCAAAGGTCACCGCCGCGTCTTTCTTGATCAGCTCAGGATTAGCAACCTTAATCACATGAAAATAGCGGTTGTCGCCGTTTTCATCTTTGATAAATCCAAAGCCTTTATCTTTAAACCACGTTGTGATTGTTCCGTTCATTGCTGTTTCCGCCTGATTAAACCTATTACTTGTAGAGTATACCTACTCAATTTGCGCGCAGTGTAAAACACAGGCCATGTCTTTGGCTACTCGTTACCCCAACGATTGAGGAACTCCGCGATATCATCGATACGCTGTGCGTCGACTCCAGCCTCGGTTGCCATCTCCTGCTGCGCTTCTTCGCTGATCTCTTCATTGTTCATCAAACGAGTGATCAACTGCTGGAAGTAGTGTGCCAGTACGTCGCGTTCTGTATCGCTCACCGGCTTTGCCGCTTCAGTCGCGTATTCGTCGGCGATATCATAAAATTTTAGCGGAATGTCGTTGTTCATCGGGTGCTCCGGGGTAAATGCGTGTGCCAGCAGTTGCCTGCCGCGTCTGGTGTGAATGATAGCATTCTTATTTCATGGTTCGCGATCTGTTTTATTGGCTGCAATACGTTGCATATATCAACACTATTTTCTGGAGCCGCTTCGTATTTAATAAATCAGCCCTTATTTAAATGACTGTGTTTTTATTCAGCTCGGTATAACAGCCACAGGTTAAATAGTGTAGTAACGAAGGAAAGTAGTTAAAGTCTTTTCCCGGAGCATTAAATGATTTAGGGGATATTCCGGTGATTAAACAGCAAAAAATAATGATTCCCCTGCTAGCCTGCTAAGCGAAGCGCCATCGAGCATTTATCCTCGCCGCCACTCCCCCTCCAGGATGGCGGCCAGACCGCGAGTCCATCCCTTCGATTGGCGTCCAATTATTTTTCCATTCCCTACGCTTGCTTCTAACCACCCAATTACAGGTGTAGAGTCAGCACCTAAATTACCTACAATATTTAGCGCCTTATTTCGAGCACTTTCCCAGTTTTTCTCAGACTTTAATATTGTTTCAATTCGAGTTACTGAGCCAGGTACTATCTAACCTGGCAATATAATGCAAGCCAGCAAACCACCTGGCGCTTCAAGCGCAACCTGGTTCCCTGATGAAGCGTCTTTAACTGTGTCCGCTATCGCCGACCAGGTTTCACTCTTCATCAGCGCAGTAACCGTATCCGCCACCACCTGATTCTTCCCGGCCAGGTCACTCATGGCCTTGCTGCAGTAACTATCACCCGCAGCACAGGCTGCCAGCGCCATGGCCGCATCAGCAACATAATCCGCTGAGCCTAGTGCTGCATCACCGGTATCAGCGAGGGCATTGATAATACCGTTCGCGATGGAAGAGGTTGTACCGTCACCCAGCTTTTCCCTGACTTGATTTTTCAGCGATTCAGCGGCCTGTTTCGCCGCTTCACGGGCCCGGTCACCACTGAGCGAGTTATTCTCAACAACTATTATTTCCTATGACGCTCATGCAATTTATTTTTCAACCATACTCCAGCACCTAATACTACTCCTGCGATGCTCCCTTTTTTCAATGCGATATATAATGCCTCTTCCCATGAAAAAAGGAATGCCCCATCCTTGAAGTAGAAAATTGTTGACACTCCTAGTTGGCATATGAAAAGAACAACAGAGATTAAGGCAGTACAGTACACAACCAAGAAAAGAAGCCAAAGGGTACCAACCTTGCTGAAGAGATTCATTGCTTCTTCTCCCGCTTGTCTAATTCATCTTTTACAGCTTTTCCTGTAAGTTCAGAAGCAGTAGAACCTGTAACTGCACCAATAACATCCTTTGTCACTTGATCAGTTACCGGAGACAATGAATCAATAACTTTTCCCCCTAAACTACCAGCCGCACTACCAAAGCCAGTACTTATCACAGAGTTAGTCGGATCTTCCCCTTTAATCGCACTGCCAATCGCAGCACCTCCCATATTGATCGCTGCTGATGCCTGCCAACTTTTACCTGTAGTCGCGGCAGCTGTCACACCGGCGAGAATTGCATCAACATAGCTGAAAGGATCATTCCCGCTAAGTTGTACGCCCGTATTCACGCCCACACCGATTGCCGCATTAACCGCCATACCTTCTTTTATTGTGGTGCCAAGGACACTGCTGCCAAATAACAATACCGGGTCTCCAATACTGGCATTGGATTTATGATAACCCCATGTATTCATGATGGTTTGTGCTTTCTGCTGCGCCTCTGTCTGTGGCGCTGACTTCATATAATCCTGCCCAGTCAGCATTCCTGCGATCAGCTCTTTAGTTACTGCCTCACCATATTTAGCCTGCATGTCAGATGCATATATTTTCAAATAACTTACCAACTCGGTTCGCTCTGCCGTGCTCAACTCCGCTGGTTCTTTATTGAACTTAGCAACCAGTGCATCGCTACGTTTATCGGCATTCTCAAGTTGTAAAAACTCTTTCGCGGTTTGCAGGGATTTATCGCCTTTTAAGACTTTCTCTGCCAAAGCATCACGTTTTTCCGAGGAGGTACTGCTCAGGAAATTATTCTCAACAACAACTCGCTCCGGTGTACAGTCTGACGGCGAACACGCTTTTTCCCTGTCCTTTCCGTCAGTTACATCCGTTTTTTGATGAGGCGTTTCGCTGGCCGTTACTTTTTGCCCCGACGCGCTTTTTTCAGCCCATTACGTAATCCTCCCAACGCCGCACAGTAGCGGAGTGAAGAGCGAGGTTTTAGGTTGTAGAAACACGCTCCCGAAGCGACCAGGGCTGTGCAATTACTTTTTCAGTAAGGCTCTTCTGGCTTCCAACAATGCTTGTTGAAGCCAATCAAAATCTACCACCCTAATATTCGGTGAAAACTCAACTTTGATGTTATTCTCACCGTCTTCTTGCTGTAAAAGCGCGATAAACTCTTCATCACAGTAGATTTCAGCTATTAATTTTTCATAATCAACATCACTAGCCACAATAATTTTTAATTGATGTTTCTGAGTCATTCTTAAGGCTCCAAAAATCCACGGAAATTACCCTGAGGGTCAAAGCGAGCTCCCCGTCCGTCAGGCGCTATAACATCAAAACCACCAAAGCGGTTACCTTCTTTGACCGTCGCGCCTGGAGTTTTAACAATGCCATCCAATATTTTTTGCCCTTGTTCATTCATCTGAGCCGGTGTGCCCTTGGCAACAGGAAAAGCGCTCCCTTCACGACTGCCATGTTTTTGCAATGCTCTACCAGCAACAGTGAAATTTCCCGCTTTAACGGCCGAATCTGTTTTAGCACCGGTTTGTGAAATTGCATCTAAATCAAGTTGACCAAATTTGCCTGTATTAATTTTTGGCCCCGAACCAGACGGAAGACTCCTCACTGCATTAGCCGCCACTGTCTCAGCTTTAGCCGCAGTCGCCTCTGCCGCAGTTTTTCCGATACCTACAGCACCGCCAGCTCCAACACCACCTGGCACTATCGCTTCTGACATCTGGATACCAGCATTATTCAGGCACAGCACTACATTACCTGCACACGCTTGTATCGCTACTTTAGCAGCCGCTGCGATTTCAGGTGTGGCCGCAGCCAGTAAACCACCACCAAGACCCGCCGGAAGGGCCACCATCAGGGCATCATTCATCGCCAGCCCTTTCTGGCAGGACGCTGAGCTTGGGTCAGTGCTGCAAGATGCGATATTCTTGCCATGCTCCTGAACAAACTTCTCCTGGCCGCTTTCAGTACCGCCGAGCAGATTATTCTCAACTGAATTTTTACCAGACTGCGCCCCTGTTGTCGTGCTTTTCGAATCCCCCCCGGCCAGATTACCTGCCAGCCCGGATGCAATAGTCGCAAGATTGCTGACTAACTGCCTGTCACTTTCATCCAGCTCACTGACGTGCTTGCCCGGATACATCGTTTTCAGTATCGCATTTGCAGCAAGCTCTCCTGCCGCTGCGCCAGCCGCTCCGGCTGCTACATTGTTCCCCTGCATAGCCGCCGCAGCACCACCCAGTATCGCATGCGCGATAGCTTTAGCCGCGATATCATCCTCGCTGAGGCCCGCCTTATGGCCTATGATATTGGCAAGCTCCGGTGCCGATGCCCCCGCCAGCGCCGCGCCAATATTACCGCCAGCCAGCCCTTGCAGAGCGCCTACTGCAGCCTGAATACCCCGCTGCACGTCACTGCCCGTACCGTATTTCGTCTGCTCGGTTTTATATGCCGCGGAGTTCCGTAGTTGCGTCTGGTATCTTGCTTTTTCTTCATCACTGGCGTTCACATCCGGCTCAGGAATGCCTTCCTTTGCCAGTGCTTTTTTACCCGCGTTCAGGCCATTTATCTCACCTTGCGTCCGCGCGATATCCGCCGCCTGGTTACCTATCTGGGCTATCAGTTGCACTTCTTGCAGACGTCTCTGCTCTTTTTCCTTGTCAAAAATAGGACTGATGCTGCCGTTTGCATGCTCCGCATCCCGGCTCAGACCGGCGACATCCTGCTTCTGGTTTTCCGTGTCGCGAACAGTTAACGTCCCCTCACTCACCGCCGCCTGCGTTGTTCCTTCCGCATGCCCGCTGCTGCCACCTCCGGCAATCAGGGCGTTCGCCAGATTACCCGCGAACTGTTGACCAATACTGCCTCCCGTACTGATCCCTCCCCCCTGGTGCTCCACTTTGTAATCTGCCTGATTGCGGATATCGCCAAAGCCCAGCGTGCCCGTATCCAGACTGTTTTTATCCACTGAACCGGTAGAAGCAATGACCGCGCCATCCAGTTGGGTGTGCTTGCCCACGGTGATATCAAAGCCACCGTCTCCCGCGAATATCCCGCTCTGCTCCTGCACCGAGTCATAGTCGCTCTTCATCCTGTCGCGGCTGGCATTGATACTCGCAGAAGCCGTCCCCGCGCCGAAGGTATATCCCACTCCTCCGCTCACGCTGTTCTGTTTGCTATCGTAGTGGTCGCTGTCCTGCGTACTGGTAATCGTCAGATCGCGGCCTACATCTGCCGTCACTTGATTGCCGTTGACCTGCGCACCAGCAAGCGTAGTGTCCCGCCCGCTGTTTATCGTGACCTGATTACCCGCATCCACCGTGGTTTCATTCTGCCAGGTGCCGTTGCCTTTCTCACGCCCTTTACTGCTGTTGGCGTTCGCCGAGACGCTGATCCCCGCGCCACCGGAACCCACACCGATACCCACGCCAATACTGCCACCGCTGCTGCTGTTTTTACCGGTCGTCAGTTGCGTATCCTGCGAAGCGATAAGATTCACGTCACGTGTGGCATCCAGCACCACATCCTTACCGGCCTTCACTTCACTGCCTGCAATAGTAATATCGCTTCCTGTGGACGTGATATTGACGCTGTTGCCTGCGTTCAGAGTACTTCCCGTCGTTGAATCCTGCTCACTGTGGGAGGTCGATTTTGAGGACTGTGAGCCCAGAGAAGCACTGACACCTATCGTATTGGTATTGTCTTTAGCGGTCCCTTTCGCCTGATCCAGAGCCACAGCCTGCCCGGCCTGTACTCCGGAGAGAACTGCCTGCGTACCCTGCAGTGCCGCTAGTCGGGAATCGCTGCTTTGTTTTGCTCCCTGTGCTGCTGAAACCGCGCTGTTCACCGCACTGCCCGCAGCCCCCGACAGCGCCACCGTCAGTCCGCTGGTTTTCTGCTCAAACTTCTCATCACGTGTGCGTTTGTCATGACCCGGTTCAATAAGTACGCTGTCGCCGCGAACAGCAATATCTTTCTGGGCGATGATATCCGCGCCGCCGATATGTGCCTGCTGGCCTGCGGTGATACTGACGTTGCCCGCCGTTGAGCCGACAGTACTGAAGCTCTCGCTTTGGGTGGTGCCTTTTTCGCGCAGATCGTGCGTGGTTTTGCTGCTACCGATGGTGAAGCCGATCCCGCCTGACCCCATCAGGCCGCTCTTTTTAGTCTCTTTAAAGCGCCATGAGGTATCGGTATTGGTGGCGGCAACAATATCCACATTGTTGCCAGCCCCCAGCGCCACATTGCCGTCACCGGCAACGGCTGAGCCCTGTACCAAAATGTTATTCCCGGCGGTGACAGTCACATTGTTCCCACTCAGCAGCGCGCCTTTTTCCCGCGTAGCGCTGTCTTCTTCAATCGTATGGGTAGTCTTTTTACTGAGGAATCCTTTTTTGGTTTTCGTGGTTTCCTGGTAGTGATAATCGCTCTCTGTGGCGGTCGTGAGATTCACATCCCGGCCTGCCGTTACGCCGATATCGGCCTGTGCCGTAACATCTGCTGCCTGTGCGTTTACATCACGCCCGGCAATAATGACGGCGTCGCCGCCGCTGGCAATTTCCGTTCCCTGCTGGCGTACGGCGTCATTGACTACGGTTTTCTTCTTCGCACGATAGCTGTCGCCGTCGGTCGTTGCTTCAGCCAGCAGGTTGACATCTCGCCCGGCCAGCAGACCGACATCATTCTCCGCAGCCAGCCCAGCCGCATGGGAATTAATATCCTGACCCGCTTTCAACACCAGATTGTCACCCGCTGAAACGGTAGTACGGGAAAGCCCGGTGCTGTGCGATTCACTGCCCCCGTTACGGCTACTTTGCTGAGTGGTAGCCGCATTCAGATTGAGATCGTTACCCGCTGTTAGCTGAGCATTCCCTCCCGCTTTAACATCGCTGGCGGTGATATTGAGGTTATTCCCGGCATTGATACCGAGGTTACCGCCCGCGCTGATGGCGCTACCCTGCCAGTCCACTGACGACCGACCAGTCTCAGTTATCCAGCGTCCGGAGCGACTCCGGGCATCGTTAATCTGGTTGGCATTTACCGCAATATCCCCCCACGCATCCATCAGCAATGAGCCGCCTGCAGAGAGATTCGCGCCAGTAACAGTGATATCTTTGCCTGCCGAGAGCGACAATCCGTCCTGCGCGGTTATCGATGCCGTAGACCCCAGCAGAGTATCTTTAAAGCTCACATTGCGGTATTTGTCCCTGGCACTCACATCAATCTGTTCCGCCAGCGTCAGATTATTGATGTTGCCGCCCAGGCTTTCCAGCGCTACCGTTTTTCCGCTGATGGCGGAGCTGACGTTATTGATATCACCAATCGCGCTCAGGTCGAGGTTGCCCCCGGCCTGCATCAGACCATTGTTAAGGTTGTTAATACTGTTTTGGCTGTCGAGAGTGAGGTCGTTTCTCGCCAACAGCGTACTGCCGGAGTTGGTGATATTCCCGCTGGTAAGCTGAACATTATTCCCGGCAATGACGCTACCGTTGTTCACGGTGATATCTTTCGGCGAGAGATACAGCTTCGGTATCATTACCGTCTCACCGTTGACGGTGGCGGCTTCCCACCACAGCATGCTGTGCTCAAGGGACGCTATCTGATCTGCCGTCAGCGCCACCCCAAATTTCAGTCCCAGCGACTGCTGAGTGCTTGCAGCGCTATCCATCAGATAACGCATCTGGTCAAGGTCAGAACCAATGCCGTTGATGTATCGACTTCCCGTCTTATTCAGCACGGCGTTACTAACATAGCGGGTATCGAACGCCGCATCACCGAGGAAACGGTAGTCATATTCAGGGTTCAGTTTGAGACGATCGAGCATATAGGCCGATCCCAGGAACTGGTTTTGATCGGTATACGCAATATTGGTTTCACGCGGCGCTTCGCCAGGTTTGATACCCAGCATTGCATTCAAATCACCAAACAGGCTGGGATCGAGCTGACCAAGACCATTCAGTTTCGGGTTAACGTTGATCAGATACGGGCTTTTCGGATCGTCAGAGACGACGAAATACCCGTTCTTTCCGGAAGGCAACGGATAAGCGCTGGTATCCACCGTTTTGCCCTGATTTATCCCGGCGGCATTCACGCCCTTCTCGCCTGGGTTAATCAGGCCATTGAGTTGGCCGAGGCTGGCGTTACCTTTCTGCGTGGTAGAAACAGGGTTGAGCGTAGCGTCTGATACGCCGCTGCTTTCCAGCGCGCCGCCGCCGTTAATCTTCTGCAATACGTCATGCAGTCGATCGTTCCACTGTGGAGAGCTGACACTTACCGTGTCATTGCTTGCCAGCGCCTGCTTTTGCACCCCATTATTGATGGTTTGGTTGCTGAGGGTGTTGAGGGTAGGGGTAACGATGGTATTTATCACTCCCCCCGTATTAGGAGTGGTACTGGTATTGCTAATATCTTGTGAAAAAACTGCCTGAATTTTTCCGCCCGACTGGATTACTGAGCGATAAATCGTTGCACCCGAAGCTTCTTCTCGGTCCTTCCCTTGTGCGATGTAATGAATTGGAGTCTTTCTATAGCTATCAGCTTTTACTGACGCAGCAGGCGTTTCCCATTTATTACCTTGCTGGTCAGCAGCATACGTCCGATATCGGGTAACTGTACCGTCTGTCCAAGACTGATTTTGCAGGGTTGTACCCGAAAGGTGCATGTCCCCGCCAGCCAGCAACGTACTGGCATTATTTTCCAGATGTCCCGCCTGAAGGACCATTCCACGAGATGAACTGATGCGCCCGGCCCCACCGCTGGCAGAGACAGAAAGGGTTGCGCGTGAGACTGCAATCTCCTTCGTCGGACTGTTTTTCATCGCCTTAGGAACAGCTATGTCGTAACAATCAGGACTCGCGCCGTGCCCCGGACTCCCTCCACCGCTGCAGGATCGGTTAACAATGTAACCATAGTCAGTTCCCAGTTTTAGCTCAGAAAGAGGAATATCTGCAAAACTCTCATTCAGCCAGGCATACTGTTGTGTTAGATCTTCAATTTTGCCGTTACTTAACACCAGCCCATCCCGCTGATTCAGCAGATGCCCGGTTTTGATGGTGATATCACCGTTCTGGGTTTCGATATTACCGGAGGTGTTGACCACTTCGCTGTTGGCATTTCCCGCCGCATCTCGCTGTATCCACAGATTGTTTCCCGCGAGGATATCGCCGCGCTGGTTGGTAATGGTGTTAGCATATAGCGCCAGATTATTTGCCGCGTACAACAGCGCCGTATTGACGATGGCACCCGGTGCATTGAGCGTCAGAGAGCCACGCGTTCCGGTGAAACCAGAGACTGAAATATTACCGCGACTGGCCAGCGTAATATCACCGCCGCCCTGTAACGTTCCGGCGGTATTGAGCGCTACGCTGTCGCCGCTGAGATAACTGGCGCCGTTGCCAGTGGTGATTTGTCCATTATTGCTGAGCTGTCCGCCCGCCGTCAGGTTGAGCGATTGCCCCTGAAGCACGCTACGGTTGTCGATAGCGCCATCGCTGGTAATGGTCAGCGTTTTACCCGCGGCAAAAGCGCTTTGCACAGTAAAGTCATTCACCAGTTTCAGCGTCAGATTACCCAACGCAACCACCTGCCCCAACGTACCCAGCCCGTGACTCTCAACGGACAGATCGCCGCCGCTGAACAGTTTCCCTGCCGCATTCTGATTAATCTGGCTGGCATTAACACTCAGTTGCGAGGTGCCCAACAGCGTACCGTTATTTGTCAGTTGCGTGTATTTCACCGCCAGTTGACCGGCCTGCGCGGTTCCCAGGTTGGTAAAACTGGTCCCTGCAAGCGTGGCGCTGTCAGCCAGCCAGTTCCCGCTATTGGTGGCCGTTGCTGCATTCAGAATGAGGTTTGCCGCCTGTAACCAGCCTGCGCCGGAATACTGCGGCGTGGTCAGCTTCATTCCCGCGCCAGAAAGCAGTTTGCCGTCATTGAGTGCGCGAGTTGTGGCGTTAAGATGGGTCTCTCCACCGCCCTGCATTAAACCGTAGTTGGACAGCACTGGCGTAGAAAGCGTCAGCCCCTGGCGGCTGACAATCTCCCCGGAAGCCTGGTTTATCAAATCACCGCTCAGCGACAGCGTTGCGCCATTATCCCCTTGCAGTCGTCCGCTGTTGGTCAATGCGCCGGTCGTCATGCCCAGCGTCGCCCCCTGAATTTTGCCCTCATTGGTGACTGACGCCGCAGTCAGATCCAACGCGCCCCCGCTCAGCATACTGCCCGCTTTCTGCTGCCTGACCGCGCCGTTCATGGCAAGCGTAAACGCATTTACGCCGCTAATCGCCGCACTGTTATCAAGGGTTGTCCCCTTCAGCGTAAGATTTTTCGCCGTCCATTGCCCGGCGTTAGCCAGAGAAAGCGCCTGTAGAGTCGCGTTACCAAGGGCAGTAATTTTGCTGCCCGCCGCAGACGTCAGGTTATTTGCGAGCGTAAGCTGCAGAGCGTCGGCGCTTTGTATTGCCCCGTTGTTTGTCAGCGTTTGCGCATTGAGCAGAACAGACTGCCCTTGCCACACGCCGTTATTCGTCACCTCACCAGAAGAGAGTTTCAGCGTCCCCTGCGTCAGCAGTGAACCACCTGCTGCGTTAATCAATTCCTGTTGCGGTGAAGCCATCGCCATGCGCGCCATCAGACGCTGACGCGCCTCTAGCGTCAGGCTTTGCAGACCGGTCAGCGTACCCTGATTGTGGATCCGGTTTTGCTGCAGGGTCAGGGTATTTCCCTGTACCGTGCCACTGTTATTAAGCTGCACGCCGTCTAGCGTTACGTCGCTTTCGCTGAGCAGCTTGCCGCTGTTATCAAGCTGCTGCGCGGTCAGTGACATTCCGCCATGACTCATCACTTCGCCTGATGTAGTAAGGCCGTTGTTTACATCAGCCGTCAGATTACCCAGGCTTATCAGCGATCCTTTGTGCAGCCAGTCATCTGCGGTCAGCGTAAGTTGCTGCCCCTGCAGCGTTCCCTGCGTCGTGATAGTGCCGGCATTGACGCTCAACGCGCCGCCGCTCAGCGTACGGGACGTAATGCCCGTCGTGAGCACATCGCCAGCCAGCGTAAGCCCATTCGTCCCCTGCCACAGGCCTGTATTGTTTAACGTCGAGGCTGCAAGTGTCAGCCTGTCACCGGTAATACGCCCGGCGCTGTTGATATCATCAGCCGTAAGCGTCAGTGCGCCGCCACTTTGAATGTGTCCGGGGTTGGTAAGTCGCCCGGACAGCTTGCCTTCCAGGCCATGCAAACCGTTAAACACGCCGCTGTTATTCAGCGAGTCGGCAGTGAATGTCAGGGTATCGCCTTGCAGTACGCCGGCGTTTTCCATCGCACCGGAATGCACCAGCAGCGCATTACCGGCCAGCCATTTACCTGCGGTATCCGTGATGAAGGTATTCGCAGAAACCGAGGTATTGTCGTTGCTCTGTACCAGACCGCTGTTACGGATTGATTTTCCATCCAGAGTGACACTTTTCGCCGCCAGCGTACCGCGGTTATCCAGGGATGCAGTATTCATCGACGCCCCCTGTTTCGCCACCATACTCCCCTGGTTTTCAACCGAGTTCGCCAGCGTCAGGTTCAGGGAATCGGCCTGAATATCACCTGCGTTAATTAATTTGCTGCCGCGCAGTGTGAAGTCGGTATTTGTCAGCAGCAGACCGTGGTTTTCCAGCGTGTCTAGGCCTAAATCCAACCCCGCGCCGCTAACCAGTTGTCCCTGCTGACCATTGAACATATTGCGGGTGGTGAGTTGTAGCGCCGAATTACCCTGCACAATGCCGTTATTCACCAGCTCCGGTGCGGAAATGCTCAGGGATTTTGCAGCAATCATTTCGTCGTTAAACAACTGTGCCGCAGCCAACTCAAACAGGTTGAGACTGCGCAGCGATCCCTGATTATCCAGTCGCCCGTTAGCCTTAATCTTCAGACTGTCCAGTGCCTGAACGCTGCCGCTATTGCGCAGGTTATCCAGTCTAATCGCCGCGGTACGGCCCTCTAGTTGGCCATCATTTTCAAAACGCTTTCCGCTGAGCTGTAGATCTTCACCGCTGGTCACCTGCCACCAGCAAGGTTTGTAAAGCGATTCCCATCCCAGGCGAGCGCCTGATTCCCCTGCAGGATCCCACTGTTGCTGAGATCGCCGTATAATGCCAGCACCTTCGCTGCCAGCATTCCGCTGTTATTCACGCTGGCGGCATGCACGGTCATACCTTGTTGACTGAGTACTTTTCCCTGGTTAGTGAACGCGTCGTGTACTGTTGCCGTTACCCCCGTTTCTCCCAACGCATTACCGCTATTTTGCCACGTATTTGCTTCCAGATTCAGCGTACCGCCCTGCAGCAAGCCAGTGTTGTGGAGAGTCTGATTCTTAAGACTTAATTCACCCACCGACAACACATTACCTTCGTTATTCACGTCCTGACTGTTCAGTGCGAGCGTATCGGCGGCCATGAGTCCGAGGTTATCTGTCTGCTGTCCGTGAACAGATAATGACGTGTCAGCCAGCAGGCGTCCCGCGGCTTCGTTTTTTATCGTCGCATATTCACTTTGCAGATTAACGCCGTTAATTTCTCCGCCGTTAACCAACTGGCGACCGTTGAGGTGCAATGAACCGTCGGTTGTAATCAACCCATGGTTAGCCAGATACGGTATATCCAGCGCTAGAGATGCTTTGCTGTAGAGTGAGCCGCCGCTGAGGTTTTCCAGTCTGTCGGTATACAGGTTCAGCGCGGTGTTGCCCTGCATCAGACCGCTGTTCACGACATGCTGACTCTGGAGAGTTAACGTGTCGGCGATCAGAGAGCCGCTGCTGGCGAGTCCATCAGATGCAATAATCGAGATGCGTTCGGCGCTGGCGCTACCGCTATGGGTCAGCGTTGTCCCACTGAGCGCCAGAGTATCGGCCAGCAGCTCTCCATGGTTATCAACTGACTGCTGCGCGCTGAAACCGACGCGTTCCCCAGTGGATTTCCCGCCATGACTGAGCCTGTCAGCCGTCACATCCAACGAACCTTTTGCCGCCTGTACGCCGTTCAGCGTCACGTTGTTGCCCGTAATCGCAAGGTCCAGACCGCTCTGCAAATGACCGTCTTTGCCAGTAGTCAACTGCTTTGCGCCGACATTAAGCGCACCAGCGGCATTAACCTGACCGTTCAGGTTAAGGTTTTGCGTAACGTTTAACTGTATGTCCTGTTGCCCGGCGATCAGCGAATCTTTCGCGGCGGTGAGGTTTTCAGCATTGACCGTTACTCCCTGGTTGCCAGAGAGGACGCCATGTTGTTCAACTGTCGCGGCCTGCACCGTTAATGTGCCATCAGAGAGCAACTTTCCACCATTACTTAGCGTGGCATCAGCCCGGATATCCGCATCGTTTTTCGCGCTCAGGATCCCCTGCTGGTTCAGCGCTACCGTTTGTACTGAAAGCTGGCCGCCGCTCGCCAGCGTACCCATATTATCCAGCGCCCCGCTGTTGACCGATACGCTGTTACCCTGCATCAGACCTGCGTTGTTAAGGCTGCTGACAGAAACATCAAGACTGCCATTTGCAGCCAGTTGACCACCATTAACGAGGTGCCCACCAGAAAGGGACAACGCGCCTCCCGCATTGACCTGTCCCTGGTTGTTCATGTCGCTACCGGTCAGGCTTAATGCGCCCTTCGCATCGGCACGACTGGCGTTATTCAGAGCTATGCGCTGTGCCTTCAGCGTTAATCCGTTACCTGCTGAGAGCAATCCCCCCTGCGCCGACAGTTCGCCTTGACTGTTAAGGCTGACATCAGTATCACTCCCCAGTGTGGAACGGGTCAGCGCCAGCCCATTAGTACCCGTAACATGCATTTTTTCTTTACTGGTCAGGCTGCCGTCGGTGATTTTCAGCGAACCGTCACTGCGCAGTGAGGTGTTTTTCTGGCTAACCAAAGTGGTTGCCGCAATGGCTACATCCTGTTTAGCAGCCACCTGCAACTCGCCAGCTGCAGCAACCCCGCCCCCCTCGATCGTCACCTTGCCATCGCTGCCCAGTTGCACGCCTGCGCCGCTGGAGAGATTTGCATTCTGTAACGCTAACGCCCCGGTGCTGTTGATGACCATCCCGCTTCCGGTCTTATGACTGCCGGTCAACGTGACGCCTTCGCCACTGGCGGATAGACCACCATTTGCCAGACTGTTGCCGATCGTTAATTTCCCGTTAGCATTGAGGGTGATATCACCCTGACGGGCATTCAGATTCCCGAGGTTGACCCCCAGCCCTTTCTCGCTGGAGACCAGATGAATTCGATTAGCATACATGCCGCCTAACGCACCGGTGTCTACCGCAATTTTCGGTGCTTCCCCTTCGCCATTCAGCGGGCTCACCTGGCCATTCGCCGCCACGCGATTCGCGCCGGCGATAACCGTCAGATCCTTGGCGTGCAGCGCAGCATTAATTTCCGTGGCACGGGCAATAATCGACACCGCATCGCTCTGACTACCATCCAGCCCCTTACCTTCTATGGTAATGCTGCCCTTGCTTACATCCAGCGACTGTAGGTTGCCGTTGGCATCCAACACGGGTTTACCGGTGGTCAGCGTGGCGTTAGGCGTGTTGATAAATCCACAACCATTACAGGTAATGCCATAGGGGTTGGCAACCATGACGTTGGCAGCTTTCCCCGCGACTTCGGTATAGCCCTGAAGCTGCGAACGGTTAGCGCCGGTAACTTCGTTGATGATCCCTGAAGCTTCCTTTCCCGGTTGCAGGTTCGGGTTATTCTGGATGATGCCGCCGAGCTGGGTCTGGGTAAATTGCCCGGTCGCGTTGTTGAGGATCAGCCCCTCTTTTCCCACGTTGTAGTCGTTATATTTATTGTGTGAAATCCCGGACTGGTTCGGCGTGGCAATATTCACCACCGGAACACCATTGGCGGCTTTATCCATCTGCGTATTGCCTTCAGGCGTGATGGCGGCGGCCATCGCTGGGAGCAGTGGTTGGGTAGCCAACAGGAAACTCAACATGCCACTTAGCAAACGCTGGGAAAAACGAACCTGATCCTTTTTCATCACCCTTATTCCTTAAAATGCCACCGCAACGCGGTAATACACATTGAGATGATCCGGCGCCAGCCAGTCCGGATAGTTAACTGGCGTTCCTACGGTAAACTGACTGGAAAACCAGCGCCCTGAACTGGTTAATCCCAGCGCAGCCCCCCACAACGTGCCGGAGGCATAGCTATCAACGTTATCCTGTTTCAGCCAGCCGCCGTCGAATGCCGCTATCGCGCCAATCTGTCCCAGCACCGGCAGCGTAAATAGCGAATAATTCACTTCATTGCGCCAGTAGCCGCCGTTATCTCCAGAAATGTACTGTTCTTTAAAACCGCGAACGGAGGTTTCTCCGCCCAGCGTCAGGCGTTCACTTCCATAGAGTCGGTCTGGAGACCATTGAAAATACACGCTGCTTAGCCACCACAGTTTCTCTGCCAACGGGCGCTGGAAACTACCGCTGACGCTCCATTTGCGAAACTCCGCCCTTGGCACATCACCCTGTTTATCGTTGTCATCCTCTGCGCCAAACCATGGCACGCCCTGGGTGAATGAAGGGTTAAACGTCGCAACGCCGGAAGCAATTTTTTGCGTATGGTTGATGCCCAGCGAAACGCTGGAAAGCTTGCGACTACTGGTTTCCAGCAGGATATCATTCAATTTGTTACGGTTAATTCGATGCGTCAAACCCAGCGATGCAGCGGTTTTGACATCACCATTGCGAAACAAAACCCAGGATCCGTTCAGACGATGGGTTTCGCTATCTCCGGTGGAACGCCAGGCATAACCATTGTTATCAATCGTGCTGAGGTAGTTACTCCAGCTGTAGTTGTAATCAAGCAGTCCGTAGCCGTAAGGAATACTCACGCCGGCCGCAAAGTTCTGCGCATCTTTGCTGCTGGAAAAATCGCTACTGCGTCCGCCGCTAATAAACCATTTATCCGCCAGGCCGAGCATATTATTGAAAAATAGCGCACCACTGAGCTGTCCGGTTCCGGTGCTCTTTTGTCCACTGTTATCAAAACTAACTGAGCCATTGAGTGGAAATTCAGGCGTGGCGGTGAGGTTAACTATTGAGAACCCCTGCTGACTGCCCGGCAAAATTTCAATTTCCACCGGCGTCTGGCGAACCCGGTTCAACTGCTCCATCCCCTGTTCAATGTCACGCAGATTGAGAATTTTTCCTTCCATTCCGGGAAAGGTCATCAGCAGAGTGCGCGATGGGACGCCTTCCAGACGTATTTGCTGCAATTTACCCTCAAGCACCGCAATGTGCAGCACCCCGGATGAGAGATCCTGTTCGGTTAAAAAAGCACGACTGGTGATGTAGCCTCGACTGATATACCAGTCGGAAATTGCATTTGTCAGTTCCGTAAGGCGGGGAATATTCAGGCATTGATTCACCCATGGCGCGGTAAGCTTTGCCGAGGCAGCGGCGGACAACTTCGTTGCGCCGTCAATATCAATACGCGAAATCATAAAACACGGCCCTTCAGTCTGGGCTGGCGTTTTCGGCGTTACGGTTTCGGGTAGCGTAACGCTACGCTCCAGCTCTTCACGCTGGCGCTGGTTTTCATTAAGTCGCTGCTGCTGTTGCTGCTGAATGGTATTCCGATCCGCAGGAGAGAGTGGCGTCGCAGAAACAGTTGTGAACGGCAAAATTAACATCCCAATTAATATTGCCAACTTTCTTTCATCCCTGAACTTCACCCCACCCCCCATAAAAGTACGAAAGCGAACTTGACTGTAAAGCACAGCCGATCCTTGTAAAAAAGCACAAAATGTAAACAAAAGTAAAGACATTAAGTGCTATTTCACTTCATTCCAATTGCATTTTAGGATTTCTTATGCTCTTAAGTTAAATTATTCTTACTCTGTTGACCTAATCCCATCGCAAATCGCCCATTTACCCACATTAACGCTCTGGACAATACGCTACGATGACGCCACTCGCATCGTGCTAACAGACACACCTCCCCGGCACTAAATAAGCGGAATCCGCAATACCTGGAAATTGTACTATTATCGCTTAACTTAATTGTCGTAAAGTAATAGCGTTAAAAAACATGGAATAATTAGAAATGAATACCAGCATAATTAAACCTTCCGCGATCGTTCTTTTCTTCCTTATTCTGGCAATGCTCAATGGTTTTATTGCAACCCTGGGTTTATTCTTGTCGATTTATACCCTGTGTAAATTTCGTTCCGACGAATACAGCCCATATCAGTATTTTTTAGCAACCAACTCACTCATTTGACAATTATGCCTTTTGTTTTAATAGGGCTCACCAAAGCAGAAGGGAAGGAAGAGAAGGGAACGCTTAACGTTGAGAGTTTAGCCACGTTTTTGCGCCAGCCAGATGGTATGCCCGGCGCAGTGCGGATCTTCCATCACCATCTCTACCACCACAAAACCGTGCGCTGACAGCAATGCGCGGTATTCATCCGGCGCGAGGCTGGCGTGAAACAGCGGTTCGCCCTCAAATTGCCCCATCGCGATACCGTTTTCCGTCCCGCTGGTAAACATCAGCGCGCTGCCGGGACGGCTGAGTCGGTCAAAAATCGGGAACATCTTTTGCTGATCCTGCTGAGTTAAATGGAAAAAGCTGTCCCAGGCGATCAGACCATCGAAAGTCTCGTTAAGTCCCAGCTCGCGCATATCCTGCTCCAGCCAGCGCTGTGCGGGAAAAGAGTGCCGGGCCCGCGCCAGCATCGCCGCAGAACCATCAATTCCCGTAAGCTGAAAGCCTTGCTGAATAAAATAACCAGCAATCGGCTGACCGTTGCCGCAGCCAATATCCACAATGCTGCCCTGCCCGCCCATCACGGTGATGAACTTATCCAGCCAGCTTTTCTCGAACAGTGCGCGTGAACGCTGGCTGGCAAAGGCCTCCGCATGACGTTGGTAGATGGACAGAATGTTGTTTGCCGCAGAGTCGCTCACGATGTCCTCACTTTTTTATGCTGTTAAGCATCACGACGATAAATCCTCCAGCACACGATCCGCAACCCTGGAATGCGCCTCGCAGAACCAATGCGCAAATACCCCAAAACCGTCCCGCTGTGGCATCATAGCGCGCAGATAACGTCATGACAGGGGTGATAAACGTGAAACCGGTAACGCTATACGATGTGGCAGACCATGCAGGAGTCTCTTACCAGACCGTCTCGCGCGTCGTGAATCAGGCCAGCCACGTTTCCGCAAAAACCCGACAGAAAGTTGAGGCCGCGATGGCGGAGCTCAATTACATCCCCAACCGTGTCGCACAGCAGCTGGCGGGCAAACAGACGCCGCTGATTGGCGTCGTGACGGCGAACCTTGCCCTGCACGCCCCCTCGCAAATCGTTGCCGCCATAAAATCCCGCGCCGACCAGTCCGGGGCCAGCGTGGTGATCGCCATGGTCGAACGTAGCGGCGTTGAGGCATGTAAAGCCGCAGTCCACAACCTGCTTTCTCAACGCGTAACCGGGCTTATCATCAACTACCCGCTGGATGAAGAAGACGCCATTGCCGTGGCTGCCGCCTGCGGTACGGTGCCGGTACTGTTTCTCGATGTCTCAGATCAAACGCCAATTAACAGCGTGATTTTCTCCCATGACGACGGCGCACGTCTCGGCGTTGAACATCTGGTGCAGCATGGGCATCAGCGTATCGCCCTGCTGAGCGGGCCACACACTTCGGTTTCGGCAAGGCTTCGCCATGCGGGGTGGCATAAATATCTGGCGCACTACCAGCTGCAACCCACCGCGGAGCTGGAAGGCGACTGGAGCGCGATGTCAGGTTTTCAGCAAACGCTGCATATGCTTAATGGTGGTAATCTCCCCACTGCCATGCTGGTCGCTAACGATCAAATGGCGCTGGGCGCGATGCGGGCAATCAGCGAGTTCGGTCTGCGGGTGGCGGTTGATATCTCGGTGATCGGCTACGATGACACCGAAGACAGCGCCTGCTACATCCCACCACTGACCACCATCAGGCAGGATTTTCCGTTACTGGGTGAAACCAGCGTCGACAGACTGCTGCAACTTCCCCGTGGGACCTCAAGCGTGGGCAACCAACTGCTGCCCGTAACCCTGGTTAAGCGCAATACGGTTCTGCCTCCCGATACGCAAACCCTCTCACCCCAGGTGCTGGCCGACTCACTGATCCAGCTAGCGCGGCAAGTTTCGCAGCTCACACCCAAATTGTGAACGCATAACAATTGTGTGAGTCAGTTCACTCATTGAGCGCCCCATCCTTTACAGTGGGGATCGCTTATTCGTATTTTGATTGAAATTGTGAGCGAATAACAAATTCAAACAGGATACCGTTATGAACCTGAACACAGATTCACTCTCCGCTGTACTGGCCCGCCGTGACTGGGAAAATCCCGGCGTCACGCAGCTCAACCGCCTGGAGGCGCACCCGCCGTTCTGTAGCTGGCGCTCAGCGGATGATGCGCGCACCAATCAGCGATCAACTCAGTTACGCTCGCTGAATGGCAAGTGGCAGTTCGCCTGGTTTTCCGCGCCTGAGGCCGTGCCGGAAAGCTGGCTGACGAGCGATCTGCCACAGGTTGATACTATCAACGTCCCCTCTAACTGGCAGATGGACGGTTACGACGCGCCAATTTATACCAACGTCACCTACCCGATCCCGGTTAACCCCCCGTACGTTCCAGCGCAGAATCCGACAGGATGTTACTCGCTCACATTCAGTATCGAAGACGCGTGGTTAGATGAAGGTCAGACGCGCATTATTTTTGACGGGGTGAATTCCGCGTTTCATTTGTGGTGCAATGGTCGCTGGGTTGGCTACGGTCAGGACAGCCGCCTGCCGTCTGAATTCGATCTTAGCGATTATCTGCTGCACGGCGAAAACCGCCTGGCTGTGATGGTGCTGCGCTGGAGCGACGGCAGTTATCTGGAAGACCAGGACATGTGGCGCATGAGCGGGATCTTTCGCGATGTATCTTTGCTGCATAAGCCCGCTACGCAAATCCGCGACCTGCGCATTAACACCCGTTTTAACGACGATTTCAGCCGCGCCACGCTGGAAACAGAAATCAGTGTGGCGGGCAACGAGTGCGAAGATTTACGCGTCACTCTGCAATTGTGGGACGGTGAAACGCTCACTCACGAAACGACTTCCCCGCTCGGCAGCGAAATTATTGATGAACGCGGCGCTTATCATGATCGGGTTACCCTGCGTCTGAACGTCGAAAACCCGGCGCTGTGGAGTGCCGAAACGCCTAATCTGTACCGCGCTGTGGTCCAGTTATATACCGCTGACGGAGTGCTGATTGAAGCGGAAGCCTGTGATGTCGGCTTTCGTCAGGTTCGTATTGAAAACGGCCTGCTGTTACTCAACGGTAAGCCGCTGTTGATTCGCGGCACCAACCGTCATGAGCACCATCCGGTCAACGGTCAGGTGATGGACGAGGCGACGATGGTGCAGGATATTCTGCTGATGAAGCAGAATAACTTTAACGCCGTGCGCTGCTCCCATTACCCGAACCATCCATTGTGGTACACCCTGTGCGATCGCTACGGCCTGTATGTGGTCGACGAAGCCAACATTGAAACCCACGGCATGGTGCCGATGAATCGCCTCACCGACGATCCCGCATGGCTGCCAGCCATGAGCCAGCGCGTCACGCGCATGGTGCAACGCGATCGCAACCATCCGAGCATCATCATCTGGTCACTGGGCAATGAATCCGGGCATGGCGCCAACCATGACGCGCTCTACCGCTGGATAAAATCAGAAGATCCGTCCCGCCCGGTACAGTATGAAGGCGGCGGCGCAAATACCACGGCGACCGACATTATTTGCCCAATGTACGCCCGCGTCGATCAGGATCAGCCCTTCCCCGCGGTACCCAAATGGTCGATTAAAAAGTGGCTGTCGATGCCCGGCGAGCAGCGTCCGCTCATCCTCTGCGAATACGCCCACGCCATGGGCAACAGTTTTGGCGGCTTCGCCAAATACTGGCAAGCGTTCCGTCAATTTCCGCGCCTACAGGGCGGGTTTGTCTGGGACTGGGTAGATCAGTCGCTGATTAAATATGATGAGAACGGCAAGGCATGGTCTGCCTACGGTGGTGATTTTGGCGACACGCCTAACGATCGTCAGTTTTGCATGAACGGCCTGGTGTTCGCCGATCGCACCCCGCATCCGGCATTATACGAGGCCAAACATGTGCAGCAGTTTTTCCAGTTTACGCTGCTGCCGGGACCCAAACGCCAGATTGAAGTAACCAGCGAATATCTGTTCCGCCACAGCGATAACGAGGTTCTGCACTGGTCGATTGCCCAGGATGGCAACCCGCTGGCCGCCGGAGAAATCGTGTTGGATATCGCCCCACAGAGTCGCCAGGTGATTACCTTACCAGATGTCCCGATGCCGGAAACCGCCGGCCAGCTATGGCTAACGGTACGCGTAGAGCAACCTCAGGCCACCGCATGGTCAGACGCCGGGCACATTAGCGCCTGGCAGCAATGGAAGCTGGAAGAGAAACTCAGCCTGGCGCCACGGCCAACTGCCCGTACCGCACCACAGCTGAACGTGAGCGAAAACACCTTTACTGTTGAGAGCAACGACAAGCACTGGCAATTCGACCGTCAGTCTGGCCTGCTGACACAGTACTGGATTGGCGACGCAGCCCAGCTGTTAACCCCGCTTACTGACCAGTTCACCCGCGCGCCGCTGGACAACGACATCGGCGTGAGCGAGTCAACCCGCATCGACCCTAACGCCTGGGTCGAACGCTGGAAAGCCGCCGGTCATTATCTGGTCGAAGCAACGTTACTGCACTGTGCTGCCGACACGCTGAGCAATGCGGTACTGATCGCCACCGAACATGCGTGGCAGTATCAGGGCGAAACGCTGTTCGTCAGCCGAAAAAGCTATCGCATTGACGGCAATGGTGAGATGCAGATAACGGTGGATGTCGACGTCGCCAGCGGCACGCCACATCCGGCCCGCATCGGCCTGAGCTGCCAGCTGGCGCAGGTCGCTGAGCGCGTGAACTGGTTAGGTCTCGGCCCACATGAGAACTACCCGGATCGCCTGAGCGCCGCCTGTTTTGATCGTTGGGATTTGTCGCTTGATGAGATGTACACCCCGTATGTTTTCCCTGGCGAAAACGGTCTACGCTGCAACACGCGTGAGCTACGCTACGGCGCGCATCAATGGCGAGGGGACTTCCTGTTCAACATCAGCCGCTTTAGCCAGAAGCAACTGATGGAAACCAGCCACCGCCATCTGCTGCAACCGGAGGCTGGTACCTGGGTCAATATTGATGGCTTCCATATGGGCGTGGGCGGTGACGACTCCTGGAGTCCTTCCGTTTCACCAGAGTTCCTGCTGAGTGCCGGACGCTACCACTACCAGCTGGTCTGGGGTCAAAAATAATAATAATCGGGCAGGTTCCCCCCTGCCCGCATTCATCGTAAGGAAGTCCATTATGTATTATTTGAAAAACACTAACTTTTGGATGTTCGGCTTCTTCTTTTTCTTTTACTTTTTCATTATGGGTGCCTATTTCCCCTTCTTCCCTATCTGGTTACACGATGTAAACCATATCAGTAAAGGTGACACCGGGATCATTTTCGCCTGTATTTCACTATTTTCGTTATTATTCCAGCCTGTTTTCGGACTGCTTTCCGATAAGCTTGGCCTGCGTAAACACCTGCTGTGGGTAATTACCGGAATGCTGGTAATGTTTGCCCCGTTCTTTATTTACGTCTTTGGCCCGTTATTACAGGTTAATATTTTACTGGGTTCGATTGTCGGCGGGATTTACCTTGGCTTTATCTACAATGCCGGCGCCCCGGCGATTGAAGCCTATATTGAAAAAGCCAGCCGCCGAAGCAATTTTGAATTTGGTCGCGCGCGCATGTTTGGCTGCGTGGGCTGGGCGCTGTGCGCCTCAATTGCCGGGATTATGTTCACCATCAATAACCAGTTTGTCTTCTGGTTAGGTTCCGGCTGTGCGGTCATTCTGGCATTGCTGCTGCTCTTTTCAAAAACAGATGTCCCCTCTTCTGCAAAAGTTGCGGATGCGGTAGGCGCCAACAACTCAGCATTCAGTCTGAAGCTAGCGCTGGAGTTATTTAAACAACCGAAACTCTGGTTCCTCTCCCTGTACGTGGTCGGCGTTTCCTGTACGTATGATGTGTTTGACCAGCAGTTCGCCAACTTCTTTACCTCGTTCTTTGCCACCGGCGAACAGGGTACCCGTGTGTTTGGCTACGTCACGACCATGGGGGAATTACTTAATGCCTCTATCATGTTCTTTGCGCCGCTGATTGTGAACCGCATTGGCGGAAAGAACGCCTTACTGCTGGCCGGTACGATAATGTCGGTGCGGATCATCGGCTCCTCCTTCGCCACCTCTGCGCTGGAGGTCGTCATTCTCAAAACGCTGCATATGTTTGAAATACCGTTCCTGATCGTCGGTTGCTTCAAATACATCACCAGTCAGTTTGAAGTGCGCTTCTCGGCCACAATTTACCTGGTGTGCTTCTGTTTCTTCAAACAGTTAGCAATGATTTTCATGTCAGTTCTGGCCGGAAAAATGTATGAGAGTATTGGTTTCCAGGGGGCGTATCTGGTGCTTGGGATAATTGCGCTGAGCTTCACGTTGATTTCCGTATTTACCCTAAGTGGACCGGGGCCGTTTTCTCTGCTGCGTCGTCGCGAAAGCGTCACGCTGTAAAAGCCTCTTTGCCGGATACACCACTCACGTGGTTTATCCGGCCTTCGATGTGCCATCCTCACACGATGAGTCCTGACCTGGTGGTTTAAGTTCCGAGGACAACACGCCGCTTTTTTATCGTTATGGTAAAACGGGGCGAGAAGCCAGGTCATAGCATGAGCAAAAAGACGGTTGCGGTAACAACGCTCTTTATCAGCGTATTACTTACAGGATGTGGCAGCATTGATGCGCGCACGGAAGGCGAGGATTCAGATACGTATTACGTGGGAATGCGCCATGATATTGATAAACTAAAAAACCCGGGCGCTTACGATTATAACTATTTCGATTTAGCGCTGTTATTTGTTGATGTGCCGTTATCGTTCGTGGCCGATACGGTTTATGCGCCGTTTGATTACTATCACGGGCCGTATAAGAAAGTTGATTAGAACGTAGGCCCGGTAAGCATTGCGCCACCGGGCATCACACGACGTTACTCCTCGATCGCCTGACGGATTTGCTGCAACGATGCGGGATCGTCAATGGTCGTCAGATCGCCAGGATCGCGGCCTTCGCAGATCGCCTGAATCGTCCGTCTGAGCATTTTGCCGGAGCGTGTTTTCGGCAGCTGCGACACAAACCAGACGTGCGCCGGACGACCAAAATTACCAATTTGACTGTCCACCAGCGCCATAATCGCCTTCTCTTCCGAATGGGCAATGTCGCTGTCTTCCAGACTGTCGCTCTGTTTTGGAATAACAAACGCGACCGCCACCTGACCTTTCAGCGCATCCTTCACACCGACCACCGCCACTTCGGCGACGTTTGGATAGCTGGAAATACTCTCCTCTATCTCGCGCGTCCCCAGCCGGTGTCCGGCCACGTTGATCACGTCATCCGTACGGCCAAGAATGAAGTAATAGCCATCGGAATCGCGAATGCCCCAGTCAAAGGTGGCGTACACCTGGCGGGAAAACAGCGACCAGTAGGTATTCACAAACCGCGCGTCATCCCCCCAGATAGTCTGAATACAGCCCGGCGGCAGCGGCCCTTCAATCACCAGCATCCCCTTCTCGTTCGCCGCACAAGGTTCACCGGTCACCTCATTGAGCAACTGCACGTTATAGCCGTACATCGGCACGCCAGGACTGCCCAGCCGCGACGGTCGGTCGTCCAGCCCGCGGGCGATAGCCATAATCGGCCAGCCGGATTCAGTCTGCCAATAGTTGTCGATAACCGGGACGCCCAGCGTTTCCGTTACCCAACTGGCGGTCGGTTCGTCCAGCGGCTCACCCGCCAGATACAGCACCTCCAGCGAGGAGAGATCGTGATTGTGGATTTGCGCGGTTGGGAATTTTTTCAGCACGCGGATGGCGGTCGGGGCCGAGAACATCCGGCTGACCTGATACTTCTCAACAATTTTCCACCATACGCCGCAGTCCGGATACGTTGGCAGCCCTTCGTAAACCACCGTCGCCATCCCCGCCAGCAGCGGGGCATACACGATATAGGAATGCCCAACCACCCAGCCGATATCCGACGCGCAGAAGAACACGCCGCCCGCTTTGCCGCCGAAAATGGTGTCCATCGAGGTCGCCAGCGCGACCGCGTAACCACCAACGTCGCGCTGGACGCCTTTCGGTTTACCGGTTGTCCCGGAGGTGTAGAGAATGCAGGACGTTTCGTTCGACTCCAGCCAGACAACCGGCACCCGTGCGCCGAGATGCTGTTGGCGTAGCGCGGCAAAGTCGAGGTCACGCCCCTCCACCCGCGCCATTTTCGCCAGACCGCGGTCGACCAGCACCACATGACGCGGCTGATGCTGAGCCTGATCGATCGCATCATCGAGTAGCTTTTTATAGGGCAGGATCTTGCCGCCGCGCGCCCCGGCATCCGCCGAAACGATAACCACTGGTCGGGCGTCGTCGATGCGCGCCGCCACGCTGTGCGAAGCAAAACCACCGAACACCACCGAATGGATCGCCCCAATGCGCGCGCAGGCCAGCAGCGTAATGTGCGCTTCGGCGATCATCGGCATATAAACCAGTACCCGATCCCCGCGCTGTACGCCGAGCGACAACAGCATCGCTGCCACAACATTCACTTCGTCATACAACTGACGAAAGGTAAACGTGCGTTCTTCTTCGGTTTCTGATGACACAGCAATCAGCGCCAGCGCCTCGGGCTGTTTCTCCAGCCAGCGGTCGATGGCGTTATGGCACAGATTGGTCGTCCCGCCGCAAAACCAGCGGGCAAACGGCGGATTGCTGTGGTCCAGTACCTGCGTATACGGCTGCTGCCAGTCAATACGCTGGGCCTGCTCGGCCCAGAACGACTCCGGCTGCGTAATAGAACGTTGATAAAACTCGCTATAAGACATAATGCTCTCCTGTTGAACTTACGCCTGATGAGTCGGGTTTCAGATAACAAACAAATCCATATACTCATTGACCGGCATCTGCTCCAGGCGAGTTCTGTCCAGGGAGACATCCAGAATGCGCTGCTGCTGACGGGTCGGGAACTGACGCGCCAGGTTGATTTTGAACTTCTCGACCAGCTTCGGCATCCCGTCGTTACGACGGCGCGCATGGCCGATTGGGTACTCCACCACCACTTCTTCAAAACGTGAGCCGTCGGTGAATTCCAGGGTGATGGCATTCGCGATGGCGCGTTTTTCAGGATCGTGGTAATCGGCTGTAAAGGCCGGATCTTCAAAGCAGTTGATCTTCTCGCGCAGGGCATCAATGCGTTTGTCCTGCGCCACGCCGTCTTCATAATCTGCCGCGGTTAAACGCCCGAACAGCAGCGGAATGGCGACCATATACTGGATGCAGTGATCGCGATCCGCCGGGTTATTCAGCGGGCCTTTTTTATCGATGATGCGGATACAGGCTTCGTGCGTACGAATGGTCACTTTTTCGATATCCGCCGCCGTTTTCCCTGCAGCCTGTAGCTGCTCGTACAGCGTCATCGCCGCCTCTACCGCAGTCTGCGAGTGGAACTCGGCCGGGAAGGAGATTTTAAACAGCACGTTTTCCATCACATAAGAGCCGTACGGGCGCTGGAAGCGGAACGATTCGCCTTTGAAAGAGACGTCATAAAAGCCCCAGGTTTTCGCCGTCAGCGCAGACGGATACCCCATCTCACCGGTTTTCGCCATCAGTGCCAGACGTACCGCGCGCGAAGTTGCATCGCCAGCCGCCCAGGATTTACGCGTGCCGGTATTTGGCGCATGGCGATAGGTACGCAGCGACTGCCCGTCAACCCACGCCAGCGACACGGCGTTGAGGATTTCATCCCGGTTCAGGCCAAGCATCTCGGCGACCACCGCCGTGGAGGCCACTTTGACCAGCAGGACGTGATCGAGACCGACGCGGTTAAAAGAGTTTTCCAGCGCGATGCAGCCCTGAATTTCATGGGCTTTAATCATTCCGGTGAGCACTTTTTTCATGGTTAACGGCGCTTTCCCCACCGCTACCGCATTGCGTGACAGCCAGTCAGCCGTGGCCAGAATGCCGCCGAGGTTATCGGAAGGATGACCCCATTCCGCGGCCAGCCAGGTGTCGTTAAAGTCCAGCCAGCGGATCATCGCGCCGATGTTAAACGCCGCCTGCACCGGGTCGAGCTGGAACTGGGTGCCCGGAACGCGCACGCCGTTCGGCACCACAGTCCCTGGGACTACCGGCCCCAGCAGTTTTTTACAGGCCGGATATTCCAGCGCTTCCAGCCCGCAGCCTAAGGTATCAAGCAGGCAATAATGCGCGGTGTCATACGCTACCGTCGAAGTGATCTCGTAATTCATGACGTAATCAACGATATCAACGATTTCACGGTCAAATTCCGGGCGGACGTTCGAAATATGTGCAGACATAACAAGGGTTCCTGTTTTTTATATTTAGAGGTTTTGCATTAGCAACGCTGATCTATCGCGACAAAGACACGATCTTCCGGGCCGGTGTAATTGGCGGAAGGACGGATAATTTTGTTGTCCTGGCGCTGTTCAATGATGTGCGCCGCCCAGCCGGTGACGCGGGCGATGACAAACAGCGGTGTGAACATTTCAGTCGGGACGCCCATCATGTTGTAGGAGACTGCCGAGAACCAGTCGAGGTTGGGGAACATCTTTTTCGTTTCCCACATCACGTCTTCCAGACGGTCGGCGATGTTGTACATTTTCAGCGAACCGCCTTCCTGAGAAAGCTGTTTCGCCACGCGCTTTATCACCTGATGGCGCGGGTCGGCGATGGTGTAAACCGGATGACCAAAGCCAATCACCACTTCTTTGTTTTCAACGCGTTTACGGATATCCGCTTCCGCTTCGTCTGGCGTTTCGTAGCGCTGTTGGATCTCCAGCGATACTTCATTCGCCCCGCCGTGTTTCGGACCACGCAGTGCGCCAATCGCGCCAATAATCGCGGAATACATATCGGATCCGGTCCCTGCAATCACGCGGCTGGTGAAGGTGGAGGCGTTGAATTCGTGTTCGGCGTACAGCACCAGCGAAATATGCATCGCTTTTTCCCAGCTTCGCGACGGCTTTTCGCCATGCAGCAGATGCAGGAAGTGGCCGCCAATGGAATCATCGTCAGTTTCAGGCTGAATACGCTCGCCGTTATGGCTGTAGTGATACCAGTACAGGAGAATAGAACTGAGCGATGCCAGCAGCTTGTCGGCAATATCGCGTGCGCCGGAGACGGTATGCCCTTCTTTTTCCGGCAACGTACAGCCCAGCGCGGAGACGCCGGTGCGCATCACGTCCATCGGGTGCGAGGCAGCAGGCAGCGCTTCCAGAACGGTACGCACGTTTGCGGGCAGTCCGCGCAGCGCTTTTAATTTGATTTTATAGGCGGTGAGCTCATCACGGGTGGGCAATTTCCCGTGGATCAGCAGGTGCGCGACTTCTTCAAATTCGCACTGCTGCGCCAGGTCGAGAATATCGTAGCCGCGATAGTGCAGGTCGTTACCGCTTTTGCCTACGGTACACAGCGCGGTATTTCCGGCGGCGACGCCTGACAGCGCAACCGATTTTTTAGGTTTAATGACATGGGTACTATTTTGCAGGATCGTTGTGTCGCTCATGTTGTCCTCGTCATTTTTATAATATGTAGGGTACAAATTTATTGCCGGATGGCAGCTACGCCTTATCCGGCCTACGACGGTTACTTCTTGGTATACAACGCGTCGAGTTTCTCTTCGAACTGGTAGTAATTGATGCTTTCGTACAGCTCGTTGCGCGTCTGCATAATGTCGATAACGCTCTTTTGCGTTCCTTCCTGGCGCAGCACGTTGTAAACCTTTTCCGCAGCGCGGTTCATGGCGCGGAAGGCCGACAGTGGATACAGCGCCATCGCGACGTTCGCGCTGCGCAGTTCATCGGTGGTGAACAGTGGCGTAGCGCCAAATTCGGTAATGTTGGCGAGGATCGGCACCTGTACCGCATCGGCAAACTGACGGTACATGGCAAGCTCGGTAATGGCTTCCGGGAACAACATATCCGCGCCTGCTTCGACGTACGCCTGGGCACGTTCGATGGCGGCCTCTAACCCTTCCACCGCCAAGGCATCGGTCCGCGCCATGATCACAAAGTTGGGATCGGTACGCGCATCCACGGCGGCGCGGATCCTGTCGACCATCTCTTCTTTCGAGACGATCGCCTTGTTCGGGCGATGACCGCAGCGTTTGGCGCCGATCTGATCTTCAATATGCAGCGCGGCGGCACCGGCTTTGGAAATCGACTTCACGGTCCGCGCCACGTTGAAGGCTGACGATCCAAAACCGATATCCGCATCCACCAGCAATGGCAGCGGGCAAACATCAGTAATACGGCGAATATCGGTTAGCACATCATCAAGGGTAGAAATACCAAGATCCGGCAGACCCAGAGACCCAGCCGCGACGCCGCCGCCGGAGAGATAAATCGCCTGATATCCGGCGCGTTGGGCCAGCAGAGCGTGGTTGGCGTTAATGGTGCCAACGATTTGTAATGGGTTTTCTTTGCTGAGCGCGGCGCGAAACGCCTGCCCTGGGGAGTGTAGAGACATATCCCGTCCTTTGTTATCAACTTGTTATCGTTCGTTGATTTATTTAAAGCAAGGGGTATGCCAAAGACCTTAATTTTTAATTATTTTATATATTTACCTTTAAAAACAATATATTAAATTAAATCCTTGTATCTTTGTTGCACAAAAGCGTGTCAGCTATCGTTTCATGAAACGTTCCTTCACGTTTCATTGCAACATTCATGAAACACAACTAAACCCTAATACTCGGTGCCTTATTTTTTAGGATGGTTATGGCTGATACGCATCTTCCGCCGCGGGTGAACGACGACAAACCGGTTATCTGGACCGTTTCGGTCACGCGCCTGTTCGAACTGTTTCGCGACATCAGCCTGGAGTTCGACCACCTGGCAACCATCACCCCTATTCAGCTTGGTTTTGAAAAAGCGGTGACGTATATCCGCAAGAAGTTAGCCACCGAGCGTTGTGATGCCATCATTGCCGCGGGTTCCAACGGGGCGTATCTGAAAAGCCGTTTATCGATTCCGGTGATCCTGATTAAACCCAGCGGGTTTGACGTGCTACAGGCGCTGGCCAAAGCGGGAAAGCTCACCTCGTCGATTGGCGTCATTACCTATCAGGAAACCCTCCCCGCGCTGCTCGCTTTTCAAAAAACCTTCAATTTGCAGCTTGAACAACGCAGCTATATCACGGAAGAAGATGCCCGTGGGCAAATCAACGAACTGAAAGCCAGCGGCACGCAGGCGGTCGTCGGCGCGGGGTTGATTACCGACCTGGCTGAAGAAGCAGGCATGACCGGCATCTTTATCTATTCGGCGGCCACCGTGCGCCAGGCCTTTGTCGATGCGCTCGATATGACTCGTCTGACGCTGCGCAGAAACGGTCCGTACGTTTCCGGCGATACGCTGCGCACCCGCTATGCATTGGGGGATATGCGCGGTCACTCGGCACAGATGGAACAGGTGCGGCACACTATTATGCTTTATGCCCGTTCGCGTGCGCCGGTGCTGATTCAGGGCGAAACCGGCACGGGCAAAGAGCTGGCGGCGCAGGCAATTCATCGTGAGTTTTTCACCCGTCAGGAGAACCGGCGCGGTAAACCTTCGCCGCCGTTTGTTGCCGTCAACTGCGGGGCAATCACCGAATCATTACTGGAGGCGGAGCTGTTCGGCTATGAGGATGGCGCCTTTACCGGCTCCCGTCGGGGAGGACGCGCGGGCCTGTTTGAAATCGCCCACGGCGGAACGCTGTTTCTTGATGAGATAGGCGAAATGCCGCTGCCGTTACAAACCCGACTGCTGCGCGTGCTGGAAGAAAAAGAGGTCACCCGGGTCGGTGGACATCAGCCGATTCCGGTCGATGTACGGGTGATTAGCGCCACCCACTGTCATCTGGAGCAGGAGATAAAACAGGGAGAATTTCGCACCGATCTGTTTTATCGCCTGAGTATTTTGCGCCTCACGCTACCGCCGCTACGCGAGCGATTGCCCGATATCCTGCCGCTGGCGGAAGGCTTTTTAAAACAGTCGCTGGCGGAACTGGAGGTGCCGTTTTCTGAACCTGTGCGCAAGGGGCTGGGTCTGAGTCAACCGACGTTACTGAATTATGGCTGGCCTGGGAATATCCGTGAACTGCGTAATATGATGGAGCGCCTGGCGCTGTTTTTAAGCGTCGAGCCGCAGCCGGAGCTGAACGTACAATTCCTGCAGCAGTTGTTACCGGAACTGGCCGTTGCTGCTGACGCGCCGCAGGTATCCTCATCGCTGACGCCGCAGCAGGTGCTGGCGCAATTCAATGGCGATAAAACCGCGGCTGCACGATATCTCGGGGTAAGCCGAACCACCTTCTGGCGCAGATTAAAAGAAAACCCGCCGATACAATGACCGGCGGGTATCGTGATTTTTACAGTAGCGTATTATTTTTTCTTGTAGATATTGGCTGTGCCATGGATTTTATTATCCGTTTGACCGGAGGTTAATACCACCACATCGGCCCCTTTCTCTTCTGCTTTCTTCAGCAGCTCTTCTTTAGCGTCTGAGACAGAAACTTCATTACTCGTTGAGATATCACCGATTTTTGTGTACTGCGACTCAACCTTTTCAAATTCAAGTTTTGTCATAAATTCCGCGGCATATGCGTTGGTCACGACAAAAGCTAATGCACCAATAAGTACTTTAATTCCAGTTTTCATAGACCAGCTCCAGGTTTTGTTATTACGCCATCATCGATCCCTGAACATTACATAACGCGATTCAAGGATGATTAATAACTAGTCCAGCCTGGATAAAAAATCCACATTCAGCAGGAATATATAGAGATTTTGCGGCGCAGAAAAAACCGGTCACCGGGTAGCAGCGCGTCAACCTGTTCAAAGTTTCAATAGCCAGTGTGAGTTGATCCTCAGAACAGGCAGCGCACTGAAATTATAGTGTTAACTTTATGAGAATCTGAGGAATTGTTGTCTATGGAACCTCTGCA
Organism: Citrobacter sp. 172116965; assembly: GCF_013458095.1. Lineage (NCBI taxonomy): Bacteria > Pseudomonadati > Pseudomonadota > Gammaproteobacteria > Enterobacterales > Enterobacteriaceae > Citrobacter > Citrobacter sp. 172116965. The sequence goes on along the minus strand of NZ_CP046673.1, from coordinate 1,112,301 downwards.
CGCCGTCGTACTCACCGTCAGCCTGTTTGTTTTAACTTTTTTTAACCCCGGCGCGAACCTGTTTGTGGTGGTGCAAACCAGCCTGGCGTCAGGGCGACGCGCGGGCGTAATGACCGGTCTGGGCGTCGCCTTAGGCGATGCGTTCTACTCCGGCCTCGGGCTCTTTGGCATGGCGACGCTTATCACTCAGTGTGAAGAGATTTTTTCGTTGATTAAGATTGTCGGCGGCGCTTATCTGCTGTGGTTCGCCTGGAACAGCATCCGGCATCAGGCGACACCGCAAATGCCAACGCTACAGCAGCCGCTTTCCGCCCCCTGGTATGTGTTTTTCCGCCGTGGGTTATTAACGGATTTATCTAATCCGCAAACCGTGCTGTTTTTTATTAGTATCTTCTCGGTCACCTTAAGCGCAGACACGCCAACGTGGGCCAGGTTGATGGCCTGGGCCGGGATTGTGTTGTCTTCCGTTATCTGGCGTATTTTTCTCAGCCAGGCGTTTTCGTTGCCCGCCGTGCGCCGTGCGTATGGCCGAATCCAACGGGTTGCCAGCCGGGTGATTGGCGCCATTATTGGTGTCTTCGCGCTCAGGCTTATTTATGAAGGTATTAGCCATCGATAAGAGAGTTTAACTTGACCATCGTGAGGTAATTGTCCGTAATACCGCCTGAATTTTTAATCGCACGTTGAGTGGCAGTAAGATGGAACAGGTTGAACCGGTAAACGACACATTACTCCTTACAGAATGGCAGGCGCTGTTACGTCAAACATCGCCTGAAGTTCACACGCTCCTGACATCGTTAAGCGATGAAGAGATCCGCCATTTAGTAACCGTTTTTTATGACTATATGCTCTCCCATGCGGAGAGCGCATTGTTCCTCAATACAGAACAGGTCAGTACCCGCCTCAGCGGCAGCATGTTTGACTGGCTGCGCAGCGTACTTGGCAGCGCCCACGAAGATCTCTCACAACTGCTGGCCAAACAGCGCAAAATTGGTGTGGTGCATGCCCGTATCGGCCTGCCCATCGATCTGGTCAACCGCGGCGCGCGCAAGCTGAAAGATGAGCTGTACAGGGTGTTAAAAACAAAGGCGGATTCCACTCCCGCCTTGCTGAGCGATGCTATCTGTTTCAGCAGTCTGGCAATGGATACTGCGCTGGAGGCCATGACGGTCTCCTATTCCCCCAGTTTTCAAAACTCTATGCACACGCAGGAGCAGTACCGTCTACAGACTATTTACGATGACGTTAACGTTGAGCGCGAGCGGCAAATCCGTTCGTTTACCGACTGGGAAAACCAGTTTATTTATAACATCGCCACCGGAATGCCTTTCGGTGAGATGGTGTTTCTGGCGAATTTTGACTTCGGTATGTGGTTATCACATAAGGGAAAACATATCCTCGGCAACAGCAATCTGCTGAATAAGATGGAATCACTGATTGCAGAGATCGACAGTCGTCTGACGACAACCCTGTCGCATCAGCATCAGCCGACAGAACCCGAGCGGATGAGCTTATTGCAGGATGTACGCCAGCTATCGGCAAAAATCCATTTCCTGCTCGCCTCAATGTTCGACGCGCTGGTTAAGCAGGAAAATGGTAAAGATTCGCTGACCCAGTTGCTTAATCGCCGCTTTATTCCGACCATCATGCGGCGCGAGATCTCGCTGGCGTTACATACGCGTAAGCCTTTTACCCTGGCGATGCTGGATATCGACTACTTCAAGCAAATTAACGATAACTTCGGGCATAATACTGGCGATCTGACGCTCAAAAACGTCGCGGCGGTCATTTACGATCATATCCGCAGCAGCGATTACGTATTCCGCTACGGTGGCGAAGAATTTATGATTCTGCTCGTCGAGTCAGATGAAACACAGGCCAGTATTATTCTGGAAACGCTGCGTATGAAAATTGCCGAGATGCGCATGGCAGCCTCAGCGACAGAAACGTTTTCTATTACCGTCAGTATTGGTATTGCCGAATATGACTATCATCCCGACTATAAACAGTTGGTTGATAAAGCCGATCGCGCACTTTATCTGGCGAAAAGTAATGGCCGCGACCGCGTTGAGGTTTATCAGGAATAATCGTTGCCCAGCAGAGAAATAAATACCCCGTTCAGGGTATTTATCTGACCTGTGATAAATATCGGGCTGTTATTATTTTTCAGGCATATTGGCATGAAGAAAATAACAGCCGCGTAATAAGATGCAAATCAAATACACCAAATCTGAATAGCGCTAGCATATCCCGGTGATGACGCCTTCTGAATGCAGAAGGGGAAATATGAGGGATACTATAAAACCATGAACGGGAAGATGAGAACGCGCTGGCAGCGCCGCCCAGGCACGACCGGGGGCAAACTGCCGTGGAATGACTGGCGCAACGCCAGCAGCTGGCGAAAAGCCACCCAGTTTCTCCTGCTGGCTATCAATATTTATATTGGCGTGGCGTTCTGGTATTGGGTCCGCTATTTCGAAACCGCCGGCACCAGCGTTTATATTCCAAGGCCCGGCGGTATTGAGGGATGGCTGCCGATAGCGGGTTTGATGAATTTCCGCTATACGCTGGAGACCGGTTTTCTTCCGCCCATCCATGCCGCCTCTATGCTGCTGTTCGTTGCGTTTATCCTGATTAGCCTGTTGTTAAAAAAAGCTTTCTGTTCATGGTTATGCCCGGTGGGGACGCTTTCCGAACTGCTCGGTAATCTGGGGAGAAAATTATTCGGTCGTAACTTTACGCTGCCGCGCTGGCTGGATATCCCGCTGCTCAGCCTGAAGTATCTGCTGCTGGGGTTTTTCTTGTATATCGCCCTGTCGATGCCCGCCCAGGGGATTCAGTACTTTCTGACGTCAGCCTATGGAATCATCATCGATGTGAAGATGCTCGATTTCTTTCGCCATATTGGCTCCGCCACGCTCATCTCCGTGGTGGTTATCAGCCTCCTGAGCCTGTTTATTCGCAACGCCTGGTGTCGTTATCTGTGTCCTTACGGCGCACTGCTTGGTCTGTTCTCGCTGTTCTCGCCGTTTAAAATCCGCCGCAACGCCGACAGTTGCATTGATTGCGGGAAATGCGCGAAAAATTGCCCATCGAAAATCCCGGTCGACAGACTGATTCAGGTGCGTACTGTGGAATGCACTGGCTGCATGACCTGTGTTGAATCCTGTCCGGTGGCTTCAACGCTGAGCTTTTCCCTGCAGACACCGCCGGGTGCAAAAGGCAGCGGTAAAGCGTTATGGCGACAAACGGCACTGTCGGGTATTGCCATGACAATACTGGTGCTGGGGATTCTGTTTGCCACCATTGGTTATGCGGTATATGCCAACGTCTGGGATACGCCGGTGCCGGATCACCTGTATTTCCAGTTGATCCCGAAAGCAAAAATGATCGGCCATTAATTCTTTACCAGTATGTTCAAAACCCCTGCCAATTCTGGCAGGGTTTCCTGCCTGTAACGCCATTTTAAGACTATTGCACTTGTGTCATCGTGCCCCCGTTTATACAACCTTAAATATCACCCGTAATCATTTTTTTATTATGTTATGGGCGACTGGGACCACAATAATGAACGGGATAACATCATGACTAAAATAAAACTGGCGCTGCTTTTACCTCTGTTTCTGGCGGGTTGTACGGTGAGCGATGGAGAATTAAGAAACGCTTACGCTCAGCGTTATCAGCAGCCCGCCGCTTATGTCGATATCTATAAACAGAAAATAGCAGGCATGGATATTAATGCGCTGGCCCAATATGCCGCAGCAGAAGATAAGAAAAAAATGCGTGGGCAGCCAAGACTGAAAATCGACGAATTCATTACCATTGAAAATGTGCAGGCGAAAGGAAATCGGGTGGTCTACGATTACTCGCTGTCCGAGAGCTGGCTGGCGCTGTCCGCAGATAAACAGCGTGAAAAGCAGACCAATATGAATAAAGACCTGATCTACCGTACCTGCTCGCTGGAAACGGTACGTCTGGCGCAGGCGAAAGGGTTGGAAGAAGAGCATAACTATTACAGCCAGTACCCAGACAAAGTCGCCTTTACCCTGAGAACCAGCGCGCAGATTTGTATGCAAAACGGTTTTACGCAATAACCGCAATCCCCCAGCCTGATGGCGCTGCGCTTATCAGGCCTACAATTTGCACGCATCTGTAGGCTTGATAAGACGCCAGCGCCGCCATCCGGCTAAAAAACGATACTCAGAACTTCCATGAAACGCTGCCGACAATGCTGCGCTCGGCGCCGAAGTAGCAGTATGAGAGCGAATTACAAGCCGCAACGTAGCGCTTGTCGGTCAGGTTGTTGACGTTCAACTGAGCGCTCAACCCTTTAATACCGATATTCGTTAAGTCGTAGCCAATTGCCATATCCACCAGCGTGTAGGACGGCAGAGTGTGAGTATTCAGGCGATCGCTGGCAATACCGTTGACATAACGCACGCCTGAGCCCAGCGTCAGGCCATCCAGCGGACCGCTTTTCACATCGTAGCTCAGCCAGGTACTGGCCTGGTTACGCGGCGCGTACACTGCACGCTTACCCTGCTCTTCCGGGCTGCTTTTCTTATAGCGAATGTCGGTATAGGTATACGCCGCCTGCAGACGGAAGCTCTCCGTCAATTGGCTAATGGCCTCCAGCTCTACCCCTTCAGACTCAATTTCCCCAATCGAGCGGTACGGATCGGTCGGCTCTTCTTTGGTGGCGATATTCGTCTGATTGATACGGAATACCGACGCGCTGAACTGACTGTTGAGTCCTTCCGGCTCATATTTCAGCCCGGCTTCCCACTGCTTGCCTTTCATCGGATCCAGCAGATTGCCGTTCTCATCGGCAAAGCTGGTTGGCGTAAAGGCGGTGGAATAACTCACATATGGCGCAAAGCCGTTATCGAACAAATAGAGCAGCGCAGCACGGGTGCTGAAGTTGTTTTTGTCCAGATCGCTGCGGGTATCGTTGATCTTATCAATGTTAGAAACGCTCACCTGATCGTAGCGACCGCCGAGCGTAATACGCCAGCGATCCCATGACATCTGATCCTGCAAATAGTAGCCTGTCTGGCGCAGCTTGTGCTTCTCACGCGCATACATGTTGATGTAATCAGGCTGCGCGCCGTATACCGGGTTAAAGGCGTCAATCGGCGGGAATGCACCGTAGTAACCGGTGGTATTGTTGCTGCGATCCTGATAGTCGATCCCCACCAGCACACGGTGGTTGACCTGCCAGGTATCAAAGCTGCCGTCGAGTTGGTTATCCAGCGTAATCGCTGACATTTTTTCATCGGAGCCGGAGTAGCCGCGGTTAAGCTCGGTTTCATTCAGCCAGCCCGCCGCATACACCTGATTCAGCTCAACGTCGGTATGCAGGTAGCGCAGTTTTTGCCGCACCGACCAGCCGTTATCAAACAGGTGCTCAACGTTGTAGCCCACCATGTTTTCACGGCGATCGTATTTGTCGTAATCATCCTCGCCTTCGTAAAAGGTGTTGGAGATCTTTTGCCCGTAATGTGGAACCACGGTGCCGTCATACGGCAGACCGGAGTGGCTTCCGCCTTCCGGGTCACGGTGCAGATAAGCCATCAGATCCAGACGCGTCTGGTCGGTGATGCGCCAGGTCAGGCTGGGCATCAGCGCATAACGTTCTTCCTTCAATGGGCCAAACTGCGAGTCCGCGTAACGCGTCATTCCACTCAGTCGTGCCGCCACGCGATCGTTATCATCCAGCGCCCCAGTGACGTCAAACGCCGCGCCGCGCTGGTTATTGTTGCCAGCAAACAGTTTCACTTCTCCGCCGGCATCAAACGACGGCTTACGTGATGTCAGCGCGACAATACCGCCCGGAGAAGAACGGCCATACAGTACGGAAGCCGGGCCGCGTACCACTTCGATATCTTCGAGGAACCACGGATCGACCACCAGCGAGCTGTGTGAGTTGGTGTCCCCCATCATCTTCAGGCCATCGAGATAGACGTTGTCCAGGCTACCATCCGAGAAACCACGCAGCACAATATAGTCAAAGCGGTTGGAGGCACCAATCTGATTGCTGTACACCCCCGGCGTATAGCTTACGGCCTGGCGCACGCTGGTTGCGCCCTGCTCTTCAAACTGTTCACGGGTAATGATCGATACCGACTGAGGCGTTTCAAGATCCGGCGTGGCGAGCTTCGTGGCCCCGCTTTGCATTTGCGAGGTGACAACCACCGTATCGTTTTTTGTTGTTTCCTGCGCCAGCAGTGGAAAAGCCACGCTACCGGTCACCCATCCCACCAATAGCGCCAACCGAGTCTTCGCGAACATGAATATCTCCAAAGGCATGTCTAATTGTAAGTGAGAATTATTACCTTTTTGCTAACGGAGATAGCTATGCAGGATGCCAGGTTGCCTATGCGCAGTGCCAAATTGTCGGGAAGGCACGTGCGAAAAACGTAAAAATGGATTAGCAAAGTTTGAGCACATCGCCAGGCGAAAAGCCGTAACGACGCCGAAATGCGGTAGAGAAGTTGGTAGCATGTTGATAACCCGACATCCAGGCCGCCTGCTGTACGCTGTATCCTTCCAGTAAATAGCCGCGCGCGCGTTCAAGACGGCAATCACGCAGGTAGTCAAAGACGGAACAGCCATAGGCCGCACGGAACTTGCTGCGCAGGCTGCTGGGGCTCATCGCCGCGCGTTGGGCCAGGGCATTGAGGGTGTAGTCATTCTCGGGACTCTGCTCCAGAAGACGACGAACGACCTCCAGCCGCTGCTGTTCACCGCTTGCCGCAAGCCGCTTGCCACTCTCAACCTGACACACGCTGAGGCCATGGCCGAACAGTTGTAATATCAGCCCTTCCAGCATCAGTTGGCGAGAAACATGGCCGATCGTGCTCCGCTGCGCATACTGCAGGCCGCTGAGTAAAAACCCCGGCACCTGCCAGATAAGCGTCGGCGTTTCGCATCTTTCCCACTCACGCATCAACGATTCGAGCAACCCCGTGCGCCACGCGCCGTCGGGATACAGACCGAGCGATAACGTGCGCAGTTTGCAGTCAGCATGATGGCGGGCACGCATCGTCTGATGCTCGCTCAGGCGTGAGCTAAACGCCATCCCGGAACGCACCACATGCTCCTGCCCGTTGAGCGTCAGGATGACGCAGCCTTCCAGAACCACCAGCATATACAGAGGACTGCTGTGGCGGGAGGTGGTTTCGTAGGGTTGTAGCACCTGCACATCAGAGTGCGTGACACACATCCCGCAGGGGAGCGTCATCTCCTCAACCTCCCCCTGCAGAACGGGGCTGCAAGACGACAAATCCGGCTTTTGCGCCAGCAGGGGAAAGCGGTAATCGATCCCGTAACGCTCACCAAAATCCATAAACTCGCTGACGGAGAAGGTGCGGGCTACGCGTCTGGACGTATTCAGGGCGGTGGTGTTGTTCATGCTGTCTTCTGCACAGGAAATGGGATTAACGGTTGATAACTGAAGCAACATTACCATTACCTGTACAACACAACAATAATAATGAGAATTATTATCAACATGACGTATGCGATTTCAAATCGCGTTGGAGAACGTCATTCCCGATATTTTTCTCACGCAGCTCATCAGGCAACATTGACACCTGATGAACTGCGGTCTGTGAGCCGTGTGCAGCTCAACCTTTCTCACTGTCATAAACGGGCACGTCAAACGCACCTCGATACCCGCCGAGTTTGTACTCTATTTATTATGCTGAAGGCTGGTTTTCCTCCACCTGGAACACCGCCACAGCCTGGGATAGCATTGCCGACTGCTCTTCCACACTGCCTGTCGTGGCGGCTATCTCCTCAACCAGCGAGGCGTTTTGCTGAGTCACTTGCTCCATTTGCGTTACCGCAACCCGGATCTGTTCGATGCCGCGACTCTGTTCCCCCGAGGCTCCGGAGATATCTTCCATTAAGACATTAATGTTGCGTATTGCCTTCGCAATATCCGCCATCATGGCGCCACTGTTTTCGGCAATCTCTACCCCTTCCTTAACGCTAATTGCCGCTTTGGCAACCAATTCACTGATTTCTTTCGCCGAGGAGGCGCTGCGCTGAGCAAGCGTTCGAACTTCACTCGCCACAACGGCAAACCCACGCCCGGACTCACCAGCGCGTGCGGCTTCCACCGCCGCGTTTAATGCCAGGATATTGGTTTGAAAAGCAATACTATCAATAACATTGGATATTTCGTTCACGCCTTGCGCATTACGGCTGATCAGGTGAATTTTCTCAACCATATCACTCATTAAACGCTCGCCACGCAATGCCATTTCCGTGCTTTCGCTGGTCATGACGGATGCCTGATGTGACTTATCAGTATTATTTTTTGTTGTGACTGAAATCTGCTCCATACTGGCCGCCGTTTCAACGACTGCCGCAGCCTGCTGTTCCGTTCTGGTTGATAAATCGGAATTACCCGAAGCAATTTCCTGCATACCGATATTAATAGACTCAACGCCATCGCGAATAGTGCTGACAGTCTCCCGCAGGCCTTTTTGCATATTATGCAAATTTAAGCACAGTACGCCGATTTCATTGTTACCCGACACCTTAACAGGATGGCTGAGATCGCCTTTACCAATCCGCGCAAAATGCTCAGAAACGATTTTTAAAGGCTGAATGATGGTCCGGTTCAACCAGAAATTACAGATAAAGAAGATAAGTACCGTAATGACCAGGATCACGGATACTTTCAGGATCGAGGTATTAAACTGAACGTGTGTTTGTGCAACGATCTTCTCACCAATCAGCATTGTTGATTTGTAATAATTCGTCACTTCGTTATCGAAATTTTTGCGAGCCGCGAGCAATTCCGCATTAGCATTTTCTTGTGCATTAATAATACTGTTGCTGGAAAGCGTCTGATTTAATGTATCAATAGACTTTTGCTCAGCATTCATTTGTTGCTCAAAAGCCGTTCTGATGACTTTACCGATTTGCGGATCGTCAGCCGTCAATCCAGGAATACCCCAGAAAATATCGAACTGTTTTCTGGCATACGCCATCTGATCTTGCATTTGATTCACTGTCTGTCGGGCATCGGTCGCATTATGTTGTTGAATATTATCACGAACGCTTCTGACTTTATAAACAGCCTCAACGACCTTATGCAGGGTATCCTGCTCCTTAATGATGTTATGTAGTAATAACGTATTTTTTTGATTTCCTTTGAGATCAACTAACTCAAATCCATTGGAAAAGAACTGCATGAAGGTAAATAACAACAGTAATAATAACAGGCTGGTTTTAATTCTCATATTCTTTAACATTTAAACATCTCCATAACAATAAAAATCCCCTACGACTTAATTGTTATCGACACATCACGCAATACCTTAACCTGTAAAATGGTTAATTATTAGAAAGTTTCCGTATTCATTCTTAGGTAATAAATTAATTACTCAGGGGGACATACTGCGATAAACAGCAGCCCTCTAACATTGGCAAAAATAAGGCCAAAACTATTCAACATTAATATTATTTATGGATATAAACGGTAATGTCTTTCTGACTATCGACAGGCACCCGCACCCAGGACAACGAATCGACGGTGATCGGTGCCATTTCATTTTCTAAACGTAACAACGGCGTGCTGGCGTCTGGCACACCTGTACTTTCAGTTATCTCGAGAACGCCCCGAAAAGAAATGGACACACTGTCTGGAATATCAGACAACCTTATCCATTCGTTGGCAATCACTAACTTTCGAGTAAACATTCGCTGTCCTTGGCGCGTGGTTTCTATCCGATAAATTTACAAGTTGATCAATCTATTCTTTGCATTAACAGCACATTGTTCACATCGTCAGTTAAGCATTACTTACCAGAAGAAAATGGAAGTGATAAAACTCATTTGAAACGTGTTTTACAAATTCAGCCGGAAGGTTATGTTTAATGAACGTTAACTTTGCAAACTCAACATCGCCATATACCCGGATACAGAAGGGTTTGACAATCTCACCCTGCACGCCAAAACACGCCTGCAGCCGAGTGTCATCCATAAAAATAAAATTACCTTCTCTTACCTTAATCTTTTCATGCAGATCTCGCCATTTCTCTGGCGTAAGCAGAAAGCTTTCCCAGCCATTATTTCTCAACACCTCAATCGTATGAGTAAACTTAAAATAGTCGTTTTGCATCGATACATCGCCACTCGAAGTCGAGTATAGATATTCTATTTTAAATTTAAGTTGTGCATTGAGGCTTTTTTTCTTCCCTTCATCTATTAGCCATTGAAGTTCATTGATTACATTCCTTGAGAAGAGCTTTCTTTTTTTAGCGATGGCCAGCCATTGCATAATAAAAAGATGCTCTGACATTTTAGAATGAATCTTACGGTCCCGTATTGCGATACCAATTGCTACCAATGCACTCCAGGTAAACGCTTCCAGGTCATCCTGATAATGGTGTCGTAACGTACTAACTTTTCCTGAATCCCTTACCACTTAAACCTGCCCAAATAAATCATTATTACATGTAAATCTTGCATTATTTCATTTTAAAAAATACTACAACTAAAAACATCAAAATATGATCCAGATTAATTAATCCCTATGTAATAAAATTGCAAACTTAACACATCACTCTTATTAATCATTGATGCCCGGATGGCTCAGCGATAAATAATAAGAATTATACGATAAAGATAAAAACTAATAATACTCACAGGTTATCAATTCCACCTACTGTTAAAAATATGATCATCATAAAACTTCAAAAATTGCTGATTAGAAGAAATATCCTGATAGTTTTGACCAGACACCCAAGACAAACACCCATTTCAACGCTAAACAGCCATTAAACATCCTAATGGAATCGCATTTTATCCTCCGCTGAGCGACAGACAGCCTCACAGCAGCAGGCAAGGCTTTTTATACAGGTATCAGTAATATTAACGCTTTTAAATTTCGCCTAATTCAAAAAGCCAACCTCCGGATTCAATGAACCGGAAGTTGGCTTGTCGCTGGTACGGTTAATAGAAAATACCGATGATCAGGGTGTGAGTAACGAACCCCACAATCAGCGGTACGGCGGTACGCTTCACCACATCGAATGGGGTTATTTTCGCTCCGCTGGAAACGGCAATCACGACGCCGGATACCGGTGAAATGGCCCGTCCCATATGCGATGCCTGCTGCATCGGCAGGATCATGGCAACGGCGTTAGCGCCCATACTGGCGGCAATTTGCGGGATGAGCTCAACGAAGGCGAGGAATGGCGCATTCCCCGACCCCATAATGATCGCCGCGGCCAGCGTCACCAGCGCAAATACTACCGCCATGGCAAACGGCGGTAATCCCACGTGTTCGGCCATCAGAATGAGCTGATCGATCGCACCGATGACTTTAATTCCGTGAGCAAAAACCCCTGCCGCAACCAACAGTCCAACCACACCGGTAAACGCAGTGCCCATTCCTTTCAGGAAATGGCTGAAACCTTCGCAGACCGACTTTAAATCACGCACCCGCAGCCATTCAATCAGCATACAGATGGTCATTGAAATGAGGACAATGGTTATAATATTCAGGTTGATACCCCTGACGAACATTTCGGATGATCCTACTGCCATCAGTATCGGAAGCATGGGGAGCAGCGCGTAAAAAGCCGGGGATTTTCCTGAATCAGTCACTTCTGCGCTACCGATTTCCCGCGGTAACGTCCCTGCTTTACGGTCGCAATGCCGCTGCCAGAAAAAATGGCACACGCCGACAACCAGAACCGTTGCCAGCGCGGCGGGTCCCTGGTGGTAAACAACATATTCCACTACATCCATATTCACTGCTTTAGAGCCCCTGATAGCATCGATTGCCGTCGGGGTGTAAGCCACGCCAAGCGAAGTAGCAATGACCCCAGCAGCCGAGGCCGCTGAGAGCCCTAATCCCAGCATAATGGGGAACATGGTCCCCATCAGCAACACGGCAAGCCCGGTTGCAGAAGGAATGGCCAACTGCAGGAGGCTGGCGAGCAGGTAGGAGAAAAAGAGGAGCACATAGGGCGAACGCAGCGCCCGTAAGGGTTTCGTTACTACCCGCACGACCGCCTCATTTGCGCCGATATGATCCATGTAATGCGCAAATCCCATTAACGCCATGATCATCAGGCCGAGATCGGCGGCGCGCGTGCTGAAGAGATCGCGCATTACCTCGAAAGGATCGAGAAAGGAAATTCCCGTACTGGCAACCCCCTTCGGTAATACGGACCCCCATCCGGTTAACGCGGTGCAAATCATCAAGACTAAGCCCGCAATGAAGAGCACCGGTTCAGCGCGATAACCTTTCAGAATCAGACGCGCGACCACCACGATCACCAGAAGTGCGATTAACACCTGAATCATGACTGAGCTCTCCGCTGCGCGAACTCAGTATAAGTTTCCTCAATCACCGCCACCACCACATCACTGGCGGCCCGCAGAGAACGCACCGGCAGATACTCATAAATTGAATGGAAGTTATGAGCACCGGTAAAAATATTCGGGCACGGCAATCCTTTCTGCGACAGTACCGCGCCATCATACCCGCCACGCATGGCGACAGGTGCGGGCGTTATGCCGCATTTCTGATACGCGCGGAATGCAATATCAATCGGGTAGTGAGCGTCCCCCTGCAAACTGTTCAACACATTCGCGTAGCGATCGGCTAAATGACAGACCACGCTGTTTTCCCCCCACAGGGCACAGGTGCTGACGGCAAGCTGGCGAATAAACGCCATACGCGCCTTATAACCTTCTTCACTGAAATCGCGGATATCCAGCTTAAGTACCGTGCGGGCGCTGTTACCCTGTAGCTGTTTTACCCAGTAATACCCTTCGCGCCCTTCCGTATATTCAGGCGCTTCTCCCCCTGGGAGCATGGCAATAAACTTATGCGCCATCAGCAGCGAATTCTTTAACTTACCTTTGGCCGACATCGGGTGTGCGGACTGGCCGGTAAAGATGATTTCCGCATCGCCCGCATTCCAGTTCTCGTAAACAAACTCACCGATACCGCAGCAATCCAGGGTATAGCCAAAATCAGCACCAAACGCGGCAACATCAAACGCTTTTGCGCCACGCAAGCCCTGTTCCTCATCCGGGACAAAACCCACTTTTACCGGCCCATGTTTTATTTCCGGGTGTGCGACCAGATACTCAAGAGCATTCATAATCGCGGCGATGGCTGCTTTATCATCAGCGCCCAACAGACTGGTCCCGTCGGTCACCAGCAGGTCATCACCGATATAATTTTTCAGTTCCGGAAATTCACTTTCGCGCAGGTAAATATTCAGCTCTTTGTTCAGGCATAAATCCCCGCCGTGATAATGCAGGCGCTGTGCTTTGGTGTCTGCCGTCTGTTCCGCACTGGTATCCAGATGACCAAAAAAAGAGACCACCGGGATCGTGTCATCAGTATTTGCAGGTAAGGTTGCCGTCACTATAGCGGTATCCCTGACCTCAATGTTTTCCATTCCTAATGCTTCAAGTTCTGCTGCAAGCAGTTTTGCCAGTTCCATTTGACCAGGAGAAGAAGGCATTATCCCATTAGCGCCGTTTTCCCTTGATGTCGTGGTATTGATTTTCGTGTAGTTAATAAAGCGTTCAACAATATCCATTCCAGGAGATCCTTTAATGTATCATTTATGAGGTACTGCGAGAGGTGTTCTGCATGCAGCGTGGAGTAAATAATCTGAGAACCAAATAAAATCAGCGCTCATCCCAGAACGCTGATTTTATGGGCATTACGACAACGATTTATATAAAGGAAGATAAAAAGGCCAGTGATTATACCTGCGATTAAAAACTCCTTTCTGATTGATAAAATCATATTCCCTGTCTGTTTTTACTGCTATTTCCCATGGTGTTAAGCTAACAGAAGTCATAAACGGCATCCCTATACCTATGAGATAATAGAAATCATTTAGATTCCTGTACTCTGTACTGGCATAAGACATACCATCGCGATATTTTTTTAATGAACGAATACTGTATCAGCAACATGCAACCGTTTGCACCTCTCTACAAATAGCCACTTCGCGCACTAAAATCCGTGAACAAAATCACAATTACCTCAAAAGCAAAAAACTTCTATCGCGCTGAAAAAAAGGTAGTTATAAGGAAAGCTATATAATACCCACATAAACATAGACAGAATTATACTATTCACTATGAAATAGATTCAGGGTGATACTATTTCAATATTGCCGTAGGGGTCAGTAGAGCTAAATCGTCGTAAACAATAATGTTTAACATCAATAACGATAATATTAAAATTTCTATTTATGACGATAAACCAAATAATAGGAAGGCAAAAAAAACCTCTCCCCCGAGAAGAGATTCAGGGCAGAGGTAATACGGGTGTTAAGGACATACTTATAGTTTTAATGATAACAGAAGCGCTTCTTGCAGCACCGAGTATACACACTTAGCCACATTAAGAAAATTCTTAAAAACATTAAATTGCAAATTTCATTTAAAACCACAATTATGATAAAGGAGCATTTATCAAAGAACAAAATTTACCAGCAAAAAGAGTAAATCATACTAATCAATGAGGTGATAAAAAAAGAATAGCAATGCTGTATGGCTACCGATAGCGTTTCTGACGACGCTGAAACATTAAATTAATTTAATGAATAAATGCGATTTACATAACGAGAATTAAAAAGTCATTAAATAAAAGAAATACAATTTTTCGTTACAGATCACACTTCGACTACAAGGAGGTTCCCCTACTGTTTCTTGCAGGTATGATTCAGCATGTAAATACCTTTCAACTCAACCCGAGGCTTTGATGCTGGAGAATGTAATCATCTGATAATCAGCTTCCCGACCTTTTCAGGCCGGACTGGTTATCAATGCGCCGAATTCGAATGCGGACACCGCTGTGTGTTTGCACGTTTTGCACATGATGATTAAACAGGTTTTCCAGTATGAATTTATCCCGTCAGGAACAACGTACCTTACACGTTCTCGCCAAAGGTGGCCGTATTGCTCACGTCCGCGATGCCTCTGGCCGCGTCACTTCCGTCGAATGCTATAGCCGTGAAGGGTTGCTGCTCTGCGACTGCACGCTCGAGGTGTTCAAAAAGCTCAGAACCAAGAAACTGATCAAATCCGTCAATGGTCAGCCCTACCGTATTAATACGACCGGCCTGAACAACGTTCGCGCCCAACTTGATAATCGCTAAAGGAGAGAGAGATGGATATCCCGAAGATTTTTACCATCAGCGAAAGCGCACATCGCATTCATAATCCGTTCACCGCACAGAAATACGCCACGTTAGGCCAGGTTTTACGGATGGCACCGGGAACACGCATTCTGGACCTCGGCAGCGGTTCGGGTGAGATGTTGTGCACCTGGGCACGCGATCACGGTATTTCCGGCGTTGGTATCGATATGAGCCGGCTGTTCAGTGAGCAAGCCACCCTGCGGGCCAAAGAGTTGGGAGTCAATGAGCACGTGCGTTTTATTCATGCCGATGCAACAGGTTATATCGCCGAAGAAAAATTCGATATTGCCGCCTGCGTTGGTGCGACCTGGATTGCCGGCGGCGTCGCTGGAACGGTCAGACAACTGGAACAAAGTCTCAAACCAGGTGGAATTATGCTCATCGGCGAACCGTACTGGCGTCAGACGCCTGCAACGGAGAGCATCGCCCAGGCTTGCGGCGCGACTTCGGTGACCGATTTTCTTTCTCTGCCAGAGCTCGTTTCATCTTTCGACCTGCTCGGTTATGACGTGGTTGAAATGGTGCTGGCTGACCAGGAGGGTTGGGACAGATACGAGGCGGCAAAATGGCTGACGATGCGCCGTTGGCTGGAGGCAAATCCGGACGATGAATTTGCCCCGGAAGTCAGAGAGCAACTGAGGAGTTCACCAGCACGCCACGTAGCCTTCACCCGGGAGTACATTGGTTGGGGCGTGTTCGCACTCATACAGAGGTAATATCTACAGTCGGTATAACCAGGCAGGATATACCGACTTTTTTCATCGCTTACTTCATTAATACTTCAACAAATTTAGCCAGCCATTGCGGATGCGCGGGCCATGCAGGCGCGGTAATCAGATTGCCATCCACGTGGGCTTGATCAATGCCGATATCTGCGTAATGCCCGCCGCTCAGACGAACTTCCGGCGCACAGGCCGGATAGGCGCTACAGGTCCGGTTTTCTAACACCCCCGCCGCCGCTAACAGCTGAGGTCCATGACAGACCGCGGCGATAGGCTTACCGGCAGCGTTGAAATCTTGCACCAGCTTAATAACATCCGGATTCAGCCGGAGATATTCCGGAGCACGTCCGCCGGGGATCAGCAGCGCGTCGTAATCGGTGGCCCGCGCCTCGGCAAAATTTGCATTCAGCGTAAAACGATGACCCGGTTTTTCACTGTAGGTCTGCGCCCCATCAAAATCATGAATAGCGGTTTGAACGTAGTCCCCCTGACTTTTATCCGGACAGACGGCATCAACACGATGGCCCAGCATCTGCAATGCCTGAAAAGGCACCATCGTTTCATAATCTTCGACATAATCGCCGACCAGCATCAGTATCTTCTTCATTCACATCCCCCGCTCACGGTTATTAATGATGAGAAATAACGGCCATCTTTACTATAGCCCACGCATTTCACGACATTAATAAATACCGCAGGACACACCGTCACCGGACGTCTGAAGGTGGTTGCCCCTGACGGCGCGCCCTGTTGTTAATACCTGAAGTTTCTATCACTCCCAGGCCTGCTCAGATTTCGCGGCGTCAAACTGCGGCGGCGGCTTGCGGAAACGTCCGGTCAGGTAGGCGAGATACACCAACCCCACGCCAGCCCATACCAGTCCCAGCGTCAGCGATGTCACCTCCAGGTTCACCCACAGTACAGCAACGGTGGCGGCGCCGACCATTGGCAATACCAGGTAGTGCAACTTTTCCTGCCAGGTATGCTTACGTCCTTCACGACGCCAGAAGTGGTTAAACACGGACAAATTAACGAACGTAAAGGCCACCAGCGCGCCAAAGTTAATCAACGCCGTGGCGGTTACCAGGTCAAAAAACAGGGCCGAGAGTGCCACAATCCCGACCATAATGACGTTCAGCGCGGGTGTACGCCATTTCGGATGGACATAGCCGAAGTACTTCTCTGGGAAGACGTTATCGCGGCCCATCACGTACAGCAGACGCGAAACGCTGGCATGGGACGCCAGACCTGACGCCAACGTATTCACAAAGGTCGTACACAAGAAAATAGACTGGAACAGTTTGCCGCCGACGTACAGCGCAATCTCCGGCAGCGCCGCGTCCGGGTCTTTAAATCGGCTAATATCTGGAAAAAACAGCTGCATAAAGAACGAGGCAGCAATGAAGATCAGTCCACCGTAAAGCGCGGTAAGGAAAATTGCTTTTGGAATGGTACGCGCGGCATCCGGTGTCTCTTCAGAGAGCGTGGTTACCGCATCAAAACCGAGAAACGAGAAGCAGACGATGGTCGCCCCGGTGATAATCGGGATCAAATGCGCATTCTGGCTGATAAACGGTTGCAGCGACCAGACGGTCCCAACCCCTTCGCCTTTGTGCAGCCCCTGCACCACGAGAACAATGAACACCACGATTATCGCGACCTGCACCAGTACAAACAGCGCATTGAAGTTCGCCACCAAATTAACGCTTTTCAAATTGGCCGCGGTGAGGATCGCTACAAACATCACTACCCAAATCCATGGCGCAACGCCCGGGAACAGCGCGGAAAGGTAAATTTTCGCCAGCAGGACGTTAATCATCGGCAGGAACAGGTAATCAAGCAGTGACGACCAGCCGACCATAAACCCCACATGCGGGTTGATCGCTTTTTGCGCATAGGTGTAGGCCGAACCGGCTTGTGGGAACTGGCGTACCAGCTTTCCGTAACTGATGGCGGTAAACAGCACGCCCGCCAGGGCCAGCAGATAGGAGGCCGGAACATGGCCATTGCTGATTCCCGAAACAATACCAAAGGTGTCAAATACCGTCATCGGTGTGAGATAGGCCAGCCCCATCACCACCACCTGCCACAGCTTGAGGGATTTACGCAACTGTGCTTTGCCCGGCTGGGCCGCGAGATCTACAGAAGAATTAGTCGACATAGCTTTCCTCCCCGCCACGGGCCCAGATCTGCGTTCGAAACGTGGGTACTGCAGACCTGGGTCGTGTCGGGGTGGAAAGCCAAAAGAAAGGCGTCAATGTTGCACGGCACAGATGCGGTCCGTACTTACTGCGGGAGCCATGGATGCTCACGCGGGGCGGGTTTTTAAACATTGGCATCATCACATTTCCTCGTCACAAACTCTGTCGGTTATCTGAAGACCCGTTGTCGCAAGCCGCTCCATTACGCGACATCCGGGAAATGGCAGGTGATCCTGCAATATTGACGGGCTGGCTCCGCTCAGACCGCATGATGCGACTTCTTTTTTTCAATGACTAAATAATGCGACAGGCCCGACAAACATTCCGCCGCCGGGCCACTTTCCTGTCAGGCGTTTTTCAGCATCCACTCAATTTCAGTGTCGGTAATCAGGCGTTCAAACTGGATCAGTTCATCGTGTTTACAGGCGTGATACACATGGCTAAAACGCTCCCCGAGCAACTCACGCAGACTGTCATTTTGCATGAACTCCCACAGCGCATCGCTCTGGCGGATCGGGAACGGTAGCCCTTCCTGCTCCAGGCCGTTGCCTTCCACCTCTTCCTGCAACGGCAGCTCGTTATCCAGACCATGCAGGATCCCCGCCAGAATGGTCGACATCACCAGATACGGGTTGGCGTCAGCCCCCGCCACGCGATATTCAACCCGATGGTTATCACGATCGCCGCAGGGAATGCGCAGCGCCACCGTACGGTTGTTGTGCCCCCAGGAAGCCTGGGTCGGAACATACATCCCCGGCTGGAAGCGGCGATAAGAGTTCACATTCGGCGCCAGCAGCGCCATTGACGCAGGCATCAGATCAATCATCCCGGCAAGCGCACGTTTAAGTAACGCGGAATCATCGCCATTCGCATCGGCTAACACGTTCTCGCCTTTATTATTCATAATGCTGATGTGGATATGCATTCCGCTACCGGCATGCTCCTCATAAGGTTTTGCCATAAACGTGGCATGCATCTTATGTTTCTCCGCCACCAGCCGTACCAGGCGTTTCAGCGCCAGCGCGTCGTCGCAGGCGTCGAGTACGTTATCGGTATGGTAGAGGTTGATTTCAAACTGCCCAGGGGAGGCTTCAGCCACCGCGCCGTCAGCCGGGATCAGCTGCAAACGGGCCAGTTCATCGATATCGTTCAGCACATCAGCAAAGTGGTTCAGGTTATCAACCGAGTAAACCTGACTTTGCGTATTCCGATCGTCCGTTCCCGGCGCGCACGGCGGCTGCAGATAACCTTCGGGATCGCGCTTACGATCGAGTAAATAGAACTCCAGCTCTACCGCTACGACGGGGAACAGACCGCGCTGGCGAAGTTTCTGCCAGAGTCGGTTAAGTACGTTCCGCGGCTCAACGTCAAAGGGAGCGCCATCTTCATCCAGCATCGTCAGCATCATCTGCGCAATACATTCCGGATCGGCGGCCGAAGGTGTTAACGTGCCAGGCACCGGGACACAGGTCCGATCCGGTTCGCCAAGCTCCTGGCCTAATCCCGCCTCTTCGACCACATTGCCAAGAATATCCATCGCGAAAACGGATGCCGGGAAATAGCAGCCTTTCTCTAACTTGTGTAACCCTGCAACGGGAATGCGTTTACCACGAAAGCAACCATTCAGGTCGGTTAACAGCACATCCACGAACTGCGTGTTGGGATAGCGCTCCAGATACTGCTTAACTTCACGCGCAAACGCGCTACTTCGTCTCTCTTCAGAATGCTGAACAAAATTCTCAACTTCTACGATATTGGTTTCCATGATTCACCGCCGTTGGCCTGTAAGCTGTTCTGTGATTTGACTGTTAAATATAATGTCCACTCTTCGACTCTGGATGCAAACAAATTGTTTGTCAAATGTTAAATTAAGTTTGCTAGAAGGTTATTCCACTGCTAGATTGAGAAAATAATGAACGGAATGGCATAACAAGGAACCGTTTGGCAATAATTTATTCCAAAACGTGAGGTCGATCATGGGCAATATATTTGACAAGCCAGTTATTGGTGTAGTGATGTGTAGGAACAGGCTTAAGGGTCACGAGACCCAGACTCTGCAAGAAAAGTACCTGAATGCAGTATTGAACGCCGGTGGATTACCGATAGCGATTCCCCATGCGCTTGCGGAACCCGAATTACTGAACGCGCTGTTACCGAAACTGGATGGTATCTTCCTGCCAGGAAGCCCAAGCAATGTGCAGCCGCACCTCTATGGTGAAAATGGCGATGAGTCTGACGCCGATCCCGGGCGTGATCTTCTGAGCATGGCGCTAATTACCGCCGGGCTCGAAAGGCGCATTCCCATTTTCGCCATCTGCCGGGGCTTACAGGAATTAGTTGTCGCCACTGGCGGGACTCTGTATCGTCGCCTGTGCGATCACTCACAGTTCCTGGAACATCGTGAAGATGCGGAACTCCCGGTGGAGCAGCAATATGCGCCATCTCATGAAGTCCAGGTTCAACAGGGAGGATTGCTATCTCAGCTAATACCAGGTTGCAGCACGTTTTGGGTTAACTCCTTGCATGGTCAGGGCGCAAAAACCCTTGGCCCGCAACTGCGCGTGGAAGCACGCTCGCAGGATGGATTAGTGGAAGCAGCCAGCGTTCACGACCATCCTTTCGCGCTTGGTGTGCAGTGGCACCCGGAATGGAACAGTAGCGAATACGCCCTGTCGCGTTTGTTACTTGAAGGTTTTATCACCGCTTGTCAGAACCACCTCGCTGAAAAACAGCGACTCTGACCACTACAGTTAAGGAAATGCAATTATGAGCGATGACGGCCTGGCGCCGGGTAAACGTTTGTCAGAGATCCGCCAGCAATTGGGTCTTTCACAGCGTCGTGCCGCCGAACTGTCTGGGTTAACGCATAGCGCCATCAGCACCATAGAGCAGGATAAAGTCAGTCCTGCCATCAGTACGCTGCAAAAGCTATTGAAAGTTTATGGGCTGTCGCTCTCCGAGTTCTTCGCGGAACCGGAAAAGCCTGACGAACCGCAGGTGGTTATCAATCAAGATGATTTGATTGAGATCGGGAGTCAGGGAGTATCCATGAAGCTGGTACACAACGGAAATCCGAATCGTACGCTGGCCATGATGTTTGAAACCTATCAGCCAGGTACGACAACCGGGGAGAGAATTAAACACCAGGGTGAAGAGATTGGGACAATACTAGAAGGTGAAGTGATACTGACCATCAACGGTCAAACGTATCATCTTGTTGCAGGACAAAGTTATGCCATTAACACCGGTATACCACATAGCTTCAGCAACACCTCGGCAGGGATCTGCCGCATCATCAGTGCCCACACTCCTACCACTTTCTAATAAGTAGCGGCCTGAGTTTCTCAGGCCTTCTTAAATAACGCGCATTAACAGGGTACATCCCTGGGGCATCGTGCAGCCTGATTTTGCCTGAAAAGATCAGCAACGAACTTTATCTTATTGATATAAAAGGAGTAGCTATGAACTTTCAGAATCTTAAATATTGGCGTGAAAAAGCCAGCCATTATTCGCCGGAGACCCGTTTATTTATTAACGGCGAATATTGCGCAGCCGCCGATAACGAAACCTTTATTACGCAGGATCCGGCAGGACAACGTCCGCTCGCCAAAGTCGCCCGCGGCAAAAAAGCGGATGTAGACCGCGCGGTCACCGCAGCCCGCACCGTGTTTGAACGCGGAGACTGGTCGCAAGCATCACCCGCAGAGCGCAAGGCAGTCCTGCACAAGTTCGCCGATTTAATGGAGCAGCATCACGAGGAGCTGGCGCTACTGGAAACGCTCGACACCGGTAAACCGATTCGCCATAGCCTGCGTGATGATATTCCAGGCGCGGCACGCGCCATCCGTTGGTACGCCGAAGCAATAGATAAAGTCTATGGCGAAGTGGCCACCACCTCGGTGAGCGATCTGGCGCTGATTGTGCGCGAGCCGGTGGGCGTCATTGCGGCCATCGTGCCGTGGAATTTTCCCCTGCTGCTGGCCTGCTGGAAACTTGGCCCGGCACTGGCTGCAGGCAACAGCGTGATCCTCAAACCTTCAGAAAAATCACCGCTAACCGCCATTCGCCTTGCTGCGTTGGCAAAAAAAGCAGGTTTGCCCGATGGTGTTCTCAGCGTGGTGAGCGGATATGGCCACGAAGCGGGCCAGGCGTTGTCGCAGCATCCGGATGTTGATGTGATCACCTTTACCGGCTCGACCCGCACCGGCAAGCAACTGCTCAAAGACGCTGGCGACAGCAATATGAAACGCGTCTGGCTGGAGGCCGGTGGTAAAAGTGCCAACATCGTTTTTGCCGACTGCCCGGATCTGCCGAAAGCCGCCGCCAATGCTGCAGCAGGCATCTTCTATAACCAGGGTCAGGTCTGTATCGCCGGTACGCGTCTGTTACTGGAAGAGAGTATTGCCGACGAGTTCATCGCCCTGCTGAAAGAGCAGGCGAAAAACTGGCAGCCGGGCAACCCGCTGGATCCGGAAACCACGATGGGCACGCTTATCGACAACGCGCATGCCGACACCGTGCATGGTTTTATTCGCGACGGTGAAGCGCAAGGCACGCTGGCGCTGGATGGTCGCAGCCATGTACACCCAGCGGCTATCGGCCCGACTATTTTTGTCGATACAGCCCCGCAAGCCCACGTCAGCCGCGATGAGATTTTCGGCCCGGTACTGGTCGTCACCCGTTTTAGCAGCGAAGCCGAAGCCCTGGCGCTGGCCAACGACAGTGACTACGGCCTGGGGGCCGCGGTCTGGACCCGCGATCTGTCGCGCGCCCACCGCATGAGCCGTCGCCTGAAGGCCGGTTCGGTCTTCATTAATAACTACAACGACGGTGATATGACTGTGCCGTTCGGCGGTTATAAGCAAAGCGGCAACGGGCGCGATAAGTCCCTGCATGCACTGGAAAAATTTAGCGAACTGAAAACCATTTGGATCTCCCTGGAGCCTTAATCATGACTGAACATACCAGCAGTTATTACGCCGCAAGCGCCAATCAGTACGAACCGTTTCCCACCCTTAGCGAGTCGGTTAGCTGTGATGTTTGCGTCGTGGGCGGTGGATATACCGGTCTCTCCTCCGCCCTGCACTTAGCGGAGATGGGTTACGACGTAGTGCTACTGGAATCCGCACGTATTGGCTTCGGGGCCAGCGGACGTAACGGCGGTCAGTTGGTGAACTCCTACAGTCGCGATATCGACGTCATCGAGCGCACCTACGGTCCGGACACCGCCAAAATGCTTGGCAGCATGATGTTTGAAGGCGGTAATATCATCCGCGAACGTATCAAGCGTTATCAGATCGAATGCGACTATCGCCCCGGCGGACTGTTTGTGGCGCTGAACCACAAGCAGATGGAAACGCTGGAGGAGCAGAAGTCGAACTGGGAACGCTACGGCAACACGCAGCTTGAACTGTTAGACAGCAGCGAAATTCGTCGCGAAGTCAGCAGCGATCGTTATGTCGGCGCGCTGCTCGACCACAGCGGTGGTCATATTCATCCGCTGAACCTGGCGATTGGCGAAGCTAACGCCATTCGTCTGAACGGCGGGCGCGTCTTCGAACAGTCGCCGGTCACCCGTATCCAGCACACCAGCCCGGCGGTGGTCAGCACCGAAAAAGGTCAGGTTACGGCCCGCTTTGTGATCGTCGCGGGCAACGCCTACCTCGGCGACAAACTGGAGCCTGCGCTGGCAAAAAGCAGCATGCCATGCGGCACACAGGTGTTAACCACCGAACCGTTGTCTGCGGAGATGGCACGCTCGCTGATTCCAAAAAACTACTGTGTAGAAGATTGTAACTATTTGCTGGATTACTACCGTCTGACCGGCGATAACCGCCTGTTGTACGGCGGCGGCGTGGTCTACGGCGCCCGCGATCCGGACGATATTGAACGTCTGGTAATGCCGAAACTGCTGAAAACCTTCCCGCAATTGCAGGGGGTAAAAATTGATTACCGCTGGACCGGTAATTTCCTGTTAACGCTATCTCGCATGCCGCAGTTCGGCCGTCTTGATACCAACATTTACTATATGCAGGGCTACAGCGGCCACGGCGTGACCTGTACCCACCTGGCAGGACGTCTGATTTCTGAACTGCTGCGCGGGGATGCCGAGCGCTTTGACGCTTTCGCCAAACTGCCGCACTACCCGTTCCCGGGGGGGCGCAGCCTGCGCATTCCGTTTACCGCCATGGGGGCGGCATATTACAGCTTACGCGATCGCCTTGGGGTTTAAGTTCTTCCGCAATAAACCCGACGCACAGGGCGGTCTCCCCTGTGCGTTTTTTTATTCCCGGACAGTGAAAAACAGGTAACGGGCACGAAAATATCGCAATAGGACATAACCCTACACTTTGCATTGTTTCTCCCTGCTGATCGGATAGGCTTTTTTAGATTATCGCTGGCGACGTGGCCAGAACTCAACGGGGGAAGAAACGCGTGTTATGAATACGAATAACGAGGAGACCTTTTATCAGGCGATGCGCCGCAAAGGGGTGAGTCGACGCAGTTTTCTCAAATATTGCAGCCTCGCAGCAACATCGCTTGGGCTGGGAGCCGCAATGACGCCCAGAATAGCCTGGGCGCTGGAAAACAAACCCCGGATCCCGGTCGTCTGGATCCACGGGCTGGAATGCACCTGTTGCACCGAATCATTTATCCGCTCCTCTCACCCACTCGCCAAAGACGTCATCCTCTCCCTGATTTCTCTTGATTACGACGACACCCTGATGGCCGCCGCCGGAACGCAGGCCGAAGAGGTATTTGAAGACATTCTGAGCCGCTACCACGGCCGATACATTCTGGCCGTCGAGGGCAATCCTCCGCTGGGTGAACAAGGAATGTTCTGCATTAGCGGCGGGCGACCGTTTATTGAAAAGCTAAAAAGAGCCGCGGCAGGCGCCAGCGCGATTATCGCCTGGGGAACCTGTGCCTCCTGGGGCTGCGTGCAGGCCGCCCGGCCTAATCCAACCCAGGCAACGCCGATCGATAAGGTGATCACCGATAAGCCAATCGTGAAAGTGCCCGGCTGCCCGCCGATTCCGGATGTCATGAGCGCCATCATTACCTATATGGTGACGTTTGATCGTCTGCCTGAACTCGATCGTCTGGGGCGTCCGCTGATGTTCTATGGTCAGCGTATTCACGACAAATGCTACCGCCGCGCCCACTTTGACGCCGGGGAGTTCGTTGAGAGTTGGGACGATGACGCTGCCCGAAAAGGCTATTGCCTGTACAAAATGGGCTGCAAAGGGCCTACCACTTATAACGCCTGCTCCACCACCCGCTGGAATGGCGGCGTTTCTTTCCCCATCCAGTCCGGTCATGGGTGTCTGGGATGTTCAGAGAACGGCTTCTGGGATCGCGGTTCGTTCTACAGCCGCGTGGTCGATATCCCGCAGATGGGGACGCATTCAACCGCCGATACCGTGGGCCTCACCGCGCTTGGCGTGGTGGCCGCCAGCGTCGGTGTCCACGCAGTCGCCAGCGCCGTCAATCAACATAACCGCCACAAACAGCAATTAGCCGACGCCGGACAACAGTCGCCAGACAATGAGGATAAACAGGCATGAGCAATTCGTATCAAACCCAGGGATATACGGTCAATAATGCCGGCCGGCGCCTGGTTGTCGACCCCATTACGCGCATTGAAGGCCATATGCGTTGTGAGGTGAACATTGATGAGCAGAACATCATCACCAACGCAGTGTCCTGCGGCACCATGTTCCGTGGACTGGAAATTATTCTGCAAGGGCGCGACCCGCGCGATGCCTGGGCGTTTGTCGAACGAATTTGCGGGGTGTGCACTGGCGTACATGCGCTCGCATCGGTCTATGCCATTGAAGATGCCATTGGCATCAAGGTGCCCGATAACGCCAACATCATTCGCAATATTATGCTGGCGACGCTGTGGTGCCACGACCACCTGGTCCACTTTTACCAGCTAGCCGGAATGGACTGGATTGACGTTCTGAATGCCCTGAAAGCCGACCCGCGCGCAACCTCGCAGTTGGCACAAAGCCTTTCTGCCTGGCCTATGTCCTCCCCGGGCTACTTCTTTGACGTACAAAACCGCCTGAAGAAATTTGTCGACGGCGGTCAGTTGGGGATTTTCCGCAACGGTTATTGGGGACATCCGCAGTACAAACTGTCGCCAGAGGCTAACCTAATGGGCTTTGCCCATTATCTGGAAGCGCTCGATTTTCAGCGCGAGATTATCAAAATCCATACGGTGTTTGGCGGCAAGAATCCGCATCCTAACTGGATTGTCGGCGGCATGCCATGCGCTATCAATATCGATCAGAGCGGCGCGGTTGGTGCGGTCGATATGGAACGCCTTAACCTGGTACAGTCGATCATCACCCGCACCGCCGACTTCATCAACAACGTCATGGTTCCTGACGCGCTGGCTATCGGCCAGTTCAACAAACCCTGGAGCCAGATTGGCACCGGGCTGTCTGATAAGTGCGTCTTAAGCTACGGCGCGTTCCCGGATATTGCCAACGACTTCAGCGCGAAGAGCCTGTTAATGCCTGGCGGCGCGGTCATTAACGGTGATTTTAACAACGTCATGCCGGTGGTTCTGGCCGATCAGCAGCAAATTCAGGAGTTTGTCGATCATGCCTGGTACCGTTATCCGGACGATCAATTAGGTCGTCACCCGTTCGAGGGGATTACTGAACCCTGGTACAACCCCGGCGATGTCAAAGGCAGCGATACCGATATCCAGCAGCTCAACGAACAGGAACGCTACTCGTGGATTAAAGCCCCGCGCTGGCGCGGACACGCCATGGAAGTTGGACCGTTGGCGCGTACGCTGATTGCCTATCACAAAGGGGATGCCGCCACGATTGAATCCGTCGATCGCATGATGTCCGCACTCAAACTGCCGCTGTCGGGTATGCAGTCGACGCTGGGGCGTATTTTATGCCGCGCGCACGAGGCGCAGTGGGCCGTGAGCAAGCTGCAATATTTCTTCGATAAGCTGATGACCAATCTGAAAAACGGCAATCTGGCTACGGCGAATACCGAAAAATGGGAGCCTACAAGCTGGCCGCAGCAGTGCCGTGGGATCGGTTTTACCGAGGCGCCGCGCGGAGCACTCGGTCACTGGGCGTCGATTCGCGACCAGAAAATCGACGTGTATCAGTGCGTAGTGCCGACCACCTGGAATGCCAGCCCGCGCGATCCGAAGGGGCAAATTGGCGCCTACGAGGCGGCGTTGATGGGCACCCAAATGGCGATACCGGATCAACCGCTGGAGATCCTGCGCACCTTGCACAGCTTCGACCCATGCCTGGCATGTTCAACCCACGTCCTCGGCGACGACGGCAACGAACTTATCGCAGTCCAGGTTCGCTAAGCGTTAAGGAACGGAACGATGACTGGAAAGATATCCCCACGCGTCGGGGAGGCGCGTGATACCGCCGTCAGCCACTATGTGTTTGAAGCACCCGTACGCTTGTGGCACTGGCTGACAGTGGGCTGCATGTTGGTTTTGATGGTAACCGGATACTTCATTGGCCGACCACTGCCGTCGGTCAACGGCGAAGCCACTTACCTGTTCTACATGGGCGACATCCGGTTAGTGCATTTCGCCGCAGCCATGGTGTTTACGGTGATACTGTTGGGTCGCATTTACTGGGCCTTCGTCGGCAATCGCTATTCACGCGAGCTGTTTATCGTGCCTGTCTGGCGTCGCAGTTGGTGGCAGGGTGCCTTTTCGGTGGTGCGCTGGTATCTGTTTCTGGAAAAAAAACCGGGAGAAGATATCGGCCATAACCCCGTCGCGCAGGCGGCGATGTTCGGTTATTTCCTGCTCTCAGTTTTTATGATCCTCACCGGTTTTGCCTTATACAGCGAGCATAGCCAGTACGCCATTTTTACCCCCTTCCGCTATGTGACGGAGTTTTTCTACTGGACCGGCGGTAACTCTCTCGATATCCACAGCTGGCATCGGTTGGGGATGTGGTTCATCGCCGCCTTCATCATCGGTCATGTGTATATGGCTATCCGCGAGGACATCATGTCTGACAATACCGTCATCTCAACCATGATCAACGGCTACCGTAGCCACAAATTTGCCAAACGCCAGCATGATAAGGAGGCGTCATGAGCGAACCTAACGTCATCGTGATGGGCTTAGGCAACCTGCTGTGGGCAGATGAAGGATTTGGCATTCGCGTTGCCGAACGCCTGTACGCCCACTATCACTGGCCGGAATGGGTAGAGATTGTCGACGGCGGCACGCAAGGGCTGAATCTGCTGGGCTACGTTGAGCAGGCCAGCCATTTGTTGCTGCTGGACGCTATCGACTACGGACTCGCGCCAGGCACTTTGCAATCCTACGCCGGTGAACAAGTCCCCAGTTACCTCAGCGCCAAAAAAATGAGTCTGCATCAGAACAGCTTCTCCGAAGTGCTTGCTCTGGCGGAGATTCGCGGTCATCTGCCCGCCCACATCGCCCTCGTAGGACTACAGCCGGTGCAGCTGGACGACTATGGCGGCAGCCTGACCGACATTGCGCGCGCTCAGCTCCCGGCGGCAGAACAAGCCGCGCTAACGCAACTGGCCGCGTGGGGCATCGCGCCACAGACAATCGATGAAACGCGTTGCCTGAACTATGAATGCCTGTCGCTGGAAAACTATGAAGGCGTGCGTATTCGCCAGTATCGTGTAACGCTGGAGAGATAAGCAACATGTTGAATGACAAACCATTTTCTGCGCTATGGCAACGCATGCTGGCGCGCGGCTGGCAACCGCTGACCGCATCTGAACTGGATGACTGGGTAACGCGTGTGCGTGATGGCGTGGTGCTGCTCAGTAGCGATCCCCGCCGCACGCCAGAAGTCAGCGATAACCCGGTAATGATTGCCGAGTTGCTCCGCGAGTTTCCCCAGTTTGACTGGCAAATCGCTATGGCGGATCTCGAGCACAGCGAGGCTATCGGCGATCGTTTTGGCGTATTCCGCTTCCCGGCCACGCTGGTATTTATCCACGGCGAGCTGCGCGGCATTCTCAGCGGCATCCATCCGTGGGCCGACCTGCTCAACCTGATGCGCCCCCTCGTTGAAGAACGCATCCCCCGGAGCCTGCAAGATGAGTGATACCTTTTTTCATCTGCTGGGGCCGGGAACCCAGCCGGGCGATGATAGCTTCAGCATGAATCCCTTGCCCCTCACCTGCCAGGTCAACAGCAGCCCCAGCATGGCGAGGCTGGAAAACTGTCCGCACAGCCCGGCGGTGATGGCATTGTTAGCCGACGTGCGCCACCAGCTTAGCCAGAAAATCCCCGTAAAACAGGACGTGCTGGGATGGGATTTATCCACGCTCAACGCAGACGACCTCACGTTTTTGAATACGCTGCTCGGCGAAGGCGAAGTTTCCGTGCGTATCCAGCAGGCTGACGGCAGGGCGAGTGAGATTCAGGAGTCTATTTTCTGCGGAATCTGGCGGGTGCGTTGCCAGAATGACTTGGGTCAATGGGAGGAGCATCTGGAGGCAGGCAGTGCGCCACGGGCGCTTTGGCAGGCAGCAACAATCACGACGCTGCCAGACGATAGCCTGTTGCCTCCGCCCGTCGATGGGTTGATGAATGGCCTGACGCTGGCTCAGGAACTGCTGGCGCACGTGCGCGATCCGGCCACGCAACCTCATAGCATTAACCTCACCCAACTCCCGGTTAGCGATGCGGATCGCCAGTTCCTCTCCCGCCTGTGTGGCGAAGGACGCATTCAGATCCGCACCATCGGCTACGGCGAGAGCCAAATCGACGCCACGGCGCTGCGCCATGTCTGGCATGTGCGCTGTCTGGATACCCTGAAAGGGCTTCTGCTCGAGAGTTATGAGATCTGTCCATTACCGGAACTGGTACTGGCTGCTCCGGAGGATCTGCTCGACTCGCTCCAGCGTCTGGATGAAGTCTGTAGCTGGCTGGCATCCGGCCCGCCAGCCTGATCCCCTTCTCCCGACCCGCATACTTTTCTGCTGCGGGTCTGGCGTTTTCTTCCTTATCTATTCACTCTCTAATGCCTGATGGAGTTCGCATGTGGGACGTCATTGACTTATCGCGCTGGCAGTTTGCGCTGACCGCGCTGTACCATTTTCTGTTTGTTCCCCTGACGCTGGGGCTGATTTTTTTGCTGGCCATCATGGAAACCCTGTTCGTGGTGACGGGCAAAACAGTCTACCGCGACATGACGCGTTTCTGGGGAAAGTTATTCGGTATTAACTTTGCGCTCGGTGTGGCGACCGGCCTGACCATGGAGTTTCAGTTCGGGACTAACTGGTCGCTCTATTCCAACTATGTGGGCGATATTTTCGGTGCTCCGCTGGCGATGGAAGCCTTGATGGCTTTCTTTCTTGAATCCACATTCGTGGGGCTGTTCTTCTTCGGCTGGCAGCGCTTAAACAAGTACCAGCATTTACTGGTGACCTGGCTGGTAGCGTTTGGCTCCAATATGTCGGCCCTGTGGATCCTCAACGCCAACGGCTGGATGCAATATCCAACGGGCGCTCACTTTAATATTGATACCCTGCGCATGGAGATGAGCAGCTTTAGCGAGCTGGTTTTTAACCCCATCAGCCAGGTGAAATTTGTGCATACCGTGATGTCCGGTTATGTCACAGGCGCCATGTTTGTGATGTCCATCAGCGCCTGGTATCTGCTGCGTGGTCGCGCTCGCGAGTTCGCCCTGCGCTCCTTCGCGGTAGGTTCCGTCTTTGGCACACTGGCTATCCTCGGCACTGTGCAACTGGGAGATAGCTCAGCCTATGAGGTCGCCCAACGCCAGCCGGTAAAACTGGCGGCAATGGAAGGGGAATGGCAAACCGAACCGGCACCTGCGCCCTTTCATGTGATAGCCTGGCCGCAGCAGGAGCAAGAGCGTAACGCCTTTTCCGTGAAGATACCGGCCCTGCTGGGTATCCTGGCGACTCACTCTTTAGATACGCCAGTTCCGGGGCTGAAGAACCTGATGGCAGACGCGCTACCCCGCCTGCAGCGGGGCCGGGAAGCATGGTTGCTGATGCAGGAAATCGCCAAAGGTAACCGCACGCCTCAGCTACTGCACGCTTTTCACGCCGTGGAAAAAGATCTGGGTTACGGCATCCTGTTGGCCAACTACGCCCCTGACATGAACCATGTCACGCCAGCGCAATATCAGGCCGCACAACGCGGCGCTATTCCGCAAGTCGCCCCCGTGTTCTGGAGCTTTCGCATCATGATTGGGTGCGGTTCCCTTCTGCTGCTGGTGATGGCGATTGCGCTGATACAGACTTTACGCTGGCGTATCGACCAGCATCGCTGGGTACTGCACATAACGCTGTGGAGCCTACCGCTACCGTGGATTGCCATTGAAGCAGGCTGGTTTATGACGGAGTTTGGCCGTCAGCCGTGGGCGATTCAGGATATTTTGCCGACCTGGTACGCCCACTCTGCGCTGAGCGCGGGCCAACTGGCCTTCTCCATGGGGCTAATCCTCACGCTTTACACCCTGTTTTTAATTGCCGAAGTCTACCTGATGCAAAAATACGCGCGTCTTGGTCCAGATGCGATGCAACGTCAACAACCGGCACAACAACAGGAATAAAGGAGAGCATCATGTTGGATTATGAAACGTTGCGGCTCATTTGGTGGCTGCTGATTGGCATTATTCTGGTGGCCTTTATGGTCACTGACGGGTTTGATATGGGGGTCGGCTGCCTGTTACCGCTGATCGCGCGCAACGATGATGAACGTCGGGTGTTAATCAATAGCGTAGGGGCGCACTGGGAGGGTAACCAGGTGTGGCTCATTCTGGCGGGCGGTGCATTATTCGCAGCCTGGCCGCGCGTCTATGCTGCCGCATTTTCGGGGTTTTATGTGGCGATGATTCTGGTGCTGTGCGCCCTTTTCTTTCGTCCGTTGGCCTTTGATTATCGCGGTAAAATAGCGAATGCACGCTGGCGCGCCATGTGGGACACCGGGTTGGTTATCGGCAGCCTGGTGCCACCGGTTATCTTCGGCGTCGCCTTCGGCAATCTGTTCCAGGGGGTGCCTTTTGTGTTCACACCACAATTACATGTGCAATACCTGGGCACTTTCTGGGAATTGCTCTCTCCTTTTGCCCTACTGTGCGGCGCATTAAGCCTGATGTTGGTCATTATGCAGGGGGGCGTTTGGCTCCAGTTGAAAACCGACGGCATTCTTCACCTGCGCGCGCTGTCTGCCACCCGACGCAGCGCGATGTTAGTGGTGCTCTGCTTCCTGTTAGCCGGGTACTGGCTGTGGACAGGGATCGACGGCTATGTGCTGCTTAGCCAGGATCCTAATGGACCGTCCAACCCGCTATTAAAGGCAGTAACGACCGCACCGGGCGCGTGGATGGCGCACTTTGAAAATTCACCACTATTGTTGGTTATTCCGCTGTTGGGCATGATTTTTCCAATGCTCGCGATCTATGCCTGCGGGCAACGTCGGGCCGTGTGGGGATTTCTGTTTGCTTCATTGACCCAGACCTGTGTGATCTTCACCGCTGGAATCACCCTGTTTCCATTTGTGATGCCATCCAGCGCATATCCACTCTCTAGCCTGACGGTGTGGGACAGTACCTCCAGCCAGATGACGCTCAATATCATGCTGGTTATTGTGTTGATTTTCCTACCGATAGTTCTGCTTTATACCTTGTGGAGTTATTACAAGATGCTGGGACGAATCAACGTAGAAACCATCCGCCGCCACAACCACGAACTTTATTAGGGAGGACTGTACGATGTGGTATCTGTTTTGGTTTGTCGGCATTCTGCTGATGTGCACGCTCTCCACGCTGGCGCTGGTCTGGCTTGAGTCACGGCAGAAATAGCCCTGCGCATGCGTTACGCTTCCAGGCTCCCCTGTTTATTCGGGGAGTCTTTATTCGTTCACACAAAAGCAGCATGGCTGTACCCAACCCCTGGTTAGCACCAAGCTTATCTATAAACGGCAGTGTGGTGCTGCAATGGAAGGGTTCGAAGAGCCGAAAGTGTAGTGGTCAACTAAAACTGGCCACCGCTTTAGAGTTTTTCCAGTATCGGCTTTCCGATTCGTTTGGGGGTACCCCTCCGTTATAGCCATGCGGCCTTAGTGCGCTGTAATACCCGACGATATAGTCTGTGATCGCATGAGCAGCTTCGCTAAAGTTTATATAGCCTGTCACCGGCACCCACTCGCTTTTCAGACTCCTGAAGAAGCGTTCCATCGGACTGTTATCCCAACAGTTTCCGCGTCGGCTCATACTCTGCCTGATCCAGTAACGCCACAGTAACTGCCGGAACTGCCTGCTTGTATAGTGGCTGCCCTGGTCACCGTGGAACATCACTCCGACTGGTTTACCGCGAGTTTCCCACGCCATTTCCAGCGCTTTGAGGGGATAGGCATTGCCTCTGGCAATATCACTACAGGGCGCGCAACGCCCCCCTTTTCATTACGCTTGTTTCTTTTCGTTCCAGGCGTCAGAGTGAATAATGTTACCGTCTTTATACAGATGGGTGATTTTCTCATAGCTCAAGGAAACTTCTTCCATGTGTCCTGTACCCGTCACCGTTCTGGTATCGTGCATAACAGGGTTATGGCTCACCACCTTCACATTTTCCAACGTGATCGTGTAGTAGATTTCCTCTTGTCCACTCTAGTTAATTCGGTAGAAATTGAATTCAGCGCTTTTAAGCGTCTGCCCTGTAGCTACGGCTTTGAAAAGGTACGGCGATGAACTGTCAATCTCTTTGGTGAAGTTAAAAGAGCAATGTTGACGTGAGCCAGTAACTTTACCAGTGAGGGGATCGGTAGGGATGATTACACCGTGCTGTAAACTGCGTAGTTCAATGCTTCCATCACGTCCATGAACATCACACGATCCCATAATTTGCGATCCGCCATCATCTTTCAAAATCAGGTGTACCGGTACAGCCATTTTTAACGCTCCTTGTAATTAGTCGTATAGCCATTTCCCAGCTTTAGCTGACTCGATCAGCATACCGATAGTGAAATCTGGAACAGGTACGGGTTCCGTTTTCTTAAACGGATTCCATGAAAACGGGAGATTGGGGAAGTAGGTTTCTATCTGGAAGTTGCAGCGCTCAACATTGAGTTTCTCGAAAAACTCGTTCATGAGATCTTCAACTTCAAGCTCATCAATGCCCAAATCAGTATCAAGATCGGTTTCTGGCGTTAGCTCCACCTGCTTATGGTTAAACAGATACGTGCCAGCATAAGGCCGCACAAGCTCATAAACGCGCTGTTCGATACTGATTACCATAATTTATCGTCCCCCCGCGCTATAGTGTTGTAATCGCGTATGGTGCCGTAGGTGATTTGCGACACATCAGAAGCAAGGATGATTTGACCAATCAGAGGAATTGACCGCCCGACGAACGGCGCAATGTTACGAACCATAACACGGCGAGCCGTCCACGGAGTGTAACCCCCTAACCAGGTAGGAAGCGAGATACCAAAGGGGAATTTGCTCTTCCTAAATACCGCTCGTGCAGCCTTTGAAGCGTAAGAAGTTCCTTTCGTCGCATTGGCAAATTTGCCCCTCGTACCTAAATTGTTTCTTCCTGATACGAGGGCAACCACAGCGCCGAAATCAGCCACGCCGATCCCAAATTGGCTGGCGGTATTCTCGCAAAAAAATCATAAACAGAAGTTGGGCAGCATTTAGATTAGACTTGCCAGCATAGAAGTATGTTCCGTTTAGCTCTTCTACTGTATCCATCAGTAACCCTTTAGTTTTCATAGGTATTGATCGTTAATCGTACACCTACGCAATCGGGCTGGGGAAAGTTTTTTGCCGGGAAAAGTCTAATTTTGGCATGGCAAATCAAATGTATTTGTTCGCCTCATGTACAGGCAAACAGTGAAATTTGCAGGAACGACGCTACAGCGCCACCTGTTACCGCCAAACCTTAGAAGAGCAGTAGATCAGCAAGTGGCAGGGGCCGCCAACCACCAAGAAGCCAGCCCCCGCCGTATCCAACAAACCCAACGGAGAGTCAGAGATGCCGAATCAGCACATTATGGCGTTAGCGCTCGCGCTGTGCAACGCAAGCAACGGTAGAACCGTCCGAATCCCTGCCATGACAGGAAGCCAGCTACACCTGTTAATGATGTGGCTACAGGCTTTGAGGGGATGATTTGAGGGGGGCGCAATGCCCCGTTATGTTATTGTGTCTTTTGTTCTTCTTTCTTTGGTTTCATCCATGCATCATCGTATTTAATATTCTCCTTGACGTAGTTCCATTCAATCCCACGAAAACCAAGCCCCACCACCTCGTGCATGTTTGGAGTTGTACTACCAGGATAATAAACATGTGAGAAATCAACTGATGAAATAACAACGCTTTCCAGAGTAATATTATAAACCTCAATTTCTATCCCAGCGTCCATTATTTCATAATATTTAATTACTGCTTTCTGTAAGCGTCTACCTTCACATACGGCAATTGCAAGATAAGGACTCACTTTATCTAATTGCTTATGGATGGTTACAGGATCATGCTGCCGTGTTCCGTCATACTTCCGGTACAGCTATCTATGCGCTGTCTCACACCGTAGCTACTGTTCATCACTTCAATAGCACCCTCACGGCCTAACGCCATACAATCACCTACAATTTGCATCCCGTTTTCATCATACAGAAATAAATAAGCTGGTAATGACATTCCGATCCCCTTATTTGATTAACTTCCCAGTGTTGTCAATAAAAAACTCGTGAACGTATTTCTTATCATTCAGCCCATAATTGATCACATAGGTGTGATTATTCTGCCACTTAACATCTATGCAGTTATCAGGATAATAAGAATTTAACTTATTATAACCAGAGCTAACCACTGTTTGTATTTTACCGTCTTCGCTTGTATCAACAGTGTAATAATTCAGAACATCGTTCTTATCTGCACTGAAACAAAGGTGCTCACCATTAATTACCGTAGCTCGTGGGTGTGGTGCAGGATTACCGCCAGGGCAACCGCAAAGAAGGAAAATTACAGGTAGAATAATTAATCTCTTCATGCTGGAAATCCTTTCATCACACTCCTGTATCTTTGAAGTAATGAATAATCAGACTCTTTAGGATCATAATTTCGAAGTGCAGGAAGATACATATAATTTCTAAAGCCGTAAGTTTTCAATAACCAATAGTCGCTAACCAAGAGGCTTGTTGTTCTAAACTATAATGACGAATGTCACCTTTATCTAAACTGTAACTGTAATCAGCGAAGCGGGAAAATAATCCTCTTGTTCTTACAAACATGCCGTGTTGTGCTTGCCAAACGTGCATCATTTCGTGCATGAATCTATGTTTCTTCTGTACGTCAGCCTCCATAGAGAAATCATGAGAATAGGTATCTTCTCTAAACCACATTTCACCGTTTGGACTCATAGCAACATCAATAGGCTGTAGGTTAAACGGTAAGTAACTTTCCCGATGTACCCAAATTTTATTGTATTTTAGACCATAACCATAAAGGGATCTTGCTAACGCTATCTCACCAAGCGTTAGCAGTCTCAAGCCGCCAGGATGAATCATTGTTCCCGATGTTGCTCTGATCCTCTCGTTTACAGGCATCCAAAATCCCTCTGTTCTGTAATGGTATTGATCGTTAATCGTACACCTACGCAATCGGGCAGGGGAAAGTTTTTTGCCGGGAAAAGTCTAATTTTGGCATGGCAAATCAAATGTATTTGTTCGCCTCAATGACCTGGGCCATTTGAGCCTCTTTCTCTTCAAACCAGTCTTGTTTAGAAGCGTACTGGCGCTTCTTCTCCTTCAACCATGCCTTACCCTTAGCTTTCATAAACGCCTTACGGACGGCTTTAGACGGCTTACGCTTCGTTGTTTCTGCCATGTTGCACCTCACGTTTTCTATACGGCTCAAAGAGGTAGACGCTATCAGGGATTGAGGAACAAATTAAAGTGCAAAAAATTTGGGTAATACTTCACCTTTACGTGCCGTGATGGGCACATAAAAAAACGGGGAGCGTAACGACTGCGTTAGAAGATCCGGCAATGTATCAATAACGTGATTTATCAGGTGATCGTTGTGTTCCGGTGATCACTGCCGTGGCAGAGCCGCAAACTTTCCCGTCGCGGTTAGTTCCCCATCATTTACGCCTGTTTATCCATCCATCACAGCGCCACACAAAGCCCATAGGCTTACGGATGGATCTGGTATGAACTGCCTGATCCTCGTGTTACTTCACAGCAAGAATGATCAAATAGCCCCCGCACGAAGGGATCACGATAACATGAAATTATTATGTTGATTTTATTGGCTTTTTTGATGGTGCCGATAAGAGGAGTCGAACCTCCGACCTTCGCATTACGAATGCGCTGCTCTACCAACTGAGCTATATCGGCCCTGAAAAGGACATGTCCACGAATGTGAGCACGGGGTAGAAGGTTAAAACTAACCGGGCGATGCGTCAATGGCCTTGCGAATCAAACGCCTATTTTTGCATCATCCGGTTTCAATTACGCACGAATCGTGTCGTTACAGGCATGCTTATACGCGGTCGGGTATTACTATAACCAGCGGCGAACGTGTTGTTCATAGCGCTCCCATTCCAGCCCGAAATGTTTTCGCAGTTGTTCCTCTTCAAAATCGATATGCAATCTGGCAACCGCCAGCATAAACACCGGTACAGCCAGTACTCCAGTCAGGCTACCGATGCAAAGAGCAAAGGCCAACTGGAGTCCACTCATACCAAGGTAGATCGGGTTGCGGCTCCAGGCGTAACATCCGTCGGTAACAAGCGTGGTCGATTTATGTGCATGCAGCGGATTCAGGGTCGTACGTTTCATCCGCATCTGCCACGCGGTATGCAATATCACCAACAGACTGACGCCGGCCAGCAATGCGCATATCACGATATTCACCCTGCCGAATGTGAAACGCGGACTCGCCGTTAGCACATCCGCAACGAGAAAAAGTACTAAGATAAGAGGCGGCGGAAACCAGACTCTTAATTTTGTCAGGAAATGACGCATGGCCAGGAACTCACCTCGGTATCGGTTTAATTAACGCTGATACCGCTATAAATACCCCGTATTAGATACATAAACAAACGATGCCTCACTCACAACAGGCTATCGCCTTCACCAGACAGGCGGGAGTTATCGTACTCACCTCGACAAAAATACCTGCATCAGAGGCATCCGCCCCTGATGTTCCCGAAAGGCTTTACGTTGAGAAAGTAGAATCCGACGCTGATTCAAAAAAATCTAAAGACTGCTTGTAGTAACGCATAAAATCATCAAACGTCACTGGCGGTAAAAATTGATAACCCTGCAGGTAATCAACATTATTTTTCCCCAACCATTGCTGCTGATAGCCATATTCAACGCCTTCCGCCACCATGCGTAACCCCAGGAGTTCGGAAAGGTGAATGATCGACTCGAGCATAGGGATATGTTGCTCAACTTCTTTAATAGCTTTGATAAACGTTTTATCAATTTTTATAACATCCAGGTCTAACTCATTGAGATAACAAAGGTTAGCGTATCCCGTCCCAAAATCATCTAAAGCAAACAGAACCCCTCTGTTTCGCAACGATCGTATCAGCTCTTTGATTGCAGGAGTAATAGTGAGAGTCTGGTTTTCAGTTATTTCAATCATCAATTTTATCGGTAGCCTTTGCGTTATTTCCATAAAATTAAGACACTCCCAATAAAAGACGGGGTTACTTAAACCTGATGGGCTCACATTAAAGGAGACGAATAAAGTTTTATTGAAATCCTCGCTTCCGTCGACCAGATTACGCGCGACGGTGTTCATTAAATAGCTCGTTAACTCATTCATTAAGCCACTTTTTTCAGCCAGCGGTATAAACTCACGCTGAGAAATAGCATAATTATCTCCCTGTGGCCAACGAGCCAAAACCTCAACACCACAGACATCTTCGTTGATATTTACGATGGGTTGAAAATAAGGAATGATTTCTTCATTCCTTATTGCCATACTCAGTCGACTAGAATCTGAGACATCATATGCTTCGCCGTATATTACATTCTTACCAGAATAACTGTTCGTCGAGGAACCTTCATCCAATAGATTATTCCTGGTTAAAAAAATGATAGTTTCATTAAAATGAGAAAATCCCAGACGGGCGGTAATTCGTTCCCGATATCGATACACTGACTTAATTGTTATCGAGTTAGCATGACAAAAATCGTGCAATTTTTCCTTTGTGAAAGATGCATACAGCATTTTCTCTTCAAACTCAGTCAAATGAAAAGTAAATATCGCTGAACCTTTAGTGACTTCCACAACCTCATTGGGAGCCATTAGATTGGCTCTCAACTGAGAAATCAGCTGATCCGATAGTTCCCGTCCATTAATGAATGCATACTCCTCATATCCCCGATTAATAGAACGATTTTCATTCATCCGAAGAACAATACAGTTTATATTGATAAACTGCGTGCTATTTCTCTGAAACCACTTCCTGACCTGGAATAATGGTAACCGGTTATCGATCACCAGTAAACAGGATGGATACCGTGGAATAATTGACTGTGAACCAGAAATAAATGCCCGCGCATCGACCAACACCAGATTTGGCAACCACGCTTTTATCCCTGAGAAAAGAAAAATATCATAACTGAGCAGAAAAACCTTTTTCGTATTCATAGTTACCACCAACTTAAATTTATGGCATGGCAGGTCCCTCGTTTTATACACGAGAGAATATACAACACCTTTAGCCTCCAGAAATTACAATGCAGTCCGCGAATTAACTTTATCCATAAGTCATCTCACGCAGTTTCAGATTTTATAATCACGATTATCCATATGAATATTACCATTAAATGTTAAGGCCATTTTAATTATTGAAAAAGGAAAAATCCTAATTCTTCATCAATACAAATCCTATTGCTCATTTTCACTGCAAGACAAAACAAAAAACCACGAATACTAAAAACGACAAAATATAAAACTACTAAAACCATAAGGATAACATATTATTGTTACTCATGCTGCCCGACAAACCATTAACGTACGTCGCAGATCTCTGATCGCATAGACATTTTTGGCGATATGGATGATCTTATAATAAAAAATTTCCTGTCGTGACATGAGTTGTTCGGTAACGTCATCAGGAACATTATCATTTTTATTTTTAACAATAGCTACACGACGGGTCTGCAGGTAACCATCACGATCTTTACCAATAAAATTCAGGATAACATTACGATCTACAGCATAATTTTCACCCTGAATATTGAGGCTTCCTATCTGAGATACCCGCCCTTCGGTAGCAGAAGAAATACGAAAAACCAGCAGAACTTCACCTTCAATTTTTACCCCCTGAGTTTGCGCCTCCAGATGCAGGTAAGTTTTTGCCGAGCAGGTCAGCGTCTCAGGTTCTTGATGGCGATATAAAAAATATGCTGTTATCGCTGCAAGAAAGATTGCCCCACTAATAAACAAAATTTTCACATTCACGGACAACCCCTCCTTTCTCTAACGTACAAATCCCAAGCAAATTCACTCTAAGATCATTGCCGGCTGATAAATTATTATCGTCATAAAAAACAATTGTTTTCTTGCCATCATGACAAGCCGCATTTACTTTTCGCCACATATCAGAAGATAAAAATGCTTTCGTTTTATCAGCATTATTGTCATCGGCAGTATAAAGTTCACAATCATCTATTGCCCTGATATAGATAAAATTTTTGGAACTTGAATTAAGTGCTAAAAATATAAAAATAGCGCTTCCAAGAAATGCAAATAATAAAATGAACAGAATAATGTTTTTACGTTTTGGTCTTACGGATGAGTTCACCGTCTCAGTTACCGAACGCACAGTTTCATCTTCAGAGGAAGATGACGATTCATCGCTGATCGAAGCATGGAACAAAAATCCCTGCCGAGGCAGCGTTTCAATGGGATTACCCGCCCCCAGCTCACTAAATGCTTTTCGCAAAATACTGATGCTTTTATTAAGACTATGACCCGATGGGGCCATGCCATGCTTTTTCCAGACTTCTTCAATGATAAACTCGCGGTGGACTTGTTGATTTTTATGGGCAATGAATAGCTCAAGTAGTCTCGCGGTAGACGCCGAAAGAATTATTGTCGTATCGCGATGTTTCAGGCTTTTTCTGGTGGAATCATACTCAACCTGTTCATTAATTATACTGTTCATACTACCTGACTCTTAATTACCGTGACGTTGAGTGCAAATGACTAAAATTTCATCTGTGCCGAGTTGATTACTGCATTGTATAAAGATAGTTACAGTATAGGTTCGATATCTAACCATGACATATCGGATCAGACTTAATGCTTACTATTGATTGAGTTTGAAGCACCCCTGACCTACTGGTATGTATTTCTGCAATGCAACGATAAATTTCCGGTTTTTTGATTTCAATTCGCTACTACGCCAGGTTTCACCCGGCAACACATAACGCATGGTGGCTTCATCATCAGTTGAGTTGCACCCCAGATGTACGATGATTTTAAAAAAAGTATTCCCGGTGTTTTTCAGTGTTCCGTTTGCCTCATCAATGGTGTAGGCCAGATTCATTTTTCTCGGGCGAACAACCAATATGGTGTCCATAGCGATCACCGGGAGAGCCTGCCCTCCTTTCCCTTGATTACGCTCGGTAAACAGCGTTATCGGCATTTCACGAAACAGAATTCGGTAATAGCGTTCTTTATCATCCTGTGGTCCACGGTAGAAAATCTTAAAAAACTCACTCGCCTGCGGAGCCAGTGAAAAATTCAGCGGCGTAAACAGAAGTTCGCCTTCAGCAATGGCACTTCTGTTTTCACCTCCCGGTCCAGGCTTATCAATTTTTACTGCGCCAATACTGTACAAATTCTGTTTCTGGCTATCGTTATAGATCCGTTTGCTGATAAATGATTTATCCGATGGCATCTCATAAATGGTCGACTCCAGGTAGACAGCCTGTGCGGAGAATATAGTCAACCCGGAAAGTAAGATAAATACCCATCTAAACACCAAACGGCAGCGGTTCATGGCGTCACTCCCACCCAATTCGCCGTGACTTTTATCTCTCCACTGGCACTGACGACACCTTCCCAATCTGTTCCGGAAACAGTTAACATCGACCGTGAATCATTCATTGGGAAAAGCAATTTTAAATCCGTAGTATAGTAGCTTCCATCATCATTGTTATTTGCGTCCCAGGGCGTCTGTTGCCACTGCGCATCGCTCATATTGATTGCTGCTTCACTACAGCTATTTCGTTTCTTCACCACGCCCCCCGACTGACTGTTGTACTGCAGAAAGGCGGGGATTGGGACTGACAGCCCGCCTTGAGGGGAGGTAAACAGACAGTAAGGCACACTGTTTATCGTCGTACTTTCTCCAATAACTTGCGCGGTAATGCTATCAGCCTGACGAGGACCGGAGACTGTCACGGTGTAATCTATTTCTATAGGAGCGGCGTCGCCAATCGTGCCACTGCCGCTCGCAGAAGCGGTGTTGTCTGAAGAGACGATACTGATCCCATACTCCTTCGGCACAATATTGATCTGTAGCGAAGGCGTAAACTGGTAGTGCCCTGACTCAGGTGTTAAGCCATTATAAAAACCGAAGGTAAACGGTTGAGTGTTAGTAATGCTGATTCCTGAATCGACGAGTTTTTTCAGGAATACTTTTGACAGAAAAATATATATGTACTCTCCAGAGGTCGTGAAAACGTTGTAATAAGCAGTTGAAGTACCATAGTTATACCAGTTTGAACCATTCCCGGAGTATTTCACGGTGGCCGGTCCAGGCGTAAAACCAAGCATCGCCGTGTCGACATAAGCGCGAAACGTCAGAGAGGCGGTCAGATTGGCGGTTTGTTGCAGGTTATAATTTACCATTTTGCAAATCACGCCGTCTTCGCCGTTAACCACGCCAAGCTCGCAATAACCAGTGTCTTTGGTGATGCTCGGCGTACCGTCGCTGGCAACCCAAAGCTCCTGAAATGCATTAGTCGATACAAGTGACAGATGACCGCGTTTGGTTAACGTATAATTGACGTAATTCCATAATCCTTTCGATTGATCTTTGCAACGTTGCCCGGAAGAATAATCATAATCCACGGAAGTATAACAACGGTTGAACACATAGGTTTCGCTGCTACCGGTAGGCACATTGCGAAAGTACTCATAGGCAGTATCCGTCAGGGAAGCGAATCCGTAGGCGCCACCAATAACACCTGCGACAGATCCCACCTGCGCATGATAAAAACCGTTTTTATCAGTGCCTTGCCCGGCAATAAATCCAGTTGATGGACACTGGCTGCCGCTATAACAA
Organism: Citrobacter sp. 172116965; assembly: GCF_013458095.1. Taxonomy (NCBI): domain Bacteria; kingdom Pseudomonadati; phylum Pseudomonadota; class Gammaproteobacteria; order Enterobacterales; family Enterobacteriaceae; genus Citrobacter; species Citrobacter sp. 172116965. The sequence continues at coordinate 1,068,878 of NZ_CP046673.1, read as the reverse complement.
CGGATCCCCCGAAAAGGCCCGTTAATCGGGGAATTATCAATCCACATGTCCTGATAATAATTTCCTGGCGCAGTCCAGATGACAAAACCTAAATACCCGAGACTTACCTGAGAGGTACCGTATTTTATCCACGTGTTTGAACCGCTGAAACGAGGGTCGAGTGCGGAGGGGGTGATAAAGTATTCACTATCAATGGCATTTTCAATAAACAAATAGTTATTACTGACTGAGCCGGAAGATACTGCATTTAAAGCCAAAGCAGGCGCAGGCGTGAAACTCCCCACGGCACAGATTACAGTAGCTACTTTAATTAATACTTTCATTTTATTACCTCTGCGCCATCGTGGTTTGCGTGGCACATTTCACATCACCAACCCACGCTGCGCCGCGTGCTTTTTCCAAATCGAGATCGGCTTCGCATAGGCTGCCATTGGCTGAAATTAACGTGATGACCGGATATTTCTTATCGATATCGATAGCAAACTCCCCTTTTTCATCCGTACGCGTTTTACCGATGTGATTATGAATATCGGTGTTTGCAGCCAACTGCCCATCGGGATAACGAATACGCCCGAATACGGTGACCATACTTTTCACTTCAGGGTTGATAACACCCACGTTACCCGGATATAGCGTCAGTTCCTGTTTGCGCCCTGAAACAATATCAAAGCTGTCTTCAGAGTTTTTATCATTGAGGATCTCCAGCTTATACTGAGCATAAGGCGGCAGTGCAATGAAATTTGATTTACCGCTGAGAAGATAATTTCGGTTATTAATCTTCGCAGCCAGTTTCCCTTCGCCGGTCAAATCGGTTTTCACAATAATGCCTGACCTTTGCCTCTCTTTACTCAGACCGAAATCTTTTCCTGCCCACGCCAGGGAACCTTGAGAAGAGAAGTTCATATTGGTGGAGTTGTCCGCAGAACGCGTTACCGATACGGTGCCGGCGTTATATTTCGTGTCATAACTCAGATTGCCGTTTACCGAGTAATTATTGTCGTAATACTGCTCACCACTCAGGCGTGTCGAAGCCGACAATCCGACCGATTTAATGGGGCCTTCAGCATACTGCTTGCGCGCGCTGAGATTACCCTGAGTGCTGCCATAGCGATCCCGGGAGACGCCCATGCTCATCCAGGACGCCAACGGCAACGATAAATCCAGGCTGACATAACGTTCCTGTCGCCCATCGTCATTCCGGTTGTTGTAGTAATAACGCTGAATACCTGCGCGCAACCCAACCGTGGCATACTTGCCTGAATAAAGGTTCGTGCTGTAGTCCAGGTTACGGTATTTATTTCCCGAGTAGCGATTCTCCGTCTGACTCACGGTAAGCGAGCCGCCATGAGGAATAAACTTCCCGAGGTTAAGAGTGCCACCAATGGAATAATTGTCACGCTCCTGCATGGGCAGACGGTCGCCAATTTTACTGTCTTCACGAGATGCCCAAAGGGAACCATATCCCTCGGGGATATTGAGATTGATATTACTGATGTTTCGCCATGACGAATCGTTAGCTACCAGCGTCTGATTGCCAATGCTTACGTATTCATTCACATTGAGTGTGACATCCGTTTCATTAACCGTATTGTTGCCAAAACCGTAGAGCGTAGATTTCAGGCCCAGCCCCGACAATATCGCCAACGTCACCGATGCGGCACCGCCGGCAATCCAGGTCTGCTCATTGCCTAAATCCTGATAGTAGTTTCGCTTATAGCTCACACGGTCATAATCCAGTGAGCCACCAAACAGTTGCCATGAGAGCTGATCAATTCCAGCTGCCTGCTGGCGGGCAAAGATTTTATTAACCCGACTAATACGACTATTAATTGTCCGGCCATTGACCACGATATCTACCGTGACATCATAAACACCATACGGAAAACGACTGGTATCAATTTCATAACTGCCCATATTAAAGTTCTGTACGCTGAGCAAACGCCCGTCACGAAATACATGAACCTCGCCAGCGGCTGGCAAAAATACGGTAATTGGCGTGAGCGAAAGCGAGGTATTCTCAACAACCGTACTTCCTTTGTTTCCGTAGCTTACGCCGTAAATTTTCCCACCATTCAGCGCATTCAGGCTGGCAATAGACTGGACATTCCAGGTGTCGAGCATCCCGAGCGCCAGTCGATATCCGTCATAATCACGCTCATACATCGCGCGATAGAGTTTACTGGTGCTGTTGCTGTCGCCTATGCCGTAAAACGAACCGTTAATGTTGACATGGTGTTCACGCAGCGATGTTGTATTGTCCATCGTCAGATAGCTGCGGGTACTGCTGCCGTTATGATAATCGTTGTAGTAGGTGCCAAAGTTATAGTTCAGGACGTTAGAGAGAGTCTCCACGCTGGAAGGTCCAAGCAGGCTGCTGCGTGCGACAATCGCTTCAGTTAACGCATCTTTGCTGACAATCATCTCCAGGTGAAATGAGGAGACGTTGAGTTGCAGACGTGCATCATTCGATAGCTCGATATTGGTGTTATCGTGAAACTTCACATCACGAATTTTTTCCACCAACGCGCGGGTTTTTCCAGATAACACGGCATTATTGGGCAATTCAGCAAGAGTCAGGGCTTTAACCGTAATATTGCCATCAACAAGGGAAATCACCGCATCGGCAACTTTTTGCTGACTTTTCTCATCAGTCTCGTTGTAACGAATATATACCGGCACCGTCATTCCCTGCTCCAGTGAACGGGCGAAAGCGCTGGGGATAACATAATTACCCACTTTTACTGGGGCTGCATGTGAAAATCCTGGTGTCAGCGCAAGAAAAAGACAAATGCTACCGCCGACAATATTTGTTGTTGTCATCTGCATCCTTACATTCCGGTAATTTTATTTATCCCTGCTATTGACCATCACTTCACTGTAATAAACTGCTTACCGTGCCAGATACCGATGCGTGAACGGCTATTACTAATGTCGGTAAACTGTAATTTTATTTTTGTACCCGGCATAATGTAATAACGTTCGCGACAGCCTCGTCCCCGATCGCGAGCCTTATCTTTACAAGCCCCATAGGCGATCACACGAAACGATACATTGCCGGTATTAGTAATAACATCGCCATTTCGGCTATATTCAAAACGCTCCTTGCGCGGCGCGACTACCAGGATAGTGCCAATTTCAGCCGACGCTGTTGCAACAGCCATTTTATTCGCCCGGGTTTCCGCGCTCTCGGTGACCGGCTCATCTATCCATTGCAGACGATAATAACGCTCGACATCATCTGCAGGTCCTTTATAAAAGAAACGAAATACATCCTTCGCCTGGCCAGGAAGAATAAGATTGGCAGGTGTAGAGAGTAATTCTCCGGAATTAACGGGCTTTATTTCGATTCCCCCCACCAAAGGTGATGACAATTGTTTTACCGAAACACTGACATAACGCGCCGCATCTGTCGTATTGATAATTTCTTTCGATAATGAACTCTCAGCAGAAATCATGATCGATGTGATTTCACCAACATTAATTGCCCATCCGGGAAAAGATGCTACTAACCCTACCAACATCGCTGCCGGTAAATATTTTTTCATGACACCATTCCTGATAAATTCGGGAGAACAAATTCTCCCGAATTTTTTATTACTTAGGCAGACGGAGTCGTCCAGGTTGCATTGAACTGTACTTTTACATCGCCAGTCCAATAGCCGTCTGGCAGTGCAGAGTAATCTGCTACTGTCTGACTACCATCAGAAGTCGCTGACGCGATGGTGAATTTGAAGTTGGATTGATCGCTGACACGATCGGCACCGTTATAAGCGCCATCAGCCATCAAGCTTTCAAGACCAGAAGTGGAGCTGGAGTTAACAAGGACAGTATCTGATGAATTAGTCAGCGCAGTGCCATTCCATGCCACCCCTACGTTCAGGGTAGAAGCATCACCACTGGCGTTGATCAGAGTGTTACTAATAATCTGAGCAGTCAGTTCAAAATCAGTTGCCGTCTCCTGACCCTGAATCGTCACATCAAAAGCACCGTCCTGAGAGTTGAAGGCATTCAGCCCTTCAGCATACTGGAAAGTTAAAGAGTTCAGCGGGGTGACAACCAACATGCTGGTGGTATCTTTCGTTGCCGTCGCGTCCCACGAGGCTGTTGCAGAAGCAGTAACATCTGCCATTGCATTTGCTGCAACAAATACAGAAGCCAGAGATGTTACTAATAATATTTTTTTCATTTTATCTTCTCCTAAGAACAAACTCACCACCGAGTCTTATTATTAAGTCACTCCAGCGGTTCCATTAATTGCGAGCCAGAATTGCCGCGCCAAAAAATTATCATTTGGATTAAGTAACATCTCAACAAACCCTGAAACGTAAAAATTACAAAAAACTAAGAATTTTCCTATAAAAAACATTATCTAAGAAGTTTCCTAAGATATAATTACTTAAAATACGTACATTTTTAGAATTATCATCCACACAAACAATAAAAATTAAACAATTCATCTTTTTTAAGTTTTTGATAAATATCAAAAAGATCATACAAATAGCCCAGGAGTAAAACCCTTAAAAAACATAAAGATAATTAACATCCACATACTCTCTCTATAATGTTTATTATTTGTTGCAATTATGATATTTTTTTAACTTCACAAGAAAATTCTCATGAAATATTTATTTAAGGGGGAATATTCTTATAAAAATAGCGCTGACCTGTAGGATTATCATTCGAATTGATAATTATTCCACATAAATAAAACCAGGAATTTTCCATATAAAATGAATATTCCTGGAATATCAAGAGATAAATAACGCACGGCAAAGATAGCGTTAGCTGAAACCTTTTAACCCCAAATAACTATTAATTGTTACCGTACGGACCCGATGTAAGCTAATCAACTTTTGTCGTTCGAGGGATTTTAATGAGCGGCTAACGGTTTCAATTTTAAGATCAAGATAACTGGCAATTTCCTCCCGCGAGAATGGCAAGCGAAGCGTCGTTTCTGGCCTGCCAATACGTAAATGCATTTCGTAAAACTCCACGAGGAAAGCAGCGATTCTGGCCTCAGCATGTTTATTGGCATAACGCCGTAGTTTTTCAACAATGAATCCATTGTCCCTGCAGAGAAACTTGATGACTGCCGCTGCAACCGACGGCTCCTTTTCTGCTGCCTTGAACAACCGCGCAATATCGATATGACATACCTCCGCAGCCGTTGCAGCCTTGATCGTTGTCAGATACTTACCCCCCTCAACGGCATCCAGCGCCATGATGTCTCCCGGAACATAAAAGCGACTGATAAAATCGTTATCACCACATTCCACGCTGGACGTGCAGTACCCCTCGTGAATAACAAAAAGCATGTCCGCGGCTCCATCCTGCCGGGCGAGTATCTCCCCCGCTTTAAACTTCCTTCTTTTGTCTATTAATCGGTATTGATTATCACGATCAATCGCCGCGCCCTTTGGACACAGTGAACAATGGCGGGGGGGAAACGGGTTGCCGAGTGGCACAACAGGAATGCTATGTTTGTGAATATCCGATTTCACGCAACGACTCCTCATAAAAATGAGACTGATTCTAATAGATTGGACCATAGGAACAATACGTGAGCCACAGACCCAGAAAATTCATGCTGGTAGGGAAAATTCTGTGTTACGTCGCCTTTTCGACGCCGGGGAGCACATGGCTAAAAACCAGACTGATGCGGATGATGATAAAACACAGGATAGAAAACAAATGCGGTAGCGGGGTAAAGAGTAGAATTAACCGGGCAATGCCTTAACAGACCTGAAAATCATAGACCTATTATGGCATCGCCCGTTTTCAATTACGCACGAATCGTGTCGTCACCGAAGCCAACCCACTTATAGGTGGTCAGTGCTTCCAGACCCATTGGGCCACGCGCGTGCAGTTTTTGCGTACTCACAGCCACTTCCGCCCCCAGTCCGAACTGGCCGCCATCGGTAAAACGAGTAGAGGCGTTAACGTACACGGCAGAAGAGTCCACTTCATTCACGAAACGATCGGCGTTACGCAGGGTGCGCGTCAGGATGGCATCGGAATGCTGGGTCCCATGCTCGCGAATGTGGGTGATAGCATCGTCCAGATCGGTAACGATTTTCACGTTCAGATCCAACGACAGAAACTCGTCGTCATACTCTTCGGCTTTCACCGCAACCACGTTAGCGGGCCCTGCCTGCAATGTGGCCAGCGCGGTGTCGTCGGCATGCAGCGTGACGCCGCTTTGTGCCATCTGCTGGCTCAGCGCAGACAGAAAACGCGCAGCGATATCCTGATGCACCAGCAGGGTTTCTACGGTGTTACAGGTGCTCGGTCGCTGGGTTTTGGCGTTGACGATAATCTTCAGCGCCGGGTCGATCTCCGCGCTATCATCAACATAAATATGACAAACTCCAATGCCGCCGGTGATGACCGGGATAGTCGACTGCTCACGGCACAGCTTATGCAGACCCGCGCCACCGCGAGGGATCAGCATATCAATGTACTTATCCATACGCAGCATTTCAGCGACCAGCGCGCGGTCCGGGTTATCTATCGACTGCACGGCTGCAGCGGGTAAACCACAGGCTTCCAGCGCCTTTTGGATAACCGCCACGGTTGCCGCATTCGTTCGGTACGTCTCTTTCCCACCGCGCAGGATCGCCGCATTACCGGTTTTCAGGCACAGGGAAGCCACGTCAACGGTGACATTTGGACGCGCTTCATAAATCACGCCAATCACGCCTAGCGGAACGCGACGACGTTCGAGACGCAGGCCGCTATCCAGCAGACCGCCGTCAATCACCTGCCCGACCGGGTCGGCGAGATTACATACCTGACGCACATCGTCGGCAATCGCTTTCAGACGCGCCGGAGTCAGCGCCAGGCGGTCGAGCATCGCGTCGCTCAGGCCGTTGGCTCGCGCTTGCTCAACATCTTGTACGTTCGCGCTGAGGATGCTTTCCGTTTGCGCTTCCAGCTCATCAGCTATCGTTTCCAGTACGCGGTTTTTTTCGCGACTGGAGAGCAGCGCCAGCTTGTATGACGCAGCTTTGGCAGCAATGCCCATTTGTTCCAGCATATGCCTGTTCCTTAACGGGTAATCATGTCGTCGCGATGGACAGCAACCGGACCGTATTCGTAGCCTAGGATGGTGTCGATCTGTTGTGAGTGATGTCCGGCAATACGACGCAGCGCATCGCTGTTATAGCGGGTAACGCCGTGGGCAATATCGCGCCCTTCGAGATTGCAGATGCGGATCACTTCACCACGAGAGAAGTTGCCTGTCACGCTTTTAATGCCTTTTGGCAGTAATGAACTGCCACGCTCCAAAATCGCTGCGGTCGCCCCCTCATCAACGGTAATTTCCCCGGCAGGCGGTGCGCCGAAGATCCAGCGTTTACGGTTCTCCAGCGGAGAGGCCTGTGCATGAAAACGCGTCCCAACGGAAACGCCTTCCATCACGTCGCCAATTACGCCCGGCTTGCTGCCTGCAGCGATAATGGTGTCAATCCCGGCGCGGCATGCAACATCAGCGGCCTGCAGTTTAGTCCCCATACCGCCGGTTCCCAGACCCGAGACGCTATCACCGGCAATGGCGCGCAGCGCATCATCAATACCGTGAACGTCTTTGATCAGCTCAGCCTGCGGGTTGGTGCGTGGATCGGCGGTAAACAGCCCTTGCTGATCGGTCAGCAGCAGCAGCTTATCGGCCCCGGCCAGAATCGCCGCCAGCGCTGAAAGGTTGTCGTTATCACCGACTTTAATTTCGGCGGTCGCTACGGCGTCGTTCTCATTAATGACAGGAACGATGTTGTTATCCAGCAGCGCGCGTAGCGTATCGCGGGCGTTAAGGAAGCGCTCTCTGTCTTCCATATCCGCACGCGTTAGCAGCATCTGTCCGATGTGAATACCGTAAATCGAGAACAACTGTTCCCATAGTTGAATCAATCGGCTCTGCCCTACCGCCGCCAACAGCTGTTTCGAGGCTATCGTTGCCGGGAGCTCAGGGTAACCCAGATGCTCACGTCCGGCGGCAATCGCGCCCGAGGTAACGATAACAATACGATGCCCTGCGGCATGGAGCTGCGCACACTGGCGAACCAGTTCTACGATGTGGGCGCGGTTCAGGCGGCGCGATCCGCCCGTTAACACACTGGTGCCAAGTTTTACCACCAGCGTCTGGCTGTCACTCATGATTCTCTGCCATTCAAAATTGGGGAAAATGATATCAAACGAACGTTTTAGCAGGACTGGCCCCGGTTGCCAACAACCAGCGTACAAAGCATGAAATTTTATTGCGCAGGATCAGCAAGCGTAGCGGCAGATTTTGACGCATTTATTACAGAAACAAAAAAACATCCTTTTTTAAAAATATTCTTACTTTGTCATAAAACGTTCATTACCAGACGTTAAAAACCCTCCTGTCTTTTAACGGGGATCACACCCAGTGAATATTAGCGCGTACTTTTAATCAGGAATGAAAATGAAAAAGAGCACTCTGGCATTAGTGGTGATGGGTATTACTGCGTCGGCATCCGTACAGGCAGCGGAAGTGTATAACAAGAACGGTAATAAACTGGACCTGTACGGCAAAGTAAAAGCCATGCATTACATGACGGATTATGACAGCAAAGACGGCGACCAGAGCTATATCCGTTTAGGTTTTAAAGGCGAAACGCAAATTAACGATGAACTGACGGGATATGGCCGCTGGGAAGCAGAGTTCGCCGGCAATAAAGCCGAAAGCGACTCTAACCAGCAAAAAACCCGTCTGGCCTTTGCCGGTCTGAAATTAAAAAACCTTGGCTCGTTTGATTACGGTCGTAACCTCGGCGCGCTGTACGACGTGGAAGCGTGGACCGATATGTTCCCGGAATTCGGCGGCGACTCCTCCGCTCAGACCGATAACTTTATGACCAAACGCGCCAGCGGCCTGGCGACCTACCGTAACACCGACTTCTTCGGCGTCGTGGATGGTCTGGATCTCACCCTGCAATACCAGGGGAAAAATCAGGACCGCGATGTGAAAAAACAAAATGGCGACGGTTTTGGTACTTCCGTTACCTATGATTTTGGCGGCAGCGATTTCGCGGTGAGCGGTGCGTATACCAACTCCGATCGTACCAACCAACAGAATCTGCAAACGCGCGGGACTGGCGATAAAGCAGAAGCCTGGGCAACCGGTTTAAAATATGATGCTAACGATATTTATATTGCGACGTTCTATTCTGAAACGCGCAATATGACGCCAATTTCCGGCGGCTTCGCCAATAAAACACAGAACTTCGAAGCGGTAGTTCAGTACCAGTTTGACTTTGGTCTGCGTCCGTCACTGGGTTATGTGCTGTCAAAAGGGAAAGATATTGAAGGCGTAGGCAATGAGGATCTGGTCAATTATATCGACGTTGGCGCAACGTACTATTTCAACAAAAATATGTCCGCGTTTGTCGATTATAAAATCAACCAGCTCGATAGCGACAATAAACTGGGCATCAACAATGATGATATCGTTGCTGTCGGTATGGTTTATCAGTTCTGATGTAGCATAAAAAAATGCCGGATGGGTTGCGCCGCCATCCGGCATTTTACTGTTCATTATGCCGTTAATTTAACCGGTTCATCGTTAAAATCGTCAGCAGGCTCCAGCGCCAGATTCAGCGACGTTAACAACCCACGTAATTTTTCATGAAATTCACGTAAGGTGTATTCCAGTCGCTCTACCACTTCAGTCTCTTTCACCGGCACCGCAGTCCAGTTCCCGTCTTTATCGAACAAGCCAAACTGGTAGCTGTACGTGAAGCGTTTTTCCTGCGCCTCCAGTTCCATCCACCAGCCCCAAAACTCGCGTTTCTCTGGGGCGGGTTTCACATTGACGCAAACAGCCAGACAATCGAAAAAAAACCGATTATCTTCGCACTGCCCTTCCCGGATGTACGGGCCAAGCGCGGTGAATTTCTTGATCAATCTACTTTTCGGATGCCCACTCGGTAACGTCATTACGATCTCCTTAGGTGAAGCACCTGTTTTACCAAATCGATAAAATTTAGCAAACTTTTAACACAATCTCTGATTGATCCAACCGGTTATTTCCTGCAGCCCTTTGTCAAAATTGCGATACACCGGGTTGAATGGAATCTCCAGCAACTTACCGTCAGAAGATGAAGAAGTGATTAAACGCGACTCCTCTTCCGGGCTAAACGGATCGTTTTTCCAGAACCCCGACAGCATTGGCGTTGGGCAGCGTCGGCCCAGCAGGCCCTGCACTTTTAATGAATAGCGATTAAGCTCAACGCGCAACGCTTCATCGGATGCGTCGTGCATTCCCAAACGACTGGCCAGAACGTCAAGGTACATTTCCGGGACGCTTGCCTGGCGCTGCGGGTCACTAAGCAGCGCATGAACCACCGGACCCAAACAGGCCACCGCCTTCAGACGTGATGATTCCAGATACGCCAGGCGTACCGCCACGTTGGCGCCAAAGCGGAAGCCGAAGGCCGCCACACGAGTGTGATCCACCCACGGAACATTCGGCAGCGCTTTTAATACGTGCTGGTGCAGCAGGCTGGAGTCCTGGGTCAGTTTCCATTTTGACGAGAACCCGACCGACGGCATATCCAGCGTCAGCATGGCAATACCGCGCGGGGCAAAGTAGCGCTCATACAGAGTGTAATAATCCGTTTGCATGGAATCGAGGCCACCGCACATCAGCACCGTCGGGAACGGACCGTCGCCTTTTGGCATATGCAGGAAGCCGGTAATCGGCGCGCCGCCGGTAACGGCAAATTCCATCTCACGCAGCGTGCCCGGCAGACGCTGTGCGGCCTCTTCATAGGCGCGATTGGCCAGAGCCTGCGCCTGCTCTGCCAGCTCATCGCCTTTTAAGTGCGGATAAGCGGCGATGTTGTAGAGCGTGGAAGCATGCAGCCAGTGGCGTCCGCTCACCTGCGGATCCTCTTCCATAGAGGCTTTCTGTTGCCAGTCCATCGCCTGCTTCGCCCACTCGTAAATCCAGTTTCCGCCGCGATAGCCGATAACCGTGTCGTAAAGCTCTTTATCGGTGCGTTCGGCTTCGCTCATGACGATACGCGCCTGCACTTCGAGGATTTCGCGCGGATCGACGCCACGCCAGATCCACATCAGGCGGTTCACCATACGGTACCAGTGCGGGATGGTTTTGCCATCCAGGGTCGATTGTACGGACGGCTGCGCGCCGTGATTAAAACGACGAACCAGCGTTGACGTTTCAGGGTGTTTGAAGCGGGGTTTAAACAGGACTTCGCTGAGGTTAGCCTGTGACATGATTGCAGCCTCCATGAGTACTCACTAAGGCATAGTGTAACCTGACACAGCACAAAAAGAACAACGCCCGACAGTGCGGGCGTTGAAAACTTTTTAGATTAGCGACCCGAGATCGGCGGAACGAACACTACGCCCATATCCCACGGCTGCTCAATCCAGGTATCCTGAGGGATATCAACAACATAATCATTCACCAGCGGGCGACCTGCCGGCTTAGCGAAAATAGTGACGAAATGCGCTTTAGGGTACATTTCGCGGATCGCTACGGCGGTACCACCGGTGTCAACCAGGTCATCAATTACGATGAAACCTTCACCGTCGCCTTCGGCACGCTTCAGCACTTTCAGTTCGCGCTGGTTGTCGTGATCGTAGCTGGAGATGCATACGGTATCGACATGACGAATACCCAATTCACGCGCCAGCAATGCGCCCGGCACCAGACCACCACGGCTAACGGCAATAATGCCTTTCCATTGTTCAGAAGGCATCAGGCGGCTTGCCAGTTTACGTGCATGGATCTGCAACATGTCCCAGGTGACGACGTATTTTTCGCTCATGTGAAGTGTCCCAGCCTGTTTATCTACGGCTTAAAAAGTGTTCGAGGGGGAAATAGGTTGCGCGAGATTATAGAGATCTGACGCACTAAAAACCAGTGTTTCGCGGAATCCGCGCCTCTTTTTGCATGCTTTATGCTAGCCGTCAGCGGAGAAAGTGGTATTCTCAATCGCATCGCGCAAGCCTGACTTGTGATGTTTTTAATTCTGCTAACCCTGTGACCTGCAAGCAAGTTTTGTAGGACATCGCCAAGGAGACTCAACGTGTCTGAACTGTCTCAGTTATCCCCGCAACCGCTGTGGGATATTTTTGCCAAAATCTGTTCTATTCCTCATCCGTCCTACCATGAAGAGCAGCTCGCTGAACACATTCTGAGCTGGGCCCAAGAGAAAGGTTTCCACGTCGAGCGCGATCAGGTCGGTAATATCCTGATTCGCAAACCCGCTACCGCAGGAATGGAAAACCGCAAGCCGGTCGTTCTGCAAGCGCACCTGGATATGGTCCCGCAGAAAAATAACGACACCGTGCACGACTTCACTAAAGATCCTATCCAGCCTTATATTGACGGCGAATGGGTAAAAGCCCGTGGCACCACGCTGGGTGCGGATAACGGCATCGGTATGGCGTCCGCACTGGCCGTTCTGGCTGATGACAACGTGGTACACGGTCCGCTCGAAGTGCTGCTGACCATGACCGAAGAAGCAGGTATGGATGGCGCGTTTGGTCTGCAGGCTAACTGGCTGCAGGCAGATATTCTGATCAACACCGACTCTGAAGAAGAAGGTGAGATCTATATGGGTTGCGCAGGCGGTATCGACTTTACCTCTAACCTGCCGCTGTCCCGTGAAGCAATCCCGGCTGGCTTCCAGAGCTTTAAGCTGACGTTGAAAGGCCTGAAAGGCGGTCACTCCGGTGGCGAAATCCACGTTGGTCTCGGTAACGCTAACAAGCTGCTGGTACGCTTCCTGGCGGGTCACGCTGAAGAGCTGGATCTGCGTCTGGTTGATTTCAACGGCGGTACGCTGCGCAACGCAATTCCGCGTGAAGCCTTTGCCACCCTCGCCGTGGCGGCAGATAAAGTTGATGCGTTAAAAGCGCTGGTCAACACCTACCAGGAAATCCTGAAAAACGAACTGGAAGCCAAAGAGAAGAACCTGGCTCTGCTGCTGGATGCCGTGACTCACGACAAAGCCGCGCTGACCACTCAGTCTCGCGACAGCTTCGTACGTCTGCTGAACGCCACCCCGAACGGTGTTATCCGCAATTCCGACGTAGCCAAAGGCGTGGTAGAAACCTCCCTGAACGTCGGCGTTGTAACCATGACTGACGACAACGTTGAAATTCACTGCCTGATCCGTTCCCTGATCGACAGCGGTAAAGACTACGTGGTAAGCATGCTGGATTCACTGGGTAAACTGGCTGGCGCGAAAACCCAGGCCAAAGGCGGATACCCAGGCTGGCAGCCGGATGCTAACTCTCCGGTTATGCACCTGGTTCGCGAAACCTACCAGCGTCTGTTCAACAAAACGCCAAACATCCAGATCATTCACGCCGGTCTGGAATGTGGTCTGTTCAAGAAACCGTATCCGGAAATGGACATGGTTTCCATCGGGCCAACCATCACCGGTCCGCACTCCCCGGATGAGCAGGTTCATATCGAAAGCGTTGGTCACTACTGGACGCTGCTGACTGAACTGCTGAAGTCTATTCCGGCGAAGTAAGATCCTGCGCTAAATGCCGGATGGCGCTACGCTTATCCGGCAATCCATCAGAGTCACAGCCCCAACAGCAGCTGTCTTTCCAGTTGGGGATCCAGCAGCGTGACGTGTAATCCCACCAGCCTCACGCCTCGCCCTCCCCGACGTTCTTCCCAGGTTTTACGCGCCGTCGCAATTAAGTCATCTTTATTTAAGCGCGGCCAGACGTGCTCCTGCGTGGTCTGCTGAAAATCATTAAACTTGAGTTTTATCCCCTGGCGAGCGATAAGGAGATCCGGCTTTACCTTGGCCAGACGCCGTTCCAGTTCGGGATAAAGCCGCTCAATAATCGCCTCACACTCTGACCACTCATGAATATCTTCCGCCAGCGTGCGCTCCACGCCGACGGATTTGCGCAGTCTGTCGTTGTTAACGTCCCGCTCGTCAATGCCCTGGCTTCGCTCCCACAGCACGCGACCAAACTTACCAAAACGTTTGAGCAGCATTGCCAGGTCGTATTTTTGAACATCCTCGCAGGTACGCAATCCCATTGATTCCAGCTTCGCGGCGGAGACTTTGCCGACGCCGGGAATTTTGCCGAGCGGTAACGTTTTGAGAAATTCAGGAACATCGGCAGGGGTAATCACATATTGCCCGTTGGGCTTGTTGAGATCGGAGGCTATTTTTGCCAGAAATTTAACCGGCGCAATCCCGGCGGAGGCGGTTAGCTGCAGCTCGTTAAAAATCGTCTGGCGGATCTCCTGGGCGATCAGCGTGGCAGAACCGTGGCAGTGGGTGCTGTCGGTTACATCCAGATAGGCTTCATCCAGCGACAGGGGTTCAATCAGCGAGGTATAGCGGGAGAAAATCGCCTGAATCTGGCGGGAGGCTTCTTTGTAGGCCTCGTAGCGACCGGGTAATAAGGTAAGATGCGGGCATAGCTTTAACGCCATTCCCGTTGGCATCGCGCTACGCACGCCAAATTTGCGCGCCGGGTAATTGGCTGTACTGATAACCCCCCGGCGCTCCCGGCTGCCGCCGATGGCAATGGGAATGTCACGCAGAGCGGGGTTATCGCGCATTTCCACCGCTGCGAAAAAGCAGTCCATATCAACATGTATGATTTTGCGCATTACTCGCCTCCCACAACACTGTTTAAGTATACAGTATTTTTATAGTGTGAGAAGTATGATTATTCCTTACGCCGGACCATTCATGACGAAGCGGGCATCGCACAGGTAACGCACAATATCCTTTTTCGTATGTTCTGCGGGATTCCCCGCCGTACTGACAAACAGTTTATTCACTTTGCGAACATTTGCCCGCAGCAGTTTTTCGATTGTCATCAGGCGGAAGGCATCATTTTCAACGCAGAAAAGCTCGTAGTCGCCCAGACGTTCACCACAAATTTCACAGTGATTCATCCAGTAACGTAGCCCGGTGGTTTTACTTTTATCGAGGTAGTAATTGCTGGCTTTGATGTTCTTTTTTATCTCTTCAGGCAGAGAATTAATGTGGAACAAAAAGCTGTTACGCCTGACCGACTGCCAGCCCTGACCATCCTGATTTTTCTTAATAAAGCGGGTAAACATCACGCCATGGATGCGGGTAATTTGGTGGCAGCTCCAGCAGTGCATCTTCGAGGTAATCACCAGATAGTACGGCGCGACAATATTAAAATTGTCGGTGTCGTAGACATAGTCACGAAGCGCCCCGTTTAGCTCGTGGGGTTCGGTGTACCAGATACCTGAGACCTTGTCGAAATGCGCCCCCTGACAGGCTACATCGGTGACGTTATCAGTATGAATCTCCAATGGAATAATATGGGTTACATCTATCACATTGCCTTCCTGAGGAATAAATTTCCCCCACGTTGCGTGGGGGACGAGAACAGAATTAATGAGTGACGGGAGCAGATTGTTGACGTAAAGAAGTCACCTGCTTTTGCTTGTCCAGCTTATCAACCAGCGGTTGCACAACCTTCTCTCCCTGCTGGCCAAAATATTGATACAACGTATCGGAAGCGCTTTGCGTCAGCACCATGATCTCAATGCGACGGTTCCCGGCACTTTCCGGGTTTTTCGCATCCAGCAGCATTTGGTCCGCCATCGCGCTGACCTGCATGACTTTATTCTGCGGCATTCCGGCATCCTCCAGCACGCGTCGCGCCGACAAAGCGCGGTCGCCGGAGAGGTTCCAGTTGTTGTAAATGTTACTCTTATAGCTCATCGCGTCTGTATGCCCGGTGATGATTATCTTGTTATCCAGCGAGTCAAACACGGGAGTCAGTTCAACCAGCAGCGATTTAAAGAACGGCATAATCCTGGCGCTACCGCGCTCAAACATATTGCGATTCTGGTCATCTTTAATCAGTACGCGCAGCCCCTGAGGAACAATCTCCATCTCGAGGTTAGTTTCCATATGCGCATTGCGGGCGATAACGTTAATGTCGGTCGCCAGTTCGCCCAATTCGCGGGCTGATTTTTGTTTCAGCAGCACCGCTTTTTCATTCACATCCAGCGCCTTTTTCGCGTTCTCTTCCGTAATTTTCGCCGTCTCCTGCGGGTTTACGGTTTTATCGAGTTTGTTGCGCGTGACGTTTTTCTTCTGCGCTCCCGGCGCTATCGGCTGCTTGCCCAGCTTATTTAACGGCGCCATACCGCCACCGTTAAAGATTGACTGACCATGCAGCGCCGCCACGATATTTTCGCGGTCAGCTTTACTGACACTGTTCACAATCAACTTTATCGTGGTTACCAAGGGTGCCGAGCGTATCTCCGAGGTTTCGGCCCGCTTTACGCTGGACGCCATGCCCGGGAAGCAGATGGCGATCGATGCCGATCTGAACGCAGGCCTGATTAATCAGGCCCAGGCGCAGGCACGACGTAAAGATGTGGCGGGCGAAGCGGACTTCTATGGCGCAATGGACGGTGCGTCGAAGTTCGTGCGCGGTGATGCCATCGCCGGGATGATGATCCTGGCCATCAACCTGATAGGCGGCGTCTGTATCGGTATTTTTAAATACGATTTAAGCGCCGAAGCCGCCTTCCAGCAATACGTACTGATGACCATCGGCGACGGTCTGGTCGCCCAGATCCCGTCTCTGCTGCTGTCGACAGCGGCGGCGATTATCGTTACACGCGTGAGCGACAGCGGTGATATCGCCACAGACGTGCGTAGCCAGTTGCTGGCCAGCCCCTCCGTACTCTATACCGCCACCAGCATTATGTTTGTACTGGCGGTGGTACCGGGAATGCCGCATTTCCCGTTCCTGGTGTTCAGCGCCCTGATGGGTTTCACCGCCTGGCGTATGAGCAAGCGCCCGAAGGTGGCTGAAACTGAAGAGAAAAATCTTGAGACGCTGACCAAAACTATCGTTGAAACCACCGAGCAACAGGTCAGTTGGGAAACTATCCCTTTGATCGAGCCAATCAGCCTGAGCCTGGGGTACAAGCTGGTATCGCTGGTAGACAAATCCAAAGGGAATCCGCTCACTCAACGTATTCGCGGTGTACGGCAGGTTATCTCAGACACTAACGGCGTGCTGCTCCCGGAAATTCGCATCCGCGAAAACTTCCGTCTAAAACCGACCCAGTACGCCATTTTTATCAATGGGATCAAGGCTGATGAGGCCGATATTCCCTCAGATAAGCTGATGGCGCTGCCCTCCAGTGAAACGTATGGCGAGATCGATGGTGTTTTAGGCCACGATCCGGCCTACGGTATGCCGGTGACGTGGATTGTCCCGGCGCAAAAAGCCAAAGCGCTAAATATGGGGTATCAGGTCATTGATAGTGCCAGCGTCATTGCGACGCATGTGAATAAGGTCATTCGCAACTTTATTCCCGACCTGTTTAACTACGATGATATTACCCAACTGCATAACCGCCTCTCTTCGATGGCCCCCCGTCTGGCGGAAGATCTGAGCGCGGCGCTGAATTACAGCCAGCTCTTGAAGGTTTATCGGGCGCTGCTGGTCGAAGGCGTGCCGCTGCGCGATATCGTTACCATTGCCACCGTACTGGTCGCCAGTAGCGCCGTCACTAAAGATCATATTCTGTTGACGGCAGATGTGCGTCTGGCGCTCCGTCGCAGCATTACCCATCCGTTTGTGCGCAAAGATGAGCTGGCGGTCTACACGCTGAATAATGAGCTGGAGAATCTGCTGGCTAATGTAGTGAATCAGGCTCAGCAAAGCGGCAAAGTGGTGCTCGATAGCGTACCGGTCGATCCTAATATGCTGAATCAGTTCCAGACCAATATGCCGCAGATTAAAGAACAGATGAAAGCCGCGGGTAAAGAGCCGGTACTGCTGGTCGCACCGCAGCTACGTCCTCTGCTCGCGCGCTATGCGCGCCTGTTTGCACCAGGCTTACAGGTGTTGTCATATAACGAAGTTCCGGATGAGCTGGAATTAAAGATCATGGGGGCGTTGAGTTAACCCCTGACGAGGCGGTGCCATTCGCACCGCCTTTTTGATTACAGAATGGTATTTTCCGTCAGAATACGACGAGCGCCGAGATAATGATCCTGCCAGAAGTCATCGGATAAATTGCTCACCCGAATCGTTTCTCCCGTACGCGGCGATTCAATAAATTGTCCCTGCCCCAAATAGACGCCCATATGATCGGCAATATCCCGACTGTGAATATGAAAGAACAATAAATCACCACGACGAAGGTCGCGATTAGCGACGATGGTCGCCCGCCGATAGTGATACATTTCATTCGCCGTACGTGGCAATTTTGCTGCCAGAATTTTGTTGTAGGCATAAAAGATCAGCCCGCTACAGTCAAAGCCTTGTTCCGGGCTGGTCCCGCCCCACAAATAGGGTTTACCTAACTGCTGCTCAAGACGGTGGATTGCCACTTCGGTTATGTTGTGCAGATGATCGCTACTGAGAAAATGGTCATTCTCAGCCAGCTCCTGCCAGCGTTGATCGCTCGCTTTTAATGGCCCCGGGAACCACTCCGGGTGCTGTTTAATCAGCGTCCTGTTTTGCTGGCGCAGCGCGCTTTTACTTTGCGCATTACCTTCCACCACATAACTTGCCTGCTTTTTTACCTGCGCGTGGTACTGCTTTAGCAGCCGGGCGCGGTTACGCATGCGTAATTGCGCCGCATAGCTTAAATGGGCGTCAGATAAGAGGGGCTGAACTTTGGCGACAGACGGCGAGGACAACACAACACACAAAGACAGCAGACCCGGCAAAAAGCGTCGGGGCGCAGAGACAAAAGACATGAAAACAACACTACCTAATCAAACACGTTCGCCGCAGTCTACCGCTATTGCCGGGCATTCCATTTTAATATTCGATTATTAAATTATTAATTTTTTAAATTCAATATATTAGGAATTCTGCACTCAGAAGACTTAATGACGTGCGCTAACCCGCAAAATACGTCAGTATCTGACTGCCTTTAAGCACAATTTTCCGTATAAAGAAAATCTAAAGTGTAAACGCCGCACGAGAGACTTGCGAAAAACTCTCTGGGTGATAATGTGAGCGCTCCAGATCCAGATTTATCCGATTTGGGAACTCTTTTTGCCGTCCTGGCGTGTGTAATCGTTTTATCAAGGAATAAGCAGTATGCGTAAAATCGCATTTTTTCTTGCGATGCTTTTATTGCCGTGCGTTTCATTTGCCGGTTTGCTGAGCAGCAGCAGCCCGACTACGCCTGTCAGCAAAGAATATAAGCAGCAATTAATGGGCTCCCCCGTCTATATCCAGATCTTCAAAGAAGAGCGAACGCTGGATCTGTACGTCAAGATGGGCGAACAGTATCAATTGCTCGACAGCTATAAGATCTGCAATTATTCCGGCGGCTTAGGTCCGAAACAGCGTCAGGGCGATTTCAAAAGCCCGGAAGGGTTTTACAGCGTACAGCGCGGACAGCTGAAACCGGATAGCCGCTTTTATAAAGCGATTAACATTGGTTTCCCTAACGCCTATGACCGCGCACACGGTTATGAAGGTAAATACCTGATGATCCACGGCGCCTGCGTTTCCGTCGGCTGCTACGCAATGACCGACAACGGCATTGATGAGATTTTCCAGTTTGTCACCGGCGCACTGGTGTTTGGGCAGTCCAGCGTGCAGGTTAGCATTTATCCATTCCGCATGACCGATGCCAACATGCAGCGCCATAAGTTCTCGTATTACAAAGAATTCTGGGCGCAGCTAAAGCCTGGCTACGATTACTTTGAACAAACGCGTAAGCCACCGACCGTTTCCGTCGTCGATGGCCGTTACGTTATCAGCAAGCCGTTGAGTCACGAAGTGGTTCAGCCGCAACTGGCATCAAACTATACGCTCCCCGAGACAAAATAACGCCCACTCGCCTGGCATAATCTTTTGCCAGGTTTCATTGCCGGTTAGCGGCTGAGTGGCAATCACGGTGACCACATCATTGGGTGTGGTCTCTGAGCTAAAATCGATTTCCACATCCTGATCCAGCAGTGTCGCCACGCCAAACGGCGCACGACGGGTGATCCAAAACAGGTTGGTCGAGCAGAAAGCCATCACATAACGCCCGTCAGACAACAGCATGTTGAAGACGCCCTTCTCACGCAATTCTCCTGCCAGCATAGCGATATATTTAAACACTGCCGTCATATTGCCAGGCGTACGCGGATACCGTTCAGTCAGCTTGTGGAGCAGCCAGCAGAAAGCTTTTTCGCTGTCGGTTTCCCCGACCGGGCGGAAATTACCGGTTTCCAGCGATTTATAGCCGCTGAGCTGTCCGTTATGAGCGTACGTCCAGTTACGTCCCCACAGTTCACGCGTAAATGGATGGGTATTTTCCAATGCCACTTCGCCACGATTCGCCTGACGAATATGGGCAATCACGGAACAGGATTTGATGGGATAGTCTTGTACCAGTTTGGCGATAGGCGAATTAAAGCTGGGTTGCGGATCTTTAAACGTACGGCAGCCCTTACCTTCATAAAACGTAATACCCCAGCCGTCTTTGTGCGGCCCGGTACCTCCGCCGCGCTGAACCAGCCCGGTGAAGCTAAAGCAGATATCGGTTGGCACATTGGCGCTCATCCCGAGCAGTTCGCACATACATCACCTCCACAAACGCCTTTAAGCGGGAAGGCGTAATTGTTGCAGCCAGTTTAGATTCGGACAGCGCGCAGAAACCGGAGCGTACACGTAGTACGTGAGGATTTCGGGCACTGCCCGGATTCAAAATGGCAAATAAAATAGCCTTCTTACTTCACCATCTCTTTTTCGATCAACTGGATCAGGATATGGATCACTTTGATATGAATTTCCTGAATGCGGTCAGCATAGCCAAAGTGCGGCACGCGAATTTCGATATCCGCACTGCCCGCCATTTTGCCGCCATCTTTACCGGTCAGGGTGATGACTTTCATCCCTTTCTCGCGCGCTGCGGCAATCGCTTTAATCACGTTACCGGAGTTACCCGAAGTAGAGATGCCTAACAGGACATCGCCTTCGCGACCCACGGCTTCAACGTAGCGGGAGAAGACATAATCGTAACCGAAATCGTTGCTGACGCAGGAGATATGGCTGACATCAGAAATAGCGATCGCCGGGTAGCCAGGGCGGTTTTCGCGATAACGTCCCGTCAGCTCTTCGGCGAAGTGCATCGCGTCGCAATGGGAACCGCCGTTACCGCAAGAAAGTACCTTACCGCCAGCTTTAAAGCTGTCTGCCAACAGGACCGCCGCGCGCTGAATGGCGTGAATATTGGCGTCATCTTTAAGAAAATTAGCCAGCGTTTCCGCCGCTTCGCTCAGTTCGTTACGAATAAGATCCTGGTACATGAGGATATCCTTCAGCATGAATGTAAATGACAAGATGCAGTGTACCGGATAGCGCTACCAGCGAGAAGTACAAGCCACAGGAATGGCTGCGGCTTTTGATTTTTTGTGCCGGTTAAAACAGCAACAATGTGAGCTTTGTTGTAATTATTTTGTAAACACATTGCTAAAAGAATTTACATCCACTACAACCATATCATCACAAGTGGTCAGACCTCCTACAAGCAAGGGAGCTTTTCGTTATGATGATTTTGAGTATTATCGCTACGGTTGTTCTGCTCAGCGTTCTGTTTTATCACCGCGTGAGCTTATTCCTCAGCAGCTTAATTTTGCTCGCCTGGACAGCTGCGCTTGGCGTGGTTGGCCTGTGGTCAATGTGGCTGCTGGTTCCTCTGGCCATTCTCCTCGTACCGTTTAACTTTACGCCAATGCGCAAATCCATGATCTCTGCGCCAGTGTTCCGCGGTTTCCGTAAAGTCATGCCGCCGATGTCGCGTACTGAGAAAGAGGCGATTGATGCCGGTACAACCTGGTGGGAAGGCGACCTGTTCCAGGGCAAGCCAGACTGGAAAAAACTGCATAACTATCCTCAGCCGCATCTGACAGCTGAAGAACAAGCGTTTATTGACGGCCCGGTGGAAGAAGCCTGCCGCATGGCGAATGACTTCCAGATCACCCATGAACTCGCGGATCTGCCGCCGGAACTGTGGGCGTATCTGAAAGAACACCGCTTCTTCGCGATGATCATTAAGAAAGAGTACGGCGGGCTGGAATTCTCCGCGTATGCTCAAGCTCGCGTTCTGCAGAAACTCTCCGGCGTTTCCGGGATCCTGGCGATCACCGTTGGCGTACCTAACTCCTTAGGCCCTGGCGAACTGCTGCAGCATTACGGCACCGAAGAGCAGAAGAATCATTACCTGCCGCGTCTGGCACGTGGTCAGGAGATCCCCTGCTTTGCTCTGACCAGCCCGGAAGCGGGTTCCGATGCAGGCGCGATCCCTGATACCGGCGTGGTTTGTATGGGCGACTGGCAGGGCCAGCAGGTGCTGGGTATGCGCCTGACCTGGAATAAGCGTTATATCACGCTGGCGCCTATCGCTACCGTACTGGGTCTGGCATTTAAACTCTCCGACCCGGAAAAACTGCTGGGTGGTGAAGAAGATCTCGGCATTACCTGTGCGCTGATCCCAACGTCAACGCCAGGCGTACAAATTGGGCGTCGACACTTCCCGCTGAACGTGCCGTTCCAGAACGGTCCGACGCTGGGCAAAGATGTCTTCGTGCCGATTGATTACATCATCGGTGGCCCAAAAATGGCCGGTCAGGGCTGGCGCATGCTGGTGGAATGTCTGTCCGTGGGACGCGGTATTACCCTGCCGTCTAACTCGACGGGCGGCGTGAAATCGGTCGCAATGGCAACCGGCGCGTATGCGCATATTCGTCGCCAGTTCAAAATCTCTATCGGTAAGATGGAAGGTATTGAAGAGCCGTTGGCACGTATTGCGGGTAACGCGTACGTGATGGATGCAGCGGCGTCGCTGATTACCTACGGTATTATGCTGGGTGAAAAACCGGCGGTGCTGTCGGCCATCGTGAAGTATCACTGTACCCACCGTGGACAGCAGTCAATCATCGATGCAATGGATATTACTGGCGGTAAAGGCATTATGCTTGGCGAAAGCAACTTCCTCGCCCGTGCTTATCAGGGCGCGCCTATCGCCATTACCGTTGAAGGTGCCAACATTCTGACCCGGAGCATGATGATCTTCGGTCAGGGGGCGATTCGCTGCCATCCGTACGTTCTGGAAGAGATGGCTGCGGCACAGAGTAACGATGTGAATGCGTTCGACAAGCTGCTGTTCAAACACATCGGCCACGTCGGCAGTAACAAAGTGCGCAGCTTCTGGTTGGGCCTGACGCGCGGCTTAACCAGCAGCACGCCAACCGGCGATGCGACCAAACGTTACTACCAGCATCTGAACCGTCTGAGCGCTAACCTGGCACTGCTTTCGGATGTCTCCATGGCCGTACTGGGCGGTAGCCTGAAGCGCCGTGAACGTATCTCCGCGCGTCTGGGCGATGTATTAAGTCAGCTGTATCTGGCCTCTGCGGTACTGAAGCGTTATGACGATGAAGGCCGTAATGAAGCAGACCTGCCGTTGGTTCACTGGGGCGTTCAGGATGCGTTGTACAAAGCGGAACAGGCGATGGACGACCTGCTGAAAAACTTCCCGAACCGACTGGTCGCGGGCCTGCTGAATGTGGTTATTTTCCCTACCGGTCGCCACTACCATGCACCGTCTGACAAGCTGGATCATAAAGTCGCGAAGATTCTGCAGGTTCCGAGCGCCACTCGTTCTCGCCTTGGCCGCGGTCAATACCTGACGCCGAGCGAGCATAACCCGGTAGGTTTGCTGGAAGAGGCTTTGCTGGATGTGATTGCAGCCGACCCTATCCACCAGCGGATCTGCAAAGAGCTGGGTAAAAACCTGCCGTTTACCCGCCTGGATGAACTGGCGCACAATGCGCTGGCTAAAGGGCTGATTGATAAAGACGAAGCCGCAATTCTGGTGAAAGCCGAAGCGAGTCGTCTGCGTAGCATCAACGTGGATGACTTTGAACCCGAGGCGCTGGCGACTCAGCCGGTAAAGCTGCCAGAGAAGGTGCGTAAAGTCGAAGCCGCGTAACGACACACGCACAACGTTTAGCCCCGCTTAATGCGGGGCTTTTTATTGCCACATTTCCGTTAGAGCTCATGCTACAGTGTCAAAATGTTGTTCAATGAGGAGCCTCGATCGTGCCCGGTTTGAAAATTACTCTGCTGCAACAACCGCTGATCTGGATGGATGGCCCGGCCAACCTGCGCCATTTCGACCGCCAACTGGAAACCGTCACCGGACGTGATGTCATTGTGTTACCTGAAATGTTTACCAGCGGATTTGCCATGGAAGCGGCAAGCAAATCGCTGCCGCAGGAAGAGGTTGTCAGTTGGATGCGCACTAAGGCGCAACAGACGAACGCCCTTATAGCAGGCAGCGCCGCTCTCCTGTCTGAACGTGGCCCGGTAAACCGCTTTTTGCTGGTCGAACCCGAAGGTAATGTCCATTTCTATGACAAGCGCCACCTGTTCCGCATGGCGGATGAACATCAACATTATCAGGCGGGTGACGCGCGGGTTATTTTTGAATGGCGCGGCTGGCGCATTCTGCCGTTGGTCTGTTATGACCTGCGTTTTCCGGTATGGTCGCGCAACCGCAACGATTACGACCTGGCATTGTATGTCGCCAACTGGCCGGCGCCGCGTTCGCTACACTGGCAGGTTCTGCTCACCGCGCGGGCAATTGAGAACCAGGCTTATGTAGCAGGATGTAACCGCGTGGGTACTGACGGTAACGGCCATCATTATCGCGGTGACAGCCGGGTGATTAATCCCCAGGGTGAGATTATTGCCACCGCCGAGCCACATCAGGCTACGCGCATTGACGCTGAACTGTCACTCTCGGCGCTGCGCGAGTACCGCGAGAAGTTCCCCGCCTGGCAGGACGCTGACCCGTTCACGCTGTAGATATCGCCTTCTTCCCGCTGCACAACGTTTTCCGTAGCGGGATTGTTTCACTCCGTAACCAACCGCAAAACAAATTCGCGTGGCGACGTGTTTCGGGCATCGTATTCTGCAAAGGATAATCACTCGTCTCCAGCGAGTGACAGACAATGTTAATAATTCCCTTATCAGGATCCCGAAATGAAGAACTTCGTACGCATGACTTTGCTGGCGGCAACCGTGGCTGGCGCTTCTTTTAGCACGCTTGCAGCAAACGTATCCAATGTACCCGCACCAGCTCAGGACCCGGTAGTTCAGCACCTTAAACTGAGCACTGACCAGGTTGCGCAGATTAAAAAGCTGCACCAGCAGCTTGAAACCAACGTTAGCCAGATATCGGTGAAGGATGTTAAAGACGGCGCGTTGATTGACGTCATCAAGTCCGGGAAATGGGATGAAGCCGCCGTCAAAAAACAGCTTTCCGCCTTCAGCAATATCGAACAGCAGGCGCGTTATTACCGCGTGAAATACTATTTCGACCTGAACAAAGTACTGACCCCAGAACAGCGCCAGCAGGTGCAAAAAGATATCGCACAGACGCTGAGCGAATAATGACCATGGCCTGAATCAGCAATGATTCAGGCCTTTCGGTAATACTTCCTGCTCGAACAAAAATCCCTGCACAGCATCTGCGCCGCTCATACGGCAAATGGCGTAATCCTGCGGCGTTTCCACCCCCTCGATCACAACCCGTTCTCCCAGCCCGCGAAATTGATTGACCAGTACCCTTAACTGCCAATCCGACGTCCTGAACTGATGAAACATTCCGCTTTCAATTTTGATGGCATCGAAACGGATGCCAGACAGTCGCCAGACAAAAAATAGCTCAGGCGAAACATCATCCAGCCACACGCGAAACCCGTGACGCACCAGGGTTTTGACGGCAATGCATACAGCCTGCTGTTCTGCCTTTTCCAGTCGCATCATGGTGCCCGGATCCTGAATTTCGATAACAATCCGCCCCTGATGCGCCTGTCGGGCGAGCTGCGCAATCCACGACAGACAGGTCAGCATCCTGACGGATAAATTCAGCGAATAACTTCCTGAGAGTGCCAGTACCTGCCGCATTTGCCACAGAAATAGCTGCTGTTTTGCGGTGATGGAAAGGTGCTTGAAAAAAAGATCGAGCGGTAGCGGCGTGCGTACCTGACTTAACACCTCACAGACATCCAGCGATGCATCATCAAAAAAATGGATGCGCTGCAAACGGATCCCGGTGATCCGCAGCAGCTCGGCGTTGCGGGGAAGCTCTGGCCCATGGCGGGTCTGTTCGCTGAATCTGTTCATATCATTCCATTTTTTGATTGAAAGGACGTCGTGCATCCTGCAGCCACGGGATACGACGATCGTTCGGGTATGTCAGGTAAAAGCGCGTCGCCAGACGATGCGCCTCAGGTAGGTCGCGCTGCTGTAACGCCAGCAAGATTTGCGTGAAGGAGACATTCGGGTCTGTGTGAACACGCACATAGTCAGGCGCCCAGCGGCGAACCGCTTCCAGCCAGCGAGCGTCCCGGGTACGCTGATACCGTTGCAGATACCCCATCTGAACATCAAACCGGTAGCGAGGGGCAAGGAGCCAGCCTCCTACCGGGAGCGACTCGGCCAGACGCCACTGCGCTGACTGTCGCTCCGCCAGCGTCAACTGCTGTTGCGTGTGCAGTGAGAGAAGCAACAATGGCGTGAAGGTTAAAAACGAGATCAATGCCAGCGCACGAATCAGCGACGTCGACGTTAGCGTCAGACGAGCCCCTTTTAGCGGGCTATCTGCACAACGAAGCAGCAGGATCAGCAGTAACCAGTGTGGTGTTGACTGCCTGACGGGGTATTCCGTCAACATATGAATAACCACCGGCAGCGCCGCCACCAGACAAGAGCGACGCCAGTGATTTCCGTGCATCCACAGCCAGAACCCCCCCGTAATAAAGCACAGCGCCCCCGCCAGTCCAACCAGGCCGCCCTCCACCAGCCACAGCACCAGCTCATTGTGCGGATGCGAGATGCTGCTCAGCCCCAACGGCCCCGCGCGTTCGAGAAACACGGCGGCAAAACTGCCCACGCCCCACCCCGTCCACGGGCGTTCGGCAAATAATGCCAGTGACGTTTTAAGCACCGTCCAGCGCACCTGGGAAGTGGTCAGGTGATCGACTGTAGCAACGGACAAAAAATGGCGAGCGAGCGTGCCCGCCACCATGCCTAACGCCAGCGGCAGCAGAAGTAGCAACAACATACGGCGTTGCGCCGGGAAAACCACCAGCAGCAAGACTTCACCTACCACCACAGACACATAGCCGGTTTGCGACTGGGATTCATGCAGCACAAAGCCCATCATCACCAGAGCAACCCCGATGACAATTCGATATCTGTCGCGTAGCCGTAAAAAGAGCGGGGCTGACAGCAGCACACCAGATGCAGTGAAGCTGGCCATCAGATTGACCTGCTGAAAAATACCGTAGGGCCGCGTACCGCGTCGCCAGGCAAACTCCCAGTAATCAACTCCCGGCAAATGCCAGTACTGATACAAAAACGCCAGACATTCGATGACGCACGCGCCCCATAGCAGGGTCAGCAGTACCGTCAGGGTGTTTGCCGCAAGCGGAATCTGCAATGTCACCAGATAGACGAGCACGCCTCCCAGCAGCGCCCCTGCGACCAGCTGCGCCTCGAACTGCCAGACGCCAGGCGTCAGCAGACAAAGCAGCGTCAGGATGAGCGCCCCCATCGAAAAAACCGTGGCGGGGACAGTGATGCGCCAGCGTTGACGAGGAACCAGCACTGATGCGCTTGCAGCCAGCACAACGGCATAAATCCAGCTCGTAATATTAAGCGGCAACGACAGACCGCTGCCGCCGTTATTCAGCCAGTAGAGATGCATTCCCCCACACCAGAAAAACAGACTAATAACGAGCAATAATTTCTGCGCAGGCAGCGGGGCAATACGATTCAGTGCGTTCATCATGCTACTGGTAGTTCAGTGTCCAGGTCCCGCTGGCGCTGAACGGACCGTATTCGAGAGACTGATTTTTTATCGCCGACGGCTCTGCTGCGACCCACGCCCAAAAATTTAGCGTCATCGAGCCTGCAGTTATCTCTTTGACTGACGTGCTCTCATCAAGGCGAATTGCCGTGCCGTCCTCTTCGCTCATCCCAATACCGATCCCAGTCGCGCCACCCTGTTCACTGCTATCCAGCGCCAGATGATCGTCCAGTTCAGCATCCTCACTACCACTGAAAGTGACCGAGATCCCGCGAAAAACCTCGGGGTTGCAGTCGCGTAGCTGAATGCTGAATTTTTCCGGCTTACTGCGCCCCGAGAGATAGAGATCCTGCGTCGCGATTTGCCCGAAATCGACCTCGATTTTGTCGCCTCCTGGTGCCAGGCTGCAGGCCAGCGCTCTGATAGTGCCGTGAAAATACATATCACCGCCGACCAGTTTGGTGTCGGCCTGCGCCATGCCGCCAAGCAGTAACACACCGATCGCGAATAACGCCGAAAATCTCATGGCATCCCCCTACTGAAACTGCGCAACAACGGTGGCAGAGGCTTCAAACTCACCTTCCTTAACGCTTCCCACGCCCGGCTTTGCCACCGGTGCAGCGGTGAGATTCCAGTCGCCCTGATTCTGGTAAAAACCTTTCACGTTATAGAATTGATTGGGCACGACGGTGCCACCGCTCTCGTCTTTAAGCATAATGCCGAGATCGTCGCGCTTTTGTCCGCCGCTCAGCGTGCCGAGGAGATGATCGTTGAACCCCGCCGTGCCTGACGCCGTGGTAGTTTGTACGCCAAGATTAATGTTCAGCGCGCCCTGATCGAAGCTGCCGCCTTCACAAACAACATGAATGGGGATCGACTTGCTGTAGTTAGTGCCATTGAGCCGGGCAGCGGATCCTGGCAGATCGCCAAACTCAATACTGATTTTGTCTCCCCGGTTGAAGGTGCATTTGTCCGGTACGGTAATCAGCCCGGATTTAATCACCACACGGGAAATCGCCGTAGTGGGCGTAGGTCCCGCGCTCCCCATGCGCCCGGCTACCTCCACCAGCGATTGGGAAGTGATATTGATGCCGTTGATAATGGGTTTAGTGACAATAAACGTCACTTTCCCTTTTGAACCACTTTCAACGTTAGTGGCGCGCGTGTAGCCCTTGCGCTTTTTGCAAGTGTTATTGCTGTTGCGGTTTGAAACGTTGGTAAAAGGCGCCTGAACATACTGTTTATAGCCCCCGGCAACCCACACCTGCACTTCTACATCCAGATACTCATTTAGCCGAAAACGGTTCGCCCCCTGATTTGAAGGCGGCATCGTAGTCGTGGTGGTGTAGTAAATCGGCGACCGGAAGATGTCAGCCTGCTCGCAATAGAAATTCACCACATACCAACTGCCCAGGTTCCAGGTAAACGGATCCGTTCTGCCACCCACGTGGTTTTTACTGACATCCAGCGAGCTCAATTCGATATCGTACTGATGCGGCGACCCGCCCTCCGGCTCACCTTCCCCCTGTGTAAATGCCTGCCCGGCCAGTGGACAGCCAGCCAGGGCAACCCACAACAGCGCTTTGCGTAATACGCTCATAGATACTCCAGCTTAAGTCTCACCAGGCCGTTAAATTCTCCGGCAGTCACCTCTGGCCCAAAAGATTCCAGCGTGGCCAGAAAGTGAATGGCGTTATCGCCTGGTTTGAGGATCCACATACGTTGCGGTTGGTTCAGATGGATCAGCTGATTACGCTCGGTCAGTAGCCGAATGCCCGCGCCGCGCACATCACCACGAATACGCCCCAGGTCACTGTTTTCCGGCGCGCCTTCGGCCATCAGCGTCATCGAAACGCCACGTTCCACCGTGCTGTGCGCCAGCTCAGGCATTTCGCTGGTCTGCCCGGGGAAATCCCTCAGGGTATGACCAGAGCCCTTTAAGCAGCCGTTCAGGTACAGCGTGACCAACACCGGTTCGCTGCGATCGCCGCCCTGGCGAAACCGACTGGCGGAAATATCACCAAGATTGATGGTCTGATCGCGTGAGGCCATATCCAGCACGCACGGCGACACGTAGACCCGGCCATGAAAGCGGACGTTGCCATACTCACCGGACACGTTGCTCATATCCTGGCGGCCGCTGGTGGCCTGAACCTGCCAGGCCATGCCCGCCATCAGCAGGGCGCAAAGCATCTTTTTCATTTACGATTCCTGTTACCGGGGCTGTTGCTCCATCGGCAATGCTTTACATACATTGCCTGTGCAGCTGAATTTCAGTTCGGGATGACCGCCAAAATCGTTCACGTACATCATGCTGAACTGGCTGACGCTGCCGTCCGTGACGCTGAAATCGAGAGAGGATTTTGGTGAGACCATAACGCCGGGGAAGTCGGTCAATCTGCCGCCTCCCTGCGCTTCTGGCTTGCGGCTTAAGCCGATTAAGGTGACGAAGTAAGGCGTTGGGTTATCCACACTCCAGCGCTGGCCCTGCTTGTGAAAGACCAGTTGGTTTTGCCACACTGCGCCCGGCGTTTCCGGCACAATGGCGGCCGGACGGTAGAACAATTTGATGCGCGACTGCATCGCCAGTTGCAGCACGTTCGGCTTATCCGGTTTAGGCGGAATTTCACGTACGTTCAGGTAGAACAAGCTCTCGCGATCCTGCGGCAGGGCGTTGATCCCGCTGGTTTTCGTCACGCGGGCAATTCCCTTTTGCCCGCCGTTAATTCGTTGCAGCGGCGGTAAGACCATCAGCGGCGAGGTAATTTTTGTTCCGTTGGCATCTTCCACCCACGACTGAGCCAGAAACGGAATGCTCGGACTGGTATTGGTTAAGTTCGCACTGACTGAGCGCGCATCACCAGTGATGATCATGCGGGTACGGTCGAGCGCAATACCCGCCCATGAGGTGTTGATCTCTGCAATCAAAAGCAGGCCACAGGCCACGGGTTTAAGCCAACGCTGCACGGAGTAAAAAGCTTGATTATTCATGACAAAATTCATTCAGGTTATTGAAATTATTCACAAGGCAACAGCACGTTACCTTCCGGGTTGATTTGTTGTGGCACCTGTAAGTGGCACTGCGCACGGCCAGCCCAGGCAACGGAAAGACGCTCAGCCGGATTCACACCCGCAATCCAGGCCATACCGTTTTCCATTACCATGGCGACGCTAACGCCGTTAGCGTTAAACACTTCGGCGCCAAACGGCGGTACCGAACCATCCTTCAGGCGCAGCAGCGCCATCATTTTTTGCCCCTGCGCCACGGCAAAATGCTGGTAGCCAATCGCACCTTCAGTCAGGGTGTTGGTCACAATGGCTTTAGTCGCGGAAATGTCCTCGTCCATTGCGTCCACATCGATACGGGTATCAAAGCTGTGATAGCTAACGACGTCCGGTACGACGGCAATACCGAAGCGGTTTGAGTGCGCCTGTTCGCCGTTCAGCGGCACGTTCGCCACCCCGTCGGTATCAACCATCACCCTGGCGGTATTCATCGACGCCTGGCTGTTGTGCAGCGCCGCACCGTGACGCGTCGCGGTAAAACCGCCGCGCATCGTGCCGCCAACGGAGAAATAACGTGATTGCTGCCAGCTGACGTTAGATTCCAGTTCCGCCATCATGCTGCGGTGCTTGTAATAGCCATCAAACGCCGTACGCCCTTCACCGGAAACCCCTGTGCGCAAACGCCACGGATTGTTACGGTCGCGGTTATCGGAATACGAAACCATCTGGCTGGTCTGGTTGCCGCTGTTCTGCAATTCGTAATCCATAGAGCGGCCATCGCTCCATGGCACCGAGATTGAAAGCGAAAGACTGTCGTCTCGTTTGCCCTGATACTCAGAGCGGTAAGCCGCAACGTTGGCGCTGATCCCCTGGATGCCAGCAAATGAAAAGCTGTGCCCCATCGATAATCCGTAACGATCCTGGGAACCGCGATCCCAATAGTTCTGGTGGGTATAGGTCAGGTACAGCGTGGTCGCTAATAGTGGATCGTCAGCAAAGAAGGTTTTGTTACCGGTGATGGTGTACATCTCTTTTTCGTTGCCGGCACTGTTGTTATTTTCATACTGCTCGTCGAGAAACTGCGAGAAAGTGCGGAAGTTACGCTGTGAGAAGCGGTAACCGGCAAAGGTGATGGCGCTGTTGTACTCATCAAAAGTTTTGGCGTAGCTGAGCTTAAAAGACATGCCTTTTTGTTCAGCCTGATGCTTTACCCGACTCATGGATTGCGTCGCATCAGCCGACAGCGCCCCCAGCCAGCTCAAGTCCCGCCCAATCCCCATCGACCAGGCGTTATAGCGATCGCCTGTCAGCAGCGCGCCGCCGTACAGCGACCATGCATTGCTGACCCCCCATGAAAAATCACCGCTATAAAACGCAGGCCCCTGAACGTCGTGGTTATAACGCGATGGCTTCCCGACCGCGGCGTTGTAGCGCACATAGCCTGGGCGCGTCAGATAAGGAATATCGGCCGTATTGACCTGAAAAGTGTGTACGCTGCCATCCTGCTCCTCGACGCGAACATCCAGCGTGCCGCGTACCGAACCGTGCAGATCCTGAATATTAAATGGCCCTGCAGGAACGGTGGTTTGATAGATAACACGGCCCTGCTGACTGACGGTAATCTTCGCATTGCTGCGGGCGATGCCGTGCACTTCAGGCGCGTAGCCCTGCAAATTCGGTGGCAACATACGCTCGTCGCTGGCGAGGTTAGCCCCGGTGAAACGCACCGAATCAAAAACCTGGGAATTCAGGTAGATTTCGCCGACCGTCAGTTTTGCAGCCTGCATCGGCAACGGTCGATAGGCATAGATCTGATCCCAGTCGATACGGCCGCGATTATCATCCGAAGCGTAATTGGCCTGATACTGGCCACGAAATCGCCACGCGCCGAGGTTAAAACCTGTCTGCCCATAGCCAGACAGAGAGCGATAACGATCGCCGCCCTGTTCATAATGTGTGGCCTGGCCCGAGACGCTGTAGTCAAAAATCAGCCCCGCGACGCCGTTATCCCAGCGCTCCGGTGGCGTCCAGTCTGGATCGGTATATTTCATCCACGCCTGTGGCACGATAATGTCCAGTACGCCTGCGCTATTATTCAACGCCACACCCGGCAGGCGGGAAATGTCATAGCAGGTCGCGCTAATCGGATGAATATAGGCCAGCGCTTCTTCTTTGAGCGCCAGTAATTCGAGTTGTTGCGGGGTCAGACATGCCATGGATTTATGCGGGTTGGCAGGATCGACGATATAACGGATCGACTGCTGTGGAATCTCCTGGCTGTTAATACGAACATCCAGCAGATATTCTCCGGGAGTCACAAAGTTGCCTTCGGAAAAACGCTGCAAATCGACATTGTGCCTGTCGCTGGCATCCAGTACGTCGGTATTAAATTCAATGGCCTCATCCGCTTCAGCCCATGAAGAGGCACAGACCAGAGCAATAAAAAGCGCCAGACGTTTTTTATCTGTTTTCAGCGTGATCATTTTCGTTCGCAAACCTTCAGATACCCGAATTGCAGTGCAGCTCAGAGATAATTCACAACAAAATGCGTGACCGCAGTAAATTCGCCAGATGTCATTCTTCCGTCGCGGGAGATCAAATAAGCCGTAAAATTGAGCGTGTTTTTCCCTGGATTAAGCACATAGTCCGGTGATGGCTCACCCAGATGAATTTGCTGTCCGTTGCTGTCATATATTTCTATCGCTAAATTTTCAGTTTCCGATTGCACGCTTAGATAATCAGGATTGTCACTATCCGGTGCGCCAGAAAAGGTAATATTGGCGCGTTGAAACAGATTCCCGGGGTGTTGAGAATCCCCTAATGAACATCCCAACAAATGAATGCTGAAATCATGCGCTGATACTTTCTCTGGTTTTCCGGAAATATCTCTGGCTGAGAGATCATCAAATTCAACCAGTAGCGACCGGTCGCGTGGATCGACATAACAGGCAGCCTCAATAATATTTCCGCGCATGCGCATTTTGCCGGGCGTACTGACAAGACGATTGGTGTCAGCCAAAACCCATGCAGGCGATATGAAGATAAAAAGCAGTAAAATTCGCCATCCAGGCATCACCGCATTTCCTTTCAGTTATTCGCAGGAAGGGTTAAGCAGGCGCGTTAATGCGCCTGCTGCAGATCGTTACTGGTAGTCGATCTGGAAATTAACGGTAGATTCGAAATCACCTGGGGTTACCGCTGCAGATGCGTTGTTTGCCTGCAGGTAAGCGACGAAATCAATGTCGGTTTCACCATCGGTAATGTTGACCTGAGAGGCGGCTTGACCCCATTCCACGTCCTGGTTGCCACTGTCAATCATACCGATGCCCGCGCCCTTTGCAGTACCAGAGGTGAACGCAGCCAGCGCGTTGTTGTCTGTATCAATCGTTGCTGGGGTATAAGTCACAGTGGCTGTTTTCGCGACGGTCGTATCACAGCCCTGCAGAACGATTTTGGCATGCTTAACGCCAGCACGTTGGTTGTCTTTTAACTGGGAAGTTGGGATCTCACCAAAATTAACCTGTACCGGGCTGGATTCTGGTGCCAGACCGCATGCGGAATTAACCAGAGAACCGGTGAAGTGAATTTTACCGTTAGTCGGTTCGACATTGTTTGCAGCAAAAGCAGAAGAGGCAGTAAAAGTCATTCCCGCCATCAGCGCACAGGCCACAGCCACGTTTTTCATTTTCATATTACTACTTAACCTTATATCTGTTTTTTAGTTATTCCGAAGATCTATTTCCGCAGATAATTTATGTCCGGAAAATCCTGATCTGCAGGTGGCGGTAGCGCATATCCTTGCAAACAATCCATCTCAAGCCGCCCCGTATTTTGAACTTCATTGGTATTCCATCAGAAATACCGTCCACAGTTGTTTACGCTGTTTCGGGGCTTATATTAAGTCGACGAGAAAATGACACAATGCAAAAATCCGGTATTAATCAAACTCAGGGAATCATGTTGTAACACTGTCTGCAGAGCGACCGTTTACCTAAAAAACCGCCAAAAATCACGACACAGCCAGTGTTAGTATCTATCATTTAGCATTTTTATAGAGTTTTTATCTATCAACTATTTTTTTATTTAGCCAGAACAACAGGCAAAATGTATTTATGAAATTTTTGTAAAAATGAAATTGGATATCAAAAGCGAGTAATGACAATAAGATAGTGAAAGAGAGGAAGGAGAAAAGAGGATTCTATAAGAGATATTAAAATATTGTTATATAAATATTAATAAAGCGATCTATGGTACAACCATTTTTTATAAATGAATTATGTTATGCTATTGCTTCACCCACTCGAATGCGAGATATCCTGCTTTAAAGGAGACATCAGTGATTTCTCATATACCAATAAACAAAATTAAATCCGTAATTATTGGTGATGGCTTAGTTTTCAGACCACATAAAAATACCCTAAAAGACCTGGCATCTGGTGAAATGGCCACATTGAATAATGTGGCAACACAATTACTGCTCTATTTGTTGCAAAATGGTAAAGAGATATCCTCGCGTGATGAAATTCTGCTAAATGTTTTTCAGCATAATGGCGCCAGAGCGACGGATGCGAATCTCAATCAGCACATTTCATTTCTGCGCAAAGCAATAACGTCTACAGGTCATCCTGCAGAACTCATCGTCACAATTCCGCGGATGGGATTTCGGATGGGCGACGCTAATATCAATATTCAGCAACTGGAAGAAGCGCAAGCTCCCGCCAGAATTGCCAATGTTGCATCGACGCTCAACAAAAAGAAACAAAGCCGTTGGCCTGTGGCGATAACCGCGTTAATTACCGGAATCGCCGTGCTGGCGACAGCGTGGTTAACATGGATTCCCAATGAAATCGCCATGACGGACGCGACTATCCTGCGGACTATCGACTATGAACAATGCCGTGTACATATATTAGGAAACGCCCTCACCGACACCATAACCGAAAAGAAAGCGCTGGATATTTTCAAGTCCGTGGGCATTAACCCCGACTGTTCGTACCCAAAAGATCTGTATCTCAATACCTGGGCGAGCAACCATAATCTGGTTGAGTGGTCGTTTGCCGCTGAATGCGGGCTGAACCTCGGCTATTACCATTGCATCAGCCAGTATCGCCATCATGAGGAATGATATGAAGCAAGAAAGCGATCACTCTCCTTTACTATGGTCAGTCGTGATTGCCATTTTTGGGCTGGCGGCTATCGCTTTTTTTATTATCGCCGGGAATGCGAAAAAACAAGAAATCAGTTTTTCCTGCTCCTCGGAATTCACGTCGATACTCGACATCCAGGATACAAAAAAGGTACTCCATGGAATAATGCTGATTACCAGCTACAACTCCGGACACCTTTCATTGTCAGTACAAGGGAAACTCAAAAGTGATGATGGCGAGTTTGCTGTGAACCGAAAACTGTTCTTTCGCTATGCCCGACCACTCGGCCATACCGCCGGTGTTTTCATGCTCACTCCCAACGGACGTGAAAAATCTCCCGATGATGAAGCAACGGATGCTGTCGATTATCTCTTCTTCGACGCTTACGAACGTGCCGACAAGCTGTATATGCTAAAGCACTTGAATGAAGAAACGGTGCTTATCGGCGATAACTTTTCCCCCCGCTTCGCCTGCGTGATGAATCACTTCGCAGGTTGATCTGCCCCTGGATATGCGTCGGGTTAAGGATGACCTGATGTGTTGCCTGCCCGATAGCACGGACGTGGTCGATAAAGTGTGATGATGAGATTATTATTGTGGCGGGCTAAAACGACGAAAGCCTGAATCATTTCTGATTCAGGCTTTCTGAATAGTGGCGGAATGGACGGGACTCGAACCCGCGACCCCCTGCGTGACAGGCAGGTATTCTAACCAACTGAACTACCACTCCGCGTTGTGTTCCGCTTGGGAACGAGGCGAATATTACGGATTGCCTCACGCGTCGTCAACGCTTTTTCTCACGTTTTTTAATCGTTTGCTGCAAAAATCACCCGAATGGTCATTTCCATACGGAAAACGTACAAACTATGCCCGCCAGAGGCAACTTCCGCCTTTCTTCTGCACCAGGTCAAGGCGCGACTCATGGGCCGCTAACTCTTCATCAGTGGCGAAAACAACGCGTAGTTTGCTGGACTGTCGCACAATACGCTGGATCCCCGTGTCATTCTGCTGCTGGCTGTCACCTTCCATCGAGAACGCCATCGTGGTCTGCCCACCGGTCATCATCAGATAAACGTCGGCCAGAATCTGGGCATCGAGCAATGCGCCGTGCAGGGTTCGCTTACTGTTGTCTATTTCATAGCGTGAGCATAACGCATCAAGGCTGTTGCGCTTGCCAGGAAACATTTTCCTCGCCAGCGCCAGGCTATCGGTAATTTTGCAGAATTCGTTTGTCTTCGGAATATCCCGCCTGAGCTTAGCGAATTCGTAATCCATAAAGCCGATATCAAACGATGCGTTATGGATGACCAGCTCCGCACCGCGGATGTAGTCGAGAAACTCATCGGCCACATCGGCAAACGTAGGTTTATCAAGCAGGAATTCGTCTGCGATTCCGTGTACACCAAACGCTTCCGGGTCCACCAGCCGATCCGGTTTCAGGTAAACGTGGAAGTTATTCCCGGTCAGGCGGCGGTTCACCACTTCAACCGCACCGATCTCAATGATCTTGTGGCCTTCGTAGTGGGCGCCAATCTGGTTCATACCGGTGGTTTCGGTATCGAGGACGATCTGTCGTGTAATTCCAGTGCTCATAACGGTCATTTATGTCAGACTTATCGTTTGATTTCGATTTGCTAAAACAGGAAGTCTACCAGAGATGCTTAAACAGGTAGAGATTTTCACCGATGGTTCTTGCCTGGGAAATCCAGGGCCAGGTGGTTATGGGGCGATTTTACGCTATCGCGGGCGCGAAAAAACCTTTAGCGAAGGCTACAACCTCACCACCAATAATCGCATGGAGCTGATGGCGGCAATCGTTGCGCTGGAAGCCCTGAAAGAACAGTGTGAAGTGATACTCAGCACGGACAGCCAGTATGTGCGCCAGGGCATTACGCAGTGGATCCACAACTGGAAGAAGCGCGGCTGGAAAACAGCAGATAAAAAACCAGTGAAGAACGTCGATCTGTGGAAACGTCTGGATACCGCGCTGGGGCCGCATCAAATCAAATGGGAATGGGTTAAAGGCCATGCGGGCCATCCGGAAAACGAACGCTGTGATGAGCTTGCGCGCGCTGCTGCAATGCGTCCCACTCAGGATGATATTGGGTATCAGGCTGAGGCTTAAACGTCTGGTTTACGGTATTGCCGGGTTGCGCCAACGGCCTGGCGGATAGGCGTTTTGCTTTTATTTTGTTTCATCGGGTTGAGCGTAAGCGGAATGGTTCGCTTACGCGCAACCACCAGTTGCAAACAGCCCAGCGCAGGGATATGGGCGCTTAACATTTTCCCGCCCTTCTTGTTCCAGGGCAGGACATGAAAACGGCTATAGTGCAGTACTTCAAAATTCAACAATGAGAGCCAGTCCAACTGCCGCATGAGGGTAAACATCCGGCTGTTGTAGGGCGATGTTTTACGCAATACGGGCACCAGTTTACGCAATCCCATCAGACTTACCGGGTTAAAGCCGCTCAGAATCAACCAACCGTCATCAATAAGCACGCGATCGGCTTCATGCAATAAGCGATGTGGATCGGAACACCACGGCAGCGTATGAGCCAACAAACAAACATCCACGGACTTATCGGCAAAGGGCAGATGTAAAGGATCGGCAGTCACCTGCATGGGAGCGCCTTGCAAAGAAACATTTACCTGATGAGAAACCGCGCACGCTTCAGAATTGATTTCTGCGCTTAAATTGCCAATCTTAAGCAGATGAAATCCGTACATTTTTGCGAACCACGGGTTAAGCTGATGCTCCAGCGCCTGACGATAGTGTTCGCCCCAGGGCAAATCATCCCAACTAACGGGCGCTACGACAGTTTGAGGGATCCTTGCCGGTTTCATCACAACCTTCCGTTACGCATTGAGAGGTAATCTATGAATCTTAACAGTATTCCTGCATTTCAGGACAATTACATCTGGGTCCTGTCGAATAATGACAAACATTGTCTGATTGTGGACCCGGGTGAAGCAGAACCTGTTCTGAAAGCTATTGCAGAACATAACTGGGTTCCCGAGGCCATTCTGCTGACACATCATCATCAGGATCACGTGGGCGGCGTGAAAGAACTTCTGCAACATTTCCCACAAATAGCGGTATACGGACCGGCTGAAACGCAAGATAAGGGAACGACGCATATAGTCGAAGATGGCGATATTGCACTCGTTTTGGGGCATGAATTTACGGTAATTGCTACGCCGGGTCACACTTTAGGACATATCTGTTACTTTAGCCACCCTTACCTGTTTTGCGGCGACACGCTCTTCTCCGGTGGCTGCGGTCGGCTTTTTGAAGGCACAGCATCTCAAATGTATCAATCACTTAAAAAACTAAACGCACTTCCTGACGATACATTGATTTGTTGCGCACATGAGTACACATTAGCAAACATGAAGTTTGCCTTAAGCATTCTTCCGCACGATCCGTTCATAAATGAATATTATCGTAAAGTTAATGAGTTACGCGTAAAAAAACAAATGACACTCCCCGTAATTCTGAAAAATGAGCGACGAAATAATCTTTTTTTAAGAACAGAAGCTATTGATTTAATTAATGAAATAAATAAAAAAACAATATTGCAACAACCTGAAGAGCGTTTTGCCTGGTTAAGGTCAAAGAAAGATACGTTCTGACAATTGCGGGTTGCCTTTTGAAAACTTCGCCGTTATGATCGGTCGTCTTTTAAGCAACTATTGACACACACATGAAGGCAAAAGCGATATTACTCGCCTCTGTCCTGCTTGTTGGGTGCCAGAATACTGGTAACGTCCAACAACACGCACAGAGCCTTTCTGCAGCTGGTCAAGGGGAAGCAGGAAAGTTTACAAGTCAGGCGCGATGGATGGACGACGGAACATCTATCGCTGCTGATCAAGATTTGTGGGCTTTCATTGGTGACGAGCTAAAGATGGGAATTCCGGAAAACAACCGGATTCGCGAACAGAAACAGAAGTATTTACGCAATAAGAGCTATCTCCACGATGTAACTTTACGGGCAGAGCCGTATATGTACTGGATAGCCGGGCAGGTTAAGAAACGTAACATGCCAATGGAACTGGTACTACTACCCATAGTGGAGAGCGCTTTTGATCCTCACGCAACGTCTGGCGCCAATGCCGCAGGTATTTGGCAGATCATTCCGAGCACGGGGCGCAATTATGGTTTAAAACAGACCCGCAATTATGATGCACGTCGCGACGTTGTGGCTTCCACCACCGCCGCACTGGACATGATGCAGCGTCTGAACAAAATGTTTGATGGCGACTGGCTGCTGACCGTTGCTGCTTATAATAGCGGTGAAGGTCGTGTCATGAAGGCAATTAAAACGAACAAAGCCCGTGGTAAACCCACTGACTTCTGGTCGTTGCCATTGCCTCAGGAAACGAAGCTATATGTGCCAAAAATGCTGGCATTGAGCGATATACTCAAAAACAGCAAACGCTATGGCGTGCGTCTGCCAACAACAGACGAAAGCCGCGCGTTGGCACGTGTTCGCCTGAGTAGCCCGGTTGAAATGGCTCAGGTTGCCGATATGGCAGGTATTTCCGTCAGCAAGCTGAAAACCTTCAATGCAGGCGTGAAAGGCTCCACGTTGGGTGCCAGCGGTCCGCAATATGTGATGGTGCCAAAGAAGCATGCAGAGAAGCTGCGTGAGTCTCTGGCCTCAGGCGAAATTGCAGCCGTGCAGTCAACGTTGGTTGCGGATAACACGCCGCTGAACAGCCGTAGCTACAAAGTTCGCTCTGGCGATACGCTTTCTGGCGTCGCTTCACGTCTTGGCGTGAGCACCAATGACCTTAAGCAGTGGAATAATCTGCGCGGGTCATCGCTGAAAGTAGGCCAAAACCTGACGGTGGGCGCTGGTACCAGCGCACAGCGACTGGCGAACAACAGCGATAGCATCACCTATCGTGTGCGTAAAGGCGACTCGCTCTCGAGCATTGCCAAACGCCACGGGGTTAACATCAAGGATGTGATGCGCTGGAACAGCGATACGAACAATCTGCAGCCAGGCGATCAGCTAACGTTGTTTGTGAAAAACAACGGTATGCCGGACTCCTGATAGCATTGTAGAAATGAAGGCACTGGTTTCCCCCCAGTGCCTTTTTTATTTATCCCGCTTTATGTGCTTCAACCATTATCGTGTCGCTGGTAAACGAGCCATCTTCCTGTAACGCAAAATAGGCTTTCACTTCCGCAGAAGCACTTTGTTGGTATACACGGATCGCGTCGCTCAACGCTGCAGGCGTACGCATCCGCGCCACCCACGAACTGAACTCCAACGGCAGACGATCGGTTAACAAGGTATCGGCAATCAGATTGGCGTCATTGATTAACGACAGCCATTCTCCGCTGGAATAGTTGCGTACGTGCGAGGTATCACGTAACGCCTCCACAGTTTGCAACCAGATGTCACGTACAGGATGGCCTGGCGACATCACATCCATCACAATCAACACGCCGCCGGGCCTGAGAATGCGGTTCACTTCTCGCAACGCACGCCCGACATCATGCCAGTGATGCGCGGAATAGCGGCTAATCACCACGTCAAATACGTTATCTTCAAACGGCAGGCTTTCAGCATAACCCTGCCGTGTGGCGATATTCTCCAGACCTCTGTCCTTTGCCGCTTCAGTGACCACGTCAAGCATCTGCGACGATAAATCATATGCCACTACCTGCTTTGCGTATTGCGCGGCCACAAAGCTGGCGTGCCCCGCTCCGCATCCCATATCCAACACGCGGGCCTGCGGAAATGCCAACAACCGTTCCCCCAGACGTTGCAAGTCACGACCAGAGGCGTGCACCGCACTGGTTAAGTAGGCATTAGCCTGAGAGCCAAACTGTTTTTCGACGTTGTCATGATGAGAGCGTGTTGTCATTGTGTTGTCCTTCGGTTGTTGTGAAATATGAAGGGCAACCATCACAGGCCTGCCCTACGGCAGACCTGACACACCGTTATTGTTCAGGTTTGCCGGGACTGAATTCAACGAGTAGCGGGTTGTGGTCGGAGGCGCGGGTGACCAGCACAGAGGCCTCACTCACGTTCAGACCGCGATAGAACACAAAATCGAGAGGACGACCAAACGCGCGGCGGCGCTGATCGTCGGTAAAGCGCACCTGGCGCAGCGACATTTCACGCGCAAAGCGGTACAGCGCATTCATCCGTCGACGGCTCCAGGCATTAAAATCGCCGGCCATAATCACCGGACCGCTGTGATGAGCAATCTGATCGCCAATGGGAA
The DNA here is from genome assembly GCF_013458095.1 of Citrobacter sp. 172116965. NCBI lineage: Bacteria > Pseudomonadati > Pseudomonadota > Gammaproteobacteria > Enterobacterales > Enterobacteriaceae > Citrobacter > Citrobacter sp. 172116965. The sequence continues at coordinate 1,026,602 of NZ_CP046673.1, read as the reverse complement.
GTAACTGCTTACTATAGACATCAACGCCAAGGCTAAAGTTAACCGCGTGGATATTCACCACCATTAACAACCGAGTGTCAGGCAACGGGTACACCGTCACCAGCGCCGATTTCGCCAGCCGTAAAATAGGCTCACGCTCGCGCAATGGGCAGCAGTAAACTGGATGGGCGGAGGAGAGTGTCATAACGCCAGAGGGGTGCTGAGGCAGCACAAAGGCGGGAACCTGGTCGGCAGCGAGATAGTTAGTGGTCGCAAACTGCACCAGTTCTGGTGTGGTTTGCGCTTCCTGCAATAACACCAGATGCGCGTCTTTGCCAAAATTCTTCAGCACCGACTGCCATTCTGCTCGCTGCTGTTTAAAAATATTCCATACCAGCACGCGAATGCGATCTTCACTGCTCAACGGTACGCCTGCGGGTAATGCCTGGCCAATATGCGCAAACGAGCCCGGCGGTAAAATCCGCTCGGCGGGTTGTCCGGCAACATAACGCATGGCATAGGTGTTTTTTCGCACTTTAGACTTTCAAACCTCTGTAACGTCAACCAGTCCGCAGCCGGACTGGTTCTTCTGTTATAGGGATTTTAGCACTCACTTTCAACGAACAATTGCAGTTTGTTTTGTAAGTGGGCGCTTACATCAATGATTTACCCCAGAGCAACGTGCGTGGGCTTATCAAGACGGCCGCTCAGCCCCATCAGCAGGAAAGCCACCAGAACAATAAGTGCGCCAATCCATGGTGTCTGCGCCAACCCATAATGCTCGACCGTTTGTCCGCCAATCACGGAACCCAGTGCAATACCAATGTTAAACGCTGCAATGTTCAGCCCTGACGCCACATCAACAGCATTGGGCGTAAATTGTTCCGCTTTCTGTACCACGTAGACCTGCAACCCTGGTACGTTACCGAAGGCAAAGATCCCCATCACCAGAATGGTAGCCAGCGCGGCGTACTGCGTGGAAGCCGTCAGTTGGAAGACCATCAGCAGAACAAACAGCGCGGCGAAAATGAATTTCAATGCAGGAACCGCACCATGCTTATCCGCCAGCTTACCGCCCCAGATATTGCCGATAGCGACTGATACGCCGTAACCCAGTAAGATCCAGCTCACCGCTGCCGGGGAGAAGCCGGCCAGATCCTGCATCATCGGTGCCAGGAAGGTGAAAGCCGTGAACACACCACCGTAGCCCAATGCCGTAACGGCGTAAATCAGCAACAGACGAGGATGAGTCAGCACTTTCACCTGGTCGCGAATGCTGGCGGCCGCTCGACCAGGAATGTTAGCAGGGATCAGCAGTTGACTACTAATCAGCGCAATCACGCCTAACGTTGATACTGCCAGGAAAGTCTCACGCCAGCCAAAGTGCTGGCCGATAAACGTACCCAGCGGCACGCCCGTGACCAGCGCCACCGTTAAGCCACCGAACATAATAGCGATGGCGGAAGCTGCTTTTTCTTTTGGCACCAGACTTGTCGCGATAGTGGAACCAATCGAGAAGAATACGCCGTGAGCCAGCCCCGTCAGCAGACGGGCGACAATAAGTGTCATATACCCGGGTGCCTGCCATGCCAGTAAATTCCCCGCCGTAAACAGGACCATCAGCGCGACAAGCAGCTGTTTACGTGGCAGGCTTCCGGTCAGAGCGGTCAGCACTGGTGCGCCAATCGCCACACCCAGCGCATAGATTGAAACCAGCATCCCGGCGGAAGGTAACGAGATCGCCAGTTGTTGAGCGATGGTCGGCACCAGGCCAACAATCACAAACTCAGTCGTGCCAATAGCGAAGGCACTTATTGTTAGTGCAAATAAAGCGAGAGGCATAAATAACTCCGTAACATCAGTAATCAGATGACACGCAGTATGCCGGGATGCTTTAATAACAAAAATATTCAAAATCTCAATATAATTTTGCGTCAGGTGCAAAAATGAAAGCAACCTCTGAAGAACTTGCGATTTTTGTGGCCGTTGTGGAAAGCGGCAGCTTCAGCCGGGCGGCAGAACAACTCGGTCAGGCTAATTCCGCAGTCAGTCGGGCAGTAAAAAAGCTGGAGATGAAATTGGGTGTGAGTCTGCTTAATCGAACTACCCGACAGCTAAGCCTGACAGAAGAAGGAGAACGCTACTTCAGGCGTGTGCAGCAGATACTGCAAGAGATGGCAGCAGCAGAAACGGAAATCATGGAGTCACGCAATACCCCGCGCGGCCTGCTGCGTATCGACGCGGCAACGCCGGTGATGCTGCATTTCCTGATGCCGCTAATCAGACCGTTCCGTGAGCGATATCCTGAGATGACATTGTCTCTTGTCTCCTCAGAAACGTTCATCAATCTTATTGAACGAAAAGTGGATGTCGCGATACGAGCAGGTACGCTGACTGACTCAAGCCTGCGTGCGCGTCCGTTGTTTACCAGCTATCGTAAGATTATTGCCTCACCGGACTATATTGCCCGTTTTGGCAAGCCCGAGACCGTCGAACAGTTAAAGCAGCATCTGTGTCTGGGGTTTTCCGAACCCGTTTCACTCAATACCTGGCCGATTGCCCGTAGCGACGGACAGCTCCATGAGGTCGAATGTGGGATTTCTTCCAACAGCGGGGAAACGTTAAAACAGCTTTGCCTGAGCGGCAATGGTATCGCATGTCTTTCAGATTATATGATTGATAAAGAGATCGCGCGGGGAGAACTGGTGGAGCTGCTGGCCGATAAACGTCTGCCGGTAGAAATGCCTTTCAGCGCCGTTTACTACAGCGATCGTGCGGTCAGTACACGCATTCGGGCATTTATAGACTTTTTAAGTGAGTATATAAAAACAGCTCCCGAAGGAGCTGTGAAAGAGGGTTAAAGGTACAGAGGGTCGGGCAATTAATCCCAATCAGGGGCCAGGCCTTCCGGGCTGACCAGACGATCGTTGCAGTCCAGTGCCGCGATCGCTTTTTTATCTTCAGTATCCAGATGCAGGTCCAGCGCCAGCAGGTTGCTTGCAAGGTTTTCACGCTTGGTAGATGAAGGGATCACGGAGTAACCTTCATCCATTGCCCATGCCAGAATAACCTGCGCTGGGGTCGCGTTATGTTTAGCGCCAATGCGCGCAATCACTTCATCTTTTAGTACCTTACCGTAAGCCAGCGTCATGTAAGAGGTGATGTGGATACCGTGCGCTTTAGCCCAGTCAACCACCTTACGACTCTGCAGATACGGAGACAGCTCAATCTGGTTGGTCGCGATATTGTCTGCACCTACTGTAGCAATGGCTTTTTCCATCAGCGGAATAGTGAAATTTGAGACACCAATTTCGCGAGTCAGCCCCTGCTCTTTCGCTTCAAGCAGCGCCTGCATAAATTCTTCAACGGATACCGCATCGCCCGGAGATGGCCAGTGGATCAGCGTCAGATCGACATAATCCGTACGCAGTTTCTTCAGACTTTCTTTCAGACTTGGGATCAGTTTGTCTTTGCTGAGATTTTCAATCCAGATCTTGGTGGTGATGTACAACTCGTTACGCGGTACGCCACTTTCGGCAATTGCCTGACCAACAGCCGCTTCATTTTCATAGATTTGCGCAGTGTCGACAGCACGGTAGCCCAGCTCAAGCGCCGTTTTGACAGAAGCGATAACCACGTCGTCTTTCAGGCGAAACGTACCTAAACCGAATGCAGGGATAGTCATAGAATTCCTCTTTTTAATCACTATGTTCGTTAACTGAGAGGATTATGACCATCAGTTCTTTGCCGAAAAAGAGTGAAAAATGCAGAGGATTTTTGCGGATTCAGCAATAATTAAATCGCTGGAAAAGAAAAAGCCCTGAGCGTTAGCTCAGGGCTCTTAATAAGTGGCGGAACGGACGGGACTCGAACCCGCGACCCCCTGCGTGACAGGCAGGTATTCTAACCAACTGAACTACCGCTCCACCGAATATCTTTGTCACTACCCGGATTATTCATCCCGGTTTACTGCAATTTGATGCCTGGCAGTTCCCTACTCTCGCATGGGGAGACCCCACACTACCATCGGCGCTACGGCGTTTCACTTCTGAGTTCGGCATGGGGTCAGGTGGGACCACCGCGCTACAGCCGCCAGGCAAATTCTGTCTATCAACACACCTTTCAGGTCTGTCGATGTAATCTGTAATCAAGCTGAATTTCGATGTCTCTTTCGCCAAAACACCTTCGGCGTTGTAAGGTTAAGCCTCACGGTTCATTAGTATCGGTTAGCTCAACGTATCGCTACGCTTACACACCCGACCTATCAACGTCGTCGTCTTCAACGTTCCTTCAGGACCCTTAAAGGGTCAGGGAGAACTCATCTCGGGGCAAGTTTCGTGCTTAGATGCTTTCAGCACTTATCTCTTCCGCATTTAGCTACCGGGCAATGCCATTGGCATGACAACCCGAACACCAGTGATGCGTCCACTCCGGTCCTCTCGTACTAGGAGCAGCCCCCCTCAATTCTCCAGCGCCCACGGCAGATAGGGACCGAACTGTCTCACGACGTTCTAAACCCAGCTCGCGTACCACTTTAAATGGCGAACAGCCATACCCTTGGGACCTACTTCAGCCCCAGGATGTGATGAGCCGACATCGAGGTGCCAAACACCGCCGTCGATATGAACTCTTGGGCGGTATCAGCCTGTTATCCCCGGAGTACCTTTTATCCGTTGAGCGATGGCCCTTCCATTCAGAACCACCGGATCACTAAGACCTGCTTTCGCACCTGCTCGAGCCGTCACTCTCGCAGTCAAGCTAGCTTATGCCTTTGCACTAACCTCCTGATGTCCGACCAGGATTAGCTAACCTTCGTGCTCCTCCGTTACTCTTTAGGAGGAGACCGCCCCAGTCAAACTACCCACCAGACACTGTCCGCAACCCGGATCACGGGTCTACGTTAGAACACCAGCCATTAAAGGGTGGTATTTCAAGGTTGGCTCCATGCAGACTGGCGTCCACACTTCAAAGCCTCCCACCTATCCTACACATCAAGGACCAGTGTTCAGTGTCAAGCTATAGTAAAGGTTCACGGGGTCTTTCCGTCTTGCCGCGGGTACACTGCATCTTCACAGCGAGTTCAATTTCACTGAGTCTCGGGTGGAGACAGCCTGGCCATCATTACGCCATTCGTGCAGGTCGGAACTTACCCGACAAGGAATTTCGCTACCTTAGGACCGTTATAGTTACGGCCGCCGTTTACCGGGGCTTCGATCAAGAGCTTCTCCTTACGGATAACCCCATCAATTAACCTTCCGGCACCGGGCAGGCGTCACACCGTATACGTCCACTTTCGTGTTTGCACAGTGCTGTGTTTTTAATAAACAGTTGCAGCCAGCTGGTATCTTCGACTGATTTCAGCTCCATGAGTAAATCACTTCACCTACATATCAGCGTGCCTTCTCCCGAAGTTACGGCACCATTTTGCCTAGTTCCTTCACCCGAGTTCTCTCAAGCGCCTTGGTATTCTCTACCTGACCACCTGTGTCGGTTTGGGGTACGATTTTGTGTTACCTGATGCTTAGAGGCTTTTCCTGGAAGCAGGGCATTTGTTACTTCAGCACCGTAGTGCCTCGTCATCACACCTCAGCGTTAGCAAGACTCCGGATTTACCTGGAATCTCCGCCTACATGCTTAAACCGGGACAACCGTCGCCCGGCTAACATAGCCTTCTCCGTCCCCCCTTCGCAGTAACACCAAGTACAGGAATATTAACCTGTTTCCCATCGACTACGCCTTTCGGCCTCGCCTTAGGGGTCGACTCACCCTGCCCCGATTAACGTTGGACAGGAACCCTTGGTCTTCCGGCGTGCGGGTTTTTCACCCGCATTATCGTTACTTATGTCAGCATTCGCACTTCTGATACCTCCAGCATGCCTCACAGCACACCTTCAACGGCTTACAGAACGCTCCCCTACCCAACAACACATAGTGTCGCTGCCGCAGCTTCGGTGCATGGTTTAGCCCCGTTACATCTTCCGCGCAGGCCGACTCGACCAGTGAGCTATTACGCTTTCTTTAAATGATGGCTGCTTCTAAGCCAACATCCTGGCTGTCTGTGCCTTCCCACATCGTTTCCCACTTAACCATGACTTTGGGACCTTAGCTGGCGGTCTGGGTTGTTTCCCTCTTCACGACGGACGTTAGCACCCGCCGTGTGTCTCCCGTGATAACATTCTTCGGTATTCGCAGTTTGCATCGGGTTGGTAAGTCGGGATGACCCCCTAGCCGAAACAGTGCTCTACCCCCGAAGATGAGTTCACGAGGCGCTACCTAAATAGCTTTCGGGGAGAACCAGCTATCTCCCGGTTTGATTGGCCTTTCACCCCCAGCCACAAGTCATCCGCTAATTTTTCAACATTAGTCGGTTCGGTCCTCCAGTTAGTGTTACCCAACCTTCAACCTGCCCATGGCTAGATCACCGGGTTTCGGGTCTATACCCTGCAACTTAACGCCCAGTTAAGACTCGGTTTCCCTTCGGCTCCCCTATTCGGTTAACCTTGCTACAGAATATAAGTCGCTGACCCATTATACAAAAGGTACGCAGTCACCCCATAAAGAGGCTCCCACTGCTTGTACGTACACGGTTTCAGGTTCTTTTTCACTCCCCTCGCCGGGGTTCTTTTCGCCTTTCCCTCACGGTACTGGTTCACTATCGGTCAGTCAGGAGTATTTAGCCTTGGAGGATGGTCCCCCCATATTCAGACAGGATACCACGTGTCCCGCCCTACTCTTCGAGTTCACAACACATGCACTTTTGTGTACGGGACTATCACCCTGTACCGTCGGACTTTCCAGACCGTTCCACTACCACACATGCTGATTCAGACTCTGGGCTGCTCCCCGTTCGCTCGCCGCTACTGGGGGAATCTCGGTTGATTTCTTTTCCTCGGGGTACTTAGATGTTTCAGTTCCCCCGGTTCGCTTCATTACGCTATGTATTCACGCAATGATAGTGTGACGAATCACACTGGGTTTCCCCATTCGGAAATCGCCGGTTATAACGGTTCATATCACCTTACCGACGCTTATCGCAGATTAGCACGTCCTTCATCGCCTCTGACTGCCAGGGCATCCACCGTGTACGCTTAGTCGCTTAACCTCACAACCCGAAGATGTTTCGTAAAACACTTCAGTGTTGCGAAAATTTGAGAGACTCGAACACACCGCTTTTCATTTCTTGTTTACGGAGAAATGAAACAGTGTGTCGTTTCAATTTTCAGCTTGATCCAGATTTTTAAAGAGCAAATATCTCAAACGAGACTCGAAAGTCTGTTTTGAGATACTTCGGTCGGCGACTTTCACTCACACATACCAGCAAGTGGCGTCCCCTAGGGGATTCGAACCCCTGTTACCGCCGTGAAAGGGCGGTGTCCTGGGCCTCTAGACGAAGGGGACACTGAAGTCTCAATCGCAAGACGCCTTGCTATTTACTTTTCATCAGACAATCTGTGTGAGCACTACAAAGAACGTTTCTTTAAGGTAAGGAGGTGATCCAACCGCAGGTTCCCCTACGGTTACCTTGTTACGACTTCACCCCAGTCATGAATCACAAAGTGGTAAGCGCCCTCCCGAAGGTTAAGCTACCTACTTCTTTTGCAACCCACTCCCATGGTGTGACGGGCGGTGTGTACAAGGCCCGGGAACGTATTCACCGTGGCATTCTGATCCACGATTACTAGCGATTCCGACTTCATGGAGTCGAGTTGCAGACTCCAATCCGGACTACGACATACTTTATGAGGTCCGCTTGCTCTCGCGAGGTCGCTTCTCTTTGTATATGCCATTGTAGCACGTGTGTAGCCCTACTCGTAAGGGCCATGATGACTTGACGTCATCCCCACCTTCCTCCAGTTTATCACTGGCAGTCTCCTTTGAGTTCCCGGCCGAACCGCTGGCAACAAAGGATAAGGGTTGCGCTCGTTGCGGGACTTAACCCAACATTTCACAACACGAGCTGACGACAGCCATGCAGCACCTGTCTCAGAGTTCCCGAAGGCACCAAAGCATCTCTGCTAAGTTCTCTGGATGTCAAGAGTAGGTAAGGTTCTTCGCGTTGCATCGAATTAAACCACATGCTCCACCGCTTGTGCGGGCCCCCGTCAATTCATTTGAGTTTTAACCTTGCGGCCGTACTCCCCAGGCGGTCGACTTAACGCGTTAGCTCCGGAAGCCACGCCTCAAGGGCACAACCTCCAAGTCGACATCGTTTACGGCGTGGACTACCAGGGTATCTAATCCTGTTTGCTCCCCACGCTTTCGCACCTGAGCGTCAGTCTTTGTCCAGGGGGCCGCCTTCGCCACCGGTATTCCTCCAGATCTCTACGCATTTCACCGCTACACCTGGAATTCTACCCCCCTCTACAAGACTCTAGCCTGCCAGTTTCGGATGCAGTTCCCAGGTTGAGCCCGGGGATTTCACATCCGACTTGACAGACCGCCTGCGTGCGCTTTACGCCCAGTAATTCCGATTAACGCTTGCACCCTCCGTATTACCGCGGCTGCTGGCACGGAGTTAGCCGGTGCTTCTTCTGCGAGTAACGTCAATTGCTGCGGTTATTAACCACAACCTTCCTCCTCGCTGAAAGTACTTTACAACCCGAAGGCCTTCTTCATACACGCGGCATGGCTGCATCAGGCTTGCGCCCATTGTGCAATATTCCCCACTGCTGCCTCCCGTAGGAGTCTGGACCGTGTCTCAGTTCCAGTGTGGCTGGTCATCCTCTCAGACCAGCTAGGGATCGTCGCCTAGGTGAGCCGTTACCCCACCTACTAGCTAATCCCATCTGGGCACATCCGATGGCAAGAGGCCCGAAGGTCCCCCTCTTTGGTCTTGCGACGTTATGCGGTATTAGCTACCGTTTCCAGTAGTTATCCCCCTCCATCGGGCAGTTTCCCAGACATTACTCACCCGTCCGCCACTCGTCACCCAAGGAGCAAGCTCCTCTGTGCTACCGTTCGACTTGCATGTGTTAGGCCTGCCGCCAGCGTTCAATCTGAGCCATGATCAAACTCTTCAATTTAAGTTTGATGCTCGTGAATTAAACTTCGTAATGAATTACGTGTTCACTCAGAGACTTGGTATTCATTTTTCGTCTTGCGACGTTAAGAATCCGTATCTTCGAGTGCCCACACAGATTGTCTGATAAATTGTTAAAGAGCAGTTGCGACGCGCTTTAGCGCTCTGTCGCGAGGTGGCGTATATTACGCTTTCCTCTTTCAGAGTCAACCCTCATTTTCAGGTTTTTCTCTTCAACCGAACCGGCTGTTTGTGTGAAGTGATTCACATCCGCCGTGTCGATGGAGGCGCATTATAGGGAGTCGACTCAGGAAGACAAGCGGAAAAATGCATTTTTGTTTCAACCGCTCACCTTTTATCCATTGCGCTTACTTTTGCTGCTTTTTTATCGCCATTGGCAGGTCTGCCAGACTATTTATGACCAAATCTGCCGCATTTTCTGCTTCCGGCGTAACAGGTTTGCCCGTGCGCACCAGAACCTTCGTTCCAACATTCGCCGCTGCCGCTGCCTGCATATCTTCTATCTTGTCGCCTACCATATAGGAAGCGGCCATATCGATATGCAGGAAGTCTCGGGCGGAGATCAACATTCCAGGATGCGGTTTACGACAGTCGCAGACCTGACGATACTCTTCTACTGTGCCCTGCGGATGATGCGGGCAATAGTAGATACCATCCAAATCAACGTCGCGATCGGCCAGCGACCAGTCCATCCATTCGGTCAACGTTTCAAACTGTGCCTCAGTAAATTTGCCACGAGCGATACCAGACTGGTTTGTCACGATAATGAGCGCGTAACCCATATTTTTAAGTTCACGCATGGCATCAATAACGCCGTCGATAAACTCGAACTCGTCAATCTCATGTACGTAACCGTGGTCCACATTAATGGTGCCGTCGCGGTCGAGAAAAATTGCGGGTACAGATTTTGCCACCTTTTATAGCTCCTGAATAAGGCATGTGGCTCTAGTATCGCATGTTTCGGCGGGCAAGAAAGTGCTCATCGTGTAAAGCTAGATTGATTTAGACGTCTGGATGCCTTAACATCCATCTTGTTGACGGCTTCGACCGTCCCAGACAGACGAAAATGCCACGGCTAACTTAATTACGATAATAAATAACCAATGATTAAACTTTCGAATATCACCAAAGTGTTCCAGCAGGGGACTCGCACCATTCAGGCGCTAAATAAAGTCAGCCTGCACGTTCCTGCCGGGCAGATTTATGGCGTCATTGGCGCCTCCGGTGCCGGTAAAAGTACGCTCATTCGCTGCGTTAACTTACTTGAACGCCCAACTGAGGGCAGTGTTCAGGTTGGCGGTCAGGAGCTGACGACGCTTTCTGAATCCGAGCTGACTAAAGCTCGCCGTCAAATCGGCATGATTTTCCAACACTTTAACCTGCTCTCTTCCCGTACCGTGTTTGGCAACGTCGCGCTGCCGCTGGAACTGGATAACACGCCAAAGGAAGAGATCAAACGCCGTGTAACAGAACTGCTGGATTTAGTCGGCCTTGGCGACAAGCACGACAGCTACCCGGCCAACCTTTCCGGTGGACAAAAACAGCGAGTGGCGATTGCGCGTGCGCTGGCCAGCAATCCAAAAGTGTTGCTGTGTGATGAAGCCACCAGCGCACTCGATCCGGCAACAACCCGCTCGATTCTGGAATTATTGAAAGACATTAACCGTCGTTTGGGACTCACCATTCTGCTGATTACCCATGAGATGGACGTTGTAAAACGTATTTGTGACTGCGTGGCGGTCATCAGTAATGGTGAGCTGATTGAGCAGGACACCGTCAGCGAAGTGTTCTCCCACCCGAAAACGCCGCTGGCACAGAAATTTATCCAGTCCACGCTACACCTGGATATCCCGGAAGATTATCTGGAACGTTTAAAAGCAAAGCCAGAAGCCGACAGCGTGCCAATGCTGCGCATGGAATTCACCGGTCATTCGGTTGATGCGCCATTACTTTCTGAGACGGCCCGTCGCTTTAACGTGAATAACAACATTATTAGCGCGCAGATGGATTACGCCGGCGGCGTGAAGTTCGGCATCATGCTGACTGAAATGCACGGCACACAGGAAGATACACAAGCAGCCATTAACTGGTTGCAGGAACACCATGTAAAAGTAGAGGTACTGGGTTATGTCTGAGCCGATGATGTGGCTGCTGGTTCGCGGCGTATGGGAAACGCTGGCAATGACCTTTGTGTCCGGTTTTTTTGGTTTTGTGATTGGCCTGCCGGTTGGCGTGTTGCTGTACGTAACGCGGCCGGGGCAAATCATTGAGAACGCGAAGCTCTACCGCACGCTCTCTGCACTGGTGAATATTTTCCGTTCCATCCCGTTCATTATCTTGCTGGTGTGGATGATTCCGTTCACCCGCATGATCGTTGGCACCTCTATTGGGCTGCAGGCCGCTATCGTCCCGCTGACCGTCGGCGCCGCGCCGTTTATCGCCCGTATGGTGGAAAACGCGCTGCTCGAAATCCCGACCGGGCTGATTGAAGCCTCCCGTGCAATGGGCGCCACGCCGCTGCAAATTGTACGTAAGGTATTACTTCCAGAAGCACTGCCTGGACTGGTCAATGCGGCCACCATCACCCTTATCACGCTGGTGGGGTATTCCGCGATGGGCGGTGCCGTCGGTGCCGGTGGCCTTGGCCAGATTGGTTATCAGTACGGTTATATTGGCTACAACGCTACCGTCATGAATACAGTGCTGGTATTGCTCGTCATTCTGGTTTATTTAATTCAGTTATCCGGTGATCGCATCGTCCGGGCTGTCACGCACAAATAACGTTGCACACAACACTAAAAACTCATTAAGAAAAGGAAATAAGCATGGCGTTCAAATTCAAAACCTTTGCGGCAGTTGGAGCCCTGATCGGTTCTCTGGCACTTGTGGGTTGCGGTCAGGATGAAAAAGATCCTAACCACATCAAAGTGGGCGTTATTGTTGGCGCAGAGCAGCAGGTCGCAGAAGTCGCGCAGAAAGTGGCTAAAGAAAAATACGGTCTGGACGTTGAGCTGGTCACGTTTAACGATTACGTCCTGCCTAACGAAGCACTGAGCAAAGGCGATATTGATGCTAACGCCTTCCAGCACAAACCGTACCTGGATCAACAGATCAAAGATCGCGGCTACAAACTGGTTGCCGCAGGTAATACTTTTGTTTACCCGATTGCGGGCTACTCTAAAAAAATCAAGTCACTGGATGAGTTGCAGGAAGGCTCTCAGGTCGCGATTCCAAACGATCCGACTAACCTTGGCCGCTCCCTGCTGCTGCTGCAAAAAGTGGGCTTAATCAAACTGAAAGACGGTGTTGGTCTGCTGCCGACCGCGCTGGACGTGATTGAAAACCCGAAAAAACTGAAGCTGGTTGAACTAGAAGCGCCGCAGCTGCCGCGTTCCCTGGACGATGCACAAATCGCACTGGCGGTCATCAACACGACCTACGCCAGCCAGATCGGCCTGACCCCGGCTAAAGACGGTATCTTTGTTGAAGATAAAGATTCTCCGTACGTAAACCTGATCGTGACTCGTGAAGACAATAAAGATGCTGAGAATGTGAAGAAATTCGTTCAGGCATACCAGTCTGACGAAGTGTACGAAGCAGCAAACAAAGTCTTCAACGGCGGTGCTGTTAAGGGCTGGTAATTTTAGGCTGTTTCCAGAATCTGTAATATCATCAGGACGGGCGCTTGCCCGTCTTGTCATTTATGCAAGCACCTGATTCAATATCTGACGTTTAGATCATTCATTGAGGAAATATTATGCGTGCTTTACCGATCTGTTTAGTAGCACTCATGCTGAGCGGCTGTTCTATGTTAAGCAGATCCCCTGTTGAACCCGTTCAAAGCACCGCTACCCCGCCTAAAGCGGAGCCGGAAAAACCCAAAGCACCGCGCGCGGCGCCGGTAAGAATCATTACTAACGCTGAAGATTTAGTTGGCAAACCGTTCCGCGATCTCGGCGAAGTCAGCGGCGAATCCTGCCAGGCATCCAACCAGGATTCTCCGCCGAGCATTCCAACCGCACGCAAACGCATGCAGATTAACGCATCTAAAATGAAAGCAAATGCGGTATTGCTGCACAGTTGCGAAGTAACCAGCGGAACGCCGGGTTGCTATCGCCAGGCGGTTTGCATCGGTTCTGCACTGAATATTTCGGCGAAATGAGCCATTTTCAGTTCGAGCAAATAGGCGTTATCCGCTCACCTTATAAAGAAAAGTTCGCCGTTCCACGCCAGCCGGGTCTGGTGAAAAGTGCCAACGGTGAACTGCATTTGCTCGCACCTTATAACCAGGCCGATGCCGTTCGCGGCCTGGAAGCCTTCAGCCATTTGTGGGTGATTTTTGTTTTTCACCAGACAATGGAAGGTGGATGGCGTCCAACCGTGCGCCCTCCCCGTCTTGGCGGCAATGCCAGAATGGGCGTTTTTGCCACGCGTTCAACGTTTCGTCCGAACCCTGTTGGCATGTCGTTGGTTGAGCTGCGGGGCATCCGTTGCCATAAAGAGCACGTAATCCTTGATCTCGGCGGGCTGGATCTTGTTGATGGCACGCCGGTAGTGGATATAAAACCATATCTGCCGTTTGCCGAATCGCTGCCTGATGCTCGCGCCAGCTATGCTCAGGACGCGCCGCAGGCCAGTGTAGACGTGACGTTCAGTGAAGAGCTCGCTGAGCAACTCCCAAAGCTCGAACAGCGTTACCCGCATCTTCGTCAGTTTATTGCCGAAGTGCTGGCGCAGGATCCGCGTCCTGCCTACCGTAAAAACGAGGAAGAAGGCAAAACCTATGCCGTCTGGTTGCTGGACTTTAACGTCCGCTGGCGCGTGACGCCGTCAGGATTTGAGGTCTTTGCTCTGGAAGCCCGCTAATTTGCATCGCGTACTCTTTTGACATCCCCTTCTCGCTGGTAAACTAAACCACTTTTGTTTTGTGCCAGGCTCATTTTGAGCCTGTTCGATCGTTCAACTGGAACCGTAACAACATGCGTACTAGCCAATATCTGCTCTCCACTCTGAAGGAGACACCTGCCGACGCCGAGGTCATCAGCCACCAGCTGATGCTGCGCGCCGGGATGATCCGCAAGCTGGCCTCTGGGTTATATACTTGGCTGCCGACCGGCGTGCGCGTCCTGAAAAAAGTCGAAAACATCGTGCGTGAAGAGATGAACAACGCCGGTGCGATCGAGGTGTTGATGCCGGTCGTTCAGCCTTCTGAACTGTGGGAAGAGAGCGGCCGTTGGGAACAATACGGCCCGGAACTGCTGCGTATTGCTGACCGTGGCGATCGTTCGTTCGTACTCGGCCCAACGCATGAAGAAGTGATCACCGACCTAATCCGTAATGAGCTAAGCTCTTACAAACAGCTGCCGCTGAACTTCTATCAGATCCAGACCAAATTCCGTGACGAAGTGCGTCCGCGCTTTGGCGTGATGCGTTCCCGCGAATTCCTGATGAAAGATGCCTACTCTTTCCACACTTCTCAGGAATCTCTGCAGGAAACCTACGACGCGATGTACGCTGCGTACAGCAAAATCTTCAGCCGTATGGGGCTGGATTTCCGTGCGGTACAAGCGGATACCGGTTCTATCGGCGGCAGCGCCTCTCACGAATTCCAGGTGCTGGCGCAGAGCGGTGAAGACGATGTGATCTTCTCTGACTCTTCCGACTATGCGGCAAACATCGAGTTTGCCGAAGCTGTTGCACCGAAAGAACCGCGCGCCGCTGCAACGCAGGAAATGACGCTGGTTGATACGCCGAACGCTAAAACCATCGCCGAGCTGGTTGAACAATTCAACCTGCCTATCGAGAAAACCGTGAAAACCCTGCTGGTGAAAGCGGTTGAAGGCAGCAGCTACCCGCTGGTTGCGCTGCTGGTTCGTGGCGATCACGAGCTGAACGAAGTCAAGGCGGAAAAACTGCCGCAGGTTGCCAGCCCGCTGACCTTCGCCACCGAAGAAGAAATTCGTGCGCTGGTTAAAGCAGGTCCTGGCTCTCTGGGTCCGGTGAACATGCCGATTCCGGTGGTTATCGACCGTACCGTTGCGGTAATGAGCGATTTTGCTGCCGGTGCCAACATCGACGGTAAACACTATTTCGGTATCAACTGGGATCGCGACGTTGCCACCCCGGAAGTGGCTGACATTCGTAACGTGGTCGCCGGCGACCCAAGCCCGGATGGCAAAGGTACGCTGATGATCAAACGCGGTATCGAAGTGGGCCATATCTTCCAGTTGGGTACCAAGTACTCTGAAGCGATGAAAGCCGCCGTTCAGGGAGAAGATGGTCGTAACCAGACGCTGACCATGGGCTGCTACGGTATCGGGGTCACTCGCGTTGTGGCTGCTGCGATTGAACAGAACTACGACGATCGCGGCATTGTATGGCCAGACGCCATTGCCCCGTTCCAGGTTGCTATTCTGCCGATGAACATGCACAAATCCTACCGTGTGCAGGAGCTGGCTGAAAAGCTGTACGCGGAGCTGCGCGCGCAGGGTATTGAAGTGCTGATGGACGATCGTAAAGAGCGTCCAGGCGTGATGTTTGCTGATATGGAGCTCATCGGTATTCCGCATACCATCGTGCTGGGCGACCGTAACCTCGACAACGACGATATCGAATACAAATACCGTCGTAACGGCGAGAAAGAGCTGATTAAAACCGGCGACATCGTCGACTACCTGGTCAAAGCTATTAAAGGCTAATACCAGCACAAGGCCCTGAGGATCAGGGCCTTTTTTACATGGATTGTATAAAATGGCTAAACCAACGGCGTATTACTGCCTGCTCCTCCCCTTCGGTCTTCTGCTTTCAGCCTGCACGATTGACGTCAGTCAGCAAAATTCATCAGCAACGGCTGTTGATGCCCAGGCAAAGAAATGGGAGGTAAAACTCCAGCATCAAAGTTCATTTACCGATCAAGCGCTGCATGAAATTACGGATACCGACCTCAGGCCGGGCGACCTGCTGTTTTCCTCTAGTCTTGGGGTGACCTCATTTGGTATTCGCGCGTTCAGCACCTCTTCTGTCAGCCATGTCGCCGTTTACCTTGGCGATAATGAAGTTGCCGAAGCGACCGGGGCGGGAGTACAAATCATTTCGCTCAAAAAGGCTGAAAATCACAGCGATAAGCTTTTTGCTCTGCGGGTCCCCAACCTCACACCGCAGCAGGCCGAAGAAATCAAAACATTCGCTTATAAAATCAAAGATAGCGGCTATAACTACCGCGGCATCGTCGAATTTATTCCGTTTATGGTGACCCGGCAAATATGTTCATTGAATCCTTTCTCAGAGGATTTTCGCCAGCAATGCGTCAGCGGGCTGGCAAAAGCACAGTTGAACAATACCAGTGAAGGAGAAAAGAAGGCGTGGTTTTGCTCCGAATTTGTAACCGATGCGTTTGCCACAGCCGGGCATCCGCTAACAATGGCGCAGCCGGGTTGGATTAGCCCTTCCGACCTGATGCATATGCGCGAAGGTGACATTTCCGCGTTTAAGTCTGAAACGCAGCTACAGTATATCGGCCACCTGAAGTTAGGGATTTATATCAAAACCAGCCGTTTTGTTGGATTGATCCGATAAGGAAAAACTGTCCGGCGATCGCCCGGACAGTTTTTATAAGCTGCAGATTAATCATCGCAACTCTGGCCAGGGATAAACTTAATTTCTTTATCCGCTCTTAAAGTTTTCACTGGCGTGCCTGTATCAGGATTTTCTTCCATCGTGAAATGCCCTTCCACAGTAAGCAGAACTGCCTTATCCGTTGCACCACGCGCTGTCAGATAATCTCGCTCAAGTTGTGCATTGTTCGCGACAGAGACTCTTTTACCCGTCGCACAATCAGTGAAGGTTGCCGCGTCAGCCATATAGAAGTACATCCCCCGCATCGGCATTGGCGTCACCGGTAAGCTGGCGGAAACTGGCTCAAGCGTGTAGTTGAACTGTGACTCAATCGGGTTACCTTCACGATCGAGCATCTCCAGCGCTTCACCTTTTGCCCGGTAGTACGACTTTTCACCTTTGCTGTCAGTCAGCACCAGCTTATCGGCAGTGCGCGCCCATGTACCATAAGAGGCAAAGGAGGACGGTTCATCCCGCACGCCCTGATAGCGTTCGTTCATCACCCATGTGCCGTCTTTTTCCAGGAACAGAGAGGTTTCAATTCCTTCGCAGTCCGCGCAAGGCAAAATGCCACGCCAGCTTTGCTGCATCGGTTTTAATTCTGCCGCCCGCGTCGGCTGTAGTACATCGACTTCAGTACGGTTGTTACAGCCGATCAAGGAAAAAAGCGTGCATGCAGCGACCACGGACAATATTGCTGTTTTCACTATGAATTCCTTATAATTTTTTATTCCCGCTCGTCAGTCTTGCGTTCGACGAACTCTCCCACGCAGTGCTTTCACTGTGGATTTTTGCGCCTTCGATGACAACCTGCGCTCTTTCGAGGCGCGCGTTGGACGTGTTGCCTGTCGGCTTTTTTGCACCGCGGTTAATTCTTTTATCACCGCCACCAGTCGGGAGATTGCCGCTTCCCGATTTAGCTCCTGGCTACGGTATTCCTGCGCCTTAATGATAATAACGCCATCGCTGCTAATCAGATGATGGCTGGCGGCCAGCAGACGTTCCTTGTAATACTCTGGCAGGCCTGAGGCCCGAATGTCAAAGCGCAAATGGATAGCCGTGGAGGTCTTGTTAACGTGCTGGCCGCCCGCGCCCTGTGCCCGAATCGCCGTGATTTCCAGCTCACTGTCAGGGATAGAGACGTTTCGGGAGATAACAATCATGAACGCGGCTGCCACGCGGTCAGATGAATTTCCAGATTGTTCTGAGAATCAGACAGCCAGATAGCGCCATCCTGGATAGTTGCCTGCAGCGCCATTGTACGACCAGCAAAATCACTCAGTTGCGCCAGTTGTTCATCATCCAGATACCACACGGTGAGATTTTTAAACTGCGCACACTTGTTCTGATTTTGCTGCCACCAGATCTGGGCCGCACGGCTGTTGTAAGTAAACAGGGCAACCTCACCAGACTGGGTACAGGCTTTTTTAATACGACGCTCATCCGGCAGACCCAGTTCAATCCAGAGATCGATGCCCAGATGGTCGTTACGCAGCCATGCTTCAGGCTCGTCTTCAGCACTCAGGCCACGCGTGAACTGCAGCCGTTCATCGGCATATTTAATCCAGGCCAGCAGGCGCAGCATCATGCGCTCCTGGGTTTCAGAGGGATGACGCGCCAGCGTCAAGGCCGCGTCAAGGAACTGGTTGCGGTCGAGATCCGCTACGTTGACGACGGCTTTATAAATTGTCGCTTTAAGCGCCATGAGAGAACTCCTTTCGAATCAGGCGCTCATTGTAGCGAAAACCGCGGCAAAAGGCTGCTAACAGCTCCTCAATCAAGGCGCTGATATTGCTTGAATGAGTATGGTATAGTCACCTTGCTAAACAGAGTTTATCTTCGTAGGCTTAGACTTGCATCCACGGTTAAGTCAGAGTGCTGACAGGAGGGCATGTGGAAAAATATTGTGAGTTAATACGCAAGCGGTACGCGGAAATCGCCAGCGGAGACTTAGGGTATATCCCGGATGCGCTGGGTTGCGTATTGAAGGTGCTTAATGAAGTGGCGGTAGACAGCGCCCTTCCAGAGTCGGTCAGGGAAAAAGCGGCCTATGCTGCCGCCAACTTACTGGTGAGCGATTATGTCAATGAATGAAACGTATCAACCCATCAATTGTGATGATTACGACAATCTTGAACTCGCCTGCCAGAACCATTTGTTACTGACGCTGGCGCTAAAAGATGGCGAAGTTTTGCAGGCGAAAGCGAATGACCTGGTTTCACGCAAAAACGTGGAGTATCTGGTCGCAGATGTCGCAGGTGAAATCCGGGAGCTTCGTCTCGATAAAATTGCCAGCTTCAGCCACCCGCAAATCGGTACCGTGGTCGTCAGCGAATCTTAGCTTTTCTTGCGCCTTATCAGGCCTAAATGACCAGGCCTGATAATCGCACCGCCATCAGGCATGCCAAATCAGACTCATGCCTTCTTCATCTACCGCCGCACCCTCACGCGTCACAAAAACACCCGCAGCCGCTATCAACGTTTCACCGTAAAACAACAACGGCGTGGTATCTCGTCGCCAGGGCGGGATCCCCTGCTCCTGCCAGATTTTCTTTAATTTACGTCCACCGTTACGCCCGACAATATGCAATACGCCTGGCGCTTTAAAACGAATACTGATCGCTTCACTTGCTTGCGGCATGCGCAATTCGCCAGCAGAGATTAGCTGCACCGAGCCTAACCCGGCAGGCAGCGTCAACGGCGTTTCCCGACATGACCACGGGATGACGGTTTCGCTTTGCCCGTCGACCGATTTAACCCACCATAGCTGTGACTGATAGCGACGGACCTCATATTCTCCTAGACGAAAACAGGGGGAAGCATCTTCTCGCGCCAACGCCACTTCGTGCCAGATACGTTCCAGCCCGTCCCGGGAAGGCATCGGCGCATTTACCCCCGCCAACCAGCGACGAAGCAGAGCGGCACGCCGCACGCCACTCATCATCATTAACGGTGCCAGTAACAGCGTGCCTTGGGCAGTCACGCAGTCGGCTAAATCATTGGCCAGCAGTTCATCCAGTAAACTCTCCTGCTCGGCGCACAGCGCGGCGCTACGGGCTGCGGCTTGCGCGAAGTGCGGCCATCGCTGTTGGAGCAAAGGTGTAATGCGCAATCTGAGAAAATTGCGATCGTAGGCATCATCCTGATTACTTTCATCTTCGATCCAGCATAATTCATGCTGTCGCGCCCATGCTTCAAGCGCCTCTCGCGTTTGCGCCAGCAGCGGTCGAATCAGTTGAGTTCCGGCAAATGGTGAGCTTTCGCCCATGGCGGAAAGCCCGGCAGGACCACTGCCGCGCTTAAGCGCCAGTAGAAAAGTTTCACACTGGTCGTCGAGATGCTGGGCGGTCATCAGCACTTCACCCGGTAGTAAGGTCTGCGCAAATGCCTGATAGCGCGCGCGTCGCGCCTGAGCTTCGACACCCAGACCATCATCCTCAAGATGGACCCGTTCAACCACCAGCGGCACCTGCCACTGTGCGCATACCGACTCACAGTGTTGCACCCAACTGTCTGCCTGCGGGCTTAATCCGTGATGAATATGGATTGCGCGCAAGGCAACCTCAGGATTTTGCGCTCGCCACAGTACCAGCTGATGCAGCAGCACGGTGGAGTCCAGCCCGCCGCTAAAGGCGACCAGAATCGATTGAGAATTTAGCAGTGAAGTGTTCAGCGTGAGTGTCGTCATGATGGTTACTTACAAGGGCATTGCCCGGCACATTGCCTGGCTAATGCCACAATGATAAGACTTACAGCTCGTACAGTTCGAGCGGTAATCCGTCCGGATCGTTAAAAAACGTAAAGCGTTTGCCGGTAAACGGATCGATACGCACGGATTCGCACTTCACGTGGTGAGCTTCCAGATGCGCGATCGCTTTTTCCACGTCATCTACGCTGAACGCCAGATGGCGTAAACCGCAGGCTTCCGGTCGGCTCGGACGGCAAGGCGGAAATGGAAAAGAAAAAAGCTCAATCACATACTGACCGTTCAATGCCAGATCACCCTTCCACGAGTCACGTTCTTCCCGGTAGGCTTCGCTGATTAGCGTAAAGCCCAGCACATCACAGTAAAATGCCTTACTCGCCGCGTAGTCCGTCGCAATAATGGCAATATGGTGAACCTGTTTTAATCCCAGCATAGCGTCATCGCCTCTTTCGTTTTTCTGCCAGCACGTTACTCGTGCGTAATGGGTTCACGCAAGTCGTCATGCCATTTTTAGGACTCGCACGCGATACACGCCATCTTCACCCAGTTTAGCGCCATGGATATCGGTTTCAAATCCAGGATAGTGATGGCCCACTGAACACAACATCAGCAGAAAATCGAGTACAGCCCGACTTTTGGCCGTGATCATTTCCCCGGGCATCAAGAGCGGCACACCGGGAGGATAAGGCAGAATCATATTGGCAGAAATGCGCCCCACCAGTTGATCGAGCGCCACCGTTTCGACCTCACCTTTGATCTGCCGCTGCCAGGCCTGGTGCGGGGTCATTTTCATTTCCGGTAAGGTATCAAATGCCCGCAGCATCAGCCCGGAGAGATCGTGCTGGCGGATCAGCTTATGGATCCCCTGCGCCAGATCCTGAATACGCATATTACGATAGAAATCGGGATCCTCGGCATACAGATCCGGCAGCATATTTTTCACGCGTAAATTCAGATCGTACGAGCGTTTAAATTCCGTCAGGCCGCGCAGTAGCCCCATCGCCCGGGTTTTATCAATGCCAATACTGAACAGGAACAACAGATTATACGGTCCCGTTTTCTCGACAACGACGCCGCGCTCATCAAGGAATTTCGCCACCAGCGCCGCAGGGATCCCCTCTTCACTCATATTTCCCTGTTCATCCATTCCCGGCGTAAGAATGGTGACCTTCACCGGGTCGAGGAACATATGATCGGCGTCAGCATCAACAAATCCGTGCCAGTCTTCACCAGGCGCTACCGGCCAGCACTCCGCTTCATCTACCCTTTCCGGCTGCCAGATATCAAAGAACCAGCCATCCGACTCTTCGCGTAGCCGCTGCACTTCTTTACGGAAATGCAGCGCCCGCTCCACCGAACGATTGATCAACCGCTTGCCTGAATTGCCACGCAGCATTGCCGCCGCCGTTTCTATCGACGCGACAATCGGGTAGCTCGGGGAAGTGGAAGTGTGCATCATAAAGGCTTCGTTGAACGTCTCTTCGTCGTAGTCGCCCTTAATGTGGATCAGAGAAGCCTGTGATAGTGCCGCCAGCATCTTGTGGGTTGACTGGGTTTCAAAAATCACTTTCCCCGGCACCCGTTCGCCGCTCATCCCGCTTTTCCCCTGATAGATCGGGTGAAAATGGGTATACGGCACCCAGGCAGAATCAAAATGAATGGAGGGCACATCCAGGGTTTGCTTGATCCAGTTGGTGTTATACAACAGGCCGTCATAGGTGGAGTTGGTGATCACCGCGTGTACCGGCCATAGTGCCTGAGGGGTCTCTTCTACCTTGCGTTCAATGCTTGCGCGGGTGAATTCCCGACGAGGTATACCGCCGAGGATCCCCAGCGCATTGCGCGTAGGCTTCAGCCAGATTGGCACCACATCGCTCATCATTAGCAAATGCGCCAGCGACTTATGACAGTTGCGATCAATCAGTAGCGTACTGCCTGAAGGCGCGGCATACATGCCGACAATCTTGTTCGACGTCGAGGTGCCGTTGGTCACCATATAGCTCTGCTCGGCGCCAAAGGTGCGCGCGATATACTCCTCCGCTTCCAGATGCGGGCCGGTATGATCCAGCAGCGAACCCAGTTCAGTCACGGAAATAGACACATCGGCCTTCAGAGTATTGCCGCCAAAGAAATCATAGAACAGGCAGCCTACCGGGCTTTTCTGATACGCCGTTCCCGCCATATGTCCGGGCGTGCAGAAGGTGTACTTTCCTTCCTTCACATAGGTAAACAGCGCCTTGGTGAAAGGAGGCGTGATGTTATCGAGGTATTCGCTGGTGTACTGACGGATGCGGGTTGCAATATCTTCAGACTGGCCCAGCGCATACTCAAAAAACCACAGTGCCATGCGCAGGTCGTGCGCGCTGACATCCATCGTCGAATGAGTATTAATAAAGGCGTAGAGCGGGAGATACTCGTTGAGCTGGTTGATGTCACTGCACAGATCCAGGCTGTATTCATCCCAGTCAAAAATGACACCGCAAATTCGTGGGTTATGTTCGATAAACTTAAGCAGGTCGACGCTATTCTGCGGCCAGATAATCTGAAACCCCTGCTGTTGCAGCGCACGCTCAAGTTCCTTGATGGGCTCATCTTTATAAAAGACGCCATGCGGTCCCATGATGGCAATGATATTCATGCGTTCCTCCTGGAAAAACCTTAGTTAATCATAGCCTGGTGAAACCACAGGTAAAAAAAAGGGCCACAGCGTTGTGGCCCTTTTCAGAATTAATGCAGTTTACGCGTAACCGTAGCTCATCAGACGCTGGTAACGACGGTTTTTCAAATCATCTTTGCTTAACACGTCGAGGTCGGCGAGATCGGCCAGCAACTGTGCTTTCAGGGACGCAGCCATCACTTCCGGGTTGCGGTGCGCGCCGCCCAGCGGTTCCGGGATGATAGAGTCGATAAGCTTCAGCTCTTTCAGACGCGGCGCGATAATCCCCATCGCTTCTGCGGCCAGCGGCGCTTTGTCGGCGCTTTTCCACAGAATGGAGGCACAACCTTCCGGGGAGATAACGGAATAGGTGCTGTATTGCAGCATATTCACTTTATCGCCTACGCCGATCGCCAGCGCGCCGCCGGAACCACCTTCACCAATAACGGTGCAGATTACCGGTACGCTCAGACGCGACATTTCACGCAGGTTGCGCGCAATCGCTTCAGACTGACCACGTTCTTCCGCGCCCACGCCCGGATAAGCCCCTGGGGTGTCGATGAAAGTAATGATCGGCATATTGAAACGCTCGGCCATTTCCATCAGACGCAGCGCTTTGCGATAGCCTTCCGGTGCCGGCATGCCGAAATTACGACGAATTTTTTCTTTGGTCTCACGGCCTTTCTGATGACCAATGATCATCACCGGACGACCATCCAGACGCGCGATGCCGCCAACAATAGCTTTATCATCCGCATAGGCACGATCGCCCGCCAGCTCATCAAATTCATCAAATGCCAGGCGGACATAATCCAGGGTGTACGGACGCTGTGGATGGCGCGCCAACTGGGCTACCTGCCATGCGCCAAGATCGGCGAAGATTTTACGCGTCAGCTCTACGCTTTTTTCACGCAGACGATGCACTTCTTCATCGATGTTAATATCCAGTTTCTCATCCTGACGGCTAACCGCAGTCAGAGAATCGATTTTTGCTTCCAGCTCTGCAATCGGCTGTTCAAAATCAAGGAAATTCAGACTCATAGTATTCCTGTATTAGTCAAACTCCAGTTCCACCTGCTCCGAACCAATAAGGCCACGGAGATCGTTTAGCAAACGATCGCTCGGAGAGACACGCCACGTTGCGCCAAAACGCAATCGCGCACGTGCATCCGCCCTCTGATAGTAGAGATGTACTGGAATTGTCCCCGAGCGGTGGGGTTCCAGAGACTGACGGAGTCGGTTTAAAAGCTGGTCATCAATTTGCCTGTCCGTCAGCGAGATAGCAAGCCCGCGAGCATATTTTTCCCGGGCTTCGTCAATATCCATGACTTCACGGGCCATCATTTTAAGCCCGCCACTGAAGTCATCAAAGCTGACCTGTCCGCTGACGATAAGTATGCGGTCTTTTTCCAGCAATTGCTGGTATTTATCCAGGGCGTCGGTAAACAACATAACTTCCAGACGCCCGGAACGGTCATCCAGGGTACAGATGCCGATACGATTGCCGCGCTTGGTGACCATTACCCGCGCAGCAATGACGAGCCCCGCAGCCGTGGTGACTTTACCACGTTCTGTCGGATGCATGTCTTTCAGCCTGTGGCCTCCAACATAGCGCTCAATTTCTTTTAAATACTGGTTGATGGGGTGTCCCGTCAGGTAAAGCCCTAACGTTTCACGTTCCCCTTCTAATACCACCTGCTCCGGCCACGGTGTACAGTTAGCATAAGACTGTTCAATTTGTTCCGGCTCTTCAGCCAGCACGCCAAACATGTCCGCCTGACCCGTTGCCTCGGCTTTTGCATGCTGATCGGCGGCTTTTAGCGCATCGTTGAGCGAATTCATCAGCGCCGCACGATGCGGACCAAGGCGGTCAAACGCCCCGGACATGATTAACTTTTCCAGCACCCGGCGGTTGAGTTTTTTGATGTCCGTGCGCGCACAGAGATCAAACAGCTCGCGGAAGTAACCGCCTTCGTTGCGCGCCTCAATAATAGCTTCAATTGGCCCTTCACCCACGCCTTTTATCGCGCCGATGCCATAGACAATTTCGCCATCATCATTCACGTGAAAATGATAAAGCCCGGAGTTGATATCCGGCGGCAGGATTTTGAGCCCCATACGCCAGCATTCATCCACCAGCCCGACCACTTTCTCGGTGTTATCCATATCGGCGGTCATTACCGCCGCCATAAACTCGGCGGGGTAATGCGCCTTCAGCCATAGCGTCTGGTAAGAGACCAGCGCATAGGCAGCGGAGTGCGATTTGTTAAATCCGTAACCGGCGAATTTCTCCACCAGGTCAAAGATTTTCATCGCCAGTTCGCCGTCGACGCCGCGCTTTTTCGCCCCTTCTTCAAAGGTGCCGCGCTGCTTAGCCATCTCTTCCGGCTTTTTCTTACCCATCGCACGACGCAACATGTCCGCACCGCCAAGGGTATATCCGGACAACTCCTGGGCAATCTGCATAACCTGTTCCTGATACAGGATAATGCCGTAGGTCGGCTCC
Organism: Citrobacter sp. 172116965; assembly: GCF_013458095.1. Taxonomy (NCBI): domain Bacteria; kingdom Pseudomonadati; phylum Pseudomonadota; class Gammaproteobacteria; order Enterobacterales; family Enterobacteriaceae; genus Citrobacter; species Citrobacter sp. 172116965. The sequence continues at coordinate 1,001,101 of NZ_CP046673.1, read as the reverse complement.
AGTACCGGTTTCAGACACTCATGCTGCCATTGTACGTCCGGGTAGGAAATCTCTTCGCGACCATGCTTACGGTCGATAAAGTTATCTACCATCCCCGACTGTAGCGGACCTGGACGGAACAGGGCCACCAGGGCGATCATATCTTCGAAGCAGTCAGGCTGCAGACGTTTGATAAGATCTTTCATGCCGCGGGATTCAAGCTGGAAGACCGCCGTGGTCTCCGAGCGTTGCAGCATGTCGAAGCTTTTCTTGTCATCCAGCGGGATAGCGGCGATATCCAGCGGCGGCTCGCCGTTCTTTTCACGGCGCGCGTTAATCATTTCCAGCGCCCAGTTGATGATGGTGAGCGTACGCAGGCCGAGGAAGTCGAACTTCACAAGGCCAGCATATTCCACGTCGTTCTTATCAAACTGAGTAACCGGGTGCAGCCCCTGTTCATCGCAATACAGCGGCGCAAAATCGGTAATTTTGGTCGGCGCGATAACTACACCACCGGCGTGTTTACCGGCGTTACGCGTGACACCTTCCAGCTTACGCGCCATATCGATCAGCGCTTTAACCTCTTCATCTGCCTCATAGATTTCCGGCAGTTGGGGTTCGGCTTCAAAGGCTTTTGCCAGCGTCATGCCCGGATCGGGCGGCACCAGTTTCGAAATACGGTCCACGAAGCCGTACGGGTGTCCCAGCACGCGCCCCACGTCGCGGATAACCGCTTTGGCCGCCATCGTACCGAAGGTAATAATCTGCGAAACCGCATCACGACCGTACATTTCCGCCACGTGTTCAATTACCCGGTCGCGTTTCTCCATACAGAAGTCAACGTCGAAGTCGGGCATTGAGACACGTTCCGGGTTCAGGAAACGTTCGAACAGCAGGTCAAATTCCAGCGGATCCAGGTCGGTAATTTTCAGCGCATAGGCGACAAGCGAGCCGGCACCGGAACCACGTCCAGGGCCTACCGGTACGCCGTTATCTTTCGACCACTGGATAAATTCCATCACGATCAGGAAGTAGCCAGGGAATCCCATCTGGTTGATAACTTTCAGTTCAACTTCCAGACGTTCGTCATAAGGCGGGCGCTTCTGCGCGCGAACTTCAGGGTCCGGGAACAAAAACGCCAGACGCTCTTCCAGACCTTCGCGCGATTTCGCCACGAGGAAATCCTCGGTGGTCATATCACCGGTCGGGAATTGTGGCAGGAAATACTCACCCAGACGTACCGTCACGTTACAGCGCTTAGCTATCTCAACGGTGTTTTGCAGCGCTTCCGGAATATCGGAAAACAGCTCGCACATCTCATCTTCGCTACGCATGTACTGCTGCGGCGAATAATTACGCGGGCGTTTCGGGTCGTCAAGGGTGAACCCGTCATGGATTGCCACGCGGATTTCATGCGCGTCAAAATCACCGGTTTCAAGGAAACGAACATCGTTGGTCGCCACCACCGGAAGACCACGCCTTTCCGCCAGTTCTACCGCTGCATGCAGATAATTTTCTTCATCTTGCCTACCGGTACGGATAAGCTCGAGGAAGTAGCAATTTGGAAAATGTTCTTCGTAAAACGCTACGCACTCATCAACCAGTGCGCTATTACCGCGCAGCAGGCTGCGCCCAACGTCGCCCATGCGGCCGCCGGAGAGCAAAATCAAACCTTCTTTTAACTCGGCCAGCCAATCCCGGTCGATGACCGGCCCTTCTGCGCCATAACCACGCTGATAGGCTTTCGATATCAACAACGTCAGATTCTGATAGCCGGTATTGTTTGCGGCCAGCACGGTGAGCTGCGTGAGTTCATCGCCCAGCAGTTCGCTACGGACATGAAAATCTGCGCCAACTATCGGCTTGATACCCGCACCGTGACCCGCTCCGTAAAACTTCACCAGACCACACAGGTTGGTAAAATCGGTGATCGCCAGCGCAGGCATGCCTAACGCGGCCGCCTTTTTCACCAGCGGCCCGGTTTTCGCCAGCCCATCGATCATGGAGTAGTCGCTGTGCACCCGCAGGTGGACGAAACGAGGTTCAGACATCTTCAGATTCCTTCGACACAAGAATCAGGACGTGAGTCCCAGTGCGCGTTTGACGGGGCCAAAACTACGGCGATGGTGCTCTGTTGCGCCATGCATTGCCAACTTTTCCAGATGAAAAGCGGTTGGATAGCCTTTGTGCTGTGCAAAGCCATACTGCGGGAACACCGTATCCAGGGCCGCCATTTCAGCATCACGTGTAACTTTTGCCAGTATCGACGCCGCGCTAATCTCCGCCACACGGCTATCACCTTTTACCACCGCAAGCGATGGCACCGGTAATGCCGGGCAACGATTGCCGTCGATCAGTACGTATTCCGGCGCTATATGCAGACCCGCAACCGCACGCTGCATGGCCAGCATAGTGGCATGTAAAATATTCAACTCGTCGATTTCATGTGGTTCCGCACGCCCCAGGCTCCAGCTTAACGCTTTTTCTTTAATCTCATCGAATAGCGCCAGGCGACGTTTTTCCGACAGTTTTTTTGAGTCGTTAAGACCGATAATAGGGCGAGCCGGATCCAGAATGACGGCGGCAGTGACGACCGCGCCGACCAAAGGACCACGTCCAACTTCATCTACACCCGCCACTAAATGCGTATGCGGATATACAAATTCAATCATTGCGCTAACTCCAGGACCGCATCCGCCGCCTGCTCATCAGCGTTGCAACGGATCTGCTGATGCAGTTCACGGAATGTGTCGTGCATCGCATGACTGGTTTTGCCATTCGCCAGCAACGGCAACAGCGCTTGCGACAGCGCCTGCGGTTCGCACTCTTCCTGCAACAGCTCTTTAACCAGTTCTCTTCCCGCCAGCAGGTTAGGTAGCGAAACGTAATCGGTCTTCACCAGACGCTTTGCCAGCCAAAAGGTGAAAGGTTTCATACGATAGCCAACCACCATCGGGCATTTTGCCAGCATACATTCCAGCGCAGCGGTGCCGGAAGCCAGCAGTGCGGCATCGCTGGCAACCATCGCTTCACGTCCCATCCCATTAAGCAGATGTACGGAAAGCTCCGGTGCAACTTCAGCTTTAATGCGCTCAAACTGCTCGCGACGTTTGGCATTCACCAACGGCACTACCACTTCGAGATCTGGATAATGCTGGCGTAACAACTGCGCCGTTTTCAGAAAATCGGCGCTGAGCATCTCCACTTCTGCGCCACGGCTTCCTGGCAATAGCGCCAGGCAGTGAGCGTCATGGGGAATACCCAGAACATCGCGAGCCGCGTTTTTATCCGGGTCCAACGGCATGGCATCTGCCATGGTATGACCGATAAAGCGGCACGGGACGTTAAATTTGTCATAAAACGCTTTTTCGAAAGGCAGAAAGGCCAGCACCATATTGGTGGATCTGCCTATTTTGAAAACGCGTTTCTGTCGCCAGGCCCACACAGAGGGGCTGACGTAATGAATGGTTTTAATGCCCTGCTTTTTCAAATTCCCTTCGAGGGTAATATTGAAATCAGGCGCATCAATACCGACGAAAACATCCGGCTTTAAGTCGGTAAATCGGCGAGTGAGATCGGCGCGTATTTGCAGTAAACGGCGCAGGCGTCCGAGCACTTCAACAATGCCCATTACCGCCAGCTCTTCCATTTCGTACCAGGCTTCACAGCCTTCGGCCTGCATCAGCGGACCCGCCACGCCAACAAAACGCGCATTGGGAACGCGAGCCTTGAGTGCACGGATTAACCCTGCACCAAGAATATCGCCGGAGGTTTCTCCGGCGACGAGGGCAATCGTTAAAGGACGCTGCTCAGTCATTAACGAATCAGACCACGCGTTGAGCGCTCAAAGAAGTCGCTGAAAGCCTGAACTTCAGGGTACTGTTTCGCCAGTTCCGCGATTTCCGGTTTCACTTCTTCCAGCGTTTTACCACTACGGTACAACGCTTTGTAGGCATTACGAATCGCGGTAATCGCTTCGCGGGTGAACCCACGACGCTTCAGACCTTCGATATTGACGCCAAATGGCGTTGCGTGGTTGCCCTGGGCGATAACGTATGGAGGCACGTCCTGAGCAACGCCAGAACAGCCGCCAACCATCACATGCGCGCCGATGATGCAGAACTGATGCACCGCAGTCATGCCGCCGATGATAACAAAATCATCCAGCGATACATGCCCGGCAAGCGTGGCGTTATTCGCCAGAATACAGCGGTTGCCTACCGTACAATCATGCGCGACGTGCGCATTAATCATCAGTAAGTTATCGCTGCCCACCTTCGTCACTCCACCGCCCTGCACTGTGCCACGATGAATGGTGACGCTTTCGCGGATGCGGTTGCGATCGCCAATTTCCACGCGGGTCGGTTCGCCAGCATATTTCAGATCCTGGTTAACTTCACCGATGGAGGCAAACTGATAGATCTCGTTATCACGACCAATTTTTGTATGGCCATTCACGACAACGTGAGACTTCAGTACGGTACCCTCACCAATTTCAACATGGGGTCCAACAATACAAAATGGGCCAATGTGAGCGTTAGCGCCAATGCTGGCGCCTTCTTCCACAATGGCAGTTGGGTGAATAAAGGCGGATTTATCAATCACGTATCAGGCCTCCCGGCTACGGGCACACATCATCGTTGCTTCGCACACAACTTTACCGTCGACCAGCGCAACCCCTTTAAAACGGGTCAGGCCGCGGCGCGTTTTCTCGAAAGTCACTTCCATGATCATCTGATCGCCTGGCACGACAGGACGCTTAAAGCGCGCTTCGTCAATACCCGCAAAATAGTACAGTTCACCTGGTTCCAGTTTCCCTACGCTTTTAAACGCGAGGATACCAGTGGCCTGCGCCATTGCTTCCAGAATCAGTACGCCAGGGAAAATAGGTTTACCCGGGAAGTGGCCCTGGAAGAAAGGCTCGTTAACAGATACATTTTTCACTGCGCGCAGAAAGCGACCTTCTTCAAAATCCAGCACGCGGTCAACCAGCAGAAACGGAAAACGGTGCGGCAGAAGTTCTAAAATCTCTTCAATATGCAGAGTATGAGTGTTAGTAGTCAAAATACTCTTCCTGTCAAAATATACTAAAAGGCAATAATAACACGGCCTGTCGCAATCGTATGAATGGGACAGGCCGAAAAGTCAGACATGCAAAAACGGTGCTTTAGTCTTGTTGATTAACCTTGCGCTCAATCGCTTTGAGACGCTTGCTCATATCATCAATATTCATCACCAGTGCAGCTGTTTTACGCCATACCTTATTGGGCTGTAGCGGAATGCCTGAGGAATAGACGCCAGGTTCGGTGATAGGACGCATCACCATACCCATGCCAGTAACCGTGACTTTATCGCATATTTCCATATGCCCATTGATCACGCTGGCGCCGCCAATCATGCAGTAACGGCCAATCTTCAGGCTACCCGCCATAATGACGCCACCGGCTACCGCCGTATTGTCGCCAATCACAACGTTATGCGCAATCTGGCACTGGTTATCAATGATAACACCATTACCGATCACAGTATCGTCCAGCGCACCACGGTCAATGGTGGTACAAGCGCCGATCTCGACGCGATCGCCGATAATCACGCGACCAAGCTGCGGGATCTTCACCCAGTTACCGCGATCGTTCGCGTAACCAAATCCATCAGATCCGACGACAGTGCTGGACTGGATCAGGCAATTCTCACCGATCTGAATGTCGTGGTAAATCGTCACATTCGCCCACAAGCGTGAACCTGCGCCGATTTTAGTATTTTTTCCGACGAAGCAGCCTGCGCCGATAACGACGTTATCGCCCAGTTCTACGCCAGACTCAATGACCGCATTTGCGCCCACAGAAACATTATTACCCAGCTTCGCCGTCGCATCGATCACTGCACTCGGTGCAATGTTTTGTGCGGGCTGCGGCGTGGTATCTAAGATTTGCGCCATACGTGCATAGGTCAGGTAGGGATTCTTCACTACCAGCGCAGCACTCTTAGCAAAAGGAAGATCGTCCTGCGTCATCACAACGGCAGAGGCCTGGCATACGCCTAAGTGTTCACGGTACTTAGGATTCACCATGAACGTGATATTGCCAGTTTGCGCAGATTGCATGGACGCTACGCCGGTGATGACGATATCGCCATCACCGTGTAATTCTGCATCCAACTGCTCTGCTAAATCAGCCAGTCGAATTGAAGGCATTACTTATTTAACCTGTTTCAGTACGTCAGCGGTGATGTCTTTTACATCGCTGCTGTTGTATGCAACGGTGTTTGCGTCAACAACCAGATCGATGCTCTGACTGTTAGCAACAGATTTCACAGCTGTCTGGATACGAGTAACCAGTTTGCCACGTTCTTCGTTGGAACGACGCGCACGATCCTGCTCAAAAGCCTGAGCTTTCTGAGAGAAAGTCTGACGCTGAGCCATGACGTCTTTTTCCAGCTTGGTACGATCGCTACCCGCTTTCATGGATTGCAGACGCTGCATTTTAGATTGCAGATCAGATTCCATACGCTGCAGTTCGCTGGCACGGCCTTTGAACTCGTTTTCCAGCGTAGCAGAAACGCCCGTCTTCTGTGCAACCTGTTGGAACAAGCTACCCATGTTGACGATTGCAATTTTGTCAGCAGCCTGTGCGGACGTTGCCATCGCTAAACCGAGACCTGCAGCTAATAACCACTTTTTCACAATTAACTCCTTACCATCCCATTTGCACCCGAAGGTACAGTTCTTTGCGTGGCCAGGCGATCCCATGCAAGATCGCCTAAAGTCATCGCTACACTACCACTACATTCCTTTGCGAAGAACAATTACCAGGTTTTACCAATGTTAAACTGGAACTGTTCCGCTTTGTCTCCATCGTACTTCTTGAACGGCTGGGCGTAGGAGAAAACCAACGGCCCCAATGGGGACATCCATTGTAAAGCGATACCCGCTGACATACGGATATTGTTCGGATCGCTGTAGTCCGGATAACCAGAGTACTTAGCTGAATCCCAGTTCGTATCCCAAACGGTACCCATATCCCAGAAGAATGAGGTACGGACCGAGTTGGCATACTTGTCGCTGATAAACGGCGTCGGGGTAATAAATTCCAGGCTGGCGACAGCCATGGCGTTACCGCCTACCGCATCATCCGATTTACACGGTGAAGTATTGGTGGCGTCACATTCGTTATCGTAATCGCTATCGTTGTTATAACGATTAGCCGGTAAATAGACAGCCTTTGGACCGATGGTGTTGGACTGGAAACCACGCACGGTGCTGGAACCACCGGCATAGAAGTTCTCGTAGAACGGCATCTCTTTGCTGCCGATGCCGTCACCATAGCCCCACTTCGTGCGACCCAGAACAACCCATTTGTGATCGTCATCGATCGGCACATAGGTCGCGGTATCCAACGTCGCTTTGTAGTATTCGTTGTCAGAACCCGGAATGGTTACTTTACCGTTCAGGTTGACACGCGTACCTTCCGTTGGGAAGTACCCACGGTCCAGCTTGTTATATGTCCACCCATAGTTGAAGGTGAAATCGTCTGATTTAAAGCTATCAGCGTCAGGATCCTTACCCATTGAAACCAGATAACGTTGCATTGCAACCTGTGGATCCATGTTAGACAAGGAGTTATGCACATAACCCACACCCGCACGCAAGGTGTTGTATTCGTTGATCGGGAAGCCGAGCGTTGCGTCAGTACCATAACTTTTGTTGGTATAGTCGGACAGGTCTGCATCATCCGCTTTAAAGTCATTGTAGAAAACGCGACCACCAAGGCTCACCCCATCAACGGTGAAATATGGGTTGGTGACAGACAACTCAGTATAGGTCTGATAGTCGTTTTTGGTGCCGTTGATCCCGACTGAATAACCGGTACCTAACCAGTTATCTTGCTGAACGCCAGCCTGGAAGCTCACGCCGCTTTCAGTACCGTAACCAACGCCGAAGTTAAAGCTACCGGTGTTACGCTCTTTAACCTTATAGACCACATCAACCTGATCCGGGCTACCCGGTACACGCTGAGTATCGGTATCGACAGTTTCAAAGTAACCCAGACGGTTCAGACGCTCTTTACCCTGATCGACCAGATCGCTACCCAACCAGGCACCTTCCATCTGGCGCATTTCGCGACGCAGAACGGAATCTTTAGAGGTGTCGTTACCTTCAAAACGAATCTTACGCACGTAGAAACGGTTACCTGCATCCACGTTTACGCGTAATTTAACGGTTTTGTCGGCGTCGTTGATTTCAGGTTGCGACTGTACGCGCGGATAGGCATAGCCATAGCGACCCAGAAGCTTCTTGATATCATCTTCCATTTTGGTCACTTTGGTGCCGTTATAGAGTTCGCCTGGCTCGATTTTGGTCAGGGTCTCAATTTCGGCGGAGTGCCCAGCCAGGTTACCGCTCACCTGTACCCCTGAAAGCTTGTATTGATCGCCTTCAGTGATGTTAACGGTAATGTAGATACCTTTTTTATCCGGCGTCAGGCTAACCTGGGTGGAATCGATATTGAAGCGAGCATAACCGCGATCCAGATAGTAGCTGCGCAAGGTTTCAAGATCGCCCGCCAGTTTCTGTTTCTGGTATTTACGATCGCCCACCACGTTCCACCACGGCACTTCATCACGCAGTTGGAAGTGAGAGATCAGTTCGTCGGTCGAGAAAGCATGGTTGCCGACGATATTGATCTGTTGGATCTTCGCCGAAACGCCTTCCTGGAAGACCAGCTTGAGGTCAACGCGGTTACGCGGCAACGGCGTTACCACCGCTTTCACACTGGCGCTGTACTTACCAACGCTATAGTAGAAATCTTCCAGCCCTTTTTCGATATCGGCTAGCGTGGTGCGATCCAGAGACTCGCCAACACGCACACCAGAAGCCTCGAGGTTTTGCTTGAGCATGTCATCTTTCACCGATTTGTTACCGGAGAAAGTGATGCTGGCAATCGTCGGACGTTCTTTTACCTGAACCAGAAGGGTATCACCATCGCGCAGGACGCGGACATCCTCAAAGTTACCGGTGGCGAACAGAGCACGAATGGTATTACTGATGTCTTCATCATTAACCGTGTCGCCTGTGCGCACCGGCATACTGAGGAGAGCCGCACCAACGGCGACTCGCTGTAGGCCTTCGAAATGAATGTCCTTCACTACGAACCCTTCAGCACCGTATACGGTGGCGCTGCTAAACAGCAGCGACGCTATGAGCAACTTTTTCATCGCCATCGTTATTATGCGTTCTTCCTAACACTCTCTTACAACCGAGAGAAATCATTGAAAAGTGCAAGCCCCATTAACAACACCAGCAAGATAGAGCCAATGCGATAACTAAAGTCTTGAACCCGCTCGGATACCGGACCGCCCTTCAGCTTTTCAATCGCCAGGAACAGCAGATGCCCCCCGTCAAGAACGGGCAACGGAAACAGGTTGATTATCCCTAAGTTCACGCTGATAAGCGCAAGGAACATCAGGTAATAAATAACCCCGAACTCCGCTGACATCCCAGCCCCCTGGGCGATAGAAATCGGCCCACTGAGGTTGTTCAGTTTTACATCACCGGTAATCAATTTTCCCAGCATACTGACCGTCAGCTTCATCAACTGCCACGTTTTATCCGAGGCTTCGAGGATGGCGCTGAATGGCCCATACTGGCGTACAGTCTTATACTCATCAGGCAGAGGAATAACTTTAGGCACCACGCCCGCAAAACCCTCTGCCTTCCCGTTAACCTGTTTTGAATCTGGGGTTAACGTTAAAGACAAGGAACTTCCTTGTCTTTCAATATCTAGCGCTAACGGCTTATCCGGATTATCGCGCACCAGCGTCACGAACGTCATCCATTGCGTCAGCGGCTGACCATTGACTTTAACGATCCTGTCGCCAGCTTGCAAACCCGCCTTACTTGCAGCGGAGTTTACCTGCACTTCTGACAGGACCGATTCAATCTGCGGACCGCGCGGGCGAATCCCTAAACTGGAAACAGGATCCTCTTTGTCTGGCTCAAATGCCCAATGGCGTAAATCCAGCGTTTTGTCCTGCCGCTGGTTGCTGCCAAACTGCGCCACGCTGAGAGTCGTATGTTCATCGCCAATTTTGGATACCAGTTGTAATCGCACGGCATCCCAATCAGGGGTTTCGATACCATCAACCGCTTTTAGTTCCGTACCCGGCTGAATTTGCGCCTGTGCGGCAATCGAGTTGGGTGTTATTTCACCAACAACCGGACGAACGCCAGGGACACCGATGATAAACACCAGCCAATACGCGAAAATAGCAAAAAGGAAGTTGGCAATCGGACCTGCGGAGATGATGGCTGCGCGTTGTCCAACCGTTTTATTGTTGAAAGCGTAATGGCGCAGCTCCGGTGCGACCGGTTCAGCGCGCTCATCCAGCATTTTGACGTAACCGCCGAGGGGAATCAGGGCGATGACGTATTCCGTACCTGATTTATCGGTACGCCGCCAAAGCGCTTTTCCAAAGCCAATGGAAAAGCGTTCGACGCGGACTCCGCAGCGCCGTGCAACCCAGAAATGACCAAATTCATGCACGGTGATAAGCACACCAAGTGCAACGATGAATGCAGCCAGATTCCAGAGAATACTCAGCATAAGACCATCCGTTAGAGCGTCCTGAATACCAGTAACAGCAGGCAGGCAAAGACCGGTACCGCAGCCGTCAGGCTATCAATACGATCCAAAATACCGCCATGTCCTGGTATTAAGTGACCACTGTCCTTAATACCTGCTTCACGCTTAAACATACTCTCGGTCAGATCACCCAGCACGGAGGCCAGGGCTGCAACGATGGAGCAAATAAGCAAGGTGACAGGCGCAACCTCAAGATTCGCCCACATGCCATAACCCCATGAGATCACGGCAGCAGTAGCGAGTCCGCCAATAAAACCCTGCCAGGTTTTACCAGGAGAAACCTTCGGCGCCAGCTTATGTTTGCCAAACAGCTTACCAAACATATAGGCACCCGAGTCCGCTCCCCAGACGAGGATCATGACATACAGCAGCCATAGCGCGCCACTATAATGATTCTCATCATAGTGCCATGCACGTAGCGCCAGCATTCCCCAAAAGAAAGGGACTATGGTTAACACGCCGAAAATTATGCGTAATGTTTTGGAATTACGCCAGACCGACGCAGAGCCGGGATAAAACAGCACCAGTAACAGCGCCACGACCCACCAGCCCAGCGACGCCCACAGCGATACTTCAACCAGCGGCTGATGAATATTGCGATGGTATTCCGGCAACAAAAATAGCATCAGTGCCAGCAATAGCCCGCACAAAACAGCCAGCCAGACTCGCTGCGTACGCGTGGTAAAACCGCTTAACTGTCCCCATTCCCAGGCGGCCAGCATACAGACGGCCAGCGTAACAATGGCGAACCCCACCGGCGGCAGCAAAAACAGCGCCGCGATGACAACGGGTATTAAAACAAAAGCAGAAATCAGGCGATACTTCAGCAAAAGCGACCCCCATCAGGCTTTTTCATCACCGGGCTCGGTGCCGCCGAAACGACGCTCACGATTAGCAAAGGCATGCAGCGCACCTTCAAAGTCTTGTTCATCGAAATCGGGCCAGAGAACATCCGTAAAGTAAAGTTCGGCATAGGCAATTTGCCACAACAGAAAATTACTAATTCGATGCTCTCCCCCAGTCCTTATCACTAAATCCACAGGAGCCAGTTCATGCATACAAATTTGCTGCCCCAGCATCTCTTCATCGATTTGCTCTGGACGCAGCAGACCATCCTGCACCTGTTGTGCCAGTTGTCTGACTCCCTGGACTATATCCCACCGTCCACCGTAATTCGCTGCAATATTTAGCGTCAACCCGGTATTCTGGGCAGTAATCGCTTCTGATTTGCGAATCCGTTCTTGCAAACGTGAGTTAAATCGACTGATATCCCCGATAATACGCAGACGTACGTTATGGCGGTGCAGGTTTTTCACTTCGCTATCAAGCGCCCACACAAACAGCTCCATTAACGCGCTCACTTCCTGCGCGGGTCGGTTCCAGTTCTCACTGCTAAAGGCATACAGCGTTAACGCATCAATACCGTTATTGGCAGCAAAAGAGACAGCCCGGCGGACGGACTTTGCTCCGGCCTTATGTCCAAAGGCGCGAATCTTCCCTTGCTTTTTCGCCCAGCGGCCATTGCCATCCATGATAATTGCTACATGGCGACAACCATGTGCTGGCAAATTTTCGCTTAATGGTTTAGTTGCAGACAACATAACGCGTTTTTAGTCCCTGAAAGGATTATACGGTACTCAGGAATACTGAAGCCTTTTGCGCTTCATCCTTCAGGCTGCTCCTTCGTTGGCTGTGATCTTCGCCCCAGTCACATACTCTTTGTATGCTCCAGGGGACTCATCCACTTGCCACCTTGATGCAACCTGAATGATTTTGTGCATCCACAAAAAAGCCGTGTCAAACCACGGCTTACCCGACCGAAAAAAAACAAATACCCGCGATCGAGTGGCGCAGACTATATCACTGAAGCCCAACGCTAACAAATAGCGCGATTCTCCGTGGAGGGATTATCATCAGCTTGAGCGTCGCATCACTTCTTTTCTGGCGACTTCCCGCGCGATAGCATCAACCTTCAGCACGTCATCAACGCTCTGTGGTTCCTGCAAATCCATCTTATCCAGTACGGATAAATTCAGGTCAGCAATATCGGTAAATCGGATCTGCTGCGCCAGGAATGCGGCAACGGTAATTTCATTCGCTGCGTTCAAAGCGGTCGTCGCCGCCTGCCCTTGCTCAAACGCGTCCATCGCCAGTTTCAGGCATGGATAACGCTGGTAATCAGGTGCGGAAAACGTCAACGCACTGAGCTTGCAAAAGTCGACAGGCTTAACGCCGGACGTCACTCGTTCTGGCCATGCCATCGTATGAGCAATAGGTGTACGCATATCAGGTTCCCCCAACTGCGCCAGAACGCTACCATCCTGATAACGCACCATCGAATGAATAACCGACTGCGGGTGAATCAGCACTTCCATCTGGCTTGCATTGGCATTAAATAACCAACGCGCTTCAATGTATTCCAGACCTTTATTCATCATGGTGGCTGAATCGACAGAGATTTTTCGTCCCATCGACCAATTCGGATGACGACATGCCTGATCGGGGGTCATAGAAACCAGATCGCGCAATGGCGTTTCACGGAAAGGGCCACCAGACCCGGTAAGCAAAACTGAAATGACGCCATTTTGCTCAAGGTCAGCGTATCCCAGATTGTGTTGGATAGGTTGCGGTAAACTCTGAAAAATCGCGTTATGTTCGCTATCTACCGGCAAAAGCTGTGCTTTGTGGCGTTGCACGTCGTCCATAAACAGACGCCCGCAGGTCACCAGAGACTCTTTATTCGCCAGCAAAATGCTTTTGCCCGCGCGGATTGCCGCCAGCGTCGGTAGCAAGCCCGCCGCGCCGACAATCGCCGCCATAACCTGATCAACATCATCCAGCGCAGCCATATCACAGGCAGCCTGCTGCCCGCTCATAACCTCAGTACGACTGCCCTGCTCCAGCAGAGCTGCTTTTACCAACGCAGCGCTTTTTTCATCGTCCATTACCGCATAGCGAGGAGAAAATTCCAGACATTGCTCAACCATACGGACGACATTTTTACCCGCCACCAACGCAGCAACGCGAAATTTTTCCGGGTTATGGCGTACTACATCCAGCGTACTGCAACCAATGGAACCGGTTGATCCCAGGATGGTTAATTGCTTCATCAGACATCCAGAAGAATTTTACTCGTCATACTTCAAGTTGCATGTACGTTGGCTCTCCTCGTTCACCCCTGTCACGCACGGGTGTACGCTCCCGGGGATGCCCTGCGTCGCCGCCTTCCTGCAACTCGAATTATTTAGAGTATATAGACAGAAAAAAGCAAAACGCCGCCATCCAGCCTTCTCAGGCCTTCTAAGCGGCGTTTTTAGCGTACAGGCGAATCAGAACTGCATCAGTTCCGTTTCTTTCTCTGCCAGCGCCGCATCAACTTTCTTGATAGCTGCGTCAGTCAGTTTCTGTACGTCGTCCTGAGAACGGCGATCGTCATCTTCGCTGATCTCTTTTTCTTTCAACAACGCTTTCACTTTGTCGTTGGCATCACGGCGTACGTTACGTACGGCAACGCGCGCGCCTTCAGCTTCGCCACGCACGATCTTGGTCAGATCTTTACGACGTTCTTCAGTCAGCGGCGGCAGCGGAACGCGGATGTCGGAACCCGCAGAGCTTGGATTCAGACCGAGGTCGGAAGCCATAATTGCTTTCTCAACGGCTGGCCCCATAGAACGGTCGAACACGTTGATTTTCAGGGTACGGGAATCTTCAACCGTTACGCTTGCCAGCTGGCGCAGCGGGGTCGGTGTGCCGTAATATTCCACGACAATACCATCCAGCAGGCTAGGAGAAGCACGGCCCGTGCGAATTTTGCTGATTTGGTTTTTGAACGCTTCGACGCATTTGTCCATGCGTACTTCAGCATCTTTTCTGATATCGTTGATCACGTTACGAATCCTTGAAAGCTTGTTTCAGTCAGACCATACCCACCACGCAAGATGTGACAAGTATAGTCTTGATTAATTTTGAGGGACGTATCCCGCGACATTAAAGCGGAATATTACCTGCATTTAGCCGCAACGGGAATTATTCCGTGATTAACGTGCCTTCTTTTTCACCCATAACAACACGGCGCAGCGCACCCGGTTTGTTCATGTTAAAGACACGAATCGGTAATTTGTGGTCACGAGCCAGCGTAAACGCCGCAAGATCCATCACTTTCAGCTCTTTATCCAGAACTTCAGCATAGGTCAACTGTTCGTACATAGTCGCCGTTGGATCTTTAGCCGGGTCAGCCGTAAATACGCCATCGACTTTGGTGGCTTTCAGTACCACATCCGCTTCAATTTCAATACCACGCAGGCAAGCCGCAGAGTCGGTAGTGAAGAACGGATTGCCAGTACCCGCAGACAAAATAACAACGCGGTTGTTACGCAGCAGGCTGATTGCTTCCGCCCAGCTGTAGTTATCACACACGCCATTCAGAGGAATTGCGGACATCAAGCGAGCGTTCACATAGGCGCGGTGAAGCGCATCGCGCATCGCCAGACCGTTCATGACGGTGGCTAACATGCCCATGTGGTCGCCCACAACGCGGTTCATCCCTGCTTTCGCCAGACCAGCGCCACGGAACAGGTTACCACCACCAATCACTACGCCAACCTGGATACCCAGCTCAACCAGCTCTTTGATTTCCTGAGCCATACGGTCAAGGATGCTTGCATCAATACCGAAGCCTTCTGAACCTTGCAGAGCTTCGCCACTTAACTTAAGCAGAATACGTTTGTAGACGGGTTTTGCATTGGTAGCCATGTTTCTTTCCTGAGACTGTCAACGAATGAGATGAATTAATTCCGGCGACATTGTATGTCGCTTTTCAGCATGACCACTATAGCGGTTCGCTGAATTTACAAGCCAGACACAAAAAGAAGCCGCCCTCAGGCGGCTCCTTTAAAAATTAAGACTGCTTGGACATCGCAGCAACTTCTGCTGCAAAGTCAGTCTCAACTTTCTCGATACCTTCACCCACTTCAAAGCGGATGAAGCCTGTTACATCAGCGTTGTGCTCTTTCAGCAGCTGACCAACAGATTTGCTCGGATCCATAACGAAAGGCTGACCAGTCAGAGAAACTTCGCCGGTGAATTTCTTCATACGGCCTTCAACCATTTTCTCTGCGATTTCTTTCGGCTTACCAGACTGCATCGCGATGTCCAGCTGAACCTGGTATTCTTTCTCTACCACTTCAGCAGAAACGTCTTCCGGCTTAACGAATTCTGGCTTGCTTGCAGCAACGTGCATTGCCAGCTGTTTAACCAGCTCTTCGTCAGCGCCAGTTGCAGCAACCAGAACACCGATACGAGCACCGTGCTGGTAGTTACCCAGAACTTCGCCTTCCAGGGAAGCAACGCGACGGATGTTGATGTTCTCACCGATTTTAGCAACCAGAGCAACACGTTCTTCTTCGAACTGCGCTTTCAGAACTTCAACGTCAGTGATTTTGCCAGCAACGGCAGCGTCCAGTACTTTGTCAGCAAATGCCTGGAAACCAGCATCTTTAGCAACGAAGTCAGTCTGGCAGTTAACTTCCAGAATGAAAGCGATGTTGCCGTCGATTTTGGTTTTGATTACGCCGTCAGCAGCAACGTTGCCTGCTTTTTTCGCCGCTTTGATTGCGCCGGACTTACGCATGTTTTCGATTGCCAGCTCGATGTCGCCATTAGCTTCAGTCAGTGCTTTTTTGCAATCCATCATGCCTGCGCCAGTACGCTCACGCAGCTCTTTTACCAGGGATGCGGTAATTTCAGCCATTCTAAAATCCTCGGAAGATTTGATCTGCCCGGCATGAAACCGCACAGATTTAAAAGTGAAAAAGGGGCCTAAAGGGCCCCTAACCAAACGTGATACTACCTGGTTTATAAGGGGGCTCGAACGAGCGTGCCTTATTATTCAGCTTCTACGAAGCTTTCTTCCGCCTGGGAAGCCAGATCCTGAGAACGGCCTTCACGAACGGTAGTAGCTACAGCGCCCAGGTACAGGGTCACAGCACGGATTGCGTCGTCGTTACCCGGGATAACGAAGTCAACACCGTCCGGATCAGAGTTGGTATCAACGATAGCAAATACTGGGATACCCAGGTTGTTTGCTTCTTTGATAGCAATGTGCTCGTGGTCAGCATCGATTACGAACAGAGCGTCCGGCAGACCGCCCATGTCTTTGATACCGCCCAGGCTGTTTTCCAGTTTCTCAAGCTCACGAGTACGCATCAGCGCTTCTTTCTTGGTCAGCTTTTCGAAAGTACCGTCCTGAGACTGAGTTTCCAGATCTTTCAGACGTTTGATGGACTGACGAACGGTTTTCCAGTTAGTCAGCATGCCGCCCAACCAGCGATGGTTCACGAAGAACTGGTCGCAGTTGTTAGCAGCTTCTTTCACCGCTTCGCTTGCAGCGCGTTTAGTACCAACGAAAAGGATTTTACCTTTACGAGCAGAGATCTTGTTCAGTTCAGCCAGAGCTTCGTTGAACATCGGTACAGTTTTCTCAAGGTTGATGATGTGAACTTTGTTACGCGCACCGAAGATGAACGGCTTCATTTTCGGGTTCCAGTAACGGGTCTGGTGACCGAAGTGAACACCAGCCTTGAGCATGTCGCGCATGGAAACAGTTGCCATGATTAAAACCTCTATATATAAAAGTTGGGGTTAAGCCTCCACGCATCCCATATTACCGACCCCAAAGGGCACCCCGGAATATGTGCCGATACGTGTGTGTTGTTACACAAAGTGAGATTTGTCGCTCCCGTCCATCGTGTGTAGTCTTCAAATGGATCGGAAGTCCGGCGCGCTTTATACCACAAATACGCTACCGACACCAATAATTGTTGGCGGTGCGTGCTGAATGAACGATGAATTTCGTGTTACAGGGAGGCAGCCAATTTTTGCATCTCCGGGAGCCTACATGCTGTAAGCGGCTGGAATGAGCAAATACAGCCAACACACCTGTGGCACGAAAGGCGAAGTTCAGAATGATTCTCAATTTGGCAGCATGTATGCCGGACTGATACCATTAGCACCACTTAAACAATTATTGCCGATATCATCGGCACTGATGGACAGAATTCATGGCTATCTCAATCAAGACCCCTGAAGAAATCGAAAAAATGCGCGTCGCTGGCCGTCTGGCCGCCGATGTACTGGAAATGATCGAACCGTTTGTTAAGCCAGGCGTCAGCACCGGCGAACTGGATCGCATCTGTAATGACTACATCGTGAATGAGCAGCAGGCCATTTCCGCCTGCCTGGGCTATCACGGTTATCCGAAGTCCGTGTGCATCTCTATTAATGAAGTGGTGTGCCATGGGATCCCGGACGACGCCAAGCTCCTGAAAGACGGCGATATCGTCAACATCGACGTAACCGTGATTAAAGACGAGTTCCACGGTGATACCTCGAAAATGTTCATCGTCGGCAAACCAACCATTCTGGGCGAGCGTTTGTGCCGCGTCACGCAGGAAAGCCTGTATCTGGCGCTGCGGATGGTAAAACCGGGTATTCGCCTGCGCACGCTGGGCGCTGCGATTCAAAAATACGCGGAAGGCGAAGGCTTCTCTGTGGTCCGTGAATATTGCGGTCACGGCATCGGTCGCGGCTTCCATGAAGAGCCGCAGGTTCTGCACTACGATGCAGACGACGGCGGTGTGGTACTGCAGCCGGGCATGACCTTCACCGTAGAGCCCATGCTGAATGCCGGTGATTACCGCATCCGCACCATGAAAGACGGATGGACGGTGAAAACTAAAGATCGGAGCTTGTCTGCTCAGTACGAGCATACTATTGTGGTGACGGAAAAAGGCTGTGAAATTCTGACATTACGCAAGGATGACACCATCCCGGCGATCATCACACACGACGAATAATGTTTTGCCTGATGGCGATGCACCCGCATCTTATCAGGCCTACAAATTGTACTACTTCGTAGGCCGGGTAAGGCGTTCACGCCGTCATCCGGCTTTTTTAATGGGTGGCGCATAATGAATACTCTTCCTGAACAACACGCAAATACTGCCCTCCCCACCCTGCCAGGCCAACCGCAGAACCCCGGAACCTGGCCGCAGCACGATCTCAACTGCCCCGGCATTAAAGCGCATATCGACACTTTCCAACACTGGTTAGGTGACGCGTTTGACAGCGGGATTTCCGCAGAACAGCTGATTGAAGCCCGCACCGAGTTTATTGACCAGTTACTGCAACGTCTGTGGATTGAAGCCGGTTTCGGTCAAATTGCCGACCTGGCGCTGGTTGCCGTTGGCGGTTACGGGCGCGGCGAACTGCATCCGCTTTCCGATATTGACCTGCTGATCCTGAGTCGTAAAAAGCTACCAGACGCGCAGGCCGAAAAAGTTGGCGAACTGTTAACGCTGCTATGGGACGTGAGGCTCGAGGTTGGGCACAGCGTGCGCACGCTGGAAGAGTGTCTGCTGGAAGGATTGTCAGATTTAACCGTCGCCACCAACCTGATTGAAACACGCCTGCTGATTGGTGATGTGGCGCTGTTTCTTGAGCTACAAAAGCATATTTTTAGCGAAGGTTTCTGGCCATCCGATAAGTTTTACGCAGCCAAAGTTGAAGAGCAGAATCAGCGCCACCAGCGCTATCACGGCACCAGCTACAACCTGGAGCCGGATATCAAAAGTAGCCCCGGCGGCCTGCGCGATATTCATACCCTGCAATGGGTGGCCCGCCGCCATTTTGGCGCCACCTCACTGGATGAAATGGTCGGTTTCGGCTTTTTGACGCAGGCAGAACGTGCCGAGCTGAATGAATGTTTGCATATCCTGTGGCGCATTCGCTTTGCCCTGCATCTGGTCGTTAGTCGTTACGACAACCGTCTGCTGTTTGATCGTCAGCTCAGCGTGGCGCAACGCCTGAACTACGGCGGTGAAGGCAATGAGCCTATCGAGCGGATGATGAAAGACTATTTCCGCGTCACACGACGGGTCAGCGAACTGAACCACATGCTGTTGCAACTGTTCGACGAGGCGATCCTCGCCCTGCCCGCCGATGAAAAACCACGTCCGATTGATGACGACTTTCAACTGCGCGGCACGTTGATTGATCTGCGCGACGACGACCTGTTTATTCGCAAACCCGAAGCAATATTGCGGATGTTTTACATCATGGTGCGTAATAGCGCGATCAGCGGAATTTACTCCACTACGCTGCGCCATTTACGTCATGCCCGCCGTCATTTAACGCAGCCGCTGTGCTACATCCCGGAAGCGCGTTCGCTGTTTCTCAGTATGTTGCGCCATCCGGGCGCGGTGAGTCGCGGCCTGCTGCCTATGCATCGCCACAGCGTGTTGTGGGCCTATATGCCGCAATGGTCGCATATTGTCGGCCAAATGCAGTTTGACCTGTTTCATGCATATACGGTGGATGAACACACCATTCGCGTAATGCTCAAGCTGGAAAGTTTTGCTAACGAAGAGACCCGTCAGCGCCATCCGCTGTGCGTGGATCTGTGGCCGCGTCTGCGACAGCCGGAGCTGATTCTGATTGCCGCGCTGTTCCACGATATCGCCAAAGGTCGCGGCGGCGATCACTCGGTTCTCGGCGCCCAGGATGTGCTCAAATTCGCCGAACTGCACGGTCTGAACTCCCGCGAAACGCAACTGATCGTGTGGCTGGTGCGCCAGCATTTGCTGATGTCGGTTACCGCTCAGCGCCGCGATATTCAGGATCCCGAAGTCATTAAGCAATTCGCCGAAGAGGTGCAAACGGAACATCGTCTGCGCTTTTTGGTGTGCCTGACCGTCGCAGATATTTGCGCCACCAACGAAACGCTGTGGAATAGCTGGAAGCAAAGCCTGCTGCGCGAGCTGTACTTCGCGACGGAAAAACAGTTACGCCGTGGGATGCAAAACACGCCGGATATGCGTGAGCGCGTACGTCATCATCAGCTTCAGGCGCTGGCGCTACTGCGCATGGACAACATTGATGAAGAAGCGCTGCACCATATCTGGTCGCGCTGTCGCGCCAACTATTTCGTACGTCACAGCCCAAATCAGCTGGCCTGGCATGCACGTCATCTGCTGCAACACGATCTCAGCAAGCCTCTGATCCTGCTCAGCCCGCAGGCCACGCGAGGCGGGACGGAAATTTTCATCTGGAGCCCTGACCGCCCTTATCTGTTTGCTGCCGTCTGCGCCGAACTGGACAGGCGCAACCTTAGCGTCCACGATGCGCAGATTTTCACCACCCGCGATGGGATGGCGATGGATACGTTCATTGTGCTGGAACCAGACGGTAGCCCGCTGTCGTCAGACCGACACGAAGCGATCCGTTTTGGGCTTGAACAGGCGATCACCCAGCGTAGCTGGCAGCCGCCGCAACCGCGTCGCCAGCCGGCAAAATTACGTCACTTTACCGTCGATACCGAGGTCACTTTTCTGCCGACCCATACCGACCGAAAATCATTTCTTGAGCTTATCGCTCTCGACCAGCCAGGACTGCTGGCGCGGGTCGGGCAGATTTTTGCCGATCTGGGAATTTCGCTGCATGGCGCCCGAATTACAACTATTGGCGAGCGAGTAGAAGATTTATTCATAATCGCCACCGCCGACCGGCGCGCCCTTAATAATGAGCTGCAGCAGGAAGTGCATCAACGGTTGACAGAGGCCCTCAATCCAAACGATAAAGGGTAATGTTTTTATTTATTATGGAAAGAGTTTAACAATGCAGCAGTTACAGAACGTTATTGAGTCCGCTTTCGAGCGCCGTGCCGACATTACTCCGGCAAATGTAGATACCGTAACCCGCGAAGCGGTGAATCAGGTTATTTCTTTACTGGATTCCGGTGCACTGCGCGTCGCAGAAAAGATTGAGGGTCAGTGGGTCACGCATCAGTGGCTGAAAAAGGCGGTCCTGCTCTCTTTCCGTATTAACGATAATCAGGTTATCGAGGGTGCGGAAAGCCGTTACTTCGATAAAGTGCCGATGAAATTCGCCGACTACGACGAAGCGCGCTTCCAGAAAGAAGGTTTCCGCGTGGTTCCGCCTGCGGCAGTGCGTCAGGGCGCGTTTATCGCCCGTAACACCGTGCTGATGCCGTCTTACGTTAACATCGGCGCTTATGTTGATGAAGGTACGATGGTTGATACCTGGGCGACCGTGGGTTCCTGTGCGCAAATCGGTAAGAATGTACACCTGTCCGGTGGCGTTGGTATTGGTGGCGTACTGGAGCCGTTGCAGGCTAACCCGACCATCATCGAAGACAACTGCTTCATCGGCGCGCGCTCTGAAGTGGTTGAAGGCGTGATCGTCGAAGAAGGCTCCGTCATCTCTATGGGTGTGTATATCGGCCAGAGCACCCGTATTTACGATCGCGAAACCGGCGAAGTGCATTACGGCCGCGTTCCAGCGGGCTCCGTGGTCGTCTCCGGCAACCTGCCGTCGAAAGATGGCAAATACAGCCTGTACTGTGCGGTGATTGTGAAGAAAGTCGATGCCAAAACGCGTGGCAAAGTGGGAATCAACGAACTGTTACGCACCATCGACTAACAGCGATTTGAAAAAGCGGGCTTAGCCCGCTTTTTTTACATCTGCGAGTGGCATAAACAAGGCTTTTCGTTAATTATTCAATGGTTATAGTGAGCTTAAGGGTACCGCTATGTATGACAATCTGAAAAGTCTGGGCATTACTAATCCTGAAGAGATCGATCGTTACAGTCTGCGGCAAGAAGCCAACAACGATATCCTGAAAATCTATTTCCAGAAGGATAAAGGCGAGTTTTTTGCCAAGAGCGTGAAGTTCAAATATCCCCGTCAGCGTAAAACGGTTGTCGCCGATGGCGTCGGCCAGGGTTACAAAGAAGTGCAGGAGATCAGTCCCAACCTGCGCTACGTGATCGACGAACTGGATCAGATCTGCCAGCGAGATCGCAGCGAAGTCGATCTTAAACGCAAGATCCTCGATGATTTACGTCATCTGGAAAGCGTCGTGACCAACAAGATCAGCGAGATTGAAGCCGATCTGGAAAAGCTAACGCGCAAATAAGTTGATTGTTGCCTGATAGCGCTACGCTTATCAGGCAATTAATCAATGCTGCTCATCCAGCTGCAACGCCACATACAGCAGCAGTCGATCGTCAAAATTCCCCAGATCCAGCCCGGTCAGCTCTGAAATACGGTTCAGGCGATACTCCAGCGTATTGCGGTGAATAAACAATGCTTTTGAGGTCGCCAGCGGCTGAACGTTATGTCGAAACCATGCCGATAATGTTCGACGCAGCAAACCGTTGTTATCCATCGCTTTCAGCCTTACCAGCGGGCGCGCCAGCTCATTGGCCTGCCAGCCGCCGCGCAGGCTGTCCAGCAGCACCGGCAGCATCAAGTCCTGATAGAAATAGCTCCGGCTTTCCGGCATCCGCTGCTTGCCGACCATCATGGTGGTGCGCGCCGTACGATACGAACGGGCAATGCTGCCGGGCCCGGTAAAATAGTTGCCCAGCGACACGCGAAAACGCAGTTGTCCATTCTCTTTCATGCGGGCAATCAGTTGCTCAACGCGCTTGCGATGATCTTCAGCGTCCCAGCGGCCAAACTGATTGAGCGCTGGTTTCAGCACCACCATCTCGGTCAGAGAAACAATCGCAATCAGATTATTACGTTCGGGTGTAGTTAACGCGTTCTGCAATTGCTGTAGCTCCGCCATCGCACTATCAACGCCAAGCTGACCGCTGTCGACCTCCACTACCGCCACCACGCGCGGCTGGTTCAAATCAATGCCCAATCGCTGTGCCCATTCCATCAGCGCCGGGGTATTCTCTTCAGCCTGAATCAGGTTCATCGCCAGCTCTTCACGCAGACGGCTATCCTGCGCTAACAGATGCATCAGACGCGACTGTTCCAGCATCATTTCGGCGGTCATGCACACCAGTTCGCCATACTTGCGCAGATGTTCCGGCTCGCCAGTAAGACCGATAACGCCAACGATTTCGCCTTCCAGACGCAGCGGCAGGTTTATCCCCTGACGCACGCCGTGTAAATGCCGGGCTACCGCATCGTCAATATCGACCACCCGACCTTGCGAAAGCACCAGCAGCGCGCCTTCGTGCAATTCACCAATTCGTTCGCGATCGCCGCTGCCAATGATCCGCCCGCGGGCATCCATTACGTTGATATTGGTATCAATGATGCGCATGGTTCGCGCTACGATATCCTGCGCCATTTTGGTATCAAGATGCCAGCCAGCCATAAACCCCTCCTGTGAGCAGAGCTCAAGCATAGGGAAGATAATAAGCGGCGGCATTGTGCAACTGCACAAAGCGAGAGGGAGAAGTATGGAGTTGTGGGAAGTATCACAAAAAGAAACCCCTTCCTGTGCAGGAAGGGGTTTAGTGAGATTACTGCATCAACAGATAGATGGAGCTGTCACCACGCTGAATGTTCAGCGCCAGTACAGCCGGTTTGCTGTCGAGGATTTTGCGCAGTTCGGCGATATTTTTCACCGGCTGCTGGTTCGCACCGATAATCACATCCCCTTTCTTCAGGCCAATCCGTGCAGCCGGAGAATTCGCTTTCACCTCGCTGACCACGACCCCTTTGTCCTGGCCTTTGTTGCTCATATCAGCCCCTTCAATGCCTTTGAAGATAGAGCTGGAATCAACCTGAGTCTGGCTGCTCTGCTGCAGTTCCAGATTCACAGTGACCGGCTTACCGTCACGCAACAGGCCAAGGTTAATTTTGCTGCCTACCGGCATCGTACCCACCTGCGCACGCAGGGCGGCGAAGCTGCTGATCGGTTTACCGTTCAGGGAGGTAATCACATCCCCGGCTTTAATACCTGCTTTCGCTGCGGAAGAGTTCGGCATCACCTGGCTGACAAATGCGCCACGCTGAGCATCAACTTTCATCGCTTTCGCCAGCTCAGAGCTCAGCTCGGTACCCATAATACCCAGCTCACCGCGTTTAACCTGACCAAACTCAACCATCTGTGACGTCAGGTTTTTCACCATGTTGCTCGGGATTGCAAAGCCGATACCGATGTTACCGCCGTCCGGCGCAAGGATCGCGGTGTTAATGCCGATCAGCTCACCGTTCAGGTTAACCAGTGCGCCACCGGAGTTACCCCGGTTGATCGCGGCATCCGTCTGAATAAAGTTTTCGTAGTTTTCCGCGTTCAGGCCGCTACGGCCCAGCGCAGAAACAATACCGGAGGTCACGGTCTCACCGAGGCCAAACGGGTTACCAATTGCTACGGTGTAATCACCCACACGCAGCGCGTCGGAATCTGCCAGCTTAATCGCCGTCAGGTTTTTCGGATCCTGAATTTGGATCAGCGCGATATCGGAGCGCGGATCTTTACCCACAATCTTCGCATCAAATTTACGGCCATCGCTCAACTGAACCTTAATCACCGTGGCGTTATCCACCACGTGGTTGTTGGTCACGACATACCCTTTCGCGGCATCAATAATTACACCGGAACCCAGGGCCATAAATTTCTGCTGCTGGCCGCCGCCGTTGTCAGCGCCCGGCGCGCCGCCCTGGCAGAACGGTGAACTCTGGAACGGTGAACCGTCCTGGCAGAATGGTGAATTATCACCGAAGAACTGCTGGAAATTACGCGGCATACGCGGCGTATTCACCGTCGTGCTCCCCTCGACGTTAATACTTACCACCGATGGCATCACTTTTTCGAGCATCGGGGCCAGGCTTGGCATCTGTTGGGCGGTCATTGCTGAAGACGACGTCTCAGCCGCTGTGGCAGACAGGGGGGACAACGCCAAACCTAAACTCAGAGCCAGTGCACTCATTGCTAATGTGGTTTTTTTCATGTGTTTCGTTCTCGATTAACAGGTAACGCAAAATTGCTGTATACGTCAGAGTCGTTTTATAGCGCTAAGTTCCAGAATTGAGTTTAAGGAAAAAGTAAAATTTTATTGGCCGTCTTTACAAATGAGTATTTATTGTTCTACGGCCATCAAGCGACGATATTCATCCCAGGCATACAGATCGGTCATCCCGCTGATATAATCCTGAATCAGCCGGCAGCGATAATAATATTCCATTACCGAAAACTCAGCGCAACCCGTTGATATTTTACTAACCGCCTCGACATAAGCAAGACGATGGCGAGTAGACAACTTCTGAAATAATCGTGATTCGATAGGAAAACGTTTAACTCTTTCATTGTCGACCAGCTCAGTAAAATCTGACTGGGACATTTTTAATAAAGGCTGATAGATCTCCAGCAACCCGCTGATCACCCGATACCCCTGCAATTCCAACTGCTCAACGTCCGGATGACTAAATACGTGTTTTACTGCCACATTTTTATAGACACCCAGCAACTGACTAAAGCTACTGGCATCTTCTAACAGGGCGTGATTAAAGCTGCCGTCAAAAACCTGCGGTAAATTATCAATAAACCGCTGGGCTGCATACGGCACCAGTTTATTCAGCGTATTGACGCGTAAATACATAAAGAACTGATCTTCCGTGCTCCGGCTTAATGTATTTGAACGTGATTTCTCCCAGGCATTCTCAACAACCTGACTAAACAGGGAACCTTTTTCGTGATGCCCCCACGCCTCATGCAGATGGTGATAAAGTTGTTCGACGCTAAAGATTCTTTTCTCAACGGCATCTTCCAGGTCGGCCACGCAATAAGAGATATCATCGGCAGCTTCCATTATCCAGGTTAATGGAAAGCGACTGTAGGGCGCTAATGATAATTCTTTACGTAACCGTTCAATATACGGTTCTTCAGAAAGGTAATAGCCCGGTTTCTTCATTAAATAGTCATGCGTCGTAGGCGTACTTCCGCGCCACCACGCCGGACGGGTATATTTTAAAATACCGCCAACTTGGGCCCAGGTAAGATTCATACGCATCAAAGTATGCACCAGACGAATCCCCTGGGCATTACCTTCAAAATGGCACAGGTCCTGGCGCACCTTACGGCGAATATCATTCAGCGACTCTTCGCCTTCGCGCAAACGTAACGCCGCCACCAGGCAGCGGTCATCGCTGAGGGGCTGACTTTCCGCGTCGGCGGGATACAGCCGCTGTCGGAACCAGTCATTAATCGCCGCTTCACCAAAATGACCAAACGGCGGATTGCCGATGTCATGCATCAGGCACGACATTTCGACAATACTCTCAAACGGTCCCGTCAGTTCATCCAGACCATACTGCTCCAGCAGTTTTAGTTCTTTCAGTCGGCTGAGGATCTCTTTAGCGATATAGCGCCCAACTTGCTGAACTTCCATCGAGTGCGTCAGGCGCGTGCGCACCGCCGCGTTACGTTCCAGCGGAAAGACCTGGGTTTTTTGTTGCAGTCGGCGAATAGCCGGAGAATTGATAATACGTCCACGATCGCTTTCGAAAATACGCAGGATCTCATGCTCCGTCTTCACGCCCTGCGGCGAACGGTAACGACGATGCCAGTTTATTTTTTTTCGGAAATCGATCTGTACCATATCCTCTCCCGCCTGAGAAATGCGCTACCCCTTAAGCGCATGATAGACTATGCCCTCAAATCTGGCTTATCGCGAGTAAATCTATGAAAATCGGCATCATTGGTGCAATGGAAGAAGAAGTTACGCTGCTGCGTGACAAAATCGAAAACCGTCAGACCCTCTCTCTCGGCGGTTGTGAAATTTACACCGGCCAACTGAACGGTACAGAGGTTGCGCTACTGAAATCAGGTATCGGTAAAGTGGCGGCGGCGCTGGGCGCTACGCTGCTGCTTGAACGCTGCAAGCCGGATGCCATCATTAACACCGGTTCCGCGGGCGGCCTGGCCTCTACGCTGAAAGTCGGCGATATTGTGGTTTCTGACGAAGCGCGCTATCACGATGCCGACGTCACCGCCTTTGGCTATGAATTTGGTCAGTTACCGGGCTGCCCGGCTGGTTTTAAAGCCGATCCTGCGCTGATTGCTGCAGCAGAATCCTGCATTGCACAACTCAATCTGAACGCCGTTCGCGGACTTATCGTCAGCGGCGATGCCTTCATTAATGGCTCCGTGGGTCTGGCTAAAATTAAGCATAACTTCCCGCAGGCCATTGCCGTTGAGATGGAAGCGACCGCGATTGCGCACGTTTGCCATAACTTCAATGTGCCGTTTGTCGTGGTTCGCGCCATCTCTGACGTCGCCGATCAGCAGTCCCATCTCAGCTTTGACGAGTTCCTGGTTGTTGCCGCGAAACAGTCAAGCCTGATGGTTGAAACGCTGGTACAGAAACTGGCGCATGGCTAAATTACTCTCCAGGGCGCTGGTCGCCCTGCTTTTCACTCTTCCGGCGTTCCTGTACGCCGCACCGCGTGTTGTGACGCTTTCTCCTGCCAATACCGAACTCGCCTTTGCCGCCGGCATTACACCCGTAGGCGTCAGTAGCTACTCAAACTACCCGCCAGCGGCCAAAAATATCGAGGAGGTTTCCACCTGGCAAGGTATGAACCTTGAACGCATTGTGGCGCTTAAACCGGATTTAGTCGTCGCCTGGCGCGGGGGAAATGCTGAGCGGCAGGTGAATCAGCTGACCGCCCTGGGAATTAAGGTCATCTGGGTGGACGCCGTTACCATCGAGCAGGTCGCCGATGCGCTCCGTCAGCTGGCAGCGTGGAGCCCAAAACCTGAGCAGGCCAAACAGGCGGCGCAAACCATGCTTGATGACTATGCTTTACTAAAATCTCGGTATGCCAACAAACCGAAAAAACGCGTGTTTCTCCAGTTTGGCGCAAATCCTCTGTTTACCAGTGGAAAAGGGTCCATTCAGCACGAAGTTCTTGAGGTATGCGGTGGAGAAAACATCTTTGCCGGCAGTCGGGTTCCCTGGCCACAGGTTAGCCGTGAGCAGGTCCTGGCACGAGCGCCCCAGGCTATTGTTGCAACCGGAGGGCCAGGCGAAACTCTGAAAATTGAACAATACTGGGGAAACCAGCTAAAAATACCCATTATTACACTTAATAGTGACTGGTTCGAACGCGCGAGCCCGCGTATTATCCTCGCCGCAAAACAACTCTGTAATGCGCTTTCACAGATAAATTAGCGCCTGCCCCCACCAGGTCTGTTGTGAGGATTTAAAAATGCTCGTCTATTGGCTGGATATTGTCGGCACCGCGGTATTTGCTATCTCTGGCGTCTTACTGGCCGGAAAATTGCGAATGGACCCGTTTGGCGTCCTGGTACTCGGGGTGGTTACCGCCGTTGGCGGCGGTACGATCCGCGATATGGCGCTGGATCATGGACCGGTATTTTGGGTTAAGGATCCCACCGATCTGGTGGTGGCAATGATCACCAGCATGCTGACAATCCTGCTGGTACGTCAGCCACGACGTTTACCGAAGTGGATCCTTCCGGTGCTGGATGCCGTTGGCCTGGCGGTGTTCGTGGGGATTGGCGTCAATAAAGCATTTCTCGCCGGGACGGGTCCCCTGGTGGCGATCTGTATGGGGGTGATTACCGGCGTCGGCGGCAGGATCATTCGCGACGTGTTAGCTCGTGAAGTCCCGATGATTCTGCGCACCGAAATCTACGCCACGGCATGTATTATCGGCGGGATCGTGCATGCGACAGCGTTTTATACCTTTAATGTATCGCTGGAAAACGCCAGTATGATGGGGATGATCGTCACCCTGCTGATTAGGCTTGCCGCCATTCGCTGGCATTTGAAATTGCCGACGTTTGCACTGGATGATAACGGGCGCTGATGTGATGATGCAGAACATGTAGGCCGGATAAGGCGTTTACGCCGCCAACCGGCACATTGCCCGGTGGCGCTACGCTTACCGGGCCTACACCATCAGACCATCGGTATTACAGGCAGCAATCAGATGCTGAAAGAAGAACCACACCCGCAGGTGCTTTTCGCATTGGGGTTAGTCACAACGAAGCGGGAACCTTCCAGACCTTCGGTATAGTCAACCGCGCCGCCCACCAGATATTGCAGGCTCATCGGATCAACCACCAGACCCACACCTTGTTTCTCAATGGTCATATCACCATCGTTCACCTGATCATCAAAGGTGAAACCGTACTGGAAACCGCTGCAACCACCGCCGGTGATATACACGCGTAATTTCAAATTCGGGTTATCTTCGTCAGCGATCAGGCTTTTTACTTTATTGGCTGCTGCTTCAGTAAATTGCAGTGGCAGCGCTACGTCATCACTCATATTTTGCTCCAAACGACATTGGCAATTGGGCAAATTATAACCCAATGGTTAAGGCCATTATCTAATACCCTGGTATTTCGTTCAAGTATTCTCGCCAGCGGCGGTACTCTGGCTTTTTGCCGCTTGCTCCGCTTCCTGTTTTGCCAGCGTGCGGGCAAGGATAGTCGAGTATAGCGGCTTTCCCCCCATAAATTGGGCTAATAGTGTTGCGCCAAGACAGGTAATAATCATTGGCAAAATGAGCTGATAGTTATCAGTCATCTCCAGCACCAGTACAATACCGGTTAGCGGCGCACGTACCGAAGCCGCCAGCAAAGCCCCCATTCCGGCAATGGCAAAGGTTCCGGCCTCCAGATGATACTGTGGAAAAGAGGCCGCCGCGGCCATACCGAACGCGGTGCCAAGTAACGTACCCAGCGCCAGCATCGGGGCAAAAATCCCACCGGGCGCGCCGGACGAGAAGCACAGCAGCGTGGTGATCACCCGGGTAATAAATATAAACAGCAGTAAACCGACGCTAAAATTACCCGCCGCGGCGATAGGAATCAGGTTAAACCCGCCGCCTGCCGCTTCCGGTTTAATTAATCCCAGGATCCCGCACAGGCCACCAATCGCGCCGCCCATCAGCACCCATTTTTTAATTTCACCGCCGTGGAAGCGCTGGAACATATCCTGGGTACGCAACACCATGGTGTTGAACAACGGCCCGACACAGCCAAAAATAAGCCCCAGCACAAGATACAGCCACAGCGTATTTACCGGCGCATTAGACAGCTTCCCGACTTCAATAATAGGCGCTTCACCGTTGAACACACGAAACACGATGCTCGACATAATAACGCCGGTAAACACGGCTTTGATCGAGACGAGGTTATAGCGAAACTGCGGGCGCATCTCTTCAATAATGAACAGGATCCCCGCCAGAGGCGCATTAAACGCCGCCGACAAACCCGCAGCCGCACCGGTGGCCAGCAAGGTATGTCGCGCTTCGGCGCTGCGCATGCGGAAAATATCCAGCACCATGCGCCCAATGTTCCCGCCTATCTGTACGGTCGGCCCTTCTCGCCCGAGCACCATACCGGCTCCCAGCGTGCCCATGCCGCCAATAAATTTCACCGGCAGAACGCGCCACCAGCGCACAGGTCGTAGCTCTTCCAGCGCGCCTTCAATCTCAGGGATCCCCGAGCCTCCCGCTTCCGGCGCAAATTTACGAACCAGAAAATAGCCGACCATCGCCAGCAATGCAGAGAGAATAAACGCCAGCGGCCACAGCAGAATGGCATGGTCCGCAACCTGGGCCAGGGCGCCAATGCGCTGATTTTGTACCCAGGTCACCGCTTTCTCAAATGCCACGCCAACAAGCCCCGTCACGGTACCGACAACGGCGGCCATCAACAGGATCGCCAGCGGCGTTTTGTCGCGTTCCAGGAGTCGACGGATTTGATCCCTGCGGCGTAAACGCACAATTTGTTGTGCTTCAAAAGAGGGAGAGTCAGTCTTCATCAGATGATCATTAATTGGTAATACAAATACGGAATCGGCATTCTACTCGCACATTTCACGAAAATCCCCTGCAAATCGCATTGTTTCAAATGCGTAAAACTTTCATAACCTTCTCTGAATAACTAGAATAGCGGGCATTTACTTTTTCTACGAACCAGGACCCCATCCATGAGTAAGTCTGAAAATCTCTACAGCGCAGCACGCGAACTTATCCCTGGCGGCGTTAACTCCCCCGTTCGCGCCTTTACTGGCGTGGGTGGTACTCCGCTGTTTATCGAAAAAGCGGACGGCGCGTATCTGTACGATGTCGATGGTAAAGCCTATGTCGATTACGTCGGTTCCTGGGGACCGATGGTACTGGGCCATAACCACCCGGCAATTCGCAATGCGGTGATTGAAGCCGCAGAGCGCGGTTTAAGCTTCGGCGCACCGACCGAGATGGAAGTGAAAATGGCGGAGCTGGTCACTGAACTTGTGCCGACCATGGATATGGTGCGTATGGTGAACTCCGGTACGGAAGCGACGATGAGCGCAATCCGTCTGGCGCGCGGTTTCACCGGTCGCGATAAGATCATCAAATTTGAAGGCTGCTATCACGGTCATGCCGACTGCCTGCTGGTTAAAGCTGGTTCCGGCGCGTTAACGCTGGGTCAGCCAAACTCCCCGGGCGTTCCAGCCGATTTTGCGAAACACACCCTGACCTGCACCTACAACGATCTCTCTTCAGTTCGTGCGGCATTTGAACAGTATCCGCAGGAGATCGCCTGCATTATCGTTGAGCCGGTCGCAGGCAACATGAACTGCATCCCGCCGCTGCCAGAATTCCTGCCGGGCCTGCGTGCCCTGTGTGATGAGTTTGGCGCACTGTTGATCATCGATGAAGTCATGACCGGTTTCCGCGTGGCGCTAGCCGGTGCGCAGGATTATTACGGCGTCGTTCCGGATCTGACCTGCCTTGGCAAAATCATCGGTGGCGGGATGCCCGTTGGCGCATTCGGCGGTCGCCGTGATGTGATGGACGCGCTGGCGCCAACCGGTCCGGTTTATCAGGCGGGTACGCTTTCAGGTAACCCGATTGCGATGGCAGCAGGTTTTGCTTGTCTGAACGAAGTGGCCCAGCCAGGTATTCATGAAACGCTGAACGAACTGACGACGCGTCTGGCGGAAGGTCTGCTGGAAGCCGCCGCAGAAACAAATATTCCGCTGGTGGTTAACCATGTGGGCGGGATGTTCGGGATTTTCTTCACCGATGCAGAAACCGTGACCTGCTATCAGGATGTGATGGCATGCGACGTTGAACGCTTCAAGCGTTTCTTCCACATGATGCTGGATGAAGGAATTTACCTGGCGCCGTCCGCCTTCGAAGCGGGCTTTATGTCCGTCGCGCACAGTGAAGACGATATCAATAACACCATCGACGCCGCGCGCCGGGTGTTTGCGAAATTGTAAAAGAGAACATCCAGAAATAACGTAGGCCGGGTAAGGCGAAGCCGCCCCCCGGCTTTTTCATTGCCGGATGGCGACGCCTAAATGGAAGAGATTAACCTCAGCGACTCTGCTTACGTAGCAGATAGATAAAGTACGGCGCGCCAATAAACGTCGACAGTAATCCTGCCGGGATCTGATACGGAAACAGCACCATCCTGCCGCACCAGTCAGCAAAGACCAGCAGCACACCTCCCGCCAGCGCCGAAATCAGCATATGCGGCATCGCGCGACGAAAACCCATCATTCGGGCAATATGCGGAGCCATCAGCCCGACAAAACTCAACGGTCCAATGGTCATGGTTGCTGTCGCCGTTAGTCCCGCAGCCAACAGCAGTAACCCCACGCGTGACGGCGTGATCGCCATACCCACCGCACGCGCCGTATCGCCGCCGAGCGGTAAAATCGTCAGCCAACGACGACACAGCGGTGTCAGTGCCAGCAGGATAACCATCACAATCCCGGTGCGCAGTACCTGTTCGCCCGTCGCGTTATAGGTTGAGCCGGAGATCCAGGTCAGCACGCCCGCCATACGCGGATCGCCGCTGGCCTGCAGCATCATCAACAACATAGTAAACGCCGTACTGAGCGCCATCCCTGCCAGCAGCATACGGTGCGGCGAAAAACCACCGCGCCCGGCGGCAATCATAATGATAAGCAAGGTGACCGCAGCCCCGAGACTCCCTGCGGGCAGCAGCCAGCCAAATGCATTTCCGGGGACCAGAAACAGCATTAACACCACGCCAAATGCCGCGCCGGAGCTAATGCCCAGAACTTCCGGGCTCGCCATTGGGTTTCCGGTCAGACGCTGAATAATACAGCCCGCTACCGCCAGCATCACCCCGGCAATCAACGCCGCCAGAATACGTGGCCAGCGCCAGGGCATCAGTTCATCCAGCATCGCGCCGCTGGCCCATGCCCAGCCGTGCGCATCGCGGCCAAACGACAGCGCCACCACCAGAGTCAGCAGCAAAACCACCCCGCCCGCCAGCGCAAACATCAGTACATTCTGACGCTCCGCGGCGATACGGTTGCTGGCATTCATATCCGGTGCGCTCATACTTCTTAGGCGCGGCAGCAGCCACAGCAGCAATGGCGCACCAATCAGCGCCGTCACCGAACCGGTGGAGACTTCCATCCATACGCGGGTCAGCCACAGAATGATTTGGTCAGAGAGCCAGAGGATCAACGCACCAATCAGCGGGGCCAGCATCAGACGCGCCAACAGACGCCGCGCGCCGAGCATTTTCGCCAGCAGCGGTGCAAAGAGGCCAATAAAGCCGATAATCCCAACCGCGTTAACCAGCAAGGCGCTGATGACAATCGCCAGCGATAAGGCCGCCAGGCGCGCCAGCGACAACGCCAGACCGAGGTTACGCGCCACGCCGTCATCCAGTCCCATCAGCGTCATTGGACGCAACAGCAGCAGAGTCAGCATCACGCCGCCCAGCAGTTGCGGCCACAGTCGCTGTACGCCGCTCCAGTCGGTTTGGGTTAGCGTGCCGCTGCTCCATAAAAACATGCTTTGCAGTTGATCGTGATGGAAGATAACCATCAACTGGTTAATCGCCCCGCAGTACAGGCTGACCACCAGTCCGGCAAGGATTAACGTCACCGGAGAAAGACGTTTACCCCAGGCGACGCCAAACACCAGCGCCCCAACGACACAAGCACCTGCCAGCGCAGCAAATTGCGTGGTGAGCGCACCGGGAATAGCCCACAGCGTCGTGACGGTAATGCCCAACTGCGCACCGGTCGCAACGCCTAGCGTGGTTGGCTCCGCCAGTGGGTTACGCAGCACCTGCTGAAACAATACGCCGACCAGT
Organism: Citrobacter sp. 172116965; assembly: GCF_013458095.1. Taxonomy (NCBI): domain Bacteria; kingdom Pseudomonadati; phylum Pseudomonadota; class Gammaproteobacteria; order Enterobacterales; family Enterobacteriaceae; genus Citrobacter; species Citrobacter sp. 172116965. The sequence continues at coordinate 966,547 of NZ_CP046673.1, read as the reverse complement.
CCCAGCCCGGCCCCGACCAACAGCGAAATCGCCAGCCTCGGCAGCAGGCTGTAGTGGAAAACCATCTGTTTAATGGCATCGATATCCGGTGACCAGATAGCCTGTTGCCACTGGTTGCGCGGTAGCGCAACGGAGAAGTTAACCCATGTGAGCCAGCAGGCGGCAACAAACAGAACCGTCAGCAGGAGAATGGGGAACAGCGCGATACGTTTACTCACGCTTTGCCTCCCAGCGCATTATCCAGAATGCGGGCAAAATGCATGGCTGATAGCGTTGCGCCATAGAACCAGACGGCCGGCACGCGCTGAAAACGTCCGCTGCGAACAAAGGGCATCGCCTGCCACAACGGCGTAGACATCAGTGCAGCCATCTCTTTATCGTTGCCGTGATCAAAGCACAATACATCGACATCCTGAAAAGCAGCCAGACGGTCAATACTCACGGCAGTGCTGCCCCAAAAGTTTGTCTCTCCCTGCCAGGCGTTGGGGATCCCATATTCGTCCAGCACGTCCTGAAACAGGCTGTTTGGGCCAAACACCAGCATATGCCGCGAATCAAGCAGAGAGGTGAGAAGCACAGGGCGCGCACCGCGTTGAATGAAGCGCGGCTTCAGGCTGGCAATAAAACGATCATACTCAGTCAGATGGCGTTCAGCAGAGTCCTGCAGATTGAACAATTGCGCCATTTCCTGCAGCGATTGTCGCGCAACGACCAGAGGTTTTTTACCGTCGCTGAAGTTAAATCCCCGACCAGGTGCAATACGCGCCAGCTTTTCCGGGGAAGGACCATAGCCTGCCGACCAGAGCAGAAACGAGGGTTTCATTTCGGTCAGCAGTTCGAGATTGGGTTCCGTGCGTAGCCCGACATCAATCACCGAGTCCGGTAGAGGTGGCTCACTGACCCACAGCTTGTAGTTAGGGATATCCGCAATGCCATACGGCGTAATACCCAGCGCCAGCAACAGCTCTACCGGCAGCCATTCCAGCGCCACAATACGCTGCGGATCAATCGCCGCGGCGGACGCCGTATTCATCCGCCACAGCAGCGGCGAGAGCGCCATCGCCGTAAGCAGACGCCGACGGGTAATATGATGTAATTCAATCATTAATAGACAAAACTCACGGGTGCGGCACCGGCCGGATGCGGCAAAATGCCCATCGGGATACCGTAAATCTGTTCCAGAGTTTCACTGCGCATCAGTTCAGCAGACGTTCCTTGCGCAATCATTTCACCACCGCGCAGCGCAACTAAATAATCGCAGTAGCGGGCCGCCATATTGATGTCATGCAGCACCGCAATCACCGTTAGCCCACGCTGCTGGCTTAAGCGATGCACCAGCGCCAGCACGTCAACCTGATGAGCGATATCCAGCGCGGAAGTCGGCTCATCAAGCAGCAGACAGCGGCTGTCCTGCGCCACCAGCATGGCAATCCACGCACGCTGGCGTTCTCCGCCGGACAGGCTATCCACCAGGCGGTGCGCCAGCGGTTTTAAGCCGACCAACGAAATAGCTTCTTCTACTTTCTCTCTGTCGGCAACGCCAAAACGTCCCAGCGCCCCGTGCCACGGATAGCGGCCAATCGCCACCAGTTCACGCACCGTCATCCCTTCGGCCTGCGGCAACTGCTGCGGCAGATAGGCGACCTTGCGGGCAAACGCTTTACTGCTCCAGTTCTCCAGCGGCTGTTCGTCGAGCAGGATTTCACCTTCCGACGGCGGCTGATGACGTCCCAGCATTTTCAATAACGTCGATTTTCCGGACCCGTTGTGGCCGATAAGGCCGGTCACTTTCCCCACCGGAAAAGTTAATGAGAGAGGATGCAAAAGCGTGCGGCCAGGCACACGAAAGGAGACATTACGCAACGCGAAAGTGGTGTCGGGATGGGATCTGTTTTCCTGCATAGCAGCCAACTTGTAAAACGGGCACGCAAAGCGTGCCCAAAAAGAAATTAGAAACGGAAGGTTGCGGTTGCAACGACCTGACGTTCTGCGCCCCAGAAGCAGCCATAGGTTTGGAAGCAACTAGAAACGTATTCACGATCCAGCAGGTTGGTAACGTTGACAGCAACACTAGAGCCAGCCATACCAAAACGCGCTAAATCGTATTTCACGACAGCATCCATTACAGCAGCACTTCCCACTTTAAAGGTGTTTGCAGGATCTCCATAGCTTGAACCGATAAAACGTCCACCGGTTCCCAGGGTCAGTCCCGACAGAACGCCTTCGTTAAAGGTATAGTCGCCCCAGATTGATGCCATATTTTCAGGAACTTGTTCTACGTTGTTCCCTTTGAGATTGGTGTCCTTAGTGTACTCCGCATCAGTGTAAGTATATGAAGCAGTCACATTGATATTGGCATTCAAGGCCGCTTTAGCTTCAAATTCAAAGCCCTGAGAACGTACTTCGCCTGACGGAACTTGCAGATTCGAGTTGGTCGGATCGGTTGTCAGCGTATTCGTCTTCGTCAGATGATATGCCGCAGCCGTAATAACCACAGGCAGATCTTTCGGCACATATTTTACACCCGCTTCATACTGTTCACCCTTGGATGGCGCAAAAGCCATGCGTGGAGTGCTGTAGAGATCGAATGCGTTTGGTTCAAATGACTGGCTATAACTAACGTACGGAGAAATACCATTATCAAACAGGTAGTTTACACCGCCACGCCATGTGAACTGATGATCGTTACGCTCAATATAACCCGCTTGCGGAGTGGTTGAATTCTGACGAATCGTCGTCGCTTGCTGTGACCAGTCATAACGACCACCCAGCGTAAAGACCCACTTATCCCATTCCGCCTGATCCTGGATGTAGATACCGGTTTGTTTGGTTTCGTTCATCTGATAAGGCTCGGTAGAGTCGAAATCAAAATCTTCCAGAGGCTGTGGGTTATAAAGATCCAGAACAGGAGCTGTGCCAAATTTAGCATTGATATCATTACGCATACGCATGAAGTCAACACCTGTCAGCAACGTATGGTCCACCGTTCCTGTCGCGAAATTGCTCTGCAACTGGGTATCAACACTGAAGTTCTGCAAACGTTCATCATCGACAACCGTGCCACGACCAAGATAATGGTCGCGCTGATCGGCCGGAATTGCCTGGCAAGGCGCGTTAAACGCATTTGTTGTACAGATACCCGTACCGTACACGCTCTGCTGCGACGTTTTCATTTCAGCAAAACGTAAATTCTGCCGGACAGTGAAGGTGTCATTAAAGTCGTGTTCAAAGCTGTACCCCACCATTTTCTGATTGCGGGAATAAGTGTTATTTGAAGCACCTTCATTAAAATCAGTCGGCAAACGCTTGCCGTTAGGTAGCGGTTCAACCGTACCTTCCTTCGGCAACCAACCGTAGTAACCCGTCTCGGGTTCATTCTGGAAATAAGAAAGGAATGTAAAGTTAGTCTTGTCGTCAGGACGCCATGAGAAGGACGGAGCAACGGTATAACGCTGTGATTCAGAACCTTGCTGCTGCTCATTTGTGGAACGAGCCAGACCGGTTAAACGGTAAGAGAATTCACCGTTATCATCCAATGCATCACTAAAATCAAATCCTGTCTGGAACAGATTATTTGTTCCCATTTTAAACTGAACTTCTTTTAGCGGCTCGGTGGTTGGACGTTTGCTGACCATCGAAATAATACCGCCAGGGTTACTCTTACCGTACAACACGGAAGTTGGCCCACGCATCAACTCTACACGCTCCAGCATGTAAGGATCGATAACCGCGTCGTTATAGAAGTTCCCTTGTAGCTTCAGACCATCCAGATAGTTGTTCTGGCTTAAACCGACAGAGGTAAAACCACGGATGCTGACAAAATCGTATGTATTTGAAGCACCACGGTTACTGACCACAACCCCTGGGGTATAACCCAGCGCTTCCTTGACGGAACGAGACTGATGGATCTGCATCTCTTCGTTTGTCACTACCGAAACAGACTGTGGCGTCTTTTCGATCGGCGTGTCGGTTTTGGTAACGGTGGCGGAACGCTTCGCGGCAATTGTCGGCGAAGGCCCCCATGCGCTTTCTTGTGCGGCAGGTGCAGCAGTTACGGTGATGGTTTCTTCTTTCGGGTCAACCGCCGCCTGTGCATAGACAGACATGCCGCTAACCGCTGTGGCTACCACTACTGCGATTTTACGCAGCGATGAACTTGGCTGAGCAGTTTTAAGACGCGCCATTGGTATTTCTCTGATGAAAGTGAATGATAACGTAAACGAGAATTATTATTATAACGGCAGCATAATATTCGAAACTCTGGCGAGATAGCAAGCAATACGCGTCCCTACTAAAACTGAGGGGTTAAGAAATAACCAGATGAAAAGAAAGGGTTAATAAATTAGGCTGGAATGTTATTCGGCCCTGAGAATGGACCAAAGAAGAAAAACCCGCCGAAGCGGGTTTTGAGCAATATCAGTTACTGCCGAACATATCCTTTATCCAGCCAGCGACACCGTCGCTATCTTTCTTTTCCTGCTGCGCCGGTTGTTGCTGCTGCTGTTGAGGCTGCTGCTGCGGTGTTGACTGATCGAACGGATTCCCGGTCGGCTGTTGCATCATTTCACCTTGCTGACACAGCGAATCAGGATCGGTAGTCCATACCGGAAGCGTACGCATCCCCCCGCTACAAACGAAGTTACCGTCGTAGTCCACGCCCATATCCACCACATCTTCCGGCGGCGTCAGCACCAGCGGTGTTGGCGTCTGGTTGGCAAGATAACGCTGATAAATCGACATCGCACCGCTGGCACCGTACAGCTTGGTTGGCTGGTTGTTATCACGGCCCACCCAGGTGATGGTTACCTGGCTGCCGTCGATCCCGGCAAACCAGGTATCCACGTTGTTGTTAGTGGTCCCGGTTTTCCCTGCCAGATGAAGCCCAGGATATTTCGCGCCAAGCTGACGCCCCGTACCACGCTGAACCACCTGCTGCATGGTCCACAGCGTCATATACGCCGCCTGCGCCGGAACGGCACGCTCGGCCTGCGGGAAGCTCTGATACAGCACCGTACCATCTTCGGCAATCACCGAACGCAGCGCCGACAGCGGCGCACGGTTCCCGCCGCTGGCGATAGTCTGGAACGCCTGCGCCACTTCGATCGGCGTCAGGTTCAACGCCCCCAGCAGCATGGCTGGAACCGGGTTAAGCTGATCTTTTGGCGCGCCCAGCTTCAGCCAGGTATCGGTGACGGCAGGCAGGCCCAGCGCCATCCCCAGATTTACCGTTGGCACGTTCATTGAGCGCGTTAACGCATCCACCAGCATCACTTTTCCGCTTTCGCTATAGCGACGGTCATCGTTCTGCGGCGACCACACCTGGCCGTTAGGCTGGCGCAGCGCAATCGGGGCATCGGCAATCCAAGTATTTAGACGATACAGCTTCGGCTGGCTGAGCGCGGTCAGATAGGTCGCTGGTTTAGCCAAAGAACCAATCGAACGACGTGCCTGCATCGCACGGTTATAACCAGCGAACTGCGGTTCTGCCCCACCAACCATGGCACGCACTTCGCCGCTAAAGCGGTCGACCACCACAATCGCGGTTTCCAGATCGCTCAGCTTACGTTGTTTCTTCAGCACCGGAATACCTTCCACCGCCGCTTTTTCTGCAGCATCCTGCGCCACGGAATCAAAGGTGGTGAAAATCTTCACGCCGGAGAGGTCTTTAACTTTATCGCCCAGCTTTGCCTGTAGCTCCTGGCGCACCATCTGCATAAAGGCGGGCTGCGGTGAGATCACCCCACCACGCGGCTGTACGCCTAACGGACGCGCGCTCAGCATGTCATACAGATCCTGGTCGATAATCTGCTGCTGTTGTAGTAAACGCAGCACCAGGTTACGACGCTCCAGTGCCAGCTTCGGGTTACGCCACGGGTTATAGATTGACGCTCCTTTAACCATCCCTACCAGCAGCGCCTGCTGGTCGAGGCTCAGCTCTTCCACCGGACGGCCAAAGTAGTAGAGGCTCGCCAGCGGGAAGCCGCGGATCTCATTGTCACCGCTTTGACCGAGATAGACTTCGTTCATGTACAGCTCAAGAATGCGGTCTTTGCTGTAACGCGCATCCATGATCAGCGCCATATAGGCTTCGTTGGCCTTACGCCAGTAGGAACGTTCGCTGGACAGGAACAGGTTTTTCACCAGTTGCTGGGTCAGCGTACTGGCCCCTTGTACCGTGCGCCCCGCCGTCAGGTTCGCCAGCACCGCGCGGCCAATGGAATAGAGGCTGATACCGTCATGCTCATAGAAGTGACGATCTTCGGTCGCCAGCAGCGTGTCCACCAGCAGATCCGGGAATCCACTGCGCGGGACAAACAGGCGCTGCTCACCGTTAGGCGAAGAAAGCATGGTAATCAGCCGCGGATCGAGACGGAAGAAACCGAACTGGCGGTTGTTATCCATATTCTCGATGGTATCCAGATGGTCGCCATCAAAGGTCAGACGCGCGCGCACCTGTCCTTCTTTACTGTCCGGAAAATCAAACGGACGACGGATCATCTCGATGCTTTTCGCCTGCACGGTGAATTCGCCAGGGCGCGTCATCTTCGTCACCTGACGATACTGCGTAGCCTCCAGCAGTTTCACCATCTCGTTCTTGCCGATCGGCATTTCTGGCTCAAGGTTAACCATACGGCCATATACTGCCGCAGGAAGCTGCCAGACTTTACCATCTATACGGCTGCGAATTTTTTGGTCCAGATAAACGCCGTAAATGGCGATCAGCACCAAAAAAACAATCGACAGTTTTACCAGCAGCCAGAACCAGCCGCGTTTACCACGAGGCTTACGCCCTTTGCCTTTACCCTTACGCGGCATCGGTTCTTCATCCTCATAGTCATCATCATCATAATCGTCGTCATACTCTTCATCTCTGAGTTGACGACGGCTCACCTTTTGTTTCACCGGACGCGAGGGTTTCCCTTTACGTCCAATTGGCTCGCGGTCATTCCCCGCCATGCTTTTTCTCCGCAACATTCAGGCGCAAGGGCCCGATTCTCTGTTCTTCCGTCAGTTAACAGAAGAAGAAATCTCTCAATTTACTGCCGTGTTTATACCGGATGACGGCTTCGCTTTATCCGGCCTACAGTTTCATTACGAATACTTCTTTGTTCGCCGCGTTGGCGCGGTATTCGCCGGATCGTCCGGCCAGACATGTTTGGGATAGCGCCCTTTCATCTCTTTTTGCACCTCACGGTACGATCCCTGCCAGAACGCGCTCAAATCACTCGTTACCTGCAGCGGTCGTTGGGCCGGAGACAGCAGTTCCAGCACCAGCGGCACGCGCCCCTCGGCGATGGTTGGGGTCTTCGCTTCACCAAACATTTCCTGCATCCGAACCGCCAATACCGGAGGGTTATCCTCATGATAGCGAATGGCAATCCGGCTTCCCGTCGGCACAGTGTAATGCGCTGGCAGTTCACTATCCAGACGTTGCAGCATTGACCAATCCAGCAAACCGCGCAACGCCTGACCCACATTTAGCGCTTTTAACGCGCGTAACGAGTGCACACCGCTCATGTGCGGCAGCAGCCAGCTCTCCAGCGTCGCCAGCAGAGAATCCTCATCTACCGCGGGCCAGTTATACTCTGACAACCAGTTTGCCGCACATTGCAGACGCAGGCGAAACTGCTCGGCTTCCGGCGTCCAGTTGAGCACACTTAGCCCTTTATCGCGAATGCCGTTCAACATCGCCAGGTGCAACTCCTCTTCCGAGGGTTTGGCCAGCGCCTGTACTTTTACCGTTAGCTGGCCAATGCGCGACCGACGCAATGCTTTTAACGTTCCCTGAGTTTCATCCCATTCGATGGTGTCAGATTGTTGTAGCAGTTCAGGGCATGCCTGTATCAACACCTCGATATCCAGCGGCAGAGCCAGCAGAATACGCGCATCCGGCGAAGCGCTGCCCTGCAGTAACAGCGGCGCAATCAGCCATTCATGGCGTCCGGAGGCGTCATCGGCATCCAGCATTGCCCCCATGCCATTCGCCAGTTGATAGCGCCCTTCCTGCCCGCGCCGACGCGCGATCCGATCGGCAAACGCCTGCGCCAGTAATGAGGGGAGCAGCGCGCTGTCCGGCTGTCCGCTGCGAACGTTAAGCCGTTTCAGTAATTGTTGACTGCGCTGCTGCCAGGCGGGCTGATTTCGTGAAAACGCTACAGCCAGATCGGTACTGCCACCGCGCGGCGGCTCTTCCAGAATCGCAGCCAGTTTTGCCGCCGTTGCCGCTTCATTGTCATTGTTGGCGCTAACCAGCATAGCCGCTAAACGGGGGTCGTTACCCAACGTCGCCATTTTCTGCCCAATGGCGCTGAGCCTGCCACCCTCAAGCGCCCCCAGCATCTGCAGCAGCCGCTTTGCCGCCTGCAGGTTGATGGCGGGCGGGGTATCCAGCCAGTTCAGTTGCTCAGGGTCGGTGCATCCCCATTGCAGTAACTCCATCAGCAGTCCGGACAGGTCGCTCTGTAAAATCTCCGGTTCTCCCTGTGCCGCCGCTCTTTCCGCCTGCTCTTTGGCAAGCAAATGGAGGCAGATACCGGGTTCCAGACGGCCCGCGCGTCCCGCTCGCTGGGTCATCGAGGCCTGGCTTATGCGTTGGGTAATCAATCGCGTTAAACCGGTACGCGCATCATAGCGCGCCACGCGCTCCTGGGCGCTGTCCACCACCAGCCGGATGCCTTCAATAGTTAAGCTGGTTTCGGCAATATTGGTCGCCAGCACCACTTTGCGCTTGCCTTGCGGCGCGGGCAAAATCGCCTGACGCTGCTCGGCAAGCGTCAGCGCGCCGTACAGTGGGCACAACAACACATCGCTGCCCACACGCGTTGCCAGTTGCTCCTGCACGCGCTGGATTTCCCCTACACCCGGTAAAAACAGCAGCAGCGACCCGCTTTCATGGCGCAGGAGTTCTGCCGTCGCTATCGCTACCGCTTCAGCAAAACGCAGATGCGCCGCCAACGGCTGATATCGTCGATCAACGGGAAATGCGCGGCCTTCAGAAACGATCGTCGGCGCATCGGGCAACATCTGCTGCAAACGCCCGTTGTCCAAAGTGGCAGACATGATCAACAGTTTCAGATCGTCACGCAGCCCTTGCTGCACATCCAGCAACAGCGCCAGCGCCAGGTCGGCCTGCAAACTCCGCTCGTGAAATTCGTCGAGGATGACCAGCCCAACGCCCGTCAATTCGGGGTCGCGCTGGATCATGCGTGTCAGAACCCCCTCCGTCACCACCTCAAGGCGGGTCTGCGGCCCTACGCAGCTTTGCGCACGCATGCGATACCCCACGGTCTCGCCAGGCTTTTCATTCAGCAATTCCGCCAACCGCTGCGCCACATTGCGTGCTGCCAGACGCCGCGGCTCCAGCAAAATAATCCGTCCCTTGATACCGCGATGTTCAAGGAGTCGCAACGGCAGCCAGGTTGATTTCCCGGCACCGGTCGGCGCCGTCAGCAAAACCTGCGACGAGGCATCAAGGGCGGTAAGTAGTTCAGGCACTACGGCGGCAACGGGCAACGACGTCACAAATGACTCCAGAGGGTTAACATTCTTCGCGCTGCATTGTAGCATCGCGTTAATTCATAACCGAGTATCCATCATGTCTGAGCCAAAAAGGCTGTTCTTTGCGATTGAATTGCCTGGCGAGGTTCGGGAGCAGTTAATCCACTGGCGGGCCGCGCAGTTCCCCCCTGAAGCGGGTCGTCCCGTCGTCGCCGATAATCTGCATCTGACGCTCGCCTTTTTGGGCGACGTCAGCGCTGAGAAGCAGCATGCGTTAACGCAGCTTGCAGGGCGTATTCGCCAGCCGGGTTTTACGCTCAAACTCGACGATGCCGGGCAATGGCTGCGCTCGCGAGTCGTGTGGTTGGGAATGCGTCAGCCGCCGCGCGGGCTGCTGCAGTTGGCGAACATGTTGCGGGCACAAGCCGCACGCAGTGGGTGCCACCAGAGCCCGCAGCCTTTTCACCCGCATATCACGCTGCTGCGTGACGCCGGTCACGCGGTATCTATCCCTCCGCCAGGGTTTGGCTGGTCGTTTCCGGTAACGGAGTTTGGGCTTTATTCCTCCTCATTCATGCGAGGACGCACGCGTTACACGCAGTTGCAACGCTGGACGCTGACTGAATAATCAAAGGAACTGTTCATGCAATTTTCTCCACCTTTACAACCTGCAACGCTCATTCAGCGCTATAAGCGTTTTTTAGCGGATGTGATCACACCGGATGGCACAACGTTAACGCTACACTGCCCCAATACGGGAGCCATGACCGGCTGCGCAACGCCGGGAGATACTGTCTGGTATTCGACATCAGAAAATACCAAACGAAAATATCCACATACCTGGGAATTAACGCAAACCCAATCCGGTGCACTTATTTGTGTTAACACGCTGTGGGCCAATAGATTAACGAAAGAGGCTATTCAGCGTTCGTTAATTTCGGAAGTTTCAGACTACAGCACCTTGAAAAGTGAAGTAAAATACGGCGCCGAAGGGAGCCGCATCGACTTTTTGTTACAGGCGGATTCCCGACCTGACTGCTATATTGAAGTGAAATCAGTCACGTTGGCGGAAAAAGATCAGGGTTATTTTCCCGATGCCATCACTGAACGAGGTCAGAAACATCTTCGGGAATTGATGAGCGTAGCGGCCGAAGGCAAGCGCGCGGTGATATTTTTCGCGGTGTTGCATTCAGCCATTACACGGTTTTCACCCGCGCGCCATATCGATGCAAAATATGCGCAATTATTAGTTGAAGCACAGCTTAAGGGGGTAGAAATTCTGGTTTATAAAGCGGAACTTTCTGCCCATGGTATGACTCTTAAAGAGCCGTTGCCCATTACCTTGTAATGGTGTAAATATTCGGTTAATTAGTATTCTGGGCGCGTGGGCAAATACGCTTTTCCTCACAGGGTTGTCAAGTGTTACGTTTAGATAATTGCTATCCGGAAAAGCATCTGCTATTTATAGCGACCTGATTTTTCCCCCGAACATGGGGATCGATAGTGCGTGTTAAGGAGAAGCAACATGCAAGAAGGGCAAAACCGTAAAACATCGTCCCTGAGTATTCTCGCCATCGCTGGGGTGGAGCCGTACCAGGAGAAACCGGGCGAAGAGTATATGAACGAAGCCCAGCTGTCGCACTTCAGGCGTATTCTTGAGGCATGGCGTAATCAACTTAGGGATGAAGTTGATCGCACCGTATCTCATATGCAAGACGAAGCGGCTAACTTCCCTGATCCGGTGGACCGCGCCGCACAGGAAGAAGAATTCAGCCTTGAGCTGCGTAACCGTGATCGTGAGCGCAAACTGATCAAAAAGATCGAGAAGACGCTGAAGAAAGTAGAAGACGAAGATTTCGGCTACTGCGAATCATGCGGCGTAGAAATTGGTATTCGCCGTCTGGAAGCGCGTCCGACAGCCGATCTGTGCATCGACTGTAAAACGCTGGCAGAAATCCGCGAAAAACAAATGGCAGGTTAATTCCGGTCATTTTTACCACGTTTACTTCAGGCGGGAGCTTCTCCCGCCTTATTATTTGTTAGCCCGCAAAATGAGCGATTCACATTATATTGGCCGCTTCGCCCCTTCCCCCTCTGGCGAACTCCATTTTGGTTCACTGATTGCCGCCCTCGGGAGTTACCTGCAGGCCCGTGCTCGTCGCGGAATCTGGCGGGTACGCATTGAAGATATTGACCCCCCTCGTGAAGTTCCCGGTGCTGCAGACACGATTCTGCGTCAGCTGGAACATTACGGACTGCACTGGGATGGCGATATTTTATGGCAATCCCAGCGTCATGACGCCTACCGCGAGGCGCTGGCCTGGCTGCATCAGCAGGATCTGAGCTATTACTGCACCTGTACACGCGCGCGTATACAAAGCGTCGGCGGAATTTACGACGGTCATTGCCGTGAGCTACGCCACGGGCCTGAACAGGCGGCGGTCCGCATTAAGCAACGCCATCCGGTGATGCAGTTTACGGACCAACTGCGCGGTGTGATTCAGGCTGATCCGCGGCTTGCAAAGGAAGATTTTATTATTCACCGTCGCGACGGGCTGTTTGCCTATAACCTCGCGGTGGTGGTAGACGACCACTTCCAGGGCGTGACGGAAATTGTGCGCGGTGCCGATCTTATCGAACCGACGGTACGGCAAATTTCGTTGTATCAACAGTTCGGCTGGCAAGCGCCGGACTATATTCATCTGCCGCTGGCGCTCAACGAACAAGGCGCTAAACTTTCAAAACAAAATCATGCACCTGCACTGCCGCAAGGCGATCCACGCCCGGTGATTGTTGCTGCGCTGCGCTTTCTCGGCCAGCACTCCGATATCCCGTGGGAGGAGATGCGCGTGGATCAGATTCTCACGTTTGCCATTGAAAACTGGAGTCTGACAGCGGTGCCAGAATCGGCGATCGTAAATCCGCCATTCTCAAATGCATCATGCTGAGCTATGATTAGCCGCTATTTTTACACAGCAACACTTGTTCTGATTGAAGTTTGACACTACCGAGGTGCACTATTTTTACCCGAGTCGCTAATTTTTGCCGCAAGGTGCTAAGCCGCGAGGAGCGCGAGGCCGAGCTCGCCGTCGCCCGTCCACATATGACGGTAATCCCGCGTGAGCAGCACTCTATCTCCCGCAAAGATATCAGTGAAAATGCCCTGAAGGTAATGTACAGGCTCAATAAGGCCGGATACGAGGCATGGCTGGTTGGCGGAGGCGTACGCGATCTTTTGCTGGGCAAAAAGCCGAAAGATTTTGATGTCACGACTAACGCCACGCCAGATCAGGTGCGAAAACTGTTTCGTAACTGTCGTCTGGTTGGTCGCCGTTTCCGTCTGGCCCATGTCATGTTTGGCCCGGAAATTATCGAAGTGGCAACTTTCCGTGGTCATCATGAAGGCAGCGAGTCCGATCGCACAACCTCACAGCGCGGACAAAACGGTATGCTGCTGCGCGACAACATCTTCGGCTCCATCGAAGAAGATGCCCAGCGTCGCGACTTCACGATTAACAGCCTGTATTACAGCGTGGCCGATTTCACCGTGCGTGATTACGTTGGTGGCATGCAGGATCTCGAAGAGGGCATCGTTCGCCTGATCGGTAATCCGGAAACGCGCTACCGCGAAGACCCTGTACGTATGCTGCGGGCCGTGCGCTTTGCCGCCAAGCTCGACATGCGTATCAGCCCGGAAACCGCTGAGCCAATCCCGCGTCTGGCAACACTGCTTAACGATATTCCCCCCGCACGCCTGTTTGAAGAAGCACTCAAACTGTTACAGGCGGGCTATGGGTATGAAACCTATAAAAAACTGCGTGAGTACAGCCTGTTCCAGCCGCTGTTCCCCACCATTACGCGCTATTTCACCGAAGACGGTGACAGCCCAATGGAACGCATCATCGCTCAGGTGCTGAAGAATACCGATAACCGCATCCACAATGATATGCGCGTTAACCCGGCGTTCTTGTTCGCCGCCATGTTCTGGTATCCGTTACTGGAAGCTGCGCAGAAAATTGCCCAGGAAAGCGGTCTGGCTTACTACGATGCCTTCGCACTGGCGATGAACGACGTACTGGATGAAGCCTGCCGCTCGCTGGCGATCCCGAAACGTCTGACCTCGCTGACCCGTGATATCTGGCAGTTGCAGCTACGCATGTCTCGTCGCCAGGGCAAACGCGCCTGGAAGCTGATGGAGCATCCGAAGTTCCGCGCCGCTTACGATCTGCTGGCCCTGCGTGCCGAAGTGGAAAACAACGCTGAGCTGCAGCGTCTGGCGCAGTGGTGGGGAGAATTCCAGGTTTCAGCACCGCCGGAACAAAAAGGCATGCTCAACGAACTCGACGAAGAACCGGAACGCCGTCGTCATCGTCGCCCGCGTAAACGCGCCCCGCGCCGTGAAGGTTCCGCGTGACCATCGCCTATATCGCTCTCGGCAGTAATCTGGCCTCTCCTCTGGAGCAGGTTAATGCTGCCGTAAAAGCGATTGGCGACATTCCCGACAGCCGTATCGTCGCTGTTTCCTCCTTTTACCGCACACCGCCATTAGGCCCACAGGATCAGCCAGATTACCTGAACGCCGCCGTGGCGCTGGAAACCACTCTCGCTCCCGAAGAATTGCTTAATCATACCCAACGCATTGAGCTGCAACAGGGACGCGTACGTAAAGCCGAACGCTGGGGGCCGCGCACTCTGGACCTCGATATTATGCTGTTTGGCGATGAAGTGATTAACACCGAACGTCTGACCGTGCCGCACTACGACATGAAAAACCGTGGTTTTATGCTGTGGCCGCTCGCTGAAATCGCACCTGAGCTTATCTTCCCGGAGGGTATCAGCCTGCATCAGCACCTCACCCATCTTGGTGCCGCAAAACCTGCACACTGGTAAAGTATCCCCTCCCCTTCCGCGTTTACTACTTTAGTGCCAAACGGTTGCTTAAAACAATTGCCCCCCTGAATGTGACTGTTAGAATGCCGATAAATATGACTTTCATCATCAGGAAATGTTATGAAACCCACCACCATTTCACTGCTGCAGAAATGCAAGCAAGAGAAAAAACGCTTCGCGACCATTACCGCCTACGACTACAGCTTTGCTAAGTTATTTGCCGACGAAGGCATTAATGTGATGCTGGTTGGCGACTCGCTGGGCATGACGATTCAGGGGCATGACTCCACCTTACCGGTCACCGTTGAAGATATTGCTTACCACACTCGTGCCGTACGTCGTGGCGCCCCCAACTGTCTGCTACTCTCCGACCTGCCATTTATGGCTTACGCCACGCCGGAACAAGCATTTGAAAACGCCGCGGTGGTGATGCGGGCGGGCGCTAATATGGTCAAAATTGAAGGCGGCGCCTGGCTGGTGGATACGGTAAAAATGCTCACCGAACGCGCCGTACCGGTTTGCGGTCATCTGGGATTAACACCGCAGTCGGTGAATATTTTCGGCGGCTATAAAATTCAGGGCCGCGGCGACGCCGGGCAGGTATTGCTGGATGACGCGCTGGCCTTAGAAGCCGCTGGCGCTCAGTTGCTGGTGCTGGAGTGCGTGCCGGTTGAGTTGGCGAAGCGCGTCACCGAAGCGCTGTCGATTCCGGTTATCGGTATCGGCGCTGGTAACGTCACCGATGGACAAATCCTCGTCATGCACGATGCCTTTGGTATTACCGGTGGCCACATCCCGAAATTTGCGAAGAATTTCCTCAATGAAGCAGGCGACATGCGCGCCGCAGTGCGGCAGTATATGGCTGAAGTGGAGTCCGGCGTTTATCCGGGCGAAGAACACAGTTTCCACTAATTTTTCAGGCCATATATCGGCCTGAAAAGCGTAGCGCCATCAGGCGGTTCGCTGCATGTTGCCGGATGGCGGCGTAAACGCCTTATCCGGCCTACGGTTCCTCAGGCAACTCAAGGAGTCTTGTCGTGTTAATCATTGAAACCCTGCCGCTGCTGCGCCAGCATATTCGTCGTCTGCGTCAGGAAGGCAAACGCGTCGCTCTGGTTCCCACCATGGGCAACCTGCACGACGGCCATATGAAGCTGGTCGATGAGGCAAAAGCGCGGGCTGATGTGGTGATCGTCAGCATTTTCGTCAATCCGATGCAGTTTGACCGACCGGACGATCTGGTGCGCTATCCACGCACGCTGCAGGAAGATTGTGAAAAGCTGAACAAGCGTAAAGTCGATTACGTTTTTGCGCCAGCCGTTGAGGAAATCTACCCGCAGGGTCTGGAAGGCCAGACGTTCGTTGAAGTTCCCGGTCTCTCCACCATGCTGGAAGGCGCCAGCCGTCCAGGCCATTTCCGTGGCGTTTCCACTATCGTCAGCAAGCTGTTTAACCTGATCCAGCCAGATATAGCCTGCTTTGGCGAGAAAGATTTCCAGCAGCTCGCACTGATCCGCAAAATGGTGGCGGATCTGGGTTATGACATTGAGATCGTTGGCGTGCCGATTATTCGCGCCAAAGACGGTCTGGCGCTTAGCTCACGTAACGGTTATCTGACCACAGAGCAGCGAAAAATTGCGCCGGGTCTGCACAAAGTGATGAACGGCATCGCTGAAAAGCTGCTTGCTGGCCATCGTGACCAGGAAGAGATTATTGCCATTGCCGAGCAGGAACTGAATGAAAAAGGCTTCCGTGCCGACGATATTCAGATTCGTGATGCCGACACGCTGCTGGAGCTGACGGAAACCAGTAAACGCGCGGTGATTCTGGCCGCCGCCTGGCTGGGTCAGGCACGTCTGATCGATAATCAAAGCGTTACATTAGCCCAGTAGACAGGGGTTAAAAATCAGGCAATACTGCCTGAGAATTTCTCAAAGCAGGCCAGTAGCGCCTGCTTAGCCAAGGTAAACGACAGGGTATAGAAGTTATGATTCGCACCATGCTGCAAGGCAAGCTCCACCGCGTCAAAGTCACGCAGGCGGACCTGCACTACGAAGGCTCCTGCGCCATCGACCAGGATTTTCTCGATGCCTCTGGTATTCTGGAAAACGAAGCTATTGATATCTGGAACGTGACCAACGGTAAACGTTTCTCAACCTATGCGATTGCGGCTGAACGCGGCTCCAGAATCATCTCGGTGAACGGCGCAGCGGCGCACTGTGCTGAAGTCGGCGACATTGTGATTATCGCCAGCTTCGTCACCATGTCTGATGAAGAAGCCCGCACCTGGCGTCCGAAAGTGGCCTACTTTGAAGGCGACAACGAAATGAAGCGTACCGCGAAAGCCATTCCGGTACAGGTTGCCTGACAGCCCTTACCCCTGCGGCTGATTACTTATCAGCCGCGACATCGTCTCCAGCGAATCCGTTCTTAAAATATAAAGTCTTTTCAATAAGAACGGATTATCCCCCGGTTTAACCTTCCCTCTCACCGTGGTGACCGCCATGTGGAATCCCGCGTCGCCTGCCGCTTTTACTGCGGTGGCGTTATAGCCGCCAAACGGGTACGAAAGATAAAGAACGTGAGGGTTAAACTGGGACAACGCCCGACGCGAACGGGCAAAATCAAACAGAATATTGTGATAGCTGCGACTCATCAGGATTGGCCGGTGATTCGCATCAACCCGATGTAAAAAATGGGTATGCGACTGGAAGTCGAACACGTCCCTGATCTCATTCAGTTCCGCGATGCTCATAAACTGCAGTGATTTCGGATCCCACTTCTGCGGGTGGCGCTTGATACGTGAGGAGATAATAAACGCCGTTGCCTTCATGCCGTGCTGCTTCAGAATCGGGTAAGCATAACGACTCACCGACTTCAGACCATCATCAAAAGTCAGCACCACTGCCCGCGCCGGGAGATTCATATTGTTGCGAACATAGCCTTCCAGTTGGTACATCGTCAACGTGGTGTAGCCGCGGTCCTGTAGCCAGGCCATCTGGTTGCTGAAGGCGCGTACGGAGGTTGTCGTGGAGGTGTGACGAAAACGGGTATTCTCTTCATCGCGCAGAATATGGTGATAGGTTAACACCGGGATACCGTTGTCTTCCTGCGCATCCAGAGCGCTGATATAGGCCAGTCTGCCGCCAATACGGATCTGGTACCAGGTTTGGTTGAGACGGTCTTTAAGCTTGCTGATAACCGGATAACGCAGATTATCCGCCAGCACGCCAAACGGGGCGCTACCAACATCCGGAGCGTTATAAACCGGCGTATCTTTCCAGGTGATCAGGCTTTGGTTGCTGAGGGGTTTATTGAGATCGCCCAGACCATCGTCGACTTTCTGCCGCCCCTGCACAGGCTCCAGATGCCCTTTATCAATAAACCCGGTACCAAAACCAAAGGTAAATTCGTAATAATCTGCCGCAATTGGCTCAACGGCGAGGATCTGCCCGGCGCGAATATTCCCTACCGTCACCATCTTGTTGCCAATCTGCGCCCACACGGCGGCCGCTTCGGTGGTTTGCATGTAGCGAGCAGGCAAAGCCGCAGCTATGCTGCCAGAAAACAGGAGCAATAAAACAAGCAGAACGCGCATCACCATATGAGATAACCGAGGCGAGAAACCCCGGCTATTGTAGCAAAAGCGCCATCAATACCAATGATTAATACTCATACAAATCATGCTTCAACACGAAGGGGGGATTTTTCTGTTGTTGATGCCAGAGGCTAGAGACTTCGGGCCCGCCAAGCGCAACGATGCTATCACGAAACGCAGAACTGCTCATCGATTCCCGCGACGATAGCATTCGCTCAAGCAATGGATAACTGATACCTGAAATCACTTCACACTGGGGATGTTTATGGCTCATTAACGAAGCCACTCGGTAAGGCGCGGCCCCGGCCATATCCGTCAGGAATATCACACCCTCGCCAGAGTCTGTAGCATGCAGGGCATGGCACATCATGCGGCTTAGCATATTCGAGCTAAGACCACGCCAAAAACTCACCGCCTGGCATTGAACCAACGGGCCGTACTTTTTCTCCAGACGATGCAGCATATCCTGTGCCTTATCATCATGACAGGTAATTACCCAACCTAGCATTGCCTACCTCCTTAGCAGGCAAGTAGTTTATCAGGGTGATAAATCCGTAATGGTGATAAGCATCAAAAGTCTTCCTCTCCCGGGTAAGGAGAGGAAGAAAGACTTAGCTGCGCAGGCCGCGTCCGCGCTGAATCAGGTACCAGCACAGCAAATAAAACGCCGCGATAAACACCACCAGCACGCCAAAGGTGGTGACCAGCGGAACATCGTGGATCCCCAGGAAGCCGTAACGGAAACCGCTAATCATGTAGACAATCGGGTTCAGATGCGACAGTCCCTGCCAGAACGGCGGCAGCAACGTTAACGAATAGAAAACGCCGCCCAGATAGGTCAGCGGAGTCAGCACGAAGGTTGGGATCAGGCTGATATCGTCAAAGGTTTTAGCGAAAACCGCGTTCAACAGACCGGCCAGCGAAAACAGCACCGCTGTTAACACCAGCGTAAGCGCCACAAAGACCCAGGAATGCACCTGGAACGGCACAAAGAACAGCGAAATCGCTGTTACCAGGATCCCTACGCACAGGCCACGCGCCACGCCGCCGCCAACAAAGCCGGCGATGATCACGTGCGTCGGTACCGGAGCGACCAGTAACTCTTCAATGTTGCGTTGAAACTTGGCGCTGAAGAATGACGATGCCACGTTAGCGTACGAGTTGGTAATTACCGCCATCATAATCAGCCCTGGCACGATAAACTGCATGTAGCTAAAACCATGCATTTCGCCGATTCGCGAGCCGATCAGGTTACCAAAGATAATAAAATAGAGCGTCATAGTAATGACGGGAGGAACCAGAGTCTGGACCCAGATACGCATAAAGCGGTGGATCTCTTTCGCCCAGATGCTTTTCAGCGCAACCCAATAAAGCTGCATCATGCGCGATCTCCTTGTTTTTCATGCACCAGAGAAACAAACAGTTCTTCCAGTCGGTTCGCTTTGTTTCGCATACTCAATACCTGAATGCCCTGGGCGCTCAGCTGTGAGAACACGCTGTTGACCCCCTGTTCACGCAGTACTTCCACTTCCAGCGTGGAGGTATCCACCAGCCGGTATTGATAGCCCTCCAGTTTTGGCAGCGGGCTTTTCGGCGCCAGATCGAGAATAAAGGTCTCGGATTTCAGCTTAGAGAGCAGGCTCTTCATCGAGGTGTTTTCCACCAGCTCGCCGTGCTGAATAATGCCGATGTTGCGACACAGCATTTCCGCTTCTTCGAGATAGTGAGTGGTCAGAATAATCGTGGTGCCTTTGTCGTTTAAATCCTTTAAAAAACCCCACATTGAACGACGCAGCTCAATGTCGACCCCCGCCGTCGGTTCATCAAGGATGAGTAATTTAGGCTCGTGCATTAGTGCGCGGGCAATCATCAGACGGCGTTTCATCCCGCCGGAGAGCATGCGTGCGCGCTCGTTACGTTTTTCCCATAAATCGAGCTGCTTTAAATATAGTTCGCTGCGTTTGACCGCCTCTTTATACTCAACGCCGTAATAACCCGCCTGGTTGACTACGATCTGCTGCACGGTTTCAAACGGGTTAAAGTTAAACTCCTGCGGTACCAGACCAAGCTGGCGTTTCGCATTAACGGTATCTTTTTCAAGATCGTATCCGAAGACGCTCACCCGCCCAGAGGTTTTATTCACCAGCGAGCTGATTATCCCGATGGTGGTGGACTTGCCTGCGCCATTCGGTCCCAAAAGCGCATAAAAATCCCCCGCTTCGACTTGCAAATCTATTCCGCGTAACGCCTGAACGCCACCGGGATAGGTTTTTTTAAGTTGTTGAAGTTCCAGAGCAATGGTCATGGTTTTTTACTTACCTTACATTCTAATGCTTGATATTTGGTTTTAATAAATCAGGAGTTAACCTATATTAGCGCAACGCAATTCAATTGGTTACAGCCTCCATGAAAGACATAGATACACTCATCAGCAACAACGCGCTATGGTCAAAGATGCTGGTAGAAGAGGATCCCGGATTTTTTGAAACGCTGACTCACGCACAAAATCCGCGCTTTTTATGGATTGGATGTTCCGACAGTCGCGTTCCCGCAGAACGTTTAACCGGTCTTGAGCCGGGTGAATTATTTGTTCACCGTAATGTTGCCAATCTGGTTATTCACACCGACCTGAACTGTCTCTCAGTAGTTCAGTATGCGGTGGATGTGCTGGAAGTGGAACATATTATTATTTGCGGCCACTATGGATGTGGTGGCGTACAGGCAGCTATTGAAAATAAAGAACAGGGGCTGATTGATAACTGGTTACTGCATATTCGCGATATCTGGTTTAAACACAGTTCACTGCTGGGCGAAATGCCGCAGGAACGTCGCATTGACACCCTGTGCGAACTGAATGTAATGGAGCAGGTCTACAACTTGGGCCACTCAACCATCATGCGTTCAGCCTGGAAGCGCGGTCAGAAAGTTACCATTCACGGCTGGGCTTACGGTATTCATGATGGCCTGCTGCGCGATCTGGACGTCACCGCCACCAGTCGCGAGACGCTGGAGCAGCGCTATCGCCAGGGGCTGTCTAACCTCAGCCAGAAACATACCAATCACAAGCAGATACCAACAAGCGGCAGCGACGCTTAAGTCGCTTTTCGGCCTGCGGGGAAGTATCGTGCAGGCCGAATAAGCAAAGCGCCATCAGGCGCTCCCGACATTACTCGTCCAGCAGTACCACTTTACCAACGTACGGCAAATGGCGATAACGCTGGGCATAGTCAATGCCGTAGCCGACAACAAACTCATCTGGGATAGAGAATCCGATAAACTCAACCGGAACATCCACTTCGCGACGGGTAGGTTTGTCCAGCAGCGTACAAATAGCCAGGGATTTCGGCTCGCGCAGGCTCAGAATCTCACGCACTTTGGACAACGTGTTACCGGAGTCGATGATGTCTTCGACAATCAGCACGTCCTTGCCACGAATGTCTTCATCCAGGTCTTTCAGGATTTTAACATCGCGCGTGGTGGACATTCCGCTGCCATAGCTGGAAGCAGTCATGAAATCGACTTCGTGGGAGACATGCACTTCACGGCACAGGTCGGCCATAAACATAAATGAGCCGCGTAACAGACCAACCAGCACCATATCGCTGCCGCTGTCCTTGTAACGTTCGTTAATCTGACGTCCCAGTTCAGCAATACGCGCTTTGATCTCCGCTTCCGGGATCATGACTTCAACAGTATGTTTCATATCTCTAACCATATGATTTAAAAACAAATCACTCAATGCTAACTTTTAATAAGCCAGCATCTAAGCGCAAGGCACGCAGTATACCAGCAAAAGCATTCATACGCGGCATCTGTTGATAAAGTTCATAATGTGACGTTTATCACGCGTTTTAGCTCCTATAATTAACTGCTATTAAAGAAATAACACCTGTGATGGTATTTTTTATGGCAAATAACAACGTACGTTCTCAACGGCTTATCGTGACCCTGAGCGCCCTGTTTGCGGCACTTTGTGGACTATATCTCCTGATTGGTGGAGGCTGGCTGGTCGCCATCGGTGGCTCCTGGTATTACCCGATCGCGGGCCTTGCCATGCTCGGTGTGGCTCTCCTGCTGTGGCACAGTAACCGTTCCGCCCTTTGGCTGTATGCCGCCCTGCTTCTCGCCACCATGATTTGGGGCGTCTGGGAAGTCGGCTTTGATTTCTGGGCGCTGACGCCGCGTAGCGACATCCTGGTCTTCTTTGGTATCTGGCTTATCCTGCCTTTCGTCTGGCATCGCCTGATTATCCCTTCCAGTGGCGCAGTAGCGGCGCTGGTGGTGGCCCTGCTGATTAGCGGCGGTATCCTGACCTGGGCTGGCTTCAACGATCCACAAGAGGTTCACGGCACGCTGAGTGCAGATACCTCTCAGGCCGATGCAATCTCAGCGGTTGCCGACGAGGATTGGCCGGCTTACGGTCGCAATCAGGAAGGTCAACGCTACTCACCGTTAAAACA
Source organism: Citrobacter sp. 172116965 (assembly GCF_013458095.1). Taxonomy (NCBI): domain Bacteria; kingdom Pseudomonadati; phylum Pseudomonadota; class Gammaproteobacteria; order Enterobacterales; family Enterobacteriaceae; genus Citrobacter; species Citrobacter sp. 172116965. The sequence goes on along the minus strand of NZ_CP046673.1, from coordinate 944,101 downwards.
AATTAACGCTGACAACGTTCATCAGTTGAAAGAAGCCTGGGTATTTCGTACCGGGGATTTAAAACAACCCAACGATCCCGGTGAAATCACCAATGAAGTCACGCCAATAAAAGTGGGGGATACTCTTTATCTGTGTACCGCCCATCAGCGGCTGTTCGCCCTGGATGCGGCCAGCGGGAAAGAGAAGTGGCATTTCGATCCCCAACTCAACACCAATACCAGCTTCCAGCACGTAACCTGTCGCGGCGTTTCTTATCATGAAGCCAGACCGGATACAGCTTCTGCAGAGGTGATGGCCGACTGTCCGCGCCGCATCCTTTTGCCGGTCAATGATGGTCGACTGTTTGCCTTGAATGCCGAGTCCGGCAAGCTGTGCGAAACCTTCGCCAATAAAGGTATTTTGAATCTGCAGACCAATATGCCGGATACCTCACCGGGCCTGTACGAACCGACGTCTCCCCCGATAATCACCGATAAAACTATCGTTATTGCCGGGTCGGTAACCGATAACTACTCAACCCGCGAAACATCCGGGGTGATACGTGGTTTTGACGTCAATAACGGCAAGCTTCTGTGGGCATTTGATCCCGGTGCCAAGGATCCTAATTTCATCCCGTCAGATGAACATACCTTCACCTTTAACTCACCCAACTCCTGGGCACCCGCGGCCTACGACGCGAAGCTGGATCTGGTGTATCTGCCCATGGGCGTTACCACGCCGGATATCTGGGGCGGTAACCGCACACCGGAACAGGAACGTTACGCCAGCGCCATTCTGGCGTTAAATGCCACGACCGGGAAATTGGCCTGGAGCTATCAGACCGTTCACCACGATCTGTGGGATATGGACTTACCGGCGCAGCCAACCCTGGCGGATATCAACGTCAATGGAGAGAAAATTCCGGTCATTTATGCCCCGGCAAAAACCGGTAATATCTTTGTGCTCGACCCGCCGTAATGGTGAACTGGTGGTGCCTGCCCCGGAAAAACCGGTGCCGCAAGGTGCAGCCAAAGGTGATTATGTCAGCAAAACCCAGCCGTTCTCCGATCTCAGTTTCCGTCCGCAAAAAGATCTCAGTGGTGCGGATATGTGGGGCGCAACCATATTTGACCAGTTGGTGTGCCGCGTAATGTTCCACCAGCTGCGCTATGAAGGCATTTTTACCCCGCCTTCAGAGCAAGGCACTCTGGTGTTCCCGGGTAACCTCGGCATGTTCGAATGGGGCGGCATTTCCGTTGATCCCAACCGTCAGGTAGCCATTGCCAACCCGATGGCGCTGCCGTTCGTTTCTAAGCTGATCCCACGCGGTCCCGGCAACCCGATGGAGCCGCCGAAAGATGCCAAAGGTACTGGCACAGAGTCCGGGATTCAGCCGCAGTACGGCGTACCATTCGGCGTAACGCTTAATCCATTCCTTTCACCATTTGGTCTGCCGTGTAAACAGCCAGCATGGGGCTACATTTCCGCCGTAGATCTGAAAACCAATCAAGTGGTGTGGAAAAAACGCATTGGCACGCCACAGGACAGCATGCCATTCCCAATGCCGGTTCCGGTGCCGTTCAATATGGGGATGCCGATGCTGGGTGGACCTATCTCCACCGCGGGTAACGTGCTGTTTATAGCCGCGACTGCCGATAACTATCTGCGCGCATACAACATGAGCAACGGTGAAAAACTGTGGCAGGGTCGGCTTCCGGCAGGCGGCCAGGCAACGCCGATGACGTATGAAGTTAACGGTAAGCAATATGTGGTGATATCCGCCGGGGGCCACGGCTCATTTGGCACCAAGATGGGCGATTATATTGTGGCATATGCGTTGCCGGACGACGCGAAGTAAAATGGAAAACGCCCGCTAATCAGCGGGCGTTTTTTTATTCAAACTTCAGTGACAGTAACGACGCTTTTGCGGCTTCCTGATACTGAGCCACCAGATCTTTGGTCATATTGAAGGAGACCTGCACCGCTTTCTCGTTTTGCGAGGTAATCAGCAGCATATTGAGAATTTCAGTATCCGGCGCTTGAGAACGGAAAGTAATCAGCCACGCTTTATGCCCATCAACCGTGACAGGTTCCGCCTGCGGCTTGAAGTTGGTCAGCATCTTCAGTGTCGCATCCTTTGCCATATCCAACTGAGCGGCAGGCAACGCGTTGCGCCCGGCGGTAATACCTAGAGACGCTTTACCGCGTTCGTCACCGTAAATCACCTGTGGACGGTTTTCAGAAGGGTATTTGATTTTTGCCATTTCGTCCGGCATCGGCGTGAGCGTCTGCGGAATTTCGAGACTTAAATTCAGTTTTGAAATCTGTTGGCGTTCCATCTTCATCGCAGCCTGTGCCGAAACCGCCAGAAGCATAATAAAAGATGCCGTCAGTACTTTACGCAAAAGGGTCATGAATACCTCGTGATGAGTGATTAACCTCATCAGTATATGAATGCTTTTACTCGACGATAAGGGTAATAATCCGTTTTTGAAATAAACATTTAGCGGATAGCGCCACCGCTATCCGCCGCTGTTTATACGGTAAAACCGAGCATCATCCCGGTATCCTCATGCTCTAACAAATGGCAGTGCGCCATATAGGCATGTTCCTTTGGCGCGTCGTGGTCAAATTTCACCAGCACCTCGCTCACGCCGCCCTCAACCCGCACCGTATCTTTCCATCCCGCGCGGTGCGCAGCAGGCGCTTTGCCATTTTCAGACAGAATACGAAACTGCGTGCCGTGAATGTGGAACGGATGCAGCATCATGTCGCCCTGACCGGAAATCACCCAGCGTTCGTGTTGACCTTTCGCCGCGGCAAACATCGGTTTATTCATATCAAACGCCTGACCATTAATCCGGTTGGCATTATGGAAATCGAATGTTCCATGCTTCATGTTGCCCATGTCACCATGCTGCATATTCCCCATCTCACCGTGGTTCATATTGCCATGCTTCATGTTCCCGTGGCCCATATTGTCATTATTCATATGGCCCATCATCTTGCCATGATCCATACCCGCCATAGCCTGAGCGCCGTACTTCTTCATCAACATTTGCATGCCCATCATGTCGAGCATTGGGTCCATCGATAATTGCAGTTTGCGCACCGTCAGCCCCTCAAGCGATGGCAGCGCCGGCATGGATGTCAGCGTATCCGGCAGCGTGCCGGAAGCGGTAATCAGCAGTGGCTGAACGTGCATCACCGGATGCGGCTTATCAAATGGCGCAATCGCCATGCCCATCTGACCCACAGGCAGAGTGACCAGATCAAACGCTTTACCATCGCTCACGTCCACCAGCACTTCAAATCGTTCGCCCATCAGCATGGGAAGTTCGGTTACTTTTACTGGCTCTGCCAACAGTCCGCCGTCGCTGGCAATAACGTACAAAGGACGATTGTCGCTGGCCGCGATATTCAGTGAGCGTGCGTTACAACCATTTAGCAGACGCAGGCGCAACCAACCGCGCGGTGCAGCATGCTGAGGATAAATCGCCCCATTGGTCAGCAGCGTATCGCCAAACCAACCGACGGCAGCGGTCATGATGTCCAGTTGATAGTTAACCTGACCATCAGCAGAGAACTGTTTATCCTGAATAATCACCGGCACATCATCAATGCCCCACTGCTTAGGCAGCAGCAGCTTGCGAATCTCTTCATCTTCAATCAGCACCAGCCCGGCCAGGCCCATCGCCACCTGATGACCAGTCTTCCCATGCTGATGCGGGTGGAACCAGCAGGTTGCCGCGCGCTGATCCGGTGTGAAGGTCACAGAACGTTTCCCACCCGCCGGAATAATACCTTGCGGGCCACCGTCGACTTCACCGGGGATTTCCAGCCCGTGCCAGTGCAACGTCGTCTCTTCGGCAAGCTGGTTATGGATATCCACCGTCACCGATTGCCCTTTACTCAGCTTGACCGCCGGCCCGAGCAAACTGCCGTTATATCCCCAGGTCGTGGCTGTTTTACCGGCAAAACTCGACTGTCCGGCTTGCACGATCAGCTGCATACGGTTAGAGGCATCTGCGGTTAACAGGTCTGGAATGGGTAATGCGGGACGGTCTGCAGCAAATACGCTCCGGCTCCACAGAGGTAACGCTGACGCGACGCCCAGCGCCACGGAGTACTTTAAAAAGTCACGACGTTGCATAATCACTTCCTTATATTCAGCAGCTTAAGCAGGCTATCTTTTAAGCATAAGCCTTCCCCTTACGGGAAGGTCAAGTAAACGGCTAATAATAAAGGTCGTCGCTTCGCTCGCAGTGTGCTAACGTTTAAATTCCGTGATGCAGTGGTAGAAGCAATGAAGACGTTTTTCAGAACCGTTTTGTTCGGCAGCCTGATGGCCGTATGCGCAAACAGCTACGCGCTTAGTGAGTCCGAAGCCGAAGATATGGCCGATTTAACGGCAGTTTTTGTTTTTCTGAAAAATGACTGTGGATACCAGAATTTGCCAAATGGGCAGATTCGTCGCGCACTGGTCTTTTTTGCCCAGCAAAACCAGTGGGACTTGAGTAATTACGACACCTTCAATATGAAAGCGTTGGGTGAAGACAGCTACCGCGACCTCAGCGGTATAGGCATCCCAACGGCCAAGAAATGCAAAGCGCTGGCACGTGACTCCCTGAGCCTGTTGGCTTACGTTAAATAGCCTCTATCCACTGAAACGTCTATTGAAACAATGACTGGGCATTCCCTGTCATTGTTTACTTTGGATCACCAAGATCACATCATTTTTGAAAACGAAGATTTTGGCTGCTGGATGACGTGGTGCAAATCACCGAGCGCGATGAGTTTATGAATCATGAAATGATGGCCCACGTTCCTGTATTGGCCCATAGCCATGCCAGGAATATGCTGATTATCAGGAGGGGGGACGACGCTATACCGAGTGAAGTACCACGTTCGCGACTTCACCTACGACGTGAACAAGGAAAATATCTTTCATACTAAGATTTTACTGAAAGAAATCTACCTTCAGCACTGCACGTCCCATACTGAACCGAAAGAGTTTAGAGAAGAGGAACCTAATGTCATCACCGGTCTGCTCTGGAGAGAGATACGCGAAATCTACTCCCCCCATAATATACAAGTAATTTTATCTAAGGAAGGTGCGAATAAGCAGGTCATTTCTTCCCAAGCTGACTCGCTGATTAAAATTTCGCGGATCTGGGCCGATTTTTTTCCCGCAAACACATCGAATCAGCCTATTTAGGCTATTTTTTCCACCATTTCTGGCGTTATTTCCGGTTTTTACTGAGATCTCTCCCACTGACGTATCATTTGGTCCACCCGAAACAGGTTGGCCAGGGTGAATAACATCGCCAGTTGGTTATCGTTTTTCAGCAGCCCTTTGTATCTGGCTTTCACGAAGCCGAACTGCCGCTTGATGATGCGAAACGGGTGCTCCACCCTGGCACGGATGCTGGCTTTCATGTATTCGATGTTGATGGCCGTTTTGTTCTTGCGCGGATGCTGCTTCAAGGTTTTTACCTTGCCGGGACGCTCGGCGATCAGCCAGTCCACATCCACCTCGGCCAGCTCCTCGCGCTGTGGCGCTCCTTGGTAGCCGGCATCGGCTGAGACAAATTGCTCCTCTCCATGAAGCAGATTACCCAGCTGATTGAGGTCATGCTCGTTGGCCGCGGTGGTGACTAGGCTGTGGGTCAGGCCACTCTTGGCATCGACACCAATGTGGGCCTTCATGCCAAAGTGCCACTGATTGCCTTTCTTGGTCTGATGCATCTCCGGATCGCGTTGCTGCTCTTTGTTCTTGGTAGAGCTGGGGCCTCAATGATGGTGGCATCCACCAAAGTGCCTTGGGTCATCATGACGCCTGCTTCGGCCAGCCAGCGATTGATGGTCTTGAACAATTGACGTGCCAGTTGATGCTGCTCCAGCAGGTGGCGGAAATTCATGATGGTGGTGCGATCCGGCAGGGCGCTATCCAGGGATAATCGGGCAAACAGGCGCATGGAGGCGATTTCGTACAGGGCATCTTCCATGGCACCGTCGCTCAGGTTGTACCAATGCTGCATGCAGTGAATACGCAGCATGGTCTCCAGCGGATAGGGCCGTCGGCCATTGCCCGCCTTGGGATAAAACGGCTCGATGACAGCGGTCATATTCTGCCATGGCAGAATCTGCTCCATGCGGGAGAGGAAAATCTCTTTTCGGGTCTGACGGCGCTTAGTGCTGAATTCACTATCGGCGAAGGTGAGTTGATGGCTCATGATGTCCCTCTGGGATGCGCTCCGGATGAATATGATGATCTCATATCAGGAACTTGTTCGCACCTTCCCTAACTTCACATTCAGACACCGATTTTCAACACAGGTCTTGTGACAAAAATTGTTTATTACCACCGACGACAAATTGTAGTTCTGCACCGCTCTAAAGAAACAGCATTAAATATTAATTCAGGGATATTCTCAAATATTTTACTAGAGTTATCATTCACGATCACTGATTCGTTAAATTGATGTTCAGCTTCAAAATATTTTTTGATATCTACAGATGAATTTGGATAATTTTTAAAAGAAATATTAACAAGTTTTTGTCGGGCCACGCAATAATTACTAATTATTTCTATACTATGTTTTTCAGTTTCACTTATCTTTTCAGAACGCAGATCCTCAGTAATATTTATACAATTATTCAAATCCTCTTCAATACGCTCTTTAATTCTTAAGCCATATTTATAAAACAACCCCCTCATTTTTTCACAGTCGATTAGTTCAGATCGAACAATACTTCCGCTTTCAACACTAGCATCAACACATTGGTTAAAAAATCTAAAATCTATCGGTTGGTCTGGGGCACCCTCTCGCATGTCTTTCACAATAAACTCTAATCTAGAAAGTCGAACGAACTTAATATTCTCAGGAATTGAATATTTAGCAAGCACAGCACCTTCAATTATACACACTGTCATGATCAGAATTATTGAAACCTTGCCTGGTTTTTTAAAAAAATGGGTCTTCCCATCTACACTTAGGGCACCTAAGACGAACCCAGTAACAAAACCACCCAAATGTGCCATGTTATCTACAGGCAGAAATAATCCTAAACATATTACAATAATAACATTGGTGAAAATTTTAGAAAATGGAAGCTCGATCTTGTTACACAATCCAAAAGCTAGCAAATAGCCGGTAATACCAAGAATGGCTCCTGATGCTCCACAACTAACTATCAACTCATATCGATGAACTACAGCACTTAATATCCCTCCAGCGATACCAGATAACATATAGACAGCAATAAAAACTCTACGTGAAAACATGTTTTCAAACAAAAAACCAATCCCAAGTAGTGCAATCATATTAGAGAAAAAATGAAAAATACTTAAATGCATAAACATGCTACTTAAAAGTCTCCAGTATTCACCTGATAGGGTTAACGGAGACGCATTCCCTCCCCATGCAATGATGAATGAGGATGCTTGATATAAATTAAACGCCCGCGAATCCAAATAAGCCGAAAAAACAAAGAAAACAAAATTAACAAAAACAAGAACCGCAGTAACAGCCCATTTACTATTTTTAAACCCACTTATCTTTAGATAACTCATGATTGATAATCCCTGTTTCTGATTTACTTTCATCCATAAAATTTAGACATCTTGTTAATTCACAAGATGTCTAAATTTAAAACCTCCCAGTTAATTACACAACCCTAAGAAGATCATTTTTGCTTTAAAAATTCACGATAAGCCGCCACGACCTGAAGAAAGTCCTCTACGCCGCAAAGTGAAAAGCTCTCTTCGTCGTAGTAGCTCATCCCCTCTTCCATTTCATCTCCGGAGAATTCCAGCTGATTGGCGCGCACCATCACCTCTTCACCATCCAGCCAGAGCGTGTATTCATGCCCTGCTCGCTGCCAGGAGCGCTCACTGCCCTTCACCGCATGCGCCGCCTGTTCCACTTCATCAAGTAAGGCCAGGTTCTCTTTCACTTCTTCGTTAAACCAGTGCCCCACCACCTCGTGGCCCATGGACATACGCACTTTTACCACTCCGGTAATATCGCGCAGAAATTCGTAATCCATAATGTCTTCCTCTGCTCCCGGCAATGCGCCAATACCGCATTGCGCCTTGCTGTAATTATCGCAGCAGCGCGGCAGAAAAAAAGCGTAGCGGGTATAAGGAATAGAAATAAAAATGCCCGGAGAAGCAGACTTCTCCGGGCATTGATGCGTTTTTACACAAATCGCGTTTGCGTATTACACCGCGGTCTGGAAAATCACACCATCGGCTTTCTCAGTATACTGAGACAGCTGGTCGAAGTTCAGATAACGGTAAGTATCCACCGCCGTCTTATCAACCTGCGCCACATAGGTCTGATACTCTTCCGCCGTCGGCAGTTTGCCAATCAGCGCCGCAACCGCCGCCAGCTCCGCAGAAGCCAGGTAGACGTTCGCCCCGGTACCTAAACGGTTCGGGAAGTTACGGGTAGAGGTCGAAACCACCGTTGCGCCGTCAGCCACACGCGCCTGGTTACCCATGCACAGCGAACAGCCAGGGATCTCAATACGCGCACCGCTCTTACCAAACACGCTGTAGTAGCCTTCTTCGGTCAGCTGCGCCGCATCCATACGGGTTGGCGGAGCCACCCACAGACGCGTCGGCAACTGGCCTTTGTGTGCATCCAGCAGTTTACCCGCCGCACGGAAGTGGCCGATGTTGGTCATGCAGGAGCCGATGAAGACTTCATCGATCTTCTCGCCCTGCACGTCAGACAGCAGACGCGCGTCGTCCGGATCGTTCGGTGCACACAGGATTGGCTCTTTGATATCCGCCAGATCGATGTCGATCACCGCCGCGTATTCTGCGTCAGCGTCGGCTTCCAGCAATTGCGGATCCGCCAGCCATTTTTCCATCCCCTGCACACGACGCTCCAGCGTACGGCGATCGCCGTAACCTTCAGCGATCATCCACTTCAGCAGAACGATGTTAGAGTTCAGATACTCAACGATCGGCTCTTTGTTCAGTTTGATGGTACAACCGGCAGCGGAACGTTCAGCGGAGGCATCGGTCAGTTCGAACGCCTGCTCCACTTTCAGATCCGGCAGACCTTCGATTTCGAGGATGCGGCCAGAGAAGATGTTTTTCTTACCTTTCTTCTCAACGGTCAGCAGACCCTGTTTGATCGCGTACAGCGGAATGGCGTGTACCAGATCGCGCAGGGTAATCCCCGGCTGCATTTTGCCTTTGAAACGCACCAGAACGGATTCCGGCATATCCAGCGGCATCACGCCGGTCGCAGCAGCAAACGCCACCAGGCCAGAACCCGCCGGGAAGGAGATGCCAATCGGGAAACGAGTATGGGAGTCACCACCGGTGCCGACGGTATCCGGCAACAGCATGCGGTTCAGCCAGGAGTGGATTACGCCATCGCCCGGACGCAGCGACACGCCGCCACGGTTCATGATGAAGTCCGGCAGAGTGTGGTGCGTGGTCACGTCAACCGGCTTCGGATACGCGGCAGTGTGACAGAAGGACTGCATCACCAGGTCAGCAGAGAAGCCCAGGCACGCCAGGTCTTTCAGTTCATCACGGGTCATCGGGCCGGTGGTATCCTGAGAACCCACGGAGGTCATCTTCGGTTCGCAGTACGCGCCCGGACGGATACCTTTCACGCCGCAGGCGCGGCCCACCATTTTCTGCGCCAGAGAGAAGCCGCGGCTGCTTTCCGCCACGTCTTTCGCCTGACGGAATACGTCGCTGTGCGGCAGTCCCAGCGCTTCGCGCGCTTTGGTGGTCAGGCCACGACCGATGATCAGCGGAATACGGCCACCAGCGCGCACTTCGTCGATCAGCACATCAGTTTTCAGCTCAAAGCTTGCCAGCAATTCGCCGGTTTCGTGGTTACGCACTTCTCCTTTGAACGGGTAAACGTCAATCACGTCGCCCATGTTCATGTTCGAAACGTCCACTTCGATTGGCAGTGCGCCCGCATCTTCCATGGTATTGAAGAAGATCGGTGCAATTTTGCCGCCGAGACACAGACCGCCGCCACGCTTGTTCGGTACATGAGGGATATCATCGCCCATGAACCACAGTACGGAGTTGGTTGCAGATTTACGCGAAGAGCCGGTACCAACAACGTCACCCACATAAGCCAGCGGGTAGCCTTTTTTCTGCAGTTCTTCAATCTGTTTGATCGGACCTACCGCGCCCGGCTGGTCCGGTTCGATACCTTCACGGGCGTTTTTCAGCATCGCCAGCGCGTGCAGAGGGATATCCGGGCGAGACCATGCGTCCGGTGCCGGAGAGAGGTCATCGGTGTTGGTTTCACCCGTCACTTTAAACACGGTAACGGTGATTTTTTCAGCCAGAGCAGGACGGTTCAGGAACCATTCGGCATCGGCCCAGGACTGCATTACCTGCTTCGCATATTCGTTGCCCGCTTTGGCTTTTTCTTCTACATCGTAGAAGTTATCGAACATCAGCAGCGTTGAAGAGAGCGCTCTGGCGGCAATCGGCGCCAGTTTTGCGTCGTCAAGCGCGTCGATCAGCGGATGAATGTTGTAACCACCCTGCATGGTGCCCAGCAGTTCAATGGCTTTTTCTGGAGTCACCAGCGGGGAGGTGGTGTCGCCTTTCGCGACGGCAGCGAGAAAACCTGCTTTAACATAAGCGGCTTCATCTACGCCAGGAGGAACGCGGTTGATCAACAGGTCTAACAGGAATTCTTCTTCGCCCACAGGCGGGGTCTTCAGCAGCTCGACAAGTGCGGCCATTTGGGTTGCGTCTAACGGTTTTGGCACAATCCCCTGGGCAGCACGCTCAGCTACGTGCTTACGGTATTCTTCTAGCACGACGATATCTCCTCGCTCTCATTGTCATAATGCGGCGCTTTTGTAGATGGGCGATTCTCTTCACGCTCCTGTGAGACAGTAGTTAGTAGGGTAAATGCCCGGTACCGCGTAAGGCACAATAACAGGATTTTCATTAAGTGTTAATCCGTTTACAAAAAAGCAACATAAAAAATTGGCTGAATCGTTAAGAATGGTGTAGCGACAAGGCGGGGCGTAATTTAGGCTCCCTAAAAACGATGTGAAACGGTGGATTTTCAAGCGCGACATGCTGAATATTCCAGCGATTTTTCAGCCATCAGATATAATTGTGTAATAAATCTTCACACTCTTTTTCCGGACCTGCCGGGTGAATCCCCAATAAAAGTCAAAACTATCTAACACGGGTGAATAATACTCGCGGCAACAGAACGCCTCACGGCACAGCGCTTGTCTCGTTGGAGTCATTTTATGAAGTTGCCCTTTAAGCCACATCTGCTTGTCCTTCTGTGCAGTGCCGGGCTATTTGCCGCCTCTGGCGTGATGTTCGTTAAAAGTCGCGCAACGGAGCCAGCAGCTCCAGCCCCCGTCGCACAGCAACCGTCCGCACCGGCTCCAGCTCCCGTAGCGGCCCCTGCCTCGGCCGATCAACCAGCGCCCACCGCAGCCCCTACGTACACATCGGCACAAATCGATCAGTGGGTTGCGCCTATCGCGCTCTATCCGGATTCACTGCTGTCGCAAATTTTGATGGCCTCAACCTACCCGGCCAACGTCATCCAGGCCGCGCAGTGGTCAAAAGACAATCCCAAAATGCAGGGTGATGCCGCCATTCAGGCCGTTGCCAGCCAACCCTGGGATCCCAGCGTGAAATCGCTGGTGGCGTTTCCACAGCTGATGTCGCTGATGGGTGAAAATCCGCCGTGGGTACAGAGCCTGGGCGATGCATTCCTTGCGCAGCCGAAAGAGGTTATGGATTCCGTTCAACGCCTGCGTGCGCTGGCGCAACAGACCGGAGCATTGCAATCAACACCGCAGCAGACTGTTACCACCGTGGCCAAAGCAGCTCCGGCTAAAACCGTTACCAGCGAGTCAACGACCACAACAGCCACGACCGCCGCCTCAGCAAGCCCAACGGTAATCAAAATTGAATCCGCCGACCCGCAGGTAGTTTACGTTCCCACCTATAACCCAAATACGGTTTACGGTACCTGGCCGAACACCGCCTATCCGCCAACCTATCTACCGCCAACGCCCGGCGAGCAGTTTGGCAACAGCTTCGTTAACGGTTTAGGCTTCAGCCTCGGCGTCGCCACAACTTATGCCATCTTCAGCAATATTGACTGGGATGACGACGATGACTGGGATCACCATCATAACGATGACTGGGATAACCATGGCGGCTATAACCGCAACGGTGATAACAACATCAATATCAACGTTGATAACTTCAATAAAATCAGTGGACAGCGTCTGACGGATGCCAACCGTACCTGGCAGCACAACCCGGCCTATCGCGAAGGGGTTCCGTACCCTAATAGCCAGCTCAATAACCGCTTCCACTCCACTAACACGGCTACGGGCCTAAGCTCAACCCAGCAAAGACCGGTCAACCGTGATAGCCAGCGTCAGGCAGCGTTGAGCCAGATGGAAAAATCAACGGGGAAAACCTTCCCCCAGACGGCGCGTACGGGAACGAAAGACGCCCAGCGTCAGGCATCCAGCCAACAGCTAAAGCAAATTTCCCAGCGTAATAACTACCGTGGTTACGATAGCAAACCGCAAACGGCAAAACGGGCAAACACTCAGCAACATGAACATCGCCAGGCCGCCACTCAGCGACAAGAGAAACGGGTCACGCAACCAGCGCAGCAACGCAACGTGCAGCAGCGCAATCTTCAACAACGGACCAGCCAGCCGCGGGCCAATGCGCTGAGCGGCAACGACAGTCGCTCCGCCAGTTGGCAGGCGCAGCAGCAGCGAGGGGCTCAAAGCAGGCAGGTCGCCCGCAACCAGCCATCTCGCCAGCTATCCGGCGACCGTGCTGAACACCGTGAATTCCGTCATCGTTAAGGGAAGCGACATGAAAAATAAACTACTCAGTGGAATGGTGTTATTCATGGTTTCGACCACCGCGATGGCACAGCAATCCTTCAGCACACCAGACCAGGCGACCGATGCCCTGGCAACCGCGATAAGCGAGCAGAATGAAAGCGCGATGAACAACCTGCTCGGGGAAAACTGGCGCGAGTTTCTGCCACCGGAAGGCGTCGATCCTGATGCGGTTGATCGCTTCCTGCGCGACTGGAAGGTCCGCCATAATACCGTCATCGACGGCAATACCGCGCACCTGGTGGTCGGGGACAGCGACTGGCAACTGCCGATCCCGGTTGTTAAAACCGCTTCCGGCTGGCAATTTGATATCAAGGAAGCGGCTGAAGAGATCCTGACCCGAGAGATTGGGCGCAACGAACTTGCGGCTATTGAAGCATTACACGCCTATGTAGATGCTCAGCAAAGCTACTTTGCGATGAACCAAAAATACGCGCAAAAGATTGTCAGTTCTGAAGGGAAAAAAGATGGTCTGTACTGGCCTGTTTCGCCCGGCGAAGCGCCAAGCCCGCTTGGCCCGGCCTTTAGTCCGCAAGAGCCTGGCACGGGCTATCACGGCTATCGTTTCCGTATCCTTCCCGATAAAACCAGCGGCTTTGCGATGGTTGCCTGGCCCGTCAGCTACGATCACACTGGTGTTATGAGTTTTATGATTAACGGTGATGATAAAGTCTACCAGGCCGATCTCGGCGCTGATGCACAGCAGAAAGCCGAGGCGTTAACCGCATATCATCTGGATAAAAACTGGCAGCCCGTAGCGCCCTGAATGCCAGTCAAATAGTGAGTTGACCGGGGCTCCGGCCAACTCACGAGAGATTACAGGATGTTAGCGACGGATTTCGCCAGCTGCGCTTCCAGAACCGGTTTCGCTTCTTCGAACTTCAGGTTCACTTTGTTGGCATTAGACACGACGCGGGTCTGGTATTTTGCGCGATCGCCCTGCGCGCTGCTGGTTTGCAGCTTGATACCGGACGTGCCCTGGCGCAGTGCGGCAACGTTACCAAAACTGGTAGCTTTCAGGCAAAAAAAACGCCTCCGAAGAGGCGTTTTCACAAAAGCGGGAAGATTACTTTTTCTTCGCTTTCGGGTTTGGCAGGTCGGTGATGCTACCTTCGAACACTTCTGCCGCCAGGCCCACAGACTCGTGCAGAGTCGGGTGCGCGTGGATGGTCAGCGCGATGTCTTCAGCATCACAACCCATTTCGATCGCCAGACCGATTTCACCCAGCAGCTCGCCGCCGTTGGTACCGACAATCGCACCACCGATAACACGGTGAGATTCTTTGTCGAAAATCAGTTTAGTCATACCGTCTGCGCAGTCGGAAGCGATAGCACGACCAGAAGCAGCCCACGGGAAGGTGGCGGTCTCAAAGCTGATGCCTTTCTCTTTCGCTTCTTTCTCAGTCAGGCCAACCCATGCAACTTCTGGTTCAGTGTATGCGATGGATGGGATAACTTTCGGATCGAAGTAGTGTTTCTTACCGGCGATAACTTCAGCGGCAACGTGACCTTCGTGAACACCTTTGTGCGCCAGCATCGGCTGACCGACGATATCGCCGATAGCAAAGATGTGCGGCACGTTGGTACGCAGCTGTTTGTCAACGCGGATGAAGCCACGGTCATCAACTTCCACGCCAGCTTTGCCCGCGTCGAGGTTTTTGCCGTTCGGTACACGACCGATAGCCACCAGCACTGCATCGTAACGCTGAGCTTCAGCTGGCGCTTTTTTGCCTTCCATAGAAACGTAGATACCGTCTTCTTTCGCTTCAACGGCGGTTACTTTGGTTTCCAGCATCAGGTTGAATTTCTTGCTGATGCGTTTGGTAAAGACTTTAACCACGTCTTTATCGGCAGCCGGGATAACCTGGTCGAACATTTCAACCACGTCGATCTCTGAACCCAGCGCATGGTACACGGTACCCATTTCCAGACCGATGATACCGCCGCCCATTACCAGCAGGCGCTTAGGAACAGTTTTCAGTTCCAGTGCATCGGTGGAATCCCACACGCGCGGATCTTCATGCGGAATGAATGGCAGTTCGATCGGACGGGAACCCGCCGCGATGATCGCGTTGTCAAAGTTGATCACGGTTTTGCCGTTTTCACCTTCAACTTCCAGGGTGTTCGCCCCGGTAAATTTACCCAGACCGTTAACCACTTTCACTTTACGGCCTTTGGCCATACCCGCCAGACCGCCGGTCAGTTGAGTGATAACTTTTTCTTTCCAGGTACGAATCTTGTCGATATCGGTTTTCGGCTCGCCAAAAACGATACCGTGTTCAGCCAGCGCTTTGGCTTCTTCGATAACTTTTGCTACGTGCAGCAGCGCTTTAGAAGGGATACAGCCGACGTTCAGACAAACACCACCGAGGGTGCTGTAACGTTCTACGATGACGGTCTCCAGACCTAAATCTGCGCAACGGAAGGCAGCAGAGTAACCTGCAGGGCCTGCCCCAAGTACCACGACCTGAGTTTTGATTTCAGTGCTCATCATGACCTCTTAATTTATACCCGTCGTCCACCGGGTCGTTCTATCCGCCCGTATTTTACAAAATTGTTAACAATTTTGAAACAACAAACGGCAACCGATTTGTCTTTCGCACAATAACCTCACTGACTTCATGAGATTACCAGAAAAAAGCCGGCCGTCGGGCCGGCTTTTTCGCTTACATCACCAGGCGGCGAATGTCAGACAGCATGTTGTTGATGATGGTGATAAAGCGCGCACCATCAGCACCGTCGATTACGCGGTGGTCGAAGGAGAGCGAAATCGGCATCATCAGACGCGGCATAAACTCTTTACCGTTCCACACTGGCTCCATAGAGGACTTGGAGACACCGAGGATAGCCACTTCCGGCGCGTTCACAATCGGCGCGAAGTGGGTCGTACCCAGGCCACCGATGCTGGAGATGGTGAAGCAACCCCCCTGCATTTCGCCAGCGGTCAGCTTGCCATCACGCGCTTTCTTGGAGATGGTGGTCAGTTCACGAGACAGCTCGGTAATGCTCTTCTTGTTCACGTCTTTGAAGACCGGAACAACCAGACCATTCGGCGTATCTACCGCGACACCGATGTTGATGTATTTTTTCAGGGTCAGACGCTGACCGTCTTCAGACAGAGAGCTGTTGAAGCGCGGCATCTGTTCCAGAGCGGCGGCAACGGCTTTCATGATGAAGACCACTGGCGTGAATTTCACATCCAGTTTACGTTTTTCAGCTTCGGCGTTCTGCTGTTTACGGAACGCTTCCAGATCGGTGATATCGGTCTTGTCGAAGTGAGTAACGTGCGGGATCATCACCCAGTTACGGCTCAGGTTAGCACCAGAGATTTTCTGGATACGGCCCAGTTCCACTTCTTCGATTTCACCAAACTTGCTGAAGTCCACTTTCGGCCAAGGCAGCATGCCCGGAATACCGCCGCCTGCTGCTGCCGGAGCAGCTTCAGCACGCTTGATAGCGTCTTTCACGTAAGCCTGAACGTCTTCACGCAGGATACGACCTTTACGGCCAGAACCTTTCACTTTCGCCAGGTTTACACCGAACTCGCGCGCCAGGCGACGAATCAGCGGCGTTGCATGAACGTAAGCGTCGTTCTCAGCGAACTCAGATTTACCTTCCGCTTTCGCGGCCGGAGCTGCGGCTGGTTTAGCAGCCTGAGCCGGTGCAGCTGCAGAGGCTGGAGCAGCCGCGGCAGCTGGAGCGGCAGCAGGTGCTGCGCCTTCAACTTCGAAGATCATAATCAGAGAACCGGTTTTGACTTTGTCACCGGTGCTGATTTTGATTTCTTTCACGGTGCCCGCGAACGGTGCCGGAACTTCCATCGACGCTTTATCGCCTTCAACGGTAATCAGTGACTGCTCAGCGGCAATTTTATCGCCCACTTTAACCATCACTTCAGTGACTTCAACTTCGTCACCGCCGATATCCGGAACGTTAACCTCTTTCGAGCCAGAAGCTGCCGGAGCCGCCGCTGCAGCTGGAGCTGCCGCCTGAGCCGGTGCTGCAGCAGGCGCTGCGCCTGCAACTTCGAAGACCATAATCAGAGAACCGGTAGACACTTTATCGCCCGTGTTGATTTTGATCTCTTTAACGGTGCCCGCGAACGGCGCCGGAACTTCCATTGACGCTTTATCGCCTTCAACGGTGATCAGAGACTGTTCAGCCGCAACGGTGTCGCCCACTTTAACCATAACCTCGGTAACTTCGACTTCGTCACCGCCGATGTCCGGTACGTGTACTTCTTTCGCCGCTGCCGCAGCAGGTGCTGCTGCCGGAGCTGCTTCTTTCTTCTCTTCTGCCGAAGCAGGTGCAGCGGCTGCTGCACCATCGGCGGAATCGAAAATCATGATCAGTTTGCCGGTCTCAGTTTTGTCGCCAACAGAGACTTTGATCTCTTTAACGATACCTGCCTGAGGAGACGGAACTTCCATAGAGGCTTTGTCGCCTTCTACGGTGATCAGCGACTGTTCAGCTTCAACTTTGTCGCCCACTTTGACCAGGATCTCGGTGATTTCAACTTCATCAGCCCCGATGTCCGGTACATTGATTTCGATAGCCATTATTCTTTTACCTCTTACGCCAGACGCGGGTTAACTTTATCTGCATCGATGTTGAATTTGATGATTGCGTCAGCAACCACTTTCTTATCGATTTCGCCACGTTTAGCCAGTTCGCCCAGGGCCGCTACAACCACATAAGAAGCATCAACTTCGAAGTGGTGACGCAGGTTTTCACGGCTGTCAGAGCGACCGAAGCCGTCAGTACCCAGTACGCGATAATCATCAGCCGGTACATAAGTACGAACCTGTTCGGCAAACAGTTTCATATAGTCAGTAGATGCCACTGCCGGAGCGTCGTTCATCACCTGAGCGATGTACGGAACGCGCGGAGTTTCCATCGGGTGCAGCATGTTCCAGCGTTCACAATCCTGGCCATCACGCGCCAGTTCAGTGAAGGAGGTTACGCTGTAAACGTCAGAACCTACACCGTAGTCGTTCGCCAGGATCTGTGCTGCTTCACGCACGTGACGCAGGATAGAACCGGAGCCCAGCAGTTGAACTTTACCTTTCTTACCTTCGAGGGTTTCGAGTTTGTAGATACCTTTACGGATACCTTCCTCGGCACCTGCTGGCATTGCCGGCATGTGGTAGTTTTCGTTCAGCGTGGTGATGTAGTAATAAACGTTCTCTTGTTTCTCACCGTACATACGCTCCAGACCATCGTGCATGATGACCGCAACTTCGTACGCGTAAGACGGATCGTAAGAGATACAGTTCGGGATAGTCAGAGACTGAATATGGCTGTGACCATCTTCGTGCTGCAGACCTTCGCCGTTCAGCGTCGTACGACCAGAAGTTCCCCCTACCAGGAAGCCGCGAGCCTGTTGGTCGCCTGCCTGCCAGCACAGGTCACCGATTCGCTGGAACCCGAACATGGAGTAGTAGATGTAGAACGGAATCATCGGCAGATCGTTGGTGCTGTAGGAGGTCGCAGCAGCCAGCCAGGATGCGCCAGCACCCAGTTCGTTGATGCCTTCCTGCAGGATCTGACCTTTCTCGTCTTCTTTATAGTAAGCAACCTGCTCACGGTCCTGCGGGGTGTACTGCTGACCGTTCGGGCTGTAGATACCGATCTGACGGAACAGACCTTCCATACCGAAAGTACGCGCTTCGTCAGCGATGATCGGAACCAGACGATCTTTGATCGACTTGTTCTTCAGCATCACGTTCAGGGCACGAACGAAAGCGATAGTGGTGGAGATTTCTTTGTTCTGCTCTTCCAGCAGCGCACCGAAGTCTTCCAGAGCAGGCAGTTCCAGCTTCTCGGTGAAGTTCGGCTGACGAGCAGGCAGATAGCCGTGCAGTTTCTGACGCTGAGCGTGCAGATAAGTGTGCTCTTCAGAACCTTCCGGGAAGGTGATGTAAGACAGGTTTTCAACCTGCTCATCGGTCACAGGAACGTTGAAACGGTCGCGGATATAACGCACGCCGTCCATGTTCATTTTCTTAACCTGGTGAGCGATGTTTTTACCTTCGGCGGTGTCACCCATGCCGTAACCTTTGATGGTATGGGCCAGGATTACAGTTGCTTTGCCTTTGGTTTCCTGCGCTTTCTTCAGTGCAGCGTAGACTTTCTTCGGATCGTGACCACCACGGTTCAGAGCCCAAATCTGCTCGTCAGTCCAGTCAGCAACCAGGGCTGCGGTTTCCGGGTATTTACCGAAGAAGTGCTCACGTACGTATGCGCCATCTTTGGATTTAAAGGTCTGGTAGTCGCCGTCAACGGTTTCGTTCATCAGTTGGATCAGTTTACCGCTGGTATCTTTACGCAGCAGCTCATCCCAACGACCGCCCCACATGACTTTGATAACGTTCCAGCCAGCGCCCGCGAAGATGCCTTCCAGTTCGTTAACAATCTTGCCGTTACCGGTGACCGGACCGTCAAGACGCTGCAGGTTACAGTTGATAACAAAGACCAGGTTGTCCAGTTTCTCACGGGTCGCGATGGTGATAGCACCCTTAGATTCTGGCTCGTCCATTTCGCCGTCGCCCAGGAAGGCGTAAACGGTTTGTTTAGAGGTATCTTTCAGGCCACGGTGTTCCAGATATTTCAGGAATTTAGCCTGGTAGATTGCACCGATTGGGCCCAGACCCATAGATACGGTCGGGAACTGCCAGAATTCCGGCATCAGTTTCGGGTGCGGGTAGGAAGACAGGCCTTTGCCATGTACTTCCTGACGGAAGTTGTTCATCTGCTCTTCAGTCAGACGACCTTCCAGGAATGCGCGAGCGTAGATGCCCGGAGAGATGTGGCCCTGGAAGTAAACCAGATCGCCGCCATCCTGCTCGTTGCGTGCACGGAAGAAGTGGTTGAAGCAAACATCATACACCGTTGCGGAGGACTGGAAGGATGCCATGTGGCCACCCAGCTCGAGGTCCTTTTTAGACGCGCGCAGTACGGTCATGATGGCGTTCCAGCGGATAGCAGAACGAATACGACGTTCCAGCTCCAGATTGCCCGGGTATTCCGGTTCATCTTCAACGGCAATAGTGTTTACATAATTGCTGGCCCCAGCACCTGCCGCTACTTTCACGCCGCCTTTGCGAGCTTCTGAAAGCAGTTGGTCGATCAGATACTGAGCACGCTCAACACCTTCTTCACGGATGACCGATTCGATCGCCTGTAGCCAGTCGCGAGTTTCGATCGGATCCACGTCATTTGGGAAACGTTCTGACATGGGGGTATTCCTTATCTATCTAATACGTTGAGTTATCTGGAACCTGTCCCATTACGTTCTCACCAGAGAGCGTAATAAGACAGGTTCTGCGTTTAGTTGCCGCGCCTTTCGATAGCGCTTGATTTACAACATCTTCTGGTTAACGTTCTGCCAGAAAAATCACTAATTCTTTCGTTGCTCCAGACGGCGTAAGGCGCGTTCACGACGGCTTTCCTCACGGCTCCTGTCCAGCAGAATCTCTTCGATAAACGCCAGGTGACGGTGAGACGCTTCACGCGCTTCTTCAGGCTTCCCGGCGATAATTGCTTCAAAGATGCGGGTACGGTGACTGCTCACCAGCGGCAGCATCTCGCGACGCGCATACAGCAATTCGAAGTTTTGCCGAACGTTCTGGGCCAGCATCGGCTCCATACACCTTAGCAAATGGAGCAGCACCACATTATGTGCCGCTTCGGTGACAGCAATTTGATACTGGAGTACCGCGTCAGATTCGCCGTCAAGATCGCCGGACTGTTGAGCAAGCTCGATCGCATGGTGGAGTTCACGGATACGCGTTTTGTCTTCATCCGTGCTGCGCAGTGCAGCGTAATAGGCTGCAATACCTTCCAGCGCATGGCGCGTCTCAAGCAGGTCAAACTGGGATTCAGGATGGTCGGAGAGCAGCTCTACCAGTGGGTCGCTAAAGCTCTGCCACAGGCTGCTCTGAACAAAAGTGCCACCGCCCTGACGACGAAGCAGTAACCCCTTCGCTTCAAGGCGTTGGATCGCCTCGCGTAAGGAGGGGCGGGAGACGTCGAACTGTTTTGCCAGCTCGCGTTCCGGTGGGAGTTTTTCTCCGGGGCGAAGTGTCCCCTCAAGAATTAAAAACTCCAGCTGCTGCTCAATCACATCGGAGAGTTTTGGTTGGCGGATTTTGCTGTAGGCCATGATTTCCTGTCTTAAGCCATTTGCCCGGAGTCAATTGGTCTTACCAATTTCATGTTCTTGACGCTAAAGTAACAAAGTATTCACCTTCTGTCCATACAGGTTTTGATTGAAATCAGTAAAGGGGGCATATTTTAACAACATTACAGAAATAACGTTTCAAACATGTAACTATGCACAAATGTTAAATTTACCCACCACGGGGTAGTTTTAACGGAATTGAAACGAAAAAATATCTCATCTGAACCGATTCACCTGATTATTTATCGACACATTAGCCACAATTAGTGAATAAAAATTCAAAATGGAAATTTTGTGGTAGATAAACTCGCATTTACAAATGGTTTCTTTTTATTCAACTCGTCATCTTGCCCGCATAAAGCAGGTGCATTCGCGCTCGCATATCATTATTCTGATCAAGACAAAAGCATTGAGGCAACATTTTATATAAAGCATCTGTAAACAAATAAATACAACAAACGGAATTGCAAACTTACACACGCATTGCTGCGTAGTTCAAAAAATAAGTACTCGAAATATGAAGAGTAAAACCACACACGAGGTTTAATGATGGAAAGTCAACAGCATGGCGATCAGCTCAAGCGCGGTCTTAAGAACCGCCATATACAGCTAATCGCGCTGGGTGGCGCGATTGGTACCGGGTTATTCCTCGGTAGCGCATCCGTTATCCAGTCTGCAGGACCGGGTATTATTCTGGGTTACGCAATTGCCGGCTTTATCGCCTTTTTGATTATGCGTCAATTAGGTGAAATGGTAGTTGAAGAGCCGGTTGCAGGCTCCTTTAGCCACTTTGCTTATAAATACTGGGGCGGTTTCGCGGGTTTCTCTTCTGGCTGGAACTATTGGGTACTGTACGTCCTGGTTGCCATGGCTGAACTGACTGCCGTAGGTAAATACATCCAGTTCTGGTATCCGGATATCCCCACCTGGGTTTCTGCTGCAGCCTTCTTCGTGCTGATCAACGCCATCAACCTGACCAACGTGAAAGTGTTTGGGGAAATGGAGTTCTGGTTCGCCATTATCAAAGTCATTGCCGTGGTTGCGATGATTCTGTTCGGCGGCTGGTTGCTGTTTAGCGGCAACGGCGGCCCGCAGGCCAGCGTCAGTAACCTGTGGAGTCAGGGTGGCTTCCTGCCGCACGGCTTCACCGGTCTGGTGATGATGATGGCTATTATTATGTTCTCTTTTGGTGGGCTGGAGCTGGTCGGGATCACCGCAGCAGAAGCCGATAACCCGGAGCAAAGCATTCCCAAAGCAACCAACCAGGTTATCTACCGTATCCTGATTTTCTATGTAGGTTCGCTGGCAGTTCTGCTTTCCCTGATGCCGTGGACGCGCGTCACGGCTGATACCAGCCCGTTTGTCCTTATTTTCCACGAGCTGGGCGACACCTTTGTTGCCAATGCACTGAACATCGTAGTGCTGACCGCTGCCCTTTCTGTGTATAACAGCTGCGTATACTGCAACAGCCGTATGCTGTTCGGTCTGGCACAGCAGGGCAACGCGCCAAAAGCGCTGATGAACGTCGACAAACGCGGCGTACCGGTGAACACCATTCTGGTCTCCGCGCTGGTTACGGCTCTGTGTGTACTGATCAACTATCTGGCCCCGGAATCCGCCTTTGGCCTGCTGATGGCGCTGGTGGTTTCCGCACTGGTGATCAACTGGGCAATGATTAGCCTGGCGCACATGAAGTTCCGCAAAGCCAAACAGCAGCAAGGCGTTACCACCCGTTTCCCGGCGCTGCTCTATCCGCTTGGTAACTGGGTATGTCTGATTTTCATGGCTGCAGTGCTGGTGATTATGCTGATGACGCCGGGCATGGCGATTTCGGTGTACTTAATCCCGGTATGGATAGCCATTCTTGGCATCGGCTATTTGTGCAAACAGAAAACCGCCAAAGTAGCTAAAGCGCATTAATTCTCCCTCCCCCACCTGCATCAGGTGGGGGTTGTTACCTGCCTCACACTTTCCCACTCACGACTGTTTCGTCCATATCACTGGCGTTATCCTGCAACGCAAAAACACCTCTGCCAGACAATAATTATCTCCATATCTTATTAATGGAGTGCAGTTGATGGAAACCAGTAAGCTCACGGTGAAAGAAAAGATCGGCTATGGAATGGGCGACGCCGGATGCAACATCATCTTTGGCGCCATCATGTTGTTTGTTAACTATTTTTACACAGATATTTTTGGCCTGGCACCGGCCCTGGTCGGCGTGTTACTGCTCTCAGTACGCGTTATAGATGCCGTTACCGACCCTATTATGGGCGCGATGGCCGACCGCACCCGCAGCAAATATGGTCGATTTCGTCCATGGCTTTTGTGGATGGTTTTCCCATACGCATTATTTAGCGTACTCATGTTTACCACCCCTGAGTGGACATATAACAGCAAAGTAATCTATGCTTTCGTCACCTACTTCCTGCTCTCTATCACCTATACGGCGATCAATATCCCTTACTGCTCGCTCGGCAGCGTCATCACTAACGATCCAAAGGAACGTGTCGCCTGCCAGTCATATCGCTTTGTGTTGGTAGGAATTGCAACCCTGCTGCTCTCCCTCACCTTGCTGCCAATGGCGGACTGGTTTGGCGGGGAAGATAAAGCTAAAGGCTATCAGATGGCGATGGCAGTGCTGGCCTTCATCGGCATGTGTATGTTCCTGTTTTGCTTTGCAACCGTCCGTGAGCGCGTACGTCCTGCCGTCCCGACTAACGACGATTTAAAAGCCGACCTGAAAGATGTATGGAAAAACGATCAGTGGGTAAAAATCCTGCTGTTAACCCTGTGCAACGTCTGTCCGGGCTTTATTCGCATGGCTGCCACCATGTACTACGTAACCTGGGTTATGCAGCAAAGCACGCAGTTCGCAACGCTGTTTATCAGCCTTGGCGTTGTGGGCATGATGATCGGCAGCATGCTGGCGAAGGTGTTAACCGATCGCTGGTGCAAACTGAAAGTCTTCTTCTGGACCAATATCATCCTGGCGATTTTCTCCGGCGCGTTTTACTTCTTTGATCCTAAAGCCACCATGATGATTATGGTGCTTTACTTCCTGCTCAACATTCTGCATCAGATCCCATCCCCACTGCACTGGTCGCTGATGGCGGATGTCGATGATTACGGCGAGTGGAAAACCGGTAAACGTATCACCGGAATCAGCTTCTCCGGCAACCTGTTCTTCCTGAAACTGGGCCTGGCGATTGCCGGAGCGATGGTTGGTTTCCTGCTCTCCTGGTACGGCTACGACGCAGGGGCGAAAGCGCAAAGCGACTCCGCCATTAACGGTATTATGCTGCTGTTTACCATCATACCGGGTGTAGGCTACCTGATTACCGCAGGCGTAGTTCGTCTGCTGAAAGTTGACCGCGAGTTTATGCAACAAATCCAGACAGATTTAGAAAAGCGCCGCGCCAACTACCGTGAACTGAATGAGTACCACGATATAAAAACGACTGAAAACGTAAGGAAAGCCTAATGAATCAGTGGCCAAACCCCTTTATTGAACAGCGTGCCGACCCGTTTATTTTACGTGACGGTAGCCACTACTATTTCATTGCTTCAGTGCCCGAATACGATCGTCTGGAGATCCGCCGGGCGGACTCGCTGGAAGGGTTACGCACCGCCGTCCCGGTTGTCGTCTGGCGCAAACCAGAAAACGGCCCCATGAGCCAGCTGATCTGGGCACCTGAGATCCATCATCTGGCAGGCAAGTGGTACATCTATTTTGCCGCCGCCCACACACAGGCGCTCGACAAGCTGGGGATGTTCCAGCACCGTATGTTTGCGCTCGAATGTGCAGACGCCGATCCGCTGACCGGCCAATGGACAGAGAAAGGGCAGATTAAAACGCAGTTTGATACCTTCGCGCTCGATGCCACCACCTTTAACCATCAGGGAAAACAGTGGTATCTGTGGGCGCAGAAATCCCCCGATATCGCCGGAAACTCCAATATCTATCTCGCCGAACTGGAAAATCCATGGACGATTAAAGGCGAGCCGGTAATGCTCAGTCATCCAGAGTATGACTGGGAATGCCGGGGTTTTTGGGTCAACGAAGGCCCGGCCGTCATGGTTCACGGCGATAAGCTGTTTATCAGCTATTCCGCCAGCGCCACCGATGAGAACTACTGTATGGGATTATTGTGGATTGATCTCAATGCCGATCCGCTCAACCCGCAGAACTGGCACAAATCGCCGCGCCCGGTCTTTACCACCAGCTACGAAAACCGCCAATACGGGCCGGGGCACAACAGCTTTACGCAAACGCCGGAAGGTGAAGATGTGCTGGTGTACCACGCGAGAAATTACACTGAAATCGAGGGCGATCCGCTGTACGACCCAAACCGCCACACTCGTCTGAAGCTGGTGCGCTGGAACGAAAACGGGATGCCAGATTTTGGCATCCCGCATGCTGATACGCTTTGAAAGATTGGCCCGCAAGCACAAAGCGACCGGGCCAATTTTTTCCTCGACGGATAAGCGCAGCGCCATCCACCAATAATAATGGCTTAAATTAATGTTCCATAAATGGTCAACACGGCAATGACCACCACCACCACAAACGAGGTCTTCTTCGCCATCGAAACCGCGGCTTTTGGCG
This sequence comes from Citrobacter sp. 172116965, assembly GCF_013458095.1. Taxonomy (NCBI): domain Bacteria; kingdom Pseudomonadati; phylum Pseudomonadota; class Gammaproteobacteria; order Enterobacterales; family Enterobacteriaceae; genus Citrobacter; species Citrobacter sp. 172116965. The sequence goes on along the minus strand of NZ_CP046673.1, from coordinate 918,418 downwards.
TTGCGACTTTATCGGTATGTGGTTCACGCGCTAAAGAAAACTGCGCAAGGCGAGTAAGCACCTGATATTGCGAAGTATGCAGATCCGCCAGCGACGCAAACCAGGCAGGCAACGCCTTCTCGCCGTGCCCCAGCAGCGCATAGACGACACCCGCCAGGCGCACCGGGATCCAATCCAGCACATGCAGGATCGCATCGATACCTGATTGCAAACGCTGGTGTGGCGTCTGATAGCGCGCCAGCCAGGACTGCCAGGCACGTAGAAAGGCATAACCCACCAGCGTCACCGGTCCCCACGGGCCACCGACAATCAGCCAGAATAACGGCGCAAGATAAAAGCGAAAGTTGTTCCATAACAGCGCGTTCTGCAGTTCGCGCAAGAACTCACGCTCATCGCACTCAGGCGGAATCCCATGAATCAGGGTCAGCTCGCTGGCCATCGCTTCACGGGCGTGAGCGTCATCGCGAGCAGCCGCGTTCAGATAGGCATGATAATGAAGACGCGTCTTGCCAGCGCCGATGCACAGCAAACCAATTAAGATCCACGCCACCAGCAAAGGCACGTTAAACAACAGGCCTTGAAGTGCGCGCAGCAGCAGGAATGTCACCCCCATCGCAATAAGGGCCATGCCTACCGTACGCATCATCGAAAAATGCTTCACCCGGCGGAAAAAAGCTTCAACCCGGTGATCAAGCTGCCAGTGCTCACCCAACTTAAACAGGCGTTCAACAATCAACACCAGTAATGTTGTAAACAGCGTCATGTCATCTCCTTGTGCGACGAGGGGGTGACCAGGGCGCGAAACCTTGCCCAGTCAAAAGAGGGCCCGGGATCGGTCTTACGCTCGGGCGCAATATTGCAATGTCCTGTCATGTTGTTGGCAATGGCCGGATAACGCGTAATCAGGGCATTCGTCACGGCTGCCAGTTGCTGATACTGCGCATCGGTATAGGCCAGCGTATCCGTCCCTTCCAGCTCAATACCAATTGAGAAATCATTACAGCGTTCGCGGCCTTGATAGTTCGACACGCCAGCATGCCAGGCGCGTTTATCAAAGGGGACATACTGCACGATTTCACCGTCACGGCGAATTAAACAATGTGCCGAAACGCGCAAATGGGCGATCCCGGCAAAATAAGGATGGGCATTGGGATCAATCGTGCCCGTAAACAGCGCATCGATCCACGGGCCGCCAAACTCGCCGGGCGGCAGGCTGATATTATGCACCACCAGCAGAGAAGGGTTTTCGTCATCTGGGCGGCAATCGTAATGAGGAGAGGGAACGCGTCGCGCCTCTGCCAGCCAGCCCTCGTCTAACAACATGCAGAATCTCCTTATTGGTGGTGCTCATATCAGGTTCAGGGTAGCATGTTTCCACCTTATGATTCGTTAGCAATTTGGAGTTTTATCATGCCGCCTCGCCGCTATAACCCTGACTACCGACGTGACGCGCTGTTGGAACGCATAAATCTGGATATCCCTGCCGCTGTAGCTCAGGCGCTGCGTGAAGATTTAGGCGGAGAAGTTGATGCCAATAACGATATCACCGCACAGCTTTTACCCGCGGAGATGCGCTCCCACGCCACCGTGATCACCCGCGAAGATGGCGTTTTTTGTGGAAAACGTTGGGTGGAAGAGGTCTTTATTCAACTGGCTGGCGATGATGTCAACATCACCTGGCATGTCGAAGATGGCGACAGCATTAAGGCCAATCAGCCGCTATTTGAACTGGACGGCCCTTCCCGCGTGCTGCTAACCGGCGAACGTACCGCGCTTAATTTTGTACAGACGCTTTCGGGTGTGGCGAGCGAGGTGCGTAAATATGTCGACCTGCTGGCGGGAACAAAAACCCAACTGCTGGATACACGTAAAACTCTGCCGGGGCTGCGTACCGCGCTGAAATACGCCGTATTATGCGGCGGCGGCGCGAATCATCGTCTGGGGCTTTCTGATGCTTTCCTGATTAAAGAAAACCACATTATTGCTTCAGGTTCGGTACGTCAGGCCGTTGAAAAAGCCTTCTGGCTGCACCCGGATGTGCCGGTTGAAGTCGAAGTAGAAAGCCTGGATGAACTGGACGACGCGCTGAAAGCAGGGGCCGACATCATCATGCTCGATAACTTCGAAACTGACCAAATGCGGGAAGCGGTAAAACGCACCAACGGCCAGGCGCGTCTGGAAGTGTCGGGTAACGTCACTCATGAAACTCTGCGCGAATTTGCCGAAACCGGCGTGGATTTCATCTCTGTTGGCGCGCTGACCAAGCATGTTCGCGCGCTCGATCTCTCTATGCGTTTTCGCTAATTACTGATGGTTTAGCCCGATAGTACATTCACTTATCGGGCCCATCACGCCGGTTTTTCTATCGGCCGGATAAGCGTTTACGCCGCCATACGGCTGTTTCTTCGAGCCTCTTCGCAAATACGTTGTCTGACTCTGTAATTTCATAAAAATCCTCGGAACCCGCCTTCCCGTTCTGTTTTTTGCCTCTCGCCGTGACCCCGAGCGTTTGCCAAAGTAGCGCCAGCTAACTCAAGGAGCGAACGATGGACAAGCAACGAGGCTTCACACTTATCGAACTCATGGTGGTCATTGGCATTATTGCCATCCATAGCGCCATCGGTATTCCGGCTTATCAAAACTATCTGCGCAAAGCCGCGTTAACAGACATGCTGCAAACCTTTGTTCCCTATCGCACGGCGGTTGAGCTCTGTGCGCTGGAGCATGGCGGAACAACAACCTGTGATGCCGGAACGAATGGCATCCCTTCTCCAGCCACCACCCGTTATGTCTCCGCCATGAGCGTTGAAAAAGGAGTGGTCAGCCTCAGCGGACAAGAAAGCCTGAACGGGTTAAGCATCACCATGACGCCGGGTTGGGACAATGCCAACGGTATTACCGGCTGGAGCCGTAACTGCGTTATCCAGAATGACAGCGCATTGCAACAGGCCTGTGAAGACGTTTTCCGTTTCGATATTAATTAAGGAAAAGAGATGAATACCACCCAACTTACGGCGCTGTGCCAACGTCATCAGGGAATATTACTGGATGCAGACAATGAAGTGGTGCACATCGCCGTCGTGGACGCTCCATCCCACGAATTGCTGGACGCACTGCATTTTGCCACCACCCGACGTATCGACATCGTCTGCTGGACGCGTCAACAAATGGAAGGCCACACGCATACGCCACAGAAAATGCTCCCGGCAGTGGTCACGAAAAGCAGCGCCAGCGCAGCAGATTTGCTGAATCAGACGTTTCAATCCGCGCTGGTGCAACGGGCTTCTGATATTCATTTTGAACCAGCGGAAAATCACTATCGAATCAGATTACGTGTGGATGGCGTACTGCATGCTTTACCGGACGTCACGACCGAGATGGGTATCGCCATCACTGCCAGACTAAAAGTTTTAGGCAGTCTGGATATTGCCGAGCACCGACTTGCGCAAGACGGCCAATTTACCGTTGAGATTTCAGGAGAGCCGGTCTCGTTTCGCATCGCCACCTTGCCCTGTCGCTTTGGCGAAAAAGTGGTGCTACGGCTACTGCATCAGGTCGATCAAGCGCTGGAAATCACCGCGCTGGGAATGCAGGACGCGCAGCTGGCAGCATTTTCACAAGCGTTGCAGCAGCCTCAGGGGCTGATTCTGGTCACCGGACCGACCGGAAGCGGTAAAACGGTCACGCTGTACAGTGCGCTGCAGACCCGAAACACTCCGGACGTTAACCTCTGTAGCGTGGAAGATCCAGTAGAGATCCCGATCGCAGGTCTTAACCAGACACAAATTCATCCACGTGCCGGTCTCACTTTTCAGGGAGTATTGCGCGCGCTGCTGCGCCAGGATCCCGACATTATCATGGTGGGTGAAATCCGTGATGGCGAAACGGCTGAAATAGCCCTTAAAGCCGCACAAACCGGTCATCTGGTTCTATCAACACTACATACCAATTCCACCACAGAAACACTAATACGCTTGCAGCAAATGGGGGTTGCACGCTGGATGATCGCCTCCGCGCTGACGCTCGTTATTGCGCAGCGGTTGGTGAGAAAATTGTGTCCCCATTGCCGACAACGCCTGGAAACGCCGATCATGCTCCCGGAAGCGATCTGGCCTACGCCACTGCCTCGTTGGCAGGCTCCGGGCTGCCAACATTGCTATCACGGATTTTATGGCCGTACGGCATTGTTTGAAGTTCTCCCCGTGACACCTGCATTGCGCCAGAGCATCGCCAACGGTACGTCCGTAGACGGAGTGGAATCGAATGCTCAGCAACTGGGGATGAGCACGCTTTTCGAAAATGGTTGCAAGGCCGTCGAACAAGGGTTAACAACATTTGAAGAGTTGGTACGCGTACTGGGCATGCCCCATGTCAGCTAAACTGCTTTGGCGCTGGCAAGGTATTAGCAACGAAGGTAATCCACTGGAAGGCGTACTTTGGGCCGATACCCGCCCCTCATTGATGCTTGCTCTCGAGCAACGGCATATCACGCCGCTGCGCATTAATCGTATGCGTGTCAAAGCCTCACACTGGAGCCGTGAAAAAAGCGCTGAAACCATACATCAACTGGCGACGTTGCTGAAAGCAGGGCTAACACTCTCGGCAAGTTTAGCTTTGCTGGCTGAACAGCATCCCAGCAGCCAATGGCAAGCGCTACTGCGTACGCTGGCTCACGATATGGAACAGGGTATTTCTCTCTCCACATCGCTATCTCAGTGGCAACACGTTTTTCCGCCTCTTTATCTGGCAATGATCCGTACCGGAGAGCTTACGGGTAAGCTGGACGACTGCTGCTTTGAACTCGCCCGCCAGCAGAAGAATCAACAGCAGCTGGCGGATAAAGTTAAAAAAGCCCTACGCTATCCGATATTCATCATCACGATGGCAGTGATGGTGGTATTCGCGATGCTGCAGTTTGTACTCCCTGAGTTTGCCGCCATTTACCAGACGTTTAACACCCCGCTACCAGTACTCACTCAGTGGATTATTGCCATCGCGCATTTTAGCAGCCAATGGGGATGGCTGGCGGGAGCATTCAGCCTGATAGCGGTTGCAGCATATCACCTGATGAAGCAGCAGCCATACTGGCTCACTCTGCGCCAGAAATTGCTGCTCGGCTTCCCGGTCATAGGGCCGATGGTGAGAGGGCAAAAACTCACGCAGATCTTCACTGTTCTGGCGTTAACGCAAAATGCAGGTATTCCTTTTCTGCAAGGTCTTGAGAGCGTCACTGAAACGCTGGCCAACCCTTTCTGGTCACAACGCTTAGCGCAGGTACATCACGACATCAGCGCCGGAAAACCGGTCTGGTTAGCGCTAAAAAATTGCGGTGAATTCAGCCCATTGTGCATACAGTTGGTCAGAACAGGTGAGGCTTCCGGCTCGCTGGATACAATGCTGCGTAATCTCGCCCATCACCACGGCGAGAAAACATTGTCTCAGGCAGAGAATCTGGCTGCGCTACTCGAGCCTGCGTTACTGGTCATTACGGGGCTGATAATCGGTACGCTGGTCGTTGCGATGTATTTGCCGATTTTTCATTTAGGAGATGCGATGAGCGGGGTGGGATAAATTCAAATGCCGGATGGCGCACTGCTTATCCGGCATGTCATAGTCCTACCTGTTCTTACAGGCTATTGAAAACGCGGTTTTCTTGTTCCTGTACACGAATAAACGTTGTACGTTTGGTCAGTTCTTTCAGGCGCGATGCACCGACATAGGTACAGGCAGAACGCAGGCCGCCAAGGATATCGCGTGCAGTGTTATCAACCGGGCCACGCAGAGGCAACTTAACTGTTTTACCTTCCGCGGCGCGGTATTGTGCAACACCACCAACGTGACGCGTCATGGCTGATTCAGAGCTCATGCCGTAGAACAGCATGAATTTCTCACCGTTCTCTTCAACAATTTTGCCGCCGCTTTCTTCATGACCGGCCAACATACCGCCGAGCATAACGAAGTCCGCGCCACCGCCAAACGCTTTTGCCACGTCACCCGGCATTGTGCAGCCGCCGTCACTGACAATCATGCCGCCCAGACCGTGAGCTGCATCGGCACATTCAATAACCGCAGAAAGCTGTGGGTAGCCAACGCCGGTTTTTACACGTGTGGTACATACAGAACCCGGGCCAATGCCGACTTTAACAATGTCCGCGCCGGAAAGTACCAGCTCTTCACACATTTCTCCAGTAACCACATTGCCCGCACAAATTGTTTTTGTCGGCCATGCTTCACGCGCTTTCGACACAAACTGAACAAAATGCTCTGAGTAGCCATTTGCCACATCAATGCAGATAAAGTTCAGCGCCGGGTTGAGCGCCAGAATCTGTTTGGTTTTTTCGAAATCTGCGTCAGAGGTGCCGGTTGAAACCATTACGTGTTTGAGCACATCAGCAGAGCTCTCTGCGATGAAAGCAGCCCAGTCTTCAACAGAATAGTGTTTGTGTACCGCAGTCAGGATGTCGAAGGATGCCAGCGCCGTTGCCATGGCAAACGTCCCGACAGTGTCCATGTTCGCGGCAATAATGGGTACGCCGGACCAGGTCTGACCTGAGTGCTTAAAGGTAAATTGACGTTCCAGCTCAACATCGGAACGGCTTTTGAGAGTAGAACGCTTAGGGCGGATAAGAACGTCTTTGAAACCTAACTTCAGATCTTCTTCGATACGCATGTGCGGATTCCTGGGGTTAATGGCGAAAAATCGAAACTCACAACTCCAGTGACGCTATCATACGCACTAATCAATGCCGCGCAAGACTGCGAAATTCTCTTTTTTTACGCTACAATCCCATAAATTTACCTGGCGAATAGTAGGTTAATCCTGCAGCAACCTCGCCGTCGCACGCTTAACTTTTAACTGTTTGATAATCAAACTTAAACTCCAGGATCTGCATCTATGAGGTATACGGTAGCCTTAACCGGTGGCATTGGCAGTGGTAAAAGTACCGTTGCAAATGCGTTCGCAGACCTCGGAATAAACGTCATTGATGCAGATATTATTGCGCGCCAGGTGGTTGAACCCGGTACCCCAGCCCTTAAGGCGATCGAAGAACATTTTGGTACCGAAGTTATAGCTACCGACGGATCGTTGCAGCGACGCATTTTACGCGAACGCATTTTTTCCAGTCCTGAGGAGAAAAGCTGGCTGAATGCCCTGCTCCATCCGCTTATTCAGCAGGAAACGCAGCGCCAGTTTCAGCAAGCAACCTCCCCTTATCTGTTGTGGGTTGTACCTTTGCTGGTGGAAAATTCGCTGTATAAAAAAGCCAACCGCGTACTCGTGGTGGATGTTACTCCCGAGACACAGCTCAGACGCACTATGCAGCGCGATGACGTCACGCGTGAGCATGTTGAACAAATTCTTGCTGCCCAGGCAACGCGCGAAGCGCGTCTGGCCGTGGCAGACGATGTTATTGATAATAATGGCGCACCGGAGGCCATCGCCTCGGATGTCGCCCGCCTGCACGCGCTCTATCTGCAATGCGCGTTGCAGTTTGTCTCACAGGAAAAACCGTAATGCACACCCAGGTCCTTTTTGAACACCCTCTCAATGAGAAGATGCGTACATGGCTGCGCATAGAGTTTTTAATCCAACAGCTCTCCGTTAATGTACCCATAGCGGACCATGCAGGCGCACTGCATTTTTTCCGCAACATCGGGGACTTACTGGATGTCTTTGAACGCGGCGAAGTCCGTACCGAACTCCTCAAAGAGCTGGAAAGACAACAGCGTAAACTCCAGGCCTGGGTTGAAGTTCCCGGCGTCGATCAAAACAAGATCGACGCATTGCGCCAGCAGTTAAAAAGCGCGGGCAGCATACTTATTTCGGCTCCGCGTATTGGACAGACGCTGCGCGAAGATCGTCTGATTGGCCTTGTACGTCAGCGTTTAAGCATTCCTGGCGGATGCTGCAGCTTCGATCTGCCGACCCTGCATATTTGGTTACATCTACCGCAGTCGCATCGCGACGCGCAGGTTGAAACCTGGCTTGCAAGTCTGAATCCGCTCAATCAGGCACTGTCGCTGGTGCTGGATTTAATTCGCAACTCTGCGCCATTCCGTAAGCAAACCAGCTTGAATGGTTTTTATCAGGACAACGGCGAAGATGCCGATCTGCTTCGCTTGCAGCTGCCGCTTGATTCGCAGCTTTATCCGCAAATTTCTGGTCATAAGAGCCGCTTTGCTATTCGCTTTATGCCGCTGGATAGCGAGAATGGCCAGGTGCCTGAGCGTCTCGATTTTGATCTGGCGTGCTGTTAAGGAGTCAACATGTCTGAACAAACCATCGTCAACTGCCCAACCTGCGGCAAACCCGTAGTGTGGGGTGAAGTCAGCCCGTTTCGCCCATTCTGCAGCAAGCGCTGCCAGTTAATCGATCTGGGTGAGTGGGCCGCAGAAGAGAAACGTATCCCAAGCTCTGGTGATCTGTCGGAAAACGACGACTGGAGTGAAGAGCAGAAGTAATTCAGCTAAAACGTAGGGCGGACAAGCGTAGCGACCCCGCCCTAATTTGCCGGATGGTGGGGTTGCCTAATCCGGCCTACGAACACCTTTATCCAGCAATCAGCTTTTCAATTACCGGCGCATTCGCAGGCGGAAAATCTTCTGCATTCAGAGCATCTTGCGCAATCCACTGCGCCGGTTGCCCCTCTTTCCCCCACGGTTCGCCTTCCCAGCTTTCAACCAGCCAGAACCACAGAGTGATATGCCGGTCCGGAAACTGGTACTCCAGCTTTTCGAACAGTGAGCTTTGAGTCGGCGTAATGCCTACTTCTTCCTGTAACTCGCGAATCAGCGCCTGCTCCGGCGTTTCGCCTGCTTCAATTTTCCCGCCGGGGAACTCCAGCTTATTTGCCATGTGGGCATCAGCCGCACGCTGGGTTATAAAAATTTCATGGTGCTGGTTGCGAATAATCCCGACGGCGATCTGCAGTATTTTCATCTTTATAGTCCATAAAAAAGGCGCAGAATTCTGCGCCTTTTCAGTAAGTTATTTTCTTAGCTCAGACGGCCATGGCACTGTTTGTACTTTTTCCCGGAACCGCAAGGACACGGATCGTTACGGCCCACTTTACGATCGCCAGTTTGTGCTGCCAGCTCTTCTGCCGCGGCAGAATCGTCACCTTTATGGCTCAACTGCTGCATCTGCGCTAAACGTTCAGCGTCTTCACGACGTTGCTGCTCCATCGCTTCTACTTCTTCAGGCATACGTACCTGAACTTTGCTCAGGGTGCTGATCACTTCGTACTTCAGTGATTCCAGCATTGATGCAAACATAGAGAAGGATTCACGCTTGTATTCCTGCTTCGGATCTTTTTGCGCATAACCACGCAGGTGGATACCCTGACGCAGGTAATCCATCGCCGCAAGGTGCTCTTTCCACAGAGAATCGAGAGTTTGCAGCATCACGCCTTTTTCGAAGTGACGCATCATCTCCGCGCCCACAACTTCTTCTTTACGCTGATAAACTTCGATGGCGTTTGCCAGAATACGTTCGCGCAGCGTTTCCTCATGCAGCTCAGGCTCTTTATCCAGCCACTCTGAAATAGGCATTTCCAGATCGAAGTCGTTTTTCAGACGTTCCTGCAGACCCGGGATATCCCACATTTCTTCCAGAGACTGCGGCGGAATATAGGCATCAATTGTCGCTTTGAAGACATCCTCACGGATGCTATTAATGGTTTCGCTAACGTCAGTTACGTCCAGCAGTTCGTTACGCTGGGTGTAGATTGCGCGACGCTGGTCATTGGCAACGTCATCATATTCCAGCAATTGCTTACGAATATCGAAGTTGCGGCTTTCTACTTTACGCTGCGCGTTTGCAATCGCTTTTGTCACCCACGGGTGTTCAATCGCTTCACCAGGCTTCATGCCCAGTTTACGCATCATGCCGGACACGCGGTCAGAAGCAAAAATACGCATCAGCGCATCTTCCATCGACAGATAGAAACGAGAAGACCCCGCATCCCCCTGACGACCAGAACGACCACGCAGCTGGTTATCTATACGACGAGATTCGTGACGCTCGGTACCGATAATATGTAAACCACCTGCTGCTAATACCGCATCATGGCGAACCTGCCACTCGGCTTTGATCTGCGCGATTTGTTCTGGAGTCGGGTCTTCCAGCTCGGCAATTTCCGCCTGCCAGCTACCACCCAGCACGATATCGGTACCACGACCTGCCATGTTTGTCGCGATAGTCACTGCGGACGGATAACCCGCCTGGGCGACTATTGCGGCTTCGTTGGCGTGGAACTTGGCGTTCAGAACGTTGTGTTTGATACCCGCCTTGTTCAGCTCGTTAGAAACCACTTCCGATTTTTCAATAGAGATAGTACCAACCAGCACCGGCTGGCCATTTGCGGTACGCTCTTTAATATCTTCAATGATCGCCTGAATTTTTTCCGCTTCAGTCATGTACACCAGATCCGGTAAATCCTTACGGATCATCGGGCGGTTGGTCGGCACAACAACGGTATCCAGTTTGTAAATGGAGCTGAATTCAAAGGCTTCAGTATCTGCTGTACCGGTCATACCGGCCAGTTTTTCGTACAAACGGAAGTAGTTCTGGAAGGTAATAGATGCCAGCGTCTGGTTCTCGTTTTGGATATCTACGCCTTCTTTGGCTTCAACAGCCTGGTGCAGACCATCGGACCAGCGGCGGCCCTGCATGGTACGACCGGTGTGTTCGTCAACGATGATAACTTCACCGTCTTTCACGATATAGTCAACGTCGCGGGTAAACAGCACGTGCGCGCGCAGTGCAGCAGTCACGTGGTGCATCAGCATAATGTTGCCCGGAGAGTACAGCGACTCGCCCTCATCCATAATGCCTTCGTTAACCAACAGCTCTTCAATCAGTACCAGACCACGTTCGGTCAGGTTGACCTGGCGCGCTTTCTCATCAACAGAGAAGTGGCCTTCTCCCTGGAACGTGTCGGAATCGTCCTTCTCCTGACGAATCAGGTGCGGGATGATTTTGTTCACTTTTTTATACATTTCCGAGCTGTCTTCAGCCGGACCGGAAATGATCAGCGGCGTACGCGCTTCATCGATCAGGATGGAGTCGACTTCATCGACCAGCGCATAGTGCAGTTTACGCTGAACGCGCTCTTCCGGGCTAAACGCCATGTTGTCGCGCAGGTAGTCAAAGCCGTATTCGTTGTTGGTACCGTAAGTAATATCGGCATTGTAGGCTTCACGCTTGGCTGGCGCAGGCAGGCCAGACATGTTGATACCCACGGTCATGCCGAGGAATTCAAACAACGGGCGGTTATTTTCGGCGTCACGCTGAGCCAGGTAGTCGTTCACGGTAACCACGTGTACACCTTTCCCGCTTAAGGCGTTGAGGTAGGCTGGCAGCGTTGCGGTCAGGGTTTTACCTTCACCGGTACGCATTTCCGCGATGCAGCGATCGTTAAGCACCATACCGCCCAGCAGCTGTACGTCGAAATGACGCATGCCGAACACACGCTTACTCGCTTCGCGGACCACCGCGAACGCTTCCGGGATCAGGCTTTCAACGCTGGCGCCTTTTTCCAGACGGGCGCGGAATTCAGCGGTCTTCGCTTTCAGTTCATCATCGGAGAGTTTTTCCATCTCCGGTTCCATTGCATTGATGACATTGACCACTTTACGCATACGACGCAGCGTACGCTCGTTACGGCTACCGAATACTTTTGTTAATAATTTGATTAGCATAATAAAATCTCAAACGCCCCGCGGTGCGGAGTCAAAAATTATAAGTTGGAAGGTTCTTTTTTAGCTGAGGCGTTGAGGGCCAGCGCGGATACCCTGCAGCTGGCTGATCCAGACCGGAACGCTAAATGCGGCCTGAGAGGTAAAATGGGCATATGTCACGCGACTCACGGTCGCGGGCGGTCTGCCTTCTTGCGTCAGCATCGCGCTGAGCGTATTCAGTAACGCAAGATGGTGCGCCTGGATTGGCAACGGCTCTTCGGCAACAGGCAGCGCCTGAGGAGCCATGGCAAAAGAAAGATGGCGAATGACCGTACGAATGGCATGCTGATGCCAGTAGTCAACGGTAAAATTCGGGCGGCGATTGGTCGCCTCCAGCAAAGCAAGCTGGCTAAAGTTAACTTTGGCAGATTGATCGTGATTGCTGGCGGTCGCCTTCGCGGGAGTATTAGGTTCAGCAGCATTACCGAGCGCAGGCAGGCCAAAACTAGCCGCGACCATCCCCAACAGGAGATGCGGCCAGAAGTACCGTCTGCCTAACTGTCGCCAACGCGTCAGTATTCCACTCACGTTATTGCCACCTGATATACCCTGCGTTTGGGGTTACAAATGCAAAACCATTTTTTTGCGCATAAATATTACCATTAAAGCGTACGCTCCACAGCAGTAATGACAGCAAGTCGCGGGTAAATATGCTTAAGAAAGCAGCGATCGAACGGTGTTTTAATCTGTCGGTGGGGAAAAGTCGATTCAGATAAGGTGGTTTTGCAATCGGAAGATAAAAAAACGACTGGCTCACCTGGCCGGAGAGAGTGCCAGATTTACCAGTCGAATTTATGCGACAGCGTATGTCGTTATGCCAGTACAGTCGAAGGTGCTTTGAACGCCAACGGCAGTTCTGCATCGTCCTGGAAGGTCACATATTCCCAAGCTTCCTGTTTTGCCAGGACTGCCTGCAATAGTTTGTTATTCAGTGCATGACCGGATTTATACGCGGTGAATGCACCAATAATGTTGTGACCACACATGAACAAGTCACCAATCGCGTCGAGCATTTTGTGACGAACGAATTCGTCTTCAAAACGCAGGCCGTCTTCGTTCAATACGCGATAATCGTCAACAACGATGGCACAATCGAAGCTGCCGCCCAGGCACAGGCCGCGGGACTGCAGATATTCGATATCACGCATGAAGCCGAAAGTACGCGCGCGGCTGATCTGGCGCATGAACGCATCCGCAGAGAAGTTCATCGCGTAGCGCTGCGTGCTGGAGTCGATCGCCGGATGGTTAAAGTCGATGGTGAAATCCAACGTAAAACCATTATACGGCTTAAACTCAGCCCACTTATCGCCATCTTCGACACGAACGGTCTCTTTGATGCGAACAAATTTTTTGGCGCTGCTCAGTTCTTCAATACCTGCATCAAGCAGCAGGTAAACGAACGGAGCGGCACTGCCATCCATAATCGGGATTTCCGGGGCATTAACTTCAATAACGATGTTATCGATACCTAAGCCCGCCAGAGCAGCATTAAGGTGCTCTACGGTTGAAATCCGCACATCATGCTCATTGACCAGACACGTACAGAGCATGGTATCACGCACAGATTTGGCATCGGCCGGGAAATCTACCGGAGGATTCAAGTCGGTGCGACGATAGATGACCCCGGTGTTGGCCGGCGCAGGGCGTAATGTCAGGGTGACTTTTTTGCCGGTATGCAAACCGACGCCAGTCGCCTGAACGATACGTTTAAGAGTCCTTTGTTTGATCATCGTATAATCTCGCCAAATTACCTATCCAACCGAAGTGTACTATACATTCGGTGGGCCAGTTTAGCACAAAGAGCCACAATTCCCAAATTCCAGCTAATTCTTAATCAGCTTGCTTACGCAGGAATGCAGGGATATCCAGATAATCCGGCTCTTTCGTGGTTTGCGGCGTATTGTCGTTAACCACTTTCGCTACCGGTTTCTGCTCTTGCGTCAACGGCGCCATACCGTGCTGCTGGTAACGATCCATTACCGGCTGCTGTACCTGTTTGTTGGTCACCAGAGTGATTTCAGGACGCTTGTCCATACCAATTCCAGTCGCAACAACGGTCACGCGCAGTTCGTCGTTCATATCCGGGTCCAGAGAGGTACCGATAACCACAGTCGCGTTATCCGATGCAAAGGCACGAATCGTGTTACCCACGGTTTCGAACTCATCCAGACGCAGGTCGAAGCCCGCAGTAATGTTAACCAGCACGCCGCGTGCGCCGGACAGATCGATATCTTCCAGCAGCGGAGAAGAGATAGCCATTTCAGCCGCTTCTTCTGCACGGTCTTCACCACTCGCCACGCCAGAACCCATCATCGCGTAGCCCATTTCGGACATCACGGTGCGTACGTCTGCAAAGTCGACGTTCATCAGGCCCGGACGAGTAATCAGTTCAGCGATACCCTGGACTGCGCCTTTCAGCACGTCGTTCGCTGCGCCAAATGCATCCAGCAGGGAGATACCACGGCCCAGTACTTTCAGCAGCTTGTCGTTCGGGATAGTGATCAGAGAGTCCACGTGTTTGGACAGCTCGGTGATACCCTGCTCCGCGAATGCCATACGCTTCTTGCCTTCAAAGTTGAAAGGCTTAGTCACGACAGCAACGGTCAGGATACCTAAATCTTTTGCGACTTCAGCTACCACTGGCGCTGCACCGGTACCGGTACCGCCGCCCATGCCAGCTGCGATAAACACCATGTCTGCGCCGTCAAGCGCTGCGCGCAGAGCTTCGCGATCTTCGTCTGCCGCATTACGACCGACTTCCGGGTTTGCACCCGCGCCCAGACCTTTGGTGATGCCGCTACCAATCTGAATGGTCTGTCCAACCGCCGTTTTACGCAACGCCTGAGCGTCGGTATTCACCGCGAAGAATTCAACACCTTCGATGCGCTCACGCACCATGTGTTCAACGGCATTACCGCCGCCGCCACCGACGCCGATGACTTTAATCACCGCGTCGTTGGTTAGTTCCATAGGTTCAAACATAGTTTCTCTCTCCGTTTTACACTTCATCCTTCAAGCCGCCTCTTTGTTGGCTGCCTTCACTCACTCCCGTGACATAGTAAACTATGCTCCAGGAGATTCGCTCAGTTGCCGCTGCGATGCAACTTGAATGACTTTGTGTAGTGCCTGTCGCCTGAGACCGTTAATTTGCGTCGGTCTCTTTAAAAATTAAAACTCTTTACGTAACCAGCTATTCAGTCGCTTGATCCACGATCCGACCGAGGCAGTTACGCGCTTTTCTACTTCAGCCTCACCACTTAAATGGGATTCTTTCCCGTAGTGCAGCAGCCCCACCGCCGTTGAATAATACGGCTCCTGGGCATAATCCGTCAGACCGGTAATATTCAGCGGTGCGCCAATACGTACTTGTGTATGGAACACGCGCTGTGCGCAGGCCGCAAGACCTTCAATTTGCGCAGCACCGCCGGTTAACACAATCCCCGCCGCCAGATGATGTTTCACACCCTGCTGGCGAAGCTGTTCTTGTAATTGCAAAATTTCTTCGTTGACCAGGTTGAGCAGCTCGGTATAACGCGGCTCAATGACCTCTGCCAGAGTCTGACGTTGCAGGCTACGCGGCGGACGACCACCAACGCTTGGCACTTCAACGCTCTCGTCTTTACCCACGATGGAACCCAGTGCGCAGCCATGACGCACTTTGATGGCTTCAGCATCGCTCGGCGGCGTACCAAAGGCATACGCGATATCGCTGGTCACGACATTCCCTGCATAAGGGATAACTTTAGTGTGGCGCAACGCCCCGCCAGTATAAACGGCGATGTCCATTGTACCACCACCAATATCCACCACGCAGACACCCAGTTCACGTTCATCTTCCGTCAATACGGAATAACTGGCTGCCAACCCGGCAAAAATCAGTTGGTCAACTTTCAGACCACAACGTTCAACGGCTTTGACAATATTCTTCGCCATGTCGTTGTGGCAGGTAATAAGATGGACTTTTGCCTGCATACGCACACCGGAAAGACCGACCGGATTTTTGATACCTTCCTGGTAGTCGATGGCGTATTCCTGCGGGATGACGTGCAGAACACGATGTTCATCGCGAACGCGTACGGATTTTGCCGTATGTACCACGTTTTCCACATCTTCCTGCGTCACTTCCTCTTCGGAAATGGGCACCATACCAATTTCATTCTGACAGCTAATATGTTTACCGGAAAGCGCCAGATACACTGAAGAGATCTGGCAATCTGCCATCAGTTCAGCCTGGTCAATGGCGCGCTGTACGCACTTCACCACTGACTCAAGGTCATTCACCCCGCCTTTATCCATACCTCGCGATGGGCAACTGCCCACGCCAATGATATTGACCATACCGTCGGGCAGAACTTCCCCTACTAAAGCGGCTACCTTCGCGGTGCCAATCTCCAGTCCAACTACCAGTTTTCTGTCCGTCGCCTTGATCATTGTTGTTCTGCCTGTGCCTGATTCTGTTGCTGATTAGATTCCTCAGGAGGCAAGGGAACCCAGCCTACTGCCGCCCCTGAGTCATAACGCAAATCAACGTAGCTAATCCGTTTGCCATCGGTTTGCGCCTGCTGCTGTAAAACCGGGTAGAGTTCCACAAAGCGAGCCAAACGTTTTATCGTATCGCCCCTGCCCAGATTCAGCTTAATATCGTTATTCAGCGTCAACTGCCAGGAACGACGAGCGGTCATTGCCGCTTCCTTCAGGGTGAATCTGTCCTTAGCCAGCACCTGCCCCATATCGCGGAACCCTTGCAGCACTTCACTTGCGCTGCCTTCCGGTCCGTACAACATAGGTAATACCTGCTTATTGGCCCGACCGGTTGGGACACTGAAGGTATTTCCTTCGGCATCCACCATATGTTGGTCATTCCAACGCGCTATTGGCACATATTCAACCAGATGAATCTTCAATTCATCAGGCCATTGCTTTCTAACGCTCGCCTGTTTGATCCAGGGGAGGCGTTCAATCTGGCTCTGGATGATGTTCACATCCTGAGTCATAAATGTTCCCGGAGCGCCCAGCGCCAGGATGGACTGACGGATATCATCATTGCGCGTGTAATGCCGTTCACCGGTTAACACCAGTTTTGACAATGGCAGGCGCTGCGCATCTTCCATCCATCCCAACACTACCCAGCCGCTGACAAACACGGTGCACAGCACTGTCAGCAGGAACAGTATTCCTGCAAGACGCGTTCCATTATTGCGGCGTGAGGAGTTTGCTTCTTCTTCATCACCGTTTCGCGTGTTCAGCGCAGCCTGCGACATATCAGTCCGCCAACTCCAGAATTCTTACCACCAACTGCGAGAAGCTCAGGCCCGCCTGACGCGCCGCCATCGGCACCAGGCTGTGGCTGGTCATACCCGGAGAGGTATTCGCTTCCAGCAGATAAAACTGGCCATCGCTGTCCAGCATGACGTCAATGCGACCCCAACCTTTACAGCCCAATGCAGTCCACGCTTTCAGGACTAATTCCTGTAAAAAGGCTTCTTGTTCGACTTCCAGACCAGCAGGGCAGAAATATTGTGTCTCATCAGAGAGATACTTCGCCTCATAATCATAGAAGGTTCCCGCGGGTTGGATACGTATTGACGGTAAAATTTCTTCGCCAAGTATCGCAACTGTAAATTCCGGGCCACTGAGCCATTTTTCAATCAGTACTTCTTCATCATGCTGAAAAGCCAATGCTAATGCACCCTGCAAAGCATTTTCTTCTTCAACTTTTGACATCCCTACGCTGGAACCTTCACGGCTTGGCTTTACAATCAGCGGCAAGCCTAACGCAGAAATTTTTGTAACTGCTTCATCGCTAAGACCTTTTTCGAACTCAGCGCGGGTCAGCGCAACCCATGGGGCGACGGGTAAACCTGCTCCCTGCCACAGCAGCTTGCTGCGCAGTTTGTCCATGGAAATCGCGGAAGCCATGACGCCGCTGCCGGTATACGGCAGGCCAATCAGCTCCAGCATGCCCTGCAATGTGCCATCTTCACCGCCACGACCATGCAGCGCAATAAACACCTTCTGAAACCCCATAGATTTCAGAAGAGTGACATCGACCTCTTTAGGGTCAACCGGATGGGCATCTACACCACCTTCGCGTAACCCTGCCAATACGGCCGCGCCTGAATTCAGCGATACTTCACGCTCAGCGGAGGTTCCCCCGAACAGGACCGCGATTTTATCAGCCATGTTGTTCTTCCTCCGGGTTTTGCGGCTTCAGTTTGATTTCAGCTAAGGAACGCGCGATTTTGCCGATATTTCCAGCGCCCTGCACCAAAATCAGATCGTTGCCGGTTAATACGGGTGCCAGCATTTCTGCCACCTGGGCCGGGTCGGACACCAGAATCGGATCGATCTTACCGCGGCCACGAATCGTACGGCACAACGAACGGCTGTCGGCACCCGGAATAGCGGCTTCGCCCGCGGCATACACATCCAGCATCAACAGCGCATCGACCTGGGTCAGCACGTTAGCAAAGTCGTCGTACAGATCGCGAGTACGCGTAAACCGGTGCGGCTGGAACAGCATCACCAGGTTTTTGTCCGGCCAGCCCGCGCGTGCGGCTTTAATCGTGGCGTCCACTTCCGTTGGGTGGTGGCCATAGTCATCAACCAGCATCGCGGTCCCGGCTTTACCGTTCACCGGCTCAAGCGGGAATTCGCCGAGGAAGTCAAAACGACGTCCGGTACCCTGGAAACTTTCCAGCGCGCGCAGAATAGCGTCGTCTTCAATACCTTCTTCCGTCGCGACCGCCACTGCCGCCGCCGCGTTCAGTGCATTGTGACGACCCGGCGCGTTTAACGTAACACGTAAATCGGCCATCCCCTGACGCACCAGCGTGAAGTGTCCTTGTGGACCAATCTGCTGGTAATCTTCAACGCGCACATCGGCATCATCACTGAAACCATAGGTTGTGGTTTGACGGCCAACTCGCGGTAACAGTTCGCGGATAACCGGATCGTCAACGCACATCACCGCACGACCATAAAACGGCAAGTTATGCAGGAAATTAATAAACGTCTGCTTTAAATTTTCGAAGTCGCCATGGTAGGTATCCATGTGGTCGGCTTCGATATTGGTGACAATCGCCACCATCGGCTGCAAATGCAGGAACGACGCGTCGCTCTCGTCCGCTTCGGCAATCAAATAACGGCTATGACCCAGGCGCGCATGCACGCCTGCGGCCTTCACCAGACCGCCGTTGACAAAAGTGGGATCCAGACCCGCTTCCGCGTAGATGCTGGAGACCATTGCCGTAGTCGTGGTTTTACCGTGCGTCCCGGCAATAGCAATACCGTGACGAAAACGCATTAACTCCGCCAGCATTTCAGCACGACGAATCACCGGAATACGTGCTTCATGCGCTGCAACAATTTCCGGGTTATCCGCAGAAATAGCGCTGGATACCACCACCACGCTCGCATCGCGCACGTTTTCCGGGCGATGGTTGAAGAAAATCGTGGCACCCAGATTCGTCAACTGCTGCGTCACAGGATTCGGCGCTAAGTCAGAACCGCTGATCTGATAACCTTCATTGGCCAAAACTTCGGCAATACCGCCCATACCAGCACCACCGATGCCGACAAAGTGAATGTGCCGAACGCGACGCATTTCGGGCACGATGGAACGCAGTTTTGCCAGTTGTTGTGTATTCATTCTTTAGCCATTAACTTCTAAGTTCATGCGATGCAAAAGGCATCACCACAATTACGCCCGGGCAGCCCGGCTCACCTCATTTGCAACGCGCTCTGTGGCATCCGGTATGGATGCGGCGCGCGCACGTTCTGCCATGGTTAATAACGTTTCTCGCGACCACCCGGCAAGGGTGCTGGCGACGGCATCCACAGTAAACTGCGGCTGCTCCAGAATTTTGGCAGCGCCCGCTTTCTCCAGCGGCAGCGCATTCCAATACTGCTGTCTGTCTTTGTGCTGGAATGGCACAAACAGCGCAGGCAAACCTGCGGCGGCAATCTCGCTCACCGTCAGCGCGCCTGAGCGACAAACAACGATATCAGCCCACGCGTAGGCCGCTGCCATATCATCAATAAACTCAGTGACCTTGTGCTGCGGTTGTCCCGCGTCGGCATACGCCTGTTCAACGGTCTGCTGCGCGCCTTTGCCGCTCTGATGCCAGATAGTCACCGCGTCGCCAAGCTTTGCGGCAACCTGCGGCATCGTCTGGTTCAGTACGCGTGCGCCCTGAGATCCCCCGACGACCAACACACGAACCGGACCTTCACGCCCGGCCAGACGCACTTTTGGCAACGGCAGCGCCAGCACGTCAGTGCGCACCGGGTTACCTACCACTTCCGCATTCGGGAAAGCACCAGGAAAAGCCTGCATCACCGTAGTGGCAATCTTCGCCAGCCATTTGTTAGTTAATCCCGCAATGCCGTTCTGCTCATGCAGTACAACCGGAATACCTAATGACCAGGCCGCCAGACCGCCAGGGCCAGACACGTAGCCGCCCATACCCAGCACCACATCGGGTTTAAACTGCTTCATGATGGCGCGCGCCTGACGCCAGGCATTAAAAATACGCACAGGTGCGGCAAGCAGCGCATTGACGCCTTTACCACGCAAACCGGAGATACGAATAAAGTCAATTTCAATGCCGTGTTTCGGCACTAAGTCCGCTTCCATACGATCGGCGGTGCCCAGCCAACGAACCTGCCAGCCCTGGGCCATTAAATGGTGCGCGACCGCCAACCCCGGGAACACATGCCCGCCGGTACCGCCCGCCATCACCATTAACCGCTTCGGTTGACCACTCATCGTGCACCTCGTGTAAACGCCTGGGCTTTTTCCAGACGCGTTTCATAATCAATACGTAACAAAAACATGATGGCCGTCGACATAATCAACAAACTTGAACCACCATAACTGATCAGCGGCAGCGTCAGACCTTTGGTTGGCAGCATACCCGCCGCCGCACCGACGTTTACCAGTGCCTGGAAGCTAAACCAGATCCCGATTGAGCAGGCTAAAAAGCCTGAAAAACGGTGGTCAATTTCCAACGCCTTACGGCCAATCGACATCGCGCGAAAAGCGACGAAGAATACCATTAAAAGTGCCAATACCACACCGATATAACCCAGCTCTTCCCCAATGATGGCGAAGATGAAGTCGGTGTGCGCTTCTGGTAAATACTCCAGTTTTTGGACTGAATTACCTAAGCCCTGCCCCCAAACCTCACCGCGACCAAAGGCCATCAGGGATTGCGTCAACTGGTAGCCACTGCCGAACGGATCTTCCCATGGGTTCCAGAAGGAGGTTACGCGGCGAATACGATACGGTTCGGCAAGGATCAGCAGCACAACTGCCGAAATACCCATGCCGATGATGGCAATGAACTGCCACAGTTTTGCTCCGGCGAGAAACAGCATCGCCAGGGTAGTGACAAACAGCACCACCACCGTACCAAGGTCAGGCTGTGCCAGCAGTAAAATAGCCAGCACCAGGATCACGCCCATCGGTTTTAAGAAACCGCGCAGGTTGTTACGCACTTCATCAACTTTACGCACCAGGTAGTTGGCGAGGTAACAGAACAGCGACAGCTTGGTAAATTCCGCAGGCTGAATACGCAGCGGCCCCAGCGCAATCCAGCGCGACGCCCCGTTAACGGAGCTACCCACCACCAGCACAATCAGCAGCATGATGATCGAGGCTATCAGCATCGTCGTACTGTACTTTTGCCAGAACTCCATCGGCAGACGCAGCGTCACCATCGCCAGGCAGAAGGCGAGGAAGATGTACAGTGCGTCACGCTTAGCAAACAGGAAAGGATCGCCCGCCAGGCGTTGCCCTACGGGCATCGATGCCGATGTCACCATCACAAAACCGATCGCTGCCAGACCAAAGGTCAACCACAGCAGCATGCGGTCATACATGATCAGGCTGTCCGCGTCTTTATCACGCGAAGCCATCACCCAGCCTTTAAGTGCCGCGAAGACCCACGCCAGGATACCCAGTCCCGGTAAGCGCGGCATTCTCAGACGAGGGAGAGATAAGCGCATCAACCCAACTCCTTCGCCAGGCGGGTAAAGACGTCACCGCGTTGCTCAAAGTTCTTGAACTGGTCGAGGCTGGCGCAGGCGGGCGACAACAGCACCATATCGCCCGACTTCACGCGCGGTGCGAGCAGACGCATTGCCTGCTCCATAGTTTCAGTTTGTTCCGTAACGTCAGGTCGCAGAGCGGCAAGCTGCGCGCCATCGCGACCAAAGCAGTACAGACGAATGTTATCGCCGGTCAGATATCGTTGCAGCGGCGTAAAGTCAGCGGATTTCCCGTCTCCCCCCAGCAACAGGTGCAACGTACCGTCAACGTGCAGGCCATTCAGCGCGGCTTCAGTGCTGCCGACGTTGGTGGCTTTAGAATCGTTAATCCAGCGCACGCCGTTGTGCTCAAGCACAGTCTGGAAACGGTGCGCCAGACCGGTAAACGTGGTCAGCGCTTTCAGGCTCGACGCCCGCGGCAGACCCGCAGCATCCGCCAGCGCCAGCGCAGCCAGGGCGTTGGTATAGTTATGCTGACCGGAAAGCGTCATCTCTTTCACGTTAAGAACTTTTTCACCCTTCACTCGCAGCCAGGTTTCGCCCTGCTGACGGTTCAGGTGATAGTCACCCATGTTGATGCCAAAGCTCACGCAACGCTCATCCGCCCCGCGAACCGGCATAGTCAGCGCATCATCAGCGTTGACCACACACACTTTCGCGTTTTCATAGACGCGCAGTTTGGCCGCACGGTACTGCTGCAAGCCAAACGGATATCTGTCCATATGGTCTTCGGTGACGTTCAAAATGGTAGCGGCTACGGCTTGTAAGCTGGAGGTCGTTTCCAGTTGGAAGCTCGACAGTTCCAGAACATACAGCTCACGTTCGTCATCCAGCAGCATCAGCGCGGGCAGGCCAATATTACCGCCAACCCCCACGTTCACACCGGCCGCTTTCGCCATCTCACCTACCAGCGTAGTGACTGTGCTTTTCCCGTTGGAACCGGTGATCGCGACGATCGGTGCCTGTGCTTCGCGACAGAACAGCTCAATGTCGCCGACAATTTCAATTCCCGCATCGGCGGCAGCGCTCAACGAAGGATGCGCCAGGGCAATACCAGGGCTGGCGACAATAAGATCAGCGGCCAGCAGCCAGTCATCATTCAGGCTGCCAACATGACGCTCAACCGCTTCCGGTAATTTGTCCAGGCCCGGCGGCGTCGCGCGGGTATCCATTACGCGCGGCGTCACGCCACGCGCCAGGAAGAAATCCACGCAGGACAGCCCGGTCAAACCCAGACCGATAATGACGACTTTTTTACCCTGGTAATCAGCCATGATTAACGTACCTTCAGCGTTGCCAGGCCAATCAGCACCAGCATCAGCGAAATAATCCAGAAGCGCACAATTACGCGCGGTTCCGGCCAGCCTTTCAGTTCATAGTGATGATGGATCGGCGCCATACGGAAGATGCGCTGTCCGCGCAGCTTAAAGGAGCCAACCTGCAAAATGACCGACAGTGTTTCTACGACGAATACACCGCCCATGATCACCAGCAGGAACTCCTGACGCAGGAGCACGGCAATAATGCCCAGCGCGCCGCCCAGCGCCAGCGATCCGACGTCGCCCATGAAGACCTGCGCCGGATAGGTGTTAAACCACAAGAAGCCTAACCCCGCACCGACAATTGCCGTACAGACGATCACCAATTCGCCGGCATGACGTAAATAGGGAATATGCAGATAGTTGGCGAAGTTCATGTTACCGGTCGCCCACGCTACCAACGCAAAACCTGCGGCCACAAACACGGTCGGCATAATCGCCAGACCATCCAGACCATCGGTGAGGTTGACCGCGTTGCCAGTACCCACAATCACGAAGTACGCCAGCAGCACGTAGAACAGCCCCAACTGCGGCATCACGTCTTTAAAGAACGGCACCACCAGCTCAGTGGCCGGGGTATCTTTACCAGCCAGATACAGGGCAAAGGCCACGCCCAGCGCAATCACCGACATCCAGAAGTATTTCCAGCGCGCGATCAGGCCCTTGGTGTCTTTGCGTACCACTTTGCGGTAGTCATCGACAAAACCGATAATGCCGTAACCGACCAATACCACCAGCACGCACCATACGTACGGATTCGACGGGTATGCCCACAGCAGTACGGAGATAACAATCGCGGTGAGGATCATAATCCCGCCCATAGTCGGCGTACCGCGTTTACTGAAGTGTGATTCCGGACCGTCGTTACGCACGACCTGTCCAAAGGACATTTTTTGCAAGCGGGCGATCATGCGCGGGCCCATCCACAAAGAGATGAACAGCGCGGTCAGCAGGCTGACGATGGCGCGAAACGTCAGATAGGAAAAGACGTTAAAGCCGGAATAATATTTGACCAAATGTTCGGCCAGCCAAACTAACATGTCCCATTCTCCTGTAATGCGCGTACTACCTCTTCCATGGCGGCACTACGTGAACCCTTCACTAAAATCGTCATAATCTGATGTTCTGCAATCAGCGCCTTAAGATGCGCGGTCAACGCGGTTTTATCCGTAAAATGCTCACCCACACCGCTGGCATGGCTAATTGCCTGACTCAGTTTCCCTGTACTCAGCACACGGTCGATACCTGCAGCCTTCGCAGCTTCACCCACCTGTACGTGACATGCTTCGCTTTCCGCACCAAGCTCTGCCATATCGCCAACGACCAGCACGCGGTAGCCCGGCATTTCGGACAGCACGTTTACCGCTGCGGTCATTGACCCGACATTTGCGTTATAGGAGTCATCCAGCAGTAGCTGATTTTCTGCCAGTTGAATCGGGAACAGACGCCCCGGTACCGCATGCAGCTCCTTCAGACCCGCTTTAATCGCTTCGTGCGTCGCGCCTACCGCCATAGAGAGCGCAGCCGCCGCCAGGGCGTTAGCAATGTTGTGACGACCCGGCAGCGGCAGCAGAACATCAATGCTTCCGGTTGGCGTTTGCAGAGAAAACTCTGTGCCGTGTGAAGTCACATGAACATTGGCCGCCGAAAAGTCGCTGTTGGCCGCATTCGGGGAGAAGCGCCAGACTTTACGATCGCCGATAATGCTCTGCCAGTTCAGCCAGTCGTTATTGTCGGCATTCATAATGGCGATTCCGTTCGCTGGCAGGCCGGTAAAAATCTCACCTTTTGCCTTCGCAACGCCCGCCAGTGAACCAAAGCCTTCCAGATGCGCGGCCGCCAGGTTATTCACCAGCGCCGCTTCCGGACGCGTCAGGCCAACGGTCCAGGCGATTTCGCCCTGATGATTAGCGCCAAGCTCAATCACGGCATAGTCGTAATCGTTGTTTAAGCGCAACAGCGTCATCGGTACGCCGATGTCGTTATTCAGGTTGCCCGCGGTATATAAGGTGTTGCCACACTGACTCAGAATGGATGCGGTCATCTCTTTGACGGACGTTTTACCGGAAGAGCCGGTCAGCGCGACAACGCGCGCCGGAACCTGGGCGCGTACCCATGCCGCCAGTTCACCAAACGCCAGACGTGTATCTTTAACAATCAGTTGCGGCAGGTTGGTGTCCAGCGGACGGCTGACCAGCAGCGCACCCGCCCCGCTCTCTTGCGCCTTGTCTGCGAAATCGTGGGCATCAAAGCGTTCGCCTTTCAGCGCGACAAACAGGCAGCCCGGCGTAACTTTACGCGTATCGGTTGTCACCGCATCAAGAGTCAGATCGGCTCCTTTCAGTTCGCCACGGAGGATCTCCGCCAGTTGGCTGAGCGTTACGCTAATCATGCGATTACTCCCAGCAGACGCGCTGCCGTGACGCGGTCAGAATAGTCGAGGCGCTGCGAGCCAACGATCTGGTAGTCTTCGTGACCTTTCCCGGCCACCAGCACCACATCGTTTTCTTTCGCCTGCATAATGGCGTTTGTCACAGCCTCTGCGCGACCTTCCATCACTTTCGCCTGTCCGGCATCCAGCATACCCGCCAGAATGTCGTTAATAATGGCGCGCGGCTCTTCGGTACGTGGGTTGTCATCGGTCACCACGACAACATCAGCAAACTGCTCGGCAATCGCGCCCATCAACGGACGTTTACCTTTGTCGCGATCGCCGCCGCAGCCAAAGACGCACCACAGTTTGCCAGTACAGTGCAGACGTGCCGCCTGCAGCGCTTTTTCCAGCGCATCTGGCGTATGGGCATAATCAACCACAACGGTGGTTTTACCCGGCGCGCTGAACACTTCCATGCGCCCACAAACTGGCTGTAATTGTGTCGCCGTTTTCAGTAAATCAGCTAACGGATATCCCAACGCCAGCAGCGTTGCCAGCGCCAACAGCAGATTGCTGACGTTAAACGCGCCCATCAGGCGACTTTCAATTTCGCCGTCACCCCATGAGGAGGTAAAACGAATCGTTGCCCCGCTGTCATGATAATTCACGTCAATCGCCTTTAACCAACGACCGTGACAGTTCGGGTTGATGTGGTCTTCCATCGATACGGCAACCGCATCCGGAAGTTTGGCCAACCAGCGACGACCGACTTCATCATCCGCATTAACGATGGCCTGGCCGCAATGGTGCGTGGAATACAGCAGCCATTTCGCGGCTTCGTAATGTTCCATGTCGCCGTGGTAATCAAGATGGTCACGGCTTAAGTTAGTAAATACTGATGCGGCAAACTTCAGCGCCGCCACGCGATGCTGAACCAGACCGTGTGAAGACACTTCCATTGCGCCAACCGTTGCGCCTTGTGCAACCAGCCCTGCCAGCACATGCTGGACATCAACGGCTGAACCGGTGGTATTTTCCGTCGGGATCACTTTGCCCAGCAGGCCATTGCCGACTGTTCCCATCACCGCGCTGGTTTCGCCAAGCAGTTGGCTCCACTGTGCCAGCAATTGGGTGGTGGTGGTTTTACCGTTGGTCCCGGTCACGCCGACCAGTCGCATTTTTTCAGAAGGCTCGTGGTAAAAGCGGCCCGCCAGTGCAGATAAACGTTCGTTAAGCTGACTGAGATAGATAACTGGAACGCCGTGCATTTCACGGATTTCACCGTCAGTAGCTTCATCTTTTGCTTCTGCAATAATGGCAGCCACACCTTGCGCTATCGCCTGCGGGATATACCGACGCCCGTCCGCCTGATGACCCAATACTGCGACAAAGAGATCGCCCGATGCAGCCATACGGCTGTCGAGCGTCATCTCCCGCAGCGCTCGCTCCGGTGCACCCGGCACCCATGGAGCAAGAAGGTCGCGCAAATTACGATCTGCCACCTGTTGCCTCGCCTTGATTATTCACAAATTCATTTTTATCGCCCGTTGTCAGCGCATCCGGCTCGATGTTCATGGTGCGCAGTACGCCGCCCATGATGGCACCAAAGACCGGCGCGGAAACGGCGCCACCGTAGTATTTACCCGCCTGCGGATCGTTGATAACAACAACCAGCGCGAAGCGCGGCTGACTCGCAGGCGCAACGCCTGCGGTATAAGCAATGTATTTGTTGATGTAGCGGCCATCCGGCCCTACTTTCTTCGCCGTACCGGTTTTAATGGCGATACGATAGCCTTTAATCGCCGCCTTCACGCCGCCGCCGCCGGGCAGCGCCACGCTTTCCATCATGTGCACTACGGTACGCACGGTTGATTCCGGGAAGATACGCTCGCCCGGAACAGGAGGGTCAACCTTGGTGATCGACAGTGGCCGATAAACGCCATAGCTGCCGATCGTTGCATAGACTCGCGCTAACTGTAACGGCGTTACCATTAGCCCATAGCCGAAAGAGAAGGTGGCCCTCTCTATGTCAGACCACCGTTGTTTTTGAGGATATAAGCCACTGCGTTCTCCGACCAACCCCAAATTGGTCGCTTTTCCCAGCCCAAAACGTGAGTAAGTGTCTACTAACGCTGAGGACGGCATCGCTAACGCCAGCTTGGAAACACCGACGTTACTCGACTTCTGCAAAACCCCGGTGAGGGTCAATTCGCTATAACGCGCCACGTCTTTAATTTCGTGGCCATTAATTCGGTAAGGGATAGTGTTAAGTACGGTATTTTCGCGAACCACGCCACGCTGCAGCGCCGTCATCACCACCATCGGTTTGACGGTGGAACCCGGTTCAAACACGTCGGTAATCGTACGGTTACGCATCGCATCCTTCGGCGTACCGGTGAGATTGTTCGGGTTGTAGGACGGGCTGTTGGCCATCGCCAGCACTTCACCGGTGTTCACATCCACCAGTACCGCACTGCCTGACTCCGCCTTGTTAAACGCCACGGCGTTATTCAGTTCGCGGTAGACCAGCGCCTGTAAACGCTCATCGATACTTAGCGCAAGGTTATGCGCCGCCTGGCTGTCGGTAGAGGAAATATCCTCAATGACGCGGCCATAACGGTCTTTACGTACAATACGTTCGCCCGGTTGCCCGGTGAGCCATTTGTCGAAGCTCTTCTCAACGCCTTCAATCCCCTGGCTGTCGACGTTAGTAAAGCCGATAAGGTGAGCGGTCACTTCTCCGGAAGGATAGTAACGGCGGGATTCTTCGCGCAGGTGAATGCCTGGCAGCTTCAGTTTTTTGATGTAGTCAGCCATGTCAGGGTTTACCTGACGCGCCAGATAGATAAAGCGCCCTTTCGGGTTGGCGTTAATGCGGGAAGCCAGTTGATCGAGCGGGAGATTCAGCGCGGTCGACAGCGCTCTCCAGCGTTCACCAACGCTTACGCCGCCTGCGTCATGCACCTCTTTTGGGTCGGCCCAAATCGCCTTAACCGGAACGCTCACCGCCAGCGGACGACCTGAACGGTCGGTAATCATCCCGCGCGATGTGGACACTTCCTGTACGCGCAGAGAGCGCATATCGCCCTGACGCACCAGCATGTCCGGCGCGATGATTTGCAGCCAGGCAACGCGCCCCAGCAGAAAACCCAGTGCCAGCAAAATACAGCCGCACAGTAACGCAAAACGCCAACTGATAAAGTTGGCTTGTTCTTCCTGGCGTTTTGGCTTGTGCGTTTTTGCCGCTGCTTTCATGCGTCGCGTTTATCCTTATTTTTGTACTACGATATTTTCTTGTGAGGGATCAACATGCTGCATTTGCAGCTTTTCCGTTGCGATCCGTTCAACACGGCTATGGTCGCCGAGCGCGTTCTCCTCAAGGATCAAGTTGCGCCATTCGATATCCAGCGCATCTCGCTCCAGAACCAGCTGCTCACGCTGCGCGGTCAGTAACCGCGTATGGTGTGCTGTTGTCACGACGGTAACCGCCGTCAAAATAATGCAAATGAACAGGCAGAGTGGCAGCTTCCCATACCGCAAAAGATCGTCACCGATCACGCCAGGCAAGGCATGGCGCTCGTTGCTTCCTATCGATCCTTTAACTTTGCTGAGGGCTTCTGTCACTCTGCTGATCATGCGTTCGTCCTCTCTGCAATACGCAGAACTGAACTACGGGCACGAGGATTTTCAGCTACCTCTTCTTCACCCGGCATCATCTTGCCTAGTGCTCTTAACTCACGGCCGCCCAGCTTTTTGATCTGCGCTTCGGTCATCGGTATTCCAGCCGGAACCTGAGGACCACGGCTTTGTTCGCGCATAAAGCGTTTAACAATGCGATCTTCAAGCGAATGGAAACTGATTACCGAAAGGCGACCACCTGGTGCCAGCACGCTGAGCGAGCTTTTTAGCGCCTGCTCTATCTCCTCCAGTTCACTGTTCACCCAAATGCGCACCGCCTGGAAGGTACGGGTCGCGGGATGTTTGAATTTGTCTTTCACCGGCATTGCCGCCGCAATCACTTCCGCCAGCTCTTTAGTGCGGGTCATCGGTTCGATGCGGTTGCGCTCTACGATGGCGCGAGCAATACGTTTGCCGAAGCGCTCTTCGCCAAAGGTTTTAATCACCCAGGCAATATCTGCTTCATCGGCGGTTTGCAGCCATTCGGCCGCTGACTGACCGCGTGTAGGGTCCATACGCATATCTAACGGACCGTCACGCATAAATGAGAATCCGCGCTCAGCATCATCAAGCTGTGGAGAAGAAACCCCAAGATCGAGAAGAATCCCGTCGATCTTACCGGTAAGTCCGCGCTCGGCGACATAATCAGCCAGCGCAGAAAAAGGACCATGGACGATGGAAAAACGGGGATCGGTAATCGTCTTTGCAACGGCAATCGCCTGCGGATCGCGATCGATGGCCAGTAAACGCCCCGCTTCGCCAAGTTGCGAGAGGATCAGACGTGAGTGACCACCGCGACCAAATGTCCCGTCAATGTAGATGCCGTCTGGACGAATATTCAGGCCGTTTACGGCTTCATCCAGCAACACCGTTGTATGTTTATAATTTTCCATCATTTTATAGAGACAAATCCTGCAATCGTTCCGACAGCGCGCCGGTAACAGACTGCTCAGCGTCGATATCTTCCTTGACCTGTTGATACCAGGTCGTTTCATCCCACAGCTCAAACTTATTGAACTGCCCAACCAGCATCACTTCTTTCGTTAGCCCTGCGTGTTGCCGCAGAATGGGCGCTATCAATAATCGGCCAGCGCTATCCATCTGACATTCGCTAGCATGACCCAACAACAGGCGCTGTACGCGACGCTCAACTGGATTCATGCTCGACAGACGCGATAACTTCTGCTCGATAATTTCCCATTCAGGCAGGGGGTACAGCAGCAGGCACGGGTGATGGATGTCAATGGTGCAAACCATTTGACCGGTAGCGCTCTCGAGCAGTTGATCCCGATAACGGGTAGGCACAGATAAGCGCCCTTTACTGTCGAGATTAACTAACGTTGCTCCCCGGAACATGCCAGCCTCACCCCCGATTACCACTTTATCCCACAAATTCCCACTTAAAGGAGTTTACGGAGCGGAGGAAAACCTTGTCAAGCAAGTCACGGCGCTTAGCGGAGCAAAAAACCCATTGTTTACGGCTAATATCAGCGTTGAACAAATTCCGTACAGCAAACGAAGCAAATTAACGTCATGAATATTTGTAAGAAAAAAATCCAACAACTCATGATTGTTTAAAACAACTGAATATCATCAAAAGAAAAATATAAAGTGTCAGTTTGCGACGCGAGCGGCATTTTAGGACAATATGCAGCGAGATAACAGTACCAGTTAATCAGTCTGTACGCCGCACAGGAGCGAGATAAGGGCGAGATTGTCGCAACACACCAGTAAAGTGTTTGTTAATTCGGCAAATCCCTACATGCTTGTAACAAAATAATACAACCGTAACGCATCGTTACGTCTCAATTACCCAAAAATGGATAGTTGCATTTTTAATTCGGCATAATAGAAGAATCAATTTCAGATAATTCTAAAGAATATTCTTAATTATAATGCGGTTATTTCCGAGAACGGGATAATTGATGATGTCAGAGGCTTATCCGCCGACATCATCAATTGAGGCAACTTAGTTACGGCTTAGAATACCGCGACGGTACAAATTACGCCGTATACGCGTTAAACCTGGTTTGGGTTTACGCGGCTCATCCAGGCTTGCCAACACAATCTCCAACACGCGTTCCGCGACATCTCGATGGCGCTGCGCCACCGCCAGAACCGGGCACTGCAGGAAGTCGAGCAGCTCGTGGTCGCCAAAAGTCGCAATCGCTAAATCAGACGGTAACTGCCCGTCGCGGCGCAGGGTCACATCCATCACCCCCTGCAACAGGGCAAACGACGTGGTAAACAGCGCCTGAGGCATTGGATGCGTTTCCAGCCATTTATCAAATAACTGCGCGGCCGCCTCCCGCTCATAGCTGTTGGCATAGAGAAAATGCACTTCACGCGGATCGTCCTTCCACGCGGTACGGAAACCCTGTTCGCGCAGGAAACTGACGGACAATTCAGGAAGCGCCCCCAGATAGAGCACGGTTTCAGCAGGGAATTTACGTAACTCCTCCGCCAGCATCTGCGCATCATCCTGGTCTGCGCCCACCACGCTGGTGAAATGTTCACGATCCAGCGCGCGATCCAGCGCCACAATCGGGAATGAACTGTTCGCCCAGCGCTGATAAAATGGATGTTCAGGCGGCAAGGAAGTCGAAACGATAATGGCATCAACCTGACGTTGTAAAAGATGCTCAATACAGCGCATTTCGTTATCAGGCTGATCTTCAGAGCAGGCAATCAGTAGTTGATATCCGCGCTGACGCGCCTGGCGCTCCAGATAGTTTGCGATCCGGGTATAGCTCGTGTTCTCGAGATCCGGGATCACCAACCCGATAGAACGTGTGCGTCCAGCACGCAGCCCGGCCGCCACGGCATTCGGGTGGTAATTATGCTCACGCACCACCGCCATGACTTTTTCAACCGTTTTGTCGCTAACGCGGTATTGCTTTGCTTTGCCGTTAATAACGTAGCTTGCAGTCGTTCGCGAAACGCCGGCCAACCGAGCGATTTCATCCAGTTTCACAATTGCCCCTTGCGTAAAATGTACAAACCATAACCTTTGAGATGGCATGGGTTAAACTTCTTAACATCTAAGCGCAGAATAATGACTGCGGCAACCGCTTTTGTCTCTGGTTACTGCTGATTTCGCAAAAAAAAGCAACCAGTAGCCAATGCATCTCGCGTAGGTCAGGTAAGCGTTAGCGCATAATTTTATCGCCGCGGGAAAGCCCCACCACGCCGGAACGGGCAACTTCCACGATTTTGGCGACTTCCCGTAGCGTTGCCAGAAACGCATCCAGCTTATCGCTGGTGCCCGCCAGCTGTACGGTGTAGATCGACGGCGTAACATCGATGATTTGCCCACGGAATATCTCCGTGTTGCGTTTCACCTCTTCCCGGCCATAGCCGCTGGCCTGGATTTTCACCAGCATGATTTCTCGTTCAACGTGGGCGCCCTGCCCCAGTTCGCTGACGCGCAGAACATCCACCAGTTTGTGTAGCTGCTTTTCGATCTGCTCCAGGACTTTCTCATCCCCTACCGTTTGAATCGTCATCCGCGATAAGGTCGGGTCGTCAGTCGGCGCGACGGTCAGGCTTTCAATGTTGTATCCGCGCTGGGCGAAGAGGCCAATCACACGTGACAATGCACCCGACTCGTTTTCCAGCAATACTGATAATATCCGGCGCATAATCAGGTCCTCTCCGTTTTACTTAACCACATTTCGTCCATCCCGCCCCCACGAATCTGCATCGGGTAGACATGCTCACTGCCGTCGACGGTGACATCAACAAACACCAGGCGATGGTTACGCACATGTTCCAGCGCTTCGCCCAGCTTGCTCTCCAGTTCGCCTGGATGATTAATCTGGATACCGATATGCCCATAAGCTTCAGCAAGGCGCACAAAATCAGGTAGCGACTGCATGTAAGACTGGGAGTGACGCCCGGAGTAAATCATGTCCTGCCACTGTTTGACCATGCCGAGATAGCGGTTGTTAAGGTTGAGCACCAGTACCGGTAGCTCATATTGCAGCGCCGTCGACAGTTCCTGGATGTTCATCTGAATGCTGCCATCCCCGGTGACGCACACCACTGTTTCATCCGGCAGCGCCATTTTCACCCCTAACGCCGCGGGTAAACCGAATCCCATGGTGCCGAGGCCGCCTGAGTTAATCCAGCGGCGTGGTTTATCGAACGGATAGTAAAGTGCAGCAAACATTTGATGCTGGCCAACGTCAGAGGTCACGTATGCATCCCCTTTCGTCAGACGCCAGATGGTTTCAATCACCGCCTGCGGTTTAATACTTTCACTTTGCGTGTCGTATTTCAGGCACTGACGAGCGCGCCAGTGTTCGATCTGTTGCCACCAGTCACGGTTATCATCCAGCGACTGCTGCGATTTCTCCTGCGGCAGCAGTTCAAGCATCTGATCCAGCACCAGGCGAGCATCGCCCACAATCGGAATATCCGCAGTGACGGTTTTTGAAATTGAGGTCGGATCGATGTCGATATGCAGCACGGTCGCATTCGGGCAATATTTTGCCAGGTTATTGGTCGTTCGATCGTCAAAACGAACGCCGACGGCAAAGATCACATCAGAATGATGCATGGTCATATTCGCTTCGTAAGTACCATGCATGCCCAACATTCCCAGCGCCTGGCGATGCGTGGCCGGAAACGCGCCTAACCCCATCAGCGAGGAGACAACCGGCAGATTAAGTGCTTCGGCAATTTGCCCCAGTTGTTCGTGACAGGCGGCATTCACCGCGCCACCACCAACATAGACAACCGGTTTCTTCGCCGCGACCAGCGTCTGCAAAGCACGTTTTATCTGTCCTTTGTGCCCGGTCGTTGTCGGGTTATACGAACGCATACTCACCGACTCCGGCCAGCTATAAGGCAGTTTTTTCGCCGGATTCAGAATATCTTTCGGCAAATCCACCACCACCGGCCCCGGACGACCGCTTGCCGCCAGCCAGAAGGCTTTTTTCAGCACCTGCGGGATATCTTCCGTTTGTTTAACCAGAAAACTGTGTTTTACCACCGGGCGGGATATACCCACCATGTCGCACTCCTGGAAGGCATCGTAGCCAATCAGGGAGGTGGCGACCTGGCCAGAGAGGATCACCAACGGAATGGAATCCATATATGCCGTTGCAATCCCGGTGATCGCATTGGTTGCCCCTGGTCCGGAAGTGACCAAAACGACGCCCACTTCTCCCGTGGCACGCGCCAGGCCATCAGCCATATGTACTGCGGCTTGCTCATGACGGACTAACACATGATCAATACCGCCGACCGTATGCAATGCATCATAAATATCGAGGACGGCCCCCCCGGGATAACCGAATACCTGCTTCACACCCTGATCGATAAGCGATCGGACGACCATCTCGGCTCCAGACAACATCTCCATGGCTTGCCTCACTCTTATAATGAATTACGGTTTAACAACACATTAACCGCTGACGATGACGCATGGCAATTGACTCCGAAGGGGTGGCACTGGAGTAAATAAGAATAAAACGGAGGTAAGAATTGAATAAATGGAGAATTAAACCAGCATAAGCAATTGATATGATAAATAATCGCTTAAAAAGGGGGACTTACAGCAATTAGTCTATTTTTTTACACTTTCGGACATACGTAAAAAGTCGAGTTCAGCACAAAATTTTAGATATAAAGATAAAAGCAGAATAAACCAGATGTATTCCCCGATTTATTCTGCCAGCGGCTACTTCTTACAGACGGAGACCAACAGTTCTTCCATCCATTGATGTCCTTTATCGCGCCCCGCAGCCTCATGCCAGGAAAGATAACATGTGCGGCTATTCAATTTTAAAGGTAAAGGCAATATCTGCAGTTCTAAAGAATCGGCGAACTCTTCCGCCAACCAACGCGGCGCAATAGAGACCAGGTGCGTTTGCGACACAATATTAAGCACGCTGATTAATGCCATTCCCTGATAAGCCACGCAGGATTGTTTATCCGGTGTGTCATACCACGGCTGGCTGAATGAGGCGAAGCGATCGAGCGAAACCACGGCATGCTGTTCATGATAGAGATTGCTTTCCAGCAATGGGCCACTAATGCGCGGATGTTTTTTGCTTGCCACTAACACCATTTCGTCATTGAATAACGGAACACTGGTAAATTCCGGACGACGGAATTCTTCATAGCTAATAACAAACTCAGTTTCCTGATAACGTAATTGGTGCTCGGTATTTAGATTTAGTGAAGATTTAAAAACGACATTAATGTTCGGCGCGACTTGTTCAACTCGATTATAAATCAACGAAGTTAGAATATTATCCAATGGACTGCATACGCAAAGATTGAATACACGCTCGCTGCTGGTAGGTTCAAAGCCAGAACCAGGCAGTTCATTCTGCACTAATTGCAATGCCTGACGAACGGAGCCAAACAGCTGGAAGGCTCTTGCTGTCGGCTGGATTCCACGGCCATAACGAACAAAAAGCTCATCGTTAAACATGACTTTCAGGCGTGCGACCGCATTACTGACAGCGGGTTGCGACATCCCCAGCGTATGTGCAGCACGCGTAATATTTTGTTCCTGCATCACCGCATCAAAAACAGTTAATAAATTAAGATCAACCATGCGAAGCTGTGGCTTCCCCATCTCTATGAGATTAGATTTATCTATTATTTTTACTTCTGGCATATTTAACTCCACTGTCACTCTAAACTCCCTTTTCCCAGACGGAGTGCAGAAATAATCTCCGTTAATATGATTTACCATGCATATAAAATAAGAAAAAGGAAAAACATTAAAATTAGGAAAACATAAAGGCACAAATCTAAATGTACAAAAGAACACCACAAGCGTAGTGCGGCAGATGTCACTGCGCGATGATTCATATGTTTAAATTTCGAAAACAATATAACCATAAGCGTGGCGAATACACAATCATACGCACAGTGAATATGTATTTAAGTTTTAATTAAACATTTCTATTATTAACACATTAAAAGTTAACATTAATTTATCAATTATTGGGTAACACATTGGTTTCATCCATTCAAAATGAATATAAAAGCTGATAAATCATAAAGATATGAAATCCCAAATGAGGCGTTATCTTTAGTTCTTCGTTACCATAAATGCAAATAAATATGCTTAAATATGTCAAACCGTGAAAAATATGTTCAACGATCAGATGATTAATTTTATATACCCTGAGAAATTCAGCACAATTCGCTTAAGTTTATCAGAAACTTTCCCCCTTAACGGGAGCATTTGCAGGGAATGGGGTTGACATCAGTCTTCATATCCAGTACCACTAAAAGCATATCGCATTCGCCTGGAGCTTGATTGATGACTTACATTGCTCGTTTTATCGGTCTACTACTACTAAACGCATTCTCATTGCGCGGTAGACTGGTGGACGACATTCAGCATTAAGTCAGCTCCAGTTAAGACAAAAAAC
Organism: Citrobacter sp. 172116965; assembly: GCF_013458095.1. Classification (NCBI taxonomy): domain Bacteria; kingdom Pseudomonadati; phylum Pseudomonadota; class Gammaproteobacteria; order Enterobacterales; family Enterobacteriaceae; genus Citrobacter; species Citrobacter sp. 172116965. The sequence continues at coordinate 881,852 of NZ_CP046673.1, read as the reverse complement.
CCGCGCCGTTGCGCGGGTTTTTTTATGCTCGAAGCAAGGCGCCCTAAAGACCAAGGACCTAAACCATGAGCCAGCAAGTCATTATTTTCGATACCACCTTACGTGACGGTGAACAGGCGTTACAGGCGAGCCTGAGTGTGAAAGAAAAACTGCAGATTGCGCTGGCCCTCGAGCGTATGGGCGTTGACGTGATGGAGGTCGGTTTTCCGGTCTCTTCACCGGGTGACTTTGAGTCCGTACAAACCATCGCTCGTCAGGTTAAGAACAGCCGCGTTTGCGCCTTAGCCCGCTGCGTAGAAAAAGATATCGACGTTGCCGCAGAATCTCTGAAGGTCGCAGAGGCCTTCCGTATTCATACGTTCATCGCCACCTCGCCGATGCATATCGCGACGAAATTACGTAGCACGTTGGATGAAGTGATCGAGCGAGCAGTCTACATGGTGAAGCGTGCGCGTAATTATACGGATGACGTGGAGTTCTCATGCGAGGATGCTGGCCGTACCCCTATTGCCGATCTGGCCCGCGTGGTCGAAGCCGCGATTAATGCGGGAGCCAAAACTATCAATATCCCCGATACCGTTGGCTACACCATGCCTTTCGAATTCGGAGCAATCATTTCTGGTCTGTATGAACGCGTACCGAATATCGATAAAGCCATCATCTCCGTGCACACCCATGATGATTTAGGTCTGGGCGTTGGCAACGCGTTGGCTGCGGTGCATGCCGGGGCGCGCCAGGTCGAAGGCGCGATGAACGGTATCGGCGAACGCGCCGGTAACTGCTCACTGGAAGAAGTGATCATGGCGATCAAAGTGCGCAAAGATATCCTGAACGTACAGACCCGCATTAATCACCAGGAAATCTGGCGTACCAGTCAGTTAGTCAGCCAAATCTGCAACATGCCCATTCCGGCCAACAAAGCCATTGTCGGTAGCGGCGCCTTTGCCCACTCCTCTGGCATCCATCAGGACGGCGTACTGAAAAATCGTGAAAACTACGAAATCATGACGCCTGAATCCATCGGTCTGAACCAGGTGCAGTTGAACCTGACTTCCCGTTCCGGACGCGCCGCGGTGAAACACCGTATGGACGAGATGGGATATAAAGAGAATGAATACAACCTGGACAACCTGTACGACGCATTCCTGAAGCTGGCGGATAAAAAAGGTCAGGTATTTGATTACGACCTGGAAGCGCTGGCCTTTATTAATAAACAGCAGGAAGAGCCGGAGCATTTCCGTCTGGATTACTTCAGCGTGCAGTCCGGCTCAAATGACATCGCCACCGCCTCCGTCAAGCTGGCCTGCGGTGAAGAAGTCAAAGCCGAAGCGGCGAACGGCAACGGTCCGGTCGATGCCATTTATCAGGCCATCAACCGTGTGACCGAGTACAACATCGAACTGGTGAAATACAGCCTGACCGCCAAAGGGCACGGTAAAGATGCGCTGGGCCAGGTGGATATCGTTGCTAATTATAACGGTCGCCGCTTCCACGGCGTCGGTCTGGCAACGGATATCGTCGAATCGTCCGCGAAAGCGATGGTTCATGTGCTGAACAACATTTGGCGCGCTGAAGAAGTCGAAAAAGAATTGCAACGCAAAGCTCAGAACAACGAGAACAACAAGGAAACCGTGTGATGTCGAAGAATTATCATATTGCTGTTTTGCCGGGCGACGGTATTGGCCCGGAAGTGATGGCGCAAGCCCTGAAGGTACTGGACGCAATCCGCAACCGTTTTAACATGCGCATTACCACCAGCCACTACGACGTAGGGGGGGCCGCTATCGATAACCATGGTCAGCCGCTGCCGCCAGCGACGGTTGAAGGCTGTGAGCAAGCTGACGCCATTCTGTTTGGCTCCGTTGGCGGCCCGAAATGGGAAAATCTGCCACCCAATCAGCAGCCTGAACGCGGCGCGCTGCTGCCGTTGCGTAAACACTTCAAATTATTCAGCAACCTGCGCCCGGCTAAGCTGTACCAGGGGCTGGAAGCATTTTGCCCTCTGCGCGCAGATATTGCCGCGAACGGTTTCGACATCCTGTGCGTGCGCGAACTGACCGGCGGTATCTACTTCGGTCAGCCAAAAGGCCGCGAAGGCAGCGGACAACATGAAAAAGCCTTTGATACCGAGGTTTATCACCGTTTCGAGATCGAGCGTATCGCACGTATCGCGTTTGAATCTGCTCGCCAGCGTCGCCGCAAAGTCACGTCGATTGATAAAGCCAACGTACTGCAAACGTCTATTCTGTGGCGTCAAATCGTCAATGAAATTGCTAATGAATATCCGGACGTTGAGCTGGCGCATATGTACATCGACAACGCGACGATGCAGTTGATCAAAGATCCATCCCAGTTCGACGTGCTGCTGTGCTCCAACCTGTTTGGCGACATTCTGTCTGACGAATGCGCCATGATCACCGGATCAATGGGGATGTTACCGTCCGCCAGCCTGAATGAGCAGGGCTTTGGTCTGTACGAGCCCGCTGGCGGCTCCGCTCCAGATATCGCCGGGAAAAACATTGCTAACCCTATCGCCCAAATCCTTTCGCTGGCGCTGCTGCTGCGCTACAGCCTGGACGCCAATGATGCGGCAACCGCAATCGAGAGCGCCATCAACCGCGCATTAGAAGAAGGCATTCGCACCGGTGACTTAGCCCGTGGCGCTGCCGCAGTCGGTACCGATGAAATGGGTGACATTATTGCCCGTTACGTCGCAGAAGGGGTGTAATCATGGCCAAAACGTTATACGAAAAATTGTTCGATGCGCACGTCGTCTACGAAGCGCAAAACGAAACCCCGCTGTTGTATATCGACAGACATCTGGTGCATGAAGTGACCTCTCCGCAGGCGTTTGATGGCCTGCGTGCGCATGGCCGTCAGGTGCGCCAGCCGGGTAAAACCTTTGCCACCATGGACCATAACGTCTCCACGCAAACCAAAGACATTAACGCTTCCGGCGAAATGGCGCGCATTCAGATGCAGGAATTGATCAAAAACTGCAATGAATTTGGCGTCGAACTGTACGACCTGAACCACCCGTATCAGGGGATCGTTCACGTGATGGGGCCTGAGCAAGGCGTAACGTTGCCGGGTATGACCATCGTTTGCGGCGACTCCCACACCGCCACACACGGCGCGTTTGGCGCGCTGGCCTTTGGTATTGGCACCTCTGAAGTTGAACACGTTCTGGCGACGCAGACCCTGAAACAGGGGCGTGCCAAAACCATGAAGATTGAAGTTAACGGCACAGCAGCACCTGGCATTACCGCCAAAGATATCGTGCTGGCGATTATTGGTAAAACCGGTAGTGCAGGCGGTACTGGACACGTCGTTGAATTTTGTGGCGAAGCCATCCGTGCGCTGAGCATGGAAGGCCGTATGACCCTGTGCAACATGGCCATTGAAATGGGCGCCAAAGCGGGTCTGGTCGCACCGGATGAAACCACCTTTAACTATGTGCAGGGGCGTTTACACGCACCGAAGGGTGAGGATTTTACCAACGCGGTTGCGTACTGGAAAACGCTGAAAACCGACGACAACGCGACGTTTGATACCGTCGTTACCCTGCAGGCAGAAGAAATCGCACCGCAGGTCACTTGGGGTACGAACCCGGGTCAGGTCATCTCGGTGAACGATAATATTCCCGACCCGGCGTCATTTTCCGATCCCGTTGAGCGCGCATCGGCTGAAAAAGCGCTGGCATATATGGGGCTGAAACCGGGCATCCCGTTAACAGAAGTGGCCATTGATAAAGTGTTTATCGGTTCCTGTACCAACTCGCGTATTGAAGATTTACGCGCTGCGGCCCAAATCGCCAAAGGTCGCAAAGTTGCGCCAGGCGTACAGGCGCTGGTTGTGCCAGGTTCTGGTCCGGTGAAAGCGCAGGCTGAAGCGGAAGGTCTGGACAAGATCTTCATCGAAGCCGGGTTTGAATGGCGTTTACCGGGCTGTTCCATGTGTCTGGCCATGAACAATGACCGCCTGAACCCAGGCGAGCGCTGTGCATCCACCAGCAACCGTAACTTTGAAGGCCGCCAGGGCCGCGGTGGTCGCACGCATTTAGTCAGCCCGGCCATGGCCGCCGCTGCCGCCGTTACCGGTCATTTTGCCGACATTCGCAGCATCAAATAAGGAAACTACCATGGCAGAGAAATTTACCCAACATACCGGCCTGGTTGTCCCACTGGATGCCGCCAACGTGGATACCGACGCGATTATTCCCAAACAGTTTTTGCAGAAGGTTACGCGCACCGGTTTTGGCGCTCATCTGTTTAACGACTGGCGTTTTCTGGATGAAAAAGGGCAACAGCCTAACCCAGAGTTCGTACTGAACTTCCCGGAATATAAAGGCGCGTCAATTCTGCTGGCGCGGGAAAACTTTGGCTGCGGCTCTTCCCGTGAACATGCGCCATGGGCGCTGACCGATTACGGCTTTAAAGTAGTGATCGCGCCAAGCTTCGCCGACATCTTCTACGGCAACAGCTTCAATAACCAACTGCTGCCGGTGACCCTGAGCGACGCGCAGGTAGATGAAATGTTCGCCCTGGTGAAAGCCAATCCGGGCATTAAATTTGAAGTGGATCTGGAAGCGCAGGTGGTGAAAGCGGGCGATAAGTCCTACAGCTTTAAAATCGACGACTTCCGCCGCCACTGCATGCTGAACGGTCTGGACAGCATCGGGCTGACGCTGCAGCATGAAGCAGCCATCACCGAGTACGAAGACAAGCAGCCAGCGTTTATGCGCTAGTCCTTGTGGTGCCGGATAAGCGCAGCGCATCCGGCACTCCAAAAATCAAACGTCCTTTACCCGCCCGGTCATCACCAGCGTGATCACAGAAATCGCCGCAATCACCCAATAGACGGCAAAGTGACCGTAGCTTTGCGCAACAGCCCCCTGAATCACTCCCGCGAGAATGACCCCCGTTGAAATACTGTTGGTAAATAATGTGGTCGCTGACCCCGCACGCCCGGGCATAAGATCCTGAAACCACAGCATTCCTATCCCGGCGATGATACCGATAAATACTGCATTAAACAGTTGCAGCACCAGCAGCGCCGTGCGGCTGTGAAAGAAGATCAAACCAAGATAAAACAGTACGCCCGCCGCGACGGCCGCGATCATCATTCGCCGTTTGCCAAAGCGCTTCACATAGTAGCCCGCCAGGATCATCGCCGGAATTTCCAGCCCAGCCGCCGTCCCCATCAGGATCCCGGCCAACTTGTCCGGTAACCCCAGCTCAAGGCTTATCCACAGCGGCATATCGATGATGTACATGGTATTGCAGGTCCACATCAGCGTGGAGGCAATAAACAACATGCGCACATTTTTGTCCTGCCAACCGCCGGTCTGTTCCAGCGGTACGTCAACAGGTTGCTCCACCCGTGTGACTGACGGCAGTATCAGCGCAATCAGCACCAGGCTAATGGCGAAAATCCCTGCGGCAATGGAAAACATCGCCGTAAAGCCGTAATTCAGCGCCAGCATGAAGGCCAGCGGCGGTCCAATTACCCAGGCCAGCGAAAGCTGCGCACGCATCACCGAGCTAAACATCACCACTTCACGCGCGGAGTTATCAGCGTATTCCCGCGCCAGCGCAAACAGCTGCGGCATGGCGGTATTCGCCAGCGAGGCCAGCAGTACACCGCAGGTGATAAGCGTGAGATAGTGGCGATTAAACGCAAACAGCAGCGCGTTTCCGATTGCCATCAGGCAGCAGAACATGATCAGCTTGCGCCTGTCGCCCTGGCTGTCGGATCGTTTCGCGAGGCCAAGGCTGACAACGATCCCGACAATCGCATTGACGGTATAAAAAAGCCCGACCCAAAACGGCTGCGCCCCGACTTCACGGCTCAGGAACAAGCTCAGCGTGGGTGCCTGCAATGCACCTGCTACGCCCATCATAAAAGCGACCAGCATAAATGCCGCGTAAACGCCGTTGAGGCGCCGTCCCATGGTCATAATCCAGAGCATTACAGTTCCTTTTAGCGCAGCAGAAACAAAAAAAGCCAGCAGTGATTATCTGCTGGCGCGGCGATTAACACCAATACTCAGTCACACATGATGTCTGCAATTCCCAATTCAGGAGTCAGGCTGTCACCTCCCACTGCATCAGTTCTTCGAGCATCTTTAAGCGCTGCGGTGCGCTCAGGCAAGCCAACCAGGACGATTTTTCTGTCGCGGTAAAGTATTTCAACCAGAACTGACGCATAGATGACCCCTTCGTTGTCTCATCGCTTCATCGGAATCTATTATTGGCTTAATATAGGGAAAATAAAATTGCTGAGTTTTTCGCAGGAGTTCCCCTTTTATGTCTTCTGGTCGTCTGCAACAACAGTTCATCCGTCTGTGGCAATGCTGTGACGGCAAAACGCAAGACACGACGCTGAACGAGCTAGCGGAGCTGCTGAGTTGTTCGCGCCGCCATATGCGTACCCTGCTCAATACCATGCAAGAACGCGGTTGGTTAACGTGGGAAGCCGAAGTTGGGCGAGGTAAACGCTCGCGCCTGACTTTCCTCTATACCGGGCTGGCACTCCAGCAGCAGCGGGCAGAAGACCTGCTGGAACAGGATCGCATCGATCAACTGGTGCAGCTGGTCGGTGACAAAACGGCCGTACGACAGATGCTGGTTTCTCACCTGGGGCGCAGTTTTCGCCAGGGGCGGCACATCATGCGCGTTCTCTATTATCGTCCCATGCACAACCTGCTTCCCGGTACGGCGCTACGCCGTTCAGAAACCCATATCGCCCGGCAAATCTTCAGCGCCTTAATTCGGGTAAATGAGGAAAATGGGGAACTGGAAGCGGACATCGCCCATCACTGGCAGCAGATTTCACCTTTACACTGGCGATTCTTCCTGCGTCCGGGGATTCATTTTCATCATGGCCGCGAACTGGAAATGGAAGATGTCATCACCTCGCTGATGCGCATTAACGCCCTGCCGCTGTACTCGCACATCACGCAGATCGTTTCTCCCACGGCCTGGACGCTGGATATCCATCTCGCCCAACCCGACCGCTGGCTTCCCTGGCTATTGGGGCAAGTCCCCGCCATGATCCTGCCGCGAGAATGGGAGACGCTCAGCAACTTCTCCAGCCACCCAATTGGCACTGGTCCCTATGCGGTGATGCGCAATACCAATAACCAACTGAAAATTCATGCATTTGATGATTACTTTGGCTACCGGGCGCTGATCGACGAAGTTAACGTTTGGGTTTTACCCGATATCGGTGAAGAGCCTGGCGGTGGGTTGACGCTAAAAGGCCCCACGGAGGATGAAAAGGCGATCGAAAGCCGCCTCGAGGAAGGATGCTACTACCTGCTGTTTGATGCGCGCACCCACCGTGGCGCTAATCAGGAGGTTCGCGATTGGGTTAGCCGCGTTCTTTCGCCAACCCATCTCATCTGCCACGCCGACGAACAGTTCCAGCGACTGTGGTTTCCCGCCTACGGTTTGCTCCCCCGCTGGCACCATGCCAAACCCGGCCATGGTGAAAAACCCGCCGGACTGGAAACGCTGACGATCACCTACTATCGCGATCACATCGAACATCGGATTATCGCGCAGATCATGAAGACGTTGCTGGCAGAGCATCAGGTACAGTTAAATATTCAGGAGATCGACTACGATCAATGGCATGCGGGTGAAATCGTCAGCGATATCTGGCTCAACAGCGCCAACTTTACCCTACCGCTGGATTTCTCGCTGTTCGCCCATTTGTGCGAAGTCCCGTTGCTGCAAAACTGTATCTCGCGGGACTGGGAAAACGATGCGGCCCGCTGGCGAACGGGCGAAATGAGCCTGGCGGCATGGTGCCAACAGCTGCTCGCCACAAAGGCCATTGTGCCATTAATCCACCACTGGCTGATCATTCAGGGACAGCGCAGTATGCGCGGGTTACGCATGAATACCCTCGGCTGGTTTGATTTTAAATCAGCGTGGTTTGCACCACCGGATCCTTAGATCCGGCTCTTGATTGCCGCATAGCAACAAAATCATTACACTAACGCCGTTCTCAACGGGGTGCTAAATAAAAACATACACAAAATCATTCACGCTGCATCAAGGCGGCAAGCGAGTGAGTCCCCAGGAGCATAGATAACTATGTGACTGGGGTGAGCGACAAATCTGCCGGGAGCAGATTTGAACGCTGCTTGCAGCGGCCCCGAAGGGGCGAGGCCCGGAGATGGGCCGAGTAACGCAGCCAACACAGAGGCAGCGTGAATGATGAAGTGTATGGGCTGAGAGATACCCGTCGAACCTGATCCGGATAATGCCGGCGAAGGGATTTGAGGCTGCAACTCAAGTCCTTTGCCACCCAACTTTATGAGGTGCAAAGTGTTTAAAAAATGTCTTCCGCTTTTACTGCTGTGCGCAGCGCCTGCTTTCGCCAAACCTGTACTGACCGTATATACCTACGACTCGTTCGCAGCTGACTGGGGCCCGGGCCCGACAATAAAAAAAGCCTTTGAAGCTGACTGCAACTGTGAACTGAAACTGGTCGCGCTGGAAGATGGCGTCTCGCTGCTTAACCGCCTGCGCATGGAAGGAAAAAACAGTAAAGCTGACGTCGTACTGGGCCTCGATAACAACCTTCTGGAAGCCGCCACCCAAACCAAACTGTTTGCCAAAAGCGGTGTAGCAAGTGAAGCCGTAAACGTGCCCGGCGGCTGGAAAAACGATACCTTCGTTCCGTTTGATTACGGCTATTTCGCCTTCGTTTATGATAAGAACAAGCTGAAGAATCCGCCCAAAAGCCTGAAAGAACTGGTAGAGAGCGATCAAAAATGGCGCGTCATTTATCAGGACCCGCGTACCAGCACGCCGGGGCTGGGCCTGCTGCTATGGATGCAGAAAGTCTATGGCGATAAGGCGCCGGAGGCCTGGCGCGCGCTTTCGGCAAAAACCGTCACGGTCACCAAGGGCTGGAGTGAAGCCTACGGCCTGTTCCTGAAAGGCGAAAGCGATCTGGTACTCAGCTACACCACCTCCCCGGCCTATCACATCATCGCCGAGAAAAAAGACAACTACGCCGCAGCCAACTTTAGCGAAGGCCACTATTTGCAGGTAGAAGTCGCCGCCCGTACTGCGGCCAGCAAACAGCCGGAACTGGCCGAGAAATTCCTCAAGTTTATGGTGTCTCCAGCCTTCCAGAATGCGATTCCGACCGGCAACTGGATGTATCCGGTAACCCAGGTCGCCCTGCCGTCTGGATTCGAGCAACTGAATAAGCCAGCCACCGCGCTGGAATTTACGCCGCAGCAGGTTGCGGCTCAACGCCAGGCATGGATTAGCGAATGGCAACGCGCCGTCAGCCGTTAATTCCCGGCTGGCTGGTTCCAGGGCTTACCGCCGCCACGCTGATGGTGACCGTTGCCCTGGCCGCGTTTCTGGCGCTGTGGTTTAACGCCCCACGGGGGGAGTGGCGCTCACTGTGGCAAGACGACTACCTGTGGCACGTGGTGCGCTTTTCTTTCTGGCAGGCTTTTTTATCCGCAGTGTTGTCGGTCATCCCGGCGATTTTCCTTGCCAGAGCGCTCTATCGCCGCCGTTTTCCAGGACGACTGTCGCTGTTGCGCCTGTGCGCGATGACGTTAATCCTGCCAGTGCTGGTCGCGGTCTTCGGTATTCTTAGCGTGTACGGTCGTCAAGGCTGGTTGGCCTCGATCTGGCATACATTCGGGCTGGAATGGACGTTTTCGCCGTATGGTCTGCAGGGCATTCTGCTGGCGCACGTCTTTTTCAATCTGCCAATGGCCAGTCGTCTGCTGTTGCAGTCGCTGGAGAATATTCCCGGCGAACAGCGACAGTTAGCCGCTCAGTTGGGTCTGCGCGGCTGGCATTTCTTCCGCTTTGTTGAATGGCCGTGGCTGCGTCGGCAAATCCTTCCCGTCGCGGCGCTCATCTTTATGCTCTGTTTCGCCAGCTTCGCCACCGTTTTGTCGCTAGGCGGCGGACCGCAGGCCACTACCATCGAGCTGGCGATTTATCAGGCGCTGAACTTCGATTACGATCCCGCCCGCGCCGCCATGCTGGCGTTGATCCAGATGGTTTGTTGTTTAGCGCTGGTGCTCTTCAGTCAACGTCTGAGCCGCGCCATCGCCCCCGGTACCACGCTGATTCAGGGCTGGCGCGATCCCGACGATCATCTGCACAGCCGCCTGGCAGACGCACTGCTGATTATTCTGGCCCTGCTGCTACTGCTGCCGCCGCTGCTGGCGGTAATTGTCGATGGTATTAACCGCCATATGCTGGATGTTCTTAAGCAACCTGTACTGTGGCACGCACTGGGAACCTCGCTGCGCATTGCGCTGGCGGCAGGTGCGTTGTGCGTAGTTCTCACCATGATGCTGTTATGGAGCAGTCGTGAACTGCGTGCCCGACAGCAGGTGCTGGCGGGTCAGATGCTGGAACTTAGCGGCATGATGATCCTCGCCATGCCGGGCATCGTGCTGGCAACCGGCTTCTTTCTGCTGCTCAATAACACCATTGGACTCCCCGAATCAGCCGACGGCATTGTCATTTTTACCAATGCGCTGATGGCGATCCCTTACGCGCTGAAGGTGCTGGAAAACCCAATGCGGGACGTCACCACCCGCTACAGTATGTTGTGCCAGTCGTTGGGAATTGAGGGATGGTCGCGCCTGAAAGTGGTTGAACTGCGCGCCCTGAAGCGCCCGCTGGCGCAGGCGATGGCTTTTGCCTGCGTGCTGTCGATTGGCGATTTTGGCGTGGTTGCGCTATTTGGTAATGAGGATTTCCGCACCCTGCCGTTTTATTTATATCAGCAGATTGGCTCTTATCGCAGTCAGGATGGCGCAGTTACGGCGTTATTGCTGCTGATCCTGTGCTTTACGCTGTTTACTGTTATTGAGAAATTGCCGGGTCGAAATGTTAAAACTGATTGATATCACATGGCTTTATCACCATTTGCCGATGCGCTTTACGCTGTCGATCGCACGCGGTGAGCAGGTCGCGATCCTCGGGCCCAGCGGCGCCGGGAAAAGTACGCTGCTGAATCTGATCGCCGGCTTTCTCACGCCTGCCAGCGGTACCATGTTGATTGAAGGTGAAGATCACACCGCCACGCCTCCATCACGTCGCCCCGTTTCGATGCTGTTTCAGGAAAATAACCTGTTCAGCCACCTGAGCGTGCAGCAAAACATCGGCCTGGGCCTTAACCCGGGATTGAAGCTGAACGCATCGCAGCGGGAGAAAATGCATCACATCGCCCAGCAAATGGGGATTGACTCACTGCTGGAGCGCCTCCCCGGTGAGCTTTCCGGCGGTCAGCGACAGCGCGTAGCGCTGGCGCGTTGCCTGGTGCGGGAACAACCCATTTTGCTGCTTGATGAACCGTTCTCTGCGCTCGATCCCGCCCTGCGCCAGGAGATGTTAACGCTGGTTGCTGAAGTCTGTCGCGATAAACAGCTTACCTTACTGATGGTGTCCCACAGTGTAGAAGATGCGGCGCGAATTGCGTCCCGTTCGATTGTGGTCGCCGACGGGCGCATCGCCTGGCAGGGCAAAACGGATGAGTTATTAAGCGGTCAGGCCAGCGCCTCGACGCTCTTGGGCATCAAAGCCGAGTGATTGATTTCCCAGGCCGGATAAGCGTCAGCGCCATCCGGCAAAAGAATCGTCAGAAACCCACGACTTTACGCAGAATATCAATATACACCGGCATCAGCGGATGGCGCAGTAACGCCACCAGCGCGACCACGCCGATCCCAAGCGTCAACGGCGCCAGATACAGTAAACGGCTGCGGGGGAAATACGCGGTTAAGCGATCGACTGCCGCTTTGCCGCTACGCCACAGTCGCCAGCAAAACCAGCCCCCTACCCATAGCAACAGCGCCGTCGCCAGCAGCAACCATTTAAAATCCCCGCTCTGCATCTCAGAAGGAATATCAATTGCCGCCCCCGCCAGGATCCCCGGCAGGAAGTAGAACGGCGGCCACAGTACGCAACCAATAATATTCGGGACGATAAATTTAGCGACAGGCAGATCCAGCATGCCCGCCACCATTGGCACCAGCGGACGCGTCGGTCCCACAAAACGCCCCACCAGAATGGTAAACATGCTGTGCTGATGCAGCGCGTGCTCGGTTTTATCCAGCAACGCCTTGTTCTTTTTCATGAACGACCAACGATGCAGCGGCTTTTTAAAGCGCCAGCCCAACCAGAAAGAGATCCAGTCCCCCAACAGGCAACCAATGATGCCCGCAAGCCAGGCATGCCAGAAGTTCAGTTCGCCACTGCCAATCAGCGCCCCCAGCCCCGCCATCATCACGGTACCGGGCAGAATCAGACCAACCAGCGCCAGTGACTCCAGAAAGGCCACCAGCAGTACGGCGATCAGGGAGTACAGGGCGGACTGAAGAATAAAGTGTTCCAGCAATGCTTGCATAATGTGTCCGTCAGATTTACGAAGCAGGGATTTTGATAACCCGTCTCAACTTCGTCAAGCCATCAATTGTCTGAATAGATTGCGAGTTATGACAACTTTCAGGACACATCATTCACTTTTTATTCACATCCGGCGCGAAACTCGCTCGGACTGGCGCCGGTACATTTTTTGAAAACGCGAGAAAAATAGAGCTGATCGTCAAAGCCAACATTGCGCCCCACCGTAGCAATGGGCATACGAGTGGTACTCAGCAATAGCTTGGCCTGGCTGATACGCTGATCCTCGCGCCAGCTTAATACGCTGATACCCAACTGCTGACGGAACAGATGCGACAAACGGGAAGGCGACAGGCAGACGTGCTGTGCGACGCTGGCAATATCAAAATTACTGTCCGCCAGGTGATCGCTGATGTACTGGCAGGCGTCGCGCACGCGGTTGTCCATGGGGGGATGCAGCGATTCATTAATGGCTTCCATACGTCGGAGCAATAACTGTTCCAGTAAATTAATCGCCAGCAGTTCGGAATAGCGACCTTCTCCCTGCCCGGCGTTGATTATCTGCCCAAACAGTTCGTTAAAATGCGGCTGATGTGCTTCATCCGGGCGAAAGAATCCAGTCTGGGCAAAAATGGCCGGCCAGGTCAGCCACTCCTGCCAGTAGGCGCGTGGGCGAAAGTAAACCCACTGGTGATACCACTCACTGGCATCAGGATGGCGTCCGTAGTGGTGAATTTCTCCGGGCGGAAACAGCAAAATATCGCCAGGCCGACAGACAAATTGTTTGCCCTGATTATTGATAACCCCTTCGCCACGGATAGTGAGATTGAGGATATAGCCCTTCATACCCAGCGGCCTGTCGATAAAAAAATCCAGGTATCCGTTCGCCTCTATGGGGGTTAATCCGGCCACCAAATGCGCGTTAAACGAATAACCTGGCAGCAGGGGATCGTTTTGCGTTTCAGCCATAATTTCAATACTCCCTATGTTCTGCTAAGAAACAATTTGTCCATATTACGCCAGACATCATTGCCGTCGCCCCTGCGGGCCGCTGTGTTTGCGGTAATGGACCATCAACCCCGCTTGTGAAAAGCACTTTGTAAAAAATATGTACTGCGCCAACGTTAAAATCGGCTAACAAAAGTGTCTATAACTACGGCAGAAATGTCCACATTGATTATTTGCACGGCGTCACACTTTGTGATGCCACAGCATTTTAGTCCATAAGATTAGCGAATCCTGCCTGACGGTTTTTATCCCTACTAACTACTGTTTATCCATACCCGTATTTTTGGATGGAGTAAGACGATGGCGATTGCAATTGGCCTCGATTTTGGCAGTGATTCAGTACGCGCTTTGGCAGTGGAATGTGCCACCGGTGAAGAAATCGCCACCAGCGTAGAGTGGTACCCACGTTGGCAGGAAGGACAGTATTGCGATGGTCCAAACAACCAGTTTCGCCATCATCCACGCGACTACATTGAATCAATGGAAGCGGCGCTGAAAACCGTGCTGGCCGAACTGAGCGTTAAACAGCGTGCGGAAGTGGTCGGGATTGGCGTTGACAGCACCGGTTCAACCCCGGCCCCCATCGATGCCGACGGCAACGTACTGGCGTTGCGTCCGGAGTTCGCTGAAAACCCAAATGCAATGTTTGTCCTGTGGAAAGATCACACCTCAGTAGAAGAATCTGAAGAAATTACCCGTCTGTGCCACACACCGGGCAAGATCGATTACTCCCGCTATATCGGCGGTATTTATTCCAGCGAATGGTTCTGGGCCAAAATCCTGCATGTGACCCGTCAGGACCACGCGGTTGCCGAGGCCGCGGTTTCGTGGATTGAACTGTGCGACTGGGTTCCAGCCCTGCTCTCTAATACCGTACGTCCACAGGATATTCGTCGCGGTCGCTGCAGCGCCGGGCATAAATCCCTGTGGCATGAAAGCTGGGGTGGTCTACCGCCAGCCAGTTTCTTTGACGAACTCGACCCCATCCTCAACCGCCATCTGCAATACCCGATGTTTACCGATACCTTCACAGCCGACCTGCCGGTTGGCACCCTGTGCGCCGAGTGGGCGCAGCGTCTGGGACTACCGGAAAGCGTGGTGATTGCAGGCGGCGCTTTTGACTGCCATATGGGCGCGGTCGGCGCGGGCGCACAGCCCAATACGCTGGTGAAAGTCATTGGCACGTCGACCTGCGACATTCTGATTGCTGACAAACACAGCGTCGGCGAGCGCGCGGTGAAAGGCATTTGCGGCCAGGTTGATGGCAGCGTGGTGCCGCATTTTATTGGCCTCGAGGCAGGCCAGTCCGCGTTCGGCGATATCTATGCCTGGTTTAGCCGTGTGCTGAGCTGGCCGCTGGAGCAGCTTGCCACGCAACACCCGGAGCTGAAGACCCAGATTAAAGCCAGCCAAAAACAGCTGCTACCAGCGCTAACCGAAGCCTGGGCGAGAAATCCGTCGCTGGATCACCTGCCGGTGGTGCTCGACTGGTTCAACGGTCGCCGTACGCCCAATGCCAACCAGCGTTTGAAAGGAGTGATTACCGATCTGAATCTGGCAACCGACGCGCCAGCGCTGTTCGGCGGTCTGATTGCCGCCACCGCCTTTGGTGCACGCGCCATCATGGAATGCTTCACCGAACAAGGCATTGCGGTTAACAACGTAATGGCGCTAGGCGGCATCGCCCGTAAAAATCCGGTCATCATGCAAGCCTGTTGTGACGTGCTCAACCGTCCGCTACAGATTGTCGCTTCAGACCAGTGCTGCGCACTCGGTGCGGCTATCTTTGCCGCCGTTGCCGCGAAAGTACACACCGATATTCCAGCCGCTCAGCAACAGATGGCAAGCGCCGTGGAAAACACGCTGCAACCTCGACCAGAGCAGGCTCAACGTTTTGAACAGCTTTACCGCCGATACCAGCAGTGGGCGATAAGCGCTGAACAACAATACCTTCCGACTGCCGCTCCGGCGCAACAAACCCCGGTAGACCAGGCAACCCTGACACATTAAGGACACGACAATGACGATTTTTGATAACTATGAAGTGTGGTTTGTGATTGGTAGCCAGCATCTGTATGGCCCTGAAACCCTGCGTCAGGTAACCCAACATGCCGAGCACGTCGTTAACGCGCTGAATACTGAAGCTAAACTGCCCTGCAAACTGGTTTTAAAACCGCTGGGTACTTCACCTGACGAGATTACCGCTATTTGTCGTGACGCTAACTACGACGATCGCTGCGCAGGTCTGGTGGTCTGGCTGCACACTTTCTCTCCGGCCAAAATGTGGATTAACGGTCTGACTATCCTCAACAAGCCGCTGATGCAATTCCATACCCAGTTCAACGCCGCCCTGCCGTGGGACAGCATTGATATGGACTTTATGAACCTGAACCAGACCGCGCACGGCGGCCGTGAATTCGGCTTCATCGGCGCACGTATGCGTCAGCAGCACGCCGTGGTCACCGGTCACTGGCAGGACAAACAAGCGCACGAACGCATCGGCTCCTGGATGCGCCAGGCCGTGTCCAAACAGGATACCCGCCATCTGAAAGTCTGCCGTTTTGGCGACAACATGCGTGAAGTCGCGGTCACCGATGGCGATAAAGTCGCTGCGCAGATCAAATTCGGCTTCTCGGTAAATACCTGGGCCGTAGGCGATCTGGTGCAGGTAGTAAACTCCATTAGCGACGGCGAAATCAACGCGCTAATCGATGAGTATGAAAGCACCTACACCATGACGGCGGCAACGCAAGTCCACGGTGAGAAACGTCAAAACGTACTGGAAGCGGCCCGTATTGAACTGGGGATGAAGCGCTTCCTGGAACAGGGCGGATTCCACGCCTTTACCACGACATTTGAAGATTTACACGGCCTGAAACAGCTCCCGGGTCTGGCCGTACAGCGTCTGATGCAACAAGGCTACGGCTTTGCGGGCGAAGGCGACTGGAAAACCGCCGCTCTGCTTCGCATCATGAAGGTGATGTCAACCGGTCTGCAGGGCGGCACCTCATTTATGGAGGATTACACCTACCACTTCGAGAAAGGCAACGATCTGGTGCTCGGCTCGCACATGCTGGAAGTATGCCCGTCTATCGCGGTGGAAGATAAACCGATCCTCGACGTTCAGCATCTCGGCATTGGTGGCAAAGACGATCCCGCTCGTCTGATCTTCAACACCAAAACTGGTCCGGCAATCGTTGCCAGCCTGATCGATCTTGGCGATCGCTATCGCCTGCTGGTTAACTGCATCGACACGGTTCAAACACCGCACTCCCTGCCGAAACTGCCGGTGGCTAACGCATTGTGGAAAGCCCAGCCTGATCTGCCAACCGCATCTGAAGCCTGGATCCTGGCCGGTGGCGCGCACCACACCGTCTTCAGCCACGCGCTGGATCTGAACGATATGCGCCAGTTCGCTGAAATGCACGATATCGAGATCGCCGTGATCGACAACGATACCCGCCTGCCGGCCTTTAAGGACGCGCTGCGCTGGAACGACGTCTATTACGGTTTTAAACGTTAATTATGTTGTTGCCGGATGGCTCTGCGCTTGCCCGCCATCCGGCACAGAGGAATCAACATGTTAGAAGATCTCAAACGTCAGGTGCTGGAAGCCAATCTGGCGTTGCCTAAGCACCACCTGGTCACCTTGACCTGGGGGAACGTGAGTGCCGTCGATCGCGAGCGCGGCGTGTTTGTGATAAAACCTTCCGGGGTCGATTACAGCGTTATGACCGCAGAAGATATGGTCGTAGTCAGTATCGCCACCGGTGAGGTTGTAGAAGGTACGAAGAAACCCTCCTCCGATACCCCAACGCACCGTCTGCTGTATCAGGCATTCCAAACCATTGGCGGCATTGTTCATACACATTCGCGTCATGCGACCATCTGGGCGCAGGCGGGCCAGTCGATTCCAGCCACGGGTACCACTCATGCGGACTATTTCTACGGATCGATTCCCTGCACACGGAAAATGACCGAGGAAGAAATCAACGGCGAATATGAGCGGGAAACCGGTAACGTGATCGTTGAAACCTTTGAGAAACAAGGCATTGACGCTTCGCAGATGCCTGGCGTGCTGGTGCACTCTCACGGTCCGTTTGCGTGGGGAAGAAACGCCGAAGATGCGGTACACAACGCCATCGTGCTGGAAGAAGTCGCCTACATGGGGATCTTCTGTCGCCAGCTCGCGCCGCAATTGCCGGATATGCAGCAAACCCTGTTAGATAAACATTACCTACGTAAACACGGCGCAAAAGCCTACTACGGTCAGTGAAAACAATCTGAGCGCGCCCGGAATCTCGGTGGCGCGCTCTCTGGTTATTCCTTTATATATTCCGCAAACGCACTTCGATACACACAGTTATTAGCACAAACGTATTTAATCACGTTGTCATAATGTCCCTGCGCCTCTTCACCATCCAGTGAATGAAAGAAAATGTAATCTGTAATCGTTGACTGCCAGCGCTGTCCATTCAACAGATAATTAATCACCGTATCACGATGACCATTTATTCTGTCATGCCCTTGCCAGTGAAAGAAAGCATTCCCACGTTCAATAACCTCAGTACGCCAAATTTGACCTGACCACGTTCTATACTCAATATATTGACTTACTGATTTAATTGTAGGATTAGATAACTGAGTATTAACAAATAAATAGTGATCATATCCTACCTGTAACGCCTGAGTATAAATATCCATAATAGGCCTCCATAACACTACGCACCCAAGCTATTGATATAAAACACCCGAGCTATCAGATGAATAAAATTATATTCAGCGATAAAAATCAAATTATACAGAGAGATATTCCCGACGAAATCGAACCGAAAATCCGTTTTTATCCAGACAATAGCAAGCCATAAAAATATATTATATTCAACCTGGTAACCCGAGTGTTTGATTAAAATAGTTACACTAACCATGAATAAAAACAAATAAAAAAAATAACCATTTTTCCTGAACCGAGGGATGAGTAACAAAACCATACGAGCACGATTCCGAAAATGACATAAAAATCCTGAAACGGACTTCCAATTTATGAAACAAATATAATTACAAAAGAATAATAGATCCAAATAGCCATGACAGGCCAATAAAATAATTAAAGGAAGAGCTTTCAATTAAGGCATTCATTTATTAAATACCAAACCCTATCCTGTAACACTTTTACTGCGGAGGGCATTTTACTTTTATTGTCACAATAACTTCCCGCAGCTCTCATTTTTAACTGTATAAAATAACAGTACAATCGTGTAAACCAGGCTATAATAATGCCTGGTTTTTTAATGGGTACGCAGCGTGGCGCAGGCAGGCTTTATTTTAACCCGGCACTGGCGGGACACCCCGCAGGGAACTGAGGTCACATTCTGGCTGGCTACAGACGACGGGCCGCTACAGGTCACGCTCGCGCCTCAGGAGTCGGTCGCGTTTATTCCTGTCAGTCAGGTTCCTCGCGTAGCGTCATTATTACGCAATGAAAACGGCTATCGTCTGACGCCGCTGCAATTGCAAGACTTCCACCGCCAGCCCGTTTCCGGCCTGTATTGCCGCTCACATCGCCAGCTCATGCGGCTGGAAAAGCTGCTGCGTGAAAACGCAATTACCGTCTACGAGGCCGACGTGCGTCCGCCGGAACGGTATCTGATGGAGCGTTTTATCACCTCACCTGTGTGGGTTGAAGGCGACAGACATAACGGTACGCTGGTTAATGCCCGGTTGAAGCCGAACCCTGACTATCGACCGCCGCTGAAATGGGTCTCGCTGGATATCGAAACCACGCGCCACGGCGAACTCTACTGTATCGGCCTTGAAGGCTGTGGGCAGCGTATTGTCTACATGCTCGGCCCGGCAAACGGCGATGCCTCAGCGCTGGATTTTGAACTTGAATATGTCGCAAGCCGCCCGCAGTTACTGGAAAAGCTCAACGACTGGATTGCCCGTCACGATCCTGATGTGGTAATCGGCTGGAACGTCGTGCAATTCGATTTACGCGTCCTGCAAAAGCATGCTGAACGTTACCGCATTCCCCTGCGTTTTGGCCGTGACAATAGCGAGCTGGAGTGGCGCGAACATGGCTTCAAAAACGGCGTATTCTTCGCGCAGGCTAAAGGTCGCCTGATTATCGACGGCATTGAGGCGCTTAAATCCGCATTCTGGAATTTCTCATCCTTTTCACTGGAAACGGTGTCACAGGAGCTGCTGGGCGAAGGGAAGTCGATAGATAATCCCTGGGACAGGATGGACGAAATAGATCGCCGGTTTGCCCAGGATAAACCCGCGCTCGCCACCTACAATCTCAAAGACTGTGAGCTGGTCACGCGTATTTTTCATAAAACCGAGATCATGCCATTTTTGCTGGAACGATCGACGGTAAACGGCCTGCCGGTCGACCGGCACGGCGGTTCCGTTGCCGCCTTCGGCCATCTCTACCTACCGCGAATGCACCGGGCGGGCTATGTGGCACCGAATCTGGGGGAAGTTCCCGCGCACGCCAGCCCCGGTGGCTACGTGATGGACTCGCGCCCGGGTTTGTACGACTCCGTGCTGGTGCTGGATTACAAAAGCCTGTACCCGTCAATTATTCGTACTTTTTTGATCGATCCAGTGGGACTTATCGAAGGGATGGCACAGCCGGATCGGGAACACAGTACCGAGGGGTTCCTTGACGCCTGGTTCTCACGCGAAAAGCACTGTCTGCCGGAAATCGTTACCCAGATCTGGCATGGGCGTGATGAAGCCAAACGCCGCGGCAATAAGCCGCTCTCACAGGCGCTGAAAATCATCATGAACGCGTTTTACGGCGTGCTTGGCACCACCGCCTGCCGCTTTTTCGACCCGAGGCTGGCTTCGTCTATCACCATGCGCGGTCACGCGATCATGCGTCAGACCAAAGCGCTGATTGAGGCTCAGGGTTACGACGTCATCTATGGCGACACCGACTCCACCTTTGTCTGGCTTAAAAAGGCGCACTCGGAAGACGATGCGGCCCGGATTGGTCGGGAGCTGGTGAGCTATGTCAACAACTGGTGGGCGCAATCGCTGAAGCAGCAAAACCTGACCAGCGCGCTGGAGCTGGAATTTGAAACCCACTTTTGTCGCTTTCTGATGCCGACCATTCGCGGTGCAGATACCGGCAGCAAAAAACGCTACGCCGGAATGATTCAGTCAGGTGCTGAGCAACGCATGGTATTTAAAGGTCTGGAAACGGTACGCACCGACTGGACGCCGCTGGCCCAGCAGTTTCAGCAGGAGCTGTACCTGCGAATTTTTCGTAACGAGCCTTATCAAGAGTTTGTTCGCGAGACTATCGACCGTCTGATGGCGGGTGAACTGGATGAACACCTGGTGTACCGCAAACGCCTGCGCCGCCCGTTGAGCGAATACCAGCGGAATGTTCCGCCGCACGTTCGCGCCGCACGGCTCGCCGATGAGCAGAACGTCAAACTGGGGCGTCCGCAGCAGTATCAGAATCGTGGCACGATTAAATATGTCTGGACGATAAATGGACCTGAACCTGTTGATTATCAGCTATCTGCACTTGATTACGAGCATTATCTGACCCGCCAGATCCAGCCGGTTGCCGAGGGAATTCTTCCCTTTATTGACGATAATTTTGCTACACTACTCACAGGACAACTGGGGTTATTTTGACGCGTGACGAAACCGCCGCCATCCAGTACCATAGCGCCCTTTCCATTCCTGGACCCATTTAACACCCCTACCACTGATTTATTAGCCTGGTAGCGGGGTCGTATGCTCTCAATAACGGGGACTAGCCCGGAAAATGACGAGTATTGCCTGCAATTAAAGATATAGAGCCGAACATATATGCCTTTTACACTTGGTCAACGCTGGATCAGCGATACAGAAAGCGAATTGGGACTTGGTACTGTTGTCGCCATGGATGCGCGAACCGTCACTTTACTTTTCTCATCGACGGGTGAAAACCGTCTGTATGCGCGCAGTGATTCCCCCGTGACCCGCGTGATGTTCAACCCTGGCGACACGATCACGAGCCATGAAGGCTGGCAACTGCATGTCGACGAAGTAAAAGAAGAAAACGGCCTGCTTGCCTATATCGGAACCCGCCTTGATACCGAAGAAACCGGTGTAACGCTGCGTGAAGTGCTGCTCGACAGCAAACTGGTTTTCAGTAAACCCCAGGATCGCCTGTTTGCCGGCCAGATTGACCGTATGGACCGCTTTGCGCTGCGCTATCGCGCACGTAAATTTCAGAGCGAACAGTACCGTATGCCGTGGAGTGGTTTGCGTGGCCAACGTACCAGCTTGATCCCCCACCAGCTCAACATTGCCCATGATGTCGGCCGTCGTCATGCCCCTCGCGTGTTGCTGGCAGACGAAGTGGGTTTAGGTAAAACCATTGAAGCTGGGATGATCCTGCATCAACAGCTGCTGTCAGGCGCCGCGGAGCGCGTGCTGATCATCGTCCCGGAGACGTTACAACACCAGTGGCTGGTCGAAATGCTGCGTCGTTTCAACCTGCGCTTTGCGCTGTTTGATGATGAGCGTTATGCAGAAGCGCAGCACGATGCCTACAACCCGTTTGAAACCGAACAGTTGGTTATCTGTTCGCTGGACTTTGCCCGTCGCAGTAAACAGCGTCTGGAGCACCTGTGTGATGCCGAGTGGGATCTGCTGATTGTCGATGAAGCCCATCACCTGGTGTGGAGCGAAGACGCGCCCAGCCGTGAATATATGGCCGTTGAACAGCTGGCAGAGCGCGTACCAGGCATCCTGCTGCTGACCGCAACGCCGGAACAGCTAGGCCTGGAAAGCCACTTTGCGCGCCTGCGCCTACTGGATCCAAGCCGCTTCCACGATTTCGCCCAGTTTGTTGAAGAACAGAAAAATTACCGTCCGGTCGCCGACGCCGTCGCCTTGTTACTGGCTGGCAACAAGCTGAGTAACAATGAGCTGAACATGTTAGGTGACATGATTGGCGAACAGGACATTGAGCCGTTACTGCAGGCGGCAAACAGCGACAGCGAAGACGCCCAGAGCGCGCGTCAGGAGCTGGTTTCGATGCTGATGGACCGCCACGGCACCAGCCGCGTGCTGTTCCGAAATACCCGTAACGGTGTGAAAGGCTTCCCTAAACGCGAGCTGCATACCATCAAATTGCCGTTGCCAACCCAATACCAGACGGCCATTAAAGTCTCCGGCATTATGGGCGCGCGTAAGAGTGCGGAAGACCGCGCGCGCGACATGCTCTACCCGGAGCAGATTTATCAGGAATTCGAAGGCGACACCGGCACCTGGTGGAACTTTGACCCGCGCGTGGAATGGCTGATGGGCTACCTGACCAGCCACCGCTCGCAAAAAGTTCTGGTTATCTGCGCGAAAGCCACCACTGCGCTTCAGCTGGAGCAGGTTCTGCGCGAGCGCGAAGGTATCCGCGCCGCCGTATTCCATGAAGGGATGTCGATCATTGAACGTGACCGCGCTGCGGCCTGGTTTAGCGAAGAAGATAGCGGCGCCCAGGTGATGCTGTGCTCTGAAATCGGCTCCGAAGGGCGTAACTTCCAGTTCGCCAGCCATCTGGTGATGTTTGATCTGCCTTTCAATCCGGACCTGCTGGAACAGCGTATTGGCCGTCTGGACCGTATTGGTCAGGTGCATGATATCCAGATCCACGTTCCATACCTGGAAAAAACCGCGCAATCCGTGCTGGTGCGTTGGTACCACGAAGGTCTGGATGCGTTCGAACACACTTGCCCGACCGGACGTACCATCTATGACACGGTATATAACAATCTGATCGGCTACCTGGCTGAGCCAGAAAACACCGATGGCTTTGACGATCTGATCAAAACCTGTCGCGAACAGCATGACGCGCTGAAAGCGCAGCTGGAGCAAGGTCGCGATCGCCTGCTGGAGATCCACTCTAACGGCGGCGAAAAAGCGCTGGCGCTGGCTGAGAGTATTGAAGAACAGGACGACGATACCAGCCTGATCGCCTTCGCCATGAACCTGTTTGATATCGTTGGTATTAATCAGGATGACCGTGGCGACAATTTGATCGTACTGACACCGTCCGATCATATGCTGGTGCCGGATTTCCCAGGGCTGCCGGAAGATGGCTGTACCATTACGTTTGAGCGTGATGTTGCCCTGTCGCGTGAAGACGCGCAGTTTATTACCTGGGAGCATCCGCTGATCCGTAATGGTCTGGATCTGATCCTCTCCGGCGACACAGGAAGCAGCACCATTTCTTTGCTGAAAAACAAAGCATTACCGGTCGGTACTCTGCTGGTTGAACTGGTCTACGTCGTTGAAGCGCAAGCGCCAAAACAGCTGCAGTTAAACCGCTTCCTGCCGCCAACCCCGGTACGCATGCTGCTGGACAAAAACGGCAACAACCTTGCCGCGCAGGTTGAATTCGAAACCTTTAACCGTCAGCTCAGCGCCGTTAACCGCCACACCGGCAGTAAACTGGTCAACGCCGTACAGCAGGATGTGCATGCCATTCTGCAACTCGGTGAAGCGCAGGTAGAAAAATCGGCCCGCGCGCTGATCGACGCGGCGCGCAAAGAAGCGGACGAGAAGCTGACGGCTGAACTCTCCCGTCTGGAAGCGCTGCGTGCCGTTAACCCGAACATCCGTGATGACGAACTCAGCGCCATTGAAAGCAATCGTCAGCTGGTGATGGAAAGCCTGGATCAGGCGGGATGGCGTCTGGATGCCCTGCGCCTGATCGTCGTGACGCATCAGTAACGGAGCCTGACATGGGGATGGAAAACTATAATCCGCCGCAGGAACCCTGGCTGGTTATCCTGTATCAGGATGAGCACATTATGGTGGTCAACAAGCCGAGCGGCTTGTTGTCCGTGCCGGGTCGTCTGGATGAACACAAAGACAGCGTGATGACGCGTATTCAGCGCGATTACCCGCAAGCTGAATCCGTACATCGTCTGGATATGGCAACCAGCGGCGTGATTGTAGTGGCGCTAACTAAAGCGGCAGAGCGCGAGCTAAAGCGCCAGTTTCGCGAACGCGAGCCGAAGAAACAGTATGTCGCACGCGTCTGGGGACATCCCGCTCCGGCCGAGGGGCTGGTTGATTTACCGCTGATTTGCGACTGGCCGAATCGGCCAAAGCAGAAAGTGTGTTATGAGACCGGAAAACCGGCGCAGACCGAGTATGAAGTGGTGGAGTTTGCGGAAGATAACACCGCCCGGGTCGTGCTCAAACCCATTACCGGACGCTCCCACCAGTTGCGTGTGCATATGCTGGCATTAGGGCATCCGATCCTGGGCGACCGCTTCTACGCCCCGCCACAGGCCCTGGCGTTAGCGCCGCGCCTGCTGCTGCACGCAGAGATGTTAACTATCACGCATCCCGAATACGGCAACAGTATGACGTTTAAAGTTCCGGCAGATTTTTAAACGCAGGCCCCATTTAGGCCGGGTGCTTCGCTTGCCCGGCCTACAGTCATTAACGTAGGCCGGATAAGGCGCTAGCTGCCACCCGGCATAACGATTATTTAAAACCTTTCTGTTCTTTAATTAGCTCGTAAGCTTTTTGAATTTCCTGCGCTTTTTGCTTCGCCATTTCCATCATTTCTGGCGGCAGGCCTTTCGCCACCAGTTTGTCCGGATGGTGCTCGCTCATCAGCTTACGGTATGCGCGCTTAATGGTGGTCGCATCATCGGTCGCTTTCACACCCAGCACATTGCAGGCGTCTTCCAGCGTCGGACCGCGTTGCGTCTGCTGCCAGCCACCGCCGCCGGACTGCTGCTGATATCCGCCGCCGAACTGAGCGCCGCCCTGCATCATGCGCAGAAACTGATCAAACTGGGTACGTGAGATCCCCAACTCTTCAGCAATCACATACAGCACTTCACGCTCGTTCGGATGCAACGACCCATCGGCAAAAGCCGCCTGGATCTGAATCTCCAGAAACATGCGGATCAGATCGAAGCGACCAAAACAGACGCTGCGAAACTGACGCATTTTTTCACGTAATGGGTAATTGTCCGATTTTCCCACCCGGAAGGCATGTTGCGCGGCGGTACGCGAGTCGCCGTGCAAATTCATTCGATCCATCAATTGACTGGCGATATGGATATCGGCTTCCGTGACGCGACCTTTGGATTTGGTCAGATGCCCCATCACCTCAAAAGTGGTGGCAAAAAACAGCGCCTGGCGTTCGCGCTGGTTGGCAAACCACGCCATTTTGCGCATGCGGGCTTTGTCGAACATGTGGCCAACTAACAGGCCCAGAACCACACCCCAGAAGCCGCCGCCCATCATTAAGGCCACGGCGACACCAATTATCTTTCCCCAATACTGCATAGACTCCCCAAATCTTTCTGCTCTCAGCCAGGATATGTCCCACAATATAAGGTGCTTTTACCGATTTACGGCTGCGGTCAATTGTGGGACATCGCCTATAATTTGCATTATCATACCTGTCATTCTATGCCGTGCCTAACACCACAAACGCTATACCCGTTGGATTTCGAGTTGCAACAAGGCGGCAACGCAGTGACCAATTCATCTGGAACGAAGATGCAGCTTGAAAGGTGGCGGGATAAAATGGGCAGGATTAATACTAGCGAAGTGAAGATGAGATAAGTTAGGCTGTGACCGTTTGTCACGCGCGACGCTACTGATGATGGAACAATAAATACAACGTATGAAAAAACGTATTCCCACTCTTCTGGCCACCATGATTGCCAGCGCCCTCTATAGCCATCAGGGTCTGGCAGCCGATCTCGCCTCACAGTGTATGCTGGGCGTGCCAAGCTATGACCGTCCTCTGGTACAGGGCGAGACTAATGAATTACCCGTCACCATCACTGCTGACAACGCGAAAGGGAATTACCCGGATGACGCGGTGTTTACCGGCAATGTGGACATCGCACAGGGTAACAGCCGCCTGCAGGCCGACGAAGTGCAGCTTCATCAGAAGCAGGCAGAAGGCCAGCCGGAGCCAGTTCGTACCGTCGATGCGCTGGGCAATGTCCATTATGATGACAATCAGGTTATTCTGAAGGGGCCGAAGGGCTGGTCTAATCTGAATACCAAAGATACCAACATCTGGGAAGGTGATTATCAGATGGTAGGCCGTCAGGGGCGCGGAAAAGCCGATCTGATGAAGCAGCGTGGGGAAAACCGCTATACCATTCTGGAAAACGGTAGCTTCACCTCCTGTCTGCCAGGTTCCAATACCTGGAGCGTCGTCGGTAGCGAAGTCATTCACGACCGTGAAGAACAGGTCGCAGAGATCTGGAACGCCCGTTTTAAACTGGGTCCGGTTCCGGTCTTTTACAGTCCTTATTTACAGTTACCCGTCGGCGATAAGCGTCGCTCTGGTTTCCTGATCCCGAACGCAAAATACTCTACCAACAACTATTTTGAGTTCTATCTCCCGTATTATTGGAACATTGCGCCCAATATGGACGCCACCATCACGCCGCATTATATGCACCGTCGTGGCGGTATCATGTGGGAGAACGAATTCCGCTACCTCACCCAGGCGGGTGCAGGTCTGATGGAGTTCGACTATCTGAATTCCGATAAAGTGTACGAGGATGATGACACTCATAAGAAAGATGATAATTCACGTCGCTGGCTGTTCTACTGGCAACACGCCGGTGTAATGGATCAGGTGTGGCGTTTCAACGTTGACTACACCAAGGTCAGCGACACCAGCTACTTTAATGATTTTGATAATAAATACGGTTCCAGTACCGACGGCTACGCCACGCAAAAATTCAGCGTCGGCTACGCGGTACAAAACTTTGACGCTACGGTTTCGACCAAGCAGTTCCAGGTCCTTGATGACCAGAACAAAAGTAGTTATTCCGCTCAGCCACAGTTAGACGTCAACTACTACCAGAATGATGTGGGCCCGTTTGATACCCGGATTTATGGGCAGGCGGTCCATTTCGTTAATACCAAGGACTACATGCCAGAAGCGACGCGTGTTCACCTTGAACCAACAATTAATCTGCCGTTGTCGAATAACTGGGGAAGTATCAATACCGAAGCGAAGCTGCTGGCAACGCACTATCAGCAAACTAACCTGGATTGGTACAACAACAACCCGAGTAACGTTAACAAGCTCGATGATTCCGCCAACCGCGTCATGCCGCAGTTTAAAGTTGACGGCAAGATGATCTTCGAGCGCGATATGAACATGTTGGCGCCGGGCTATACCCAAACGCTTGAGCCGCGCGCGCAGTACCTGTATGTACCGTATCGCAACCAAAGTCATATCTATAACTATGACTCGTCCCTGCTGCAATCTGACTACAGCGGCCTGTTCCGTGATCGTACCTATGGCGGTCTGGACCGCATCGCGTCTGCCAACCAGGTCACGACCGGGGTCACATCTCGCGTTTATGATGACGCAGCCGTTGAACGTTTTAATATTTCTGTGGGTCAAATCTACTATTTCACTGAGTCTCGCACCGGCGATGACCATATCGAATGGGAGAATGATGACAAAACGGGCTCATTGGTATGGGCAGGTGACACCTACTGGCGCATCTCCGATCGCTGGGGTTTACGCAGTGGGATCCAGTACGATACCCGTCTGGACAGCGTTGCAACCAGCAACAGCAGCATCGAATATCGTCGCGACGAAAACCGTATGCTGCAATTGAACTACCGTTATGCCAGCCCGGAGTATATTCAGGCTGCAGTGCCTTCCCGTGATGTGACTAAACCACAATATGAAAACGGGATTTCACAGGTGGGCGCGGTAGCAAGCTTCCCGATCGCCGACCGCTGGTCGATTGTCGGGGCTTACTACTTTGATACCAACGTGAACAAAGAAGCGGATTCCATGCTGGGTCTGCAGTACAACTCCTGCTGTTACGCCATTCGCTTCGGCTACGAACGTAAGCTGAACGGCTGGGATGACAAACAGCAGCACGCGATTTATGACAACACGATCGGCTTTAATATCGAACTACGCGGCCTGAGTTCCAACTACGGTCTCGGCACCAACCAAATGTTACGTTCGAACATTTTACCGTATCAAAGCTCTTTATGATCTGATTGATTTACAACGTAATCCGCTTTGCGGTTAATTGAAATGGAAAAAGTATGAAGAACTGGAAAACGCTGCTTCTCGGTATCGCCATGATCGCGAATACCAGTTTCGCTGCCCCACAGGTAGTCGATAAAGTCGCAGCCGTCGTCAATAACGGCGTCGTTCTGGAAAGCGACGTCGATGGCTTAATGCAGTCAGTAAAACTTAATGCGGGTCAGGCTGGTCAACAATTACCGGACGACGCCACGCTGCGTCATCAGATCCTGGAACGTTTGATCATGGATCAAATCCTCCTGCAGATGGGTCAGAAGATGGGTGTTAAAATCTCTGACGAGCAACTGGATCAGGCAATTGCCAACATCGCCAAGCAAAACAACATGACGCTGGATCAGATGCGCAGCCGTCTGGCACAGGATGGCTTAAGCTATTCGACCTATCGTAACCAAATCCGCAAAGAGATGACCATCTCTGAAGTGCGTAACAGCGAAGTTCGCCGTCGCGTTACTATCCTGCCTCAGGAAGTGGATGCTCTGGCGCAGCAGGTCGGCAACCAAAACGATGCCAGCACCGAGCTGAACCTGAGCCACATTCTGATCCCATTACCGGAAAACCCAACTTCTGACCAAGTTAACGCGGCTGAAAGTCAGGCGCGCTCTGTTGTTGATGAAGCGCGTAACGGTAGCGATTTCGGCAAACTGGCTATCACCTATTCCGCTGACCAGCAGGCGCTGAAAGGCGGCCAGATGGGTTGGGGACGTATTCAGGAGCTGCCAGGCATCTTTGCCCAGGCGCTAAGCACCGCGAAAAAGGGCGATATCATCGGCCCAATTCGTTCTGGTGTCGGCTTCCACATCCTGAAAGTCAACGATATGCGTGGTCAAAGCCAGAGCATCTCCGTGACTGAAGTTCATGCCCGCCATATTCTGCTCAAGCCATCGCCGATCATGACCGATCAACAGGCGCGTCTGAAGCTGGAACAAATCGCAGCTGATATTAAGAGCGGTAAAACAACCTTCGCGGCAGCGGCTAAAGAGTTTTCTCAGGATCCGGGTTCTGCCAACCAGGGCGGCGATCTGGGCTGGGCTGCAGCGGATATTTTCGATCCCGCTTTCCGCGATGCGCTGACCAAACTTCAGAAAGGCCAGATGAGTACCCCGGTGCACTCCTCTTTCGGGTGGCATCTGATCGAGCTGCTGGACACGCGTAACGTTGATAAAACTGACGCGGCGCAGAAAGACAGAGCTTATCGTATGCTGATGAACCGTAAATTCTCGGAAGAAGCTGCGACCTGGATGCAGGAACAGCGCGCCAGCGCCTACGTTAAAGTTCTGAGCAACTAATGACTCGTATTCAACGCGTTGTGATCACTCCCGGCGAACCCGCCGGGATTGGCCCGGACCTGGTGGTTCAGCTCGCCCAACGTGAGTGGCCTGTAGAACTCGTTGTCTGCGCGGATGCCGCACTCCTCAGTGACCGGGCAGCAATGCTCGGTTTACCGCTTTCACTCCTCCCATACTCTCCAGATACCCCAGCCAGACCGCAATCAGCAGGTACGTTGACGCTGTTGCCGATTGCGCTGCGGGCACCTGTTATCGCGGGTCAGTTGGCGGTAGAGAACGGACAATATGTGGTGGATACGCTGGCTCGCGCCTGCGATGGTTGTCTGCAAGGTGAGTTTGCGGCGCTGATTACCGGTCCGGTACACAAGGGCGTAATCAATGACGCAGGCGTCCCGTTTACCGGACATACCGAGTTTTTTGAAGAGCGCTCACAGGCGAAGAAAGTCGTCATGATGCTGGCGACTGAAGCGCTGCGCGTTGCCCTGGCAACCACTCATTTGCCGCTCAGAGCCGTTGCCGACGCCATTACGCCTGCTCTGCTTAAAGAAGTGATCGGTATTTTGCATCATGATTTGCGCACCAAGTTTGGCATTGCCGATCCGCATATTCTGGTGTGCGGTCTTAACCCGCATGCCGGTGAAGGTGGTCATATGGGAACGGAAGAGATAGACACCCTCATTCCGGTCCTTGATGAACTGCGTGCGCAGGGGATGAAATTAAACGGCCCGCTGCCCGCAGATACGCTGTTTCAGCCCAAATATCTCGACCACGCGGATGCCGTGCTGGCAATGTACCACGATCAGGGTCTCCCCGTGCTAAAATACCAGGGATTTGGTCGCGGTGTGAATATCACGCTGGGCCTGCCCTTTATTCGCACATCCGTCGATCACGGCACCGCGCTTGAACTTGCGGGTCGTGGGCAAGCAGATGTCGGCAGTTTTATTACGGCGCTTAATCTCGCCATCAAAATGATTGTTAATACCAATGAATAATCGAGTCCATCAGGGCCACTTAGCCCGTAAACGTTTCGGGCAAAACTTCCTCAACGATCAGTTTGTGATCGAAAGTATTGTCTCTGCTATCAACCCGCAGAAAGGTCAGGCTATGGTCGAAATCGGCCCGGGCCTGGCAGCGTTGACCGAACCTGTAGGCGAACGCCTGGACAAGCTCACGGTCATTGAGCTGGACCGCGATCTCGCCGCCCGCCTGCAAACACACCCGTTTTTAGGGCCGAAGCTGACGATTTATCAGCAAGATGCCATGACCATGAACTTCGGCGAACTCGCACAAACGATGGGTCAGCCGCTGCGCGTATTCGGCAACCTGCCGTATAACATCTCCACGCCGCTCATGTTCCATCTTTTTTCCTATACTGATGCCATCGCCGACATGCATTTCATGTTGCAAAAAGAGGTGGTTAACCGTCTGGTTGCAGGGCCAAACAGTAAAGCGTATGGTCGATTAAGCGTCATGGCGCAGTATTACTGCAATGTGATCCCGGTACTTGAAGTGCCGCCATCCGCATTTACGCCTGCGCCTAAAGTCGATTCCGCCGTGGTACGTCTGGTCCCTCACGCGACAATGCCGTACCCCGTTAAAGATGTTCGTGTGCTGAGCCGTATTACCACTGAAGCGTTTAATCAGCGTCGCAAAACGGTACGTAATAGTCTCGGCAACCTGTTTAGCGTTGAAGTACTGACAGAGCTGGGCGTTGATCCGGCGATGCGAGCGGAAAATATCTCTGTCGCGCAATACTGCCGGATGGCTAACTATCTGTCAGAAAACGCGCCATCGAAGGAGAGTTAAACATGATCAATTCGCCCCGAGTGTGCATTCAGGTACAAAGCGTCTACATTGAGGCGCAATCCTCACCTGATGATGAACGTTACGTTTTTGCTTATACCGTGACTATCCGCAATTTGGGGCGAGCGCCTGTGCAGCTGTTGGGGCGTTATTGGTTAATCACCAATGGTCATGGCCGTGAAACCGAAGTTCAGGGCGAAGGCGTGGTGGGCGTTCAGCCCCACATCGAACCTGGCGAAGAGTACCAGTACACCAGCGGTGCGGTGATTGAAACACCGCTGGGCACCATGCAGGGTCATTACGAAATGATCGATGAGCAAGGGATCGCCTTTACCATCGACATTCCCGTGTTCCGACTCGCCGTTCCTACACTCATTCATTAAAACAATAGCTATGGCAACATACCTCATTGGCGACGTTCACGGTTGTTACGATGAACTGGTAGCCTTGCTGCACCAGGTTGACTTTAATCCAGAACAAGACACCTTATGGCTCACCGGCGATCTGGTCGCGCGTGGGCCGGGGTCGTTAGACGTTTTGCGCTACGTTAAATCGCTGGGCGACAGCGTGCGGTTAGTCCTCGGTAATCACGATTTACACCTGTTGGCCGTGTTTGCTGGCATCAGCCGTAATAAACCGAAAGACCGGCTCACGCCGCTGCTTGAGGCACCGGATGCTGACACGCTGCTTAACTGGCTACGTCGTCAGCCGCTGTTGCAGGTTGATGAAGAGAAGAAACTGGTCATGGCGCATGCAGGGATTACCCCACAGTGGGATCTGCAGACGGCGAAGGACTGTGCTCGCGACGTTGAAGCCGTGCTGTCGAGCGACTCTTATCCATTCTTTCTTGATGCCATGTACGGCGACATGCCAAATAACTGGACCCCGGAGCTGACGGGGCTGGCGCGCCTGCGTTTTATTACCAACGCGTTTACCCGCATGCGTTACTGCTTCCCCAATGGTCAGTTGGACATGTACAGCAAAGAGTCGCCAGAAGATGCGCCTGCCCCGCTGAAGCCGTGGTTTGCCATTCCTGGACCGGTCAGTGAAGCCTATAGCATTGCATTCGGGCACTGGGCATCGCTGGAGGGCAAAGGTACACCAGAAGGTATTTACGCGTTAGATACGGGGTGTTGCTGGGGCGGGGATCTCACCTGTCTGCGCTGGGAAGACAAACAGTACTTTGTACAGCCATCAAATCGCCATCTGAATCTGGATCCCGGCGAGGCCGTCAACGCCTGATAGTCGTCTGCCGGATGGCGGTGCTTACACCTTATCCGGCAAACGAATGTGCAATCTGTAGGCCTGATTAGCGCAACGCCATCAGGCATCCACATTAACGACGTTCCAAAATCTCGAAGCAGTAGCTGTGGGAGTTTTGCGCGTCAGCATCGTGGAATTCACTGAACACCGATTCCCAGTCATCTGGTTCGTAGTCCGGGAAATGCGTATCCCCTTCAACTTCCGCATCAATGTGTGTCAGATACAGTTTCTGCGCTTTCGGCAGGAACTGCTCATACACACGCCCACCGCCAATAACCATAATTTCAGGTTCATCGCCACAGGCCGCGATCGCTTCCTCAACAGACTTCACCCACTGCACGCGATCGTCGGTGCCAGGCTTGCTGCTGATGACGATATTTTTACGCCCTGGCAACGGTCGCCCGATGGATTCCCACGTGTGGCGTCCCATGACAACCGGCTTGTTTAAGGTATTACGTTTAAACCAGGCGAGATCGGCAGGTAGGTTCCATGGCATGGCATTTTCCATACCGATGACGCGATCTACCGCTAACGCCGCAATCAGACTGATCATTGAATGTTTCCCGGATACAAAAAAATTGTCGCCACTATACGGAAAGCGCAATCTTTCGTCGACTGGCGGAAAGAGGATGAGCATGAAAATTTTCCGTTCTGCTGGCGAACCGACCTATTTAAGGTGGTACGCCAGCATTACAGTAGTTCAAAAACAGCCAATTAGCAGTAAAGTTTGCAGAACATCACATTTTTTACCCTATGCTGACGGTTTCACTTCCGGCTCATCGGCGACGTCGCCCGTATGCTTACCTTCATCCGTGCCTTGCCAGCCATGGCGTTGAATTAATGATAAGTGCTGACGATCTTCCGCAATAATTTCACTCAGCATTTCGCTGGTGCGTTTATATACCGCCGCGCGGGACGTTGCGTCATTTTCCCCTTTCACCATCTCCTCAACCATCAGCGTGTTGAAGCGGCGGAATACATCGGCCCGCTCACGCGCTTCATAGCGTCCAAGCCCAAGACCTTCCAGTGCCAGACGTCCGGTCTTCAGCGCGCCCTC
Source organism: Citrobacter sp. 172116965 (assembly GCF_013458095.1). Classification (NCBI taxonomy): domain Bacteria; kingdom Pseudomonadati; phylum Pseudomonadota; class Gammaproteobacteria; order Enterobacterales; family Enterobacteriaceae; genus Citrobacter; species Citrobacter sp. 172116965. The sequence goes on along the minus strand of NZ_CP046673.1, from coordinate 847,943 downwards.
AAAGGTTTCACGTTCCGGCATCTCCACGCCAGCCTGGCGCAGGCGGATGTAATGATCCACATCGCGCGCACGGGCAATAATTTGCAGATGCGGGAAATACTGTTTCACCATTTCGGTCAGTTGCAGGCTGGTTTGCGGATCGTCAATGGCGTTAATAATAACTTCAGCTTTAGCCGCCCCGGCAGACTCCAGCAGATCCATCCGCGTCGCATCGCCATAGAAAACCTTCATGCCGAATTTACGCAGCGTTTCGATATGGTCGGGGTCATGATCAAGAACCACCATTTTGACCCCGCTCGACAACAACAGACGACCGGTTATCTGACCAAATCGCCCAAACCCGGCGATGATCACCCGAGGTTGTTCCTCGTCGATTTCATCTGCTTCCCGCTCTTCACCGGTCGCCGATTTTTCCAGACGCGTCAGAATTACCAGTAAAATCGGCGTCGCCGCCATCGACAGCGCCACCGCCAGCGTCAGAGATTTCGCCCAATCAGGATCAAGCACGTTTGCCATTTGCGCCGCGCCAAACACCACAAAGGCAAACTCACTGCCCTGCCCTAATAACACGGCAAACCATCTGCGCTGCTTGTTCGGCACCTGTAAGGGTTTCGCTATCAGCCACAGCATGACAGTTTTGATAACCAGGAAACCGACCAACAGAATGATAATGCGCAAGGGATTATCAATCAGCGTACCAAAGTCGATAGACATCCCGACGCCGATGAAAAACAGTCCCAGCAGCAGCCCTTTAAATGGCTCGATATCGCTTTCCAGCGCGTGACGATACTCAGAGCTTGCCAGCAGCACGCCAGCCAGGAACGCCCCCATCGCCATCGACAGTCCAACCTCTTCCAACAGCAGACCGAAGCCAAAAACGAGGAACAGCGCAACGGCACTGAATACTTCCCGCAGGCCAGAACGAGCGACAAAACGCAAGGCTGGACGCGTAACATAACGCCCCAGCAACACCACCAGCACCAGGGCGCTCGCCACTTTAAGGGCGGAGAGCGCAAACGCCCCAAGCGTTGTCGATGCGCCACTCGCCGCAAGTAATGGGATCATCGCCACCAGAGGAATAGCGGCGATATCCTGGAACAGCAGCACGGCAAACGCGCTGCGTCCCATTTGCGAAACCATCAGGTTCCTTTCATTCATCGCCTGCATAGCAATAGCCGTGGAGGAAAGCGCCAGCGTCATGCCGATCAGTTCCGCTACCTGCCAGCGCAGGCCGAGGAACATACAGAACAAACCAATCAGACCGCCGCAAACCACCATCTGCAGCGCACCACCACCGAACACCGAGGCCCGTAGTTTCCACAAACGTTGCGGATCCAGCTCCAGACCGATGACAAACAGCATCAGCACCACGCCGATCTCCGCAAAATGCAGGATTGATTCAGCGTCGGTCACCATCCTCAGGCCCCATGGTCCAATAATGCACCCTGCGATGAGATACCCCAGCACTGACCCTAGCCCCAGTCGCACGGCAATGGGGACAATCAGCGCCGCCGATCCGAGATAAATCAGCGCCTGTATTAGCGTATGGTTATCCATGATGAACCTCCTGCCACTCCAACAGACGCTGTTTGTAATGACGCGCCTGCGCCTGCAGAGTTTCATCATCACAGATAAACGTACAGTGCATCGCAAACGGCGACAGCCATTTGAGGCCACAGTAGAGCGCCGTTGCCTGTAAGGGCTGGGAAAGCACATCAAATCCGGGATGGGAGCCAATATCAAAGTGGTTTTCGCCGCCGCCGGTCGTCACTGCCCACAGCAGATGTTTACCGTGGAGCGCTGTCCCGCCGTGGCCATACGCCCAACCGTGTGAAAGGACCTTATCCATCCACAGCTTGAGTAAGGGAGGTGTGCTATACCATTGCATAGGATGCTGCCAGATAATCAAATCAGCGCGCGCCAGCGCATCCTGTTCAGCGGCAATATCGATATTGAAGTCGGGGTAGAGCTGGTAGAGCGAGCGGATCTCCACGCCCTCCAGCGTCCTTGCCTGTTCAAGCATCCGCTTATTCGCATGCGAGTGCTGCGGATAGGGATGCGCATAAATGATGAGGATCATGATTAGCCTGTTTCACTGCATTATTGTAATAACAGTGAGTTTAGTCAGTTAATCCGCAGGCTAACAGTCAATATTATTGAGTGGTTGAATGGAGAAAACTGAACTAGTTATCCAGTTCGCTCATATCTTTAACCTGATCGCGGTTAATTTGTTCCGTCTTACCCGTTTGCGCATTTTTGTACGACACCAGGCCTGTATCATCATCGACTTGCGGTTTGCCGTCGGTCACGATTGTTTTGCCATCGGTAGTTTTAACTGCCTGGTTCGAGGAGCAACCGGCTACGGTGAACAGTGCTGCTGCGGTAAAAATAGAGGTGATCAGAATATGTTTTTGCATGGTGTTCTCCCTGCTTTTCAGTCGTTTTCAGTGATATACCCGTTAACTGTAGGCTAACTGACTGAGTTGCAGGGAAAATACAGAACACTCCTAATAACCCGCCCTGGTCACGGGTTTACTGCGGATCGTCATTTGGCTGGTTTGCGCCAGCGTCAGACCTCGCGTTTCCGGGGCGAAAGCGATGGACACGAGCAGGCCAATCAGCGAAATGCCCGCCCCCATCAGCATGACATTACTGATCCCGTATTTGGTGATGAACACCGGCAGCGCCCAGGTTGAAACAATGGTGCCGATACGGCTTAAGGACATAATCACCCCGACGGCAGACGCACGAATATCGGTGGGAAACAGTTCGTTAGGGTATAGCCATTGCAGGTTTCCGGGTCCCCCGGAGAAAAACGCGTATACGGCAAACGCCAGCACCACCAGCCACGCGCCCATATCAGGGATTAACCCCAGCACGGCCAGCGCCAGCGTCATCATAATGAAGCTGCCAATTAACAGCGGCCGTCGGCCCGCGCTATTGAGCCAGAACATGGGAGGAATGCACCCCAACATAAAGCACAAGCTGATTACCACATTTCCCAACGCGGCGTTTTTCCCGGCACCAAGCCCCAGTAGCCCCACAATCTGCGGACCAAAGGTATAAATGGCAAACATCGGGATCACCTGACAAGTCCAGATAGCGGCGACAAACAGTACAAACGGGAAATGACGGCGATTAAATAGCTGAAGAAAGCGCGTCTCCTGCGGCGCTTCTTCGTCGAACACCACCGGTTCGCCGAACAGTTTGATCATCATCTCCTCACATTCTTTCACCCGACCTTTACGCAGCAGCCAGCGCGGCGATTCAGGAAGATCGAAACGCCCAATCAGGATCAAAATACATGGGATCACCGCGCTGCCCAACATCCAGCGCCATCCGCCCTCAACATCATACAACCAGTATCCGACCAGATCGGCACAGGTGGCGCCGACATACCACATAGCGGCGATAAAACCGATGGAGAAAGCGCGCTGGCGGGTATTGGAGAACTCGGTGATCATCGAGGTGGCGATCGGGTAGTCGGCACCAATTACAATGCCGATCAGCACGCGCATTACCAACAACTCAACGGGCGAGGAGACAAACATGGTTGCCGCCGATATCACGCCAATGGCGATAATATCGATAATGAACATTTTGCGCCGCCCGACCTTGTCGGAAATGTAGCCAAACAGCGACGTCCCCACAAACAGACCCGCGAGCGTACCGGCGCCCAGCAGACCAATCCATTGTGCATCCAGTTTCAATGCTGGCGTGAGCTGTTCCAGTGCCACGCCAATCATCACCAGCACATAACCATCCAGAAACGGCCCACCGCTTCCCCACAGCATTATCCGGCGGTGAATAGAGGTGAATTTGATGTCATCAAAGTTCCTGGGCTGCTGCATGGTTATGTCCTGTTTTATTTTAACTTAATGCCTGATGACGTTACGCTTATCAGGCCTACGCATTGTTCCTGTAGGCCGGATAAGGCGAAGCCGCCATCCGGCACCAGGTTTAGCCGTAGCGGAACTCCACACCAAATGTCCCACGCGGGTATTCCCATTTTTCCAGCGCTGTATCCAGTCCGAGAATGCGGCACGTTCCGCATTCCAGGCATCCGGCATAATCAAAACGTACGCTACCGTCATCCTGCTTTTTATACAGGCCAGCCGGACAGGCCTTAATCAGCACCTCCAGCGCCTGTTTATCAGGATCGGTTTTGAGAATGATATGCGGACTGTCTTCATCCACATTGAACTTATTGACGCCCAGTTTGACGTCCACGTTGACGGGAGATGTCATAATACGGTCACTCCTTTCAGGCCATCTTTCATCAGGTTGATGAAGCCCACTTTCTTCGCATGGCGCAGGATTTTTTTACGCATTGGCACCGGTGCCGAACCATCCACGGTGAACAGGTCGCGCGCAATACTGACCGCCATTTCCGGATAAGCGGTAAACATGCGTGGGTTATCAAGAAAAGCGGGTAGCTTTTGATACATGCGCATATCGCGCATCGGGCCTTCGTCCAGATGCTGACGGTATTCCTCCAGCGACTGCTTGCTAAAATCGTCGCGCTTCATTGCGGAAAGTACCGTTTTCGCCGCCGCTTCACCTGCGGATATGGCGAGATCCATACCGCGAATGGTAAAGCCGAGGTTCATACACATTCCGGCAGCGTCACCAGCAATCAGTACGCCGTCCCCCACCAGTTCTGGCTGCATGTTGATACCGGCTTCCGGTACGACGTGCGCGGCATATTCCACCAGCTTGCCACCGGCGATCAGCGGGGCAACCGCCGGATGCTGTTTGAAATCTTCCAGCATTTGCGGAACCGATTTTTTCGCATCTTTCAGATGATGAAGGCCGCAGACCAGTCCCAGAGAAAGGGTCGTTTCATTCGTATAGAGAAAGCCACCGCCCATCAACCCATCGGTGGGCGATCCGGCAAACAGACAGGCAGCCCCTTCGTTCCCTTGTAACTGGAAACGATCTTCAATTACCGATTTCGGCAACTCGATCAGCTCTTTTACGCCGACGGCAACATGCGATGCCTCGACGCGCTTTGCCATACCCAACTTTTCAGCCAACAGAGAATTCACTCCGTCGGCAAGGATCACCACTTTGGCTTCCAGAATATCGCCATCGGCTTCCACGCCCACGACTTTGCCCTCGCGCTGCACAACGTTATCCACGCGGATACCGGTGATGAGCTGAGCGCCCGCCTCTTCGGCCTGTTCCATCAGCCAGGCGTCAAATTTACTGCGTAAGACAGAGTAAGAAACTTGCGACGATTTGGCGTCTTCGCCGTTGCAATAGTCGATGGTCATCGCCCCTTTGTCGGTCATAAAGGCGAGTTTTTCGTGGGTGATGATGCGTTCAATGGGGGCCTGCTCAGCAAAGCCGGGAATGATGTTCTCCAGGCTATGCGCATACATGCGCCCACCGGTGACATTCTTCGCGCCAGCAGAATTGCCGCGCTCGATAACCAGCACCTGTGCGCCCTCCCGAGCCAGCACCAGCGCCGCAACCGAACCCGCCAGACCTGCACCCACGATGATGGCATCAAAGATATCTTCGGACATACGTACTCCTGTCAGCGGCAGGACACCTTCGCATCCTGCCCGAAATGGTTTAACGCGCTAAAGCAGCCGTCAGCGCAGGCAGGATCTTCAGCGCATCGCCAACGATGCCAAAATCCGCATACTGGAAGATCGGCGCATTTTTATCTTTGTTGATGGCGAAAATCGTCTGCGCGCCGTTGGCGCCGACCATATGTTGGATCTGCCCGGAGATCCCCACGGCCAGATACAGTTCCGGCTTGAGCATCAGGTTGGAGATGCCGACGTAGCGTTCGTGCTCCATCCACTTCTCGTTTTCCGCCACCGGACGGGAGCACGCCAGCTCGGCACCAATCGTCTGGCACAGCGCCTCCGCCAGCGAGATATTTTCTTTGCTGCCGATCCCGCGTCCCACGCTAACCACCAGACGGGCTTTGTCGAGGTCGACGCTGTTGCTCTGACGTGCCTGAGTTGCCGTACGAGTAACGGCTATAGCTGGAGCCTGCCATGACACGGTGTGCACCTCGCCGCTGCGGGCGGTATCCGGTTGCTGCGCGTCAAACGTTCCACTGCTGAGCGTTATCACGGCGAACGGCGAAGCGATTGTTTCTGCCCCCATCGCCAGGCCGCCGTAGACCATATGTTTTACCGCCGCTTTTCCATCCTGTACGGCGACTGCACTGGCGTCGTTGGAGACCGCTGCCGACAAGCGAAAACCCAGTTTTGCCGCTAACAGCTTGCCGCGACGCGTATTCGGCAGCAGCACCGCCCCGCCCTCGCTGTGCTGACGAATAGTTTCGGCCATCACATCAGCGTAGTCTTCGACCATACGGTCATCTGGTTTACCGCTGAGTAACCAGACATCATCTGCGCCTAAATGGCATGCCGTCGCGCAGTCCGCTTCACTCAGCACAAACGTGTTAACTTTTTCACCTAAAGCCTGCGCACCATTCATCAGTTCCGGCAGACGAGAAGGGGTATCGCTGAATACCCAGATACTGGAAAATTTGTTCATAACATCCCCTGATAATTAAATGATTTTGCGAAGATTCTCGACAAACGCGGCAATCTGTTCTTCACCGTCACCTTCAATTACAACGCGCTGACGCTCGCGCTGCTTCGGTGCAGCAACGTGTTGTTCGGAATATGCCTGCGCGCTGTTCAGGCCAATGTCTGCCGGCGACCAGACCTGAACCGGTTTTTTCGCCGCGCCAAGAATGGCTTTCATGGAAGGGATTTGTGGGGTGTTGATGTCCGTTGAGACCGCGATCACCGCCGGAAGCGGAATGCTCAGAGTTTCGACTTCATCTTCCAGTTCACGCTCTACCGTCAGAGTGCTGTCGGTAAGAGAGAGGATTTTACTCACGCCGTTAATCGCCGGAACGTTCAGCGCTTCGCCCACCAGCAGACCAACCTGCTGAGCATAAAGATCGGAAGAACCGTCACCGCAAATAAGCAGATCGAAACCTGCTTTTTGCGCGGCGGCAGCCAGCGCGCTGGCAGTTTGTTGCGGCAGCGCCTGCTCAAATTGCTCGTCAATAACAACAATCAGTTCATCTGGGCCACGGGAAAGCACATCTTTTCGCCCTTTTGCATTGGTCAGCGCTTTGCCGCCGACGCTCATGGCCACAACCAGGGCCTCTCCTGACTGTTGTTTCAACTGACAAGCCGCTTCGATCGCATTCAGATCATACTGGCTTATTTTGCCATCCGCTTTGCTGAAATCGAGTGAACCATCAGCATTATTAATCGCAATATCCTGTTCATCAGGTACGCATTTGTAGCAAGTAATTATCTTCATTGCATCTCCAGAAATCATGAAGGAAACGTATTTATATCGGCAGTGTTAAATACAGATATCACGCTCTTTAATTCGGAAATAAAACCTTAATCACCAATATTGAAAATGTCACACATTGAAATTCGTAACTTTCAATAGTGTTATGCACCTCACCAATATTGAAAGAATCACGTCAAATATGAAAATTTTCAATATTGTCTGCGGGTTCAACAATATTGAACGCCAGTCACTTAAAAAAGTTAAAAAACCACAGCCAACCAATTGATTACAAACAAAAAATATCAAATTTTTGAGCGAATTACTCAGCATAAAAAAGTGTGACGAAGATAACAGAACCACCCGATATGAATACTCATTATGGGTTACTCACTGTGGCGCTCCCAGAGGTTAAAAAGTTATCAACAAATCATTAATAATAAATAAACAAACGATCATGCACGGGCACGCTAAATAAGTTTCGTTTTCACACTGGAATTCACTTATGAAAAATGAAAAGAGAAAATCGGGAATTGAACCGAAGGTTTTTTTTCCGCCATTAATAATAGTTGGGATACTTTGTTGGCTAACTGTAAGAGATCTCGATGCCGCTAACGTCGTTATTAATGCGGTATTCAGTTATGTCACCAATGTCTGGGGCTGGGCATTTGAATGGTATATGGTCGTCATGCTCTTCGGCTGGTTCTGGTTGGTCTTTGGCCCGTATGCCAAAAAGAAATTAGGCGACGAAAAACCAGAGTTTAGTACCACCAGCTGGATTTTTATGATGTTCGCTTCCTGTACATCCGCCGCGGTGCTGTTCTGGGGTTCCATCGAGATCTACTACTACATCTCCACCCCGCCGTTTGCTCTCGCGCCTAACTCCACGGGCGCGAAAGAGCTGGGCCTGGCGTACAGCCTGTTCCACTGGGGACCGTTGCCGTGGGCAACCTACAGTTTCCTTTCTGTGGCTTTCGCCTACTTCTTCTTTGTGCGCAAGATGGACGTCATCCGTCCCAGCTCCACGCTGGTACCGTTAGTGGGCGAGAAGCATGCGAAAGGGCTGTTCGGCACCATCGTCGATAACTTCTATCTGGTGGCGCTGATCTTCGCGATGGGTACCAGCCTCGGTCTGGCCACTCCGCTGGTAACCGAGTGCATGCAGTATCTGTTCGGTATTCCGCATACGCTGCAACTCGACGCAATCATCATTACCTGCTGGATCATATTGAACGCCATTTGCGTGGCCTGCGGCCTGCAAAAAGGGGTCAAGATCGCCAGCGACGTGCGTAGCTATCTGAGCTTCCTGATGCTGGGCTGGGTATTTATCGTCAGCGGCGCCAGCTTCATCATGAACTACTTCACCGACTCCGTCGGCATGCTGTTGATGTATCTGCCGCGCATGCTGTTCTATACCGATGCCATCGGTAAAGGCGGCTTCCCACAGGGCTGGACCGTCTTCTACTGGGCGTGGTGGGTCATTTACGCCATCCAGATGAGTATCTTCCTGGCCCGTATTTCTCGTGGTCGTACCGTCCGTGAACTGTGCTTCGGGATGGTGCTGGGCCTGACCGCGTCGACCTGGATCCTGTGGACAGTCCTTGGCAGCAACACGCTGCTGCTGATGGATAAAAACGTTCTCAATATCCCGCAGCTGATTGAACAACACGGTGTGGCGCGCGCCATTATCGAAACCTGGGCTGCTCTACCGCTCAGCACCGCCACCATGTGGGGATTCTTCATCCTCTGCTTTATTGCCACCGTGACGCTGATTAACGCCTGCTCTTACACCCTGGCGATGTCCACCTGTCGTGAAGTCCGCGATGGTGAAGAACCGCCGCTGTTAGTGCGTATCGGCTGGTCCGTTCTGGTCGGCATCATCGGTATCGTTCTGCTGGCGCTGGGTGGGCTGAAGCCGATTCAGACCGCGATTATCGCCGGAGGATGCCCGCTGTTCTTCGTCAACATCATGGTGACGCTGTCCTTTATTAAAGACGCCAAAGTGCACTGGAAAGACAAGTAATTCTAATTAACCCAATTGATCAAGAGGCTGAAAGATGGATTTCAACTTAAATGACGAGCAGGAGCTGTTTGTCGCCGGTATTCGTGAATTGATGGCCAGTGAGAACTGGGAAGCTTATTTTGCCGAGTGCGATCGTGACAGCGTCTACCCTGAGCGTTTTGTTAAAGCACTGGCGGATATGGGCATCGATAGCCTGTTGATTCCGGAAGAACACGGTGGACTGGAAGCGGGTTTTGTTACCGTCGCTGCAGTCTGGATGGAACTCGGACGCCTGGGCGCACCAACCTATGTGCTGTACCAGTTACCGGGCGGTTTTAACACGTTCCTGCGTGAAGGGACTCAGGAACAAATCGATAAAATCATGGCGTTCCAGGGAACCGGTAAGCAGATGTGGAACTCTGCCATCACCGAACCGGGAGCGGGATCGGATGTTGGCAGCCTGAAAACCACTTATACACGTAAAAATGGTAAGGTTTATCTTAATGGCAGTAAGTGCTTTATCACCAGTAGCGCCTATACCCCGTACATCGTGGTTATGGCGAGAGATGGTGCATCGCCGGATAAACCTGTTTACACCGAGTGGTTCGTTGACATGAGCAAAGCGGGTATCAAGGTCAACAAGCTGGAGAAACTCGGTCTGCGCATGGATAGCTGCTGTGAAATCACCTTTGACGACGTTGAACTGGACGAGAAAGACATGTTCGGTCGGGAAGGTAATGGTTTCAACCGCGTGAAAGAAGAGTTCGATCATGAACGTTTCCTCGTCGCGCTGACCAACTACGGTACGGCAATGTGCGCTTTTGAAGACGCCGCGCGCTACGCCAATCAGCGCGTGCAGTTTGGCGAAACGATCGGCCGCTTCCAGCTGATTCAGGAGAAGTTCGCGCATATGGCGATCAAACTGAATTCCATGAAAAACATGCTGCTTGAAGCGGCATGGAAAGCGGATAACGGCACCATCACTTCGGGCGATGCGGCAATGTGCAAATACTTCTGCGCCAACGCCGCGTTTGAAGTGGTCGATACCGCCATGCAGGTGCTGGGCGGTGTAGGTATCGCGGGTAACCATCGCATCACGCGTTTCTGGCGCGATCTGCGCGTTGACCGTGTTTCTGGTGGCTCTGATGAAATGCAGATCCTGACGTTGGGTCGTGCGGTACTCAAGCAATACCGCTAATTCAGCACGATTCGTAGGCCGGATAAGGCGTTTACGCCGCCATCCGGCAACATGCCCGGTGGCGCTGCGCCTACCGGGCCTACAAAAAATGCCAGGAGCAAAATTATGAATCATTTACCAATGCCAACCTTTGGCCCACTTGCCGGGGTACGCGTGGTTTTTTCAGGGATCGAAATTGCCGGCCCGTTCGCCGGACAGATGTTCGCCGAATGGGGTGCTGAGGTTATCTGGATTGAAAACGTCGCATGGGCCGATACCATCCGCGTGCAACCTAACTATCCACAGCTCTCACGCCGCAACCTGCACGCCCTGTCGCTGAATATTTTCAAAGATGAAGGCCGGGAAGCGTTTCTGAAGCTCATGGAAACCACCGATATTTTCATTGAAGCCAGTAAAGGCCCGGCCTTTGCTCGCCGCGGCATTACCGATGACGTGCTGTGGGAACATAACCCAAAACTGGTTATCGCCCACCTTTCCGGCTTCGGCCAGTTTGGTACCGAGGAGTACACCAATCTTCCGGCATATAACACCATCGCGCAGGCGTTCAGCGGCTATCTGATCCAAAACGGTGATGTTGATCAGCCGATGCCGGCCTTCCCGTACACCGCCGATTACTTCTCCGGGATGACCGCAACGACAGCAGCGCTGGCAGCCCTGCACAAAGTACGCGAAACGGGTAAGGGTGAAAGCATTGATATCGCCATGTACGAAGTGATGCTGCGTATGGGTCAGTACTTCATGATGGACTACTTCAACGGCGGCGAAATTTGTCCACGCATGACCAAAGGCAAAGACCCGTATTACGCTGGCTGCGGTCTCTATAAATGCGCCGATGGCTATATCGTCATGGAGCTGGTCGGCATCACGCAAATCAACGAGTGCTTCAATGATATTGGCCTCGCCCACATTCTTGGCACACCGGAAGTCCCGGAAGGTACCCAGCTTATCCATCGCGTGGAATGCCCTTACGGCCCGCTCGTGGAAGAGAAACTGGATGCCTGGCTGGCAACGCACACTATCGCCGAAGTCCAGGCGCGCTTTGCTGAGCTGAATATCGCCTGCGCGAAGGTACTGACCATTCCTGAACTGGAAGGCAACCCGCAGTACGTTGCCCGTGAATCCATTACTCAGTGGCAAACGATGGACGGCCGCACCTGCAAAGGGCCGAACATCATGCCGAAATTTAAAAACAACCCAGGGAAAATCTGGCGTGGCATGCCGTCACACGGCATGGATACCGCCGCCATTCTGAAAAACATTGGTTATAGCGAAGCAGACATAAATGAGCTGGTCGGCAAAGGCCTGGCCAGAGTTGAGGAATAAACGCGACGCGCTGACCTGCTGGTTGGTTAGCGCTCACGCCTGATTTCAGTGGATAAAGCATTATGGATATCGTTGGCGGACAAAACTTACGTCAGATGTGGGACGACCTGGCCGGGGTGTACGGAGATAAAACGGCGTTAATTTTCGAATCCTGCGAAGGAATCGTTCGGCAGTATAGCTATGCCTCGCTCAATGAAGAGATAAACCGCACGGCGAACCTTTTCCATTCCTTAGGGATCCGCAAGGGCGACAAGGTCGCACTGCATCTGGATAACTGTCCGGAATTTATCTTTTGCTGGTTTGGACTGGCAAAAATTGGTGCCATTATGGTGCCGATTAATGCCCGCTTGCTGGGCGAAGAGAGCGCCTGGATCCTGCAAAACAGCCAGGTGAGCCTGCTGGTCACCAGTGCCGAGTTTTATCCTATGTACCGCCAGATACGGCTGGAAAATACCACTCCGCTTAATCATATCTGTCTGATTGGCGAGCAGCTTCCGGTTGACGACGGCGTGAGCCACTTTACCCAACTGCAAGCCCGCCAGTCGACTAATCTGTGCTATACGCCTGCGTTATCCACTGACGATACGGCGGAAATTCTGTTTACCTCAGGCACCACCTCGCGGCCTAAAGGGGTGGTGATTACCCACTACAACCTGCGCTTTGCGGGCTACTACACCTCCTGGCAAATCGCTCTGCGCGATGATGACGTCTATATGACGGTGATGCCCGCTTTTCATATCGACTGTCAGTGTACGGCTGCCATGGCCGCCTTCTCCGCAGGCAGCACCTTTGTGCTGGTGGAGAAGTACAGCGCCAGGGCGTTCTGGGATCAGGTGCGTAGATATCAGGCGACGGTCACCGAATGCATCCCGATGATGATCAGAACGCTGATGGTCCAACCCGCAGCCCCAACGGACAGACAGCATCACCTGCGCGAAGTGATGTTCTATCTCAATTTATCCGAACAGGAAAAAGATGCCTTTATCGAACGCTTTGGCGTCAGACTACTGACCTCCTACGGTATGACCGAAACCATCGTGGGCATTATTGGCGATCGCCCTGGAGACAAACGGCGCTGGCCTTCTATTGGTCGCGTGGGTTTTAGCTATGAAGCCGAAATCCGTGACGATCACAACCGTCCCCTGCCCGCCGGAGAAATTGGCGAAATCTGCATTAAAGGCGTGCCGGGAAAAACAATCTTCAAAGAGTACTACGCGCAACCCGACGCTACTGCCAAAGCGCTGGAACCTGAAGGGTGGTTACATACCGGTGATTCGGGTTACCAGGATGCGGACGGTTTTTTTTATTTCGTCGACAGACGCTGCAACATGATTAAACGCGGTGGGGAAAATGTCTCCTGCGTCGAGCTGGAAAATATTATTTCTGCGCATCCGAAAATTCAGGACATTGTGATTGTCGGTATTAAAGACTCGATCCGCGATGAAGCCATTAAAGCTTTTGTCGTCCTTAATGAGGGTGAAACATTAAGCGAAGCTGAGTTCTTCAGCTTCTGCGAAAACAATATGGCGAAATTCAAGGTTCCTTCTTTTATGGAGATAAGAACCGACCTGCCGCGCAATTGTTCAGGAAAAATAATCAAAAAAAATCTGAAATAACCCTTCCGGTCGGAATTCCTCCGGCCGGGAAACCTAATTATCTGGAGATGAACTATGAGTGAATCATTACATCTGACCCGTAACGGCCCGATCCTGGAAATTACCCTTGACCGGCCTAAAGCCAATGCCATTGACGCTAAAACCAGCTTTGCAATGGGGGAAGCTTTTCTTAATTTTCGTGATGACCCGGAATTACGCGTAGCAATTATCACCGGCGGCGGAGAGAAATTCTTTTCTGCGGGCTGGGACTTAAAAGCGGCGGCCGAAGGTGAAGCGCCAGATGCCGATTTTGGCCCAGGCGGCTTCGCTGGTTTAACCGAAATTTTCGACCTCGATAAGCCGGTCATCGCCGCGGTAAACGGCTACGCGTTTGGCGGCGGTTTTGAGCTGGCGCTGGCGGCGGATTTTATCGTCTGTGCGGAAAATGCCAGCTTCGCGCTGCCGGAAGCAAAACTCGGGATCGTGCCTGACAGCGGCGGCGTACTGCGTTTACCTAAACTGCTGCCACCGGCAATCGTTAACGAAATGGTGATGACCGGCAGACGAATGAGCGCCGAAGAAGCACTGCGCTGGGGCATCGTCAACCGCGTTGTCAGCCAGAGCGAACTGATGGATAGCGCGCGCGAACTGGCGCAGCAGTTGGTGAATAGCGCCCCGCTGGCTATCGCCGCGCTGAAAGAGATTTACCGTGCGACCAGCGAAATGCCGGTGGAAGAAGGCTACCGGTACATCCGCAGCGGTGTGCTGAAGCACTATCCATCGGTGCTGCACTCGGAAGATGCGCTCGAAGGACCACAGGCATTTGCGGAAAAACGCGATCCGGTATGGAAAGGTCGTTAATGTGCCTATGCCGGATAAGGTATTTACGCCGCAATCCGGCAATAAAACCGAGATAAGACAATGAGCTATTACGCCTTTGAGGGCCTGATTCCGGTGGTACATCCGGATGCCTATGTCCATCCCAGCGCTGTGCTGATTGGCGATGTCATTGTGGGGGCCGGGGTTTATATTGGTCCACACGCCTCATTGCGCGGTGACTATGGTCGCCTGATTCTGGAAGCCGGTTCTAACCTGCAGGATAGCTGCATCATGCACGGCTATTGCGACACCGATACTATCGTGCATGAGAATGGACACATCGGCCATGGCGCAATTCTGCACGGCTGCGTGGTGGGCAGAGATGCACTGATTGGCATGAACAGCGTGATTATGGACGGTGCGGTGATTGGCGAAGAGAGCATTGTCGCCGCCATGAGCTTTGTCAAAGCCGGATTTCAGGGAGAGGCAAGGCAGATGCTGGTTGGTTCACCGGTTCGCGTACTGCGTGAAGTCACGGACCAGGAGCTGTACTGGAAACGGCTGAACACCAAAGAATATCAGGACCTTGCAATCCGCTGCCAAACAGGACTACACGAAACCTTGCCATTAACGCAGGTCGAAAAAAACCGACCGCGCCTGAAAGGCACGACGGACGTAAAGCCAAAATCAGCACGGTAATTTATGCCGGAGAAGCGCTCACGCCGATCCGGCAAATCACCATTATCGACGCATGCTCTTGGAGAGCATCATCTGCCATTTCTGCTCACGGTTAAGCTCTGTTGGGGGAACCGCTGGCAGTCGCGGCGTTTTCGCCACACTCACCTTTTTTTCCTGCAAATTGTGATTCAATCGTCTGTAGAGATGAGAATCAATACTAATGACTTTCACCAAACGCTGGCACTGGCAGCCGCGGCCTGCAATTTGATTAGGGATCATCTTAACTTCACAAACAATTTCTCCCACTTCCGACAGAATATAAGAGAGCGTATTAATTGCTTTGCAGTGTTCAATATCAAAATGGCGGGAAATTTCCTTTGCTGTGATCCAACGATCTTCAGCCATCATCCAGTCAGCAATTAACAAATAAAGCGGTCTTTCAACATATTTTTCACACATAAGCACACCATTTCACAAATTAAAAATCTGGCTACGGCCTGTCTAAATTAATAAAAACTAAGCCACATTAAAATTGTGGATATAATGGATAGTATGCGACTTGAATGTTGATTAGTGTGAGCAACATCGTGCTTATTACATTGAAAATGTGGTTATGAAAGCGCGGTTGGCCAGGAATGACCTTATGAGAGATAAAAAAAGGGTTTCTTTACAGAAACCCTTTCCCAATTATATTGCAGGCCCGGTTAGCGCAATTATCACCGGACCTTTTTTTTATGACTTTTTGATCTGCGCGTGCATTTCCTGAACCGAGGTCACCTTCTCGGTAGCATCGGCATTCAGCGCCATCGCCGTTGCGAAACCGCCGTTCAGGGTGGTGTCATAATGCACTTTGTACTGCAGTGCGCTGCGGCGAATCAGCTTGGAGTCTTCAATCGCCTGACGGCCTTCGGTAGTGTTGATGATGTAAGTGTACTCGCCATTCTTGATACGGTCCTGAATGTGCGGACGGCCTTCATGCACCTTGTTCACCAGACGTGGATTGATACCGGCTTCGCCCAGCACAATCGCGGTGCCGTGCGTCGCATCCAACTCGAAACCAAACTTCAGCAGCTTCGCCGCCAGGTCAACCACGCGCTCTTTATCGCCTTCGCGAACGGAGAGCAGCGCACGACCCTGTTTTTTCATGGTGGAGCTGCTGCCGAGCTGTGCCTTGGCGAACGCTTCCGCGAAGGTACGGCCCACGCCCATCACCTCACCAGTAGAGCGCATTTCTGGCCCTAACAGCGGATCAACGCCCGGGAACTTGTTGAACGGCAGCACCACTTCTTTTACCGAGTAGTACGGCGGGATAACTTCTTTGGTGACGCCCTGCTGTGCCAGCGTTTTCCCGACCATCACGCGCGCTGCAACTTTCGCCAACGGTACGCCCGTTGCCTTGGAGACGAACGGAACGGTACGCGCCGCACGCGGGTTCACTTCAATCAGGTAAACTTCGTTATTCTTCACCGCAAACTGGACGTTCATCAGACCGCGAACCTGCAGTTCGAAGGCCAGTTTCTGCACCTGCTGGCGCATCACATCCTGAATTTCCTGGCTCAGGGTATACGCAGGCAGAGAACATGCGGAGTCACCGGAGTGCACGCCCGCCTGTTCGATGTGCTCCATGATACCGCCAATCAGCACCATTTCGCCGTCGCAGATGGCGTCCACGTCCACTTCTACCGCGTCATCAAGGAAACGGTCCAGCAGTACCGGCGCATCGTTAGAAACGCTGACCGCGGTCTGGAAGTAGCGACGCAGGTCGGCTTCGTCGTAGACGATTTCCATCGCGCGGCCGCCGAGAACGTAGGACGGACGCACCACCAGCGGGTAGCCAATCTCTTTCGCCTTCTCAACCGCCATTTCAATGGCGGTCACGGTGGCGTTAGCCGGTTGTTTCAGCTTCAGACGGTCAACCGCCTGCTGGAAGCGTTCACGGTCTTCCGCACGGTCAATAGCATCCGGGCTGGTGCCGATAACCGGCACGCCTGCCGCTTCCAGCGCGCGCGCCAGCTTCAGCGGAGTCTGGCCGCCGTACTGCACGATAACGCCTTTCGGCTTCTCGATGCGCACGATTTCCAGCACGTCTTCCAGCGTTACCGGCTCGAAGTACAGACGGTCGGAAGTATCGTAGTCGGTAGAAACGGTTTCTGGGTTACAGTTGACCATGATGGTCTCGTAACCGTCTTCGCGCAGCGCCAGCGAGGCGTGTACGCAGCAGTAGTCGAATTCAATGCCCTGACCGATACGGTTTGGACCACCGCCCAGCACCATAATCTTGTCGCGATCCTGAGTTGGATTCGCTTCGCACTCGTCTTCATAAGTGGAGTACATGTAAGCGGTGTCGGTGGCAAATTCTGCCGCGCAGGTATCCACGCGCTTGTAGACCGGGTGCAGGTTATATTGGTCACGCAGCTTGCGGATTTCCGCTTCGCGTACGCCGGCCAGTTTCGCCAAACGCGCATCGGCGAAACCTTTGCGCTTCAGTACGCGCAAGAAGTCAGCGTCGAGGCCGTTGATGCCAAGGTCTGTGACTTTTTCTTCCAGGCGCACCAGTTCTTCAATCTGCACCAGGAACCAGCGGTCGATGTTGGTCAGGTTGAACACGCCATCGACGGACAGGCCAGCACGGAAAGCATCGGCGATGTACCAGATACGCTCGGCGCCCGCGTCTTTCAGCTCGCGGCGGATTTTGGTCAGCGCTTCCGGGTCATCCAGACTTACTTTCGGGTCGAAGCCGGTCGCGCCCACTTCCAGACCGCGCAGCGCTTTTTGCAGAGACTCCTGCTGGGTGCGGCCAATCGCCATCACTTCACCGACAGATTTCATCTGGGTGGTCAGACGGTCGTTAGCGCCAACAAATTTCTCGAAGTTGAAGCGTGGAATTTTCGTCACAACGTAGTCGATGGACGGCTCAAACGAAGCCGGAGTCCGCCCGCCGGTGATGTCGTTCATCAGTTCGTCGAGGGTGTAACCTACCGCAAGCTTGGCTGCGACTTTAGCAATCGGGAAGCCGGTTGCTTTGGACGCCAGCGCCGAGGAACGGGAGACGCGCGGGTTCATCTCGATAACAATCAGACGGCCGTTTTTCGGGTTTACCGCAAACTGGACGTTAGAACCACCGGTTTCAACGCCGATTTCACGCAGTACCGCCATCGAGGCGTTACGCATGATTTGATATTCTTTGTCGGTCAGCGTCTGGGCTGGCGCAACGGTGATGGAGTCACCGGTATGGATGCCCATCGCGTCGAAGTTTTCGATGGAGCAGACGATGATGCAGTTGTCGTTTTTATCACGCACCACTTCCATCTCGTACTCTTTCCAGCCAATCAGCGATTCATCAATCAGCAGTTCGTTGGTTGGGGAAAGATCCAGACCGCGTTCGCAAATTTCTTCAAACTCTTCGCGGTTGTAGGCGATACCGCCGCCGGTGCCACCCATGGTGAAGGACGGACGGATAATGCACGGGAAGCCGACGTCAGCGGCAACCGCCAGCGCTTCTTCCATGGTGTGAGCGATGCCTGAACGTGCGGTATCGAGACCGATTTTTTTCATCGCGATGTCGAAGCGACGACGGTCTTCCGCTTTATCAATAGCATCCGCCGTCGCGCCAATCATGGTCACGCCGAACTCAGCCAGTACGCCCTGGCGTTCCAGCTCCAGCGCACAGTTCAGCGCCGTCTGACCGCCCATGGTTGGCAGCACCGCATCCGGGCGCTCTTTCTCAATGATTTTGCGTACCACTTCCCAGTGAATCGGCTCGATGTAGGTGGCATCGGCCATTTCCGGGTCGGTCATGATGGTCGCCGGGTTGGAGTTCACCAGAATAACGCGGTAACCCTCTTCACGCAGGGCTTTACACGCCTGCGCGCCGGAATAGTCAAACTCACACGCCTGACCGATAACGATCGGACCCGCGCCCAGAATCAGGATACTTTTTATGTCTGTACGTTTTGGCATGGCTCTTTTACTCCTGATTATTTCGCGGACTGACGGTATTGCTCAATTAACTCGATAAAGTGGTCGAACAGCGGCGCAGCATCGTGTGGACCCGGGCTTGCTTCAGGGTGCCCCTGGAAGCTGAACGCCGGTTTGTCGGTACGATGAATCCCCTGCAGGGTGCCGTCGAACAGCGACTTGTGGGTCACGCGCAGGTTGGCAGGCATGGAGGCCTCATCGACCGCAAAACCGTGGTTCTGAGCGGTGATCATCACGGTGTTGTTATCAATATCTTTTACCGGATGGTTGCCGCCGTGGTGGCCAAACTTCATCTTAATGGTCTTCGCACCGCTTGCCAGCGCCAGCAGTTGATGGCCGAGGCAGATGCCAAATACCGGAATATCGGTTTCGAGGAATTTCTGAATCGCGGTAATCGCGTAGTCGCACGGCGCCGGATCGCCAGGACCGTTGGACAGGAAGATACCGTCCGGATTCATCTTCAGAACATCTTCAGCAGAGGTTTTCGCCGGCACAACCGTCAGGCGGCAGCCGCGATCCGCTAACATACGCAGAATGTTACGTTTAGCGCCAAAATCGTAGGCCACTACGTGGAACGGCAGTTCATCGGCGGATTTAGCTTCCGGCAGGTCACCGGCCAGCGTCCAGCTACCTTGTGTCCAGCTATAAGGCTCCGCGGTGGTCACTTCTTTCGCCAGATCCATGCCGTTCAGACCTGGGAAGGCTTTCGCTTTTTCCAGCGCCAGCGCCGCATCCGGGTTATCACCCGCGATAATGCAGCCGTTCTGAGCGCCCTTTTCACGCAGCAAACGCGTCAGCTTACGGGTATCGATATCGGCAATTGCCACAATATTATGGCGTTTGAGGTAAGAAGAGAGGTCTTCGGTATCGCGGAAGTTGCTGGCAATCAGCGGCAGGTCGCGGATGACCAGGCCTTGCGCATGTACTTGAGAAGATTCTGCATCGGCTTCATTAGTGCCGACATTACCGATATGAGGATAAGTAAGAGTGACGATTTGGCGGGAATAGGAAGGATCAGTGAGGATTTCTTGATAACCGGTCATTGAAGTATTGAAAACGACTTCCCCAACCGCCGAACCTGTTGCCCCTATGGCCCGACCGTGAAACTGGGTTCCGTCTTCCAGAACCAATAGCGCTGACTTAATCAAAACACCCTCCAGAGAATATTCACTCACTTTATTTGCATATTAATTCATTAACACCACATGAATCAATGCAAATTTGCTTACCTATGGATTTCTGGCAAACGGCGGCATTCTAGAGATAGCCCACGTAAAAGTCTACCCAAAAGGGCATTTTTTATTATTATTTTACGCCACTGGGATAAAACACACGATTTAACAGGCAAAAAGATCAGCTAACTTGGGGTGGAAAACGCTTGCGGAAGATAAAGAGTGTAAAAACAGGAAGCGCGATAGATAAAAGTGGACCATTTGGTCAAAATTTACATTGAAATAACAAAATAACCCTGCAAAACATAAACAAATAGGTCATTAAATAAAAAATCAAATTAAAAAGCGAAAAATAAAAGGGCAATAAAATATTGCCCCATGTAATCAAATAGTTATGATTACAATAACCACATCACGAAGGGTAATAAAAGTTATAAATTGCGTAAATCAAGCACATCTTTCATATCAAAAAGACCGTTTGACTTTGATTTCAGCCAAATTGCCGATCGTACTGCGCCATTGGCAAAGGTCATGCGGCTGGAGGCTTTATGCGTGATCTCAATGCGCTCGCCAATATCGGCAAACATCGCGGTATGCTCACCAACGATATCTCCCGCCCGCACCGTGGCAAAACCGATCGTACCGGGTACGCGCTCACCGGTGTAACCTTCACGCGAATAGACGGCACACTCTTTTAAATCTTTATCCAGCGCCCCGGCAATCGCCTCCCCCATCGCCAGCGCAGTGCCTGACGGCGCATCCACTTTATGACGGTGATGGGCTTCAATAATCTCAATATCGGTGTAATCACCCATCACTTTCGCCGCCTTCTCCAGCAGCTTAAGCATGACGTTAACGCCAACGCTAAAGTTCGCGGCGAAAACGATAGCAATGTCCTGCGCAGCATCACGAATAGCCTGTTTGCCCGCGTCATCAAAGCCAGTGGTGCCAATCACCATCCCTTTACCGTGCTGGCGGCAAAACGCCAGATGCGCCAGCGTGCCTTCCGGGCGAGTAAAATCGATGAAAACATCAAAATCATCTTTCACCGCCTCAAGACTACTTTGCACGGTAACGCCCGTTTTACCGGCTCCCGCTAATTCTCCCGCATCGCTTCCCAGCAAAGAAGAACCTTCGCGCTCCAGCGCCGCGCCGAGCTGTACGCCATCCATGCCAAGAGTGGCCTGAATCAACTGACGCCCCATGCGCCCTCCGGCTCCCGCGATGGCAACGCGGATTTGTGCATCATGCATAGCTATTCTCTTTTGTTAATTTTACGTAAATCGTTTTCAGATTAACCAGCACATCGCTGCGCCGCCAGCCGAAAACGTCGATAATTAGAATTTAATGATAAACAGGGAGAGATATCAGTAAAAGGCATGACGATCAGCGAAAACCACATGATTCTCTGACCACCAGCGCAGGTGGCAGAATAATGCGTTTCGGAGGTTCGTCATTTCCCTGAATGCGACTATAAAGTAGCTCCCCAGCCTTGCGACCTATCTCTTTTGCGGCCACCGACACGGTGGTGAGCGCAGGTTGTACCAGCGCAGCTTCGGTGATGTCATCGAACCCCACCAGCGCAAAATCGCGCCCTGGTTCACGCCCCATTTTACGTAATGCCTGCATAACCCCAAGCGCCACAATATCCTGATAACAAACGGCGGCGGTAATTTCCGGGAACCGCATAAGAAGCGACTCTGCCACTTTTGCGCCGTCAATTTGGCTGGCCTGCGTCGCCACTATCCATTGCGGATTCGGCGATATTCCCTGCTCCAGCAACGTGCTGGTGAATCCACCGATACGCTGTGCCCGGCTCCCGGAACTTGGGCTACCACCGATAAACGCAATATTCTTATGCCCCATTTTGACTAAATGGGTGGTGGCCATTTGCGTACCGAGAAAGTTATCGGTTCCCACAAAATCAAAATCAGGATCGCTAAGAGGGCGAACCACCATGATGGCGGGAATATTGCGCCTTTTCAGCGCCTCGAAGAAGGAGGTCGGTGTTTCGCGCGCCGCGCAGAGCACCATGCCGCAGGCATTATTGCGCATCAACGAGTCGACAAATTTTTGCTGCCTTTCTCCTGACTCTTCACTGTTTGCCAGAAACAGAAGCAGGTCATGCCGCTCCATCTCATGGCTTAGCCCTGCAGTCATCTCACCGTAAAAAGGGTTAGTGATATCGTGTAACAACAATCCGACCTGATTACTGCTCCGGTTACGCAGGTTAGCGGCGGTTTGATTATAAACGTAGCCGGCATCATCCAGCGCTTTGAGCACCCTGTCACGTGTGGCCTGAGAAATGCGCCCCCGGTTACGCAACACCATTGAAACGGTTGCCGTGGAGACTCCCGCGCGTTCAGCAACCTGCGCCAGCGTGACTGTAGTCATGACCTCTCCTGTTTATTTCGAAGGTTAATCGAATAACCGAAATATTGCCTTTTTACGTGTGATTCACATCACGCTAACGTGCATTTCACCGCACTGGATTCTGATTATGGCGGGTTAATCG
Source organism: Citrobacter sp. 172116965 (assembly GCF_013458095.1). Taxonomy (NCBI): domain Bacteria; kingdom Pseudomonadati; phylum Pseudomonadota; class Gammaproteobacteria; order Enterobacterales; family Enterobacteriaceae; genus Citrobacter; species Citrobacter sp. 172116965. Next base: position 825,379 of record NZ_CP046673.1, on the reverse strand, counting down.
CGTTAACCACACTATGAAAATAAGGTTAATCGATTAATCTTAAATAAGCCAACACGGAGACAGAATATGCGTACAACCTATAATAAATTCCCTGAGGTTAACGTTCAGGGCTATGACAACCACGCCTGGCAGGGTTGGTCGTCAATTCATTCAGTGCTTAACACCAGGGTTTCTACCGCCGCCAAAACCGTATTGATCGTGGATTGCTATCCGGGCGTGCGGCTTGACGAGCTGGAGCAACAGCTTGTTACGACATTAGATACCGCACTGGTGCTAAATATTGAATCCGCCCGCCGCGATGAGCAGGCCCTGCATGATTTACTGGCGCGTAACCTTACCGACGATCGCGTATTCGGCGTTCTCTCCTGTCATCACCTGGATGAATTTTTTGATAGCGACAAACTCAGCCAACTCCGCCAACAGATTGATGCCGTTACCGCAGGGCTGGTTGTGGTGTACGGCTCGGGCGCTGCGCTGGCACACCCTGGTGACGTACTGGTTTATGCCGATCTTCCGCGCTGGGAAATTCAACAGCGTATGCGTCATAACGGGCTGGGTAACTGGGGTGCAGAAAACCAGGATGAAGATATTCTTCGTCGTTACAAACGTGCTTTTTTCATTGAATGGCGGGTATTCGACAAACACAAAACGCCGTTACTCAAACGCGCCGATTATTTGCTCGATACCACGGTAGAAAATAGTCCCGCGATGGTCAGCGGCGACGCGTTACGCGCCGGTCTGCAACAAACCACCGAACAACCGTTTCGCGTTGCCCCTTTCTTTGACCCAGGCGTCTGGGGCGGGCAATGGATGAAACAACGCTTCGATCTCGATCCCTCAGCCCCCAATTACGCGTGGTGTTTTGATTGCGTGCCCGAGGAAAACAGCCTGTTACTGCGTTTTGGCAACGTGCGGATCGAGATCCCCTCTCAGGATCTGGTGCTGACCTGTCCCCGCCCCCTGCTGGGTGAAAAAGTTCACGCGCGCTTTGGCGCGGAATTCCCGATCCGTTTTGACTTCCTCGACACTATTGGCGGCCAGAATTTGAGTTTTCAGGTTCATCCGCTCACTGAGTACATTCAACAGCAGTTTGGTATGCACTATACCCAGGATGAGAGTTATTACATTCTCGAAGCCGAGCCGGACGCCGTGGTGTATCTCGGGACCAAAACCGGGATCGCACCGCAGGATATGCTCGACGACCTCCGGGCCGCGGGTCGTGGCGAAAAAACCTTTGATGATGAACGATTCGTTAACCAGATCCCCGCACATAAACACGATCACTTCCTGATCCCTGCCGGAACCGTACACTGCTCGGGTGCAGGAACCATGGTGCTGGAGATCAGCGCAACGCCCTATATCTTCACCTTCAAGCTGTGGGATTGGGGCCGCTTAGGGTTAGACGGCTTACCGCGTCCGGTGCATCTGGATCACGGTCAGCAGGTTATTGACTGGCAGCGCGACACGCAATGGGTGCACGACAACCTCGTCAACCGTATTGAACCCCTGGCTGAAGGAGAGGGTTGGCGGGAAGAAAGAACCGGAATGCACGAACGCGAATTTATCGAAACGCGTCGCCATTGGTTTACGGCACCGGTCACTCACCATACCCATGGCGGCGTCAACGTCCTGAACCTGGTCGAAGGAGCGCAGGCCGTTGTTGAAAGCCCGAGCGGTGCGTTTCCCCCGTTTGTCGTCAACTATGCAGAGACCTTTATCATCCCTGCCGCCGTCGGAGAATATCGTATTTCACCGTTTGGCAAAGGCGTCGGTCAACAGCTCGCCACGATTAAAGCCTGGGTTAGAGGATAAGCGCATGATTAACGTAATTGTTGCCACGCATGGTCCCCTGGCGGACGCGCTTCTCGCCAGCGGTCGTATGGTTTATGGAGAATTACCGCATGTTTACCCCGTTACGCTGAGTGAACAGGCAGGTATCGAAGGGTTTAAAGCGACGTTCTCTCAGGTTCTCACCAGTGCCGGAAAAGACGCTGACGGCGTACTGGTGCTGTGTGACATGCAAAGCGGTACGCCGTGGAATGTCGCCTGCCATCATGCTTTTTCTTCACAAACGGTTCCTCCCGTTGCCGTCGTAGCGGGGGTCAATTTCCCGATGCTGTTACAAAGCGAGGAGATTTGCCATTTAACGGATGTTCACGCCGCAACCGTCGAGCTGTTGGCGCTGACGATACCCACGCTGATTAAAGCCACCCCGGTTTTATCCGTTCAGTCCGACGATTTTTAAAGGAAACCACTATGAGTATTTCTTTTGTACGTATCGATGACCGCGTAATCCATGGGCAGCTCGTGACACGTTGGGCCAAAGAGCTGCCCTGTGATGGGATCGTCGCTATAGACGACGCCGTCGCGGCCGACCCTTTGCTCTCTTCGGTGATGAAAGGCGCCGTACAGGACACCAAAGTTTGGTTGTTTGATACGGCCACCGCGATTGAAAAATTGCCAAAAGTCATTGCCAGCGAGAAACGTTATTTCGTCATTGGCAAATCACCCGTCACGCTCAAACGCATTGAAGAAGCAGGTATCAGCCTGAAAAATGCCAACGGCAAGATTAATGTAGGTCCGATGAGCGCGCGTGCTGATACCACCACCATCGGCCCGAATCAGTCGGTCAACGGGGATGAAATTGCCGCCTTTGACTGGCTGACGCAACATGGGCACCTGGTTGAGTTTCGCCTGGTTCCTGATGCCAGTTGCTACAGCTGGCAGGACGCACGTCAGAAGCTGAAATAAGGAGCGCACGATGATTATCGAAGCTACGTTGATTGGCATACTTTGCTATCTCGGCGCCCTCAGCAGTCCCTGGCTTCTGGGGCTGACCGGCGGCTGGTATCTGATCACCCGCCCGCTGATTTCCGGAATGCTGGTCGGGATAATTCTTGGCGACATTAAAACCGGGATCATGATTGGCGTCGCGGTTCAGGCGGTGTATATCGCGATGGTAACGCCTGGCGGTTCGATGCCGGCCGATCTCAACTTTGTTGCTTACCCCGCAATCGCCCTAGGGATCCTTTCAGGAAAAGGCCCCGAGGTCGCGGTCGCGCTGGCTGCGACCATCGGTATCGCCGGAACCATTTTGTTTAACGCGATGATGGTACTGAACTCTTTCTGGAATCACCGGGCAGATGTGGCGCTGGAACGGGGCGACGAACGCGGTATTTACCTGAATAGCGCCATCTGGCCACAGGTGACAAACTTTGTCCTGCGTTTTGTACCGACTTTTATTGCGGTTTACTTCGGCGCGCAATACATCAGCGGTTTTATGGACAGCTTGCCGAAAATAGTTCTGTCAACGATGAACGTACTGGGCGGCATTTTACCCGCCGTCGGGATCGCGATTTTGCTAAAGCAGATCATCAAAAACTACACCATGCTGATCTACTTCCTCGTCGGTTTTGTCTGCATCGTATTTTTAAAACTCAACATGGTCGCGCTAGTGATCGTCGGTTCGCTGTTGGCGTTGATCCATTACAACTATAAACCGGAACCGCCGCAGGCCGCGAATGCAAAGTCGGTAGCCGATGATGATGAGGATGAATTCTGATGGAAGAACGTACACTTACGCGTAAAGATCTTCGCCGCTGCTGGCGCGCATGGATGATGCACAACTTGTCATCGATGAGTTTTGAACGTCTGGAATCTTTTGGCTTTTGTCTGAGTATGCTTCCGGTGGCGAAAAAGCTCTATCCCGACGCAGCCCAACGTACTGAAATGCTGCGCCGTCATGCCTCATTCTATAATACGGAACCCCAGATAGGCGCGATCGTAAACGGCATGGTGCTGGGGCTGGAGGAGAAAAAAGCGAACGGTGAGCCGATCGATGGGGAGACAATCAATACCCTGAAGGTTGGCCTGATGGGCCCTATTGCCGGGATCGGCGATTCAATGATCCCTGGCATGCTGATCCCTATCCTGCTCAGCATCGGCATGGCCCTGGCGGCCGGCGGTAACATTCTCGGGCCGCTGTTTTATACCGTTGCCTGGCTGGCCATCATCATTCCCGGTTCGTGGTTCTTGTTCCTGAAAGGCTACAAAATGGGTTCTGGCTCGGTGGAAATGCTGGTGAGCAGCAAGTCTGCCCGTCTGCGTGAAGCGTTATCGCTGCTGGGTGTGTTTGTCATGGGGGGCGTGGCGGCCAGCTACGTTAAACTTGGCACCGGACTGGAGTTTATTACCAAAGATGGGGTGAATATCCATGTTCAACAGATGCTGGACGGTATCTTCCCGCAGTTACTGCCGCTGATTGTGGTGCTTGGTACCTGGTATCTGATGGCCAAGCGCGGTGTGTCACCAGTGAAAGCGATGATTTTACTGTTGATACTGGCCGCCCTCGGCGTCGCCACGGGCCTGTTTGCGGGATAACACAAAGAAAACGGTACAACCGGGGCTATGCCCCGGTTTTTTTATGGATGAAAGTTTTGCCATAGCTCGGGGTGCTTGTCCGGGCGTGAGATAAATTGGAAACGTGCCGGGTCCTCGATGAATTGCTGATAAACAGGTGCGGAGGTAATCGAGAATTCCGTATATTGTCTGGGCGTAACAGCCTGCAGTCGTCCAGGGATGTAACGCGGATTATGCTGCCAGATAACGTTGTTGCCCTGCAGCAGCGGATACCATGCCAGTCCTTTATGCGCACGCACGGCGTCGTACTCAAAACCATATTCACGATCGCACCACGCGCCAAAGGTTAACGGTACATCCGGGTCTGCGGATATAGTCGCATGCCCCCAACCGGGTGGTACCAACACTTTCTCACCGGGTCCGGCAATTACAGCAAAACAGCGGCCTGGGTCGTCCTCAACATATTCCTGCATATAAATGATCGCTTTTCCCTGCCAGATTTCATAAAGCTCCGGCGGAGACCAGCCGCTGTGCTGACTAATACGATGAATATGTCCCTGACTACGCACCGGCTCTTCTCCCAGCCGTCCCGCCGCATAGGTCACCACGCCAAACAACAGCATCCGCTTTTTCAACTCTTCGCGATCCTGCATTCGCGCCACATCCATCGCTATGGCATACACCTCTTGCGGCCCTTCACAGTGCGGATCGCGCAGCGAGGCGCGAATCTGGTCGAGTTGACGAATCTCCGGCATCGGCCCGGTAACCTCATCCCCATAGCTAAAACCAAGCGGGTGATGATGGACCGTCATATCCAGGCCGTAAGAATGCGCTAAGTCACCCATTCTGTACCTCCTTCGCCTGAACCGTCTTATTTTCCTCAAAGACCCTTATTCTGAAGCCGCTGGCGAGCGCTGCATAATCATGACCCGCAATCCCTGGCCATACGGCGAGCGCCGACAGAACCTCTTCCCCGGTGTTGATTAACCGATGCGCGGTAAAGCCGGGGATAATGTGGACAGATCCCGCGAATACTTTTTCCAGCCTCGCGTCGCCCTGCTCAGTTTGCAACAGCAGCAAACCGGTGCCACGCAGACCAAAATAGACTTCCCCCTGTTCGCGGCGCGCATGGAAATGCCCGCGAGTCATAAAATACTCACAGCCGACCCGGCCAGGGTAAAGATGGGTAACGCCGGTGTAGAGTTCACCTTCAGCGGGAGAGGTATCCAGCATCTCGACGTCATACACGACCTGCTCGCCAGCCAGCTGTTGACGGGCGTGTTCATCGGCAAAAACGTCTGGAAGATCCTCAATACGGGTGGATTTACGCAATAACAGGCCATCAGCTAAAGCGCCGCTTGCCCACGCCACCTGCGGTGGCTGGATAAAAGAAAGGTTCATATGTGTCTCCGGCCCGAGGAGAACAACAGGATCAGATTAGCAGATTAATCGATTAACCTGCTATCGCTATCTGCATATTGCGGGCCGGATCACAGCCTCAAGGTGCCAGCGTCAGTACCTCTGCCACCCACTGCTGGAACCCCTCAACGTCCAGCCCCAGCGCGACCAGGGCATTTGCCGGATGCCCTAAACGTCCTTCAATGTCCACCACCGTCGTACCCGAGGTATATTCACCCTGGGTTTCAACCGCCACGAAGCACGGCTGCAGGGTAAACAGTTCCGGGCGCACCAGCCAGGCAATAGCGCACAGGTCGTGCATTCGTAGCCCCGTATTCATACTGCCGCTACGGTAATGGCTAAACAGCGCGTGCAGCATTTTTCCCGTCTGGTTAAGCTGCGGCAACGTCGCCAGATAGTCAGGGGTGAGCATGGCCTGATTAGTGACATCCAGCCCGCACATCACAATCTCCAGCCCGCTCTGGAAGACTTTTGCGGCGGCCTCGGGATCAATAGCAATATTAAACTCGGCGTTTGGCGTGAAGTTCCCGCGCCCGGCAGAATCGCCCATAATCACCAGACGGTGAATGTTGAATATGCATTCAGGATAATGAGTCAGCAGCAGCGCAATGTTGGTCAGGGGGCCAATTGCCACCAGCGTCACAGGCTGCGGGGCATGCATCAACGCATCGCGAATGGCCTGGAAGGCAGGTTTTGCCATCACCTGGCGGTCATGTTCGACAAATTCATACCCTTCCATACCTGATTCACCGTGTACGGAAGCGGCATCTCGTAGCGGTCTCACCAGCGGCATCGATGCCCCCTGCGCCAGTGGAATATCCGCATTCCAGAAGTGCAGCAGTTGCAATGCATTACGGGTGGTTTTTTCCACCGACACATTACCTGCTACCGTGGTCATCAGTTGCAGATCCAGCTCAGGGGCAAACAGCGCGGCGGCAATAGCGGCAGCATCATCAATGCCGGGATCGGTATCAAGAATGATCGGTAAGCGCATGGTTTCTCCATAAAAAAATGCCAGACGTTAAGTCTGGCATCTTCTCATAATCGTAACCGGAAAGACTTACTCTACTTCACGAACATCCACACGCAGCTCTTTCGGTACTTCGAAAACGATGTTTTCTTCACGCCCTTCCAGCGGAATAGCTTCCCCACCGCCAAGCTCCTGCAGGCGAGCAATCACGTTTTGCACCAGGATATCAGGCGCCGAGGCACCGGCCGTCACGCCCACGCACCTGGCTTCTTTCACCCACGCTTCCTGGATATCGGTCGCATCGTCAATCAGATACGCCGCTTTCCCCATTCGTTGGGCCAGTTCAGCCAGACGGTTGGAGTTAGAAGAGTTTTTCGAGCCGACCACCAGCACAACATCGGCCTGCTCCGCCAGCGCACGGACCGCTTCCTGACGGTTGGTCGTGGCATAACAGATATCGTCTTTGCGCGGCCCGACAATTTTCGGGAAACGGCTTCGCAACGCGTCAATAACGTCAGAGGTGTCATCAACGGAGAGAGTAGTCTGCGTCATGAAGGACAATTTGCCTTCATTTTTTACATTCAGTTTCAGCACATCTTCAGGTGATTCGACCAGATACATTCCCCCCTGCGGGTTACTGTACTGGCCCATCGTGCCTTCAACTTCCGGATGCCCGGCGTGACCAATTAAAATTGACTCTTCACCACGACGGCTAGCGCGGGCAACTTCCATATGCACTTTCGTTACCAGCGGGCAGGTCGCATCAAAAACCGTGAGGTCGCGGCCTTTGGCTTCGTTACGCACCGCCTGAGACACGCCATGAGCGGAGAAAATCAGGATCGCGCCATCCGGTACTTCGCTGATTTGCTCAATAAAAATAGCGCCGCGCTCGCGCAGGCTATCCACCACATAGCGGTTATGCACCACTTCATGACGGACATAAATCGGTGCGCCGTAAATAGCCAGCGCGTTTTCCACAATGCTGATAGCGCGGTCTACGCCAGCGCAAAAACCGCGCGGGTTGGCCAACAGGATCTGCATTTTACGCCTCCAGTGCCGGTTCGACTTCCAGCACTTCAATATCAAAATGAACGGTATGCCCGGCCAGCGGATGGTTGAAATCAACCGTGATCGAGTCACCGTTGATTTCGCGGATCACACCAGGCATCTCACTGCCGTCCATTGCGGTAAAGAGCATGATAGCGCCAATTTCTGGCTCGCCCGCGTCCATAAATTCCCGACGCGAGAAATACTGAATTAAGTCCGGGCTGGACACGCCGAAGGCGGCATCCGGCTCCAGAGCAAAAGTGGTTTTATCACCTTCTTTTAACCCCAGCAGGTGTTGTTCCAGTCCTTCAGACAGAGAACCGTCGCCCAGGCGAAACAGCGCAGGCTTGCCGTTATTGCGGGTTGACTCTGCGGTGGAGCCATCGTCGAGCTTAAGGGTGAAGTGCACCAGCACCGCACTGTTACTCTGTACTGATTTAGACATGCAGGTTGCTCTTTAAAATTGCTGCCGCCTGTTTGCCCGATAGCGCTACGCTTACCGGGCCCACAAGAATCGCAGTATATTGTAAGCCGGATTAGCATAGCGCCATCCGGCATTTTTTTATGCGGCTTTTTTCTCTTTCGACGGTAAGAAGCCTTCGAGGACAATCAATGCCGCACCGATACAGATCGCCGTATCGGCAAGATTGAATGTCGCGAAATGCCAGTCACCGACGTAAAAGTCAATCATATCAACCACGAAGCCGTGCCACAGGCGGTCGAACAGGTTGCCCAGCGCACCGCCAATGATTAACGCATACGCGATGTTGTTTAGCTTCTGCGTCGCCTTCGAGCGATACATCATCACCATCAGGATAACGCAGATACCAATGGCGATACCGGCAAAGAACCAACGTTGCCAGCCACCGCTGTCGGCTAAGAAGCTAAACGCCGCACCATAGTTACGCGCGTAGTGCAGATTAAGCGACGGGAACAGCGACACCGTATCCCCCAGAGCAAAGTTCTGGAGGATCAGGTATTTGCTGCCTAAATCGATAATCAGCACGACTACCACCAGCCACAGCCAGCGTAGTCCTGTTGAACATAGAGGCTTACTCATCAGGCAAACTTACGTTGTTCGCCATCACCGGCGATGTTGCTGACACAGCGTCCGCAGATATCTGCATGTTCCGCCACCTGGCCGACATCGGTAGTGTAATGCCAGCAGCGCGGACATTTCTCACCTTCGGCTTTGCTTAGTACGATTTTCAGACCTTTAAGCAGTTCGCTCTGCTGAGCGTCAGCAGGAGCCGCTGCATAATCCGCAACCGTCGCACCGGAGGTCAGCAGAACAAAGCGCAACTCTTCGCCCAGCGCGGTCAGTTTCGCCGCCAGTTCTGGTTCAGCGTACAGAGTAACCGCTGCTTCCAGCGAACCACCGACTTTCTTATCCGCACGCGCCTGCTCGATGACCTTGTTCACTTCGCCGCGCACTTTCAGCAACTCGTCCCAGTAGGCGTCATTCATCGCTTCGGTTTCGCCTAAGCCAAACAGACCTTCGTACCATTCACCGGTAAAGACGTACTTCTCACGCTCGCCCGGCAGGTAACCCCAGATTTCATCGGCGGTGAAGGACATGATCGGCGCCATCCAGCGAACCAGCGCTTCTGCAATATGGAACAGCGCAGTCTGGCAACTACGACGCGCCACACTGTCCGCTTTCGCGGTGTACTGACGGTCTTTGATGATGTCGAGGTAGAACGAACCCATTTCTACGGAGCAGAAACGCATCAGGCGCTGTACTACTTCGTGGAAGTCATAGGCTTCATAAGCTTTCAGGATCTCTTCCTGCGCCGCTTGTGCACAACCTACCGCCCAGCGATCCAGCACCACCATCTCTTCCGGTTTCACCATATCTTTTACCGGATCGAACCCGTTCAGGTTCGCCAGCAGGAAGCGTGCGGTGTTACGGATACGACGATAGCTGTCGGCAGCACGTTTCAGGATTTCGTCAGAAACGGCCATTTCGCCGGTATAGTCGGTAGAAGCGACCCACAGACGCAGAATATCCGCGCCCAGTTTGTTCATTACGTCCTGCGGGCTTACGGTGTTACCGATAGACTTGGACATTTTACGACCCTGACCATCAACGGTGAAACCGTGGGTCAGTACCTGACGGTATGGCGCTTTGCCCTTCATTGCAGTGGAGATCATCAGAGAAGACATGAACCAGCCGCGGTGCTGGTCAGAACCTTCCAGATACATATCTGCCGCATGGCCTGCAAACTCAGGACGCACGTCCACAACGGATGAGTGGGTTGAACCGGAGTCGAACCACACGTCCAGCGTATCCGGGACTTTGACATACTGGTCAGCTTCATCGCCGAGGATATCTTTCGGATCGAGATCCCACCACGCCTGGATGCCGTCAACTTCAACGCGTTTGGCCACTTCTTCCATCAGTTCGATAGCACGCGGATGCAGCTCTTCGGTGTCTTTGTGAACAAACAGAGACATCGGCACACCCCACGTACGCTGACGGGAGATACACCAGTCAGGACGGTTGGCAACCATCGATTCAATACGTGCCTGACCCCAATCCGGGATCCATTGCACGCCTTTGATCTCTTTTAGCGACTGCGCACGCAGACCTTTCTGATCCATGCTGACGAACCACTGCGGAGTCGCACGGAAGATGATCGGCGATTTGTGGCGCCAGCAGCACGGGTAGCTGTGCTGCATCTTCTCAACGTGCAGCAGAGCGCCTTTATCGCTCAGCAGCGCAACGATTTTGTCGTTGGCTTTAAAGACGTTCACACCGTCCAGATCCGGATAGGTACCCGCCAGATATGCGCCGTCCGGACCAACCGGGTTAGCGATTTCCAGACCGTATTTCTGGCTAATGACGTAGTCATCCGGACCGTGGCCGCCGGCGGTATGGACCGCACCAGTACCCGCATCCAGCGTAACGTGATCGCCAAGAATAGCCGGCACGTCAAAGCCCATAAACGGATGGGTAAAGCGCAGCAGTTCCAGCTCGGCGCCTTTTACGGTGCCCAGAATAGTGTATTCAGCCGCACCAATACGCTGCATGACGCTTTCAACCAGATCCTTCGCCAGAATCACAGCCTGCCCGTCAATCTGCACCAGCGCATAGTCAAAATCAGGCGCCAGAGAGATTGCGCGGTTCGCCGGTAACGTCCACGGGGTGGTAGTCCAGATAACCAGTGAGATCGGGCCATTGACGTCAGAAACGCCAAATTTCGCTTTTACCGCGTCCTGATCGGCGGCGTGGAACGCAACGTCGATGGACGGGGAGGTTTTGTCATAATACTCAACTTCCGCTTCCGCCAGCGCGGAACGGCAATCAACGCACCAGTGCACCGGCTTCGCACCTTTGTGCAGGTGACCGTTACCGATGATTTTACCCAGCGCACGAATGATGTTGGCTTCAGTTTTGAAGTCCATGGTCAGGTACGGATGCGACCAGTCGCCCAGCACGCCAAGACGGATAAAGTCTTTACGCTGACCGTCAACCTGCGTCGCTGCGTATTCACGGCATTTGGCGCGGAACTCAGCGGCGGTGAACTTCTCGCCCGGCTTGCCGTATTCCTGCTCTACTTTCAGCTCGATAGGCAGACCGTGGCAGTCCCAGCCCGGAACGTAAGGCGAGTCGAATCCCGTGAGTCCTTTGGACTTCACGATAATGTCTTTCAGAATCTTGTTAACCGAGTGACCAATATGAATGCTGCCATTCGCATAAGGAGGGCCATCATGCAGAATGAAGGTTTTTTTGCCTTTTTTGGCCGCACGAATGATGCCGTACAGGTCATCATCAGTCCAACGCGCCAGCATTCCCGGTTCACGCTTGGCGAGATCGCCGCGCATCGGGAACCCTGTTTCCGGCAAATTCAGGGTTGATTTATAGTCACTCATCAGATTCTCGGTTCCGTATTTAAAACTCGTATAGGCATTAAGCCGGTTTTGTTAGCCCAAAAAATTCACGGGCAGTCAACTCATCACGCGCAATCTGCGCTTTTAGTTCATCCAGCGAGGCAAATCGCTGTTCGCTGCGTATTTTTTTACGCAGTACTACATCTATATGGCGACCATACAGGTCCATTACAACGTCCAATAGATGCACTTCCAACTGTTGGCGTACGCCTGCTACCGTCGGGCGTGTGCCGATGTTGGCGACGCCGGGGAAAGGTTTGTCACCCAGCCCCATTACTTCAACCGCATAAACCCCTTTCACCGGAGAAACCTGGCGACGAAGCGGTAAGTTTGCCGTCGGAAAACCGATAGTGCGCCCTAACTCGTCACCGTGAACTACGCGTCCTGAGATAGTAAAAGGATGCCCAAGCAGGCTTTCGGCCAGTTGCAGGTTATCTTCCGCCAGCGCCTGACGTACCGCGGTGCTGCTGATGCGCACACCGCCTTCACAGAAGGTTTGGGTGCTGGTGATATCAAAACCATACTCAGCGCCCGCTTCCTGTAATAACAAGAAATCGCCCGCACGGCTAGCGCCAAAGCGGAAATCATCGCCAACGGCAAGAAATTGTACACCAAGGCGCTTCACCAGCAGATCGCTGATGAAGGTCTGCGCCGTTAATGCAGCGAAGCGCCTGTCAAAACGCACGCACAGCACGTAATCAACGCCGCACTCCGCCAGATAACGCAGTTTTTCCCGCAGGCGGGTGAGGCGCGCAGGTGACTTGTCCGTCGCAAACAGCTCCAGCGGCTGCGGCTCGAAAATCATCACCATCACCGGTAAATTGCGTTTGCGCCCTTCTTCCCGTAAGCCCTGCAGCAACGCACGATGGCCACGGTGCACGCCGTCGAAATTACCAATAGTCAGCACACACCCATGCGGGGCCTGACTGAGATTATGTATGCCTCGTATCAGCTTCATGTCTGGCTCAAAACAGTGAAAATCGTGAAAGTATACCCTGTACCGCGTTCAACGTTAACCGGCGATTGTTTCTACGAAACAGAAAGAGGATGGTTTTCATCGTTATGAAACAAATTGACGCCCTTCACGGGCACACCAATGCAATTTTTCTCGTGGAAAGGCTGTATTCACGCCCCGCAAGCTGGTAGAATCCTGCGCCATCACTACGCAACGAGTGCTGCAATTTAAACGGCGCTTATTTGCACAAATCCATTGACAAAAGAAGGCTAAAAGGGCATATTCCTCGGCCTTTGAATTGTCCATATAGAACACATTTGGGAGTTGGACCTTGGCTAATATCAAATCAGCTAAGAAGCGCGCCGTTCAGTCTGAAAAGGCCCGCAAGCACAACGCTAGCCGTCGCTCTATGATGCGTACTTTCATCAAGAAAGTATACGCAGCTATCGAAGCTGGCGACAAAGCTACTGCACTGAAAGCATTTAACGAAATGCAACCGATCGTGGACCGTCAGGCTGCTAAAGGTCTGATCCACAAAAACAAAGCTGCACGTCATAAAGCAAACCTGACTGCACAGATCAACAAACTGGCTTAATCGCCTGATTGTTGTTGCTTTGTGAAAAAACCGCGCAAGCGTAGCACAATAAGCCCCATCATTTTTGATGGGGCTTTTTCATACTTTCAACCTGTCGCTATGCGATACAATTTGGGCTGAACCCGAATCTCTTTCCTCTTTTCGGCACTCAATACCTCCTGAATGTCTCTCAGGTCCTTCGCCCCACAGATAAAGCCAGTATCAGAAAGCATAAACTCTCCACGGAACTTGTTATCTGGTTAATTATCGGAATGGGCTTCATTGTGATCTCTACATCACCGATGCGGTGACAAAACTCGAGCTTGTTCTGGGTGGATCTCTGGCTGTCAACTCTATTAATAAGACCTGCTGGAAATTCCGTGATGAACCGCTTGAGGCATTATTTCATCTAACCGACTCATCACTGGACGCATCATCTTGCCGAACGACGGTTAACCGAGCTTTTCGGTGGCAAGATGCCGCTCTCACCTTATCCACCAAACGCATAATAAACTTAAGTTGCATTACGTAACGAAAAATATCATGAAGTCACTTTTTTACATATATATTCATGATTTTTGCAATTTTCGCTTGTATCATATTTATTACACTGACACAGGATAAATCCTTTTTGTCCATGACCATCTTTTCCCGTTTCAGGATTTAAATACAAGTTTTTTCCGCCATTATGAAGACGTAACTCTTCCCTGTAGAAAAACACTGTCAGGAGTACTAATACTGTAGTCAATACAAATGTCAGGAACGCTAAAATAACCCTCGCCTTATGCAGGGAGAGATTAACGGCAACGTCTGTTTTTTTGCCTTCGGTTTTTTTCTGAATTTCATAATGGGCACTGAGAATATCAGTGTCAGAAGGACAGGAAAATACCTCAGTGGCAGCAGGTTCATTTTTTTCAGCGCCTAATTCAGCAACCGGTGTAACGCTATAGGCCGGATTGATCTGGTAGCCCAGTCGGGGATGGGTAACGATTAAATCCGTCATCTCTATATCCCGCAAATCCCGCCGCAAGGCATAAATCGTCTGCAATAACGTACTATCGCTGGCGAATAAACCAAATTGTCCCCATACCTCATCGAAAATTTGCTTTTTTGTCGTTATATCTTGTTGGGTATGTGAGATGAGACACTTCAAACAGCGACCTTTCACGCCGGATAAATGAATACTTTCCCCATCCTTAAGATGATGAAGAACCATTTCACTTGTATCAAACAATAAATCATTTCCAATCATGAATGATGTAACCATTTGAAAATCCATTAACTATTGAGATGCGTTATTTTAGTACCAAAAATAATCATCTAACTGAGAGAATTGTCAAACCTGATGTAAAAAACCATAAAAAAATCTAAAAATAAGAAGGCAATGTCATAAAATGTAATATAAATTTACTTATTCAATCCAAAATAATAATTCACCTGATACACAATATTTATTTACTTATCTATGTTTTTTACACGATTGAGACAGCCGAAAATGTCCCCCTTTACAGGGGGACATGAGCGCTTACTTCGTAATACCTTTAAAATAGAACGGTCTCATATCAACAGTTTGCCGCGTCATTTCGCAGCCCAGCCCTTCGCGAGCCGCATTCACCAGCGGACCGCGATCCAAATCCGCCGTCCAGGTAAACAGGCCACCCAGGCCGCGGGATTTTACGTACTCGGCTTTGGCCTTCACGGTGCGCGGGGTATCCAGCGACATAAAGACTTTAGACTGTGGGTTATACAGGAAATCCGCATCCGCCACTTCATCGGTGTAAACAATAAAATTATTGCGACCGGTCTGGTTTTCCAGATCAAGATAATTTGCGATATGGTCGTACCATTCCGTTGAGCCGGATTCAAATGTTCCGACCGTCGTGCCGTATCCTGGCGTGTAAGTTCCTTTCAGCGGAGATACGCTCTGGATCGTCGCATCATGAGCATTACGGCTATAACCGGCATAACCGATAAAGACCTGTTTAAGCGGCACCCCAATCGACTCCAGATAATTAACGGCGGTCTCTACGCTCCAGTTATTCGCGCTGCCATTCGGGTAGAGATTGGTATGATGCGCCAGCTCGGTAGCCCACGGCGTACCAAAGAAGTCGTAGGTCATTAAATTAATGCCCCAGACCCCCGCATCAATGAGCGCTGGAATATTGGCTTTTTTCAGTTTCTCGATGTCACCAGCCGCGGCAACGCTAATTTTCACATCACTGCGATTGATTTTATTCAGCGCGGCTTTCACATCCTTAATCAAGGCAGCAAAATTTGGTGCGTCAGTATCATCGTAGGTATTACCGGTATTTCCCGGTGCCCCCGGATATTCCCAATCCAGATCGATTTCGCTAAACATCGGGAATCGGGTGAACAGATCGGTCAGGCCGTCGCAGAATAGCGCGCGTTTATGTGGATCCTTAGCCATAAAGTGGAACGCCTGGCTCATGGTCCATCCGCCAATACTCATTGAAAGATGGAGATTCGGGTTCTTTTTCTGTACATCGCGTAACCCCCCCAGAACGCCCTGTGCATCGTACTGATGGAAAAGCGCCATGTAATCATTGCTTACCCAGCCCGCAAAGCCGCAGTTGCGATAGGAGGCAACATCTCCCCACGCATCGACAAAAGTGGGTTGCCATTGCGTACGCTGGAAGTCGACTGCGGCATTGTTGATGGTCGTCGCTTTCTCGCCGGTATCGCCGACAATCCCGCAGAAACCCAGCGTAATTTTATCGTAAGCAAAGGGGTCTAATAACGCCAGGTCAACGCCGCGCCCACAGCTGGAAGGCGCGAAATCACCATCGAGACGGCCGTCATATTGCGACCAGTCAGTCCAGTAACCGGACACTTTAAACTCGTTGGGCTTGTACTCGTTATAGGCTACCTTCGCAACACGCGCCGATGTATAGCTAAACTCATTGGTTTCCGTGGCCGCCACAAATCCGTTCTGCTCGTACTCTTTTGTACTGAGCGAATCATTTTGTACCAGTTTGCTGTTAGTCATAATGCTTACCTCGTTAATGAGTCATAGAAGAAATAGTGTGTCCCATCCGTCCGGTGGGACACCTATGTAATGCTCCCATTATGCGAGGGGTGCTAATCACAAACGCTTTGAAACCATGAGATATCGATTTGATGAGATCTCATTTTCTGTATAAAACAGATTATGAGATAGGGTAAGAAGCGAGCTGGAGGGTCTCAGAAAATCTCTTTCTGTTTGATTTGCTACATCTTTTGCGTCGGTGCATCCACTTTGCTCAGCACTCACCAGTGACCCTGCCACAAGGTGGCAGGGTGCAGTGTACCGACTGGCCGAGTAACCCCCCCACAATATGAAGTATGACGAGTGCGCCTTGATTATTTACCCGCAGAAATAAATAGTGCCGAGTAATCAGTATTGCAAATACGCTGCACCGCTGGATGCTGGATCATTCTTTCCGCAAATATGGCGTGATACTCCTCCATCACATTCTCTACGCGTCCAATTTCAACAATTGAATCATCGGCATAGAAATTGTGGGAATAAAGCGTAGGCGCAACAAAAATAGCGTTATGCGTTGCGCCGAACGCTTTCATCAGCGCGGCATCATCAAACTCGCCAAGGATTTCAACGTTCAGCCCTTGTGAGTTAATCCAGTTCAACAGCTTACGCCCGAGCATCGAACGGCGCCCAGGGATCAGCAATCGACGCTCTTCGAGGCAGGCCGGAAATGGTTTCTCAGGCAATGGCTGGGTGCACCAAAAGCTCACGCTGCATTCGCCAATCCGCACTGAGAACAACCCTTCCTGCTGCGTAGAATCGATCGGGCAGTCGGAGATAATCATATCCAGTTTATGCTGGCTGAGCTGATCCAGCAGCATCTCGTGCGTTGATTCAAAACAACGCAGATGGATTTGTTCATCTTCAACGACTGCAGCATTCAGCACGCTGCTAACCAGCTGTTTGGACAACGCATCCGCCACGCCGACATCGAACAGTAAATTCGACTCTTTGCGATAGTTCACGATATCCAGCATTTCCTGGCTTAACGTGAACATCTTATCCGCATAACGAAAAACCAATTCGCCTAATTCGCTGGGCTCCAGTCCACGCCCCTTCCGCTTGAACAACTTTCCCTGTAAGCGTTCCTCAAGCGCTTTAATCTGCCCGGTAATGGTCTGCGGTGTCAGATAAAGCGCCTCTGCTGCACCAACCACCGATCCTTCTTTATATACATGCCAAAAGTAGTACAGGTGGTTGTAGTTTATATGAGACATACACTCTCCCTGAAAATTGTCACGAAAGGGTTATCCCGTCAGGCTGCTGCGTTCAACCGGGTGCGTAACCAGCAGTAACCTATTACCGCCGACAGCAAAGAACCGATCAGGATCCCCAGTTTCGCCCAGTTAATCAGCTCAGGATCGACGGTCCCAAACGCCAGGCTGGCGATGAAAATCGACATCGTAAAGCCAATGCCGCACAGAATACCGACCGCCATAATTTGCTGGAAATTCGTTCCCTCCGGCAATTGCGCCATCCTGAAGCGTAACGCCAGCCAGCAAAAGAGGCTGATACCCAGTGGTTTCCCGATTAACAGGCCAGCAATGATCCCCAGCGGTAACACCGAAGTCAGTCCATCAATGGTGACGCCCTGCAGTGAGACGCCCGCGTTAGCGAAGGCAAACAACGGTAGGATCAGGTATGCCACCCACGGGTGCAGAACATGCTCCAGACGCTTCGCCGGCGAACGCCCGTGTTTTTCCTTCAACGGGATGAAGAAACCGACGATCACGCCCGCCAGAGTTGCATGCACGCCAGACTTCAGTACGGCCGTCCACAGCACTACGCCAACCAGAATATAAATACCGGTACGTCTTACACCGCACAGATTCAATGCTGCCAGGATAAGGATCGCGCACGCGGCAACGCCCAGCGACAGCAGCGAGAGATCGCTGGTGTAGAACAACGCGATGATCACAATAGCGCCGAGGTCATCGATTATCGCCAGCGCCATCAGGAAGATTTTCAACGCCAGTGGGACACGGCTGCCCAACAGCGCCAGCACGCCTAATGCAAAAGCGATATCTGTTGCCGCCGGGATCGCCCAACCCTCACGGGTGATAGGGTCAGCATAGTTGAATGCCAGATACAGCAGCGCCGGGACAATCATGCCCCCGATAGCGGCAATGATCGGAAACGCCGCCTGGCGCAGACTGGCCAGCGAACCTTGCATTAACTCGCGCTTCACTTCCAAACCGATCAACAGGAAGAACACCGCCATCAACGCGTCATTGATCCACAGCAGCATATTTTTGTTGATCTCAAGCGCGCCAACCCGCAGTTGAACGGGCGTTTCCAGAAAGGCGTGGTACCATCCACTGGTAACCCCGATATTTGCCATCAGCATAGCAACCACGGCAGCGATGATCAGAATGATGCCCCCCGAGGCGTCACTACTAAAAAAACGATGCAGATGTTTCACTTTTATTCTCTCTATTGGGTGAATACTTCGTAAATACTATCTTACACCTTCAAAAAACTCGTTAAAATTAGATTATTCATGATGAATAGATCGGTTTTTACGAACAAAAAAGCCCGAACAGATGTCGGGCATAGAGCGCAAAACACTGAGACCTAATCAGGCATACAGTCCCATTTTATAAACGCGGAAACTGGTGATGTCATAGCGATAGCCTACGCCATTCACTTCCTCGTTTTTATAGTAACCAGAGGTCATTGTCGCCTCAAAAAGCACCGACTTGGTTACCGGTTCAATTTCTTGCAGAAGCAAATTCCCCAATGCTTCATTTCCTTCCTGCGGGTCAATAATGTCGCTATCCCCCGGCTGGCAAGAGATAGCTCGGCCATTTTCGTCAAATGTGCAATCGCCGAAATGCACAACGATGTTGCCATTCTGCAACACCTCTTTGGCGCTTACACAACTACTATAACCGCGAGCTCCCAACTCCTTACCGTATTCAAAAGGGCGCATTACCGTCATTGCGTTCAAATCAACGATAAAGTGTACAACCCGGCTGTAATTATCTGGTGGAAGCAGGCTTTTACTATCAACACGAGAGCGATAGTTACCATTGTCGAATACCATAAATTCGACCATTCCTGGTTCGTCATTAGCCACTTCAGTCACATTGTGTTGTCCCCACGACCAAAAATCACGGTTTGCCGCATCCACATCATCCTGATTGCTGAAGTCATAAAGAGGGACACCATCACTGTCGACCGGAGTCAGAAGGTAAGGCTTATACTCCTCGCTCCAATCTTCATGCGTGGACATAATAAACTGCAGCGATTCAGTCTCGAGGCTGATGCCAAAAACAGCGCTCTGATGACGCCCTGAAGCGATCAGCAAACTATTCGTTTCATTAACATAGCTTTGGTTGATATGCAGCCAGTCCTGAGCGGTCGGATCTTCACCAGGTGCCGTCCCCGTTGGTCTCGCTGTACGTGAGGTATCAAGAATAGCGGCCATGTCGTAATAGGCAATTTCCAGCCCGGTAGATAAATCCACAACTGAGACGCCATCTTCATTAGTCTTCAGTGAATCTGGTCTGCCCGAGGTATATTCGGAAGGCGCGACGATGGTATTACTGTCCCATTGCCAAATTGAGTGGTGGAATTGGTTATCCAGAATATAAAAAGTATACAGCCGTCCCATCATGTCGAACTCATACATCTCAAGGTAGGTGTTTTTAGCTTCTGATGTAGCCAGGAAATGACCGTTATCAATGCGCACCAAATTGAATGACGGGAAGTCCTGTGTCACGTACCAACGCACCACACCATCCTGATCCAGAGCGTAGTTATAGCGGTCGAAATGCGTAATGAAATAGCAGCCCGGCGCAATCAGGTCAGCGTCAGTCACTGGTTGAGTCACATTGATAACAGGAAACCCTAACTGCACATCTGCAGAATCCGTTGCAGGTAAAGGTTGGGTTGCTATCGTATAAGTGGCGATAACGACTTCATCAACCAAAATAGCCAGTTGGTTATCGACATCTGCCACTAGGCCAAGTACAGGCAGCAGATTCGCCCCCACATTCAACGTAAAATCTTGCACGACTTGTATCGCGCTTTGCGCCAGATCCTGAATTTTCAGCGTTACAGTACGTTCTTCAGCACTCCAAACACCGGCATATGCACTTAAAGGGGCTGTACCATAAGGGTTTAGAACAATGACCGCATTTTCCAACGTATTCTCATCAGTGATCCGAGCCAGACAATCTTGATAAACAGCTGTATGACTGAGAACCATCTCATTATTGCTGTCAATCTCCTGATTAACAGCGGGACGAGGTGTAGGCAACTTAATATCGGGGGAAATAATCTTTTTCATTATGCGTGTCCAATGTATTCATTTCATCGTTCCACAGCGGAACAACAAAATAAATACACTGGGGATGTATCAATCAGGCAATCAAAAAGTATCAATTAATATCAATAAAAACATTCCGTTATCGCATTATATTTTTATTATATTCAAATTTTAAATAATTCAGTACGACCGTAACATTGGCAGGAGACAGGCGACTAAGCTGAAAGAAAAACGGATGCGTATGCAAAAACTGAATAAATTTAGTGCTGCCCGTTAAGGTAGCGTAGCGTAGCATACTCGTTTTTTTATTTCCTGTGAGGTTACATACGGCTTTAGAGTAACCGCGTGTTGAGAAGGCTCGCCAGACATTATTGCGTATTCCGCCACTAAAGAACACTCGATAAGGAAAGTCTTTATCCGGAGGTGAAACCCCCATTTCTCTTACAAATGATATATGACAACGACCTTGCCGCACAGATTGCAGATTAGCCATCATACATCCTCCTAATATAAAACACTCATGATCGATGTCGTGCTGAACATTGAGGGAGTGCTCATCCGTAAGCTCTTTGACCAGCTCAAAATGCCGGTACGCGGGAAGAACTGGTTTTACCAACATCCCGGGATCGTTTTTGTAAAGCGTGGCGGGACCATAGTCGATATCAAATAGGGTATTTCGCCGCATCGTCATGAGTTCTTTGCGTTGGACAAGATGCGCTAACGTCCCAGGCGGCAGACGTTCCTCGTATTCAGAAATGTACTGATATTCGTTTTCGACAGGCTGCGTGGAATAATTAGTTGTCACAGCGATAACCCTGCCACTGCTCTCTTCTGCCGTAACCAGAACATACAAACTGTTGTCGCCGCCATTAAATTTAACCCGAAAAGCGCACGTACTCATCGCCAGATCAAACGCAGGAAAAACGAACTCTCGTTCAGCCTCATTTACCTTGCGGGATAATTTTTGTAGCGCACGGTTTAGACCCGTGCTGTCTAATGAAAGTGTCGCTCTAATATCAGACAACGAAGCGCCTTCCTGGATAAGTCTGGCAAGGTTTTCCTGACGGATATCTGCCTTATGTTCTCCCGGGGAAACAAACGTTTTGTGGCACTCAAGGCAGTAAAGTCGCGCCTCTCTTTGAGCGGAAAATCCATATTTTTTCAGTGATGAACTACCGCAGCCAGGACAAGCTTTAATCAATCCCTTCCAGGCCTGGTTTGCCGACTGACGGAAGAGATTGAGCGAGTACTCAGAAATGATGGGGAACAAAAATCCGGTAATGACTCCAACTTATTGATAGTGTTTTATGTTCAGATAATGCCCGATGACTTTGTCATGCAGCTCCACCGATTTTGAGAACGACAGCGACTTCCGTCCCAGCCGTGCCAGGTGCTGCCTCAGATTCAGGTTATGCCGCTCAATTCGCTGCGTATATCGCTTGCTGATTACGTGCAGCTTTCCCTTCAGGCGGGATTCATACAGCGGCCAGCCATCCGTCATCCATATCACCACGTCAAAGGGTGACAGCAGGCTCATAAGACGCCCCAGCGTCGCCATAGTGCGTTCACCGAATACGTGCGCAACAACCGTCTTCCGGAGCCTGTCATACGCGTAAAACAGCCAGCGCTGGCGCGATTTATCCCCGACGTATCCCCACTGTTCGTCCATTTCCGCGCAGACGATGACGTCACTGCCCGGCTGTATGCGCGAGGTTACCGACTGCGGCCTGAGTTTTTTAAATGGCGGAAAATCGTGTTGAGGCCAACGCCCATAATGCGGGCGGTTGCCCGGCATCCAACGCCATTCATGGCCATATCAATGATTTTCTGGTGCGTACCGGGTTGAGAAGCGGTGTAAGTGAACTGCAGTTGCCATGTTTTACGGCAGTGAGAGCAGAGATAGCGCTGATGTCCGGCAGTGCTTTTGCCGTTACGCACCACCCCGTCAGTAGCTGAACAGGAGGGACAGCTGATAGAAACAGAAGCCACTGGAGCACCTCAAAAACACCATCATACACTAAATCAGTAAGTTGGCAGCATCACCATTCACAACATGGCTATAGGCCTTATGGAGTTCCAATCCTTTTTTCGTAGGCGTCAACCCTTTTCGGGTTCGTTCAAAAAGTTTAAATGAATAAATATTCTGTAATCGACTTAACGCCTGAGAAACTGCAGCTGGTGTTATGGATAATCTCTCGGAAGCTCGAGAAGCGTTTCCGGATTCCACAACGGCATTAAATATCTTAATTAAATTGAAGTCAAAATCATTTTCGCGCACAAGCATTTCACTCACCTTTTCTTCTATTAACTGAGCAAAAAATAGAAGAAAATCTTTATTTTAAAAAATCATTTCTCATCATTTTTCCTGAAGATTTATTCTTTATATCTAACTCATTATTTTTGTATTCGATACAAAAATAAAAAGCCCAGGATTCTTCAATCCAAGGCCTTTTAATTAATAAGACAGCTGTAAATTAGCGCGTCAAATCGTCAAAAAATTTCTTCACACCGTCGAAGAAGCTTTTAGAGCGCGGACTGTTTTGCTCGCCGGTCGGGCCGCCAAAGCTGTCCTGCAGATCTTTCAGCAACTGCTTCTGCTTGTCGTTGAGGCCTACCGGGGTTTCAACCACCACACGGCACAGCAGATCGCCCTGTGCGCCGCCGCGTACTGACTTAACGCCTTTACCACGCATGCGGAACAGTTTGCCGGTCTGCGTTTCGCCCGGGATTTTTAACTTCACACGACCGTCCAGCGTCGGCACTTCAATCTCGCCGCCCAGCGCTGCCATCGCAAAGTTAATCGGCACTTCGCAGTACAGGTTATTGCCTTCACGTTCGAAAATTGGGTGCTGTTTTACCTGCACCTGAACGTACAAATCGCCTGCTGGCGCGCCATGTTCACCGGCTTCACCTTCACCCGCTAAACGAATACGGTCGCCAGTATCAACCCCAGCCGGGATCTTAACGGACAGCGTTTTGCTCTTCTCAACGCGGCCATGACCATGGCATTTGTTGCACGGGTCTTTAATCAACGTACCGCGGCCCTGACAGTGTGGACAGGTCTGCTGTACGGCAAAAAAGCCCTGACGCATCTGCACCTGACCAGAACCGTGACAGGTTGGACAGGTCTGGGGTTGCGTGCCCGCCTTCGCACCGCTGCCGTGGCAAACATCACACTCTTCCAGCGTCGGAATACGGATCTCTTTGGTGACGCCACGCACGGCTTCTTCCAGAGTGAGATCCATGTTGTAACGTAAATCAGCACCACGTGAGGCGCGCTGACGACCGCGACCGCCGCCAAAGATATCGCCAAACACGTCACCAAAGATATCGCTGAAGTCGGCCCCGCCGCCAAAACCGCCGCCGCCGCCCATACCGCCTTGCTCAAACGCTGCATGGCCGTACTGATCATAAGCCGCACGTTTTTGCGCATCGGTGAGAATCTCGTACGCTTCTTTGATCTCTTTAAACTTGGCTTCGGCCTCTTTATCACCCTGGTTGCGGTCCGGGTGATATTTCATGGCCAGGCGCTTGTAGGCCTTTTTGATTTCACGCTCTTCCGCTGATTTGGAAACGCCTAAAATCTCGTAATAGTCTTGCTTAGCCATCTCTTTTTATCTGCCCCTAACATGCGTGCACGGGCGGAGAGGAAACCTCTTCGCCCGTGCCAGTAATTACCCGTTCAAAGGGCGATTATTTTTTGTCTTTCACTTCTTCAAACTCAGCGTCGACAACGTCGTCATCTTTCGCGTTGTTTGCAGAAGCATCAGCACCTGCTGCGCCAGCCTGCTGCTGTGCGTGCTGCTGCTGAGCGATTTCCATCAGTTTCTGGGAAACCTGTGCCAGCGCCTGCATTTTCGCTTCGATATCCGCTTTGTCTTCGCCTTTCAGAGAAGTTTCCAGCGCGGTCAGTGCAGACTCGATGGCAGTTTTGTCATCAGCCGGCAGTTTGTCGCCTGCTTCTTCAACCTGCTTGCGAGTGCTGTGCAGCAGATGGTCACCCTGGTTACGGGTCTGAACCAGCTCTTCAAACTTACGGTCAGATTCTGCGTTCGCTTCTGCTTCGCGAACCATTTTCTGAATTTCTTCTTCGTTCAGACCAGAAGAAGCCTTGATGGTGATCTTCTGCTCTTTACCGCTATTTTTGTCTTTCGCGGAAACGTGCAGGATACCGTCGGCATCGATGTCAAAAGTAACTTCGATCTGCGGCATACCGCGCGGAGCCGGGCTGATGCCATCCAGGTTAAATTGACCCAGATCTTTGTTATCAGCGGCACGTTTACGTTCACCCTGCAGCACGTGGATGGTTACCGCAGACTGGTTGTCTTCAGCGGTAGAGAACACCTGGCTGTGCTTGGTCGGGATAGTGGTGTTTTTCGCGATCAGTGCAGTCATCACGCCACCCATGGTCTCGATACCCAGAGACAGCGGGGTAACGTCCAGCAGCAGCACGTCTTTCACATCACCGGTCAATACACCACCCTGAACGGCAGCACCGATTGCCACAGCTTCGTCCGGGTTAACGTCTTTACGCGGCTCTTTACCGAAGAACTCAGCTACTTTCTTCTGTACCATCGGCATACGAGTCTGACCACCGACCAGGATAACGTCCTGAACGTCGGAAACAGACAGACCAGCATCCTGCAGAGCAACTTTCAGCGGCTCGATAGAACGGTTAACCAGGTCTTCAACCAGGCTTTCCAGTTTCGCACGGGTCACCTTGATGTTCATGTGTTTCGGACCAGTCGCGTCTGCAGTGATGTACGGCAGGTTCACGTCGGTCTGCTGAGCGGAAGACAGTTCGATCTTCGCTTTCTCAGCGGCTTCTTTCAGACGCTGCATCGCCAGCGGGTCGTTACGCAGGTCGATACCCTGATCTTTCTTAAATTCGTCAACCAGGTAGTTGATCATACGGCTATCGAAGTCTTCACCACCCAGGTGGGTATCACCGTTGGTTGCCAGAACTTCGAAGGTTTTTTCACCGTCAACTTCGTCGATTTCGATAATAGAGATATCGAAAGTACCACCACCCAGGTCATAAACCGCGATAGTACGGTTGCCGACTTCTTTATCCAGACCGTAAGCCAGTGCAGCTGCGGTTGGTTCGTTGATGATACGTTTTACTTCCAGACCTGCGATACGGCCGGCGTCTTTGGTTGCCTGACGCTGAGCATCGTTAAAATATGCAGGTACGGTGATAACTGCTTCAGTTACCGGTTCACCCAAGTAATCTTCAGCCGTTTTCTTCATTTTTTTCAGCACTTCAGCAGAAATCTGCGGCGGTGCCATTTTCTGACCTTTTACGTCAATCCATGCATCACCGTTGTCAGCACCGATGATTTTGTACGGCATGATGGCTTCATCACGCTGCACTTCTTCGTCCTGGAAGCGGCGGCCAATCAGGCGTTTAATCGCAAACAGGGTGTTTTGCGGGTTTGTCACTGCCTGACGTTTAGCCGGCTGACCAACCAGAGTTTCACCATCCTGGGTATAAGCAATGATAGAAGGCGTAGTGCGATCGCCCTCGGCGTTCTCCAGCACACGTGCAGTAGTGCCATCCATAATCGCTACACAAGAGTTGGTAGTACCCAGGTCGATACCAATAATTTTACCCATCTAAACGTCTCCACTAAAAATTCGGTCATCATGTGGTTGTGAATCTGTAATAAGGGCGAAACGTGCGGTTTCAACTACCCTGAATCGTTTTTTTTCAGACTCACCACTGCGGTTGTCTACAAGATGGGGTCGTAACCCACGTCATCAAGGGGGGCATGAAAAATTTTTTTAGCCTTGTGGCAATAAATTCACAGAAAAAAGGCAAAAAGAGATAAAAATGAATAGTCGCCAACCAGAATTAATTCATACAACCAATTAAATCAGGAAAGCTATTCACATAAAAATTGTAATAAAAATAAAAGATTACGAGCATGAATCGTTTTTATGACGACGGTAATATGGTCTGAAGTCACACACTTTTGCAGCCGTCAAAGAGAAACTCCATGAAATCTGTGTTAACCCTTTCCGCCAGCCTGCTTATGGGCCTTCTGCTGAGCAGCACCGCCGTAACTGGCTAGCGTGATGCCCATCACAGGGAAAATAATTCATTTTCCCTTCGTTAGATCATAGACAGTGCCCTCTCCCCTGATTATCATGCCGCGCCCCGAAGACAGCGATCGTTATTCGGGGAAACTATTTCACCATTCAATCAATGATGATTTTGAGGAATTATGGGCAACACTAAGTTGGCTAATCCGGCACCGCTGGGCCTGATGGGCTTTGGCATGACCACCATTCTGCTTAACCTGCACAACGCGGGTTTCTTCGCTCTGGACGTTATTATTCTGGCGATGGGCATTTTCTACGGCGGTATCGCGCAAATTTTTGCCGGACTGCTGGAATATAAAAAAGGCAACACCTTCGGTTTAACCGCCTTTACCTCCTACGGTTCGTTCTGGCTGACGCTGGTTGCGATCCTGCTGATGCCGAAAATGGGCCTGGCGGATGCAACCAATGGTCAGTTCCTGGGCGCTTACCTCGGTCTGTGGGGTGTGTTCACTCTGTTCATGTTCTTCGGTACGCTGAAAGCGGCGCGCATGCTGCAGTTCGTGTTCCTGAGCCTGACAGTGCTGTTCGCCCTGCTGGCCGTGGGCAACATTGCGGGTAACGAAGCGATCATTCACGTTGCTGGCTGGGTAGGCTTAGTGTGTGGCGCAAGCGCCATTTACCTGGCGATGGGTGAAGTGCTGAACGAACAATTTGGCCGTACCATCCTGCCGATTGGTGAAGCGCACTAATCTGATGCTATCCCCCCTGGCGGGGGGATATTCCTTACAAGCGCTGTAACTCTGCCTGTACGCTTGAATCGCGATGATAAAGATCCTGTCGCAGCCAAATCCCCAAACCTAGCCCTACCAGCGATAACGCCAGCACATACCAGGCCGGAGCCATCGGCGACACGCTCATTAACATCGTGACGGCGATTGGCGTCAGACCACCAAAAATGGCGTACGACACGTTGTAAGAAAAGGATATTCCGGTAAAGCGGACTTCCGCCGGAAACGCCCGCACCATCACATAAGGCACAGCCCCCACCACGCCAACGCATAACCCCACCAGCCCGTATAACAGGAACAAATGCTGGGGATAGCTGCCGGTCAGGTGATAGAAAAACCAGCTTGAACAGGCCAGCAGCAGGCTGCCGACAATAAAGGTTTTGCTGGCGCCGACCCGGTCGACAATAAACCCGGCCAGCAGACAACCGACGCACAGCATAATGGTAGCGACACTGTTGGCTTGTAACGTTAGCGCCGGCGCAAAGCCATACTGCTTCTGCAACCAGACTGGTGACATCAGGATCACCACCACAATCCCGGCTGAAAGCAGCCAGGTCAGCAGCATTGAAATAACCACCGCTTTTTTATGTTTGCTCACCACTGACTTCACCGGTAGCTCTTGCGCCAACGCTTTACGCTGCTGCATTTCGAGAAATATGGGCGTCTCCTGCAGCCAGCGACGCAGGTACATCGCCACCAGCCCAAACACGCCCCCCAGCAGGAAAGGAATACGCCAGCCGTAATCATGCACCGCCTGCTGCGTCAGGCTGGTGTTCACCAGCGTCGCAACCACCGACCCCAGCAGAATTCCCACCGTCAGGCCGGCAGTCAGCGTTCCGCAGGCAATGCCGATGCGACGCTCCGGTACATGCTCCGCCACGAACACCCACGCGCCCGGAACTTCTCCGCCGATGGCAGCGCCTTGCAAAATACGCATCAGAAGTAACAGCAGCGGCGCGAGGATCCCCATTGAGGCGTAGGTAGGCAACAGACCAATCGCCAGCGTCGGTATCGCCATCAGCAAAATGCTCAGGGTGAACATTTTCTTGCGCCCGACCAGATCGCCAAAGTGCGCCATGATGATGCCCCCCAGCGGACGCGCCAGATAGCCGGCGGCAAAAATGCCGAAGGTTTGCACCTGACGTAGCCATTCAGGGATGTCTGCGGGGAAGAAGAGCTCGCCAACAACAGCGGCAAAGAAGACAAAGATAATGAAATCATAAAACTCAAGCGCACCACCAAGGGCAGCAAGCGTAAGGGTTTTATAATCCTGGCGATTCAGCGGTCGAGTGTGTTGTGACATAGCAAACCATGAGTCAGTGAAGTAATTGAATCTGTTCGTTGATATATGTAAAGCAAAAATTACTATATCGTAAACAATTCAATACTCCACTGTCATTGGCACTTATGTCACGATCGGGCTACTTTCAGGCTTTTGTATCGCGTATTGCGCTTTTAGGACGAAAAGATGCTACAACAGTCGGTGCGGTTTCCACATACGGCCCATCTAATAGCTGTATACAATACGGTACACTTGCAAAAATACCCGGCACGATAACCTTACCGTCGGCATCTTTCACACCTTCCAGCGTCTCTTTGATCGATTTTGGCTGCCCAGGCAGATTCAGGATCAACGCCTGCTTGCGAATCACGCCAACCTGACGGGAAAGAATCGCCGTTGGCACAAAGTGCAGGCTTATCTGGCGCATCTGTTCACCAAAGCCCGGCATCTGACGGTCGGCTACGGCAAGCGTCGCATCAGGCGTTACGTCACGACGGGCCGGACCCGTTCCGCCGGTAGTCAGCACCAGATGACAACTCATTTCGTCTACCAGCTCGCATAAGGTCTGTTCGATGATCGCCTGTTCATCCGGGATCAACCGCGTTTGCAGCTCAAAAGGGGTGGTAAGGGCAGACGCCAGCCACTCTTCAAGGGCCGGGATACCTTTATCCTGGTAAACGCCGCTGGAAGCACGGTCAGAAATGGAAACCAGGCCAATGCGTAAAGTATTCATGATTATTCCGTTTAAACAGTCTCGTTAAACAGAATGATACACTGCGAAGGGAAGGACAGACAGGTTTCAGAAGAGGTAGCGTGACCCATATCAGGGCCACGCACTAATGATTACAGCAGATCGCCGATCATTTTTTCCAGTTTACCCTGGTCTACAGCAAACTTACGGATACCGTCCGCCAGTTTGTCTACAGCCATCGGATCCTGGTTATGCTGCCACAGGAACTCAGCTTCGGTGATGCGTGCAGGGCGCGCTTTCACTTCGCCGGAGAAAGACAGTTTACGTTCGATAGCACCTTCGCTTTCCGCCAGTTCTTTCAGCAGTGCCGGAGCAATCGTCAGACGATCGCAGCCTGCCAGCTCAATGATTTCGCCGATGTTACGGAAGCTCGCACCCATAACTACGGTTTCGTAACCGTGCTGTTTGTAGTACTCGTAGATTTCCGTTACGGAAACCACACCCGGATCTTCTGCCGGTGCATACTCTTTCTTGTCGGTATTGGCTTTGTACCAGTCAAGAATACGGCCAACGAACGGAGAAATCAGATATACGCCAGCTTCTGCACATGCACGCGCCTGCGCGAAGGAGAACAGCAGAGTCAGGTTACAGTTGATGCCTTCTTTTTCCAGCTGCTCAGCGGCACGGATGCCCTGCCAGGTTGAAGCCAGTTTAATCAGGATGCGATCGTTGCTGATGCCAGCATCGTTGTACATTTTGATCAGGCGTTTTGCTTTAGCGATGGACGCGTCGGTGTCGTAGGACAGACGAGCGTCAACTTCAGTGGAGATACGACCTGGGACCAGTTTCAGGATCTCCAGACCGATATTTACTGCCAGCTTGTCGGTCGCGTCGACGACCTGCTGCGCACGGTCGTTGCTCTGCTGCTTAGCCCAGGCTACAGCGTCATCAATCAGCTTGCGGTATTCCGGGATCTGCGCTGCGTTAAGAATGAGAGAAGGGTTAGTTGTGGCATCCTGAGGCTGATACAGCTTCATTGCCGCGATGTCTCCGGTGTCGGCCACTACTGTGGTGAACTGACGAAGGGAGGTCAATTTGTCCGTCATGATAGCGATTCTCTTTAAACAGCTTGTTAGGGGGATGTAACCGATCTTCCCTGATGATAGCACGACGCACTCTCAGCGCAACCGCCTGGATTGTCCGACCAGCCGCTCAGCCCTGATTACGCATCGCCAAGCCTGTGATGCGCAATTAAGGGATATAACGATTGTTATGATAAACTCCCGCAATCAATCACCTTATAAGGTATATACTGGTCGATTATTGGTAGCGCTTACACGGGAATCTTCGCGCTTACCGGCATCAACAAGAGGGATGTTAATGCCTGATTTTTTCTCATTTATTAATGAAATACTCTGGGGATCGGTGATGATCTACCTCCTGCTTGGCGCAGGATGTTGGTTCACCTGGCGTACAGGGTTTATTCAGTTTCGCTATATTCGCCAGTTTGGCAAAAGTCTTAAAAACAGCATCAGCCCGCAGCCGGGCGGTTTAACTTCCTTTCAGGCTTTATGCACCAGTCTTGCCGCACGTATCGGTAGCGGAAATCTGGCGGGCGTGGCGTTGGCGATTGCCGCTGGCGGCGCGGGAGCCGTGTTCTGGATGTGGGTCTCGGCGATCATTGGTATGGCGACGTCATTTGCCGAGAGCTCTCTTGCCCAACTGTATAAAGAGCGCGACAGCAAGGGACAGTTTCGCGGCGGTCCTGCGTGGTATATGGAGCGTGGGCTGGGCATGCGCTGGATGGGCGTTCTTTTTGCCATCTTTTTACTCATTGCTTATGGTCTGATTTTTAACAGCGTTCAGGCTAATTCGGTCTCTCATGCGCTGACCTTTGCTTTTGATATCCCTCCCCTCTTCACCGGTATCGCACTGGCAATAGTGTCATTATTGGCAATCATTGGCGGCATTAAAGGCGTTGCCCGCCTGATGCAATGGTTCGTTCCGATGATGGCGCTGTTGTGGGTCGGTTGCAGCATCGTCATCTGTCTGTGGCATTTCGGACAGCTCCCCGGCATTATCATGACCATTATAAAAAGTGCCTTTGGCTGGCAGGAAGCCGCAGCCGGTGCCGCCGGGTATACACTAAGCCAGGCCATTGCCAGCGGCTTCCAACGCGGTATGTTTTCTAATGAGGCCGGAATGGGATCAACTCCGAACGCGGCCGCGTCAGCAGCATCCTGGCCTCCGCATCCTGCGGCACAAGGCATTGTGCAAATGATCGGAGTATTAGTTGATACGCTGATTCTCTGTACGGCCAGCGCGATGATTGTTCTGTTGGCGGGTAATGACGCCAGCTATGTACCGATGGAAGGCATCCAGTTACTCCAGAAAGCGATGGTTTCAGTAACGGGAGAATGGGGTGCCGGATTCGTGGCGTTAATTGTGATTCTGTTTGCTTTTAGCTCTATCGTAGCCAACTACATCTATGCGGAAAATAACCTCGTTTTCCTGAAGCTGGACAATATCCGCGTCGTCTGGCTATTAAGGATCGCCACCGTTAGCACCGTTATCGGCGGAACGTTAGTCAGCGTTCCGCTGGTCTGGCAGTTGGCGGACATCATTATGGCGTGTATGGCCATCACTAACCTGACGGCGATTCTGCTGCTTTCACCGGTTGTGCAGACTATCGCCTGCGACTATCTACGCCAACGCAAACTCGGGGTGCGCCCAGAATTCGATCCGCGCCGTTATCCTGATATCAGACAACAACTTGCGCCCGAAAGCTGGGATGAGACGCCGCGCGGATAGCGCGGCAATCGCAACCATCGATCAATTCTGTCGTTTTTTTTGCTAAAGTCGCAGTAAATTTCCTGCAAGGACTGGATATGCTGATTCTGATTTCACCTGCAAAAACGCTCGACTACCAAAGTCCGCTGGCAACGACGCGTCATACATTGCCCGAACTGCTGGATCACTCTCAGCAGCTTATTCACGTGGCGCGCCAACTCTCTGCTCCGCAAATTGGCAAGCTGATGGGAATTAGCGACAAGCTGGCGGATCTGAACGCCACGCGTTTCCATGACTGGCAGCCTGACTTCACGCCGGAAAACGCGCGCCAGGCCATTCTGGCATTTAAAGGCGACGTGTATACCGGACTGCAGGCTGAAACCTTCAGCGAAGCGGATTTCGACTTCGCTCAGCAACACTTACGGATGTTGTCCGGGCTGTACGGCGTTTTGCGTCCGCTGGATTTGATGCAGCCTTACCGTCTGGAGATGGGTATTCGTCTGGCCAATGCGAAAGGTAAAGATCTCTACCAGTTCTGGGGAGATACCATCACCGATAAACTTAACGAAGCGCTGGAAGCGCAAGGCGACAGCGTAGTGATTAACCTCGCCTCGGATGAGTATTTTAAATCCGTGAAGCCGAAAAAGCTCAATGCGGAGCTTATCAAACCGGTCTTCCTCGACGAGAAGAACGGTAAGTTCAAAGTCATCAGCTTCTATGCCAAAAAAGCGCGCGGCCTGATGAGTCGCTACATTATTGAGAACCGCCTAACGCAGCCAGAACAGCTGACCGCCTTTAACAGCGAAGGCTATTTCTTTGATGAAGAAGCGTCAGGAAATGGCGAACTGGTGTTTAAGCGCCAGGAGCAGTAGTAAAAAGGCCGGATGGCGGCGAACGCCCGATCCGGCCGACAGGTTTTGTAGGCCCGCTAAGCAAAGCGCCAGCGGGCACAACCGTTAACCGCGGGCCATCATCAGCTTGCGCAGTTCAGCAAAATCAGCAGGCAGGTGATGAGAAAGCAGCGGCAGGTCCGCGCGTTCCGCCAGCGCTTTTGGCAGAGCCAGCGTCAGGTCAAGAATCTCTTCAACGCTTTCTTTAAACTTGGCCGGATGCGCAGTACCGAGGAACAGGCCGTACTCGCCAGGGTTCAGTTGGTCACGCAGCGCACGGTAAGCCACCGCCGCATGCGGTTCTGAGGTGTACCCCATCTCATGCAGCTCACGCATCGTGTCCTGAGTAGTGGCATCGTCAACAGCGGCATAACCCAGCTCATTCAGACGCCAGATTTTACGGCGGAACAGTTCTTCCACACGCGGCCAGTTATTCGGCTGGCTGACATCCATCGCATTCGACAACGTCGCTTGTGTCGCTTTCGGCGCCCACTCACCTTGTGCAAGAAAGCGTGGAACCGTATCGTTGACGTTGGTCGCCGCGATAAAACGCTTAACCGGCAAGCCCAGTGATTTTGCCAGCAGCCCGGCAGTCAGATCGCCAAAGTTGCCGCTGGGAACGGAAATAACCAGTTGATTACGCGCCTCTTGCGGCAGTTGAGCCACGGCCTCAAAGTAGTAACAGATTTGCGCCAGCAGACGGCTGATGTTGATTGAGTTAGCCGAATTCAGCCCCAAAGCTACCTTCAGCTCTTCGTCATCAAACGCCTGTTTCACCAGCGCCTGACAGGCATCAAAATCGCCATCAATCGCCACGGTTTCAATATTGCCACCTAGTGTACAGAACAGTTTTTCCTGTAATGGGCTAATTTTGCCGTTCGGATAAAGGATCACCACGCGCACATTTTTCAGGCCATAAAAGGCATGTGCGACTGCCGCACCAGTGTCTCCAGAGGTCGCCGTCAGAATGGTGACCGGTTTGTCGCCGCTGATATGCGTCAGCATCTGCGCCATAAAGCGCCCGCCAAAGTCTTTAAATGCAAGCGTTGGGCCGTGGAACAGCTCCAGACAGCCGATATCCGCGGCAACCTGAGCAACCGGTGCCGGGAAGGCAAACGCCGCGCGCACGCGCTGTTCCAGAATCTCCTGTGGGATTTCATCACCGATAAATGCGGAAAGGATCTTCGCGCTGCGGCTAACGAAATCCTGGTTCAACATCTCATCGACTTCTGACAGATTGAATTCCGGCAAATCGTGCGGAAAAAACAATCCCTGATTCTTGCCAAGCCCTTGCGTGACGGCCTGTGCAAAGCTGACCTGTTCGTTATGATCTTTCAGATTATACAGTTTCATTGATTATCCCAGTACCCGTGCGCCCGCCGTGTCCAACCGGCAAATATGAACAAAGCCTTCCTGATTTTGCAGATAATTTTTACCCAGCCAGTCTGCTACACGCTGCGCCGTATCCGGCTTGTCGCACAAAGCGAACAGCGTCGGCCCCGAACCGGAGATACCGCTGGCCAGCGCCCCGATTTCCGCTACCGCCTGACGCGCCTGGCTAAAGCCTGGCAGCAGGCGGGTACGGTACGGCTCAGCAATGACATCTTTCATCAGCTTCGCGGCAAGCCCTGGCTGACGGGAATAGCAGGCATGGATAAACCCAGCCAGATGCCGCCCGTGGGCGATACAGTCCTGGCGGCGATACTGCGCAGGTAAAATCGCCCGCGCTTCTGCCGTCGACACTTTAATCCCCGGATACGCGAGGACCCACAGCCACTCATCAAAGCCTGGCACCTGCTGGCTGATAATGCCGTTTTCTTCGATCATTAACTGCATGCCGCCCAAAAAGCACGGGGCGACGTTATCGTAATGAATACTGCCGGAGATACGCCCTTCCAGCTCACCCATTATCGCCAACAGGCGCGTATCGTTGAGCGGTTTACCGCAATGCTCGTTCATGGCGACCAGCGCCGCTACAACGGAACACGCGCTGGAGCCTAACCCGGAGCCAATCGGCATATTTTTTTCCAGCGTCATCGCCACCGGAACGCTTTTACCCAGCTCCTGACAGAATCGCTCCCAGCACTGGTAGACAATATTTTCTCGCGGCTCAGGCGGCAGCTTATTGGCAAAGCGACCAAGGTTGTTAAGGCTGAAATGGTCAGCCGCCTCAACGGATACCACATCGCCTAACAGCGAACCGTCCACCGGAGTTACCGCTGCTCCGAGCACATCAAACCCGACGCTCATATTGGCGCTGGAAGCCGGGGCATAAACTCTCACCATGTCAGACTCCTAACTTCCATGAAAGGGTACGTAGCAGGTCGGCAAATACGCCCGCCGCCGTCACGTCGTTACCCGCGCCGTATCCGCGCAGAACCAACGGTAGCGGCTGATAATAGTGGCTGTAAAACGCCAACGCGTTTTCACCGTTTTTCACTTTGAACAGCGGATCGTTGCCGTCTACTGCTTCTATTTTTACGCGACAGACGCCATCCTCTTCAATATTGCCAACATAGCGTAATACTTTCCCCTCATCACGGGCTTTCGCCACACGCGCGGCAAAGGCGTCATCCAGCTGCGACAATTTCGCCATAAACGCGGAAACATCACCGGAATCATCAAACTCTTTTGGCAGGACCGGCTCAATGACAATGTCAGAAAGCTCCAGCTCACGACCGGTTTCACGGGCCAGGATCAGCAGCTTACGCGCCACGTCCGTACCGGATAGATCGTCACGCGGATCGGGTTCGGTATAGCCCAGCTCACGCGCCATGGTGGTGGCCTCGGAGAAGCTCATGCCTTCATCCAGCTTGCCGAAAATAAACGACAGCGAACCAGAAAGAATACCGGAGAAACGTTGCAGTTCATCGCCCGCGCTGAGCAGATTTTGCAGGTTCTCAATTACCGGCAAGCCCGCGCCTACGTTGGTGTCGTACAGGAATTTACGACGAGACTTCGCCGCAGCAAAACGCAGCTGATGGTAGTAATCCATCGACGACGTGTTGGCCTTTTTGTTCGGCGTGACCACATGGAAGCCTTCGCGCAGGAAATCCGCATACTGATCCGCGACCGCCTGACTTGACGTACAGTCGACAATCACCGGATTGAGCAGATGATATTCTTTCACCAGACGAATTAAGCGCCCCAGGTTGAAAGGCTCTTTCGCGCTTTCCAACTCCGACTGCCAGTTTTCGAGATTCAGACCATGGACGTTGGTCAGCAGGGCCTTCGAATTCGCCACGCCGCACACGCGCAGATCGATATGCTTCTTTTTAAGCCAGGTTTGCTGACGTTTAAGCTGCTCCAGCAGCGCACCGCCCACGCCGCCAACGCCAATGACAAATACTTCAATCACCTGATCGGTGTTGAACAGCATCTGATGGGTCACTCGCACGCCAGTGGTCGCGTCATCGTTGTTCACCACAACCGAAATGGAACGCTCAGACGAGCCCTGGGCGATTGCCACGATATTGATGTTCGCGCGAGCCAGCGCGGCAAAAAATTTCGCCGAGATGCCACGCAACGTGCGCATACCATCGCCAACGACCGAGATGATCGCCAGACGCTCAGTCACCGCCAGCGGCTCCAGCAAGCCTTCTTTCAATTCGAGATAGAATTCATCCTGCATGGCGCGTTGCGCACGCGCGCAGTCGCCCTGCGGGACGCAGAAGCTGATGCTATATTCAGAAGAGGATTGGGTGATCAGCACCACCGAGATTCCCGCGCGCGACATCACGGCAAAAACTCGCGCCGCCATCCCCACCATGCCTTTCATCCCAGGGCCGGAGACGCTAAACATCGCCATGTTATTGAGGTTAGAAATCCCTTTTACCGGCAAATCGTCATCATCACTGCTGGCACCGATAAGCGTGCCGGGCGCTTGTGGATTGCCGGTATTTTTAATCAGGCACGGGATCTGGAACTGGGCAATAGGGGTAATGGTGCGCGGGTGCAGCACTTTAGCGCCGAAGTAAGAAAGCTCCATCGCTTCCTGATAAGACATCGACTTCAGCAGTCGGGCGTCGGGTACCTGGCGCGGATCGCAGGTATATACGCCATCGACATCGGTCCAGATCTCACAACAATCGGCGCGCAAACAGGCGGCCAGTACGGCGGCAGAGTAGTCAGAGCCATTACGCCCCAGCACCACTAACTCACCTTTCTCATTCCCGGCGGTAAATCCTGCCATCAGAATCATATGGTCCGCAGGAATACGGCTGGCGGCAATGCGGCGCGTAGATTCGGCGATATCAACGGTAGATTCGAGGTAATGGCCTACCGCTAGCAATTTCTCTACCGGGTCGATGACCGTCACGTTGTGCCCGCGCGCTTCCAGCAGGCCAGCCATGATGGCGATCGACATTTTTTCACCACGGCAAATAAGCGCGGCATTGATGCTGTCCGGGCACTGACCCAGCAGGCTGATACCGTGCAGGACGTGCCTAATCTGTGCAAACTCTTGTTCAACAAAGGCTTTGAGCGGAGCCTGCGGGAAACCCGGTTGCGCGGCGGCAAGACCCACCAACAGCTCAGAGAAAATGCGTTCGGCGTCGCTGATATTGGCTAAAGCATCCTGACCACCGATGGTCTTCTCAATCATCGCCACCAGATGGTTGGTAATTTTTGCGGGGGCAGAAAGAACGGTCGCGACCTGCCCCTGTCTGGCATTGCTTTCCAGAATATCGGCAACCCGCAGAAAGCGCTCTGCATTTGCCACTGATGTACCGCCGAACTTCAACACTCGCATGGTTTACCTCATTGCCTTTGGTCGAAAAAAAAGCCCGCACTGTTTAGGTGCGGGCTTTTTCTTGTGTTTCCTG
Organism: Citrobacter sp. 172116965; assembly: GCF_013458095.1. Lineage (NCBI taxonomy): Bacteria > Pseudomonadati > Pseudomonadota > Gammaproteobacteria > Enterobacterales > Enterobacteriaceae > Citrobacter > Citrobacter sp. 172116965. Next base: position 787,536 of record NZ_CP046673.1, on the reverse strand, counting down.
TACGCGTCAGCCCGCACCGTTACCTGTGGTAATGGTGATGGTTGTGGTAATGGTGATGCTGATGCGTTTCATGATGTTGTGTGCTCTGTAATTATTTATTATCTGTCCTGTATTCTTTTAGGGTTAAAGTATCTGCTGACCTAAGTCAATAAATTTTTAAATTGGTCACATTCCGAAACTTGTTCATGAGCGACTGCTTGCCCTTTTAGTTTCGACCAATACAGTATGTCAGCCCTACTTGAATCCAGAATAAAACACCATACAATAAAAACAGTTCGATACTTTATTTCGTGATGTTTTTTTCTATATCATGTAAAAAACGGTGCAACATTGCCGTATCTCGCTGTCCTAACAGACCCATTCGCTGTTGCAGCCAGTCCGTCAACTTGATGTCGTCAGAAACGTTCAGCGTGGCTAATAAACGCAAAACGCGCGCGCGCAATGCCTGTAGCTGAAGCTCATCCGTCACCTCAATGTTTTTGACGGGTTGTTGTATTAAACCTGCTAATTGATAGCAATACACCATCACCGCCTGCCCCAAATTGAGTGAAGGATAGTCAGCCACCATAGGTACACCGGTGAGTACATCCGCCAGGGCCAATTCTTCGTTGGTCAGCCCTGAATCTTCACGACCAAATACCAGCGCGGCGTGATCCATCCACGTTGATTTTTCCTGCAGCAGAGGAACCAGTTCGACCGGGGTAGCGTAGTAATGGAACTTCGCCCGACTACGCGCAGTGGTCGCGACGGTAAAATCTACGTCGTACAGCGCCTCCGCCAACGTTGAAAAAACGCTAATATTATCAATAATATCGCCAGAACCATGCGCGACCCATCGCGTGGCGGGTTCCAGGTGGGCTTCGCTGTCAACGATGCGTAATTGGGTGAACCCCATGGTCTTCATAGCGCGGGCAGCCGCACCAATATTTTCCGCTCTGGCGGGGGCAACCAGAATAATTGTTAAACGCATTTCGATACTCTTTTTGGCCAGTCTGCAAGGAATAATGTGACGTGCTTCAACATATTACGCAGTGCGAATTTACATATTTTTAACAGAAATCACTGAAAAAGCATTTCGCATCCATTAAAAAATGCTAAACTATTTCCCGTGTGTACTATTGCTTTTTATGTTAACAAAAGTTGCATATCCCTCTGTTTATCCATGATAATTTAATTTAAAATGGATCGCACCGGTTGGATTCATTACATTTATTAATTTGCTCGTGCAACTAGTTGTAATATTGCAATTTTGTGATGAAAGCAAACATTTGGATACGTTGATTTCATCAAACTGTTAACGTGCTACAATTGAACTTGATATATGTCAACGAAGCGTAGTTTTATTGGGTGTCCGGCATGTCTTAGCCTGTTATGTTGCTGTTAAAATGGTTAGGATGACAGCCGTTTTTGACACTGTCGGGTCCAGAGGGAAACTACCCACGACCAAGCTAATGATGTTGTTGACGTTGATGGAAAGTGCATCAAGAACGCAATTACGTACTTTAGTCATGTTACGCCGATCATGTTAATTTACGGCATGCATCAGGCAGGTCAGGGACTTTTGTACTTCCTGTTTCGATTTAGTTGGCAATTTAGGTAGCAAACATGCAGACCCCGCACATTCTTATCGTTGAAGACGAGTTAGTAACACGCAACACGTTGAAAAGCATTTTCGAAGCAGAAGGCTATGATGTATTCGAAGCGACAGATGGCGCGGAAATGCATCAGATTCTCTCTGAATATGATATCAACCTTGTGATTATGGATATCAATCTGCCTGGGAAAAATGGCCTGCTGTTAGCGCGCGAACTTCGCGAACAAGCTAACGTTGCGCTGATGTTCCTGACGGGCCGTGATAACGAAGTCGATAAAATTCTCGGCCTCGAAATCGGCGCAGACGATTACATCACCAAGCCGTTTAACCCGCGCGAACTGACTATCCGTGCTCGTAACCTGCTGTCCCGTACCATGAACCTGGGTACTGTCAGCGAAGAACGCCGTAGCGTCGAAAGCTACAAGTTCAATGGCTGGGAGTTGGACATCAACAGCCGCTCTCTGATTGGTCCTGACGGTGAGCAGTATAAACTGCCACGCAGCGAATTCCGCGCCATGCTTCACTTCTGTGAGAATCCGGGCAAAATCCAGTCTCGCGCAGAACTGCTGAAAAAAATGACCGGTCGCGAACTGAAGCCGCATGACCGTACCGTTGACGTGACGATCCGCCGCATTCGTAAGCATTTCGAATCAACGCCGGATACGCCAGAAATCATCGCCACCATTCACGGTGAAGGCTACCGTTTCTGCGGCGACCTGCAGGATTAATTCAATCCTCACTGGTATAAAAACGGCGCTTTATGCGCCGTTTTTCATTTCCCTACCGCTCTATTTCCACAAGCGAAATTCGTCGCTCTGCGCAGGCTGAAGCTCTGGAAGTTCTGTAGATTTTGGCTTTGTTTTTGGCTGTGCCAGCGAGTGCCAGTCAAGATGACGCGTCAGGAACATTACCCCACACAGCGCGAACAACAGCACGCCGGTTCCCAGCAGTAAAGAGCTATCCTGTGAACGTAGCAGCACCCACATCACACCATCCAGCCCCAGCAGCGCCACGGTGAACAAAATACTGTTCCGCCAGCCCTGCAATATCGCCTGCAGATACACACCGTTCATCAACGCCCCCACCAGACTTGCCGTAATCCACGCCGCCGTAAAACCAATGTGTTCCGACAGTGCCAGCAGCAGCAGATAAAACATTACCAGCGATAGCCCCACCAGCAGATACTGCATCGGGTGCAAGCGCAGATTGGTCATACTTTCAAGGACGAAGAAAGACATAAAGGTCAGCACAATCAGCAGGATGGCATACTTTGTTGCCCTGTCCGTTAACTGATACTGATCTGCTGGCGTGGCGACGGCGACGCTAAACGCTGGCATGCCCAGCCAACCAATCTTTTCGTCGTTAAAGCGCTCGCCGAGGTTGTTCGCAAACCAGCTGCTTTGCCACTGAGCCTTGAATCCTGATTCGCTAATTTCGCGCTTAGCCGGGAGGAAGTCCCCAAGAAAGTTGGGATGTGGCCAGTTGCTGGTTAAGGTCATTTCACTGTTACGCCCAACCGGAACGACGGAGAAATCGCCGGTTCCGCTCAAATTAAGCGATAACGCCATGCTCAGATTTTGCTCAGCCCAGCTCGCATCGGGTAGCGGAATGTGGATCCCCTGCGCACGTCCATCCAGCCCCGTCCCAGGCTCAACGGCCAGCGACGTTCCATTGACCTGCGGCGCTTTTACCACGCCAATCCCGCGCGCATCCCCCACGCCAACCACAATAAACGGTTTGCCAATGCTGATATTAGGATGATTTAAATCACTCAAGCGTTCGGCGTTAAACTCAGCCTTCACCGAAACATCATTGTGCCAGACCTGGCCCTCATAAATACCGATTTTACGCGCTTCAACGTTCTGATTCCCCTCAACTACCAACGACTCCGGCAGCCAGAAATGGATATAGCTACGCTTACGCTGGATTTCTTTGCCATCCTCCAGTGAGGTGTAAAGTTCCGTTAGCGGAATGGCTATCAGCGGTCCTACCATCTTTTGCGGCCCGCTGGTGCTCTGTCGGATAGCATCTTCGACTTCTTCGCGGTAATCCGATCGCTCCACGATGATCTGCCTGACCATCGTCAGCGGGATTAACAGCAGCAGTATTGCGCCACCTAAGGTGACTATTTTCCAAAACAGGGGTGATTTAAACATAGCGTTCTCCTTTGCAATATCAGCAAGGTAGAACAGCTATGTGCGGAGAATTTGAAGTTATGTGAAGTGACCGTGAAGCGTAAACGAGGCCTGTGCGCCGCCTTGTGGTCGGTTGCACAATGTCACCGTCCCCTCGTGCAGTCGCGCAACCTCACTGACAAACGCCAGCCCTAAACCGCTGCTCTTATGCCCATTTTCACGGGGCAGCGAATAGAAACGCTCAAAAATACGCGGCAACGCGAAGTCGGGGATCCCGCTGCCGCTGTCGATTATCTGCAACGTGACCAGTTCATCCTGCTGATGCGCGCTCAGCGTAATCGTCCCGTCCTGTGGCGTGAAGTCGATAGCGTTGTCGAGCAAATTCCCCACTGCCTGCTCCAGTAACGCAGGATCGGCGGCGACGCTAAGCGATGAAGGCATAATGGTAAGCGTGATGTTTTTTGCCGCCAGTTGCACGCTGCGTGCCTCTTTGAGCTGAGCAAACAGCGCATCTACCGCCACTGGCGTCAACGTAATGTCCTGTCGATTCTCCAGCCGCGCCTGGCGTAACAGGGTTTCGACCAGCGCCTGCATGCGCGCATTTTGCGTCAGGATATTATCGGTAAAGCGCGCAACCACGTTCGGCGGCGGACCTTCGCGCAAAATCTCAGCCGCGCCGCGAATGGCCGCCAGCGGACTTTTCAGTTCATGCGTTAACGCATAAACATACTGCTCAATGTAGTTTTTGCCCTCCAGCTTCAGTCGCATACTTTCCAACGCCTGCGCCAGTTTACGTAGCTCGCTGCTGCCTAAATCAGGCAGTGGGACGGGGCGATTCTCGGTAACGGAGTCGGCATAGCGCGCCAGCCGGGCGATGGAGCGGTTTATCCACCATACCATCCCGATGCCAATCACTAAGGCAATGCCCAGCAATACGGCGCTGGCCCACAGCATCCGCCGTTCACTGCGTTTAATCACCGGCGCCATCGCCGCGTTCGGTTTACCGACGCTAAGCACTCCGATAATACGTCCGCCGTCTACGATCGGCGCGGCCACGTACATCACTGAACTTTCCGGATCGTTCGGGTTTTGCGGCGTACTGCGGGCGCCATATTGCCCACGCAGGGTTAACCACACGTCGTTCCAGCGAGAATAGTCCTGACCGACAGCCTGGTTTGCGGAATCAAACAACACCTTACCCTGCGCGTCCGTCATGTAGACATGGTATTCATTACGGACTTTGTTAATGCCGCTGATATTGGCGCTGAATGGGCGGTTATGCAGTTGCGAAAATGCCTGCGCCAGCTTGCCGTTGGCGGGAGAGTCAGAGAGCAAGTCATCGCGCGCCAGCGCAGCCAGCAGCGTGGCGGTATCAATCAAAGTGCCCTCGGTCGCCCGGCGGACGCCTGGTTTAATTTCCTGTACAAAGATCGACAAAACGAACCAGGCGGCGACGGCAACAATCAGAAAATAGCCGAGCAACAAACGCATGCCAATGCGCATCAGACGCTCCTCAGGCTATATCCCATACCGCGATGCGTATTGATGGGGGAAAGCTCAGGGTTGATAGCCCGCAGCTTGGCGCGCAGCGTTTTAATGTGGGTATCGACCGTTCTGTCAAAGGTGTCCTGTGCATCGGCCCAGACTAAATCCATCAACTGCTGGCGTGAGTAAATGCGCCCCGGCGACAACAGCAGCGTTTTCAGCAACAGAAATTCATAGCGCGTCAGGTTTAACGGCTTGCCGAACCAGGTAATCTGCGCGGCCAGCTCATTAAGTTCAAAATCGCCGCAACGCGTCGTCGATGAAGGGGCAGAGAATTTCTGCACCCGCCGCAGCAGCGTACGCACGCGGGCGCACACCTCGCGCGGTGAGAAAGGCTTGGCAACATAGTCATCCGCGCCAATTTCCAGCCCCAGCAGGCGATCCACCTCATCGCTACGCGCGGTCAGAAACAGGAGCGGCAACGCTGGATGCCGCTCCAGCAGGCGTCGACACAGTTCAAAACCGCTGATATCCGGTAGTCCGACATCCAGAATGATTGCATCAGGACAACGCTGGCGAGATTTCTCCAGCGCAGGTAACCCGCGCTCAAACGCTTCCACGCTAAAACCTTCCTGCTGCAGCATGTAGATGAGCGTATCGGCGATGCCCTGCTCATCCTCAACCAACCAGATCAACGGTTGTTGCATTTTGGTTCCTTGTTATTCCCGCCACGGCATGATGGGCACCGCGCTGATGGCATTTTTGGGTGATCCATCGACCACTTTATCTGAATAGGCCAGATAGGCCAGGGCATTACGTTTCGCGTCGTAAAAACGCACGACCTGTAAGGATTTAAACACCAGCGAGGTACGTTTTTTAAATACCACTTCGCCCTGCGCTTTGCCGTTCTTGATTCTGTCGCTCAGTCCTACCGGCCCCACCTGCTGACAGGAAATGGCGGCATCGGAGGTATCTTCCGCCAGCCCCAGCCCACCTTTGATGCCGCCGGTCTTCGCCCGGCTCACGTAGCAGGTCACGTTGGTAACATCTGGATCGTCAAACGCTTCGACCACAATTTTATGATCCGGCCCAAACATTTTGAACACCGTATCGACAGATCCAATCTGCTCCGCATGGGCGACCTGCGCTAACATCAGCAGAATTGAGGAAATGATTAAGCTCTTATATTTCATATTGTTACCATTTTTAAAAGTTACTCTGTGTAATTATTCGACATTCTAAGATAAAACGTATACAGATCACAGGATTACAATAATCACGCTTTCGAATGATCGAAAAAGGCATTTATGAGCAAAAAAAACACTGAATGCTAAAACAGCAAAAAATGCTATTATCCTCATACCTGACGTCAGGTACTCGTTGTTGAAAGGATGAGGATATTTTATGGATCAGGCTGGCATTATTCGCGACCTATTAATCTGGCTGGAAGGTCATCTGGATCAGCCTTTGTCGCTTGACAATGTGGCGGCAAAAGCAGGCTATTCCAAGTGGCACCTGCAGAGAATGTTTAAGGACGTGACGGGCCATGCTATTGGCGCCTATATCCGCGCCCGTCGTTTATCGAAATCCGCAGTGGCGCTGCGCCTGACTGCACGCCCAATTCTGGATATTGCGCTGCAATATCGCTTTGACTCTCAACAAACCTTTACCCGCGCGTTCAAGAAACAGTTTTCCCAGACGCCTGCGCTGTATCGCCGTTCGCCGGAATGGAGCGCGTTTGGTATTCGCCCGCCTATGCGACTGGGTGAATTTGCCATGCCTGCGTACGAGTTTGTCACGCTGGAAGATACGCAACTGCTTGGCACCACGCAAAGCTATTCCTGCTCGCTGGAGCAGATTTCAGATTTCCGTCATGAAATGCGAATTCAGTTCTGGCGCGACTTCCTTAGCCAGGCTCCTGCGATCCCACCGGTGCTGTACGGGCTGAACGAAACGCGTCCGAGCATTGAAAAAGATGATGAGCAGGAAGTGTTTTACACCACAGCACTGACGCCGGAACAGGCCAATGGTTATGTGCCGTCGGCACAGCCTATCCTGCTACAGGGCGGCGAGTATGTGATGTTTACCTATGAAGGGCTGGGGACCGGTGTACAGGAGTTTATCCTGACGGTTTACGGCACATGCATGCCAATGCTGAACCTGACGCGCCGTAAAGGGCAGGATATCGAGCGATACTACCCGGCAGAAGATGCCAAAGCGGGAGATCGCCCGATCAACCTGCGCTGCGAATTCCTGATTCCGATTCGCCGCTAGCGCTGCAGTTCGTCTAACGCAGGGGCGTCCAGATGTGAGATGTCCCCTGCCGTTTCAACTACCCATCCCGGCGCCAGCCACAAACTTTCCTGGTAATCGACGCGAGAAATAGAACAGTTGCGCAAACGCAGGCGACGTTCAGCCCATGCCGGTAATCCCAGAATCGTACTCACCAGACAACCCAGTGCAATACCGTGACTGACCAGCAGCGGACGACTCCCCGGCGGCAACTCCAGACAGGATGCCAGCGCCGCATGGACGCGATCGCTCAGTTCCTGCATTGATTCCCCTTCCGGAATACGCCCCTCCACCGTACCGTTCACCAACTGGCGACGCCAGCCCTCTTCTTCCGACGTCAGCGTATCGATATGGCGTTGCTCCAGCACGCCCATATTCAGCTCGCGCAAACGTGAGTCATAGGTGATATCACAGCCACAGGCCTGGGCGATGATTTCTGCGGTGCGTCGTGTACGACCTAAATCGCTGCTGATGACATGCGTAATACCAAACGTGCGGGCGCGTTCGCCCACCTGCATGGCTTGCTGTTCACCTTTAGCGGTCAGTGGGCTGTCTGACTGGCCTTGAATACGTCGCTCGGCGTTCCACTGCGTTTCGCCATGGCGAACAAGGTATACCTGTAACATGCTTTTTTTCCGTTATACTGCGATGCGATGAATTTTCAAACTGAGCTTAATTATGCACAAGGTTATCTCTGCGACCACCAATCCTGCCAAAATTCAGGCAATTCTGCGGGCATTTGAAGAGATTTTCGGGGAAGGATCCTGCCATATTGAACCCGTCGCCGTCGAGAGTGGCGTGCCGGAACAACCTTTCGGAAACCAGGAAACGCGCACTGGCGCACGAAATCGCGTTGATAATGCGCGCCGTCTGCACCCGCAGGCTGATTTCTGGGTCGCTATTGAAGCGGGAATTGACGACGATGCGACCTTCAGTTGGGTGGTGATTGATAATGGCGTCCAGCGCGGCGAAGCCCGTTCAGCCACGCTGCCATTGCCAGCTGTCATTCTCGACAGAGTCCGTCAGGGCGAAGCGCTCGGTCCGGTGATGTCGGACTACACGGGTATTGATGAGATTGGCCGTAAAGAGGGCGCTATCGGCGTCTTTACCGCGGGCAAGCTGACGCGCTCAAGCGTATACCACCAGGCGGTGATTCTGGCGCTCAGCCCGTTTCATAACGCAGTGTATTTATAGCGTTGTGCCGGATGGCGGCTTCGCCTTATCCGGCCACAACCGCGCCACATCCTTAGGCCTGATAAGCGAAGTGCCATCAGGCATTTTTTAGCAGCACCTGCTCCAGCCAATGACGCAGATCCACCGGTGCAGATTTGAGGCTGTTCGACCCCCGTGTAATGGTGGCGATCCCCGCCCCGAGCTCGTTTTTAAGCTCGCGCTGACTCATCTCGCCGCGCAGCAGCTCTTCAATGATACGCACGCGCGTGCCCAGCGCTTCGCGCTCATCCGGCGTTAACATCAAATTGAGCAGGGGCAGGTGTAAGTCTTGTTCATAGGCGTGTTTAAGTAGATCGACAAAACGTAACCACTCCTGGTGACGCTGTTCTGCCATCTCTGCCGAATAGGGTGATTGCTGAGTCATAAGTTATCGCCATCGTTGCGGGGGAAGCGTGCTTGCCTCCCCCTTTTGTACTCTTTAACGAGTACGATAGCATAACACAACCGACACGATCAGTAACGACGTTGCCATTCTGCGTCGCTCATCAACTCCGGCTTATCACCAAGGAAATAGCGATAGTACGCATCGTAAGCCAGCACGTTCTTCACGTAGCCACGCGTCTCAGAGAATGGAATGCTTTCGACAAACGCGACAGCATCGATACGACCCGCGCTATTGCCAAGCCAGGTGCGAACGCGCCCCGGTCCAGCGTTATAGGCCGCCGACGCAAAAATGCGGTTATTGCCGAATTGCTGATAGACATACTGTAAATAGCTGGTACCAATGTTGATGTTGGTATCAGGATCCAGTAGTTGGCTCGGGCTGCTGTAACCTGGAATCGTGAACATTTTCACCGTATGCGTCGCCGTGCCCGGCATAATCTGCATCAGCCCGCTGGCACCAACCGGCGATTTTACTTTCGGGTTCCAGGCGCTTTCCTGACGCGCTATCGCCATCGCATAGCTTGGCGGAATATCCTTGCCGCTGGTGTAGCGTGTAAACAGATCCTTGTAGGCCAGTGGGAAACGCTCTTCCAGATGATCCCACAGCTTACCGGCGATCGTCGCTTGTACGCTCAGATCCCACCAGTGATTGTTGAACGCGTAACGCGCCAGCTGAGCCTGCTCAGACTTCGTGCGACTGGTGACCAGATTCGCCCATTCACTGCGCGCGGTATTGTCCAGGTTCCAGTACATTAGCTCGCGCACACGTGCCATTTCCGGTCCCTGAGTCAGCGCAGAGTCAACGTTTGCCGGGGCTTTATCCACTTTCAGCTCGTACTCTTCACCCAGACGCTGTGCCGCCACCATCGGATAGAAACCGCGCTGCTGCATGAGCTGGTGCAGGATCTCTTTGGCTTCCGCCTCGCGCCCGCGCTCAAGCAGCAGATCCGCCTGCCAGTATCGCCACTCATCTTTCTCTTTTGCTTCCATTGGCAGACGCGCCAGCCAGGTATTCAGACCACGACGATCGCCGGTTCCCAGCGCCATGCGCACACGGCGCTCCACAAGCGAGGTGGAATTCGAGCGCATAATGGCGTCATCGCGCCATTTGGCCTGCTCATCGGTAACGTCATTACCCATCAGACGCCAGGCGACGATGTCGCGCAGCTCCTGGGTTTGCTCGTCATTCAGCTGTTGCGCCTGCGCCAGAGACGGGATCATCAGGCGGGCATTTTCCGCGTCCTGACGCGCCACGCTGGAAAAAGCCACCGCCGCCATCTGTCGGGTGAAATCCGTCGCGCCAGTGGTGCGTGCAAAGGTCATCACCGAATTCGGATCGTTGGCCAGCGCGATGATCGCCGAAGCGATAGTTTGGTATTGCGCGGGCATTTGTCCAGCCAACGCCGTGACCAGACCGGTATTCCCGGCTTTCATCGCCAGACGAATACGCTCCAGATACGCCAGCGGATCCTGAGTTCCTGAGGCGCGCCATACGCCGAATAATTTGTCACAGGCGTTGGGCTGGCTTTTCCCGCTCAACCACAGTTCTTTCGCGCCCTGCCAGGCCTCTTCGGTTTGCCCGGTGCTCCATTTCGCAAAGTAATAGTTGCATTGCGCTTCCGTGGTACCCGGTTTTTCTGGGCTGAACGCCAGTAGTCCACGCCAGTCCTCCCGTCGCGCCAGTTCATTCACGAAACGTGATTGCAGAGTACGCGCGGGGGGCAGCGTCGGGTTGGCGCGCACAAAATTGGTAACGGTAATGGTGGGCTGATTCATCAGATCGTCAGTAATCTGACGATATTCCAGATAAGGATACAGAGGATAATTCTTCAGGCCGGGCATCATCTGCTCTACGACATCCATCTGTCGGTTATCCCAGGCCTGTTTAATTTGCGCATAGCGACTGCGCTGCTCATCCAGGGAATCGGCTCGCGCCACTTGACTGACCGTCAGCAGACATACGCTGGCCGCCAGCAGGCGCCAGGTAAATTGATTGGCTTTGTCCACAAGCTCTTCCTCTTCTCATGTTACGTCTGTGCAGCATCATGCCGCTTAATTAGTTCATGCTAACCAGACATTGCAGAATGCGCCACGTCACGGACACTTTTTTACTTTTGTTGCGAGTGAGATCTGCTGGCTGGGATTGGGCAATGAAAAAGGCTACACTTCGCCTTTGATAACTATTTACCAATAATTAGCCCTGAATAATTCAAGTTGCAGCAAGGCGGCGAGGGAGTAAATCCCCTGAGCGTACATAGTGCGTGACTGGGGGGAACGACAAATCTGTCAGGAACAGATTTGAACGCTGCGGAGCAGCGGCCCGCAAGGGCGAGGCTCATGGATGAGCCGAGTAACTCACAGCCAACGCATCTGTAGCTTGAAGTATGACGGGATAAATAAAGAGGCGAGTCCAACGTGGCCCAATTTGTTTATACCATGCATCGTGTCGGCAAAGTCGTTCCGCCGAAACGTCATATTCTTAAAAACATCTCACTGAGCTTCTTCCCTGGCGCCAAAATCGGTGTTCTTGGTCTGAACGGCGCGGGTAAATCGACCCTGCTGCGCATCATGGCCGGCATTGATACCGATATCGAAGGTGAAGCTCGCCCACAGCCTGGCATTAAAATCGGTTACCTGCCGCAGGAACCGAAACTGAACCCGGAACATACCGTTCGTGAATCCGTGGAAGAAGCGGTTGCCGAAGTGGTTAACGCGCTGAAAGGTCTGGATGAAGTGTACGCAAAGTACGCCGAGCCGGACGCCGACTTCGATAAACTCGCTGCGCAACAGGGCAAGTTTGAAGAGATCATTCAGGCGCACGACGGTCATAACCTGAACGTGCAGCTTGAGCGTGCCGCTGACGCCCTGCGTCTGCCGGACTGGGACGCTAAAATTGAGAACCTCTCTGGTGGTGAACGCCGCCGCGTCGCGCTGTGCCGCCTGCTGCTGGAAAAACCAGACATGCTGCTGCTCGACGAACCGACTAACCACCTGGACGCCGAATCCGTTGCGTGGCTGGAACGCTTCCTGCACGACTTCGAAGGCACCGTGGTGGCGATTACCCACGACCGTTACTTCCTCGACAACGTTGCGGGCTGGATTCTGGAGCTTGACCGCGGCGAAGGTATTCCATGGGAAGGCAACTACTCCTCTTGGCTGGAGCAGAAAGATCAGCGTCTGGCGCAGGAAGCGTCTCAGGAAGCGGCTCGCCGTAAATCCATTGAGAAAGAGCTGGAGTGGGTGCGTCAGGGCGCTAAAGGCCGTCAGTCTAAGGGTAAAGCCCGTCTGGCACGTTTTGAAGAGCTGAACAACACCGAATACCAGAAGCGTAACGAAACCAACGAACTGTTTATCCCACCTGGAGCACGTCTGGGTGATAAAGTCGTTGAAGTCACCAATCTGCGTAAATCCTACGGCGATCGCGTTCTGATTGACGACCTGAGCTTCTCCGTACCGAAAGGCGCTATCGTCGGCATCATCGGTCCGAACGGCGCGGGTAAATCTACCCTGTTCCGTATGATGTCCGGTCAGGAACAGCCAGACAGCGGCACCATCACACTGGGTGAAACCGTCAAGCTGGCTTCCGTTGACCAGTTCCGTGACGCCATGGACAACAGCAAAACCGTGTGGGAAGAAGTTTCCGGCGGGCTGGATATCATGAAGATCGGCAACACCGAGATGCCAAGCCGCGCCTACGTAGGCCGCTTCAACTTTAAAGGTGTTGATCAGGGTAAACGCGTAGGCGAACTCTCCGGCGGTGAGCGCGGTCGTCTGCACCTGGCGAAGCTGCTGCAGGTTGGCGGCAACATGCTGCTGCTTGATGAACCAACCAACGACCTGGATATCGAAACCCTGCGCGCGCTGGAAAACGCCCTGCTGGAGTTCCCGGGCTGCGCGATGGTCATCTCGCACGACCGTTGGTTCCTCGACCGTATCGCGACCCACATCCTGGATTACCAGGATGAAGGTAAGGTTGAGTTCTTCGAAGGTAACTTTACCGAATACGAAGAGTACAAGAAACGCACGCTGGGCGCAGATGCGCTGGAGCCGAAGCGTATTAAGTACAAGCGTATTTCTAAGTAATTACCGTTAAGCGCCGGATGGCGGCGTTACGCCTCATCCGGCCTACGAGGTTAGTGCGACTTGTAGGCCGGATAAGCGCAACGCCATCCGGCATTTACGCTATCTCTGCTCGCCCATCAACTCTTTCACCAACTCCACGCAGCGCAGAAATCGACCGTCATAGTCGGGTTCCTGAACGTGCACAAAATTGATATTGTTTTCCTGCAGCATCTCGACCAGCAGCGACTGAAACGCTTTTCTGTCAACCGAACTGCCGAGACTGCGTAAGCCATCCGCCACCCATGGAGTATTGTTCTCCAGCAGGATCACCAGGTCAAAGCGATACTCGTCAATCAGGGCCTGCACAAACGGGTGTTCACGCCCTTCATACTTTTTGCAGAAGGCCTGAGTGGTAACGAAATCGGTGTCGATAAACGCCACTTTATTGGCATACTTGACAGCAAAATCAATGTATTGGGCTTGTCCCAGGGCGATTTTATCGTAGTCGGAATACTGCAACGCCATCTCATCACCGCCCAAATGGGAGAAGACGTAATCACGCCCATATTCCCACGCACTGGTAGTGTTAAAGATATTGGCGAGCTTGTTCACCAGCGTCGATTTTCCGCTCGACTCTCCGCCGAGGATCGCCACAGTGCGCACGAAAAACGGCTTCACTTCTGTAGGAATATACTCCCAGTAGCGAAACGGGTTCTCACGGATTTGCCCGCCGCTGATGTTCATAAACGTTCGTTTGGGATCCACCAGCACGGTTTCGATCCCCAGATGTTCCAGATACTGCGGGGCATCTGACTCTTCAGAGGTGTAAATCCAGTTAGGCTGGATCCCTTTCTCCTGCATAAACGTTTTGATCCCGTTGCTCCACACATCCCAACCGTGTGGATACGGCTCCATACCCTCTTCGTTGAAGGCATGAATACGGATATTTTTCTGATACTTAAAGGTTTGCAGCAGCCAGCGTAGACGATCGGGCACCGTGGGCTGTTGCGACATAGCACTGTCTTCAAACAGGCTGCGATCGCGCGTGTCGTCATACCCCATGATGATATGCAGTTCATCGACCTGACTACACGCGCGCTGGATAAGATAGATATGGCCGGTATGCAGCGGATAAAACTTACCGAATACCACACCGATATTCTTCTGCTGGCGCGGAAACTCCAGCCCGAGAAACCGGTGCAACGCCTCCAGCTTTTGCGCGCTGGGGCTTTTAATTTTGGCATTCAGCAGTTGACTTAAATATCCCTTGGTCATGCCACTGGCATCTGCCACCTGTTGCAGGGTACAGCCCTTTTGCTTAATGGCAGTTTTCAGATAATCAAATGACACAAGAGCCTCCTGCTGTAAAAATAAACGTAATACCCAATACCGCCGGAAAGACGGCGGGTATTTTATTATAGGTCGTCAAACACGCTTAAAGCATCCGTAAGCTTCTTAACGCCAAAGACCTGCATCCCTTCCGGCACTTTTTTCGGCACGTTGGCGGCAGGAACAATCGCCCGACGAAAGCCGTGCTTCGCCGCTTCGGAAATACGCTCCTGGCCGCTGGGTACCGGACGGATTTCGCCCGCCAGTCCCACTTCGCCAAAGACCACTAAGTCCTGCGGCAGCGGTCGGTCGCGCAGGCTGGAAACCATTGCCAGTAGCAGTGCCAGATCGGCGCTGGTTTCGGTAACCTTCACACCGCCGACCACGTTGACGAACACGTCCTGATCCGCCATCTGCAAGCCGCCGTGACGATGCAGCACGGCCAGCAGAATCGCCAGACGGTTCTGCTCCAGACCGACCGCCACACGACGCGGATTCGCCATCATCGAATGGTCGACCAGCGCCTGAATCTCCACCAGCAACGGGCGCGTACCTTCCCAGACCACCATCACCGAACTGCCGGAGGTGACTTCATCGCCACGGCTTAAGAAGATAGCGGAAGGGTTGCTAACTTCGCGCAGCCCCTGTTCGGTCATGGCAAAGACGCCCAACTCATTCACCGCGCCAAAGCGATTTTTATGGCTACGCAGAGTACGGAAACGGGAATCGGCGTCGCCGTCGAGCAGAACCGAGCAGTCAATACAGTGCTCCAGCACCTTTGGACCGGCCAGCGAGCCGTCTTTGGTGACGTGGCCGACCATGACAATCGCCACGCCTCGCGTTTTGGCAAAGCGGGTCAGGTAAGCCGCGGTTTCGCGCACCTGTGCCACGCTGCCCGGCGAAGACTGAATATCCGCCATGTGCATCACCTGAATGGAGTCGATAACCATCAGCCTCGGCTGTTCTTCTTCGGCAATCAGGCAAATTTGTTCGATACTGGTTTCCGACAGCATGTTCAGATTCGCCGTCGGCAGACCGAGTCGATGCGCGCGCATCGCCACCTGTTGCAAAGACTCTTCGCCGGTGACGTACAGGGTTTTCATCTGCTCAGCGAGCTTGCACAGCGTTTGCAGCAGCAGCGTTGATTTCCCTGCGCCGGGGTTACCGCCAATCAGGATGGCGCTGCCTGGCACCACACCGCCGCCCAGCACGCGGTCAAACTCTTTAAATCCGGTGGAAAAACGCGGCAACTCTTCAAGGCTGATATCAGACAGCTTCTGCACTTTTGCGATGCCCGCATTCCCGGCATAGCCACTGAGCCGCTCGTTACGCGCCACCGTTGGTGACGCAGCAAGGCGTACCTCGGTAATGGTGTTCCAGGCCTGACAGGCGCTGCATTGCCCTTGCCAGCGCGGGTAATCGGCCCCGCATTCGTTACAAACAAAGGCGCGTTTTGGAGCTTTGGCCACGTTTTACCTCTTTCGTTAGCGCGTTTACCGGACAGCGTGGGCGCTTATCCGGCCTACGGTCACTTTGCCATCAGGCAATTAAATCATTTCTGGTTCATGCTGCCAGAGAGAATGCAGAACACGCCCATCAGGTCAGCGTGACGGATCGTAATCTCCGTCTTTTCATTCACTTTGGGTTTGGCATGATACGCTATACCCAGTCCAGCCGTTTTGATCATCGGCAGATCGTTGGCGCCATCGCCGATCGCCACCGTCTGCGCCATCGGGATCTCATACTCCTGCGCCAGGCGGGTCAGGGTGTTGGCTTTGTACTGGGCATCGACGATATCGCCGATCACGTTGCCGGTGAATTTACCATCCATGATCTCCAGCTCGTTTGCCACAGCCGCCGTCAGACGTAGTTTGTTACGCAGATAATCGGCAAAGAAGGTAAAACCGCCGGAGGCAATTGCCACTTTCCAGCCGAGCGTTTCCAGTTTTAACACCAGCTGAGTCAGGCCAGGCATCAGTGGTAGCGTTTCGCGCACCTGGTGCAAAATATTGGCATCAGCGCCCTTCAACGTCGCCACGCGGCTGCGCAAGCTGGCGGTAAAGTCCAGCTCGCCGCGCATCGCGCGTTCGGTGACTTCGGCAACCATTTCGCCGGTTCCCGCCAGTTTGGCAATTTCATCAATACACTCGATCTGGATAGCCGTTGAATCCATGTCCATCACCAGCAAACCCGGCGTGCGCAAATGCGGAATTTTACCCAGTGGCGCAACATCCAGCTTGGCATCATGCGCCAGTTTTGCCGCACGCGGCGTTAACGAGCCCGCCAGACGAATCACCTGATAATCCTCAACGCACCACGCCGCCACGATCACCATCGCCGCACCCAGTTTGCTCTGGTATTGCGTTAACCGTTGTTTATCCAGCCCACGACCGTACAGCAGCCAGCCACTGCGGCCCGCGTGGTAATCCAGCGGCATGACTTCATCACCGCTTAAAGAGAGAGGCAGACCTGGCCACAGAGAAACATCTTCAGGTAGATCGCACCAGGTAATGTTAGGCATTAAAGCTCCTGTAAAATCGTTCGGGTCGGAATCATCAGGGGAAAATAACGCATGAGGCTACCCTGTAACCAGCGCTTCTGGCAACATTAAGTCTCAAATTTTCAGCAGGTGGAATATGGCTCGCACAAAACTGAAATTCCGACTTCATCGTGCAGTGATTGTATTGTCCTGCCTTGCGCTGCTCGTTGCTCTGATGCAGGGCGCGTCCTGGTTTAGTCAAAGCCACCAACAGCAGCGTAATCCGCAGCTCGAAGAGCTGGCGCGCACGCTGGCTCGCCAGGTCTCCTTGAACGTCGCCCCGCTGATGCGTACCGAAACGCCGGATGAAAAGCGCATTAAAGCGGTACTCTCGCAGCTCACGGAAAGTAGCCGTATTCTGGATGCGGGGGTCTACGATGAACAGGGAGACCTGATTACACGCACCGGTGAGAGCGTCAACGTTCGTGACCGACTGGCGTTGGACGGCAAAAAAGCCGGGGGCTATTTTAACCAGCAGATTGTCGAGCCCATTCAGGGAAGAAATGGTCCACTGGGCTATCTACGCCTGACGCTGGATACCCACACGCTCGCCACCGAAGCCAAGCAGGTGGATAACACCACCAACATCTTACGCCTAATGCTGCTTCTGTCACTGGCAATTGGCGTGGTGCTCACCCGTACCTTATTGCAAGGCAAGCGCACCCGCTGGCAGCAATCCCCTTTCCTGCTGACCGCCAACAAACCGGTACAGGAAGAAGATAACGAGAAGAAAGAGTAATAACAGAAAGGAAATCGACCATGACGACACTACGCCTGCTTATCTCAGACTCTTACGATCCGTGGTTTAACCTCGCGGTCGAAGAGTGCATTTTTCGCCAGATGCCCGCCACGCAGCGCGTCCTGTTCTTGTGGCGTAACGCCGATACGGTGGTGATTGGCCGGGCGCAAAACCCGTGGAAAGAGTGTAATACCCGCCGTATGGAGGAAGACAACGTGCGGCTCGCCCGTCGCAGCAGCGGCGGCGGCGCGGTGTTCCATGACTTAGGCAATACCTGCTTTACCTTTATGGCCGGTAAACCGGAGTACGACAAAACCATCTCTACCGCTATTGTCCTCCATGCCCTGAACGCGCTGGGCGTAGACGCCGACGCCTCCGGGCGTAACGATCTGGTCGTGAAAACGCCAGACGGCGATCGCAAAGTTTCCGGCTCTGCTTATCGGGAAACGAAAGACCGCGGATTCCACCACGGCACGCTGTTGTTGAACGCCGATCTCAGCCGCCTGGAAAACTATCTCAATCCGGATAAAAAGAAACTCGCCGCCAAAGGCATCACCTCGGTTCGCTCACGCGTAGCGAATCTAACGGAGCTGTTGCCGGGCATCACCCATCAACAGGTCTGTCAGGCCATCACGGAAGCCTTTTTTGCCCACTACGGCGAACGTGTCGAAGCGGAAATTATCTCGCCGGACAAAACCCCGGATCTGCCGAACTTTGCCGAAACCTTTGCCCGTCAGAGCAGTTGGGAGTGGAATTTTGGTCAGGCGCCTGCATTCTCGCATCTTCTGGACGAGCGTTTCACCTGGGGCGGCGTTGAGCTGCATTTCGACGTGGAAAAAGGTCATATCACCCGTACGCAGGTCTTTACCGACAGCCTCAATCCCGCGCCGTTAGAAGCGCTGGCGGGTCGTCTGCAGGGGTGTTTGTACCGTGCGGATATGCTGCAACAGGAGTGCGAAGCGCTGCTGGTTGATTTCCCACAGCAGGAGAAAGAGTTACGCGAGCTGTCAGCGTGGATTGCCAGTGCGGTGAGCTAAACGCTGGCCTGAAAATGCCGGATGGCGGTCCGGCATACATCGATTGTAGCCCGGTAAGCGCAGCGCTACCGGGCATCACAACACTTACTCTTTATCGCCCAGCAGAACGGATTCCAGTGCGATTTTGATCATGTCGTTGAAGGTCGTCTGACGTTCAGCGGCAGTGGTCTGCTCGTGAGTACGGATATGGTCGGACACGGTGCAGATGGTCAGCGCTTTCGCACCAAACTCAGCCGCAACGCCGTAGATACCCGCCGCTTCCATTTCCACGCCCAGCACGCCGTATTTTTCCATTACGTCGAACATTTCGCCGTCCGGAGAGTAGAACAGGTCAGCGGAGAACAGGTTGCCCACGCGCGCGTCTACGCCCAGCGCTTTTGCCGCATCAACTGCATTACGCACCATGTCGAAGTCAGCGATAGCTGCGAAGTCATGATCTTTAAAACGGATACGGTTTACTTTGGAGTCGGTGCAGGCGCCCATACCGATAACCACGTCACGCAGTTTAACGTCCATACGCACAGCGCCGCAGGAGCCTACGCGAATGATTTTCTTCACGCCAAAATCGGTGATCAGCTCTTTGGTGTAGATAGAGCAGGACGGGATACCCATCCCGTGACCCATAACGGAGATCTTACGGCCTTTGTAAGTACCGGTGAAACCTAACATGCCGCGAACGTTGTTCACTTCACGAACATCTTCGAGGAAAGTTTCAGCAATATGCTTTGCGCGCAGCGGGTCGCCCGGCATCAATACGACGTCAGCGAAATCACCCATTTCTGCATTAATATGTGGAGTTGCCATCTTCAGTTCCCTTTTGATTTATTGTTTTTGTCGGGGGGGTAGCAATGCCTTACCCAACCGACGAAACGAATTCAAATACCCTAAGGATTTCGCGTTGTAGGAAGGCGACGAATTCGGAACCCCCGGGAGCATAGATTACCTATGTGACCGGGGTGAGCGAATGAAGTCAACGCATCTACAGCGCGAAAGACAACGGGTATCACAGCATGTTTTTACCGTAGTCCATCGGCGATGTACCAAAGTAGCTCGCCAGCGTCTGGCCAATATCCGCGAAAGTTTCACGGTGACCTAAAGAGCCTGGTTTCACTTTCGGGCCGTAAACCAGCACCGGAATGTGCTCACGAGTGTGGTCAGTGCCGGTCCAGCTCGGGTCACAGCCGTGGTCAGCGGTCAGGATCAGAATGTCATCTTCACCCACCAGTTCCATCAGTTCAGGCAAACGGCGGTCGAACAGTTCCAGACCTGCAGCGTAACCAGCGATATCGCGACGATGTCCCCAGGAAGAGTCGAAATCAACGAAGTTAGTGAAGACGATGGTCTTATCACCCGCTTCTTTCATCTCTTTGATGGTGGCGTCGAACAGCGCGTCCAGGCCGGTAGCTTTCACTTTTTTGGTGATGCCACAGTTAGCGTAGATATCCGCGATTTTACCGACGGAAACCACGTGACCGTCTTTCTCGTCGACCAGTTTCTGCAGCACAGTCGGTGCTGGCGGCTCAACGGCCAGATCGTGACGGTTACCGGTGCGCTGGAAATTACCCGCTTTATCACCGATAAACGGACGCGCGATAACACGACCGATGTTGTAACCACCTTCGGTCAGTTCTTCACGAGCGATTTCACACAGTTCGTAGAGTTTATCCAGGCCAAAAGTCTCTTCGTGACAGGCAATCTGGAACACGGAGTCTGCGGAAGTATAGAAAATCGGCTTGCCGGTTTTCATATGCTCTTCACCCAGTTGATCCAAGATCACGGTACCGGAAGAGTGGCAGTTGCCGAGGTAGCCCGGCAGGTTGGCACGTTTGACCAGTTTATCCAGCAGTTCCTGCGGGAAGCTGTTGTCATGATCGGAGAAATAACCCCAGTCAAACAGAACCGGAACACCCGCGATTTCCCAGTGGCCAGACGGCGTGTCTTTCCCGGAAGAGAGTTCATGCGCCCAGGCGTAGGCACCAATCACTTCCGCGTTACCGTCCATACCAGCAGCAATTTTACCGGTAGAACCTTCGTGAGCTTTCACCAGGCCCAGACGGGTCAGGTTAGGCAGATTCAGTGGACCTTTGCGACCCTTGTCAGCTTCGCCTTTCGCACAGGCTTCTGCAATGTGTCCCATAGTGTCTGAGCCTACGTCGCCAAAGCGATCCGCATCTTCAGTCGCACCAATACCAAAGGAGTCCAGCACCATAATAAATGCACGTTTCATCTTGTTCTCCAACATCTGCGCCGCAAAAAAGCGATCAGATCAGTATACAGTTATTCGGTAATACGACGATAGACTGTCGGTGTAATTTCTGGCGCTTTATCGTCAAGGCTAATTGCCGCTTTGACCGCTTTCGCCGCTTCCTGCCAGCTGGCTTCGTCTTTGGCGTGGATCACCGCCAGCGGACGCTGTCCGTCTACGCTGTCGCCCAGACGCGCCATGTCGCTAAAGCCAACGCTGTAATCAATGGTGTCCGAAGCCTGACGACGACCGCCGCCCATGGAAACAACCGCCATTCCCAGCGCACGGGTATCCATAGCGCTGACAAAACCTTCGGTATCAGCATATACCGCTTTGCTGAGCATTGCCGTCGGCAGGTACTTCGCATAATTTTCGACGAAATCGGTCGGGCCTTTCTGCGCTGCAACCATGCGACCAAAAATCTCTGCCGCTTTGCCGTTATCCAGCACCGCCTGCAATTTCGCACGGGCTTCGGCATCGTCTTTCGCCAGATTGCCGGAGATCAGCATTTCCACGCACAGCGCCATCGTGACGTCTAACAGACGTGGATTGCGGTATTCACCTGTCAGGAACTGCACCGCTTCGCGGACTTCTACCGCGTTACCTGCGCTGGATGCCAGTACCTGGTTCATATCGGTTAACAGCGCGGTGGTACGTACACCCGCCCCGTTCGCCACGCCGACAATCGCTTCGGCAAGCGCTTCAGAACGCTCATAGGTCGGCATAAAGGCGCCGCTGCCTACTTTCACATCCATCACCAGCGCATCCAGCCCTTCCGCCAGCTTTTTCGCCAGGATAGAGCCGGTAATCAGCGGGATGGAATCCACCGTCGCGGTAATATCGCGGGTGGCATAAAAACGTTTATCCGCCGGTGCGAGCGAGCTGGTTTGCCCAATAATCGCCACACCCACGTCTTTAATAATTTCACGGAAACGCGCGTCGTCCGGGAAGATGTCAAACCCTGGGATGGCTTCCAGTTTATCGAGCGTACCGCCGGTATGCCCCAGACCACGCCCGGAGATCATCGGAATATAGCCGCCGCATGCAGCGACCATCGGGCCTAACATCAGTGAGGTTACGTCACCCACGCCGCCGGTAGAGTGTTTATCCACAATCGGGCCGTTCAGTTGCAGGCTTTTCCAGTCCAGCACGGTTCCTGAATCACGCATTGCCATGGTCAGCGAAACACGCTCAGGCATTGTCATATCGTGGAAGAAAATGGTCATCGCCAGGGCGGCGATTTGCCCTTCAGAGATGGTGTTGTCGCGAATCCCATTGATAAAGAAACGAATCTCTTCATCGCTCAGCGCATGACCATCACGTTTTTTACGAATAATTTCTTGTGCGAGAAACATGGTAACCCCCGATAAATCAGGTTAAATGCAGCGGAAAACCCACTGCAATGAATGATTACTCTAAACAATTCGAGTCGCAGGAAGCGGCAAGGAAGCTCATCCCCAGGCGCTTACTACAGTAAGTGACTGGGGTGAGGGAGTGCAGCTAACGCACCTGCGGCTTGAAGTATGACGAGTAATTAGTAGCTGCTTGCGCTCTTACCGTCGCCGTGACCCAGCGCTTTCAGCAGGCTCGCCAGCAGGCTGGATGCCCCAAAACGATAGTGACGGGAATCGGCCCAGTCAGCGCCAAACAGTTCGTCGGCAATCGCCAGGAACTGCTGTGCATCTTCTGCGGTACGCACGCCGCCTGCCGGTTTGAAACCTACAGTTTTAGAAACGCCCATGTCGCGGATCACTTCCATCATGATGCGTGCGCTTTCCGGCGTCGCATTTACCGGCACTTTACCGGTAGAGGTTTTGATGAAATCAGCACCCGCTTTGATGGAGATTTCAGACGCTTTACGGATAAGACTCTCTTCTTTCAGCTCACCGGTTTCGATGATCACTTTCAGCAGCACGTTTGCCGCCGCACACGCATCTTTACATGCTTTAACCAGATCAAAACCAACCTGCTCGTTACCGGCGATCAGGGCACGGTAAGGGAACACCACGTCAACTTCATCCGCGCCGTAGGCAATCGCCGCGCGGGTTTCAGCCAGCGCAATCTCGATGTCGTCGTTGCCGTGCGGGAAGTTGGTCACGGTTGCAATACGGATGTCCGGAGTGCCTTGCTCTTTCAGCGTTTTACGCGCGATAGGGATGAAACGCGGATAGATGCAAATAGCGGCAGTGTTGCCTACCGGAGTCTTCGCCTGATGACACAGCGCGATCACTTTTTCATTGGTGTCGTCGTCATTCAGAGTGGTCAGATCCATCAGTTTCAGTGCACGCAGGCTGCTTGCTGTTAAATCGGTCATAACATTCTCCAACGGCATCGCCGTATAAAATTTCACCTTGCGAGTTTGTTAGTATTCTAACATCCACTCGCTATTACACTTCGATATACATCACAGTTAATGAAAACCACATACAGATTTGCATTACTCAAATGAGATCTACTTCAAATAAATCACCTTTCAAGAAGGGATGCGGTGGCATCAGGCGCATCCGGATCAAAGGTTGTGGCGGCGTTGCTTTCTACAATGGCGTTACACCTTCGGGATAAAAAGGAATCAACGATGCCCACTTCAAGCGAACTCGCGCTGCAACAGCGTTGCCAACAAATCGTGACCAGTCCGGTGCTCAGCCCTGAGCAGAAACGCCACTTCCTGGCGCTGGAGGCTGAAAACGCGCTGCCTTACCCGCAACTACCTGCTGAGGCTCGCCAGGCGCTGGATGACGGGGTGATCTGCGATATGTATGAAGGTCATGCCCCGTTCAAACCGCGCTATGTTTTACCCGACTACGCGCGTTTTCTGGCCAACGGTTCCTCATGGCTGGAACTGGAAGGAGCCAGGGATCTTGATGACGCGTTATCCTTACTCACCATCCTGTATCACCACGTTCCGTCAGTCACCTCGATGCCGGTCTATCTCGGCCAGCTCGACGTTCTGTTGCAACCGTATGTTAGAATTCTAACACAAGATGAGATCGATATTCGAATAAAACGTTTCTGGCGTTATCTCGACAGAACCCTGCCAGACGCATTTATGCATGCCAATATCGGCCCCGCAGATACGCCTGTCACTCGTGCAATTTTACGCGCAGACGCAGAGTTAAAGCAGGTTTCGCCTAATCTGACGTTCATTTATGATCCGCAAATTACACCTGACGACCTGCTGCTCAACGTGGCGCAAAATATCTGCGAGTGCAGTAAGCCGCACATTTCCAACGGCCCCGAAAATGATAAAATTTTCACAAAAGGTCAGTATGGCGTCGTCAGCTGTTACAACTCATTGCCGCTCGCCGGGGGTGGAAGCACGCTGGTCAGGCTCAATCTGAAAGCCATCGCAGAGCGCAGCACCTCTGTCGATGACTTCTTTACGCGCACCCTACCGCACTATTGCCAGCAGCAAATCGCCATCATTGATTCACGATGTGAATTCCTCTATGAAAAATCACATTTCTTTGAGAATAGCTTCCTGGTGCAGGAAGGGTTGATTGATCCCGAACGTTTTGTCCCTATGTTCGGCATGTATGGCCTGGCGGAGGCGGTGAATCTGCTGTGCGATAAGGCGGGGCAGAATGCTCGCTACGGAAAAGATGAGGTCGCCAATCAGCTAGGGTATCGCATCAGCGCCCAACTGGCGGAGTTTGTAGAAAGTACCCCGGTGAAATTTGGCTGGAAGCAGCGCGCAATGCTGCACGCACAGTCAGGGATCAGTTCAGACATCGGCACCACGCCGGGCGCGCGTCTGCCCTATGGCGATGAGCCGGATCCGATCACTCACCTGCAAACCGTCGCGCCGCATCATGCGTATTATCACGCGGGGATCAGCGACATTCTCACGCTGGATGAAACCATCAAGCGCAATCCTCAGGCGTTGGTGCAATTGTGCCTCGGGGCGTTTAAAGCTGGGATGCGTGAGTTTACCGCCAACGTGAGTGGTAACGATCTGGTCCGCGTCACCGGCTATATGGTACGCCTGTCGGATCTGGAAAAATATCGCGCCGAAGGTTCACGCACCAACACCACCTGGCTGGGCGAAGAAGCCGCGCGCAATACGCGCATTCTGGAACGACAACCTCGCGTGATTAGCCATGAACAGCAGATGCGCTTCAGTAAGTAAGATCATTCCTTTCTCCTGCGTCGACGGGCCGGGCAGTCGCCTGGCTCTGTTTCTGCAAGGATGTAACCTGCGCTGTAAAAATTGCCACAATCCGTGGACGATGGGACGCTGCAACGACTGCGGGGAATGTATCCTGCATTGCCCGCATGAAGCGCTGAGCCTGAGTGCGGGGAAAGTGAGATGGCAATACGACGTATGTCAGCAGTGCGATACCTGCCTGCACATGTGCCCACAGCAGGCCACGCCGATGGCGCAAACCCTGAGCGTTGATGAAGTGCTGCAGCATATTCGCAAGGCGGTGCTGTTTATTGAAGGAATTACGGTCAGCGGCGGCGAAGCGACCACCCAGTTGCCGTTTATCGTGGCGCTGTTTAACGCGATCAAAACCGATCCGCAGCTGCAACACCTGACCTGCATGGTAGACAGCAACGGCATGCTGAGCGAAACCGGCTGGCAAAAACTACTGCCGGTATGCGACGGCGTAATGCTCGATTTAAAAGCCTGGGATAGCGCGTGTCATCGACAGTTGACAGGCCGCGATAACACGCTGATTAAACAAAGCATTACCTTTTTGTCCGGGCAGGGAAAACTTGCGGAACTGCGCCTGCTGGTTATTCCTGGCCACGTGGATTATCTACAGCATATCGATGCACTGGCGGCGTTTATCAAACGTTCAGGTGATGTACCGGTGCGGCTAAATGCCTTTCATGCGCACGGGGTGTACGGCGAAGCGAAGGACTGGCCGAGCGCCACGCCTGAGGATGTGGAGCAACTGGCGCAAGGATTGCGCGAGCGCGGAGTGGATAATTTGATCTTCCCGGCGCTGTACCTGTAATTGCCGGATGCGACGTATCCATCGTCCGGCAATTAAAAATCAAATAACGCCGTCGTATTGCGATACAGCGCATCAGCGATAACATCCGCAGGTTCCGGGCGCAGCTCGCAGAGGACATCAAAGACTCTGACCACCTGCTCCGGGCGATTCGGCTGTCCCTGAAAGCCGTTGAGCGGCATATCCGGCGCGTCAGTTTCCAGCAGCAGTGAGTCCAGCGGCAGTTGCGCCATTACCTCGCGGGTTTTACTGGCGCGCGGATAGGTAATGGTGCCGCCCACGCCAATTTTGTAGCCCAGTTGCACAAAACGTTCGGCCTGCTGCACGCTCCCGGAAAATCCATGCACCACGCCGGTTCGCGGTAAAGCATGGCGTTTCAGGTGCATCGCCAGCTTGTCATGAGTGCGCCGCGAATGCAGGATCACCGGCAGCTCGTAACGCTTCGCCAGCTTAAGCTGCGCTTCCAGCAGCCGCTCTTGCTTGTCGAATTGCGGATCGTCCCGATAAAGATCCAGCCCAATCTCACCTACCGCCACCAGCTTTTGCGGACGCTTATCCAGCGCCTGCTGCAACTGCTCCAGGCAGTCATCGCTATGTTGCTCAATAACAATGGGATGCAGCCCCAGGGCGGCAAACAATGGAGGGTAATTTTCCGCTAACGCCAGTACACGGGAAAAATTTGCCGCCTGGGTGGCCGGAACGATAATGCTTTGCACGCCGACGTCAGCCGCGCCCTGAATACTGGCAGATTCATCGCCCGTAAACGGCGGAAAATCAAAGTGACAATGCGTATCAATAAAACGATAACTCACGCCAAATCCTCGTTATTAAACGTCGTGTCGTTAGCCTGAGGCGCATTGGTCACCACGGGGGCGTGAGCGTCGTTAGCCACCGGCGCGGGAGGAACCACGACCGGTCCCGGCACCACAATCTTCGGCGTCTGACGAGGCAACGGCGTATTTTTCGCCAGCAGCTTGCCGACGGTTGCCAGGAAGTAACGACCACACAGGCGTCCGGTCTTGTAATCTTCCCGCAGCGCCGGAATACGGCTTCCTAATGCCATGCTATGGAGCGGTTTGGGCGGGTAGATCTCAAAGATACGCAGCTTACCCGGCGGTTTCTCAATAAAACTCTGAATCGCGCGATAGCTGGCTTCATGGTGCTGGACCAGATTCAGCAGCGGTTGCAGGCTGCTTTCGCCCAGCCAGCGTTCCATACGCTTGAACCACTGCGGGGTGTAATACATTTGCGAAGGCACGGTGCGGATAACCACCAGCGTTTTTGCCCCCTGCTTCGCCGCTTCCTGCACGGGAATGGCGTCGCTGACTCCCCCATCGAGATAATTCACACCATCCAGCGCAACCCCTGCGCGGTAGAACCCGGGAATCGCGCTGGAGGCACGAATAAGATCGAGCCAGTTTTGCCGGTTCGGCGAAAAATAGCCTGGCGTGTAGTCATCGCCCCGACAGGCGCACATATAAAACGATTTCCCTGCGGCAAACAGGCGCTCGGCGTTATCCATCGCCAGCGGCATCTGGGACGCGGTCGAATCCACCAGCCAATCGAGATCGATTAAGTTTCCCCCGCGCACAAAGCGCACCGGGTCAAAAAATTCACGTCGGGTAGTGTAACGCATGATGACTTTACGACCGTAACCCGGCTGGTTACAAAGATAGGCTGAAAGGTTTTGCGCACCAGCGGAGGTCCCGTAGAAGAGATCAAAAGGATTGAACTGCGCGCGCATGAATTCATCCAGTACGCCAGCGGTGAAGATGCCTCTTTGTCCGCCGCCCTCACACACCAGCGCCATACTGCCTGGTTGAAACGGACGTAACGATAACGGCGCAATATTGCCGAGCGTGACGGGTATTCTCTGCCCCACCTCTGCCTTCCTGTTGTTTTTGTAATAGAACAACAAAGTAACGCAAATTGCCTGATGCTAAAACCGTAAAAGCCAGTCCGGTGGACTGGCTTAGTAGCAAGTTATCTTTACGGTTAATCCCCAAAATAATTCGAGTCACAAGAAGGCGGCAAGGGCGTAAATCCCGATCTGCTTACTCTGGTAAGTGATACGGGCGAGCACGCGTAGCCAGCGCACCTTTAACTTGAAGAATAAAGGGGATGTCGCTAGGGCCGTTTACGACCTGTAAACAGGCTGACCAGAAACAGAATGATCCCCACCACAAAAACAATTTTCGCTGCGCCAGCAGCGGTACCCGCCAGTCCACCAAAACCCAGTGCAGCGGCAATTAACGCGATAACCAGAAATATGATGCCCCATCGAAACATGCGCTTCTCCTTTACCATAGTTAATGTCACCGCTTGATATGAGCACTCAGGCTGCCCATCGGCGATATTTTCAGTGTGGTGCACAACACGCCTCCCGACAAACGTCGGGAGGACGAATTAAGTCTAATTAGTGAGTTTTAAGATCGTTTTTGACGCTTTTCACGCCATCAATCGCTTTGGCGATGCTCTCAGCACGATCGCTTTGAGCCTGTGATTCAACGGTTCCTGAAAGCTGTACCACGCCATCGGTGGTTTCAACTTTCACTTTGCGGGAAGGGACAATATCATCGGCCAGCAGCTTGGCTTTTACCTCACTGGTGATTGCCGTATCGCCCGCATAGCCTTTTACAGAAGTGTCTTTGCTATCACGTACGTGCAGTTTGTCGCTAACAGAGGTCACACCCTCAACGCCTTTGGCGACTTTAACTGCCTCTTCGGCCTGTGCCTGGCTTTCAACAAACCCGCTTAGCGTCACCACCTTCTGGTCGGTTTTAACGGAAATGTCGGTGCTCTTAATGCTATCGTGATCCACCAGCGCGGCTTTTACTTTCGCAGTGATGGTGCTGTCATCCATGAAATTACCGACTTTGTTCATGGAGCTATCGACTTTCTGCCCCGCACTTTCGACGCCGGATTGCGTTTTATCCGTCGTGGAGTTTTCTGCATAAGCAGAACCCGTTGCAACAGCGGAGGTCAGCATCACGGCCAGCAGCGTTTTAGAAATCTTAAGTCCTGTCATTGTCATCGATGTATTCCTGTATGTTTGCTAAAAGCTGCGCTCTGCCGTAAAACGGCTTGAGCCAGCAACTAATCTTGTAAATGGAATAAATATCAGCAATAGAAGCTGCAACAGGCAGCCTAAAAAGCATTTAACGCCGACATTTATGTCATCACATTGTTAAATATAGTTCAGGATTTCGTGATCGCAGTCCAGATTGACTAAAAAACGTGCAAACAAAAGAAAAACGAGAGCTTTTAAGAACATTCCGCAAGGGATTTAAAAGACAGGAAAAGTTGTAGGGCACGGCGGATACCGTGCCCTGAAGGTCGATTAGTGTTCGCGCGTTTTGCGGAACTGAACGTCAGGGTAACGTTCCTGGGTGAGATTCAGGTTAACCATGGTCGGCGCGATATAGGTGAGGTTATCGCCGCCATCCAGCGCCAGCTGAATTTCGTTTTTACGCTTGAATTCTTCGAATTTCTTCACGTCAGAACACTCTACCCAGCGTGCTGTCGCTACGTTGACCGACTCATAAATCGCTTCAACGTTGTATTCGCTCTTCAGTCGTGAAACCACCACGTCGAACTGCAGCACACCAACAGCGCCCACGATCAGATCGTTATTAGCGATCGGACGGAAAACCTGCACTGCGCCCTCTTCGGACAGCTGAACCAGCCCTTTCAGCAGCTGTTTCTGCTTCAACGGATCCTTCAGACGAATACGACGGAACAGCTCCGGCGCGAAGTTCGGAATACCGGTGAACTTCATCATTTCGCCTTGGGTAAAGGTATCGCCAATCTGGATAGTGCCGTGGTTGTGCAGACCCAGAATATCGCCCGGATACGCTTCTTCCACGTGAGAACGGTCACCGGCCATAAAAGTCAGCGCATCGGAGATAACCACGTCTTTACCAATGCGCACCTGGCGCATTTTCATACCTTTCTCGTACTTGCCGGACACCACGCGCATAAACGCCACGCGGTCACGGTGTTTCGGGTCCATGTTGGCCTGAATTTTAAACACAAAGCCGGTGAACTTCTCTTCTGAGGCTTCAACGACACGGGTGTCGGTTTTACGCGGCATCGGCGCAGGCGCCCACTCCACTAAGCCATCCAGCATATGATCAACGCCGAAGTTACCGAGCGCGGTACCGAAGAATACCGGGGTGATTTCGCCCGCGAGGAACAGCTCATGGTCGAACTCGTTAGACGCGCCCTGCACCAGCTCCAGTTCGTCACGCAGCTGCTGCGCCAGGTCTTCCCCCACGGCGGCATCGAGTTCCGGGTTGTTCAGACCTTTAACAATGCGCACTTCCTGAATGGTGTGGCCTTTACCCGTCTGGTACAGGTAAGTTTCGTCTTTATATAGGTGATAGACGCCTTTGAACAACTTACCGCAGCCAATCGGCCAGGTGATCGGCGCACAGCCGATTTTCAGTTCATTCTCGACTTCATCCAGCAGCTCCATCGGATCGCGGATGTCACGGTCGAGTTTGTTCATAAAGGTCAGGATCGGGGTATCACGCAGACGGGTAACTTCCATCAGCTTACGGGTCCGGTCTTCAACACCTTTTGCGGCGTCGATGACCATCAGGCAGCAGTCCACCGCCGTCAGAGTACGGTATGTATCTTCAGAGAAGTCTTCGTGCCCTGGGGTGTCCAGCAGGTTTACCAGGCAGTCATGATATGGAAACTGCATCACAGAGGTGGTAATGGAGATACCACGCTGTTTTTCCATTTCCATCCAGTCAGATTTCGCATGCTGGCTGGAGCCTCGGCCTTTTACCGTACCGGCGGTCTGAATCGCCTGTCCGAATAACAGTACCTTTTCAGTAATTGTCGTTTTACCGGCATCCGGGTGAGAAATAATGGCAAAAGTGCGGCGTTTGGCCACCTCTTGCAAATAAGGAGACAACGTCATAGTCAAATCTTCTTAGGTAAGCACGGCAACAGGCCGTGCAAGTTGAATACGAAAAATTGCGGCTATTTTACCCATCAACGGGGGGGAGGCAATCAGTGTTTACACAGGAGCCGCTCCAGTTCACTTAATGACGCTACGGTCCAGGTCGGCTGAATGCCCGCAGGCTGCTCGCGGTGGTGCGTATTTAGCCAGCAGGTGGATAGCCCGGCGTTAATGCCGCCAAGAATATCGGACTCTGCGGTGTCGCCCACCATCAGTACGCGGGAACGCTCAGGATTGCCCGCCTGCTCCAGCGCATGGTCAAAAATACGGGGATCGGGTTTTGCCACGCCAACCTGCTCAGAAATCACCAGCAGGTCAAAATAGTCGCGCAGCCCCGTCCGCTCAAGGCGGATTTGCTGCAACGCCGTAAAGCCGTTAGTAATAATACCGATTTTTGTTTTATCACGAATCGCATTGAGCAGAGAAACCGCCCCTGGCAACGGCGAGCAAATCTCCGCCATCGCATTGATAAAGGCGTCATTAAGCTGGCCTGGCTCAACCTTCAGGCGTTCAGCCCAGCTCTGAAAACGAGCGTGCTGGAGTTGTAATGAGGTAATCGCACCGTTTTGATAATCCACCCACAGCGGTTTATTTACGGCCTGGTAGTCCTGAAAATCTTCAGCGGTAAAGGTAATGCTATAGTCGAGAAACATCCGCTGTAAGCCGGTAAACGAGTCAAACGTAAACAGCGTTTCGTCGGCATCAAAGAAAATCCAGTCCCACTTCTTCATCATTACACCTTGTCTTACATGCTGATTGGCAATGCCATTATAATGGCGTCTTCATGACCATCGGCCGTCGGATAGTAATTGCGCCGGATTGTCGCCTCGTTAAAGCCCAGGCTTTCGTACAGCGCGATAGCGGCAGCATTTGAGGCGCGCACTTCAAGCCACAGTGTCAAAATGCCACGCTTTTCCAGCTCATCGATCAGGTATTCCAGTAGCTCACGCCCCAGGCCCCGGCGCTGAAAGTCAGGATCGACGGCAATATTGAACAGCGTAGCTTCATCCAGCACGACCTGTGTAATCGCAAAGGCGGCCATTACGTCGTCAACCCTCAACTGAAAATTGAGGTAGCGATCGCCCTGGTTGCTGGCAAATGTTTTTTCACTCCACGGAAAAGCGTGAGCGCGTTTTTCAATCTGAAATGCTGCAGGTAAATCAGTCGGTTCGAGGGAAGAAATCGTGTTCATATGCGCAGATTTGTTGCCATAACGCGGCGCGGGCCGCGGGGTTTTCCCGTAATTCATTAAACGCAGGACTCTCGACCTGAGCGCCCTCCAGCAGCAGCGGCTCTTCGGTTCCCAGCCGCCAGCTATTACAGCGACTGCCCTGCGGCAGCATGGCGACGCGGTCAGGCGTCAGTTGTAAAACCTGATCCGGGCTGACGGTTAATGCGCGTAAAATATCGCTCATCAACGGTTCAGTTAGTGCGGGTAATTGTGCAGCAACCATCACCAAACGGACGTGCGCAGGAATTGAAATCGCGATCTCGCCCTGCAGTGCGCCGGGACGACGCAATGACCACTGCGTAATGCCCAATTGCTGTAACTGCCAGTCTCGTCGGGATGTCATAGCGAAACACTCCTGTCTATCAGGGGCGCAAATATAGCAAATTTGTCGAATCCGTGCCATCAAACAACTATAATCCCCCGCTGTACAATTTAAGGAGCACTCCATGTCTGCTTTTACCCCGGCAAGTGAAGTCTTGCTGCGCCACAGTGATGATTTCGAACAAAGCCGTATTCTGTTTGCCGGTGATTTGCAGGATGACCTGCCTGCCCATTTTGAATGCGCCGCCAGCCGTGCGCACACTCAGCAGCTTCACCACTGGCAGGTGCTTAACCGCCAGATGGGCGACAACGTTCGCTTTAGCCTCGTTGCCCAAGCCGATGACGTTGCCGATAGTGATACGCTAATCTACTACTGGCCGAAGAATAAGCCGGAAGCCCAGTTCCAGTTGATGAACATTCTGTCGCTGTTACCGGTGGGCACCGATATTTTTGTTGTTGGTGAGAACCGCAGCGGCGTTCGTAGCGCAGAGCAGATGCTGGCCGAATACGCGCCGCTGAACAAAGTCGACAGCGCGCGTCGCTGTGGCCTGTACCATGGTCGTCTGGAAAAACAGCCGGTCTTTGATGCAGAAAAATACTGGGATGAATACCAGACCGAAAATCTGACCATCAAAACGCTGCCGGGCGTATTCAGCCGTGACGGCCTCGATGTTGGCAGCCAACTGCTGCTCTCCACGCTGACGCCGCACACCAAAGGCAAAGTTTTGGATGTCGGCTGCGGTGCAGGTGTACTCTCCGTCGCCTTAGCCAGCCACTCGCCAAAAGTGCGCTTAACCCTGTGCGATGTTAGTGCCGCCGCCGTTGAAGCCAGCCGCGCAACGCTTGCTGCCAACGGTATTGAAGGAGACGTAATCGCCAGTAACGTCTTTTCTGACGTGACGGGTCGCTTTGATATGATCATCTCCAACCCACCGTTCCACGACGGGATGCAGACCAGCCTCGATGCCGCGCAAACGCTGATTCGTGGTGCAGTGCGCCACCTCAACAGCGGCGGTGAACTGCGTATCGTGGCGAACGCCTTCCTGCCTTATCCGAAGGTACTGGATGAAGTGTTTGGCTTCCACGAAGTTATCGCGCAGACCGGTCGCTTCAAGGTCTATCGCACCATCATGACGCGTCAGGCGAAGAAGTAGAACGGCCATCCCATGCCGGATAAGGTGCCTGCACCGCCATCCGGCAGGGTTTGCTAAATGCGGGGTGGTACTTCGTTTACACGGCCTGCGTCTAGCGCCCATTTTTACATCAATTAAGCGCGTCCAGGGCAATTAACTATTGACGAAAAGTTGAAAATCACTAGAATGCGCCTCCGTGGTAACGATACTTTTTTGAGTGTCGATGGTATGCGAAGGTGGCGGAATTGGTAGACGCGCTAGCTTCAGGTGTTAGTGTCCTTTCGGACGTGGGGGTTCAAGTCCCCCCCCTCGCACCATAATCCACGTTGATATTGCTCGCACTGGGCGAAGGTGGCGGAATTGGTAGACGCGCTAGCTTCAGGTGTTAGTGTCCTTAGGATGTGGGGGTTCGAGTCCCCCCCCTCGCACCAACGAGGCGATATCAAAAAATAAGATGACTGTGCGAAGGTGGCGGAATTGGTAGACGCGCTAGCTTCAGGTGTTAGTGTCCTTAGGATGTGGGGGTTCGAGTCCCCCCCCTCGCACCAATTATCTTATTTCCCTCTCGATTTTCTTCCCTGTTTTGTTCATCCCTGATTCCCGTTCATCATCACCAGAACAATGCCGCCGATCAGCGCCGCACATGAAGGCAACAGGACAAAATGCCGCAAACGCTTGTGGTACAGCATGAGTGAAGTCAACAGTAATCCTAATACAATCATCGCCTTCCATACGTAGACCGACAGGTCGCTAAATGCCATCCCGGCAATCAGTATTCCCGGCAGCAGAACCCCCCATCCACTGCCCAGCGTACGTTGCAACATGGTACCACCTATGACATTGATAATGATAACCAATATCATATGATAAATTTTCTCATTTGTCAGCTGGGAGGCACTATCAATTATATGAGTTTTACTTAACGATTGATGACATGAATAATTTAAGGTGATAAATTGCTCGCCGGTTAGCTTTTCAACTAAAAACAATAAAAACCTCTGCGAATGATACCCCGTTCGTTATTTGTTTTATTTACCAACACACCTTCGTACATTGCAGATAACTAACAATATTTACCTATGACAGTACAATCCTGGCGAGCTCTGCGCACCAAAAAATACCAACTCTCTTTACGATTGTTTCTGCTGCTCAACGCAGCCTCCGCACTGTTTACGCTTTTTTTTCCCCTGTTTGCCGTCAAAGCGTTGTCAGTACCGGCATTGCTGATTCTCGTGATGAGTACATTGTTGCTGGCATGGCATAGGAAATATGTGGATAAAAGAATTAATCTTCCTTTTATTTCAACCGTTTTTGGTTTGCTATGGGCATTACATATTTTCCTGAAATATAACGCACTGGGTCATAATGATTATTATTTTCTATTAATCGCGCTTCTCAGCGTGCTGTTTATTGGATCTATCGCTTTTGCCAATAATATCATCGCGTTTACGCTTCACTCATTGCCTTCCGTCGCCGTCTGTTTATGGCTGAATGGCAGCGAGCATGGTTTGCGAATTATCTATTTTATGGCGCTGCCCATGGCCGGGATCGCCATCCAGCATGTGATACAAAAGCGCTACGATGGCTTCGCCCAGCAGCTGATGTACAAACTGCTGGAGGAACGGGAAACCCTGAACGGGCTCAGCATGCTCGACCCGCTAACCGGTTTGTACAATCGCCGGGGGTTGCAACACCGACTCGATACGCTGTTGGCCTTGAGCAACGCGAAGCACTACGTCTTGCTACTGGATATCGACCATTTCAAAGCCTATAACGATCACTACGGTCATATGATGGGAGATCAGGCGCTGATCCGCGTCTCTGCCGCGATTCGTGACTCCGTGCGCTCCCGGGACGTGGTGGCGCGCTTTGGTGGGGAAGAGTTTATGGTTTTGCTGACCGCGGTCGATCCCCAGCAGGCCCAGGCTGCCGCCGAACGTATTCGCCAGAAGGTGTACGACCTTAAAATTCCTCACATGTTTAACGAGAGCGTGGCAACCAACGTAACCGTGAGTATTGGTATTGCGCCTCTGGTCGAGCAGGATATTGATGCCGCTGTTGCCCGAGCGGATAAAGCCCTTTATGAGGCCAAGAGCCTTGGGCGCAACAGTACGCTGGTCAGCGATGACCTGCGGGTAAACTGCCCTTCTGCCTGAGCTATCTGTGCGGTGTGGCCCGGGATGGCGACAAAGATCTTGCCATCGCTCAATGTCAATTATAGGATTAGCAATCATTATCATTAAGATTAACATCCTTATATCGACATGGCTTATCGTTCCGCACCGATCGTTGAAGATGTCATCTGGCGTAGCCCTCTGCCTGCAAAGATGCCCTCGCTGGCTGCTGCCGTACGCGCAACGATAGCCAACACCCGTGAGCACCTGCTGGACTTCATTCGTCTTGACGAAACGCCCGTGCCAGGTGCGATGACGCTACATGAATGGACGCAATCAACGACGCTAAGTTCATTGCTGGCTGTCTATTCAGACCATATTTATCGCAATCAGCCCACGCTGCCACGCGAAAATAAGCCGCTGATTTCTCTCTGGGCGCAGTGGTATATCGGCCTGATGATGCCTCCGCTCATGGTGGCCCTGCTGACGCAAAAAGAGGCCATCGACGTCTCTCCTGAACACATGCACGTAGAATTCCACGAAACAGGCCGTGCTGCCTGCTTCTGGATCGACGTGCATCAGGATCACCAGGTCACGGCCCAGTCTCCTCAGCAACGCATGGAAACACTGATTCTCTCGGCGCTGACGCCGGTTGTGCAGGCGCTGGAAGCGACAGGCGAGATCAATGCGAAGCTTATCTGGAGCAACACCGGATATTTAATTCACTGGTATTTAACGGAAATGAAGCCCTTATTAGGTGAAGAACTGCTGACCACACTGCGCCAGACCTGTTTTTTTGATAAGCAACTCTCCTGCGGTCAGGATAATCCCCTGTGGCGTACCGTTGTTCCGCGCGAGGGACTGTTAGTGCGCAGAACCTGCTGCCAGCGCTATCGCCTGCCCGATGTCCAGCAATGCGGTGACTGCACGCTGAAGTAAGCGAGGAGCCGTAGCCCCTCGCCCGTCAGTTATGCAACCTGCTGATTTTCTTCTTCTATACGCAGTGCTTCTTCTTTTTCCTGCGCTAATAGCTGCTTTTCGTAAACCTTAAAGAATGGGAAGTAGATGACGGCAGACACCAGTGCCAGCAGGACAACCAGAATGGCCGCACGATAATCCCAGCCTAACGCCCATGCCGCGCCAACCGGTGCCGGGGCCGTCCAGGGAACCACTGAAATCACCCGCCCAATTAAATCCAGCTTCATCGCCGCCCAGGCCAGCACTGCGTTCACCATAGGGGCCAGCAGGAAGGGAATAAAGAACACTGGGTTCATGACAATCGGCGTACCGAAAATCACCGGTTCGTTAATATTAAAAATGCTCGGGACAACGCTCAAACGCCCGATCGATCGCAGATGGGCCGAGCGGCTACGCAGATAGCAAATCACCAGCCCCATCGTCGCGCCGGAACCTCCAACCACAATAAAGAACGTCCAGAACGCTTCCATAAAGATATGCGGTAAAGGCGCGCCCTGCGCCAGCGCCAACTGGTTCATCCCGAGATTGGTGAGCCAGAACATTTGCAGCATTCCCGACACAATTGCCGCGCCATGAATACCCGCAAACCACAGCAGATGGCCGATCAGCACCGCCAGCAGTATCGCTGGCAGAGAATCCGCTGCAGACACCAGTGGTTTAAAGATGGCCATGATGGCCTGCGGGATCAGCATGTCAAACTGCGACTGAATCACCAGACTCAGCGGGTACAGGGTCAGTACCACCACCAGCACAGGGATCAGCAGATCGAAGGAGTTTTTGATCATCGGCGGCACCTGATCGGGTAAACGAATGCCGATGTTGTGCGCCTTCAGGAAGCGCATCATTTCAACGCAGTAAATAGCCACCAGGATGGCAGTGAAAATCCCCGTACCGCCCAGGCTATCAACCGGCATAGTGCCTTTGGTTTTCGGTGCAGCAATCAGCAAAAAAGCCATGATCGATAGCATCGCGCACATGAAGGGATCTAGCTGATGCGACTTCACATAGTGCTTGCCCAGGTTATAAGCGATAGCCGCACATATGTAGACTGACATGATCCCCATCGTCATATCAAACGGTGTGAGGATTTGGCCTTCAAACTGTTTCGCCATATCCAGCCACGCACGTGCAAACCCCCAGGTGGTATCCGGAGAGAAAGGTGGATAGGCGAAAACCAGCAGAAACGAGCCTACAATCATAAAGGGCATCGCCGAAATAAACCCATCACGGATAGCCATCACATGACGTTGTGAAGAGATGCGCCCGGCAACAGGGCTGACGTAATTTTCAACGAAGCGGAAAATCACATTAAACACAGCATGATTAGTTGACATAGCCGTTCTCCCGTTGTGCAAAACCCTGCAACCGTGCTGGTATCAACACCACCACGTAAAGCCCCTTACTGCTTTTCGCAACCGTGCCAGGAGGAACGCCAGCGCTACTGCATTTTGAGTTCAGTTTCATAGATGGCTCTTATTATGTAATACAGAGGAAGTGACAACTTCAGTATTAATCCCCATTTGAGCATTCTGCAACCGGTTACTGTAACCGGTTTCTTTGATTGTGAAGACGATCGAAAAACTGCCAATGTTGCCATGTTGTTACATTAAAATATTTACAGCGAGCTTGCCCCTATGACAAATTACGCCATGCGGTTTTCTGCTGGATGGAGCTGCCTGTAGGCGATTTGGAGAGAAGAATGAGTTTGCAATCAGTACGCCAATTTTTAGCGCAATATGCACCAGATATTGAGATTATCGAATTAGATCAGAGCACAGCTACCGTCGATCTGGCAGCGAAAGCCCATAACGTCGAACCAGGCCAGATCGCGAAAACGCTTTCGCTGAAGGTCAAGAACGACATTATTCTGGTCGTCGCCAAAGGTGATGCCCGACTGGATAACAAAAAGCTAAAGAGCACTTTCGGTGCCAAAGCCCGTATGTTGAGTAGCGATGAAGTAGTGAACGCGACGGGCCATCCCGTTGGCGGCGTTTGCCCTTTCGGACTGGAAACGCCGATTTCGGTGTACTGCGATGTTTCGTTGAAGCATTACGCTGAAGTGCTTCCCGCCGCAGGCGCCATCCACAGCGCCGTTCGTATCACGCCAGAAAGGATGGCTGAGCTGACTTCCGCCACCTGGGTGGATGTGTGTCAGGGATGATTCACGTTCCGTACCGATAACGAAACCCGGAACGAAACGATCTAACATTACCCGCTAAGAAGCCGCCTGTAGAAAAGGTGCAGGTTCACCTGCACGCAGGTACAGCAGGATATCTGCAGCATCCAGCAGTCCGGCATCTGAGCTCACGCCCAGCTTGGACATCACATTAAATTTATGTGCCCGAATGGTTTTAATATTCCGCTCTAACTGAGCAGCGATCTGCGGCATTGAATAGCCATTCGACATAAAGCGCAGTATTTCTCGTTCTGTTGGACTGAGCATACGGCTTTGATTGATATACCAATGGTTTTTAGAACCTTCGGTTCCCCGGTTGGGGCCGTTCAATACCGTAAATAACGCGTCCTGCAGTACCGTTAATGAAGAAGATTTGCTCACAACGCCATCTAACGGCAACGGTGACAAAGAGCCGATTAATCGCGCTTCAGCGTCATCATCAGCAATCACCACCCGGCGAATACGCGGAAAATTTACAGCCAGTTCCGTCAGATAAGCTAACCCGGCCCTGCGATCGGTTCTGATTGCAGAGAGGGAGAAAATAACCGCCGAAAACGACGTTTTTAACATAACCTGACTAAATGCAGGCTGGCTCGAAAAGATATGTAGTTCGTATTGGTTATCCGGCATGGTATTAAACAGGCTCTTAATACCGACGCTACTCATCGCGCACTTCTCTACCAGCGCAACGTTTCTTTTGATGCTTCGGCTTTCCATTCCGTGGTTTCTCCATAAACTGAAGGTAAATTCAATTCTCGCGATCCTTGAGAACTGTTTATCCAGGCGTACATTTCTGCATTGCTATGTATCGACAAGCGACGCATAGCGCTGTTCTTTTGGGCGCTGATCGTTTTATTGCTTTTCTTCAGCAATGTCGCAATCTGATTAATTCCCCAACCTTTTCCCAGGAGTCTCAGCACTTTCCTCTCCGAGAGGGTAAGTACAATTGAGCGGGCGCTATGGTCTGCTAATTCTGGCATCACGGGCGGAGAGAGCAGCGACTTGCTAATTCTCTCGGCACGGCTATTTCCTGCGTGAATAACATTCACCAAACTTTCAATCGTCTCGGCATCAGATAACAGCGAACTGACAGGACACATCAGCAATTCAATGGCCAGCGGATAAAAAACACGAGAAACGAGAAATACCCAGTGAATATCGCGGTATTGAGATAATAAAGAATAATACTGTTCGCAGACTGAACGTGGATGATTACAGTCTCCGGATAAATCAGCAATCACCAAATCGGCACAACGCAGCTGCAGCAACGTCAATTCTTCGACGGTGCGGCAGTAGGTAAGTTCATAATCAGCGAACTGCCCCTGCATTACACCTTTAAGTCCGGTTTGTACGATCGGTAATTTACTAATAATAATTGCGTTTTTGCAGCGTCCTGGCAACATATCTCCTCCACACTCACCAGTCCGTATTCGCACTTATTAAAAATCCCCTGATAAATTAAAAGTATTAATTAACAGGAAACCCTAAACAATAGACGAGGTGAATTGTTTATCCTTGGCTTTTATTTATAAACAAAGTTATACCGCTACAATCCCAGTAGCATCAAACTATTGAACCATCATGCCAATAATTACTCATGAATACACTCTTTGTACAATTAAAAGAACTACAATAGATCGTTAGCGTTGCTTACGTATTTTCCATCCTGATAAATAACATTACATTTTCATAAGCGCTGTCTTTATTGATAAGCAAGTGAGGTGTGCAAACGCATCAGACGTACGATCTGCATCTTTTTTCGACGCAAAGATTGATCTTAGCCAGAGCCAACAGGATCATGCTTCATGATAAAAAGAAGACATCCGCCACGCAAAGAGATCCTTTTCAGTCAGAGCGAGTCATGCAAACAGAGCAGTCGTCACAGCGAACGGTTACACGGTTATGTATTCAATGCGGTCTTTTTTTACTTCAGCATGGGGCAGAAAGTGCGCTGGTTGACGAGCTATCCACCCGCCTCGGGCTGGCGCTTGGCATGGATAGCGTAGAAAGCGCTATCTCCTCTAACGCCATCGTCCTGACCACCATTAAAGACGGGCAGTGCCTGACTTCAACGCGAAAAAATCAGGATCGCGGAATTAACATGCACGTCGTGACGGAGGTGCAGCACATCGTTATTCTGGCGGAACACAAACTGCTGGATGTTAAAGGCGTTGAGAAACGCTTTAGCCAGATTAAACCGCTGCGCTATCCAAGATGGTTGGTCGCCTTTATGGTCGGCTTGTCCTGCGCCTGCTTTTGTAAACTCAATAATGGCGGATGGGATGGCGCGGTGATCACCTTTTTCGCCAGTATGGTGGCAATGTATATTCGCCAGATTCTGGCGTCCCGGCATTTGCACCCGCAAATCAACTTCTGCATTACTGCGTTTGTGGCAACCTCGATTTCTGGTCTGCTGCTGACGTTGCCGACGTTTAACCACACTCCAACCATCGCCATGGCCGCCAGCGTGCTGCTGTTGGTTCCGGGTTTTCCGTTGATCAACTCCGTCGCGGATATGTTTAAGGGACACATTAATACTGGGCTCGCTCGCTGGGCTATTGCCAGTCTGCTGACGCTGGCGACCTGCATTGGCGTAGTCATGTCGATGACCTTATGGGGGCTGCGCGGATGGGCGTGATCGATTTCATTTTGGCGCTAATGCAGGACATGATCCTGTCGGCGATTCCGGCGCTTGGTTTTGCCATGGTATTTAACGTACCACATCGGGCGCTCCCCTGGTGCGCGTTACTCGGCGCACTCGGCCACGGTTCACGAATGGTGATGATGAGCGCTGGATTTAATATCGAATGGTCAACTTTTATGGC
The DNA here is from genome assembly GCF_013458095.1 of Citrobacter sp. 172116965. NCBI lineage: Bacteria > Pseudomonadati > Pseudomonadota > Gammaproteobacteria > Enterobacterales > Enterobacteriaceae > Citrobacter > Citrobacter sp. 172116965. The sequence goes on along the minus strand of NZ_CP046673.1, from coordinate 745,754 downwards.
GTCGCTACTGGTGGGCTGCATTGGGATCCAGTGGTCACGCTGGTATCTGGCGCACCCGAAAGTCTTCACCGTTGCGGCAGTAATCCCCATGTTCCCTGGGATCTCGGCCTATACCGCCATGATCTCGGCGGTAAAAATCGGCCATTTTGGCTACAGCGAAGCGCTGATGATCACGCTGTTGACCAATTTCCTGAAAGCCTCATCGATTGTCGGAGCGCTCTCTATCGGGCTATCCGTACCGGGATTATGGCTGTATCGCAAACGCCCGCGTGTTTAGCGGCACGCTTTGTTAGCTCCTCGCAGAGAGGGGAATCGCCCCCTCATCTGCTGCTCTCCTTCTTCTCTGTGTTACTATAAAAGCAGTCCCCTTCTCGGTTGTTGTTCAGTATTGAGAAACATTATGCCCAGCAAAATTTTGACGCCGGACGTCACTAGCATTGACGCCTTACTACACGATCACCATACGGTGCTGGCCAGGTCTGCGGGCGGTGCCGTAGCCGTATTCGCCAACAACGCGCCAGCATTTTACGCGGTGACGCCTGCACGACTGGCCGAGTTGTTGGCGCTTGAAGAGAAGCTGTCACGCCCGGGAAGCGATGTGACGCTGGATGCACAATTTTATGAAGAGCCGCAAACCGCTCCTGTTGTCGTGCCAATGGGGAAATTTGCGATGTACGCTGACTGGCAGCCCGATGCCGACTTTCAGCGCCAGGCCGCCCTGTGGGGCGTGGCGTTAAGAGAACCGGTCACCGCCGAGGAACTGGCCTCATTTGTCGCCTACTGGCAGGCCGAAGGCAAAGTCTTTCACCATATTCAGTGGCAGCAAAAACTGGCACGCAGCATCCAGATTGGCCGGGCCAGCAATGGCGGAATGCCGAAGCGCGATGTGAACAGTGTCAGCGAGCCTGACAACCATATTCCACCGGGTTTTAGAGGATAACGATGAAAAACGTTGGCGACCTGATGAAACGTCTGCAAAAAATGATGCCGGCTAATGTCGAGCCAGCCTTTAAAACGGGTGAGGAGCTGCTGGCATGGCAAAAAGAGCAAGGTGAAATTCGCGCCGCAGCGCTGGCCCGTGAAAACCGGGCTATGAAAATGCAGCGCACATTCAACCGTTCCGGTATTCGTCCACTGCATCAGAACTGTTCGTTCGATAACTATCGGGTGGAATGCGAAGGTCAGATGAACGCCCTGAGCAAAGCTCGCCAGTACGTTGAAGAGTTTGACGGCAACATCGCCAGCTTTATTTTCTCTGGCAAGCCCGGCACCGGCAAAAACCATCTGGCCGCCGCTATCTGCAACGAACTGCTGCTGCGCGGCAAATCGGTGCTGATTATCACCGTTGCGGACATTATGTCAGCCATGAAAGATACCTTCAGCAACCGTGAAACCAGCGAAGAACAGCTACTCAACGATCTCAGTAATGTCGATTTGCTGGTGATCGACGAAATCGGCGTGCAGACCGAATCCCGCTATGAAAAGGTGATCATCAACCAGATCGTCGATCGCCGCTCGTCTTCAAAACGCCCGACCGGTATGTTGACCAACAGCAATATGGATGAAATGAACAAACTGCTGGGCGAGCGGGTAATGGACCGTATGCGCCTTGGCAACAGCCTGTGGGTGATTTTTAACTGGGAAAGCTACCGTAGTCGGGTAACCGGTAAAGAGTATTAACGTATTAGGACCACTCCTAAGACTGCCGGCGCTATACTGCGCTGAAAAGGCATAACACGAGTTGCATATAATGATGAAAACAACCAAACGTCTGCTGTGCGGTGCGCTTGCCGCCAGCACGCTCATCTCGACCAGCGTTTTCGCCGCCTCCTGGCAGGATTCGCTCTCCAGCGCGGCCAGCGAACTGAGCAAACAAAGCTCCGGCTCGCAGGGCGGCTCGTCACTCTCTTCCCTGACCAGTCTACTGAATGGCAGCAATCAGTCGCTGACCTCCAGCAGCATGAATAACGCCGCCGGGATCCTGGAATATTGCGCGAAACAGAAACTGGCCTCGGTCACCGACACGCAAAACGTCAAAAACCAGGTGCTGGATAAACTGGGCCTCAGTGCTCCGGAGCAGAAACAAGACACCAACTATATGGACGGCATTCAGGGGCTGCTCAACGCCAAAGATGGTCAACAACTGGACCTGAACACAATTGGCAACAGCTCGCTGGCGAAGCAGGTAAAAACCAAGGCCTGCGATCTGGTGTTAAAACAGGGTATGAACTTCATTTCCTGACGCACGACATGCCGCGTATATCCTGCGCGGCATCAACCTGCTCCCCATAAAATTCACACGTCAAATAATCAGTAAATCCCCGCAAAAAACACGCATATCTAAACCAATTCTGAATAACAACGTAATTTAATGTCACTACAATTGCAGCAATGCAACATCGCTATTACATTGTGCTTTCCCCAAATCATTAGCCTGCCAGGCGTTTGCCCGGTTTACTGAGGATCGATCGTTGTCAGAACTCATCTCCATCACTCTGTTTCTCGCTTCAGTGCTGATTTACGCCTGGAAAGCGGGTCGCAATACCTGGTGGTTTGCTGCCACGTTAACGGTGCTGGGGATTTTTATTGTCTTGAATATCACGCTGTATGCCAGTGACTATTTCACCGGCGACGGTATCAATGACGCGGTTCTGTACACGCTGACCAACAGCCTGACCGGCGCGGGAATTGGAAAATATATCTTACCTGGTGTCGGGATTGCGCTGGTCCTGACGACCGTTTTTGTCGCTCTCGGCTGGATTCTGCGCCGCCGTCGCCATCATCCGCATCATGTGGGTTACAGTCTGCTGGCCCTGCTGCTGGCGCTGGCCTCCGTAGATGCCAGCCCGGCGTTTCACCAGATAACCGAACTGGTAAAGTCGCAGTCGCGCGATGGCGATCCGGATTTCCCAACCTATTATAAAGAGCCGTCAAAAACGATTCCCAACCCGAAGCTGAATCTGGTTTATATCTATGGCGAAAGCCTCGAGCGCACCTATTTTAACAATGACGCGTTCCCGGATCTGACCCCGGAACTCGGTGCGTTGAAAAACGAAGGGCTGGATTTCAGCAATACCATGCAACTGCCGGGTACCGATTACACCATCGCTGGCATGGTCGCCTCCCAGTGCGGTATTCCGCTGTTTGCGCCGTTTGAAGGCAACGCCTCGGCGTCGGTCTCCAGCTTCTTCCCCAACAATATCTGTCTGGGCGATATCCTGAAAAACTCCGGCTATCAAAACTACTTTGTGCAGGGAGCCAACCTGCGCTTTGCCGGCAAAGACGTGTTCCTGAAATCTCACGGTTTTGATCATCTCTACGGTGCGGAAGAGTTAAAAAGCGTGGTTGCGGACCCGGCCTATCGCAACGACTGGGGCTTCTACGACGATACCGTGCTGGATGAAGCGTGGAAAAAATTCGAAGAGCTTTCACGTTCGGGCCAGCGCTTTTCACTATTTACGCTGACCGTGGATACCCATCATCCAGATGGATTTATCTCACGTAGCTGCAACCGTAAACGTTATGACATCGACGGGAAGGCCAACCAATCCTTCAGCGCGGTCAGCTGCAGCCAGGAAAACATTGCCGAATTTATCAATAAGATCAAAGCCTCACCGTGGTTCAAAGATACCGTTATCGTGGTTTCTTCCGATCATCTGGCGATGAACAACACCGCATGGAAGTATCTGAACAAGCAGGATCGCAACAACCTGTTCTTCGTGCTGCGCGGCGACCAGCCACAGCAGGAGACGCTGGCGGTGAAGCGTAACACGATGGATAACGGGGCAACGGTACTGGATATTCTCGGTGGCGATAACTTTATCGGTCTTGGCCGCAGCAGTTTGTCGAGCGAATCCGTGTCTGAAGTGTTCCTGAACATCAAAGAAAAAATGCTGGCGTGGAAGCCCGATATCATCCGCCTGTGGAATTTCCCGAAAGAGATGAAAGAGTTCACCGTCGACCAGGACAAAAACATGATCTCTTTCTCCGGCAGCCATTTCCGCCTGCCGTTGCTGCTGCGCGTATCGGACAAACGCGTCGAGCCGCTGCCGGAAAGCGAATACTCGGCCCCGCTGCGCTTCCAACTGGCAGATTTCGCGCCGCGAGATAACTTTGTCTGGGTTGATCGCTGCTACAAAATGGCGCAGCTATGGGCCCCGGAGCTGGCGCTCTCCACCGACTGGTGCGTATCGCAAGGCCAGTTAGGCGGACAGCAAATCGTGCAGTACGTCGACAAAGCCAAATGGAAAAGTAAAACCGTGTTTAAAGACACGGTGATCGACATGGAGCGCTACAAAGGTAACGTTGATACGCTGAAAATTGTCGATAACGACATTCGCTACAAAGCCGACAGCTTCGTCTTCAACGTGGCGGGCGCGCCGGAAGAGGTTAAACAGTTTAGCGGCATTTCACGCCCCGAATCCTGGGGACGCTGGTCCAATGCGCAGCTCAGCAAAGAGGTGACCATCGAGTACAAGGCCCCGCTGCCGAAGAAATTCGATCTGGTCATTACAGCGAAAGCCTTCGGCGACAACGCCAATCGCCCTATTCCCGTACGCGTTGGCCACGAGGAACAGACGCTGGTGTTAGGCCATGATGTCACTACCACTACCTTGCATTTTGATAACCCGGCGGATGCCGATACGCTGGTGATTGTCCCGCCCGATCCGGTCGCCACCAACGAGGGCAATATTCTCGGCCACTCGCCGCGTAAACTGGGGATCGGGATGGTTGAAATCAAAGTGGTCGCTCAGGGCTCGTAACATGAAATGGCTGATGGCGCTTCGCTTATCAGTCTTACAGCTAGCCGCATTTATTGTCTGAAAAAAAAACAGCGCCCAACACCACACCGGGCGCTGCATGGCAACCTTATTCCAGACTTTTCACTGCCTGGCGCATACCCTGCACCAGAATCATTTCCAGGTTTGCCGTCACCAGCCCGGCAAGCCCGGGCAGCAACGTCAAATCTTCACCCCAGTGCGCCGCATCGCCGAGCACAGTATCCACCAGTTCACGCAGCGTTAAATCTTTGCCAACTCGCGGCCACAGACTGGCATACAGGCTAACCCACTGCTCATCATCCTGTATCGGATAGCGTTCTCCCTCCCGCTCTGCGCGATAAAACGCCAGCAGCGCCGCGAGGGCGAACGTTAACCGCACGGGCCAGCGCCCATTTTGCTGGCCCGCCAGCAGTTGCGGCAAAATTCGGGTACGGAATTTGGTCATCCCGTTAAGCGCAATGGAAAGCAACTGGTGACGAATGTAGGGGTTTTGAAAACGCCCACTCACCGCGTCGGCAAATTCACGCAGTTCATCCGCCGGGAGATCCAATACCGGTATAATTTCCTCGCTAATCGCCCGCTCGATAAAGTGACGGACATCGGCATCCTGCATCGCTTCGCCGACAGTCTCCAGGCCACACAGCCAGGCCACCGGCACCAACGCCGTATGCGCGCCATTGAGAATGGCGACCTTACGCTCTTTGTACGGTTTGATATCGCTCACTACCCGTATGTTCAGCGGGCACTGCGCCAGATTCAGCTCCTCGGCCAGCCACTGCGGCCCCTGAATCACAAACAGGTAAAAATGCTCCGCGGTATCGAGAAACGCATCGTGATAGCCAAGCGAAGCTTCCAGCGCGGCGGCTTCTTCTCGCGGGTAGCCGGTGACAATGCGGTCGACCAGCGTGGAACAGAAGGTGTTTGCCGTCGCCACCCAGTCGGCAAACGCCGGGGGAAGCTGCCACTCCTGTGCATACCGCAGTACCAGCGTTTTGAGCGCCTCACCGTTATAGTCGATAAGCTCGCACGGGATAATGACCCAGCCCTTATCCACTGCGCCCTCAAAATGATTAAAACGTTCCAGCAGCAGACGCGTCAGTTTAGCCGGAAAGCTTACCGGCGGCGCATCATCGACCCGGTCTGCCGCGTGATAGCTAATTCCGGCTTCGGTGGTATTTGAAAACACAAAGCGAATATCCGCATTGTGGGCCAGCGCCAGATACGCCGCGAAGTCCTGATACGGATTGATTTCGTTATTCACCGAACGGATCAGCCGCGCCTCGCTCACCGCTTCGCCCTGCGCGTTTAGCCCGCGAATAAGCGTGGTATACAGCCCGTCCTGGGTATTCAGCGACGGTGGAAAATCGCTATTGATCGGGCGAACGATGGTCACGCCAGCGTTCAAAAAGGTTTGCTCGTTGAGGATATCCAGTTGCCAGTCGACAAACGCCCGCAGGAAATTCCCTTCACCAAACTGGATCACGCGCGTTGGGTAACTGGTTCCCGGAAAATCACGTCGATTCAATGTCTTCATCGCATTTCCCCTCTCAGAACGTGATCACGCCTTTAATCAGCTCACGGTTGTTAATCACATCCCGTTCGTAGATTTCTGCCAGTGTGGCAAACGCGTAACGGTGCGTGAGCATCATGTCGGCGGTCAGTTTGCCTTCCGACATCAGGCGGCCCACCTTGGCGAAATCTTCCGGTGTGGCGTTGCGACTGCCCATCATGGTGGTCTCTTTTTTGTGGAACTCCGGATCGGAGAACTGCAAATCGCCTTTGAATAGCCCAACGAAAACAATGCTGCCACCATGGCGAATCAAATTCACCGTGTTGTTCATCGCATGCTGATTGCCCGTGGCATCAATGACCTTTTGCGCCAGCGAACCACCAAACTGGTCACGCAGTTGCGCATCAAAATCTTCAGCAGACGGATCGATAACCGGGAGCCCCAACCGGGAAACCACATGCTCCCGGCGAGCCGGACTGGTATCGGCGACCACCACCTGTGCGCCATCGGCTTTGGCAATCGCCGCCGCGCCCAGACCAATCGGACCGGCACCGACCACCAGCACCTGCTCACCCGGAGCCACCGCCGCCCGGCGTACCGCATGCGCACTAATGGCATAAGGCTCAATCAGCGCCGCCGCCTGCGGATCAATTCCCTGCGCATCCAACAGGTTGGTGACCGGTACGGACAGGTATTCGCTGAAGCCGCCATCCTGATGCACGCCAATCACCGAAATCTTCTCGCAGCAGTTAGTGCGCCCGCTCAGACAGGCCGGACACTGCTGGCAGGCCACGTAAGGAATAACCGCCACCTGCTGACCATTTTTCAGATTCTGTATATTTTTGCCCAGCCCGACAATTTCCCCACATATTTCATGACCCAGTACACGTGGATAGCTGAAAAATGGCTGATTGCCACCCCAGGCATGAATATCGGTACCGCAAATCCCGACTGATTTAATTTTTATTAATGCTTCACCCTCACCCGGAATAGGTATTTCACGCTCTTTCCAGACTAATTTTTTAGGTTCCTGGCAAATCAACGTATTCATCGTAGACATGATTCTGCTCTCCTGTTTTTTTGTTGCCTCAGATATCAACGAAAATAAAAAAGCCGGAGAAAGCAGAAACACAATCTGTGAATCCCAGCGCATAAAAATGTTTTAAATCGGGTTTTAATACGCAAAAAGGAGAAGCCATGAGCCGTTCACAGAACTTACGCCACAATGTGATTAACCAGATAATCGATGATATGGCGCGTGGTCATATCCCTTCCCCCCTCCCGTCGCAAAGCGCGCTGGCGGAGATGTACAACATCAGCCGCACCACCGTGCGCCATATGCTGAGCCACTTAGGCGAGTGCGGCGTGCTGACCCAGGTCGGCAGCCACTATGTCATCGTACGTAAACCCGACCATGACGACGGTTTTGCCTGTACCACCGCCTCCATGACTGAGCAAAACCGGATTTTTGAGCAGGCTTTTTTCACCATGATCAACCAGCGTCAGCTACGCGCAGGGGAGAGTTTCTCCGAACTACAGCTTGCCAGAGCTGCAGGGGTCAGCCCGGTGGTGGTGAGAGAATATCTTTTAAAATTCGAACGTTACAATCTGATCAAAAACGAAAAACGCGGCCATTGGAGCATGAAGCAGTTCGATCAGGCCTATGCGGAACAGCTGTTTGAACTCAGAGAGATGCTGGAAACCCATTCCCTGCAGCATTTTCTCAATCTGCCCGACGATGACCCGCGCTGGCTGCAGGCTAAAACACTGCTGGAGCGTCACCGGGTCCTGCGCGACAGCATCGGCAGCAGCTTTCGTATGTTCTCGCAGTTAGACCGTGAGTTTCATGCTTTACTCCTCTCCGCAGCAGATAATATATTTTTTAATCAATCACTTGAAATCATCTCCGTGATTTTCCACTTTCATTATCAGTGGGATGAAAGCGACCTCAAGCAGCGCAATATCATTGCCATTGATGAGCATATGACCATCCTCAGCGCACTGATTTGCCGCAGCGACCTGGATGCCACCCTGGCGCTCTGTAACCATTTGAATTCAGCCAAACAATCGATGATTCGCTCCATCAACCAAAGCCATAGCGCCGCTCATTAAGTACCGATAAAAAACAGCAAACCATTACCGGGAGCACGATTTTATAAAAATAAAAACGCCGGAAAAATACCGCTTGCCTATGCTCACGCTAAGTCGACTGCATTAAAAACTTTTGTGAGCGGTGATGAGCAAATTGATTCATCACTGGTATTTTTCAATACTGCACAGCCCGGCTGTGTGAAAATAAATTATTGAGGTTCAGGAGTCCGGCGTGGAAAAAAATAATATTACCCTCGACCCGAGTTCTTCGTTTGGCACGTCGTCATCTGCGGATATTAACGTTCCGCCTGAGGGCATGGTGCAACGCAGTAGCCGAATAAAACGTATTCAGACCACAGCAATGATTTTATTATTTTTTGCTGCGGTGATTAATTATCTCGACCGCAGTTCACTGTCGGTCGCCAACTTAACGATTCGTGAAGAACTGGGGCTGAGCGCCACGCAAATCGGCGTACTGCTGTCAGTGTTTTCTCTCGCTTACGGTATTGCACAGCTGCCCTGCGGCCCGCTGCTGGATCGCAAAGGTCCGCGCATTATGCTGGGGCTGGGGATGTTCTTCTGGTCGTTGTTTCAGGCGATGTCTGGCATGGTTCACAGCTTCACTCAGTTTGTTCTCGTGCGTATCGGGATGGGGATTGGTGAGGCGCCCATGAACCCGTGCGGCGTAAAGGTCATCAACGACTGGTTTAACATCAAAGAGCGCGGCCGCCCAATGGGGTTATTCAACGCCGCTTCCACCATCGGTGTTGCCATTAGCCCGCCGATTCTGGCTGCCATGATGCTGGTGATGGGCTGGCGTTGGATGTTTATTACCATCGGCGTGCTGGGTATTTTCCTCGCCATCGGCTGGTACATGCTGTATCGCAACCGCGAGCAGATTGCGCTGAGCGCTACTGAACAAGCATATCTGAACGCCGGTAGCGTCAATGCCCGCCGCGATCCGCTGAGCTTTGCCGAATGGCGCAGCCTGTTCCGCAACCGCACTATGTGGGGCATGATGCTGGGCTTTAGCGGCATCAACTACACCGCGTGGTTATATCTGGCGTGGCTGCCAGGCTACCTGCAAACCTCCTACAACCTGGATTTAAAAAGCACCGGATTAATGGCAGCGATCCCATTCCTGTTTGGCGCAGCCGGCATGTTAATTAACGGTTTTGTCACCGACTGGCTGGTGAAAGGCGGTATGGCACCGATTAAGAGCCGTAAGATTTGTATTATCGCCGGGATGTTCTGTTCTGCGGCCTTCACTTTCATCGTGCCGCAGGCCACAACGTCGATGGCCGCCGTCTTACTGATCGGTATGGCGCTGTTCTGTATCCACTTCGCCGGCACCTCGTGCTGGGGCCTGATCCACGTAGCCGTCGCCTCACGCATGACCGCCTCCGTGGGCAGTATCCAGAACTTTGCCAGCTTTATCTGCGCGTCGTTTGCACCAATCGTCACCGGATTTATTGTTGATACCACCAACTCTTTCCGTCTGGCGCTGATCATTTGTGGCTGCGTCACCATGGTGGGAGCCCTCGCCTACATCTTCCTGGTGCGCCAACCCATCAGCGATCCGCGTAAAGATTAATCCTCATGATGCCCGATAACACCGCGCTTATCGGGCATGTTATGCTCGACAAATGAACATCACCTTACGCTCCACCACTCTGGCAGAAACTGCCGCTCTTCCCGCCATCGAACGATCTGCGGGGCAACGTTTTTTACTCATCCCCGAACTGGCGTGGATTGCTGACGACCAGACTATATCGGCTGACCAGCATCGGGCATTTGTCGCCGCTGGCATGAGCTGGCTGGCGCAGGTCGACGAGCATCCGGTCGGTTTTTTAGTTGCCGAAACGCTGGGGTCATCGCTGTTTATTGCTGAACTTTCACTGCATCTGGAGTGGCAGGGAAAAGGTATTGGTCGCAGATTGATTGGCTATGTTGCCGAACAGGCGCGCGAGAAAGGTTATACATCGCTCACGCTGACCACCTTTCGCGATGTGCCGTGGAATGCGCCATTGTACGCACGATTGGGGTTTGAAATGCTGGCTGACGAGGCGCTTCCTGCACTGCTGCGCCAGAAAAGAGAAGACGAAGCGGCGCACGGGCAGACGTACGAACTACGCTGCGCCATGCGCCTGATGCTGCGTTAATTGCCCGCGGGCGGCTACGCCTTATCGGGCATTACCAACTTAGAACGTTTCCCAGTTATCCCCGGCATCCGTTACCGCAGCTTTTCGCGGCTGGACCGTTGAAACCGGTTTAGCGGCAGCAACGTCACGCGCGCGCTGTTGGTCATGCTGAATACGGAACACGGCAACGGCCTGGGTCAGACGGCTGGCCTGCTCTTCCAGCGCCGCAGCGGCGGCGGCGGATTCTTCCACCAGCGAGGCGTTCTGCTGCGTCACACGATCCATCTCAGCAACGGCCAGACCGACCTGGTCGATACCGCGGCTCTGTTCATCAGAAGCAGAGGCGATTTCACCCATGATATCGGTCACGCGGGTTACCGCATTGACGATCTCATCCATGGTTTCACCAGCGCTTTCTACCAGCGTTGAACCCACATCCACACGGCTGACCGAGTCTTCAATCAGGCTCTTGATCTCGCGCGCGGCCTGCGCACTACGCTGGGCCAGGTTACGAACTTCACCCGCAACCACCGCAAAACCACGGCCCTGCTCGCCCGCACGCGCGGCTTCTACCGCGGCGTTGAGCGCCAGAATGTTGGTCTGGAAGGCAATGCCGTCGATGACGCTGATAATGTCGGCGATTTTCTGCGAACTGGAAGCGATGTCGCGCATGGTTTGCACCACGTTATCCACCACTTTGCCGCCTTTCTGCGCGGTTTCAGAAGCGCTCAGGGCCAGATGGCTAGCCTGACGCGCGTTTTCGGCGTTCTGCTTCACGGTCGCCGTCAGCTGTTCCATGCTGGCTGCGGTTTCTTCCAGAGATGCAGCCTGCTGCTCGGTACGCGAGGAGAGATCGTTGTTGCCCATCGCAATCTCGCTGGCCCCGCTATAAATCGCGTTGGCACCGTTACGCACATCACCTACGGTGTTCATCAGCTCACCCTGCATATGACGCAGGCTTTCCGCCAGTTGGCCAATCTCGTTGGAACCTTCCACCTCAATACGCTTCACCAGGTCGCCGCTGGCGATATGACGAATGCTGTCGATCAGACGGTTCATTGGGGAGATAAGAGTCAGTTTGATGCCGAACCAGACCGCAATAATTGCCGCCAGTACGGTAATCAGCACGCAGACCAGTACCCACATCGCCTGGCTGTAAGAGCTGTTGTTATCTGCTACCGCAATGTCATACAGACGATCGTTCTGCTGCATGTAGTTGATGTATGTCTTCTCAAAACCATCCTGATAGCTTTGCGTGGGTTGATCAAAGAACGCATTGATCTTCCCGTCACCCAGTAACTGGATCAGCTCCGCTAGCGCGCCGTGATAGATATCATAGGTGCGGTTGATCTCCTGGAACGCGGCTTCACTTTGACGCGGATCGCGCGGGAGCGACTCGTAAATCGCCCAGTTTTTTTCCGTCAGTTTCAGCGCCGTGCTGGCTACCTGCATCAGCTCAGCAACGGTCGCACCGCTGCCGATATTGCTCTGATCCATCATGTAGCGAATACCCGCCCGGTTCAGGGTATTACGCGTTTGCAGCAGCTCAACCCAAGTGGCGTTCAGCGCAGACTGTTGCTGGCGAATGGTTTGCAGAACGGTAAAGTTCTCTTTGTCATTCTTAAGTGAGTTAAAAAACAAGCCGCCGGAGGCGAGCTGTAAAAGGCCAAATAGCGCCAATACCAGCAGTAAGCTGGTAACAATCTTCATTCGTTTTAACATGTTTTCTCTTTCCGCTAGACAGATACTCTGGTTTTCGGCCTGGAAAGAGAAAACTTTATGGTGTCAGCAATTGCCACAGAATTATCGTTTTCACATTAAATCCCGTTCCCTATGACAAATTACGCAAAAAATCTGTCGTTCTGTTGCGCATTAGGTGTAGGATTCCCGTTTTTTAAGAAAAGGATGCTTCTATGTTGAATCGCGATTTTGATCACCTATCCACTCTCGCACACCACTTTTTTGAACGTGAAGATGTTCGTCAAAAGCTCAATATCATCGATCAGTACAACATCTCCGGTTGGGAAGTGTGGATGCAGATAGAATTTGCCAATCTGTTGGCTTCGACAGGTCATGAATGGTGGCGTGAACAGACCCTCGCTTGCGATCTGCGGAAAAATCCACAGCGTTTGTCTGTGCGTGCAGATTTCTTATTGCGGAAAAAAGGCTGGACGCAGGACAGCTACATTGCGCTTGAGCTCAAGCAGAACCAGGATCCGACAAGCTGCGTCAGAAATATGATTGCGGATTTGGTTAAAAGCGCAAAAATCAAACGTTCGGAATTAGAGCTACGAAGCTTCTGGACGTTAGGAGTAACACCCCGCATAGACAAAGAGCGCCTCGATGAACTGATTGACTATTATCTGGATGAAAAATATTACCTGACTAAATCACGTAAGAAACATGTGCTGCTTAAAGACATCGAACAAACGCCTTACTGTTATATCGTGATCTAAGTATCTCAGTGAGATGCTTCATCAGTTGGAAAACACGGCATGTAGATGGGCGAACGCTATAATGCCGTGATCTCAATCACATAAATTCCCCCACTCACCCCCATTACTTACCGCTCACTGACACTTGGGACCGCTTAAGCTGACATACAACCGCTCACTTATTTACCTTACTTTACGCGCGTATTTCTCTGGCAAGATCCCCCCAACATAGCAGTCAATTTACCTCCTCAAACACAAGATCAAACCCACGCGGCTTCGGCCAATTATTAATTAGATACCAGGTTTTACTATGGATACGAAAAAGATATTCAAGCACATACGCTGGGTGATTCTCGGAATCATCGGTGCATTCTGCCTCTCGGTAGTGGCATTACGTCGGGGTGAGCACATCAGTGCCCTGTGGATCGTGGTCGCCTCAGTTTCTGTTTATCTGGTGGCCTATCGTTACTACAGTCTGTACATCGCCCAAAAGGTGATGAAACTTGACCCGACGCGTGCCACGCCGGCGGTCATCAACAATGACGGTCTGAACTACGTTCCAACCAACCGTAACGTATTGTTTGGCCACCACTTTGCCGCTATCGCAGGTGCAGGTCCGCTGGTTGGGCCGGTACTGGCCGCGCAGATGGGCTATCTGCCCGGTACGCTGTGGCTGCTGGCGGGTGTCGTGCTGGCCGGTGCGGTGCAGGACTTCATGGTGCTGTTTATCTCTTCACGCCGTAACGGCGCATCTCTGGGTGAGATGATCAAAGAAGAGATGGGCCCGATCCCGGGAACCATTGCGCTGTTCGGCTGCTTCTTAATCATGATCATCATCCTCGCGGTACTGGCGCTGATCGTGGTGAAAGCGCTGGCTGAAAGCCCGTGGGGTGTGTTCACCGTCTGCTCAACCGTACCTATCGCGCTATTCATGGGGATCTACATGCGATTCCTGCGACCGGGTCGTGTGGGCGAAGTGTCGGTGATTGGTATTGTGCTGCTGGTTGCGTCTATCTACTTCGGCGGCGTGATTGCTCACGACCCGTACTGGGGCCCGGCGCTGACCTTTAAAGACACCACCATTACCTTTACCCTGATCGGCTACGCGTTTATCTCTGCGCTGCTGCCGGTATGGCTGATCCTCGCGCCGCGCGACTATCTGGCTACCTTCCTGAAAATCGGCGTTATCGTCGGTCTGGCGGTGGGGATCGTTATCCTCAACCCGGAACTGAAAATGCCGGCGATGACTCAGTACGTTGATGGTACTGGCCCGCTGTGGAAAGGCGCTCTGTTCCCGTTCCTGTTCATCACCATCGCGTGTGGTGCGGTCTCTGGCTTCCACGCGCTGATCGCTTCTGGTACCACACCGAAGCTGCTGGCCTGTGAAACCGACGCGCGCTTTATCGGTTACGGCGCCATGCTGATGGAATCCTTCGTGGCGATTATGGCGCTGGTTGCCGCGTCCATTATCGAACCGGGTCTGTACTTCGCAATGAACACCCCGCCAGCAGGCCTTGGCATCACCATGCCGAACCTGCATGAAATGAGCGGCGAGAACGCCCCGCTGATTATGGCGCAGTTGAAAGACGTAACCGCACATGCGGCGGCGACCGTCAGCTCCTGGGGCTTCGTCATTTCGCCTGAGCAGATCCTGCAGACCGCGAAAGACATCGGTGAACCGTCCGTTCTGAACCGCGCAGGTGGCGCGCCGACGCTGGCCGTTGGTATCGCTCACGTGTTCCACAAAGTGCTGCCGATGGCTGATATGGGCTTCTGGTACCACTTCGGTATTCTGTTTGAAGCGCTGTTCATCCTGACTGCACTGGATGCCGGTACCCGTTCTGGCCGCTTTATGCTGCAGGATTTACTGGGGAACTTCGTTCCGTTCCTGAAAAAAACCGACTCTCTGGTTGCGGGTATCATCGGTACTGCGGGCTGCGTAGGCCTGTGGGGTTACCTGCTGTATCAAGGTGTTGTTGACCCGCTGGGCGGCGTTAAGAGCCTGTGGCCGCTGTTCGGTATCTCTAACCAGATGCTGGCTGCCGTGGCACTGGTTCTGGGCACCGTGGTACTGGTTAAAATGCAGCGTACCAAATACATCTGGGTTACCGTTGTTCCGGCTGTATGGCTGCTTATCTGCACCACCTGGGCGCTGGGTCTGAAACTGTTCAGCACCAACCCGCAGATGGAAGGCTTCTTCTTCATGGCGAATCAGTACAAAGAGAAGATTGCTAACGGCGGCGAACTGACCGCTCAGCAGATTGCCAACATGAACCACATCGTTGTCAACAACTACACCAACGCAGGCCTGAGTATTCTGTTCCTGGTGGTGGTGTACAGCATCATTTTCTACGGGTTCCGTACCTGGCAGAAAGCCCGCGCCATCAACGGTCGCTCTGATAAAGAGACGCCGTATGTACCGGTGCCGGAAGGCGGCGTGAAGACCTCTTCACATCACTAACCGTATTCAGCCCCGCTTCGGCGGGGCTTTTCGCTTATCAGGATTGTTTATGTTTGGTACTTTAGGTCAGGCAAAAAAATACCTCGGTCAGGCGGCAAAGATGCTGATTGGCATTCCGGACTACGACAACTACGTCGAGCACATGAAGACCAACCATCCCGATAAGCCGTACATGACCTACGAAGAATTCTTCCGCGAGCGCCAGGAAGCCCGCTACGGTAGCGGCGGAAGCAGTTGCTGTTAGAAGGAGAAATGAATGACCCCGATTGCAGTTACCCTACTCACCGGTTTTCTTGGCGCGGGTAAAACCACCCTGCTGCGCCATATTCTCAACGAGCAGCACGGCTATAAGATTGCCGTTATCGAAAACGAATTCGGCGAAGTCTCGGTGGACGATCAGCTGATTGGCGACCGCGCCACGCAGATCAAAACCCTGACCAACGGCTGCATTTGCTGTACCCGCTCCAGTGAGCTGGAAGACGCACTGTTAGATCTGCTCGACAACCTCGACAAAGGCGCCATCCATTTCGACCGTTTGGTGATCGAGTGCACCGGCATGGCCGACCCCGGCCCGATTATTCAGACCTTTTTCTCCCATGAAGTGATTTGCGAACGCTACCTGTTGGACGGTGTGATTGCGCTGGTTGATGCGGTACATGCCGACGAGCAGATGAACCAGTTCACCATAGCCCAGTCGCAGGTGGGCTACGCTGACCGCATCCTGCTGACCAAAACCGACGTGGCGGGTGAAAGCGAGAAACTGCGTGAGCGCCTGGCGCGCATCAACGCCCGCGCCCCGGTTTATACCGTCACGCATGGTGATATCGACCTCTCCCTGCTGTTCGATACCAACGGTTTCATGCTCGAGGAGAACGTGGTCAGCGCCAAACCACGCTTCCACTTTATCGCCGATAAGCAAAACGATATCTCCTCGATCGTCGTCGAGCTGGATTACCCGGTAAACATCAGTGACGTGTCACGGGTAATGGAAAATCTGCTGCTGGAATCCGCCGAGAAGCTGCTGCGCTACAAAGGCATGCTGTGGATTGAAGACGAGCCGAACCGCCTGCTGTTCCAAGGCGTTCAGCGTCTGTACAGCGCCGACTGGGATCGCCCGTGGGGCGATGAGCAACCGCACAGTACGCTGGTATTTATCGGCATTAATCTGCCGGAAGACGAGATCCGAGCCGCGTTTGCGGGATTGAAGAAGTAACTCTGCTATTTCACATTATTCATATTTACACATGCCTGTAACGTGGCATGTGTAAATTTCACACTAAGGTTATACTAGCCAAAGTTGTTTTAATTGAGACTTCATATTTTCATGCCGTATTTTAAGCTCGGACAATCCCCATTCGGCTGATTTACATACATCTTTTGTGAGATCAAATGAACTTTTGCTATTCAATTTTTCATAAATAGATTTTTTCTTAATAAAGTCAGAATGCTGCGCTTCTGAATTTTTAGTACCGCTAATAAGAGTCAAATTACCTATTTTATGCAACCAGTAAACATGTTCATGTGGTTCAAATCGATTAATCCAATATTCATTCACCAAAGCCTGAGGGAGAATATGTTCAATAGTTATTCTTCCTGTATAAGTTTTAATTACACTCTCGTCTTGCTGTTCCATGTCAAGACGAAGTAAAATCGCTTTAATTAAATTAACCTGATTAGGCCTTGGTTCATATAAATCATCATCAAGTGCAGTAATAAATCCTTCATTATCCGCATGCTGATTAATTTGATTAATTATAGAAGGAAGAGGCATACCATTATTTATGGCAACAAGCGCAGAATAACAAACCATCTCTCTTTGGCTTTTAATCTGTTTTTTCAACCAACCATGCATATATACTTTTTCAAAGCAGGTAATAAACTGAGAAAATTCTTCTAATGTAAACTCTTCTGTACGAACCATTCGGTTCAGGAAGGCTAAGGCAGGAGGGATCCATTCATCTACTCCAAGATTACTCAGGGAAGCTATTTTCCTTCGAATAGAAGAATGTTCAAAATCATTCTCCAGTATTTTAGAGTAATTTTTAGCAGAACTGACTAACATCAGCGACATCGCGATAGCATCGCCATCAAAATTTTCTTGTAAATTCTCAATAAAGGATTCAAATCCTTTTTGTAATACCCTGTCACGATCTTTCTTCTCTGAAAGTTTGTGAAGTGTAAGAAACTTATCAAGCCTTCTAACACCAACCATATCCTCAATTTGGGACCATGCCGACTCAATTTGTTCAGATTTTTTATTATGTGCAGCCGCAGACTCAAAAAGCGCGTTTTTCAATAAATCTGCATTGCTCAGAGGTAATCCCCGACTATTTAGAACATTAAATAACCGGAATGATGATGCAAAATCATCAGTTTGCACAAACACTATATATACATTTTGTAATATATATTTAGCCAATAACCTCAATTCATCATCTGATAACTTCGCTAAGTAATCCCTAATAACTTCCGCATTGCTAAGGAAGGTGCGAACAAGTTCCTGATATGAGATCATCATATTCATCCGGAGCGCATCCCAGAGGGACATCATGAGCCATCAACTCACCTTCGCCGATAGTGAATTCAGCACTAAGCGCCGTCAGACCCGAAAAGAGATTTTCCTCTCCCGCATGGAGCAGATTCTGCCATGGCAGAATATGACCGCTGTCATCGAGCCGTTTTATCCCAAGGCGGGCAATGGCCGACGGCCCTATCCGCTGGAGACCATGCTGCGTATTCACTGCATGCAGCATTGGTACAACCTGAGCGACGGTGCCATGGAAGATGCCCTGTACGAAATCGCCTCCATGCGCCTGTTTGCCCGATTATCCCTGGATAGCGCCCTGCCGGATCGCACCACCATCATGAATTTCCGCCACCTGCTGGAGCAGCATCAACTGGCACGTCAATTGTTCAAGACCATCAATCGCTGGCTGGCCGAAGCAGGCGTCATGATGACCCAAGGCACTTTGGTGGATGCCACCATCATTGAGGCCCCCTCTCTACCAAGAACAAAGAGCAGCAACGCGATCCGGAGATGCATCAGACCAAGAAAGGCAATCAGTGGCACTTTGGCATGAAGGCCCACATTGGTGTCGATGCCAAGAGTGGCCTGACCCACAGCCTAGTCACCACCGCGGCCAACGAGCATGACCTCAATCAGCTGGGTAATCTGCTTCATGGAGAGGAGCAATTTGTCTCAGCCGATGCCGGCTACCAAGGAGCGCCACAGCGCGAGGAGCTGGCCGAGGTGGATGTGGACTGGCTGATCGCCGAGCGTCCCGGCAAGGTAAAAACCTTGAAGCAGCATCCGCGCAAGAACAAAACGGCCATCAACATCGAATACATGAAAGCCAGCATCCGTGCCAGGGTGGAGCACCCGTTTCGCATCATCAAGCGGCAGTTCGGCTTCGTGAAAGCCAGATACAAAGGGCTGCTGAAAAACGATAACCAACTGGCGATGTTATTCACCCTGGCCAACCTGTTTCGGGTGGACCAAATGATACGTCAGTGGGAGAGATCTCAGTAAAAACCGGAAATAACGCCAGAAATGGTGGAAAAAATAGCCTAAATAGGCTGATTCGATGTGTTTGCGGGAAAAAAATCGGCCCAGATCCGCGAAATTTTAATCAGCGAGTCAGCTTGGGAAGAAATGACCTGCTTATTCGCACCTTCCCTAACAATCGGTCGATTCGTTTGATGTTATGTTTTGTTCTCGCTTTGGTTGGCAGGTTACGGCCAAGTTCGGTAAGAGTGAGAGTTTTACAGTCAAGTAATGCGTGGCAAGCCAACGTTAAGCTGTTGAGTCGTTTTAAGTGTAATTCGGGGCAGAATTGGTAAAGAGAGTCGTGTAAAATATCGAGTTCGCACATCTTGTTGTCTGATTATTGATTTTTCGCGAAACCATTTGATCATATGACAAGATGTGTATCCACCTTAACTTAATGATTTTTACCAAAATCATTAGGGGATTCATCAGTCTTTAGCTTCCATTTTCACATCCAAATTAATAGTTAATGGCTACATTATCTTTCTTGATCTACAGAAAGGCAACCTTAGAAGATTTGTATCTCCATGTTCTTCATGATTTTTATAACAACTGTCAAGTTAAGCTATCCCCCGTTATCGGTAGAGAACGGACATGTCTGACCTGAACCTTAGAACCCTGACGGAAGCAGACATCATCACCAAACGCGTTATGCCCGCCATCCTTGATGCAGGCTGGAACGACACAACGCAAATCAGACAAGAGATCAAACTCCGGGACAGCAAGGTCATCGTACGCGGCAAAGTCGCGTTATCCGGATTACACGCATGTTCCGGCAATTATTATGAAAGGCCAGTGGCTGGAGGCAGCCGGTTTCACCACCGGCTGCAAATTCGATGTCAGAGTGATGCCCGGCTGCATTGTGCTGATGGCCAAGCTGCCGGAGCCGGAAGAACTAGCGTTATTACATTCGCTGCGTCGGGTGTGCAAGCTGTCCGCACGTAAGCAACTAAGCAACAGCAGGTGCAGGTGCAGGTGCAGGTGCAGGTGCAGGTGCAGGAGTTTATCGACGTAATTTCGGCGAAGCCTGTCAGGCAGAAATAAACGCCCGGATGCCAGTCAGCGCTCATGAGTATAAGCGCCGTGTATTGATTGCATTACAGCTCTGGGTAAGATCATTTTATCCGGAGCCGTTTACTCAAGACCCTAAGCGATAATCCCAATCATCATAGTGGACTATATTCCCATCATGATAGTGCCAGGTAATCTTCTTGTAACGGAGCTGAGCAAGTTCAAGATGGGTCTGTTTTTCGTAATAAGGATCTTTAACATCGTGCATCAGTGAAAAAAGCGTAACGACTTTCACATTTTCCAGGGTTATCGTAAAATAGACCTCTTCCTGACCAGCATAATTTATTCGATAGAGGTCAATAACCGCTTTCCTTAATGTTTCTCCGGTACTTAATGATTTGTACAAAAGCACACTTGAAGCATCAATTTCCTTTTCAATTAAAAATGGACGATGTTGGCGTTTATTCAACACCCTCCCATTATGCAAATCAGAGTTGTAGCTCACATTATGATACAGACCTAAAATCTCGATCTGATTTTCACGGTCTTTTACCATTACACTACCTTTGATAATATTACCAGCATCATCGATTAATGACATATATCCGGGGATAGCCATTTATAAATCCTTGTTAAATGGAATAGAATTCTCAACATTATTGATCATAACCGCAATACACCGCTTCCCTTCTGTCGTTTTGACCTTATACATTTCCCTGATGGAATTAACAAATAGCTTATTCATTTCTTCTTCTGACTCAGGGTAAGAGGTAAATGCGCATATCTTCTCAATATTCAGCAATGGTCTGTTATCGTTGAGGATAGCCAGAACACCAACTGGGTTATGTGGAATGGCTTCAGAGACCGCCCCCTGTAAATCTTCCGCCGTACTGGCATCAACTCCGGATTCAAGAGCACTTGCTACCGTTAACCAGTCATTATTACCTTTGCTAATTTCAGGAATAATATGGTTCCACCATTCTGACTCACTGCCATCATAAAGTTCGTGTACAACGGTATTTGCTCCTTTTTCATTTATCATCTGCAGAACCTGTGCTGCAGTATGCACTGCAGCACAGGGAGCACCCGAAAGAATAAATAGAAAGGAGATAAAAATAAATTTCATTATCTTACCACCAAAATTGTGTCACCCGAATCGTAAATGGTTTGGCGCTTATCTTGTCCATTCATAATTATACATCCTGCAGATGCCGTTCCCGGTGGCTGCCCTTTTTTATCACCATGAATTTCGAAATGATCTCTGCCAAAAGTATTTGTCCCTGCAATAGGTTCGAGGATAATAGCGGCGGGACTTTTATGATTATTCCATCCAGCAATAAAATAAACGCCTCGTGGAATGGGGCCCTTGTTACGTATGTGTTCACAGTTCGGTTTATCCTTTGATTCACCAGCACCACTGTAGCAATAAGCAATTAATTTACCGTTATGGCTTAGTATACCTGTCGATACTTTATATTCCCATGTCATATGATTTACATCCTTTAAAATATAATAATTATGCTTATCATATTTAATTGTAAAATTAAATATGTTCATAAAGTCACAATTATTAAAATTCAAAATATTTATAATTCATACATCTTTATTTCTCGAACAAATAAATCGTATTCTGAATAATTAGATAACGGGGAAGCAGCAGGCAATCTGAAAACACCCGGTGTACCAGAAATACCATCGTTAGCGTTGCCACCAGCGCGACGTAACCGGATACGCGTGAGGAAACGGGCGTTACCACGCGCATCACCGTGGAGTCCGGCGTCAGCGGGATCCAGATATCGGCAACAATAAACCAGGCGAATATTACCAGGAAAGCGGCAATACTCACCCTTACCCAACGGGCAAATTTTTGTTCTGGGGTCCTCATAGTTTTTAGTGTTGATTGTCTTCTTCGCGGATTGTCCGCAAATTGCAGGCGAGTTGATTTAAGGTCGCGCTGAAGGAGGCAAGCTCCGCTTCAGGAATGGTGCAGGTGACGCGATGTTGATATGTCTCAATCACCCGATTAAGTTCTTCAAGCCTTGAGCGGCCTTGCGCTGTCAGCGTTAGCAGACGGATGCGTTTGTCATAAGGCGATGTGGAACGCAGCAGATAGCCCTGCTTTTCCAACTGCGAAAGGGTGCGCATCAGCGGCGGCAGTTCAATGCCCTGTATTTGTGCCAGTTCACTGACCGAGACGTTGTCTCCCAGTTGATACAGTTGCATCAGTACCGTCCAGCTTGACTGCGTCAGGCCAGTATCGGTGATGGCAGCATCAATAATGGCTCGCCACTGGCGCACCACCATTGCCATGCGCATCCCCATCGGACGGCGGGCAAACAGTTCATCTTCCGTCATCTTACTTTCCCCTCATTGCTGAGAAGAAAATAATACTTATCAGGATAAGTATCAAGAAACAGGCTATCCAGAAGCATGAATTGATAAATAATGTGAATATAAAAAGAGGCCGGGTGATAACCCTCCAGCCTCTGTCGATGGAAGAAAATCACTCTATCTGATCGCGTCGCAGCCCGACGTCCCGCAGCCGCTCATTACTCATCTGTTGCAATACGCGCCGCGTTTGCGCCCGTAACCTCCACGCCTTATATGCCCGCCAGATCAGAACAAACCCAATAAATGGCTGCTTTGCTTTATTCTCATGAAATTCCATACCTTGCCTCCCCGCCTTGTCTGAGGCTTTATCTTCACGGATTTGGCCCTAAGCAATACAGACTCACAAAGTACTTTTATTTAACATACAGATTGGTTAAAAAGAGTTCTGCATCGCTTTTTTCACGCCAATCTGTACTGGTTTTTTAATCTGTATGGTACCCATGAGGGATACAGCATGACGCGTTATCAACATCTGGCCAATCTGCTGGCCGAACGCATTGAGCAGGGGTTGTATCGCCATGGCGAAAAACTGCCTTCGGTACGTAACCTGAGTCAGGAGCACGGGGTCAGTATCAGCACCGTCCAGCAGGCGTATCAGATGCTGGAACAGCGACAGCTGATCACCCCGCAGCCGCGTTCCGGTTATTTTGTCGCACCACAAAAGGCACAGCCGCCCGTGCCGCCGATGTCGCGCCCGGTGCAGCGTCCGGTCGAGATAACGCAGTGGGATCTGGTGCTGGATATGCTAAAAGGGCATAGCGATAAATCTGTGATCCCCTTCAGCAGCGGCGCGCCAGATGTCAGTCAACCGAGCCTGAAACCGCTCTGGCGCGAACTCAGCCGCGTAGTGCAGCATAACCTGAAGGCAGTGCTGGGGTACGACAAGCTTCCCGGCAGCCAGGATCTACGCCAGCAGATCGCCCGTCTGATGCTGGATAGCGGTTCAGTCCTCAACGCCGATGATATTGTGATAACCAACGGGAGCCAGAGCGGAATGTCGCTGGCGCTGCTGGCGGTTTGTCAGCCAGGGGACATTGTCGCCGTTGAATCCCCCACCTACTACGGCACAATGCAGCTACTGCGCGGCCTGGGGATCAAGGTGATTGAGATCCCAACCGATCCAGATACCGGGATCAGCATTGAAGCGCTGGAGCTGGCGCTGGATCAGTGGCCGATCAAAGGCGTGCTGCTGGTACCCAACTGCAACAACCCTCTCGGGTTCATTATGCCGGATGCGCGTAAGCGGGCGGTGCTCGCCCTCGCCCAGCGTCACGACATCGTCATTTTTGAAGATGATGTGTATGGCGAACTGGCCACAGAGTATCCGCGCCCGCGTACGATCCACTCCTGGGACAGTGACGGCCGGGTAATACTCTGCAGTTCGTTTACCAAATCCGTAGCCCCCGGACTGCGCGTGGGTTGGGTGGTTCCCGGTCGCTATTACAACAAACTGCTACACATGAAGTACGCCGTCATTGGTACTAACGTTCCCGCTACGCAGCTGGCAGCAGCCTCCTTTGTGCGCGAAGGTCATTACCATCGGCATATCCGGCGTATGCGCCAGATTTATCAGCGTAATATGGAGATCTACACCTGCTGGGTACGGGAATATTTTCCCTGCGGGATCTGCGTCACCCGACCAAAAGGCGGCTTTATGCTGTGGGTCGAGCTGCCGCTCCAGGTCGATATGGTCTGCGTCGCTAAGCAGCTCTGTCGCCTGAAAATCCAGGTCGCACCGGGATCGCTGTTCTCCGCATCCGGAAAATACCGCAACTGCGTGCGCATTAACTGCGCGTTGCCGCCAAACGAGAAGCATCAGGAAGTGATGCAAAAGCTCGGCGAGGCGGTAAAGATGGCGATAGAGTAAACCGGACCGCCCGGTGATTTCGGCCAGGCGATTATGCGATTTAACTCATATCTAATGACTTAAACCCTGAATATCTTCTGCGGAAAGCCGGGTAATTTTTTGTACCGTGCAGATATCAATACCGTCTGCCAGCATAGTGTGGGCAATACGGAGCGCCTCATCACGTCGTCCTTCTATAAGCCCTTCTTGTCGTCCTTCCTGTAACCCTTCCAGCCTGCCTTTTTGTAGCCCTGCCTCATGCAATCTGTCGGCGATCGTCATCAAATGCTCCTTATACTGCGGTGAACGTTCGGCAACCTCACGAATAAACTCACTGAATCGAGGCGCATCGCCAGTTCGTAAAATATAATTAAACAGCGTCTTTATCTGGCTGTCATTAGTCAGTCCGGTAAGTAGCAGGGAAACAATTTGCTCGACCAGCCCCATAAGGTCGCGCTGACGAATATGTTTTTGGATTAACTCCAGCAGCGCCATACGTCGATGCTGCACAATTTCGTCATCCGGGATAACTGTAATATCCACCAGTGGAAACGCCACAGCATACAGCTGACGAGCCAGCTTCGGGTTAGCAAACTCGTCCAGCCAACATAGGGAATAAGGATACGGGCTTTTCGCACCGTGATAGAACAACATCGGCACCACCAGCGGTAATTGCTGATGCCCGGCATCTAAATGCTTCTGCATGGCCGCTACCGCGTAACGCATCAACCTGAATGCCATATGCGCATCCGGTGTGCTTTGGTGTTCAATCACCACATAGACATAGCCATCACCTTCCGTCGTTTTCACGGACCACAGCACATCGGAATAGTGCGCGCGTAAATCCTCTTCAATGAAGCTATCCGGCTTGAGTTTCAGCGTCTGAAAATCGCAAAGTTCGCGCAGCGAAGCGGGAAGATGTATTTGTAGAAAATCCCGAGCTGTCTCAGGGTGGCGCAAAAACGTTTTAAAGACCGCATCATGCGGGGTGGAAGTCGGTGCTTTGTTCATGGCGATCCATCACCTGGAAATAAGATGCCGTGACTGTAGCGCTGGTAAACCACACTCTCACCTGTAACTTTCTCTCTTTGCGAGGCGATTTCCGGGATAAAAACGCCCCTTTGTAACGTCTGCATTTGTCTGGAACGTATCACGCAGAATCACGACCTCAATGCACATTCCCGCTTTTTCACCGCAGGGCCTGTGCTATAACAAATCATCACTTTCATGGAGGACACGATGTGACGCATACCCGAGATATTCCACAATCGTTCTGGCGTGATGAGCAACTGCCGTGGCTGGAGCTGCGCAGCACCTGGCAAAGTCAGCAGGCCTATAAGCGCCATCACCACTCTCAGCTCTCGATTGGGGCAATTCTCGAGGGAGGAACCTGCTGCCTGTGCGATGACAAGGAATACCATCTGAAGGTGGGCGATCTCATTGTGATCCCACCACTGGCACCTCACAGCTGTAATCCCGTCAACGGGCAATTTCGCAGCTATCACATGCTTTATCTTGATGCCCGGTGGTGCCTTGCCCATCTGCCAGCGCTGAACAGCAATCAACGGCTTTGCACGCGCACTCCTGTTATCCGCGATCCGCAATTATTCCAGTGCTACATGCACCTTGTGGCGCTCATGCCGCAACGGCAAACGACGCAGATAACTGATGCCGCACAAGCATTGCTGCGCTCGCTGCCATTGCAGTCGGTAACACCGGAAAACCTAAGCGTCACCAGCCAGTATATGCGCGAGCGGTTGCAGTCCAGTCTGCACTCCCCACCCTCGCTGGATGAGCTGGCAGATGAGTGTCACATGCGTAAAGAGACGCTGATTCGGACCTTTAAGCAGGACATCGGGCTGACGCCGGGAAATTATCTGAACATGATGCGGATTGACTATGCCCGTCAGCGGTTACGGGCCGGGGACGAGATTGTCGATGTCGGCTACCAGAGCGGGTTTGCCGACCAGAGCCATTTCCATCGCACCTTTGTTCGCTACACAGCAGCCACACCGCGTCAGTACGCACTGGGACGATCAATATCAGACAATAATTAGCGTTGCGTCAGGCGTACGCTGATCTCTGTTTCATTTTCTGAGGTCGCTATGTCGCTGCTTGCTGAACTTTTTCCGTCTGCTTTTCCCGCGCTGGCGCTGGCGCATTTTGTTGCACTACTCAGCCCAGGGCCGGACTTCTTTTTACTGGTCGGTTACGCCGTACGTTACCGAATGCGCGGCAGCGCCGGGCTGTGCGTGGGGATCGCTATCGGCAACGGGCTGTATATCCTGCTGGCGATTATTGGTTGGGGGATCCTGCGCCAGCTTCCCCTGCTGTTTACGGTTATTGAGCTGCTGGGCGCGCTCTATTTATTATGGATTGGCAGCCTACTGATACGCAGCCGCCCGCAAACCCTGACCGGAGCAGACGCCCAGTCTACCTGTCCAGGATTTGGCAAACAGCTGCTGCTGGGATTAGGTTCGTCGCTGCTCAACCCAAAAAATGCGCTGTTCTATCTGGCGCTGATGACCGCCCTGCTCGGCCCGTCGGTGACGCTGCTGCAACAAACCATGAGCGGGATCTGGATGACCAGCGTGGTGTTGTTCTGGGATCTGCTGATCGTGATGTTCATCGGCTTACCGCAGATCCAGCGACGGTTAACCAGAGGGATATTGTGGATCGAGCGTATCGCCGGCGGCGTATTGATCGTCTTCGGTTGTGCAATCGCGCTGCGTTTTCTGCAGAGCGTCACTTTCTGATAAGCGTGACGATTTTCTGCAAATAAAGCGGATAAACTCGTTTAATTAATATCCAATCCGCATTACACTTTGGGTGGCTATTATCCATTCAACCAATTCTTCCCGAGGTGCGATGTGCTGATTGTTACCTGTAATCGTTACGTTTTCTGACTCGAGTCTGAAAACGTTTCTCCTGTTTGCGCCTCGCGCAGGCAGCGTTTTTGATTACATGAAATTCAGTACATTTGCAGTCTGCTTTTTTCTGTCATCGGTCTGACGTCTCAAAGACGGTATTGAATTTCGCTATTCCCGTTGAGGGTTTTCTCCCGAAAAGGAGCTGTTTTATGCAACGGATTCTCGCGTTTTTCTCCCAACGCACCACGACGCTATTTTTTCCTGTCGCGTTGATTTTATATGACTTCGCCGCTTATCTGTCGACGGACCTGATCCAGCCAGGCATCATCAATGTGGTGCGTGATTTCAACGCCGACGTCAGCCTGGCCCCCGCTGCGGTGAGCCTCTATCTGGCTGGCGGCATGGCGCTGCAATGGCTGCTGGGACCGCTTTCCGACCGGATTGGCCGTCGACCGGTGCTGATTGCGGGGGCATTAATCTTTACGCTCGCCTGCGCTGCCACGCTATTGACCACCTCAATGACGCAATTTCTGGTCGCCCGATTTGTACAGGGCACCAGCATCTGCTTTATCGCTACCGTTGGCTATGTCACGGTGCAGGAGGCGTTTGGGCAAACGAAGGCCATTAAGTTAATGGCGATAATCACCTCCATTGTGCTGGTTGCGCCAGTTATCGGCCCGCTCTCCGGCGCAGCGCTGATGCACTTTGTACACTGGAAAGTCCTGTTTGCCATTATCGCCGCCATGGGGTTTATCGCCCTGATAGGGCTAGCGTTAGCAATGCCGGAAACCGTTAAGCGCGGCGCGGTGCCGTTCAGTGCACGCGGCGTACTGCGTGATTTCCGCGACGTTTTCCGTAACCGGGTGTTCTTGTTTGGCGCAGCCACGCTGTCGTTAAGCTATATCCCGATGATGAGCTGGGTGGCGGTCTCGCCGGTGATCCTGATCGACGCTGGCGGTATGAGCACATCAGAGTTCGCCTGGGCGCAGGCACCGGTGTTTGGCGCGGTGATCGTCGCCAATATGGTGGTTGTTCGTTTTGTGAAGGATCCAACCCAGCCACGTTTTATCTGGCGGGCGGCACCCATTCAACTGAGCGGACTGGCGGTGCTGATTGCCGGCAATTTGCTGTGGCCACACGTCTGGCTGTGGTCGGTGCTGGGAACCAGCCTGTATGCGTTTGGCATTGGTATGATCTTTCCGACGCTGTTCCGCTTTACGCTGTTTTCCAACAACTTACCGAAGGGTACGGTCTCGGCGTCGCTGAATATGGTCATCCTGACGGTGATGGCGGTTTCTGTCGAAATCGGACGTTGGCTGTGGTTTAACGGCGGCAGGATTTCGTTTCATCTGCTGGCGGTTGCGGCGGGTATTGCTGTCGTCTTTACCCTGGCAGGCTTACTGAAGCGGGTTCGCCAGCATGAAACAACAACGTTAGCCACTGAAAACTAACCTGCCGGATGGCACTGACGCTTATCCGGCCTATGTCGTAGTGATAGGCCGGATAGGGCGCTTGCGCCGCATCCGGCAACCATCACATTATCTTAAGCAATGCGCGCAAACCCTGCTTCCAGATCGGCAATCAGGTCGCCAATATCCTCAAGGCCAATATGCACCCTGACCAGGGTGCCGCTGAAATCTACCTCTCCGGCTGGGCGAATGCTGTTCAGCTCTTCCGGCTGATTCGCCAGAATAAGCGACTCAAATCCGCCCCACGAATAGGCCATATGGAACAGTGAGAAGTTATCGAGGAAATTCGCCATCTGCTCGTCGGTCAGTCTCTTTTTCAGCACAAACGAGAACAGGCCTGAGCTTCCGGCAAAGTCACGCTGAAAATACTCGTGCCCCGGGCATTCCGGTAATGCCGGATGATTCACCCGCGCCACTTCCGGCCTTGCCGACAGCCAGCGGGCAATATGGATGCTGCTCTCCTGATGCTGCTTAAGACGTACCGCCAGGGTGCGCAATCCACGGCTGCCGTTGTAGGCCGTATCGGCATCCAGCGTTTGCCCCATCAAATAGGAGTTCTCGCGCAGACGATCCCAACAACGAGCGTTGGACACCGCCGTGCCCAGCATGCCGTCCGAATGACCGATGGTGTACTTCGTTCCCGCCTGAATGGAAATATCCACGCCATATTCCAGCGCTTTGAACAGCACACCCGCCGCCCAGGTGTTGTCGATCATAATGACAATCTCCGGATTAACCGCGCGGATAGCTTTCACCATCCCCGGTACATCCTGGACTTCCATGGTGATCGAACTTGGCGATTCGAGGAATACAACTTTCGTTTCCGGACGCAGAAGATCAACGATACCAGCACCAATCAACGGATCGTAATACGTTGTTTCCACATTGAATTTACTCAGGATCTTATTGCAAAAATCCTGGGTTGGCTCGTAGGCCGCGCCCGTCATCAAAATATGATCGCCACCCTGGACAAACGCCAGAATCGCATTGGTCACCGCCGCAGCGCCGCACGGGTAAAGCGCGCAGCCAACGCCGCCTTCCAGTTCGCTCATTGCCTTCTGGAAGGCAAAGTGGGTGTAGGTTCCGCGACGACCGTAAAACAGCTCGCCATTTGCGCGATTGGCGGTGGCGAATTTTTTGTCTTTCACGGTATCAAACACCAGTGAAGAGGCGCGCTGGATAACCGGATTCACCGCACCCTGGGTGTAGCGTTTGTCGCGACCCGCAACAACCAATTGCGTCTCAAGCTTCATTGCGTCTTTCATAACATCTCCTGTTCTTAATCCGTGTGAAACCTATACCACCGCAGCAGTAGAGTTTATTTCAGTGTTGGTCTGCTTTTTTCCAGCGAACCGTTCAACAATCTGCGCCGCATTCAAATCATGGATAACGTTAATCAGTGTGGCAGGCGCATCGGTAATCGTGCCCAGCACTACCAACATCGGGATCGCTTCCATTGGCAGGCCCAGCGTAGTGACGATAAAGATTTCACCGAGGAATGCCCCGCCCGGTACGCCGCCGACGATAATGGCGGAGAGCACCGCAATCAGCATGGTCAGGAAGAAGGTCTCGGTGGTGAACTCCATGCCCAGCACGGAATAGATAAAGACAATTTTCAGCGCGGCAATCATCGCCACGCCACCTTTGTTCAGGTTAACCAGTAGCGGAATGGAGACATCAACGATTTCCGGGTTAATCCCCATCGCCTTACCGGCACGCAGCGTCACCGGGAGAGTCCCCAGCGAAGAGCAGGTCCCCAGCGCAGTCGCAGACGGTTCAATCGCATTACGCCAGAAGGCTTTGACCGCCGGAATACCGCCGCCAATATACGAATAGAGAATCGAGCCAAAAACAAAGTAGACCAGCGTGGCCACCATGAACAGGCCGATGGCGCGAGCAAAGGTTAACAGCAGTGCAGAGTCCTGACTGGCCATAGTGGCAGCGAAATAGCAGCCCAGGCCAATCGGTGCGACCTTCATAATGATTGAGACGATCTTCATGATCACGGTATTGGCATCTTCCAGCAGCGACGCAATGCGCTTACCGGCCTGATCCGATTGACCAATCGCCACACCAGCAATAATCGCCATCACAATCAGCGCCAAAATATTGGACTTAGAAAACAGTCCGATAAAGTCGCTGGTCGTGATCATGCTGACAAAATCCATCTTACCGCTGCCCGCCTGCACCGACTGCGAAAGATCGATAGTGACACCCTGCGCCGGGTTATACCATAGCGCCAGCGCGACGATCCCGGCAGCCGGAATAAAGGCCATTGCGATCGAAACAATAAAGATAATCGCCATAATGCGCCCCAGCCTTTTCAGGTCGGTCATACTGGCGATCGAAGACATGACGCTGATCCCCACCAGCGGCACAATAATCATAAATAGCAGATTTAAGAATATCTGGCCGATTGGCTGGAGTTTACTTGCAAACGAGGGGGCATAAATACCTAATAAGCCGCCAATCACCAGAGCAACTAATAAAATAATCGACGATCTGTAGGGTTCGAGTCGTGACCACATAATCGGTACCTTTAGAATAATATTTAATGAGATTAAATTCACAATGTGATGAGTTTCCGTTTCGCCTCCTTTTATTTTGTGACGTAACTCACCTAAGTTGTTATTTTTTCATTTTGCCAGCAAGTTGTTTCCTGTGATTCAATAGTTGCATGTTTAAAACGCGAATGTAACGGCCTATTCGTACCGTTTTTGCAAATCACTTGTGAATAAAAGGAAACTATGAGTACGCCGATTTCACTCAAGCATCTGGAGTTTTTCATTAAAATCGTCGACTGCGGAGGATTGTCAGAAGCCGCGGCGCAGCTCAACGTCTCGCCATCTGCGGTCAGCAAAAGCCTGGCGGCAATGGAAGATACGTTAGGCACGACATTAATTAAACGTACCACCCGCAGTATTACCCTGACCGATGCCGGGCAATATCTCTTTAACCGCGCCAATAAGCTTTTGAAAGAATTCGATGAAACGCTGAATACCACCTCCGGTTATTACCACAGCCCGCAAGGTGAATTACGCATAACCTGCTCAATTGCGTTTGGTTATTCCCGGCTGGTGAACCTGGTGGATAAATATCGTTCCCAGTTCCCAGATGTGAATCTGTATATCGATCTCAACGATAACTTCGTGAATCTGAACGAAACAGATTTCGACATCGCCCTGCGAATCTCCACCGCACCACCGCAGAACTACGCAATGCGCAAGCTGGTGCCTGTCCGCTGGGCGTACTGCGCCTCACCCGGCTACCTTGCCAAAAAAGGCATGCCCCAGCGTCGTAGCGATCTGGTCAATCATGATTGCCTGGTTTACCCAGGTCTCACGCCGGTGCTGAAGGTGGCGGATGAACAGGATCGTCTGCATCAGTTAAAACTGCATATGCCTATCCAGGCCAACAGCAGTCTGGTATTGCTGAAATCGGTGTTAGAAGATCAGGGAGTGGCGTATTTGCCCACCTATCTGATTGGCGATCATATTCAAAAAGAAGAGATAACGCCGCTGATGCTCGACGGCACCATCACCTGCGAAACCCACGCCCTGTATGCGCTCTATTTTCCCAGTAAGTACAGCAATCCGAAGGTGCGATCGTTTATCGATTTTCTGGTGGCGGAACTCGGCCCCTTACCCGCCTGGGACAACTGGATCCCAGAGTAAGCTTTGCACGTCTGAAAATGGGAGGCGCTCCACATTTTTTGCGCGATCCCCCCGTCTGGCTCTATCCTTAAGCCTATGAATAAAATTGCTGAACTCAAACGCGCCAAGCGACTGGCGCTCTCATTGCTGCTGATTGCCGCCGCTACCTTCGTCATCACGCTGTTTCTGCCGCCTAACTTCTGGGTGCTCGGGATCAAAGCGATCGCCGAAGCGGCGATGGTCGGCGCGCTGGCGGACTGGTTCGCCGTGGTGGCGCTTTTTCGTCGGGTACCAATCCCGTTCATCTCGCAACATACGGCGATTATCCCGCGCAATAAGGATCGGATCGGGGAGAATCTCGGTCAGTTTGTGCAGGAAAAATTTCTCGACACCCAGTCCCTGATCGCCCTGATCCGCCGCCATGAACCGGCGTTGTTGATTGGTAGCTGGTTCAGCCAACCGGAAAACGCCCAGCGAATTGGCCAGCATCTGCTGCAGCTCATGAGCGGTTTTCTCGAACTCACCGACGACGCCCGCATTCAGCGGCTGATCAAGCGGGCAGTGCACAAAGCCATCGACAAGGTCGATCTCTCCGGTACCAGCGCGCTGATGCTGGAAAGCATGACCAAAAACAACCGCCATCAGGTGTTGCTCGACACATTGATCGCCCAACTTATCGCCCTGCTCCAGCGCGACAGCTCGCGGGCGTTTATCGCCCGACAGATCGTGCACTGGCTGGAGACCGAGCATCCGCTGAAAGCGAAGATCCTGCCGACTGAATGGCTGGGCGAGCACAGCGCCGAACTGGTGTCTGATGCCGTTAATTCCTTACTGGATGACATCAGCCACGATCGGGCGCATCAGATCCGCCACGCCTTCGATCGCGCCACGTTTAAGCTAATCGATAAGCTCAAACACGATCCGGAGATGGCCGTGCGGGCCGAAAGCATGAAAAACTATCTGAAGGAAGACGAAGCCTTCAACCGTTATCTTGGCGAACTGTGGGCAGACCTGCGCCAGTGGGTGAAAACCGACATTAACGCTGACGATTCGCGCGTGAAGCAGCGCATCGCCAGCGCCGGACAGTGGTTCGGCGAAACACTGGTTGCCGACAGCGCCCTGCGCGCCTCACTGAATGGGCATCTGGAGCAGGCCGCGTATAAAGTTGCGCCGGAGTTCGCCACCTTCCTGACGCGCCACATCAGCGACACGGTGAAAAGCTGGGATGCGCGCGATATGTCGCAGCAAATTGAGCTAAACATCGGTAAAGATTTACAGTTTATCCGCATCAACGGCACGCTGGTCGGCGGTTCTATTGGGCTGGTGTTATATCTGTTGTCACAAATTCCTTCCCTGCTGACACTGGCGAATTTTTAAGGAGAAAGTAAAACGCCTATTTTTATTTTACTTTTCATTATCATTTGCCCATGTAATATAACAATTATCAACCTAACAGCGTGAAATGAGAGTCCGTATGTCCGAGGGAAGCCCCGATTCAAATCGTCATGCCATCAGCGTCGCGCTCTTTGGCATGCTGGTCTTAACGCTGGGCATGGGAATTGGACGCTTTCTGTATACGCCGATGCTCCCGGTACTGCTGTCGGAAGGTCAGTTTACGTTTGACCAGCTCTCCTGGATTGCCAGCGCCAACTACGCCGGATATCTGGCGGGAAGCCTGCTCTTCTCCTTCGGGCTCTTCCATCTTCCCTCACGTTTACGCCCGATGTTGTTAACTTCTGCGCTCGCTACCGCAGCGTTGATTCTGGCAATGGCAAGCGTTAAGCAACCCGCGCTGGTGATGCTGATCCGTTTTCTGGCAGGCGTCGCCAGTGCCGGTATGATGATTTTTGGTTCGATGATCGTCCTGCATCATACCCGGCATCCCTTCGTGATCGCCGCATTGTTCTCCGGCGTTGGCGCAGGCATTTTGCTGGGCAATGAATATGTCATCAGCGGTCTGCATTTTGCGCTGTCATCGCACACGCTCTGGCTGGGGGCAGCGGCAGCTTCCGCTGTATTCTTTGTGCTACTCGTTATGCTCTTGCCATCTCGCGACCATGCGCTTCCCGCCGCCACACCGGTAAAAACAGAGCATCAGCCTATGTCCTGGTGGCTGCTGGCGCTACTGTATGGGTTGGCCGGATTTGGCTACATCATTGTCGCTACATACCTGCCACTGATGGCGAAAAGTGCCGGGTCGCCGCTGCTGACGGCCCATCTCTGGTCGTTGGTCGGCATATCGATTATTCCGGGTTGTTTCGCCTGGCTGTGGGCTGCCCGACGCTGGGGGGTATTGCAATGCCTGACGGCGAATTTACTGATCCAAAGCGCTTGCGTGGTCATGACACTCGCCAGCGACTCCTTGCCGCTGCTGGTGATAAGCAGCGTGGGTTTTGGCGCAACGTTTATGGGGACCACTTCGCTGGTCATGCCGCTCGCCCGTCAACTTAGCGTACCGCGCAATATTAATCTGCTGGGCCTGGTCACCCTGACTTACGGCATTGGTCAAATACTCGGGCCGCTATTAACCAGCCTGCTGGGAAGCGGCGCTCAAGCGATCGTTAATGCCACGCTATGCGGTGCCGTCGCCTTGTTTATTGCGGCACTGATCAGCCTCACACAATTATACAAACAGCGTTTCGCCTCCCCCAAAAGGGTATAATCGACAACCTTATAAACAGGTATCTTAGGATTAGTCCGCAATCAAATGTCAACATTTAATAAACCACAAATAATCAGCAATTACCCGCCAGACAATTTATAATTCCCGGCTGTTCATTTATAAACTCAATTTAAAATGCGTAAAAATGGACATATTAACTCAGCATCAACACTATCTTCGGGAAAAGTACATGTCATGGTTTAAAAAAATACTACTGGGGTTAATTATTTTGGTGGGTTTAATTGGCACGCTAAAGGATTATAAAGACTTTGGCCTGTTTGGCGCGTTAGGATTGTTTCTTATATTCCTGTTAACAACAACATTTTTATGGCAATGGGCCTCTGGCAGGTTACCAGAGATAACCCAGCTTCAGGCCGTATTTATTTTACTGGCCAGCGCGGTAGCCTCAATTTTTGTTATCAATATGGCAATTGCCGGAAATTTGCATGTGGATTTAATGGAGGTCATGTACGTTACCATTACGCATAATCCACTTTTTTACCTGATTCTCTGCGTGGTCGCATGGGTAAAAGTGGGCATCTGGCAATGGCTGTTTAGCGGTGTACAGGTGAAAGAGAGTCAGCCAGTTTAAACACGGCAGAGGTAAAAAAGGCGTCTTAACTAAGACGCCTTTTATGCTAGTACAACAAATTAGAATTGATAGGTCAGACCTGCAACAACCTGGTTGTCGTCGTCTTTGGCATCGAGCAGGTTAATTTTGTAACCCACATCAGCCACGATGTTTTTGTTGAAGTAGTAATCCGTGCCCAACGCTACGTATTCAGTCAGGTCATTATTGTTGTTGTCACGCGCGTGAACGTAACCCACGTTCGGACGCAGACCAAAATCAAACACATACGCAGCCATTGCTTCAAAGTGCTCAGCTTTATCCGCATCCTGAATCAGGTTGTGGGACTCACCGTACATGGTCGCGACGTAGATGGCATTAGCATCATATTTCAGACCCGCGCCCCAGAACTCTGCGTTTTCGCCATCCCATTTACCGTCTTTATTGCCTTTCTTTTGGGCTGCTGTGATTGAACTATTTGTGTAGGTCGCAATAGCAGACACGCCGGAATCCGCAATGTTGTCATAGCCCAGGGAGAAGCCGTAGCCGTTACCGTGCTGCTTAGTCAAATTAGGTTTTGTCGGGTCTTCCGAGTTGGCATCACCTTTACCCTGGTATTGCGCACCAATGTTCAGACCATCAACGGCTCCAAAGAGATTTTTGGTGCGGAGTGTTGCAACGCCAGAAGTACGTGAAGTAAGGAAGCGGTCAGCATCTTCAAAAGAGTCGCCGCCGAACTCTGAAAGAGTGTCAGTGTAAGCTCCCACGTCGTAAGCAATACCGTAGTTACGACCGTAGTCAAAGCTAACGTCATGGCCATAATCCAGGCCAGCAAACGCCAGACGTGTATTGACGCCATTCTGAGAACCTTCTGCTTTAGAGGCATCAAACTGACTTTCAAATTGGCCATAACCGGTCAGTTGATCGTTGATTTGTGTCTCACCGCGAAAACCCAGACGCGCGTATGTACCGTCGGCATCGGTGCCGCCAGTCCAGGAATGGACCGCTTTTACTTTGCCGTACAGATCCAGTTTGTTGCCATCTTTATTATAAATTTCCGCTGCATGAACGGAGGTTACCCCTAATACCATTACAGCTAATGCCATTGCTGACTTTTTCATGTTATTACTCACTTTTAATTGTGAATTTTGCTATCAACTTTGTTATGAAGGCAGAATACCCGCATAAAAAAGCCCCCTATGGAAAAGGGGAAAACCTCTAACACACCAATGAAGGTAATAATAAAGTGGCAAGACACATATCATTTTGGGTTAAATAAAACCCGAACAGAGAGTAATTACTTGGATTCTTCGCTTACGC
This sequence comes from Citrobacter sp. 172116965, assembly GCF_013458095.1. Lineage (NCBI taxonomy): Bacteria > Pseudomonadati > Pseudomonadota > Gammaproteobacteria > Enterobacterales > Enterobacteriaceae > Citrobacter > Citrobacter sp. 172116965. The sequence goes on along the minus strand of NZ_CP046673.1, from coordinate 708,998 downwards.
TCTCATTAACAGAGCGATATAACATTATTGCTTCGGCAATAATATCTTGTTTACTTTTACGGGTTTCAAATGCCAGCGTACGAACATATTCCCACAGAGAGGTATCGACACGGGCACTTAAAAGAACCATATCTTTTGAACGGGTACCCCTGGCCTTTCTAATATCGGGGTAATCTCGAGAGGGCATTATCATCTCCTGAACGCAAACACGCTTATGGCGATGAAATATGCAGTCAGTGTAAAAACATGTCAACGGCAAAATACAGTGACAATAGTAATGAAACTGTTAATAACGGACAAAAAACTGGAACAGCATTTCAAATGAAAGATAACTTGATTATAGAATAATGTGTAATTTTAACTTTACATATATTCACTTTTATTCATTTGATTAAAAAAGCCAGAACTATTGACAATAAACATGACCTCAAATCAAAACATCATTACAGCCAATAAGTTACGTGCCGTTATTAATGTCTACATTTCCGTGAAGCGCCTGTTTTTATGCACTGTTATTCCGGGCAGCCTCGCTCTGACCACCGCGGAAATCAGTTTGATTCTCACTTAACACAGGCCCGTTTTGTCTAAAAATAAGCACGGAAAGGTAAAAATAAGGTAAACAATGCATTTTTTCGCATGCAAAAATAAGTTGTTTTTAATTGATATAAATCAATTTTCACCGCGTAACGACGGAGGAAAAATCATCATCTGAGGTGATGGAAACCTTTTTTTACGTGACGTTCATGACGAGAAAAAAGCGTTGTTATGCAATAAACTTTTGTGCTGAAAAGTGTCGCGCGGGCTGCAACAGCCCGCATGGGAGAGAAAGGAAAATCAGGCGTTAACTTTATCCAGCGGCCAGGAATCAAACAGATAACCATCAAAGTCGATGTCATCAACATTTGAAAACTCCAGCAGGCGCTGTTTGACGTTTTCCAGATGCTGCCACATTGCCAGCTTGGCTGCGCGGGCATCCTTTTTGATTAATGCCGCCAGGATCTGTTTGTGGTCACCCATCCACTCTTTACGGTAATGGGTATCGTCAAGGTGGCTATGGAGCTGGATCCACATCGGGTTGTTTTCACGCCACTGCCATGACTGGCGAAACAGCTCCACCAGCATGCTGTTATGCGTGGCTTCGGCTATGGCGAGATGGAACTGCATGTCGCCGCTTTCAGAACCGTTCGCTTCGCTGGAGGCCAGCTCCCGCTCTTCCAGCTGTAACGCCTGGCGCATTTTAACGATATCTTCACGGGTAGCCTGCAGCGCGGCGAATTCGGCGATATTGCTTTCCAACAGCTGTCGCGCCTGCAGCAGCTCAAACGGACCCGCGTCATTGCAATGATTGACATCCGTACTGTCGATGGTCTGCGCATCTGCATTGTCGAGTACGTAGATCCCGGCGCCGCGACGCACGTCCACCAGACCTTTAATTTCCAGCATAATTAACGCTTCGCGAACCACCGTGCGAGTGACATTGAGCATCTCAGCAATTTCACGTTCCGGCGGCAAACGCTCCCCGGGCTGGTACGGCGTCTGGACAATCAGATCGCGGATCATTGCACCCACTTCCTGGTAGGGTCTTTGTTGAGAAGTGTTCGATTTCATCGTGTTATGTCCGTCAGATGCGTCAATTCAGATCCGTAGGCCGGATAAGGCACATGCGCTGCCATCCGACACCTGTGCCGTTGGCTGATGGCGACGCTGACGCATCTTATCAAGCCTACAAAAAACGTTTTTTCGCCTGAACTATAGCATTTGCGGGAAGCCAAAAACAGAAAACGGGTCAACCAAATCAGCATTTTGATTGACCCGTCATACTTCGGGGATTATGCGTCAGCGCCTAACGCCGCAACGCACTCGCGTGCACCGTGTTCACACAGCTGTTGATACGTCGCGATAACTGTCTCCACAAAATCAGCGTTTTCCGCCAGATCATGGCCAAAAATGCCGCTCAGCCCCAGCAGCGCCGTCACGCGTTCGGCCCCCTGGAACTGTTGGTTAATGCGCTGGAACTCAGCCAGCAAGGGGTCGACAACATCAATGGCCTGCCCCTGTTCATCCACGCCACGGGTGTAGCGCATCCAGCCCGCCACGCCCAGCGCCAGGTGACGCCAGTCGCTGGCGTTTTGCAGATGCAGACGCACCGGATCCAGCAGGCGCTGCGGCAATTTCTGGCTGCCGTCCATCGCAATCTGCCAGGTGCGGTGACGCAGTGATGGGTTGCTGAAACGCTCAATGAGCAGCGTCGCATAGGCGTTAAGATCGGTGCCTTCCGGCATCGACAGCGTCGGCGCTTGCTCCTGCATCATCAGCGCGAACGCCGCTTTGCGATACGCCGGATTTGTCATGGTATCAGCGATAGTTTCATAGCCGCCGAGATAGCCCAAATACGCGAGGAAAGAGTGGCTGCCGTTGAGCATACGCAGTTTCATCATTTCAAACGGTACCACATCGGCAACGAACTGCGCACCAACGTTGTCCCAGTCAGGGCGACCGTTGACAAAGTTATCTTCGATAACCCACTGACGGAATGGCTCACAGGCGATAGCACACGGATCGTACACCCCCAACTGGTCGGCAATCTCTTGCAACGTTTCTGGCGTCGCCGCCGGAACAATGCGGTCTACCATGGTGCACGGGAAAGTGGCGTTAGCCTCAATCCACTGCGCCAGCTGCGGGTCGCGCGCCTGCGCCAGACCCAGCACCGCGACTTTCGCCACATGACCATTTTCACGCACGTTATCGCAAGACATCACGGTAAAGGCCGCAAGCCCTTGCTCACGACGCAGATGCAGCGCCTGTACGATGTAACCAATCGCCGATTTCGGCGCGCCTGGATTCGCCAGATCGTGTTTAATCAGCGGGTTATTGAGATCTAACTGTCCGCTGGCAGCATCGGTGCAGTAGCCTTTTTCCGTGACCGTCAGCGAGACAATTGCCGTCTGCGGGCGCTCCATAGCCTGTAAAATACCATCACAGCCGTCAAGCTCCGGGTGCAACGCTTCTTTCATCGAGCCAATCACTTTCAGCACGGTGTTGTCCGCGCCTTTTTCCGCCACGGTATACAGCAGTTGCTGTTTGCGCAGGTTTTCAATCAGGACGCGATCGTTACCCGGCATCAGGTTAACTTCACAGATCCCCCAGTCGCTGTCGGTGGTTTCCAGCAGATGATGGGTGTACAGCGCCTGATGCGCGCGGTGAAATGCGCCGCATCCCAGGTGAACAATGCGGGATTGCAGGCGCGAGCTGTCCCATGCAGGGCGAGCAACCGGCAGGTTGCTATTGGCAATTGTCGTTGTCATCGTGAACTCCAGAACCCGTTGAATGACCAACGGAAGAGAAAAGAAAAAGCCGGCCAGACAGGTGACCGGCAACTCGCTTTAGCGGCTAAAGAAAGCGCGCTGGATAGCCATCTCAACGCCACGCACTTCCGCCAGCCCTTTCAGGCGACCAATCGCGGAGTAGCCTGGGTTGGTTTTCTTTTTCAGATCGTCAAGCATCTGATGGCCGTGGTCCGGACGCATTGGGATCAGGTCCTCTTTACCCTCGGCTTTACGGCGCTGCTCTTCCTCAACGATCGCTTTCACGACTTCGTACATATCGACGTCGCCGTTAAGATGCGCCGCTTCATGGAAGGTTTTCGGGTTATCTTCACGCAGCGTGGAGCGCAGGTGGGTGAAGTAAATGCGTGGGCCAAACTGTTTGATCATGTCGACCAGATCGTTGTCCGCCCGGACACCGTAGGAGCCGGTGCACATGGTAAAACCGTTCGCCATGCTGTTGACCGTATCGACCATCCATTGCATATCTTCCACGGTGGAAACAATGCGCGGCAGGCCGAGGATTGGGCGCGGCGGATCGTCCGGGTGTACTGCCATCCGCACGCCTGCTTCTTCCGCCACAGGAATTATTGCTTTCAGGAAGACGGCAAAGTTCTCGCGCAGTGCGGCTTTATCGATATCTTTATAACGCGCAAGATGCTGGCGGAACTGGTCAAGCGTATAGCCCTCTTCCGCGCCCGGCAGACCGGCGATGATATTGCGGGTCAGACGCGCTTTGTCTTCATCGCTCATGGTGGCGAAGCGTTCATTCGCCTGAGCAATCTCTTCGGCGGTGTAATCCGCTTCCGCGCCCGAACGTTTGAGGATGTGCAGCTCAAAGGCGGCGAATTCAATCTGGTCAAAACGCAGCGCTTTGGAGCCGTCCGGCAGGACGTATTCCAGGTCGGTACGGGTCCAGTCGAGAACCGGCATGAAGTTGTAGCACACGGTACGAATGCCACACTGGGCCAGGTTACGCAGGCTTTGCTGGTAGTTGGCGATCCACTGCTGATAGTTACCAGAACGGGTTTTAATGTCTTCGTGGATCGGTACGCTTTCGACGACCGACCAGACCAGGCCCGCCTGCTCAATAATGGCTTTGCGTTTTAGGATCTCATCAACCGTCCACACTTCCCCGTTCGGGATATGGTGCAAGGCGGTGACCACGCCCGTGGCACCCGCCTGACGTACATCCGCTAAGGTGACCGGATCGTTAGGACCATACCAGCGCCATGTCTGTTCCATCTTTTATTCCTCATTTACGTTATGGACTCGACGATATGGCACATAAATTCCTCCTTTTGGTATGACATGTCAACCTGAAGGAATGAATTGGTTAACCAAATCACGATTTTTGCTGATTAGATCGCCATTTTGCGGCCAGGAAGCGCAGTAAAGATGTAAACATGTAACGCAATGTGACATTCATCGCATCAATGGTTAACCAATGCAGATAACATCTCAACCAAAATCATAATAGTTCAACCAATAAAGGTAGACGTTATATGCATGTTCTCAATATTCTGTGGGTCGTATTCGGCATCGGTCTGATGCTGGTGCTCAATCTAAGATTCAAAATAAACTCGATGGTCGCCCTGCTGCTGGCGGCGCTCTCGGTCGGCATGCTGGCGGGTATGGACTTAATGGCGCTGCTGCACACCATGAAATCCGGCTTTGGCAGCACGCTGGGTGAGTTGGCGATTATCGTGGTATTCGGGGCAGTCATCGGTAAGCTGATGGTCGATTCCGGAGCGGCGCATCAGATTGCTCATACGCTGCTGGCGCGACTCGGTCTGCGCTATGTGCAGCTTTCGGTGATCATTATTGGTCTGATTTTTGGCCTGGCGATGTTCTATGAAGTGGCGTTTATTATGCTGGCGCCGCTGGTGATCGTCATTGCCGCAGAAGCGAAGATCCCGTTCCTCAAGCTGGCGATTCCTGCCGTTGCCGCCGCCACCACCGCCCACTCTCTGTTCCCACCGCAGCCTGGTCCGGTCGCGCTGGTTAACGCCTACGGCGCTGACATGGGTATGGTCTACATCTACGGTATTCTGGTGACTATTCCGAGCGTGATCTGCGCCGGGCTTATCCTGCCGAAGTTCCTCGGTAACCTCGATCGCCCGACGCCGTCATTCATGAAGGCGACGTACCGGTTGACCAGAACAATCTACCGTCTTTCGGCATCTCTATTCTGGTTCCGCTGATCCCGGCGATCATCATGATCTCCACCACCATCGCCAACATCTGGCTGGTGAAAGGAACGCAGGCGTGGGAAGTGGTCAACTTCTTAGGCTCCTCGCCAATTGCGATGTTTATCGCCATGATTGTCGCCTTCGTGCTGTTTGGTACCGCGCGTGGTCACGACATGCAGTGGGTGATGAACGCCTTTGAAAACGCGGTGAAAAGCATCGCCATGGTGATCCTGATCATCGGCGCGGGCGGCGTACTGAAGCAGACCATTATTGATACCGGCATTGGCGATACCATCGGTATGCTGATGTCGCACGGCAATATTTCTCCGTACATCATGGCGTGGTTGATAACCGTGCTTATTCGTCTGGCAACCGGTCAGGGCGTGGTCTCAGCCATGACGGCGGCGGGGATTATCAGCGCAGCCATTCTCGACCCGGCAACCGGTCAACTGGTGGGCGTCGATCCGGCGTTGCTGGTACTGGCGACGGCGGCTGGCTCCAACACCCTGACCCATATCAACGATGCCTCGTTCTGGCTGTTCAAAGGCTACTTTGACCTGTCGGTGAAGGATACGCTGAAAACCTGGGGTCTGCTGGAGCTGGTGAACTCCGTGGTTGGCCTGGTAATCGTGTTGATCATCAGCATGATTGCATAACGTCGATACCGCTCTGGCCCACAGCCCAGAGCGGTTCTTTCTCCTGCCTTAACAATCCTCAATAATCAGATACACCGCCTTCACCGGGCCATGCACCCCAACCACCTTGATAAGCTCAATATCCGCCGTCGAGCTGGGTCCACTGATAATGTTAATGCACGACGGCATACGCTCACCGGCCTGCGCTTTCTGATGCAGTTTTTCTGCCAGTTGCGCCACTCGCGGCAGGATGGTGCTTTTACGCAGCACGAAAATCGAGGACTCCGGCAACAGGCTCAAAGAACGCCCGCGCTCCGGCGCGGAAAACAGCACCACGCCGCCGGACTCAGTCAGGCCATACTCGGCATACACCACGCCGACTTTCGCCTGCTCGGCCTCGGTAATATTTTCGCTGCCTCGCGCCGGATCCCAGACCACGGCGTTGCATTCCTGCTGCAAGCGTTCGGTGATGCCCAGCGCCACCAGTCGGCTGTCGCCGCTCAGCACTACCGGCTGACCCAATTCTTCACACAGACGTAGCGCTGCTTCTGCGGCCTGGTCCTCGCGAGTCAGTTCACAGCGGGCCAGCATCACTTCGCTGGCGAACTGGATAAACGCATCGCAGCGCTGCTGCGGGCTAAGTTCGGTCAGGCGCTCGTTGGCATAATTGTTAACCGGCGCGGCATCCGCTTGCGGTTCGAAACGCGGCGGGCGACCCAGCGCCTGGGCGATGGTGTTTAAAAACGCGGTACGGTTATCCATTCTTTTTCTCCTGCGCCTGATGTTTCTTAAACCAGCTGCGGAAGCTCTCGCCGTCAGCATCAGGCAGATCGCGCGCCTCCATCCAGTCACCAATCGCGCCAACCTTGAGCGGGGTTTTCCCGCCATTGATAAACCAGCTTGCCGCATGCGCGCCCGCCATCATTCCGACTTTCCACAGCCCCGGATGGCTATTGGCATAAGCGAACATTTTGATCGCCCGTCGCTCGGCTTTCGGGGTAATGCCCTCCTCGGCCATCACCCGACGATGACGCAGGATCAGTTTTGACAGCGGAATACGCACCGGGCAGACGCTGTCGCAGGCCGTGCATAAGGAACAGGCGTACGGCAGGTCTTTAAAATCTTTATAGCCGCCGAGCAGTGGAGAAATCACCGCGCCAATAGGGCCGGGATAGATCGAGCCATAGCCGTGTCCGCCGATGTGGCGATACGCCGGGCAGGTGTTCATACAGGCCCCGCAGCGGATGCAGCGCAGCACATCGCGAAACTCAGAGCCCAGCACCTGCGAGCGACCGTTATCGACAATCACCAGATGGAACTCTTCCGGTCCGTCCACGTTATCCGCCTCACGCGGGCCGGTCAGCCAGGTGTTATAGCCCGTCAGACGAGCGCCCACGGCGCTGCGCGCCAGCATGGTGATCAGCACATCCACATCGGCAAAGGTCGGCGCGATACGCTCCATGCCCATCACCGCAATGTGCGTTTTCGGCAGCGTGGTGCACATGCGCGCGTTGCCTTCGTTGGTCACCAGGCATACTGAACCGGTTTCCGCCACGGCAAAGTTACAGCCGGTAATACCGATTTCGGCACTCAGGAAATCCTCGCGGATCTTCTGGCGAATGAACAAGGTCATGGCTTCCGGGGTTTCCGGGCCGTCATACCCCAGACGCTCGTTCAGCACGCGGCGGATCTGATAGCGATCTTTATGAATAGCCGGGACCACGACGTGCGAAGGTGGATCCTGATCCAATTGCAGGATGTATTCCCCGAGATCGGTTTCGATCACCTGGATTCCCGCATCCTGCAGGACATGGTTGACGCCGATCTCCTCGGTCACCATCGACTTGGACTTCACCACCTTCTTCGCGTTTTTGCTGCGCGCGACCTGCAGAATGTAGGCGGTGGCCTCTTCTTTGGTTTTGGCGAAATAGACGTGGCCGCCGTTTTGCGTCACTTTCTCGGAGAGTTGATACAGGTAAGCGTCGAGGTTGCTCAGCACGTGATCGCGGATCTGGCTGGCACGATCGCGCCAGTCTTCCCAGTGGCCTAACTCATCGACCATTTTTTGTCGATTTGCGCCAATACGCTCCTGCGCATTGGCCACGGCTTTGCGCATGATCGGATCTTCTATCTGCTGACGAATGCGCAGTTTAAATTCTACATCGCTGGTTTTTATCGACATCTCTTTCCCCTCAGCGGCTCATCAGCACTTCAGCAATATGCATCACTTTGACCGGCTGGCCTTCCCGTTGCAGTCGACCGCCAATGTTCAGCAGGCAACTGACGTCTGCGCCAATCAAATATTCCGGCTGCGCATCCATCAAATGTAAGACTTTCTCTTTCACCATCTCGCCGGATATCTCGGCCATTTTGACAGAGAACGTCCCGCCAAAGCCGCAGCAGGTATCCTGATCGGCAAACGTCAGCAGCTCCAGCCCGCGCACGTTTTTCAGCAGCGTGAGCGGCTCTTCCTTCACCCCCAGCTTTCGAGTCAGGCTACAAGAGGGATGATAGACAGCGCGGCCCTGCAGGCTGGCGCCGACGTCCACCACGCCCAGCTTGTTGACGATAAAGGAGGTGAGATCCTGCATACGCGCGGCAACCTTTTCGGCACGCAGTGCCCATTCCGGTTCATCGGCCAGATACGTCGGATAGCTTTTTACCGCGTAGGTACAGGAGCCTGCTGGCGAGATAATCGGATCGTCGTTGTCTTCCAGGGCGGCGATCAGGTTTTTCATCCCAGGGATCGCCTCTTTGATGTAACCGCTGTTGATGGCTGGCTGACCGCAACACCCTTGCTTCTCGGGGAAATTAACGCGACAACCCAGTTTTTCCAGCAGCAATACGGAGTCTCGTGCCATCCGTGATTTCAGTGCGTCACCAATGCAGGTAACAAAGAAATTTACATTCACAATAACTACTCCATTGCTTCATTTCTGTTTATTGCGCTTGATATCGCGATATCAAGCAAAGGTTCAGCCGTATTTCACGCCCAGTTTTTCTATTTGCTGTTTTTACTAATACCTGGGTTCATGGTGATGCTCGGGTCGTTTTCCTTTGATGCCGACTCTCCGCTTCTTAAGTCAGGACAGTCGCATATGTCTGTATTTTCATTTGTATGACAAAACCAAATAATCCCCTAATCAACCCCCATATGCAACAACCAGGTTTATTTCTTTCGGTCTCGCTCACATTTTTATATTTAAAACCACAGCGTTATGAACACCTTAAAAACAGTTTCAGGTGCTTACTATTCTCATCACCAGCATTATTAAAAAGGTTATCATATAACTATTTATAGGTATTCAGCTTACTCTTAAGTATATTTGCCTGGCATTGGATTTTAATTAAAAGATTACAATAGTTACAAAACTACAAATCATAATTACTTTATTCACTGAAGCGATTCAGTTTACATACTTTATTAACCCAGCAATGTAGCCTCCCCACCATAAATATAAATCAGGTTTAATGAACCAATCAGGAATAGCAATGAACGAATATTTTATGTTTGCCCTGGCACTCTCTCCTTTACTACTGATGGTATTTTTAATATTGAAATTGAAAATGCCCATCCATTATTCCGTGTTGATCTCTTTGGTATTCACTGCCGCGCTGTCGGCCATATTCTGGGAAATGCCCGTACAGAATCTGAAAGCCGCGATAGGCTATGGCGCCCTGAAAGGGTTATGGCCGATTGTGATTGTGATCCTCGGCGCCATCTTCAGTTATAACGTCATGCAGGCAACCAAAGCGCTGGATATTCTGCGCGATATTCTCGCCAGCATTAGCGAAGATAAGCGTATTCAGGTGCTACTGATTTCATGGTGCTTCGGCGGATTCCTTGAAGCCGCGGCAGGTTATGGCACGGCGGTCGCCATTCCGATCGGCATTCTTATTGCGCTGGGATTCAACCCGCTGAAGGCGGCGATCGCTTCTCTCGTGGCGAATACCGTTCCCACCGCGTTCGGCGCGGTCGGGATCCCGGTTTCTATTCTGGCGGAACAGGTTAATCTGCCGGTGTATACCTTAGGCGGAACCATTATTCTGCAGCTCGCGCTGTTTAATATCCTGCTGCCGTTTGTCATTGTCTGCATTATTGGCGGCGGCCTGAAAGCCATTCGTGGCGTATTTCTGATCACGCTGATTTGCGGCATCACCACGCTGGTTCCGCAATATTTTGTCGCCATTCATCTTGGCGCGGAATTGCCCGCCTTTGCCGGTAGCCTGGTCAGCCTGTTTGCCGTGGCGATGGTCAGCCGCCTGCGCAAAGGGAAAACCGATCCCGAGTGGCGCATTGAGGTCAGCCATACCCGCGAAACCACGCCGCGCTCGGCAAAAGTGTTGTTCCGCGTAGGCTCTATCTATCTGTTTATTTTTGTTTTTATCCTGCTGTGCTCACCGCTGTTCCCGACGATCAAAGGCGCGGCGTCCCAACTGGCCTCGGTGCTGCATTTCACGCTCGCCGACGGCAACACGCTGGCGCTGAAAGTTGAATGGGTGACCACGCCGGGGATGCTGATCATCTTTGCGACCCTTATCGGCGGTTTTATTCAGGGAGCGTCCGCGCGCGGGATGCTGGAAGTGTTTATCAAAACCATTTTCCAGCTTAAAAATTCCATTGTGGCGATTATGGCGATTGTCGCGCTGGCCACGGTGATGGATCTCAGCGGGATTATCTCCACGCTGGCCCAGTCGATTGTCGATCTGACCGGCAGTTCCTACGTCTTCCTCGCCCCAGTGATTGGCGCGCTGGGCACGTTTGTTACCGGCAGCGATACCAACTCGAATATTTTGTTCGGCAAACTGCAAACCATTGCCGCCAGTAAACTGCATATCGATCCCAACTGGCTCGCGGCGGCGAATACTTCTGGCGCAACGGGGGGGAAAATGATTTCGCCGCAGAGTATCGCCATTGCGGTTTCAGCCACCAAAATGGACGGACAGGCCAACCAGATAATGTCTGGCACCATGAAATACTGCTGCGCCTACATTGTGATCCTTGGCCTGAAAGTCGGTCTCTTTTATTACTGGTTTATGGCGTAATCCATTGTCAACCCCGTCAAATTCACGGCAACCGTATTTGACGACGCGGTGACCAAAAAGGTTTACACCGCTTCAGGATCGAAACGAAGCGACTGGCTTTACGATTTGTCGGCGCTGACTAAAATAGCGCCGATGTTTCAAATCGAGGATTGTTGTTATGTTGTTCTGGAAAAAGATGGTGAAGAAGTTCGACGCCTTTTCCGCGTTGATCCCACCACGCTACTTCCGCGTGTAATGCCTGGCGCTAATGCCTGATGGCGCTTCGCGTATCGGGCCTACGTTTCACGCTCATTTGTAGGCCGGATAAGGCGCAAGCGCCGCATCCGGCAGCAGAGAAAAATGTTCTCCCCTTTCACTTACGCAGCCCACACGCTCTTAACACCCTGACCCACAGACGAAGCCATGCAAAACGGTAGATCAGCGGATGCTGAAATCGTAGCAGTGTCAGAAACATAGAGCCTCCTTGCGGCGCTACAGCACCGTTGCCAGATAGCGAATTTGCGGCTCCATTATCTGGTGACGCGCGTCTATCAGCCGCAGTTCATACGAGTCGTGCTCTTTCGTCAGCCGCATCACCACGTCGACGACACTGGTGGTCCGCTCCAGCGCCTGCTTGTCCTCATAACCGTTGAGCAGTGAAGCCAGCATCACGCTGCAAATCAGATCCCCAACGCCCACCGGCATTTTGGCAAAGGTATACAGCGGCCGGGCGATGTGTAATGTCTGTTCCGCCGTCACCAGCAGCATTTCAAACGCCTGTTTGTCGCGCGAGCAGTCGCCGAGATGTTTCACCAGCACCTTCTTCACGCCCCACGCCACCAGCTGCTGCGCCGCTTCCACCACCTCGTCAAAACTACGTAGTTGTCTGCCCGTCAGCACGCCCAGCTCATAGAGATTCGGCCCCATCACATCAGCCAGTTGAATGGCGTCATCGACAAAAAAGGACTCCACGCCCTGCGCGACGATGCAGCCTTTTTGCGGGTCGCCCATCACCGGATCGCAAAAATAGAGCGCCTGCGGATTACGCTGGCGAATGGTGGTGACCGCGAGCTTCACCTCTTCGCAATGGCGTTTGTCCCCGAGATACCCGGACAGCACGGCATCGCATTGCGCCAGTTTTTGCAGATCATCCAGCCCGCTGATGATGGCGCTCAGCTCGCCGTGCGGCATCGCCATGCCCTGCCACATCCCGTACTGGGTGTGGTTGGAAAACTGTACGGTGTAAAACGGCCAGACATCGATCCCCGAGAGCTGCATCGGCAACACGGCGGCTTTATTTCCGGCATAGCCATAAACGACTGACGACTGAACAGACAACACGTTTTTCATTTTGACTCCGTCTAGCGAAACGTTGGCAGCAGACCAAATACGTCCAGAACAACCGTCAGATAGACAACCGCCCCACAGACAATGACCAGATTGAGCACGGTGTTATTACACGGCGCGGTATAGCTGGCGGTCGGAAAACGTTTCCGCGCCGCTTTCACCAGGAACGGCGGCAGGATCACGCTCCAGATGGTAAAGGCCAGACCGGCGTAACCAATGGCGTGGACAAACCCGTTCGGGAAGAAGAAGCACACGGCGGCTGGCGGGAAGTAGGTCACCAGCGCGGTTTTCAGGCGCCCCATGCCGTCATCCGGGAAGTGAAACAGGTCGGCGATGTAATCGAACAGGCCAAGCGTCGCCGCCAGCAGGGAACTGGCTACCGCAAAGTTGCCGAAGAAGGTCAGGATCAGATCCATATAACGGCTGGTGAACAGCCCGCTGATAGCCTCGACAAACACGTCGATATTGCCGCCTTTGGCGATAATTGGCGGGAATGAGGAACGGCTGATGTTGCCCATCGTGACGCCCAGCCAGAAGATATACAGCAGCAGGGCAAACAGCGTGCCGATGATAATCGAACGCGTAATATTTGAGATCCCGCTCGTGCCATACAGCTTAACCAGGCTCGGCACGTTACCGTGAAAACCAAACGAGATAATGCAGAACGGCAACGTCATCAGGATATACGGCAGGTACTGCGAATTGGGCAGCGCCACCGCCACGCTGTCGACGAGTTTCGCCACTTCGATATGACCCACCAGGCCAGAGAAGGTGGCAAAGAACGCGATAAACTTACCGATGATCAACACGGTAGTAATACGTCCAACCAACAAGGAGCTGTACCAGGCAATCGCCCCGACCAGCATACTGACGATCACCACCGAGATATTCGCCGGAAAGCGCACGCCGCTGTATTTGAACACGGTTTGCGCCATCACCGCCGACGAACCAGAGATATAGGCATAGGTCAGAATATACAGCACAAAGCCGAAAGCGATACCGACCACAATATTCCACTTTCGGCCTAATAAATCCTGAGTAAAGGTATTAAAACTGGCACCGGCGCCATAATGCAGATTAACTTCGACCAGCATCAGACCGGTTAATAACATCATGATGGCGATAAACAGAAGAATAACTGACGCACCGGGGAACCATACGCCAGCCATCGCAATCGGCAGGGAAAACATCCCTCCACCCACTACGGTCGCGATAACCAACATGGTTCCGCTAATCAGTCCGGGGGTACTACTCTGTCGCTCAATGGCATTAATATCCATGATAAATGTTCCTGTAGACTATTCGTTATAATTACAGCTGTCATTTGTACATCATGCGGATAATAAAAATGTCGGAGTCAGGGTTTACTTTTGTAGTTATGTCACGGTAACGGGCACCGCAAAGGCTTCCTGTTCATGGAAAAGAAATACAAAAAAGCCCCATCCTGAGATGGGGCCATAATTATTATTTAGATATAGTCAAAGCGTGCAGTAAAGAAACGGAGCTGCTTCGGCTCGTAAATAAACTTCAGCCCGCGAATATCTTCTTTGTGCTGGTAAAGTTTAATAATACCGTCAGCCACTACATCCATATGCGCGTAAGTATAAACGCGGCGTGGAATAGTCAGACGCACGGTTTCCAGTTTCGGCCTGTGGTGTTCACCGGTCACGTTATTACGGCCCGCAGAGATAATTCCGCGCTCCATACTACGTACGCCGGTTTCCACATAGATACTGGCAGCCAGGCTTTGCGCCGGGAACTCGTCCTGCGTCAGATGCTCGCAGAAGCGACGCGCATCAAGGAATACCGCGTGACCGCCCACCGGTTCAACAATCGGTACACCAGCGGCTTTCAGCTTGTCGCCCAAATAGCGAACCTGCTTCACGCGGTGCTCGATGTACTCATACTGCATGGCTTCGCGCAGACCAATCGCCATAGCTTCCATGTCGCGTCCGGCCAGGCCGCCGTAAGATGGCATGCCTTCGTAGACAACGACTAACTCTTTGGCAGAAGAGAACATTTCGTCATCGTTCATGCACAGGAAGCCGCCGATATTCACCAGACAGTCTTTTTTACCACTCATGGTACAACCGTCGGCGTAGCTGAACATCTCATGCACGATCTCTGCGATGCTCTTGTTCTCAAAGCCCTGCTCTTGCTCTTTGATAAAGTAGGCGTTTTCTACGCAGCGGGTAGCGTCGTAGAACACTTTAATGCCGTGTGCTGCAGTCAGTTCACGCACCGCGCGCATGTTAGCCATGGAGACCGGCTGCCCGCCTGCGAGGTTAACCGTGACTGCCAGGCAAATATAGGCAATATTCTCGGCGCCTTTTTCATCAATCAGCTTTTGTAATTTTTTAAGATCGATATCACCTTTAAAAGCAATATTCAGACCGGCATCGTGCGCTTCGTCACGAACGATATCGACAAACACCGCACCATTTTTTTCCTGGTGATAACGGGTGGTAGTGAAATACATATTCCCGGCAACATATTGCCCCGGTTTAATTGCCAGCTGCGATAACAGGTTTTCTGCGCCGCGCCCCTGGTGAGTAGGAACAATATGTTTAAAGCCAAACAGTTCCTGCACGGTTCTTTCCAGATGATAGAAGTTTTCGCTGCCCGCGTAGGCTTCATCACCCATCATCATTCCGGCCCACTGCTTGTCGCTCATTGCGTTGGTGCCACTGTCTGTCAGCAGGTCAATATAAATATCTTTCGAATTTAACAGGAAAGTATTGTATCCCGCTTCCTGCATTTTCTTAAGGCGTTCATCACGCGGGATCATAGATACAGTTTCAACGCTTTTAATACGGAAGGGTTCTGCCGGATAATTCATTTTGTTTCTCCAGTAACAGTGGTCATGTACGTATTAATGTGAAGTAAAGCATACCTGGTTCATCAATAAAGTCTGATGAAATATAACTATTCGCCTCCTGAGTCAGGGGGAGAAATAATGTGGAGGCACTATGCAAGATTTAATTGATTATGGAAATAGCCTGGTCAACATTAATCACTGGCAATAATTTAAAAAGCTGTAAATGTAGGTGATGCAAATCACACGTCGTTTTTTTACCCGTTCATATTCAACAAGTTTTTTTTTGCGTGTTGATTTGCCATTTGCGATGGTGCCCCCGTGGAGAGGGGAAATACTGAAAACTTAACTTTCCAGGCTGTGCTCATACTGTATTGCTGAATGAGTACACCCCATTTTGTGAGAGTCGGATCACTTCACGAGTTTATATTTGTGATTCACATCACTAAAAGTGTAAAGCAAAGTGTACAAAACGGCTTTGTTTCAGAGTTTGCTATTTGCTTCAGTGAGTTAGATCGCATTTTTGGCCTGATACAGATGGGCGTTATTTTCTGGAAATGGCAGGTATCAGGAGGATGGGACAGGAATGAATTTATACTGTGAATAATACTATGTTTATTGGGATAGAGAGGATTTCTATTTATTCCGAAAGCGTGCTAATCGCGCTTATTTCATCTTATTTACATCTGGACTTCCCGCCAATTACTGGGGTAATTTACAGGGGTTTTATTAGCGCGATGCGAAGGTGCGCCAACACCTCCGCATCGCTAATCGCAGTAACTATTATCGGAGAATAGTCACCATGACTGATACGCATTGTATTGCAGTTTCATTTGATCCAGAAGTGTACGTCGCAGATAACCGTTGCCTGAAGGTGGGTTATGCGAGCGGTTATCCTGATTACAGCCGTTCGCCGGTGAAGTACGTCCAGTTTCCGTCCATCGTGATGAAGGGCCAGTGGCTTAAAGCCGCCGGATTCGACACCGGCACCCGCATCGATGTGCGCGTCATGCAAGGCTGCATTGTGTTAACCGCCCGCACGCCCGAACCCGAAGAGTCAGAACTGATGAAATCCCTGCGCGCCGTGGAAAAGCTCTCCGCGCGTAAGCAAAAGCAGGTGCTGGAGTTTATCGGGGTGATTGCGGGGAAAGGGTCGAAGGGGTAACGGTCTTGCTAAAGGCGCCTGTGGGCGCCTTTATTAGGATGTATTGCGTCATCTTTGTTATGCCGTAGTACGTTCGTTCCAGGCGTCGGTATATTGAATATTGCCATCTACAATACACCAGGTGATTTTTTCATAGCGCAGTTGTACGCTTTCCAAATGCCCGGTTCCCGTTACCGTACGTGTGTCATGCACGATTGGTGTCACTGATACAACTTTTACACCTTCAAGCAGGGTATTAAAATATTCCACTTCCTGGCCTGCGTCGTTTATGTGATAGAACTTAAGTTCCGCACTTTGAAGTGTCTGACCTGTCGCAACTGCTTTGTAAAGGTATGGGCTGGAGGAATCGATCTCTTTGTCAAAAAGAAATGGGCCATGTTGGCGTGTGCCGGTTAGCTTTCCAGTGGCACCATCGGTTGGAATGCTAAGGTTATGTGTTAAACCACGTAACTCAATACTGCCTTCACGTCCCTGGACATCCGAGCCTCCACGAATCATCGCGCCACCATCGTCTTTTAAAAATAAATGAACGGGTACAGCCATTTTCAACCCTCCTTGTAATCAATCATATAACCAGCGGCCTGCTCTGGCTGATTCTGCGAACATACGCACAGTAAGCGGTTTTGACACTTGCTTGATGGGTTCTTTGGTAAACCATTTTCGATAGACCGATTCTCTTTCCCACGGGTAATAGGCCTCGAAATCAATCACAGAAACATCAACGTTATATTTCTCTCCAAAATCATCAATGGCATACGGTAATTCATCCCATTCAGCGTAACCTTGCAGCGGCGTATCAAGTTCAATCGGGATAGGCTTGAAAGTAAACGTTACCGCGAGAGATAACTCTCCCCGAAAAAATTCTAATACCTCGTTATCCGTCACCATACGCGATCTTCCTCTCTGGCAATGGTGTTGTAGGTATTCACCGTTTTATAGACAATTTGGGCGACATCACTTGCGAGTAATGCCCAACCAATCACAGGAATTGTTCGTCCAACGAATGCCCCCAGATTGTTAGTCATCATTGGTTTTAAATATTTGATACTGGCATTGGTGATGGTAGGAAGCCTGACGGACAATGTTACGTTAAGAAACTCACGAGAATATTTGGAGGCAATTGATGTGCCTTGTGTTGCCCCATATGGCTTACCCCGTGTTTTCAACAATGGTAGCCCAAGAATGATACATGACATTTCTACCACATCTTTAATTCCCCCAAATTGTTCATCAATTTTGTCGAGAAAAATCCAGAAAAATAGCTCACCTGCAGAAATGTTACAGACCCCTTTATAAAAGTATGTTCCGTTGAGTTCCTCTACTGTGTCCACTAGAGATCCTTCGATATGCAATAATTTGCATGCTTATCGTACTCCTGCGTACCCTGGTGGGGGAACGGTAACTGCCGTGGCATATGTGTTTTTCAGAAAACATAAAAGTGATGTCGTTGATGTCAGACAACATGCCACGCATAGTGCTTTATCAAATTGATACCAATAAGTGACGTCGATAGCGCATCAACCCGTCTTTGCTTGATCAGGTGATATTTTGCGAGCATCATCGCAATTATTTACCTGATAATGAAATCAATGACTTCCAGTAAAACCCTGCAGCAGGCAATTGCCGACATCACCATCTGGCGTAAAGGCGAGCAGCGTGCGCCGCACAAACCTTTGCTGCTGCTTCATGTGCTGGCGGGTTATCAGCAGGGTCACGGTCGCCTGTTTGACTACGGTTCGGAGGTTCGCGACCCGTTGCATAGCCTGCTGGAACGATTTGGACCACAGCGCGCGCAGTACCGCCCGGATATGCCCTTCTGGCGCTTACAGGGCGATGGGTTCTGGGAGCTACAAAACGCCGAGCAGTGCTCAACATCCGGCAGCAGTAAACAGCCCCCTGCCGGAGAACTGGTGACGCATAACGTTGCCGGAGGCTTTGATGAACAACATTTTGCCCTGCTGAAAAAGAACAAGAACCTCATCAACGCCCTGGCCCAGCAAATCCTCGAAGCGCACTTCACCGAAAGCATTCAGGAAGAAATCGCGGATGAACTGGGGTTTGATATCCTGCAAATCCGCAAACAGCGGGACCCGTTGTTCCGCCAGCAGGTTCTGCGTGCTTATAACTATGAATGCGCCATTTGTGGCTTCAATATGCGCCACGACAGCACTTCAGTTGCGCTTGAAGCGGCCCATATCAAATGGAAACAGCATGGTGGCCCGTGCGAGATTTCAAACGGACTGGCGCTGTGTGCAATCCACCATAAAGCTTTTGATAAAGGTTCGATTGGGCTGGATGAGAGTATGCGGGTTCAGGTGTAAACATCCCGCATAATCGTGCCATTCACATTTAGAGATCATCCGGCATAATCAATCTGCCAACGAAGGAGATCGCTATGCGTAAAGCCCGTTTTACTGAGCATCAGATCATCGCTGTGATTAAGTCGGTTGAAGCCGGACGAACTGTTAAAGATGTCTGCCGGGAGGCCGGTATCTCTGAAGCCACCTACTACAACTGGAAGTCCAGATACGGCGGCATGGAGGCTTCTGATATTAAAAAGATCAAGGATCTTGAGGACGAGAACCGACGTCTCAAACAGATGTTTGCCGACCTGAGCCTTGAGAACCGGGCGCTGAAAGACGTTATCGAAAAAAAGCTTTAAAACCAGCCTGTAAGCGTGCGCTGGTCACTCATCTGATAACGACGTTCGGACTCAGTATCCGTCAGGCCTGCCGGAGTCTGAACCTGAGCAGAACGGTTTACCATTACCGTCCGGACACCAGTAAGCGTGCAGCGAGAACCGTATTGACGGGGATGTGTTATTCAGTTGGCAGTGCTACGCGCCAGGGGAGTAGTTCGCTGACCCGGTTTATCGGCCAGTCAGCTATAACATCAAGCACATGGCGAAGGTAGCTTTCTGGCTCCACTCCGTTCAGTTTGCATGTCCCGATCAGGCTGTACAGCAGCGCTCCCCGCTCTCCTCCATGATCCGAACCGAAGAACAGGTAGTTTTTGCGGCCCAGGCTGACCATCCGTAGCGCATTCTCAGCTATGTTGTTATCTGCCTCGGCCCAGCCGTCGTCAGTATAGTAAGCCAGCGCCGGCCACTGGTTCAGTACGTACGTGAACGCTTTCGCCAGTTCTGAGTGTCGCGACAGCGTTTTCACCTTTTCACGCAGCCAGCTTTCCAGGGATTTCAGCCGCGGTTTAGCTTTTTGCTGACGTTCTGCAAGGCGTCGCTTCGCCGGCATCCCCCTTATTTCCGCCTCGATGGCATATAACTCACCGATCCGTTTCAGGGCTTCCTCCGTCAGCGCTGACGGGGTGCGAACGTGCACATCGTGGATCTTGCGGCGGGCATGAGCCCAGCAGGCAGCTTCCGTTATCTGTCCATTGCGGTACAGTTCGTTGAACCCGGCGTACGCATCCGCCTGCAGAACACCGCTGAAGCCAGCGAGATGGCTCTGCGGGTGGATACCTTTTCTGTCCGGGCTGTAAGCGAACCACACTGCCGGCGCCAGCTCTGACCCGGCGTTACGGTCGTCACGAACGTACGTCCACAACCGCCCGGTCTTCGTTTTCTTATTACCTGGCAACAGCACCGGGACAGGCGTGTCATCAGCATGGAGCTTACCGTCAGTCAGCACATAGTCCTGAAGCGCCCCTTCCAGCGGTGACAGTAGCCGGCAACACGCATCCACCCAGCCCGACAGCAGTGAGCGGCTCAGCTCCACACCCTGGCGGCCGTATATTTCAGACTGGCGGTACAGCGGGGTGTGCTCTGCATACTTTGAACTCAGCACGCGGGCCAGCAGCCCCGGTCCTGCGATACCCCGCTCGATGGGCCGTGAAGGCGCGGGGGCCTGCACGATGGCATCGCACTGAGTACAGGCATGCTTTTCACGTACTGTCCGGATAACCCGGAAGGCGCTGCGCATCAGCTCCAGCTGTTCGGCGGCATCTTCACCCAGGTAACTCAGCGCACCACCACATTCCGGGCAGCATGACGCTGCCGGCAGCAGCCGTTTTTCGTCACGGGGAAGTGATTCAGGGAACGGTTTGCGGGTACGGGTCTGCCGCAGCGGGCGCTGCACGGCCGGGTCATCCACCCGGCCGGTAAGGGTATCGCTTTCTTTCTGCAACTGCTTAAGGTCGGCTTCCATCTTCGCGATACGGCGGGAGACTTTTTCGGAGCGGCTGCCGAAGTTCATCCGGCGCAGCTTATCCAGTTGCGCCTGCAGGTGATCTATTTCGCGTTCACGCTCGTTCAGCTTTTCCAGAAGGGCACGGTTCAGCGCCTCCTGTTCGGCAAGGAGACGTTTCAGTTCATCGATATCGTCAGGAAGTAAGCTGTTCATACCGGGTATATTACCAGGCTCATTCAGCGTCGACCAGGATAAAGAGGCCTACAACATAGTCAGTGACGTAAGCAGTCTTTTAGGCTGCCGCCAGTCGATACCTTCAAGGAGCATCGCCAGCTGTGCCGGTGTGAGGAACACTTTGCCATCCCGGGCTGACGGCCAGGCGAAGCGGCCGCGCTCCAGCCGTTTGGTCAGCAGACACAGTCCATCGCCGGTAGACCAGAGGAGCTTTACCTGACTGCCATTACGCCCACGGAAGATAAAAACGTGACCTGACATCGGATCGTCTTTCAGCATCGTCTGCACCTTTGCCGCCAGGCCGTTGAAGCCGTTTCTCATATCGGTGATGCCAGCGACCAGCCAGATCTTTGTCCCTGATGGTAATGGGATCAACGTTTGAGCTCCCGTATCAGCAGGTTCAGGATATTTTCGCTGATGGCACCATTCAGACGGAGTGATCCGTGCCGGAACGTCACTTCACAGCTGATATTGAGTGATTCAGGTGCCGCAGCAGCTACAGGTTGTGACCGGGGGGAGGTTGCAGGGACAACATCTTCGGCATCAAGTGTTATCGGGAGCAGCTCAGGCACGTTGTTTTCTGTTGTTGAAGGAGGACGTAGTTTTCCTTCGCGCCAGTACTGGCGCCACTTGAACAGCAAATTATCGTTGATCCCATGCTCACGAGCGAGTTGCGCTACGGAGATCTCTGGTCGATGCGAGAGTTCAACCATTTTGATTTTGAACTCAACGGGATAATTAGGGCTTTTTTTACGCACTGCGGTTAATGATTTCATGGATAGCGTCCACCATATTTGGTGTCCATTATCCTCTCAGGAATTTCAGGATCTGCCAGACGGTGCTGAGACGACGCTTACGGACACCACGCGTGACGAACCCGTTATTGTCACGTTGCAGGCAGTGGCAGAGCGATATCCACGATACGGTTTTCCGAAACTTTTTCAGGTTCTGAGGCGGCAGGGACACCCGTGGAATCGCAAAAGGATCCACCGTATTTACTGTCTGCTGAAGCTGAACTTTCGTCGTAAGGGCAAACAGCGGTTGCCGGTGCGTAATCCCTCGCCACTGGCCACACCTGAAGCGCTGAACCAGAGCTGGTCTGTCGACTTTATGCATGATGCCCTGATCTGTGGCCGTCGTTTTCGCACGTTCAATGTCGTTGATGACTTTAACCGTGAGGCGTTGTCGATTGAAATCGATCTGAATCTGCCAGCTCAGCGAGTGGTCCGTGTACTCGACAGGATTGCGGCAAATCGCGGCTATCCGGTCATGCTGCGCATGGATAATGGTCCGGAATTTATCTCTCTGGCACTGGCTGAATGGGCAGAGAAACATGCAGTAAAACTGGAGTTTATCCAGCCAGGTAAGCCTACGCAGAACGCTTTCATTGAGCGCTTTAACCGGACATACCGTACAGAAATACTCGATTTTTATCTGTTCAGAACGCTGAATGAAGTGCGGGAAATCACGGAGAAATGGTTGTCAGAATATAACTGTGAACGCCCGCATGAATCACTGAACAATATGACACCGGAGGAATACCGACAGCACCATTATTTGGCCGGGATCTCAAAAAATGCATGGAACTAAAACGGGTCTATTTACAAAGAGCTTACATGGCATCCTGTAAATATTATAACTCACTGACATTATATAGCCTTTTGTATTTTTACTGTGTAAGAGTGAAATTGTAAGTGTGCAAGTTCATAAAAATGTCTTATCGAGCCAATATATTCAATGAATTTAGCAACTGTGTATCCAAGGTTTCCCTTGCCGGTGTGGGGAGTCCGTTTGCAATTCTGTAATTCTTGATAGCAGTTCGTGTCGCAGGTCCCATGCTTCCGTCTATATTGCCGTTATAGAACCCCTTATCGAGTAACGCAAACTGTACTCGCATGATTAAACGTTTACGCTTTTCAGTATCAGAAGCCACCCCACTACTTGAACGGTTATTTCCATTCGTTCCATTCGTTCCATTCGTTCCATTCGTTCCATTCGTTCCATTCGTTCCATTAGAGTTTGTGGTCGTAGAGGTATCCATGTCATTAGAGCGAAGCGAACGAATAGATGAAGAAGACGATGACGAACTTGTCCCTGAACTGGATGAACCTGATGAGCTTGGTGAACTGTATGTTTTAGGATAATAAGGAGTGCTTCCACCATAGTACCCACCACCAGACGAAGATCTATGAGAACTATGGCTTCGATGGGAGCTATGACTACGGTGCCCTGCAATGTAGAAAGGTACTTCCGTGTTAAGTGGAGCTATGACTAAATCATGCTCATTAAGAGTCATGCCTGGCAAATCACTCGCTCCAGTGGAAGAATCACTTGCCCATACAGAATTATTGAGTGCTAAAAATCCCGGAAGCAGAGCAGCGAAATTAAATTTTTTCATAAAATTGGTCTCGGTGGTTGATGAAAACGGCCTTTTGATGAACTGAAATAACCAGCACAGTAAGACTTCTGAGTACATTCATCACATTCTTTGGGATAGTAATTTTTCCAGTCAGAAATTGACTGAGTAGCAAATCTCCAAGCTCTTTCAGGAAGATGGCACAATGGGTAATTGAAGATTGTCAGGGGGATACCTGACCTTTGTGCTGTTCCTATGGCAGAGAGAATTTTCTCACTATAGCTATCATGCTCAATGAAGATTGATGACCAGTTTTTACGTGCCCAGCCAATGGATTCTAACCCCATAAGAGAAATCTGGTTGATATTGGAGAACACGCGACCAGCGAACTCTATGATTTTGTCCAGTTCCATATAGTTAGCCAGTGTAGGAATGATTCTTAACTCAATGTTGATTCCTGAGTTACCGGCATTGATAAGCCCCCTAACTGTCTCATCAAATGCCCCCTCGCTTCCAACCAGATAGTCATGAACTGACGACCTTGAAGAATAAAGCGGAATACCGAAAGTTATTTTGAGCTTTTCGCTTCGCTCTTTCATCTGTTCAGTAAAACTGACATCTGCAAACTTTCGTCCATTTGTCAAAACATGCAAAGCTGTCTCAGGTGAGTTTTCGATTATGAAGTCCAGAAATTGCAGGAAATCTTCGCCATACAGTAGAGGTTCTCCCCCACTCACTCCTACTACACCATTCAGGGAGAAAGAGGCGATGGCAAGTGCTGACTGGTTAAGAAGCCAGTCATCGTTTCCTGTCTTAGGAGGCTGAGAACAAAAAAGGCAACTGTTATTGCACCTTTCAGTTACCAGAACAGTGTTATGGTTTGCTCTCCGTGACAAAATCACCCTAATCATGTTTCCGTTGTTAACAATCCCTATATCACCATCTTCTATGGAATTGAAAAGATTAGTGCTCACAACGTAGTCTGCAAAATATGCAGGAAGTCTGGAATCGAGTTCAGTTTCACTGACCAGTAAATTTGGCAGATAGAATTGAGGATTTTCGGGCTTAGATTTGCACAAGCGATAGAAACCTTGCTGAACTGGCAGATCTGCCGTAAATCTGAAAATGTCGTTTCTCAGCACCTCAGACATAAACCCACCCTTTAAGCATCTTTGCCATCGGTCCATCCTGAGAGATTTCATTCAGAAGGAAGCGGAACATACCTTTGTGATACTGGCAGAAAGTAGAACGACTCTTGTCACCAACAGGTTCGCCATGAACACTAATGTTCTGGCAAGGATCTGCTCCACAGAAAGGCTGGTATGCACAGGTGTCACAACCTGGCATGGCGAAGTTAAATGAAGATGAGAGAGCGGAACGGTAGAATTCGTTGCTAATAAATGAGAGTGAGGCAAACTCTCCTGCACTGAAATCTGCTTCCGGGTTTACTTTCTGAAGCATACGACTTTCATCACTACCGTAGACTTTACCGTCATAATTGAACAGGATGCAGTTCAGCACGACTCCGCTTGGCGATTTTAGATCAGCATAACCACTGAAGCCTGGATTGAAAATTCGCTTGAGATGAATAGCAGCCGAGTGCTCAATGACAGGTATTCCCTTTTCATTCTGAATCAACACTTCCTGCATCAACTCTTTATAAAAAGCAAAATACTCTGGCATTGAAAAAGTGAAGCTCTGCTTCTGAGCAAACCCATAAGGGCTAACAGGCCTGATAAACATGTCTGTAAGACCCAGAGACAGATGAGCATCTACTATGGAAGCTGGCTCCTTTGTCAGTTCCTTAGTAACAGTGGTGACAGTTGCAACCCGGTTTGCTCCAAGCTCTTCTGTGATTTTCCGAATACCTGTTACTGCTTTGTTGTGAGCCTGAAAGTCAGTAAGAAGGCGATTCTTGTTATGGACGGCTTCATTCCCATCAAGAGAGACAGAGAAGGTGATATTCCGCTCTTTAACCCATGAGAGGATGCTTTCATCGAGTAATGACAGACTTGTAGCTATTACCATTTCGAAAGCACCACTACCCAATGAAATCTCGCACTCGTGATAGATTGACTGGACAAGATCGAACCGGAGAAGTGCTTCACCGCCCTGTACTTCTATTTTATAGGGAGGTGTACCCAGTTTCTTTATAGTGTTGACAATTTGCGGTATCAGTTCAGGATTGAGATCATAACCATAAGCTGTGACCGATGCCCTACTGACCTGGCAATATTTGCAAGTATGATCACAACGAAGAGTAGGTACAATCATGAAGATTGGCCTGACCGCCAGTTCATTCATGAGTCGTTTGGCAAAAGCCGAACTTAGTGCATGAGGGGTAACAGATGAAGATTCCTCTCCGCAAACGAAAAGTTTGCTTTCAAGCGATGAGGACTGCTCCAGGCTGATATGACCGTTTACGAGATCGAAAAATTCTTGCTCACCTACAAAATGATGAAAGCCAGCGAGGTTGCTGATGAATACCCGGCCGTCAGGCATCCTGTCGAAGTTAAAAGGCATGAGTCTCATTTTGCAAGCCTGTCATCTATGCTTCGGAGAACCTTGCTGATAATGGCATCACGCAACTGACCAGTTTGATGGTGAAGTTTCTCACGCAGGCTAAAATCGTTTAACAGCCTTTCGAATTCAAACTCACATTCAGGATCTTCTATCTCAAAGAAGATAATCCACGAGGATGTGTTTTCTTCAAGTTTCCATGGACTTACAGGAGTCATCCAGTATAGGGTGTTTCGGATAACCCATTCAGAATAAAGATTTTTTTGTAATATCTTTTCCCACATCGCCATTACCTTACAAAAGAAATAATAACGGAAAGAAACTTATTCCATTTAGGGATTTTTCTTATAGATTAATGATATAACACCTTTCAAAACATGTTACTGAGTATGTCAAAATTCTGAGATTCAGTTCAACTAGAAATTAATCGAATCAAGCACTCACATGATGCAGCATTACTTTACTGAACATAGTTAATTGAAAATCATGACAAAAAAATCACTTCATTGGCTGTGATACACGCATGAGTTACAAGAAATGATTGAATGTTGCAATCGTATTTAAACGAATAGTGCCGGGGAAGTTTAGGATTTGCAGAAAGATAGACTTAGCTGTACAAGGAAGTCAGAAGAGCTAATAATAGATACAGAAAATCGAAAAGCCTCATAAGAGGCTTTTCATGAAAAATTCGGGACGTAGCCCTATCAACTTTGATACACCTTAAATCCTGTGGTGTAGATACATCATATGTGAAACTCCTTACGATGTCAAGTAGGGAGAAAAGACATTGTTGAGTAACGAAACTTAAATATCGTAAAGCTTTGAATGGTTTAAATGTAATAGCACTTATGTCAACACATCACATTTTAAACCCATGCGTGGACATCTGGAAGTATGGATGTCTAATATGCAATCCAAAAGGTACAACCACTGCGGAATTCCAAACGTCTGTTTAGATAGTGACCTTAGTTACAGCAAAACCCCTTACAAACATATACATACCAGCAAAAAAAGATATATAGTAGATGCACAAATTTTTATATATCGTTCAAAAAACATTCAATCAATACTTGAAGGGAAGTGTAATGGATAATATTGTAAAATTAATATCACCAAAGAGATTAAATGTTTATAAAACATACTTCAATGCAACTACAGAAGAGCAATGCCTTGGTCTATACATTTGGAATCAAAAATTAAGCAATGTATTCAATTCAATCATTCATATAATTGAAGTTTCATTAAGAAATTCTATTATGAATACAATCAATGAAAAAAAACCAACCTTGAGTGGTGAGGGTTTTATATCCTACTTTCGAAGTCTTGATGAAAATAATGAATCTAGGAAACAGATTGAATACGCATACGGCAAATGTCATAAAAAAAACAATTACACTACTGACGATTTAATTGCATTACTTCCGTTTGGATTTTGGGCAAATATTTGCTCACAAGAACACAATGAATCGAACGAAGGCTCGCTACAACTATGGCCGACATATAAAGATGATATATTTCCAGATACAGATTTATCAATTGGGGAAATATATAAAAACATATCAGTAGTAAATATACTCAGAAATAGAATATCCCACCACGAAGTCATATGGAAAGATAAAAATGCATTAAACCAAGACGGACTAATAAATAAAGTCATTGATAATTATAAATCATGTCTTGAAGTAGCAAAAAGCATACACATTGATAACTTAAAACTTATAGAATTAATTGAAGGTAAAGTTTTATTAGAGGATTTATGCAAAACCTCTACAATAGATAATTATACAAAACTAATAACAGACATTACAAAAGTCAGCGTCATCGACATTCCAGAATTTGTAAAAGCAAATAGAAAAGAAACAATTTTCAAAGGGGAAGTGACATCTGTCAACTCTAATGCAACATATATTAAAAACAATAAATTAAGAGATTCCGACGATAAAAAGATAAAATTTAGAATGGATAACGAAATTAGAATAAAAATAGGCCCACTTAAAGTTGGCGATATAGTTACCTTTGAACCATTCGTGATAAGAAATGACAAAGGAAAGTTTTACATTGCAAAAAAAGTAACATTATTATAATAAGGGTAGAGTATGAACCAGATATTAAACGATTATATAGATCTAAAAAAAATCTTTACCCCAGATCTATTTCGCATAATAAACCAAATATTAGACACAACCCAAAACCGTTATTACAAAAACAATATTGACCATATGTTAGGACTTATAGTAGAAGATTTTGATGGTATTAAAGAAAGCTTTTTAATTACCGACAAACACTATATTTATAAGAGCCTATGGAAATTAGTAATTGATTCTCTTTATGATTTTTATTTACCTGAATACAACTATGAATTTACTTGGCATATAGAAACAACTCCCTATTCTTTCTTTCTTTGGTTAAGTTCAGGTCAGGAAAAAAATGAAAGAGATGTTGAGCTATTACAAGAAAAATATAACATTAATAATTCCATTCTAGAATCAGATCTTGACAAGGTTATTGAGAAACTTGCACCAGAATCAAATCAAATCATAGTTAAAGCAATACAAATGATTCCTGTAAGTTTAAGACCCCAAAAAAAATAAAGAAATACTGGGCCTCATATTTAACATAATAAATATACCACCATTGGAAGAATTATTTATTTTCTTTGACCGATATCAAAAGAAAATAGAGATGGAACTGATGGAATTGAACGGTATTTTAAACCCGAAGTTTAGTGAAACTCTGAACCTAATAAATATCCCACCAATACTTAATAATGGATTTTATTACATAGACCATCATTTATTACAAGGTATAGGATGGAATAAAACATTCGAAAATGAATACTTCAAAACTCATAGAGATGAAATTTCTAAAATAGAAATAGATTCTGAAAAGTACGAAGGGGAATTAAATGACACATTCATTTGTCCGTGTTGCGGGGAGTTAAGCGATGTTAAAATACCAAAGGATGCTGTCAGAATAAAACTTCTTTGCGAGAACAAAGAACTTCATAAAATTGTTGGTCTTTTCTATTTCGAGCAGTATGTTAGCTCGTTTATGGAAAATGTAATAGAAGAAATAAACAATTTCGAAAAAACAATAAATAGTGCAAATAGACCAGATTGTCTAATTCTTGTAGAAGGTGAGAGCGAGGAAATATTTATACCTATAATAGCATTAAGAGCTGACATAAACCTTAAAGCAAAAAAAATAAAAGTATATAATTGTAAATCGAAACAAAAAGTACTTAGTGACTTTTTATCATTTAAGGAAAAATATCCAGATCTTAAAATGGTTTGCTTACTTGACTCTGATGCAGTTAAAGAAAAAGAAGAAATCCAGAGGATTATAACTGACAAACTAGACAAATATAGATTAATTTATATTGCGCATGGTGCATTCGAGGATTTATTTGATCTAGAGACATCGCTGACGGTCTTAAATGCATTACACCCTAACGGTGAAGATATTATCAAAGATGATATAGAGCAGTCTAAGGATTTTGCAAGAAGCATAAGCAAAGTATTATTTTCAAAGAAAAAAGAGAAATTTGATAAGGTTAAGTTTGCTAAAATGATGGCATTTAAATTACCTATTGATAAAATCCCTCACGAAATTAAGGATGTTTTTGATAAAGCCCTACTGCTTTGCAGCAAAAGCAAATATATAAAAAAATAAAAAACTCATAATAAAAGCAAGAGCTAACCAAAAGAAGCGGAGCTTCTTTTGGTCGTCTTGCTTTTTCCGCTCTTCGATTGAAAAAGAAATAAGCAGTAATAATATTATTTATCCTTTTCACCATTCGATATTTTTTTTCAATCTTCATCAAAATGGAAAATTTCAGTTTGTATTATTTATCAAAATGAGATAGAGCCGTTTTACTATCATTACTATTGTAAGGACGATATTTGCAGTTACAAATATTATCAATGGAGATATTATTGTTGTTGCCCATGTAAATGTAAAACTAAAGTTTATACTAAAACCTCTAATTTTGTAATCTATAAAAACCCGGCTGTTATCTATTATTTCTGGAGTCACTGGAGGAAGAGTTGAATGTATAAAAGTTAAAACTACCAAGGCGAGTGAGCATAGAATCGCATAAGAAATGTTATGATATAGTTCCTTCAATAAAAGTAATTTATTTTGAGAAACCTCACCAACACTATCGGCATTATTTCTAACCTTTTCTATAGTTCTATTCTCTTGATCATAAATCAATACAATAACAGAAAGCAATAAAGCCGTAAAAATAGCTCCAAAATTCACTAAAAGGGAATCAAGGTCTTTATTAAGATTGAAGTTTTTATAAGCCGAAAAGAGAGACAGTGATATTGGCATAATAATAAACGTAGTAATATCTAACTTTGATATTCCTTTCTTTGAAATATCTTTCAATGTATTGAAGTGTGCTTTCACAATACATAATATGTTAATTTTATTACTCATTATAGAAGCCCTTTATAGACCAATTTGTTTACGTAAGTCTTTTATTAAATCAGATGCCCAGGAATCCAATGAGTCAAACTCAGGATTACCCGCAATTACTTTAACCTTTTCTAAATCAATCTCAATTTGGCACATAGTGCTTCTTTCTGATTTCCCAACATTGAAAGTTTTAGTTCCCCCTTCCATAACAACTTTAACTTTAATTTGAGTTGATTCTTCACTCAACATCTCGATCAGTTTGCCTTGCTCACTCCCTTTATTTTTGAACTTTTTAAATTTACCAAAGGTACCATTCTTTTTCGGTTTTAAAACATATTCTCTATCAATGTCACCAAGCGATGAAATACTATCTTCAATAGACCTGGGGGCAGTAAATCCAATAACTCTTATTTCTTTTGTTTCGGCTTCCAGCCAGGGAAGCACGGCTTTATCATATGTAAGTGGATTTATTTGAATGTTTTTATTTGTCATGGCATTGAAAAACTTAGAGAACTCTGTCTGGAAAATCGATTTTATACCATCCTTCTTATAAGCATATAATAGACAGATACCCTTTCTTGACTCTAAAGGAATATAAAACCGGAAATAATAGTTTTTGACATCAGCATGATTTTCTTCCTTAGAGAAAGCTAATTGATTATCATCAGTATTAATAATATCATTTTTAATACCATAATGGCCTAAACTCATCCAGCCCGAAATGAATCTTTCTTTAGGTTTCGAAGTGACATGATGAAACTTATATGTTTCTTTGCTATCGTCAATTTTTTCAAAATCTTTATGCAACAACATAAATTGTTCGAGTAAAGAGAATAAATCATACTGGCCTATTCTGTTCAAAAAATCGTAACGTTCTTCAACATTTTTCGATTCATTATTCTTGTTGTAGCAACGGATAAAGTAAGGGGCTAATGAGTACATTATATATCCTTGTAGAAGGTCATAGCTTGATAAACACAACAATAAGCAAGCTAATAATTACCAACGAGAAATATTGCGTAGTCTTTTTCGATCAAAGTATGTCAATTTTCATCCAGAGGATTATTTATAACATCATTAAGATCAATGGTAAACATTTTTACTTGTACTAACCTTATCGATTGCTGTGATATGTCTCTATTGTGAATAACATACTATGAAAATAATTATGTGCTTAATTCGAAATCATTACTAAGTATAATTAATTACACATTATTGACAAGCTATTATTTAAACTATACTTTATATTATCATCACAATTAATTAGGATTATTGAAAATATAAAAAGGAGTTTATATAATGAGACAAGATAAAAATAATAAAAGCAGTAATGGAAAATTTCACTTTGATAAAAAAGATAAGGATATTGAGACTAAAAGCATTACAAGTTTGAGAACTCACTGTATTAGTGTAAGGTTGAATGAAAAAGAATTAGATATACTCAACTCTCAGCGTAAAATATACAGTAAAGGTGAATGGCTCCGTATGGTATTACTTCAAAAATCACCTCCTGTTATACCAACTATCAATACCGAAGCCTGGAAAGCTTTAACTGACATATCACAAAAGCTAAATCGAGTTGCGATCCATATCGATGGTAAGAGCAAAGATAGCCAGCTTACTCATACAGAGCTTTTCGCAGTGAAGCGACTACTCGTAGAGCTTCGCAATAACCTTCTAAGAACTGATGTTGGGAGTATATATCGTGAAGGGTATGCGGAAGATCAAGAGGGGTAAGAGATTCGCTGGTGTTGTTCGTTATGTATTGCAACCGGGAGCACATCATAAAAGCGATCCAGTCGTAATTGGCGGTAACATGTTAAGTGGATCTGTTCTTGAACTGATTTTCGAATTCAATGACACAAAACAGCTTCGGCCAGATGTTCAGAAACCGGTTTGGCACAACTCACTTCGCTTACCTGATGGTGAATCATTATCGAATGACCAATGGGTAACCATAGCTGACGACTATATGAAGAGGATGGGGTTCAGTGATACTCATCTTCGTTGCTATGTGCTTCATGACGACGGAGGCCAGCATATCCACATTATCGCAAGCAGAATCGACATGCTCGGTGGTAAGCTTTACCTTGGCAGGAATGAGAACCTTATCAGTACTAGGATCATCACTGAACTCGAAATCGATCATGCTCTTACAGTGACCAAGGCAGCATCATCCCTCTCAAATACAAAACCAAAGCGGAAGAGAATCTCTCGCAACGAACAGATGTTATCAGAACGAACTGGCCTTCCCTCCCCCAAAGAAGCTCTCCAACAGATAATTGATAAAAGTTTGGCAGATACACCTGATCTTTTAACTTTTATCAAGAGGCTGGAAGAAGCAGAAGTCGGCTGGACGGCGAATGTCGCTTCTACCGGGAAAATGAACGGCTTCTCATTTTCTTACCGCGATATTGCTTTCAAAGCTTCGCAATTGGGTAAAAGCTATTCTTGGGCAAATCTCAGTAATCGGCTTAACTACGACCCCGACCACTTAGAAGCTATGCGAACCGGCATACCACCAAAAGACCCCCTTGCTCCTGCTCCTGCTCCTGCTCCTGCTCCTGCTCCTGCTCCTGCTCCTGCTCCTGCTCCTGCTCCTGCTCCTGCTCCTGCTCCTGCTCCTGCTCCTGCTCCTGCTCCTGCAACAGTTTTGAAAAACACTGAGAGAAAGGAAAGTATCAGTGAAAAAATTGCTGAACTCGAACTACGACTCAAAGAAGACAGAAGAAACGAAATCGTAGAAAAGATTCTTCAAAAAAACTCAGTACAACAGCAAAAGCATCTCAGGCTTATCGGCTGGATTCCATTTCTCAGAAGGCTCGCAGAGCTTCTCAGAAGCTATGGGAAGAGCATTCTTCACAAAACCCATATGACCTTCTCAAATATCTCCGCAATGAAACCTTTAAACAAGGCGAGAAAAATCCGTTTATAGACAGCTAGTTGTAAACACTTTTCGTAACCACACTCTATTCTCTAGTAATAGATTTGTGTTTAGTCAAGAAAATATTGATCGTTATTACAGATCGATAAACTAGTTATGATAGATAACACCTATCAAGTAACAACCATCGATCGGTACAAGCAATTTTACTAAAGCGAGTCGGTCATCGAGAATCTCTGTAAACGCACCATTTAATCTTCCAGATTGGGATAGCTATGGAAAACGAAACAATAAAGTGCCCGTTCTGCTTTACACAAAGTCCTCATGGTGTGCGGATTTGCAAAGGCTGTCATGCAAAGGTCGCTTACGGTGAAAGCCCGCTCAGTGTGGCATTCCTGTTTCAATTCGTGGCATTTGGTCTCGCGTGGTTAGCATTTTCGTGGACCGGCAGCACTCTTGTATCAGTCATTACGTTTTTCGTAAGCATCATTATTCTTATCTATAAAATCAAAAGAATGTATGCAGACAGAGTTGTTTTTATACGGTGAAATTAATTTCACACAACCGCAAACATAAAATGAGAAAGTAAATGAACCGATTTATAACGTCCTCTTTTTTTATTATTGTCTTCCTGCTTTCTGGCTGTTCAACATCAGGGAACCAGAACCTTAAAAACGAAACACCACAAAGCCTCCAGTCAAAGATCATTAAAAACAAAACAACTAAGACGGAATTACTCACTAAGTTAGGTGAGCCTGATACAAGAACCACACTTGATGACGGAAATGAGCAATGGAAATATTTCATGTCTAACAATCAGTTCAATGCAACGACTTTCATTCCTGTTGTGGGGCTGTTTACTGGCGGTTCTCAGACTCAGTCTAAAACTCTTGAGATCGACTTCAAGGGAGAGACCGTTAGTAAATGGACTTTCTCCTCTGATAACAACAACACCAAAACTGGTATTCTTAATTAATTATTTTTGGATAAGAAAATGAAAATATACTCAATCCTCACAGTTATTCTTACCTCATTTCTTCTAACCGCATGTAACAGTGAACCATCGCAAGACGATATATACAATGCTTTCAAAAGTGTTGTAGATAAATCAAATGCCAATATGAAAGCTTTTGATTCAAGAGTTTCAGAAAAGGATCTTTTAAGAATCGATTATGTGAAGAAAGTTAGCTGCACAGAAGAAGCAAACAATGTTTATAACTGCATTGTCGATGCCTCTATTAGTAATATGAAACAGACAAAGCCTGTTAAGCTTGTGAAAGCAGATGGTATCTGGAAAGAAGTTCAGTAGTAGCCTGTATCACTAAGTCTTTTTTTAGCCCCTGCTTAGGGGCTTTTTATTGCCTATAACCTGACGGTTCTTACGCGAACTTCATGGGTTAACTCTTTCTCAATTACTTTCATTTCATATTGTGCTCTGACAGTAGCATAGATTTCCTCTGCTTTTTCTTGATTGTTATCTATGTAATTAACAAGCGAGTTTAGTTCCCTAATAACTCCTTCCTTGTTATTTAATCGTTGTAGAAGATTGCTTGTCAGACTTTTGTATACCGAGCTAAACATAGTCATTATGTTATCAATATTACGATTGGATTTGGAATAAATCCTTTTAGGGTAGAAATATTTTAAATGGTATCCCACAAAAATTAGGTAAAGTTGATATGAGAAACTTTTATCACCTGGCTGGTATCGTTTTGAGATATATTTATCGACGATAATGATAAGTTGCTCTTCCAGAGTAAACTCTGGATAGATAATGTTCTTGTCCATAAAATGCATCCTTGCATTAGTTAAATAGTCTTCCTGACCATATATTTATATTTATCGCATTTATTTAACTTGTCAATAGGTGTAACCTATCAAATATTATTTTTTATTAAATGGCCTATTCAACTGTTCCATAGTAAGGCCGTGTCTATAAGCATTGTACTGCCAATAGCTAAATTGCTCTTTGTATCTATTGTTCTGTTTTTTCAACATTTCATTTTCGGCTTTAAGGTTTATTATTTGTTGTGCCGCAATAGTTAAGTTAGCTGGTTTCTTTAGACCAGATTTTTTCAAATTGGACAAATTTTTCTTTGTTCTATATGCTTCAACAACTTCATCATGAGCACTTAAAGATTGCCTTGTGATAGTTCTGTTTAGATTCTTATAAACTGATTCACATAAATCACTCCATGTGATTTTACCGTCCCAAGTCAGTATAATGTTTTTAATTGCCTTTATTTCACTCCTGTTCAAATGTTTTGCCATCAGTATCTCCTGTTTTAATTATTCAAAAGCTTATTAATTCTTTCCAAGTTTTTTTCGTGGTGTTGTAACCATTTATCAGCACCATAGTCACCATTTTCAAAAGCGATCTGAGTTATTCTCTTTAATTGCATTACTTTCTCTCGGACAGATTGCAGTCTAATTCTATCTACTGAGTTAATGTCCGGTATTTCATTATCACATTCAATAAGATGATTAATTTTTGCACAAGGATTGATTAAATAGTTATGTACACAGTAACCAAATTCAGTTAAGTGTATTGCACCTTGATTAAGGTTATCAAAATCAATTGTCAATTCATTTGTGGGTATTGACTCCCTTTGACAGTAATTACTCCTATTCAATTCAATAGCTTTGATTTTATCTAACATATCTTCTTCTGACACATGGTTATAAACTCTGTTCTGATTCGCATTGATACGACCAGACCATTTAGCTATATCCAGTTCAGACATTTCACCATAATGGGCTATTGTGTTTAAAAGGTGCCGTGGCTGGTGTGAGCGAATAAGTAGTGGTTTACCTTCACCATCATAATACCCATATCGGGAAAATATATTTTTATAATTCATCTCATAGCTTTTTTTACTTTGTATGTCACTGAAAAAGAAACTTTTAGTAGGTTTGTAAAATATGAAAATTGAAGTCATTCTTGATAAAGAAAATTGATCAGTATTGAGCAAGCATAAAGCATTGCTAAATTTTATGGATTTTTCTTTATCATACCATGGAAAGTCTCTGCTAAAATTAGAACTAATAATTTCCCACAAATTACTCAATGAATAGTTGTAATCATTGTGGTTTAAGAAACTTTTCCCACCATCCAAACTCGTTCTTTTAATTTTTAAAACACATGATTTATGATCAAATAAATTATACCCCAGTGCATGGCAAACTTGTACAACGGTCAATTTAGCTTTTTCATCAACTGTTGGGCAAAGCTCATGTCGGTAAAATTTATCCGGGTACTTTTCGCACCAGTGAGCAAGTGCTCTTGCATTTTGTGATAAGGAAAGTAATCTTCTAATCGCTTTCTTTGCAACTGGTATCATAACCCGTGGAATCCATTTGATATTAGGGCCATACCCTTTTACCGAATAAAATCTCAATCCATATCTTTCGATACCCTTGCCATCTATTTGTGTAATCTCACAATCAGCAGGTAAGGCTAAAATTTCAGAAATTCTGCTCGGACAACAAAGTAGAAGTGCAAATACTGAACTGGTGAACTTATCCCTTGGACTCAGTAACTCATCATTTTGAGAAAAAATATCAGCAATAGCGAGCAATGCTTCTTCATCTGGTAACTTATCGCTTCGGTGATAATCCTCAATCTCAGGAAGATAATTGTTTTTGACTTTCTGTTTTACATGGTTTTTCCATGAGATATATCCTGACTTCACAAGATTATGTTCACACAGAAACTTTGATATTTTTTCAAGCTGTATTCCACATTTAGCCAAAACGTTACCTTCAAAATATTTACTCCCGATCTGCATTGCCTCATCGAAAACAACGGCTGTAACATTATAAATGAGACCAGTGTTCTGAACCTGCAAAAGGGCCTGTTCGAGACATCGCAAGGCCATCATAATAACCCCATAATTTTTCAATGGTTTCAATGTGTGTTGATATCTGATATATGCTTTCGCAAAATTGATATAATCTTCGTGCATTGCATCAATGGAATCAAAGATTTTATTTCCAATCCCTATTTTTCTAAATGTGACATATCCTTTCCAGGCATACTGCTCCCAATCCTGAGTTTGGGTTAGTCCGGACAGTTGATAGCGACAAAATTTTATGAACTCATTATAATTTTCTTCTACAAGAATATGTTTTTTTGATTTGAACAAAATAATATTATTCATAGTTGATTCACCTCACTGCGATCTATCGGAATAAAAAATATACATTGATTGCAAGGAAATCCTGAATTCTGACTCTGGCATCTACTTGAAGAAAAAAATTTGAAATGACTACTCTTTTTCGATTTGATTCCGTTCATAAAAATATCAGCGACAAATGACAATTGTTCTGAAACAGCGGAATCAATCCTTTCAACACTGTCAGCATGATTTTTAATATAAATCCCCGCACTTGAAGTAGATGAATGATCCAATAATTCAGATATAGTATTAACATTATGCCCATTCTTAGCCAGCATAGTTGCTATTGTATAACGAAGCCTACGAGGAGTAATATTTAGTATCGAACCGGTACGGTTGGATATTACATTCCCATTATTAACAATACTTTTCAATGCTACATTAGCAATTGTAGGCTTCGCATATAATTTATTATATTCCAGAAGAATTGAACCTGTTATGGATAAATCAGAGAGTTTTTCCTCATTTAAGAAAATAGGAACTTCTCGTTTAGAATAATCATCAAGAGTTTTTCCAAGAGCTTGCTCAACAAGTTTCACTGATTGATTAGCTTGCAATTGAACAATTGATGCAACCTCTGATATTATTGCAAGTTCTCGATATCGTAGTTCTTTACCCCGTTGTTTTACTCGTGGCACTGAAATTACATATTCTACTTTGCCATTATCTAAGTTCTTTTGAAGAAGGTCTTTATATTTCAACATAACTAACTGCTGAGGTCTTCTACCTGTAAGACTGATCAATAGTGATATTGCATAATGTGGCAGTGACAGTTCACCTTTTCTATATGCATGATTCATAGCCTTAATCAAAGAAGTATGTTCTTCTTTATTTAATGGTCCCTCTGTTGGATCATCTTGAAGCACAGACTGACCAGATTTTTTTATTTTTAGGTCCAAATGCTTTAACAGTTCTACCGCACTTTCATCTATTCCCGGATATCCTAACTCAAACCATTTAATCAAAAATGGTCGTAAAACGCGAAATGATGCTGAGGCTTTTGATAATTTCTTATTTTGATATTCAATTAGAACCTTATCATCAATATGAGTAGGAGATAGTTTACGGATAAGACTCTCCATATTTCTAACAATATTTTTCACATACAAATAGCTGTTGCTATTAAAATAATATTGTACTGTATATACAAACCCACAAACCAAATTTTCGTTCATAGCATATATTAAGTTTGTAAGATTGATTCCGTTATTTTCAATCGAACTGACGATTTTATGTTCATGCAAAGACATTTTATCAGATTTATTTTTAATTAAATTATTCATCAAATTCTCCTTTGAATAGTTGCTCTTGTTATTCAAGTGCAGTTTTTTTCGATAGCTCATAAATATGCCTGCGATTATAAATCATTGAAGTTTCTGAACCCGGTCGCCATCCCATGAGATAAGAACGGATTTGTTGCTCTTTTTCATCGGATATGTCCTGATTCTTGTCTATTGCTTTCGAAAACTCATAATTCCATGTATGTCTGAGTTTGTGACCTGTCAATCCCCCTAGAAGTGAGGAGGATTGACGAACAACACTCACCACTTTGTGATATGAAGAAAATGAAATAGGTTGCCCTTGAGTTTTTCCTTCCTTATAAGTAATAAACAGGAAATCATGTTTGTTAGAATTTTTTATGTTTCTTCGATCATTCAGAATATAATCTGAAATTTCAAACATGAGCTTTTTATCAGCAATTAATTTCCTCTCACAAGTTTTAACTAAAGGCTGATACACTCGCGGATCTGTTTTATCATTTGCTCTTCTTCTTATTGCAATTGTCGATTCTGCAAAATCTATATCACCAATTCGCAGATTCAAAAGTTCACCTGCTCTCAGGCCAAAGCAGTGTAATAGCAGGAATATTAGATTGTTTCTTTTTTGCACTTTTTCTGAAAAAGGATTTAATTTGCTACCCGGTGCAAGAATGCTAAACAAAGAATCCAATTGTTCATTATTTAAACTTTTTTCTATATCCATATTATATTTATCATTATTTCTCGGTTTCTTTCGTTTTATGTTGTTAATGAAATCTAAAATATATTTGAGAGTATCCTTCTGTCCTGTATGAGAAAGATGTATTTTGCACAGCCATTCCAGATAGTTAGCTATGGTTGTTATCCGAAAGTACTTAGTTGGTTTTTTGACATTTGAACTTCTAAAATTATCATTCTCGCCATCT
Source organism: Citrobacter sp. 172116965 (assembly GCF_013458095.1). Taxonomy (NCBI): domain Bacteria; kingdom Pseudomonadati; phylum Pseudomonadota; class Gammaproteobacteria; order Enterobacterales; family Enterobacteriaceae; genus Citrobacter; species Citrobacter sp. 172116965. Next base: position 669,572 of record NZ_CP046673.1, on the reverse strand, counting down.
CGAAAATTGAATGAAGTGAATTCGATCAAATCTTCAATTTCATGAGGAGCCAGAAATATCCTTTTCTGAATTCTTTCATCAATATTGATCTCTTTCCTCATAAAGAATCGATATAACAATGAAATGCTACCGGCAATAACCTTCATTGTTGATATAGACTCTGACCGATTCCTGACCTGTGTTGTTATATACAAGTTAGGATAATACAATGGTTCACCAGTATTTTTATTTACGATATGACAATATCTCTCACCATTTTCGAACATAAAAGAATCCACACAAATACTACGCATATTTTCCTCCTAAACTTTACAAAAAGTATAATTCCAATATATTAATAATAAGCATTTCGTAGATTTACAAATTTATTTGAATTGATTAAGCCATTTAGTTAAATTAAAACAGTGAGATAGATGTTTATTCCTGTCAAATTATCATCTGGTAGATCTAGTTAATATTATGTACACCTAATACCTCGAAAACTATCTCACTGCCTTGCTAATAAACGATCATAAAAATAATGTAAGTTATTCTGTAAAGTTTTAAGCAAAAATATGCAGCCAAACTTTACATTTTCATAAATATTTCTTAATCCAACAGATATAGAATTATCCGCTTCGCCAAGAGTTTCATTTCATCAGGGCATTTAATTAGCGAGAACCAGGTCTCGTAAACATATATCTGTTTGGAAGCATTAAGCTCAGAGATCGAGTCTAAAGGTTCTCTCAAATTTCCTACAAGGTACTGACTGAGCCAGTAAATTATTTCTTTATTAAACTCGTTATTGGGTAAGTCATAAATCACTTCTTGGTCAAAGATCTTGTAAAACCGATCTCCGCATAAATTGCACATATGGTTATCTTCACTCACAAATTCTTCGATATTCATAAAAATCTCTCCCAGGTTTAATTAAGCAACATTAATTCTGCTTGATTCGATAACTGATTGAATCCACTCGTCAACTTCACTCTCGACAAAAGCAACGGCACGAACACCGATCTTAACGGGGGCCGGAAACCGACCTTCACTGATCAGACGATAAATCCAGGCCTTGCCGAAACCAGTTCGTTTCAAGACTTCTGGTAAACGAATTAAGCTTTGATTAGTTGTACTCATTTGGCTGTCTCCTCCGCTTCCGTTACGAAGATATTAGCCACACAGATTCGTATCTATGAAGGGAATGCTGATAACTGAAAAGTTAGATGAGGGAAGAATGAAAGGAAATTCCGGGGAAGAAAAATATTTACGCCCTCCCCTTGACAATTAACATGATGATTTACAACTAGAAAGATCCGAGTTCCGAAATCGGTATGTTGCGGAGATGGCTGTTTTTGCTGATAAAATATTCCAGACTACGGGTTGTTTCGCCATTCAATGACTTCTCTGCAACAGGCCTGTCTGTATCTTTAATGTGATCTTCTCCTCTGATCTCATTTGTAAAGTCGGGATACAAGACACGAGACAAGACCATATTTGAGATTTTTACTTTTTTAAACTTTGCCCAAATCAATAAATCCATCATTGGGATAATATTGTAATCGACAAGTTTTCTTATTTTTGCAAGTCCAATTTTTTCTGTTTTCACTGGCTCAATTTCATATTCTTTTCTAAGATCTGGTAGCATCGTTTGTAAGGCTGTTATAATTTCTTCATCGCTGGACATTCCTAAATCAAATGAAACATACATCTTGCTGCTATTTTGGTTAAGAAAAAAGTCCCTCATAGTTTTTGTAATTGGCTTCTTTTTCAACTCTTTTTTGAAATCGCCATTTTCTTCAAAAAAATCCATGCTAAACATTATTAACTTGTTCTCTAATTTTTTTATATCACCAAAGCTAACCTGCGCAACATGTCTTTGGCCCTTGCCAAAATGACCATGATTATTATCTTGTATGCTTAAAATAGGATTACCTTCAAGGATAGACCTTAAATTTTGATTATCATCTTCCCAACCAAAATTTACACTGTCGAAAATCGCTTCTCTAAAGGCAAGCTCTGTACTGATGAATCCCCTAATGATTTTGGTAAAAATCATTAAGTTAAGGTGGATACACATCTTGTCATATGATCAAATGGTTTCGCGAAAAATCAATAATCAGACAACAAGATGTGCGAACTCGATATTTTACACGACTCTCTTTACCAATTCTGCCCCGAATTACACTTAAAACGACTCAACAGCTTAACGTTGGCTTGCCACGCATTACTTGACTGTAAAACTCTCACTCTTACCGAACTTGGCCGTAACCTGCCAACCAAAGCGAGAACAAAACATAACATCAAACGAATCGACCGATTGTTAGGTAATCGTCACCTCCACAAAGAGCGACTCGCTGTATACCGTTGGCATGCTAGCTTTATCTGTTCGGGCAATACGATGCCCATTGTACTTGTTGACTGGTCTGATATTCGTGAGCAAAAACGACTTATGGTATTGCGAGCTTCAGTCGCACTACACGGTCGTTCTGTTACTCTTTATGAGAAAGCGTTCCCGCTTTCAGAGCAATGTTCAAAGAAAGCTCATGACCAATTTCTAGCCGACCTTGCGAGCATTCTACCGAGTAACACCACACCGCTCATTGTCAGTGATGCTGGCTTTAAAGTGCCATGGTATAAATCCGTTGAGAAGCTGGGTTGGTACTGGTTAAGTCGAGTAAGAGGAAAAGTACAATATGCAGACCTAGGAGCGGAAAACTGGAAACCTATCAGCAACTTACATGATATGTCATCTAGTCACTCAAAGACTTTAGGCTATAAGAGGCTGACTAAAAGCAATCCAATCTCATGCCAAATTCTATTGTATAAATCTCGCTCTAAAGGCCGAAAAAATCAGCGCTCGACACGGACTCATTGTCACCACCCGTCACCTAAAATCTACTCAGCGTCGGCAAAGGAGCCATGGGTTCTAGCAACTAACTTACCTGTTGAAATTCGAACACCCAAACAACTTGTTAATATCTATTCGAAGCGAATGCAGATTGAAGAAACCTTCCGAGACTTGAAAAGTCCTGCCTACGGACTAGGCCTACGCCATAGCCGAACGAGCAGCTCAGAGCGTTTTGATATCATGCTGCTAATCGCCCTGATGCTTCAACTAACATGTTGGCTTGCGGGCGTTCATGCTCAGAAACAAGGTTGGGACAAGCACTTCCAGGCTAACACAGTCAGAAATCGAAACGTACTCTCAACAGTTCGCTTAGGCATGGAAGTTTTGCGGCATTCTGGCTACACAATAACAAGGGAAGACTTACTCGTGGCTGCAACCCTACTAGCTCAAAATTTATTCACACATGGTTACGCTTTGGGGAAATTATGAGGGGATCTCTCAGTGCATTGCCTCCAATTCCCATAATTTATTACGCCGATAATAACTTGGTGTAACCTTAAAAATGTACTTAAATCGACGTGTAAAAGATTGTTGGGAATCAAATTGATATTTTAATGCGATCTCAAGGATAGTTTTTTTCGTCAACCTCAACTCAACAGCCGCTTTCGTCAAACGACGAGCACGAATATAGCTAGCCAGTGTGACCCCTGTTACTTTTTTGAACAGCCGCTGAAAATACCACTTGGTATAACCCGCTTTATTCGCCACATCATCAAGCAGTAAAGACTGATCTAAATTATGTTCAATCCATAATAGAACATCTTTGATAACCGTTGTATGAAACTGCTTATCATCATATCTTAATTGGATGTTATTAGCTTTATTTTGATAGCGAGAATGCTGTTCAATATACATAAAATAACCTAAATGTTCTTAAGATTGTCACGACCACATCATCATGATACCATAAACATACTGACGGTATGTTATTTTAAATCTATCATGGAAAATAAAAATCATCAACAAGAAAATTTTAAGAGTACCTATCAATCACTGGTTAACTCAGCACGAATATTGTTTGTTGAAAAAGGCTATCAAGCTGTTTCAATAGATGAGATCTCGGGAAAAGCGTTGGTGACCAAAGGTGCCTTTTATCATCACTTTAAAAATAAAAAACAATTACTCAGTGCCTGTTATAAGCAGCAATTAATTATGATTGATGCCTACATCACAACAAAAACTGATTTAACAAATGGTTGGTCTGCCTTAGAAAGTATATTTGAACATTATCTTGATTATATTATTGATAATAATAAAAACCTTATCCCTATCCAAGAAGTGATGCCTATCATTGGTTGGAATGAACTTGAAAAAATTAGCCTTGAATACATTACTGGTAAGGTAAACGCCATTGTCAGCAAATTGATCCAAGAGAACCAACTTAAAGCTTATGATGATGATGTGCTTAAAAACTTACTCAATGGCTGGTTTATGCATATCGCAATACATGCGAAAAACCTAAAAGAGCTTGCCGATAAAAAAGGCCAATTTATTGCTATTTACCGCGGCTTTTTATTGAGCTTGAAAGATAAATAAAATAGATAGGTTTTATTTGAAGCTAAATCTTCTTTATCGTAAAAAATGCCCTCTTGGGTTATCAAGAGGGTCATTATATTTCGCGGAATAACATCATTTGGTGACGAAATAACTAAGCACTTGTCTCCTGTTTACTCCCCTGAGCTTGAGGGGTTAACATGAAGGTCATCGATAGCAGGATAATAATACAGTAAAACGCTAAACCAATAATCCAAATCCAGCCATCCCAAATTGGTAGTGAATGATTATAAATAACAGCAAACAGTAATGGGCCAATAACACCGGTTGCATTGGTAAGGCTCACCAATAATCCCTGTAAAGCACCTTGCTGATGACTCTTTGTTTGGATAGACATCACTCCCTGTAATGCAGGTAAAGCGATCCCACCACCAGCCAATAAAATTAAAACAGGGAAAACTAACCAACCTTCAGATATAAACGCTAAAAAGGCAAATGCACTACTATCTGCAATAAATCCGAGCAGTACTGCCGTTTTTTCGCCCCATTTAGTGGCTATTCTTCCTGCCACAAAGGCTTGGAATACTGAGTGTAAAAGACCAAGACCCGCTAATGAAAAGCCAACCATCATGCTATTCCATCCAAAACGATTTTCGGTAAATAGCACCCACACCGTTGCGGGAATTTGGCCTATCAATTGCGCTGAAAAATAAATAATCAACAAAATGGGCATCGTTTTAAATAAAGTGATGTATACCGAATTCGATTGCGTCTCAACCCCTACTTCGGTATCTGTATTATCACGTGTATTTTTGGTTTCACGGAACCAAAACATAACCACAAGGAAAGTGACAATATTTAGCAACGCAGCGATAAAAAAGGGACTATGCGGTGAAATCTCTCCTGCAAAACCACCAATAATAGGCCCCGCTATTAAACCAAGCCCAAAACTTGCCCCTAACCAACCGAACCACTTCACGCGTTGAGAAGCTGAGGTGGTATCGGCAATGACCGATGCCGCGACAGCCCCAGTAGCTCCTGTGATCCCTGAAAGCAAACGGCCTAAATACAGCATCCAAAGCGCACTTGAAAAAGCCAGCAATAAGTAATCCAGCGATGCGCCTATTAATGACAACAACAGCACTGGGCGCCGACCAAATCGGTCAGACATTTTTCCAAGCCAAGGAGCAAAGATAACCTGCATTAACGCATAAAGTGCAAGCAATACGCCAAAGTGGTTAGCGATATCTTCCGAAGCAATAAATTCACGTAATAACGTTGGCAAGACTGGCATGATAAGGCCAATCCCCATGGCATCGAGTAACGTAATTACCAATGCGATCTTTGTCGAACTATTCATTTCACTTTTCTCTATCACTGATAGGGAGTGGTAAAATAACTCTATCAATGATAGAGTGTCAACAAAAATTAGGAATTAATGATGTCTAGATTAGATAAAAGTAAAGTGATTAACAGCGCATTAGAGCTGCTTAATGAGGTCGGAATCGAAGGTTTAACAACCCGTAAACTCGCCCAGAAGCTAGGTGTAGAGCAGCCTACATTGTATTGGCATGTAAAAAATAAGCGGGCTTTGCTCGACGCCTTAGCCATTGAGATGTTAGATAGGCACCATACTCACTTTTGCCCTTTAGAAGGGGAAAGCTGGCAAGATTTTTTACGTAATAACGCTAAAAGTTTTAGATGTGCTTTACTAAGTCATCGCGATGGAGCAAAAGTACATTTAGGTACACGGCCTACAGAAAAACAGTATGAAACTCTCGAAAATCAATTAGCCTTTTTATGCCAACAAGGTTTTTCACTAGAGAATGCATTATATGCACTCAGCGCTGTGGGGCATTTTACTTTAGGTTGCGTATTGGAAGATCAAGAGCATCAAGTCGCTAAAGAAGAAAGGGAAACACCTACTACTGATAGTATGCCGCCATTATTACGACAAGCTATCGAATTATTTGATCACCAAGGTGCAGAGCCAGCCTTCTTATTCGGCCTTGAATTGATCATATGCGGATTAGAAAAACAACTTAAATGTGAAAGTGGGTCTTAAAAGCAGCATAACCTTTTTCCGTGATGGTAACTTCACGGTAACCAAGATGTCGAGTTAACCACCCTTTAGATTCATAAAGCGAAAATAATGCGGCTCCAACGTACCCACCTAAATGGAAACGGCGTTCACTCCAATCTAAACACGCACAACAGATTTTACGTGAATGTTTGGAAGGAACGTCAATTCCCATTTCATGAAAATATTGAATACCACTTAATGTGATCATTGAACCATTTTCAGTGATCCATTGCTGTTGACAAAGGGAATCATAGATCTTAACGGCAACTTCGCCAGCTAAATGATCATAGCAAGTACGTGCTTTTCGTAAATGCACTGGCGTGGAAACTTTGGCATGTACGCCATGGTTTAAGGAGATCCCCATCATACTTTCCATCAATTCAGCAATATCTTTTCCTGCTAGCCGAAAATAACGATGCTTGCCTTGAGCTACTACTGTGATTAGCTGGCAATCTAATAATTTAGATAAATGACTGCTCGCCGTTGAAGCTGATATATTCGCCACAGAACTTAGCTCAGTGGCCGTCCAAGCTCGCCCATCCATCAAAGCACTGAGTATTTTAACTCGTGAAATGTCAGACATAGCCGCCCCTATCGCGGCTATTGAGGACTCAAAGGTAACCTCTTTTCGTATTAAATTAGCCATCGCAAGTTCACTTTATTGCCCAAGGGAGCGTAACAGATGCAGCCATACTATCATTGTCCGTTATTAATATCAGTTGGTTAGCATGGTCACTGTATTGCACTAAAATATTAATGTTATTCTCCGCCAATACTCGTGCTATTTCGCCAAGTTCCCCCGGTTTTTCCTGTTTTAACTTACGAATTAATGGTGTCCGGATCGCAAGTACTAACAGTCCAGCTTGCTCTAGCGCTATTTTAGCTTCCTTTCCTTGTTCAACAAGAAAATGAGCATGGCATTCATCACCAACCGTAAATATCCCTCCCCCTTCCAATCCAATACCTTTATTACCTAATGTTTTTCCTAGTAATGCTAATTGTCCTATTTGATTATCTAAAACAACGTGAACATCAAACATTATCCTTGTCCTTTTTAAATGAATATTCGCGAGTAATATGAGCAATACTAATTTTGTAAAAATCAAATATTGACTCTCGCCCTTCTTGTTGAGCTTTCGCATGTAAAACATGATTTTTCCATTGCAGAACTGCGTATTCGTTTTCCCACCAAGATAGCGATAACATTTTTCCTTCTGTAGCTAGACTTTGAAAACGTTCAATTGAAATAAAACCAGCTACATGACTTAATAGTGGTCTTAACTCCTCAGCTAAAGTCAAATAGCGAGTTTGTTGGTCGGGTTGTATTTGCACCTCAAATATTACAGCAATCATATTTTTCTCCGTTATTAATCAACAAACAGAGTAATCCACCCGAAAATTAACACTTCGATAAGCAACGAAATATAGAAAGGTCATGCTGCTGTTTTATGTTGTATATCACACTTCTTTAAATTGCTCGGCCTGCGCTTATCATGTTCTCCTTCTCTTATAATTTTGTTTATTATTTATACTTTTTTATTTTTTGCTATCACCGAAAATAGTGCGGATCCCGCATGGTATTTAGGTTTACCCATCATTAAATACCATTGTTGTTATTTTAATCTTTTTAATATTTCATGATTAAGATCACACTAAAATTATGACCCTATTAACTAAAAGTTATGGATACCCTAATAAAACTCATTGTTAAAGATTAGTTAACCAAAGTAACTTCATTTTTCACTATTGTTAAATTGTTATAGTGAAAATTCTGGTAAACTAATAGAGGTAAAAAAATGATCCTAGATGCCAGTTATACATTATTAGTCGCATGTATCGCGCTACTCATAGGAATGTTTGTCGTAAAATTTACCCCGTTCCTACAAAAAAACCACATACCAGAAGCCGTCGTTGGTGGCTTTATTGTTGCAATTGTTCTGTTAATTATTGATAAAACATCAGGTTATTCGTTTACTTTTGATGCTTCATTGCAAAGTTTATTAATGCTCACATTCTTTTCCTCTATCGGGCTAAGTTCTGACTTTTCTCGACTGATTAAAGGAGGAAAGCCGTTAGTTCTATTAACTATTGCAGTAACGATCCTAATCGCCATTCAAAATACTGTCGGCATGAGTATGGCTGTCATGATGAATGAAAGTCCATTTATTGGCTTAATTGCAGGTTCAATTACTCTAACAGGTGGTCATGGTAATGCCGGAGCATGGGGCCCTATTCTCGCTGATAAATATGGTGTAACAGGCGCCGTTGAATTAGCGATGGCTTGTGCAACACTTGGATTAGTGTTGGGTGGTTTAGTTGGCGGCCCTGTTGCCCGTCATCTTTTGAAAAAGGTCTCTATTCCTAAAACAACCGAGCAAGAGCGCGACACTATCGTTGAAGCTTTTGAGCAACCAAGCGTCAAAAGAAAAATCAATGCAAATAACGTTATTGAAACCATTTCAATGCTGATTATCTGTATTGTTGTTGGTGGCTATATCAGTGCATTGTTTAAAGATACTTTTCTGCAACTGCCTACTTTTGTCTGGTGTTTATTTGTCGGTATTATTATCCGTAATACACTGACTCATGTATTTAAACACGAAGTGTTTGAGCCGACCGTCGATGTATTAGGTAGCGTTGCTTTATCGCTTTTCTTGGCAATGGCGTTAATGTCATTAAAATTTGGTCAATTGGCAAGCATGGCAGGGCCAGTATTAATTATCATTGCTGTACAAACTGTTGTCATGGTGCTATTTGCCTGCTTTGTCACCTTCAAAATGATGGGCAAAGATTATGATGCTGTCGTGATCAGCGCGGGTCACTGTGGCTTTGGTATGGGAGCAACACCAACAGCAATTGCGAATATGCAAACAGTCACAAAAGCATTTGGACCATCACATAAAGCTTTCCTTGTCGTTCCTATGGTCGGTGCCTTTATTGTTGATATTTCAAACAGTATCTTAATTAAAATATTTATTGAAATTGGTACATACTTTACCTAATAGCTACACACTACTCGGCGTACTTCTCCTAACAATTTATTATAGGGCAGTATGCCGAGCCGCTTTCTTACCCCGTATATTCCCCTAGTCAATCTATTTAGCTTGCACGTTTACGAATTAATTCTCGTGACAACTAAACCAAAATTTGAATTATGACGAGTATATCTGATTATTTATACTTTATTCGTTAGAATAGTCCGTAGAAATAAATAATCAGTAGGCTACATGGAATGAAATTAAGACATCTCGATATCTTTTATGCTGTAATGACTTGTGGTTCCTTAACGCGTGCGGCTGAAGTTTTACATATTTCTCAACCCGCGGCGAGTAAAGCACTCAAACATGCTGAGCACTGAGAGATCCCCTCATAATTTCCCCAAAACGTAACCATGTGTGAATAGATTTTGAGTAAGCAGGGTTGCAGCCACGAGTGAGTCTTCCCTTGTTATTGTGTAGCCAGAATGCCGCAAAACTTCCATGCCTAAGCGAACTGTTGAGAGTACGTTTCGATTTCTGACTGTGTTAGCCTGGAAGTGCTTGTCCCAACCTTGTTTCTGAGCATGAACGCCCGCAAGCCAACATGTTAGTTGAAGCATCAGGGCGATTAGCAGCATGATATCAAAACGCTCTGAGCTGCTCGTTCGGCTATGGCGTAGGCCTAGTCCGTAGGCAGGACTTTTCAAGTCTCGGAAGGTTTCTTCAATCTGCATTCGCTTCGAATAGATATTAACAAGTTGTTTGGGTGTTCGAATTTCAACAGGTAAGTTAGTTGCTAGAACCCATGGCTCCTTTGCCGACGCTGAGTAGATTTTAGGTGACGGGTGGTGACAATGAGTCCGTGTCGAGCGCTGATTTTTTCGGCCTTTAGAGCGAGATTTATACAATAGAATTTGGCATGAGATTGGATTGCTTTTAGTCAGCCTCTTATAGCCTAAAGTCTTTGAGTGACTAGATGACATATCATGTAAGTTGCTGATAGGTTTCCAGTTTTCCGCTCCTAGGTCTGCATATTGTACTTTTCCTCTTACTCGACTTAACCAGTACCAACCCAGCTTCTCAACGGATTTATACCATGGCACTTTAAAGCCAGCATCACTGACAATGAGCGGTGTGGTGTTACTCGGTAGAATGCTCGCAAGGTCGGCTAGAAATTGGTCATGAGCTTTCTTTGAACATTGCTCTGAAAGCGGGAACGCTTTCTCATAAAGAGTAACAGAACGACCGTGTAGTGCGACTGAAGCTCGCAATACCATAAGTCGTTTTTGCTCACGAATATCAGACCAGTCAACAAGTACAATGGGCATCGTATTGCCCGAACAGATAAAGCTAGCATGCCAACGGTATACAGCGAGTCGCTCTTTGTGGAGGTGACGATTACCTAACAATCGGTCGATTCGTTTGATGTTATGTTTTGTTCTCGCTTTGGTTGGCAGGTTACGGCCAAGTTCGGTAAGAGTGAGAGTTTTACAGTCAAGTAAGGCGTGGCAAGCCAACGTTAAGCTGTTGAGTCGTTTTAAGTGTAATTCGGGGCAGAATTGGTAAAGAGAGTCGTGTAAAATATCGAGTTCGCACATTTTGTTGTCTGATTATTGATTTTTGGCGAAACCATTTGATCATATGACAAGATGTGTATCTACCTTAACTTAATGATTTTGATAAAAATCATTAGGGGATTCATCAGCGCGACGCGGAGATCCGCCAGTGTATCGACATCCTGCTGCGTCGCAGGCAAAACAACCCGATTCTGGTGGGGGCGCCAGGTGTGGGCAAAACCGCCGTTGCCGAAGGGCTGGCGCGACGCATTGCCGAAGCCAGCGTGCCGCCGCCGTTGCGTGATGTCGCTCTGCTGGCTCTCGATCTTGGCTTGTTGCAGGCGGGAGCGGGCGTGAAAGGCGAGTTTGAACAGCGTTTGCGCGGCGTAATCGACGCGGTAAAAAAATCCCCGCAGCCGATCGTTTTATTTATCGACGAAGCCCACACGCTGATAGGCGCGGGCGGTGCCGAGGGGGGCAGTGATGCCGCCAACCTGCTGAAACCGGCGCTGGCGCGTGGGGAACTGCGCACCATCGCCGCCACCACATGGCAGGAGTACAAAAAATATTTCGAGAAGGATCCGGCGCTGGACCGACGTTTTCAGCGTATCCAGATTGAAGAGCCGGACGAAAATAGCGCGGTGATCATGCTGCGCGCGGTGGCCGACAAGCTGGAGGCGCATCACGGTGTGCAAATTCTGGATACCGCGATCCGCGAAGCGGTGCGCCTCTCCCAGCGCTACATCTCCGGGCGTCAATTGCCGGACAAAGCCATTAGCGTGCTCGACACTGCCTGCGCAAGAGTGGCGCTGGCGCAGCATGATGTGCCGCCCGCGCTTGAAGAAATTCGTCAGCAGCAGGCGGCGATCGAAGAAGAGAGTGAACGTCTGAATCGCGAGCTGCTGGTCGGCGTCGATCATCACGACCGACTGTGTGAACTGGAGGTGCAGGCGGAAAAACTCCAGCTTCAGGCGCGGGAAGTGGAAGGACGCTGGCAGGACGAGCGCCAGCGGGTCGGTGAACTGCTGGCCGCTCGTCAACGGATGTTGGATCTCAGCGAACGGCTGGACGATGATGAGGAACTGGAGCAAGAGCTGGTGGAGTGCGCGGCGCTGATCGGCAAACTGGAAACCGCCGCTGCCCAACTGCGCGACGAAGTGCCGCTGGTGCCGGACTGCGTGGATACCGCCACGGTAGCGGCGGTGATTGGCGGCTGGACCGGTATCCCTATCGGCCAGATGCTGACCGACGAAGCCCACGCCCTGCGCACGTTGGTTGAGCGAATGAGCGAGCGGGTGATGGGGCAGCAGGCGGCGCTGGAGACCATCGCCCAACGGCTGCGTGCTTATCGCAGCGGTCTGACCGACCCGCAAAAGCCGGTCGGCGTGTTCCTGCTGGTAGGGCCAACCGGTGTCGGCAAAACCGAAACCGCCTATGCGCTGGCCGACGCCCTGTACGGCGGTGAACGCAATCTGATCACTATTAATCTTTCTGAGTACCAGGAGGCGCACACCGTCAGCCAGTTGAAAGGCGCGCCGCCGGGCTACGTGGGCTACGGCAGCGGCGGGGCGTTAACCGAAGCGGTGCGCCGTCGACCTTATTCGGTGGTACTGCTCGACGAAATCGAAAAGGCGCACCCGGACGTGCTGGAGGCGTTCTATAACGTCTTCGACAAAGGCGTAATGGAAGACGGCACCGGGCTGATTGTTGATTTCAAAAACACGGTGATGCTGGCGACCAGCAACGTCGGCGCGGAGCTGATTCTCGACACGCCTGCGGCTGAATTAAACAGCGAGCGGTTTAATGAGGCATTGCGTGAGGAGCTGTTGCGTCATTTCCGTCCGGCGTTTTTAGCGCGAATGACCACGGTGGCTTATCGGGCATTGGATGAAGAAATATTAAAAGGGATTGTGCTGGCGAAGCTGGAAAAGTTATCGCAGCGATATTTGGTGGCGACAGGGGAGAGGCTGAATATGGATGAGGGGTTAGTTGGGAGGGTAATGGAGAAGTGTAAGGGAGTGGGGGCCAGGGATGTTGAGAATCTGGTTGTTGGGGAAGTGATTTAAGAAAAATAACTCGCAGGGGAAAATAGTAATGATAATAAAATTTAATTTTAAATCAATGCATGGCTTGGTGGTGAATGCTACTGACATGTTGGAATATAAGCCGGCAATACCGAAGGAGAAGGGGGTATATGTTATTTGGAATAAGGTGAATTTAAGTCGTGGATGTTATATAGGAACTTCCGCTGATTTAAAGGAGCGTTTTGCTTCTCGATTGATGGCTATAAATCACATGGGTTTTGTTCAGGAAATAGATCAAATAAAAATATATATAGTTAAGACTCAAGTTAATGGTGCGTCTATATTGCCTGGGGATGATGGGAAAATATCATTCACTATTGGAAGTAAATTTTTTGACGTTGATGTTGAGAAATTGTTAATGAGATATTATATTAATAATGACACGCGTATAAGAAATACAAACAAATGGGATTGTTATCATAATAACTCAGGCGAAGAACAAACATTAACCATGGATTGCAGTGGAGTTGGAGAAATAACAGCGTTTAAAGAAATAACAATACGCAATAATTCTTTATATTAATTATATAAATAGATGCGAATTTCTTCAATATCCGGAAATGATTTGCAGTGTTTCTACATTTTTTTAGTTGTTTAACATAATTCAATCGACCAATAAATACTCTACAAATAGAATGGGAATTTATTATGCCCGACGCCACCATCATCAAACTCACCGCTCCGGCCCTAACCGGTCTTACCGCCGCTACCGCACAAACCGACTCCCAACTTAACGGCCTGACCACCGCCACCGCCACCGTCGCCGTAACCATCTCCGCGCCGTTAACCAGGCAACAGACCATAATGTCATGGTTTTGGGGGATTTAAAGCATTTTTAATGATGCTTATAAAGACGCTTTTAATGGTTTATACTAAAACCTCATCAACGAGGAAAAGACCATGCCATTTCATATCCTGACCAAAACCGCTGCCAGTATCACCGACCTGAAACGTAACCCAATGGGGACAGTCAACGCCGGGGAAGGTGAAGCGGTGGCGATTCTGAACCGCAATGAGCCTGCGTTTTACTGCGTGCCGCCTGCGGTCTATGCATATTTGCTGGAGCTGGCTGAGGATGCCGAGCTGAACCGCATCGCCGACGAGCGAGAAGGTGGAAAGCGAATAAAGGTATCTTTAAATGACCTATAACCTGGAGTTTTTAGATGTTGCGCTCAAGGAGTGGCGCAAGCTTTCACCCACATTACGCGAGCAGTTCAAAAAGAAACTGGCGGAGCGGCTGGAAAATCCCCATGTTCCTGCTGCCCGCCTTTCCGGCAAATTACATCGTTACAAAATCAAGCTACGCAGTGCTGGGTATCGTCTGGTCTATCAGGTCGAGGACGAGCAGGTTGTCGTTCTTGTGATCGCAGTAGGCAGACGTGATGGCGATGAGGTTTATCATCAGGCTAACCGGCGCTAGCGCTATCGTTGAAAAAGGAATTTCCCATGCCCGACACCACCATCATCAAACTCACCGCTCCAACCCTAACCGGCCTTACCGCCGCCACTGTGCACACCGATTCCCAACTTAACGCGCTGACCACCGCCACTGTCGCCGCGACCACCTCCGCGCCGTTAACGCTTGATGCTGTGCTGGCAACCCATCTGACCGCCACCATCAACAACGCCGACTATGACGGGCTGATTGCCGAAGCGCACCAGCTTCCGGCGACCAGCAACGCCGATCGCTATCAGTTTGTGCTTCGTCCGTGGCTGTGGTGGCTGACGCTTGCCAGCAACAACCGCGTTTTTCAGAACCTCAGCGCGCAGGAGATCGTCGAGAAGGTGTTTAAGGACGCCGGGTTTACCGACTACAAATTTCAACTGAAAACCAAACCGGCAAAGCGCGAATACCGCCTGCAATACAACGAGAGCGATTTTAATTTTGTCTCGCGGCTGCTGGAGCAGGAGGGCATTTTCTGGTTCTTTACCCACACGGCAGGTAAGCACACGCTGGTGCTGGCGGATGATAACAGCGCTTTCCCGCCGATAACGGGTGAGAAAAAGGTCAAGTATCAGGCCGCAGCAAGCGGCGCACGGGAAACCGGAATGATTCGTTCGGCAGAGCTGCGTTTGCAGGCCACCGCGCAGGGCTTCCAGAGCAGCGACTATAACTACGAGCAACCGAAAGCGGCGCTGTTCGCGCAGGCTGGTGAGAAGAAGGGTGGTATGCAGTATCAGCATCCGGGGCGTTTTAGCGTTAAAGCCGAAGGCGACGCGCTGGCGGCGTGGAAAGTTAACGCCCTGAAGGCGCAGGCGAAACAGCTGGTCGGCGAAAGCGACTGCGCGGCGCTGACCGCCGGGCACTGGTTTACTTTGACCGATCACGATGACAAAGCATTGAACATCGACTGGCTGGTCATCGCCGTCAGCCACGAATACGACGGCGAGCGCTATCGCAACCGCTTTACCGCCATCCCGAAGGCCACGCCGTACCGTCCGCTCGCCGTGACGCCGCAGCCTTTTATGCATACGCAAACAGCGGTGGTGGTGGGTAAAAGCGGAGAAGAAATCTGGACTGATAAGCTTGGTCGGGTGAAGGTGCAGTTCCCGTGGGACAGAGAGGGCAAAAACGACGAAACCAGCTCCTGCTGGCTGCGGGTCGCCACCGCCTGGAGCGGCAACGGCTTCGGCGCGCAGTTTATCCCGCGCATCGGCCAGGAAGTGGTGGTGAGCTTTATCGATGGCGACCCGGATAAGCCGCTCATTACCGGCTGTGTGTACAACGGCGCGAATGCACTGCCGTACGCACTTCCGGCGAATCAAACCCAGTCGGGCATTAAAACCAAAAGTGAAAAAGGCTTCAACGAACTGCGCTTTGACGACAAAAAAGATGCCGAGCTGCTGGCGATGCAGGCGCAGAAAGACTTCCAACTTACGGTGCTCAACGACAGCAAAACGACTATCAGCCATGACGATATTCAGAACGTCAAAAACGACCGCACACGTACCGTTGAAGAGGGCAACGAAACCGTCACCCTGAAAAAGGGTAACCGCACGGTCAAGATTGAGAAGGGCAGCGACACGCTGGAGGTGAAAGACAAACGCAGCGTGACGGTGAAGGGCGATCAGGAACTGGCAGTGGACGGCAACGAGACGCACAAGGTGAAAGGGGATTATACGCTTAATGTCGACGGCAATCTGACGATTAAGGTCAGCGGTTCGCTTACCCTGGAGAGCGGCAAAACCCTGAAAGTGAAAAGCGGGGCGGATCTCAGCGCCAGCGCCGCATCGGGTCTGAAACTGGACGCCACCAACATCGCCAGCGAAGCCAAAGCCTCGCTGACGCAAAAAGCCGCGACGATAACCCACGAAGCAAAAGCCACGCTTACCAGCAAGGCCAGCGCCACCCAGACAGTGGACGGCGGTGGCATGTTGACCATCAAAGGCGGGATGGTGAAAATTAACTGATGCGCGAGATGATGGAACATCAGCAGGATAGCGTCCGGCTACAGGCCGAACTTAACGGCGGTCAGCTTAACGGCGAGACGCGGATTGAAGAGTACGGACGCCTGCTGGCGGTGCTGCGCTATCGGCAGGGCGTGCTGCACGGCGTGATGGAGCGCTGGTACCCTAACGGGCAGCTTGCCATGCAGCAGGCGTACTGTGAGGGCAGGCCGGACGGTGTGGCCCGCTACTTCTCGCAAGAAGGGACGCTCTTACGTGAAGAGCAGTGGCTTGATGGTCAACTGCACGGTGAATGCTGCAGCTTTTATCCTTCCGGCCAGTTGCAGATACGCGAACAGTGGCGGCACGGGTTGCGTCACTCGCTCAGCGAGCAGTTTTACCCGGACGGCGCGCCAGCCCAGCGGCAATCTTATGAACAGGGAAAACAGAAGGGAGAAGTGGAGCGCTGGCTACCGGATGGGCGTGCCATTGATGCCCGTGGTAAAGCGCAATCGCGAATGAGTAAATGGACGGAGAGGCTGTGAAAAGCCTCTCCAGAGCGCGTGTTAACGCAAATGATGTACAACCTGATTACTGCTACCGCGCCAGATTAGCGCCGGGTCTTTAAGATCCTGCACGTATTTGCCATCGACCAGCACGTTGATGAGATCCACCACCTGCATTTGCGCGGCATCGAGTTCATCGAGCTTGTAGCCGGTCCACACCCAGATGTCTTTTCCCGGACACTCAGCGCGAATGCGCTGCACCAGTTGCAGAATATCCGGCACGTTTTGTGGATGCAGCGGATCGCCGCCGGAGAGCGAGATCCCCTGACGGTGAATACGCGTGTCGTTCAGATCGGCAATGATCTTGTCTTCCATCTCTTTGCTAAACGGCTGGCCGGAATTGAGCCGCCAGGTGCTTTTGTTATAGCAACCGGGGCATTCATGCACGCATCCTGAAACAAACAGGGTACAGCGAGTACCGGGACCATTAACGATGTCGACAGGGTAATACTGATGGTAATTCATTTGCGCTTCTCATCCGTTTATCAATTCGCGCCATAGCTGCGTTCGTGCGCCCGAGTCACTTACTTATGTAAGCTCCCCGGGACTTACTCATTTGCTGCCTTGCTATGACGTGAATTGCGTTGCGGAAATAATGGCCCGAAAAGCGTCGCATCGCCGGGCAATAAAATCGTCTAAATTAACCGATCTGCCCGTTCCCTAAATGCTTAACGCGGCGCTTCACTTCTTCCTGCTTACCGGCGTTAAACGGACGTGCGTCCGGGCTGCCTAAATAACCGCAGACGCGGCGGGTGACCGATACGCGCGCGGCGTCGTGGTTACCACATTTCGGGCAGGTAAAGCCTTTGCTGGTGCACTCAAACTCACCAGTAAAGCCGCACTCGTAGCATTCATCGATTGGCGTGTTGGTCCCGTAATACGGCACGTGCTGATAGCTGTAATCCCAGACGTCTTCCAGCGCTTTCAGGTTGTGCTGAATATTCGGGTATTCGCCGTAGCAAATGAAGCCCCCGCTTGCCAGCGGCGGGTACGGCGCTTCGAAATCGATCTTGTCGTACGGGTTAACCTTCTTCTCCACATCGAGATGGAAGCTGTTGGTGTAGTAGCCTTTGTCGGTCACGCCCGGGACCACGCCAAATTCGGCGGTATCCAGACGGCAGAAACGGTCGCACAGGTTTTCACTTGGCGTGCTGTACAGGCTAAAGCCGTAGCCAGTCTCGTCTTTCCACTGATCGACCGCCTGACGCAGGCGTTCCACAATGGCGATACCTTTGGCGCGCAGCTGCTCGCTGTCATACACATGCTTGTCGCCAAACAGCGCATTGATGGTTTCGTGAATACCGATGTAGCCCAGAGAGATGGATGCACGACCATTTTTAAAGATTTCTGACACATCATCGTCCGCTTTCAGACGCACGCCGCAGGCCCCTTCCATATACAGAATTGGCGCCACACGAGCCTTAACGCCTTCCAGGCGCGCAATGCGGGTCATCAGCGCTTTACGCGCCAGCACCAGACGATCGTCGAGCAGTTTCCAGAAGGTGGCTTCATCGCCATGCGCTTCCAGCGCGATACGCGGCAGGTTGAGGCTGATAACGCCGAGGTTGTTACGTCCGTCGTGAATCTGTTCGCCGTTCTCGTTTTCCCACACGCCGAGGAAGCTGCGACAGCCCATTGGCGTTTTGAACGAGCCGGTCACTTTGACCACCTGATCGTAGTTCAGGATGTCCGGATACATACGCTTGCTCGCGCACTCCAGTGCCAGCTGTTTGATGTCGTAGTTCGGATCGCCAAACTTGTGGTTCAGACCGTCACGAATCGCGAACACCAGTTTCGGGAACACCGCGGTTTTACGGTTTTTACCCAGGCCGGCAATACGGTTACGCAGAATGGACTGCTGGATCAAACGCGATTCCCAGCTGGTTCCCAGGCCAAAACCAAAGGTCACGAACGGCGTCTGACCGTTGGCGGTATGCAGGGTGTTCACTTCATACTCGAGAGACTGGAATGCGTCGTAGCACTCTTTCTCGGTACGGGAATGGGCATAACCGTCGGCGTCCGGGATCTGCCACTCTTCAGCGGTTTTACGATGTTTATTAAAGCTCTCGGTAACGAACGGCGCGAGAACTTCATCAATACGGTTAATGGTGGTGCCGCCATAAATATGGCTGGCGACCTGCGCGATAATTTGCGCGGTGACGGCGGTCGCGGTAGAGATGGATTTTGGCGGTTCAA
This sequence comes from Citrobacter sp. 172116965, assembly GCF_013458095.1. Classification (NCBI taxonomy): domain Bacteria; kingdom Pseudomonadati; phylum Pseudomonadota; class Gammaproteobacteria; order Enterobacterales; family Enterobacteriaceae; genus Citrobacter; species Citrobacter sp. 172116965. Next base: position 650,341 of record NZ_CP046673.1, on the reverse strand, counting down.
TCTCCGCGTTACCCATCTTAAAGCCCTGCGTCAGCATGCCTTTCAGGTCGATCAGCATGCAGTTAAACATTGGGAAGAACGGAGAGTAGTCGAGATCGTGATAGTGAATATCACCACGCTCGTGCGCCTGGACGACATCACGCGGCAGTAGGTGCTGACGCGCATAGTGTTTGGCAACGATACCGGCCAGCAGGTCGCGCTGGGTCGGGATCACTTTGCTGTCTTTGTTGGCATTTTCATTCAGCAGAGCAGAGTTGGTTTGCTCAACCAGACCACGAATTTCCTGGTTCAGACGGCCACGTTTTTCACGCTGGATATCACGGTCGTGGCGATATTCGATGTACGCACGGGCGAGTTGTTTGTACGGGCCAGACATTAACTGGTTTTCTACCGCTGTCTGGATCTCGTTGATATCGACCTTGCTGCGCTCATTCATCTGGCTACTAACGACTTCTGCGACGGTGGCACAGTAATCTGCGTCATCGACTCCCGCTGCTTTAGCTGCACGCAGAATGGCTTCTTTGATGCGCTCTGATTTAAACGGCACTTTACAGCCATCTCGTTTCATCACATGCGGTGTCATGATCACTCCATATTTATAAGAACAGGTTATCCACAGAGGTTGGGGAGGCCATCAGGGCTTTATTCATCTCTATTGCCAATGACTTCCCGCAATCCTGACCCACTTTATCCACAATTCCACCGTGAAGCGGTGCACTGTAGTTGTAGCAATTGTAGTCGATTAATACAACATATTGGGTCGGCGTGCATTTTAAGTTCTATATGTAGTGATTTGCATCAAGGATGTTTACGATTTATTTGATGTAGCGCAAAGTAAAAATCGGAGCGTACAGATGACGGGCACTACAGCCGATTGTAAATTGTGGGCAGAAAATTCTGATTAATTATTCAACAAAAACAGAAAGGTAAGCTGGGCGTATGCATCAAAGCCCGGCAGCGTTATGCGTACCGGGCCTGAACATAATTGCAAGCTATTTTTGCAACCACCAGACGGCTTCAAAAGGACGCAGCGTCATGTCTGTGGGTTGGCTGGCGACCTCGGCATAGTTGTGCATCAGCACCTGCCAGTTGCCGTCGGTCTGGGTCGGCTGCCAGCTCTGGAAGGTATCGCTCAGATTAGCAATGACCAGTAGCCGCTGTCCTTGCCATTCACGTTGATAGCACCACAGATGCGGGCTGCCCGGTAGCAGATCCTGATAGTCGCCCCAGGTGATAACCGGCTCTGCTTTACGCAATGCGATCAGCTTCTGATAGGTATAGAACACCGAGTCGGTATCGCGCAGCGCTGCCGTCACGTTGATATCCGCTGCGTTGTCGCACAGATTGATCCACGGCTCACCCTGGGTGAAGCCCGCGTGTTTGCTGGCATCCCACTGCATCGGCGTGCGGCTGTTATCGCGCGATTTACAAGCGAGGATCGCCAGCAGCTCTTGCGCATCGCGCCCCTGGCCGTTCAGGGTGGCAAACATGTTATGGCTTTCCACATCGCGGTAATCGGTAATCTGGCGGAAGTGCGGATTGGTCATGCCGATCTCTTCACCCTGGTAGATGTAGGGCGTGCCCTGCATACCGTGCAGCACCATCGCCAGCATTTTTGCGGCCGGAACGCGGTATTTACCTTCATCGCCAAAACGTGACACGATGCGTGGCTGGTCGTGGTTACACCAGAACAGCGCGTTCCAGGCCTGATTGTGCATGCCTTGTTGCCAGTGGCGAAACAGGGTTTTGAGCGCCACATAGTCGGGTTTGGCTAACGTCCACTTCTCACCGTTGGGGTAATCCACTTTCAGGTGGTGGAAGTTGAAGGTCATCGACAGTTCGCTGCCATCGAGTGCGGCGTACTGCTGGCAGTTTTCCAGCGTGGTGGAGGACATTTCTCCGACCGTCATCAGGCCGCGGGGCGTGAAGACGTCGCGATTCATTTCACGTAAAAACGCATGCGCGCGCGGGCCGTCGGTATAAAAACGCCGCCCATCGCCGTCGGGATCGCTCGGGAAGTCCTGATCTTTAGAGATAAGATTCACCACGTCGAGACGCAGTCCGTCCACGCCGCGATCGGCCCAGAACTCGCACACTTTTTTTAGCTCGGCGCGGACCGCCGGGTTCTCCCAGTTCAGGTCTGCCTGCTCCGGAGCAAAGAGGTGCAGATAGTACTGCTCGCTTTCGGCGTGCCAGCCCCAGGCGCTGCCGCCAAATTTGGAGTGCCAGTTATTCGGGAGACTGTCTGGCGTACCGTCACGCCAGAGGTAAAACTGACGATACGGGCTGTCTTTATCCAGCGCCTCGCGAAACCAGGGGTGCTGGGTTGAAGTGTGGTTAAACACCATATCGAGAATAATACGGATGCCGCGCGCTTTCGCCTGCGCCACCAGTTCGTCAAAGTCTGCAAGCGTTCCGTAGGCCGGATCGACAGACATGTAATCCGCGACGTCGTAGCCGTTATCAACCTGCGGCGAAATATAGAACGGCGTTAGCCAGATGGCATCAACCCCCAGCGTTTGCAGATAGCCGAGGCGCTGCGTCACGCCGCGTAAATCGCCGGTGCCGCTGCCGGTGGTGTCCTGAAAACTCTTGGGGTAAACCTGATAGATGACGCCGTTTTGCCACCAGTGGGGAATATTCATGGTTGTTTCCTGGAAATACGATGGGGCGCAACTGCGCCCCGAAGAAAAGTTAGACAATTTGTAGTGTGCCCATACGGTGTTTACGCTGATAAACGAATGAGGTCAGTACCATGGGGATAACAATCGCAATGACCATTGCCATGCCAAATACCTGCCAGTAAGTCGGCTGGATGGAGAGGATGCCTGGCAAACCGCCGACGCCAATTCCGTTCGCCAGCACACCGTTCAGGCCGCACAGCAGTCCGGCGAGACCGGAACCGATCATCGCGCACAGCATCGGGAAGCGGTATTTCAGGTTGATCCCGTACATGGCAGGTTCAGTGACCCCGAGATAGGCGGAGATCGCGGCAGGAACGGAGATTTCACGTTCATTGTGTTTGCGACTGGAGATGATGATCCCGACTACCGCAGAGGCCTGAGCGATATTCGACAGTGCGATCAGCGGCCATACCGGCGTACCGCCCATGCTCTGAATCATCTGCATGTCGATAGCCAGCGTGGTCTGATGCACGCCGGTTATCACCAGCGGGGCATACAGGAAGCCGAACAGCGCTGCGCCAATCGGGGCAAAGCTGCCGGTCAGCAGGTGACGGACCGCAAACGCGACACCGTCGCCGATCATGCGGCCAAACGGACCAATAAAGGCGTGCGCGAGGAATACCGCGAGGATCAACGAGCACACCGGGACGATCACCAGATACAGATAATCCGGGACGATGCGTTTCATGCGTGTTTCAATAAACCCGAGCGCCAGACCGGCCAGCAGTGCCGGAATAACCTGTGCCTGATAGCCCACTTTCTCAATGCTGAACAGGCCGAAGTTCCACACTTCCGGTACCTGTTGACCGAGTTGATAGGCGTTCATTAGCTGCGGTGAAACCAGGGTCACACCCAGCACAATACCGAGGATCGGCGTTCCGCCCATTTTCTTCACTGCTGACCAGCAGATCCCGACCGGCAGATAGAAGAAGATCGCTTCGCCAATTAGCCACAGGAAGTCGTAAAGGGTTTTCAGCGAAGGGTGCATCTGCGCCAGCGTCTGCCCGTTGCTCATGGGCAGATCGCCAATCACATTACGGAACCCCAAGATCAAGCCGCCGCTAATCAGCGCTGGCAGCAGCGGGAAGAAGATCTCCGCAAAATGAGAAATCAGCTGTTCGTGCCATTTCATATTCTGCCGCGCGGCTTTTTTCGCCTGCTCTTTGTCGGCGCTGGCCTGACCGGTTGTCGCCAGCAGCGCTTTGTAGTAATCGCCCACTTCGGTGCCAATCACCACCTGAAACTGCCCGGCGTTGGTGAAGCAGCCTTTGACCATCGGCAACTGTTCGATCTCTTTTGGCCTGGCATTCGCAGGCTGATTCAGCACAAAACGCAGGCGAGTAATGCAGTGACTTACCGTGGCGATATTGTCGCGCCCGCCTACCAGCTCAATCAGCCGGTCGATGTCTGCTTGTTTAATTTTGCTCATTATTAAGCCCTATTGTTGACCTGCCGCCAGAGTATATCGTCGATGAAAATTTAAAAATGGGAACGTTCCCGAAACGCAGCGAAGATCACAAATTAACGCTCAGAAAGCGATCAGGAGAGGGTGGAAGGAATAACGATTTGTCGTAGTTCGCTACGGCCATTGATCTGCTCGATCAGCTGCGAGGCCGCTTGTCGTCCGGCTTCGGCATATCCTGGATCGACGGTGATAATTTCCGGATGGAGGAATTTCATCAGCGGCGTACTGCCCACGCTCGCCAGCTGTAGATTCTCAATTCGCTGCTCTTGCAGATATTTGCTGACACCAAGGGCGAGGGTATCCGTCGCGCAGACTAAGGCAGTGGTTTCCGGGGTGATGACGTTGGCGGCCTGCTCATAACCCTGCTTCATGGCAAGACCCGGTAGCGCGGCTACAGGATGCAGTTTGTGGTTCTTACAGAACGCCAGGTAGGCTTCATGGCGGCGCTTACCGGTGGTCACGTCGCTATGGGGAACGCCAAGAAAGCTGATATGGCGATGCTCGCGATCGTATAAACGCTGCATCAGGGTGCGAATGGCGCCTTCATCGTCATAGCAGACGGAGGCAAAGCCTTTGGCATCTCTTGCCAGCAGCACCAGCGAATCCTGCCAGGAGGCGAGCATGGATTCACTTATGCCGGTAAAACCAAACAGCACCACGCCGTCAATATTGCGGCGTCTGAGCATGCCGAGATGCTCTTCAACCAGCTCGGGCGAGAACTGGCTTTCCATCATGATCGGGTCGTAACCCTGCTCATAAAAGGCGGGCAGCATGGTTTGCACGGCGAGATTTTCCGAAAGCGAGTCCAGACGCGTGACGATGATCGCCACCACCTTGTCACTTTGTCCACGCATGGCGCGTGCGGAGCGGGAAGGGGAAAAACCGTGCTGATTCATCACCGCTTCAACGCGTTCGCGGGTGCGTTCGCTCACGCCGCTTTCATTGTTAAGCACACGGGAAACGGTTGATTTTCCCACACCGCTTAAGCGGGCGATGTCTTTAATTGTCAGCCGGTTTTGCATCCTGTTTTCCCGTGTTGCGTGTGAAGTTATGCCAAATAGAGAATAACTTTACTCAAGCGCAGCGCAATGGGCAAAGTCTGGTATACGTTTGGTTTAGTTTCCATGGTTTATCATACTGCCATAATTGCCACAAACCTTATGGTTTTCTGCGTATAATCCGCAGCGCAAATCATTCACTTACCGGAGGCTATATGGATCCCGATCCCACCCCTCTCCCGAGATGGAGAAACTCCCCTTTCCGGTAAGCCTGTCTTTCACTGTCTTACCGGAGCAGTAAGACAGTGACGTTCTGACGTCCCTGTTGTGAATTTAATATTGCCATCAGGTAAGGCTTTGCCACGCCTGAAGGATTTACTGCGCCTGTTGAGACTGGCGCAGAGGGACTGCCTATGTTCAAAAATATTACTCGCCAGCTATTTGCCCGGCTAAACCGCCATTTACCACATCGTCTGGTGCATCGCGATCCGTTGCCTAATGCCCAGACCGTTGCCAGCACGCCGATCCCACCATCGCTGAGCGAACATTGTCTGAAAATGGCGCTGATGGACGAAGCCGCGCTGTGGAAAACGTTTGGCGCGCACCCGGAAGGATTAAACGCCGCAGAAGTGGAAAACGCTCGCGAATTACATGGTGAGAACCAACTGTCGGCGCAGAAGCCGTCGCCGTGGTGGGTGCATCTGTGGGTCTGCTACCGCAACCCGTTTAATATTTTGTTGACCATCCTCGGTGCGATTTCCTATGCCACCGAAGATCTGTTTGCCGCTGGCGTCATTGCTCTGATGGTCGTCATCTCTACGCTGCTGAATTTTGTGCAGGAGGCGCGTTCCACCAAAGCGGCAGATGCGCTGAAAGCGATGGTCAGTAACACCGCTACGGTGCTGCGCGTTATCAACGAGAAAGGAGAGAACGGCTGGGTTGAACTGCCGATCGACCAGTTAGTTCCCGGCGATATCATTAAGCTGGCGGCAGGGGATATGATCCCGGCCGATCTGCGTGTGGTGCAGGCTCGTGACCTGTTCGTGGCCCAGGCTTCGCTGACCGGTGAATCGCTGCCGGTGGAGAAAGTCGCAACCAGCCGCGACCCGCAGCAAAGCAACCCGCTCGAATGCGATACCCTGTGCTTTATGGGCACCAACGTGGTGAGCGGCACGGCGCAGGCCATCGTGATTGCGACCGGAGCCAATACCTGGTTCGGGCAACTGGCGGGCCGTGTCAGCGAGCAGGAAAGCGAGCAGAATGCTTTCCAGAAAGGGATCAGCCGCGTCAGCATGCTGCTGATCCGTTTTATGCTGGTGATGGCGCCGATTGTGCTCATCATCAACGGCTATACCAAAGGCGACTGGTGGGAAGCGGCGCTGTTTGCCCTGTCTGTCGCGGTGGGGCTGACCCCGGAAATGTTGCCGATGATCGTCACCTCGACGCTGGCGCGCGGGGCGGTGAAGCTGTCAAAACAAAAGGTCATCGTCAAACACCTCGACGCCATTCAGAACTTTGGCGCGATGGATATCCTGTGTACCGATAAAACGGGCACCCTGACACAAGACAAAATTGTACTTGAGAATCATACAGATATATCTGGTAAGCCCAGCGAGCACGTCCTGCATTCTGCGTGGTTGAACAGTCATTACCAGACCGGGTTGAAGAATCTGCTGGATACGGCAGTGCTGGAAGGCGTGGACGAAGAATCAGCCCGCCAGCTCTCTACCCGCTGGCAGAAAATTGATGAGATCCCGTTTGACTTCGAACGCCGCCGCATGTCGGTGGTGGTCGCTGAAGAAACCGATGTGCATCAGCTGGTGTGCAAAGGCGCGCTGCAGGAGATCCTCAGCGTCTGCACCCAGGTGCGCTACAGCGGTGAGGTTGTCCCGTTAGATGACAACATGCTGCGTCGGGTGAAGCGCGTCACGGATACGCTGAACCGCCAGGGGCTGCGCGTGGTGGCGGTGGCGACGAAATACCTGCCTGCGCGTGAGGGTGATTACCAGCGTATTGATGAATCAGATCTGATCCTCGAAGGCTATATTGCGTTCCTCGATCCGCCGAAAGAGACCACCGCGCCAGCGCTCAAAGCGCTGAAAGCCAGCGGTATTACGGTGAAAATCCTGACTGGCGATAGCGAGCTGGTGGCGGCGAAAGTGTGTCATGAAGTAGGGCTGGATGCGGGCGATGTGGTTATCGGCAGCAGCATTGAAGGGTTAAGCGACGATGAGCTGGCAACGCTGGCCCAGCGCACCACGCTGTTTGCTCGTCTGACACCGATGCACAAAGAGCGCATTGTCACGCTGCTCAAGCGCGAAGGTCATGTGGTTGGCTTTATGGGGGATGGCATTAACGATGCCCCGGCGCTGCGTGCGGCGGACATTGGTATCTCCGTTGACGGCGCGGTTGATATTGCGCGTGAAGCGGCTGATATCATCCTGCTGGAAAAGAGCCTGATGGTGCTGGAAGAAGGGGTGATCGAAGGACGCCGTACTTTTTCTAACATGCTGAAGTATATCAAAATGACGGCCAGTTCTAACTTCGGTAACGTGTTTAGCGTGCTGGTGGCGAGCGCCTTCTTACCGTTCCTGCCGATGTTGCCGCTGCACTTACTAATTCAGAACCTGCTGTACGATGTATCCCAGGTGGCGATTCCGTTTGATAACGTCGACGAAGAGCAGATCAAAAAGCCGCAGCGCTGGAATCCCAGCGAGTTGGGGCGCTTTATGATCTTCTTTGGACCGATCAGCTCGATCTTCGACATTCTGACATTTTGCTTGATGTGGTTCGTCTTCCATGCGAATACGCCAGAACATCAGACGTTGTTCCAGTCTGGCTGGTTCGTGGTAGGCCTGCTGTCGCAAACGCTGATTGTGCATATGATCCGTACCCGCCGCGTGCCGTTCATCCAAAGCCGCGCCGCATGGCCGCTGATGCTGATGACGCTGGTGGTCATGGTGGTAGGCATTGCATTACCGTTCTCCCCGCTGGCCAACTATCTGCAATTGCAGGCGCTGCCGCTGAGCTACTTCCCGTGGCTGATTGCGATTCTGGCGGGCTACATGACATTAACCCAGCTCGTGAAAGGTTTTTATAGCCGCCGCTACGGCTGGCAGTAAGCACAAGATATCGGCTGCGTTGGCCCCTTAAAAAGCCAACGCAGCTGTAACCTGGCGCAGGAGGAATATCGGTATCGCCCGATGATTCGTGCCGCAGAAAATTCATGCGTATTATTATTTCTGTTAAAAGATAATTAATTCGATAAATGTGAATGATAAGTGAATAAATTCACGTAGAATATTGTTTTTTAATATTCATACATTAAAAATTATAATTTATAAGATATGCCTTAGCACTCCCCCTCCATTCATTCCGCAAAATATCGAGAATTAAAAAATTTACATAAAAATCTATGATTGCAACATGTTGTATTTTATGTTTTTTTTAATGATTCCTTTATTCTTATTTTTATCAATCCCAATAAAAACAATACGTTGAGATATATATTCATGGCGGTGATTCGTTGTTATGAAATATGTCTTTGGATATACTCGCTTCTATATAAATTTATTTATATGGTGCCGCTGTATTACAGATTCGGAGAATCTGCGGCGGCGTGTTTCGTCGCTATGTCGTTTTATCTATATCATTTCGCTCACATCAGAGAGACTCACATTATGCAAAGGAAAGCTATTTCATTTTGTATTGCCCTGGCATTAAGCGGTAATACATTTGCCGCCGATCTTAACAACAACGAAGACAAAAAAAAGCAGTGTCCCGAAAATATCAGCAGCCTTTCTCAGGCTGAGCTGGCCAAACTGTCGCCGGAGTGCCAGAAAGCCACCGAAAGCGTTTTAGAGCAGGGCTGGGCATGGGCGGTGGGCGGTATCGCTGCTGTGGCCGCCACGGTGGGTATCGCGGCGAGCGGCGGCGGCGGCAGCAGCCATTCGTCCTCCGGGTTGCCTGTTGATCCAGTAACGCCTGTGGACCCGGTAACACCTGTGGACCCGGTAACACCTGTCGATCCGGTGGACCCCGTTACACCTGATACCCCCCCCTCCGTTTATGACAATGGCGTTACCCTTGACCGGGGCGCGAAAACCCTGACCTTTGCCTCGCTGGTGGTGAACGGCGTCACTTATACCAATACCACCTTCGCCATTACCAAGCAGGGCGACGGCTACCTGCTGACCGCGCCGGACGGCAAAACCCTGACCGTGACCAGCCTGAACGTGATGGGCAATGCGCTGGTGATGCAGGGAACGTACGGCAGTAACAACCTGTTCTGGTCGTACAACCGCGCAGGAAAGCTTACTCTTGCGGGGCCAGACACCACGGTTATTGACGGCGACGGGCAGCAGAAAACAGTTGATGGTGGCTCCACCGCAGGCGGCCCGGGCGATACCGGGACGATTATCAACGGCGATGGTAACGATATTAATGTGAATGGTGACACCGGCGCTACTGGCGGCGGCACCGGCACCGACGTGAACGGCAACGACAACACCATCAACAACGGCGGTAAAAATACCGCAGACGGTGAAGGCTCCGCCGGTACAGACGTGACCGGCGACGGCAACGACATCAACAACACCGGTGATAACAGCGGCACCAACGGCGGCACTGGCACCGGCGTGGATGGTAACGACAACACCATCAACAACGGCGGCAAAAATACCGCAGACGGTGAAGGCTCCACCGGTACAGACGTGACCGGCGACGGCAACGACATCAACAACACCGGCGACAACGGCGCCACCAACGGCGGCACCGGCACAGACGTGGACGGCAACGGCAACACAGTTGATAACGGTGGCAACAACACCGCCGACGGTGCAGGCTCCACCGGTACAGACGTGACTGGCGACGGCAACGACATCAACAACACCGGTGATAACAGCGGCACCAACGGCGGTACCGGCACCGGCGTGGACGGCAACGACAACACCATCAACAACGGCGGCAAAAACACCGCAGACGGTGAAGGCTCCACCGGTACAGACGTGACCGGCGACGGCAACGACATTAACAACACCGGTGACAACAGCGCCACTGGCGGTGGTACCGGCACTAAAGCTGACGGTAACGGCAACACCATCGACAACAAGGGTAACAACACTGCCGATGGCGCAGGCTCTACCGGTACGGATGTAGACGGTAACGGCAACAAAATCATCAACGAAGGCGACACCAGCGCAGCCAATGGCGGCACCGGCACTAGCGTGGACGGCAACGACAACACCATCGACAACAAAGGTCAAACTACGGCTGATGGGACTGGCTCCACCGGTACTGACGTAACCGGCGACGGTAACAAAATCAACAATGAAGGTGGCACCAGCGCAGCCAATGGCGGCACCGGCACCAGCGTGGACGGCAACGACAACACCATCGACAACAAAGGTCAAACTACGGCTGATGGGACTGGCTCCACCGGTACTGACGTAACCGGCGACGGCAACAAAATCAACAACGAAGGTGATACCAGCGCAACTGCTGGCGGCACCGGCACTAGCGTGGACGGTGGCGGCAACACCATTGACAACAAAGGCACCACCACCGCAGAAGGGCAAGGCTCGACCGGTACTGATGTCGCGGGTAATAACAACACCATTAATAACGATGGCGCCAGCAAAGTCATTGACGGTGCGACGGGGGCAAAAGTCAGCGGTGACGGCAACACCCTGAACAACGCAGGGGAAATGACCGCAGGCAGTACCGACAGTACCAAACCGAGCACCGGGGTGGATGTTGCCGGTAATAACAATACCATTAACCAGAACGGTAAAATGGTAGTGGGTGATTTCTCCACCGGTCTGAACGTGACGGGTAAATCAAACACCATTAACCTGGCGTCTGAAGAGATGAGCATCACCGGTAATAAGGCTACCGGGGTCAACGTTTCCGGCGAAGCCAATACGGTGACGCTGACAGGCGATATGGTGGTGGATAAAGACCAGAAATCCCCACAGGCGAAGAACTATTTCGTTACCCCATCGTACGGGATTAACGTCAGCGGTAGCGGTAACACGGTGGTGCTGGACGGACATCTTCAGGTCATTGTGGATACTGAGTCGTTTGCTCATGCTGAGCTGCAACGCGATGGTGCCGTAGAAGCCATTCGTGGGGTAGTTGTCAGCGGTGACAATAACCGTGTCGATCTGTTGGGGGGGATTGAGCTTACTGGTGAAGTCAATCAAATTGACGGCAGAGAAGGACGTATTACTGGTGGCAATAGTGGTGGCTCAGCAGTCACCGTTAACGGTAAATCATCGCTTTACCTGCATGGTGACTCATCCATCAATGGTAACTACGCGACAACGTTTGAAAGCATATTTAACGTAACCAATCAGGGTTATCTTGAAATTAGTGAAGGTGCCACTGTCACTAGCAACATCGAAAGTATGAATTCTTATTGGCGTATTGGCGATAATGCTCTGATCATGCTGGGAAGTGGCAGTACGGCGACCAATAAAGGAACGATCAACCTAAGTGACTTAACTTTAAGTTTCCTGGGAGGTGCTTCATCCTTTACGAATGACGGTTCCGTGACTCTTGAAAGAGAAACGACTTTAGTAAGTAATGGCGGAGAAACGACACTCGGCATGCTGTCCACGGGTGGGTCACACGGTGTGAATAACGGAGATATCACTGGATATGTGCGTGCTCAGGACACTGTGCAGTATATGCCTGGGACCTCTACGGGGGGGCAAAATTTCAACAATGACAGCTATGCCATAACCCTTATGAGTGGGATGAGCGGAAGCGAATCTATTAACAATGGCGAGCTGGCTTTATATGGTCGCGGTGAAGCAATGCACGCCTATGGGTCAACAGCCAGTAACAACGGAACGATTACTGCGGATGGGCTCTGGAAAGATGCAAATGACACAACTGTTATAGGCGCTGGTGTATCCTCCACAAGGGCAGTCGATTTTGCCATCGGTATGGGGGTGGGAAATTTAGAAATGAGTGGCGGAGGCGGTTCGGCAGTTAACCACAGTGACGCCACCATCACTATTTATAATGCGGGTGCAGGCATGGCTGCAACTGGCGCGAATAACACGATTATTAACCAGGGCACCATTAATCTCGAAAAAAACGAGTTCTATGATGCAACTAAACCGCTGGTCGGAATGGCGGTGTATAAGGGCGGTGTTGCGTACAACGATGGCACCATCAATATTAATGCCGACAACGGTCAGGCGTTTTACAACGACGGCACAGGCACTATCCATAACAGCGGCACCATTAATCTGAACGGCGGCGCAATGTCGTCAGATGATACGCATATGGGTTCTGCGCCAACTGACAGCAATTCTGCCCCCGCTTCTGTTCAGCGTGTGAGTGGTTATGTGTTGGGTACCAGCGCCAGCGGCTCTGTCGGTACGCTTAATGCGGGTAATAACGCCCTGGCACTGGATTCTGTCAGCGTGGATACCGGTTTCACCGCAGGTACGGCTGCCACGACTCAGACCTTCGACAACGTCTTTACCGGGGCTGATGTGGAAGGCTTGGAAAACATCACCTCTGAAAGCGTGGTGTGGAGCGCGCAGGGTCAGAAAGACGCGAACGGCAACGTGGACGTCACCATGACCAAAAACGCCTACACCGACGTGGTGACCGACAGCAGCGTCAGCGGTGTTGCTGGCGCGCTGGATGCCGCCTACACCAACAACGAGCTGTTCAGTAGTCTGAACCTGAAGACCTCTGCCGACGTGACGAAGGCGATGAAGCAAATCAGCGGCAACAAGGCTGTGAACGTCTCCCGCGACGCCCGCAGACTCAGCAACCGCTTCGATATGCTGGCGGATGCCGCGCCGGAACTGGGTAACGGTCTGTCGTTTAACCTGGTGGCGAAAGGTGACCAGCGTGCCGAACTGGGTAAAGACACTCAGTACGACATGATGGCTCTGCGTCAGAAACTGGGCTTTGGCGATAATCAGTCGCTGACCATGGAGTACGGTATTGCCCGTCTGGACGGTAAAGGCAATGTCTCTTCCGGCAGCGACGGTATCACCGGCGGTTACAGCCAGTTCCTGGGTCTGGAGCACGCCATGCCGCTCGGTGAGGAAGGTCTCTCCTGGAACAACGCCCTGCGTTACGACGTACATCAGCTCGACAGCAAACGCGGCATTAACTACGGTGATGTCAACAAACAGGCGCTGGCGGACAGCCGTCAGCAATACCTGGAGCTGCGTACCGAGGGTCGTAAAACCTTCGCCGTCAGCGAAGGGCTGGATGTTGTGCCATATGCTGGTCTGAAACTGCGTCACACCATGGAAGACGGTTATCAGGAGCGCGGTGCTGGCGACTTTAACCTGAACATGAACAGCAGCACGGAAACGGCGGTTGATTCAGTGGTAGGTATGAAGCTGAGCTATGCCGGTAAGGATGGCTGGGCAGCAACGGCGACGCTGGAAGGCGGCCCGAACCTGAGCTACGTCAGTACTGGCAAAAAAGCGTCCCTGCAGGGGGCAGCAGGTCAGAGCTTCAACGTTGACGACGGTCAGAAAGGTGGCAGCATCAACAGCATGGCACAGGTGGGTGTGAAGTATAACGCCGGTAACACCAGCGCCGGGCTGGACGCTTTCCACTGGAAAGAGGACAACATCAGCGACAAGGGCTTTATGCTGAATATTAAACACAATTTCTGATAACAGCCTGAGTGAGTAAAAACGGAACCGCCGGAGTGATTTCCGGCGGTTTTTTTACGCTTAGCGACGAACGGCGATCGCTTCAATCTCGATTTTCACGTCTTTCGGCAGACGGGCAACTTCCACGCAAGAACGCGCCGGGAAGGTGGCGTTGTGCTCGGTGAAGAATGCTTCGTAGGTCGCGTTTACGGTTGCGAAATCGTTCAGGTCTTTAACGAAGACGGTAGTTTTTACGATGTCGCCCACTTTCAGGCCTGCTGCTTCAACGATAGCTTGTACGTTTTCCAGCGACTGACGCGCCTGAGCGGACACGTCTTCCGATACGGCACCGGTTTTCGGATCGACCGGGATCTGACCGGAAGTGATTACCATGCTACCCAGGTCAACGCCCTGAACGTATGGGCCGATTGCTGCTGGTGCATTTTCCGTCGCGATAGTCTTGCTCATGATTTCTCCTGAATTACAGCGGTAATAGAATGTTCCCGGCCATTATAGGGAGCCGGGAAATCATTACCAACACCAATTAGTTGGCCAGCACCACATAATGCGAAAACTCTTTTTCACAGTATTTGCATTTGAGTGCGATGTCGTCAGCGCGCTTTTTCACTGAAAAACTGGACGATACTGGTTCAGCATGGCTGATGCAGTTGCTGTTCGGGCAAACCAGCACGTTATCGATACGTTCAGGCAGGCTCGGACGTGATTTACCCACCACGTCATAATCGTCAATGCGGTTTACCGTTGCCTGCGGAGCGTACAGGGAGAGCTGGTTTACCTGCTCGTCGGTCAGGAACGTATTTTCGATTTTAATCAGGTCTTTACGGCCCATCTCGCCAGACGGCAGGTTCAGCCCGATGGTGATACGCTGGTCGGTTTCAGTCAGTTTGAACAACGTCAGCAGCTTAAAACCAACCTGTGCGGGAATATGGTCAATCACGGTGCCACGTTTGATGGCTTCAACCTGCAGTTTGTTATCGTGTGTCATCTCTTTTTCTCCCTTACAGTGCCAGTTCGCTATTCAGTACCAGTGCCAGTAACGCCTGGCGGGCGAAGATGCCGTTGCCAGCCTGCTGGAAATACCAGGCGTGCGGCGTCTTGTCGACGTCGGTGGTGATTTCATCGATGCGCGGCAGCGGATGCAGCACCTTCATGTTCGCTCTGGCACCGTTCAGATCGCTGGCACGCAGAACAAACTGTGCTTTCACATTGGCGTATTCGGACGGGTCCAGACGCTCTTTTTGTACGCGGGTCATGTAGAGGATATCGACCTCCGCCATTACCTCTTCGATAGTGCCATGCAGGCTCCAGGCGATACCTTTTTCATTCAGCATATCCAGAATGTATTGCGGCATGGCCAGCGCGTCCGGGGCGATGAAGTAGAAGCGGTTACCTTCGAACTTTGCCAGCGCCTGGGTCAGGGAGTGGACGGTGCGGCCATATTTCAGGTCACCCACCATGGCGATTTGCAGATTGTCCAGGCGACCCTGCGTTTCCTGAATGGTAAACAGATCCAGCAGCGTTTGGGTGGGATGCTGGTTGGAACCGTCGCCGGCGTTCAGTACCGGCACGTTACCGGAGAACTCCGTTGCCAGACGCGCGGCGCCTTCCTGCGGATGACGCATCACGATGGCGTCGACATAGGTGCTGATGACGGAAATGGTGTCGGCCAGAGTTTCGCCTTTTTTGCCAAGCGACGTGTTGCTGCTGTCAGAGAAACCCACCACGCTGGCGCCCAGACGGTGCATAGAGGTTTCAAAAGATAAACGGGTGCGGGTTGACGCTTCAAAGAAGCAGCTGGCGATGACCTTATGTTTTAACAGCTCTGGCTGCGGGTTAGCTTTTAATTTCGCCGCCGTCGCGAGGACCAGATTAAGGTCATCGCGGCTGAGGTCGTTTATGGAAATGATGTGTTTTTGATAGAGCGGGTTAGCCATGTTTATCTCCTGACGCCTGGGCAAAAAAAAAGCCCCTCAATTGAGGGGCTCGGAATGGGTGATCAACGGAAAGAAAAACGGCAGGCCAGCGTCCTTTTTCAGACGCGGTAAGACAAAATGTCGTACACACTGAACCATACATCCTCCCGGCAAATTGTCCGCGATTATACTCAGCTCCGTTATGGGATCAAGCGAAAAATGCACTATTTATTCATCGCAAACGGTTCTTATGAATTTTAATTCATTTTGAATAGATAATTAATCTGCTTGTGGACCAGGCCCGTTCGCTGTACCACCCGCGGCGCGACCCAGACAATACTGCTACCGGCAATGACGCCGAGAATTTCTGGCAACGCGTGATAATCGAGGATTCTGGCTACGGCGCGACCATAGCCAGCCGCCGTGTGGATGAGGATAAACTCGCTATTGTGTTCCACGCTGACCACCATTTCAGCAATCGATCGGGCAGCATCAGGCGCGGGTCGTGATTGCGGATTTACAGAATAAATTTTTTGCCCTTTTGTATTTCTTATTTTTATAGCACCGAGCAGTTTCAGCAGACGAGATACCGTTGACTGGCTAATCCCGGTGAAACCATGGTGTTGTAGATCGCGGCGAAGCGCTTCCTGAGACAGGTAGCTTTTTTCGCTAATCAGGCGCTGACAAATCGCCAACTGTTTCTGCTCTTTGGTCGAGTAATCATCGAATTCCTTCATAAAAACACCCTAAATTTATCATTTGTATCAATGCGATGGCGAAATTCACCACATTTGCAGTATCAATAACGGCTCAAACGGGCGGTTGTGCAGAAAAACGAGAGCGCGCTCAAAAAAGCCGTCGGGATCCGACGGCCAACAGGACTACAGCATCGCGCCGATACTCAGAACAACCATGTTCAGCACCGTCAGAATTAGCAGCAGTGGTGCGACCCATTTCAGGTAGCGCACATAAGGAACACGAGCGATGGCCAACCCACCCATCACAACCGCTGAGGTGGGGGTAATCAGATTCACAATGCCGGAAGCGGATTGATACGCTGTGACGACCAGATCCCTTTGCACATGGGCGAAGTCAGCCAGCGGGGCCATAATGGGCATCGTGAGCAACGCCAGGCCAGACGAGGAAGGGACCAGGAAGGAGAGCAAGACTTCCAGCCAGTAAGTCACATTGATGAAAATGGTGGTGGACAGACCGGAGACTAAATTTTCGGCGCTGTGCAAAATGGTGTGGGTGATCATGCCGTTGTCCATCACCACGACGATACCGCGCGCAATGCCGATAATCAGCGCCACGCCGAGCAGATCCCGAGCCCCGTCAATGAAGGTACTGGTGAATGCTTCTTCACTCATGCGGGCAATTACGCCGACGATAATCGCAGATGCCAGAAAAACCCCAGATATTTCAGCCATCCACCAGCCGAGCACCGCGACGCCATAAATCATCACTGCAAAGGCGGCGGCGAATATCAGCAGGATCCACTTACGCGTAGCCGTGAATTCAAGATTGGTATTGGCGCGACTACCGAGAAAATGGGCACGGTTTTCCTCCATTTTATCGGCCACGATGGAAAGCTCAGGATGGCTGCGAACTTTCCGTGCATAGCGCATGACCCATACCACACAGATTACATAGCCGACGACCAGTAGCAGAATGCGCATCAGCATTCCCTGGGTGAAGGGGATCCCGGCGGCGTTAGCGGCGATAACTGTTGCGAAAGGGTTGATTGTTGAACCGAGGGTGCCGATGCCTGCGCCAAGCAAAACGGTTGCAGCAGCAACCAGTGGATCAAAGCGCGCAGCCATCATGACCGGAACCAATAAGGTGTAGAAAGGAAGTGATTCTTCCGCCATGCCGTAAATCGTGCCTCCGGCGGCGAAAAGTCCCATCAGGATGGGGATCATCCACTCTTCTTTGCCGTTCAGCCTGACCGTCACGCGTTCGATGCCGGCGTCGATGGCGCCCGTTTTGTTTACCACGCCGAGAAACCCGCCAATAATCAGGACAAACAACGCCACATCAATCGCGCCTGCGGTGTAGGTTTCGTGGTTATAAAGCCCGTCAATCGGAGCCAGCAGTACAGCCGTTAAACCTTGTGGATGCGCCTCTGTTGGGGCATAGGTACCGGCAACCGGCACTTCTTTGCCCAGGGTGGCATTCATCGCCATCTGGTATTTCCCGGCAGGGACAATCCAGGTCATAACGGCGACGAGCGCAATGAGAATAAACAGGATGGTATACGCGCTGGGAAATTTGAATTTGCCCATGATGTTCTCCGGATAGCTTGGGCATATGCCGCCAGGCGACACATGCCCGCTGGGGTTAGTCGCCGAGTGTCGCTACCATGACCGCTTTAATGGTATGCATCCGGTTTTCTGCTTCGTCGAAGACGATGGAATGCGCTGACTCAAATACCTCCTCCGTGACTTCAAGCCCTTTCAGGCCGTAAGCCGCTTCGATTTCACGGCCCACTGTGGTGTGCTCGTTATGGAAGGCGGGCAGGCAGTGCATGAATTTCACATTGGGATTGCCGGTCGCATCGATGACCTGCTGGTTAATTTGATAAGGCGTCATCAGGCTGACGCGTTCTGCCCACGCCTCTTTGGGTTCCCCCATCGAAACCCAGACATCGGTGTAGAGAAAGTCCACGTCGTAAACACCTTCCTCAACATCCTCTGTGAGCGTAATGCGCGCGCCCGTCACGCTGGCGATTTCACGGCATTCGGCAACCAGCGCCTCGTCCGGCCAGAAGGATTTCGGTGCGACCAGACGAATATCCATCCCCATTTTCGCCGCGCCGACCATCAGCGAATTGCCCATGTTATTGCGGGCGTCACCGAGGTAAGCGAAGCTCAGTTCGGGTAAGGTTTTACCCGGGGCGTGTTCCAGCATGGTCATCAGATCCGCGAGGATCTGCGTAGGGTGGAATTCATTCGTCAGCCCGTTCCAGACCGGCACACCAGCGAACTGCCCCAGTTCTTCCACGATCTCCTGGCCGTAGCCGCGGTATTCAATACCGTCATACATGCGACCTAACACGCGGGCGGTATCTTTCATCGACTCTTTATGACCAATCTGCGAGCCGCTTGGGCCAAGGTAGGTCACCTGTGCGCCCTGATCGAAAGCGCCGACTTCAAAGGCGCAGCGGGTGCGAGTTGACGTTTTTTCGAAGATTAGCGCGATATTTTTACCGACCAGCGTTTGCCTTTCGCGCCCGGCTTTTTTCGCCGTTTTTAACTCGATAGCCAGATCGATCAGGTACTGGATTTCCGTTGGGGTGTAGTCCAGCAATTTGAGAAAATTGCGATTTTTCAGGTTAACAGTCATGAAAATATCCTTATGTAGGCTGGATAAGGCTTCGCTTTACCCAGCAAAAAAAGCCTTAAGCGTTAACATCAGTGGCTTCGCGCCGAATTAGCGTGCCTTTGTCACCAGCGAGAATGGCCGAACCGTCAGCCAACGAGCCGATGCCAGCAATCCCGTGACAGTGAGAGACAAATTCCGCGCAGGCGGTGACTTTGGGGCCCATTGAACCGGCGTCGAATTGCATTTCGCTGAGCCTTTCCGGCGTAACCTGGGCCAGCGGGCGCTGGGTAGGTTTGCCCCAGTCGAGATACACCGCATCGGCATCGGTCAGGATCAGCAGCGCATCGGCGTGGATTTGTTTGGCGAGCAGGGCGGCGGAGAGATCTTTGTCGATCACCGCTTCAATACCGTGGTAGCCATCGGCTTTTTCCACCACCGGTACGCCGCCACCGCCGTTGCAGATAACCAGATGATCGCGGGCGATCAGTGTGCGAATGGCGTCACTTTCCACGATTCGTTTGGGTTGTGGAGAGGGCACAACACGGCGGAACGCTTTACCATCGGCTTTGAAAACCCAGCCTTTTTCCGCCTGTAACGCGTGGGCCTGGGGTTCGTCATAAATCGGCCCGATATATTTGGTGGGATTGCTGAAGGCCGGATCGTGGGCATCGACTTCAACCTGAGTCAGCAGGACACTAATTTCACGCTGTGGGAGCTGGTTTTTCAGGGCCTGTTGCAGCATATAGCCAATCATTCCCTGACTTTCTGCGCCGAGAATATCGAGCGGATAGGGGGTGACGTTGGCATAAGCACTGTTTTGTAACGCCAAAAGTCCAACCTGCGGGCCATTGCCGTGTACCAGAATTACGCGCCACTGCTGCGTGAGTTGAGCGAGAGTTCTTGCCGCCAGCTCAATATTCTTGCGTTGGATGTCGGCTTCCAGTGGTTCGCCACGTTTGAGTAGTGCATTGCCGCCCAGCGCCACAACCAGGGTAGGTTTGTTTTCCATAACGTCTCCTTAAATACCGTCGCGTTCCAGTGGGCAACTCATGCAGCGCGCACCGCCGCGCCCACGTCCCAGTTCGTCGCCAGGAATGGGTAAAACAGTGATGCCAGCTTTGTCGTATTTTTCGTTGGTCCAGATGTTACGTTCGTAGCCCACCACAACCCCGGGGCGCAGCGTCAGAACATTGTTCGCGTCATTCCACTGTTCGCGTTCAGCTTCGAAGGCGTCGCCACCGGTGGTGATCAGATTGATCTGGTCGAGGCCAAGTGCTTTTTCGAGGGCATGTACCAGCGTACTTTCCTGGGTGCGTTTCAGGCCGCCGCGCCCGTCTGGTGTCAGGGTCCAGCACTGGACATCCGGGCGCACCACTTCCGGGTAGACGGAGAAGGTATCGATATCGATGTGGGTCATGACGGTATCGAGGTGCATACAGGAGCGATGTTTCGGCAGTTCGACTGCGATGACGCGTTCTGCCTGGCGATGCTTAAATAGCGACTGGGCAAGGAACTCAATGCCCTGCGGCGTGGTACGTTCCGACATACCGATGAGAACTGCGCCGCGACCAATGACCAGTACATCTCCACCTTCTAATGTGGCGTGGTCGTAATTAATATTTTCATCGCCGAAATATTTAATAAAATCACCATCGGCAAATTGTGGATGCCAACGGTAAATCGCCCGCAAGTTATTAGTTTCTCGTTGACGTGCAGTTTTTGCCATCGGATTAATGGATACGCCGTTATATATCCAGCATGAGGTGTCGCGGGTAAATAAGTGGTTTGGTAATGGCTTCATAATAAAGTCATTAATATCGTGAGTATCGACCACCATATTTTTGATTGAGGCAGGAATTTCTCCGTATGTCAGCCCACCGCTTAAATGTCGGGCGAGCTCCCGGTGCTGCATATCTGCAAGCCAGGCGCGAATATCCGTGGCGAAAGCGGGGCCAAGCCGATAATCAGAAATTTGTGTATCCAGTAGCCAGCTTTTGGCATCGGGGATATCCAGAGTTTGTGTCAATAAATCAGTGAGTAACAGAACCTCAATTCCCTGTTGACGTAACGTGTTGGCGAAAATGTCATGCTCTTCTCCTGCACGTTCTACCGAAAGAACATCATCAAAAAGCAATTCCTGGCAATTTGATGGCGTCAGCCTTTTTAGGCTGAGGTTAGGGCGATGTAGCATTACGCTACGTAATTGACCGATTTCAGATCCGACATAATGCTTTTCCATCATTATTCCTTTAATACAATTTTAAAAAATAAAGAGGAGGTGCCTGCAAATAATGTTTATTGCAGTCATGGTTTTTCAGCTGATTTCAGAATCTATATTTAGATCTTATCTGATATAGAAACGTGATTCATTTCACAGTCAGGTCGATGTTTGGCATTTGTTGTTTAATTTATGAGATGGCTCTGAGAATTTAAAAAATAAAAACATGAATAATTGAATTACTACTCAGGAATATGTCTTGTTATTTAACTGTGTTAATTTTATGTACATATTTAAATATTTAATAAATTAAATAGTGCGTTGATTTTTATGTGTTTTTCTATATTTAATGAATTTTTATGCGAATCTATTATTTTATTATTTGTGCTGTAAGGTTTATTTCAAAATAAATATGACGATGAAGAAAGATAACGAAGGAGACGTAAACTGTGATCGATTGCTGGTTTTTCTAACAAAGCTTTCTATAACAGTGAGTTAGTGACTGAGTTGAAAAGTATGAGACGAAAGTTATGCAGAGTTTATGCATAACCTGTTGCTGGCTATTAGCAATTATTTAACATCATCAGCGATAAACATGCGTTGACGCAAAATATCGGTAAATAGCAGTGGTATGGCAGACCGTTTTTTCGTATAACAACAAAAATGAAACGATGTTTTAATTAAGGGGTTTGAAATGATTGTCGGCAATATTCACAACCTGGATGCCTGGCTGCCGGAAGAGCTGCGTCAGGCGATTGAGCACATTAAAGCGCACGTGACGGATGCGACGGAAAAGGGTAAGCACGACATCGACGGCGAACGTCTGTTCTATCTGATTGCTGAAGATATGACGGAGCCGTTTGCGCAGCGCCGCGCCGAATATCACGCTCGCTATCTGGATATTCAGATCCTGCTCAAAGGTCAGGAAGGCATGACTTTCAGCACGCAGCCTGCGGGCGCACCGGAAACTGAATGGCTGGCGGATAAAGATATCGCCTTCCTGCCGGAAGGCGAACAGGAGAAAACGGTGGTGCTGAACGAAGGTGACTTCGTCGTCTTTTATCCGGGTGAAGTGCATAAACCGCTGTGCGCGGTCGGCGCTCCGGCGCTGGTACGCAAAGCCGTGGTGAAAATGCGGGTAGCATAAACCGGTTTGCCGGGTGCGACTTACCCGGCCTAAGGAAGTACGATGGTAGGCCGGATAGGGTGCGTCAGCATCGCCATCCGGCAATTCAATCACGCAATGCTATGATTTGGAAAGCGTCGCGACCATCACCGCTTTGATGGTGTGCATTCGGTTTTCCGCCTGATCAAATACGATACTGGCGGGTGACTCAAACACCTCGTCGGTCACTTCCATGCCGCCGTGCAGACCATATTCCTGCGCCATTTGTTTGCCAAGCGTGGTTTGATCGTCATGGAACGCGGGCAGGCAGTGCAGGAATTTCACCTGCGGATTGCCGGTCAACGCCATCATCGCGCTATTAACCTGGTACTTACGCAACTGCGCAATACGTTCGGCCCATTTCTCTTTCGCTTCGCCCATCGATACCCATACGTCGGTATAGATGAAGTCCGCGCCTTTCACGCCCGTGGCGACATCTTCGGTTAGCGTTATATTGCCGCCGTTTTTCTGTGCCAGCGCTTTACACTCCGCAACGAGGCTTTCCTCCGGCCAGCAGGCCTGGGGCGCGACCAGACGCAGATCCAGTCCGGTTAACGCAGCGGCTTCCAGCATGGAATTGCCCATATTGTTGCGGGCATCGCCGGTGTAGACCAGCACCATCTCATTAAACGCTTTACCCGGCAGGTGTTCCTGCATGGTGAGTAAATCCGCCAGCAACTGGGTGGGGTGAAATTCGTTGGTTAATCCGTTCCAAACCGGAACTCCGGCATATTCCGCCAGCGTCTCGACAATTTCCTGACCGTGGCCCCGATACTGAATACCGTCGTACATACGACCGAGTACGCGGGCGGTGTCTTTGATAGACTCTTTATGACCAATCTGGCTGCCGCTCGGCCCGAGATACGTCACGCGCGCGCCCTGATCGTATGCGGCAACTTCGAAAGAGCAACGGGTGCGGGTTGAGTCTTTTTCGAAGATGAGCGCGATGTTTTTACCGGTGAGTTTAGCGACCTCGGTACCGTTTTTCTTATCCGTCTTGAGCTGCGCGGCGAGCTGGAGCAGTGACGTGAGTTCAGCAGAGGTGAAATCAAGCAGTTTCAAAAAATGTTTCTGATAAAACGCAGACATAGTTCCCTCACATGGCTTAGGCCATTTATTGAATTAAAATTCAATTTATATGGATGTTTATTCATTTGCAACCTTGTTTAACAAATCTTTCCTGGAAAGGTGGAGGCAATGACAGCGGTATGTGACAATAAGAGTATCGGCAGGACATTATGAGGAATGAGCCATGGCAAACCCGGAACTACTGGAAGAACAGCGTGAAGAAACGCGCTTGATTATTGAAGAGTTACTCGAAGATGGCAGCGATCCCGACGCGCTGTACACCATCGAGCATCACCTTTCCGCGGACGACTTTGAAACCCTGGAAAAAGCGGCAGTAGAAGCCTTCAAGCTGGGTTATGAAGTGACCGAGCCGGAAGAGCTGGAGGTGGAAGAGGGCGACACGGTTATTTGCTGTGACATCCTGAGCGAATGTGCTCTGAATGCCGAGTTGATCGACGCTCAGGTTGAGCAACTGATGAACCTGGCTGAAAAATTTGATGTGGAATACGACGGTTGGGGCACCTATTTTGAAGACCCGAACGGCGAAGAAGGTGAAGACGGCGACGATGAAGACCTCGTCGACGAAGATGATGACGGCGTGCGTCACTAAGTCATCTGCTGACCTACGGTAGCGTCTGCTGCCGTAGGCCAAGGATAACGTATGGATTACCTGCAAATACTCTCCCCGATCCACAACTTCCTGCACTGTAAAACGCCCCAGGCCTGGCTTGATAAAGCACGAGCCCCGGCGAATCTCCCTCTGTTACTGACGGATCATCTCGTCTGCGAGCTGAAAGCGGCGCAAACGGCCATGCTGCTGGTGCGTAAGTATGTTGCAGATAAACAGGGATCGCAGGCGCTACTGGACTGGCTGAAACCCTATGAAGCGTATGCTTTCAGAGAAGGGGATGAACCGGATTTTATCGCGCTGAATAAACAGATTAGCAAAAGCGTAATGCCGCAAACTGACGACCCGTGGGGGCGCAAGCTGATCGACAGCATGGTTTTGCTGATCAAAGAAGAGCTGCACCACTTCTGGCAGGTGCGTGAGGCGATGATGAGCCGCAACATTCCCTACGTCAAAATTACCGCCAGCCGTTATGCCAAAGGCATGCTCAAAGAGGTGCGAACCCACGAGCCATTAACGCTAATCGACAAACTGATTTGCGGGGCTTACATTGAGGCGCGTTCTTGTGAACGGTTCGCCGCGCTGGCGCCGTATTTGGATGACGATTTACAGGCATTTTATCTTTCGCTGCTGCGATCCGAGGCGCGGCACTATCAGGACTATCTGGCGCTGGCACAGCAGGTTTCTGCCGACGATATCAGTAGTCGGGTGCGGTTCTTTGGCGAAGTAGAAGCCGCATTGATTACTTCTCCCGACGATGAATTCCGCTTCCACAGCGGCGTGCCAGCCTGACTCTCTTCTCTGACGCGCGGCGCTAATCGTCGCGCGGTTTTACCTTTCCTGTTTCCATTAGCAAAATCTGGTGGCTGGAAATCGCTCGCTGCTGCCGTAATAATCAAAACACACGAAGGGGAAATATATCCCCGCAACAGAGACTGTTTTGCATAAGGATGGTTAATGAACTGGGCACACGTATTGTTGGCGGGTTATATCGGGGCGGTGATTGCTATCGTCGTTGGCATGTTTCGCAAAAAAGGCTGGCTGGGAAAGATCTCCGGCGCGGTGGTTTTTGTGGTAGCGATTGTCGCGTGGAATCTGTTTGATGTGCACTACCTGATCCCGCGCGAAAGCCCTGATTATGGGCTGACGGACGCGCAGAAATTTGAAAATGCGATGCTGGCAATGCCTGTTTATCAGGTACTTAAAGAGCAAGAACCCGCGTTATGGCAGAATATCCTCAACCAGGCAACGCAACTGAAAGAAGCTGGGAAAAGCGAACAACAGATTATCGACGCTATTCAGCCGCAAATCCTGCAGGTACAGATGGCGCGTTTGCAGCAGGCACCCGATGCCAATGTGATTGAGTATATGAAAATTAACCTCGAGCAGATTGCTGCGGTGGCAAAAGTGGGCGATGACGAGTGTTTTCGCTTTCTGTTCCCGGCGGTGAAAGGCGGGATTAACCCGGTGCGTATTATTCCGCGGGAGCTGATGAATCGTCGAATGGCCAGCGACATGAGTATGATGCACGCGGCTTATGGCCCGAACAAACATACGGTTACGGCGCAAGAGAAACAGCTGGCGCTTCAGGATCTGCAATCCATCGGCCCGGGATTGGTACAGCGCTTTGGACCGGATATCCAGATTATGGCTGATCCGAGTAAAGGTGTGGGCAAAGAGAAAGTCGCTTGTGAAATGGTGCAGGATTTATGGTCACAGGTGCTGACGCTGCCAACCGCTCGCGCGGCTGGCGTCATTCGGCTGATGCTCTCCGCCGAAATGCAGTAACGCAACCATTGCCCCTCCGGCTGAAGTCAGAGGGGCTTTATCATCCGCACTTCGCAATCCACGTGCCCGGTACAGCCCAGCGCTTCGCTGATATGCTCAAACCCTAAATGTTCATACAGGCGGATTGCCTCGGTCAGAAACGCCGTGGTCTCCAGATAGCACTGTTTGAAACCCTGCTCACGGGCATGTTCGAGGGCCATCAGCGCCAGCTTTTTCGCCAGCCCCTGACCGCGTGCGCTCGACAGGAAGTACATCTTTTGCAGTTCGCAAATGTCCGGTTCGCTACATCCTAACGGCGCAACGCCGCCGCCGCCCACGACTTCACCGTTTTGCTCAACCACCCAGTAGGCCGCGCCCGGCTGGCTGTAAACCTGGAATAGTTCATCCAGATTAGGGTCGGCAACGGTATAGCCCTTATCGGCAGTAAGCCCGTATTCAGCGGAAACTTTGCGGATCACCGCAGCGATAGCGGCATTATCTGCTGCGGTGATTCGGCGCAGCGTAAGCGTGGTGGGTAGCACAACATTCATAATATGGCTCAATTCTAAAAATACACTTATATATTTATTTAATACCACTCTCTTCTGTCGGGTGCAAGACGTTCCTGAATCAGAAAAAATTAAAATACATTGGCTAATTAAAAATAGTATTGTAAACGAACCAGTAAATAAACACTGGTTTTTATTTTTTATCTTAATGGAATTTATATTAGGGATATTGTTCATGAATGATTTTGTTGGTGGTCGGGAAAATCAACGACACACATTTATTTTTATCGGTAAAGGATGGCAGTACTTTATTATTTGCATTGTCAATTTTTTGCTGTGTTGTATTACTCTGGGTATTTATACACCGTGGGCGATAGTGAAATGTCGGCGTTATATTTACGAAAATATGACTCTCAATGGCCAACCCTTTACCTATAAGGCGACAGGTGGCGCGATACTCGTAAGCTTCTTGTCGATTATGGTGGTTTATGGTGCCAGCATGAGTTTTATTGCTAACGGCAGTCCTCTCGTTGGTTTTACTTTGATTGGTTTACTGGTAGCTGTCCTTCCATTAATGACCATAAAAAGCCTGCAGTATCAGGCGATGATGACGTCGCTTAACGGTGTGCGTTTTGGTTTTGACTGCTCACAATTACAGGCGTGGCTCTTTTTACTGGTTGTGCCAGTGGTGCTTGCTGTGGTGAACTGGGGAGTGATTTATCTTCTGACACTTGCCACCGACTGGATTGAGGGCAGTACTGGAATTCTTATCAGAATAGCATTTATCGCGTTGGTGGGAATTGTGGGTATGGGTATCACCTACGGTATTACCTATGCAAAATGGATGCAGTTAGTGGGTAATGGCGGTAATTTTGGTATTCACCGCTTTACTATTAACGTTAATATGAAAGCAAGCATAGTGGGGTGTATTAAAGCCGTGCTGGTACTGCTGCCATTTGTTGTTGTGATTCTCTGGCTAATTGCCCCTATCTTTCTGCAAATGGTGATGTTGGCTGTGTTAGGCGTGGCCGACGACGAATTTATCCGGGAGAATCAGAGCAGAATAATGGCGAGCTATTTTCTCTATTTCGCCGGAATTATTGTGGTTGGAAGCTATTTATACACCACGCTACGTAATCTGTTCATGAATAACCTGGCGCTGGCCGAGGGCAAAATCCGCTTTCATTCTTCCGTCACTGCACATGGCCTGATCTGGCGTTTTGTACTGGTGTTGTTTATTTCAGGCATCACGTTTGGGCTAGCTTATCCGTGGATGAAAATGTGGCTGGTCAGTTGGCTGGCCAGTAACTCCCATGTACAAGGGGATTTGGATGCGCTGGAACTGACTGACCATACAGAGGCGTTGGAAACAGGTCCGGCGATGTGGGTATCACGTGGTGTGATGACCTACTTCCCGTTCATCTGATACAACAAGGCCGGAGCATGCTCCGGCCTTTAATACGTGTATAACGTCAACGGCAATTACAGCGCGGCGATGACCGCCTGCTGCTCAATCAGCTTCGCTTTCGCTTCCGCATAACCGTCCAGCTTCTCACGCTCTTTGGCGATAACTGCTTCCGGTGCGCGAGCAACGAAACCTTCGTTGGAAAGTTTGCCTTCGATACGGGCAATCTCACCTTCGATTTTCGCCACTTCTTTCGCCAGACGCGCCAGCTCATCTTCTTTATTGATGAGGCCAGCCATCGGGATCAGCAGCTCGGCGCCGTCGATGATTTTGGTCACGGAGACTGGACCTTTGTCATCGGCTGGCAGTACGGTGATGCTTTCCAGACGCGCCAGGTTCAGCAGGAAGCTGCGGTTATCGTTCACACGGCGCATCGCATCAGCGCTGCAACCACGCAGCAGCAGTTCGAGCGGTTTGCCTGGGGCGATGTTCATTTCCGCACGGATGTTACGTACGGCAACGATCGCCTGCTTCAGCCATTCGGTATCAGCCAGTGCGGCTTCATCAACCTGTGCGGCGTTATATTCCGGGAACGGCTGCAGCATGATGGTGTCGGCGGTAATACCGGAAATCACCTTCACGCGCTGCCAGATGGTCTCGGTGATGAACGGGATGATCGGATGCGCCAGGCGCAGCAGACCTTCCAGAACGGTGACCAGCGTATTGCGGGTGCCGCGCAGTTCAGACTCGGAACCGCCGTTCATTACCGGCTTGGTCAGCTCCAGATACCAGTCGCAGAACTGGTTCCAGGTGAATTCGTACAGAATGCCCGCGGCGATGTCGAAGCGGAAGTTGTCCAGCGCTTCGCGGTACGCTTTGATGGTCTGGTTGAATTCAGCAAGGATCCAGCGATCCGCCAGCGACAGGGTCATTTCGCCGCCGTTGAAGCCGCAATCCTGGTCTTCGGTGTTCATCAGCACGAAGCGACTAGCGTTCCACAGCTTGTTACAGAAGTTACGGTAACCTTCCAGACGCTTCATATCCCAGTTGATGTCGCGACCGGTAGAGGCCAGCGCCGCCAGGGTGAAGCGCAGTGCGTCGGTGCCGTGCGGCTCGATGCCGTCCGGGAACTGCTTCTCGGTACGCTTGGCAATCTTCTCGGCCAGCTGCGGCTGCATCATGTTGCCGGTACGTTTCTCCAGCAGTTCTGCCAGGGAGATACCGTCGACCATATCCAGCGGGTCAATGACGTTGCCCTTGGATTTGGACATCTTCTGGCCTTCGTCGTCGCGGATCAGACCGGTCATGTAGACGGTCTTAAACGGCACCTGCGGCTTGCCGTTTTCATCTTTGATGAAGTGCATGGTCATCATGATCATGCGGGCAATCCAGAAGAAGATGATGTCGAAACCGGAAACCATCACGCTGGTTGGGTGGAACTGACGCAGCGCGTCGGTGTTTTCCGGCCAGCCCAGGGTAGAGAAGGTCCACAGTGCGGAGGAGAACCAGGTATCGAGTACGTCTTCGTCCTGGCGAAGCTGAACGTCGGCACCGAGGTTGTTTTCCTGACGCACTTCGTCTTCTGTACGGCCAACGTAGACGTTGCCGTCGTTGTCATACCATGCCGGGATACGGTGACCCCACCACAGCTGACGGGAAATACACCAGTCCTGAATATCGCGCATCCAGGAGAAGTACATGTTTTCGTACTGCTTCGGTACGAACTGAATGTCGCCGTTTTCAACCGCTTCAACCGCCGGTTTCGCCAGCACGTCGGCACGGACGTACCACTGGTCGGTCAGCATCGGTTCAATAACCACGCCGCCACGGTCGCCGTAAGGTACGGTCAGGTCGTGCGGTTTAATTTCTTCCAGCAGGCCCAGCGCATCAACAGCGGCAACCACCGCTTTACGCGCGGCAAAGCGCTCCAGCTTCTGGAACTCAGCCGGGATTTCATTGGAATAAACGTCGGATTCTTCGCCTTTGGTGTCGTACACTTCCGCGGTTTCACGGATGTCGCCGTCAAAGGTCAGAATATTGATCATCGGCAGGCCGTGACGTTTCCCGACTTCGTAGTCGTTAAAGTCGTGCGCCGGGGTGATCTTCACGCAGCCGGTGCCTTTTTCCATATCAGCGTGTTCATCGCCGACGATGGGAATGCGGCGGTTAACCAGCGGCAGAACAACAAATTTGCCAATCAGATCTTTATAACGCGGATCTTCTGGGTTGACGGCCACGCCGGTATCGCCCAGTACGGTTTCCGGACGGGTGGTGGCGACGACCAGGTAATCTTTACCATCAGCGGTTTTCGCACCGTCGGCCAGCG
This sequence comes from Citrobacter sp. 172116965, assembly GCF_013458095.1. NCBI lineage: Bacteria > Pseudomonadati > Pseudomonadota > Gammaproteobacteria > Enterobacterales > Enterobacteriaceae > Citrobacter > Citrobacter sp. 172116965. Next base: position 620,211 of record NZ_CP046673.1, on the reverse strand, counting down.
GATAGCGGATGTGCCACATTGAGCCTTTCGACTCGCGGTTTTCCACTTCCAGGTCGGAAATTGCGGTGCGCAGTTTCGGGTCCCAGTTCACCAGGCGCTTGCCACGATAAATCAGGTCTTCTTTGTACAGGCGAACGAAGACTTCTTTCACGGCATTGGAAAGACCTTCGTCCATAGTGAAGCGCTCGCGCTCCCAGTCAACGGAGTTGCCGAGACGGCGCATCTGGCGGGTGATGGTGCCGCCGGATTCCGCTTTCCACTGCCAGATTTTGTCGATAAACGCTTCGCGACCGTAGTCGTGGCGGGTTTTACCTTCTTCAGCGGCAATCTTACGCTCAACCACCATCTGGGTTGCGATACCCGCGTGATCGGTACCGGCCTGCCACAGGGTGTTTTTACCCTGCATACGCTGGTAGCGGATCATGGTATCCATGATGGTTTGCTGGAAAGCATGACCCATATGCAAACTGCCGGTGACGTTCGGCGGCGGGATCATGATGCAGAAGGACTCTTTGCTTTCATCGCCGTTAGGTTTGAAATAGCCCTGCTTTTCCCAGTGCTCGTAAAGCGGCTGTTCGATATCTTGTGGGTTGTATGTCTTTTCCATTATTTCCAGGTTGCCGTATTCAGGTTAAAACCAGCCACGCGGTAAGCTTTGTAGCGATCGCGTGCCGATTGTTTCAAAGAATCTTCGTAAGGAACGAAGTCTATCACTTCTGTGAAAGCGGTGGCAAAATCTGCAAAGCCAACGCGCAAACTGATAAGCAGGTCGCGCGGGCTGCTGTTGCGTTTCTCCGGCCAGGCAATTTCTACCGGTGCGCCGCCTCTGGGGCCTTCACCTGCCAGATTATGCGGAACAAAGCTTTCTGCCGGTCTTGCCCACAGGGCTTCATCCAGTCGAAGAGCCTGCTTTTCGTTTTCGCAGGCGATCAGCACGCGCTTGCCAGCACGCCAACGTTCTGCGGCAATTTCACACACCAACTGCTCGACGGCGCTTAAGCCATCGTGTTGCGTGTCATTGTCCAGAAGATAGAAAGTTGCGTTTCTCATATATGGGGCTTCTTCTGGTGAATTTAAATGCGTTGCCATGATGCACAACCGTAGGCCGGATGGCGTTGCGCTTATCCGGCCTACGGGTCTTATTGCTTGTGCTTACCGCCTTACTCTTCGCCGTTAAAACCGGCACGATTGAGCAGGAATTGCGACAGCAGCGCCACCGGACGACCGGTTGCGCCTTTGGCTTTCCCTGAACGCCATGCGGTACCGGCGATATCGAGGTGCGCCCAGTTGTACTTACGGGTAAAGCGTGACAGGAAGCAGCCCGCGGTAATGGCGCCGCCAGGACGTCCGCCGATGTTCGCCATATCCGCAAAGTTGGACTCTAGCTGCTCCTGGTATTCATCGCCCAGCGGCAAACGCCACGCGCGGTCGCCAGCCTGTTCGGATGCACCGATCAGCTCATGCGCCAGCGGGTTGTGGTTCGACATCAGGCCAGTGATGTGATGGCCCAGCGCAATCACGCACGCGCCTGTCAGGGTTGCGACGTCAATCACCGCTTCTGGCTCAAAGCGCTCGACGTAGGTTAATACGTCGCACAGGACCAGACGGCCTTCGGCATCGGTATTGAGAACTTCAACGGTCTGACCAGACATGGTGGTCAGCACGTCGCCTGGGCGATACGCGCGGCCACCCGGCATATTTTCGCAGCCTGCCAGCACGCCGACGACGTTGATTGGCAGTTGAAGCTCGGCCACCATGCGCATCACGCCATATACCGCTGCCGCGCCGCACATGTCGTATTTCATCTCATCCATGCCTTCGGCAGGTTTGATGGAGATACCGCCAGAGTCAAAGGTTAACCCTTTACCGACCAGCACGATCGGACGCGCGTCTTCGGACGGATTGCCTTTGTACTCGATGACCGACATCAGCGACTCATTCTGCGAGCCGTGACCGACGGCCAGATAAGAGTGCATGCCCAGCTCTTTCATTTGCTGCTCGCCGATCACGCGGGTTACAACATTTTTGCTGTAGCTGTCTGCCAACTGGCGCGCCTGAGAGGCAAGGTAGGCGGCGTTACAGATGTTCGGCGGCATGTTGCCGAGATCTTTTGCCGCTTTAATGCCGGCGGCGATCGCCAGACCGTGCTGGATCGCACGCTCACCGCTGGTCAGTTCCCGGCGGGTCGGTACGTTGAAGACCATTTTACGCAGCGGTCGACGCGGCTCGCTTTTGTTGGTCTTCAGTTGATCAAAGCTGTACAGCGTTTCCTGTGCCGTCTCAACGGCCTGACGCACTTTCCAGTAGTTATTGCGCCCTTTGACGTGCAGCTCAGTCAGGAAGCAGACGGCTTCCATTGAGCCAGTATCATTCAGCGTATTGATGGTTTTCTGAATGACCTGCTTGTACTGGCGCTCATCAAGCTCGCGCTCTTTGCCACAACCAATGAGGAGAATTCGCTCAGACAGAACGTTAGGAACATGGTGCAGCAACAGGGTTTGACCTGGTTTGCCTTCCAGTTCGCCACGACGCAGCAGTGCGCTGATGTACCCGTCGCTGATCTTGTCGAGCTGCTCTGCAATCGGAGAGAGACGGCGTGGTTCAAAGACACCCACGACGATGCACGCACTCCGCTGTTTCTCCGGGCTACCGCTTTTTACACTGAACTCCATGCACTACGCTCCTGAATCTTAAAGACAACGGCGGTGGCTACGGATAGAATTGCAAGCTTTCGTAACTCATACCCGCTGTTGCGGTGACTTCGTGTTAATCTTAACGTTATTACGGCATTGGCACGTCAGAACAATTTCTGAGAGGTGGATCCGTTGAGTATAATGATCTTAGCGACGATTTCGACGACTCAAGAGAATAAATGACGTTTAAGCCATGAAACAAGCTAAATTCCGGCAAAAGACGGGTTTTTACGGGCGTATTTAAAGTGATAATCATAAGATATCTGGTTCGGGAAACGCTCAAAAGCCAACTTGCGATCCTATTCATCCTGCTTTTGATCTTCTTTTGTCAAAAGTTAGTCAGGATCCTTGGTGCGGCGGTTGACGGTGATATCCCGGCGAATCTGGTGCTCTCGCTGCTGGGGCTGGGCGTGCCAGAAATGGCGCAACTTATCTTGCCATTAAGCCTGTTCCTCGGGCTGCTGATGACGCTGGGCAAACTGTATACCGAAAGTGAAATTACGGTCATGCACGCCTGCGGGCTGAGCAAGGCTGTCTTAGTAAAAGCGGCGATGGTGCTGGCGCTGTTTACCAGTATTATTGCGGCGGTCAACGTGATGTGGGCCGGACCGTGGTCCTCCAGACATCAGGACGAAGTCCTGGCGGAGGCGAAAGCGAACCCCGGTATGGCGGCGCTTGCTCAGGGGCAATTCCAGCAGGCGACTAACGGCGGCTCGGTGCTGTTTATCGAAAGCGTTGACGGCAGTAACTTCAACGATGTGTTCCTCGCGCAAATCCGCCCGAAAGGTAACGCCCGTCCTTCGGTAGTGGTAGCGGACTCCGGTCATCTTACCCAATTGCGCGATGGCTCTCAGGTCGTGACGCTGAACCAGGGGACGCGTTTTGAAGGGACCGCGCTGCTGCGCGATTTCCGCATTACCGACTTCCAGAATTATCAGGCGATTATCGGTCATCAGGCCGTGGCGCTGGATCCAAACGATACCGACCAGATGACCATGCGTACGCTATGGACGACCGACACCGATCGCGCCCGTGCGGAGCTGACCTGGCGTATCACGTTAGTATTCACCGTATTTATGATGGCGCTGATGGTTGTACCGCTGAGCGTGGTGAACCCGCGTCAGGGTCGCGTACTGTCCATGCTGCCAGCAATGCTGCTTTATTTGCTGTTCTTCCTGGTTCAGACATCGCTGAAGTCGAACGGCGGCAAAGGTAAGCTGGATCCGGTGTTCTGGATGTGGACGGTTAACCTGGCGTATCTGGCGCTGGCAATTGTGCTTAACCTCTGGGATACGGTGCCGATGCGCCGCTTACGTGCCCGTTTTATGCGTAAAGGAGCGGTATAATGCAGCCTTTTGGTGTACTTGACCGCTATATCGGTAAAACCATTTTCACCACCATCATGATGACGTTGTTCATGCTGGTGTCGCTCTCCGGGATCATCAAGTTTGTCGACCAGCTGAAAAAAGCCGGGCAGGGGAGCTACGATGCGATGGGCGCCGGGCTGTATACCCTGCTCAGCGCGCCGAAAGATATCCAGATCTTCTTTCCGATGGCGGCGCTGCTGGGTGCTTTGCTGGGGCTGGGCATGCTGGCGCAGCGCAGTGAACTGGTGGTCATGCAGGCTTCTGGCTTTACCCGTATGCAGGTGGCGTTGTCGGTGATGAAAACCGCGATTCCGCTGGTGTTGCTGACGATGGCCATCGGCGAATGGGTGGCGCCGCAGGGCGAACAGATGGCGCGTAACTACCGTGCGCAGCAGATGTACGGCGGCTCGCTGCTCTCTACCCAGCAAGGTTTGTGGGCGAAAGATGGCGATAGCTTTGTCTACATTGAGCGGGTGAAAGGTGACGCCGAGTTAGGCGGAATTAGCATCTACTCCTTTAACGACAAGCGCCGTTTGCAGTCCGTTCGCTATGCCGCAAGCGCGACGTTTGACCCGGAGCAGAAGGTCTGGCGTTTGTCGCAGGTGGATGAATCCAACCTGACCGATCCGAAGCAAATCACCGGCTCGCAGACGGTGAGCGGCACCTGGAAAACCAACCTTACACCCGACAAGCTCGGCGTCGTGGCGTTGGATCCTGATGCGCTCTCGATTAGTGGTCTGCATAACTACGTGAAGTACCTGAAGTCGAGCGGCCAGGACGCCGGACGCTACCAGCTCAATATGTGGAGCAAAGTCTTCCAGCCGCTGTCTGTGGCGGTAATGATGCTGATGGCGCTGTCGTTTATCTTTGGTCCGCTGCGTAGCGTCCCGATGGGCGTGCGCGTGGTGACAGGGATTAGCTTCGGATTTGTGTTCTATGTGCTGGACCAAATCTTTGGCCCGCTGACGCTGGTGTACGGCATTCCGCCGATTATCGGCGCGTTGCTGCCAAGCGCCAGCTTCTTCCTGATAAGCCTGTGGCTGATGCTGCGTAAGTCCTGATATTCGCCCCTCCCGCTGTGCGGGAGGGGCGCCTTCCTGCTAGCGTTTTCTCCCGCCCATCAAACTCCCCAACATGCCGCGGATTATCTGATTGGTGACCTGTCGCGCCGCGCTCTTCGCCACGCTCTGTACCACGCCATCGCGCTTGCCGCCGCGCGGTCCGGTGCTGCCAAACAGAATATCCTTCAATCCACCGAGAATACCGCCGTCCACATCGATCGCTTTACCGTTGGCGGGAGGTGTATTTTGCTGCTCGGTGCTGGCCTGCACGCCTTGCTGTAAACGCTCATAGGCGGACTCGCGGTCGATCTGTTCTTCATATTTACCGTACAGCGAGGAGTGATTAATCAGCCCGTTACGCTCGTCATCCGTCACTGGCCCCATCCGCGAGCACGGCGCAATCACCATTGCTCGTTCAACCACAGACGGGCTGCCTTTAGCGTCCAGAAACGACACCAGCGCCTCGCCGGTTCCCAGTTCCTGAATGGCTTTTTCGGTTTCAAATGCCGGGTTGGCGCGCATGGTTTGCGCGGCGGTTTTCACCGCTTTCTGATCCTTCGGTGTGAACGCGCGCAGGGCGTGCTGCACGCGGTTCCCCAACTGACCGAGCACGTTGTCCGGAATATCTGACGGGTTTTGCGAGACGAACCACACGCCGACCCCTTTCGAGCGGATCAGGCGGATCACCTGTTCGATTTTATCCAGCAGTACCTGCGGGGCGTCGTTGAACAGCAGGTGAGCTTCATCGAAGAAGAACACCAGTTTTGGCTTCTCCAGATCGCCTGCTTCCGGCAGCTGTTCGTACAGTTCGGAGAGCATCCACAGCAGGCTGGCGGCGTACAGTTTGGGCATCTGGTAGAGCTTCTCTGCGCTGAGGATGTTGATCATCCCTTTGCCGCTGGCGTCAGTTCGCATCCAGTCTTTGATGTCCAGCATCGGTTCGCCAAAGAAGTGCGCCGCCCCCTGTTGCTCCAGCGACAGCAGTCCACGCTGAATTGCCCCGACCGAGGCGCTGCTGATATTGCCATACTGATTCTGGAAGGATTTGGCGTTATCGCCGATGTACTGGGTAATGGCTCGCAGGTCTTTGAAATCGAGCAGCAGCAGGCCCTGGTCATCAGCAATGCGGAAGATAATATCCAGCACGCCGGACTGCACGTCGTTGAGGTTCAACAAACGGGCCAGCAGCAACGGGCCGAGGTCAGATACCGTGGCCCGCACGGGGTGACCTTTTTCGCCGAAGATATCCCACACCGTGACCGGATTAGCATGCGGTTGCCAGTCGGTAATGCCGATATTTTTCAGGCGGGCGAGCAGCTTTTCAGAGGCCTGCCCTTCCTCGGCCACGCCGGTTAAGTCGCCTTTCACATCGGCCATAAATACCGGTACGCCAATTTCAGACAGCGATTCGGCCAGCTTCTGTAGCGTGACGGTTTTACCGGTCCCGGTCGCGCCGGTAATCAGTCCGTGACGGTTGGCCATGCCTGGCAGTAAAAACAGTTCGGTGTCCGGCGTGCGGGCAATTAGCAGGGGTGTGCTCATTGAGATTTCCTCCATTTATCTTGCCTGGAGTATAGGCAATGTCCATCAAAGAGAGTATGCGATGGCCAGAGAAAATGACTTAAAGCGTATTGCCGTGATAAATCTGGTACCCCAAATCCACGGTGTTGTGGTTATGGTCGTTGTTCTTGATTTTGCTCAGCAACATCTGCGCTGCCATGCGGCCAATGTCAAAACGCGGGGTGATCACGCTGGCGAGGCTTGGGATCATCTGCCTGCCCATTTCCAGCCCGTGGAAACCGGCAATCGAGATCTGTTCCGGAACGGCCAGATCGCGCTCGCGGCACAGCAGCAGCGCGCCCATCGCAATATCGTCGTTGGTGCAAAAAACGCCGTCTAAATCCGGATGCGCGGCGAGCGCGTCCCGCATCATCTGAGTGCCGAGATGGATGGACGAAATAGAACGCGGATTGACGCGCAGCGGCACCAGACCCCGGCGCGTCATGGCATCGCAATAGCCGCGATAGCGCTGTTCATCGCGGACGTCGTCTTTCGAACCGAGATAGAGGATTTTGCGCCGCTGGCGTTTATCCAGCATGGTGCTGACCATATCAAATGCCGCCTGACGGTTATCGAAGCCTACTTCCATGTCCAGACGATCGCCCTGAATATCCATCAGCTCCACCACCGGAATGTTGGCTGAACGCAAAAACTTCACCGTGCGCAGGGTGTGATATTTTTCGGACAGGATAATGCCGTCGATATTGTATGACAGCAGATTGATCACCGACTCTTCCTCGGATTCCCGGTCGTAATTGTAGTTGGCGATCAGCGTCTGATAGTTATGATCCGAGGTGACCGACTCAATGCCGGCCAGAATGTCAGCGAACAGTTGGTTTTGAAACGAGGGGATCAGCACGCCAAGCGTATAGCTTTGCGCATTCAGCAACATCGCGGGCGCGCGGTTGGGGATGTAATTAATCTCCTCCATAATCTGCGCGATGCGTTCACCGGTTTCCTTTGCGACCTTTTTTGGCGAGCGAATGTAGCGGCTCACCGTCATTTTGGTCACGCCCGCCAGCGTGGCGATGTCTTGCAAAGAAATTCTGTGGTTCCTCATTTTCTCTCCAGTGCCGGGGAGCGCGGATCTGTGCTCCCCGGTGATGACCGTCTTAATGCAGAATGGCGTTCAGTGCCAGAACCCCCAGCAGCCCCATAATGGAAATCAGCGTCTCCATTACCGTCCAGGTACGCAACGTTTCCCCGACGCTGAGATTAAAATAGCCTTTAAACAGCCAAAATCCCGGATCGTTAACGTGGGAGGCAATCACGCTGCCCGCGCCGGTAGCCAGCACCATCAGCGCCGGGTCGGCGTGGGTGACGTTAATAATCGGCAGTACCACGCCTGCGGTGGTAATCGCCGCCACGGTGGCTGAACCGAGCGCGATACGCAGCAAGGCGGCGACCGTCCAGCACATCAGCAGCGGAGAAAGCGATGTGCCGGTCATCAGGTGCGAGATATATTGCCCCACGCCGCTGTCGACCAGAACCTGCTTAAACGCGCCGCCCCCGGCGATGATAAACACAATCATCGCAATCGCACCGATAGAGTCGCCAATGATATCCATAATTTGCTCGATCGTACGTCCGTTACGCCGACCAAGGGTAAAAATGGCGAGCACGATAGCGATAAACAACGCGACCGCAGGGTTACCGATAAACTCAAAGAACACCCGTACGCTGTTGGTTTTCGGCAGCGTGATTTCGCACACTGCGGCGACCGCCATCAGTATGACCGGGATTACTGCGGCAAAGATACTGTTCCAGAACGACGGCATCTCTTCTTCGGTGAACAGATGCGGGTTGAATAACCCTTCCGGCGGCGCTTTCTCAAAGCGGGTCAGCAGCTTAGAAAACAGCGGCCCGGCAACAATCACCGTCGGGATAGTAATAATAAAGCCGTACAGCAGGGTGGTGCCGAGATTAGCCTCGAAAATGGTGGCAATCGCGGTCGGCCCCGGATGCGGCGGCAGAAAACAGTGGGTCACGGACAGCGCAGCTACCATCGGGACGCCAACATACAGCAGCGGCAGGCCGGAAGAGGCCACCACCGTAAACACCAGCGGCAGCAGCAGAACAAAGCCGACTTCGAAAAACATCGCCAGACCTACCACCAGTCCGGTGATCACCAGCGCCCACTGCACGCGTTTCTTACCAAACGTGCCAATTAACGTGGTGGCGATGCGCTGAGCCGCGCCGGTATCGGAAATCAGCTTACCGAGCATTGCACCGAAGCCAAGGATCATCGCCAGACCGCCGAGCGTCCCGCCGATCCCATTTTGTATTGAATGCAAAACGGCCTGGGCATCCATCCCTTCGGCAAAACCGACGACCGCCGCCACCAGGACCAGAGCAATAAAGCCGTTAACTTTAAAACCAATCATCAGGACCAGGAGCAGCGCGACGCCTGCCGCAATTATTATTAATGGCATAATCGTTTCTCTTATATCCCCGTCATACTTCAAGTTGCAGGTGTGTTGGCTACGCTCACTCACCCGAATCACTTACTCAAGTAAGCTCATCGGGTTCATTCACTTGCCGCCGTCCCGCAACTCGAATTATTTAGGGGTGGCCAAAAATGCAGCGCCTGGGCGCTGCGTGATGTTGCGTTGTGTTGCATCAGACGGCGACCAGCATGCCGCCATCGACAAACAACAGGTGCCCGTTAACAAAATCGGATGCTTTGGAAGAGAGGAAGACCGCTGCGCCAATCAGCTCCTGCGGATCGCCCCAGCGCGCGGCTGGCGTACGTTTGCACAGCCAGGCGGTGAAGGCTTCATCCTCGACCAGCGCTTTGGTCATCTCGGTTTTGAAGTAGCCCGGTGCGATACCGTTGACCTGGATATTGTGGCGCGCCAGCTCAACGCACATACCGCGGGTGAGCATTTTCACCGCGCCTTTCGAGGCGGCATACGGCGTGATGGTGTCGCGGCCCAGTTCGCTCTGCATGGAGCAGATGTTGATGACCTTCCCGGCCTGACGTTCCACCATCCGACGCGTTACTGCCTGCGAGACCAGGAACACCGCCGTCTGGTTAACGGCAATCACATCGTTCCAGTCCTGCTCCGGGAACTCGGTAAACGGATGGCGGCGCTGAATACCGGCGTTATTCACCAGTACATCGATTGGGCCAATGTCTTTTTCGATATGGTCGATGGCGGCATCAATGTCCTGTTTCTGCGTAACATTAAACGGCGCGGCAACGGCGCGGATCCCTTCCTGTTGCAGTTTGGCGACGGCAGCCTCTGCGCGCTCCGGCGTAATATCATTGACGATAATCTGCGCGCCATATTTACCCAGCCCGGTCGCCAGTAAATAACCAATACCCTGGGCCGAACCGGTGATCAGAATATTTTTGCCATCCAGCGAAAAAAGATCTTTCATTATGTTCTTCCTTATTTTGTTTCAGCAAAAACGAGCTGGACTTTCGCTGCCTGGGTTTTATCCCCGGCAAAGATCAGCGCCTGTTCAAGCTCGGTAAACGGATATTCGGCGCTGAGTAATGGCAGCGGATCGATAACGTTATTCGCCAGCCACGACACCGCAGTGTTGAACTCGGTGGTAAAGCGGAACGAGCCTTTGAGCGCGATCTCTTTGCCGATCAGCATCATCATCGGGAAGTCCGGCACCGCGCCGCCCATGCCGACCTGCACCATCACGCCTTTCGCGCGGGTGACCTCCAGGCAGGTGGTGATTGAGGACGGATGACCAGAGACTTCGAAGCTGACGTCGAAGTGGCCTTTTTCTTTTTTCCACTCATCGAGCGAGTCCTGCTGCGGGTTAATCAGCGTGTCAGCACCCATCTGCTGGGCCAGCGACAGCGAGCGCGGGCTGATATCAGCACAGACAATTTCTGCTGCGCCGAGCGTTTTCACTGCGCTGACGATCAGGCAGCCGATAGGCCCCACGCCGGAGATAAACACGCGTTTGCCCTGCAGGTCTCCTGCTTCATGCGCGGCGTGGATCGCGACTGCCAGCGGTTCGGCAAAGGCCATGACTTTTTCATCGGCGTGCTGGGGGTAGGGGATGCACTGCGCGGTATCGACGGTTTTAAATCGGGTAAAGCCGCCGTCAACGTGGGGAAAATACATGGCGCTGCCAAAAAAGCGCATTTCCGTGCACTGGTTTTCTTCGTGCTGCAGACAGTATTTACAGTCGCCACAGGGCTTCGACGGATTAATAGCCACCGACTGACCTTCATGTAATTCTTTTGAGTCGCTGTGCACCACTTTACCAATAACTTCATGGCCTAAAATCATCGGTGCTTTAACGGTAAAATTACCGACTTTTCCTTCCTGATAATAATGTAAGTCGGAACCACAAATTCCGCCGCGGGTAATTTGTACCAGCGTTCCTTTATTATTCCATTCAATATTTTGGTCGGTAATGGCAACAGTTTTCTTACCCGCGACAACGCAGGATTGGGTTTTGACTTGCATAAATGCCTCACTGGTCAGGTAGTAACCTCGGCAGCATTTAAACGGTTTTGATTGTTATTATTTGTGATAAAGATCACGCTGGAAAATTGTTACACTACAATGTTACGCATAACGTGATGCGCCTTGTAAATCTGCTCAGCCGCGCCGAAAAAAGGTGAATTCTGCAATGTGGAAGGCGTAGTATCGCGCCATGGAATATGAATCTGGAGTTTTTTCAATGGCCGGGGAAAGTTATATTTTGATGGGCGTTTCGGGTAGCGGTAAATCTTTAATTGGCAGCAAAATTGCTGCAGTATTATCGGCCAAATTCATTGATGGTGACGATCTCCATCCGGCCAAAAATATTGATAAAATGTCTGAAGGTATTCCATTAACCGATGAAGACCGACTACCGTGGTTAGCGCGATTAAATGACGCTTCATACAGTTTATATAAAAAGAATGAGACCGGGTTTATTGTTTGCTCGTCATTAAAAAAACAGTATCGCGATATATTGCGGCAGGGCAGCCCGAATGTGCATTTTTTGTGGCTGGACGGCGATTACGAGACCATTCTGGCGCGCATGCAGCGTCGGGCAGGGCATTTTATGCCGGTGGGATTACTCAAAAGCCAGTTCGATGCGCTGGAGTGCCCGCAGGAGGACGAACGTGATATTGCCCGCATCGACGTGAACCATGACATTGAGCATGTGACGGAACAGTGCCGCCAGGCGGTGCTCGCGTTTCGTAACGGGCAATAAGCTCAGCCCCTTGCGGGACTGAACCTTGCATCAGAAGTCGGCTTTCAGCACCACGCGGTAGCGGGCTTTGCCGTCACGCACGTGCTGGATAGCTTCGTTAATTCGCGACATCGGGTACAGTTCGGTGGTGGGCGACACCTTGCTGCGCCCGGCAAACTTCATCAGCTTGCGTAGTTCGAACGGCGTACCGGTTGCTGAACCGGAGATGCTGCGATCGCCGGCAATTAAGGTGAACGCTGGCACCGGCAGCGGCTTCAGCACCGCGCCGACGGTATGGAAGTTACCGCCGTAAGCCAGCGCTTCAAAATAAGGCTGCCAGTCGAGATCGACGTTAACCGTGTTAATAATGAGATCGAACTGGCCCGCCAGCGCTTTTAGCGCATCCGGATCGCGGCTGTTAACCACCTTATCCGCCCCCATCGCCAGCACTTCCTGCTCTTTCGCCGGATTGGAGCTGAACGCGGTCACTTCGCACCCCATCGCGTGTAACAGCTTAATGGCGATATGCCCCAGGCCGCCGATGCCGATCACCCCAACGCGGCTGGTGGCGGTGATATGGTGCATCAGCAGCGGTTTGAACACCGTGATACCGCCGCACAGCAAGGGACCTGCCGCCGCCAGATCGATGCTTTCCGGCAGCGGGATCACCCATTGCCAGTCGGCCCGCAGCTTCTCGGCAAAGCCACCGCGATTGAGAATAGTGGGAACGGAACCTTCCAGGCAGTTAATCTGATTGCCGCTGATACAGGCGTCGCAATGCCCGCAGCTGCGCGCCGTCCAGCCAATGCCGACTCGCTGACCAACCTTCAGACCTTTATCTTGCGCCGCGCTACCAAGCGCTGCCACGCGACCAATCACCTCATGCCCGGCCACCAGCGGATACTGAGAGAACCCCCATTCGTTGTCGATCATCGACAAATCGGAATGGCAGATACCGCAGTAATCGACCTGGACTTCGACATCTTCCGGCTTAAGCTCGCCCGCATCATATTCATAGAGTTCGAGTTCGCTGCCCGCCGCTTTTGCGGCGTAGCTTTTTATCATCGACATCGTATTTCCCTCTGTGTGGTGTTGAACTGGAAGTGTAGAGCATGGGGAAACGGGACGCTTCGCAGAAGGGGGGATTAATAAGGGGGGCAAACTGTGACGATGGTTGCAGGTGAGAAAGGGAATGCTGAAATTTTCAACACTTAGCGAGTCAGGCACACGCTGGTGCTTGCATGGTGGCGCATGACAGGTATAATCCACAACGTTTTCCGCATCCCTTCCGTGCCGGAGTGGCGAAATCGGTAGACGCAGTTGATTCAAAATCAACCGTAGAAATACGTGCCGGTTCGAGTCCGGCCTTCGGCACCATACAAAGCTTTTTTTAAGTCTACTAACGTCTACTTTAGTCCATAAAAACAGTAAGTTAAGCAGGTTTCTAACTTGGCTTAGTCTGTTCACGTCTACTCAGTTCCTTGAACATATACCAACCGATGATGGTATAACTGATGGTATTCCCGGTTCGATTGATTTTGGTACCAACACTGGAGGTATCAACTGATGGCTCTCACCGATATCAAAGTTAGGACTACCAAGCCCTCCGACAAACCTTTCAAACTCACAGATGGGCAGGGTATGCACCTGCTGATCAACCCCAATGGTTCAAAATACTGGCGACTCCAATACCGTTTCGATGGCAAACAGAAAGTTTTAGCATTGGGTGTTTATCCAATGGTCTCTCTTGGTGAAGCTCGCAGGAAACGAGATGAGGCTAAAAAGTTGGTATCTGATGGTATCGACCCTTCCGAGAAGAAAAAGGCAGACAAGATCGAGCAGAGCGAAGCTCTTACTTTTGAATCTGTTGCCAGGGACTGGCATAAGGCTTGTAAAAGGAAATGGTCAGATTCCCATAGCGAGAGAGTTCTAAAAAGCATGGAAGATGGTCTCTTTACTGCTATTGGTAAAAGAAAAATATCCGAGCTTAATACCAGAGATCTTCTTGCCCCTATCAAGGCTGTTGAAGCTTCTGGGCGACTGGAAGTTGCTTCCCGCCTACAGCAAAGAACAACGGCAGTGATGCGATATGCTGTCCAGAACGGGCTGATAGATTACAACCCTGCTCAAGAGATGGCAGGAGCTATTGCGGTAGCTAAAAGAGTCCACAGGCCAGCTTTGCCATTCGAACGATTCTCAGAACTTTTAGAACGAATAGATAGCTTCAAGGGTAGAAAACTCACTAAGTTAGCCGTAAAGCTTACATTGCTCATTTTCATTCGTTCCAGTGAACTCAGATTCGCAAGATGGTCGGAGATCGACTTTGAAAATGCGATGTGGACTATCCCTGGAGAACGCGAACCATTGCCAGGGGTCAAACATTCGCACCGTGGTTCGAAAATGCGAACTCCACATCTTGTTCCTTTGAGTTGTCAGGCATTGGCTGTGCTGACGAAAATCAAAGAGATCAGTGGTGACCATGAACTCGTATTTATTGGCGATCATAATTTCCGCAAACCTATGAGCGAGAACACAGTTAATAAAGCTTTGCGAGCTATGGGCTATGACACAACCGTGGAGGTCTGTGGACATGGATTCAGGGCTATGGCTTGTAGTGCCTTGATTGAATCCGGCTTGTGGTCGAAAGATGCTGTTGAACGGCAAATGAGCCATCAGGAGCGGAACTCAGTTCGTGCTGCCTACATACATAAAGCAGAGCACCTTGATGAGAGAAAGCTTATGTTGCAGTGGTGGGCCGATTACCTTGACCTCCTTAGAATACGACAAGTTTCACCATTTGATTTTAAAAAGACTTAACTATGAATAAGTAGTTAATTAATCGTTCTCCCTTATCAACCTTGTTAAGGGAGAATTAATTCAAATAAGCAGTGTTAACTCATTCAAGCTTTGAATACAGTGGAGGGATTAATGAAAGTAGTAAGCCCTTATGAAGAATTAAAAAGCTGGTTTAGTCTCGAAAACTATGAGCAGTTAAAATCACTTACAATCAAAGAACTGCATACAGAGCTCTGAGAGATCCCCTCATAATTTCCCCAAAGCGTAACCATGTGTGAATAAATTTTGAGCTAGTAGGGTTGCAGCCACGAGTAAGTCTTCCCTTGTTATTGTGTAGCCAGAATGCCGCAAAACTTCCATGCCTAAGCGAACTGTTGAGAGTACGTTTCGATTTCTGACTGTGTTAGCCTGGAAGTGCTTGTCCCAACCTTGTTTCTGAGCATGAACGCCCGCAAGCCAACATGTTAGTTGAAGCATCAGGGCGATTAGCAGCATGATATCAAAACGCTCTGAGCTGCTCGTTCGGCTATGGCGTAGGCCTAGTCCGTAGGCAGGACTTTTCAAGTCTCGGAAGGTTTCTTCAATCTGCATTCGCTTCGAATAGATATTAACAAGTTGTTTGGGTGTTCGAATTTCAACAGGTAAGTTAGTTGCTAGAACCCATGGCTCCTTTGCCGACGCTGAGTAGATTTTAGGTGACGGGTGGTGACAATGAGTCCGTGTCGAGCGCTGATTTTTTCGGCCTTTAGAGCGAGATTTATACAATAGAATTTGGCATGAGATTGGATTGCTTTTAGTCAGCCTCTTATAGCCTAAAGTCTTTGAGTGACTAGATGACATATCATGTAAGTTGCTGATAGGTTTCCAGTTTTCCGCTCCTAGGTCTGCATATTGTACTTTTCCTCTTACTCGACTTAACCAGTACCAACCCAGCTTCTCAACGGATTTATACCATGGCACTTTAAAGCCAGCATCACTGACAATGAGCGGTGTGGTGTTACTCGGTAGAATGCTCGCAAGGTCGGCTAGAAATTGGTCATGAGCTTTCTTTGAACATTGCTCTGAAAGCGGGAACGCTTTCTCATAAAGAGTAACAGAACGACCGTGTAGTGCGACTGAAGCTCGCAATACCATAAGTCGTTTTTGCTCACGAATATCAGACCAGTCAACAAGTACAATGGGCATCGTATTGCCCGAACAGATAAAGCTAGCATGCCAACGGTATACAGCGAGTCGCTCTTTGTGGAGGTGACGATTACCTAACAATCGGTCGATTCGTTTGATGTTATGTTTTGTTCTCGCTTTGGTTGGCAGGTTACGGCCAAGTTCGGTAAGAGTGAGAGTTTTACAGTCAAGTAATGCGTGGCAAGCCAACGTTAAGCTGTTGAGTCGTTTTAAGTGTAATTCGGGGCAGAATTGGTAAAGAGAGTCGTGTAAAATATCGAGTTCGCACATCTTGTTGTCTGATTATTGATTTTTCGCGAAACCATTTGATCATATGACAAGATGTGTATCCACCTTAACTTAATGATTTTTACCAAAATCATTAGGGGATTCATCAGCGCGTCGCGCCCGATGATCGGATCGATCCGCCCTTCCCGCGCGTCACGAGTCAGATCGTGCGTGTATTGATCCAGTACCCCGCCTTCACGCTTCGGGGATTCTCCCTTGTCAGGGTCTGCAGCCTCCTCAACGGAGTTGCGACACCAGGTCTGCCACTGGCTTTCCAGCTCCGCAGCCGGAAGCTGTAACAACAGTGGCATTCCCTGCGCCAACTGGGTACGCAGCCGTTCTCGGGTGAGTAAGGTCAGGAGCAATAAGGCCGAACGAACCAGAGGAATACGCTGGAATGTCGCCTGCAAAATCGCCCCTTCCAGTAGCTCTATCAGTTGTACGGAAAACACCGGCATCCGCG
Source organism: Citrobacter sp. 172116965 (assembly GCF_013458095.1). Taxonomy (NCBI): domain Bacteria; kingdom Pseudomonadati; phylum Pseudomonadota; class Gammaproteobacteria; order Enterobacterales; family Enterobacteriaceae; genus Citrobacter; species Citrobacter sp. 172116965. The sequence continues at coordinate 603,662 of NZ_CP046673.1, read as the reverse complement.
TACAGCCCGCTTTGAACTGCGCCTGAGCACGCTGGATCTCTTCACGTAACGTATCGGTGGAGATAGCCGCGTTGCTCAGGCAATACGCTAAATCACAGTGTTCATCATCCAGTAAAGCCAGCAGCATATGCTCCGGCTCAACGAACCAGTGTCCCTGCGCCCGGCTGCGTTCGGCGGCCTGTTCCAGCGCACGAAAACAAATGGGGTTCAGTCGTTTTACCAGCGCTTTCAAATCCATTTACTGTTCTCCTCAAGATGCTGTTGGCAATGGAACATGGCGGGCTTGCGCCCTGCCAGTTGCGCGGTATACCCCAGACGCGGCGGCGCAGCGCGGGTTAAGCGATGATCCAGCGTCAGGGTTGCGCGCATCATCAATTCCTGCGTTATTCCCGCGCCAAACCAGATTTCCGCTAACTTACTGAGCTGGAGAAAACCCTGACTGCCGGGTAAAAATTCGCGCCACTGCGTAGCGTTTTTAGCACGCAGATGCACCCGTAGCGCCGCATGCTGGTTCCATATTCGCCGACCGGCGACGCTATTGCGCCCCAGCCGACATCGCGTCCGGCTTATTGATGCCTGTGGCAAAGGCTGCCAGCGGCCGACAAATTCTTCGACATGCACGGTGACGTTCAGTACGGCCTCGACCAGCGCCACAAATCCAGCCGTAGAACGCCTGCGATTAGGCAGGTTGCCGCATTGCATCAGCAGACTCGGTACCTGCGCAGATTCATACTTTTCCATGGCGTCGAGCCTGAAACCACACAGCGCACGCATTACAGAAAGCCCTGGCGCATCTTCTCGCCTGGCGTAAGGCCTGGCCAGCCGATGCAGGCTCAGGCTACGGTAGTGATGTTGAAGAAAACGCTGTTGAAACATAAAGATAAAATCCTGCAGTGCGCTGTTTTTATCCTGCGTCGCCTGCTGTAGGGCAATACGCCATCCGCCCCCCCTGGCCCGAGGCTACGCACCTGCACAACGTCTTCGTTCAGCGAACTGACTTCCGCTGGGCTAAATGCCAGCCCCAGATCGCCCCGCAGTTCGGGCGTCTCACCCGCCGCTTCCAGGATGCGGACACACTGCTCCAGCGAGAAGCGCCACGGCTCGGCCTTAAGCTGGGCGATTACGCTATCAGCGTGGTCTGTTCGACGTCTGTCCATAGCGACAGCTCCTCTCCTTCGTCTTGCAATATCGTGTGGATAAAGCAGTTTGCGGTGGCATTACGCGCCAGAAAACGGGCAATAACGCCCGCAAACAACAGTCGGCTGCTTCCAGTAAAGGCTTGTGGATCGAGTTCCAGCGTCACCTTGATACCGTTATGCCAGCCGCGCCAGGCATCCCGCCCCCGATGCTCACTCACCCGTTGGCAACACATCTCGCGGATGCCATTGATCTGCTGCCAGACAGCGGGTGACGCAGAGGAAGGGGCATACAGGGCCAGCAGTTCTTTCAGCGAGTCCAGCGCGCTCTGACCTTCGTTCAATAAGAGATGGTTGAGCGCAAGCGTTGAGAGCAGTTTCCAGCGTGCATCTCGCTGCAACGCAGGCGCTGAAGGCGTGGTCGGCGTTCCCAGTAAATGCACCTGCGCAACCGGGCCGGGTACTTCAAAGGTTAGTGGCGTTCCCGCACAAAGCAGTGCGGCCTGCTCACCGTTGCTGCACCAGAGCGTCGCCGTCAGGCTCGCTTCTTCATCCGGCGCAAACGGGTCGAAACGGCTGTCCACCAGCGTTAACCACAACGCATTGCCCTGCTGGCGGTTGCGTCGTGCATGCCAGAACCAGCGGGACTCGCTATGCCCGTGAGCGGAATAATATGCGGGCACGCGCCAGGCTTCTTCACGGCGGCTCATCCACAGCGTCTGTACACGGTAGATCTGTACATGTTGATCATGATGATCGGCCACCAGCCGATGCTCGCTGCGAATATGCCCGGCGATCAGCGGCTCAGAGGTCCGGGTGAACAGGTTAACGATAGGCACACACCCCAAACGAATATCACCCGAGTGAATATGCTGCGCCCCCGGCGGAGCGCGATCGAAAGGAATACACAAGATCATGCCGTCGCCCTCCCCCGAAGGCGGCAGCGGCAAATCGAAATACATCAGCGCCTGCGGGCTGTTCATCCAGGCACTGAGCGCCAGCACGCTGGACTCTACGCCCGGTTCGCAGGGCAAAATCTTTTCGGCATTCAGCAGGCCAATGGGATGTGGGCGCAGCGGCCCAATGACATGGGCGTACAACAAATCAAATAGCGTGGCGTTGCTTTGCGGCGAACCGCTGAGATGAATGCGTAACTGTGTAACCGCCAACGTCGAAAACTGATGTGGCGGCAGACAACGTAGCTGAATACGCAATGCGCCGCGCGCCCTCGTCAGCCCGGTTAATTGCCGGGCCTGCGCCGCATCGCACCAGGTAACATCGTCAATCTCAATAGGCCACAGCGTTTGCGCCAGCGCGGTACGCCACCAGATCGTTTTACCGCTTTGCGTTAACGCGTAAAGCGGCGTTCCGGCAGGAAGGGCGTAACCCTGACTCAAATCACCTGCCAGCGGATCCGCAGTAAAACTGGCGGTAGCTGTGGAAGGGAAAGGGCGTATCGAATGAGGTGAGAGCTGCTCCAGCAGCGATTCACACAGTTCACCAAAACCATCATCAAGGCGCTGATGCAATTTGGCGCTTTGCAGGGCGAAACCTTCTAAAAGCCTTTCAACGTGGGGATCCGGGCAATCAAATTCGCTCAGCCGCAGACGAGAGGCAACGTGCGGGTGCCGCCGGGCGAACTCGCCGCTGGCGGTACGCAACCATCTCAACTCCTGCAAATAGTCTTCCAGCAATCGATCGTCCATTGATCTTCTCCTGCGATAGTCATCGCCAGCTGCCGTGCAGATACGTTAGATCCAGCGTCAGCGGATCGTCGTCGTGCCACAACATCACCTCGAGATGCAGCGCCAGCGTCTGATGATGCGCATCTTTCACGCTGACAGTTAGCGCCTGAATCCGCGGCTCGTTGCGTAAAATGGCTGCGCGTAGCTGGCGACAATACCAGTTAAGCACCCGCTCATCGCCCGCGTTACATCCGTGCCATTCCGGGACGCCCCAGCTAAGCAACAGCGGTAGTGCGTCATCATCCGTAGGGGCTCGGGAGTTGAATAATCGATTCAACTCCCGGCACACCGACTCTCGTGGGCTTATCTCCTCATCCAGCAGCCTGTCGAATAGCGCAACCGGGATGAAAGGCTCCACCATTAGCTGCCTTTCTTATTCAGCGCCATATCCCAGACGGATGAACTGGTGCCCTGCTGGGTGCCTTCCGATTTCTGGGCGGTGATTTCCCATTTGATTTTGGTGAAGTTCAGCGACATCGTCTCTACCGGCTTACCGCCGGACCCGCCGCTGACGCTCAGGTGCGAGATCACCACGTTACTCAGGGTATAGACAATAAACGGCAGCATCGCGCTATTGTCGTTACGACAGAGCGTCAACTTCGCTTCTTTGATCACCTTCCCGCTACAGCAATACTCATTGAGCACCGGCGTGGCGAGATCGACAAACTTGGTCAGCGACATTTCACCCACGTGCGTGCGCCCGGAAGTACGTTCGGTATTACTGACGTCGTTAGTGACCTGCATCGCCACGTTATGGCTGTAGGACATGATCTCTATCTGATCTTTGAAGCCATCGGCCTGGCTTTCGCCTTTGATATCGTCAAGCTTTAAAAAAATCGCATCCATGGTCTATCTCCTTAGTAATCAAGCGGCAGCTGGCGGCGGCAGTTCAGCCACCAGACGAATTGAGGTGGTCAACTCTTCTAACTGGAAGTGCGGACGCAGGAATACAACGGCGCGATAAACGCCCGGTTTGCCGGGAACATCACTCACGTCCACCCGTGCTTCACGCAGCGGATAACGCGCTTTAATCTCCTGTGGCGCGCTGTCGCGCAGCAACACATAGTCAGCAATCCAGTTATTGAGGTAACTCTCAACATCATCGCGGCTCATAAAGCTGCCGACCTTGTCGCGCATAATCACCTTCAGGTAATGCGCAAAACGGGAAGCGGCGAGGATGTAAGGCAGCATTGCGGAGATCCTCGCGTTGGCATTGGCCTCCGGGGTGTTGTAGATCCTTGCCTGATTGGTGGTCTGTCCGCCAAAGAACGCGGCGGTGTTGGTATTCTTCTTATGACACAGCACGATGAATCCCAGATCGTTAAGCTCCTTCTCACGCCTGTCGGTAATGGCTATTTCCGTCGGGCAGCGCAGGCTGATATCGCCGGATGGCGTAGAGAACGTATGCGCAGGGAGATCGGATACCAGGCCGCCGCCTTCCGCACCGCGGATCGCCGCACACCAGCCGTATAAGGCAAAAGCTTCGGTAATACGACTGGCCAGCATCCAGGCGGCATTGCCCCACAGATATTTGCTGGCATCAAGGCCGTCGACGTCCTCGATAAAGTTCACGCCTTCCACCGGCACCGTATCCAGGCCGTAAGGCAGGCGCTGCAACACGTGCGGCAGCACTAATGAGACATAGCGGGAGTCGTCGCTTTCGCGGAATGCCCGCCATTTAATCAGCTCGGTGCTTTCGAAGATCTTCGCCAGATCGCGCGGGACACCTAACTCGAGAAACGATCCCATATCAAACAAACGAGGACTGGCAGCGGCGATAAACGGCGCATGCGCGGCCGCCGCGACCTGGGAAAGTTTTTCCAGTAGCGCCACATCCTGCGGATGACGGCCAAACTCGAAATCACCGACCAGCACGCTATAGGGATTCCCCCCAAAAGTACCGTATTCATCCTCATACAATTTCTTAAACAACGTGCTCTGATCGAACTCAACCGCTTTTTCCAGATCGTCCTGCAGTTCTTTGCGCGAAACGTTTAGCAGACGTAATTTCAGTCGGGTACTGGTCTCCGTATTCATCACAAACTGATGCAGACCGCGCCAGGAGGCTTCCAGTTTCTGCACATCCGGGTGATGCAATACCTCATTCAACTGGCCGCTGATAAGCTCGTCGATCTGCGCGATGCGATGGTTGATCATCGCCACCGTATCGCTTCCTATCGCCATCCCTTCATCAAGAATTTGCGTCGCCAGTTCTTCCAGCATGTCACGCGCGTAGGTCTGTTGTAGCTCATCGCGCGCCATCCGCCCTTCCTGGATAATGCGATCCAGCACGCTCAGCGTGACCGTCTGTCCGCCGTTTTCAGCTTGTTCCTGAACATTTTCCATTGTTCTTCTCCTGATTCAGTTACGCGTTTTCAGCCGGTTTTTCTTCAACGATGGGTCTCAAAGCCTGAAGCTCGGCGTTATCGTTTACCACCTGCTGTAGCAGCGCATCCAAATCGTCGTTACCATCCAGTTTGGTGAGCAGATCGCGCAGACGCTGCCGGGCAAGAAACAGTCGCTGAAGGGGTTTAACCTGATTGATAATATTGAGTGGAGAAAAATCATCGAACTCGTTAAAGCACAGCTCAACGTTCAATTTGCTGCCATCATTAGCCAGACGATTTTCAACCTGTATCGCCAGACGAGGTGAGAGGGAGGAAAGCACATCGTCAAAATTATCACGGTCAATTTCGACAAATCGCCGCTCACGTAATTTAGCGGGTGGGCATGCGGGATGTCCGGATAAATCAGCTAAAATACCAACAACTAAGGGAAGCTCTTTCTTCTCAATCGCGCCACCTGTTTCCACATCATACGTTATTTGCACGCGCGGCGGCCTAATACGGTTGAGTTTATGCTGAATGCTCTCGGCCATATTTAATCCTTTTTATTGCAATAGTATCCCTGGCACGACATTTACCGCACCATTATTCGAAAAGTCATATTCATGAATAACTACCCGCAATATAAAAAACACAACACCCAATAAATATCAACTTAATTTTTTACTTTTCACACAAAAAAATAAATTGTTTGATAAAAATCAATTAACAAAAAATTAACCAATAAAAATCAACACGTTACAATTAAAATTGATTATAAAATAATGCTTTGCACTGAAAATATAAATTTAATGAATATTTAAATGTTAACAAATTTTATTACTTAAGATTCATCCAATGATGATTTAAGTCAAAAAAACAACCCCCACCATTAATTACCTTATTAATGACAATATAAAAGGATTTTATATGACAAACGGCCTATTCCATTCAGCCAATATAATACTATTCAGTATTTTAATTTTACTGAGTAGCGGTTGTTCATTATGGCAAAACCGTGTGGCATTTAATGATGTGGTCATTGAAACCGCAGCAGATGCAAACGATAACACGCCAGTCGCCGTGGATATTGCCGCGATTGCCGATAATGCGTTGCTGCCAACCGTACAATCGCTGAGTGCGACACAGTGGTTTAACGCCAAATCACAACTCCTGCGCGATAGCCCTGACGGGTTGCATGTCTGGTCGCTGGAGCTGGTGCCGGATTCGCGTTTTGTGACCAAAAGCTCCCCTCTGCACGGCGTTAAGGCAGAGGCAATTCTGCTGTTTGCCCGCTACAGCAGCGCAGGAGAACACCGATTAACACTGGAAAAAGCAGATTCACTGCATCTGTTACTAATGACGGATGAAGCCGTCCTGGCACCATGAACAAGGAAGGGACTATGAGCACAATTCCGGCAATGGTTTGCTGGTATGAAGGGATGGCAATGCTACCTCAACATTTCCAGTTGCAGGCATTGCGTAATGAAACACTTTGTGCCGCGCTCACCGGGTGCGCTAATCCGTGGTTCTGGGGCGTCAACCGGCTCCAGATTGACGAGGCTGCGCTGTGTGCAGGAACGCTGCGTATTTTGCGCCTGGAGGCGATGATGCCCGATGGCACGCCGGTCAATTATGACATTAGCGACGATTTATCGCTGGAGTTTGACTGCGCCCGCTTGCTGCCTGCCGTACCAGACAGTGAACATATCCTTTGGCTGGCGCTGCCGCCGCTAAACCGTGCCGGACAGTGGCAGTTGATGAATAGCCGCTATCGCTCAGTCAACAGCGCCCCGCTACCTGACCTGAGTAGCGGTGAATTCCCCGAGAGCATTTCGCAATGGCAGCCCGTACCGCGTCTGGTTTGCCAGCACGATCGCGCTGATTTCGTCTGTCTGCCGCTGCTGCAGGTTGTGTATAGCGAAGGTGGATTTCGTCAGAGCGAGTGGTTTCCCCCCTCTCCCGCCTTCAACGAAGAGAGTTATCTGGCACGCCAAACCCGACAACTCTGCCTGCAGGCAAGAGAAAAAATTCTGTTTCTGAGCCGTGAAATGCAGTTGGCGCAACACGGACAACGCACCAACGACTGGCTATGGCTTACGCTGTCACTGCATAGTATCCAGGGGGCGTTGCCGCTGGTGGAAAGCTTGCTCAGCAGCGGGCGGCCACATCCACAGGATCTTTACCGCGCGCTGTGTCTCTTTATCGGACAAACGGCAATACTGACTCAGGATAAAACGCTGCCCCTGCTGCCAACCTTTGATTATCAGAACATGCTGCCCGCATTTGCCTCTCTTTTCACCGTACTGAAAAACCAGTTGGCGCATATTCATCGCCGCTATCAGCGGCTGAATTTCAGCAAGCTGGATAACTCTTTTTCACTGCAACTCCCTATAGATATCCACGCGGGAGAGCAGGTGGTTATAGGCCTGCTGATGCCCGGAGACAACGCCTCCAAAGCTGAAAAGTGGTTACAAATGAGTCTTATCACCAGCCAACCCTTTGTACCTGTTCTGCGTCGTCAGCGGATGCACGGGATGACTTTCACGCCGCTGGCTGCAGAGCAGCGCAGTGACTGGGAAATCGACGGCAAGGTGGCCCTGTTTACCCTGACCCTTACCATCCAGTGGTTTGAAAAAGGGACGCCGTTGGTTATTGCCCCATTGCATGAAACAGAGGATATGCCGCAGCAGATCATGCTCTACCGTCAGGAGGATCGCCATGACAATCGCCAATCCTGATATGCCTGCCAGCCGTCTGTTTGATGAGATTTACACCCGCTGGCTGGCGCAGTTCGAACGCTGGAAACGCACTCCACTACCGCCAGATGAGTTGCATAATCAGGCCCTTGTATACGCCAGTCAGGTGGTAGAAGAGTATAACCGACGCCTGACCCGCGAACTGGGTTCGCCGTTTCAGCAGCAGATTGACGCGTCCGTTTATGCCCTGGTCGCGCTGATTGATGAGTCCGTACTCTATGGTGACTGGCCCGCGCTCTCCCTGTGGCAGTCCTGCCCGCTGGAGTATCATTTGTGGCAAACCCATAGCGCTGGGGACCAGATCCCCCGCCAGATCACCGCTCTGCTCAATGAACGTAACCCAGGAAAGCGGGATTTAGCCGCGCTGTATTTGCGCTGCCTGACGCTGGGGTTTGGTTCCCGACGTGGCGATTTTAACCTGCAGAATCATCAGGAAACCTGCCGCCTGCTGTGGCATTTTGCCTTTCAGCATGACGCTCAGCTCAGTGATATTGCCGAACGCATGGAATCGACCGCGCTGGGGACGCCTTTACACCTTCCGGCGCATCGCCGCCTGCCAGACAATTCGCGCCTGCATCTCATCGCCCTCGTAATACTTTTGGCGTTATTGCTGTTGAGTCAGCGACTGTGGCTAAGTATTGAAGATGCCATCGGCGTAAATTCGCTGCCAGATTTCCCGGTAACCCAGTCCTGCCAGGGAGATGATAAGTGACGCAACCCTGGCTTACGCTACTGATTATTCTCCTGGTGCTGTTGGCGATGACTCTCTGGTGCGTCTGGTGGCAATGGGAATACCGAAACGATACGTTCAACCGTGCGCAAAAGGAGATCCAGCGAGCCTGTACCAGTCAGGATCCTTACGACAGCGTGCGAATCCTGATGCTTGGCGACGAAGAGGATAACCGTCTGCTGTGCCGCAGTTGGTCACTTACCGACGGCCAGGAATACTGGTTCGGGCAATGGTGGTTTAATCCTCAGTGCAGCCTTCTGTGCCTGCCGCAAACGCTACAAACCGTTGGGAAGAAGCGGCTAATCCGTCAGAATGACTGGCAGAAGACGCTGTCTGCGTTGGTGAAAAGCCGCCCCCAGCGACCACTGGATGCACTGATTATCACCCTTTCATTAGAGACGCTGCATGACGATGATACCGTCCGCGCCAGCTTATTGCATAACTGTCAGCAGTTGCAGCAGGTGTGCGGACTGAGTCTGCCAATTTACCTGATCATCAGCGGCATGGAATCACTGGAAGGTACAGCCGATCTGCTGGAGCTATTGCCGGAAGATGCTCGCCGCAGTCCGATTGGCAGCACGATTCCGGTCGCCAGAGAAGCCATTTGGAAACCGCAGTGGATCGACAATGCGCTGGACAATACCCGGACTTCGCTGCGGCTGTTCATCACCGAGCTTGGCGCGCTGCGAGGCAACACGCCGGAGGAATTATTCCGCTTGCCAGAAAGCTTCCCGCCGCTTGCCGCACCATTGCATGACGCTTTTGACGCCCTGTTTAACAGTCATGCCCGCGATGAGCCACCGCAGCTGCGCGGGATCTGGTTTGTTGCCCGTACGCTGGACCATGACAAACCACAGATGCAGTTTTGTCAGTCGCTACTGAGCAGCAAAATTACCGCTGAGCGCGGTCTCGCGCTTCCGGTGCGCCGTTTGCTGCGCGTGAATTTACGCCGCCATTTCATCACTCTCGCGTGCTATAGCTGCCTTTGCGTTCTTTGGCTTGTCGCGATGACCTGGAGTTGGCAATACCAGCACACCCATGCCGTACTATTGCACGATCGTCTGCAGGTCCTCGCCACAGCCGTCCGGGCCGATATCACTGGTGAGCGTTCCACCGCACTGTACTGGCGCGTTCTCAATGGCATTCCACAGTGGCAGTTTCGTTCCATCGTCTGGCCCGGCTCGCTGTTCAGCCGCACCGATACAAAATTGCGCGAGACGTTTAACAACGTCACCCTGGCTAGCCTGCTGGTACCAGCCACCAACAGTATCTGCCTGCAAAATCACAATGAAAGGGGCTTTGAGCAGGACGATTTGCTACCCGAAGAGCGTTACCGGCAAATTCAGAACTTGCTCACTCAGGCAAAACAAATGGAGTCGCGCTATTTGCCGTTGCTACAATTAATGCAGATGAAGCAACCGACTGTGCAGACGTTGGCAAACGTCAGCGCCAGCGTTTGGGGCGTGACCGTTGACACTGACTCTTTACCCTCCCAGGAAAAGCTCAACGAGATGTTTGCCACTCTCAATCTCTCGCGTCTGAAATTACCCGACGCTAGCGAGCTGACTCAGCGCAACAGCGTACTTTTTTCTCACGAAACCATGCGCTGGCTGGAGCAAAACTATGGCAATACCAGCCTGGATAACAACGAAGAGCAGCTCGAACAACTGTTGGCGCTGTTTGGCAATGGCACCGGGGTTACCCCCTTGTTCGTCCGCTCGCTGGTCCGCCAGGTCAGCCGCTTACAAGCAACACTGACGACCATTAATAACCTGAGTCGTGACGCAACAAATTCGCCAATCAGACTGCCACTGGATGAGCTGCTCACGCAGGCACGAACCCTTAGGCTTATCGACAACAGCGTGGTTCAGGAACTGCTCCGCCACGAAACCCTACTGCGCCAACGCTTTCTGGCGCAGGTTGATGGCTCCAGGCTGCACTTCTCCTCATTAACCGAGCAATCCCCGGAAGGACAATTCAGCGTATCGCCGGATCTTCTGGCATTACAAAAAAGTTTGCGTGATTTACTTAACCAACCCTTCTGGCAGCAGGGGGCAAGCCAGCCTACCGAGCTCTCCGTCGGTTATCCTGGCAACCTGCAACTTCAGCAGGCGCTGGCGCTGTATGGCGGATTTGAACGATTTATGCAGCAGCTTCCAGACAGCATCTGGCGACCTAAAATCACCATGCTGGCGCGACATACGGTGGAAAACGCCATACGTCAGACGCTATACACAGGGGCCACCGGAACCCCGGATAACAGCAATGTCAGCACCGCCAGCGCGGATTACATCATTGAAGCCTTCAACCAGCTTAATCGTCCTCAGCTTGCCATCGCATTGCGCCAACAAACGGCGGCCCAGGTGATTGCACGGGTGCGTCAGGACGGCAGCGCGTTACTTCCGCCGATTACCCCTCCGGCGGTCAATTACGCGACGACAGAACAGGCGCAGGCCAGCGGACAGAAAATTATCGGATGGGCTAGCGCCCAGGCAGAACAAATCTCTGGTGCCCTGGTCCGCTATCAGCAGGATATTGACTGGCTCGACAACCAGCGTCCATGGTTAATGGCAGCGGATAACCAGCTTATCGCTCGCTGGAGCAATTCACTGGCGACCATGAAGCGGCTGCAACAACAAGATCCTGCCAGTTCGCCGATGCAGATGGCGGCCCTTGCTGCCGCGCTGCCGACGCTCTCTGCGCAGAACTGCCAGAGTGAACTGACGCAGTTTCGCACCGCCAGCAGTAACGATTTTTACGGTCAGTCGCTGAACGCGCTGGCAGACGCATCATTGCAAAAATGTCAGCAGTTACGCCAACAGGCCAGCATTGGTGCGGTACAGAAGATCTTCAATCTGTACAACACCTGGCTTGCAGGGCGCTTCCCCTTTACCGCCGTGCCGCACTCAACAGATGCAGATGTCGATCGGGTACGTGAACTGACTCTTTTACTGGCGCAACTCCCCGCCGAAACGCTATCCGAACAGCCGCCACTCATTCAACAACTGGCAGCGGCACAGCCGTTACTGTCGGCGTTGGTCAGCCCTGAAGGCGTGACGTTACGGGTTATCTGGCGGACCTCACGCAACCATGAGGCTGGCGCGGATCAGATTGCCGACTGGCGGCTTGTCGGTAATCAACAATCGATTAGCTACCCCGGCGGCACAACTGACCTGCACTGGCGCAGCAGCGATAGTCTGAACTTTAGTCTGCGTTGGGCAGCCAATTCCGCATGGCGTCCAATGCCAGGCCTGTCACAGACAGGCGTAACGGTAAGCGGTGATACTGGTCGTTGGCGCTGGCAGGGAGCGTGGGCACTGCTCAGGATGATTGAACAACAGCGCGTCGGTGGCGCGCCGACGCAACCGCTGCGTTTTTCGCTCCCCGTGGGCGATGGTCAGAAGCAATTGCAGTCAACCGTATTTTGGCAGGTCACGTTGTTAGATGCACAAAGCAAAGCGCCGCTACCATGGATACCGCTTACCGAGCAGGGATTATCAGGAGGAAAATGATGGAACATATTGAGGCATTACTGGCCCCCATTCAGGCGGATAATCCGTGCGGGGACTCTATCCGTTATTCACCAGAGTTCGACCAGTTGGTCACCGCCCGCCAGCAGGATGACGAAACGCTGCCCACCGGCGTCTGGCAAAGTACGCCGCGCCGACTGGGATGAAGTCGCCAAAATCGCCACTGTGCTGACGAAAACGCTCAGTAAGGATCTGGTCATTATGAGCTGGTTGGGTGAGGCATGGATTAGAGTTCACGGCTTAGCAGCCCTGCCCAATGCGCTGGAATTAGTGACCCTGGCGCTGGAGCAATACCCGGAGCAATTACATCCTAAAATTAAAGAAGGTGACTATGACTATCGCGCCGCGCCACTATGCTGGATAGCGCAACATTACGCCACGCTGGTCGCTGAAGCCCCGCTGTTTATAGCTCATGGGGAAAACATCTCCCTGACCCAGTGGCAGCAGGGAAAATTAGCTGACGTTCCGCTGCCTGGCGCGGACGAGGCCACCATATTATCCCTGACATCCAGCACGGAGTGGCTCCAACGGCTCAACAACGTCTGTCAGAGTTGGCCTACCGAATCGGCACCTTCATTCAAGGCACTTGAGCAAAAAATCAAGACCTGTCTGCAGGCGTTGGGCAACACCTTGCCGGAACAGTCGCCACCTGTCGGGCAAGAAACTGCATCAACGGTCAGCAACGGTGCCACGTTTCTTCACCGCGAAGAGGCATATCAGATGATTAAACAGGTAGCCGATTATCTGGCGCGTACCGAGCCCCACAGTCCGGTACCGTATCTACTGCAGCGGGCCTATATCTGGGGACATACGCCACTACCAGAACTGCTCAATGAACTGATTACTGGTGATGAGTCCGCTCGCCGACTGTGGAGACAATTGGGGGTACTGCCATGAGTTGTCCTGCCGTATGTACAGGCGCAATGCTGCACTGCTCGTTTGGCATAGCGCCCGCCACACTGAACGTGTTGCCCACCAGCCGAACTATCGTCAACAGCCTGCCGATGGCGAATATTATGGATAACAAACCATTTGTAAACATTCTGCCGTTCGGGATGTGCAACAGCATCGCCAACCCGACCGTTGCTGCCGCAACCGCCGCGGCGCTCGGCGTGCTGACGCCAATGCCGTGCATTCCTGCCACCATTGCGCCATGGATGCCCGGTTCACCGACGATAATAGTCGGCAATGCGCCGGCTCTTACTGCGCAATCGCAGTTAATGTGCGCCTGGGGTGGGTTGATTCAAATTAGCTTTCCCGGGCAGTTAACGACCGTCGTCGCGTGATGTTATCCTCTTGAAATTAAGGGTAACAGTTGCAGGAGACGACGCAGCAAGATAGTTGCAGCGTCGTTAAAAACGGCTCACACACTCCATTGCAACCGTTTTGAACTCGCTGAAATTCCGGCACGCGCAGAGCCGCGTCATCGCGCGCTCGCGCAGGAAGGTGACGAAAATATCGTAGATCGCCATCGCTTCTTCGTATTCGCTTTTGCTGATGGCGAGCAGGAAGATCACATGCGCCGTTTCATCCCCCCAGGCGATACCCTGCGGGGCGAGGATGGTGTAGACCACCGTTTTCTTTGCCAGCAGACCGAGGGCGTGCGGCAGGGCAATGCTGTCACCCAGCATGGTGCTGACGATGGCCTCACGTTCAACCACCGAATCAAGAAACTCCGCATCGACAAAGCCTTCATCCTGCAACTGGCGATATAAAACGTTGAACAACGTTTGTTGATCCATTGGCTCGTCGATCACACGAAAATGGGCGGCATCGAAGAATTTGTTCAACATCCACGGACGGGTTCTGTCGACCAGCACCAGTTTGCCAATTTGCTCCAGTTGATAATCGGTAGGGAACGGTGCAATCATCACCACAGGCTTATCTTTTTCACCAACCCGCGCGGTAGAGATGACGAAATCTTCGCTGATGCTTTCCCGCTGTTCGTAGTCGCGTAGCGTCACGGTATCAACGATTTCTATCTGCGGATACTTACGCGCCAGCACCGCCTCAATCATCCGCAGCATCGCATTTCCAGCATCGCATACCAGCAGAACTTTCGGCTGCCTCTGGTAACCGATGTTGTAACTACGCTCCAGCCCGACGCCAATATGCAGCACAAGGAAGCCAATCTCATTTTCACTGATGGTGTACGGCGTATATTTTCCCCATCCCGAGACGGCGGCCAGCGTCATGTCCCACGCCATCGGGTAGTGCTGTTTAATATTTTCCAGTAGCGGATTGGGGATCATTATCTGGTAACGCACCCGGGTGATCATCGTCTTAATATGCGTCAGAAGGTCAGCATGTAACTGTTTGTCATTCAACAGGTTGTAGTTGTACTGGCTGTTGATAAACCGCAGGATGTAATTAACCAGCGCTTCGTCATCATCCGCATTGATGGCGCTGGGGGCGATCTCTTGTACCTGGCGGGCGGCGATATGCACCTGCAGCCAGTTCTCTTCGGAAACGGTAAGCGGTTTATCCGCCAGTCGGTGCAATACCGCTGCGATTTCCCGCGTGGCCAGGCACACCGATTGCTCGGCTTCTTCTGCGGCAAATTCCGGGAGGGGATACCCTTCGCTAATCCGCCGTACCGCCACCGCACAGTACAACCGCAAAAACAGCTCACCCTCATCGGTCAGGCGAATGTGAAAACGGGCAAAAATATCCTGCAAAACAGGTTGTAGCTGTTCAGGGATCCCGGCATTTAGTGCCTCTTGCGTCACTAGCGGGTGCTGTGGATCCTGCTGCGCCAGCGTCCATAGCAGATCGGTCAAACAGGCGCGGATCGCCATCTCGCTGCCAAACAGTTTCATACCGTGACGGGGGCGCGTTTCCAACGTCAGATGATAACGTTGCAGATGCTCGCGCACCTCAGCCATATCGTTTTGCAGCGTCGCGCGGCTGATAAACCATTCATCAGCCAAATCCTCCAGCTTCAGCGAAAAGGCCGACGTCAGAAAACGAACCACCAGCCAGTGCACCCGCTCCTGGCTGGTGCGAGGGATGCGCAGCAACGCGTCTGGTCGCTGCGTTTGCAGGGCATGATAACGTGCCGGGTCGTCAATTTTGAGTTGATAACCGTTACCCCGGCTGAGGACAAACTGCGCGCCGTACTGGGTGAGCAGCGCGTTTAGCGCAGTGATATCCGCCCGTACGGTGCGTGTGGAAACCGACAACCGCTGCGCCAGCTCGTCCTGTGGAAGCGCTTCGTTTTGCAGCATGCCAAACAGCTGCGCTAAACGTTGGTTGGGGAATCGCACGTCAGTTTCCTCATCAGTCAGTTAGCCTACGCAGGCCCGGGTCATCGCCATCAGCTGGCGCACGTCGTCCGGTCGGGTGTTACCACTCACCTTATCAATAATCGAACTATAGATGTGAGGAATGATTTTGCTCACTCCGGCATCCAGGGCGATCTGCAAAATTTCAGTGAAATTATCCAGATCGATACCGCCAGTTGGCTCCAGCCAGAAGTCATGGCGGGCGCAGGCCTGGGCAACTGCAATGTATTCCTCACGGCACTTCAGGCCACCCATTGGGAAGTATTTAATCGAGCTCCCCCCCATGTCTTTGAGCAACGCAATCGCGGTTTCTACCGGCACAATGCCGTCTGGCGTCTGGCTGCTCAGCGGACCGGTGGAGATTTTCACCCTGCCCGGTGTGCCAGTTGGCGAGACCAGACCGTTGACCACCGTCTCCTGCTGACCCAGCAGCGCGCGGCTGGTCGCCACGCCGGTAAAGACCTGATTAACATGCTGTGGCTGCACCTGACGGGAGATTTCACTGACCATCGCCGACTGGTTTGGATCGCCCGCCCCCAGCCCCACGGAGAGGGCATTGTCGATAAGCGCTGCGTATTCACGCATATCCGCAACCGCGCTTGCGACATCCGGGTAATTTTTTGACAACACACCGACCAGTACGTGTCCTTCCGCCGCCGCGTAAATATCCCGGGCATTTTCTTTGGAGCCCGCCAGCACGTTCAGGCAGACGCGGTCGCGATAAAAGTTAGGGGTCAGTTTCATGCTTTTTTCTCCTGCGAAATCACTTCACCAATTCGACGGGCCACAATCTCCAGTTGCGCGCGATCCACGCTGCGCACATCGGCTTCGATAATGCCTTCGTTAGCTTTGTAACCACGGAAGTAAATCGCGTACTCTCCCTGCTTGAGCGCGTCGACCAGTTCACCTGTGGCGATCCCGGTTACCGCTTCGTCAAACTTAATTTCCGTGCGCGCGATGTCGCGCCCTGCGCTGTCCCACACCACGCGGGCGCTTACGCCGTGAAGCTGGTTTAACGCATTAATGAACGGCGTCATTTTCTCGACCATCTCCGCGCCGCTCTCTTTCTGCGCGTTCAGATACAGTTCGATGGCGCAGGTCAGGCCAAGAATTCCCTCTTTACCCACCTTCATCGCCCGGCCAATCCCCGCGGTCTGGCGCTTCACCCACTCAACGTATTGGGTTTTGCCAATCACCAGGCCGCTGGTTGGCCCTTCAATCGCTTTCGCACCGCTATAAATCACCAGATCCGCACCAACCCGGTAGTAGCACTGCAAATCCTCTTCCGCCGCCGCATCCACGATTAGCGGCAGATTATGCGTACGCGCCACCACCGCAGCCTGTTCCACGCTGAGCATACTTTTCTGGACGCAGTGGTGAGATTTGATATACAGAATGGCCGCCGTGCGTGGCGTAATGGCCGCCGCCAGCTGAGCGGCGGAACATTCGTTGGCATAACCCGCTTCCACTAGCTTGCCGCCGCCGAGCGCCACCATGGTGCCAACCGGAGCGCCAAAGTTGACGTTGTGGCCTCTGGGCAGCACGATTTCGTTGTTCTCGATCGGCGCGACGTGCAGGTTCTCCAGCAGCCAGTCGCTGTCCTTAACCAGCACTCCAGCCACTGACAGGGCTATTCCGGCCGAAGCGCAGGAGACGACGGTTGCCCCTTCCACCTCCAGCAATTTCGCAATGTAGTCACCGGTCTTATTGACCAGGTCTTTCATCTCAAAATATTGATTCATCCCCGCCATTGCGGCCTGAACCACTTCTGGTCGTGGCGTAGAAACGCCGAGCGCCGTCATGCGGCCTGAGGTGTTAATCACCTGTTTTAAATTGTATTTCTCAAAAATCGAAGGCATGTTCCGCGCTCCCTTGTTCGGTCATATAGCCCTTGCCCGCACGTATTGCGGCAAGCGGCACCAGCAGTTGTTCAGCCTGCAGGCTGTCGTTTTCTGCATCTACCAGCACGGTTGGCTGGCGCTTAAGCGTAAAGAGGGTTAAATCGGCATCCAGACCAACCTGCAGCCGCCCTTTCTGTTTCAGGCGCAGACCATCGGCGGCATTGGCAGTAACGCACTCAATGACCTGCGGTAGCGACATCCCAATGGCGAGAAATTTCGACATCACATTCGCCAGGGAATACACCGGGCCGCTGATACGGTTGCGACAATAAATATCGGAGCTGATGGTGTGCGGCAAAATCCCCAGACCGATAGCGCGTTTTGTCACCGCAAAGCTCAGGCTGGCGGTGCCATGCCCAACGTCCAGACGCACACCGCGTGAAATCGCCCGCGTCACTGACGCCCGCAGCTCGCCTTGCGGCGTCAGAATGCGGTTCGGCTTACCGTTGTAGCAGTGGGTAATGATGTCGCCCGCGGTCAGGCGTTCGGCGATCTCATCCAGATCCGGCGGATTGTTGCCGATGTGCACCATCAGCGGCAGGTCACCGTTCTGCGCTTGCATCGCTTTGGCGCGCTCCAGCGGCGTAATGCCGTTTTCACCGACCACGCTGCTGCTCATGCGCGCCTTCAGGCCGACGATAAAATCAGGATGGCGCTTCACCGCCTGTCGAACCGCATCGGCGTCAATGTTGGCCATATTAGCCAGCTCGTTCTGGGCGATAAGCCCAACGCGGGAAATATTCAGCAGCGCATACACTTCGGTGGTCGCTTTCCGGGTCAGGGTATAAAAATCATCGATATCATCCGCCCCGGTACTGCCCGCATCCACCACCGTAGTAACGCCGGTAGCTATACCGACGCTGTCCGGCTGGTCGTGATAAATCGGGGATTTCGGGTAGCAGTGAACGTGGGAATCAATCCAACCTGCGCTGACGTAGTACTCGCCGCCCAGTTCGATGGTTTTCAGCGCCGGGCCATCAACGTCGCCCAACGCCGCAATTTTGCCGTCTTTGAGCGCAATATCGCTCACCGTATCGTCAACGAGGCGCGCACGGCGCAGGAGTAAATCAAACATCGCTCTCTCCTTTGCCGGATGGCAGCGCAACCGCCTCATCCGGCCTACAAATCAACAGTTAGCTAATGGCAATCGGGAAGATGGACCCGAGGATCATCGCCCCAAGGATCGCCCCGCCGGTGATCGGTTTCTGCCACAGGTAAAACAGCAGCGCGCCCGCCAGTGAACCGATGCCGATAGGGATAGACGCCGTCATCGCGCTGAGGATAATCAATGGTCCGAGGAAGCGGCCGGAGGCGTTACCGGCCCCCATCATGACATCCGCACCGTAGGTCGAGTCGCTCTGATTGATGGTGAACTTACGTGCCAGAATAATGATGTAGCCAATCGCCAGACCAATCACCAGACCGGTGACCAGCGACGCTGCGAAGTTGGCAACCGGGAAGATAATACCTGCGCCCAACAGCAGCGCCGGAACACCTAACCCGACCCCGGTCTGAATCGCCCCGCCAATATCCAGAATCCCCACCAGCGAACCTTCAATGATGCGGGCAAACAGGAAGCTTGCACCAAATGCCGCCACCGCCCCGTAGGAGCCGGTGTCCATTCCCGCCTTCAGCATCGCCACAAAAGCGACTTCGTTAAATGCGCCAATACCGTACAGGTAGTACATGTGCGTTCCGGCAAATACGCCAGAGGAGAGCAGGCCAACGAAGATCGGGAACGACCAGTCAGCGAACCAAAAACCTTTATTCTGTTCCATGATGGCCTCCGTTATTTGCCACTGAGCGAGTTGTGGATCAGTTCGAGCCAGTTAGGCACGGTCAGATGGAAGGATTCGATCATCTTCATGTCGAAGCCGCGGAAGAAGCCGCTCAGGACAAACAGCGCGACGATAGCCACCATCATCACTTTAGTGACGTGGTTCCAGCCGCTCTCTTCCACGCCTTTACCGATCAGAATGCCAAGGACCAGACCCGGAACGGCGTTGCCCATAATCAGCTGCGCCGCGCCGCCAAAGACGGTGGCCCAGAAGCCTGATTTTTTACCGGCATCGATCGCCGCCAGCCAGAAGATCACCGGCATCACGGTGTTGACCAGCAGGTTAGCCGCAGGCACCAGCACCTTGACGGCAGTCACCTGCAACGCTTCCGGTACGGATGACGCCGTAAGGTTCAGGAAGGTCACGACGATCATCCCGATAACGCCGCAGGCAATCGCCATGCGCTTGGGATCGTGCAGCGTTTCACCGACGTTGCGGTTTTTAACCATCAGCGCAGCAGCGCCCCAGTTGGGGATGATGCGATGGTCGACGTCCTGAGTGAACGCCCCCGCCGCAACAGAGGAAGCCCAGGCGTTAAAGAAGAAGCCCAGGCCGAACGAGAAGTGAGAAGCCGGATCCCCTTCGCAGGAATTCAGTTCTCCCAGAGTACGAAACGCGCCCATCCCTTGAGTGGTAGGCGCATGAAACATGCGTGCAGCCCCAGCGCCGACACCGACGCCAACCAGGCCGCCGATGATGAGCGATTTTATTAATATTATCAGGAACATAATTATGCCTTTTAATAAAGAATCAGCGTTGCGTAACGAAATCCACCTTGTCGAGATTGATGGCAGTCACGTTGACGGTCACGTCCAGCTCCACGCTGAAGGTGCGTCTTTCCCGGCGCAAAAAGAGGAATAAAAATGCCTCTTTGCGCACCGATTCACGCGCTTGAACAACCTGCACATCCTGTGGCTCAATACGCAGTAAGATATGCGGCGACGCTTTCATCACCGCAGCCTGAACGTGGTTCAGGGCATCGGCAAAGGCGCGCGCTTTGGCCTCGCCCTTGCCAGTGACTCTCACCGTGGTGGTGAATTGTTCTTTCATGCTTAAGCGCCGTGTTTCTTTTGCCACGCCTGTACCAGGCGCTCACCGAGTTCTTCTTTGTCCATAAAACCGAACCCCAGCACGTTGCAACCTTCGTTGATGGCAGTGACCCCTTCATCAACCGAGCGCATGCCGTATTTCGCCTTGTAGCCGTATTTGGTCTGCGCGGTAATCGCACCCGCGCCGCCACTGCCGCAAAACGAGATGCCAAAGGTGGCGTTTTCCGCTTTCATCACGTCACCCAGCTTCATATCAGCCGCAACGCCCGGCACCACAACCGCACGGCCGCCCGCTTTCTCAACGCCTGCCGCCACTTTCTGGCCTTTACCCAGACGATCGCCAATCACTACGGTAATCTGTTCCATCTTTTGCTCCTTAAAGGTTGTCTTTCGCGACTTCGAAGTGCACCGACAGCAGCCAGGCCTCTTCCTCAGGAAGATTGCCAAACTCAGCGACCACGTCACGGGCAAGCGCCATTGATTCGGCAGAAATTTCATCAAACAAGCTGGCATCGACTTCTGGTAAGGGTTCACCCGTTACCGAGCGGTGCGCCATGGCGCGAACATGCGACGTCAGCATCTGTTCCTGTACAGCGTTGGGAATAATGTGGCGTTCACGCAGCAAGGCATACACCTGCGCCAGCATGCGGTCGGCCAGTTCCACCGATTCCCCCATGTCATTCATTACAGCTCCGTTATTCACTCGTCTTACCCCACTAGTGGCTCTGAGGTTAACTTAGCGGCGGGGGTTAAAAGTTTGTAGCGAGTTGTTTTCCACTTCGAAGTGGAAAGGGGCGCAGCGATAGTGATCTGTGCCGCAAAAAGGGCCGGGACCACGATTAATCACTGGAAGAATGTGATTGAGATCGCAAGAGTGAGCAGCAAAATGGAAGGAAATGCGAACAATGAATGGACGATAAAAATGAAAAAATGTGATGGGGATAGCGTTTACTTATGGGATGCAGGGGCGCAGCGTCTTATCCGGCCTACGGTTATGCAGGCCGGAAAGAGTAGATTAGCGGAACTTCTTGTGGTTTTCGTTGCGCGTTTTTTTCAGGTCTTCCGCAACGGCTTTCGCCTCTTTGACTTTACCTTCGTTCGCCAGTTTAAGCGCGCCGTCAATCTGACCGATCAGCGTGTCAAAGCCGTGGCGGAAATCTTTCATCTCCGCACTGTCCGGGGATTTGCTCTCCAGCTTCGGCGGCGTTCCCTTTTGAGCATCCAGCGCGGCTGCACGCATTTTGGTCAACGCGTCTTTCAGTTCAGTCGCATTGTCCGTTTTTTCGACGATCTTCAGGTTGTCGTTGAGGATCCCCATGTCATCTTCGAGATCGGCTGCAAACGCAGAAGAACCAAGAACCAGCGTTGAAGCCGCGACGATCGCTAACAGGTGTTTACGCATTGCTCACTTCCTTTTTTATTATTAAAAAAAATTAACGCCTTAACGAGTATCATTGCCCGGCGATTTTCATCTCCGGTAACAATACCGAACCACACTGTATATTACTGCGTGTTTCAATATCGTTGCCTACGGTCACAATATTGCGCCACATCTCTTTTAAGTTACCGGCGATGGTAATTTCACTCACCGGATACTGAATTTCGCCGTTTTCGACCCAAAAACCCGCCGCGCCGCGCGAGTAATCGCCGGTAATGCCGCTAACGCCCTGGCCCATCAGCTCGGTAACCACAAGACCTGTGCCCATCTCTTTGAGCAACTGCTCGAAGCTTAGACCCTGTCCCGGAATTCGCCAGTTGTGGATCCCGCCCGCATGACCGGTGCTCTTCAGTCCCAGCTTACGTGCGGAATAGTTGGTCAGCAGCCATTGGGTCAGCACGCCGTCTTTAATAATGTCACGGCGTTCGGTCCGTACGCCTTCGCTATCGAACGGCGACGACGCCAGCCCTTTCAGCAGGTGCGGATGTTCTTCAATAGTCAGCCATTCCGGCAGAATTTGCTTGCCCAGCGAGTCGAGCAGGAAGGTGGATTTACGGTACACCGAACCACCGGCAATCGCGCCGACCAGATGTCCGAACAGCCCAGTCGCCACTTCGTTGGCAAAAATCACCGGCGCTTTCATGGTGGAAAGTCTACGCGGAGAGAGGCGAGATAAGGTGCGGCGAGCACAGTCTGCCCCCACCCATTCCGGCGTTTGCAGATCGCCCATCGCCCGGCCAATGGTGTAGGCGTAATCACGCTCCATATCGCCATTTTCTTCCGCGATGACGCAGCTGGAAAGAGAATGACGCGTGGAGCAGTAGCCCTGCAGCATCCCGTGACTGTTACCAAACACTTTGATGCCATAGTGGCTGTTAAAACTGCCACCCTCGGTATTGGTGATACGCTTATCGGCCTGCAGCGCCGCCTGTTCAGCGCGGGCTGCCAGTTCGATAGCTTCGTCAGGGGAAACTTCCGCCGGGTGGAACAGATCCAAATCGGGCGCATCAAAGGCCAGCAGTTCTTTATCTGCCACGCCCGCGCACGGGTCCGGTGAGGTGTAACGTGCAATATCCAGCGCGGCCTGCACGGTACGTGCAATCGCCTGCGGGCTTAAATCGGTGGACGATGCGCTGCCCTTACGGTTTTGGTGATAAACCGTAATCCCCAGCGCGCCATCGCTATTGAATTCTACGTTCTCCACTTCACCATAACGGGTGCTGACGCTAATACCCGTGGTCTTGCTCACAGCGACTTCCGCGCCATCCGACTGACCTGACGCTAATTCCAGTGCCGTCGAGACCGCTTCTTCCAGAATCTTACGCTGCGCTTCAACTTGTGAGATTACTTTCATCGCAAATGCCATAATGTAGAGAGAGTTTCTCTGAAGTCTAACAGAGAACCGTTTTTCAGTGCGCATCTTAACTGGTAACATTAGCCTCTTTTTTTAAGGAGCCTGACATGACTAAGCAGCCCGAAGACTGGCTCGACGACGTTCCCGGTGATGACATCGAAGACGAAGACGATGAAATTATCTGGGTTAGTAAAAGTGAAATAAAACGTGACGCCGAGGAGTTAAAACACCTGGGTGTGGAACTGGTAAAACTGGGGAAAAACGCGCTGGATAAAATCCCGCTCGACGCGGATTTACGTGCCGCGATTGAGTTGGCCCAGCGTATTAAGATGGAAGGTCGCCGCCGCCAGCTGCAGCTGATTGGCAAAATGTTGCGCCAGCGCGATGTTGATCCTATCCGTCAGGCGCTGGACAAGCTGAAAAACCGTCACAACCAACAGGTTGTACTGTTTCATAAGCTTGAGCAACTGCGCGATCGCCTGATCGCCGAAGGTGATGATGCGGTAGCGGAAGTGCTGAATCTGTGGCCAAACGCCGATCGCCAGCAGCTTCGTTCTCTGGTTCGCAATGCGAAGAAAGAGCAAGAAGGCAACAAGCCGCCGAAATCAGCACGTCAGATTTTCCAGTATCTGCGTGAACTGGCGGAAAACGAAATCTAACCTCTTCGTCTGCAGAAAGTGCCGGATGATGTAAATACTTCATCCGGCCTGGATTCTGTGCTCTTACTGCTGGGGCTGCATTTCGCCCATAGCGTTCTCTGACTGACTCTCTTCATGCAGATACTGCTTATCTAAAATCTTCACGAACGGTGTATAAATCGCGGTGGCGATAACCAGATTCACGGCCTGTAAAACAATGCCTGAAATCCCGGTGGTGAGGAAACCAGAAATAAAGATCGGCGTTGTCCAGGGAATGGAGATACCAGAGGTGGGGGGAACCCAGCCGAATGCGATAACCACATAAGTAACCGTACACAGCACCATTGGGGTAATGATAAACGGGATAAGCATCAGCGGATTAAGCACGATTGGCAAACCAAAAATAACCGGCTCATTAATGTTAAAAATTGCCGCCGGTGCCGCCAGCCGTGAGAGCTGCTTTAATCGCGTACTTTTGGCAACCATAAAGATGCTAATCAACAGTGCCCCGGTAAAGCCCGTACCGCCGGCAATCAAATAGACATCCCTGAACTGCTGAGTAATGATGTTGGTCGCTACCAGCCCGGCCTGAGTTTGCGCCAGGTTCTGCGCACTGAGCGTTTGCCAGATAGGCCCCATTACGGATGTCATGATAGAGTCGCCATGGATCCCAAAGAACCAGAAGAAACTGATCATCATCTCAGCAATCAGTTGCGATAAGAGGGAATTCCCCAGATACAGCAACGGCTGTTGCAACATGACGCTGATAAATTTCCCCGGCGTACCAAAAGGCGTGTTCTCAAACAGCACCTTGACGATAATCCAGAACAGTAGCACTAAGAAGATAGGTACCAGCGATTTAAACGACCTGGCAATCTCTGGCGGGACACTCGCAGGCATCTTGATGGTGAAAGCCCTGTTTTCCAGAAACTGAACCACCTTGATGGTGACCACAGTAACGATAATCCCTAAGAACATCGATTCAGAGCTAAAGTCGAGCAACGCGTAAGCATCGGCGACGATTTCTCCCGATCCTGTCGTAATATGACCAGGCGACATTAAGAAGAAGATCGCCACCGGTAAAATAGCGGAACTTTGGCTGAGATTAAGCTTTTCAACTAACTCCTTTGAGAAGGTGATAATCACCAGCAGCGTCATTAATCCGTAGCTGGCGTTAATCCCGTAATTGAGCTTATCCAGCACGCCTTCCCCTAACAGCGAACTCATAAACTCGTGATAGCCGTTAACAGGAAAGTTGGTTAACAATACGAAAAATGAACCGACAATCAAAAAGGGAATCAGGGCAATAAACGCATTTTTTAGTGCGGTCAGGTAGATGTTTGACGAGATTTTCTCGGCCAGTGGCAACATCTTTTGTTCGAGTAGAGAGGTTATGCTCATGCCCGCTTACCCTATAAGGTTTTTTGTCACGTAATAATTAACCTGCGGGAACTGCTTGATATAGATGGCAGGAACCTGAGTGTGGTGCGCATCGCCGTTAACAATCTCCTGATAAATATCTTTTTTCGTATCGTGGTTGATGATGACAATCACCTTTCCAGCTTTGATGATTTTATTCAGCCCGACGGTAATACCTTCGGTGAGGGTGACATCTCCGGAGAAGTATTTATGGCTGGCGACGTTAATTGTTACGTCATCCAGTTGAGTTTGTAGATAATCCTCATCAAACGGCACGCCCGGCTCGTTTAAGCCGATATGCCCGTTCATTCCCACGCCCAGAATTACATAGTCAAACTCTTCACCGTTGAGCGCGGTTTGGTAATGGGCAATATTTTGTGCCGTAGAGGCAAACGGATTGAAATGGACTAACCGCACCGGATAGGCACATTTGTGCACAAAGTCCTGATTAATCATGTTCAGGCAGCTGCCATCTGATTCGCTGGGCACGTTGACCCACTCATCCAGCGCAAAGAAAGTAAGGCGTTCGGCAAACGGTGTCGCTGCCAGTGCTTCGTAAATCCAGTGAGGCGTGCTACCGGAGGGGATCAGCACGCGAGAATGTGGTTTGAGCGCGGATAGCTCACTAACGACCAGTTCAGCCAGCGCGGCATTGGTATCAAACGTTGTACATTTCATCCGTTTCTTCTCGCTATTAAAGTGATTCAATCTTTTTGGCGAATAAAGGAAGATACTTTTTATTGGCCAGCAGCATCTCTTTGACTAACGCCACGCCCGAGGTGTCGCTTGAGCATAATGGGTTGAAAATAAAGCCTGAAATAAGCGCTTGATAATCGCCGGTGGCGGCGGCTTTGACGATCTGCGCTTCATAGTCTTTCATCATGGAAACAATCCCTTTCGCAGGAGATGGGATCTCGCCAGTACAAATTGGAATCGGACCATTACGGGTAAGCACACAGTTCACTTCAACTACCGCCTCTTCCGGTAAATTAGTGATAGCACCGCCGTTACGAACGTTGACCGTTTGAATGCTCTTATCGTCGAGGTAAATAGCGCGAATAACGTTCAGCGCGGCGGTGGAATAAAGCGCACCGCCGCGGGCTTCCAGCTCTTTAGGCGTATCCTGAAGCGTAACGTCGCTGTATTTTTTAAACAGTTCGGCTTCGATATTTTTGACGATCTCACCCCGTGATTGCTCGGCTGCTTCCTGCTCGGCCAGCATTTCAGTCGTCTTGAGGTAGTATTTTAAATAGGAAGAGGGGATCAGATTGGTGGCGGCCAGCAGCTCTTTATTAAACTGCTCATTGCTGATGTTTTTAAAGCTCAATGCATCGACGTCAGCGGCGTTGATTATCTCGATGGTTTCACGGGTACGGTCGACGCCGTTATGCAAAATTTTGGTAATAAAGTTCATATGGTTGGAGCCTTTGAACTCGACGTATAAATCCTCTACGTTGGCATTCAGCAGCCCGGCCACCTGATGGGTCATATTGACAGGACCATTGCACAGGCCGATGACCCGATTGTTGTGGCTGTATTTGAGTACCGCTTCTGTCACCATGGAAGCTGGATTGGTGAAGTTAATCAGCCAGGCGTTTGGACAAATCGCCTTCATTTCATTCGCTATTTCAATGATGACCGGAATGGTGCGCAGAGCTTTGAACATCCCGCCCGCGCCGTTGGTTTCCTGACCAATAAAACCGTATGACTTCGGCAGTTTTTCATCAACGATTCGGGCATCTATACCACCGACGCGCAGTTGAGTCACCACGAAGTCGGCACCCAGCAGCGCTGTTTTGCGGTCAAAAGTTTGGATGACATCAATTGGTAAATTTGCTTTGGCAAGCATTCTTTTGGTGAGATCGAAAATGATGTTCATTTTCTCTTTACCCATTTCAACGTCGACAAAAGCGATGTGAGAGATGGGAAGCTGGTGGTAGTTTTTAATTACACCTTCAATCAGTTCTGGCGTATAGCTGCTACCCGCACCAATCACCACGAGTTTTAGTTTTTTCATTAGTCTTCTACTTTTGAATTAAATTTCAACGACACTTTTCTGACATTGGATAAATGGAAAAGCATAATATCTACGATGGCTATCTGGATCGGATAGCTTATATTTTCGAAAGCAGTATCTTTAATAATGGCGTTTTTGTAGATCAAGACTGCATCGGCCTTAAGCGCCAGCGTAGAGTTTTCCCGGCTGGTAATCGCGGCCACCTTGATGCCGTTTTTTCTGGCATTAAAAATTATCTCTTCCAGCATTTCTGACTCACCGCTGTTGGAAACAATCAGCATACAATCGTTAGCGGTCAGAAAGCGGCTGCGGACATTACAGTTGGTGTAGTCTGTTTCATTGAGGATATTAAAGCCCAGCACCATCAGATTATAGCTAACATAGTTCGCCACGCTATCTGATGTACCGTATCCCCAGGTGATAATCGTATTGCAGTCGGACAAAAAATCACAAAAGACTTTGACTTTATTCTCAGACACTCTGGTTAAAGCATCCTGCATTTCTTGAATATATTCGCTAACAAACGCGTTATGGTGCTGCGAGTTTTGCGATCTGGAGAATACGTCCCGAATGTTGACCTTAAACTCCTGGAAATTATTAAAGCCTAATTTCTTTACCAACTTAGAAATAGATGGCGCGGTAGTATAAACGCGATCTGCCAGTTCATGAATTTTCATTTTATAAACATCAGCAGGGTTCTCCTGACAGAATTTATAAACTCGCAGTTCATTATTGGTTAAATTTTTTCGCATGGAGCGCACCTTTTATTATGTGGCACTTACGCCACATTGGCTCTCGAGGGGATATTAGCAAGGGAAAAGCGGAAATAGATTTTATGATTTAGAAATTAATTTCTGCGATCTGAGTTATAAATTTCCATATGGAGGCTTCCCATTCCGTTGAGAAGTATGGCGTAACCAGAAGGCCGGATGGCAACGGAGATCGTGCTCCTGAGAAAGTGCCGGATAACGGTGTAAACACCTTATCCGGCCCACAACGGATCGTAGGCCCGGTAAGCGTAGCGCCACCGGGCATTTTTTTACTCTTCTTCTGCCTGGGCTTTCTTCGCCAGGCCATCCAGCAGTTTTTGATGGATGCCACCAAACCCGCCGTTACTCATCACCAGGATGTGATCGCCAGGCTGTGCAGTTTTCACCACCATATCTGCCAGTGCATCCACATCGCCGCTCCAGTGCGCAGGCTGAACGCAGGCTTCAGCGACTTCTGCTACCTGCCACGGAATATGTGGGGGTTGCAGCAGGAACACTTCGTCCGCACGCCCTAGCGACGGCGCCAGGTCATCTTTGCACAGGCCCATTTTCATGGTGTTCGAGCGTGGTTCCAGCACCGCGATGATGCGCGCCGTGCCACCCACTTTACCGCGCAGCGCCGCAAGCGTTGCCAGAATGGCCGTTGGGTGATGGGCGAAATCGTCATACACCGTCACGCCATTGGCTTCGCCGCGCAGCTCAAGACGACGACGAGCGTTGATGAACGAGCCCAGCGCATTGGCTGCATCCGCAGGCACGACACCAACATGGCGCGCGGCAGCAATCGCCATCAGACCGTTGTGCATGTTGTGCTCGCCTACCAGGCCCCACTTCACCACGCCAACATTTTCACCGTCCAGCCACACTTCCCATTCGGATGCATCAGTGGTCAGCTTTTTCGCCTGCCAGTGACCTTGTTCACCAACCAGCTCTTGTTCGCTCCAGCAGCCCATCGCCATCGTCTGTTTCAGATTGATGTCGTTTTCCGGGTAGATAATGCGTCCCTGGCCCGGCACGATACGCACCAGATGGTGGAACTGTTTCTGGATCGCTTTCAGATCGTCAAAGATATCAGCGTGATCGAACTCAAGGTTGTTGAGGATCAGCGTACGCGGGCAGTAATGTACGAATTTAGAACGCTTATCGAAGAAGGCGCAATCGTACTCATCCGCTTCAATCACGAAGAAGTCGCTCTCACCCAGGCGCGCGGAAACCTCAAAGTTACCCGGTACGCCGCCGATCACAAAGCCAGGCTTATAGCCGCAGGCTTCGAGGATCCAGGTCGCCATTCCGGCGGTGGTGGTTTTGCCGTGCGTCCCCGCAACCGCCAGTACCCAACGATCGCGCAGCACAAAGTCATGCAGCCACTGCGGGCCGGACATGTACGGAATGTTCTTTTCCAGCACCGCTTCCACACACGGATTACCCCGGGTCATGGCATTGCCAATGATCACCAGGTCCGGCTGCGGATCGAGCTGGCTGGCATCGTAACCCTGAATCAGATCAATGCCTTGCTTCTCAAGTAAGGTACTCATCGGCGGATACACATTGGCGTCCGAACCGGTTACTTCATGACCGAGTGAGCGCGCCAGCATCGCCAGACCGCCCATAAAAGTGCCACAAATTCCCAAAATATGAATGCGCATACGTCACTATCCTTTTTTAATCTGGGGGCCATTTTACGCACATGTCCGGCAAGTGAGAAACGCATTTCAGGATATTCCGTAGTTTGCTGGCGCGATTCACCTAAGCGCGGCAATGGAAATATTTGTTAATATTGTTGCGGTCGCTTTACTCCACATAAATTGCAGGGAAAGTGTTATGAAAACGTTAGGTGAATTTATTGTCGAAAAGCAGCACGAGTTTTCTCATGCTACCGGTGAACTCACTGCTTTGTTGTCGGCAATAAAGCTGGGCGCCAAGATCATCCACCGCGATATCAACAAGGCCGGTCTGGTCGATATCCTGGGTGCCAGCGGTGCTGAGAACGTGCAGGGAGAGGTTCAACAAAAACTCGATCTGTTCGCGAACGAAAAACTGAAAGCTGCACTGAAGGCGCGCGACATTGTGGCGGGCATTGCCTCGGAAGAAGAAGATGAAATCGTCGTCTTTGAAGGCTGTGAACACGCAAAATATGTTGTGCTGATGGATCCTCTGGATGGCTCATCCAACATCGATGTTAACGTCTCTGTCGGTACGATTTTCTCTATTTATCGCCGCGTAACCCCAGTCGGCACGCCGGTCACGGAAGAGGATTTCCTGCAACCAGGCAACAAGCAGGTTGCTGCGGGCTACGTTGTTTATGGTTCTTCCACCATGCTGGTGTATACCACCGGCTGTGGCGTACACGCCTTCACCTACGATCCTTCTCTGGGCGTATTCTGCCTCAGCCAGGAACGTATGCGCTTCCCGGCGAAAGGCAGCACGTACTCCATTAACGAAGGCAACTACATTAAATTCCCGAACGGCGTGAAGAAGTACATTAAATTCTGCCAGGAAGAAGATAAGTCAACTCAGCGCCCGTACACCTCGCGCTACATTGGCTCTCTGGTTGCGGATTTCCATCGTAATCTGCTCAAAGGCGGGATCTACCTGTACCCAAGCACAGCCAGCCACCCGCAAGGGAAGCTGCGTCTGCTGTACGAATGCAATCCGATGGCCTTCCTGGCCGAGCAGGCGGGCGGCAAAGCGAGCGATGGCAAGGATCGCATTCTGGATATCACCCCGGAAAGCCTGCACCAGCGTCGCTCCTTCTTCGTAGGTAACGACCATATGGTTGAAGATGTAGAACGCTTTATCCGCGAATTCCCGGACGCGTAATACGCTTTGCCGGATGAGACGTGTTAACGCCATCATCCGGCAAATTTATCCCCTACGCCGTTTGTACTTTAAACGCCGCCATTGCTTCGAGCAGCGCATGTGACTGCTCTTCCAGTGAGCGGGTAGCCGCTGAAGATTGCTGTACCAGCGCCGCATTTTGCTGCGCCGTTTCATCCATCTGAATCACAGCGATATTCACCTGCTCGATGCCGCGACTCTGTTCCTGCGACGCGCTGGCAATTTCACGCATCAGTTTGGTCATGCGCATCACTTCATTGGCAATCTCATCCATGGTTTCGCCCGCCTGCTGCGCCAGCTCGCTGCCTTCTCCCACGTGGGTGTGTGAATCGCTGATTAACGTGCGGATCTCTTTTGCCGCCTCGGCGCTGCGGCTGGCCAGATTACGCACTTCACCCGCAACGACCGCAAAGCCCCGCCCTTGCTCACCGGCACGCGCCGCTTCAACAGAAGCATTGAGCGCCAGGATATTGGTCTGGAAAGCAATACCGTCGATTACGCTGAGGATGTCGGCGATTCGGCTGGAACTGCCGGAAATATCGCGCATTTTCTCAATCACATAGCACACCATCTCACTGCCGCGATCGGCGGTATCCGACACCGATTTTGCCAACTGGTGTGCCTGTTCCGCGTTCTGCGCATTCTGTTTCACGGTCGCCGTGAGTTCTTCCATACTGGCGGCGGTCTGCTCCAGCGAAGTGGCTGTCGATTCAGTACGTTGCGCCAGATGCTGGTTCCCGGCCGTCAGCTCACGGCTACCAATATCAATTTGTAAACTGGCATCGCGGACACGCTGTACCGAGTCGCCCAACGCATGGCGCATTTCATCCATTGCCGCGTTCAGACGGTTGAATTCGGCGCTGGCCGACAGCGCGGTAACCGGCGACAAATCCCCCGTCGCCAGGCGTTCCAGTTGCTCAACCATATTATCCAGCGGCTTGAGAAACTTATTTCGCAGCATGAACCAAATCACCGCCAGCAATGCGAGGGCAGCCAACATCGAGGCACTCATAATACCGTGGTAAATCAACGAAGTAATGATACGGGTAGAGGCATACAGCCCCATACCGCCGGTCAGCAACAGAAGGAACGTCAGCAGAGACAATAACACCAACAAACTTGATCGAATTGAAAGGGATTTTGGCATCGTTATATTTCCGGTTGTAGGGTTAAAACAGACCTGTACAGAACCTATCGACTACAACCGGAAAAAGTTTAGGTATTTAAATGTTTAGTGAAAAATCAGGATGTTACTTTGGTGTTGCCACCGTCCCCACTCTGGTTACTGGCGAGCTTTGACGATTTTCCCAAAGTACCGTCAGGCCGCGCTGTAAGGCAATAAAAATAAACAATAAAATGCCAATCGCGATCTTCGTCCACCAGGAACTTAATGTGCCATCAAAATTAATGTAGGTCTGGATCAACCCCTGAATGGCGACACCAAACAACGTTCCTAACACCGTACCGACCCCGCCGCTCAACAGGGTTCCGCCAATCACGACTGAGGCAATCGCATCCAGCTCAACGCCGACGCCCGCCAGCGCATAACCCGCCTGGGTGTAAATTGAAAAGACAATGCCAGCAAGCGTCGCAAGCCCGGTCGACAGCATATAGATACGGATGGTCGTGCTGCGGGTTGAGATCCCCATCAGGTTGGCAGAGGTGGCGTTGCCGCCAATCGCGTAAACCTGATTACCAAAACGCGTACGGTGCGCCAGGAATATGCCAATGACGACTACCGCCAGCATCAGCAATCCCATTGCACTCAGGCGACCGCCGCCGGGAATTTTCCATGCCAGGCTTGAGAGCATGTCATAAACCGGATGGTTAATTGGGATCGACTCTTCAGACACCAGATAGCTGACGCCGCGCAGGAAGAACATTCCCGCCAGGGTAATAATGAATGCTGGGATCTTCAGCGCATCAATCAGTAACCCCATAAACGCGCCAAAAGCGCAGCCCATCAGCAGAATCAGGGGAAACGCCAACAGCGGAGATATACCCCAGTAGCCAATGGCCTTCGCCAGAAATACGCCGGTAAACGCGATCACCGAGCCAACGGACAGGTCGATCCCGCCAGAGAGAATCACGAAAGTCATGCCCACGGCGATGATGCCCAGAAAAGCGTTATCGGTCAGGATATTGCAGATAACTCTGGTTGAAGCAAAAGCCGGAAACTGTGTCAGGCAGTAGAGGTAACCCAGTACAAACACGCCGAGGGTGATCATCAGCGGTAAATTACGTTTTATCATGACCACGCACTCCTTTTATCAGGCTGATAAAGCGTTGTGATTGCACGACCAGCACACACAACACCACCACGGCTTTGACCACTTGATTTAGTTCTGGCGGGAAGCCCGACAGTAAAATCCCGGTATTCATGCCCTGAATAATCAATGCCCCGACCACCGACAGCAGCAGATTAAAGCGCCCGCCCATCAGCGAGCCGCCGCCGATGACTACCGCCAGGATGGCATCCAGTTCCAGCCACAATCCGGCGTTATTGGCATCTGCCCCGCGGATATCCGCCGTGACGATAATGCCGGCGATAGCCGCACACAGACCGCTCAGCACATAGGTGAGCATCACGATAATGCGCGTGTTCACCCCGGCGTTTTTTGCCGCACGAATGTTGATGCCTACCGCTTCAATAAACATCCCCAGCGCCGTTTTACGCGTCAGTAGCCAGAACACCACCAGCGTTAGCAGGGCAATGATCACTGGCGTGGGGAACAGTAAGAGCGAGCCGCTGCCAAACCACGACAGTTCGGGCGAGTTGAAGGTGACGATCTGCCCGGAGGTGATAAGCTGCGCCACTCCGCGCCCGGCCACCATCAGGATTAGCGTGGCAACGAACGGTTGGATCTTGAGGATTGCCACCAGAATCCCGTTCCATAACCCTGCCAGAATGCCGGAGCCTAAGGCGGCAAGCAGCACCACCGGCAAACTGTGCCCGGCCACCGTCATCGCCGCGGTGGTGGCACCGGCAATGGCCATGACGGCGCCTACGGAAAGGTCGATGCCGCCGGTGGCAATCACCAGCGTCATGCCAATCGCTAACAGCGCCACGGGGGCGGCACGGTTGAGAATATCAATCGGGCTACCGAACAGCCGACCATCTTGCAAAATCACCTGATAAAAGTGCGGTGCGACCAGGCTATCCACCAGCAGCACCAGCAGTAGCGCCACCAGTTGTGGCATGCCTTTTGGCCAGCGGAATCGCCGTTGCGGCGGAGTGGATTGAGGGAGAGATTGAGGCATCACCATAGTCTCCTTAGGCCGCAATGGCGTTCATGATCGCCGGTACGGACAGTTCAGCCAGCGGGATCTCGGCCACCTGTTTGCGATCGCGCATAATAATGACCCGATCGGCATAGCCCACTAACTCTTCCAGTTCGGATGAAATCACCAGCAGCGCCAGACCATCCGCGCACAGCGTTTCGATCAGGCGGATGATCTCGGCATGCGCGCCGACGTCGATCCCACGCGTAGGTTCATCGAGGATCAGGAACTGCGGTTTGGTCAGTAACCAGCGCGAGAGCAATACTTTTTGCTGATTGCCGCCGGAGAGGAATTCGATCGGCTGTTCAGCGTTGGGGGTGCGAATTCCGAGCTGGCGGATAAAACGCTCGGCAATCTCATTTTGTTCTTTCCGCGGAATAGGCCGCAGCCAGCCACGCTGCGCCTGTAATGCCAGAATGATGTTTTCCCGCACCGAAGCGGCGGCGATAATACCATCCGTTTTGCGATCCTCCGGACAGAAGCCGATCCCCAGACACGAAGCCTGATGCGGCGATCGCAAGGTCTGCGCTTTGCCTTTGATCAGCGCACTGCCGCTGTCGGCGGGTTTAATACCGAAGATCACCTCCGCCGTTTCCGTTCGCCCGGATCCCAGCAGTCCAGCGAGACCGACGATCTCACCAGGGCGCACCTGTAGATCAAACGGCGCGATGGTGCCTTTCTTGCCAAAGTCGCTAAAGGCCGCCACTGGTTTATCACTCAGCAGCGTACGGCCCGCACGCTGTAGCGCATGGGTATCCAGTTCGCGACCCAGCATCATTTTGACCAGTTCGATCTGTGGCAGTTCGCGGGTTTCACGGCAGCCAACGAAGCCGCCGTTACGCAGGACGGTAATGCGATCGCTGACCTGATAGACCTGATCGAGGAAGTGGGTAACGAAGATCAGACTGACGCCCCGATCGCGCAGATGCCGCATCAGGCCGAACAGCATTTCTACCTCCTGGGTATCAAGACTGGCGGTGGGCTCATCGAGGATCAGCACTTTCGCGGAGAGATCGATCGCCCGACAGATGGCGACGATCTGCTGCATCGCCACGGAAAAGCGGTTCAGCGGCTCGCGCACGTCGAGTGAAAAACCGTATGACGCCATTAACTCCGTCGCGCGTTTTTCCATCTGCTTGCGCAGCAGCAGGCCAAAACGCCGCGGTTCACGGCCAATAAACAAGTTATCCGCTACCGACATATTGGGCAGCAGATTCACTTCCTGATACACGGTACCGATCCCCAACTGCTGGGCATGGGCGGTATTTTTGGGGGAGATAGGCTGGCCTTCGAGCCAGATCGTGCCGCGATCTGCATGGTAAACGCCGGTCAGCGCTTTGATCAGCGTCGATTTACCGGCTCCGTTTTCTCCCAGCAGCGCCATAATCTCACCGCGACGCAAGCTGAAATCCACGTTATCCAGCGCTTTGACGCCGGGAAAGAATTTGCTTAATCCTTCGGTGCGGAGGATTTCCTGATGGGGGTCGGTGGTCATGGCATTCCTCCGGTACGAAATCACGGCCTTTTCGTAGGCCTGATAAGCGCAACGCCATCAGGCCTACGGAAGACCGGCAGCAAAACTAGTAGCCCATGTTTTTCTTCTTCTCTAACTCTTCTTTCGCCGTATCCGGCAGATAGAGGATCGACTTGGTAATGGTCAGCTTCTCAGGCATCGTGCCGTCTTTTTTGAATTTCTCCAGCGCGTCGAATGCCGGGCCTGCCATATTCGGCGTCAGCTCGACGCTGGCGTTGGCTTCACCGTCAATCATTGCTTTGTAGATATCCGGTACACCGTCGATGGAACCAGTCAGAATATCTTTGCCGGGTTTCAGGCCTGCTTCTTTAATCGCCTGGATTGCCCCGATCACCATGTCATCGTTGTGGGCGTAAACCATGCAGATGTTCTTGCCATTGTTTTCCGCTTTGATAAAGCTCTCCATCACTTCTTTCCCTTTACTGCGGGTGAAGTCGCCGGACTGTGAGCGGATAATCTTAATGTTTGGCGTGTTGGCGATGGCTTCAGCAAACCCTTTTTTACGATCGATGGCCACGCTGGCCCCGACGGTCCCTTGCAGCTCAACGACGTTACACGGCTTGCCGTTCACCTGTTTAATCAACCAGTCGCCGATCAATTTACCTTCCAGCACGTTGTCGGCGGTGACCGTGGTCATATAGAGAGATTTGTCTTTTACATCGATGGAACGATCGAGCAAAAAGACCGGAATGTCGGCATCTTTAGCTTCTTTTAAAACCGGTTCCCAACCCGTTGCCACGACCGGCGCAATAAAGATGGCGTCAACGCCCTGCGCAACAAATGAGCGAACTGCTTTAATCTGGTTTTCCTGCTTTTGCTGGCCGTCAGCGATTTTCAGCGTAATACCACGCTTTTCAGCCTCGCTTTTCGCAACGTTGGTTTCTGCGGCGCGCCAGCCAGATTCAGAGCCAACTTGCGAAAATCCTACGGTTAAAGGGGCTGCCATTGCCATAGACGACATGGCTGCCGAAACTGCTGTGACTAAAAGTAAGCGCTTCCACATAAGTGCGTCCTCGTAGGGTGATTATTGTTGGTTAATAAACCGTCGCGAAAAAACTATAGACAATTGAGCATGTAACGAATTGCGTTACATCACACTTCAAAAAAGTAAATAAAACGTTAATCACAACTTTGTAATCGCTTTCATCCCGCTATGAAAAATGCGGCTGAAGATATGGATTTTTCTGTCACGAGAGAGGGGTAAAAAGAAGAAAATGAGCGCAGAGAAAGCGAAAACAAGCGGAGACATTCAGCGCGAGTTGGCTATAATACCCGCCACTTGTTTGCCATAGCTTATTTAAAGGAAACAGACATGAGCTTACTCAACGTCCCTGCCGGTAAAGATCTGCCGGAAGATATCTACGTTGTTATCGAGATCCCTGCCAACGCAGATCCGATCAAATACGAAGTTGACAAAGAGAGCGGCGCCCTGTTCGTTGACCGCTTCATGTCCACCGCGATGTTCTATCCGTGCAACTACGGTTACATCAACCACACCCTGTCTCTGGACGGTGACCCAGTAGACGTTCTTGTCCCGACTCCGTACCCGCTGGAGCCAGGTTCAGTGATCCGCTGCCGTCCGGTTGGCGTACTGAAAATGACTGACGAATCCGGTGAAGATGCGAAACTGGTTGCGGTTCCGCACACTAAGCTGAGCAAAGAATACGATCACATCAAAGATGTGACCGACCTGCCGGAACTGCTGAAAGCACAGATCACCCACTTCTTCGAACACTACAAAGATCTCGAAGCGGGCAAATGGGTGAAAGTTGACGGTTGGGACAACGCTGAAGCCGCTAAAGCTGAAATCGTTGCTTCTTTCGAGCGCGCGAAGAAGTAAGTTCGCGTTAGCTTAAAACCCTGAACGCCAGTCTCTGGTTAGTAAGGGTTTTTAAATTTCTACGTTCTACCACCTCTCCCCTTCGCTGTTTTCTTTTTGACCTACCAGAATGGGTAGTCACATTTCATTTATCTTAATTGCGAATGATATTAGATCTCATTATCATTCTCATCATGTAAATAAATGTGAATAAAAGTCAATGAACCTCCACAATGTGAAGTCCCTGAAACGCTATTCCTGCGTGGCACTCGCCACAGCGCTGTTATTTACCAGCCTGTCCAGCGTGGCGCAGACGCTACCTGAGAAAGATTTTCTGACTCGCGATGTCGGTAACGGCGTGTATGAGCTGGCGGTTGATAGCCAGCAGAATGCGCTTTTTGTCGCCTCGTCGCCGTCGTTTGATAAAGATAAAACCAGCGGGCTTATCTACAAACTCGATCTGGAGAAACTCACGACGACTGAAGTCATCGACACCAGTCGTCGTGCCTTTGCCACCGCGCTGGATGAAGAAAACCAGGTGCTGTATGTCGGCAACACGCTGGAAGGTTCAGTAACGCTAGTCGATACCCGCAGCGGTAAAGAGCTGGCGATACTGCAACTGAGCGAAGCCAAAAACCCGAAAGATATTGTTCATACGCGTGAAATGGTGCTCGATAAACAGCACCACCGTCTGTACGTTTCCGGCGTGGCTGAAAAGGGCATAGTCTGGGTGGTGGACACACAAAAGCGCGAGAAAATCGCCACCCTCGAGAACATGGGCCAGTACCCGACCGGCATGGCCGTGGATGCAAATAAGAACCGCCTGTATGTTGTGAATGGCCGAAACGAACTTATTACGCTGGATACCACCAACCATCAAATTATTAATCGCTTTACCATTGAGCCAGATAAAAAACATTTTTTCCTGAATATTGCCCTGGATGCAAAAAATAACCGCGCATTCCTGACCGATCCGGATTTAGCGGACGTACTGGTTTTTGATCTTAATACCGGTAAGGTTATTGCACCAATTAAGGTTATTAACTCGCTGGCAGTGATATATAACGAAAAACGCCAGGAAGTTTATATCACCCACCGTAATGCTAAACGCATCAGCATTGTGAACAGCAAGACCTACCAGGTAAAACAAAGCATTGAAACCAATGCATTACCTAACAGCCTGGCGCTCTCGGCAGATGCTAACACCCTGTACGTCAGCGTCAAACAGTCGGAAAAAATGACAGGTGTGAAGCCCGACTACGTGCTGAAAATCGATCTCTCTAAATATTAATAATTAAAAAACTATCTGCACCTTGCAGCTTTTTTGAGCTGCAAGGTGATGTTTTTATTTTTTACTTTTCAGGTGTCTATATTATGAAAACGCGTCAACTTATTACGCTGACAGGGATCGTTGCATTCTCAGGCGGTGTTATTTTCCCCACCCAGGCAGAAGAACTCACCGAGACCTCACGCACTAGCGAAGATGAAATGGTGATCACCGCATCCGGATTCTCGCAGCAAAAACGCGAAGCGCCGGCCACTATTTCAGTTATCGATCGTAACACGCTGGATATTCAGCCGGACCGTAGCATCGGTGAAGCCATTAAAAACCTTCCCGGTGTCTCGGTCACCAACAGCAGTGGCATGAACGCCGGTAGCATTATGATCCGCGGCATGGACCCGTCCTATACCGCTTTTATGGTCAACAGCGTCAAACAAAATACCGGTGAATCTCGTCCTTACGGACATGATATTGGTACTGAAGCCAACTTCTTACCGCCAATGGAGGCCATTGAGCGTATCGAAGTTATCCGTGGGCCGATGTCCTCGCTGTACGGTTCAGACGCCATCGGCGGTGTGGTTAACGTCATTACCAAAAAACCGTACGGCGCAAAAGAGTGGACCACGGCAATTGCTGCCAATACCTGGCTGCAGGAACACCAGTATTTAGGTAATACCAGCCAGATGAATTTGTTTACCATGGGGCCGATTGTGCCCGATGTTCTCGGCCTTAGCGTGGCGGCCGACTGGCTTGACCGTCGCGATGACGATCGCAATAACTATTTTGGCAAACACAATCGTAAATCCGTTGATATGACATTGGGCCTGGCCGCCAGCGAGAATAACCTGTTCGATCTCAACGTGGTCACCGGTGAGCAGGAAAAAAACCGTACCCAGAAACGCGGTGCGCCGTGGTCATGGCTGTTCGATCGTAACGCCGCCACCCTGACGCATACCGGCTGGTATGCAGACGACACCATCGCGACAACCAACTACATAAACTATGAAAAAGGCCGTTCGAAGTACGTTTATGACGGACAGTCCCCGCAGTATGTGCAGATGGAGAACTACGTCGCCAATTCGCAAACCACTTTCACGCTCGACACCCATAAACTGACCGTTGGGGCGAATTTCACGCGCGAAGAGCTGAATGACCGCTTTGATGTGGCCAACAAAACGCTGCCCGGATCTGACCCGGTGACCAAAATCAGCCGTAACGGTTGGGCATTGTTTGCTGAAGACGGCTGGAGCATTGGCGATTTCATCCTGACCACGTCAGCGAGGATGGACCAGGATGACAATTTTGGCACACATATTACGCCGAAAATGTACGGTAACTGGGCCTTTAGCAATGACTGGGCGCTGAAAGGCGGCGTTTCCGCAGGCTATAAAAAACCGGAGCTGCGCGCGACGTCCAGCAACTTCGTAACTCCTTACGGCTCAACCGTACCTTATCCCTTCCTCACCGTTGGTAACGACGACCTGAAACCTGAACAAAGCGTTAACTCTGAACTGGGCCTCTACTGGACGGGAGATGCGCTATCGCTCGACAGCACCGTCTTCTATACGCAGTTCAAAGACAAAATTGCTGAACAAACTATTTGTGAAACCACGTCGACGAACCAGTGCTCCGTCAACGGCTACAACGCGGATTCCGTCAGTAAATACTTCAACGTCAGCGAGGCGGATGTATACGGTATAGAACTGAATGCCGACTGGCAGATTACCGCCGATGTAAAAGCCAACGCTAACTACACCTGGAACCACAGCGAACAAAAAAGCGGCGTTAACAAAGGCTACGCGCTCAACGATTATCCGCGCCATATGGCGAATCTGTCGCTGAACTGGGCGGCAACGCAAAGCCTGGACGTATGGAGTACGGTGAATTATCGCAGCAGTAACCGCAACAGCGGCAATAACTATAAATACGATGACTACACAATGGTGGACGTAGGCGTACGTTATCAGCTCAATAAGCACACGCAACTGATGGCTGGGGTCTACAACGTGTTGGATGAAGATCCGAAACTGACAACCGCGTGGAACGAATCCGCACAGGTGGAAGGACGCCGCTATAACCTCGGCGCGCGCGTGGAGTTTTAAATCCAGAATAAAACAACGCCACCCGAGGGTGGCGTGTTCATATCAGTACTGGTCTCGGTCTAACCAGTTACCGCTTTCAATCAGCGTTAAGCCATCAACCGGACGTTGGTACACGTACATCCATGCACTTCCGTACGGCGTTTGAATTAACTGGCGTGCGTATTCACCGCCACGGGTACGCAGAGCGTCAAGCTCTGCCAGCGTGGCGTTATCAATACGATAAACTTCCCCGTGTACTGTTCCCTCTCCTGGAACGGCGCCTGGATAGTGGCCCAGGCTATACAACTGGTAGTTGTCGATACTGAAATTTCCCAGCAACAGGGCATTGGTCATCCAGTGGCTGTTGCCTTGTTTGGTTCGTAAACTGCCGTAGACAAATATTCGCATTGCTAAAACTCGAACTGATAGAGCAAATCAAGTGCCTGATCTACGCCAGACACAGCTTCCAGATATAGCTTAGGCATCAGACGATAACGTAGCGTGAGTGTCGCTAAGGAGTCAAATATACCCACACCATATTTCACCTGCAGACCTGGCAGTACGTATCCGCTGACAACCACCTGAGATGAATCACCCACCCCTTGTGTGTCCAGTGCCAGATTGCTTACGCCAAATGTCTCCCCGATTTTACCCACAACCTGACCACTTTGTGCAACCCCCAGACCAATAAGCATTGAAGTCATTGCCGCGCTGTCGCTCTGTTCACTATCCAGTCCTTGTCCGCGTAGCAGGTAGGAAAGCGCCATTTGCTGCGACATCGCCGGGTCGGAGAAGATTTCCGCCTTCGGTTCATCGGCAGTGCCCGTGACGCGAACCCCGGCGATCACGTCGTCTTCGGTGGCTTCCGGGTTACGAATTGCTTCGATGTTGAGTAACGGCTGATCAGGCGGACCGGAGAACAACAGTTCGCCCTTACGCACAATCAGATCCTGACCATAGGCATGGAAACGCCCGCTCGGAATATTAATTTGTCCGTTCAGCCCCAGCCCCTGCTTATCCTGCACCACTTTCAGATCGCCCGTCAGACGCGCTTTTAGACCAAAGGCGTCAATACGCACGTTGTTACCGACGTGGATGTTCAGGTTGCTGTTGATCGGAATACCTGCTGTCTGCGGTTTCTCCGGTTGCAGATTGTTGTTAAGCATGACCATATCGCTGGAAACCCCTACCGCGCTCTCCGGAAGGTCGTGTACCACGATACGCGCCCACGGCACATCCACGTTGCCATCAAGGGTAAACAGGCTCGGCGTGGCTTCAAAGACCACGTCC
Organism: Citrobacter sp. 172116965; assembly: GCF_013458095.1. NCBI lineage: Bacteria > Pseudomonadati > Pseudomonadota > Gammaproteobacteria > Enterobacterales > Enterobacteriaceae > Citrobacter > Citrobacter sp. 172116965. The sequence goes on along the minus strand of NZ_CP046673.1, from coordinate 561,604 downwards.
GGCGATACGTCCAGGCGGACCATCGGCGGCACGGTAATACGAACCCTGCTGCCTTTAGCCGCAACGCGCGCCCGCCAGTTGTCTATCTGACTCCAGTCGGCATCGCCGCTCAGGTTAATTTCGCCCTGCTGCGTACGTACCACGCCCGCCAGCGTTGAGCGTGTTCCGGTGAAGTTAACGGCTAACTGGCTTGGCTGCATGTCAAACGGCATAAAGTTGCCGTCGATATCCAGACCGCTCAGTTGCAGTTGTCCGAGCAGTTGCGGGCTTTGCACATCACCGCCCAGACGTAGGTTGGCGTTGATCACCCCAGCCGCTTTTTCACCGCGCGAGAAAATGGGGTTCACCATCGCCAGATTGAAGTTGCGGATGTTGACGTTGCCGCCGAGACTGCGGCGTCCTTGCGGATCCGTCACCTGCACCTGGCCGTCAAACTGCCCGTTGTTGGTCAGGCGAATCAGCCAGCCCAGCTCGGCACGGTTATTGTGCAGGTCGGCGGTCAGATTCAGCGTTTCAAACGCCACAGGGAGCGGCGCATCGTTCACGCTTTGCGTGACCTTCACGTTACGTCCGCTCAGCGTAACCTGCCCCTGCGGCAGCCCCTCTTTGGTGGTGTCCCAGCTCACATCTGCTTTGCCAGTGAAAACACCGCTGGCCTGGGTTGTATCCGGCATAAACGGTTTTAGCATCGCCAGGTCAAAGCGGTTAAGGTTCACCACCGCGCGTCCTTGTGCACCGGCATCAATGGTTTGCGGTACGCACAGTTCCGCATTCGGGTTGTTCCAGCAGTGCGGCCCAATGCTGATTTTCTGTTCCTGATTGCGATAATCCAGCGCGACAGGGCGGTTAAGGGACCACGGACCGACCGGCGTCTGGAAGCGGGTATCGCTTAACGCACCTTTCCAGCGCTGCTCTTGGCGATCAAAGCTACCTGCCAGGGAGAGCTGCCCGGAGACCGGTTCCCCCTGAATGCGCAACTGCAGCTCATGCTTCTTTTCGCTACCTTTGGCATTGAGCGTCACCAGGCCAATATTCACGTCAGGCTGTACAATCCGCTCTACGCGAACGTTGAGATTACCAGCGATTTGCTCTGCCGATTTCACGTCGCCTTCGACGCGCACCTGAGCGACGGACAGCTCCTGCCAGCGCAGACCCCGGGCGGTGATATCCGCCAGCAGCTGTGGCGCTTCAACCGTACCGCGAACTTTTACCAGCCCTTTCGCCGTACCGCCCAGTCCAGGCAGCGCGTTATCCAGGCTCGGGGCATCAATCGTCGCGTCGAGATTGAGGTCTTTGACCCCCAGTTCCCCTTTCACATCCGCGCTGTTGCGTCCCAGTTCCAGATGCAGGCCCGGGATCGTCCACTGCAGGTAGCTGTTACCCTTCAGCGAACCGTGCACATTAACCTTGTTCTGCTTCACGTTGCCGGTCAGCTTCAGCTCAGGCACCTCCATCTGCCAGCTTCCGCCGTACAGACTGCCGCGAGTTTTCACAAGGCCATTCAGTTTTGATGGCCACTCCGGGATCGCTTTCGCCGTGTTGATGCCATCCAGCGTTAGCTCCCCGCGCCAGCTGATCGCCTGCTGCCAGTCCACCAGCGCTTTCAGCTCAGTTTTCCCTTCCAGCGCCGCAACGCTGAGTTTGTCGAGATTGATCTGCTGTTCGTTGCCTTTGGCGGCCAGCGTGATGGTAGCCGGAGGAATATCCTGCCCTTTCACAGCGGTACGCATCGACAGCGTATAGTCGGTCATCTTACCGGTCAGTTTGAGCTTGACGTCATCAGCCTGGAACTGCTTGTCGCCGGTAAACGGCCAGTAAACCTGCTTACTCACCACCTCAAGGTTGAGCGGCAATCCGGCTTCCGCCAGACGCGCCTGCGCCCGCAGGTCCATATCCACCGGACCAGACAGATTTACGCCGACTTCCAGCTGTTCACGCAGCGCGCCGCCGACCTTCAGCTTCACCTTTTCGCCTTTTAACGGGTCGACGTTGAGCGTGCTGTTTAACGTAATATCGACCGGCCACGTGTCGGTCAGTTGCGCCGTGCCGCTGGCTTTTACCGTCCCCTGATTCGAGTCGATATCCAGTGCATCGAGTTTCATGTTGCCGTCAATGCTGCTCACTTTCAGCAGCATGTTATGTACCGTTAAATCCGTATCCCCGGTCACGCGCAGCTGCTCGCCGCGAAACGCTTCAATGTTGAGATTGAGCGGCAGATGGACATCGGTCATTTCCGGCAGCACCGGCTTTGAGAACAGATCTTTTAGCGTTTCGCCGAGCGGTTTTTCATCCGGTTGCGGATTTTGAATCTTTGGTTCGACAACCTCTTCCTGCGCCACTTCCGCCACTTTAGGCAGGGCAATCAGCAGCCCCTGTAATGACGTTGGCTTCAGGGTCAGCGTTTTTTCCTGCCAGTTCAGGCCGGAGGTAAATTCCAGCACCGAAACCGTGGTGTCATCGATTTTGATATTGATGTTGTTCAGCGCCACGCGCGAAAGCGTGATTGGGTAAGGTGTGGAAAGGTTAAGCGGACCGCTCTCTTCCTCTTCAACCGGCGCTGATGGCGGCATCTTTTTGCTGTCGATCGCCACGTTGATATTTTTCAGCGACAGATCGTTGACGCACAGGCTGCTGTCCCACAGGCAGTTAAGCCCCACGGCCAGATGCACTTCGCCAGCATTCACCGCCACGCCAGGTTGGTCATAACGAATATTTTTGAGCGATAAATCCCGCCAGCCGCCGGTGACCTGACCAATCTCCAGCCCCGGAACCCAACGATTCGCCGCTTTGAAGATCAGATGCAGGCCCGAAGTGGTGCCGACGAGGAACGCCACCGTGCCTAACAACAGCAGGATAAAAATCAGCACGCCGAGGCTTATCTTCTTCCATAAACTCATAATTCAGGCCCCAGACCGATGTAAAACTGTAAACCATGTTCATCTTTGTCGCCCACAGGGACAGCAAAGTCGAGCTTGATGGGTCCCACTGGCGATTGCCAGCGTACGCCGACCCCGGCACCGGTTTTGAAATCGCTTCTGCGGATATCGCTGACCGCTTCGCCGCTATCGACAAACATCGCGCCCCACCATTTTCCGGTCACGTTGTACTGATATTCCAACGAGCCGGTCGCCAGCTTCGAGGCCCCTTTCAGCTTGCCGTCGCTGCCTTCAGGCGAAATAGATTTGTATTTGTAGCCGCGAATGCTGCGATCGCCCCCGGCGAAGAAACGCAGATCCGGCGGTACTTTGTCGAAGTCCCCGGTTTCGATCCAGCCGAGGTTGCCGCGCATCACAAAGCGATGACGATCGTACAGGGTGCGGATCCAGACGTTTTGCGCCTGGAAGACGGAGAAATCAACGTCTGAACCCCAGGCCGTGTTGGAGTAATCGATAGAATAACGTTGGGAGTCGCCCCAAACTGGCATCAGACCGCCGCGCGAGCGCGTCCGGCTGATCATCACGCCCGGATAGAGCAGCATGGTGGTGTTAGTGACGTTACCCTGGGTAAAGTGGTCGAGGCTCCAGCGCAGGTTAATCGCGCGCTGCCAGCCGCTGGAGAGATCCCAGTAGCGGGAAACCGCAAGCGTAGTGGAGTCCTGCTCGGTATCGTTTAAATCAGTACGCTTAAAGCCCCCCTGCACCAGGTAATACTGCTCCAGCGGGTTCTTTAATAGCGGCATTTTATAACTGAAATCAAGAACCTGCTCTGGCGCAGAGATGCTGGCGCTGGTGGTCAGGCTGTGGCCATAGGAGTTCATCCACGGCTTTTTCCACGAGGTCTTCACCCGTGGACCGACGTCAGTTGAGTAACCGACCCCGGTTTCGATGGTGTTTTCAGTTCGCGGCGACACCACGCCTTTCAGCGGCAGCACTTTGGTTTCACGGGCTTTATCAAATTCCGGTGCGACGACCACGGAATTAAACCATCCGGTCGCCGACAGACGACGGTTCAGTTCGCCCAGATCTTTCGACTCGTACTCTTCACCCTCTTTAAAGGGCACCAGATTTTGCAGGTACTCATCGCGAATTTGCGAGCCTTCAAAAGTGACATGGCCAAAGCGATAGCGTTCACCGCTGTTGTAATCGATATCCCAGAATGCCTGGCGGCGTTCGAGCGCTATCCCAAGCTGGCTTTTATTAAATTCACTGTCGAAATAGCCTTTGCGCAGCGCCACGCTGGTAAGTGATTTTTTGAAGTTATCATAGTCCCCCTGATTCAGCACGGTGCCGATTGCCGGTCGCGTTTTCAGCAGATCCAGGTAATCTTTATCCGTACGTGCGCCACCGCGCAGAATCACTTCGGTGCCGCCAATCAGCACCGGCTCACCAGGGGTCACTTTGGCAATCAACACCTGGCGTCCTTTCGCCGGCGGCGGACGCAGCTCAAAATCAATGGTGGGCTCAAAGTAGCCCAGCGCTTTTAGCCCTTCGCGGATGGCATCATCAACGCGCGCACGAAAGCGTCGGTCTGGAGTGACTTCATCACTTTGAATCGTGGATAGCTGCGCACGGACGTTTTTCTCCAGCGGTCCTGATAATCCTTCGACCTGTAAGCGAACATTCGCTGCGGCGGCGGAGCCACTTAAGCACAGTAATCCCACCCAACATAACTGACGGATATGTGGCACATTTTCTCCTGAATATCCTTTTTTCCCACCCCTGGAAAAAAATACTATGCCGTTCCTCGGCTTAACAAAAAATCAACAATAAGAGTTGAAAAACAGACGACAACCCAAATATTTCTTATGTTTAACTCTAGACGTATTCACGCCGTTTATTGTGGGCAAAGACGCGTCTCGTTACAACCTTAACCCAAATGACTGATTTCGGGAGAACGGCCATGAGTTTATTTGATAGAAAGCATCTTGTTACTCAAGCAGATGCCCTACCTGGACGCAACACCCCGATGCCAGTGGCAACGCTGCATGCGGTTAACCAACATTCGATGACCAACGTGCCCGACGGTATGGAGATAGCCTTTTTCGCCATGGGATGTTTCTGGGGCGTTGAACGTTTATTCTGGTCATTACCCGGGGTATACAGCACAGCGGCCGGATATACCGGCGGCTACACCCCTAACCCAACCTATCGGGAAGTGTGTTCCGGCGATACCGGACACGCCGAAGCGGTACGCGTCGTCTATGATCCGCATGTTATCAGCTACGAGCAACTGCTGCAGGTGTTCTGGGAAAATCACGACCCGGCGCAGGGCATGCGTCAGGGGAACGACCAGGGGACGCAGTATCGCTCCGCCATTTACCCGTTAACGCCGGAGCAAACCGTCGCGGCACGGGCAAGCCTTGAGCGTTTTCAGGCAGCAATGACCGCCGCTGGCGACGAGCGCACCATTACAACGGAAATCACTACCGCAACCCCGTTTTACTATGCCGAGGACGACCACCAGCAGTATCTGCATAAAAATCCTTATGGGTACTGCGGCATTGGCGGGATTGGCGTTTGTCTACCGCCACAAGGATAATCGCCACCCTCTGGCGGCTTTACAGTACCTTACGCTATACTAGCTCCTGAAATTGCCGGTCCACTCCCTTCGGACCGGTTTTCAATGTGTATTTCACACGGATTTATCAATTTATCCCTTCCGAGGATCTGGCCTTAACGGTCGGATAAGATATGTTAAACAGTATTTTAGTCATTCTCTGCCTGATCGCCGTGAGTGCGTTTTTCTCGATATCCGAGATCTCGCTTGCTGCATCACGCAAAATAAAACTTAAACTGCTTGCCGATGAAGGCAACGTAAACGCACAACGTGTTTTGAAGATGCAGGAAAACCCCGGCATGTTTTTTACCGTCGTGCAAATTGGCCTTAACGCGGTCGCTATTCTCGGTGGTATTGTCGGTGATGCGGCATTCTCCCCGGCGTTTTACAGCCTTTTCTCGAAGTACTTCACTCCAGAGCTGTCCGAACAGTTAAGCTTTATTCTGTCGTTCTCGCTGGTTACTGGCCTGTTCATCCTGTTCGCGGATTTAACTCCGAAACGCATCGGTATGATTGCGCCAGAAGCTGTGGCTTTGCGTATCATCAACCCGATGCGCTTCTGCCTGCTCGTCTTCCGCCCGCTGGTGTGGTTCTTTAACGGTCTGGCAAATAACATCTTCCGTCTGTTTAAGATCCCGATGGTGCGTAAAGACGACATCACCTCGGACGATATTTACGCCGTGGTCGAAGCGGGTGCGTTGGCAGGGGTTCTGCGTAAGCAGGAACATGAGCTGATTGAAAATGTGTTCGAACTGGAATCCCGTACCGTACCGTCTTCCATGACCTCGCGCGAGAATATTATCTGGTTCGATCTCCACGAAGATGAGCAAAGCCTGAAGAACAAGGTGGCGGAACATCCACACTCCAAATTCCTGGTGTGTAACGAAGATATCGACCACATCATTGGCTATGTCGATTCAAAGGATCTCCTCAACCGCGTACTGGCGAACCAAAGCATGGCGTTGAACAGTGGCGTACAGATCCGCAATACGCTGATTGTGCCGGATACGCTGACGCTCTCTGAAGCGCTGGAAAGCTTCAAAACCGCAGGCGAAGACTTTGCCGTCATCATGAACGAGTACGCGCTGGTGGTGGGGATTATCACGCTCAACGACGTTATGACTACGCTGATGGGCGATTTAGTCGGTCAGGGTCTGGAAGAGCAGATCGTGGCGCGCGATGAAAACTCATGGTTAGTCGATGGCGGTACGCCGATTGATGACGTTATGCGCGTCCTGGATATCGATGAGTTCCCGCAGTCCGGCAACTATGAAACCATCGGCGGCTTTATGATGTTCATGCTGCGTAAAATCCCGAAACGCACCGACTCGGTGAAGTATTCAGGCTACAAATTTGAAGTGGTGGATATCGATAACTACAAGATCGATCAGCTGCTGGTGACGCGTCTGGACAGTAAACCTACCGTACTGGTACCGAAACTGCCGGATGCAAAAGAAGAGGCAAAGGCGTCTTAACGTCCTGCAGAAACATCAACGGCTCCCATCCAGGAGCCGTTTTTTTAACTACCGCATAGCACTTTGATCAAGCCATCTCAGTTTGCAGACGCAAGACCTGACGGTTAACTTCGGACATCACGGAAAAATGCAGTTTGTCCTTCACTTTTGGGATAAGAATCTTACCCTTATCAAATTCAAAAGCGCCTACATCCTTGATATATAACCGTCCACGAAACAGGATCTTCACGTACTTCGCCACCTGCAGCGGGTTGTATCGTTGGAAAATTTTCATTGTTGTCTCCTGCTGAGCATTACGCCTTTGCGGTACCACAATCGGTCCGACAATCCTCAGGCGCAAATTTTAATGCCCTATGACTATAGACTATCTCGCTCATGTTTCCAGCGTGTATAAGTTTATTTACCTTCAGGTTACAAATATTCAGAATTATCTTTTCAACGCTTCGCTGTCTTCAGTATAAGCCTTCATTTTTCGCAGGATTTGTGCGCCCGTCCGCAAACTGGCATCGCGCTTGCGGGAAAAAGCATCAATCGCACATATGATTAAATTCCAGACCCAAGTGGTCGGATCACCTGCAAAATAAAGAAAGAAGGAAAACCTATGACCTTACAAAAACTGCTGGCGCTGTCGTGCCTGCTGCTGCCGATGATTGCCGGTGCGCATTCGTTTGAGACCAACCAGCGCGTACCGCCGGTGGGGATCGCCGATCGCGGCGAACTGATTCTCGATAACGATAAGTTTAGCTACAAAAGCTGGAATAGCGCGCAGCTGCCAGGGAAAGTGCGAATTGTGCAACACATTGCCGGACGCACCTCCGCCAAAGAGAAAAATGCTACGCTGATCGAGGCAATCAAAGCGGCCAGCCTGCCGCACGACAAATACCAGACCACCACGATCGTCAACACCGATGACGCCATTCCTGGCTCCGGTATGTTTGTGCGCAGCAGTCTGGAGAGCAATAAGAAGCTCTACCCGTGGTCACAATTTATTGTCGACAGCAATGGCATTGCGCGTAAAGCCTGGCAACTGGATGAAGAGAGCTCCGCTATCGCCGTACTTGATAAGGACGGACGCGTTCAGTGGGCAAAAGATGGTGCGTTGACGCAGGAAGAGGTGCAGCAGGTTATTGCCCTGCTGCACAAATTACTCAGTAAATAGCGACGCGGAAGCCGGGGTTGAGGAATGATTCACGTGGGGTGTAATCCAGAGATTTCCCCTGCCAGTCGTGAACGTGCGCCCCGGCTGCGGCGGCAACGGCGTGGCCAGCAGCAGTGTCCCATACGTTAGTTGGCCCAAAACGTGGGTACAGCTGTGCCTGCCCTTCCGCCACCAGGCAGAACTTCAGCGATGAGCCAATCGACGTGGTCTGGTGCTCACCCAACTGTTGCAGATACTCTTTTAACTCATTGTCAGCATGCGAGCGGCTAATCACCACCAACGGCGGACGCGCGTCACGAACATGGATTTGTTTGCGCACGCCGCACTCTTCTTTCCACGCTTTACCTTCTGCCGCGCTGTACATCACTTTCATCACCGGCGCGTAAACCACGCCCAGTACCGGCTTTCCTTGCTCGATAAGCGCAATATTGACGGTGAATTCACCGTTACGCTTAATGAACTCTTTGGTACCGTCCAGCGGGTCTACCAGCCAGTAGCGCTGCCAGTGCTGGCGAACATCCCAGCCAGGAGGCGCTTCTTCAGACAGGACCGGAATATCCGGCGTCAGCGCCAGTAATCCTTCGAGGATCACCGTATGCGCGGCGATATCCGCCGCCGTGACCGGAGAATCGTCCTGCTTGCTGGTAATCTCCATCGGTTTGATTCCATCGTAGACCTGCATAATGGCATCGCCCGCATTCCGTGCAAGCTGGCATACATGTTCTAACATTCTCCACCTCGTTTCTGTCGTGGTGTTAACTCGTTGTTTTACTTATACCCGATCGCCAAAGGATCCGCCAACTGTGATAGCGTCTGCGGTTTTAAACGCTATATTCATGTCATGATTCACAGTTCTGTAAGCAAGAAGATTTATATACATTTTCTTTTGTGGCTTAGATCTTAAAAGGATGCCCCTGATGATTAAGTTTAGTGCAACGTTTCTGGCCACGCTGATTGCAGCCAGCGTCAATGCCGCGACCGTCGATCTGCGCATAATGGAAACCACTGATTTACATAGCAATATGATGGATTTCGATTATTACAAAGATACGCCGACTGAAAAATTTGGCCTGGTTCGTACGGCAAGCCTGATCAACGCAGCACGTGGTGAAGTCAAAAACAGCGTGCTGGTTGATAACGGTGATCTGATTCAGGGCAGCCCGCTCGGGGATTATATGGCGGCCAAGGGGCTGAAAGCGGGCGAAACGCATCCGGTATATAAGGCACTGAATACGCTGGATTACGCAGTGGGTAACCTTGGCAACCATGAATTTAACTACGGTCTTGAGTATCTGCACAACGCGCTAGCCGGGGCGAAGTTCCCTTACGTTAACGCCAATATCATCGACGTTAAGACCAAAAAGCCGCTGTTTACTCCTTATCTGATCAAAGAGACTGAGGTTGTCGATCAGGAAGGAAACAAGCAGACGCTGAAAATTGGCTATATCGGTTTTGTGCCGCCGCAGATCATGACCTGGGATAAAGCCAACCTCAGCGGCAAAGTGACGGTGAATGACATTACGGAAACCGCTCGTAAATACGTGCCGGAAATGCGAGCCAAAGGTGCCGATGTCGTGGTGGTGGTTGCTCACTCCGGGCTTTCTGCCGACCCATACCAGGCGATGGCGGAAAACTCCGTTTACTACCTCAGTGAAGTTCCGGGCGTGGATGCCATTATGTTTGGTCACGCTCACGCCGTTTTCCCGGGGAAAGACTTTGCCAACATCAAAGGCGCAGATATCACAACAGGCACGCTCAATGGCGTTCCTGCGGTGATGCCGGGCATGTGGGGCGATCACCTGGGGGTGGTGGATTTAGTGCTGAATAACGACAGCGGTAAATGGCAGGTTACGCAGGGGAAAGCGCAGGCGCGCCCGATTTATGACGCCGCGGCCAAAAAATCACTGGCTGGCGAAGACCAAAAAATCGTTGAGATCCTAAAAGCCGATCACGATGCCACGCGTGAATTTGTCAGCAAGCCAATCGGTAAATCTGCCGACAACATGTACAGCTATCTGGCGCTGGTTCAGGACGACCCGACCGTGCAGGTGGTGAATAACGCGCAGAAAGCCTATGTGGAACATTTTATCCAGGGCGATCCGGACCTGGCAAAACTACCGGTACTTTCCGCCGCTGCGCCGTTTAAAGTCGGTGGACGCAAGAACGATCCGGCCAGCTTTGTCGAAGTCGAAAAAGGTCAGCTTACCTTCCGTAACGCCGCTGATTTGTATCTCTATCCCAATACCCTGGTCGTGGTGAAAGCCAGCGGTAAAGAGGTGAAAGAGTGGCTGGAATGTTCCGCCGGGCAGTTTAATCAGATTGATATCCACAGCAGCAAACCACAGTCGTTAATTAACTGGGATGGCTTCCGTACCTATAACTTCGACGTGATTGACGGCGTGAATTATCAGATTGATGTTTCACAACCCGCTCGCTATGACGGTGAATGCCAGACGATTAACCCGCAAGCGGAGCGTATTAAAAATCTGACCTTTAACGGCAAACCGATCGATCCGAACGCAACCTTCCTCGTCGCGACCAACAACTACCGCGCCTACGGCGGTAAGTTTGCCGGGACCGGCGACAGCCACATCGCGTTTGCATCACCAGATGAAAACCGCTCGGTGCTGGCAGCATGGATAGGTTCCCAGACAAAGAGCGCAGGCGAAATTCATCCGGCGGCAGATAACAACTGGCGTTTGGCGCCGATTCACAGCGAGACACAACTGGATATTCGCTTTGAAACATCACCGTCTGATAAAGCCGCTGCGTTTATCAAAGAGAAAGGCCAGTATCCACTGAAGAAAGTCGCTACCGATGACATCGGCTTCGCCATTTATCAGTTGGATTTGAGTAAGTAAGACCACGCCGGGTGGCGCTGCGCCATCCGGCAAGCCCGACCAGGTCGTTTACGTCGATGCCGGGACGTCTTCGTTCTTAACGGTATGATTTGCCAAAACCTGCGGCAAATTCACCTCTATCCAGTCCGCCAGCGCTGCGACTTTTTCGCTCACCTGCTCACCCAACGGTGTCAGGCTATACTCCACATGCGGCGGTACCACTGGATATGACACCCGATTGATAAACCCGTCCTGTTCTAACGCCTGCAGGGATTGCGCCAGCATTTTTTCACTGACGCCGCCCATCTTACGACGCAAATCGCTGAAACGGTGCGTACCGTCGCGCAGCGCCACCAGAATCAATACACCCCAGCGGCTGGTGACGTGTTTTAACACCTCGCGGGAGGGACACTGCTCGGCAAACAAGTTGCCATCACGTAATTGCTGGGAGAGCGTCAAAGCTGTCATTTTCATACTAACCTTTTTGTACGTACTTACTAAAAGTAAGTTTAGGTGTTAATGTGATTAAACACAAGACCAATACCAAAGGAGTTATCCTATGATCGCGATTACTGGTGCCACTGGCCAACTGGGCCAACACGTTATTGAAACGCTACTGAAAACCGTTCCTGCCAGCCAGATTGTGGCTATTGTGCGTAATCCTGCTAAAGCGACGGCGCTTAGCCAGCAGGGCATTACCGTTCGTCAGGCGGATTACAGTGATGAAGCTGCCTTTACCACGGCCTTACAGGGGATAGACAAGTTACTGCTAATCTCCTCCAGCGAAGTGGGACAACGTGCCCCGCAGCATCGCAACGTGATTAACGCGGCGAAAGCGGCCCACGTGAAATTTATCGCCTACACCAGCCTGCTGCACGCCGATCGCTCCCCGCTGGGGCTGGCTGATGAGCATGTCGCAACCGAGAAGATGCTGGCTGAATCCGGTATCGCGTACGCGCTGCTGCGTAACGGTTGGTACACCGAAAACTATCTCGCCAGCGCACCAGCCGCGCTGGAACACGGCGTGTTTATTGGGGCGGCGGGAGAAGGCAAAATCGCCTCGGCGACCCGTGCCGACTATGCCGCCGCCGCCGCGCGCGTCATCAGTGAAGACGGTCATGCCGGTAAAATCTATGAACTGGCGGGCGACGCAGGCTGGACCCTGAGCCAACTGGCGGCCGAACTGGCAAAACAGAGCGGTAAAAAAGTGGTGTATCAAAACCTGAGCGAAGCTGATTTTGCGGCCGCGCTGAAAGGTGTTGGTCTGCCTGCCGGACTGGCGGACATGCTGGCTGACTCAGACGTTGGTGCCTCTAAAGGTGGCCTCTTCGACGACAGCCATACGCTGAGCAAACTGATTGGTCGTCCAACCACGTCGCTGGCAGACAGCGTCAAAGGCATCGTGTAAGTGTTAAAAATTAGTTAATTGTGGTGGCATCCCCGCGCATCCTCTCTGATAATGACATGATGATGCGTGGGGAGAGAATACGTGCAAGGTGTACCTGAGCAGTTTATTGATGAGAAAGACAGCGCCCGCTTTCGCCATCTGGCACAGGTGCCGGGCGTTGAGCTGTATCATGCGCACATCTCGCGTTACGCCTTTGAACCCCACACCCATGAAGCGTTTGGTATTGGCGCGATAGAAGCCGGAGCCGAACGTTTTCGCTATCGCGGCACGCAGTACGTGGCCCCCGCCCATTCCGTCGTCACCATGAATCCCGATGAGCTACATACCGGCGAAGCGGAAACCGCCGACGGCTGGCGCTATCGGATGATCTATCTTGAGCCCGATCTTCTGGAAGAAGTCACCGGGATCCGCCACTGGTGGTTTCATGACGTAACGCGTCACGATCCGCTACGCTCGCGCCAGATCTGCTCGCTGATCCATGGCCTGTGGAACACTGAGGATCCGCTGGCGCAAAAAGGGTTATTACTCGATCTGATCGACACGTTCCAGCCGCTGGCCCGCCATGCGCCGGTATTACCGGAGGGAGCGCATCGCTTTGAACAGGTACGCGAGTATTTGCACGATAATTATATGCACCCGGTCACGCTCGACGAACTGGCGCGGGTTGCAGCGCTGAGCCCCTGGCATTTTCAGCGCCAGTTTAAATCTCATTTCCACGTCACGCCGCACCAGATGCTGATGGCGATCCGCCTGTGGCGAGCCAAAGGTTTTCTCACTCACGGAATGCCCGCCGCGGAGGTCGCTGCCGCAACCGGCCTCACCGACCAGTCGCATCTCACCCGCGCGTTTACCCATCGCTACGGTATTACACCGGTACGTTATCAGAAACAAGTCGTCCGGCGTTGAACAGCAATCTCATACAATACGGCTGCATTTTTCCTGCCTACACTCGACTTATTGTTAAGCGATGTGGATGTCAAAAATGATTAGCGGCGTGTTGTATGCCCTGCTGGCTGGGCTAATGTGGGGATTAATTTTTGTTGGGCCGCTGATCGTACCGGAATATCCGGCGGTATTGCAGTCGATGGGGCGCTATCTGGCGCTGGGGCTAATAGCATTGCCGATTGCCTGGCTGGGGCGTGTGCGCTTGCGTCAGTTGACGCGCAAAGACTGGGTCACTGCGCTGGCGCTAACGATGATGGGTAATCTGATTTATTACGTTTGCCTGGCAAGCGCCATCCAGCGCACTGGCGCGCCGGTTTCAACGATGATTATTGGTACATTGCCGGTTGTGATCCCGGTCTTCGCTAACCTGCTCTACAGCCAGCGCGACGGCAAATTATCATGGTGGCGTCTGTCGCCTGCGCTGGTGCTGATTGGTATCGGTCTGCTGTGCGTGAATATCTCGGAGCTGAATCAAGGCTTACCCGACTTTAGCGGCTGGCGTTATGGTTCTGGAATCGCGCTGGCGCTGATCTCGGTAGTGTGTTGGGCGTGGTATGCGCTGCGTAATGCCCGCTGGCTGCGCGAGAATCCAGATAAGCACCCGATGATGTGGGCGACGGCCCAGGCACTGGTAACGTTGCCTGTTTCTCTGCTCGGTTATATTGCAGCCTGCCTGTGGCTGAACGGGCAAACGCCGGACTTTGCCCTGCCCTTCGGCCCACGTCCGGGCGTGTTTATCGGCCTGATGACAGCGATTGCGGTATTGTGTTCGTGGGTTGGCGCACTGTGCTGGAACGTCGCCAGCCAAAAATTGCCGACGGTGATCCTCGGCCCGCTGATTGTCTTCGAAACGCTGGCTGGCCTGGTGTACACCTTTATCCTGCGCCAGGAATTTCCGCCGCTGCTGACGGTAAGCGGCATTGCGCTGCTGATTGTTGGGGTGGTGATAGCCGTCAGAGCCAAACCACAGAAACCAAGCGTCGTCGTGGTTCCACAATCATAATGGCCCAGACGGCGCTGCGCTAATCCGACCTACAAGATATTATTTTGTAGGCCGGAGTAGACGTTAAACTTTAAACACCGCTACGGTCTGATTCAGTCGTGCTGCCTGCTCTTCGAGCGCGGCGGCGGCGGAAGCGGACTCCTCCACCAGCGAGGCGTTTTGCTGCGTCACGCGATCCATCTCGGCAACCGCCTGACCTACCTGATCGATACCCCGGCTCTGTTCATCAGAAGCCGAGGCTATCTCGCCCATGATGTCGGTCACACGGGTCACGGCGCTCACAATTTCCGCCATCGTTTCACCCGCTTCATGCACCAGCGCCGTACCGGCATTCACCCGATTCCCCGAGTCATCAATCAGTGCCTTAATCTCTTTCGTCGCCTGAGCGCTACGCTGTGCCAGTGTACGGACCTCGCCAGCGACCACGGCAAACCCGCGCCCCTGCTCGCCCGCACGCGCCGCTTCTACTGCCGCGTTCAGCGCCAGAATATTGGTCTGGAAGGCAATGCCGTCGATAACATTGGTAATTTGCGCGATTTTGCTGGAACTGGTGGCAATTTCATCCATCGTACGCACTACGCCATCAACCACGGTTCCGCCTTTCTGCGCCGTCTGTGAGGCATTTTTTGCCAGACTGGTCGCCTGACGCGCGTTATCCGCGTTCTGCTTCACGGTAGCGGTGAGTTGTTCCATGCTGGCAGCAGTCTCTTCCAGAGAGGCGGCCTGCTGCTCGGTACGTGAAGAGAGATCGTTACTGCCGGCGGCAATTTCACCTGCGCCGGTATAGATGGTGTCAGCCCCGTCACGCACCACGCTGACTGTGTTCGCCAGCGCCTGCTGCATGTCGCGAACGTTGACTGCCAGCAGCGCCATCTCATTGCTGCCATCGGCGTTGATGCTGTGCGTCAAATCACCCGCAGCAATGTGGCGAATATGCCCCATCACTTCGTGGAGAGGCTTGAGCAGCACTCGCTGCATCGCCAGCCAGCTGGCGATAATCACGGTGACGACAATCAGCATCACGGCGGACAGCAGCCAGATTATCTTCTGGTAATCACTCTCATTGTCCTGCACCCCGGCAGTGGCCAGCGCCGTTTGCGCGCTACGCCATTCCCGATAAACTTCCTGCATGGCCGTTTGCTTTTGCTCGGCATTCTGCTTGAACATCTCTTCCAGCTTACCTTCAGCCAACAGCGCGTTCATTTTAGCCAGCGTCGCAGAATAGATGCCGTACTGCTCTTCCAGTCGATCGGCCAGATGTTCATCAAGCCCCGGCGTTTCCGGCAGGGCGTAGTATTTATCGTAATGCTCTTTCGATTCGGCCAACAGGCGATTTGCCGTGTTCACCAGTTCCTTCAACTGACCGCCGTTAATCTCGCTGGCCATCGTTCCCTGTAAACGCAACATGCCCCGGTTGAGCGTGACGCGAGCCTGGTTCAGGCTAATCCACGCATCGGTAAACTCGGCCACGTTCTGGCTGGAAAGCTGAGAGACGTTAAAGTTTTGCTTATCGTTATTGAGCGCGCCAATAAAGACGCCCGCGGAGATGAGCTGCATCGCGCCCAGGGCGAGTAACACGGTGATAAGTAGGGTTATCACTTTGATTCGTTTAAACATCTGTAGCCTTTTATTATGCAGGTATTGTCTGAGGTCTAACTATCGGCAGCGGCGTGCGCTTATTTAATCCTGTCGCGCGGCTTTTTTCGCCATCCCTCTCCTTTCTAATAAGATTCAGCACCTTAACGAAACAAGAAATTTTCGTGACATTCCTCACAAAACACTCCACCCCGAAAGGGTTATATCCTTCGCCATAAGTTGCATTTAAAATACATCTTATATTATTAAGAATGAGGTAACGGCAATGTCTTATCGCGATCAACCTTTAGGTGAACTGGCGCTCTCTATTCCTCGCGCTTCGGCCCTGTTTCGTAAATACGATATGGATTACTGCTGCGGCGGTAAGCAAACGCTGGCACGCGCTGCTGCGCGTAAAGAGCTGGATTTAGACGTTATTGAGGCACAGCTCGCGCAGTTGGCTGAACAGCCGCTGGAGAAAGACTGGCGTACCGTGGCACTGGCTGAAATCATCGATCATATCATCGTGCGTTATCACGACAGACACCGCGAACAGCTGCCGGAACTGATTCTGCAGGCCACGAAAGTTGAACGCGTTCACGCAGATAAACCGAACGTACCACGCGGTCTGGCGAAAAACCTGACCATGCTGCATGAAGAGCTGTCCAGCCATATGATGAAAGAAGAGCAGATCCTGTTCCCGATGATCAAACAGGGCATGGGTAGCCAGGCGATGGGACCAATCAGCGTGATGGAAAGCGAACATGACGATGCCGGTGAACTGGTCGAAGTGATCAAACACATCACCCATAACGTGACGCCGCCGCCAGAAGCCTGCACCACCTGGAAAGCCATGTATAACGGCATTAACGAGATGATCGACGACTTGATGGAACACATCAGTCTGGAAAATAATGTGTTGTTCCCGCGAGCTCTCGCCGGGGAGTAAAGATATCGCCGGATAGCGCTAACGCGTATCCGGCCTACGGAATTCAGGCCCGGTAAGCATCGCGCTACCGGGCACTAAAATTAACGCATACCTGCCATACGTTTCTTACCGATAAACAACCAACCCAGACCCAGCGCGATGAACCACAGCGGCGTCACGATCAGCGCCTGGCGGGTATCATCTTCCAGCGTCAGCAGTACCAGTACGAAGACGAAGAACGCCATACATACCCAGCACATCAGCTTGCCTAGCGGCATCTTGTAGATTGATTTTTCATGCAGGTGCGGACGCTGCTTGCGGTACACCAGGTACGAGCAAAGAATGATGGTCCAGACGAACATGAACAGAATCGCCGACACGGTGGTGATCATGGTGAACGCGCCAATCACGCTCGGGTTCACGTAAAGCATCACCACGCCGCCCAGCAGACAGATACAGGAGAAGGTTAAACCTTTCGCCGGAACTGCGCGTTTAGACAGTTTGGCAAACGCTTTAGGCGCTACGCCTTCCTGTGCCAGGCCGAACAGCATACGGCTGGTAGAGAACACGCCACTATTTGCGGAAGAGGCAGCTGAAGTCAGCACCACAAAGTTGATCAGGCTCGCCGCGGCAGGCAGACCGACCAGCACAAACAGTTCAACGAATGGGCTCTTGGTTGGCACTACCGAGCTCCACGGTGTTACAGACATAATCACGATCAGCGCAAAAACGTAGAACATGATGATACGGATCGGAATCGAGTTAATGGCGCGCGGCAGAGATTTCTCCGGGTCCTTGGTTTCTGCAGCGGTCGTTCCCACCAGCTCAATCCCCACAAACGCGAACACGGCTATCTGGAAGCCAGCAAAGAAGCCGCTCAGACCTTTCGGGAACCAGCCACCGTCATTCCACAGATGCGTGAACGATGCCTGAACGCCGGTTGGCGACTGGAAGTGCGTCAGCACCATCACCAGACCAACGACAATCAGGCCGATGATGGCGACGATTTTGATCATCGCAAACCAGAACTCCATCTCACCGAACATTTTTACAGTGGCAAGGTTGAGGCTCAGCAGCAGCACGATCACCGCCAGTGAGGCGACCCAGTCTGAAAGTTCGGGGAACCAGAATTGCGCATACGCCGTAATGGCGACAACGTCTGCCATCCCGGTAACAACCCAGCAGAACCAGTAAGTCCAGCCGGTAAAATACCCGGCCCATGGCCCGAGCAGATCAGAGGCGAAATCACTAAAAGATTTGTACTCCAGATTCGAGAGCAGCAATTCACCCATTGCACGCATCACGAAAAACAGCATAAAACCGATGATCATATACACAAAGATGATCGACGGTCCGGCGAGGCTGATGGTTTTACCAGAGCCCATAAACAGGCCGGTACCAATAGCACCACCAATGGCAATAAGTTGAATATGACGGTTTGTGAGATTGCGCCGTAGCGACTGTTCAGACGAAGCCTCTTCAGCGGCGTCGACTTTTACCTGATCTACCATGTTTTTTCTTCCTGTACCTGTCTGTGTTGTTCAGGCTCTACGGCCTTTAGTGTGTCTATGATACGACGTTCCTGATTATCAGGACTCATCGATATTAGGTAAGAATTGGCGGGATGAATACTAAGATTTAGATATAATGTTAATTTAATGTTTAAAGTGAGTGTCATATCACTCTGATAGCGCGAATCAGCTCACAAAAATACACGCTAACGAGGCATTTGCAAAATAAAATATCGACAACCACGTAACTATAGCTTTTCACGCTATTTTTTTGTTCCCCCCGGCCTCGGAGGGAACAGAAGTCACTGCTTACAGGATCTCAAGCAGCTCAACGTCGAACACCAGCGTGCTGAACGGAGGAATGGACGCGCCAGCGCCACGCTCGCCGTAAGCCAGTTCCTGAGGAATAGTCAGTTCCCATTTGGAACCTACCGGCATCAGGGTCAGCGCTTCAATCCAGCCTGGGATCACGCCGTTAACCGGGAATTCAGCCGGTTCGCCGCGTGCGACAGAGCTGTCAAACACGGTACCGTCGATCAGTTTACCGGTGTAGTGCACGCGAACGCGGTCAGTACGCGCTGGAATAGCACCTTCGCCCTGAGTCAGAACACGGAACTGCAAACCGGATTCAGTGCTGTTCACACCGTCTTTCTCACGGTTTTCTTCCAGATATTTGACGCCATCAGCCGCCATAGCCTGGAAACGCTCGCGACGTACTGCATCAGCGCGTTCGTGGATTTCACGCAGTGCGCGATGCACAACATCAACCGGCACTGCCGGGTGCTTACCTTCCAGCGCGTCAGCGATACCCGCTACCAGCGCTTCAGGCAACAGTCCTTCCAGTCCGGATTCACTCAGCTGTTGTCCTACCTGCAAACCAATGCCGTAGCTTGCTTGCGCTTCGATAGTGTCAAAAGTCGGGTTAGCCATCATATTTCCTTTCATCGGATGTAAAGTAGCGGGCAGCATATCAGCCATGCCGCATCCGGTAAAACTTTGTCTCGGGAACAGATGACAAATCGCGAGGAAACATAAACAATAGGAATACCCCGCGTTGACGTCACGAAAGCGGGTAATATGACGAACATCATAGCATTAGCCATCTATACTCTATGATCGAGGAACGAGACGCGGAGCAGGAGGAAAGCCATGCCCGGGCGCTTTGAATTAAAACCAACCCTGGCGAAAATCTGGCATGCACCGGACAATTTTCGCATTATGGATCCGCTACCGCCTATGCACCGACGCGGCATTATAATTGCTGCTATCGTGCTGGTGATAGGCTTCCTGCTGCCCTCCAGTGACACCAGCGATGCCCCTGTGGTTACGCGTACTGCCCAGCTGGATTTACAGTCACAGTCGCAGCCGCCGACAGAAGCTCAACTGCAGGCACAGTTGGTCGCCCCGCAAAACGATCCGGGCCAGGTCGCTCCGCTTGCCCCAGAGCCAATCCAGGAAGGAGAACCAGACGCGCAGCCGCAGGCTCAGCAATCTCAGCCGCAGACGCAACCTTTCCAACAGGATAGTGGAATTGAGCAGCAGTGGCGCTCCTATCGCGTAGACTCGGGCAAAACGCTGGCGCAGGTATTCCGTGACCATAACCTCCCGCCAACCGATGTATACGCAATGGCGCAGGTTGAAGGTGCCGGAAAACCGCTGAGCAACCTGAAAGACGGCCAGATGGTACAAATCAGGCAGAATGCCAACGGCGTGGTAACGGGATTAACCATTGATACCGGTAATGGTCAGCAGGTACTGTTTACTCGACAACCTAACGGCAGTTTTATTCGCGCCCGTTAACCGGCACACCTGTAGACCTGATAAACACAGCGCATCAGACATCAAGGTGAAGCGTCAGCGCTTCACCTTGTTCACCCACCAGATCCCGGAACAGACCAGCACCAGCGCCAGCGCATATTTCCATTCGAGAATGTTTTCGCCGAGGAATATCGCCGACAGAACCGCCCCCGAAACCGGGATCAGGAAGTTAAACGGCGCAATCATCCCCACGCGGTTATGCTTGAGCAGAATACTCCACAACGCAAAAGCGACCGAAGAGAGTAACGTCAGGTAGCCCAGAATCGCCACTGAAGACGCGCCGTGTACGGTCAGCGTGCCACCAAAAGCGTAGCCGCCGATAACCAGCGCCAGACCGCCGACACCCAACTGATATCCTGTCATTACCGTCGGGTCTACCGTCTGAGAAATGCGTTTACCGTATAACGTGGCGGCAGAAAGAATAAAGGCCGCCATCACCACTGAACCGTCCCCTAACAGGCTGAAGTTAAAATCCAGTCCGCTGCTAAAGTTCACCACCATTACGCCGGTAAAACCCAGGATACAGCCCAGCACTTTGTTGTAGCTCAGCTTGTCGTTCTGATAGATAAAATGGGCCAGCAGCACGCTGAAGAAGGTGCCGGTCGCGTTCATGATCGACCCTTTGACCCCCGTCGTGAACGCCAGGCCAATATAGAAGAAAATGTATTGCAGCGAGGTTTGCGTCAGTCCCAACAGCGTGAGCTGACCGTACTGACGCGGGCTTAACCGGCCAATCGGTTTACGCTGCGCCACCGCCAGCAATAGCAGCAATAATCCAGCAAACAGGAAGCGATAGCCGGCAAAGACAATTTTTGAAGGAATGTCATCCGTGGCAATCTGGAAGATCTCATATCCGCTTTTGATCGCCGGATAGGCGCTCCCCCACAGCAGACAGCAGAACGCTGCGCTCAGGTAGACAACATTTTTACGCGCAAACAGAGGTTGGTGCGTTGGTTCCATTCCATCACCACTTTGAAATAATGTTTTATTTTTATGATTATCCCGAAAAGGATAAAGAATAGCCAGAGCGAAAAGCGGAGGGAACAGAAAAGCAAAACGCCGACACAAGGCCGGCGCTTTTACGCGGTAATCAGAATAAAAACTTATTCTGCAACTACGTTTACAGTCAGCTTAGCAAACACTTCGCTGTGAACCTGGAAGCTCACTTCGTGCTCACCAGTGGTACGCAGAACGCCGTTCGGCAGACGAACTTCGCTCTTAGCTACTTCAACGCCAGCTGCAGTTACAGCGTCAGCGATGTCGCGAGTACCGATGGAACCGAACAGTTTACCTTCGTCGCCAGCTTTAGACGCGATGGTTACGGTTTCCAGTGCGTTGATTTTCTCAGCACGAGCTTCAGCAGCAGACAGAACGTCAGCCAGTTTAGCTTCCAGCTCAGCGCGACGCGCTTCGAAAAATTCAACGTTTTTCTTGGTAGCAGGAACAGCTTTACCCTGTGGTACCAGGAAGTTACGAGCATAGCCCGCTTTAACGTTAACCTGATCACCCAGGCTACCCAGGTTTGCTACTTTATCAAGCAGAATAACTTGCATTACCTTATCCTCTCAAAGTCGTATTAATGGACCGTGACCGATTACTGATGACGATCAGTGTACGGCAGCAGGGACAGGTAGCGAGCGCGTTTGATAGCGCGAGCCAGCTGACGCTGGTATTTTGCACGGGTACCGGTGATACGGCTTGGGACAATCTTACCGCTTTCGGTGATGTAGTTTTTCAGCGTAGCGATATCTTTATAGTCGATCTCTTGAACGCCTTCCGCGGTGAAACGGCAGAACTTGCGACGACGGAAATAACGTGCCATATGGCTAGTCTCCAGAATCTATCAATTCAATCTGCTCGGCATGCAGAACCATTTTGCTCAGGCCGTTCTTTGCCTTGTGGCAAGAGATGAACCCCTGAACGGTCACTGCGCTACCGACCGTTATACTGTGAGTAATGGCCTGGTTTTCGTGTCCGCTAATAATAACGGGCATTTGGCACCACGCCTGCCGGTGAAACCCGGCTTCCTCCTGCACAGAACGATGCTCAAGCACGAACTGGCAATGAGGAATTCCTGATGGACTGACCTTTCGAAGGGGAGCCCTGCACACGGTGCCGGACAACGCCAGACGGTTGGTCATCAGAAATTACTCTTCAGAATCCCCAGCTTCAGCATCATCTGCGGTTTCGTTAGCGAAATCATCGCGACGTTCACGACGCTCGTCTTTCGCTTTAACCATCGGAGATGCTTCGGTAACAGCGTGTTTAGTACGCATAACCATGCTGCGGATAACGGCATCGTTGAAGCGGAAGGTAGTTTCCAGCTCATCGATCACTTCCTGCGGCGCTTCAACGTTCAGCAGAACGTAGTGAGCTTTGTGCAGTTTGTTGATCGGGTAAGCCAGCTGACGGCGGCCCCAGTCTTCCAGACGGTGGATCGTGCCTTCTGCACCAGTGATGGCAGCAGTGTAGCGTTCGATCATACCCGGAACCTGTTCGCTCTGGTCAGGATGGACCATAAAAACGATTTCGTAATGACGCATCGAATTGCTCCTTACGGATTATTCAGCCTCCTGTCTGGGTCAGCCGAGGCCCGGGGAGGCAAGGAACGTGTTAAAGGTCGGCTGAAAAATTGACGCGTCATAATACTGGCGCCTGCCACTAAACTCAAGGTAATTGTACGATTATTTATCATGTCGCCATTAATACATATCCAGCAGCATTTTGACGCTGATGCAAATGGAGACAATGACAATCATGGGTCGGATAACTTTCTTGCCGCGCGTTAGTACGACCGTCGCGCCAAGACGTGCGCCGAGGGACTGCCCGGCAAACATCACCAGCCCCAGTGACCAGATCATTTTACCGCCAAAAATGAAGAACAAAATCGAGGCGATGTTGGACGCCAGGTTAATAAAATTCGAGTGAATTTGCGCCTTATCGATACTGTATCCCCACAGTAGGATATAGCTGAGGGTATAAAAGGAGCCAGCCCCGGCACCGAGAAAGCCGTCATAAAAACCAATGCATCCCCCGCCAATCAATGAGAAGAGAAACAGGGATACCTGCTGCTTTCTTTTCGGTTCGCTGAGATTTGGCGCAAAAATAAAGTAGATAGCGACCGCGATAATCAGGATCGGGAGCAGTTTCTTCAGCAGCTCCGGTTCAATGAACTGGATAAGCGTCGTTCCCATCGCAGAACCGATAAAGGCAGATAAAAACACATACTTGTGCTCCTGCACGTTGATATGCCCCCGGCGTAAAAAATAAATCCCGGAGGTCAGCGAGCTGCCCAGTGCCTGAATTTTATTGGTTGCCAGCGCATTCGCCGGGGGTAAACCAGAAATTAACAGTGCGCCAATCGAGAGAAAACCACCGCCGCCCGACACCACGTTAATAAAGCCTGCCACCAGCGCGACCATAAACATAATCACAAAGTAGCTGAAATCCATGAATGAAGTATCCATAAGTTTTTGCCTTATTATCATAAAGTTATATTAATTATCCGGCTCACTATAAACGGCGTACTCACCCGATTAAATTGACTATTTGGTAAGTGCTTATGCGCGAAAGACAGGTATTTTTCACCGCAGCGGTACACACCAGCGGCCTGTTAATAAAAGAAAAGATGGCTATGCGGTAATTTTTTGAACAACTGCATCAGAAA
The DNA here is from genome assembly GCF_013458095.1 of Citrobacter sp. 172116965. Lineage (NCBI taxonomy): Bacteria > Pseudomonadati > Pseudomonadota > Gammaproteobacteria > Enterobacterales > Enterobacteriaceae > Citrobacter > Citrobacter sp. 172116965. Next base: position 537,779 of record NZ_CP046673.1, on the reverse strand, counting down.
TGGTCGCTATCGACTGCGCCGGTAACGGTTAAAATTACATCAGAAGCTAATCACTCACAGGAGAGAGGCAACCAGAGACCGCAGTCGAGGAGGTAGATATGCGAGCCCGTGTTTTGACCCTTCTGGCTATGCTTTTGCTTAGTGCAAATGCAACGGCAGCCATCAAAATTGACAATCATCAGGCCAGGAATATGGATGATGTGCAGAGCTTAGGCGTCATTTACATAAATCATAACTTCGCCACTGAAAGTGAAGCCACTCAGGCCCTGAATGAAGAGACCGATGCGCAAGGCGCAACCTACTACCACGTGATCCTCACCAGGGAACCCGGTAGTAACGGAAATATGCACGCCAGTGCAGATATTTACCGCTAGCACCAGAAATAACCAACGAGAACATTGCCGCAGTTTAATTTGCCCCCTTCACAGGGGGCTTTTTTTGCAACAAAGTCCCACAGCCAGATCAATAACATCCCCTGAATGATTGGGCTCCAGGACTTAGTCGTTACTTCTGTCCGTAATAGGCGTTTGGACCGTGCTTACGCATGAAATGCTTATTCATCAGATAACTGTCTATGGGGCTAAGAGCCGGATTAATACCACGCGCAATCCATGCCATTTTTGCCACTTCCTCCATCACCACGGCGTTATGTACCGCATCGTGAGCATCCTTGCCCCAGGCAAACGGGCCATGTTGGTACACCACTACGCCAGGCGTATGCAAAGGTTCCACCTCCCCCAGCGTTTCGACAATCACCTTGCCGGTATTTAGCTCATACTCGCCCTGAACTTCAGCTTCAGTTAACGCCCTGGTGCAGGGAATATCGCCAAAGAAGTAATCCGCATGCGTCGTGCCGAACGAGGGAATTGCCAGACCCGCCTGCGCCCATGCCGTCGCGTGCGTTGAGTGGGTGTGCACCACGCCGCCGAGAGAAGAATAGCGGCGATACAGCTCCAGATGGGTGGCGGTATCAGAAGAAGGACGATAGCGCCCTTCCACTACGTTGCCGGCCAGATCCACAACCACCATGTCATCTACCTGCATCGTTTGGTAGTCGACGCCGCTAGGCTTAATCACCACCAGCCCGCGCTCGCGGTCAATGGCGCTGACGTTCCCCCAGGTGAACGTCACCAGCCCGTAGCGCGGCAAATCCATATTGGACTCAAAAACCTGCTGTTTAAGTTTTTGCATTACACCGCCTCCACCAGACCTGCGCTGGCCATTCGCGCCTTCACCCAGTCGCGCGCCTTCGCGACTTCACGTGCCGGGTCGTCCGACGTTTCACTCTACATCTCAATCAGGTATGGTCCGCAGTACCCACTCTGTTTGAGCGTCGCAAAACAACGTTCGAACTCAACAACCCCTTCACCAAACGGCACATTTTTGAATACACCGGGTTTGGTATCCTTCACGTGTACGGCAACGATATGACCCATCCCAGCCTGCAGCTCCATCTGCACGTCGTTATCCCACGCCGACAAATTACCAATATCGGGATACAACTGGAACCACGGATTGTTGAGATAGTGGGCATAACCCAGTGCCTTGCTGATCGAATTCATCAGCGGATAATCCATGATTTCCATCGCCAGCGTCACCTGCGCGCGGCTCGCCATCTCCACGCTCTCTTTCAGCCCATCGCGAAACCGACGACGCGTTTCGTTATTGGCCTGCTGGTAATAGACGTCGTAACCCGCCAGTTGAATAACGCGAATACCGATATCCTGCGCAAACTGAATGGCTTTACGCATGATCTCCAGCCCCTGTTCGCGCACCGCATCATCTTCACTGCCAAGCGGGAAACGACGATGAGCGCTCAGGCACATGGACGGTACGCGTATCCCTGTCTCGGCGATAGCGGCCACCAGCGCCAGTCGCTGCTCGCGGCGCCAGTCAAGACGCGCCAGGCGATCGTCGGTCTCATCAACAGATATTTCAACAAAATCAAAGCCCAGTTCCTTCGCCAGCCGCAAGCGTTCCAGCCAGCACTCTCCGCCGGGGAGCGCTTTTTCATAGATACCGAGCGGGACCTGTTTCGACAGCATAGTCGCTCCTTATCCCCACAGTTGGGCGATGGAACGTTTGAACTGACGCGCAGCGTCTACCGGAGAGGCGGCATCGCGAATGCTGCGTCCGGCAATAAAGACGTGGATAGGGATCCCCTGGAACAGCGGCAGATCCTCCAGCGCCAGGCCACCGGTGACGGTGACCTTAAAGCCCATATCAGACAAGCGTTTGATGGCGCTGATATCTGCCTCTCCCCACGCCACACCCGCCGCCTGCGCGTCACGGCTGCGGTGATATACCACTTGCCCAATGCCCGCGTCACGCCACTCCTGCGCCTGCTCCCAGGTCCAGTAACCAGTCAGTTCAATCTGCACGTCGCCATTAAATTCTTTCGCCACCTCCAGCGCCCCCCTGGTGGTGTTGATATCCGCGCAGCAGATGACGGTAACCCAGTCAGCGTTGGCTTCGAAACACATGCGCGAGAGGATTTTACCCGCGTCGGCGATTTTGGCATCCGCCAGCACAATTTTATGCGGATAAAGCGCCTTCAGATCGCGTACGGCGCGCACCCCCTCTGCCACGCAAAGAATCGTGCCCACCTCAATGATATCGACCTCTTCGGCAATCAGACGCGTCGTTTCATAGGCGGAAGACATTGATTGGTTATCCAGCGCAACCTGCAACATAGGTAATGACATTTTGGTATCCTTTTAAACAGCCGCCGCAGTGGCGTTATCAATTAAATCCAGCACTTCCTGCGCGGTACGGCAGGCACGTAAACGGTCGAAATTGGCTTCGTCGTCAAAGAGATTCACGATCTGCATGATGCCGACTTCCTGATGTGTGTTGGCGTCTACTGCCGCCATGGTGATCAGGATATCGACCGGGTCGTTATCTTCGTGGTTAAACACCAGCGGTGTTTTCAGCGTCACCAGCGCAAAACCGGTTTTCTTAACCCCTTCCTCCGGACGGCCGTGCGGCATCGCCAGGCCGGGCGCAATCACGAAATACGGGCCGAACTGTTCGACTCCGTCGAGGATGGCCTGGTAGTAGCGTGGTTCAACCACATCAGCCTTAACCAGCAGATCCACGCTCAGCTTTACCGCTTCCTGCCAGGAGCTGGCCTCGGCCTGTAAAAGGATGGTGTTATTGTCTGCCAGCGAATCACGTAATTTCATAGGCCGCCTCCTTACTTCACGTCCTGAGGGAAATGCGCGTTGATCACTTCCAGCAGTTTTGGTCCAAAATCGGCGGGAGACAGCATGTTGCGTACGCCAACAACATATTTATTGCCCGATACGGTAATCTCACCGGCGATATGGGTAGAAGCGATGATGATATCCGCGCCGCTCAGTTCACTTTTGTATTCACCTACTGCGCAACTGTTTACCGTATGGTCAATATTTGACTGGGTTAAAAACTGATCCACCTTCATCTTCATGATCATGGAACTCCCCTGCCCATTGCCACATACAGCCAAAATACGTACGGTCATAATCGGAACTCCTTATTAAGCAGAGTGTTCTGCCAGTTGTTTTTCTGCGTCTTCCTCAGCGCGCAAGGTGCGTCCTGCGAAAAACATATAAGCCAGTGCAATCAGAATAATGACGGCCATAAACACGATGCCGATGGAGGCAAAGCCCTGCATCATCGGCGGCGCCAGAATTGACCAGTCCGCCATGCCCATCCAGGCGCTCATCCCGGTGAGCTTCACCGCCCAGACGCAGCCGAAGATTTCGATCATCCCCATCACCAGGCAAATCTTGAGCGCCGCGCGCCAGCCGCCAAAGTGGTTAGCAAACACGCCGATAGTCGCGTTCGAGAAGAACATCGGAATAAAGCCAGGGATAATCAGAATAGAAGAGCCGCAACCCACCAGGATGCCCACCGCAATCAGTTGGCCGATGGTGCCCCACATAAAGCCCCAGACCACCGCGTTGGGCGCAAAGCTATAAATCGCCGCGCAGTCGATAGCCAGCACTGCACCCGGGATCAGACGTTGAGAGATACCGTTGAACGCTTCTGAAAGCTCAGCAACGAACATACGAACGCCCTGAGTGATGATGAAAATAGCGACGGCAAACGAAAAACCGGTCTGCAGGATATAGACCGTCCAGTGGGTTTTACCCGCCATCGCCTGAACCACATCAATACCGAAAGAGAGCAGGATCGCGCCGAAGAAGAGGGTCATAACAATCGCGGTAGAAACGATGTTGTCATGGAAGATATTCAGCCAGCCCGGCAGCTTCAGATCTTCAACACTCTCCTCTTTCTTACCCAGATAAGGCGCGACTTTGTAGGCAATCCATGAAGCGAACTGCTGCTGGTGACCGATGGAGAAACCGCAGCCGTCGGTCACTTCCTGCGTCGGCTTGTACATCATATTGGAGGTAATGCCCCAGTAGAGGGACACCAGCACCGCGGTGCAGATGATGGTGGTCCACATCGGGTAACCGAAGATGTAGAGAGAGACGGCAATCAGGCCCGCCTGCTGGAACATTATGTGGCCGGTCAGCATGATGGTGCGAATGCCGGTAATACGCCGTAGCAGTACGTAACAAATATTCAGCGCCAGCGCCAACAGCACAGCATAACCCACCCAACTATAGGCATCGCCCATACGTTCGATGGTTGCCATCATGGAGGCATAGGTATCGGAAATCGCACCATTGATACCGTAAACTTCGGACATCTTCGCCACCACCGGTTTAAACGTGCTGGTCAGAATGCCCGATCCCGCTTGCAGCAACATAAAACCGATAATCGTTTTGATCGTGCCTTTGATAATAACGCTGACGCTTTTACGCAGCAGGATGTAACCAAGACAGGTCACAATACCCAACAGCAAGGGCGCGTTGGTCATAACCTGATTAAAAAAGACGGTAAAGATGTTGTAGAGGATCTCCATAACGATCTCCAGTAGACGAAGTTGCTGAACATTCATTACAGATGCCCAGGATGTTGTGCCCTCACTCTAATTTTCAAAAGTAATCACAACAAGATTGAATTTGATTAAATGTGATGCAGTACGCAAATAATTCACACACTTGTAGAGTGGCTTTACTTCTAATTCATCGACGACAAAATAAACTCTATTAAAACAATAAAATACAAATCCAACATTCAAGTAAACCATCCTGTCACGCTGTGACTTGATCACATTCCCCGCTGAAAACCAAAAATCAACGCATTGCCTTCTTGAAAAAATGATGTCAATATCAATCAAAACAAATCATAAATTGATTAAATATGAACAAGCATAAAGGTAAATGCGATGAGTAAAGTAAAAAGCATCACGCGTGAATCATGGATCCTGAGCACATTCCCGGAGTGGGGAAGTTGGCTGAATGAAGAGATCGAACAGGAGCAGGTCGCCCCGGGCACATTCGCTATGTGGTGGCTTGGCTGTACCGGCATCTGGCTGAAGTCGGAAGGCGGGACGAACATCTGCGTCGATTTCTGGTGCGGAACGGGTAAACAGAGTCACGGCAACCCGCTAATGAAAACTGGCCACCAGATGCAGCGCATGGCTGGGGTGAAGAAACTGCAGCCAAACCTGCGCACCACGCCGTTTGTTCTTGATCCGTTTGCAATTCGACAGATCGATGCGGTGCTGGCGACACACGATCATAACGATCACATCGACGTGAATGTCGCGGCCGCCGTCATGCAAAACTGCGCTGATGACGTGCCATTTATCGGGCCGCAAACCTGTGTGGATCTGTGGATCGGTTGGGGTGTGCCAAAAGAGCGCTGCATCGTGGTAAAACCAGGCGATGTGGTGAAAGTGAAAGATATTGAAATTCATGCGCTTGACGCGTTTGATCGTACGGCATTAATCACGCTACCTGCCGATCAAAAAGCGGCAGGTGTGCTGCCGGATGGTATGGATGCCCGTGCGGTAAACTACCTGTTCAAAACACCGGGCGGTACGCTGTACCACAGCGGAGACTCGCACTACTCTAACTACTACGCAAAGCATGGCAACGAGCACCAGATCGACGTTGCGCTCGGCTCCTATGGTGAGAATCCGCGCGGGATTACGGACAAAATGACCAGCTCCGACATGCTGCGCATGGCGGAAGCGTTGAATACGAAAGTGGTGATCCCTTTCCATCATGACATCTGGTCAAACTTCCAGGCCGACCCTCAGGAGATCCGCGTACTGTGGGAGATGAAAAAAGATCGACTGAAGTATGGCTTTAAGCCGTTTATCTGGCAGGTGGGCGGTAAGTTCACCTGGCCGCTGGACAAAGACAACTTTGAATATCACTATCCGCGCGGCTTTGATGACTGCTTCACGATTGAACCGGATCTGCCGTTTAAATCCTTCTTGTGACCCCTACAAAATGCCGGGCTATTCCGGCATTTTTTCCCATTTACTTTAGTATTTCCAGGCTATTTCAAATATCATCTTTTCAAATCAATTTGTATCGGAATAGCTCATGACTGAAGCACAAAGACATCAAATATTGCTGGATATGCTGACGCAGTTGGGCTTTGTTACCGTTGAGAACGTGATTGAGCGTCTGGGGATTTCACCAGCCACAGCACGCCGGGACATCAATAAACTCGACGAAAGCGGCAAACTCAAGAAAGTCCGCAATGGCGCAGAAGCCATCACCCAGCAACGTCCGCGCTGGACACCTATGAATCTGCATCAGGCGCAGAACCACGATGAAAAAGTTCGCATTGCCAAGGCCGCATCCCAGCTTGTAAATGCGGGTGAAAGCGTGGTGATCAACTGCGGATCAACCGCCTTCCTGCTTGGTCGTGAAATGTGCGGCAAGCCAGTGCAGATCATCACCAATTATCTGCCGCTGGCGAACTATCTGATCGACCAGGAGCATGACAGCGTGATCATCATGGGAGGGCAATACAACAAAAGCCAGTCCATCACGCTTAGTCCGCAAGGCAGCGAAAATAGCCTGTATGCCGGACACTGGATGTTTACCAGCGGTAAAGGGTTGACCGCGGACGGACTGTATAAAACCGATATGCTAACCGCGATGGCTGAGCAGAGGATGCTTAACGTAGTGGGTAAACTGGTGGTGCTGGTCGATAGCAGTAAGGTCGGTGAACGCGCGGGGATGCTGTTCAGTCGCGCCGATCAAATCGATATGCTCATTACCGGCAAAAACGCTAACCCTGAGATTCTGCAACAACTTGAAGCTCAGGGCGTAAGCATCATGCGCGTTTAAAGGTGCTGGCGAAAAAACGTTACCGTCGCAGCCAGCGCCTCTGGCGTGATGCGGTGGCGCACGCCCGCTTCCCACAGGCAGGTTAAATTGTTATCCAGCCCTGCCTGAATCAGCGCCTGCTGTAAGCGGAAGGTTTCAACCGCGGGCACCACATCGTCCTCCTGTCCATGCCACAACAGCAACGGTCGGTCGGCCAGGCGTTGTAGTTGATGCGTAACGTCCCATTCGGCGAGCGGTGCGATAACGGCATCGAACTCTGCCTGCTGCTCTGGCGTCTGGACCCGTAAAGGGGGAAAAAGCGTTTGTGCAAGACGGGTAAAATAGCCCGAACCCATCAGGCTGGCTACACATTTAACCTCGGGATGGCGGGCCATAATGCCCAACGCCGTCATGCCTCCCATCGACGCCCCCGCAACAGCAAGTCTTTCATCTGATAGCCAATTTTCCGCCACCAGCGCCGCACGTAACGTCGTAAACTCCTGCATGTTTTGCTGCAATATATGCCAGAAGCGGAACATTCGCTCCTGAGCATCACCGTTGAAGCGGGCACCATGGTCAGGCGCATCGGGCATGACAACCCGGAATCCGGCCTGAGCCAGAGCAACGGCAAAATAGCTATAAACCAGACTTGAAGATGTAAACCCGTGATAGAAAATAATGCAAGGGAGTGAACACTCGCGTTTACCAGCCGGAACGGCGTGCAGGACAGGGATACCAGCCAACTGTCGTGTTTCAATTTCAATCATTTGTCGCCTCTTTTTTTCTGGTATGCCATGCAGCAATACTTAACGCAAGCGAATGTGTTCGGCAATGATTCATAATGTTGAGAACTGGGTTACGCTTTCGCAACATTTTCATTCGAAAATCGCGTGAGAGATAACACTTCGGGAACATTCCCCTAAAGGGAAATTGATAAGGCACTACACTATGGCTATCAGGAAACGAGATAGAGTTATGCGTCGGTTTGCCTCTTTATTGCTGGTGATGCTTTTAAGCGCCTGTAGCGTGCTACAGGGAACGCCGCAACCCGCACCGCCCGTTGCCGACCACCCGCAGGAGATCCGCCGTGACCAGAGTAATGGGTTACAGCGAATAGGAACGGTCAGCGCGCTGGTAAGAGGCTCTCCGGATGATGCGCTGGCAGAGATCCGTGACAAAGCCGTCGCGGCTAAAGCTGATTACTACGTGGTTTTATTAGTGGATGAAACCATCGTGACAGGCCAATGGTATTCACAGGCTATTTTGTATCGTAAATAACATTGGGTTGGAATTTAGTCAGCTTTACATTGCTTTGCGCCGCTATGCGTTTACCTGTGCACAATAAACCAACAGCAGGAAGCTTGAGGTTTATTATCGCGATGGAATGCCCTGCCGTGTGTAGGGGTACGAATAATGGAGCTGACGATGAAACAATCACTTGCCTTATCCTCACTGCTGCTTTCTGCCGGACTGGTAGGTACTACGGCGCAGTCTGCCGAGTTCGCCAGTGCTGACTGCGTTACAGGCCTGAACGAAATTGGCCTGATATCTGTCAGTAACATTGCAGGGAATCCGCAGGATGTAGAACGAGTAATCGCGTTAAAAGCGGATGAACAGGGTGCCTCATGGTATCGGATCATTCAGATGTACGAAGACCAGCAGCCCGACAACTGGCGCGTACAGGCCATACTCTATGCTTAACAGATTGCCGGATGGCGTAAACTTATCCGGCCTACATTGAATGTAGGCATGATAAGGCGCGCCAGCGTCGCCATCAGGTATATTATTACCGTAATCCCCCCGTTGCCCGCAGGAGCAAGTCGTTCAGCACCTGCTCGGACAATCGTAGTCCACCACGCGTATCGAGCATCATTTGACACCAGGCCTGCGCCACTGGCGGAGAGGCATAGCGCAACATCTGCGCCCCGCAACCGAGCAGGAAAAGCTGCTGTGTAATCTCCCGTCCCAACTCCTCGCTCGGTTTACGTAAACGCTGCTGTAGTTGACGTACCCTTCGATCGTAATGCCGGTCTTGCCCTTTTACCTCAGCAAAGGCTTCGCTGAGCATATCGTATATGCCGGGTTGTTTTGTCAGCACCCGCAATACATCGAGGCACATAATGTTGCCAGAGCCCTCCCAGATACTGTTTACCGGCATCTCACGATACAGGCGCGGCAATTCACTCTCCTCGCAGTAGCCAATCCCGCCGAGCACTTCCATCGCCTCTGCAACAAACGGCATACCGGCTTTGCAAACAGAGAATTTCGCTGCTGGCGTGAACAACCTGGCCCACAGAGATTCTTTGGCATCAGCGCGACGGTCCCAGGCCCGTGCCAGTCGGAACAGTAACGCAGTCTGACCTTCCAGTTGGAGCGCCATCCGACCTAATACCTGGCGCATCATCGGTTGTTCGATCAATGGTTTGCCAAAAACCTGTCGCTGGTGCGCATGGTAAATCGCGACAGAAAAAGCACGTCGCATCATGCCATGACTGCCGAGCGCACAGTCAAAACGCGTCATCCCGCCCATTTTCAGGATATGACGTATACCTTCCCCTTCTTCACCCAATAGCCAGCCAATCGCATCGTGGAATTCAACCTCGCAGCTGGCGTTGGAGCGATTGCCTAACTTATCTTTCAGCCGCTCCAGACGGATAGCATTACGCTGCCTGTCGGGTAAAAATCGCGGTACAAAAAAGCAGGATAAGCCTCCCTTTGCCTGGGCCAGTACCAAATGGGCATCGCTTTGCGGCACGGAGAAAAACCACTTATGTCCCACCAGCCGATACGAGCCGTCTGTAAGACGTTCTGCCTGAGTGGTATTGCTTAGCACATCTGACCCCCCCTGCTTCTCGGTCATTCCCATGCCGATCAATAACCCACGCTTTTGCCCTCCGGGCAGTAAATGCGAGTCATAACGGTCGCTTAGCAGCGGCGTAAACCAGTCGTGAAAGGGTGCAGGTAACATCTGAAGTAACAACGGCGTGGCGGCAAAAGTCATGGTAACCGGACACAACGTGCCCGCTTCCACCTGCGCATGCAGCATGAAACGGGCCGCCCGGGCAACAAATGTTCCCTGCCTCGCGTCTTCTTCCCAGGCCAGATTATGTACGCGATTGGCGCACAATCCCTGCATCAGTAAATGCCAGGCAGGATGAAAACGCACATCATCCAGCCGCTGACCCTGCGAGTCGTAGCGCAACAACTCGGGTGGAAAAGCATTGGCCAGACGGCCAAGCTCGAGCGACTCGGCAGTCCCTAGCTGCTGACCAATACTGGCGAGAAGATCGCTGTCCCAGCCAGCGCCTTCACGGATAACCGCTTCACACAGCGCGCCATCGGACAGATATAAGTTGCTGTTATTGAGCGGTACAGGTTGGTTAAAAACGGTATGCGTTTGCCAGTGCATTGTGTCTCCCTCCGTCAATGGCCGTCACCTTAAGTATGGTCAGGCAGAGGGGAGCACGCATGGGACAACGGTCACAAAAAAGCCATCCCGAAGGATGGCTTGAGAGAAGAGAGAAATGAGGGAGATAGTTTAGCCGCGCTGGCGTACCGCCTCAAACAGGCAGATGCCCGTCGCAACTGAAACGTTCAGCGACGAAACGCTCCCAGCCATCGGGATGCTGATCAGTTCGTCACAGTGTTCGCGGGTCAAACGACGCATACCTTCACCCTCTGCGCCCATCACCAGCGCCAGACGTCCGGTCATTTTGCTCTGGTAGAGAGTATGATCAGCTTCACCTGCGGTTCCGACGATCCAGATATTCTCTTCCTGCAGCATACGCATAGTGCGCGCCAGGTTGGTCACACGGATCAGCGGTACGCTTTCTGCCGCGCCGCAGGCCACTTTTTTCGCCGTTGCATTCAACTGCGCAGAACGATCCTTCGGTACGATAACAGCATGGACGCCAGCAGCATCGGCGCTACGCAGGCATGCCCCCAGGTTATGCGGATCGGTAACACCATCGAGGATCAAAAAGAACGGCTGATCGAGCGTAGCAATCAGATCCGGCAGATCGTTTTCCTGATACTGACGACCCGGCTTCACGCGAGCAATAATTCCCTGATGTACCGCACCCTCGCTTTTCTCATCCAGGAACTGGCGGTTAGCCAGTTGAATGACAACACCCTGTGCTTCCAGTGCGTGGATCAGCGGCAGCAGGCGTTTATCTTCACGACCTTTGAGAATAAAGACGTCCTGGAAGCGCTCAGGCGCACGTTCCAGCAGAGCCTGCACCGCATGGATGCCGTAAATCATTTCACTCATGAATGTACTCGTTAATAGTTTATGCGTAACGCGGGCAACGCGAGGTTGCCCGACTTACTGTTTATAGCTGTTATTGCGCGACTTTCTTTTTCGTCGCGCGTTTAGCTTTGGTGGCGGCAGCGATTTTAAGCGTTTTTGCCGATGGCTTTTTCGCTTTTTTATCGCCTTTCTTCTCAGCCGTTTTTTTATCCGCCTGAGGTTTGGCTCTGCCTTTCTTCTCGCCGCGGAAAGCGCTATCCGGCTCGAAATTTACTTTTTTGCCCATCTGACGACGCTTACCGGTATTTTTACCCGCATCGCCTTTTTTCGCTTTTTCACGCGCGGTTTTACCTTCATTGCGCGGTGCACGTTCGCTGGAGATCAAACTGAAGTCGATTTTACGCTCGTCCATGTTGACCGCTTCCACGCGAACTTCCACGCGATCGCCCAGGCGATACATTTGACCGCTGGATTCCCCCGTCAGACGCTGCCCAACCTGGTCAAAACGATAGTAGTCGTTATCCAGGGAGGAGACATGCACCAGACCGTCGATAAACAGCTCATCAAGACGGACGAAGAAACCAAACCCGGTCACGCTGGCGATCACGCCTTTGAAGACATTACCTACCTGATCCAGCATAAAGTCGCACTTCAGCCAGTCAGAGACGTCGCGTGTGGCTTCGTCAGCACGGCGCTCGGCCATCGAACAGTGTTGACCTAGCTGCAGCATCTCTTCCATCGAATAATGGTAGCCCCCCGTTTCCGTGGTGTTGCCTTTATGGCCCTGCTCCTGCGCCAGCAGATACTTAATCGCCCGGTGCAAGGAGAGATCCGGGTAACGACGGATCGGCGAGGTGAAGTGTGCATAAGATTGCAACGCAAGGCCAAAGTGACCGCGGTTTTCCGGATCGTAAATCGCCTGCTTCATTGAACGCAGCAGCATAGTTTGCAGCATTTCTGCGTCAGGACGGTCAGCAATCGACTCCAGCAGTTCGGCGTAATCACGCGGCTCGGGTTTATTACCGCCGGGCAGCTCCAGCCCCAGCTCCGCCAACACCGAACGGAACGAATTAATCGCTTCGGTCGTCGGCTTATCGTGAATGCGGAACAGTGCCGGCTCTTTGGCTTTCTCAACGAATCGCGCCGCTGAGATGTTCGCCATGATCATGCACTCTTCAATCAGTTTGTGCGCGTCATTACGCTGCGTCTGCTCAATACGCTCAATACGGCGTTCAGCATTGAAGATAAACTTCGCTTCTTCACTTTCAAACGAGATACCGCCACGCTCTTCACGCGCTTTATCCAGCACTTTGTAGAGGTTATGCAGCTCTTCAATGTGTTTAACCAACGGCGCGTACTGCTCACGCAGTTCCTGATCGCCCTGCAGCATGTGCCAGACCTTGGTGTAGGTCAGACGCGCATGGGAGCTCATAACCGCTTCGTAGAATTTAAAGCCTGTTAAGCGGCCTTTCGACGAAATGGTCATTTCACAGACCATACACAGCCTGTCCACCTGCGGGTTGAGCGAACACAATCCGTTAGACAGCACTTCCGGTAGCATCGGAACAACCTGCGATGGGAAGTAGACGGATGTGCCACGGCTGCGCGCTTCCTGGTCCAGCGGAGTCGGCGGGCGAACGTAATAGCTTACGTCAGCAATCGCCACCCATAAACGCCAGCCGCCGCCGCGCTTCTTCTCGCAGTAAACCGCATCGTCGAAGTCACGCGCATCTTCGCCATCGATAGTGACCAGCGGCAGGGAGCGCAGATCGACACGTCCGGCTTTCGCTTCTTCCGGCACTTCTTCTTTCAGTCCGGCGACCTGTTTTTCGACCGCCTGAGGCCAGATATACGGGATTTCATGAGTACGCAGAGCCATATCAACGGCCATGCTGGTTCCCATGTTGTCGCCCAGGACTTCAACAATTTTACCCACCGCTTTAGTGCGACGCGTCGGACGCTGGGTCAGCTCAACCACGACCACAAAACCCATACGAGCACCCATCACCTCTTCCGGCGGGATCAGGATATCAAAGCTCAGGCGGCTGTCGTCAGGGACGACAAACCCAACGCCAGCGTCGGTGAAGTAGCGACCGACAATCTGGCTGGTTTTCGGTACCAGTACGCGCACAATACGCGCTTCGCGACGACCTTTACGGTCCGCTCCCAGCGGCTGTGCCAACACCTGATCGCCATGAATACAGGTTTTCATCTGCTCGCTGGACAGGTACAGGTCATCTTTGCGGCCTTCAACGCGCAGAAAGCCGTAGCCATCACGGTGGCCAATAACGGTACCTTTCAGCAGGTCAAGACGCTCCGGCAGCGCATAGCACTGACGACGAGTGAAGACCAGTTGCCCGTCACGCTCCATGGCGCGCAGGCGGCGACGCAGCGCTTCTTGCTGCTCTTCACCTTCAATGTTGAGTTCAGCGGCCAGCTCATCGCGGTTGGCCGGTTTTTCACGTTTAGTTAAATGTTCGAGGATAAATTCCCGGCTCGGGATAGGATTCGCGTATTTTTCTGCTTCGCGTTCCTGGAAAGGATCTTGTGACATCGAGGTTCCTCCATTGTCAGCTCTGATGAAGATTTTCGTCACTCCACCAGCAATAATTTATAAAGCGGTTGATTCTCTTCAACCAAATCAGCAAGTGTGTAGTTGTCCAGTTCCGTGAGAAAACTTTGCACTGCCTTAGAAAGCGCCTGTTTGAGTCGACAGGCTGGGGTAATGTGGCAAAACTCGCTGCTACAATTGACCAACGATAGTGGTTCCAGCTCGCGAACCACATCACCAATACCAATATCCTTAGCTGGTTTACCCAGGCGGATACCGCCATTTTTTCCTCGAATAGCAGTAACGAAGCCCGCACGGCTAAGTTGATTGATTATTTTGACCATATGATTACGGGACACGCCGTAGACTTCTGTCACCTCAGAAATACTGGTCATACGTCCTTCGGGAAGTGACGCCATGTAGATTAGCGCACGTAATCCGTAATCGGTGAAACTTGTTAACTGCACATCAACCTCAGGAAAAGGGATAAAACGGATAAACCTGGTGGTATTAATTACATTGATGATAAACCAGCCACCAGCCAGGTCGCTAATTTATTTCAGTTCAGGAAGGAAAAAAGCGAGGAACTTACGTGATTTTAACCCGGATTATGATGCAAAGCGCCTCATCCGGCCTAAGATAGTGCAAGCGCAGCGCCATTCGACGCCACGCTATAACCAGAATTATGCGTCGAACGGGTCGCGCAGGATCATGGTTTCAGTACGGTCTGGGCCAGTTGAGATAATATCAATCGGCACACCGGTCAGTTCTTCAATACGCTTGATGTAGTTCAGTGCTGCCTGCGGCAGACCGCTACGTTCCTTCACACCGAAGGTGGATTCAGACCAGCCCGGCATGGTTTCGTAGATCGGCTCGATACCTTTCCAGTCGTCTGCAGCCAGCGGGGTAGTCGTTACTTCACGGCCATCCGGCATACGATAAGCGACACAGATTTTCACCTCTTTCAAACCGTCCAGTACGTCCAGTTTGGTCAGGCAGAAGCCAGACAGGGAGTTAATCTGTACTGCACGGCGTACTGCAACGGAGTCCAGCCAACCGGTGCGACGACGACGACCGGTGGTCGCGCCATACTCGTTACCTTGTTTGCACAGGAACTCGCCAACGTCATCAAACAGCTCAGTCGGGAACGGACCCGCGCCTACACGTGTAGAGTAAGCTTTGATGATACCCAGAACGTAATCCACATAACGTGGGCCCAGGCCGGAGCCGGTCGCTACGCCACCTGCGGTGGTGTTGGAAGACGTTACGTACGGATAGGTACCGTGGTCGATATCCAGCAGGGTACCCTGTGCGCCTTCGAACATGACGAAATCGCCACGCTTACGCGCCTGGTCCAGCAGATCGGAAACATCAACAACCATAGAGGTCAGGATGTCGGCAATCGCCATCACATCATCCAGCACTTTCTGGTAGTCAACTGCTTCAACTTTATAGAAATTCACCAGCTGGAAGTTGTGATATTCCATCACTTCTTTCAGTTTTTCAGCGAAGGTTGCTTTATCAAACAGATCGCCAACGCGCAGACCGCGACGAGCTACTTTGTCTTCATAAGCCGGACCGATGCCACGACCGGTAGTACCGATCGCTTTCTCGCCACGCGCTTTCTCACGAGCATTATCCAACGCAACGTGATAATCAAGGATCAGCGGACAAGCTTCAGACAACAGCAGGCGCTCGCGAACCGGGATGCCACGATCTTCCAGTCCTTTCATTTCTTTCATCAGCGCGGACGGAGACAGTACAACACCGTTACCGATGATGCTGATGACATTCTCGCGAAGAATACCTGATGGAATAAGATGGAGGACGGTTTTTTCACCGTTGATTACGAGAGTATGGCCTGCGTTGTGACCACCCTGGTAGCGCACAACATATTTAGCCCGTTCAGTCAGAAGATCGACGATCTTCCCTTTACCTTCGTCACCCCATTGGGTGCCCAGTACGACGACGTTGTTACCCATTTTTCAAAATCACCGTTTGCTTAAAAATGGATTCTACCACCGCTTTTTCAGATATACAGCACTTTTTGCATGCGAAAATCCGCAAAATAGGCTACTTATTGATCAGCCAATCGTTTTCCTCAACATGTAGTAGACCACAACGCCCGCAACCACAAGACCTCCACCAAAACGACGCAAAGTATTTTCGGGAAGTTGCGCCATTGCGGAAATCATTTTCTTCCACGCGCGGGGATAAAGCATAGGGCCCAGGCCTTCCAGCACCAAAACCAGCGCGAGCGCCAGCAAAATTGTTGAATTCATCCATCGTCCTTTTATAAAAAGAAAACCACCGCATCCCTGGGGATGCCGGTGGTTTTGCTGGTTTAAAACCGCTGGAACTTTATTAGCGTGTCGTAGTGCTCGGTGTCTTCATGTAGCGGAAGAAATCGCTGTCCGGGCTCATGACCATCACGTCCTGGTTGCCTTCGAAGCTCTTCTCGTAAGCACGCAGGCTACGGATGAAGGCGTAGAAGTCAGGATCCTGGCTGAACGCATCGGCAAACAGTTTAGCGGCTTCTGCATCGCCTTCACCGCGCATGATGCGGCCCTGACGCTCAGATTCTGCCAGCGTTTTAGTCACTTCATAATCCGCCGTGGCACGCAGTTTTTCCGCTTCTTCCTGACCTTGTGAACGATGGCGACGCGCTACCGCTTCACGCTCAGCGCGCATACGGTTGTAGATAGCCTCAGACACTTCAGCAGGCAGGTTGATTTGCTTGATACGCACGTCAACCACTTCGATGCCCAATGCCGCCATACTGTTCGGGTTGATGACCGGTACTTTACCGTTTGTTTCAGCCTGAACACGCTCAGCCGCTTCGGCAATCGCGCTATCTGCCGCCGGAGTCGCGACTTCATCTTCCGTGCCAGCAGAACCGGAGTTCAGCGCATCACGAACTTCCAGCGTCAGACGACCGCGGGAATCGGTAACGATGTCTTTCACGTCCAGACGACCAATTTCAGAACGCAGACGGTCAGAGAACTTACGTTTCAGCAGGACTTCTGCCTGAGAAACATCGCCACCGCCCGTTGCCAGGTAGTAACGGCTAAAGTCACTGATGCGCCACTTAATGTAGGAGTCAACGATCAGGTCTTTCTTCTCTTTGGTAACAAAGCGATCGGCCTGGTTGTCCATGGTCTGAATACGCGCATCCAGCATCTTCACAGATTCAATAAACGGAATCTTGAAGTGCAGGCCTGGTGCCACAACCAGCGGCTTGTTTTCATCGTCACGCAGAACTTTACCAAAGCGCAGAGTAATCCCGCGCTCGCCTTCTTTGACCACAAAGACAGACATGAACAGAACTACCAGAACGATGATGATAATCGCAATAACTGACTTACGCATCGTTATTCCCCCTGACGCTGGTAGTCGTTACGCTGCGCGTTCGCGCGGCGTTGGTCCATAATATCGCCCTGACTGGTGGACGAGGTATTGCTTGCTCCAGTGCCGGACGTCGTTGCTGGCGGCAGACGCAGCAGGTTTGAACTGCTGTCACTCTTTGCTGCTGGCGCACTACCGCCTTTCAGCATTTGATCCAGCGGCAGAACCATCAGATTGCTGCCCTTATCGTTAACCAGGACTTTGCGGGTATTGCTCAGCACTTTTTCCATGGTTTCGATATACAGACGCTCGCGAGTAATTTGCGGTGCGGCTTTATATTCCGGCAGAATTTTTGCGAAACGAGCCACTTCACCCTGTGCTTCCAGGATGGTTCGCGTTTTGTAAGCACGCGCTTCTTCCAGAATACGCTGCGCCTGACCGTTAGCACGTGGCTGAACTTCGTTGGTGTACGCTTCTGCTTCACGGATGTACTGCTGCTCGTTTTCACGTGCTGCAATGGCATCGTCAAACGCGGCTTTTACTTCTTCCGGCGGACGTGCTGCCTGGAAGTTGACGTCCAGCAGGGTGATACCCATGTTGTACGGACGGATCGTTTCTTCCAGCTCACGCTGGGTATCGCTACGAATAACGGTACGCCCTTCGGTCAGGATACGGTCCATGGTGTATTTACCGATAACCCCACGCAGGGCGCTGTCGGTTGCCTGACGCAGACTGTCATCCGCGCTGGTTACGCTAAACAGGTAACGCTGCGGATCCGTCACGCGGTACTGCACGTTCATTTCAACGCGTACGACGTTTTCGTCAGAGGTCAGCATC
The DNA here is from genome assembly GCF_013458095.1 of Citrobacter sp. 172116965. Taxonomy (NCBI): domain Bacteria; kingdom Pseudomonadati; phylum Pseudomonadota; class Gammaproteobacteria; order Enterobacterales; family Enterobacteriaceae; genus Citrobacter; species Citrobacter sp. 172116965. Next base: position 519,610 of record NZ_CP046673.1, on the reverse strand, counting down.
ACGCCGGATGCGGCAAGTTCACGCACGGCTTCCACGTTGACCGGGGTCACTTCGTCGACAAAGGTCGGTTTCCAGTTCAGACCCGGTTCAACCAAATGGCTGAATTTACCGAAGCGTGTCACCACGCCGCGTTCCGCTTCTTTAATGGTGTAGAAACCGCTGGCCGCCCAGATAATGACGATAGCTGCCGCTGCGATAGTAAAGACTCGACCACCCAATTGCGGACGCGGGCCTTGCGATGAGCTACCGCCGCCAGAACCAGCACCTTTACCGCCACCCAGACCACCGAGCTTTTTACTCAGTTTGCGGAAGATATCATCCAGATCGGGAGGTCCCTGATCGCGACCACCTTTGTTTCCATTTCCCTCAGGGTTGCCGCCAGGTTTGCTGCTTCCCCACGGGTCGCGGTCTTGTCCGTTATTACCGGGCTGATTCCACGCCATTTTTGTGCTCCATATTTGTTATGCGATGCTATACCTGCGTATTTTGCGCTGCCGATGCGTTGGCTACGCCCCTTAATCTCAGTCACATAGTTGACTATGCTCCTGAAGATTTCAGGACTTGCCACCTTCATGCTGCACAAAACCCACAAGGTATAGAGGCGAAAAAATCTTCAGGCCATATCCGTCAGGTCAGACAATATAGTCTTCCAGTGCCGGTTCTTGTTTACAGAGGCGACGCCAGTCTACGATCGGCATACGAACCTGCAGACCCACGCTGCCGTCCTCCTCCATCCACTCTCTTTCTATTGCCTGAAGTTGGTAAAACCGGCTTCTCAGACGCCCTTCCTGCGGCGGCAAACGCAACGTGTGCTGCGCCACCTCACCGGAAAGTCGCTCAGTCAAAGCCTGAAAAAGCTGTGGTATACCTATTCCCGTTTGCGCTGAAACCCAAACGCGAATGGGTTTATTCTCTTCATCTCTGTCGATACGTGGTTCAAAATCATCCAGCATATCGATTTTATTCATCACCAGCAGAGTCGGGATCTCATGCGCATCGATCTCTTCGAGCACCGTGTCGACGGCCTCGATGTTTTCCTGCACACGAAAATCTGCAGCATCAATAACATGCAGCAGCAATGTCGCCTGACGCGTTTCCTGCAGGGTGGCTTTAAACGCCGCCACCAGGTCGTGCGGCAAATGACGGATAAACCCTACGGTATCCGCCAGCACGGTTTCACCGACGTCCGCTACGTCTATACGGCGCAGCGTTGGGTCCAGGGTCGCAAACAGCTGATCCGCTGCGTAAACCCGGGCTTCGGTGATCTGGTTGAACAGGGTGGATTTTCCGGCGTTGGTATATCCCACCAGTGATACGGTTGGGACATCCGCTTTCTTGCGCGACTGTCGCCCCTGCTCACGTTGCTTTTCAACTTTTTCCAGGCGCGACTGTATTTGCAAAATGCGATTACGCAGCAAACGACGGTCGGTTTCGAGCTGGGTTTCACCCGGACCGCGCAAACCTATCCCGCCCTTTTGCCTTTCAAGGTGGGTCCAGCCACGGACCAGACGAGTAGCCATATGGCGCAACTGCGCCAGCTCAACCTGCAACTTACCCTCATGGGTGCGCGCACGCTGGGCAAAAATATCTAAAATAAGACCTGTCCTGTCGATAACAAGACACTGGCACAACTGTTCCAGGTTACGTTCCTGGGCGGGGCTTAGAGCATGATCAAAAATCACCACCGCAGCGCCAGTCGCTTTTACGGCTTCCGCAATTTCGATTGCCTTACCTTCACCAACAAAATACTTCGGGTGCGGTGCTTTACGGCTCCCGGTAATCACCTGCATTGCTTCGACACCGGCGGAAGAAACCAGAGATTCAAACTCCTGGAGGTCTTCCATATCTTTGTCTTGCGAAAAATAGATGTGTACCAGTACCGCCTGCTCACCGGCATCATAACGGTCAAACAAGCGTCAACCCCTTAATATATATCAACGGGGAACGCAGGATCGCTGGCTCCCCGTGTGTAAAACAGCTAACAACCTTATTCGGTTTCTTCGCTGTCCTGTTGCGCAGATGAACCTTGCGCGTTGCTACCGTGATGGTAGTTGCTGCCAGTGCCGCCTGTGGCATTATTGCTGTGATGAGAAACCGGGCGAGACGGGACAACAGTAGAAATCGCGTGCTTATAAACCATCTGGCTGACCGTGTTTTTCAACAGGATCACGAACTGATCAAAAGACTCGATTTGACCTTGCAGCTTAATACCATTCACCAAATAAATAGAAACTGGAACACGTTCCCGACGCAGTGCGTTCAGGAACGGATCTTGTAAAGATTGCCCCTTAGCCATTCTCTCTTTTCCTTATATGCTTATTTGTACTTTGAACCTTTCGATTCTGAAAAATTGCGCACGATACGTTTCAATTGTACACATTCAGTTCGCGATAGCACCAACAACCTGTAATACTTCGTTTCGCGCCTGGTCAGGCTTTTCACTGTCAAGCCAGTGCACCCCTTCCCAACCACGCAACCAGGTTACCTGTCGCTTCGCCAACTGCCTCGTGGCGCAAACACCTCTATAAACCATTTCATCGTATGAAATTTCGCCTTCAATGTATGACCACATCTGGCGATACCCTACACAACGAATGGAAGGCAAATCCGTATGCAAATCTCCACGGGCAAATAGCGCCCGGACTTCTGCTTCAAAACCTGAAGCCAACATCTGATGAAAACGCTGCTCAATTCGCTGATGGAGCAGTTCACGGCTCGCCGGGGCGATAGCAAACTGATGCACCTGATACGGCAAAGCATCTCCTGACGTTTGCGTCAGCTCCGTTAAAGTTTTACCCGAAATGAAAAAAACTTCCAGTGCCCGGGAAAGTCTTTGCGGATCATTTGGATGAATACGCGCCGCAGCCACCGGATCTATTTCCTGAAGCTGTCGGTGTAACGCGTCCCACCCATGCTCTGCCGCCTGCTGCTCAATTCTGGCCCTGACTTCCGGATCTGCCGACGGTAACGGCGACAGCCCTTCAAGCAAGGCTTTGAAATATAACATTGTGCCGCCCACCAGCAGCGGAATACGCCCCGCGGCGGTGATATCGGCCATCTCGGCTAACGCATCGCGGCGAAAATCCGCAGCAGAGTACGCCTGGGACGGATCGCGGATATCCAGCAACCGGTGCGGCGCGGCCTGTAATTCATCTGCATCAGGCTTGGCTGTACCGATATCCATCCCCTTGTAAATAAGGGCGGAATCAACGCTTATCAACTCTACAGGCAAAACTTTACGCAATTCAATTGCCAGTGCCGTTTTACCGGAGGCCGTCGGCCCCATCAAAAAAATCGCCTTTGGCAGGCTCGCCTTACGGGTATCACTCATGTTTCAGGGCATTCATTACCGAATGTAAATCAACAGGTTGTAACAAACCACCCGGCGGCGCCTTCACGAGTTGTGGACAAAGCCGCTCAACATCCGCTAACAGCGTAATCGCCTGAGCCATGCTCCACTGCGGATGCACGCTAATCAGATTACGTGCAATCCACTGTGCAATATTGCCCGGTTCGAATTCGGACTGCTGCGCCAGGTAGCCTATCAGTTCAGGAATCAAGATTTGTAAATTTTGTTGGCGTAAGGGTAAAGGCACCGCCCGGATGGTCACATGCTGTGCATCCAGTTGAAATTCAATACCCAACTCAGCCAGTTGGCTCTGCCCTTTTTGCAGCGCCGCTTTTTCATCAGCGTTTACTTTTAGACGTAAAGGGATCAGTAACGGCTGAGCGCAAACGACGCCCTGGTCCGGCGTTAACTGCGCCTGACGTAGCCAACGTTCCGCCACCGGCAATGCCAGCAACCGAATATGACCATCGCATTCGAGTAATGCGCAGTCCGTACCGACAATGGTTAGCACCCGCCCAAAGCCCTGACTGCTGCCGGACAAAGGAGCTGATGGCGTTTCAGAAACCGGCGTTTTACGCGGCGGAACCGGCGTCTGTAGCAGTTGCTGATAAATCTCACCCTGCTGCTTTTGATATCCAGGCTGGGCATGAGGCCAACTGGCCCCCGTCTGACGGCCACCACTACTGCCAGCGCCAGCAGATGCTGAGTAACGCGGTGTCGCAGGTTCACGCGCCGGGGCCGGTTCGGCAAAATGGTTACGCCCGGCCGCGACGCGGTTTTCTGGGATGTGCCTTGGCGCGGGCTCGTCGTCATCAGCCAACGGCAGCGGCGTTTCAAGCTGCTGTTGCAGGACGCTCAACACGCCCTGGTAAATAAAATCATGCACCAGGCGGGACTGATGAAAACGGACCTCATGTTTGGCGGGATGTACGTTAACATCCACCTGATGCGGGTCGATTTCCAGATACAACACAAAAGCGGGCTGCTGATCGGCTCCCAGCTTATCTTCACAGGCCTGACGAATAGCATGGTTGATCAACCGATCTCGCATCATCCGGCCATTCACATAGCAGTACTGGATTTCCGCCAGCGCCGCCGTTGTGTGGTTAGGATCGGCCACCCAGCCGCGCAGCGTTAAATCGCCATGCTGCCATTCAATCGCCAGCGCATGTTCCAGAAACGGCGTGCCGCAAATCGCGCCCAGTCGGCGCTCCTGCTGCCCATCCGCGGCCACTGCCCGGTACTGACGCACCACTTTGCCGTTGTGCGACAAATTAATCGTCACATCAAAACGTGCCAGCGCAATGCGGCGGATTATTTCGTCGATATGATTAAATTCAGTTTTCTCGGTGCGCATAAACTTGCGCCGCGCCGGGGTGTTGTAGAACAGATCTAACACCTCCAGCGTGGTTCCCACCGGATGCGCAGCGGGTTTAACCGTCACATCCATGTCGCGCCCTTCGGCATAGGCTTGCCAGGCTTCAGGTTGTTCTTGCGTACGCGACGTCAGGGTTAAACGAGAAACGGAGCTGATACTGGCCAGCGCTTCGCCGCGAAACCCGAGGCTCACGATGGCTTCGAGATCGTCAAGCGAGGAAATTTTACTGGTGGCATGACGCGCCAGCGCCAGCGCCAGCTCGTCTTTTTTAATCCCGCAGCCGTTGTCACGAATACGGATAAGCTTCGCGCCGCCGCGCTCAATATCAATATCAATGCGAGTCGCACCAGCATCGATACTGTTTTCCACCAGCTCCTTCACCACTGACGCAGGCCGTTCTACCACCTCGCCTGCGGCAATCTGGTTCGCCAGCTGTGGCGGTAGAACCTGAATCGGCATGGCTAATCCTTAATTTGTTAACGTGTTGCCAGGCGATACCGCACTCGCGGTTTGCGCCGGGGTGCCTTGAGGCCCGGTTTGCATCGGGTGCGCCTGGAAATAGTTACGCAATCCTTTGTAAATTGCCTCGGCCAGCTGCTGCTGGTAGTCATCACTCGCCAACAGACGCTCTTCGCTGTTGTTACTGATAAAACCAGTTTCAACCAGCACTGACGGGATATCAGGCGAACGTAATACCCCAAGGCTGGCGTGTTCCGGACGACGCTTATGCATCGAGCCAATACGTTCTAACTGGCCGATCATGCTGGTCGCTACATCATACCCAACGCGTTGCGAATGACCGAACTGCAGATCCAACACGGCCTGGCTGAGATAAGGATCGGACTGGCTGTTTGCCAGAACATCGCCCGCCCCACCCAACAGTTCCGATTGCTTTTCGTGCTGTTCCAGCCAGCCGGCCATCTCACTGTTTGCCCGACGGTTTGACAGTACCCAGACGGAAGCACCAGTGGCATCCCGGTTTGGCGCGGCATCCGCATGAATAGAGACCAGGAAGTTGGCGTTTTGTTTACGCGCAACGTCTGAACGCCCCATCACCGAGATAAAGTAATCGCCATCACGGGTGAGTACGCCTTTAAACATCGGGTCATCATTGAGCAAACTGCGCAGTTTGCGCGCCACGGCAATCGTGACGTTTTTCTCACGTGTGCCACCGGGACCAATAGCGCCAGGATCCTGCCCGCCGTGTCCGGCATCAATGGCGATAACTACTTTTTCGCCGTTACTGGTACTGGCGCGCGCCGCAGGTCGTGTGGAGGTATTACTGTTGGTTACCATCGTGGTGCGATCGTTTTCCGCTTTAAACGGATTACGCGCAGGCTCGGCAGGGCGCGGGGCGATAACCGGCGCTTCAACACGCTTCGCAACCACTGGAGGTGGTGGAGGCGGCGGTGGCGCATCAGCTTTGATGGTAAACACGACGGTATAATTGCCGCCGTTCTGGCGTTTTACGGCTTCGGCTTTGCCGTTCTCGGTTAAATCCACCACCAGGCGCAGAGACTGCGCATCTTTTGGCGTGCCGGAACGGATAGATTTCACCAGATTATTGCCGCTAAACAGCAGCGGTAACCCCTGAATCACACCGGTTTGTTTAATATCCAACGCGACGGTTCGTTTCCCGTCCTGCGAAACTGCGTATTCAGGATCGCCAATAAAGCTCAGCGTAATCCGCGCTTGTTGATCGCCATTGGACACCTGAAGATCGGAGAGGCTGGCGGCCCCTGCCTGCGCGCACAGCAGGACCAGTGTTGCCATCAGCCAGTTTCTGATGCGATAAATCATCCCGCCACCCTTAAGGTTAATCGGCTAAACGCGCCAGCAATAAATCACCCGATGAGGAGACTGCGCTTATGCGCGCCTCTCGACCTTGCGCCTGATATTCAATGTGTATTTCGACGTCCGGGTCTGGCAGTACACCTTTACCTTGTTGCGGCCATTCCACCAGGCAGATGGCGTCATTGGCAAAATAATCGCGGATCCCCATAAATTCCAGCTCCTCTGGGTCCGCAAGTCGGTACAGATCGAAGTGATATACCATCAAATTATCGAGCGAATAGGGTTCAACCAGCGTATAGGTGGGGCTTTTTACATTTCCTTTGTGACCTAACGCCTGCAGGAATCCCCGGCTGAAAGTGGTTTTACCCGCCCCCAGGTCGCCGTACAAATAAATTACCGTCGCGCCATCACAGGCTTTGGCTACCCGCAGTCCCAGGTCTAAAGTCGCCTGCTCATCAGGTAGTGGAATTACTCGATTCATCATGATAAACGTCAATCACATCAGGGTTAACAATACGCTGTAGCGTGGTAAAGAGATCTGTCGCCAGCATGCCGCGCGTACCATAACGCGCCGCCAGCACATCCGCCGCCGCACCGTGCGCGACACATCCCGCACATGCCGCATCATACGGGGTAAGCTTCTGTCCGAGCAATGCGCCAATAATACCGGAAAGCACATCACCCATTCCGCCGCTGGCCATTCCAGCATTGCCGGTATCAATAATACCCAATTCGGCCTGTTCGGCAGCAACAACCGTACCCGCGCCTTTCAGCACGACGACGCCTCCGTACCGTTTTACCAGACGTTGTGCACAAAGTAAGCGATCGTCTTCAATTTCTGCAATGGAACAGCCCAGAAGTCGCGCGGCTTCACCAGGATGCGGCGTAATCACGCGATTGTGACGTTTATCGGGGTTGATTGCCAGCAGGTTCAGCGCATCCGCATCCCAGAGCATCGGTTTGCGAAAATTCTCTACCTTTTGCAGCGATTTTTTACCCCATTCCTGCTGACCAAGCCCTGGTCCTATCACCACAACATCCGCCCACGCCAGGCTCTCCTCCAGAGTCTGCGGCGTCAGCGCATCGACCATCAGTTCCGGTCTGGCAGTCAGAATAGGCGCAATATTTTCACTTCGGGTCAGCACTTTGACCAACCCGGCTCCTGCACGCAGCGCCGCTTCACCGGCCATGCGTATTGCGCCAGCCGTGCCGTGGTCACCACCGATGATCACCAGCCGACCGTGAGAGCCTTTGTGCGAGGTGGGTCGACGCGGCGTTAACCAGTGTACAAGCTGTTGAGCATCAAACCGTTGCAGCGGCGCGTTCTGCCCCGCCAGCCAGTCGTCCAGACCGAGTGCGTTAACATGCAGGCGTCCGGTGACATCGCGCGCTTTACCGGTTAGCAGACCTGGCTTTAACGCAATAAAGGTCACGGTGTGCGCCGCATTGATAACCGCGCCCGGCGCCGCGCCCGTCTGCGCCAGCAGGCCGGATGGAATGTCTATCGCCACGACAGGGGCAGGATGGTGATTGGCACGTTCGATCAATGCCGAGAGAGGCTCACGCGGCGCGTGTTTTAAGCCCGTGCCTGACAGCGCATCAATAATGACGTCCACGCGATCTGGCCAATTGATTTCCGCAGCATGAATGACGCCACCGGCGTTAAGCCAGGCGTCGCGCGCCTGCTGTGCTTCCTCGGGGAGCGCTTTATCACTCTCCTGCGCCAGCAACGTAATATCAAGCCCCTGAGCTTTGGCAAGCCTTGCCACCACGTAACCATCACCACCGTTGTTGCCATGACCACATAGCACCAGCCAGTGCTGAGCGTTTGGATATGTCTTGCGGGTGACCTGAAACGCCGCCTCTCCCGCCCGTTGCATCAGCTCGTACAACGTCAGTCCTAAACTGTCTGCCGCCTCTCGCTCCATCCGCCTGATGTCATCGGCGTGCCAAATGGAGTGTGGTATACTTGCGGGGTTTTTCTTCATTGTATGGTCCGTCATGTCAGAGCCCCTCGATCTCAATCAGTTAGCGCAAAATATTAAGCAGTGGGGGCTGGAGCTTGGCTTTCAGCAGGTCGGTATTGCCGATACCGACCTCAGCGAAGCGGAGCCCAAACTGCAGGCCTGGCTGGATAAACACTATCACGGCGAGATGGACTGGATGGCCCGTCACGGCATGATGCGCGCCCGACCTCACGAATTATTACCCGGTACGTTACGTGTCATCAGCGTACGTATGAACTATCTTCCTGCCAATGCGGCCTTTGCCAGCACGTTGAAAAACCCCACTCTGGGTTACGTCAGCCGTTACGCGCTTGGGCGCGACTACCATAAACTGCTGCGTAACCGCTTAAAAAAGCTGGGAGAGAGGATTCAACAGCACTGCGTTTCGCTGAATTTTAGACCTTTTGTCGATTCTGCGCCCATTCTTGAGCGTCCATTAGCGGAAAAAGCCGGGCTTGGCTGGACAGGTAAGCACTCACTTATCCTCAATCGCGAAGCTGGTTCATTTTTCTTCCTCGGGGAATTACTGATCGATTTGCCCCTGCCGGTCGACAACCCAGTAGAAGAAGGATGCGGGAAATGCGTCGCCTGTATGACCATCTGTCCCACTGGGGCCATCGTTGAACCCTACACGGTAGATGCGCGCCGCTGTATCTCTTATCTCACTATCGAACTGGAAGGCGCGATCCCGGAAGAATTTCGTCCCCTGTTGGGGAATCGAATTTACGGCTGCGATGATTGCCAGCTCATTTGCCCGTGGAACCGTTACTCGCAGTTGACGACAGAGGATGACTTCAACCCACGCAAACAACTTCATGCTCCAGAGTTAATAGAGCTGTTTAGCTGGAGCGAAGCGGGGTTTTTAAAAGTCACGGAGGGGTCTGCTATTCGTCGTATTGGCCACCTGCGCTGGCTGCGAAATATCGCCGTTGCGCTGGGTAATGCCCCATGGGATGAAGCCGTTATTCACGCGCTGGAAAGTCGCAGAGGTGAGCACCCACTTCTCGACGAACACATAGAGTGGGCGGTTGCTCAGCAAATCGAGAAGCGAAATGCCTGCGTAGTTGAAGTGCAGTTACCGAAGAAACAACGTTTGGTCAGGGTCATTGAAAAGGGTCTGCCGCGTGACGCTTAAGTCATCCACAGCTTGTGTATAAAAATAAAAACACATTGATATTCAAGAGGGAAAAAATCGTCAAGTGATCGCATCAACAATTTGAAATGATAATTAATTCAATATTTTCAAAGAGTTAAGATGATACTATTCACCCGACTAAGTTTTTTGCATTCCAGGAATAATACCCGAACCTGTGGATAAGTCTGTTTACAAGAGTATGTCAATGACGAAACAAAACGTCCCCAACGTATTTATTCGCTGTGGATATTTTTATTGGGGTAAGAATTTGGAGCGGGAAACGAGACTCGAACTCGCGACCCCGACCTTGGCAAGGTCGTGCTCTACCAACTGAGCTATTCCCGCTTGGGTGTGTCTGTGCTTTGTAGACATAAGCACTTTCAAATTTTGGAGCGGGAAACGAGACTCGAACTCGCGACCCCGACCTTGGCAAGGTCGTGCTCTACCAACTGAGCTATTCCCGCTTAATCTTCGTCTTTCGAACCACTACTGCGTTGGCTGCCTTCATTCGCCTAAGTCACTTACTTCGGTAAGCTTCTAAGGACTCATTCAGTTGCCGCCTTGTCGCAATTCGAAATTCTGCGATTGGTGGTCTGTGCTTTACAAGCACTTTCAAATTTTGGAGCGGGAAACGAGACTCGAACTCGCGACCCCGACCTTGGCAAGGTCGTGCTCTACCAACTGAGCTATTCCCGCAAATTTGTACTGCTTTTGCTGCTGCCGTAACGTGTAATTCTCTGTCGTTACGGGAGGCGCATTATACGAGAAATCCGTTTAGCTGCAACCCCCCTAAAAGCGATTTTTTCGTTTTTCTGTTTAAGTGCTGAATTTATCGGCAAGTCGTCTAATTTAGCGACAATCCAGCCTCAGTGCAAGCGCGCAGGAACGATATTCGCAGGCCGGGTAAGCCGCAGCGCCGTCCGGCCATCCACAAAATCAAAGCTTAATAAAATGTTCGCGATAGTAAGCAAGCTCAGCAACAGATTCACGAATATCGTCCATCGCCTGATGCGTTCCCTGCTTGGTGAAGCCAGCAAGAATTTCCGGCTTCCAACGACGCGCCAGCTCTTTCAACGTACTGACGTCAAGATAGCGATAATGGAAATACGCCTCCAGCTCCGGCATGTATTTAAACAGGAAACGACGATCCTGACCGATGCTGTTGCCGCAGATAGGTGATTTCCCTTCTGGAACCCACTCTTTCAAAAAAGCCAGCGTAGCCAGTTCAGCTTCACGATCCCCCATGGTGCTCGCCTTCACGCGATCCACTAGCCCACTACCGGTATGCGTACGTACGTTCCAGTCATCCATTAATGCCAGCTGTTCGTCGGACTGGTGCACCGCAATTGTCGGTCCTTCAGCCAGAATATTCAGGTTGGCATCCGTCACCAGCGTGGCTATCTCAATTATGCGATCGCGCTCGGGATCCAGACCTGTCATCTCCAGATCGATCCAAATCAGGTTGTTTTCATTGGCACTCATGCTATTTTCCACCCTTCAGCGTCACATTCAGTGTGACTATATTCATCTAAAATTGCGTGTATCATAAATGTTTTGCCCATTATGGGCGACCAGGAGTCAGTCCGATTGAGTAAGAATAAACTCTCCAAAGGCCAACAGCGCCGTGTGAACGCCAATCACCAGCGTCGTCTGAAAACGTCCACGGAGAAGCCAGACTACGACGACAACCTGTTTGGCGAAACCGCTGAAGGCATCGTTATCAGCCGTTTTGGCATGCATGCCGACGTGGAATCTGCTGACGGTGAGATTCACCGCTGCAACATCCGCCGTACAATTCGCTCGCTGGTGACCGGCGATCGCGTTGTCTGGCACCCGGGAAAAGCAGCAGCAGAAGGCGTGAATGTCAAAGGCATCGTTGAAGCGGTACACGAGCGTACCTCGGTACTGACACGTCCCGACTTTTACGACGGGGTAAAACCCATTGCCGCCAACATCAACCAGATCGTTATTGTCTCAGCCATCTTACCCGAGCTGTCACTCAATATTATCGACCGGTATCTGGTAGCCTGTGAAACGCCGTTGAACCGATTATCGTATTGAATAAGATCGATCTGCTGGATGACGAAGGCATGGCCTTTGTTAACGAACAGATGGATATTTATATCGCCACATTGGCTATCGCGTGTTGATGGTATCAAGCCGCACGAAAGACGGCCTGAAACCGCTTGAAGAAGCATTAACCGATCGCATCAGCATTTTTGCCGGTCAGTCGGGCGTTGGTAAATCTAGCCTGCTCAATAATCTTCTCGGTCTGCAGGAAGAGATCCTGACCAACGATGTCTCCGACAACTCCGGCCTTGGACAGCACACCACCACTGCCTCTCGCCTGTATCATTTCCCGCACGGTGGCGACGTTATCGACTCCCCTGGCGTACGTGAGTTCGGATTGTGGCATCTGGAGCCGGAACAAATCACACATGGTTTTGTCGAATTCCATGACTACCTGGGCCACTGCAAATACCGCGACTGCAAGCATGATACCGATCCAGGCTGCGCTATCCGTGAGGCCGTAGAAAAAGGGGCAATAGCCGAAACTCGGTTTGAAAATTATCACCGCATCCTGGAAAGCATGGCGCAGGTAAAAACACGTAAAAACTTTTCTGATACAGACAACTGACAACTAAGCTAAGCATCGCTAGAATCGTCCCCCTTTTTTCAGGATCCGGCCCGTATGCCGGATCGGGAACAAATTATGGCCTGGAGGCTACCTTGTTAAACTCATTTAAGCTTTCGCTACAATACATTCTGCCGAAACTATGGCTCACTCGCCTGGCGGGTTGGGGTGCGAGCAAACGAGCAGGATGGCTGACTAAACTGGTTATCGATCTGTTCGTGAAATATTACAAGGTCGATATGAAAGAGGCGCAAAAGCCGGATACCGCCAGCTATCGCACCTTTAACGACTTCTTTGTTCGCCCACTGCGCGACGACGTTCGCCCGATTAACACCGATCCAAACGTACTGGTCATGCCTGCTGACGGCGTGATTAACCAGTTAGGAAACATCGAAGAAGACAAACTGCTGCAGGCCAAAGGGCACAGCTATACCCTTGAAGCACTGCTGGCCGGCAACTACCAGATGGCGGACAAATTCCGCAACGGTACGTTTGTGACCACTTACTTATCTCCACGCGATTACCACCGTGTACATATGCCGTGTAACGGTATCCTGCGTGAAATGATGTACGTGCCAGGCGATCTCTTCTCTGTAAATATCCTGACTGCGCAAAACGTTCCAAACCTGTTTGCACGCAACGAACGCGTAATCTGTCTGTTTGATACCGAATTTGGCCCGATGGTGCAGATTCTGGTCGGCGCGACCATCGTCGGCAGTATTGAAACCGCATGGGCTGGCACCATTACCCCACCGCGTGAAGGCGTCATCAAACGCTGGACCTGGCCGGAAGGTGAAAGCGAAGGGTCGGTGGCGCTGCTGAAAGGTCAGGAAATGGGTCGCTTTAAGCTCGGTTCTACCGTTATCAACCTGTTCGCGCCTGGCAAAGTTAACCTGGTTGAGCAGTTGCAGGACCTTTCAGTGACCAAAATCGGCCAGCCAATGGCCATCTCGACCGAGACATTCGTGACGCCAGCGGCAGAACCTGCCCCGCTTGCGAAAGAAGAGATCGAAGCAGAACACGACGCCAGCCCGCTGGTTGACGACAAAAAAGACGAAAGTTAAACATAGGAATCGCTGCTGTGCGCCTGATTATCACTTTTCTGATGGCCTGGTGCCTCAGCCTGGGGGCGTACGCTGCGACGGCCCCCGATGCCAAACAACTCACCCAGGAACTGGAGCAGGCAAAAGCGGCGAAACCTGCTCAGCCAGAAACCGTCGAGGCGCTCCAGTCCGCGCTGAATGCCCTCGAGGAGCGTAAAGGTTCTCTCGAGCGTGCCCAGCAATATCAGCAGGTTATTGATAACTTCCCCAAGCTGTCCGCAACATTACGCGCGCAGCTTAGCAACCTGCGCGACGAACCGCGCAATGTGCCAACCGGACTCACCACCGATGCGTTAAACCAGGAGATCCTCCAGGTCAGCAGCCAACTGTTGGAAAAGAGTCGTCAGGCCCAGCAGGAGCAGGATCGCGCCCGGGAAATCGCCGACTCGTTAAGCCAGCTTCCTCAACAGCAAACCGATGCCCGCCGCCAGCTAAATGAGCTTGAGCGACGTATTGGTACCGCCAACTCTAATCCCGCGCAGAATCAGGCGATGCAGGCTGAATCCGCCAAACTCAAAGCCCTGGTCGATGAACTGGAGCTGGCGCAGCTTTCCGCTAATAACCGCCAGGAGCTGGCGCGTATGCGCTCAGAGCTGGCGGAAAAACAGAGCCAGCAGCTCGATACTTACCTGCAGGCTTTGCGCAACCAGCTCAACAGTCAACGTCAGCGTGAGGCAGAGCGAGCGCTGGAAAGCACCGAACTGTTGGCGGAAAACAGCGCGGGACTGCCGGAAGGTATTGTCGACCAGTTCAAGGTTAACCGCGAACTGTCTCAGGCATTAAACCAGCAGGCGCAACGTATGGACCTGGTAGCCTCGCAACAGCGTCAAGCCGCCAGCCAAACGCTGCAGGTGCGCCAGGCATTGAATACGCTGCGAGAGCAGTCTCAGTGGCTTGGGGTCTCAAATATGCTGGGAGAAGCGCTGCGCGCGCAGGTATCCCGTTTACCGGAAATGCCCAAGCCTCAGCAGTTGGATACCGAAATGGCGCAGCTTCGCGTGCACCGTATGCGCTATGAGGATCTCCTCAACAAACAGCCGCAGTTGCGTCAGATTCATCAGGCCGATGGACAACCGCTGACCGCTGAACAGAGCAGCATTCTCAACGCCCAGTTACGCACCCAACGTGAGCTGCTGAACTCTTTGTTACAGGGTGGCGATACGCTGATCCTTGAGCTGACCAAGCTCAAAGTCTCTAATAGCCAACTGGAAGATGCGCTAAAAGAGGTCAACGAAGCAACGCACCGTTATCTGTTCTGGACGTCGGACGTTAGCCCCATCTCCCTCTCCTGGCCTGTCGACATCGTCCAGGATCTGCGGCGTCTGATCTCATTAGATACGTTTAATCAGTTGGGCAAAGCCAGCATCATGATGCTGACCAGCAAAGAAACGCTGCTCCCGCTTTTCGCGGCATTGGTGCTGGTTGGCTTTAGCCTCTCTTCGCGCAAACACTTCACCCGTTTTCTGGAGCGTTCATCTGCCCGGGTCGGGAAAGTCACCCAGGACCACTTCTGGCTGACGATACGCACGGTGTTCTGGTCGATACTCGTCGCTTCTCCGTTGCCGGTGCTGTGGGCAACGCTCGGTTACGGATTGCAGGAAGCCTGGCCTTATCCATTAGCTGTCGCTATCGGTGATGGCGTTACCGCCACGGTGCCCATGCTGTGGGCAGTAATGATTTGCGCCACCTTTGCGCGCCCCAACGGTCTGTTCATTGCCCACTTTGGCTGGCCGCGTAACCGCGTCGCGAAAGCCATGCACTATTACCTGATGAGTATCGGGCTGATTGTGCCGCTGATCATGGCGGTGATTATGTTTGATAATCTCAATGACCGGGAATTCTCCGCCTCACTGGGGCGTCTGTGCTTTATTCTGATTTGCGGTGCGCTGGCGGTCGTGACCCTGAGCCTGAAACGCGCCGGAATACCGCTGTACCTCGATAAAGAAGGCAACAGCGATAACATGGTCAACAGCATGCTGTGGAATATGCTGATGGGCGCACCGCTGATTGCCATTCTCGCTGCGGCAGTGGGCTATCTCGCCACGTCGCAAGCTTTACTGGCGCGTCTGGAAACGTCCGTAGCTATCTGGTTCTTGTTACTGGTGGTGTATCACGTTATCCGCCGCTGGATGCTGATCCAGCGCCGCCGGCTGGCGTTTGACCGCGCCAAGCATCGACGTGCCGAAATGCTGGCGCAGCGCGCACGGGGTGAAGAAGAACCAGCGCATTCCACCAGCCTTGAAGGCACGATTGATGTTGATGAAAGCGAAGTGGATCTGGATGCTATCAGCGCGCAATCACTGCGCCTGGTGCGCTCTATCCTGATGCTTATCGCCCTGCTCTCGGTCATTGTGCTGTGGTCAGAAATTCATTCTGCTTTCGGCTTCCTGGAAAACATCTCGTTGTGGGATGTCACCTCCACGGTGCAGGGTGTGGAAAGTTTAGAGCCGATAACGCTGGGTGCAGTGCTTATCGCAATCCTGGTGTTTATCATCACTACCCAATTAGTGCGCAACCTGCCCGCGCTGCTGGAGTTGGCGCTGCTGCAACATCTCGATTTAACCCCCGGCACCGGTTACGCCATCACCACCATCACCAAGTACCTGCTGATGCTGATTGGCGGTCTGGTTGGCTTCTCAATGATTGGTATTGAGTGGTCCAAACTGCAATGGCTGGTAGCGGCTCTCGGTGTCGGTCTGGGCTTTGGTTTGCAGGAGATCTTCGCCAACTTTATTTCCGGCCTGATTATCCTCTTTGAAAAACCAATCCGCATTGGCGACACAGTGACGATTCGCGATCTTACCGGTAGCGTGACGAAAATTAATACCCGCGCCACGACCATCAGCGACTGGGACCGCAAAGAGATCATCGTGCCCAACAAAGCCTTTATCACCGAGCAGTTTATCAACTGGTCGTTATCGGATTCGGTCACCCGTGTGGTATTAACCATCCCGGCACCGTCGGAGGCTAACAGCGAGGAGGTTACGCAGATCCTGCTTACTGCCGCACAACGCTGCTCGCTGGTTATCGATAACCCGGCGCCAGAAGTCTTCCTGGTTGACCTGCAGCAAGGGATTCAAATCTTCGAACTGCGTATTTATGCCGCTGAGATGGGGCATCGTATGCCGCTGCGCCACGAAATCCACCAGCTGATTCTGGCAGGCTTCCGCGAGCACGGTATCGATATGCCGTTCCCACCGTTCCAGATGCGTCTGGAGAGCCTCGGCGGTAAGCA
This sequence comes from Citrobacter sp. 172116965, assembly GCF_013458095.1. Classification (NCBI taxonomy): domain Bacteria; kingdom Pseudomonadati; phylum Pseudomonadota; class Gammaproteobacteria; order Enterobacterales; family Enterobacteriaceae; genus Citrobacter; species Citrobacter sp. 172116965. The sequence continues at coordinate 502,975 of NZ_CP046673.1, read as the reverse complement.
AACGGGAAGAACCTTAAGTTCTGCGGGCAGAAGCAGTCGCCCGGCGGGGAGTTTGTAAGTCATGCCACAATAAGACGTGAGGTGTGCTTACACTACCCAGCGTCTTATTTACCAGCATAATTGATATCTAATGTTAAAACGCCATAACCAAAAAAGCAGGAGAGCCGCCATGACAGAATATTGCCAGATACCGCGCTGTCTTCTCCATACGATCGCATAGATAAAAGGAATAAACAGAGGTAGTGTTAAGATTATGCCCACAGAACGAACATCGTCGTCCTCAATATAATTCATGACATCACAGACATTATTAATTCCCCTACCGTCAATAAACCATTCCTTGTCCTGAGTTGAAAACATAATTATCAATATAATGCTAACTATGCCCCAGATGAAATTCAATGTAAAAGACTTCCAACTCATTAGCCGCCTCGCATAATTTTAAGTATTGCATCTTTCTTTTCTATAATTCGACGACCATATTCACTATACTCACGATCCGGAAAACCGGGTTGTTCACTAATAGATTGGATAATATCCTTTTTATTTCTCATGGTTCCACGATTATATCTAGAACCAGCCAATATTATTTGTTCATCTGTCAAGTACATAGTATCAGAATCTGGATTGTCATATAAAATAAGATCGCGTAAATGGAATGCTACAACCCGAATATTAAAGTGGTTATCAAGCAAACACTGCGACAAGCGGAATTGCTGAAAATGAGTCAGTTTATCTGGGTGAATACCTATTGTTCTTGCTGCAACGCCTATCTGGATAGCAACTGAACCGACAGATGTAGCATTCGACCATTCATTGCTGCTCTTTCCCAATACTTCTTCAATTACCTGTCTAAATTGCAGAACACCAACACCTTTAAATCTCTCTGGAGTTCCGCCAACTTCTGCGACAGCAACACCTGCAAGGAGTAATTCTGGGACTCTTGCTTCATAAGCACATTGTTTTATAATAGTTCTATGGTGAATTAACCAAGCCGTTTTATAATACCAAAGATATGATTTCCCAGTCATAAAACGCCAATTGGTAGGCAGGGCATACCAACGGAAAAAATCCAACCCGTTCCAATGAGGAAAACCATATTCGTCTATCTCACAAAATGGCGGAGAGCTGATCATCATAAAAATTTAATCACCAAGGCAATGTAAACATTGACCTAACAATAGCCATGATTCTCAACCAGTAATGAGACAGACATCACAAGCATAAAAGGAAAAATCAGAAGTTATATTTTTTAAAATAAATTCATAGCAGCAATCATTTCCAATTATACAATATCACCCCAAGATGATTGTCATAATAAATATATCATAGATATACACACGAATTTCATTTTGATCAATTATAAAAATGATTTATTACGAACAAAGCCCGAACGGTATCCCTATCGGGCTTTGCGGAAATTCAATATTTATCTTTCCTTAGTCTGTCACCCACCGGGGGAGTTTCACCATACGACGGCTGTAGTTCTGATAAATCGCCATTGCCAACAGCGAGAAGAAGATCGGGCCTCCGGTCATCCACAATGCGCTGTTCCAGTCCCCAGCTTCAATCACCGGCTGGATGATGGTGAACACATTGACAAACGTCACCACCAGCACAACCACCGATGTGGCCAGTAACGTCGCCGCTCGGGTTTTAAAGACAACAAACGGTCTTTCCAGGCCCATACGGGCTTTAAAGAACGGAAACGCCAGCGCGAGGAACAGATACGGCAGCGTCATCGAGACGTTCGCCATCAGCGTCAGTTTGTTATAGAACGCTGAAGCCGTATCGCCGCCAAACGAAACCAGCAGGATAAACAGGCTCACCAGCAGGCACTGCAACCACATTGCCGTCGTCGGCATCCCCACGGCATTCAGTTTGGTCATCGGCGCTGGCCACAGCGCCTTCGGCGTTCCCTGAATAATCGCTTTTAGTGGCGAATAGCTGAGCGTGAAAAAAGCGCCGGTATAGGCGAGAAACATAGAAAGCCCGGTGATACGCGCGAACCACACCCCCGTCACCATCGCGGTTTCAGGAGAAACATGCAGCGCGTTACCTAACGTCATCCCGAGGCTTTTCATCAGGATATACGTTATATTGCCGAGGTTGACCGAGCTATTGCTTAATACTTGCTGCCAGTTGGTGCTAACGCCCCATAAAAATATGGCCAGTGAATAACCGACAGAAATGACAATCGCGGCAAAGACAATGCCTTTCGCAAAGTTCTTTTCTGGCTTTTCTGTTTTATCAACTAATCCCCCCACGGCTTCTATTCCGCCGTAAGCAAAAATAGCAAACACAACAAATGACAACATGGCCAGACCGGACTGATATCCCGGATTAGGCGAGGAGATGAAATTAATATCCTGCGCAAAGTGACCACCAGTTAATAACAAAATAGCGACACTCACTAACAACAGAACTAAATTAAGACACATTACGGCAATTCCGCCTACTGCCGTAATACGAGCAATCTTATTAATACCCCGGGAGGCCACGCAGGTTACCAGAATCATCCAACCGACGGCGAGCAACCCGACGACCTGCGTAGGCTCAAGCCCCGCAAAACGCCAGTGCTGCGTCATGTCTGCGCCAAATAAGAAGGTTGAAAAAGGTACCCAGACTTTCGCTGCGGTACTTACCATCCATATTACATAGGAAGAAAACCACATAAACGTGCCGATAAACGCATAGCGTGGCCCAACGCTATTATTCATCCACGAATAGATTCCGCCCTCTTCTTTCCGATAGGCAGCCCCCATTTCCGCCATCATTAAAGCAAATGGGATAAAGAATAATAATGCAGAAAATATATACCACGGAATCGCGCTATACCCCATTAGATAGAATGCGGAGGGGCTATTCGCAAAACCGAAAACAGACGTAAATATCATGAGGATGAGACCTATTAGGCTCATCTTTTTTATTGTTTGGGTCATTAAACCATCCCTTACTCTGGCAAGCGTTTAACAAACGCCACTCACCGGTTGGCACTGCCCTCTTTTCAGAGTTCAGCGATAGAAAAATCAACACAGAATTGATACCTGAACGATATCAAATATCCAGGAGTAAATTGTGGCTATTAGAGGGTAAATGAAAAAATATGCTACAAAGTGGCTATTTCACCGCCACTTTGTATTGAAGGAGAGACGTTACGCGCGATCGACGGTAAATGCGATAACCTCGGCCAGGCTCTCTGCACCCAGCGCCAGCATCACCAGACGGTCAACGCCCAGCGCCACGCCAGAGCAATCCGGCATACCCACTTTTAACGCTTCAAGCAGGTTGGTGTCGATAGGCTGCTGCGGCAAGCCACGCGCGGCACGTTTGCGGTTATCCTGTTCAAACCGCTGCTGCTGTTCGCGCGCGTCGGTCAATTCATGGAAACCATTCGCCAGCTCAATACCTTTGTAGTAAACCTCGAAACGTTCAGCCACGCGGTGATCTTCGGTACTGATTTGCGCCAGTGATGCCTGGCTGGCCGGGAAATGATACACAAACGTCGGTTTGTCTTTGCCAATATGCGGCTCAACGCCCATCGTAAACAGCAACTGCAGTAAGGTGTCCCGGTCTTCTTCGGTATCGGCGATATTACTGAGATCCAATTTCGCCGCCACTTCCCGCAGTTGGGTTTTATCTGCAGACAGCGGGTCTATCTCCAGATGGCGCTGGAAGGCTTGCTGGTACGAGAGACTTTCCGCAGGTGAGCAGTCCAGCACCTGCTGGAGCAAATCATCCACTTCATTCATCAGGCGATACATATCGTAGTGCGGACGATACCACTCGAGCATGGTGAATTCAGGGTTATGATGACGCCCCATCTCTTCATTACGGAAGCTGCGGCACAATTGATACACCGGGCCGCATCCTGCCACCAGCAGGCGCTTCATATGGTATTCCGGGCTGGTCATTAAATAGAGATTCATTCCCTGGGCGTGTCCAGGGCCGACGAAACGCGTTTCGAACGGGAACAGATGGATGTCCGTTACCGTTGCCTGACTCATACAAGGGGTCTCAACCTCAAGCACGCCACGATCGGCAAAAAAGCGGCGAATCTCCGCTATAATTGCTGCACGTTTTAACAGATTGGGGATGGACGCGCTCGGCCGCCAGGTTGCCGTTTCGCTCATGGTTGTTTCTCCGATTTAAGACAAGGGCACGAAGTCTACTCGTATCGCGTTAACGAGACAAATTTCGCGCGCCAATAATCCACACTGGCAATTGGATAAAAAAAGCGACATGGGGTGGTTTAGTAATTAAATTAATCAAATTCAATGATAATTCCCCCCTTTGACACGCTAAAAAAATCGAACACGTCAAATTTCCCGCACATCCCTGAGACTATACTATTGTACCTATAAAGGAGCAGTGGAAACGCGTTCATAACCTGTTTGAAGCCGATGAAGCATCTGATTTCAGGCAGGAATGAAATAACAACAATCTGGAGGAATGTCGTGCAAACCTTTCAAGCCGATCTTGCCATTATAGGCGCCGGTGGCGCGGGATTACGTGCTGCAATTGCTGCCGCACAAGCAAATCCCAACGCTAAAATCGCACTGATCTCAAAAGTGTACCCAATGCGCAGCCATACCGTTGCTGCCGAAGGCGGCTCTGCTGCTGTCGCGCAGGATCATGACAGCTTTGACTACCATTTTCACGATACGGTAGCAGGCGGAGACTGGCTGTGTGAGCAGGATGTCGTGGATTACTTTGTCCACCACTGCCCAACTGAAATGACGCAACTGGAACAATGGGGCTGCCCATGGAGCCGCCGTGAAGACGGTAGCGTCAACGTACGTCGCTTCGGCGGTATGAAAATCGAGCGTACCTGGTTTGCCGCGGATAAAACCGGCTTCCACATGTTGCATACGCTGTTCCAAACATCTTTGCAGTTCCCACAGATTCAGCGCTTTGACGAACACTTCGTTCTGGATATCCTGGTTGATGATGGCCATGCTCGCGGCCTGGTTGCCATGAACATGATGGAAGGCACGCTGATGCAGATCCGTGCTAATGCTGTTGTGATGGCAACGGGCGGCGCAGGTCGTGTTTACCGTTACAACACCAACGGCGGCATCGTAACTGGCGACGGTATGGGCATGGCGCTGAGCCATGGCGTTCCGCTGCGTGATATGGAATTCGTTCAGTATCACCCGACGGGTCTGCCAGGCTCTGGTATCCTGATGACCGAAGGCTGCCGTGGTGAAGGCGGTATCCTGGTCAACAAAAACGGCTACCGTTATCTGCAAGACTACGGCATGGGTCCGGAAACCCCGCTGGGCGAACCGAAAAACAAATACATGGAACTCGGTCCGCGCGACAAAGTTTCTCAGGCTTTCTGGCACGAATGGCGTAAGGGTAACACCATTTCCACCCCGCGTGGCGATGTGGTTCACCTCGACCTGCGTCACCTCGGCGAGAAAAAACTGCTCGAACGTTTACCGTTCATCTGCGAACTGGCGAAAGCCTACGTGGGTGTCGATCCGGTTAAAGAGCCGATCCCGGTACGTCCTACCGCGCACTACACCATGGGCGGTATCGAAACCGATCAGCACTGTGAAACCCGCATTAAAGGTCTGTTCGCTGTGGGCGAATGTTCCTCTGTTGGTCTGCATGGCGCTAACCGTCTGGGTTCTAACTCCCTGGCGGAACTCGTGGTCTTCGGTCGTATGGCCGGTGAACAGGCTGCAGAACGTGCTGCAACGGCTGGCGCTGCAAACAGTGCCGCGCTCGATGCGCAGGTTGCTGGCGTTGAAAAACGTCTGAAAGATCTGGTTAACCAGGAAGGTAACGAAAACTGGTCTAAGATCCGTGACGAAATGGGCCTGTCCATGGAAGAAGGTTGCGGTATCTACCGTACACCGGAACTCATGCAGAAAACCGTTGATAAACTGGCGGAGCTGCAGGAACGCTTCAAGCGCGTCCGTATCACTGATACCTCCAGCGTCTTCAACACCGACCTGCTGTACACCATCGAACTGGGTCACGGTCTGAACGTTGCTGAATGTATGGCGCACTCTGCTCTGGCGCGTAAAGAATCCCGCGGCGCGCATCAGCGTCTGGATGAAGGCTGCACCGAGCGTGACGATGTGAACTTCCTCAAACACACCCTCGCCTTCCGCGATGCTGACGGCACGACTCGCCTGGAATACAGCGACGTGAAAATCACCACTCTGCCACCGGCTAAACGTGTTTACGGTGGCGAAGCGGAAGCAGCCGATAAGAAGGAGAAGGCGAATGGCTGAGATGAAAAACCTGAAAGTTGAGGTGGTGCGCTATAACCCGGAAACCGATACCGCGCCGCACAGTGCTTTCTACGAAGTTCCTTATGATGAAACCACGTCACTGCTGGATGCGTTGGGCTACATCAAGGATAACCTGGCACCGGACCTGAGCTACCGCTGGTCCTGCCGTATGGCGATCTGCGGCTCCTGCGGCATGATGGTCAACAATGTACCTAAACTGGCGTGCAAAACCTTCCTGCGTGATTACACCAACGGCATGAAGGTTGAAGCGCTGGGCAACTTCCCGATTGAGCGCGATCTGGTCGTCGACATGACGCACTTTATCGAAAGCCTGGAAGCGATCAAACCGTACATCATCGGTAACCCGCGCACACCGGATCAGGGTCCAAACACCCAGACTCCGGCGCAGATGGCGAAGTATCATCAGTTCTCCGGTTGCATCAACTGTGGTCTGTGCTACGCCGCGTGCCCGCAGTTCGGCCTGAACCCAGAGTTCATTGGACCGGCTGCGATTACGCTGGCGCATCGTTACAACGAAGATAGCCGCGACCACGGTAAGAAGGAGCGTATGGCTCAGTTGAACAGCCCGAACGGTGTCTGGTCCTGTACTTTTGTGGGCTACTGCTCCGAAGTCTGCCCGAAACACGTCGATCCGGCTGCGGCCATTCAGCAGGGTAAAGTTGAAAGTTCAAAAGACTTTCTTATCGCTACCCTGAAACCACGCTAAGGAGTGCACGATGACGACTAAACGCAAACCCTATGTGCGACCAATGACGTCCACCTGGTGGAAAAAGCTGCCATTTTATCGTTTTTACATGCTGCGCGAAGGCACGGCGGTTCCGGCAGTCTGGTTCAGCATTGAACTGATTATCGGCCTGTTTGCACTCAAGCATGGTGCAGAGTCCTGGATGGGCTTTGTCGCCTTTTTGCAAAACCCGGTGGTGGTGATCCTGAATATTATCGCCCTGGCAGCAGCGCTGCTGCATACCAAAACCTGGTTTGAGCTGGCGCCAAAAGCTGCCAACATCATCGTAAAAGACGAAAAAATGGGGCCAGAGCCGATCATCAAAGGTCTCTGGGCAGTTACTGTGGTTGCGACAGTAGTAATACTGTTTGTTGCCCTGTTCTGGTAAGGAGTCCGGAATGATTAATCCAAATCCAAAACGCTCTGACGAACCCGTATTCTGGGGCCTGTTTGGTGCAGGCGGTATGTGGAGCGCAATCATTGCGCCGGTGATGATCCTGCTGGTCGGCATTATGCTGCCGCTGGGCTTTGTTCCTGATGCTTTCAGCTATGAACGCGTACTGGCATTCGCTCAGAGCTTCATCGGACGTGCGTTTCTGTTCCTGATGATCGTTCTGCCGCTGTGGTGTGGTTTACACCGTATGCACCACGCGATGCATGACCTGAAAATCCACGTGCCTGCGGGCAAATGGGTATTCTACGGACTGGCAGCTATCCTGACCGTTGTAACGGCTATTGGGATCCTGACCATCTAATCGCATGCGTTAATTATCAGGCCCGCCAATGGCGGGCCTTTTTATTAGTGCAGCATCCCGGTCAACCAGCGGGAAAACTCACGCATCGCGGACGTCTCCGGACGAGATTGTAAACGCGTTATCCAGTAACTCCCCAGATCAATCTGCGTTAGAAAAGGCTGCACGATACGTTCACTACTGAGCAAATGCGTGAACATTCTTACCGGTGCAATTGCCACACCAATCCCCGCCTGCGCGGCTTCCAGCATTGAGACGGACGAGTCAAACACCACCACGTTGTGCGTCGGTGACGGAGGCGCTTCTCCGGCGGCCTGCATCCAAAGCGTCCATTCATCACGCCGATACGATCGTAATAACGGAAATTTCAGGATGTCCACAGGTGCTTTAATCTGCGAGGCCAATGTCGGTGAACACAGCGGAGACATCAGCGCGCTACACAAATATTGCGCATCGGTATCGTGCCAGGCTCCTCCTCCGTAGCGAATAGTATAATCCAGCCCTTCGGCGGCGGGATCCACACGGTTATTGTGGGTGGAAATATGCAAATCAATATGCGGACAGTGGCGCTTAAAGTCGCTCAACAGAGGGAAAAGACAACCGACCGCAAAGGTCCCCACCACGCCAATTTTTAGTTTTTCCTGAGTCTGTTTAGTGGCAAAACGATCCAGCATCCCCGCCATACGATCGAAAGAGTCATTAAGTACAGGTAACAGACTTTCCCCTTCAGTCGTCAACATTAACCCTCGAGAACCACGCACAAAAAGCTGACAATTCAGTTGTTGCTCCAGCGCTTTCACATGTTGGCTTATTGCAGAATGCGTCACGTTGAGCTCAATTGCAGCGCGGGTAAAGCTGAGATGTCTGGCCGCTGCTTCAAAAGCCCGCAGCGAGTTAAGGGGGATATAGCTACGCGTCATTATCTGGCCTGTTAGAAAAACTTATATCTGCTGCTAAATTTAACCGTTTGTCAACACGGTGCAAATCAAATACACTGATTACGTCTGACGGGCCCGGACACCCTTTCGCTTTTAATTACGGAACTGATTTCATGATGAAAAAATCGATATGCTGCGCGCTGCTGCTGACAGCTTCGTTCTCCACGTTTGCCGCCGCAAAAACAGAACAACAAATTGCCGATATCGTTAACCGCACCATCACACCGCTGATGCAGGAGCAGGCTATTCCGGGTATGGCCGTTGCGATTATCTATCAGGGGAAACCTTATTACTTTACCTGGGGTAAAGCCGATATCGCCAATAACCGTCCAGTCACTCAACAAACGCTGTTTGAACTCGGATCGGTCAGTAAAACGTTCAACGGCGTGCTGGGCGGCGATGCTATCGCCCGCGGCGAAATTAAGCTCAGCGATCCGGTCACGCATTACTGGCCTGAACTGACTGGTAAGCAGTGGCAGGGTATCAGCCTGCTGCACTTAGCCACCTACACGGCAGGCGGCCTGCCGCTTCAGGTTCCGGACGACGTTACGGATAAAGCCGCGTTACTACGCTTTTATCAAAACTGGCAGCCGCAATGGGCCCCAGGCGCTAAACGTCTTTATGCTAACTCCAGCATTGGTCTGTTTGGTGCCCTGGCGGTCAAACCCTCAGGCATGAGCTACGAAGAGGCGATGACCAAACGCGTCCTGCGCCCCTTAAAACTGGCGCATACCTGGATTACGGTTCCGCAGAGCGAACAAAAAGATTATGCCTGGGGTTATCGCGAAGGAAAGCCAGTGCATGTATCCCCTGGCCAACTTGATGCCGAAGCCTACGGGGTGAAATCGAGCGTTATCGATATGACCCGTTGGGTTCAGGCCAACATGGACGCCAGCCAGGTTCAGGAGAAAACGCTCCAGCAGGGCATCGAGCTTGCGCAGTCACGTTACTGGCGTATTGGCGATATGTACCAGGGCCTGGGCTGGGAGATGCTGAACTGGCCGGTGAAGGCCGACTCGATAATTAGCGGTAGCGACAGCAAAGTGGCACTGGCAGCGCTTCCTGCCGTTGAGGTAAACCCGCCCGCGCCTGCCGTGAAAGCCTCATGGGTGCATAAAACGGGCTCCACTGGCGGATTCGGCAGCTACGTTGCGTTCGTTCCAGAAAAAAACCTTGGCATCGTGATGCTGGCAAACAAGAGCTACCCAAACCCTGTTCGCGTCGAGGCCGCCTGGCGCATTCTTGAAAAACTGCAGTAACGGACAAGGAGGCCCTGGATATTGGGCTTCCTTTCTTTCTCTTTTTTTCCTGCTGTCATCTACACTTAACAAAAATCCAGCAAGGAAAATCCCATGCGCATTCTGCCCGTCGTTGCTGCAGTTACGGCTGCATTTCTGGTTGTCGCTTGCAGCACCCCAACACCCCCGAAAGGTGTTACCGTAGTAAATAACTTTGATGCCACACGCTATCTGGGCACCTGGTATGAAATTGCGCGTTTCGACCATCGATTCGAGCGCGGACTGGAAAAAGTGACTGCTACCTACAGCCTGCGCGACGACGGCGGTATCAATGTTATTAACAAGGGCTATAACCCGGACAGAGGAATGTGGCAGAAAACGGAGGGGAAAGCCTACTTCACTGGCGACCCAAACCGCGCTGCGCTCAAGGTCTCGTTTTTTGGCCCCTTCTACGGCGGGTATAACGTGATTGCCCTCGACAGGGAATATCGTCACGCGCTAGTTTGCGGGCCGGATCGCGACTACCTGTGGATCCTTTCACGGACCCCTACTATTTCAGATGAAATGAAACAGCAAATGCTGGCCATCGCGACCCGGGAAGGGTTTGAGGTGAATAAGCTGATTTGGGTAAAACAGCCTGGCGCTTAGTGGGTGCTCAGCTTGAGGCCAATAATACCGGCCACAATCAGCCCGAGGCTCAGTAACCGCGCCGGGCTGGCAGATTCACCCAGCAGCAGAATCCCTGTAATGGCCGCCCCGACTGCGCCGATACCGGTCCATACAGCATAGGCGGTTCCTACAGGCAACGTACGCATTGCCCAGGAGAGCATGGCGATACTGACGATCATTGCCACAATAGTGATAATGCTTGGCGTCAAACGCGTAAAACCGTGGGTATATTTCAGGCCAATCGCCCAGACAACTTCGAGCAGACCTGCAATTAATAAAACGATCCAGGACATATCAGGCTCCAGAACAATGGGGCCGTCCCCGGTGAAAGAAGCGTTTGCAGGTCGTCCTGCAAAGCTGATGTGTGAAATGGCATTTTTGCCCGAGAGAAAATGAATTTCAACCTTTTTATTCGCTGCCCGCTAAAAGCAAGAATTAAGCATAATTAGCGGCGTAGTTCCCGCATTTGGCACTCATCGGAGTTCTCTATGATGAAGGGCTTTCTGAATCCGGAAAGTCGATTGCCTCTCTTCTGAATGCGAAAAGGTTATGCTTAAAATTTTAGTGATTGACCGGTGCCACTTTACCCGCACAGGGATTGAGGCCTTGCTTAATCATTCTGGCAGGTTCAGCTCCTCATTTCTTGTGTCAGGGATCAATAATCTCCTGTTAGCAAAAGAGCATATTTTGCAGTGGAAGCCGCATCTGGTGATCGCGGATTTATACAGTTTTATTAGCGAGACGCATACCAGTCCGCCAATTAAACCCTTTTTCATGAGCTGCGGCGTCATCCCGCTGATTTTACTGCAATCAGTTGAAAGACAGCACACCTCAATGGCTTCCTCTCAATCCGTCGCCTATTCGGTCTTAACCAAGCACACCACGCTGAACGCGCTCTCACACACGATTCAGGAGGCGCTACAGCTTCGCCCCACATTAGAAATAGCCGAAAACGCGACTCCGCTGCTTACGCCGCAGGAGGAGAAAGTATTGTCGATGTGGATGGATGGTGTGAGTAACAATGCGATAGCCGCCGCACTCAGCATTCATGGCAAGACGGTCTACACCTATAAACGGAATATCCGCATGAAACTGCACATGGGGAACCGCTTCTCGCCGTTTCTCTCACTCCCCGGGAAGGGGAATTAACGGTACGACGTGACGTCGTACCGTTCATGATTATTGTTGAGCTTTTGTCGCTGCACCAGAGATTGCGCTACCGCCCTCAGAGATATCCTGCCCAACACCTTTCGTGGTATTGCACGCAGTCAACACTGAAGAAAGAACCAACACAGAAAAGATCGCAGCAATTGTCTTTTTAACCATAACGTCTTCCTTTTCTAGCCAATATTGTTTGTGTATAGCTCATTAATAATAGACAAGATCCGCAAGTTTGATGGATAAACAACCGTTTTTAAGACTATGAGAGAGTGTTAGCTGGCGGCGTGAGAGATTGAATTGCCAAGATGTTTGATGTCTTCACCGAAGCCGCGCGCGGTATTACAACCCGCCAGGAGAGTGCTGGTGAAAAGGATGAGCATTACAAGACTGAGAAGACGTTTCATCATTCCTGCCCTGGAAAAAGTATGGCGCAGCAACCTGCGCCATAAGATCAAATAGATATCTTATTTTACGCGAGAAACGTATTCGCCGGAGCGAGTATCCACTTTGATCACTTCACCGATCTGTACGAACAGCGGAACTTTAACGACTGCGCCAGTAGACAGAGTAGCCGGTTTGCCGCCAGTACCAGCGGTATCGCCTTTCAGACCTGGGTCAGTTTCAACGACTTCCAGCTCAACGAAGTTTGGCGGAGTCACGGAGATCGGCTGACCGTTCCACAGGGTCACGATGCATTCAGCCTGGTCCAGCAGCCATTTAGCGTTATCACCTACCGCTTTCTCGTCTGCAGCCAGCTGTTCGAAAGTGGTGTTATTCATGAAGTGCCAGAACTCACCGTCGCTATACAGGAAGGTCAGGTTCATGTCGGCTACGTCTGCGCCTTCAGCGGAGTCGGTAGACTTGAAGGTTTTCTCTACGCGAGTACCGGTCAGCAGGCGACGCAGCTTAACGCGCGCAAATGCCTGGCCTTTACCTGGTTTAACGAATTCGCTGGCTTCAACCGCATAAGGTTCGCCGTCCAACATGATTTTAAGACCAGCACGAAAATCGTTGCTATAGTACGTTGCCATAAGGCCCTCTGAAAATTGTTAACTGGTAGCTAAGCCACAAAATGGCGCATATTGTAACCCTAAATACCCCATCCAGAGAAGATTGGTTATCGCAACTTGCCGATGTTGTGACCGATCCTGATGAACTTCTGCATCTTTTGAATATAGACGCAGATGAAAAACTGTTGGCCGGACGCGACGCGAGACGACTTTTCGCCCTGCGCGTACCGCGCGCCTTTATTGCTCGTATGGAAAAAGGCAATCCGGACGATCCGCTTTTGCGTCAGGTACTTACTTCCCAGGAAGAGTTTGTTGCTGCACCTGGCTACTCGACCGATCCGCTGGAAGAACAGCACAGCGTGGTCCCCGGTTTGCTGCATAAATATCGCAATCGGGCGCTGTTGTTGGTTAAAGGCGGTTGCGCGGTAAATTGTCGCTATTGCTTCCGCCGACACTTCCCGTATGCCGAAAACCAGGGCAATAAGCGCAACTGGCAGGTCGCCCTGGACTACATTAGCGCGCATCCTGAGCTGGATGAGATTATCTTCTCCGGTGGTGATCCGCTAATGGCCAAGGACCATGAACTGGACTGGTTACTCACGCAACTAGAAGCCATCCCGCACATTAAGCGTCTGCGCATTCACAGCCGTTTGCCGATTGTGATCCCCGCGCGCATTACTGAAGGACTGGTCCAGCGCTTTGCGCGCTCCTCCCTGCAGGTTCTGCTGGTCAACCACATTAACCACGCCAATGAGGTCGATGAGGCGTTTCACCAGGCGATGGTCCGACTGCGTACCGCTGGCGTCACGCTACTCAACCAAAGCGTTTTGCTGCGTGGCGTGAACGATAACGCACAAACGCTGGCGAACCTGAGCAACGCCCTGTTTGATGCGGGGGTGATGCCCTATTACCTGCACGTACTGGACAAAGTGCAAGGTGCCGCCCACTTTATGGTCAGCGACGATGAGGCACGTCACATTATGCGTGAACTGCTGACGTTGGTTTCCGGCTATATGGTCCCCAAACTGGCGCGTGAAATTGGCGGTGAGCCAAGTAAAACGCCATTGGATCTGCAACTACGCCAACAATAATCATTATTGAGTGTCCGATTCCGGACACTCACCACGATTACTTATTATTTAAATCCTCACAAGTGGAGCCACACTTTTAATCTGTGCTATTTTAATTAGCGCTATAAAATCATTAATTCATAATTTGTATTAGTAGAACCAAATTCAGAATATTAATAAATATATGGTTAGGGAGAACCTTTTATGACTATAAGTATTAAAGGCATTAATACCGGTGTTATTCGTCAAAAGAATGAATTTATTGCCTTAGCATTAAAGATAAAAGAACCAAGGAATAAAACGTCGTTATTTTTTCTTTCTCCGCTTGGGCTAAGAGACCTGCTTATCGCCCTGGAAAGCAGGCTATCTGCCAAACATCAGCTTAGCGAAGAAGAGCATGCGCAATATGGGAAGGAATGCGATAAAGTCAGCAAAAAGATGCACGAAAATATTCCTTTGATTCAGGAAGATGAGCTAAAAAATGCCGACATTAATCGTCGCATAAATTCGCTGATGTTAGTGGATGACAAAGGCGAAAACTTAACATTTTCTCTGACACTGCATGATGGACAAACGTGTGAATTACTGATTAATGAACTACAGATTCGGGTGCTGATCCATGCTGTTATTCATGCAATAAATAATGCTGGCATGCGGGAATTAGCGCTACGAATTACATCGCTGCTGGATTTCCTGCCGCTGTACGATGTTGATTGCCAAGAAAACGACAATCTGGAATACGACTCTTATACGCACCCCGAATGGAAACAAAGCCTGTTTAATCATTATCTGGCGATTATTTACCGCTATACAGATGATCAAGGAAAAGCCCAGTTCTGTGGTTCGGTAGTAAAAACTCGCGCCCCTTCCGGCAGTAAAGAGGCCGAAGCCATTACTCGCCGTCTTCTCGATTTCAGCCCACGACTGAAAAAGCTTGCTGGTGTACCGTGCCAGGTGTTTGTCAGAACGTTGACGGATGATAAGGCGCAAAAGCTCAATCAGGAGCAGTGTCTGCGCGCGCTGCATCATTTACGCGCTCAGTCTGCGCATAACGCTCAAAATGCCTGATGTCGCTGCGCTTATCAGGCCGACGAATTTGTATCGTAGGCCTGATAAGACGTTTTAGCGTCGCCATCAGGCATCAACAGCATTTATCAATTTGGGCACTTATAAACCTGCCCGGTCATTTCACTGGCAGTAGGAACAAAGCTGGACAGCATTCCCTGTGATGGGCTGCTGACGCCATAAATCACGTTACCACCCATTGCCGCAGCCTGGTTACGCAGATCGTTTGCTGCGCCACGCATAGAGCCACCCTCTTCGCCGTGCTGGCCAGAAAGCCAGTTGCTTTGCGTACCGGTTGCAGTGCCAATCAGTTGACACTCTGCGCCAGGCTTCTCTTCGACGAAGCGTACGCTTTGCCCGGCTGAACTCAGTTCGTTGCTGGAGCTACAACCCGCCATCAGTAGCGCGGCACCAACGATCCCTGCTAAATATTTCACGTGCATGTCATTCCCCATAATCAATGAGCTGGACGTTATGTCCGTAGCTGAATCATATACTAAAAAGATGACCAAAAGAAAAACCCCCGGACATTTCTGCCCGAGGGTTTCTCATTTTTCGCGAGATACGTATTTAATCAAATAATTCAAGTTGCAGGCAGGCGGCAGGTTCATGAATCCCCCAGTGCTTACATGAGTAAGTGACTGGGGTAAACGAACGCAGCCAATGAACCTGCGGCTTGAAGTATGAAGATTAAATTACATCATGCCGCCCATTCCACCCATGCCGCCCATACCACCAGCAGCACCTAAGTCAGGCGCATCGCCTTTCGGCAGGTCAGTAACCATGCACTCGGTGGTGATCATCAGACCCGCAACAGAAGCCGCGTACTGCAGAGCTGAACGCGTTACTTTGGTTGGATCCAGGATACCCATGTCGATCATGTTACCGTATTCTTCAGTTGCAGCGTTGTAACCGTAGTTACCGTCACCCGCTTTCACGGTGTTAGCCACTACAGACGGCTCTTCGCCGCAGTTCAGTACGATTTGACGCAGCGGAGATTCCATTGCGCGCAGCGCAACTTTGATACCTACGTTCTGGTCTTCGTTCTGACCTTTCAGACCGGCAATCTTAGACGCTACGCGAATCAGCGCAACACCACCACCAGCAACCACGCCTTCTTCTACCGCAGCACGGGTCGCGTGCAGGGCATCTTCAACGCGGGCTTTCTTCTCTTTCATTTCAACTTCAGTCGCAGCACCAACTTTGATAACCGCAACGCCGCCTGCCAGTTTCGCTACGCGCTCCTGCAATTTTTCACGGTCGTAGTCAGAAGTTGCTTCTTCGATCTGCTGACGAATCTGAGTCACGCGACCCTGGATTGCAGCTTCGTCACCCACGCCATCAATGATGGTGGTGGTGTCTTTGTTGATAACGACGCGTTTCGCCTGACCCAGATCTTCCAGAGTTGCTTTTTCCAGCTCCATACCGATCTCTTCAGAGATAACGGTACCACCGGTCAGGGTAGCGATATCCTGCAGCATCGCTTTACGACGGTCGCCGAAGCCAGGCGCTTTAACCGCCGCGACTTTCACGATACCGCGCATGGTGTTAACAACCAGAGTTGCCAGCGCTTCGCCTTCAACATCTTCAGCGATGATCAGCAGTGGTTTACCGGCTTTTGCTACTGCTTCCAGCACCGGCAGCATTTCGCGGATGTTGGAGATTTTCTTGTCAGCCAGCAGGATGAACGGGCTTTCCAGTTCTACTGCGCCAGTTTCCGGCTTGTTGATGAAGTAAGGAGACAGGTAACCACGGTCGAACTGCATACCTTCAACCACGTCCAGTTCGTCCTGCAGACCGGTACCGTCTTCAACGGTGATCACGCCTTCTTTACCGACTTTGTCCATCGCTTCAGCGATCAGTTTACCTACGGTTTCGTCGGAGTTAGCGGAGATAGTACCAACCTGAGCAATCGCTTTAGAGTCAGAGCACGGTACGGACAGTGCTTTCAGTTCTTCAACGGCAGCAGCGACAGCTTTGTCGATACCACGTTTCAGATCCATCGGGTTCATGCCCGCAGCAACGGCTTTCAGACCTTCAGTGATGATGGACTGCGCCAGTACGGTTGCGGTGGTGGTACCGTCGCCTGCAGCGTCGTTCGCTTTAGAGGCAACTTCTTTCACCATCTGCGCCCCCATGTTTTCGAACTTGTCTTCCAGTTCGATTTCACGGGCTACGGAAACACCATCTTTAGTGATGGTCGGTGCACCGAAAGATTTATCCAGAACTACGTTACGGCCTTTTGGACCGAGGGTAACTTTCACTGCATCTGCCAGTACGTTTACGCCGCGCAGCATTTTCACACGAGCGTCGTTACCGAATTTTACGTCTTTAGCTGCCATTTTCTCTTTCCCTTAAATTCGTATGTTCAGTGTCGTTCGCGGATTAGGCTTCAACAATTGCCAGGATGTCACTTTCAGACATGATCAACACTTCTTCATTGTCGATCTTCTCAGATTTAACACCGTAGCCATCGTTGAAAATAACGATATCGCCGACTTTAACGTCCAGCGGCTGTACGGTACCGTTGTCCAGGATGCGGCCCTTACCGACAGCGATGATTTCGCCACGAGTTGACTTACCTGCTGCAGAACCGGTCAGTACGATGCCGCCAGCAGATTTAGATTCAACTTCTTTACGTTTGACGATCACACGATCATGTAACGGACGAATACTCATTGATAGCTCTCCTTTGAGAAAGTCTTTATCAGTTATGGGTGACGCCGGCCCGTGAACGGTTTCCCGGCTAGTGACCAGAGAAATGGGGATGGGGCTTTGTACCTTCAAGGGGGCAAGCGAAAAAAAATTTATATCAGCAGAAAATTCCGTCAAAACGCCGACGCGCATCACATTTTATAACGATTTCAGTCACGTCGTCATAAGCAAATACGATTGTGATACCATCAAAAATCTGCGCTGTAGCCCGGTCAATGGGCATAACCGGATAACAACTTATGAGCGGACTGAAACAAGAGCTGGGACTGGCTCAGGGCATTGGCCTGTTGTCGACATCATTGCTAGGTACAGGCGTTTTCGCCGTCCCTGCGCTAGCCGCGCTGGTGGCTGGCAACAACAGCCTGTGGGCCTGGCCGGTGCTGATTGTTTTAGTCTTTCCCGTGGCGATTGTCTTTGCCGTACTGGGTCGTCATTTTCCCAGCGCGGGTGGCGTGGCGCATTTTGTTGGTATGGCCTTTGGCCCACGCCTGGAGCGCGTCACCGGATGGCTATTTTTGTCGGTGATTCCCGTCGGCTTGCCTGCGGCATTACATATTGCCGCCGGATTTGGTCAGGCAATGTTTGGCTGGCATGACGAACAGCTTCTGTTGGCAGAGCTCGGTACGCTGGCATTGGTTTGGTATATCGGCTCCCACGGTGCCAGCTCTAGCGCTAATCTGCAAACGGTCATTGCCGGATTGATTGTTGCCCTCATTGTCGCCATCTGGTGGGCAGGCGATGTGAAACCTGGCGAAATCCCCTTCCCTGCGATAACCGAGATTGAGCTCCCCGGACTGTTCGCCGCGCTGTCGGTGATGTTCTGGTGTTTTGTTGGCCTTGAAGCGTTTGCCCATCTGGCATCTGAATTCAAAAACCCGGAGCGGGATTTCCCGCGCGCGCTGATGATCGGCCTGCTGCTTGCGGGCTCTGTTTATTGGGCATGCACCGTCGTCGTGCTTCATTTTGGCGCCTACGGTGAGCAAATGGCGGCGGCGGCCTCACTGCCAGAGATCGTCGTGCAGTTATTTGGCGTACAGGCACTGTGGGTCGCCTGCATCATTGGTTATCTGGCCTGTTTTGCCAGTCTCAACATTTATATTCAAAGTTTCGCCCGGCTGGTCTGGTCGCAAGCGCAATATAAGCCGGAGAGCCATCTGGCGCGTCTGTCTCCCCGTCACCTTCCACGCAATGCGCTAAACGCCGTATTGGGCTGCTGCGTGATCAGTACGTTGTGCATCTATATGCTGAAAATCAATCTCGATGCGTTAATCGTCTATGCTAACGGCATCTTTATTATGATTTATTTGCTGTGCATGCTGGCGGGATGTCGATTACTGAAAGGGCAGTATCGCATGCTGGCGGTCATTGGCGGTCTACTGTGTCTGCTGCTGTTGGCAATGGTTGGCTGGAAGAGCCTGTATGCGCTGATTATGCTGGCAGGGCTGTGGCTGTTTTTACCCCGCAGGCCGGATAAAGCGACGTTGACACCGTCATCCGGCAGATAAGCATTTTGCCGGATGGTGCTCACGCTTATCCGGCCCGCATACTGATGCTTAATCCCGAGGATCGTCTTTATGATCAATACGGTTGCGATCGTCGTCTTTGCGCTGAAATTCGCCATCAAAGGTCTCACCGCCACCGGTTCCGGCGCTAAAACCACCGCCCGGCATACGCGAAAAACGCAAATGCGGCAGCAGTTTCATCGTCAGATGTTTTTGCACCGGGGGTAATAAAAGAAGAAGACCGAGGAAATCGGTGAAAAAGCCGGGCAGTACCAACAGCAGACCAGCAATGATCAGCGACACGCTCTTGATCATTTCTGCAGCCGGACTTTCACCAGCCGCCATTTTTTGTTGCATCAGTAAAAAGTTTTTAAATCCCTGGTTACGAACCAGAGACATACCGATAACCGACGTAAAAATAACCAAAATCAGCGTCATCAGGACACCCAGGACATGGGCAACCTGAATAAAAATAGATATCTCTATGTAAACATAGAGAAAAATGGCAAGTAATGGTATCCAGCGCAAAGGGTTCTCCTGTCAATAACAGTCGTTTTTTTCAACGCCTGTCCGATGAATTATGTGACTCGCATCAATTAGATGTTGAGGTGGTTAGCAAAATTTCAAGTCGCTTGTACACTTATTTTTAGTATTAATCCTAAAGGGGTGATCCATTTCACAGAATAATAAATAAGGGGTAAATTCCACGCTTTAAGTGATCCAGATTACGGTAGAAATCCTGAACCAGCATATGATCTCGAGTATCAGACCGATGCAGGGGATAATCGTCGGTCGAGAAACAATCGAAATCACATATATCCTGTGTGTTTAGTCAAATCATTGGCAGCTTGAAAAAGAAGGTTCACATGTTAAACAACATTCGTATCGAAGAAGACTTGTTGGGTACCAGGGAAGTTCCAGCGGACGCCTACTACGGTGTTCACACTCTGAGAGCGATTGAAAACTTCTACATTAGCAACAACAAAATCAGCGACATTCCTGAATTTGTTCGCGGTATGGTAATGGTTAAAAAGGCAGCGGCAATGGCCAACAAAGAGCTGCAAACCATTCCTAAGAGTGTGGCAAATGCCATCATCGCGGCGTGTGATGAAGTCCTGAATAACGGAAAATGCATGGATCAATTCCCGGTAGATGTTTACCAGGGTGGTGCGGGTACCTCCGTCAACATGAACACCAACGAAGTGCTGGCCAATATCGGTCTGGAACTGATGGGTCACCAGAAAGGTGAATATCAGTACCTGAACCCGAACGACCACGTTAACAAATGTCAGTCTACCAACGACGCTTACCCAACTGGCTTCCGTATCGCGGTATACGCATCCATCATCAAACTGATCGATGCCCTGAACCAGCTGCGTGAAGGCTTCGAACAAAAAGCTGTTGAATTCCAGGACATCCTGAAAATGGGCCGTACCCAGCTGCAGGATGCTGTACCGATGACCCTCGGTCAGGAATTCCATGCTTTCAGCGTACTGTTGAAAGAAGAAGTGAAAAACATTAGTCGTACCGCTGAGCTGCTGCTGGAAGTTAACCTCGGTGCAACTGCAATCGGTACGGGTCTGAACACGCCGAAAGAATACTCCCCGCTGGCAGTACAGAAACTGGCTGAAGTCACTGGCTTCGCCTGTGTTCCGGCAGAAGATCTGATTGAAGCAACTTCTGACTGCGGCGCATACGTTATGGTTCACGGCGCACTGAAACGTCTGGCTGTTAAGATGTCCAAAATCTGTAACGACCTGCGTTTGCTCTCCTCTGGCCCACGTGCTGGTCTGAACGAGATCAACCTGCCGGAACTGCAGGCTGGTTCTTCTATCATGCCAGCAAAAGTGAACCCAGTTGTTCCAGAAGTCGTAAACCAGGTTTGCTTTAAAGTCATCGGTAACGACATCACCGTTACTATGGCATCTGAAGCTGGTCAGCTGCAGCTGAACGTAATGGAGCCGGTCATTGGCCAGGCAATGTTTGAATCCATTCACATTCTGAGCAATGCTTGCTACAACCTGCTGGAAAAATGCGTTAGTGGTATCACTGCTAACAAAGAAGTCTGTGAAGCGTTTGTATTCAACTCCATCGGCATCGTTACTTACCTCAACCCGTTCATCGGTCACCACAACGGCGACATCGTCGGTAAAATTTGTGCCGAAACCGGTAAGAGCGTACGTGAAGTTGTCCTGGAACGCGGTCTGTTGACCGAGTCTGAACTGGACGATATCTTCTCTGCACAGAACCTGATGCACCCTGCTTATAAAGCAAAACGTTATACTGATGAAAGCGAACAGTAATCGTGTAGGGTAGTACCGGAGAAGGCACGTCATGATGACGTGCCTTTTTTCTTACTCGAAGTTACTTAAAAACAACAATTTAATATCAACTTGTTAAACAACAAGGAAGGCTAATATGATAGTTTTAGAACTTATCATCGTTTTGCTGGCAATCTTTTTAGGTGCCAGACTTGGGGGTATCGGTATTGGATTTGCAGGTGGGCTGGGTGTTCTGGTTCTTGCCGCTATTGGCGTAAAACCAGGTAATATTCCGTTCGATGTTATTTCCATTATCATGGCGGTTATCGCTGCCATCTCTGCCATGCAGATTGCCGGTGGTCTGGACTATCTGGTTCATCAAACTGAAAAACTGCTGCGTAAAAACCCGAAATACATCACGATCCTTGCACCAATCGTGACCTATTTCCTGACTATCTTTGCCGGTACCGGCAACATCTCTCTGGCAACTCTGCCGGTTATCGCTGAAGTCGCGAAGGAACAAGGTATCAAACCTTGCCGTCCGCTCTCTACCGCAGTGGTTTCTGCACAGATTGCGATTACGGCGTCGCCAATCTCCGCAGCCGTGGTTTACATGTCTTCCGTAATGGAAGGTCATGGCATCAGCTACATTCACCTGCTGTCCGTGGTCATTCCGTCCACTCTGCTGGCCGTTCTGGTGATGTCCTTCCTGGTAACGATGCTGTTCAACTCCAAACTGTCTGACGACCCGATTTATCGTAAGCGTCTGGAAGAAGGTTTGGTTGAACTACGTGGTGAAAGACAAGTTGAAATCAAAGCTGGCGCGAAAACCTCCGTTTGGTTGTTCCTGCTGGGCGTGATTTGCGTAGTTGTATACGCCATCATCAACAGCCCAAGCCTCGGCCTGGTCGCTAAACCGCTGATGAACACCACCAACGCAATCCTGATCATCATGCTGAGCGTCGCGACGCTGACTACGATCGTCTGCCGCGTTGAAACTGACTCCATCCTGAACTCCAGCACCTTTAAAGCGGGTATGAGCGCCTGTATTTGTATCCTGGGTGTTGCATGGCTGGGTGATACCTTCGTATCTCACAACATTGACTGGATCAAAGATACTGCAGGTAGCGTAATTCAGGGTCATCCGTGGTTGCTGGCTGTCATCTTCTTCTTTGCTTCTGCGCTGCTGTACTCTCAGGCTGCAACCGCTAAAGCACTGATGCCGATGGCTCTGGCTCTGAACGTTTCCCCACTGACTGCTGTTGCGTCTTTCGCAGCTGTTTCTGGCCTGTTCATTCTGCCAACCTACCCAACTCTGGTTGCGGCGGTGCAGATGGATGACACCGGTACAACCCGCATCGGTAAATTCGTCTTTAACCATCCGTTCTTCATCCCGGGTACTCTGGGCGTGCTTTTGGCTGTCTGCTTCGGCTTCTTGCTGGGCAGCTTCATGCTGTAAAACTTTACTGCAGGGTGCCTTCGCGCCCTGCAGTTCCTCCTCCTCATCATCCCGCTTTAACTAACATCCTTCCCTCGTCCGTTGTATAGTGACCACTCTTTAGCTGGTTACTCTGTTCTTTCGAGGTGTTTATGCTTGATGTAAAGAGTCAGGATATTTCCATCCCCGATACCGTTGTGGTGCTCTGTACCGCCCCGGATGAAGCAACCGCCCAGGATCTGGCCGCCAAAGTGCTGGCAGAAAAGCTGGCTGCCTGCGTGACGCTGCTGCCTGGCGCGACCTCCCTCTATTATTGGGAAGGTAAACTGGAGCAGGAATATGAAGTCCAGATGATTTTAAAAACCACCGTCACACACCAGCAAGCCCTTCTCGATTGCCTGAAGTCACATCATCCATACCAAACGCCTGAACTTCTGGTTTTACCCGTCACTCACGGAGACTTTGATTACCGCTCATGGCTCAACGCATCCTTACGCTGATCCTGCTGCTGTGCAGCACATCTACCTTTGCCGGATTATTTGACGCGCCTGGCCGCTCGCAGTTTGTTCCTGCCGATCGGGCGTTTGTTTTTGATTTTCAGCAAAACCAACACGATCTGAACCTCTCATGGCAGGTTAAAGATGGCTACTATCTGTATCGCAAACAGATAAGCATTACGCCATCTCAGGCCGATATCGCCGAGGTAAAACTACCGCCAGGCGTCTGGCATGAAGATGAGTTTTATGGCAAAAGTGAGATTTACCGTAAACAATTGACTATCCCGGTCACGGTTAATCAGGCTAAATCTGGCGCAACATTAACGGTCACATACCAGGGCTGTGCCGACGCCGGTTTTTGCTATCCGCCTGAAACTAAAACGGTGCCATTAAGTGAAGTGTCTGCCAATACCAGGGCGACACCTGCGCCAGTGCCTGCCATCGATGCTTTGCAAGAGAGACCACAACCCGCAACCCAGCTTCCCTTTTCCGCGCTGTGGGCATTGCTAATCGGAATTGGCATCGCGTTTACACCTTGCGTATTGCCGATGTATCCGCTGATTTCCGGTATCGTGCTGGGCGGCAAACAACGCTTATCAACCGGACGCGCGCTGCTGCTGACGTTTATCTACGTCCAGGGAATGGCGCTCACTTATACCGCGCTGGGTCTGGTTGTTGCCGCCGCTGGATTGCAGTTCCAGGCTGCGCTACAGCATCCTTACGTCCTGATTGGCCTTGCCGTCGTCTTTACGCTGCTGGCCCTTTCGATGTTTGGCTTGTTCACGCTGCAGCTCCCTTCATCGCTGCAAACACGCCTTACATTGTTGAGTAACCGTCAGCAAGGCGGTTCCCCCGGTAGCGTCTTTGCGATGGGGGCGATTGCCGGCCTCATCTGTTCTCCTTGTACAACGGCCCCGCTAAGCGCGATTTTGCTGTATATCGCTCAGAGCGGGAACATGTGGCTGGGAGGCGGCACGCTGTATCTGTACGCGCTGGGGATGGGATTACCTCTGATGCTAATTACCGTATTCGGTAATCGTCTGTTGCCTAAAAGCGGCCCATGGATGGAACATGTCAAAACCGCTTTTGGCTTTGTCATTCTGGCGCTCCCCGTCTTCTTACTCGAACGCATCATTGGCGACGACTGGGGCGTTCGCCTGTGGTCGCTGTTGGGCGTCGCATTCTTTAGCTGGGCATTTATCACCAGCCTGCAGGCAAAGCACGCCTGGATGCGCATCGTGCAGATTATCCTGTTAGCTGCAGCGCTGGTAAGCGTACGGCCATTGCAGGACTGGGCGTTCGGTGTGCCGCAAGCTCAAACCCAGACACACCTTAACTTCACGCCTGTGGCTTCGGTGGATGCGCTAAATCAGGCGCTGGCACAAGCTAAAGGCAAGCCCGTGATGTTGGATCTGTATGCTGACTGGTGCGTGGCCTGTAAGGAGTTTGAGAAGTATACGTTTAGCAATCAGCAGGTTCAGCAAGCGCTAGGCGACACGGTGCTTTTGCAGGCGGATGTGACTGCAAATAATGCCCAGGATGTCGCTCTGCTGAAACATCTACAGGTTTTAGGTTTGCCGACTATTTTGTTCTTTGACGCCGAGGGGAAAGAGCATCCGGAGGCTCGGGTAACCGGCTTTATGGATGCCGCGACCTTCAGCGCACATTTGCGCGATCGCCAACCGTGAGCGACACTTGCAACAGGAAATACGGAGGAGAATACCGTGCAACGTGAAGATGTCCTGGGAGAAGCCCTGAAATTACTTGAGGTTCAAGGGATAGCCAATACCACACTGGAAATGGTGGCCGATCGTATCGATTATCCTCTTGATGAACTACAACGTTTTTGGCCCGACAAAGAGGCTATTCTGTACGATGCGTTACGTTACCTCAGCCAGCGGGTGGATATCTGGCGGCGTCAACTTTTGCTGGATGACACCCTGAGCGCTGAACAGAAATTACTGGCACGCTACACCGCGCTGTCCGAATGCGTGAGCAATAATCGCTATCCAGGCTGCCTGTTTATCGCCGCCTGTACGTTTTACCCCGATCCCGGGCATCCGATCCATCAGTTAGCCGATCAGCAAAAAAAGGCGGCACATGACTTCACCCATGAGCTGCTGACGACGCTGGAAGTTGACGACCCTGCAATGGTCGCCAAACAGATGGAACTGGTGCTGGAGGGCTGTCTGAGCCGCATGCTGGTGAATCGTAGCCATGCTGATGTCGAAACGGCACACCGCCTGGCTGAAGATATCCTGCGCTTTGCTCAGTGCCGTATGGGCGGTGCGCTGACCTAAGCAAGCATGCCCGCCAGGCCGAAATGAGTAAACAAAAACGCACCATCGCCACGGTGGTGCAATATACTCTGTTAACCGCCCGCCCAACTCATCGCCCGACACACCAGCGGGTCCTGCCGCAGCAATTGCACCGTTAGTTACTGGAAACGTCGGAAAGGTTTGTGCACAACTTGCGGTAGTGTGCGGGAGTAATACAGGCCGCGTAACGTTTTCGTCAGCCTTTGCTCATATAGAAGGTGAGATAGGTAAATTGCCTGGAAGTTTTGTGCAAACTTCAGGCATAATCGCACAGATTGCCGCAATATTAATCGGTTGAACATCTTTTCCCGAAATTTGATTGACTGGCAGACGTGAATACGGTTTAATGCGCCCCGTTGCCCGGATAGCTCAGTCGGTAGAGCAGGGGATTGAAAATCCCCGTGTCCTTGGTTCGATTCCGAGTCCGGGCACCACTCATTTAGAAACGGACGTCTACTGACGTCCGTTTTGCTTTATAAAGTCAACAAGTTATCCCCTTCCAGTTGTCTACTACTGTCCGTTAAAATCTACTGGCAGCTCCCTCTATTTGTTGGTAAAAATGTTGGTAATCTCAGTTCGATGGGATTTTTACCAACATTTGCACAGGAGGCTTGTTATGCGCTTAACTGATATTGCTGTAAAAAACGCCAAGCCTTCCGACAAGCCAACTAAAATTTCTGATGGCAAAGGGCTGTATCTGCTCGTTCATCCTAACGGCTCGAAGTATTGGCAAGCGGCTTATCGCTATGATGGTAAGCAAAAAGTCTTCTCAATTGGCACCTACCCTTCTGTTTCGCTCTCAGAAGCTCGTACAAGCCTCTTAGCGATGAAATCTCTGTTAGCCAGTGGTATCGACCCACTTCAACAGAAAAAAGCTGTAAAGGCCGAAGAGCGAGGAGATTTTACGTTTGAAGCCGTAGCTCGTGATTGGCACAAAAAAATGTCTGTTAGTGAGCGGTGGATACCTCAGCATAGTGAGCGTATTTTAAACAGTCTTATTAATCATCTTTTCCCTGCTATCGGCTCAAAAGATATTACCAAGTTGACTACGCGCGATCTGTTGCTACCTCTGCGTAAAATTGAGGGCAAGGGCCAACACGAAACCGCTTCACGTTTAAAACAGCGTATTACCGCTATTATGCGTTATGCTGTCCAAGAAGATATGATTACCCATAATCCCGCTAATGAACTTGGCGGCACGTTAATCACACCTAAAAGAACGCATTATCCAGCGCTTGAACTTGAGCAGATACCTGATCTTTTAAGTCGTATAGATGCGTATAAAGGCCGTAGGCTCACTGTATTAGCTTTAAAACTCACTTTATTAGTTTTCATTCGGTCGAGTGAACTACGCTTCGCTCGCTGGCCTGAAATAGATTTTAAAAATGCCTTATGGGTTATTCCGCCAGAAAGAGACGAGATCGAGAACGTTAGATTTTCTGAAAGAGGATCTAAAATGCGCATACCTCATTATGTACCGTTAAGTCATCAGGCCATTGAAATATTAAAAGAGCTAAAAGATATTAGCTATGATATTAGCAATGGTGAGGGTTTGATATTTATCGGTTGTCATGATTATCGTAAACCTATGAGCGAGAATACCGTTAATAAAGCATTGCGACTTATGGGCTATGACACTCAAACTCAAATTTGTGGGCATGGTTTCCGCACAATGGCCTGTAGTTCTCTTGTTGAGTCAGGTATATGGACTGAAGACGCAATTGAAAGACAAATGAGTCATAAAGAGCAAAACAATGTTCGTGCTGCTTATACTCATAAAGCAAAACATATTACGCAGCGTCGTTTGATGATACAATGGTGGGCTGATTATTTGGACGCAAACAAAGAAAGACATATTATGCCGTTTGACTTCGCTAAAATGTTATAGGGGGATTTATGGATACTGTGATTTTCAATAACAATGAAGATGCGTACAAAAAGTGGTTAAACGATAATCCAGAAGGATACGTTGTTAACCTGTTAGAGAAAGCCAAAGGTACGGCAAGTAAATCTGACATAAATAGCACATGCCTCCACCATGTGAACTGTTTCGCTATAAATCCTTTAGTGTCAGATAAAGAAAAAACTGGATTTACAACAGGCCAGTATCAAAAAATATGTTCTGTATCAGAGGAGTCTGCTTATAACAAAGCTAAAGAACTTACAGGACTAACGACCATTAAACGCTGTTCTTTTTGTTTTAAGCATGTAGATATATAACAATTTAATACTAAAAAATAAAAGAGGTTTCAAGCCTCTTTTATTTTGGTTTAAAGGTTGGATATTTGACACTCTGTTCTGCTTCCTGCTGTTGTAGTTTTAATGTTTCTTTTTTTAAGTTTGATTTCAATTTGGATTTAAATCTATTTTCATAATCAAACATATATAATGGTTTTTTCTTTATTTCTTCTTTAATCACTTTTTCTTTATTTTTGGGCTGAATAACAGGTTTTCTAATATTTAACCTTTCTCTTATCTCTTCGATCTTAGTTGCTCTACTATTGAAACTGCGACGGCCTTTGAGTCTAAAGTTATTCGTGGCTGTTGTGGCTGTTTCTGCATGATCAAGTATCCTACTGATAGAACCGCTGCTAAGTTTAGAACTCCTACTATTGAAGCCACCTTGATTATAAGTTTTGATTGGTTCTTTATTGTATTGTTTTTTAACTCTGTTGAGTACTTGTGCAGCTTTTTGTGTTGTTCTTCTAACTTTTGGGCCTGTTGGTCTATTATATTTTTCGCTGAGTTTAAAGCTGTTGTGGTTGCTTCTAACGAGTTGTTTACCCTCGTAAGTGTCTGTTGTGTCTGGTTTAATGCTGTACTGACCGACTCCGATAATATCATCATCGTTTCTGATAATGGTTCTACCGTCATTGATATTTGGTTCAATAGGTGATCGTCCAATACTATTTTCGTCATCTGTTTTTCTTGCTGCGAATCTTCTAATGAGTTCATCATCTCTATTTTTGTCATATTTCACCTTGCCTTTAATAGTGTTCCAACTGTATTTTTTACCTAACTGTGAGCCTTTAAAATAAATATTTTTTTCATTATTTTTGATACCAAACGACACTCCGGCGACGTTGCCAGTGCTTGCAACGTTGAAGGCCGGATCGATGCCTACAGCCTGCAGTCTGTCTATGAATGTCTCAAGGTCTGGTTTTCCTACCATAGCCGCCTGTAATGCGTTCTGTAGAACGATACGAGCTGGTTTCTCACCTTTGCGTAGGGCTTGCTCGATCTCGTTCTTGGTTGGTGCTGATACCTCTGATTTTTGCCCTTTGAGACTTTGTGTAATGGTTAAGCCGTGCTTTATCTCCAAACGTTCACAAGCTGCTATTGTGTTAAATGCTGAGTGCTGACCATGCCATACGGAACCGTCTAAACCAATCCTATTGGCTACAATATGGATATGTTCTTTATCTGTATCGTTATGACGCACACAAATATATTGATGCTTTTCTATATCAATATTCATTTCTTTCAAATAGTCTTTTGCTATCTCCTGCCATTGTTCATCTGTTAAATGTTCATTTTTTGGAAGAGATAAAAACGCATGAAAAACAGGTTTTTTTATATCTTGTCTAAAGCTGCTTACAGTTTTAAACTCATCAGTTAAATCACTAACATTATTATAATCACTTGCCATGTTGCTACATATGAAATCGTGATCATCTTTTAATATATACTCAACTCTATTTTTAAATGATCTCCCTGTTTTAGCTACGTTTCCTTTCATACAGTATAAACCTCACAAGCCTTTAATATTCTTTTCATAAGTTGCTTTATAGCAAAGTTAGCTTCTGCGGCTACAGATTGTTTAAAGTCTTCGTTGGTATTTAGTTTTTTAGCAATCTGATTTATATTATTACCTTGATGCTGTATTTCCTTAAACAAGGATTGTTCAAAATCCGGCATTTTTCTTTTAACAATAGGTTCAGAGTTTAAAATCTCTTTTCTAATGTAATGGCCTCTTTCAAGGCCGGAGGCTTCCACAAGTTCTTTTAAATAGTCAAACTCTGCTTTGTTTACTCTAAACTGTATAGATATATCTCTACGTTCTGCGTGATTTAAACCCTTGCGGCCTCTTTTTCTATCTGTATCCATATTTACCACCTCCATAAACATAATCTTTCATTGCTTTGATATAATCTTCATCTTTTTGTTCTTTCAAAGCATCAATAAGATCTTGAGTTTTATTTTCTTTAATATAGCGATAAGCTACAAAATAACATAAATCTTGTTCATCTTTATTTGCTTCAAGAAATGCTGTATTTTCTTCATTTGGGTCTATATAATAAAAATATCTTGCTAATAGTTCTAGCAAGGACTGATCTATATCATTCTCATTCATTTTAAACACTCCTATATATATTTATAAAAACTACCGGATTTTACCGCCTCCCCTTTGATAAGGGGAATAGGCGGAAGGGTAGATATTTTTCAACCCTACGAGCAAAGCGAGATAGGGCCAATCGAAGATTGGGGTATAATACCGGCTACGGGATTACACCTTGCCTCAGTTTCCGAAAAGCTAAAAATAAAGCTGAACTCAACTTATATTTAAATAAATAACCGATAATAAGATCTAGTCAATAGCGGCTACATAAATAAATACACTTCACGCCGAATAAAAAGCAAATAAAAGATAGGGCAAATAATATACTGTCTATTGGTAGCTGTGCGTAATAGGTAGCTTTGCGTAAAAAATGCCGCTGCTTTTGATCGGCGGCGACAGAAAAGTAGAAAACTTGTTTTTCTGCTTTTGCTGGCGTCCATGCATTACAAACAACAATAAAATCAATAAAATAAAAACAACAAACCAATTGCCGAATTAAAGATTTCAATAAAAACTCCAATATGCTATTTTATAAACATCAATACCTTAAAGGATCTATGATGAAAATAAATAAATTTACCTTAGCCATTTTATTTACATTATCCACACAATCTATAGCATGGGCTGATAATATTAATCATGGTTTAGATGAATACGGTAAAAAAGTATCGACGACTTCCGAAAAGGGAGCAATAAAATATATTAAATCATATCGAACAACTGAAAAACCATTAAATGCGTATAGAATGGATTTTGATACCTCTGAAAAAAATCTTTTGAGCGTGCCAAATGCTGCTCATGATAAAACAGCTAAATTGCAAAACTTAGCAATAACTAAAGCATGGGAAGTTAAATTTTGTCAGCCAGATCTGATTAACTTCATGTTAAAAAATAATATTGATATGGTCAGCGGTGCTCTAATAAGTAAAGGTGATATACAACGAATGGCAGTTTGCTTTAAAAGTATGCAATTACCTGAATCAGTATCAGATAAAAGCGATAAAGATATTGTTATAGGCTCATGGTATGACGACGTTGGTTCGCCTGAATTTTTGGATGCAACATTTACAATAACAAAAACATCACAAGGATATTTTTTAAAACGATTAAATGGTGATGGTAGTAGTGGGACCTATAAAATAACAAAACTTGATAATAAATATAAAAAGAACAATGATAAGTTCGGTTCTTATTATATAATAGATACTGAAGGATTAAAGATTTATGACAAGGATGGGTATATAAGAACAGCAAGGAAAAAATAATATCTTTAGTTTATATTTATTGGTGCCTGATAAAATGGCACCTTACTATTTTATATTTCCCGCTCTAGTTTTCCATTCCATTTTTATTTATTTTTTGTACTAGTAGTACTAGAATTTTATCAGCTTAGGTTCTGGGGTTTTAGATGGCGACTTTCAGTCGTAGTAGTTTTCCGTCAGGAAAACTTAGTTTTTCTTTAAGCATTCCCCCCCTACCCCCCACGCCAAAAATGGAAAGATAGAAGATGCTCATTGCGTCTTGAAAATATTCAGAACGTTTCCATTCTGATACTTCCCCCACGACCCACGCAAACAATACCATTGTTATTTTAAAACACTTCTCGTTTTACTAAAGAAGCTATACTAATGTTCTAAAAAACTTTAGGTATTGCGATTCAGGTTGGCAGCTACGTATCACCCGGCACTGCCACAATAACATAAGAACCGCCAATCACTTGAGGAACCTTCATTCTTATACCTGATACAGCAGGTTTTAACGTTATTGCTTTTGAGGATTAAAAAGGGTTCTGGAAATGGTATTTAAAAGACTTGTAAAAAGTTGGGATTTAGATTTGACAAATATAAGTTGATTAGATAATACTTTATTTATATTTGTAATCACGTTCTCGTATAACTGATTACAAGACTTAAAAAAGTCAGCGAAAACTTTTTTAGTCCTTAAAAAGTCAGATTTAATATCTGGCTTTTTTTGTATCTTTATTCTTTATAGATCTCTATATATTACCTGTCAATATAGAATGAAAAATATTTTAAACATCATGATCAATTAGATAAAAGAAAACAAAAAAGGCTGGATTTTATCCGGCCTTTACTCGAAGTATTTAATATTTTCCATATATAGCCTTAAAACGCTCTGTATGCGATTTTAGACGTTTTACACTATAAATAGTGTAATCATATTCAAGATAACAAATAGTAAGTGAGAGTGTTTTTACGCAGCCTGATTACGTGAATAAAAAATCTTTTCATCAATCCACGCATCGATTTCACTTTCAATAAATGCGATAGATCGTTCACCTGTTTTTACGGGAGCCGGGAAACTATTATTTTTAATCAGTCGATAAATCCAAGCTCTGCAAAATCCTGTGCGATCGATTACCTCAGAGATACGGATTAGTTTTGTTTTTTCTTTCATATATTTTTCCTTTTGTTATTTGATGGAATGTATTATTCGAATATCGCTTATGACGATCAACACCTATTTTTGGCATTTTCATGGCTTTTAGAGTGGAAACGGAGATAAAAGAAGATAACTTAATTAAAAACAATTAGTTATCATTTTTAGCAAAAAGTGCTTTTTTATTTGACAACACGATGTTTACACTATCTAAAAACCGATGTTTACTGATGTCTACTAACGAATAATAGCGTAACTTATTGATTTAAATTGACAACACCTATGATTTGTTGGTAAATATACGTTGGTAAAAAACACTACATACTTATTTTTATTCGATAAAACATAGGATTGTATACATGTTCGATTCCGAGTCCGGGCACCACTATTTAAAGAACCCGCCCTAGAGGCGGGTTTTTGCTTTTATAGTTTCTGATACTTTCCAACCGATCATTTCTCAATATCTTTACTACTCTACCCCTCACAAAATCCATACGTAAGATTAGTCGTGCCTGTTAACAAGCTGACATCTGGGTTCTATAAGAAGATGGGGTTTAACGTGATGGGATGTACAGAAGTGGACGATCTCGAGCGACAGTACCTGTTACTCAATCCCGTGCACGGATAGCAGGCAATGTGCTGCCGGAAGAGCCTGGTGTGCTGCGCTTCTCAGGCCTGCACACCGGTTACAACATGATGGGCTGGATAAAACGGTACGCTGCATCCGGCAGTTCTCATTCCCTGCAGACGCAAAAAAGCCCATCCGGCAGGATGGGCTTTTTCACTTATTTGATGCCTGGCAGTTCCCTACTCTCGCATGGGGAGACCCCACACTACCATCGGCGCTACGGCGTTTCACTTCTGAGTTCGGCATGGGGTCAGGTGGGACCACCGCGCTACAGCCGCCAGGCAAATTCTGTTTATCAACACACTTTTCGCATGTCGATGTAATCTGTAATCAAGCTGAATTTCGATGTCTCTTTCGCCAAAACATCTTCGGCGTTGTAAGGTTAAGCCTCACGGTTCATTAGTATCGGTTAGCTCAACGTATCGCTACGCTTACACACCCGACCTATCAACGTCGTCGTCTTCAACGTTCCTTCAGGACCCTTAAAGGGTCAGGGAGAACTCATCTCGGGGCAAGTTTCGTGCTTAGATGCTTTCAGCACTTATCTCTTCCGCATTTAGCTACCGGGCAATGCCATTGGCATGACAACCCGAACACCAGTGATGCGTCCACTCCGGTCCTCTCGTACTAGGAGCAGCCCCCCTCAATTCTCCAGCGCCCACGGCAGATAGGGACCGAACTGTCTCACGACGTTCTAAACCCAGCTCGCGTACCACTTTAAATGGCGAACAGCCATACCCTTGGGACCTACTTCAGCCCCAGGATGTGATGAGCCGACATCGAGGTGCCAAACACCGCCGTCGATATGAACTCTTGGGCGGTATCAGCCTGTTATCCCCGGAGTACCTTTTATCCGTTGAGCGATGGCCCTTCCATTCAGAACCACCGGATCACTAAGACCTGCTTTCGCACCTGCTCGAGCCGTCACTCTCGCAGTCAAGCTAGCTTATGCCTTTGCACTAACCTCCTGATGTCCGACCAGGATTAGCTAACCTTCGTGCTCCTCCGTTACTCTTTAGGAGGAGACCGCCCCAGTCAAACTACCCACCAGACACTGTCCGCAACCCGGATCACGGGTCTACGTTAGAACACCAGCCATTAAAGGGTGGTATTTCAAGGTTGGCTCCATGCAGACTGGCGTCCACACTTCAAAGCCTCCCACCTATCCTACACATCAAGGACCAGTGTTCAGTGTCAAGCTATAGTAAAGGTTCACGGGGTCTTTCCGTCTTGCCGCGGGTACACTGCATCTTCACAGCGAGTTCAATTTCACTGAGTCTCGGGTGGAGACAGCCTGGCCATCATTACGCCATTCGTGCAGGTCGGAACTTACCCGACAAGGAATTTCGCTACCTTAGGACCGTTATAGTTACGGCCGCCGTTTACCGGGGCTTCGATCAAGAGCTTCTCCTTACGGATAACCCCATCAATTAACCTTCCGGCACCGGGCAGGCGTCACACCGTATACGTCCACTTTCGTGTTTGCACAGTGCTGTGTTTTTAATAAACAGTTGCAGCCAGCTGGTATCTTCGACTGATTTCAGCTCCATGAGTAAATCACTTCACCTACATATCAGCGTGCCTTCTCCCGAAGTTACGGCACCATTTTGCCTAGTTCCTTCACCCGAGTTCTCTCAAGCGCCTTGGTATTCTCTACCTGACCACCTGTGTCGGTTTGGGGTACGATTTTGTGTTACCTGATGCTTAGAGGCTTTTCCTGGAAGCAGGGCATTTGTTACTTCAGCACCGTAGTGCCTCGTCATCACACCTCAGCGTTAGCAAGACTCCGGATTTACCTGGAATCTCCGCCTACATGCTTAAACCGGGACAACCGTCGCCCGGCTAACATAGCCTTCTCCGTCCCCCCTTCGCAGTAACACCAAGTACAGGAATATTAACCTGTTTCCCATCGACTACGCCTTTCGGCCTCGCCTTAGGGGTCGACTCACCCTGCCCCGATTAACGTTGGACAGGAACCCTTGGTCTTCCGGCGTGCGGGTTTTTCACCCGCATTATCGTTACTTATGTCAGCATTCGCACTTCTGATACCTCCAGCAACCTCACAGCACACCTTCAACGGCTTACAGAACGCTCCCCTACCCAACAACACATAGTGTCGCTGCCGCAGCTTCGGTGCATGGTTTAGCCCCGTTACATCTTCCGCGCAGGCCGACTCGACCAGTGAGCTATTACGCTTTCTTTAAATGATGGCTGCTTCTAAGCCAACATCCTGGCTGTCTGTGCCTTCCCACATCGTTTCCCACTTAACCATGACTTTGGGACCTTAGCTGGCGGTCTGGGTTGTTTCCCTCTTCACGACGGACGTTAGCACCCGCCGTGTGTCTCCCGTGATAACATTCTTCGGTATTCGCAGTTTGCATCGGGTTGGTAAGTCGGGATGACCCCCTAGCCGAAACAGTGCTCTACCCCCGAAGATGAGTTCACGAGGCGCTACCTAAATAGCTTTCGGGGAGAACCAGCTATCTCCCGGTTTGATTGGCCTTTCACCCCCAGCCACAAGTCATCCGCTAATTTTTCAACATTAGTCGGTTCGGTCCTCCAGTTAGTGTTACCCAACCTTCAACCTGCCCATGGCTAGATCACCGGGTTTCGGGTCTATACCCTGCAACTTAACGCCCAGTTAAGACTCGGTTTCCCTTCGGCTCCCCTATTCGGTTAACCTTGCTACAGAATATAAGTCGCTGACCCATTATACAAAAGGTACGCAGTCACCCCATAAAGAGGCTCCCACTGCTTGTACGTACACGGTTTCAGGTTCTTTTTCACTCCCCTCGCCGGGGTTCTTTTCGCCTTTCCCTCACGGTACTGGTTCACTATCGGTCAGTCAGGAGTATTTAGCCTTGGAGGATGGTCCCCCCATATTCAGACAGGATACCACGTGTCCCGCCCTACTCTTCGAGTTCACAACACATGCACTTTTGTGTACGGGACTATCACCCTGTACCGTCGGACTTTCCAGACCGTTCCACTACCACACATGCTGATTCAGACTCTGGGCTGCTCCCCGTTCGCTCGCCGCTACTGGGGGAATCTCGGTTGATTTCTTTTCCTCGGGGTACTTAGATGTTTCAGTTCCCCGGTTCGCTTCATTACGCTATGTATTCACGCAATGATAGTGTGACGAATCACACTGGGTTTCCCCATTCGGAAATCGCCGGTTATAACGGTTCATATCACCTTACCGACGCTTATCGCAGATTAGCACGTCCTTCATCGCCTCTGACTGCCAGGGCATCCACCGTGTACGCTTAGTCGCTTAACCTCACAACCCGAAGATGTTTCGTAAAACACTTCAGTGTTGCGAAAATTTGAGAGACTCGAACACACCGCTTTTCATTTCTTGTTTACGGAGAAATGAAACAGTGTGTCGTTTCAATTTTCAGCTTGATCCAGATTTTTAAAGAGCAAACTTCGCAGTGAACCTTTTCAGGTACACTCTGAAGTTTTCTTGTGTTTTTGCAGTAAAGATGGTGGAGCTATGCGGGATCGAACCGCAGACCTCCTGCGTGCAAAGCAGGCGCTCTCCCAGCTGAGCTATAGCCCCATCGTAGTTAAATCTCGTTTAACCTTAATTTCTGTTGAGGCAAGGCGTGGTGACGCGAAGCATACTGAAGTATGTGAGCGTCGCCGCAACGCAGCATCAGCAGAAATTTGGTAGGCCTGAGTGGACTTGAACCACCGACCTCACCCTTATCAGGGGTGCGCTCTAACCACCTGAGCTACAAGCCTGCAGAGATTTTCTTACTGCTAATTTTCATCAGACAATCTGTGTGAGCACTACAAAGAACGTTTCTTTAAGGTAAGGAGGTGATCCAACCGCAGGTTCCCCTACGGTTACCTTGTTACGACTTCACCCCAGTCATGAATCACAAAGTGGTAAGCGCCCTCCCGAAGGTTAAGCTACCTACTTCTTTTGCAACCCACTCCCATGGTGTGACGGGCGGTGTGTACAAGGCCCGGGAACGTATTCACCGTGGCATTCTGATCCACGATTACTAGCGATTCCGACTTCATGGAGTCGAGTTGCAGACTCCAATCCGGACTACGACATACTTTATGAGGTCCGCTTGCTCTCGCGAGGTCGCTTCTCTTTGTATATGCCATTGTAGCACGTGTGTAGCCCTACTCGTAAGGGCCATGATGACTTGACGTCATCCCCACCTTCCTCCAGTTTATCACTGGCAGTCTCCTTTGAGTTCCCGGCCGAACCGCTGGCAACAAAGGATAAGGGTTGCGCTCGTTGCGGGACTTAACCCAACATTTCACAACACGAGCTGACGACAGCCATGCAGCACCTGTCTCAGAGTTCCCGAAGGCACGTTCGCATCTCTGCAAACTTCTCTGGATGTCAAGAGTAGGTAAGGTTCTTCGCGTTGCATCGAATTAAACCACATGCTCCACCGCTTGTGCGGGCCCCCGTCAATTCATTTGAGTTTTAACCTTGCGGCCGTACTCCCCAGGCGGTCGACTTAACGCGTTAGCTCCGGAAGCCACGCCTCAAGGGCACAACCTCCAAGTCGACATCGTTTACGGCGTGGACTACCAGGGTATCTAATCCTGTTTGCTCCCCACGCTTTCGCACCTGAGCGTCAGTCTTTGTCCAGGGGGCCGCCTTCGCCACCGGTATTCCTCCAGATCTCTACGCATTTCACCGCTACACCTGGAATTCTACCCCCCTCTACAAGACTCTAGCCTGCCAGTTTCGGATGCAGTTCCCAGGTTGAGCCCGGGGATTTCACATCCGACTTGACAGACCGCCTGCGTGCGCTTTACGCCCAGTAATTCCGATTAACGCTTGCACCCTCCGTATTACCGCGGCTGCTGGCACGGAGTTAGCCGGTGCTTCTTCTGCGAGTAACGTCAATTGCTGCGGTTATTAACCACAACACCTTCCTCCTCGCTGAAAGTACTTTACAACCCGAAGGCCTTCTTCATACACGCGGCATGGCTGCATCAGGCTTGCGCCCATTGTGCAATATTCCCCACTGCTGCCTCCCGTAGGAGTCTGGACCGTGTC
Organism: Citrobacter sp. 172116965; assembly: GCF_013458095.1. Lineage (NCBI taxonomy): Bacteria > Pseudomonadati > Pseudomonadota > Gammaproteobacteria > Enterobacterales > Enterobacteriaceae > Citrobacter > Citrobacter sp. 172116965. The sequence continues at coordinate 464,943 of NZ_CP046673.1, read as the reverse complement.
TCAGTTCCAGTGTGGCTGGTCATCCTCTCAGACCAGCTAGGGATCGTCGCCTAGGTGAGCCGTTACCCCACCTACTAGCTAATCCCATCTGGGCACATCCGATGGCAAGAGGCCCGAAGGTCCCCCTCTTTGGTCTTGCGACGTTATGCGGTATTAGCTACCGTTTCCAGTAGTTATCCCCCTCCATCGGGCAGTTTCCCAGACATTACTCACCCGTCCGCCACTCGTCACCCAAGGAGCAAGCTCCTCTGTGCTACCGTTCGACTTGCATGTGTTAGGCCTGCCGCCAGCGTTCAATCTGAGCCATGATCAAACTCTTCAATTTAAGTTTGATGCTCGTGAATTAAACTTCGTAATGAATTACGTGTTCACTCAGAGACTTGGTATTCATTTTTCGTCTTGCGACGTTAAGAATCCGTATCTTCGAGTGCCCACACAGATTGTCTGATAAATTGTTAAAGAGCAGTTGCGACGCGCTTTAGCGCTCTGTCGCGAGGTGGCGTATATTACGCTTTCCTCTTTCAGAGTCAACCCTCATTTTCAGGTTTTTCTCTTCAACCGAACCGGCTGTTTGCGTGAAGTGATTCACATCCGCCGTGTCGATGGAGGCGCATTATAGGGATCCCATTTTTTAGCACAAGTATTTTTTGGATCTTTTTTGCTGAGTGCTTGTTTTTCACCCCTTTCGCTATATTCCTGCGCAATTTGGCTGATTTTTGATAGCTAAATCACTTGCACAGTCTCAATAATCCAACCAAAGTCTTCATTACTGCTCTATTTTCATTGAGGTAAACATGTCTGATGTATTACGTCCTTATAAGGATCTTTCCCCACAGATCGGAAAACGCGTGATGATCGACACCAGTAGCGTCGTCATTGGTGATACTCGTTTGGCTGATGACGTCGGGATTTGGCCGTTGGTTGCGATTCGTGGCGACGTCAACTATGTACAAATCGGCGCCCGTACAAACATTCAGGACGGCAGCGTTCTCCATGTCACACATAAATCCACATCTAATCCGCAAGGTAATCCATTGATCGTGGGTGAGGATGTGACGGTCGGTCATAAAGTCATGCTACACGGCTGCATCGTTGGCAACCGCGTATTGGTCGGTATGGGATCAATTTTACTGGACGGCGTAGTGGTAGAAGACGACGTTATGATTGGGGCAGGAAGCCTGGTGCCGCAAAACAAACGCCTGGAGAGTGGATATTTGTACCTGGGTAGTCCGGTTAAACAGATCCGGCCATTAAGTGACGAAGAGAAAGCAGGCTTAAAATACTCTGCTAACAACTACGTTAAATGGAAAGATGAGTATTTAAATCAGAGTAACCAAACCCAACCCTGAGAGTCTTCCTGCTGGTCCTGGATCAATGCTTCGGCCTCTTCTTCCAGGTCCCAGCGATGCTGTTGAAAGATTTCCAGCCATTGTTCAGGCGTGCAGCCGCCAAAGCGGGACGCCAACGTCTCCCCTGATATAGCGCATGTTAACTGCATACCATGGACCAACGCAGGGAAAACAACGGCGCTAATATCCGTCAGCCATTCTTCTCGATCGGGAAACTGGATCGCCTGATTCATGCCGACATTTCCTGTTGCATGCTTTTGATGACGGGCTCAATCTGTGGCAATACACCATGCCAGAGTAAAACGGCGTGCGCTGCTTGTCCCACCAGCATCCCCAGACCATCGGCATACTGTTTCGCCCCATGTTCAGCACACCAGGAAAGGAACGGTGTATTCCCTTGCTGATAAAACATGTCATAGCAATAGACAGAGGAGTCGATAAGCGATGTCGGAATGGCAGGTACCTCACCGCTAATTCCGCTGGATGTCGCATTAATAATTAAATCAAAACTGTAATTATCAAGCTCGTCCATTCCCACCGCCTGCACACTGCCGGTATGGGAGAAAATTTGTGCCAGTTCTTCTGCGCGCGAAGCAGTACGGTTAACGATGGTTACCGCACAATCCAGAGAAAGAAGAGGTAATAAAACCCCACGGGATGCGCCACCGGCACCAATCAACAGAACTCGCGATCCGGGGCGAATGAAAGATAAACGTTCAAGATCGCTTAATAAGCCGATACCATCCGTGTTATCTCCCAGTAAACGCCCATCCTCAAGTCGTTTAAGAGTGTTGACCGCTCCAGCAAGCGATGCCCGCTCCGTTAATTCATCGGCACGCGCAAACGCCTCTTCTTTAAAAGGCACAGTGACATTTGCCCCCTTCCCACCCTCAGCAAAAAAGGCATTCAGCGTATTCACAAAATCATTGATAGGTGCCAGTACACGTCCATAGGAATGATCAATTTTCAACTGCTCTGCAAATTGCTGATGAATAAAGGGCGATTTACTGTGCGCTATCGGATTACCAAAAACAGCATAGGCTTCTTTCATATTACCCCTGTCGAAACTGTTCACCGGTCAGAGCATCACGGATCTCCGAAGGATTCAAACGCCCTCCGGTCTCCCCTTCAACTACGGGAAAGTCTGTACCAAACTGCGCGCGGACTTCCTCTACCGTTCTGCAAGGCGGTAAGCCACTCAAATTAGCACTGGTGGAGACTAGCGGTTTGCCATAAGCCTGGCACAATGCAACCACCAGCGGATGATCGGTGACTCGCACGGCCAGCGAGTCAAAACGACCGGTCAACCAACGAGGCGTAGTCGCAGGCGCAGGGAAAACGAAGGTGACAGGACCAGGCCAGCGAGCGAACACAGCCTCACGTTGAGCATCTGTAAGCGTGCTATCGTCAATATAGGGCTTGAGCTGGTCAAAATTTGCCGCAATCAAAATTAAGCCTTTATCGACTGGGCGTTGTTTTAGCGCCAACAGACGGGTAACAGCCGTTTCGCTGTCGGGATCGCAGCCGACACCAAATACAGCTTCTGTTGGATAGGCGATGACTTTTTCTTGTTTCAGAACCGCTATCGCAGCAGCAATAGGGCCTGTGGGCAGGTTATTATTCACTTTTTTATTCCGCCGAGAACGGCTTTCCACATTGTTTACTGGCACAGAAATGCTTCACACCCTGCGCGGTTTTCTTTTCGATGAGTAGCGGATAATGGCACTCAGGACACTCTCCGGCTAACGGTTTGAAGTTAATGACAAACTGGCACTCCGGATAGCGATCGCAGGAGTAAAACGTTTTGCCATAACGGGAACGCCGCTGGACCAGGTGGCCAGTCTGGCATTGAGGACAGACTATTGCTGTTTCATCTGGCTTGTCGATAAGTTCGGTGTGTTCACATGTTGGATAATCGCTGCATCCAATAAACATCCCGAATCTTCCCTGTCTCAGCACCAGCTCGGCGCCACATGCAGGACAAAGCTTACCCTCCAGAACTTTGACAATATGTCCGTCCGCGGAAGATTTCAGCGGACGGATGTAATCGCATTCTGGATAGTGTGAACAACCGAGAAACGGACCGTGTTTCCCGGAACGAATAACCAGTTCAGCCCCACATTGTGGGCAGGGCTCGTTTTTACGCACCGTAAACAGTGCTGATTTAGCCATAACAACTCATACTGAATGAAGATTGATTAATGCAGCATACCTTCATTCACTTCAAAGAGTAATTCTTCCATTTGCTGATAGGCATTTTCACAACCTGGAATATTGAAAAGCACCATCAGGATCACCCACTTCAGATCTTCCAGATCGAACTCTGCCGTATCCAGCGCGAGTACGCGCTCAATGACCATTTCTCGTGTTTCGAGGTTTAGCACCTGAATCTGTTCCAGGAATAGCAGGAACCCTCTACAGCTTGCATCCAGTCGATCACACTCTTCTGCGGTATAAATACGTATAGAAAGAGGATCGGATGCCAGCTGCATAGGTTCGGCAAGACCATCCTGATAATCAGCAAGCTTTTCCAGCCAAAGTAACGCGTTGTAGATGTCTTCACGATCAAAACCAGCGTCGGTAAGATCCCGTTCCAGTTTGTCCTGATCCACACGCAGCTCAGCTTCGTTATGGATATATGTCTCAAACAAATACATTAGTACGTCGAACATGGCATGCCCTCCTCAATCGGACATAGCCGCCGGGTACAGCTGCGATCCATCCTGCTAACTCCAGTTCGAGCAGTTGAGCCACTACCTCTGGCACAGGTTGGCCGGCACGTTCAGCGACGACGTCAACAGGTGTTACCTCATCTCCTACGTTAGCCAGGAGCTCCGGAAATGGCAATGCCACCTCTTCGTGATCTGGCGAATAAATTGATTTTTCAGGTTCATCTGGCAACCATTGCAGCCCATATTGCAAATTTTCCAGAATTTCTTCTGGGGCCGTCACAAGCGTGGCTCCCTGCTGAATAAGCCAATGTGGACCTTCACTTCCCGGACTCCCAATCGGTCCAGGCAACGCAAAAACCTCCCGCCCTTGTTCCAGTGCGCAACGCGCAGTGACCAGTGACCCGCTACGCTGAGCAGCTTCTACAACCAGGACTCCTTTACTTAGACCACTAATAATGCGATTTCGTCGGGGAAAATTGCGCGGCAAAGGAAGCGTATCTAATGGGAACTCAGACACCAGTGCGCCTCCAGCCTCAATCAGTCGTTTAGCCAGACGGACATGCTGTCGTGGATGAATGGTCTCAAGCCCATTTCCCAGCACCGCAATACTCGTGCCCTCTCGGTTTATCGCAGCATTGTGCGCCACACCATCAATCCCCCGGGCCAGGCCGCTGGTGATCGTCACGCCGCATGCTGCAAGCTTTTCACAAAACAGCCGCCCCCAGCGTTCGCCATACCATGAGTGCTGTCGGCTACCGACGACGGCAACCTGAAACGAGCTAAGGCATATGGGATTTCCTGCAACAAAAAGCACCCCAGGATAATCCTCAATTGCACGGAGCTGTGCCGGATAATGCTCGCTGTCGGCAACCACAAAATGATGGTTGGGCTGTTCAAGCCAGCGCAGCGTTTTTTCCAGCGTCTGATCTGGAAAGGTTAAAAAGCGCCGGGCCTGGCGGGGAGAGAGTCCAGCATGATGAAGTACCACGTTGTTAATACACGGCTGAGTATTGAGCCAGTGGGCAACGCGCACCATCTCATCACCATACAGTTCATTCACTTGTGCTAAACGTAGCCAAATCTCGATTTTGGTCATCCCTGTTCCCCTGCCACAAGCAGTCCTGGCAATCTTTGCGATTGGTCACTGATGCTGTCAATCAGAGGGGGTTTTGTCTAGAATAGAGGTAATAATCTTTTCAACTCCTGAACACAACTCTGGATAACTATGTCAGTTTTGCAAGTGTTACATATTCCGGATGAGCGCCTTCGCAAAGTCGCAAAACCGGTCGAAGAAGTGAATGCAGAAATTCAGCGTATCGTTGATGATATGTTCGAAACGATGTACGCCGAAGAAGGTATCGGTCTGGCAGCAACTCAGGTCGATATTCATCAGCGCATCATTGTTATTGATGTCTCTGAAAATCGCGACGAGCAGTTGGTACTCATTAACCCAGAGCTGCTGGAAAAAGACGGCGAAACAGGTATTGAAGAAGGCTGCCTGTCTATTCCCGAACAGCGTGCGTTAGTACCGCGCGCAGAGAAAGTAAAAATTCGTGCGCTCGATCGCAACGGCAAATCTTTTGAACTGGAAGCCGATGGCCTGCTGGCTATCTGCATTCAACATGAAATGGATCACCTGGTCGGTAAACTGTTTATCGATTATCTGTCTCCGTTGAAGCAACAACGCATTCGTCAGAAAGTTGAAAAACTCGACCGCCTGAACGCCCGAGCTTAAGGACAAGAATCAACGTGTCAGACTCACTACGTATTATTTTTGCGGGTACACCTGACTTTGCAGCGCGTCATCTCGACGCGCTGTTGTCTTCTGGACATAACGTCGTTGGCGTGTTTACCCAACCGGACCGTCCGGCGGGACGCGGTAAAAAGCTGATGCCCAGCCCGGTAAAAGTGCTGGCGGAAGAAAAAGGGATACCGGTTTTCCAACCCGTCTCTCTTCGTCCTCAGGAAAACCAGCAGCTGGTTGCTGATTTACGCGCAGACGTGATGGTAGTGGTAGCATATGGCCTGATACTGCCAAAAGCCGTACTGGAAATGCCGCGTCTGGGTTGTATCAACGTTCACGGTTCCCTGCTTCCACGCTGGCGTGGCGCAGCCCCAATCCAGCGCTCACTGTGGGCAGGCGACGCCGAAACTGGTGTGACCATCATGCAGATGGATGTTGGCCTCGACACCGGTGATATGCTGCTTAAGCTGTCCTGCCCGATAACTGCAGAAGATACCAGCGGTTCGTTATACGATAAGCTGGCAGATTTAGGACCTCAGGGGCTGATTGAAACGCTAAAACAGCTGGCGGCTGGCACCATAAAACCCGTTGTACAAGATGAATCACTGGTTACGCATGCAGAAAAACTCAGCAAAGAAGAGGCCCGTATCGACTGGTCGCTTTCAGCCGCTCAGTTGGAACGCTGCATCCGCGCCTTTAACCCGTGGCCAATGAGCTGGCTTGAAATCGACGGCCAGCCAGTGAAAGTCTGGCAAGCTACGGTTATTACAGCGAACACACAGGCCGCACCAGGCACTATTCTTGAGGCGACAAAACAGGGTATCCAGGTCGCAACGGGCGACGGCATCCTGAATCTCGTCTCTTTGCAACCTGCCGGTAAAAAAGCCATGAGCGCGCAGGATCTGCTTAATTCGCGCCGGGAATGGTTTGTACCCGGTAACCGTCTGGTATGACGGTTCATCTCGTTAAGCCCGGTATCTCCGGGCATTTTTATTTTTGCGCTTATGAAAAAACATCTTAATTTACGCAGTATGGCGGCCCAGGCCGTCGAACAGGTTGTCGAAAAGGGACAATCATTAAGCAACGTGCTGCCCGCCATGCAGCAAAAAGTTGCCGATAAAGACAAAGCACTGTTGCAGGAGCTTTGCTTCGGCGTGTTGCGTACACTCTCCCAACTGGAGTGGATGATCCAGCAGTTGATGGAACGTCCAATGACGGGCAAACAGCGCACTGTTCACTATCTGATCATGGTGGGCTTCTACCAACTGCTGCATACTCGTATTCCACCACATGCTGCTTTGGCAGAGACCGTAGAAGGCGCGGTCGTTATTAAGCGTCCGCAGCTTAAAGGGCTGATCAACGGCGTGCTGCGCCAGTTTCAGCGCCGTCAAGAAGAGCTACTGGCTGAATTCTCTCAAAGCGATTTACGTTTCTTACACCCCTCCTGGCTGGTTAAACGTATTAAGACCGCTTATCCGCAGCAGTGGGAAGCCATTCTTGAAGCCAATAACCAGCGACCGCCGATGTGGTTACGTGTCAATCGTAACCATCATACGCGCGATGCCTGGCTGGACCTGCTGACCGAATCGGGATTAACCGGTTTCCCGCATCCAGATTACCCGGATGCAGTGCGTCTGGAAACGCCAGCTCCTGTGCACGCCCTCCCAGGTTTTGATGAAGGCTGGGTAACCGTCCAGGATGCTTCCGCTCAAGGATGCATAAACTATCTGTTGCCGGAGGACGGTGAACAGATCCTCGACCTATGCTGTGCGCCGGGGGGCAAAACCACTCACATTCTGGAAGTTGCTCCGCACGCTAACGTAATGGCTGTCGATGTTGATGAAAAACGCTTATCGCGCGTTTTCGACAATCTAAAACGTCTGGGTATGAAGGCAACCGTAAAACAGGGTGATGGCCGCTATCCACAGCAGTGGTGCGGTGAACAACAGTTTGACCGTATTTTGCTGGACGCTCCGTGTTCTGCCACCGGAGTGATCCGTCGCCATCCGGATATCAAATGGCTGCGTCGCGACCGGGATATTGCTGAACTTGCCCAGTTGCAGGCTGAAATCCTGAATGCAACCTGGCCACATCTTAAACCTGGCGGCACGCTGGTTTATGCAACCTGCTCTATCCTGCCAGAAGAAAACCAACAGCAAATTGCCGCCTTCCTTGCGCGCACGCCAGATGCGGTATTAAGCGTAACCGGTACGCCGGAAAAACCTGGACGTCAGAATTTACCGAGTGCGGAAGATGGTGATGGCTTCTTTTACGCTAAGCTAATCAAAAAGTGATGAGATAACGGGTCGCGACTGATGAAAATTATCATTCTGGGCGCAGGGCAAGTTGGCGGTACGCTGGCTGAAAACCTGGTCGGAGAGAACAACGATATCACGGTAGTCGATACCAATGGTGAGCGCCTGCGTAGCCTGCAGGACAAGTTTGATCTCCGTGTCGTGCAAGGGCATGGTTCGCATCCCCGCGTTCTACGTGAAGCCGGTGCTGACGATGCCGATATGCTGGTTGCCGTAACCAGCTCAGATGAAACAAATATGGTTGCCTGCCAGGTAGCTTATTCACTGTTTAACACGCCTAATCGTATCGCTCGTATTCGTTCACCGGATTACGTTCGTGATGCGGACAAGCTATTTCAATCTGATGCGGTGCCTATCGATCACCTGATTGCGCCTGAGCAACTGGTTATCGATAGCATTTATCGCCTGATTGAATATCCGGGCGCATTGCAGGTAGTGAATTTTGCCGAAGGAAAAGTCAGCCTGGCCGTGGTGAAAGCCTATTACGGTGGGCCGCTGATTGGTAATGCGCTGTCGACAATGCGTGAGCATATGCCGCACATCGATACCCGCGTTGCGGCGATTTTCCGTCATGACCGACCGATCCGTCCGCAAGGTTCTACCATTGTTGAAGCGGGCGATGAAGTTTTCTTCATCGCGGCCTCGCAGCATATTCGCGCCGTAATGAGCGAATTACAGCGTCTGGAAAAGCCTTACAAACGCATTATGTTAGTGGGCGGTGGTAATATTGGCGCCGGGCTGGCACGGCGACTAGAAAAAGATTACAGCGTCAAACTGATTGAACGTAATCAACAGCGCGCATCCGAGCTTGCAGAGAAACTGCAAAATACGATCGTCTTTTTTGGTGATGCCTCGGATCAAGAGCTTCTGGCGGAAGAACATATCGATCAGGTTGATCTGTTCATTGCGGTAACCAACGATGATGAAGCGAATATCATGTCGGCGATGCTTGCCAAACGGATGGGCGCCAAGAAAGTGATGGTGTTGATCCAACGCAGAGCATACGTCGATCTGGTGCAAGGCAGCGTGATCGATATTGCGATTTCACCGCAGCAGGCAACCATCTCTGCGCTGCTCAGTCATGTGCGTAAAGCGGATATTGTTGGTGTATCTTCACTGCGCCGTGGCGTCGCGGAAGCCATTGAAGCCGTTGCACACGGTGATGAAACGACGTCACGGGTTGTGGGTCGCTCAATTGATGAAATTAAACTTCCACCAGGAACCATTATTGGCGCCGTTGTGCGTGGTAACGATGTGATGATTGCCAATGATAACCTGCGTATTGAACAGGGCGATCACGTAATTATGTTCCTGACAGATAAAAAGTTTATTACCGACGTCGAGCGACTATTCCAGCCAAGTCCGTTCTTCCTGTAATAATTTGGGCGCTGAAACTGCGCCTAAATTATTTCCCTTTATTTTTCATGGTTTAATAAATTTCTATTTAGGCAATACATAAATGGAAATTGCCTAAACATTTGTTAAACTTATAAACGTCAGCTGCATAGGGAGAATAAGATGAGCATTATTAAAGAATTTCGCGAATTCGCGATGCGCGGGAATGTTGTCGATTTGGCAGTGGGTGTCATTATTGGTGCGGCATTTGGGAAGATTGTTTCATCACTGGTTGCCGATATCATCATGCCGCCGCTGGGGTTGTTAATTGGTGGAATTGATTTTAAACAGTTTGCTTTAACACTACGTGATGCACAGGGAGATATCCCTGCAGTCGTTATGCATTACGGTGTATTTATTCAGAATATCTTTGATTTCGTTATTGTTGCGTTTGCTATCTTTATGGCAATCAAGCTGATCAACAAACTGAACCGTAAAAAAGCGGAAGAGCCAGCAGCACCGCCAGCGCCATCGAAAGAAGAAGTATTGCTGAGTGAAATTCGTGACCTGCTGAAAGAACAGAATAACCGCTCTTAAGCACTCACTGAAACAAGAAGGCCAGTGGTAAAAAAGTGAATGACTTTCTTGCCACTGGCCTCCCAGTTACCCCGATTACCATGTTTACCTTTACGTAGATAACTTCCTTTCCCTTTCTTATTTTTCTCAACGCGCTGCCTGAACAGTGGGTCATGTAGAAGCGCCTCAATGGCGTTATCTTTTATCTGCCCTTTAGTGTGCTGATAACGACTCATAATACCTCCAGTTGTCGTAATTTACGCCGCGAGTGTAGACCTGACCGTTCAATAAATCAACAGCCTAATGGTGATCCACTGGCGCCTTGCTCAAGTGCTTCAAGGATAGAGCAGTACACGCTGCTGTGTGCCTTACCACAACACGCGTCATTCAATCGCTGCAGCGACCGTTGCATCGCCTGAAGCTCAGCTATTCTCGCTTCCACTTCCTGCAATCTTTCCTGGACGATCCCTTTTGATTCCTGGCAGGTATGGTGTTCGGGATCGATGCGGATCGAAAGCAGTTCGCGGATCGATTCCAGAGTGAAACCAAGCTGACGGGCATAGCGAATAAACTTTAGACGCTGAAGATCGCTTTCCGTATAGAGACGAAACCCGCCTTCTGTACGTATTTCATGTTCCATCATCTGCTGCTTTTCATAGTAGCGGATAGTATCAGGCGTCACGTCAGCCAGTTTCGCTAATTCACCAATACGGTACATGCTATCTCCGCTATTCGTCGTTGATCTTCTGTAGCAGCTTATCTGCGTATTCACCGTGTAAAAACTCGGTGCTGAGTCCAGCTTGCCGAAGTTTCAGTTCCAGTAGTGACAGTCTTCGACTCACTTCCTGATAATGGGGATCATCTTTGCGGATCCCTGCAAGTATTTCAAGCAGCTGTATTGCCTCTCTGCGCTGCTCTAGCTCAGGAGGAAGACATCCCGCATTTTTTAATAAACGGAATCCGGCTCGAAGTTCAGGCGGAATGTGGGAATCATCGTCAAGAACCAACGGTTCTCCTGTACCAGGCAAACCATCAAACTCACCTTTAGACTGCGCATCAATAATATGGCGCTCTGCCCACTGGTCCAGTAACCACATACAACACTCCAGTGATGAACAAAAAGAGTACAGATATTGTAGGTAAGTAGGGATATGACGGATATAAAAAAACCCGCCGAGGCGGGTTTTTTTACGTTACTACAGATTACTCTGCAGCAGCTTCTGTTTTCTCTGAACGATCAACCAGCTCGATGTATGCCATCGGCGCGTTGTCGCCTGCACGGAAGCCACACTTCAGAATGCGAGTGTAACCACCGGCGCGGCTCGCGAAACGCGGGCCCAGTTCGTTAAACAGTTTTGCCACGATCTCGTTATCACGAGTGCGGGCGAATGCCAGACGACGATTAGCTACGCTATCAGTCTTGGCAAGAGTAATCAGCGGCTCAACTACGCGACGCAGCTCTTTCGCTTTCGGCAGAGTCGTCTTGATGATTTCATGACGAACCAGTGAACCTGCCATATTGCGGAACATAGCCTGGCGATGGCTGCTGTTGCGGTTCAGTTGACGACCACTCTTACGATGGCGCATGACCTTATCCTTCTCAGTAAAACCTTAACCTGTGATCCGGTTACTCGTCAGCGATGCTTGCCGGTGGCCAGTTTTCCAGGCGCATGCCCAGAGACAGTCCACGGGAAGCCAGCACGTCTTTAATCTCAGTAAGAGATTTTTTACCAAGGTTAGGCGTCTTAAGAAGCTCAACCTCAGTACGCTGTACCAGATCACCGATATAGTGGATAGCTTCTGCTTTGAGGCAGTTAGCAGAGCGGACAGTCAATTCCAGATCGTCAACAGGGCGCAGCAGGATCGGATCGAATTCTGGTTTCTCTTCTTTAACTTCCGGCTGACGTACATCACGTAAGTCAACGAAAGCTTCAAGTTGTTCAGCCAGAATGGTTGCCGCACGACGAATCGCCTCTTCAGGATCGATTGTGCCGTTGGTTTCCATTTCGATGACCAGCTTGTCCAGGTCGGTACGCTGTTCTACACGCGCTGCTTCAACATTGTAGGCAATACGCTCTACAGGGCTGTAGCATGCGTCGACCAGCAGACGGCCGATTGGGCGCTCATCTTCTTCCGAATGAATTCGGGTAGAAGCCGGCACATAACCACGACCGCGCTGAACTTTGATACGCATGCTAATAGATGCATTCTCATCGGTCAGGTGGCAGATCACGTGCTGTGGCTTGACGATTTCGACATCACCATCATGGGTAATGTCGGCTGCAGTCACAGGGCCAATGCCAGATTTATTCAAGGTAAGAATAACGTCATCTTTACCCTGAACTCTCACCGCCAGCCCTTTCAGGTTGAGCAGGATTTCCAGGATATCTTCCTGAACGCCTTCTTTGGTGCTGTACTCATGTAGTACACCATCAATCTCAACCTCGGTCACCGCGCAACCCGGCATCGATGAGAGCAGAATACGGCGCAGTGCGTTACCCAAAGTATGGCCAAAGCCACGCTCTAAAGGCTCAAGGGTCACCTTGGCGTGCGTCGAACTCACTTGCTCGATATCTACCAGGCGCGGTTTTAGAAACTCTGTCACAGAACCCTGCATTGTGTCCTCTCTTTGGTACTAAGCTTTACTTGGAGTAAAGCTCGACGATCAGGTGTTCGTTAATGTCCGCAGACAGATCAGAACGCTCCGGCTTACGCTTGAACGTACCTTCCATCTTGCCAGCATCAACTTCCAGCCAGGTTGGCTTTTCACGCTGCTCAGCCAGCTCCAGAGCGGCTTTCACGCGAGACTGCTTCTTCGCTTTCTCACGAATGCTAACAACGTCATTCGGACTAACCTGATAAGAAGCGATGTTAACAACACGACCGTTTACCATAATTGCTTTATGGCTGACCAGCTGACGTGCTTCTGCACGAGTGGCACCGAAGCCCATACGGTATACAACGTTGTCCAGACGACCTTCCAGCAGACCCAACAGGTTTTCACCGGTGTTGCCTTTCAGACGTGCTGCTTCTTTGTAGTAGTTACGGAACTGACGCTCCAGCACACCGTAGATACGGCGAACTTTTTGCTTTTCACGCAACTGCACACCATAGTCAGACAGACGCGGTTTACGCGCACCGTGCTGGCCAGGAGCTTGTTCAATTTTACACTTGGTATCGATCGCGCGAACGCCAGACTTAAGGAATAAGTCAGTGCCCTCACGACGGCTCAGCTTGAGCTTAGGACCCAAATATCTTGCCATTTTCTTTCTCCAACAATCCTAGAAACGACAGCGTTATACGCGACGTTTTTTCGGCGGACGACAACCGTTATGAGGGATCGGAGTCACATCAGTAATATTAGTGATGCGGAAACCAGCGGCGTTCAGAGCACGAACAGTAGATTCGCGACCTGGACCCGGTCCTTTGACCATAACTTCCAGATTCTTGATACCGTATTCTTTTACGGCTTCAGCGCAACGCTCTGCTGCAACCTGAGCTGCAAACGGAGTGGATTTGCGAGAACCACGGAAACCGGAACCACCGGCTGTTGCCCAACCCAGTGCGTTACCCTGACGATCAGTAATGGTAACGATGGTGTTGTTAAAAGAAGCATGGATATGAGCCACGCCGTCAGAGACTTGTTTTCTTACACGTTTACGTGCACGAATTGGTGCCTTTGCCATTATTCAATCACCCCGATTATTTCTTGATCGGTTTGCGCGGACCCTTACGGGTACGTGCGTTGGTCTTGGTACGCTGACCGCGAACCGGGAGACCACGACGATGACGCAAACCGCGATAGCAACCAAGGTCCATAAGGCGCTTGATGCTCATGCTAACTTCACGGCGCAGATCACCTTCAACGACAAATTTGGCAACTTCGTCACGCAGCGTGTCGATTTGTTCTTCAGACAGCTCACTGATCTTAACATCTTCAGCGATACCCGCGGCAGCCAAAATGGCTTTAGAACGGGTCTTGCCGACGCCGTAGATCGAAGTTAATGCGATCACAGCATGTTTCTGATCAGGAATGTTAATGCCTGCTATACGGGCCACTATGCACTCCTACTATTTAATATGTACGCACCATGCTGAAAAGCCCGTTTTCAGGATACTCAAATGGAAACGCACAGACATACAAAAGATTGGCTGGCTAATCTAGCCAGCTCAACCCAACTTTGCAAGAAAAATATGCGAATAAATCAGCCTTGGCGCTGTTTATGCTTCGGCTCGGCACTGCAAATCACACGGATGACACCATCACGCTTAACGATTTTGCAGTTACGGCATAATTTCTTGACGGAAGCACGAACTTTCATTTTTACTCTCCGTAACTTCTCGGGCGACTGTTAACGGCCGTAGCCTTTCAGATTCGCCTTCTTCAATGCAGACTCGTACTGACTTGACATCATCAGAGTTTGCACTTGAGCCATAAAGTCCATAATCACGACAACAACGATAAGCAGTGAGGTCCCACCGAAGTAGAACGGTACTTTCATTGCATCACGCATGAACTCCGGGATCAGGCAGATAAAGGTAATGTAGAGCGCACCAACCAGAGTCAGGCGGGTCATTACTTTATCGATATACTTCGCCGTTTGCTCTCCCGGACGAATTCCTGGTACAAATGCACCGGACTTCTTCAGGTTATCTGCTGTTTCACGCGGGTTGAAAACCAACGCCGTGTAGAAGAAACAGAAGAATATGATTGCAGACGCATAGAGTAACACATAAAGCGGTTGCCCAGGCTGCAAATACAGCGAAATTGTTGTCAGCCAGTTCCAACCAGTCCCGCCCCCGAACCATGACGCGATGGTCGCTGGGAACAGAATAATACTGGAAGCGAAGATTGCCGGGATTACCCCCGCCATATTCACTTTCAGCGGTAAATGTGTGCTCTGTGCAGCATAGACACGACGACCTTGCTGACGTTTCGCGTAGTTTACCACAATGCGGCGTTGACCACGCTCAACAAATACAACAAAGAACGTCACTGCAAATACTAATACTGCAACCAACAGCAACACGAGGAAGTGCAGGTCGCCTTGACGCGCTTGCTCGATAGTATGGGCAATGGCTGGCGGGAGTCCCGCGACAATACCGGCGAAGATAATGATTGAGATACCGTTGCCGATACCACGTTCAGTAATCTGTTCGCCCAACCACATCAGGAACATCGTCCCTGTAACCAGACTTACAACAGCGGTGAAATAGAATGCAAAGCCTGGATTCATTACCAGGCCCTGCATACCAGGCATATTCGGCAGACCGGTAGCAATACCGATCGACTGGAATATTGCCAGCACCAGAGTACCGTAGCGGGTGTACTGGCTGATCTTACGACGACCAGACTCCCCTTCTTTCTTAATTTCTGCCAGCGTTGGATGAACCACCGTCAGCAGCTGGATAATAATCGACGCCGAAATATACGGCATGATCCCCAGAGCAAAGATAGAAGCACGGCTGAGAGCACCACCAGAGAACATGTTAAACATTTCAATGATGGTGCCTCGCTGTTGCTCAAGCAGTTTGGCAAGTACAGCGGCATCAATACCAGGGATCGGAATGAAAGAGCCAATACGGAACACAATCAGCGCGCCGATTACAAACAGCAGTCTGCGTTTCAGCTCGCCTAAGCCACCTTTGGCACTTTGAAAATCTAATCCCGGTTGTTTAGCCATCTGCTACTTATTCCTCGATTTTACCGCCAGCAGCTTCGATAGCAGCACGAGCGCCTTTAGTAACACGCAGGCCACGAACAGTTACCGGAGTAGTGACTTCACCAGCCAGAATCACTTTCGCGAACTCGATCTGGATACCGATAATGTTAGCTGCTTTCAGCGTGTTCAGGTCTACAACACCGCCTTCAACTTTAGCCAGGTCAGACAGACGAACTTCGGCTGTAATCGCTGCTTTACGTGAAGTGAAGCCGAATTTCGGCAGACGACGGTACAGAGGCATCTGACCACCCTCGAAACCGCGACGTACGCCACCGCCAGAACGAGACTTCTGACCTTTGTGACCACGACCACCGGTTTTACCGAGGCCAGAACCGATACCACGACCCAGGCGGCGAGCCGCTTTTTTAGAGCCTTCGGCCGGAGACAGAGTATTTAAACGCATCTCTTACTCCTCAACTTTAACCATGAAGGAAACCGCGTTGACCATACCACGAACAGCAGGAGTATCCTCGCGCTCTACGGTGTGACCAATACGACGCAGACCCAGGCCAAGCAGCGTTGCCTTATGTTTCGGCAGACGACCGATTGCACTGCGGGTTTGAGTAATTTTAATAGTCTTTGCCATGGTTTATTTCCCCAGAATTTCTTCAACGGATTTACCACGCTTGGCAGCGACCATTTCCGGAGATTTCATATTTTCCAGGCCATCGATAGTTGCACGAACCACGTTAATCGGGTTAGTAGAACCATACGCTTTAGCCAGAACGTTACGAACTCCAGCGACTTCCAGAACGGCGCGCATTGCACCACCGGCGATGATACCGGTACCTTCGGAAGCCGGCTGCATGAATACACGAGAACCCGTGTGAGTACCCTTAACCGGGTGCTGCAGGGTGCCGTGGTTCAGCGCGACGTTAATCATATTGCGACGGGCTTTTTCCATCGCTTTCTGGATCGCTGCTGGAACTTCACGCGCTTTACCGTAACCAAAACCAACGCGACCGTTACCATCACCAACTACAGTCAGAGCTGTGAAGGAGAAAATACGACCACCTTTAACGGTTTTAGATACGCGGTTAACCGCGATCAGCTTTTCCTGCAGTTCGCCAGCTTGTTTTTCGATGTGAGCCATCTTACACCTCTACCTTAGAACTGAAGGCCAGCTTCACGGGCAGCATCTGCCAGTGCCTGGACACGACCATGATATTGGAACCCGGAACGGTCAAAAGAAACATCTTTGATGCCTTTTTCCAGAGCGCGTTCAGCAACAGCTTTACCTACAGCTGCAGCAGCGTCTTTGTTACCGGTGTACTTCAATTGTTCAGCGATAGCTTTTTCTACAGTAGAAGCAGCTACCAGAACTTCAGAACCGTTCGGTGCAATTACCTGTGCGTAAATATGACGCGGGGTACGATGTACCACCAGGCGAGTTGCGCCCAGCTCCTGGAGCTTGCGGCGTGCGCGGGTCGCACGACGGATACGAGCAGATTTCTTATCCATAGTGTTACCTTACTTCTTCTTAGCCTCTTTGGTACGCACGACTTCGTCGGCGTAACGAACACCCTTGCCTTTATAAGGCTCAGGACGACGGTAGGCGCGCAGATCTGCTGCAACCTGACCGATCAGCTGTTTATCAGCGCCTTTCAGCACGATTTCAGTCTGAGACGGACATTCTGCAGTAATACCCGCAGGCAGCTGATGGTCAACAGGGTGAGAGAAACCTAAAGCCAGGTTTACTACATTCCCTTTAACCGCTGCACGATAACCTACACCAACCAGCTGTAGCTTCTTAGTGAAGCCTTCGGTAACACCGACAACCATTGCATTCAGCAGGGCACGCGCGGTACCAGCCTGAGCCCATCCATCTGCGTAACCATCACGCGGACCGAAGGTCAGTGCATTATCTGCATGATTTACTGCAACAGCATCGTTGAGAGTACGAGTCAGCTCGCCGTTTTTACCTTTGATCGTAATAACCTGACCGTTGATTTTTACATCAACGCCGGCAGGAATAACGACCGGTGCTTTAGCAACACGAGACATTTTTTCCTCCGATTAGGCTACGTAGCAGATAATTTCGCCACCAAGACCAGCCTGGCGCGCTGCACGATCAGTCATAACACCTTTAGAGGTAGAAACAACTGCGATACCCATGCCAGCCATAACTTTCGGCAGCTCGTCTTTACGCTTATAAATGCGCAGACCTGGGCGACTGACACGCTGAATGCTTTCTACAACAGCTTTACCCTGGAAATACTTAAGAGTAAGTTCCAGTTCCGGCTTGGTGTCGCCTTCAACTTTAAAATCTTCAATAAAACCTTCTTCCTTCAGCACGTTGGCAATTGCCACTTTCAGCTTGGAGGAAGGCATGGTGACCGCAGCTTTATTCGCGGCCTGACCGTTACGGATACGGGTCAGCATATCCGCGATCGGATCTTGCATGCTCATCTGTCTTTACTCCCGTGATTCAATTGGTAATTACCAGCTAGCCTTTTTCAAGCCTGGTACTTCACCGCGCATAGCGGCTTCACGCAGTTTGATACGGCTCAACCCGAACTTGCCCACATAGCCATGCGGACGACCTGTTTGACGGCAGCGGTTACGCTGACGGGACGGGCTGGAATCACGCGGCAGAGACTGCAGCTTGAGAACTGCGTTCCAACGATCTTCGTCGGTCGCGTTCACATCAGAGATAATAGCTTTCAGTTCAGCGCGTTTTGCGAAGTACTTATCAGCTAAAGCTACGCGCTTTACTTCGCGTGCTTTCATTGATTGCTTAGCCATTCAGTAACCCTACCTTACTTGCGGAACGGGAAGTCAAAGGCAGCCAGCAGAGCACGGCCTTCTTCATCAGATTTCGCAGTAGTGGTAATGGTAATATCCAAACCACGCACGCGGTCGACTTTATCGTAGTCGATTTCTGGGAAGATGATCTGCTCACGGACACCCATGCTGTAGTTACCACGACCGTCGAAAGACTTAGCGGACAAGCCACGGAAGTCACGGATACGTGGAACAGCAATAGTGATCAGGCGCTCAAAGAACTCCCACATGCGTTCGCCACGCAGAGTTACTTTACAGCCGATCGGATAGCCCTGACGGATTTTGAAGCCTGCAACTGATTTGCGTGCTTTGGTGATCAGCGGTTTTTGACCGGAGATTGCTGTCAGGTCAGCTGCTGCGTTATCCAGCAGTTTCTTGTCAGCGATCGCTTCACCAACACCCATGTTCAGGGTGATCTTCTCGACCCGAGGGACTTGCATGACAGAATTGTAGTTAAACTCAGTCATGAGTTTAGCGACTACTTCGTCTTTGTAGTAATCATGCAGTTTCGCCATCGTACTACTCCAAATTACTTGATAGTTTCGCTGTTAGATTTAAAGAAACGGACTTTTTTGCCGTCTTCGAATCTAAAGCCTACACGGTCAGCCTTGCCGGTTGCCGCGTTGAAGATAGCAAGGTTAGAGATCTGAATAGCTGCTTCTTTCTCTACAATGCCGCCTGGTTGGTTCAGGGCCGGAACCGGCTTCTGATGTTTCTTAACCAGGTTGATACCTTCAACAATGACCTTGCCGGAAGACAGGACATTCTTAACTTTACCGCGTTTACCTTTATCTTTACCGGTTAACACGATAACTTCGTCATCACGACGGATCTTCGCTGCCATGATTCGCTCCTTAGAGTACTTCTGGTGCCAGAGAGATAATTTTCATGAACTTCTCGTTACGAAGTTCACGAGTTACCGGCCCAAAAATACGCGTACCGATAGGTTGCTCGCTGTTATTGTTTAAAATAACGCATGCATTACCATCGAAGCGAATGACAGAACCGTCCGGGCGACGAACACCCTTCTTGGTGCGCACCACTACCGCCTTCAGCACATCACCTTTTTTGACCTTACCACGCGGAATTGCTTCCTTGATGGTGATCTTGATGATATCGCCGACGCCTGCGTAGCGACGGTGCGAGCCACCCAGAACCTTGATACACATTACGCGACGTGCACCGGAGTTGTCGGCGACGTTCAGCATAGTCTGTTCTTGGATCATTTTAGTGCTCCGCTAATGTCAACTACTACTGAGACCCGAAAATCAGGTCGTTAAAAAAGCCCCATATCGGGGGCGCGGCATTATAACACCGCTTCAACGATATGGGTAGAAAAAATAAACGGCTCATCGCTGAGCCGTTTATTCGTTGAGAATGCCTACTGTATTACAGAACGGCTTTCTCTACAACGCGAACCAGCGTCCAGGACTTAGTCTTGGACAGCGGACGGCATTCGCGGATTTCAACCACGTCACCAGTACCGCATTCGTTGTTCTCGTCATGTACGTGCAGTTTGGTCGTACGCTTAATGAATTTACCGTAGATCGGGTGTTTCACAAAACGTTCGATAGCAACAACGATGGATTTCTCCATTTTATCGCTAACAACGCGACCTTGCAGAGTACGGATTTTATCGGTCATTACGCACCCGCCTTCTCAGTCAGTAAAGTCTTAACGCGTGCGACATCACGACGCACTTGCTTCAACAGGTGAGACTGTTGCAGCTGGCCACTTGCAGCCTGCATACGCAGGTTGAACTGCTCACGCAGCAGATTCAGCAGCTCGGTGTTCAGCTCTTCAACACTCTTCTCACGCAGCTCTTTTGCTTTCATTACATCACCGTCTTAGTTACAAAGGTGGTTTTAATCGGCAGTTTCGCTGCTGCCAGCTTGAATGCTTCACGGGCCAGCTCTTCCGGTACGCCGTCCATTTCATACAGGACTTTACCCGGCTGAATCAAGGCAACCCAATACTCCACGTTACCTTTACCTTTACCCATACGCACTGCCAGCGGCTTTTCAGTGATCGGTTTGTCCGGGAATACACGGATCCAGATCTTACCTTGACGCTTAACTGCACGGGTCATAGCACGACGTGCTGCTTCGATCTGACGGGCAGTCAGACGACCACGGCCAACAGCTTTCAGACCGAAGCTGCCGAAGCTAACATCCGTACCCTGCGCCAGACCGCGGTTACGGCCTTTGTGCATTTTACGGAATTTTGTACGCTTTGGTTGTAACATCAGCGACGCTCCTTATTTACGGCCTTTACGCTGCTGCTTTTTAGGTTGCGCAGCCGGTTTTTCCGGTTGTTCAACAGCAGCCATACCACCCAGGATCTCGCCTTTGAAGATCCACACTTTAACGCCGATTACACCGTAAGTGGTGTGCGCTTCAGAGGTGTTGTAGTCGATGTCAGCACGCAGAGTGTGCAGAGGTACGCGACCTTCGCGGTACCATTCGGTACGTGCGATTTCCGCGCCGCCCAGACGGCCGCTAACTTCAACTTTAATACCTTTAGCGCCCAGACGCATTGCGTTCTGTACAGCACGCTTCATAGCACGACGGAACATAACACGACGTTCCAGCTGAGAAGTGATGCTGTCAGCAACCAATTTTGCATCCAGTTCAGGTTTACGCACTTCGGCGATATTGATCTGAGCAGGAACGCCAGCAATATCCGCTACGACTTTGCGCAGTTTTTCTACGTCTTCACCTTTCTTACCGATAACGATACCCGGGCGAGCGGTGTGAATGGTCACACGGATGCTCTTAGCCGGACGCTCGATAACGATACGAGATACAGACGCTTTAGCCAGTTCCTTAGTCAGGTACTGACGTACTTTAAAATCGCTGTCCAGGTTGTCAGCGAATTCTTTGGTGTTCGCAAACCAGGTTGAGTTCCATGGTTTTACAATACCCAGGCGAATACCATTAGGATGTACTTTCTGACCCATTGCTAGTCTCCAGAGTCTCAGCGATCGGACACAACCACAGTAATGTGGCTGGTGCGCTTCAGGATGCGATCTGCACGACCTTTTGCACGCGGCATAATGCGCTTCATGCTCGGGCCTTCGTCTACGAAAATTTTCGTAACTTTCAGATCGTCAATGTCAGCGCCATCGTTGTGTTCAGCGTTAGCAATGGCAGATTCCAGGACTTTCTTGACCAGTACAGCCGCTTTCTTATTGGTGTAGGTCAGAATATCCAGAGCCTGCGACACTTTCTTACCGCGAATCAGGTCTGCAACAAGGCGAACCTTCTGAGCAGAAGAACGAGCATGGCGATGTTGAGCTAAAGTTTCCATCTCTTCCTCCTACCTTATTTCTTCTTCGCTTTTTTATCAGCAGCATGGCCGCGATAAGTACGAGTCGGTGCGAATTCACCCAGTTTGTGACCGACCATTTCGTCGGAAACAAATACCGGAACGTGCTGACGACCATTATGGACAGCGATGGTCAAACCGATCATGTTAGGAAAGATCGTTGAACGACGGGACCAAGTGCGCAGGGGCTTCTTGTCTCCGCTTTCCACCGCTTTCTCTACCTTCTTCAGCAAGTGCAGGTCAATAAAAGGACCTTTCTTGAGAGAACGTGGCATGGCTTATCCTCTAAAATTATTTGCTACGGCGACGTACGATGAATTTATCAGTACGCTTGTTGCTGCGGGTCTTCTTACCTTTGGTCTGAACGCCCCACGGAGTTACCGGGTGCTTACCAAAGTTACGACCTTCACCACCACCATGTGGGTGGTCGACTGGGTTCATCGCAGTACCGCGAACGGTAGGACGAACACCACGCCAGCGTGCAGCACCTGCTTTACCCAGAACGCGCAGCATATGCTCAGCATTGCCAACTTCGCCCAGAGTTGCACGGCAGTCTGCTTCGACTTTACGCATTTCACCAGAACGCAGACGCAGGGTGACATAAGCACCATCACGAGCAACGATCTGAACGTAAGTACCAGCGGAACGTGCCAGCTGACCGCCTTTACCTGGTTTCATTTCTACGTTATGAACGGTAGAACCAACCGGGATATTGCGCATCGGCAGGGTGTTACCTGCTTTGATTGCAGCATCAACGCCAGATTGAACCTGGTCGCCAGCTTTCAGGCCTTTAGGGGCCAGGATGTAACGGCGTTCACCGTCTTTGTACAGAACCAGCGCGATGTTCGCGGAGCGGTTCGGATCGTACTCAAGACGTTCAACAACTGCCGGGATACCGTCTTTGTTGCGTTTGAAGTCAACAATACGATAAGCCTGCTTGTGACCACCACCGATGTGACGAGTGGTGATGCGGCCATTGTTGTTACGACCACCGGATTTGCTGTTTTTTTCAACCAGCGGAGCAAAAGGTTTGCCCTTGTGCAGCTCTGGGTTGACCCACTTTAACAACGTGGCGACGACCCGGAGATGTCGGTTTACATTTAACAACTGCCATTGTATTACTCCTCCGACTTACTCAGCGCCGCCGACGAAGTCCAGATTCTGGCCTTCCTTCAGGGTGACGTAAGCTTTTTTCCAGTCGCTACGACGACCGATACGCTGTCCGTGACGTTTAACTTTCCCTTTAACTACCAGGGTGTTAACGACTTCGACTTCGACTTCAAACAGTTTCTGCACAGCAGCTTTGATTTCTGCTTTGGTCGCGTCTTTAGCAACTTTGAGAACGATGGTGTTAGTTTTTTCCATCGCAGTAGACGCTTTTTCAGAAACGTGCGGTGCGCGCAGCACTTTCAGCAGACGTTCTTCACGAATCATGCCAGCATCTCCTCAACTTGCTTTAACAGCATCAGCAGTCATTACGACTTTGTCGAAGGCGATCAGGCTAACCGGGTCGATACCAGTTGCATCGCGTACGTCAACCTTGTGCAGGTTGCGCGCAGCCAGGAACAGGTTTTCGTCCAGCTCACCGGTGATGATCAGCACATCTTCCAGAGCCATGTCTTTCAGTTTCTGTGCCAGCAGCTTAGTTTTAGGCGCTTCTACAGAGAATGATTCGACAACGATCAGACGATCCTGACGTACCAGTTCGGACAGAATGCTTTTCAGCGCGCCGCGGTACATCTTTTTGTTAACTTTTTGACTGTGGTCCTGTGGACGAGCAGCGAAGGTCACGCCACCTGAACGCCAGATCGGGCTCTTGATAGAACCTGAACGCGCACGGCCGGTACCTTTCTGGCGCCACGGCTTTTTGCCTGAACCAGTTACTTCAGCACGAGTCTTCTGAGCACGAGTACCCTGACGAGCACCAGCTGCATAAGCAACAACAACCTGGTGAACCAGCGCTTCGTTGAAATCACGACCGAAGGTAGTTTCGGAAACAGTCAGCGCGCTCTGCGCGTCTTTCAATACTAATTCCATTGCTATCCCCTTACGCCTTCACAGCTGGTTTAACGATCAGGTCGCAACCGGTCGCACCCGGAACACCACCTTTAACCAGCAGCAGGTTGCGCTCAGCGTCAACACGTACTACGTCCAGGCTCTGAACGGTTACACGTTCGTTGCCCAGCTGACCTGCCATTTTCTTGCCTTTGAACACTTTGCCCGGAGTCTGGTTCTGACCGATAGAACCCGGAACGCGGTGGGACAAGGAGTTACCGTGAGTAGCGTCCTGGGTACGGAAGTTCCAGCGCTTAACGGTACCAGCGAAACCTTTACCTTTAGAGGTACCGGTTACGTCAACTTTTTTAACGTCAGCAAACAGTTCAACGCTAATGTTCTGACCAACGGTGTATTCTTCACCATCTGCCAGGCGGAACTCCCACAGGCCGCGGCCAGCTTCTACGCCAGCTTTAGCAAAGTGACCAGCTTCCGGCTTAGTTACGCGGTTAGCTTTTTTAGCACCGGTGGTAACCTGAACAGCGCGATAGCCATCGTTAGCCAGATCTTTAACCTGAGTAACGCGGTTTGCTTCAACTTCGATAACGGTTACTGGGATAGATACGCCATCTTCAGTGAAGATGCGGGTCATACCCACTTTTTTACCGACTAAACCAATCATTGTATCAACCTCTCAATCGCTCGATGACCTGATTAACCCAGGCTGATCTGCACGTCTACACCGGCAGCCAGGTCCAGACGCATCAGAGCATCAACGGTTTTTTCAGTTGGCTCAACGATGTCAACCAGACGCTTGTGAGTACGGATCTCGTACTGATCACGCGCGTCTTTGTTGACGTGCGGGGAGATCAGAACGGTGAAACGCTCTTTGCGGGTCGGCAGCGGGATCGGACCACGAACCTGCGCACCAGTGCGCTTGGCAGTCTCGACGATTTCCGCGGTTGATTGATCGATCAGACGATGATCAAACGCTTTCAAACGGATACGGATTCTTTGGTTCTGCATGAGACCAGAGCTCCAATTATTTTATAGACGAAATAGTTACTCCTCAAACCCATTACGATTGATGGGAGAGTGTAACCGTTCTTACGTAGCCCCCTGATTGGGAGCGTTGTTGACGGTAAACCGCCACAGTTCATATCGAACTACCCGTCAGATTTGACAGGCTGGCGTATTATACGTATAGCCGGTACGGATGCAAGTGATTATGGCTATTTGCCATCGATTTCTCTCAGCGCTTGTTGCACACGTGAGCGCAATACTTCGCCATCCGGCACTTCCTGCCCGGACGCTTCATCATAGGGTATCTCTTCCAGCATACTGTCACCCTCTTCGTTCTGGGTGGGTAAATCGATGCGTATCGGCAGAGGTTTCCGCTTAAAAATGTAATGCACATCCGAGAGTCGATACGCCTGAGAATCGGGCACTCCCTGCGTGGTGGTTGTCGGATGGCGCACCAACCAGACATAATGTCCGTAGTAGCCGCACATTAGCATCAGGCTGACCCACAACAGCCAGCAACAGGAACGCAGCGCCTGCCGCCAGCGGCAACTCGACACTGTTTTCGCATCAATGGGTTGATAGATGTGCATCATCACATACGCTCCTTAGATGACACATGTGTGAGCACAGGTGCCGCCTCATTGATTAATACCGGCGCGTCTCCAAGACTCTGACGTAGCCTTATCAGCGTCTCTTTTCCCGGCTTACCATCCACAGGCAAATTCTCCCGCTGCTGGAATGCTTTGACCTTTTCGATTAACCATGGCGTCCATGAGCCTGATTTATCGCCGGGAACGCCCAGCGCGCGGCTCAGCATCGTATCAAACCAGATGATGGTTTCCGCCGGACTCTTTTCACCGATCTGCATTTTCCTGTCAGGCGTTAAATTGAGCATCAGGGTATAATTTCCCTGCCAGTGCTTCGCCAGCCACTCCTGACTGACGATCCAGGTTTTATTATCAATGATAAGATCCAGCTCGTTTCCTGATACACGCATCACAACACCGTAGACCGGTTGTTTATCGATATTCAAATGCGCGATCCACGGCAACCCGCGCCTGATGAGGTTATCTAAACGTTCCTTGCCGCTTTCGCACACCAACTCAGCGCGATCGGCCTGGTCACACCATGCCTCGTCATGCGCTGTGTCGAATCCCCAGACGCTGAATAATTGCTGCATGGCATCGCGTAATCCTCCCCGTGCGTCGCCAATATCCGGCAGGTTTTCCTTTTTTTGCGTCATCGCCACCGTTAACCCGGCGGGCAGAGGAAGTTGAAGGGGAAAAACATCGACCGCCAGCCAGCCGAACGTCAAAGCCAGCGCAGCGTAAAGTCCGGGCAGTATTCCCTTGCGCAATACGCAAGAGCGGAGAGTAAATGTTTCCAGCAACAATCTTTCCTGTTGAGCGGTTAACACATCCGCTTGCCTGTCCGTTGCTATTTTTCTCGCCGCCCGGGCGATGCGCCTCAGCAACGCCAGGTTTCCCTGCACTGCCCGAACCGCTTTGCGCACAAATTCATGACGCATCCGCACAGGCTCGCCATCCGCCTCACACAGTTGCTGTTGATGCATAAAATCAAGATATTCATCGTCCGTCGGCGCAGCGATGATCGCCGATAGCGTAACACGCCGTTTAAGTCGTCGGTTACGCCTGAGCGCTTCGCCCCCCACCAGTAGCAAGCTGGCGCCAGCGTCAAATGAAGCCGCCAGATGACGGAAATTATCGACAAATGCCGGAAGATGTCTGGCGAGTGCGTCAGCATTATCAATGACAATTATTATTGGTTGCGCTGCCGGACTAAGGGCAGGCATCAGCGTTGACCAGAAACGGCTAATTCTCACATCTCGCCAGTCTGGCTGGAGTTTTCCGTGCGTACACGCCGTGTGTGTCAATTGACAGAAACCAGAGAAACCGGTGGCGGTAAACACCACTACCCTGCCGGGAAAATCCTTACCTAACTGATAAATAAGCGTCGATTTACCACACCCTGGTTTGCCGCATAATACGCCCACATCGCCAGCGCCCAACTCATGAATAAAGATATTCTTGATAAGGGTATGTTGCGAAAAAGAGTAAATTGCATACGGTAATTCGCGTTCAGTCATCGATAAGTTCCAGTAATTGATGCGGGCATTTAACTCATTATATGTCAGGTAAATATTATCAATTTTTTATATTTGAATTAAACGACATGTTCCGACGATTAAATTGAAAACCTGAAAGTAAGCCTATATCATGCTTCTCCCGAAAAGAACAGGCGTGCTATTAACAATGGATGTTATCGCGAAGCAATTTACCTTTATATTTAAGAGAAAGCGTAACGATATGCTGTACTGCGTTATGTTTTTTGTCGGTGTCATTGTTATTATTCATTCGTTATATGCCTATAGATTATTTATTGATTTTATCAATACGAAAAACAAAACCAGTCAATCAATAACGTCCGTTGTCCTCAGGCTGCCAATGAATTTACCGAAAAACAGTAGGGAAAACGCGACTGATAATAAAGAAGATGTCTCAATTAAAAATTCGATGCTCGATCTCCAGCTAAATGGCATTATTGCGAGCACGCTAAAAACACGTTCACAGGCTATTATCACCATTAATGAGAAAGCAAAATTTTACAGTACCGGAGATAAACTTGACGATCTCCCTGACGTAAAAATTACGGACATTGATAATAATAGCGTGACGATTGATAACAATGGCTCCCGGCAACGCATCGCTTTTATTGATGAGCCTGATATATTCTCCAGGGCACCGGCACCATCGCTGCCACATGACAGCGCGCCACATTCCCTCAGCGACATCATTATTACTAACTTTATCTATCAGCAGGAAGCGCTACAGGGTGTCAGATTAAACGCCCGTGGTCCGGTTGAACGTTTTATAGCAACCGGACTCAGGCCAGGCGATATTGCGATCAAAATGAACAACCATCCGCTAACTCAGGAAGCGTCAGCAAAAGCGGCACTACAGGAATTTGTAACCTTAAACTCTGCCCAGTTCACCGTAATACGAAACGGTCAGGAAGCGCTGGTGAATGTATCCGTTACTGAGAATGATTAACCTTAAGGACGACAAAATTGCGCAAAGGAATTAAAAAAACGGCTGCATGGATACTGGCGCTACAGTTTTGCTCCTTTCCATTTCAAACCATGTCAGCGCAATATTCGGCAAACTTCCAGGATGCGGATCTCCGGGAGTTTATTACCTCGGTCAGTAAGCAAATGGGCAAAACCATTCTGATCGATCCGTCCGTCCAGGGAAAAATCTCCGTTCGCAGCTTTGACAGTTTCAACGAGGAGGAATACTACCAGTTTTTTCTCAGCGTTCTCGATATCTACGGCTACTCGGTTATCACCCTGGATAACGGCCTGCTGAAGGTTGTTCGCTCCGCAACGCTTAAGACCGCGCCGGGAAAAGTATTGGCACAGTCGCAACCGGCGGTCGGCGATGAATTTATCACCCGCGTCGTGGCGCTGAAAAATGTCCCGGTACGCGATCTGGCTCCGCTATTACGCCAGATGATGGACAGCGGCGGCATCGGCAACGTCGTACACTATGATCCTTCTAATGCGCTGTTGATCACCGGTAAAGCCAATATAGTCAATCGCATCCTTGAGGTTGTGAAACGGGTCGATGTTATCGGTACTCAGGAACGTGAGCTTATCAAACTGCGCTACGCCTCGGCAGTTGATTTATCTGACGTAATTAACAGCCTGATTCGCGAAGAGTCAAAGGAAAACCCAACGCAGATCCTGCTGCCTAAAATTGTCGCCGACAAGCGCACCAACGCCCTTCTTATCAGCGGGCCGGACAATGTGCGCCAGCGGATGAAATCTTTAATCGCTAAACTGGATATCGAACAGACCACGCAGGGCAATACTCGCGTGTTCTATTTGAAATACGCCAAAGCCACTAAAATCGTTGAAGTGCTGACCGGCGTGTCAACCAAACTGACGGAAGACAAGCAGTCGTCTTCGCAGAGCGTGGCTACCCCTTCCCGGGATGTCTCGATTAACGCCGATGAACAAACCAACTCGGTGGTCATTACCGCAGACCAGAGCACCATGCAGGAGCTGGAAAAAGTCATCGCTCGTCTGGATATTCGCCGCGCACAGGTACTGGTTGAAGCCATCATTGTGGAAGTCCAGGATGGAAACGGCCTGAATCTTGGCGTGCAGTGGGCCAACAGCAACGTCGGCGGTCAGCAGTTTACCAAAACGGGGCTGCCGATTTTCGACGCCTCAAGAGGCGCGCGCCAGTTTGATAAAAATGGTTCGATGACCAGCGACAACCCTATCGCCAGCGCGTTAAGCAGTTTTAACGGCCTGGCGACGGGCTTCTTTGAGGGGGACTGGAGCGTCCTGCTCACCGCGATCTCCTCCGACAACAAAAACGATATCCTCGCCACCCCCAGCATTGTGACGCTGGATAACAAAGAAGCATCGTTTAATGTCGGCCAGGATGTGCCGGTGCTTTCCGGCTCGCAAACGACCTCCGGCGACAACGTCTTTAATACGGTCGAACGTAAAACCGTCGGCACCAAACTGAAGGTCACACCGCAAATCAACGAAGGCGACGCGGTGCTGATGGAGATCGAGCAGGAGGTGTCGAGCGTCGATACCGCCTCCGGTAACGCCAGCGATCTCGGTCCGACGTTCAACACCCGTACTATCCAGAATGCCGTGCTGGTCAAAAGTGGCGAAACCGTGGTGCTGGGTGGCCTGCTGGATGATTCAAGCAAAGAGCAGGTTTCCAAAGTACCGCTGCTGGGCGATATCCCTGTTCTCGGACAGCTATTCCGCTACACCTCAACGGAAAATGCGAAGCGTAATTTAATGGTCTTTATCAGGCCGACCATTATTCGCGACGACGAGGTTTATCGTTCGCTCTCAAAGGATAAGTACACCCGATTTCGTGATTTACAGCAGCAGCGTATTGATAAGCAATCCAGTGGATTGGTCGGCGTGAAGGACGAAGAACGCCCGATGCTTAAAGAGCTGAATTTCGATGTGCCGACCGACGCGCCCAACGACCAGCCATCGCGCAATCCCTTCCGGGAATGATCCAACATGACTGACTTATGGACGCGCATTCCTCCCCAGCATCCTCTGCCGCTTAATTACGCACAGGGGCAAAAATTTGGTATCGCGGTCGCGGTGGATGAATTGTTCTACCGCACCGACACGCCGCTGGAAAACGTGCTCGAGGCCAGCGTTGCCTGTCAGCGCTTCAGCCGCCTGACGCCAGCGCAATTTGACGACCACCTGGAGCAACTTTTCCAGCACGGCGCCGGAGAGTCCCGGCAGATTGCCCAGGATATCGATCAGGAGATCGACCTGACGGCGCTGAGCGAGGAGTTACCCGACAACGCCGATCTGCTCAGTGATGAAAACGACGCACCGGTTATCCGACTGATCAACGCGGTCCTTCATGAAGCCGTGAGGGAAGGCGCGTCGGATGTGCATATCGAAACCTTCGAAAAATCTCTGGTGGTGCGTTTTCGTATCGACGGCGTCCTTAAGCCAGTCCTTCAGCCCGCTAAAAAACTGGCGCCGCTGCTGATTTCGCGTATCAAAGTAATGGCACGACTGGATATTGCCGAAAAACGACTGCCGCAGGATGGGCGTATTTCCCTGCGCCTCGGACGCAAAAATATTGATGTCCGCGTTTCGACGTTACCCTCGCAGTATGGCGAAAGAGCCGTGCTGCGTCTGCTGGATAAAAACAGTCTGCGCCTGACGCTGGAGAATATGGGGCTATCGGCGGTGGATAGCCTGCGGCTGAAGGGTTTAGTACAGCAGCCGCACGGCATCATTCTTGTCACCGGCCCGACGGGGTCGGGAAAAAGCACCACGCTGTATGCGATTCTCGCCGAGCTGAATTCCCCCCAGCGTAATATCCTGACCGTCGAAGATCCCATCGAGTACGAGCTGGAAGGCGTCGGACAAACCCAGGTAAACAGCAGGGTGGATATGTCTTTCGCCAGGGGACTGCGCGCCATCCTGCGCCAGGATCCGGACATCGTCATGGTCGGCGAAATTCGTGACGCCGAAACCGCGCAGATAGCGGTTCAGGCATCGCTCACCGGACATCTGGTGCTTTCCACCCTGCACACTAACAGCGCCTGCGGTGCGATTACCCGATTACGGGATATGGGCGTCGAACCTTTCCTGCTCTCATCATCGCTAAGCGGCGTTATCGCCCAACGCCTGGTGCGTCGCCTCTGTCCGGCCTGCCGCGTGCATGCTCCCATTCCTGACTCTCAGAAATCCCTCCTGCACGCGCTCGATCCCACCGCTCAGGCAATCTGGCAGGCTTGCGGATGCGGCGAATGTCGGGGAACTGGCTATCAGGGGCGACTGGCGATTCATGAAATTATGCTGGTGGATAAAACTATGCGCAGCATCATCCATCGCGACGCCGATGAACACGCCCTGGAGCAGTGCCTGCGCCAGCAAAGCCGGAGCCTGCGGGACAACGGCCTGCTGCGCGTGCTGGCAGGCGAGACCACGCTTGAGGAAGTCATGCGCGTCACCTCTGCCCAAGAGGATACACGATGAAATATCAGTGGCAGGCAATGGATGACAGCGGCACGACTCACCATGGAACGCTGGATGCCGCCAGCAGCAAAGAGGCGCGCGAGGCGCTGCGCGCCCAGGGTCTGCACCCGCTGGTGTTAAATGAGAAAAAGGTCATTTCGCTGTTCCGGACGGTAAAAAAAACGCCTCGTTTACGGCTTAGCGGCAGTGAACTGGCGCTGTTCACCCGCCAGCTCGCCACGCTGGCCAACGCTTCGCTACCGCTTGAAGAGGCGCTGTTCGTTATTGGTCGGCAGAACAAAAATAATAAACTGGGGCTGGTGCTACGCGACCTGCGCGAACGGATCCTCGCTGGACATACGCTTTCCGAATCGCTGGCCGCCTGGCCGTGGATCTTCGATTCCGTTTACCGCACGCTGGTGAAAGCCGGTGAAAAAAGCGGACAGCTCGGCTGTGTGCTGGAAAAGCTGGCTGACTACAATGAGTTACGCCAGGCAACACGCAGTAAACTCATCCAGTCACTGATTTATCCTTCCCTGCTGACCAGCGTGGCGATCGCCGTCGTCGCTATCCTGCTCACCACCGTAGTGCCCAAAATCGTGGAGCAGTTTCTGCATATGAAAGAAGCGCTGCCGATATCCACGCGCGTGTTGCTGGCAATCAGTGGTGCCATGCGCCACTACGGATTGTGGGTAATCGCATTGCTGCTGATTGTCTTTTTCCTGTTTCGCCACTGGCTCACCCGCCCCGGCAAACGGCATCTGCTTGACTGTAGATTCAATCTGTCAACGCAACACCCCTTTCAATTATCTCTTTAGGTGTTTTGAACTTCAGTGTCTTTCTCGGTCTGTTGTTTAGCTGAGCTGCAACCTGATCCAGCTCATATTGAGTATATTGGGCAAGGCATGTCTTTTTGGGAAAGTACTGTCGGATTAGCCCATTAGTGTTTTCGTTTGTTCCCCGCTGCCAGGGGCTCTGAGGATCGCAGAAGTAAACTTTAACTCCTGTGCTGCCAGTAAATTCCAGATGTCTGGCCAGCTCCATTCCTCTGTCCCATGTCAGTGATCGCCGGAGTTCAGGTGGTAAGCTCAGGAATTTATCGGTAAGAGCCTGATTCACTGATAAAGCGTCTTTGCCCCTGAGTCTCAGGATGATCGTATAACGTGATTTTCGGTCTACAAGTGTGGCTATATGGGAGTTTTTTGTACCCGAGACTAAATCGCCTTCCCAGTGTCCCAGAGAGCGTCTGTTATCGATATGCCGGGAACGTTCGTGGATTGGCGTTCCGTTCACTATGTTGATAGTGCCTCTTTCACCTTTGCGAGTATGGCGCCTGCCATGACGGAGGCTGTGCGATCGGCGCAGGTGCTGTACGTTCAGGTGGTGTAGCGCTTCACGACTACGAAAGTAAAGCGTCTTATAAATTGTCTCAGGTGATATTCGTAGTGTTTTTTGACGCGGCTTCGTTCGCCTTAACCATCCTGATATTTGCTCTGGGGACCACTTCATCTCAAGCTTTTCCAGAACAAGCTCTCGCAACGGCATATTCTGATCCAGTAAGCACGGTTTTGGTCTTTTAGCCATCCTGTTGGCCCGGTTATTCGCATCAACGGCTTTGTAATAGCGCCTACCACGATTACGCTGAACTTCACGTGAGATTGTTGAAGGGCTACGATTCAGCATTGTAGCGATGGCTCGAATGCTCATTTTAGCTGACAGACCGGCTCGTATTTCCTCGCGCTCAGACAGCGTCAGGTGAGCAACAGCTCGCTTGCGCTCATTGGGTTTTATGCCGCCAGTATCTCTTAACATCGTGAAGATGGTCCCTGGTTTCGAACCCAGGATATTAGCTATCTCACTGAAGCCTTTTCCGTTCTTCCACAGTTCAAAAACAGATGTTTTTTCCTTTGCTGTAAATGTTCGTCTCATTCAACAATCCTCCGCAACTACATGTTTTCACATGACTGTTGCGTTGACCAATTGAATCTACAACCGCTGGCTTCTTGATTTCAAACTCAGTCGCGCCCTGCTGCGCGCTATCCACTGCGCCCGTTATTTGCGCACCCTGAGCATTCTTAATATCAGCGGCGTTCCGCTGCTGGAAGGGATGACGCTGGCAACCGAAGGCATCGGTAACCGAGAAATCAGTCAGCGGCTGGGTCAGGCCGCGGAGCGCGTGCGCCAGGGCTCAGGCTTTCATCTCGCTCTGGAAAAATGCGATCTCTTCCCGCCGATGATGCTCTACATGATTGCCTCCGGGGAAAAAAGCGGCCAGCTCAGCGAGCTGATGGCGCGCGCTGCCGACCAGCAGGAAACACTGCTACAAAACCGCATTGCGCTGACGCTGGCGCTGTTTGAACCCGCGCTGATTATTACGATGGCGATGATTGTGCTGTTCATCATCGTCTCGGTTCTGCAACCCATTTTGCAACTCAACTCATTGGTAAGTTAAGGATAAAACGTGAATAGTGATGCACATAAGCAGCGAGGATTTACGCTGCTGGAGATGATGGTGGTGCTGGTTATTTTGGGCATCCTCGCAAGCCTGGTCGTCCCCAGCTTAATGGGCAATAAAGACAAAGCCGATCACCAGAAAGCCGTCAGCGACATCGTGGCGCTGGAGAATGCGCTGGATATGTACAAACTGGATAACTATCGCTATCCGCTGACGGCACAGGGGTTAAAGGCGCTGGTCGAAAAACCGACCGCCAGCCCAATCCCGGAAAATTACAACGCGAAGGGCTATATCAAGCGTCTGCCACAGGATCCCTGGGGTAATGAGTATCTGCTGGTTAGCCCTGGTGAACACGGCGATTACGATATTCTCTCCGCAGGTCAGGACGGTGAACCCGGCACCGCTGACGACATTACTAACTGGGAACTGGGTAAAGCGAAATAATCGGAATGAGGCAGAAGGGATTCACGCTACTGGAAGTCATTCTGGTGCTGACGATTATCGCGCTTGGCGCCTCGCTGGTGATGATGACCTACGGGCGACAAAATGATACCGCGAAAGCTATTACTGCAGCCGAACAGCTGGCGGCGCTGACTGAATATGCCGCTGACTGGTCAACCATGGAGGACCGCAGTACCGGTATTGAGATCCGCGAACAAGGCTGGCGCATCGTCACACCGATTGGAGATCGCTGGCAGACGCCAACCCAGTTCTATCGCCTGGCGACCGAGGGCAAGTGGGAAAGTGACTGGCAGGTGGCTCTGTTCCCGGCGTCGCTCGCCAGGCAATCCGTCGGCACGCCGCAAATTCTGATTCACCCGGACGGTGAAATTACGCCGTTTACGCTACACATCCGCAGCCGTAAAAATAATACGCTGCTGTTCACGCTCGCCAGTACCGGCGGGCTGCCGCTGGTGCTCACCCGAGGCGAAAGCCGATGAGCCAAAGGCAATCAGGAATGACGCTTCTGGAAGTGCTACTGGCGATATTCATTTTCGCCACCTGCTCTCTCGCGCTACTCAACAGCCTGCACGGTCAGGTTAGCGCCACCGCAAAAATGGAAGAACAGGTGCTTGCCGGTTGGGTAGCGGATAATGTGCTCAAAACCTATCAACTGGCCGGGCAGAGCCCCGCTAAAACAGCGACAGGCAGCAGCATTATGGGTAAACGCCGCTGGGACTGGTTGTTAACAGTCTCACCCGCCGATGCTTCCGGCCTCAGCACCTGGACAGCAGACGTCGCTCTTAAGGACAAACAGCAGATCCGCCTGCAGCGCTTTATCCCCTCGCCGCAAGGAGGACCGCAAAATGTCTCCCGGCCCTGAGAAACAGCGCGGCTTTACCCTGCTGGAAGTTTTACTGGCTATTGCCCTGTTCGCCATGCTCAGCCTGCTGACGGCGCAGATGCTAACGACGACAATTGACAGTAACGAGCAGACCAAAAAGCATCAGCAGCGTTTTTCCGCTATCGTGCGTACCGTCAATTTGCTGGATAAAGATATCCGACAGCGGGTGCCGGTAACCCAATTGCAGGGCGAAAAAGAGACGCTGATGCTGACGACAGCCAGCAGTAACAGTTATCCTGGCGCCTGCTGCGCGCCCGATATCCAGCGAGTTCAGTGGTATCTGCAGGATCATACTTTATACCGCACGCTCTGGCGCTACCCGGAAGATGCAACCGCAGCTATCACTCAGCCGATGCTCAATGATGTGAACGCCTTCACGTTGCGTTATTACAACAGTAAAGAGAAAGCGTGGACGGACACGGCGACAATCCCATCTCCTGGCGCGATGGAAGTCACTCTTAAACTTGCTGATTCCGGCACGATAACTCGTCTGACGCTCTTGTCAGAGAACCGCCAGCCAGGAGAACAGCAATGACCCGGCAAAAGGGCGTGGCGCTGCTGGTAGTGCTGATGATCCTGGCAATTATGGCGGCGCTGGCCAGCGAAATGACCGTGCGCTACCAGATCAACCTCAAACGTACCAGCTCCACCCGGATGCGGCTACAGCAAAACTGGCTGGCAGAGCTGGCTGAAAGCCAGGCCATGCGTATTCTTGAACAGGACCTGCGGGATAATGAGAAATACCTCACTCACGAGCAGCTCTGGGCGCAGCCGCAGCGTATTCAGCTCGCCAGCGGCGACGCTGTTAGCTGGCAGCTATCTGACGAGCAGGCCTGTTACAACATTAATGCGCTGATTAACGCCCCGATCGATCGAATGAAAGAGCCGCCCGCCAGCGTGAGCATCTTTCTGGCACTGCTGGAAAACATTGGCGTCACCAATGCCCAGGCAGAGGCGCTGGTTGATGCTATCGCCGACTACATCGATAACGACGATATTCCACGCGCCTCCGGTGCCGAAAATGAGTATTACCAGACAAGTAACGACCCCCACACCATTGGCGGACGACGTATCTGGTCAATCAGTGAACTCAAACAAATCAAAGGGATGACGCTTTCTCTTTACCAGCAAATCTCCCCGCTACTCTGCGCGCTGCCTGATGATGAGCTAAAAATCAACATCAACACCCTGACGCGCCGGGATGCACCGTTGCTTGCGGCGATGCTCAATAATGCTGTCCCGCCACGCGAGATTGAGCGCTTTTTTGATACCCCGCGCAAAGGACGCAAAATCAGCATTGAGACGTTGTTAAAGACATTCGATAAGGATAATCCGGCTCATAAGCTGTCGCAGACCACATTCAAAAGCATTGCGGTGGCGACCAGTCGTTACTTCCGCCTAGAAACGACTATCGAACAAGGCGATAGCGCCGGGAGCACCATCAGCCAGCTGGAATACGATCCCAAAAGAAAGGCTCTGTTTATTACAGCCCGCAAAAGCGTGGCGCGCGACCATTAAAGGGAACTAAATGACGCCAGACACATTACTGCTACGTCCGCTGCCGGGAAAACTGGAATGGTGCGCCCCCATAGGGACACAGCCTCCGGTTATTGTTGAACAGGCGGATTACCTCCAGCCAAACGCGCTGGCCGACCTGCCGGATGCCGGTAACGCCTGCCTGTTCCTGTCACCTGATTATTTCTGTTTTCGTCGCGTCGAATTACCGACGGAAAACTACAAAATCAGTGAACAAACGCTGGGCTGGCTGGTGGAGGACGCCGTTGTCGGTGATACAGATAGCCTGCACTGGACGGTTCTCGCCAGAGAAGAAAACACGCTCCATCTCGCCGGGATCGCCAGGACCACGCTGAACGAGCTATTGACGACTTTCCGCACAGCTGGCGTGACGTTGACGTATATCGTTCCGGATGGTTTCTGGCTGCCGTATGTCACGGATAGCTGGAGTCTGCTAAAACAAGATGAGCGATGGTTAATCCGTTACGACGCGTGGAAAACAGGCGTGCTGAGTGAAGCACTGCTCACGCATTTACTCGCCAGCCATACAGAGCAAAAAATCATCAGCGCCAGCCCGCTTCCTGTGCCTCACGCTTATGTCGAATACCTTGACTGGCAGCCGCCGCTGGCGTGCGCCTGCAATGGCGATAATATTCAGGACATTAACGTATTACACGGCAGCTTCCGCCCTTTGCCCCCGACACAACCGACCCCGCGTCTGCTGAAATATGCCGCCATAGCAACATTTGCCCTGGCGATAGCGCTCTTCTCAGGGCTGAAAGGGGTGATGCTCTGGCAGCTTCATCAACAGAAACAGGCGCTCTCAGCGGAAGGTGCCACCCTGTGGAACCGCTATTTCCCAGGTGATAACCGCAACAGCAATTTTAAATATTTCTTCGAATCGTCCGCGAGGGATCGCTATCCGGATGTGCTGACGTTACTGACTCAGCTTCAGGCCCGATTAAGCACATTGCCGGGGCTTACCATCCGCGAGGTCAGCTACCGGCTCGAACAACGCCTTTTTACCTTGACGCTCAACGTTCGCGATCCGGAACATCTTCGCCGCTTTATGGTGCAGACAAACGACGAATTTATCCTGACTCAACCGCCAGAAGGGACGACAGATAGCGTCCGGCTGACCCT
Source organism: Citrobacter sp. 172116965 (assembly GCF_013458095.1). NCBI lineage: Bacteria > Pseudomonadati > Pseudomonadota > Gammaproteobacteria > Enterobacterales > Enterobacteriaceae > Citrobacter > Citrobacter sp. 172116965. The sequence continues at coordinate 427,092 of NZ_CP046673.1, read as the reverse complement.
GAAGGAGCGCAAATGAATATGAATAGCTGGTGGAGCGAAAAAAACGGCAGAGAGCAACGCAGTCTGATATTCCTCGCCATTTTCTGTCTGCTGGCGGGATTCTGGTACGGCGTGGTTCAGCCCCTGGATAACGCTATTGCACAGCAGAGGCAGGAAAATGATCGTCTCAGGAGTGAGATCCATTGGGTAAATGAGGCGATTCAGCGTCGCGGATTAGTTGCCAGTAGACCGGGCACAAAGACCGATCCGGCACTGATACAACATAGCGCGCAGCAGGCAGGTCTGAATATCAGCGTTGTGACATCCACTCCCGATCATTTTGCGATCTCGCTTCCCGTTGTCAAAACCGAACCATTATTTGCGTGGCTTAATACCCTACAAAATGAGGGAATACAGGTTTCGCAACTCACGTTTAGCGCCCGCCCGGTCGCCGGGGAGATTGCGGTGGAAGCCCTTGAACTCTATCCGGTGGGGAAATGACGGAACTCATTAACATTGCAGCAATGGCATTTGTCGGGCTGATAGTCGGCAGCTTTATGAATGTAGTGGTTTATCGACTGCCGATCATGATTGAGCATCGGCACAGCGAAACATGGAATATCGCCTGGCCTCCGTCGCACTGTCCGCACTGCCAGCACAGGCTATCGGTGCGTAACACTATTCCACTATTCAGTTGGCTGTGGCAGCGGGGGCGTTGCCAGGACTGCGCGCAGCCCATTTCATGGCGTTACCCACTGACTGAACTGGTGTGTTCTTGTGTTTTTGCGCTTAGCGCCGCGTTTGTCCCTTCAATGTCTGATGCGATTGCCATCATGACGCTGTTCTGGTTTATTTTCGCACTGGCGCAAATTGATCTCCGGACGTACCTGCTGCCGGATGTGCTGACGCTGCCGCTGCTCTGGCTCGGTCTGATGTATCACAGCGTTTACGACAGAGAGATGTTATCCGACGCGCTGTACGGCGCTGTCGCTGGCTATCTGACGCTATGGCTGGTCTGGTGGGGATGCAAAATAATCGCGGGCAAAGAGGGCATCGGCCTGGGTGACGCTAAGCTACTGGCAGCGATGGGTGCCTGGTGTGGATGGCCAGCGCTACCGCCCATTTTACTCGCTGCATCATTGCTGGGCATTGTCTGGTGGCTGATCCTACGCCTTACCCGAAGGACGTCGATACCGCTTATCGCGTTCGGTCCGTGGCTTGGACTGGCAGGTTGGTTGATTTTCAGCGCGCAAAGTTCAGGTGTTATCGGGTACTGAAAGGAGCGGCAGGTCTGCCGCTCTGCAAAGTTTGCGTCTACGCTTCGCGAATCTGTGCCTGAAGATAGTTCTGGAGTCCCATCTTCTGGAGCAGATCCAGTTCCGTTTCCAGCCAGTCAATGTGACCTTCTTCATCAGCAAGGATTTCGATCATCATATCCCGGCTAACGTAGTCATGGACGCTGTCGGCATAGGCAATAGCTTCACGTAAATCTTTAGCCCCATCGAGTTCGAGTCGAAGATCGGATTGCAGCATCTCTTCAACATCTTCGCCTATACCCAACTTACCAAGATCCTGTAAGTTTGGGAGCCCTTCTAAGAATAAAATACGCTCGATATATTTATCAGCGTGTTTCATCTCATCGATAGATTCATGGTACTCAACATCATTGAGGCGAGTCAGTCCCCAGTTTTTGAACATACGAGCATGGAGAAAATACTGGTTGATTGCGACAAGCTCATTTCCCAATAGTTTATTGAGATAATTTATGATTTTAACATCACCTTTCATTTTATAGTCCCTCCGCTTCCACTCTTAGAGCGTAGATGGGGCTACAGGGATGTCAAAAAAAAGAGTGTGACTTAGGCGATCTCTTTAAATTCTGGCATTTGCGTTAATTCATCCTGCATGACTTCGCGGGCAGCACGAATGCACTTACCACATTGATTTCCAACAGGAATAAATTTACGCAATTGCTGAAAGGACTGAGGATGAAACTGGCGAACAGCCTGACGTATTTTTTTATCACTTATCGCATTACACAAACAAACGTACATGATCGCTCCCGTTCAATTTCTGCGCAAAGTGTAAATGAGAATAGTTATGATTACAATAGCACAACGCTATTTACGCAGCGGGAGAATGAATGAAAAATGCGAATAAATATGACAACTGCTAAATAGCGGACAGCAAAAAGGGCGCCGAAGCGCCCTTTTTAAGCTCAAAGCTAATTAATCAATAATTAGCTCATTACTTTAGCAACAACGCCCGCACCAACAGTACGGCCGCCTTCACGGATTGCGAAACGCAGACCGTCGTCCATCGCGATTGGGTGGATCAGGGTAACAACCATTTTGATGTTGTCGCCCGGCATTACCATCTCAACACCCTCCGGCAGTTCGATGGTACCAGTCACGTCAGTAGTACGGAAGTAGAACTGCGGACGGTAGCCTTTGAAGAACGGAGTATGACGGCCGCCTTCGTCTTTGGACAGAATGTACACTTCAGATTCGAACTTGGTGTGCGGCTTGATAGAGCCCGGCTTAGCCAGTACCTGACCACGTTCGATTTCTTCACGTTTGATACCACGCAGCAGAACACCAACGTTCTCACCAGCACGGCCTTCGTCCAGCAGTTTGCGGAACATTTCAACGCCAGTACAGGTAGACTTAGCAGTCTCTCTTTGATACCAACGATTTCAACTTCTTCACCAACTTTGATGATACCGCGCTCTACACGACCGGTAACAACGGTACCACGACCGGAGATGGAGAATACGTCTTCGATAGGCAGCAGGAACGGCTTGTCAATCGCACGCTCTGGTTCCCGGGATGTAAGAATCCAGGAAGCCAGCCAGTTCGATGATTTTCGCTTCCCACTCTGCTTCGCCTTCCAGCGCTTTCAGAGCAGAACCACGAACGATCGGAGTGTCGTCGCCCGGGAAATCGTACTGAGACAGAAGTTCACGAACTTCCATTTCTACCAGTTCCAGCAGCTCTTCGTCATCAACCATGTCGCATTTGTTCAGGAACACGATGATGTACGGAACGCCTACCTGACGACCCAGCAGGATGTGCTCACGAGTCTGCGGCATCGGGCCGTCAGTCGCAGCAACAACCAGGATCGCGCCGTCCATCTGCGCAGCACCGGTGATCATGTTTTTAACATAGTCGGCGTGGCCCGGGCAGTCTACGTGTGCGTAGTGGCGAGTCGGGGTGTCATATTCAACGTGAGAAGTGTTGATGGTGATACCACGAGCTTTTTCTTCCGGCGCGTTATCGATCTGGTCGAATGCACGAGCAGCACCGCCGTAGGTTTTAGCCAGTACGGTGGTGATTGCAGCGGTCAGGGTAGTTTTACCGTGGTCAACGTGGCCGATGGTGCCGACGTTAACGTGCGGTTTTGTACGTTCAAATTTTTCTTTAGACACGGCTATATTCCTTACTATAGTGCTCTCCCCTGGGGAGAGAGCACGGGACTTAGGTTTTAATCCTGTGGCTTATTTACCACGGGCTTCAATAACGGCCTGAGCAACGTTGTTCGGCGCATCGTCGTACTTCAGGAACTCCATGGAGTAAGAAGCACGGCCTTTGGTCAGAGAACGCAGCTGGGTTGCATATCCGAACATTTCAGACAGCGGAACTTCAGCATGGATAACAACGCCAGTGACGTTGGATTCCTGACCACGAAGCATACCACGACGGCGGCTCAAGTCACCGATTACGTCACCGGTGTTCTCTTCCGGAGTCTCTACTTCAACCTTCATGATAGGCTCAAGCAGAACTGGTTTCGCTTTCTTAAAGCCATCTTTGAAGGCGATAGAAGCGGCCAGTTTAAACGCCAGCTCAGAGGAGTCAACGTCATGGTAAGAACCGAAGTGCAGACGCACGCCCAGATCAACAACCGGGTAACCAGCCAGCGGGCCAGATTTCAGCTGTTCCTGGATGCCTTTATCAACGGCCGGGATGTATTCGCCAGGAATTACACCACCTTTGATGTCGTTGATGAACTCGTAGCCTTTCGGGTTTGAACCCGGCTCCAGCGGGTACATGTCGATAACAACATGACCGTACTGACCGCGACCACCAGACTGCTTAGCGTGTTTACCTTCGATATCGGTAACTTTCGCGCGAATCGCTTCACGGTAAGCAACCTGAGGTTTACCGACGTTCGCTTCAACGTTGAATTCACGCTTCATACGGTCAACGATGATGTCGAGGTGCAGCTCACCCATACCGGCGATAATGGTCTGGTTAGATTCTTCGTCAGTCCAAACGCGGAATGACGGGTCTTCTTTAGCCAGACGGCCCAGAGCCAGACCCATTTTTTCCTGGTCAGCTTTGGTTTTCGGTTCTACCGCGATGGAGATTACCGGCTCAGGGAATTCCATACGCTCCAGAATGATCGGGTGATCCGGGTCACACAGAGTGTCACCAGTGGTCACGTCTTTCAGACCGATAGCAGCAGCGATATCGCCCGCGCGAACTTCTTTGATCTCTTCACGTTTGTTAGCGTGCATCTGTACGATACGGCCAAAACGCTCGCGTGCAGTTTTCACTGAGTTCAGGATGGTGTCACCGGAGTTAACCACACCAGAGTACACGCGGAAGAAGGTCAGGTTACCCACGAACGGGTCGGTAGCGATTTTGAATGCCAGAGCAGCAAACGGCTCTTCATCGCTAGCATGACGCTCAGCCGGAGTATCTTTACCGTCGTCCAGAATACCGTTGATCGCAGGTACGTCGACTGGGGATGGCAGGTAATCAATTACCGCATCCAGCATCGCCTGAACACCTTTGTTCTTGAACGCAGAACCACAGGTTACCAGGATGATTTCGTTGTTCAGAACGCGCTGACGCAGAGCTTTTTTGATCTCTTCTTCAGTCAGTTCTTCACCACCCAGGTATTTCTCCATCAGCTCTTCTGAAGCTTCCGCAGCGGACTCGATCAGGTTCTGGTGCCATTCTTCAGCCAGTTCCTGCATGTCAGCCGGGATATCTTCATAAGTGAAGGTTACGCCTGCATCTTCTTCGTTCCAGTTGATGGCTTTCATTTTCACCAGGTCAACAACACCGGTGAACGCTTCTTCAGCGCCAATCGCCAACTGCAGCGGAACAGGGTTCGCGCCCAGACGGGTTTTGATCTGACCAACAACTTTCAGGAAGTTCGCACCCATACGGTCCATTTTGTTAACGAACGCAATGCGTGGAACTTTATATTTGTTTGCCTGACGCCATACGGTTTCAGACTGAGGCTGAACACCACCAACTGCGCAGTAAACCATTACTGCACCATCAAGCACACGCATGGAACGTTCTACTTCGATAGTGAAGTCAACGTGCCCCGGGGTGTCGATGATGTTAACGCGATGCGGTTCATACTGCTTAGCCATACCAGACCAGAATGCAGTAGTCGCTGCGGAGGTGATAGTAATACCACGCTCCTGCTCCTGTTCCATCCAGTCCATGGTGGCTGCGCCGTCATGAACTTCACCGATTTTATGGTTTACACCGGTGTAGAACAGAATACGTTCGGTAGTAGTGGTTTTACCGGCGTCGATGTGCGCACTGATACCGATGTTACGGTAGCGCGCGATGGGTGTTGTACGAGCCATTTGATTCCTCGTTTATCTTTTAGGCGTTCAATTTAAGTAGCCCAAAGCGGGCTGCTTACTAGAAGCGCCCGCCTGGTGACTAAAACTCCGAAGGGATTACCAACGGTAGTGTGCGAACGCCTTGTTGGCTTCTGCCATACGGTGAACGTCTTCACGTTTCTTAACTGCAGTACCTTTGTTTTCTGCAGCATCAGAAAGTTCGTTCGCCAGGCGCAGAGCCATGGATTTATCACCGCGTTTACGAGCAGCTTCAACGATCCAACGCATTGCCAGGGCATTACGGCGAACCGGACGGACTTCAACTGGAACCTGATAAGTAGAACCACCAACGCGGCGAGACTTAACTTCGACAGTCGGACGCACGTTTTCAAGGGCTACTTCAAAAGCTTCCAGGCCATCTTTACCAGAACGCTGAGCCAGGGTCTCCAGCGCGCTGTATACGATGGTTTCTGCAGTAGATTTTTTACCATCTACCATCAGGATATTTACAAATTTAGCCAGCAGCTCTGATCCGAACTTAGGATCCGGCAGAATTTTACGCTGACCAATGACGCGACGACGTGGCATGGGAATACTCCGTTGTTAATTCAGGATTGTCCAAAACTCTACGAGTTTAGTTTGACATTAATATAAAACGTTTGGCCTTACTTAACGGAGAACCATTAAGCCTTAGGACGTTTCACGCCATACTTGGAGCGTGATTGCTTACGGTCTTTAACGCCGGAGCAGTCAAGCGCACCGCGAACGGTGTGGTAACGAACACCCGGGAGGTCTTTTACACGACCGCCACGGATCAGGATCACGGAGTGCTCCTGCAGGTTGTGACCTTCACCACCGATGTAGGAAGTCACTTCAAAACCGTTAGTCAAACGCACACGGCATACTTTACGCAGTGCGGAGTTTGGTTTTTTAGGAGTGGTAGTATATACACGAGTACATACGCCACGTTTCTGCGGGCATGCTTCCAGTGCAGGCACGTTGCTCTTTGCAACTTTGCGTGCGCGTGGTTTGCGTACCAGCTGGTTAACTGTTGCCATTAAATAGCTCCTGGTTGTAGCTTTCGCTTCGTAAACACGTAATAAAACGACCTCATACAATATGAGGACGCAGAATTTTAGGTCGGTGTCGAAAAGGTGTCAAGAAATATACAACGATCCCACAATTACCAGGACATCTGGCTGGGATGCTTCACCGTAAGTCTGACGAAGTCAGTATAGCTAACCCTGACGACACTGTCTGAAATTTGACCACCTAAGCCGCGAGCTTTAATGTCTTCTTCCAGTACATAGACCTTAATGGAGGCATTTTGCAGACTTTCAAGGAAACGGCTTCCTTCTATTGCCGCGGTCACGCCATCCTGAAGCAATAAAAGTTCATCGTCTTTATCAATCAGGCGAAGAAGAGAGGAGAAATCGGTAAGCCACGCGGAACGATGTAATGTGTGCAGCATGAGTATCTCAAAACCTTAAAATGACGTCATAGTTGCCTAGCTCACGGCGTAAATCTTCCGGTTCTAACGCTGTCGCATCGACCACAAAATTACCCCCCTGCTGGAGGCCCCGCTCGCGTAACGAGGCGGCACAAAGCCAACATTGATCGATATCGTACAACCCTAACAGCTTGAAGGTTGCGATATAGTCGCGAGCCAGCACGACATCCGGCTGTTGTCCCTGGAGGATTTGAAAAACGCCATCGCCGATAAAAAATACGCCGAGGTCTTCCGTTAACGCCGATGTCGCCAGTAAGGCATCTAACCCTTCGCGGCCAGACGAACTGCCATGTGGCACGGTAGAAAAGACAAAAGCAACACGTTTCATTAAAACTGCACCACGCGATCGCAGGTCAGGGATGCCTCAGCCAGCGAACCCAGCCCGCTGAGGTTAAAACCTGATTGTAAATTAGCCCCTGCCAGTCCCAGTCGCTTCGCTTCTGTTTCATCAACGACGCCGCGACGCAGCGCCGCAGCTACGCAGATATTCAGCGTCACGCCGTGCTGCTGGTTCAGCTGTTGCCAGGCCCGCACCAGATCATATTCATCACTGGCAGGTGAAGTCAGGAAGTTGGCGTTATACACACCTTCACGATAGAAAAAGACGCTGCATAGCTCATGCCCTTCTTTAAGTAACGCGTGAGCAAATTGCAACGCGCTGCTCGCCTGCTGCGTGCCATAAGCTGGCCCCGTCACCATAATGGCAAAACGCATTACTTGTCTTGCCCCTGGAAATCGCCGCTTTTGAACTGACGAATATAGAGGTAAACCGTGTGCTTGGAGATGTTCAGCCGATCGGCGACCTGGTTAATGGCATCTTTAATATCGAAGATACCTTTCTCATACAGATTCAGGACAATCTGGCGATTCTTGGCATTGTTGGAAACATTACGATCAGCATTCACTTCTTCAATCGTGAATTCCAACGTTTGGGTAACCAGGTCTTCCACCGAAGAAGCGAAGTTAACGGCAGAACCCACTTCCGGGGTTTCCGGTGGGATAAAGGTATTCATTATCTGCGAGAATGGAACATCAAGGTTCATGTTGATGCACAGCAGACCAATCACGCGATGCTCACGGTTGCGAATGGCAATCGTCACCGACTTCATCAAGACACCGCTTTTCGCACGTGTGAAGTAACACTTCGACACGCTGCTATCCGCACCCGTCATATCATGCAGCATACGCAACGCAAGGTCAGTAATCGGCGAGCCAATTTTGCGGCCCGTGTGTTCACCGTTAGCAATGCGGATGGCCGAGCATTTCAAATCCTGCAAAGAGTGCAATACGATTTCACAATGGGAACCAATGAGCATCGCCAACCCGTCCACAACCGCTTCGTAGGATTTGAGGATATCGAAATCGGTTTGATCGAAAGGACGTTGATCCAGTAAATCTAGCTCACTGGTTTCGTTGGTTAAAAGCGACCTGGACATGAAAAAAAGCACTCCTTTTCAGGAGCCTGTCGTTATGTTGTCAGGGCAGGCTCATCACTATTATAGGGGCATCTAAAGTAATACAGCGCACAAGGCGCTTTCCAGTATTAATTATATCCTGTCGATAATAAAAAACCGCCGCCCTGTGGGCGGCGGTATCTGGTTACTTACTTTTTGCTGCTGTCCGCAGCTTTAGCTGCCGGTGCAGCATCTGGCTGCGCATCGGCCTTCGGTGCCGGTTTGATGTCTAACAGTTCAACATCAAAGACCAGCGTAGAGTTAGCCGGAATGCCCGGTACGCCGGTTTTGCCGTAAGCCAGATCCGGCGGGATAACCAGCTGGATTTTGCCGCCTTTCTTGATGTTTTTCAGGCCTTCGGTCCAGCCCGGGATAACACCGTCAAGACGGAAAGAGAGCGGCTCACCGCGAGTATAAGAGTTATCAAACTCTTTACCATCAATCAGCGTACCTTTGTAGTTGACTACCACGGTATCGCTATCTTTCGGTGCAGCGCCGGTACCTTCTTTCTCTACTTTATAGACCAGGCCAGTAGAAGAGGTTTTAACGCCCTTCTCTTTAGCAAATTTCTCGCGGTAAACTTTACCTTTGGCTTCATTGTCAGCCGCGTCTTTTTCCATTTTCGCCTGAGCGGAGCTCTTCACGCGTGCTTCAAACGCCTGCAGAGTTTGTTCGATTTCCTGGTCAGACAGTTTGCTCTTGTCTGCAAACGCATCCTGAACGCCAGCGATCAGCTGATCTTTATCCAGTTTGATGCCCAGTTTTTCCTGCTCTTTCAGAGAGTTTTCCATATAACGACCCAGGGACGCGCCCAGCGCGTAAGCGGCTTTTTGGTCGTCATTCTTGAATGCTGCTTTGCTGTCAGCAGTAGCGGCTGGTTTCGCAGCGTCAGCAGCGAAGGTGATCGGGGCATGCAGAGCAACAGCCATTATGGTCGCCAGCAGCGTTACTTTAAACAGTGATTTCATCCATATCTCCAGGGCCGGGGCATCTCACCCCAAGGTTAGCTAACATAAAAATGTACTATAAAGCGTTGCAGAACAAATCAACATACGGGCACGCCCTATTATCACCACTTTTCAGACTCTTTTTGTTTAAATTAGTTTCGTGACCGAAGATTGAGTGCTGTGCAAACAGGCAAAGTTAAGTAGAATTCGCCGCAGTCCGCGATCTGCCGGAGAAAAAAGAAAGAGGTGAATCATGCAGGATACAACAATGGAAACTCGCCTGGCTGAACTGGAAAGTCGCCTGGCATTTCAGGAGATAACCATTGAAGAGCTCAACGTGACGGTGACCGCGCATGAACTGGAAATGGCAAAACTCCGCGACCATCTGCGTTTATTGACGGAGAAGCTCAAGGCAACGCAGCCGTCCCACATCGCGTCGCAGTCTGAAGAGACCCCGCCGCCACATTATTGAGACATAAAAAAAGCGGGATATTCCCGCTTTTTTTTATGCCATATACTGATTAGTGGCAACCGCAACCGCCGCCGTTACCTTTACCGCCACCGCCGCAGCAGCCTTCGCCACCGTGCTCGTGACCATGGTCGTGACCGTGACCACCGCAGCAACCGTCATGACCGTGGTCATGATCGTGGTCGTGACCGTGCGCACCGTGAACGTGGCCGTGAGCCAGCTCTTCTTCGGTCGCTTCGCGGATAGCGACAACTTCTACGTTGAATTTCAGGTTCTGGCCAGCCAGCATGTGGTTACCGTCAACCACAACGTGGTCGTCTTCCACTTCGGTAATTTCTACCGGTACTGGACCCTGGTCAGTTTCAGCCAGGAAACGCATGCCAACCTGCAGTTCGTCAACGCCCATGAAGACGTCTTTAGGAACGCGCTGCACCAGGTTTTCGTCGTACTGACCGTATGCGTCGTTTGCGCCAACAGCAACATCGAATTTGTCGCCAACTTCATGACCGTCCAGCGCTGTTTCCAGGCCAGAAATCAGGGAACCGTGACCATGCAGGTAGTCCAGCGGTGCACTCACCGGAGACTCATCAACCAACACACCGTCTTCTGTACGTACCTGATAGGCCAGGCTGACCACCAGGTCCTTTGCTACTTTCATGATATCTCCTGAGCATGGAAAGAATAGTGGCGCAGATTGTAGCGGAATTCTGCACCCGTGTACCCTCTAGCTTAAAAAAAGCTGCGCCATATCGCTAGTCCGGATGAAAAATCCCGATCACTTGCTCTTCTTTGCGAACGTGCTCGCGCGCCTCTTTATCGGCTTCCCGCATCTGATGACCGCACTTAACACACTCAACAATATCGATATTATTTTCGCGCCACATCGCCAGCGTATCCTGCGCCTGGCAGGACGGACATTTTGCGCCTGCGATAAAACGTTTACGAATTGCCATGGTTACCTCTACTCAAATTCATCCCAGCCATCCAGTTGACGTCGCTCTTGCTGCATCTCTCGTTGGAAAATCTCCTCAAGCTCGCGCCGGGCTTCCCTGGCTCGGGAGATTTGTACCGTATCCGTGTGCATGGGGATCAGTTCCCGCAACATGCGCATATCCAGCCGCCGAAAATGCAGCTGAGCGCGCTGAGCCTGGTGCGGATGCATCCCTAGCGTAACCAGCGTTTTTCGCCCTAACTCCAGCGCACTGGAAAATGTTTCGCGGGAAAACTGCGTCACACCAGCCTGTAATAACTCATGCGCCTCTACACGTCCGCGCGCACGCGCAAGAATATGCAAATGCGGAAAATACTGTTGGCACAGCGCCACCAGCTTCATAGTGTCTTCAGGTTCATTACAGGTAATAACAATAGACTGTGCGGCTTCTGCACCCGCGGAACGCAACAGATCCACCTGCGTGGCATCACCGTAATAGACCTTATAGCCATATTTGCGCATTAAATTCACTGCGCTGATATCTCTTTCCAGGACGGTAATACGCATTTTATTGGCCATCAACAGACGACCAATAACCTGACCAAAGCGCCCGAAACCCACCACAATCACCTGCGGTTTATCATCTTCCACCCAGGGTTTTTCATCTTCTTCATCCGTGCCGTTAAACTGGCGGGAGAGCCATTTATCAATCAACTTCATCACCAGCGGCGTGGTCATCATCGATAGCGTGACGGTCACCAACAACAGCGCCATTTGGTCACCCTGAAACAGCCGTTGGGAAGAGGCCGTTGAAAACAGCACGAAAGCGAATTCACCGCCCTGACTTAAAACCCCGGCAAACTGCATCCGTTCTGAGCTTCTCATGCCGTTAAGACGCGCCAGTACATACAGCACCAGCATTTTTACGACCACCAGCACCATCACGCTCGCCGCTACCCATAAAATATGGGTATAGAGCACGCCAAGGTTAAGCGACATACCTACGGAGATAAAAAACAGGCCAAGCAACAGGCCTTTAAACGGATCGATTGCCGTTTCCAGCTCATGTCGGTATTCGCTTTCCGCCAGCAGAACGCCCGCGATAAAGGTCCCCAGCGCCATCGACAAACCCAGCGCATCCATAAATAAAGCAGAACCCAGCACTAACAGCAGCGTGGCGGCGGTGAACACTTCCCGCACGCCAGAATCCGCAATAAAACGGAAAACCGGACGCAGCAAATAGCGCCCGCCAATCAGCATGCCGGCAAAGGCCAGCACCTTCATCCCCACTTTGATCCAGTCAAAATGTTCGTCAGCAGACCCCGCCAGCAACGGAACCAGCGCCAATGCGGGGATCACCGCCAGATCCTGAAATAGCAGCACCGAAAAGCCCAGTTGTCCGGATTCACTGCGATTCATGCCTTTTTCGCGCATCAACTGTAGCGCCATAGCAGTCGATGACATCGCCAGACCAATGCCGCCAACCACTGCTGCCTGCCAGGAGAACGCTGTAAGCATCAGTAGCCCTGCCAGCACGACCGCGCTTAGCATCACCTGCGCGGCGCCGACGCCAAAAATTGAACGCCGCAATTGCCACAGTTTGGCTGGATTCAGTTCCAGCCCAATGATGAACATCAGAAAAACTACGCCCAGTTCGGAAAAGTGTAAGATTTCATCCACATCGCTGATGAACCCTAATCCCCATGGGCCGATAGCAATCCCCGCCAGCAAGTAACCCAGCACCGGACCGATACCCAGCTTTGAGGCCAGCGGAACGGCAGCCACCGCCGCGAAGAGGAACAACACGCCGGCAGTCAATAAATCAGAACCTTCCATCAGCGGCCTCCCACAGGGATCGGATTCGCCAGCCAGTCACCATACGCTTTCGCATGGCTGTCCAGCTCCTGTTTCGTTTGCCGTCTGGCCCAGTAGACAATGATAGGGCTCATCCAGTGCATGCGGCACATACCGGCCGTTAGCTCAAAAGGGCGCAGTACATCGCTCATTGGATAACGGTTTAGCGCGTCATAGCGGTAGGCGCTTTCCGGCTCGCCGGTAGTGATAACGCTCCGCCAGTACTTTCCCGCCAGTTGATTCCCCCCGGGGCCGCTGGCAAATCCTCGGCTCAGTACACGGTCAAGCCACTCCTTTAACAACGCCGGGCAGCTATAGGTGTAGAGCGGATGCTGAAAAACAATCACATCATGCTCGCGCAGCAGCGCCTGCTCATGCGGAATGTCGATAAAAAAGTCAGGATAGTGCGCGTACAGGTCGTGCACGGTAACATTGCTGAGCTGCATGGCCGGTTTAAGCAGCACCCGGTTCGCGACCGAGTCCTGAGATTCCGGATGGGCATACAGCAGCAAGACTTTCGCTGGCTGGAACATCATCCCCCTCCCGGTTTTGTCTTTTGTCTATTTTCGACGTTTTGGGCTACCATTGCGCCTCGGTGCGGCAAATAGCCCACACATTACATTATCATAATGATAAATTAACATAGTCTGAACATACGGCGCCTTATGATTGTTTTCTCATCGTTACAAATTCGTCGCGGCGTGCGCGTCTTGCTGGAAAATGCCACGGCCACCATTAATCCAGGGCAGAAAGTTGGCCTGGTAGGTAAAAATGGCTGCGGTAAATCTACCCTGCTGGCATTGCTGAAAAATGAACTCAGCGCCGACGCCGGAGGATTTACCTATCCGGGAAACTGGCAGCTCGCGTGGGTTAATCAGGAAACGCCTGCGTTGCCACAGCCGGCGTTGGAGTATGTGATTGACGGCGACCGCGAGTATCGTCAACTGGAAGCACAGTTGAACGATGCCAACGAACGTAACGATGGACATGCCATTGCCACCGTCCATGGCAAGCTGGATGCCATCGACGCCTGGACTGTGCGCTCACGCGCCGCCAGCCTGCTGCATGGCCTCGGTTTCTCCAACGAACAGCTTGAACGTCCCGTCAGCGATTTCTCCGGTGGCTGGCGTATGCGTCTCAACCTGGCTCAGGCGCTGATTTGCCGTTCAGACCTGCTGCTGCTCGATGAACCGACCAACCACCTCGATCTCGACGCGGTGATCTGGCTGGAAAGATGGCTGAAAAGCTATCAGGGCACGCTGATTTTGATCTCCCACGACCGCGACTTCCTCGATCCGGTGGTGGATAAAATTATTCATATCGAACAGCAAACGATGTTCGAGTACACCGGCAACTACAGCGCGTTTGAAATCCAGCGTGCGACCCGCCTCGCACAGCAGCAGGCAATGTACGAAAGCCAGCAGGAGCGCGTGGCGCATCTGCAAAGCTATATCGATCGTTTCCGCGCTAAAGCCACCAAAGCAAAGCAGGCGCAGAGCCGTATCAAAATGCTGGAACGTATGGAGCTGATTGCCCCTGCGCACGTGGACAACCCGTTCCACTTCAGCTTCCGCGAGCCGGAAAGCCTGCCGAACCCGCTGTTAAAGATGGAAAAGGTCAGCGCCGGCTACGGCGACCGCGTCATTCTCGATTCGATCAAACTGAATCTGGTACCGGGGTCTCGCATCGGCCTGCTCGGACGCAACGGTGCGGGTAAATCTACGTTGATTAAGCTGCTGGCCGGCGAACTGGCCCCCATCAGCGGCGAGATTGGCCTGGCAAAAGGCATCAAGCTGGGTTACTTCGCACAGCACCAGCTGGAGTTTTTACGCGCCGATGAATCACCTATTCAGCACCTGGCGCGCATGGCACCGCAGGAGCTGGAGCAGAAACTGCGAGACTACCTCGGCGGATTCGGCTTCCAGGGCGATAAAGTCAGCGAAGAGACTCGCCGCTTCTCCGGTGGTGAAAAAGCGCGTCTGGTGCTGGCATTGATCGTCTGGCAGCGCCCGAACCTGCTGCTGCTTGATGAACCGACCAACCACCTGGATTTGGATATGCGTCAGGCGCTGACCGAAGCGCTGATCGATTTCGAAGGCGCACTGGTTGTGGTCTCGCACGACCGTCACCTGATTCGCTCTACTACCGATGACCTCTATCTGGTGCACGACAAGAAAGTCGAGCCGTTTGATGGCGATCTTGAGGATTATCAGCAGTGGCTGAGCGATGTGCAAAAACAGGAAAACCAGAGCGACGAACCGGCAAAAGAGAGCGTTAACAGCGCCCAGGCACGTAAAGACCAGAAGCGTCGCGAAGCTGAACTACGCACCCTGACGCAACCGCTACGTAAAGAGATTTCCCGCCTGGAAAAAGAGATGGAGAAACTGCACGCACAGCTGGCGCAGGCGGAAGAAAAACTCGGCGATAGCGAACTGTACGACCAAAGCCGCAAAGCCGAACTCACAGCATGCTTGCAGCAGCAGGCCAGTGCGAAATCCGGACTGGAAGAGTGCGAGATGGCCTGGCTGGAGGCTCAGGAACAGCTTGAGCAGATGCTGGCCGAGTAATCATGAGTGCCGGATAAGGCGAAGCCGCCATCCGGTACTATAGCCGATGATTGCCTGCTGACTGACTCGCGACAAAATCACATATTGGCTAACCCGCACGCGCTGTGCGCGGTATAGTTATTCTTTCCGATTATTAATTGCTCTGGTGTTATGGTTGAAATCACGTCCACAGAAATAACTCCACCTACCGACGATTCACGAGAATTCCGTCCGATGCGCGGTATCAGTAACCGCCATCTGCAGACGATGCTGCCGCGTTTAATTCGCCGCAAGGTGAAGTTCGACGCCCACTGGCAGCGTCTGGAATTGCCCGACGGTGATTTTGTCGATCTGGCATGGAGTGAAGATCCGCAACAGGCGAAACATAAACCGCGCCTGGTGGTTTTTCACGGTCTGGAAGGCAGTCTGAACAGCCCGTACGCACATGGCCTGATTGAAGCAGCGCAAAAGCGCGGCTGGCTGGGCGTGGTGATGCATTTTCGCGGCTGCAGCGGCGAACCCAATCGTCTGAACCGTATTTATCACTCCGGTGAGACAGAAGATGGCACCTGGTTTTTACACTGGCTGGCTCGCGAGTTCGGTCGCGTGCCGACCGCGGCGGTAGGCTATTCGCTCGGTGGAAACATGCTGGCCTGCCTGCTGGCAAAAGAAGGTACTGAGATTCCAATTGATGCCGCGGTTATCGTTTCCGCGCCTTTCGTGCTGGAAGCCTGTAGTTACCATATGGACAAGGGATTCTCCCGGGTCTATCAGCGCTACCTGCTAAACCTGTTGAAAGCCAATGCCTCGCGTAAGCTAGAGGCGTATCCAGGATCGCTGCCGGTGAGTCTGGGCCAATTGAAATCTCTGCGTCGCATTCGCGATTTTGACGATCTGATCACCGCCAAAATCCACGGTTTCGCCGATGCTATAGACTATTACCGTCAGTGTAGCGCTATGCCGTTGCTCAACCAGATCGCCAAACCCACGCTGATTATCCATGCCAAAGACGATCCGTTTATGGATCATCACGTGATCCCTAAACCGGAAAATCTGCCCTCACAGGTAGAGTATCAACTGACGGAACACGGCGGCCACGTCGGATTCATTGGCGGCACGGTGCGCCGTCCTGAGATGTGGCTGGAATCCAGAATCCCGGACTGGCTGACAACGTATCTGGAGGCATCATCATGATCATCCCCTGGCAAGATATCTCCCCGGACGCACTGGACAATCTGATTGAAAGCTTTGTCTTGCGCGAAGGCACCGATTATGGTGAACATGAACGCTCGCTCGAACAAAAAGTCGCCGACGTCAAACGCCAACTACAATCTGGTGAAGCCGTGCTGGTATGGTCCGAACTGCATGAAACGGTCAACATTATGCCGAGGAAGCAGATTCACGAGTAATCCGTAACCGACGGCCGACTATAATAAAAATTCAACCTATTCATGGAGTTGTTATGTCTGCCAAACATCCGGTGATTGCGGTAACAGGGTCCAGCGGCGCGGGGACCACCACCACCAGCCTCGCGTTTCGTAAAATTTTCGCGCAGTTAAATCTGCGCGCCGCCGAGGTGGAAGGTGACAGTTTTCATCGTTATACCCGTCCGGAAATGGACATGGCGATTCGCAAAGCGCGCGATGCCGGGCGGCATATCAGCTATTTCGGCCCCGAAGCTAATGACTTCGGTCTGCTGGAGCAAACCTTCATCGAATACGGCCAGACGGGCAAAGGTCAGTCGCGAAAATATCTGCACACCTACGATGAGGCCGTACCGTGGAATCAGGTTCCGGGTACATTTACGCCCTGGCAGCCGCTGCCTGAACCGACGGATGTCCTGTTCTATGAAGGACTGCACGGCGGCGTCGTAACCCCACAGCAAAACGTGGCCCGGCATGTCGATCTGCTGGTTGGCGTAGTGCCGATCGTGAACCTGGAATGGATTCAGAAGCTGACCCGCGATACCAGCGAGCGGGGACACTCGCGCGAAGCGGTGATGGACTCGGTGGTGCGCTCAATGGACGATTACATCAATTACATTACGCCGCAGTTTTCCCGTACGCACATTAACTTCCAGCGCGTACCGACCGTTGATACCTCCAACCCCTTTGCCGCCAAAAGTATTCCATCACTGGATGAAAGCTTTGTCGTGATTCATTTTCGGAACCTGGAAGGGATCGACTTCCCGTGGCTACTGGCCATGCTGCAGGGATCATTCATTTCCCATATCAATACGTTGGTTGTTCCGGGCGGGAAAATGGGTCTGGCGATGGAATTGATTATGCTGCCGCTTGTCCAGCGACTGATGGAAGGCAAAAAGATAGAGTAAGGTGTTATTTTGCCGGATGGCGGCTGATGCCTTATCCGGCCTACGCGTTTATATCCTGTAGGCCTGATAAGTGAAACGCCATCAGGCATCACATCACGAAGCAGCAACCACTTCATAGGAGTGGGTAATGTTCACCGCCTTTTCCAGCATCAGCGCCACAGAGCAATATTTTTCCGCAGAGAGATCGACTGCGCGCGAAACGGACGCATCTTTCAGATCGTTACCCGTTACGATGAAATGCAGGTTAATGTGGGTAAACAGGCGCGGCGCTTCATCACGACGCTCTGAGGTCAGTTTCACTTCGCAGTTGGTCACATCCTGACGACCTTTTTGCAGGATCGAAACCACATCAATTGCGCTGCAACCGCCCGCAGCCATTAATACCATTTCCATCGGGCTCGGCGCTTTATCACCGGAGTTACCGTCCATCAAAATTTGGTGACCAGAGGCGGACTCACCGAGGAAGGTTAACCCCTCAACCCACTTTACACGCGCTTGCATATTTCGTAACTCCAATGTTTCAATTTTCCTGACAGATTACGCGTACATAACAATTCTCGCAACGGAAGGCGACCTGCGTCATGCTGAAGCGAGACACCAGGAGACACACGGCGAAAGCTATGCTAAAACAGTCAGGATGCTACAGTAATACATTGACGTACTGCATGTATGCAGAGGACATCACATTACAGGCTGCAGTTAATTTTTGACAGCCCCTTTCCCAGGTAGCGGGAAGCATATTTTTGCAAACCCAGAGGCAGCGTCGTTTTCTGGCTCTGGAGACAGCTTATAACAGAGGATAACCGCGCATGGTGCTTGGCAAACCGCAAACAGACCCGACTCTCGAATGGTTCTTGTCTCATTGCCATATTCATAAGTACCCATCGAAGAGCACGCTGATTCACCAGGGTGAAAAAGCGGAAACGTTGTATTACATCGTTAAAGGCTCAGTGGCAGTGCTGATCAAAGATGAAGAAGGGAAAGAAATGATCCTTTCTTATCTGAATCAGGGCGATTTTATTGGTGAATTAGGCCTCTTCGAAGAAGGTCAGGAACGTAGCGCCTGGGTACGTGCCAAAACCGCATGTGAAGTCGCTGAAATTTCATACAAAAAATTTCGCCAATTAATCCAGGTCAACCCGGATATTCTGATGCGCCTGTCTTCACAGATGGCTCGTCGCCTGCAGGTCACGTCTGAAAAAGTCGGCAACCTAGCCTTCCTCGACGTAACGGGTCGTATCGCGCAGACTCTGCTGAATCTGGCGAAACAGCCTGATGCGATGACCCACCCGGACGGCATGCAGATTAAAATCACCCGTCAGGAAATCGGCCAGATCGTTGGCTGCTCCCGTGAGACCGTTGGTCGTATTCTGAAGATGCTGGAAGATCAAAACCTGATCTCCGCACACGGTAAGACCATCGTCGTCTACGGCACCCGTTAACCCCATCGAAGTGGCGCGTTACTCAGTGATGCGCCACTTTTGTTTACACCGATGTGGCGAAGACTGATATACCACCCAGAGATCAACTACGCACTACGGCAGACGCTGGTGCTATGTTTACCTGTGGCTGTTGGTCTGATCATCGGTCAGCTTCATCTGGGACTCCTCTTCTCCCTGGTCCCTGCCTGCTGCAACATTGCCGGTCTTGATACCCCGCATAAGCGCTTTTTCAAACGTTTAGCTATTGGCGCGTCTTTGTTTGCCGGTTGCAGTCTGATCATGCAGTTGCTGCTGGCACAGGCCATACCGCTGCCGCTTATCCTCACCGGACTGACGCTGATTCTTGGCGTAACCGCCGAGCTAAGCCCTCTGCATGCCCGACTGTTACCGGCCTCACTTATCGCCGCGATTTTCACGCTAAGCCTGGTCGGGAACATGCCCGTCTGGGAACCGTTGCTGATCTATGCGCTGGGCACGTTATGGTACGGCCTGTTCAACTGGTTCTGGTTCTGGATGTGGCGCGAGCAGCCGCTCCGTGAATCGCTCAGCTTGTTGTACCGTGAATTAGCCGATTACTGTGAGGCCAAGTACAGCCTGCTGACCCAGCATGCCGATCCGGAAAAAGCGCTACCTCCCCTGCTGGTTCGCCAGCAGAAAGCGGTGGATCTGATTACCCAGTGCTACCAGCAAATGCATATGCTGTCGGCGCATCGCAACAACGATTACAAGCGCCTGCTGCGTGCCTTTCAGGAGGCACTGGACTTGCAGGAGCATATTTCCGTCAGCCTCCACCAGCCGGAAGAGGTGCAAAAGCTGGTCGAACGTAGCCACGCCGAACAGGTGATTCGCTGGAATGCGCGCACCGTCGCCGAACGCCTTCGGGTACTGGCTGATGATATTCTGTATCACCGCTTGCCGACCCGTTTCTCGATGGACAAGCAGATTGGCACGCTGGAGAAAATCGCCAACCAGCATCCGGACAATCCGGTGGGACAATTTTGCTACTGGCACTTCAGCCGTATTGCCCGCGTGCTACGCACCCAGCGACCGCTGTACGCCCGAGATTTAATGGCGGACAAGCAGCGTCGGTTGCCGCTGATCCCGGCCCTGAAAAACTATCTGTCGTTGAAATCGCCGGCGCTGCGTAATGCCGGACGCATCAGCGTCATGCTGAGTATCGCCAGCCTGATGGGCAGCGCTTTACACCTGCCAAAGCCTTACTGGATTTTGATGACGATCCTGTTCGTCACGCAAAATGGCTACGGAGCAACCCGGGTACGTATTTTACACCGTTCAGCAGGAACGCTCGTTGGACTGGTCATTGCCGGGGTCACCCTGCACTTTCATATTCAGGAAGGTTACACGCTGGCAGGCATGCTGCTGATTACCCTGGGTAGCTATCTGATCATGCGCAAAAACTACGGCTGGGCTACCGTCGGCTTTACGGTCACGGCGGTATACACCCTGCAACTGCTGACGCTGAACGGAGAGCAGTTTATCGTGCCGCGGTTTGTCGATACGGTTATTGGCTGCTTAATCGCCTTTGGCGGTACACTCTGGCTGTGGCCGCAGTGGCAGAGCGGCCTGCTGCGTAAGAACGCCCATGATGCGTTAGAAGCCGATCAGGAGGCCATTCGCCTGATCCTCAGCAACGATCCGCAGGCCACGCCGCTGGCGTATCAACGCATGCGGGTCAATCAGGCGCATAACACGTTGTTCAACTCACTGAACCAGGCGATGCAGGAGCCAGGATTCAACTCGCACTACCTGGCGGACATGAAACTGTGGGTCACGCATAGCCAGTTCATCGTCGAGCACATCAACGCGATGACCACACTGGCAAGGGAACATACAATGCTGACGCCGGATTTAGCGCAGCGGTATCTGGAATCCTGTGAAATTGCGCTCCAGCGCTGTCAGCAGCGGCTGGAATATGACGGACCGGGAAGCTCAGGCGATGTGAATATTCTCGAAGCGCCAGAGATGCTGTCCCACGGTCCGTTAAGCACCCTTGAGCAGCATCTGCAACGGATACTGGGGCATCTGAACACCATGCACACCATTTCGTCGGTAGCATGGCGTCAGCGACCGCACCACGGAATCTGGCTGAGCCGCCGTCTGCGGGACATGAAAGGTTAAGATCGACTGCCGGATGCGCTGTGCTTATCCGGCAACAGGTAATCAGGCAACGACTTTCGCTACCGCTTGTGCGAAACGCTGCATCCCTTCATCGATATCCGCCTGCTCAACTACCAGCGACGGCGCGAAACGCATCACGTCCGGTCCGGCGTTGAGTACCATCACCCCTTCGTGCGCGGCGGCATACAGGAAATCGCGCGCCCGGCCTTTAAACTGCGGCTTCAGCTCGGCGCCAATCAGCAGCCCCATCCCGCGAATCTCGCTGAAAATGTCGAACTGTTGATCAATTTTCTGCAAATGTTGGACAAACGCCTGACGTTTAGCCTGAATACCTTCCAACACTTCCGGCGTGTTGATGATATCAAACGCGGCCCCCGCAACTGCGCAGGCCAACGGATTACCACCGTAAGTGGAACCGTGCGAACCCACATGAAATGCGGAGGCAATCTCTTGGGTGGTCAGCACCGCGCTCACCGGGAAGCCGCCGCCGAGAGCCTTCGCGCTGGTGAGGATATCCGGCGTCACGCCATAGTGCATATAGGCAAACAGATCGCCGGTACGGCCCATCCCGCTCTGCACTTCATCCAATACCAATAGCGCCTGGTGTTGGTCGCAAAGTTCACGCAAACCTTGCAGGAATTCCGGCGTTGCCGCAGTGACGCCACCTTCCCCCTGAATAGGCTCAACTACCACCGCACAGGTGTGATCGTCCATCACCGCTTTGACCGCATGCAGATCGTTAAACGGTACATGGATGATATCCGCTGGTTTTGGTCCAAAGCCGTCAGAGTATTTCGGCTGCCCGCCGACGGACACGGTAAACAGCGAACGGCCGTGAAACGCATTATGGAAGGCAATGATTTTGGTTTTGAACGGGCTATGGCGCACGCAGGCATAGTGGCGCGCCAGCTTAAAGGCGGTTTCGTTAGCTTCGGTACCCGAGTTCATGAACAGCACGCGCTCGGCGAAGGTCGCATCAATGATTTTACGGCCCAGGCGCAACGCCGGTTCGTTGGTGAAAACGTTGCTGGTATGCCACAGGGTTTCACCCTGGGTTTTTAACGCCTCCACCAGGGCCGGATGGCAATGTCCTAGTGCAGTAACTGCAATGCCGCCCGCGAAATCAACATACTCTTTGCCCTGTTGATCCCAGACTCGACTCCCTTTCCCTTTTACCGGGATAAACTCAGCCGGTGCATAAATCGGCAGAATAACTTCATCGAATGTCGCGCGCGTAATTGCAGTTTGTTCAGTTGCCATGTCATTGCCACCCTGTTAAGCAGAAATGTTAGTGAAATTATAATCACAAAATATGAATAAAAAATCACTGAATAGCAACCACAAATCACCTGTTGAGGAAATTAGCCAGCAGTTGATGCCCCTGTTCGCT
Source organism: Citrobacter sp. 172116965 (assembly GCF_013458095.1). Taxonomy (NCBI): domain Bacteria; kingdom Pseudomonadati; phylum Pseudomonadota; class Gammaproteobacteria; order Enterobacterales; family Enterobacteriaceae; genus Citrobacter; species Citrobacter sp. 172116965. The sequence continues at coordinate 404,509 of NZ_CP046673.1, read as the reverse complement.
GAGAATACTCTCCGGGTGAAACTGCACACCTTCCATATCCCACTCGCGGTGACGAATGCCCATAATCTCCTGCGTTTCACTCCAGGCCGTCACCTCAAAGCAGTCAGGAAGCGTCGCGGGGGCAACCACCAGAGAGTGGTAGCGCGTCACCGTTAATGGGTTGGCGAGCCCCTGAAAAACACCCTGCCCGTTATGCGTAATTGGCGAGGTTTTACCGTGCATCACTTTAGCTGCCCGAACCACTGTCGCGCCAAAGGCCTGCGCCATAGCCTGATGTCCCAGACAAACACCCAGCAGGGGCGTCTTGCCCGCGAAATGACGAATAACATCCAATGAGATCCCAGCGTCATCCGGCGTGCAGGGGCCTGGGGATATTACGATTTTTTGCGGGCTTAGCGCGTCGATTTGCGCCAGCGTCAGTTCGTCGTTGCGCCTGACAAGGACATCAGCGCCCAGTTCGCAGAAGTATTGGTACAGGTTCCAGGTAAAAGAATCATAGTTATCGATAAGCAGGATCATGGCGGCTCCGGTACATAAGAACCGCGCTATTCTACTCAGTTTCCGGGGCTTCGCTTACCACTTTACGAAATATCGCCCGAAGCGCAGACAGGTCACCCATCGCCCCACTCTGATTAGCCAGGTTCCACTCCTCAACCGGAATGTCATCCCAGCTCAATATATACCCGGCATGAATCGCTAACTGTTCGAAAAAAATTCGCTGTGCCAGACCGCTGCCAATACGAAACGGATGCAGCACGTTGATTTCGCAATAATAGTGCGCAAGACGATCCACAAACTTATCTTCCGGTAACCCCACCAACCAGGACTCGTCTTCCAGGTCCTGCATCAGCGCATTGCCCTCTTTCTCGATATAAGCGAAATGACAAAAGCGGGTATCGCCCTGGTAAATATCCACTTCTCGCAGATGTCCCGCCCAGTCAAAAATATCCCGATACAGTTGGCGATGAATGGCGCACAGATGCGGCAAGCCCCGTTTAAGCGGGCCTAATTCGATAGTGGCCGCACGCAGCGCCGTCAGTTCATACGCCGCCTGCGCCAGGCGCTGTGCCTGATGAATCCCCAGACGGTTACGCATGACATTCAGGCCCGGATACAAATAGGGATCGCGTCCATCACCGAATTTATCGCTCATAGTGCCCCCTCAACTCTTCAAGACGCGCCAGGGCGTCTTCCGTGCTCAAAGTCACCCGTGGAATATCCACGCCTTCCAGCCGCCGACTGGCCTGGAAATTGGCATTTCGCCGTTGTTCCCAGAGTCTGGACTTTTGTTTATCGGTGAGTTTTTTCACGTGACCTCCCTGAATGAGCCGACACTTGCCACAAGTATAAGCGGCAATTTCAGGTTACGCAGAGAAGGGAAAGAACGCGGACAGGAACTGCCCGCGCAAAAGACGTTTACGGCAGGACTTTGGCAGACAGGATAACAATCGGTTTTGACGGGACATTCTGGTAAGGACCAACATCATGGGTCTGCACCTGAGAGATCTTATCCGCGACATCCATACCTTTCACAACTTTACCGAAGACCGCGTACCCAAAGTCGCGCTGGCCGTGATCGAGGAACGCATTGTCTGCAATATTGATAAAGAACTGGCTGGTCGCGCTGTCTTTATCTGCTGTACGCGCCATGGCAATCGTGCCGCGGGTATTACGCAGTCCGTTATCAGCTTCATTCTTGATTGGCGGGTTAGGTTTCTTCTGCTGCATCTGCTCGGTAAAACCGCCGCCCTGCACCATGAAGCCAGGGATCACGCGGTGGAACGTGGTGTTGTTATAGAAACCGCTGTTGACATAATCGACAAAGTTTTGCACTGAAACCGGGGCTTTCTGACTGTTCAGCTCCAGCTCAATGTTACCGGCAGAGGTTGTCAGCAGGACATGCGGGTCACCTTTTGCTGCCAGTGCTGCGGGAGAGAGAGCAGAAAGAGCGAGAACAGCTGCAACAGCCGCCAGAGTCGATTTGAGCATGAGAATTCCTTAACAAGAGCAGAAATGAAGCAAGTGAATTGATTCTAAAGAGCCTTCAAGAACAAGGCCATCCCTTTACTTAATTTTACGTACTTGAAACAAATGTAACCTTATAGCCTCAAGATTCAATGCGATCTAGATCACATAAAAAAATGTAACGTAGCAAGTAATTACCAATAAACATTTAAATGCATCACTAAAGCGCCTAAAATCTGCCCGCTCACGGCGCAGTCAATGCGCCTAACACTTCTATACAGGCCAGTCATGACTAACAGCAATCGCATCAAGCTCACATGGATTAGCTTTCTCTCCTACGCCCTGACAGGCGCGTTGGTAATTGTCACCGGGATGGTGATGGGAAACATCGCAGATTACTTCCATTTGCCCGTTTCCAGTATGAGTAACACCTTCACCTTTCTGAATGCCGGCATTCTGATCTCTATTTTTCTGAATGCCTGGCTGATGGAAATTGTGCCACTGAAAACCCAGTTGCGCTTTGGCTTTATCCTGATGGTTCTGGCGGTCGCCGGACTGATGCTCAGCCATAGCCTGGCCTTGTTCTCAGCCGCCATGTTTGTACTGGGTCTGGTGAGCGGTATCACCATGTCGATTGGTACGTTCCTGGTGACTCAGATGTACGAAGGTCGCCAGCGCGGTTCCCGCCTGCTGTTTACTGACTCCTTCTTCAGCATGGCCGGCATGATTTTCCCGATGGTGGTAGCATTCCTGTTAGCGCGCAGCATCGAATGGTATTGGGTTTATGCCTGCATCGGCCTGGTATACGTCGCCATTTTCCTGCTGACCTTCGGTTGCGAATTCCCGGCGCTGGGTAAACACGCGCAGCAACCGGACGCGCCTGTGGTAAAAGAAAAATGGGGCATTGGCGTGCTGTTCCTGGCGATCGCCGCGCTGTGCTACATCCTCGGTCAGTTGGGCTTTATCTCCTGGGTGCCGGAATACGCCAAAAGTCTGGGCATGAGCCTGAACGACGCAGGTAAACTGGTCAGCGACTTCTGGATGTCTTACATGGTTGGCATGTGGGCATTTAGCTTTATCCTGCGTTTCTTCGATTTGCAGCGCATCCTGACCGTACTGGCGGGTGTGGCTACCGTCCTGATGTATCTGTTTATCACCGGTACGCCGGAGCATATGCCGTGGTTCATTCTGACGTTGGGCTTCTTCTCCAGCGCGATTTATACCACCATCATTACCCTCGGCTCCCAGCAGACGAAGGTCGCATCACCTAAACTGGTTAACTTCGTTCTGACCTGTGGCACCATCGGTACTATGCTCACCTTCGTGGTCACTGGCCCTATCGTGGCGCACAGCGGTCCGCTGGCGGCATTGCAGACGGCTAACGGCTTGTATGCGGTCGTATTCGTGATGTGCTTTATTCTTGGGTTCGTCACGCGTCATCGCCAGCATAACGCACCCGCAACGCATTAATCTGAGTGCCGGATGGCGATGCTAACGTATCTTATCCGGCCTACAAGACAAGCTGTTCGTAGGCCGGATAAGGCGCAGACGCCCTCCGGCCTATTCCCGCGCCCTCTTCTTCCACTCGCGATGTAGGCCAATTCTTACAAAAACCCCTCAATTTGTACGCTATTTATACAAACATGAAAAGCCTGTTAATTCCGTAACTTATAAAAATGCAGTTAAATCAGCTATATACCTCTTAAGGAGTATATAAAGGCGAATTTGATTTGCATCAATAAGCGGGGTTGCTGAATCGTTAAGGTAGGCAGTAATAGAAAAGAAATCGAGGCAAAAATGAGCAAAGTCAGACTCGCTATTATCGGTAATGGTATGGTCGGCCATCGCTTTATTGAGGATCTTCTTGATAAATCCGACGCTGCCAATTTTGATATTACCGTCTTCTGTGAAGAACCCCGCAAAGCGTACGACCGCGTCCACCTGTCGTCCTACTTCTCCCACCATACCGCCGAAGAACTTTCTCTGGTGCGTGAAGGATTCTACGAGAAGCATGGCGTTAAGGTGTTAGTGGGCGAGCGCGCAATCACCATCAACCGCCAGGAGAAGGTGATCCACTCCAGCGCGGGTCGTACGGTCTATTACGATAAGCTGATCATGGCGACAGGCTCTTATCCGTGGATCCCACCGATTAAAGGTTCGGAAACCCAAGACTGCTTCGTTTACCGCACCATCGAAGACCTCAACGCCATTGAGTCTTGCGCGCGCCGTAGCAAACGCGGTGCCGTCGTCGGCGGTGGCCTGCTGGGTCTGGAAGCCGCCGGTGCGCTGAAAAGCCTCGGCGTTGAAACCCACGTGATTGAATTTGCCCCGATGCTGATGGCCGAACAGTTGGATCACATGGGTGGCGAGCAGTTACGTCGCAAAATTGAAAGCATGGGCGTGCGTGTCCACACCAGCAAAAACACTAAAGAGATCGTCCAGGAAGGCACCGAAGCGCGCAAAACTATGCGTTTTGCCGACGGTAGCGAACTGGAAGTCGATTTCATCGTCTTTTCTACCGGTATTCGCCCACGCGACAAACTGGCCACCCAATGCGGCCTCGACGTTGCGCCGCGCGGTGGTATTGTGATTAACGATACCTGCCAGACTTCTGATCCGGACATCTATGCCATCGGCGAATGCGCCAGCTGGAACAACCGCGTGTATGGTCTGGTCGCTCCAGGCTACAAAATGGCGCAGGTTGCCGTTGACCATATTCTCGAAACCGAAAACGCCTTTGAAGGCGCGGATCTGAGCGCCAAGCTGAAGCTGCTTGGTGTTGACGTCGGCGGGATTGGCGACGCGCATGCGCGCACGCCGGGCGCCCGTAGCTACGTCTATCTCGACGAAAGCAAAGAAGTCTACAAACGCCTCATCGTTAGCGAAGATAACAAAACCCTGCTCGGGGCGGTTTTAGTCGGTGACACCAGCGATTACGGCAACCTGCTGCAGTTGGTGCTGAACGCCATCGAACTGCCGGAAAACCCAGACTCACTGATTCTGCCAGCTCACGCGGGCAGCGGTAAGCCGTCTATCGGTGTCGATAAACTGCCGGACAGCGCGCAGATTTGCTCCTGCTTCGACGTCACCAAAGGCATGCTGATCGCCGCTATTAACAAAGGCTGCCACACCGTTGCGGCGCTGAAAGCTGAAACCAAAGCTGGTACCGGCTGCGGCGGGTGTATCCCGTTGGTAACTCAGGTCCTGAACGCTGAACTGGCGAAACAGGGGATCGAAGTTAACAACAACCTGTGTGAACACTTCCCGTACTCGCGTCAGGAACTGTTCCATCTGATCCGTGTAGAAGGGATTAAAACCTTCGAAGAGCTGCTGGCAAAACACGGGAAAGGCTACGGCTGTGAAGTGTGTAAACCAACCGTAGGTTCCCTGCTGGCCTCCTGCTGGAATGAGTACATCCTCAAACCACAGCACACGCCGCTGCAGGACACTAACGACAACTTCCTGGCGAACATCCAGAAAGACGGTACCTACTCCGTGATCCCGCGCTCAGCGGGCGGAGAAATTACTCCTGAAGGCCTGGTGGCCGTGGGCCGTATCGCGCGTGAATTTAACCTGTATACCAAAATCACCGGTTCTCAGCGTATCGGCCTGTTCGGCGCGCAAAAAGATGACCTGCCGGAAATCTGGCGTCAGTTGATTGAAGCGGGCTTTGAAACCGGTCACGCATACGCCAAAGCCCTGCGTATGGCGAAAACCTGCGTAGGCAGTACCTGGTGCCGTTATGGCGTCGGCGATAGCGTCGGATTCGGCGTGGAGCTGGAAAACCGCTACAAGGGCATTCGTACCCCGCACAAAATGAAATTCGGCGTCTCCGGCTGTACCCGTGAATGTGCGGAAGCTCAGGGTAAAGACGTGGGTATCATCGCCACTGAGAAAGGCTGGAATTTGTACGTTTGCGGTAACGGCGGGATGAAACCTCGTCATGCAGACCTGCTGGCAGCGGATATCGACCGCGAAACGCTGCTCAAATACCTTGATCGTTTCATGATGTTCTACATCCGTACCGCTGACAAACTGACCCGAACCGCACCATGGTTAGACAACCTGGAAGGCGGTATCGAATATCTGAAATCGGTCATCATCGACGACAAACTGGGGCTGAACCAGCACCTGGAAGAAGAGATGGCCCGTCTGCGTGAAGCGGTGGTCTGCGAGTGGACAGAGACGGTTAACACCCCATCCGCACAGGTTCGCTTCAAACACTTTATCAACAGCGATCAACGCGATCCGAATGTCCAGGTTGTGCCTGAACGTGAACAACATCGTCCGGCTACGCCCTATGAGCGTATCCCGGTGACTCTGGTGGAGGAAAACGCATGAGCCAGTGGAAAAACATCTGCAAAATCGATGACATTCTGCCTGCAACAGGCGTCTGCGCCCTGTTAGGTAGCGAGCAAGTTGCGATTTTCCGCCCATATCACAGCGACCAGGTGTTTGCGATCAGCAACATCGACCCATTCTTTGAATCCAGCGTGCTTTCTCGTGGGCTGATTGCTGAACATCAGGGCGAATTGTGGGTCGCCAGCCCGCTGAAAAAACAGCGCTTTCGCTTAAGCGACGGTCTGTGCATGGAAGACGAACAGTTCTCCGTGAAACATTACGAAGCGCGAGTGAAAGACGGCACGGTGCAACTGCGCGGTTAATAAATTTTTGGGAGGCGCAACGCCTCCCCCTTTTTTGACGTATTTGTAGGTCTTTTATTTGTAGGCCTGATAAGCGTAGCGCCATCAGGCCTACGGTTACGATTTCTTTTTATTGTTTGTACTTCAAGGATAATCAACACATGTTCACAGACACTATTAATAAGTGTGCGGCTAACGCTGCGCGCATCGCACGCCTCTCGGCTAATAACCCGCTCGGATTCTGGGTCAGTTCGGCAATGGCGGGGGCCTACGTCGGTCTCGGCATCATTCTTATTTTCACCCTCGGTAATCTGCTCGACCCGTCCGTTCGTCCTCTGGTAATGGGTGCAACCTTTGGTATTGCCTTAACGCTGGTTATTATCGCCGGTTCTGAACTGTTCACCGGACACACGATGTTCCTGACGCTTGGCGTTAAAGCGGGCACCATCAGTCACGGTCAGATGTGGGCAATCCTGCCAAAAACCTGGCTGGGTAACCTGGTCGGATCCGTGTTTGTCGCTCTGCTTTACAGTTGGGGCGGCGGTAGCCTGCTGCCGGTCGATACCAGCATCGTCCATTCGGTGGCGTTGGCGAAAACGACCGCGCCAGCAACGGTCCTGTTCTTTAAAGGCGCGCTGTGTAACTGGTTGGTTTGTCTGGCAATCTGGATGGCAATTCGTACCGAGGGCGCAGCAAAATTCCTCGCTATCTGGTGGTGTCTACTGGCGTTTATCGCTTCCGGTTACGAGCACTCGGTTGCCAACATGACGCTGTTTGCCCTCTCCTGGTTCGGCCACCACAGCGAAGCCTATACCCTGTCAGGAATTGGTCATAACCTGTTGTGGGTGACACTCGGTAATACTTTGTCCGGTGTCGTATTCATGGGATTGGGTTATTGGTATGCTACGCCAAAATCGGAGCGTCCTGCTCCGGCAAAAATCAACCAGCCAGAGGCTACTGCCAATAATTAAGGGGTAATGTCGTGGATCATTTGCCTATATTTTGTCAACTACGTGACCGCGACTGCTTGATCGTCGGCGGTGGTGATGTCGCAGAACGCAAAGCGCGGTTACTGCTGGAAGCGGGCGCCCGTATAACGGTTAATGCGCTGGCGTTTATTCCGCAGTTCACCGTATGGGCAGATGAAGGCATGCTGACGCTGGTTGAGGGACCGTTCGACGATTCCCTGCTCGACACCTGCTGGCTGGCTATTGCCGCCACCGATGACGATGCCGTCAACCAAAGCGTCAGCACCGCCGCAGAATCACGTCGTATTTTCTGCAACGTGGTCGATGCGCCAAAAGCAGCCAGTTTTATCATGCCCTCCATTATCGACCGCTCGCCGCTGATGGTGGCGGTCTCCTCCGGCGGTACATCGCCGGTGCTTGCCCGTCTGCTACGTGAAAGACTTGAATCTGTGCTGCCTCAGCATCTGGGCCAGGTCGCGCAATATGCAGGCAAGTTACGCGCCCGAGTGAAAGAACAGTTTGCCAGCATGGGTGAACGTCGCCGCTTCTGGGAAAAATTGTTCGTGAATGACCGCCTGGCGCAGTCGCTGGCGAACAGTGACCAGAAAGCCGTCGAGGAAACCACCGAGCAGTTGCTCAGCGAACCGTTGGACCATCGAGGCGAAGTAGTGCTGGTTGGCGCCGGTCCTGGCGATGCCGGGCTGCTGACGCTGAAAGGTCTACAGCAGATCCAGCAAGCGGATGTCGTGGTTTATGACCGTCTGGTATCCGACGACATCATGAACCTAGTACGCCGCGATGCCGACCGGGTGTTCGTCGGTAAACGCGCGGGCTACCACTGCGTACCGCAGGAAGAAATTAACCAGATCCTGCTGCGTGAAGCGCAACAGGGCAAACGCGTCGTGCGCCTGAAAGGTGGCGACCCGTTCATCTTTGGCCGTGGTGGCGAAGAGCTGGAAACCCTGTGTCATGCCGGTATTCCATTCTCCGTTGTGCCAGGTATTACCGCAGCATCCGGTTGTTCCGCCTATTCCGGCATTCCACTGACCCATCGAGATTACGCCCAGAGTGTACGTCTGGTCACCGGGCACCTGAAAACCGGCGGCGAGCTGGACTGGGAAAATCTGGCGGCAGAGAAACAGACGCTGGTGTTCTACATGGGCCTCAATCAGGCGGCTACTATCCAGGAAAAACTGATCGAATTTGGCATGCAACCCGATATGTCTGTCGCGCTGGTAGAAAACGGTACCTCCGTGAAGCAACGCGTTGTTAACGGGGTGCTTTCGCAACTCGGCGAACTGGCGCAGCAGGTTGAAAGCCCGGCGCTGATTATCGTCGGCCGCGTGGTTGGACTACGCGATAAGCTGAACTGGTTCTCGAACCATTAATTGAATGCTCAAAAATGCCCTGATATTGGACTGCCCCTATAAAGTTGGACAGTTCATATTCAGGGCATTTATTTATCTTCCGATAGAAATAAATCAAAAACCGATACACGCTATATACTCGCCTCAGTAGCCCAACCGTTAATCATTAATTAAATATATCTTTAAAACATTTAAATTCATTGAAATAATATTTTATATAAAACTTGTTATGTCCTAATCCGGACTACTTTAAATTTATTTTAGTTGATATCTTAACCGCCGAGAAATGGATTTCATCCATTTAAAAATAGATATCTTACAAGGATTTTAACATGCTGAAATTTGCAAAAATCACTATCGTTGCTGGTGTTCTGGCTACGCTGACCGCGTGTACTGGTCATGTCGATAACAAAAAAGATAACTGCACCTACGATTACTTCCTGCATCCGGCAATTTCTATTTCTAAAATTATTGGTGGCTGTGGCCCGGCTGCAGATCTGTAACAGAAGCGATTGCGCAGATACAAAAAAACCGGGAAATCCCCGGTTTTTATATTTATAGGTTAAATGCTCATTCACACGTTACCGCACTTCTCGCCGAGCAGGTAGCGGGCCAGGGTTGTCAGTCCCTCCTCTCTCTTGATAAATATCCGACGCATTTTATATCTTCAGTAAATTGAATATTTATATCTTCATTAAATTGATTGATATAAGGAAATATGCAAACGGCGAGGCGCTTCATATTTTTTGAGATTCACCAGCGAACAGGCGAAAAAAAACCGGGTAGAACCCGGTTTCTTCAGCAACGCAGAGCGCATTACGGCTTGGCGACAAAACCAATCGCTTCGTAAACCGCTTTCAACGTAACAGACGCGCGTGCGCTGGCTTTTTCAGCGCCATCTTTCATCACCTGCTGCAGGAAAGCTTCATCGTTACGGAAACGGTGATAACGCTCCTGAAGCTCGGTCAGCATGCCGGAAACGGCCTCTGCGACTTCACCTTTCAGATGACCATACATCTTGCCTTCAAAGTGCTGTTCCAGCTCCGGAATGCTCTGGCCGGTAACGGCAGAGAGGATATCCAGCAGGTTGGAAACACCCGCTTTATTCTGCACGTCGTAGCGTACAACAGGCGGCTCTTCGGAGTCGGTCATCGCACGTTTGATTTTCTTAACCACGGATTTCGGATCTTCCAGCAGGCCGATCACATTGTTGCGGTTGTCATCCGACTTGGACATTTTCTTCGTCGGCTCCAGCAGCGACATCACGCGCGCACCGGATTTAGGAATGAACGGCTCAGGCACTTTGAAGATGTCGCCATACAGGGCGTTGAAGCGCTGGGCGATATCGCGGCTTAGTTCCAGATGCTGTTTCTGATCTTCGCCAACCGGTACCTGGTTGGTCTGATACAGCAGGATGTCTGCCGCCATCAGCACCGGATAATCAAACAGACCGGCGTTGATGTTCTCCGCATAGCGTGCGGATTTATCTTTGAACTGGGTCATACGGCTCAGCTCGCCGAAATAGGTGTAGCAGTTCAGCGCCCAACCTAACTGTGCGTGTTCCGGTACATGAGACTGGACGAAAATGGTGCTTTTTTCAGGATCGATACCGCATGCCAGATACAGCGCCAGCGTATCGAGCGTTGCTTTACGCAGCTGCTGAGCATCCTGACGAACGGTGATGGCATGTTGGTCAACGATGCAGTAGATGCAATGGTAGTCATCCTGCATGCTCACCCACTGACGCAGCGCACCCATATAGTTGCCAATGGTCAATTCACCTGAGGGCTGTGCGCCACTAAAAACGATGGGCTTAGTCATTTTTTGATTCCTGATTTTCGCTATGCGGAAGCCCGAGAACGGGCAGTAGTTCATTAATACGGTCGTAAATAACGTCGGGTTGGCTCAGCGCGATCGACTCGCCGTAGTTGTAGCCATAAGTCAGACCAACGGACGGACAGCCAGCAGCTTTTGCCGCCTGAATATCATTACGTGAATCCCCTACGAAGAGCAATTGCTCAGGCTTGATGCCAAGCTTGCTTGCTACCAGCAGTAGCGGATCCGGATGCGGTTTTTTATTCTGCACGTCGTCACCACCGATGACCACGCTAAAGTATTTGGCGATATCTAACGCCTCAAGCAATGGCGCGACAAACGGGGTCGGTTTGTTGGTCACCAGACCCAGCGGCAATCCTTTCGCATGCATCGCGCCCAGCGTGTCGGCAACATCAGGGAACAGGAATGTCCCCTCTTCTGCGACATCGCCGTAGTATCTGTCGAACAGCTTACGCAAAATACGCACCTGTTCTTCGGCAGGGATATCATCATCAACGGGCGGTTTACCCATTGTCTTACGTAGTGTGGCGCGCTCCTGACGCGACCACGCCAGCGCGCGCTCCATCAGTACATCTGCACCGTTGCCAATCCAGGTGATAACGCGTTCTTCACCGGCAATCGGCAGTTCCAGCGCATACAGCGCCATATCCACCGCTGCGGTTAATCCCGGCGCGCTGTCGACCAGCGTACCGTCGAGGTCAAATGCAACACCCCGAATATCCTGAAACTTATCCATGACTTACCTTCGCCAGTTCATTGCGCATTTCATCAATGACTTTTTTGTAGTCTGGTTGGTCGAAAATAGCAGAGCCTGCGACAAACATATCTGCACCCGCCGCCGCGATTTCACCAATGTTGTTCACCTTGACGCCGCCGTCCACTTCGAGGCGGATATCGTAGCCAGATTCATCAATACGACGACGCACTTCGCGCAGCTTATCCAGTGTTTGTGGGATAAAGGACTGCCCGCCAAAGCCTGGGTTAACGGACATCAGCAGGATCACATCGAGCTTATCCATGACGTAGTCCAGATAGCTCAGCGGTGTTGCCGGGTTAAACACCAGGCCCGCTTTACAGCCATGCTCTTTGATCAGTTGTAAAGTGCGATCGACATGCTCGGAGGCTTCCGGGTGAAAAGTAATGATGCTCGCGCCGGCGGCGGCGAAGTCCGGGACAATACGATCGACCGGTTTCACCATCAGATGAACGTCAATCGGGGCAGTAATGCCATATTTACGCAGCGATTTCAGTACCATCGGGCCGATGGTCAGGTTTGGTACGTAGTGATTGTCCATGACATCGAAGTGCACGACGTCGGCACCGGCAGTCAGCGCTCTCGCGGTGTCCTCACCCAGGCGGGCAAAATCAGCCGACAGAATTGAGGGGGCGATCAAATACTGTTTCATCCGCTTCTCCTTGAGAATTATTTCTTCGCAGGCGTTACAACTCCTGGTTTATACAGTGCCAGCAGTTCGTTCACCTTTTTACGCGTGCCGCCATTGCTGCTAATGCTGCGCCGCACTTTGACCTGAAAATGTTTCGCCGATCGGTACCATTCGCGGGTATCGGGCGTGTCATGGTTCGAAATTAACACCGGGATCTGCTTACTGACCAGCTTTTCTGCCATCTCGGCCAGATGCGCCTGCTCTTTTGGGCTAAAGCTGTTGGTATGATACGCGGTGAAATTTGCCGTCGCCGAAAGCGGTGCATAAGGCGGGTCACAATAGACAACAGAGTTGCTATCCGCACGGTCCATGCACTCTTCATAGGAGAGACAATGGAACTCCGCATTCTGCGCTTTTTCAGCAAAATGGTACAACTCGGCTTCCGGGAAGTAAGGTTTTTTATAACGACCAAACGGTACATTAAACTCGCCGCGCAGGTTATAACGGCACAATCCGTTGTAACCAAAGCGGTTCAGATACAAGAACAGCACTGCACGGCGGAACGGATCCTGACTGGCATTAAATTCTTCTCTGAACCGATAGTACACCTCAGCCTGATTAGTTTCAGGCATAAACAGCTCACGTGAAGCCTGCACATACTCATCGGTACGTGTCTTCACGATGTTATAGAGACTGATGAGGTCGCTGTTGATATCGGCAAGAATATAACGAGAAAAGTCGGTGTTGAGAAACACCGACCCGGCACCCACGAAAGGTTCAATCAGGCATTCACCCTGAGGTAAATGCCGTTTGATATCATCAAGCAGGGGGTATTTTCCCCCTGCCCATTTCAAAAAAGCGCGATTTTTTTTCATGCTGACTAACTAATTACACCTTCTCCGGCTGTGGAGAAAGCTCCGACAGCATCCTGCGCTTTAGTCTTTGTCCCGCAATTGGGCGAAACAGCAAACCATTGCAGAACATATCCTATCTTACTTCAAATCGGCCTGAACCTGGTGCAGCGGTTTTGCCCACGGATTTTTCGCCTGAATATCGGCGGGTAGCGTAGACACTGCACGTTTCGCATCTTCTTTAGACGCATACACGCCTGTTACCAGAACATACCACGGTTGACCGTTACGCGTCGTCTGATACACCACGTAGTTCTTCAGGTTTTCTTTCTTCGCCCAACCGTTAAGGTTGTCGTAGTTAGAAGAACTGCTGAGCTGCAGCGTGTAATGGCTGGACGGCGCAGATTTTAACGCTCCGACATTTCCTGCACTTTTCGCTCCACCAGCAACAGGTGTTGACGTTGTTGCCGTCGCAGTTGGCGCAGGCGTTGTAGTCGCGGTTGCTTTCGGCTCAACGGTCGCCTTCGGAGTAGCGGTAACCACAGGTGCTTTGGTTGTGGTCGTCGGCGCAGTTGCAGTTGGTTTTGCCTGAGCAACAGGTTTCGGCTCTGTCTGCGTCGCTTTCACCGTAGTTTGCGGTTTGCTCTTCGGCTCAATAACGGCCTGTTTACGTTCCTGGTGTGTCGCAGCAGGGCGTTCAGCCGTTTCCGTTTTCGCAGTCTGGCGCACAGCATTACCATTACGAACTGGCGCAACGGTCGCAGGTTCGGTCGGCAGCGTAGAGTTAACCACTACATTGTTAACCTGCTCCTGGCCTTGCGGTTGCGTCAGAGCGTTGTTCAGATCGCCCTGCACTTCAACACGCTGCTGGCCTTCAGTTGCCGCAGGTGTCTGACCTTGAGTTGGGGTAGAGGAAATCGGCGGTAGGGAAACATCCTGCTGGGTATTGCCAGCGGTCTGCTCAGCGCCTGTTGCAGGCGTAGTCGTGCTCGCCTGATCCGTCGCGTTATTGCCAGAAAGATCGATGCTCTTCTCGCCAGATCCAGCCTGCTCACTGGGAGATGATGAGGGGGCTTTCAGCGCAGAACCGATACCGATGATCAGCAGCAACAGCACCAGGACACCGACACCCATCATCATATACTGACGAGAGGCAGGCTTGCTGGCGGGTTTCTTACGCTTGCGCGGACGACGTTCTACACGCTCTTCATCCACGTCATCGTCATCAGATTCATACTCTTCTTCAATGTCCCGTTCTTCTTCACGCTCTTTACGTGCGCGCGCAGGACGGCGATCGTCAGCATCCAGATCAACATCATCAAAATTGATTTGCGGCTCATTATCGCGTTCAGACGATTGACGAGAACGACCAGTACGACGATCGCTGGGATCGGGTTTCAGCTCGTCTTCTGGTTTGAATTCATCCATTTAACACCCCACTCAAAGGTTAATGCTTACGACTTTGCACATAACCTGAAGCTAAAAGACCTACGTTTCGCAACGCAAGCCAGACCTTTCTTGTTGTTACGCCGGCTGGCAATCAGCAATAGCGTTAAGAACCACCTCGTGCGACACTCCGCCGCGCACTTCACTCTTCCCTAATGCCAGTGGAAGCACTAAACGAATCTCTCCCGCTAACACTTTTTTATCTCGCAGCATGTGCGGCAGATAAGCCTCGCTGGACATTTCACGCGGTCCATTGACCGGCAAGCCCGCTCGCTGGAGCAGCGTAATGATGCGCTGCGTATCAGCGGAGGTAAACTGTCCAAGACGTTCTGACGTACGAGCAGCCATTACCATACCTGCTGCAACGGCTTCACCATGTAACCAATTGCCATAACCCATTTCAGCTTCGATCGCATGGCCAAACGTGTGTCCCAGATTCAGTAAAGCACGTAAGCCCATTTCACGCTCGTCCGCTGCGACAACTTCTGCTTTCAGCTCACAACAACGACGAATACAGTACGCCATCGCCGGACCATCCAGACGCAATAACGCATCCAGATTTTCTTCCAGCCAACTGAAAAATTCACCGTCAAGGATGATGCCGTATTTGATCACTTCCGCCAGCCCCGATGCCAGCTCACGCGCAGGAAGCGTTTTCAGACAATCGAGATCCACCACCACGGACGCCGGTTGGTAAAACGCGCCAATCATGTTTTTACCGAGGGGATGGTTTACGGCGGTTTTGCCGCCAACGGAGGAGTCGACCTGCGACAACAGGGTTGTCGGGACTTGAATAAAACGAACACCACGCTGATAGCTGGCTGCCGCAAAACCGGTCAGATCGCCTATCACGCCGCCGCCAAGTGCGACTAACGTGGTATCACGACCGTGCGGTTTTTGCAGTAACGCAGTGAAAACCGTATCCAGAACCGTCAGGCTTTTATACTGCTCGCCATCGGGAAGGATAACGCTATCAACGTTAACACCCGCCTGTTCAAGTACGCCGCGAACCTTATCGAGATAAAGGGGAGCCAGGGTTTCGTTGGTCACCAACATAACCTGATCGCCCGATTTCAGCGGTAAGAATGAAGCTGGCTCATTAAACAAACCAGCCGCGATGGTGATAGGGTAACTACGTTCCCCGAGAGTGACTGTGATCCTCTCCATTACGCGACATCCACCTTAGTTACTTGTACCCGCAGACGAGTGTGTATTCAGCCAGAATTAGTTGCTTTCCAACATATGAATAATCTGGTTTGCTACGACTT
Source organism: Citrobacter sp. 172116965 (assembly GCF_013458095.1). Lineage (NCBI taxonomy): Bacteria > Pseudomonadati > Pseudomonadota > Gammaproteobacteria > Enterobacterales > Enterobacteriaceae > Citrobacter > Citrobacter sp. 172116965. Next base: position 388,780 of record NZ_CP046673.1, on the reverse strand, counting down.
TTGCGCTCTGATCGTCGGTGCGAATGGTCACGTCAGCAATCTCTTCGTACAGAGGATTGCGTTCGTCAGCCAACGCTTCCAGAACTTCACGAGGCGGCGATTCTACCTGCAGCAGCGGGCGTTTCTTGTCACGTTGAGTTCGCGCAAGTTGTTTTTCAATTGTCGTTTCAAGATAGACCACGACGCCACGCGCGGAAAGACGGTTACGTGTTTCACGTGATTTAACAGAGCCACCGCCAGTTGCCAGCACAATACCCTGTTTTTCCGTCAACTCGTTGATGACTTTTTCTTCGCGATCACGGAAGCCGTCTTCACCTTCTACATCGAAGACCCAGCCCACATCAGCTCCGGTTCGTTTCTCAATCTCTTGATCAGAATCGTAAAATTCCATATTGAGTTGTTGAGCTAACTGGCGCCCAATAGTGCTTTTTCCGGCACCCATAGGCCCAACCAGAAAGATATTGCGTTTCTCTGCCATTTTTTCGGTACTACTAAGACTATTCGTTAATGGTAAACCCGCTTCGCAGACACTCAGCGCAGCAGGACATGAACTGAAACCTCATAAGATATTGCGAGAGTCAGACTGAAAATTATCTCAATACTCAAGCGGGTTTGGCAACTGAATAAATCACCAAACCTTACGCATTTCTGGTCGTGGCAGGCATGCTACCCTGCAAACATCAGACCTGGCGACGTATCGCGCAGCCAAATGACACCAAATAAGCCTATGACACACCACCAGAAAGGCAAAGCGTATTTACTGCCGCATAAGTAAAGAAAAGTACCGACACTCAAATCGGTACTCCTTGTATGCTAAATACACCCGCACGTCAAATCTCTGAAACGTGTTCAGTGCAAAAACAACGGCTTTTCATGCATAAGTTATTGCGTTGAAACCAGTCTGGGCGTAATAAAAACCACTAATTCACGCCGTTCGTCTTCTTTACCATCATGACGAAAGAGAGAGCCAAGCCAGGGGATGTCGCCCAACAGCGGCACGCTGTCGGCTGCGGATTTATTCTTATGTGAAAAAATCCCGCCCAGCGCAATCGTCTCGCCGCTTTTTACCTCGACCTGGGTTTCAATCTCCTGCTTATCAATAGCCAGAACTTCGCCATCCGCCTGCTGTAGCACCTGCCCGGGAACATTCTGGCTGATATGCAGTTTCAGTCTGATTCGTCCTTTCTGCAATACGGTGGGCGTGACTTCCATCCCTAATACAGCTTCCTTGAACTCGACGGATGTCACGCCGCTTTCACCGCTGGAGACCTGATAAGGGATCTCACTACCCTGCTTAATACTGGCAGGTTGCAGGTGAGAAGCCAGTAAGCGTGGACTGGCGATGATGTCCAACTGCTGTTTTTGCTCCAGCGCAGACAGCTCCAGCTCGAGTAAACGACCGTTAATACGGCCAATGTTAAATCCCACACGGGATGTGGCTGTGGATACAGAAAGATCGCTGGCAAGCGTTGTGACGTTCCCCACCGCCCCCGATTGCTGTGCGTCAGCCAGCGACCACTTCACCCCCAGCTCACGCAAGCTTTTTTCATTAATCGTCACGATATGCGCCGCCAGTTCGACTTGTGCAACCGGCAGATCCATTTGCGCCACCCACGTTTCCAGTGCGTTAAGCGCAACGCTATTATCACGCAGCAGTAAGCGGTTGGTGCGTTTATCCACCGTCATGCTTCCTTTGGCGCTGAGCAGCTTTTCTCCGGCTTTTGCCAGCTCGGAGGCATCAGCATATTGCAAAATGATACTGCGATGTTCCAGCGGAAGGCTGGCCTGAAGCCGTGCCTGTTCATTGTCCTGACGAGCCGCATTTTCACTCTGCCACTGAACAGAATGCACATGCAGAATGTTGCCTTCCTGGCGTAATACCAGCCCGGCGCTTTTCACCACCGTTTGCAATGCCTGCTTCCAGGGCACATCCGTCAAATGCAGTGACAGCACACCGCTGACATCCGGTGAAACTACCAGGTTTTTCTTTTCCTGTTCGGCCAGCGCCTGCAATACCTGCACAACTGGCACATCATCGACCACCAGCGTCACGTTTTGTGATTTCGCCGCCAGTACGCTCTGAATCCCGACCACCAGTACGAGTACTATCCATGCCATCCATCGCTTCATTTATCGCTCCTTGTCGTTGCCACTGCCACTGCGACGGCTCGCAGTTTTTCCCTGTGTCGAGGGTTACGCTCTGGGCCGTTATCTGCGTAACCGTCCAACCGTTTTTCAGGACATCATTTCGCTCAACCCGCTGCCATTTTTTCTGGCTATCCTGAACAATGCCAATGGGTCGCGCGCCCTGGCTCAATATTCCCTGATAGCGCCATGCCGACAGCTCAGCAATTTGGCAACGGTCCTCCGGCGGCAGGAAAGGATTACGCATACCGGTGAGTATCAGTACGCTTACGCACGCCAACAGCCAGCGTTCAACCATCATTCAGGCGCTCCAGTTGTAGTGTTAACAGCAGCTCCGCACCTTCTGCGTAAAGAGAAAACCGGCTGACGTTCATCCCTTGCTCCGCTAATTGGTCAAACATCGGCGGGATGACATCCCAGCCTGGCTTCAGCGTCATTTCTCCGCCCTGTGCGGAGGGTTGCCAGTGGATAAGATGTGCAAGAGGAGTCTGAAACAGCAGTGGGGAGAACGGAATCAGCGTCTCTTCAGGCTCTTCTGGCGATGCCGCCAGCAGATATAAATTTCGCCATTGTGCCTGAATGGCCGCTCGTTGCTGGTTTAGCGCCTCTTGTTGCATAACCCGTTTCTGCGCGGTGGAGCTGAGGCATAACATGACGACGATGAGCAGTCCCAGCATCCAGCCACAGCCGCAGATGAGCCGAAAGCGCGGCGACTGCGCTAACCAGCTATCACAAAGCGTTTTCATGCGCACCGCTCCGCATCAGTCGATAGTGGAATTGCCAGCGTCCCTGCGCATCCTGCTGCGTTTCGCCAGGGCTACCCAATTTAAACAGCGGCAGCTGGCGTAATTGCGCTTCCAGCGCCTTCAGCGCGGCAAAGCTCAGCGTGTTTCCCGTCAGTTCCAGCGTCTCCTGCTGCCAGGTTATTTTTGTTAACCACGCCTGCTCTGGCAGTAATTCCGCCAGCCCTTGCAAAACCCGCTGCCAGCTTCGGGTCTGCTCACGCTGTTTGTTCCGCGCTTGAACCTGTTGCCATCGTTGCTGGCGCTGCTGCACACGCGGCTTTAGCGCCATTAAAGCCTCGGCCCGCGTCTTTTCGGCATCCGCTAACAACAATTCGACCTGGTTTTCTACGCTCAAAACACTGTAATAGCGCAACAACACGCCGATACTAAGCAGTAGCGAAGCGACAAATAAAACACTCCAGAAGCGTAGGCAGGCGCGACGTCGCGTCTGGCGCCAGGGCAGAAGATTGATGGTCGCTATCATCAACATGTGCCTCCCATAGCGAGTCCCAGTGCAATGGTGAAGCGATGGCTTTGCGTTGGAATTGGCGGCTGGCGTACAGACACCACGCTTAAAGGATCGAAGCCGCTGGGATCGCATAGCGCAATGGCTGTCGTGGAAAGCGATAATGTCGCGGCAAGCTCGTCGATACAGCCAATATCGCCCGTTGATTTACGCCCCCATGCCGAACGGGTCGCCCATAGCCACTGGGTGTCATCACGCCATACCAGACACTGATGACGTTCTGGCAGGTAAGGTATAAATCGCTGTAACGCGCTGGCATCCGGCGTAATCGCCGTAACCTGTACCTTCAACGTTTGGATAAGCGTCAGAAGCGCTGAAATCTCTTTGCTTTGTGCGGCAGTGACGTTAAACGCCGGGCTTAACGTGTCTTCGCTATAATCAAAATGCAGCGCATCCGGCGCCATATCCAGCTCACGCGCCATCGAACCGGATAACCATGCGGCTTGCTCCGGCTCGCGCAGCATCATTTCTGGACGAGGGTACTTTTTTTGTAACGTCCTGTTGGCAGGAAAGGAGAGATGAATATGGTGTCGGCGAGGAAGCTCCCGGCTCCACGGCAGTAGCGCTGCGACAAGCTGTTCAGGCTCGCGAATGTGGCCATCGACGATAACCTGAGGCGTCAGCGGTATACGCCACCAGCGCTGGAGAAACCAACCGGATGCGTCGTGAACTACGGCGACAGCCAGCGCTTCATGTTGCTGAATATGCAGACCAATTTTCCAGATATTGAAAGCCATTGCTGATGATCTCCTTATCACCCGTTGCTTTAACGGGTATATCAATGCGTCTGGCTTGCCTTTATACTACCGCGCGTTTGTTTATAAACTGCCCAAATGCCACTAAATGGGAAATCTCCAGTGAAGTTCGTAAAGTATTTATTAATCCTTGCAGTATGTTGCATCCTGCTGGGAGCAGGCTCGATTTATGGCCTCTATCGCTATATTGAGCCGCAATTACCTGACGTCGCGACGCTCAAAGATGTGCGTTTACAGATCCCGATGCAGGTTTACAGCGCTGATGGCGAGCTGATCGCGCAATATGGCGAGAAACGTCGAATCCCGGTCACCCTGGATCAGATGCCGCCGGTAATGGTTAAAGCCTTTATCGCTACCGAAGACAGTCGTTTTTATGAGCACCACGGGGTAGACCCGGTGGGGATCTTCCGTGCTGCCAGCGTCGCGCTGTTCTCCGGCCATGCATCGCAAGGGGCCAGCACCATTACCCAACAGTTGGCGAGAAACTTCTTCCTGAGCCCGGAACGTACGCTGATGCGTAAGATCAAAGAAGTGTTCCTGGCGATCCGCATTGAACAACTGCTGAGTAAAGATGAGATCCTCGAACTGTATCTGAACAAGATTTACCTGGGATATCGCGCCTATGGCGTAGGTGCTGCCGCGCAGGTCTATTTCGGTAAGACGGTTGATCAGCTCAGCTTAAGTGAAATTGCGGTGATTGCCGGTCTGCCAAAAGCGCCGTCAACCTTCAACCCCCTCTATTCGATGGAAAGGGCAACCGCGCGACGTAATGTCGTACTGTCGCGTATGTTGAGCGAAAACTACATCACGCAGGCCCAGTACGATCAGGCGCGCGGCGAAGCCATTGACGCCAACTACCACGCGCCGGAAATCGCCTTCTCCGCGCCGTATCTCTCTGAGATGGTGCGCCAGGAGATGTATAATCGTTATGGCGAGAAAGCCTATGAGGACGGGTATCGCATCACCACCACCATTACGCGCAAAGTACAGCAGGCTGCTCAGCAGGCAGTACGTAACAACGTGATGGATTACGACATGCGCCACGGTTACCGCGGCCCGTCGAACGTGCTGTGGAAAGTGGGCGAAAGCAGTTGGGACAGCAAGAAAATCACCGATACGCTGAAAGCGCTACCGACTTATGGTCCCCTGCTACCGGCGGTTGTTACCAGCGCCAATCCGCAGGAAGCCATTGCCGCGCTGGCGGATGGTACGTCAGTGTCATTACGGATGGATGGCATGCGCTGGGCGCGTCCTTACCGCTCGGATACCCAGCAAGGCCCGACGCCGCGCAAAGTGACTGATGTGGTGCAAACCGGGCAGCAAATCTGGGTACGCCAGGTTGGCGATTCCTGGTGGCTGGCGCAAGTACCGGACGTCAACTCCGCACTGGTCTCCATCAATCCGCAAAACGGCGCGGTGCTGGCGCTGGTCGGTGGTTTTGACTTCAACCAGAGCAAGTTTAACCGTGCAACCCAGGCGTTACGCCAGGTGGGTTCCAACATCAAACCATTCCTGTATACCGCCGCGATGGATAAAGGTCTGACGCTGGCGAGCATGCTCAACGACGTGCCGATCTCGCGCTGGGATGCCGGCGCGGGTTCCGACTGGCAGCCGAAGAACTCACCGCCGCAATACGCCGGTCCTATCCGCTTACGTCAGGGGCTGGGTCAGTCGAAAAACGTGGTGATGGTACGCGCCATGCGCGCGATGGGCGTGGATTACGCGGCAGAGTATCTGCAACGTTTCGGCTTCCCGGCACAAAACATTGTGCACACCGAGTCGCTGGCGCTGGGTTCTGCCTCATTCACGCCGTTGCAGGTGGCGCGCGGTTATGCAGTGATGTCTAACGGCGGCTTCCTGGTCGATCCGTATTTCATCAGTAAAATCGAAAGCGATATGGGCGGCGTTATCTTCGAGGCGAAGCCGAAAATTGCCTGTCCGGAATGCGATATTCCGGTGATTTATGGTGATACCCAGAAATCTAACGTGCTGGAGAACAGTAACGTCGAAGATGTCGCCGTCTCGCAGGAACAGCAGAATGCCGCCGTGCCTATGCCTCAGCTTGAGCAGGCAAACCAGGCGCTGGTCGCGCAAAGCGGAACGCAGGAGTACGCTCCACACGTGATCAACACGCCGCTGGCCTTCCTGATTAAAAGCGCCCTGAACACCAATATCTTTGGTGAGCCGGGCTGGATGGGAACCGGTTGGCGTGCAGGTCGCGATTTACAGCGCCATGATATCGGCGGGAAAACCGGGACCACCAACAGCTCTAAAGATGCATGGTTCTCCGGCTACGGGCCAGGCGTGGTGACGTCGGTATGGATCGGGTTTGATGACCATCGCCGCAATCTCGGACACACGACGGCTTCTGGGGCGATCAAGGACCAGATCTCCGGCTACGAAGGCGGCGCAAAGAGCGCACAACCTGCATGGGATGCCTATATGAAGTCCGTGCTGGAAGGCGTGCCTGAGCAGCCGCTGACGCCGCCGCCGGGTATCGTGACGGTCAATATCGATCGCAGCACCGGTCAACTGGCAAGCGGTGGCAACAGCCGCGCAGAATACTTCATTGAAGGCACTCAGCCGACGCAACAGGCGGTGCATGAGGTGGGGACGACCATTATTGATAATGGTGAGACGCACGAACTGTTCTGATCCCTGACCGATCAAAAAAAGGCGCTTCGGCGCCTTTTTTATTATTCGTGAAGAGAAATTAAAGCCGCCCTTGTCCTTTCAGCCATTCGCGCACGAGGAACAGCGCACTCACATTACGCGCTTCGTGAAAATCAGGATCTTCCAGCAGGTCCATCATATGCGCCAGCGGCCAGCGCACCTGCGGTAATGGTTCAGGCTCATCACCTTCCAGCGATTCAGGATATAAGTCCTCCGCCACCACGATGTTCATCTTGCTGGAGAAATAGGACGGCGCCATGCTGAGTTTCTTTAAAAACGTCAGATCTTTTGCGCCAAACCCCACCTCTTCTTTCAGCTCCCGATTCGCCGCTTCGTACACGCTTTCGCCAGGATCGATTAACCCCTTGGAAAAACCCAATTCGTAAGATTCGGTCCCGACCGCGTATTCGCGGATGAGGATCAGGTGGTCGTCCACAATCGGCACAATCATTACCGCTTCACGCGTGGACGGGCGCATACGTTCATAAACGCGGCGTACGCCATTGCTGAACTCAAGGTCCACGCTTTCAACTTTAAACAGCCGGGATTGGGCGACGGTTTCCACTTTCAAAATCGTGGGTTTCTGTAATGATTTGCTCATTGTGAGGATCTTTGCTGTGAAATCTGGGGTTATTGTGCGATATACCGCACGGTTTCGGCAATGTGAATTGCCGTTTATTTACATTTATGTAACGTACTAAAAGTTAATCCCTATTTCAAATTAAAAGTCAATAGGTTGAAATAACTCCAGGAATTTGCTGATATTCCATTTTTAGTGATTTTGCTATGATTCGCATTTACTGGGCTGTACTTAAAGATGCTCAAGTTCGACTCCACACTTGCCGATAGCCAACCACAGAATCACGAATATTGAACAGGGTGCGACTGACCACGCCTGACAGACTAAGTAAGATGGGGAAAGCATGAGCACCATTCTGATTTTTTTAGCTGCTTTGCTGGCCTGCTCATTGCTTGCAGGATGGCTACTCAGAACGAAATCCAGACGGAAAAATTTACCCTTGAGCAACGTCTTCTCAGACGCCTCGAAGCGTAAACTCACGCCTGAAGAGCGCAGTGCAGTCGAAAACTATCTCGAAAGCCTTAGTCAAATTCAGCAGGTACCTGGTCCAACGGGCGCCAGCTCCGCGCCGGTGTCATTAACGCTGAATGCCCAAAGTAATAGCGTCATCGTGCTTACGCACGCGATTACACGTTACGGCATTACTACCGACGATCCTAACAAATGGCGTTACTATCTTGATTCCGTTGAGGTACATCTTCCCCCTTTCTGGGAACAATACATCAATGACGAAAACAGCGTTGAGCTAATCCACACCAATACGATACCGCTGGTTATCTCCCTGAACGGCCATACGCTGCAGGAATATATGCAGGAAGCGCGTGGCTATGCGTTACAGCACACCGCCTCTACCCAGGCGTCTATTCGCGGTGAAGAAAGCGAGCAGATTGAACTGCTGAATATTCGCCAGGAAACCCATGAAGAATATGCGCTTAGCCGCCCATCGGGATTGCGCGAGGCGTTACTGATTGCCGCATCGTTCCTGCTGTTCTTTTTCTGTTTGATAATCCCGGATACGTTTGTTCCGTGGACAGTTGGTGGCGCGGTGCTGCTACTGGCTGCGGGTCTGTGGGGGCTGTTTGCCCCACCGTCTAAAACCGCCCTGCGGGAAATTCATTGTCTGCGCGGTACGCCGCGTCGCTGGGGGCTGTTTGGCGAAAACGACCAGGAGCAAATTAATAATATCTCGCTAGGTATTATTGATCTGATTTATCCACCGCACTGGCAGCCTTACATCGCACAAGATCTTGGCCAGCAAACGGATATTGATATTTATCTCGATCGCCACGTTGTTCGCCAGGGACGTTTTTTATCGCTGCATGACGAAGTCAAAAACTTCCCGTTACAGCACTGGCTGCGCAACGCCGTCATCGCGGGCGGCTCGTTGCTGGTGCTACTGATGCTGCTGTTTTGGATCCCGCTGGATATGCCGATAAAGCTTACGCTTTCCTGGATGAAGGGCGCACAAACTATCGAAGCCACCAGCGTTAAACAGCTTGAAAACGCGGGCGTTCGCGTGGGTGACACGCTGCATCTGAGCGGTACGGGTATGTGTAACATTCATACCCAAGGGAGCTGGAATGCGCAGCCTTCCGCGCCGTTTATGCCTTTCGATTGCACGCAAATTATCTGGAATGACGCGCGCGCATTACCGCTGCCTGAGTCCGATCTGGTGAATAAAGCCACCGCGCTCACGCAGGCGGTGAACCGCCAACTGCACCCCAAAGCGGATGATGACTCTCGCGTCAGCGCATCGTTACGCTCGGCAATTCAAAAATCCGGAATGGTGTTACTGGACGATTTTGGCGAGATTGTCCTGAAAACGGCCGATCTGTGCGCGGCCAAAGATGAATGTGTACGTTTAAAAAATGCACTGGTTAACCTTGGTAACAGTAAAGACTGGACGGCGCTGGTGAAACGGGCGAACGCAGGCAAACTGGATGGCGTGAACGTGCTGCTGCGTCCGGTAAGCGCGGAGTCGTTGGATAATCTGGTGAATACCTCTACGGCGCCGTTTATTTCACGCGAGACTGCGCGAGCGGCCCAGACGCTGAATAGCCCAGCCCCTGGCGGTTTCCTGATTATCAGCGACGAAGGCAGCGATCTGGTCGATCAGCCGTGGCCGACAACCTCGCTATATGACTATCCCCCACAAGAACAGTGGAACGCCTTCCAGCGTCTGGCGCAGATGCTGATGCAGACGCCGTTTCGCGCGGAGGGGATCGTCACCAATATTTCGACCGACGCCAATGGCACCCAGCACATTGGCCTGCACCGTATCCCGGATCGTTCAGGATTATGGCGCTACCTTGGCACGACGCTGCTGATGTTCTCCATGCTCGGATGCGCTGTCTACAACAGCATACAGGCTTTCAGACGCTACCAGCGTCACCGCTCCCGCATCACGGAAATTCAGAGCTACTACGAAAGTTGCCTGAATCCAACGCTGATTGACAACCCGGAAAGCCTGATTCGATAACACGCTCGCGCGACAGGATATGCTACCCTGTCGCGCATCATGTTTTCTTCTGGGGAGTTTCCATGCAGATCAATATTGCCTGGCAGGATGTCGATACCGTGTTGTTAGATATGGACGGCACGCTGCTCGACCTGGCATTCGATAACTATTTCTGGCAAAAACTGGTGCCGGAAACCTATGGCGCGAAACAGGGTATCTCTCCCCAGGAAGCCCAGGACTATATTCGTCAGCAGTATCATGCCGTGCAGCATACGCTAAACTGGTACTGCCTGGATTACTGGAGCGAATGCCTGGATCTTGATATTTGCGCCATGACAACGGAACAGGGACCGCGCGCCGTTTTGCGTGAAGATACTGTACCGTTTCTTGATGCCTTAAAAGCCAGCGGCAAGCGCCGTATTTTGCTCACCAACGCGCATCCCCATAACCTGGCGGTGAAGCTGGAGCATACCGGTCTGGCCTCACACCTTGATTTATTACTTTCCACCCACACATTTGGTTATCCCAAAGAGGATCAGCGGTTATGGCACGCTGTGGCTGAAGAAACGGGAATGAGTGCAGAGAAGACGCTGTTTATTGACGACAGCGAACCCATTCTCGACGCCGCTGCTCTGTACGGTATTCGTTACTGCCTCGGCGTAACCAATCCCGACTCAGGCATCGCGGAAAAACAGTACGCACGCCATCCGTCACTGAATGACTACCGCCGACTGATCCCCTCACTGATGTGAAGGAGACGCCATGAAAGAAAAGCCCTCTGCTGAAGTCAGGCTGGATAAATGGCTGTGGGCTGCACGCTTTTACAAAACGCGTGCGCTAGCCCGCGAAATGGTTGAAGGCGGTAAGGTGCATTACAACGGCCAGCGCAGCAAACCGAGCAAGATTGTCGAGCTGAACGCCACCCTCACCCTGCGCCAGGGAAATGACGAGCGAACGGTCATTATCAAGGCTATTACCGAGCAGCGTCGCCCGGCCACGGAAGCCGTTACGCTGTATGAAGAAACCACGGAAAGCGTAGAAAAACGCGAAAAAGTGGCGCTGGCGCGTAAACTTAACGCGTTAACCATGCCGCACCCGGACAGGCGACCGGACAAGAAAGAGCGCCGCGACCTGTTACGATTTAAACATGGCGACAGCGAGTGACTGTCACCTGCAAGAGAGATGATTATGCCGCAACATGACCAATTACATCGTTATCTGTTTGAAAACTTTGCCGTGCGCGGCGAGCTGGTGACCGTTTCGGAAACCCTGCAACAGATCCTCGAAAATCATACTTACCCGCAGCCGGTCAAGAACGTGCTGGCTGAACTGCTGGTCGCCACCAGCCTGCTCACCGCCACGCTGAAGTTTGCCGGTGATATCACCGTACAGCTGCAGGGCGATGGTCCGCTGAGCCTGGCCGTCATTAACGGCAACAACAATCAGCAGATGCGCGGCGTGGCCCGTATGCAGGGCGATATCCCTGAAGGCGCTGATCTTAAAACGCTGGTAGGCAACGGCTATCTGGTGATCACCATTACCCCAGAAGAAGGCGAGCGCTATCAGGGCGTGGTTGGTCTGGAAGGCGACACGCTGGCCGCCTGTCTGGAAGATTACTTCATGCGTTCTGAACAGCTGCCGACACGTCTGTTTATCCGTACTGGCGACGTCGATGGCAAACCCGCTGCTGGCGGGATGCTTCTGCAGGTAATGCCGGCGCAAAACGCGCAGGCAGATGATTTCGATCACCTGACAGCCCTGACCGAAACCATCAAAACTGAAGAGCTGTTAACGCTCCCGGCCAACGACGTGCTGTGGCGCTTGTACCACGAAGAAGAGGTTACTCTCTACGATCCGCAGGACGTTGAGTTCAAATGCACCTGTTCACGCGAACGCTGCGCTGGCGCACTGAAAACGCTGCCGGACGAAGAAGTGGACAGCATTCTGGCGGAAGAAGGCGAGATCGATATGCACTGCGATTACTGCGGGAGCCACTATCTGTTTAACGCCCTGGACATTGCTGAGATCCGCAGCAACGCTTCCCCGGCGGACCCGCAGGTACATTAATCACTACTGCCTATCCGGCCCACAATCGTCGACCGGATAGGCGTTCGCACCGCCATCCATCAAAACGCTATCCGCAACACGCTCACTCGTTGTAATAATTCATCGGCAATCGGGTGCCATCAATGGTGATATCACGCCAAACTCTGGGGGCTGAATTCAGTTGATGATTCGCCACCGCCTGCAGCAGTTTATCCTTATTGAATCCTGCAGGTAGCTGACCTGATGCGATGAGTTCCCATTTATCCTCTTTCCTGGCAAAGACCAGACTCTCACCATCGCCAAAAGCATACAGCACCTGCTCAGGCTTACCATCAGCATTGAGGTCCTGATCGACCAGGACGCATGCATCCTGCTCAACGCAGGATGTAATGCGGTAGCTCTGCCCTTTGACAAACGCCCAGAAGTTCTCATCGGGTTGCCTGCTACCCGGAGCGATCATCACTTTCGGCGCTAGTTGAGTGGTAGTCAGGTTCTGAATGGGATCGCGACGTCCTTGCAGCAGAGAATTTAAGTCGCGCCGGCGCTTACTGTCTTGGTTAAACGCCGCATCTTTTTGTAATGCCTCCAACGCCGCACGTCCCGGTTTTCCGCTATTACCCAACATATACAGGCTGACCTGATCCGGCTTAATTTTGCCACTGTGATACCGCCCCATATGGCTGTTGACGCTGATGCGCCAGGCATCAATAACCGGCGACGACAGCAAAATCAACAGCCCCAACGCCAGCAACGACACGCAAAGAATCACCTTCCCCTGAAGCTCAAGCGGATTGCGCCCACGGCGTAAAATACTCGCCAGATAGCCAAACGACCAGAGCAGCAGCACGCAGACCACCAGCACGCCATATAAACGCTCGGGCGTCCAACCGTACTGTTGAATTCGCACCCACAGTGACCAACCGGCAATCAGCATATAGATGGGCGCGACAACCAGGGCGCATTTGATCAGGTAGCGTAACGCGGCTGGATAGGGGAGCGCCTCTTTCTGCGGCTCGCGAACGATAGCTATCAACAGCAGCAGGAGCAGCGCCAGCGTTGACATCAACCCGGCCGCAGACACCCGCTGCGAGATAGTCTCCAGGCCGGTGAAGGGCAAGGTCAGCACAAACATCAGCGCCAGCAGCGCGACCAGGGGTAACAGACCGGTGGCGATCAAAGTCAGTAACTTTTGGACCGCCGCAACCAGACGCGACTGCGTGCGGGTCAGTACCACCGCCAGTGCGGTAACCAGGCCAAAGGCCACGTAGCCAAACCAGTCGGTATCAAAGAAAAGCGTGTCGAAGAAGGTAATACCAACGAGCTTAAACATCTCGCTCCATAGCAGGAGCACCATCCAGAACAGACCGTTGGCGACAAAGACAATCAGTAACGTCAGCGCATTAAGCCACAAACTCGTATAAAACTGCGCATAGCGGGCCTGCTGGCGGGATGCGTGGAGCGAGTACTGAATCCATGGCAATGCCAGCATCGCCATCAGCAGTAAGCGCCAGCCGTACAACATAAAAATATCATTTTGCCGCCACTTATCGCTGTCCTCGACTTGCCACTTTAGCCAGACGCTCATCGCCAGCACGACAACAAAGATCAGCGCCATCCAGTACCACAGCGCACGTTGTTTGAAAGAGACAACAGTGAGTAAAAGCGCCGATGAGAGAGCAATTGTCGCGGGCATGCCATAGAACAGCCAGCCGTCATTATGCGGCACCAGATATGTCATCAGCAGGTAGCACAATATCCCCTGTAACAGGCCGATAGATATCATGCCCCAGCGAGTAGTACGTGAAAGTTCAACACTATCCATGTCGTCACCCAGAATGAAGAGAAAAGGTAATTATCGCATCAACTTCACAATTTTGAGCATTGATAGGCCGATCCCGGACCACTGCGGCGGGAAGTGAATCGATATTGTTTATGTATGAGTTACGTTATTTTCTTACGTGAATGCGATTACACTCACAAGTTTCCCGCCAAAAACACTCTCTATTAACGTTTTAAGAACATTTTCCACAACAAAAAAGGGTTTCCTGCCATAATATCCGCCTCTTTGTGACAGGAGTCGCAGCGCATTCGGTTATCCGTGATTTTCCCGGATGCGTAAATCTATGAGCCTTGTCGCGGTTAGCAATCCCTAAAAAACCTTACTATTCCAGGTAATACATATTGGCTAAGGAGCAGTGAAATGCGTGTGAACAACAGTTTAACCCCGCAAGATCTCAAGGCTTATGGTATCAATGACGTTCAGGATATCGTTTACAATCCAGACTACGACACGCTTTTCCAGGAGGAACTTGATCCAAACCTGGAAGGTTATGAGCGTGGCGTGTTAACAAACCTGGGCGCCGTTGCCGTTGATACCGGTATCTTTACCGGACGTTCGCCAAAGGATAAGTATATTGTCCGTGACGACACCACGCGCGACACGCTCTGGTGGTCCGACAAAGGTAAAGGTAAGAACGACAACAAACCGCTCTCCCCGGAAACCTGGCAGCATCTGAAAGGATTAGTCACCCAGCAGCTTTCCGGCAAGCGTCTGTTTATCATTGATGCATTCTGCGGCGCTAACGCCGATACCCGCCTTTCCGTACGCTTCATTACCGAAGTAGCCTGGCAGGCGCATTTTGTTAAAAATATGTTCATCCGCCCAAGCGACGAAGAGCTGGTTGATTTCAAACCTGATTTCATCGTGATGAACGGCGCTAAATGCACTAACCCGCAGTGGAAAGAGCAGGGTCTGAACTCCGAAAACTTCGTGGCTTTCAACCTGACTGAGCGTATCCAGTTGATTGGTGGCACCTGGTACGGCGGCGAAATGAAGAAAGGTATGTTCTCCGTAATGAACTACCTGCTGCCGCTGAAAGGCATTGCCTCCATGCACTGCTCGGCAAACGTCGGGGAAAAAGGTGATGTGGCAGTCTTCTTTGGCCTGTCCGGTACAGGTAAAACAACGCTGTCCACCGATCCGAAACGCCGCCTGATTGGCGATGACGAACACGGCTGGGATGACGACGGCGTGTTTAACTTTGAAGGCGGTTGCTACGCGAAGACCATCAAACTGTCTAAAGATGCCGAGCCGGAAATCTACAACGCAATCCGTCGTGACGCGCTGCTGGAAAACGTCACCGTGCGCGCAGATGGTTCCATCGACTTCGACGACGGTTCCAAAACCGAAAACACCCGCGTGTCCTACCCGATTTATCACATCGATAACATCGTTAAGCCGGTGTCAAAAGCGGGTCACGCCACCAAAGTGATCTTCCTGACCGCCGACGCGTTTGGCGTGCTGCCGCCGGTCTCTCGTCTGACGGCAGACCAAACCCAGTACCACTTCCTGTCTGGCTTCACCGCCAAACTGGCCGGTACCGAACGTGGCGTCACCGAACCAACCCCAACCTTCTCAGCCTGCTTTGGCGCAGCATTCCTGTCACTGCACCCAACGCAGTACGCAGAAGTACTGGTGAAACGTATGCAGGCGGCAGGTGCGCAGGCATATCTGGTTAACACCGGCTGGAACGGTACCGGCAAGCGTATCTCTATCAAAGATACTCGCGCGATTATCGACGCTATCCTGAACGGTTCGCTGGATGACGCAGAAACGTTCCGTCTGCCGATGTTTGACCTGGCTATCCCAACCGAGCTGCCGGGCGTAGATACTCGCATTCTCGATCCGCGTAATACCTATGCTTCTCCGGAGCAGTGGCAGGAAAAAGCCAACGCGCTGGCGAAACTGTTTATCGAGAACTTCGAGAAATACACCGATACCCCTGCGGGTGAAGCGCTGGTTAGCGCCGGACCGAAGCTGTAACAAAGAGTGCCGGATGGCGGTTTCGCCTTATCCGACCTACAGCAACAAAAAGGGAGGCATTTCGCCTCCCTTTCTTATGCGTCTTTCGTGATGCCCTGCGCGCGAGTGAAGGGAACCGGAAGCCAGGCGCGGATCGACAACCCGCCTCGTTCACTGGTGCCAATTTCCAGCATACCGTTATGGTTATCGATAATACGCTGCACAATCGCCAGACCCAGGCCCGTGCCGCTGGTACTACGCGCGCTGTCGCCGCGGACAAACGGCTGGAACAGGTGTTTACGCTGCTCCGGCTTGATGCCCGGACCATCATCTTCTACCTGGAACCAGGCGCGATGCGTCTCCGTACCGCTGCTGACCTTAATCCAGCCGTTGCCGTAACGGGCGGCGTTAACCACCATATTGGCAACCGCACGCTTGATCGACAGCGGGTGCATTTTCACCTGAATGCTGCCCGGCAGCAGCGCAGTTTCGATTTCACGTTCATAGCCGCTTTCCGCTGCGACCACTTCGCCTAACACCGAGTTCAGATCCGCCATCTCCATCGGCATCTCCTGACCGGTACGCAGATAATCGATGAACTGCTCGATAATGGCATTACACTCTTCGATGTCCTTATTGATGGATTCCGCGAGATAACCATCCTCTTCGCCCATCATTTCGGTCGCCAGACGAATACGTGTCAGCGGAGTACGTAAATCGTGGCTCACGCCCGCCATTAACAGCGTACGGTCATCGGCCAGTTGCTTCACACCCGCGGCCATATGGTTAAAGGCTCGGGTAACGGAGCGCACCTCTGAAGCGCCATACTCACGCAGCGGCGGCGGAATGATACCTTTCCCCACCTGCAGCGCCGCATGTTCAAGATCCACCAACGGTCGGTTCTGGATACGGATAAACAGCCACGCGCCACCGATAGCCAACAGCATAATCGCCAGCGTGTAGCGGAACAGCGGTGAGAAATCGCCCTGATGGATCTCCGTCAGCGGCACGCGTACCCAGATATTGGGCGACAGCCAGGTTTTCAGCCATACGACCGGCGAGCTTTTGTTCACCTCAACGCGGACTTCCGTCGGACCGCCCAGCTGCTGCGCCATCTGATGGCTTAAGAATTCATAGTGTTGCGCCCAACGCAGTCCAGCTTCTTCAGCGGCCTCGTTGGAATAGAGGGAAATACCCAGCTCACGATAAATTTCCCGGCGGAATGCGGGCGGCACCACCAGTTGCGTACCGTCCTCCAGCTGCAGTTTATCGGTCATCAGCATACGAACTTCGTAGGCCAGGACCTTATTAAACTGCTGGAGGCTCGGCAGTATCGCGAAGTTCAGCACTACCAGGTAAGTCGTCACCAGGCTGGCAAACAGCAAGGTGACGATGAGCAATAACGTGCGGGCAAACGAACTTCGTGGCGAGAAGCGCATTCGCCTCATGCTTTAGAACCGTCCGGAACAAAGACGTAGCCGAGACCCCACACGGTCTGAATGTAGCGCGGATGCGCCGGGTCCTCTTCCACCATACGGCGCAGACGAGAAATCTGGACATCGATAGAACGCTCCATCGCCGAATATTCACGACCACGGGCCAGGTTCATCAGCTTATCGCGGGACAGCGGCTCGCGCGGGTGGCTTACCAGCGCTTTCAGTACCGCAAATTCCCCGCTGGTGAGCGGCATTGGCTCATCTTCACGGAACATTTCACGCGTACCGAGGTTCAGTTTAAACTTACCAAAAGCAATGACCGCTTCTTCCTGAGAAGGCGCGCCCGGCAGTTCGTTCGCCTGACGACGCAGTACAGCGCGAATACGTGCCAGCAGTTCTCGCGGGTTAAACGGTTTCGGAATGTAATCGTCAGCGCCAATTTCCAGTCCAACGATACGATCGACTTCTTCACCCTTCGCCGTGACCATAATGATCGGCATCGGGTTGCTTTGACTGCGCAGGCGACGGCAAATAGACAGGCCATCTTCTCCCGGCAGCATTAAATCCAGCACCATCAGGTGAAAGGACTCACGGGTCAGCAGACGATCCATCTGCTCAGCGTTAGCGACGCTTCGAACCTGGAAGCCCTGCTCGGTCAGATAACGCTCCAGAAGCGCACGCAAGCGCATGTCGTCATCGACCACCAGAATCTTATAGTTCTCTTGCATTGTTATTACTCCCAAAGGTTCGCAACAATTAAGTGTATATTCTTAAGAAAGCTAACGTGAGTCACCAGCGAATTCTGGTATGAATTCCAGGCTAAATTGTTACAAAGCATATTAAACAGCAGCTTAAGTATACAATGTTTCTCGCAATACATTATTTATTCTGTTGATATGCTCGCGTAATACTAATTGTGCGCATCATCACAGAGTCGAAGGTAAAACAATAAGATGAAAACGCCCCTGATAACCCGCGAAGGGTATGAAAAACTCAAACAAGAGCTGAATTACCTCTGGCGTGAAGAGCGCCCGGAAGTCACTAAAAAGGTTACCTGGGCCGCAAGTCTGGGTGACCGCAGCGAAAATGCCGACTACCAGTATAATAAAAAGCGTCTGCGTGAGATCGACCGCCGTGTCCGTTATTTGACCAAGTGCATGGAGAATTTGAAAATCGTCGATTACTCCCCGCAGCAAGAGGGCAAAGTCTTCTTTGGCGCGTGGGTCGAGATTGAAAATGACGATGGCGACATCCGTAAATTCCGTATTGTCGGCTACGATGAGATCTTCGGTCGTAAAGATTACATTTCTATCGACTCACCGATGGCGCGGGCGCTGCTGAAAAAAGAGGTCGGCGATCTCGCGATAGTCAACACCCCTGGTGGTGAAGCCAGCTGGTACGTGAACGAAATTGAATATGTTAAGTGAGACCGGAACAATCCGAAGCCCCGGTAGATGACTGGCATTTTTGCCAGTCAATCCGTATAACTATCCCCTGATTTTTTATCCTATAGACGAAGCTATCCATGATGAATGATTCTTTCTGCCGCATTATCGCAGGTGAAATTCAGGCTCGTGCTGAACAGGTAGAAGCTGCCGTTCGCCTGCTTGACGAAGGGAACACCGTGCCGTTTATCGCACGTTATCGTAAGGAAATCACCGGCGGTCTGGACGATACGCAACTGCGTAATCTGGAGACCCGTCTGGGATATCTGCGTGAACTGGAAGACCGCCGTCAGGCAATCCTGAAATCTATCGGCGAGCAAGGCAAACTGACCGACGATTTGGCGAACGCGATCAACGGCACGTTAAGTAAGACCGAACTCGAAGATCTCTATCTGCCGTACAAACCTAAGCGCCGCACTCGTGGGCAGATAGCCATTGAGGCCGGACTGGAGCCGCTGGCAGATCTGCTGTGGAACGAACCGTCCCATGACCCGGAAACCGAAGCTGCAAAATATCTCAACGCCGAAAACGGCGTGGCCGATACCAAAGCCGCCCTCGATGGCGCACGCTACATTCTGATGGAGCGCTTCGCCGAAGACGCTGCGCTGCTGGCAAAAGTGCGTGATTATTTGTGGAAAAACGCCCATCTGGTTGCCGCCGTGGTTAGTGGGAAAGAAGAGGAAGGCGCTAAGTTCCGCGATTACTTCGATCACCACGAACCTATTTCTACCGTTCCATCCCACCGTGCGCTGGCCATGTTCCGTGGTCGTAACGAAGGCGTGTTGCAGCTTTCACTAAATGCCGATCCGCAATTCGATGAGCCGCCAAAAGAGAGCCACGGCGAGCAGATTATCCAGGATCACCTGGGACTGCGCCTGAACAACGCCCCCGCTGACAGCTGGCGTAAAGGCGTTGTTAGCTGGACGTGGCGCATCAAAGTGCTGATGCACCTTGAAACTGAGCTGATGGGTACCGTGCGTGAACGTGCGGAAGATGAAGCAATCAACGTCTTTGCCCGTAACCTGCATGACCTGCTGATGGCCGCCCCGGCCGGGCTGCGCGCCACAATGGGTCTCGATCCGGGTCTGCGTACCGGTGTAAAAGTGGCGGTGGTTGACGGTACCGGCAAGCTGGTCGCGACCGACACTATTTATCCGCATACCGGCCAGGCAGCCAAAGCCGCCGTTGCCGTGGCGGCGTTGTGTGAAAAATACAACGTTGAGCTGGTCGCGATTGGTAACGGTACGGCGTCGCGCGAAACCGAGCGTTTCTTCCTCGACGTGCAGAAACAATTCCCGAAAGTGACCGCGCAGAAGGTGATCGTCAGCGAAGCCGGGGCATCGGTTTACTCTGCTTCCGAGCTGGCGGCGCTGGAGTTCCCGGATCTCGATGTTTCGCTGCGTGGCGCGGTGTCTATCGCCCGTCGTTTGCAGGATCCGTTGGCGGAGCTGGTGAAAATCGATCCGAAATCTATCGGCGTGGGCCAGTATCAGCACGATGTTAGCCAGACGCAACTGGCGCGCAAGCTGGATGCGGTGGTGGAAGACTGCGTGAACGCCGTCGGCGTCGATCTGAATACCGCTTCCGTGCCGCTGCTGACCCGCGTTGCTGGCCTGACGCGCATGATGGCGCAAAATATCGTCGCCTGGCGCGATGAGAACGGTCAGTTTCAGAACCGTCAGCAACTGCTAAAAGTTAGCCGCCTGGGGCCAAAAGCCTTTGAACAATGCGCGGGCTTCCTGCGTATCAACCATGGCGATAACCCACTGGATGCATCTACCGTTCACCCGGAAGCTTATCCGATTGTGGAACGCATTCTGGCCGCAACCGAGCAATCGCTGCGTGACCTGATGGGCAACAGCAACGAACTACGCAATCTGAAAGCAGCCGATTTTACCGACGAACGCTTCGGGGTGCCGACCGTCACCGACATCATCAAAGAGCTGGAAAAACCGGGCCGCGACCCGCGTCCTGAATTTAAAACCGCGCAGTTTGCTGATGGCGTAGAAACCATGAACGATCTGCTGCCGGGAATGATTCTGGAAGGGGTAGTCACTAACGTCACGAACTTCGGCGCGTTTGTTGATATTGGCGTTCATCAGGATGGTCTGGTGCATATCTCTTCATTGTCGAATAAGTTCGTCGAAGATCCACACACCGTGGTGAAAGCGGGCGACATTGTGAAAGTGAAAGTGCTGGAAGTTGACCTACAACGTAAGCGTATCGCACTGACCATGCGTCTGGACGAGCAGCCGGGTGAAACCAATGCGCGTCGCGGCGGCGGGAATAACGATCGCACTCAAAGCAATCGCCCGGCGCCAAAAGCCGCGAAACCTCGTGGTCGTGACGCACAGCCTGCGGGTAACAGCGCCATGATGGATGCGCTGGCGGCGGCAATGGGTAAAAAACGCTAGTGTGACTTTTTTGCCGGATGGGGGGATAACCTCCTTATCCGGCTAACTTGTCGCAATTAATTTGTAAGCCGGATAACACGCGTGAGCGTCGCCATCCGGCATATTTAGTCTATTTCCCGCTTTCTACCGCCATATATTTATCACTTCATTAACAGATGAAACCTTAATTAAACATTAAGATCTTCACTAATTATTTCCGCGAATCATTCGTTCCCAACCAGAATAAATATTGAGGAATATCAAAATTGGCGCAAATTATTATCCAATTGTACATTCCGTCACATTTATTCTATTGATGATAGAAACCATTCTCATTATCATTGATCTGTTGATTATTTACTCTTTCCTTACGTTGGCTAATCATCTGGCCTCATGCCGCCTTGCCGCCCCATGAGGTAATCATCCAGTTAGCGAGATATAAGTAGGTCCCTATGCAATTCACTCCTGACAGTGCGTGGAAAATTACCGGTTTTGCCCGTGAAATCAGCCCGGCTTATCGTCAGAAACTGTTGTCACTTGGCATGCTACCCGGCTCCTCTTTCAACGTGGTACGCGTCGCCCCACTCGGCGATCCTATCCATATCGAAACGCGTCGCGTAAGTCTGGTATTGCGTAAGAAAGATCTGGCGTTATTAGAAGTGGAAGCGGTTTCCTGTTAATACAGTGAGTCTATAAAAATGAAAAAACTAACCATTGGTTTAATTGGCAATCCTAATTCCGGCAAGACTACTTTATTCAACCAGCTTACCGGCGCACGCCAGCGTGTAGGCAACTGGGCTGGCGTTACCGTTGAGCGTAAAGAAGGTCATTTCGCAACGACGGACCACCAGGTCACGCTGGTTGATTTACCCGGCACCTATTCTCTGACGACAATCTCATCCCAGACCTCTCTCGATGAGCAGATCGCCTGTCACTACATTTTAAGCGGCGACGCGGATCTCTTGATCAACGTGGTCGATGCTTCAAACCTTGAACGCAACCTCTACCTGACGTTGCAACTGCTTGAGCTGGGCATCCCCTGCATCGTCGCGTTGAATATGCTGGATATTGCCGAGAAGCAGCAAATCCGTATTGATATCGATGCCCTCTCCGCTCGCCTTGGCTGCCCGGTGGTTCCGCTGGTATCCACCCGCGCCCGCGGCATTGAAGCGCTGAAACTGGCGATCGATCGCTACAAAGAAAACGACACCGTCGAGCTGGTTCATTATGCCCAGCCGCTGCTGCAGGAAGCGGATTCCCTCGCCGATGCGATGGCCAAAGATATGCCGTTAAAACAGCGTCGCTGGCTAGGCCTGCAGATGCTGGAAGGCGATATCTACAGCCGGGCCTACGCGGGTGATGCCGCGCAAAACCTTGATGCCGCCATTGCACGTCTGAGCGAGACAATGGACGATCCGGCACTGCATATCGCCGATGCGCGCTATCAGTGCATTGCCGCTATCTGCGATACCGTCAGCAATACCCTAACGGCAGAGCCGAGCCGCTTCACCACCGCAGTAGATAAAATCGTCCTCAACCGCTTCCTCGGGCTGCCGATTTTCCTGTTCGTGATGTACCTGATGTTCCTGCTCGCCATCAACATTGGCGGCGCGCTGCAACCGTTGTTTGACGTCGGCTCCGTAGCGCTCTTTATCCATGGTATTCAGTGGATTGGCTACTCGCTGCACTTCCCGGACTGGCTCACGATCTTTTTGGCGCAAGGTCTTGGCGGCGGGATTAACACCGTGCTGCCACTGGTACCGCAAATCGGCATGATGTACCTGTTCCTCTCCTTCCTTGAAGACTCCGGTTACATGGCGCGCGCCGCGTTTGTAATGGACCGTCTGATGCAGGCGCTGGGACTGCCGGGCAAATCGTTTGTCCCGCTGATCGTCGGCTTTGGCTGTAACGTACCGTCAGTGATGGGCGCACGTACGCTGGACGCCCCGCGTGAACGTCTGATGACCATCATGATGGTGCCGTTTATGTCCTGTGGCGCTCGCCTGGCGATTTTCGCCGTCTTTGCCGCAGCGTTCTTTGGTCAGAACGGTGCGCTGGCGGTCTTCTCACTGTACGTACTGGGTATCGTTATGGCGGTATTGACCGGTCTGATGCTCAAACACACCATCATGCGTGGCGAAGCAACGCCGTTCGTGATGGAGCTGCCGGTGTACCACGTGCCGCACATTAAGAGTCTGATTATTCAGACCTGGCAACGCCTGAAAGGCTTCGTTCTGCGTGCGGGTAAAGTCATCATCATCGTCAGCATTTTCCTCAGCGCGTTTAACAGTTTCTCGCTGAGCGGAAAAATCGTCGACAACATCAACGACTCTGCTCTGGCTTCCGTCAGCCGCGTAATCACGCCGGTCTTCAAGCCGATTGGCGTTCACGAAGATAACTGGCAGGCAACCGTAGGTCTGTTCACCGGCGCGATGGCGAAAGAAGTGGTTGTCGGTACGCTGAACACGCTCTATACCGCAGAAAACATTCAGGAAGAAGAGTTCAACCCGGCAGATTTCCACCTCGGTGACGAGCTGCTCGGCGCGGTAGATGAGACCTGGCAAAGCCTGAAAGACACCTTCAGCCTGAGCGTACTGGCTAACCCTATTGAAGCCAGCAAGGGCGACGGTGAAATGGCTACGGGTGCAATGGGTGTGATGGGCGAAAAATTTGGCAGCGCTGCCGCCGCTTACAGCTACCTGATTTTCGTGCTGCTGTATGTGCCGTGTATTTCGGTAATGGGCGCTATTGCACGTGAATCCAGCCGTGGCTGGATGGGCTTCTCGATTCTGTGGGGCCTGAACATCGCCTACTCTCTGTCGACGCTGTTTTATCAGGCGGTCAGCTACAAAGAGCACCCGACCTACAGCCTGGTGTGCATTTTAGCTGTCATCCTGTTTAACATTGTATTGCTGGGCCTGCTGCGTCGAGCTCGCAGTCGCGTGGATCTCGCACTGCTGGCGACCAACAGGACGGCAAGCTCCTGCTGTTCCAGCACCACTGGCGACTGCCACTGAGGTTATCGACAATGGCATCGCTTATTCAGGTTCGTGATTTATTGGCTTTGCGGGGACGCATGGAGGCAACTCAAATTAGCCACACGCTGCACACCCCGCAGCCCATGATTGACGCCATGCTGAATCAGTTAGAAAAGATGGGCAAAGCGGTGCGGATTCAGGAAGATGCCGACGGGTGTCTTTCCGGAAGCTGCAAGAGCTGCCCGGAAGGTAAAGCCTGCCTGCGCGAGTGGTGGGCTTTGCGCTAGTTCGATGCCGGATGGCGCTACGCTTCCGATCTAAAAATGACTGCAAACGTCCTGGCCGGATAAAGCGTTTATGCTGATATCCGGCTTTTTGCGTAATGGATTCCACAAAGATGTCTCTGTTTCAGCAAAGCAGATCTATCCTCCAGCCTGGCGCGCATCGTTATCAACTCGTGGATGATTACTGGCGACCAGGGAAGTAGAGTCTCGTCATCTTGTTTCTCAGGTGACGGATCGCCATGAATACTGACACGACTGCTACGCCGCATGACGCGATTTTTAAAACGTTCTTAAACCACCCTGCTACCGCACGCGACTTTCTTCGGCTCCATCTTCCAGCCTCTTTGCAAAAACTGTGCGATCTGAAAACGCTACAACTGGAATCGGGCAGCTTTATTGAGGACGATTTGCGCGCGTACTATTCCGATGTGCTGTGGTCATTAAAAACCCGCGAAGGCGATGGCTATATTTACACCATCATTGAGCATCAGAGTACCGCCGATGCCCATATGGCATTTCGGCTGATGCGTTATGCCATTGCGGTCATGCATCGTCATTTGGCTGCAGGTCACAAAAAACTCCCGCTAGTGATACCCATGCTTTTTTATCATGGCGCGGCAAGCCCATACCCCTACTCACTCTGCTGGCTGGACGAATTTGACGACCCAAAGGCTGCCAGACAACTTTATACCGCAGCGTTTCCACTGATCGATATCACCGTGGTTCCCGATGACGAGATCATGCAGCATCGCCGGATGGCGCTGTTGGAACTCATCCAAAAACATATTCGTAAACGCGATTTGATGGGGCTGGTAGAAAAACTGGCCATCCTGATTATTAAAGGACACGCTAATGACAGCCAGTTGAAAGCCTTGTTTAATTATCTAATGCAGGTCGGGGACACCACACATTTTACCGAGTTTCTTCATGAGGTCGCCGAACGTTTACCCCAACATAAGGAAAAGTTGATGACTATCGCCGAAAGATTACGACAAGAAGGGCATCTTAATGGTCTTCAGGAAGGTCATATGAAAGGGTTACAAGAGGGATTACAAGAAGGGTTACAAACGGGCTTGCAACAAGGTAAACGAGAGGAAGCTTTACGTATTGCATCAACCCTGCAGGCTGATGGTATCGACCCGCTGACCATCTTCAGAATTACCGGCCTGACCGCTGAGGATCTGGCTACGCGCAGCCATTAATCTCAAGCCCGGTAAGCGTGGCTCTACCGGGCAACACAACAGATTTATAGGCGTTTTTTTAACGCCACCAGCGCTGCACAGAACTCTGCAGGATGCGAGATAAACGGTGCATGCGCCGCTTTAGCAAATATCAACGACTCGCTATGCGGCCACAGGGCATCGAGCATTGGGACCACTTTGCGCGGAACCAGTCCATCGAGATAGCCGTACAACCGCAGAAAAGGCATGTCCACAGCGCACAGAGGCTCACGCAGATCGACCGTTTTCAGGATCTCCAGTCCGCCATTGAGCACCTCGACATTCGGCATGGGTAACGCCAGCACTGTTTTCTTCAGTGCCCGCGCATCCTGACGCGCGGTGTCCGTGCCCATCGTCTGCAACGCCAGAAAACGTTCCACCGTACGCTGGAAATCTTCGCTCAACTGCTGCTGGAAACCTGCCAGCACTTCTGGCTTGATACCCGGCCACTCGTCACGCGCGCTAAAGCAAGGGGAAGACGCCACGGTCACCAGCGCCTGAACACGTTCAGGATGGGTTAACGCCACCTGGCTTGCGACCAGCCCGCCCAGACTCCAGCCGAGCCAGATGGCTTTCTCCGGTGCCTGTTTTACTACCCGCTCAGCCATCTCTTCCAGCGACATTGCGCCGAACCCCTGGCTGCGACCAAATCCCGGTAAGTCGACAAGATGCAGCGTGAAATGCGAACTCAATTCCTCGCTTATGCAATGCCACACTTGCGCATTCAGTCCCCATCCGTGCAGCAGCACAAGATGGCAATTTCCCGAACCCTGGGTCTGCCACCAGATGTCATTCATCAGTTATTGTTCTCTTTTAGCCTGAAAGGATGCTTCTATGCTAACAGTACCGGGATTGTGCTGGCTATGCCGAATGCCCCTGACGTTAGGGCATTGGGGGATCTGTTCAGTCTGCACACGGGCAACGCATCAGCACGTCAGCCGGTGCCCTCAATGTGGACTCCCTGCCGCACATACCGTCGTTCCCTGCGGGCGCTGTCTGCAAAAACCACCGCCGTGGCAGCGACTGGTTACCGTCAGCGACTATGCTCCGCCGTTGAGTGGGCTTATCCACCAGCTCAAGTTTTCCCGACGTGGCGAAATGGCCCCCGCTCTTTCACGCTTGTTGTTGCTGGAGGTATTACAAGCCCGGCGCGTCAGCGGTCTTCCTCTGCCGGACAGGCTCGTCAGCGTCCCGCTCTGGCAACGCCGACACTGGCGCAGAGGGTTTAATCAGAGCGACTTACTGTGTCGTCCCCTGGCTAGCTGGCTGGGCTGCGACTGGGACAGCCGGGCCATCACGCGGGTTCGGGCGACCGCCACACAGCACCATCTCAGCGCCCGATTACGTAAACGTAACCTGAAAAACGCCTTCCGCCTTGAATTGCCGGTGCAGGGACTCCATATGGTCATTGTGGATGATGTCGTCACTACCGGAAGTACCGTCGCGGAAATCGCGCAGCTGCTTTTACGCAACGGCGCGGCGACTGTCCAGGTATGGTGCCTGTGTCGAACCTTGTAGAGCCTCGATGATGGGCGTATTATAACCAAGTAAAATAGTCAACTATTAGGCCATTACTATGATCCATATTTCCGATGCTGCACAAGCGCACTTTGCCAAACTGCTGGCAAATCAGGAAGAAGGGACACAAATCCGCGTATTTGTGATTAATCCCGGCACGCCTAACGCTGAATGCGGCGTTTCTTATTGTCCGCCGGACGCCGTGGAAGCAACCGACACCGCCATTAAATTTGACCTGCTGACCGCATATGTTGATGAACTGAGCGCACCGTATCTGGAAGATGCAGAAATCGATTTCGTTACCGACCAGTTAGGCTCCCAACTGACCCTGAAAGCACCAAACGCCAAAATGCGTAAAGTTGCCGATGATGCGCCGCTGATGGAACGCGTGGAGTACATGCTGCAATCGCAGACAACCCACAGCTGGCAGGTCACGGTGGTCGCGTCTCTCTGATGGAAATCACCGATGAAGGCTACGCTATTCTGCAGTTTGGCGGCGGATGTAACGGCTGTTCAATGGTGGATGTAACGCTGAAAGAAGGTATCGAGAAGCAGCTGCTGGCTGAATTCCCTGAACTGAAAGGCGTTCGCGATTTAACCGAACACCAGCGCGGCGAGCACTCTTACTACTAACGCCTCAACCTGTAGAATCTCCGTAGGCCCGTTAAGACGCATCCGCGCCGCCATCGGGCATTGATGCCGGGGATGGCAGCGTAATCGCTTTATCCGGCCTACTACCTTGCATTTCTCCGCATATTTCCTGCAACAATCCTCCTCATAATTTGACCAGCCTCTCATAATTTAAATTTTGCCTGCCCAGGTGATTTTCAAGCGCCGTATGTTACCCGTATCATTCGTATCAGCACCTAACACACACATAACAGCCAGCTAAACTGATTAGTTTTGAAGGCAACCAGCATTGGTGCTGAGAATGCTCTGTTCCCGGTCGGGACAATCGGAATTTGTCATCTAAACACTGACGTTACCCATAACAAAGTTAAGGCCAGGTAAATCATGCCATTAGTCATCGTTGCTATCGGTGTAATCTTGTTACTCCTCCTGATGATCCGTTTCAAAATGAACGGTTTCATCGCTCTCGTCCTGGTGGCGCTTGCTGTCGGATTGATGCAAGGGATGCCACTGGATAAAGTCATCGGTTCGATTAAAGCCGGTGTCGGCGGAACCCTTGGCAGCCTCGCCCTGATTATGGGTTTTGGCGCCATGCTGGGCAAAATGCTGGCGGACTGCGGCGGCGCACAGCGCATCGCAACCACCCTGATTGCTAAATTCGGCAAAAAACATATTCAGTGGGCGGTGGTATTAACCGGCTTCACCGTCGGTTTTGCCCTGTTCTACGAAGTCGGCTTCGTGCTGATGCTGCCGCTGGTGTTCACCATCGCCGCTGCTGCCAACATCCCGCTGCTGTATGTTGGCGTGCCGATGGCTGCTGCGCTGTCCGTAACTCACGGCTTCCTGCCGCCGCACCCAGGTCCGACCGCTATTGCCACCATTTTCCATGCAGATATGGGTAAAACCCTGCTGTTTGGTACGATTCTGGCAATCCCGACCGTTATTCTCGCCGGTCCGGTGTACGCTCGCTTCCTGAAAGGCATCGATAAGCCAATCCCGGAAGGTCTGTACAGCGCGAAAACGTTTACCGAAGAAGAGATGCCTGGCTTTGGCGTCAGCGTCTGGACCTCTCTGGTACCGGTTATCCTGATGGCGATGCGCGCCGTGGCGGAGATGATTCTGCCAAAAGGCCACGCTTTCCTGACGGTGGCAGAATTCCTGGGTGACCCGGTTATGGCAACGCTTATCGCGGTGCTGATTGCGATGTTCACTTTTGGCCTGAACCGTGGACGTTCGATGGATCAGATCAACGACACGCTGGTGTCCTCCATCAAAATCATCGCGATGATGCTGTTGATCATTGGTGGTGGCGGTGCCTTCAAACAGGTCCTGGTGGATAGCGGCGTGGACAAGTACATCGCGTCAATGATGCACGGTTCAAACGTTTCTCCGCTGCTGATGGCATGGTCTATCGCTGCGGTACTGCGTATCGCACTGGGCTCCGCAACCGTTGCGGCGATCACCGCTGGTGGGATTGTGGCACCGCTGATTGCAACGACCGGCGTAAGCCCTGAGCTAATGGTTATTGCGGTTGGTTCCGGTTCCGTCATTTTCTCCCACGTGAACGATCCAGGCTTCTGGTTGTTCAAGGAGTACTTCAACTTGACCATCGGTGAAACCATCAAGTCATGGTCAATGCTGGAAACCATTATCTCCGTCTGCGGTCTGGTAGGATGTCTGCTGCTGGGTATGGTGGTCTGATAAAACTGTGCCGGGTGGCGCTTCGCTTACCCGGCCTACCTGCTATCACCCTAAAAAAGCCGGGGAAATCCCCGGCTTTTTTACTTCTTCTTCGCGGCCGCTTTTCGGCGCTTATCCAAATCCTTAATAAGCTTGTTCACACCGTCATCGGCAAACATCTGCTCCAGCGTGGCGGTGAGCTTACGTCGCCAGTTTTTGTACTGGTCGCTGGTCCCCGGAATATTGACGGGCTCAGCCATATCCAGCCAGTCTTCCGGTTGCAGGCCCAACAGCGCACTGTTGCTGTCAGCGATGTAGCGTTGCATGCCGCGATTAAGAATCGGCGTCATCGACATCAGTGACGCCTTGTGACCAGCACGTTTTGGCAGGCACCCGTATTTGTGCAGCGCGTCCAGCAGCCCCTGTTTCGCCAGTTCTCTGTCCTGATACAACCCACGCAGCACGACTTCATCCGGGTACAGACCCAGCGCCTTACCCAGCGTCAGATCGCCGCTATCCCAATAACCTTTAAGCGTAGGAAGGTCATGCGTCGCCGCGACTGCCATTGATTGTTCCGGGTACGCTTTCGGCGCGCGGAAGTTTTTCTCATGGTCATTCTCAAAATAAAGCACTTTGTAGGAGTACACGCCGCTGTCACGCAGCTTGCTGACGATCTCTACCGGCACAGTCCCCAGATCTTCACCAATTACCATGCAGTGATGACGTTTACTTTCCAGCGCCAGAATTGAAAGCAGATCGTCGACCGGATAATGCACGTAGGCGCCGTGATCGGCAGTTTCACCGTAAGGGATCCACCACAGACGCAGCATCGACATAACATGGTCGATACGCAACGCACCGCAGTTCTGCATATTGGCACGCAGCAGTTCGATAAACGGTTCGTAAGCGCGTGCCGTGATGATATGCGGATCCATCGGCGGCAATCCCCAGTTTTGCCCGAGCGGACCGAGAATATCCGGCGGTGCGCCAACCGAGGCTTTCAGGCAATACAACTCGCGGTCGCACCAGGTTTCCGCCCCGCCTTCGGCCACGCCGACGGCCAGATCGCGATATAATCCAATCGGCATCGCAAAGCCCTGGCTGGTTTTCCAGCAATCAGCAAACTGGGTATACGCCAGCCACTGCAACCACAGGTAGAAATCCACTTCATCACGATGCTCTTCGCAAAAGCGTTTTACCTCTGGCGAATCCACCGACTGGAAAGCTTGCGGCCACACCGGCCAGCCCCAGCGCAGTGCGTCCTCTTTCACCTGATGCGCATGCAGCGCATCAAAGGCCGCCTGCCAGTACAGGCTATCCCCTTCCTGAGTCACAAACTGGCGAAATGCCGCCATCTGCTCATCGTCACGTGCAGAGAAGCTTTTCCATGCCATACGCAGCGCTGTCATCTTCAATGCGGTAACGGCAGAATAATCAACCCACTCGGTATCACGCGCGCGTTGCAGAGCTTGCTGAGTCGCGGGTTTCTGCCACCAGGCCTGCGCCTCTTTACTCAGGCGAAAATCGTCTACTGCGTTCACATCTATATAAATAACGTTCAGCCAGCGGCGTGACGACGGGCTGTACGGACTGGCACTCTCCGGGTTCGCCGGATACAGCGCGTGAATCGGATTCAGGCCGATAAACGCGCCGCCGCGTTGCGCCACATCCACCAGCATGGCACGGAGATCGCCAAAGTCGCCAATCCCCCAGTTTTTTTCTGAACGCAGGGTATAGAGCTGAACGCATGCGCCCCACAGCTTCTGCCCGGCTAACAGAGCCTGCGGCTCATAGCAGCGTTTCGGCGCGACGATGATGCGGCAATGGGTACGCAACTCCCCCTGGGTGAGGGTAAGCGTGTGATACCCTTCCGGCAGCTTCGCCGGAAGGTTGAACGATTTACCGCCGACGGCATGCCCTTTGTGCTGCACGCCCTCTTCGGTGGTCAGCAGCCAGGTAAACTCTCCGCGTCCCTCAACTGCCAGCGGCATTTTCTTACCAGCGGTATAAACCATGACATTCGGCACCGGGGTCACCGCCACCTGAGCGGTGGCGGTGGAGCGATGCATAGCGTCAAGCAAACGCCGCTTGGTTTCGACGCCAATAGACTGCGGTTTACCGTGGGCATTAATGTAATTGGGGCTGATCCCCGCCGCCAACGCGGCATTATCCAGACGTTTGCTTTCCATCGCGATTCCTTAACGTTTCGCCTGCCAGATACGAGTCTGATAATCGCGGATGGAGCGATCCGAACTGAACATGCCGCAACGCGCGGTATTCAGAATCGCCGCCCGGGTCCAGGCTTCCTGGTCACGATACAACACGTCAACCTGCTTCTGGGCTTCAACGTAGGCCGCGAAGTCCGCCATTACCAGATACGGGTCACCGCCCTGCTTGCCGATACTGTGCAGCATCTGGTCGAAGGCATGTTTATCGCCGTCGCTATACTTCCCGCTTTCCAGCTCTTTCAGAACAGCATCCAGCACTTTATCTTTCTTACGCCATTTCACCGGGTCGTACCCTTTGGCCTTGAGCGCCTTCACCTCTTCCACGGTATGACCAAAGATAAAGATATTCTCGTCACCGACCTTCTCGGCGATTTCGACGTTTGCGCCATCCAGCGTACCGACGGTTAACGCACCGTTCAGCGCCAGCTTCATGTTACCGGTGCCGGAAGCCTCTTTCCCTGCGGTGGAGATTTGCTCAGAGATATCCGCCGCTGGGATCAACATTTCCGCCGCCGAGACACAATAATCCGGCAGGAATACGACCTTCAGCTTGTCGCCCACTTGCGGGTCGTTATTGATGGTTTCTGCAACCTTGTTAATGGCGAAGATGATATTTTTCGCCAGGTAGTAACCCGGAGCGGCTTTCGCGCCAAACAGGAATACGCGCGGCACGCGATCGGCCTGCGGGTTCTCACGGATTTCTTTGTATAACGCCAGAATATGCAGCAAGTTGAGGTGCTGACGCTTGTACTCATGCAGGCGTTTAATCTGAATATCAAAGAGAGCGTTAGTCGTTATCTCAATACCGGTACGCGCTTTAATAAACTTCACCAGACGCACTTTGTTCGCCAGCTTGATGTCACGATACTGCTGACGAAACTTCGCGTCGTCGGCGTATTTTTCCAGGTTAATCAACTGATCGAGGTCGTTGGCCCACTCTTTTTTCAGCGATTTATCCAGCAGCGCGGCAAGTGCCGGGTTGCACTGCTTAATCCAGCGACGCGGAGTAATCCCGTTAGTGACGTTATGGAATTTGTTCGGCCAGAGCTGATGATATTCCGGGAACAGATCCTTCACCACCAAATCGGAGTGCAGCGCCGCCACGCCGTTAACCGCAAAGCCGCTGACCACGCACATGTTGGCCATACGCACCTGTTTGTTGTGCACCACCGCCAGCTTCGCCCAAACTTCAGCGTCACCCGGCCAGGTTTTATCGACCAGCTTCTTAAAGCGGTCATTAATCTCTTTGATGATTTGCATATGGCGCGGCAGTAGTGCTTTCACCAGCTTCTCGTCCCAGCACTCCAGCGCCTCTGGCATCAAAGTGTGGTTGGTATAAGCAAAGGTCTTACTGGTAATAGCCCACGCATCGTCCCAGCTCATCTGGTGCTCATCAATCAGCACACGCAGTAGCTCAGGGATGGCGATGGTCGGGTGAGTATCGTTGAGCTGAATCACCTCAAAATCAGCCAGCTCATGCAGTTTACGCCCTGCCAGATGATGGCGGCGCAGAATGTCAGCTACGGAGCAAGCGCACTGGAAGTATTGCTGCATCAGGCGCAGCTTTTTACCCGCGGTGTGGTTGTCGTTCGGGTACAGCACTTTGGTCAGTTTTTCAGCGTCGATGCCCTGCTGCTCTGCGCGCAGGAAATCGCCGTCATTAAATTTGGTCAGGTTAAACGGATGCGCGTGGCTGGCCTGCCACAGACGCAGCGGTTGCGCCACGCCGTTACGGTAGCCGAGAACCGGTAGATCCCAGGCCTGGCCGGTGATAACAAACCCCGGCTCCCAGTGCCCTTCTTTAGTGACCTTGCCGCCAATCCCTACTTGCACATCCAGTGCCTCGTTGTGACGGAACCACGGATAGCTGCCGCGATGCCAGTCATCCGGGGCTTCCATCTGCTGCCCATCGGCAAATGACTGACGGAACAGGCCGTACTGGTAGTTGAGACCATAGCCCGTCGCAGATTGACCGACTGTCGCCATCGAATCAAGGAAGCAGGCCGCCAGGCGCCCCAATCCACCATTACCCAGCGCCGGGTCGATCTCTTCTTCCAGCAGGTCGGTCAGGTTGACGTCATGCGCTTTCAGCTCATCGCTCACCGCCTGATACCAGCCGAGATTGAGTAAGTTGTTGCCGGTCAGACGGCCAATCAAAAACTCCATCGAGATGTAGTTAACATGGCGCTGATTTTTTGCCGGTTTCGCCGCAGGCTGGGCGCTGAGTAACTCAGCCAACGCCCCACTCACTGCCTGCCACCACTGGCGCGACGTCATTTCTTGAGCCGACAGTAAACCGAAGCGCTGCCACTGACGCGTCAGGGCAGCCTGAAATTGATCTTTGTTGAAAGTAGGCTGTGACATAGGGGTTCCAGATCCTTAGGTAATAAAACAACGTTATCGCTAGTTTGCCAGGCTCGTTGTTGACCTTCCTCATCCTGGCACGGATTAGGCAGGGAGGAGGAGCGGGGATGAGCATAAAAGTGTGATCGCTGCCACTTAAAGGGGGTGTTATCGCCCGTAAATTCGCGTAAGTCCGGCATAACGCCCCTGTAATGCCCAACGGACGGCGCATTAATAACAAGAGATAAATCGACAATATCAAATAGAGGGGTGACGATGGGAAACAATCTGTAAACAGAGAAATAGTTTCTAACCTGAAATATCCAAGGTGGATAAGATAATTCACATAAAACTTTTAAGTCGGCCACAAAATTCGGCTCTTTACATTAAGCAACTGAGTAACCTTATAAAAAGGGAGGTATTTTTCGGCTCAGCCAAAATACCGACGGATCCAGTCGCCACGCCTGTTGTGACTCTTTAAAGCAATTAATGTAATAGATGTTTAGATTTGTGACATAGTGCAAAATCAGACACACAAAAAGTCCGCTTAGCTTGCATAAAACACTAATCTGGCCGACCTTATATCTATTAATTACGAAGCGCAAAAAAAATCATTTTTCCCCATTTTCACACAGTGAAGTGACTAACTTATGTTGATTCCGTCTAAATTAAGTCGTCCGGTTCGACTCGACCATACGGTGGTTCGTGAGCGCCTGTTGGCTAAACTTTCCGGCGCGAACAATTTCAGGCTTGCCCTGATAACAAGTCCTGCTGGTTATGGAAAAACGACGTTGGTTTCACAATGGGCAGCGGGGAAGAACGACTTAGGCTGGTACTCTCTGGATGAAGGCGATAATCAACAAGAACGCTTTGCCAGCTATCTGATCGCCGCTATCCAGCAGGCAACCGGTGGACACTGCACTACCAGCGAAGCGATGGTGCAAAAGCGCCAATACGCTAGCCTGACGTCACTGTTTGCGCAGCTATTTATTGAACTGGCCGAGTGGCACCGCCCGCTCTACCTGGTAGTGGATGATTATCATCTCATCTCCAATCCGGCAATTCACGAAGCGATGCGTTTCTTCCTGCGTCATCAGCCTGAGAACCTCACGCTGGTCGTGCTGTCGCGCAACCTGCCGCAGTTGGGTATTGCCAACCTGCGAGTACGCGATCAGTTGCTGGAGATAGGCAGCCAACAGCTGGCGTTTAACCACCAGGAAGCCAAACAATTTTTCGATAGACGTTTGTCCTCGCCTATCGAAGCGGCAGAAAGCAGCCGGATGTGCGATGACGTTGCTGGCTGGGCCACGGCGTTACAGCTGATTGCCCTCTCCGCCCGCCAGAACAACCACTCTGCACACCAGTCCGCACGCCGCCTCGCCGGGATCAACGCCAGCCATCTGTCCGATTATCTGGTTGATGAAGTGCTGGACAGCGTCGACCTCGGCACCCGTCATTTCCTGCTGAAAAGCGCCATTCTGCGCTCAATGAACGACGCACTGATCGTCCGGGTCACCGGGGAAGAAAACGGCCAGATGCGGCTGGAGGAGATTGAGCGCCAGGGATTATTCTTGCAGCGGATGGATGACGTCGGGGAGTGGTTCAGCTATCACCCGCTGTTTGGCAGCTTTTTACGCCAGCGCTGTCAGTGGGAACTGGCAAGCGAACTGCCCGAAATACACCGCGCCGCCGCTGAAAGCTGGATGGCGCAAGGTTTCCCCAGCGAAGCTATCCACCACGCGCTGGCGGCAGGCGACGCGCATATGCTACGCGATATCCTGCTTAACCATGCGTGGGGACTGTTTAACCACAGCGAACTGACATTACTGGAAGAGTCGCTGAAAGCCCTGCCGTGGGAAAGTCTGCTGGAAAATCCGCGTCTGGTTCTGCTGCAAGCCTGGCTGATGCAAAGCCAGCACCGCTACGGCGAGGTTAATACCCTGCTGGCACGCGCTGAGCAGGAAATGAAAGGCGACATGGAACCGACGCTGCACGCCGAATTTAACGCCCTGCGTGCGCAGGTCGCGATTAACGACGGCAATCCTGACGAAGCCGAGCGCCTGGCAAAGCTGGCGCTGGATGAGTTACCCATCGCCTGGTTCTATAGCCGTATCGTCGCCACGTCGGTACATGGTGAAGTCCTGCACTGTAAGGGCGATCTCACGCGTTCTCTGGCGTTGATGCAGCAAACCGAGCAAATGGCGCGCCATCATGACGTCTGGCATTACGCGTTGTGGAGTTTAATCCAGCAAAGCGAAATT
The DNA here is from genome assembly GCF_013458095.1 of Citrobacter sp. 172116965. Taxonomy (NCBI): domain Bacteria; kingdom Pseudomonadati; phylum Pseudomonadota; class Gammaproteobacteria; order Enterobacterales; family Enterobacteriaceae; genus Citrobacter; species Citrobacter sp. 172116965. The sequence continues at coordinate 352,594 of NZ_CP046673.1, read as the reverse complement.
TTGTTTGCCCAGGGCTTTTTACAGGCCGCCTGGGAGACTCAGGAAAAAGCGTTTCAGCTGATCAAAGAGCAGCATCTGGAACAGTTGCCGATGCACGAGTTCCTGGTGCGTATTCGCGCGCAACTGCTGTGGGCATGGGCGCGCCTGGACGAATCGGAAGCGTCTGCCCGCGCGGGTATTGAACTGCTTTCCACATTCCAGCCGCAGCAACAGCTACAGTGCCTGGCGCTGCTGATTCAATGTTCGCTGGCCCGGGGGGATCTGGACAATGCGCGTAGCCTGCTCAACCGCCTGGAAAACCTGCTGGGTAACGGTCACTATCACAGTGACTGGATCTCGAACGCCGATAAAGTACGGGTGATTTACTGGCAAATGGTGGGCGACAAAAATTCGGCCGCCAACTGGCTGCGCCACACGCCGAAACCGGAATTCGCCAATAACCACTTTCTGCAAAGCCAGTGGCGCAACATCGCCCGCGCGCAGATCCTGCTGGGCGAGTTTGAATCGGCTGAGATTGTGCTGGAAGAGTTGAATGAAAATGCGCGCAATTTGCGCCTGATGAGCGATCTGAACCGTAACCTGCTGCTGCTTAATCAGCTCTACTGGCAGGCAGGGCGCAAAAATGACGCACAGCGTGTGTTACTCGACGCGCTACAGCTGGCGAACCGCACCGGATTTATCAGTCACTTTGTCATTGAAGGTGAGGCCATGGCGCAGCAACTGCGTCAGCTGATTCAGCTCAATACCTTACCGGAACTCGATCAGCACCGCGCCCAGCGTATTTTGCGTGAGATTAACCAGCATCACCGCCATAAATTCGCCCACTTCGATGAAGGGTTCGTTGAGCGTCTGCTTACTCACCCGGAAGTACCGGAGCTTATCCGCACCAGCCCGCTGACCCAGCGCGAATGGCAGGTTCTGGGACTGATTTATTCGGGCTACAGCAACGAGCAGATCGCCGGAGAATTAGCCGTCGCGGCAACGACCATCAAGACGCACATCCGCAATTTGTATCAAAAGCTCGGCGTCGCACACCGCCAGGATGCGGTGCAACATGCGCAGAAACTGCTGAAAATGATGGGGTATGGGGTTTAGTTAATGCCTGATACGCTACGCTTATCAGGCCTGGAATTAACTTAGCACAGCTCTAACTGAATATGATGGTCCGCAATAACCTGCATCACGCCAGCTGGCGGCAGCGTGTCGGTATACACCGCATCCACCATGCTGATACTGCCCATATTCACCATCGCGTTACGCCCAAACTTCGAGTGATCCACCACCAGCATCACATGCCGTGAATTCTCAATAATCGCGCGCTTGGTGCGAACTTCGTGATAATCAAACTCCAGCAGGGAGCCATCGCTATCGATACCGCTAATCCCTAAGATGCCGAAGTCCAGGCGGAACTGAGAAATAAAGTCGAGGGTCGCTTCGCCCATAATACCGCCGTCGCGGCTACGCAGTTCGCCACCGGCGAGTATGATGCGAAAATCCTCTTTCGCCATCAGCGTATTCGCCACATTGAGGTTGTTGGTCACAATGCGTAAATTGCTGTGATTGAGCAGCGCGTGAGCCACCGCTTCCGGCGTAGTGCCGATATCAATGAACAACGTAGAACCGTTCGGGATCTGCGTGGCAACTTTGCGGGCAATGCGCTCTTTTTCCGCCGTCTGTGTCGCTTTACGGTCATGCCACGGGGTGTTGACCGAGCTGGAGGGCAGCGCCGCGCCACCGTGATGGCGCAAAATCATGTTCTGATCGGCCAGATCGTTAAGATCGCGGCGAATCGTCTGCGGGCTGACGGAGAAATGCTCCACCAGCTCCTCAGTACTGACGTATCCCTGTTTCTTTACCAGCTCGATGATCGCGTCATGTCGTTGTGTTTGCTTCATTATTGTTCCCTGAAATTACGTTCGTTTTCGTACATTCATAGTATCGGCAAACGCCATTGCCAGACCCACGGCCAGCCCGGCGATATGTGCGCCGTTCGCCATCGACATGCCGAACACATCAAACCAGCCGGCAACAATCCAGATCAAAGCAAAGATAATCAAACCACGCTGCAGGAAAATACCACTTTGTGGATCGCGCTCGCCACGCAACCACACATAACCCATCAGCGCATATACCACGCCAGACAGCCCACCAAACCACGGGCCGCTAAATTTCTGCTGAACGTAGCCGCTTAGCAGGGCGCTGATCACGGTAATTACAATCAGTTTTCCGCTGCCCAGACGCTTTTCTACCGCACCGCCGAGATACCACCACCACAGCAGGTTGAACAGAATATGCATCAGCGAGAAGTGCATAAAAGCGTGGGTGAAATAACGCCAGAATTCAAATTTCAGCGAAGGGTCAAACGGCCATGCCAGCCAGAGCATCACGGTCTGGTCGCCCAGCGTGTTCATCGCGATAAACACCAGCACACACGCGGCCATCACCACCCAGGTTACCGGGCCTGCGCGTTCGCGCAATGTGGCCAGGAACGGATAACGCTGATAGCGCAGACCGCTGTCGGTATGACCCGACTGCCAGCTTGCCGCGAGGTAACGCGGATCGCCTGGATTCTCCAGAAACCGCGCCAGCTCAGCATGCACGCGCTCAGCCTGGGACTCATCCGCCAGCCAGACATCCGTTTGCTGATGTTGTTGAATCGTCAGGATAACGCCCTGTGTCGCCATATAATCAACAAATGCCTGCGCCACGCGGGGGTTAGCAAAAGAGGTAATCATCAACATGGTTGCTGTCGCTTATTCCACACAAAAGAGGACAGTATATATACCCTTCTTACTTCGAGCTGCATCTTTGTTGGCTTTCCTCACTCACTCCGGTCACGTACTGTTCGTACGCTCCCGGAGATTTGCTGCGTCGCCGTCGCGATGCAACTCGAATTAATTTGGGTATAGTCTTACGAACCGTATGCCACTTCTGCCGGAAAATGTCGATGCCAGGCGTCGAAGCCGCCGTCAACACTGTAAACCGCGTCATAGCCCTGCTGAAGAAGATATTGCGCCGCGCCTTTACTGCTGTTGCCGTGATAACACATTACTAACACGGCGGTGTCGAAATCATGCTCGCGCATAAATGACCCCAGCGTGTCGTTCGTCAGATGAAACGCCTGTGGGGCGTGACCCATCGCATAGCTTTGCGGGTCGCGGATATCCACTAACACCGCGGTCCCCTGGTGCAGCTTCTGATGCGCTTCTTCGACATTAATACATTCAAACTGATCCATTGCTCTCTCTTCTTTATATTGCAGGTGACGCTTTTCAGACATGTTACTTCTTAGTGTACGTCCCGACGGCAGTTAAACGCCATAATGTTATATGTATCACTGTAAATTGTTTATCCGATGTTACCAATGGCGCGATTCTTTGCTATTATGCTCGATAACGAACATTAATGAGCTATAACGAAAGTGCGAGAGGCCAGCATGGAAACCAAAGATCTGATTGTGATAGGTGGAGGCATCAACGGTGCCGGTATCGCGGCAGATGCCGCTGGACGCGGTTTATCCGTGCTGATGCTGGAAGCGCAGGATTTAGCCTGCGCCACCTCTTCCGCTAGCTCCAAACTCATCCACGGTGGCCTGCGCTACCTGGAACACTACGAATTTCGCCTGGTGAGCGAAGCGCTGGCCGAACGTGAGGTGTTGTTGAAAATGGCACCGCATATCGCCTTCCCGATGCGCTTTCGTCTGCCCCATCGCCCGCACCTGCGTCCAGCGTGGATGATCCGCATTGGTCTGTTTATGTACGATCATCTGGGCAAACGCACCAGTTTGCCGAGTTCGACCGGTTTGCGTTTTGGCGCAGATTCCGTAATGAAACCTGAGATTGTGCGCGGTTTCGAATATTCTGACTGCTGGGTAGACGATGCGAGACTGGTTTTGGCAAACGCCCAAATGGTCGTACGCAAAGGCGGAGAGGTGTTAACCCGCACTCGCGCTACCTCCGCTCGCCGTGAAAACGGTTTGTGGATTGTTGAAGCTGAAGATATCGATACCGGTAAAAAGCACACCTGGCAGGCGCGTGGTCTGGTCAATGCCACCGGCCCATGGGTGAAAGAGTTCTTCGACGACGGCATGCATCTGCCATCGCCGTACGGTATTCGTCTGATTAAAGGCAGCCACATCGTAGTGCCGCGCGTCCATACCCAGAAGCAAGCTTATATTCTGCAAAACGAAGATAAACGTATTGTGTTTGTCATCCCATGGATGGACGAATTCTCGATCATCGGGACGACTGACGTCGAATACAAAGGCGATCCGAAAGCGGTAAAAATTGATGAGAGTGAAATCAATTACCTGCTGAAGGTCTACAACGCGCACTTTAAGAAACAGCTGGGCCGTGACGATATCGTCTGGACCTACTCGGGCGTACGTCCGCTGTGCGATGACGAGTCCGACTCGCCGCAGGCTATCACCCGTGATTACACGCTGGATATCCACGATGAAAACGGCAAAGCGCCGCTGCTGTCGGTCTTTGGCGGTAAGCTGACGACCTACCGTAAGCTGGCCGAACACGCGATGGAAAAACTAGCGTCGTACTATCAGGGAATCGGTCCGGCGTGGACAAAAGAGTGCATTCTGCCAGGCGGTGACATCGGCGGCGATCGTGAAGATTACGCGGCCAAACTGCGCCGTCGCTACCCGTTCCTGACCGAGTCGCTGGCGCGCCATTATTCGCGCACCTACGGCAGTAACACCGAATGGATTATCGGGGAAGCCACCTCGCTTGCCGAGTTAGGTGAAGACTTCGGCCATGAGTTCTATGAGGCCGAGCTGAAATATCTGGTCGATCACGAATGGGTGCGCCGTGCGGAAGATGCGCTGTGGCGTCGCACGAAAGAAGGTATGTGGCTGAACGCTGAACAGCAGTCGCGCATGACCCAGTGGCTGGTGGAGTACATTGAGAAACAGCAGCTGTCGCTGGCGTCTTAAGACACTCGATATAAAACTGTAGGCCCGGTAAGCGTCAGCGCTACCGGGCCTTTTGCCGGATGGCGGCTAACGCCTTATCCATCCGGCCTACAGATCGTCCTGCCCTTGTTACAACCGCACCGAGTCGATATGCCAGATGTTTTCGGCGTACTCTTTGATCGTCCTGTCCGACGAGAAGTAGCCCATGTTGGCGATATTAATCATCGACTTGGTGGTCCACTCTTCCGGGTGGCGATACAGTTCGTCAACCTTATCCTGGCAGTCAACGTAGCTGCGATAATCCGCCAGAACCTGATAGTGGTCGCCAAAGTTGATCAGCGAGTCAACCAGGTCACGATAGCGCCCCGGCTCTTCAGGACTGAATACGCCGCTGCCGATCTGCGTCAGCACCTGGTGCAGCTCTTCGTCTTTCTCGTAATACTCACGCGGCTTGTAGCCCTGGCTGCGTAAGGCTTCGACCTCTTCCGCCGTATTACCAAAGATAAAGATATTTTCTGCGCCCACATGCTCCAGCATCTCGACGTTGGCACCGTCCAGCGTCCCAATGGTCAGCGCGCCGTTGAGGGCAAACTTCATATTACTGGTACCAGAGGCTTCGGTCCCGGCCAGCGAAATCTGCTCAGACAGGTCGGCAGCAGGAATAATCACTTGCGCCAGGCTGACGCTGTAGTTAGGAATAAACACCACTTTCAGCTTGTCACCAATTTGCGGATCGTTGTTGATCACTTTCGCGACGTCGTTGATCAGGTGAATGATGTGCTTCGCCATGTAATAGGCCGAAGCCGCTTTACCGGCGAAGATATTCACGCGCGGCACCCACTCGGCATCAGGATCGGCCTTAATGCGGTTGTAGCGGGTGATCACATGCAGCACGTTCATCAACTGGCGTTTGTACTCGTGAATACGCTTGATCTGCACATCAAACAGCGATTTCGGGTTCACCACCACGTTAAGCTGCTGGGCAATGAGCGTTGCCAGACGCTTTTTATTCTCCAGCTTCGCACGGCGCACCGCCTGATTTACCAGCGGGTAATCGCAGTGCTGTTCAAGCTCGCTTAGCTGGCTGAGATCGGTTCGCCAGGTGCGGCCAATGTTCTCATCCAGCACCTCAGAGAGCGATGGGTTAGCCAGTGCCAGCCAGCGGCGTGGCGTCACGCCATTGGTGACGTTACAGAAGCGAGTCGGGAAAATCTTCGCAAAGTCAGCAAACAGCGACTGCACCATCAGGTTGGAGTGCAGCTCAGAAACGCCGTTAACCTTGTGGCTCACCACCACTGCGAGCCATGCCATACGCACCCGACGGCCATTGGATTCATCGATAATCGACGTCCGTCCCAGCAGACTGGTATCGTTCGGATACTGTTCCTGCAACGTCTTCAGGAAGTAGTCGTTAATCTCAAAGATGATTTGCAGATGGCGCGGCAGAATTTTGCCCAGCATATCGACAGGCCAGGTCTCCAGCGCTTCGCTCATCAAGGTGTGGTTGGTATACGAGAAGACCTGGCAGCAGACCTCAAACGCATTATCCCAACTGAATTTGTGCTCATCGATCAGCAGACGCATCAGCTCAGGAATCGACAGTACCGGATGGGTGTCGTTGAGGTGAATGGCGATCTTATCCGCCAGGTTGTCGTAGGTTTTGTGCAGCTGATAATGACGGTTCAGAATGTCCTGCACCGTGGAGGAGACCAGGAAATACTCCTGGCGCAAACGCAGCTCGCGTCCGGAATAGGTGGAGTCATCCGGATACAGCACGCGGGAGACGTTCTCGGAGTGGTTTTTATCTTCCACCGCCGCAAAGTAGTCGCCCTGGTTAAATTTACCGAGGTTGATTTCGCTACTGGCCTGGGCATTCCACAAGCGCAGCGTATTGGTGGCGTCTGTGTCATAACCGGGAATAATTTGGTCGTAGGCTACCGCGAGGATCTCTTCAGTTTCTATCCAGCGCGTTTTCTTACCTTCCTGCTGAATACGCCCGCCAAAGCGCACTTTGTAGCGCGTATTGTGGCGTTTGAATTCCCACGGGTTACCGTATTCCAGCCAGTAGTCCGGTGACTCTTTCTGTCGGCCATCAACAATGTTCTGTTTGAACATGCCGTAGTCATAACGAATACCGTAGCCGCGTCCCGGCAGACCCAACGTTGCCAGTGAGTCCAGGAAGCAGGCCGCCAGGCGCCCGAGGCCACCGTTGCCAAGACCAGGGTCGTTTTCTTCATCGATCAGATCTTCAAGATCCAACCCCATACCTTCCAGCGCATTTTTGACATCGTCATAAATACCCAACGATAACAGTGCATTGGAAAGTGTGCGGCCAATCAGAAACTCCATTGACAGATAATAAACCTGTCGAGTTTCCTGGGATAATTGCGCACGGTTAGAACGCAGCCAGCGCTCCACGAGACGATCGCGCACCGCGAACAACGTGGCGTTCAGCCACTCATGTTTATTGGCAATGACCGGGTCTTTACCAATCGTGAACATCAGCTTGTAGGCGATAGAATGCTTAAGTGCCTCTACGCTGAGTGTGGGCGATGCATAAGTAAATGGAGCATTCATATAGGTGATTCCTGGATATCTATTTCAAACGATAGTAAAGCTCACGGTATGACTTCGCCGCGACTTGCCAGCTAAAATCCATGGTCATGGCCTGACGTTGTACAAACCGCCACAGCGAAGGCCGGGACCACAATACGAAAGCACGCCGAATCGCGCGTAGCAGCGACCAGGCATTACTATCTTCAAATACAAACCCACTGGCGATACCATCCGCCAGGTTTTCCAGCGAACTGTCAGAGACCGTATCAGCCAGCCCACCGGTGCGCCGCACCAGCGGCAGCGTGCCGTACTTCAGTCCATACAACTGCGTTAAGCCACACGGCTCAAAACGGCTGGGGACCAATATAACGTCGGCCCCACCCATGATGCGGTGCGAGAAGGCTTCGTGATAGCCAATCTGTACGCCCACCTGTCCAGGATGTTCCGCCGCCGCGGCGAGGAAACCTTCCTGTAAAACCGGATCGCCCGCACCAAGCAATGCCAGCTGTCCACCCTGCTCTAACAACCCCGGTAGCGCTTCCAGCACCAGATCCAGCCCTTTCTGACTGGTCAGGCGGCTGACTACGGCAAATAACGGCACTTTGTCGTTAACCTTAAGTCCCATCGCGATCTGTAGCTGGCGTTTGTTCTCCGCCTTCTCTTCCAGCGTTTCACGCGTATACCGCGACGCCAGCAGCAGATCGGTTTCCGGGCTCCAGATTTTTTCATCAACGCCGTTCAGCACACCGGAAAGACGTCCTTCACGATGACGCTGCTGCAACAGACCTTCCATGCCGTAGGCAAACTGCGGCTCGGTAATTTCCCGCGCGTAGGTCGGACTGACCGCCGTAATGTGGTCGGCGTAGTACAACCCGGCCTTCAGGAAAGAAATCTGCCCGTTAAACTCCAGTCCGTGCACGTTAAAGAACGACCATGGCAATTGGATGTCATCCATATGCTTTGCATAAAACATGCCTTGATACGCCAGGTTGTGCACGGTGAACACCGATTTCGCCGGATGGCCGCGCGCCGCCAGATACGCCGGGGCCAGACCGGCATGCCAGTCGTGCGCATGCACCACATCCGGGCGCCAGAATGGGTCAAAGCCACAGGCCATTTCACTGCCGACCCAACCCAGCAGCGCAAAACGCAGCACGTTATCGGTATATGCAAACAGGTTAGTGTCGTGATACGGGCTACCGGGACGGTCATAGAGATGCGGCGCGTCAATCAGGTAAATGCCCACACCGTTGAAATGCCCGAACAACAGCGTAATACGTCCGGCGAAGGTATCGCGACGCGTCACTACCTGCGCATCGGGAATGCCGCGACGGATATCAGGAAACGCCGGGAGCAGCACGCGGGCATCCACACCGTCCGCGATTTGCGCTGCGGGTAACGCCCCAATAACATCCGCCAGTCCCCCGGTTTTTAACAAAGGGAACATCTCTGAACAAACGTGTAAAACCTGCATTATCGCTCCTGTTTGATCTGCAGTTTGCGCAGCATTTCACGCGTGACCAGTACAATACCTTCCTCTGAACGGTAGAAACGACGTGCATCTTCTTCCGCGTTTTCACCAATCACCATGCCTTCAGGAATAACGCAGGCGCGGTCGATAATGCAACGACGTAAGCGGCACGAACGTCCCACCCACACTTCAGGTAACAACACTGCCGAATCAATGTTACAGAATGAATTCACCCGCACTCGCGGGAACAGAACGGACTGCACTACCACCGAACCAGAAATAATACAGCCGCCGGAGACCAGCGAGTTCAGCGTCATTCCGTGGCTACCGGAACGGTCCTGAACAAATTTCGCCGGCGGCAGTGATTCCATATGCGTACGGATTGGCCAGTCCTGGTCGTACATATCCAGTTCAGGCGTCACCGAAGCCAGATCGAGGTTTGCTTTCCAGTAGGCTTCCAGCGTTCCCACATCGCGCCAGTACGGCTCGGATTCCGGGTCAGACTGTACGCAGGACAATGGGAATGGATGAGCATATGCCATGCCAGCTTCGGTGATTTTCGGGATGATGTCTTTGCCAAAATCGTGACTGGATTTTTCATCGAGGTCATCTTCCGCCAGCAGTTCATACAGATAATCGGCGTCGAAGATGTAGATCCCCATACTGGCAAGCGATTTAGTCGGATCATTAGGCATCGCTGGCGGGTTGGCAGGTTTTTCAACGAATTCGATAATTTTATCGGTGTCGTCCACGTCCATTACGCCAAACGCGCTGGCCTCTTCAATAGGCACTGGCATACAGGCCACTGTGCAACGCGCGCCTTTCTCAACGTGGTCGATCAGCATGCGTGAGTAGTCCTGCTTATAAATATGATCGCCCGCGAGGATCACCACATATTCCGCTTTATAGCGTCGAATGATGTCCAGGTTTTGGGTCACCGCATCCGCCGTACCGCGATACCAGTTTTCACCCTGCATCCTCTGCTGGGCAGGCAGCAGATCGACGAACTCGTTCATCTCTTCGCTAAAGAACGACCAGCCGCGCTGAATATGCTGCACCAGCGTGTGTGACTGGTACTGAGTGATCACGCCGATACGGCGGATCCCGGAATTAAGACAGTTGGATAAGGCAAAATCGATAATGCGGAACTTACCGCCAAAGTGCACGGCAGGCTTGGCACGCTTATTGGTTAAATCTTTCAGGCGAGTACCGCGGCCACCGGCCAGGATCAGGGCAACAGATTTTAATGGCAGCTGGCGCGCCAACATTACACGATCGTTCTTCTCTAAACTTACCATGACTAACTCCTTTTTATCTTCTCTGGAACACACACAGTCCGTGCGCAGGTCCCTGCCAGACCGCCGTAAGCACCGGATTATCCTCTCCGGCAAATGGGGGAATGGCGTGCCATTCCCCTTCAGGTAAAACGATATCTGTCACCTCAAGCGTGGCGTTTATTGCAATCAGGAAACGATCTGAAAGCAGGATTTGCATCTGCCTCGGGCCGTTATGCCACTCATCCGCACTTAAGGGTTGTGCGTACTTATTCAGCCAACGAACATTGCCATCGCCCTCTTCCCACCAGCAATCGCCTGTTAATGCAGGTATTTGCCGGCGCAGATGAATCAACGCGGCGGTAAATGTGGTTAGCCCACTGTTTGCCTGCTGCCAGTCCAGCCAGGTTAAGGCGTTATCCTGGCAGTAAGCGTTATTATTACCGTGCTGGCTATGGCCATGCTCATCACCCGCCAGCAGCATCGGCGTCCCCTGGGAGAGCAACAGCGTGGTTAACAGCGCATGAATGCTGTCGCGCCGCCGCTCAATCAGGTCCAGCGAGCCACCTAATCCTTCTTTACCATGATTGTCGCTGTAGTTATTGCTAGTGCCGTCGCGATTTTCCTCACCATTCGCTTCATTGTGCTTATTTGTGAAGCAAACGCAGTCGCGTAGCGTAAAGCCGTCATGCGCGGTCACCAGATTGACCGTGGCGCTGGGATTGCGGCCCGGGCGTTTAAACACGTCGCTGGATGCGGCAAAACGTCCGGCAAACTCGCCCAACGAAAGATTACGCTGGAGCCAAAAACGTCGCGTTGCATCGCGGAAATGGTCGTTCCACTCGGCAAACGGCGGGGGGAAATTCCCCACCTGATACCCGCCTTCACCAATATCCCACGGTTCCGCAATCAGCTTGGCGCGTGAGAGCAGCGGACAGTTTTGGATCGCGGTAAACAGCGGAGCATCCTGACGAAACTCAGGCGTACGCCCCATGACGGAAGCCAAATCAAAACGAAAACCATCCACATGGCAGGTTTCAACCCAGTAGCGCAGGCACTCGCATGCGTATTCCACAACGCCAGGATGGCTCAGATTGATGGTGTTCCCACAACCGGTCCAGTTGTAGTAATCGCCATCATCTCTGATCCAATAATAGCTACGGTTATCAATTCCGCGCAGCGAGAAGACAGGTCCTTCGAGATCCAGCTCGGCGCTGTGGTTTAAAACGATGTCGAGAATGACCTCAATACCCGCTTTATGCAGCGCTTTTACCGCGTCGCGAAACTCATCAAGCGCACTCTCCGGCGAGCTGGCATAGGCCGGATGCAGCGCGTACATCGCCACCGGGTTGTAGCCCCAGTAGTTTGACAGGCCCAGTCGCTGAAGCCGCGGTTCGCTGGCGAAATGCGCCACCGGTAACAGCTCCAGCGCGGTAATGCCGAGGCGCTTGAAATAGTCGATCATCACCGGATGACCCAGCGCTTTGTAGGTCCCGCGCATCTCTTCCGGCAGGTCAGGATGCAAATACGTCAGCCCTTTGACATGCGCTTCGTAAATTACGGTATTGCCCCACGGCGTGCGCGGCGGGGCATCATCCTCCCAGTCATAATGGTCGGACACCACCACGCCCTTCAGCGCGATGGCGGCGTTATCATGATGATCCGGTTCATTCAGCCCACCGTGCAGCAGTGGGTTATCTTTTAACTCGCCATCCACCCGACGCGCGCAAGGGTCAAGCAGCAGTTTCGCCGGATTAAACCGGTGGCCCTGCTGCGGTTGCCACGGACCATGTACGCGATAGCCATAGCGTAGACCGGGACGGGCGTTGGCCAGATAGCCGTGCCAGACATCGCCGCTACGCCCCGGCAGGTCGTAGCGGAGTTCGCAGCCTTGCTCATCGAATACGCATAATTCAACGCGTTCAGCGTGGGCCGAAAAGAGGGTGAAATTGACGCCATGGCCGTCATACGTTGCACCATGGGGGGTGGCGTTGCCGGTTGCCAGTTGCGTCATTATCCCTCCCGCACCAGCCAGATCGTTGCCAGCGGTGGCAACGTCAGGCTCAGTGAGTGCTGACGACCATGACTGGCGATTTCATCGCTGTGCACCGCGCCGCCGTTACCGGTATTGCTACCGTGATAATGCATCGAGTCGGTATTGAGGATTTCGCGCCATTTGCCCGGCTGATTGATACCGAAGCGATAGCCGTGGCGAGGCACTGGCGTAAAGTTGCTGATAACGATGATTTCATTACCGACTTTGTCACGACGAACGAAAGCCAGCACCGAACGTTCTTTGTCATCTACCACCAGCCACTCGAAGCCATAGGCATCAAAATCAAGCTCGTGCAGCGCTTTGTGATGACGATAGGTAAGGTTCAGATCGCGCACCAAACGCTGTACGCCGTGATGCCAGTTATCGCCGCCTTCCAGCAGATGCCAGTCGAGGCTGGCGTCATGGTTCCACTCACGCCCCTGAGCAAACTCGTTGCCCATAAACAGCAGTTTCTTGCCCGGGAAGGCCCACATCCAACCGTAGTAGGCGCGCAGGTTGGCAAACTTCTGCCATGCGTCCCCCGGCATGCGATCGAGAATTGATTTTTTACCGTGTACCACTTCATCGTGCGACAGCGGCAGGACAAAGTTTTCGGTGTAGTTGTACAGCATGCCGAAGGTCAGCTTATCGTGATGGAACTGACGATGAACCGGATCCAACTTCATGTAGTCCAGCGTGTCGTGCATCCAGCCGAGGTTCCACTTATACCAGAACCCTAAACCGCCCATATCCTGTGGCCTTGAAACGCCGGCAAAGTCGGTGGACTCTTCCGCCATGCTCACGGCCCCCGGCACCTGCTCGCCAAGAATACGGTTGGTATTACGTAAAAACTCAATGGCTTCGAGGTTTTCACGACCGCCAAATTCGTTCGGGACCCACTCCCCTTCTTTACGGCTGTAGTCGCGATAAATCATCGACGCCACGGCATCTACGCGCAGCGCATCGATACCAAAACGTTCAATCCAGTACAGGGCATTGCCTACCAGATAGTTACTGACTTCACGGCGACCGTAGTTGTAGATCAGCGTGTTCCAGTCCTGGTGATACCCTTCGCGCGGGTCGCTATGCTCATACAGATTGGTGCCATCAAACTCTGCCAGACCAAAGTCGTCCGACGGGAAATGGCCCGGCACCCAGTCGAGAATGACGTTCAGTCCGGCCTGATGCGCGGCATTCACAAAATAGCGGAAATCATCACGCGTCCCGAAACGACGGGTCGGCGCATACATACCGGTAGGTTGGTAGCCCCAGCTACCGTCGAACGGATGCTCATTAATCGGCAACAGTTCGAGATGGGTAAAGCCCATCCACTTGACGTAAGGCACCAGTTGATCCGCCAGTTCGCGGTAGCTCAGCCAGAAGTTGTTATCGGTATGACGACGCCATGAGCCCAGGTGCACTTCATAGATAGAGATCGGCATCAAACTGGTTGGCTTTTTTTTCGCTCCTCGCTTTGCACCACTTTTTCCGGCAGACCGCAGATAAGCGACGCGGTTTCCGGGCGCATTTGCGCTTCGAAGGCGTAAGGGTCCGCTTTGATTCGCAGCTTACCGTTCGCATCGATCATCTCGTATTTATACAGTTGACCATGCTGCGCGCCGGGGATAAACAGCTCCCAGATACCGCTTTCTTTGCGCAGGCGCATCGGGTGGCGACGGCCATCCCAATAGTTGAACTGCCCAACCACTGACACGCGTTGAGCGTTAGGCGCCCAGACGGAGAAGCGCGTACCGGTTACGCCATCCATGGTATCCGCATGCGCGCCCAGCGTTTCGTAAGGTCGCAGGTGCGTACCTTCAGATAACAGCCAGGCATCCATATCCTGGATCAGCGGGCCAAAACGATAAGGGTCATCAATCAGATTCTCCTGTCCATGCCAGACAACAGCTAACTGATAGCGAAAGAAATTTTTACGGCGGGGAAGTACAGCACAGAAAAAACCGCGAGAGTCGAGGCAGTCCAGCTTGCCGACTTTGCGTCCGGTTTTGGGTTCGATCACCCACACTTCGGTGGCGTCAGGTAATAGGGCGCGGACTTCAAGTCCAGCGTCAGTTTGGTGCATACCGAGTACGGAAAAAGGATCCGCAAAATGGCCTGCAATTAGCGCATTAATCACGTCTCTATCGATACGAACGGACATGGTTGTCATCCTGTTTTATGGTGTCACGCCTTCCAACTGATCTTCGACATCAGGTAGTGACACTTTTTTTGACCTGAACGGCGCAGCACAATTGTGCATCCTCTCTGCGTCGTCCCACCTTCAGGCAACAACTTAATACCTCCGGTACTAAGTCACCCTTAAAGAATAGCCAATGCTTTATCTTACTCCTGGTAAAAAATGAAACATCTGCGCTTACTCCTGTATTACGCAAAAAAATGGGTGACTCAGCACCCATTGTTAAAACACGCAATCCCTCTGCCGGAGAGCCGTATTGACTGATCCGGCCAGGTGGTTCGCGTCGTTTGTAGGCCTGATAAACGTGGCGTCATCAGGCCGTCCCACATTACGCCAACTGACGCAGCATACGGCGCAATGGCTCTGCAGCACCCCACAGCAACTGGTCGCCCACGGTAAAGGCTGACAGGAACTCCGGTCCCATATTCAGCTTACGCAGACGGCCTACTGGCGTGGTCAGCGTGCCGGTAACGGCCGCCGGGGTTAACTCACGCATGGTGATATCCCGATCGTTTGGCACGACTTTGGCCCACGGATTGTGCGCTGCCAGCAGTTCTTCCACGGTCGGAATAGACACATCTTTTTTCAGTTTAATGGTGAACGCCTGGCTGTGGCAGCGCAGCGCACCGACGCGCACGCACAGACCATCAACCGGGATCACGGAAGAGGTGTTAAGAATTTTGTTGGTTTCAGCCTGTCCCTTCCACTCTTCGCGGCTCTGACCGTTATCAAGTTGTTTGTCGATCCACGGAATCAGGCTACCGGCCAGCGGTACGCCAAAGTTATCAACCGGCAGTTCACCGCTGCGGGACAGGGTCGTCACTTTACGTTCGATATCGAGAATAGCAGAGGAAGGGGTTGCCAGTTCATCGGCCACATGGCCATACAGATGCCCCATCTGGGACAGCAGTTCGCGCATATGGCGCGCGCCGCCGCCGGAGGCCGCCTGATAGGTCGCCACAGAAACCCAGTCAACCAGGTCATTGGCAAACAGGCCACCGAGGGACATCAGCATCAGGCTAACGGTACAGTTACCGCCGACAAAGGTCTTAATACCTTTGTTCAGGCCGTCAGTGATGACATCCTGGTTAACCGGATCGAGAATGATGATGGCATCGTCTTTCATACGCAGCGAAGAGGCCGCGTCAATCCAGTAACCCTGCCAACCGCTTTCACGAAGCTTTGGATAGATTTCGTTGGTATAATCGCCGCCCTGACAGGTCACGATGATATCGAGCGCCTTCAGCGCATCCAGATCAAAAGCGTCCTGAAGCGTGCCGGTCGTGGTTCCACCGAATGTCGGTGCCGCCTGCCCGAGCTGGGAAGTAGAAAAGAAAACAGGGCGAATGGCGTCGAAGTCACGCTCCTCAACCATGCGTTGCATGAGAACAGAGCCGACCATACCGCGCCAGCCGATAAAACCAACATTTTTCATAGCGTTTTTTTCCTGCAGAGATGTGTGCTGTGTATGCTAACCAGTATCCTACTGGCCTATCCTTCACCATACAAAAAGCAGCCAAAGTCGCAAGTGAAATTAATCAATGATAGCGAAGCCATCAGTAATGCGACTTATCCCGCTGCGCAAGCAAGCAGAAAGTCCGCGGTAATAGTAAGGGAATTTGAGTTATGAATGAAATCATTTCAGCGGCAGTTTTATTGATCCTTATTATGGACCCGCTCGGAAATCTGCCCATTTTCATGTCCGTATTGAAACATACCGAACCAAAACGCCGCCGCGCGATTATGATTCGCGAGCTGTTCATTGCGCTGTTGGTGATGCTGATATTCCTGTTTGCTGGCGAGAAAATACTGGCATTTCTTAACCTGCGCGCGGAAACCGTTTCGATCTCCGGGGGCATCATTTTGTTCCTGATCGCCATTAAGATGATTTTCCCCAGCGCCACCGGGAATAGCACCGGGCTTCCGGCAGGCGAAGAGCCGTTTATCGTGCCACTGGCGATCCCGCTGGTAGCGGGTCCAACAATCCTGGCTTCATTAATGCTGTTATCACATCAGTATCCGAACCAGATGGGGCATCTGGTGATTGCGCTGCTGATCGCCTGGGGTGGTACTTTTGTGATTTTGCTGCAGTCTTCGCTGTTTTTACGCCTGCTGGGCGAGAAAGGGGTTAACGCACTGGAGCGCCTGATGGGGCTGATTCTGGTGATGATGGCTACCCAGATGTTCCTCGACGGCGTAAGGATGTGGATGAAGGGGTAATCTCTACTTTTTGGCTCAGATAGCATGTTACCCGGAGAACAGTTCCGTTCACGTTATGCTCATTACTTCTCTGAGATCTCGTCACCAGTGAACGTGTTAAGGGGGCTACGCAACCCCCTTAACAATCCTGGCTCTCCGGCACCGCTGTAATTTCAGGTATTCCTTACGCTTTTAACTCGCTGAAAAAACGTATTTTCATTTCTGCGAGG
The DNA here is from genome assembly GCF_013458095.1 of Citrobacter sp. 172116965. Taxonomy (NCBI): domain Bacteria; kingdom Pseudomonadati; phylum Pseudomonadota; class Gammaproteobacteria; order Enterobacterales; family Enterobacteriaceae; genus Citrobacter; species Citrobacter sp. 172116965. The sequence goes on along the minus strand of NZ_CP046673.1, from coordinate 335,708 downwards.
TGCCTTCCGGAATGCCCTCTTGTCAGCATCGCGGATTGGCATTATCTTCTCGCTGCACCTGCAAAATCAGGTGCCAGGATTGGTCCCCTGATTACCTCATTCGCGATAAAATTCACTTTTGTCGTGCGACCAGCTACACCTCAATGGTGGGCTGGACGGTGGCGTCGTAAGACGCGCCGGTATCCAATGAGGCCGGTAGGACCAACTCCGTTCAGCCCGCCACCAAAAGGTTGGTCCCTTAGGTGGCGGTAAAATTTGACTCATTGGAGGCTGCCCTATGGCGACTACCCCTCTCTTTTCACACTCTTTATTTACCCTGCCCTTTAGCCATGCCACGGATTTCACCGAACTGGCGGATAACTGCGAGCGTTTTGTCGAAGGGCTGGTGGAATGCCATGACCCGGTTGAAAAACTGGCGATTTGTGCACGTCTGTCGGCCTGTCTCGCGTTATTGCAACCGACCTTAACGGAGCCTGTACCGCAGCATCTGCAAGCGAGCCTGACGGTAGAAACATTCCCGACCCGTTTTCCCCTTTTCGAGCCGGAACCAGACCAGATGGGGCGCTACTGTCAGTTATTAACGCACCTGCTGATGAGTAAAACGCTGTCTGACGAGATGGAACGAGTGGCAGGTGACTTACTGCAGGATCTGGTGGGCTATTTCGCCGATACGCTAAAAGCGCCGCGCTGGCTGAAAACAGAAGAAGGGCTGGTCGTGCTATAAAAAAGCCGGGTAGCGCTTGCGCTTACCCGGCCTACGGTGTGGATGTGTGCTCGTTTCCAGGCCCGGTAAGCGCAAGCGCCACCGGGCAATGCCATCAGCTCAACAGCTGAAAGGCAATCATACCGACAATCGCACCGACCGTGCCGAGAATGGTTTCCATCATCGTCCAGGTCTTCAGGGTTTGCGCTTCGGTCGCACCGGTAAATTTACCGAACAACCAGAAACCGGCGTCGTTAACGTGGCTGACCACGATAGAGCCGCCCGCGATACAGATAGACAGTGCCGCCATCTGGGCACCGGAGTAGTTCAGTTGCTCAATCACCGGCATCACCAGACCAACCGCCGTTAAGCAGGCCACAGTCGCGGAACCCTGAATGATACGCACCGCCGCCGCCAGCACGAAGCAGGTGATGGCAATCGGCAGGCCCATACCGGTTAACGCTTCGCCCAGCGCCGGACCGACGCCAGAATCAACCAGAACCTGTTTGAACACACCGCCCGCACCAATCACCAGCAGAATAATCCCCGCCGGCTGCAGCGCATGGCCACAGATCTCCATCACGCGGTCTTTTGGCATGCCCTGGCGCACCGCCAGACCGTAAATCGCCACCAGACAGGCAACCAGAATCGCGGTAAACGGGTGACCGATAAACTCGAACCATTCATAGGTTGTAGAACCGACCGGAACAAAGCGTGCGGCGATAGTTTTCAGTCCCACCAGCACCAGCGGCAGCAGGATAAGCGATAAGCTGAAGCCAAAGGATGGCATTTTGCCTTCGCCCAAATGCGGCTCGGAAATATCTTCCGGTACGTGCAGCTCGACGTAACGGCTGATGAAATTCCCCCACAGCGGCCCGGCGATAATCATGCCCGGAATCGCGGCACACAGGCCAATCAGGATCATCCAGCCAAAGTCGGCGTGCATCTGAGAGGCCAGCAGCATCGGCGCAGGCCCAGGCAGCAGGAATGCCGCAGCAGCCGCTACGCCCGCAAACAGCGGGATCACAAGCTTAACCAGGTTCGTCCCCGTATGGCGCGCCATTGAGAATGCCACGCTAATCAGCAGCACAATCGCCACCTCAAAGAATAGCGGCAGCGCGCAAATCAGACCGGCCAGGCCAATCGCATAATGTGCGCGGCTGTGACCGAAGGATTTCAGCATTTTGACGGCAATCTGATCGACAGCGCCGGTCTCATGCAAAATCTTGCCGAACATCGCCCCCAGCGCCACAACAATCGCCAGGAAACCGAGCGTGCCTCCCATCCCTTTTTCCATGGTCGCCGCGATTTTATCGAGCGGCATACCGGAAAAGAGACCTGCACCAATGGATACCACCATCAAAGCAACGAAGGCGTGCATACGCGCCTTCATCACTAAAAACAGCAGTAATAAAACGGACCCTACTGCTGTTAAAACAAGCGTTAATGTACTCACTACTTACTGCCCTGGTTAATAACCTCAATGGTGCTGGCGACCACACCGTCCAGTGGTTGATCGATATCGACCACCAGTACATCGTTTTCATTCGCACCCGGTTCTTCCAGCGCTTCAAACTGGGTCACCAGCATCTGCGTTTTGAAGAAGTGACCTTTACGCGCTTTCAGGCGGCTTTCGATAACGTCAAAATCCCCTTTCAGATAGATGAAAGAGAGGTTCGGGTTACCGTCGCGTAGCTGGTCGCGATAGACTTTTTTCAGGGCGGAACAGACGATCAGCGAAACCTTGTTGGTACGCTGCATCGCAAAGGCGGCGTCATTCAACGCCTGTAACCACGGTTTGCGGTCGTCATCGTTGAGTGGCTCACCAGAAGCCATTTTCATGATGTTGCTGCGCGGATGGAGAAAATCGCCATCAAGAAACGCGGCCTGCAGTTGATGCGCCACTTCGCTGGCGACAGCAGATTTACCGCTGCCCGATACGCCCATCAGAACGTAAACGTGGTGATCATGATTAGTCGTGCTCAAAGCGTTGCCCCCACTGGTACAAGAATCAGGAAATTGTTACGGGTAACTGTTATCGGTAACATTGTCCAGCCGGATAAATAGAGAAGCAATATCCATTCGTGCTCGAAGTGTATAAGTGTGAGCTACTTCAAACTTGTTGGCTTAAATAGATCCGCCCGGTGACAAGGTGAAACCTAAATCTAACATTTTAGGTGTAACGGCTTCACCGCGGATGCGCGCCAGCAGACGTTCTGCGCCAATGCTGCCCATGCGTTCACGCGGCGTGAGCACGCTCGCCAGACGCGGCTCCATCACCTGCCCGATGTCGTGACCGTGGAATCCGGCAATCGCCATGTCATCAGGGATTTTCAGCCCTAAACGCTGGCATTCGAAGGCCGCCCCTACCGCCAGGTCATCGTTGGTACAAAAGACACCATCGAGCTGCGGGTATTCACGCCGCGCCTGACGGATAAGTTCAATACCGGAGGAGTAGGAAGAGGACTGCTCCACCATCACGCTGTACGGCACCAGGTCGGCATCGCGCATTGCCTGCTCGTAGCCTCTCTGTTTGATGATAGTACGTTCATCAAGGCGTGCGCCAAGATAGGCAACATGACGGTGCCCGCGGGCGATGATAGCGGCTGTCATCTGACGCGCGGCTTCGAAGTTGTCGAAGCCCACGGCAATATCAAGGCATGGGGACTGGCTGTCCATCAGCTCAACCACCGGGATACCGGCAACCTCAATCATTTTCAGCGTACGGGGCGTATGGCTACGTTCGGTGAGGATCAGGCCATCAATATTCCACGACAGCATCGATTCCAGACGCTCTTGTTCCATCTCAGGCTTATAGCCGTAGTGCGCCAGCATGGTTTGATAACCATGAGCGTCAGTGACAGCCTCAATGCCGCGTAGCACTTCAGCAAAAACCTGGTTAGTAAGAGACGGTAACAGCACGCCGATAGCGCGGCTGGTGGCGTTAGAAAGGATATCAGGAGCGCGATTGGGAATATAACCCAGCTCATCAAGTGCAGCGGCAATTTTGCCCCGCAGCGCCACGGAGACCTGCTCCGGGTTACGCAAAAAGCGGCTGACCGTCATTTTGGTTACGCCCACGCGGTCGGCTACATCCTGAAGTACGGGTCTTTTCTTTTTCATCGTCCTGAAGCGTTAAAAAGGGATAGATTCCCCCAGTTTACCACGGACGTGCGTGAACCTTCGCAGAGAAAAAAAGGAGTTTTTTATTGTGAGAAATACACAAAATCATTCGAGTTGCATCAAGGCGGCGACGCAGTAAATCCCCGGGAGCGTACATTAAGTACGCGACCGGGGTGAGCGAGGAAAGCCAACACAGATGCAGCTTGAAGGATGCCGTGTATTTTTATACTGGCGGCAGATCAAACAACAACACTTCGCTGTCGCTGTCGGCATGAATAGAAATGGCCTGTTCATCCCAGATTGCCAGACCATCGCTGGTGGTCGCTTTGGTCCCGTTAATTGTCACGTTACCTTTTACTACCTGGATCCAGACGCGGCGTTCAGCGGCAATCTGATGCACCGACTGCTCATCTTTGACCAGTGCCCAACGGTAAAGCTCCATATCCTGGTACACTTTCAGCGAACCATCACGGGCATCCGGCGACAGCACCAGTTGTTTACCCTGAGCGGCATCAAAACGGCGCTGCTCATAGCGTGGGGTAATACCGTTTTCCTGCGGCATGATCCAAATCTGATACAGATGCAGCTTCTCTGTATTGCTAGGGTTGTACTCCGAGTGACGGATCCCCGTCCCGGCGCTCATTATCTGGAACTCACCGGCCGGAACCTGCTCTTTGTTCCCCATGCTGTCCTGATGTTCCACCGCGCCTTCCAGCACGTAAGTCAGGATTTCCATGTCTTTATGGGGGTGAGTGCCAAAGCCCTGACCTGCGTCGATCACGTCATCGTTAATCACGCGCAGTGCCGAGAACCCCATAAAGTTTGGGTCATAGTAGTTGGCAAAAGAGAAGGTATGCCAGGAATCGAGCCAGCCATGATTAGCGTGGCCACGGTCATTAGCTTTGCGTAAGTAGATCATTGTGTTCACCCCCAGATGTTTTCGATGGAGTAAGTGTGGACTCAATCCGCCGGGGATCATAGAGGGTGAAAATTGACTCCTCTGTTCAAAAAAAATGAACAAGCCCAGAGGAGTCTGCGCAGGCTATTTGGCGAGAGTTATCGTCGCCGGAGAAGCCTGTTCAAAGGCGCGTTCGAGGAGTTCCAGATTGGTAAGAACTTCAGATTCCTTGACGTAATTAGGCGTACCGGCTGTTAGCGTCTGGTAAAGCGCATCATAGACGCGACCGTAATCCCCCACTTCCGGCTGCACCTCTTCTTTTACCGTCAGGCCGTCATCATTGACGTACTCCAGCATCCCAATGGAATCGTCAGCAGCGAAACCTGGCTCACCTGGCATGATATTGGCCTTCAGGCTGGTTTCCTGCTGGTCGATGCCGTACTTCACAAACGAGCCTTTGGTACCGTGAACGATAAACTTCGGATAGTCGATTTTCACCAAGTGACTGGTTTTAACAATGGCTTTCAGAGAGCCGTAGAACAGCTGTGCTTCAAAGGTATCGTCCGGGTTCGCTTTGTTGCGCAGGCTGCGGATGTCATAGGCCACGCAATCGGGACGACCGAACAGCGAGATAATCTGATCCATGGTGTGTACGCCCAGACCATAGAATGCGCCGTCCTGCGGCAGTCCCGGCTTGGTTTCCGCCACGGGGCGGTAGTAATCGAAATGGCTTTCAACCTCAACAATTTCACCGAGCTTGCCGCTCTCAATCGCTTTTTTAGCGGTGAGGAAGCAGGAATCAAAACGACGGTTCTGATATGGCGTAACGGTCAGCCCTTTGCTTTGCGCCAGTTCGAACAGTGCTTTTGCTTGCGCAAGCGTCGGCGTGAAGGGTTTCTCAACCAACACGTTTTTACCCGCTTCCAGCGCGCGTTTGGCGTATTCAAAATGGCTGTCAGCATGGGTACAGACGATCACCAGCTTCACCTGCGGATCGTTTAAGATCTCGTCAAGGTCACTGGTGAAGTGAATATGTGAATATTGTGGCGCCTGCTCTTCCGGCTTGGCGTGGCGGCGAAAAATGTGCGCGACATGCCAGCTATTTTTGCGGTTGAGGACGTACGGCAAATGGTAGCGAGTGGTGCTTTTACCAAAACCAATAAATGCGCAGTGTAAGGTCATGAGACGATCCTTTCGAAGGTGATTGTCTACACCATAGCGCAAAGCGGCTGGAGACTGAATGTTGGATTCTTTGCCGGATGGCGCTTGAACTGCACCACAGGGCGACAGGATCGGCCGTCGGCGTCGCAGGCAGTTTGTTCACGGCAAGCGCGCAGGGCCCGGAGCGTACTATATGTACGTGAGGAGCACGAGCACTTCCCGGGGACGAAATGGCAAGTAAGCCAGGCAGACACAAAACCTCAAAAAAAAAGCCAGCAAAAGCTGGCTAAAGTAATACTGGAAGCAATGTGAGCAATGTCGTGCTTTCAGGTTCTCCGTAGGGGTTCCCCTGAACGCAGAGCAATAATAATCATTCTCATTCGCACTTGTCTACTTCTTTTTGCAAAAAAATGCAGTTGACGGAATTTTCTTTCTCAGCGAGTGTAAATACACAATTAACCCTGCTGGAGATAAGGAATGAGTGAGATAGTGATACGCCACGCTGAACCGAAAGATTACGACGCAATTCGTCAGATCCACGCCCAGCCGGAGGTGTACCACAACACGCTACAGGTTCCTCATCCTTCCCTCGAGATGTGGCAAGCGAGGCTAACCGAGCAAGCCGGGGTCAAACAACTGGTTGCCTGTATTGACGATATCGTCGTGGGGCATCTCTGTATTGAGGTCGCGCAACGCCCGCGTCGCAGCCACGTGGCTGATTTTGGTATCTGCGTGGATGCACGGTGGCACAATCGCGGCGTTGCCAGCGCGTTGATTCGCACGATGATCGACATGTGCGACAACTGGCTGCGCGTCGAGCGTATTGAGCTAACGGTATTTGTTGATAATGAGCCGGCCGTGGCGGTGTATAAGAAATACGGCTTTGAAATCGAAGGCACAGGTAAGAAATACGGCCTGCGCAACGGTGAATACGTTGATGCCTACTTTATGGCGCGCGTGAAATAAAATTAAGGGCGAGTCTTATCGCCCTTCTTATTGAAAGGACGCAAGAGTGAAAAAGTACCTTCCCCTGGTGTTGCTGGCAGCACTCTCCCCTGCTTTCGCCATTACCGTACAAAATCTCGATTCCGTGCCCAGCGCCATTCAACACCCGGAAGGTAAACAGATTTTTGCTGAGCAAATGGCGGGAGCAACCCCAGCCAAAGGATTTGGCGAGCTTCCACAGGGATTATCTGAGAACGCGTGGATTGCCTGGGTTGCGCCGAATGAAGATCCTGACAACCTGATCCTCACGGGTGCCAAAGCCTGGGGCAAAGACGGCAAATATATCGGTGTCGCCTGTTTCGCCGACAATCCGGCCGACGCCGGGCAGGCAAAGAAATACGCGGATAACAACTGTCCGGAAAACTACAGCAACGGGCGCGCCAATAAATTATATCTCGGCGTTTTTTCCTGGCAGAACCAACAGCTAACGCCGATTGCACGCTCGGAAAAACCATTAAACCAACTCTCTGAGTGGAATAAAACCGCCGAAAAAGAGAGCGATGATGAGTCCGTCAGACCGCTGGCCTATTATACAAAACTGGATCTGGCACCGTACCGGATCGCACCCGATACGCTGGCGTTTGGGGTGCGCGGTGGATACTCTGATGCGTATTCCGGCGGCGGCGCATTTTATGAAGTGCTGGAGCTCTATGCGATCAAAGACAACAGGATAATCAACGTGTATTCCGACCTTGTTTATCAATATACGGACATCGCCGGAGAGTGGAATAAAGACGGTACAAGACAGCACGACATCAGCGAAAGTAAATATATCCTCAAAATGCGTTCGGCAAAAACGCACGGGTTTTATGATTTAGAGCGCGTAAACCTGCAGGATAAAAGCAGCCAAATATTCCGCTGGTCTGAATCGCTGCAGCGATATGCGCCATAACCAACCAATAAGGCCGACATCGTTCTGAACGCTGTAGGCCATTATCCTTTATATCTCGCCGTTAAATTCAGGAGCGGAAGCGCTATCCGACCCTGGCATAGAGTTTTTGATTGCATTCCATCGTTTCCCCCGCCGTCATGTTCAGGCCTAACAACCACCTGAATTATATGGTTATTCACCTTTTTATCTTCATCGCTATTTTTCGTAACGTTAATAATATTACATTTTTGTTTTTTTTTGGTTTCTGCCATCACTTTATGGTGACAATCACAACAATATACTTCTCCTGGGACTAACTTAACCACGGTGAGGTAAAAAATGAAATTTGAACGCCATCATAGAATATTGAAAGAAATCAGTATTTCGGGAGTTGTAAAAGTTTCAAATCTGGCGAAAAGTCTCAAGGTAACAAAAGAAACCATTCGCTCAGATCTCAATGAACTTGCCGGACAGGGATATCTCACTCGCTGTCATGGTGGTGCATTTATTACCCTTGATTCTCTTGATAACGTTGCAAAAAACGAAATTGCTTATGTGCTGGAAAAATATGAATCAGCGCAGAAAATAAAAAAAGGTCTCTCTGCCATGAAAAATAATGTATGTGTTATTGGCTCGTTCAATGTTGATATTATCAGTTACCTACCGAGGCTACCCTCGACAGGAGAATCATTACTTGCCGATAAATTTATTTTTTCGCCAGGCGGTAAAGGATGTAATCAAGCATTAGCGGCAAGCTATGCCGATTCTGATGTGCATTTTATTACTAAAGTAGGGTCAGACCATTTTAGTGATTACGCCATTAATTTTATAAACTCATCAAAAATCCATAAAAGTGTAATCTACCAGACCAAAGAAACACAAACTGGTACAGCTACCATCATGGTGAATGGAGATACCGGGGATAACGTCATCGCTATCTATCCCGGTGCTAATATGACAATTTCACCTGATGAAATCACCATACAAAAAGAAGCCATTATTCATTCAGATATTGTTCTTGTACAACTGGAGACAAATTACGAGGCGCTTCAGCAAACAATTCGTCTCGCACAAAAAAATGACATACCGGTAATTATCAATCCAGCGCCATACAATGAAATGGTCAATACCATCATTGATGACATCGATTATATTACGCCAAATGAAACCGAAGCTGGTCTCCTGGCAAACATGTCCGTCAATGACATTGAGTCAGCCAAATGTGCAGCGAAGATTATTCATCAGAAAGGTGTAAAAAATACCATTATTACTTTAGGTAGCAAAGGATCTCTCGCTTATGACGGAACGCAATTCATCTATTCTCCGGCATTCCCGGCAGTTGTAAAAAACACCGCAGGAGCTGGCGACGCCTTCAATGGCGCACTCGCATCTGGCCTTGCTAAAGGAAAATCACTGGCATCCGCATTATGCTACGCCAGCGCATTCGCCTCGCTTGCTGTTGAAACACCCAATGCCTCTGACATGCCAGAAAACGAATCCGTTCTACATCGCATTCAGAGTTCACATTACAGACAAACTATCTCTACTCACTAAATCAAGGGGCAGACTATGAACAATACGCAGAAAAAACTAAAGGTGCTCTTTATTGGAGAATCCTGGCATATTCACATGATTCATTCAAAAGGTTATGACAGCTTTACCTCCAGTAAATATGAAGAAGGCGCTACATGGTTACTGGAATGCTTAAAGAAAGGTGGTGTGGAAATTGATTACATGCCTGCTCACACCGTACAAATCGCATTTCCAGAAAGCATTGATGAACTAAACCGTTATGATGTCATTGTCATTAGCGATATCGGCAGCAATACATTCCTGTTGCAAAACGAGACATTCTATCAGCTCAAAATAAAGCCAAATGCTCTGGAATCAATTAAAGAGTACGTCAAAAATGGTGGTGGTCTGCTTATGATTGGCGGCTATCTGTCATTTATGGGTATTGAGGCAAAGGCCAATTACAAGAACACCATTCTTGCCGAGGTCTTGCCAGTTATTATGCTTGACGGCGATGACCGAGTAGAAAAACCAGAGGGTATCTACGCTGAGGCTGTCTCGCCTGAACATCCTGTTGTGGACGGATTCTCAGACTACCCGATATTTCTTGGATATAACCAGGTTGTCGCCAGAGAAGATGCTGATGTCGTATTAACAATAAATAATGACCCTCTATTAGTTTTCGGTAAATACCAACAGGGTAAAACCGCCTGTTTTATGAGTGACTGTTCGCCGCACTGGGGAACTCAGCAATTCATGTCCTGGCCGTTTTATACCGACCTGTGGGTTAACACGCTTCAATTCATCGCCAGAAAATAAAAAACAATGGAGTAACGAAAGTTACTCCTTTTATAAAATATAAGGATTGATGTATGAACAAGAATAAGTACTCAACCCCCTTACTGATGCTTGCAACCATCTTAGCCGGTATGCTTTCCCCAATGCAGTCTGCCGTTAATGGGCAATTGGGACACTGGTTGCAGGATGGTAATGCTTGCGCAGTAATCTCTTTCGCCAGCGGTCTGGTCGTCATGTTTTTTATTATTATTGCGCGTAAAGAAACACGCCATCAATTCGCGTCGATCCCTACGCTGATTAAAAAGCGGAAAATCCCCTTGTGGAATTGGTTTGCCGGGTTATGCGGGGCGATGGTCGTATTTTCTGAAGGCGCATCAGCCAGCGCGTTAGGCGTTGCCACTTTTCAAACTGCATTAATTTCCGCCCTGCTCCTTTCCGGCCTGTTGTGCGACCGTTTTGGCGTCGGTGTGGATGAGAAGAAATATTTCACGCCATGGCGCGTTACTGGTGCATTGTTCGCTGTTATTGCCACGATTTTTGTCGTGTCGCCACAGTGGCACTCAACCTCGTTTATCCTGCTGGCTATCCTTCCATTTTTGGCAGGATTACTCGCTGGCTGGCAGCCTGCGGGGAATGCCAAAGTCGCCGAGGCAACGGGATCCATGCTGGTTTCCATTACCTGGAACTTCATCGTCGGCTTTTGTGTCCTGGGTGCAGCGCTGGCGATACGTGTCGCATTAGGGCATGTCACCGTCCAGTTACCCGATACGTGGTGGATGTATCTCGGTGGCCCGCTGGGTCTGCTGTCCATCGGGCTGATGGCGATTCTGGTCAGAGGCTTAGGACTATTAATGTTGGGTGTCGCCTCTACCGCGGGTCAGTTACTGGGATCGGTGTTGATTGATGAGTTAATCCCATCATTAGGCAATACGGTCTATCTGGTCACCATCATCGGTACATTATTCGCGTTAGTAGGTGCAATTGTTACCACCATCCCCGAATACAGAGCATCCAAAATGGCGAAAAAAATGGAGGTGTCAGGATGAAAGGCTTCCTGCAAACCGTAACGGGCCCAGTGGCACACTCAGAAATGGGTCTGACGCTACCGCATGAGCACCTGTTTAACGATTTGTCATCCGTTGTTGACGAGCCACATTATGCTTTTTCACAGCAGTTGGTGGGAAAGAAAGTCAGTGCTGACCTGCAGTGGGGACTGAAACACGACCCGTACTGCTGCGCCGATAACATGGACAGAAAAGAGATTGATGATGTCATCTTTGAAATCAATAACTTCATGTCACTGGGAGGCAGGACAATTGTCGACGCGACGGGTTCTGAATCTATTGGTCGGGACGCCACTTCATTGCGGGAAGTGGCATTAAAAACTGGTTTGAATATCGTTGCTTCATCAGGACCTTATCTGGAAAAGTTTGAAAGCGCCAGGATCCACAAACCTGTCGAGTTATTAGCCTCACTTATTGATAAGGAACTGAATCAGGGGATTGGCGAGACGGATATTCGCGCCGGTATGATCGGTGAAATTGGCGTATCACCCGCTTTTACCCAAGCTGAGCGCAACAGCCTGCGCGCGGCGTCTCTGGCACAACGTAATAATCCCCATACGGCAATGAATATCCATATGCCAGGGTGGCTGCGGCTGGGTGATGAGGTACTGGATATTGTCCTTGAAGAGATGAACGTCTCTCCGGCAAAAGTTTCGCTGGCGCACTCAGACCCTTCAGGAAAGGATGTTGCCTATCAACGTAAAATGCTTGACCGCGGCGTATGGCTTGAATTTGACATGATTGGTCTGGACATTACTTTCCCCAAAGAAGGTATCGCCCCAGGTGTTCAGGACACCGCAGATGCGGTAGCACATCTGATTGAACTGGGTTACGCCGACCAGATCGTATTAAGCCATGATGTTTTTCTCAAACAGATGTGGGCAAAAAATGGGGGGAATGGTTGGGGATTTGTCCCAAATGTTTTCCTCGCCTATCTGGCTGCCCGTGGCGTAGATAACGATACTCTTCGCAAGCTCTGTATTGATAATCCGGCGCGGTTACTCACGGCGTAACTAACATATAGCCCGGTGCCTGATGCCGGGCTATTAATCAACAATCAGTAACCCGCCGTTAAATCATCCACAGAACGCGGGTCGGACGCGCCATACAGTGCGCCATCCGGTCCAACCATAATGCTCTGCGTGCTGCCCATCGCTTCTTTCAGCGCCACTTTCTGTCCTTTTTGCTCCAGCAGCTTAATTGTATCCGGGCTGAAGCCCTTCTCGATGCGAAGCTCGTCCGGCAACCACTGATGATGGAAGCGTGGTGCGTTGGTCGCTTCGGCGACGTTCATCCCGAAATCAATGCTGTTGACCACCATTTGCAGCACAGTAGTGATAATTCGGCTCCCGCCTGGGCTGCCGGTAACCAGCCAGGTTTTCCCATCTTTTACCACGATAGTCGGCGACATAGATGACAGCGGACGCTTCTTCGGTCCGACCGCGTTGGCATCGCCGCCTACCAGACCGTATACGTTCGGTACGCCCGGCTTGGCAGAGAAGTCGTCCATTTCATTATTGAGCAGAATGCCAGTATTACCCGCCACAATACCGGTCCCGAAGGTGGTATTCAGGGTATAGGTCACCGCCACGGCATTGCCGTCTTTATCCACCACCGAGAAGTGAGTGGTCTGATTGCTTTCATACGGGGCGAGCTTGCCAGGTTTAATCTGGCTGGAAGGCTTAGCCTTGTTGATATCAATCTGATCGGCAAGCGTTTTAGCATAGGCTTTGTTGGTCAGAGCCTGCCATGGCACTTTCACAAAATCGGGATCGCCCAGATACTCCGAGCGGTCAGCGTAGGCATATTTCTCCGCTTCAGCCATGACCTGCATGGCGTCGGCGCTGCCAAACCCGTACTTCTTCATATCAAAGTTTTCAAGAATATTGAGGATCTGCACGATGTGAATACCGCCAGAGGACGGCGGCGGCATGGAGAAGACCTGATACCCGCGATAGTCACCGCTAATCGGCGTACGCTCCACGGCTTTATAGCTGGCTAAGTCCTCTTTGGTCATCATCCCACCGTTCTTCTGCATTTCCCCGGCGATCTGATCGGCAATAGCGCCTTTATAAAACGCATCAGGGCCGCTTTCGGCAATCATTTCCAGGCTTTTCGCCAGGTTCTTTTGCACCAGCTTATCGCCTTTTTTCAGCGGCTCACCGTCTTTCCAGAAAATGGCTTTGCTGTTCTCGTGATTAGGGAGCACTTCACTGCCATAGGTTTTCAGATCGTCGGCCAGTGCGTCATTAACCACAAAGCCCTCTTCCGCTAGCTTCATCGCCGGACGTACCACTTTGTTCAGCGGCATCGTGCCGTATTTCTCCAGCGCCAGCGAGAAACCCGCGACGGTACCTGGCGTACCGGATGCCAGATGCGAGGTCAGCGACTTTTTCGCATCGGCGTTGCCCTGCTCATCAAGGAACATGTCGCGGGTCGCGCCAGCAGGGGCCATTTCGCGAAAATCAATCGCTGTGGTGTTACCATCTTTGGTACGCAGCAGCATAAAACCGCCACCACCCAGATTGCCCGCCTGGGGATGCGTCACCGCCAGCGCGTAGCCAACGGCCACGGCGGCATCGACAGCATTCCCACCCTGTTTAAGAATATCCACCCCCACCTGAGTGGCAAGCGCATCCACGGAGGCCACCATCCCCTGCTGCGCACGCACGGGATGGAACACATCCTCCTCAACACCGTATGATACCGGCGGCGGTGCAGCCGGAGCGGCAGCAACGCTAAAACAACTTCCTGAGAGCAGAGCAGCAATGGCTACCCGGCGTAAAAACGTCGGTTTTATCATCGTTATTCTCCAGATGTATGGGGGTCAGCCCCCACTAAGCCTGGTGCATAACTCTGAAATAATCATCGTAACGGCGAGAAAGGAGTAAACTTAAGAGATCCCCGAGAGGAGAAAAGCGATGAAACGACTCTTACTTTTAGCCATGCTGTTGCCGTTTGCAGGCTTTGCACAGCCCATCAACACCATGAATAACCCGAATCAACCCGGTTATCAGATCCCGAGCCAGCAGCGTATGCAAACCCAAATGCAATCGCAGCAGATTCAGCAGCAAAGGGATGCTCAATCAGCAGTTGCAAACGCAGACGCGTATGCAACAACAGCATATGGAAAACCAAATCAATTCCAACTCCCAGCGCGCCCTTCAGTCTCAGCCTGGCGAGTTTAATTCCAGCCAGCAGCAAATGCTGCCCAACAGCAACGGTGGGATGTTAAGTGGAACCCGTAACCCGGACAGCTCGCTGAATAAGCAACATATGCTGTCGGAGAAAAAGAACGGCGACATGCTGAAGCCCTCCAGCACGCCGCAGCCTAACGTTCCGTTAAAAACAATTGGGCCTTAACAGGGCTGGAAATCCGGACCAATCGTATCAATGGCATCGGTACAGATGCAGTCCACTCCCCAGCGCAGCAGTTCCGCCGCGCGCTGGGGTCGGTTGACGGTATACACCAGAATACGCAGCCCTGCGTCGCGCAGCGCATCCACGCGCGCTTCATCCAGCAGCTTGTGATTAAGATGAATAGAGACGCAACCCAGCCGCGTTGTCAGCTCACGCCAGTCCTCGCGCCACTCATCAAGCAGTAAGCCTCTCGGCAGTTCAGGCGCCGCCTGCTGCGCCGCTGCAAGCGCGTCAATTTCAAAGGATGACAACAGCGGTGGTGTCATTCCCGCCCACAGTTCCCGAGCGGCCAGCGCTACGGCTTTGCCGGTTAACGTTCCGGTGCCGGTGGTGGGTTTAATTTCAATATTCGCCATCATACCGTGCTGACGGCAGCGCTCGGCCACTTGCGAGAGCAGCGGTAGCGGTTCGCCTTTAAACTCACCGCTAAACCAGCCACCGGCGTCCACGCGCAATAAATCCTGCCAGTTCAGCTCGCCTGCCACACCCCAACCATTGCTGGTGCGTTCCAGGTTGTCGTCATGCAGCAAGAAGATCTCACCGTCTTTCGACAATTTAGCGTCAAACTCAATCATGGTATGCCCGTATCGCGCCCCCATGTCGATCGCCGCCAGGGTGTTTTCCGGTGCCAGCTTACCGCCGCCGCGATGGGCGACGATATGGGGGTAAGGCCAGTTACTCATACGCGTTGTCCTGTTTCGCCATCAAAAAGATGCAGATGATTTTCTGGCAGATGCAGCCAGAGCGTGCTGCCTGCCGTCGGGCGATGCTGATGCGCCAGTCGCACCACCAGCTTTTGCTCACCCCAACGTCCGTGTGCCAGGTTATCCGCTCCCAGCATTTCCAGCGTGTCGACGACCAACGGCACGCCGCCTTCGGCCTGCGAGCTTAGCGCAATATGCTCCGGGCGGATACCCAACGTCATGTTGCGCCCACCAGACTCCCTCGCGCTTCTGCCGAGGGGCAACGTCATGCCGTCATCCAGCTCAAAATGGGTGCCCGAGGCGCTGATGCGCCCGTCCAGCAGATTCATCGCCGGGCTGCCGATAAAACTCGCCACAAAGCGGCTGGCAGGCTTTTCATATACTTCAACCGGCGTGCCGATCTGCTCGGCAATGCCTTTGTTCATCACCATCACCCGCTGGGCGAGGGTCATCGCTTCAACCTGATCGTGCGTCACATACAGTGAGGTGGTTTTCAGTCGGCGATGCAGATGTTGTAACTCCAGACGCATCTGTACGCGCAGCTTGGCATCGAGGTTAGACAGAGGCTCATCAAACAGGAATACCGCTGGGTCACGGACAATCGCCCGCCCCATCGCCACACGCTGGCGCTGACCGCCAGAAAGCTCGCGCGGACGACGCTTGAGCAGTTCACCCAGCTCGAGAATTCGCGCCGCCTCTTTCACCCGTTCGGCAATATGCTCCTTGCCCATCCCGCGGATTTTCAGCCCCCAGGCCATATTTTCTTCCACGCTCATATGTGGGTAGAGCGCGTAGTTCTGAAAGACCATCGCAATGCCGCGATCCTTAGGCTCCATTTCGGTGACGCGTTTATTATCAATCCAGATATCGCCGCCGCTCACCCGTTCAAGCCCGGCCACCATCCGTAGCAGCGTTGACTTACCGCAGCCGGATGGGCCAACCATCACGATAAATTCTCCGTCCGCGACATCCAGCGTCAGCGGTTTAATCACCTGGGTTTTGCCGTCCCAGCTTTTGGTTACTGCCTGTAGTTTTAAACCAGCCATTTTTATTTCTCACTATCGACCAGGCCACGTACGAAGGCACGCTGCATGGCTAACACGATGATTACCGGAGGGATGAGCGTCAGCAGCATGGCTGCCATTACCTGATTCCACTGCGTGGTGCCTTCACCAGTAGCAATCATGCCTTTGATACCTGCCACCGCAGTGCCCAAATTGACATCGGTAATAATTAACAACGGCCACAGATACTGGTTCCAGCCGTAGATAAAGGTGATCACAAACAGCGCCGCCAGATTGGTTTTTGACAGCGGTAGTACAATATCGCGGAAAAAACGCATCGGTGACGCACCGTCAATACGCGCCGCCTCAACCAGTTCATCCGGCAGGGTCATAAAAAACTGCCGGAACAGGAACGTCGCAGTCGCCGATGCCATTAACGGCAGCGTCAGACCCGCATAGCTGTCGAGCATTTTCAGGTTGGCGATCACTTCCACCGTCGGGAAAATACGCACCTCGACCGGCAGCATCAGCGTGATAAAAATCATCCAGAAGAACAGGTTACGCAGTGGAAAGCGGAACCAGACGATGGCGAATGCGGAGAGCATAGAGACGGTGATTTTCCCTACCGTAATACTGAACGCCATGATGAAACTGTTGAGCATCATCAGCCAGAACGGCGCGCTGTTAACGCCCACGCCGTTGACCCAGATGTATTTCATGTTTTCCAGCAGCTGTGTGCCGGGAACCAGCGTCATCGGCGTTTCAAAGACAGCTTTGTTATCCAGCGTCGCCGCGACAAACGCGACGTACAGCGGAAACAGGATCACCATGATCCCCATAATCAACATGGCATGGCTGAATATTGTCAGCCCACGACGATTCTCAATCATTGGTAACGCACCTTACTTTCCACATAGCGGAACTGCACCACCGTCAAAATAATGACCAGGAACATCAGCACTACCGATTGGGCGGCCGAGGCGGAGAGATCCAGCCCGACAAAGCCTTCGCGATAGATCTTATAAATCAACGTAGTGGTCGCCTGTACCGGCCCACCCGCCGTGGCGGCATCGATCACCGGGAAGGTATCAAAGAAGGCATAAACCAGATTCACCACCAGCAGAAAGAAGCTGACCGGTGCAATCAGCGGCAGCGCCAGCTTAAAGAAGCGGCGAACCGGTCCCGCACCATCAATCGCAGCGGCTTCAATCAGCGACCGCGGAATAGACTGTAGTGCGGCAAAGAAGAACAGGAAGTTGTAACTGATCTGCTTCCAGACCGACGCAAACACCACCAGAAACATCGCCTGACCGCTGTTTTGCGCATGGTTCCAGTCATAGCCAAACTCACCGAGAAAATGGGTAATCAGCCCGCGCCCTGGGTTAAACAGGAAGATCCACAATACGGCGGCGACGGCGGGCGCGACGGCGTAAGGCAACAGCATCAGCGTCTGGTAAAAACGGCTGCCGCGCACCACGTAATTCACCAGCGCCGCAAAAAATAACGACACCAGCAAACCGCTTACCGTGACTAACGTACTGAACTTAATGGTGGTCCAGAATGAATCAAGGTAGTACGGGTCATGAAACAGCGCGATAAAGTTTTCCAGTCCGACAAACTGGCTAGAAAGACCAAACGGATCAACGGATTGTAGTGAGTACCACAGCGCTTCACCGGCGGGCCAGATAAAGAAAATAACGGTGATAACCAACTGCGGGGCCACCAGCAAATAGGGAAGCCAGCGCGAGCGGAACACCGGACGGGATGAAGACATGTAGGTTCTTTTCCTGGAAGGTGCCAGATTGCGGTGCACACACCGTATCCGGCCTACAAACTACACGCATTTGTAGGCCGGGTAAGTCGCAGCCGCCACCCGGCATTTCACATTACGATTTAGTCGATTGCTCAAAGCGGCGCAGTAACTGATTGCCACGCTCAACGGCAGCATTCAGCGCCTGCTGCGGGGTTTTCTTCCCGGTCCAGACGCTTTCCAGTTCTTCATCTACGATGGTGCGGATCTGCGGCATGTTGCCCAGACGCAGCCCTTTGGTGAACGGCAACGGTGGCTTGTTCAGCATCTGGCGGGTGGCGATATCAGCCCCAGGGTTCTTATCATAGAAGCCCTGCTCGCGGGTCAAGTCGTACGCGGCGGTGGTAATGGGCAGGTAGCCGGTCTTCTGGTGCCATTCGGCAGCAATTTCAGGCTTCGCCAGGAAGTTGAGGAACTGCGCCACGCCTTCGTAGGTTGCTTTGTCTTTACCCTGCATCACCCACAGGCTGGCTCCCCCGATAATCGCGTTCTGCGGCGCGCCCTTCACATCGGCATCGTACGGCATCATGCCGACGCCATAGTTGAATTTGGCGTAGTGGCGGATGTCAGCCAGAGAACCGGAAGAGGCAGTGGTAATGGCACAATCCCCGTTATAGAACTTCTCGGTAGACTCGTCTTTACGCCCGAAGTAGCTGAAATCCCCTTTTTTGTTCAACTCTTCCAGCAGGGCGATATGTTTCACCTGTTCCGGTTTATTGAATTCCAGCACCGCGTCAGTACCGTCAAAGCCGTTGTTTTTGGTGGCCACCGGCAGACCATTCCAGGCGCTGAAGTTTTCAATCTGAATCCATCCCTGCCAGCCGCTGGCGTAGCCGCACTTCATGCCTGCTGCTTTCAGCTTCGCGGTGTATTCCGCCAGATCCTGCCAGGTTTTTGGCGGCTGCTCAGGGTCTAAACCGGCTTTTTTGAAGGCATCTTTGTTGTAGTACAGCACCGGCGTGGAGCTGTTAAACGGCTGGGAGAGTAAGTGTCCGCTTTTAGAGTCGGTGTAATAACCGGAAACCGTCGGCACGAACTGAGACTCATCGAAGTTAATACCAGCCTCTTTGAATACTTCATAGACCGGTTTAATGGCTTTCGAGGCCATCATCGTTGCCGTGCCCACTTCATAAACCTGCAGTAACGCAGGTGCGTTTCCGGTACGGAAAGCCGCAATACCTGCGCTCAGGCTCTGCTCGTAGTTGCCTTTGTACTGTGGAACAATTTTGTAGTCGGGATTGGCGGCATTAAAACGTTGCGCCAGTGAATCAACTTCTTTACCCAGTTCACCTTCCATTGAATGCCAGAACGGGATAGTGGTGACGGCCAGAGCCTGACCTGCAAACGCCAGGCTAAGTGCCAGTCCTAAAGCTGTATGTCGTAACGATATCATCGGTTATCTCTCTTGTTGTGCCGGATGCGCGATATCACGCGTTTTATGCTCGCGGGGGTAACATGACATGCTCGAATGACAGAAAAATAACTTTTTTATTACAAAAAAAAGATAGTAAGGCGACAAACAGATGGCAAGGCGGTGAAAGCGTAGTGACAGGAAAATGCGGGGTGGTGCACAACAAAACCGGGTAACGCTATGTCTTACCCGGCCAGGATGACGTTATCTGTTGCAGCCAGCAAGGAACATTAATCTTTACGCCAGCGTCGTTCATATTCATTCTGTAAACGCTGCTGTTCCCGCCGCTCACGTTCGCGCTGAATATCCGATTTCTCATCTTCCCAGCCCGGGCAGACAGAGGAGGTGAACACTTCACAGGGCGAGCTGGACTGCGCTAACGAGTTGTCCGGTTTCTCTTCCCAGATTGAAGGGTCGCGCGGGTCGAACGCTGGCGGTGTTAAGGCCAGGGTATTTGATGAAAGCGTCAAAAACAAACCGCCAATCATCATGCAGATACCGGAACGTATCATCCTTTCTCCATGTTCACTGTTATTATTGATAACTATTCTCAATAATAACATAGAGCAATAAAAAGGGGCCATATCAGGCCCCCTTGTCCATTCAGAGAATGTTAACCGCCCAGATACGCGCTGCGCACTGCTTCGTTAGCCAGTAACGCATCACCGGTGTCTTCCAGCACCACATGGCCGTTTTCCAGCACGTAGCCGCGATCGGCGAGCTTCAGGGCCTGGTTAGCGTTCTGTTCGACGAGGAAGATTGTCATCCCCTGCTCGCGCAGTTGTTCGATGGTGTTGAAGATCTGCTGGATGATAATCGGCGCCAGACCCAGCGACGGTTCATCAAGCAGCAGCAGTCGCGGCTGACTCATCAGCGCACGGCCTATCGCCAGCATCTGCTGTTCACCGCCGGACATCGTGCCCGCACGCTGAATTCGACGTTCATGCAGGCGGGGAAACAGGTCATACACCCACTTGATGCGTTCCTGAAACTGGTCCTTTTCGGCAAAGAAACCGCCCATCGCCAGGTTCTCTTCCACCGTCATGCGGGAAAACACGCGACGCCCTTCCGGAACAATCGCTACCGCTTCGCGCATGATTTTCGCCGTCTGCCAGTCGGTAATGTCTTTACCATCAAAGACAATTCGCCCACTTGTCGCACGCGGATCGCCGCACAGCGTACCAAGCAGCGTGGTTTTTCCCGCGCCGTTGGCGCCGATAAGCGTCACGATTTCACCCTGATTGATATACAAGCTGACGTCGTGCAGCGCCTGTATCTTGCCGTAGTGGGCGCTGACTTTGTCAAAGGACAACATGACTTTTTCCATATTATGCGTCACCACCATTATGCTTCACCTAAATAGGCGCGGATCACGTCCGGGTTGTTACGAATCTGTTCCGGCGTCCCGTTCGCCAGCGGCGCGCCCTGATTCACCACGTAAATACGGTCGGAAATACCCATCACCAGCTTCATGTCGTGCTCAATCAACAAAATGGTGGTGTTGTGATGGTTACGCAGTTCAGCAATCAGCTCGTCCAGCTCTTTGGTCTCTTTCGGGTTGAGGCCTGCGGCGGGTTCGTCGAGCATCAGGATTTCCGGCTGGGTCACCATGCAACGTGCAATCTCCAGACGGCGCTGGTCGCCGTAGGCCAGGTTACTGGCCTGACGGTTGGCGTGCTCCAGCAAACCAATACGCTCCAGCCAGGTGGCGGCGCGATCCAACGCTTCACTCTGCGCGCGACGGAACGACGGGGTTTTCAACAGGCCGGAAAAGACGCCGGTTTTCAGCTGCTGATGTTGCGCCACCAGCAGGTTTTCAATCACCGTCATTTCGCGAAACAGACGCACGTGCTGGAAAGTACGCACCACACCCATCCGCGCAATTTGTTGACCCGGCAGCCCTTCCAGATGCTGGTCGCGCAGTTTAATCGTCCCACCCGTCGGCTTATAAAAACCGGTCAGACAGTTAAAGACCGTGGTTTTTCCCGCGCCGTTTGGCCCGATTAACGAGACGATCTCCTGTGGTCTCAGTTCCAGTTCAACGTTGTTTACCGCCAGCAGACCGCCGAAGCGCATCATCAGGCCGTTGACGGATAATAATGGCTGACTCATGCCTGCTCTCCTTTTGCTTCCCCGTTTTTCAGCTTCAACTGCGGACGGGTCATCGGCAACAAGCCCTGCGGACGCCAGATCATCATCAGTACCATTAAACCACCCAGCATTAACATGCTGTATTCATTGAAATCACGCATCAGCTCGCGTGACACCACCAGCAGGATGGCCGCGAGGATCACTGCAAACTGTGAGCCCATCCCGCCCAGTACCACAATCGCCAGCACAAAGGCCGACTCGGCAAAGGTGAAGGATTCCGGGCTGACAAAACCCTGACGCGCGGCAAACAACGTACCGGCAAAACCGGCAAACGCGGCGCTGATGGTAAAAGCGGTCAGCTTGATACGCGTAGGGTTTAAGCCCAGCGAGCGACAGGCAATTTCATCTTCGCGCAGCGCTTCCCACGCACGACCCAACGGCATACGCAGCAGACGGTTGATGACAAACAGCGAGAAGACCACCAGCAGCAGCGCCACAAGATAGAGGAAAATCACGCGGTCAGAGGGATCGTACTTCACGTTAAAGAAGTTGCTGAAGGTATCCCAGCCACCTTCACGGGCAGTACGGCTGAACTCCAGACCGAAAAAGGTCGGTTTCGGGATCTGGCTGATACCGTTCGGGCCACCGGTCACTTCAGTGTTGTTGAGCAGCAGGATACGGACGATTTCGCCGAAGCCTAAAGTCACAATCGCCAGATAGTCACCGCGTAGGCGCAATACCGGGAAGCCGAGCATAAAGCCCGCAGCAGCGGAAACCAGCCCCGCCAGCGGCAGACAGGTCCAGAAGCCGAGTCCGTAATAGTGGTTCAGCAGCGCGAAGGTGTAAGCACCGATGGCATAGAAGCCGCCGTAGCCCAGCACCAGCAGACCGGAAAGCCCCACCACCACGTTTAAGCCGAGGCCGAGGATGATATAAATCATCGTCAACGTGGCAATATCAACCGTACCGCGCGACACCATAAACGGCCACGCCACGGCAATCACCAGCAGCGCGACCAGGAACAGCTTCTGTTTAACGGTGGAGCCATCAATCGCCGGCAGAATAAACTTCGGTCCGGAGACGCTCTTCAGGCCCTTCTGGAAAGCTGGACGCAACAGTTGGAAGAGAAAGACCACGCCAGTGCCGATAAACACCCACTGCCAGCGGATATCCGCGGCGGTATCCACCACCAGTTTGGTGCCGTCAAGCTCCAACTGGACGCCCATAAAGACGCCCGCCAGGATGAAGAACATAGCGGCAGAGAGCAGCGCCATTGCAAAATGCATCGGTTTCATACTTTCTCTACCTCCGGGCGACCCAGAATACCGGTCGGCATCACCAGCAACACCAGAATCAGCAGCGCGAATGAAACCACGTCTTTGTATTCGGTACTCAGATAAGCAGAGGAGAGCGCTTCCGCGACACCCAGAATCAGGCCGCCGATCATCGCCCCAGGAATGCTGCCGATGCCGCCCAGTACCGCCGCGGTAAAGGCTTTCATCCCGGCCATAAAGCCGATATAGGGGTTAATTACGCCGTAGAACTGGCCGAGCAGTACGCCCGCTACCGCCGCCATTGCCGCGCCAATCACAAAGGTCAGCGCAATCACGCGATCGGTATTTATGCCGAGCAGGCTGGCCATTTTCAGGTCTTCCGCGCAGGCACGGCAGGCACGGCCCATACGGGAGTAACGGATAAACAGCGTCAGCGCCAGCATCGCCAGGAAGGTTACAATCCAGATAACCAACTGCATAGTGGTGATGGAAGCAGAGAAGTTTTCGCTACTGCCGACGGTCCACTGGCCGTTAAACAGGCTGGGCAGCGCCACATCGCGCGAACCTTCCGTCAGGCTGACGTAGTTTTGCAGGAAGATGGACATCCCGATAGCGGAAATCAGCGCGATCAGGCGCTTAGAGCTGCGCACGGGC
Source organism: Citrobacter sp. 172116965 (assembly GCF_013458095.1). NCBI lineage: Bacteria > Pseudomonadati > Pseudomonadota > Gammaproteobacteria > Enterobacterales > Enterobacteriaceae > Citrobacter > Citrobacter sp. 172116965. The sequence goes on along the minus strand of NZ_CP046673.1, from coordinate 312,205 downwards.
CGATACGCTACGCGTTCAATGCTCCAGCCGTAGGCGCTGGCAATCACAATCGCGCCGACAAAGCCCGCCGCGACCAGTAGCCAGCTGGAATCAATACCCATCATCATTAGCGCAGCGATGATCATAAAGGAGACATAGCTGCCGATCATATACACCTCGCCGTGGGCGAAGTTGATCATGCCGATAATGCCGTACACCATCGTGTAACCGATAGCGATCAGCGCGTAGGTGCTTCCCAGCGTGACGCCGTTAAACATCTGCTGCAAGAAATAGAGGAACTGCTCGGACATAAGGTAACCTTTCTTAACCCGCCCGTTTTGCACGGGCGGTGGGATAACTCGTCTTCAGCTATTACTTCGCGACGGTCGATGATCCGTCCGCGTGCCACTGGAAGACACCAAACTCAAATCCCTTCAAATCGCCTTTTTCGTCCCATTTCAGCGGCCCAATCACGGTGTCAGCCCCGTGTGCTTTCAGATCTTTCACCAGCTCCAACGGCTCTTTGCTACCGCTGCGATCCATTGCTGTCGCCAATGACTGGACGGCTGCATAAGTGATCCACACGTACGGTCCGGTTGGATCTTTCTTGTCAGCTTTGAGCGCATCGACGATAGCTTTATTCGCCGGATCCTGGTCATAGCGTTTTGGCATGGTCACCAGCATGCCTTCAGCGGCATCACCGGCAATGTTAGACAGCGACGCATTGCCCACACCCTCAGGTCCCATAAACTGGGTATTCAGCCCGACGGAGCGAGCCTGTCGCAGCATTTGTCCCATTTCCGGGTAGTAGCCGCCGTAATAAACAAAATCGATATTTTCTTTTTTCAGGCGGGCGATCAGCGCAGAAAAATCTTTTTCCCCGGCAGTGATCCCGTCAAAGAAGACGATATTGGCTTTGCCCGCTTTCAGGCTCTCCTGCACTGAACGCGCCAGGCCTTCACCGTATTGCTGTTTATCGTGAATGATGGCGATGCGTTGCGGCTTCACCTTCTCCAGAATGTATTTCGCGGCGGTCGGCCCCTGAGAGGAGTCCAGGCCCGCTGTACGCATAATGTATGCGTAACCGCGCTGGGTCAGTTCCGGGTTGGTCGCGCCCGGGGAAATCATCAGAATGCCTTCGTCTTCATAGATATCTGATGCGGGCTGCGTGGAAGATGAGCACAGATGACCAATAACGTACTGAATGCCGTCATTGACGATTTTGTTCGCTACCGCAACGGCCTGTTTCGGATCGCAGGCGTCGTCATATTCGACGGCAACCAGTTTGTCGCCTTTGACCCCGCCTTTGGCATTGATATCTTTAATGGCCTGACGTGCGCCATTAAATTCCATATCACCCCACTGCGCGACCGGACCTGACATCGCCCCGACAACAGCGACCTTGATATCCTCCGCCATGACCGCGTGTGACATTGCCAGAGCTATCACCCCTGCGATGATTGTTTTCGCATTCCGTTTCATTTTCCTGAATCCCCATTCGTGATGATGTATATATTTTGTATTTATGTGGTTAAAAAGCAGACTGTGCTTTTTTTGAACTGTACTATTTTTACCAGTCTCGTTAATGGTTTAGCGCAGTTTTTTAAGCAAATTACGGCTAAAATCTCTATTTTTCAGTCGATTAAGAAAAGATAATATTCTGCTTTTCACTATAGATAAACAAAAAAAAGTGCATTTGTCAGCATAAAATAACGGCACAAAGAGCGGAATAAAATGCTGCATTCCAGGGTATTATCCTGCCTGTTTTTCAATCTCTACTGTTTCAATCTGTCATTGTCGTTGTTACAAAACTATTAACCTGGTTAATCGCATTAAAAAGAGAAAGCATCCGGGCGAATTATTTCGGTACACTGATTCCATCTTTTGTGATTTGGACATGCTGTTAATGAAGCTGACCATCGTTCGTTTAGATAACTTTAGCGACCAGGACCTGATTGATCTGGGCAAAATCTGGCCGGAATATTCCGCCTCATCATTAAGCGTAGATGAAACGCACCGGATCTACGCCGCACGCTTTAACGAGCGTCTGTTAGGTGCCGTGCGGGTAACCCTGAGCGGCACACAAGGCGCACTGGATTCATTGCGCGTGCGCGATATCACCCGCCGTCGCGGCGTCGGGCAGTATTTGATCGAAGAAGTGATCCGGGAAAACCCTGACGTGAGTTCGTGGTGGATGGCCGACGTCGGCGTTGAAGACCGCAGCGTGATGGCCGCATTTATGCAGGTGTTAGGGTTTACGGCCCAGGAGAATGGCTGGGAGAAACGGTAGAAAACCGCCCCCAACCAATTGTATTACGAGTATTTTCCCAAGAATTTTGTGTTGCAGGCAGGCGGCAAGTTATAAAATCCCCGGAGCTTACATAAGTAAGTGACCGGGGTTGAATAACGCAGCCAACACACCTGCGGCACGAAAGGCGCCGGGAAAATCACTTGGCGTCTGTCGCCGTCCCGTTTGCATGCCAGTCAAACACGCCGAATTCGAAGCCTTTCAGGTCGCCCTTCGCATCCCATGACAGCGGCCCCATCACGGTTTCCACCGAGTTTGCTTTCAGGTATTTGGCAATTTCAGCGGGATCGTCAGACTGGTTCAGACCGGCCTGCAAAGATTGCAGCGCGGCGTAGGTGGTCCATACGAATGCGCCGCTCGGATCCTGTTTCTTAGCTTTGATAGCATCTACGATGGGTTTGTTCGCTGGAACCTGGTCGTAGTTCTTCGGTTTCGTTACCAGTAAGCCTTCTGCAGATTCACCGGCGATGTTAGACAGCGACACGTTCGCTACACCTTCTGGCCCCATAAACTGGGTTTTCAGACCCGCGGCGCGTGCCTGGCGCAGGATTTGCCCCATTTCCGGGTGGTAACCGCCGTAGTAAACGAAATCGATATTCTCTTTCTTCAAACGCGCTACCAGCGTAGAAAAATCTTTTTCCCCGGCGGTGATCCCGTCAAAGAACACCACGTTGGCGTTACCCTTTTTCAGGCCATCCTGCACCGCGCGGGCCAGACCTTCACCGTACTGCTGCTTATCATGAATAATCGCGATGCGCTGCGGCTTCACTTTTTCAACGATATATTTGGCGGCCGTTGGGCCCTGATCGGAATCCAGACCAGTGGTACGCATTACCAGGCTATAGCCGCGCGCGGTCAGCTCCGGCGCCGTTGCCGCTGGGGTGATCATCAGAATGCCTTCGTCTTCATAGATGTCTGACGCAGGCTGAGTGGAAGAAGAGCACAGGTGACCGATTACGTATTTAATCCCGTCGTTGACCACTTTGTTCGCAACCGCTACCGCTTGTTTCGGGTCACAGGCATCGTCATATTTCACCATGACCAGTTTGTCACCTTTCACGCCGCCCTTGGCGTTGATATCCGCAATTGCCTGCTCTGCGCCGGTAAATTCCTGATCGCCATACTGCGCTACCGGGCCAGACATCGCCCCCACAACAGCAATTTTTATATCTTCTGCTAATGCCATGTTGCTGAATACGAGTGCAATACATCCTGCCAGTAACGCTTTACCCTTCATTTTCATCCTGAGGTTCCTCATTGTTATGGTTGTTGCATTTGTTGTGATGTTGTTATTTAGCACATTATTCTGATATTGGCGTCACACCAAGTATAAGACATTGATATTTAGGCATGCTGACCGTGCATTTTCAGCATACTCTGCTAAAACATACCCCATTTTTATGGATTTGAAACGTGAATTTTTGCGATGACATAACATATAGGTGACAAAACTATAAATATCAATTTCATCTCCATAATATGACCTTATATCATCGATATAAAATATAATCTTAATTAAGATGCATTGTTGAATATATATAAATGACAGTATTATTTATAAAAGCCAAATATTATATTATTTTGTTATGCGTTATATGCATCCGCTAGAAATAGCCATATTAGTCAATACATTCAATATGTGATCTTGGTAACGTTTAAAAATCCATAAAACAATATATATTCAAAGAACAGAAACCACTCTCAAGAATGGAGTCTGTTACATACAAAATATAAATCAAACATATGGATTATATATATAAGGAAGATAACCATTGAATCTCTATGATATCATCATATTAACACATGGTGACGCAGGTAAAGAGTTATTAAACAGTAGTGAAATGATTGTTGGCAAAACGAAAAATACAACGGCTATTTCTCTGATCATCGGGATGTCACCAGAAACGTTAATGGAGCAAACAAGGAAAATACTCAGACCTAATATTAAAACCGTTATTCTTACCGATATATATGGTGGAACACCATCAAATGTAGCGACGGTTCTCTCCAGAGAATACCCTATTCATTGTATTAGCGGCGTAAACCTTGCCATGCTGCTTGAAGCGAATATGTTACAAGACTCCGATAAAGAAATCACCATCGAAGAATATGTTCAATGTATTCATGATGCCGGTAAAGATATGGTTCAAAGTTATCAATTTAATAAAGGATAATAGAGTATGAGTATAGTACATGCCCGCATTGATTATCGCCTAATTCATGGACAGGTTATCACCAAATGGCTGAAAAGGAGCAACGCCGATAAAATAATAGTTATTGATGACGAATTATATAATGATCCTTTTTTAGCCGAAGTTTATAAAATGGCGGCCCCCAGCGGCATCGAAGTAATCATGACATCCATTGAGGAAACGACAACCCGCTGGAATGAGAAAAATTTTTATACTGGTAAACTTTTAATCCTTTTCAAATCTATTGATTCAGCATTAAAGACTATTCAGGGCGGATTAGAACTTGAAGAGTTGCAAGTAGGCGGCATAGAAAACATCCCTGGTAGAAAAATCGTCTTTAATCAGATATCAATAAATAAAGAAGATGCAGAAAAACTACAAGTCATAGAAGACAGGAATATTAAAGTTTATTTCCAGACTATCCCAGAAGAAGAACCAGCCAGTCTGCAAAAAATAAAGAATAAGTTACCTTAAAAAGGAGAGGAACTTATGGGCGTTTCTACAGCAATATTGATTGGTTTAGTTTATTGGATATCACAAGCGAAGGTATGGTATGGCTTTTCAATCATGCGCATGCCGTTATCTATTGCCCCCATTATGGGAATTATCTTTGATGATATGCCGACTGCATTATCAGTCGGTGCGACATTACAGATGATCTATATAGGTAGTATTGCTCCTGGTGGGAACCCACCAGCAGATGAGGGATTGGCCTCCTGCATCGCTATACCTATTGCTCTTACTGCGGGGATAAAACCTGAAATAGCTATTTCGTTGGCAATCCCAATAGGTTTATTAGGGGTTGTCCTCGAAAACGTTCGTAAAACGGTTAATACCACATTTGTTCATATGGCCGATCGCTATGCCGAAAAAGCAGATATCAAAGGGATTCAGCGGGTAGCAACTATCTATCCTATTCTGTTGGCCTTCCCTATGCGCTTCGTTCCTGTTTTCGTTGCCTGTTTGTATGGCCCAGATGCTATTGCCTCATTTGTCAAACTGTTACCCTCCTGGACCACCAACGGCTTAGCTATCGCTGGTAATATTCTTCCAGCATTAGGTTTTGCTATCACTATCATTGTGATCGGGAAAAAACAATACATCCCGTTATTCATCATTGGTTTCTTCTTGGTCACATATTCAGGGCTAAACACCATAGGGATATCCATTTTTGGTTTATGTGCTGTTCTCTTATACATGCAATCAAAAACTGCGAAAGGAACACAAAATGGCTAATAATATCGACTTAAAGGAAGCCGAAAGCTCACCAATTACGAATAGAGATGTGCAGATTGTCTGGTTAAAATGGCATGCTTTCTCGGAAACATCATTAAATTTTGAACGGTTACAGGCCCTAGCCTTTTGTAATTCAATGACAGGGATTTTAGCTAAGCTATACCCGAATGAGAGGGATCTTTCAAAAGCGTTACAGCGCCATTTGACAATGTTTAACACACAAGCTAACTGGGGCTCAGTGGTAAACGGCATCACTATCGCACTAGAAGAAAAAGCATCCCAGGAACCGGAAGAACAGCGAACAGCCACAACCCAATTAGTGACCAGTTTAAAAACGGGGCTAATGGGTCCAGTCTCAGGTATCGGGGATACGCTAGATTTTGGCACATTGCGACCTATTGTTATTGGGGTATGTATTCCTTTTGTATTGCAAGGGTACGTATTAGCCGCATTACTGCCATTGATCTATCAAGTTGTCTATATGTTCTTCGCTAGCCGATTTGCACTTAATATTGGCTATAAAAAAGGGAAAGAGTCAATTTTAGAGATACTCCACTCTGGCAGTATCCATAAAATTATTGAAGGCGCAGGTATGTTCGGCCTGTTGATGATGGGGGCGCTTTCTGCCACTTATGTAAAGATTAAGACACCGCTACATATTACTACTGGTGGGGGGAATACTATTGTCCTGCAGGACATGTTAGACAAAATTGTGCCTAACTTACTCCCCCTGGTTGCGGTTCTCGGTATTTATATATACATCCAGAAGTGTGGACCGCATTTCCTACGAATACTGGTAGCAATCCTCTCTTTAAGCCTTATTTTTTCATTCTTCGGTTTATTGTAATATGAAAAAAATACTTATAACGCCCAGGCCCTTTCTTAGTAAGGGGCAAAAATATCTGGATGAATTACAGGCAGCAGGTTATATCGTCGAATGTAATACGAGCGGCGGACGTTTTAGTAAAGAAGAGTTGATGGTAAAAATTAAAGATGCCGATGCTATTATTACAGGCAACGACCCTTTAGATCAAGACGTTATAGATTGTGCGAAAAAACTAAAAGTAATCTCAAAATATGGTGTTGGTTTAGATAATATAAACGTTGAGTATGCGAACAGCAGAAATATTGTGGTGCATAAAGCACTCAACGCCAATTCTGTATCGGTAGCAGAAATGGCTATTCTAATGATGCTATCCAGTGCCAGAAAGTATGTTGAAATCGAACAACAGGCTAAATGTAGTAATGATGTAAGATTGGTGGGTACTGAGTTACATAAAAAGACATTAGGGCTGATTGGCCTTGGTGCTATTGGCAAACATGTAGCCCACATCGCTAACGCTATGGGTATGGAGATCATTGCATACGACCCTTTTATCAATCAGAGTCAGGTTTTTCCGTATATAAACTTTAAAGAGTTAGATGAGGTGTATCAGCTCAGTGATGTTATCTCGCTTCATTTGCCTTTACTAGATAGCACCAGGCACATGATTGATCAGCACGCATTCGAAAAAATGAAACCTTCCGCAATATTAATAAATACTGCACGAGGCGGTTTGATTGATGAAGATAGTTTATACAATGCTTTAATTACTCATAAAATTTCTTTTGCTAGTGAAGATATTGAACTTAAAGAACGAAAAGAAGCAACAAAACAACTCATGAATTACTCGATCACGCCACATGCGGCTTCGTTTACTCAGGAAGCAGATCTTAACACAATTCAAATCTCGATTAAAAATGTTACCAACGAACTGGAGAAAAGATAATGAAAGAACTCAAGGGAATTATTACTGCGATGGTGACACCATTTGATGAAACGGAAAAAATGGATATCCCGGCAGCAAGAAAGATGGCTCGCTGGTTAGTCAACAATGGTGTTCATGGATTATTTATTTGTGGCACCAACGGTGAATTTCATCTGTTATCAGATGATGAAAAAGTAGAACTCACCAAAGCAGTTGTTGATGAAGTGGGTGATGACGTAACTATTTGCGCCGGTGCCGGTTGCTGTAGCACACAGCAAACTATTGCTCTGACTCAACGACTCGTTGATGCTGGCGCAGATTACATTTCAGTTGTAACCCCCTACTATCTGGTGCCTAATCAGGAAGATTTATATAAACATTACTATGATATTGCGGCCAGCACAGCAGCACCTATTATTCTATACAATCTCCCAGGGCAAACGGGCCTAAGTATTGAATACGAAACAGCGAATCGCCTGGCTGATATCGATAATATCGTGGCAATCAAAGATAGCAGTGGAAAATTTGAAGTACAAAAACAGTACCTTGAGATTTCAAAACACAAAAATTTTAAAGTATTGAACGGTTCAGATTCGCTGATGCTTGATGCATTTAAAGAAGGTTCAGTTGCCAGCGTCGCAGCCACATCAAATGTTTTACCGAAGATTGAAGTAGATTTGTATAACTACTTTATCGCGGGGCAGTTGGATCAAGCACAGGAAGAGCGTAATAAGATCGATGCGCTGCGTATGAACATTAAGAAAATGACCGCACCTGCAGTAATGAAAGAGGCTCTTAACTTAATGGGGATCACCGCAGGCATTACCAGAAGACCAATACATATGCCGAATGAAATCATCACTCAGGATATCAAAGAGATGCTGGCAGCCTATAATCTCCTGCCACAATAAGTTTTACCGACAGTATTCGGCTGCATTAAGGTGACATGTTTGCCCAGAAACCGGGCAAACATGTCACCTTGTCAAGCGCAGAGGCATCAATCACTTCGGCCCCCCTCCACAACACCAGAGAGGCAAAAGCAAACCAGGCAGAGGAAAGCGTGATAGCAGTTTGGAGTATCAATCAGACATAAAAAACCCCCGAATGGGCATCCAGGGGTTATAGGGGCAATGCGTTAAACGGCGTGATTATGCTTCGATCGCCGCACGCAGTTTTTTCATGGCGTTCTTTTCAAGCTGACGAACACGTTCAGCAGAGACGCCGTAGCGATCGGCCAGTTCTTGCAACGTCGACTTGTTGTCTTCGTCCAGCCAACGGGCGCGAATGATGTCCTGGCTACGCTCGTCCAGACCCTCCATTGCGTGGGTCAGTTTGTTCGCGGCCTGATCTTCCCAGTTATCTTCTTCAATGCCGTCGGCAAAGTTAGATGATTTATCCTGCAGATACAGAACCGGTGCCATCGGCTGGCTGTCAGACTCGTCGTCTGAAGACATGTCAAACGTCATGTCCTGCGCCGCCATACGGGATTCCATTTCGCGCACGTCTTTGCTGGAAACACCCAGCTCACGAGCAACCATTTCAACTTCGTCCTGATTGAACCAGCCCAGACGCTGCTTGGTTTTACGCAGGTTAAAGAACAGCTTACGCTGCGCTTTGGTGGTCGCGACTTTTACGATACGCCAGTTACGCAGAACGTATTCGTGGATCTCAGCTTTGATCCAGTGCACGGCGAAAGAAACCAGGCGCACACCCACTTCCGGGTTGAAACGGCGCACGGCTTTCATCAGGCCGATATTACCTTCCTGAATCAGATCCGCCTGCGGCAGGCCATAGCCCGCATAATTACGAGCAACATGAACAACAAAGCGCAGGTGAGACAGGATCAGCGTTTTAGCTGCTTCCAGATCGCCCTGGTAATGCAGCTTTTCAGCCAGTGCCCGCTCCTCGTCAGCCGACAACATCGGCCACGCGTTCGCAGCCCGGATGTAAGATTCCAGGTTACCAACAGGGGCTAAAGCTAAATTTTGCATTTCTTTGGTCATTCAAATCCTCTCAATCTTTTCATCTGACGCGTTGGCTAAAACCAATAGCAACAACCATGCCAGAGCTTATGAGCAACGAGAATATCATTCAATCTTTTATCAGACAGTGATTTTATCCACAAGTTCCATGTCGTAATGTGTATAGATTACGCACAAAATGTGACATCACAATGAATACGCCGGGAAGAGATAACAGGGACTCTTTCCCTGCAGAGCGAACTACTCAGTGCAGGGAAAGATTATACCAGAGATTTTTTAATCGGGGGTAAAGTGGCGTAAATGTTGAACCGTGGCAAGCCAGGCTGCCACCCAGCCAATCATCGAGCACACCAGCAGTAATAACAGGCATTCGTCGAATGATAAGCCGTTGATATCAAACTTAGTTCCAAAAACCTGCGCCACCTCAGTAACCGCTGACGACAGGCGCATCACCAAAATTTCTGACAAAATCAGTGAAAGAAATGCGCCGGAAAAACCGAGCAGCGCACCGCCGTAGAGGAACGGACGCAGGATAAACCCATCCGTCGCGCCAATCAGTTTCTGCACGTTAATGGTATCGCGACGCGCAAAAATACTCAGCCGCACACTGTTACCGATGACGAGGAAGACCGCCGCTACCATCAGCACGCCAATCATCGCGGAGACGCGTCCGACAAGGCCAGTCAGCGCCGCCAGACGGGCAAACCAGCTGTCATCCATGCGCACTTCATCAATACCGTTGATTTGTGCGATACGGTCGCGCAGCGTGTTCAGCGACTCCGTGCCCTGGAAGTCCAGTTTCGGGATAACTACCGCCACGGCCGGTAGCGGGTTCTCTTCCAGCATATCCAGCGCGCCGCCAAAGCCGGACCAGTTACGGAATTCGCCCAGCGCGTCATCGCGGGAAAGGTAATTCACTTTCTCCACGCCCTGCTCGGCCTGCAACTGACCAACCACCCGCGCCGCTGCATCATCATCCAGCGTTTTTTGCAGGTAAACGGTGATCTGCGGAGAAGGATAATACTGGCTTGCCGCATGGTCGACGTTCTTATAAACCATGTAGCATACGCTTGGCAGCGTCAGGGAGATGGCAATAACCATCACCGTCAGGAACGTCGCCAGCGGCTTGCTTTTCAGGTCCTGTAACGCGCCCTGGAACGCGTAGCGTACCTGCTCGTTAAAGACATTGGTTTTACGCGAGTTCGGCTTTGGCGCGGCTTTCGCCCGCTTTGGCGCGTTACGACCGCCATCTCCCGGCGCGCCGCCCGATTTACGGAAGCGATCCAGTCGGCCGCCGAACTGTTTGATTTGATTAATAGCGTCACGTCTATTCATGGGCCAGGCCTCCATGCAGATGTCCATCGCTCAGAACCATTTGGCGATAGGAGCGACGGGAGATCAGGCCAATATCGTGCGTGGCCATTAATACCGTGACCCCGACGCGGTTAAACTCTTCAAACAGGCGAAGGATCCCTTCCGACAACGCGTCATCCAGGTTCCCTGTTGGTTCATCCGCCAGCAATACCGCCGGTTTGTTCACCACCGCACGGGCGATGCCCACGCGCTGTTGTTCACCGCCGGAGAGCTGAATAGGGAAGTTTTTCGCTTTGTCCAACAGTCCGACCTTATCCAGCGCCGCTGACACGCGACGACGAATATCGTCCCCGCTGGCGCCCGCGATGATCAGCGGGATTGCCACGTTGTCAAACACGGTTCTGTCCATCAACAGGTGGTGATCCTGAAAAATCATGCCAATCTGACGACGCAGAAACGGCACTTCACGGTTTTTCAAACGGCTGATGTCATGCCCGCTGAAGTAGATTTTCCCGGCGCTGGGCCGTTCAATTCCACAAATCAGCTTCAGCAGGGTACTTTTCCCCGCGCCAGAGTGGCCGGTCAGAAATGCCATCTCGCCAGGCTGCATATGGAAGGTAACTCCCTGCAGCGCTTGTCTCCCACCGAGATAGGCCTTGCTGACATGTTCAAAGCGAATCATTGTTAATCCTCTCGGGCAAAAAGTGCCTCTATAAAATCGTCCGCTTTAAACGGACGTAAATCCTCGATACGTTCGCCCACACCGATATAACGGATAGGGATGCCAAACTGATCGGCAACCGAGAAGATGACCCCGCCCTTCGCTGTACCGTCCAGCTTAGTCAGGGTGATACCGGTTAAGCCCACGGCTTCATGGAACAGTTTGGCCTGGCTTATCGCATTCTGCCCGGTGCTGGCGTCGATAGTCAGCATAACTTCATGTGGCGCATCTTCGTCGAGCTTCTTCATGACGCGAACGATTTTTTTCAATTCTTCCATCAGGTGCGATTTGTTCTGCAAACGCCCTGCGGTATCAGCGATCAGCACATCTACATTACGCGCCTTCGCCGCCTGGATAGCATCAAAGATGACGGACGCGGAATCCGCGCCGGTATGCTGAGCAATCACCGGGATGTTGTTACGCTGACCCCAGACCTGCAGCTGCTCTACCGCCGCCGCACGGAAGGTATCGCCCGCCGCCAGCATCACCGATTTACCCTGCTGCTCAAACTGACGCGCCAGCTTTCCGATAGTGGTGGTTTTACCCACGCCGTTGACGCCAACCATTAAGATAACAAACGGCGTCTTGCCATCAACATTCAGCGGTTCTTCCACCTTCGCCAGAATCTCGCCCATCTCTTCTTTCAGCAGGCCGTACAGCGCTTCCGCGTCTTTGAGCTGCTTACGGCTGGCACCTTCCGTCAGATTCGCAATAATCTTGCGGGTCGTTTCTACGCCCACGTCGGCGATCAGCAGTTGCTCTTCCAGCTCTTCAAACAGATCATCGTCGATCTTTTTACCACGGAACAGACTGATAAATCCGGAACCAAGGTTTTCTTTTGTTTTCAGGAGGCTGCGTTTCAGACGCGCAAAGAAACCTTCTTTCGTTGGTTTTTCCTGCTCCTGGACTCCCTCTTCTTCTGTCGGTGCTTCTACGGCAGGTTCTTCTACCGGCACCACCATCACGGCTTCTTCAGCAGCCTCAGCAGCCAGCGCCTGCGCTTCCAACTCTTCATCAGTCAGGTGCGGTTCGTTTTCGGCTTCCTCTTCAACCGCCTCAACGATTTCCACGGTTTCCGCTTCGGCCTGCCACTCTTCGGCAGAAACCTCTTCGGTTTTCACCTCTTCCGGCAGTGGCAATTCTTCGCGTTCGATAACCGTCGCCGCTGGCGTTTCCACAACAGGTTCAGCAGCGGGTTCAGCAACCCGCTCAATCTCCGGCTGCGATTGTTCGGCAACAGGTTCAGCTTCCGGCTGCAGTTTTTCGATTTCCGCAACCTGTTCAGTCACTTCAACAACTTCAGCTGCAAAAGCTTCCGTTTCCGCCTCGCTACGGGTTTCCTCGGCGCGCGGCTGTTCGTCAACGACGGTAGTTTCTTCAGCAACCGGTTGTTGTTCTTCGTTTTTTAATTCTGTCTCGTTTTCCGGTGCCTGCTCTTTTTGACCAAAGCCCAGCCAGGAAAAAAAGCCACGTTTTTTCTCTTTCGCCATTTGCGACTACACTCCCCCGCTGTTGCTTCATGGCACAGCGTCAACGCTATGTACATAGCAGCTAAAAAAATGATGAAATAGTCTATCACTTATACCCAATGAATTTCGAGTTACGTCAAGGCGGCAAGCGCACGAATCCCGATGAGCTTACTTTTAGTAAGTGATTCGGGTGAGTAAGTGCAGCCAACGAAGAGGTAACTTGAAAGGCGACGGGTTAACTTAACTCACATCACCGCCTGGAATGACACGTCAGCAGCGGATTGAGCAATAATTGAAATGAAAAAACCGAATCACTCTGGTAGCGGCCAGATCCGCATTATTGGTGGTCAATGGCGTGGCCGTAAACTCCCGGTTCCGGATAGTCCCGGTCTGCGCCCAACCACCGACCGCGTACGCGAAACCTTATTTAACTGGCTGGCCCCGGTAATGGTCGATGCTCACTGCCTGGACTGCTTCGCCGGCAGCGGCGCGCTGGGGCTGGAAGCCCTCTCTCGCTATGCAGCAAATGCGACGCTTCTGGAAATGGATCGCGCGGTATCACAGCAGCTACAAAACAATCTCGCCACGCTGAAAGCCCCCCATGCCCGGGTCGTCAACACCAATACCCTGACATTTTTGGCCCAGACGGGTACGCCGCATAACGTGGTGTTTGTTGACCCGCCGTTTCGCAAAGGATTACTGGAAGAAACATTAACTCTTCTGGAAACTCATGGCTGGCTGGCAAATGAAGCGTATATTTACGTTGAAAGCGAAGTAGAAAACGGTTTGCCGCCGGTTCCGGTGAACTGGTCGCTGTACCGCGAAAAAGTCGCCGGACAGGTCGCCTATCGCCTTTACCAACGTGAAGCACGAGGAGAACACGATGCTGATTAACCTGGGACGCCTGCTGATGTTGTGCGTCTGGGCATTTTTACTACTCAATATTTTCCAACCCTTTCCACGCCCGCTTAACATCTTCGTTAACGTCGCACTGATTTTTATGGTGCTGATGCACGGCATGCAACTGGCGCTGTTAAAAAGCACCATGCCTAAAGATGGCCCGCAGATGACCCGCGGAGAGAAAATCCGTATTTTTCTGTTCGGCGTCTTTGAGTTACTGGTTTGGCAGAAGAAGATTAAAGATCAGTTGAAGAAGTAACTGTGATCTTTTCGCCCGGCGGCGCTTAGCAGGCCGGGGCGACAAAATCTCCAGGCCGGACAAAGCGTAAGCCGCCATCCGGCATCAGTCAGATGAAACCTTAGCGTTCACTGTAAAATCAACAAAACGCGAACCTTTGTAACTCAGCGTTCCCTTATCCCCGACCGTTAACGCATGGTACTGCTGGGCATCCAGACGAAACGTCTGCTCGAAGCCGCCACTTTGTGGCTTAAAACTGACTTCATAGCGCATGCTGGTCCCCGCCGGGCTCACTTCCTGCTGGCGGGATCGCCGATCGTTAAGCGGTTTTTCCCGTTTGTTACTCACCACCACCTGCTTTTGCACTAACGGCGCAGTATCATTATCGGCTTTTTCACGCCGCTGCTGAACGAAGCGAAACGACGCAGCAACAACGATTAAGACAATGATAACAATGAAAAAAAGTGGTGGTTTGCTCATATTATTAACCCATCAGAAAATGCGGAAATAAGCATACATTGCCTGTTATGGTGTTGTCATCTGGCAGTGTCGACCTCTACACTGAACAGTAGAGCCGTGAGCACCCCGCTTACGAAAAAATAACGAATTCAAGGAACTAAGATGCTTTGGTCGTTTATCGCTGTCTGCCTTTCCGCATGGTTGTTCGTGGATGCTTCCTATCGTGGGCCCGCCTGGCAACGCTGGGTCTTTAAACCCCTAACGTTACTCCTGCTGGCGCTGCTGGCCTGGCAGGCGCCAATGTTTAATGCTGTCAGCTATCTGGTGTTGGCTGGCCTGCTTGCCTCGCTGCTGGGCGATGCGCTGACGCTGTTACCGCGCCAACGCCTTTTGTATGCCGTGGGGGCATTCTTCCTGTCGCATCTGCTGTATACCATTTACTTCGCCAGCCAAATGACGCTGTCGTTCTTCTGGCCTTTGCCGTTGGTGCTGGTGGTGCTGGGGGCGTTGCTGATTGCCGTGATCTGGACACGTCTGGAAGAGCTACGCATCGCTATCTGTACCTTTATTGGTATCACGCTGATGATGGTCCGGATGGCTGGTGAGCTGTGGTTCTTCCGCCCGACCGCTCCGGCGCTGTCGGCCTTTATGGGCGCATCACTCCTGTTCATCGGCAACATTGTCTGGCTGGGTAGCCATTACCGTCGCCGCTTCCGCGCCGATAACGCAATTGCTGCCGCCTGCTACTTCGCCGGACATTTCCTGATTGTTCGTTCGTTGTATCTTTAAAACGCTTGACTCTGGAGTCGACTCCAGAGTGTATCCTCCGGTTAATATGAAATGATTATCAACCGGAGGATGCCATGTCGACACCCGATTCCAGTGGCAAAAAAGCCCCACAATTTTCTTCTTTCAAGCTAGCGCCTGCGCCACAAAAGGCTGACGACTGCTGCTGCGAAGGAAGTTGCTCCACCCCACCACCCGTATCCGGTACCGTAATGGGTACCCGCTACTCCTGGAAAGTGGCAGGCATGGACTGTGCAGCCTGCGCCCGAAAAGTGGAGAATGCGGTCCGCCAGGTCAACGGCGTCAACCAGGTCCAGGTTCTGTTCGCCACCGAAAAACTGGTAGTCGACGCGGGTTCCGATATCCGCCTGCAAGTTGAAAGCGCAGTGCAAAAGGCAGGCTATACCCTGCGCGATGAGCAAGCGCCAGACGCCGCCCCCGAGTCGCGGTTTAAAGAGAACCTGCCGCTGATTTCGCTGATTATCATGATGGCGATTAGCTGGGGGCTGGAGCAGTTCAATCACCCCTTTGGCCAGATAGCATTTGTCGCCACCACGCTGGTAGGTTTGTATCCGATTGCCCGTCAGGCCCTGCGTCTGATGAAAACCGGCAGCTACTTTGCCATTGAAACGTTGATGAGCGTGGCCGCCATTGGCGCACTGTTTATCGGCGCGACGGCCGAAGCCGCCATGGTGCTGCTGCTGTTTTTAATTGGCGAACGCCTGGAAGGATGGGCCGCCAGCCGCGCCCGTAAAGGGGTCAGCGCACTGATGGCGCTCAAGCCGGAAACCGCCACGCGCCTGCGTAACGGCGAGCGCGAAGAGGTTGCTATCAATACTCTCCAGCCAGGCGATGTTATTGAGGTTGCCGCGGGTGGGCGTTTACCTGCCGATGGCAAGCTGGTCTCCGGATTTGCCAGCTTTGATGAAAGCGCCCTGACCGGCGAATCGATACCGGTTGAGCGCGCCACGGGCGAGAAAGTCCCGGCGGGCGCCACCAGCGTGGACCGTCTGGTAACGCTGGAAGTACTCTCCGAACCGGGTGCCAGCGCCATTGACCGTATTCTGAAATTGATTGAAGAAGCGGAAGAACGCCGCGCCCCCATTGAGCGCTTTATTGACCGTTTCAGCCGGATTTACACCCCAGCCATTATGGCGGTTGCGTTGTTGGTCACCCTTGTACCACCGCTGCTGTTTGCCGCATCCTGGCAGGAGTGGATTTATAAAGGGCTGACGCTGCTGCTGATTGGCTGCCCATGTGCGCTGGTGATTTCCACACCCGCAGCCATTACCTCTGGCCTTGCCGCCGCGGCACGTCGTGGCGCGTTAATCAAAGGCGGGGCCGCGCTGGAGCAGTTGGGTAGGGTAACGCAGGTCGCGTTTGATAAAACCGGCACCCTGACCATCGGTAAACCGCGCGTCACGGCGATTCACCCGGCAAGCGGTATTGGCGAGGCAGAACTGCTGGCGCTGGCGGCAGCAGTAGAGCAAGGCGCGACGCACCCGCTGGCGCAGGCGATTGTTCGGGAAGCCCAAACGCGCGAGCTGACTATCCCTGCCGCAAAAGATCAACGGGCGCTGGTTGGCTCTGGCATTGAAGCACTGGTCAACGGCGAACGCGTGCTGATTTGCGCCGCCGGTAAGCAGCCTGCCGATGCTTTTGCCGGGCAGATAAGCGAGCTGGAAAGCGCGGGTCAAACGGTGGTGCTGGTGCTGCGTAGCGATGCCGTTCTTGGCGTGCTGGCTCTACAGGACACGCTGCGCGACGACGCCCGTAGCGCCATCAGCGAGCTTAATCAGATTGGCGTGAAAGGGGTGATTCTGACGGGCGATAACCCGCGAGCGGCGGCAGCTATTGCCAGTGAATTGGGTCTCGAATTCAAAGCGGGTCTATTACCGGAAGATAAAGTACAGGCCGTTACTCATCTTAACCAACAGTCGCCGCTGGCGATGGTCGGCGACGGCATCAACGACGCTCCGGCAATGAAAGCAGCCACCATTGGCATTGCGATGGGAAGCGGGACCGATGTCGCCCTGGAAACCGCCGATGCCGCCCTGACCCACAACCGCCTGCGTGGTCTGGTGCAAATGATTCAGTTAGCCCGCGCCACCCACGCCAATATTCGCCAGAACATTGCGATTGCGCTAGGCCTGAAGGGGATTTTTCTCGTCACCACGCTGCTCGGGATAACCGGACTGTGGCTGGCGGTGCTGGCAGATACGGGGGCGACGGTACTGGTGACCGCTAACGCGCTGCGGTTACTACGTAAAGGATAATGCGTCTGTGCCGGACGGCTGTTGCATTAGCGCCATCCGGCTAAGATTACTGGCCTTTGCGCACCAGATAGCGGTACGGCAGAGAGTCGGTCTCTTTTGCCACCAGCTCATGCTCCATAAAGGTACAGAAGCCGGGAATGTCACGGGTTGTCGCCGGATCGTCGGCGACAATCAGCAGCGTTTCACCCGCCTGCATGCCGCGCACGGTTTTACGCACCATCATTACGGGTTCCGGGCAGCGCAGCCCCTGGGCATCAAGAGTATGGTCGGGAGAGGTAAACAGATCGCTCATCGTAGTCTCGTTCATTCAAAAACGGCGTTATTTTACGCTCTGTTGTGGCGTAAGCCAATCAGGTTAACGATTGCGTGAAAAACAACCATTGCAATGTGCTCTTAAAGCAGTATCATGCGACGGTTTTTTATTGGGTTCCCTCACCCCATCCAACAAAAAGGTCACAATATGACTCCGTTTACACAATCTCAACGCGTAAAAGCGTTGTTTTGGCTATCGCTATTTCATCTGCTGGTGATCACCTCCAGCAACTATCTGGTGCAGCTACCGATCTCCATTTTTGGTTTCCATACCACATGGGGCGCTTTCAGCTTTCCGTTTATTTTCCTCGCGACCGATCTGACCGTGCGTATTTTTGGCGCACCGTTGGCACGACGTATCATCTTTGCGGTAATGATCCCCGCGCTGCTGATCTCCTATGTCGTTTCATCACTGTTCTATATGGGATCGTGGCAGGGATTCGGCGCACTGCTGCACTTTAATCTGTTTGTCGCCCGTATCGCCGCCGCCAGCTTTATGGCTTACGCGCTGGGTCAAATTCTGGATGTGCATGTCTTTAACCGCCTGCGTCAGAATCGTCGCTGGTGGCTGGCACCAACGGCCTCCACGCTGTTTGGCAACATCAGCGATACGTTAGCCTTCTTCTTTATCGCTTTCTGGCGCAGCCCAGATGCCTTTATGGCCGAGCACTGGATGGAAATCGCGCTGGTCGACTACTGCTTCAAAGTGCTGATCAGCATTATTTTCTTCCTGCCGATGTACGGCGTGCTGCTGAATATGTTACTGAAAAGGCTGGCAGATAAATCCGAAATCGCTGCATTGCAGACGAGTTAAAGGTTCATTTTCCGAGTTGTGATAAGATGGACGAATGAGCCGTTATGGCCGTTTATCGAAAGGAAGAAGTCAATGCGCAATCTGGTTAAATATGTCGGTATTGGCCTGCTGGTTATGGGGCTTGCGGCCTGTGATAATAGCGATACAAAAGCGCCAGCAGAGAGTGCTGCCGCAGAAAGTAGCGCCACTGGACAACCGGTCAGCTTGCTGGACGGTAAACTCAGTTTTTCCCTGCCAGCGGATATGACCGATCAGAGCGGCAAACTGGGCACCCAGGCGAACAATATGCACGTTTATTCTGACGCAACCGGCCAGAAAGCGGTGATTGTGATTGTTGGCGACAATACCAACGAAGACCTGGCTGTGCTGGCAAAACGCCTTGAAGATCAGCAGCGTAGCCGCGACCCGCAGTTGCAGGTCGTCACCAATAAATCTATTGAGCTGAAAGGCCACACGCTGCAGCAGTTAGACAGCATCATCTCGGCCAAAGGCCAGACCGCTTACTCTTCCGTGGTGTTGGGTAAAGTCGATAACCAACTGCTGACTCTGCAAATCACGCTGCCTGCTGACGATCAGCAAAAAGCGCAGACTACCGCAGAAAACATCATTAACACGCTGGTTATCCAGTAACGGTTAAGACGATGACTCGGCCTCCGGTGACACCACCTGAGGCCGTTTTTTTAATCGCCAGGTCAGCAATAACGCCACCGCCACCAGCCCTGCCGCCGCCAGATAGATAACCGGCACGCCCGCCCACGTCATAACCAGCCCGGCCAGCGGCCCCGTAACTCCCAGTGATAAATCCATAAACACCGTATACGTCGCCAGCGCAGCGCCCTGATTTTGCTGCGGGACGGCTTTTACCGCCACCACGCCCAGCGCCGGGAACACCAGCGAGAACCCTGCACCGGCCAGCAGGACGCCGCTTTTCGCCATCCACGGCATGGAAGCCATCCCCACCAGCAGCAACCCAACAATCTCGACGCTAAAGCAGATCATCGCCACATTTAGTCCACCTAAACGGTTGATACCATTTGGGAATAACAGGCGGGTCCCCACAAACGTGCAGCTAAAAAGCGTCAGCGCGAAAGCGGCACCGTCCCAGCCTTTGGCATCATAAAACAGGGTAATGAAAGTGGCGATCACGCCAAATCCGGCTGAGGCCAGGGCCAGCGCCATGCCGTACAACCAGACACGCCCAAGCACCGCGCGAAACGGCAATGGTTTGCCTTTGCTGGCCTTCACCGCCGGACGAGGGAGCGCCAGCAGTATTGCCAACAGCGCCACGCCCATCACGGTCAGCGCCAGTCCCTGTAAGCCACCCCAGGCATAAAACAATACACCCAGCGGAGCGCCTATCGCCATCGCGCCATAGGTCACGATGCCGTTCCACGAAATCACCCGTCCGATGTGCATTGAACCAACGACCCCAACCCCCCACAGCGTAGAGCCAGTCCCGGCAAAGCTTTGCCCGATCCCTAGAATCACGCGCCCCAGGCATAACAGCAGCAGGCTGGCCAGCGGCCAGCCATTCGTGAAGCCCGCCAGGAAGTAGCCCAGACCACTTAAAAAACAGCCACACAGTCCGAATACCACAATCTTCTTTGGCCCCAGCAGGTCGGCATAGCGACCGGCATGTGGACGGCTCAGCAGCGTAGCGAAATATTGCAGGCTGATGACCAGCCCTGCCCAAAAAGCACTAAATCCCATCACATCATGGACATAGCCTGGCAATACAGCGAGCGGCAGACCAATGGTCAGGTAGCTGGCGAAGTTAAACATCACCACAGAGACAATACGCAGATTAAGGCGTAAACCGCTAAGCGTCGGTTCAGCGACGGGTTCGGGCATGGAGGATCACCACGTTTTCACAACAGTGTTTCATTTCTACCATGTTGCCGGGCAGAAATCAGTAGTCAGTTTAGGAATATCAGTCGCAAGCCAGCCGCTACACTTAATGCAAAAACGCAAACAGGAAGACGACATGACAACCGCCCAGCCCGATAAAACGGGTTTGCACATTCTGCTCAAACTGGCCGCTCTGGTGGTGATCCTCGCGGGTATTCATGCCGCGGCAGATATCATCGTACAGCTTCTGCTGGCCCTTTTTTTTGCCATTGTATTGAATCCGCTGGTCACCTGGTTTATTCGCCGGGGTGTACGTCGGCCAGTCGCGATAACGTTAGTCGTGGTGGTGATGCTGATCGTTCTTACGGCGTTAATCGGCGTTCTGGCATCGTCCATCACTGAATTCATGGCCATGCTGCCAAAATACAACAAGGAGCTGACGCGCAAGGTTCTGTATCTGCAAGAGATGGTGCCTTTTCTGAATCTGCATATGTCCCCGGAGCGCATGCTGCAACGTATGGACTCCGACAAGCTGATGACCTTCACAACCACGCTGATGACAAGTCTTTCCGGTGCCATGGCCAGCGTCGTTCTGCTGGTGATGACGGTGGTCTTTATGTTGTTTGAGGTGCGTCATGTCCCCTATAAGCTGCGCTTTGCGCTGAACAACCCACAAATCCATATTGCGGGGCTGCATCGGGCACTGAAAGGTGTTTCTCACTATCTGGCGCTGAAAACGCTGCTCAGCTTATGGACCGGAGCCATCGTCTGGCTGGGGCTGGCGCTAATGGGTATTCAGTTTGCTCTGATGTGGGGTGTGCTGGCATTCCTGCTAAACTACGTGCCCAACATTGGCTCGGTCATTTCCGCCGTTCCACCCATGATCCAGGCACTGCTGTTCAACGGCGTTTACGAATGCGTGCTGGTTGGGGCGCTGTTTCTGGTGGTGCATATGGTAATTGGCAACATCCTTGAGCCCCGCATGATGGGGCACCGGCTGGGATTATCGACGCTAATCGTCTTTCTCTCTCTGTTGGTGTGGGGATGGCTGCTTGGTCCGGTAGGTATGCTGCTCTCCGTGCCGTTAACCAGCGTGTGTAAAATCTGGATGGAAACCACCACAGGCGGTAGCAAACTGGCAATTTTGCTGGGACCCGGCAGGCCCAAAAGTCGGCTACCCTGAAAACTACCAACCGAGGTAGTTATTATATTTCCATATTGACGTTAAAATGACGTCAACACAGCTATATACAGTGGCTTATCTTAAATAAAGAGTGAAAAGGAATTCATTCTTTTATAAAGGAAATATATAATCCACATGCATTATTCTTTGCCAAAAAACATAAAAGCAATGAACACATCCAAAGCATTTAACTTAAACTATCCACTTAGATTTAAAGGTTATTTTATTTGATACGTTTTCTCTAAAAATCTATACTTCTCGCCGATGATGATGCTGAAAAGTTTCTGTTGAAGAAAGTGATAGAATATTATCATCCGGTCATCTCATTGCCTCGCTATCAACAGAGTGAAATAAAACGCTAATTTAGTTTAAATAAAATTGCAGGTGATAAAGGGTGCATCATGATTCCGGAGCTTATAAGTTAACATGTATAAACGGTACTTTGAGAGGGAGTTTTAATGAAACAGTATATTAAGTGGTTTGCAGCCATTGCCGTTGTCGGTGCACTGGCGGGTTGTGCACGTACTGCGCCGATTGATCAAGTTCACACCAGTGTGAGCGCGGGACATACTCAGGACCAGGTTAAAACCGCGATCCTAAAAGCCGGTATTCAACGCCAATGGGTCATGTCCGAAGCCGGACCAGGTATTATTAAAGCTCGCCAACAAACCCGCGATCATGTGGCTGAAGTCCGTATCACTTATACCGCCACCAGCTATGACATCAAATATGACAGCAGCCTCAACCTGCAGGCTTCTGGTGGAAAGATTCACAAAAACTACAACCGCTGGGTACGCAATCTGGATAAAGACATCCAGCTTAATCTGTCAGCCGGCGCCAATCTGTAATTACGCCTAAAGTCGGGCCGAAAAGGCCCGATACTCTTACTATCTGCCATTTAACAGGTTGTCCCCACATGTACGAACAGGATTCGCTTAGCGCACTGGATGCCATTACTGAAGCACAACGTATCGCCTTTGCCCCTATGCTATTTCAAACCGCGTTGTGTCTGCGAAATGCTGGAGTACTCACCTGGCTGGACAAGCAAGGTAAACGCGGCGCCACGCTCGACGAGATTACCGAAAACAGCACCATCAACGAATATGCCGCCAGCATCCTGTTGGATATGGGGTTAAGTGGGCGCATCATTACCCACAAAGAGGGATATTATTACCTCGCTAAAGTCGGTCATTTTCTTTTACATGACACGATGACGCGTGTGAATATGGACTTCACCCAGGATGTTTGTTATCAGGGGCTGTTCTATCTGGAAAATGCACTGAAAGAAGGAAAACCCGCAGGGTTAAAAACTTTTGGCGACTGGTCAACAATCTATCCTGCACTATCACAATTACCGCTGGCTGCGCGTGAAAGTTGGTTTGCTTTCGATCATTACTATTCAGATGGAGCATTTGATGCCGCATTGCCATATGTATTCGCCAGCGCCCCTGCAACCCTGTACGATGTCGGCGGAAATACCGGGAAATGGGCATTACGTTGTTGTCAACATGATGACAATATTACTGTCACCCTATTAGATTTGCCGCAACAAATTGCACTTGCCCGCGAAAATATAGAAAATGCAGGATTATCTCATCGCATAAATTTCCATGCTGTGGATATGCTTAGCGACTCGCCTTTACCTGCCGGCGCTGATATCTGGTGGATGAGTCAATTTCTGGACTGTTTTTCTCCGGAACAAATTATCGCTATGCTGCGCAACGTTGCCCGGGTGATGAAACCGGGCGCGAAGCTGTTCATTATGGAACTGTTTTGGGATGCCCAAAAATTTGAAGCGGCCTCATTTAGCCTGAATGCGTCTTCGCTTTATTTTACCTGTATGGCGAATGGCAACAGCCGTTTCTACAGCGTAGAGAGGTTTTATCACTATCTGAATCTGGCAGGTTTTCAGGTAGATGAACGCCACGACAACTTAGGTGTTGGGCATACTTTATTGATATGTCAGAAGAAAAAATAAGAAACAATCGGAACAACCGATTTACCGCGGATACGCGTTGATGAAATTTGCTTTCAACATTATAGACTGGCAGGCCAGGGCGCCAGGGTTAAGCGAAACAGAACAGTGGCATGAATGGTCACGGCTTTCGCACGCCATCGATCCCACTGCGCCATTGGCTAAGCTCAACGAGTTACCGATGATGACGGCTCGCCGCCTCAGTTCCGGCAGCAAACTGGCCGTCGATTGTGGGCTGGCGATGCTACGCCGCCATGATATCAATGCTGTTTTGTATACAAGCCGCCATGGTGAACTGGAGCGTAACTACAGGATCCTGCACGCCCTGGCGACTGGGCAGGCACTCTCACCAACCGATTTTGCCCTCTCTGTACATAACTCTGCTGTGGGTAACCTGACGATCGCTGCGAAAAAACCGATTGCCTCCTCCTCGCTTTCTGCTGGTAGGGATACGTTCCAGCAAGGGCTATGTGAAGTCATCGGGCTGTTGCAGGCGGGATATCAGCGCGTATTGATGGTCGATTTCGACGGTTTTCTGCCCGAGTTTTATCACCCACAGTTACCACCTGACATGCCAACATGGCCGTTTGCCGTCGCGCTGGTCATTGAATCCGGTGATAGCTGGCAATGTGAAACCCGTCCGCACTGCGGGCGGGGTGAGACAACGTTGCCGCAAAGCCTATTGTTTTTACAACATTACTTGCAAGATACCAAGGCGTTTACCCTGTCTGGCGAACGCGTACAATGGCAGTGGAGTCAGGGATGAACACGATGCTCCTGCGGCTTAACCGGGTATGGCGACTGGTGATGACCGGTCTTTGCTTTGCCCTGTTTGGCCTCGGCGGACTCCTTCTTTCTACGTTCTGGTTTAACGTCTTGCTGATCGCGATATGGGATAAAGCCCGACGTCGGCGTATCGCCAGACGCAGCATCGCCGCCAGTTTTCGCCTCTTTTTAACGGTGGCGAAACGGCTTGGTGTGTTGGACTACCAAATTGAAGGACGAGATATTTTACGCAATGAACAAGGATGCCTGGTCGTCGCCAACCACCCGACGCTCATCGATTACGTGCTACTGGCATCGGTAATGCCCGAAACCGACTGTCTGGTGAAAAGTGCACTACTAAAAAATCCGTTCCTCAGCGGCGTGGTCCGGGCGGCAGATTATCTGATTAACAGCCAGGCTGACGCGCTATTGCCCGCGTGCCAGCAACGTCTGGAACAAGGCGATACTATTTTAATTTTCCCCGAGGGAACCCGTACACGCCCCGGAGAGGAAATGACGTTACAGCGTGGTGCGGCGAATATCGCCGTGCGCTGCAGCAGTGATTTACGCATAGTGACCATTAAATGCAGTGAACAAATGCTGAACAAAGAAAGCCAATGGTACGACGTCCCATCGGTAAAACCCATGTTTACCATTTCAGTACACGAGCGGGTTAAGATCGACCAATTTTACGACGCAAATTCACAAGAACCGGCGCTGGCCGCAAGGCAGTTGAACCGGCATCTTTTGCTTCAATTACAACCAGGTACTTTACCTCTTTCAGGAATTAATGATGCAAGCGCTTTATCTTGAAATCAAAAATCTCATTATAACGACATTGAATCTCGACGAACTAACAGCTGACGATATTGAAACCGAAGCGGCACTCTTTGGCGATGGCTTAGGCCTGGACTCAATCGATGCCCTGGAGCTGGGTCTGGCGGTGAAAAACGAGTATGGCGTGGTCCTCTCAGCGGAGAGCGAAGAAATGCGTCAGCACTTCTTCTCCGTCGCCACGCTGGCATCTTTCATTCACGCGCAACGTGCCTGAGGATAGTCCGTTATGACCGAACAAAAAGCCATTTACGATGAAGTCTCCTCACTGCTGGTCAAGCTGTTTGAAGTTGACCCGCAAGATATTAAGCCTGAAGCGCGCCTGTACGAAGATCTGGAACTCGACAGCATCGACGCAGTCGACATGATCGTGCATCTTCAAAAGAAAACCGGTAAGAAAATCAAGCCGGAAGAGTTCAAAGCAGTACGCACCGTACAAGATGTCGTCGATGCGGTTGAACGCCTTCTCATAGAAGCGTAATTCACCGTGTCAGGCACTCGCTCCCTGCCAGTCGTACAACTGCTGACAGGTCTACTGTTGTTGGCCTGGCCGTTTTTGATCTGGTTTGGCCTGGCGCATAACAGTCTGCACTGGTTGCTGCCGTTAATGGCGCTACTCCTTTTTTTACGCTTTCGCCAGGTCCGGCGACAGGCGGGACCGTTGCGCGTCGTGACACAGGTAGTGGTGATCGCGGGTATCACCTTATGCATTGCCAGTTATCTGCTCAAAACGCACCAGCTGCTGCTGTTTTATCCCGTAGTGGTAAACGCCGTCATGCTGTCGGTTTTTGGTGGTTCTCTGTGGTCAGCGATGCCCATCGTTGAACGTCTGGCGCGGCTGCGCGAACCAAATCTGCCCGAAGCAGGCGTGCGCTACACGTACCTTGTGACACTCATCTGGTGCGCCTTTTTCATCATCAATGGCAGCGTTGCGCTCTTTACTGCATTGAATGGCGATATGACCCTGTGGACGACCTGGAACGGTATGGTTTCCTATCTGCTGATGGGGACATTGATGGTAGGCGAGTGGTTAGTTCGCCAACTGGTGATAAAGCGAGATACCCAATGAAGCAGCCCCTCACACTTGCTCAATGGCTCTGTGCCCCACGACCGGACGACATTCCTGTTGCGTGGCAAGAAGATCATACGTGGACACTTGGCCATCTGCGCCATGATGTGGCCCAGTTGATAACGCAACTGCAGCAGCAGGAAGGTGAACGCTGGGCATTATGCTTCGAGAACAGCTATTTATTCATCGTCGCGTTGCTGGCAACGCTCCATGCTGGCAAAACACCGGTGATCCCGGGACATTGTCGCGTCTCGTTGTTAAACGAGCAGCACTTGCTGTTTGATGGCGTACTGAGCGATAAAGCGCTGGACTGGCAGGGAACGCTGCGAGTGGTCAGCTCTGCCATGACATCTGTGGCCCACGACATCACGTTCCCGATAATACGCAGTGACGCCTTTGTGGAGCTATTCACTTCCGGTTCGACCGGCCAGCCGAAACGCGTAATCAAACCGATTGCTCGTCTGGATAGCGAAGCAGCATTGCTCGCTACGCGTTTTGCTGATCGTCTGGCAGGTTGCCGGGTCGTCGCGTCAGTGGTACCGCAACACCTGTATGGTCTGACGTTTCGTATCTTCTTGCCGATGGCTTTAGGCCTCCCGCTGCATGCGGCGATGCTTTGGTATGCCGAACAACTGGCGGCACTGAGCCCTGATCATCGGTATGCGTTTATCAGCAGTCCGGCGTTTCTGAAACGCCTCGACCACCACCTGACACCGCCGCCAATCGAGTTGATTCTTTCCGCGGGCGGCATGCTGTCCTGGCAGGACGTCAAGCAGGCTGCTGACTGGCTGAATGTCTGGCCCGATGAGATCTACGGCAGCACTGAAACCGGAATCCTCGCGTGGCGCTATCGCCATCAGGATGATGTGACATGGCTGCCTTTTCCCGGAGTCAGATTCCAGTCAGAAGACGACGCGTTTCGTGTGTTTTCACCACTAATTGCAGCTGATGATGGCCTGTTACTCGATGATATTCTTCAGTTTATCGAAAACGGACAGTTCCGCCTGATGGGCAGACGCGGGCGGGTGGTCAAGATTGAAGAGAAACGCATTTCACTCAGCGAAGTGGAGCAACGTTTACTGGCACTGGACGGTATCCGTGAAGTCGCAGCATTGCCCGTCTCACGCGGAGGACGTCAGGGCGTTGGTGTCCTGCTGGTACTGGATGACGAAGCCCGGCAACGCTGGCTTGAGTGCGGTGGTAAACCGCAAGAACTGACCTGGCGACGTTCGCTGCTGCCCTGGCTGGAGCCGGTCGCTGTTCCCCGCTACTGGCGGGTGATTGATGAGATTCCGGTCAACAGTATGAACAAGCGTGTCTATGCGCAATTACAGGAGTTATTTCATGAAACCCCATGAAATCGAGCGCCATCAGGCACTACCTCATCAGGCTGAGATTGTTTTACAACTCGACCCTTCTCTGTTTTGGTTCAGCGGGCATTTTAGCGTACAGCCACTGCTGCCGGGCGTTGCACAGCTAAACTGGGCGATGGATTACGCCACCACGCTGCTGGTCCCTGGCTGGCGTTTCCACAGTATTCAAAACGTGAAGTTCCAGTCACCACTATTGCCAGAGGCCACCGTCACCCTGAGTCTGAGCTGGCAGGAAGCGCGTCAGATGCTCACTTTTAGCTACCAGCGCCACGACGGTGACGTGCGCCATACCGCCAGCAGCGGGAAGATTCGGTTATGCCGTTGACCTTTTCCCCATGCGTGTTGATCCCCTGCTACAACCACGGCGCGATGATGTCGGACGTGTTGGATCGTCTTCGGCCGTTCAATCTCCCCTGCATTGTGGTGGACGATGGCAGCGACGAGACTACACGAGATGAACTGGCACGCCTGGCGGCAGAATACAGCAATTTGACGTTAATTCGCCTGCCCATCAACGCAGGCAAAGGCGCGGCGGTTATTCGCGGAATGCAGACGGCAGCAGATGCCGGGTTCAGTCATGCAGTGCAGGTCGATGCCGACGGGCAACATGCCATTGAAGATATTCCCAGGCTGCTTGCATTGGCAAAAGAACATCCGACAGCACTGATTTCCGGACAACCGATTTACGATGATTCGGTCCCTCGCTCGCGCCTGTACGGTCGTTGGGTAACCCATATCTGGGTGTGGATAGAAACGCTCTCGTTGCAGCTCAAAGACAGTATGTGCGGCTTCCGGGTGTATCCGGTGGCCCCCACGCTGCAACTGGCACAGCGTGTAACGCTTGGCAAACGGATGGATTTTGATACTGAAGTGATGGTGCGCCTCTACTGGCAAGGCAACACCAGCTATTTTATCCCCACGCGAGTCACCTATCCGCAGGACGGGCTATCCCATTTCGACGCGCTTAAAGACAATCTGCACATTTCATTGATGCACACTCGCCTGTTCTTTGGCATGTTGCCGCGCATCCCCTCCCTGCTGTGTCGTCGTTCATCGACACACTGGGCGCAGCAACAGGAAGTCAAAGGGTTGTGGGGAATGCGTCTGATGCTGCTGGTCTGGCGTGTACTGGGCCGCAAAGCCTTCTCCCTGCTGCTGTATCCGGTCGTCGGCGTATACTGGCTCAGCGCTTCAACTGCCCGAAAAGCCTCTCAACGCTGGATTAGCCGCGTAAGAGCGCAACTGATCACACGCCGGATGCCAGTACCGCCAAACCTGACCAGTTATCAGCATTTCCTGCGTTTTGGCGGCGCGATGCTGGATAAGATTGCCAGTTGGCGCGGTGAACTGCACTTCGGTCGCGATGTGATTTTTGCACCAGGCGCAGAAAAAACGCTAAATGTCAGCGATCCTCGGGGAAAACTGCTGCTGGCTTCACATCTTGGCGATGTCGAAGCCTGTCGGGCACTGGCCCAGCTACAGGGCAGTAAAACAATCAATGCGCTGGTATTTAGCGATAACGCCCAACGCTTTAAACAGATCATGCAAGAGATGGCGCCGCAGGCTGGATTAAATCTGCTCCCGGTGAACAGTATTGGTCCAGATACTGCCATTCTGCTCAAAGAGAAACTGGAGCGCGGTGAATGGGTAGCCATCGTAGGCGATCGCATCGCAGTCAATCCCCAACGCGGCGGCGAGTGGCGTGTGTGCTGGAGCCGCTTTATGGGGCAAAACGCGCCATTCCCTCAGGGCCCGTTTATTCTTGCGTCTATTTTACGCTGCCCTGTAGATCTGATTTTTGCCCTGCGCCAGCAGGAGAAACTCCACATCTACTGCGAACCGTTTGCCGACCCGCTGCTCTTACCGCGCGCCACACGACAACAGGCATTACAGAATACTGTCGATCGATACGCCGAACGCCTTGAGCACTATGCGCTTCAGTCGCCCCTCGACTGGTTTAACTTTTTCGATTTCTGGCAACTGCCGGACACCAATGACAAGGAGTAAAGGGTGCTTAACGATCCCCGTTTTACGGCTGAAGTCGAGCTAACTATTCCGTTTCACGACGTCGATATGATGGGCGTAGCGTGGCATGGTAACTACTTCCGTTACTTCGAGATTGCCCGTGAGGCACTGCTGAACCAATTCGATTATGGCTATCGGCAGATGAAAGAATCTGGCTATCTGTGGCCCGTGGTCGACACTCGGGTGAAGTATCGCAATGCGCTGACTTTCGAGCAGCGTATCCGTGTACGCGCCCAAATTAAAGAGTACGAAAATCGCCTGCGAATCGGCTACGAAATTTTTGATGCCGAAACAGGTAAACGTGCTACAACAGGCTACACCATCCAGGTCGCCGTCGACGAAAAAAGCCGTGAACTGTGCTTTGTCAGCCCGGATATTCTGTTTGAACGGATGGGAGTGACACCATGAAATTATGGCCATTGCTCGTGCTGCTCGTCAGCCCTTTCGTCAGTGCCCTGACGCTCGACTCCCTACAACAGCGTTTTACCGAACAACCGGTGGTTCGCGCCCACTTCGATCAAACCCGGACGATAAAGGATCTACCACAACCGCTGCGATCTCAGGGCAAGATGTTGATCGCCCGCGACAAGGGGTTGCTGTGGGATCAAACGTCCCCGTTCCCGATGCAGCTGCTGCTGGATGACAAACGGATGGTTCAGGCAATTAACGGTCAACCACCGCAGACCGTTACCGCTGAGAATAACCCGCAAATGTTCCAGTTTAATCATCTGCTACGGGCGTTATTCCAGGCGGATCGTAAAGTGCTGGAGCAAAACTTCCGCGTGGAGTTCGCAGACTTAGGAGAAGGTCGCTGGACGCTACGCCTGACGCCAATCACCACACCACTGGATAAGATTTTTGCGACGATTGATTTAGCAGGAAAGACCTACCTGGAGAGCATTCAGCTCAATGATAAACAGGGCGATCGCACCGATATCGCGCTTTCCCAACACCAACTAACGCCAGCGCAACTGACCGATGACGAACGCCAACGCTTTGCCGCCCAGTAAACGTCCCGCGCTGTTATGGGGAGTCATCTGCCTGCTTCTGCTGGGCATCTTTCTGACGCTGCTACCTCAGGCCCGCCTTAACAGCAGCGTGCTGGCCATGTTGCCAAAGCAGACGCTGGGCGCTATACCTCCGGGTCTGAACGAGGGATTTATGCAGCGCCTTGACCGTCAGGTGGTCTGGCTGGTGAGTCCCGGTAAGCAACCGGACCCAGCGATAGCCCGGGACTGGCTGGCTTTACTGCAAAAATCGCACGCGCTAGCCCAGGTAAAAGGTCCAATGGATGCCGACAGCCAGCAGGCCTGGGGGGCATTCTTCTGGCAACATCGTAACGGCCTGATAGATAACGAGACCCGCGCCCGGCTGCAAAACGGCGGCGAAGCGCAGGGCCAGTGGATCCTGTCCCAACTTTACTCCGCATTCTCCGGCGTCAGTGGCAAAGAGCTACAAAACGATCCCTTCATGCTGATGCGTGGCTCGCAGCTGGCCATGGCCAAAACTGGGCAGCGTCTGCGCCTGATGGACGGCTGGCTGGTCACCCAGGATGAGCAAGGCAACTATTGGTATCTGTTACATGGCGAACTGACCGGTTCATCGTTTGATATGCAACAGACGCACCAATTGGTCACCACGTTGAATACGCTGGAAGGTGAGCTCAAAGCCCACTATCCACAGGCTCAACTGCTGTCTCGCGGGACGCTGTTCTATAGCGATTACGCCAGCCAGCAGGCGAAAAAAGATATCTCTACTCTCGGCATAGCCACTGTGCTCGGGGTGATCCTGCTCATCGTGGCTGTATTTCGTTCGCTGCGTCCGCTGCTGCTGTGCCTGATTTCGATTGGCATTGGTGCGCTGGCGGGGACCGTCGTCACGCTGCTGATTTTTGGCGAGCTCCATCTGATGACGCTGGTGATGAGCATGAGCATCATCGGTATTTCCGCCGACTATACGCTCTACTATTTGACCGAACGAATGGTGCACGGTGCGGAAACATCGCCATGGCAAAGCCTTGCCAAAGTGCGCAATGCCCTGCTCCTGGCGCTATTCACCACCGTAGCGGCTTATCTGATTATGATGCTGGCCCCCTTCCCCGGTATTCGCCAGATGGCGGTATTCGCGGCGGTAGGTCTGAGCGCCTCCTGCCTGACGGTCATTTTCTGGCACCCGTGGTTGTGTCGTCGGTTGCCGGTACGCCCGGTGCCGGCAATGGTACTCATGCTACGCTGGCTTGCTGCATGGCGACGCAATAAAAAACTCTCCGTTGGCCTGCCGCTGGCACTGGCGTTGTTCTCGCTGGCAGGAATAGCGACGCTGCGCGTAGATGATGATATCTCCCAGTTACAGGCGTTGCCGCAGGAAATTCTCGCTCAGGAAAAAGCGATTACCGCCCTGACCGGGCAAAGCGTCGACCAGAAGTGGTTTGTGGTGTACGGCAAATCCGCTCAGCAAACGCTGGAGCGGCTGGAAACCTTTACCCCCGCGCTGGAACAGGCAAAAAAAGACGGATTACTCAGCGGATATCGCACTATTCCGCTCAATTCACTCGCCCGGCAACACCAGGATCTCTCTCTGCTAAAAGATGCTTCTCCCGCCATCACGAAAGCCCTAAACAACGCCGGGCTGGCAACGGTGAACCCCGATCTTAGCGCCATGCCTGTAACCGTCGATGCCTGGCTTGCCAGCCCAGCCAGTGAAGGCTGGCGCTTGCTATGGCTGTCTCTGGCTGATGGCGAAAGCAGCGTATTGGTTCCCGTTGAAGGGGTGAAACAAAGTGATGCTTTAAATACGCTCAGCGCGAAATATTCCGGCGTGGCGTGGGTGGATCGCAAGAGCAGCTTTGACAACCTGTTTGCCCTTTATCGCCATATTCTGACCGGCCTGCTGTGCATTGCGCTGGCGGTGATTGCCTGTGGCGCTGTCATTCGGCTTGGCTGGCGTAAGGGCTTAATTAGCCTGGTGCCCTCAGTGCTGTCTTTAGGTTGTGGTCTGGCAGTACTGGCCCTGAGCGGTCATGCGCTCAACTTGTTCTCGCTGCTGGCACTGGTGCTGGTACTGGGAATTGGCATTAACTACACGCTGTTTTTCAGTAATCCACGCGGTACGCCACTGACGTCGCTGCTGGCTATCACGCTGGCGATGATGACCACGCTCCTGACGCTCGGCATGCTGGTCTTTAGTGCCACTCAGGCAATCAGCAGTTTTGGCATTGTGCTAGTAAGCGGTATTTTCACCGCATTTTTGCTGTCACCGCTGGCGATGCCAACGAAAAGAGAGAAGAAAAAACGATGAGTAAACCGATATTTCGTTGGTTGAGTGGGCTTTTGCAGAATGGCGGCATTGCCTTATCCGATCTACGTCAGCACACCATTTGTAGACCGGATAAGCGCAGCGCCATCCGACAGGGCCTGCTCGTCGCCACGTTGCTGCTGGCAGGTTGCAGCCACTCACAGCCGGAACAGAAAGGCCGCCCGCAAGCCTGGTTAGAGCCGGGTATTCGTGTAACGCTACCTGCTCCGGGGATTTCTCCCGCGGTGAATTCGCAACAACTACTAACCGGTAGTTTTAACGGCAAAACTCAGTCACTGTTGGTCATGCTCAATGCTGATGACAAGAAAATCACACTTGCCGGGCTGTCATCAGTCGGCATTCGCCTGTTCCTCGTGACTTACGATGAAAAAGGACTGCACACCGAGCAATCGATCATCGTTCCACAATTGCCGCCAGCCAGCCAGGTGCTGGCTGACGTGATGCTTAGCCATTGGCCGATTAGCACCTGGCAACCGCAATTACCCACAGGCTGGACGCTCGTCGATACGGGTGATAAGCGTGAGCTGCGCAATGCACGCGGCAAAGTGGTCACGGAAATCACGTATCTGAATCGAAGAGGAAAACGCGAACCGATCAGCATTGAGCAGCACGTTTTTAAATACCACATCACCATTCAATATCTGGGTGACTGAGATGATCTACATTTCTGCCGTTGGCATGATTAACGCGTTGGGCAATAACACTGATGAAATCGCAGCCAACCTCACTCGTGGCATAGCGCCGGGAATGCGCCCGCGCACGGGCTGGCTGCAAGGACACCCATCCGCCGTGTTAGCAGGCGTTGACGGTGAGTTACCCGCTATTCCTCAGCACTTTAGCGCTCATCGTTCGCGCAACAACCAGCTATTGCTGGCAGCACTGATGCAAATCCAGCCGCAGGTGGACGACGCTATCGCCCGATTTGGTCGCGATCGTATTGCTGTTGTTCTCGGCACCAGCACCTCCGGCCTGGATGAGGGTGACGTTCACGTTGATTTGATGCTCAACGGCAAAGAGAGCACTGACTGGCGCTATCCGCAACAGGAACTGGGCGATCCGTCGCGTTTTCTTAGCCACTGGCTGGCGCTGGATGGCCCGGCCTTTACGCTCT
Organism: Citrobacter sp. 172116965; assembly: GCF_013458095.1. Classification (NCBI taxonomy): domain Bacteria; kingdom Pseudomonadati; phylum Pseudomonadota; class Gammaproteobacteria; order Enterobacterales; family Enterobacteriaceae; genus Citrobacter; species Citrobacter sp. 172116965. The sequence continues at coordinate 277,973 of NZ_CP046673.1, read as the reverse complement.
CAACCGCCTGCTCGTCCAGTGCAAGGGCTATCATGAGCGGACGTCGTTTGATCGAATCTGGTCTGGTCGATATCGCCATTGTCGGCGGTGCGGATACGCTAAGCCGAATGCCAATTAACGGATTCCACAGTCTGGAATCACTCTCCCCAACACTGTGTCAGCCGTTTGGCCGCGACCGTTGTGGGATCACCATTGGCGAAGGCGCCGCCTTGATGGTATTAACCCGCGAGCCACAGCCTATCGCGCTCCTTGGCGTCGGCGAATCCAGCGACGCGTACCATATTTCGGCTCCCCATCCACAGGGGGAAGGTGCCATTCGCGCCATCGGCCAGGCGCTTAACGACGCAGGAATGACGCCGGAACATGTGGGCTATATCAATCTGCACGGTACCGCTACACCGCTAAACGATCAGATTGAGTCCAACGTCGTGAGCGCGCTATTTGGCGAAACGGTCCCGTGCAGTTCAACCAAACACCTGACCGGGCACACACTGGGCGCCGCGGGGATCACCGAAGCAGCTATCGGTGTGTTGATTCTGCAACGCGACCTGCCGCTACCACCGCAGGATTTTAGCCAGTCACCACGCGATGAAACATTGCCAGCCTGCGGCATCATTGAACAGCCGCAGTCGCTGACTCGCCCGGTTATCTTGTCAAATTCGTTTGCCTTTGGCGGTAATAATGCCAGCATCCTGCTCGGGAGAATCTCATGAGCCACTATTTATCACCGGGCGACTATTTGCCGCATGATGCGCCGATGCTGCTCCTTGAAGAGGTCGTCAGTGTGGCGGACGAAACCGCCATCTGCCACGTGACGGTATCAGCAAACAGCGTACTGGCCCCTTTCCTCGACCCCGATGGCAATCTACCTGGCTGGTTCGCACTGGAACTGATGGCGCAGACCATTGGCGTCTGGTCTGGCTGGCACCGCCAGCAACAAGGTCAGGCGAGTATTACGTTAGGCATGGTACTGGGCGCACGTGAGTTAGTCTGTGCTACAGGTGTTCTACCTGCCGGGAAGAAGCTGAGCATCCATGTCAAATTGCTGATGCAGGATGCACGATTCGGTAGCTTTGAATGTGCCATCCAGGCAGACAACGAGACGTTGGCGACCGGTCGCGTCAACACCTTCCAGCCGACATCAGAAGAAATTAACACGCTATTTCAACAAGGAGCGTCCACATGAGCCGTTCAGTTTTAGTTACGGGTGCCAGCAAAGGTATCGGTCGCGCAATCGCCAGACAACTGGCCGCGGACGGTTTTGTGGTCGGCGTACACTATCATCGCGATGTGCAAGGAGCACAAGAAACGCTGGATGCTATCCTCGCCGCTGGCGGCGCAGGGCGCCTGTTGACATTTGATGTTGCCAATCGCGAGCAGTGCCGCGAAATACTGTCGCAAGATATTGAGGCAAACGGCGCATGGTACGGCATTGTTAGCAACGCTGGGGTCACTCGTGATGCCGCTTTCCCTGCGCTCAGTGATAACGACTGGGATGCGGTGATCCATACCAACCTCGACAGCTTTTACAACGTCATTCATCCGTGCATTATGCCGATGATCAGCGCACGCAAGGGGGGCCGTATCATCACACTGTCTTCGGTTTCGGGCGTGATGGGCAACCGTGGTCAGGTCAATTACAGTGCTGCAAAAGCCGGAATTATTGGTGCCACTAAAGCGCTGGCCATCGAACTGGCAAAACGCAAAATTACCGTAAACTGCATTGCACCGGGACTCATTGATACCGGGATGATCGAGATGGAAGAAGCCGCATTGAAAGAGGCGATGTCGATGATCCCCATGAAACGGATAGGTCAGGCTGAAGAAGTGGCCGGGCTTGCCAGTTATTTAATGTCGGATGTGGCGGGCTATGTAACTCGCCAGGTGATTTCCATCAATGGAGGGATGTTATGACACGTCGTGTCGTGATTACAGGCATGGGCGGCGTCACCGCCTTTGGGGAAAACTGGCAGGCTGTCTCCGCCAGGTTATTGGCATATGAAAATGCGGTACGCAAAATGCCGGAGTGGCAGGTTTATGACGGACTGCACACACTGCTGGGTGCGCCGATCGACGACTTCACTCTACCGGAACACTATACCCGCAAGCGAATTCGCGCCATGGGTCGCGTATCGCTGATGTCCACCCGCGCAACAGAGCTGGCGCTTGAGCAGGCCGGGCTGATTGGCGATCGGGTACTGACTAACGGTGAAACCGGGATCGCTTATGGTTCATCAACCGGTAGTACCGGTCCAGTGAGCGAGTTCGCGACCATGCTGACCGAGAAGCATACTAATAACATCACCGGCACGACCTACGTGCAAATGATGCCGCACACCACTGCCGTTAACACTGGATTATTTTTTGGGCTGCGGGGGCGAGTCATTCCGACATCCAGCGCCTGCACATCCGGTAGCCAGGCAATTGGTTACGCATGGGAAGCCATTCGGCACGGTTATCAAACAGTGATGGTCGCCGGCGGTGCAGAAGAACTGTGTCCTTCCGAAGCCGCCGTGTTTGATACACTGTTCGCTACCAGCCAGCGCAACGACGAGCCGAAAACCACCCCCTCCCCGTTCGATGAAAATCGCGATGGTCTGGTCATCGGAGAAGGCGCAGGTACGCTGGTGCTGGAAGAGCTGGAACACGCTAAAGCGCGCGGAGCAACGATTTATGGTGAAATCGTTAGCTTTGCCACTAACTGCGATGCTGCCCATATCACCCAGCCACAGCGCGAAACAATGCAGATTTGCATGGAAAAATCGCTGAATATGGCCGGTATTAGCGCCCGCGATATCGGATATATTTCAGCGCACGGTACCGCAACCGATCGCGGTGATATTGCAGAAAGTCAGGCAACCGCTGCAATTTATGGTGATAATGTGCCGCTATCCTCGCTTAAAAGCTATTTTGGACATACCCTTGGCGCTTGTGGCGCACTAGAGGCCTGGATGAGTCTGCAAATGATGCGAGAAGGCTGGTTTGCGCCTACGCTAAATTTGAGTCAGCCAGATGCTAATTGTGGAGCGCTGGATTACATTATGGGTAAAGCCCGCAAGATTGATTGCGAATTTTTGCAGAGCAATAACTTTGCGTTTGGCGGCATAAATACTTCTATCATCATTAAACGTTGGCCCTGATATGTACCGGATCGTTCTTGGGAAAGTTTCTGTTTTAAGCGCTGGCACACTGCCTGCCGCACTGCGTGAGCAGGCCCCGCAAGGCGCTCGTCGTGCGCGCTGGCTGGCAGGTCGCGTGCTGCTTTCCCATACTCTTTCGCCATTACCGGACATCATCTACAGCGAGCAAGGAAAACCGGCCTTTTCCGCCGACACACCGCTGTGGTTCAATCTCAGCCACAGCGGTGATGATATTGCCCTGCTGCTCAGCGACGAAGGGGAAGTCGGCTGTGATATTGAAGTCGTTCGCCCGCGCGATAACTGGCAGACGCTGGCAAATACGGTGTTCAGTCTCAGGGAACATGCCGAAGTTGAGGCCGAACACCCGGAGCAACAGCTGGCGGCGTTCTGGCGCATCTGGACGCGTAAAGAAGCTATCGTGAAACAGCGTGGCGGCAGCGCCTGGCAAATTGTCAGCGTCGACAGCACCGCGCTAACCTCCTCACTCTCAGTCAGCCAGTGCCAGCTCGATACCCTGAGCCTGGCGGTGTGTACCCCCACGCCGTTTACCCTGACCGCCGACGCCGTGCAGCGTCTGGAAGCCTTAGCGTAAATTTTCCGGGAAGTTTTCCGGCAATTCACTGGCCGCACAGGCAATAACGCTGTCATTATTCGCCCCACAGTCACGCACGAAGGTGATGGTCGCAAACTCGTCAATCACCTCAGTTGGATATGCCGGACCCGCATCGCGATATGACATCATCAGCGGAATATGGTCATTCTGGAAACAGACCGTTTTTTGCGGATTGTTAATCACCCAGCGTGGGAAAAAGATGGTGCCGTGAAAGAGTTTGTCGCCCAGATTCACGATCAGGCTGACGTCGGTCCCGGTCGGTTCGGTCCATGAAATTTTATAAACACTCTCGCCAACCCGCACAATGTACGCCCGCTGATCCTTCACCCAACGATTCCCCACAATGCCGCTGTGAATACGGTAATCCAGAGTGGTGTCGTTTTTCACGTAGATCTCGTAATTCCAGCCATTATCGTAGGTATAGACCAGATGTTTGCCGACAAAGCCGCTCAAATCATGTTTATCAAAAGTGCTCATATTCGTTCTCCTCTTACTTGATGCGAGGATCTTACCGCTTCAAAAATTGGATGAATAACGCTATGTTTACATCATATTCATTCAATTTTTAGATGAGTTATGCACAAGACAACGCTGGAGCAATGGGCCTTACTGGAGAAAGTGGTGGAGCTGGGCAGCTTTGCTAAAGCTGCGGAAGAGACCAACCGTAGCCAGTCTTCGGTGAGCTACAATCTGGCGCTACTGCAGGAGCGGCTTGGCGTGACGCTGCTGACGCCGGAAGGTCGCAGGGCGGTATTAACCCCTGCGGGAGAGCTACTGTTGGGCCAGGTCAAACCGTTACTGAAGGCCTTTTTATGGGTGGAAACCCGGGCAGCAACGTTGCAAAACGGCACGCGAACGCGGCTGGATTTCATGGTAGATAGCATCTTCCCACGCAAACGCCTGTTCGCGATCCTCAAGCAGTTTCAGCAGGCGTGGCCGCAGACGCAGGTACGTTTGACCGAAGTACTGGAGAATGCTGACGATCGACTGGCGGCGCATGCCGATGCGGACGTGATGGTCCTGACCCGACGCCAGGATATCACCGGCCGCGGCGAATGGCTGATGAATATTGACTTCGTGGCCGTTGCCCACCGCGATCACCCGCTCTGCATGCTGAATGCGCCGCTGGATGAAGACGCGTTACGCGCGTGGCCGCTGATTCGCATTGCCGATCGCGACAACCCTCAGCAAGCGGTGCGCGATGCCTGGACCTTCTCGACCATTGATGCCGCGATTGAGGCGGTGATGTATCAGGTCGGTTATGGCTGGTTGCCTGAGGAGCGAATTCAGCAGCAGCTTGAGCAGGAGCTATTACGACCGCTGCCGTTAAGCCATGGCGCTCGCCGTGCCACCCCGCTGCATCTGATCGTCAAAGACACGCTCGCGCCGCTGGATGAACAGGTAACAACCCTGCTGCGTTTATTGCGAGAGCATTAACCTTTTCCCCGGATGCCGGACGTGTGTTACAAAATACGCTATTCCCCTTACTCCCTGTGCGCCCACGCGCCACATGAAAGGTTAATTGCAGATGCAACGAGTCACCATTACCCTCGATGACGATTTACTGGAAACGCTCGACAGCCTGAGCCAGCGCCGTGGCTATAACAACCGTTCCGAAGCGATCCGCGATATTCTGCGCGGCGCACTGGCGCAGGAAACCACCCAGGAGCACGGCACTCAGGGATTCGCAGTGCTCTCGTATGTTTATGAGCATGAGAAGCGTGACCTGGCGAGCCGTATTGTTTCCACCCAACATCACCACCACGATTTATCAGTCGCCACGCTGCACGTGCACATCAACCATGACGACTGTCTGGAAATCGCTGTGCTAAAAGGTGACATGGGCGATGTGCAGCATTTTGCCGATGACGTGATTTCCCAGCGCGGCGTGCGCCACGGTCATCTGCAGTGCCTGCCGAAAGAAGAGTAATTGCTTGTTTTGTTGCCCGGCCTACATTCGTTCTCGTTTGTAGGCCGGATAAGGCGCAGCCGCCACCCGGCAATAATATTTACGCCATCGTGCCAATCGTCTTTCTGAAACGCAGCAGCGCTATCAGGAAGAACGTACTGCCAATCGCCAGCAGCGTCAGGAACTGCGGCCAGACAATGTTAAACCCTGCGCCCTGATGAATCCCCTAATGATTTTGGTAAAAATCATTAAGTTAAGGTGGATACACATCTTGTCATATGATCAAATGGTTTCGCGAAAAATCAATAATCAGACAACAAGATGTGCGAACTCGATATTTTACACGACTCTCTTTACCAATTCTGCCCCGAATTACACTTAAAACGACTCAACAGCTTAACGTTGGCTTGCCACGCATTACTTGACTGTAAAACTCTCACTCTTACCGAACTTGGCCGTAACCTGCCAACCAAAGCGAGAACAAAACATAACATCAAACGAATCGACCGATTGTTAGGTAATCGTCACCTCCACAAAGAGCGACTCGCTGTATACCGTTGGCATGCTAGCTTTATCTGTTCGGGCAATACGATGCCCATTGTACTTGTTGACTGGTCTGATATTCGTGAGCAAAAACGACTTATGGTATTGCGAGCTTCAGTCGCACTACACGGTCGTTCTGTTACTCTTTATGAGAAAGCGTTCCCGCTTTCAGAGCAATGTTCAAAGAAAGCTCATGACCAATTTCTAGCCGACCTTGCGAGCATTCTACCGAGTAACACCACACCGCTCATTGTCAGTGATGCTGGCTTTAAAGTGCCATGGTATAAATCCGTTGAGAAGCTGGGTTGGTACTGGTTAAGTCGAGTAAGAGGAAAAGTACAATATGCAGACCTAGGAGCGGAAAACTGGAAACCTATCAGCAACTTACATGATATGTCATCTAGTCACTCAAAGACTTTAGGCTATAAGAGGCTGACTAAAAGCAATCCAATCTCATGCCAAATTCTATTGTATAAATCTCGCTCTAAAGGCCGAAAAAATCAGCGCTCGACACGGACTCATTGTCACCACCCGTCACCTAAAATCTACTCAGCGTCGGCAAAGGAGCCATGGGTTCTAGCAACTAACTTACCTGTTGAAATTCGAACACCCAAACAACTTGTTAATATCTATTCGAAGCGAATGCAGATTGAAGAAACCTTCCGAGACTTGAAAAGTCCTGCCTACGGACTAGGCCTACGCCATAGCCGAACGAGCAGCTCAGAGCGTTTTGATATCATGCTGCTAATCGCCCTGATGCTTCAACTAACATGTTGGCTTGCGGGCGTTCATGCTCAGAAACAAGGTTGGGACAAGCACTTCCAGGCTAACACAGTCAGAAATCGAAACGTACTCTCAACAGTTCGCTTAGGCATGGAAGTTTTGCGGCATTCTGGCTACACAATAACAAGGGAAGACTTACTCGTGGCTGCAACCCTACTAGCTCAAAATTTATTCACACATGGTTACGCTTTGGGGAAATTATGAGGGGATCTCTCAGCCCTGCGCCGCGGTAAAGAATCGCCTGCGCAAGGCTAACAAAATGGGTAGTCGGCATCGTCAGCATAATGTCCTGCACCGCCTGCGGCATGCTTTCACGCGGTGTAGAGCCGCCGGAGAGCATCTGTAACGGCAGCAGTACCAGAATCATCAGCAACCCCAGTTGTGGCATGGAGCGCGCCAGCGTGCCCATAAAAATGCCGATTGATGTGGTGGCGAACAGGCTCAGCGCCACTCCCAGCATAAACAGCGGTATCGAGCCTTCAATCGGTACGCCAAGCACACCTTTTACCATCAGCATCAGCGACAGACCGGAAACCACCAGCACCACCAGCCCCATCGACCAGATTTTTGCCATCATGATTTCAAACGGCGTCACTGGCATCACCAGCAGGTGCTCAATGGTCCCGTGCTCACGCTCGCGAATCAGCGCCGACCCGGTAAGCACAATCGCCAGCATGGTGATGTTGTTGATAATCGCCATCACCGCGCCAAAGCGGGCGGGTTCCAGATTAGGGTTAAAGCGCATACGCATTTCCAGCGCCACCGGCAGCTCGCTGTTTTCGCGGTAACGCGACACAAAGCTGTTCACCTCGCCACTGATGATATTCTGGATATAGCTGTTGCCAGTAAAGGCCTGGCTCATCCGCGTGGCATCGACGTTAACCTGAATATCCGGCTGCCGCCCAGCCAGTACATCGCGCTGAAAATCAGGCGGAATGTTCACGGCGAAGGTATAGCGCCCGGCATCCAGCCCGGCATCCATCTCATCGGCGGTAATCATCTCCGGCGGTAAAAACCGCGGACGATAAAAACTGTTCACAATGCGATTCGACAACTGCGACTGGTCCATATCGGCAATGGCAATCGGCGCCAGGTGCAGCGACCCAGGCAGAACGGTCGCAGAAGAGTAAACCGAGACCGTGAAGGCGAAGACGATCAGCGTCAGCATCGCTTTGTCACCCAGCAGGCTGCGTAACTCTTTGATGCCGAGGTTATAAATATTCCGTAATCGGCGCATCACCCCTCCTGTTTTTTCAGCAGCAATACGCTCAGACCAATGACCACCGGAATGGCTACCGCCAGTGGAATAAACAGCGGCCAGAGATCGGTCAGATCCAGCGCTTTAGAGAACGTCCCGCGCGCGATGGTCAGAAAATGGCTGGTTGGGTAAATTTCGCCAATCCACCGTCCCGGCCCTTCCAGCGAGGCGACCGGGTCGATCATCCCGGAAAACTGCGTCGCCGGGATCAGCGTAATAATCGCCGTACCAAAAATGGCGGCGATCTGACTTTTCATAAACGTGGAAATTAACAATCCCAGCCCGGTGGCAATGGTGACGTACAGCAGCGCGGCCAGCGTCAGGGTCACAAAACTCCCCTTATGCGGGACGCCGAATACAAACACCGACAGCGCGCACAGCAGCAGGAAGTTCAGCATGCCCAGCACGATGTAAGGCAACTGTTTGCCGAGTAAAAACTCGCTGCGGGTAGTGGGCGTCACGTACAGGTTGATAATCGACCCCAGCTCTTTCTCACGCACCACGCTCAGAGCGCTGAGCATGGAGGGGATCATCATCAACAGCAGCGGGATCACCGCCGGAACAATCGCTGGCAGGCTTTTCACATCCGGGTTGTAACGGTAGCGAGTTTCAATGGTCATCAGTCCGTTTTGCCCGCTGCTATTTGGCTGACGCGCCATCACATCCTGCAGCCAGGTCTGGTGCATCGCCTGCACGTAACCTCTGCCCGTTTCCGCACGGCTCGGCATTGCGCCATCGACCCAGACGCCAATCTTCACCGGCGTTCCACGCGCGATATCGCGGCCAAAATTTGGCGGGATCTCTATGGCTACCGCGACTTCGCCCGAGCGCATCCGTTTGTCCAGCTCGTCATAACTGGTGAGCGGCGGCTGCTCGATAAAATAGCGCGATCCCGCCAGATTCAGCGTCCACGCCTGGCTGCTGACTGTCTGATCACGATCGAGCACCGAAAAACGCAGGTTTTCCACATCCATGCTGATGCCGTAGCCCATGATCAGCATCAGGATCACCGTGCCCATCAGCGCCAGCGTTGAACGTACCGGATCACGTCGCAGCTCCAGCGCTTCGCGGCGGCTGTAGCTGAACAAGCGCCGCAGGCTAAATCCCTGGTGCGGCGGCTGACTGTTTTCATGCACTGCCGGGACATTGGCTGGCGGTAACTGAGCCTCCGGCGCAGGACCTGCCGCTTCCTCTAACCAGGAGATAAACGCCTCTTCCAGACTGGCGGCACCACGCTGTTTCACCAGCTCCTGCGGCGTACCGCTGGCCAGGACTTTTCCGGCGTGCATCAGCGACATGCGGTCGCAGCGCTCCGCTTCGTTCATAAAATGGGTGGAGATAAAAATGGTCACTTTATCCTGACGCGACAGATCGACCATCAGTTGCCAGAACATGTCTCTCGCCACCGGATCGACCCCGGAGGTTGGTTCATCGAGAATGAGCATCTCCGGGCGATGGATCACCGCCACCGCCAGCGACAGGCGTTGACGGATCCCCAACGGCAGCGCGCCGGGCAACGCGTCTTCGACATCGGTCAGCGAAAAGCGCTCACTCATCTCTTGTACCCGCCCCGGGATTTCTGCTTCGGGGATATGGAACAACCGCGCGTGTAGCTCGAGGTTTTGCCGTACGGTCAGCTCGCTGTAGAGCGAAAACGCCTGCGACATATAGCCTACCCGGCGACGGGTATCGATATTCTTCGGGTCAACCGCTTGCCCAAACAGCCACGCCTCTCCTTCACTTGCGGGTAGCAGCCCGGTGAGCATTTTCATGGTAGTGGATTTACCGCAGCCGTTGGAGCCGAGAAAACCGAAGATTTCCCCGCGCGGAATACGAAAGTTAACGTGGTCAACGGCCACGAACTTGCCGAAGCGCATGGTCAGATCTTTCGCCTCGATGGCAATCTCTTCCTGCTCAGCGTGATACGGCGGGATCACCACTGGCTTATGCGCCTGACGCTGGGCTTCGGGTAACAGCGCGATAAACGCCTGCTCCAGCGTGTCGGTGTTGGTTTTTTCGCGTAGCTGCTGCGCGCTCCCGGTGGCCAGCACCTCCCCGGCGTTCATCGCCACCAGCCAGTCAAAGCGCTCGGCTTCTTCCATGTAGGCGGTCGCAACCAGCACGCTCATGTTGGTCTGCCGCTGGCGAATGCTGTTAATCAGATCCCAGAACTGGGCGCGGGACAGCGGGTCGACCCCGGTGGTAGGTTCATCGAGAATTAACAGTTCCGGGTCATGGATCAACGCGCAGCACAGCCCCAGCTTTTGCTTCATCCCACCCGAGAGTTTCCCGGCCGGACGATCGCGAAACGGCGCCAGTCCGGTGCTGTTCAGCAGCTCGGTAATCCGCGCTTCACGCTCCGCTTTGTCATGGCCAAACAGCCGGGCAAAGAAATCGACGTTCTCATACACCGACAGCGTGTGGTACAGGTTTTTCCCCAACCCCTGCGGCATCCAGGCAATGCGTGGGCAGACATCCCGGCGATGTTTCGGGTCGCGCATATCGCCGCCCAGCACCATCACGTTACCGTGTTCAATGACTCGCGCGCCGGAGATGAGCGACAGCAGGCTTGATTTTCCGACGCCATCCGGGCCAATCAGCCCCACCATACAGCGGGCGGGGATATCCAGCGTGATATTGTTCAGCGCTACCGTTTTCCCGTAATGCTGACTCACGCCGTCAAGGTGCGCCACGGGAGGAACGGGAACCAGCGCCAGATGCGTCATTGCGGCAACCTCACCATCAGGTCGTCAGGCCAGGCTCGATTTTCATCGATACGCACCCACGCCATGCCCGGCAGACCGGTTTTCACGTACTCGAGATGCTGCTGCAACAGCTCTGGCGGGATACGCGCTTTAACGCGGAACATCAGCTTCAGCCGCTCATCGCTGGTTTCGACCGTTTTCGGTGTGAACTGCGCGACGCTTGCCACAAAGCTGATGGTCGCCGGAACACGCAGATCCGGTGCGGCATCCAGCACCAGGCGCGCTTCGCCGCCAATCTTCAGTAAGCCAGCCTGTTCGGTAGGCAAGAAGAACGTCATGTAGACATCGCTGAGATCGACCATATTCAGGACGCGCCCACCCGCAGAAAGCACCTCACCCGGCTCAGCAACGCGGTACTGCACGCGACCATCGCGCGGGGCTTTCAGCTCACTGTCATCAATATCAGCCGCAATACGACGTTCGGTGGCCTGCGCGGCTTCTACGCGGGTTTGCGCCTGAATGATGCTGGTGCGAGCGGCTTCAATTGCGGCTTTTGCCGCTGAGACCTGCGCCTTTGCGGATTCCAGCGCCGCACGTGCGCTTTCTGCCGCGGCCCGATCGTCATCCAGTTGTTGCTCAGACACGGCCCCACGCTGGGATAGCGAACGGGAACGCACGTGGCGTTTAGAAACCGACTGCAGCTCCGCCTCGCGCTGTTTTACTACCGACTGCGCGGCGCGCATTTCACTTTGCCGCTGTTCCAGCAGCGCTCGCGCCGCCGCCACCGCGCTTTCGGCCTCTTTGATTTGCGCGATCGCTTCCAGCCGCTGCTCCTGCAGCACGCGAGTATCCATTTTCGCCAACACCTCGCCCTGACGAACGAACTGCCCTTCCGACACAAGGATCGTGTCAATTCGCCCGGCAATCTTGGTAGCAATATCCACTTCGGTGGCTTCAATTCTGCCGTTGCTGGCTGCGAACCCCTCCGGTATTCCGGCAGGACGGAGCATCCACCATGCTATCGCAGCCACCACGACCAGGGTGCCCGCCCCCCACCACATCACATGACGCTTAAACTTATCCATATTCGACCCGCCGTAATCCCTGTTATCAAACGATGCGTGTCACAAAGCCCACTGAATAGCTATTCAGCGGGAGATTCCATCCGGGATGAGAAGGAATAAGAAACCATGGCCAGAGAGCGGACAGGCGCTAAGGCAACCTGCGCCGCGCAGGAAGTGAATGACGAAAATGCTGTGAAATCGGGTAGTAATGTTGTCATCATCAGCGTTCCTGGCCGGAAATGAAACACGCATACTCATAACTGCTATCTATTGAATACTAACACCTGGATTCAATATGTCTATTCGGTTGTAGTTTCCACTTCAGCCCTATCGCGCTCTGGCACAGGGAATATTTCGTATATCAACGATTGATAAACATTCACAACTATAAACATAATCAATAATTAGACATCGCTATAATAGTGGCTCATTTACCGATCTCGTTATGGCGAGGCTCCTGTACAAATACAAGTTACCGCCCTGCTGGTATCGAGAGAGGCCACTCAGGGAAATACAGGCATCCATCGAATCAAGGTGTTGCCAAGGTAACTTCTGACGATTTCACCATCGGGCAGATACGTTGTTCAGTGCTAAAACCAGGACGTAGGGATCCGCCTGCGCTAACCCTGTCTTGTTCGCCCCTATGAGAGATTTTTATAGGGAATTACACCATGTCATCTATGCCACTCTGCGCCGCCCATCATCCTATGCCGGATTTCAATGGCGATGCTATCGCGCAATATATGCGCACCGATTTTATTACCCTGCCGGATCATCTCAGCGTGAACGGCGCTCGTGAATACTTTGTCTCCCAGCTCACAACGGATGATATTCCAGGCCAGGTCTTTGTTGTAGCTGGAAAAGCGCTGCGCGGGGTGTTATCCATCAAGCGCTTATTGCAGGAAAAAGATACATCGTTGAGCATCAACCATCTTACGGACAGTTGTTTGTTTCATGTAAAGCCTGATGATGAACGGGCACAGGTCGTTGCCGAGTTAGCCGAACGCGAACTCGATCTGGTGGCTGTCGTTGAGAAAGGTGAGCTGGTCGGTTGTCTGATGGAAAAAGAGATCGCTCATCTACAGGAAGATGATGTTACCGAAGATGTTCAGCTTCAGGGGGCAACGTTGCCGCTGGAAAAACCCTACCTGGAGATTAGCCCGTGGACATTGTGGAAAAAACGTTCTGTCTGGCTCCTGCTACTTTTTGTCGCAGAAGCCTATACCAGCAGCGTTCTTCAACATTTTGAAGAGGCGCTGGAATCTGCTATTGCACTGGCCTTTTTTATTCCACTATTAATTGGTACTGGCGGCAACAGCGGTACGCAGATCACCTCAACGCTGGTACGTTCAATGGCGCTGGGAGAAGTGCGGCTGCGCGATATGGGTCGGGTGATCCGCAAAGAAGTTTCAACTTCGCTGCTGATCGCCCTGACGCTGGGTCTGGCAGGCTGCTTGCGCGCGTGGATGATGGGTATCGGAGTGGAAATCACGCTAATCGTCAGCCTGACTCTGGTTTGCATTACGTTGTGGAGCGCCGTGGTGTCATCAGTGATCCCCATGGTGCTCAAGCGTATCGGCATTGATCCCGCCGTGGTTTCCGCCCCGTTTATCGCCACGCTTATCGACGGTACTGGGTTGATTATCTACTTTAAAATCGCCCAGTATTTTCTTGGTCTGAACTAATGATAACGCCCGACAGCCCAGGTTGTCGGGCACCACGGTCAGGCAGGTTGTGAAATGACAATAAAGTTTGCCCGTAAGCCTACAATTAAACAATAAAGTTTGCCCGTAAGGACAAGTAGTTATGCTATAGAACCTTCTATCACATAGTTGCAACACTTCTGTTAATTGTGATGCACACAAAAGTGCCGCATACTCGTTATATCGGTAACCTACTGAGTATGGTGTACGCTATGACTAAAAAATGTCCAAAAACATCCCATGTTGGGTCAAATTCCAGGTTGCATCATCATGTCCATGGGAAGGAAGGCATCCAGACTGTAGTACAAGTACAGGATGACTCCGTTGAAAAAGAAATAAGGACCAAGGCAACAAACGACCTGAGAATTGAGTATAGTTTTGGCTTACAAAGACTCAATAGCATCGCTGAAGAAAATGGTTTGTTATCAGATGATTACCGAACATTCTGACATATGATCCAATAGTTAGAAAATTTCATTATGATATACTAACCTTAGCTATCCCCAGGCTGTAGCGCCCTTCCGAGAGGTGTTGGCCCCCTTCTTCTGTTTCGCACTTTCTTTCTTGTTTGCGGCTCGCCTAGACTATCCATCGTAGTCGTTCTCAGCCCCGGATTTTGTTGTCCTGAACAAAGGCACGAAGCCTACCCAACGAGACCGTATTTGTTTCTGGGCCGAATCAGAATTGATAATTGTCAACGAATACTTTTTTTATCATAGTGTTGTAGTTATTGTTATTGCGATGGCGGTATGTTGACGTAATTTTTACGGGATAGGACACGCTACAAGGGAGTGCTCACTCGGCGTACATTTACGTAGTTAGGGCTGACGGAACACGAACCAGATGTGTAAATCGCTTTTAGGACATATCGATAACACATTGCCATCATTTTATTAACTGTACGAGTTTGACTTAGTATTGAAGGCATCCAAATTTCTGATAGGAAGCTCTGACCTATAGATTGAATCTCACTAGTGAGTTAGCCGACATTTCAGTCAATTGATTATGGCAAAAAGCTCTTAATTACGGAAAACATATAGGAAATTCAGACATATTATCCGTTACTTACAAGAATAACAGCCTAATTATCTGAACAAATTAGATAGAAATCTAAGGGGAATTCCGTTGGAAGTAGAGATGTGGGATGGTGGCTTGCAAGAGCAAGAAGTGGTAGCAATCGAGAAAATAAAGGCTGCTTTTTCAGATAACGTATCTAAGCCTGACAAACCTGTACGTGGAGGCTCAATTGGCGAGCAGCTACAAAGCTATGGCTATACTGGCAACGGAATGTTTCCCTGGAAAGGTTATGCAGGTTTTCGTTTTGTTGAGGCAAAAAAAGAAGGTGAATTCGATTTAGTCATTGTTACGCATTGTAATGTGATCATTGTTGAATTGAAGGACTGGAATCATCAGCCTGTAACAGCACGCGGAGAGACCTGGTATAAGGGCGGCAAAAACATGGGGCGCTCGCCAGTAAGCGTAACCCGTGGAAAAAAGTTCACGCTGGACAACAAACTCAAGCGTCTGGCAGAGCGTTTTACGAACAAAGGCTATGTTCCAATTGTACATTTCTTTGTTGTGATGACTGGCAATGCGGACTTCAGTGAGTTACCGGAAGAACAACTTCACCATACAATCTCGTTAACAGATTTTCTTAAATTTGCTGATCGCAACACATTCAACAACTACTTCAGACCCCATCCAGGTTCCCAAGTTCTGAACAAAGATTTTCCCCTTTTTGATAACCTTTTCTTAGGACCTCAGACAGCGCCCAAAGCTCTGAGGGTTAATGGCTTCGAAGCTAAAGATATGATTTTCGAGCATCCTAAAAAGGTGTATCGGGAATACCTAGCAAAATCAGAGATATCGGCAAATAGCGAAGCATTACTCAGAGTATGGAATTTCCGGAATATCCCAGGGGCGAAAGCGTACACGCCGGAAGGAAGAACTGAGATCGTTTCACGTGAGCGTGAAGTGTTACAGCACATCAATTACCAGAATCGGGACCTTTATAACCACTGCCTGAGGTCACTAACCAGTTTTCAGAAAGATGAGGTGACAGCTGAGTACAGCGAAGTCTATGAGCTTCCGCCAGGTCATGTTCGGTTTAACGAATTCATCGGGAAGTATGGTAAGTCGTTTTCTGACCAAGACCGTTTAAATGTAGTCAAACTACTCATTGCAAAGTTTAGCGATCTCCATGAGATGAAAATTGCTCACAGAGATATCGCCGATCACAGCCTGTGGATTTCACCTTCAAAAGAAGTCGCCCTGTCAAACTTTATTTCGGCATACCATCGACCAGTTGGAACGGTCGGAGATTATCGTAAGCTTTTATCAGTGGGTGCTGTCGAGGTAAAAGACATGCTTGATGGGGGCGAACTTACGCCTTTTCAGCAGGATGTTCATGCCCTGGGTCTTGTAGCCTGGCACTTATTAAGTGGTATGCGAATGTCGCCAAAGAGTCTGGAGACTGTACAGGAGAGTATGTTAAACAGTCAGCACTGGTATTCAGATGTATTACTGGATGCTGTTGCTGCAAAATTTACTTCCGCGACGGATTTCTTTGATGCCCTTAAACAAGCTGAACCTGCTGGCGAGGCGCTCCCAACATTTGATGATACTGAGCTTGACCCTTACAGGCATCCTATTAACCACTCTCGTCAGTATCGGGAAGATGATGATTTTCTGGTAGAAACATCTGATAAAGAAGTCTATATCTCGGGTGGAAGGCTCGTGAAGGCGTGGCTAAATGTTGGTGGGCAAGGAGACGATTCATCAATAAACTTCCAGGTTTTGAAGTTTTTAAAACAGATCGAACAGCTTTCTTTAGTTAAACCAACGTATCTGCCTGAAATCCGTGAATTTGGTATCGCATCTAAATCATCGAGTCTTTACATGGTCACTGACCAGATACAAGGAGATACCTGGGACAAAATGGTGGTCCCGGATGATGAAAAAATCGATCTCATTGATAAGTTTGTCGCTTCAGTTGAGCATTTACACGGTCTTGGTGTTTCTCACGGAGACATCCACCCAGGCAATGTGATGCTTAGGACGGAGGGGCGCTCGCTTTTCCTCATCGATATCCCCGACTTTTCACCGTCGGGTGACGAACCTAAAAACCACAGCTACAGCCCTGAATATATTGATAATTGCACTTCCTTTGAACGCGATAACTATGCAGTGATGAAGATGTCCTGCGAGTTGTTAGGTTTGTCCTGGGGGGATGAATCAGACCTTTACCCAACGATTGCGAATGCCATCCGGGCTGAACTGGAAGATCCTATTTTTGGGTTTAAAGATTTAGGCCGGTTTAAAAAAGCGGTAGACAGTTATGACCAAGCGTCAACACAAGATCTGATAGAGATTACAGCAGGAAACGCCGATGAAATAATCTCTGTTCTGCCTGATAACGGGCATCTGTATGTCAAAGTTGAGCCAAATCGTAAAGAGCCAGCTGAAGTAAAAGTCACTTTCACCGGAATTGGTGGCAGTTTTTCTGCAATGTTCAGCAAAGAACAGAAGACGCTGCTTTATGGCTTTAATCCAAGGGCTCGTTCATCAATTCGTAAGCAAGATATTGATGAAAGCCAGTTCGAAATTGGTACGGGTATCAGGATTACTCCAGGCAGCCCGCAGGATATGTCGGCGTTGACAGTATTGCTTAATAAAGAAGAATCTTTTGCCCGGGCAATCGAGTTGATTACCGCATCTGAAGACATTCAGTCGCAGGACCCGCTTACTCTTCAGTTAAAAGATGCCTTTGCCAGACTGGATAAGCGGGTGCTTGAGCCTGCTTTAAAAGAAGTGCTGGAAATCCCAACGGTGAAACTGTGGCGTGCAATCCTGGATACTGAAACAGAATCCTATCCGAACATTGAAGTCAGTGGGGAGGTAATACCTGTTGCAGATGCTCACGGGGAGCTACTCATTCCTTACTCTGCAGACGTTGATCCTCTTGGCGCATTTAGAAGTAGTGATGACGTTGAAGCCTTGCAGGTCGATCAGGAAGGGGTTGAGCGATTTATAGGTGAGGTGTCACTTAAGAAGTCAGAGCTCAAGGAGATTCGATTGGTTAGGGTACGTTCAGCAGCCTATAGGTTGAAAGATTCTGATATTGTCTTCTTCCGCACAAAGCAGGATCGGGCGTCTTATCAGAAGCGTAAACGAGCGCTGGAACGCCTCATCGATCGGGAGAGTGTGCTACCTGACTTAATTGACCTGTTCGACCCATCCTGCAAACAGGATGCTCAAAATTATGGTGTCACTGTCAGCGATGCCGATTTTGCCAGATACGACCGTGAAGACCAACACGGAAACAAGATCAGTCTGAATGAACAGCAAAGAAAGGCGTTTAACATATTGGTTAATAATGGACCTCTCTCCCTGTTGCAGGGACCACCAGGGACAGGTAAAACTGAGTTTATCGCGGCCTTTGTCCACTACCTGATTGAGAAACAGAACACCAAACGCATTTTATTAGTTAGTCAGTCACACGAGGCTGTGAATACAGCAGCCGAGCGCATCAGAAAGCACTGTTCTCGACTTGGTACAGAGCTGGATATCGTCAGGTTCAGTAACCGTGAAGGGGCTGTTTCTCCTGGGCTGAAAGATGTCTATTCGAACGCAATCACAACAGAGAAACGCGAACTGTTCAATGCTGAAATTAAGTACCGCGTTGAAGCGCTGAGTGAAGCCATTGGTCTGGAGCCAGGGTTTATTTCGGGTGTCGTGCTTGCGGAGCTCAGGCTGTTCAAGCAAATAGATCATCTTGAGAAATTGCTCTATCAGGTTAACGATTTAACCGATCCAAAAGAGATCAACGAACTGAAAGATATTGCAGTCGAACTCAACTTTTCCATCCGCTCCAGACTGAGTCAGGAGTATGGGATTAACCTGGACAAAGACGCAAAGGTCTCTGCAGCAAAAGACATTCTGATCTCAAGGCTATGTACGGAGTATGGTGTCAGACCTGATGAGGCTCGACGAGTAAAGGCATTAGCTAAAATATCCCGGGATATGCAGGATGCTATGTCGGGAGAGCGAGTGAACCTTGATGAGTTTTATTCACGTTCCAGGCAGCTAGTGGCTGGCACATGCGTCGGTATTGGACAGGGGCATATTGGTATCCAAGAGAATATCTACGATTGGGTGATTATTGATGAAGCTGCGCGCTCGATTGCGAGTGAACTGGCCATTGCGATGCAGTCGGCGAGACGCGTCCTGTTAGTTGGAGACCATCTGCAGCTTCCACCATTGTACTCAGATGCTCACAAGGCGGCATTAGCGAGGAAATTGGGTATCAATAATTCTCGCACTGAAATTGATGAGGTATTACGAAGTGACTTTGCTCGCGCCTTCAACTCTACTTATGGTGCACAAGCTAGTGCAGCTCTGCTGACCCAATATCGTATGGCTCCTCCAATTGGTGAACTTGTATCAAAGACCTTCTACGAAGGGAAGCTTCGAAATGGAGAGCGAGCAATTCCTGATGTCTATCAGCATGCACCAGAAGCTTTACGTAACGTAGTGACTTGGCTGGATACTGCCTCCTTGGGTCATCGGGCCCACCACCTTGGAGACCGTGGAACAAGTATTTACAACCGAAGTGAAGCTGACGAGATTATTTCTGTACTTAAACAGGTGTCAGAGAATGAAGAATTCGTCGCTCAGCTTTCAAAGCTCGTTAATAAAGATGAAGCAGCAATCGGAGTAATTTGTATGTATGCCGAACAAAAGCGGTTGCTACGTCAGAAATTCAATCAGGAAATCTGGAGCGATGGCTTCAAGGATATTGTTAAAATTGATACGGTTGACAGCTATCAGGGCAAGGAAAATCGAATTATCATTTTATCTCTGACGCGTTCGGATAAGCAACATAGCCCAGGTTTCTTACGCGCACCAAACCGTGTCAATGTAGCAATGTCACGAGCAATGGATCGCTTATTGATAGTTGGTAATGCCGATATATGGAAGGGAAATAATAAAGAGCTGCC
The DNA here is from genome assembly GCF_013458095.1 of Citrobacter sp. 172116965. NCBI lineage: Bacteria > Pseudomonadati > Pseudomonadota > Gammaproteobacteria > Enterobacterales > Enterobacteriaceae > Citrobacter > Citrobacter sp. 172116965. The sequence goes on along the minus strand of NZ_CP046673.1, from coordinate 258,256 downwards.
ATTAGGCTCCGTTGTTCGCTATATGACTGAACGAGGTCAGGACGCTGGATATGTGTTCCTCTCCGCTCAACAGGGAGGGAAAAAGAAATGATGTCTGATAACAAAGTAACCTATCACGAAGTTGACTTCTTACTGCCTGCACAGAAATTTAACATTCAGTTCTCATATATTTCCCAGAAAGGACTACCATTTATCCGGGAATTTGTTCTGAGGCTTGTTCATGTAGCCTCAATGAGCAAAGCACAAATATCAACTTATTTCGGCTTGAGCCACTGTGAGACGGAGGAGGCAATCTCAGATCTTGTACAGCGCGGCGAACTTACGCTCTCCGCGGAAGGTAGACTGACCTTAACTGACAAATCAAATGGATATTTTTCTGAGGTTGGAGAGATGCCACACCTTTCAACTGTCCAAGATAGTGGTGGTACATTATCATTTGATTTAGCCACTTTTAGTTGCTTCAGCAACCAAAATATCCAAGACCACTGGAGGGGGGGGATATTATTAAAGGTTGATGACAACAATGTTTCTCAAAGTGAGAAATTGGTTGAGAAACACTTCCAGTATCAGTTTAATCAGATTCTAGATAAAGGCTATCTTTCTCACTTACAAGTTCAGGGCGGAAAAGAACAGCCTTCTATTTATACAGTTAATTCTGTTAATAAACTCCGGCAAATGCCGTTACGTTTAACAACTGAGTTTAAAATGGATAACGATGGTAAAGCTGTCGAGCGTGAAGACTATGAGCACTTAAATAGCTCTGAATGTGTTCATGAGTTAATGGCTATTGAAATATCAAGGTTATTACGACCTAACAATACAATGAGTATTGTTAAATCCATGGTATCACTCAACGATGAAAATACACTTAAGCTATTTGACTCAAAAACTAATCAGCTTAATCCGGCCTTTATTAAGGATATGCAGGCCTTGGAAGAATACTCTGCCTCAGGTAGAACAACTTTCTTAGGCCCAATATACGCTAAAAATAATTGGGAAAGGCTGCTGAGAGCTTTGGCTCCAGTGCTCAGTCAGCGAATCAAAGATAAAGCTGATCATGGCGGTAGTCATTTCATATGGATAGCACCATCAGATCCATACTGGTCAAAGAGCGAACGCTTTATCTCTAGCCTGAGTGATTTTATCCACAAGTCGAGCACGAAAGATAAGCGGTTATATAAACCTGTGCTATATGTACCCGTCTCAGATGATGTTGATTCCAGGGCAGCTAGGCAATGGAAGCATGAACTAGGTCCGTTCCACGAGCACACTAAAGGGCTTGTTGAAGGATTGTTAGATGGTAATGTAGAGATCCTTCATCTCGAGGATGAATTATCTGTTGTTATCTATCATATTTCTCAACCAGAAACTTTGCCAGTGACGATGCCATTGGGATTTATAACAACTAACAAAGAGTCAGTTAAAATTATTGGATCGCTAATTACTGAATATGTGCATAGTAGTTCTGGTTTTGATAAACCGCATGACTGTGGATTGATCTCTTCAATGGTTTAGAAACTGTTATTTGATTGACAATGAAAGGGCTATTTACTGCCCTTTCATTTATTATTGAACACGATTGTGTTCTCCCAACTCCTCTTTCATTTCAGCTAAAAGTATAAAAATTTAGAATAGGCTTGGACAAACCAAATTATTATGGGCTAAATATTATTTAGCATTACTATGCTGACTTTTCATTTAATATATCTCTTTTCACCCTAAATGGTGACCAAACATGGTTGCCGGTTAGTAAAATTATATTATTATCAAAAACATATCGCTTGAATGATGTGGAGTGTTGAAATAGAAAATGAAGATCGACTTTGTCTCTAATATTTTCTGTATCCTCCCCAACGGCAGCACAAGTTCGACATTCCAAGCAAGACGCACAATATCTAAATTTAGGAACCATTATAATTTCAGAAAATTGTTTTCTAGGAGAGATAATTACTTTAACATACTCCACAGCCTGTTGAAGCTCATAATTAAAATCATCACATTTACTCAGCAACACTATGGCATTTTCAACAGCCAGAGTAGCCTTCATAAACCGTAAATTATCTTTTCCCCAGAGAAGCAAATCTTCGCCTAACAGCAACCATGCCTTGATATCGAATAAGCCATCAAAACTTGGTAATTTTCTTATATTATTTAAAATGATAACCCCAATAACCTCACCGACACACTTCATTGCTCTAATTGGAAATATAAACTCAGGTCTTGATATAGAGTGCTCTGCGAATGTAGGATTATTTCTTTGATATGAATCGACGATCTCAACTGCATTCCTAGGAAGTTCTCCATTCATAACCTGCTTAATATTAATAAGAGCATTATTATACGAAGTCAGCTGAAGACGATAAAGTGGTGTATTGTGTTCATGACACCGTCGGGCCTGAATCCAGTCATGCTTAAAATAACCAAACCCAAAATCAATAATTGCTTGCGTAATACATTTTTGACAGAATTTTATTCTTATTTTTTTATCTGATTTATATGTTATAGATCGCTCTCCAGAGAGAAATATGGATGGGAGATTATGACAATAAGCTGATGGTGTATCAAATAGACCATGTCCCATCCTACCTATTTTTTTCCCGATATCTGAGGTTTCAAGTAAAAAAAGATCATCAAATCTATGGAAGACATATGAAACTTCATGATGTGCATAGGGTTTACTAAACCATTGACCATCACCTGATACTACCCCTTTAGGGTCAAAGACATCTGCAAAAACCAACTGTTGTCTAAGAAGGAAGCTTTGCAATGATTCATCTAATGGAATATTCACAGATTTTTTCTCACAGTATTTATACCTAATCTCATTATTATTTTTATGTGTTTATATCAGATATATTCGTTGAATGGGTAGTATTATTTACACATCAAATAAAATCAACGTCTAAAGTTTATGTTTCACTTTCCTATGTTGAACTGGTGATGTTGCTACAGGTAATATATTTTCTATCCAAGTAGGTTTATGTCGGTAAAGCCAAAAAAAGGCAGCGCCACACTCTTTTCTACATTGCTGCCGTATTGCTTGAGGATGCTCACTTAACCATCTAATTATTCTTATTTTATGACGCCGGCATTTTGATTCAATTCTAGCAGCTTTCCGATAATTGACTAGACCAGGAACACTGGAAATAAGAGTTTCTACACTACCAACAGAAACTCCCCAACGTCTAGCTATTTCTTTTCGATGAAATCCTTTTTGTGCCAATAGCAAAATGTTTTCCTTTACCGAAACAGTTATTTTCCTTGGTCGAAGATTCAACGAAATATTTGACCTTATAGCTAATGCCTTTATAAAACATCTACTTTTTCCCGTACGTCGACTGGCCTCAGCCATCGATAATCCTTGAGAAAGCAATTTCTTACATTTATCACTAGAAGCTGATGAATCTGGTTTCTTATATTCTAGTTCTGCTATTTTTCCCTTGCAAAACAAATCAACATGTTCTAGAAAAAAACCAATCAAGAGGTGTTTAAAAGGATGTTGGTCAGACTTCCCCTTCAATAAATTCGAGAAATAACTATAATCATCATCTGATTTAGGTAGAAGCCCATTATTCATCTCTGTTATTTGACTTGCTAATCGATACAGCGCAGTTGCAATTGATTTCCTACGTACACGTCCAGCATCTGTTATATAACCTATATTTTTAAATCCCCTGAAATAATCTGTGAATTCCGCCTCTCCTTTTGTTATCGCTTTAAGCTTTGACACTGAATAATTTGCGAAAGCATATGCTTGAAAGTTACAATGCCTATCATGCGATTCAAGTGATGGTAATAATTCCACTTGAATATGCGGGCGAGGTGGCATTGGAATATGATATAACCATATCTTGTGTAAATAACAGGCTTCGATACCGGGTATCTGGTGACCTAAGTGCCAATATGTTACACCATACATTTCCATATTTTCTCTCGCACACATAGGGCAATATTTTAATGTAATTCTTTCATATTCTCTGAAATTAGTAAGCTGACATGCTCTACTTGCCGAATGTAATGCTAATGCATCACAATAGATTCGCTTACAGTAATGCGGTAAAAAAAAACTGAATAAGGGAAAGAGTGTCTGTTCTCTAAAAAGTATTTGCGCATCTTCACCACTATTTTCAGCCAATATTGAAAGATTCGAAGTCAGCCAAGGATGAATACTTGCCCTATCGTTACCAAACATAGTAGTAAGGAACATACTACGAGGTAAACCAATAAAAGTTAAACTACGAACTAAACGACTATATAAAGTTTCGTCTGGCAATGTAGAAGGAAGCCTCATACCTACCTCCACCATAGTTAGAAATATGCCTTACAAGGTAAGATCACGGATTTTACTTTTAAGATAAAATGAATCGCCACGGATAATCTAGACACTTCCGAGCGTCTCCTCCGGGAACATAATCAGTATATCGGAATATCTCTAAAAGTGAATGGGCCGTTTTGCCGGGATGCTTACAAGCGGGCGTTTCCCAGAAGCTGATGTACGCCACGCTCCGGAAGTTTGGAGCCCGCATCAATGAAGCACTTGCGCTCAAAGAGCTGAAATTTATTCTTCATCCGCCTTACCTGGTTATAGAGCCAGGTACCCAAAGGCAGTGGGCTGGAAAGCGCTAGTTGGTGAGCGCCGTTGTTTTTTTGTGCAACGGCTTGTTAGGCATATCATGTTTTACTTCGGTTTTTTCCCTTGCATCCAATCTCCAAACGTAACCCATGACCCGGCGCCGCTATGTATATAAAAGCTTTCTAGAGTTAGATCTAAATAAGGGTACAGGCCTAGGTATTCTCTCCCATCAAACTCTTCATCATCATTTTCCATAATAGGCGCAACTGATACTCTTCCAGTTCGCGCATCCATATATCCTAACTCCCATGGCATCCAAACCGATTTTTCTGCTGAATTAGAAGTTAAATAGATTAGAGATGAGCAATTATTCATTCTATTACGCAGTACGGTTGCAGTAAATTCGCTTACTTTTCCTCTATCTAAATGCTCATCTTCTATCCAGTCAACATATACGGAATAACCTTTTTCGATTAGCATGCTTCTAATTTGCATAACTATTCGCGCATCAGAATAAGCATGAGAAAGAAAAATATCGTAATGCTCAGAAACGGAGAAAGATTCAAATGCTTTTTGCAGGCTATTTGCTGCCCAGCGCCTTTCACTGGCCTCCTCTAATAATGTTGTCTGTGTGGCATTGTAGCGACGAAGTATCTCAGATTTACGAATTATAGCCATTATTCTTCTCGTCTAAATTTTGCATCCATCTACCTAAAGGGTAACGACATGAAGCTAGTATTTGGTGATTATACCTCTCTATGATTTTGATTTATGGATACGAATTGATTATTCAGGCACATATGGAAAATGCTTTGTAACCCAAGCGTATCCATCGTTATTGGCAGCTCCTTCCGAGGTATATCGCATTAACATCTATATGATGATAAGAAACCAAAATGGCCCTCGCTTGGTTTACAAAAATACAGGATCGTACAAGACAACTATTGATCAACTAAATAACGGCTAAAGAGCGTGGCGAAATCTATATCTTCAAGCTCTCTCCCGCTGAAATAACCATTATCCCGTGCAAGATTAAGCGCCGCACCGCCTGGCGCGGCAACTGGAAGGATGAATGCCCCAGGATGGAACCGCCTAAAAATGTTGTATTCGACCTCAACACCATCCATCCCCCCAATGAAAACTGCACCGATAAGATCTTTTCTGGAGAGCATCTGCTCGCGCATTAGTTGCAAGCTACCTTGAATGTCGCCGGGCACGGGGTCGGTATAAACCACGTTGTCAAATCGTTGATTCTCTTCCGGGTAGCGACCTTCGAAGAAGCGGCTTTGATACAGGATGACAGAGTTAGTGTAATCAACCCCAAGATCTTCACAGATGCTCCAAATCATAGGGGTAATTGCTGGATGACCGCCCCATACGATTTTGTGCCTGCGAACGGTCGCAATAGTCAGTTCACGGACAGCGCACTGGATAAGAAATGGGTCAGCGGTCTCGTAATATTGCCCTCGTCCAATCACGGGGATACTTGCTGAGAGGAAAATCGCCGCCATTTCTATACCCTCCAATCTGCAAATTGCCAACTCGCCTCGCAAGCCTTAACCCATCGCGTGACTTGGATGTATTGACCCAGCCAATCCAAGTGACTAAGCCACTGAGGATGCAGGCCTACATGATCATAGAGTATGGCTACGGATTCATCAGGAGAATTCATTGATGCTTCGTGCATAGTCGTGGAGGTCGGAACGCCCACCGTTGGATAAACCACAACCATGCGGTCATCGGGCAGACGCACTCGAATCCCTCGGCCGGTGCCCATGCCAATCACTTCTCCACCGATAGTCTCAAGGCCTATTCGGAGATTGCTCATTAGGTTAACGGTACGCACCGCATGGCTCTTGCTGCGGACTTCTTCAAGCTGCAGACAGATCCGGTCAATCGCGTGGTCACTAATACGTCCCGATACGACATCTAACTCACTCTCACCAAGCTCAGAAAGGCTTGCAGTCGCTAACCGCGCCGAGCACAGAACTCCCGGCCATCCTACTCGAAGAACACTGATACCCTTAGCCAAGGCCCTTCCGAACTCCGCTGCAGTCCATCGACTGTTAAAGTAGTCGGGAGTGTCGAGCATCAACAACACGTCAGAATCACAAAGCCGATGCCATAACATGGTCTGAAAATCTTCTGCCGGGGCAATACTATGTGTATCCAGGAAAACGTCAAAATGCCTAGCAGAGAGGGCATCGAACATCTGCAGTGCCGCCTGACGAGCCTCGTCTCGCCGATAACTTACAAAAACCCGACGTTGCTTCGGAAGCAGGCCTGCACACTCCAAAAGTGCAGTGGCTACCCTTTTTGCCCCACCATTGGCGTAGGACAAACAATTCAATGGACGCAGGATCTCCGGTACATTGGTCGCCACTTCGCATAAATCAGACACGACGGGAACAACAGGCACACCGCTACGCAGCAAGCTAGGTAAGCTGGGATGATCAGCACCTAATCCGCCGAAAAATACAACAGCAGCAGATCGCTGTTGATTAGGGATAAAAGTATCAGGACTAACTTCCCAGCCGATCTCCTGACCCACCCTCAATCCAAACATGGAAACAGCATCAGTGACAGCGTTTTCAAGCTCAGAGAGTTGAGTAGCGGTCGGTAAGCCCAAAACAGCCAAACTATATATGAATGACATCCATACCTCGCAGAAACCAACTAAATCCTCACAAAACAGAAATACCTAAATCTTAAATCTTGGCTCACTCAGTTGAACTTCACTGAACCCCAGCTTGCTATACAACGTATCCAAGTGCGTCAACCCGCTTATTCGCCCGGCAAAACCAGCCTCGACTGATATTCCTTTATCTAGCCAACCATTAAACTCCTGTAGGCTCATTTCATGTTTCAGCTTCGGCAGGGGATAACTGAAGCCCGGCTCAAGAGCTCTACTTTCGCTCTTCATTTTCTCGAAACTCTCATTACCCTGTTGGAAAATTCTACGTTCCGAACGCTTGACACTTTTAGCAAATGTAAGCTCTGAAAAAATCCATGGAGATGACAGACGCCCCTCTCCAGACATGTAGTCATCGATATTTATTGCGTTTTCAGTGCCCAAAAACATGAACAACTCTGATCGCTTTATCATTTGCTGTAAAGCCGCATTAAGGATCAAATGCACGTTGGTCGTTGTTCTGTTACGTAGATTGTAACTGTAATGGCTCCATCCCTGTGGTATACAGAATTTATCATCGATTTTCCGCAAAAGTTCGTCAGCATACCCCCAAACACATGAGTCAACGAAAGCCGTGAGCCCAATATTCTCCAGGCTGAGGGCTATCCTAATGGCTTCGTCTTCATCAGCATGAGAATGAGAGATAAAAACATCAATATCGTGCTGCGGAAAGATCGATTTCTGTATTTTGTCAGCATCAAGTATATTACGTCCATCAAGAAGGTATTTTTCGAGGCTGATCAACAGTTCCCCTTTTCTGGCCTTGTACGCCACTATTTCGTCAGAACTAAAACGAAATGTTGGGTAGATATTACTAACAGTTAGATCGATAAACATTAATTCCCCCCAGTCAAGACCTACGTGCCAAGCGGATGTCTAAACGGGTAACGCTAGGGCATCCGCGCTTAATTAAAATCGCTCCCACACCTCAACGTGTTGTCCGTCAAAGAATCTGGAGCGCACCTCAGCAAAGTGTTCTTTGCCAGCCTCATTGCCGCGTCGGACCATGTCTTGGATAGCTTCAGCATCATCCATCTTAATTTCATCACTGGTCTGTTGGTTAACACGCATATGACGTGTTGGACCCAAGAAACTTTGAGCGAGTACCAGAGCACCATGCTCTTGGGCTGCAAAAAAGAGATCTACACTGTGAGGTGCCCAGCCTACTTTGCCCTTTCCGAGTTGGTCAGTGAAATCACTTTCGCTACTGAGTGTGCCGATGCTCAGCACATCAATCCTTTCTAGGGGAATCTTCAGGTATCGAACCGCTTCCGCCAACGCCGGGAGGATGGGGTTATTTGCCCAGACGCCACCGTCCAGGAACGTCTCCAACGCAACAGGCCCATCGAAGGTAACTTCATCAAAATAGGTAGGTGCAGCGGAAGAAGCTAGGGCGGCCTCAACGGCTGAAATATCTCTGAATGCAGTCCGGTCGGGGCTATGTGGGGTAACAATCGCTTCAGCTTGACCTTCCTTGGCCCTCACCGTAGGGATCACCAAGCGGCAGCGAGAATCTTCAGCCAGCGTTTTGTTCCCGTACACCTCGGCCAAAAGTCCACGGAGAGTTGCTGAGTCATGCTTGGATTTAAGCCAGTGCCGAAGTTTCCGATCCTTCGGAAAAATCTGGGGACCCTTTTTCTCGTAGAACTCAAGGATTTCACGTGGCTGCAAACCCATCGCCAGTCCAATAGCCAAAATAGCACCTGTGGATGTACCAGCTACCAAATCGAAATGAGAAATTAAATTACTCCCGCCACCGGCCTTCAACATATCGTCCCACTTGGCCAAAACTGCAGCAGTGAAGGTGCCTCTGAGCCCCCCTCCGTCGAGCGCCAAAATACGGAAATTACGGCCACGCGAGAAAGTACGCCGAGTAAGTGGCAGGTTCTTCAACTGATCAGCAATCAGCTTCACAACCAGATCAACCGATGTACTGTTGGCAATAGTCGCATTCGTTTCGTGACATAGTCCGTTTCGCAAACGAGATAGCAATGAAGGATCTTCTTCGAGATATCCTGCGATAGCGCCGCCAAAGCCCGCAACAACGAAGCCTGGCTTTCCAAGATCAAGCATTGCATCTAGCTCATTGGGGACGCCTGCTTTTACTTTATTTATGTCCCACCATGCACCACCGATGCAGATGACTACATCGGAACGATCAGCCATCCAATCACGCATTGGGGTCAAGCCGTCTACAGCCTGGCCATCGCTGTTATCTGCAGGCACAATTTCTACAGAAGCAAATGTTCTCTGCTCTTCAATTTCAGCAGCGTACTCGTCAGTTGAGTAACTCTTCGCCCGCACAAGTGTAAGCGCTTCCCTTCTACCACCGGTTTGGATGAAATCTTCAGCAGCTTTACGGAGTGGCGCAATGAACGAAGGATGGCTTCCATGAACAATTGAGCCTCCTTCACTGAAAACTTTAGCGGCAATTTTCTGCACAAAATCATCTATGTCTGCTCGCAGTTCTTTATTCGACCCGGAAAGATGAACTCTGACTCCGGATAGACGCCTTGTGGTTGCCATGTGTATCACCTCAATTACCTGAAATGTCATTTTCTGCCAGCAAGTACGTCTTGGGGACACGTTTTCAACGACCGGCTAACATAGTTGTGGTTTCAATCAAGCCTGCGATATTTTCTCGGCCATTTTGAACCGCGAATTCGTATCTCTTGCAGTACTTGGATAGCTTAACAATTGTGTTACTAGTATGATCTTCAAAATACAGATCAGAGGCAGGGATGACTAAGGTGTAGCCAAAGTGTTCCACCCTTTTACGATCCTTTCGCCCGCTAAATAAATCTTTCCGTTGATTAGGCAGGCTCACACTTTATCCAGTGGATGTGTAAATTTTATTCGATGCTCTTAGTGTTAATTATTTTGTCTTATAGATCTTCCGTTAGAAGCCTATTATCTTTCAACATGCTGCGAAAAATTTCGTAAAATGCCCATTGCCTAGCAGTGGTGAACTGATGTGCAAGGACATAAGTTACAGAGGTTTTCGTGGCTTATGACTCGTCAATTTTACATCATTAATTCATTTCGAAAAAATGAAATAAAAAATCAATTTGCCTTATGTCGAATGGCGTAATCAATCCAGTTTGAAATATTGCTTGCTATGTCCTGATAAGTATTGATAGAGCTAGGGTCGTAACAAGGAACAACACTTGACAGTGCTCTACCATCAGTGAACTTAATCAGGTCAAAGGGGTTTTTCCCTTTTCTACTAATGCCATTTCTAGGGCATTTTAGGTTATGAATGTGGATGCCTAAAAGAGCTTTTCCGTCATTCCATGCCTTGATAATTTCATGTTCAACCCATGGTCTTGAAGCAGTTTCGCTACCAATCAAAACAATAATACATCGTTTGTATTTCATATTTTGATCTATCCAGTTCTCAACTGCTTTATTACCAGTACGTTTGAGCTTTTCCCATTCATTTGGGGAGGTTGGAGGGTTACCGTCAAGGCTACCGATGTTACGTATTTGTTGAACTCTCATTACATCGTTATCAAAATGAAAGCTGTAAAAAACAGGAACTTTAGCCATTTTAGTTTCCTTTAAATATTTTCCACCCAAGTGCCGGAATTTATTCCAGCGTCATACACCGCATATCCAGACTTACCCGTTTGATTGTTAACTCCTTCATCCATCCTTTTATATAGCTGAAGGTATTCGTTGCCATACCAAACACCTGAGTCATTTTCTGTCGGAATAATCAATATCTTTTCGTAGCCTTTGGCTATGTCTGCAAAACCAATTTCCCAAGGACACCAACGTGATTGAGTTGAATTTTTTGTTGCTAAAAACAAGAACCAATCAGTAGTCTTTATTTTTAACTTAATTATGTTTGCAGTTTCTTTGTTGGGAATACTTGGCATTTCGCTGTCTTCCCAGTCAATGTATAAGTCCCATCCATTCTCCTTCAATAAAACTTGAAGGCCCTTAGCTAATTCATGGTCTTGATGGCTATGGCATAAAAAAGCAGTTTGCTGTTTTTTGGCCACAGCTTCATTAAGCGATTTAGCAACAAAGACTCTTCCGGAACGACTAGCTGCAGATCGTAAATTTTTTAGTTTAATCGCCATTATGATCCTGTAATAGGTAATAATCCGAACCAGTAATAGTTTATACTTTGCAACATTATAAAAAATAGATCAACTGCTCAGGCAAAGTTAGGTTATTAGATGTTCTTATCAAACTTTGGAGCATAAAAGCTTGAGACAAGTCAATGTATCTATGAGTCAGTAAAAAAAATTAGAGAAAGTTATACAGGTTTCTCAGTTTTTCAACAGTACGAACGTGTTTAGAGCTCCAAGGAACAAAGCCCTTTTCGCTAACCTCCCTGACATACGATCTGAACTCGAAATGCTCTATATGAAATCAAGAGAGAAAGGCTCCACACTTATGGGACAGATTACAGCAATAAACATGTTCTATCTAAATGAATTGGCTCCGTTGGTTTTTAAAACTGAAAGAATCCCTAATGCCTCGCCGACGGGTTATTGTGATAGAGGGGGATACCCCTCCACTGAAACTCCTTAAGCGTAATTTGATCTTAGCCAGGAAAGAAAACTAAGACTGGGCAGTAGCATTTTTCTGCCCATGAGATGTTGCATGCGGATTGAATTGTTACTCCTAAAAGAAGCTATACCTAATTGGTCTATCCATATTAATCAAAAAAAAATTCCAACGCTTCATACTTCAGTTTGGTTACAAAAAGGCTGTAAATCAATTTTTTGGCTGCGAAATGGGGAAATTAAGTGGCTTTGAAATACATTAGTTGATCACAAATAATTTTTGTAAATAGGTCATTCTCGCATTGAGTGCAATGCAGAACTAAAATCATCTAGAAAGGTATCTTAATTTTTAGGACAAGAACTCATCATGATTTATTTTTTGACTCTTGGATATCCAACCACCTCGAACTATTAAAATAATTTAAAAACGTATATTAAATATATTAACATCAACACCATTTAATATTTCTAAAAAAATAAGCTATCAAAATTTGTATTCCATGATGTTATCATAGAATCATAAATAAACACCATCCTCAATTCTAACAATAAGGCGAATAACTTCATGGGCCCCAGTTTCAGAAGCTACAATTTCAGCTGGAATATTCCAATTCAGAGCACGATTTGGCTCATGTAGCCATTTTTTTGCAGCCTCCTTGTCACCCTCGAACAATGCGACCGCCCGTTCGATTATCCGTATAACACGCACCAATCGCTCACTCTGATTAGCAGTAAATCGTTTTTTGGTAGAACGTTTAAACGTAGTGATTGGAATACCCGACATTTTTTGTAGTTCCGTCGGCGTGATTTTCGCCCATTCAGAAATACGTTTTACAACACTCCCTTCAAGCCCGTCGTTGATTTTTCTTATCAAAGCAATACCATCCCGGGAACCCAGTCCAAGGACATCCCACCCCCTCTGCTGGAGAGAGCTACTTATAATAGGGGAAAAGACTCTTAAAGCCATACGTCGCTTCCCCAGTTGATAGTTCCGCTACAATGCATGAAGATTCTCCTATAATACACTAAATATCTCTCACCTTATCTATCAGTACGGTTTAACATTGTTTGACCCTGACGGTTAAGAAAAAAATATTTTGGTCACTTACAACTGTTACTTATAAGATATTAATCTACTCAAGACAGTCGGCCCAAAGGATCATCATCAATAATCCCTACCTGTCTAAGCAGATCAACAGGATACTTTTGCTTAGCGGCCCGTTGGAAAATATCTGGATCACCGATCCTTTCCGAAAGGTTAACCGCGCCAACCAGCTCACGTAAACTCAGCTCGAACTCGGGATGCTGAGCCCGAGTAATATCTGCAATAAATTCCCGAGGATTATCGGGTATACACTGTGGTCTACGTATTTTTTGCCCTCGATGCCCTTTTGGTAAAGACATTTTTGATCGTAACTCTTTGATTTCATCGGTACCAGCAGACAAACCACAAGCTCTTACATATGCCTGTTCCAGTACACTAGTATTAATTCTTTCATCATCTGAATCAGCCAAGATAACAAGTCTCTGCGCCTCCCGATAAATACGGTGAGCAATATCCAAATTACCGAGAGATAACTCATACATTTTGTTATTCAACTCATCCGTTAGCTCGTTATATATACAAGTCCATTGCATTTCCCAAAGTTCCTCAATAAATGCTGCCCACTCATCGCTCTCTTTTTTTAAGGATTCCATTCGGAAGTATCCAGAACTTTCAGCACGGCGGGCTGCCTTAAGAGTTTTTGATAGCGTGTCATCGAATGGTGGATTGCCGCAGAAAAAGAGGGGGATTCCTAATTTATTTACTAGGCTGTGAAGGAAGTTAAGAAGGTTATTTTCACCTCCCGTGCGCTTGAACACCAACCTTTGCATTTCATCAATAACTAAGATCCCCAAAAAACTTGATTTAATTCGCTGTTCTATTTGTCTCATCAGACTACCGATTGTATTTGCAGATATTGATTTTTCTCTACCCATAGCTAAATCTAATGCTACCAAGATCTCCTCACAGAGATCACGAACACTGGAATTATTAGGACATTCCACCTTAATCCAGACAACCTGTTCTGTGAACTCCATTCTATGCCCATGATAGAAATCATGTTCTATCACATTTGGTAGATAATTCAGTATCTGCTCGAGCATACTGGTTTTACCTACTCCACTAGCACCTATCAATGTGATGTTTTCTGCTTTAGGCTCAAAATAACCTGTTCTCGGTTCAATCGCAGGTCTGGCATCAACTGGATAGTGAAGATACTGAGCAGTAGTTGGGCTAAAGGGATTTTTTGTCGAATAACCGTCTTTAATTGCAGTTTCTATCGCTCTAAAACATTCATAATAAATAAGAAAAGGCTGACGCAATTGTTTCAGGCGTATTGTGTATTCTTCTCTAACTAAAGGATCGGGGTGCTGTCGGATATGTTCATCCAAAACTGGATAATTTGAAAACTGCTCAAGAAGCTCATTTATACCTAATTTAGGTTTCAGTGCTTCAATCAGAGGGTTTCCTCTGTGCTCTGGTAAAATTGCCTGGTGATATTCTGCTTTTTCTCTTCGCATCAGCTATTTTCCTGGCTTACGATTTCGCCTTGGCAGCATAGCTACCACCTTTGCTTCCAGCTTAATCTCAGCAGTATTGTCTTCACCATGCTCAGGGAAAGAATGTGTTGTTCTCCTGAGCTCCTCAAGGCGATTTTCCCGAATGTTCTTTATTTTTTCCCTGTATGGCACAGAGTGAGTATTTGTCCTCTTTTTAGCCTGCTTTTCAAATTGAACATGCCGTTTCTTCATGTCTATCGATTCTACTGTAACAGGCATTTTCTCTAAATGTGACCCCAGCCAGTCCTGGATAAACTCAGCTTCACTCACGGGTATGTCTTTAAGCATTACATTCCGGGATGATAGATGACATTTCGTAAACGGTTGCTTCTCATCTAATCTCACATAAATATGATTCACCGTATTATCATCAACCCGGGCATCCATCTTCCAGCGCCCATGTACCCTCGCAATAGCAGCAAGGCTTTCATCTTCAATCTGTGCGCAAGAATAAAACATTTCTTTGTATTTGATACCACTTCGGGTCATGCTGACCTGTTCTGGTGGTAACAATCGAGCAATCACTTCATCAGGAGCAACTCGACTAAGTGAATGCCTGTGCTGAGAAATATATATCTTCCACGTATTGAGCGGAGTAGGACTTAAACTTTTTTCAATCAAAAGAGGTCGGGTGAAGGCAAGGGATTTCTGAATGGTTCTGTTATGCTCTAGCGCGGCATCAATCAGCATTGAAGTCACTTCATACAATGTATGTTTTGAGTCCTTACGCGGATCTCTATCCCCGCGTACAACTCTCCCACCTTTCGTCGATCCCTGCAGTTGGTGAATCAAACTATCATTTAAAATTTTGAAACGACGTTCAACGAAACTTTTATAATCAGGTCTATAAGAAGGAGCAAAACTCAGTTCAGTAAAAGGTACAACTTTTTCCTGTGGTTTTAGGCCAATCATTTCACCATTATCACAGATGAAGCGCCTAGGAACATGCGCACAAGGCCACTCAGACTCATCAATAGAAATCCCATACTGAGCACAGTATTCAGATTTAGGTGAGAAACAATTAACCAATGCCTGGCGCGCAGCACGCCAAGAGGCATAATATAAGGAGACATGCAGTCCAACTACCATAAGCGTCGCCCGATCGACAATAGAGTAAATAGTTGGCCGTCCGAGAATATATTGCTCGCCAAAACTGGATACGATATGTACATCAGCTACTGTTGCATCAATTTCAAAACAGCTACCAGGAACTAAATCATCCTGCGCGGCATAACCAAGCACACTACGTTTATTTAGTAAGTAGTCACGCTCAGTTGAACGCTTGCGAATGACTATATCATCTGAAAATAAGCGTTCTTTCCAGTATGAAAACTGACGGAGTGAAGGTACACTAGGTGCTCTATTACTGATACTTGCCATTTTCAATTCATCTTCATGGTATTTACGAAGATACTCCTTATAGGATTCGGCAAGAGATTTACCATTGACCCTTAAATAATTCGCCATCAGTGATTTACGAATATTCTGTTTATCTATCACGGTAAGCATATATTTATCTGCACGTTGAATACTGAGTGTTCTTGATATTTTTGGAGCACCAAGTGTTCCTTTCTTTGCCTTCCGAGTCTTCCCAGCCCCTCCACTATTTGAGTAGGCAGGTAATAATGCATTTTTCGTCTGACCATATTGCCAAAAAGCATTCAGTAGTCGAGATAACTTCTTCCGATCAGTACCTTTCTCTTGAGCATATTGAACTAAACTGGTCATCCTTTTTGAAGTAGCGTAAGTAAACAAAAAATCACGTTCTGAAACCAAATCACTAATCAAACTAAAATTAGCATCTCTCTTTTCTTTAAAAGAAGATGGAAGATTCTCCTCTGCAAGCAAAAGAAAGCTTGGAATTTGAAAATCAATCAGCATAACACTGCCTGAAGCCATGTAATTTTCAAAAGATGATAGTAATATTGCAGTGGGTCTTCGCAAGCGGTGATTGTTCGTTAAGGGGAACAAGATAATACAGTCCAAATGAGGAATAATATCGATGATACGGTAAGGTCCATCTTTCAGACCTTCTACATCATTCAAATCCCATACACTATTTATATCAATAGCCATTAGAAACCAGCCTTTTATCACTGCTAACAGACTGAATTTCAACTCCTCCACAAGCCTCAATCGAATAATCTAAATTAACATTTATAAATTTATCTGCGATAAGATAGCGCAGCAAATTTAGACCATCCTCACGCTCTCTATCACACATGAGGGTAAGATCTTTACATAAATCAGATAATAAATATTTGCCCGGTTCAACCGCTGTTAAAACCCGCTGAACTATAGAAGAATCGTATACAGTCATACCAGATCTGAACGGTGCTGTTGCCCACCTAATATTGTCGCTCTGGATCTTTGTTAGCTCATTTCCCATAAAGCACGAATACTTGACACCCAGCAATTCCCACCATACACGCTCAATATCCAGTTTCTCAGCAGTTCTCTGGTCAATGCCATTCTCTGGTTTTACAGAAACAGCATGATAGAACTTACGGCCGTCTTTCTGGCACGTCAGCAGGAAATCCGTCGTCATAATGTTGAGCTCCCCATTTACAGGGACCTTTGGGTGCTCAACCCCCAAAGTTACCGCTATCTTGTTTGACAGAGTAATAGGGAGCAGTGGAAATTGTTCCCTGATATCGGTTACTGAATCACTAAATTCAGCTAGGTAAAAAAACTGGCTCTCAATCGAAGACAACAGATGATGTACACGATTGGTTTTGCGCCCCCAAATTTGGGAGCGAATGCCCCTAGAGGCCACATCTTGAATACGGAGCCAAGGTTTATACTCAGTACCTACACCTACCCCGTACTTATTTTTTAACGACCGATTAAAGTCATCTAAGGTTTTTAACCTTCTACCGGTAGCCATTGAGACGACCCATATATACCCCGATGTTTAAGTATAGAATGCAGCTCGCTTATGGGCAAAATTCTCTTACGGGCAAACTTTATTGTATTTTTACGCTCTTAAGGGCAATCTTTATTGTCTGCGGGCAAACTTTATTGTTAGTTCACACAGGTGTCAAATCCTGCGCGCATGCCCAGGCGCTCGACCACGCCCACTGGAAGTTATAGCCGCCCAGCCAGCCGGTGACGTCCATGACTTCGCCGATAAAGTAGAGTCCCGGCACTTTGCGCGCTTCCATCGTGCGCGATGACAGTTCGTTGGTATCGACGCCGCCCAACGTGACTTCAGCGGTACGATACCCTTCCGTACCGTTCGGCTGCACCCGCCACTCAGTCAGCGTCTCAACCAGCGTTTGCTGATCGCGTACATTAAGCTGCTTCAGCGAGACATCCGGTATTTGCCCTAACTGCTGTAAACATTCCACCAGACGCTTTGGCAACTGCATTGCCAGGGTGTTCTTTAAGCTTTGATTAGGGTGTGCGCTACGTTGGTCATCGAGGAAGCTCGCGAGGTCAACATCCGGCAACAAATTAATGCTGACAAATTCACCTGGCTGCCAAAAACTGGAAATCTGCAGCACGGCCGGACCAGAAAGCCCGCGGTGCGTAAAGAGCAGGTTTTCACGAAATACGGTGCCGTCCTCGGCGGTGATAACGGAAGAAACGGATACGCCAGAGAGCACCTGAAGCTGCTCCAGTAGCGGCTTATGTAAGGTGAAAGGCACCAGCCCTGCGCGCGTAGGCAAAACGTTCAGGCCGAACTGTTCCGCAATTTTATAACCAAACGGCGTCGCGCCCAGACCCGGCATAGAGAGACCACCGGAGGCAATAACCAGCTTTTTCGTGCCGACACTCATCCCATTCAATTCCAGGATAAAATCGTCACCATCTCGCTCAACGCTCAGGATTTCGCTACGTAACCGCATAGTTACGTTACCTTTTTCACACTCATCCACCAGCATATCGACAATTTGCTGGGCGGAATCATCGCAGAAAAGCTGGCCTAGCGTTTTTTCATGCCAGGCAATACCGTGCTTACCCACCAGATCGATAAAATCCCACTGTGTATAACGCGCCAGCGCCGATTTGCAAAAATGCGGGTTTTGACTCAAATACGCAGCCGGCTCGACATAAAGGTTGGTAAAGTTGCAGCGGCCCCCGCCAGACATGAGAATCTTGCGCCCGGGCTTTTTACCATTATCAATTAGCAGTACGCGACTACCTGCTTGTCCTGCCTGCGCGGCACAAAACATACCCGCTGCGCCAGCGCCTATAATAACGGTATCAAACCTTTCCACGTTGCGATCCTCTCTAAAAAGCGGGAGTGAATTGTAAAGATTCCTCAGTGGTCGCACCAGCACCAAACTACCGATAAAGGGTATTTATCTGAAATATATAGGATAATTCTTTAGTGGTGTAAAACAAAGCAGGAGACAAATCAAAAAAACTCTATATTTCACTTTGCCCGCGCCGCCAAAGTCACTGATAATGCGCCGCGTTCATGTCCTCAAAATGGCGTAACGTCCTATGCTACATTTGTTTGCTGGCCTGGATTTACATACCGGGCTTTTACTATTGCTTGCTCTGGCTTTCGTGCTGTTCTACGAAGCAATTAATGGCTTCCATGATACAGCCAATGCTGTCGCAACTGTGATCTATACCCGTGCAATGCGTTCGCAATTGGCGGTGGTCATGGCTGCGGTGTTCAACTTCTTTGGTGTTTTGCTGGGTGGTCTCAGCGTGGCGTATGCCATCGTGCATATGTTACCAACGGATCTGCTGCTTAATATGGGATCGTCACATGGCCTCGCCATGGTGTTCTCCATGTTGCTGGCGGCAATTATCTGGAACCTGGGTACCTGGTACTTTGGTCTGCCTGCATCCAGCTCCCACACGCTGATTGGCGCCATTATCGGTATTGGTTTAACCAATGCGCTGATGAACGGCACCTCGGTGGTGGATGCACTTAACATCCCGAAAGTTATCGGTATTTTTGCCTCGCTTATCATCTCACCTATTGTCGGTCTGGTGGTTGCAGGTGGTCTTATTTTCATTCTGCGTCGCTACTGGAGCGGTACGAAAAAACGTGCCCGTATCCACCTGACGCCGGCAGAACGTGAAAAGAAAGACGGAAAGAAAAAGCCGCCGTTCTGGACGCGTATTGCACTGATCCTCTCCGCTATCGGCGTGGCGTTCTCTCACGGCGCGAACGATGGTCAGAAAGGCATTGGTCTGGTGATGCTAGTGCTGATTGGCGTAGCGCCAGCAGGTTTCGTGGTGAATATGAATGCTTCCGGTTACGAAATTACCCGTACCCGTGATGCAATCAATAACGTCGAAGTCTTCTTCCAGCAGCGCCCTGACCTGCTTAAACAGGCCACAGGCGTAGACCAGCTGATTCCGTCCCCGACGGACGCGGCACCAGCGACACCGACCGAGTTCCATTGTCACCCGGCGAATACCATCAACGCGCTGGAACGTGCGAAAGGTATGCTGGCGAATCTGGAAACCTACGACAAGTTAAGCGTCGAACAGCGTGGTCAGTTGCGCCGTATTATGCTGTGCATCTCTGATACCACCGATAAAGTGGTTAAGCTGCCTGGCGTAAGCGCTGACGATCAGCGTCTGCTGAAGAAACTGAAATCTGACATGCTGAGCACCATTGAGTACGCGCCTATCTGGATCATTATGGCCGTCGCACTGGCGCTGGGTATTGGTACGATGATTGGCTGGCGTCGCGTGGCAACCACTATCGGTGAGAAAATCGGTAAGAAAGGCATGACCTATGCCCAGGGGATGTCGGCGCAGATGACCGCCGCAGTCTCTATCGGTCTTGCCAGCTACACCGGTATGCCCGTTTCCACCACACACGTTCTCTCCTCTTCCGTTGCGGGAACGATGGTTGTTGATGGCGGCGGTTTGCAGCGTAAAACGGTGACCAGCATTCTGATGGCCTGGGTCTTCACCCTGCCAGCAGCAATTCTTCTTTCCGGCGGGCTGTACTGGCTCTCCCTGAAGCTTATCTAAGCGAATGCGCGGTAAAAAAGCGGGTCAGGAAACTGGCCCGCTTTTTTTGTATCTGTCGTTGGAATCAGTGCCAGATAATCAGCGCAACCATGCTGATTAGCACCAGGCCGCATAGCGCGCTGGTGAGAATGAACTGACCGCGAACCCGCTCACAGCGGCGAATAAATTCATCATCATGATGATCGCGGTAACGCTGAGCGTAGATATACCACACCAGACGCATCTGCTTGTTCGGTTGCCCATGCGAGGTAAAAAAGCCCCCTCCATCTACATACTGGTAAAGCAATGGATCGCAACCACGAAGTACTACTAGCAGTGCGCGTAGCGAAGAAAAATAGCGCGCCATATTAACAATGCAAACGACACATAAAGCCCAGAACAATGCAATGGTGCTTATCATACCCCCTCCCCGGCGACCCGCCCACGGAACTCCTTTCCGGGACTACCGCTCCCCGATACCCTGCCAAACCATTCAGTGAAGAGTACTGAAGAAACCGTTCGTATTAGTATCACGCATTCGAACGCCCCTCTAGATAGTGTAGGAGATTAGTTAATTTTTTTGCCAGAAGGTTAATCGCTATCAATGCAATTAACTAAAAAATTTGTTTAACTGCTTGGCAAGCAAGGCGGATTGACGGATTATTCTGGTCGCTATAATGTAAGGATAGTCCTTATATGGTACGTTTTTACGACTGGGCTAGCCCCGCGCACAAGGTTCGCAGGACGCGGATGACGCGGCGGCAGAGAAACGCCAGCAGGCTAGTCATCGACAACTTATGGAAGGAGTAACACTATGGCTTATAAACACATTCTTATCGCGGTTGATCTTTCTCCGGAAAGCAAAGTTCTGGTTGAAAAAGCGGTCTCTATGGCGCGGCCTTACAATGCTAAAGTTTCCCTTATCCACGTTGACGTAAACTATTCCGACCTGTACACCGGCCTTATCGACGTGAATCTGGGCGACATGCAGAAACGCATTTCTGAAGAAACCCACCACGCGTTAACCGAGCTGTCCACCAACGCAGGCTACCCTATCACCGAAACCCTGAGCGGTAGCGGCGACCTGGGTCAGGTTCTGGTTGATGCCATCAAAAAATACGACATGGACCTGGTCGTTTGTGGTCACCACCAGGATTTCTGGAGCAAACTGATGTCCTCCGCGCGCCAACTGATCAACACCGTCCACGTCGACATGTTGATTGTTCCGCTGCGTGACGACGAAGAAGCATAAAATGCTTGCCGCCGGGAAATAGCCCGGCCTGCTGCAAGTAGTTAAGCCTGTAAACGCCCGCCTGTGCGGGCGTTTTTGTTTTTATCATTCGGACACAATTAGTACATCAATCCAACAAACAAATCATAATTAGTGTGATCAACTAATTGGATCGAAAACCATCTCTATAATACTCTACTCTCGCGGCTAATAGCCGCAGCCTATAACAAAACAAGACTTTTTCGGCGCGTTTAAGCATACGCGTTCATACTTTTCGGGATGGCTTTGAAAGGCGATGGAATATGAATAAAACTGCACCTACGGGCTTGCTGCAGCAACCTCGTCCGTTCTTCATGATCTTCTTTGTAGAATTATGGGAACGATTTGGCTATTACGGCGTTCAGGGCATCCTGGCGGTATTCTTTGTTAAGCAGCTAGGATTTTCACAGGAACAGGCATTTGTCACCTTTGGTGCCTTTGCTGCGCTGGTCTACGGCCTGATCTCGATCGGCGGCTACGTCGGCGACCACCTGTTAGGCACTAAGCGCACGCTGGTTCTCGGTGCCATTGTGCTGGCAATCGGCTACTTCATGACCGGGATGTCGCTGCTCAAGCCCGATCTGATCTTTATTGCTTTGGGTACCATTGCCGTCGGTAACGGGCTGTTTAAAGCCAATCCGGCAAGCCTGTTGTCAAAATGCTATCCACCAAAAGACGCCCGTCTGGACGGTGCTTTCACCCTGTTTTATATGTCGATTAACATCGGTTCGTTGCTGTCGCTGTCGCTGGCACCGGTGATTGCCGATAAGTTTGGCTACGCGGTGACCTACAACCTGTGCGGGGCCGGGCTTATCGTCGCGCTGCTGGTCTACTTTGCCTGCCGTGGGATGGTAAAAAATATCGGTTCTGAGCCAGACCATAAGCCGCTGAATTTCCGTAATCTGCTGTACGTGCTGGCCGGTACGGTAGTGATGGTATTTATCTGCGCCTGGCTGATGCACAACGTGCAGATTGCCAACCTGGTGCTGATCGTCCTGTCGATTGCCGTGACTATCATCTTCTTCCGTCAGGCATTCAAACTGGATAAAACCGGGCGCAACAAGATGTTCGTGGCCTTCATCCTGATGCTGGAAGCGGTTGTGTTCTACGTGCTGTACGCGCAGATGCCGACATCGCTGAACTTCTTTGCTATCAATAACGTGCACCATGAAATTCTCGGTTTCGCCATTAACCCAGTGAGCTTCCAGGCGCTGAACCCGTTCTGGGTGGTGCTGGCAAGTCCGGTACTGGCCGCGATCTATACCCGTCTGGGAAACAAAGGCAAAGACCTGACTATGCCGATGAAATTTACGCTCGGTATGTTCCTGTGCTCGTTGGGCTTCCTGACGGCAGCCGCTGCCGGGATGTGGTTTGCGGATGCGCAGGGGCTGACGTCGCCGTGGTTTATCGTGCTGGTATATCTGTTCCAGAGCCTGGGTGAACTGCTGATTAGTGCCCTGGGACTGGCGATGGTCGCCGCTCTCGTGCCGCAGCACCTGATGGGCTTTATTCTCGGGATGTGGTTCCTGACGCAAGCCGCCGCCTTCCTGATGGGCGGGTATGTCGCCACGTTTACTGCCGTACCGGAGAACATCACCGACCCGCTGCAAACGCTGCCTATCTACACCAACGTCTTCAGCAAGATAGGCCTGGTCACCCTGGCTGTCACGGTGGTGATGGCGATTATGGTGCCCTGGCTGAACCGAATGATTAATACGCCAGATAGCAGTAAATAAGCTTTTTTTAACATTAACCGCGAGTCACATCGCGGTTTTTTTTGCCTTTTAAGTCCTGCATTGTAAGAGCGTAGTTTATACAAACAGGTCATCATGAATGGACATGACCATGAACGATATTGCGTTGATTAAGACTTCGGTCTTATCACGCCAGCGGAAAGCGCTTCTCACCGAGGATGAGCACCGGGCATTCTCAATCGCTACCCTTTGCGCGCGTTAATCCACTCCTGAACTTCGACCACAAAAGTGTCCGGCGCTTTGCGGTACATTTTGCGCGCCAAATCCAGAATCGTATGCTGACCGAGCGCTTCTTCCATTCGCTGCTGAGCCATATCCATTACCGAGCGCACACCACAAATGCCTTCACAGGCCCACTCCGGCGGATGCTCCTCAAATACCGCCAGCCGCTGGCGAATTTCACGACACTCAAAGATGCGCTTATCGCCATCAATGGCATTCACCACGTCCAGCACCGTAATGTGTTCAGCAGGTTTAGCCAACTGGAAACCGCCGCCCTTTCCCTCAATGCTGCGCACCAGGCCCGCTTTCGACAAACGGGTGAAAATTTTCGCCAGGTAGTCGTACGGCACGCTTTGCAGCTCGGCAATTTCCCGCACGCTCATATCCCGCGCGTCGCCCTTGCTGTCGACCATACACATCAGGCTATGAATGCCGTACTCAACCCCGGAACTGTAAAATGCCATTCTCTTATCTCAGCCAAAATGAATCTGAGTTAATTGTAGCTTTTTCGTCTCATTCATTCCAGACAGCAGCACAACCCATATTTATATAAAAACTTTAATCATATATTTATCAAATAGATAATAAAACACCCTACGACATCAGGACAAAAAGGATCCTGATCGCATTGCAATTCTTAACTCCGACAAATAAAATCCGAGTAAATTATTCATAGTCACCAGAGAGAACCCCCCAATGCGTAAACGAATTCTGATCGTGGGCGCCGGCTTTGCCGGTATGTGGGCAGCATTAAGCGCCGCACGACTGGCGGATAAATATCAGCAGGCCATTGATATTACAGTAATTGCACCACAGCCAGAGCTGCGTGTCCGCCCACGCTTTTATGAACGCGCCGTACAAACCCTGGTCGCCCCGCTGCAACCCTTGTTTGACGTTACCGGCGTCAACTTCCTGCAAGGTCACGTCGAGCAGATCATCCCGGACTCTAAAGAGGTGAGCTGGAAAGATGCCAACGGAGAAATTCATCTGCGCCGCTACGACCGCCTGGTACTCGCCAGCGGGAGTCACGTTAACCGCGACGCCGTTGTCGGTGCAGCCGAGCATGCGTTTGACCTCGACCAGCTCGAGAGCGCCACCGCACTGGAGCAGCACATTACAGACCTGGCATTACAGCCGGAAAGTGAGGCTCGCAATACGGTGGTGGTCTGTGGCGGCGGCTTTACCGGGATTGAGATGGCGCTGGAATTACCTGGTCGTCTGCGTGAGATTCTGGGTGCCGATGCTAAGACCAGAGTGGTCGTAGTTGAGCGCGGTGCTCAGCCTGCCGGGCGCTGGAGCCAGGAATTACGCGACGTGATAATCAAAGCCTCCGCTGAACTGGGCATCGAATGGTTGGTAAATGCAGAAGTAGAAAGCGTGGATGCCGGGGGCGTAACGCTGAAAGATGGGCAGGTTATTGCCTCTCAAACAGTTATCTGGACCGTCGGCGTGCAGGCCAACAGCCTGACAGCACAGATTAACGCCCCGCGCGATCGACAGGGCCGCCTGCATGTGAATGCCAATCTGCAGGTCGTGGGTCATGATGATATCTACGCCACTGGCGATGTGGCCTACGCCGCCACCGATGACAAAGGCAACCATGCGTTAATGACCTGCCAGCACGCTATTTTGTTGGGTAAATTTGCCGGTAATAACGCCGCTGCAAGCCTGCTGGGTGTAGAACCTTCACCGTACCGTCAGGAGATGTACGTCACCTGTCTGGATCTCGGCGCGTGGGGCGCGGTGTATACCGAAGGATGGGATCAGCAGGTCAAACTCACTCGCGCAGAAGCGAAGAAACTGAAAGTATCGATTGTCAGTGAACTGATTTATCCGCCGAAAGCGGAAAGAGCCGTCGCATTTGAGATGGCTGACCCATACGCACCGTTTGTCTAACCTCCAGTAAACATAGTCTTCCTGACGGACAATCACTCTGTCAGGAAGTCGCCAGTGCCATACAACCTCCCCAGCAATGCCCCATCAATTATATACATGCTTCTTTATCAATTATTCCCCTCAATTTTAATCACGCATAAAGACGCATTAAAAAAGCAAACGCGCAAATAAACGCATCAATGAATCGATTAACAATCGTACACACCACAAATGCGATCCTTTACGCAAAACACAAGAAATATAATCAACCAACTGAATTAAAAGAATTTAAAATGTATCCTGTGATTAGCATCGCAAAAATCAACGATCTTCGTAGGCAATGCGTTTTTCTGCGCATAGATTATAAACACGCAAAAAACCGCATCAACATGTAAACAATATGCTGCGGGCATCGAATGTCAAATACCCAGGCAGCTGCTGTCAGTCAATCGTGAAAAGTGGGAGAACGTAAATGGATCAAGCAACAAAGTGGTTGGATCTTTCCGGTAAAGTCGTGGTCGTGACGGGTGGCAGTATGGGCCTGGGTGAAAAAATGGTTGAGAATCTCTACGCCAACGGTGCAACCGTGGTTTATGCCGATTTATCACCCAATAAAAACTTCAGCCAGTTCGACGACATCATCTTCATCAAATGCGATGTGACCAAAAAAACAGAAGTTGAGCAGCTCACGGCCTCAGTGGTAAAGAGGTTTGGTCATATAGACGGTTTAGTCAACAATGCGGGTGTCAGCCGTCCACGCCTGTTAGTCGATGTATTTAAAGAAAAACCAGAATATGAACTGAGCGAAGATGATTTCGACTTTATGGTCAATGTTAACCAGAAAGCTGTTTTTCTGGTATCGCAGTCCATTGGGCGCCAGATGGTCGAACAAGAATCCGGCGTCATTATCAATATGACTTCCGAAGCTGGTGTTCAGGGTTCACGCGGGCAGAGCTGCTATTCCGCAACGAAAGCCGCCGTTAACGCCTTCACATTTTCATGGGCGAAAGAGTTGGGCCCCCACAATGTGCGCGTTGTTAGCGTTGAGCCAGCCATCAATGTACCAACGCCAATGAACAGCGAAGCCAATTTCCGGGCGCTGGCTTACACACGAGGAACCGATCCAAATCATGTTCATAAAGACTATAAAGGCATTATTCCTCTTGGTCGTCCGGGGAAACTTGAAGAGATTGCCGGTGATGCTGCCAACTTACTGATTTAGTGTATGATGGTGTTTTTGAGGTGCTCCAGTGGCTTCTGTTTCTATCAGCTGTCCCTCCTGTTCAGCTACTGACGGGGTGGTGCGTAACGGCAAAAGCACCGCCGGACATCAGCGCTATCTCTGCTCTCACTGCCGTAAAACATGGCAACTGCAGTTCACTTACACCGCTTCTCAACCCGGTACGCACCAGAAAATCATTGATATGGCCATGAATGGCGTTGGATGCCGGGCAACCGCCCGCATTATGGGCGTTGGCCTCAACACGATTTTCCGCCATTTAAAAAACTCAGGCCGCAGTCGGTAACCTCGCGCATACAGCCGGGCAGTGACGTCATCGTCTGCGCGGAAATGGACGAACAGTGGGGATACGTCGGGGCTAAATCGCGCCAGCGCTGGCTGTTTTACGCGTATGACAGGCTCCGGAAGACGGTTGTTGCGCACGTATTCGGTGAACGCACTATGGCGACGCTGGGGCGTCTTATGAGCCTGCTGTCACCCTTTGACGTGGTGATATGGATGACGGATGGCTGGCCGCTGTATGAATCCCGCCTGAAGGGAAAGCTGCACGTAATCAGCAAGCGATATACGCAGCGAATTGAGCGGCATAACCTGAATCTGAGGCAGCACCTGGCACGGCTGGGACGGAAGTCGCTGTCGTTCTCAAAATCGGTGGAGCTGCATGACAAAGTCATCGGGCATTATCTGAACATAAAACACTATCAATAAGTTGGAGTCATTACCGAGATTGCCGACCTGATCTCTTTCCTGGTTTCCGATCATTCTTCTTATATCACCGGGTCCGTAATCAATATTACCGGCGGTAAATCGCATCATTAATCACTCATCAATATAAGAATGGAGCCGACCATGGGGAACAGTCGAATTGCCAATAGCCCTGCGTTAGCAAAAATTAGAAAGTTTGGTGGAGTTATGAGCGGCATGGTTATGCCGAATCTGGGAGCGTTTGTGGGATGGGGTTTAATGGCCGCCATCTTTATCCCTAATGGCTGGTTCCCTAATGAAAAATTAGGTGAAATGGTTGGCCCAATCCTAAATTACCTTTTTCCATTACTGATTGGCTATACCGCAGGATATAACATCCACGGTCAACGTGGAGGGGTCATTGCTGCATTCGCGACAATGGGCGTTATCGTCGGGTCAGAAATCACGATGATCAGTGGGGCGATGGTCATGGGGCCACTCTCTTCCTGGCTGTTGAAGAAATTTGACCAAAAAGTGCAGGACAAAATTAAGCCGGGATTTGAAATGTTCGTCAATAATTTCAGTCTCGGAATTATTGGCCTGATATGCGCTATTTTCGCCTATATGACCGTTGGGCCGGTTATCCGCCTGCTGATTGTCATTATCACGTCAGGGGTAAACTGGTGTACCAGCAATAATTTACTCCCTTTACTGTCAGTGTTTATGGCGCCCGCTCAGGTTCTGTTCCTGAATAATGTGGTTAACCACGGCATTCTCGCACCAATTGGTTTCGCCCAGGTTCCCGAACTGGGTAAATCAATCATGTTCCTGGTAGATACCAATAATGGCCCACTGCTCGGAACATTAATGGCGATAGCCCTGTTTGGACGTGGACGCGCGAAGAAAACAGCACCGATGGCGATGTTTATTGCAGGTATAGCGGGGATCGGTGAAGTCTATT
The DNA here is from genome assembly GCF_013458095.1 of Citrobacter sp. 172116965. Taxonomy (NCBI): domain Bacteria; kingdom Pseudomonadati; phylum Pseudomonadota; class Gammaproteobacteria; order Enterobacterales; family Enterobacteriaceae; genus Citrobacter; species Citrobacter sp. 172116965. The sequence continues at coordinate 229,930 of NZ_CP046673.1, read as the reverse complement.
TTCCGTTTGTGCTGGCAAATCCATTACTGGTATTCGCCACAATGGGAGGACTTGCCGTCTCCTTATTCTTACAAGTCATCATGGAAGGCGGGTTGATCGGCGTTGCATCTCCAGGCAGTTTAATCGCTATCGCCATGATGACGCCGAAAAGCGCCATCGTTGCCAATCTGGTGTCCATCAGCGCAGGATTTATCGTGTCATGCGCGCTGGGCTGGTTAATACTTAAAATCAGCCCCGGTTCAGAAGATGATGATGAAAGCCCAGTGACTGTCGGCGGGCGTCAGGTTAAATCTGTGGCTGATTTTGTCCCAGGCTTATCCAATACCAGCGTAAAAAAGGTGCAACGTATATTGGTCGCATGTGATTCCGGGATGGGTTCTAGCGCAATGGGCGCTTCTGTTCTACGTAAACGACTACAAGAAGAAGGGCTCGGCTATATTAAGGTTATTAACGATTCAGCAAACCGAGTGGGTAGAGACTACGATATGGTAATTACTTTATCTGGGCTCCTTGAGCGCGCAAAATTAAGCTGTGAAAACACCGATACTGTGTTTATGACCGTTAATAACTTTATTAAGTTGAGTGATTATGACGAAACAGTTGCGTTTATAAAATCGCATAATCATGAAAACCATGAAGAGGTGCCAGCATGAGTGACATCTTTATCCCCGAGAACATTATTCTTAATGCACATGCCAACGATAAATTTGAAGCTATAACCCTTACTGGAAATATTCTGAAAATGAATGGCTATGTGACAGATAAATACGTTCAGAGAATGAAACTCAGAGAGGAGATTGTTTCAACTTATTTAGGCAATGGTTTAGCAATACCACATGGTACGGATGGTTCAGATTGCGAAATCATTAAGTCAGGCATTTCTTTAGTACAGTTTCCTGACGGTATAGACTTTGGTGATGGAAATACTGCCTATATAACCATAGGTATCGCGGGTAAAGAAGGCGAACATATGGACTTGTTAAATAAAATCGCCTTAATTTGCATTGAAGAAAAGAATGTTCAGGCATTACGAACCGCTAACTCTATAGAATATATTTTACAAGTGCTAAACATCTAAGATATACTCATTATTCTCTGAATAAAATGAGTCATTACGATGAAAGCGGCAAGACAAGATATTATTCTTCAAATACTTGAGAAAGAGAAAAAGATTGTTGTCAGTAAATTAAGTGAGCGTCTTAAGGTTTCTGAGGACACCATAAGACGCGACTTAAATGAGCTTGCGAATCAAGGAGTAATTCATCGTGTTCATAGTGGCGCAATACGCGTCGGGCCTGCCATCACTGAGTTTAATGTCCGGCAGGATCTGAACACCAATGAGAAAGTAAAGCTGGCAAAGAAAGCCGTACATTTAATTAAAGAAAATAGCGTCATTTTAATTGACGGAGGAACAACTAACTACGAACTCATAAAGCTAATACCCAAAGATTTAAAATGCACTGTTGTTTCTAATAACATCCCTATTCTGCATTTATTAAGTGATTACAAGAATGTAGAGGTTATAGGATTAGGGGGCAGGCTTTATAAAAACTCTTTGGTTTTAATTGGTGCTGAAACTATTCGCGAATTAAATGCTATTCGCCCGGATATATACTTTATGGGTGTTGCGCATGTTGACAGTGAAGTCGGTGTAACTATTCCCGATCTGGATGAGTGTTATACCAAACAAAAAATGGCTGAAGTCTCTAATGAAGTTGCCATTCTTGTAACCGAAGAAAAACTTGAGACCAGATCTAATTTCGTGGTGTCCTCACTCAAGGATATAAATCATATATTCACGAGCAAGGATATCTAATAATATGAGGAGTTATAATGAAACGCGTATTAATTATAGGCGCTGGCCGCCTTGGTAAAGGCTTTGTGGGCGAAACATTTGACAATGCTGGCTGGGATATAACATTTCTGGATAAAGACCAAAGAGTTATTGATGAACTGAACCGTGAAAACAAATATACCGTTCAGGTTTTTCGTACTGATGACATCATTTTACACGAGATCACCAACTTTAATGCTTTTTTGACCGATGACAACTATTCTGTCATGAATGACTTTATTGAGTCGTCTGTCATTATGTGTCCACTTTATCCAGAGGATTTTGCAGAATCCGCTCAGTATCTTGGCAAATGTTTTGAGCATCAATATCATATTGACCCAAACAAAAAAATGTCATTAATTTGCCTGACAAATAAAAATCATATTATTAAAGATATTGAAGGCTGGTACCGTGACGCAATCCCATCTGCTGAAGCGCGTCAATGGTTCGACACCCACGTAGCGATCCGCGACTCAATTGTCAGACGCTCCACCGATGCCAAAACGCACTACGCAACCCAGATAGACAGCACCGCCGTTGCCTCATTGATCATTCAAACTCCTCTTTATAACGACATCAGTGGTGTGGAATGGCTAGAGCCACGCGAACATCTGGAAATGCTTAAAGACATCAAAGTATTTACCATCAATGGCCCTCACGCTACTACCGCCTGGTATGGACACCTGAAAGGTTACAAAACCATTCCTGATGCCTCAGCCGATCCTCAGGTTTCAGATTTGGCCAATGCGGTACACGATGTCACAATTACTGCGGTAATGACCGAATACCCACAAATCACGCGTGAAGCATTAAAAGATCTGGAGTACTTACCTAAAGCTAAAAACGAACTCCCGGATTCGATTCATCGTGTCGCCTATGATCCTATTCGGAAATTGGCTTATCAGGATCGCTTAATGGGTGTAGTGCAACTTTGTCTTAAACACGACCTCGATTACACCCCCCTCACAAAAGCGATCGCTTGCGGCCTTGCTTATTATGCCGAAGACGATCAAGCCTCTGTCAAACTGCAACAGAAAATGCAACGAATGGGATTGCTGACTACCGCTGCCGAAATCATTGGCTTACCTAAAAATCACCCTGTGACGCTTAATGTTGCACAGCAATATTTAGCGCTGGATGCTGAAAATTTAATTCCAACGACACAGTGTTAATTATGATGCCTGATGCCAATTGCAATGCTCGTTTCATCATAAAAAATGAGCATGGTCTACATGCTCGTCCAGGAGCAAACCTGGTTGCGACATTAAAACCCTTTAAATGTGAAGTTAAGATCGCAAATCTTGCAAGAAGTGATAAATACGTAAATGCAAAGAGTCTAATGGCTCTCATGTCCCTGGGTATAAAAAAAGGCCATGAAGTCAATATCGTATTCCTGGGTGAAGATGCCCAAATTGCATTACAAAAACTTAGCGCCGAAATCGAAAATGGTTTAGGTGAATAAGCTAATATCATTGGCGCTTATTTTTAAATAAGCGCCAACATCCGAAGATTTGGGAGCATTATGATGACCACCACCCACGATCGAGTTAAGTGGAAAGGCTATTCAGGAGTCCCCGCGTAAATATCAAACCGATGCCCTTTCGTAACTACCGCGTTCGGCGTGGCGACATCCGCCAGCGGCGGTGCGTAATCCGGGCGCTTCACTACCACACGTTTAGTGGCTAGCTGACGCGCAGGATCCAGCAGCCCATCCGCATCCAGGTCCGGCCCCACCAACGACTGAAACACGCGCATCTCTTTTTTCACCAGCGCGCTTTTCTGCTTATGCGGGAACATCGGGTCGAGGTACACCACCTGCGGACGCGGCGTGATATCGGTTAACGCCGTCAGGCTTGAAGCGTGGATCAGTTGCAAACGTTCCTGCAGCCACGGACCGATTTCCGGGTCAGCATACCCTCGCGCCAGGCCATCATCCAACAGCGCCGCCACGACCGGGTTACGTTCCAGCATTCGCACGCGGCAGCCTACTGAGGCCAGCACAAACGCATCGCGCCCCAGCCCTGCAGTCGCATCAACCACATCCGGCAGGTAATCGCCTTTAATGCCAACCGCCTTCGCCACCGCTTCGCCGCGACCACCGCCAAATTTGCGCCGATGGGCCATCGCACCGCCAACGAAATCCACGAAGATACCGCCGAGTTTGGGCTCATCACGTTTGCGCAGTTCCAGATGTTCCGGTGTCATCACCAGCGCCATCAGGTTATCTTCATCGTGCGTAAGATTCCAGCGGGCGGCAAGAACAGATAAGGCGCCGTCTCCGGCGCCTGTTTCATCTACTAAGCAGATTTTCACGTGAATAATCAGCCTTTAATCCCGTAATGCTCCAGCATTGCATCCAGTTGCGGCTCACGGCCACGGAAGCGCTTGAACAGTTCCATCGGCTCTTCAGAACCACCACGGGTGAGAATGTTATCGAGGAACGATTGTCCGGTTTGACGGTTGAAAATCCCTTCATCTTCAAAGCGAGAGAATGCATCCGCCGCCAGCACGTCGGCCCACAGGTAGCTGTAGTAACCCGCCGCATAGCCACCAGCAAAAATGTGGCTGAAGGCATGCGGGAAGCGGCCCCACGTTGGTCCCGGCACCACGGCGACCTGCTTTTTAATTTCCGCCAGCGTTTCGAGGATTTTCGCCCCTTGCTGTGGGTTAAACTCCGCATGCAGACGGAAATCAAACAGGCCAAACTCCAGTTGACGCAGAATAAACAGCGCCGCCTGGTAATTTTTCGCCGCCAGCATTTTATCCAGCAACTCCTTGGGCAGCGGCTCACCGGTCTCAAAGTGACCAGAGATAAATGCCAGCGCTTCGGGCTCCCAGCACCAGTTTTCCATAAACTGGCTCGGCAGTTCGACCGCATCCCACGGCACGCCGTTGATACCTGAAACACCGGCGGTTTCGATACGGGTCAGCATATGGTGCAGACCGTGGCCGAACTCGTGGAACAGGGTGATCACTTCATCGTGGGTAAACAGCGCGGGTTTGCCGTTCACCGGGCGGTTAAAGTTACAGGTCAGGTAGGCAACAGGCTTTTGCAGCGTACCGTCGGCTTTACGCATCTGGCCGACGCAGTCGTCCATCCACGCCCCGCCACGTTTATGTTCACGGGCATACAGGTCAAGATAGAAACTGCCGCGCAGTTCGTTGTTTTCGTCATACAGTTCGAAGAAACGTACTTCCTGGTGCCAGACGTCAACATCAGTGCGCTCTTTAGCAGTAATACCGTAAATACGTTTAACCACTTCAAACAGGCCGTTAACGGCTTTGTTTTCCGGGAAGTATGGACGCAGCTGCTCGTCGCTGATGCTATAGAGGTGCTGTTTTTGTTTCTCGCTGTAGTAAGCGATATCCCACGGCTGCAGCTCATCGACACCAAATTCCGCTTTCGCGAAGGCGCGCAGTTGAGCCAGCTCTTTCTCGCCCTGAGGACGGGCACGTTTCGCCAGGCCCGTCAGGAAGTCGAGTACCTGCTGCGGGTTTTCCGCCATTTTGGTGGACAGAGATTTAAAAGCGTAGCTTTCAAAGCCCAGCAGCTGTGCCAGCTCGTGGCGCAGCGCGAGGATCTCTTCCATTATCGGGCTGTTGTCCCATTTACCAGCGTTTGGCCCCTGATCAGACGCGCGAGTGGAGTAAGCGCGATACATCTCCTCACGCAGCCCCTGGTTATCACAGTAGGTCATCACCGGCAGGTAGCTTGGGATATCCAGCGTTAACAGGTAGCCTTCCTGCTGTTTAGCATCAGCCTGGGCTTTTGCAGCCGCCAGCGCGCTTTCCGGCATGCCGGAGAGTTCCGCTTCATCAGTCACCAGCTTAGTCCAGCCCATCGTGGCATCGAGGACGTTATTGCTGTAGAGATTGCCCAGCTCAGACAGGCGGGTGGCAATCTCACCATAGCGCAGCTGTTTTTCCTTCGGCAGACCAATACCAGAAAGCTCAAAATCGCGCAGCGCGTTATCGACCGCTTTTTTCTGTGCGGTGTTCAGGGTGGCGTAATGATCGCCGTCACGCAGGTCGCGGTACGCTTTGTACAGACCTTCATGTTGCCCAACCCAGGTGCTGTATTCAGACAGCAGCGGCAGCGTTTGTTCGTAGGCTTCGCGCAATTCCGGGCTATTCTTCACCGAGTTCAGGTGGCTAACCGGAGAGAAAATACGCCCCAGCACATCGTCAACTTCCGCCAACGGCTGGCAAAGATTTTCCCAGGTGTACGGCGCGCCCTGCGCAACCACTCGCTCAACGTTTTCGCGGCAATCGTTCAGCGCCTTAGTCACGGCAGGCACGACGTGCTCAGGCTGAATTTTAGAAAATGGCGGCAGTTCGAAGGGGGTCAGCAATGGATTGGTCATTAGCGCGGTCCTGTTGAAAAGAGTGAATGAAGCGCGTATCCGGCGCTGTGCATATTAATTTGTACAATGGGGTTAAGTGTAGAGGATTTCAATGCCAGGCGTTGCGCTTTCGCGGCAGTGACGACTTTTCTGTATACTGTGGTGATACGCTTTATTTTCGCCCGATATTGCGCTGTTTTCGGGCCTACGTTTATAACCTGGAACACGTTTACCCATGCTGAGTTATCGCCACAGTTATCACGCTGGCAACCACGCCGACGTCCTTAAACACACCGTCCAGAGCCTGATCATCGAATCGCTTAAAGAGAAAGAAAAACCGTTTCTCTATCTGGATACCCATGCTGGCGCAGGCCGTTATCAGCTGAGCAGTGAGCATGCCGAACGTACCGGTGAATATCTGGAAGGGATCGCCCGTATCTGGCAGCAGGACGATTTGCCTGCCGAACTGGAACCCTACATTGGCGTGGTGAAGCACTTCAACCGTAGCGGCCAACTGCGCTACTACCCCGGCTCTCCATTAATTGCTCGCCAGCTGCTGCGAGAACAGGATAGCCTGCAATTAACGGAACTGCACCCGAGCGACTTTCCTTTGCTGCGCGGCGAATTCCAGAAAGATGAGCGCGCACGCGTGGCCAAAGCCGATGGTTATCAGCAGCTAAAAGCAAAATTACCGCCGGTTTCCCGTCGCGGGCTGATCCTTATCGATCCCCCCTACGAAATCAAAAGCGACTACCAGGCGGTGGTGACCGGTATTAACGAAGGCTATAAGCGTTTCGCAACCGGCACCTATGCGCTGTGGTATCCGGTAGTTCTGCGCCAGCAAATCAAACGCATGATCCACGACCTGGAAGACACCGGTATCCGCAAAATTCTGCAGATTGAGCTGGCGGTGCGTCCGGACAGCGATCAGCGGCATGACGGCGTCCGGTATGATTGTAATAAACCCGCCGTGGAAGCTGGAGCAGCAGATGAACAGTGTCCTGCCGTGGTTGCACAGCAAAACTGGTTCCGGCAGGAACCGGTCATACGTCGGTAAGCTGGATCGTGCCGGAGTAATCGCAGTCATCGGTGGAACCTTTTAATTTCAGGTATACAATCGCGAATATTTTGGCGGATGGCGTAACGCTTCTCCGCCCTACAATGAACATGAAGGAGCGGTCATGACCAAGCACTATGATTACATCGCTATTGGCGGCGGCAGCGGTGGTATTGCCTCCATTAACCGTGCAGCAATGTACGGCCAGAAATGCGCGCTGATTGAAGCTAAAGAGCTAGGCGGCACCTGCGTTAACGTTGGCTGCGTACCGAAAAAAGTGATGTGGCATGCCGCACAGGTCCGCGAAGCAATCCACATGTACGGGCCGGATTACGGTTTCGACACCACCATCAATAAATTCGATTGGGATAAACTGATCGCCACGCGCACCGCTTATATTGATCGCATTCATACCTCGTACGACAACGTGCTGGGCAAAAATAATGTCGATGTGATTAAAGGCTTTGCCCGCTTTGTGGATGCCAAAACCATTGAAGTGAACGGTGAAACCATTACTGCCGATCATATTTTGATTGCTACCGGTGGTCGCCCGAGCCATCCGAGCATTCCGGGTGTGGAATACGGTATCGACTCCGACGGTTTCTTTGAGCTGCCCGCGCTGCCAAAACGCGTAGCCGTTGTTGGCGCAGGCTACATCGCCGTTGAACTGGCGGGCGTAATTAACGGTCTGGGTGCACAAACGCATCTGTTCGTGCGTAAACACGCGCCGCTGCGCAGCTTCGACCCAATGATCGTCGACACGCTGGTTGAGGTGATGAACGCCGAAGGCCCGGCTCTGCATACTCACGCGATTCCAAAAGCGGTCGTTAAAAACGCTGATGGTAGCCTGACCCTGCAACTGGAAGATGGTCGTAGCGAAACGGTAGATTGCCTGATTTGGGCGATCGGTCGTGAACCTGCCACCGACAACTTCAACCTGGCGGTTACTGGCGTGAAAACCAACGAAAAAGGCTACATCGTCGTTGATAAATTCCAGAACACCAGCGTGCCGGGTATTTATGCCGTCGGCGATAACACCGGGGCCGTTGAGCTGACGCCGGTTGCCGTTGCCGCGGGCCGTCGTCTGTCCGAGCGTCTGTTTAACAACAAGCCGGACGAACATCTGGACTACAGCAACATCCCGACCGTGGTCTTCAGCCATCCGCCTATTGGTACCGTGGGCCTGACCGAGCAGCAGGCTCGCGAACAGCACGGCGATGATCAGGTGAAAGTGTATAAATCATCGTTTACCGCGATGTATACCGCTGTCACCACCCACCGTCAGCCGTGCCGCATGAAGCTGGTTTGCGTCGGTCCGGAAGAGAAGATTGTCGGTATTCATGGCATTGGTTTTGGGATGGATGAAATGCTGCAAGGCTTCGCGGTCGCTCTGAAAATGGGCGCAACCAAGAAAGACTTTGATAACACCGTTGCCATTCACCCAACGGCATCTGAAGAGTTTGTCACCATGCGTTAATCGCGCTTCAGGAATGTTAAAGGGCAAAGAGGGGTTAGCTCTTTGCCCTTAGTTACGTTTCCGCTATCAGTTCAGCAGTTGCAGCAGATAGCGGATCAGCTCCAGCAACGCGATTAACGCTCCCAGAACGATGATTGCTTTATCAATCACCCGTTTTCTCCATCAGATGGAGTGAGAATGCATCCGCTTACTCATCCATTGCCTGTCACGGCGCATGTCCCAGTGTTAGATGATGGAACTCTCACTCCGGCCAGAGCATCGGCCAACGGCACCACCCGTACAGCCGATCAGGACTTAGAAAGCGTTTAGCGCGCGTCCGGAATGAAAATGCTTCAGAGCTAACTGGATAAGTATACAGTTATTTTAATCAAAACAACCAGCGTATTCTTGCAATACTACCGGTAAGGTAATACGATTGAAGCGTTAGATGATGGAACTCTCACTTCGGCCAGAACCACCAACTCGGGCTGAAGCGTAAAAAAACCGACGTGAAGTCGGTTTTTTTACGTCCGAATCTGGACCTGAGAGACATTATTTACCCTGCATATACGGTGTATATACCCCATTAAGGCTTTCGAGGAATGCCACGATATCGTCGATATCTTCCTGCGGTAGTTCTTTACCCACCTGATAACGCAGCATAAGTTTTACCGCGCCGTCGAGCGTAGGCACATCACCGCGATGGAAATAAGGCGCAGTCAGCGCAACGTTACGCAATCCAGGGACTTTCTGACGCAGCTTGTCACGTAATTCATTGGTGACGTTCATGCGGCCAATATCTGCAGCAGTGACCTCGCCGAAATTAAAGTCCTTTTTCAGCCCCAATGGCTCAAATGAACGTCCGCCTAAAATAATACCGCCATGACAGGTCGCGCACTTATTATCTTTAAACAACTGATAGCCATGTTTTTGCTGAGCGGTTAAGGCCGCTTCATCACCACGCAGCCATTTATCAAACGGCGAATTTGGCGTAATCAGCGTTTTCTCAAACTCAGCAATCGCATCGGTAATATTATCCCCACTGAATCCCTGCGGATAAACGGCAATGAACTCTTGCTTAAGTTGCGGATCCTTGTCCAGTTTCTGGATAATTTCATCCCAGGATTTAGACGCCATTTCGATAGGGTTCAACGGTGGACCACCGGCCTGCGCCTGCAATGTTGGCGCACGGCCATCCCAGAATTGCTCAACGTTAAAGACCGAGTTAAATACCGTTGGCGCATTGATAGGGCCAACCGCGCCGCCTACACCGATTGACGTTTTCCGGCCATCCACGCCGCCCGCATTCAGGGCGTGACAGTGCGCGCAAGAAATCGTGCTATCGCCGGAAATACGCGGGTCATGGTAAAGCGTAAAACCAAGCGCTACTTTGCGGGCATCGGTCGGGATGCTTTCCGGTATCGGCTGTACAGGTTCATTACGATGCTGCGTGGCAGTATCGTTACTGGCGTAGTACTGCTCACGCTGTTTCGCAATCCAGCCCAGGATCTCTGCTCGCTCCGTATCGCTTACCTTGCCAGCCCAGTGCAGTGCGGTATAACGCGTCGGCGGCATGGTCTCGTATTGCATCACCCACTCAATTTTATTCAGATCGCTTTGCGAAACGGGTTTATCCGCGACCAGCGCCGCACGAACGGCCTCCAGATTGAATGATTTGTATCCCAGTTGAATATCGTAATTCATCAACTGCTTAGCGACGGGAAAAGAAGAATAGAAAGGTAATTCAGCCGAAGGAGTGTGACAATAATCGCATCCTTTTTCACGTAAGAACCCTAGTACTTTATTATTTTCTTCCAGCGTAGAGGCCTGAACATCAGCCTGTTTACTCCGTTGATTATCGTGATACCACACATAACCGGATAATCCAAAATAACAAATCGCGACGCCAGCTATGGCAATCACGGTAAGACGGGTAATGATTTTCATTATTTTACCCTCACCGTTGTGAGTTATTGTGACCCAGAAAATTAGAATAATTAATAGACAGTCTTTGTCAGACCTGACCATCATAGGAAATGAGGGGATTACTATTTTGATAAGTATCAAGCAATTACATGGAGGAGAACTATCGATAGAATAGCCTGTGCCTATTATAGAGTTAAACGTTACCAGGTTGTGTTCACACCTCGTTGCAATCGAATGTTCTGAAAATAGAATATCCTCAGGTTGTGCAGAATTCGGAATTATTCATTATTTTCATTGGGATAGATTTATTTTTTGGATATTGCGCAGCACTAAAATGTGATCGACCGCACGCTTTACTCACCAGATACCGAAGCGAATGTCTACGCTTAATTGACGAGCGGGCAATAGCCTTAATCTTTCAACGTCCATCGGAGGTCTTTCGCATTATGCTCAACCAGAAACTACCCCACGTCCCTTCTGAAGAAATGACGATCGACATTGATCTGCTTTATGAAATGGATCCGTGCGAGTTAAAGCTGGATGAAATGATTGAGGCGGAGCCTGAACCAGAGATGATTGAAGGGTTACCCGCTTCAGATGCGTTAACTCCCGCCGATCGTTACCTCGAGCTGTTCGAACACGTTCAGTCGTCGAAACTGTTTGCCGATAGCAAAACCTTCCCCGACTGTGCGCCGAAAATGGATCCGCTGGATATTTTGATCCGCTATCGCAAGGTTAAACGCCACCGCGACTTTGATCTGCGACGCTTCGTCGAGAACCACTTCTGGCTCCCGGAAACGCCCTCCAGTGAATATGTTTCTGACCCGGCAAATTCGCTGAAACAGCATATCGATCAACTGTGGCCGGTGCTGACGCGCGAACCACAGGACCACATTCCCTGGTCCTCGCTGCTGGCGTTACCGCAGTCATATATTGTGCCCGGCGGACGTTTTAGTGAAACCTACTACTGGGATTCCTACTTCACCATGCTGGGTCTGGCGGAGAGCGGTCGCGAAGATCTGCTGAAATGTATGGCGGATAACTTTGCCTGGATGATTGAAAACTATGGTCACATCCCGAACGGTAACCGTACTTACTACCTGAGTCGCTCGCAGCCGCCGGTCTTTGCGCTGATGGTCGAACTGTTTGAAGAGGATGGCGTACGCGGTGCGCGTCGTTACCTTGATCATCTAAAAATGGAGTACGCGTTCTGGATGGATGGCGCAGATTCCCTGGTACTCAACCAGGCCTACCGTCACGTGATCAGAATGTCGGACGGCTCCCTGCTCAACCGCTATTGGGACGATCGTGATACGCCGCGCGATGAGTCGTGGCTTGAAGACGTCGAGACCGCCAAGCATTCGGGTCGCCCACCCAATGAAGTGTATCGGGATTTGCGCGCGGGCGCGGCCTCCGGCTGGGATTACTCCTCGCGCTGGCTACGCGATGCAGGCCGTCTTGCCAGCATACGCACCACTCAGTTCATCCCTATTGATCTGAACGCGTTCCTCTACAAGCTGGAGAGCACTATCGCCAATATTTCCGCACTGAAAGGCGACAAAGAAACTGAAGCGCAGTTTCGCCAGAAAGCCAATGACCGCCGCGATGCGGTTAATCGCTATCTCTGGGACGATGAAAACGGCTGCTATCGCGATTACGACTGGCGGCGCGAACAAATGGCCCTGTTCTCTGCCGCCAGTATTGTGCCGCTGTATGTCGGCATGGCAACGCATGAACAAGCCGACCGACTTGCCAATGCGGTCCGCAGTCGCCTGCTTACCCCCGGAGGGATTTTAGCCACGGAGCATGAAACGGGTGAGCAATGGGATAAACCCAACGGCTGGGCGCCGCTGCAGTGGATGGCGATCCAGGGTTTCAAACTTTACGGCGACGACCATCTCGGGGATGAAATCGCCCGTAACTGGTTGAAAACGGTGAATCTCTTTTATCAGGAACACCACAAGCTTATCGAAAAATACCACATCGCCGACGCCGCGCCGCGCGAAGGCGGCGGCGGAGAATATCCGTTACAGGACGGCTTTGGCTGGACCAATGGCGTGGTGCGCCGACTCATCGGTCTGTATGGCGACCCCTAGCAGCTGACGGTCTGAATTATCAGACCGTCAGTTAATCGCATCGTACAGTTCGGCGTGAATTTTTTGCCATTTCTTGTTCTCTGGGCTTGGCTGCGCGCGAACGCGTAGCTCGGCCTGTTCAAGGTTATACTGCTGACGCGCGACAACCGCCGGCACCGAGCAAAAACTTTGCAGATAGCTTTTATGCAGCGATGTGAGTGACGCCCCATTCGCCATCGCATGGCTGACCGTGGTCATAAACTGCCGACATGGCTTACTCTCACTCATCTGCGAAGGGTAACGCAGCAGCAGCCTCAACACCTCGGTATTGCCTGCCGAGAATGCCTGCTCCGTCCACGCCAGCTTCCAGTCCATCCCGCCCTGTAGGAAAAGTGACGTCACACGGGTGTCGTTGCGCTCGATAGCCGCGCGCATGTTAAAGGCATCCCAGGTGATGCCCATTCGGGTCACCGACTCCCGCGCACCAGGGGCATCACGCCGTGGCTCCTCCTGCACGATTTCAACGGATAGCCCGGAAGACGCTTGTGGCGCTGGCGAAGTGAATAACCAGAACGCGCCCAGCGAAATCACCAGCACCATCACGCCGACCGCTACCCACAACATGCCGGAAATCAGCTGTTCACGTTCTTCCGCCGTGCGCCTGGCCCGCTTCTCCGGCGGATCGATACTGTCTGCGATTTCCTGTTTATCGCCCCCCGCCTGCTCGTCTTTTTGCTTTGCGCTTTCCCAAAACTGGCGAACCATCGCCTCATCGGACTCCAGATACGACGCAGGATTAATGCGCGTACGCCGTTCTCCAAATGCCCGCTGCACAGGGTGAGTAATCTGTCGGTACTGACAATCCAGCAACAGCAGTTGTACTGAGGTTAGCGGCTGCTGCGCGATAACGCAGTTACGGGCCAGGCGGCAGTCATCCAGGAACATCCTCAGCGTGATACGTGGCTCAACAAACGACATGAGCACCGAGGTATCGTTAAAAATCTCGCTAAAATGCCGAACGAATAACTTCTTATCGACAACCATCAGCGCCAGTTCGCTAAACATCATGCCGTCCAGCGCATCCCGACTTTCTCCCAGCTTTAACCAGCGACGCAGACGTTCACCGCCAAAGTGCTGTTTCAGGAAGCTGTTGAGCGGATGTTGATCCGGCCATACCCGCGCAATCAGCGATTTGAGGGTTAATTCTATTGCGCAAAGCTGACGCTGCGCCCGCATCTGCGCATCCGGCTCTGCACGTTCAATCTCGGTTGGATACTTCAGGAGGGGCTGTTGCTGGCGCAACTGTTCCAGAGAAGCGACAAAGCGCAGCGCAGAAATCAGCTGGTTTTCACTGACGTCCTGGCCATTTTCATATTGCGGCACGCTCTGCTGAAGATGGCGTAGCCGCAACGTGAACTGACTCAATTGCGCGTCATTCATCTGCAACCGCCTGGCGACAACACCCCAACCTCCCAGATTCAATCGCGCCTGGTCAAGCTGCTCGAGAAACCAGCGTGGATCTTTACCCTCTGCGACGCGCACGCCAAGCATCAGCAAAATTTCTACCGAGGCTTGCCGGATTATCCCCAAACAATGTTCGAATGGTGTACATGTCGCCTGTAACGCGCTATTGGTCATTATCTTCCCTAAAAGGACCCAAAAAGTGCGGCCTCACAATGGTGTGTAGTTATCTTTTTTAAATGCAGCGCTGTGCCGCCACAGACTAAAACACATTCATATAGCAAATAAATATGTTTTACAGTGACTTCCGCACAATCATTGAAAATTATTCTGGAGATAAGCCTGTGCCTGTACTGAAAACCTCGCGTTTGATCTGCCGCCCGCTCACACATGACGACTGGGCGTTTTTCTTAACGTTACAGCAGAACGCAGATGTGATGCGCTTTGTCGCTGACTCGCGTACCGAAGAGGAGATACGGACAGTCTTTGACTCCCGCTTGCCTGAATGGTCTCCCGGCAGTCCACACTGGCTGTGCCTGGTCCTGTGCGATAAGGCATCGGGCGTACCGCTTGGGGTAACCGGATATATTCAGGATAAAAATGAATGTGCCGAGGTCGGCTTTCTGCTCACTCCCGAGGCGCAGGGCAAAGGTTATGGCGCTGAATCCCTGCATGCCGTTTGCGAGTATGCGTTTACCGCCGGAGGACTACGCCGACTGACGGCCTGCGTCACCGCAGGAAACGATGCCTCACGGCGTCTACTGGAAAAGGTCGGGTTCATTCTCGAAGGCACGCTGCGAGAAAGCTACTGGCTACATCAAACCTGGCATGATGACTGGATTTTCGGCCTGTTAAAACAGGAATATCAGCCGCCCGCGCCATCAGGCGTTTTGCTGTAAAAAATGGCTGGATAGCGGCTGGCGTAACGGGGTGTGTTTCCTAAAATAGGTCTCTTTGTACAGAGATTATTATGCCGCTGCATTCGACGCATTTCACGCCCGCCTGTATCGCATTTATTAAGCAATGGCAGGGCCTGTCGCTGGAAAAGTATCAGGACAAAAAGGGGATCTGGGTCATTGGCTACGGGCACGAAATCACCGCAGATGAATCCTTTGATGCCCCAATTATGCTGATGCAGGCCGAAACATTGCTGCTCGCGGATATAAATATCTGCGAGGCATTCATCCATAAGGAAATGCCGCAAATACAAGATCGGTTTCAACAGGAAGCGTTAATTGCATGGATGCTCAGCGTGGGGATTAGCCGGTTTTGCAGTGCTGAATTCTGGCCGTGGGCTATTTCACAGCCAGAAACAGTCTGACTGTGAAATATTTTCCCATTATAGGGTGTCGTTTAGCATCATTGCCGCCTGCGTACGGTTTTTTACCTCCAGGCGCTGATACAGCGATTCAAGATGGGCTTTTACCGTTCCGGTGCTGATATTTAATAATCGACCAATTTGTTTATTAGATTCTCCGGCGGCCAGCATCGTCAGAATCTCCCGCTGACGCGCGCTGAGCAATCTGATATTTTGCCCGCCACATTCGGTCGCTGTGATGCAATCTCTGGGGATAAACATCATACCTATCGCGACGCTATTGAGTGCCAGCGTGAAGGTTTCCGCATCAGAATCGCGCGGAACAATGGCCAGCACGTTTAATTGCGTGACTTCCTGTAGCCATTTTTTACGGCAGTCCGTTGCGGTTACCAGCACTTTTACCTTCGCAAAGCGCTCTGCTATCTGTTGCAGCAAGCTACGGCAGAACTCAGCGTCAAAATCTCCATCCAGCATTACCAGTGCATCAGGATTCTCTTCCAGCGTCCGCCAAAGATCATCTGCCTGACTGACACCCTGAACATTCACTCCTGGAATACGCTCTTGCAAAATTACATTCATTCCATGAATAAATATTGACTGCCTGTCAAACATTATTAACTGCATTATTTATCTCCGTCTGAATAAGATATTAGCCTTAACACGCGGAAGGGTATTATCCGAGGGGCAAAATATGAAGTCACCATTTGGCGGAGGCCATTTTACCGATAGACGGATAAGAAAGAAGCAGACGTTATAAATAGTTACAGCTGAAACCAAAGAATCACACAAAGGATCAAAATCGGGGTCAAATGTTCAGAAAATCCTTAATATTTGATGTTCAAACCTGGATTACTAATATTAATAACCCGGAGTTTATATTCTTAGCTAAAAATAAGAAATTCACGATAACAGACAAATATGTTACAAAACAAAATATCGCATTAAATGATCATTCTGGCATGAGAATGGGGAGGTGATCATGGTTTCTGATACAACAAATCCACTCCCGAAGAAGAATGAACTCTTCAGAACGTTTATCCCCGATCTCTTTCAGCACCGCGATTGCGGTATCAGATTCCAAATAATACCGGCAAACGCCACCAGCTATATTTTGACTTCTGATGGCGCGCCGGTTTTCTCTTGCTCAAAAGGCTAAGTAAGAGGCAGTCGTTTACAGGAACATCCCGCCAGAGACTTCGATACGCTGTGCCGTCATCCAGGCCAGCTCATCGCTGAGCAACGCAGCAATGGCGTCGCCAATATCGTCCGGTAACCCAACACGCCCCAGCGCCGTCTGCGATGCAATGTAGGCATTCAATTGCGCATTATCCCGCACGTTTCCGCCGCTAAAATCCGTCTCGATTGCCCCAGGCGCAATAATATTCGCCGTAATGCCGCGCTCTCCCAGCTCTTTCGCCTGATAACGGGTTAACACCTCCATCGCCCCTTTCATGGCAGCGTAAGCGCTGTAACCCGGTAGCGCAAAGCGCGACAATCCGGTCGAGACATTAAGAATGCGTCCGCCGTTGTTGATCAGCGCCAGCAGGTTCTGTGTCAGGAAAAAAGGTCCTTTAAAATGGATGTCCAAAAGCTGGTCAAATTGCGCTTCAGTGAACGCCGGATACGGTGCGTTAATGCCAACTCCGGCATTGTTCAATAAATAATCAAAGGTGTCGCTTTGCCAGTGCGTTTGTAGGGTTTCCTGCACCTGTTTGACAAACTGAGGGAAAGTGGAAATATTTCCGACGTTCAACGGTAATGCTGCAGCTTTACCGCCAGATTGGCGAATTTCATCTACAACCTGCTGCGCTTCTTTTTCATTGCTGTTCCACGTCAGGATGACACCAATGCCTTTACTCGCCAGCTTTAGCGCCGCGTTTTTACCGAGTCCACGGCCGCCGCCGGTCACCAATGCGATACGTTGCGTCATAAGAAACCTCATTTCAGGTGTTGTGAAGATTGAGACAAAGCTTATTAGGTGGTAGAAAAACAATAAATACCGCTAACTGCGCATTACTGTTTCATTTAGAACAACAATAGGGCATGAGAATGGATAAAATTCACGCAATGCAGTTGTTCATCCGCGTCGCAGAACTGGAGAGCTTTTCGCGCGCGGCAGACACCCTCGGACTTCCTAAAGGTAGCGTATCGCGTCAAATCCAGGCCCTGGAAAATCATCTGGGCACACAGTTGTTGCACCGCACAACCCGCCGCGTTCAGCTCACGCAAGACGGCATGATCTATTACGAACGAGCGAAAGATTTGTTGAGCAATCTCGATGAACTGGATGGGCTATTCCATCACGACCCGGCCAGCATCAGCGGCAAGCTGCGCGTCGATATGCCGGTTGGTGTGGCGAGAAATCTGGTGATGCCCCGCTTACCGGCCTTCTTGCATCAGTATCCGGGGCTTGAGCTCGAACTTAGCAGCAGCGACCGCCTGGTAGACTTGATCCGCGAAGGCTTCGACTGTGTGGTACGCGTGGGGACGCTGAAAGATTCAGGGCTGATTGCGCGCCCGCTGGGAAAACTCACGCAGATTAACTGCGCCAGCCCGCAATACCTCGCCCGATTTGGTTATCCGGAAAGCCTGGAGGATTTAGCCTCGCATGCGGTGGTGCACTACTCAGTCAATTTGGGAACGCGTGCGCAAGGCTTTGAAGTGGCGACAGACAACGGTGCTAAATGGGTTAAAACCGGCGGCATGCTGACGGTGAACAGTACCGAAACGTATCATGCGGCATGTCTTGCCGGTCTGGGCATTATTCAGGTACCGCGCGTGGGCGTGCGTGATGCCCTGCGCGCCGGTACGCTGATTGAAGTATTGCCGCAATATCGCGCCGAACCATTACCGGTTTCATTGCTCTATCCGCATCGCCGTAACCTCTCCCGCCGCGTACATCTGTTTATGGAATGGCTGACCGGCGTGATGAAAGACTATGTGGACTGACAAGCTATACTGTCCTGAGAATGAACAGAACAAGGATTACTGCCCTGATGACGCAGGAAAAAGAGATTAAACGCCCCATTCAGGAACTTGAGCACGCACCAATCCCAAAAATTGAGACCCTGGAGCGTAAGAATACAGAAACCAACGGTAAGACCAACCAGGCGCTGAAAACCGCCCTGACCTTCGCCGATAAAATTCAACGCCAGCCCATGATTGCCCATCTGATTCGCGCCGCGGAGAGATTTAACGATCGTATGGGAAATCAGTTTGGCGCCGCCATTACCTACTTCTCGTTTCTGTCGATGATCCCTATCCTGATGGTGTCGTTTGCCGCCGCGGGTTTTATTCTCGCTTCGCACCCTACGCTGTTGCAGGATATCTTCAGCAAAATCCTGCTCAACGTCAGCGATCCGACACTCGCCTCCACGCTGAAAAACACCATCAATACCGCCGTTCAGCAACGAACCACCGTCGGTCTGGTGGGTCTTGCCATCGCGCTCTATTCCGGAATTAACTGGATGGGAAACCTGCGCGAAGCTATTCGTGCCCAGTCGCGGGATGTCTGGGAGCGGACCCCACAGGATCAGGAAAAAATTTGGGTCAAATATCTGCGTGATTTTGTCTCATTGATTGGTTTACTGATTGCGCTGATTGTTACGCTGTCCATTACCTCCATCGCCGGTTCGGCCCAGCAGATGATTATCTCTGCGCTGTATCTCGACGGCATCGAATGGCTGAAGCCCGCCTGGCGGCTGATCGGCCTGACCATCTCTATTTTCGCCAACTACTTGCTGTTCTTCTGGATTTTCTGGCGGCTACCACGTCACCGACCGCGCAAAAAAGCGCTCATTCGCGGCACGTTTATCGCGGCACTGGGGTTTGAAGTCATCAAAATGATCATGACGTACACGCTGCCATCACTGGTGCAATCGCCGTCAGGCGCGGCGTTTGGTTCCGTACTTGGCTTAATGGCGTTCTTCTACTTCTTCGCCCGTCTGACTCTGTTTTGCGCTGCCTGGATTGCCACAGCAGAATACAAAGACGACCCGCGTATGCCGGGGAAAACCCACCGCTAATCTTTGTTAACTGCCGGATAACGCTGCGCTTATCCGGCCAACCCAATGCTTACGTCGAAATTCTGCGCATTATCAGAATTAAAATCCAGCCCGTAACTTTTGTTTAACCAAAAACCAGTTTTATCATCCAAGTTTTAAATTATGTGAAGCATTTCATGGAAGTGAAATCTCCAGCCTAAAAATTATCCCCTTTTTGCTCTATTTTTGACCGATCGCATGGTTTGTTACAGATTGAAATGTCTCTTTTGCTGTGCGTAATATGACCTTTCGTTCGACCAAAAATAAGAAAATATTATGCAAGCAACAGCCACAACGCTCGACAACGAACAGGAACACACCCCGGTCAACTCGCGCAATAAAGTCGTCGTCGCCTCACTCATTGGCACTGCCATTGAGTTCTTCGACTTCTATATCTACGCCACCGCCGCGGTGATCGTGTTCCCCCATATCTTCTTCCCGCAGGGGGATCCGACCGCGGCAACGCTGCAGTCTCTCGCCACCTTTGCTATCGCCTTTGTGGCACGGCCTATCGGTTCTGCTGTGTTCGGGCATTTTGGCGATCGCGTAGGGCGTAAAGTCACGCTGGTTGCCTCACTGCTCACTATGGGGATCTCGACGGTTGTCATTGGCCTGCTGCCGGGCTATGAAACTATCGGTATTTTCGCCCCGCTGCTGCTGGCGCTGGCGCGTTTTGGTCAGGGTTTAGGACTGGGCGGTGAATGGGGCGGCGCGGCGTTACTGGCGACGGAAAACGCACCGCCGCGTAAACGCGCGCTGTACGGATCATTCCCGCAGTTGGGCGCACCTATCGGCTTCTTCTTCGCCAACGGCACTTTCCTGCTGCTCTCCTGGCTGCTGACCGACGAGCAGTTTATGAGCTGGGGCTGGCGCGTACCGTTCATCTTCTCTGCGGTGTTGGTGATTATCGGTCTGTACGTTCGCGTTTCGCTGCATGAATCCCCGGTCTTTGCCAAAGTGGCTGCGGCGAAAAAACAGGTGAAAATCCCGCTGGGTACCCTGCTGACAAAACATGTCCGCGTGACGATCCTCGGCACGTTCATTATGCTGGCGACCTATACGCTGTTCTATATCATGACCGTCTATTCCATGACGTTCAGCACCGCCGCGGCGCCTGTAGGGCTTGGCCTGCCGCGTAATGAAGTGTTGTGGATGCTGATGATGGCGGTTATTGGCTTTGGCGTCATGGTGCCGGTGGCGGGCCTGCTGGCCGATGCGTTTGGTCGTCGCAAGAGCATGCTCATCATCACCACGCTTATTATTCTGTTTGCGCTGTTTGCCTTTAAACCGCTGCTCGGCTCTGGCAATCCGGTGCTGGTGTTCGCCTTCCTGTTGCTTGGTTTGAGCCTGATGGGTTTGACATTTGGTCCGATGGGCGCGCTACTGCCGGAGCTGTTCCCAACCGAAGTGCGCTACACGGGGGCGTCGTTCTCGTACAACGTTTCGTCGATTCTTGGTGCTTCCGTTGCCCCTTACATTGCCGCATGGCTGCAGGCGAATTACGGCCTGGCGGCGGTAGGTACGTATCTGGCATCAATGGCGGCGCTAACGCTGATTGCGCTGCTGTTAACCCACGAAACCCGCCATCAGTCATTGTGATTCTTTGGCTGTAACCACCGTCTCCGGCCTACGTTGAGCATGAAATGTATGTAGGCCGGAGACGCGTTAGCACCATCCGACAACGGCAAAAATCACTTCTTCATTTGCGACAAAATGGTCCGGCATTGATTAGCGTCTCCTTCAGAAGGTGAAATCAGCGCCAGCAAGGCCGCCGCGGGCGTCACTAACGTTGCCAGCGCGGCAGCAACCGCACCGCGCGCAATCAGCGGCCCGGCCTTCACACCGGCCTGCGGATTCTTAAAGGTGCCGCGAACATACAGCGGCGAACGCAGGGTAATAATACGAATGCCTTTGCTCTCCGGATCGATGGTTAAATCCAGTTGCTCCGACGCAAAACTCGCCGTACCAGTGACATTAATGACCGCGTTTTCCGTGTCGAAGGCAAAAATCTGCGGGCGGGCTACGCCGTTAACAATATCCAGATTCGCCGCCGCGCAGTTCACCCGCACCTCGTCATCACCAAATATCTGTCCAACAAGATAGTTGCCCAGATTCAAGCCAACAATTTCCATCAGATTCCGGCTGATCAAACCGTCGTTCATCAGCAGCTTCAGGTTGCCATTGCTGTTACCAAGCAGCGCCGCTACCGAGTTTCCGCTCCCGCTAAACCTGGCGTCACCGTTCATTTCACCGAGCGTTTTCTGCATCAGCTCCACATCCGGCATCAGCGCTTTTAGCTTCAGGCGGCGAGCCTGGATGTCCGCCTGCCCCCGCATCGGCTTTTTATCCCCTTCCAGATGGATGCTGGAGACAATGCTGCCTCCCGCGAGGCCAAATTTCAGCGGCTGCAGGCGCAGGTCGGCATTTTTCAGGATGATATGGGTGGAGAGATCGCTGATCGGCAGGCTACTGCCGTGCTCAATACGCCGTCCTTTGAAACGTACGTCAGCGTCCATCACGTTCCATTTGTCGGTTTCAAAACGGTCATACGGCAAGACCTTGTCCGCGGGCTGGACGCTCTTCTCTCCTTTGCGCTGTTCAGATTGTTTGGCCCGCTCCGCCCCTTTGCCTGAATCCACACCGATCAGCGGCCCCAAATCAGCCAGCCTCAGTTGGCGTGACTCAACATCCCCTTTCAGCATTGGGCGCGGCTTACCGGTGGTATAGGCCAGCGTTCCGTGAATATCGCTGTCGCCAATTCGGCCATTAAAATCGCGGTAATCAAAAACAGAGGATTTTTCCGGGTCAATTTTCGCGACCAGATGTCCGTCGGTTTCAAACGGCGGCGTATCCGGGAGCAGCACGCCGGTCAAATCGTACAAATCCCCTAGCGAATCTCCCGAGAATTTAAGCCGCAGATCCGCCCCGCCCATATTCATCGGATCGTTTATCGTACCCATAAACGCCACACGCGTATTACCCGAACGGAAATCAGCCTGAATCGGGAAAGGGGTTCCTTCACCGCGCAGCGCCAGCATTCCGCCTATTTTCCCGGTACCGCTTAGCGGTTCGCCGTTATATCGGCCTTGCGCTTTCAGACCAAACACGTAGTCCTCAATGTGGGCGTTGCTCTCTTTACTTTTTGCGCCAGTCACTTCGCTAAAGGGCAACGGCTTACCCAGCGGATCGACCAGGATCTCAATCTCTGACTTCGTCACCTTATCGTTAATGGCGATGCGACCTTGGTCGAACAGAATGTTATCCAGCCGGAAAGACCAGGCTGATGGCGGCGCTTTGGGATCGCGGTTTTCATCCCCTGCCAGGTTAAAGGTCCAGTTATTGTTTTTCTCCGACAGGCGGATAAGCCGTGCATCGGGTTTGACCAGCTTGATCCACGGGAGCCAGACGGTTTTTGTCAGCAACGCCAGTGGGGCGAGCGTTGCTTCAACGCGCGGGAGATGCACCATGGTGACGTCAGGAATGTCCGGCGGGTTGCCGAGGATGATATCCTCAGCATGAACATGCGGCCACGGAACCCAGCTACGCCAGCCGGTTTCCTGTTTTTGGCGTTCCCAAACCACGCCCAGGTCACCCCGTATGGCGAAGGGACGGTTGAGTTCTGTAGAGACTTTCTGGTTGATGGTCGGTTTGAGCCGGTTCCAGTCAAATGTCGCAATCACGATGATGAGTACGACGATCAACAACAAGAAAACCCCTATTACTGAAGTGGTTATTTTGCCTGTTCTCGTCATGTTTAACCTCCTTACTTTCTTCCTTGCCTGTCCTAAAGATAGTCCAGCAGAGGAAAGGAGGCGCTCTACATCCTTATCAAAGCGACAGAATTACGTCTTCAAGGGTATCCAGAGGCACTGGACGAGAGAGAAAATAGCCTTGCGCAGCGAAAGCCGGCGAGTTTTGCACATCACGCCACTCTTCCAGCGTTTCAACGCCTTCGACAATCACACCACGGCAATAGCGGTTCATCAGCTGTAACAGCAGCGTAAAGAGATTGCGGCCCTCCGGCGTCTGGCGCAGCATGACAAACAGATCCCGCGCCACTTTGATATAGTCGTAACTCACTTCGCTCAGAGCCGAGAAGTTTGCCATTCCGGTACCAAAATCATCCAGCCAGAGCGGGCCAAACTCGCACATTGAGGCGAACGACGAACCCTTCGGCAAGCGGATATGCTCCACCAGTTCAAAGCGCAGCCACGGCAGACATTCGATGATTTTCAGGATTTCGGGATCCTGGCGCATTGCAATCAGCGTTGGCCCGTCGACATTCACGGATGCCAGCAGATCGTGGGCTTTGAAAAACGCCCCTTTTTGTTCAAGCTGTACAAGCTGCTCTTTCACCACATCTACACGATGTCGTACGGCCACTTCGGCGAAATAGCGGTCCGGCGCGATACGTTGGGAGGGGTTTTCAGGATGGCTCACGACAGTCAGCAGCTCAACGGCCATCAGCCGTCCGTTAGTCTGATAAATCGGCTGGTAGGTGTAAGCACGCTCGCACTGCAGCCAATAGCGTCTCTCCTGCAAGTTTTCAATACTCGCATCGAGCGTAATTAGCTGCTGGGTAACCTGCTTTATCATCTGAGATGTCCTGTAAATAAGAGTGTGACTGACCGGACTCGTCAAAGGTTATCGGCGCTCAGGCGAAGAACTTTACGTTCAGCCCTACGCAAAATAGAAACTAAGCGGCAAAAAACGACGCAGAACACGTGCTGGCTCAAAAAAATAATGGAACGATATTTTAATATAGTTGACCACTTACCACCCACAGCGCACACTAACGCTAATTTTTTTCAGAGCAGGTTACGACTATGTCCAGAAAGATTGCCGTGATTGGCGAATGCATGATTGAGCTGTCACAGAAAGGCGCTGACGTTCAGCGCGGATTCGGTGGCGACACGTTGAATACATCCGTTTATATCGCCCGTCAGGTCGATGCTGCGGTACTTTCCGTACACTATGTGACTGCGCTGGGTACCGACAGTTTTAGCCAACAAATGCTGGAATCCTGGCAGAGCGAAAATGTGGATACCTCATTAACCCAACGCATGGAAAACCGCCTGCCGGGCCTCTATTACATTGAAACCGATAGCACCGGCGAGCGCACCTTCTATTACTGGCGTAATGAAGCCGCCGCAAAATTCTGGCTTGAGAGCGAACAGTCCGCCGCTATTTGCGAAGAACTGGCGACATTTGACTATCTGTATCTGAGCGGAATCAGCCTGGCTATTTTAAGCCCGGCAAGTCGTGACAAGCTGCTGTCGCTGCTGCAAGAATGCCGCGCCAACGGTGGAAAGGTCATTTTTGACAATAACTACCGCCCACGTCTGTGGAGCAGTAAAGAAGAGACCCAGCAGGTGTATCAGCAAATGCTGGAATGCACCGATATCGCGTTCCTGACGCTGGATGATGAAGACGCGCTGTGGGGTGAAAAACCGGTTGCCGAGGTGATTGCCCGTACTCACGCGGCTGGCGTACAGGAAGTGGTTGTGAAACGCGGTGCTGACTCTTGCCTGGTTTCCATCGCAGGCGAAGAACTCATCGACGTTCCGGCCGTAAAACTACCGAAAGAGAAGGTTATCGATACGACCGCTGCGGGAGACTCCTTCAGCGCCGGGTATCTGGCGGTACGTCTGACCGGTGGCGATGCCGCTGATGCCGCAAAACGCGGGCACCTGACGGCAAGCACCGTTATTCAGCATCGCGGGGCGATTATTCCTCGCGACGCCATGCCGCAGTAATCTGGCGTTCTGGCAGGCCGGATTAGACGTTAACGTCGCGTCCGGCCTGCAGGTCACGATTCCCTTATTGCACCGGCGGGATGTCCGTCACTTCAGGATGTGATTCATCCGTTTCTACCGACGTTGCCGCGGCGGTAACCGGCGCCATAATGCTATCCCACGTCGCCTGCAGATCCTTCATATTGAATTCAGGTTCACCCTTCGGCTGCAACAGAATTAACGCCATATCTTGCGACAGTTGCTGACGCAGGTCCTGATTCAGCATCTCAACACTCAGGTTGTTCAGGAAGCTCTGACGTAAACGCTGATACTGTTCAGGCGCAATATCCACGACCTGGTTTTGCAGCGAGCGCAAACGCTGGCTGATCAAAATATCGGTATCGGTGCGACCATAGGTGGCAAACAGCTTCTGCAGTTCCAGATTCTTTTGCGCCACCAGCGCATTAAACTCTTCTTCCGGCAGCCCCTTATCGCGCACTTTGGCCAGCTCACGCGCAACCGTGCTGAGGTTCGCGTTCAGCTTACCGTTCGGTGATTCAACGTTGATGGCACATTGCGCGCGCAGGAACAGCACCCGACAATCAAAGCCAAGGCCAATGTCTTTGGCATTGTTTTTGGTGAGCTCCTGCTGAATGTGCCAGAACAACGCTTCACGGGCTAAATCAGCGCGCCAGTAACGTAACAGCGCGGCAGATTCACGGATCGGCTGCCACGGCGTATCCCACATAATAGACAGGCGATCCTGACGTACCGCATCGGTCATTATGCTTACGGCCTCTGCACGCAGCGGAGAGAGCGTGGGTACCGGCGCAGGCGTTTCACGTTTACCTTTTAATTCGCCAAAGGTTTTATTGATTTGATCAGCCACGCTGCGCGCATCTACGTTACCGACGATAATCAGCGTCATCGCATCCGGGGTATACCATTTCTGGTAGAAGGACTGGATTTTCGTCGCATCAACAGGCGTTTTCAGCGGATCGGCAGGATCGTGACCCAGCAGCGTCGATCCCTTCAGACGATAGCGCCACCATCCCTCTTTGGTATCTGACGGCCAGGTTGCAACCATATCTTCGCTACTCAGCGCATGATTGACCGACTCAGGGGTGATGCTCAGATTACCGGAAATATTCGCCAGATAAGAAAGTGACTCTTTCAGCAGATCGTTACGGCTGTTAGGCAGACTGAGGTTATACAGCGTGGAATCATAGGAAACGATAACGGGCGGCATGGGACGACTGGGATCGAACCCCTGCTGCCACAGAGAACGGGCTTGCGTAGCATCGAGGCCACCGCTTTGCGTCAGCGCGATACGCGGGATCGCATGGCTGAAACCACTCTGTTGTGTACTTTCGGTGAGTGAACCGGTATTGACCAGCAGGCGAACCTCAATACGGTCGCTGGGGCGCTGGGGAGTGGCTAAGACTTGCCACTGTAAACCATTTGCCAGCGTGCCCTGTTGCCACGCCGGGTCAGGCTGGAGCGCATCTGCCTGCACATAGCCGGCAGTGGCCATCATCAGCAAGCCGCCCGCTAAAAGTCGAATTTTTGTGCCCTGCATGTGAACCCCTGATCAACTATCCTGGAAATAAAAAGACAGCCCGCGAGAGGACTCTCTGAATATGACGTTAAAAACACTTCGTGTTAGACCGCAAGAACATAAAAATGTCACGGAGGAAGTGAAAAAATCCCGACGCCGCCGAATCGGCGGTTTCAGGCACAGGGGTTAATTATGCGCAAACGCCCGCAGTCCTGGAAGGGACTACGGGCATAAGTGGAGAGATTAAGAGGATATTTCGTGCGTTTTGCCATCCGGCGCACGATTATTCAGCACATCATCCAGCTTTTTATGGTCCAGTTCTTTCACCCATTTCGCTACTACAACAGTTGCCACACCGTTACCGACCAGGTTAGTCAGCGCACGGGCTTCAGACATAAAGCGGTCAATACCGAGAATCAGCGCCAG
Source organism: Citrobacter sp. 172116965 (assembly GCF_013458095.1). Lineage (NCBI taxonomy): Bacteria > Pseudomonadati > Pseudomonadota > Gammaproteobacteria > Enterobacterales > Enterobacteriaceae > Citrobacter > Citrobacter sp. 172116965. Next base: position 202,698 of record NZ_CP046673.1, on the reverse strand, counting down.
ACCAGCAACCGGTAAATGGCCCACAGCGGAGATAGTCGCGGCCAGAACAATGAAGCCACTCCCGGTCACACCCGCAGCACCTTTTGAAGAGAGCAGGAGCACCACCAGCAGGGTTATCTGATGGAAGATATCCATATGGCTGTTGGTGGCCTGAGCGATAAACACCGCCGCCATCGTCAGATAGATTGATGTCCCATCGAGGTTAAACGAGTAGCCCGTGGGTATAACCAACCCGACAACCGACTTGCGACAGCCCAGTTTTTCCATCTTATCGAGCATACGCGGCAGCGCGGACTCGGAAGAAGAGGTGCCCAGAACGATCAGCAGTTCTTCACGGATATAGCGGATGAATTTGAAAATGCTGAAGCCGGTTGCGCGCGCAATCGAGCCCAACACCACAACCACAAACAGAATACAGGTAATGTAGAAACAGATGATCAACTGACCCAACTGCACCAGCGTCCCGACGCCATATTTACCGATAGTAAAGGCCATGGCACCGAAAGCACCGATCGGCGCCAGGCGCATGATCATGTTGATGATGCCAAAAATAACCTGCGAGAAGCTTTCAATCACGTTGAAAATCATCTGGCCTTTGCTACCTAAACGATGCAGCGCAAAACCAAACATAACCGCAAACAGCAATACCTGCAGGATGTTGCCACTGGCGAACGCGCCAATGACGCTACCCGGGATAATATCCATCAGGAAGCCTACGATCCCCTGGTCTTTTGCCTGTTCGGCGTAAATCGCAACCGCTTTGGCATCCAGCGTCGCCGGATCGACGTTCATACCGGCACCGGGTTGTACCACGTTGACGATGATAAGGCCGATGATCAGCGCAATCGTACTGACAATTTCAAAATAAAGCAGTGCAACCGCACCGGTGCGGCCTACGGCTTTCATACTTTCCATGCCTGCAATGCCGGTGACGACAGTACAGAAGATGACAGGTGCGATGACCATTTTGATGAGCTTCACGAAAGCATCACCAAGTGGCTTCATTTGGGCGCCTAATTCAGGGTAGTAATGGCCAAGGAGGATACCTATGGCAATTGCTGTCAGGACCTGAAAGTAAAGGCTTTTGAATATAGAGGTTTTCATAGGGTGTCCTTAAAGTAAAAACCACAGATCTTGTAAGGTTTTGTTTAACCTGCGGCCTTAAAGTAACACCCACACAACATGACAGAAATGCGCCTGGATCATAATTGATACAGAAATGTTAAAAATTTTGAGCTGGCTCGCACAAGCGAGACCTTTTTTAACTTTTGTAATCAGCGTTTTTCGGCGTCAGATAACGTTCTTCGAAGATATTCGCCGGAACCGGCCGGGCAAACAGGAACCCTTGTGCCACTTCTACCCCCGCTTGTGATAACCATTCGCGTTGCGCTTCGGTTTCAACGCCCTCAGCGATCATCTGCAAATTGAGGCTATGCGCCAACTGAATGATGGCGGAGATCATGCTGCAATCTTCAGGGACGCCATCGACAAACATCTTATCGATTTTGAGTACATCCACCGGGAGCGACTTCATGTGCTGCAGTTGTCGCAGACCCGCATACCCCATACCAAAATCGTCCAGCGCGATACGCACGCCCGCGTTGCGCAGCGGGCGTAAAATAGCCACAGCGGCGTTAGGATCATCAATATGCCGGCTTTCGGTCACTTCCAGAATCAACGTCCCAGGCTTGATGCGATAGCGGTTTAGCAACTCCAGCAGATCCGACACCATACTCGGGTGCATCAGCTGCAGCGCAGACAGGTTCACCGAGAGCGGCAGCATCAGGCCGCGTTCCTGCCAGGCTGACAGCTGGCGGCATGTCTCCTCCAGCACCCAGTAACCGACCGTCACCATCAGGCCACAGGACTCAATCCTGTCGATTAACCCTTCTGGCAGCTCCCAGCTTCCGTCTGGCTGCTGCATTCGCAATAATGCTTCTGCGCTCAATACCTTACCGCTGGACATCTCCACCTGCGGCTGCATCCAGAGCGCAAACTGATGGTTATCCAGCGCGGTAAGAATATCGTTCTCTTCCGTCAAACGCTGTTGCGCCTCTTCCATCTGCAACGGGTCAAAGAACTGAATCCGGTTTTTACCCTTGTGACGCGACGTTAACACGGCTGAGAGTGCGCGGTGGTAAAGCTGTTCTGCGGTCAAATCGCCATTAAACATCGCCACCCCAATGTTACAGGTTGGACGTAGTTGAATGCCCTGAATCGGTAATCGCTCGTTAACGATAGTGAGTACTTGCTGACCTAGCGTAATAGCGTGCCAGGGTTCTTTCACACCATGTGCGATGATGGCAAAGTCATAGCCGCTCACCTGGGTAAGCACCATTCTGGGGGCCAATACTGACTTCAGCTTTTCAACCAGCGTAAGCAGCAGGATTTCCCGCTGGGTCTCGGATAACACACCCGCGGTATCACGCAGGGTTTCGCAGGTGACAATCATCAACGCCGTTGTCTGCTGGCGGTTCACAACCTGCTCCAGCAGCGCCATCAGAAACGACTTGTTGGGCAGCTCAGAAACCGGGAACCGCATTGAATGGTCGCTTTGCTCTTCACTGCGGCGCTGAATCAGTTGCTGATTGAGGTTGTAGCTACGCACCAGCAGGCCAATCTCGTCGTCCTGATGCAGACGCGGCAATGCCAGCTGATAGCCAATCAGATCCTGCTGGGGAATGTCGTTCAGCTCACGCGCTATTTTACGTAATGGATGCAAAATCAATCTGTTAATACACCATGAGATAGCTACCGTGAGTATTAACGAGAGAAGTAAGTAAATGGTCACTAACGTGGAGAGCGTACTCATCACGAACTTGTACATACGGTACGAATCCGCCTGTAGCACCAGATACGCCAGCGGTTGCGGATTCGCTGAACGCTCAAGAGAATAGACCGGCAGCGAAATTTGTACCGGAAGTTCAAACAGGCGAGTCACCGTAACCGGAACCGGGCGTTCAGGAATAAAGCTCATCCGCAGCGCCTGAAACTGATTGGGAAGCACCACATCGGCGCGGCTGACCACGCCTGCTGGTCGAATACTTCTTAAAATAGCTTCTGCTTCGGGAATATCCCCTTTCAGGATCGTGCCCGACAGAGGCTCACGGACGGAGCGAGCGATACTTTCCAGTTGCGTAGCCGTGTTGTAGCGATTCTGCTGGACCAGATGGAACAACAAAACGGTGCAAAAAATAAACACAAACACCATGACAACGGCCGCAACCATTGCCATCTGCTTAATTGTTAACGAGCGACTGACACGCAAACTGACTCTCCACGGATAGACGAAACTGCCGTCAGAGTATACCCGATCGTAGCGGTATTAAGAGAGGCGGTATCTGAAAACTTCCCAGCTTGCATTATCCCGACAGGATAGGCACCTGGCGACGAGATTTATCTGCATTTAAGCCGAAAAAGGCCGCAAGGTTTCCCCCTGCGGCCTGGTTCGGGCGCATGTTGCCATCACGGCAGACAGACGCCCGCAAGGTGCCTTACTTCCTGTTACGCAGCCAGCTCACAATCAGGCTGGCAATAATGCCAGCGATGATCGGAGCCGCTAAATCGTGCCAGAAGGCCACGCCTAACTGTGCGAGCGTCATATAGCCGCCTGTGTTGCAATGGCAACTGTTCACGGCTATTCTTGAGTTGTTCAGGTTCAAGTTAGCCCCCGTTTTGTTGCCAGGTTTATACCGAACAACGTGCGGGGGTTTTCTCTTTCCAGCAACCGATGCCGCCGGGGATCAAGCCCCCGCAACATTGCGCCTCACCGGGAATTCCCGGCTTGCCGCTGATTCTACGGTAGCCCACTTGCCATATCACTGCGCAATATACGGCTCTGCGTAGCGCCTCGCATTTCACCTGTTTTCGCACCATTACGCTGGAAAGATTCTTGCCAGTTGGCAACATTCCTGCCGCTCCTCAATACAGAAAAATACATATCTCATTGATATCTATGCCTTCATTTTCTGGCACAGCGATTGCTATTTGACTGTGAGCTGTTCTGTTCCGAATCAAAGGAGATATCATGTCTGACTGTCGTACTTACGGATTCAACACCCAGATCGTTCACGCGGGGCAACAACCCGACCCTTCTACTGGCGCGCTCAGTACGCCTATTTTCCAGACTTCAACGTTTGTTTTTGACAGCGCCGAACAAGGTGCCGCCCGCTTTGCGCTCGAGGAGTCCGGGTACATTTACACCCGTTTGGGTAACCCCACCACCGATGCGCTGGAGAAAAAGCTGGCGGTACTGGAAAGAGGTGAAGCCGGGCTGGCAACCGCATCCGGTATTTCTGCCATCACCACCACGCTGCTGACGCTGTGCCAGCAGGGCGACCATATCGTTTCCGCCAGCGCGATTTACGGCTGCACCCACGCGTTTTTGTCGCACAGCATGCCGAAGTTTGGGATTAACGTCAGCTTCGTCGATGCGGCAAAGCCTGAAGAAATCCGCGCCGCCATGCGCCCGGAAACCAAAGTAGTGTATATCGAAACGCCCGCTAACCCGACGCTGTCGCTGGTCGACATTGAAACGGTAGCCGGTATCGCCCATCAACAAGGCGCATTGCTGGTGGTGGATAACACCTTTATGTCACCGTACTGCCAGCAGCCTTTACAGCTAGGCGCGGATATTGTGGTGCACAGCGTCACTAAATATATCAACGGTCACGGAGACGTGATTGGCGGGATCATTGTTGGTAAGCAGGAGTTTATTGACCAGGCGCGGTTTGTTGGTCTGAAAGATATCACCGGCGGCTGCATGAGTCCTTTCAACGCGTGGCTGACGCTACGCGGCGTTAAAACACTGGGTATACGTATGGAACGCCACTGTGAAAACGCATTGAAAATCGCCCGCTTCCTCGAGGGGCATCCATCCATTACCCGCGTTTATTATCCTGGCTTATCTTCACACCCGCAATATGAGCTGGGCCAGCGACAGATGAGCCTGCCAGGAGGAATTATCAGCTTCGAAATCGCTGGCGGCCTCGAGGCTGGCAGACGGATGATCAATTCTGTAGAATTGTGCCTCCTCGCGGTCAGTCTCGGTGATACCGAAACCCTCATTCAGCACCCAGCGTCTATGACACATTCGCCCGTTGCGCCAGAGGAACGGCTTAAAGCAGGTATTACCGACGGGCTTATCCGTCTTTCTGTGGGTCTTGAAGATCCAGAAGATATTATTAACGACCTTGAACACGCCATCAGAAAGGCAACATTCTGACCATTATGACCTGAACCGACGCCGATCGGTTCAGGTTGTTGAGAATCAAGGCACAACAGTCTGGTAATACGCGCAATCCTGTTTCGGGGAGTGCGCGTATTTTGGGCAGGGGGTTCTATGCAGGACGACACATTACAACTAAGCAACAATACAGCAACCACCGTACCATTCTGGCTTTGTTGAATAAATCAGATTTCGGGTAAGTCTCCCCCGTAGCGGGTTGTGTTTTCAGGCAATACGCACGCTTTCAGGCATACCTGCTTTCGTCATTTTGTTCAGCGCTCGTACCAGGGCCATAGCCTCCGCAACCTGACCATCGTAGTCACGCAGCGTCAGTGAACCCCCGAACAGCTGTTTTACCCGGTACATCGCCGTTTCCGCTATCGAGCGACGGTTGTAATCTGTTGTCCATTTCCACCGCGCATTACTCCCGGTCATTCGCTGATTAGCCACTGCACGGTTACGGTCTGCATATTCACCGGGCCAGTAACCCGCACCTTTTCGGGGAGGGATAAGCGCGCTGATTTTCTTACGCCGCAGTTCATCGTGACATAGCCGGGTATCGTAAGCGCCATCGGCGGCGGCTGACCTGATTTTCCGGTGGGTTTGCCGGATTAACCCGGGGAAGGCCTCTGAGTCCGTAACGTTGTTCAGCGACAGGTCAGCGCAGATGATTTCATGTGTTTTACTGTCAACGGCGAGATGCAGCTTACGCCAGATACGGCGGCGTTCCTGGCCATGCTTTTTGACTTTCCACTCGCCTTCACCGAAGACCTTCAGCCCGGTGGAATCAATTACCAGGTGTGCGATTTCACCCCGGGTGGGCGTTTTGAAACTGACATTAACCGACTTTGCCCGCCTGCTGACACAGCTGTAATCCGGGCAGCGTAGCGGAACGTTCATCAGAGAAAAAATGGAATCAATAAAGCCCTGCGCAGCGCGCAGGGTCAGCCTGAATACGCGTTTAATGACCAGCACAGTCGTGATGGCAAGGTCAGAATAGCGCTGAGGTCTGCCTCGTGAAGAAGGTGTTGCTGACTCATACCAGGCCTGAATAGCTTCATCATCCAGCCAGAAAGTTATGGAGCCACGGTTGATGAGGGCTTTATTGTAGGTGGGCCAGTTGGTGATTTTGAACTTTTGCTTTGCCACGGAACGGTCTGCGTTGTCGGGAAGATGCGTGATCTGATCCTTCAACTCAGCAAAAGTTCGATTTATTCAACAAAGCCTACCATTCTCAAAGAAAATACCGTTTACGAAATACGACTTTGGCTGGGTATTACTGTGTATCGGTATGGCAATTGGTGCCGGAACGGTACTGATGCCGGTACAAATAGGCTTAACAGGCATTTGGGTATTTATCGTCGCCTTTATTATTGCCTATCCAGCAACCTATATTGTGCAGGATATTTATTTAAAAACATTATCAGAAAGTGAAACTTGTAATGACTATACCGATATTATCAGTCATTACCTGGGAAAAAACTGGGGTGTATTTCTTGGCGTCATCTATTTTTTGATGATTATTCACGGCATATTTATCTATTCCTTATCCGTGGTTTTTGACAGTGCCTCATATATCAAAACCTTCGGCTTAACCGATGCCGATCTTTCACAATCGATAATCTATAAAGTGGCCATTTTTGCCGTGCTGGTGGCCATTGCTTCCGGGGGAGAAAAGCTGCTGTTTAAAATCTCCGGCCCGATGGTGGTAGTCAAAGTGGGGATCATCATCGTGTTTGGTTTTGCGATGGTTCCGCACTGGAACTTCGCTAATATCAGCGCATTCCCTGAAGCATCGGTCTTCTTTCGCGACGTGCTGCTGACCATCCCGTTCTGCTTCTTCTCGGCGGTGTTTATTCAGGTGTTGAACCCAATGAACATCGCCTACCGCAAACGGGTAGCGGACCGGGTTCTGGCCACCCGCATGGCAATACGCACGCATCGCATCAGTTACATTACGCTGATTGCGGTCATTCTGTTTTTCTCATTCTCTTTTACCTTTTCTATTAGTCATGAAGAGGCCGTTTCGGCCTTCGAACAAAATATTTCCGCACTGGCGCTGGCAGCGCAAGTCATTCCTGGGCAAATTATTCATATCACCTCAACGGTGCTAAATATCTTCGCCGTATTAACCGCATTCTTTGGTATTTATCTGGGGTTCCACGAGGCGATTAAGGGTATTATTCTTAATGTTCTGAGCCGCGTTATTGATGTGGAGAAAATTAATCCCCTGGTGCTTACGCTGGGTATTTGCACTTTTATTGTTATCACCCTGGTGATCTGGGTGTCATTTCGTGTATCGGTACTGGTGTTCTTCCAGTTGGGCAGCCCACTTTACGGGATTGTGTCCTGTATTATTCCGTTTTTCCTGATCTATAAAGTAACGCAACTGGAAAAACTACGCGGGCTGAAAACCTGGCTAATCCTGTTGTACGGGATCCTGCTGTGCCTGTCGCCATTATTGAAGCTGATTGACTAATCCGTTTACAGCGCCGTCAGTCACTGACGGCGCTTAACTCACACTCTCCAGTTGATAGCTGCGAATTTTATTCAGTACCGTGGTATGTGACACCCCCAGCGCTTTAGCGATATGCCGCGACGACACATTCTCTTCCACCATCTGTTCAATAAGCTGGCGTTCAGCACACAAAACCTGTTCTTTAAAAGGACGCTCTGTCGGCGTCAGCTCAACGGTAGGCAAATTCACCATCCCTAATTCTTCCCGCGTAATGACATCGGATTCCGCCATCAGCATCAGGCGAATGATGGTATTTTCCAGTTCGCGAACGTTTCCCGGCCAGGTGTGATGATGCAGGGCATCAAAGCAGGCTTTATCCAGAATGATCCGTCGCTGGAATTCCTTCGCGTATTTCTGCACAAAGTGGCGAATCAATAGGCTGATATCCTGCGGGCGCTCCCGCAGGGGCGGAATGGTCAGTGAAAGTACATTAATGCGGTAATAGAGATCGGCGCGCAGCAGACGTTGTTCCACCATCTCTTCCAGATTGGCGTTGGTTGCCACAATAATGCGCACATTGACCGGAATAATTTGCGCCCCGCCAACGCGACGGATCCCGCCATCCTGAAGTACGCGCAGTAATTTAGCCTGTAAGCTCAGCGACATTTCACCAAATTCATCGAGAAAAAGGGTGCCTTTATCGGCCATTTCAAACAGCCCTTTTTTGCCTTTACAATCTGCACCGCTAAAAGCCCCTTTCTCATAGCCAAAGAATTCACTCTCCATCAACGACTCAGGTAGCGCAGAGCAGTTGATCGGAATAAACGGATAAAAACGTCGCTGCCCGGAATTATGGATAGCTCGGGCCAGAAGTTCTTTGCCAGTACCCGTATCGCCGCGGATCAAAACGGTATATTTGCTGTCGGCAATTTTTATCGCCTTTTCGATAAGCGAGTGCATGCTCTGGCTGCTACAAATAATGTCAGAGAAATAGCGCGGGCGTTCCGGCTCAGGCGTTGACAGTTCGCTTATCTCTTCACACAGGTAAGCGACGTTAATAATATCGGCGCGCCGGCCTAAACAGGATTGCACGCAGGAAATATCCTGTAACTGGCGGCACCAGGATTTAATCAGGATCCGTCCAGGCGTGACTTTCATGGAGATGATATTGATATCGCAGCAGGAAAATTCCTTCAGGACATCCTCAACCATCGACAGACGATCAATTGTTTTAATATCCCAGCGTATCGTGACCACATTTGCTCCTGACAGTTAGCAACTGCGAAATAGATATTTCTGTGACGAGAGGAAATCTGACTACATTTTAGACGCTGTGGAATAATGTTCTGCCAGAGGACTCACATTGTGGACGTAAAAACAAAATATAAAAAAACCGGAGCACAAGGCTCCGGTTATCAGGTCATAACCCACGTTTATTGCTGTGGATTTTCATCCTGGTCAACAGCGAAACAGGCCACGAGTTGTCCACCGTAATCCTTCAGTTGCGGCTGAAGCTGGGTACACGGACCAAAACGCCGACGGCAGCGGGCATTGAACGCACAGCCCGGCGGTGGATTCAGCGGGCTTGGCAGCTCACCGGTCAGCTTGATACGCTCGCGGCGATCGTCCGGATTCAGGCGCGGCGTCGCAGAGAGCAGCGCCTGCGTATACGGATGACGCGGATTATTGAAGATCTGATCCTTCGTTCCTTTTTCCACGCAACGGCCTAAATACATCACCATCACCTCATCGGCAATGTGCTCTACCACCGACAGGTCATGCGAGATAAAGACGTATGACAGCCCCAGTTCCTGCTGCAAGTCCATCATCAGGTTCAGCACCTGCGCACGAACAGAAACGTCCAGCGCCGAGACCGGTTCGTCGGCAATCACCACGTCTGGATCAAGCATCAGCCCGCGAGCGATGGCAATACGCTGACGCTGACCGCCGGAGAACATGTGCGGATAGCGGTCGTAGTGCTCGGTTTTCAGCCCCACTTTCGCCATCATCGCCAGCGCTTTTTCACGACGCTCCTCTTTACTTAGCGTGGAGTTGATCAGCAGCGGCTCTTCCAGAATCTGCCCTACTTTCTTGCGCGGGTTCAGGGAACCGTAAGGGTTCTGGAACACAATCTGGATTTTCTGCCGGCGCAGCTTCTGCGCCTGCGGGTCGTGCTTAAGCAGATCCTGCCCCTGGTAATACAGCTCGCCGCCGGTCGGGACTTCAATCATCGTCAGCAGGCGACCAAGGGTGGATTTCCCACAGCCCGACTCGCCCACCACCGCCAGCGTTTTGCCGCGTTCCAGGGTAAAGGAGACGCCGTCCAGCGCTTTCACCAGGCGTTCCGGGGCGAACATCCCCTTCTTCACCGGGTAGTGTTTTTTCAGGTCAATTGCCTGCAACAGCGGCTGTGGCAAAGCGGCCTTTTGCGTACTCATAGCCCAGGCCTCCCGGCATCATCAAGTGGGTAGTGGCATTTCGACTGACGACCGCCTTCCAGCAGGTTCAGTTCAGGTTCTTCAGCGCGGCATTTGTCAGTCGCATAGGGGCAGCGCGGGTTCAGTAAACAACCGGTCGGGCGGTCATATTTACCTGGCACCACGCCCGGCAACGAAGCCAGACGCGCTTTATCCTGAGCGAACTCCGGCAACGCGCGCAGCAACGCCTGGGTATACGGATGACGCGGCGCGCGAAAAATATCCTGCGCGGCCCCGGTTTCCACTACCTGCCCGGCGTACATCACAATGATCTTGTGCGCCGCTTCGGCCACCAGCGCCAGGTCGTGCGTGATTAAGACCAGCGCCATGTTCTCTTTTTGCTGCAATTCCAGCAGTAGCTCGATGATCTGCGCCTGAATGGTCACATCCAGCGCCGTTGTCGGTTCGTCGGCAATCAACAGCTTTGGACGACAGGCAATCGCCATCGCGATCATCACGCGCTGGCTCATCCCACCAGACAACTGGTGCGGATAGACATCCAGACGCGAGGCCGGATCGGGGATCCCCACCAGCGTCAGCAGGTCAATCGCCCGCTGAATACGCGTTTTTTTGTTGCCGCCCTGGTGCACCTTAATGGCTTCCATAATCTGGTAGCCGACGGTGTAGCACGGGTTAAGGCTGGTCATCGGGTCCTGGAAGATCATCGCCACTTCCGCGCCCACTAACTGGCGACGCTCTTTCTCAGAGATGCGCTTCAGGTCACGACCATTAAATTCCAGATTTTCGGCCATAACGCGACCTGGGTAGTCAATCAGTCCCATGATCGCCAGCGAGCTGACGGACTTACCAGAGCCGGACTCCCCTACAATGCCAACCACTTCACCCTGGTTCACGCTGTAACTAATGCGGTCTACGGCACGAAATTCGGACCCCACATCGCCGAAGTGCACCGATAATTTATCTACATTTAATAACGCCATCTCGAACCTCTTACTGCTTCAGTTTGGGATCGAGCGCGTCACGCAGACCGTCACCCATCAGGTTAAATGCCAGCACCGTCAGCAGGATTGCCAGCCCCGGGAAGGTCACGACCCACCAGGCGCTTTGGGCAAATTGCAACACGTCAGAGAGCATGGTGCCCCATTCCGGCGTAGGCGGCTGTGCGCCCATCCCCAGGAAGCCGAGGGCAGCCATATCGAGAATGGCGTTAGAGAAGCCAAGCGACGCCTGAACAATCAGCGGCGCAAGACAGTTAGGAAGAATATTGACGAACATCTGGCGCATCGCACCGGCTCCGGCCACGCGGGATGCGGTAACGTAGTCGCGGTTAACCTCCACCAGGACGGCGGCGCGCGTCAGACGCACATAGTGCGGCAATGCCACGAACGTCAGCGCCAGCGCGGCGTTGCCAATCGAGGGCCCAAATACCGCCACCAGCACCAGCGCCAATAGCAGGCTCGGCAGTGCCAGCATGATATCGACCACACGCATGATGACGTTATCGACAATCCCGCCAAAGTAACCGGCAATCAGCCCGAGAATCACGCCCATCAGCAGGGAGAGCACCACCACCAGACAGCCGACCAACAGAGACAAACGCGCACCGTACATCAGGCGGGACAGCACATCGCGGCCCACATCATCAGTACCAAACAGATGCGCCATGGTACCGCCTTCCTGCCACGCAGGAGGGGCCAGCAGCGTATCGCGGAACTGCTCTGCCGGGTTGTACGGCGCGAGGACGTTGGCAAAAACCGCAATCAGGATCATCACGACAACGTACACCAGCCCAACAACCGCACCTTTGTTGCGTTTAAAATAGTGCCAGAACTCCTGCATCGGGGTCATGGGCACCGGTGCAGCAATAACTTTATTTTCAGTAACCTGTGACATGATGGCCCCTTACTTCCTATGCCGAATACGCGGGTTCACCACGCCGTACAGCAGGTCTACCAGCAGGTTGACGAGGATAATCATCGTCGCGACCAGCAGCACCCCGCCCTGTACCACTGGATAATCACGGCGTTGTAGCGCATCGATCAACCAGCGTCCCAGTCCCGGCCACGAGAAAATAGTCTCGGTCAGGATCGCCCCAGCCAATAACGTACCGACCTGCAGGCCGATAACGGTCACAACGGGAAGCATCGCGTTACGCAGAGCGTGAATGATGATGACGCGCATACGGGTCAGGCCTTTGGCGCGTGCGGTACGAATGTAATCTTCACCCAGTACTTCCAGCATCGATGAACGAGTCATACGCACAATTACCGCCAGAGGAATGGTACCAAGCACCATTGCCGGCAGGATCATATGCGCCAGCGCATCGATAAAGTTGCCCTCTTCACCCCAAATGGCGGTGTCAATCAGCATAAAACCGGTCAGGGGATTGGAATCATCAAGGAACACCATGTCGCTCACCCGACCGGAAACCGGCGTCAGGTTCCACTGCACGGAAACCAGCATGATCAGCATCATGCCCCACCAGAAAATCGGCATGGAGTAACCCGTCAGCGCCAGGCCAACGGCAGTGTGATCGAAAATGGAGCCGCGCTTAACGGCAGCAAGTACACCCACCGGAATACCCACCGCAACGGCGAAAATCATCGCGCAGACGCCAAGTTCCAGCGTTGCTTTAAAGCGAGGAACGAACTCTTCCCACACCGGTAATCGGCTTTTCAGCGAGATACCTAAATCACCATGCATAACCCCCCAGATGTAATGGAGGTACTGCTGCCACATCGGTTTATCCAGACCGAGTTCAGCCAACAGTTGAGCATGACGCTCAGGGGAAATTCCACGCTCACCCGCCATGATCATTACCGGATCGCCGGGGATCATATGAACGAAAGCAAAGGTGAGAAGAGTGATACCGATAAACGTGGGGATGACGAGTCCCAAACGTCGGAGAATGAACTGCAACATAACCCGGATTCTCTCTAATGACGCACGGCCTGGAACCGTGAATCTGTATTGCTCACAAATCTTATCTCCCCCTCCAGCGAGAGGGAGATAAAGCATTACTGTCAGGTGGCGCTACGGTGACCCGACTTAACGGTCCGTAGCGCTGCCTGGCTTGCTTTTAATTATTCGACAGAGACGTTTTCGAAGTGATGTTTGCCTAATGGATCAACCACATAGCCTTTCACTTCTTTACGCACTGGTTCATACACGGTGGAGTGAGCAACAATCAGAGCCGGGGCCTGATCGTGCATAACAACCTGAGCTTGCTTGTACAGTTCAATACGTTTGTTGTGATCGTCGGTCGCACGCGCCGGCTGGATTAGATCTTCAAACGGCTTGTAGCACCAGCGAGAGTAGTTGGAACCGTCTTTCGCTGCCGCACAGCTGAACAGGGTGGCGAAGAAGTTGTCCGGATCCCCGTTGTCACCGGTCCAACCCATCATCACCGCCTGATGCTCACCCGCTTTGGCGCGTTTCAGATATTCGCCCCACTCGTAGGTCACAATCTTGGCCTGAACGCCAATTTTCGCCCAGTCAGCCTGAACCATTTCCGCCATACGGCGGGCGTTCGGGTTGTAAGGACGCTGTACCGGCATGGCCCACAGCTCAACGGTGAAGCCTTTATCCTGACCCGCTTCCTTCAGCAGCGCTTTAGCCTTTTCAGGATCGTAGGTGTAGTCTTTAACGTCGTCGTTATAGCCCCACATGGTCGGTGGGATCAGGTTTTTCGCGGCAACGCCAGCGCCCTGATATACCGCTTTAATGATGGCTTCTTTGTTCACCGCGTAGGTCAGCGCCTGACGGACTTTCACGTCATCAAACGGTTTCTTCTCGGTGTTGAAAGAGAGGTAGCCAACGTTCAGACCGGCCTGCTCCATCAGGTTAATGTTTTTATCCTGCTTCATGCGCGCGATATCTGCCGGGTTCGGGTACGGCATCACCTGGCACTCGTTCTTCTGCAGTTTGGCGTAACGCACGGAAGCGTCAGGCGTAATGGAGAAGACCAGACGGTCAATCTGTGGCTTGGTGCCCCAGTAACCTTCGAATGCTTTATACAGAATACGGGAGTCTTTCTGGTACTGCTGCAGCTGGAACGGACCGGTCCCAATTGGGTTCAGATCCACTTTCTCCGGGGAACCGGCTTTCAGCATGTTGTCTGCATATTCTTTGGAAAGAATAGAAGCGAAGTCCATCGCCAGGTCAGCCAGGAAAGGCGCTTCCGGGCGAGTCAGCACGAACTGAACGGTTTTATCGTCCACTTTTTTCACTTCGGAGATCAGATCTGGCAGACCCATCCCTTCGAAGTATTCATAGCTACCGCCAGAGACTTTGTGGTACGGGTTCTGGGCATTTTTCTGACGATCGAAAGAGAACACCACGTCATCGGCGTTTAAATCGCGCGTCGGTTTGAAATCTTTGTTGTCCTGCCACTTCACGCCCTGGCGCAGGTGGAAGGTATAGGTTTTACCGTCTTCGCTGATTTCCCACTTCTCAGCAAGGCCCGGGATCACTTCAGTTGTACCGGTTTTGAACTCGACCAGGCGGTTATAGATCGGTACGGAGCTGGCATCATAGGTCGTGCCAGAGGTGAAAAGCTGTGGGTTAAAGCCTTCAGGAGATCCTTCTGAACAATAAACCAGAGTTTTAGCCTGTACGCTTGCGGCGCAGGTCATAGCCACCAGGCTCAGACCAAGCTTCAGCATCCCTGACTTCTTCAAGGAAATACTCATTCTTCTGCTCCAAATGTGATGTTTGTTGTTTTACCCTTTGCAGTGGGTTTGCACCGCCTGGCCTTTTTTGTTTTTTACCCGGCCGGGTCGGCGTTAAGAGGATAGGGATTCCGTTCACATAAGCGACTGAGTTGCAGTGCGGATTCTCCATGAAATGCCCCTCATGCCCTACAATCTGTCAACAGAATGTGAAAACGTCAATACAGGTAACCGTGATTTACACCAACGGTGAGAATTCGCAAACAAAGATTAAAAAAAGTGCAGAAGGACATTTTCAGCAGGGAAATTTGTGCTACGCGCACTATGCCAGAATAAACATCTTCATATTTCGCAACATTTGGTGATTAACATTTATGCAAATTATTAAAACTTTCTAAATTAATGCTGCATATCTGAGCGATTAATGCCATGAACGCTAAAGCGCACAGCGGAAAATGCCAGGTTCAGCCATAAGTAGCGCAAAAAAAGTTTCAAGCAAATATAAAAAAAGGCAATGGAATATGTCACAGAATCGTTAACAGTCAGTGGGAAGTGGTGCACAATTTTTGCAGATAAAAGGAAGGTCAATTTTGGTCGGAGAGAGAGGATTACTCGCCACTGACGTGGCTCGCCCTACGGGCCGTTGCTAACGCAACGTTTTCTCGCTGCGCTCGAGTCGAACCTCTTACCCCCGGAGGTTCTCATCCTCGTGGGTTTCAAATGCAAAAAACCCTGCTCGTTGAGCAGGGTTTTGAATTTGGTCGGTGATAGAGGATTCGAACCTCCGACCCCTTCGTCCCGAACGAAGTGCGCTACCAGGCTGCGCCAATCACCGAATGCGGGGCGCATCTTACTGCTCAGCCGCGCCCCCGTCAATCCCTTAGTATCAAAATGCCATTTGATCGGCGAGAAAGTCAGCAGCCCAATTACTGAGCCGTAACCTTCTTCGCGTCCGGGATACGGCACCAGTTGTTATTCTCGTTAATACCGCCATTTGGCGAGGTATAACCGAGGCAACCCAAGATAGTGTCGTACAGTTCCACATGACGACGCGGCACCTTCATATCAGCTTCTTGCTTCAGGTGTGCAAACGCCTTCGCATGGTCTGGGTCTTCCAGATATTTGTCTGACATCCACACCAGCATAGGAACGCGGAACTGCTCTGGCGGAGCCATTTTACGCGGCGTACCGTGCAGGTGCTCACGCTCGTTAATCGACTCACCGTGATCGGCGGCGTAGAACACTATCGCTTTCTTATCCCGCAGTTGATCAAACACTTTGGTAATAAAGTGATCAACATAGGTTACCGAGTTATCAAAAGAGTTAATCATCTCGGCTTTCGAGCAACCGCTATCCACATTGACACACTCCGGCTTCCACTGCGCATATTCGCGGGTGTAGCGCTGCGTGTAGTTAAAATGCGAACCTTTGGTATGCAGAATAATCAGACGTTTGCCATCATCATCCGTCGGTTGCAGAGACTGCTGCATTTCGGTAATCAACAGCATATCGTCAACGTTCTTGCCACGGTTACGCGGCTCAGCGCCAATCTGCTCTCGGTAAGCGATGTTCTCCGCCATGGTATTGCTGTAGAACCACATCTCGCTTTGCATCGCGTAGAGGTCTGTCTTGAACCCTAACTGACCGAGCACGGAAAAGACGTTTTGTTCTTTCAGGGTACGCTGCGGGTTTTCTTCCGCCCCACCTTCACGCACAAACATACAGCGCAACGAAAGCTTGGTCGCCGTGTCACAGGAATATCCACGGAACGCGGCCAGGTTTTTCTCCTGGGCGAGCCTTGGCGTGGTATTTCGCTCATAGCCAAAAATCCCCATATGGTCCCAGCGGGTGGTTTCGCCGATAATAAAAACCACATAGGTGTCGTCGAGGTTCTTAGGCTCAACATAGGTAAATTTCTTCGCCGGGTTCATCAGCGATTTGTTGTCTGAGGATTCATCCACCTGTGCCCAGGCGTACAAACCCAGCGCAGAGAGCCAGTTTGACGGCAAGTAAGAGTTCGCCACAACCCCGCCATAGCTGGGTAAATCGATACCTGTTTCTCGCTCTACGCTTCTCTGTTGCATACTCAGCAGGCGAATCGGCGCCCACACCATCAGGCCGGCCAGTAAAACTACCGCTACGCTACGCCACCTCATGCCCGGCGTACGAATTTGTCTCATCAACGTATAGCGGCAGCGGTTACTCCAAATCAGCACCAAGGGAATAATACTGACCGAAACCAGCCACACGATGAAATGCCAGCCGACGACTTCTTTCGATAAATCAATATCCGTGGTCATTACGGAAGCGATAATACCGTAACCAATTACCACGTTCAGGAAGGTCATATAATAACTGGCGCCGGCAGAACACAGCACCAAACAGGTTGCCAGGACACGCCAGGCGCGGCGGCCAAACAAAGAGAGAAGGCGCAGTAAAAAGAAGGTCACCAGCACAGTGCCGGCCAATTCAACAACCGCGGAGAGTCCTTTCCAGACGGTAAAATCGTGCGCATATCCGCTAAAGCGACGGAAAAATACAGCACAGTTCATAAACAAACCGATATAGATTGCCAGCAAGAAACTGAGTTTCTGCTGCGTCATCGACTTAATGTATCTCATGCAAACAAACCCTGGAAATCGGGATAAAAAACCCTGAGCAGCGATCAATCAGACCTGACAGAGGAAAAATGCGACAACAGCAGAAGTGAAATGTCTACGGGCGCGGGTAAGTAGACCACAGGAGGGAGCAAAAGTGCTTATAGAGAATGAAAATGGCGCATAAATTTTTGTAAATATATGCGCCAGGTATTAATCATACTACTAATAGATTTAGGCGTGCGCCTCGGTATAGACGCTACGTTGTGGCTGACGAATAGTGGTAGAAAGCGCCAGCGAAATGATTAACAGCGCAAAGATAACGCAGAAGGTCACATAGAACCCGCCAAACAGCGAGGCGATAATGGAACCGCAAATGCTACCGATACCGAAGCCCAGGTAAATAACACCGTAGTTTTTAGCCAGGTTATTCAGACCGAAGAACTCGCTGACCAGTGACGGGAATACGGTGATGGTGCCGCCAAAGTTAAATGCGACACAGGCAATGGCCATAAAGAAGGTTACGTCATTCAGCGGCGCGAACAACAGTGCAGCCATACCGACCAGCGAAACGACCTGACCAATGGTGATCACGCGAATACGGGAGATTTTATCGGACAGAATCCCCAGCACCAGACGACCCGACAGGTTCGCGATAGAAATGACGGTAACCGCATTCGCCGCCGTCGCCACATCCATATGCGCCAGGCTTTGTGCGATATCTTTCGCCACGCCAATGACGTACAGACCGCTCATACACGCTGTCAGGAACATGACTGCCAGCATCCAGTACTGCGGTTTGCGCATGGACTGCGCCAGGGTGTAGTCGTTCTCAACTACGCCATTCTTCGCTTTCACTTCCTGATTCGGCGCATCTTTCATCAGCGTAGAGCCAAAGACGATCATCACCAGTACGATCGCGCCCCAAATCATGAAGGTTTTTTCCAGGCCCACGGTGCTCAGCAGTTGGCTGTCGATAAATTTAAAACCGAGGCTGCCAAGGCCATAAGAACCGATGGCAAAGGCGGAAATCAGCCCTTTACGCTCAGGGAACCATTTTACGCAGTTGGAAAGCGTTAACAGGTAACCTGCACCATCCGCCAGACCAACCAGCACACCGGCGCTCAGCCACAGCATAATCAGGCTGTTGGAATGGGCGGTTAAGAAGAAACCGACGCCGAGTAAAATACCGGAGGCCATGGTGACGCGTTTCACGCCAAAACGTTCCTGCAGCTTGCCGGCAACGGAAGAGGAAATCGCCAGCCCGAGGCTCAGCAAGCCAAAAGAAAATGCCACCTGACTGACCGGCGCATCGAGCTTAGAAGAGAGCGCGCCATTAAACAGGCTCCAGGTATAAACAGAACCTAAAGCAAATTGGGTAATAATCGTGCCGATCAGTGTTAGCCAGCGAGTACGCTGATAATCAGAAGTTTTCATGGCAGTCTTCCTGCATAAGCAAAATGGGAAATTCTCTGCCAACAACCATACCGAAGCGCTTTTATGGCCAGGAGAAAACGGCATGAAATGCCGCCAGGACGGAATGAAATGCCTGGAATGCGGAATGAATGACGAGACAAAAAGTCGGGTTGCTGAATTTTATCGTAAGAGTTAGTACACGCTATCACTGAGGGGCTTGTGATTGTTGATCTCAATATGTAACAGAGATGTTTAGCTGATGATTTTTTGCGTTAAAATTTAGCACTCACTCCCATGGTGTACATATAGTCGCTGTTATTGGCGCTATTTTCCGCCTGCGAAAGCGCCGCGTAAGCCGCCATGTGCCGGTTCAACAGCATATCTGCGCCAACGGTAACATCCAGCCAGTTACCGTCTTGACCCGCCGCCGTCATGCGACTGAGGCCCGACTGCGCTTTCCAGATATTCTCGCCAAACTGCTGGTTATAGCTGATTTGCGCCCACGGTCGGACATCACCGAACTGAGAATTGACTCGCCAGCCTAACGTGCTGACGCTGGCATGCCACAGCGGATCGTTCTGCGTTACTGACGTCACGCTATCGCCAAATTCGTTGTAAGTAGACGTGGTCGAACCGTCATAATGCAGCGCGGCCACCGGACCGGTCATCACCTGCCTTGAAAGCGGAAAGTTCCAGCCCATACTCATGCCGCTGGTCGCATCCATAGGCGTTTCATCCGCCAGATTCACCACGGGACCCGCCACGTTTTGAGTGGAGCGAATACGTTCTTCCAGAATGTCGTTATAACGTGGTTGGTGATCGCTGTCCCATGTATAACGTTCAGCCGTATGCCCTGACATCGCATCAACGATATATTCTTGTTGCCAGCCATATGCTGTATTGATGAACAGCGCACAAACTACGACGCTCGCCAGAGTTAACCTTTGGCGACCACTACTGTTTCTTATAATCATCAACGCGACTCCAGAAAAGAGCCGAATTCGGCGATATTATTGTCATTGTGTGAAGGATATCGGGCCCATCAGGCCCTGTATTAAATATTGTCTTTTTAGCTGGCGCGTCAAGGCGGGCCGAATGAAATTTTTACGCCAGTAAAAACAGCGAGGAAGAATATGCAGCGTTGCGGATGGGTCAGCCAGGACCCACTTTACATTGCCTACCACGACAAGGAATGGGGTGTCCCCGAAACAGATGGCAACAAGCTGTTCGAAATGATCTGTCTGGAAGGCCAACAGGCCGGTTTATCGTGGATCACTGTGCTTAAGAAACGGGAAAATTATCGCCACGCCTTCCACCATTTTGACCCGGCAAAAGTGGCGGCCATGACCGAAGAGGATGTGGAAAGACTGGTACTGGATGCCGGCATTATTCGCCATCGAGGAAAAATTCAGGCCATTATAGGCAACGCTCGCGCCTTTCTGACCATGGCGCAAAACGGAGAATCGTTTAGCGAGTTCGTCTGGTCGTTTGTTGATAACCAACCGCAACTGACCCGCGCCGCCAACCTGAGCGATATCCCCACCTCTACACCGGCGTCAGATGCACTGTCTAAAGCGTTAAAAAAACGCGGATTTAAGTTTGTCGGCACCACCATCTGTTACTCCTTTATGCAGGCATGCGGCCTGGTCAACGACCATGTCACCAGCTGTATCTGTTACCCGGGAGAACAACATGATTCGTGAATCAAAGGCTGACGATCTACCGTCGATTCTGGCGCTGTGGATGGAAAGCACGATCCATGCCCATCCGTTTATCGAAGAACGCTACTGGCGCGAAAGTGAATCCATCGTGCGGGATGTTTACCTGCCAGCCGCACAAACCTGGGTATGGGAAGAAGAAGGGGTGCTCAAAGGCTTTGCCAGCGTCATTGACGACCGTTTTCTCGGCGCGCTGTTCGTCGCGCCTGCCGCCATCAGAAGCGGGATCGGCAAAGCGCTGGTGCAGCATGTGCAGCAGCGCTTTTCGTTACTCAGCCTCGAGGTCTACCAGAAGAATCAATCAGCGGTGAACTTCTACCATGCGCTGGGTTTTCGCATTGAAGATGGCGCATGGCAGGAAGAGACTCACCATCCCACGTGGATTATGGGCTGGCAGGCGGATCAAACGCCGTAAGCGTCAACGTTGGTCCGCTGTATTTTTCGAGCCACGCCAGCGCAGTGTTGCCCGCACAGCCATTCCCCAGCTTCGAGCTGGGGAGATCTTTGGTCAGCACGTTGACGGCGCCATTTTTACAAATACCGTTGGCGGCGAGATCCAAATCAGGCCAGGCGCCCTCATGAATACAGATGACATCGGGTTTAATTCCCGTCGTCACGACCGCTCCCGCCAGAACGTGCCCACGCTGGTTCCACACCCTGACCGTGTCGCCATCCGCAATACCGCGCGCTTTGGCATCCTGCGGATGAATCGTGACGGGCTCACGATCCGCTACCGCATATTGTTCGCGCAACGCGCTGTAATTTAGCTGACTGTGCAAACGGTGCGCCGGATGGGCGGAAAGCAGCTGTAACTGGCCCGGCTCGGCGTTACCGAACCACTCATCCGGCTCCAGCCACATCGGATGCCCAGCACAGTCCGCGTAACCGTAACCGGCAATCCTCGCGGAGTAGATTTCAATTTTACCGCTGTCCGTTTTCAGCGGATGCGCCTGTGGGTTACGGCGAAAATCTGCGAAACGGATAAACTCCGCGCTGGCGGCGTTTTCTGGCATTTCGATCAGCGCATTCCGCTGCCAAAACTCGGTGAATGGCGGCAACGTCACCTGCTGGCTAGCCCCACGCTGCCCGGCAATGTTGTAAAAAGTCTCCAGCCATTCCAGCTCGCTTTTGCCTTCGGTAAATCGCTCATACCCGCCCTTCTCCCAGCGTTCACTCAGCTCGGCAAAGACATCAAAATCATTTCGCGCTTCATCCTGCGGCGATACAACCTGCTTCATCGGCACCAGATGCTGGTTGCTGTAATCGCCGGTCATGGTCAAATCATTACGCTCAAAAGACGTCGTCGCCGGCAGCACGATATCGGCATGCTTCGCTGCGGCTGTCCAGAAACACTCCGAGATAACCACCAGCTCCGGTTTTTGCCAGGCGCGAATCAGACGGTTGGTGTCCTGATGATGGGTGAAGTTGGCGCCGCCCGCCCACCACAGCATACGGATGTCCGGGAAATGGCGGTCCATACCGTTGTGCTGATAAAAACCACCGGGGTTCTCCAGCGCTTCAACAATTCGCGCCACCGGGATTTTATCTACCGCGTCGGTACCGTTTTTAACGCTGCCCTGCATTGAAGCCAGCACCGCAGCACGGCGCGTTGGGTTGCCGCCGTTGGCAAAATGGTACGACAGCCCAAAGCCGCCGCCAGGCGTCCCGATTTGCCCGAGCATGGCGGCCAGCGTGACAATCATCCAGTGTTTCTGCTCACCATACTGCTGGCGTTGCATACCCCATCCCGCCATCAGCATGGTGGTGTTTTGGTGAAATATCGCCGCAAGTTCACGTATTTTCGCCGCCGGAACACCACAAATTTCAGCGGCCCATTCTGCCGTTTTTGCAACATCGTCAGATTTGCCCAGCAGATAGTCAGCAAAACGGTCATATCCGGTCGTACACCGGGCAAGAAAGTCCGCGTCGTGCCAGCCGTTTTCCACCAGCGTATGCGCGATACCCAGCATCAGCGCCACGTCGGTTCCCATATGTGGAGCGATCCATTCCATCTTCTCGCCAAAGAAATCGACGCTTTCCGATCGCATCGGATCGATACAGATCAACCGCTTCCCGCTGCCACGCAGTGCCTCAAAGTAAGCGAGGCCCTGCTCGTCGGAGGCGTTCCAGGCAATTTTCAGGGTATTCAGCGGATTGGCGCTCCATAACACCACCACTTCGCTGTTCTCCAGCACCACCGGCCAACTGGTCTGCTGCTGGTAAACTTCGTTACCGCCCACCACGTAAGGCATGATGGCCTGCGCAGCACCTGTCGAGTAATCCCCCAGATGCCCGGTATAACCACCCGCCAGCGCCATATAACGCTGTAGCAGGGTCGCTGCTTTGTGTAACACGCCGTTGGAACGCCAGCCGTAGGAACCGGCAAAAATCGAGGCCGGGCCGTAGCTGTCACGGATGCGTTTATGCTGCGTATGGATAAGATTCAGCGCGTCGTCCCAACTGACACGAACAAATTCATCCTGCCCGCGCACCCCCTGCGGATCCTCCGGCGAGGCGAGAAAGCCTTTACGCACCATGGGAAAACGTACCCGCGTTTTACTGTGTACCTGGTCGCGCACCACGGTTTGCAAAGAGTTGGGATGGGCGGTGGGCAGCACGCCGCGAGAGGAGAAAACCGTCTCGCCATCGGTTTCGACGAGAATAGGTCCCCAGTGGGCGGCGGTTAACACCGAGTAATGTGCGGGTGAATTAGCCAAGATGGCGCTCCTGAATGCGATGTGACGGCTTATTTATTATGCCGTTCAATGTTACTTACAAATTTCAGAGTCTTCCCTGGAATTTTCTTCATGTTCACACGTCATAATCAACCGCCACGGTCGCTGTGGCAAAGAAGAAAAAGTCATTAAGGAATTAAGATGAAGAAACGTGTTTTTGTTATTGC
The DNA here is from genome assembly GCF_013458095.1 of Citrobacter sp. 172116965. Classification (NCBI taxonomy): domain Bacteria; kingdom Pseudomonadati; phylum Pseudomonadota; class Gammaproteobacteria; order Enterobacterales; family Enterobacteriaceae; genus Citrobacter; species Citrobacter sp. 172116965. Next base: position 179,272 of record NZ_CP046673.1, on the reverse strand, counting down.
TGCCATCGTGAGCGGCGCCCTGGCGGTTTCTGGCTGCACAACAAACCCTTACACCGGAGAACGCGAAGCGGGTAAATCCGGCATTGGCGCGGGTATTGGCTCTCTGGTCGGCGCGGGTATTGGCGCACTCTCTTCTTCGAAGAAAGATCGCGGCAAAGGCGCTCTGATTGGTGCGGCGGCTGGCGCGGCCGTTGGCGGCGGTGTCGGCTATTACATGGACGTGCAGGAAGCAAAACTGCGCGACAAAATGCAGGGAACGGGCGTCAGCGTGACGCGCAGTGGCGATAACATCATCCTGAATATGCCAAATAACGTCACCTTCGACAGCAACAGCAGCAACCTGAAACCTGCGGGTGCCAACACCCTGACCGGCGTGGCAATGGTACTGAAAGAGTACAATAAAACCGCCGTCAACGTGCTCGGCTTCACCGACAGCACCGGCAGTCAGGATCTGAATATGCGCCTGTCGCAACAGCGCGCGGACTCCGTGGCCAGCGCCTTAATCACTCAAGGCGTCGCCGCTAACCGTATCCGCACTCAGGGTATGGGCCCGGCAAACCCGATCGCCAGTAACAGCACGGCGGAAGGTAAAGCACAAAACCGCCGCGTAGAGATCACCTTAAGCCCGCTCCAGTAACGTTTTGTGCCGGATAATGGCAGCGTCTTATCCGGCATGAAGCACTTGCCATCGTTGATTTTCGCGTTAAGGTGTTGTCACCAAATTTAGGGAAATCAGCGATGAGCAAATCAACACGGGCAACCATCAGCGATGTGGCGAAAGCCGCAAAAACCGGCAAGACCAGCATTTCACGCTACCTCAACGGTGAAAAGCACCTGCTTTCCGACGCGCTACTGGCCCGCATTGAACAAGCCATTGCCGATCTCGACTACCGTCCCAGCCTGATGGCAAGAGGCCTGAAACACGGTCGTACCCGCCTGATTGGCCTGATCATCGCCGATATTACTAATCCCTACTCCGTCAACGTGTTAAGCGGTATTGAAGCCGCCTGTCGCGATAAGGGCTTTACCCCGCTGGTGTGTAACACCAACAACGAAGTGGATCAGGAGCTGCATTATCTCGACCTGCTGCGCAGCTACCAAGTCGAAGGGATTGTGGTCAACGCCGTTGGAATGCGCGAAGAGGGGCTGAACCGCCTGCAACAGTCTGCGCTACCTATGGTACTGATTGACCGTAAAATTCCCGATTTCGCCTGTGATATGGTCGGGCTGGATAACACCCAGGCGGCAACGGTTGCCACTGAACATCTGGTCGAGCAAGGTTTTGAAGCCATCCTGTTCCTCAGCGAACCGCTGGGCATGGTGAATACCCGCCGCGAACGCCTGAGCGCTTTTCGCGCCACGCTCGCACAGTACCCCGGCGTTATCGCGCAAAATGCCGAAGTCCCGCTAACGGACAATACGCAACTGGATGACACGCTGCGCCAGTTTCACCAGCAGCATCGGGGGATGCGCAAAGCCGTTATCTCTGCCAACGGCGCTCTCACGCTGCAGGTTGCCCGCGCCCTGAAGCGCATTGGCCTTAACTGGGGCAGCGATATCGGCCTGCTCGGTTTTGACGAACTTGAATGGGCGGAGCTGGCGGGCGTCGGTATTACCACGTTGAAACAACCCACATGGCAGATTGGCTACACCGCCGTTGAGCAGGTTGTACGCCGAATTGATGGCGGCTCTGCTGCCATTCAGGAACAGGTATTCTCCGGCGAGCTGATCGTACGCGGCTCAACCGCCCGTTAAATTTCCTTCGTGATGGTGATCATAAATTCGACATCATGAGCTTTTCTTTGGAACCGGTTCCATCTAGCGTTATAACAAGAATGCTAGTCTGGAGTTTCCATGAAAAGAAAAATTATGGTGGTTACCGCCGCCTACGGCTACGACCAGGTGCAGGCCGCAGGCGGGCAAACGGCAATGTTGCCCATCATTGCCGAAGCCGGTGCTGACGGCGTCGAAATCCGCCGCGAGTTATTAACCGACGCCGAGCTGAAAACGCTGTCCACAATGGCCTCTGCAATCGAACTCTTCGGCCTGCTGGCCTGTTATTCAGCGCCTGAACCGTTATTCCTTGACGATGGGAACCTGAATCCCCGACTTCCGCAGCTTCTCGAAGAAGCGCAGGCCCTACAGGCACTGTGGTTAAAAGTCTCTCTCGGTCATTTTTCCCATACCGAACAGTTCGACGATTTACGTGAATGGCTGGACAACAGCGGCATGGAGCTGGTTGTGGAAAACGATCAGACCGCCTGCGGACGCCTGCAGCCGATGCAACGCTTTAATGAAGCCTGTCAGACGCAAAACCTGCCGATATCTCTGACTTTCGATATGGGCAACTGGCTGTGGGTTGGCGACTCCCCGGAACAGGCCGCGCAGAACCTGGCGCCAACCGTCGGATATATCCATGTCAAAGCCGCAGTTACGCATCGCGATAGCTACCGTGCCGTACCGCCTGATGAAGCAGATTCACGCTGGCTGGCGCTGTTAAAAACGCTGCCCAACGATGTTCCGCGCGGTATTGAGTTCCCCCTGGAAGGGCAGGATTTGACGGCGGTTACCCGCCACTACGTCGAGCTGTTACGCGAGGAGTAACACATGAAAAATTCACTGGATGCGGTCACTATTGGTGAAGCGATGGCGATGTTTGTCGCCACGCAAACCGGCGAACTGACGGATGTAGAGCAGTTTATCAAGCGCGTTGCAGGCGCTGAACTCAACGTGGCGACCGGTCTTGCTCGTCTGGGCCTGAAGGTCGGCTGGGTGAGCCGCGTAGGCAACGACAGTTTTGGTCGTTTTATCGTTAAGTCGCTGGAAAAAGAAGGGATAGATGCGCAGGGAGTTACCCAGGACGGGCGTTACGCTACCGGCTTTCAGCTTAAATCTAAGGTCGAAAATGGAACCGATCCCATTGTGGAGTATTTCCGCAAAGGGTCCGCCGCCAGCCACCTCAGCGTTGAGGATTATCACGAGGACTATTTCGCCAGCGCGCGCCACTTGCACCTGAGCGGCGTGGCGGCGGCGCTTTCTGCCAGTTCCTATGAACTACTGGCGCACACCGCCCGCACGCTGAAAGCCCAGGGGAAGACCATCTCGTTCGACCCAAATTTGCGTCCGGTACTGTGGAAAAGCGAAGCCGAAATGGTGGAAAAACTGAACCGGCTGGCATTCCAGGCTGACTGGGTTTTACCTGGATTAAAAGAGGGGATGATTTTAACCGGCCAACAGACGCCTGAAGCCATCGCCGACTTTTATCTGCGTCACGGAGTGAAGGCCGTGATCATCAAAACCGGGGCTGATGGTGCCTGGTACAAAACAGCCAGCGGTGAACAAGGTTGCGTTGCACCGGTAAAAGTCGACAACGTGGTCGATACGGTCGGCGCAGGCGATGGCTTTGCCGTGGGCGTTATCAGCGCCCTGCTGGAAGGCCGTTCGCTGCATCAGGCGGTGACCCGCGGCAATAAAATCGGCGCACTGGCCATTCAGGTTCAGGGCGACAGCGAAGGATTACCCACACGTGAACAATTAGGGGAATAAACTCCCGGCCAACTCTGTCTCTGTACCCTACATACAGAGGCGGCGTATCAGCATAACCAGAGGGCAGTCTATGAATAGCTCAACTAATGCAGCAAAACGCTGGTGGTACATTATGCCAATCGTGTTTATCACGTATAGCCTGGCGTACCTTGACCGTGCGAACTTCAGCTTCGCCTCCGCCGCCGGTATCAACGAGGACCTCGGCATTACCAAAGGGATCTCTTCCCTGCTGGGCGCTCTGTTTTTCCTCGGCTATTTCTTCTTTCAGATCCCAGGCGCGATTTACGCAGAACGGCGCAGCGTACGAAAACTGATTTTTGTCTGTCTGATCCTCTGGGGCGCATGCGCGTCGTTAACCGGTATGGTCAGCAATATTCCAATGCTTGCCGCCATCCGCTTTATTCTTGGCGTCGTTGAAGCCGCGGTGATGCCCGCAATGCTGATTTATATCAGCAACTGGTTTACGAAATCCGAGCGCTCGCGCGCTAACACTTTCCTGATCCTCGGTAACCCGGTTACCGTCCTGTGGATGTCTGTGGTTTCCGGTTATCTGATCCAGGCGCTGGGCTGGCGGGAAATGTTTATCATCGAGGGCTTCCCGGCCATCATCTGGGCGTTCTGCTGGTGGGTATTGGTAAAAGACAAACCGTCTCAGGTCGGCTGGCTGTCAGAATCTGAAAAAGCCGCCCTTCAGGCGCAACTGGAAAAAGAGCAGCAAGGCATCAAAGCCGTGCGTAACTATAGCGAGGCCTTCCGCTCACGTAACGTCATCCTGCTGTGCATGCAGTATTTCGCCTGGAGTATTGGCGTCTATGGTTTTGTCCTGTGGCTACCGTCGATTATCCGCAACGGCGGCGCAAATCTGGGCATGGTAGAGGTTGGCTGGCTGTCATCCGTACCTTATCTGGCGGCGACGGCGGCGATGATCCTCGTCTCCTGGGCCTCCGATAAGCTGCAAAACCGTAAACTGTTTGTCTGGCCGCTGTTATTGATAGCCGCTTTCGCTTTTATCGGCTCCTGGGCCGTGGGTGCAGACCACTTCTGGATTTCTTACACGCTGTTAGTTATTGCGGGTGCGGCAATGTACGCCCCATATGGCCCCTTCTTCGCCATCATCCCGGAAATGCTGCCGCGCAACGTCGCCGGGGGTGCAATGGCGCTGATTAACAGCATGGGCGCGCTAGGCTCATTCTTTGGTTCATGGTTTGTCGGCTACCTCAATGGCGCAACCGGCAGCCCATCCGCCTCGTACATTTTTATGGGGGTAGCGCTTTTTGTCTCAGTATGGCTAACTTTAATTGTTAAGCCTGCTAATAATCAGCAATTACCTATTGGCGCACGCCACGCTTAAATTTTAACTTACGGAGATTCGCATGAAGCCGTCCATTATTCTCTATAAAGCGTTACCTGACGATTTACTGCATCGCCTGGAAGAGCATTTTACTGTGACTCATGTGCCTAACCTGCGCCCGGAAACGGTCGCACAGCACGCCGAGGCTTTTGCCAACGCGGAAGGTATGCTGGGTTCCAGTGAAGCCGTCAATACCGCCCTACTGGAGAGAATGCCCAGGCTACGTGCGACATCCACGATTTCCGTAGGCTATGACAACTTCGACGTCGATGCCCTCAACGCGCGCAAGGTGCTGTTGATGCACACGCCAACCGTGCTGACGGAAACTGTCGCCGATACGGTAATGGCGCTGGTGTTAAGCACCGCTCGCCGCGTGGTAGAAGTTGCTGAACGGGTGAAAATTGGCGAATGGACCAAAAGTATCGGGCCGGACTGGTTTGGTACGGATGTACACCACAAAACGCTGGGGATTGTCGGCATGGGCCGTATTGGTCTGGCGCTGGCGCAACGCGCGCATTTTGGTTTTAGCATGCCGATTCTTTATAACGCGCGCCGTCATCACCAGGAGGCGGAAGAACGCTTCAACGCGCGTTACTGCGACCTCGATACACTGTTGCAGGAGTCCGATTTTGTCTGCCTGATCCTGCCGTTAACCGCAGAAACGCATCATCTGTTTAGTACCGAACAGTTTGCCAAAATGAAGTCCTCCGCCATTTTCATTAACGCCGGGCGTGGGCCAGTGGTCGATGAAAAAGCGCTGATTGCCGCCCTGCAAAGCGGGAAAATTCATGCCGCAGGCCTGGATGTGTTTGAGCAGGAGCCATTACCAGCAGACTCACCGTTATTGGCGCTGCCAAACGTGGTAGCCGTGCCGCACATAGGTTCAGCGACGCATGAAACGCGCTATAACATGGCGGCCTGTGCGGTGGATAACTTAATCGATGCGCTGCAAGGACGCGTTGAGAAGAATTGCGTGAACCCGCAGGTCGCGCCATAAACAAAAGGCCGGGTAGCGCTTACGCTTACCCGGCCTTTTATGTATTACATCGCCTTCATTACTGAGCGGCATTCACCGCCGCAGTCCAGGCCTGATTAAATGCCTGATGCTGAGAGGCCAACGGGCCAATCAGCGTGTTGTACTGACTTGCCTGCTGTGAAGTTGGGAACTGGATACCGTTAGCGACAAAGCTCACCTGCGTATCCTGCTGTGCCACAAAATCACCGACCTGTACTAACTGCTGCGTGAAGATTTGCGCGGCAGGGATCAGCGGCTGTAGCGCCTCTGAAGGTACAGTGACGACTTTATTGTAGACCTGGTCAAAGACCGGCTTCAGATCCTCGCCCTGCTTCAGCGCGCCATGCGCAGCATCTGCCTGCAGTTTCGCATTCTGCAACTGTTGCCCTAATACGCCCAACGCACCATTTGCCTGACGCAGCGGTTCACGCTGAGTCACATAATCCTGAGGAACACGAATCGCATTTACGCTATCAACCACCGGGCGCAGACCGGAGTCCATTGCCTGATTAACCTGCTGCGAATAGCCATACAGAATCGCGTAATCGGACACAAACGGGCCAAACTGTTTTTTCTGATCGGCGGTCAGCGTTGGTAAACGCTCTCCGCTACGCATTGCAGTATTCTGCAGAAAATCGATAAACGCTTTGCGTTGATCGCCTTCTTTATCAAAACACCCACTCAGGCCAACTACCATTAAGAGCGCCAAAACAGGCGCAAACCAGCGAGAGCAGGACTTACCTGTCGCCATTTTAATACTCCTTTCACCCAAAAATGCGCACAACGACACCCGCGTGCCTGACGTTGACAAGGATAGTCCAGGTCAGCCCCGCAAGATACCCTTTCCGCGTAATCTTGTGGGGGAAAATAACCGCTCCCGCCACCCATCGTTTTGCTAAACAATGCGCCATTTACCACACGACGTCATATTTTAGTCATCTTTACAATTGGGATCGATCGTTCGCAGATCCCGACCTTTATCAGTTCGTTAGCCTGCAAAAGATTGTCGACCCCGATCCGCTGAAACGAATCCATCACGCAAACCTAAAATCCGGCTTCATTTTTTCCGACTACTCTTAATGAGCTTCGATGAAATTCACGATCCCGCTGTGTGATTTGTAGGAGTTCTCAATGGAATACAAAGATCCTATGTTTGAACTGCTGAGCAGTCTGGAGCAGATTGTTTTTAAAGATGTATCGCAGACGGTTACTCTGACGCAAAAAACCAACCCTTTCACCGAATTTGAACAGCTACGACGAGGGACAGGTTTAAAAACAGATGATTTTGCCCGAGTGATGGGCGTGACGGTCGCGACGGTTCATGAATGGGAGTCTAAACGCGTAAAGCCTTCCAATACCGAATTGAAGTTAATGCGCCTGATTCAGGCAGACCCAAGATTAAGTAAGCAACTGATGGATTGAACTATTTTTCAATTTTACTTATGAACGGTCCTGTAAAAGGGCCGTTCCCTTAAGGGGGTTATCCACAAAAAAGAAAATAGTAGTTGCATCCACATGCGTAAAATGAGTTAATGCCCTCAACGGTTTGACGTACAGACCATTACAGCAGTTAGTAAGGCAAGTCCCTTCAAGAGTTATCGTTGATACCCTTCGTAGTGAGCATTTCCTTTACTGTTAAAAAATCTGTAAAGCACGCCATATCGCCGAAAGGCACACTTATTTTTTAAAAGGTAATACACTATGTCCGGTAAAATGACTGGTATCGTAAAATGGTTCAACGCTGACAAAGGTTTCGGCTTCATCACTCCTGACGATGGCTCTAAAGACGTGTTCGTACACTTCTCTGCTATCCAGAACGATGGCTACAAATCTCTGGACGAAGGTCAGAAAGTTTCCTTCACCATCGAAAGCGGCGCTAAAGGCCCGGCAGCTGGCAACGTAACCAGCCTGTAAGCTTAAAAAGCTCAAAATTCTGAATCCCTGCCAAACGGCGGGGATTTTTTTTATCTGTACTTCGCAAGACTCCCCGCCCAAACGCTTCTTTGCATTACTTTACCCGTCCTCCCTTTGACCTTTCCCTAAGGGCAAGCTTTATAGTGAGCCAGTCTGTATTCCACAATATTCACAAGGAATTGAAGTTATGTCGAAATCCTCACTGCTGCTGGTTTTAGGTTTGCTCACAACCGGTAGCGCGTTCGCAGCAACTCCGGAAGCTGCTTTTCTGGCGGAACACGGGCTCAGCGGTAAATCCGTCGAGCAAATCGTCGAGACCATTGACCAGTCGCCACAGAACCGCCCGCTGCCGTACTCAGCATCTATCACCAGTACCGAACTGAAGCTCTCTTCGGGCGATCAGATTTATACCCTACCGCTCGGTGACAAGTTCTATCTGTCATTTGCCCCCTATGAATGGCAAACACATCCTTGCTTCAACCACAGCCTTTCTGGCTGCCAGGGCGAAATGCCGGAGAAGGCATTCAATGTCAAAGTGACGGATAACAAGGGTGAGGTGATGGTACAAAAAGTGATGAAGAGTGGTCGAAATGGCTTCGTCGGGGTATGGCTACCGCGCAATATGGCAGGCACAATCGCGGTAAGTTACAACGGTAAAACGGCAGAGTATCCCATCAAGACGATGGAAGACAGCCAGACCTGTCTGACAAAATTACAGCTGCGCTAACAACATACAAAAAAGCCGGATGGCACAATGCTTATCCGGCTTTTCAAAGTCAGCTCAGGAGCGTTACTGCAGCAGAGAAATATCCGCTACGCGCAGGAACAGTTCGCGCAGTTTTGCGAGCATAGACAGACGGTTAATACGCAGATCTTTATCTTCCACGTTGACCATCACTTTCTCGAAGAACGCATCAACCGGTTCACGCAGTTCCGCCAACTCAACCAGCGCTTCCTGGTAACGACCAGCTGCAAAGACAGGCTCCAGCTTATCGCGCAGCACCACAACCTGCAGCGCCAGCGCAATTTCTTCCGGCTCTTTCAGCGTTGCCGAATTTACACGGTCATTCAGCGTCTCTTCAGACTTCGCCAGGATGTTCGATACACGCTTGTTCGCTGCAGCCAGCGCGGACGCGGCTTCCAGCGTACGGAAGTGCGAAACCGCCTTCATACGTGCGTCGAAATCAGCCGGACGAGTCGGACGACGCGCCAGTACTGCCTGAATGGTATCGACGGTGTAACCTTCATCCTGATACCAGGCGCGGAATCGACCGAGCATAAAGTCGATCACATCATCCACCACGTTGGCGTTAGTCAGCTTGTCGCCATACAGACGAACCGCTTCTTCGGTCAACGTTTGTAGATCCAGATTCAGGTTCTTCTCAACGATGATACGCAGTACGCCCAGCGCGGCACGACGCAGCGCAAACGGGTCTTTGTCGCCTTTCGGATGCTGACCGATACCGAAGATACCCGCCAGTGTGTCCATCTTATCGGCAATCGCCACGGCACAGGCAACCGGGTTAGACGGCAGGTCATCACCGGCAAAACGCGGCTGATACTGCTCGTTCAGCGCCACAGCGACATCTTCCGCTTCACCATCGTGACGCGCGTAGTGCATGCCCATCACGCCCTGGGTATCGGTGAACTCGAAGACCATGTTGGTCATCAGGTCACACTTGGACAGCAGGCCAGCACGCGTTGCGTGGTTAACGTCAGCGCCAATTTGACCAGCAATCCAGCCCGCCAGCGCCTGGATACGGTCAGTTTTGTCGCGCAGCGTACCCAGTTGCTGTTGGAACAGCACGGTTTGCAGACGCGGCAGATGGTCTTCCAGACGTTTTTTACGGTCAGTATTGAAGAAGAATTCGGCATCCGCCAGACGCGGACGAACCACCTTCTCGTTACCGGAGATGATTTGCTGCGGGTCTTTGGATTCGATGTTGGCAACGAAGATAAAGTTCGGCAGCAGTTTGCCGTCGTTCGCGTATACCGGGAAGTACTTCTGGTCACCTTTCATGGTGTGTACCAGCGCTTCGGACGGAACAGCGAGGAATTTCTCTTCGAACTTCGCGGTCAGCACGACCGGCCATTCCACCAGCGAGGTGACTTCTTCCAGCAGGCTTTCACTCAGATCGGCGTTGCCGCCAATTTTACGCGCCGCGTCTTCGGCATCAGCTTTGATTTTGGCTTTACGCTCAGCGTAATCCGCAATCACTTTGCCGCGCTCACGCAGAATTTCTGGGTACTGATCGGCATTATCGATGGTGAACTCCGGCTCGCCCATAAAGCGATGCCCGCGGATCACGCGATCGGACTGAATACCCAGAATAGTTGCCGGAATAACTTTATCGCCCAGCAGCAGCGTCACGGTGTGAACCGGACGCACGAAGTGAACGTCAGACGCGCCCCAGCGCATCAGTTTCGGGATCGGCAGCTTAGCCAGTGAGGTGGCGATCATATTCGGCAGCAACGCTTCAGCGCTTTCGCCTTTCACATGCGCGCGATACAGCAGCCACTCGCCTTTGTCGGTGGTCAGACGCTCAGCCTGATCAACCGTGATGCCACAGCCACGCGCCCAACCTTCAGCCGCTTTGCTCGGTTTACCTTCGGCGTCAAACGCCTGGGCGATAGCCGGGCCGCGTTTTTCTACTTCACGGTCGGGTTGTGCTTCAGCCAGGGCAGCGACTTTCAACGCCAGACGACGCGGCGCGGCGAACCACTCCACGTTGCCGTGCGCGATGCCAGCATTATCCAGCTCCGCGGTAAAGTTCGCAGCAAAGGACTCAGCCAAGCTGCGCAGTGCTTTTGGTGGCAGCTCTTCAGTGCCGATTTCCACCAGAAAAGTTTTCTCAGACATGGCCGCCTCTTATTTGTCTTTGTTGCACATCGGGAAGCCAAGGGCTTCACGGGAAGCGTAGTAAGCTTCTGCCACTGCTTTGGTCAGGGTGCGAATACGCAGGATATAGCGCTGACGCTCGGTGACGGAGATGGCTTTACGCGCATCCAGCAGGTTGAAGCTATGGGCGGCTTTCAGAATACGTTCATACGCAGGCAGCGGCAGCGGATTTTCCAGCGCCAGCAACTGCTGCGCTTCTTTCTCGTACTGCTCGAAGCAGGTGAACAGGAAGTCCACGTCGGCGTATTCGAAGTTGTAGGTGGATTGCTCCACTTCGTTCTGATGGAACACGTCGCCGTAAGTGGTTTTACCCAGCGGGCCGTCGCTCCAGACCAGGTCGTAAACGCTGTCTACGCCCTGAATGTACATGGCCAGACGTTCCAGACCGTAGGTAATTTCCCCGGTCACTGGTTTACATTCCAGACCACCAACCTGCTGGAAGTAGGTGAACTGCGTGACTTCCATGCCGTTCAGCCACACTTCCCAACCCAGACCCCAGGCACCCAGCGTCGGGTTTTCCCAGTTATCTTCCACGAAACGGATATCGTGAATGGTCGGGTCCATACCCAGCTCTTTCAGAGAACCCAGGTACAGCTCCTGAATGTTGTCCGGAGACGGCTTAATCACTACCTGGAACTGATAGTAGTGCTGTAAGCGGTTCGGGTTTTCGCCATAGCGGCCGTCGGTCGGACGACGAGAAGGCTGCACATAAGCAGTCGCCATCGGTTCCGGCCCCAGCGCCCGCAGGCAGGTCATTGGGTGAGATGTCCCCGCGCCGACTTCCATGTCCAATGGTTGAACGATGGTGCAGCCCTGGCGAGCCCAGTAATCCTGTAAGGTCAGGATCAAGCCCTGGAAGGTCCTGGTATCAAACTTTTGCATATTATTTCGTGCTGGATACGTGTGGATTTAAAGGAAGCGGTCAGTATACCCGCTGGCTGCAAGATATACAGTACGAAACGGGAAAAAGGGGGAACTTAGCGCATGGAAAGGTGTAAAAACTGCCCGTCTGCATCAAAAGAGCAAACAAAACTCTCTTTACGGAAGGTAGAACCACGCATCTCATAGCTGCCCTGGAATTGTTCCAGACCGGAGATATCAATTTTCTGCACTCCAGTGTTGTAGATTTGTGCCGCCTCATTTTTACATAGTGACTCCATATCCAGCGAACGTGTTGCACTGACTTTGATCTTTTGCGCCTTCTGCGCGGGTGCAGGCGGCTGGGTGTCGGCGCACGCAACCAGTAAAAGGGTAACGATCGCGGAAAAGAAATACTTCATCATCATTTTATTACCGCCTGGTTTGCTGGTCAGTCTTATTATTAAGTGTCTGGAAACGGATGCTATTTTGAGAATCTCATCAGACCATCTCAAGCTTTAGCGTAAGAACTCGGATTTTTCCAGTGAGCTACGCTCGCAAATTTTCGGTCAGACTTTTTTTAATGGATACAGAGGAACTGATGCAGCCCAAAATATTCTGGATTGATAACCTGCGCGGGATAGCCTGTCTCATGGTTGTGATGATCCACACCACGACCTGGTACATCACCAATGCGCAAAGCGTCAGCCCATTGAATTGGGATCTGGCCAATGTGCTCAATTCAGCTTCTCGCGTCAGCGTCCCGTTGTTCTTTATGATTTCGGGCTATCTGTTTTTTGGCGAGCGCAGCGCCAAACCGCGCCATTTCATGCGCATTGCGCTCTGCATCCTGTTTTACAGCAGCGTGGCGCTGGCCTACATCCTGCTGTTTACCTCGATCAACGCTGAGCTGTCGCTGAAAAACCTGCTGCAAAAGCCGGTGTTCTATCACCTGTGGTTTTTCTTCGCGATCGCCGTAATCTACCTGGTTTCCCCGCTGATACAGGTAAAAAATATCAGCGGCAAGATGCTGCTGGCGCTTATGGTGGTGATTGGGGTGATTGCCAATCCCAATACCGTCTCACAAAAAATTGGCGGTTTTGAGTGGCTTCCCATCAACCTGTACATCAGTGGCGACACGTTCTACTACATCGTGTACGGTATGCTAGGCCGAGCGATTGGTATGATGGATACGCACAAGCGCGCGCTTACCTGGCTCTGTGCGGCGTTGTTTATCACCGCAGTGTTTATTATTTCTCGAGGCACGTTGCATGAACTGCGTTGGCGAGGCAATTTTGCCGATACCTGGTATCTCTATTGCGGCCCGGCGGTGTTTATTTGTGCTGCCTCCCTCCTGACGCTGGTCAAAAATACGCTCAGTACGCGCACTCTGCCGGTACTGGGCCTTATTTCCCGCCACTCCCTGGGTATTTATGGCTTTCATGCGCTGATCATTCACGCGCTACGCACCAACGGTGTAGAACTCAAAAACTGGCCGCCGCTGGATATGCTGTGGATTTTTAGCGCCACGCTGGCGGGAAGTTTACTGTTGTCTGCATTGTTACAGCGCATCGATACGCGCAGACTGGTGAGCTAACAATAAAAGCCCTCGATCGGTAACCATCGAGGGCATACGATCACTCCGTAAAATCGTCTGCGACTGCCAGCGTTTCTTTTGGATGCTCAAAGCCACTATCACGGATATTTTTCTGCACCGCAACGGTACCAAACAGGCTCAAAAAGAAGGCCAGGCCGTAAAACCCTTTCTCGTTTAGCAGCAGCGTGGCATTCCACAAACCGATAACCAACAATGCAACCGCAATAATAAACGCGGCAAGACAGGTTATGTAGTAAATCGGCGTAGTCGGGATCCCCTCATATTTATCCCGTACCGTCTTTTGATACGACGCAGCAGAAAACAAACCAAGCACCAAAACAGCAAAGTAATACCCCTTTTCGTTCAACTGCATATCGGCATTCCACAACCCCAGCAGATAAACCACAATGCCGCCGAGAAGCGCGACCCATGACACAATACTAAATGCCGGTGAATAAGTTGATGTCCTGTTTTCCATTTAGAGTTCCGGTCCTTTAGATAACTATTCTGCTGAACGCATGAGTAAAACTTGCCCCAGTAAACATACGATGAATGCCACCGGGAACAGCCCCTTTTCGAGGGGTGATAATGGGACATTCAATACGCCCACCAACAGCACCCCTACCGTGATGAGCGCCACCATCTGACATACAGAGGCGAAGTGTTCATCGTTCTGATTGAGATTATCTGCACGCTGATAAACGTACGTCACAAACATTCCCGTCATCAGCACGGCGAAAAAATAGCCTTTACTACTCAATAAAGGGCATGCCCGCCATAAGCCAATAACGTAAATCAATGCACCAGAGAAGAATAATATCCATGGCAACAGCCTTGTCGTCTTCATTGGGACCTCCTTATCCATCATGGATACAATATGAATAACCCGCTAAAGACAACACAGAAAAGGTCACTACGCCGGACTTTCAGAATAAATTCATGCGCGCTAATTATTAATTAGATTGAAATATATATTTGATAAATCCCCTCTGTTTACCAGAGGGGATTTAGGGTCAGGACATCAGCGGGTGTAATTGCTGATAGATTCGGCGGAAGGTTTCCCGACGCTGTTGGTAAAGGGCATGGCGCTCGGCATCAGGATAATGCGCCTGCTCCAGCGTAAGCTGAGGTAGAAGGTCTGATAATGGCTGCTGCGGATTAATGGCAATTTGCGCCAGACGCGCCGCACCGAGAGCAGGACCAACATCGCCGCCGGTACGGTAATCCAACTGCAATCCGCTGATGTCAGACAGCATCTGACGCCAGTATTCGCTGCGCGCCCCGCCGCCAATCAGCGTAATGCTGGAGGGCTGCACGCCGCAGGCGTGTACCACGTCCATACCCTCAGCCAATGCAAAACCAACGCCTTCCAGCACCGCCTGAGCCAGCTCCGCCGGACCATGCTGATGCGTCAGACCGAAAAATACGCCCTTCGCCTGCGGGTTGTTGTGCGGCGTACGTTCACCGGACAGATAGGGTAAAAACCAGACCGGCTCAGCGTGTTCATCCGCCTGTTGCGCTGCGGCAATCAACGCAGGAACGCTCGCCAGTCCGGTTAATTTTGCCGCCCAGTCCAGGCAGGATGACGCACTTAGCATCACGGACATCAGGTGCCATCGTTCAGGCAAGGCATGGCAAAAGCTATGGACCGCGCTTTCCGGTTTGCTGAGAAAGCCGTCGCTGACCGCAAAATAGACCCCGGAAGTACCCAGCGATAGCATCGCCTGACCGGCATTCATCATGCCCACGCCAACCGCCCCCGCTGCGTTATCCCCACCTCCGGCGACCACCGCAACCTCCTGCATTCCCCAGGCCCTGGCGACTGCTGGCAACAATGTTCCGGTAATCTCACTGCCTTCATAGAGCGCAGGCATATGCGCACGAGTCAGCTTACAGGCTTCCAGCATGACATCACTCCAGTCACGCTTCGCAACATCCAGCCACAGGGTACCAGCCGCATCAGACATATCGCTGGCGAAATCGCCGGTCATACGCAGGCGCAGGTAATCTTTCGGCAGCAGGACTTTATCAACCCGGCTAAAAATCTCCGGTTCGTGGCGCTGTACCCACAGCAGCTTTGGCGCGGTAAAGCCAGGCATCATCAGGTTGCCGGTGATGGCACGAGACTGCGGAACCAGGCTCTCCAGCATGACGCACTCTTCGGCGCAGCGACCATCGTTCCACAGGATAGCCGGGCGTAATACCTTCTGTTGTGCATCCAGTAGCGTCGCGCCGTGCATCTGTCCGGCAATTCCCAACGCTTTCACCTCGCGAAGTGAATGCTGCCGACCCAGGGCTTTCACAGCGCGATCCGTTGCCAGCCACCACTGTTCTGGGTCTTGTTCTGACCATAACGGGTGCGGGCGCGAAACGGTGAGTTTCTCTGTTTGCGAAGCGACCACATCGCCCTGCTCATTGAGCAGAATGGCCTTTACGCCTGATGTGCCAAGATCTATCCCGATATACATAGGGCATCGTTCCTTAAAGAAAGGCCCGGTCGCGCGAGCTGACCGGGCTTACGGACATGCTCAGAGACCCGTTATTTGTCGAACAAATAATGGTTCACCAGATTTTCCAGCAATTCCTGATGACCGCTCTGGTGCACTGGCGCCAGGTTGTGTTGTTCAGCGTACTGCGCAATTTCCGTCAGCGTCATCTGCCCTTTCAGAATTTGCTGGCCCAGCTCACCATTCCAACCGGCATAACGTTTAGCCACGCGCTGATCCAGACCACCGTCTTCAATCATACGCGCCGCAATTTTCAGCGACAGCGCCATGGTATCCATCGCGCCAATATGACCATAGAACAGATCGTATTTATCGGTACTCTGACGACGAACCTTGGCATCGAAGTTCAGGCCACCGGTGGTGAAGCCGCCGGCTTTCAGGATTTCGTACATCACCAACGCATTCTCTTCTACGCTGTTCGGGAACTGGTCAGTATCCCAGCCCAGTTGCGCGTCCCCACGGTTGGCATCGACAGAGCCAAACAGGCCCAGTGCGATAGCGGTGGCGATTTCGTGATGGAACGAGTGACCCGCCAGCGTGGCGTGGTTGGCTTCGATATTCAGTTTGATCTCTTTTTCCAGACCGAACTGCTTGAGGAATCCGTATACGGTCGCCGCATCGTAATCGTACTGGTGCTTGGTCGGTTCCTGCGGCTTCGGCTCGATAAGCAAAGTGCCCTGGAAACCGGTTTTGTGTTTGTGTTCCACGACCAGTTGCATGAAGCGACCAATTTGCTCACGTTCCTGCCGCAGATCGGTATTCAGCAGCGTTTCATAGCCTTCACGACCGCCCCACAGAACGTAGTTTTCACCGCCTAATTTATGCGTGGCATCCATAGCCGTAACCACCTGAGTGGCGGCCCAGCTGAACACTTCCGGATCCGGGTTCGTGGCCGCGCCCGCGCCGTAACGTGGGTTGGTGAAGCAGTTTGCCGTTCCCCACAGTAGCTTCACGCCGCTCTGTTCCTGTTTTGCCGCCAGTACATCAACCATCTGCGCAAAATTGTTTTTGTACTCTTTCAGCGACGCGCCTTCCGGCGAGACATCCACGTCATGGAAGCAGTAGTAGGGCACGTTCAGTTTGTGGAAAAACTCGAACGCCACGTCCGCCTTGCGCTTCGCTAATTCCAGCGCTTCACCGGGCTGCTGCCACGGGCGATTAAATGCACCAACACCAAACATATCTGCACCATTCCAGCAGAAAGTGTGCCAGTAGCAGGCAGCAAACCGCAGGTGATCTTCCATACGCTTGCCTAACACTAACTCATCAGAGTTGTAGTGGCGAAATGCTAATGGATTAGTTGATTTGGTGCCTTCATAACGAACGCGCTCAAGCTGGTCAAAATAGGCTGGCATAATGAACTCCATAATCAGGTAATGCGGCGGGTGATGGATAATGTCGTAATATTGGGCACTCCCCACCTATTGCTCAATTATGTTATTTCATACTGCCATTGAGATAATTCACAAGTGTGCGCTACTTCTCAAAATAAAATCTGAACAATTTAAAAATTGTTACTTATCAAACTTAAATGCAACCCAGGTAACGAATCATTTAAAATACGATCCCGGTCATAAATCAAGAAATAAACCAAAAAACGTAATTGGAAGATAAAAATCTATAATTGCCTTCCCGCCGTTACCTGTTAAAACTCTGCTACGTCTTATGCTGTGATTGTTACTTTTACTGCTGTTTCTCCCCTACAAAAGGCATCACGATTATGAAGATGAAGAACATTTTACTTGCTGTTTGCACATCCCTTTTACTCACCAGTGTCGCAGGTCATGCCAAAGAAGTAAAAATCGGTATGGCGATTGATGATCTCCGCCTGGAACGCTGGCAGAAAGATCGCGATATTTTCGTCAACAAAGCTGAATCGCTTGGTGCGAAAGTATTTGTACAATCGGCGAATGGTAATGAAGAAACCCAAATGTCGCAGATTGAAAACATGATAAACCGGGGCGTGGATGTCCTTGTGATAATCCCTTACAACGGCCAGGTATTAAGCAATGTTATCAAAGAAGCAAAACAAGAAGGGATCAAGGTGCTGGCTTACGATCGCATGATCAATGATGCTGACATCGATTTTTATATCTCTTTCGATAATGAAAAAGTAGGTGAATTACAGGCTCAATCATTAGTCAATATTGTTCCCGAAGGGAATTATTTCCTGATGGGTGGCTCACCCGTTGATAACAACGCGAAGCTGTTCCGCGCTGGACAAATGAAAGTATTAAAACCGTATATCGACAGCGGAAAAATTAAGGTGGTGGGCGATCAATGGGTTGACGGCTGGTTACCGGAGAATGCGTTGAAGATTATGGAAAATGCGCTAACCGCCAACAATAACAAAATTGACGCAGTAGTTGCCTCAAATGACGCCACAGCTGGCGGTGCGATTCAGGCGCTGAGTGCGCAAGGATTATCAGGAAAAGTCGCTATTTCCGGACAAGATGCAGACCTTGCAGGCATCAAGCGCATTGTCGCCGGGACTCAAACCATGACGGTTTATAAACCTATTACATTGCTCGCAAATACCGCTGCGGAAATCGCCGTCGAACTGGGAAATGATCAACAGCCTAAAGCAGATACTTCGCTGAATAATGGCCTGAAAGATGTCCCTTCCCGACTACTCACACCTATTGATGTTAACAAAGACAATATTAACGAGACCGTCATTAAAGACGGATTCCACAAGAAAAGCGATCTGTAAGCCATGTGCCCTCTGCAAATCAGAGGGCAATAAAACGTGGTGTCAAATTCGCCACGGATATACGTGAATGTCCACGCAGGGTTCTCTTATTGGCTTATGTGGAGCAGTTATGCCATATCTTCTTGAAATGAAAAACATTACCAAGACATTCGGCGTAGTGAAGGCGGTTGATAACGTTAGCCTTAGGATCAATGCTGGCGAAATCATTTCATTATGCGGTGAAAATGGTTCGGGTAAATCGACGCTAATGAAAGTTCTGTGCGGAATTTACCCGCATGGAACCTACGAAGGCGAGATCATTTTTGCTGGCGAAGCCATCCGTGCCAGCCATATTCGTGATACCGAACGTAAGGGTATTGCGATCATCCACCAGGAATTAGCCCTGGTGAAAGAGTTAACAATACTGGAAAATATTTTCCTCGGTAACGAAATGACCCGTAACGGCGTTCTTGATTACGAGATGATGACGTTACGCTGTCAAAAATTACTCGATCAGGTCAGTTTGTCTATTTCGCCAGATACGCGCGTGGGCGATTTAGGATTAGGGCAACAACAGCTGGTAGAAATTGCAAAAGCGCTGAATAAGCAGGTCCGCTTACTTATTCTGGATGAACCAACGGCCTCCCTCACCGAGCAGGAAACTGCAATACTGCTGAATATTATACGTGACCTGCAACAGCATGATATCGCCTGCATTTATATTTCACACAAATTGAATGAAGTTAAGGCCATCTCGAATACCATTTGCGTTATTCGCGACGGTAAACACATCGGCACACGCGATGCGACCAACATGACTGAAGACGATATTATCACCATGATGGTTGGTCGTGAGCTCACCGCACTTTACCCCAGCGAGCCTCATACCACGGGAGAAGAGATTTTACGGGTTGAGAATCTGACAGCCTGGCATCCCGTCAATCGCCATATAAAACGCGTCAACGACATTTCTTTCTCACTCAAGCAGGGCGAAATTCTCGGCATTGCCGGACTCGTCGGTGCAGGACGTACCGAAGCCGTACAGTGTCTGTTTGGCGTCTGGTCTGGTCGTTGGGAGGGAAAGATTTTTATTGAAGGCACTCAGGTGCATATCCATAACTGCCAGCAAGCTATTGCTCATGGCATCGCCATGGTGCCTGAAGACAGAAAAAAAGATGGCATTGTTCCGGTGATGGCTGTGGGGAAAAATATCACGCTGGCTGCACTCGATAAATTTACCGGGGGCATGAGCCATCTTGATGATGCCGCTGAACAAAAATGCATTCTGGAATCGCTTCAACAGCTCAAAGTAAAAACATCGTCCCCCGACCTTGCGATCGGGCGTCTGAGCGGAGGGAATCAGCAAAAAGCGATTCTCGCACGTTGCCTCCTGTTAAATCCCCGGATTCTCATTCTTGATGAACCCACCAGGGGTATTGATATCGGTGCCAAATATGAAATCTACAAACTCATCAACCAGCTCGTCCAGGAAGGCATTGCCGTGATTGTCATCTCCTCTGAATTACCTGAAGTGCTCGGACTAAGCGATCGCATCCTCGTGATGCATGAAGGAAAACTGAAAGCTAACCTGGTAAATCATAACCTGACTCAGGAGCAGGTGATGGAAGCCGCATTAAGGAGCGAACATCATGTCGAAAAACAATCCGTCTGAAGCGAAACTTTCTCCCTCTATCACAGGTGGTTTCCCAGCAATAAAATCGCTTAACTTGCAAGTCTTCGTCATGATTGCGGCGATTATCGTGATTATGCTGTTTTTCACGTGGACCACTGATGGCGCATACCTGAGCGCACGTAATGTCTCGAACCTGCTTCGACAGACTGCGATTACCGGTATTCTTGCCGTGGGTATGGTGTTTGTGATCATTTCCGCTGAAATCGATCTCTCTGTCGGTTCCATGATGGGATTGTTGGGCGGCGTAGCGGCGATCTGCGATGTTTGGCTAGGCTGGCCTTTACCGCTGACGGTGATCGTGACCTTGACTCTGGGATTGCTCCTCGGGGCATGGAATGGATAGTGGGTTGCTTACCGCAAGGTTCCGTCGTTTATCGTCACCCTTGCGGGAATGCTGGCTTTCCGCGGTATTCTGATTGGCATCACCAACGGCACCACCGTATCACCCACCAGCGCAGCAATGTCTCAGATTGGTCAGAGCTACTTGTCTGATGGCACAGGCTTTGTCATCGGTGCTCTCGGCTTAATGGCGTTTGTTGGCTGGCAATGGCGAGGCCGTATGCGTCGCCAGGCGTTAGGCCTTGCCACTCCCGCATCAACGTCGGCTGTGGGTCGCCAGGCATTCACAGCCATTGTCGTCTTAGGGGCAATCTGGCTATTAAACGATTATCGTGGTGTTCCAACGCCCGTCCTGCTGCTGACGCTGCTGCTGCTCGGTGGGATGTTTATGGCCACGCGCACTGCATTCGGTCGGAGAATTTACGCCATTGGCGGGAACCTGGAAGCCGCCCGCCTTTCAGGTATCAACGTTGAACGCACCAAACTTGCCGTCTTCGCTATTAATGGTTTGATGGTCGCCATTGCCGGGCTCATTCTTAGCTCCCGGCTTGGCGCAGGTTCCCCTTCCGCAGGGAACATTGCAGAACTGGATGCCATTGCCGCATGTGTCATCGGGGGAACCAGCCTGGCGGGAGGGGTCGGGAGTGTTGCCGGCGCCGTCATGGGCGCATTCATTATGGCTTCTCTCGATAATGGAATGAGTATGATGGACGTCCCCACCTTCTGGCAATACATAGTGAAAGGGGCGATATTGTTGTTGGCGGTATGGATGGACTCAGCAACCAAACGTCGTTCCTGAATTTAAGAAGTGGGTGTATCTCAATGCCGGTTAATGCAACCGGCATTGTCTTATCTACATGATTCAGCGGGAAAAGAACCATGTTTTATAAACGTCATCGTATTACGTTGTTATTTAATGCCAATAAAGCCTACGACCGTCAGGTGGTGGAAGGGGTTGGCGAGTATCTGCAAGCGTCGCAATCGGAGTGGGATATCTTCATAGAAGAAGATTTTCGTGCTCGCATTGATAACATTAAAGAGTGGTTAGGCGACGGCGTTATTGCCGATTATGACGATGATGATATTGCGCAATTACTTGTCGATGTGGATGTTCCGATCATTGGCGTTGGGGGTTCCTACCATCTGCAGCAAGATTATCCACCAGTACATTACATTGCCACCGACAACCACGCGCTGGTAGAAAGCGCCTTCCTGCATCTGAAAGAGAAAGGGATTAACCGGTTTGCATTTTATGGTCTTCCGGCTTCAAGCGGTAAACGCTGGGCCGCAGAACGTGAATATGCGTTTTGCCAGTTGGTTGCCAAAGAGAAGTACCGCGGCGTGGTGTATCAAGGTCTGGAAACCGCGCCAGAAAACTGGCAGCACGCGCAAAATAGGCTGGCGGACTGGCTGCAAACCTTACCTCCACAAACCGGGATTATCGCCGTCACCGACGCACGTGCGCGGCACGTTCTGCAGGCCTGTGAACATCTGCATATTCCGGTACCGGAAAAACTGTGCGTCATTGGTATCGATAACGAAGAGCTGACCCGTTACCTGTCACGAGTCGCCTTGTCCTCCGTCGCTCAGGGGGCCAGACAAATGGGGTATCAGGCAGCCAAACTACTCCACCGCCTGCTGGCTCACGAAGAGATTCCCCTACAGCGCATTCTGGTTCCTCCTGTACGCGTTGTTGCGCGTCAGTCTACAGATTATCGTTCACTTACCGATCCTGCCGTTATTCAGGCGATGCATTACATTCGCAACCATGCCTGCAAAGGTATCAAGGTTGATCAAGTGTTGGACTCAGTAGGGATTTCACGTTCGAATCTGGAGAAACGCTTTAAAGAAGAGGTCGGAGAGACCATTCACGCCGTGATTCATGCCGAAAAGCTGGAAAAGGCGCGCAGCCTGTTGATTTCTACCACGCTTTCAATCAACGAAATTTCACAGATGTGCGGCTACCCATCTCTGCAGTATTTCTATTCGGTATTCAAGAAAGAGTACGACACGACGCCAAAAGAGTATCGCGATGTGAACAGTGAAGTGTTGCTATAAGGATGATAGCCGGAGGGCGAAGTCGCCATCCGGCACTCGAAATTACATATGCGCGGCGATTAAACGCTGGTTGTCCTGATACATTGCAAACAGATAGTTGTTATAACTCTGTCCCTTAGTGGAATAACCCTTAAGTTTATGGATCATCGCGGTGGCGGTGACTTCCTGATCGGCTTTACGCAACTGCGCACGTGACTTACGGAAGGAAGAGTAGGCCGGATGCGTATTCAAATTAATGACGTAAGCATTCACCGACTCTTTCACTGATTCAAATTGTGAGTAGCCTTTCACCTTACCCGGTGCATTGTTACAACGACCCTTGCCACATTTCATGCCAAACAGGTTGTTGTTGCTACGCGCCAGCTTCGACGTACCCCAGCCGCTTTCTGCCGCAGCCATGGTTGCCACCATACTGGTCGGGATAATGTCTACACGCTCAAGCAGCGTATTCCACGGAATTTTACGCGTGTTACCAGACCAGTTCACCTTGTAGCGCTTCGCGATGTCTTTCATACGCGTACGCTCAGTCGGTGACCAGCGGTTCTGGTACTGTTTTGAAATCAGCCAGTTACGGTCCGCCGTAATGGCAGCATTTTGACTGGTAATATAAGGCATAACCGTCCGGAGAAACGCTTTTTTCCTTGGTGTTCCGGAAGGGTATTTTCGCAAATCAGGAAGTGAACTACTCTTTGCACTATTGCGAGAATACTCTTGTTTACTGCTAACCTGTTTATTACTTGCCTTGGTTATCTGGGGCTTGTGACTCGTTGTCGCCGTGTGTGTCTTTGCCAGCACCTCACCCGAAAATGCAACGGTGAGTAACATAAGAATCATTGCCCCATATCGTCGAATGGGAGTCAATATCATTAGGTCTCCTGGTCGGATTTATACATTCCAACACCTTATATTTTTCACAAAAATGAGAGATGAATCTCAAATCATATCAAAAATAGCCGTCAAGAGCACCCACAGGAATAGTCCAATTCTGAAACTATGTCACGTATTAACAGTTCTGGGTGCCATTAATTCGAAGAAAATGTGGAGGTTATCGCAAAATCAGTTCATTTTTTGCGCGCGATCGCTCACCCTCACTTCTCCTCCTGGCGGAATCAACTCAAAGGAGGAGTTTCCGGCCTGATTTCGCTGGCAAACTGGCGAAAATCGCAGCATCAAGGACAGCACTATGAAACTTGCCGCCGTTGCGCTGGCGCTAATGCCCGGCATTGCCATCGCCTCATCATGGACGTCTCAAGGACTTCCCACCTTCGAAGCGGAAGGTACGGGTAAATTCGTCAGCCATGCAGCGTTGACGAAGGGTACCCGTCCTTTAACCCTGAATTTTGACCAACAGTGCTGGCAGCCTGCTGATGCGATAAAACTCAACCAGATGCTGTCGCTAAAACCTTGTGAAGGCACGCCGCCACAGTGGCGTTTATTCAAAGACGGCGATTACATACTGGAAATCGATACCCGCTCCGGTACGCCAACGCTGATGCTGTTGGTAAAAAGTGCTAAGGACACCGTCACCACCCAGATTCGCCAATGCCCGAAATGGGACGGTTCACCATTAACGCTGGACGTGAGCCAGACCTTCCCGGAAGGTGCCGTGGTGCGTGATTTCTACAGCCAGCAAACGGCAACGGTAAAAAACGGGTCGATTACCCTACAGCCCGCCGCAACCAGTAACGGGCTGTTGCTACTGGAACGGGCGGAAACCGATGCCCCCGCAGCTTTCGACTGGCATAACGCCACGGTGTATTTCGTCCTGACGGACCGCTTTGTGAATGGCGATCCGAGTAACGACCACAGTTATGGGCGTCGCAACGACGGCATGCAGGAAATTGGCACGTTCCACGGTGGCGATTTGCGCGGGCTCGCCAGCAAACTCGACTACCTGCAACAGTTAGGCGTCAACGCCCTGTGGATCAGCGCGCCGTTTGAGCAAATCCACGGCTGGGTCGGCGGTGGCGCCAAAGGGGACTTCCCCCACTACGCTTACCACGGCTACTACACCCAAGACTGGACCACGCTTGACGCCAATATGGGAAACGAAGCGGACCTGCGCGCGCTGGTTGATGGCGCACACCAGCGCGGCATCCGTGTCTTGTTTGATGTGGTGATGAACCATACCGGCTACGCCACGCTGGCGGATATGCAGGAGTATCAGTTTGGGGCACTGTACCTATCGGGCGATGAGCTGAAAAAAACGCTCGGGGAACGCTGGACGGACTGGCAGCCATCCGCCGGGCAAAGCTGGCACAGTTTCAATGATTACATCAACTTTAGCGATAAAGCTGGTTGGGAAAAATGGTGGGGAAAAAACTGGATCCGCACCGATATTGGCGATTACGACAATCCTGGCTTTGACGACCTGACGATGTCGCTGGCTTTCCTGCCCGATCTGAAAACCGAATCCACCACGCCTTCCGGGCTGCCAAACTTTTATCAGCACAAGCCGGATACGCACGCCAAAGCCATCGCCGGTTACACGCCCCGGGATTATCTGACGCACTGGCTCAGTCAGTGGGTGCGTGATTATGGGATTGACGGCTTTCGGGTCGACACCGCTAAACACGTCGAGCTTCCCGCCTGGCAGCAGCTAAAAACACAAGCCAGCGCGGCGCTGGTCGAATGGAAGAAAGCCAATCCGGAAAAAGCGCTGGATGATAACCCCTTCTGGATGACTGGCGAGGCCTGGGGTCACGGTGTGATGCAAAGCGACTATTACCGTCACGGCTTCGATGCGATGATCAATTTCGACTACCAGGAGCAGGCGGCAAAGGCCGTCGATTGTCTGGCAAATATGGACCCCACCTGGCAGCAGATGGCGGATAAATTGCAGAACTTCAACGTCCTGAGCTATCTCTCCTCGCACGATACACGTCTGTTCCGCGAAGGTGGAGACAACGGCGCCGAGCTATTGCTGCTGGCACCTGGCGCGGTTCAACTCTTTTATGGCGACGAGTCGGCCCGCCCCTTTGGCCCAACCGGCTCAGACCCATTACAGGGTACGCGCTCAGAGATGAACTGGCAGGATGTGACCGGGAAATCTGCCGCCAGCGTCGCCCACTGGCAGCGAATCAGTCAGTTCAGGGCCAGGCATCCCGCCATTGGCGCCGGTAAACAAATCACGCTGCCGCTGACGCAGGGATACGGATTTATTCGTGAGCATGGCGACGATAAGGTGATGGTGGTGTGGGCCGGTCAGCCCTGATCCCGGCAGGCTTCTCGCTGTCCACGCAGCGGGAAGCCTTACTCAACATTAAAAACCAGCCAAATAAAAATCAGTAGCACAAAATCTCAATCCGGCCTGATACCCCTGATTTGCACCCTGCCATGGGTAGCGCTATGGTTAGCCACTTTACTACTCAGTTCGACAGACCACCTGCTATGACATTCTCACTTTTTGGCGACAAATTTACCCGCCATTCAGGCATCACACGCCTGATGGAGGACCTTAACGACGGTTTACGCACTCCAGGCGCCATCATGCTCGGTGGCGGCAATCCGGCGCAAATTCCAGAGATGCAAAATTACTTTCAGTCTCTGCTGGCAGATATGCTGGAAAACGGCAAAGTCACTGATGCGCTTTGCAATTACGATGGTCCACAAGGTAAAACCGAGCTGCTGACTGAGCTGGCGAAACTGCTACGTGAGAAGCAGGGTTGGGATATCGAGCCACAAAATATTGCACTGACAAATGGCAGTCAGAGCGCATTTTTCTACTTATTCAATCTGTTCGCCGGACGCCGCGCCGACGGAACAACGCAAAAAGTGTTGTTCCCGTTAGCTCCGGAATACATTGGCTATGCCGATTCCGGGCTGGAAGAGGATCTCTTTGTCTCCGCGCGTCCAAACATCGAACTGTTACCAGAAGGTCAGTTTAAGTATCACGTTGATTTTGAACACCTGCACATCGGTGAAGAGACGGGCATGATCTGCGTGTCACGTCCGACAAACCCGACAGGCAACGTGATCACCGATGAAGAGCTGATGAAGCTGGACCGGCTGGCCAACCAGCATGGGATCCCGCTGGTGATTGATAACGCCTATGGCGTACCGTTCCCCGGCATCATCTTTAGCGAAGCGCGCCCGCTGTGGAACCCCAACATTGTGCTGTGCATGAGCCTTTCCAAGCTGGGTCTGCCAGGCTCCCGCTGCGGCATCATTATCGCGAATGAAAAAATCATCACCGCCATCACCAACATGAACGGCATTATCAGCCTCGCGCCTGGCGGAATGGGTCCGGCAATCATGTGCGAAATGATTAAGCGCAACGACCTTCTGCGCCTGTCCGAGACGGTGATCAAGCCGTTTTATTATCAGCGCGTTCAGGAGACGATTGCGATCATTCGCCGCTATTTATCTGAAGATCGGTGCCTTATTCATAAACCGGAGGGCGCGATTTTCCTGTGGTTATGGTTCAAAGATTTGCCTATCACCACCGAACTGTTGTATCAGCGTCTGAAAGCGCGCGGCGTGCTGATGGTTCCCGGTGATTACTTCTTCCCTGGTCTGGATAAACCCTGGCCGCATACGCATCAGTGCATGCGGATGAACTACGTGCCAGAACCTGAGAAAATCGAAGCTGGAGTGAAGATTCTGGCTGAAGAGATCGAACGCGCCTGGCAGGAAGGCTAACGCAAGTCCCGACCTAACCACAGGTCGGGACTCAAATTACTGTGGTAGTGAACACAGACGCTGGCGCTGAATACTGACGGCATCAATACACTGCAACGCGCTGGTCGGGCAGGCTTCGACACACGCGGGTCCCGCATCACGGTGCCAGCATAAATCGCATTTTATCGCCTGCACCCGTGACGAGCGGGCGACGACATTCATTGCCCCAAACGGGCAGGCCAGCATACAACTTTTACAGCCAATACAACGCGTCTGTTCAACGAAGATATGCCCATGTTCACGACGAATTGCGTGCGTCGGGCAGACATTTGCACAGGGAGCGTCCTCGCATTGATGGCAGGCGACTGCCGTCGTAAAGGCGTCGTCTTTGATCACGCGGATGCGCGGGGTAAACGCAGTGGAAGAGACCGACGCGCAGTCCTGGTTCTGCTGGTGCGCGACGACGCAAGCAACTTCGCAGGTACGACACCCAATACATTTTGCCGCATCCGCCATAATAAACGTGTTCATTGCTCCCTCCGTCTGCGTGAAAACCACAGAGTGCCAGAGAGGTTGCCCCTGACGCCTTGATCGGACAGGGGAAACGGTTAAATATTGTCAGGTGCCTGAACAACTATGGCGATCCGCCTAATCGCGAGCGGTAAAGCCCAGTTCATTGGAAATGAGCCGGATGACGATGCTTCGGGTCTTATCCGGTCTATCACATTGAAAAGATTGCCCTCCTCCCTGAGGACAAACGGGTGAGAATCAGAAACGCCAGGTCAGACCGGACATAAAGGTAAAGCTGTCATCACGGTCAACCATCGGGCTATTTTTAATATCATCTGGCAGCGCACTATAGTTGGCGCTGGCCAGCAGCGTCAGATTGCTGGTCAATGCGTATTTAGCGGACAGACCAACATACGGTGTCCAGCTATCGCCAGGGGAGTAGCTTGATAACCCACTACGGCGGGATTCATTGCCAGAGATGCCGTAGTAATATTCGTTGAAGTTTTCGTCATAGTAGAGCACGCCAATCGCCGGCGTCAGCGTCAGCTTGCCCATCGGCATTTGGCGAAACAGAGACATTTCGCCAACCCAACCGTTGCTGTTGTCCAGCACATCCGCTGCTGCGGAGACTTTCACGCTGCCCCATTTCTCATGGTGATACCATGCAGCACCCGCCATCGCGGTTGCGTCACGCTTGTTCAGTTGCTTCATCGCTTGATCGTCGTTATCACCCGGATCAAACTCAAGCGGCATGTACGAGGCAGTAATGCTAAATTCATTACTTTCATTTTTTGAAAGAATATAACCTAACGTTGTTTGCCTAAAATAAAATGATTCACTTTCATAACTGACAAGCGGTACTGCGTGAACGTTATCATTATATCCACGATAAGGAGATTCGTTATATACAGCGCCGCCGCCAATAGAAAATTCTGCGGCAGTTGCGCTCGCCATAAATGAAAAGGCGAATAGCGCCACAATATTGCGTTTAATTAACATGCCCACATTCCATTTTAAAATAAGATACAAAACGCGTGCATAATAATGCTTACAATTTCATCGGTGCAAGATTCATATTTATATAGTAATATATACAAACATATATATATTGGGTTTGGCGATGAACAAATTACAACTCAAACACCGGGAACTGAAGATTATTTCGGTAATTGCTGCCAGTGAAAACATCAGTCATGCCGCTACGGTTCTCGGCATCGCACAAGCCAACGTTAGTAAGTACCTTGCTGATTTTGAATCCAAAGTTGGACTAAAGGTATTTGATCGCACCACTCGACAGCTCACCCTCACACCGTTTGGTACAGCGCTGCTTCCTTACATCAATGACATGTTGGACAGAAACGATCAGCTCAATAATTTCATTGCTGATTATAAGCACGAAAAACGTGGCCGGGTAACCGTATATGCACCGACGGGCATAATTGCTTATTTATCGCAACATGTGATCGCAAAAATTCAGGATATCGGTGGAATTAGCCTCTCACTTAAAACATGTAACCTGGAACGAAAGGCATTTTTTGAAGGTGTCGACTTCCCTGAAGATTGTGATATTTTAATCACCTATGCCCATCCTAAAGATGAATCTCTGGTTGCCAGTTTCATTACCAAATATGCGGTGACGGCTTTTGCCAGCCCTGAGTATATCAAAGCACATCCTATTAGTAGCCCTGATGAACTGGAAGAACATTCCTGTATCCTGATTGATTCCATGATGATAGATGAGGCTAATATCTGGCGTTTCACTTCTGCCGGAGGCAAGGAGATGCACGATTATCGGGTAACCGGAAATTATGTCTGCGACAATACACAATCTGCACTGGCGCTGGCACGTAACCATCTGGGCATTGTTTTTGCGCCAAATGCGAGTGTGCAAAAAGATGTTGAATCCGGGTCGCTGGTTCCATGTTTCTCAGAACAACATGAATGGTGGCTGGATTTGGTGGTGATTTTCCGCAAACGTGAATATCAGCCATGGCGGGTACAGTTTATTCTTGATGAGATGTTGGCAGAGATCCGCCAGCAACTTACTCAGGCGCTGGAACAGCAACCTGAGTAAGCGAATTAGGGTACCAGGTTCAAAATGGTAAGCAAAATAGCCTGCGCCTAGTGATCGAGATACAGATAATGCACCCAACTGGTCATACGCAGCAGAACCTTACGCATCACTGACACATGGGTGAAGTGATCAGAATAAACCGCGACCTGCGCATAAATCCCATCAGGCAGAGCGTTCACATCCACATTATCATTCAGCTCAATCGTGGCGATCACCCCCTCCGATCCGGGCGTAGAATTTAAGGATTGCAGCGCCCCATTCGACTGATATGTTCCCCCCGGTACGGCCGGACTGATGGCAGCCAGTTTGCCGCTGAAAACCTTACCCGGCAGGGCGTTAAACACCACTTCAGCTTCATCGCCTGGCTCCAATCGCAGCAACGAGTTTTGCCGGAACTGGGCGATAATTTGCCGTTTTTGATCAGGGATAAACACCATCACCGGACGCATAGGCAGCGCGGCGGCATAGGTTCCCGGTCGCATCAACACCTGCGTAACGTAACCATCGCTGGGCGCGCGAACCACTGTCTGGTCCAGGTTGAACTCCGCTTCGGCTAACTGCGCTTTCAGGCTGGCAATTTGCGAATTCTCACCCTGCACCAGGCTGTCTAACTGACTCTGGATTTGCTGTTGTTCCGCAACGGAGGATTTCACCGCTGCTTCCTGCGCCAGATAGTTTTGCCGCGCCGCATCGATATCGCGTTCAGAAAAAGGATTGACCTTCGCCTGACTCCCCTGCGCATAACGCTGGTAATCTTTAGCTAGCTTGTCACGCGTAGCCTTTGCCCGCTGCGTGTTGGCTTGCATTTCGTCTAACTGCGCCACCAGCACCTGCTCTTTATGTTGTGCAGTGACAATATCAGCTTTCAGGCGATCAACTCGTGCCTGATAACGTCCCGGATTAAGTTTAAACAGTACCTCACCTTTTTTGATCAGCGTATTCTTCTTATCCGTCACTTCCGTCACGACCCCCGTGACCTGCGGTACTACGGGAATAGAAATTACTGCCTTTTGCGCCTTAAATGTATACGGATGGTTATAATTCATCAGTAATATAAGCCCGCAAACAATGAATATACCGCCCAATGCTGCAGTGGGTACTGTCCATTTATTGGCAGGAATTTTAAAAATCTTAAATATTGACCATGCGCACGCCACATAGGTCAGAACGATCAATAAATCCATCGATATTACTCCGCCGGAGAGGTCTTCGCCTCACCCAGTTTCTTTTCCAGATCGGCAACCCTGGCCTGCAACTGGATCAGGGAAGAATCCGCGCTTTGCATACCCCACCCGCGTTCCGGGCGATAAAGCGTTGCCCAGATCCATAAAAAGGGCCAAATGACATGTAAGGTAAACAAACTCACCCAGCCCGCGACATGTATTGCGTCAGCATGAGGATGGTTACGTTTCTTTGCAATGAGATAGGGAATATCATGCAGAATAATAATCCCGTAAAAAATGACCAGGAATACAAAAATAAGCACTCCTAATGCAAAATAATTAAGGAACATATTTGCCTCAGGGATTTAAATTGAAAACTCAGCTGTAATTTGATTTACACAATAGAGTTGATAATAGTAGTGGAATGACCAGATTGGATGCAATCGTCTTATTTATATAACGATATATGGGTTTATATATAACTGCAGAATAAAGATATGCCCGGCGCAAAACCGGGCAATAAGTGATGAGAAATTAAAATAGTCCCAGCGGTTTATCTGAGTAGCTCACCAGCAGACATTTGGTTTGCTGATAATGCTCGAGCATCATCTTATGCGTCTCGCGCCCGATACCCGACTGCTTATAGCCACCGAATGCCGCATGGGCCGGGTAAGCATGGTAACAGTTGGTCCAAACACGCCCCGCCTGAATCCCACGGCCCATCTTGTACGCCAGATTTCCGTTACGGCTCCAGACACCAGCGCCAAGCCCATATTGGGTGTCATTGGCGATTTCCAGCGCCTCTTCCATGGTTTTAAAGGTCGTGACGGCCAGCACGGGCCCGAAGATCTCTTCCTGGAAAACCCGCATGTTGTTCTTGCCAAACAGAATGGTTGGTTCGAGGTAATAACCTTCTTTTAAGTCGCCATCCAGTTGCTTGCGCCGCCCGCCGGTGAGAACATCAGCCCCTTCTTTCTTACCAATATCGATGTAATTCAAAATGGTTTCCAGTTGACCATGCGACACCTGCGCACCCATTTGCGTCACGCTGTCTAACGGGTTGCCGCTGCGAATACTCTCCACCCGGCGAATAGCTCTTTCCATAAAACGTTCGTAAATAGATTCCTGTACTAATGCACGGCTCGGACAGGTACACACTTCACCCTGATTGAAGGCAAACAGCGCGAAACCTTCCAGCGCTTTGTCAAAAAACGCATCCTCTTCATCCATCACATCAGCGAAGAAGATATTGGGCGATTTCCCACCCAGCTCCAGCGTGACGGGAATAATGTTCTGCGTGGCGTATTGCATGATCTGCTGCCCAACTTCCGTTGAGCCGGTAAACGCCACTTTCGCAATGCGTTTAGACGTCGCCAGATACTCACCGATTTCCCCACCCGCACCGTTTACCACGTTCACCACGCCCGGCGGGAGCAGATCGCCGATGACTTCCATCAGCAACAGCACGGACAGCGGCGTGAGGCGCGCGGGTTTAAGCACGACGCAGTTACCCGCCGCCAGCGCGGGCGCCATCTTCCAGCTGGCCATCAGCAGCGGGAAGTTCCACGGGATAATTTGCCCTACCACGCCAAGAGGTTCATGGAAGTGATAAGCCACGGTCTCGCTATCAACCTCGCTTATTCCCCCTTCCTGCGCACGAATACAGGAAGCGAAATAGCGGAAATGGTCAATCGCCAGCGGAACATCTGCCGCGCTGGTTTCGCGGATGGGCTTACCGTTATCCCAGGTTTCTGCCGTCGCCAGCAGTTCCAGGTTTTGCTCCATACGATCGGCGATTTTGAACAGTATCGCTGCCCTGTCCTGCACGGATGTCTGTGCCCACTTGTCTTTTACTTTGTGCGCGGCATCCAGTGCCAGATCGATATCCTTTTTGCCGGAAGAGGCCACTTCGCACAGTAATTGCCCGGTTACCGGCGTCAGGTTTTGGTAATACTCGCCGTCCACCGGGGCAACCCAGTCACCGCCGATAAAGTTATCGTATCGGGCTTTTAACTTCAGAGGGTAACCATACTCGCCGGGATAAATACGCGTTGAAGGGGGGTTATTGGTCATGACCATCTCCTTGCTGTAGGGGTACTACAAGGGTAGACGGGGCTGGCGAATTATTCGCCAGCCATTTACTGCTTTACGACAGGTATCACGAATTACATAGCAGCGCGATAAATCGCCATGATTTCTTCATGAGTCGCCTGAATCGGGTTAGTGAAACCGCAGGCATCTTTCAGAGCATTGGTCGCCAGTACGGCAATATCCTCTTCCTTCACGTTCAACTCACGCAGACCGGCCGGGATATTCACTTTCTGCGCCAGTTCGCGGATCGCCGCGATGCAGGCTTCCGCCCCTTGCTCTGCGCTCAAGCCAGCAACATCCACGCCCATTGCCTCAGCGCAATCACGCAGGCGAGCGGCAGCCACTTTGCTATTGAAGACCTGCACATGCGGCAGCAGCACTGCGTTACATACACCGTGCGGCAGATCGTAGAAGCCGCCCAACTGGTGCGCCATTGCGTGCACATAACCAAGAGAAGCGTTGTTAAAGGCCATGCCCGCGAGGAACTGCGCGTAAGCCATGGCTTCGCGCGCCTGAGCATTGCTGCCATCTGCAACGGCGACCGGCAGGTTTTCCGCAATCATGGTGACCGCTTTCAACGCGCACGCATCGGTAATCGGCGTTGCAGCAATAGAAACGTAGGCTTCAATGGCGTGGGTCAGCGCATCCATACCGGTTGCCGCTGTCAGGGACTTCGGCATGCCGACCATCAGCGAGGAGTCATTAACGGACAGCAGCGGCGTAACGTGCTTATCCACAATCGCCATTTTAATGTGACGTACTTCATCGGTAATGATGCAGAAACGGGTCATCTCAGATGCCGTGCCCGCGGTGGTGTTAATGGCGATCATCGGCAGTTGTGGTTTTGCAGAACGGTCCACACCTTCGTAATCGCGAATATCGCCGCCGTTAGCCGCCACCAGCGCAATGCCCTTCGCACAATCGTGCGGAGAACCGCCGCCGAGGGAAATAACGCTATCACATTCGTTTTCTTTCAGTATATGCAGGCCAGCAGCGACGTTACTGGTCGTGGGATTAGGATGCGTACCGTCGAAAATGACGCTGAAAATATCACGTTCCTGTAATGCTTTTTGAATCTCGCCAGCCATACCTAATTTTGTCAGCATGGCATCCGTGACAATCAGCGTACGACGAAAACCATATTCCGCCATTGTATTCATTGCGTCTTTTAATGAATCAGCGCCGATTACATTCACGGAAGGAATAAAAAATGTTGAAGCAGCCATTGTACGATCCTTAATTACTCTAAAGAGTCAGGAAGCATACGAGTGAAATATCCAACAAAATATGATCGTGGTTGTTATTTTAATAACACCCACAATTAAAAAGCACATTAGGTTCATAATCTAATGTGCTTATTTCAATCAATATCTATTTTGTATTAATTCATTTAATTCCTGAATTAATTGTTTCATTATTTTTCGGGAAACAGCAAAGCATCGCGTAATAAATGATCATTTCCCCGGCGACGCGTAAAACCAATGCGGTCAAAATATTCCAGAATCTGGATAGCCAATTTACGTCCAACGTTAAGCCTGTCGCGGAAATCGGCAGCGCAGGTCGATCCTTTCTCCTGATCCAGTTCACGGATCATATTGGCAAAGGCCACAATACGATCGTTACGGTAATAGCGATCTTTGACGATCGCGGTGATGATGCCTTGCTGCGCTGCTTGTCGTAACGCCACACGCATCATCTGCTCATCTGTGCCCGTCTGTTTTGCCAAATCGCGCACCCACCACGGCTCATCGCCAAAAAGCGGTTCTGCTTTTTGCCAGATAGCCTGCTGCTCTTCGCTGAAACCGGCCTTATGATCCGGCAAATGCAGCCAGCCATGATGGCTATGGATGGCACCGCTCTCACGCATCTTTTCAATCAGCAGCAGGACCAACGCTTCGTCTTCCATCGGCAAAGCCATACGGCGCAGGCGTTCTCGCCCAGGTCCTGGTTCATCACGGTGCTGCTCGTGGTACGTCGCCAGCGTATCAAGGACTTTCCGCTGCCAGCGCGCTGCAACGGCAGCATTCAACAGACTGTATCCCGCCTGAATAAAGCCATGCAGCTCAATCAACGGACGCATACCGTTGCCGTTGAGCTGACGCGCCCAGGCGAAGTCAGGAATATTCACCGCCCCGCGCGTCAGATGTAGCGCCAGAGCTTCGCCGTCACTCTGTACCTTCTCCAGCGCTGCTAGCCACTGCAAATATTCCGGCTTACGCTTCCCGCGACGCGGCGGATTGAGCGTTACCACGCGCGCGCCAGCCAGCGTCGTGCGGGCCGAAATATCGCGTAGCACCAGACGGTCGTTATCGGCGAGCCAGAGCGGTGTATCAAACACCAGTTCCGCCAGCGTCCCTTCAAGCAGCGAGATTCTCCCGGTGACATGGCTGGCCGCGTGGTGAATATGCAGCGGTTGCCACTGCATCAGCGGCGCGGCATGCTCTAAAGAGACAATCACGCGGGTAAACGCCTCTGGCGGTGCATCGGACAGCAGCCAGTCGCCGCGGTTAAGCTCTTCTTTTTGTGCATCACCGGCAATATTCAGCGCAATACGTTGCCCCGCCTGCGCGCGATCGGTGGCCTGATTTTGCGCATGCAAGCTACGTACGCGCATCGGTTTGTTGACGCCCGTGAGCCACAGCGTGTCACCAACAGTCACCTCACCGCTAAGCGCCGTCCCGGTCACCACCAGACCCGCGCCTTTGACCGTAAAGGCACGGTCAATCGCCAGGCGAAAGCTGCAATCGCGGGCATGCTCGCGCGACGTTAATTGCTGTAAATGATCGCGCAGTTCTTCGATTCCACGACCTTCACTGGCAGCCGTCACGAACAGAACCGCATCGGCGAATCCATAGTTCTCAAGCGCAGTATGCACCTCAGTACGTACCGCGTTGATGCGATCGTCATCCACGCGATCGGCTTTCGTGAGCGCCACGGTGATCTGCGGATTGCCCGTCAGTTGCAGAATT
Source organism: Citrobacter sp. 172116965 (assembly GCF_013458095.1). NCBI lineage: Bacteria > Pseudomonadati > Pseudomonadota > Gammaproteobacteria > Enterobacterales > Enterobacteriaceae > Citrobacter > Citrobacter sp. 172116965. The sequence continues at coordinate 143,376 of NZ_CP046673.1, read as the reverse complement.
TGCAAATGCTCACGCGTTTGCGCCATCACGCCGTCATCACACGCCACCACCAGCAGCGCATGGTCGATCCCGCCGACACCCGCCAGCATGTTGGACAAAAACTTTTCGTGTCCGGGAACATCGATAAATCCCAGAATCCTTCCGTCCGGCTGCGGCCAGTAGGCATAACCGAGATCGATGGTCATGCCGCGCTTTTTTTCTTCCGGCAAACGGTCGGCATTCACGCCGGTAATCGCCTGTAATAACGTTGTTTTTCCGTGGTCAACGTGTCCGGCGGTTGCAATAATCATTTCAGCATCATCTCCATAAACCGGGTCTCGTCCTCAAGGCAGCGCAGATCCAGCCATAAGCGACCATCATAAATTCGCCCAATGATCGGCACAGGCAGCGCACGCCAACGGGCGGCCAGTGCTTCGAGGCGGCTACCGCGCCCGTCATGTGGAGTAAAGGTTAATGCCGCGCTGGGCAGCCTATCAACAGGTAGCGAACCGCTGCCTATCTGCGATAAACAAGGCATAACGTTCAGGGCGAATTCGTCGCCGTAATGATCAGCAAGCCGTGCCTGTAATTGTTGTGCCTGCGCTTGGACAGCCTCCTGCGAGCGGGTGAGCTGGCGTAACGTCGGCAACTTCGCTGCCAGCGCTTCCGGGTGCAGGTAGAGCCGCAGCGTCGCTTCCAGCGCAGCCAGCGTCATTTTATCAGCCCGTAATGCACGTTTCAGCGGATGGCTCTGTAAGCGCGCGATCATCTCTTTTTTACCGACAATAATCCCTGCCTGCGGCCCTCCCAGTAATTTATCGCCAGAGAAGCTCACCAGGCTGACGCCAGCGGCAATCAGCTGTTGCGGCATCGGCTCCTGCGGTAATCCATACTGGCTGAGATCGACCAGCGAGCCGCTGCCGAGATCCGCCACTACCGGAATATCCAGCTCCTTGCCAATAGTGGCCAGCTCTGCCTCATCCACCGACTTCGTAAAGCCTTCGATGCTGTAATTACTGGTATGTACTTTCATCAGCAGACCGGTATTTTCATTTACCGCCTGACGATAATCTTTCGTGTGGGTCCGGTTGGTGGTACCCACTTCGCGCAGAATACATCCGGCCTGACACATCACGTCAGGAATACGAAACGCGCCGCCAATTTCTACCAGTTCTCCGCGTGAAACGACCACCTCTTTGCCGTTAGCTGTGGCCGCCAGCATCAGCAAAACCGCTGCCGCATTGTTATTGACGATACAGGCGTCTTCCGCCCCCGTCAGACGGCAGAGTAAATCCGCCAGGGCCCGATCCCGATGTCCACGCCCGGCATCATCCAGGCTGTATTCCAGCGTCACCGGCGTGCGCATCGCCTGCACCACCGCCTCGATCGCTTCTTCGGCCTGCGATGCGCGACCAAGATTGGTATGCAGCACCGTTCCGGTCAGGTTAATCACCGGACGCAGCGCACTTTGCGATTCTCGTTCCAGCCGGGCGCAGGCCTCTTGCGCCCAGTCCTCACACCATGCCGGGAGCGCGTGCGTGTCGCGAATAGCTTCTCTGGCTTCGTCGAGCATGTGACGCAGCAGGTCAACCACCCGGGTATGACCGTGAGACTCACGTAAAGCTGGGAAGGCGCTATCGCGCAATAAACGATCGATCGCAGGAAGCTGGCTGTAGAGTGAACGCATGTCGGTTGTCATGAAAGGGCCTGGCTGTTGGTGGCCCTCTCCACCGTGGAGAGGGATATCGATATAGGAAGGATTGTACCGTGACTTTGCTTAGGCGAGTATAATGTGTATCAAGCCTTTGGCGGTTCCGTACGGGCAAAACTTTCGCGTTGAAAGAGCGTTTCCACCAGTTTGACCAGACGCGGGCGATCAACACACCAGCCTGGCGCAACCCGACGGAAATTGAGATAACCGACGGCACAGGCAATCGCAATGGTTGCCAGGTTAACCGTATCCGTTTTCAGCGTACCCTCCGCCAGATAACCTTCCAGCATATCCAGACTACGGGTAATCTTTTCTCGCTGGCGTAACAGTTCGGTTTCTGACTGCTGTGCGACGGGGCGAGCCTGTTCGCGTACCGAGACTAAACCGGCATCCATAATGCCATCGGCCAGCGCTTCCAACTGGCGTACCTTCAGCGCCGCCAGTGGTTCACGCGGCAGCATCGCTGGCGCAATATCCAGCAGTTCTATGTATTCCGCGATGATCGGAGAGTCAAACCAGTACTCGCCCTCATCGGTAACCAACGCGGGCACTTTTCCTAACGGGTTATAGCGTGCCACGCCGCTATCTGCGTTATAGGGGAGTTCATTCACAAATTCGAAAGTGATGCCCTTTTCCAGTAACAGAATAGAAATTTTACGCACAAAAGGGCTGGTATAGCTGCCAATGAGTTTCATGCCGGGTCCTTTTTGCCAACAAAAATATCAGTATGGCTCAGGTCAGTGCAAATGGCAGGTGATGACGGTCTCAATGATCCAAATAAAGGTAATGCATCCAACTGGTCATGCGCAGCAGCACTTTTCGCATCACTGAAACGTGAGCGAAATGGTCGGAATAGACCGCCACCTGGGCATAGATACCGTCCGGCAGCGCATCCACATCGGCATTGGGAGCCAGCTCAATCGTGGCCAGCACGCCATCGGTACCCGGCACCACCGTTAAGGACTGTAATGCTCCCTGCGCCTGATAAGAACCGCCCGGAACAACCGGCAGAATGCTGGTGAGCTTGCCGGAGAATACCTGGCCTGGCAGCGCGTTGAAGACCACTTCCGCTTCATCACCCGGTTTAAGGCGCAGCAACGAATTCTGGCGGAATTGCGCCACGATTTGCCGTTTTTGTTCCGGAATAAATACCATCACCGGGCGCAGAGGCAGCGCGGCGGCATAGGTCCCGGGCCGGATAAGCACCTGTGTTACATAACCGTTGCTGGGCGCACGTACGATAGTCTGCTCAAGATTGTATTTGGCTTCAGCGAGCTGGGCGCGCAGAGACGCAACCTGAGATTGCTCTCCATTGACCATACTGTCTAACTGGCTCTGAATCTGCGTCTGTTCAGCAACGGAGCCTTTGACCAGCGCATCCTGCGCCAGATAGTTTTGCCGGGCATTGTCGATGTCGCTTTCAGAGAATGGATTAACCTTCGCCTGACTACCCTTCAAATAGCGTTGATAATCTTTATACAGGCGATCTCGTTCAGCGGAAACGCGGGTGGTATTGGCTACGGCTTCAGACAGCTGCGCTTTCATATTGTCGATGTTGTGCGTAGCGGTCACCAGGTCGGCCTGTAGCCTGTCGACCCGCGCCTGATAACGAACGGGATCGAGTTTAAATAACACCTCGCCTTTTTTAATCAGCTGATTATTTTTATCTGTCACTTCACTAACAATTCCGGTGACCTGTGGGGTAACAGGAATTGAAATAACCGCCTTTTGCGCCGTAAAGGTATACGGGTGGTTATAGTTCATTAATAAAATCAGTCCCGCCACAATAAACACCCCACCTAATGCGGCGGTAGCAAGCGTCCATTGATTTACCGGAATACGGAATATTTTAAAAATGGCCCAGGCGAATGCCACATAGGTCAGGACAATCAACAAGTCCATGATCAAATCTCCGGAAAGGTGGAGTTATCGTTTTTTTTCTCCCCATCCAGTCTATTTTCCAACTGGGTGATGCGCGCGGCCAGCGCGGCAATTTCAGGGTCAGGTTCCTTCCCGGACGGCGTGATGTGTGACTGCATTCCCCAGCCTCGTTCTGGCTGATAGAGCGTGGCCCAGATCCACAGGAAGGGCCAAATAACATGCAGCGTAAATAAGCTCACCCAACCCGCCGTATGGATGGCATCGGCATGGGGATGGTTGCGCTTCTTAGCCATGTTATAGGGAATATCATGGATGGCGATGATTCCGTAAAACAGAACCAGAAAAACGAAGATCAGCACACCTAATGCGAAATAGTTTAGAAACATACCCGCCTCGTATTCACGCTAATCAGAGCTTTCAATTGCAGGCAGCCGAAAGGAGTCATGGCTGGTAATTTGAACATAATTGCAGTTAGCCATTTCCGCCATACCACCAGGGTATATATTTTCAGGTTGATGGCTTGCGGGGTAGTTGCAAGAAATAGGTGATGAAACAGAATCCGCGCCAGATCACACCAGGAGAAATCCAGACAAATATTTATTGCGAAGTAGATCACAAATACCCAACAAACAGCCAAAGCAAAAACGTGAACAACTTCACACTTAACGCCCATTTTTAGCCAATTCTTGACCTGTGATGTTTTTTTGTACCGATATTTTGTGATGAAAATCACATTAACTAACGCCATACACCCTATATTTACGTGACAAACGTCACATAAAAAGCCATCGACTGGACAGTTGAACGATTCAGTGCCAGATTTCGCAGTATCTACAGGGTCCGGCTACCTCCTGCCGCTACATTAACAAACCTCGGGCTTTTAGCCTGCGCGACAGCAAACATAAGAAGGGGTGTTTTTATGTCATCCGATATTAAGATCAAAGTGCAAAGCTTTGGTCGATTCCTCAGTAACATGGTGATGCCAAATATCGGCGCGTTTATCGCGTGGGGTATTATCACCGCATTATTCATTCCGACAGGGTGGTTGCCGAACGAAACGCTGGCGAAGCTTGTCGGCCCAATGATCACCTATCTGCTGCCGCTTCTGATCGGTTATACCGGTGGTAAGCTGGTTGGCGGCGAGCGTGGCGGCGTGGTGGGTGCTATCACCACCATGGGCGTTATCGTCGGTGCCGATATGCCAATGTTCCTCGGCGCGATGATCGCAGGTCCGCTGGGCGGCTGGGCTATCAAACATTTCGACAACTGGGTAGACGGTAAGATCAAGTCCGGTTTTGAGATGCTGGTGAATAACTTCTCCGCAGGCATCATCGGGATGATCCTCGCCATTCTGGCATTCCTTGGCATTGGCCCATTGGTTGAAGCACTGTCCAAAATCCTGGCGGCAGGCGTTAACTTCATGGTTGTCCATGACATGCTGCCGCTGGCGTCTATCTTCGTTGAACCGGCGAAAATCCTGTTCCTCAACAACGCCATCAACCACGGTATTTTCTCACCGCTGGGTATTCAGCAGTCCCACGAGATGGGCAAATCCATCTTCTTCCTGATTGAAGCTAACCCGGGTCCGGGTATGGGCGTTCTGCTGGCATACATGTTCTTCGGTCGCGGCAGCGCTAAGCAGTCTGCAGGCGGCGCGGCTATCATCCACTTCCTGGGTGGTATCCACGAAATTTACTTCCCGTACGTGCTGATGAACCCGCGTCTGATCCTGGCCGTTATCCTCGGCGGTATGACTGGCGTATTTACCCTGACTATCCTGAACGGCGGCCTGGTTTCTCCGGCTTCTCCGGGTTCTATCCTGGCCGTACTGGCAATGACGCCGAAGGGTGCTTACTTCGCGAACATCGCTGCTATCTGTGCCGCAATGGCTGTCTCCTTTGTCGTCTCAGCCATTCTGCTGAAAACCAGCAAAGTGAAAGAAGATGATGACATTGATGCCGCTACTCGTCGTATGCACGACATGAAAGCGGAATCCAAAGGTGCATCTCCGCTGGCGGCTGGCGACGTGACTAACGACCTGAGCCATGTGCGTAAAATCATCGTTGCCTGCGATGCGGGTATGGGCTCCAGCGCCATGGGGGCGGGCGTACTGCGCAAGAAAGTGCAGGATGCCGGTCTGTCTCAGATTTCCGTCACCAACAGCGCGATTAACAATCTGCCGCCGGATGTCGATCTGGTCATTACCCACCGTGACCTGACCGAACGTGCGATGCGCCAGGTGCCTCAGGCGCAACACATTTCGCTGACCAACTTCCTCGACAGCGGCCTGTACGCCAGCCTGACCGAACGTCTGGTTGCTGCACAGCGCCACAACGTGAACGAAGAGAAAGTCCGCGATCACCTGAAAGACAGCTTTGAAGAGGGTGATACCCACCTGTTCAAACTGGGTGCGGAGAATATCTTCCTCGGCCGTAAAGCCACTAACAAAGAAGAAGCGATTCGCTTTGCCGGTGAGCAACTGGTGAAAGGCGGCTACGTTGAGCCAGAATACGTCGAGGCGATGCTGGACCGCGAAAAACTAACCCCGACTTACCTCGGTGAGTCCATCGCAGTGCCGCACGGTACGGTTGAAGCCAAAGACCGCGTGCTGAAAACCGGCGTGGTGTTCTGCCAGTACCCGGAAGGCGTGCGCTTCGGTGAAGAAGAAGACGACATTGCCCGCCTGGTCATTGGTATCGCCGCACGTAACAATGAACATATCCAGGTGATCACCAGCCTGACCAACGCTCTGGATGACGAATCCGTGATCGAACGTCTGGCCCATACCACCAGCGTGGATGAAGTTCTGGAACTGCTGGCTGGTAAAAAAGCTTAACCATTAAGTATCTCCAAAATAGTTCGAGCTGCAGAAAGGCGGCAACGCAGCGAATCCCCAGGAGCGTACATAAGTACGTGACTGGGGTGAGCGAGGAGATCCAACGCATCTGCAGTTCGAAATATGAAGGCGATATCCTCTCCCTTGTGGAGAGGGTTAGGTTGAGGGAAACGCCTCACCCCAGCCCTCTTGGGTAAAAACATTAATGAAGGTTAATACTATGAAAGCATTACATTTTGGCGCAGGTAATATCGGTCGTGGCTTTATCGGCAAACTGCTGGCGGACGCGGGGATACAACTGACGTTCGCGGATGTAAACCAGGTCGTGCTCGATGCCCTGAATGCCCGTCATAGCTATCAGGTTCATGTGGTGGGTGAAAACGAGCAGGTTGATACCGTTTCCGGCGTCAACGCCGTAAGCAGCATCGGCGATGATGTTGTCGACCTGATTGCCCAGGTAGATTTAGTCACTACCGCCGTCGGCCCGGTCGTGCTTGAGCGTATCGCTCCGGCCATCGCCAAAGGGCTGGTTAAACGCAAGGCGCAGGGCATCGCCACTCCGCTGAATATTATCGCCTGTGAAAACATGGTGCGCGGAACCACCCAGTTGAAAGGCCACGTTATGAACGCGCTGGCAGATGAAGACAAATCCTGGGTTGAAGAACATGTTGGCTTCGTCGATTCCGCCGTGGACCGCATTGTTCCCCCTTCGGCTTCTGCGACCAACGATCCGCTGGAAGTCACCGTCGAAACCTTCAGTGAGTGGATTGTCGACAAAACACAGTTCAAAGGCGAACTGCCTGACATCCCGGGAATGGAATTAACTGATAACCTGATGGCATTTGTCGAACGTAAACTCTTCACGCTGAACACCGGGCATGCTATAACCGCGTACCTCGGAAAATTGACCGGTCATCAGACCATCCGGGACGCGATTCTCGACGAGAAAATCCGTGCAGTGGTAAAAGGTGCGATGGAAGAGAGCGGCGCGGTACTGATCAAACGCTATGGCTTTGATGCAGCAAAACATGCGGCATATATTCAGAAAATCCTCGGTCGCTTTGAAAACCCGTATCTGAAAGATGACGTTGAGCGCGTGGGTCGTCAGCCGCTGCGTAAACTGAGCGCGGGCGATCGTCTGATTAAACCGCTGCTGGGCACGCTGGAGTATGCCCTGCCGCACGCGAATCTGGTCACCGGTATTGCTGCAGCGATGCACTATCGCAGTGAAGAAGATCCGCAGGCCCAGGAACTGGCCGCGCTGATTGACGAAAAAGGTCCACAGGCCGCGCTGGCGCAGGTTTCCGGTCTGGATGCCAACAGTGATGTGGTGGCGGAGGCGGTTAACGCATATAACGCAACCAAATGATAGAGAATGTGGCGCAGGTCAGCCTGCGCCCAAATGACAGATTGTCAGATATGCAGGCAATAATGGAACAAACGCAGGCCTTTGAAAATCGTGTGCTTGAGCGTCTGAATGCTGGCAAAACCGTACGCAGCTTCCTCATCACCGCCGTAGAACTGCTCACCGAAGCGGTGAATATCCTTGTGCTTCAGGTATTTCGCAAAGATGACTATGCGGTAAAATATGCCGTAGAACCCCTGCTCGACGGCGACGGTCCGCTGGGCGATCTTTCCGTTCGTCTGAAGCTAATTTACGGTCTGGGCGTACTCAGCCGGCCGGAGTATGAAGATGCGGAGCTTCTGATGGCGCTGCGGGAAGAGTTAAACCATGACGGTAATGAATACGCGTTCACCGACGACGAAATTCTTGGCCCGTTTGGCGAACTCCACTGCGTGACGGCACTCCCGCCGCCACCGCAGTTTGATACCTCAGACTCAGGTTTGCACGCAATGCAGATTCAGCGCTACCAGCAGATGGTACGCTCCACGATGGTACTTTCCCTGACCGAGCTGATTTCTAAAATCAGCTTAAAAAAAGCCTTTCAAAAATAAGACCCTGCAGGCTTACTTCTCTTCCTGCTGCGGTCGATACAGCTGCCGATAATACGCCAGACGTTGCAGATACAGCTGCGCATTCTCCTGCGGTATTTCAGTAGGGACAACGTTGCGCGGTGGTGTTTTATTCAGATATTCGCGAAAAGCCTGGCTTGAAGCCATAAAATCGACCGTCTTATCAATAAGGGCCGAAACGTTCTCACCTATTTTCGCCATAATCTTCCCTCCTCCATGTATTAACCGCGCTCAGCCTGCGCGGTTGCTCATTTAAGTTTAGGATCGGTTGGGCGATTATATTGAGGAAAACGTGCTTCACTATGAACCCGTCAATAAAAAGCACCACGGCCGACCTTATCACTTAAAATTCCTTATTAATCAAAATAGTAGTATTTTCATTAGCTGAATAATACTTGCAACATTTGATTATTTATCTTCGATTAGTTGTGAATAATCCCGCTCTGCGCGCATACTATAGGATATTCATCCTATTTTTATCAGAAGCTATCCTATGAAAGAAGTCGAAAAAAACGAAATTAAACGCCTGAGCGATCGTCTGGACGCTATCCGCCACCAGCAGGCAGACCTGTCCCTGGTTGAAGCCGCCGACAAATATGCCGAGCTGGAGCAAGAGAAAGAAACGCTGGAAACCGAGATCGCGCGTTTGCGTGACGTCCACGGCCAGAAGCTGAGCAAAGAAGCGCAAAAGCTGGCGAAACTTCCTTTCCGTCGTGCTATCACCAAAAAAGAACAGGCCGACATGGGCAAGCTGAAGAAGAGCGTGCGCGGCCTGATCGTCGTTCACCCGATGACCGAGCTTGGCCGTGAAATGGGCCTGAAAGAGATGACGGGCTTCGCGAAGAGCGAGTTCTGATCTCCCACCGGGCAACATTCGCTTGCCCGGTCCTTCCCTTCCCCTCGCAATTGGCCCTACCAATTTCAGCCAGATCCTACCAGCACCTCACATTTCATTAAAATGTGCGTACAATACCGTTGCCAATAAATAACATTTGATTAACCATTCATTGTCATTACCCCTACACAACAATATTGGCAGGGCCACTTTTACACATAATGTGACCAGGAGATGAGCACAGACTCATTCCATTATGTCGGCGGCCCCCAGGAGACCTGCAATGAATCTCTGGCAACAGAACTACGACCCGGCCGGTAACATCTGGCTTTCCAGTCTGATCGCATCGCTCCCTATCCTGTTCTTTTTCTTCGCCCTGATTAAGCTCAAGCTGAAAGGCTATGTTGCGGCGTCATGGACGGTGGTGATCGCTCTGACGGTCGCCCTGCTGTTTTACAAAATGCCGGTCGATCACGCTCTGGCTTCCGTGGTGTACGGCTTCTTCTATGGTCTGTGGCCAATTGCCTGGATCATTATCGCCGCGGTATTCGTCTATAAAATCTCGGTGAAAACCGGGCAGTTCGACATCATCCGCTCCTCAATACTCTCGATTACCCCGGACCAACGTCTGCAAATGCTGATTGTCGGTTTCTCCTTTGGGGCATTCCTCGAAGGGGCGGCAGGATTTGGCGCTCCGGTAGCGATTACCGCCGCACTGCTGGTTGGTCTGGGCTTTAATCCTCTGTACGCGGCAGGTTTGTGTCTGATCGTAAACACCGCTCCGGTCGCTTTTGGCGCAATGGGCATTCCGATTCTGGTTGCCGGTCAGGTTACCGGGCTGGATAGCTTCGAGATTGGTCAGATGGTGGGCCGTCAGTTACCGTTCCTGACCATTATCGTGTTGTTCTGGATTATGGCGATTATGGATGGCTGGCGCGGCGTAAAAGAGACCTGGCCTGCGGTGATGGTCGCTGGCGGCTCGTTTGCTATCGCGCAGTACCTCAGCTCTAACTTTATCGGGCCAGAACTGCCAGACATTATCTCGTCTCTGGTTTCGCTGGTCTGCCTGACGCTGTTCCTGAAACGCTGGCAGCCGGTACGCATCTTCCGCTTTGGCGATATGGGCGCTTCACAGGTCGATCAGACGCTGGCTCGCACCCACTATACCGCTGGACAGGTGGTCCGCGCCTGGTCTCCGTTCCTGTTCCTGACCGCCACCGTCACGCTGTGGAGCGTACCGCCGTTTAAAGCGCTGTTTGCGCCAGGCGGCGCGATGTACCACTGGGTGGTCAATATTCCGGTTCCGTACCTCGATAAGCTGGTTGCCCGTATGCCGCCGGTCGTACATGAAGCCACAGCCTACGCGGCGGTGTATAAATTTGACTGGTTCTCCGCAACCGGTACCGCGATTTTGTTTGCCGCCCTGCTGTCTATCGTCTGGTTGAAGATGAAGCCGTCCGCAGCGCTGCAGACTTTTGGCAGCACGCTGAAAGATCTGGCGTTACCTATTTACTCCATCGGAATGGTGCTGGCATTCGCGTTTATCTCAAACTACTCCGGGCTTTCATCAACCCTGGCGTTGGCCCTGGCACACACCGGCAGCGCGTTTACCTTCTTCTCACCGTTCCTCGGCTGGCTGGGGGTATTTCTGACCGGGTCCGACACCTCATCAAACGCACTGTTTGCCGCCCTGCAGGCTACGGCTGCTCAGCAAATCGGCGTTTCGGATGTGCTGATGGTTGCGGCAAATACCACCGGCGGCGTGACCGGCAAGATGATCTCGCCGCAATCTATCGCTATCGCCTGTGCGGCAGTGGGATTAGTGGGGAAAGAGTCTGACCTGTTCCGCTTTACCGTGAAACACAGCCTGATTTTCACCTGCATGGTGGGTGTGATTACCACGCTGCAGGCCTATGTCTTAACCTGGATGATTCCATGATAGTGATGCCCAGACGCCTGTCAGACGAAGTCGCATCTCGTGTGCGGGCGCTGATTGAAGAACAACAGCTGGAGGCGGGCATGAAGTTGCCCGCTGAGCGCCAACTGGCTGTACAGCTCGGCGTATCGCGTAACTCGCTGCGCGAGGCGTTAGCAAAGCTGGTCAGTGAAGGCGTACTGATTAGCCGTCGTGGCGGCGGGACGTTTATCCGCTGGCAGCATGAGGCCTGGTCTGAACAAAACATCGTTCAGCCGCTGAAAACCCTGCTGGCGGACGATCCTGATTACAGTTTCGATATTCTGGAGGCCCGCCACGCCATCGAAGCCAGTACCGCCTGGCACGCTGCCATGCGGGCCACCGCCGCGGATAAAGAGAAAATCAGGCTCTGTTTCGAGGCCACGCAAAGCGAAGATCCGGATCTCGCCTCGCAGGCTGACGTTCGTTTTCATCTCGCCATTGCGGAAGCCTCGCACAACGTGGTGCTGTTGCAGACCATGCGCGGTTTCTTCGACGTCCTGCAGTCTTCGGTAAAACAGAGCCGCCAACGTATGTACCTGGTACCGCCGGTATTTTCTCAACTGACGGCGCAGCATCAGGCCGTGCTGGACGCCATTGTTGCCGGGGATGCCGACGGGGCGCGTAAGGCCATGATGGCGCACCTCAGTTTTGTCCACACCACAATTAAACGATTTGATGAAGATCAGGCCCGGCAGGCGCGTATTACTCGCCTGCCCGGTGATCCTGGTGAGAATAGCAGGGAGAACAACACATGATTATTTCAGCAGCCAGCGACTATCGCGCCGCAGCCCAGCGCATCCTGCCCCCCTTCTTGTTCCACTATATTGACGGCGGGGCGTATGCCGAGCACACCTTGCGCCGTAACGTGGCAGACCTGTCAGAGGTGGCGCTGCGCCAGCGCGTACTGAAGAATATGTCTGACCTGAGCCTGGAAACAAAGCTGTTCAACGAAACACTCTCCATGCCGGTAGCCCTCGCGCCTGTTGGTTTGTGCGGCATGTACGCACGCCGGGGCGAGGTTCAGGCCGCCGCCGCCGCTGATGCCAAAGGCATTCCGTTTACGCTTTCCACAGTGTCCGTATGTCCGATTGAAGAAGTCGCCCAGGCCATCAAGCGTCCGATGTGGTTCCAGCTGTATGTTCTGCGCGATCGCGGTTTTATGCGTAACGCGCTGGAGCGCGCCAAAGCGGCGGGTTGCTCCACGCTGGTCTTTACCGTCGATATGCCAACGCCTGGCGCACGCTACCGTGACGCCCATTCCGGTATGAGCGGCCCAAATGCGGCACTGCGCCGCTACTGGCAAGCAGTCACTCATCCACAGTGGGCATGGGACGTTGGTCTGAACGGTCGCCCGCATGATTTAGGCAATATTTCGACTTATCTGGGCAAACCCACCGGCCTTGAAGATTACATCGGCTGGCTGGCGAATAACTTCGATCCGTCGATTTCCTGGAAAGACCTCGAGTGGATCCGCGAATTCTGGGATGGTCCGATGGTGATCAAAGGGATCCTCGATCCTGAAGATGCCCGCGACGCCGTACGCTTTGGCGCAGATGGCATCGTTGTCTCTAACCACGGTGGCCGTCAGTTAGATGGCGTGCTGTCTTCAGCTCGTGCGCTGCCCGCCATTGCCGATGCGGTGAAAGGCGATATTACCATTCTGGCTGATAGCGGGATCCGCAATGGTCTGGACGTTGTACGCATGATAGCGCTGGGCGCGGATAGTGTACTGCTGGGGCGTGCTTATCTGTACGCGCTGGCGACCCACGGCCAGGCCGGTGTGGCGAATCTGCTGAACCTGATCGAGAAAGAGATGAAGGTGGCGATGACCCTGACCGGTGCGAAGTCGATTAGCGAAATCAGCCGTGATTCGCTGGTACAGGAACTGGGTAAGAGCCTGCCTGCCGCGCTGGCACCTCTGGTCCAGGGTAGCGCAGCGTAACAACCTCCCCGTAAACCCCATTTTCTGAATGGTCGGTCTGTTTTCAGCCCGACCATTTTTTATCCGAAAATAACGACTAGTTAACATTTACAACCAATATATTTGACAACTTTTTATCCACCTGCCAAATGTATAGACAAGCTAATACAACAGCATTTTATACATATAACAACCATCATAACGGGCGAGGGTGACATGGCTTATTCCGGAAAAGTGAATATCCAGCAGGCGATAGATGACAGTGCTTTTTCGCGCTTCCACTGGGTCATTATTGTCCTGGGTTTTCTGGTTTTAGCCATTGACGGCTTCGATACGGCGGCGATGGGCTATATTGCCCCCACGCTTTCAGCCGACTGGGGCATCAAGAAACAAGATCTTGGACCGGTGTTAAGCGCCGCGCTATTGGGCCTCTCATTTGGTGCCCTGCTGGCCGGACCGATTTCCGATCGTATGGGTCGTAAGCGCGTCCTGGTCTTTTCCTGTCTGTTCTTTGGCCTCGCCAGTCTGGGAACCGCCTATGCCCAGACGCTGAATATGCTCACGTTTTGGCGCTTTCTCACCGGGCTTGGGCTTGGCGCGGCAATGCCCAATGCCATCACCCTGGTGTCAGAATTCGCCCCGAAACGCTGTCGTTCAATGGCGATTAACACCATGTACTGTGGCTTTCCGTTAGGGGCTGCGGGCGGCGGCGTGATCTCCTCCTGGCTGATCCCCAACTACGGCTGGCACAGTGTTCTGCTTGCTGGTGCGATCGCCCCACTGGTCCTCACCGTACTGTTGGTGCTGTTCCTGCCGGAGTCGGTTAAGTATCTGGTTCACCGCGGTAAAGGGGTTGCACAGATTAAACGCATTGCTCAACGCTTTATGTCGGGAAGTCTGGAACAGGTTACCCAGTTTTATCTGGATGAAGACCGCTTCACGGTCAAAAAAAGCAGCGTGGCACAGTTATTTAGTATGCCCTGGCTGCCGGGTACGCTGATGCTCTGGATGACCTACTTTATGGGGCTGGTTATCTATTACGTGCTGCTGAGCTGGATGCCAACGCTGATGCTGGGAATGGGCTATCCGCTGGCCGAATCCGCCTGGCTGACATCGCTGTTTACCTTTGGCGGTACGGCGGGGATCCTGCTGGCCGGTTGGTTAATGGACCGCTGGGAAGCCCATAAAGTGGTCTCACTCGGCTTCATTCTGACGATGCTGTTTGCCCTCGCTCTCGGGTTTGAACATAACCACATCATCTTGTTCGGCGCATTGATCTTCCTGATGGGGATTACCATGAACGGCGCGCAGTCCGGGCTGCAGACGCTGGCCGCCACGTTTTATCCAACCCACTGCCGTGCGACGGGCATTGCCTGGATGCAGGGCGTGGGCCGCTTCGGCGGCGTAGCCGGAACGATGATGAGCGCCCAGTTGCTTTCCCTGCAATGGCAGGCAGACAGTATCTTAATGTTCCTCAGCCTTCCGGCCCTGGTCGCTGCTGCCGCGACAATTTACAAGCTGCAGCGCTATAAACCGCACGCGCTGACCGTCGCATAGTACCCGCTCTTTCTGCTATTCTGCCCCCCGTTATCAAGGGGGCAGTATGCTTAACATCGTTTTATTCGAACCAGAAATCCCGCCAAATACCGGCAATATTATCCGTCTTTGCGCCAACACCGGCTTTCGTCTGCATATTATAGAGCCAATGGGCTTTACCTGGGACGACAAGCGCCTGCGTCGCGCGGGGCTGGATTACCATGAATTTACCGCCGTGCTACGCCACCCTGATTACGCCGCCTTCGTCGCCGCAGAACATCCGCAGCGCCTGTTTGCTCTGACCACCAAAGGTACGCCAGCGCATAGCGCGGTATGCTATCAGGACGGGGATTATCTGATGTTTGGTCCGGAAACACGCGGTCTGCCAGCCAGCATCCTTGACGCGCTGCCGGCCGAACAAAAAATTCGTATTCCGATGATGCCAGACAGTCGCAGCATGAACCTGTCAAATGCGGTGTCGGTGGTGGTGTATGAGGCCTGGCGCCAGCTAGGGTATCCGGGCGCGGTACTGCGTAGCTGATGATTGTTGGATGGCGGCTAGCGCCTGATCCGACCTACATTAATTTGATGAAATTCATTTCGAGCGTTATCGGCGCAGACAGATTGAACACGGACTGCGCGCAGTCACCGGAGCGTACACGCAGTCCGTGAGGATGACGAGCACAGCCCAGGTTTAATCTGCCAGGTAAGATAGCTCGAAATCAGATACCATCTCCATACTCAAAAGTATGATGTATCCCGTTGAAATGCTGATCCATATCCATGGACGGCTTATCGCTGTCAGGCTTGCCGACGATGCGTGCCGGAACGCCTGCTGCAGTGGTATGCGGGGGTACCGGCTGTAAAACGACGGAACCTGCGCCAATCTTCGCGCCGCGCCCGACTTCAATGTTGCCGAGAATTTTTGCTCCCGCGCCAATCATCACGCCTTCACGAATTTTCGGATGACGGTCACCGCCAGCTTTACCGGTCCCGCCCAGCGTGACGGATTGCAAAATAGAGACGTCGTTTTCAATCACGGCAGTTTCACCGACCACAATACCAGTGGCGTGATCGAGCATAATCCCACGGCCAATTTTTGCCGCCGGGTGAATGTCTACCTGGAAGCTAACGGACACCTGATTTTGCAGGAAGATTGCCAGCGCCTGACGCCCCTGATGCCACAGCCAGTGACCGATACGGTAGGCCTGAAGCGCATGAAAGCCCTTCAGATACAGAAGTGGGGTGGAATATTTATCGACAGCCGGATCACGCGTGCGTACCGCCTGAATATCACAGGCCGCAGAGGCAATCATTTCAGGATCGGCCGCGTAGGCCTCTTCCACGACTTCGCGAATGGCAATGGCGGGCATGATCGGAGAAGCGAGTTTATTCGCCAGCATATAGCTCAGCGCACTGCCGAGGTTTTCATGCTTGAGCAACGTTGCGTGATAAAAACTGGCCAGCATTGGCTCACATTCCGCCAGTGCCCGGGCTTCCGCTTTAATGTTTTTCCAGACGATATCCAGTTCTTCACACGGCATTGCGTACTCCAGAAGGTAGCAAAACGACCGACCCGTTCTTCGCGGGTCGGGTCGTTATATTCAACAGTTCCTTACAGCTAGTGGCGACTCAGCTCGTCCCTGCGTGCACGGCCTAATAACGTCAATGCTGCCTCGCGCGCGTTTTTTCCGCAATACAATACTTGATAAATTTCCTCGGTTATTGGCATCTCAACCCCAAAACGGTGCGCCAATTCACGAACTTCTTTCGTATTGCGGTAGCCTTCAACCACTTGACCAATCTTGTCCTGCGCCCCCTGCACGTCCATCCCCTGGCCGAGCATCATGCCAAAACGACGGTTACGCGACTGGTTGTCGGTACAGGTCAGCACCAGATCGCCTAAACCCGCCATCCCCATAAAGGTGGCAGGATCGGCACCCAACGCCGCGCCAAGGCGAGACATTTCGGTCAGTCCACGGGTGATCAATGCGGTTCGCGCATTCGCGCCGAAACCGATGCCGTCAGACATCCCCGCGCCAATCGCAATAACGTTTTTCACCGCGCCGCCAAGCTGCACGCCAATGAAATCCGGATTGCTGTAAACGCGGAAGCTCTTGCCACAGTGCAGCAACTGCTGGAGATCGTCAGCAAAGGTGTCGTCCGTCGAGGCCAGAGAAATCGCCGTCGGCATGCCCGCCGCCAGCTCTTTGGCGAACGTCGGACCGGAGATAACCGCCAGTGGAATAGAATTCCCCAGCGCTTCACGCGCGACGTCCTGCAGCAGGCGTCCCGTTTCCGCTTCCAGACCCTTTGTCGCCCAGACCAGACGCGCGTCAGGACGCATCAGCGGTTTGATGTTGCGCAGCACTTCGCCAAAGACGTGGCTAGGCACCACCACCAGAATATTACGACTGGCGGCCAGCGCAGTGGCTAAATCACTTTCCAGGCGCAGCGTTTCGGGAAAAGGCACATCAGGGAGGAACGCGACGTTGCAGCGATCGTGCTCGAGGGTCGCGATATGTTTCGGATCATGGCCCCACAGGACAACCTGATGGCCATTTCTTGCCAGGGTGATGGCAAGAGCGGTGCCGTACGAGCCGGCACCAATCACAGTCATTGAAGCATTACTTTGGTTCATCAGGCATCCTGATGTTCTTCAGTACCTTCGCCAGCCTGCTGCTGTAAATAGTTCATGAACAGCGCATCAAAGTTGACCGGCGCAAGGTTCAGTTGCGGGAATGTACCGCGGGAAACCAGGCTGGTGATGCATTCGCGGGCATACGGGAACAGAATGTTCGGGCAGTATGCACCAAGGCAATGCGCCATCTGAGTCCCTTCAATACCACTGATGGAGAAAATACCGCCCTGCTGAACTTCACACAGGAACGCAGTTTCTTCACCCAGAGAAGCCGTTACGGTGACACGCAGCACTACTTCATACACATCATCTGCCAGTTGGGTAGATGCGGTATCAAGATCCAGTTTAACCTCTGGCTGCCAATCTTTCTGGAAAACATGTGGTGCATTTGGCGCTTCGAAAGACACATCCTTGGTATAAATACGTTGGATCTGGAAAGCCATTTCAGTGTTATTTTGTTCTGACATGTTGAGAAAACCCTTTAGTGTTGTCCTTTAAATACTTCGGTACGCCTTAACGCAGCAGTGGATCCAGTCCACCACGTGCATCCAACGCATACAAGTCGTCACAACCACCAATGTGCTGTGCATCAATAAAAATCTGCGGAACCGTTGTACGGCCACTGCGCTTGATCATCTCTTCACGCTTCACGGCATCGCCGTCAATCGGAAGTTCCTGGAAACTCACACCCTTGCTGTTCAACAGCGCCTTTGCGCGATGGCAAAACGGGCAGGTCGCTTTGGTATAGATCTCAATATTGGCCATGACTTATCTCCAGTGTTCTTTTACCCTGAGGCATGAAAGAAGACGGGTAAATTACTTGCCGCGAACCAGTGGCAGATTCTCGCCACTCCAGCCCGCTACGCCGTCTTTCAGTACAGATACCTGCTCAAAACCGGCTTTAATCAGCGCAGTTGCTGAATCCTGGCACTGCATACCAGAGCCATCAACCACAATAACAGGTTTGTTTTTGTGTTTTTCCAGCTCGCCAAAATTGTTGGCTTTGATTTCGCTCGGCAGCAGGTTAGTGGAGCCCGCGATATGGCCTTTGCGGAAGTCGTCGCGCTGACGTAAATCCACAATCACCGCATCTTCTTTGTTGATAAGACGAGTGGCTTCTCCGCGCGTAATTACCTTCACTTTCGAAGTCAGGCTCTTAAACGTGGTAAATAATACAGCCGCCAGTAACGCAATCCAGGCGATACTCAATACAGGGTGGCGACTAACAAATTGCATAATTTCTTGCATGGGGGGTAACAACTCCCGACTTAGTGATTAAAAAACCAGGAAAGGAGTATACCTGCGCGTTGGCGCAAATACAGCCAGAGCGTGCATTGGATTGCATTTTTGCGGGGCGCTACGGAAAAAAAAACGTAAATCCGCGCCCTCTGCGACACGCTCTGGTCGATTATTTGATCTTCTGGGGCTATTTTATCGATTCAGCTGTAGTAAAATTACGCAATTATTTTTGTCTATTGAGTGTGAGGTTGTCGCAATGTCGGTTTCTAAAAAACCTATGGTACTGGTGATTCTGGATGGCTATGGCTATCGTGAAGACAGCCAGGATAACGCCATCTTTAATGCCAAAACCCCGGTAATGGATGCTCTGTGGGCAAAACGTCCGCATACCCTGATTGATGCCTCTGGCCTGGAAGTCGGCCTGCCCGATCGCCAGATGGGCAACTCCGAAGTGGGTCACGTCAACCTGGGCGCGGGCCGCATCGTGTATCAGGACCTGACCCGTCTGGATGTTGAAATTAAAGAACGGACTTTCTTCGCTAACCCAGTGCTGACCGATGCGGTCGACCAGGCAAAAAATAGCGGCAAAGCGGTTCACATCATGGGCCTGCTCTCTGCTGGCGGCGTTCACAGTCACGAAGATCACATCATGGCGATGGTCGAAATGGCAGCTGAACGCGGTGCTGAGAAAATCTATCTGCACGCTTTCCTTGATGGCCGTGATACCCCGCCGCGCAGCGCTGAACATTCGCTGCAGAAATTCGAAGAGAAATTTGCCGCGCTGGGCAAAGGCCGCGTAGCGTCCATCATCGGTCGTTACTACGCCATGGACCGCGACAACCGTTGGGATCGCGTTGAACAGGCTTATGACCTGATGACGCTGGCAAAAGGCGAGTTCCAGTTCGCTACGGCTGTTGAAGGCCTGCAGGCTGCTTATGCCCGCGACGAAAACGACGAATTCGTGAAAGCGACCGTGATCCGTGCTGAAGGCCAGGCTGAAGCCGCCATGGAAGACGGCGATACGCTGATTTTCATGAACTTCCGTGCTGACCGTGCGCGTGAAATCACCCGTGCGTTTGTTAACGCTGACTTCGACGGCTTCACCCGTAAGAAAGTCGTTAACCTCAACTTTGTGATGCTGACCGAATACGCAGCCGACATCAAAACGGCTGTTGCTTACCCACCAGCGTCTCTGGCCAACACCCTTGGCGAGTGGATGGCGAAGAATGACAAAACGCAGCTGCGTATTTCCGAAACTGAAAAATATGCCCACGTGACCTTCTTCTTTAACGGCGGCGTAGAAGAGCCGTTCAAAGGCGAAGATCGCATCCTGATCAACTCGCCGAAAGTCGCGACCTACGATCTGCAGCCGGAAATGAGCTCTGCTGAGCTGACCGAGAAGCTGGTTGCTGCGATTCAGAGCGGAAAATACGACACCATCATTTGTAACTACCCGAACGGCGACATGGTTGGTCACACCGGGGTGATGGAAGCTGCGGTTAAAGCGGTTGAAGCGCTGGATCACTGCGTTGAGCAGGTGACTAAAGCGGTTGAATCCGTTGGCGGCCAACTGCTGATCACCGCGGACCACGGTAACGCAGAGCAAATGCGCGATCCGTCCACCGGTCAGGCGCATACAGCACACACCAACCTGCCCGTTCCGCTGATTTATGTCGGTGGTAAAAACGTCAAAGCAGTTGAAGGCGGCAAACTTTCTGATATCGCCCCGACGATGCTGACGCTGATGGGTATGGAAATCCCGCAAGAGATGACTGGTAAGCCGCTGTTCATCGTGGAATAATCCCTCCCCATGAGGGGAAAGGCGATTAATACCATCACTTGGGCCGTGAAACTGCAAAAGCTTTCAGTCAGGCCCTTGTTCTACGCCAGCGCGCTTAGCGCTGGCGTATTGCTGTGCGCCTTTTCCGCCCACGCGGACGAGCGCGATCAGCTCAAATCTATTCAGGCTGATATCGCGGCAAAAGAACGCGCGGTACGCCAACAACAACAACAACGCTCCACTCTCCTCGCTCAACTTAAAGCTCAGGAACAGGCCATCGCCGTTGCCGCCAGGCAACTACGCGAAACGCAAAACTCGCTGGCGCAGCTGAATGCGCAAATTACAGAGATGAATGCCGCCCTCGCGAAGCTGGAAAAACAGCGGGCTGCGCAAGAGCGTAGCCTGGCAGCCCAACTTGACGCAGCGTTTCGCCAGGGCGAACACACCGGTATTCAGCTCATTCTGAGCGGGGAAGAGAGCCAGCGCGGGCAACGCCTGCAGGCCTATTTCGGCTATCTGAACCAGGCGCGGCAGGAAACCATCGCGCAGTTGAAACAAACCCGCGAAGAAGTCGACTCGCAAAAAGCCGAGCTGGAAGATAAGCAGAGCGAACAACAGACGTTGCTGTACGAACAGCGCGCTCAGCAGGCTAAGCTGGAGCAGGCGCGTAATGAACGCAAGAAGACGCTCTCGGGTCTGGAGTCATCGATTCAGCAGGGTCAGCAGCAACTGGGCGAAATGCGCGCCAACGAATCACGCCTGCGCAACAGCATTGCTCGCGCCGAAGCCGCAGCCAAAGCACGCGCGGAACGTGAAGCTCGCGAGGCGCAGGCCGTACGTGACAAACAGAAGGATGCGTCACGGAAAGGCTCAACCTACAAGCCAACCGAAAGCGAAAAATCACTGATGTCCCGTACCGGCGGTTTAGGTTCCCCACGCGGCCAGGCATTCTGGCCCGTTCGTGGTCCAACGCTACATCGTTATGGCGAACAGTTGCAAGGTGAGCTACGTTGGAAGGGGATGGTTATTGGCGCATCCGAAGGCACCGAAGTTAAAGCCATTGCCGATGGTCGCGTCATTCTGGCGGACTGGTTGCAGGGCTACGGCCTGGTGGTCGTCGTTGAGCACGGTAAAGGCGATATGAGCCTGTACGGTTATAACCAGAGCGCGCTGGTCAGCGTCGGTACGCAGGTTCGCGCCGGGCAGCCTATTGCACTTGTGGGTAGCAGCGGCGGACAGGGCAGGCCGGCACTCTATTTCGAAATTCGTCGCCAGGGTCAGGCGGTCAATCCACAGCCGTGGTTGGGAAGATAAGTTTTGCCTCAATTTCGTCGTCTATTATTCTCTCTCGCCAGCGTGCTGGCCTTCGCAACACCTGTTTTTGCTGGCAAACTCGCCATCGTTATTGATGATTTCGGCTATCGTCCACACACCGAAAATCAGGTTCTGGCGATGCCTTCCACCCTCTCCGTTGCCGTTCTGCCTAATGCCCCACACGCGCGTGAAATGGCGATTAAAGCGCATAACAGCGGGCATGAAGTGTTAATCCATCTGCCGATGGCGCCGCTGAGCAAACAGCCGTTAGAGAAAGATACTTTGCGCCCGGAAATGAGCAGCGAAGAGATTGAGCGGATTATTCGCGACGCGGTAAGCAAAGTACCGAATGCGGTCGGGCTGAACAACCATATGGGCAGCGCGATGACCTCCAGCCTGTTCGGTATGCAGAAGGTGATGCAGGCGCTGGAACGCTACGATCTCTACTTCCTGGACAGTATGACCATCGGCAACAGTCAGGCAATGCGCGCAGCATCAGGAACCGGCGTGAAGGTTATCAAACGCAAAGTCTTCCTGGATGACACGCAAAACGAAGCCGATATTCGCCGTCAGTTTAATCGTGCCGTTGAGCTTGCGCGCCGCAACGGTTCAGCAATTGCCATTGGGCATCCTCACCCTTCGACGGTTCGCGTCCTGCAGCAGATGCTTTATAACCTGCCTGCGGACATTACGCTGGTTCGCCCAAGCAGCCTGCTCAATGAACCACAGGTAGACACCTCCAGACCAAACCTTACACCGCCGAAGAATGGTAAACCTGATGCGCCACGTAATCCTTTCCGCGGGGTGAGATTATGCAAACCGAAGCAGCCGTTAGAGCCGGTTTACGCCAGCCGCTTCTTCAGCGTGCTCGGTGAAAGCATCACCCAAAGCACGCTGGTGCAGTACATACGCCTGCAATGGCAGGGCTGGGGGAATACATCCTCACCCAGCGCTATGAACGCTAACGTAAATTAAGCGTTTTACGGGCAATACGAGAAGGCGAGGATGTTTTATCGCGCCATTTCCAGAGACGGAATGACCATAGTAGCGCCTGGTACAAAACTTTGGCGCTGCGTACGTTAGTAATCATGCGTTTATACATACCAGAGACAAAAATCTCTGCAATCATGCGTTGACGAATATGGACATCCGGCTCTTTGCGTACTGCGTGGCAAACGCGTAATGCTTCATAGGTTATTTGCTGATGAAATTCCGGATAAATAGTAATCCGACCCGCATATTCACGATTCAACTTATCCAATAACCGTGTAATTTTAATATAGTGGCGTTGGTAATTGAGATTTTTTAAGCCTTGTCTTTTAAGACGGCTAACTGATTGATCGTGTAAGAAGTATTTATACAATGATTGCTCGGTATATCGCACACGTTTGGCGTTAAACATAAACTCCGTCGTCCATACAATATCCTGATGATGCAACCCTGGAATAAACGCTATCTTGTTTTTCTCGATAACATCTCTGCGATAAACCCCCATCCAGACCACATGCGTCCAACGGCGTGAAGCCAATGCCATACGTAACCAGTCGGGGCCGGTCAATACACCCGTAGACCGCAGACGGTCCGTCGGTATTGATTGCCAGGTGTCCCCCGTTTCGAAAATGCACCAATCAGAATTGCACTGTGCCAGATCGAGGTCATCCTGAAGCGCCATGGTCATCAGGGTTTCATACATATTGGGATAAACCAGGTCATCGGCATCGACAAATGCAACATAATCCCCTTTGGCCACTGCCAGACCACGATTACGCGCGACAGATGCCCCGGCGTTAGCCTGATGTAACAACCGGACATGGGAATAGTTATCAGCATAATGTCTTGCAATATCAACAGAGTTATCCGTTGAACCGTCATCCACAATAATGATCTCTATCGCAGCCCATGTCTGTGCGATCAAAGATTCCATGCAACCCCGAAAACTATCACCCGCGTTATACAACGGAATAATAACACTCAACATATTTGTGCGGTTTCTCATCAGATAACCCAAGTTTGTCAGTACACTGATGACTTTTACTACAGTTTCATTAAGGAATTATTAAGGCTAGAACGTTTAATTTTCAGAAGCGGCGCAGCGAAAGCAACCAGTATGGGAAAATGCCATGCGGCGCCTGAGTTCAGCGGGCTGTGATAGCTCAGATCGTCTACATATTGAGGGACACAACCTGTATACTATACCCCTGTAAATTAACGCGCGATGTACACTGATATTGAGGAAAGTGATGGCCATCAGTAAGACACATGAGAAAGGTTATACGGTCTATTGCAAAGAGACCAAAACAGACCTTAAGTCACTGATGAATAAGTATATAAACAAAGAAATCAGTGGCAAACCATTGAGCAGTGGTAACGCCATGCGCAGTGTAGAACTGGTCGAGTACAACTCACAAAAATTTATCATCAAAAACGACCGTGAAGTTGATCCTCGATTTGAGAAAAAAATGCAGAATTTTATCTCCGGCCCCTTTTATTCCTGGCTCATCAAGAAGCTGGACACACTCTCCCCGGAAATGCGCGCCTGTACAGCCGATCTCTACTATGCCGCTGAAAAAGTACGACTTCGTCAGTGTCATGATGTTTATATTATTCATGAATATGTTGAAGGCACTCCTTTAAAAGAAATTAACCATAAGAATGCCGATGAAGTGAAGCAGTGCGTTCTGCGCCTTCACAAAGCCGGGTTGGCATCTAATGATATCCACCCTGGAAATTTCATTCGTACGCCAGGCGGTGAATTAAGAATAATTGACTTATCCTGTAAGGGAAATATGAAGATTTGCCAGGCTAATGATATTTTAGCTTTGCAGCGAAAATATCATATTAACATCAAAGGAAAAGGATTAATCTATAAGCTCATCTGGCTCAAAGAAGCGATAAGATCTTTATCCAGAAAGCTTCGTGGCAAATAGTATTTATTCTTTATACGGCCAGAATAAAGAATCTGGCCGTTGGTAGCATTTAATACAAGTCGAGCATTCAATCCCAGCTCAGGATCACTTTCCCTGACTGGCCCGAGCGCATCGCGTCAAAGCCCTGCTGGAATTCATCGATGGAGAATCGATGGGTGATAATCGGCGACAAATCCAGACCAGACTGAATCAATGCGGCCATCTTGTACCAGGTCTCAAACATCTCGCGACCGTAGATACCTTTAATAAACAATCCCTTAAAGATAACTTTAGTCCAGTCGATGGACATGTCTGATGGTGGAATACCCAGCATAGCAATACGGCCACCGTGGTTCATGGTGTCCAGCATGGTGCGAAACGCTGGCGGCGCGCCGGACATCTCCAGACCGACATCAAACCCTTCGGTCATGCCCAGTTCAGCCATCACGTCGGTCAGACTCTCTTTCGACACGTTGACCGCGCGAGTGATGCCCATTTTACGCGCCAGTTCAAGGCGATACTCATTAACATCGGTAATCACCACGTGGCGTGCGCCAACGTGCCTGGCAACCGCTGCCGCCATAATACCGATTGGACCCGCGCCGGAAACCAGCACATCTTCCCCAACCAGATCGAACGACAGCGCCGTATGCACCGCATTACCGAACGGATCGAAGATAGACGCCAGGTCGTCAGAGATGTTGTCCGGAATTTTAAACGCGTTAAATGCCGGGATCACCAGGTATTCTGCAAAGCAGCCAGGACGGTTTACGCCAACACCGGTCGTATTGCGGCACAGGTGAGTACGTCCACCGCGGCAGTTACGGCAATGCCCGCAGGTGATATGACCTTCGCCTGAAACGCGATCACCGATTTTAAAGCCTTTAACTTCCTGGCCGATGCCAACAACTTCGCCGACATATTCATGTCCAACGACCATCGGTACCGGGATGGTTTTTTGCGACCATTCATCCCAGTTATAAATGTGAACGTCAGTCCCGCAGATGGCTGTTTTACGGATTTTAATCAGCAAATCGTTATGGCCGACTTCCGGTTCAGGAACGTCGGTCATCCAAATGCCCTCTTCCGCTTTCAGTTTGGATAACGCTTTCATTTCACATCCTCAGGCAATAACGCCCAGTTGTTTACCAATGCGTGTGAACGCCTCAACAGCACGCGTAATCTGCTCAGGGGTATGCGCTGCAGACATCTGGGTACGAATACGCGCCTGACCTTTTGGAACCACCGGATAGAAGAATCCAGTAACGTAAATCCCCTCTTTTTGCAGCTCGCGGGCGAACTCTTGCGCCACTACCGCATCCCCCAACATGACAGGGATAATTGCGTGATCCGCTCCCGCTAACGTAAAGCCTGCGGCAGACATTTGCTCGCGGAACTGACGTGCGTTCGCCCACAGGCGATCGCGCAGCTCGCTGCCTGCTTCGACCATCTCCAGCACTTTAATGGAGGCAGAAACAATTGCAGGAGCCAATGAGTTGGAGAACAGATACGGACGGGAACGCTGACGCAACCACTCAACAACCTCTTTGCGCGCTGCGGTGTACCCGCCAGATGCGCCGCCGAGCGCTTTACCCAGCGTACCAGTGATGATGTCCACACGCCCCATCACGTCACAGTATTCATGTGAGCCACGACCATTTTCGCCGACAAAGCCGACAGCATGGGAATCATCAACCATGACCAGCGCGTCGTATTTATCCGCCAGGTCACAAACGCCTTTCAGGTTAGCGATCACACCATCCATAGAGAACACGCCATCGGTGGCGATCAGGATATGACGGGCTCCCGCTTCACGCGCTTCTTTCAGGCGCGCTTCCAGCTCGACCATGTCGTTGTTGGCGTAACGGAAACGCTTTGCTTTACACAAGCGAACACCGTCAATGATAGAAGCGTGGTTGAGCGCATCTGAGATAATCGCATCTTCTGCACCCAGCAGCGTTTCAAACAGGCCGCCGTTGGCGTCAAAGCAGGAAGAGTAAAGGATGGCATCTTCCATACCGAGGAATGCCGCCAGTTTTTGCTCCAGTTGCTTATGGCTGTCCTGGGTACCGCAAATAAAGCGGACCGAAGCCATACCAAATCCGTGAGAATCCATACCTGCTTTTGCAGCTGCAATCAGTTCCGGGTGGTTAGCCAGCCCCAGATAGTTGTTCGCACAAAAGTTAATAACGTGGCTTCCGTCCGCCACGGTGATATCCGCCTGCTGGGCAGACGTAATAATGCGCTCTTCTTTAAACAATCCTTCCGCACGTGCGGTTTCGAGATCGTTCGTTAACTGTTTGTAAAAATCCCCACGCATTTCAATTCTCCAGACTGGGCAAATTTCAGCACATATTACCCAAAGCTATACGCTGATACGAGATGACGCATCATCACTTCTTCAAAATGAAGCATAAATCACGTATACCCACATGGCTAATCAGTGATGCCGTCGTATGGATTCATTGGACGCACTGAATCTCAACCAATTGAATTGGCTGGATTTTATAAAAAATCATAAAAAAACAACAGCAATAGCAGAAGAATGCCTTTGCAGCATTCTATCTGGTTAGGTAACCCTTCAATCTCATTCAAGCCACTACTTTCGAGTGAGAAAAATTCGCAATGCCTGGAGTTTTGCACCTAAAGCGGTTCGCCGATAAACACGGAACAGATCGAACCATTTGCCCCGACCAAGGTAATTAAGCATTAATAGATCAGGGCGCTTGTAATAACACATGACAAAAATACCCTGATCATCATCAACAATATTATTTCTGAGAGTCTCTTTTTGACACTCAGTGACTAATGAGTAAAACTCTTTCCATTTCTCTGGTGAACCAACAATAGCGCCGCCGATAATATAAGTATGATTTCCGATCATAAAATCAAAAACCTGTTTTCTGGATGATATAACCAGACCCTTTTTAATCGTGAAGAGATGCATTTTATTACGGTCAAAAGGGAAGTCCCATACTTTTAATCCGCGAGTAACCTGCGGTTTACGGCAATATCCGAAGTCTACCCAGGCAACCATCGGAGTATTAACTAAGCCTGCATTTATGGCCTTCACTACAAAATATGCTTTTAAATTATTGATCAACACATATTCTGGAGACCAGTACTCAGGGTTACCTAGCTGTCGCGTCTCTAATTTATTCTTAAAGGTATCATCCTGCTGGATTTGTCTTATTTTATTATTAATATGCTTAAATTTTTTACCTAAATCTATGGTTATAATTTTTGTGGGCTTACCTTTGCGTATTTCCGCAACTCTGTCTTCAAACTCAGACGAAGTAAAAATAACCATTTCATTTTCTAAAGCGGCTAACCGTTTGAAGTAGTCAAAATAGACATCAGAAGATCGGGAAAGTTTTTCACGGAAGCCTTTATTAACAGTCCACTCCCCCCTACCGATATCAAAATATGCTGTCACAATAGTGGTAGACGATTTCATAACCATTTTCAAACCATTAATAAAAAAAATATTATATCACATAGTTTTTGTTTTTGTACATATAATATACATAGATGGATATAAAAAAACTAAGTACATTTAAGATTAATTTAATAGACTTAATAACCATTAAATAAGCATTATTATACTGGTGTTTATAGGCCTTCTACCGACCCACCATCTTACTTAAGAGGCTGAAGGGATGCCGATGTGATGGTATGATTACAGACATTAGTGTCTGAGATTGTCTCTGACTCCAAAATTCGAAGGTTACATTTATGATCATCGTTACCGGCGGCGCGGGCTTTATCGGCAGCAACATCGTCAAGTCATTGAATGATAAAGGCATCACCGACATCCTGGTGGTGGACAACCTGAAAGATGGCACCAAGTTTGTTAACCTGGTGGATCTGAATATTGCTGACTACATGGACAAGGAAGACTTCCTGATCCAGATTATGGCCGGAGAAGATTTCGGCGATATCGAAGCGATCTTCCACGAAGGCGCATGTTCCTCCACCACCGAGTGGGACGGCAAGTATATGATGGATAACAACTATCAATACTCCAAAGAGCTGTTGCACTACTGCCTGGAGCGTGAAATTCCGTTCCTGTATGCGTCCTCTGCCGCCACCTACGGCGGTCGTACTTCTGATTTCATCGAATCCCGTGAATATGAGAAACCGCTGAATGTTTACGGCTACTCAAAATTCCTGTTCGACGAGTACGTTCGTCAGATCCTGCCAGAAGCCAATTCTCAGATTGTTGGCTTCCGCTATTTCAACGTCTACGGACCGCGTGAAGGCCATAAAGGCAGCATGGCGAGCGTCGCTTTCCACCTCAACACCCAGCTCAACAATGGCGAAACACCAAAACTGTTCGAAGGCAGTGAAAACTTCAAGCGTGATTTCGTTTACGTAGGCGATGTGGCTGCGGTGAACCTGTGGTTCCTGGAAAACGGGGTTTCCGGCATCTTTAACCTTGGTACCGGTCGTGCGGAATCTTTCCAGGCCGTTGCCGATGCAACGCTTGCGTACCACAAAAAAGGCAGCATTGAGTACATCCCATTCCCGGAAAAACTGAAAGGTCGCTATCAGGCGTTTACCCAGGCCGATCTGACTAATCTGCGCGCTGCGGGCTATGACAAGCCGTTTAAAACCGTTGCTGAAGGTGTAACGGAATATATGGCCTGGCTGAACCGCGACGCGTAAGTATGAAAATTTTGGTGGTAGGCCCGTCCTGGGTGGGCGACATGATGATGTCGCAAAGTCTCTATCGCACGCTTAAGGCGCGCTATCCCCAGGCGATAATCGACGTGATGGCACCTGCATGGTGCCGTCCGTTATTGTCGCGCATGCCTGAAGTTAACGAAGCTATCGCCATGCCGCTGGGACACGGCGCGCTGGAGATCGGCGAGCGGCGTAAACTCGGTCATAGCCTGCGTGAAAAACGCTATGACCGCGCCTATGTGCTGCCTAACTCGTTTAAATCCGCGCTGGTACCGTTCTTTGCTGGCATTCCCCATCGTACCGGTTGGCGTGGTGAAATGCGCTACGGCCTGCTAAACGATGCGCGCGTGCTGGATAAAGATGCCTGGCCGCTGATGGTCGAACGCTATGTAGCCCTGGCCTATGATAAAGGCGTAATGCTGTCAGCTAAAGATTTGCCGCAGCCTCTGCTATGGCCGCAGTTGCAAGTAAGTGAAGGTGAAAAGTCCCTGACCTGTCGCCAGTTTTCCCTTTCTGCCGAACGCCCCATCATCGGCTTTTGCCCTGGTGCGGAATTTGGTCCAGCGAAACGCTGGCCACATTACCACTACGCAGACCTGGCGAAGCAACTGATCGATGAAGGCCATCAGATTGTGCTTTTTGGCTCTGCAAAAGACCATGACGCCGGAAATGAGATCCTGGCGACGCTGAGCGTTGATCAGCAGGCCTGGTGCCGTAATCTGGCGGGCGAAACACAGCTGGAGCAGGCCGTCATTCTGCTCGCCGCCTGCAAAGCGGTGGTCACCAACGACTCTGGATTAATGCACGTTGCCGCAGCGTTGAATCGACCTCTGGTAGCGTTATATGGCCCCAGCAGCCCGGATTTTACTCCGCCGCTTTCACACAAGGCGCGCGTGATTCGCTTGATTACGGGCTATCACAAAGTACGCAAGGGAGATGCAGCAGAAGGCTATCATCAGAGCCTGATTGACATCACACCCCAGCGCGTGCTGGAAGAACTCAACGACCTGTTGTTACAAGAGGAAGCCTGACGGATGCGGGTATTGATCGTTAAAACATCGTCTATGGGCGATGTACTGCATACGTTACCGGCATTAACCGATGCGCAGCAGGTCATGCCGGATATTCAATTTGATTGGGTAGTGGAAGAAGGCTTCGCGCAGATCCCATCCTGGCATGCAGCCGTTGACCGGGTTATTCCAGTGGCGATCCGCCGCTGGCGTAAAGACTGGTTTTCAGCGCCGATTAAAGCCGAGCGTAAAGCCTTTCGCGATGCGGTGCGTTTACAGCAGTATGACGCGATAATTGATGCGCAGGGTCTGGTAAAAAGCGCGGCGTTGGTTACGCGTCTGGCACGTGGCATCAAGCATGGTATGGACTGGAGCACGGCGCGCGAACCATTGGCGAGCCTGTTTTATAATCGCAAACATCACATTGCCAAACAGCAGCACGCGGTAGAACGTACGCGTGAATTGTTCGCTAAAAGTCTGGGATATTCCAGGCCCCAGTCGCAGGGTGATTATGCTATCGCTCAGCATTTTCTGAAAGAACGTAATGCTGATGCGGGCCAGTATGCCGTATTTCTGCATGCCACAACGCGTGATGATAAGCACTGGCCAGAAGCCAACTGGCGGGAGCTAATTGGCTTGTTAAATAACGCTGGCATACGTATTAAACTGCCATGGGGTGCTCCTCATGAAGAAGCACGAGCCCGTAGGCTGGCAAATGGTTTTTCTTATGTTGATGTTCTTCCACGGATGACTTTGGGAGAGGTCGCTCGCGTACTGGCGGGGGCAAAATTTGTGGTGTCGGTTGATACAGGCCTGAGTCATTTAACCGCTGCACTGGATCGCCCAAATATTACGTTGTACGGTCCAACGGACCCAGGATTGATTGGTGGGTATGGGAAGAATCAAGTGGTATGTCGCTCAGGAAGTGAAAATCTTTCAGACTTACGTTCTTCGACCGTATTGAAATCAATTAATTGCGATTTTTTAAATAATTGTCTGTAAGTGTCGGAGAAATGATGGCTTTAACAAAGTTTTTTTTAGATGAGAAAAAAAACTGGAAGATAAACTGGAATAGAGGACTTATATTTCTGTTTGTCGCCACCTATTTCTTAGGTGGTATTACGCGTTATAAACATTTGATTGTCATACTGATGACTATCACAACGATTGTTTATTTATGTAAGAATCCTCGACATTATATTCCTATTTTTAAAACATTTGTTTTTGCAAGTATATCATTTCTTGTAATCGCTACCTTCGTCTCTTTAGTGTTCACTCCTGAACTAAAAGCTAGCCTGAAAGAGATAAACAACTCAGTTGTTGAAAATGTCTTATTATGCACTATTGCGATCCCTGTATTACTAAGAGAAGAAAGCAAAGAAACCATTTCAAAGTTGATATTCTTCTCGTTCCTTACAGCTCTTAGTTTGCGATGCCTTTCAGAACTTGTCCTTTATTATCAGGACTATCAGCAAGGAATCATGCCTTTTACTAATTACCAACATCGCGGAATTTCAGATGCAATGGTGTTTTTATTCCCAGTGCTTCTGAATCTATGGCTCGTTAAATCAGCGAAATACCGTATATTATTCCTGTTGTTAGGGGCGATATACACCTTTTTAATTCTTGGAACATTGTCCCGTGGCGCATGGTTATCTGTATTTATTATTGCTCTTACATGGATAATCATGTACAAACAATGGCGATTGCTTACTGTAGGAATCCTCGTAGCTATTGTTGCTCTGACAGCTATATTTTCACACAAAGATATGTCAGAAAAACTGACCTTTAAATTGCAGCAAACTGACAGTTCATATCGCTATACTAACGGTACGCAAGGAAGTGCGTTTGACCTAATCTTAGAAAATCCAGTTATTGGTTATGGTTTTGGTAATAACGCTTATAAAACTGTATACAACAAGCGTGTTGTTGATTATCCAAACTGGACATTCCGCGAGTCAATTGGACCACACAACCTTATTCTTTTTGTATGGTTTGGTACAGGATTACTTGGACTTGTGGGTTTAATACTGGTGTACACTAGCATTGTGAGAGAATGTGTTACGCATGCATTCAGGGAGAATTACTATTCCCCATACAATGCTTATATAATAATTTTACTTTCATTTTTCGGTTATTTTATTATACGCGGCAACGTTGAGCAGATTGAGTTAGATCTGTTGGGTATTTTTGCAGGTTTTCTGTTAGCGCTGAAGAATAAATAAAATAGTAAAAAAAGGCTACTTTATGTAGCCTTTTTATCACTCGAACCAGTTACAAATAACCTCTTCAAACCGTTGTGTAACCGCAGACCAACTATAGTTTCCAAAGACATATTGCTGACCTCGTTGGGCGGTATCCGCTAAACTACTTTCCGCCATTACCCTGGTAATATCCTGAACAATAGTTTCTGCAGTCATCGGCTCTGTAAGGTGATAGCCTGTAATTTTATCTTTAACAAACTCAACCATGCCGCCTCGAGTACTGACTAATACAGGTCTTCCAGCGCCCATAGCCTCAATAGCCACCATACAAAATGGCTCCTGAAATTGAGAAGGAATCACAACTATATCTGCCAGTGGATAGTAATAGTGCATTTTCTCGGGTGAGATACTACCTAACATAATACAATGTGGTTTGAGGCGCTCAGCTATTTCCCGAACTTCACGCTGATAATCACCTTTATCGTTCTTACTTACTTCCATGTGATCACCAACAACCACAAGCTTCAGATTTTTGTTCTCATGCAGCAACTTTTCAAAAGCCTGCAGAAGTAAGAGAACGCCTTTATCAGGGACTATACGTCCAGCAAAAAATACCACCTTGCTTTCAGGGGAAATATTTAATTTATTTTTTGATATTGATTCATATGACGATTGATAGATATCCAGGTCAATACCATTAGGCACAATAACAATATCAGCTTCAGGAAGATAAGATTGATAATAGTTCTTCAAAAACAAACTTGGTACGATCATCTTAACTTTTTTATCAAGCAACTTAGGTTCAAACGCATTATGCATATGAATCACAACTTTAGCCTGAGGAGCTTGCGAACGAATTTGTCGATATAGCTTCATACTGTTATGGACAACAATCACACTTTGATCGGTTATCTCAAACTTTTCGGCAACTTTCAGTATACGCTTTGAATAAGGTAACGGATCCAGCCGAGTCCACTTTTGGAAAATACGCTTATATACCGAGCTAAATCCAATACGATGAATACTACATCTTTCGTTTACGTAAGAATAATCAGAATATCCTTCATTCTTTATACAGACAATACGATTAGGGAATTTGGTTCTTTGGGCAACCTGATACATCCAGGTCTCAACTGCTGCGGCACCACGTGGTGGAATAGAATAAATAGGTGTTACAGTAAATATGATTTTATCAATCATAAAGATCACCATTACATTGTTTTATATTTAATTGCTGCGATCAGGCCAGGAATTATTTTATTTTGATAAAGAAGGTGTTTATATTCTTCTCTATATTCGTGCTTTTGTTTTGCAACTTGATAAGGCTGATTCTTCCATGGTGACTTCTCATATACTGTGCGGAAAAATTGTGCTGAGGAATAGTCAGCCCACTCGTGCCATGGTTTTGTTACACCAGTATAATGAATAAATACTGTCTCTTCATTAATCACTGATTTATAGTAATTTTTATTTTTAATCTCAAACTCAGACTTCAATGAATAAATTGAGTTATATTTCCTCGGTAATAATACCGCATGATGCAAAAACATGATATTTAAAATATCCTGGTCAGGATATTTTACTCTGGAAACTATACTTTCATCTGACAATAGTTCGAAGAATTTTTTCGTTAAATTAGAGTTAAGCCATTGCTGCAAGTTTATATACATGACACCCGAGTTAAAGTAGTTGCCTTTAAACTCAGGATTATGTAGACGCTCTGCACTTTTATCCTGCATTGAATCAACATCTACTACAACCGCACCATATTCCCCATCAAATTTCAGTGCAGCAAGATCCTCTAAAGAGCCTTTACACGTAATATCAGCATCAAGATATAGCAGTCGTTCTAATCGTTCAGAAAAATAATCAAATGAAAGCAAGCGATAGTATATTGACACTGGCCATATATTTGTTTTAGGTAGTGACACCAGCGGTTCAGAATCAATATGATATAGCTTAATAACTGTTTTATACTGTTCTGCTAGTTGTGTCAAAAGTACAATATATTCTTGATCTAAATAATCCGCAATAATATGAAAAGTAAAATTAATATTACTCTCTTTATTATTTTCAAGGATTGAGGCAATAGAAATTGCCGCACCAGTTTGGTAATTTTTATCGATTCCCCATGAGATATTAAAAGTGTCACGATCATCACATGGTGTAACACGTCTGTCTAACTCAATAATATCTTTGAAGTTAGTTAATCTTTTGAAGTCCAAGTTAATTACCTTTAATTATTTCAGCTATATTTTCCAGCGGCTAAGATATGCATTGTCGTTGATTATTTCAACAATGTACTTAGCCAGCAGTTAACCTTTCAACTTGGTCAGATAATAATTAAAGTAGTTACACAGTCCCTGAACGTATAACCCTTGTTTAAATTTATGCTTTGCACAATATCTGAATTGATTGCTATTGGTCGGTTTGAGAAGCGCTACTGAATGCCAGGGCGAGGCCTCTTTCGCAACTAAAAAACTCTTCGATACCGGATAGTTGGACCACTCATGCCAGGGTTTTGTCGGTCCCACATAATGAATGAAGACAGTTTCATTATTCACAGGATTGACTACTTTATCTTTCAGTTCATAATTAATGCTAAAGCGTGTATTGTATTTACCATTGATAAAAGTTACTTTTCCGGCTAACAATACATTAAGGACATCTTGATCAAGATGAGTTATTCTTTCCACCCATTCTGGAACTCGCAACATTTCGATGGCTCGGGAAGAGATATTATTACTGTGCCATGCGTTGATGTTGATAAGTAAGAATCCAGCATTAAAGTATCCGGTGATTAATTCTGGAGTGGCCAGCGTTACAGAACGATTATGCCACCATTCGGAATCTCTTTCCGTTACAACGACAGCGATCTCATCTGCGGAAAACTTATAATCGACCAGTTCTCGTACACTACCCTGGCAAGCAATATCAGCATCCAGGTATAATAATTTATCTATTTTATTATAGAAATAATCTGCAATAACAAAACGGAAGTATGTTGCATAAGTCCAGTTTTTTGTACTAGGTAAGTCTTTTAATTTATTGCAATCAATTAGGTAAAC
This sequence comes from Citrobacter sp. 172116965, assembly GCF_013458095.1. Taxonomy (NCBI): domain Bacteria; kingdom Pseudomonadati; phylum Pseudomonadota; class Gammaproteobacteria; order Enterobacterales; family Enterobacteriaceae; genus Citrobacter; species Citrobacter sp. 172116965. The sequence goes on along the minus strand of NZ_CP046673.1, from coordinate 107,898 downwards.
TTTGATACAGGATTGATATTGTTTAGCAAGATCGGCGAATCTGGCTTTATCACTCTCATCGAAATAATCAGTAAATATATGAAATGTGAAATCGATTTTTTTATTCGACAATAATACAGAGGCTATTGATACACCGCAGCCAAATAAAAAATTCCTGTCAATACCATAACCGATATTAAAACAGTCTGCAGAAGCATTTTCCCGAAAATCGTACTCAAAAACAGAAAGGATAACTTCTTTATCGCTAAATTGAGACATTTGACTCTTACCAATTTTTGAGAAATAGACCATGTTCTCACATGATGCATTTCAAATAGTTCAGGATAAATTAATCACAGAGATTTACGGATTGTTCTTTCGCGTATTTTATTAGCTTTAACCTGAGCTTCCTTGAACAAATCAGCCTCCTGACTTAGGATGCTTTTCAACGGCAACTCGCAATAGATGCGTAGAAATCTATAAATATCACGCTGGGTTAATCCAATGTTCATGGACGAAAAATAGAGACCGATTAAGTCCTTATCGCGCCAGCGTCGGGGAACAGTCGACCGAATCTGAGCACGGTGCAAATCAATCACTGAAATCTTGAGATCGTCCTCATGCCCTGAAAAAGGCAGATGTAATAAAAAGTGGCAAATATAGCAATCGCGATGATTGATACCACCAGCATGCATCTTACGCACCATGGTGGCAACACGATCAATAATTATACGCTTCACTTTCACATCGGGAGAATTTGTGGCCCAATCAGCACAGTAATCTTCTAAGCTGATAGTTGGTGTGAGATCCTCAGTAATAATAAACGAGGTTTTAGTCAGTGGATTCAACCCTTTCTCACCAAATCCCACGCCTGTCATTGTATCCACACCTAACTGACTCAGGCGATGAATGGCATTCCATTCTCTATCAGCACCTAATACTGGCATGCGTAATGAAAGTAGGTTTTTAACAATCTCTTTCAGAGAAGTGCCTCTGTGCCATTTTAAAAAATAGCTTTTACCCGTTAGTTCAAATCGTAGAGTACGGCGAGTCTCCAGTTCTCTGAATACTTCACCTTGTAAATTTTTAACTTCTTCAAATGCATCTTTCCCGCGCCATAGTGTGGCTAACGGTTCTTTTAATTCAACCATCTAAACCACCCGTAATCATATCCGCTGCTTTCTCCGGTAGGCTGTATAAATCTTGCGTATCCGCATAGTGTCGTGCATTTGCCCTCCATTCCGAACGCAATGAAGGCTCTACCAGCGCTTTACGTAAGGCTTCATTCAGCGTTTCTTGCCGGAATGGTTCTGTAATTGCCATACCACAATTAGCATCAACAATATAATGCGCGTAACCGCATACGGCTGTGGTCAACACCGGCAGCCCGGCAGTGATTGCTTCTAGTAAAACAATACCTGCCGCCTCCTGATAAGCTGGATGCATCAATATATCAGCCGCAGCCATTAATTCTGCAACATCATTACGGCCAGAGTAGAAATGGACATTACTGCGTACGCCAAGTTTTTCCGCCAGCGCCTCAAATTTTCTCGGTCTGTCTTGTCCAACAACATACAGTAGCGTATTAGTTCGAAGCGTTTCTGGTAACGAGGCCAGTGCACGTATTGAACGATCCACACCTTTACGAGTGAAATCAGAGCCTACCTGCAATAATAGATTTTGTTGCTCTGTTATACCGTTTTTCTGGCGATAAACTTCACGGCTATTCGGAATCTGCTGGCTATACTTCCTGTCTGGATAAATCCCTGGAGGAAGAATATGAAATCGTTGAGCTTCTGTCTGATAGTGTTTCTGAAAATCAGCAGTCTGCTTATCAGTTAGCATTAATAGCTGCGTCGGTTTACCCTGCTCAAACGTCGCGCGTTCAAACGCTGCATAGTGCCGATATCGTGAAGTTAACCGATAGAGGAAACCTTTTTCTTGTGCCACTTTCTCGGCATAGCAAACGTCAGCAGCATAGTAGAGATCCAGCCCTGGCATTTTATTAAAACCAACTACCCGATCGACAGGGTGCTGAAGTAAATGTGCCTGGACCCAGGAATAATACTCCGCATTGCGACCATGGTTTGTCCGGGACTTGACCGGTACAAGAACCAATTCAAAAACGTCAGGACACTCACCTTCCCAGGACTGCGTATAGACACGAACATGGTGACCACGTGCCGCTACAGTTTGCGCAATGCGCATAAAATCACGCTGTAACCCACCGAATGGGAAGTATTTATACAAACAGAAAGCAACAATCATACGGGACTCCCCGCTTGTGGCGGCACAAGTCTACCCGGTAATAATTTATCGATAGCAGCAATAACATCGTCAGCGGGTATCACCGAAAGATACATTTCATTGCGATCGCGCTGTTCGCGTGGAGGCATCGGACGGTAATCACCAGCCCAAAATTGAATCATCTGCTTTGACCATGGTCGCCAAAAATTATGATCCGTTGCGCCAAACAGGCATATCAATGGTGTATCAACCGCAGCAGCAATGTGTCCCGGAGCAGAGTCCACCCCAATAAACAACTGCGCATGATCGATGACCGCTCCTAGCTCGGGGAAGCTCATCTTTCCCGCCAGCGCAGTAACGGGCCTTTCTTTGCAACCTTGTGCAATTTCATTCACGCAAGCCAGATCGTCTTCGCCTGGGCCTGAGGTCATAACTACCTCCAAACCACGCTGGTGTAAGGCGTCAATTACCTGTGAAAACTTTTCGTTATTCCAGCACTTGAAGCGTTGGCGTGCCGTTGGTTGAATTACAACGTATTCATCACCAACTCCAGCCCGATTTAATTCTGTGCGCATACGTTCCCAGCTATCCGGAGGATAGCTCATTGTTGTATGCGTAACAGTCGATTTAAGTTTCAACGGGGCCAGCACAGACAGATTGCTTTCCACCACATTTTCACCGCTAAGCGGAGCCAGACATGTAAAACTATTTTTCCAAAAAGAAGATTGCCGATGTGCATAATCTTGAGAGATTTTGATTGGCGCGTTCAGTAACCGCATCAGTATCGCAACCATCCACTGATCGGTAAGGTTTACAACTAAATCATACCCATTCGCGCGCAACGTTCCGATCAGGTGCAGAAAATTAGTAATTTTATCAGTTACTTTTGTCTTTTTATTTTTAATACCATAAAGGGCATTAATTTCTGGGTTTTCCGACAAAATTGGGATGGTATCCTGATAGAGAAGCACGTCGATTTTCGCATCAGGATAGTTCTGCTTTAGCGTACTAATGACCGGAGTTGTTAACAACATATCTCCGTGAAAACGCATTTTTATGACCAGAATTCTATTAATTGGCTTATCCACAAGCGGCTCTTTTATCGTGAGTGTCCGGTAAAGTTAAGCAGAAAAAAGCACGCTACCGCCCCAGGCTCAACAGCTACCTGATTACTGATATCGCACTGATTTTTTACGCGCTAGTGTATCACTTCTTTCGCCATGTTCCGACTCGAATAATTCTTGCACAGCCAATGATTTTAAAACATATAAATCAATGAATTAAGATGTTCAGACCTTTTGATTTTTAGCCCTCTATCTCGACTAAACCGGAAAATATCAACAGAAAACGTAAAGATGCAAAAGATGCTGGTACCCTGGACATCCCCCGCGAGGGACGCTATTTAATTTAAAAATAGGAAAAGTATTGGTAAAGCCACAGCTAAATACATAGAATCCCCAGCACATTCATAAGTCAGCTACCATTATGCTCGAATTGCTTTACACCGCCCTTTTCTACCTTATTCAGCCTTTGATCTGGGTACGGCTTTGGGTGCGCGGACGTAAGGCTCCGGCCTACCGTAAACGCTGGGGTGAACGCTACGGCTTTTACCGCCGTCCGCTAAAACCAGGCGGTATCATGCTTCATTCGGTTTCCGTAGGCGAAACGCTGGCAGCTATCCCATTAGTCCGCGCTCTGCGACATCGTTACCCCGACTTGCCGATCACGGTCACCACCATGACGCCAACCGGTTCCGAGCGCGTACAATCCGCTTTTGGCCCTGACGTTCAGCATATTTATCTGCCATACGATTTACCGGATGCCCTAAACCGTTTCCTGAATAAAGTTGACCCCAAGCTGGTGCTAATTATGGAAACCGAGCTGTGGCCGAATCTGATCGCGGCACTGCATAAGCGCCATATTCCGCTGGTCATTGCCAATGCACGTCTTTCCGCTCGCTCAGCTGCTGGCTACGCTAAATTAGGTAAATTTGTTGGCAGGCTACTGCGCCGAATTACGTTGATTGCCGCCCAGAACGAAGAAGATGGCGCTCGTTTTATCACGCTTGGTGCCAGAAGCAATCAGGTCACCGTTACCGGTAGCCTGAAGTTTGATATTTCCGTCACGCCGCAGCTGGCCGCAAAAGCGATTACATTGCGCCGTCAATGGGCACCTCACCGCCCGGTATGGATTGCAACCAGCACGCACGACGGCGAAGAAAGCATTATCATTGCCGCCCATCAGGCGTTATTAAACCAGTTCCCTAATCTTTTACTGATTCTGGTACCCAGACATCCTGAACGGTTCCCGGATGCCATTAACCTCGTACGCCAGGCTGGGCTAAGCTATACGACACGTTCTTCAGGCGAAGTTCCGTCATCAGGAACCCAGGTCGTAATCGGCGACACCATGGGCGAGTTGATGTTGCTGTACGGCATTGCCGACCTTGCTTTTGTTGGCGGTTCGCTGGTTGAACGCGGTGGACACAACCCACTGGAAGCCGCGGCGCACGCCATTCCGGTACTGATGGGGCCACATACTTTTAATTTTAAAGATATTTGCGCCCGCCTCGAACAGGCAAGCGGATTGATCACCGTCACCGACGCAACTACGCTGGTGAAAGAGGTCTCTTCTTTACTGACCGATGCAGATTATCGTAATTTTTATGGCCGTCACGCAGTTGAAGTTCTGTATCAAAATCAGGGCGCGCTTCAGCGTCTGCTGCAGCTGCTGGAACCTTATCTGCCACCCAAAACGCATTGAGGCAAGTCATGCAAAAACTGGCGATTTATCCAGGAACCTTTGATCCCATTACTAACGGCCACATCGATATCGTGACAAGAGCGACAAGCATGTTCGATCACGTAATCCTGGCAATTGCCGCAAGTCCCAGTAAAAAACCGATGTTTACTCTGGAAGAGCGCGTTGAGCTGGCACAACAGGCAACGGCGCATCTCGGTAATGTGGAGGTTCTGGGATTCAGCGACCTGATGGCAAACTTTGCCCGCGATAATCAAGCTAACATTCTGATCCGTGGCCTGCGTGCGGTAGCCGATTTTGAGTATGAAATGCAGCTGGCCCATATGAACCGTCATCTGATGCCACAACTGGAAAGCGTCTTTCTGATGCCGTCTAAAGAGTGGTCATTTATCTCATCTTCACTGGTGAAAGAAGTTGCCCGCCACCAGGGTGACGTAGCGCACTTTCTGCCGGAAAACGTTCATCAGGCATTATTGAGTAAACTGAAGTAATGCGTCTGGCCGGATGAGGCATTCGCTACGTCCGGCCGATAATGGTGTTATTTCTGACAGCGACGGCAATAAAACGTTGTGCGCTGAGCGTGTTTTGTCGCAATGATTGGCGCGCCGCATACGCGACAGGGTTCACCTTCTCTCCCATAGACCTGCAACTCCTGGGCAAAATAGCCCGGCTTACCGTCACTTTGCAGAAAGTCCTTCAGCGTGGTCCCGCCCTGCTCGATAGAACGCAGCAAAACCGCCTTGATAACGCGCACCAGCAGTTCGCACTCATCCTGCGACAAAGATGACGCCAGACGGTCAGGATGGATACCAGCCGCAAACAGCGACTCGCTGGCATAGATGTTTCCCACCCCCACGACCAGCTTGTTATCCATCAGCCAGGGTTTAATCGCAGTTTTCTTCTTCGCACATTTCTGCTGCAGATAACCAGCATTGAAATCGTCGCTCAGAGGCTCAGGGCCAAGATGGGCGAGGACATTATGCCCATCCAGCTCTTTAGTCCACAGCCAGGCGCCAAAACGACGCGGATCGGTATAGCGCAGGACTTTGCCGTTACTCATCACTAAGTCGACGTGGTCATGTTTTTCTGCCGGAAGCTCTTCAGAAAGGATACGCAAACTACCCGACATCCCCAGGTGAATGATTACCCAGCCATCTGATAGCTCCAGCAGCAGGTATTTCGCGCGCCGCTGTACGCTCAGGACAGGTTTATCACTCAGACGATAGATTTCCTCTGATACTGGCCAACGCAAACGACCGTTACGCACAGTCGCGTGCATAATCGTTGCCCCCACCAGATGCGGCTCAATACCGCGGCGGCTGGTTTCGACTTCAGGTAATTCAGGCATAGTATCTCCGGCGGTGTATCAGATTTCATTAATATGGGGACGGCCAGAAAACAAAAAACCCCGCCGAGGCAGGGTTTTTCTTTACATCAAAGCGGAAATTATTTGATTTTCGCTTCTTTGTATAAAACGTGCTGACGAACAACTGGATCGAACTTTTTCAGCTCCAGTTTTTCCGGCTTAGTACGTTTGTTCTTCGTGGTGGTATAGAAGTGACCAGTACCAGCAGAAGAAACCAGCTTGATTTTCTCACGAATACCTTTAGCCATGATTTATTTCCTCTTAGTACTTAGTACTTTTCGCCACGGGCACGCAGTTCAGACAGAACTGTTTCGATGCCTTTCTTATCAATAACACGCATACCTTTAGCAGATACACGCAGGGTGACAAAACGCTTCTCGCTCTCAACCCAAAAACGGTGAGAGTGCAGGTTAGGCAGGAAACGGCGTTTAGTCGCGTTCAGTGCGTGGGAACGGTTGTTACCGGTCACCGGACGCTTGCCAGTAACTTGGCAGACTCGGGACATGTCTATTCTCCAAAAATCAAATTAGCTCGAGCTTCGTATGGGGTATTGGCGCCTCGTCAGGCTTCTCAGCCCGGTTATCGCAGTTCAATACACTAAATCTTTCATCGTTGCCTCGTCATTGGACGCAACAAGAATGATTTTGCGTATTTGCGAACTCTCGATTGCCAGGCCCAAATGCCAAACCCGAGATTCTCAAAGGTGGCGTAGTATACGCTGAGTCAGCGATGTGCTCAAGTCCCGAACAGACAAAGATCCCGATGGATCGCGTAAAGTGCGTTAAATCCAACCGCGTTCCGCAAAAGAAACGTACTCTCCGCGCCCAATGACCAGATGATCAAGCACCCGGATATCCATGAACTGACAGCATTTCACAACACGCTCGGTGATGAGTTTATCTGCTTTGCTCGGCTCTGCACACCCCGAAGGGTGATTATGTGCAAGGATCACCGCAGAAGCATTCATTTTTATCGCTTCGCGGACAATTTCTCGCGGATGCACTTCAACGTGGCTTAGCGTTCCGGAAAAAAGTTTACGGTGTTTAATCACGCGATGTTGAGAATCCATAAAGATCACATAAAAGATCTCGCGTTCCTCTTGCGAAAGCTGGCTTTGCAGAAATTCACGCGCCATTTCCGGGCTAAGTATCGCACGCTCCTCTATCACCTGTACGTTGTAGTAGCGCCTTGCCAGCTCCACTATTCCCTTCAACTGTGCGTACTTCGCGATACCGATGCCCTGAACATAGCTGAAATCCATGTAATCAGCAGACAACAGGCCATACAACGAATCAAAATGCTGAAGCATCTCTTTCGCCAGCGTAAGCACATCTTTACCCAGTATCCCGGTGCGTAGAAAAAGAGCCAGTAGCTCTACGTCGGTCAGCGAACTGGCCCCCTGCGCCAACAGCTTTTCCCGAGGCATTATACGTCCTGTATTTTCCATGCTTTTCCCCTCCTTTCGCGTCCGCATAGTGGCATAACGCCAGCGGCGAATCGACGCTCTGTTTTCACTTCTTCGTAGAGCCTCGCAAACTGGAGCGCGGGCAAAAGCACGACACATTGCGGATTGTGATAAAATATCCACCTTCTGGTGAAACCCAACAGGAAAGATCATGATGAGCCTGGCCGGTAAAAAAATCGTACTTGGCGTCAGTGGCGGGATTGCGGCGTACAAAACCCCTGAGCTGGTGCGTCGTTTACGGGAACGCGGCGCAGACGTCCGCGTGGCGATGACCGAAGCAGCAAAAGCGTTTATTACTCCTCTGAGCTTACAGGCGGTTTCGGGCTATCCCGTTTCCGACAGCCTGCTTGACCCCGCAGCCGAAGCCGCGATGGGCCATATTGAACTGGGGAAATGGGCCGATTTGGTTATACTGGCCCCAGCGACGGCAGATCTGATTGCCCGCGTTGCCGCAGGTATGGCCAACGATCTGGTGTCTACGATCTGTCTGGCAACGCCAGCGCCTGTTGCCGTGCTGCCGGCTATGAACCAGCAGATGTACCGCGCCGCCGCTACCCAACACAATCTGGGCATTCTTGCCTCGCGCGGTTTGCTCATTTGGGGTCCTGACAGCGGTAGTCAGGCATGTGGTGATGTCGGTCCTGGACGTATGCTGGATCCGTTAACAATTGTGGATATGGCGGCAGAACATTTTTCACCTGTCAAAGATCTGCAACATCTCAACATCATGATTACAGCAGGCCCGACGCGTGAACCGCTTGATCCCGTGCGTTATATTTCCAACCACAGCTCCGGGAAAATGGGATTTGCTATCGCGGCCGCTGCCGCAAAACGCGGGGCAAACGTCACGCTGGTATCAGGTCCGGTTTCGTTACCTACACCGCCTTTTGTCCAGCGCATTGATGTGATGACCGCGCTGGAAATGGAAGCCGCCGTGCAATCTGCGGTGCAACAACAGCATATTTTTATCGGCTGCGCCGCAGTCGCTGATTATCGCGCTGAAACTGTCGCCAGTGAAAAAATCAAAAAACAGGCAACGCAGGGTGATGAATTAACAGTAAAAATGGTCAAAAACCCGGACATCATCGCTGGTGTTGCCGCACTGGATGCTAATCGTCCTTTTGTCGTTGGGTTTGCCGCCGAAACAAATAATGTGGAAGAATATGCCCGGCAAAAACGCATCCGCAAAAACCTTGATGTGATCTGTGCGAACGACGTTTCGCTGTCTACTCAAGGATTTAACAGCGACAGCAACGCATTACACCTTTTTTGGCAGGATGGAGATAAAGTCTTACCGCTTGAGCGCAAAGAACTCCTGGGCCAATTATTACTCGACGAGATCGTGACCCGTTATGATGAAAAAAATCGACGTTAAGATTCTGGACCCGCGCGTAGGGCAACAATTTCCGCTCCCGACGTACGCCACTTCTGGTTCTGCCGGACTTGACCTGCGTGCCTGTCTTGATGACGCCGTAGAACTGGCGCCTGGCGCAACAACGCTGGTGCCAACCGGGTTAGCTATCCACATTGCCGATCCTTCTCTTGCGGCGGTGATGCTCCCGCGCTCCGGGCTGGGCCATAAGCACGGGATCGTACTGGGCAATCTGGTCGGTTTGATTGATTCCGACTACCAGGGCCAGCTGATGGTTTCAATCTGGAACCGTGGTCAGGACAACTTTACTATTGAACCGGGCGAACGTATCGCGCAGATGGTATTTGTACCGGTCGTCCAGGCTGAATTTAATTTGGTGGAAGAGTTTGAAGCCACCGATCGTGGCGAAGGTGGCTTCGGCCATTCCGGGCGCAAGTAACCCGCAGAAAAGTATCTCACAGCGTAATAACGCAATAACACACCGCAAACACCCGTTTGCGGTCGCTGTGTGGATGCCTGCCTGGCAAGAGCTTATTTTCAGGGGTATTTTGTAACATGGTAGAAAAGCAAACTGCGAAAAGGAATCGTCGCGAAGAAATACTTCAGTCTCTGGCACTGATGCTTGAGTCCAGCGATGGTAGCCAACGCATCACGACAGCTAAACTGGCGGCCTCTGTGGGCGTTTCCGAAGCGGCCTTGTATCGCCATTTTCCCAGCAAGACCCGCATGTTCGATAGCCTGATTGAGTTTATCGAAGATAGTCTGATTACCCGTATCAATCTGATTTTGAAAGATGAAAAGGACACTAACGCGCGATTGCGTCTGATCGTACTGCTGATTTTAGGGTTCGGTGAACGTAATCCTGGCCTGACGCGAATTCTGACCGGACACGCGTTGATGTTCGAGCAAGACCGTCTGCAAGGCCGTATTAACCAGCTTTTTGAGCGAATTGAGGCGCAGTTACGCCAGGTTCTGCGAGAAAAAAGAATGCGTGAAGGTGAAGGCTACACCGTGGATGAAACGCTGCTGGCCAGCCAGTTACTGGCTTTCTGCGAAGGTATGCTGTCCCGGTTTGTACGTAGCGAATTTAAATACCGTCCAACGGATGATTTCGACATCCGCTGGCCGTTGGTTGCCGCTCAATTGCAGTAACACAGTTGTTGGATGGCGACCTCGCCTATTTTGCCTACGAACCCTGCGGTGCGTAGGCTGGATAAGCGCAGCGCCATCCGGCAGTTCTTATACGCCGTACGCTTCGCGATACGCCCGTACTGCGGCCAGGTGTTCTGCCATTTCTGGTTTTTCTTCCAGATATGCAATCAGATCTTTCAGGGTAATGATAGAAATCACCTTGCAGCCATAATCGCGTTCCACTTCCTGAATCGCTGAAATCTCGCCGCGACCGCGTTCCTGACGGTCGAGAGAAATCAGTACCCCCGCCAGCGTAGCGCCGTTAGCCTGAATAATTTCCATCGACTCACGAATAGCCGTACCTGCAGTGATAACATCATCCACCAGCATTACACGCCCCTCAAGTGCGCTACCTACCAGATTACCGCCTTCACCGTGGGTCTTCGCCTCTTTACGGTTAAAGCAGTACGGCAAATCTTTATCGTGGTGTTCCGCCAGCGCAACAGCCGTGGTGGTCGCAATCGGGATACCTTTGTAGGCCGGACCAAACAGCAAATCGAACTCAATACCGGAATCCATCAGCGCTTCGGCATAAAAACGGCCTAACAGTGCCAGGCAGCGCCCGGTATTAAACAGCCCGGCGTTGAAGAAATAGGGGCTTTTACGCCCGGATTTCAGCGTAAACTCGCCAAACTTTAGTACCTGCTTGCTAAGCGCAAACTCAATAAACTGGCGCTGATACGGTTTCATGGATTCGCTCCTCATCTCACTTTATTACAGACAAAAAAAAGGCGACTCATCAGTCGCCTTTAAAATCAATTTTCTAACGCCGCCTTCTGCGTCGTTACAATGGATTCGATTCCCCCTCGGGCTAACGCCAGTAGGGTGAGAAGTTCTTCATGGCTGAACGGCTCGCCTTCTGCCGTACCCTGCACCTCTATAATGCGTCCGTCTTCAGTCATCACCACGTTCATGTCGGTTTCTGCGGCAGAGTCCTCAACGTATTCGAGGTCACAGAGCGCTTCACCGTTCACAATGCCCACGGAAACCGCGGCGACCATCCCTTTCATCGGGTTAGTTTTCAGTTTACCGCTCGCAACCAGCTTGTTCAGCGCATCAGCCAACGCCACACATGCGCCGGTAATTGATGCAGTGCGCGTACCGCCATCTGCCTGAATAACATCGCAGTCCAGCGTAATAGTGAATTCACCGAGCGTCTTCAGATCAACGGCGGCGCGCAGCGCACGAGCGATCAGACGCTGGATTTCCATGGTACGACCGCCCTGCTTACCTTTCGCCGCTTCACGGGCGTTACGGGTGTGCGTGGCGCGTGGCAGCATGCCATATTCTGCGGTGATCCAGCCCTGGCCCTGACCTTTCAGAAAACGCGGTACGCCTTCATCAATAGAGGCGGTACATAGCACTTTGGTATCACCAAATTCGACCAGCACGGAGCCTTCAGCGTGTTTTGTATAATTACGGGTCAGGGTGACGGGACGCACCTGGTTGGCACTACGACCTGCTGGACGCATGATAAAATCTCCGGCTTGAAACGAATGTGGCTGCGCATTATACGGACTTCCGACTGTTATTCCTATCCTGACAAGACGTGGATGGCTATAATCCTCCCATCTCATCTTTAAAAACAGGAACGTCTATGATCCGCAGCATGACCGCCTACGCCCGGCGTGAAATCAAGGGTGAATGGGGTAGCGCTACCTGGGAAATGCGCTCGGTAAACCAGCGTTATCTGGAAACTTATTTTCGCCTGCCGGAACAGTTCCGTAGTCTTGAACCCGTTGTCCGCGAACGCATACGCACGCGTCTGACGCGCGGTAAAGTCGAGTGTACGCTGCGTTTTGAGCCTGATGCCAGCGCCCAGGGCGAGCTGATTCTAAATGAAAAGCTCGCTAAACAGCTCGTTAGCGCTGCTAACTGGGTCAAAATGCAGAGTGATGAAGGTGAAATTAACCCAGTTGATATCCTGCGCTGGCCAGGCGTAATGGCTGCCCAGGAGCAAGATCTGGACGCCATTGCCGCTGAAATCCTCGCCGCGCTTGACGGTACGCTGGATGACTTCATCGTCGCGCGTGAAACCGAAGGTCAGGCGCTGAAAGCGCTGATCGAGCAGCGTCTGGAAGGCGTCAGCACTGAAGTCGCTAAAGTGCGTGCACATATGCCGGAAATTCTGCAATGGCAGCGTGAGCGTCTGGTAGCCAAACTGGAAGACGCCCAGGTGCAACTGGAGAATAACCACCTTGAGCAAGAACTGGTGCTGATGGCGCAGCGCATCGATGTAGCAGAAGAGTTAGATCGTCTGGAAGCCCACGTCAAAGAAACCTACAACATTCTGAAGAAAAAAGAGGCTGTTGGCCGTCGTCTGGACTTCATGATGCAGGAATTCAACCGTGAGTCGAACACTCTTGCATCCAAGTCTATCAATGCCGAGGTGACTAATTCCGCAATTGAACTGAAGGTATTGATCGAGCAAATGCGCGAGCAGATTCAGAATATCGAGTAATTTTGCGTACCATGCCTATGCTATCGTAACGTACTAGATAGCCTGCTCAATGCAGGCTATCCGTACCGCCAGTAAGTGCTAATTGATATAAAATTGAATACTTATTTATCTGGCATATATTTGTCGTTATAAATACTCTTCAGAATATCAACCCGAACAGCATTACTGCTGTTCATATTCACGACTGTCAGTACTTCATCGGATCCCCTGAGGCGCCAGCATTCTGCCTCAACATCGCATTTTACCTGTTTTTCATAGCCCGCCATTGAGAGATACTTACTAATCCTCCCCGTATCCCTGGTATCATGGAACGTCACACTCCATACATCAGCCTTAGGACCAGAAATGTTCGTATAATTAAAGTCATACACTTGGGATATTCTCGGCATTTTTTTTAAAACTTGGGGAGTGTAATAATCATATTTGGCTTTATCAAACTCTGTATATTGTGCGTTACCTGCAAGTCTCATTTTAATATTAGGCCAGAAATAAGAGCTGCATATAGCTATTACCATCAGCACTATTATGACTGCCTGTTTCATATGTTTCCCTTTTTTACCAGTTAACGACCGTTCCATCTCTGGAAACTATTTTAACGTTACCAGAACTAAAATCGCTGTAAGGTATCACTGTTCTCATGAATGCTCGCCTTGGTGCATATCCGAGAGTAACTTTCTGACATCATCTCCTCGAGCATGTCCCATATCTATCCACCCCAAAACTTCGGTGTATATTATCCCGCTTCTTAAATTTCCAGCCTCTCTGCCATCCTGAATTTCTTCTCTTACGCTCATACCTAGCATTCCAACGCACTAAATGCTGAAGATTTTGCTGTAAATGCACCCATCCACATAGAAGCGATAGCTGAGGAAGTCATTTTTCAGAATAGAAGCCGCTGAATATCAGACTTTACTCAGAATAACTTCCCCAATGACATCTGGAGTGTAGTGGTTCTAAGAAATATCATTTTTGCAGCGCACCAAAGCACATACCACACCTACTAATCTCTCGCTGCAACATTCAAGGTATGACTGAAATACGAACCGGAGTGTCAATTTATCCATTGGTCGAGGGTGATAGTTTGGGTGAAATATGATACGTAGCCCACCCATAAACGACGGGGCTACGTGTTTTTCCCAACACTTCGGTTGTGACCCATCCAGTTCGAATTATATTTTCTCATCATTTATTGTCACCATTCATAAAGTAAAGCGCATGCCATAACGCATTTACAGCAAAATCACATTAGCTGTAGTTATTAAAATAGCTTCACCTTAGAAAATCTCAATCGTGACAATGCGCACAAATCGTTAACCTTAGCCCCAGCAAATCAGGGGGAATACATGCTGTTACACGTTTTATATTTAATTGGTATTACTGCCGAAGCCATGACCGGTGCGCTTGCGGCTGGGCGTCGTCGTATGGATACATTTGGCGTCATTATCATTGCCACCGCGACGGCCATTGGCGGCGGCTCGGTACGCGACATTCTTCTCGGCCACTATCCGCTCGGCTGGGTAAAGCACCCTGAATACGTCATTATCGTGGCGACCGCTGCGGTACTCACCACCATTATTGCCCCCGTCATGCCCTATCTGCGTAAAATATTCCTCGTCCTGGATGCGCTGGGCCTGGTGGTCTTTTCTATTATTGGCGCCCAGGTGGCGCTGGATATGGGTCATGGACCGATTATTGCCGTGGTCGCGGCGGTCACTACCGGAGTCTTTGGTGGTGTATTACGTGACATGTTCTGCAAACGCATCCCGTTAGTATTCCAGAAAGAATTGTATGCCGGCGTTTCATTTGCCGCTGCCGTGCTGTATATCGTGCTGCAACATTATGTCTCCAGCCACGATGTGGTGGTGATCTCTACCCTGCTCTTTGGCTTTACCGCCCGACTGCTGGCGCTGCGCCTGAAGTTGGGGCTGCCGGTATTTTACTATCGCCATGAAGGCCATTAAGGCATAAAGCCCGTGATCCGCTGAGCAGCTAACCAGTTGCTCAGCGCTGTGATCTCTTTATCCTCCAGCCACTGAATAACCTGTCGTGCCCGTCGCTCCCCCATGAAAGGAAGTTGCCGCCAGCTTTGTTCACTGCGTTCCCGTAACTGCTGCCACGATCCATCCCGACTGGCATTCAACGTTGCCTGTGTTAACGGTATTCCCATGGCAATCACCCAGCGCGTAAATGGAAGATGGCGTGACAGATTGAACTGATGCCACAGCTTCCCCCCTTTGTTCACGCCAAATGTGGACTGTAGCTGCTCCTGCGTTAATCCAAGCCAGGAAAAGATATGTTCAAAGCGATACGTCTGATGTAGCTCCCGCCATCCCGCCTCGCCCATACCCTCCAGCCCTAACACATCTTTGGCCCCCAGCCAGACGAGCCTGGCAACAAACTGTTCCTGACACTCCGCTGTGGCATAAAAACAAGTTAGTGAATTGAAGCGCCCCTCAGGTGGTGCTGGCTTATTACGCTGGGTGCTGCGCCAGACCACCTCATCTATACGGGGAATCCCCTGTCCGGCCAGACTTATCAGAATCTGATCGCCAGGCGCAATATCCCATTCATTCCAGCGCCGTACTGAGCCAATATTGACGCGCTGCACCCGCTTATCATCCAGCATGACGGGGACCAGCAATGCAACCACCGCAATTTTCCCGCTTTTGCCAACGGAAAACTGAATACCCGTCACCTCAGATACCCTGGCCACGGGAGGATATTTCCACGCTGCCAGCCAGTCTCCCTGTCCGGGTAGCCAGTATTGCGCCCGCGGTTCTTTTCCCGTTCGCACCACCACACCATCCGTCACAAAAGGTAACGCTGAAGTCCACCACCTGGCGCGCACCTTCTCGACGTCATCCGCACTCTTCACGGCCTGAGTATATCGTTGCGTGAAACTGAACCCGGCAGCAGTGAGTTGCTCAAGTCTTTCCGACATGGCAACTGGACCATCAGGCCAGGTCCAGATAAAAATAGCCAGCGAGCGTAACATTTCCGGGTTGCTCTGGCGCATCATCATTCCAGCAACCTTTGAGCGGGCGTTCATTCCCCCTCTCTGCTGCTGAATATGCCCTTGTTGCTGCAAAAATATCTCCCCCTGCAACGTACTGTTAGAGAGCAGCCCGCTGGTAGTACGTGGAACGGAAGGGATCTGAAGAACCTTTTGCGTCCAGTCTTCGCCTTTCAGACCGTTACCACGGCTAATCACCCGTATCAGATTTCCATTGCGATAAACCAGCGTAACCGCCACGCCATCCACCTTCGGCTGCACCCAGAGATCGCTACGAGCATGCATCCATTGCTGTAGCGCTTGCTTATCGGCAAGTTTTCGAACTCCCGTATGGGGAACGGGGTGCGAGACTGTTCCACTTATTGGGGGCGCAGATAGATCTGATGGGGCTTCATCGCCAAAACAGCGCTGCCACTGGATGAGCTGCGCATTGAGCTGGTCATAAACGGCGTCGTCTACGACACTTTCCCCTTGTTTCCAGTAACTGTCATTCCACTGTGTTATCTGCTGCTGTAGTCGTGAAATTTCCTCTTGTGCCCTGGCAGGCGACCAGACGGGGCATACCGCCCATGAGGGTAGATACCACATTAGCAAAACCAGCCCTATGCATTTCCATAATCCCATGCTATCTCCGCTGAACAGTACGTTTCCCGGCAGATATAACGCGAATTGAAATGGAAACAGAGCGGCAAAAACTCATCCTGCGCGCAACGTTCCTGACATTTGCACGAATTGCTGCAAATCGCGGATAAAACAGGAAACTGGTACGCAAAACGCAATAAACATGCGCAAAAAGTGTGACAAGGGCTACGTCACATAGCGGCTACGTGTATAATAAGCCCGTATGTAGGCTCTCTTTCGACAATCACATACATTAAGATACTCATGGCTCAAGGCACGCTTTATATTGTTTCTGCCCCCAGTGGCGCGGGTAAATCCAGCCTGATTCAGGCTTTATTAAAGACCCAACCGTTGTATGACACCCAGGTTTCTGTTTCGCACACCACGCGCGCACCGCGCCCGGGGGAAGTGCACGGTGAACACTATTTTTTTGTGAACCATGACGAATTCAGAACCATGATTGGCAGAGACGCGTTCCTGGAACACGCTGAGGTTTTCGGTAATTACTACGGCACCTCGCGTGAGACCATTGAGCAAGTATTAGCATCCGGCGTAGACGTCTTTTTAGATATCGACTGGCAAGGTGCGCAGCAGATTCGTCAAAAAATGCCGCATGCGCGCAGTATTTTTATTTTGCCGCCATCTAAGATTGAGCTGGATCGCCGTCTTCGTGGCCGCGGTCAGGATAGCGAAGACGTGATCGCAAAACGTATGGCGCAAGCTGTTGCAGAAATGAGCCATTACGCCGAATATGATTATCTTATTGTGAATGATGATTTCGATACCGCCCTGGGCGATTTGAAAACTATCATTCGCGCCGAACGTCTGCGCATGAGCCGCCAAAAGCAGCGTCATGACGCTTTAATCAGCAAACTGTTGGCAGACTGAACCCACATTCAGTATCATGCCCAGTCATTTCTTCACCTGTGGAGCATTTTAAGTATGGCACGCGTAACTGTTCAGGACGCTGTAGAGAAAATTGGTAACCGTTTTGACCTGGTACTGGTCGCCGCGCGTCGCGCTCGTCAGATGCAGGTAGGCGGAAAGGATCCGCTCGTACCGGAAGAAAACGATAAAACTACCGTTATCGCGCTGCGCGAAATCGAAGAAGGTCTGATCAACAACCAGATCCTCGACGTGCGTGAGCGCCAGGAACAGCAAGAGCAGGAAGCCGCTGAATTACAAGCCGTTACCGCTATTGCTGAAGGTCGTCGTTAATCACAAAGCGGGTCGCCCTTGTATCTGTTTGAAAGCCTGAATCAACTGATTCAAAACTACCTGCCGGAAGACCAGATTAAGCGTCTTCGGCAGGCGTATCTCGTTGCACGTGACGCTCACGAGGGCCAGACACGTTCAAGCGGTGAACCCTATATCACGCACCCGGTAGCGGTAGCCTGCATTCTGGCCGAGATGAAACTCGACTATGAAACGCTGATGGCTGCGCTGCTGCATGACGTGATTGAAGATACCCCTGCCACCTACCAGGACATGGAACAGCTTTTTGGTAAAAGCGTTGCTGAACTGGTAGAAGGGGTGTCGAAACTTGATAAGCTTAAGTTTCGCGACAAGAAAGAGGCGCAAGCTGAAAACTTTCGCAAGATGATTATGGCGATGGTGCAGGATATCCGCGTCATTCTCATCAAACTCGCTGACCGTACCCACAACATGCGCACGCTGGGCTCATTACGCCCGGACAAGCGTCGCCGCATCGCCCGTGAAACCCTCGAAATCTATAGTCCGCTGGCACACCGTTTAGGTATTCATCACATTAAAACCGAGCTGGAAGAGCTGGGTTTTGAAGCGCTGTACCCGAACCGCTATCGCGTGATTAAAGAAGTGGTTAAAGCCGCTCGTGGCAACCGCAAAGAGATGATCCAAAAAATCCTCTCGGAAATCGAAGGGCGTTTGCAAGAGGCAGGTATTCCGTGTCGCGTAAGTGGCCGCGAGAAGCACCTGTACTCTATTTACTGCAAAATGGTGCTCAAAGAGCAGCGTTTTCACTCCATCATGGATATCTACGCTTTTCGCGTTATCGTTCATGATTCCGATACCTGTTATCGCGTACTCGGCCAGATGCACAGCTTGTACAAACCTCGTCCTGGTCGCGTGAAAGACTATATCGCCATTCCGAAAGCGAACGGATATCAGTCTTTGCACACCTCAATGATCGGCCCTCACGGCGTCCCGGTTGAAGTACAGATTCGTACCGAAGACATGGACCAGATGGCAGAAATGGGTGTAGCAGCGCACTGGGCTTACAAAGAGCACGGCGGCGAAAGCAGCACCACCGCACAAATCCGCGCTCAACGCTGGATGCAAAGCCTGCTGGAACTGCAGCAGAGCGCCGGTAGCTCGTTTGAATTTATTGAAAGCGTCAAATCTGATCTCTTCCCGGATGAGATTTATGTTTTCACACCGGAAGGGCGCATTGTCGAACTGCCTGCCGGTGCAACGCCTGTCGACTTCGCCTACGCCGTGCACACCGATATCGGTCACGCCTGCGTCGGCGCACGCGTCGACAGACAACCTTACCCGCTTTCGCAGCCGCTCTTTAGTGGCCAGACCGTTGAGATTATTACCGCTCCGGGCGCCCGTCCGAATGCAGCGTGGCTCAACTTCGTCGTCAGTTCGAAAGCGCGCGCAAAAATTCGCCAACTGCTGAAAAACCTCAAGCGCGATGATTCCGTCAGTCTGGGTCGTCGACTGCTCAACCATGCCTTAGGCGGTAGCCGTAAACTGGCTGAGATCCCGCCAGAGAGCATCCAGCGTGAGCTTGAACGCATGAAGCTCGCCACGCTTGACGATCTGCTCGCGGAAATCGGTCTGGGTAACGCCATGAGCGTGGTAGTAGCGAAAAACCTCCAGCAGGGCGAAGCAACGGCAAACGTGCCAGCGCAATCTGGTCACGGTCATCTGCCGATCAAAGGCGCAGATGGCGTGCTGATCACCTTCGCGAAATGCTGTCGTCCGATTCCTGGCGATCCAATCATTGCCCACGTCAGTCCGGGTAAAGGTCTGGTGATTCACCATGAATCCTGCCGTAACATTCGTGGCTATCAAAAAGAGCCAGAGAAGTTTATGGCGGTGGAATGGGATAAAGAGACAGAGCAGGAGTTCATCACCGAGATTAAGGTGGATATGTTTAACCACCAGGGTGCTCTGGCGAACCTGACGGCGGCAATCAACACGACCACCTCCAACATTCAAAGTCTGAATACGGAAGAGAAAGATGGCCGCGTCTATAGCGCCTTTATTCGCCTGACCGCTCGCGATCGCGTGCACTTAGCGAATATCATGCGCAAAATCCGCGTCATGCCGGACGTGATAAAAGTCACCCGTAACCGTAACTAGAACACGTTTTATGAATACTCAACGTTATGCACGTATTTGCGAGATGCTCGCACGTCGTCAGCCCGATCTGACCGTCTGCATGGAGCAGGTCCACAAACCTCATAACGTTTCTGCAATCATTCGTACTGCAGACGCGGTCGGCGTGCATGAAGTCCACGCCGTCTGGCCTGGTAGCCGTATGCGCACCATGGCCTCTTCTGCCGCAGGCAGCAACAGTTGGGTACAGGTGAAGACTCACCGCACTATTGGCGATGCGGTCACACATTTAAAAAGCCAGGGCATGCAGGTTCTGGCAACACATCTGTCAGATAAAGCCGTGGATTTTCGCGAGATTGATTACACGCGCCCCACCTGCATCCTGATGGGCCAGGAGAAAACCGGCATCACTCAGGAAGCGTTGGATCTGGCGGATCAGGACATCATCATTCCCATGACTGGCATGGTGCAGTCGCTGAACGTTTCGGTCGCCTCCGCGCTGATTCTGTACGAAGCACAGCGCCAGCGGCAAAACGCCGGCATGTACCAACGAGAAAACAGCATGCTTGCGCAAGATGAGCAGCAGCGTTTGCTGTTTGAAGGCGGTTATCCGGTGCTGGCGAATGTCGCTAAGCGCAAAGGTCTTCCCTACCCCCACGTAAACACGCAGGGCGAAATTGAAGCCGATGCAACATGGTGGGCCACTATGCAATCTGCGAGATAAACGCGATGAAAGGCCGTTTACTGGATGCCATCCCACTCAATTCTCTGACCGGCGTTGGCGCAGCGCAAAGCAGTAAACTGGCGAAAATTGGCCTGCACACCGTGCAGGACCTTCTGCTCCACCTCCCTCTGCGTTACGAAGACCGCACGCACCTGTACCCGATTGGCGAACTGCTGCCGGGCGTTTACGCCACCGTAGAAGGCGAAGTGCTGAACTGCAATATCACCTTCGGCGGACGCCGGATGATGACCTGTCAGATCAGTGATGGCTCCGGCATTCTCACCATGCGCTTTTTCAACTTCAGCGCCGCAATGAAAAATAGTCTCGCCACCGGTCGCCGGGTGCTGGCCTATGGCGAAGCCAAACGCGGAAAATACGGCGCAGAGATGATCCACCCGGAGTATCGCGTGCAGGGCGATCTCAGCACGCCGGAATTGCAGGAAACGCTCACGCCGGTGTATCCAACCACCGAAGGCGTGAAGCAGGCCACGCTGCGCAAACTGACCGATCAAGCTCTGGACCTGCTCGATACCTGCGCCATTGCCGAACTGCTGCCGCCAGAGTTGTTGCAAGGTATGATGAGCCTGCCAGAAGCTCTGCGCACATTGCACCGTCCACCGCCGTCACTGCAGTTGAGCGATCTGGAAACCGGTCAGCATCCAGCACAGCGACGTCTGATTCTGGAAGAATTGCTGGCGCATAACCTCAGCATGCTGGCACTACGCGCCGGGGCGCAACGTTTCCACGCCCAGCCGCTGATCGCAAACAACGCGCTGAAAGATAAGCTGCTGGCGGCTCTGCCGTTTAAACCCACCGGCGCCCAGGCCCGCGTTACCGCTGAGATCGAACGCGATATGGCACTGGATGTCCCCATGATGCGTCTGGTACAGGGCGATGTCGGCTCAGGTAAGACGCTGGTTGCGGCGCTGGCCGCCCTACGTGCCATCGCACATGGTAAGCAAGTTGCACTGATGGCCCCTACCGAACTGCTGGCTGAACAGCACGCCAATAACTTCCGCAACTGGTTCGCGCCACTGGGTATTGAAGTTGGCTGGCTGGCAGGTAAACAGAAAGGCAAAGCGCGCCTGGCACAGCAGGAAGCTATCGCCAGCGGTGAGGTGCAGATGATTGTCGGCACGCACGCAATTTTCCAGGAACAGGTGCAGTTCAACGGACTGGCGCTGGTTATCATCGACGAACAGCACCGTTTTGGCGTACATCAGCGCCTGGCGCTGTGGGAGAAAGGTCAGCAGCAGGGTTTCCATCCACACCAGCTAATCATGACCGCCACCCCAATCCCGCGTACGCTGGCGATGACCGCCTATGCCGATCTCGACACGTCGGTCATTGACGAACTCCCTCCGGGGCGTACGCCGGTCACCACGGTGGCGATTCCGGATACCCGCCGCAGCGATATTATTGACCGCGTGCGCAACGCTTGTACCCATGAAGGGCGCCAGGCGTACTGGGTCTGTACGCTGATTGAGGAGTCTGATTTGTTAGAAGCTCAGGCCGCTGAAGCCACGTGGGAAGAGCTTAAACTGGTGCTGCCAGAACTGAATATTGGCCTGGTACACGGCCGTATGAAGCCCGCAGAGAAGCAGTCGGTAATGGCGGCGTTTAAGCAGGGCGAACTGCAGCTGCTGGTTGCCACCACGGTGATTGAAGTGGGCGTAGACGTACCTAATGCAAGCCTGATGATTATTGAAAACCCGGAGCGCTTGGGCCTGGCGCAGTTGCACCAGCTACGTGGTCGCGTAGGTCGTGGCGCGGTGGCCTCCCACTGCGTCCTGCTCTACAAATCGCCGCTGTCAAAAACCGCGCAAAAACGCCTGCAAGTTCTGCGCGACAGCAACGACGGATTCGTGATCGCGCAAAAAGATTTAGAGATCCGCGGGCCCGGCGAGCTGTTGGGTACGCGCCAGACCGGAACGGCAGAATTCAAAGTCGCAGATTTGCTGCGCGATCAGGCGATTATCCCGGAAGTTCAGCGCATTGCCCGTCATATTCACGAACGTTACCCGCAACAGGCTGTGGCGCTGATTGAACGCTGGATGCCGGAAACCGAGCGCTACTCCAACGCATAGTCGATTCATAGCGGCGGCGGATGTGACTCCGCCGCACAGACATTATTGCGCAAAAATCGGCAGCAGCAGATACAGCTTAATCACCAGCGCATTGACGATATCGATAAAGAACGCCCCCACCATCGGCACCACCAGAAACGCCATATGGGATGGTCCAAAACGTTCTGTAATTGCCTGCATGTTGGCAATCGCCGTGGGTGTCGCACCGAGGCCAAAACCGCAGTGTCCGGCTGCCAGCACGGCGGCATCGTAGTTCTTACCCATCATGCGCCAGGTGACGAATATCGCGTACAGCGCCATGAAAATGGTCTGCACAACCAGGATTGCCAGCATCGGCAGGGCCAGAGAAGCCAGCTCCCACAGCTTCAGACTCATTAGCGCCATCGCCAGGAACAGCGACAGGCTAACGTTACCCAACACCGAAACCGCGCGCTCGAACACCCGATAAAAACCCATTAACGCCAGGCCGTTACTGAGGATCACCCCAACAAACAGCACGCAGACGAAAGTCGGCAGTTCCAGCACCGTTCCGACCAGCATTTGTGCAACGATTTTACCCACCGTCAGACAGATAGCGATCAGCGCAATGGTTTCAATCAGCACCAGCGAAGTGATTATGCGTCCGACATCCGGCTTTTCAAATGCGGTAGGCACAGCCTGATCGTCCGGCATGCCGTCTGGCGTGGTAGAGTGTTTGACCAGATAGCGGGCCACCGGGCCGCCAATCAATCCGCCCAGCACCAGGCCAAACGTTGCGCAAGCCATCGCCACTTCCGTCGCATTAGCGAAACCATAGCGCTCAATAAACAGTTTGCTCCATGCGGCCCCGGTTCCATGCCCGCCAGAGAGGGTTATCGAACCGGCGATCAGACCCATCAGCGGATCCAGACCCAGCAGGGTCGCCATACCAATACCGATGGCGTTTTGCATCAGCAGCAGGCCAACAACCACAATCAGAAAGATACCCACCACACGGCCACCCGCGCGCAGGCTGGCGATATTGGCGTTCAGGCCGATAGTGGCGAAGAATGCCAGCATCAGCGGATCGCGCAGGGTCATATCGAAGTTCACTTCCCAACCCATGCTTTTTTTCAGTACCAGCAGCGCAATCGCTACCAGCAATCCGCCAGCTACAGGTTCGGGAATGGTGTATTTTTTCAGGAAGGAAACAGACTGGACGAGCTTACGTCCCAGCAGCAACACAAGGGTTGCCGCAACCAGCGTTGATAACGTATCGAGATAAAACATTTACAACTCCATTAGTGCGTTTAGCACAATCACGCACGATGCATTCCAGACCGATTTTTAGCTCTTATTGAGTTTTCGGTGTGGATTTTAAGCAGAAAATCATGAAAAGTTATATAAAAATGTTTGTTTATCCGTTTTAAATATTAAGAACACCTGGTAGCAAACGTTTGCATTTCCGCCATGGTCAGATAAAATCACCGCTTTTCCACCATGGGATTGCCTCTGATGTCCGTTAACGCCGTAGAGTCAACAAATGCGCAACCGGTTGCGCAGACTCACAACAGTGAACTGATTTACCGTCTTGAAGATCGCCCCCCACTAGCCCAGACCCTGTTTGCCGCCTGTCAGCACCTGCTGGCCATGTTCGTCGCGGTAATCACCCCAGCGCTGTTAATTTGCCAGGCGCTCGGTTTACCGGCTCAGGATACTCAACACATAATCAGTATGTCGCTGTTCGCTTCCGGCGTGGCTTCTATCATTCAGATCAAAGCCTGGGGGCCGGTCGGCTCAGGGCTATTATCCATTCAGGGCACCAGCTTTAACTTTGTTGCGCCACTGATTATGGGCGGTACAGCGCTAAAAACCGGTGGTGCAGATGTCCCAACCATGATGGCGGCGCTGTTCGGTACACTGATGCTGGCAAGCTGCACTGAGATGGTTATCTCACGCGTACTGCATCTGGCGCGTCGTATCATTACCCCGCTGGTCTCAGGCGTGGTGGTGATGATTATCGGCCTGTCACTGATTCAGGTAGGTCTGACGTCGATTGGCGGCGGCTATGCGGCAATGAGCGACAACACCTTTGGCGCACCAAAGAATTTACTGCTGGCTGGCGTCGTGCTGGCGCTGATTATCCTGCTTAACCGCCAGCGCAACCCGTACCTGCGCGTTGCGTCACTGGTGATTGCGATGGCGGCAGGTTACCTGTTGGCGTGGTTTATGGATATGCTGCCGCAAAATACCGCGCCGGTAAGTCAGGACCTGCTGATGGTGCCAACGCCGTTGTATTATGGCCTGGGTATCGACTGGAGCTTACTGCTGCCGCTGATGCTAGTGTTTATGATTACCTCGCTGGAAACCATCGGTGATATTACGGCCACCTCCGATGTCTCCGAGCAGCCCGTTTCTGGTCCGCTGTACATGAAACGCCTGAAAGGCGGCGTACTGGCGAACGGTCTGAACTCGTTTGTTTCAGCCGTATTCAACACCTTCCCGAACTCCTGCTTTGGACAAAACAACGGGGTTATTCAGTTAACAGGTGTTGCCAGCCGCTACGTTGGTTTTGTGGTTGCGCTGATGCTGATCGCGTTGGGCCTGTTCCCGGCGGTCAGCGGTTTTGTACAGCATATTCCTGAGCCGGTACTCGGCGGCGCAACGCTGGTGATGTTCGGTACTATCGCGGCATCCGGCGTGCGTATCGTATCCCGCGAACCGCTGAACCGCCGCGCAATTCTGATTATCGCGCTGTCGCTGGCCGTCGGCCTCGGCGTTTCCCAGCAGCCGCTGATCCTGCAGTTCGCTCCGGACTGGGTGAAAAACCTGCTCTCTTCCGGCATTGCCGCAGGCGGTATTACCGCTATCGTTCTGAATCTGGTGTTCCCACCAGAGAAGCAATAAGCAAAATGCGGCGTTGGTTCTGAATCAACGCCGCTGTAACGCTCTTTCACCATTCCCGCCTTGAGCATTGCGCCTAAATCGTGCATAACTTGACTATGTGCACTTCGCGGGATGGAAGACCATGAAATTTATTGGAAAGCTGCTTCTTTACGTGCTGATCGCCCTTGCAGTGGCGATCCTCGGCTTATATTTTCTACTGCAAACCCGCTGGGGCGCAGAGCACGTCAGCGCCTGGGTTTCGCAGAACAGCAGCTACCATCTGGCATTTGATGCCATCGATCACCGGTTTTCTTCTCCTTCCCATATTCTGCTGGAAAACGTCACCTTTGGCCGGGATGGTCAGCCCGCAACGCTGGTCGCCAAAACGGTCGATATTGGACTGAGCAGCCGCCAAATCACCGACCCGCTGCACGTAGACACCATTCTTTTGCAAAACGGCACGCTGAATCTTTCCCAGCAAACTGCGCCGCTGCCGTTCCAGGCCGATCGCCTGCAATTGCAAGATATGGCGCTTAACAGTCCCGGTAGCGAGTGGACCCTGAGCGCGCAGCGCGTTAACGGCGGAGTCATTCCCTGGAGTCCTGAGGCGGGTAAAATTCTCGGGAGTAAAGCGCAAATTCTGCTCAGCGCCAGTTCGTTGACTCTGAACGACGTCCCCACGACCAACGTATTGATTGAAGGCAGTATTGACCATGACCGTGTGACGCTGAGCAATATTGGCGCAGACGTGGCGCGTGGCGCATTAACCGGCGTGGCACAACGCAATGCCGACGGTAGTTGGGTAGTGGAGAATCTGCGCCTGAACGATATTCGGCTGCAAAGCGATAAATCGCTGGCCGAGTTTTTTGCTCCGTTAAGCACTATTCCTTCCCTGCAAATTGGTCGTCTGGAAGTAACAGATGCCCGTCTGCAAGGCCCTGACTGGGCGGTGACGGATCTCGATCTGAGCTTGCGCAACATGACCTTCAGCAAGGACGACTGGCAAACTCAGGAAGGAAAACTGTCGATGAACGCCAGCGAGTTTATCTACGGCTCTCTGCACTTTTTCGATCCGATTATGAACGCCGAGTTCTCGCCGCAGGGCATAGCGCTGCGTCAGTTCACCACCCGCTGGGAAGGGGGAATGGTCAGAACATCCGGAAACTGGCAGCGCAACAACAAAGCGCTGGTCCTCGATGATGCTGCCATTGCCGGTCTGGAGTACACGCTGCCGGAAAACTGGAAACAGCTGTGGATGAAACCTCTACCAGGCTGGCTAGCCAGCCTGACGCTGAAGAAATTCAGCGCCAGCCGTAATCTGGTGATTGATATCGACCCGAGCTTCCCATGGCAGCTCACCGCGCTGGACGGCTACGGTGCTAACCTCGGGCTGGTGCAGAACAATCAGTGGGGGATCTGGAGCGGGAGCGCTAACCTCAACGCCGCTGCCGGCACCTTTAACCGCACCGACGTGCGTCGTCCTTCGCTGGCGCTGACGGCGAACAGCAGCACCATCAATATCAGCGAACTAAGCGCCTATACGGAAAAAGGGTTGCTGGAGGCCACTGCCAGTATTTCACAGTTGCCTCAGCGTCAAACTCAGGTCAGCCTGAACGGGCGCGGCGTGCCAATGACGATTCTGCAGCAGTGGGGATGGCCCGCACTGCCGCTTTCCGGCGACGGTAACATCCAGCTTACCGCCAGCGGCAATATTCAAGCCGATGCGCCACTCAAGCCAACGGTCAGCGGCCAGTTGCATGCGGTGAACGTGGAGAAACAGCAGGTAACGCAAACCATGCAGGCGGGCGTGGTATCCGGTAGTGAAGTTACCGCCCCACCCGCTGCGCAGTAAAATCTGACGGCCCGGCGGCGCTTTGCCTGCCGGGTCGCCGATTATCGCTGTAAGCGCGCATATTCACTGCACAACAGCCACTTCACCGGCTCGTCCTCTTCTATCGCCGGGAAGCGACCGCCTGGCTCAAGGAAGTGATTATCATGCAGGTCGTCATTGACCATCGAGATCTCCCAGCCCAGCACGAACGCTTTCTCCGCCCAAAAGCGATGATACAACCGCGGCGGCAGGCATACCCCCTGCCCCGGTTTCAATACCAGCGTCTCGCCAGCGTCAACGGAACGCCGCTGACCATCGACGCTAACCTCAACAATGCGCCGGGCATCATACCCGTCATCAGGCGTAGCCCACGCCAACTGCATACATAAATCACCGCCGCCGCGGTTAACGATATCTTCCATTTTATGGCGATGAAAATGCCATGGCGTCTGCTGATCCTGCTGAATCTGCAGCATCTTTTCGGCGTACGGTTTGGGGTAGCTGGCTGACCCTAACTGACCATTGCGCAACGTCAGTAACGTCAGCCCCGTTTGCGCAAAATCTCCGCGCCCAAAGTCGGTTATATCCCAGCCCAGTTGGAGATCGAGCACTTCACGCCACAGAGTGTGATCCTGTTGCCGCCAGGCATCAGCCGTAAAATACGCAAAGTCAGGCAGGCAAACCCGAAAAGTCTCGGCGATGGCATGCGCTTTATCGACGGCATAATTAATGTGTGAACGCTTCATTCCACTTTTCCTTGTTGCGAAAAAGGCGGGTCACCCCGCCTGTATGCGGTTAGTAAAGTGACGCTTTGCCGGTTGAGCCGAACAGTTTCATTTTGTGACGGATCACATCCCGCGCGGCGCTAATGGCTTCCGGGTAAATAACGTTCGGGTCCCACCAGGTTTCTTTCGCCAGGATTTCGCGGACTTTCTGGAAGTAAGCGTATTTCATATCGCTGGAAATGTTGATTTTGCCAACGCCCAGCGTAACGGATTCGGCAATTTCCGCATCCGGGTTCGCGGAACCTCCGTGCAGCACCAGCGGAATGTCTACTCGCCCGGCAATCTCGCGCAGGATGTGCATTTGCAGCTCTGGCTGCATCCCTTTCGGGTAGATGCCGTGTGCGGTTCCAATCGCCACCGCCAGCGTGTCCGCGCCGGTACGGGCGATAAAATCCTGTGCCTGATCAGGATCGGTATAAGTGACCTTCGATACGCCACCTTCCACTGACGTCCCGGTTTGACCAATCGTACCCAGTTCCCCTTCCACCGAAACGCCTACCGCATGCGCCAGCTTGACCACTTCGCGGGTCAGCGCCACGTTCTCTTCATACGGCAACAGCGAGCCATCAATCATCACCGAGGTAAACCCACACTGAATCGCCCGCAGGACATGCTCGACCGAAGCGCCGTGGTCCAGATGCAGAGTAAAGGGAACCGGGCTGCGCAGAGTGATATCACGGACGTAGCTAAAAAACGCATCGCCTACAAAATCATGTTCGCTGGGGTGAATGGAGATAATCGCCGGGGTATTGGTTGCTTCCGCTTCTTCCACTACTGCACGTACAAAGCAGCTGTCCGCCACGTTGAATGCGCCGATGGCGAAACCGTGCTGACGGGTAGGTTGCAGTAATTCTTTCATCGAAACTAACATGTTAATTCTCCAGTTTCAGGGTGTAGAAAGCCCTGCCAGTGCGTCGTCGCAGAGGCATAGAAGGCGTTACAGAAAATGAATCAGGCTTTGTCGATAGCGCCGCTGGCCTGCAGGTACGGAATAATGGCTTCCTCGCAGGCCTGCTCCATCAGGGCCAGGGCATCAACGAGTTCACCGGATGTGTCGCGACACAGGGTATGCAGCAGAGCAGCCTTTCCGGCCTCGAAAACCGCCGCGCCAACGTTTATCTTGGCGACGCCAAACGTCGGGCAGCGCTGTAGCTGGTCAAACGGCGTCCCGCTGCCGCCATGCAGCGCCAGCGGCACCGTTGATAAACGGGCAATTTCCTCCAGTCGCTGGAAATCAATGGCGGGTATGACACCGGGCGCGTACATGCCATGTGCCGTGCCGACCGAGACCGCCAGTAAATCGATACCGGTCTGTTGGATAAAGGGCTCCACATCGGCGGCCTGGGTCATCAAATCAGCGTTAGCTGCGTGATCATAGCGCGGGGCGTCGGCCAGATGCCCCAGCTCACCTTCCACGCACAGAGAAACGCTGGTCGCGAGCTCAACCACCGCCCGGGTCTGGCGAATGTTCTCCTCCAGCGCAAAGGCGGAGGCGTCGATCATTAACCCGCTGAATCCGGCGCGAAAAGCCTGGCGAATGCGCACTGGGTCCTTTCCATGATCCAGCGCCAGCGCGACCGGTACCGACGCTTCCTCTGCCAGCGTTTTGACGACCGCCACCGCTATCGGTGCAGGAAAATGGCCCAGATGCCCCTGATACAGATTCAGAATGATGGGCGCACGGTGTTTCTCAGCCACCCGCACCGCCGCACGGGCGCTTTCCAGATTCATACAGTTGATGGCCAGCAGCGCGTACTGCTCGCGCCAGGCTTTCGTCACCATGCTTTTCATATCGGCAAACATACGGCCTCCGGTTATTCCAGGGTGAAGGTGATCTCTTCGTCTTTCAGCTTTTGATCGCTAAGTTCATCAAACTCTTCGTCACGTTCGGTCACCGGTTTCTTCCACAACGACAGCATGACGCCGCAAATCACCGTGCCGATCCCCAGCGCCAGGCAAAACAGCAGCGGATGCGTAAAGAGCGGGACCACGAACATGCCGCCGTGCGGTACCGGGCTTTCGACGCCCCACACCATAATCAGACCGCCCGCTATCGCCGAGGCCACTACGCAGGACCCCACCACGCGCAGCAGGTCGCGCGCCGCAATGGGAATGACCCCTTCGGTAATCATGCAGATCCCCATCGGGAATGCCGCTTTCAGCGCCTCGCGCTCCGCACGGGTGTACTTGTGACGCGTCAGCAAAAAGGAGAGCGTAATGCCGAACGGAGGGATTATCGAACCGACAAACTTCACCGCTTCCGGACCGTACACGCCGCTGACTAACATGCCGTCAGCAAATAGCGACATGGTTTTATTCACCGGCCCGCCAAAGTCGAACGTCGCCATTGCGCCAAGGATGGCCCCCATTAAAAAGCGTGACCCGCCCTGCATGGACTCCAGCAGATGAATCAACGCGTCCTGCAGCCAGGCTATCGGTTTGCCAATGAGCGTCATCATCAACAGGCCACCAATGACGGTACTCAGTACCGGCAGCACCATGATGGGCATCAACCCCTGCATCGACTGCGGCAAACGGATATAGCGCTTGAGCAGCAGGACGGTATAACCGACCAGAAAACCGCCCAGCATCCCGCCGATAAAACCGGTATGAATTTCACCGCAGACAAAGCCGACAATCAGACCCGGTGCGAATCCGGGGCGGTCAGCAATAGAGTACGCAATCGCCGCGCTAATCAGCGGTACGATTAACCCCATCCCCCAGCCGCCAATCTGGTTGAGCATCCAGGGTATGGTTCCTGTTTTTTCACCCACGTTAGTGCCGCCAAGTATTTGCCCGAGAGCAATACAGATCCCGGCGGCAACAATTAACGGGATCATCCACGAAATCCCCGTTAATAAATGTCTTTTTATTTCCTGAGATAGCGGAATTTTATTTTCACTCATGTGAAATCCCTCCAGAATGGGGATCGCTACTGGTTATTATTAACTAATGATTTTTCGACCTTTTCAAGAAACTGAATGGGCGACTTTATGACAATTTCAGTTTTCACTCGCACAATACGTTTATTTAAAAATCGTTCCTCCCCTTTTATTTTTACATCCACAGCGAGAATCACGACATCAGCAGCAGAAATGTCCTCTGTCAGCAGTTCGTTTTCCGTGCCGATAGTCCCCTGGGTTTCTACTCTTATATTATGACCAAGCGCTTTAGCACCTTTAATTAACTTCTCACGGGCAATATAGGTGTGCGCAATACCCGCCGTACAGGCGGCAACACAAACAATATTCATAACATGCTCCACGTTTTATTTAGCAGACATTGGATTCAGCATATTGGCTAAAAAGCTCAATAATTTTCTGTGGACTGCTTTCGACTAACAGTTGTTCAATAATGTCGTCATCCGCCAACGCGCCAGCAACCTGCGAAAGCAGACGAATATGGGTAGTGTTTTGATCTTCAAGGCGTACGGCAAACAGAATGATGCAGCGCACGTTGCTGCCGTCCAGGGTTTCCCAGGGAATATCCTGGCGGGTACGCCCAATCGCCAGCGTGGTATTGACCACCGCCGAGGATTTCCCGTGCGGAATCGCAATATGATTTTCGAATCCGGTCGAGCCTTCTGATTCACGCTGCCAGACATCCTGAATAAACGTTTCCCGGCAGCTAATTGCCCCATCTTTTTGCAGAATATCCGTCAGTTCCTCAATAACCTCCGTTTTGTTTGTGGCCTTCATATCCAAAATAACGCGATTTGTATTGAGTATTTTCGTGATGTCCATAAATCATACCTCATGGAGTTCAGACATTAATTTTCAACGACCAGCGACGTCGCCCGATGTAATTTTTCCGTAATAACCGTTTCTGTTACCCGCTTAATATCCGCATCATTGAAGAAGGCGGTGACATACACGACCGGCATGGCAACGGCAGGTAAATTGATCGTCGATACCACCAGTTCAATATCGTCCGTCAGGACGGAGGGCAAGCTGCCTGCCGACACCACGCCGACGATGGTCCAGTCCGGAAAGGCGCGCAGAATGCGGCTTTTGAGTAAGTGAGAGGTGCCGATGCCGGTTGAGCAGACCAGCAGCACACGTTTACGCGCTATCTGACGCTCCATCGCGGCCTGAAAATGCACGGTTAAATATCCCACCTCATCATCCGACACGGCCCGCTCGCCCCAGCCGCTAAACACCCGATTCACCGCGCGCTGAGTCAGACGCCAGACGTCCTGCAACTCGCCTTTAATGTCCTCCAGCAACGGATTACGAATGCGGATCTGGTAGTTGAGGCGGTTAATCAGCGGCTTAATATGGATCAGCAATCCGTCATACAGCGCAGTGTCCTGGCTAAGATCGCAGTCAACCATTTCGGCGAAGGTGGCAATCAGCCGATGGGTAATCAAGCGTGCTTCGTCGCTGGAGTGCAAATGGCCAATTACGCTCACATCGTTATGCTCTTCAATCACCATACCGGAGGAGATAATATATTGATAAATAAACCAGACTTCGTCTTCCGGCAGCGGGTGGGCAATGCGTTTTTCGATATGCTGAATCATGCGACTGGCAATGGAAAAGATGTTCTCATCACATGACGTGATGCTTTCTTCTTTTCTCGGTAGCGCATTGCCCCGCGTAATGCGGTACATCATGATCAGAATATGAGTAAAGATATTGACGTAATAAGGCTCGCCCAGCGACCAGCACAGATCGTTCTCCATTTCCTGCAACAGCGTCTGGACAAATAAAACGTCTTCTTCGCCGAAGTAATGCACTAACGCTTTATAACTGCCCGGATCAAGTCGTGAATAAATCACGCTTCCAGGTTCATTATGGTTAATCACACCGTTAATCAGCGACGCCAGCGCCTGGCGCACGCCGCTCTCGCTGCCTTCAATGTGTGTGCCGCTCTGGCTGCGAATCAGCGACAGGCCCAGCGGGGTAATCCAGGATTCAATCACTTTCAGATCGTTAACAATCGATGCACTACTAATAAAATAACGTTCGGATAATTTATTGATCGATGTTTCATGCGGCGTTTCACTTAATAATTGCGAGGCTATCTTAACCCGCCGTGAATTATTCATCATGCCGTCAGCATCATCACCCTCCGACCCTAATAACTGATCCAGATATAAAAGGTCAGTAATGTTATCGGCACTTAATATCACGCCCGCACCGGCACGTTTATCGATAGATATTTTCCATTCCGATAACCATTGTTCCAGTAACCGCAGATCGCGCTGGACGGTCTTCTCTGAAACAGATAAATATTCGGCAATTTTTAGCAGCGTAACATATTCCTTCCGGGACAGAAGAAACTTTAATAATCTGTTTTGTCGCGAGGTAATCATTTGCATTATTTACCCTTATTACATACCAGATTAAATATCTATACCCGTCATACTTCAAGCTGCATGTGCGTTGGCTTTCCTCGCTCACCCCTGTCACGTACTTATGTACGCTCAGGGGATTCGCTGCGTCGCCGCCTTCCTGCAACTCGAATTATTTAGGTAATAAAGAAGCATTTATGCTCCACGTGTAATCCGTGATGATAAATATAAGAGGACTACGATGCGCCAACAATACTAAATCGTGTCCTGTATTCCGGACAGAAATAAGACAAAAAGAGGAAATAGTGAGATATTTACGGCGCAGATCACATTTTTCGCGGGAATCAGAGTGATAGCGCTCGCAAATATGGTGAGGTAAAAATTTAAGTCGGGATGTTTTTGATTTTCAGATCTGGAACGCTGCTCGCGGTGTGGGCCGGATAAGACGCATCCGGCACCACGTCGACACATGCTTACAAGGTAATCGTCAGCTCACTGCCCTGTGGAGTAATAACTACACCCAGCTCGCTGCCCATATGCGACCCGCATTTAATGCCGCCAATTTTCTGAATATTTCGCAGGCACAACGTCCAGTTACGTGCCTCACCATTCCCTTTCACAGTGATGGTATTACCTACACGCGTCGCCTTCAGCGTGAAGATAACCGAGCCGTCAGCAGCCGGAACTTCACAGAGTGCTTCCCGCCCCTCCTGCAGATGGAACAGCTGGAACGCTGTCCCTTCGTGCCAGGCGTAGTCCGGCTTCTGGTTATTGCTGCCCAGCGCCAGCAGGGTATTGTCACGCACATAAACCGGCAGACTCAGGAAGTCATGCTGCTGCTTATGCCAGCGGCTACCAGGCACCTCATCATTACGCCACAGATGCGTCCAGCGTCCTTCCGGCAGGTAGAACTGCACATCGCCCGCCTCGCTAAACACCGGCGCGACCATCACGCTATCGCCCAGCATGTACTGGCGGTCGAGATAATCACACGCCGGATCGTCCGGGAACTCCAGCATCATCGCGCGCATCATCGGGGTGCCCTGCGCATTAGCGCGCGCTGCTTCACGATACAGGTACGGCATCATGCGGCATTTCTGTTCGGTGAAGTAGCGCACCACATCGCAGGATTCGTCATCGTACGCCCATGGCACACGGTAGGATTTACTGCCATGCAGGCGGCTGTGGCTGGAGAGCAGCCCAAACGCACACCAGCGCTTGTAGACGTGCGCCGGAGCGGTATTCTCAAAGCCGCCGATATCGTGGCTCCAGAAGCCAAAGCCGGACAGGCCAATAGACAAGCCACCGCGCAGGCTTTCCGCCATCGATTCATAGTTGGCGTAGCAGTCGCCGCCCCAGTGCACCGGAAACTGCTGTGCGCCCACGGAGGCCGAACGGGCGAACAGCACCGCCTCTTCTTCACCGACGGTTTCTTTCAGCACGTTCCACACCAGTTCGTTGTAGATGTACGCATAATGGTTGTGCATCTTCTGCGGATCGGCACCGTCAAACCACTGCACATCCGTGGGGATGCGTTCGCCAAAGTCAGTTTTGAAGCAGTCAACGCCGATATCCACCAGACCTTTCAGCTTGTTGGCATACCACTCGCAGGCTTGTGGATTAGTGAAGTCATAAATCGCCAGGCCCGGCTGCCATTTATCCCATTGCCACAGGGAACCGTCCGGGCGCTTGAGCAGATACCCTTTCGCTTTCAGTTCATTGAACAGCGGGGATTTCTGACCGATGTAGGGGTTTATCCATACGCACACCTTCAGCCCTTTCTCTTTCAGGCGGCGGATCATGCCTTCCGGGTCCGGGAAGGTCACCGGGTCCCACTCAAAGTCGCACCACTGGAAGGCCTTCATCCAGAAACAGTCGAAGTGAAAGACGTGCAGTGGCAGATTGCGCTCGGCCATGCCGTCGATAAAGCTGTTCACCGTCGCTTCGTCGTAATTGGTGGTGAACGATGTGGTTAGCCACAGACCGAACGACCAGGCTGGCGGCAGCGCCGGACGGCCTGTAAAGCGGGTATAGCGATCCAGCACCGCCTTCGGCGTTGGGCCGTCGATGACGAAATATTCCAGAAACTCGCTTTCAACGCTGAACTGCACTTTCGACACTTTCTCAGAGCCGATTTCAAACGACACGCACTGCGGATGGTTCACCAGCACACCGTAGCCGCGGTTGGTGAGATAAAACGGGATGTTCTTGTAAGACTGTTCGGTACTGGTACCCCCATCGCGGTTCCAGGTTTCCACCGTCTGACCGTTACGTACCAACGCGGTAAAACGCTCCCCCAGCCCGTACACCGTTTCCCCCACGCCCAAATCCAGACGCTCAAACATATAGTTACGCCCGCTGTGGGTATCCTGCACGTAACCGCTATTCTTTAGCTGACTGCCGGTAATACGTTCACCATTACGCAGGAAATCCAGCAACCAGAACTCACCTTTGGTCACCCGAACGCTCAGATTGCCGCTCTTCAGTTCGGCAAATTCAGCGGTGTTTCGCATCTCAACATTGACGTCCTGCAACACGTTCAGCGGGTAATGCGGGCCGGTATCCAGCGCGCCCTGGAAGTGCTCCATACGTACGCCCACCACCCCTTCCTGCGGCGAGAAAAAGCGTAGGGTGAAGAGTGGGGTATCCAGTTGCCAGGTACGTTCACGCACGTCGCGCGGCGCAACGTAGACAATCATCTCGTTACCCTGCTGTTCAACGTCGAACACCTGAATTGGGTGTATTAAATTCAGTCCAGGTTGGGTCAGCCAGTTTCCATCGCTAATTTTCATCGTCAGTTCCTTAGTTCTGTAATTCTTTCGTCGTGAAATCCTGCTGGTTGCGGCGCGCGCCCTGAGCCAACTGACTCATAATTTCCGTCAGATACGGCGTTTTCAGGGTATAGAAGCGTTTGGCAATCACGGCACTCAGCAGGTAACAAATCGCCGGGACAATGGTGAACAG
This sequence comes from Citrobacter sp. 172116965, assembly GCF_013458095.1. Classification (NCBI taxonomy): domain Bacteria; kingdom Pseudomonadati; phylum Pseudomonadota; class Gammaproteobacteria; order Enterobacterales; family Enterobacteriaceae; genus Citrobacter; species Citrobacter sp. 172116965. Next base: position 71,565 of record NZ_CP046673.1, on the reverse strand, counting down.
GGCGATGATGATGTTAATGGTGGCGCTGTTCTGGGTTTTCGCGGCGGCGTCGTAGCCCCCGCCCGCCAGCATCCAGCCGATCAGCGCCCCGCCGAGCGCCAGACCCAGCTTGAGCACGAACAACGTGCCCGCAAAGCTGATCCCCGTCAGGCGTTTACCGTTGCACCATTCGCCGTAATCAACGGTGTCGGACATCATTACCCACTGGATTGGCGTAACGAGCTGGTGCAATACACCAATGACAAAAATAAAGATAAACATGGTGATGCTGGCGTGCATCGGCACAAAGAACATCGCCAGGCTCGCTACCGCCAGCGCAGCGTTGGTCCACCAGAAGACGCTGACTTTGCATTTCCAGTCGGTCAGCGGTTTTGCCAGCGCAGAGCCGATCAGGTTGCCGACGCAATAGGCGGTGAGAAAGGCGACAAACACCTCCGGCTTACCCAAAATCCAGGTGACGTAATACATCATCGCCCCGCCACGAACGCAGACGGCCAGAATATTGAGGATGGTCAGCAGGCCGACGATGCGCCATTGGTCGTTTTGCCAGATGTCGCGCAGGTCTTCACGCATAGAGGTGGTGCTCGGCGGCGCTTCCACGCGTTCTTTGGTAGTGAAGAAGCAGAACGCCAGCATCAGGAACGCCACCACGGAGAGCACCGCAATCCCACCTTGAAAGCCGAACGCTTTATCCTCGCCACCAATCAGATTCACCAGCGGCATCATCAGCACGGTGGAGAGCATGCCGCCCGCCGTCGCCAGCACAAAGCGCCATGATTGCAGGGAGATACGCTGCGTTGGGTCATTAGTGATCACGCCGCCCAGCGCGCAGTAGGGAATATTGACCACGGTATAAAGCAGGGTCAGCAGCGTGTAGGTGATTGCGGCATAAATCATTTTGCCGTTCAGGCTGAGATCCGGCGTGCTGTAGGCCAGCACGCAAACCAGACCAAACGGAAGTGCGCCAAACAGCACCCATGGTCGGAATTTCCCCCAGCGCGAACGGGTACGGTCAGCCAGCAACCCCATACAAGGGTCTGAGATGGCATCCAGCGCGCGGGCCAGTAAGAACATGGTGCCGACAAATCCGGCTGGGATACCAAAAATATCGGTATAGAAGAACATCATATATAACATGACGTTATCGAAGATAATGTGGCTAGCAGCATCGCCCATTCCGTAGCCAATCTTCTCTTTAACAGACAGAATTTCACTTTTCATTACGCATCCTTGTTAGCACTTTCACACGCCCTGATACCGGTTACAGTTCTTGTAAACCATCCCTGTGAGCGCGGGTATTCCGATATCTCGTTATCAAATTACGATTCTTGTTTTCTGTGATCAGCGTAGCGTCTAAAAATGTGTCTAAGTGTAAGTAATGGATTTTGCGGGGATTTATTTGAAACTGGTCATGGTATAGAGAAACGGAAGTTAAAAAAGTGAGTGAGGGGGTGTGGAAACGTTTGGAAGTAGCTATAATGCGCCCCGCCTCCATGTAGCAATCGAGGCGCGGAAGATCGTCATCTCCGGTGAGGTGGCTGGACTTCAAATCCAGTTGGGGACGCCAGCGTTCCCGGGCAGGTTCGACTCCTGTGATCTTCCGCCAAAGTTCCTCAAGTAAGATCTTCTTAAATCACATCTCTTTTTAGCTTTCTTTATCCAGGATCGATCTCTGGCATACTACGTTGATTGTAGCGTTATAGGTCTGGTTAAAACGGAGGCGACATGACAGATAAACACCTATCACAATCCCCAACAGGCGAATTTATTATGTTTGCCAGTGATGACGGGAGTGTGCGTGTTGAATGTCGCTTTGAATCAGACACAATCTGGTTATCCCAGGCATCAATGGCTGATCTGTACGATAAAGATGTTCGTACCATTAACGAGCATTTAATCAACATTTTTTCTGAAGGGGAACTTGGTCAAAACTCAACTATCCGGAAATTCCGGATAGTTCGCCAGGAAGGAAAACGTCAGGTTTCCAGAGAGATAGATCACTATAACCTCGAAGCAATACTTGCTGTCGGTTATCGCGTTCGTTCCCCTCGCGGCACCCAATTCCGCCAGTGGGCAACCCAGACGCTCCAGCAATACCTGATAAAAGGTTTTGTAATGGACGATGAGCGGCTGAAAAATCCGCCTGTTGGTTCATCGGCTGTACCTGACTATTTCGATGAGATGCTCGAACGCATCCGCGATATTCGCGCCAGCGAGCGCCGGGTTTATTTACGAGTTCGGGAGATCTTTGCATTAGCGGCAGACTATCAACCATCGCTGAAAGAAACCACACAGTTTTTTCAAACTATTCAGAATAAGCTGCATTTCGCCTGTACCGGTCATACCGCTGCTGAACTCATTCATCGACGAGCTGACGCCAGCCAGCCGCATATGGGGCTGACCAGCTATAAAGGTGAAGAAGTGCGTAAAGGTGATGTGACGGTGGCGAAAAACTATCTCAGCCAGGATGAGGTCAGCGAACTTAACCGCGTGGTTAACATGTGGCTGGATTTTGCCGAAGATCAGGCCCGCCGCCGTCAGCAGGTATTTCTGCGCGACTGGCAGGATAAGCTGGATCAGTTCCTGCAATTTAACGACCGTGAGGTTCTGCAAGGTACCGGTACGGTCAGTAAGAAAATGGCCGATGAAAAAGCCCAGGCGGAATATAGTCAGTTTGCTGAGCAGCAGCGCCGCTTAAAAGAAGCCGAAGGCGAGAAGGATATTGCCGCTTTGCTACAGTGGAAAACAGAGCCTAAAAAGTAGCTCAGAACGCCCCCAAACCCCACAAGGAAAATCATTTGGGGGTACTTATGGGGGTTACTCATTTATCCAACACAAAACATTTTTATTAAATCAATAGGTTAACAATAAAATGCGACTCTTGTGATCTCCGCCAAAATTCACAAAGTACTATGCCGCAACTCTCTTGTTAATTATTCTAAATTTTATACTATATCTATAGTGATTATTAATTTTAAAAGGGAAAAGAATGAGTATGTTTCTCGGCATGGAAAATAAAGATGTCATAATGACAGCATCCGTAATTGTCGGTCCTATATTAGCAGTACAAATCCAAAAAATATTAGAACAATTTCGCGAGAAAAAAAGAAATCGCTTACATATTTTCAGAACTCTTATGTCAACACGGGCCCAAAAACTACACAGAGACCATGTTCAAGCTCTCAACATGATTGATATAGAGTTTTATGGTAGAAAAATACCATTAATAAAAACAAAGTACCAGACTAGCAAAGAACAAGCTGTAACTCATGCTTGGAAAAGCTACAACAATCATCTAAATAAAGCAAACGAATATCCCGACATTAATATATGGATATCAAAGTCGGAAGATTTATTCACTGAGTTATTATATGCAATTGCTCAAGCAATGAATTATGACTTTGATAAGGTACAATTACAAAGAGATTGCTACAGACCAATTGCTCATGGCGATTTAGAAACCACACAGGCTAATATTCTAAAAGGGTTAGAGAAAATTCTATCAGGTAAAAGTTCATTACCAATGAATATTACAAATATTCCGTTTAATAATACGAGTGTAAGAACTGAGGAGCCTCACGAATGCACAGAGGACGTAGATGCAACTAATAGCTAGGCCTTGGGCTTAATTCCTTTTACCCTTAGCGCCTCCCTCGCCAGTTCCTTCAACCAACTGGCGAGACTTACCCCTTCCTCCGCCGCCACAGCATCAAGTTGCTCCTTCAATGCCGGATCAATACGCATTTTGAACTGCGGTGACTGACCGCCGCCTTTTGGTTTTTTTTCGCGCGATATGATTGACATGGGGCCACCTATCCAACTATCTTAACCACATAGGAGGCCACCTAAAAGCCTTCTACACCAGCAACGCTCCGTTGTGCGGGAACACAGCCGGAGCGTCTAACCTCACCAACTATCAAGGAGTTGATTATGGCTGATTCGCATTCTACCCCAGACACCGACCAAACCGGAACCGAGCGTTCGGTAATTGTGGGATATCGCCCGAATGTTTTCGACAAATCCACACCAAAAATTATTCTTTCTGGCAAGTGGCTACGCGAAGCGGGGTTTGATACCGGCCAACAGATTACCGTAAAAGTGATGAATGGCTGTATCGTCCTGATGGTCTATGGCGAGCAGGAGCAACGCCTGCAGGATGAGCTGAAAGAGGCAAATCAGAAGCTGAACAGAATTGAGAGCACACTGGCGACTCTCCAGTGAAGTACGACTGAGCCTGTAAGCGTTAATTACAGATTTACCAGATGCCGGATAGCGCTAACGCTTATCCGGCCTCCCCCCACAAAAAATAAAGCCGCTGACCCATTAATCAGCGGCTTTTCCATTACCTGCAACTACGTCAGAAGTTATATTTCACGCCCAGCATACCGCGAGTATCGCTGTAGCCTTTGTCACCAACCTGTTGGGCCACGTTGCTCCACACGTTGAGGCGCGGAGTGATTTGACCTTCAACGCCGACTTTCAGCTCACCAATGTTCTTGGTGCCACGCATGTCGTTGCTCACATCGTCCATCTTCACGCGAGTCGTCTGCGTGTTGTGGATCCAGTTGGCTTCAACAAACGGCTGGAACTCACGAGATTTACCGTCGTCGATGGCGTTGTGACCGTTGATAAAGGCTTTTACCCCCAGACGGGTCATCAGGTTGCCATCGGTGTTGTCCTTCACGCGGGTGCCGTTCGCTTCGCGGTGGCTGTCGGCCTGCACGTCCATCCACACCACCTGAGCTTTCGGTTGCAGCCAATAGCTGTTGCGCTCGTTTTCACCCAGTTTGAAGCTGTAACCGGCTTCAACAGAAGCGGTGATCCCGCTGGATTTATATTTCTCCGTCGCCTGCTCCTGACCCATCACCTTGTTATCAAACCAGTTGTACAGCATCCAGGTGTCTACATAAGTGCCGGTCTTGTCAGCGTCATTGGCATACCAGGTGCCGTACAGCCCCACGCTGTAACCGGTGACCTGACCACGTGAATGGTAGCCGGTCAGACTGGACTGCGTGCGGTTCTGGCTGTTGGCATAACCAGCCATCGCGCCGAGGTGCCAGCGGTCGAGACCGTCGCTACTCCACTGCGCCAGGTCACCGCCTAACTGCAGGACATAGCTGTTGCTTTGGGTTTTCAACTGCCCGCTACCGTCTTTGAAGCGGGTATGTGCCCCGACGTTACGCATCCACAGACTGGTGACTTTTTTCTCGCCCGTCAGCATATCGACGTACTGCGTTTCCCCCAGACGATCGTGGAGTCGGGTCATGAACAGCGTGTTAGCAGCGTAGTTGTTCGCCAGATAACTGCCTGCTTCCGGGCGGTACTGCTGCTCAGTGACAGGGGGCGCAACAGGTTCTTCCGGCTCAGGGATAATCGGGTCGACAGGATCGACCGGGTCTGGGTCAACAGGACCTGGGTCAATAGGGTCAACCGGGTCCGGGTCAACGGGATCTGGGTCAATAGGGTCAACCGGGTCCGGATCGACGGGGTCCGGCTCTTCCGGATCCGGCGGAGCAGGAATAAAGCTCGTCAGATACCAGTTGCTGCCCTTTTGCACCACGTTATAGTCGTACGCACCGGCAACAATACGGCCCGCTTTCTCAAAAGTACCGTCAGAATTACCGGCCACTTCGATGATCTCAATACCTTCAACGGTCTGCGCCCCGGTTCCGCCAATATTGTTCACTGCCACAAATGCGTTACCCGCGGTGTTGCCGAGCACTTTCAGCTTGTCGGTTTCAGAGGCATCGTCATTCAGGACGGTATTGAAAACGAGTTTTCCGCCGTTGCCGGTAAAATCTTCATTGATAGTAAGCGTCTGCCACGGTTCGCCGTCAGCATGCCCAAAGTTCACCACTGACCCGCCGTTCAGCGTCAGGTCGGTGAGCGTTGAGCTGTTGGTCATGTTCCAGGTCGCATCGCTCATTTGCAGCGAGATAACCCCCGTCCCGGCAGTGGCGCTGGTGACGTATGACGCCCCACTCCACAACGAGTTGTCAGTCATATTGAGTTTGATGGTACTGTTTTGCTGCGGCTGGGTGTTGTTTGCGGCAGTAGCACCGGCGGCGTGAAGATCGCCGTCGATAAGGAAACGCCCGCCAGCAGAACCGTCGACGATGCCGCCCGTTTCTGTACTGATGGCATAGCTTTCATTGCTGTGATTGCCCGCCATAGCAATAGTAGCGCCGCCACCGAGATTTACCGTGCCGCGTGAAATCGCATACAGGCCGCGTGGGGCCTTGCTGAATGAGTAAACTTTATCGATGCTGTTAACACGAATCGTCGCATTATCACCCAGATTCACCGTCGCATTATAGGAATAGACCGCATGGGCGCTGGCTCCGCTCACCGAAATAGTGGCGTTATTGCCCAGTTCCGTTTTGGAAGATGAGGCGGCGTAGACCCCTATTGAGGAAGTGCCCGATGTCTCGATGGTGGCGTCATTGCCAAGGCGGATTGAGGACCCGCTCTGTCCGGAGCGGATTCCCTCTGAGCTGTTACCGGTAGTCACAATGTGGGCACGATCGCCGACAATAATCGTATTTTTGGCAAGCGTTGCGTCTCTAAACGCGTTGGCGGTGATGCCACGTCCCTGGTTACCGGTGGTTTGAATATACAGATCGTCGCCGACGTAGATGTTTGCTGAGCCTATCCCACCCTGACCGATGGCGTTGTATCCGGCGTTAATACCATCACCATCCTGGCCGTCCACATAAATACTGGTGCGATCCCCGGTGATAATAAAGACTGGATTATCCGGCGTATTAGCCCCGTGCGTGCGGATACCGTCAACATCTTTACCATTATTAGCGGCATTCTTTGACTGTGTGCGAATCGTAAGGTCGTCACCGAAAATAACGCCCGGGCTACCCGTCGCGCTGTTCTGAATAACGGTAATGGTGTGTTCGAAGGCTTCTCCTCCTGGCCCATTCAGCGTTAATCCATGACCATAAACGGGAATGGTACCGGCACTCCACTGATAAACATAATTCGGCGTATCGCTGTTTTTTTTGAAACTGTCATTCGTCTGTGCAGGAAATAAAGCCTGCAACTCCGGCGAAAGACTGCTCACCAATCCACTGGCAGGAAGACTATCAATATCAATCCAGGCCGCGTGGGTTGAAAATACCATTGACGTTAACGCGGTTGATACCGCTATCGCAATGCGTGAGTAATGCTTAGGTTTTTTCATAATAGCCTCCTGCTTTCGGGCGTAGGGCGTCCACCACATCGCAAAGATGTGAAAATAGTAAGAATCAAAAATGCGTTATAAAATATTCGACAGTATTTGATGAATGCTATGGCCTAATTTATCTTCAAGCCTGAGCTTGTAGACATATATTTTCTTAATATCTATATTATCTATTTTGGTAATTTGCTGAATACTTTTCCCTGACACAAACCGCTTCAGTAATATCATTTCTGTATAGTTGAGTGAGCGTCCGCGTTTACTGTTCGCAAGGTGGCCGGTAAATAATCGGCGAATTTTCTGATGCTGAACTTCATCATCATCATCGGAATATATAATCCCTTGTATTTTATTGCTTTTCGACAGCCAGTAGTTGGCTAACGGCGCGAGATTCCTGTCCGCTATCAACACAATATACATACCGCTGTAGGCCAGCCGGTCAACCCATTGCGGATCGGCGAACAGGCGCAAGTTTGGGAAGGAAAAGTCCACAAAAATAAACCCACGCGACAAATGATTTTGATTATTAAGGAGAAGTTTTTCAATAATTCCTTTTTGCAGAAAACTATTTCCCTCTGGCCAGATCGCAAAAGTGGCTCGGTGACAGTAGTTGGCGCGTACCACAGTATCCGGAAATAATTGACAGGATAATTCACAGCTTATGCAACGAACACTCTGTGATGGTGATCTCTTCATCAAAAATGACTCCTGTTATTTTTCCATAAATATTTCATTGGTAAATAAATGTGTCAATCCGACACGTATGACATTCCTTGTCAGTTAATAACAGTGACACTTAAAAAATGTAATAAACTCCTGATACGCTATTATGAATAGGCTGTAAGCAATGCGATTGCGCTAAGCTTTTTTCTGCTTTATCTCAGAATAACAGTCTGGGTATTAGGAATTTTATGCATAAATCCAAATCCCAGAATAAACATTAAAACAGCACTATTTGCTAAAAATTAACCAATGAAAGGGGTACTTATAAATTACACAATTCTGATAACTCAATCCCCCTTGAAGTGCTGTTGATAAATATAATGAGAATTCAGATAAAACTGTAATGAATTCTCATTATTTAACATTAGTTAATACTCACCTAAGAATTTACACACGTAACACATTGTATTTAAAGCATTTTTAATCCTTAAGTGAAATTCTTATCTTCGATCACGTACAAAGAGTGAGGCATATTCACGATTTGGATGTAAAATTTAAGGTATGTGTAGGCACATGCGGTGATACGTTATAGTTACTGAGGGCTGGGCAATTGTACCTTATCAATCAGTTGGTCGAATTTAATCCTGACAGCAAAAGTCTGGTCAATCGTCAGACCGGGCGCGCAATACAACTTCAGCTCCCAGCTTCGCTTTGCTTTCTCTATTTAATTACTCACGCAAGTGACATTGTTTCGCAGAACACATTGATAAAAGTGGGTTGGGGTGAGAGAAATAATGTGACCACAACCAACACATTTTACCAGGCTATTCTGACGCTACGTAACGCGCTGGCGGATGTGGGTCTGCCACGTGATACGGTGAAAACTATTTCACGACGCGGACTCAGATTAAATGGAAATACGCAGGTAGAGGCGATAACGCATCCTCAGAGTGAAGTTTTCCAGTCACCGCTAATAGAGGAATACGCGCCCCCAAAGATAATTACTCCCGCGACACAACAAACGACGCGGGTCCCCTGGTGGAATATTATATTTAGCGCTGGCATCGTTATTGCCACATTGATTATCTGGCTGGTGTGGTATCAGACACGTCCTGTTATGCCGTTTAGTAAATTCATTTCTGTTTCTATGCAGGTCCCATCTCGGCAAAACTGTAAAATTTATTACTCACTGAATGATCACGATCAGGAAAATTATTTCAATCTGATGCAACTGCACCCTTCTCTCTGTGAAAACAACAAGCATGTTTTCCTTTCTGGCTACCGTAAAGCGGAGAGGATCGTGGCATTTGTTTGTGATAAAGATGCACGGGTAGATGCGTACGCGTTTTGTACTACCCATTATTACTGGATGCGCGGGCAATGAAAAAAATACACCACCTTATTTTAATCGTAATCGGCGTGGCGACATTGCTCGGCTCAGGCGGATGGCTATGGCATTCACGCTATGCCGAAAAGCAGCTAAATTGCGTTGGAAATGTCGAATGGAATATTGGCAGCAACCGCTTTGCAGGTACGGTTTCATTTCGGATGTACAAAGATGCAGGGCTAGCGACCATTACCGGAAAACTGTACGGACGTAATACCTCAGACATTAGCAGGAACATCTATTTCAGTTATACCCGGCAGCACGAAGCCCGAGTGCTACAGGCAATGCAGGTGGTCAAAACCTTCGCTGATAGCGCCGATGAAGCTGATATTAACAACACATTACCCGGATTTTACCGTCAAAGCGGACGAAACCTGAGCCTGGTTATGGAGGAGTATAAGGGCGCATGGATTTTTGCCAGCTCAAATGTCCCCTCGCTGTATTGCCGCAAAAGGTAACGTCATATCCGGATACAAAAAGCACGCCCCCTTCAATAGAATTCATATTTGCCATCATCGACTTACGCGACATGGGTCACTGAATCCACTCATATCCCATTGCTATTCTTCATCCCGAATCAGGAAACATCCTGAATACCACGATATCCATTGCGCAATAATTAAGCGAAATGGGCGTTTTATTTTGCCCAGAAGACTTCAACCTACGGATGGATATTTGGAGAAGACGTGGACAGGGGCGTTTATCTCTCTCGCGAGCAATGTCTGAGCGTTCAGGCGTTATCGCATTTCAGGAAACGGTGTGTTTCCGGTGTATTTTTGGCGTACATATGAGGGATACGTAATGTTTACTTTTAAAAAGTGCCTGATTGCACTTTCTATAAATTTGGCCGTTGTTTCATCAGGTTTTGCTTGTACGACCCTATTGGTCGGTAATGAAGCATCAGCGGACGGCTCCATGCTGGTAGCCCGTAGCGCTGACAGCGATGCCCTGAAAGCGCAGCATTTTGTCATTCATCCGGCCAAGCAGAATCAGACCGGGATATACAGCACCAAAGCACATAATGGCGCGAATGACTTTACCTGGCCGCTACCCAAAAACTCTCTGCGTTATACCACCGTTCCAAACTGGAAAACCCAACTGCACGGCGCGACCGGATTTAACGAATTGGGCGTTGGCGTGAGCGGTACAGAATCTATTTTTGCCTCAGCAAAAGCGCTGGCTGCCGACCCCTACGTTGAAGATAAAGGGATCACCGAAGATGATATCCCGGATATTCTGTTGTCCCAGAGCAAAACCGCGCGTGAAGCCGTGGCGTTACTGGGTCATATCGTTGAGACCGCCGGCGCTGGGGAAGGTTTTGGCGTGGCCGTCGTCGACGATAACGAAATCTGGTACCTGGAAACCGGCAGCGGTCACCAGTGGATGGCGCAGCGCCTGCCGAATAACCAGTATTTTGCCACCGGTAATCAGGGCCGCTTACAGGATTACGACCCTAAAAACCCAGACATGATGGCGTCAAAAAACCTGATTCAATTTGCGACCGAAAAAGGTCTGTACGAACCGGCAAAAGATGGCAAATTCAACTTCTCCAAAGCCTATACTCGTGATGATGAGCGTGACCGCACGTATAACGATCCTCGCGTATGGACCATCCAGAAAGAGTTCAATCCTTCCGTAAATCAGGATATGGCCAAAGGGCGCGAATTCCCGGTGTTCATGACGCCAGAGAAGAAGATGACGCTGGATGATGTGAAGGCCGTGCTGCGTAACCATTACGAAGGCACCAGCCATGACCCGTACACCAACGGTCTGAACGGCAAAGAGCCATGGCGTCCGGTTAGCGTCTTCCGCACCTATGAAGCACACGTGATGCAGGTCCGTCCGTGGTTGCCAAAAGAGATTGGTGAAACGACCTACATTGGTCTGGGTATGGCCGACCTCACCGCGTTTGTTCCGTACTACAGCGGCCTGAAAGCGTATCCGGCAAACTATACGATGGGTACCGATAAAGCGGACGATCAGTCCATTTACTGGAAATACCGTAAGTTACAGACGCTGACGATGACCGATTATCCGAAGCTCGCGCCAATCGTCAAAAAAGCCTACAAAGCATGGGAAGATAAAGTGGCGAAGGAGCAAAAAGAGGTCGAAGCAAAATATCTGAAGATGGCAAAAACCGATAAACCTGCCGCAGATAAGATGCTGAATGACTTCAACTTGCGCATCATGGCCGATGCCGAGAAGCTGACGGAAGATCTGACTAATCAGCTCTTTACCATCCGCACTAAAGACATTCAGTCTGATATCTTCTTTGCAAACGCTGCGAAAAAAGACTGAGTAACGGCACGATGACATGCTGGCGCAAAGTAAGCTTCAAAACTTTGCGCCAGTAGTACGGCTTACATTTCCTTCCGCGGCAGTTGATCGAGAGCCAGGCTTCTTAGATGCAAATTGGCCCAGCAGGCTGCCTGTGTTCGGTTATTCACAGATATCTTTTTAAAGATATTATAAATATGCGTTCTCACTGTATTTTCACTAATAAAAAATGCGTTAGCAATTTCTACATTAGACGCACCTTTCGACAACTCAGTTAAAATTTCATATTCTCTTTCGGTTAAAATGCCGTAGTTATTATCTGATGGCGTGAGGTTTACATACTCTGGCAGCGGTGACAGTGAGCGTGGTGGACGGGAGGTTTTTAGCCCCTCTTTAAGGAGTTCTAACAAATATTCTGTAGAGCAATTATTTGGTACGATCGACTCAAAATTTGGCCATAGCATGCTCTCATAGAGTGGGAGCGACCGCAGGCAGTTAATAATATAAACGCGCAAACTATATGCGCTGTCATTGAGTAATTTTGACCAGACATTTTTTAATTTACGGCTTGATGCCTGTATATCATAGAGGATGATACTTCCCTCAACGATAAATGACATGTCTGGTCTGCTAATGTTAACAAAATCAACCAAGATATCGTTTTGCTTATTGAGATAATCCAGCAAGAGTTGCGTCTGTATTGATTGGTTGCTAATGAGTATTATCTTACTGTCCATGTTAAGCATATGTAGCCTTCATTCAAATGATGATTGACAATATTCCTTATCGTTATTGCATGCCAAGCCAATAACAAGTCACTACTTAAGATTAAAGATAATCTGATTGAATTATAAGAATTTAGCTAATTGTGCAATTCGATCATTCGCTTTTTCCGAGCGCAGGATTCGATTTTTCTTTATAGCATTTAAAGAAGCATAACAATACAAACATAACATATTGTATTCCAAGTGTTTTTATTTAACCTTAGAGTTGAGAACTATCTCAATCACAATCTGCTTATAGATAATAATAATTCATTAATACTCATAGTTAATGATCATTATTAATATTATAGGATGAGTAAAATACGTCCAATCTACGATGTACAACAATAATTTATCTAACATAATTGATAGCGGGCGACAGCCTTACAGGGCGCAAGAAAAAAGGAGCCCAGACAATGTTACTGATAATAGGGACGATCTATCTCTAAATGAGGAGCGCATTATGAGTAAACTATCCATTATAAGTTTAATTAGCTGTGCCATCGCAATTCCTTCCGCTATGGCAGATTTTGGACATGGTCCCAACAGGGATCAAAAAGGCGTTGTTAATTTTTCCGGTCATGTCTATTCCAATTCGTGCATAATTGAAGCAGGTGATAAAGATAAACAGGTAAAATTAAACCCAGTTCTCAATACAGTAGTTAGCAAATTACATGCAACACAACTCCAGCAATTCAGTATTAAAGTGAAGGGTTGTTATATTAATGAAAAAATAGTTCCCAAATTAGCCTGGAATGTTAATTCCCCTCTAACTCACGATGGATATCTCAAAAATACGACAAGGGGTGGAGCCCAAAACGTAGCGCTAGTCCTTAAGGATAATCGTGAAAAAAATATTAACCTGAGTAATAAGAATGACCGATTTGAGCCTGAGAAAGATTATCTCCTACATGGCAATGATAGCCCGACTTTAACTTATAAATTCAGCGTGGGTTACATTATACCACGTGAAAATAGTGGTTCATCATATGTTCAACCGGGACCGGTAAGCGCTCAGGCAAACTATAGCATTACTTATCTCTAAATACACAATGCTATAGCTGCCTTGCGCTATAGCATTTATTTTAATAGAGGCTTCATGAAAATTTTCATTTATTTATTAGCTCTATTTGCTCTCTCTACCGCACATGCAAATAATATCATTGTCAATGGCACCCGATTTATTTACTCTGAAGATTCCGCAGAAATCACGATACAAATGACGAATACGGGAAACTATCCATCGTTAGCCCAGGTATGGTTGGATGAGGGAAATCCAGAAAAGTTACCGGAAGAAATTTCCACTCCATTTATTATTTCTCCACCCATTGCCCGCGTTGACGCAGGCAATGGGCAATCACTCAGAATAAAAAAAGCCGTTGATAAAAATATTGTCGCCACCGACCGTGAGTCTATGTGGTGGCTTAACATACTGGATATTCCTTCCGCGGATAAGAATAGCGTCACGGACAATTCAGCTGTGCTCAATTTAGCCATTCGCTCACGCTTTAAGTTTTTCTGGCGACCCAGTGGGTTAGGGAAGGTGCGAACAAGTTCCTGATATGAGATCATCATATTCATCCGGAGCGCATCCCAGAGGGACATCATGAGCCATCAACTCACCTTCGCCGATAGTGAATTCAGCACTAAGCGCCGTCAGACCCGAAAAGAGATTTTCCTCTCCCGCATGGAGCAGATTCTGCCATGGCAGAATATGACCGCTGTCATCGAGCCGTTTTATCCCAAGGCGGGCAATGGCCGACGGCCCTATCCGCTGGAGACCATGCTGCGTATTCACTGCATGCAGCATTGGTACAACCTGAGCGACGGTGCCATGGAAGATGCCCTGTACGAAATCGCCTCCATGCGCCTGTTTGCCCGATTATCCCTGGATAGCGCCCTGCCGGATCGCACCACCATCATGAATTTCCGCCACCTGCTGGAGCAGCATCAACTGGCACGTCAATTGTTCAAGACCATCAATCGCTGGCTGGCCGAAGCAGGCGTCATGATGACCCAAGGCACTTTGGTGGATGCCACCATCATTGAGGCCCCCAGCTCTACCAAGAACAAAGAGCAGCAACGCGATCCGGAGATGCATCAGACCAAGAAAGGCAATCAGTGGCACTTTGGCATGAAGGCCCACATTGGTGTCGATGCCAAGAGTGGCCTGACCCACAGCCTAGTCACCACCGCGGCCAACGAGCATGACCTCAATCAGCTGGGTAATCTGCTTCATGGAGAGGAGCAATTTGTCTCAGCCGATGCCGGCTACCAAGGAGCGCCACAGCGCGAGGAGCTGGCCGAGGTGGATGTGGACTGGCTGATCGCCGAGCGTCCCGGCAAGGTAAAAACCTTGAAGCAGCATCCGCGCAAGAACAAAACGGCCATCAACATCGAATACATGAAAGCCAGCATCCGTGCCAGGGTGGAGCACCCGTTTCGCATCATCAAGCGGCAGTTCGGCTTCGTGAAAGCCAGATACAAAGGGCTGCTGAAAAACGATAACCAACTGGCGATGTTATTCACCCTGGCCAACCTGTTTCGGGTGGACCAAATGATACGTCAGTGGGAGAGATCTCAGTAAAAACCGGAAATAACGCCAGAAATGGTGGAAAAAATAGCCTAAATAGGCTGATTCGATGTGTTTGCGGGAAAAAAATCGGCCCAGATCCGCGAAATTTTAATCAGCGAGTCAGCTTGGGAAGAAATGACCTGCTTATTCGCACCTTCCTTAGGTGACCGTCAAAATGCAGAAAATAAGATAAAAATTATTGCTAACCAACGTGACATAACGCTGGTAAACCCCACCCCCTTCTTCATCACGGTTGCGGATATTGTGACGTCATCAGGCCATGGACTCATAAACGAAGGGGTCATGGTCGCCCCGAAAAGCAGAACGACTATCAATGCAAAACAACAAGTCGGCCAGGGTGAATCGGTTGTTTTACAAGCAATCAGCGATTACGGCGGAATTGTGGAACACAAAACAATCATTAATTAATAAAAAGGGATAAAAAGGAATTAGTAATGGGTTTATGTAAAAGGATCCTCACCATACCCTGTTTCATTTTTTTTCATGGTTCATTATTTTCCGTTGGAGCTCACGCAGAAGACAGCACTCGCTACGAGTTCGATAACGCCATCTTAATGGGCAATGCTTCACTTAACGATTTGCAGTCCTTTAATGCCGCAGGCTTATTGCCTGGGACATATATCGTAGATATTTATATTAATGATAACTGGCGTGGACGTCGTGAACTCTTATTCAAAAAAGATAATCACGGCGATTTAGTTAGCTGTTATTCAGAAGCATTTCTCAAAGGCGTGGGCATTAACCCAGAAAAAATGAATCAAACGCTGGCAGCTCACCCTTCACGCTGCGGCAGCATTGCCGATTGGGACACCAGCGGGAAAGCAACGGAGAGACTCAACACCAGCCAGCTTGAGCTGCGCATCACCATCCCGCAGGCTTATGTTGATAATATCGAAAACAATTATGTCCAACCTGAACTCTGGCAACCAGGAGTGCCGGCGATTAATTTCAGCTATAACGCCGATTACTACAGCAGCCAGCAACGTGGTAACGATCGTTCAAGTACGGACAGCGCCTGGGTGGGAATGGATATCCGAAGCTCTGCTGGAGGGTGGCTAATTGAACATTTTGGTAGCCAAAATTGGGACAGTAAAATAGGTAGCCATTACGCCAATAATCGCACGACGCTAAAACGGCCCATCACTCGTTGGAAATCCATGTTAAGCGCTGGCAAGTTCTATACTGACAGCCAGATGTTCGACAGTATGGCTATTCTCGGAGTGGGATTGGCTTCTGAGGATTTAATGCGCCCGGATAGCATGCTGAACTGGGCGCCGATTATTCGCGGCGTAGCTGAGACCAACGCCCGTATTACCATCACCCAGGATGGTCAAACCATTCATCAGTCCTCGGTTCCGGCTGGGCCATTCTCGATTGATTCCGTGTTGCCCGCGAATACTGGCGGCGAGTTGCTGGTCACGATTCAGGAATCAGACGGGCGTATCCGCCGCTTTACCGTTCCATACTCTTCGGTACCACAGCTACTAAAACCCGGCATTTCGCGCTATGGCATCACTCTCGGCACCGTCGATGAAGATAATTATGATGAAGATCCGTTTTTAGCCCAGGCCTACTGGCAGTATGGCCTGAACAACTATTTAACGTTGTATACCGGGGCCTCTGGATTCGAGCGCTATCAGTCAGCCCTCATCGGTAGCGGTCTGAACACCCAACTCGGCGCATTCGCCCTTGATATCACCCAATCGCGCCTAAAGCTTGAGGACAATCGTCAACAAGGACAACAGTATCGTCTGACATGGAATAGCACCCTACCCTGGTCGGCAACCGCGCTCTGGCTGGAAGCAAAATACAGTTCACATCACTTTTACGGTCAACGCGATGCCCTGGATGCACAGGCATTCGTCAGCCAATATTTCTCGTCACGCGAGAAGCAGTCGTTTAGCGCCAGTATTAATCAGCCGTTATCCGATACCTGGGGCTCATTCTATTTATCCGGCTCTCTTAAGAAGTTCTGGGATCAGCAGGATAATTATCGCCAGTATGCCGTGGGATACACCAATGCCTGGGGCAACCTGACCTGGAGTATATCCGCCCAGCGTTTCTGGAATGAGGATCAACAGGGTTCGGTCACCAAAGATGACCAAACCATGCTCTCATTCAGCTATTTCCTGCCCCGGGATAACGCCGGTTTTACGCAGATCTCCTCTGATAGCTACAGCAATAACGGCAAAGCCAGCAATACACGCCTCGGCTTCACGACCTCGACTGATGAGGAAAACAATATCGTTTGGGGAGCCAATACCGGCTATCCCCGCGGCGGTAGTGTGGAATGGGGAGCAAACGGCATGGTGCGTACGCCTTATACCTCGCTGAACGGGACGTGGAGTCAGAGTAACTCATGGCACCAGGTAAGCGGTGGAATGAGTGGCATGCTGGTTGGGCACGCGAGGGGAATAACCTTTTCACCAGAGCGCTCAGATACCGTCGCGCTGGTCTATGCGCCTGATGCGCATGGCGCTCATCTTGAAGGCGTACCTGGAACCCGCTTCGATAAAAATGGCTACGCCATTCTGCCCTGGCTTCGTCCGTGGCGCGTGAATGACGTTACTATCGATCCAAAAGGTTCAACTGAAGGTCTGAACTTTACTAAAACCCAGGCCAAGATTGCGCCTTACGAAGGTAATGTCATTCCAGTCACCTTTGAAACGACGCTCAGAAAACAGAACATTATTTATCCCCGCCTGCAGGGTCAGCAGAGAATGCCATTCGGCGCCATCATCCGCGACAATGCCAATAATCATGTCGGCTACGTCGGACAAGGCGGTGCGCTTTATATTGATGAAACCACCTCACCAGAAGTGTTCGTTTCACTGGAAACAGGGAAATGCACGATCGTGTTAAAAAACCAGGAGGCCACATGTCGGTAATACGTACCGCTTTAATTCTGGGCTGTGCCTTGGGCATTCATCAGGCAGCCAGTGCTGCATGTACCCTGACCACACAAAAGTTTATTTTATCGCCGGAAATCGTTAACGATAAGCAATCAATCCAGTCAGGGGGAGTTATTCAGACGCGCACGCTTTCGCTACAGAATATTCAGGCGTCAGGCTGTACTGACAACCACCCTTTTTCCGCACAGATTATTGGCGATCGGTCCGCAATGAAACAACCCGGTATTATACGCAGCAATGTGAGTGGGATTGGCATTAAAGTCACCCTGGAAACCTCAACCGGACAAACGATCCAGTGGCCATCAACTTTCAGAGCGACGGCAGATGAATTCAGAAACAGCAAAATAAAGATTGAGCTGATCAAACTGGATGATCAGCTTGCGGCAGGAGCCGCTGCGGGTTCCATCAACCTGCAAATCAGAAGTGAGGCTCAATCGTTGCCCGTGGTGGATATCATTGTGCCGGCAAAATATATCACGATGCTCAACCGGTCATGCGCAATCAAAGGCAACCGCTCGATCAACGTCAAACTGCCCGATATAGCACTTGAGCAATTCAGAGGCTATGGAAGCACTGCGGGAAGAAAACCATTTACTATCGACCTTCTCTGTAAAAGTGATTTTACCACGCCTTCCCGGGTTATTCTAAGCTGGAGCGACACAGAGAATGGTCACCAAAGTATTATCGGTGTACTAAAGAATATCCACCTCAAAGGCGCTGCTGGCATCGGCATTCAGGTGTTAGATCAACAACAACAGCCTGTTAAATTCAATACACCTTCATATGTCTATTTAGCGCCTCAAGATAAAGGTAATCATTCCATCCCGTTTTATGCTCAGTATTATCAAACAGCTAACAATGTCAGTCCCGGCATTGTACGTTCAGTTTTGTATTTCAATGCTGAGTACCAATAATCAATCCTAATCTAGGTGTACTGCGAGGTCTTTGCTCCACGCAAGTGGAGCTTTTTTACATTACACATCTATCGGAATGTAATGTTCACAGGTGATTATTTTATTTTTAAGATCCTCTTGGTTATAATGGAATATTTCAATATCATAGCCTGCCTTCCTTTTTAATTTACTCTCCGGCAACATCTTAAAATAAATATATCTTGAATAGAGTGGATAGTCCTCTTTCTTGAATCTGAATGAAAAACAGGCATACGTTCCCGAAGGACACTCATAACGATTATAGGCATTGGGCGAATGATGACTTTTGTTACCAATGATGCTTTTAACTTTCAACCGCATCATTGAGTTTGGATTAGACGAGAAATCGGTTAATGCCCACACATTTTGTTTTGAACTGGTAAGTTGCTCAAATATTAGATTTAATCGATGCAGATGCGAGTCACTGGCAGGCGGGATTGGTGTGTCATAGTTGTACTGAAATCCATGCACGATATCAGCAGGTAAGGTACGTAGTTGCAATTCGCCGACAACAATATCACCGCGCAGTACAAACGACATTAACGGCGAAAGATCCCAACTGGGATTTTTACGGTATTCTGTGGGGGTATAACCGGTTAGTTTTTTAAATTCACGGCAGAAAGATTGCTGAGAATCGAATCCTACCCGCACTGAAATATCGATAATATCCATATGAGTAAGGCGTAACAAGCTTGCTGCTTTGGTTATCCGTCGCCTACGAATATAAAGCCCCACAGGCATATTTATTCGCTGCTTTAAAATATTCTGTATATGTCTGCGACTGTATCCGGAAAACTGTGAAATGTCATCAATACCAATGCCTGAAACAAAATTATCTTCTATATAATACAATACATCATTTATAGTCTTTGACTTCAATGGCCCTCTCCTACCCCAATAAATAACGTAATAACAAAAAGCATCAATGCGTTTAACAATCAGGCAAAGAAATAGGTATGTATCGGGGCTATTATTTTTTATATCGTAGCGGAAGGTATCTCGTCAAATACCTTTTAATAAATATACAAGTCATTAAATCATCGACCAAAAAATTCTTAAAATAAATATTATAAACACTGCATTAATTTAAGAAATAATATTTATCGAAGAAACTATACTCAATGAAACAATTATCACTAACTGATCGGCGTTCCGATCAGATTAATGCCAGCAACAGAGATTAGCTATTATTTATGCGTATGGCTATCGAATAATATTCCTGCGATTGAACACCTCACGGGGAAACGCCCAACGTGTCACACCGCGCCTTCACGGCGTCATGCAGCAGACGGACAGCCGTTGAAAGCTGCTTACGATGTGGGCAAATCATATTCAGCGGGGCTTTCTCGCCCAGGTAATCAGGCATCAGTAGCTGCAATCGTCCATCACGCACATCCTCGCTGACATCCAGCCACGACTTGTACGCGATGCCTTCTCCGGCAATCGCCAGCCGTCGGATTACTTCAGCATCGTCGCTCATAATGGTGCCGTTAACCTGCACACTGCTAACCTCGCCGTTATGCGTAAACGTCCAGCGATCGTGCAGGCGTCCGCGTAAGACGAAGGTCATGGCGTTGAGCTGTGTTAAATCATCCGGAGTTTGCGGCGCGCCGTTTTGCACAACCCATTCCGGTGATGCCACCAGCACGCGTCGGTTACCCGGTGCGACAGGCAGCGCAATGTAAGATGCGTCTTCGGTGTTGCCATAGCGAAACGCTACATCGACGGGGTCTTTAAAGACATCCGTCACCTGGTCGGAGAAAAAAATCCGCAGGCGCAGCGCGGGATAGCGGCGTCGAAACGACTGAAAGACCGGCAGCAGTAGGTTCCGACCGAGATCGGAAGGTACGGCGATTTGCAGCGTGCCTGAAACTTCATCTTCCGGGGTCTGAATTTTTTGCAGCCCGGCATGCATCACGTCCAGCATCTGGCGGGCATAGGGTAGCCAGACCTCACCTTCAGGCGTCAGGCGCAGACTGCGCGTGGAGCGGGCGAACAAGCGGATAGCCAGCGTAGATTCCAGGCGCTTAATAGCAGAACTGACCTGAGCAGGCTGAACGCCGACTTCGCGTGCGGCATCGCTAAAACTATTTAGCGCCGCGGCGCGGACAAACAACGTGAGATCTTCAAGCCGGAACATTTTCACTCCCCGAGTATAAGTCCTGTCGCCGAAGGGCTATTTTTCCCGTTCTGCTACCGGTTTACCATCGAATTATTCAACAGATAGAAGGTTTATGAACCGGAGAGATTATGAAAGCCATCGCTATTACCCGCGCCGCAACCGACGGCAGTAACATTGAATTTTTACAAGAGATTGACCTGCCCATGCCCGTCGCCTCCGGGCACGATCTGCTGGTTGAAGTGAAGGCCATTTCCGTCAACCCCGTTGATACCAAGGTCCGCGAAGGTTTTAACGCTGATGTGCCCCGCGTGCTGGGTTGGGACGCCGTTGGCGTAGTGAAGTCCGTGGGTGAAGCAGTCACCCTGTTCGCTCCTGGCGATGAAGTCTGGTATGCCGGTGCGCTGGGTCGCGCTGGCAGTAACAGTGAATTTCAGCTGGTCGATGAACGTATTACCGCGCTGAAGCCGCAATCGCTGGACAACGCTTCTGCTGCGGCACTGCCGCTGACCGCCATCACCGCCTGGGAAATGCTGTTCGACCGCCTGGGCGTTGAGGAAAATGGCAATGAAAATGATGTGTTATTGATTGTTGGCGCTGCTGGCGGTGTCGGTTCTATCCTGACGCAACTGGCCAGTAAGCTGACCAAAATGACTGTCATCGGTACCGCTTCACGTCCACAGAGCCAGAAATGGGTACGTGAAGCAGGCGCTCATCATGTGATTGACCACAGCAAGCCGCTGATGGAAGAGCTGGCTCGGATAGGCATTAAAGAGGTGACGCACGTTGCCAGCCTGAACAATACCGAGCAGCACTACCCGCAAATTATTGCCGCCCTGGCGCCGCAGGGCAAACTGGCGCTGATTGACGATCCGCAAACCCTCGATGCACGTCCACTGAAGGCCAAAAGCATTTCGCTGCACTGGGAATTTATGTTTACCCGTTCGATGTTTACCACCCACGACATCATTGCGCAGCATCAGCTATTAACCCGCGTGGCACAGTTGATCGATGACAACACCATTCGCACCACGCTGGGCGAGCATTTTGGCGCAATCAACGCGGCGAATCTGCAAAAAGCGCACGCGCAAATTGAAAC
Source organism: Citrobacter sp. 172116965 (assembly GCF_013458095.1). Classification (NCBI taxonomy): domain Bacteria; kingdom Pseudomonadati; phylum Pseudomonadota; class Gammaproteobacteria; order Enterobacterales; family Enterobacteriaceae; genus Citrobacter; species Citrobacter sp. 172116965. The sequence goes on along the minus strand of NZ_CP046673.1, from coordinate 49,627 downwards.
CGGTCGTTCAGTCGGCAAGATTGTGCTGGAGGGGTTTTAACATGTCTGATTCAGAGGTGATTTCAATTATTGCGGTACTGAAAGCCAGACCGGGGAAAATCGACGCACTAAAACAGGCGCTGCAGGCTCTGCTGCTGCCCACGCGCCAGGAGCCGGGCAATATTGAGTATGCCCTGTTCCAGTTGCGCGACACACCGGATGTCTTCTACGTTCGTGAATCCTGGCGCGGTCAGGCCGGTCTGGACGAGCATATCGCCCTGCCCCATTTCCAGGCGTTTATTCTGCAAATGAACGAGCTGCTGGCCGAACCGCTACGACTGGATTATCTGACGCCGATTGCGCCGTAAGATGACTGCCGAAGCCCCCTGCGGTGTGGGGGGCTGTGCCCGTCATGTCTCACTCGCTTCGCTATCTCTGCTATGATGCCTGCACACAAATAAAACAAAACAACATGCAGAGGGAAAGATGAGTTCCACCAGAAGAGGGATGATGAACGTCCTGATTGCCGCCGTATTATGGGGAAGTTCAGGCGTTTGCGCGCAGTACATCATGGAACAAAGCCAGATGTCGTCGCAGTTTCTGACCATGACGCGCCTGATTTTCGCGGGGCTCATTCTGCTGATGCTCTCTTTCGTTCATGGCGACAACGTGTTCTCCATTATCAAAAACCGCAAGGACGCCATCAGCCTGCTGATTTTTTCCGTGGTTGGGGCACTCACCGTACAGCTAACCTTCCTGCTGACCATCGAAAAATCCAACGCCGCCACCGCGACGGTGCTGCAATTTTTGTCACCGACCATTATCGTGGCGTGGTTCTCCATGGTGCGCAAAGCGCGGCCGGGGATTTTAGTGCTGACGGCGATCTTCACCTCGCTCATCGGTACCTTCTTACTGGTCACCCACGGTAATCCGACGTCGTTATCTATCTCAGCTGCCGCGCTGTTTTGGGGAATAGCCTCGGCGTTTGCCGCCGCGTTCTATACCACCTACCCCTCAACGCTCATCGCGCGCTACGGCACGTTGCCGGTCGTCGGCTGGAGTATGTTAATCGGTGGAATGATCCTACTGCCGTTCTATGCCGGGCAGGGAACTCATTTCGTGGTGAATGGCAGTTTAATTCTGGCGTTTTTCTATCTGGTGGTCATCGGCACGTCACTCACGTTTAGCCTGTACCTGAAAGGCGCGCAGATGATTGGCGGACCGAAAGCGAGCATTTTAAGCTGCGCGGAACCGTTGAGCAGTGCGTTGCTGTCCCTGCTGCTGTTAGGCATCACCTTTACCCTTCCAGACTGGCTGGGTACGCTTTTGATCCTCTCATCGGTAGTGCTTATCTCAATGGACTCACGTCGCCGCGCCAGAGCGGTTTAACCCCAACCGACGCGGCAACGGGTGACGATTACCAGCCCGGAACTGCGCCGCCGTTAAAGATAGTTTCAGCGGCCTTCGCCACTTCCGGTGACTGATAAGATTGCAGGAATTCTTTCACATTCTCGGCATCTTTATTGTCTTCTCGCGCCACGAGAATGTTCACGTACGGTGAATTTTTGTCTTCGATAAATACGCTGTCATGTACCGGAGAAAGCCCGGTTTGCTGGATGTAGGTGGTACTGATAATCGCCACATCCACTTTTTGATCGTCCAGCACACGCGGTAGCTGCGCCCCTTCCAGTTCCATAATTTTCAGATGTCGCGGATTATCCGTAATATCCAGCGCCGTTGGCAGCAGGCCGGTATCCGCTTTCAGAGTGATTAACTTCTCTTTTTGTAGCAGCAACAGCGCCCGCCCAAGGTTGGTCGGATCGTTAGGTATCGCAATCGTCGCACCGTCTTTTAGTTCAGCAACGGTTTTGATTTTCTTCGAATAACCCGCCATCGGGAACACAAAGGTATTGCCCACCGCTACCAGCTTATAGCCGTGCGCTTTATTATCTTGTTCAAGGAACGGACGATGCTGGAAGACATTGGCATCCAGCTCACCATGATTAGTGGCATCGTTGGGCAGCAGAGAACCGCTAAACCCCACCAATTCCACCTCCAGGCCATATTTTTCTTTAGCGACTTTCTTCGCGACTTCCGCCACATCCTGCTCCGCGCCGTTAATCACGCCCACTTTAATATGCTTTGCATCATTGTTCTGCTGATCGCATCCTGCCAGCAATAATCCCGCCAGTAATAACGCCGCCCCAGCCCCGAAATAAGGTATCTTCAGTTTCACGTTTTTTCCTTTTGCAATAACCGCCTGATGAGTAATGAAATGACTATAGCGGGAAGGCCGCTGCGGTTTAAAAAACGAAAAAGCATCAGCAAGAAGAAAAAAGCATAATGCGAAAAGGAAAATTAGTCGGAATGTGCCGTTAGCTCATCCCTTTTGCAGTCCTTCCGGTCATCAAAACGTTTTCGACAAATAATGGCGCGCGGAACCGGTTTCTGGAAAGTTATCGAGGGTCATTTGCAACTGATAGCCGTTTTTCTGATAAAACGGCAGCGCCTGGAAACTCATAGTGTCCACCAGCGCATGCAGGCATCCTCTCTCACGCGCCGTCTGTTCAGCGGCTTGCATCAACTTTGTGCCGTAACCGCCTTTACGCAGCGAGTCATGCATCCACAGGAAATCAATGCACAGCCATTCGCCTTTGATTTTACCGATCAGCCCGCCCAGTATTTCATTGTGCTCATCGCGCCAGTACACCGCCAGGTCGCCAAAATTGGTGGTCCTCAGGAACTGGCGATTGTAGGCGCGCAATCCAACAAGCAGAGCATTTTGATCGTCTTCAGTAATGGTATCTGTAATCTGTATTTGCATCCTATCCTCCTGAAAAACTAAAACTTCTGGCTGATTTTCTTTTTAGAAATTAACACAGGCTGATGAGTGAGGCGCATGCCGTCTACACTTACTCTTGAGATGATGCGCATCGACAACAAGGATTATTATCATGAAACAAGCCGTTTTACCGCTTATTGCCATTCTTTTCATGCTGCCGGGTTTGGCGCAGGCCGATTCGGCTTATGGCTCTCTACAGTCCGTTCATGAAAAAAACACCGTATTGAAGGATTTACGCAAGATTTGTACCCCGCAGGGGTCGCCATCGGATGAGGTGTGGGAAAAAACGATTATGGCTGATTCCCGTAATCAGCAACACATCCGCGAAGCCATTCTGGCAATACAAAGAAACAATCAGAACAACTACTGGGAAGCGCTGGGCAAAGTTGAGTGCCCGGATTTGTAACTATCGCATTGAAAAACGAGTGCTGTAACCGGTTTCTGTTTTGAAAAATCGCCTATTGTGTAGGGAAATGAAACACATCAAGGAGCAAGATAATGCGATACCGTTTTCCCGAAAACTTTTGGTGGGGCAGTGCCTGCTCGGCGCTGCAAACCGAAGGGGATAGTCTGAACGGCGGCAAAAGCCAGACGACATGGGACGTGTGGTTCGACCGCCAGCCTGGGCGTTTCCATCAGGGGGTTGGCCCGGCGAACACCTCGACCTTTTATCAGCACTGGAAACAGGACATCGCACTGCTCAAACAGCTGAAGCACAACAGCTTCCGCACTTCAATCAGTTGGTCACGACTGATCCCGGACGGTACTGGCGACGTCAACCCGCAGGCAGTTGATTTCTATAACAACGTCATCGATGAGCTGCTGGCGCAAGGCATTACGCCATTTATCACCCTGTTCCACTTCGATATGCCGATGGTGATGCAGGAGAAAGGTGGCTGGGAAAACCGTGATGTGGTTGAGGCGTTTGGTCGCTACGCACAAACCTGTTTTACCTTGTTCGGCAATCGGGTGAAGCACTGGTTCACCTTTAACGAACCGATTGTCCCGGTAGAAGGCGGCTATCTGTATGACTTCCATTACCCTAACGTGGTGGATTTCAAACGCGCGGCCACCGTGGCGTATCACACCGTACTGGCGCATTCCACGGCGGTACGCGCGTACCACGCCGGAAGTTATGACGGTGAAATCGGTGTGATCCTGAATTTAACGCCCTCTTATCCGCGCTCACAACACCCAGCGGATGTAAAAGCTGCGCACCATGCGGATCTGCTGTTTAACCGCAGCTTCCTTGACCCGGTGCTAAAAGGTGAATATCCGGCGGATCTGATAGAGCTGCTAAAAGAGTACGATCAACTCCCAGCATGTCAGCCAGGCGACAGTCAGCTCATCGCCGATGGCAAAATCGACCTGCTCGGTATTAATTATTATCAGCCGCGCCGCGTGAAATGTCGTGATACTGCCGTCAATCCTGACGCGCCGTTTATGCCGGAGTGGCTGTTTGATTATTACGAAATGCCGGGGCGTAAAATGAACCCTTACCGTGGCTGGGAAATTTACGAGCCAGGTATATACGATATTATTACTAATCTGCGTGATAACTACGGCAACCCGCGCTGTTTTATTTCTGAAAACGGCATGGGAGTCGAAAATGAGCAACGTTTTATTCAGCAGGACCAAATCAACGACAGCTACCGTATTGAATTTGTTTCTGCGCATCTTAAATGGCTACATAAAGGCATTAGCGAAGGGTGTAATTGTCTTGGCTACCATATGTGGACCTTTATTGATAACTGGTCCTGGCTCAACGGATATAAAAACCGCTACGGTTTTGTCCAGTTAGATTTAGATACGCAAAAACGTACGGTGAAGAAAAGCGGCGAATGGTTTGCCCATACCGCCGAAAACAATGGTTTTGATTGATTCAGTCGTCAGATAACGATGTTGCCTGAAAGCTGCGCGCCATCAGGCAACAATCTCACTGTATTCTGACCTTCATCGTGACCAGAAGCGCCGTCAGCAGCATCAGGCTGCCGGAAAGCATCAGGGGCGAAAGCAGTCCGAGGTTATCGAGCGCATAGCCTCCCACCGCTGCCCCGCAGGTATTGGCAAGCTGAATCACGGCGACCTGGACGGATCCGGCTTTTTCTGCCTGATCGGCAAGCGATCGGGTGATCCACGTCGACCAGCCGACCGGAACCAACGCAAACGCCAGGCCCCAGATAATCGCAATACCTGCCGCCACAACTTTGTCGCTACCCCACAGGATCAGGACCAGCGCGCTAAGCGCCAGCACCAGCGGCGCACCGGCTAAGGCCAGTTTGACCGAGCGCTTCAGAACCACCGAGGAGAGCGACGTCCCGACAAAGCTGGCGATACCAAAACTCAGCAGCACCAGCGTCAGGCCATCAACTTCAAAGCCTGCCAGATTCATATAGATCGGGCGAATATAGGTAAAGAATGCGAACTGTCCGGCAAAGGACATAAAGATGGCAATCATCCCGGCCATCACCCCTGGGCGCTGCAACAGGCTGAACATATTTTGTTTCTGATGCGAAGGTTCACCTGGCAACGACGGCAGCGCTCTCACCACCCAAATCGTGCACAGCACGCCCATTACCGCCGCCGCATTAAACACGTTGCGCCAGCCGATAATACCGCCCAAAAAACTCCCCAGCGGCGCGGCAATCACCAGCGCGACAGAGACCGCACCAAAAATCACCGACAGCGCTTTCGGTACCGTACGGGCGGGAACCAGACGCATGGTCAGCGACGCTGACATCGCCCAGAATCCGCCAAGCGCCAGACCGAGACAGGCGCGGCCAATGAGCAGCAGTGAAAAAGAGTTGGCAAAGGAAACCAGCAGGCAGGAGAGCGTCAGCAGCACCGAAAACACGATCACCACGTAGCGACGATCGGTCGCCTGGATAATTTGCGTCACAAACAGGCTGGCGAACATGGCAACAAATGCCGTCACAGTCACCGATTGTCCGGCAACACCTTCAGAAATCCCCAGATCCTGCGCCATCGGCGTTAACAGGCTAACGGGCAGAAACTCAACGGTTATCAGGCAGGCAACGCAGAACGCCACGGCGAATACCGCCGACCAGTTCGGTCGGGCATTTGCCTCAGCGCGGGATTTTTGTTCAACAGCTTCACTCATTTTGTTACCTGCGTGGGGTTATTGCAGAAAAGTTACGCAGTGTAACATTAAATTTGTGACGTATTTAACGTTTTGGCAACTTTACCGCTGAATGTCGACGTGTCTTATTCGACCAGCGGCAGGGTCCCTTTGTCGGCCTGAGTCACGTAACGCCAACAGGCATGACTGTCAGTGCAGCCAGTGCACGCCATCTTCGGGCTGGAAAAAGGCGTTATAGCGCATCTGAAACGCATTAAACTCCTGCATATCCGGCTCTATTTCGCGCAGAAAACCGAGCGCCAGACGCACCTGTGCGTCAGTAATCGGCGTGGCCAATCGGGCTTTTTGCAGCCAACGGTGCCATTGCAGCAGATTCGACTCACTGCCGTCGACAATGACGATTTGCCAGATCAACAACACCTGGGCAGCATTTTGCAGATGCGATTCATCTGGGCGGTGGAGGTACTGTAAAAAAGCCTCACCCTGTACTTTTCCCATCTGATCGATCATCGACTCTACCGGCACAACATCAATATTCAGTCGCTCGCTCAGACGGCGAATTGCCCGTCGAGATCCGGACGTCAACACCCGAAAACCCACTACAAAAACAACGACCAATGTGGCCAGCATTATCCAAATCATGCGCACATCCATTACCAGACAGGATGCCCATCATAACGGCAAATTCCTCTCTGTCGACGACTGAACGTATCAACACGATTCAGGATGGTTCCGCGACATAAAAAAGCCCGCCATTCAGGCGGGCAAAAGTTACCAATGCACACTTAACTTAAGCGACTTTCAATTGTTGAATTTTTTTCTCGCGGCGAATTTTACGTTCTTCAAACACGGCCACGATGGCCATCAGGCAGATACAACCGATGGCGGCGGTATCCAGCGCGGCGAACGTGCCCGCCCAGCCGGTCAGACCAAAGATCGGCGTGCCGTCGGCAATCATCCCCAGACCCAGCTTGGCGAAGCTGTCACCAATCAGATATGCGAAGGTGCCTTTAATCCCGTCGGCTGCGCCGATCGCTTTTTTCGGTACGAATCCGACGGCTGCAACGCCGATTAACAGCTGAGGACCAAACACCAGGAAGCCCAGCGCAAACAGCGAAGCCAGATAGACATACTGGTTGCTGGCGTGCTGATAAACGCCCAGGGTCGCGATAATCAACGCCAGCGCCACGCAGGCTACCAGCGCACGACGACCGTTAGCCAGGTCAGAGAGCCAACCCCACAGTAACGTGCCGACCAACGCGCCCACTTCAAACAGGGTAAAGCCCTGAATCGCCACCTCTTTGGAGAGCTTCAGCTCCTGGAAAGCATAGACAGTGGACCACTGGTCGATACCGATGCGCACCACGTACAGGAAAATGTTGGAGAAGCACAGCAGCCAGATCACTTTGTTTTTCAGCACGTACTCAACAAAGATCTGCCATTTGGTCATCTCATTTTCTTCAGTCTCTTTGTCCTCTTCACTTATCTCCTCGCCGAACAGCTCTTCAGCTTTACCGAGGCCATAAGACTCCGGGGAGTCGCTGCCGTAGCGCAGGCCGATAAAGCCGACAATCAGGGCGATAATTGACGGGAAGATAAACATACCAATGACGTGACCGTCGAACAGATAGTTGGCGCCAAACAGCGCCACGCCAGCCGCACCCGCACCACCGAGGTTATGGGAGATATTCCACATGCCGAGGTAAGAACCCCGCTTGCGACGCGGCGTCCATTTGGTGATGGTGGAATAGCTACACGAGCCGCCAGTACTCTGGAAAAAACCGCTCAGCGCGTAGAAGGCGATCATCAGGAACAGGCTGGTTGAACCCGCCCCCATGCTGGCGCTGAAGCCGAGCATACAGATGGCGGAGAGGATCAGCATAAACGGCAGGAACTGCTTGGTATTTTTGCCGTCTGCGTAGTAGGAAACCAGCGTTTTACCCACGCCGTAGGTGATGGAGAAGCCCAGGCCAATCATTCCCAGCTGCGTCATGCTCAGCCCGTAGGTGGAGATCATGTCGTTCTGCGCGATGTTGAAGTTTTTGCGGATCAGATACATGGTCAGGTAGCCAATAAAGACCACCAGATAGGACTGCATGAACGGTTTGAACCACATTTTGCGCCGCACATCGAGCGGCAGATCCAGGGTCGGCTTGCGTACCTGGTTTAGAAAGGCCAGCATTTGACACTCCCGAGCTAATTTTTATACCTGCGAATGGCAGGCATTGTAAAAATCAGCCGGGGGACGCGCCTGAGACAGCGTCCAGGTGAAACCGGGAAAATTTCTTAGTTTTGCCCTACTCAGGGCAAAAAGGTGAGGTGCATCACGCTTCGTTGAGTTCGCGTGGAGCCTGGGCGTTCAAAAACGGCAGCAGCAGCAGCGCGGAAATTCCCGCCGCAATGGCGATCACCACAAAGAATCCGGTCCAGTGCCAGACCTCCATCACCTTCGCCAGCGGCCAGCCGGAAAGCGATGCCCCCAGATAGGCAAACAGCCCGACAAATCCGGTTGCCGCGCCCGCTGCCTCTTTGTGCGAGCACTCCGCCGCCGCCATGCCGATCAGCATTTGCGGGCCGAAGACGAAGAATCCGGTGGTGAAGAAGCACGCCGCCTGCATCACGTAACTGGCGAACGGCATCAGCCACAACGAGCCCACGGAGAGCAAAATTCCGGCAGCAAAAATCAGGTTCATTGGACCGCGGTTGCCGTTAAACAGTTTGTCCGAGCCCCAGCCTGCGACCAGCGCGCCGATAAATCCGCCCAATTCGAACATGGTCACGGCGGTATTGGCGGTCACCAGATCCACGCCGAGCGTCTCCGACATATACAGATTGCCCCAGTCGTTGATGGCGGCGCGGACGACGTACACCAGCACGTAACACAGCGACAGCAGCCAGATATAGGGATTCAGCAATACATAGCGGGTGAGGATCTCTTTACGGCTCAGCCCTGCGCCTTCCTGCTGCTGGGCGATTTCCAGCTCATCATGGCGCCAGTCGCCAATCGGCGGCAGACCAATCGCCTGCGGCCTGTCGCGCAGCCGCCAGCAGAGAAAAACCCCCACCACAATCGCCAGCAGCCCGGCGATCATCATCCCGGCACGCCAGCCGTAGTGCAGCGCCGTCGCCGCCATCACGATAGGGATCAGCGCCCCGCCAACATTGTGCGCAGTATTCCACAGCGCCCACCAGCCGCCGCGTTCGGTACGCGAATACCACGCAGTCAATAAACGCGCGCAGACCGGCGACCCCCAGCCCTGGAAAAAGGCGTTCAGCGCCCAGAGCACCGCAAAAGCCCAGAGCGAGGTGGAAAAACCAAACAGAATGTTCACCACGCCGGTGGCGATAAGCCCAAACCCCATAAAATAACGGGCGTTGGAACGGTCACTGACGATACCGGAAACAAACTTCGACAGGCCGTAGGTGATGTAAAACAGCGTCGCCAGCAGCCCAATGTCGCTGCGGGTCAGCACGCCGCTGGTGAGGATATCCGGTACGGCGGCGTTGAAGCTCTTGCGTGTGAAATAGAACAGCGCGTAGCCGAGCCAGATAGTGGTCAGAATATGCCGCCGCCAGTAGCGGTAGAGGGCATCCACTTCACGCTTATCGGTGATGAGCGGCGCGCTGACTGGGGATTTTAAAAACGAAAACATGACCGCTCCTTACACATAACGCTGGGGTAACGACACGCTGACCCGCGTGCCGTGCGTACAGGAAATCGAGAGCGATCCCCCGAGGGCGGTAATACGTTCACGCATCCCGGTGAGGCCAAATCCCTGCTGATTCGACCCCGGCGGCAGGCCGCTGCCGTCGTCCTCAATCACCAGCATCAGCCGTTCATCCTGCTGCCAGCCCTGAAGCGTCACCGCGCTGGCGTTGGCGTGCTTAACGATGTTGTTCAGCCCTTCCTGACAGACGCGAAACAGCGTCACCCGCTGACTTTCGCTGAGTGCAGATTCGTCAATTCGCCAGTCAAGGTGGCTGACGATGCCGCGGCTTTCCAGCTCCATTTCACGCATCAATGAGCGGATGGCTTGTTCCAGCGTGAGATCATCCAACTGGCGCGGACGCAGACGACCCAACAGACGACGCACAGAATCGTATACGCCAAGAGAAAGTTGTTCGATATGCGCCCCGCTGTGCTTCACCCCTGCGTTTTCCGGCGCCAGCCGCTGGACAATGCCCGCCTGGGTGCGAATGGCGGTGATGGTCTGACCGATATCATCGTGCAGTTCGCGCGCCACATCCCGGCGCACGCTCTCTTCGGTCTCCAGCAGGCGTTCAGCCAGACGGTGGTTGCGCGCTAATTCATTTTGCAGCGACTGGTTAAGCTCGCGCAGACGCTGGATCCCCGCGCCGAGCAGCAGCCCGGTCAGGCTTTGCACCAGCAGGGAGAGCAACAGGTCGACGGGATGATCGTGCCAGGTCTGGCTGGCAATCAGCGCAATGGCGTTCATTAACGTGGCAATCAGCGCCCCCTGCCAGCCGTAGTGCCAGGCGAGCGCAATGATCGGCAGTGCGAGGCAAAACGGCGTGAAGCGCGACAGTTCATCGGGCAGGCCAAGCTGCAACCACAGGCTGACGCTAAACAGCAGCAGATACCAGACCAGATGCCGCCCGCGCCAGTTCACCGGCTGAGACACCACCGCCGGGCCCAGCGGCAACCAGGTGGTGCTGGTAAGATAGTGCCAGAAAACCAGACAGATCGGAGCCAGCGTTAATCCACCAGTGAGCGTCAGCAGTAGGGCATTCCACGCCTCTTCGCCTTGCCCAAGCCAGGGCAGCGATTGCAGCAACGCCGCTGCCGTCAGCGCCGCGCCCTGTAACAGCAGCGTGCGCCAGTCGCGCTGATGGCGGTAGCGCGAAATCAGCATCACCGGGAGTAACGTGAGGAAGCTCCCGATCATCAAAAGTGGCAAGTGAGCCAGCGCCACTTCCTGCGCCAGCCAGAAAAGAAGCAGCCATTCCGCACCCAGCAGCACCGGCCAGTAGCCGCGTGGACATTGCAGCATCAGCCCCAGACGCAGGCCAAACGGAAACAGCAGTACCGCCAGCTCCGGGCGCTCAACCAGGTGCAGGCTGATACTCCACAAGCAGAACCACGCGGCAGAGAAGATAAAGAAGCAGGCAACAACGGTGATTAACCGGGAACAGAGCGTGTTCATTGCCAGCCGTCAAACATCCGGCGGGCCAGTTCGACATCGTTGCTAACGCCCAGTTTTTCCATCAGGTTAGCGCGATGCACGTGCACCGTTTTCGGCGACAGGCCCAGTTCGGCGGCAATCTCTTTTACCGCCATGCCTTGCGCCAGTTTCTCCGCCACCTGACGTTCGCGTTTGGTCAGCGGATCCTGACGACCAGCCGCCAGTTTGACGGCGATATCCGGCGTCAAATAGCAGCCGCCGGTCGCCACGGTATGCACCGCCGCGATCAGCTCATCAGGGCTACAGCGTTTAGAAAGGAAACCACGCGCGCCCGCGTTGAGCGCCTGCTCCACCAGCGCCGGGCTGTCGTGGACGGAGAGCATGATAATCGCCATCCCTTTTGGCAACTGGCTTAACAGTTCAAGACCGGAGATATCAGGCATCGAGATATCACAGATACATACCTGCACGCCACGTCCCGGTAATCCCGCCAGCGCCTCACTGCCTGAGCCGAACTCAGCCACAACCTGCAAATCAGGTTCCAGCCCCAGCAACTGGGCAAAGCCGGAGCGGACGATAGTGTGGTCGTCGATAAGGGCAACGGTGATCATGGGTTCTGTCCTGGGGGATAAAAAACGTGCTTACCTTAACGATATACACTTTATCCTTCAAGCAGCCTCTGCGTTGGCTTGGTCTGCTCACCCCAGTCACTGACTTGAGTAAGCTTCTGAGGTGAGCAGACTTGCCGCCTTATGCAGCTTGAAGGATTTTGTGTTCCGACGCGCTGCTGTTTAAGCCTTGAGCGATCAGGCGATGCCAGTTGTGACGGTAAATGTGCGGGTGTGCTGCGGTTCTAGCTGAATCAACGTGCCTTTTCGCTGCGCCGCCAGGAAGCCTTCAGGGCGACAGGTCGCAGGTAGGGCAAAGGCTGCCACCTGCTGATCGCCGTTATAGAGGATCCAACGGGTGACATAATTCAGCTCCGCGCTGGAGAAACGCGTCACGAACGTGGTGCCATCAGGTGCGATCATGCGAAATTCAGGCTTATCCGTGTATCGGTCCAGTTGGTCAGCGAAGAAAACGATTTCCGGATCGTAAAAATCGGGCTCGTTGAGGCGCCCCAGCGAGGTCTCGCCCTGAATGATCCGCTGATTAAACGCCAGCCACTGCTCGGTAGGCTTAACATGCGCGGGTACCGACTCACGCAGCTTCATGGCTTCATCCGGGATATTCTGGCTGAAGGTCGCTTCCGGTACGTAGGCATAGTTCATATGGCACATATACTGTAAAGGCATTGCCACTGAGGCGAGGTTGGTGACCGCCATCTGAATATCAAACAGCGCACTCGCTTTGCGCATAATCACCGCAGGATGCGCCTGATAATGATGACCGAATCCCATCACATACTCGTAGCGTCCGCTCACGCGCAAATTCTCTCCCTCCAGCTCCAGCCAGGCCTCATCCATCGCGGCACAGGCCATTTCGCCATGCAACGGGTGAGAATCTTCCGGCGAAGGGCAGCCATTAGCCAATATACCCGAGTGGAAAGCAAAGCAGCCGTAAGTCGCTACCACTTCCGCAGCCGGTTTCGGCTGACTGAACATGTTGCGCATGGTCAGTTCATGCCCGTCAAACTGAGCATCCCAGATCATCTGCCCCATCCAGGGCAGAATAACCAGATGTCCACGACTGTTTTCTACCTTCAGCCCTTCCACACCGCTGGCGTAACGAAATACGGTAACCGTGAAGTCGCTATTCTTCAGTAAGATTCGCGGATGCTCTGCAAAGAGTTCCCGCCACAGCGTGATACGTGTTGTCATGATCGCTCTCCTCAGGAAACAGTCGCTTCAGCCAGGTTATTGCGCACTTTGCTTTCACGCCAGAAGTAGATACCGACGTACACGAAGCACAACATGGAGACCAGGAACGAGAGTTGTAGCGAGTGGAACATATCGGCCACATAGCCCTGAATTGCCGGAACCACCGCTGCACCAACAATCGCCATGACAATGACTGCTCCCGCCATTTCAGTATGTTCGTTATCCACGGTATCCAGCGTACCGGCATAGATTGTCGCCCAGCAGGGTCCAAACAGGACGCTCACCAGTACGGCAACGTACACGGCGCTGAAGCTTGGCGCCAGCGCAACATAGACCAGAAACAGTGCGCCAATGATGGAGTAGAGGATCAGCACTTTTTCCGGATTGAAGCGTGTCATCAAGATGTTGGCGATAAACTTGCCGATAAAGAAGCAGGCAAAGCTATAGACCATGAAGGTTGAGGCGTCGCGCTCGTTGATATCACCCAATTCCAGCGCCAGACGGATGGTAAATGACCACACCGCGACCTGCATCCCCACGTACAGGAACTGCGCCACAATCCCACGGCGGAAACGGGCATTGCTGGCCAGATAACGCAGCGTATCCATCGCTGACGGACGTTTATGACTCGCCGTTTGCGCGACTTTACAGATCGGGAAGCGGGTCAGCAGGAACAACACCATCACCACAACCAGCACCATAATCATGTACTTGTAAGGCTCAAGGGTATTTTCCAGCATCAACACTTTAAAGTTGTGGATCTGCTCCGCGTTCATCCCAGCCATCTGTTTTTCCAGACTCTCGCCTTCAGAGAAGACCAGATATTTACCCAGCAGAATACCGGCGGCTGCGCCAATGGGGTAAAAGGTCTGGCTGATGTTCAGGCGCAGGGTGGCATACGCTTTTGGGCCAATCATGGAGCTGTAGGTGTTGGCTGCAGTTTCCAGGAAGCTCAGGCCAATCGCAATCGCAAAAATTGCCGCGAGGAACATGGTGTAGGTGGCCATGTGCGATGCCGGGAAAAAGAGCGTACAGCCAACAATATAAAGGGTCAGTCCCATTAAGATGGCGATTTTATAACTGGTCTTTTTAATCACCAAAGATGCCGGAATCGCAATTAAAAAATAACCGCCATAAAAGGCACTCTGAACTAATGCCGAAGCAAAGTTGCTGAGTGAAAATACGCTTTTGAATTGCGTAATCAGAATATCATTTAATGCGGCTGCGCATCCCCATAAAGGGAATAAACAGGATAACAAAATAAACTGGAACAGAGGCGTCTTATTCAGATAGCCGTCGGGCATCTGAATGATGTTTTTATCGTTCATAGTGCTACCTTTTACAATGCAGGAGTATTATTCGTTTAAGGTAAGAAACTCATTAAATTGTTCGATGCTTGGATAAGATGATTGAGTGCCTTTCCCGGTAACGCTGAATGCAGCGAAGAGAGCGGCTTTTTTCATGGCGGCTTCGACATCACCGCTTTGAACGTAATAGTGGGCAAAACAACCGATGAAAGCGTCACCTGCGCCACTGGTATCGACAGCGTTCACTTTAAACGCCGGGACATGGACTTCCTGGTCACGCGTCATCCACAGAGCACCTTTCTCCCCCATGGTGACGATAATATTGTTCAGACCTTTATCGACCAAAGAACGTGCCGCGGCGCGAATATGGTCATAGGTATCCACCGGCATACCGGTTAATATTTCGAGCTCGGTTTCATTTGGCACGAAGAAATCGCATTTACAGGCATAAGACATATCTAATTCCCGTAATGCAGGGGCGGGATTTAATAACACTTCAATACCGTGTTTTTTACCGAATTCAATCGCGTGATAAACCGTTTCCAACTGTACTTCCAGCTGCAGGACAATAAGTTGACACTTTTTCAGATCTTCCGCCGCGCGATCGATATCTTCCGGGGAGAGAAACTTGTTGGCGCCTTTAATAATCAGAATGCTGTTGCTGGAGTTTGCATTAACAAAGATCGGTGCAACGCCGCTGCTGGTGCAGGGTACCTTTTCGACATAGGTCGTATTAATCCCCCAGGATTCGAGATTACGAATGGTGTTATCCGCAAAAATATCATCACCGACTTTCGTCAGCATCAGCACTTTGGAGTTGAGCTTAGCAGCCGCAACGGCCTGATTTGCCCCTTTACCGCCACAACCAATTTTAAAGGCGGGTGCTTCCAGCGTTTCCCCTTCTTTGGGCATCTGGTTGATGTAGGTGATGAGATCCACCATGTTGGAGCCAATAACCGCGATATCCATTTTACTACCTCTCAGAAACAATCACACAACAATGATATTAAAATAACATTATCATGTTACTTCCGTATCATTTGTGACTAGGATCGCGATTGGAGGATCATTTTATTGTTTATTTATTATGCTAAATGTTGCATCTCTATCACACTCAAAATGATTAACTTGCTTACAATTGACTGAAAACTCGCTGCTTATAATCAATAAAACGTGTAAAAACACGCTTTTATTTCCCAATGGTCAGACGTATAGTAATGCAGCAATGTCATGTTCCCAGAAACACATAAATGTTACTGAAGGAACATGAAAACATGATTCGTGGAGAGTGTGCATGGAAACCAAGCAAAAAGAACGTATTCGACGTCTGATGGAATTGTTGAAGAAGACCGACAGAATCCATCTGAAAGAGGCGGCGCGCATGCTGGAGGTTTCCGTGATGACCATCCGTCGGGATCTCAGCCAGGATGACGAACCATTGCCGCTTACGCTACTCGGTGGTTACATCGTGATGGTGAACAAGCCCGCCACCCTCGTTAACGCTCCGCTCCCCGTGCAAAAGCAGTATCATCGCGATGATTTACCGGTTGCCATTCTGGCCGCGGGACTGGTCAGTGAAAACGATCTGGTCTTTTTTGATAATGGTGCCGAAATGCCATTAGTCGTCAGCATGATCCCGGACGATATTACCTTTACCGGAATTTGCTACTCACACCGGGTATTCGTGGCGCTAAATGAAAAACCCAACGCCACGGTGATTCTTTGCGGGGGCACCTATCGGGCGAAAAGTGATGCCTTTTACGACACCAACAATCCCTCTCCGCTGGATGCGCTCAACCCACGAAAAGTGTTTATCTCTGCCAGCGGAGTCCATGAGCATTTCGGCGTTAGCTGGTTCAATCCGGACGATCTGGCCACCAAACGCAAAGCGATGGAACGCGGATTGCGCAAAATTCTGCTGACGCGCCACGCCCTGTTTGATGAGGTTGCCCCCGCCAGCATTGGTCCGCTCTCCACTTTTGACGTACTGATAAGCGATCGCCCGTTGCCGGCAGATTACGCAACCCACTGCCGGAACGGCTCTGTCAAAGTCATCACCCCGGATTCAGACGGCGACTAACTCACTCAAAGAAAACCGTGATTTTGTTAAACATCGACGGGTCGGACTGGTTGCGGGCCACTTTCACCACATCTTCCAGCTTGTCGATCTGGCTTATCATCTGCTCAAGACGCTGATCGTCGTTGACCAGTAGCCAGATGCGGCTCTTGTCGCTGTCCTGAATCGGTAGACAGAGAATGCCTTCCACGTTGAACGCGCGGCGGGCAAACAGCCCGCAGACGTGGGTCATTACGCCCGGATGGTTGCGTACGGTGAGTTCCAGGATTACGTTGTCATGAGTCTGCTGTTGCATGGCTTATTCCCCCACCATTTCTGTGTTTGCCGCACCCGGCGGCACCATCGGGTACACTTTTTCTTCGGCATCGATGCGCACGTGGATCAGCGCAGGTCCAGGGCGATTAATAATCTCCTGCAACGCTGCCTGTGGATCCGCTTCGTTATTCAAATCGCAGGTTTCGAGGCCAAACCCGGCGGCTATCTGCATAAAGTTAATCATCCCCGGATATGTCGCCGCAAAAACGCCCTGCTTATAGAACAAACTCTGCTGCTGATACACCAGACCCAACGCTTCGTTATTCATCAGGATGATTTTAATATCCAGTTGATTTTCGCTGGCCGTCGCCATTTCCTGAATATTCATCATCAGGCTACCGTCGCCGGAGAAGCACAGCACCTTTTTGTCCGGGTTGACCAGCGCTGCGCCAATTGCCGCCGGCAGGCCAAAGCCCATGGTTCCCAGACCGCCGGAGGTCAGCCACTGACGCGGACGGTTCAGCGGGTAAGCCTGTGCGGCCCACATCTGATGCTGGCCTACGTCGGTGGTGATAATGGCATTGTCATCCACGCAGGCCGCTACGGCGTTGATCAGCCCATAGTGGCTGAGCGGGTCGCTTTCCTGCGGAATGCTGCAGGGGAATTCGCGTTGTAAATCGGCCACCATTTGATGCCACGACTCTCGCGGCTGCGCGTCAATTAATGGGATCAGTTGCGCCAGAACCTCATCGACATCCGCCTGAATCGCCACGTGTGGCTGTTTGATTTTACCCAGCTCCGCGCGGTCGATGTCCACGTGGATGATTTTGGCGTTCGGACAGAACTGCTCGGTTTTACCAATCGCCCGGTCATCAAAACGTGCGCCCAGAACAATCAATAAGTCCGCTTCTTGCAGAATAAAGTTAGTGCTGCGCGCGCCGTGCATACCTAACATGCCTAACGACAGCGGATGCGCTTTCGGCAACATACCGAGCGCCATTAAGGTCATGGTGGTGGGCAGCATGGCTTTTTCTGCCAGATCACGAACCCGCTCAGGCGCGTTAATCACGCCGCCGCCGAGATACAGCACCGGACGCTGTGCGGAGTTAATCATGGCTGCAGCATCGCGAATGCTGTCCTGGCTGAACGCCGGTGCCGCCATTTTCTGCGCGGGCTCCGGCATCTCTTCAATCTCAAAAACGGCGGTTTGAATATCCTTAGGAATGTCTATCCACACCGGGCCCGGACGGCCGGACTGCGCAATGCGGAACGCATCGCTCATGACCTGCGGTAATTCACTGATATGGCGGACCAGATAGTTGTGCTTGGTGATGGGGATAGAGATGCCGTAGGTGTCGACTTCCTGGAAGGCGTCGGTCCCGATCATTGAGGCCGGAACCTGCCCGGTGATACACACCAGCGGGATGGAATCCAGCCGCGCGTCGGCAATGGCGGTCACCAGGTTGGTCGCGCCCGGTCCGCTACAGGCCATACAGACGGCGGGTTTACCATCGGTTCTCGCCATCCCCTGCGCGATAAACCCCGCGCCCTGCTCGTGGCGCGCCAGGATATGACGGATTTGCGTGCTTTGGCTTAAAGCGTCATAGACGGGAAGAATCGATCCGCCAGGAATACCGGTGACCACCTGAATCCCCTGGCGTTCCATGAAATGAACGATGAATTCTGCGCCCGTAAAACGCGTACGCTTGGATGTTATGCCCGAACTTGCCATGCTCCAGTCCTTTTATTCTGGGCCTTTGCTTCGGGCAGGTCTCTTAAACGAAAAACCCCGCCCGGTTTGCGCCGGCGGGGTTTTGGAATCGTGTGTTGATCCGGACCCTACGGCGCATTGCCGACGACCACCACCACACGCACGACGACCGCTGCGCGAGATGGCGCAGTTTTTAGTAGGGTCGCAGTCAGCATGGAAGGGTTCATTAGGGACCTGTCTGTTTGTTGATTAACTGGATTTATACAAACACAGGTTTTTCAGCGTGACAATGGAAAATTTTTCATCTGCATAAAAATGCGTCAACGATCACATTTCGCTGTGCAGAGTCGGAAAACAAAAAACCCCGCCGGAGCGAGGTTTTTTTCAGCGCTGTGCGGTTGGTAGCCGCCGAACACACTGTGTTATGTCAACGGAAAAAGTATACGCGTTCTGCGAAGAACACGCAATTTCGGCACGAATTTTGATGGTTTTGAGTATGGAACATGAATGGCACAATGTCTACAAAATACTGTTAATTTATACAGTGTTTATCTATAATGTCTCGGTACGCAATGTGTTATGCGGGGGCCGCATCGTAAACCGGCGCATCAAAGTCCTGGCTGAAACGGGTGGTGCCGTCAGCGCCTTAACCCCCGTGTGAGCACACTGTGTTATGTCAACAAAGGTGCTGGCAACAGGCAGCGGCGAGGTACGTCAGCACCGTGCTCCTTGTACCAAAAGGAGAGCGTATGAGCCTCGTGGATATCGCTATTCTTATCCTCAAACTCATTGTTGCAGCACTGCAACTACTTGATGCCGTTCTGAAATACGTTAAGTAATTCGGATTCAAGTCGCACCTAAGGGGAGCGGGTAACACTCCGCTCCCCTTTCACCTTCTCCCTGGTGCTTGTCTCGCGCCAATATGTTACGTTTTTATGACATTCTCAGGGAAGAACGCCACCATGACGCTTTCTGTTTTCTGCATTTTGCTGTTTGCCGCGCTGCTGCATGCCAGTTGGAATGCCATTGTTAAAGCTGGAAACGATAAACTGTACTCGGCGATTGGCGTCAGCGGCTCCGCGGCGATTATGGCATTGATCTGCTTACCCTTCGCGCCTCAGCCTTCCACCGCCAGCCTGCCGTTTTTGGCCGTCTCAACCGCGTTGCAAGTGGTGTATACGGTCCTGGTCGCCAAAACCTATCAGGTTTCGGATATGAGCCAGACCTATCCTCTGATGCGTGGGACAGCACCGCTGCTGGTTGCGATTATCAGCGTCTTGTTCCTTGGCGATAGCCTGTCTGTGTTTGCCTGGGTGGGGATTGCTACGATCTGTCTGGCCATTCTCGGCATGGCATTTAACGGACGCAGCAGCTCACAACGCGGGATCGTACTGGCGCTCATTAACGCCTGCTTTATCGCTGGTTACACGCTGGTTGATGGCACCGGCGTACGCTTATCAGAAACCGCGCTCGGTTATACGCTGTGGACCTTCTTTCTGAACGGTTCCTGTCTGCTGGGCTGGGCGATGATCGCCCGGCGCCGGGAAGCGTCACGCTATCTGGTACAACAGTGGAAGAAAGGTATTCTGGGTGGAATTGGTACGATGGGTTCTTACGGTCTGGCGCTGTGGGCCATGACCCAGGCTCCGTTGGCGGTGGTCGCAGCGCTGCGTGAAACCTCCATTCTGTTTGGCGCTCTGCTCGCCTGGCTACTGCTGAAAGAAAAGGTTGCCGGAATACGCCTTGTCGCGGCCGCCGGTATTGCCGTAGGCGCTGTCTTACTTCGCTTGTCATGATCGCGCCGTAAAGCCGATGCAATCCGGCAACATTTGTTGCCGCTTTTTGTTTACATTTCCTGCCGTTCATCGCGTAAACATTCCAGCCCACTATCTGGCCTTCTTTTTCTGTTGTGGTAGATTCCACGCGCATTTACGGGAAAGTACAGCACCTTATTCTTCTTTTTTCTCTTTTTTAAAAGTAATCAGCGAAATGAAAAGGCATAGAAGCGTCAATTTGTTGTTGATGTTGGTATTACTGGTGGCGGTAGGTCAGATGGCGCAAACCATTTATATCCCCGCGATTGCTGATATGGCGCGTGAACTGAACGTTCGCGAAGGAGCGGTGCAAAGCGTAATGGCCGCCTACCTGCTGACCTACGGCCTGTCACAACTGTTTTACGGCCCACTTTCCGATCGCGTTGGCCGCCGTCCGGTGATCCTCGCCGGAATGTCTATTTTTATGCTGGCCACGCTGGTCGCGATTACCACCCACAGCCTGACGGTACTGATTATCGCCAGTGCAATCCAGGGCATGGGAACAGGCGTCGGCGGTGTAATGGCGCGAACCTTACCGCGCGATCTGTACGAAGGCACGCAGCTGCGCCACGCGAATAGTTTGTTAAACATGGGGATTCTGGTGAGTCCGCTGCTGGCCCCGCTGATTGGCGGCATGCTGGATACCTTGTGGAACTGGCGCGCCTGTTACATTTTCCTGCTGGTTCTGTGCGCGGGCGTCACGTTTAGCATGGCGCGCTGGATGCCGGAAACGCGTCCTGCGGGCGCACCGCGTCCACGCCTTATCGCCAGCTATAAAACGCTGTTTGGTAACAGTTCTTTCACCTGTTACGTGCTGATGCTGATCGGCGGCCTGGCGGGCGTTGCGGTCTTCGAGGCCTGCTCCGGGGTATTGTTGGGCGCAAGGCTCGGTTTAAGCAGCATGGTGGTCAGTATCCTGTTTATTCTGCCCATCCCGGCGGCATTTTTCGGCGCCTGGTTCGCCGGTCGCCCGAATAAGCGTTTCTCGACGCTGATGTGGCAGTCGGTTATCTGCTGTCTGGTAGCCGGTTTAATGATGTGGATCCCGGGCCTGTTTGACGTGATGAACGTCTGGACGCTGCTGGTTCCCGCCGCACTGTTTTTCTTCGGTGCCGGGATGCTGTTTCCGCTGGCAACCAGTGGCGCAATGGAGCCTTTCCCATTCCTGGCAGGCACTGCCGGTGCGCTGGTTGGGGGATTACAGAATATTGGTTCCGGCGTGCTGGCGTGGTTCTCTGCAATGCTGCCGCAGACCGGGCAAGCCAGTCTGGGCCTGCTGATGACCCTTATGGGACTGTTGATTTTTGTTTGCTGGCTTCCGCTGGCGTCACGCGTGTCGCATCAGGGGCAGGCGGTTTAAGCGTATGATGGCCCGGCTTATCGCCGGGCTTTTCGCATTCAGGCGCGATCATCGTCGTCAGTAACGGCTCCAGCGCCGGACGCCAGGCGCCTTCCTCGCCATCATAAAACTGCGTATCCGCATTGATAGCATAGGGAATTTTCGCTTTTTTCAGTTCGCACGCCATAAAGCGGGCAAACGCCATTTGCGAGGCAGAAGGCGCGTTCCTGATGGTTTCTCCTGGCGACCAGCCTCCCACCCAACTGACATGACCCGTTTTCTGCTGCCAGTGAATGGCGGTATTGATACGGGCGCGAATAGCGGCCTTTTCTGCCGCTGTGCCTGAGGTCCACGGATATTTACCATTATTTTTCAGCGGCCCCCACGGAAAAATATGCCATTGAGCCAGCACGGTATTCTGACTTTGCGGCGGCAGTTTCAGGTCAGGCAAATCTTCCGGCGCGGCGCGTAGTCGCGGCGCGATAAAAATCATCCGCTGCGGGTCGATGGCATGGACAGTACGAATGGTTTTGTCATACACCCGATTGAGCGATACCTGATTATGGTTGAGCTTATCAGAGGGTTCGTATATCAGGTCGAAACCCAGCAACGGCGAGCTTTGACCAAAGTAATGCGCCACCGCCACCCACCAGTTAACCACCTCTTTTTCGTTACCGGTACTGGGATCTTTTTTATATTCGTCAGCCTGATAGGCAATTATCGGGATCACGCCATACTGCTCGCAGGCTTCCACCAGCTTGCGCAGATGTATAAGCCGCGCCTCCGTAGGCTCTCCCGCCACGCGAATGCGCACGTGGGTTAACCCTTTCGCCTTGTAATCCCGCACCACCAGCGGATCGAATTCACGAATACCCCGATCGGTGCGCGCCCAGTCTACGTCCATCCCAACGCCAAGCTGCTGCGCATACTGCGCCGCGGTCAGCACAGGTTGCGCGGCACACACGGTGGCGCTGGCTAACAGTAAAAGGGAAACTATCGGCTTTAACACGGTCGTCCTTACGCAAATCATCAGGAGTGATATCACGTATTTAGCATGCTTTTTCACTTTGCGTGTAGCGAGAAAGCGTAAAAAATATTCGCGGCCCGCTTATTTAACCTGTTCCTGAAGCCAGCGAATAAACGCCTCGATTTTCGGCCACTGTCTGCCAGGAAGGGTAGTGATGTAGTAGTGCTGATGGCATTTCAGCGCCATATCGCCAAAAGGCGCAACCAGCTCTCCGCTGTCGAGGCGTTTTTGCACCAGCCGCTTTCGGCCCATCGCCACGCCGATATGATTCATCGCCGCAATCACCGCCAAATCAGAACGATCGAAGCCAATTCCCGACGATGTCGGCAGATTCACCGAAAAATGCTGCGCCCAACTGTGCCATTCATCGGTCCCGGAGTCGTTACTCCACGCCTGTCTGTCATGCAGCAACGTACAGTGCGGTAAATTCACCAGCGAACCGGTAAGGTCATGGCGGCGAGCGTAGTCCGGGCTGCATACCGGCAGGATCTCTTCATCCATCAGGAAGTGGTGCGTGAGCTGCGCGGAGGGCGCGTCGTCAAAATAGATGGCCAGATCGACCCCGGCACGCTGCAGATTGACGTTGTCGTTCCCGGTCAGCATGGTCAGCGAAATCGACGGATAGCGACGGGTAAAGTCGCCGAGCGCCGGAACCAGCCAGCACTGAGCGATAGAAGGCCGTGAGTACACGGTGAGGGTCCCGGACAACTCCTGATTTTTAATATCAAGGATTTCCTGATTCAGCGTATCCAGCGATGATTTCAGCGCCCAGAACACGCGCTTGCCCTCGTGGGTGAGTTCCACTTTACGATGCGAACGAACAAACAGCTGAATACCCAGCTCATCTTCCAGCTGATTAATGCGATGGCTGACAGCGCTGGGGCTTAGTGACAGCTCATCTGCCGCCAGCGCAAACGACTGGTGCCGGGCCGCCACTTCAAAGGTATACAGCTTTGACAACTGCCAGCCGTTGAGCAGCCGATTTCTGACCTCGCGTAAGGGATCCATGTTCACCTCCTGTCCTCCTGATTCATTCGCCGGAGTGTAAAAAAGTTCGCTGCAAAAATCAGCACAAAGATGAATCAAGGTGAACCATATCGCATAAACAAAGCGTAATTAGACGTAAATCACCTACTTGATGCAATCTGTCTCATGTGAAAGGGGATTTATATCGTTTGTCAGACCATGCCTTATTTTTGTCCAATAACCCTATATTAATCACAGGGCAAGGTGAGTTATGCACTCTCAAATCTGGGTTGTGAGCACGCTGCTGATAAGCATCGTGTTAATCGTTTTGACCATCGTGAAGTTCAAATTCCACCCGTTTCTGGCGCTGCTGTTAGCCAGCTTCTTCGTGGGTACGATGATGGGTATGGGGCCGCTGGATATGGTCAATGCCATTGAGAGTGGCATCGGCGGTACGCTGGGCTTCCTCGCCGCGGTTATCGGTCTTGGGACCATTCTTGGCAAAATGATGGAAGTGTCCGGCGCGGCCGAACGTATCGGCCTGACGCTACAGCGCTGTCGCTGGCTTTCCGCTGACGTCATTATGGTACTGGTCGGACTGATTTGCGGGATCACGCTGTTTGTTGAAGTCGGCGTAGTGCTGTTGATTCCTCTGGCCTTTTCAATTGCCAAAAAAACCAATACCTCGCTACTGAAGCTGGCGATTCCGTTATGTACAGCGCTGATGGCGGTACACTGCGTCGTGCCGCCGCATCCAGCCGCCCTGTTCGTGGCGAACAAGCTGGGCGCGGACATTGGCACCGTGATTGTCTACGGCTTACTGGTGGGCTTAATGGCCTCGCTGATCGGCGGTCCGCTGTATCTGAAATTCCTCGGTAACCGTCTGCCGTTTAAACCGGTTCCGGCTGAGTTTTCCGACCTCAAGGTGCGCGACGAAAGTACGCTGCCATCGCTGGGCGCTACGCTGTTTACCGTACTGCTGCCGATTGGCCTGATGCTGGTAAAAACCGTCGCTGAGCTGAACATGGCGAAAGGCAGCACGGTTTATACGCTGTTGGAGTTTATTGGTAACCCGATCACCGCGATGTTTATTGCCGTTTTCGTGGCCTATTACATTCTCGGCCTGCGTCAGCACATTGGCATGGGGGCGCTGCTGACCCACACCGAAAACGGTTTTGGCTCCATTGCTAACATTTTGCTGATTATCGGCGCAGGCGGCGCATTCAACGCTATCCTCAAGAGCAGCGGACTGGCGGATACCCTCGCGCTGATCCTCTCGAACATGCATATGCACCCGATTCTGCTGGCTTGGCTGGTGGCGTTAATCCTGCATGCTGCGGTGGGCTCTGCCACGGTGGCGATGATGGGCGCGACGGCAATCGTGGCCCCGATGCTGCCGCTCTACCCCAACGTTAGCCCGGAGATCATCGCCATTGCCATCGGTTCCGGCGCGATTGGCTGCACGATCGTCACCGATTCCCTCTTCTGGCTGGTGAAGCAGTACTGCGGCGCCACCCTAAATGAGACGTTCAAATATTATACGACCGCGACATTTATCGCGTCCGTTATTGCACTGGTTTGCACATTCCTGCTTTCCTTTATTATCTAAGCGCAAAGAGACTGACTATGGAAAACATTCAAACACTTATCGCCCAGCATCCTTTAGTGGAAGATCTGGTCGCTCTCAAGGAGACGACCTGGTTTAACCCTGGCACTACCTCTCTTGCGGAAGGTTTACCGTATGTTGGCCTGACAGAGCACGATGTTCAGGATGCCCACGCTCGTCTGACGCGCTTCGCGCCGTATCTGGCGCAGGCATTCCCGGAAACCGCAGCCACCGGCGGCATTATCGAATCTGAACTGGCCGTGATCCCGGCGATGCAAAAGCGGCTGGAAAAAGAGTATGGGCAGCGCATCAACGGCGAAATTCTGCTGAAGAAAGACAGCCATCTACCGATTTCCGGCTCAATTAAAGCGCGTGGCGGTATTTATGAAGTGCTAACCCACGCGGAAAAACTGGCGCTGGAAGCCGGTCTGCTGACCACACAAGACGATTACAGCATTCTGCTTTCGCCTGAGTTTAAACAGTTCTTCAGTCAGTACAGCATCGCCGTAGGCTCCACTGGCAACCTTGGGATGTCGATCGGCATTATGAGCGCCCGTATCGGCTTTAAGGTGACGGTTCATATGTCTGCCGACGCTCGCGCATGGAAAAAAGCCAAACTGCGCAGCCACGGCGTGACGGTCGTGGAGTATGAAGAAGATTATGGCGTGGCGGTTGAGCAGGGCCGTAAAGCGGCACAGTCCGATCCGAACTGTTTCTTTATCGATGATGAAAATTCCCGCACGCTGTTTTTAGGTTATGCGGTAGCCGGCGAGCGTCTGAAGGCGCAGTTCGCGCAGCAGGGGCGCGTGGTGGATGCCGACCATCCGCTGTTTGTTTACCTGCCGTGCGGCGTCGGCGGTGGGCCTGGCGGGGTGGCGTTTGGCCTGAAGCTGGCATTCGGCGATAACGTGCACTGCTTCTTCGCAGAACCTACCCATTCACCGTGCATGCTGCTGGGGATTTATACCGGACTGCACGATACAATTTCTGTGCAGGACATTGGCATCGATAACCTGACAGCGGCAGATGGGCTGGCGGTGGGCCGCGCGTCCGGCTTTGTTGGCCGGGCAATGGAACGTCTGCTCGACGGTCTGTACACCCTGGACGATCAGACTATGTACGACATGCTGGGCTGGCTGGCGCAGGAAGAAGGCATTCGCCTTGAGCCGTCGGCGCTGGCCGGGATGGCCGGTCCGCAGCACGTTTGCGCTTCTGCTGACTATCAGCAAATGCACGGCTTCAGCGCGGAGCAGCTCAATAACGCCACCCACCTGGTGTGGGCGACCGGCGGCGGCATGGTGCCGGAAGCCGAAATGGCGCAGTATCTGACCAAAGGACGTTAAACGCCGCTGAACTTAACGCAGCATCGCCATCAGTTCCATCGGTGAGCGATGTTGCTTCAGAAGGTCACGCATCACGCGCATATGCGGCGCGGTATGATTGAAGAAAGCGCTGTATCCGCCGCAAATCGCACTCTTTCCACTGCTGTCGCGATGCTTTGGGCAATCACCATGGCAAAAGCGTAATAGCGAACACGCCTGGCATTCCGCGCTCAGCGTGGTTCTCTTGGACTGACCAAACGCCGCTGCCCTCGGGCTGGCGTTGAGCTCACTCAACGACGTGCGATGAATATTACCCAGGCGAAAATCAGGGTGAACATAGTGATCGCACTGATACAAATCGCCATTCGCTTCCAGAGCAAAAGCATGTCCGCAGGTGGAGCTTAGCGAACACATCTGCGCCGGGTGTCCGCACCATACGCCCAGAGTTGAATCAAATAACTGGACGAATACGCGG
The DNA here is from genome assembly GCF_013458095.1 of Citrobacter sp. 172116965. NCBI lineage: Bacteria > Pseudomonadati > Pseudomonadota > Gammaproteobacteria > Enterobacterales > Enterobacteriaceae > Citrobacter > Citrobacter sp. 172116965. The sequence goes on along the minus strand of NZ_CP046673.1, from coordinate 22,843 downwards.
CCAATATCTTCTCTGACCCAGATATCAAAGACGGAATTCAGGAAGGTTCCCCACGCCTGAGGCGGGACGGATTCGGCGGTAAGCTCGCCTTCGTCATCATATTCAACCAGCGGAATGAACTGCAAAAAAGGTGTGCCAAGCTGGCGAAGGTAGCGATACATCAACTCAGGTTGCTGGCTGTTCAGAGAATTAACCACTACCAGCAGATTGAACTCCACCTGATGCTTACGGAGCCTGGCAATGGCGTCCACCACCTTATGGTGAGTCGGTTTTCCGCTGCGGTTAACACGATAAGCATCGTGCAACTCGGCGGGGCCATCCAACGAAATCCCCACCAGCCAGCCGTTATCGTGCAAAAACTGACACCATTCGTCGTTGAGCAAAATCCCGTTGGTCTGGAACGCGTTATGGATTTTCTTCCCTTCCCCGTACTGTTTTTGCAACGTCACTACGCGGCGAAAAAAGTCGATGCCACAGAGGGTTGGCTCTCCGCCCTGCCAAGCGAACATCACGTCAGCCCCCGGCTGTGCGGTGATATGCTGACGAATAAACGTCTCTAAGGTGGCGTCATCCATTTCGGGTTGAGTGGGTTTATCGATGTAAAAACAGTAACGACAATCCAGGTTACAACGAGAGCTGGCTGGTTTGGCCATGACCTGACATCCTGTCATGCTAAATTCCCGATAAACGCAATAAGTTGGCGGACATGCGTTACAGCAAACAGTATTGCGAGGGATAACACCGCGAGGGAGATCATAAATTTGTCACGCACCGCGCGAGATTCAGAAAAATCGCTATGCGTAACATCCATCAGATTACGGCTGCGGGTATAGCGCCACAGAACGATTGCCACCAGCGCCAGCACCACAATTGAAACCCAAAACAGGAAGCCCGCCTGATGCCAGTTGTGCTTCAGCGCCAACGCCATTAGCGCGCCATAACCCAGAAGCGTACGAAACCAGGCCAGCGATGTTCGCTCCGGTTGTAACCCCGGATCAGCGATACGTCGCGACTTACGGCTATCCGGCATACAGCACCAGTCCCATGACAATCACCGCGACAATAAACAAAATCAGACTGATGATTAACAGGCTATGGGTATAGGGCAAATCCTCTTTCAGGCGCATCGCCCTCTCATTACGCAGCCAGCGCAGGTAGCCATAAATCGCCAGACCACCGGCAAACAGGCATAGCAACAGCGCCAAAAGCTCACGAATTACCGGCGTGGCAAAATCCGGGGCCAGTTGGTCGAGACCAACGCCCGCCGCCAGAAATCCCAGCGCGGTACGGATCCACGCCAGAAAGGTACGCTCATTTGCCAGTGAGAAGCGGTAATCCGGGGCTTCTCCAAGGCGGGAAATTTTCATTCAAACTCCTCTGGCTGTCATTGCCGGATGGCGGCTAATGCCTTATCCGGCCGACAGATAAGTGCAAATATGAGTATCTGCGCCAATTGGCATTGTAGTCAGAACTTCTGCTTTTTCTCCTCCACTTTTACGCCCTGGGTTGGTAAACCGGTGTCGTAATCGCGTACCACGGGAGAATAGCCGTCTTGCGGGCGCGGGCGAAAAGCGCCCATCCAGCGCGGTACGGCGTCAGGACGCCAGGGACGCAAACTCCACTGATAGGTGCGGAATGGATCGCGGATTTTATCCATATAGTCCAGCAGCGCGTCGTGCATCTGGCAGCGAACATCGGCTAATTGCGGAGAATCTATCTGGTTGTGTAGCTCATCGGGATCGTTTCGTCTGTCGTAAAGCTCATCACTGGTAAACAGGTTCAGCACCAGCTTCCAGTCATCCGTCACCCAGCAACGTACCGGTATAAATCCGCCAAAACTGTCATGTTCAATCTCATAACGATTGAACTCCACCATCACACCGCGTGGTTTTTCAACGGTAAGGATGTTTTCACCCGGCAGGATTTGTGGCTTCTCAATACCCGCCAGCGCCATCATCGTCGGCAGCAGATCGATATGGCTTACCGGCGTGTCTACCTGCATGGATTCTCCCTGAGGCGAGCGCATAATCAGCGGAATTCGCGTGATGTCGTCATACATCGCTGCCCCCTTACTGATGAGCTTATGCGCCCCCATCATCTCGCCATGATCGGAGGTGTAAATGACCCAGGTGTTGTCCCGCTGCATGGGCGTTAAGCTATTAATAACCCGGCCAATCTGGTCATCGACAAAGTCGTTGCAGGCAAAATAGAGCGGATGGTGATAGCGCCCATCATCACCTACCGGCGAAGGCATCGCTTCAGACCAAAGACGATGATGTTCAGGTTTGTTACTCAAAGAGTCGTGCGCCTTCATCCCCAGGTCATAATAAAAATCCTGATATTTCTGCAGATACTCCACGGGACAGGTAAACGGGTGATGCGGCTCGTCGTAGGAAACTACCATCAGGAAGGGTTCTTCATCACGTGCAGGGTGGCGGAGGAAATCAATCGCCCGGTTACTGATGCGGTGCGCCCAGGTAAAGGTTTCATTGATATTGTTATCCAGCAAATCCTCCACGCTGTTCAGACCGTTACGCCACAAACCGATCTCTTTGTCCGTCAGTTCCGCGAGGTAATTTGCCCCGTCATACCAGTAGTCAGCATCCCATTCGGGCGGGCACTCGCCGGTACCAAAGTAATCGTGCCCGTCGAGATGCCACTTGCCGATGTAGCAGGTGTGATAGCCCGCATCCTTAAAATAGCGTCCCATGGTGGAGATATTTTTCCCCGGCGCGACGTTATTGGTCCACGGGCCGGACTGGTTGGCATAAATCCCGGTAAACAGCCCAGCGCGGGCCGGAGTGCACACCGGTGAGCAGGTATAAGCAGAATTGAAGCGAATACCTTCCGCCGCCAGGCTATCAATGTTATTGGTATTCAGCGACTTACCACTATAACAGCCGACCATATTGGTCGCCTGAGTATCAGTCATAATGAACAGGAAATTAGGGCGGGTCATGCTTTATCCTTAGCGTCAGAGACAGAAAGTGCAGTGGCCAAACGACGCGTCTGCCAGGTGCTGTAAATTAAATACATCATCACTGCCGCCGTAATTGAGTAGCAGAGAATCGTCAGCCATTGGGTGTTGTACCCTCCAAACTGCGCCAGTCCAGCATAGACGCCGAGCATCGCGGTCAGGATACCGACAGAGGCAAGTTTGGCGTTTTTCCACGGCTTCATGTCTACCGCAAAAGCATCATGGAATTTAAACGGCGTCGCACGCGGCTTGATAATGCCGATAACCAGCATCACCACCACGTTGATGCAGAAGGTACAGGCCAGTACGTAAAGGAAGTGAAAGTCGAACTTCACCAGATAATTAATGGTGATGTAGCTGACGATACCGAGTCCCATAGCGACTTTCGCTGCCAGCGCAGGGATGCGCGGGAAAAAGAATCCCATGATGATGATGGTCACCAACGGCACGTTATAAATACCGTTGAGCTGTTTCATCCAGCTGTAGAGTCCTTCCGGTGCATTAGCGATCCACGGTGCTACCAGCACGGAAATTACCGCGATAAAGAATCCGAACTTACGCCCAACCCGAACCAGCTGTTCCGGTTGGGCGTGTTGATTAATAATCCGCCGATATATTCCCATGCTAAATAAGGTACTGGCGCTGTTTAAAAATCCATTGAATGTACTGATTACCGCGCCGAATAAAACGGCACCGAAAAACCCCACCAAAGGGACAGGAAGCACGTTATTTACCAGTGTCGGATATGCCATATCCGCCTTTGGCAGATCCTGGTATAGATGAAAAGCAATTAAACCTGGTAATACCAGTACCAGTGGATCGAGCATTTTCAATACCGCTGTGAGCAATGCTCCTTTCTGCCCTTCGGCGAGGCTTTTGGAAGCCAGCGTACGTTGTACGATGCCCTGATTAGTACACCAGTAGAAGGTATTCACCAGAATCAAACCGGTAAAGGCTGCACCTATCGGCAGCGGATCGTTCGCTCCACCAATTGAGTTTAATTTCTCCGCATGTACGGTGGTCAGTTGCTCAACACCTTGTAAAAAACTGCCTTTTCCCATCGCAATCAGGCCGAACACGGGGACCATCAATCCACCAATCACCAGCCCTATACCATTGATAGAATCGGCCACCGCCATCGCACGTAAACCGCCGATCACCGCATAAATAATCCCGGCAAGGCCCAGCAAAATAACCAGTAACCAGATTGCTGTACCCTGAGAAATATTCAGCGATTCACCGATGTGAAAAAGGCTATTCAGCGCCAGCGCCCCTGAATAAAGCACAATCGGCAGGAAGCAGACGCCAGTGGCAATAAGAAAGCAAAAGTCGATAATGATTCGCGTGGTTTTATCGTAACGCTCTTCCAGAAAATCTGGGATCGTAGCGATACCACGTTGCAGATAGCGAGGTAGAAAAATCAGCGCCAGAAAGATAAGCGTCACCGCAGAGGTGACTTCCCAACCCATAACCGACATTCCGCTTTTGTAAGCCTGACCAGACAGACCAACCAACTGTTCGGTTGAAAGGTTAGTTAACATCAATGACGCGGCAATCACCGGCGCTTTCAATGAACGCCCGGCAAGAAAATACCCTTGTTGCGATCCGGTATCCGTTTTACGTACCTTCCACCAGGTGATTAGCGCCACCAGCAGCGTAAAGCCCACAAAGCTCAGAATTTGTAGCGTATTCATCTCATAGCCCTTATTTTTCATTATGTCCCGGCAGCTGTAGGGGAATGCAAGGTAATGTGCGCCGGGTCAGGCAGTCAGATTTCTTAAAATAAAAACGTCATATCCCTGAACAGATTTTTTCTGTTAAGTTCAGGTTGTGGGCATAATTCTCCGGTGGGAAATTAAAATGAATGGAAAGATGCAAAGTTCGCATGTAAAAAACGAAACTACGTACAATATTCCCCTGTTGATTCATGAAAGTGTGATCTCCAGCGGGATTTCATTGATCTCGCTGTGGCACACCTATGCCGACGAACATTATCGGGTTATTTGGCCACGTGATAAGAAAAAACCGCTGATTGCTAATTCATGGGTTGCGGTCTACACCATCCAGGGCTGTGGAAAAATCCTTCTTAAAGGCGGTGAACAAATCACGCTTACCGGAAACTGTATAATCTTTTTAAAACCAACCGATATACAGTCTTATCACTGTGAAGGGTTGGTATGGGAACAATACTGGATGGAATTCACACCAACCAGCGTAATGGATATTCCGCTACGACAACAAAGCATTATTTATAATGGTGATATTTATAATCATGAGCTGACCGAAGTTTCGCGATTAATTACATCCCCAGATTCAATAAAAAATAATCTGGCAGTCGCCTTTCTCACAAAAATAATTTATCAATGGATTTGTCTTATTTACGCCGAAGGTAAAAAAGACCCACAGCGAATACAGATTGAAAAACTGATTGCCACTCTACATGCCAGTCTACAAAAACGGTGGAGCGTGGCGGATATGGCAGCCACTATCCCCTGTAGCGAAGCCTGGCTACGTCGTCTTTTTTTACGCTATACCGGAAAAACACCGAAAGAATACTATCTGGATGCGCGGCTGGAACTGGCGTTATCGCTGCTAAAGCAGGAGGGAAATACGGTCGGGCAGGTCGCTGATATACTTAACTTCTTTGACTCGTTTCATTTCAGCAAGGCGTTTAAACACAAATTTGGCTATGCGCCGTCGGCGGTATTGAAACATGCGGACCGGCACCCAGAGGATGCCGGTCAACTGGGTTAGCGCAGTTCCGGCCAGTACTCTTTGTTAGCGTCGATCAAATCATCCAGAATCGCTTTAGCTACAGACGCACTCGGCACGGTTTTCGACAGGGTGATAGCCTGCCACAAACGCTGGTAAGAGCGGTGCTCCCAGGCATCGACCACCAACTTCTCAACCGCCACCTGCTGGCTCATCAACCCTTTCTGGAACTGCGGGATATCCCCCACCGTCAGCGGCTCCGGGCCGTTATGCCCCACCAGGCATGGGATCTCGACCATCGCTTCATCATCAAAGTTATGAATCGCACCATTATTTGGCACAATCAGCAGCATCCGCTCCTTAGTGTTAAAGGCGATGGCCGCCGCCAGATCGACAATGTAGGAAGCATGTTCGTCAATCTCCAGTTCACCGGCCGCAGAATGGCCCGCCTCAATAATGGCCCGGCAGGAACCGAACACCTGTTTTTCGCGGTGATCCATAACCTCGTTGGCACGGGTACGCTGCGGATTGGAGTGCTGGACCACGTAATCCGGGAACAGATAGTATTTCAGGTAGGTATTTGGCATGGTGTCCGGATCCAGCGCCTGCACATCCTTCGCCTTAGCGAAGGTATCGTTCCAGCTCGCCTCCGTATGCGGGTCGTTCGATGGCGGCACATAACCATGCTTCGCCACGTATTCACGCAGCTTCGGCATCAAATCGTTACCCTGGAGATCTTCAATTGATGTCCACCAGCCAAAGTGGTTCAGCCCGTAGTAGCGCACGCGCATCTGTTTACGATCTTTAAGGCCGACGATCTGCGCCATCCGTCCTTCAATACCGATGGGCATATCGCAAATATTGAGGATTTTCGCATTTGGACGCAGTCTACGCGTGGCTTCAGCCACAATTGCCGCCGGGTTAGAGTAGTTAAGCATCCAGGCGTTTGGTGAATATTTTTCCATATAATCCACCAGTTCCAGCACACCGCCAATAGATCGCATGCCGTAGGCAATCCCGCCCGGCCCACAGGTTTCCTGGCCTAACACCCCGTGACGTAATGGGATTTTCTCGTCTTGTTCACGCATTGGGTATTTACCCACGCGGATATGTGCCATCACAAAATCAACATCGGTAAACGCAGTTTTGGGATCGGTGGTGTAACTAAACTCTATCTCCGGCGCCTGCTCTTTGAGGATGATTTTACACGCCTCGGCAATCACCTCCTGACGCGCGCCATCGTTGTCATAAAATTTCAGCGCACGAAGCGGGAAACGGTCCTGATTTGCCAGCAACATCAGCACGATGCCCGGCGTAAAGGTACTACCACCACCTGCGATAACCACTGAGAATTTTTTCATGATACTGCCTCCGTCATGGGGATCTGTTCGTTTGATAAAGTAGATTTCATTAGCGTTTCGAGCTGGTCGCGTACCTGAGGGACGTGTAAACCAACAATGACCTGAATACCATTGCCGCGACGCACAACACCGTGTGCACCCAGCGCTTTGAAGACGTCATCGCTTTGCGTTTTCGCCATGTCGTGAAGCGCAATCCGCAGGCGAGTGGCGCAGTTATTAATACTTTCGATATTGCCTGCGCCGCCTAACGCTTGCAGAAAACCGGCCGCCTGTCCCAGTTTGGTGTCTGGCGTAGCGGCGGTGGTTTGCCCACGCGCGGCTTTATAGTCAGCTTTGGTGTAGAGTTTGATTTCGCTGTCTTCCCGGCCCGGCGTTTTCAGGTTGAAGCGCAGGATCAGCGCGCGGAAGATGGTGAAATAGATCGTGGTAAAGGCCAGGCCAATCGCTATCTGGGTGAACATCATTCCGGCATGGTTGTGGAACATTGGGATCCAGTTTTGCGGTAAGAACTGGTCAAGCAGGCCGCCACCCATATTGCCTACCACGCCGCAGAGATACATTACCGTCGCCATGGAGGCCGCCAGCACGGCGTGTACAGCAAACAGCAAGGGTGAGATAAACAGGAAGGTGAACTCCAGCGGTTCGGTAATCCCAACCAACACAGCCGTTAGCGTAGCGGGGATCAATAATCCCGCCACCTTCACCCGGTTTTCCGGAGAGGCAGTGAAGTAAAGCGCCAGAGCAATACCTAATGAACCAAAGATTTTCGAATTGCCGTGCAGAGCAAAACCCCCTTCCGGGAACAGCGTTTTCAGCGACTCTGTGCTTTGGCTGAATTCCTGCAAGTGCTGCGCCCAGTAGACCTGGATGCCGCCTTCCACCGCCGCAGGGCCGAAGATAAATGGACCATAGACGAAGTGATGCAGCCCGGTCGGAATCAAAATACGCTCAAGGAAGGTATAAACCCATACCCCCAGCGCACCCGCAGAACGCAGAAAAGCTTGCAGAGATTCAATCCCCATCTGCACCTTTGGCCAACCCAGCAGCGTCAGCCAGGCACAGGGAATCATCACCAGGAAGGCAATGATCACCACAAACGATGTTCCCTGAAAAATACCGAGAAATACTGGCAAGGGTTTGTCGAAATAACGGTTATGCAAGGCAGTAACAATACCGGAAATGACAATGGCGCCGATGATGCTGGTATCTAGTGTTTTAATCCCGGCCATCATCGTTAAGCCGCTACCTGCCGTCGGGTCTGCGCTAAAATCCACGCCGAAGAAATCTCCCCAGGTCATGCCCATGGCATTGATGAAGTAATTCCACGTAAGAAAGCTGACCAGTACCGCCAGACAAGCGCGCCCCTGAGCCTGTTTCGCCAGACCGATCGGCAGACCAACGGCGAAAATCAGCGGCATATTGCGAAATACCGTCCAGCCACCTTCTTCGATGATATGAACGATTTGTGCGAACAAACTGTTGGGATCGGTAAGCGCTTCACCCACAAACAGCGGGTTGCGCAGCATAATAGCGATACCGACGACGATACCGGCAAAGGGAAACAGCAGCACCGGGGTGAACATCGCGCCGCCAAAGCGTTGTATTTGACTGAGCATTTTCACATCCTCATATAACAACCAGTAGGGGAGAGGCCTTTTTTGTAGTGATTGCTGGCCTGATACGAGAATAGAAAGTTGCGATCCTTCAGACATGGCGTGCCGCTGCGATTCGTGATCGCTTTCATGGTTTTAATTTCGGCAATGAGGTCTACTTTTTACGTAAAAGTTAGACATCAAAAGGTTTATGGTGCAGTAATTAAAAGAAAAAAGAGGTCTGGTAGTGATCTACAAATCAATTGCGGAACGACTACGAATTCGCCTGAATTCGTCTGATTACAACATCGGTAGCCCGTTGCCTGGTGAAAAAAAGCTTGCCCAAGAGTTCGCGGTTTCACGAATGACGATCCGTAAAGCAATTGATATGTTGATTGGCTGGGGATTGGTCGTACGCCGTCATGGGAGTGGAACTTATGTGGCGCGCAAAGATGTCCATCATGAAACCACAAACCTTACCGGACTGGCGGAAGTACTGAAGCGACAAGGGAAAGAGGTCACCAGTGAAGTACTGGTATTTGAAGTGATGCCCGCACCACCAGCAATTGCCAGCCAACTGCGTATCCAGATTAATGAACGCATCTACTTCTCACGTCGCGTTCGCTATGTGGACGGCAAGCCGCTGATGCTTGAAGACAGCTACATGCCGGTAAAATTATTCCGTAATTTATCGCTGGCGCATCTGGAAGGGTCAAAATTCGATTACATCGAGAAAGAGTGCGGAATAACTATCAGCGGCAACTATGAAAGTCTGACTCCCGTTCTTGCCGATAAGCAGCTTTCCGCGCAGATGAACGTACCTGAACAGACGCCATTGCTGCGGATTACCTCACTGTCCTACAGCGATAGCGGGGAGTTTTTGAATTATTCGGTGATGTTCAGAAACGCCAGCGAGTACCAGGTGGACTACCACTTACGGCGCGTCCACCCAGACTCAGCCTGACTAACCCATCCCCCAAAAAATCACCGCCAGCAGTTGCGGCGTGATAATTCGCAGGAACATCACCAGCGGATAAACGGTCGCATACGACAGCGCCGCTGCCCCGCTGGTGGCATGCAGGTTGTTAGCAAATGCCAGTGCAGGCGGATCGGTCATTGAGCCAGCCAGCATGCCGCACAGCGTGAGGTAGTTCATTTTGACGAAAATCCTCGCCAGCAGCCCCACGGTAATCAGCGGAATCGCGGTGATGAAAATACCGTAGCCCACCCAGCTCAGGCCATCCCCCTGCGTCAGGGTATGAACAAAATCACCGCCTGACTTCAGACCAACCACTGCGAGAAACAGCACGATACCCAACTCTCGCAGCGCCAGGTTAGCGCTGGGGGGCATAAACCAATACAGCTTACCGATGCTGCCAATACGCCCCAGGATCAACGCCATAATCAGCGGCCCACCGGCCAACCCCAGTTTTAGCGCCACCGGGAACCCCGGAATGAACAGCGGGATTGAACCCAGCAGAACACCCAGCCCGATCCCGATAAATACCGGCAGCATCTGCACCTGCTGCAGTTTTTGCTGCGCGTTACCTACCACATTGGCAACAGCATCAATCGAGGAAGGTCGACCGACCAGATTGAGGATGTCGCCAAACTGCAGGCTGGCGTCGCTGCTGGCTACCAGCTCAACCCCCGCACGGTTCAGACGGGAGATAACCACGTCGTAACGTTCTTTGAAATGCAGGTCACGGATTCGTTTCCCCAGCACCTGTTCGTTGGTCACCACCACGCGCTCAACGCGTAAATCGGTGCCTCGCGTCGACAGAGATGTGTCCACCTCCTGCCCAATCACCACCTGCGCGTTGTGCAGATCAGCAGGCTGACCAACCAGGTGTAGCAGGTCGCCCATCTGAATAATCGTCCCCGGCGACGGCACCATCAATGTTTCTTCACGTTTTAAACGTGAGCAGATGATTTTGTCGCTGTTCAGGATTGGGACATCCTGAATCGCCATATTGTTGAGGTTCGGGTTTTCCACACGGATATTCATCGTCTGAATCAGCGCGTGTCCGTTGGTCAGCGTGGATTCATGCTGATGGGCTTCGGCATCGACGTTAACGCGAAAAATTAGGCGCATCAGCCACATAGTGAGCAAAATACCGCAGATACCAAAAGGATAAGCCATGGCATAGCTCATCCCCATCTGATCCACCACATCAACAGGAGTACCCAGATCGCGCAGAATCTGCTGCCCCGCGCCTAACGCCGGAGTATTGGTGACCGCACCGGAAAAAATGCCCAGCACCACGGGAAGGGGAATGGCAAAAATCTTATGCAGGATCGCGGTGACCAGGCCACCCATGATAACAATCAGCACGGCAAACAGATTCAGCCGCAGGCCCGAAACGCGCAGTGACGCAAAAAAGCCCGGCCCCACCTGAATACCGATGGTGTAGACGAAAAGAATCAGGCCAAATTCCTGAATAAAATGCAGCATGTCACCGCTCAGGGTCATCCCTGCCTGATCGACAAAATGCCCGACAATAATACCGCCGAACAGCACGCCTCCGATGCCAAAACCAACACCACGTATTTTTATGTTGCCGATCCATAATCCGACAACTGCCACCATTGCCAGAACGCTGACCGTCAATGCTATATCACTCATTTTCCTGTTCCCTGTGAATAACATTTTATTTAACGAAGATTATGACTGAACCGTTCAGGCATGAATGCAGAGTGGCGCACATTATCATGCTACAGAGCGCCCAGGAGCGCTTAAGAAGAGCGTTCTTTACTGTTTTTCTTCACATCGATTTGAAATTGCTGAATGCTTTTTTCTGGCAATGGCAGCGCTTCCGGCATCCTGCCCTCCCAGATCATAGTTTCATATGGGCTGACGCACAAAAAAGCCCCGTCATTTCTGGCGGGGCAAAGGCATGGAGCTATTTAACTGTCTAATGCGGGACGCTCGCTGATGGCGATACGTTGTGGAGCGATGGTTTCAGGTTCATTCCGGGTCAAATCGATATGCAGCAAGCCGTTAGTGAAGCTTGCTCCGGAGACTTCCATATTTTCAGCCAGCGTAAAGCTCAGGCTGAACGGCTGAGTGACCAGCCCCTGATGCAACCATTTGGTCTCTTTTTCCGGCTGCTGCGGCGTACCTTTCACGGTCAGGCGCGTGCCTTCCAGTTGAATATCCAGATCTTCCTGGCGGAAACCGGCTAACGCAAGGGTAATGCGGTAGTGGTTATCATCGCTCTTTTCGATGTTATAAGGCGGGAAGCTCTGGCTTTCGCCCGTGTTTTGCAAGGCATTGGCCAGTTTGTCAAAACCGATCCATTGACGCAGCAGTGGGGATAAATCGTAGTTACGCATAATAATCTCCTTCTAAGAAGCGAGTAAGTACCTTTTGGCTCCCTGACGGCAAGCCGATTGCTTAGCAGGGCCGCCTGAAGCGGCCCACAGAATTAGTTGATTTCGATGCGGCGCGGCTTATTCGCCTCGGGAATCACGCGTTCGAGATCGATATACAGCAGACCATTCACCAGGTTCGCGCCGCGAACATGAATGTTCTCCGCTAACTGGAACTTACGTTCGAAGTTGCGCTCGGCAATCCCCTGATACAGGTAAGTACGTTCTTTTTGATCGTCCGCATGGGCGCCTTTCACCACCAGCAGATTGTCCTGGGCAGTAATTTCCAGTTCGCTTTCAGCAAAACCAGCAACGGCAATCGCAATTCGGTAATGGTTTTCGTCTACCAGCTCAACGTTATACGGAGGGTAGCCGCCATTGCTCTGGCCCTGATTGTTTTCCAGCAGGTTAAACAGGCGATCAAAACCAATAGCAGAACGGTACAGCGGGGATAAATCAAAGTTACGCATAATCAATAGCTCCTGAAATCAGCGAGAATAATAGACCTTCCATCATGGACAGGTCAGGTAGCCAGGACACCCATCAGGCATGCCCTTCATTTGTCTACACTCTAAAAATGGGTCTTAATACAAACTTTTCAAGCGTATTCATCTGACTTTTTTTGCAGTTTGTTGTCTATTGCATACACTGGTGGGAGCAGTTGTTATCGTTAAATCGCGATAGCCGCCACAGTGTGACGAAATGGTGATGTTATTTTCGCAACGGATCGCTTTAACTCACCATGCAAACACAATAAATACAGATGAAAAAAATGATGATAAAAAAAATGTTGGTAACACTGACAATGTGCAGCGGGATGGTGTTTGTGAGCGGCTGTTCCAGCATTATGTCGCATACCGGAGGCAAAGAAGGGACGTATCCTGGCACGCGCGCCAGCGCCACAATGATTAGCGAAAGTGATACAAACTGGGGAACCAAGTCACTGGCGATTCTGGATATGCCGTTTACCGCAGTACTGGATACAGTATTACTTCCGTGGGATCTCTTTCGCAAAGATAACTCGGTGAGATCCCGTGTAGAAAAAAGCGAGGAGAGAACGCAGGCCGCGAACGCCGTTATCCCTCCGGCTGAAATGCCTGCTCCTTAAGTTAACGCCCAGTCTCTGTTACCCACAGCTGGCGGAAACCCTCGACGTCTTCCATCCACGCAACCTGTCGACCATCAGGAGAGAAGATGATCGCATCGCCCGATAGTGGGTTGCCGTGACGGTCCGTTAGAAAATCAACCTCTCCCGTCTGAGCATCACAACAAGCAATTTTGTTATCCAGTACAAACCCCAGCCATTTCCCTGACGGATGCCAGTTGAATGCTGACTGAATATCCGTGGCGCAGCGGGTAAGCTGACGCGGTTCTCCTCCTTGTGGGGAAATCAGCCACAGTTGCACAATGCCGACGTCATCACGCATTAAAAATGCAATCTCAGATGCCTTTGGATTACTGCGCACCCAATGGCGCGGCTGATTTACCAGACCGGGAAAGGCGCGCGCATGAGTAAACGTCAGGCGGCGTTGATTAATACCGAATGGCGGCGCAGGCATTGTCGCCTCAGTGCCCTCCAGCGGAGCGTCGCCCGGCTGTTTCCAGCCGCTTTCATCCTGTGGTAAATCAACAATAAATAACTCCGGCACTTTCTCGCCCGTGACTGATAACGTATCACCGATAAACGCCAGTTTGTTTTCCCCTACCCAGCCCTCTTCATAGGCGCGGTTAATCTCATCGCTACCCGGTTTAGGCGTGGGTGTCGTCTGGGTTACCAGCACGCACCAATGGCTCCCGCTGTACTCACGGGGATGCTGCGCGGAGACCGTCACCGGACCATAGGGCGCAGCCACACCGACATTGCGTAGATCCAGCGCCGGTGAGCGCTCATGCAACACATGGTCGTTATAGGTGAAACTGACAAACTCGCCGCTCGGGCTAAATACATGCACATGGCTACCACCGCGCAGCGCACCCGGCGTATATGGGGCGGTAATATCCATCGCATCCAGATTCTCCACTTTTGCCTGCGTAGCTATCACCCCACGCCGATGATGGAAGTCGTAATGCCATGTTTCATCAGGATTTTCAGGCCCATGAATAAACACATATTTTTCCAACTTTGGATGAACGGTCACTACGCCAACGTGCGATCCCTGCATGGCCCGATAAATCACCTCCAGCTCGCCAGTATGAATATTGACACGCTCAATTGTGTCGCCGGTAAAAGAGGCACCGGAAGGGCGCACATCAAAGACCAGCCACTGGCTGTCCGGTGTCCAGGTATTGATATTGGTAAGCTGATGATTACGCGGCGTAAAGGTGATTTGCTTCATGGAATGCCCTGATACAAGACGATTTCAGCAATCATACTTCACAAGCACTTCACTTTCAGGCTTTAGCGTATCGCCATCTTCATTTTTGCGGACAGAAAGATGGAACATTTTGACGTAGCCATTATCGGGTTAGGCCCGGCAGGCGCAGCGCTGGCGCGGCAGTTGAGTGGAAAAATGCGCGTGATCGCGTTGGATAAAAAACACCAGTGCGGCAACGAAGGTTTCACCAAACCCTGCGGCGGTCTGTTAGCCCCGGATGCCCAGCGTTCGTTTATCCGCGACGGGATAACCTTACCCGTTGATGTCATCGCTAACCCACAAATATTTAGCGTTAAAACGGTTGATGTTGCAGCCTCTTTGACGCGTAACTATCAGCGTAGCTACATTAATATCAACCGCCATGCTTTTGATTTATGGCTTAAATCTCTCATTCCTGATGATGTACAGGTGTACCACGACAGCCTGTGTCGGAAAATCTGGCGCGAGGGCGATAAATGGCATGTTATCTTCCGCGCCGACGGTTGGGAGCAGCAGATCACCGCGCGTTATCTGGTGGGAGCCGACGGCGCGAACTCACTGGTACGCCGTCATCTCTATCCCCGGCACCAGATCCGTAAATATGTTGCTATTCAACAATGGTTTGCGGAAAAACATCCCGTCCCGTTCTATTCCTGCATTTTTGATAACGACGCAACCGACTGTTATTCCTGGAGTATCAGCAAAGATGGCTATTTTATCTTTGGCGGCGCCTACCCGATGAAGGACGGCCAGGCGCGCTTTGACGCGCTGAAAGCGAAAATGGAAGCGTTCCAATTTCAGTTCGGCAAACCGGTGAAAAGCGAAAAATGTACGGTGCTGTTTCCTTCACGCTGGAAAGACTTCGTCTGTGGCAAGGACAACGCATTTTTGATTGGCGAAGCGGCCGGTTTTATCAGCGCCAGCTCACTGGAGGGGATTAGCTATGCGCTGGACAGCGCGGAGGCGCTCAAATCTGTATTGTTGCGGGATGCACCAGATATGAATCACGCTTACCGCAAAGCCACCCGCAAGTTACGTCTCAAACTGTTTGGCAAGATCCTGAAAAGTCGGGCCCTGACGTCGGCGTTTTCCCGTAAATGGATAATGCGCAGCGGCGTGGCGCATATTCCTCAAGGTGACCACTCAGTATCACAACTAATTGCTGAAACAGGGCAAATGCGCCAAGGCATTTGCCCATAACATCTTATTTCAGCGCAAACTTCTCAATGGCATACGCGACGCCATCTTCAAGGTTAGATTTCGTCACAAAGTTGGCGATTTCTTTGACTGACCCAATAGCGTTGTCCATGGCAACGCCCACGCCTGCGTATTCAATCATCGCGATGTCGTTTTCCTGATCGCCAATCGCCATCACCTCTTCAGCTTTTATACCCAACGCATCGGCCAGCGATTTCACGCCAGTCCCTTTATTGACGCGTTTATCGAGGATTTCGAGGAAATACGGTGCACTTTTCAGCACGGTGTACTTCTCTTTTACTTCCGCAGGTATGCGTGAGATAGCTTTATCGAGGATCTCCGGCTCGTCAATCATCATCACTTTCAGGAACTGGGTTGCGGGATCCATTTTCTCGGCTTCACAGAACACCAGCGGAATCGTCGCAACAAACGATTCATGCACCGTGTAGTAGCTGATATCACGGTTCGCGGTATACAGCGTGTTGCGATCGAGTGCGTGGAAATGCGAGCCAACGTCCCGGGAGAGCTGCTCCAGATAACGATAATCATCATAGCTCAGCGCGGTTTGCGCGACAGTACTGCCATCCCCTGCTTTCTGCACTAGCGCGCCATTGTAGGTAATGCAGTAGTCACCGGGTTCTTCCATATGCAATTCTTTCAGATAGCTGTGGACGCCGGCATACGGGCGCCCCGTGGTCAGCACCACATTTACGCCACGCGCGCGCGCTGCGGCAATCGCCGTTTTGACCGCGGGTGAAATGGTGTGATCGGGCAGCAGAAGTGTGCCATCCATGTCGATAGCAATAAGTTTGATAGCCATGAGTTCCCCGGATTAAATGAGTCCGTCCTCATGCTAACGCGATTCCGCTCAAAAAACAGCTACGAAAAGGGGGATAGAAAGGGGAATCGAGATTCCCCTTTTGCAGGACGGTTGTAGACCTGGGTGCAAGTTAGATATCGATGTTCGCCGCTTTCAGGGCGTTTTCTTCGATAAACGCGCGACGCGGTTCAACGGCATCGCCCATCAGCGTAGTGAAGAGCTGGTCGGCGGCAATCGCATCCTTCACGGTAACGCGCAGCATACGACGGCTTTCCGGATCCATGGTGGTTTCCCACAGCTGATCCGGGTTCATCTCGCCCAGACCTTTATAACGCTGGATAGCGAGGCCGCGACGTGACTCTTTCTGCAGCCATTCCAGCGCCTGCTCAAAGCTGGCAACCGGCTGGCGGCGCTCGCCACGTTCGATAAACGCATCGTCTTCGATCAGCCCGCGCAGCTTCTCACCGAGCGTACAAATACGACGGTATTCGCCACCGGTCACAAACTCGTGATCCAGAATATAGTCGGTATCCACACCGTGAGTACGGACGCGCACAATCGGCTCAAACAGGTTCTGCTCTGCGTTGTGGTGGATATCAAACTTCCACAGGCTGCCGTGCTGTTCTTTTTCGTTCAGCTCGGTAATCAACGAATTAACCCAGCGGGTAACGGTCTGCTCGTTCGCCAAATCAGCTTCCGGCAGCGTCGGTTGATAAACCAGTTCTTTCAGCAGCGCTTTCGGGAAACGACGTTCCATACGGCCAATCATTTTCTGCGTCGCGTTGTATTCAGAAACCAGTTTTTCTAACGACTCACCTGAAAGAGCAGGTGCGCTGGCATTAGTGTGCAGCGTTGCACCATCCAGAGCGATAGAAATTTGGTACTGATCCATCGCTTCGTCATCTTTAATATACTGTTCCTGCTTACCTTTTTTCACTTTGTACAGCGGTGGCTGTGCAATGTAAACGTGTCCGCGTTCCACGATTTCCGGCATCTGACGATAGAAGAAGGTCAACAGCAGCGTACGAATATGCGAGCCGTCGACGTCCGCATCGGTCATGATGATGATGCTGTGATAACGCAGTTTGTCCGGGTTGTACTCGTCACGACCGATGCCACAGCCGAGCGCGGTGATCAGCGTTGCCACGTCCTGAGAAGAGAGCATTTTATCAAAGCGCGCTTTCTCGACGTTGAGGATTTTACCCTTCAGCGGCAGAATCGCCTGGTTTTTACGGTTACGGCCCTGCTTCGCAGAACCGCCCGCGGAGTCCCCTTCCACAAGGTACAGTTCGGACAGCGCCGGGTCGCGTTCCTGACAGTCCGCCAGCTTGCCCGGCAGGCCCGCTAAGTCCAGCGCGCCTTTACGACGGGTCATTTCACGCGCGCGACGTGCCGCTTCACGGGCACGTGCAGCATCAATAATTTTGCCAACGACGATTTTCGCGTCAGACGGGTTTTCCAGCAGGTATTCGCTCAGCAGTTCGTTCATCTGCTGTTCTACCGCCGATTTCACCTCAGAGGAGACCAGCTTGTCTTTGGTCTGTGAGGAGAACTTCGGATCCGGTACTTTCACGGAAACAACGGCAATCAAGCCTTCACGGGCATCATCACCGGTGGCGCTGACTTTGGCTTTTTTGCTGTAGCCTTCTTTGTCCATGTAGGCGTTCAGGGTACGGGTCATCGCCGCACGGAAGCCTGCAAGGTGAGTACCGCCGTCACGCTGCGGAATGTTGTTGGTGAAGCAGTAGATGTTTTCCTGGAAACCATCGTTCCACTGCAGCGCAACTTCAACGCCGATACCGTCTTTTTCGGTGGAGAAGTAGAAGATATTCGGGTGGATCGGCGTTTTGTTTTTGTTGAGGTATTCAACAAACGCCTTGATGCCGCCTTCGTAGTGGAAATGGTCTTCTTTACCATCGCGCTTGTCGCGCAGACGGATAGAGACGCCGGAGTTCAGGAACGACAGCTCGCGCAGACGCTTAGCCAGAATCTCGTATTCAAACTCAACGACATTGGTAAAGGTTTCGTGGCTTGGCCAGAAACGTACCTGAGTACCCGTCGCTTCTGTTTCGCCGGTTACCGCCAGCGGCGCCTGCGGCACACCGTGCACGTAAGTTTGCTGATGCACTTTGCCTTCACGACGAATCACCAGCTCCAGTTTCTGTGACAGGGCGTTAACTACGGAAACACCCACGCCGTGCAGACCACCGGAAACTTTATAGGAGTTATCATCGAATTTACCGCCTGCGTGCAGAACGGTCATGATAACTTCCGCCGCCGAAACGCCCTCTTCCGGGTGAATACCGGTTGGGATACCACGGCCATCATCGGTAACGGACACGGAGTTGTCAGCGTGAATCGTTACAACGATATCTTTACAGTGACCCGCGAGCGCTTCGTCGATAGCGTTATCTACCACCTCGAATACCATGTGGTGCAGACCGGTGCCGTCATCCGTGTCGCCGATATACATACCCGGGCGCTTACGCACCGCATCCAGTCCTTTCAGGACTTTGATACTGGAGGAGTCATAAGAATTCGACATCAACGTTTCTCGCTCATTTAAACTTGGGTTAATCCGTTATTTTACCCTTTTCCACGGTGAACATCTTCGAATTTTTGTCCGACATGTCCAGAACGTGTTCAGCGCTGATTGCGCTGACAAAGACCTGAGATTGCGTCGCTTTTAAGCGGCTGGCTAACAGCCCACGACGGGCATCATCAAGTTCAGAGGCAAAATCATCTATCAGGTAGAGACACCGCCGCCCACTTTCGCGGGTGAGGAACTCCCCTTGCGCCAGACGTAAGGCGCACATCAGCAGCTTTAGCTGCCCACGCGACAACGTGTCTTCCACCGGCGCACCGTCAGCGCGAATGCGAAAATCCGCTTTGTGCGGACCGTGCGCGGTGTAGGTCAACATGCGATCGCGTTCAAAACTGCGTTCCAGCACTTCGGCATAATCGGTCTCTTTCTCCCAGCCGCGCTGGAATGAGAAGGAGAGAGAAAACTCGGGTAGAAACTGCTGACAGGTATCCGCCATATCCTGCGCGATACCGGCGCTGTACTCCGCGCGCCAGGTGCTGATTTGTTCCGCCAGCGGGATCAGTTCTTTATCCCACGGGCGCAGTTGCTCATAACGACTCACCTGGCGCAGAGCTGCGTTGCGCTGCTTGAGCAGTCGCTTCAGATTGCTCCAGGCGGTGAAAAATCCGGCTTCATTGTGAAAGCATCCCCAGTCAAGGAATGCTCTTCTGTATTTGGGGCCGCCATTGAGTAAAGTAAACCCCTCTGGCGTGATCAGCTGCATTGGCATCAGGTGCGCCAGTTCCGCGACCTTGTGCCCGTCAGTGCCGTCAATGCGCACTTTGCTGTCGCCCAGTTTGTCTTTCGTCAGGCCAATCGATGTCTCACGCTCTTCCCCCTGCAAACGCCCGTGTAAAACAAACGACTCCTGCTCGTGGCGAATTACGCGGCCAATCTGCAAACTGCGAAACGCCCGACCGTGGCCGAGCGTATAGATGGCTTCCAGCACGCTGGTTTTGCCGCTGCCGTTCGCGCCAACCAGGAAGTTAAAGCCAGGGGATAAAGCGAGATCCGCGCTTTCGATATTGCGAAAGTCGCGGATCAACAGACGGGTGAGCGACATTACAGTCTCATTGGCATAACAACATAAGCCGCGCTCTGGCTGGCAGCATCTTCAATCTGTACGCTCGATACGGAATCGGTCAGCAGAATACGAACGTTCTCGCACTTCAGCGCGTTTAGTACGTCCAGTACGTAGCTAACGTTAAAACCGATTTCCAGTTCAGTACCAGGATAGGAGACATCCAGAATTTCTTCCGCTTCTTCCTGCTCCGGGTTGTTGGCGGTGATTTTCAGCTGGTTTTCACTGACATACAGACGCACGCCGCGGAATTTCTCGTTAGAGAGGATCGCCGCACGAGCAAATGCCTGTTTGAGGATATCGCAACCGGCTTCCAGATGTTTGTCCGGATTCTTCGGCAATACGCGGCGATAATCCGGGAAACGGCCATCAACCAGCTTGGAGGTAAAGATGAAGTCACCCACGTGCGCACGAATGTTGTTGCTGCCAATCTGCACGCGCAGCGGGTTGTCGCCGCCGTCGAGCATACGCATCAGTTCAATCACGCCTTTACGCGGAACGATCACCGAATGGCTGGGTAACTGCTGACCGACAGGCATTGAACAGACCGCCAGGCGGTGACCGTCGGTCGCCACGGTACGCAGCTCTTCCCCTTCGGTTTCAAACAGCATGCCGTTTAAGTAGTAACGCACGTCCTGATGCGCCATCGAAAACTGCGTGGCTTCAATCAGGCGCTTCATCGTGGCCTGCGGCAGAGTGAATTCGACTTCGCTCTGCCAGTCGTCCAGATTCGGGAAGTCGGCGGCAGGCAGCGTAGACAGCGAGAAACGGCTGCGGCCAGACCGCACCAGCATGCGATCGCCTTCCAGTTGAACGGCAATTTCCGCGCCTTCCGGCAACCCACGGCAAATATCGAAGAATTTACGCGCCGGAACGGTGGTCGCACCAGGTTCATGAGGCTGGATCAGCGCCACGCGCGCCACCATCTCCATTTCGAGATCGGTACCGGTCAGAGAAAGCGCACCGTCAGCAACCTGCAGCAGCAGATTTCCGAGAATAGGCAGTGTAGGACGTCCACCCAGCGGGCCGCTGACCTGCTGAAGCGGTTTTAATAAATGTTCACGTTCAACGGTAAATTTCATAGCGTCACGAAGATAATGTTCTGATTAAATTGGAGAAATCTTCTTTAATATCATGGCTTTCTTCACGCAACTGCTCAATCTTGCGACAGGCATGAAGCACGGTAGTATGGTCACGCCCACCAAACGCGTCGCCAATTTCCGGCAGACTGTGGTTAGTGAGCTCTTTTGCCAGCGCCATCGCCATCTGGCGCGGACGAGCTACCGAGCGAGATCGACGCTTAGAAAGCAGATCCGCAATTTTGATTTTGTAATACTCCGCCACCGTCTTCTGAATATTGTCGATGGTGACCAGCTTTTCCTGCAAAGCCAGCAGATCGCGCAACGCTTCGCGCACGAAATCGATGGTAATCGCCCGGCCGGTAAAATTAGCGTTGGCGATCACACGGTTCAGTGCGCCTTCCAGCTCACGTACGTTAGAGCGTAGACGCTTGGCTATAAAGAACGCCACTTCACCCGGCAGACGAATGTCGTTTTCGTCGGCTTTTTTCATCAGGATCGCGACGCGCGTTTCCAGCTCAGGCGGCTCGATCGCAACAGTCAGTCCCCAGCCGAAGCGGGATTTCAGACGATCTTCAACGCCGTTGATCTCTTTCGGATAGCGATCCGAAGTCAGGATGATCTGCTGATTGCCTTCCAGCAGGGCGTTAAAGGTGTGGAAAAACTCTTCCTGCGATCGTTCTTTATTCGCGAAGAATTGGATATCGTCAATCAGCAACGCATCCACGGAACGGTAGTAGCGTTTAAACTCTTCGATCGCGTTGTTTTGCAGGGCCTTAACCATGTCCTGCACAAAACGTTCGGAGTGCATATACACCACTTTCGCGTTTGGCTTACGCGCCATAATACCGTTACCGACAGCGTGCAGCAGGTGGGTTTTACCCAGACCCGTACCGCCATAAAGAAATAACGGATTGTAGGCACCGCCAGGATTGTCCGCCACCTGACGTGCCGCCGCGCGCGCCAGTTGGTTAGATTTACCTTCAACGAAGTTATCAAACGTGTGTTTGACGTTGACGTTAGAACGATAGGTAGGTTCTGCCGGTGCCGGGACGTTATCCCAGCCTGAGCGCGCCGCCGGAGCGGCACGTTGCGGTTGCACTTGCTGAGCCACGTAGGCGGGCGCAACAACGTTGTTCACCGGCGTTTTCAGCGTTTGCGTGACGGGTTTAGTACCGACTTCAAAGCGCAGCTGCGGGGCATCCGCTCCACAGAAGTTATTGAGTAATCCATTAATATTATTAAGGTATTTATCCCTTACCCAATCAAGCACGAAACGGTTTGGCGCATACAAAGCCAGCGTGTTATCGCTCAGTTCCGCCTGCAACGGGCGTATCCACATACTGAACTCTGTGGCTGGTAACTCATCCTGCAATCGGGCAAGACACTGCTGCCAAAGCGAAAGTGACACGGCGGACTCCACTCGAACAAAAGTCGATAAATGACAAAGGCTGAAACATTCATGATTGTTGACGCACATCGACAAGACCCTATGCAAAGGGTGACGTGCGAATTGCTATCTGCAATTTTTACCCGATCAGGATCCATTGAAACGATCAGGACCGCGGATCATAGCGTAAACTGAGAAAGAGATCTTCTGTTTCTCACAGATTCTTCCCGATTTATCCACAGGATGATCCAGAATCGGCTAAGTGTAAACGATCCTGGAGAAGTGCTGCAGGTTTTAGCGCGCATATTGAAAAAATTAATGAGT